>CAWHFI010000010.1:0-171797 GCA_963828645.1 uncultured Alphaproteobacteria bacterium | reverse complement strand
ATATAGTCGATCACCATCGCCTGGAATTCGGTCGAGATGTTCGGGCCGCGCAGGGTTCTGAATTTCTTGCCGTCGACGAACACCGGCGCCGCCGGGGTTTCGCCGGTGCCGGGCAGGGAAATGCCGATATCGGCATGCTTGGATTCGCCGGGACCGTTGACGATGCAGCCCATGATCGCGACGTTGAGCGACTCCACGCCGGGATAGCGCGACTTCCAGTTCGGCATTTCGGTGCGGATGAAATCCTGGATCGAGCGCGCCAGTTCCTGGAACGTGGTCGAGGTGGTGCGCCCGCAGCCCGGACATGCCGCGACCAGCGGCACGAAGGTGCGGAAACCCATGGTCTGCAGCAGTTCCTGCGCGACCTGCACTTCCAGCGTGCGGTCGCCGCCGGGCTCCGGCGTCAGCGAAATCCGGATGGTGTCGCCGATGCCGTCCTGCAAGAGAATGCCGAGCGCGGCGGACGAAGCCACGATGCCCTTCGATCCCATGCCGGCTTCGGTGAGGCCGAGATGGATCGCGTAATCCGAACGTTCGGCGAGCGTCTGGTAGACCGCGATCAGATCCTGCACCGCCGAAACCTTGGCCGACAGGATCATCTTGTTCTTGGGCATGCCGAGTTCTTGGGCGCGGGCGGCCGACAGCAGCGCCGATTGCACCATGGCCTCGCGGGTCACCGCGCGGACATCCTTCGGTTCCGGCGAGCAGCGCGTTTTCGTCCATCAGCTTGGTCAGCAGTTCCTGATCGAGCGAACCCCAATTGGCGCCGATCCGCACCGGCTTGTTGTTCTTGTTCGCGATCTCGATGATGTCGGCGAACTGGGTGTCGCGCTTGTTCTTGAAGCCGACATTGCCGGGATTGATGCGGTATTTGTCGAGCGCCTCGGCGCAGGCCGGATAATCCGCCAGCAGCTTGTGGCCGATATAGTGGAAATCGCCGATCAGGGGCGTGGTGATGCCGCGCTTGCGCAAGCCGTCGCGGATATGCGGCACGGCGGCGGCGGCTTCTTCGCGATCGACCGTGATGCGCACCAGTTCGGAGCCGGCGCGCGCCAGCGCGGCGACCTGGGCGATCGTGCCCTCGATATCGGCGGTGTCGGTGTTGGTCATCGACTGCACCACGATCGGCGCACCGCCGCCGACGGCGACATTGCCGACCATGACCTGGGTGGTTTTGTGCCGGGCCTGGGGGCCGGCGACGTCGTCCTGCAGCGGTTTTTCGATCTTGTTCATGGGGTCTCAAATATCAGGTTTTTGTGACATTCAGCAATGGATCAGTGGGAACCCGAACCGGGGCGATTGACCAGATAAAGCCCGGCGATCACCAGCAGGGCCGCGGCGCCGAATACCGGGGTCAGGGTGTCGTGCATGATGAAATAGCTAGCCACGACGCCAAACAAAGGGGTGATGAAGGTAAAAGCCGACAATTTGCTGGCGGAATAGGTCTTCACCAGCCAAAACCACAGCAGAAACGTCAATCCGACGATCCAGACCGCCTGATAGGCCATCAACCACAGCGCCAGCGGGCCGGGAACCCGGGTCATGGTTTCGCCGGAAACCCAGGCCGCGAACGCCCAGAATCGGGATCGACATCGCCACCTGGTAGCCCAGGGCCTTTTCCGGCGGGGCCCGCGAAAGCGCCGTTGCCTTCACCAGCAGGGTGGTCGCCGCCCACAACGCGCCGCCGCCGACGATCAGGAGGTCGCCCAGCAATACCTTGGCATCGACATTGGCCTGGGGAACGCCGATCGCCAGCGCCACGCCGGCAAAACTCAAGGCCAGCCCGCCCCATTGCGACGCGCGCAGCCGTTCGCCGAGAAACTGATAGGAGCCGAGCGCGACAAAAAACGGCGCGGTGTAGAGAAACACCACCGCGCGCGACGCCGACGTCAGCGAGCATACCCGCGAAAGATCAGCACGAATTCGAGGCCGAACAGGACGCCCGCGAACAGGCCGGGGCCAAGCGTGCCGTCGGCAACGAACATCTTCACGCCGCGCAGCCGCGCAATCAGCAGCAGCAATCGGCAGCGCCACCACGGAGCGGATCGTGGCCTGCAGCATCGGCGGAATGTCCGGCAGCACCAGCTTGACCGAGATCTGGTTGAAGCCCCAGCTCAGGCACAACATCAGCACCAACGCGATGGCGGCCGGCCCGAGCGGACGCTCGGCCGAATCGCTTCGCATCTCGTTTGACGGCATGGATCCTCGTGACCGGCTTGTCGCCGTGTTGTTATAACTCTTGCGCTCGCACAATGCGCGCAGGTGCCGGTGATCTCGACGACGGACAATTTCGGCGCAAAGCCGGTGGCGCGGGCGGCGGCGTTGAGGCTTTGCGCCACGGGTGCTGCCGGAATTTCGCCGACCGAACCGCAGCGCTCGCAGATCAGAAACGCCACCATCGCCGCCGCGTCATGGTCATGCGCGCAGGCCAGAAACGCGTTGCGGCTTTCGATGCGGTGGACGAGGCCGTTTTCCATCAGGAAATCCAGCGCGCGATACACCGTGATCGGCGCCGGCCGCGGCATCGATTTGGCGAGTTCGTCGATCACCTCATAGGCGCCGAGCGGACGGTGGCTGGACAACAGCGCCTGCAACACCTGGCGGCGGATCGGCGTGAATTTCTGCGCCCGCTGCGCGCAGACCCGTTCGGCATGCGCGATCGCGTCCGCGGCGCAGCGGCCGTGATCATGGTCGGGCGCGGGAAATGTCGGTTTTGCCAGGGTCATTTGCGGCAATATGTAGCATTTCGGCGGCCAATCCCAAACCCCGCCATTCGACGGGCGGTCCGGGCCAGCGCCTGGACAAGCCATGTGCTTTCGGCGGGGCAGCCTTCCATTATGTTGCCATGTTAAAGTCATAAGCTAGCTTATTATATCGGTAGCTTATGGAGACGACGCCGATGCCCCGCGGTTCCGTGGATATGAACTTCCTGTTTACGCTTGGCGAATTGCAGCGGCTGGTGCGGCTTTATGCCGACAAGCAGGCCGCGCGCTACGGCATCACCCGCGCGCAATGGGCGGTGCTGGCCAAGGTGGAACGCACCGAGGGCCTGAAACAGTCGGAACTCGCCGAACAGATGGAAATGCAGCCGATTACGCTGACGCGGCTGATCGACCGGCTCTGCGACAATGGCTGGATCGAGCGCCGCGGCGACGAGACCGACCGCCGCGTCAACCGGCTCTATCTGCGCAAGGCGGCGCGGCCGCTGCTGGGCAAACTGAGCGGACTGCGCTCCGAACTGACGGCAACCGCGCTCGAAGGCATCAATCCGGCCGACGCCCATCGGCTGCTCGCGCAACTGGAAACGATCAAGGAAAACGTGCGCAACGCCATTCAAAATCCCGCCGGCGAACCCCAGGGAAAGGAGCAGCGTTATGGCTGATCCCGTCCTGAAATTTCCGCCCGAACAAAAGGGCAATCCGCCGGCGGCAGTGCCCAAGGCCGACGCCAAGCCGCGGCGACGCCGTGCGCTGGCCTATCTCAGGCGTTTCCGCCGGATGCTGCTGCTGGTGGTGTTGCCGCTGGTGGCTGCTGATCGCCGGGCTGGTCTTCTATCTCGAGCGGCGGCCGCTACGTGACCACCGACGACGCCTATGTCGGCGCGCAGAAAGTTCTGATCACGCCGGATATTTCCGGCAAGATCGAAAAGGTCGTGGTGCGCGAAGGCCAGCAGCGTCAACGAGGGCGATGTGCTGTTCGAGATCGATCCGGTGCCGTTCCGCCTCGCCGTGCAGCAGGCCAAGGCCACGCTCGACCAGGCCCACACCACCTACGACAATCTGAACGCCAACATCAAGATCTACGGCCAGATGGCCGGATCTGATGCGCAGCAGGGCGTCGACCTCAAGCAGCGCGACGTCGATCGCAAGATCAACGCTGGCCAAAAGCAATTTCGGCTCGCAGCTCGACCTCGACAATTCCTCGACCGCGCTGGTGACCGCGCAGCGCCGCAGCTGCATTCCTCAAGCAGCAGACTCTCGAGCGCCAAAACCCAGTTGCTCGGCAATCCCGATCTGCCGCTCGAGCAGTTTCCGCCCTACGCGCCAGGCCAAGGCCGCGCTCGACCAGGCCCAGCGCAATCTCGATCACACCGTGATGCGCGCGCCGATGAGCGGCGTCGCGACCCAGGTCGACCAGATCCAGCTCGGCCGCTTCGTCGTCGCCGGCACGCCGGTGTTCAGCGTGATCGACACCGCCAAGCCCTGGGTCGATGCCAATCTGAAGGAATCGGATTTCACCTATGTCGCCGTCGGGCAACCGGTCACGCATCGACGTCGATGCGTTCCCGGACCATGTCTTCAAGGGCACCATCGGCTCGCTGAGCCCCGGCACCGGCGCGCAATTCGCGATCCTGCCGCCGCAGAACGCCACCGGCAATTTCGTCAAGGTGGTGCAGCGCGTGCCGGTGCGAATCTATTTCGACAGCGACGACAAGTATGTGCAGAAGCTGAAGGCCGGCATGAGCGCCTATACCACGATCGATACCGGCCATCGCCGCTCGCTCGCCGCCCTGCTCGGCCTCTCGCCCGCGGCGGCGAAGCAGGACTGACCGACCATGCGCACCGTCGGCCGCAGCTCCCGATCGCGGTTCCCGGCCTGCGCCGGAACATGGTGACGATCTGCGCCATGACCGCGACCATCATGCAGGCGCTGGACACCACGATCGCCAACGTCGCGCTGCCCTATATGCAGGGCAGCCTGTCGGCGTCGCAGGACCAGATCAACTGGGTGCTGACCTCCTACATCGTCGCCGCCGCGATCATGACCGCGCCGGTGGGCTGGATCGCCAACCGGTTCGGCCGCAAGCGCATCTTCATCGTCTGCTCGGCCGGCTTCACCATCGCATCCGTGATGTGCGGCGTGGCGCAGGACATCAACCAGATGGTGCTGTTCCGCCTGCTGCAGGGCGTGTTCGGCGCGGCGTTGGTGCCGCTGTCGCAGGCGGTGATGCTGGACTCCTACGCGCTGCATGAGCGCGCCAAGGCGATGTCGATCTGGGGCATGGGCGTGATGATGGGCCCGATCATGGGACCGTCGCTCGGCGCCTGGCTGACCGAGACCTATTCCTGGCACTGGGTATTCTTCGTCAACATCCCGTTCGGCATCGTCACCGTGGCCGGGCTGATGGTGTTCATGGACGAGACCAAACAGAACACCGAACTGCGCTTCGACTGGTTCGGCTTCGCCGCGCTGGCGATCGGCATCGGCTCGATGCAGCTGGCGCTGGACCGCGGCGAGCAGCTCGGCTGGCTCGAATCCAACGAGATCATCGTCGAGGGCATCGTCTCGATCGTCGGCTTCTATTATTTCTTCGCGCATTCGTTCACGACCGCCAAGCCGTTCATCCAGTTTGCGATCTTCAAGGACCGCAATTTCGTCAGCGGCTGCGTCTTCATGGCGGTGATGGGGCTGGTGCTGTATTCGACCATGGCGCTGTCGTCGCCCTATCTGCAGAACGTGATCGGCTATCCGATCCTGACCGCGGGCCTGCTGCTGGCGACCCGCGGCTTCGGCACCTTCGTCGCGATGATGCTGGTCGGCCGCGTCATGAAATATATCGAGGCGCGGACGCTGATCATCAGCGGACTGGCGCTGATGTCGCTGTCGCTGTTCTTCATGACCGGCTGGACCGACCAGACCGACGTTCCGACCATCATCGTCGTCAGCATCGCGCAGGGTTTCGGCCTTGGGCTGGTGTTCGTGCCGCTGAGCACGGTGGCGTTCCTGACGCTGCCCAACCATCTGCGCACCGACGGCACCTCGATGCTGACGCTGCTGCGCAATGTCGCGAGTTCGATCGGCATCTCCATCGTGATCGCGCAACTGACCGAGGGCGGCCGCCGCGTCTATGCGGTGCTGTCCGAGCACATCAACCCGTTCAACCACGCGCTGCAGATGCCGGATGTCCGCGGCATGATCGACCTGAATTCCGACGGCGGCCGCGCGCTGGCGGACGCGATGGTGCACGATCCAGGCGCAGATCATCGCGTTTTCGCACGGGACTACCAGATGGTCATGATCATCACGCTCTGCGCGATCCCGCTGGCGTTCATGATCGGCTCAGCAAGGCCGCGCTGCGCAAGCAGTCGATGGCGCCGGACCATGCGGTGATCGAGTAGAGCCAGGAATCGCCATAGCACCCGTTTTCGACCGGCTCGACCGGGGCTCTAGTATCACCGACGCGTTTTCTTAACGCGATACCGGTATCCACTTGCGCTCGAAAACGCGCTGACGTTGTCAGTTCAGCTTCTCGATCGCCATCGCGACGCCCTGGCCGACGCCGACGCACATGGTGGCCAGCGCGCGCTTGCCGCCGCGCTTTTCCATGCCATGCACCGCCGTCATCGCCAGCCGCGCGCCGCTCATGCCGAGCGGATGGCCGAGCGCGATGGCGCCGCCATGCGGATTGACGAAATCGGCATCGTCCTTGACGCCGAGCTGGCGCAAGCACGCGATGCCCTGCGAGGCAAAGGCCTCGTTGAGCTCGATCAGATCGAAATCGCTGATCTTCAGTCCCAGCCGCTCCATCAGCTTGCGCGTCGCCGGCACCGGGCCGATGCCCATGATGCGCGGCGGCACCGCGGCCGAGGCAAGGCCGAGAATCCGCGCGCGCGGCGTCAGGCCGTGCTTCTTCACCGCGGCTTCGGAGGCGAGGATCATCGCCGCCGCGCCGTCATTGACGCCGGACGCGTTGCCGGCGGTCACCGTGCCGGGATTGCGCACGATCGGCTTCAGCTTGGCGAGGCCTTCGAGCGTGGTTTCGGGACGCGGATGCTCGTCCTTGTCGACCGTGACGGGACCGGCCTTGCCGCCGGGCACCGATCACCGGCGTGATTTCCTCGGCGAAATAGCCCGACGCAATCGCCTTTCCGGCGCGCTGCTGCGAGCGGATCGCGAACGCATCCTGATCGGCGCGCGACACCTGGAATTCCTCGGCGACGTTCTCGCCGGTCTCCGGCATGGAATCGACGCCGTATTGCGCCTTCATCAGCGGGTTGATGAAGCGCCAGCCGATGGTGGTGTCGAAGATATCGGCCGAGCGCGAAAACGCTTCCGGCGCCTTGCCCATCACGAACGGCGCGCGCGTCATGGATTCGACGCCGCCGGCGATGGCAAGTTCGATCTCGCCGGCGCGGATCGCGCGGCCCGCCGCGCCGACGGCATCGAGGCCCGAGCGCGCAGAGCCGGTTGAGCGTGAGGCCGGGAATCGATTCCGGCAGGCCCGCCAGCAGCAGCGCCATGCGCGCGACGTTGCGGTTGTCCTCGCCGGCCTGGTTGGCGCAGCCGAAATAGACTTCATCGACCGCGGCCCAGTCGAGCTCGGGATGCCGCGCCATCAGCGCCTTGATCGGCGTCGCCGCCAGATCGTCGGCGCGCACCTTGGCCAGCGCACCGCCGAAGCGGCCGATCGGGGTCCGGACGGCATCGCACACAAATACATCACCCATCGAATCTCTCCCTGAGGACTTTGCCCGACGGCTTGTTGGCTGCGAGTCTTAGAAGGCCGCCGCAGGAATCGATGCGGTCAGACGCTTTGTAGGATGTCGCGGCCGCGCGTGCAGGATCAATCTGACGGTGGAAAACACGGATGGCCGGGGCAAACCAGTAGGATCGCAGGCTGAAATTTTGTAGTTTGCCGGATCCGATGACGATCCGAGCAATCCGTTTCCCGGCCAGACCTCCGGACGCTCCAGCCTCGCCGCCGACGGCCAGCGACCGCGCGCGTGACGCCGATGATGGAACAGTACCTCGAGATCAAGGCCGCCAATCCCGGGCTGCTGCTGTTCTACCGGATGGGCGATTTCTACGAGCTGTTCTTCGAGGACGCCGAGATCGCCTCGCGCGCGCTCGGCATCGTGCTGACCAAGCGCGGCAAGCATCAGGGCCTGGATATCCCGATGTGCGGCGTGCCGGTGGAGCGCTCCGACGATTATCTGCATCGCCTGATCGCGCCGGTCACCGCGTCGCGGTCTGCGAACAGATGGAGGATCCGGCCGCGGCGCGGAAGCGCGGCAACAAGAGCGTGGTGCGCCGCGACGTGGTGCGGCTGGTCACGCCGGGCACGCTGACCGAAGACACGCTGCTCGACGCCAGGACCAACAATTATCTGCTGGCGATCGCGCGGGCGCGCGGCTCGTCGGGCGGCGACCGCATCGGGCTTGCCTGGATCGATATTTCCACCTCCGAATTCATCGTCACCGAATGCGCGACCGGCGAATTGGCGGCGACGCTGGCGCGCATCAATCCCAATGAAGTCATCGTCACCGACGCGCTCTATGGCGATCCCGACCTGGGGCCGATGCTTGCGCGAATTGCCGGCGGTGACGCCGCTGACCCGCGACGTGTTCGACAGCGCCACCGCCGAGCGGCGGCTGTGCGATTATTTCGCGGTCGCCACCATGGACGGCCTCAGCGCGATGTCGCGGCTGGAAGCCACGGCCGCCGCCGCCGCCGTCACCTATATCGACCGCACCCAGATCGGCAAGCGCCCGCCGCTGTCGCCGCCGTCGCGCGAAGCCGCCGGCACCACCATGGCGATCGATCCCGCCACCCGCGCCAATCTCGAACTGACGCGGACGCTCGCCGGCGAGCGGCGCGGATCGCTGCTCGACGCGATCGACTGCACCGTCACCGCGGCCGGCTCGCGTCTTCTCGCGCAACGGCTCGCCGCGCCGCTGACCGACAGCGCGGCGATCGCGCGGCGGCTCGACGCGGTCGCCGCCTTTGTCGCGGACACAGCGCCTTCGCGACGAACTCCGCACCACGCTGCGCAGCGCCCCCGACATGTCGCGCGCGCTGGCGCGGCTGTCGGTCGGACGCGGCGGCCCGCGCGATCTCGCCGGCTTGCGCGACGGCATCCTCGCCGCCGATGCCGCGCTGGCGCAGCTCGCAGGACTGAGCGATCCGCCGCAGGAAATCGCCGCCGTCATGGAGGCGTTGCGCCGTCCCTCGCGCGACCTCGCGCGCGAATTCGAACGCGCGCTGGCCGAGCAATTGCCGCTGATCAAGCGCGACGGCGGCTTCGTTCGCGAAGGCTATGAGGCCGCGCTGGACGAGACCCGCAACCTGCGCGACGCCTCGCGCCTCGTCGTCGCCGCGATGCAGGCGCGCTACGCCGACGAGACCGGCGTCAAGGGCCTCAAGATCCGCCACAACAACGTGCTCGGCTATTTCGTCGAGGTGACGGCGCAGCATGGCGACAAACTGATGGCGCCGCCGCTCAACGCCACCTTCATCCATCGCCAGACGCTGGCCGGCCAGGTCCGCTTCACGACCTCCGAACTCGGCGAGATCGAAGCCAGGATCGCCAATGCCGGCGACCGCGCGCTCGGGCTGGAGCTGGAAATCTTCGAGCGGCTCAGCGCGATGGTCATCGCCGCCAGCGACGATCTGCGCGCCGCGGCGCATGCCTTCGCGCTGCTCGATGTCGCGACCGCGCTGGCGAAGCTCGCGGTCGACGACAATTATGTCCGGCCCGAGGTCGATGCCTCGCTCGGCTTTGCCATCGAAGGCGGCCGGCATCCGGTGGTCGAACAGGCGCTGAAGCGCGACGGCCAGCCGTTCATCGCCAATGCCTGCGATCTGTCGCCGGGGCCGGGCCAAACCTCCGGCCAGATCTGGCTGATCACCGGCCCCAACATGGCGGGCAAATCGACCTTCCTGCGCCAGAACGCGCTGATCGCGCTGATGGCGCAGATCGGCAGCTTCGTGCCGGCGGCGCGGGCGCGGATCGGCATCGTCGACCGGCTGTTCTCGCGGGTCGGCGCCGCCGACGATCTGGCGCGCGGACGCTCCACCTTCATGGTGGAGATGGTGGAGACCGCCGTCATCCTCAATCAGGCCAGCGAGCGCTCGCTGGTGATCCTCGACGAAATCGGCCGGGGCACCGCGACCTTCGACGGCCTGTCGATCGCATGGGCGGCGATCGAGCATCTGCATGAAGCCAATCGTTGCCGCGCGCTGTTCGCCACGCATTATCATGAACTGACCGCGCTCTCGGCCAAGCTGCCGCGACTGTTCAACGCCACGGTGCGGGTCAAGGAATGGCAGGGCGACGTGGTGTTCCTGCACGAAGTGCTGCCGGGATCGGCCGACCGCTCCTACGGCATCCAGGTCGCGAAGCTCGCAGGCCTGCCCGCGCCGGTGATCGCGCGCGCCAAATCGGTGCTGGCGAAACTGGAAGCGCAGGACCGCGGCCAGACCGCGCGCGCGCTGGCCGACGATCTGCCGCTGTTCGCGGTGCCCTCGCGCGCCGCGGCCGAACCGGCCCCGCCGAGCGAGGCGGAAAAACTGATCGAGGCGCTGAAGGCGTTGCATCCCGACGAGATGTCGCCGCGCGACGCGCTGGAAGCGCTGTATGCGTTGAAGGCGAAGCTGCCGAAGACTTCGTAGCCGCGGATGAGCGAAGCGAAACCCGGCGAAGGTATGACGAGTTGATGCACCGGCCCCGGGTTCGCTTCGCTCACCCAGGCTACAACGCACCACCCGTCCTCCGCCCGATCCACCACAGCGCCAGATTCCAGCATCACGCAGGTCGCAAGCCCGAGGCTCAGGCCCACCGCGGAGCCGAAGCGCAAAACCGCGACATGCATCACCGCGATCGCCATGCCGAACCCGAGCAGGCCCCAGCCGCCATTGGCGATGACCGCCGCGGTCGCCGGTCCGCCGATGCGCGGATGCAGAATCAGCATCATGCTGCTGAACACCACCGGGAACAGCGCGATGATGCCGCTGATGACGGGACCGACCCAGCCCGACAGCGTCACGACGGTTGCCACCAGTGTCGCGACCAGTGCGGCGCGCAACGGGATGTCGTACCAGCGGCGCGTGATCAGCGGCATCTTGACGTGCCTGTAGCGGCTGAGCAGCGGAATGCAGATGGCGAACGCGACAATATTGGCGGCAACGCCACTCGGCCAGCGACCAGTGGATCGTTCGCGACAGCGCGGCAATCGCGATCCAGACGACGGCGCCGCCGCCCCAGCTGACCAGCGCATTGTGACGCTGCGCCAGCACGACATAGATCAACGCCAGGAAGATCGTCGCGGCATTGATCGGCAGGCTCGCCAGCGCGCCCTCGGCAATGAACGCCGCATCGTGATCGAGCGCGAGGAACACGTAAGAAGGCCCCGCCGAAATCGGCAACGTCGCCACCAGCGCGCCGATCACCGGGCCGGAGCGCTCGGTGATCACGGATGCCGACACCACGAACGCGGCCGTGATCGCCATGCGCAGCGCGAGCGTCAGGATGAAGATGAGTTCGGGGGACATTTCTCATACCGTCGTCCCGGAGGCGAAGGCGCCGGGACCCATGAACCACGAGCGTATCGGGGTGGGGTGAAAGCCGTCCAATCAGCGCTGTCCGAAGCGAGAGACCGTCATCCCACCCCCGCGCGTTCCACGTGGACGACCCTCCCCCTCAAGGGGAGGGTAACGACAACTCTCACACCCGCTGCATCGACACCGAAACCTTCGGGCCGTTCTTGATGGTCTGGTAGACCACGCAATAGCGCTCGGTGAGTTTCAGCAGCAGATCGAGCTTGTCCTGCGGCGCCGGCGGTGTCGACGTCGAAGCGCAGGCGGATTTCGGCAAAGCCGACCGGCGCTTCCTTGTCGACGCCGAGCGTGCCGCGGAAATCGAGATCGCCTTCGGCGGTGACGATCGCCGGTCTTCAGCGGCACCTCGATGGCGGTCGCCACCGATTTCAGCGTCACGCCGGCGCAGGCCACCAGCGCTTCCAGCAGCATGTCGCCGGAACACAATTCAAGTCCGGATCCGCCGGTGGCGGGATGCAGGCCGGCGACCGCCAGCGCGCGGCCGGTCTCGACCTTGCAGGCGATGCCTTCGTTGTCGATCGAGCCCTTGGCTTTCAGCGTGATCATCGCGGCCTTCGGATCGGACTTGTAGCGATCCTTGATCGGGGCCTGCGTGGCGCGGAGTTCGGCGGCGTCCATTTTCTTCTCTCCCGGATATTTGTACAGCGCGGATGTAGTGCGTAATCGGCGCGGATGTCACCACCACATCGCCTCGCCCGCCGTCGATTTCGGATCGGCATCGGGCACGTTGCGGTCGAGCGAGCGATCCAGCGCGGTCAGCACGCGGCGCTTGAAATTGTCGAAGTGCGGCGAATTGCGGTCGCGCGGCCGCGCCAGATTGATCCTGATCTCCTCGAACAGCCGGCCCGGCCGCGGCCGCATCACCAGGACGCGGTCGGCCAGCACCACGGCCTCGTCGACATCATGCGTCACCAGCACCAGCGTCGGCCGCGTATCGGCCCAGAGGTCGAGCAGATGATCCTGCAAATCCCGGCGCGTGAAGGCATCGAGCGCGGAGAACGGCTCGTCGAGCAGCAGCACTTCCGGCTGCGGCACCAGCGCGCGCGCAATCGCGACGCGCTGCGCCTGCCCGCCGGACAGTTCGCGCGGCCAGGCATCGGCCTTGTCGGCAAGGCCGACCCGCGCCAGCGCGGTCGCGACCTTCTCGCGGCGGAGTGCGGCCGGCAGTTCCGACAGGCCGAAGCCGATATTGTCGGCGACGCTGAGCCAGGGCAGCAAGCGCGGCTCCTGAAAGATGATGCCGATTTTCGCATGCGGCGCCGAGATCGCGATATCGTCGAGCGTCACCGCGCCCGAGGTGGCGCGGTCGAGCCCGGCGATGGCGCGCAGCAATGTCGACTTGCCGCAGCCGGAGCCGCCGATGATGGCGACGATTTCGCCGAGCCTGATGTCGGCGGAAAAGCGCTCCAGCGCATTGACGCCGTTGGGATAGATCTTGCCCAATCGATCGAGCACCAGCATCAGGCCGCTCCGCTCTGGCGGCCGAACGCATCCTGCCAGCGCAACAGCGGCGCGGAAGCCGATCTCGATCAGCCAGTCGGTGGTCTTGCCGAGAATGGCGAAGATCACGATCGCCGCCAGGATTTGCGCGGGCTTGCCGAGTTGCTGGCCGTCGATCAGGAGATAGCCGAGCCCTTCGGACGCGCCCATGAATTCGGCGGCGACCACGAACATCCAGCCCAGCCCGAGACCGACGCGCAACGCGACGACATAGGCCGGCAGCACCGCCGGCAGCAGGATGCGCCGGATCATCGCCGGTCCGCTCAGGCGAAACGTGCGGCCGACTTCGACGATCTTGCGATCGACCGACAGGATCGCGCCCATCACGCCGAGATAGACCGGGAAGAATACCCCGACCGCGATCAGCACGATCTTCGAGGTTTCGAAAATGCCGAGCCACAGGATGAACAGCGGCACCCAGGCGATCGACGGAATGGCGCGCAGCGCCTGCACGGTGGGATCGAGCAGCCGGCGCGCCAGCCCCCAATAGCCGGAGACCGCGCCGAGCACCGTGCCGGCGATCACGCCGAGGCCGAAGCCCGCGACCACCCGCGTCAGCGTCGCCACGATATGCCGCGCGAGCTCGCCGCTGCGCGCCAGTTCCAGGATGGTCGCGAATATCTTCGTCGGCGGCGGCACCAGCCGCCCGTTGGAAAATCCGAGCCAGACGATGATTTCCCAGGCCAGCGCCAGCCCGACCGGCAGCAGCAGCCCCAGCGCCGGCCGCGCGAAACGCCGCAAGCCGGCCGGATGCCGCGCGCGACGCGACCGGTTCGGTCTGTTCAAGCGCGGGCAGTTCAACCGTCATGGCCATAGCAAAGACGCGTCTTGCGAGGGAATGCAAGGTGGCGGACTCCTTACCTCTCCCCTTGTGGGAGCAGGGTCGACGCGAATGAACGAGCGCGGATGGGTGACGGTCTCTACTCCGACAGTGCCAAGTTGCGAGACGCACCCCACCCGTCTCGATCGCTTCGCGCATGCGTGCCGACCCTCTCCCTCAAGGGGGAGGGACAACGGTACTCAATTCGTCGGCAGCGGAACCTGGTCGTCGATCAGCGCATCCAGCGTTGCCTTGACGTCGACCTTGGCGTCGATCACGCCGGCCTGCTGCAGCGCGATGCCCGCGGCGAGGATGGATTCGCGCTGCGGCGCGCCGATCCGGCTGTGGGTCAGTTCGGTGCGCTCCTTGAGCTGCTTGTCGACCACCGCGTCCGGCAGTTTGGTGACGGCGATGAAGGTCTTCTTCAGGTCGTCGTAATTCGCCAGCGAATATTTGCGCGCTTCCTCGTAAGTCGCGAGCACGCGGCGGACCACGTCCGGATAGTCCTTCAGGAACTGCTCGCGGACATTGAGGATGCCCCAGGTGTTGGCATCGGCCTTGCGGAAAAACAGCCTGGCGCCGTCCTCGATCTCGGCCTGCGCCATCATCGGATCGAGGCCCGCCCAGGCATCGACGTCGCCGCGGATCAGCGCGGTCTTGCCGTCGGCGTGCTGCAGCAGCACCGGCGTGATGTCCTTTTCGCTCAGGCCGGCATCGAGCAGCGCGCGCACCAGGAAAATATGCGGATCGGTGCCGCGCGTCACCGCGACGCGCTTGCCCTTGAGATCGGCGACCGTTGCGATCTTCGAATCCTTGGTCGTGACCAGCGCGGTCCATTCGGGGCGCGAAAATACATAGATCGACTTGATCGGATTGCCGTTGATCCTGGCGACCAGCGCCGCGGAACCGGCGGTCGAACCGAAATCGATCGAGCCGGCATTGAGGAACTCGAGCGCCTTGTTGGAGCCGGCCGATTGCACCCAGACGATACCGATGCCGTCCTTGGCGAATTCCTTTTCCAAGCAGGCCCTTTTGCTTGAGGATCATCGACACCGGATTGTAGGTCGCCCAATCGATGTGAATCTCCTTGAGTGCGTCGGCAGCATAGCTGGCGCCGGGCACCAACGCCGCGATAGCGATACCGGCAACCAATGCGCGCCGTGAAATCCTGGACATCCGCCCATCCCCCTCCAGAAAACACCGTGTTATCTCAATGAGTTAAGTGCGCTCGTCAACAGGAAAATACATGCTCCCAATCCGACGCAGTGAGAACGACTTTGCTGCAAAGGACGGGCATTGCAGCATGGACCTACTGTTACCTCAGAAAGTCCCGTGACAGCGTCGGCGCCGTCCGATATCCGGGTAGGTGATGGACAGCATAGTGGCGCCAGCCAAGCCAGAGGCCGACGAACGTTTCGACAGCGTGCGGATCGCCGCGGCGGTCGATGCGCTCGCCGACAAACACGGCGGACGCGAGGATCTGTTCCGCTCGGCCGTGACGCAATTGCTGAAGGCCGAAATGACCGCGGCCCGCGCGGTGGCGCAGGCGGTGCTGCTGAAGGATCGTCACGGACGGCGTTGCGCCGAGCGGCTGTCTTTCGTCCAGGACGAAATCATCCGCATCCTGTACGCCGCGGCGACGCGCCATCTCTATCACTCGCCGATCCCGTCCGGCGCCGAACGCATGGCGGTTGTCGCCACCGGCGGTTATGGCCGCGGGCTGATGGCGCCGGAATCCGACATCGATCTCCTGTTCATCCTGCCCTACAAGCAAACCGCCTGGGGCGAACAGGTCGCCGAAGTCATTCTGTATTGCCTGTGGGACATGGGACTGAAGGTCGGCCACGCCACCCGTTCGGTCGATGAGTCGATCCGTCAGGCGCGCGGCGACATGACGATCCGCACCGCGATCCTCGAGACCCGGTTCCTGACCGGCGACCAGCCGCTCTACGACGAACTGGTGGCGCGCTTCGACAAGGAGGTCGTGCAGGGCACCGCGGCCGAATTCGTCACCGCCAAGCTCGCCGAGCGCGAGGAACGGCATCGCCGCGCCGGGCAATCGCGCTATCTGGTCGAGCCCAACGTCAAGGACGGCAAGGGCGGCCTGCGCGACCTGCACACGCTGTTCTGGATCGCGAAATATGTCTACCGCGTGCGCGAGAGCGATGAACTGGTGGAACGCGGCGTGTTCGACGCGCAGGAATACCGCACCTTTCGCCGCTGCGCCGATTTCCTGTGGTCGGTGCGCTGCAATATCCATTTCTTTTCGGGCAGAGCCGAGGAACGGCTGTCGTTCGACATCCAGCGCGAGATCGCCATCCGGCTGGGATATACCTCGCATCCCGGCATGCAGGATGTCGAACGCTTCATGAAGCACTATTTCCTGGTCGCCAAGGACGTCGGCGATCTCACCGCGATCCTGTGCGCCAAGCTGGAAGACCAGCAGGCCAAGCCGGCGCCGGTATTGAGCCGGATGATGGCGCGCTTGCGGCCAAGCACCAACCGGCGGCGGGTGCCGGACAGCGACGAATTCATCGTCGACAACAATCGCATCAATCTGGCGATGCCCGATGTCTTCAAGCACGACCCGGTCAACCTGATCCGGATTTTCCGGCTGGCGCAGAAAAACAATCTCGCGTTCCATCCCGATGCCATGCGCACCGTGACGCGGTCGCTGAAACTGATCAACACGCAACTGCGCGAGAACCCGGAAGCCAACCGGCTATTCATGGAGATCCTGACGTCGAACGATGCCGAAATCGTGCTGCGGCGCATGAACGAGACCGGGGTGCTCGGTCACTTCATCCGAGCCTTCGGCAAGATCGTGTCGATGATGCAGTTCAACATGTATCACCACTACACGGTCGACGAGCATCTGTTGCGCTGTGTCGGTTACCTGCAGGAGATCGAGCGGGGCGGCAACGACGAATTCATCGTCGCCAGCGACTTGATGCGCAAAATCCGGCCCGAGCATCGCGCGGTGATCTACATCACCACGCTGCTGCACGACATCGCCAAGGGCCGGCCCGAGGATCACTCGATCGCGGGCGCCAAAGTGGCGCGGCGGCTGTGTCCGCGGCTTGGGTTCAACGCCGCCGACACCGAACTCGTGGCCTGGCTGATCGAGCAGCATCTGACCATGTCCACGGTGGCGCAATCGCGCGACCTCTCGGACCGCAAGACCATCGAGAATTTCGCTGCCGTCGTGCAGTCGGTCGAACAGATGAAGCTGCTGACGATCCTGACCACGGCCGATATCAGGGGCGTCGGTCCCGGCGTCTGGAATGGCTGGAAAGCGCAATTATTGCGCACATTATATTACGAAACCGAACCGGTGCTGACCGGCGGCTTCTCCGAGGTCAATCGCGCCCAGCGCATCGCGGTGGCGCAGGCGGAATTTCGCGCCGCCTTCACCGAATGGCCGGAGCCGGAACTCAACGCCTATATCGCGCGGCATTATCCGGCGTACTGGCTCAAGGTCGAACTGCCGCGCAAGATCCGCCAGGCGCGCTTCCTGCGCGCCAGCGAACAGGCCGGCCACAAGCTCGCGATCAATGTCGGCTTCGACGAGGCGCGCGGCGTCACCGAGCTGACGATTCTGGCGGTGGATCATCCCTGGCTGCTGTCGATCATCGCCGGCGCCTGCGCCTCCGCGGGCGCCAATATCGTCGATGCGCAGATCTATACCACCACGGACGGGCGCGCGCTCGATACCGTCGCCATCAGCAGGGAATACGACCGCGACGAGGACGAGGGGCGCCGCGCGACCCGGATCGGCGAGATGATCGAAGACGTGCTCGAAGGCAAATTGCGCCTGCCCGAAGTGGTGGCCAAGCGCGCCGCGACACGCGGCAAGGCACGCCCCTTCGTGGTCGAACCGGAAGTGATCATCAACAACCAGTGGTCGGACCGCTACACCGTGGTCGAGGTGTCCGGCCTCGACCGGCCGGGGCTGCTTTACCAGCTCACGACGTCGATTTCGAAACTGAACCTTAATATCGCATCCGCGCATGTCGCGACCTTCGGCGAGCGCGCCCGTGACGTGTTCTACGTCACCGATCTGCTCGGCGCCCAGATCAACGCGCCGACGCGGCAGGCCGCGATCAAGAGCGCGCTGATCCACCTGCTCGCCAATGAAGAGAGCGTGGCGCAGCCCGCGGCGTAGGTTGCAGATATTTCAACGTCGTCCCGGCCTTGAGCCGGGACCCATACTCCGCGGCGGTAGTTGTTAGGCGAAGGCGTCTGCTACAACGCTTCGAACGATAGGACACGGCGTATGGGCCCCGGCTCAAGGCCGGGGCGACAGGTGAGGGATCACGCCTTCGCCTTCAACTCCACCCCTTCATGCTCCAGCAGCCAGCGCTTCCGCTCCAGTCCGCCGCCATATTTGACCAGCGAACCGCCTGCGCCGATCAGGCGATGGCAGGGCACCACCACGCTGATCGGATTCGAACCGTTGGCGTGTCCGACCGCGCGCATCGCTTTTGGCGCACCGAGTTTCGCCGCCAGCGCGCCATAGCTCATCGTTGTACCCGCCGGAATCCCCGGTAGTGCGGTCCAGACCTTGCGCTGGAACGGTGTGCCTGCGACACGCCACCGAATCGTCTTGAGTGAATCGAGATCGCCCTTGAAATATCCTGTCAGGGCCCTCTCGCATGGTCTTTGGCGCGCGGGCGTCTTGCAAAGCGACCGCGCCGTATTGAAGCCGCAGCAGCTCTTTCATGCGCGGCTCGTAATCCTCCCAATCCAGCGCACGGAGCACGCCGTCGGCATCGGTCACCAGCAAGGCGGTTCCGATCGGTGTCTCCAGCCGGTCGAGGCCGAATCGATTCGGGATGTTTCGCACTCATGGCGGCGTCATCTCACCTTGCAAAAGCGACCGTCGGACTTTTCCGGCGAACCGTGCTAGCGTCCACCCGAAATCCGGCTGTCGTGTCTGGGGGGACCGCAACATGATCTGGATCGCCAATATTCTGGTGGCGCTGGTCGCGGCATTGCATGTCTATTTTCTCGTTCTGGAGATGTTTCTCTGGACCAAACCCCTGGGGCTGAAAACTTTCCGCAATTCGATCGAAAAGGCGAACGATTCCGCCGTGCTCGCCGCCAACCAGGGTCTCTATAACGGCTTTCTCGCCGCCGGCCTGGTCTGGGGGCTGATTCAGGGCGCCCCCGGCTTTGCATTTCAGATCAAGACGTTCTTTCTGCTGTGCGTGATCGTGGCCGGTATGTACGGCGCTGCGACCGTCAGCCGCAGGATTCTGTATGTTCAGGCGGCGCCCGCCGCGATTGCGCTCATTCTGCTCTGGCTGGCGTGAGACGTTCACCCTGTCGGCAGGCATTGTCTTGCAATGCGATATCCGTTCATCCAGTATCTTGCCAGCGATGGCGTCCGCGAAGGACCGGGACAATACCTTCCGGACAAGACCGTCGGCGGCAATCAATCACATGAGGAAAACAGCGACATGAGGAACGGTATTTTGCATCTGGCCACCGCGACGGCGCTTGCCATCGCGCTGTCGGCATCGCAGGCCTACGCGCAAAAGAAATATGACCCCGGCGCGACCGACACCGAGATCAAGCTCGGCCAGACCAATCCGTTCAGCGGACCGGCTTCCGCCTATGCCACGATCGGCAAGACGCAGGCTGCCTATATGAAAATGATCAACGATAAGGGTGGCGTGAACGGTCGCAAGATCAATCTGATCCAGTATGACGACGCTTATTCGCCGCCGAAAGCGGTTGAACAGGTGCGCAAGCTGGTCGAGAGCGACGAAGTGCTGCTGACCTTCCAGCTGCTCGGCACGCCCTCGAACGCGGCCGTGCAGAAGTACCTCAACCAGAAGAAGGTCCCGCAACTGTTCGCCGCCACCGGCGCCTCCAAGTTCACCGACCCGAAGAACTTCCCGTGGACGATGGGGTTCAATCCCAACTATTTCGTCGAAGGCCGCATCTATGGCCAGTACATCATCAAGGAATACCCGAATGCCAAGATCGGAATCCTCTATCAGAACGATGACCTCGGCAAAGACTATCTGAACGGCATCAAGGCCGGCCTTGGCGACAAGGCGGCCAAGATGGTGGTGGCGGAAGCGTCCTACGAAGTCACCGACCCCACCGTCGATTCGCAGATTCTCAAGATCAAGGACAGCGGCGCCGATCTGTTCTTTAGCGCGACGACGCCGAAACAGGCGGCGCAAGCGATCAAGAAGATCGCCGAACTCGGCTGGCACCCAGTGCACATCCTCGACATCAACGCCACCTCGGTCGGCGCTGTCATGAAGCCGGCGGGACTCGAGGCCTCCAAGGGCGTGATCAGTGTCAACTACGGCAAGGATCCGCTCGATCCGACCTGGAAGGACGACGCCGGCATGAAGAAGTATTTCGAGTTCATGGCGAAGTATTATCCGGACGGCGACAAGGATTCGAGCTTCAACTCCTATGGCTATTCAACCTCGCAACTGATGATTTACGTACTCGAGAAGTGCGGCGATGATCTGACCCGCGAGAACATCATGAAGCAGGCCACCAGCCTGAAGAACGTCGAACTCGACCTGGCACTGCCCGGAATCCGCGCCAACACCACGCCGGACGACTACCGGGTCAACAAGCAGTTGCAGATGATGAAGTTCAACGGCGAGCGTTGGGAGCTGTTCGGCCCGATCCTTGAGGACACCGGCGCTGCCGGTTGAGCTGGATCGTTCTTGCAAGCCATCGGGTCGCGCCAACACGCGCCCGATGGCAGGCGACCCGAAACAATCCAGCTCTTCCCCGCAGGGCTGGATTGTTTCGAAACCATGCGATAAGGATTTGATTTTTCTATCTTTTCGTCCAGCGACTCGCCCGCTTGATCCAGGCGGGTGGGCCGAAGCCGGTGCAGGGATGCTGACAGCGCTCCGATATTTTTCGCTTCTCATTTGCATTCTGGGCACGATTTTGATTCTGACCACCGCATCGTCTTTTCAAGACTGCATGGAGAACCAGACAACGGCCAGGAGCGAGCGGGCAACGGAAAATCCGCCGGCATCCGTTCTTTCTTTCAGCCAAATCGCCGCGGCCTGTGTCCGCTGCGGCGGGCAAGTCCTTTACGCATACCGTGATGCCGTTACTGCGGCGCTGATCGCCGTTTTCACCTATACGCTGTTCGCTGCCACCAGAGGGCTCGCGCGAACCGCCCAAATCCAGTCCGACGATATGAAGCGATCTATCGCGGCAGTCGAAGCCGCCGTGGGGGCGGCTCAGAAATCCGCCGATATGGCCGACCGGGCGCTTAAATCGGTCGAGCGTGCCCGCCTCAGCGCCCATGATTGCGAGGTTGCAGTCGGCTTGAGTGCTCCCGATCCCAATGGTCTGCAGACCGTCACGCATGTCAACGTCCGTCCAATCATCAAGAATGGCGGCAGGCTTCCGGCGCTGCGGGTAAACGGCTGGAGCAAGTTCGAGGAAGTCGATGTCTCGCGGCCGGTTCCGGTCAATCTTTTTAGCGATATTCCGCAGAGTCCCTACGTTGGGGTTGGCTATATCGGGAGTGGACTGACCGGCGCTATCTCCGGATTTGGCGTGAAGATCGAACAACTGCAAGCGGCCTGGGCGAAGAAAAAGAATCGTCGTTTGTGCGATGGTTGAATACGACGACGGATTTGACGATACGCCAAGGCGACGGACCGAGAGTTTCATGGAACTCAAGATTATTGCCGATCCGAAAAATCTCCGCGACCGCAACGCAGGCTCCAAAATTTTCCAATGGCTGCCTTATAGCGACGACCGGAGCAAGGCCACCTGAGCCGCAATGCATCCCGTTTTGCGGCTTTCCAGGCGCCTGAAAATGATTCACGTCTCGCCATGCCCCGGTGCGCAGCTCGAATGACGGACGTTCGGTAGGGTTAAGAACCCTGAAATCGCGGTCTATCAGGCGTTTGCACGCCCCTCACCGCATCAGCATTAATCATCGCTTAAGACGGCTTTAAACCCATCCGGCTACTCTGCCGCACCTGAAGGCGTGGGCGTTTTGCGTATGGCGTGGGGCAAGAAGAAAAGCGGCGGACGCCGGGAGCCGCAATTCGGGCTTGCCGCATCGCTCGCTGAATTGCGCCTCGATCCGCGGGATCGCGTCGCAGTCGACGATGACACGCCGAAGAAATCATCCGCCCGACGCCGCACCGACGATGATGATGCCGACGACGAAGCGCCGCGCGAGCGAAAGCCGCGTGCGAGCCGGGCGAGCGGCAAGCGCAAATCGAAAGGCCGGGCACGCGCCAGCATTGGACGCCTGTTCTATTGGGGCGTGGTGCTCGGTCTGTGGGCGGTCATCGCGCTGGGCGGGCTCGTCATCTATGTCGGCGCGCATCTGCCGGCGATCCAGGCGTTGGAAATCCCGAAACGGCCGCCGACCATCCAGATCGTCGGTTACGACGGCAGTGTGCTGGCGACGCGCGGCGAAATGGCCGGCGCCAATGTCGCGCTGAAGGATCTGCCGCCCTATTTGCCGAGGGCTTTCATCGCCATCGAAGACCGCCGGTTCTATTCGCATTACGGCGTCGATCCCTGGGGCATCGCGCGTGCCGCCCTGGCCAACATCGTGCATCGCGGTGTTTCGCAGGGTGGCTCGACGCTGACCCAGCAGCTCGCCAAGAACCTGTTCCTGACGCAGGAGCGCACGCTGCAGCGGAAGCTGCAGGAAGTCGAATTGGCGCTGTGGCTGGAGCGCAAGCATTCCAAAGCCGAAATTCTCGAACTCTATCTCAACCGGGTCTATTTCGGTTCCGGCGCCTATGGCGTGGAGGCCGCCGCGCAACGCTATTTCGGCAAATCCGCCAGGAACGTCACGATCGCGGAAGCCGCAATGCTCGCCGGCCTGGTCCAGTCGCCGACTCGGCTGGCGCCGAACCGCAATCCCGAAGGTGCCGAGAAGCGGGCGCGGACCGTGCTTGCCGCGATGGCGGACTCCAAATTCATCACCGAGGAGCAGGCGCAGGCCTCGATCGGGCATCCTTCGTATAATGTGAAGGCGGCCGGTGCCGGCACCGTCAACTATGTCGCGGACTGGATCGGCGAAGTGCTCGACGATCTGATCGGCCAGGTCGAGCAGAACATCGTGGTCGAAACCTCGATCGATCCGAAACTGCAGACCGTCGCCGAAACCGCTATCATCGACGAACTGGCCGCGAAAAGCGTGAAGTTCAATGTCAGCCAGGGCGCGCTGGTGGCGATGTCACCCGATGGCGCGGTGCGCGCCATGGTGGGCGGGCGCAATTACGCCGAGAGCCAGTATAATCGCGCGGTCACCGCCAGGCGCCAGCCCGGCTCGGCGTTCAAGCCGTTCGTCTATCTGACCGCGATCGAAGCTGGCCTGACGCCCGAGACGATCCGGCAGGACGCGCCGCTCGACGTCAAGGGCTGGAAGCCGGAGAACTACAGCCACGAATATTTCGGCGCGGTGACATTGACGCAGGCGCTGGCGATGTCGCTTAACACGGTGGCGGTACGGCTCGGGCTGGAAGTCGGCGCCAAGAATGTGGTGCGAACCGCACACCGGCTTGGCATTTCGTCAAAGCTCGAAGCTAATGCTTCAATCGCACTGGGCACCTCGGAAGTGTCGCTCACCGAACTGGTCGGCGCCTATGCGCCGTTTGCCAATGGCGGCATCGGCGTCGCACCGCATGTCGTGAACAGGATTCGCACCGCCGACGGCAAGGTGCTGTACGAAAGGCCCGCCGACCAGCTCGGCCAGGTGATCGAGCCGCGCAACGTCGCTGCCATGAACACCATGATGCAGGAGACGCTGCTCAGCGGCACCGCGCGCAAGGCGGAGATTCCGGGCTGGATGGCCGCCGGCAAGACCGGCACCAGCCAGGATTTCCGCGACGCCTGGTTCATCGGCTACACCGCCAACCTGGTGACCGGCGTCTGGCTCGGCAATGACGACAACTCACCGACCAGGAAGGCCACCGGCGGCGGATTACCCGTCGAGGTCTGGACCCGCTTCATGAAGGCCGCCCATCAGGGTGTGCCGGTAGCGGCCCTGCCCAATTCGCAAGGCGGCGGCTTGTTCTCGAACTTTGCCCAGGCCACACCGCCAGCCGGCATCCCAGCAGGCAATGCCTTACCCGCCAACGGCGTCACGCGGCCGGCGCCGACGCGCGCATCGGTGCGCCCGGAGGCAGCAAGCGGACTGGACGGCTGGCTGATGGATCGGCTGTTCGGACGGTAGGCGCAGTGTGCGCAAACTCTTCCTGCGACCGCTCTCCGCCAGTACGGAGCAACCACACTTTGTACCGCGGCAATAACAGCAAACCTATTCCATCCTTGTCGACGACCGCCCCGGCAGTGTCGGTGGAATTCGAGGCTCTCGATCCATTACCGCGAACGCCGCGGAAATTTGCGGTAACGGAGTTCCACTGAACCGTGTAAATCTCCATCGTAGGCATTAGATGAATGAAAAGCCTACGCGATCCCCGCAATTTGCCAATGTTAGTAGGTGAATGTCTTATAAAGCCTACTGAAAACTGATAAAACCATAGGTATTATGGGGGCAAAGGAGATCGCTGCGATGCCCCCTATCCTCCCCGATGTACTTAAGCGGCTAAGAACAAACAAAGGCTGGTCGCTGGACCAGTTGGCAGAAAAGGCCAAGATCAACAAACAAACGTTGCATCGGCTCGAAAAGGGAGGGCATGGAAGCTCCCGCGAGAACACCATCCGGAAACTCGCAAGAGTTTATGGAGTCGGCCAAGCAGTGCTTACAGGAGAAGAGAGGCTTCCGGATGCGCCGGACAATGATCCTCCTTTCCTGATGTCAAAGCTCGCCTTTCCAATTACGACGAGTACGCTCAACGCCTTGTTTTTGGTGGGCCAGCGTTACCACGTCCCGCAGTCCGACATCGTTGAACTCGCCCCCTTCCTTTTTTGTTGGGCTGCAGAATCAAGTCTGCGAAGAAGGCGAGACCTCCTCCAGCAAGCCGAAATTGCGCGTGACAATGCGCGAAAACTGGAAGCCAAGATGCGGCACCTGATTGGCTCCGATTCCGAAGATTACAAAGACAAGATCGCCGCCGAACGTAAATCGATTGAGGACCGCGATCTGTTCGGGCAGTCCATCGACTACTATTCAACTCCCAACGACTGGACGGACAATCCGTTCGCACTTTATCTCCATAGTCTTACCGCTGAAATGGGCGAGGAGGATACGTTCGAGGGCTACGGTTCTTTCGATTATCCCATCTATCGCGTCTGTGCTGACGTCGCTGCGCAGTTTACCGATGGCGACACCGATTTGGCCGATCACATTTTCCGAGGTCACATGGAGATGAATCAGATGCCGAAGGAAATCCGAGACCCCGTAAATTTCAAGCGGCGGGCCGAATGGGTCCGAGAGAAGGTCGAGGAGTTTCGAAATGAGATGCTCAAGCGCATTGGGCACGGTGCTCGCGAGGAGACTTCAACGTGACAGCGCTTACTATTACCCGTCACGCGGCCTCTCGCATGGCACAGCGCGGCCTCTCATTAGAGGACATCGAGCTAATTGCTTTGATCGGCACCGAGGTCGAAGGTGGCTATTTCGTACGCGATAAGGACTATCAAGAGATAGAGCGCGTCCTGAAGAAGCTCTTGCATAGGTTTGAACGCGTCGTTGGCAAGCGATCGGTCGTCGCAACTGGCCGAGTCATTACTGTCTATCATGCATCCAAAACGTGCGGCAGACGCCTGTTACGACAGGCGAGCGAATCCGACTTCGTATAGCAATCCAACTTTTGCTATTCTGGCCGCGGCAAACCGCATTGCGTCGCAGGCAGCGATGGACCCGCTATGGTGTCTGGACGATAGCATCTTGAGGCGCAGCCACGGCGATACCGACTAATCGCTGATGCCGTAGCGGTGCAAATCGTTGCCGCTGGTATCGAGCCATTTCTTGGCGCGATCCATTGACGGACAAATCCTCGCAACCACCCGCCAGAACCGCACCGAATGATTCATCTCGACGAGATGCGCGACTTCGTGGGCGGCGAGATAATCCAGCACGAAGGGCGGCGCCAGAATCAGCCGCCACGAGAACGACAGCGAGCCCGCCGACGTGCACGAGCCCCAGCGGCTCGACTGATCGCGGATCGACAGCCGCTTGACCTTGACGCCCAGCGCCTGGGCGCAGGCCTGCACCGCTTCCTGGAGATCGGCGCGCACCTCGCGCTTCATATAGTCGTGGACGCGACGTTCGACATGCTCGGCCGCTCCGGCCACGCAGAGAATCCGCTCGCCGCTGTCGCGCGTTTCAGCCCACACCGTGCCTCGCATCCCCGGCCGATGCACGATCCGGTGCGGAACGCCGCGCACCGGGACAATCGTGCCCGGCTGAAACGGTGCGGCCTTCGGCAAACGGCCGAGCCGCGCAGCTATCCAGCCACCATGCACCTGCGCGAACTCCCTGGCCTCGGCGAGCGTGCCGCGCGGCGGCATCGTCAGGATCGCTTCGCGGTCGGTTGGATGAATGCGCAAGGTGTAGCGCCGCGCGCGCCGATGCCGGCGCAGCCGGACCGAATAGATTTGCGAGCCGTGCTTGACCAGAAGTCTCGCTGGCTCGGCGGGCCGCCTGTAAAGAAGGGCGCGGGTGGCCATGTCGGAAAGTCCGGGGATCAGGAGTTCGCCCGGATTCTGCCACATCCGCCGCCAGTGAAATCGCTCGGCGCAAAAACAAATCATTTGCCCAATATACAGGGGATGACCGATGAACCGGCCCCTACCGGCAGGGGCTGGGGTGAAAAAAATTGATCGAAAATACCGTCAAAGAGGCGCTCCAAGAACTGAGCTAATACTCATTCTTTGAATGAGAGCCTCGAATCCGGGCTTCCCTAGGCCAATTCAGAGGGTTACCGAGGCTCCCGGAAGCGGCACGCATCTCATGCACGCCATTCAAACGTTTATTCCGCCGCTGCAGCGAGGAAGGCGTCACAGTTGCCGCCGACACCATGAAGTCGGAGATTCGCGGCACGATTTCCGACTTGAAACGCGAGCCGTTGAACACGCCGTAATGCCCGACACCCTTCTGCACATAATGCACACGACGATCGTCGGGAATCGAACTGCACAAAGCATGCGTCGCTTCGGTCTGTCCGAGACCGGAAATGTCGTCGTTCTCGCCTTCCACCGTCATCAGCGCCACGCGGGTGATCTTCGACGGATCGACCGGCTTGCCGCGATGGGTCATCTCGCCCTTCGGCAAAGCGTGCTTGATGAAGACGGTGTCGACGGTCTGCAGATAATACTCGGCGGTCAGGTCCATGACGGCGAGATATTCGTCGTAGAAGTCTCGGTGCTTGTCGACCAGGTCGCCATCGCCCTTCACCAGATCCTTGAACAGCTTCTTGTGGGCGTCCATGTGGCGATCGAGGTTCATGGTGATGAAGCCATTGAGCTGCAGGAAGCCCGGATAGACATCACGCATCACGCCCGGATGCGGGAACGGCACCTTGGTGATGACGTTGCGGCGGAACCAGGCGATGCCCTTCTCGGCGGCGAGGTCGTTGACCGCGGTCGGATTGCGCCGGGTATCGATCGGGCCGCCCATCAGCGTCATCGAGATCGGAACGTAGGGATCGTGCTCGGCCTCCATGATGGACACCGCCGCCACCACCGGCACCGAAGGCTGGCACACCGCGATGATATGCATGTTGCCGCCCAGCACGTGCAGCATTTCGATGACGTAATCGACATAGTCTTCAAGATCGAAGCGGCCTTGCGCCAGCGGCACCATGCGGGCATCGGACCAGTCGGTGATGTAGACTTCGTGGGTCGGCAGGAAGGCTTCGACCGTGCCGCGCAACAGCGTCGCATAGTGACCGGACATCGGCGCCACGATCAGCACGCGCGGCTGCGGGCTGCGTAGCGGGCGCGTCAGCTTGCGATCGAAATACAACAAGCGGCAGAATGGCTTTTCCCATACGGCGCGGATTTCGATCGGCGTGCGGACGCCGTTGACTTCGGTGTCCTTGAGGCCCCATTCGGGCTTGCCGTAGCGGCGCGTGGTGCGCTCGAATACTTCGCAGCCGGCGGCGATCGATTTGCCGAACTCGGTGTGCGACCACGGGTTAAGCGGATTTGAAACAGGATTTTGGTGGCGTCGGTGACGGCGCGCGCCGGATTGAGCGAGGCCTGCGCCATCTCGTACATCCAGTACATCGGCGTCGTCAGCGCCGGACTGGCTTCCGACGGCTGCACCGGCGGCCGGCCAAATTCACCTATCGGCATATGTCCCTCGAACCCCTGTTTTGCGCCGCAGCATAGTGACCGCTGTGCAATAAAGCGTCAATCCGCAGTTCGCCGCCATGTTCACGGTTAACGCCGCAAAAGACCGTGAAGTGCCCTCAAAGCCGCAACTATTCGCCGCCGCCGATCAGCGAGCCGTGCCGGCGCGCGCTGCGCAAAAGGGCAAGAAAGATCGCGAATGACGCAATAAAGAGCACAGCATTGATCGCAAGCGCCTCGACCATCAGGTCGGTCCGAAACACATGGTCGATCAGCAGCGACCGCATGCCCTCGAACACATAGGTAGGCGGCAGCGACCACGCAACATATTGCAGCCAATGCGGCAGCACCGTCACCGGATAGTAGATGCAGGCCAGCGGCATCAGGCCGAACATCAGGGTCCAGACGATGCTCTCGGCGCCGAGCCCGTTGCGCAGCACCAGCCCCGAGACGAAAATCCCGACCGACCAGCTGGTGAAGATCAGATTGCAGAAGAACGCGATCAGCGGCAGCCCGATGCTGTAGAAGTTGAAGTTGAACAGGAACATCGCCAGCAGCGTCATCGGAATGACGCCGATCGCCAGCCGGATCAGGCTCATGATCATCAGCGAAATCAGGAACTCGATCGGCTTTAGCGGGCTCATCATCAGGTTGCCGAGATTGCGCGCCCACATCTCCTCGAGAAACGAGATCGAAAAGCCGAGCTGCCCGCGAAACAGGATGTCCCAGAGGATCACCGCCCCGATCAGGGTGCCGCCGGCACGCTGGAAAAATCCGGCATTCTGCGCGATGTAACTCTGCAGGAAGCCCCAGGTGATGATTTGCAGCGCCGGCCAGTAAAGCAGTTCCAGCAGACGCGGCCACGACGAGATCAGCAGATACCAGTAGCGCAGCACCATGGCGCCGATCCGGTACGGCGCGATGCCCGTCTGCAAGGTGAGATAGTGCCCATGAGCATTGTTCATGGCGCTGCCTCCTGAACGCGGCCGCGCGCGACATCGAGAAACACTTCCTCGAGCGTGGCGCGGTTGTAACGGGCCATGATCTTGTCCGGGCTGTCATCGTCCTCGATGCGGCCGCGCTTCATGATGATGACGCGGTCGCATAGCCGCTCCACTTCCAGCATGTTGTGCGACGCCAGGAGAATGGTGGCGCCCTGGGTCTTGCGATAGGTCTCCAGATGCTGCCGGATCCAGTCGGCGGTATCGGGATCGAGCGACGCCGTAGGCTCGTCAAGCAGCAGCAACTCGGGCTCGTTGATCAGCGCCTTGGCCAGCGCCACCCGCGTCTTCTGTCCGGCCGAGAGCTTGCCGTTGGCGCGGTCGAGGAATTCACCGAGATCGAGATCGGCGGCGAGTCGCTCGATGCGCTGGCGCAGGTTCTTCACCGCGTAAAGCCGGCCGAAGATCGAGAGATTCTGCCGCACCGTCAGCCGCATCGGCATATCGACATAGGGACTTTCGAAGTTCATCCGGCCGAGCACAAGCGCGGCTTGCGCAGGCATCGAAGCGCCCAGCACCTCGACTTGCCCCGAGGTCGGCAGCACCAGCCCCATGATCATGGCAATGGTCGTGGTCTTGCCGGCGCCGTTGCCGCCGAGCAGCCCGGTGATGCTGCCGCGCGCAATGCGAAACGACACGTCGTCGACGGCGCGGTTGGCCTTGTAGAGTTTTGTCAGGTGCGCGACCTCGATCGCCGCCGGTCCTGACGGATCGGTCGCGGGCAGAGCGTACGGCACTGGGTCGTTATTCATCATGCGGGCCGTTCATTGAGCCATCGCGGCCGCAAGCGCAAGATGGTGGCCGGAATCCGCCCGACGACGTGACCTTCGATACGCGAATTTGTGGTCGGGGCCCTGCACGGTTAAACTGCCGACATGACCGACGTCGCAGCCTCCGATCTCCGCCATCCGCGCCGCTATGTCCGTCTGGATACGATATTGCGGCTGCGCTGGCTGGCCGTGCTCGGCCAGCTCGCAGCCGTTTTCATTGTCGTGCAAGGGCTCGAATTCGACCTCCCCGTCGTTCCCTGCGTTAGCATCATCGGCCTGTCCGCCCTGCTCAACCTCGTGCTGCAGACGGCCTTCAATCCGATGCAGCGGCTGGAGCCGGCCTATGCGGCGGCGTTGCTGGCGCTGAACATCGTCGAACTGGCCGGACTATTGTTTTTCACCGGTGGCCTGGAAAATCCGTTTTCGTTCCTGTTTCTGGCCCCCGTTCTGATCTCGGCCACCGCTTTGCCGATACGGCTGACGATCGCACTCGGCATGCTGGCGATCGCCTGTGCGTCGGCGCTGGTTTTCTTCCATCAGCCGCTGCCGTGGGACGGCGATGAACCGATGGTGCTGCCGCCGATCTATTTGTTCGGCGTCTGGCTGTCGATCGTGGTCGCGATCGGCGTCACCAGCCTCTACGCGTTCCAGGTCACCGAGGAGTCCCGCAAACTCTCCGACGCGCTGGCCGCCACCGAGCTGGTGCTGACCCGCGAGCAACATCTGACGCAACTCGACGGTCTCGCCGCCGCCGCCGCGCACGAACTCGGCACGCCACTCTCGACCATCTTTCTGATTTCCCGCGAACTCGAGCGCAGCGTGCAGGACGACAGCCCGCTTTCCTCCGACCTCAAGACCTTGCGCGAACAGGCGCAACGCTGCCGCGATATCCTGGCCAAGATCACGCAGCTGTCTTCGACCGGCGCGCCGTTCGACCGCATGCCGCTGTCGACGCTGATCGAGGAAGCGGTGGCGCCGCATCGCGATTTCGGCGTCGCCATCAAGGTGCGGATCGCTGTTGCCGGCACGCGCGAACCGGTCGGCGCCCGCAATCCCGCTATTATCTACGGGGTCGGCAACATCCTGGAGAATGCCGTCGATTTCGCACGGTCGACCGTCGAGGTGAACGCCTGGTGGAATACCGAAACCATCGAGATCGTGATTTCGGACGACGGCCCGGGGATTGCGCCCGACCTGCTGAAGCGGATCGGCGAACCCTATCTGTCGCGCCGGCCCGGCACGGACGAAGCTCAAGGCGGCCACTCCGGCCTCGGTCTTGGCATATTCATCGCCCGCACCCTGCTGGAGCGCACCGGCGCCAGGGTGTCCTTCACCAACCGGACCTTTCCGGACCATGGCGCCGTGGTCCAGATCGCCTGGCCGCGCAACCGCTTTGAAGCAGCCGAAATCGCTGCCGAACCAGCGTCTTAGTCGACCCGCGTTCCGATCCGGATCGATCGAACCTAGCTGTGCGACCGCTACTTTAGATGCCTTGGCAGCGCCACGTTACCGCGCCATATGTTGTTGTCAGACATAAGGACATCAGGCCCTTGACCGCCATCGCCGAATTGACTGGCCACGCCGATCGCTCGCTCCTGATCGTGGAGGACGACAAGCCGTTTCTGGAGCGTCTGTCGCGCGCCATGGAAACCCGTGGCTTCACGGTGACCTCCTGCGACAGCGTCTCCGATGGTTTGGCGCAAATCGGCAAGGCGGCGCCGGCCTTCGCCGTGGTGGATTTGCGGCTCGGCGACGGCAATGGCCTCGACGTGGTGTCGGCGCTCAAGCGCAAGCGCCCGGAGGCGCGCGCGATCGTGCTGACCGGCTATGGCAACATCGCCACCGCCGTCACGGCTGTGAAGATGGGCGCGGTGGATTATCTCTCGAAACCGGCCGACGCCGACGATGTGGTCGCAGCCTTGCTCGCCAGCGGCACCGAGAAGTCCGAACTGCCGCACAATCCGATGTCGGCGGACCGGGTGCGCTGGGAGCACATCCAGCGCATCTACGAGATGTGCAACCGCAACGTCTCGGAAACCGCGCGTCGGCTGAACATGCATCGCCGCACCCTGCAGCGCATCCTGGCCAAGCGCGCGCCGCGGTAGTTTTTGCAGCGTCATTGCGAGCGCAAGCGAAGCAATCCAGCTTTCTTGCGGAAGTGAAGCAAACTGGATTGCTTCGTCGCTGACGCTCCTCGCAATCACGTTGAGAGGCTGAGCGCCTCTGCCTCTCCTAAAACTCGCCGTGCCCCTGCGGATCGACCAGCCGGTTGATCCGCTGCGCCGCGGCGATTCCAAACCGTATCGTCATCAGCTTGCGGGTCGGCGCCGGCAGCCGATGTTCGGGCGCCTCGCAATGCAGATGCGCGCCATAGGCGTCGGCAACGATCAGGCCGGTGTCGGCGGGAAAAATCTCGCACGGCAAATCCTGCGTGAACGCGAAGAACAGCCGGTCGCAATGCATCCGGTAGTCTTCCCATTTGTGGTCGGCGCGTAAATCCTCGATCGACGACTTGATCTCGACGATCCAGATCTCGCCGCGCTCGTTCAGCGCCACCAGATCGGCGCGCCGTCCCGACGGCAGCGGCAATTCGCTGACGCAGGAAAATCCCAGCGACCGCAACAGCCGCGCGGTGCCGCGCGCGATCGCCAGCGCCGTGTCGGACTGGCGGCGATCCGGCGCGGGAACGAGGCTGATCTGGCGGGCAGGCGATTCCATCCCGCGGAGTCTACCCGATTTCGAGACCGATTGCGCCAAACGGGCCGCAAATTTGTACGGACCCCGCCTTGTTTTCGACCTCGCGGGAACGTGAAGCCGGGAAAATCTGGGTTCCGAGGGACGGAACCGGAGGAGAACCATGAAGCAAGGCATCACCACCTTCGCATTCGCGTTCGCGCTCGCCACCCTTCCTTTGTCGGCTGCATTTTCGGAAGCAGTTGCAAAACCCGCGGTCGAAGTCGCGTTCGTGCTCGACACCACGGGTTCGATGGGCGGCCTGATCGAAGGCGCCAAGCGCAAGATCTGGTCGATCGCGATCCGCGATCGTCGACTCCAATCCCGACGCCGATATCCGCATGGGCCTCGTCGCCTATCGCGACATCGGCGACGACTATGTCACCCGGAACTTCGATCTCACCACCGACATCCAGGATCTCTACGCCAACCTGCTGGAGCTGAAGGCGCGCGGCGGCGGCGACTGGCCGGAGAGCGTCAACGAGGCGCTCGATGTCGCTGTCAACAAGCTGCACTGGACCCCGGGCGGCGATGTCAGGCGGATCGTGTTCCTGGTCGGCGACGCGCCGCCGCACATGGACTATGCGCAGGACACCAAATACCCGGTGACGCTGGCGGTGGCGAAGCAGAAGGACATCATCGTCAACGCGGTGCTGGCCGGCAACGCCGCGATACCGAGCGGGTCTGGCGCGACATCGCCCAGAACGGCAACGGCCGCTTCATTCCGATCCCGCAGGACGGCGGCCAGGTCGTGATCATCGAGACGCCCTATGACAACGACATCATCATCCTGCAGAAGCAGATCAACGGCACCGTGATCCCCTATGGCCCGCGCGCGCTGCAAAAGCGCACCGAGGACCAGACACAAGGCAATTGACGCAGGTGGCGGCCGCGGCACCGGCGCAGGCCTCCGAGATGGCGAGCTATCTCAACAAGCGCGCCGGGTCTCCATCGGAAGCGATCACCGGCGGCGGCGACCTCGTCAGCGACGTCGCCGCCGGCCGGCAAAAGCTCGCCGCCATCAAGGACGACGAGTTGCCGGACAATCTGCGCGCGATGAAGCCCGAGCAGCGCGTGGACGAACTCAACAAGCAGATGAAACAGCGCAAGGCGCTTGAACGAGAAACTCGCGGCACTCGTCGCCAAGCGCGACAAGTACGTCGCCGAGCAGCGCGACAAGGCGCCGCGCCAGGCATCTTCGTTCGACCGCGTCGTCGAGGATACGCTGAAGGCGCAGATCAAGCGGTAGGCACTGCCGGCCCGCATCAAGGTCTGCTCGCCTTCCGGGGTGAATGTGAGCGGACCTTCGAAAAATGCACGAATCTTTTCCTTGGCGGCTCGCCAAAAATCGGCATTGTGCGGCAATGGCAAATGAAACCAACACTAAGGCAAAGGCCGGCGCGATCATCATTCCGGTGACGCTGTTCGAGCAGAACTGCACCTTGATCTGGTGCGAGTCCACCAAAAAAGCCGTGGTGATCGACCCCGGCGGCGACGTCCCGAAAATCCAGGCGGCGATCAAGCAGAGCAACGTCACCGTCGAAAAGATCTGGCTGACCCACGGCCATATCGACCATGTCGGCGGCGCCGCCGAACTGCGCGACGCGCTCAAGGTTCCGATCGAAGGCCCGCATATCGCCGACAAGTTCCTGCTCGACAATGTCGTAGAGAGCGGCGCCCGTTTCGGCATGACCGGCGTGCGCAATTTCGCGCCCGATCGCTGGCTCGAAGAAGGCGATCAGGTCTCGATCGGCGAATTGACCTTCGATATCCTGCACTGCCCCGGCCATTCGCCGGGCAGCGTGGTGTTCTACAACAAGGAAATGCGCTTCGCGCATGTCGGCGACGTGCTGTTCAACGGCTCGGTCGGACGCACCGATCTGCCCGGCGGCAGCCACGCCACGCTGATCAAATCGATCGAGGACAAGCTGTTGCCGCTCGGCGACGATGTCGGCTTCATCTGCGGCCACGGCCCGGCTCCAGCATCGGCCAGGAGCGGATGACCAATCCGTTCCTCACCGGCGCGATGTAACCGGCAAGACTATTCGGCCGCGACCATTTCAACCGTGTTCGCCTCGCCGAGATGACGCGATCCCCAGTTGCGGATGGCGGCGATGACGGGCACGAAACTCTTGCCCTTGCGGGTCAGGCGGTATTCCACCTTGGGCGGCACGACGCCGTAATCCTTGCGATCGATCAGCCCGGTCTCGGTCAGCGCCTTCAATTCGCGGCTGAGCACGCGGGGCGCGATTTCCGCGCTGCCGAGTCGGCCGCGCAACAGGCCGGTCCTGATCTCGCCATAGCGTTTCGGTCCATCCTTGCAGGTCCCAGACGATCCGCAGCTTGTACTTGCCGCTGATCATTTTCTGGAACGCCGCGACCGGGCATCCGCATGCCGGCGATTTTGCTTTTGCCATTTACGATCTCCAATGATGCCGCCTGCCATCTCGGGATACGAGCAGGCGCAACAAAGTCCATAGTATCATTTTTGTCCATACTTGCATTATCGCGCCTGAAAGCCCCAGATGATGGACGCAAGCACGGAGCAACCGATGAAACACTTCACGATCAAATATCAGTTCGCCAACGGCACCAGGGAAGAATGGCACCGGGAAATTGCCCAATTCATTGCGGCGCTGGACAACGATCCCGAACTGAAGGGAAGGATCGGCTACCGCGTCATGAAGAATCGCGACGACGCCGGCTACACCCATCTTGCCGCGCCGGCCGACGAAGCCGCCGTCAAGACCCTGCAGTCGCGGGATTTCTTCAAGCACTATACCGAGCGAACCCGGCAAGTCGCCGCCGGTGGCGAGGTCGTGGTGACACCGATGGAATTGATCGCGGAGACGGCGCGGTAGTCAAAGAGGATCGCACTTGCTTCCTTCTCCCCTTGTGGGAGAAGGAAGATCGGCGCTCGCTTTAATGTGCAGCGCTAACCTGAAACCATCGTGCGAATGCGCTGCGAGAGATTTTCGAGGTCGAACGGCTTGGTGATCATTTCCATGCCCGGCTGCAGAAAGCCGTCGGCAATCGCAACGCTCTCGGCGTAGCCGGTGATGAAAAGAATCTTCAGGCCGGGCCGGGTTTCCCGCGCCTGATCGGCCAGCTGGCGGCCGTTCATGCCGGGCAGACCCACATCCGTGACCAGCAGATCGATCCGTTCATTGGCGCGAAGAAGCCGCAAACCCGACGGTCCGTCGACGGCCTCCAGCGTCCGGTAGCCCTGCTCGCCGAGCATCTCCAGGATGACGCCGCGCACCACCGGCTCATCCTCGACCACCAGCACGGTCTCGCCGGTGGCGGCATGTTCGGCCGCCCTGACGGCAGATGCCTGCTCGGCAACGGCGTCGCCATGATGGCGCGGCAAGTACAATTTAACCGTAGTCCCCTGCCCTATTTTGCTGTCGATGGTGGCGTGACCGTTCGATTGCCGGGCGAATCCATAGATCATCGACAATCCGAGGCCGGTGCCTTGCCCGATCGGCTTGGTGGTAAAGAACGGATCGAAGGCCCGCGCGGCTACCTCGGCGCTCATGCCGGTGCCGGTATCGGTGACGTCGATACAGATATAGTCGCCGGGCAAAACCGCGGGCGTGTCAGCAGCGAAGCCGTCGATCCGCGCATTCGAGGTCGTGATGACAAGCTTGCCGCCATCCGGCATGGCGTCGCGGGCGTTGATGGCAAGATTGAGCAACGCGCTTTCCAGTTGATTGGGATCGCACAGCGTGCCCCACAGATCGTCCGGCGCGACGATCCGCAGATCGATGGCCTCGCCGATCGTCCGGCGCAGCAGGTCCTCCAGCGACACCACGAGCTGATTGACATCGACGCTTTTTGGAATCAGCGGCTGGCGCCGCGCAAAGGCCAGCAGACGATGGGTCAACGCCGCGGCGCGGTTCGCCGATGTCATGGCCGCGTTGATGTAGCGGGCGACATTGTCGGTGCGCCCCTGGTTGAGGCGGGTCTGCAGCAGGTCCAGCGATCCGACGATGCCCGTCAGCAGATTATTGAAGTCATGCGCGATGCCGCCGGTCAGCTGTCCCACCGCTTCCATCTTCTGCGACTGGCGCAAGGCCTCCTCGGCGGCCTTCAGCCGTTCGGCCGCGGCCTTCTCCGCGGTGACGTCGCGGGCGACGGCATAAATATGGTCCTGGTCCGATACGCCGGTCCATGACAACCAGCGATACGAACCGTCCTTGTGGCGAAAGCGGCTTTCGAACCGCACGGTGACGTTGCCCTGTTGCAGGTTCTTGACCTTGGCGCGGGTGAATCCGCCATCGTCGGGATGCTCCAGCCAGTCCGAAGTGCGGCCCAGCAATTCGGCCTCGCTCCAGCCGAGCGTTCGGGTCAATGCCGGATTGACGGTACGCCAGATGCCATCGCGATCGGCGACCACCAGCAGGTCCTGCGATACGTTCCAGATCCGGTCACGCTCGCGGGTCTTTTCCTCGACACGCTGCGCCAGCGTCGCATTCAGTTCGGCAAGTTCGGCCGCAATCAGCTTCTGATCGTGCACGTCGGTATTGGTGCCGATCCACCTGATGATATTGCCCTGGGCGTCGCGGGCTGGCACCCCGCGCGCGAGAAACCAGCGATAGGCGCCGTCGGCGCGACGCAGGCGGAATTCGACTTCATAGGCCTCGCCGCTGCCGATGGCCCTGGCCCACGCGGCGACCGCGCCGGGAACATCATCGGGATGAACGATCTGGCCCCACTTCTCGCCATCAAGTTCGCCGGGACCGGAGCCGGAATATTCGTAAACCCGCGGATTGAACCAGTTGAGCGAACCATCGGGGCGCGCAGTCCAGACGTGATGGGGGACGGCTTCCGCCAGCGTGCGAAATTCCTCTTCGCTTTGCCGCAACGCCTGATTCGCCAGGACCTGCTCGGTGACATCGGTATGGGCGCCGACCAGGCGAATGGCTTGCCCCGTCTCGTCGCGTTCGATGGTGGACTTGACCGAAATCCAGCGCGTCTCGCCGTCGCTGGGGCGAATGATCCGGTATTGGACGCTGTATTCGCGAACATCACTGGCCACGGCGTCGCGGAATTTCTTTTCGGTGGCTTCCCGGTCGTCGGGATGAATGCGCCGGACCCACTCCTCATGGGTCTCGTTGGCCGCATCGGGCGGCAACCCGTGAATCAGCAGATATTCCGGCGACCGGCGGTTGCGAAAGCCGGTGCGCAGATCGACTTCAAGCCCGCCGATCCGCCCGATCTGCTGCACCCGCGCCAGTTCGGCTTCGCGTTCCCGCAACGCGACGGACGCCAGATAGTCCCTGGTCACGTCGCGGCAAACCACCAGCACGCCGCCGATGCCGTCTTCTTCGTCGATCGGGCTGTAGCCGTAGGTCCAGTAGACCTGCTCGAGCCTGCCGTGACGCGTCACCGGAACGAGCTGGTTCTCATGCCAGGTCGCGCCGCCGCCGCTCATGACCTGCTCGATCTGGGGACCGATAATGTGCCAGATTTCGGCCCAGCACTCCCGTCCGCCCTGGCCGAGCGCGCTCGGATGACGCTCGGGGCCCATGGTCTGGCGATAGGCGTCGTTATAAAATTGAATGAGCCCCTCGCCCCACCAGATGAACATCGGGTGGTTGGTATTGAGCAGGATGCGCAACGCCGTCCGCAAACTTTGCGGCCAGGTCTCCGGTGGACCCAGCGGCGTTGACGACCAAGTCATACGCCCGCGTCAACGCGCCCATCTCGCCACCGCCGGCAAGAAAATCCGCGGAAGCCGGTCTGTTGATCTTTAACATTCTGGACGATCGTCGCCGAGTTCAGCCCAAATGAGCAGCCGGAACTTATCCGCCTGTCATAATCCCGGCAAACTCACGGCCGCGGCATTTGGTTCCAGATATATCTCTGCAAGGTGGAACAAAATGGCAGGTAGTTGCGCGGAAACACCAGTCAGGCCGGCGGTGCGGCTTCATGCGCGGCGATCCGCCGCCAGCCGCTATTTCATCAGGCCCGCGGCCGTCAGCGCGCGGGTGATGACGCCGCCGACGTCGATCGCGCGACGCCGCGGTTCACGCGGCGGTTCGGCAGGGCGATTGAGCGTTGCCAGCGGCCGCAGCACCGCGGCGATATCCGGCGTCCGCGTCGACACCGAGGCTGCCGCCGGAGCCCCTTTCGCAATTTCCTTTGAGTGTTTCATCTTTGAATTTTCCTGGGACTGATGAATCCGATCGGTCAGGCCGAAGAAATTCGCAATGTGATACGACGACGAAATTCCCGCCTCGATCAGGAACGCGCCCTGGGCGCCATAACGTTCGTCATTGTCGGCGATCCCGAGCGGGGTGCCATGGGCCATATCGGTGATGGTGTAGGATTCGACGATGGTTTCGCCGTCCGCGTTCCACCAGATCTGGCGGGGATAGCCATCGACAATCGTCGCCGACATCGGCGCCGCGGGCAGATGATGCACGTCGAGCCATTGCTTGACGATCTCATTGGCGTTGGCGGGATTGACGGTGCGATCGGCGCTGCCGTGCCACACCGAGATTTTCGGCCAGGGGCCTTTATGACCCGACGCGTTGCGCACGAGGTCTCCCAGCTCGCCAGCCGGATGCGGCGGCGACTGCAGCATGCCGTTCAAGGCTTCCCGGACATTGGTGGCGACACCGAACGGCAGTCCGGCGATAATGGCGCCGCCGGCGAATATTTCGGGATAGGTCGCGAGCATGACCGAGGTCATCGCGCCGCCGGCCGATAGCCCGGTGACGAAGATCGTTGTTTGATCGATCCCGTGATCGCTGACCATGCGGCGGATCATCTGCCGGATCGAGCAGGCTTCGCCGTGGTCGCGCGCGGTGTCTTCCGGATTGAACCAGTTGAAGCAGCCTTGCGCGTTGTTCGACGACTGCTGCTCGGGCATCAGCAGCGCAAAGCCATAGCGTTTCGCAAGGCGTCGACCAGCCGGCACCGACATCGTAGCCGGCGGCGGTCTGGCCGCATCCATGCAGAACGACGACCAGAGCCGGCTTTGGCCTGAGGTTATCGGGCACGATAGGAGAACATCCGCAAGGTCGCCGGGATTGACGCCAAAACCGGTGACTTCGACGAGCGGGCTGGATTGCGCTCAGTTGAGTCCAAAAGCTCCCAGGCCATTGATTCCATTCAGCTTTGGCAGGCGTCGCAGGAATTCGATATTTTTGGCAAGGGACACGGCAGCTCCTTGGCGAGAGATTGTTAACGTCATCAGAACAGATAGTTGCTGCACTGCAAAATAAAAAGGCCGTGTACTGTCAGTCCCGGAATCGTGACAATCACCCTTAATGGGATTCGGGTTCCGGCATACCTGATTCGGCAGAATACGGCCCGATTGCTGCATGGCAGAGGCTTCCTTCGGCCCTCTTGCGCGTTCGGAACCGTCCTCAATGTACGACTATGACATGCTGGTGATCGGCTCCGGCCCTTCCGGCCGCCGGGCCGCCATTCAATTTGCCAAGCTCAACCGGACAGTTCTGGTGGTGGAAAAGGGCCGGCGGGTCGGCGGCGTTTCGGTCCATACCGGCACCATCCCTTCCAAAACCCTGCGCGAGACCGTGCTCAATCTCTCGGGCTGGCGCGAGCGCGGCTTCTACGGCCGCTCCTACCGGGTGAAGCAGGATATCGGCGCGGTCGACCTGATCGCCCGGCTGCAAAAGACGCTCGACCACGAAGTCGAGGTGCTGGAACACCAGTTCAGCCGCAACGCGGTAAAAACCGCCTGCGGCGAGGCCCGCTTCGTCGGGCCGAACCAGATCGAGATCACGGCCGACAATGGCGAGGTCAAAACCGTGACCGCGGCCTATGTCCTGATCGCCTGCGGCACCCGGCCGTTCCGCCCCGACTACGTGCCGTTCGACGGCAAGACCGTGTTCGACAGCGACGAGATCATCGATCTGCCGAAACTGCCGCGCAGCCTGGCGGTGATCGGCGCCGGCGTGATCGGGGTCGAATACGCCACCATCTTCTCCGCACTCGATGTCGCGGTGACGCTGATCGAACCGCGGCCGACATTCCTGGATTTCATCGACAAGGAACTGATCGACGAGTTCATGCATGAATTGCGCGACCGCAATGTCGCGGTCAGGCTGGGCTCGGCGGTGAATTCAATCGAGCACAGCCCGAGCGGAAGCATCGTGACGAAGCTCTCCGACGGCCGCAACGTCACCTCCGAGATGCTGCTGTTCGCGGCGGGCCGCGTCGGCGCCACCGACCGGCTCAATCTCGGCGCGGCGGGGATAGCGGTCGATCATCGCGGCCGCATCACGGTCGATCCGATGACGCTGCAAACCTGCGTGCCGCATATCTATGCCGCCGGCGACGTGATCGGATTTCCCAGCCTCGCCTCGACGTCGATGGAGCAGGGACGGGTCGCTGCCTGCCATGCGCTCGGAATGGAGCCGCTGGCGCCGCCCGAGTTCTTCCCCTACGGCATCTATTCGGTGCCGGAAATTTCCACCACCGGGCTTACGGAAGAAGAAGTGCGGACGCGCGGTATTCCATACGAGGTTGGCGTCGCCCGCTTCCGCGAAACCTCGCGCGGACACATCATGGGGCTCAACAGCGGCATGATGAAAATGATCTTCTCGACCAAGACCCGGCGGCTGCTCGGCGTGCACATTCTCGGCGAAGGCGCGACCGAATTGATCCATATCGGCCAGGCCGTGCTCAACCTCAAGGGCACGATCGATTATTTCATCCAGAATACGTTCAACTATCCGACGCTGGCGGAAGCCTACAAGATCGCCGGGCTCGATGCGTGGAACAGGATGACGCGGTAGTATCCGATCAATCTCAACGAGTTCGTCCCCGCGGACGCGGGGACCCATACGCCGTGCCGTTGCGTGTGAAAAGACTGTTGAGACATTCTCGCCAACTACGAACTACCGGGGTTATGGGTCCCGGCGTTCGCCGGGACGACGGGTACGGCAACATACGACAACCGCGGCGGCATAGTTCGCCCGCGTTTTCCGCGATTGCCTTGCCGCTTTCCAGCACGTAGCCTTGCGGGCAAGCCAATCAACAATAATAGCTACCCGGAGAGAAACCCATGGCACGCCTCAAATTCGGAGCCTTCCTCGCGCCGCATCATCCGATCGGCGAGCATCCGATGCTGCAATTCCGCCGCGACCTCGATTTCGTCGAGCAGCTCGATGCGCTCGGCTATGACGAGTTCTGGTGCGGCGAGCATCATTCCTCGGGCTGGGAAATGATCGCGTCGCCCGAGATGTTTCTGGCCGCCGCCGGCGAGCGCACCAAGCGCATCAAGCTCGGCACCGGCGTGGTCTCGCTGCCCTATCACCACCCCTTCAACGTCGCCCAGCGCATGGTGCAGCTCGACCACATGACGGGCGGCCGCGCCATTTTCGGCTCAGGTCCCGGCGCGCTGGCCTCCGACGCCCATACGCTCGGCATCGATCCGATGACGCAACGCGACCGCCAGGACGAAGCGATCGCGATTATCCGCCGGCTGTTCAACGGCGAACGCGTCACCGCAAAGAGCGACTGGTTCACGCTTAACGACGCCGCGCTGCAGATTCTGCCGTTGCAGGAAGAAATGCCGTTCGTGGTGGCCTCGCAGATTTCACCGTCGGGCATGACGCTGGCCGGCAAATACGGCATCGGCATCATCTCGCTCGGCTCGATGTCGACACAGGGCCTGATGGCGCTGCCGACGCAATGGGGCTTTGCCGAGGACGCCGCCAAGAAAGCCGGCACCACGGTCAGCCGCGCCAACTGGCGCGTGCTGCTGAGCTGGCACATCGCCGAGACCCGCGAGCAGGCGCAACGCGAGGCCGGCGCCGGACTGATGCGCTGGCACAATGAATATAATGTCGGCACGCTGCAGCGGCCGGGCCTGCAGCCCTTCACCTCGCCCGAAGATGCGGTCGAGAAGACCGCCGGCGGCGAGGGTGCGGCCTCCACCATCGGCACCCCGGACGATCTGGTGAAAACCATCAAGAGGCTGATGGAAGTCAGCGGCGGCGTCGGCACCATCGTCGGCTTCGTGCACGACTGGGCCAACCCGGAAAACACCCGGCGCAGCTGGGACATGGTGGCGCGCTATGTGATTCCGGAAATCAACGGCTACACCGCAAAACTGCGCGAGTCGCAGAAATTCCTGGTCGAGAACCGCGCCGTGTTCGAGCGTGCGGGCCAAGCCGTGATGGCCAAGATCATGGAAAACGACAAGGCCGCCGCCGCGTTACCGCTCACCGGCCCCGGCCGCGTCGCGATCCCGACCATCAACGCGCCTGACCTGCAGAAGGAAGCCGCGAAACAGAAGGCGTGAGACTCGTCGTCCCTGCGAAAGCAGGGACCTATACGCCGTGTCAGACCGGCTTAAATCAGATGTTGAAATGTCGCGTGATAATTTCCAGCGACCGGGATTATGGGTCCCTGCTTTTGCAGGGACGACGATGTGCGTAGGAAGCGATGAATCACTTGCCGTAATATTCCTGCACCGTTTCCCAGGCCACCGTTTGCAGGAACAATGCCGTCGGCGCGTCGATGCCGGCGAGATAGGGATTGCCGACCGGCGAGCGTCCGGTCAGCGCTGCAAATGACGTGCAGGCCGCGAGATAGGTTCCGGCCAGCGTCGGATGGCGCCTGTCCGGGACGTAGAGATTGAGTTCCGGCTGTTTGGCTATGGCACGCGCGAAGGCGAGGCCTGCCGGGATCACCAGCGCATTGTTCTCATTTCCGGCGATCGTATAGGCTTCCGCCAGTTGCGCGGTCATTTCCGGCTTGTCGGCATAGGCCCAGGACATGAACAACACCGGACGTGCGCCATGGGCGCGCACGATGTCGCTGTCCTTTTTGGCAAATTCGGTGAACACGCCCTTGAGCCGGGGATGGATCGGGCACTGGCTGCAATCCATCATGACAGCGACATCGAACAGCCTGCCGGGCTTGTTGAAGACGATATTGTTTTGATCATCGAAGGTGTAGCTGCCGACGGCGTTGGGGCGGAAATAGCTTTCGACATCATGCCAGTCGAAGCCGGAGCCGCCGATCGTCACCATCGTCGCGCGATAGTCCTGCTTGTGATCGGGATCGGCGGCCTTTTCCAGCTGCGACACATGACCGGGCATGCCGTTGTTGTAATAGAAGAAGCTGTTGCCGATGAAGATTTCGGTCTTGGGAAAATCAGGTCCGAGAGTTGTGACCAGCGGTTTGGTCTGCGCCAGCGCCGCCGTCGGCCCGCTTGCCACCCAGCCGGCCGCTGCCAGCACAACGATAGCCCCGCGTAAAATTCTCGACATATGGTCTCTCCCTGATCTTTTTTGGTTTGCCGCAGCCTATCACGAAGAAAGGATTTGTCGCGGATTTTGGATCGGCAATCGCCTTCTCCCGGCGACTGGAGCTTTGCATAAACGCGGCAACCGGCTATTTTCCGGCCTGGATCATGCCGAACCGGCCGGAGCAACTGCCATGACGATGCAAAGTGTTGCCTCTCCCGCAAGAGCTGGTCTGACGCCGCCGAAACGCAATTCGCTCACCCATATTCCCGGCGACGAAGGCTGGCCGCTGATCGGCAAGACGCTCGACGTGCTTGCCGATCCCAAGGGACAGGCGGTACGGCAAGCCGCCAAATACGGACTGGTCTACCGCAGCAGCACCTTTGGCGAGACCAATATCGTGCTGCTTGGGCCCGAGGCCAATGAGCTGGTGCTGTTCGACCAGTCGAAGCTGTTCTCCTCGACGATGGGCTGGGGACCGATTCTCGGCCGCTTGTTTCCGCGGGGACTGATGCTGCTCGATTTCGACGAGCACCGCCTGCATCGCCGTGCATTGTCGGTCGCCTTCAAATCCGGACCGATGAAATCCTATCTGGCCGCGCTCGATACCGGGATCGCCGCGCGGGTCGCGCAATGGAAAGCGCAGCCGGGACCGATGCTGTTCTATCCCGCGATGAAGCAGCTGACACTCGACCTGGCGGCGACTTCCTTTCTCGGCGCCAGCATCGGGCCCGAGGTGGACGAAATCACCCGCGCCTTTGTCGACATGGTCGCCGCGTCGATCGCGGTGATCCGCAAGCCTTTGCCCGGCACCAAGATGGCGCGAGGCGTCAGGGGCCGCAAGCGCATCGTGGCTTACTTCTCCGAACAGATTCCGATCCGCCGCGCCAAGGGCGGCGACGACCTGTTCTCGCAGCTGTGCCATGCCACCCATGAAGACGGCGCGCTGTTGTCGACCCAGGATATCGTCGACCACATGAGTTTCCTGATGATGGCCGCGCACGATACGCTGACCTCGTCGCTGACATCCTTCGTAGCGGCGCTCGCCGCCAATCCGCAATGGCAGGACAGGCTGCGTGGCGAAGTCGGGGCACTCGGCATTACGGCCGATGCTGCCATGACGTTCGACCATCTCGAAGCCATGCCGCTCTCCGAGATGGCGTTCAAGGAGGCGCTGCGGATGAAGCCGCCGGTGCCCTCGATGCCGAGGCGCGCGGTGCGGGATTTCAGCTTCAAGGGCTATGCGATACCGGCCGGCACCCTGGTCGGCATCAATCCGCTGTTCTCCCATCACATGCCGGAGATATGGCCCGACCCCGATACGTTCGATCCCTCGCGTTTTACCGACGAGGCGCAGCGCGCCCGTCATCGTTTTGCGTGGGTGCCGTTCGGCGGCGGCGCGCATATGTGCCTCGGGCTGCACTTCGCCTATATGCAGGCAAAATGCTTTACCCGGCATTTCCTGCAGAACCTCAGCGTCGAGCTCGAATCCGGCGCGACGCCGGACTGGCAGATGTGGCCGATCCCGAAGCCACGGGACGGATTGCGCGTGGTGCTCAAGCCGGCAGGGTAGTCAGGTCAGAGTGAGGCGGTTACGACCGCCGCGCCGATGCCGAACACGTCAATACCATCGGCACGGCCCCGGATCGGAAGCCGGCCGAGATCGCGAACCGCAAACGGTGGCGCCGAGTTGAAACGTTCCATCGCGGCGCGGGACGCGAGAAAGCCGCCATCCACGGTCCGGCTGAGCTCTTCGAGCCGTGCTGCGGTATTCATGACGTCGCCGTTGAAGACGATAGCGCGCTTGATATCGCCGATCTCGCCGACGATCACCGGCCCGAAATGCAGGCTGCCGCGAATTCGCGGCGCCGCGCCGAATTCACGTTGCAACTGGCCCGATGCGCGAGCCAGTTCCTCTCGCATCGCCACGAAGCAGCGCAGCGGCCGGCAATCCATCGCGCCGCTGGTTTCCCGCCAGGTTACGATCACCTCGTCGCCGACGTAATTGAGGACTTCGCCGCGATAATCCACCACCGAAAGGGTGAGCAGACGAAACGTCCGGTCGAGAAGGCGGTGGATGCCGACCCCGCCGAGCCGTTCGGCAAGGCCAGTCGATCCCGCAATATCGACGAACAGCACGAAACGGTTTTCCTCGACCGGCGTGTGATATCGTCCGACTAGGAAGTTCAGGAAGGCGCGTGGTCCGATGATGTTGGCAATTCCGATAACCAGGTTCATGACAACCAGGAATATCACGGAAAAGATCATGGCGATCCAGAAGTTGCGCATCGACGGAATGAAAGGCTGTCCGACAAGGAGCGAGCCCAGCTGATAATACTGGGTCGGTATGATGATAGCCGCGTAGATGGCGCTGCGTATAACCATGTTGGCGGTGAACGAAAGGCCGCCGAGCCACATTCGCATCGGGCCTTCCAGCACGAACAGCGATACGCCTCCAATGGCGACACTGAGAATTAGCCCGTAGGAGATTCCGACCGTAATCGAGGTCAGCGACGTGTAGCCCTGCGCGAAAACAAAGACGATAGCTCCGACAACGCTGATGGCAACGCTGACACCGAGCAATCGCAGTTTTCTCTCGAGCCTTGCGTTCATGCCGGCGTTTCCGGGTCGATATGCGGCCCGGCGTTCACCCCTTGCCCTGATCGAACGTCTTGCGCAAGGCGGCCAGACCCTGCTGCTGCGCGGTCCAGTTGCGGCCGCCGGTGATGGCGCCGTCGACCACCAGATCGTGGCCGTTGATGAAGCTGGATTCGTCGCTGGCGAGAAACACCGCGGCATGCGCGATATCGTCGGGCAATCCGGCGCGGGGAATCGGCTGCGCGGTCTTGTAGACCTCGCGCATCACTTCGGGAGTTTTTTCCGCCGCCTCGGTCGAAAGGCCGAGCGCCTTGCCGAAAATGCCGGTGGCGATCGCGCCCGGCGAGATCGAGTTGACGCGGACGCCGGATTCGCCGAGCTCCATCGCCACGCATTTGGTGAGGTGAATCACCGCGGCCTTGGCCGCGCCATAGACCACCGAGGACGAAAACCCGGCCAGCCTTCCGGCAATGCTGCCGTTGTTGATGATGCTGCCGGAGCCTTGCCGGCGCATATGCGGCGCGGCGTGCTTCATGCCGAGCATGACGCTGCGCACCAGAGTAGCCATCGCGGCATCGAACTTGCCGACCTCGAGGCCTTCGATGCCGCCGGTCTGGGCAGGGCCGCCGGCATTATTGAACAGGCAATCGATGCGGCCGAATTTTTCCACCGCCTGCCCGATCAGCGCCTGCATCTGCTCTTCGACCGTGACGTCGGTCTGGCGAAAAACACAGTTGGCGCCGAGCTTTTTGGCCAGAGCCTCGCCCTCCGGCGCGCGACGCCCGGCAATGACGATGCTGGCGCCTTCCGCAACGAAAATCTCCGCGGTCCGCAGGCCTATTCCGCTTGTCGCACCGGTGATGACCGCGACCTTGCCGTCCAGCCGTCCCATGGCGTTCTCCTTTTCGGGGTATGTTGGCTTCAGTATATCCCCGGCCTCGCGAGGCAACGCAAGCGATGCTTGCAGCCCGCCTGCCTATTTCCGCTATACTCGGCCTTATTTTGGATTCGCTGATCGGTTGATGTGACGCATGAAAAATTTGATCGACGAGTTCCGGCAGGGCTGGCGGGGAATCTCGCAACCGTCACCGCTTCTAAGCATTGGATTTGCAGCTTTCTGCATTGCGTTGGCGACCGTGGCGCGATGGTGTCTTTCGCTGATCCGGCCCGATGTGTTCTTCACCCCGTATTTTCCGGCCGTGGTCTTTGCCACCGCGTTCGGCGGCTTTCGAATCGGGATCGTGACGGCGCTGGTCGGCGGCGCGCTCGGCGTCACGTTGAATTTCAGCGATGCGTTGACCGACTTTGCCAGATTTGCGCTCCTGTTCATTTTCCTGACCGTATGCGGCCTCACAATATGGGGCGTCGAGCACTACCGATCGATGGCCTCGCAGCAACGCGAGATCGCAAAACGCCTGATACGGGAAGAAGAATATCGCAAGCTTGTCGTCGACGAATTGCAGCACCGGCTGAAAAACAAGTTGTCGACGATCCACGCCGTGCTCCGCCAGGTCCTGCAGGATCAGCCGCAAATCTGGACTACAATCGATGCGAGGTTGCGGGCGCTGTCGGCGACCGACGATCTGATCGCAAAGGTCGACGGCAGCGGCTGCGATATCAAGGATCTGCTGCTCTCCGAACTCGGGCCGTACGGGCATGTCCGGTTTAACCTGAACGGAAATTCGCTGTTCCTTCCCGCCAAACTGGCGGTGAGCCTGGCGCTGATATTTCACGAGCTTGCCACCAATGCCGGAAAATACGGCGCGTTTTCCGCCGCGCGCGGGCTGTTGCAGGTGTCGTGGTCGGTATCGGACGATCGCCTCTCGATTACCTGGGATGAAACCGAAGGACCTCCGGTCGGAGCGGTGGGCAAAGCCGGCTTTGGCAGCAAATTGCTCAAATCGGCGCTCAGGCCGTTCGACGGCAAAACCGAGCTGGCCTTTCTCAAGACCGGGGTTCACTGCACGATGCAGTGCCGGATACCCCGAAGTTGAGCGGTCAGGCCTGCTCCTGACCGGATATTGCGATGCGCCGTTGACACTCTGTTAATTACAACTCGCACCGCTTCGCTGCAAATTGACGGCGCGTCCGGCGTATCGGCGCGTTTCGCGCTTCTACTTAACCAAAACTACAAGACACTTTGCCAAGTTCCGGCGGCATGCAAAACCATGACAAATACGATCTGCAGAATGCAGTGACGGGAGGCGGCCACGAAGCCCCCGGCGTCTCCGAACTGGATGTTCTGCGGAGCGTTTTCAGGATGCTCCCGGCCGGCGTAACGTTGCAGGATGAGCACGGCGATTTCCTGCTGATCAACGAGGCTGCCGCGGCGCAGCTTGGAGTGACCGCAAGCGACCCGGCGGCATCGGCTTCAACAGCGATGAACCAGCGCCGCGAAACCGGCCTCGAATGCCTGCGCTCCGGCCGCCCTGCGGTCGCGGAAGAATCGGCCGCCCGTGACGGAGCCAAACAGGTCTTTCTCACCTCCCATCGGCCGATTCAGATCGCCGCCCGCAATTTGTTGCTGTCGAGCTCGGCCGATATCAGCGAGCAAAAGGCCGTCGAGGATCAGCTGTTCCGCACCGCCTATTATGACGAACTGACCGATCTGCCCAACCGGCGCGTGATCGAGCATCGCGCCAACAGCCTGCTGCGCCGCGGACGCGCACGAGGGGTTCGCGCTCGCCTTTCTCGACATCGATAATTTCAAGCACATCAACGATTATTATGGCCACATCATCGGCGACGCGCTGCTGACGGAGGTCGCCAAGCGGCTCGGGATGAACCTGCGCGAATCCGACATGCTGTCGCGAATCAGCGGCGACGAATTCCTGTTGCTGCTCAATCCGATCCAGAGCCAGAACGAGGTGGCGGAATATATCCAGTTCATCCTGCAGCGGCTGCGGGCGCCGTTTTTCATCGACGGATCGGAGGTGTTCGCTTCGACCTCGATCGGGGTGAGCCTCTATCCCGAGCATGGCCGCTCCTACGAGGAGCTGCGCCAGAACGCCGACATTGCGATGTACCGGGTCAAGAATGACGGCAAGGATGCCGCGGTGTTCTTCGACGTCAGCATGGAGCGCGAAGCACTGGCGCGGATGAGGGTTGAACAATCGTTGCGGCTGGCGATTCTGGAAAAGCGTTTTTGCTGTGCCTTCCAGGCCAAGGTCGACATCCGAACCCAGGAAATCAAGGGTATCGAAGCGCTGGTCCGCCTGCGCGACGATGAGGGCGTCATCCAGGCCCCCGGCACATTCATCAATCTTGCCGTCGAATTGGGACTGATCGACGAATTGACCCATATGGTGCTGGCGGAGATCATCAAGTCGATCGATCGCGTCAACGACGCCTTCGGTCCAGACGTCAGCATCAGCATCAACGTCGCGGCCAAGCAGGCCGGCAATCCGGAATTCATGCGCCCGTTCGCGGAAGCTCTCGAGGCATCCGGATTTCCCCAACGCTTCATGATCGAAGTGACGGAGGACGCCTTCGTTGCGAAAACCCATTTCCAGGACGAGATCCTGCCGATCTTCCGGCGGCTTGGCGTCGGCATTTCCATCGACGATTTCGGGATCGGTTATTCATCGCTGTCGGCGCTGGCCGATATCACCGCCGACGAAATCAAGATCGACCGTTCCTTCATCACCGATATCCATAAACGACCGCGCAGCCAGGGCATCCTGAAAGCGATCGAATTGCTGAGCGAAGCGCTCGGCATGACCGTGATCGCGGAAGGCGTCGAAACCTTCGAGGAGCTTGCCTATCTGCAGGCCGCCACCAAAATCCGCTACGCGCAGGGGTATTATTTTTCCAGGCCGATTTTCCTGGAAGAACTCCGGCCGGCCACTCCGATCGCGAGCGAGGCGCGCGCCAGTCTGACGAGCCGCCCGGCGCAGCAAAGCCGTCCGGCCTATGAACGGAATAGCGGCTATCGCCGGTAACATCAAAAACCGAATGGTGGGCACGCTTCCGCATTGCCCACCCCACGATCATTGCTGCGTACTTTATTTCGTCAGCACCGGCAGTGGCGGCACGCTGTCGTTCGGCGCGCCGGCCTGCATGGTGATCAGCGTCATCGAGACCAGGTCGTAGTAACCCATGATGCCGACGATATCCATGATGCCTCGCTCGCCGAATTTATCCAGCGCCGCCTTGTAGACGGGATCGCTAACTTTCTTGTCGCGATAAAGTGCGATCGCCAGGTCGTAGAGCGCGGCCTCGTCGTCCTTCATATTGGCCGGGCGCTGGCCGGCGGCGATGTCGGCCGCGATCTTCGGATCGAGGCCGCCCTTGAGCGCCAGCGGATAATGCGCGAACCATTCATATTGCGCGGTCCACTGCCGGGCCGTGATCAGGATCGCAAGTTCGCTCAGGCGCGGCGGCAGCGAAGTGTTCCAGCGCAGATAATCCGACAGCGCCGACAGTTTCGGGGCCAGGTCGGGGTTGCGGACATAGGCGCGGTAGGGCGGGTTGGTGATTTTCGCATTGCGTGGCGCCGGCGCAATCATCTCAGCCCATGCCTTTTGCGCCGGCGTCAGCTGTTCGTCTTTCAGCGGCGCAAAGCGGGTCATATCGTCGGCATGGCCCGCCTGCGGCATCGCAATCAGGGCAACCATACCTATGGAGGCGAACAGATGTTTCATGGTTTCTCTCCCTCTGAGACGCGGACGTTCCGCCGCGTTTTGCTTCCCGACAGGACAAGACTAGCCGGATGCAGGATTGGTTCAACGGGATCTTGGCCGGCTTGCTATCGCCGCCGCCGCGGATGGCTTATAATGTGCGTCAGCTAACCCGGCGCGACCCCGCGTCATCCAGATCACGAAGAAATCCCATGGCGCCTGTTTCGATCCTGCTGAACATCCTCTGGATCCTGATCGGCGGATTGTGGATGTCGGTTGCCTGGGTGATCGCGGCCATCATCATGGCGATCACCATCATCGGCATTCCCTGGGCCCGGGCCGCGTTCAACATCGCGATCTATACCTTGCTTCCATTCGGCCAGAAGGCCGTGAGCCGCGACAGCCTCACCGGCCAGCACGATATCGGCACCGGGCCGCTCGGCCTGATCGGCAATCTGATCTGGCTGATCCTCGCCGGCTGGTGGCTGGCGCTCGCGCATGTCGTCACGGCGATCGTGCTGGCCGTGACCATCATCGGCATCCCCTTTGCCTGGGCCCATCTGAAACTCGCCGGGATCGCGCTGTGGCCGATCGGCAAGGTGATCGTTCCGGCGTAGATCATCGCGTGGCCTCTAGCGCCGCGGCGCTATGACTATCCTTTCCCAGAGGAAGCGCGAATCCTCTTTTAAAGCGCTTCCCAATAAGTATTATGGTGCCAAGTCTGCCCGTAGACGCCGCCGATATCCAGGCGGTGAACCGGCAATGGGCGTGGGGCTAAGGTTCAGAATTCATTCCAACACGAACCACTATGCGGAGAGGCTGAAACAGCCGATCGCATCGCGTTCGGGTTTGTTCGACACCAGCAAATGCTCGTGGACATGCATCACAGATACAATCAGCCACTGCCGTTTAACGGGCAACCGAACGGGGCTGTCCGTGCGCCGTGAGACGATCGTTCTCCCGGAACGAACCGGAAGGTCTCACGGCGGCGGCTAAAGCCAGGGAGCGACGGAAGTGGCATCACACGATATTCAATCCATGCGCGACGCCCATCCCGGCAAGTCCGACGCGGAAGCGGCCCGGGCCTTCGCCGCCAAGGGCGGGTATATCGCGATTGTTCGATACCGGAGTTCCGGGTCCGGCTCTGACTTTACCAACATCGGCACGTGCCGGTCCGAAGCCGAAATCAAGGGCTATTTGACCAGCCCCTATTGTCACGCTGCAGAAATTTTATACGACGGGCGCAACTCCGCGCTCCGCATCACACGGGATTTCATCCTCAAGGGGCACTGCATGCTTTGCAGCAAGCCCTCGGACGAGAGGTCGCTGACCTTGCACGCCGGCAACGACTTCTATGTCTGCCCGAATTGCGGACTGATGTTTTGCGACGGCTGCTACGTTCGCCTGCCGCTAACCGCCTCTCCCGGATACGGAACGTGTCCCACTTGTCGTGTCCAGGTACAGCGGGCCATTCCTGGCTCCTATGGAAACCAGTCGGGTGCGACGCCGGCAAGACCGGCAAACACCGCAGCCCATGTTGACGGCCCGGCGACAAGGCGTATCTCCGCCGACTATTATCCGCTACTGGCACGCGCGGTCGCTGGTCTCGAAGTAAACACCGCTGAAACCCGCCGTGTGATCTATGAACGGGCCCGCACCGCACTTGTCACACATCTACGTGCGGTTACCCCGGTATTGAGCGAACGCGAGTTTGCCGCGGAGAGCGCCGTGTTCGACGAGGCCGTTCGCAAGATCGAGAGAGAATCGCCGCAGAGTTCACCAGCCGCCCAGACCGCAAATGCCGCCGCACCGCGCGACGAACGGTCCCTGGTCGAGCAGTCACGGGCCAATCCGAAGCCCGAGCCGAAGAGCATCTGGAGACGGATGCTCGGCGGCCGCTCGCAGCCGCCTTCCCCTGCAAGCCAAACCCCGGCGCAGCCTTCAATGCCTGGCCGCAAATTTTCCGAGTCCGACAATGTCGGCACCCGCTACGACACCGACGAGAGCGTACAAAACTTCTGGACGCCCTATATTTTAAACCGGCCTCAATTTCCGTTTATCTTTTACGACATGGCGGAGAAGAAGGCAGCCATGGATGCGATGCTTTCCCTGCCACCCATCAAGCTGGCGTCCGACAGCGGAAAGCTGATCAGCACCGAAGTCCTGCAATTCGGTGTCTATCCCAAGATGGCGCGCGGGAAAATTGTTTCCTGGGGCTTCTTGCTTGCGGGCGACCAAATCACTCCGGAACTGTATAAAGCAGCCATTGCGAGCTGCGAGAAATTCAACGGCATAAACCCCCGCGTCGGCGATCCGCCGAAAGCCGCAACCAAAGCCAACCCAAACGCGAACCAGCCAAAGCCGGATTCCGCCGCGGTGGCATTCGAGCGGGAGGAGAAGGTGGACATGCTGGAGCAGATGAGACTTCGCGGGATCACGATTTCCGGTGCCGAGGCATTTCCCCCGCAGATCGCAACCAAGAAATACTACAGGGCACCAGACAAGGATGCGGCTTTGGCGTTTCTCAAGCAGAACCTCGTCAACAAACAATTCTACTACCTCGTCGTGCGCACTCCGGTTGGCGTTTTCTGTCGGGACAAGGATGGAATCTACGAACAGACCGACTAATACGTCAGCAAGACGCAATACAACCGCGCCATCGAGGATTCCGACCAGGCGATCCGATTCAACCCTCAGCGAGCGGCCTCGCATCCGGGCAGATCGAACAGCGCCTTGAGGCCGCAGGGTGAGGCGAACATTTTACGGCCGAAATGTCCGACGCCGGGCACATCCCAGACAGCGTGGTTCGGCGCACCGTTGTTCCTCGCCTGCATCGCGGCCGCATAAGCGTGACCGCGGTCGTAGCGGTTCGACCCCTGGGCCTCCGCCATGCAGCTCTTGTCCAGCACGGGATGGTTGGGATCGTTATCCAGCGTTCCCAATAGATAGATCACCCGGCGCGCGAGATAGGCCTGCTCCAAAGCGGCGGCGGTTGGATCGGCGAGGTAAGGGGGGCGCTTCTCCATGCCGTATCGCCAGTTATCGAAGCCCGAACAGGTCGCGGCAATCGACGGCTCCGGCCTATCGCGGCCGAAATAGGCATAGGACGATGGATCGGCGATGACATAGCGCACGCTGATGCCCGCTCGCGTCAACTCCAAGTCGCCTTTTGCCGCGATCGCGTAGCGTTGCACCAGTTGCGCGCCGCCGGAATGGCCGGCCACCACCACCTGGGCAAGGTTCGGGAATAGCCGGCGATCCGTCAGTTTCGCCAAAATGGCGTCCATCGCATCAAACGAACTGACCGGTACGGGCCCGATCGCCGGATAGCCCGCTTCCCAGCCCAACCGCGTCCACCGCAACGTGTCGGGAGCCAGATTGTTGGCGTCGATATCGATCCCGGCGAGAAATTGCGGAGCGATCATGATCGCGATCTTGCCGGCTTCCCCGGCGGCGGACTGGGCCCTCCGGGCGGACCGAAAATAGACACCGGCCGTCCGGCCCACTCCATGCACGACCACAACCGCGTGCGTAATCTCCGGCAGTGGGTTGGACCAGTCGGCCGAGACATAGACCGGCAGCGCGCCCTGGGTGCCGACCGGAATGCGAAGGTCGGCAACTTCCTTCACCGGCCGGCGATGGGGCGCTTCTTCATCTGCCGCCAAAGCGAGAGGGCCGATCAAACCAAACAGCAGCAGCATGGCGCTTGTGAGCAGGTGTAATCTCTTCATGGCAACATCCTGCCGAATAACAGCGGCTTCACGCCGCCAGCCGGCCGCGATTGTTCTCGGCCAGGATCGGGCGGATCAGCCGCCCGAACCGTTCGGCTTCCTCGTCATGCAGATAGCCGGACAGGCAAAACGAATGGCAGCCGGCGTCGATGAATTGCTGCAGCGTCGCGGCGCATTGCGCGGGGTTGCCGACCACCGCGATCCCGGCGCCGGGCCGCACCTTGGTGATGCCGGTCCACAGATGCGGCAACAGCAGATCGCCGTGTTCGCGGGCGAGCTGCTGCACGCGCTGGTTGGCGGCGGAATTATTATAGAGAGTCTTGATCTCCTGCTTCTGTCGTTCGGTGGCGTTGCGCACCAGGACATCAGCGGCCTCCCAGGCGTCCTGTTCCTGCTCGCGGCAGATCACCTGCAGCCGCATGCCGAAGCCGATCTCGCTTTCGCGGCCATGTGCCTTCGCCATCTGCCTGATCTCGGCGATGTTGGCCGCAATGCGTTCCGGCAGATCGCCCCAGAACAGATGCACGTCGGAATGCTTCGCCGATATCTCCCAGGCTTGCCGCGACCCGCCGCCGAGATAGAACTTCGGAAACGGCACTTGCAGCGGTCTTGGCCTGATATGCGCGCCGGACAATGTGTGGAATTTGCCGGCGAAATTCAGCGGGCCGCGCGCGGTCCATAGCGCCTTGAGGATCGAGACTTCCTCTTCCATCAGCGCGTAGCGCTCTTCCTTGGCGTAGCGCACGCCCTCGCCTTCGACTTCGCTTTCGTTCTGGCCCGCGATCAGGTTGACGCAGATGCGCCCGCCCGACATCTGGTCGAAGGTCGAGATCATTTTCGCCAGCAGCACCGGATTGATATAGCCGGGCCGCGCCGCGATCAGTGGCTTGATCGTCGTCGAGCGCGCCGCCATGAACGCGCCCGCGTATCCAGGCTTCCCAGCAGGTCGAGCCGACCGGAATCAGCAGATATTCGAACCCCGCGGCCTCCGCCGCCTGCACCACGCCGTCGCACAAGTCCGGCGATCCAGCGACCTGGGCCTCCATCACGCCATAAGCCGTGGTGTCGCCATGCGTGGGCAGATACCAGCCGAATTCGAGCGGACGCATGGATGATCTCCCGTGAAACGTAAGGCTTGCTTTGGCGGCAGTTTACAGCTTGCGCCCAGCCCGGCAATCCCGCGCAGGGCCGTTGCCGACCTCAGACCAATCGGCTAATGAATTGCAACGCTCCGGTAGCTCAGCTCGATAGAGCGTTGCCTTCCGAAACTGAATTGACGCGACAGCCGATCCCTTTAGTGCTGAGCTGGACTTTGCTCCAAAGCATCATTTGAACGTCAAAGGCACAACCGGATCACGCTTACTCCCTGCTTGGGAATAGCAACGACCTGTAGCGGTATTGAAGAGGAGACAGCATGAATGCACCTACGCGTGTGCCGTTGAATGCCTGCCGTTCCGCTCTCGCCGTTGGCCTAGTTAGATCGGCTCCGGGAACCGAGGTAGATGAAAAGGGTTACGTCACCAGCACGAGCCAGAATCTTGTTGAGGGTGTGCACCTTGCTGATTTTGAGGCCGACTTGCGCCAAGGGGACGGCAATGAAATGGAGGCCAAATTTCGCGCCGCCCATTCGTCCTCCGCCCTTGCGGTCAATACCTTCGCTCCCTTCAAAGCTAACCCGGCAGCGCTGAAGCTCCCTGGAGGTTCAGGTTTCTCCGAACTAAGTTTTGAGCGAAAATGTCCGCACGGGCTTCTCGGACGTCGCTCACCGAACCTTGATGTCGTTGCCAGCGGCACCAGCGGTGTAGTCGCAATCGAATCCAAGTGTCTTGAACCCCTGACGCCTCATAAAGCCGAGTTTGCGCGCGCTTATGAAGCCGAAATCAGAGATGAAAGGCGTAAAGGAGTTCTGGTTTCGCGAAATGCGGCGGATCGTCGCCGATCCGAAGACTTATCATTGGCTCGATGTAGCGCAGCTTGTGAAGCACGCGTTCGGTCTAGCATATACGTTCACAGATAGGCCCGTAACGTTACTCTATCTTTTTTGGGAGCCATCTAATCCGGAAGCGTATTCAGTTTTTGCAGAACACCGAACTGAAATAGATCGGTTTGCAGCATCGATACGCGGGGGTAAGCCAAAATTCCTGGCCCTCTCCTATCCTGAACTTTGGAAATTATGGGACAAAGACTCTGAGCCCGAGTGGCTTTCAATCCATGTTTGCTGCCTTCGGGCACGATATTCAGTGGCAGCATAGCCAATTCTATTAAATGCAAGTTCGATGTCACCGAGTTGTCGCTAGACTTCGCGTCAGGGTGTTGTGTTGAGCGGCTTGTCTCTTTACAAACGTCTAATTCACTCGGACTGGAGCATTTCCCCAAGAAAGCGTTGGGCGGCTGCGGCAGTTATAGAGAACATGGGTTGGCGCGTGCATGCCCCTAGTCGGGTTGGCCGTACGGACCTGTTTCTCAATTATCTGCTGGCGGGACCATATCCGACGCTCGCCGGATTTGATTTCCCGATCGGGTTGCCAAATTCATACGGTCAAAAAATTTGTTTGGAAGATTTCTGTGGTGCTCTTGATGCCTTCGGCACTGGCCCTTGGTCAGATTTTTACAAAGTGGCCAATACCGCTGATGAGATTTCAATATTTCGGCCCTTTTACCCTCACCGCTCTTATTCAATCGCACGTCAAATTCATCTAATCGAAGCGCATGGTTGCGGCTCAATCGACGAGCTTCGCAGGCAATGTGAACAACCGACAAAATCGAGACGCGCGGCTTGCCCACTATTTTGGACACTGGGCGGCAATCAGGTCGGCAAGGCTGCGATCTCGGGTTGGAAGGAGATCATCGTTCCTGCACGCCGCCTCGGAGCGAAGCTCTGGCCCTTTGAGGGCTCACTAGAGGCATTAGCCCAACCGGGTGGCCTGGTGCTAGCCGAGACTTATCCGGCAGAAGCATATGGCCACCTGGGCGTGAAATTTGCGGCTGACGAAAGCAAGCGCCGTCAAGATGACAGAGCGAAATTTGCAGCAGGCGTTTTCAGTTGGGCGCATTCCAACAACGTTGTCTTGGCTCCCGCACTTGCATCCCTTCTCGATGAGGGATTCGGGCATAGTGTAGATGGCGAGGATGCCTTTGATGCCGTGATGGGACTATTTGGAATGATCGAAGTTATAGATGGGCGTCGCGCGGAGGGGCCCCTACACAAAGATAAGTGGGAGGGTTGGATCTTGGGTCAGTCCGAATGACAGCTGTTTCACGCAATAAAGGGTGCCGTCGCAGGGTTGGTAGGAATTAGGGTTGGCGTAGTCTCCGGGGTGATCAACCTCGAATCGTCGGGCGTTGAAGCGTCGGACTGGAGACTACGCCATGAGCAAGGTTACCACGAAGCCTGATTCCATGCAGCCTGTGACTGAGATGGCTGTTGATCTTTTCGACAACTGGTTCGATCCGATCGAGACCGAGGTACGGGCTCGGGCGCGTCAGTTCATCGAAGAGTTGATCCGCAGCGAGCTCGATACCGCGCTGGCACGGCCGCGTTATGAACGAAGCAAGATGGCCGGCAATGAAGCAGGAGCCTGCGTCACCGGCCACCGTCATGGCAGCCGGACGCGCTCGCTGACGGGCACGTTCGGGCCGATCGAAATCGCGGTGCCGCGAGCCCGGCTGACCACGCCGGAGGGCGGGACGGCGGAATGGAAGAGCCAGGCTTTGCGGGCCTATCAGCGGCGCACGCTTGCCGCCGACGCGCTGATTGCAAGCAGCTATCTTGCCGGCACCAATACCAGGCGGGTGCGTCGCGCGCTGGCGGCGCTGTTCGGCGGTACGGTCGGCAAGGACACGGTGAGCCGGACCTGGCGCAAGGTCAAAAGCGACTGGGACGCCTGGAACAGCCGCTCGCTGGCCGAGGAGCCGATCGTGCGCCTGATCCTCGATGGCACCGTCGTCCAAGTGCGGCTCGACCGCAAGGCAACCTCGATCTCGCTGCTCGTTGTGCTGGGCGTACGAGCGGACGGCCAGAAGGTTCTGCTCGCGATCAAGAGCATGGGCGGCGAAAGCGCCGAGGCATGGCGCACGGCGCTGGACGATCTCATCAAGCGCGGGCTGCGGCGTCCCGAGTTCCTTATCGTCGATGGTGCACCAGGGCTCGACAAGGCCATTGCCGCGGTCTGGGACGGCGTGCCGGTGCAACGCTGCACCGTTCACAAGCATAGAAACCTGCTCGCCCATTCCCCGGAGCGTCTGCACGACGAGATCACGGCCGACTTTAACGACATGATCTATGCGGCCACACCCGATGAGATCGCCTTTCGCCGCAAGGCCTTCCTCCGCAAGTGGCGGCTCAAGCATCGTGCCGTTGCCGACAGCCTGGAGGAAGCTGGCGATCGCCTGTTTACCTTCGCCCGCCTGCCGCCGAGCCAATGGCGTAGTCTACGCACGACCAACGCAATCGAGCGGCTGCACGAAGAGTTCAAGCGCCGCATCAAGACACAAACAGTGTTGCCGTCAGCCGACACTGCCGCGATGTTGTTCTGGGCATTGCTTGCATCGGGGCAGATCAGCATGCGCAAGGTCGATGGCTGGCAAACTCTCGCCACAAAACCCATCGATCAGCCAATTGACCTCGCCGCTTGAAACGATAACTTCATGTTACCCGGAATACGCCATTCCGAATTCCAACCACATTCCGGACGGCACCCAATAAAGCGTGGCTGGAGCATCACACAACTCGCTGGACGTAGGGAGCCTATGGAAAAGACCTATCAATTACTTGGCGAGAATCGGCAGATTTATTCAAGCGGCCTTCCAGGTACCCTCGGGGGAAACGGCCGGATGAAGATTTACGGCCAGCTAAATTGCTCTTCTGCCATGAGAGCCGTTGCCGCCGGCAGCACCTATCAAAAGCACCGAGTATTCTTTGCCGACGAAGCCACGGCGATCGCGGCTGGCTACCGGCCATGCGGTAAATGCATGCTTGATCAATACAAGGCTTGGCGTGCCAACCGGCCTCAAAGATAAGCGATCTGCAAGAACCTGACCTGAACGCAAAGGCCGACAGGTTACCTCACCCATCGCAGCATAACCAACTCGGCCGGCCGATCCAGCCGCACATGGACGATGGCATTTTGCCGATATCTTCGGCCGATCGCGGAAGCCTTGATGCGTGAAATCCCAAACACGAAGACGCTGGGTTCGGGAGGCCATTCTCCTGTTCTTCCTCGCCCTTCACCTTCGACAAAGGCAAGACCTCTGGCGCTCAGACAGCGCTTCAGCTCTCAATTCCAGTGTTCGTTGGCCCTGACGCTCAACGCCTTGCCGAACGGATTCCAGGCGGTAATGAAGGCGCCGCTTGCGGCGTGCATTCCGGCCAGCAACCGATCTACGACAAGGGAGTGACGACCGACCTGGATCGCGACAACGCGGCGGCTGTCGTGCGTTACATAGTCCGTTGCCCTGTATGCCGAAACCAGACCTGACTGCATGAGTCTACTTTTGTCATTCGGAATTGCAGGAGCGATTCGGTCTACCCCTGGCCGGCGGGCGACGAGTCCGCCCTCGGCCCGTGCTATTTTTCGATTTAAAGCAGCCTTTGGTACAAGTCCGGATGATCATCTTGGAGTCGTTCACAAACAGAATTGTAGAACTCCTCCCATCCATCGTCGGTCATCTCGTCCGCCGTCTTTCCGGTTTTACGGAAACGGCAAAGCCGGAACGAAGATTGACCGGAAGGCCGATCTCCTTTTCTGCTTTCATTCGGCGCGCAGCTGAAAAGGAACGGCCGGCTTCGGTATGCAGCACAAGCGGATATCTTTCGTTGAGTCCGTCAAGCTGGTCTTCCAATGCCTGACGATCCATCGCGAGCCATTCTTCCAGCGTGAACTTTTTCAGCTCAACTCTATTGGTCATTTTGATTTCTCCGCTCGCCCGATCCGGCCGTTGCATGACCTCTCAATACAGGCCATCAATTTGCTTGCGGGAAGAAAAACTCCACGCTCTCCGCGCCGTTGTTGCGTCGAATGATCGCCGCCCGGCCGCCATCGCGCCTCACGCCAAAGGCGAGAAGCAGTGCAAGCTGGTCCGGGGTGCAGTCTTCAATGGTCTGCGGGGCTTGGATGAGCTCAAGCTGAAGGTTTGTTTTTGTTACCGAGACGAGTTCAGTCAAATGGACCCTGATATGGCGCCAGTCGTCCGGCAAGCCCGGCGGCAGTTCGTGCCACTCAATGTGCTCTTCCGGGAACAGACCGTCGACGAGACCGCAGCCCCTGGCGCTGGCGAACATGAGGACCCATCCCGGCGTCTTGTATTCGCCATCGAACACCGCATCGACCATGTCCGGAACATCGCTCCATTTTATCGTGAATGCGAAAGGCTTCGCATCCGCCTGCGGAATTTCCACGGGCATCTTGCTGGTCAATTGGGTCATGGGACTTCTCCGCTGTTTGCGACGCCGGAGCGCCGCCTCGTCCTCGCGGTCCACCTTGCTCGGAGAAGCAGGCTGGCGTCGGGCCCATCACGCAGAAGCCCGAACTCTTGACGATGAACCCGATTTAGGGGTGGCGGGCTGAATGCGCAAGAACCGACCGATAGCTTGGTAAACGACTGGCTAGCGGCAGTTTCCACCAGCCGCCCCAAGGCCGTTGCCGATATCGGACCAATCAGCTAAATGAACCGCAACGCACCCGTAGCTCAGCTGGATAGAGCGTTGCCCTCCGAAGGCAAAGGTCACACGTTCGAATCGTGTCGGGTGCGCCAGTTAAATCAAAGACTTAGCCGACGTTCTCCGACGAGAACATCTGGCCTAGCTAGCAGCCCTTATCTAATTTCTTCGACTCCGGATGCCAATTTTTTTGGCGCGCGCAGAATGGCCTCCTGCTCGCCGTGGCCCGGGGACAGCTCTTGGCCGTCGGGTGAGAAAAGCGCTCATCTAAACACGGCGTGCGCGATACGGGGAAGGACGAGAGGAGCGATCAGACGACTGTTGTAATGATATTAAGATTTTCGATTGCCATTTTCACTTCAGAATACAAATTCGATTCAACCGTTCCGGCGTCAACCTCAACTACCAAAGCAAAACGAGCAGACTGCTTTTCAGTATCCTGCATCGTCCTTGTCTTCCACCATCCGGCGACCGGATAGACGGCGAGGATGTTGCGATGAGCAAGGTCCGAGGCCGGGCGGGTCAGCTCCGCGATCTCAGCCGCGAGTAGCTGACCAGCCCCACTTGGGGTCCATTCAGCGTGCTCCCTCGGCGACGCGTGCTGACTTTCGTCGGCAAGCGCGACCTGTTATGGATTTGCTGGCCCGACTTCAATTCACGAACCAACTTCATTTAGAGGACATTGGATACTGGCGCGGCTAATCTTCGCTCAAATCGGTCTCAACTCCGAGCGAGCTCAGCGCCTCGGTCATCTTGCGGGCATAGCCGAGACCGGCGCGATTGCGGTCCTCACGCTCGATCGGAATGATCTTGTCGACGCTGGCGGGACGCGCGCTCATCACGACTATGACGTCGCCGAGCAGGATCGCCTCCGAGACGTCGTGGGTGACGAAAAGAACGGTCGGGCGATCAAGCTTGAGCAGTGCCTTGAATTCGGCCTGGAGTTTCAGCCTGGTGAAGGCATCGACGCTGGCGAAAGGCTCGTCCATCAGCAGCAACTTCGGCCGTAGCGCGAGCGCACGCGCGATTCCGACGCGCTGGGCCATCCCTCCCGATAGCTGGTTCGGATACGCATCGCCGAAACCGGTGAGACCGACAGTCGCGAGTATCTCGTCGGCATGACCTCGGGCGTCACTACGCGATGTCCCGCGGGTCGTCAGACCGATCGCCACGTTCTGGCGCACCGTCATCCAGGGGAAAAGACCGGGCTGTTGAAAGGCCATGCCGAGATCGGGATTGGTTCCGGGCTCGATCGGCTTGCCTTTCCAGCGCGTCACGCCGGACGTCGCGCGCATGAGGCCTGCAGCCAGGCTGAGCAGTGTGCTCTTGCCGCATCCCGAAGGACCTACGACGCAGGCCACTTGCCCCGGCGCGATCGAAAAGGAGACGTCCTTGAGCACAGGCGTAGAGCCATTGGCCGCAACGTAAGTGTGCGAAATCCGTTCGAATGCCAGGCCGTCTGCCGGATGTTCGGTCGGTCGAAGTGCCGGCTGTGACGCCGGCCTTTCCGACGCGGCTGTAAGTTCGGTCACGTAGATCTCCTAGTAGTTGAGCCAGGCAGTGGCGGCTACGCCTACCAGCCAGCTAACCGCCCCTCCGATAATGCCGATGACGATCATCCCGGCAATCACGGTGGCTGTCGCAAGCGACATGGACGCATTGGTGATCATCACCCCGAGGCCGGCGCTGGCGCCAATATATTCCGCCGCCACCACCGCGATCCAGCCGATGGCCGCTGCCGCCTTGGCGCCGCTCGCGATCCCGGGTGCGGCGGCGCGAAGGTGCACTTTGAGCGCGATTTCCGCAGGGCTCATGCCGAGCATGATGCTAACACGGGTTAGAGTCGCATCGACCGTTGCCATTGATCTTGCAGTTGTCACCACCATAACGAAGAACACCGCATAGGCGACGAGCACCACCTTCCCGATAAGACTGGTGCCGAACCAGAGTACGGTAAGCGGTATCCATGCGAACGGGACGACAAAACGCAGCGCTTCCAGCACCGGGCCGATTGTCATTCGGACCACCGGACGTTCGGCAACCAGGACGCCGACCAGGATGCCGAGAATGCCACCGATCACGTAACCGAGCAGAAATTCCTTCAAACTGACGGCTACATCCCGCCAGAAGGCGTCGGTGCCGAATAGTTTGACCAATGTCGAGGCGACGGACAGCGGTGTTGGCAGGACGATGCTCGCCAGATCGTAATACGCGATCGTGCCCTGCCAGATCGCGATCACGATGGCGACGCCAATCATGGCCCAGGCCATGCGGGACAATCCGATCCGGCCGGTCACCGGGTGCCTCCGCCGGAGCGCCACGGCAGTAGTCTCTTTTCGAACTGCGAGAAGATTGTATTCATCAAGAAGCCGGTGAACCCGAAACAGACCATCGTCGCCATCACGGCGGCGACGTCATAGCTCTGCTGAACGGCGATCAGGTGTGCACCCAGTCCAAAGTCGGCTGCCACGAGTTCGGCTACGATCACCGTCCCCCAACCTGACATCAGCGCGACGCGCGCGCCGACGAGCACTTCCGTCAGCGCGCCGGGGAGTACGAGCGCACGGAACCGCTGCAGCGATGTCATGCCGAGCATCGTGGCCGTTCGGTGCAGATCACTCGGGATACGGCGCGCGCCAGCGATCGCATAGACGATGGCCACGAGGAATACGGCGAGACCAACGAGGAAGACCTTGCTGGTAAAGCCGAAGCCGAACCAGACCACGGCGAGCGGCACCCAGACGATGCTGGATACCGGCCGCAGAGCTTCGACAACCGGCCCGAATATCGCGCCAATCACGCGCGATTGTCCCATCGCGATGCCGATCACCGCGGCGCTGAAACAACCGAGCAGCCAGCCCGCCAGGAACACTTCGAGACTTGCCGCCAGATCGGGCCAGAGGGGACCACGCGCGTATTCAGCAAGATTGATGGCGACGGCCAGCGGAGTTGGCAGGCGGTTGATGACGCCACCACCGTTCTTGAGCCAGAATGCCATCGCCGTCCAGAACATGATGGCGCCAATGCTTCCGGCAAAGCCGAGCGCCCACGGGCGTATCCAAGCCCGGCTTGCCGTTGTCTGGTTTTCGACGCTGGTCATCCCTCCCCAATTCTGCTTCGGCCGTTTACCGCGACTTCGCTACCTCGGTGGCAAGCGTAACATTGTTGAACTTCCTGGCGAAGGACGGAAGATCGACCCCTTCGGGCGCAAAGCCGAGTTCCTGCGCCACCTTCTCCGTCTCGACGATGCCTTCGACGTCGGGCACGTAGGATGATGCGACGCCGATCAGCTTCTGCTCGAAGGAATAGCGAACCGCGTCCTCGCTCACCTTGGCGAACTCAGCCATCAACTTGTAGGCCTCGCCCGGATTCGATTTGATGTAGTCGGTCGCAGCCGCCTGCGCAGCCAGCACGTCCTTGACCGCCTGCGGGTCCTTTTTGATAAAGGCGGTGCTTGCGATGAAGCCGTCGCCCGGCGCGGGGCGTCCGATCGCGTCGGAACCGGTGAACAACACCCGGCCGATCTTCTTCAGAACCATTTCCGAAACATAAGGCACGTAACCGGCCACGACTTCGGCGCCGCCGGAATCGAGCACCCCCACCATTCCAGGGCCAGTGCCCGATACAAAGTATTCGTTGGCTTCCGGATCGACGCCGGCCTTCTTCAGTCCAATCTTGAAAAACAGGGTGGAAGCTGTCTTCGGACCGCTCACGACCACCTTCTTTTTCTGGACATCGGCCGCGGACTTGATGGCTGAATTGGTGGCGACGACGGTGATATTGGCGTCGATGAAGGACTGACCCACGAACTGGGCAGCATCGGGCGCCTGCGAAAAGATCACCACGGCCGAGATGCTGTTGCCCCAGCTGAAGTCAAGCCGTCCCGCAGCCAGCGCGCTCGCCGCCCCCGGAAGTCCCTGCGTGAGGGCGATCCAGTTGACCTTGTAGCCTTTGTTCTCGAGCTGCCTCTGCGCCTGCATGATCGGCACGGGCGACACGACCGGAAAGTAGCCGATATTGATGGTCTTCGGTTCAGATTGGGCAACGGCGCTCCCGACGCCGGCAAGAACCGCCGCCGTCGTCAACGTCGCGAGAAAGAGCCTGCGGCTTTTCATGGTGTCTGCTCCCTGTGGCGCGCGGCGATGTCGCCGCTTCTTGTTCTACTCGAGGCCCGTCGAAGCAAATGCACGACCAGCGGTCCGCTGGACCGCATCGGCATCCTCCCGGGCCGAACGAGCCTCGCAGCAAACGCAGCGCCCGAATGTTCGCTGCTTTACAATCTTGGCGCGGTCCCGATGTTGACCATCGACGAGGCGAAAATCCAAATGGGTCCACAGTCCGGCACTGCTCTGGGAGGACCATTTTGGCCAGTCGCGATCCACTCCGACCAAATGTTCTGTTTATCATAAGCGACGACCAGGGGGCCTGGGCGCTTGGATGTGCCGGCAATGATGAGATCAAAACGCCCGTGCTGGACCGGCTGGCCGCGGCCGGGATCCGCTTCAAGAGCTTTTTCTGCACCTCGCCGGTCTGTTCGCCCGCGCGCGCGTCGCTCCTGACCGGCGATATCCCCTCCCGGCACGGCGTTCAGGACTGGATTCGGGTCGGCAGCATGGGGGAGAACAGGATCGATTATCTTTCCGGCCAGAGGCTGGTCACGGACATCTTCGCGGAAAGCGGCTACCGCTGCGGACTGATCGGCAAATGGCATTTGGGGGCGAGCGACGTGCCACGGCCGAATTTCGTCCAATGGTTCGCGCACCAGGCCGGAATGGGACCCTACTACAACGCGCCGATGGTCGACGAAGACCGGCCCGTGACAATGCCGGGCTACATCACGGAGGAACTGGGCAAGCGCGCGGTGGCTTTTGTCGCGGAGGAAGCCGACCGGCCGGAACCATTCTGGCTCAGCCTGAATTTCACCGCGCCCCATTATCCCTGGATCGACTCGCATCCCAAGGAGTTCACCGACCTCTACGAGGACTGTCCATTCGAGTCCTGTCCGGATGAACCGCCGCATCCGGATTTCGCCGGCGGCAACGCGGCGGTCGCCAAGGGCCGCGAGCAGCGGCGCGAAAGCCTGATCGGCTATTTTGCGGCCGTCTCGGCCATGGACGCGGCCATCGGCGAGGTCATCGCGGAGCTGGAGCGTCAGGATTTGATCGAATTCGACGCTCGTCATCTTCATGGGCGACAACGGCATGAATTGCGGCCATCACGGCATCTGGGGCAAGGGCAACGGCACGCGTCCGCAAAACATGTACGACACCTCGGTCAAGGTGCCCTGCATCATTTCACAGCCGGGGCGGATTCCCGCAGGACTGGTCTGTGACGATCTGCTGAGCGGATATGACGTATTCCCGACCTTGCTGGAACACGCGCGCCTGAATGAAACGCCGGAACGGCCGAAGCCGGGTCGCAGCTTCGCGCCGGTTCTGGCGGGTGGAACGCTTCCGGCGACGGAAGGCATTGTCATTTACGACGAATATGGCCCGGTCCGAATGATCCGCACCAGGGAGTGGAAATACGTCCACCGCTACCCGGATGGACCGCACGAACTGTTCGACCTGGTCGGCGACCCGGACGAACGCGTCAACCGGATCGATGACGCCTCGCTGGGGAACCGGATCGGCGCTCTGCGCGACCAGCTCTTCAAATGGTTCTCCGCCCATGTCGATCCGCGACGCGACGCCGCGCAGAAAGGGGGTGACGGGTTGCGGTCAACTGGGCAGGCCCGAAGATGCCACGCCGAGCCGGCCGATGTTCGCCGACCAGCATCTGAATGGGGCCGACTGGGACCTGTGGCTCGCCGATGGCAACTCGGTTCCCCACGCGCCCGAATAGGATAGCGGACCGGTTCGCCGGAATGAAAAGGATCTAGAAATAGAAATAGTCGACCTGGCCGGACAGTTTGATGATTCGGGACAGGTTCTTGAGGTGAATACGACCGTACGAAACCTTGATCGCCTTCTCGCTCTCGAGCTGGAGGAGTTTCTTGTTCACAGTCGGGCGGGTGCATCCGAGGATTTTTGCCAGCATTTCCTGGGTGACATGGAGTTCGTCCGCGTTGCGCGTGGCATCGCCGTTGCCGCGCAAACTAAGAAGCAGGCGCGCCAGCCGGACCTCGATGGGTTTCAGCGCCCGGTCTTCAAGCACCGTGTTGGCCATCCTGAGCCGATGGCAGAGAATTTCCATCAGACAGCGTCCGAAGTCGGGACAGCTCTCGATAGTCGCGAGCGTGGTGCGGCGGTCAACAGTGAGGATGGTCGTCTCGCCATGGGCATAAACGTCATTGGCGTTCTGGATGCCATCGATCGTCGACACCAGGCCCCAGATGTCGCCTTTTTTCATGATCGAGAAGATGTATTCCTTTCCTTCCGCGGTAAAGGTCGTGGAGCGAAGCCCGCCCTCGACGATGATCGCGATGCCGCCCGCGCGTTCGGTACGCGACACCCACAATTCACCATGGGCGAGACGCCGCACGATCGCCTTGCGGGTCAGCGTTGCGACGGTCGCTGGCTTGAGCCCCTGAAGCCATGGGTTTTCACGGAACAGCGCCTGATTGACGGCCATGGATCTCTCAGCGATTGAATGATGCATCGTTACAGCCGGGGCGCCGGGATCGCCAGACAGATGATGCGCCAGAGGTACGGAATGGACAATCGGGCTGACAGCAACGGCTGCTGCACACCATCGCGCCCTGTTTCCTCAGATGCACGAATGGCGGCCCTGCCGTCCGACCGGGGCCAACACTCGATCGAACAGGTCGCCTTGCCGGGTGGCGCGTTTCTCATGGGCGACGCCAGCGGCGACGGCAATTCGGCCGACGGGGAGCGGCCGGTTCACGAAGTGAGAATTTCGGCTTTTTCGATCGATGCGACCAGCGTCACCAATGACGACTTCCGACGTTTTGTCGACGCCACCGGCTACCGGACCGAAGCGGAGAATTTCGGCTATTCGGCCGTTTTCTATCTGGCGTTACAGGCCGACGAGAAGGACATATTGGGGCGACCGCCGCAGACGCCGTGGTGGCTGGGCGTCGCCGGCGCCGACTGGCGCAGGCCGAACGGCAGACAAAGCAGCATCGACGGGCTCGGCGACCATCCTGTCGTTCATGTCAGCTGGAACGATGCGCAGGCCTATTGCCGCTGGGCCGGACGACGTCTGCCTACGGAAGCCCAATGGGAATATGCCGCGCGCGGCAACCTTGCCGGAAAGCGGTACCCGTGGGGCGACGAGTTGCTCGATGCGGATGGCAGGTGGCGCTGCAATATCTGGCAGGGCGACTTTCCTACCGTGAACGACCTGGCCGATGGCTGGTTTGCTACGGCAGCGGTGCGCAGTTATGCAGCGAACGATTTCGGCCTCTGGCAAATAATCGGCAATGTCTGGGAATGGTGCGAGGACTGGTTCGACCCGTCTTATTATGCCGGTTCGCCAAATGAGAATCCGCCGGGTCCCGCCGTCGGCTCGCGCAGATCCATGCGTGGCGGCTCCTATCTGTGCCACGCGTCCTATTGCAACCGCTACCGAAACGCCGCGCGCTCGTCCAACACGCCCGACAGCAGCGCCAGCAATATCGGCTTCCGCACAGTCGCAGATCACCACCTTACATTGCGCTCAGCCCGTTAAGCCGCTTGTTCGATCAAGCGCGCCGCTTCTATAGCGGCGCGTCATTCACGGCAGACCGGCCCCGGTCGCGCAAGGAAATTTCGACCCGCGTCTTTCGGACCTTGCCATGATGCCGAAAGCCGGACGGTGAAATGCCCTTCAGCTTGAGGAACTGACGGTTGAAGTTGGACAGGTTGTTGAAGCCGACCTGAAAGCAGATGTCGGCAACATTGGCCTTGCTGCCAAGCAGCAATTCGCAGGCCCGGCCAATCCGCAATTGATTGACATAACGAACGAAGGTCAAGCCGGTGTGCTGCTCGAAGGCACGCGAGAAGCCCGAAGGGCTGAAGCCGCTCAATTCGGCCAATTCGTCCGCCCGCAGGTCACTTCCGAGATTGCGGCTGATGTGATTGAGAATATGGTTCAGCGGTTCGGAAGCGTAAATCTCAGGTGTTGATTGGTAGCCGCAACTCGCAAGCCGACGGCAACTCGCATTCTGCAATAGACCCAGCAAGCGGGCGAATAGCTCGACCCGTTCGATACCGCCGGCGTTCCAGCAAGGCTTCCATGATCGGCTTCGCGGCGGAACCGGTCTCCGGCGTGAACTCGATGCCATAGGTTGACTCGCGCAGCGTCACCTCGATCGGGCGCAGTTCGGGAATCGCCGCCATGCAGCCGGTAATAAATTCGCGACTAAATTGCAGCACCAGGCAACGCTGCGGGATCACCGCGCCGGGAGGCACATCGCTGATCCAGTTGTGCGGCAGATTGGGGCCGGTCATCACCAGGTTGCCGGGCTCGAAGGTGCCGATGAAGTCGCCGATAAAGGAACGGCCGGTGGTGGCCGTAATCAGATGGATTTCGTATTCCGGATGGAAGTGCCAGCGCACCGTACGAAACGGATAGCCGTGCGACCAAACCTTGAACGAAGTCTCGCGCGACACATCCACCACTTCGAGATCGGGAATGCCGTCGGTACGGCTGGCCTTGACCGGCATCGCCGGTGTCGACCGGGCGCATATCGGCAGAGGCGTCGACGCAAGCCTGATCATGCCCATTCCTCCTGATGGCTGGAAACTAGAACGGCAGCGCGTGTTTCCGGAACAGTCGTTTTGCGATTATACGGAAAAGCAGGTCCGCGGCGAGTCCCATCAGACCGAGTGTGATGATACCCGCGAAGGCGTTGGCCGTCTTCAAAAACAGCCGGGCGTTGAAGATCAGGAACCCGACACCTTCGTTGGCCGCCACCATCTCGGCCGCCACTACGCTCATGAACGAAAATCCCATGCCGACGCGCATGCCGACCAGAATCGCCGGCACCGTCGAAGGCAGCACGATCTTCCACAGCACCTGGCGCCGGGTGGCGCCGAGCGACAACGCCGCTCGGCTCGGATTCTCGTCGATAGTGGCAGCCCCGGCCATCGTGTTCATGAACACCGTGAACAGCGAGGTATAGATGATGATGGCGATCTTGGATTCTTCGCCGATTCCGAACCACAGGATGGCGATGCCGAGAAAGGCGATCGGCGGCACGAAGCGGAAGAAATTGAAATAGGGATCGATGATCATCCGCACGATGGCGACGCGTCCCGAAACGATGGCGATCGGAATGGCGACGGCGCAGCCGATGATCCAGCCGGTGAGAATGCGGAAATAGCTGATCGCAACCGCATAGGGCAGATCGCCGGACTCGATCAAGTCGATCGCGGCCCGCGCCGTGGCCAGCGGCGAAGGAAAGAACCACGGTGAACTGATGGCGGCGATGCCAGTCCAGAGGAACAGCGTCGCGACGACGGTCGCCGAGGTCACCGCGAACGTAGCGACCCACGAGGTGCGGAACAGCCTCGACTTAGGCTTGGCAGGCAGCGGAAGCGCATTCGGCAGATCGGCAATGCTCACTCGCCGCTCTCCTCTTCACTGATACCCTTGCCGGCTTCGACGTCGATGGCTTCACTGAGCTTGTTGAACAGCTCGATGAAACCCTCGGTCATCTGGCGCCGCGGCCGCGGCAGTGGCACATCGAAAATAGCGCCGATCCGCGACCCCGGGCCCTGGTTCATGATGCCGATGCGGTCCGCCAGCCAGATCGCCTCGGCAATGTCATGGGTGACGAACAATACCGTGCGCTTGGAGCCTTCCCAGATCCGCGCCACTTCGCGCTGCATGCGACCGCGGGTATAGGCGTCGAGTGCCGCAAACGGCTCATCCATCAACAGAATGTCCGGATCATTGGCCAGCACGCGCGCAATCTGCACCCGCTGCTTCATACCACCCGACAATTCACGGGGCAGCTTGTCGCGATGCTTGCTGAGACCCACAAGATCGATCATGCGGTCGACCGTCGCCTTCCAGTCCCCCGCGCGAACTCCACGGATCTTCGGTCCGAACGAAACATTCTCCTCGACGGTCATCCAGTCGAACAGCGCGCGGTCCGACTGGAAGATCACGCCGCGGTCTTTGCCGGGGCCTTCAACCCTGCGGCCGGAAATCTCGACGCGGCCTTCGGTCGGCTGCACGAAGCCCGCGATCAGATTGAGCAGCGAGGTCTTGCCGCAGCCGGAGGGTCCGAGCAGGCAGAAGAACTCGCCGGGGGTGACGTTGAGATTGACGTCGTGCAGTGCACGATAGCGCGGCTCTCGGGCACGCGTGCTTTCGAACGTCATGCCCACATTCTGCAGATGGATTGCCGCCGGGGACATCGTCACCTCAGAACTTGTACTTCTCGAACTTGACCCGGCTCGGGTCGATTTCCTTCAGCCACTTGCTGCTGATCCATTTCGACATGTCCGGCATTTGCGGCAGTTCGCCGGAGTCCTTCAGGTATTGGCCGTAGGTATTGTACATGTCGATCTGCGAGTCGGTCAGGTTGGCCGGCCAGCCTTCCGGCCATCCACCGTTCTTCCAGATCCGCTTGACGTCGTCGGGCGTGATCTGCAGCCGCTTGGCGGTGATCGCGGCGCCCTGATCGGGATTGGCCTTGAGGAAATTGACTGCCTCGATCCAGGCCGCGATCAGTGATTGCATGGCCTTGTCGCCGTTCTTGTCGACCCAGGCGCAAGTGACGTTGACCGGTGAAACATCGCGGAACGCCTCGCCGATGTCGCCGAGATAGTGCGCCTTGTTGCCGAGGATCTGCAGCGCCAGCGAGGGAGTTGGCTCCGGCCAGATGATGGCGTCGACCGAACCCTTTGCGAGCGCGATCGGCAGGTCCTGTTCGGCGACGTTGACCGACTGCACCTGGCTGCGCTCGATACCTTGCTTGGCGAGCCACATGTGTAGTGCGACCTCGCCGATGCCGCCGCGCAGGGTGCCGACCTTCTTGCCGATCAGCTGCTGCGGCTTGTCGATGCCGGCGAGCGCGACCAAGTGCACGGTGTTGACGTCGACGAAAGTCAGGCCGCCCCTGAAGCAGGCCTGCCCCTTGGCCAGTAGCGGCAACAACACGCGGGTGTTCGGGAACGCTACGTCGAGTTCGCCGGCCAGCGCCGCTTCCATCGTAGCGATGCCGGATGCGAAGATTCGCAGGTCGAGCTTGAGGCCGTGCTTGGCCGCAATGCCGTTTGACGGGTCCGCGAGCACGAATGCCGGTCCGAACAGCACATTGGAGGCTGCGCCGATCCGCACCGGGATCGGTGCGGTCTCCGCGTCAGCGCGTTGCGGCGCAATGACACTGGCCAGCGCCAGCAAGGCGCAAGCGAACACGGCGCCCGATTTTTTCAACGGCTTCATCTGTTCCTCCCAACATTTTGCTTTTTTAGGCAGGTCTCGGATGAAACCGCCGCCGAACTGACCGGTTTTCCGGCCTAGTCTTTTGATGGTACGCGCGAGAAAATGTCTTCCGACATCATCGCCGCTGGGAGAGTTCTCGCTGTCGCATCGCGCCGACGTCATTTTCGACATGCGCCCGCCGGACATCCAGCGATCTCCCGATCAAAAGGACTAGCCGTCCACCGTTGTTCCGGCAACCTCATTTCGGCACGCAAAGTGATACTTTTTTGCAGAAAAAAACACTTGGTTTCAATGGTTTATTCGAATTATGACTCGCATGGCCGCGATCGAATCCGCGATCAAGTCAGTACTTCGCGACGTACGCCCAACGGAACTCAAAAACAATATCGGCGCGCTCACGCCGAAGACGAGCGAGGAGACCGAGATGGCATCCAGTGATCATGCAGGCCGCGCCGCGCCAATCGTCGGACGCACCGTCGCTGACGCGCAACCACACTGGGACCCGCCGCCGCATCCAGGACCGGACGCGCCGAATGTCGTCTACATCGTGCTCGACGATCTCGGCTTTGCGCAGCTAGGCTGCTACGGTGCGTCGATCGAAACGCCATCGATCGACCGGCTGGCGCAAGGCGGCATTCGCTACACAAACTTTCACGTCACCGCGATGTGCTCGCCGACGCGCACCTGTCTTTTGACCGGGCGCAACCATCATGCGGTCGGCATGGGGTATCTCGCCGACTTCGACACCGGCTTTGCCAATTCACGCGGCGCAATCTCGCCGAAGGCTGCCACGATCGCCGACATGCTGGGCACCGCGGGCTACGGCGCCTACGCTCTGGGCAAATGGCATCTTACGCCACCGAGCCAGATGTCGTCCGCCGGCCCGTTCATCAACTGGCCGACCCAACGCGGGTTCGATCGCTTCTACGGCTTTCTCGGCGGCGAGGAAGACCAGTGGGCGCCGGAATTGTGGTACGACCAGCATTACGTGCCGCCGCCGGCCCGGGAAGGCTACCATCTCAGCGAGGATCTCGCCGGGCGCGCCTGCGAATTCCTTTCGGATCACCTGACCGCTTCGCCGGACCGGCCGTTCTTTCTCTATCTGGCATTCGGCGCCTGCCACGCGCCGCACCAGTCGCCGCGCTCCTTTATCGGGAAATACCGCGGCAGATTCGATCATGGCTGGGACGTCGAACGCGAGCGCGTGCTGGCAAAGCAGAAAAAACTCGGGATCGTGCCGGAGGATACCAGGCTCGCGCCATTGAATCCCGGTCAGCGCAGCTGGGCATCGCTGAATGCCGACGAAAAGCGGCTGGCGGCGAGGATGCAGGAAGTATTCGCCGGCTTTACCGAACATACCGATACCCAAATCGGCAAGGTCGTCGATTTTCTCAAGCGCCAGGGCAAGCTCGACAACACGCTGATCGTGCTGCTGTCGGATAACGGGGCGAGCGGCGAAGGCGGCGAGCACGGCTCGGTCAACGAATATCGCTATTTTCTTGGCCTGCCGGAAAGCTTCGAGGAGAATCTCGCGGCTATCGACGACCTCGGCGGACCCCACACCCACAACCATTATCCGACCGGCTGGGCGCAGGCTGGCAATACACCGTTGAAATTCTTCAAGAAGTATACCTTCGGCGGCGGCGTGCGCGCGCCGCTGATCATGCATTGGCCAAACCGGCTCAAGGCGAATGTCAGTGGCGGCCTGCGCAGGCAGTTTCATCATGCGATCGATATCGTACCGACGCTGCTGGAGCTTGCCGGCACCGCGGCGCCGGCCGTGCACCGCGGCATCGAGCAGTTCCCGGTTCACGGCACGTCGATGCTTTACACCTTCGATCATGCCGAGGAGCCCACACGCCGCGAGACCCAGTATTTCGAAATGGGTGGCCAACGCGGTATTTGGCACAAGGGCTGGAAAGCGGTCACCAATCACCGCTCCGGAACCAGCTATGATGACGATGTCTGGGAGCTCTACGACCTCACCTCCGATTATTCCGAGACCAGCGACCGTGCCGCAGAACAGCCGGAGCGAGTCAGAGAAATGGTGGAACTGTGGTGGCGGGAAGCCGACCGCAATGGTGTGCTACCGCTCGACGATCGCGCGCAGGCCCGCGCTTTCGCGCGCGACCCGCGTACCGACCGTCGCAAGCGCTTCGTGCTGCTGCCCGGCTCACGGCTGCTGACGCCGGTCGCCGGGCCGAATTTTTCGGCGCGCTCCTTCAAGATCTCGGCCGAGACCGAGCGCAATGACGCCGGCGCGCAGGGTGTCCTGATGGCCTATGGCCGCCGCGCTGCCGGACTGTCGCTATTCGTGCAGGGCAACCGCTTGATCTTCGACTACAACCTGGCCGGTCGCCATACGCTGGTGCGAAGCGACACCGAGTTGCCGCTCGGCAAGCATGTGCTGGGCTGTTCGCTAATCATCGAGGGCACTTCGGCCTATCTCCGGCTATTCTGCGACGATCGCGAACTGAGCCGGCAGCCGCTGCCGCAAGCGTTTCCCGCTGGCTTCGGCGTCATGCCGACGCAATGCGGACTTAACAGCCCGTCACCGGTCAGCGAGCTCTATGAAGCGCCGTTCACGTTCTCCGGCCTGCTCCACCGCGTCATTGTAGACCTCGACGATGAGACCGAGGCGACCATCACCGGGCAATGGGAAGCCGCGCACCGGTCGCAATAAGACTCGATGCCCGCACCGAGCAGAGAGAAATACTGGAAACATACGAAAGCACAGCCATGACGCGTAACGACCGAATGACAGCCATCGTCTGCCATGGACCGGAGGATTACCGGATCGAAGAGATCGCACGCCCGGTACCGGGGCCCCGCGAGATCGTGATCAGCATCGACGCCTGCGGCATCTGTGCCAGCGACTGCAAGTGCTGGTCCGGAGCCAAGATGTTCTGGGGCGGCGACAAACCCTGGGTCAAGGCGCCGGTGGTGCCCGGGCATGAATTCTTCGGAACCGTTGCCGAGCTGGGGGAGAATGCGGTGGAGCATTTCGGCGTCTCGGCGGGCGACCGTGTGATTGCCGAACAGATCGTGCCATGCGACCGTTGCCGCTATTGCCGCTCCGGCAAATACTGGATGTGCGAAGTGCATAACATCTTCGGTTTCCAGCGCGTGGTGGCGGAGGGCGGGATGGCGGAGTTCATGCGGCTGCCGGCCACTGCCCGGGTCCATGTCATTCCGAAGGAGATGTCGCTGGAGGACGCGGCGATCATCGAGCCGATGGCTTGTGCTATCCATGCGGTCAATCGCGGCGACGTCCAGCTCGATGACGTACTGGTGATCGCCGGCGCCGGGCCGATTGGCCTGATGATGGTGCAGGTCGCCAAGTTGAAGACGCCGAAGAAGCTGATCGTCATTGACACCGTGCCGGAGCGTTTGGCGCTCGCCAAGCGTTACGGCGCCGATGTAACGATCAATCCGAAGACCGAGGACGCGGTGAAGATCGTCCAGGACCTTACCGGCGGATATGGCTGCGACGTCTATATCGAGGCGACCGGCTCACCGAGCGGCGTGGTGCAGGGGCTTGCGATGATCCGCAAGCTGGGCCGCTTCGTCGAGTTCTCGGTGTTCGGCAGCGAGACCTCGGTCGACTGGTCTATCATCGGCGACCGCAAGGAACTCGACGTGCGCGGGGCGCATCTCGGACCGTATTGCTATCCGATTGCGATCGACCTTCTGGCGCGCGGTCTAGTAACGTCCAAGGGCATCGTCACCCATGATTACGCCTTTGCGCAATGGGACGAAGCGATCAAGGTCGCCTACTCGCTGGATTCAATCAAGGTCTTGATGAAGCCCGCACGCTGAACCGGAGGCTGCCATGGATTACGTGATCGGTATCGACATCGGCACCCAAAGCACCAAGGCACTTTTGTGCGACGCGCGCGGCAACATTATCGCGCAACATGCGTCGAGCTATCATCCCGACACGCCGCGGCCGCTCTGGGCCGAACAGTGGCCGGCCGTGTGGCTCGATGCGGTGATGGAAACGATCGCGGCCTGCGTCGAGAAGGCCCGCGCCGCTACAGCCGATTTTGCGCCGGATCACGTACGCGCCCTCTGCGTCAGCAGCCTCTATGGCGGATCAGGCATTCCGGTCGACGACCAGATCAAGCCGCTGCATCCCTGCCTGATCTGGATGGATCGCCGCGCGACGGCGGAGGTCGACTGGGTCTGCGCCAATCTCGACCTTGACCGGCTCTACGACATTACGGGCAACAGCATCGACAGCTATTACGGTTTCACCAAGATTCTCTGGCTCAAGAACAACCGGCCGGAGGTCTGGAGCAAGACGCGCTATTTCCTGCCTCCGAATGCTTTCGTAATTCATGCATTGACCGGCGAGATTGCGGTCGACCATTCGTCGGCCGGCAATATCGGCGGGGTCTATGATCTCAAGGCGCAGACATGGTCCGGCGAGATGCTGGACCGGCTTGGAATCCCGCGCCAGATGATGCCGGAGCGGTTGGTAGCTTCGAGCGAGGTGGTCGCTGGCCTGACGGCCCAGGCGGCGGGGCAACTTGGATTGATGGCCGGCTTGCCGGTAATCGCCGGCGGCGTAGATGCGGCGATGGCGACTCTCGCCGCCGGAGTAACGAGCCCCGGCCAGCACGTCGCGATGATCGGGTCGAGCATGTGCTGGGGCTTCATCGCCCACGACACGGATGCCCGGCGCGGCCTGGTATGCATGCCCGCCGTGTTTGGCGACGCAATCGACAAATATGTCTTTGGCGGTGCAATCACCGCCGGGGCTGCGGTGACGTGGTTCCGCGACAATTTCTGCGGCGCGATTGCTTCCGACGCGAAGGCGAGCGGCGCGGACCTGCACGACGTGCTCGAAGCCGGTGCGCGAAGCGTCGTTGCCGGCGCCGAAGGGGTTCAGTTTCTGCCATATCTTATGGGCGAACGCAGCCCGATCTGGGACAGCAAGGCCAGCGGCGCATTCGTTGGCCTCAGTCTTTATCACACCCGCGATCACCTGTACCGCGCGGTGCTCGAAGGCGTCAGCTTCGCCTTGCGGCACAATATCGAAGCCGGCCTCAGAGGCGGCGTGGTCATTGACGACCAATTGATCGTCGTCGGCGGCGCCGCGCACTCCGATCTCTGGATGCAGATCATTGCTGATGTCACCGGCCGGCCGGTGGTCACAATTGGGCAGGAAGTCGAAGCTGCCATGGGCGCTGCCCTGCTCGCCGCCTATGGCGTAGGCCTAATCAAGGAGGAGGATGTCCGCCATGGCTGGGCCGTGCTGGTTCCGCGCGCCAACCCTGATCCGGTAGCCGTGCAGCGCTACAACGGCCTGTTCGAGGTCTATACGACGCTGTACCCGACGTTGAAAAGCCAGATGCATGCGCTGAACGATCTGGCCGTCCAGGCTCAAAAGCCAGGCTCAAAAGATCGAATAGTGGTCTGACACTTCTCTTAGCTTCGAGGTATATCTTGTGCTGGCAGTCAGCCCGATTCAGATCGAAGCAACTTGTCGGAATTCGATTACTTCGCCGTAGGCATCATTCCCATTAGTTCAAGCGTCCGATTGGCGACAGCGTCGGTTGCCGCCGGCTGTACTGCGTCTGCGCTATGCACGTATCGCGATGTGATGATCGGCCTTGTGACCGACCAGCGTCGCTTTCGGGAGTCCAGGGCGCCCCATGCCGACCAATCTTGTGGAGGCACTGTCGATTTTCCTCCGTACGGTAGAAAATAATATAGCTAATAGCTCCCGACTTCTGCCGACGGGTCCCGAAACAGGAAACCTCGGTATCCCAGATCGTGGTTTCCGGCCCCAAGGCGGATATCTCGCGGACTCCTATTCGCTTCTTGCTGCTCATTTGCGGCCCCTTCTAGCTAGCAGATAGCTAGCAACATGGCGCAGATTCTAGCAAACGTGAGCAACGACATCCATCAAGAAACATCTGTAAAATGGGCGCTTCTTGCATGGTTGTAAAAGTGAGCAAATCAACGCAAACAAAAAATACGCCCTCCCAAGGTAAAGGTCACACGTTCGAATCGTGCCGGGTGTGCCAAATCCGATTTAATCGGAACTCGTTGGCGCCTCCGCCAAACTCACTGAGGAGCGCCTGGCCTTTCGACGTCAGCTTAAGCGGTTTCAGCTCCCTTGCGACAAAGCCGTCCAACGCGGTCCGGCCCGCGGTGGCTTAAGCTTAGCACCAACAGTGCGAAGCCTGCTTTCCGTCAGGGCGGTTAGTCGATCAATACGGCGGTGGCTTGCGTTGCCGCTGCATCTTTGCCGCTTCTACCCACCACATCAGATCGTCGGCAAAACGCGGGAAAGCTCGTTCAAGCGCCTTGCCGCCCTCGCCCACCGGGGCGCCATCGGCCGTGAGGGTCTGTCCGATGGGACCGACAGCAATCGTGCTTGAAACCACCACCATTCCCATCTCGGAGAGCGTGCCGTGCCAGGCGCTTGCGGCCCGCGCACCCGACAAACGTCCTCCCGAATAGCTCGCGATCGCGGCGGGCCGCCAGAACCATTCCTCCAGAAAATGATCCGTCAGGTTTTTCAGTCCGGGCTGGACACCCCAGTTATATTCGCCGGTGACGAATACGAAGCCATCGGCATCGCGAATCTTACTCGCTAACCGCTGAAGCGGCTCGGGGGCTTCACCCGGCGGATATTCCTTGTACATCCGGTCGAGCATCGGAAGGTTGACCGCCTTGGCGTCGATCAATTCGACGGCCTCGCCCCGGAGCCGCAACCGTTCCACTACATATTCGGCAAGGCGAATGCCCATCCGGTCAGAGCGATACGAGCCATAAAATACCAGGATTCGATTGCTCATTGCAGTCCCTCTGCCGGCAACTCAGGCGGCTTGCGTTTGGGTGGCGACTGGATCCCTGCGGAAGCCTGCAAATATCCGCAACGCACTTCGCCGTTGCTCCTGGGGTAGCCGCGTGCAAAAATATCCCTGAGTATCGCGTATAAAATGACCGCCGGTGACGTAACGTAACGCAGAATGGCGAGTTGGCCACTCAACCTTTGATGTGATCCGCTTCTTCCGAAGATCGAATTGAAGAGCATATCTGACATCGGCAACACAGAAACAATCGTTCGAATTGCTCAGCTGCGGTGATCATTGTTGGGAAACATGATGGGACGCTTGCTTTCAGTCAATGTGGGCCTGCCGCGCGACATTAACTGGCAAGGCAAGACCGTCCATACCGCCATCTGGAAGGCGCCGGTTGAGGGTCCGCGCATGGTGCGCCGGCTCAACATCGACGGCGACGGACAAGGGGACCTGGCCGGCCACGGCGGCGAACGCCGGGCGGTATTTGTCTATCAGATGGATTCCTATCGGTATTGGCAGAACCAATTGGGACGAAACGACTTCGTCTACGGGCAGTTCGGAGAGAATTTCACTGTCGATGGCCTGTCGGATGCAGAGGTGTGCATCGGAGACCGTTACCGGATCGGCGGCGCCTTGTTCGAGGTCACGCAGCCGCGTGTCACCTGTTACCGGCTGGGCATCCGCCTGAACGAGCCGGAAATGGCCGCGCTGGTGGTCAAGCACGGCAGGCCCGGCTTCTATTTCCGCGTGCTGGAAGAAGGCGAAGGTCGAGGCCGGCGACGAGATCACGCAGGTCGCGTCCGGGCCCGAGCGCATGAGCGTGTTCGAGATCAACGCGCTGCTCTATATGCCCGGCCATCCCCGCGACCAGCTGGAGCGCGCGCTGCGCATCCCGGCGCTGAGCGCCGGCTGGCGTCATTCCTTCGAGGCGCTGCTCACGCAGGAGAGCGAGGGCGGCGCGACGACCGGAAACGCCGGACTCACGGCGGCGCCCGGCCCGCCCCCGGCGTGGCGTGGATTCCGCCCGCTTCGCGTATCGCGCAAGGTGCGCGAGAGCGGCAACGTGATTTCGCTGGTGCTCGAGCCCACGGACGGACAACCCGTCGCCGCGGCTCTCCCCGGGCAGTTTGTCGTGCTGCGGCTCGGGCCGGCATCTGCGCCTGCGCTGATGCGGAGCTATTCGCTGTCGGGGGAGCCCGGCGCGATGCGCTATCGCGTGAGCATCAAGCGGGAAGCCCATGGCGCGGCCAGCGCCTATGTCGACGACGAGCTAAAGGTTGGCGACATCGTGCAGGCAAGCGCGGCACGCGGCAGTTTCACGCTACGGCCGGGCGACACGCCTGTTGTTTTGTTGAGTGCCGGGATCGGAGTGACGCCGGTGCTCGCGATGCTTCACGCGCTGGCGGCCGAAGCATCGACGAGGGAAATCTGGTGGCTATACGGAACCCGTAACGGCCGCGAACATCCGTTTGCCGAAGAGACGCGTCGGACTGCTCAAAGCGCTTGCCCACCACCACAGCCACATTTGCTACAGCTCGCCCGATCCCGAGGATCGGCCCCATGTCGATTTCGACGCTCCCGGGCACCTGAATAAGGAAGTGCTGCAGCAGCTGGACTTGCCACGCAATGGCGATTTCTACATCTGCGGACCTTCCACCTTCATGAGCGATCTGACTGCCGGCCTTGCGGCGCTGGGCGTCACGCCGGATCGCATCCACACCGAGATGTTCGGCGCCGGTCCGTCCATCACCCCGGGCATTGCTGCTGCGCCGCGTCGGCCGCCGCATTTGCCGGCCGGACCTCCCGCCGCCGGACCGCTGGTTTCGTTCGCCCGCAGCGGCCTCAATGTGCGATGGGGGCCAACGTTCCACAGTCTGCTCGAGCTGGCCGAGGCTTGCGACGTGCCGGTGCGATGGTCGTGTCGAACCGGGGTCTGCCACACCTGTGAGACCGGGCTTGTGGCGGGCAAGATCGGCTACCACCCGGACCCGATCGACGCGCCGGCGGACGGCAATGTACTGATCTGCTGCTCGCAACCCGAGGGCGACGTCGTCATCGATTTGTGACCGCTTCAGTCCTGACCAGTTACGGGCTTGCACACGGAGGACTTCACATGCGATCCGACATGGTGCCCGGAGCTGTTTTTCCCGACTATGAGCTTAGCGACCATACCGCGAAGCATCGAAAACTCTCCGAGCTGCAGGGACAGGATCCCATGGTGCTCGTCCTTAGCCGCGGCGGCTTCTGCCCAAAGGATCGCCGTCAGGCCGAAGGTTTGCTGCAACTCCATCGCGAGATGGAGGTGGGCTATTGCCGGCTGGTCACGATCAGCACCGACAACATCACCGAGACCAACGAATATCGCAGCTGGGACAGGCGCGCACTGGCCCTTTCTCTCCGACCCGCGGCGCATCGTTCAGAAGGATCTCGACATCGCCGAATACACCGATCCCGTCCACAATCCCATGATCCCGCATGTGATTGTGCTGGAGCCCGGCCTTGTCATTCACAAGATCTACAATGGCTACTGGTTCTTCGGACGACCCACGGTGGAAGAGCTCCGCCAGGATCTGCGCGCCGTCAGCAGGAAATGCCGACCGGACTGGGACATCACAACGGCCGAACTTAAAGCTGCCTGGCACGAGGGCCGCAAGGAATCGTTCTATCCCTACGGCAAAACCTATCTTCAAACCCTCGGCGAACAGGATTAGGAGCAGAACATCCGTGCAATCGCCGGATTTAACTGCGTTCGTAGCAGTGGAATCCGCCGTAAATTCCCGACCGGTCCTGCTCGAAGCCGATCCGGCTTCGTCCCTCGTCGCGGCGCCAGACTTGATCCGGGCAAATCTCGCCAACACATGGGCAAGGCCGATGAAGCGGCCGAGCAGTTCGACCACGTGATGATCTCCTACAGTCTCTCGATGATCCCCGACTGGCGCACGTCCTCGACGCGGCCGCAAGCCGTCTTAAACCCGGCGGCCGTTTGCACATCGTCGATTTCGGCGGTCAGGAACAATTGCCGGCAATTGCCCGGGCGCTGCTTCGGCGATGGCTTGCCCTGTTCGACGTCGCGCCACGCGACGATCTCGAGCAGGCGCTGTCTGTCATGGCTGGCGGTTCCGGCGCCGACCTGAAGTTCGAGCGGCCGTTCCGGGGCTATGCCCAATACGCCGTTCTGACCCCTTCCGCCCGGGCCGCAGACATCGTGAGCGGATGGCTCGCATTGTTCGCGGCGGGAGTTCTCGAGGTCGTCTGGGCATTCGGTTTGAAATATTCCGATGGCCTCACCGCGATTCTGGCCTACCGCTGCGACCGTGGCCGCGATCGCATCAAGCTTCTTCCTGATGGCTGTCGCGCTGAAATCGCTGCCGTTCGGCACGGCCTATGCCGTGTGGACCGGAATCGGCGCCGCCGGAAGCATCCTTCTCGGAATGTTGATGTTCAGCGAACCAGCTGATCCTGTTCGAATTCTCTGCCTCACGCTGATCGTTGCCGGAATGGTCGGCCTCAAGCTTAATTCACCGGTGTGAAGCAAGAACGCCGGCGCGCAAACTCCTCCAGGTCTTCGACGCCCCCGAACAGGCAAAGCGCGAGCACAAACGGAACGAAGTGATATAGAAACCGGAACATCAGCAACGCTGCGACCACCGGCTCCTTGTCGTCGCCGCCGAGGCCGATCACTATCGCAGCGTCGAATACGCCCAGTCCCGCCGGCGCATGACTGGTGAAGCCGAGCAGCGTCGCGACGATGAACACCGCCATGAGCCGGGAAATTCCGATATCGATCCCGGCCGGAAACATCACATACATCGCCAGCGCCGAGGCTCCGAGATCGACGATCCCGATCCCGATCTGCAGCAGGACCATCGGCCCCGAAGGGAGCTTTACCGGCCACCGCCAGATCCCGATACTTCTGGGGTGGCGCCAACTCCAGACCAGGAAGGACGCGACCCCGAGCAGCAGCGCTGTCGCAATCAACCGATTGACCAGCGCCGGCAAATAATCGATCAGGCTGATGGCCTCGGCCTCGTTGAGCAGGCTAAGGCCCAGCGCCGTCAGGTTGCCCAGCCAGAATGTCAGCCCGGTCAAAAAGCAGATATTCGCGACGTCGATCGCACCAAGCCCGTTGCCCGAATAAATTCGAAAACGGATGATCGGCGAGACCAGCGCAACCGCTCCTGTCCGGTGCGCAATCGGGTAACTGGTGAAACTCGCGAGTGCCGCGATCCGATACGGGACGTCGGGTCGCCCGATCGTCTCAAGCGCAAGCCGATCGTAGAGAGTCAAGGTTCCGTAGGAGATCGCCACGAACATCAGCGCCAATGCGATGATGCTGATCCTGGTGTGCCGAACCGCTTCCAGCACCTCGGCGATGTTGATGTTCCTGAGCGCATGCGTCAGCGCGAATATGGCGGCCGCGGCGATCGCAACGCTGACGCCGACGCCCAGAAAACTTTTCAGCGGGGCGCTGCTGCCCGCCGCCTTCCGCAGCACGGAGACTTTCAGGGTGTGTATCCATTCTGGCGGCGGTACAATTTTCGCGCCTGATTCGAGGTGAGGAATCTTTCCAATGACCCGTTGATGTGACAGTCGCGTTACTTTCGAGATTCCGAACGAACATCGATTCTAAAATGATGTTTTCGTAAATCTAAATCCCGACGCATTGCGGTCGCATCCTGTTCACGCTGACACGGTAGGAAACCGCAAAGCAGCTAACACTTGTGAGGCAGCGATGAACGCGGAATTTGACCACGATCTCACGATCGATCAATGGGAAGCGCTAAAGGCAGTTCGAGCAAGGGCACCGGCGACCCTTGCGTTAAATCAATCTGTCCTCCAGAACCTCATTGCACTTCAGCTGGTTGCAATGCTTGGAAATCTTCCGGTTATGACAGCGACGGGACGTAAGGTCCTGGTGAGAGGCTCGCCACGATTGTGGGATGTAGCGGCCTGAGTCTGAATTTGCTGGCGGCGCCGCCGCTTCAGACGCCCTTGATGACCTGCAAAAGCTCGGCAGCACGATCCTCCGCGCGGCCGACATTGACGATCGTCAGATCAGACGCGGCGGCGGTGTCATCGACGACTCGACCTAGAGCATTTTCCGCCTGATGTGGGTCATTACGCGTATCCGGCATGTCGAAAGTAGTTTGCGCACTGCTGGGGTGCAAATGTTTTGATGAGCCTTCCGATCAGCTTCATCAGCGTTGTCACGGTGCGAGCAGCCCCCTTGCGCAGCGCCGTTTTCAGCTTCGAGAATGCCATTTCGATCGGATTGAAGTCCGGTGAGTAGGCCGGCAAATAGCGCACTTTGGCGCCGACCGCTTCGACCGCCTGGCGAACGCCGTCGATCTTGTGAGTGCGCAGGTTATCCATGAAGACGATGTCGCCTTTGCGCAGCGTCGGCGCAAGAGTTTGTTCAACATAAGCGAGGAACGATGGCCCATCCATCGCACCGTCAATGACAAAAGGCGCCGTCAGGCCATCGATGCGCAGCGCGGCAACGAGCGTCAGCGTTTTCCAGTGGCCGTGCGGCACGCTCGCAACGAGACGCTGGCCACGTGGTGAACGGCCGCGATGCCGGACCATCTTGGTCGTAACCGCCGTTTCGTCGATGAAGACGAGGCGCGACGCAACAAGCCTGGATTGCTCGACCCTCAGCTCGGCACGCGCCGCAGCGACGTCAGGACGATCCTGTTCGGCAGCGTGCAAAGTTTTTTTTGAACGTGATGTCGTGGCGTTCGTAAAAGCGCCAGACCGAGGTCGTACCGGTTTTCAGCCGCTTCTCGGACTTGAGCCGCGCCCGAATCTCGTCGAGCGTCAAATCCGGCTCCGCCGCGACCAGATCAAGCAGCCATTGGCGATGTGCCTCAAGCGGCGAGCGACTGTGGCCCGTGCCGGGCAGTGCCGCTACACTGCCCGATGACGCCCAACGTTCGATCCAGCGAATTGCAGTCGAGGCGCCGAGACCGAGCACCCGCGCCGCTTCCCGTCTGCTCTCGCCGTCTTCGACAAGCGCCACCACCCGCGCCCTGAGGTCGTTCGAGTATCCCTTTGCCATCGCCTGACCTCACCGTTGCTGTCAAGCAACTCGAATTCTGATTTGCGACCCTTTGGGAACCCTCTTATTGTTCCGATTCACATCAACCGAAAGCCGCTCTAGCCTGTCCGCGATCCGTCCATCGCTGCTGCGGGTGCGCGCCGCGAGGCGTTCCGCGAGAACATCCGGCGGGGCCGTGATCGAAATGACCGCGACATCGGCATAGGTTCGGCGCATCGCTTCCACCACGGTCCGCGAAACATTGACCACGACCGAACGGCCGGCACGGATATCATCACCGATCGAGCGCAGCAGGCCATAGCAATGGCCATGCGCTTCCCAGTGCACAGCGAAATCACCCCGTTCAGCCGCCCGCCGGAAATCCTCGAGGACCATATATTCATTGTCCTCGAACAGCGACGCTTGCCGCGTCACGACACGGCGCGGAAACACCACCTCGCCGTCGTCGACAAGGGCCGCTTTGGCCAATCCGATCAACGTATCCTTGCCGGCGCCACTCGGACCCACCACCAGAACCAGCCGGCCCGGCCCGATCATGGCCGGATGACCGGATGATATGGTCGGCGTTTCCGTCACGCCACGCGATGTCCTTCACGCCAGACGCTGCGCACTACCGGAATATCGCGGGCGACGTGCACGCGAATCAGATCGGCGCGCTTGCCGACCGCGATCTCGCCCCGGTCGGCAAGGCCGACGGCTTCGGCAGGCGTCTTGGTAACGGTGCGGACGGCGGATGCCAGATCGATGGCGGGAACGCGCTGCGGCAATTGCAGCGCCGCCATCAAGAGGCTGGAGGGGATGTAATCGGACGACAGAATGTCGAGCAACCCCTCGCGGGCGAGATCGACTGCGGCGATGTTGCCGGAATGCGAGCCGCCGCGCACCACATTCGGCGCACCCATCAGGATGCCGATGCCGGCCGCATGCAATCCACGGGCGGCTTCCATCGTGGTCGGAAATTCTGCCACCGAAACCCGGTCGCGGACCGCATCCGTGACGTTCTCGTCGGTGGTGTCGTCGTGACTGGCAAGGGGAATCTCATGCAGATGCGCCAGCGCCACGATTTCGCGCATGTTGGTTTCCGCATAGGCTTTCTGATAGGCAAAGCGCCGTTCGAACAGCGTATCGAGTTCGGCATCGGTCCTGCCGCCGCCCTTGCCGCGGTAATAGTCGCGCAGCTTGCCCTCGTCGCGAAACTGGCGTTGTCCCGGGGTGTGATCCATCAGCGAGATCAGCCGTACATCCGGCCGTCCGACCAGTTCCCTGGCCTCCTCGACGACGCTCGGCATTGGGATTTCGCAGCGCAGATGCAGGAAGTGATCGGCGCGCAGCAGATTGGAATCGCGCGCCGACGCGATGGCCTCGGCGAGCAGGCCTGCCCTGCCGTCAACTTCCTCGGCGCCGTCCTCGCGCCAGACCCGCAGCGAGTCCAGCACCGTGGTGATGCCCGAGGTCGCCAACTGCCCGTCATAGGAAACCACCGCCGCAATCGGATCCCAGAACACCTTCGGCCGCGGCACGTAGTGGGCCTCAAGATGATCGGTATGCAGTTCGATCAGTCCGGGCATCACCAGGTCGCCGCCGGCGTCCTCGCTGCCCGCCGGCGCGTCGCCCTCAGCGTACCCGGCGACCCGGCCATCCGTAAAAGCGATCCAGCCGCGCTCGATCACGCGGTCGGCCAGAACGATCCGGGCGTTGCCAAGTACGGTCTCGGATTGTGTCGAAGTCATCTCAGGCGTCTTTCTTCATGCAGCAGCGGCGAACGAGGTCACGTCGACGATCCGGTCGGCGATCAGATGGCGTATTTCATCGTCATGAACGATGGCGACCATGGCGACGCCCTGGCGTTTCTTTTGCTCGATCAATTCGACCACCACGGCGCGATTGGCCGCGTCAAGCGACGCGGTCGGCTCGTCCAGCAGCAGGATCGGCAAGTCGGAGATGAAGCCGCGCGCGATATTGACGCGCTGTTGCTCGCCGCCGGAGAACGTAAACGGCGGCAGCGCCCACAGCCGCTCGGGAATATTGAGGCGGCGCAGCAATTGTCCAGACCTTTCGCGCGCCTCGGATCGCGTCACCCCGTTTGCGATCAACGGCTCGGCCACCACGTCGATGGTGGCAACGCGCGGCACGGCCCGCAGAAACTGGCTGACATATCCGATCGTGGCGCGGCGCACATTGAGTATCTGCCGCGGTTCGGCTCTTGCGAGATCGATCTGCTCGCCCTCATGCCTGACGCCGATGCGGCCGTCGTCGCAGCGGTAATTACCGAAGATCATTTTCAGGATCGATGATTTGCCGGCGCCTGACGGGCCGGACAGCACCACGCATTCGCCGGGATCGACATGAAACGTAACGCCACGCACCACCGGCAGCTCGACCCCGCCCTGCAAATGCATGGTAAAAGTCTTTTTCGCATTGCTGATTTCGATCATCGCGGTCATCGGTGCGCGCTCACGCCGGCAAAATCGAGGAAACGAGCAACTGGGTATAGGGCTCGCGGGGGTCGTCGAGCACCTGGTCGGTCAGCCCGGTCTCGATCACGCGGCCGCCCTTCATCACCATCACCCGGTGCGACAACAGCCTTGCCACCGCGAGATCATGGGTGACCACGATCGCCGCCAGCCCCAGCTCGCTGACAAGGTTGCGCATCAGGTCGAGCAGGCGTGCCTGCACCGACACGTCGAGTCCGCCGGTCGGCTCATCCATGAACACCAGGCGCGGCTCGGTGACCAGATTGCGCGCGATCTGCAGCCGCTGGCGCATGCCGCCGGAATAGGTTCGTGGCGCGTCGTCGATACGGTCGAGATCGATCTCGACGCGTTCGAGCCAGGATGACGCGGTATCGCGGATGCGCCCATAGTGGTTCCAGCCCACCGCCATCAGCCGCTCGCCGACATTGGCGCCGGCCGACACCGCCATCCGCAGGCCCAGCGCGGGATCCTGGTGCACATAGCCCCAGTCGGTGCGAAACAGGAAGCGCCGCTCGGCCTCGCCAAGCGCTGCGAGATCGCGCATCATCCCGTCGCGCATCCGATACGATACCCGGCCGGCGCTGGGTAAAAGCTGCGCCGAAAGCAATTGCAGCAGCGTCGATTTCCCCGAACCTGATTCACCGACGATCGCCAGCACTTCGCCCGGATAGAGCGCAAAGGACACGTCGCGACAGGCCGTCAACCGGCCGTAGGACTTGCCAAGGCCCTCTGCCATCAGCAGGGGATGATCGTTGTCCTGCGCCGCGCACTGGTTATCCGCCATGTGCCGTCTCCTTGTGCGGAGCCGCACTTTCGGTGCCGCGATGGCCCAGGGTCTGGCGCGTCTCGCAGTAGTCGGTGTCGGAGCAGACGAACATCCGGCTGCCCTTGTCGTCGGTGACGATTTCGTCGAGATAGGAATCGCCGGCGCCGCACAGCGCGCACGGCGCATCGAACCGGTAGCGCGTGAAGGGGTGATCCTCGAAGTCGAGCGACACCACCGATGTGTAGGGCGGAATCGCATAGATCCGCTTTTCGCGGCCGGCGCCGAACAGTTGCAACGCCGGACAATTATCCATCTTCGGGTTGTCGAATTTCGGCGTCGGCGACGGGTCCATCACGTAGCGTGCGTTGACCTTGACCGGATAGGCATAGGATGTCGCAATATGGCCGAAACGCGCGATGTCCTCGTAAAGCTTGACATGCATCAGCCCGTATTCGGCGAGCGCGTGCATGCGCCGGGTCTCGGTCTCGCGTGGCTCGAGGAAACGCAGCGGCTCCGGAATCGGCACCTGATAGACCAGCACCTGGCCGCCATGCAGCGGTGCTTCCGGGATCCGGTGCCGGGTCTGGATCACGGTTGCGTCCAGTGTCGAGGTCGTTGTCGCGACACCCGCGGTCCTGGCAAAGAACTTGCGAATCGAGATCGCGTTGGTGGTGTCGTCGGAGCCCTGATCGATCACCTTCAGCACGTCGTCAGGACCGAGGATCGCCGCCGTCACCTGAACGCCGCCGGTGCCCCAGCCATACGGCATCGGCATTTCGCGGCTGGCGAACGGCACCTGATAGCCGGGAATCGAGATCGCCTTCAGAATCGCGCGGCGGATCATCCGCTTGGTCTGCTCGTCGAGATACGCGAAATTGTAGGTTGGCGCGTTCATTCGGCGGCCTCCCGCAGCGGCGACGCGGCATTCGCCTCGCCGAATTCCTTGCGAAGTTTGCGCAGCAGGCCGAGTTCGGACTGAAAGTCCACATAATGCGGCAGTTTGAGATGTTCGACAAAGCCAGTCGCCTGCACATTATCGGAATGCGACATCACGAATTCTTCGTCCTGGGCCGGAGCCATGATTTCCTCACCCAATTCGCGGGCCCGCAAGCTCCGGTCCACCAGCGCCATCGACATCGTCTTGCGCTCGCTTTGTCCGAACGCAAGACCGTAACCGCGCGTGAAGCACGGCGCTTCGGTCGCCGAGCCCTTGAACTGATTGACCATCTGGCATTCGGTCAGCGTGATCGAACCCAGCGGCACGGCGAAGCCGGCGTCTTCGGCCATGAATTCCACTGCGACCTCGCCGAGCCTGATTTCGCCGGCGAAAGGATGGTTGCGCCCGTAACCGCGCTGCGACGAGTAGCCGAGCGCCAGCAGGAACCCTTCATCGGCGCGTGCCAGATTTTGCAGTCGCAGATCGCGGTCGGCGGGAAAGCTCAGCGGCTCGCGGGTGAGATCGCCGACCTGCGCATCGGCGTCTGCCGTTGGCGACGGTTCGATTAGTCCATCGCGACCGAGAATGTCGGTGACGCGCGGGGTCGCGACGAACGTCGCATCCGATGTCGCGGGCAGTTCGGGCGTGGTGCCTTCGGCCAATTGCGGGTCCAGCAGTCGGTGGGTGTAATCGAAGGTAGGCCCGAGAATCTGGCCTCCCGGAATATCCTTGAAGGTCGAGGAAATCCGGCGGCGCACCTGCATCTTGCCGGTATCGACCGGCTCGGTTGCCCCGAAACGCGGCAATGTGGCGCGGAAGGCGCGGACCAGAAAGATCGCCTCGATCATGTCGCCGCGCGCCTGCTTGATGGCAAGCGCTGCGAGTTCGCGATCGTATAACGAACCTTCAGTCATCACCCGATCGACGCCAAGGCTGAGTTGCTCGGAAATCTGGGCGAGCGAGATGTCGGGAACTTCACGATCGCCGCGGCGTTCATGCGCCAGCAGCCGATGGGCGTTCTCGATGGCGCGCTCGCCTCCCTTGACGGCGACATACATGTTCAATCTCCCTTGGCGGCGAGCCGCGTGGTGCGCGGGATAGCGACAATGGCGTCGTCGACCACCAGCACGACATCGATTCCGCGCGGGAACAGCGCCGCGTTGATGGCGAGCCTCTCGAACAAATCCGCAGGCTGGATCGCAGCCTGCAGAGTTGCAGTTCCATCGATCCCCGGACCGCGCAGTTCGTATGTCGCACCCTGGGTCAGGCTTTCGATCTGCAGGATCAATGTCGTCGAGCGATCGGGATACTCGTTGCTGCCGAAAGCGAAGCGATCGAGTCGCGGAAGCATGTTTGCGTCACCGATCAGCGCGAAGCTGGAGACGGAAGAATCGGCGACCACCGGCGCACTGGTGTGAAACCTGAGCCATTTCGTCACATCTGGTGTTTCGGACATCCGGGAATCGAGCCAGATCGGCGTATCGTGATCGAACAAGGTCAGGGCGATCGAAGCGGTTGCCCGCATCATGGGCGCCGGCACGCCGACGGCGGCCACAACGCGCTGAACCGTGCCCGGACGCGCCATCGCATCCATGATCGAACGAAAGGTCGATTGCGCCGAAAACACCTTGTCCGCAAATCCCGCAGGCATCTCGGCAACCGTCGTCATCGCTCAGCCCTCACCGCGCACCAGCGTGTAGAAATCGACCCGCGTCGCCGCGGCTTCCGCAGCCCTGCGGTCCCGTTCGGAATTCATCGTTGCGCGGAGTGGGGCGAGCACCTTCACCTCCACGGCTTCAGCGTGATCGACGGTCTGGATCAAGGCATCGCAGAGCGCGATCATCCGCGCCTTGTGCTGATCGCGGCCAAGCGTGTAGCCAAATCCCGTCTCGCCGGTGGAAAGCCGGACCGCGGCGCGCGACACCGTGGCTTCGCCGAGATTGAACGGCGCGCCATCGCCGCCGACGCGGCCGCGCACCATCACCAGGCCATTCTCCGGCTCACGCAGATTTTCGTGGACCGGCAAGGCGACCGCGTCGAGACAGCGGGCAATCTCAGCCGCGGTGGAATGCGCCAGCACCGCCATGGCCGCCTGGCGCCGCGCCTGTTTGCTGCTTTCGTCGGTTGCGGTCATATCGGTCTTGCCGGAATCAAGTTGTCTATGATAATAGACAACTTGATAGCGAAGCGCCATGAATGTTTCGTGACAAGGGAATGATTTTACTGATGGCCATTGCCAGCCCTTTTTCGCGCAAATGACCCTGCAGGACGCAGCCTCCGGCGTGGCGCTGTGGCGGCAGGTCGCCGACGGTATCGAGCGCGGCATTGCCGATGGCACCTTTGCGTCGGGCGAACGGCTGCCTGGCGAGACCGAGATCGCCGAAACCTATCGCGTCAACCGCCATACCGTGCGCAGGGCGCTGGCGACGCTGTCCGAGCGCGGCCTGGTGCGCGCCGAACGCGGCAGCGGCACCTATGTGGAAGCTCCGCGGCTGGCCTATCCGCTGCGCTCACGCACGCGATTTTCCGAGATCGTCGGCGCCGGCGGCCGCGAGCCGCGCGGCCAGTTGATCGGCGCATCGGAAGAGCCTGCAACGCGCGAGCTGGCGCGGCAGCTCGGCCTGAAGGCCGGCGCGCCGCTGATCCGGATCGAAGCGCTGAGATTGGCCGACCGGACACCGATCTGCGTCGGCACCACCTGGCTCGCGGCGGAGCGCTTTCCCGGGGCCGGGCGGATCTACGAAAGCGCCCGCTCCATGACCAAGGTTCTCGCCCATTACGGCGTCCGCGATTATCGCCGGGCTTCGACCCGGATCACCGCGGCCATCGTCGACGCCACGGACGCAGCACGGCTCGATCTTGGGCTGGGACGTCCTGTTCTCGTGGTCGACAGCACCGATGTCGATGCCGAAGGCAAGCCGTTGCTAACGACCCGGGCGCGCTTTGCCGCCGAACGCGTCGAGTTTCTCGTCGAGAATGGCTGAGCGCAACCGCGCGCTTGCCAATGATCGCAAAGCGGAGCTTGCCGGAACACACCAAAATCCGCGCATCGCGGCGGTCATCGCCGCTGGACGACTCGTTCACACGGCCGATGCGGGGCGGCTGCTCCGCCCCTCGACCGCGCCGCGCAAGGCCGTTGCAGCCGCGTAATCGGACTCTATTCTGCTACGCATGACATCCTATCCCCGCTACGCAATCTATTATGCGCCAGCTCCCGGCAGCGACCTTGAGCGCTTCGGCGCCGATCTGCTCGGCTATGACGCCTTCAGCGGATTGGACCGGCCGTTTCCGGACGGCATCGAAAAAACGATTCCGGATTGGCGCGACCTGAGTCAGGACCCCCGGAAATACGGCTTCCATGCCACGTTAAAAGCGCCCTTCTCGCTTGCGCCAGGCATGGCTACGACGGAGCTTCTTGCCTCATGTGAAACATTTGCGAACTCCGCCCGGCCCATCCCGGTCATCAAACCCATCGTCAGTTCGATCAGCGGCTTTGTCGCCATTGTTCCGGCTGACCCCTCGGGGGAACTTGGCCGGCTTGCCGCAGACTGCGTCAGCGCATTCGATGGATTCCGTGCGCCGCTCACCGCCGAAGATCGGGCGCGACGAAACCCTGCGCAATTAACGCCGAGCCAGCGCAATCACCTTGATAGCTGGGGCTATCCCTACGTCATGGAGGATTTCCGCTTTCACATGACGCTGACGGGCCGGCTTGGCGCCGAGCGACGCGAGGCGGTGCTGGCGATATTGCAGAGGCGCTTTGCCTCTCTCAAAATGACCGCGCTCGCGATCGACGGGATCGCGTTGTTTCGACAGGACGGCGCTGATTCTCGCTTCCGGATCGTGAAGTATTTTCCTCTATCGCGCAGCTGAACGCTGTGGCCCGGTATTGCCCTGCGCTGCCTTGTTGATTAATGTCGACGTTTCCGACGACCAGCCTGCGACCGTTGGTTCGGTGCGATAGCGCGGAAGATGATCTCCAAGCGAATAGAAAACGCACAGCGCGAGGCTGGCCCAGACCGCCACACTGAAATAAAGCGACATCCAGGCAATTTCGTCCTTCCATTCGGCAAGGTCATGCGTCACGACCCAACGCCTGCTCACGTCGCGCAGACCTTCGAGGGGTCTCATAGGCTTGCCGCCGTCGGCAACCTCGATCCGCCACCGGTTCAGATACATCGGGACGTCGACGGTGATGAGAAACGCCAGATAGCTCGCGATCCCGACGATCGCGATGGCGAGGATCACGCGAACCTGGCCATCGAACTCCGGTACCAGTCGGCAGAGCCCAATCCCCACGATGAAGAACGCAACCGCCCATATCGAGTTTTCGATGGCGTTGCCCAGATAATTGGTGGTCAGCACCGCATGCCACGAGAAGCATTCCGCGATGACAATCAGCGGCACGATCACCCATGCGGCGTTCAGGGTAGTATCCGCTCCCGTTATCGTGCCCAGCTGGTACAGGATCATCGCCCACTGGGCCGCGAAGCAGACCTCGGCCACCGTTGCTACCGACCGGCCGACGACAACGCTCGACAGCCAGGTGTCGAACAAGCAGATCCGCTGAACATCCGCGCGCGGCAGGAACGACCTGAACGCGCAGCCGAAAACATAGGCTGCGCAGAAGAGGAGCATGAGCTCGATGCCGGACGTGCCGCCCGTCGGTTGTTCGTGGAGCCGGCGATAAAGCCAAAACCAGGCAGCGATATTTGCACCACTGACCAGTGTCAACATGCCCCACCACCAGGAAAGGGGATTCGACCAGACCAGGGAATTCGACCGCTCACGCCATTCCAAACTCATGATCCGCTCCGCATGTAACCGAACTGACATCCGATTGTAGCAGTTCTGTCACAAATCGCGGCGAATCACGACGAGATATTGCGGTTGGATATTCGGGACGGCAAGCGCGGATTTAGCCGGTAACCGGAGATTTTCGCAAAAGCGGTTGACCGGCAAAAATCCGCGTGGATTCCGATATGTTATCGCAAAATTCGAAATTGCCAGGCGCGAGCACAATGATCGTCGATCCATGCTCGAACCAGCCAAGCTCGTCGCCTTTGCGGACCTCTACATTGCAGGGAAAATGAACGGGTCCCCGCGTTGCCGCGTTGAGCACGATATCGAGAAAATGCAGCCTGATGCTTGCAACCAGAATCGCTGCCACGGGCACCAGGGTCAGGATTTCACCGGTGTCGAGGCGGGTTCGAAGAACGGCGCGCTCGTTTTTGCAAAATAGCCGCTCAACGCGTTTCAGCGCGATCGGATTTACATTCCAGGTATCGCCACTGATGAAGTTGACCTGTTCGATCCGGCAGTCGGCCGGCGCGTGAAACCGGTGATACATGCTGGAGGTCAACCGCAAGGTGACAAATCGGCCATTGCGGTGGGCATCCACCAGCGCGGGATCGCCGAGCAGGTCGAGAAGCGAATAGTTTGCGCCTTTGACCTGAAACAATTCGGTGTCCGCGATGGCGCCGAATGCGCCGACGATGGCATCGCAGGGACTGACCACGATCGATGGATCTGGATCGGACGGGCGCAGCCCGGGCCGGAGTTCGCGCGTAAAGCAATCGTGCAGGCTCTTGAAGCTCGTCTTGCGCGCTTCGGTCAGGTCGAGATCGGAAAACAGTTTCCAGCAGGCGATCGAGAAATCCCGGATCAGGGGTTGCTCGATCTTGCTGAACCACCCCATGAACCGGGTCACGGCGGCCCGCGGGATGCGGTTGGTCAGCAGGAAGTTCAGGTCTTCCTGCTGAGTGAATCTCGCGATGAAGCTCTTGGCTGTCATGAATTTGTCAGGAGGACTGGTTAGCGCTTGCGTCATGGATTTGCAGCTTCCGATTCTGTCTCTCGCCGCCGGCGCCATTGCCGTGACCGCGGCGGTCGCCCCCAAAGCAAGGGCAAGACTTGCGTTGTCGCGCGCAAAACATCGCTCGCTGACCGGACACTCGAAGATGTCGCGCCTGGTCGCACGGTTGATTCCGTTCTACGAGTTCGGCATCGACGATTTCTTCCGCTCCGACGGCGCGCCGGCCGAAGTGGCGGCGCAACGCCGGGACGGCTTTTTCCGGCTCGCAGGCCTCTACAAGGATCGCTACGCCCGCAGCCGGCAGGCCACATCGGAAGCCGCGGCCCAGATTTCCGACCTGCAATTCACGCAAAGCTACCGGGTGCCGTTTCAATACAGCCGGCTGGTCCGCGAGCATCTCGGCGCCGGCAGCTTCATGCAGTCCTCGGCCGGCGTGACGCTGACCGATCTCGACGGCAACGTGTTCTACGATCTCGCCGGCTCGTACGGCGTCAATATCTTCGGCAATGATTTCTACAAGGAATGCATTGCCAGTGCCGAGAAACGCGCGCACGAACTTGGCCCGGTGCTTGGCTTCTATCATCCCGCCGTCGCCGACAACGTCCGCCGGCTGTGCGAAATTTCCAGACTCGACGAAGTCTCGTTCCACATGTCCGGCACCGAAGCGGTGATGCAGGCGGTGAGGCTTGCCCGCTATCACACCGGCCGTTCGCATCTGGTGCGTTTTGCCGGCGCCTATCACGGCTGGTGGGGCGACGTGCAGCCCGGCGTGGGCAATCCGGTTTCGCCGCACGAAACCTATACGCTGGCCGAGATGTCCGAACGCACGCTGCACGTACTGAACACGCGGCGCGATATCGCCTGCGTTCTGGTCAATCCGCTGCAGGCGCTTCATCCCAATGTCAACGCGCCTGGTGACTCCTCGCTGGTCGACAGTTCGCGAAGCGCGAATTTCGACCGCGCAGCCTATGGCCAATGGTTGAAGGCGTTGCGGCAAGTCTGCACGGAGCGCAACATCGTCCTGATCTTCGACGAGGTGTTCGTCGGCTTCCGTCTCGCCGCGGGCGGCGCGCAGGAATATTTCGGCGTCCGTGCCGACATGGTCACCTACGGCAAGAGCCTCGCGGGAGGGCTGCCCGTCGGAGTCGTGTGCGGCCGCAGGGAGTTGATGCGCCGTTTCCGCGACGACCGTCCCGCCGATGTCTGTTTCGCGCGCGGCACCTTCAATTCGCACCCCTACGTTATGACCGCAATGGATGAGTTTCTCAGCCGGCTCGCCAGCCCCAATTTTCGCGCAGTCTATGACGGACTCGATGAAACCTGGAACGGGCGCGCCGCGCAGTTGAACGACCTGCTGCACTTGCAAAACCTGCCGGTCCGGGTCGCCAACCTGTCCTCGATCTGGATGGTCCATTACACCGCGCCGTCCCGCTACAATTGGATGCTGCAATATTATCTTCGCGCCGAGGGGCTCGCGCTGAGCTGGGTCGGCACCGGGCGGCTGATCTTCAGTCTGAACTACACGGAAGCGGATTTTGCCGAAGTGGCGAAGCGGTTCGTCGTCGCCTGCGAAAAGATGCAGCATGACGGCTGGTGGCGGCGCGATGCTTCTCTCACCAACAAGACTATCCGCCGCCAGATCCTGAAGGAAATACTGACGCGAAAACGGCTGCGATAGTTCAGACCGCAGCCGTCCTTGCGATAGCACGTTCTTCAGGCGTGTCCGACCTGCTGCTTGTCGAAACCGGGATCGATCAATTCACCCTTCAGCAGATACAACGGCGCCTTGCGGTAAAGCTTGAAGTCATTGAAGGGGTCGGTCAGGATTTTTGTCATCCAGACAAGGCCGGTCTCGACGTCGCGGATGAAGAACAGGTGCACAGTGCGGAACAAAAGACCGCCGACGCCTACCGCCAGCCAGATCTTGGCGACCTGACGCATGAAGTCGGCCGGCGAGGTCCAGGGTGTGAACATTCCGAACAAGGTCGGATCGATGTACAGGACCAGGGGGGAAGCGGCCCAGATCGACATCAACACGATCTTGCGCTGCAGATTGTAGCCGACCTTGATCTCTTCCTTGTGCTCGTGGGTCGCATCATTGACATGATCGTACCCCCTCGGCTCGAAGAAGAAATGCCCGGCCTGACGTGATGTCATGGAGACCAGCCAGCCGATCAGTGCGGATGCGACCGGATCGAAAAACATCATGGCATAACCGACCATGAAGCTGACCGCGCTGACGAAATGCAGGCTCTGGTTGATCCGGCTGTGGTGGTAGTAGCGGTGATCGTCCCAGCGCTGGATGCGCAACTGCTCTCGGAAATTCTCGATCATTCTATCCCCCAAAAAGGTTGTTTGATTCACTTTACCAGGATTCGATGTACGGGATGTGACATCATCCAAATGTCACATGACGCGATACGGCGACTTCGGCGGATCGGCCTTGGCAGCATCCATCAGGCGGCAACTGCCACTTCATTTTTTCGAATACGGACCAGCGAGAAGTGACCGAGCGGCGGAATCAAACGGCGCTCCACCAGTTCCATCCCGTGCGCGCCCGCCAGCCATTGTACATAGCGCGACCAGGCGAATTCGGCGGTCCGGAAGCCAAGCGGACGCACCACCGGCTGCAGCCGCTGTTCGATGAAGCGGCGCATTCCGGCATCCGCGCTGACCCGGGTCAGGATAATCAGTTCACCGCCCGGCCGCAGCACGCGAGCGAATTCGTCGAGAGCCGCTTCCGGGTTCGGCACGGCCGTCACCACATATTGCGCCATCACGACGTCGAACGAATTATCTGGAAACTCAAGCTTCTCCGCATCCATGACGGCGAGACCCTCGACGTTCTTCAGGTGAAGATCGTCGACCCTGCGCCTGGCCTTGCGCAACATCGCCTCCGAAATATCGGTGCCGAAGATGCGGAGATGAGGTGCGTATTGCGGCAGCGAGATTCCGGTTCCGACCCCGACCTCAAGCACCCGGCCGCCGATCTTGTTAGTGGTCTGAATGGCCGCCTTGCGGCCTTTGCTGAACACACCGCCGAATACGAGGTCGTAAACCGGCGCCCAGCGATCATAGGCCTGTTCGACCGTCTCGCGGTCGAAATCCAGCTGCCTTGCGTCGTCAAGCTTCATAATTTCTGCCATCTGAGTCTCGTTTGCGTTTGTAAGGGTTTCAAATCAGCCTTGTTGAGAATCAGCCTCGCACTGTGCCTCTGGCGGCGATCCGCTGGGCCGGCCGTGGCGCACGGCTCGGCTGCAGCGTGCTGAGATTCCCGATGAACTGCCTCGCACTGTTTTCCCAGGAACGCTCCAGTGCAAAATTCCGGCAAGTTTCGCGCGACATTCCGAGCGCGCGGATACAGGCGCTTCGCAGATCGGTATCCAGGGCGCCAACCGGATGATCGGCGATCACATCGAGGGGACCGGTCACCGGAAATGCTGCAACAGGCGTGCCGCAGGCCAGCGCTTCGAGTTGAACGACGCCGAAGGTATCCGTGAGACTTGGAAAAACGAACACATCGGCCGCGGCCAGATGACCCGTCAGATCCTTGCCGATTTTCTCGCCGAGGAATTTTACCTTCGGATAGCGTTGCTCCAGTTCGGCCCTTTGCGGTCCGTCTCCGATCACAACCATCGATCCCGGCAACTGCAGCGCAAGAAACGCCTCAAGGTTTTTTTCGATGGCGACCCGGCCCATTGTCATGAAAACAGGCCGCGGCAGATCGAGTTCGGCCGGTTCATCCGGCGTGAACAACACGGTATCGACACCGCGCGTCCAGGTGCCGAGCCTCCTGAACCCTCGCGCACTGAGTTCCTGCCTCAGCGAAGCAGTCGCGACCATTGTCATGGCGGCGGCCGCATGAAAGTGCCGCAGCACCGCGTAACTCAGCGACGCCGGTATGATCGATCGCACCGCGATATATTCGGGAAAGCGGGTCGTATAGGACGTCGTGAAAGCCAGCTTGCGGCGGCGGCAATAGGCCCGCGCTGCCCATCCGATCGGCCCTTCGGTGGCGATATGAATGGCGTCCGGTGACGCCGCCTCGATCCTTCTGGCGATCTCACGCCTGTTCGGCAGCGCTATCCGCAGTCCCGGATAGGTTGGAACGCCGATGGAGGGGAATCCATCCGGAGTCAGGAATTCAATGTCGGCGCCAAGCACGGCTGCGCTGCGGGCCAGCGAGGTCAACGTGCGGACCACACCGTTGACCTGCGGGTGCCAAGCGTCGGTCGCGATCAAAATCCGCATTTGCCGGGAACCTGTGAGCTTGCTGATTCTCAATTTCCCGACGTTCGACCATGGATATTTCAAACGTGTGACGTCATCGATGTGAAATTGTTCTTAAGCAAAGATGTGCAGCTTTTTTCCGAGCTCTATTCGGGCCGCAAGGTACTGCAGCTAAAGGGATTTCCGATCCAGTGAACGGCCGATGACAAGACCGCTTATTTTCGGAAGGCCGTCCACCACAAAATCCGACGTCCGCCGCAACCAGGCTTCCGGCGGGTCGCGCATGCACTCCAGCCATGGCGTTTCGGCCGCTATTGGCCTAAAGCACCACCTCATTCACCATCAGCGCTCCGCTTGGCATACAGCCTCGACCCATCAGGGTTTGCGGCCCGCTTCCATATTTCCTCTGTAACCACCAACAAGGTCGGCCATTCGTGACATTCCCCGCCATCCCCGCGCCGATCGCCCGAGCCCTGGCGGAGCGCAACTACGAATCCCCGACGCCTGTGCAGACCGCCGTGCTGGCGGACGCTGCCGCCGGCCGCGACCTGTTGGTTTCAGCGCAGACCGGCTCCGGTAAAACCGTCGCCTATGGACTGGCCATTGCGAAGAATCTTCTCGGCGACGCCGAGCGATTCGAACGGGCCGCCGCACCGCTCGCCTTGATCGTGGCGCCGACGCGTGAACTCGCCTTGCAGGTGCATCGCGAACTCGCATGGCTCTATCAATATGCCGGTGCGCGCGTGGTTTCCTGCGTCGGCGGCATGGATCCGCGCCGCGAGCAGCGCGAACTTGCGGCAGGCGCGCATATCGTGGTCGGCACGCCGGGGCGGCTGTGCGATCATCTGCGCCGCGGCCGCCTCGACGTCTCGGAATTGAAAGCCGTCGTGCTCGACGAGGCCGACGAGATGCTCGATCTCGGTTTTCGCGAGGATATGGAATTCATCCTCAAGACCACGCCCGATACCCGCCGCACCCTGTTGTTCTCGGCGACATTGCCGCGCGGCATCGTGGCACTGGCCAAGCAGTATCAGCAGCAGGCGTTTCGCGTCGAGGTCGCAGGCGACGAAGGCGGCCATGCCGATATCGAGTACCGCGCGATCCGGATCGCCGCCGGCGATGTCGAGCATGCGGTCGTCAACGTGCTGCGTTTTTTTGAGTCACCGGGCGCGCTGGTGTTCTGCAACACGCGAAATGCCGTCCGGCATTTGCAGGCGACCTTGCTCGAGCGCGGCTTTTCCGTGGTCGCGCTGTCGGGAGAATTGACGCAGAACGAACGCACCCAGGCGCTGCAATCGCTGCGCGATGGACGGGCCCGCGTCTGCGTCGCCACCGACGTCGCGGCGCGCGGCATCGACCTGCCGAATCTCGACCTCGTCATTCACGCCGATTTGCCGAATGACCCGGAGGTTCTGCAGCATCGCTCCGGCCGCACCGGCCGTGCCGGCCGCAAGGGTGTCAGCATCCTGCTGGTGCCGTCGGCGCGCAAACGGCGCGCGGAATTGCTGCTCAATCTCGCCGGCATCGATGCGGTCTGGGGCACCGCGCCCACGGCGGAGGAAATCCGCAAGCTCGATCAGGAGCGCATGCTGCGGGATGCCCTGTTCACGGAGGAGACAACCGCCGAGGATCTCGTGCTGGCGCAGGCCATGCTCGCCGAGCGGTCGCCGGAAGATATCGCCGCGGCGCTGGCGCGGCTGTATCGCGCGCGGCTTCCCTCGCCCGAGGACATTCTCGATCCCGGCCAGGGCAGCGGCCGGTCTCGCGACGACCGAGGTCGCGAAAAGCGCGACAGGCCTCAAAGCAATGACGAGCGCGGCGCGGTACCGCGATCGAAGCCGGGAAAATCATCGCGCCACGGCATGGCCGAGGGCAGCGTCTGGTTTCGCGCCGCCATCGGACGCCGGAAGAACGCCGAAGCGCGCTGGCTGCTGCCGATGATCTGCCGCCGCGGCGGCATCGACAAGCATGACATCGGCGCCATCCGCATCATGGACACCACCACCGAGTTCGAGATTTCGAAAGCGGTCGCCGAATCCTTCGCCGCAAAAATCCGGCGCCCCGACAAGGAAGACAATATCCGCATCGAACTGCTGGCGGATGCATCGCAGGCGCCATCGGAAGAGCGATCACACCAGCCTCGGCATGAGGCCGGCAATCCCGATCGCAGCGCTCGTCGCAACGGTCCCTCACATGGCGAGGAAAGACCGAAGCAACACGACAAGCCTCATAGTGCAGGTCGGCCGAAATTTGAGCGGGAACCGGGTTTCGAAAAGAAGAAGCGACATGGCGACAGGCCTGACCTCCCCGATGTGCAGCCCGCGGTCGCGTCGCTCACGAAACCTCCGTTCGGAAAGAAGAAAAAGAAAAATCGCCGCGGCTGATATTTTTCCAACACACTGAGCGGTCGCCTGATTAATTCATCAATGTTTGGTGAATACACAGGAACTTTGCAGCGCGCCCGCCGTTCGTTGCAAATGAATGTTCTCAAATTTACTTTAGCTGTTGGTTTTGCCGCGTTTGCGATATCGGCTGCGCACGCTCAATCTGGGATAGCCTCCTTTTACGGCGGCGGGGTCACCGCGAGCGGCGAAATAGCTGCCCCGACTGATTTTACAGCGGCGCACCGCTCATTGCCATTCGGCACGATGGTGCGGGTTACAAACGTCAGTAACGGTCGAACCGTGGTCGTGCGCATCAACGATCGCGGCCCGTATGGCCATGGCCGCATCATCGACCTCAGCCGCGCCGCGGCGCGCGAACTCGACATGATCGGTGATGGAACAACGATGGTCAGCCTGGTGCCTCAATAAGGTGAAGCTTCGACAAGCGGATTTCTCCAGGCCCGCCAGCCACCGGTTCATCATGACTCTGCCTTCGGTTTCTTCGTAGCGAGTGCGTCACGCTTCGCGACCACGACCTTCGCCGCGGCCAGCGCCTGTCTTCCCCATTCTTCCGGCCCAAGCGCGGGTAACCGCTCCGCGTGCGGAATTTCAAGGCTGATCGGCAGGTCGGCCGGCAATTGCGACAGCATGCCGACAAGGTCGATGCCGCCTTCGCCCGGCAGCAGCCGGGCAAATCGCGCGGTATGAATCAAGCCTTCATGGGTCGTTGGAATCTCGGCGGGTGCATCGCAAAGCTGCGCATAGCTCAGCATCCCGCCCGGGATCGCCGCGATATCCGCAAGCGTCGTATCGGACCGCCCGGCATGAAGCGTGTCGACCAGGATGCGGCCGTTCGGACAGGCCGCCTTGCTGACAATACGAAGCGCTGTCCTGGCGTCCGGTACTCTTGTCCAGGGCATGAATTCGAGATCGGCGGTCAAATCATATCTCGCCGCGGCATCGCAAAACGCCGCGAACGATGCCGTCAACCGTTCCTCCTCGGGATCGTCACCTGCCACCAGAATGGCGCGAGCGCCGAGCGCGCCGCATGTTTCGAGGAATGGCGCGAAGGCTTCGACCTTGAAATCCGCCGCCAACCGGACGATCTCGACGTCGAACACCGTGGCTCCAGTGTCTTTGGTACGCGCGACCGTTTCGCGCAACATCGCCGCATCCGTCGCCAGCGGATGGAACTCGCCGCCGGGCGATGCCGGAGCTATCCGCACGCCGGTGTGCTTGTAGCCAAGCTTTGCCGCGAGTACGAGCGCGTCGGCCGGCGACAGGGGAACGCTGGTGAGATAGGCGAGCGAATAGGCGGTCATGTTCAAATCCAATCAATACATCATGCCAATGGCAAGATCGCCGTCGGCAATACGATGGTGGGGGCGCAATATCGCCGGTCAGCCATTCCGGTCCGCCCTTGCCGAGCTTTATGGTAAGTGTCGCAAGTTCATAGCGCATGGCGTTCTCCAGTCGGATTGTCCCCATGCAGCGCGTGCTGGATCGCGCGATAGGCGAAAGTCATGCCGGGACCGAGCGTGATGCCGGGCCCGGGATAGGTCCCGCCCATGATCGAATTAGCCTCGTTGCCGCAGGCGTAGAGACCTTCGATCGGCTCGTTGCCGTCCTTCAGCACCCGCGCCCATTCGTCGATCACGAGACCGGTCGCGGCGCCGATGTCGCCGGGATAAAGCCGCACCGCATAAAACGGCGGCGTTGCGATCGGCCCCAGCGTCGGGTTCGGTCCGTCGAATGAGGCGTCGCCATTGACGCGGTGATAGGCCGTGGTGCCGCGGCCGAATTCGGGATCGACGCCGGTCCTGGCATAGCCATTCATCGCGGCGACGGTTTGCTCAAGCGCTGCCGCCGGTACTTCGATCTTTGCCGCCAGTTCGGCGACCGTATTGCCCTCGACCAGATAGCCATCGGCCAGGAACGGGCTGAGGTCGCGCGTTCCCATCCGCACCATGCCCAATCCATATTTCTGCAAACCGACGGCGTCGGTGATGATGAAGCAGGGAATGGCGGGCTCGATGCGATGGCTTTCGAACATCGCACGGCCGAACAGGTGGTACGAGGTGGACTCGTTGACGAAGCGCCGGCCCGCCTGATTGACGCACACCGTGCCGGGCTTGCTGCGATCCAGCACGAAATGCGGAAACACCGCCGTAGTGCCGTCGGCGCGCTTGCGCACCGAAACCGGCGCCCAGAACGCGTTGTCCTCATTGCCTTCGCCGAAGCGCGCACCCAGCGCCAGAGCGAGATCCTGCATCTCGCCGGTGATACCCGGCGCGGCAGGACTGAAATCCGGCGTCGGCTGGTGCAGCATCTCGGCGCGGCGCGTCCTGTGCTGGCTGAAACCGCCGGCGGCCAGCACAACGCCGCTGGACGACTCGACGCGCCGGGTCACGCCGTTGCTTTCGAGCACGACGCCTTCGACCTTGCCATCCCTGACGATAAATTCCCGCACCGACGTTTGCGTCAGCGATATCGACGCCTCGCTTCTTGAGCGAAAGCAGCAACCGGCCGATCAGCGCGTTACCCATTGCGAGCCGCGAGCCGCGCGGACCCGACAGCCGGTCGACGCCGTAACGTCCAAGAATCTTGCTGGCATGGATCAAGGACTTCCAGGATCGCCTGAGATTGAGCAGATGGTTGATGTCGGTACGGTCCACCATCATGCCGCCGAATATCGTGAATTCCGGGATCGGCGGCCGGATGCGATGGAGATCGGCGCCGAGCGCGCGGCCGTCGAAAGGGATCGGCTCCAGCGCGCGGCCGCGCAAGGTCGCGCCTTCATACTGCTGCTCATAATCCGGATGCGTGGCGTACGGCCGAAGCTTGAGGTCGGAATTGGCTTCAAGCGTGGCGATCGCTTGCGGTCCGCTGCGCAGAAACGCCTCGCGCAGTTTTGCCGGCGAGCGGTTGCCGACCACGCCGTCGAGAAAGGCCGTCGCCTTTTCCGGGCTGTCGTCGTTCGAGACGGCCGGTGCATGCTGCGAATTGGGAATCCAGATCGTGGCCGCCGACAGCGCGCTGGTGCCGCCGACATATTCGGTATGCTCGACCAGCAGCACCTTCCTGTTTTCGATGGCCGCGAACAGCGACGCCGACATGCCGGCCGCGCCTGCGCCGACGACAACAATGTCGTAGCGGCTTTGGTCGGGCACGGCAATCGAGCGGGATGAACATCTGACTGTCTAGCGGGCAAGCAGGAAATCGAGCATCGGTTCCTGCAGCGCCTGATACATGTCGGTGCCGGTCGAGGTCGGACAGCCTCGCTTGCGCGCCGCCTCGACAACCGGCGATACCGCCGGCACCGTGATCACGCATCCGACGAAGGTTGCCGGCGACAGCTTTGAGACATCCACCGGCAGAGGATCGCCGTCTTTCATGCCGGCAGGAGTCGCATTGGCGACAAGATCGAAACCCGTCGGATCGGGCGAACCAGCTACAACTTTTGCCTTTGCCGAGCGCATTGAGCCGTGCGATCAGATCGTCGCGGCGGGCAGCATCCTCGTCATGAATGGCAAGCTCGCGCACCCCGGCATCGACCAGCGCCAGCGCGATCGCCGAACCGGCGCCGCCGGCGCCGATCTGCAGCGCGCGCTTGCCCTTGCGGCTCGAAACCTTGCGCGCGCACCGCGCCGACGAAACCGATCCCGTCCACCATTTCGCCGTGCCATCCGCCATCGGGCCGTCGCCGCATCAGATTGGCGGCGCCGAGAAAAGTCGCGCGGTCGGTGGCGCTCTTGCAATGCCGGAAGCAGGCGAATTTATGCGGCACCGTCGCCACGATGGCGTCGAGATTTTTCAGCTTGTCCGCCGCCGCCAGGAATCCACCAAGGTCTTCGACGCTGACCTGGACCGGAACCAGGACTCCGTCATGCCCGCGATCGGCGAAGGCGCGCGTCATGCCGCCGGGCGCCTTCACCTGCTGGATCGGATCGCCGACGATAATATTGAGCCGCGTGGCTCCGGTCAGATTGAGGCTCATGGAAATTCTCCAGTTCAAACCGCGGCGGCACTCGCGGGCTGCCGGCTTCTTCGCGATGAACCACCCCGAGCAGGCGCGCCTGCAGGTCGTGATCGCGTTCGAGAACACCGGCGTCGCCTTCAAAAGCGATCTTGCCATTGACCAGCACATTCGCGCGGTCGACGATCGGCAGCACGGTTTCGGCGTGGTGCTCGACGATCATCATCGCGACCTTGCCGCGCAGCTTGACCAGCGCTTCCATCACCTCCTTGACGACGGCAGGCGCCAGACCTTCGAACGGCTCGTCCAGCAGGATCAGCTTGCTCGGCACGACCAGCGCGCGGGCGATCGCCACCATCTGACGCTCGCCGCCGGAAAGATTTTCGGCCTTGGCTTTTTGCCGGGTCCGCAGCCGCGGAAACAGGTCGAAGACCTCTTCCAGGCTGATGCCGCCGGGCGCGGGCGGCCAGTTGCAGATTCTCCGTGACGGTCAGGTTGGGGAACAGCCGCCGCCCTTCCGGCACCAGCGAGACGCCGAGCCGGTTGATCTCATAGGGCTTCAGGCCGTTGAGCGTCGACGCCGTCGAACCGCGATCGTGCCGGTATCGAGCGTGCACGGTGCCGGTGATCGCGCGCAAGGTCGTGGTCTTGCCGACGCCGTTGCGGCCGAGCAGCGCGACCGCCTCGCCTCCGTGGATGGTCAGATCAAGGCCGCTGAGCACGGTGCTGCCGCCGTAACCGGCGGCGATGCCCTTGACGTCGAGCAGCACCTCGGCCTGCGCGTGCGCCATCCGTCTCGCGCGCCGGCGGGCGGCCGCGCGTCTCGTCCCTTGCAGCACCCAGATAGGCCGCGATCACGTCGGGATTGCCGGCGACTTCCATCGGCTTGCCGTCGGCGATGATGCGGCCCTGATGCAGCACGGAGATGCGATCGGAGATCGCCAGCACGCGGTCGATGTCGTGCTCGATCAGCAGCACGGCGTGCTTGTCGGCGAGCCGCTTGATGAGATCGGCGACCACCACGCGGTCGGATTCCGCCAGGCCCGCCAGCGGCTCGTCGAGCAGCAGCAGCTTGGAATCGATCGACAGCGTGACGGCGATTTCCGAGCAGCCGCTTGGCGCCATGCGGAAGGTTGATGCAGGGCTCGGCCGCATTGTCGGCAAGCCCGACCGCATCGAGGATCGACCAGGTCCGGTCGTTGATTTCGGTGAGACGATAGGCGTCCGAAAACAGTCCCCTGGCGCCGTGCCGCTGCGCCTGCACCGCGACGCGCACATTCTCGAACACGGTCAGGTTCGGGAAGATCGAGAGGATCTGGAACGAACGGCTGATGCCCAGCCGCGCCCGCGCATGGACCGGAAGGCGGGTGATGTCCTTGCCGTCGAAAACGATCTGGCCGCTGGTCGGCGACAGCACGCCGGACAGCATGTTGAAGAAGGTCGTCTTGCCGGCGCCGTTCGGCCCGATGATGCTGTGCAGCACGAAGGGATGGACCTCGAGATCGATATCGTGCGCGATCACCAGGCTGCCGAACGTCTTGTTCAGCTTGCGGGTTTGCAGGATCGGCTTGCGCGGATCGGCGTTGATCGCGGCGCTCTCGTAAGGCTTGATCGTGGCCGGCCGCGGCGGAATCGTATCGCGCACCAGCGTCCAGCGCTGCCGCCCGAGAAGGCGCTGGACCAGGCCCTGAATGCCCTCGGGCGAGCCCAGCGCGAACAGGATCAGGATCGGCGCGAAGATCAGCCACCAGTCTTCCGGTGATGGCCGAAAGCCGGTCCTCCAGCAGGATGAAGGCGATCGCGCCCCACAGCGGCCCCAGGAAGTGGTGCACGCCGCCGAGCACCGCCATCAGCAGGGAATCGCCGGCGTGCTGCCAATTGAGATTGTTGGCGTAGACGCCTTGCAGCATCAAGGTCAGCAGGCCGCCGGCATAGCCGACGAACGCCGCCGGTCAGCACGAAGCCGCCGAGACGGATCATATAGACGTTGTAGCCGAGGCTGCTGGCGCGCAGTTCGTTGTCGCGGATCGCCTGCAGCACGCGGCCGAACGGCGAATGCGCGATTCGCCACAGCAGCCACATCGCGAGCAGTCACCGTCACGACGACGAAAACGTGGAACGACCAGTCGGACCGGAAAATCGTCCGCGGCGACGCCCTGCAGGCCGTTTTCGCCGCCGGTGACGGCGGTCCATTTGTAGGCGATCTCGAAGGCGATCTGCGAGAAGGCCAGCGTCAGCAGCGAGAAATAAAGGCCCTTGCGCCGCAGGATCAGCGCGCCGATCGCAAGCGCCAGCAGGATCGAAAACACCACCGCGAACAACAGCGCGGCGAATTCGTTGCCGACGCCGCCCAGCATGAAGACGGCGACGGCATAGCTGGCGCAGCCGAAGAACACCGAGGCGCCGAACGGCACCAGGCCGGTATAGCCGACCAGCAGGTTCACGCCGGCGCCGTACAGCGTGTAGATCGCGATCTGGGTGATCAGCGAGATCGGCGCGCCGATCAGGGTCCAGAGGCCGCTCAGAGCCGGCGAGAACAGCGGCGATCCAGAACACCGGATGACGGAGAATGAGATGCGGCGTTCATTCGAACCGCTCCCATTGTTCGCCAAGCAGGCCGCGCGGCCGCACCAGCAGCATGACCGCCATCAAGATGTACATCGCCGCGCCCGACCATTCGGGCTAGAACTGGATGGTCATCGCGGTCATGACGCCGACCAGCAGGCCGGCGATGATGGCGCCGGCAAAGGAGCCAAGACCGCCGATGGTGACGATGACGAAGGCCGGCATGATGGCGCCCGACGCCATCGAGGGATTGACGGTCCACAACGGCGCGGCGAGCAATCCCGCGAGCCCGGCGAGCAGGCAGCCGATGCCGAACACGCCGCTGAACACGATCGGCAGGTTGATGCCGAGCAGGCCGACCATTTCCGGATCGCGCGAGCCGGCGCGGATGATCCGGCCGAACGGCGTGTAGGCGAGGAAGGCCCAGAACGCGACCAGCGCCAGCGACGTCACCAGCAGCACGAACATGCGGTATTTGGTGATCAGGATCGGGCCGTATTCGGCGAAGCCGCTGAGGAATTTCGGCGCGGCGAACGGCTCCGGCGCGCCGCCGAAGATCAGGCGCAGGATCGCTTCGATCAGCAGCGCCAGCGCGAAGGTGAGGATCAGGCCGAGCAGCGGCTCCTTGTCGTAGAGCCGCCGGATCAGGACCATTTCGACGACGATGCCGATGCGCGCCGGTAATGAACGGCGCCAGCAGCGCCGCGCCCCAGCCGAAATCGCGGTTCAGGACATAGGCGAAATAGGCGCCGAGCGCGAAAAACGAGCCGTGCGCGAAATTGACGATGCCGAGCATGCCGAAAATGATCGACAGGCCGACCGCGATCAGTACGTAGAGAAAGCCGAGAACGAGGCCGTTGACCGCTTGCGACAGGATCATATCGAGCATCAAGCTCATCCTCTGAGGATCGGCCGTCCCGCAAGAAATGGAAATTGGCAAGGAGAGAATTCGGCTGCGGAAAATCCCGCAGCCGATCTGGTTTCGCTAACGCTTGAAGATCAGATCGAATCCATCTTGCAGGCGCTGTCGGCCTCCGACCCGAAGGCCTTCGCGATGTCGTCCGGGGTCTTGGGCAATTCGGCCTTGACGTCGAAGTAGTCCCACTTGTCGGTGATCTTCGGATTGATGCCGGCGACCAGCAACCGGTTGGTCATCTGATGATCGAAGCTGCGATAGCCGACGTCGATATCGCCGCGCTTGACCTTCCAGTTCTCCAGCGCCGTCACGATCGCGGGCGGCATCGGTGGTCTTGGCCGCCTCGATCGAATTCGAGCAGCGACCTCATCCCGAGCCAGCCCATCCAGGCCTTGTCGGCGGCGGGGCGGTTGTATTTTTTCATGTAGGCCGCCGCCATCGCCTTTTCCTCGGGCGGATTGCTCGGATTCTTGTACCACCAGGTGATGGTGTAGAGGCCGTCCGCGGCCTCCGGTCCGACGCCCCACAGGTCGGTATTGCCGACCGCGATTTCGGCAAACGGAATCTTGCCGCGCATGCCGAGTTCGTTCCATTGCTTCAGGAACGTGGTGAGATCGCTGGCCGAGACGCCGCCGATCACGACGTCCGGCTTGGCCGCGCGGATTTTCAGGATGAAGGAACTGTAGTCCGGCGTGCCGACCGGAACTTCGTCGGCGCCGACCACCGTGCCGCCATTGGCCGTGATGTAATCGGTGAAGGACTTCTTGATGTCCTGACCGAACGCATAGGACGCCGTGATCAGATACCACTTCTTGCCGATCGCGGCGCAATAGGGCGCGAGCACCTTGGTGTGCACATCGACCGGCGGCTGCAGCCGGAAGGTATATTTGTTGCAGGACTTGCCGGTGATATCGCCGGCTGCCGCGTTGGCGGCGACATAGGGCACCTTGCCTTTCTTGGCGACCGCGGAGATCGCCAGCGCGAACGACGACAGCGCGCCGCCGACGATGCCGACGACCTTGTGCTCGGAAATCAGCTTCTCGGCGTTCTGCTGCGCGCCTTGCGGATTGGGCTCGTCGAGCCAGACGATTTCGGCGGGCTGGCCGAGCAGCATGTTGTTGCGCTGCTCCAGCGCCAGCATGCCGCCTTGCGCCAGATATTCGGCCTGATCGACGATCTTGCCGGTCTTGGCCCAGATCATGCCGATCTTGATCGGCTCGGCGGCTTCGGCATTGCCGATATAGGGCATACCGAGTTTGGCGGCGGCAAGACCGCTGGCGCCCAGCATCACGGTTCGCCGGCTCGGCGTGAAACGCCTTGAAAGACTGATTTTTTCCATTCTGATGACCTCCCGTTACCTTTGCGCCGGTCATGTCTGGATCGGCGCCGGCGGCCGCGAGGATCTCCCCAAAATCCGACACGCGCTGTAGCATGGCCCGGACCGGATTCCAATTCGACGATCCGCAGAAGCAGAAGTGGAATCGCATTCCATTTCGCTTGACGGGCCGTCGCGCGCCGGATGACAAATGCCACGCCAGGGAGGAAAACAACTGATGTCAAAGACATCGGTCGCGATTGTCGGCGCCGGCGCCATCGGTCGCCTGCATGCCGATAAAATCCTGCGGTCGGATTTCGCCATGCTTTCCGGCATTGCCGATCCGACCGACTCCGGGCGTGCCTTTGCCGAAAAAGTCGGGGTAGCCTGGTTTGCCGGCCACCGGGAGATGCTGGACCGCGCCAAGCCGCAGGCCGCCATCATCGCGACCCCGAATGCAACCCATCGCGATGTAGCGCTCGACTTTATCGCGGCCGGCGTGCCCGCGGTGGTCGAGAAGCCGATCGCCAGCACGGTGCAGGACGGCGAGGCCATCGCCGCGGCCTCGGGAAAATCCGGCGTGCCGGTGCTGGTCGGACATCACCGCCGCCACAACCCGATCATCCGCCGTGCGCGCGCGGTGATCGCGGAAGGCAGGCTCGGAAAGATCGCAACGGCCGCGATCCTGTCCTCATTCTTCAAGCCGCCGGAATATTTCGAACTCGCATGGCGAAAGCAGCCCGGCGGCGGGCCGGTGCTGATCAATCTCATCCACGAAATCGATCTGGTCCGGCATCTCTGCGGCGAGATCGCGTCCGTCCAGGCTATCGCTTCAAATGCCGTTCGTGGATTTGAGGTCGAGGATACCGCCGCCGTGGTGCTGCGCCTTGTCAACGGCGCGCTGGCTACGATAACTCTCAGCGACACCGCAGTGTCGCCATGGAGTTGGGATCTCGTCGCCGGCGAAATTCCTTCCTATCCTGCGCAAGCGCATCGGATCAGTTCGCACTTCCTGTGCGGGACCGAAGGCTCGCTCAGCCTGCCCGGTCTGGAGTTCTGGAGTTACAAGGGCGAAAAAAGCTGGTACGCGCCGCTTTCGCGCGAACAGATTACCTTCGAGCGCGGCGATCCCTATGTCGAGCAACTCAAAAACCTCTGCAAGGTAGCCCGCGGCGAAGAGCAGCCGCTGGTTTCGGCGGCCGATGGGACGCAGACGCTGCGCGCCACGCTCGCCGTGCACGAAGCGGCCCTGACCGGGGAGACCGTCGCGGTCATCACCCCGAAGTTGAGAGAGGCGACGGCCTGACCATGCAAGTTCTCGTAACCGGCGGCAGCGGATTCCTCGGCGCCTGGATCGTCGAGCGCCTGGCGAAGTCCGGCCACCGGATCCGCATCTTCGATATCGCTGCGAACAAATCTTTGGTCGAGGAAATCGCTGGCGCGCGGCGGCGGATACGGTGGAGTGGCGGACCGGCGACATCATCGAGACGGAACAGGTGCACGCCGCCGCCGAAGGCTGCGACGCCATCGTGCATCTTGCCGGAATCCTGACACCCGATTGCAGGAGCGATCCGATCCGTGGCGCCAAAATCAATCTGATCGGCACGCTCAACATTTTCGAGACGGCGCGCAAACGCGGAATGAAACGCATCGTCTACACCAGCAGTGCCGCGGTCTACGGCCCGACCGATGGCCATACCCCCTGCCCGGATACGCATTACGGCGCATTCAAGCTCGCCTGCGAGGGCAGCGCGCGGGCTTACTGGGAAGATCACCGGCTCGGCAGTATCGGCTTTCGGCCCTTTGTCGTGTACGGACCGGGCCGAACCACCGGATTGACCGCAGGCCCTTCGCTGGCCTGCCGCGCCGCCGCACACGATCAGCCCTACACCATTCCCTATTCAGGTTCGGCAGGTCTCGTCTATATCGAAGACGTCGCTGCCGCCTATGAGGTGGCCCTTCTGCGTGAACCCGACGGCGCGCATGTCTTCAATATGCCGGGCCAAGTCGCATCCAATGATCAGGTCATCGCAGAGATTCGCCGCGTCGTTCCCGGCGCTAAAATCGACATCGCCGGCCCTGCCCTGCAATTCACGCCCGACATCGAACAGGGAGATATCAACATCGTTCTCCCCGGCCTGCACCGGACCGGGCTCGGCGAAGGCATCCGCCAGACGATTGCGTTTCACCGTACCGCGCCAGCGAAATGACACCGGTCAGATGAGATGGCATCCGCCGAAACGCAAAAGCTGAAGATCGAGATTGCGAATGCGGCCTCGATTTCGGGGCTGCTGCTTTGTCCCCCCAAAGCCCGTGCATGTTTCGTCTTTGCGCATGGCGCCGGCGCCGGGATGGCGCATCCTTCCATGGAGACGGTCGCGACCGGACTTGCCGAGCGCGGGATTGCGACATTGCGCTATCAGTTCCCGTATATGGAAGCAGGCAGCAAGCGGCCCGACCGTCCGGCGGTCGCGCATGCGGCAGTGCGGGCCGCCGTGGCGGAAGCCGCGCGTTGCTGTCCGGGACTTCCGCTGATCGCCGGAGGCAAATCGTTCGGTGGCCGCATGACGTCCCAGGCGCAGGCGATCGAGCCCGCTGCCCGGCGTCCGCGGACTTGCGTTCCTGGGCTTTCCGCTGCATCCGGCCAACAAACCATCCGACGAGCGGGCCAAGCATCTGTTCGGACATTCGCATCCCGATGCTGTTTCTGCAGGGAACCCGCGACCAGCTTGCGGAATTGCGGTTGCTCGAGCCGCTGATGAAGAAGCTCAAGCCCTTGGCGACGCTGCATCTGGTGCAGGAAGCCGATCATTCCTTTCACGTATTGGCGCGCTCGGGACGGAATGACCGCGACGTGATGAACGAAATACTGGATAAATTCGCCAATTGGACCAAAGCGGTCGCCTAAAGCCTTAATCACAGGCCGCTAACTTGCTCATCCTTCAGACCAAGGAAAGCCAGACCTATGAGCGAGCGACTTGATATGCTGAAACAGGCACGCGCACGCATGAGCGATGACCGCGACGCCTTTGCCAAAACCTTGGCCGCGCCCTTCGATCGCGACAAGGCCGAGCGGGCGCGGCTCAAATTCATCGAGACCCAGGTGCTGATCGATGCCATCGATCGCGCCATCGCCGGCGAACCGGCGGCGGCGTAAGCCTGCTCAACGCTCGCGGACGGCCTAATCGATGTGCGCGCCGGAGAATTTGACGACCTTCTCCCATTTCTCGGTCTCGGCCGCGATCATCGCGCCGAACGCTTCCGGCGTGCTGATCAGCGGTTCGCCGCCGAGTTCGACCAGGCGCTTCTTCATCTCCGGCTCGGCCAGCACCGCGTTGATCTCGCTGTTCAGCTTGGCGATGATCTCCGGCGGCGTCTTCTTCGGCGCGCCCATGCCGAACAGCGCGCTCGCCTCGTAGCCCGGAACGGTCTCGGCGACGGTCGGCACGTCGGGCAATTCGCGGCGAGCGCGCCGCCGTCGTCACCGCCAGCGCGCGCAGGCTGCCGGCGCGGATATGCTCGATGATCGAGGGCATGTTGTCGAAGATCACCTGGACGCGGTCGCCGAGCATATCGGTGATCGCGGGCGCCGCGCCCTTGTAGGGCACGTGCTGCATCTTGGCGCCCGACATCGCCATGAACATTTCGCCGGACAGATGCACCGAGGTGCCGTTGCCGGATGACGCCATGTTCACCTTGCCCGGATTGGCCTTCACATAGGCGATGAATTCGGCGACCGTCTTGGCCGGCTACGCCGGGCGCGACCGTCATCACGTTCGGCACCCGGTTGAAGGTCGCGACCGGCGCGATGTCGCGGACGAAATTGAAATTGAGATTGGCGTAGAGCGAGGCATTGATGAAATTGGCGGGATTGACCAGCAGCACCGTGTAGCCGTCGGGCTCGGCGTTGACCACCGTCTCGGTGCCGATATTGTTGCCGGCGCCGGGCTTGTTCTCGATCACGAATTGCTGGCCCAGCCGCTCGGAGAGCCGCTGGCCGATCGATGCGCGCCATGATATCGGTGGCGCCGCCGGCCGGATATCCGACCACGAAGCGCACCGGCCGCGTCGGATAATCCAGCGCCGAGGCGCCGCCGGCCGAACAGACCAGGGCCGAAAGGCCGATTGCGACCAGACCGATCGCGGCGCGACGTGACGTCATGCAGTTTCTCCCTGAAGCCGCCTGATTGACGCCCGGCCGTTGTTGCTGATTGACAGCGGCCCGCGTTGTAACAAACAAAGCCGGACGCGGCCAGTGCGGCAGGCGCGCAGTCGACACCGCGACGAAAGGATAATCCATGTCTGTCAAGGTCAACGCGCTCGATCATCTCGTGATCAATGTCGCCGATGTCGCGCGCACCGCCGAATGGTATCGCAAAATCCTCGGCATGGAGGTCAGGGTGTTCGACCCGGGCCAGGGCAAGACGCCCCGGACCTCGCTGATTTTCGGCAACCAGAAAATCAACGTGCGGCCGCGCGACGCCGACAAGGTCGAGTGGTTCACCGCCGACCATGAAATGCCGCCGGCAGCGACGATCTGTGCTTTCTCACCTCAAGCACGCCGGACCAGGTGGTCGCGCATCTGAAAGCGTACGGCGTGGCGATCGAGGAAGGCCCGGTCGCCAAGCAAGGCGCCCGCGGCACGCTGCGCTCGGTCTATTGCCGGGATCCCGACGGCAGTCTGATCGAGATTTCGTCGTATGAGGGAGATGCGTAAGCTCTCGACGTCATTGCACGCATAGCGACGACGCAACCCAGCTTCATTTGATCGCAAGCGCTGATTGCTCGGTGGCAGCAACTGTCTCGGGCGCGCAATCAAGCGACCGGCCGGCACGCAGCCGTCAAGGCTGCACGGGAGGATCAATGTCGAATGCACAGGGCGCCGGGCGTGGTCGGGCCCTTTGCCGGGATGGACGTGCCGTGGCTGCTGCGGATGCGCGCCAGAGCGCGCCGCGACCATCCGTTCCTGATCTGGGCGCCGTTCGACGCGCCGGCGCGGAGCTGGAGCTACGGCGAATTCCACGAGCGTGTCGGCGCGCTGGCCGCGGGCCTTGCCGCAGCGCGGCGTCAGGCCCGGCGAATATGTGCTGATCCATCTCGACAATTGCATCGAGGCGATGCTGGCCTGGTTCGCCTGCGTCGAACTCGGCGCCATCGCCGTCACCACCAACACCCGCTCGGCGCCGGCCGAGATGGAATATTTCGCCGGTCATTGCGGCGCGGTCGCCGCGATCACCCAGCCGGCCTATGCCGAGACGGTCTCGGCGCATTGCCGGAACCTGCGCTGGATCGCGGTGATCTCGCACGATGCCGGTGCGGCGCCCGCGCACGGCACCGCCGTGCCGCGCAGCGACAGCTTCGAATCGCTGTTCGCCGACAGCGCCGACCGGCCGCGCCGCGCCACCGATCCGCATGCCGCCGTGCAGCGTGCAATATACCTCCGGCACCACGTCGCGCCCGAAGGCGGTGCTGTGGACCCACGCCAATGCGCTGTGGGGCGCCAAGGTCAACGCCGCGCATCAGGACCTGCACGCAGGCGACGTGCACCAGACCTATCTGCCGCTGTTTCACACCAACGCGCTGGCCTATTCGATGCTGGCGAGCCTGTGGGTCGGCGCCACCTGCGTGATCCAGCCGCGGTTTTCCGCGAGCCGGTTCTGGAACGTCGCGCGCGAGCACGGCTGCACCTGGACCTCGACCATTCCGTTCTGCATGAAGGCGCTGCTGGAGCACGAGATCCCGAAGCAGCATAAATTCCGGCTGTGGGGCACGGCGGTTTGCGAGCCGCCGGCCGTTCGCGGCTTTCGGCGTCAAGATCATCGGCTGGTGGGGCATGACCGAAACCATCACCCATGGCATCGTCGGCGAGGTCGACCAGCCCAATACGCCGATGTCGATCGGCCGCGCCGCGACCGAATATTCCATCCGCATCACCGACGACGACGGCGCGCCGACCCAGTCGGCGACACCGGCAATCTCCTCGATCAAGGGCATTCCCGGGCTGTCGCTGTTCGCGGAATATCTGCACAACGAAAAAGCCACCCGCGAGAGCTTTGACGCACACGGCTATTTCATCACCGGCGACCGCGTCACGCTGCTGGACCACGGCTTCATCAAATTCGGCGACCGCGCCAAGGACATGCTGAAGGTCGGCGGCGAGAATGTCGCGGCCTCCGAAATCGAGCAGGTGATCGCCGTGGTAGCCGGCGTGCGCGAGGCCGCGGTGGTGGCGAAAAAACATCCGATGCTGGACGAGGTGCCTGTGGTGTTCATCATTCCGCATGCCGGTGTGGCACGCGCACCGGCTGATTTGCACGACAATGTCATGGCCGCCTGCCGCGGCGCGCTGGCGGACTTCAAGGTGCCGCGCGAAATCCGCTTCGTCGACGAGATGCCACGCTCGACGCTGGAGAAAGTGGCCAAGGCGGAATTGCGCAAGCTGTTGGGGTGAGGCACTCATGGCGTGTCATTCCGGGGCGATGCGAAAGCATCGAATCACAGAGCGCAATGCGCATCGCGGAATCTCGGATTGCGTCGGTGTACGACTCCCGGAATGACGGGAACTGAAAACAAAAATAAAACATGAGGGAGCGACGCCATGTCCGTACTTCGAAACCGGAGCCTAGCCGCAACGGCTGCCCTTTGCGGCCTGCTGGTGGGCAACCCCGCCTCGGCTCAAATTGCCGACACCGTTCTGTTCAACGGCAAGATCCTCACCGTCGACAAGGATTTTTCGACGCAGCAGGCACTCGCCATTGAAAACGGCCGGGTGCTGGCGTCGGGCACGTCGGCTGCGATGAAGAAGCTTGCCGGCGACAAGGCCAAATTGATCGACCTCGGCGGACGCACGGTTATTCCCGGACTCACCGACGGACATATTCACGGCATCCGCGCCGCGCTGACCTTCGGCACCGAGGTGAACTGGATCGGCGTGCCCACGTTGAAGGAAGCTCTGGAAAAAGTTCGCCAGGCCGGCAAGACCCAGAAGCCCGGCTCCTGGATCGTGGTCGCCGGCGGCTGGACCGAGGAACAGTTCCAGGAAAAGCGCCGGCCGAATGCGGCCGAGGTGATCGCGGCGGCGCCGGACAATCCGGTCTACATCCAGCATCTCTATGACTGGCTGCTGCTGACGCCGAAGGCGATGGAGGCGCTGAACATTCACGAAGATTCCGACGTCACGCCCGGCGGCAAACTGGAACGCGACGGCGACAACCGCCCGACCGGCGTCGTGACCGGCAACGGCAACACACTCGGCAAGATCTTCGACAAAGTGCCGCAACCGACTGCCGACGAGCAGGTCGATGGCTCGAAGAAATTCTTCCACGAGATGAACAGCCTCGGCATTACCGGCATTGTCGATGGCGGCGGGGTCAGCATGTATCCCTCGAAATACCAGGCCGTGTTCAAGCTGTGGCGCGACAGGCAGCTGACGGTGCGCGTTGCCTACCATCTCTGCGCGCCGAAGCCGGGCAGCGAACTCGCCGATCTGCAGAACCTGACGCAATTGCTGCCCCCGGGTTTCGGCGACAGCATGCTGCATTTCAACGGCCCCGGCGAAATCCTGATCTGGGCGGACTGGACCGACGGCGACATCACGCCGGACGGCAAGGCCAGGATGGCGGAAATGCTGCGCTGGGCCGCATCGAAGAGCTATACCATCCAGTTGCACTGGAATCCGGATCGCACCGTCCACGACCTGCTCGATATCGTCGAAGACATCGCGAAGGATTATCCGGTTCGCGATCTCAGATGGACCGTGCTGCATCTTTATAATGCGTCGGAAGAAAATCTGAAGCGGATGAAATCGCTCGGCCTGATCTGGGGCGTGCAGGACGGCCTGTATTTCGGCGGCGAACGGCTGGCCCAGGAAGTCGGCGTCGAGCCTGCGCGCCAATTGCCGCGGATCGCCACCGCGCTGCGGATGGGGCTCACGGTTGCCGGCGGCACCGATGCGCACCGGGTGTCGTCGTACAATCCGTTCGTATCGCTGCAATGGTATCTCGACGGCACCACCATCGGCGGCACCAAAACCCGCGGCGACGCGGAAGCCCCGAGCCGCCGGCAGGCGCTCGAGATGTACACCCGCAATTCGGCGTTCATGGCCAATGACGACGACAAGCGCGGCACGCTGGAGCCCGGAAAATTCGCCGATCTCGCGGTGCTGTCGGCGGATTATCTGACTGCGCCGGTCAGCGAGATCGGCAAGATCAAATCCGTGCTGACCATGGTCGGCGGTAACGTGGTCTATGCGGCGTCGCCGTTTGCGACCCTGGCGCCGAAGTAATATTGGCCGTCATTGCGAGCCCGATGACCGGCGCCGCGAAGCAAGCCAGCCTTCTTAAGAATCGGTCGAAGAGAATATAATTCCGAAGGTTTTGTTTGTGCGCTGCCGCAACGGCATTGCCATAAAGCCGCCGATGGATTTCACTGCCCACGCCAACCGGCGAGGCGAATTCCCAGTCGTGATCGGCAATTCCCATCGGGACATCGATCGAATAGGATGAATCCAAATCAGAAAGCTGCATCATGAACAAGTCAGCTACGGCAGCATTGCTGGCCGTCATCCTCGTCAGCGGAGTAGTTACTCCCGCGCGCGCTCAGGTTCCTGCGGCGGCCGGTGGCCCGTTTGCTCCGCCCTTCACCGCGACCTTGTCGAACACGACGCCGCTTGTATTTGGCATGGATGTGGAGGATGCAGCGCGCGCGCTGGGTACCCCGCTCAATTACATCAGTGGAGGCCCGGGTGACGAAATCTACCTCACCTTCCGCAATGTCGGCGGCGGTGGATTGTACTTTCGCAAGGACCGGCTTTACCTGCAATTCCGCAAGGGCCGACTGGCCGGCTGGAAAGGCGATTGGGGCCACAACTGGATGTGGCAATAGCAGCAGCGACATTCCACCGCGCAAAGCAATTTCCAAAACATCAACCCTCACCAAATGGATGACCCGTGGGACAAGACATCAAGCTGACCGCTTCGGATAAATTTCAATTGGGCGGCTATCGCGCCGACCCCGCCGGCGCGCCTAAGGCGGCGGTGGTGGTGATCCAGGAAATCTTCGGCGTCAATCATCACATTCGCGCGGTCTGCGATCGCATCGCAGGCAACGGCTATGTCGCGATCGCGCCATCGATCTTCGACCGCATCGAGCCCAATTTCCAGTCCGGCTATTCTCCGGACGAAGTAGCCGTGGCGCGCAAATTCGTCGCCAATCCGGACTGGGCGGCGATGTTGCTCGACACCCAGGCCGCGATCGATGCGGTGAAGAATGTCGGCCCCGTCGGCATCGTCGGCTTTTGCCTGGGCGGCAGTGTCGCCTATGCCGCGGCGACCAAACTGACGGGCCTGTCGGCTGCGATCGGCTATTACGGCGGCGCCATCGTGCGCTTCGCCGACGACAAGCCTAAAGTGCCAACCCAATTGCATTTCGGTGAAAAGGACGCAGGGATTCCGCTGGCCGACGTCGAGACCATCCGCGCCAAGCGGCCGGAGGTCGAGATCCACATCTATCCCGGCGCGCAACACGGTTTCAATTGCGAAGAGCGCGCCAGTTACGACAAGGCCAGCGCCGATATCGCGCGGCAGCGCAGCGTTGCGTTTTTGGCGGAACATCTGAAGAAGTAAGGGTCGCCGTCATTCCGGGATGGTCCGAAGGACCAGACCCGGAATCGCGAGATCGCCCAATGTGCCATTGCACATTTGAGGGGTTCGCCTGCGGCGCTCCGGCATGACAAAGTACTGCGTACTTCGTCAGAACCAGCGCTCGCCCACCAACACTGTATCGCCCGGACTAATCGAAGTGCCGAGCGGCACCACGACACGCATCGCGCCTGAGCTGTCGGTGTGAGTCAGCGTGACGCGGTCACGCCGGGCGCGCGGCGAGAAACCGCCGGCGATGGCGACCGCGCTTTCGACGCTCATATTGGGCACGTAGGGGTATTGGCCCGGGGCCTGAACTTCACCCAGGATAAAGAACGGCCGGTAGGATTCGATTTCGACCGCGACCGAGGGTTCGCGGATATAGCCATTGCGCAATTTGGCGGTGATCTCGGAGGCCAGACCTGCGGGCGTCCGTCCCCGCGCCGGCACCGAGCCGATCAACGGCATGGTGATGGAACCGCCGGCATCGATGGCATAGGTATTGGTCAAGCCTTCCTGGCCGTAGACCACGATCCGCAGCTTGTCGCCGGCATCGAGCCGGTAGGCCGCGTCATAGGCCACCGGCATCGGCGCCGCGGGATAGGCGACCGGCGGGGCGGCGTAAACGGGACGGGCGGGCTGAGCAAAGGCAGTGCGAAGTGCGCTGATGGCCCCGCCGGAATCCGCCGTGACCGGTTGAGCCGGATAGCTTTGGGCGGGATAATAACCCTGGCCGTAAGCCATGGAATTGAGATCGCCTTGCGGCTGCCCCATCGCTGTGGGGCCGGCCGAGCGCATGCAGCCCGATAGAGCGAGCGCGGCCATGGCGGCAATCATCGATAGTCGAAACGCGCGCGCAACCCGCACCGGAGCCATCCTCGTAGCGAGACAGCTCCAGTTTTGCACCTGCTATGGTTAACAAATGGTTGTTGCGGGGGTCTGTCAGGCGCTGACGCCGGCGCCGATCGGACACGACACTCCGGTGCCGCCAAGCCCGCAATAGCCGGCCGGATTCTTGGCCAGATATTGCTGATGATAGTCCTCGGCGAAATAGAATTGGTCCGATGGTGCGATCTCGGTGGTGATGGCGCCGAGACCCTTTGCCGCCAGCGCCTTTTGATAGGCCGCACTGGACGCATCTGCCGCTTTGCGCTGTGCGTCGCCAAACGTGAAGATCGCGGACCGATACTGGGTGCCGACGTCATTGCCCTGACGCATGCCCTGGGTCGGATTGTGACTTTCCCAGAATGTCTTCAGCAATTGCTGGTACGAGATCCGTTTGGGATCGAACACCACCAGCACCACTTCGGTATGACCGGTGCGGCCCGAGCAAACCTCCTCATAGGTGGGATTCGCAGTATGCCCGCCCGCATAACCGACTGCTGTCGTGTAGATGCCGTCGCCGAGTTGCCAGAACTTGCGCTCTGCGCCCCAGAAACAACCAAGCCCGAATACCGCCTGTTCCAGACCCGCGGGATAAGGCGGCTGCAGCTGATAGCCGTTGACAAAATGGATGCTGGCGGTGGGGATCGGCTTGGCACGGCCCGGCAGAGCCTCTGCGGCGCTCGGCATTGCAGTGGTTTTGCGCATGAACAACATGGGTTGCCTCCTGCGGCGAAGCTGTGACGAAAACTGATCACGGTCATATGGGTCTTTACGTAGGTAATGGCAGTCCCAACATGCCGGATCGCGAACATAAACGCCGGCAGACTCTGTCCGGTCAGTCCCGCGAATAACCGATCAAAGGCTTGCGGGGCCGGAACATCAGCATCAGCAGAATGCCCAGCACGCCCATCACGGCAAAAACCGGCTGGTCCAGGATGATCCTGATGACGCCGTTCCATAGCCAGGGCGCGTGGCCCTCAATCCAGGTCCGGAAAGCCTGTTGGCTGGATTGATGGATGTCGTTCCAGAATTGACCGAACCGGGTGAACCGCAAGGTCTGATCGGCGACCCAGCGGGCGCCGTCATAGACCATGAAAATAAATCCACCTGCCAGCAACAGCAGCCCCACAAGTCGGAAAAAACCGCGGATCATGCGTCACCTTACATAATATATGTCGCGCCCGGCAGGCCCTCAGCCAATAACGGGACGGCGCGGGAAATTCAACCTCGTCAGCACCTTATCGGCGCTTTTCCGGCCGGTACCCGGGAGGAGCCCGGAAAGCGTTGACGCTGCAAGGCCCGCCCTCTATAAGACCGCCATTGGCGGCGGGCGCAATTCCGCCGCCGCTATTCTTTGAGCAGCGCCGTGACGTGAGCATATCAGCTCCGAAAATGGTGTTCTCTTGAGGATACCCGAAAACACACCAGGGTCGATCGCGCGGCTGAACAGCCGGTGTGCTAGAGCCCGACCATTCCGCGAACGGTTCCCGCCGAAGGATATTTGAGAACATGGCCAATACGAGTTCCGCCAAAAAGGCGACGCGCAAGATTGCCCGCCGCACCATCATCAACAAGTCGCGCCGCACGCAGATGCGCGGCTCGGTTCGCATTGTCGAAGAGGCGATCAAGAGCGGCGACCGCGAAGCAGCGCTGAAGGCGATGGCGCAGGCGGAGCCGGAGTTGATGCAGGCGGCGCAACGCAACATCATTCACAAGAACAACGCCAGCCGAAAGGTCTCGCGGCTGACGCATCAGATCGCCAAGCTGGCGAAATGAACTGATAGGAAAAAGATATTCGTGAAGGGCCCGGCTGCGCCGGGCTTTTTCTTTTTCCGTACGTATTGCTCCGCGGCCAGACAAGTGAGAGGATCGCCTCGCAACGGGTTTTTACCTGATGCAATTCCGCAGCACATGAAACCATGGCTGCGGAAATATCTGCACGGCTATGACGATCGACGTTCTCCGATTGCGCGTGCACGTTCACAGACAGCAACCGCCATGATGCGTCACACTCTAGCGCTTGCCGCCGGCACCTGAGGGTTACCCTGTTGCGATGCGCGAAAAAAAGTGCGCTTGCGTAGTCACTTATCGGCATAGCGGCGATCAGCGGTTCGAAAACGCCCCGGCACTGCGTCCGAACGTAAACAATTTGTGAAAAAATTTCAGACAGCTTTTCGAAATATGACCGCAGTTCGACGTTTCGAATCTGCGGGCATTTTCAGAACCTTGCCGCCCGGCCAGGAGAGCACTGACTGATTTGGCGGATGCCAGGACGATTTCGTGGTCACATCAGTTGAATCATTTCCGTTGCGGGAAAGAAGGCTTGCTGTATTTCTTAAGAGGTCGCGACGCCTTTAGTTCTTTAGACCAATGCGGTTTAAGAGCTGGGGCGGATGTGCAAATCGGCGGCGGTGTGCACGTCAGCGGCGCTTTCCAGCGAAGCTCGGGTTGAAACTCATAGCAATATGAGGACGGTTGGTTTGTGTCGAAATTTCTCAAGCGTGACATTAGCGTCCCGCAGGCTTGCGGATAACAAGAGAAATACGCACGGGCAGACGACAATCGAGGCGCTGAAGGCAGCAGTACTGAGTGGGTTGAGTAACGGGCTAAAGTACACGGCGTAGCGACTGAACGCTTTATTTTCAGGCGGCGTCGACTGAATTTGAAATACGTCTGATGTGATAGCTTTCCGTGGGCAATCGCGGCGAGCGGGGGAGGTAGCATGCTTTACGGAACCATCGCAGCATTCGATCAAGTGCCGTTTTCAAACCATGCCTTGTTAGACAACGCCTGTGCCCGGCCCCCCACGCGAACTCCGGATAGACCGTCGAGTACGCGCTGACCTCTCGAACGCTTCCCTTCCAGTCCTCTTGATCTGCGCCTGACGGCATTTCGCCGAACGGCCGGTCTATGGCCGAAGGATGAAGCCTCGCTTGAGGTCGCGCCGTGCGGAACCCCCGCATGGCGGCTTCGCAGGCCCCATATTTCATCAGAAAGCCGTCAGAAAAAATGACAACGACAATAACAGACACCGAACAGGATCGCTGGGCGCGCGTGAAAGTTCGACTGCGTTCCAGCGTGGGAGAAGACGTCTACACCAGCTGGTTCGCCCGGATGGACCTGGAAAGTGTGCAACGGGAAAGTATTCGCCTGTCGGTTCCCACGACTTTTCTCAGGAGCTGGATTCAGGCCCATTACGCCGAGCGGGTCCTGTTATGCTGCCAGGCCGAGATGCCGGAGGTGAACCGGATCGATCTGACTGTGCGCACGCCAGCCCGATCTCTTACGCCAGTAAAAGATGCTACCGCCCCGCTCGATCCACGACGCACCGAGCGTACCGACGGCCGTCCGGCGCCCGAGCTGCGCGCAACCGCGACCGCGCCGGTTTCCGCCAGTCATGACGCGCTCGGCGGCTCGCCGCTCGATCCGCGCCTGACCTTCGGAAGTTTTGTCGTCGGTCGCTCCAACACACTGGCCCATGCAGCCGCGCGCCAGGTAGCCGAAGGACGGCGCGGCGACAGCGTGATGTTCAATCCGCTTTATATCCACGCCGGCGTCGGGCTTGGCAAAACCCACCTGTTGCAGGCAGTGACGTGGGCCGGCAATTCGGGGAGCGAACGCAAGGTGCTCTACCTCACGGCCGAGAAATTCATGTACGGCTTTGTCGCGGCGCTGAAGACGCAGACCGCGCTGGCGTTCAAGGAGGCGTTGCGCGGCATCGACGTGCTGGTGATCGACGACCTGCAGTTTCTGCAGGGCAAATCGACCCAGGCTGAATTCTGTCATACGCTGAATGCGCTGATCGACGCCGGCCGTCAGGTCGTGATCGCCGCGGACCGTCCCCCTTCCGACCTGGAGAGTCTCGACGACCGCGTGCGCTCGCGTCTGGCCGGCGGCCTTGTGGTCGAGATGAGTTCGTTGGGCGAGGAACTGCGGCTCGGCATCCTCAAATCGCGGGTTGCAGCCGCCCGCGCCCATCATGCGAGCTTCGACGTACCGGCGCCGGTGCTGGATTATCTGGCCCGGACCATTACCCATAATGGCCGCGACCTTGAGGGCGCCATCAATCGCCTGCTGGCGCACAGCAAGCTCAACGCCCAGCCGGTGACCCTGGAAATGGCCGAGCGTGAGGTGCGCGACCTGATCCGCCCGCAAGAACCCAAGCGCATCAAGATCGAGGACATCCAGCGGGTGGTTGCCCGGCAATACAATGTCAGCCGGTCCGACCTGTTGTCGTCGCGCCGTACCGCCAACGTCGTTCGTCCGCGCCAGGTCGCGATGTATCTGGCAAAGACCCTGACCTTGCGTTCGCTGCCCGAGATCGGCCGCCGGTTCGGCGGGCGCGACCACACCACGGTCTTGCATGCCGTGCGCAAGATCGAGGCGCTGGTCGCCAGGGACGTGGCACTTTCCGAAGAGGTCGAATCGCTGAAGCGCCAATTGCAGGAGTGAGATTTGCTGTTTTCGCCTGCGGGGAAAGGGTCCAGGAGGGCAAAACGTGGGGAACGGCCCAACGCGTCTCTTGCACTCGCGAGCCATCCGCGCCACGTTGGGCTCCCCCCAAGGGTTTGATCAAATCCAGCTTTGATCGGGCTTTTCCGGGTTCCAAATGCCGCGGCGCGCCTTTTGGGCCGCCCGGCTTTTCCATCTTCAGGGATCAGGCGGGTATTGCAATGAAGGTCACCGTCGAACGCGCGCAACTGCTGAAGTCGCTGGGCCACGTCCACCGCGTGGTCGAACGCCGCAACACCATTCCGATCCTCGGCAACGTGCTGATCCGCGCCGAAAATGCCCGGCTGTCGCTGAAGGCCACCGACCTTGATCTCGAGGTGACGGAAACCCTGGCGGCGGAAACCGGAACCGGCGGTTCGACCACGGTGCCGGCGCATATGTTTTACGACATTGTGCGCAAATTGCCCGATGGTGCGCAGATCGTGCTGGAAGGCGATGGCGACCGTTCGGTGCTGGCAATCCGCGCCGGCCGCTCGCGCTTCACGCTGCAGACCCTGCCCGAGAGCGATTTTCCCGATCTCGCCGCCGGCGACATGACGCATTCGTTCACGCTGGCCGCGCCCGACATGAAGCGGCTGATCGACCGCACGCAATTTGCGATCTCGACCGAGGAAACCCGTTACTACCTCAACGGCATCTATCTGCACACCGCCGGCACCGCCAAGGCGGCGACCTTGCGCGCGGTCGCAACCGATGGCCATCGTCTGGCGCAGGTCGATCTTGCCCTGCCGAAAGGCGCCGACGGCATGCCCGGCGTGATCGTGCCGCGCAAGACCGTCGGCGAAGTGCAGCGGCTGATCGAGGACAACGAGGCCGAAGTCGGCATCGAACTGTCGCAGGGCAAAATCCGCTTCACCATCGGCAATGTGGTGCTGACCTCGAAACTGATCGACGGAACCTTTCCGGACTACGGCCGCGTCATCCCGCAAAACAACGACAAGGAACTGATCGTCGACAAGAAGGATTTCGAGGCCGCGGTGGACCGGGTCTCGACGATCTCGAGCGAGCGCGGCCGCGCGGTGAAACTGGCGTTGTCCGCGGGCAAACTGATCCTGTCGGTGACCAACCCGGATTCCGGCAGCGCGACCGAAGAGCTCGAGGTCGAATACGCCTCCGACGCGCTCGATATCGGATTCAACTCGCGCTATCTGCTGGACATCGCCGCGCAAATCGAAGGCGAGGTAGCGGTGCTGAAACTGGCCGATCCCGGCTCGCCGACGCTGGTGCAGGACAAGGATTCCAAAGGCGCGCTCTACGTGCTGATGCCGATGCGGGTGTGACAGTCGTCATTGCCGGGCTTGCTCCCTATATTGCGTCATGGCCGGGCTTGTCCCGGCCATCCACGTCTTAAGGACCGCAAGGACGTGGATGCCCGGCATAAGGCCGGGCATGACGATTTGATTTCATGACCCACTCCCGGATCCATCGCCTGACGCTGACGCACTTCCGCAACTATCGCGCGGCGAGCCTGCAGACGCGAGCGGACGTGGTGGTGCTGGTCGGACCCAATGGCGCCGGCAAGACCAATTGCATTGAGGCGATCTCGTTTCTGTCGCCGGGACGGGGCTTGCGCCGCGCCACGCTCGACGACGTCGCCGATATCCAGGGCGACGGCTCATGGGCAGTATCCGCCGAGGTCGAGGGCGCGCTCGGGCTGGCCACGCTCGGCACCGGCATCGATGCGCCGGCCGGTGAGGAATCCGCCGGCAGCCGGCGCTGCCGGATCGACCGCGAACCGGTAACTTCGGCCACTGCATTCGGCGATCATTTGCGCATGGTGTGGCTGACGCCGGCCATGGACGGGCTCTTTCTCGGAGCGGCGTCGGAACGGCGTCGGTTTTTCGACCGGCTGGTGCTGGCGATCGACTCCGAGCATTCCAGCCGGGTGTCGGCGCTGGATCGCTCCTTGCGCTCGCGCAACCGGCTGCTGGAGGTGCGCAATTACGACGACCATTGGTGTGACGCGATCGAGCGCGAAACCGCCGAACTCGCCGTCGCGGTCGCGGCAATGCGCGGCCAGACCGTCACGCGACTGGCAGCGATGTTACGCGCGCGCGGCGAAGATTCGCCATTTCCATCGGCGCGCATCATGCTCGACGGCTGGATGGAAAACGCCCTGGTCAACGAGCCGGCCACTGCGGTCGAAGACCGCTACCGCGAAATCCTGCGCGTCAACCGCGCCCGCGACGCCGCGGCGGGCCGCACGCTGGACGGCCCGCACCTCACCGACCTGCAGGTGATCTACGCACCGAAGAACATGCCGGCGCGCGATGCCTCGACCGGCGAGCAGAAAGCGCTGCTGATCGGACTGGTGCTGGCCCATGCCAATCTGGTCGCTGAAATGACCGGCATCACGCCGCTATTGCTGCTCGACGAAGTGGTGGCGCATCTCGATCCCGTCGAGGCGCAAGGCGCTGTTCGCCGAGCTCGCCAAACTCGGCGCCCAGGTCTGGATGACCGGCGCCGACCCTGCGGCCTTCGCCGATATCGGCGCATCAGGCGAAATTTTCGATGTCGATTCAGGCCAGATCACCCGCCGCGGCTGAGGGCTTCGGGACAGAAAATCGATCCCCGAATCACGCTTTTACGCAGCCCTCCGAATCGGCCTTCGGACGGCCTTGAAAAACCATCAAAAAATCCCATTTATTCAATAGCTTGTTGATAGAGACTTTGCGCTAGGCGCATGGCGCCTTTCATGGCACAAATAAGTCAATCAGCGCCTGATTTTGCGCCGCTGATTCGGGACATCCTCGAAGGCCTCACATGACAGAACCTGCCCGGCAAACCATCGCCGACACTGAGCATTCCATTCCCATCGAATACGGCGCGGAATCGATCCGGGTGTTGAAAGGCCTCGATGCCGTGCGCAAGCGGCCGGGCATGTATATCGGCGACACCGATGACGGCTCCGGCCTGCATCACATGGTCTACGAAGTCGTCGACAACGCCATCGACGAAGCGCTTGCCGGCCACGCCACCGCGGTGGAGGTCGTGCTCAACGCCGACGGCTCCGTCACCGTGCGCGACGACGGCCGCGGCATTCCGGTCGACATTCACAAGGGCGAAGGCATTTCCGCGGCCGAGGTCATCATGACCCAGCTGCATGCGGGCGGAAAATTCGACCAGAATTCCTACAAGGTTTCCGGCGGGCTGCACGGCGTCGGCGTCTCCGTCGTCAACGCGCTGTCGAGCAAGCTGCAACTGCGGGTGTGGCGCGACGGCAAGGAGCATTACATCGAATTCGCCCATGGCGACGCAGTCGCGCCGCTTGTGGTGGTCGGCGACGCCAATGGCAAGCGCGGCACCGAGGTGACGTTCCTCGCCTCTCACCGAAACCTTCACCAACGTCGAATATGATTTTCGCGACGCTGGAGCATCGCCTGCGCGAACTCGCGTTCCTGAATTCCGGCGTCAATATCGTGCTGTCCGACATGCGCCACGCGGTCGAGAAGCGCGAGGAGATGATGTACAAGGGCGGCGTCGAGGAGTTCGTCAAATACCTCGACCGCAACAAGAAGCCGATGGTGCCCGCGCCGATCATGATCAACGCCGAGTTGAACGGCATCGGCGTCGAGGCCGCCTTGTGGTGGAACGACAGCTATCATGAGAACGTGCTGTGCTTCACCAACAACATTCCGCAGCGCGACGGCGGCACCCATCTGGCGGGCTTCCGCGGCGCGCTGACGCGCCAGGTCAACGGCTATGCCGATGCCATCGCCAAGCGCGAAAAGATCGCGCTGACCGGCGACGACTGCCGCGAGGGTTTGACCGCGGTGCTCTCGGTGAAAGTCCCCGATCCGAAATTCTCCTCGCAGACCAAGGACAAGCTGGTGTCCTCGGAAGTGCGTCCCGGTGGTCGAGAACGTGCTCAACGAGGCGTTGGCGGCCTGGTTCGAGGAACATCCCGCGGAAGCCAAGATCATCGTCGGCAAGGTGGTGGAGGCCGCCGCCGCGCGCGAGGCCGCGCGCAAGGCGCGCGAACTGACGCGGCGCAAGGGCGCGCTGGATTACAATTCACTCCCCGGCAAGCTCGCCGATTGCCAGGAAAAAGATCCCGGCCAAATCCGAACTGTTCATCGTCGAGGGCGATTCCGCCGGCGGCAGCGCCAAAATGGGCCGCAACCGCGAATTCCAGGCGGTGCTGCCGCTGCGCGGCAAGATACTCAATGTCGAGCGCGCACGCTTCGACAAGATGCTGGGCTCCGAGCAGATCGGCACGCTGATCACGGCTTTGGGCACGGGCATCGGCCGCGACGATTTCGACCTCTCCAAGCTGCGCTACCACAAGATCATCCTGATGACCGACGCCGACGTCGATGGCGCCCATATCCGCACGCTGCTGCTGACGTTCTTCTTCCGCCAGATGCCGTCGCTGATCGATGGCGGCTACCTCTACATCGCGCAACCGCCGCTCTACAAGGTGACCCGCGGCAAGTCCGAGCAGTACCTGAAGGACGAACGCGCGCTGGAAGATTACCTGATCAACACCGGGCTCGACGATTGCGTCTTCAAGCTGGCCTCGGGCGAAGACCGCAGCGGCCGTGACCTGCATGCGCTGGTGGAGGATGCCCGCCTCATCCGCGGCACGCTGCACAATCTGCACAGCCGCTATAACCGCAAGGTGATCGAGCAGGCGGCGATCGCAGGCGTTATGAATCCGAAGATCACCGGCGATGTCGCCACCGCCAACGCGGCGGCGGATTATATCGCGCGGAGGCTCGATGCGCTGGCAGATGAGGTCGAGCGCGGCTGGACCGGGCGCTTCACTGAAGGCGAGGGTTTCCTGTTCGAGCGCACCGTGCGCGGCGTCAAGGACGTCGCCATCATCGACGACGCCCTGCTCGGCTCCGCCGACGCCCGCAAGCTCGACGACTACGCGGCGAAGCTACAGGAAGCCTATCCGAAGCCGGGCCTGCTGCGCCGCAAGGATACCGAGACCGCCATCCACGGCCCGGTCAGCCTGTTCGAGGCGGTGACCGATGCCGGCCGCAAGGGCGTGGTGCTGCAGCGCTACAAAGGCCTCGGCGAAATGAACCCGAGCCAGCTTTGGGAGACCACGCTCGACGTCAACGAGCGCTCGATGTTGCAGGTCAAGATCAAGGAAGTCGACGAGGCCGACGACATCTTCACCAAGCTGATGGGCGACGTGGTCGAACCGCGCCGCGAGTTCATCCAGGACAACTCGCTCAGCGCGAATGTGGACGTCTGACGAAACTCCCCCGCAGTAAAGAGCCATCGTGAAGGTCGATTCCGTAGAGCCCGCTGTTGACACCCGGGCATTGCTGGCTGGCGCGCAGTTCAGCGATGCTTTTTCCATCACGACCAACAACACCGCGCTCGACGCCCGCAACGCCGCGGAAAAAATGCTGGCGCACTCGCCGCGATGGATCGTAACGCTGATGGCGCTGCGGGATGTCCTCGTGACACCATTCGGCCTCAGAACATCCTCGTCGAACGGGGTTCCCGCAAACCGGATCGGAATATTTCCGGTTCTGAGCGAAACACCCGCGCGGCTGATCGCCGGCTTTGACGACAAGCACCTCGATTTTCGCGTGGTCGTCGATGTCACGCCGTCCCGGCCGGACCAGCGCGTCACCGCGACGACGCTGGTACTGACCCACAATTGGCTCGGCCGTGCGTACCTCGCAATCATCCTGCCGTTTCACCGGCTCGTCGTCCGCAGCATGCTGCGGCAAGTCGCGGTCTGAGCCGGACACTTCGGCCATCGCCGTGGACGTGTCGGCGCGCCCGTGCTTTGTTGCGGTCAGCCCCATCCCGAAGCAGTCGCCCCATGACGTTGTCCGTCGACCTGTTTTTCTCATTCCGCAGCCCCTACAGCTATCTGGCGCTGCCGAAGACGCTTAAGCTCGTCGCCGACTACGACGCGACGGTGAACCTGCGGCCGGTTTATCCGCTCGCGGTGCGGGTACCCGGATTCTTCAAGCGCGCCAGCCCGCAATTTGCGCGCTATGTCGTGCTCGACTCCAGCCGCGTCGCGAAATTCGAGAACATTCCGTTCCGGTTTCCCCGCCCCGATCCGATTGTGCAGGACATGGCGACGCTGGACGTCGCGGAGCAGCAGCCCTACATCCACCGGCTGACACGCCTTGGCGCCGCGGCCCAGCTTGAAGGGCGTTCGCTTGCCTTTGTCGATGCCATCAGCCGGGTTTTGTGGGACGGCACGGTGAAGGGCTGGAACGAGGGCGATCATCTCGCCAGGGCCGCCACGGCCGCGGGCTTCGATCTGGCTGCGATGGATGCGGCGATCTCGGCCGATCCCGAGACTTACGAGCGCGTCATCGTCGGCAATGAACAGGACCACGCGGCGTCCGGCCACTGGGGCGTGCCGACTTTCGTGTTCGAGGGCGAGCCGTTTTTCGGCCAGGACCGCATCGACATGCTGATCTGGCGGATGCAGGGCAAGGGGCTGACCCGGCGCAGCTGACATGGCCTCTATTCCTTCAGAGGACCGGGAGCCGCAGCCGAGGTATCGGACCACTCGGCTACACAACGTTCCAGGTCTTTCAGATTCTGCCGCATCTGCTCCAGCGCGAACCCCAGCGCGAAGATCCGTTCCATTACCTCGCCGGGCAGACCGCGCGTCAGGCCCTCGCCGCGCATGGCCGCGACTTCCGCAGCATAGAACTGCAGCGCCTCATGGACCGGCCAGATCGCCGGAGCGCCGGTACCGCTGTGCAACGCCGCTGCCGACGAGCGCAGATAGGCGACGAACACTTCGCGCACCTTGATCAAGGATGGCGCGAGACGCGCCTGCAGTTCGGACGGCAACGGCGCCACGCTGGCCCGCCCGATCATCACGAGATCATGGCGCAGCCGCAATATCGTGCGCAGCAACGGCCCGGTGTCGGGGCCCGAGGTCAGATGCGCGGCGCGCTCGCGCTCCGCTTCGGTACCGATCGCATTCAGACTGACCAGCGCCGAACCGATGCCATCCTGGATCCGATGCAGGGCATCGTTATCGAGCCCACGCATCAGGGCCGACAACAATTCGGCGAGCGCCGCCGCTATCGAATTCGATCGCCCGCGCCGCACTGACCCGCGTCTGACCATGCGCCCGCGACGGCAGCACGACGAACGACACGATGAGCCCGGTGAGGGCGCCGACCGTGACCTCGGCAACCCGGTCGATCGCGGAATCGAGCGGATTGCCATGGTTCATGGTCGGGACCAGCAGCACGATGATCGCGGTGACCGTGGCGGTGTTCAGGCTGGGATTGATGGCGGCAATGAAGGCCAGCGGCGCCACCGTCAAAACCAGCAAGGCGAGTAGCTGTAACTCACCGGAATGCGGAATCAGCACCGCGATGGCGCCACCGTACAGCGCCCCTCCCAGCGTCCCGAACATATAGTCGCGGCCGACCTTGAGAGACCGGCCGACGCTCATCTGCGTCACCACGAGGGAGGTCAGCACGGCCCAGAGCGGTAACGCCAGATGGAACGCGGTTGCGATCGCGAAGGCGCAGACGGCCGCCACGGTGATCCGGACAGCCAGCCCTAACTGGATCTTCCGCGACCAGATCGCGACGGACAACCGTTTTAGCCAGGCGATCATGCGTCGTGTCCCGAAAATGTTGTAGACGATGTCGGCTTCTGGACGACATTGGCATGGCTGAGCGGCGCCGGGTGAGACTTGAAACCCCGAATCGGCCCGCCTAACCTGCCTGGCAAAAGCGAGGAAACACGATGGCAGATGAAACAGCAACGCTGGCCGCCTATGTCGCCAATCTGAAATTCGAGGACATCCCCCGCGACGTGCTGGAGCGGGCCAAGGTTTTGACGCTGGATTTTCTCGGCAGCACGATCCGGGCCCGGCGGGACGCCGAATCCACGCCTTCGCTGCTCAGGATGCTGGAAGCGCTGGCGCTCGATGGCAAGGGCGAGTCCACCGTGTTCGGCGACGGCAAGACCTGGACGCCGGCGGTGGCGGCCCTGCTCAACGGCGCGCTCGGCCATTCGCTGGATTTCGACGATACGCATGCGGATTCCTCGCTGCATGCCAGCGCACCGGTGGTTCCCGCCGCCTTCGCGGTCGGCGAAATGGTCGGCGCCTCCGGCCGCGACGTGCTCACCGCGATCGTTGCCGGTTATGAAGTCTGCTGCCGGCTCGGCAATGCGCTCGATCCCACCTCGCATTACAAGCGCGGCTTTCATCCGACCGCGACAGCGGGAACCTATGGCGCCGCTGCGGCAGCTGCGAAATTGTTCGGGCTGACGAAAGAGCAGACCATCGCGGCGTTCGGTGTGTCGGGCAGCCAGGCCGCCGGCTCGCTGCAATTCCTGGTCAACGGCGCCTGGAACAAGCGCTACCAGGTCGGCGCCGCCGCCATGAACGGCGTCATCGCCGCTACGCTGGCGCGCAACGATTTCGTCGGCGCGACCGAATCCGTCGAAGGCAAGCACGGCCTGCTGGTCGGCTACAGCGACGACGCCCATCCCGACAAGGCGGTTGCCGGGCTCGGCCAAATCTACGAGACCATGAAGATCGGCGTGAAGCCCTATCCGAGCTGCCGCTACACCCATGCCGCGCTCGATGCGTTGATCGCGATGCGCCGGGAGCACAATTTGACGCCGGACCAGATCAACCGGGTCGAGATCGGCCTGCACCGCAACGGCATCACGCTGACCGGTGACGCCGCCACCAAGCGGCATCCGACCTCGATCGTCGGCGGCCAGTTCTCGATGTTCTTCACCGGCGCGGTGGCGCTCGACCAGGGCCGCTTCGGCTGGGACGACTACGACAAGCTCGGCGACGCCGCGGTAGACGCGCTGGCCGACAAGTTCGACGTGGTGCAGGACGATCGCCTCGAGATCGGCCGCAGCCATCCGTTCGGCGCGCGGGTGCGCATCACCACTGACGACGGCGTGCATGAGCGGCTTTATGCCGATCCCTCCGGCGAGCCAGCGTCATTTCCGGACACCCAGGCGATGCAGCAGAAATTCCTGACCCTCGCCCGCCCGGTCCTGAACGGCCGCGCCGACCAGTTCGCCGATGCGATCCTGTCGCTGGAGCGCTTTGATCGTGTCGCGACCGCGACGCATCTGGGGCGGCAGTAAGTCACGGTCTGGTTTCCGGGGGCGACACGACTTTTCCGTCGGTGGCGGCAATCACATCGGCGACAAGCCGTGAAACACCTTCGATGTCATATTGATTTCCCGAGGTGCCGAAGCGCGCAACAACAAGCCGCTCGGATGGGACGATGATGACATATTGCCCGAGGACTCCGCTAGCATAGAAGACGTCGCGAGGCATGCCGAGCTTGCTGCGGAACTGCGAACCCCTGCTCTCGCCGCGATTGGTCCAGAAGCCCGCACCCATGCCGGCCCAGGCGCCTGGTGTAAGGGAGGCCGAGTAGCCCACCCACCCTTCGGGGAGGATGCGCACACCGCCAACGATGCCATCATCGAGATAGAGCAGGCCGAAGCGCGCCCAGTCGCGCGCCGGCGCCAGCATCTGGCTCGATCCCTCGGGCGTGCCGGTGGCATCGAACTCCAGTGTAACATTTCGCATGCCGATCGGATCGAACAGTTCGGTCCTCGCAAAGCGCAAAACGTCCGCTGCATGGCCGCCGGCGGCGTCGCGGATCAAACGCGAGAGGATCACGTAATGGCCGTCCTGGTAATTCCAGCTGTCGCCCGGCGCGGCCTCAAGGTCGGAGCTTTCGGCAAATCCTGCCATGTCGCGCTCAACATATTTCATGCGGTTGACGCGGTTGAAGGCGCTCGCAAGCGAAGCATTGAGCGAATTGCCCATCGCCAGGCCGCTGGTATGGCGCAGCAGGTGATCGACCGTGATCGCGTGGCGGGGATCGCCGGGATTTTGCCAGGCCGCCACCGGTGCCGGCGTATCGACGCTGAGCTTGCCCTGGCGAACCAGAATGCCGGTGAGCGCAGAGATCACCGATTTGGTCGCGGAGAAGCCGAGTATCGGTGTATCGACACCGTAGCCGGCCGCATAGCGCTCCGCGACGACGCGACCGTCCTTCACGACCACGACCGCCTTGGTGCGGCGGAACGGCGGTTGACCGGGCTCGGTAAAGGCTTGGTCGAGCGCGAGCAGGAGGCCCGGATTGACTGGTTCAACCAGCGAAGGCCCGGCGATTTCCGGCAGTAACGCGCGTTGTGGACGGTCCGCAGCCGGTGGCAGCGACGCATCGACGGCCGCATCGTCGTGAGCGATATAGCAGCCGAGGCCCTCGCGGAAAACAGCATGGCTTTTTCCGCCGCCAAACAGCGTTACCGTCACGTCCTTCCGTACCCGATCGATTTGGTAATCCATCGCCCAGGTGATCAGTCCGGTACCGGGCATCGCCGCCGTCGTCTCCGCGAAAACCTGGTCCGGATCAAGTCCGGACACAAAGGTCTCCGAACACAGGATATGCGCGACAAATCCGGTCGCGACACGCGGCGCGTCGTGTGCGCGAACCGCGATCAACGCCAACGCGCTGCACGCTGTTGCCGTCACAAGGGTCATCATTCGATTTCTGGGGGTCACGGTTTTCTCCGGCAATTTCCCGGGGCTTCAATTTACGGCGGGAGATGCACTTTGCCACTTGCTCCGCGACGTCACCCAGAGGTCCGCGACCTTGCCGAACAGATCGATCTCGCGTTCAATTTCGGCTCCGAGCCGCCGCGCCACGCCTTGAGACGCGATATTTTCGCGGTCAATGCAGTGGATGATCTGCTGAAGTTCGAAGGTTGCGAACACCCAATCGATGGATGCGCGCGCCGCCTCAACGGCATAACCTTTACCACGAAACTCTGCGGCAATGCCCCAACCGACTTCAAACCCCGGCCAGCCCGGTGGAAACCACGGTCCGACCCGGCCTGCGAATTTGCCGCTGCTCTTTTCCTCGACCACAAACATGCCGACACCATGCAGCATCCAGTGCCCGGACATGATCGCCGCGTTGCGCCACCCGGCCCACGCATCCGTGACAGGTTTTCCGTCCGCCGTGATGAAGCGCCCTGAAGCTGGATCAGCCAGCATCGCGGTGTTGGGCCCGATGTCGGCCTCGCGCCACGGCCGCAGCTTGAGGCGTCCGGTCTGAAGGACCGGGCCGTCGAGCCGAGCGAGGGTAACGCCTGGTTTGAGAGAAGGAATCATCTGAGTGCGTCGTCCTGCGATGTGGGCGGCAGCTAACCTCCAAGGATGGCAGAAGACGATGCCTGTTGCCATCCGTCTCAACGTCGTCCCTGCCAACGCACGGACCCATACGCCGCTACCCTTCGATTGAAAGGCGGTGTTCGACCACGTTCGCGCAACCCCACTCCCTGTGGTTATGGGTCCCGGCTCGGAGGCCGGGACGACGTTGCTGGTGCAATTTTCAAACAGGCCCGACCGTCATTGCGACGAGCCCTTGCGATGAAGCAATCCAGCTTTCTTTTGCGTGAACGAAGGAAGAACTGGATTGCTTCCGCCTTCGCTCGTTGAGCTACGGCGGACATCTCGCTGCGCTCGCACTGACGTTGATGGATGTGGGTTCGCATTCCCGCGGCGCGATTTCGCCCGGGTTTTGCATTTCGTTCCGCCCGAAAAGGGCGTGGGGAATGCCGGGCGCCCAATGCACCCATAGCCCCGCGTGCAAAAAGGTAGAAAGCACACGAGTGTAGTCCACTACGAGTTCACCGGAATTACCCGACATTCCCGCACGCGACGGTTTACGGCTTATACGCGATCTCCTCGGTGAGCCCCGCTCTGTTGCCACCGTCGCTAAGCGATTTGTCTTCGCCAACTTGACACCGGCGTGAGGGTGTCAGGACCACACGATTTCGCCATCCGCGGGTGATGCTCTCGTCCAAAGCACCATCCCGCGTCCATCGCATCCCGCGCCCAGCGTTCGTGACGACCGCGAACGCCCCTTCTGGGTGGGCGGGGACGGCAAAGATATAGAGCTGATTTGGGTATTCTGAAAAGCAGAATATTTTTGCTAAGAGGACTTGACAGGGTGTTCGGGTTTGAATTGCCTTAGGAAATCAGTTTTTACGTGCAAATACTAAAATGGGAGAATTCGTCATGCCCCGGGCTCGTCCCAGCGCATCCACGTTCTTGGCCGCAGCAGCAAGAACGACGTGGATGGCCGGGACAAGCCCGGCCATGACGAAAGTAAATCGTTTCCAGGAAAGGCCTGAAAATACTGGATGCATTTTAGGTCAGGCATCCCGGGATGACGGCGACGCTTGAAGCCTGTAGGCTCCCATGTCCTTCGTCCTTCCCCCAACACCCATCCCCATGCTTCGCACACCCGCTATCGAAACCCTGAGCGACCTGTTCATCCGCTCGGCGCAATGGCGCGGGCGCGATGAGTTGTTCGTCGACGAAGAGCACCGCATTACTGGAGCGGACGCATTCGATTCTGCACTACGGATAGCCCGGGGTTTTGCCGACAACGGGGCCGGGGCCGGCGAACTGATTACCTATCTCTGCCGCAGCTCGGCCCGGCACGCGGTGACATGGTTCGCGGCTCCTCTGAGCGGACGGATTGCCTGCAGTCTGCACGTCCGCGAGACGCCGGAGCGACTGGGCCAGGCGCTCGATTGGCTCGACGCAAAAGTACTGGTCCACGACGAGGACCTGGAGACCCAGGCCATCGCCGCAATCGCCGCCTCCGGCCGCGCTGTCAAGCGCATCAGCCTCGGCGGGCGCGGCAGTGCGGATGCCGATTACAGCGGCATCGTCGCGACTGCCGCGCGCTTCGACGTCGCGGCGCACCGCCCGAAGCCTGCCGATGTCGCCGCCATCGTGTTCTCGTCGGGCACCACCGGCAAGCCGAAGGGCATCATGCACAGCCAGAAGACGCTGCTGGAAGCGGCGAAGGGCGGCCAGGTGGTGATGGGGCCGATCACGCCGGACAGCGCCACGCTGCTCTACATGCAGCCGTCGTTCGCGGCGTGGCCGATCATCGTGCTGCCGTTCGTCGCCGCCAAGGCCAAGGTCTGTTTCGGCAAGGTGTTTACGCCGGCGGCTTTCCTGGAATCCTGTCAGCGCGAACGCATCACCAAGGCGCCGCTGGTGCCGACGATGTGGCGGATGGTGTTCGAGGCTGGTCCTGAAAATTACGACCTGTCGGCGCTGACGCTGGTATCGATTTCGGGCGAAGCTCCGGCGCCAAACGACGTGCGGCAGCTCTACGACCGGATCTGCAGGAACATCTGCTGCGTCTATCTCTCCGGCGAAGCCTTCACCGCATCCGGCGTGATGGCCAATACCCGCGACCTGATGGAGCGCAACAAGATCGGCTCCAGCGGCCGGCCGGTGGTCGGCGGCGACGTGCGGATTCTGGTGGCCGGTGGAAGCTTCGACGATGAAGCCGAGAATGGCGAGACCGGCGAGATCGCGATCTCCGGGCCGTCGCTGGCGATCGGCTACTGGAAGGATCCCGAATTAACGCGGGAAAAATTCCGCGACGGCTGGTGGCGCAGCGGTGATCTCGGGCGACTGGATTCCGATAACTATCTCTGGGTGTCGGGACGCATCGACAACGTCATCAACACCGGCGGCATCAAGGTCAGCGGCGAGGAGATCGAGCACGCGCTGCTGTCGCATCCCGCCGTCGCGCAATGCGCCGTGGTCGGACAGCCCGATCATCAGTTGGGACAACGCATCGAAGCCTATCTGGTCGCCCGCGGCACACCGCCGGACAGCGACGAAATCACCGTGTTCCTGCGCCGGGAGCGCCATCTCGCTGGTTTCAAAGTTCCGAAGGCGTTTCACTGGATCGATGCCATGCCGACCGGGCCGACGGGAAAACTTTTTCGGCGGGCGTTGCGGGTAGATGGGTGACGCGCGTCGTCCCGGCGAAGGCCGGGACCCATACCGCGTGATTTCGTTGACGCAAGGTCGCAGACACCTGCTTCTAACAATTACCGCCGCGGAGTATGGGTCCCGGCGTTCGCCGGGACGACGTTGGTGTGCTATCATCCCGCAAAATCGCACGGAGTCCTCATGAGCTGGCAACCCTCCAACGATCCCGTGCTCGGCGACGCCAAATCATGCGACGCGCTCGAGCTTGTCATTGTGCCGCGCACCCGCGACCTCGGCGACGGATTTGAGGTGCGCCGCGCGCTGCCGCATGGCAAGCGCCAGATGGTAGGTCCCTTCATCTTCTTCGATCATTTCGGACCGGTGCAGTTCGTGTCCGGCAAGGGCATGGACGTGCGGCCGCATCCGCATATCGGGCTCGCCACCGTCACCTATCTGTTCGACGGCAGCATCATGCACCGCGACAGCGAGGGCAACATCCAGGAAATCCAGCCGGGCGCCATGAACCTGATGACCGCGGGCCGCGGCATCGCCCATTCCGAGCGGACCCCGGACGTGCAGCGCCGCGACGGCCAGAAGATGCTGGGCCTGCAGAGCTGGATCGCGTTGCCGGTAGCCTCCGAGGAAATTGCGCCGTCGTTTCAGCATTACGCCGCCGCGAGCCTGCCGACCGCCTGGGATACCGGCTTCACCGCGCGAATTATCGCGGGAAGCTCATTCGGCGTGACATCGCCGGTCACGATGGTGTCGCCGTGGTTCTATACCGAGGTGAACGCGGCGGAAGGCGCCAGCGTGCCGCTCGATCCCGATCACGAAGAGCGCGCGATCTATCTGATCGACGGCGAGATCGAAATCGCCGGCGACCGTTACGAGGGACCGCGGCTTTTGATTTTCCGGCCCGGCGACCGCATCACGGTCAAGGCGCTCAAACCGGCCCGGATGATGTTTCTGGGCGGCGATGCGCTGGAAGGCCCGCGCCACATCTGGTGGAATTTCGTCTCCTCCAGCAAGGAGCGGATCGAACAGGCCAAACAGGACTGGAAAACCGGCCGCTTTGCGCATGTTCCCAACGAACATGAGTTCATTCCACTACCTGAATGAGCTATCCCCCTCCTACCTGATTTTGCCGCGCGTGTCGGCACGGGACGGCTTAGGGAAGTTTCATGACAAGCATGCTCGCCAGCGATCTTCCCCTGCCACGGCTCGGGCGCGGCAAGGTTCGCGATATCTACGACGCCGGCCGCGACCGGGTGCTGCTGCTCACCACCGACCGCATCAGTGCGTTCGATGTCGTGATGGCCGAGACCATCCCGATGAAGGGCGCGGTGCTGACGCAAATCAGCGCCTGGTGGTTTGAGCAGCTTGAAGGCGTGGCGCCGCATCACATGATCAGCGCGGACGCCGATGCCATCACCCGCGAGGTGCCCGCGTTACAGCCCCATCGCGCCGAGATCATGGGCCGCGCGATGCTGTGCCGGCGTACTACCGTGTTCCCGGTCGAATGCGTGATCCGCGGCTATCTGTCGGGCTCGGCCTGGAAGGAATATGCCGCATCGGGCACGCTGGCCGGGGAGAAGCTGCCGCCTGGTCTGCTCGAAAGCGGCAAGCTCGATCCTGCCATCTTCAGCCCGGCCACCAAGGCCGAGAGCGGCCACGACGAGAATATCACGGTGGCGACAGTGCGAGAGCGTCTTGGCGACGAAGTGGCCTACACGCTGGAAAGCATGGCCCGCGCCGTCTATTCGCTGGGCGAAAAAATCAGCCGCGATCAAGGCATCATCATCGCCGACACCAAATTCGAATTCGGCCGCGACAGCGATGGCCGCATCATCCTGATCGACGAGGTGATGACCCCCGACAGTTCGCGGTTCTGGGCAGCGGATGTCTACAAACCCGGCCAGCCGCAGCCGAGTTTCGACAAGCAGCCGCTGCGCGACTATCTCGACATCGAACGCCGCGCCGGCCGCTGGAACGGCGAAGCCCCACCTCCCCCGCTGCCGGCAAGCGTGGTCGACGCCACCAGCAAGCGCTATCTCGAAGCCTATCGCCGCGTTACCGGCGTCGAGCTGAAGATCGGGTAGTTCATTCTCGTCGTTCCGGCGAACGCCGGAACCCATAACCACCGGCCTTCATATTGAAGGGAGGTATCTAACACATCAGCCCTGTTCTGCGACGGCACGGCGTATGGGTTCCGGCGTTCGCCGGAACGACGTTGATGGATTTGAGTTTCCTTCGCACGGAACCGTCATGAAACACCTTGTCCTCGCGCCGCAGTCGTTTACCACTGGCGGCGGGTCGCGGGGGGCGAGCTTGGGCGTGGTCAGTCAATCCATCAGTTCCAGTCCGGGGATCCGCCCGGCGCTCAATGACGTGCTCGGCGGGGCCGCCGCCAGCGTTCTCACCATCACATTCGGACTGTCCTACGCGCTGCTGATCTTCACGGGTCCGCTCGCGCCATATTTGTCCTACGGCGTCGCTTCGACCTTTATTTCATCGGCGGTTCTGGCCATCGTCATCGCGCTCGGAAGCTCGTTGCCGTTCGCGATCGCGGCTCCGGACAGTTCCACCGCCGCGATGACGGGAATATTGGCGTCATCGCTGGTCGAGCGGATGATCGCGGCTAATCCGTCCGCCGCACTGCTCGGCCCGGTTCTGCTGACGCTTGCGCTATCGGGCGTCGCCACCGGAATCGTGCTTTGCGGTTTCGGGGTGACGCGGATGGGCCGCGCGATCAGGTATGTGCCCTATCCGGTGGTCGGCGGGTTTCTCGGCGCCACCGGCTGCCTGATCCTGCTCGGCGCCATTCGCGTGATTACCGGCTACCGCCCGCAACTTGCAACGCTCGGTCAGTTCGCCAATCCCCTGACCATTTCCGAACTGGCGGCGGCCTGCGCCATGGCGCTCGTGCTCTACCTGACCTGGCACCGCTCCCGCACCTCGTTTGGATTGCCGGCCATTCTGATCGGCGGCGTGATCGCGGCGCACATCGTGTTCTGGTTCACCGGTATCACTCTGCGTGAAGCTCAGGCCTCGGGCTGGGTTTTCCAGCCGCCGCCGAGCGTCAATTTCATGCTGCCGTGGAGCGCGGCCGAAATCGGCCACTATCCCTGGCATGAGGTGCCCGACCTGCTCGGCAACCTGATCGCCGTCATCTTTGTGACGGCGTCGACCACCTTGTTCAACACCACCGGCATCGAAGTCGCGACGCAAACCGAAGCCAATCTCGAGCGCGAGCTCAGCGTCACCGGCCTCGCCAACATCCTCTCGGGCGCGGCCGGAGGTTATACCGGATGTATTTCGATCAGCCGGTCCGTGCTGAACTTCAACAGTGGCGGCACCGGCCGCCTTTCCGGCCTGACCAGCGCAGCAATTTCGGCATCCATGCTGGCGCTGGCCCCTTCGCTGCTCGGCTACATGCCGAAATTCGTGCTGGGCGGCCTGTTGATCTATCTGGGCGCGGACACGCTTCACAAATGGATCGTGCAGTCGCGGCGACGGCTGTCGTTTATCGAATATCTGTCGCTGCTGGCGATCATCGTCATCATCGTGCAATGGGGTTTCATCGCCGGCATCCTGATCGGCGTCGTGATCGGCTGCACGACCTTTGCGTTGAGCGCGTCGCGAATCGATTCCATCAAGTACAGCTTTGACGGCGCCGAATATCGCAGTTCGCTGGATCGTTCGCGCGACGATCAGGCGGTACTGTCGGCGCATGGCGGCAAGATCCAGGGACTGAACCTGCAGAGCTACCTGTTCTTCGGCTCGGCCAACCGGCTCTACCAGCATGTCAAATCGCTGCTGCAGCGTCATCCCGAATGCCGGTTCCTGGTGTTCGACTTCAAGCTCGTCACCGGGATCGATTCCTCGGCCGCCTACAGTTTCGCCCAGATCAAGCGGGCGGCGCATGACCGGGGCATCAAACTGGTGCTGGTCCATGTTCCGTCCGCGGCCGAGAAGGCCCTGCGATCGAGCGAGTTCATCACCAAAGAGGTCAACATGGTGCCTGAACTCGATCACGCGCTGGAGTGGTGCGAGAACGAGATCATCGTGCAGCACCAGGGGCGCGAACAGGAAGAAGCTTCCTTGCGCGACTGGTTCACCCAGATCCTCGGCACCGAACGCGACGCCGCGGAATTGAGCCGCCGTTGCGAGCGCATCGAGGTCGACGCCGGCGATATCATCGTCAGCGCCGGCGATACCGCCGATTCGATGCATTTCATTCTGGACGGCCGGGTCGGGATCATGATTCCCACCGGCGAAGGCGGCGGCCTCACGCGGGTGCGAAGCCTCGGCCGCTATACCACCATCGGCGAGATGGGCCTCGTCTCCAGGGCGCCGCGCAGCGCCACCATCCAGGCCGAGGTAGCAAGCATTCTCTACGTGCTGAGCATCGAGCAATTCGAATTGATCAAGGCCGATGATCCCGCGCTCGGCCAGAAGCTGCTGACCTATTTCGTCTCCATCATGGCCGAGCGGCTTACCTTCGCCAATCGCATGATCGCGGTGCTGCGAAGATAGAACGGGATTGTCAGCCGCGAAGCAGGCGATAGTGCTTGTGTGCGAGGCAGGTGTTCACGATGAGCGCATAGTCAGCCGTGGCCGCATCCGCGGTGACCGCTCCGTTGACCGCCACCGCGCCGCCGACGGTCTGGGCGGCGCCGCTGCCAGCGGCGACGTTTCGCGCCTCGCTGTAGGTCTGCACCGGAATGAAGTTCGCAATCATGCCGGCAACGGCGAGGCCGGTGCCCGCCGCCTGCTGCTGTCTGGCTTGTCGCGCGGCCGCTTCCTGCGGCGCCGCCTGTCGCCGGCATTCGGCCAGGTCCCGGCGATATTTCTCGGGATTGACGCGGTACATGTCGATCAGCGGTTCATAGATCGGCGGCAGCTGCTCGTTATTTGCGGCAGCGGTCGATGCCGTGTCCAGCGACGTGCCGGATTGCGTGGTCTGATCGCAGGCCGCAAGCAGCAAGCCTATGGCAGCGAGTAAAAATAACCTCATTGGACACACCCTAACGCTACGCAACCCCGTACATAATCGACGAAATAAATACCTATTGCCGGAATTCGGCAAGGCCGCTGGGGATGCGGGCGGAAGGTGGTTAACGTCGCAGAGGCGCCCGTCATCCCGGTCAACACCGGGACGACGGGATGGGCGAACTAAATCCCGGCCATCATCACGTATTTGATCTCGACATATTCTTCCATGCCGTGATGCGAGCCTTCGCGTCCGAGGCCCGATTCCTTGACGCCGCCGAACGGCGCCACTTCCGTGGTGATCAATCCGGTGTTGACGCCGACCATGCCGGATTCCAGCGCCTCGGCGACCCGCCAGACCCGGCCGAGATCGCGCGAATAGAAATACGACGCGAGGCCGAACGGCGAATTGTTGCACATCGCGATCACGTCGGCTTCGTCCTTGAACCGGAACACCGGCGCCAGCGGGCCGAAGGTTTCTTCATGCGACACCAGCGCATCGGGCGCGACGTTGGACAAAACCGTCGGCTCGAAGAAGGTGCCGCCGAGCGAATGGCGCTTTCCACCGGTGACGATTTTGGCGCCGTGCCTGACCGCATCCGCGATGTGCTTTTCGACCTTGTCGACCGCCTCCATGTTGATCAGCGGCCCCTGCGTCACGCCCGCTTCGGTGCCGTCGCCGATCTTCATCGCCGCGACCTTGTTCGACAGCTTTTCCACGAACTGATCGTAGATCTTGTCCTGGGCATAGATACGGTTGGCGCAGACGCAGGTCTGGCCCATGTTGCGGTATTTCGAGACCATGGCGCCTTCCACCGCGGCATCGATATCGGCGTCGTCGAACACCACGAACGGCGCGTTGCCGCCGAGTTCGAGTCCGAGTTTCTTCACGCCGACCGCGGCCTGCTGGTAGAGGATCTTGCCGACCTCGGTCGATCCGGTGAAACCGACGAAACGCACCGCGGCATGTTCGCACAATACCTTGCCGATCGCCGAGGAATTGCCGGTGAGGATGTTGAACACGCCCTTCGGCACGCCGGCTTTTTCGGCCAGCGCCACCAGCGCCAGCGCGGTCAGCGGGGTTTCGTTGGCGGGTTTCAGCACCACGGTGCAGCCGGCAGCCAGCGCCGGCGATACTTTCCGGGTGATCATCGAGCAGGGGAAATTCCACGGCGTGATCGCGCCGCAGACGCCGATCGGCTGGCGTATCGCAAGCAGCCGCGCGTCCGGCCGCTGGGTCGGAATGGTTTCGCCGTAGACGCGACGCGCTTCCTCGGCAAAAAATTCGACATAGGCGCCGCCGATGTCGACCTCGCCAAGCGCTTCCGCCAGCGGCTTGCCCTGCTCGGAGGTCAGGATCAGCGCGAGGTCTTCGCGGTTGGCGATGATCAGGTCGAACCATTTGCGCAGGATATTGGAGCGCTGCTTGGCGGTGAGTTTGGCCCAGGCCGGAAACGCGCGCTCGGCGGCTTCGACGGCTAGCGTCGCTTCCGCCGTGCTCAGCCTCGGCACTTTCGCGAGCTCGACGCCGTTGACCGGATTGGTGACGGGATTGGCCGGCGTGCCGGTCCAGGCGCCGTCGATATAGCACTGCTGGCGCAGCAGCGAGGGGTCCTTCAGGCGATCGTGCAGCGATGGTGCGGCGGATTGCGGGCTACGTGCAGCGGCGGCGATCGGGGTCATGGCGTTACTCCTCAACGGTTTCTTGAACGGTTTCTTGCGGCGTTGGCTGGAGTATAGGCTGAAACGGGCCCGGATGCACCGGTTGCGGACGATGGCACGGCAACGCTTTCAAGCAGAATTGAAGGCTCTGAGCGTCATTCCGGGATGGTCCGAAGGACCAAACCTCAGATGTGCAATTGCGCAGCGGGAATCTCGAGATTCCGGGTTCGATGCTTCGCATCGCTCCGGAATGACGAACTCAGGCCGCGCCGCCGCTCACACGCTCATATAGGTTTCGCGACGGCCGATCATGCGCTCCGCCGCGGCCTTGGCCTCGGCTTTGGAGGAGGTCACGCAGGTACGATATTCGAGGTCGGGTAGCGAAGTGGGCGGACGTCGGCTGAACCATGATTTGGAGCCGACCGGCAGCCGCGCCAATGCCTGGGCGATGTTGTCGACCGCGTCGAAGGAATGCAGCGCACCGGTGGAGGCAACCCGGACTTCATAAATGCCGGGGCTAATCGGCGCTTCAATATTTTCACCGCGCGCCGCACGCGGATACCGCCTCCATTAACTCCAGGTCGAGATCATCGGTACGCCTTTCACAACTTCAGCGCCGCCTCCAACTAAATCGAACAATTGGGTCGGGAAGCGCCGTTTTACTGCAATCTGAATATCTTGCCGAAAAAATTCCCTGATATCCGTACGGCGGTACCATATCGCCTATGTGCCGGCAGGTCACCTGCATTGAGCCGGCAATCCACCGCAAAAATGGCGAGTGTTACGGTTCCCCGTAACGCCGAGACCAAATTATACGCATTTCCATCGACCATCAAGGAATTGTGACATCAGCGTTAACCGGCCCGGCCTGCTTGCCGGATGTGGCGGCGCGAGAGGAAGATCGCCGCAATTCAAAAAATGACGCGGGAGGTGACCATGCAAAGCCGAACCCAGATCGATCAGATGCTCCGTCGGAAAAGCGAAGCCGGAGAAATTCCCGGCGCCGTAGCGATCGCGGCCACTTCGAAGGAAGTCATCTATCAGGGCGCGTTCGGGAAACGCGACCTCTCCAGAGACGACGCCATGACCGCGGACAGCGTGTTCTGGATCGCCTCCATGACCAAGGCCATCACGGCCGCCGCGGGCATGCAACTGGTCGAGCAGGGCAAGCTCTCGCTCGATGCCCCGATCGGCAAGGTGCTGCCCGATCTGGCTTCGCCGCAAGTGCTCGAAGGCTTCGACGCCCGGGGCGAGCCGAAGCTGCGGCCGGCCAAAAATCCGATCACGCTGCGCCACCTCATGACCCACACCGCGGGCTTTGCCTACAATACCTGGAACGGCGACATGGTGCGGTATCTGGAGAAAACCGGCACGCCCGCTTTCTCCAGCGGCAAGATCGCCGCGTTGAAAGTGCCGATCATGACCGAGCCCGGCACCCGCTGGGAATACGGCACCAATATCGATTTCGTCGGCAGGGCGGTCGAGGCGGTGAGCGGCAAGCGTCTCGACACCTATCTGCGCGACCATCTGTTCACCCCACTCGGCATGACCGACACCGCGTTTCGGATCGGCGACGCGCAACGCCAGCGCCTCGTCAGGGTGCATGCCCGTGGCGCAGATGGATCGCTGACGCCCATTTCACTCGAGGTGGAACAGAATCCGGAATTTCACGCCGGCGGCGGCGGCCTCTACAGCACCGCCGGCGACTATCTCAAATTCACCCGGATGATCCTGAGCAAGGGCCGCGGCAACGGCCGTCAGGTGCTGAAGCCGGAGACGGTCGCGGTCATGGGACAGAACCACATCGGCGAACTCAACGTGACCGGATTTTCTTCTTTTGACGCCGCCAGATCCAACCACGTCGATTTATTTCCCGATATTGCGAAAAAATGGGGACTGAGCTTCCTGATCAATACCGCCACGACGCCGGAGGGCCGCAGCCCCGGCAGCCTCGCCTGGGCAGGCCTGGCCAACACCTATTACTGGATCGATCCGGCACGCGACGTCACCGGCGTGATCCTGATGCAGGTGCTGCCGTTCGTGGACGAGCAATGCCTGGAGGCTTTCGCGAGCTTCGAACGCGGCGTCTATGCCGGCCTCGATGCGGCGCAGAACGCGGCGTGATCGCTTTCGCGCCACAGGGTGACAGCGCCGGCCTCCCAGCTTGAGGCGCCCGACATTGTTTCCTACACCGGCAACCCGTTCGCTTTCGCCAGTTCCTTCAGCGACACCTGCGGCCGTGCACCGATGTGCTGGATCACTTCGGCCGCGGCCAGCGCCCCCAGCCGGCCGGCGGCCTCATAACCAGCGCCGCGTACCAGACCGAACAGGAACCCGGCAGCGAACAGGTCGCCGGCGCCGGTGGTGTCCACGATCTTGTGAACCGGAAATGCCGGCACCGCGGTGACGCCGTCTTTCGAGGCTACGACGCAACCCTTTTCGCTGCGCGTGACGATCCCCAGTTTGGTGTCGCTGCGCAATTGCTTGAGCGCGGTGTCGAAATCCGCCGTCTGATACAGCGACTGCAATTCGGCTTCATTGGCGAAAATCAGATCGACCGTGCCCTTGCGCATCAGGTCGAGAAACTCGCCGCGATAGCGATCGACGCAAAACGCATCCGACAGCGTCAGCGCGACCTGGCGTCCGGCCTCATGCGCGATAACAGACGCTTTCACGAACGCTTCCTTGGCGCTTTTCGGATCCCATAAATATCCTTCGAGATAGACGATCGCCGAAGCCGCGACCTGCGCCGCATCGATATCCGCGGGCGTCAATTCCTGCGCGGCGCCGAGATAGGTGTTCATGGTGCGCTCGCCATCCGGCGTGATCAGGATGTAGGAGCAGCCCGTGGCGGGGCCACCGGACGCAGCCACGGTTTCGAACGCGACCCCCGCCACGCGAATGTCATGGCTGTACAAACGGCCGATCTGGTCGTCCTTGACCTTGCCGACAAAGGCCGCGCGTGCGCCGAGGCTCGCTATCCCGACAATGGTGTTGGCCCCCGATCCGCCGGACATCTCGGTCGCCGGACCCATGTCCCGGTAGATCGACAGCGCCCGCGCCTCGTCGATCAGCGCCATCCCGCCCTTGGCCATGCCATGCGCGGCAAGAAAGCCTTCATCGGTCTGCACCAGCACATCGAAAATCGCGTTGCCGATCCCGAGGACGTCGTATTTCGCGTCAGCCATCGAAACTATCCCGCTGCAAAATCCCGTTGAAGGTGCCGCGACCTATCACGTTCCTCCCGCCATCAGCAAGCGCGGCTGCTATAGATCATCCGATGATCCGCTCTTTCCTCACCGTCTCCTCGGGAACATTGGCCTCGCGGCTGCTCGGCTTTGCGCGCGATGCGATGATCGCGGCCTTGCTCGGCGCGGGCCCGGTAGCGGACGCGTTCCTGGTGGCGTTTCAACTGGTCAATGTCATCAGGCGGCTGTTGACCGAAGGCGCGCTGAACGCAGCGCTGGTGCCGGCCTGGCTGCGCGTGCGCGAGACCGATGGCGTCGTGGCGGCCGCAGCCTTTGCAGGACGCGTGCTCGGCACCGTCAGCGCCGCGCTGGTGGTGGCGGCAACGCTGATCGGCCTTTTGATGCCACTGGTCATGACTGTGCTCGCACCGGGCTTTGCAGGGACGGCGACGCTGCAACTGGCCGTCGATGACGCCCGCCTGATGCTGCCCTATCTCGCCTTCGCCGGACCCGTGACGGTCATGATGGCGCTGTTGAACGCACAGCACCGGTTTGCATTGACGGCGTTCTCGCCGCTGTTGTTCAATATCGCACTGATCGCGGTGATGATCGCGCTGCTCGGCTGGCGGCAGGATGGACCCCATGCCGCGCCGATCGTGGCCGCTACCGTCGGCATCGCGGGGCTATTGCAACTGCTCATCCTGATCTTGCGCCGTGGCCAAACCATCGCGACGCCACTGCGCGTCTCCCTCGATCCCCAGATGCGCAACTTTATAGGCAAGGCGATCCCCGGCATGATCGCAAGCAGCGGGCCGCAACTGCTTATTGTCGCCGGTGCGATCATCGCTTCGTCGTCGCCGTCGGCGGTGTCGTGGCTCTATTTCGCCAACCGCCTGATCGAGTTGCCGCTGGGCATTGTCGGGGTTGCCATGGGCACCGTGCTGGTGCCTGAATTGACCCGCGCGGTCCGCGGCGATGACGGGGCGGCAATTGCTCGCGCCGAGTCACGCGCGCTTGAACTCGCGGTCGGACTGGCGTTACCGGCGACGCTGGGATTGATCGTGCTCAGCGAGCCCGTGGTGCGGATGCTGTTCGAACACGGGGCCTTCACCGCAGCCGACACCACGGCCACGGCGCAGGCGCTGATATTTCTGGCCCTGGCTCTGCCTGCTCACGTACTGGTCAAGGCGTTGTCACCGGCTTTCTTCGCGCGTGAAGATACGCTCACGCCCCTGTGGGCGACGCTCAAGGGATTCGCGGTCGCGATTGTTGCGGCGCTGGTGCTCGGCCGAATATTTGGCGCCAGCGGTATCGCGGCCAGCGTCGGGTTGGGAGCATGGAGCGGCGCGTTCGCGTTAATCCGCCGCAGCGCCGTGATATTCGGATTTGCCATCGACATCGAGACACGCCGAAGACTGCCCTGCATCGTCTCCGCCGCGACCCTGATGGGCGGGCTGCTGTGGCTCGCGGCGCATTTGGTGCTGCCATGGGCGGCGGACATGCACGGCCTCGCCCAGGCGGCCATTCTCGGCATTCTCATCGCGGGCGGGATCGCGATTTACGGCCTGCTGCTCGCCTTATTTGGCGTCATCAACTGGACCGGTGTCACGCGAGCCCTCAGTCGCGACTTGCGCCAATAGGTCCCTCATGGCAAGGGACGGCGCGCAGCGCCTGTTGGCAAGGGACGGCGCGCAGAACGCATGTACGGGAATAAGGTTATGGCGATTACAGAGCGGGTTTTTTCGGGCGTCCAGCCGACGGGCAACCTGCATCTCGGCAATTACCTCGGCGCGATCGCCAATTTCGTGAAGCTGCAGACGAGCTACAACTGCATCTATTGCGTGGTCGATCTGCACGCGATCACGCAGGCGGTATCGGTCTGGGGCGGTCCGGACGAGTTGAACCGCAACACCCGCGAAGTGGCGGCAGCCTATCTGGCCGCCGGCGTCGATCCGAAGAAGCATATCGTGTTCAACCAGAGCCAGGTTGCCGAGCATGCCGAACTGGCGTGGGTGTTCAACTGCGTGGCGCGGCTGGGCTGGCTCAACCGCATGACCCAGTTCAAGGAAAAAGCCGGCAAGGACCGCGAGAACGCGTCGATCGGCCTGTACGATTATCCGGTGCTGATGGCGTCGGACATCCTGGTCTATCGCGCCACGCATGTTCCGGTCGGCGAAGACCAGAAACAGCACCTCGAACTGTCCCGCGACATCGCGCAGAAATTCAACAATGATTTCGCCGAATCGATCGCCGCGCATGGCCATGGCGACAAATTCTTTCCGCTGCCGGAGCCGATTATCACCGGCGCTGCTACGCGGGTGATGTCGTTGCGCGACGGCACCAAGAAAATGTCCAAATCCGATCCGTCGGATTATTCGCGGATCAATTTGACCGACGATGCCGACGCCATCGCGCAGAAGATCCGCAAGGCCAAGACCGATCCCGATCCGTTGCCATCGGAGGAAAAAGGTCTCGAGCCGCGCCCGGAAGCCGACAATCTGGTCGGGATTTACGCCGCCCTTTCGGACAAGCCCAAATCGGCTGTCCTGAGCGAATTCGGCGGCGCGCAATTCTCCGGCTTCAAGTCCAGCCTGGTCGATCTTGCCGTGGCCAAACTGTCTCCGATTGCCGCCGAGATGAAGCGGCTGACGCAAGACGCTGCCTATATCGATCAGGTCCTGATCGACGGCGCCGACCGCGCCCGCGCCATTGCCGCCGAAACCATGAATGCGACGAAAGACATCATGGGTTTTGTGCGCAAGCGCTGAGGCCGGCTCTCGCAATGGAGCCGTGGGTTTAACAAAAGCTCGTCATGCCCGGGCTTGTCCCGGGCATCCACGTTCTTAGCCGCGGCAGCAAGAAAGACGTGGATGGCCGGGACAAGCCCGGCCATGACGAAAGAGAATCGTTTTGCGCGGCGTCTCGAACGATGGATTCGCGCGCCAGTCTTGTATGGCTTGGGTCCCGGCTCTGCGGAGCAGCGTGAAGAACGCTGCACCGCGTCCGGGACACGAGAACGGGTCGACTCCGCTTGTCGGAGACGGCCACGCCGTGGCAGCATGGCCCGGTTTGGCGCAGCATCGGGACATGCATGACCACCCAGCGACAAAGCTATGAGACGGGTCACAAGCCGAAATGCCTGGTTATCGTCGACGACACCGCGGAATGGGACCGCGCGGTCTACTATGCCAGCCGCTGGGCGGTGCGGGTCGGCGGCGGCGTGGTGATGCTGCGCATCATCGAGACCGAGGACCAGAACCAGCAATGGCTCGGAGTTGCCGACATCATGCGCGCCGAAGCGCATGAGGAGGCCAATGAAGCACTCGATCGCGCCTCCGGCCGCGCCAATGGCGTCGCCGCGATCACGCCGGAGCGCGTGATCCGCGAGGGCGATCCCATCGAACAGATCCTTGACGTGATCGACCAGGACGTCGATATCGCCCTGATGGTGCTCGCCGCCAATCCGGGCCCGGAAGGCCCGGGCCCGCTGGTCACCATGATCTCGGACGTAGTCGGCACGTTTCCGATTCCCGTCACCATTATTTCGGGCGATCTGAGCGATCTCGACATCGATTGCCTGTCTTAGGGATCGTCATTCCCGCGAAAGCGGGAATCCATACGCCGTGTCCCCTCGCACTAGCCGAGGTCGATCGAAAGCCGCATTTGCCGGACCATCGAAGAAAAATTGTCCTTCCGGGATTATGGGTCCCCGCGTTCGCGGGGACGACGAGCATAGGGGCTATTCCGGCCCTTGACCGTGCGTTTGCCGTCGCCATCTGCTACAGGACAGCCTCACGCCGGCCTTGAACCGGCGACGCCGGAGAAGCCCATGTTCATCCAGACCGAAGCCACACCCAACCCCGCCACCCTGAAATTCATTCCGGGCCGCACCGTGCTCGACAGCGGCACCCTGGAATTCGCCACCCGCGAGGCCGCGTCGCGTTCGCCGCTCGCCGAGAGACTGTTCGGCGTGCCCGGCGTCACCGGTGTTTTTTATGGCTCCGACTTCGTCACCGTGACCAAGGACGACAGCGACTGGCAGCATCTCAAGCCGGCGATCCTCGGCGCCATCATGGAACACTACATGTCCGGCGCGCCGCTTTTGGCCGACGGCAGCGTCGGGAACGATGAAGCGTCCGACGAGGAAGACGAGTTCTTCAACGAGTTCGATGCCGAAACGGTCGCCACCATAAAGGACCTGATCGAAACCCGGGTGCGCCCCGCCGTCGCCAGCGATGGCGGCGACATCACCTTCCGCGGCTTCAGGGACGGCATCGTCTATCTCAACATGAAAGGCTCCTGCGCCGGCTGCCCGTCATCGACCGCGACGCTGCAGCACGGCATCCAGAACCTGCTCAAGCACTTCGTGCCCGACGTGGTCGAAGTCCGGCCGATGTGACCGGCGCCTAACGCTTCGTGTTTTCTCGTCATGCCCGGGCTTGTCCCGGGCATCCACGTTTTTGCGGCGATTAAGAAAGGCGTGGATGGCCGGGACAAGCCCGGCCATGACGATGGCGAGCATTTTCTTGTGAACAATGATACCATCAGAGCATGCTGATCCTTGCCATCGACACGGCGCTCGATGCCTGCTCCGCGGGCATACTCGACACCGACACCGCCGAAATGATCGCGCTTGAGTCGCAGGCGATGAAGCGCGGCCATGCCGAAGCGCTGATGCCGCTGATCGCGCGTGTCATCAAGGAGGCCGGCATCGGGTTCGATTCGCTTGACCGTATCGCGGTGACCACCGGCCCCGGCAGCTTTACCGGACTTCGGGTCGGACTTTCCGCTGCGCGCGGGATCGCGCTCGCGGCCGACAAACCGGTGGTCGGACTGACCACGCTGACCGCCTATGCCGCGCCTGTGGTCGGCCGGAATGCGGAGCAGCCGATCCTGTCCGCCATCGATGCGCGGCATGGCCAGGTATATTTTCAGGTCGTCAGCGGCAATGGCGGTTCGCTGATGCGGCCGCGTGTGGGGCCGATCGAGGAGGCGCTTGGCGCTTCAAGGTTCGGCTCGCTTTATCTGGTCGGCAACGCCGCCAAAATTCTCGGCGACCGCTGGCCGGCGGATGCATCGCCGCCGTTCAAGGTCGAAGCGCTGCCCGCGCCTGACATCACCTGGCTGGCGTGGCTGGGGGCCGCGGTCAGTCCCGACACCGCGCCGGCCCGGCCGTATTATCTGCGCGCGCCGGACGCCAAGCCGCCAAAAGACATGCTGCCCAATCCTCCGCAACCTGCAGCGCCATGATTCGACGAATTGGTGCCTCGCTCTCGGGCCTGTGGAGCGGGAGCGCCGCGGTCATCGAACCGGCGACGCTGCGCGATGCGCCAAGGCTGGCCGAGTTGCACGGCGCATCGTTTCACCGCGGATGGGGCGAAGGCGAATTCGAGGGCATGCTGACCGAGCGCAATACGCTGGTTCACCGCCAGAGGATCGGACGCAAGGTCGTCGGTTTTGCAGTCTCGCGGATGGCAGCGGACGAGGCTGAAATATTGTCGATCGCGGTCGATCCGAGTCACCGTGGCCGGGGTCTGTCGCGTAACCTGCTGCTGACACATCTTGGTCATCTCGCCGGCCGCGGCGTGCGCACCGTTTTCCTCGAGGTCGAGGAAAACAACCGTCCGGCGCGGCGGCTATATGACGGGGCCGGATTTGCCATGGCGGGACGCCGCGAACGCTACTACCAGCAGCCGGGCGGGCAACAATTGAACGCCGTCCTGATGCGCCGCGACTTGTCGTAGCGCCCCGGCGGTGGCAGAACAGGCCTCGTTGTCCGAGCCAAAAGACCATGACCGCGTTGAAATCCATGTCCGCGCTGAAGCCGACTGAAATCGAAGCGCGCTGCGCTGCCACCGGCATGCGCATGACCGAGCAGCGCCGCGTGATCGCGCGGGTGCTGGCGGAAGCACTGGATCATCCCGACGTCGAGGAATTGTATCGCCGCTGCGTCGCCGTCGACGACAAGATTTCGATCTCGACGGTGTATCGCACCGTCAAGCTGTTCGAGGACGCCGGCATCATCGAGCGGCACGACTTTCGCGAGGGTCGCGCCCGCTACGAACAGATGCGCGACAGCCACCACGACCATCTGATCAACCTGCGCGACGGCAAGGTGATCGAATTCACTTCCGAGGAAATCGAGAAGCTGCAGGCCGAGATCGCCCGCAAGCTCGGCTACAAGCTGGTCGATCACCGGCTGGAGCTGTATTGCATTCCGCTGGACGACGACAAGTCTTCATAGCGTTTTCGAGCGAAGTGGATCCCGGTTCGCATGAAGAAAACGCGTCAAGAAGGGAGTCGTGTGAGTTTCGAGCTTGTTATTTTCGACTGCGACGGCGTGCTGGTCGATAGCGAGTTGATTTCGTGCCGGGCGCATGCCGAGACCTTGACTTGCCACGGCTATCCGATCACCGCCGATCAGGTGCTCGATCGTTTTCTCGGCGTCTCGGAACGCGAAGCGCGACTGATGATCGAAACCGAGACCGGCTGTAAACTTCCCGGAGATTTCGAATCACATGTTAATCAGGTCACGCTGCAATCCTATGCAGATGATCTTCGAGCGATTCCATATGTCGGCGATGCGCTCGCCGCGATCGGCGTGCCGAAATGCGTGGCGTCGAGCGGTACGCCCGATAAGATTCAGCACGGCCTCACCTGCACCGGCCTCTACCATCAATTCGCGCCGCATATTTTCTCTGCCTCGCAGGTCGAGCGCGGCAAGCCCGCGCCGGATTTGTTTCTGTTCGCAGCAACCCAAATGCAGATCCCACCCACGCGATGCCTCGTGATCGAAGACAGCGTCCCGGGCGTGACCGGCGCCCGGGCCGCGGGGATGACGGTTCTCGGCTTTCACGGCGGCAGCCATTGCCGGCCCGGTCATGCCGAGATATTGCGGGCGGCAGGCGCGGCCGTCACATTCGACGATATGCGGCAATTGCCCGGGCTGATTGAAGGCTAGACCGTCATTCCGGGATGGTGCGTAAGCACCAGACCCGGAATCTCGAGATTCCGGGTTCGATGCTGACGCATCGCCCCGGAATGACGGTGGTTCTAATGCTGGATTTCCCCCGCTTTAGCCTATAATTGAGCCCGGCGTCGTAACCGCGCCGCTTTCCCGATCCAGTCAAGGTTCCATGAGTCCGCCGCGCAAGCTGCATATCAAGTCCTACGGCTGTCAGATGAACGTCTACGATGCGCAACGCATGGTGGACACGCTGGCGCCGGAAGGCTTTGTCGAGACCGAGACCGTTGACGACGCGGATCTGGTGATCCTCAATACCTGTCACATCCGCGAAAAGGCATCCGAAAAAGTCTATTCGGAATTGGGGCGGCTGCGCGTCGCCAAGGAGGAGGCCGCGCGCCAGGGCCGCCACATGCGCATCGCGGTGGCCGGCTGCGTCGCACAGGCCGAAGGCGGCGAGATCATCCGCCGCGCGCCGGTGGTCGATGTCGTGGTCGGTCCGCAAAGCTATCATCATCTGCCGCAATTGCTGGCGCGCGCCGACAGCCATGGCCGCGCGCTGGAGACCGAGTTTCCGGTCGAGGACAAGTTCGGATTTCTGGCCCCGCCGAACGCGAATGCGATCCGCGCGCGCGGCATTTCATCTTTCGTCACGGTGCAGGAAGGCTGCGATAAATTCTGCACGTTCTGCGTAGTGCCCTATACCCGCGGCTCCGAAGTGTCGCGGCCGGTGGCGAAGATCGCCGACGATGTGCGACGGCTCGCCGATAACGGCGTGTGCGAAATCACCTTGATCGGACAGAACGTCAACGCCTATCACGGCGAGGGTCCGGACGGACGGGCCTGCCCGCTCGGGACGCTGCTGCGATACCTGGCGGAGATTCCCGGCATCCTCCGGCTGCGCTATTCGACCAGCCATCCCCGCGACGTCGACACGACGCTGATCGAAGCGCATCGCGATCTCGCCTCGCTGATGCCGTTCGTGCACCTTCCGGTACAGTCCGGCTCGGACCGGATTCTCGCGGCGATGAACCGCAAGCATACCGCCGATGATTACCGCCGGGTCATCGACCGGTTCCGCGCCGTCCGCCAAGACATTGCGTTTTCATCGGATTTTATCGTGGGCTTCCCCGGCGAGACCGAGGAAGATTTCCTCGCCACCCTCGCGCTGGTCACACAAATCGGGTACGCTGGCGCTTATTCTTTCAAGTATTCGCCGCGGCCCGGGACGCCGGCGGCGGACATGCGGGAGACGGTGTCAGCGGCTGAAATGGATGAGCGATTGGTGCGGCTCCAGGAATTGATCGACAGCCAGCAATCGGCCTTCAATGTGGCTGCGATTGGCAACACCGTCGATGTGCTGTTCGAACGCGCCGCCCGCAATCCCGGACAGATCGTCGGCCGTACCGCCTATTTGCAGCCGGCGCATGTGATGGCGTCGGAAGATATCATCGGGCACGTGCTGCCGGTGACCATCGAAAGCCTCGAGCGCTACAGCTTGCTCGGCCACCTCGCTGCGCCTTTTCCCGCGCGATCCGCACAACCACTTTCATCTCACATGAACAATTCTCCAACCGCCACGGGAGCCTGAACCCTTGCCCAAAAGCGCATCGGATTCGCCTTCGCTCGCTCCCCGCAAACTCGACCGCGACATGCCCGCCCCGCCCGAAACCCAGGTCGTCATCGACTTCGATGACAATCGCGCGGCATCGGCCCTGGTCGGACCTTACGGACAAAACCTGGCGCTGATCGAACGCCGGCTCGGCGTGGTGGTCGATTCGCGCGGCAACCACATCACCATCGCAGGCTCGCGCGACGGCTGCGACGCCGCGCGGCGCGTGCTGGAAGCGCTGTATGCCCAGGCGATCAAGGGCCACGACCTGGCGCAGGGCGATGTCGAAGGCGCGATCCGCGCCGTGGTCGCGCAGGGATCGCTGTTCGAACTGGACACCAAGGCGCCGAAGACCTCGTTCGAGACCATCAACCTGCGCAAGCGTCCGGTGCGCGCGCGCACGGCGGCGCAGGATTCCTACATCCGCGCGCTCAAGAAGCACGAACTGGTGTTCGGCATCGGTCCGGCCGGCACCGGCAAGACCTGGCTTGCGGTGGCGCAGGCCGCGCAATTGTTCGAACGCAAGGAAGTCGACCGCATCATCCTGTCGCGGCCCGCGGTCGAGGCCGGCGAGCGGCTCGGCTTTCTGCCCGGCGATCTCAGGGAGAAGGTCGATCCCTACCTGCGGCCGATCTACGACGCGCTGTACGACCTGATGGATTCACGGATCGTCGAGCGCGCGCTGCAAACCGGCGAAATCGAGATCGCGCCGCTCGCCTTCATGCGCGGCCGCACCCTGACCAACGCCGCCATCATTCTGGACGAGGCGCAGAACACCACCTCGATGCAGATGAAGATGTTCCTGACCAGGCTTGGCGAAAACAGCCGTATGATCATCACCGGCGATCCGTCCCAGGTCGATCTGCCGAACGGCCAGACCTCGGGCCTTGCGGAAGCCGCCAAATTGCTCGATGGCGTCGAGGGCATCGCGCAGGTGAAATTCACTGCCGAAGACGTGATCCGCCATGAACTGGTGGCGCGGATCGTCGCAGCCTATGAGGGATTGCCGCAGCGGCCGGCAATAGCCAAGCCCTGATGCGAAAATCTCCCGCCGAGCGCGTGCAGGAACCCGTTTCCGGCCGCAAACCAAGTTCTGGATCGATGGCGCCCTTTGCCCTTCCCATAGCGGAAGTCCTTGTTGTCGCCGAATGCTGGCAGGCGGAGCCCGATGCCGAGGCGGTGATCCAGCGCGCCATCGCGGCCGCGGCCGAGATCGCCGATGCCGGACTTGATCCGGGACTTGGGGAAGCCGAACTCGCGATCATGCTGACCGACGATGCCGGCATTCGCACCCTGAACAGCAACTGGCGTGGTATCGACAAGCCGACCAACGTGCTGTCGTTTCCGGCCCTGCCGCCGAGCGGCCCGGTCGGACCCGACGATCCGCCGCGCATGCTCGGCGACATCGCGATTGCCTATCAGACCGCGCGCGCGGAAGCCGATGACGAGCAAAAGCCGTTCGATCATCATCTCAGCCATCTCGCGGTCCACGGCTTTCTGCATCTGATCGGTTACGATCACGAAAACGACGACGACGCCGAAGCCATGGAATCCCTCGAGACCGGGATTCTGGCACAACTCGGCATTCCCGATCCGTATGCGGATCGGGGCGGAAAAGACTGAGATGCCGGATTCCGAACCGACCTATGACAATTCGCGCAACACGCGCAACCTGCCGGCGGTGGTGCAGGATGGCGAAGTGCTGCGTCCTTCGGCCGACAACTGGCTGATCCGCGCCATCCGCACGCTGTTCGGATGGAAGCCGGGATCGGTCCGTGACGACCTGCAGGTCGTGCTCGACGCCTCGACGCCGGACGAGGTGGGCTTTTCCGCCACCGAGCGCACCATGCTGCGCAATATTCTCGGCCTGCATGAACGGCGCATCGCCGACGTGATGGTGCATCGCGCCGACATCGTCGCGGTCAAGCGCGACATTACGCTTGGCGAATTAATGAGCCTGTTCGAGAGCGCGGCGCATTCGCGTCTCGTGGTCTACAACGAAACCCTCGACGATCCCGAAGGCATCGTGCACATCCGCGATCTGCTGGCTTTCATGACCGCGAAGGCGCATGTGCCGGAGACCAAGACCAAGCGCAAGAAAGCTTTCCCCGCCGGCCTCGACCTGCGCGCGGTCGATCTGGCGCTGCCGCTCGCGGACGCCAACATCATCCGCAAACTGCTGTTCGTGCCGCCATCGATGCGGGCGATCGACCTGCTGGCCCAGATGCAGGCCTCGCGCATCCATCTGGCGCTGGTGGTCGATGAATATGGCGGCACCGACGGGCTGGTTTCGATCGAGGATATTGTCGAACAGATCGTCGGCGAGATCGATGACGAGCACGACAGCGATGAGCCGCCGGCGATCGTGCGGCAGGCGGACAATTCCTATATCGCCGATGCCCGCGCCAGCCTCGACGACGTCCGCTCCGTGATCGGCGAGGATTTCGTCACCGGAGAGGCCGGAGAAGAAGTCGAGACGCTGGGCGGCTATCTCGTTACCCATGTCGGCCGCCTGCCGGTGCGCGGCGAAGTCATTTCAGGCCCGGGCAATTTCGAAATCGAGGTGCTCGATGCCGATCCGCGGCGCGTCAAGCGCCTGCGCGTCACCACGCGCAAGGAGCGGCCCGCGCCGCGGGCGCAGCGCGAACTCCGCCGCCGTGAAGCGGCACCGGAGGCCGACACGTCACCGGCCGGCGACCACGCCGGTGCGCCGCCCGGCGAAGGAACAGGCCAGCCGTGAGGCCCGTGGCCAACTTCGCGCGGTGGGCCTTGCGATTATTCTGTCATGGGGATGGAAGCGCGCTGCCATTGCGCTTGTCGCGGGGGCGCTGTCGGCCTTCGCCATGGCGCCGTTCAACGCCTGGCCGGTACTGTTCCTGACCTTTCCCGTGATGGTGTGGCTGATCGACGGCGCCGGCGCCGGGCGCTGGCACGGCGTGCCAGCGGCAGCGTTGGCCGGCTGGTGGTTCGGCCTCGGCTATTTCGTGCCGGGACTATACTGGATCGGCTACGCATTCCTGGTCGATGCATCGACCTTTGCCTGGCTGTTGCCGTTCGCGGTGCTGGGCCTGCCCGCCTATCTGGCGCTGTTTACCGCTTTCGGCTTCGCGCTGGCGCGCCTGATCTGGACCCGGGACGCCTCGCGGGTGATCGCGCTTGCGGCGAGCCTGACCCTGGCCGAGTGGCTGCGCGGCCATGTGCTGACCGGCTTTCCCTGGAATGCATTCGGATACGCACTGACCGAGCCGCTGGCGCTGGCGCAGATCGCATCCGTGATCGGCCTGTGGGGCCTGACGTTTCTGAGCGTGGCGATCTTCGCCAGCCCCGCGGTATTGATCGACGGAAGTTCGCGCGGACGAAAACCATGGGTCGCGCCGGTATTGGCCCTGTTGCTGCTGGTCGGGATGGGAATTTTCGGCGCGGTCCGTCTGAAGCTGCATCCCACCGTGACGGTTGCCAACGTCAAGCTGCGGATCATGCAGCCCAACCTGCAGCAGGACGTCAAATTCAATTATTCCGCCAAGGCCGAGGTGATGCAAAAATACCTGACGCTCTCCGACCGCGCGTCCGGGCCGCAGTCGACCGGCGTACGCGACGCCAGCATTTTGATCTGGCCGGAATCGGCGTTCCCGTTTTTCCTGAGCCGCGAAGCCGACGTGATGGCGCAGATCGCCGATCTGTTGCCCAAGGGCACGGTCCTGATCACGGGTTCAGTGCGCGCGCCCGATGCGCCGCCCGGTGCCAAAATCAAGCGCGCCTACAATTCGGTCTACGTCATCGACCATGACGGCAGCGTGCTTTCGATTTACGACAAGCTGCATCTGGTGCCGTTCGGCGAATATCTGCCATTCCAGGAATGGATGGAAAAACTGGGCCTGGAGCAGCTCACCAAGGTTCAGGGCGGCTTCATTCCGGGGACACGCCGACGCTCGATGACGATACCGAACGCACCGCGCGTGCTACCCTTGATCTGTTACGAAGCAATCTTTCCCGGCGACGTTGCAGCACGTGACGATCGTCCGGGCTGGATCGTCAATCTGACCAATGACGGCTGGTTCGGAATCTCGACCGGCCCCTATCAGCATCTGCAACAGACGCGCCTGCGCGCGATCGAAGAAGGGCTGCCGGTGGTTCGTGCCGCAAACACGGGCATTTCCGCCGTGATCGACCCGTCGGGACGGATTGTCGCACGTCTCGGCCTTGGCGTTGAAGGTGTGCTGGATTCCAGCCTGCCATCGGCGCTTCCACCGACCGTCTACGCGCGCACCGGCGACATTCCCGCAGCACTCATCGTTGCAACAGCCTTCATTTTCGTCATCCGCCGACGCTTCGCGAGGAGAATCGTCAAGGGTACTTCGTGAGTTTTGCATACTCACGGTTGCTTTTTGGCTCGTTTGCTTTCGATTGCCGGCAGAAATTTCGACTCGCGGAAATCCAGCAGTTGACAGATCGGCTGCGCAATTCGCATTCTATTAACCAGTCAGTTCGCTGCTCAATATGACGCGTTCTAACCGATCCGCCGAGCATGATTGACGAGATTGGCGTCCGGGGCACGCCCGTTTTGGCTTGCCTCGTCGCTCGGTCCCTGAGGAGTGTCTGGAGATGTCGACCAAAGCGCCCAACCCTGTTGACAAATATGTCGGCAGCCGTGTGCGCATGCGCCGCATCATGCTGGGCATGAGCCAGGAAAAGCTCGGCGAAGCGTTGGGCCTTACCTTCCAGCAGGTTCAGAAATACGAGAAGGGCACCAACCGGGTCGGAGCCAGCCGCATTCAGCAGATCTCCGAAATATTACAGGTCCCGGTGTCGTTCTTGTTCGAGGGCGGACCGAGCGGAACCGCCGGCCCCGAAGGCTTTGGCGAGGGAACGTCGCCGGCCTATATTTCGGATTTCCTCGCGACGTCCGAAGGCCTGGCGCTGACCCGCGCGTTCACACGCATCGCCGACGCCAAGCTCCGGCGCAGCATCGTGGAGATGGTCGAGCAGATCGCCGCCCGCGAAGGACCCGACAAGCGCTGAGCCAACACAGTCATTGAATTCCTGCGCAGGCAACGACATGCTGACGGCCATGTCAGCCAATCCGTTTGATTCCCAAACTATCCTTGACGGCATCCGCCGCTGGGTCGAGATAGAAACCCCGACCGAAGCGCCGGATCAGGTCAACAAGCTCGCGACCATGGTCGCGGAGGGCTATCGCGATTTGCCCGTCACCATCGAGCGGATCGCGGGCCACAGCGGCTGCGGCGATCATCTCGCCGCACGTTCGTCATGGGGCCAGGACGCGCCGGGAATCCTGGTGCTGAGTCATCTCGACACGGTACATCCGATGGGATTCATCGAACGGCTGCCCTTCAGGATCGAGGGCGACAGCGCTTTCGGGCCCGGCATCTACGACATGAAGGGCGGCGCGTATCTCGCCTACCATGCGTTCCGGCAGCTTTGCGCCATGGCCGAGCGGCCGCCGCTTGGAATAACCCAGCTTTACGTCTCCGATGAAGAGATCGGCAGTCCGACGTCGCGACCGCTGATCGAAGCCGAGGGGCGCAAGGCCAAATATGTGCTGGTCACCGAGCCCGCCCGCGACGGCGGAAAAATCGTCACCGGCCGCAAGGGCGTCGCGCGGTTCGAGATTTTCATCAAAGGCGTTCCGGCCCATTCCGGCACCCGGCCCGAGGATGGCCGCAGCGCGATCCGCGAACTCGGCCATATCATTCAGACCCTGGAAGCCATGAACGACCCCAGGCGCGGCGTCACCGTCAATGTCGGTGTCGTCAGGGGCGGCACCAGGCCGAACGTCATCGCCGAGGAGGCCTATGCCGAAGTCGACATGCGTGTTCCCTCCATTGCGGATGCCGACGAGCTCGTTCCCAAAATCCTCAACCTGAAATCGCGCACCGAAGGCGTCAGCGTCAAGGTGGTCGGCGAGTTGAACCGGCCGCCTTACGAAAAGAGCAATGCGGGCGCAGCCCTTTACGAACATGCCAGATCGCTCGCCGCCGAGATCGGCTTCGAGCTGGTGGATACTTCCACCGGCGGAGGCTCCGACGGCAATTTCACCGCTCCTCACACCGCGACGCTGGACGGCCTCGGCGTCGATGGCCAGGGCGCGCATACCCATTACGAGCAATTGTATATTTCATCGATCGAACCGCGGGCGCGGCTGCTGCATCGTCTCTACCAGACGCTGCGATGAGCATTCCGATCCGCGATCCCGAAAGCCGCGACGTGCCGCCACATGACGATATCGCCGTTCATCCGCACGGTTCGTTCTTCGGACGGCGCAAGGGTCACAAGCTCCGCATCCACCAGGCCGATCTGATCGAACATCTGCTGCCGCGCCTGGCGCTCGACGTCGCCGGCCCGAAGCTGCCCGAGCTCGCCGCGCTGTTCGATGGTCCGGTCGACGATGTCAGGCTCGAAATCGGGTTCGGCGGCGGCGAGCATCTTATCGCGGAAGCGCTGGCATATCCGCACACCGGCTTCATCGGCTGCGAACCCTACGTTAACGGCATGGCGAAAATCCTGGCGCAGATCGAAGCCCACAATATTGGCAACGTCCGGCTGTTCGCGGGCGATGCGGCCGAATTGCTGGCATGGGCGCCACCGCGTTCGCTGGTTCGAATCGATCTGATCCACCCCGATCCCTGGCCGAAGCGGCGGCACTGGAAGCGTCGCTTCGTGCAGGACGCCATGGTGGCCGCAATGGCGCGTGTTCTCAAAGAGGATGGCGAATTTCGTTTCGTCAGCGACATCGGCGATTACTGCGCCTGGACCTTGGCGCACCTGTTGCGTTCGCCGGATTTCATCTGGACCGCGGAACGCGCCGACGATTGGCGTCTGCCATGGGCCGGCTACACCATGACGCGTTACGGGCGGAAGGCAGAGCGCGAGGGACGCAAGGCGACGTATCTGAGGTTTCGAAGATCGACTGCTGTCATTCCGGGGCGCGCATAGCGCGAACCCGGAATGTCAATTCCGGGTTCGATGCCAACCGGCCCCGTGGCATCGCCCCGGAATGACGTCGTCATTTCCCGCCCCACCCGTCCGCGCCTTTCGCGCGTCGGTCGCTTCCCACACCATGCGCTTGCCGCGCTCGCGGCCCAAAAGCTCGATCGGATCGCGGTTGTCGATGTGGCCGAACTGTCCCTTGTAGACGCTGTAGCCGCATAATTCCTGCAGCCGGCGTGGAAATCGCCGCGCCGTTTCCCGGGGTATGCCGAGTTGCAGGTTTTCCTGCTGCCGCATCCAGCCCCAGCAATAGGCGCAGGAAAACGCAAAGCGCCTCTCGTCGCTGTGGTTGGCGCCACCGCCATGCCAGAGCGCGCTGTCGAACAGCATCACGCTGCCGGCCGGCATGGTCGCGGTGACGGCGGCGTAATCCTTGCCGTATTCCGGCGAGGAATCGTATTTGTGGCTGCCCGGCACGATCCGCGTCGCGCCGTTGTCCTGCCTGAAATCCGACAGCGCCCAGATCGCATTGATGGTGATCGGGATGTGCGGGCGCGGCAGCGGAATCAACTGGGTGTCCTCGTGGATCGGCTGCGCTTCCTGGCCGGGACCCAGCACCAGCGAACAGAACGACGACAGCAGGCACTCCTTGTCCAGCAGCCGCTCCACGACAGGGCAGCACATTCTCGTGCAGCGGCACCTGCCAGAACAAATCGTCATAGGTCAGGAGATTATTGATACGCAAGGTCTTGAAGCCTTCGAACGACGTCCTCGCGGTGCCAAGATTATGCTCGCGCTCGATACGCTCCAGCGCCTGCTTCAAACCCTCGACCAGACCGGCATCGGCGGCGCGCTCGATCACGGTGTAGCCGTCGTCGCGAATCTTGTCGGCATGCAATTGAATATCGGCGTCCGTCAGCATCTCGCTCTCCCGGTGGCGCTGTGCCGCGCCATTGGCGACATCGTAGCGCGTGCGGTTGCTTCGCTCCAGACATGCCGGAAATCCAAACCCGGCGCGATGGCGAGCCTTCATGCAATTTTGGGTTGTCTCGTGGGGAACAAATCAGGCTTGAAATCGCAGCCCAAAACCGCGCAAAATCGCTGCGCGCGAGCTTCGCAGGCCTTGCCGGGTTAGGCTAAAACCGCTATATCAGCCGCAACTTATGGTTCTCATACGATAGCGTATTGAGAGTGGGCCCCCTCCGGACCCGCTCTTTTTTATTACCTGAAAACAAGCCCGGCGCAGACCACGCCGCTGGGCAAGTTCAGGGAACACCCCCGGACCCCCCTTAAAGTCCGACCAAACCGATGCAAGTTTGACAGCTTTGACCCTGGACATGACCGATCCGACTGCCGATTCCGTGGACATTGATCTCCTGGCCGAGCCGCGCCTGGTTGTCGAGCCGGGCATGGCGGCGCGGGTGTCGGCGGTGGCGGGCCCGGTGTTGCAGGGGATGGGCTACCGGCTGGTCCGGATCAAGATTTCAGGCGAATTCGGCTGCACCGTCCAGATCATGGCGGAACGGCCCGATGGAACGATGCAAATCGACGATTGCGAGGCGATCTCAAAGGCGTTGTCGCCGGTGCTCGACGTCGCCGACCCGATCGAGAAAGCCTACCGGCTGGAGATTTCCTCGCCCGGGATCGACCGGCCGCTGGTGCGCCGCTCCGATTTCGAGCGTTACGCGGGCTATCTGGTGAAGATCGAGATGGCGGTCGCCCATGCGGGCCGCAAGCGTTTTCGCGGGCTTCTCGGAGGCATCGAAGGCGATGCCGTCCATCTGGTGCGCGACGATGTGCGAAACGGCGAGGATCCCGCGGTGCTGCTGGTGATGGAAGACATCGCCGACGCACGGCTGGTCCTGACCGACGAATTGATCGCCGAATCGATGCGGCGCGGCAAGTTGGCCGAGCGTGAACTCAAGCAGAATCTCGGCCTCGTGCCACCGCCTCCGCCGCATGCGAAAAAGAGCGATCCGAAAAAGAGCAACGCCCCGAAGCCGAAATAAAGCCCGTCAAGGCGCACAAGGACGCGCCGAAGAACACCAAGGAACACCGCCTCGCCGCGGAAAGATTGCGGCGCGGCGAAATCGACCACATCGAAGGAGAATGAATCATGGCAGCTGTCAGCGCCAATAAACTCGAACTGCTGCAGATCGCGGACGCGGTCGCGCGTGAAAAGTCGATCGACCGCGGCATCGTCATTGCGGCGATGGAAGACGCCATCGCCAAGGCGGCGCGGGCGCGTTACGGCTCGGAGACCGACGTGCACGCCGAGATCGACGCCAAGAAGGGCGAATTGCGACTGTCGCGGCACATGCTGGTGGTCGATGTGGTCGAGAACTCCTCGAACCAGATTTCGCTGATCGACGCCCAGCGCGCCAATCCCGGCGCGCAGGTCGGCGACACCATCGCCGATACCCTGCCGCCGCTGGAATATGGCCGCATCGCCGCGCAATCCGCCAAGCAGGTGATCGTGCAGAAGGTGCGCGAAGCCGAGCGCGACCGGCAGTATCAGGAATTCAAGGATCGCATCGGCGACATCGTCAACGGCATCGTCAAGCGGGTCGAATATGGCAGCGTCATCGTCGATCTCGGCCGCGGTGAAGCTATCGTACGCCGCGACGAGATGCTGCCGCGCGAGGTGTTCCGCAACGGCGACCGCGTCCGCGCCTATATTTTCGACGTGCGGCGCGAGACCCGCGGACCGCAGATTTTCCTCTCCCGCACCCATCCGCAATTCATGGCGAAACTGTTCGCGCAGGAAGTGCCGGAGATCTATGACGGTATTGTCGAGATCAAGGCGGTCGCCCGCGATCCCGGCTCGCGCGCGAAAATCGGCGTGATCTCAAGGGATTCCTCGGTCGATCCGGTCGGCGCCTGCGTCGGCATGCGCGGCTCGCGCGTGCAAGCCGTGGTCAATGAATTGCAGGGCGAAAAGATCGACATCATCCCGTGGTCGCCCGATATCGCGACCTTCGTGGTCAACGCGCTGGCGCCCGCCGAAGTCGCCAAGGTCGTGATCGACGAAGAACGCGAGCGGATCGAGGTCGTGGTTCCCGACACCAATAACCAGCTCTCGCTGGCGATCGGACGGCGCGGGCAGAATGTGCGGCTCGCCTCGCAACTGACCGGGTGGGACATCGATATCCTCACCGAGACCGAAGAATCCGAACGCCGTCAGGCCGATTTCGAGAACTCCACCCGGGTGTTCATGGAAGCGCTGAACGTCGACGAAGTGGTCGGCCAATTGCTGGCGTCGGAAGGTTTTACCTCGGTGGAGGAACTGGCGCTGGTCGATGTCAAGGAACTGGCCGGCATTGAAGGCTTCGACGACGAGACGGCGACCGAACTGCAAAGCCGGGCACGCGAATATCTGGAACAGCTCGAAACCGAGCTCGAAAACAAACGTAAGGAGCTTGGTGTGGAAGACGCTTTGACGACAGTGCCCGGCGTGACTTCGAAGATGCTGGTGAAATTCGGTGAGAACGAGATCAAGACCGTCGAGGACCTGGCCGGTTGCGCCACCGACGATCTGGTCGGCTGGACCGAGCGCAAGGAAGGCGGCGAGCCGATCAAGCATCCCGGCATTCTCGATCCCAACGAGACCTCGCGCGACGATGCGGAGAACATGATCATGCAGGCGCGTGTCATTGCCGGCTGGATCACCGAGGCCGATCTGGTCAAGCCGGCCGCCGACGCCGAAGCTGCCGAAGATCAGCCCGTGTAAGGACGATGTCACACGCATGCTTGCCTTCGCTGACCCCGATTTGGACAACGGACCGCGGACCGACAGGTCCGCGACGGCGCGCCTATGCGTGGTCACGCGGCAAGTTCGGCCGATCGACGAATTGATCCGGTTCGTGGTCTCGCCCACGGGCGAGGTCATCCCGGATTTGAAGCGCAAGCTTCCCGGCCGGGGCCTTTGGGTTTCGGCCTCGCGCCAGGCGGTTGCGGAAGCCGTCCGCCGCAACCATTTCAGTAGGGGCTTCAAACGCGACATCAGAGCGGCGCCGGCGCTGGCTTCGGATACCGAAACCTTGCTGGTGCGCAGCGTTACGGAAGCGCTCGCCATGGCCGCCAAGGCGGGGCAAGTCGTCTCCGGATTTAGCAAGGTCGAGGGCGCCCTGATGCTGCGGCAGGCCCAGGCGCTGATCCATGCTTCGGACGGCGCGGCGGACGGAATCCGGAAATTGGACGCGCTGGTCAGGCAAAATGCCGGGAATGGCGAGGAATCGCATGAAATTCCGATTCTTAACGCGCTGACTTCGGAACAATTGGATTTGGCACTGGGCCGGTCAAATGTGATACATGCTGCCCTGCTCGCGGGCCCGGCGGGCAAAACGTTCCTGTCGCGCAGCCAGCTCCTGGTCCGATACCGGATGGCGGATGACGACAAGACGGCCGGCCCTGCGGCCAGAAATACGGTCAGGAATTCGCCGATACAGACTGTGCGGACACGCACAACGCAACAAGATTAGGACTGCTGAATGGTTGATACGAAATCGCCTGGCGACAAGACACTCAGTGTCCCGACCAAAACCTTGACGCTCAAGCCGCGCGTCGAGACGGGCACGGTGCGCCAGAGCTTCAGCCACGGCCGCACCAAGCAGGTCGTGGTCGAGAAGCGGGGCAAGCGCCGCGTCGGCGGCGACACGCCTGCGAGCGAGGCATCGCACGCAGCTGAGCCAGTCGCCGCCAAGGCGGCGCCCGTCAAGGCGCCGATGAGCCGTCCCGCCACGCCGTCGACCCCGCAGAGGGGCAATTCCGGCGTCGTGCTGCGCACCCTGACCGAGGATGAGCGCACTGCGCGGGCCAGCGCGCTGGCCGACGCCAAGGTTCGCGATGTCGAAGAACGCCGCATCGCGGAAGCCGAAGCCAAACGCCGCAACAGCAAGGAAGGCATCGAGCAGGCGGAGCGTGAAGCCGCCGAAGCCCGCCGCAAGGCCGAGGAAGAACGTCACCGCCAGGACGAGGAAGCCAAGCGCAAGGCCGAGGCCGAAGCCAAGAAGCGTTTTGGCGAAGCCGAAGCCAAGGCCGCGACGACGGCCCGCGCCGCGGCACTGCCGGCGGCACGCGCGCCCGGTGTCGCCGCCGATATCACCGATGAGGATGAGGGTCCGCGCCAGGTCCGCCGCGGCCCCGGCGGCGTGGTTCGCCCCGCCACGCCCCCGAAAACAACCGCCAAGCCCGCGCCGGCCAAGCAGCGTGGACGCCTGACGCTGGTCACGGCGCTCAACGCCGACGACGTGCGCGAGCGTTCGATCGCATCGTTCCGCCGCCGCACCCAGCGCCTGAAGGGTCACCAGTCGAACGAGCCGAAGGAAAAGCTCATTCGCGAAGTGATCATCCCGGAGGCCATCAACATCCAGGAGCTCGCCAACCGCATGGCGGAGCGCGCCGTCGATGTGATCCGGCTCCTGATGAAGCAGGGCGCGATGCACAAGATCACCGACGTGATCGACGCCGACACCGCGCAGCTGATCGCCGAGGAAATGGGCCACACCGTCAAGCGCGTGGCGGCGTCCGACGTCGAGGAAGGCCTGTTCGACAGCGTCGACGATTCGACCGATACCGAGCCGCGTTCGCCGGTCGTGACCGTGATGGGCCACGTCGACCACGGCAAGACCTCGCTGCTCGACGCGCTACGCCACGCCAACGTCGTCTCGGGCGAGGCCGGCGGTATTACCCAGCACATCGGCGCCTATCAGGTGACCTCGCCGGAAAGCGGCAAGAAGATCACCTTCATCGACACCCCGGGCCATGCCGCGTTCACCGCGATGCGCGCCCGCGGCGCCAAGGTGACCGACATCGTGATCCTCGTGGTCGCGGCCGATGACGGCGTGATGCCGCAGACCATCGAGGCCATCAATCACGCCAAGGCGGCGAAGGTCCCGATGATCATCGCCATCAACAAGATCGACAAGCCGGACGCCAAGCCGGAACGCGTTCGCACCGAACTGCTGCAATATGAAGTGCAGGTCGAATCGCTGGGCGGCGACGTGGTCGACGTCGAGGTCTCGGCCAAGAACAAGACCAATCTCGACAAGCTGCTGGAGATGATTGCGCTGCAGGCCGAACTGCTCGACCTCAAGACCAATGTCGACGCGCCCCGCCGAAGGCACCGTGATCGAGGCCAAGCTCGATCGCGGTCGCGGTCCCGTCGCCACCGTGCTGGTGCAGCGCGGAACGCTGAAGGTCGGCGACATCGTGGTGGCCGGCGCCGAAATGGGCCGCGTCCGCGCGCTGATCAACGATCAGGGCGTCACCATCGACGAGGCCGGACCTTCCGTGCCGGTCGAGGTGCTCGGCTTCAACGGTCCGCCGGAAGCCGGCGACCGTCTCGCCGTGGTCGAGAACGAAGCCCGCGCCCGCGAAGTCACCAGCTACCGCGCCCATCAGAAGCGCGAGAACGCCGCCGCCTCGCATTTCCGGCATGCGCGGCTCGCTCGAGCAGATGATGTCGCAGCTCAAGACCACGGGCCGCAAGGACTTCCCGCTGATCATCAAGGCCGACGTGCAGGGCTCGCTGGAAGCGATCCTGGGGTCGCTGGAAAAGCTCGGCACCGACGAAGTCATGGCGCGCATCCTGCACGCCGGCGTCGGCGGCATCTCGGAATCCGATGTGACGCTGGCCGAAGGCTTCAACGCCGCCATCATCGGCTTCAACGTTCGCGCCCACAAGGAAGCAGCCGCCGCCGCCAAGCGCAACGGCATCGAAATTCGCTACTACAACATCATCTACGACCTCGTGGATGACGTGAAGAAGGCGATGTCCGGCCTGCTGGCGCCGACGCTGCGCGAGAC
>CAWHFI010000009.1:0-265139 GCA_963828645.1 uncultured Alphaproteobacteria bacterium | reverse complement strand
GCAAATCGTAGCGGTAGGATTTCGAGACGATCTGCCAGCCGTCGGCAGTTTCATCGCCACCAGATAATCGGTGAAGTAGCGCGGCGGCAATTGGCAGCGCACCTTGATGAAGGCGGTGGATTCGTCGGAGCGGTCGATGGTCACGATGAAATCCTCGCGCGGCTTGCCTTCGGATCTGGCCGAGGGCCGTTTTCGCACCCGCCCATCCAGTCCGGCACGGTGAGGATTTTCAGCTCGCCCTTTTCCACCCAGCGCAGATCGGCGGAAGGATGGAAAACCGCGCCGAGCTTGTCAGCATCGCCTTCATAGAGGCCATCGAAATAATGCTGGACTCACGGCTTCGACGGTGGAGCGGTCGTGGGTCATGGTCTGGTTCTCTCCGGCTTGTTCGAATCTGTTCAAATTGAATTAAGCCACGGACGGCTCGATTGCGCTATGGCGGCTTTCATTGTCTGCGCGATCAGTTTGTGTCCGGTTCAGGGATGGAACCACGAATTTCGCCCGCGCATCACCTTCTCCGCGCTATTTTGCCGCGGTCCTGTCGTGCACGAAATGCCGGCAGGTTTGAACGGACAACCGTTCGGCCGACCAAGGAAACATGGCTGATCTGCATCGAGACGGATCGTGACCCAACTCACAAAGGCTTGCGGTCACTTCTGATAGCAACGCCGATGTGCTAAGGAAGCCAGGTTCCGGAAGCGTGACCATGAAATCGCTCAGACCTCCAGGATTGAATCGTTTGGTTCTCGCCGTGGCCGCCTTGTTGCTGTTGGTGTGCCAGCCGGCCTTTGCCGAAAAGCGTGTGGCATTGGTTATCGGCAATTCCGCCTACCAGAATGTCGTGCCGCTTGCGAACCCGATCAATGACGCTGCCGTCATAGCCGCAACCCTGAAGAATGCCGGCTTCGACGTGGTCGATTCCCGCCACGATCTTCCGGCGGCCGAGACGCGCCGCGCGCTTCGCGACTTTGCCGACCGCGCCCGCGATGCCGATATCGCCGTCGTCTATTACGCCGGCCACGGCATGGAGGTGGACGGCGCGAACTATCTGATCCCCGTGGACGCCAGGCTGGAGCGCGATACCGACGTCTATGACGAAGCGTTGTCGCTCGACCGCATCCTGATCGCCATCGAGCCGGCGAAGAAATTGCGGCTCGTCATCCTCGACGCCTGCCGGGACAACCCGTTCGCCAAGACCATGAAGCGAACCGTGGCGTCGCGCGCGATCGGGCAGGGGCTTGCCAAGATCGAGCCGACCAGCCCGAACATGCTGATCGCCTATTCCGCCAAGGCCGGCTCGACGGCAGCCGACGGCGACGGCAAGAACAGTCCGTTCACATTAGCGCTTTCAAAACATCTCACGACGCCGGGGCTCGACGTGCGCCGTGCGTTTGGATTCGTCCGCGACGACGTGCTCACGAGTACCGGCAACCGGCAGGAGCCGTTTGTCTATGGTTCGCTTGGCGGCGAGGATGTGCCGCTGGTGCCGGCGCCGAAACCTGCACCTGCCGCGGCAATGCCGGTGGCGCCGCCCGCGCCCAATCCGCAGACCGAAGCCCGTCGCGATTACGAGCTCGCGATGGCGGTCGGCAACAAGGGTGCGCTCGACGCTTTTCTCGTGCAACATCCCGACGGCTTCTACGCCAGTCTCGCCAAGCTTCAGCTTGAAAAGATCGCCGCCGAGGAAGCGCGGGTTGCAGCCACCGAAAAAGCCCAGCTCGCCGAGCAGGAGCGGACACGGCTCGCCGCCGAAGGCGCGGAAAAAGCCCAGCAGGCCAAGGCGGAAGCGAATGCCAAGGCCGCGGAGCAGACGCGTCTTGCGGCCGAGAAAGCCAAGCAAATCGCGCAGGACCAGGCCGCCGCCGCCGAGCAGAAACGGCTCGCCTCCGAGCATGCGGGGGACCGCGCCGCCCAGGATAACGGTGTTAACGACAAAGCCGAGGCTGCCAAGGCCGCTCCCGCAACGCCGGCAACGACCGACAATGACAAAAACATGAACCTCGCCGCACTGACCGCCGGATCGCCGCCGGCCGACGTCACCAAATCGGAGCAGACCGAGTTGCGCCGCGTCGGCTGCCTGAACGGCAACGCCGACGGCGACTGGAATGCGGCTTCGCAGCGTTCGCTGACGCTGTTCAACCGCTACGCCGGCACCAAACTCGACGCGAAGGTCGCCAGCGCCGACGCGCTCGATGCGATCAAGCTGAAATCGTCGCGGGTCTGTCCGCTGGTGTGCGAGCATGGCACCAAGGCCGATGGCGACCGTTGCAGCAAGATCGTGTGCGCCGAGGGCACCTTCCTCAACGATGACAATGAATGCGAGAAGCGGCAGAAGAAGCCGTCGCCAGGCGCGATTCCGACGACCGGCCGTCGCGGCGCGAGCAGGCCGAACGTCCGCAGCGCGAACCGTCGGCGCCGCCGGCAGCGGGCGCTCCGCGGCCGCAGGCCAATGCCAGGTCGCAGGGCGGCGGCAGCGGTCAGATTTATTGCAATGCCTATCTGTGCCGGCCGGTCGCGCCCGGCTGTCATCTCGAATATCACGGCGATCACCGGCCCGAGCTCTCGGCAACCGTGAGGTCTGTAACTAACGTTTCGAGGATCCGGTGGCCTCGATTCCCTGAGGGCTAGATCGCGCTCGCGGCGATGTTGACCATCAACGCCACCAGCGCGGTATTGAACACGAACGAGACGATGCCGTGCGCGGTCGCGGTGCGGCGGATGATCCTGTCGGTAATGCCGACGTCGGAGACCTGCGCGGTCATGCCGATCACGAACGAGAAATACACAAAGTCCCAATAGTCGGCATCGACATGCTGGTCGCCGCTGGGAAATTGCAGGCCGCCGGGCTTGGCGCCGCGGTAGAATTCATGCGCGTAATGCAGCGCGAAGGTGGTGTGCACCGCGACCCATGACAGCGCGATGGTCACGGTCGCCAGCGTCAGGTCCTGGGCGCTGCGGTGCGAGCCGCCGAGTTCGAACACGATCGCGCCGATGCTGGCGAAGGCGCCGAGCGCCGTCACCAGCAGGATCAGAAAACGGCCGTCGTCCTGCAGCACCGCGTTGCGCCTGATATGCGCAAGCCCGCAACGTCCCATCATGATGTAGACCAGCAGCAGATACAGCGCGACGAAGGCATCCCAGCCGATCAGCAGGCGCGTTACCAGCCGCCACGCCTCCGGCAGCAGGAAGAACGCGACGAAACCGATCGCGATCGAAAAGAAAGTCCGCGGCCGCGCGTAGACCACGCGGACCGGCTTCGACATGTTGCGGAAGCGGACAAGATGCGGATCGTCGGATTTGCTTGCTCAGTTTCCTTGCCCGCCATCGCCGCCTTCAATTCTTGCGTTCGGCGACGAATCGCGCGGCGGCGCGCAGCACGTCGCCCTTGGCGCCGAAGATCGAGAGTGCGGCATCGGCGCGGCCCAGCAGATCGCGCACGCGCTGCTTGGCGCCATCGATGCCGAGCTGGGTGACGAAGGTGGTCTTGCCCAACGCCGCGTCCTGTCCGGTCTGCTTGCCGAGCGCCGCGGCGTCGCCTTCGACGTCGAGCAGGTCGTCGGCGATCTGGAAGGCTTCGCCGAGCGCGCGGCCGTAATCGTCGAGCGCCTGATATTCCTTCTGCGAGGACTGGCCGAGGATGGCGCCGGCAATGCAGCCATAGCGCAACAGCGCGCCGGTCTTCATCTGCTGCAACCGCGCGACGTCGACCGGCTCGCGGTCGCCGAACCGGCCCTCGCCGGCGAGATCCAGCATCTGGCCGCCGACCATGCCGCCGATCCCGCTGGCTCGCGCCAGCGCGCGGGTCAGCAGCAGCCGCACATTGGCGTCGCTGTGAATCTCGTCGCGGGTGACGATGTCGAAGGCGAGCGTCAACAGCCCGTCACCGGCGAGGATCGCGGTGGCGTCGTCGGTCTGCTTGTGCAGCGTCGGCCGGCCGCGGCGCAAATCGCTGTTGTCCATCGCCGGCAGGTCGTCATGGATCAGCGAATAGCAGTGGATGCATTCCAGCGCCGCGCCGGCCAGCAACGCGGCCTCGCGTGGAACGCCGAACACGGCGGAGCTTTCGACCACCAGAAACGGCCGCAGCCGTTTTCCGCCGCCGAGGCTCGAATAGCGCATGGCGTCCATCAGCCGCTTCGGCCGCGCGATCTCGTCGGGCAACAGCGCGTCGGACAACAGCTTCGCCAGCAGGGCTTCGGTATCTTCCGCGGTCTGGTCCAGTCGTTTCGAAAAGTCAGTGCCGGTCGTCATCAAGCATAGCTCCAGATCAAGTTTCGGGCCGGACAATCGTTGATGGCACCGGCTTCGTCAATTCCGCAAACCGCGGTTAGCGGCGCCTTAAAAGCGCTGGAAAAGTGCGGAACTATCAGGGAGATATCGGTCAGGCCCCGGCCCATTCGTCCGCCTCCGCCCATTGTCCCGAACCAGAAACGTCGAATTTGCGCATTGCCCGAAATTTACTGCTGGTTTTGCTCGCTTTGCTGTTGCTGCCGTATCTGCTGGCGCCGTTTTATCGCGTCGGCCATCCGGTCTCGACGCTGATGGCCTGGCGCTGGCTGACGGGCGCGCCGGTGTCGCGGCCATGGGTCGATTTCGGCGCGATCTCGCCGGCGCTGCCGCGCAGCGTGGTGGCCTCCGAGGACGCGAAATTCTGCAGCCATCACGGCGTCGACTGGGGCGCCTTGCGCGACGTGATCGACGACGCCGAGGACGGCGAGCCGACCCGCGGCGGCTCGACCATCACCCAGCAGGTGGCGAAAAACCTGTTCCTGTGGCCCGGCCGCAGCGTGGTCCGCAAGGCGCTGGAATTGCCGCTGGCGCTGTGGATCGATCTGGTGCTGCCGAAGCAGCGGATCCTGGAAATCTATCTCAACATCGCCGAACTGGGGCCCGTCCGGGCAGTTCGGCGCCGAAGCCGGCTCGGCCTACGCCTTCGGCCGGCCGGCCTCGACCCTGTCGCCGCGCGAAGCGGCCTTGCTGGCGGCGATCTTGCCCAATCCGGTCAAGCGCAGCGCCCGCAATCCCGGCCCCGGGGTGCGCCGTCTGGCCGCTATCTATACGGCCCGGGCGCAGTCCGCGGGACAGCAGCGATGCTGGAGCGAAAATCGCGGTTTTTGAGCCATTTGGGCGTATTTTGAACCTAGCCTTGGACCATTCCATCCTCTATAAGCGCGGCCTTATCGGCATTTGAGCTTGCGCCAAAAGCGCTTCAGCCGTCCGGCACGGACGATGCCTCCGACAACATCCCTAGAGGACCCGATATGGCCGTTCCCCGTAGAAAAACATCGCCCTCGCGGCGTGGCATGCGCCGCTCGGCGGACGCGCTGAAGAAGCCGACCTATGCCGAGGACAAGGATTCGGGCGAACTGCGCCGTCCGCACCACCTCGACCTGAAAACCGGCATGTACAAGGGCCGGCAGGTTCTGAAGGCCAAGAAGGAATCCTGAAGCAGGAATCCTGACCAGGCGGAAGGCAGGCAAGCCTGTGATGGCGCATGCCTGCCTGAATTCGGCCAACGAGTAAGGTAACAGGTTTCCTGCCGCGAACCTGCTTACGGGTTCGCTCTCGCTTGAAAAGAAGGCCTCGCCGATGTCCATGGTCGGTTTTCCGCTGCTTCTGATTCCGCTCGCGATCTACAACATCATCGCCTTCCTGATGCGCGACGTGTCGTTCGCGGCGCCGCTCGTCACGTTGCCGCTGCCGTCGGGCGCGGCATGGCCGGTGACGCTGAGCGATGTCCTGCGTCACGCTCGGCATCCTGCTGCTGCTGTGCGAGGTCATCAAAGGCGCGCGCCCCGGCGCCAAATATCTCACCGACCATCTGCTGTCGCTGCTGGTGTTCTGCGGCGCCGGCGCGGAATTCGCGCTGCTGCCGCAATTCGGCACCTCGACCTATTTCCTGCTGACGGCGCTGGCGCTGGTGGATTTCCTGTCGGGCATCGCGTTGCGCGCACGGCGCGGCATGCGCGGTGGCGTCAGGCGCCGCGGTCTCCCGGCGCAGCGCGCGCAAGCCCGATGCGACCGTCGCCGAACCGCGATTCGATCCCGCGCCCGAGCCGCCGGTCCCGGCAGCGGCTACGGCCGCCGAACCCGTGCTGCCGGATCACCCTGAGCCGATAACCGCGCATCCCGAAGTCGCACCGGTTGAGCCGCCATCGCCGGAAGTCCCGTCGCCGGGACTGCAGCCCGGCAATGGCGCGCCGCCGCCGGATGCGCCGCCGCGCTGACGATCAGGTGGTCTGCCGCGTCAGCATGCCGGTGGGCATGATGTGGTTGTGATCCGTCACGGATCGATAGGCCGCCTGCGCGTCGGCCGGGGTCGCCCGCCGCAAGCGAGCAGGTTTGCGGCGCATGCTCGGCGGTCGCGATCAACTGCGTCACGAAACTCGGGTCGGGCCGTGACAGCGGCGGGGTCTGCGACCAATCCGCAGCCGTGGACCATCGGCACCAGCGCCATGCAGGGCGGATTGGCGTCGCGCGGCCTCGGCGGTGCTTTCCGTCTGCTGCCTCGAATTCGGTACCCGACATCGCGAAATCCCAACCGGCAATTGTCTCGTTTCGGGACATGACGTCCCCTGCGATTGAGACATCGCAAGAGCTATGCCGGACGCCTGCCGGGTTGTTCCTGGCGGCCGTACAACGTGGTTTCCGCATTATTTATGAACTTTCGGCCTGGGGACTGGGCGGCGCAAGACGCAGTATTCTTCCGGCGAGAATCACTTCGGCGCTGCCCCGAAACGAGGCGATTTTGACACTGCCCCTCCGCAAGCCTCGACCATCCTCGCCTCGCTCGGCCAGGCGGCCTTTGTCTGGGACATCGCCAGCGACGCGATCGCCTGGAGCGAGCACGCCGCCAGCGTTTTTCCGGATATTCCGGCCGCCGCGCTGGCCAGCGGCGCGGAATTTTCAAAGCTGATCGAGCCGGTGCGCTCGATCCGGTCCGACGCGCTGGGCCATTCGCCGCCGGCGGGCAGGGGCGACGGCGCGCCCTACCGGATCGAATATGGCGTGCGGACCTCGACCTCCGCGCCGGTGCTCTGGATCGAGGAATCCGGCTGCTGGTTCGCCGGCCCCGACGGCAAGCCGGCGCGCGCGCAAGGCATCGTCCGCATCAACAACGAGCGCCATGCCCGCGACGAGCAACTGCTGAAACTGTCGCGGCACGATCCCCTGACCGGCGAACTCAACCGCACCCATCTGATCGCCGCACTGGCCGAGGCGATCGAGGAAGCCACGCGCTTCCGCTCCTCCTTCGCCTTCATGCTGATCGGCATCGATCATCTGTCGCGGATCAACGACGCCTTCGGCTTCGACGTCGCCGACGCGGTGATTTCCGAGGTCGGCAAGCGCATTCGCGCCCGGTTGCGCGGCGGCGACGTGCTGGGGCGGTTCTCCGGCAACAAATTCGGGCTGATCCTGAAGAACTGCACCGTCGACGACATGAATATCGCGGCCGAGCGGTTTCTGGCCGGCATCCGCGACGAGGTGGTGCCGACCAAATCGGGCCCGGTTTCGGTCACCGCCTCGATCGGCGCGGTCAGCGTGCCGCGCTACGCGCGCAACGCCGACGAGGCGGTCAACCGCGCCCAGGAAACGCTCGACAGCGCCAAGCGCCGCCGCGCCGGGTCGTTTTCGCTGTGGCGGCCGAATGTCGAGCGCGACGCCCAGCGCCGCGTCAACATCAGCGTCACCGACGAGATCGTCACCGCGCTCAACGAGCGCCGGATCGTGATGGCGTTCGAGCCGGTGGTGGAGGCGCGCTCGCGCGATGCGGCGTTCTACGAATGCCTGGTCCGGATGGAGCAGGATGACGGCCAGGTGCTGCTGGCGCCGGACATCGTCCCGGTCGCGGAGAAGCTCGGCCTGATCCGCCTGGTCGATCACCGCGTGCTCGAACTCGTGGTGGCCGAGCTCGCGGCCTCGCCGGACGTGCAGCTCAGCCTCAACATCTCGCCCGACACCACGATGGATCCGGACTGGTGGGCCTCGATCGAATCGCTGATGCGCGCGCATCCCGGCGTCGCCGAGCGGCTGATCGTCGAAATCACCGAAACCGTGGCGATCCAGGATATCGACGACGTCCGCGGCTTCGTCACGCGGCTGAAAAACTTCGGCAGCCGGATCGCGATCGACGATTTCGGCGCCGGCTACACCTCATTCCGGAATCTGCGCAAGCTCGGCGTCGATATTGTGAAGATCGACGGCGCCTTCGTGCAGAACATCGCGCGCTCGGCCGACGATCGCGCCTTCGTGCAGACGCTGATCGATCTGGCGCGGCGGCTCGAAATCAAGACGGTCGCGGAATGGGTTCAGGACGACGAGTCGGCCGCACATGCTGCGCGACTGGGGCTGCGACTACATCCAGGGACGCCTGATCGGGCTCGCCTCGTCGCAGCGGCCCTGGGACAAGCAGGCCGAAGCGGTGTTGCCGGCGGCGGGTTAGCTGTCGTCCACGTGGAAGCGCGGACCCATCGCCGCGCCTGTCGATGACGGCGAGAGACCTCGGACAATGACGGCCGCGGTTATGGGTCCCGGCTCGCGGGACGATGACAGGTCTCACTCGTCCTTCTTCGGCTCTTTCGACATCCGCTCGAGGCGGTCCTGCATGTCCTTCATCTGACGGCGCAGATCGTCGATGTTGTCGTCTTCGGCGGCCGGCTCCGGGGCTTTCTCCGGCTCGGCGGCAGCGGCGTCCGGCACGCGGCGGCACGAACGGCTTGAACATCGAGAAGGTCTGCTGAAACATTTCCATGTTGCGGCGAACCTGCTCTTCCAGCGGCGCGAACGGCGTGCCGCTGAAGGTGTTGGTGAGCTGCTTGCGGAATTTTTCCTGCTCGCGCGTCAGCGTGTCGATCGACTGTTCGAGATATTTCGGCACCACCATCTGCATGCTGTCGCCGTAGAAGCGGATCAACTGGCGCAGGAAGGTGGTCGGCAGCAAATTCTGGCCGGCCTTGTTTTCCTGTTCGAAGATGATCTGCGCCAGCACCGAGCGGGTGATGTCGTCGCCGGTCTTGGCGTCATAGACGAGGAAATCCTCGCCCTCCTTCACCATCGCCGCGAGATCCTCGAGCGTCACATAGGTGCTGGTGCCGGTATTATAGAGCCGCCGGTTCGCGTATTTCTTGATCGTGGTGGGTTGGTCTGTTTTCGCCATGGGCTCACACACTACACACCGAGGACGGGAACCCGACGGCATCGCCGAAGGGCTAACGAGCAACGCATCGCAGCAAAGTAAGCATTTTCAGCCGAGTTCGGCTACCGTTTTGTGCGGCACGGTTAATTCCAAAGCATAGACACTGCTCAGGAAACCGCCAAGTGACTCCAGGCGCTATTTTGAATGCGCTGCGGCGTGATTTCGCCCTCTGGCCGATTGACACTTCATGCCTAGGTTAACAGGATAGACCCGAGAGACAGGCCCGCCATCCGGCCGCCCGCCAACCAGGCCTCAAGCCCGAACTTCAACCCTAGGAGATGTCCATGTCAGACGATGTCGTCATCGTCAGCGCCGCCCGCACCCCGGTCGGCAGTTTCAACGGCGCGTTCGCCACCATGCCCGCCCACGATCTCGGCGCCATCGCCATCAAGGCCGCGCTGGAGCGCGCCGGCATCGAGCCGGGCCGGGTCTCCGAAGTGATCATGGGTCAGATCCTGACCGCGGCGCAGGGCCAGAACCCCGCCCGCCAGGCCTCGATCGCCGCCGGCATCCCGGTGGAAAGCCCGGCCTGGGGCGTCAATCAACTGTGCGGCTCGGGCCTGCGCACGGTGGCGCTGGGCTATCAGGCGCTGCTCAACGGCGATTCCGAAATCGTCGTCGCCGGCGGCCAGGAATCCATGAGCATGGCCCCGCACGCGCAATATCTGCGCGGCGGCGTCAAGATGGGGCCGGTCGAATTCGTCGACACCATGATCAAGGACGGTTTGTGGGATGCCTTCAACGGCTACCACATGGGCAACACCGCCGAGAACGTCGCCAGGCAGTACCAGATCACCCGCGCCCAGCAGGACGAGTTCGCGGTCGCCTCGCAGAACAAGGCCGAGGCCGCGCAGAAGGCCGGCAAGTTCAAGGACGAGATCGTTCCGGTCACCATCAAGTCGCGCAAGGGCGACATCATCGTCAGCGACGACGAATATCCGCGTCACGGCGCCACCATCGAAGCGATGGCCAAGCTCAGGCCGGCGTTCGAGAAGGACGGCACCGTCACCGCCGGCAGCGCCTCGGGCATCAATGACGGCGCCGCCGCCGTGGTGCTGATGACCGCCAAGCAGGCCGCCAAGGAAGGCCGCACCGTGCTCGGGCGCATCGTGTCCTGGGGCCAGGCCGGCGTCGATCCCAAGATCATGGGCACCGGGCCGATCCCGGCCTCGCGCGCCGCGCTGAAGAAGGCCGGCTGGAAGATCGCCGATCTCGATCTGATCGAGGCCAATGAAGCCTTCGCGGCGCAGGCCTGCGCGGTCAACAAGGACCTCGGCTGGGATACCTCCAAGGTCAACGTCAATGGCGGCGCGATCGCGATCGGCCATCCGGTCGGCGCCTCCGGCGCGCGCGTGCTGGTGACGCTGCTGCACGAAATGCAGAAGCGCGATGCCAAGAAGGGCCTCGCCACCCTGTGCATCGGCGGCGGCATGGGCATCGCGATGTGCATTGCACGCGACTGAACCGAAGGCAGCAGGATGCGTTGAATGATGAAAAGATCATCTGTCAACTTCGGTTCACGCTGATAGAAATGGAATGCCCGGTCTCGCGCCGGGCATTTTTATCTCGATCAACTCGATCAACGACCGGGATAATTCCGGCTTCTAAAAAAGACCACCAAGGAGGAATTCGACATGGCACGTGTTGCATTGGTGACGGGGGGAACGAGAGGCATTGGCGCGGCGATCAGCAAGGCGCTGAAGGCCGCGGGCTACAAGGTTGCCGCAAGCTATGCGGGCAACGACGCCGCGGCGGAAAAATTCAAGGCCGAGACCGGCATTCCCGTCTACAAATGGGACGTCAGCTCGTTCGATGCCTGCGCCGACGGCGTCAAGAAGGTCGAGGCCGATCTCGGCCCGGTCGATGTGCTGGTCAACAATGCCGGCATCACCCGCGACGGCGCGTTTCACAAGATGACGCTCGAGCAGTGGAATGCGGTCATCAACACCAATCTCGGCTCGCTGTTCAACATGACGCGGCAGGTGATCGAGGGCATGCGCGCCCGCAAATTCGGCCGCGTCATCAGCATCTCCTCGGTCAACGGCCAGAAGGGCCAGTTCGGCCAGGTCAATTATTCGGCCGCCAAGGCCGGCGATATCGGCTTCACCAAGGCGCTGGCGCTGGAAAACGCCAAGGCCGGCATCACCGTGAACGTGATCTGCCCGGGCTACATCAACACCGAAATGGTGCAGGCGGTGCCGAAGGAAGTGCTGGAGAAGAGCATCCTGCCGCTGATCCCGCTCAACCGCCTCGGCGAGCCCGAGGAGATCGCGCGCAGCGTGGTCTTCCTCGCCGCCGACGAGGCCGGCTTCATCACGGGATCGACGCTGACCGTGAATGGCGGGCAGTATCACGCGTGATTGGATGCTCGTCATTGCGACGAGCGAGAACTTCAAGCAGCCGTCATGCCCGGGCTTGTCCCGGGCATCCACGTTAACGGCGGTGTTAGAAAGACGTGGATGGCCGGGATCAGCTCCGGCCATGACGGAAAATGTTTCGGCCTCGATGACCTCCCGCACCGCCACGCTGATCGGACTGACCGCGATCCTGATGTGGTCGCTGCTGGCGGCGCTGACGGTGGCGACCGGGAAAATTCCGGCGTTTCAGCTCGCGGCGATGACGTTCGCGATCGGCGCGCTGGTGATCGGGCCTCTGACCTGGATCTGGCGGCCGAAGCCGTCCGTGCGCTGCGGCAACCGCCGCTGGCCTGGATCGTCGGGGTCGGCGGCCTGTTCGGCTACCACGCGCTGTATTTCCTGGCGTTGCGCTTCGCGCCGCCGGCCGAAGCCGGCCTGTTGAATTATCTCTGGCCGCTGCTGATCGTGGTGTTTTCATCGCTGCTGCCGGGCGAGCGGCTTGGCGCCGCATCACATCATCGGCGCGTTGCTGGGGCTGGCCGGCACGGTGCTGTTGTTTGCCGGCAACGGCAGTGGCGGTTTCGCGCCGGGCCAGGTGCCCGGCTTGATCGCGGCGTTTGTCGCAGCCTTTGTATGGGCGGCCTATTCGGTGATGTCGCGCAAGCTCAGATCGGTGCCGACCGACGCGGTGGCGGGCTTTTGCGCCGCCACGGCGTTGCTGGCGACATTGGTGCACCAGGCAGTCGAGGTCACGATCTGGCCGGACGGGTTGGCGCAATGGCTCGCGATCATGGCGCTCGGCGTCGGTCCCGTGGGTGCAGCGTTCTATGCCTGGGATATCGGAATGAAGCGCGGCGATATCCGTGTGCTCGGTGCGGCGTCCTACGCGACGCCGCTGCTCTCGACGTCGTTTCTGATTCTGGCTGGCTTTGCGAAGCCCAGCGCGGGCCTCGCGATCGCCGCGGTGCTGATCGCCGGCGGCGGATTGATCGCGGCGAACGATATGATTTGGAAGAGAAACTAGTCAGAAGGCTGCCAGCCCTTCGGGGCCAGTTCGAACTTCGCAAAATCGAATCCGGGCGCAACCGTGCAGCCGACCAGCGTCCAGTCGCCGCAACTCTCTGCGGCCTGCCACGCATGCGGCGGGACTATCGCCTGCGGCACTTCGCCCGCGGCCAGGTCGGCGCCGAGCCGGATGCTGCGCCGGCCGTTGTCGTCGGCGACTTCGAGTATCAGCGCGTGGCCCGCATAATAATGCCAGGCTTCCACCGCATCGATGCGGTGCCAGTGCGAACGCTCGCCGCGCGCGATCAGGAAGTAGATCGCGGTGGACAACGAGCGACCGTTTGCATCGATCCGCTTATCGCGAAACGTCTCGCGATAGTGGCCGCCTTCCGGATGCGGCTTCAGTTCAAGCCGCGCGATGATATCGGCGGCGGAAGGCAGATCACCCATCAGGACTTGTTCTTGCGTTCGCGCAATTCGCCAAACACTTCCGATGCATTCTTGCCCTTCATCCGCACACTGGCCGCGACAACGGGATCGTCGGCGCGCAGGAATACGTTGGCTTTCTTCTCCTCGCCGAGCAGCGTCGGTATCGTCGGCTTGTTGTCAGCGCGCAGCCGCGCCACTTCGGCGGCGCGCGCCTGCAATGCGGCATTGTCGGGCTCGACCGTCAGTGCGAACTTGACGTTGGCGGCGGTGTATTCATGGCCGCAATATAGTTTGAAATCGTCGGGCAGGGCGCGCAGCTTCAGCAGCGACTCCCACATCATCGGATAGGTGCCCTCGAATACCCGGCCGCAGCCGATCGAGAACAACGTGTCGGCCGCAAACAGCGCTTTCTCGCTGTCGAACACATAGCTGATGTGGTCGAGCGTATGGCCCGGCGTTTCCAGAACGCGCGCCAGCAGGCTGCCGACCTTCACCACGTCGCCCTGGCTGGCGCGCAGGTCGACATTGGCGATCCTGGTCGACTTGTCGTGCGGCGCCACCACGCGGCATCCGCATTTCTGCTTCAGCTCGGCGACGCCGCCGACATGGTCATGATGATGATGGGTGACCAGGATATCCGTCAGCGTCCAGCCCTCATGCTGCAACGCCTTGATGACGGCGCCGGCGTCCGGGGCGTCAATCGAGGCGGTCGCCTTGGTCGCGGAATCGTGAATCAGATAGCCGAAATTGTCGGTCAGGCATGGGAACAGGCGAATTTCGGCAGCCATGATATCTCCGTGAGCCAGATTGAGCGGTGACGCTAGCATAGCCAACTGATGTGAGGAAATATGGCGTTAACGCTCGTCGGGCAATGCGATATTCTGCGCTCCTCGCGCAGCCGTGCCGTGTTAGATTGGGTTCATGACCATCGATGTCATCGATCTAAGGGACTTCTATTCGCAGCGGCTCGGCATCGTGGCGCGGCGGCTGATCAATCGCGGCATCCGTGCACGCTGGCCCGACGCGCAGGGACAGCGGGTGCTCGGCCTCGGCTACCCCACGCCCTATCTCGGGTTGTTTCGGGAAGACAGCGAGCGCTGCATTGCTTTCATGCCGGCGGCGCAGGGCGTGCTGAAATGGCCCACTGCGCGGCCGGCCCTGGCAACCCTGGTCGATGAATTTTCACTGCCGCTGCCGGACGCCGCCGTCGATCGCATTCTGATCGTTCACGCGCTGGAAATGTCCGACGATCCGGAAGGCCTGCTGCGCGAGGTGTGGCGGGTGCTGGCGCCGTCGGGCCGCATGATGGCGATCATTCCAAATCGGCGCGGGGTGTGGACCCGCACCGATACCACGCCGTTCGGTCACGGCCGGCCCTATTCGCGGTTGCAGATCACCCAATTGCTGCGGCAGACCTGGTTTACGCCTACGGCGTGGGGCGAGGCGCTGTTCATGCCGCCGGTCGGCGGCGGCTGGTTCCTGCGCTCCGCGATGGCGTGGGAGCGGGTCGGTGCGGCGCTCTCGTTGCCGTTTGCCGGTGTACACATCGTGGAAGCGACCAAGCAGGTCTACCGCGCGATCCCGGCGCATCGCGAACGCACGCGGCTGATTCCATCGCTGCAGCCGGTGCTGGTGCCGTCGTCGTTGCAGACGGATAAGATTTTGTAGGGTGGGCAAAGCCACCGGGGCGCGCATTCGCGCGACCCGGTGGCTTTGCCCACTCTACAGAACTGCGCTTACTCATTCCCCGGATTGAAATCGTCGCCCGGCGTCACCGGTGCGGGCAGGCCGTCGGGACGCGGGCCTCCATGGGGTCGGCGGCGGCGGCGCGGTGGAAAGCGTTCGCCGCCATTGGCCTCGAACCCGCCGGCGCCGCCATTGATCTGCGGCTGTGGTCCGGTAATGAACGACGGCAGGCGATCGACGCTGACGCTATCGGGAATCACCGGCTGCGGCTGCGGTTGGGGCTGCGGTTGAAACTGCGGCTGCGGGCGATGATCGCGATTGTGGTTGTGTTCGCGGGGCGGATGCTGATCGCGTGGCTGATACGGCTGTCCCTCGCGCTGATGATCGCGCTGCTGGTTGTTGTTGTCGCGCGGCACGAAGGGCTGTTGCTGGGCTGGAACGAAGCCGGGCTCCTGCCCAAAATTCGAAAAGCTCTCGCTCTCGTCGTCGCCGCCGTCCTCCGGGGGCATTTCGTTTTCGGTGCGCGGCTGCGGCTGGTTCTGGCGGAACTGCTCCTGGGCGGCGGCGATCAGCCGAAAATAATGCTCGGCATGCTGATAGTAATTCTCTGCGGCTACCGGATCGCCGGATGAGCGCGCGTCGCGCGCCAGCTGCACATATTTTTCAGCAACGTGGGATGCGGTGCCGCGGATCTTGATATCGGGCCCGTTGGATTCGAACACCCGGGTCATCGGGTTCTGGCCACGCCGGTTGTTGTTATTGTTATTATTGTTGTTGTTATTGTTATTCCGGTTACGCATCCGCTTGTTGTTGTTCTGACCGTTTCTCATGTCTTGCCTTTATTCCAGCCCTTGGATTGTTGTCATGGATTTAGCAATCGACGCAGCCCGCTACGCGCGCCGAATCGCAGTGCCGTTGAATTCCAAATCGAGTTTACTAATCGTCGCGTGCAACAAGGACGCGTTCCCCAACCGCCAGCAGTTTGCCGACTGGACCAATCATTCAGCTTGCCAAAACAAGCACAGGTTTCTCGCGTGAGTTTTAAAGCGCAATATCAGGCTTTCGTTCGCTTGGCGGTCGGAAGCAGCGCAGCTCTATAAAGCCATCGCGCTTAATTGGACCTGCGTTTTGGAACCTTTCACTCGGGGCGGGCTCTCGCTTTGAGAACTCTGGCCTTCAACCCGCTCTATCCCCAAAGGGTATCTACGGGGCCAGTAAACCCTGGACCGATGTTGTAAGCGGAACGTAGTCGTTCCCGGGGGATATTCCAAGCGATTTTTTTGCGTTCCAATCGGACTTTATCGGGGCAATATCAGGCCTGCGAGGGCCCGCGGCATGCCCGCCAGGTCGGGCTTGGGAGGGCCTTGAAGCGTTAACCCTGCCGCCGTCATCAGTTGCTCCACGTCAGCGCTTTGGCCCTGTCCGATCTCCAAGACGAGGATGCCATGAGAGGCCAGCAGCCCCGCCGCCTGCGGGATCAGCGCGCGATAGGCATCAAGTCCGTCCGCGCCGCCGTCCAATGCCTTAAGGGGATCGTGATCGCGGACCTCTGCCGCAAGATCGGCGATATCTGCCGAGCGGATATAGGGCGGGTTCGAAACGATCAGGTCGAATAGACCCGACAACGCCGCCGCATAATCGCAGACCATGAATGTAGCGCGATCCGCCAGCCCGAGATGGGCCGCATTGCATGTGTGCTGTTTGTAACGCATCCCCGCTGATGTCAGTGCCTAACCCACAGGCATCCGGCAATTCAGACAATAGTGCGAGCAAGATCGCACCGGAGCCGGTGCCGATGTCGGCGATGCGCAGCCGGTGGTCTCGATGGGGCATGGCGCGCAGCATTTCCAATGCCAGTTCGACCACTGTTTCGGTATCGGGCCGGGGCACCAGCGTTTCGGCCGAGAGCTGCAGCGGCAGGCCCCAGAACTCCTTGTGGCCAAGAATACGTGCGACCGGCTGGCCTTTGAGGCGGCGCCGTGTGAAATCCTCAAGACGGGTAGCTTCATCAGAGGTGAGAAGCCGTGATGCTGCGGCGATGATGCCTGTCAGGTCGAGACCGAGCGCGGAGCCAACCAGAATCCGTGCGTCAAGTTCGGCGGAGTCGATCGATTCGGATTTGAAGCGCGCAGAGAGCGCACGTCATGCGCCGGCGATTCGACGCGAGCCTCGTAAAACCACGGTCGTCCCGCGACGCAGAACTAGCCGCGGCCTTTGATGTGGGCGATGGTGGCTGATACCATCAGCAACAATGACAGCCGTGGGTCCTGCTCGCAGGGACGACAGCGTACGATAGGTTTGGAACGGCCGCAATTTCACGCCGCCGCACCTTGCGCGGCGAGCTGCGCCGCCTGATGCTCCGTTGTCAGCGCGTCGACCAGTTCGCCCAGCGCTTCGCCTGCGATCACCTGCGGCAATTTATAGAGCGTGAGGTTGATGCGGTGGTCGGTGACGCGGCCTTGCGGAAAATTATAGGTGCGGATGCGCTCGGAGCGGTCGCCGGAGCCGACCTTCTCGCGGCGGTCCGCCGCGCGGGTCGCATTGATGCGCTGCTGCTCGGCGTCATAGATGCGGGAGCGCAGGATGTTCATCGCCGAGGCGCGGTTCTTGTGCTGCGAGCGGCTGTCCTGCATCATCACCACGATGCCGGTCGGAATATGGGTGATGCGGATCGCCAATTCGGTCTTGTTGACGTGCTGACCGCCTGCGCCCTGTGCCCGCATGGTCTCGATCCGCAGATCGTCGCTCTTGATATCGACATCGACTTCCTCGACTTCGGGGAGCACGGCAACGGTCGCCGCCGAAGTGTGGATGCGGCCCTTGGTTTCCGTATCGGGCACGCGCTGCACCCTGTGCACGCCGGATTCGAATTTCAGCTTGGCGAAGGCGCCACGGCCGCGCACTTCGGCAATGATTTCCTTGTAGCCGCCCATGGTGCCTTCACTCGCCGAAATCACCTCGACCTTCCAGCCCTGCAGGCTGGCAAAGCGCTCGTACATCCGGAACAGGTCGCCCGCGAACAAGGATGCCTCGTCGCCACCGGTGCCGGCGCGGATTTCCAGCACCACGTTGCGGTCGTCCATGGCGTCCTTGGGCAATAGCGCCACGCGAATCTGCTGCGCCAGATCGAGGCTGCGTGCGGCCAGCGTTTCGCGCTCGGCTTCCGCCATGCCGCGCATATCGGGTTCGGTGGCGGGATCCGATATCAACGCGTCGATTTCAGCGAGTTCCGCATTGGCGGCGCGATAGGCTTTCACGGCATCGATCAGCGGATTGAGTTCGGCAAGTTCGCGCGTGATCCGCACATAACTCTCGGAATTCACCTGACCGAGTAGTTGCGCCTCGAGCGAGGCGTGGTGCGCCAGCAGAACATCCAGTTTGGCTTCGGGGAGTATCGACATGGCTAATTCTCAAGTAGCGGAATGCGGGCGGAGCGGACTTCAACCAGAGCCTCGCTACAACGAAAGCCCCTCGGCCTCGGCGAATTCCGTCAGCTTCTCCCGGATCGACACGCTGCCGGACGGCGCATCGAGCAGCGGCGTCAGCACGGCCTCGGCCTTCCTGGCGTCGAGATCGAGGATCATCGCCTTGACCGGCCCGTGTCCGGTCGCCGACATCGACAACGAACGATAGCCGAGAGCGATCAGCGCCAGCGCGCCGAGCGGCTTTGAGGCCATCTCGCCGCACAGGGAGGCGGATTTCTTCGCCGCGTCCGCCTTGCGCACGATATCGCGCAGCGCCCGCAGGATCGGCGCCGACATGGTGTCGAAGCGTTCTGAAACTTTTGCGTTGCCGCGGTCGACTGCGAACATGAATTGAAACAGGTCGTTGGAGCCCACTGAAACGAAGTCGACTTTCTTGAGGAGTTCGTCCAGCTGATAGAGCAGCGCCGGCACTTCCACCATGGTGCCGACATCGATGCGCTCGGGCAGCGCATGGCCATGCTGGCGCAAATAGGTCAGTTCGCGTTCGACGATGGCCTTGGCCTGGTCGAATTCGCTGACTTCCGAAATCATCGGGAACATGATGCGCAGCGCACGGCCGCCGCCGGCGCGCAACAGCGCACGCACCTGGCCTCGCAGCAATCCGGGCCGGTCGAGACCGAGCCGGATCGCGCGCCAGCCCAGCGCCGGATTTTCCTCGATCACGGTTTCCATATAGGGCAAAGCCTTGTCGCCGCCGATATCCAGCGTGCGGAAGGTCACGGGCTTCGGACCGGCGGCGTCAAGCACCGTGCGGTACAGCGCTAATTGGTCGCTGGTGCGCGGCAGGCTCTGGCCGACCATGAATTGCAGTTCGGTCCTGAACAGGCCGATGCCGGCGCTGCCGGTGTCGTCGATATGCGGCAGGTCGATGGCGAGCCCCGCGTTGATCATCAGCTCGACCTTCTGGCCATCTTTGGTCACGCAAGGCTTGTCGCGCAGCTCCGAATACTGCGCCTGCCGCCGGGCGCGAAACCGCACCCGCTCCGCATAGGCCGATTGGATTTCCGCCGAAGGACGGACATAGATCGATCCCGAGGTGCCGTCGACAATGATGGCATCGCCGGGATCGGCAATACCCGGCGCGTTCGGTACTTCGCCGACCGCCGGGATTCCGAGCGCACGCGCAACGATCGCGACATGGGAGTTGGCGGTGCCTTCCTCCAGCACCAGTCCACGCAGGCGCTTGCGGTCATAGTCGAGCAGCGCCGCGGGGCCCATCGCGCGCGCGATCAGGATGGCGTTGTCGGGCAATTGTTCGCGCGATGGCGCGTGATCCTGCCCCACCAATTGCCGCATCAGGCGGTGGCCGAGATCCTCAAGGTCATGCAGGCGCTCGCGCAAATACGGGTCGGTGGAGCGCAGCATGCGGGCGCGGGTGTCGGACTGTACGCGTTCGACCGCAGCCTCCGCGGTGAGGCCGGTAGCGACGGCTTCATGCAGGCGGTGCGACCAGCCGTGGTCGTTGGCGAACATCCGGTAGGCTTCGAGCACGTCACGGTGGTCGCCGCCTTCGGCCACGTCGCCGCGCTCCAGCATGCGGTCGAGGTCGGCGCGCAGCTTGGCCAATGCGGTATCGAGCCGCTTGATTTCCTTCGGCAGGTCTTCGGCGATGTAGTTGGTGATGACGACGCGCGGTTCGTGCAGCACCACATGGCCGAGCGCGATGCCGTCGGACAGGATCGCGCCGGTCTTGTGCAGCGAGTGCCGCGCGGCGGGCTCTGCGCCGGGCTGCGCCAGCGCCGATAATTCGCCGGAAGCGATCATCTCGGCCAGCACCATGGCGGTGGTCTGCAGCGCCTCGACCTCTTCCTCGACATAAGTGCGCTTGGCGCGGTTCTGCACCACCAGCACACCGAGCGTGTTGCCGGCGCGCAGGACGGGAACGCCGAGGAACGAATGATAGATTTCTTCGCCGGTCTCCGGTCGGAACGAGAACGCCGGATGGCTTTGCGCGTCATTGAGATTGAGCGGGGTCGCCTCGCTCGAGACGAGGCCGACGAGGCCCTCATGCGCGTTCAGCACGGTGCGGTGGACCGCGTCGCGATTGAGGCCTTCGGTGGCGTAGAGCTCGAGCGTATTATCGACGCGCAGCACGTAGACGGAGCAGACCTCCGCGACCATGTTGGCCGCGATCAGCACCACGATCTTGTCGAGGCGTTCCTGAGCGCTGACCTGCTCCGCCATGGTTTCGCGGAGCCGTCTCAGCAAGACGCGGGGGCCTCCCGACGCGCTCCGCATGTGCCAAAACCCTCCCCCACGAAGTCAGCATGCCGGGTGGCCGGCAGCTGGCGATAAACCCAAGAAAAGCAACAATTTTATTCATTCGACGCTGCCGCAAGCCCTGGATCACGGCCGAATCAGGGCCGCCAAAACTGTGGCACAGTTTGCGGCGGCTCACCTATCAGGCCGTATAGCCAATTGAGGCTTGTTTTGCCAAGCAAAACGCCTGCCAGCGGCGGTCACGTCTTGGGCAGCCAATGCTGCGGCTGCTAAGGGAAAATTTTTCTAAAATGCGTTCGCAAAATCGAGAATCCGTCGATCACCCCTGATCGAGCCCGTAAAGCGTGTGCAGCGTGCGCACGGCGAGCTCGGTATAGGCGGCGTCGATCAGCACTGAAAACTTGATCTCGGAAGTAGTAATGGCGCGGATGTTGATGTTGCGCGCGGCAAGGGCGGCAAACGCCTTCGCCGCGACGCCGGCATGGCTGCGCATGCCGCTGCCGATTACAGAGACTTTGGCGACATCGGTGGCGCTGTCGAGCCGGGCATAACCGATCTTCGTCGCGGCCGATGTAATGGTGTCGCGGGCGCGGATATAATCCGAGGCCGGCACCGTGAAGGTGAGGTCGGTGGTGGCGCCATCCTCGGAGACGTTCTGCACGATCATGTCGACGTTGATATTGGCTTCCGCCAAGGGACCGAAGATCGAAGCGGCGACGCCCGGCTTGTCTTCGATCTGGCGGACGGAAATCTGGGCTTCGTCCTTGGAAAAGGCGATGCCGGTGACGACGTGGCTTTCCATGATTTCCTCCTCGCTGCAGATCAGCGTGCCCGGCGGGGTGCCGTGCGGGTCGATATCTTCCGGTTTGTCGAAACTGGAGCGCACGAACACCGGCATGTTGTGCACCATACCGAGTTCCACCGAGCGGACCTGCAGCACCTTGGCGCCCTGCGAAGCCAGTTCCAGCATATCCTCGAACGCAATCCGGTCGAGCCGCCGCGCCTTCGGCACCACGCGCGGGTCGGTGGTATAAACTCCGTCGACGTCGGTGTAGATATCGCAACGGTCGGCATGAATAGCCGCGGCAATCGCCACCGCCGAGGTGTCGGAGCCGCCGCGCCCGAGCGTGGTGATGCGCTGGGTCTGCGGATTGATGCCCTGGAAGCCGGCGATCACGGCGACTTCCTTGCGGTCCCTGAAACGTTTGATCAGCTCGGAGCCGTCGATCTCCAGGATACGCGCCGAAGCGTGGGCGTCGCTGGTCTTGATCGGAATCTGCCAGCCCTGCCAGGAGCGGGCCTGAATGCCGATTGCCTGCAGCGCAATCGCCAGCAGCCCGGCCGTGACCTGCTCGCCGGATGCCACCACGGCGTCATATTCGCGCGCGTCATGCATTGGCGACGCCTCGCGGCACCATTCCACCAGTTCATTGGTCTTGCCGGACATCGCCGACACCACCACGGCGACGTCATGGCCGGCGTCGACCTCACGCTTCACATGCCGCGCGACATTGCGGATGCGTTCGATATTGGCGACGGATGTGCCGCCGAATTTCATCACGAGGCGGCCCATGACGACTGCTGCATTCCCTGAGGAGATTAAGTATTGTGACCTGTACGCAAAACCGGAGCGCGCGGGCCAAAAGGCGCGTATACATAGCGGCGCGGTTGGGAGCAAGCAACCGGGTTCCGGCCGTATTCTCGGGGTGCCCTGGCCCGGTGCTGCGAAGGATAAATTGAGGTCACGAATGGGACGTTATATCGACGATATCCTGCAGCCCGGCGAAAAGGTGCTGTATTCGACCAATGCGCACTGGATATTCTATTTGCCGGCGATCATGGCGTGGATTGTGGCTCTGGCGCTGCTGATCCTGTCGCGTGCGACCATCACCGAGGGCATTATTCTGCTGTGTCTGTCATCGGCGGCGGTCGTGGCGATCGGCGCGCTGTATTTGACCGGCAAGGCCTGGTTCCATCGCTGGACCACAGAGACCGACGTCACCAATCTGCGCGTCGTGCACAAGACCGGGTTCATCAAGCGGCGTACATTCGAGATGAGCCTCGACAAGGTCGAGAGCGTCGACGTCAACCAGAGCATCCTCGGCCGTCTGTTGAACTATGGCAATGTCACGGTGCGGGGCGTCGGCGAGGGAGCGGAGACGATCCAGACCATTGCGTCGCCGCTCGAATTCCGCAACCACATCACTGTGCGGCAATAGGGACGGCGCGCCGACATGGCCATCCAGCAAAATTCCTCTGCCAATATCCGGAGCACGCCGGGGTCGACGGTCGATCCCGCCGAGATCGCAAAATTTTCGAAGCTGTCGGACGAATGGTGGGACCCCAACGGCAAGATGGCGCCGTTGCACAAGATCAATCCGCTGCGGCTGACCTACATCCGCGACGCCGCCTGCCGCAAGTTCGCGCGCAACGTCAAAAGCCTGAATTGCCTGTCGGGACTGCGCATTCTCGATATTGGCTGCGGCGCCGGACTGTTGTGCGAGCCGTTCACGCGGCTCGGCGCGCAGGTGATCGGCGTCGATCCGTCCGCCACCAACATCGCGGCGGCGAAATTGCATGCCGACAAGGGGCACCTGTTGATAGACTACCGCTGCACCACCGTCGAGGAGATGGACGTGCGCGAACGCTTCGATATCGTGCTGGCGATGGAGGTGGTCGAGCATGTGACCGACGTGGGCATATTTCTCAAGCGCTGCGCCGCGATGCTCAAGCCCGGCGGGCTGATGGTGATCTCGACGCTGAACCGCAACTGGAAAAGCTTTGCGCTTGCCATCGTCGGCGCCGAATATGTCCTGCGCTGGCTGCCGCGCGGCACCCATCAATGGGACAAGTTCGTCACCCCCGACGAACTCGCGCATCATCTGCAGGACAATCACCTCGCCATCACCGAGCAGGCCGGCGTCGTCTACAGTCCGTTCGCGGACAAATGGAGTCTCTCGTCGGACATGGACGTGAACTACATGGTGGTGGCGGAGGCGGCGTAACGGGATTCGCCCGTCGTCCTTGCGAACTTCACCTCGCCCCGCTTGCGGTGGGAGGGAGCCGACTGCATCGCTGTCATGACGCTCGTCTGGTTGACCGCGCGGCCTGAGGCCTTCACGGTGCCGCCAACTTCATCCCGGCAACCAAATCCCTTCCCCATGTTCACCATCGCCTCGCTCTGGATTCCCTTCACGGTCACGGCGGCCCTCGGCCAGGTCGCGCGCAATGCGATGCAGCGGTCGTTGACGGGGCCGCTCGGCACCTGGGGCGCCACCAATATTCGCTTCCTGTTCGGCTTTCCGTTCTCGATTGTGTTCTTCGCGTAGTGCTGGTCGCGAGCGGAGACCATATGCCATCGCCTCCGGTCATGTTCTGGCCGTGGCTGATGGTCGGCGCGCTCAGCCAGATCGTCGCCACCGGGCTGATGCTGGTCGCGATGAACGACCGTTCGTTCGTGGTGACGACGGCGTATCTGAAGACCGAAGCGATCCAGACCGCGATCTTCGGCTTTATATTCCTCGGCGATCATCTCACTGTATTGAAGGTGATCGCGATTCTGATCGCGACCATCGGCGTGATCATCACTGCGTTGCGGCCGGGCGGCGAGAAAAATTTCGCCGACCTGAAGCCGACCTTGATCGGACTGGTCGCCGCCGCGGCATTCGCGCTATCGGCAATCGGCTTTCGCGGCGCCATTATCACCGTGCCGGGCGTCTCGTTCGTGACCGCGGCCTCGTTCACGCTGGTGCTGGGATTGTTCGTCCAGACGCTGGTACTGACGATCTATCTGCTGGCCCGAGCGCCGGACGTGCTGACGAAGATTTTGGGGCTGTGGAAACCCTCGATGCTTGCGGGCTTCATGGGGGCGTTCGCCTCGCAGTTCTGGTTTTTGGCGTTTGCACTTACCGCTGCGGCCAATGTGCGCACGCTGGCGCTGGTCGAGGTGCTGTTCGCGCAGGCCGTGGCCTATTATTCGTTCAAGCAACCGCTGTCGGCGCGCGAGCTGTCGGGTATCGCATTGATTGTGATCGGGGTCGCGTTGCTGGTAGCGGTATAGTCAACGCTTGAATGCGATCAGGACCGCACCGGCTGCGATCAGTACGATACCGAGCCAGCCATTGACGGAAGGCCGTTCGCCGAGAAACACCACGCCGAACAGCGCCACCAGCACCACGCTCAATTTGTCGATCGGCGCCACCAAAGTTGCCGGCCCGAGTTTCAGCGCGCGAAAATAGCACAGCCAGGACGCGCCGGTTCCGAGCCCGGAAAGCACCAGGAAAATCCAGGTCTTTTGCGAGATCGGTCCGGGATGGTTGAACTGGCCGGTCGCGAACAGGATCAGTGAAAAGCTGATCAGCACGATGACGGTGCGGATGAAAGTCGCAAGATCCGGATTGATACCCTCGACGCCGATCTTGGCGAAGATCGCGGTTAGTGCGGCGAAAACCGCCGACAGCACCGCCCATACTTGCCAGGACGACAGCGATTCGGGGGTCATCGGTTCTCCACGGAATGTTCCGCGCCAGCCTAGTTCCTGTCGTCCGGCAGAACCGGCAGCGGCGAGACCTCGACGCCTTCGTCGATCAGCGAGCGGGCTTCTTCCGGCGATGCCTCGCCGTAGATCGGGCGATGCTCGATATCGCCGTAATGCATCTTGCGCGCCTCATTGGGGAAACGCTCGCCGACATTGTCGGCGTTCTTCACGATGTGATCGCGTAATTCCCGGAGCTTGGCGCGCAGCTCGCGCTCCTGCGCCATCATCAGCGGAGTGGAGGTCGGTGCTGTAACATCCGTCGAAGGCATGGGGATGGGTACCGGCGTGGGCTCCACGCTTTCGCGGCCTTTCTTGCCGACGATTTGCGGGGCCATGATGGCGCGCTCCACCTTGGCCGAGCCGCAGGATGGACAGTTCACCAGCTTGCGTTTTTCCTGGGATTCATAGGCCGACGAGCTTTGAAACCAGCTCTCGAACGCGTGGCCGCGTTCGCAGCGCAGATTGTAGCGGATCATACCGAGCCCCGCACCAGGTGCAGATGCTCCGGGTTCGCCTTGGGATCGGCCATGCTAAAGCGCCGGCCATGCTGCAGCGACGGCACGGTTTTCCGCGCGGCGTCGACCCTGGCGGGATCGATCTTCGCCATGAAAACGCCGGTCTCGGTGCCGCCACCCTCGGCGAGGATCTCGCCCCAGGGCGCGACGATCAGGGAATGGCCGTAGCTCTGGCGCTTGCTCTCGTGCGTGCCGGCTTGCCCCGCGGCGAATACGAAGCAGCCGTTCTCGATGGCGCGGGCGCGCAGCAGGGTGTGCCAATGCGCCTCGCCGGTTCTCACCGTGAAGGCGGAGGGCGCGGTGAGAAACGAGGCGCCACTCTCGGCCAGCGCGCGGTACAGCGCCGGAAAGCGCATATCGTAGCAGATCGTCAGCCCGATGCGGCCCCACGGCAGATCGGAAATCACCGCCGTCTCACCCGGCTGATAGTTGGCGGATTTGCGATAGCTTTCGCCGCCGGGCAGATCGATATCGAACATGTGGATCTTGTCGTAGCTGGCCAGCACATTCCCGTCCGGGCCGATCAGGAACGAGCGGTTGACCGCCTTGTCAGGCGAAAAACGCAGCGCCAGCGAGCCGATATGGAGATGGATTTTCAGTTCCGCGGCCAGCGCGCGATAGGCCTTCAGCGAAAGATCGTCTTCTTCCGTGGCGAGATGCTCGAACATCGCCTTGCGGTTGGACTGGATCATGTTGCTGACCTCGGGGGTCTGCACATAATCGGCCCCTTCCGCGGCGGCTTGCCGGATCAGTTTGGTTCCCTGCTCCAGGTTGGGCTCGGGCAACAGCCCGGTGCACATCTGCACCATCGCGGCGGTAAAGGTGAGGTCATCGCTCATGAATTGGCCTTTTCGCCCGCCAGCATGGCATCGAGCTTGCCCTCGCGATCCAGCGCGTAAAGTTCATCGCAGCCGCCGACATGGGTGTCGCCGATGAAAATCTGCGGAAAGGTCGAGCCGGCACCGGCACGATCCCACATCTGCTGACGCAGCGTGGCGTCGGTCGCGACATCGAATTCCGTGAACGCGGCTTTTTTGCGCGTCAGCAGCGACTTGGCGGCGCTGCAATAGCCGCAGCCCGGACGGGTGTAGATTTCAATGGTGGCAGGCATGGCGCGCTCTGGTTTGGAAGTATCTGATTATATGGGAGGTTTATGGGTGTCCACAACCCGCGCGAATACCAGTACGTCGACCGAAGCAGCCCTGGCGCGCAGCAAGGCCCGTGCGCAGGCGTCGACCGTGGCGCCGGAGGTCAGGACATCGTCGACCAGAATCACGCGGCGGCCCTGAATCAGGGCGCGGCGGTCGGATGCGACCTTGAACGCGCCCTGCACATTGCTCGCCCGCTGCGCCCGCGTCAGGCCGATCTGTTGCTGGGTCGGCCGCACCCGCCGCAGCGCTTCCGAGACGAGTTTGACGCCGGATTGCCGCTCGATCACCCGCGCCAGCGCGCCGGACTGGTTGTAGCGGCGGCTCCAGCCGCGGCGCCAATGCAGCGGCACCGGAACCAGCGCATCGGCCTCGCCAAGCAATTCACGACCGGCCCGCGCCATCCAGCGGCCCATCGCAGGCGCAAGATCGGTGCGGTCCTGGTATTTCAGCGCATGCACCAGCGTCCGCGCCACGTCGTCATAGCGCACCGCGGCACGGGCGCGTGCATAGGCCGGCGGATTGGCGATCGCTTCCATCGACAACAGGTCGGGGCCGGGGTCGTAGATGAAGGGAATGCCGAGCCGCGGGCAAAACGGCGGCGCGATGAACGACAGTCTGGCCCAGCAGGCCGCACAGACGCCTTCGCCATCGACCGGTTCGCGGCAGGCGACGCACAGCGTCGGCAACGCGATGTCGAGCGCCAGCTTTGCTGCGTGAGACCACACCGTGCGGCAGGTACTCAACGCACCGCGCAGGTGGGTGGAAATGGAACGGGGTGATGATGTCTGGGCGTCCATGGCAGAAGGCTAGCGCCGCATTGCGTATAGCTCAAGCCAGCCGACCGAATTTCCGTCATTGCGAGCGAAGCGAAGCAATCCAGCTTTCCCTCAGCAAAGCTGGATTGTTTCGTCGCTTCGCTCCTCGCAATGACGGCCCCGGTTGTCAAGGATAGTGCGCAAGCATACCAAGTCGTAATGAAGAACCCGACCGCCGCGCCAAAACTGTTCGACCGTGCCTTGCTTCACGCCCGTCAAAATCGTGCCTTGCGCGCCGGCGCCGCAACCTTCCTGCTCGATCGCGTCGTTGAGGATATCGACGAACGGCTGCAGGCGGTGACGCGCAAATTCGTTGACGTCGCGGATGTTTGGACACCCGGCACGGCGCTTGGGGAATCGTTACGCGGCCGCTTCAAATCCGTAGCTCGCATTGGTCTCGATAATTCCGAAGGCGAGACGCTGCCGCTGCAACCGGAATCGCTCGACCTGATCGTCTCCGGGCTTGCCTTTCAGTTCGTCAACGATCTGCCCGGCGTGCTGGCCCAGATTCGCCGCGCCTTGAAGCCCGACGGGCTATTGCTGGCGGCGATGATCGGCGGCGATACGCTGACCGAGTTGCGGCAATCCTTTGCTGCGGCCGAGGCGGAATGCGAAGGCGGAGTGTCGCCCCGCGTGGCGCCGTTCGCCGATCTGCGCGATATCGGCGCGCTGTTGCAGCGCGCCGGCTTCGCGCTGCCGGTCACCGATGTCGATCGCATCGTGGTGCGTTACGACAGCGCCTTCGCGCTGATGGCCGATCTGCGTCGGATGGGCGCCACCAATATCATGGTCGAGCGGCGGCGGACGCCGACCCGCCGCGCCACGCTGGTGCGGATGGCCCAGATTTACAGAGAGCGTTTCGCCGATCCCGACGACCGCATCCGCGCCACCTTCGACGTGATCTGGCTTTCCGGCTGGGCGCCGCATGCGAGCCAGCAGCAGCCGTTAAAGCCAGGATCGGCGAAAGCGAGCCTGGCGGAGGCGGTGCGGGGGAAGAAGCCGTAGCATCTGCCCTCATGGTGAGGAGCCGCAAAGCGGCGTCTCGAACCATGAAAGCCCCGATGTTGCCATCCTTCGAGACGGCGCTGGCGCGCCTCCTCAGACCGTATGTCCCTTTGCGAATTGGAGGCGACTCACCCTCGATGCGAATACGAGGGTTACCCGGATAGGCCGGGCAGAGCCTCACGCAAGGAGGGCGAGTCATGGGTGAATATAGCGATGCTTTTGTGGGTTTCGATACGTCGAAGTTGCGCAATGCGGTTGCGATTGCGGACGCTGGCCGGGGTGGTGAAGTTCGGTTTTTTGGGGAGATCGAGAACACGGCGGCCGCAACGGCGCAGCTGGTTCGGAAGCTTTCCGCCAAGTACAAGCGGCTGACGTTCTGCTACGAGGCAGGGCCGACCGGCTACGGGCTGCACCGGCAGATCAAGGCTCTTGGCTTCGAATGCGTGGTGGTGGCGCCCTCGCTGATTCCAAAGCGGCCAGGCGACAAGGTGAAGACTAACCGGCGTGACGCGCTCAGCCTGGCGAAGCTGCTGCGGGCCGATGAACTGACCGCGGTGTGGGTGCCAGACGGACGTCACGAGGCGATGCGCGATCTGACGCGGGCGCGCGAGACGGCGATGCTGGATTTGCGCACCAAGCGCCAGCATGTCTCGGCCTTTCTACTGCGGCTGGGAAGGCCTTATCCGGAGCGCAAGAAGACCTGGACCAAGGCGCATCTGAGCTGGATCGCGAGCCAGAAGCTTGAGCATCCGCAACAGCGCCTTGTGCTGGAGGAGATGATGCTGGCGACCCGTCAGGCGCAGGAGCGCCTCGTTCGCCTGGAGCAGGCCATCGCCGCGGCCGTTCCGGAATGGTCACTTGCGCCGGTGATCACCGCATTGATGGCCATGCGCGGCATCGATCTGGTCTCGGCCACAACGCTGCTGGCCGAGATCGGCGATCTCTCGCGGTTCCGAACGCCGACCGAGTTGATGGCCTATCTCGGGCTCGTGCCTTCGGAGAATTCGACCGGCGACACCGTCAAGCGCGGACCGATCACCAAAGCCGGTAACCGGCGTGCCCGGCGCATGTTGGTGGAGTGCTCGTGGAGCTATCAGCATCCGCCGCGGGTCGGACAGGCCAAGCAACCGAAGGTCGATGCGGCGCCGCCAGCGATTCGCGAGATTGCCTGGAAGGCGCAGTGCCGGCTGTACCGGCGCTATCGTACGCTGATCAGGAAAGGCAAGCTCAAGACCGTGGCCATCGTTGCGATCGCCCGCGAACTCGCCGGCTTCATCTGGGCCGTCGCTCGCGCCGTCACCACCGCATCTGCCGCGGCTTAAGAGGCTTGGCAAGGGGAGCCAGGCGGTCAAGGCCGAGCGCTAACCAGAGAGCCGTGCGCCGGGGCAGTGGTCCGGCGAAGTGATAAATCTCGTGCAATGGCGGGAGCAGAGCCGCGGCAAGGGGAATTCCCGATCATCCTGTGTGACCGATCGCTAGATCGACGTCCGACCTCAGACCGGGACAGCCCCAGACGAACCTACGGACATGCGTGAACCCGCGAATAAGAGCTTGTTGACCGACGTCTCTGGGCTCTGCTTCCACCCTTGCACGATCATCCCCCCTTCATGCTTCTCCGCAATTCCGGAGAAAACCATTCGTCATGCCTCTACTCTTGACATGGGACATAAGAGGATGAGGAGTCCACCTCACATCAACAAATCGATCAGATGCGGGATCAGCGGAATGTCTGCCGGCGGCATCGGGTAGTCGCGCAGTTTGTTGGCCCGAGCCCAGGCGAGGGTCTGGCCCTCGCGCGCGACCACGTTGCCGTCCCAGCGCCGGCAGATGTAGAGCGGCATCAGCAAGTGAAAATCATCATAGGCGTGGCTCGCGAAGGTGAGCGGCGCCAGACAAGCCTCGCTTACGGTGATGCCGATTTCCTCATGCAACTCGCGGATCAGGGTGGCTTCCGGCCGCTCGCCGGGTTCAACCTTGCCGCCGGGAAATTCCCACAGGCCGGCGAGCGTTTTGCCCGGCGGGCGCTGCGCGATCAGCACGCGCTTGTCGGCGTCGACCAGTGCGCACGCAACCACCAGGACGAGCTTCAAGTCCGGCGACATGGCGATCCCAGCGTGTTCACGATCGGTAGTCGCCGTTGATGGCGATATATTCCTTCGTGAGGTCGCAGGTCAGCACGCGGTCGCGGCCCTTGCCGAGGCCGAGCGCTACCTTGATCTGGATTTTCGGATTCTTCATCGCATTCGAGACTTCGGTCTCGTCATAGGAGGAATCGCGCGCGCCGCGGCTGGCGACGCGGATGCCGTTGAACGAGATCGAAAGCTTGTCGCGGTTGGCGGGCTCGCCGGCCTTGCCGACCGCCATCACCACGCGGCCCCAATTGGCGTCTTCGCCGGCGATTGCAGTCTTCACCAGCGGCGAATTCGCCACCGACATCGCGATACGGCGGGCGGATGCTTTCGATACCGCGCCTTCGACGATGATTTCGACCAGTTTACGCGCGCCTTCGCCGTCCCGCGCCACCTGCTCGGCGAGATCGGCGAGCACGGCGCGAAATGCCTTGGTGAAGGCCTTCAGGCGCGGGTCATCGGCGCGGCTGATCTTCGGCGCACCGGCCGCGGCCCCGGTTGCGAACGCCAGCAGTGTGTCCGATGTCGAGGTGTCGCCGTCGATGGTGACGGCATTGAAGGTGTCGTCGACGCCGCTCTTGAGCAGCGATTGCAGAGCGCCTGCGGCGATCGGCGCATCGGTGAACACGAACGCCAGCATGGTCGCCATGTCGGGCGCGATCATGCCGGCGCCCTTGGCCATACCGTTGATCGTGACCCTGGCCTTGCCGAGCTTGACCGTCGCGGTCGCGACTTTCGGAAAGGTGTCGGTGGTCATGATGGCCTTGGCCGCGGCCATCCACTCTCCGGGCACGGCTTGCTCCGCCAGCGTGCCCAGCACGCCGTTGAATTTGGTGGCGTCGAGTGGCTCGCCGATCACGCCGGTAGAGGCGAGAAATACTTCGTTGGGGCTGCACCCAAGCGCCTTGGCCGCAATCGCCGCCGTCAGGGTTGTCGCCTGCCGGCCGGTCTTGCCGGTGAAGGCGTTAGCGTTGCCGGAATTCACCACCAGCGCGCGCGCAAGCCCTGCCTTGGAAGATTTGCCGCGCGAAAGCTTTGCCCGGCACCATTCCACCGGCGCGGACGGGCATTTCGATTGGGTGAAGACACCGGCAACCGCGGTGCCCTTATCCATCACCGCCAGCAGCACGTCGGTGCGGCCCTTGTAGCGGATACCCGCGGCCGCCGTTGCGAGCTTCACGCCGGCGATAGCGGGCATATCTGGAATGTTAGTCGGGGCGAGCGGCGAGACAGAGGTGGACATGGGGATTCCGGCGTTAGAGGCAGTCGCGTGGTCCCGGCCTTGAGCCGGGACCCATAACCACCAGCGTTTATTATACGCGAGGTGTCTGCCACAACGCTAAAACGAGAATACACGGCGTATGGGCCCCGGCTCAAGGCCGGGGCGACATGTGCCTTATCTTCTTCTGCCTTACTTCTTCGCCGGCGCCATCTTGGAGTCCTTCGTGGCCTCCGGCTTCGGCGCATCCGGTTTGGCGGCTGCGTCGTCGGGCTTGTCCATGCGCTCGACCTTGGCGGTTTCGCGCAGCTTCGCCACGTAATCGGCCTGGGCCTTGCGCACCACATAGGTCTCGATCTGGGCCTTGACCTGCTCGAACTCCGGCGCCTTGCGGGCGCGCTTTTCCTCAACCTTGATGACGTGCCAGCCGAACTGCGACTTTACCGGATCGGAGATCTTGCCAGGCTCCAGCGCAAAGGCGACGGCGGAGAATTCCGGCACCATCTGGTCCTTGGTGAAGAAACCGAGATCGCCGCCGTCGGAGGCGCCGGGATCCTTCGATTTCTTCTTGGCGAGTTCGGCGAAGTCGGCGCCCTTCTTGAGTTCGTCCTCGATCGCCTTGGCCTCGTCCTCGGTCTCGACCAGGATATGGCGGGCATGCACCTCCTGTTCGCCGGTGATCTGCTTGGAAGCCTCTTCATAGACCTTTTTCATGGCCTCGTCGGTGGTCGCAGCCTTGCCCTCGACCGCCAGCAGATTGTCCATCAACAGCCGGTTGCGGGTGAAGGCGAGACGGGCCTTGAAGTCGTCGCGGTCCTCGATTTTCTTGGCTTCGGCGGCCTTGGCGACGATCTTCATGTCGATCAGGAACGCCAGCACGTTTTCCTTCCTGGTCGCGGGATCCATCTGCGCGAGGCTGGGTCCGAGCTCCTCCTCGGCCAGATTGAGGTCGCTTTGGCGAATCTCGGCGCCGTTGACCTTGGCGAGCACCGGGTTGGCTTCTTCAGCGCGCACCGGAACACCGGCGAACAGAACCGTCGGCCAGGCACCCCGTCACGGCGGCGGAGGCAAGGCCGAAGCGCAGGCCGAATTTCGGTTCGGATGACGAAGAGGTCATGGAAAATCCTTATCTGGAAAGAGTGGGGTGGCTGTTCGGGGCGGCGGGACACTCGCCCAATCATGTGGCCTTGGCAACGCGAAAAGTCTGTCAAAATGATGAAATCCTTGACAGGTTCGCGCCGTTGACAAGCCTCTGGCCCAGCCATATCTCTGCCAAACCCAAGTCAATGGCGATGGCGTATTTGGCTGCGTTTTTGGCCATTGAACCCTGGATTGTCGAATTCCCACTCATTTGGCGGATGCTCTGCGGATTGGGGCGGTCGCCGCGGTGCGTCACGATGAGTTGATGGGCAATCTGGTGGATCGATTTCATGGCTGCAACGCCGAACCGCAAAGACAGGAATTTGGTATGATCGGCGCGCTCGCCCGCAAGTTTTTCGGCTCCGCCAATGACCGGCGGATCAAGGGATATCAGCCCCGCGTCGATGCCATCAACGCGCTTGAGCCGGAGGTCGCAGCCCTTTCGGACGAGGCGCTGAAAGCGCGCACCGCCGAATTCCGCAAGCAACTCGCCGACGGCAAAACCCTCGACGATATTCTGGTTCCCGCCTTTGCCACCGTGCGCGAGGCGGCCAAACGCACCCTCGGCCAGCGGCATTTCGATGTGCAGCTGATCGGCGGCATGGTGCTGCACGAAGGCGACATCGCCGAGATGAAGACCGGCGAAGGCAAGACGCTGGTCGCCACGCTCGCGGTCTATCTCAACGCGCTGGCCGGCAAGGGCGTTCATGTCGTCACCGTCAACGATTACCTCGCCCGCCGCGACTCCGAATGGATGGGGCAGATCTACAGTTTCCTCGGCCTGACCACCGGCGTGATCGTGCACGGCCTCGACGATGCCGAGCGCAAGCAGTCCTATGCCTGCGACATCACCTACGGCACCAACAACGAATACGGCTTCGATTATCTGCGCGACAACATGAAATACCGGCTGGAGGACATGGTCCAGCGCGGCCATTTCTACGCCATCGTCGACGAAGTCGACTCGATCCTGATCGACGAGGCGCGCACGCCGCTGATTATTTCCGGTCCGCTCGACGACCGCTCGGAATTCTACAACACCATCGACACCTTTTTCCCGAAGCTCGACAAGACCGACTACGACGTCGACGAGAAGCAGCGCACGGTGACGCTGACCGAAGCCGGCATGGAGAAGATCGAGACGCTGCTGCGCGATGCCGGTCAGCTCAAGGGCGATTCGCTCTACGACGTCGAGAACGTTTCGGTCGTTCACCACATCAATCAGGCGCTGCGCGCGCATTCGCTGTTCCAGCGCGACAAGGACTACATCGTCCGCGATAACGAGGTCATCATCATCGACGAGTTCACCGGCCGCATGATGCAGGGCCGCCGCTATTCCGAAGGGCTGCACCAGGCACTGGAAGCCAAGGAGCACGTACAGGTTCAGCCGGAAAACCAGACGCTGGCCTCGATCACGTTCCAGAACTATTTCCGGATGTACGAGAAGCTCGCCGGCATGACCGGCACGGCGCTGACCGAGGCCGACGAGCTGTTCGACATCTACAAGCTCGAAGTGGTGGAAATCCCGACCAATGTGCCTATCGCGCGCCTCGACGAGGACGACGAGGTCTATCGCACCCAGGACGAGAAGCATGCGGCAATCATGGCCGAAGTCGAGCGCGCCAATGCGCGGCTGCAGCCGGTGCTGGTCGGCACCGCCTCGATCGAGAAGTCCGAGCTGCTCGGCGAATATCTGAAGAAGCACGGCTACAAGCAGCTGGACTTCGAAAGCCCGAAGTCGATGCAGAAGCTCTACGATGCGGCCCGCGCCGGCAAGCCGGCCAAGCTGTTCGCGGTGCTGAACGCGCGATTCCACGAGCAGGAAGCCTATATCGTCGCCGAAGCCGGCGTGCCCGGCGCGATCACGATCGCGACCAACATGGCGGGCCGCGGCACCGACATCAAGCTCGGCGGCTCGCTCGACATGCGGATCCTGCACGAGACCGCCGATATCACCGACGAAGCCGAGAAGGCCGCCAAGATCGAGCGCATCAAGGCCGATGTCGAACGCTTCCGCGAGATCGTGCTGAAGGCCGAAGACACCATCGAGGTCGAGCCGGCCAAGGGCAGCAAGCCGGCCAAGACCGTGACCCGGCCGGGCGGGCTCTACATCATCGGCTCCGAACGCCACGAATCCCGCCGTATCGACAACCAGTTGCGTGGTCGGTCCGGCCGCCAGGGCGATCCCGGGCGCTCGAAATTCTTCCTCTCGCTGGAAGACGACCTGATGCGGATTTTCGGGTCCGACCGGCTCGACTCCATGCTGACGCGGCTCGGCCTCAAGGAGGGCGAGGCCATCATCCATCCCTGGATCAACAAGGCGCTGGAGAAGGCGCAGCAGAAGGTCGAGGCCCGCAACTTCGACATCCGCAAGAACCTGCTGAAATTCGACAACGTCCAGAACGACCAGCGCAAGGTGATCTTCGACCAGCGCGTCGACCTGATGAAGGACGAAAGTGTCGCCGAGACGGTCGCCGACATGCGCCGCGCCTTTGTCGAGGACGTCGTCACCAAGCACGTGCCCGAACATGCCTATGCCGAGCAGTGGCACGTTGCCGAGCTGAAGGAAGAGCTGAAGCGCGTGCTCGACATCGATCTGCCGGTCGACGTATGGGCCAAGGAAGAGGGCATCGCCGACGAGGAATTGCTGTCCCGGATCGAGCAGCGCGTCGACGAGCACATGGCGGCCAAGGTGGCGCAGTGGGGCCCCGACGTCATGCGTTACGTCGAGAAGACAATCCTGCTGCAGACACTCGATCATCTGTGGCGCGAGCATCTGGTGATGCTCGATCACCTGCGCCAGGTGATCGGCCTGCGCGGTTACGGCCAGCGCGATCCGCTGCAGGAATACAAGTCGGAAGCCTTCAGCCTGTTCGAAGCCATGATCGCGCATTTGCGCGAAGCGGTGACGGCGCAATTGATGCGCGTCGAAATCGTTCCGCCGGAAGAGCAGCAGCCGGTCTTGCCCCCGATGGAGGCGCACAAGCTCGATCCCAATACGGGCGAGGACGAGATGGCGTTCGCCGGGGCCTCGCTGGTGCCTGCAGCGGCTTCGGATCGCGATCCCAAAAACCCGGCAAGCTGGGGCAAGGTCGGGCGCAACGAAGATTGCCCCTGCGGCTCAGGCAAGAAGTACAAGCACTGCCACGGCAAGTATGCTTGAGCCCGGCCCTGATTATCGTCCCTGCTTTCGCAGGGAAGGCGTAAATTCCCGGTAGCGCAGAAGCTGTTATTTCACCGCCGAAAAACGGCTGTCGAAGGAATTGGCCGGAACAATCGGCTGCGAGCCGGCGACAAGCGCGTTCGCGACAGGTGCGGGCGTAGCGGGCGCCGCCGCGGGCGTATCCGAGACCGATGGTTTTAGCGCCGGAGGCGCGGTGGCCTGCCTGGTCTCGGCCGGCTTCGGGGCGGAAGCTTTCGGGATTGAAGCGTCGGGGCGTGGAGGCCTGGTCTCTTTCGGTTTGACCGGCGCCGGCGCCGGCATCGGTTGCACGGTCGCGGTGGCGTCCGCGGTGCCGCCAAGACCAACCTTGCGGGCAAGGCTTGAGAAGAATCCATCGGATTGCGATGCAGGTGCGGCTGACGCGACCCGCGTCCCGGGCCCCTGCGAAGCCGATGGGCTCATCGAGGCCACCAGCGGTTCACTCGGTGAGGAAACCGGCCCGCGCGGCGGATTGACGGTCGGCGGAATAGTACCCGGTGCGCGTGTGAACGACAGGCTTGGACCATCCGCTGGCTCAGACAGCCCGGTATCGCCATTGGGCAGCTTGGAAGCGAACACCCGGTTCATGCCGCCATCGATGCCGGTATTGATCCGGGCGACCGGCGTTCCGCGTGCAATCAGTTTGGCGACCTCGGCCTGTTCTTCCTGCTGCTTCTCGCGCACGGCTTCGGCGATATCATCCGGGATGACATAGGCCGGGCACGCCGCCGATGCATTAAAGACCGGATCGCGCTTGGCATTCGGCGGCTTCACGGCGTCGAACACGTATTTCTTTTCGCAGAAATCGACCTTCGGCTCTTGCCGCGTCACCTCGAAATGATCGTAGCCTTCCTTGATCATTTTCCAGAACGGCATGTTCGGATTATTGCGATGCTTCGCCATGTTGATCGGCGTCATCCTGAACGGATAGGCCTGAAACTGGAACGCGCGCTGGCCGCCGAAGAATGATTCCCGTCCCAACGAATAGATTTCCGAAATCTGCTCGTCGGTCATGGCGTAGCAGCCACGCGACGAGCAGTCGCCGTGGACCATCAATTCCGAGCCGGTCCGCCCCAGCGACCTGTCGAAGGCGTTGGGGAAGCCGGTGTTGAACGAAAGATAATAGGCCGATTGCGGATTCATCTGCCCGGGGGTGATGGCATAGAAACCCTCCGGCGCCTGGCGGTCGCCTTCGCGAACCTTCGGTCCGAGGTCTCCCGACCAGCGACAGATCGGATAGGTTTTCAGCAGCGCAAAACGGCCGGTGCGATCCTGCTTCCAGACCTCGAGTTCGGCTTCCTGCTTGAACAGCCGGACCAGAATCGGCGATTGCAGGTCCATGTTTTTCTCGACCATCTCGGCCACGAGTTTCGGAGAAACCGGCTGGTTGGCCTTGGCGTTGGTGGCGAGAGAAATCTCGTCGCTGTTGCAGCCGGCCAGCAACAGACCGGTCGCAAGCGCGACTGATGTGATGAGCGCGCGAGCCAGCGAACGATAAATCAATGCAACACCCCACACTCAACGGGCAATTTCCGCAGCCCGATCATAGCCTTCATGCCCTGAAGCCATTGAATAAAATAATATCCTTTGGCTCACCCGCTCGCAAGCCAAAGACGGCGCGCGGTGGGTTCCGTGGCATGCTTGGTCAATAGAGGTTAAATATCGGTGTCGGGGCCTAATTAGGGCTAAAACCGCTGATTTTGGCAAAAAAGCCCGGGCGAGGCCGCTGGTCGCCCAGCGCAGCCTTCATTCGCCAAAAAAGCCCGTCAGCTCAGCTTGCGGCCAATATCGAGGAATTTCTGGCGCCGCTGCTTGCGGATCATGTCGCGGTCGAGATTGCGCAGATCGTTCAGCGCCTGCGCGATGGCCTCGCCGGTAGTCGCGATCATGGCTTCGGGGTCGCGATGCGCGCCCCCGGAAGGCTCTTTCAGGATCGAATCGATGACGCCAAAACGCAGCATGTCCTGCGCGGTGATCTTCATGCTGGTGGCAGCTTCCTGCGCCTTGGTGCCGTCGCGCCACAGAATCGAGGAGGCGGCTTCCGGCGAGATCACGCTGTAGATGGCGTGCTCGAACATCAGCACCCGGTTGGCCGTGGTGATCGCGATCGCGCCGCCGGACATCCCCTCGCCGGTGATGATCGCGACATTGGGTACTCCGAGTGACAGGCAGGCGTCGGTGGAGCGGGCAATCGCCTCGGCCTGCCCGCGTTCCTCGGCGCCGATGCCGGGATAGGCGCCGGCGGAATCGACGATCGACAGCACCGGAAGCTCAAATCGATCGGCCATCTCCATCAGCCGCACCGCCTTGCGGTAGCCTTCCGGCCGCGCCATGCCGAAATTGTGCTTGATGCGGGATTCGGTGGTAGCGCCCTTTTCCTGGCCGATCACGCAGATGCTCTCGCCGCGGAAACGGCCGAAGCCCCCCACCAGCGCTTCGTCCTCGCCGAACTTGCGGTCGCCGGCAAGCGGAGTGAATTCGGTGATGAGCGCATTGATAAAATCGGTCAGATGCGGCCGCTGCGGGTGGCGCGCCACCAGCGTTTTCTGCCATGGCGTCAGATTGGCATAGAGGTCGCTCAGCGCCTGCGCCGCCTTGTCCTCGATCCGCGAAATCTCGTCGCCGATGTCGCTGCCGCTCGCCGCCAGCGCACGCAATTCATCGATCTTGGAATCGAGCTCCGCGACGGGCTTTTCGAAATCGAGATAAGAGCGCATGTGATCCGGCATCAAATCAATATAGGTGCGAACGTATTAGAGCGCGAAGCGGATTCCGGTTCGCGTGAAGAAAGCAGGCTTCTTCAATGGTTTAGCGCGCATTCTGGCACGAAATGGAGCCCGTCTGCAAAATGCACGCTAATGAGATTGCGGGCGGGATAATGGCTCTTTCGGGTGAGAAGGCACAGAAGTCAAGGCGGCGGCATCGCCGGCGTCGCCGCTATTTGTCCGCCAGCGGATGCAGGTCGCGCACCAGGCTCTTCAGCCGTTCCTCGACCACATGGGTGTAGATCTGCGTGGTCGAGATATCGGTATGGCCCAGCAGCGTCTGCACGATGCGCAGGTCGGCGCCGTTGTGCAGCAGGTGGCTGGCGAAGGCGTGGCGCAGCACATGCGGGCTGACCAGCCGCGGCGCCAGACCCGCCGATGCCGCGAGTTCTTTCAGGTCGCGCGCGAAATGCTGCCGCGTCAGATGGCCGCTTTCGCCGAACGAGGGAAACAGCCATTTCGAGCCGGCGGCGTTTTGCTTGTTCTCGGGCTTGGACGCCGCCATCGCCGCGAGATAATCGGCCATCGCCTGCCGTGAAGGCTCGTTCAGCGGCACCAGCCTTTCCTTGTTGCCCTTGCCGCGCACCACGATCATGCGGGCGTCACGACGCGACGCCGAAAGCGGCAACGCCACCAGTTCCGATACCCGCAAGCCGGTGGCGTAGAGCACTTCCAGGAGGCAATACAGCCGCAACGCGCGAAGCCGCCGCGGCGCCGAGGCTTCCGGCGCATCGCTCAATTCCTTAGCGCGCACCAGAAGCCGGCCGACGTCCGCGATCGACAACACTTTCGGCAAGCCGCGGCCGCGTTTGGGGCCGGACAGGATCGCGGCCGGATCGTCGCTGCGAATCCGCTCGTTCAGCAGGAAGCGAAACAGATGCCGCATCGCCGACAACCGCCGCGCCACGCTCGATGATTTGAAACCGCGCTGATCCAGATCGGCGAGATAATCCCGCAAGTCTTGCGTCTCGGCGCCTGCAAAGTCCTTCCCGCTTCGGGCCAGAAATTCCGAGAAATCGGCCAGATCGCGGCGATAGGCGTCGAGCGTATTGTCGCCGGCGCCCTGTTCCGCCGCGAGCATGTCGAGGAACAGGTTGGTCAGCGTCGCATCTGAGGACTTGGAGCTCGGGGTCCTGGAGTTCATCCGCAGACCCTAGCGCCTATTTCTTGAGGAACTTGTCTGCGGGGATGTTAATGGTCATTTCCCGCGGCTTCGGATTGACGAAATTCGCCAGCGCGAAAATAACGCCATAGCCGATTCCACCGATCACGGCGACGACCGTCAGAAAGCGGAACAGGCTGGGCATGTCAGGGCCTCAGAGCGGCAAATTAACCATTGAAATCATCGGAAATGACCGAATCCGACTCCCACCATGTTCGCCGTCCCGTTGCAAGAGTCTCTGGCAACGGTATCGGCGAGGGTAGTATAGGTGGCTTGGAACGCGGCATTCCCGCGGCAACCGAGCAGCGAGATGCCTGAAACTGCCCCATCGGTCGACGCCGGCACATCCCAGGAGGCCGAGATCTCTGCGGCGCTGGGAACGCGCTCGGTCGTGCTGGTGGGCATGATGGGGGTCGGCAAATCCACCATCGGGCGGCGGCTGTCGGCGCGGCTGCGGCTGCCGTTTGTCGATGCGGACGTGGAAATCGAGGCGGCCGCCGGGATGTCGATCCCGGACATTTTCGAAACCCATGGCGAGCCGTATTTCCGGGACGGCGAAGCGCGGGTGATCGCCCGGCTGATCGACAACGGTCCCGGCGTGCTCGCCACCGGCGGCGGCGCCTTCATGCGCGAGGAAACCCGCAATCGCATTCATGACAGAGCGGTCTCGATCTGGCTCAAGGCCGATGCCGATATCATCATGCGCAGGGTGAAGCGCCGTGTCGATCGCCCGTTGCTGAAGACCGCCGATCCTGCCGCCACGGTCGGGCGGCTGATCGCGGAACGCGAGCCGGTCTACCGGCAGGCCAATCTGACGATCTGGTCACGCGAAGTGCCGCACGAAAAAATCGTCGATGAATGTATCGACGCCTTGCACGCCTGGCTGTTCGGGGACGGCGCGGCCTCAGCCGCGAAAGAGACCTCGGACACATTGGGCGCGACGCGATGACCGCGCCATTGAAGCATTCCGATCCCATCACGGTCGAGGTCGCGCTGGGCGCGCGCGCCTATGACATCGTCATCGGCCGCGATGTGCTGCAATCGCTGGGCGCGCGTGTCGCGGGCTTGCGGCCCGGCGTGCGTACCGCCATCGTTACCGACCGCAACGTTGCCCGGCATTGGCTTGAGAGAGCCGAAGCCTCGCTGTCGGAAGCCGGCATCGCCACGTCGCGAATCATCGTCGAGGAAGGCGAGGGCTCGAAAACCTATGGCGGCCTCGAACAGGTCAGCGAAGCGCTGATCGCAGCGAAAATCGAGCGCAACGATCTGGTCATCGCGCTTGGCGGCGGCGTGGTTGGCGATCTGGCCGGCTTTGCGGCGGCGATCCTGCGCCGTGGCGTCGATTTCGTGCAGGTGCCGACTTCGCTGCTGGCGCAGGTCGATTCCTCCGTCGGGGGCAAGACCGGCATCAATTCACCGCGCGGCAAGAATCTTCTCGGCGCCTTTCACCAGCCGGTTCTGGTGGTCGCGGATACCGCGGTGCTCGACACGCTGTCGCCACGCCAGTTCCGCGCCGGCTATGCCGAGGTCGCCAAATATGGCGTGCTTGGCGATGAGGCGTTTTTCACCTGGCTGGAGAAGAACCACGCCGACATTTTCACCGGGGGTGCGGCGCGCGAACATGCGATTGCGACCTCCTGCCGCGCCAAAGCCGCGATCGTGGCGCGCGACGAGCGCGAGACCGGCGAACGCGCGCTGCTCAATCTCGGCCATACCTTCGGCCACGCGCTGGAAGCCGCGACCGGCTTTTCCGACCGACTGTTCCACGGTGAGGGCGTTTCCGTCGGCATGGTGCTGGCGGCGGAATTGTCCGCGCAACTCGGGATGATACCGGAGGAAGCTGCATTGCGTGTCCAGCGCCACCTTGCCGGGGCGGGCCTGCCGACCCATCTGCAGGACATCGCAGGGTTTACCCAGGAAGGGCTAGCCGATGCGATGCGCTGATGGCGCTGATGGCGCAGGACAAGAAGGTCAAGCGCGGCCGGCTCACGTTTATCCTGCTGGAGGCTATCGGCCGCGCCGTCATTGCATCCGACGTCGAGCCCTCGCTGGTTCGCGATTTTCTCGGCGCCAAACTGGCGCGCAAGACCTAGAGCATGATCCGGAAAAGTGGAAACCGGTGTTCCGAAAAGATCATGCTCCAATCATAGATGAAGTGATCGTCACGTCATGGACTGGGTTACATTCTCCATCGTCATTGCCTGCCTGCTGGTCTCGGCGTTCTTCTCCATGAGCGAGACGGCGCTGACCGGAGCATCGCGCGCCAGCATGTTGCGGCTGTCGAAGCAGGGCAATCGCGAGGCCGGCGTCGTCTCGAGCCTGTTCGCGATGCGCGAGCGGATGATCGGCGCGCTGCTGCTCGGCAACAATATCGCCAATATTGGTGCCTCGGCGCTGGCGACCGGAATTTTCACCGCCTGGTTCGGCGAGGTCGGCGTGCTCTATGCCACCGGCGTCATGACGGTCATGGTCGTGATTTTCGCCGAGGTGCTGCCCAAGACCATCGCCATCAATGCGCCGGACCGGGTGTCGCTACTGGTCGCCCGCCCGATGAAGCTGATGGTGTACCTGCTCGGACCGCTGCTCACCGTGATCGAGGCGGTCGTTCGCGTGCTGATGACGGCGCTGGGCATCAAGATCGGTCACAACCAGCCGATCCTGTCGCCGACCGAACGGTTGCGCGGCGCGGTCGACCTGCTGCATCACGAAGGCAAGGTCGAAAAGCAGGACCGCGATATGTTCGGCGGTCTATTGGACCTGCGCGAGTTGCAGGTCTCCGACGTGATGGTTCATCGCACCGAAATGGTGATGATCAATGCCGACCTGCCGCCGGAGGAACTGGTGCGCGAGGTGCTGGCCACCGAATACACCCGGATCCCGCTATGGCGCGACAAGCCGGAAAACATTATCGGCGTGCTGCATGCCAAGGATTTGTTGCGCGCGATCCGCGCTGCCGATGGCGACACCGGCAAGATCGATGTCTCCACGATCGCGCTGCCGCCATGGTTCGTGCCGGAGATGCGTCCCGTCTCCGAGCAGCTCAAGGCGTTCCGCCGCCGCAAGACCCATTTTGCGCTGGTGGTCGACGAGTACGGCGAAGTCGAAGGAATGGTGACGCTGGAGGATATTCTGGAAGAGATCGTCGGCGATATTTCCGACGAGCATGATGTGGTGGTGGCCGGCGTTCGCGCCCAGCCTGACGGCTCGGTGGTGGTCGATGGCTCGGTGCCGATCCGCGACCTCAACCGCGCGATGGACTGGCATCTGCCGGACGGAGAAGCGACTACCGTCGCCGGTCTGGTGATTCACGAGGCGCGCTCGATTCCGGAGCGCGGCCAGAGCTTCACGTTTCACGGGTTCCGGTTCCGCGTATTGCGCCGCGAGCGCAACCGCATCACCGCGCTTCGGATCGTGCCGATCCCGCGCGAGGCCGAGGTCGAGGAGAAAAAGCCGAAGCGTGCAGGCACGGCGTTCTGAACCGCGCCGTCGGACGATGGAGCGCCCCGCCGTCGCCGTTTCACGCGCTAGCTTCAGCCTCCGGTTTCTCCGGGTGCCTTAGCCTTGAGCGCCAGCGCGTGAACGGATCCAGCAAGTTCCGTCGCCAGTGTTGTATTTATCATGCGGTGGCGCTCGATCCGGCTCTTCCCCTGGAACGCCGGCGATACAATATAAACCCTGAAATGCGTCTCGCCGCCCGGCCGGTGGCCGGCATGGCCCTCATGCAGATGTGATTCGTCCGTGACGTCGAGGCTTTCCGGCGCGAAAGCTTCGCGCAACTTGTTTGTGATAATGTCCTTGACGGTTTCTCGAGTGCCCATAGCGGCGGCAATACGTCCGCGACCGTGCTTCGTCAATGGCGAACAGGAGTAGGATATTCGCAATGTCAAGACTTGAAGCTCCGTCCATTGCGTTGTCATAGTCAGCCATGGCGATTGATTCATCCAAATTCTTCGAACTCCATTCGCATCAAGCCCAACAAGCTGAGCGCGAAGCAGCAGGCCGCGGCCCGCGAAGCCTCCGCCATGTGCGAATGGCCCGACTGCAAGAACAAGGGGCCGCATCGCGCGCCCAAGGGCCGGGCTAACGACAAGGAATACTGGCACTTCTGTCTCAATCACGTCCGTGAATACAACCAGTCCTACAATTTCTTTTCCGGCATGAACGCGGACGCGGTGGCGCGTTACCAGAAGGATGCGCTGACCGGCCATCGTCCGACCTGGAAAATGGGCGCCAACACCAGCGCCAAGAAGGGCAAGGGTAGCCCCGAGGCCGATCTGGAAGCCGCATCCGATCCATTCAGCATGTTCAGCGAGCTCAATGGCCGCGGTCGATGGCGGCCAGGTCCAGGCGGGGCCGCCGGCGAGACCAAGGTCGAAACCCGGAAAATATTCAACGCCGAGCGCAAGGCGCTGCAGGTGATGGGGCTCGGCGCCGACGCGACGCTCGAGACCGTCAAGGCGAAGTACAAGGCGCTGGTGAAACAGCATCATCCCGACGCCAATGGCGGCGACCGCTCGACCGAGGATCGCCTGATCGAAATCATCAAGGCATATAATTATCTCAAGACCGTGGTGCGCGGCGCGAGCTAGCGTCGTTTCATTCGATGATCTCGTCGGCGCGCCCTAGCAGCGAGAGCGGCACCGTGACGCCGAGCGCTTTTGCGGTCTTCAGGTTGACGATCAACTCAACTGTGCTGGACCTTTGTACGGGCAGGTCGGCGGGCTTGGCGCCCTTGAGAATCCGCCCCGCATAGACACCCGCCCATCGATAGGATTCCTTGATGTTGCCGCCATAGCTCATCAGGCCGCCGGCGTTGGTAAACTCGTTGTACTCGTAGATCGCGGGCACCGAATGGCGCAGGGAAAGCTCGGCGAGCAGGTTACTCTTTGAATTGAAAAAGGCGTCGCCGCCGATCACAAGCACGCCAGCTTTCAGCCGGGCAAAGCCGGCGAATGCGGTCGCGATCTCCGGTTCGGAGCCGGCGCGCAGGACATCAAGCTGCAATCCAAGATGAGCTGCCGCGGCCTGCACTTCTTTCGCCAGCGCTTCGGCGCGTCCAGGGTCGTTCGGGTTTACGAGCAGCGCCACGGCGGTCGCGTCCGGCATCAACTCATGCGCCAGTTCCAGCCGCTTCGGGCCTAATGACGCATTTAATTGGCTCACGCCTGTGACGTTGCCGCCGGGGCGGTTGAAACTTGAAACGAGGCCTATTTGAACCGGATCGCTGGCGGTGGTGAATACAATCGGGACCGTATCGGTCGCTTTCTTCGCAGCCAGATTGGCAGGCGTATTCGCAACGATCACCGAAACCTGACGACGCACGATATCGGCCGCCATCTCCGGCAGCCGGTCATAATTTCCCTCCGCCCAGCGATATTCGATCGCCACGTTCTGGCCGTCGATATAGCCGCTTTCCTTCAGTCCATCGCGAAATGCTGCGACATAGAGCGAGTACCCCTCCGGCGAGGCGACGTTGAGAAACCCTATCACCGGCATCGCCTGCTGTGCATGCGCGGCGAGCGGCCACGAGACAGATACCGCCGTGCCGCCCAACAAGGTGACGAACTCGCGGCGTTTCATCATCGGATTTTCCCGCTTGCTTGCGAGCAATCAGTCAGTTTGCAGGCTACCATACCTGCAAGAGGCTGCGCAGGCTGAAATCTCAACGCGACTCCTTGACCGGCTTCGCTACCGGTTCGATGGCGCCTCCGCCACGCCGGCGTCGGATGATCCAGCCTGTAAGCGCAGCGATCAGGGCGCCGCCGATCACCGCCAGAATCCAGTAGTGTTTGGCGATACCTTCATGATGCGGAAGCCCGGCATATCGATGCAACGCCGATACCGCGAGCACGCCGGGCAGCACGTGCGCCGGCGCCCACAGCAGGATAGCCGGGATATTGACGGCGTAAAAGCGCAGCGGCGGCATGCCCAGCGCTCCGGCCGTGATCGGCACGAAGGCCCTGACCGGCGGCACGAAGCGCGCAAAGAATACCGCCAGCGTACCCCAGCGGCGAAAGAACGCCTCGCTCTGCGCCACCACGCGCGGGTAATTCGACATCGGCCATGAGTGGAGGATTTCGTCTTTGGCACGGTGGCCGATCCAGAACGCCGTTCCGTCGCCAAGCATCGCGCCGGCGGTCGCGGCCGCCAGCACGCCTTCAAGCTTCAGCTCGCCGCCGGGCACCAGCGCGCTCAGCGCCAGGATGATGGTCGAGCCCGGGATCACCGAGCCCACGACCGGAACGGCCTCCAGCAGCGCCGCGAGGAAAAGCGTGAGATAGCCAAGCCAGGCATGCGCCGAGACGAAAGCAATCAATGGATCGATGTATGAAGCCACGAAATTCCTGTGCTGGGTGCAGGACTGATTCGGTCGCAGACCTAACACAACTCCCGGCAGGGGTGGAAAGTGCCATCTCCGCCTCCACCCCTGATCCGGTGCCCAAAATTGTCCCAGGCTGAAATTGTCCCGCCAAGTACGGCGTGATTCGCAGGGCAGCCTTCCAAAAACCGCGATAAGTGCCTATCTTGATGATAACGCGACGGAACTTTGCAACGGACTTTCATCGAGCCGCGGGCTTCTGCCGGCCGTAGCTCTCTGCTAGGTTCCGCCCAGCACCCATCCGCAGCCACCAAGCGAATTCTGGTTTCGGGAGCGTCCGGGACCTCGGAGGATTGATGACGACCGCCGCCATGACCAAAGCCCAGGAATCCCTCGCGCCCGCCGGTTTGCCCGACATGAAGGTGTCTGTCCGGCAGGTGTTCGGCATCGACAGCGACCTCGAAGTGCCCGCCTATTCCGAAGTCGATCCGCACGTGCCGGATGTCGATACCGATTACCGGTTCGATCGCGCCACCACGCTCGCGATTCTTGCCGGCTTTGCCCGGAATCGCCGCGTCATGGTCACCGGCTATCACGGCACCGGCAAGTCGACCCATATCGAGCAGGTCGCGGCCCGGCTGAACTGGCCTTGCGTGCGCGTCAATCTCGACAGCCACATCAGCCGGATCGATCTGGTCGGCAAGGATTCCATCGTGGTGCGCGACGGCAAGCAGGTCACGGAGTTTCGCGACGGCATTCTGCCCTGGGCGCTGCAGAACAACATCGCGCTGGTGTTCGACGAATACGACGCCGGCCGTCCCGACGTGATGTTCGTGATCCAGCGCGTGCTGGAAGTGTCCGGCCGCCTGACGCTGCTCGACCAGAACAAGGTGATCAAGCCGCATCCGGCGTTCCGGCTGTTCTCGACCGCCAACACGGTCGGGCTCGGCGACACCTCCGGCCTCTATCACGGCACCCAGCAGATCAACCAGGGCCAGATGGACCGCTGGTCGATCGTCACCACGCTGAACTATCTGGCGCATGACGAGGAAGTCGAAATCGTGCTGGCCAAGGCGCATCACTATCGCACCACGGAAGGCCGCGACATCGTCAACAAGATGGTGCGGCTGGCGGACCTCACCCGCAACGCCTTCGCCAATGGCGACCTGTCGACGGTGATGAGCCCGCGCACCGTGATCACCTGGGCGGAAAACGCCGAGATTTTCGCCGATATCGGCTTTGCGTTCCGGGTCACCTTCCTCAACAAGTGCGACGAGCTGGAACGGCCGCTGGTCGCCGAATTCTATCAGCGCTGCTTCAATGCGGAGCTGGCGGAGTCGTCGGTCAACGTGGCGATGAGCTGAGTCGTTACGCCCCAGCTGTCGTCCCGGCGAACGCGGGGACCCATACGCCGGGAAGTTTCGGTAGAGTGATGGTGCCGGAGATCGGACGAATAATGACCGCCGGTGGTTATGGGTCCCCGCTTTCGCGGGGACGACGGCGGTGAGAGCAGGATGACAACGTCCAACTCCAAATTCCGCACCGGATCGAAGGAAGCGCCGACCGAGCCGTTCAAGCGCGCGGTGACGGCCTGCCTGCGCGCGATCGCGAAAACGCCGGAACTGGAAGTGACGTTCGCCGCCGAACGTCCGGGCCTCGCGCCCGGCAAGGCGCGGCTGCCGGAGCCGGCGCGCAAGATGACCAGGCGCGATGCCGCCATCGTGCGCGGCCACGCCGATTCGATCGCGCTGAAACTCGCCTGCCACGATCCGAAAGTGCACCGCAAGCTGATGCCGGGCAATCCGCAGGCGCGCGGCGTGTTCGAGGCGGTCGAGCAGGCCCGCGTCGAGGCGCTCGGCTCGCGGCGGATGGCGGGCGTCGCCAAAAACCTCACCGCCATGCTCGACGATCATTTCCATCGCGGCAAGTTCGACGAGATCACCGATCGCGCCGATGCGCCGTTGTCCGATGCGCTGGCGATGCTGGTGCGCGAGCGCCTGACCGGTCTCGCGCCGCCGGCGGCTGCCCGCAAGATGGTCGACCTGTGGCGTCCGGTGCTGGAAGACAAGATCGGCGCGCGGCTCGACCGGCTCGACCGCCTCGCCGAGGATCAGGCGAAATTCGGCGACGCCGTGCATGACCTGTTGTCGGCGCTCGAACTCGGCGACGACCGCAACGCCGAAACCGACGATGACGACGAACCAGGACGAAAACCGCGACGGCGAGAACGACCAGTCCGGCGCCGAAGGCTCGCCCGACAGCGACGCCGCGCAGGAGATGAGCGCCGACCAGGCCCAGGCCACCTCCGACGAGATGTCGGAAAGCGCGATGGAAAGCGCGCAGGCCTCCACCTCCGATACGTTCGACGACGGCGAACTCGGCGACGACGAGACGCCGGGCGAAGCGACGCGGCCGAATTCGCGCGGCGCCAACGAACCGCGCGGGCCGGAATATCACGCCTTCGCGCCGAAATTCGACGAGGTGATCGCGGCCGAAGACCTCTGCGACCATGACGAGCTGGAACGGCTGCGCAGCTATCTCGACAAGCAGCTCGCGCATCTGCAGGGCATCGTGGCGCGGCTGGCGAACCGGCTGCAGCGCCGCCTGATGGCGCAGCAGAACCGCGCCTGGGAATTCGATCTCGAGGAAGGCGTGCTCGATCCGGCGCGGCTGTCGCGCGTGGTGACCGATCCCTATCATCCGCTGTCGTTCATGAACGAAAAGGAAGCGACCTTCCGCGACACCGTGGTGACGCTGCTGCTGGACAATTCCGGCTCGATGCGCGGCCGGCCCATCACGGTGGCGGCGACCTGCGCCGATATTCTGGCGCGCACGCTGGAGCGTTGCGGCGTCAAGGTGGAAATCCTCGGCTTCACCACGCGGGCCTGGAAGGGCGGCCAGTCGCGCGAGGCGTGGCTTGCCGCCGGCAAGCCGGCCAATCCCGGACGGCTCAACGACCTGCGCCACATCATCTACAAATCCGCCGACGCGCCGTGGCGGCGCGCGCGCAAGAATCTGGGCTTGATGATGCGCGAGGGCCTGCTCAAGGAAAACATCGACGGCGAGGCGCTGGACTGGGCGCACAAGCGGCTGCTCGGCCGCTCCGAGCAGCGCAAGATCCTGATGATGATCTCCGACGGCGCGCCGGTCGACGATTCCACGCTGTCGGTCAATCCCGGCAATTATCTCGAGCGCCATCTGCGCCACATCATCGAGGAAATCGAGACCCGCTCGCCGGTCGAACTGATCGCGATCGGCATCGGCCACGACGTGACGCGCTATTATCGCCGCGCGGTCACCATCGTGGACGCCGAAGAACTCGGCGGCGCCATCACCGAAAAGCTCGCCGAACTGTTCAGCGAGACCAGCGGCGCCGCGCCGGCGGCGCGCGGCCCGAAGCGCCGGTTGCATTCGTAAGCGTCGTCATTCCGGCGTGCGAACACGAACCCGATCCGGGAGCTCGACCGATCTCTGCCGGTTCGCGCTGGCGCGCGCCCCGGAATGACGGTGAGTCTGTTTCACATGAGGCTTCCTTGCCGCGTGTGACTCTCCCGCCGCCGCTTGCTGAAATCGACGGCGGCGGGGCTTGCGGCGGCCGCGATCATCCCACGCGCCGTGCGCAGAAGCCGATCCCGCCGGACGAATTCTCCGTCACCGCGCCGGTCTCGATCGAGGTCAAGGCGCGGCCGATTCCGTCGTTCGACAGCAGCGACCGCACGCCGCGTGCGGTTCGGCTCGCTGGAATATCGCAGCGGGCTGGTGCTGACCTCCGGCTTCCGCGGCTTTGGCGGGCTGTCGGGACTGCGGCTCGATGCCAAAGGCGAGCGCTTCATCTCCTTCAGCGACAAGGGCAGCTGGTTCACCGGCCGCATCGTCTATCAGGGCGGCGAGATGACCGGGCTTGCCGATGTCGAGGCCGCGCCGATGCTCGGGCGCCGACGGCAAGCCGATCACCACGCGCGGCTGGTTCGATTCGGAATCGATCGCGCTCGACGGCGCAGTTCGTCTATATCGGCCTCGAGCGCGTCAACCAGGTGCTGCGCTTCGATTTCGCCAAAGGCTTTACCCGCGCGCTCGGCGAGGTGGTGCCGCTGCCGCCGGCGGCGAGCAAGCTGCCGTTCAACAAGGGGCTGGAAGCGCTGGTGTTCGTGCCGAAGGGCCTGCCGCTGGCGGGCACGCTGATCGCGATGTCCGAGCGCGGCCTCGATCCGCGACGGCAACCTGATCGCCTTTCTGGTCGGCGGCAAGACGCCGGGCCAGTTCGCGGTCCGCCGCACCGACAATTTCGACATCAGCGACGCGGTGCTGCTGCCGTCCGGCGATCTGCTGATCCTGGAGCGGAAATTCTCCTGGCTCTCCGGCATCGGCATCCGCATCCGCCGCATCCCGCTGGCCTCGGTCGCGCCGGGCGCGGTGGTCGACGGCCCCGCCATCTTCGATGCCGATCTCGGCAACGAGATCGACAACATGGAAGGCATCGACGCCCATGTCACGCCGGAGGGCGACACCGTGCTGACCATGATCTCCGACGACAATTTCTCGCTGCTCCAGCGCACCTTGCTGCTGCAGTTCACGCTGGTGGAGTGATCCGTCGTTCCGGCGAACGCCGGAACCCATAAGCCGCGTCCTTCGCCGGGACGACGGGAGATGCGGAACGCTTCTTGCAACGTTGCGACTGACAAATCCGGAGCCATTGATGTTCACACGCACCTCCCGGCTGCTCGTTCTTGCAAGCCTGCTCATCGTCGCCATCGCGCACGCCGAAACCTGGCCGTCGCATCTGATCAAGGCGACGATACCGTTCGGCGCCGGCAGCGCGGCCGATGTGGTGCCGCGGGTGTTTTTCGATCGGCTGGCGGCCGAGCTCGGCCAGCCGATCGTGATCGAGAACAAGCGCCGGCGCCGGCGGCTCGCTCGGCACCGCGGCGGTGGTGAAGGCCGATCCCGACGGCTACAGCATCCTCGCCAATTCCTCGGCGCTGACGATTGCGCCCGCGATCTTCCCGGATCTCACCTTCGACGCCACCAAAGACCTCGCCTCGGTGCTGATGATCGGCTCCAGCGCCAATGTGATGATCGTGCCGGTGACGCGGCCGTGGAAGACCGTGCAGGATTTCATCGCCGAGGCCAAAGCCAAACCCGGCTCGATCTCGTTCGGTTCGGTCGGCATCGGCAGCGCGGTGCATATCAGCGCCGAGAAATTCCGCCTCGCCGCCGGCGTCGACGCGACCCACATGCCCTATCGCGGCGGCGCCGAGGTGATCACCGATATTCTCGGCGGCCGCATCGATTTCTATTTCTGCCCGCTCGCGACCGCGTTGCCGCTGATCCGGGAAGGCAAGGTGCGTGCGCTGGTGGTCTCGACGCCGCAGCGCGTGGCCGATCTGCCCGATGTGCCGACGCTGCGGGAAGCGGGATTGAAAAACGCCGACAGCCAGATCTGGTTCGGCGTGTTCATGCCGGCCAAGACGCCGCGCGAGATCGTCGACAGGTTTCACGACGCCGGCATCCGGGTGCTGAACGATCCGGCGATGCAGGCGAGCCTGAAGCAGCTTGGCGTCGAGCCGATGCCGATGACGCCCTCGCAGATGGACGAACTCGTGGCGCAGGAAACTGCCGCGAACATCACTGTGATCAGGGCGGCGGGGATCAAGCAGTAGCTTTCGCCGCTCCCTCGTCGTCCCTGCGAAAGCAGGGACCCATACTCCGTGCACGCGCGATTGGGCGATGTTGTCAAACATCACGCTTTTCCCATTTAAGCCGGTGGTTATGGGTCCCTGCTTTGCAGGGACGACGCGCGTGGGTGGCAGTTGAGCTAACCCCGCCATCCCGCTAGACAGATGCGCAACATTTCCCCTCCCATCCGGAATCTCCCTCATGAGCGCTCTGTTCTCCCCGATCACGCTGCGCGGCCTGACGCTGCCCAACCGCATCATGGTGGCGCCGATGTGCCAGTATTCGGCCGTGAACGGCGACGCCAATGACTGGCACTTCACGCATATCAACACGCTGGCGCTGTCGGGGGCGGCGATGTTCTGCATCGAGGCCACCCATGTCGAGGCGATCGGCCGCATCACGCCGGGCTGCCTCGGGCTTTACAGCGACGCCAATGAAGCCGCGCTGAAGCCGATCCTCGCCTCGGTCCGCAAGCATTCGCAGACCACAATCGCGATGCAGCTCGCCCATGCCGGCCGCAAGGGCTCGAGCCACACGCCGTGGGACGGCGGCCAGCAGATCCCGTTGGCGCAAGGCGGCTGGCAGACCGAGGCGCCGTCGGCGGTGCCGCACAAGGAAGGCGAGATGGCGCCGCTGGCGCTCGACGCGGCGGGGCTGACGCGCGTGCGCGAGGCGTTCGTCGATGCGGCCAGGCGCGCCGAGCGGCTCGGCATCGACGCGTTGGAGCTGCATTTCGCGCACGGCTATCTCTTGCATCAGTTCCTGTCGCCGATCGCCAACAAGCGCACCGATCGATATGGCGGCTCCTTGCAAAATCGCATGCGCTATCCGCTCGAAGTGTTCGACGCGGTGCGCGCGGTGTTTCCGGATCACAAGCCGGTCGGCGTCAAGGTCTCGGCGACCGATTGGGTCGAGGGCGGCTGGGATCTCGCGCAGACCATCGAACTCGCAAAGGAATTGAAACAGCGCGGCGTCGACTGGATCGACGCGTCCTCCGGCGGCGTGTCGCCGCTGCAGAAGATTCCGCTCGGCCCCGGCTACCAGGTGCCGCTGGCGCAAGGCATCAAGGAAGCCACCGGCCTCACCACCATGGCGGTCGGCCTGATCACTGAAGGCAAGCAGGCCGAAGAGATCGTCGCCTCGGGCAAGGCCGACATGGTCGCGCTGGCGCGCGGCATGCTCTACGACCCGCGCTGGGGCTGGCACGCCGCCGCCGAACTCGGCGGCACCGTCGAAGCCCCGCCGCAATATTGGCGCTCGCAACCCTCGACCCAGAAAGCGCTGTTCGGCGCCACGACGTTCGGGGCGAGGTGAGTAGGCGGCAATATCTCACCCGTCGTCCCGGCCTCCGAGCCGGGACCCATACGCCGCGGCCTCGCGGTTGGAGTTGCTGTTGAACGACTTTCTCTAACGACCAAAACCGGTGGTTATGGGTCCCGGCTCGGAGGCCAGGATGACGGTGCATCGATTCAACTTTCAAACAGCGCTGCATTCTTCACCTCGCCCCCGCTTGCGGGGAGAGGTCGCGCGCATCTTGCGCGCGGGTGAGGGGGACTCTCGACAGACCAGGACTCGCGGAGTGTCCCCCTCACCCGGAGACTTCGCTGGCGCTGCGCCTCCGACCTCTCCCCGCAAGCGGGGCGAGGTGAAAGCAAACACACTTCCGCGTTCCCGCGACATGAATTGTCCGGGGTATGCAATTAACTTCCGCCCCAAGGAGGGCGCAGGGAATGCCGGGCGCTCGATGCACCCGCAGCCTCGCGTGCAGAAAGTAGAAAAGCACACGAGTTAGTCCACCACGGTTACACCGGAATCACCCGGCATTCCCCGCGTAATGGTTTACGGCTTATACGTGGTCTCCCCGGCGAGCCCCGCTCTGTTGCCACCGTCGCCAGCGATTTGTCTTCGCCAACTTGACACCGGCGTGAGGGTGTCAGGACCACACGATTTCGCCGTCCGCGTCGGCACCGCTCGTCTAGCGCACCGTCCGCGTCCACCGCATCCCGCCGCCAACGTCCGTGACGATCGCGAAACGCCCCTCTGGATGGGGCGGGACGGGGAAAGATGTACATCTGATTCGGAGGTTCTGAAAAGCAGAATATTTTTCGCCAGGGGGCTTGACAGGAAATGACCAAATCAGCGATGCGTCCCCGTGCCGATCTCAAAACGCAATCATGGCGTCCGAAACCCTGCGGCCCCGCGCATCATATTCCAGCACGGTTACCCGCCCGCCGCGCGTGACACGCGCGCTCTTCAGCCTTCCGTTCGGATGGTAGGTATAGAGATATTCGAAAAACAATTCGCCGCGGTACATTTTGACGACGCGTATCAGCTTGCCGTCTTCATCGTAATATGTAGTCAGCCAGACCGCCCCGTTCGCGGCGAGCGCGTCCGCTTTCTCCTTGCCGATCCGGTGTTGCAGCACGATCGGATATCCGAGGGGCTTGACAGGTTTTGCTGATTTGCCCGACAGAGCGATTTTTGGGTGATGCGGGCTATCTCGGCGCAACGGTGTCCCCGCCCGCTGCGGGGGACCATACGCGGCGGGCTCGCAGTCCGCACAGCCGGCCGTTCAAGAGCTTTCTTTCACCCGCCAAGCTCCGTGGCGTGGCGCCCTCCCCCGCAGCGGACGAGGTTTCTGAAGTGCGCTGCGGATGCATAACGACAAATCCTATCCATACGCTGGCCGTCCCATCCAGCTTGGCGGCCATGACCCTGCCAACAAACAAGAAACACAAACTGGGGAGAAACCACCATGACCACCCGCCGTGATTTTCTGCGAGGCGGCGCTGCCGCCGCCACCGGCATCATGTTCTGCGGTCTGCGGCCTGCTGCGCAGCGCGCACGCGCAAACGCCATCGCAGGCCGAAGCTGCCGGTGACGGTGGCCGGCAAGCGGGTCAAGACCATCGACGTGCACGCCCATTGCGTGATCCCGGACGCCGCGAAGCTGCTCGGCCCGATGCGCCGCCGATCGCCGGTGCGCGGCGCCGAATGAGGCGGTCATCGACATCGACCACGCGGCTCGACGCGATGGACGCGCAGGCGGTCGACATGGAGGTGCTGTCGATCAATCCGTACTGGTACGGCCGCGACCGCGATCTCGCCGCCCAGATCGTGAAGATCCAGAACGAGAAGCTCGCCGAACTCTGCGCCGCCAAGCCCGACCGCTTCGCGGCTTCGCCTCGCTGACCCTGCAGGCGCCCGATCTTGCCGTGCAGGAACTGGAGACCGCGGTGAAGAAGCAGGGACTGAAGGGCGCCGCGATCGGCGGCATCGTCAATGGCGAGGCGTTCTCCGACCCGAAATTTAACCCGGTGTGGGCCAAGGCGGAAGAACTCGGCGCGCTCGCTGTTCATCCATCCGCAGGGCATGCCCGAACTCAACAAGCAGCTCGCCGGCAATGGCTGGCTCGCCAACGCGATCGCCTATCCGCTCGAGACCACGATCGCGCTGTCGCACCTGATCTTCGAGGGCACCTTCGACCGCTTTCCGAAGCTGAAGGTGATCGCCGCCCATGGCGGCGGCTTCCTGCCGTCCTATGCCGACCGCTCCGACCATGCCTGCCTGGTCAATCCCGGCGGCTGCAACCCCGAATCAAGCTCAAGAAGCAGCCGACCGAATATCTCAAGCAGATCTATTTCGATTCGCTGGTGTTCACGCCGGAAGCGCTGCGCCATCTCGCGGCGCAGGTCGGCGCCGGCCAGATCGTGCTCGGCAGCGACTATCCGTTCCCCTGGCAGTTGCATCCGGTCGACCACATCTTTGCGACGACGCGCTGAGCGACGACGAGAAAGGCCGATATCCTCGGGCGCACGGCGGGGAGGCTGCTGGGGATCGAGGTGTGAGATCAGGATTCCAACTTCAATCTCAACTACTCTGCTACGCCGATAGTTTTTATGCGAGGAAAAAAATGGCACAAGAAAATATTGCAAAGGGACTCAAGCTAATTCTTGAAGGGATTGGCATCCTGCGAGAATCGTTTTCGAATCGAAAATTTACCATCGATGGTCGATTGGTAGGAGATATCGGCGAAATAGTTGCAGCCGCGGAATTCGATATAAAATTAGATGAAACTTCGCGATCTCGACATGACGGGGAAACATCCGACGGTCGGAACGTCCAAATCAAAGCCACCTTCAAGGAGAGCCTAACATTCCGTTCGATCCCGGATTATTATCTAGGTCTCAAATTGAACTGGGATGGCACCTATGACGTTATTTTTAACGGCCCTGGATACGTCATCGCCGATCACTATGGACATAGGCAAGGTATCGGCGAACAATTGCTGTCGTTTCCACTAGCAAAGTTAAGAGAGCTGTCCGCTACCGTTCCGGATCGCAATCGTATTCCGCGCCGGGAAACATGAAAGGGGTGGTCCTGAATTGCCGCTCATGTCGAACGCGACGCCGAGCGTTATAGTGTCCACTCAGCTATCTCGCTTGCCTCGCACAAACTCAGCTGCAGGCTTCTTCGATAAACTGATTTGGCCGCCAGCCCTTTGCTAATGTTGCGGTCAATCCCTCGTCGCTTGCACCAACGGCAAGGTTAGTCATGTAGCTCGCCGCTACACCAGCAGCGGCGCCCAAACTCAACATCCCCTCGGCGTACCCTAAGCCCGCGCCAATGCCCGCAAACACCATCAGCTTGCCTGTTTTGAATGGTAACTGTTTTGTCCAGCCTCTGTCCGAAAAGATCGCTCTATCGTACTCTTTGATAAGTGCTCCAGTTGGAGGTTGCTTAGATAGCCAATCCTTAAATTTTCTGGCGTCGTCCTGCTCAAGCAAATCCAATAGTTCTAAAATACTCCGCTCGCCGGAATTGATAGCCGCTCGAAAGGAGCGTCCTTCAAACTCCACGCGTTGAAAATAGTCTATTTCGCTCAATAGGTGCTATGGTCCGGTTCACAATAGCATTGATGCGAAGCCTCCGCATAGCGGCGTCCGTTTCATCTAGCCACAAGTCATCGTCGCATTTACCTGCAAAATCCAATTCTTTCTCAGCTTCCAACATCCGAGCCAATAACGCTGCAATGTTCAGACTGGAATGTTCAACCGGGACAGTCTGATGATAAATCCGATTGATTTCATCGAAATTCAAATTCGTGAATATAGCGAAGCCTTGGCCGGTATCGAATACGTCCAATCCTAAGTGGTTTGGGACATTGTATTCAGGCACGAGTGTTCGGAGCGCTTCGCGAAAGCACCTTTCGAGATACGGCTTGTCCATAATTTGGGTCTGATGGCGTGCAAGACGCTCTCAACCTGGGTTCTCTCTTTCACGTGTTGGGCAAGGAGTCGTGCTTGTGCACGTGTCTCTGATGATCTTCCCAACTCCCGCATGATCTGCAATTCAATCTGCTCGGCCGCCGACATCGTACGTTTGCTCTTGGAGCTTGTTTCCCCGCTATAGCAAAACCGTGAACTTCGGAAGGAGCCTTATTGGTGATGACCACGTGTGCGGCAACTTCGTAGGTGAGCTGAATCAAGCCCATTTCAATTGCGCGCATTAGTGCACGAAAGCTGAAGGCTTTGACGAGAGGAATCAATGTTCCGCCACGTACCACTAAATCAGTTTTACCATAATACACTAGAGCTTCGGCTATGCTGCCAGCGTCGACCGTTTTTTGTGCAACAGTGATGGACCTAAACATAGTGCGTCCTCAATCCGTCGCGGCAAATGCACTTGCTCGCGGAGTAGGCGAGTTCAAGCCTCTCGATAAAGCTCACTCTCCTTTTTCGCGTGTCTCAGTACAGGAAGTCTTTCAAGTTTTGCCCCGATCTTCATGCGTACACTGTAAAGGTCAACCTCGCGCTGTAATTTGAGCCAAAATTCTGGAGTTGTGCTAATTACGCGCGCGAGCCGCAAAGCCATTTCAGGCGTGACTGCTCGCTTTTCGTTGATGATTTGATTGACAGAAAATCGAGATACATCCAAGGCCTTGGCGAGGGCATCCTGACTAATCTCTTCCTTCAGGATGTACTTTCTCAAGACGTATCCTGGAGAAATTGGAGGAGCCAAAACATATTTCGTCGATGTCATCCGAACGCCTGCCGTCTCTCTAGAAGGATTTGATATGCGCCAAAGTCATCCGACCAGCGAAAGGTCACGAACCACTTGCCTTCGATATGAAGACCATAAAGGCCAGGTTCTTTTCGCCATCGGAAAATGGGCCCGATAACCGACACGTCTTGATGGCTGCAACAGACCACGAGGAGGCGGATGGCCTTGTGCGCTTCCACTGATACGTGTTGCCGCACGCCTCTGGCAAATTGAGTTAGGTAGATAAGTTCGGTCTTTTTGTCCGCGAATCGATGCATGGTTCACCTGCAAAGCTTGAATATCCAATAGTGCTTTGCGTCCAGCAGGACGCTTGCTTGCGACTGCTGGGGGTGAAGTTCCGGTTCTGATAGCAAGGGATAAAATTCGATCGCGGACACTTTCCACGATTGATAAAGCTACTTCTAACCCTTCTATAAAACGGAAATACGATAGACGTTCAATCTCCTGCCTTAGTGTTTCGCGTACGGCGAATACCAACCCAAAAGCGTCTTCTTGATTTCCTTCAAGGCTAGAAAGTACGCGCTCGAAGATGCTCTCAATTTGGCGCGCTGAAAGTTGAGAGTGTTCAATAAGCGAAAAAGGACTTTTCTCACGAACTTCCGCTAAAGTCGGCGATATAGAACCAGCCAACTCTACTGAGTAACGATCGACTTTCCGATAAAACTCCCAAAACCGACGCTGAGAAAATAACTCATCATCGTATATTTTAGCTACTTCATGAGCATTGGAGTACAGTGCATCCCGCCGACTGTCCCAGGCGTTCAAGTACCTAGTAAGGTTTTGCGCGAGTACCGTCGGTTTAGCTTCAATTATGCACGCTGCCAATGACGAAGTCGTAAACTGAACGTCGCAAGTATTGACGCCATTGTTGGCACCAAAGCCACCAAGAAAGCAGTTACTAAACCCGTTGGAGTTCCCACCGAAGAAAACGGAATTGTCGGGAGAAATGTTGGAGGTCCCGTTTAACAAAATGAGGTTAGTGCAGGAAGAGTCTACTTTTGGTGAGATGGTGTTGAGAAAACTCGTGTCCACCGCTCGTTAAAATTGAGTTGTGGGAGTGAGCCGCACAATCCGCCGCTTATGTAACTAGAGGTATGGCAGGAAACGCCCAAGCGGCTTATGGAAATAGGGTTGCTGCAGACAACGCCACTGCCGCCGTTTCCGAGCGTGCAGCCGCCAGCCGGGAAGCTGATTGTGGGGAAGCTCGAACTCGACTGCGAACTGAAATTGGAGGACCCCCGGGGCGGCGGGCCATCCTCCAATCGAACCTGCAGATTGTTTCGCAGAAAATTCCATGTGTCACGATGTAATGCAACTCATTACACATGTCAAGTTGTAGGTCAAAAAAAACAGCCGGGTCTTTCGACCCGGCCATCCAAAACTCTCAACCGCTAAACCGCAGCTAAAGCGATCCCCGCCTCAGCTCGCCTTCTTCACGAACTCCGCCTTCGGCAGCTTCTTCTCGATCGCGCGCTTCAGCTCCAGCGCGCGGGGCGAGAGCACGTCGGCCTTGGCCTTGATCAGGAAGGCATCGAGGCCGCCGCGGTGGTCGACGCTCTTGATGGCGTTGGTCGAGACGCGCAGGCGCACGTTGCGGCCGAGCGCGTCCGAAATGAAGGTGACGTTGCACAGGTTCGGCAGGAACCGGCGCTTGGTCTTGATATTGGAGTGGCTCACCTTGTGGCCCACCAGCGGGCCCTTGGCCGTCAGTTCGCAGCGCCGCGACATCGTACGAAAATCCTCTTCCATCCCGGCTTTTCCGTGCCTCTCACAGGCGCGGCGCTGGGGGTCCAAATTCACGTCCATCCAGGGAACCGCGGACGTATAGGGGGAGAGCGGCGGGGCGTCAAGGTTTTGGCGCGGATTGCGGGTATCTGAATAGTCATGGCAAAGGCCGGTTCGCGAGGCGTTTCGCGGCGCCTTGTTGCATCATATTATCGGCGCATTCGCCGCCGACATCAGGGGGTTGCGGCGGCCCAGCCAGCGTTTTGCGTCCAAAGCACGCCGATCCTCGATTTACGCGTATTCGGAATTGCAAAACCGCTGACCATTTTTTGCGGAATGCGCGTTGTTTGCCGGACTTTTCGGCTTAAATGAAACCAACATTGCGCGCACAGCAGGACTGCCTCCACGTGAAACCGTACAGCATGATTTCGCCCCGGCCGACGCCGATCGGCATGGCGGGCTGCTGGGTGGCCTGTGCGCCGCTGCATCCTGCTGCTGGCGCCGCAGGCGCCTGCGTTCGCGCAGGGCCGGCTCGAAGCGCGGTATGAGGCGACACTGGCCGGCATTCCCGTCGGCAAGGGCGCCTGGACCATCGATATCGGGGACGACCAGTTCGCCGCCGCCGCGTTCGGCGGCACCTCGGGACTGCTGAAGGCTTTCGCCGGCGGCTCCGGCACCGGCGCCTCGCAGGGCCGCGTCGTCAATGGCGCGCTGGTGGCGACCAATTATTCGGCCACCACCACGACCTCGAAAAAATCCGAAGCCATCCACATGGTGCTGTCGAACGGCACCATCAAGGAATTCGCGATCGAGCCGGAGCCGCCGGTCGATCCCGACCGGCTTGCCGATCACCGATGCGCATCGCCGCGGCGTCTACGATCCGATGACCGGCTCGCTGCTGCGCGTGCCCGGCACCGGCGAGGTGCTGACGCCGGATGCCTGCCGCACCGGCGCTGCCATCTTCGACGGCCGCATGCGCTACGACCTCAAGCTCGACTTCAAGCGCATGGAAACCGTGCGCGCCGAAAAGGGCTATCAGGGCCCGGTCGTGGTGTGCGCGATCTATTTCACGCCGGTGGCGGGCTATATCCCCGACCGGCCGGTGATCAAATATCTCTCCGCCCAGCGCAACATCGAAATCGCCTTCGCGCCGGTCGCCGGCACCCGCATCCTGGTGCCGTTCCGCATGGTGATCCCGACCCCGCTCGGCCTCGCCATGCTGCAAGCCACCCAGTTCATCACCCAGGCCACCCCGCCGCGGGTGGCGAAGACGCAGTGAGGCTTCGCGTTCGGCGCGAGCGAGGGCTCACGCGCACAGTTCGCTTGCGGCTACCCCTCTCCCCACCCTCCCCCACAAGGGGGGAGGGAGCCGACATCCACCGGGTGTTCAAAAACTTCATCGCGTATCAGAAAGAACAGTGCAGGCCGATGAATGCGTTCCGCGAAACTCTATCGCTCCCTCCCCCCTTGTGGGGGAGGGTTGGGGAGAGGGGTCGCGGCATCGGGATTGTCGAAAGGAACGACTCATCGCTTGACTCTTGATCGCTTCTGATTCAACTCCGACTTTAACGAATTCGCCACGAAACCGCCGCTTGTGAGGCCGCTTCAAACTTGATCTAGTATCGCGCAGCAGGCAATAACGCGAGATGTTGCGGTGAACAGAGCAGGAGTTGGGGCCGAGTCAGCGATTCGGGCGCGATATGTTCCGCAACCGTTCCCAAGGCTTAAGCCGCGACTTGCAGGCGTCGCATTGTGAAACAGTTCTGAAATAACGGCGACGCAGAAACCCAGTAAAAATGGCCTTTTCTTCTTCCGCCCCTCCGTTCGCCAACGAACGGGCTCCAGGCTCCGGCGTCACCGCGGTGCTCGGTCCCACCAACACCGGCAAGACCCATCTCGCCATCGAACGGATGCTGGCGCATTCCTCGGGGATCATCGGCCTGCCGCTGCGGCTGCTCGCGCGCGAGGTCTACAACAAGATCGTCGACCGCGCCGGCGCGGATTCGGTGGCGCTGATCACCGGCGAGGAGAAGATCAAACCGCCGAAGGCGCGGTTCTGGGTCTCCACCGTGGAGGCGATGCCGCGGGATATCGACGTCTCGTTTCTCGCGGTCGATGAAATCCAGATCGCGGCCGATCTCGAACGCGGCCATGTCTTCACCGACCGCATCCTGCACCGCCGCGGCCGCGACGAGACGCTGTTGCTTGGGCGCGGCCACCATGCGCCCGATCATCGAGCGGCTGCTGCCCGGCGCGTCCATCGTCACCCGGCCGCGGCTGTCGCAGCTTGAATTCGCCGGCGACCGCAAGATCACCCGGCAGCCGCGCCGCACCGCGATCGTGGCGTTCTCGGCCGACGAGGTCTACGCCATTGCGGAGCTGATCCGCCGCCAGCATGGCGGCGCAGCCGTGGTGCTGGGCTCGCTGAGCCCGCGCACCCGCAACGCGCAGGTGGCGATGTTCCAGTCCGGCGACGTCGATTATCTCGTCGCCACCGACGCGGTCGGCATGGGGCTGAACCTCGACGTCGATCATGTCGCGTTCGCCTCCGACCGCAAATATGACGGCTATCAGTTCCGCCGGCTCAACCCGTCGGAATTCGCGCAGATCGCCGGCCGCGCCGGGCCGCGCCACCCGCGACGGCACGTTCGGCACCACCGGGCGCTGCGCGCCGTTCGAGCCGGAACTGGTGAACGCGCTGCAGAACCACACCTTTGAAAGCGTCAAGGTGCTGCAATGGCGGAACGCCAAACTGGATTTCTCCTCGCTCGGCGCCCTGCAAGTGTCATTGGCGCAGACGCCGACCCATGACGCGCTGACCCGGGCGCCGATCGCCGAGGATCTGCGCGTGCTCGATCATGCCGCGCGCGACGCCGATGTGCGCGAGATGGCGGTGGGCGCCGCCGCCGTGGAACGGCTGTGGGACGCCTGCCAGGTCCCGGATTACCGCAAGGTCGCGCCCGCCGCGCATGCGGAACTGGTGACGACGCTGTTCGGCTTCCTGATGCAGAAGGGCAGGATCCCCGACGCCTGGTTTGCCGCCCAGATCGACCAGGCCGACCGCACCGACGGCGATATCGACACGCTGTCGAACCGGATCGCGCATATCCGGACCTGGACCTTCGTCGCCAATCGCCCGGACTGGCTGGCCGACCCCGAGCATTGGCAGGGTTTAGCCCGCGATATTGAAAATAAATTGTCCGATGCGCTGCATGAACGGCTCACGGAGCGTTTCGTTGACCGCCGTACCAGTGTATTGATGCGCCGCCTGCGGGAGAACACTGTTTTGAATACGGAAATCGGCAAGACCGGCGAAGTGACTGTGGAGGGCCATGTGATCGGCCGCCTCGACGGTTTTACCTTCGCGCCCGAAGCGGCGGAAGCCGGCTCCGATGCCAAGGCGTTGCAGGCGACCGCGCTGAAGGCGCTGGCCGGCGAGATCGACGCGCGCGCCGAGAAACTCGCCGCCGCGCCCGACGAGCAGTTCCTGCTGACCTCCGACGGCACCATCCGCTGGACCGGCGACGCGGTGGCCAGGCTGGTCGCGGCCGACGACGTGCTGCATCCGCGGCTGCGCATCATTGCCGACGAACGTCTCAGCGGTGCGCCGCGCGACGCCGTGCAGACGCGGCTCGATCTGTGGCTGAAGACGCATATCGAAAAGCTGCTGGGGCCGCTGTTCGACCTGCACAAGGCCGAGGACATCACCGGCATCGCGCGCGGCATCGCGTTCCAGCTGATCGAGGCGCTCGGCGTGCTCGAGCGCTCGAAGATCGCGGCCGAGATGAAGGATCTCGACCAGCCGTCGCGGGCGTCTTTGCGCAAATACGGCGTGCGCTTCGGCGCCTATCACATCTATGTGCCGCCGCTGCTCAAGCCGGCGGCGCGCGCGCTGGCCTCGCTGTTGTGGGCGCTGAAGCTCGACAATGTCGACATGTCGGCGCTGTCGGGCGCGCAGCATCTGGCGAGTTCGGGCCGCACGTCGTTCGCGGTCGACAAGGCGCTCGATCGCGATGCCTATCGCGTGCTCGGCTACCGGCAATGCGGCGAGCGCGCGGTGCGGGTCGATATCCTGGAGCGGCTGGCCGATCTGATCCGCCCGGCGCTGGCGTGGCGCGAAGGCTCGCCGGGCCCAAAGCCTGCCGGCGCGTTCGATGGCCGCGGTTTTGTGGTGACGCAGGCGATGACGTCGCTGACCGGTTCGGCCGGCGAGGATTTCGCCTCGGTGCTGCGCGCGCTCGGCTATCGCATGGAGAAGCGCGCCGCCGCTGCCGCCGAAGCCGGAACCGGTGGAAGCCGCGCCTGCGCGAAGCAGCATCATCTGAAAGCGCATCTGTTGAAGTTGCCGCGGAGACGCGAAACGGGCGAACAGGCTGCAACGTCATCCGCAACATTGCTGCCCGATATCGCGTTCTCCGAGCACCCAGCGAGAGCGAAGCTGTTGCGTGTGGCGGAGGCAGTCAGAAGCCGCCGGCGGTGGAAACGCCGTCGGAGCAGCCCGCGGTTGAAGCGGCGGCAGAGCCCGCTATCGCCGGCGATGCTGAACCGGCTGAGCCGGTGGCGATGGCGGCCGAGCCGGTTGCCGCAGCGCCGATGCGCCTGCCGAGCAGGCGGCTGCTGCAGCCGATGCGCCAGCCGCCGCACCTGAACTGGTCGAAGTCTGGCGGCCCGGCGGCCGTTCCGAAGAACGCCGGCCGCGTCACGATCGCAACCGTCCCGCGCCATCAGGATCGTCCGCAAACGTCGCCGCCGCGGATGGCGCAGCGCCGGTTGCCGCCAAGGCGAAGCTGCCGCCGACGGCGCCAGGCGCGAGCGGCATGGCCGCGGACGCCGCGAGCGCAACAAGGATTTCCGCAAGCCCCGCACCGATGCGCCGGTCGAGGCCAACGCCGCTGCTGCTCCGGCCGAGGGCGCGCCGGCGCGCGAGCTCGCGAGACAAGCGGAAGACGCGGCGACCGTCCGCCGCGCGAACGCTTCCAGGGCAAGGGCAGGGACGAGCAAGGGCCGCGACGGCAAGGACAAGGGACAAAGGCAAATTCGGCGGCGGGCGCGACAAGGGCAATCGCGATTTCGGCCGCGACAAGGGCGGTGCCGCGACAAGCGCGACAGCGGTCCGTCGCATCGGCCGTGGGCCACCAGCGCCGCACCGCGCGAACGCGACCGCCCCGCCGATCCCAATTCGCCGTTCGCCAAACTGGCGGCGCTGCAGAGAACAGCTCGCCGCCGGCCGCAAGGACTGAAGACTCGCGCAGTGACACGTCCTCGCAGTGAGGTGTCTTTGGAGCGTCAGCGTCTCGATAAATGGCTGTGGCATGCGCGGGTGGTGAAAGCCCGCACCAGCGCTGCCGCGCTGGTCGAGGCCGGCCATGTCCGCATCAACGGCGTGCGCGAGAAGGCGCCGGGCCATGCCGTGAAGGCCGGCGACGTGCTGACGATCGGGCTCGACCGCACGCGTGCGCATCCTCAAGGTGGTCGGATTTTCCGAGCGGCGCGGCGATGCGTCCGCCGCGCGCGTGCTCTATGAGGATTTGCAGGGCAGGCCGGAATAACTATCTGTGCCAGCGATCATCTGTCGGCAAGCCGGCATCGCTTTAAAACGGCTTCTGCCGTGCATTCCGCTTCCCTTGCGGCAGCGCAGTTCCTGCGCTACGCAAACCACTCTGAAAATTGACCCGTTTCGGAGCCACCCCTTCCGGAGTCCTGGATGACTTACGTCGTCACTGAAGCCTGCATCAAATGCAAATATACCGATTGCGTTGAAGTCTGCCCCGTGGACTGCTTCTACGAGGGCGACAACATGCTGGTCATCCATCCCGACGAATGCATCGACTGCGGCGTTTGCGAGCCGGAATGCCCCGCCGACGCCATCAAGCCGGATACCGAGCCGGGCCTGGAAAAATGGCTCGAAGTGAATACCGAATACGCCAAGAGCTGGCCCAACATCACCCAGAAGAAGGAATCCCCGGCCGACGCCAAGGATTTCGAGGGCATGGAAGGCAAGTTCGAGAAATATTTTTCTCCGGCGCCCGGCACCGGCGACTGACCGGTCCTGCCTTTTCCAGAGCCAATGTGAGGCCCGATCCGCCGCAGGGCTTAACCCTAATCCCCGGGATATGGCCGAAACCGCCCGCGGAGCCCTCCGACAGGGCGTAAATCATTGATTTTTGCGGAAAATGTGCTATATTGGGCACATTACAAGCCGAACCCGGCCATGCGTACTTTTGGCCCGAAGGGTTCCCGTGAAAACATCGAACAGGGGCGTGGCAGTTCCGCGCGCAGGCTGTGTCACAGAAAACGCGTAAAAAGAGTGCTTCCAAGGGTTCCAAAAAAGCCGCTGCGGCCAGCCGCAGTGCAACCAAAGGCCGTGCCCGGACTTCTCCCAAGGATACCCGGAAAGCCACCAAGGCCTCGGCTGCCAAATCCTCAAAAAACAAAAGAAGCGCAATGCCAAACAAGACTGCAAAAACTGCCGCGAAAGCGACCGGTTCGAAGGCCACTGCTTCGAAGGTCGCTTCCAAAAAGCCCCGCCAAGACTGCCCCCAAAGCCGTCGCCAAGCCTGTCGTGACCAAGCCTGTGGTTGCCAGCAAGCCCGCCGCCAAGCCGGTGGCCGTGGCGCCGCGCGTCGAGGAGCCGAAGAAGGTTCTGACCCAGCGCCAGGGCTTCAAGACCAACGAATTCGTGGTCTATCCCGCCCATGGCGTTGGCCAGATCCTGGCGATCGAAGAGCAGGAAATCGCCGGCGCCAGGCTTGAACTGTTCGTGATCAATTTCATGAAGGACAAGATGACGCTGCGGGTGCCGACCGCGAAGGTCGCCAATGTCGGCATGCGCAAGCTGTCGGAGCCGGCGCTGGTCAAGCGCGCGCTGGAAACCCTCAAGGGCCGCGCCCGCGTCAAGCGCACGATGTGGTCGCGCCGGGCGCAGGAATACGAAGCCAAGATCAATTCCGGAGATATCGTCGCGATCGCCGAAGTGGTGCGCGATCTCTATCGCTCGGAATCGCAGCCCGAACAGTCCTACAGCGAACGCCAGCTCTATGAAGCGGCGCTCGATCGGCTGTCGCGTGAAATCGCCGTCGTGCAGCATGTGACGGAAACCGAAGCGGTCAAGGAAATCGAAGGCCAGCTCGCCAAGAGCCCGCGCCGCGGCGCCAAGGCCGAGACCGAAGTCGAGGCCGACGGTGAAGCCGAAACGGACGCCGACGCCGAAGGCGACGATGCCGCCGTCGCGGACGAAGCCGCGTAAGCGGCTTCGCACGATTCTGAAATTAAAAAGCCCGGTCGAGAGACCGGGCTTTTTGTTTAGCCGTCATTCCGGGGCGGCGCGCAGCGACGAACCCGGAATTCTCGCATTGCCGGGTCTGGTGCGTGGCGCACCATCCCGGAATGACATCGAGGGGTTCAACCAAATCCATCAACACGCCGGTCCCGGCTCGGAGGCCGGACGACAGCGGTGCTTAGTCCACCACGATCTTGACGCGGTCGCGCGCCTTGACCTGGGCGTGGGCGTCGAGGCCGTTGAGGATGCGGAAGCGCTCGGCGGGGCGGTCGACGCCGGCCATGCGGTGCGACAGCGATTCCACGGTATCGCCGGGCTGCACGTTGATGACCTTGATGCGCAGCGGCCGGGCGGCCTGGATCTCTTCCAGCGTCAGGCGGCGGAACGAATTCACGGTCTCGCGCGCGTTGCGGTCGCTCTCGGTGGTCTTCTGCCTCGCGGCGAAAATGAAGCGGTAGACGTCGCTGCCGAAGCGCAGCGCATAGACCTTGAACTGCCACTGATCGCCATGCGCGATCGCGGACGCCGCCGGGAAGCCGTTGATGGTGATGTCCTCGGTCGAGGACTTGTCGACATTCTCCATCCAGCCGGAATTGAGATAGTCGCCGAGCGTCTGCTCCGCCGGCACGCGCACCACGTCGAAGCGCATCGCCTGGCGTGCCGCCTTCGCGCACGCCGATCACCGCCTGCGCGGTATTGTCCAGCGTGAAGGTTTCCGGGGCCTGGAAGGTGAAGCCGAGCTTGGGATGCAGGAAGCGCCGGCCGCGGACGAAGCCTTCGCTCGGGTCCTCGCCATAGACGATGTTGTCGATGGCGGCGAGATAGGTTTCGCGGTCGCGTTCGCCGCCCTCGGGCGAGGAATATTGCCGGGCGGTGTTCTGCGCGTTCTGCACGCGCTCGGGCGTCGCCGGATGCGACGACAGGAAATCCTGCGCGCGCGGATCGAGCGAGGTCTTGCCGGCCTTCAGTTCGGCATTGCGCTCCATCGCGGTCAGGAAGCGCGCCGCGCCATAGGGATCGAAATGGGCGCGCGCCGAAATGCCGACGCCGATGCCGTCGGCCTCGAATTCCTGCTGGCGCGAAAAGCTCGCCATCGTCAGCTTGGTCTTGGCGAGCGCCAGCGCGGTCAGATCGGGATCGTTGCCCATGTCGGTGACGACGCGGGTGACGATCGCGGCCTGGCGCGCCTGGTCCTCGCGGATCGAGGCGTGCTTGGCCAGCACATGCGCCATCTCGTGGCTCAGCACCGAGGACAATTCCGAGGTGTCGCAGGCCAGCGCGATCAGGCCGCGCGTCACATAGAGCTGGCCGGTCGGCAGCGCGAACGCATTCACCGCGCCGGAATTGAGGATCGTCACCTTGTAGGCCTGGTCGGGACGATCGGAAGCCGCGACCAGCCGGTCGACGGTCTGGCCGATCAGGGCTTCCAGCTTCGGATCGTCATAGGAGCCGCCATAGGAGGACAGGATCCGCTCATGCTCGCGCTCGGCGGCCGGCGTTTGCGCGACCGTGCGGGCCGGCTTGATCGGCCGGGCTGTCGCGGCTCGGCGACGGCGGTCTGGAACCGGCCGAGATCGCCGCAGGCGGACAGCGCGAGGCCTGCGCACAGCAGCACCGGCGCAGCCCAAAGGCGGCGGCCCATTCCAGCGTCTCGTGCCGTCCCGCACCCGCCGTCACGTCAGCTACCCGCGATTGCGTCGAGCTGAGCTAATTCCCGCCAACCAGTTCAATCTGCCCCACCCGGAGCACCTCAATTCGCGGCCCGCCGCGCGCCTCGACCCAGCCGCGGACACGAATCCGTCGATTTTCGAGGGACTTAGGCGCGATTCCGGCCGCCTCGAACGTCCGCTAGCATGCGCCTTGAAATAGTCACAGCAAAGTCCCGTGTCCAGTTCCGCCCGAAATTCAGGTAAGTCGTTGCCCCGGCCTGCCGGACCGACAAAACCTTGCCCTCGACCACGGTAAACCGCCCGATCCCGGCCAAAATATCGCCGGGACTTTCCGTGTTTTTTATGGCCGCGGGATCGGCCCAGGTTCCCCGTTTGGCCCGCGCGCCTCCGCTTCGGCGGCGATCAGGCTGCGGCGCACATTCCTTGTCGGTCACGTCGGCGGAGACCAGCGCCTCGCCCTGCGCCAGCAGCAGGCTCTTGCACCGGGAGTGTCGGAGCCATCGACGAAACACGAAAGCCGGCTGGCGGCCGTAACGATCCGGCGTGTCGTCCGGTCCGCGCAACGTCACGTCGTGGCCGGCGACGATCGCCGACAGCGCCGCGACGCGGTTGGCTTTGGCCGGTCGTCGACCGGCTCGATGCCGGCGAGGCGAACCTCGCGGCCGTCGTCGAGGCGAAAGGTGCGCGCATCGATCACGGCGGCGACATGGCCTTCGCCCTGCGGTTCGAACATGCATGCCGCGGCATGTCGGGCTCGACCGTCGCGGCGAAAAGCATGAGACTGCAAGGCAGCGTTACGACCAATCCGGCATAACGCGCCGCCGTTCCGGGTACCGATTTCATGACGCTGCTCTATGCAAGACGCGATTCCGCTGTGTTGACCGGCGATCCGAAAATTCGCTTTTATCCGAAATTGTCTTGATCACGAAGAGGGCCAGATGGAAGTCAACGGCATCGCTCATATTTTCCTGACCGCGTCGAATTTCGAACGTTCCCGCGAATTCTATCGCAAGCTGCTGCCGTTTCTCGGGCTGACGCCCGTGATGGACAATGAGGGGATCTACTACTGCGTCGGCGGTCGTACCGGGGTCGGGATCCGCGCTCCGTCACCCGAAAATGCAGGCGCAGCCTTTGAGCAGAACCGCGTTGGCCTGCATCACCTCTGCTTCCGCGCCCGCGAGCGCGCCGACATCGACGAGCTGCATGCCTTCCTGATTTTAATCGATACCAGGATCATTCGCGCGCCGCGTGAGGATCAATGGGCGCCAGGATATTATTCGCTGCTGTTCGAAGATCCCGATGGCATCCGGCTGGAGCTCAACCATGTCCCGGGGAAGGGGCTGCTGGGGTGATCCCCGAGCTGGCGGAAATCCCTGGATAGGTCAACGAATAAGCTCCTTGATAACGCTTGCAAGTTTTGCCTCGTCGCCATCAAAGCTGGCGATCATGGCATCCAGCATTTTTAGCGGGTCAAGCTGGTCGAGATCAATCAGGTGACCGGCGTAGTCAGCCAACAGGATGAAGAATGTGAGCTGCGAACGGCCGTTGCCTTCGCGGAAGGCGTGGATGGCGTTTAACTCCGCCAAAAAATGCGCGGCCTTGTCAGCGAAGGCCGGGGCCTCGAGGCTCCGCAGGAAGTCGTCTGCCTGCAGTTCGTCAAACAGCTTCGTAGCTTGGGCTTCGATGTCTCGGGAAAGCAAAACGGATTGCCTCCCTTGGACATGCGAACGGTACGCGCCGTGCCTGCCCATTCGTACACGTCCTGAAACAGATGATGGTGGATGGCCTTGTAATGTGGAAAATCGAGGTTGCCCTCGGGCAGCGGTTCATCGACCCGCGCGCTGGATATTTCCGCCTCGAACGCGTCTAGCTCGGCCTGCTCGCGCAAATCGAGCTTGTTTATCAGGACGGTCGAGTTTTCGTAAGTGTATGGATCGTCGATCGCATCGTACATGCGGCTCGCTTAGTCCTTGCGATGGCTGCGAACGATCGCGCGGCGATATTCCTCGGCCGTCAGTCCCTTCCGGCTTGCTTCCGAAGCGCGTTTTTCCATTGCTTGCGTCAGTTGGATACCCTCAACTGCGCCGATCTTGGCAAAACGCGCGCGGCCAACCACGAAACCGCCGGCCTTGCCGCCCTTGGAGACTGTTTTTCGCTGCTTCGCCATCGAGGTATTGTACCACATCCCCGGCGTGGTTGGCAGGCCACCGAAGTTCCTTGGAGGATCGGGGTTCGGTTTGCGGAAAATGGTATGATTGCATACCGACGGCGTGATCGTGGGCGAGCGTCTTGCCGCCACACACAGCTTACGGCATGATTAGCGCAAATAAAATGGGCCGCAGGCAATGCGACCCCATATGCAGGGAGGCTTTGATGAAACGGGTTATTTCCGGCATTTTCGCCGTGGCGTTGACGATTGCGGCCGGTTCCGCGTTCGCGCAAAGCAAGCCGCCGCTGAAACTCGGCGGCATCCTCGATATGTCCGGGCTCTACGCCGACATCACCGGGCCCGGCAGCGAGATGGCCGCGAAGATGGCGGCGGAGGATTTCGGCGGCGAGGTGCTGGGCCGCAAGATCGAGATCATCGCGGCCGATCATCTCAACAAGGCCGACCTTGCCGCCAACATCGCCCGCGACATGCTCGACAACCAGGGCGTCGAGATGATCTTCGACGTCGCGGCGTCCGCCACCGCGCTTGCCGCCGGCGAGATCGCGAAAGCGCGCAACAAGATCATCATGTTCAGCGGCCCCGGATCGATCCGGCTCTCCAACGAAGCCTGCGGTCCCTATACCGTGCACTATGTGTTCGACACTTTCGCGCAGGCCAATGTGACCGGCCTCGCCGCCGTCAAGACCGGCCTCGATACCTGGTTCTTCCTCACCGCCGACTATGCCTTCGGGCAGGATCTGGAAAAGGACACCACCAACGTGGTGCTGAAATCCGGCGGCAAGGTGCTGGGCAGCGTGCGGCATCCGCTCAACACCTCGGATTTCTCGTCCTTCCTGCTGCAGGCGCAAAGCTCGAAGGCCAAGGTGATCGGGCTCGCCAATGCCGGCGGCGACACCATCAACGCGATCAAGCAGGCGTCCGAATTCGGGCTGACCAAGGGCGGCCAGAAGATGTCGCCGCTGCTGGCCTTCGTCACCGACATCGACAGCGTCGGTCTGGAAACCGCGCAAGGGCTCTTGCTGGCGGAAGCCTTCTACTGGGACCTCAACGACGACACCCGCGCCTTTTCCAAACGCTTCATGGAGCGCATCAAGCGGGTGCCGACCTCGGCGCAGGCCGGCGTCTATTCCTCGGTGATGCATTATCTGAAGGCGGTGAAGGCCGCGGGCACCACCGATTCCGGCCGCCGTGATGAAGATCATGAAGGACACCCCGATCAACGACATGTTCGCCAAGAACGGCCGCATCCGCGAGGACGGCCGCATGGTGCACGACATGTATCTGTTCGAGGTCAAGAAGCCGTCGGAATCCAAGGCGCGCTGGGACGATTACAAGCTGCTGGCGACGATTCCCGGCAACGAGGCGTTCCAGTCGCTGGAACTGTCGCGCTGCCCGCTGGTGAAGAAGTGACGAGTCTCGCTGTCGTCCCCGCGAACGCGGGGACCCATACGCCGCGGCTTTTCGTTTCGGACGGAGCGCGACGGTTGGGTAACGACGAACGTCCGGGATTATGGGTCCCTGCGTTCGCAGGGACGACGACGACAACAACAAGGCAAACACCTCATGAACGACATGGTCCTGCAAAAACTCGATCCGGCCTGCTCACCATCACCATGAACCGTCCCGACCGGCGCAATGCGCTCAATCCGGACATGACGCGCGGGCTGGTCGAGGCGGCGCGGCGGGCGACCGAGGATCACGAGGTTCGCGCCGTGCTGCTCAAGGGCGCCGGCGGCACGTTCTGTGTCGGCGGCGATGTCAAGTCGATGGCGGAGGGGCGGGCGCCGCTGCCGTTCGAAGCCAAGATGGCCAATCTGCGGCGCGGCATGGAAGTCTCGCGCATTCTGCACCAGATGCCGAAGCCCGTGGTGGCGCAGCTCGATGGCGCCGCCGCCGGCGCCGGGCTTTCGATCGCGCTGGCCTGCGATCTGCGCGTCGCCTCCGCATCGGTCAAGATCACCACCGCGTTCGCCAAGGTCGGATTGTCAGGCGATTACGGCGGCACCTATTTCCTGACCCAGATGCTCGGCAGCGCCAAGGCGCGCGAGCTTTATCTGACTTCGCCGGTACTGACCGCGCAGGAAGCGCTCGCGCTGGGCATCGTGACCGCGTGTCGTGCCCGATGCCGAAGTCGAAGCCGCGGCGCATGAGCTGGCGATGTCGCTGGCGCAGGGGCCGTCGGTGACGCTCGGTTACATCAAGCGCAACATCAACAACGCCGAGCATCTGTCGCTGGAGGCCTGCTTCGACGCCGAGGCGATCCATCACTCGCGCTCGGGCGAGACCGCCGACCACAAGGAAGCCGCCAAGGCCTTCGTCGAAAAGCGCAAGCCGGTGTTTCAGGGCCATTGAACATGGCCGGCTATATGCGGCTGCGGCAGATCTGCCTGGTGGCGCCGCACTCGAACCCGTCGTCGGCGATATCGCCGACATCATGGGCCTCAACGTCTGCTACCGCGACGGCAACGTCGCCAAATACGGCCTCGAGAACGCGCTGCTGCCGGTCGATACCATCCTGCTGGAAGTGGTGGCGCCGTTCCAGCCCGGCACCGCGGCGGGGCGTTTCATCGACAAGACCGGCGGCCGCGGCGGCTATATGGCGATCTTCTGCTGCGACGATCCCGATGAGCGCGCCGAGCATGCCAAGGCCATCGGCGTGCGTATCGCCAACGTGATCGATCACGCGCCCTATCACGGCGTGCAATTGCATCCGCGCGATTGCCGCGCGGCCTTCATCGAGTTCAACCACACCGAAGGCAGCGACGATATTCTGGGACCCTATCCGCCGGCCGGACCGGACTGGCAGAAATCGATCCGCAAGGACGTGACGCAGGCCTTGATTGGCGTCGAGATGGAAAGCCCGGATCCGCAGGCGCTTGCCGAACATTGGGGCAGGATCATCGGGATTGCGGCAAGTAAAGGCGCGGAAGGCGAGCCCGAACTGATGCTGCCCAATTGCCGCTTCCGCTTTTTCAAGGGCGCGGCCGACCTCATGAGCGGTTTGACGTTCCGGGTTGCGGATATCGACGCGGTGCGCCATGCGGCGAGGGCCAGGGGCAAGCCGGTGTCGGGGGATTCGTTTCTGCTCGGGGGTGTGACGTTTCATCTGGTGGGGTGAGTGTGGCCGCTGTTTAGGCTCGTCATGCCCGGGCTAACGCGAAGCGGTCATCGCGCAGATGTCCTCGGGCATCCACGTTCTCGAAGCGTGGTCGCAGGAAGAAAGACGTGGATGGCCGGGCGCCCGGCCATGACGGAAGTGCTAAACAACAATAAAAAGGATTCCCCCTTCATGCCGCATCCGCTCGACAGCTTCTTTGCGCCCGACAGCATCGCCCTGATCGGCGCCTCGCGCGATCATGAGAAGATCCCGGGCCGGCTGCTGTCGATGCTGCGCAAGAATGAATATCCGGGCGAGCTCTATCCGATCAATCCGAACTACGGCGATATCGACGGGCTGAAATGTTACCCATCGATCGCCGATGTCGGCCAGCCGATCGATCTGGCCATCATCATCATTCCGGCGCGCGCGGTGCTGGGCGCGCTCGAGCAATGCGCCGCCGCCGGCGTCAGGAACGCGGTGATCATCTCGTCGGGATTTGCGGAAGAGGGCGGCGATTCCACAGCGATGCAGGACGCCATCGTCGCGCTGGCGAAACGGACCGGCATGCGCATTTCCGGTCCCAACGCCGAAGGATTCCTGAGCGAGGTGCAGAAGGTCGCGGCGACCTTCAGCCCGACCGTCGATGTCAAGCCGGGTCATGTGCCGCTGGTCGCGACCAAACGCCGGGCAGCCATCGTCGCGCAGTCGGGTGGAATCGGCTTTGCGATCAAGCATCGCGCGAAAGCGCTTGGCATTGCGATCAGCTATTGCGTCAGCGCCGGCAACGAAAGCGATCTCGGCGCCGGCGAATTTCTCGAATACATGGTGCAGGATGCCTCCACCGATGTGATCCTGCTGTTCATCGAGGGCATCCGCGACGTCGACAAGTTTCTCGCCGCCGCCCAACGCGCCGCGGAGATCGGAAAGCCCGTCATCGTCACCAAGGTCGGCCGCTCCGGCGCCGGCGAGCGCGCCGCCGCCTCGCATACCGCCAGCATGGCCGGCTGGTCGGCGGCCTATGACGCGGTGTTCGCCAAATACGGCTTTATCGTCTCCAACGATCTCGACGAGGCCGTCGCCATCGCGGCGGTGCTGACCACCAATCCGCTGCCGAAGGGCGATCGCGTCGCGGTCCTGACGGTGTCGGGCGGCGCCGGCATCTGGGGCGCGGATACGGTCTCGATGCAGGGCATGCAGGTGCCGGAACTGTCGGCGAATCGATCCAGGCCGAAATCAGGAAGCTGCTGCCGTCCTATGGCGCGGCGCGCAATCCGATCGATGTCACCGCGCAAGGCGTCAACAGCGGCGGCTTGCAGAAGAGCATCGACCTGCTCGATGCATCCGACGAGGTCGACGCGATGCTGGTGGTGCTGTCGCTGTCGAGCGAGGTGCGGATGCCGTTCAAGCAGGCCGAGCTGAAGCCGGTGATCGACGCGCAGAACAAGCCGATCGTGTTCTATTCCTACACGCTGCCATCGGCCTTCGCGCGCACCGAGCTCGCGAAATCCGGCGTCGTCGTGCTGTCGGGATTGACCCATGCCGGCGTCGCGATGCGGCGGCTGCTGGACTATTCGAAATTCAGGCTGGCGCCGCCGGCGGACATGGCGGCGCTGCCGCGCCGCGATCTCTCGGCGCATCTGAAATCCGCGACACTCTCCGAATTCGACAGCAAGTCGCTGCTGCGCGAGGCCGGCATGGCGCTGCCGGACGAAGTGCTGGTGACGGAACGCGACGAACTCGATGCCGCGATTGCGCGCGTCGGCTTTCCGCTGGTGATGAAGATCCAGTCGCGCGATATCCCGCACAAGAGCGAAGTCGGCGGCGTCCGCGTCAATATCGCGACCAAGGGCGAGGCGTTTGCGGCCTATCAGGTGCTGCTGGACAACGCGCGCAAGCATCGGCCCGATGCCGCGATCCAGGGCGTGCTGGTCGGCCCGATGGCGAAAAAGGGCGTCGAGATCATCGTCGGCACCATGACGGACGCGACCTTCGGGCCGATGGTCATGGTCGGCCTCGGCGGCATCACCACGGAATTGTTCAGGGATGTGATCTACCGGCCGGCGCCGGTGAGCGCGGTTGAGGCCGCCGCGATGCTGGCCGAATTGAAGGCCGCGCCGTTGCTGAACGGGTTTCGCGGCGCGGCGAAGGCCGACGTCCCGGCGCTGTCGCAATTGATCTCGCAGATTTCGGTGCTGGCAGCGGGATTGCGCGAACAGATTTCGGAGATCGAGATCAATCCGGTGCTGGTGCATCCGGAGGGGCAGGGCGTCACGATTGTCGATGCGCTGGTGGTGCCGGTCGAAGTCGTAGTCCCGGTCGACGTCGTCCGAGCGAACGCGGGGTCCTATAATCCCGGTCGTCCCGCTTGCGAAGAGGGCGTCTAATACCTGCTCAAAATCGCGAGATCACGCGGTATGGGCCCCGACTCGCGCTCGCTCAGGCCGACGCGAGTGCGTATGCGCGCGCTCGTTCTTCCCTCCTCCCGCAAGCGGGAGAGGGAAGACATTCACCGCCCCTTGAAATTCGCGACGCGGCGCTCGGCGGTGGCCTTGACGCCTTCCTTGAAGTCCTCGGTCGCGCGCAGCCGGTTCTGCTCGACCAGTTCATGGTTGGTGGCGGCCAGCACGCGGTCGGCGAGGCCGGCGCGCATGGTGGCGCGGGTCGAGATCAGGCCGAGCGGCGAGCATTCGGCGATCTCGGCGGCGAGCTTCATCGCCTCGGCGCGCACCTGATCCTGCGGCACGCAGACATTGGCGAGGCCCATCCGGGTGGCCTCCTCGCCGGTGACGCGGCGGCTGGTGTAGAAAATCAGCTCGGCGTTGTTCTTGCCGACCAGTTCGGGAAGCGTCGCGGTCAGCCCGAAGCCGGGATGAAAGCCGAGCTTGGTGAAGTTGGCGGCGAAGCGCGCCTCGGGGCAGGTGACGCGAAAATCCGCCGCGACCGCGAGGCCCAGCCCGCCGCCGATGGCGGCGCCATGCACGGCGGCGACGATCGGCTTCTTGTTGCGGAAGATGCGCACGGCCTGGACGTAGAGATGGTTGATCGGCAGGTTCGAGGCCGGATCGGTCTTGGCGCGCTCCTCAGCCGCCTGCCGCGCCGGATCGCCGAAATTGGCGCCGGCGCAGAACGCCTTGCCTTGCGCGGCGAGCACCGAGGCGCGGATTTCGATATCGTTGTCGAATTCCTCCAGCGCGTCGGCGATCTGGTTGATCAGCGACGACGTCGAAGAAATTCAGCGGCGGCTGCGGATTTCGATCAGGCCGACATGGCCGTGCTTCTCGACGCCGATATCTGTGTAGTTGGTCATGTGGTGTCTCCCGTGAATTGATGTAACTCGCTGCATCACAGCGGAAGGTGCGCTCCCTCTCCCATTGTGGGAGAGGGTTGGGGTGAGGGGTTACGGTCTATCGATAGACCGTGAACCCCTCACCCGAATTGCTTCGCAATTCGACCTCTCCCGAAGGGAGAGGTAAGAAGATCTAGCGCAATCCCAAGCCCGCGCGCGATGATGCCGCGCAGCACTTCGGTGGTGCCGCCCTGGATCGTCAGCTTCGGCGCGGTCTTGATCGCGAACGACAGCTGGTCTTCCAGCGTCTCGTGGTTGGTGGCGTCGGGATCGACAAAGGCGGCGAGATCGCGCACCCGGTGCGGCAATTGCTGCTCCCAGACCGTGCCGATGTCCTTGACGATCGAGGCTTCCACCACCGGCTCCTTGCCGGCCTGCAGCATGCCCGCGACCGAGACCGACATCCGCCGCATGGTGTGCAACTGCGCCACCAGCCGGCCGATGCCTTCGGCGCTGCGGGTATCCGGATTCTTGCCGACCGCGCGCACCAGTTCGGTCAGCACGTAATAGGTTTCCAGAAAGCGCTCCGGGCCGGAGCGCTCATAGGCGAGCTCGACTGGTCGCCTGCTTCCAGGCGCCGTCGATTTCGCCGAGCACATGATCGTCCGGCATGAAGGCGTCGGTGAACACCACCTCGTTGAATTCGAACTGCCCGGTGATCTGGCCGATCGGATTGACCTTGATGCCCGGCGTCTTCTTCATGTCGACCAGGAACTGCGTCAGGCCGTGGCGGCGGTTTTCCTTGGTCGGCGGCGAGGTGCGGAAGATCGCGATCATGTAATCGGCGATGTGCGCCGACGAGGTCCAGATCTTGGTGCCGTTGATCAGCCAGCCGCCGTCGGTCTTGGTCGCCTTGGTCTTGGCCGCGAACAGGTCGGAGCCGGAATTGGGCTCGCTCATGCCGATCGCGAAGCAGACCTCGCCGCGGCAGATGCGCGGCAGGATGTCCATCTTGATGTGCTCGGGCGCGTATTTCAGCAGCACCGGGCCGCTCTGCCGGTCGGCCACGAAGAAGCGCCGGGTCGGCGCGTTGGCGACGCGCATTTCCTCGGTCACCACATAGCGCTCGAGGAAGGAGCGTTCGTGGCCGCCATATTTCTTCGGCCAGGTCATGCCGAGCCAGCCGCGTTCGCCGACCCTGCGGGAAAATTCCGGCGCGTCGGTGTCTTCGCGGTTGCGGCTTGTGCGGATCGAAGGTGCCGGCGGCGATTTCCTCGGCGAGGAAGGCGCGCACTTCCTTGCGCAGCTTCTCGCATTCGGGCGGCAGGCGGATCGGATCGAAACGGAGGGCTGCGGTCATGTTTGATCTCGTTAGTTGGAGTTTAGAACGTGCGGCAGCGGCAGTGTGCTCCCTCTCCCCTTGTGGGAGAGGGTTGGGGTGAGGGGTTCAGGTCTATCGATGAAGCGTAACCCCTCACCCGGATCGCTGACGCGATCCGACCTCTCCCAAAGGGAGAGGTGAGGGAAGTCGCGCGCTTTATTCCATGTGCGCTCATCGCGACGCCACCAGCGGCCACAATTCGTCGGCGCCGCGGGCGGCGACCAGCTTGCCGAGTTCGACCGCCCAGTAGCTTTCGGAGCCGAAATCGTCGCGCCACGCCAGCGCGCGCAAGCTATAGCGATGCAGGATGTGCTCGATGGTGAAGCCGATCGCGCCATGCACCTGATGGGCGATCGCGCCGCCCTTTTCGGCGGCCTCCGAGCAGCGGATTTTCGCCGACGCGGCTTCGAGAAACACCGCGTCGTCGAACGACGTGGCTGTTGGCGATGGTATCCGCGGCCGAGGTCGCCGCCGCCAGTGCCGCCGCCGACTCGCCGGCGAGCCGCGCCAGATTGTGCTGCACCGCCTGGAATTTCGAGATCTTCTTCTCGAACGCGACGCGCTCGTTGGAATAGCGCACGCTGATGTCGAGCATCGATTCCAGCGCGCCGGCGATCTGCAGGCTGCGCGCCACGCCGCCCATCAGCATCAGCGCGGTCTGGTCAAAGCCTTTCGGCGCCGGCTTGATCGCGACCGGCGCAACATTGTTGAACGTCACGGTGTCGTTGCCGTCGCCGCCGAGATTGAGGCCGGCCTCGATCCGGCACTTGCGCCGCCTCGACCAGCGCGATCGAGAGGCCGTCTGTCGCCGCTCGCCAGCACGGCGATATGCTTGGCGGCCTTGGCAAAGGGAACGCCGCGCGCGCGGCCGGACAGCGTGCCGTCGGCGTTGAGCGTGATGCGGTCCTTCGGGCTTGCGGGCGCCACCGTCATCTCGCCTTCGGGCGAGGCGATCTTCGCCTGCGCCAGCAGCCATCCCGCCAGCATGGTCTCGGCCAGCGGCACGGCGACCGCGAAACGTCCGGCGGCGCTCAACACGCTGAAACCTTCGGCGAGGCTCGCGCCCGAGCCGCCGCAATCCTCCGGCACCCAGGACAGCGGCAGGCCGGCCTCGGTCAGCGCCTGCCACAGCGGCGCTTTCCAGTCGCCTTTCTTGTCGCGGTTGATGGTCTGGGCATCGGCGAGATCGGCGAATATCTTTTCCGCGGTCTCGGCGACAATGTTCTCACTCTCCGCCACAGCGTTCCCCGTCTTGAATTGGCACATCCGCCCGGCCATTCGCGCAGGCATCGGATGCCGTCTTTTCTTGCACCGCATGATGAGGAAAAGCCACCGCCATGACAAGCGCCGATGTCCGCAGGGCAGCCTGCGAGCGGCGGCATGAAGCGCGACCGCATTCTGGAATTAATTCCGCAGCAACGGAGTTTGGCGGATTTGCAGGCCTTGTTCCGCGCGATATGGTAGATCGCGCCCGCAGCGGGTCAGCTCAAAATCAAAAAGAGGAAATGCGGATGTCGAAGGATGGTTTGTGCGCGATTGTGACGGGTTCGGCGTCCGGCCTGGGGGCGGCGACCGCGGCCATTCTGGCCAAGGGCGGCGCGCGCATCGTCGTCAATTATTCATCCAGCCAGAAGGAAGCCGAAGCGACCGCCGATCTCTGCCGCAACGCGGGCGCCGAAGTGGTGGTGGTGCAGGGCGATGTGTCCCGCGACGAGGATTGCAGGAAGATCGTCGCGGCGGCGGCACCCTGGGGACGTCTCGATGCGCTGATCAACAATGCCGGCACCACCAAGCATGTGGCGCATGACAATCTCGACGGCCTGTCGGCGGAGGATTTTCAGCGCCTGTTCGGCGTCAACACCATCGGCCCCTTTCAGATGATCCGGGCGGCGCGGTCGCTGCTGGAAGCCGGCGCGAAGGCGAGCGGTCACGCTTCCGCCGTGGTCAACGTGTCGTCGGTCGCGGGCATCAGCGGCGTCGGCTCGTCGGTCGCCTATGCCGCGAGCAAGGGCGCGCTCAACACCATGACCTTTTCGCTGGCGCGCGCGCTGGCGCCGCTGATCCGCGTCAACACGGTATGCCCCGGCTATATCGATACGCCGTGGTTCACCAAGGGCCGCGGCGTCGAGGCCGGCGCCAAGGTGCGCGATGCCGTGATCGCGAAAGTGCCGCTCAAGCGTCGCCTCGACGGCGGAAGATGTCGCGGACCTGGTGTGCTTTCTCGCCACGCCAGCATCCAGCAACATGACCGGCGAAGTGGTCCGGATGGACGCCGGCGCGCATCTGATTGCGTGAAGTGCACAGTCATTCCGGGGCGATGCGAAGCATCGAACCCGGAATGCCGGAATTCCGGGTCTGGTCCTTCGGACGCATCGCGGAATGACGGCTATGCCTTCATTTCGCGCCCGGATCGGAAATCACGCCGCTGGCCACCAGCCGGTTCCAGATGAACAGCACCACCAGCGCGCCGATCGTGGCGGTGATGAAGCCGGCGCCCTGGTCCGGGTTCGTAATGGCCGATCGCCTGGCCGACGAAGGTGGCGAGAAACGCGCCGACGATGCCGAGCACGATGGTCAGGATGAATCCGCTCGGATTGTTCGGGCCCGGCGAAAGCAGCCGCGCGAGAATTCCGGCGACGAAGCCGACAATCAGAATATGAAGCATGGCGCTTTTCCTTTCTCGAAAAAGCGGAGTTCTCAAAAGCTGATAGGGCCGGCGTCAGATCCGGCCCGACACTTCGTCTTCGGTCGGCAGCCGTCCGTCCGGCGTCAGATGGTTGATCACGTCGGGCAGATGCTGGCTGAGGCCGGCGAGCAGTTCGTCGCGCGACAGGCCGCTTTGCGACATCAGGCTGTTCGATCTGGTCGGCGCCGAGCGCGTTGGCGAGATCGCCCGGCGAGATCGGCTTGTTCGGTCCCGGGCTGACCCATGAATTGGCGGTGTCGCCATGGCCGTTCTGCTGCAATTGCTTGAGCAGGTCGCCGAGCCCGCCGCTGATCACGCTGCCCGCCGCGCCGCCGGCCAGCAGGCCGCCCAGTCCGCCCTGGAGGAGGCTGCCAAGACCGCCGAGACCGCCGCCGCCGGGCATGCCCGCAGTAACCGTGCCGGGCGAGGGGGCAGGCGCCGGTGCCGCGCCGGGCGAGCCGGCGGTGAGATGCTTGACCGCCTTGTAGGCCAGCAGTCCGAGGATCGCCATGGTCATCGGCGACATCCCGCTGCGATGGCGCGCTCGGATTGCTCGGGCCGCGCGGGCCGTTCTGCATGCCGTTGAGTACGTCGAGTAAACCCATTGTCATCTCCTGCCGCGTGCCAGCCCGGCGGCGAACATAACGGCGCGCCATGACGGTTACAAGGCGCGGGTTACTTCACCTCTCCCCGTTCTTCACGGGGAGAGGTCGGATCGCTATTGCGATCCGGGTGAGGGGCGAGGCACATCGCTCACATCATATTTAGTGCTTGTGGACCGAAGAAGCCCCTCACCCCAGCCCTCTCCCCGTGAAGACGGGAGAGGGAGAAGAACCACAATCGCTCTTCAATAGGCATCCAACGCCAACTCTGCTATCGAACCCACCCGATCAAGCGATAGGACGGGCAACATGATTTCCAACAGGCCGATCGGCGTGGCCGGAGCTGGCAGTATCGGCTGCTTTGTCGGCGGCATGCTGGCGGCCGGCGGTCGCCGCGTGGCGCTATTGGCGCGGCCGCGGGTGATCGGGGAGATCGAAGCGAACGGATTGCGGCTGACCAGTTTTGAGGGTTTCGATCGGACCATCGCAGCGAACACGCTGACGCTGTCGGAAGATCCCGGGATATTCAGCGATGCCGGCGCCGTGCTGGTGACGGTCAAGAGCGCCGACACCGCAGAGATCGCGGACATCATCGCGAAAAACGCCTCTGCCGATGCCGTCATCGTCAGCCTGCAGAACGGCATCGGCAACGTCATCCGTGCTGCGCGAGCGATTGCCGGGCCGGCGCGTGCTGGCAGGCATGGTGCCGTTCAATGTGGTCGCCAGGGGCCCCGGACGATTTCATCGCGCGACTTCCGGCGATATCGTCATCGAGGCGGACGATGCCGGCACCGCGAAAGCGCTTTCGGTGCCGGGCCTGAACATGCGCGCTACCGACAACATCGCCGGCGTGCAATGGGGCAAACTGCTGGTCAATCTCAACAACGCGCTCAACGCCCTGGCCGATCTGCCGCTGCGTCAGCAACTGGCGCAGCGCGCCTGGCGCAGGCTGTTCGCCGACCAGATGGCGGAGGGGCTAGCTGGCGATCAAGGCGGAAGGCATCAAGCCGGTGTCGTCGACGCCAATTCCGGCCGCCTGGACGCCGCATCTGCTGCGGCTGCCCGACGCCATCTTCGAGGCGATGCTGGGGCGTACGATGAAGATCGATCCGGAGGCGCGCTCGTCGATGTGGGAAGACCTGCAGCGCGGCCGGCGCACCGAGATCGATTACCTGCAAGGCGTCATCACTGGCATCGCCGACCGGCGCGGCCTGCAGGTGCCGCTGTCGCGCCGCATCGTGGCGCTGATCAAGAGTGCGGAAGCCGCCGGCAAGGGTTCGCCGGGGCTGACGCCGGAACAGATCCGGCCGTGATGAGATACCGAACGATGCCCTCTCTTTTGAAGTTGTTTTTCGCAACGCTCTGCCTGGGGCTGAGTTTTATCGTCCCGGCGATGGCCGGAGACTATGCCGGCGAGATCAGCGCCTACCGGCGTGCGCACGGATTGCCCGCGGTGAAGCTCGACAGCCGTCTCAACGCGGTGGCACTGGTGCAGGCGCGCGCGATGGCCGCGAGCGGCAATGTCAGCCACAGCGTCGGGGGGAGTTTTTCAACGCGGGTCGCTGCTTTACGCAAATCGAGGGCCGCGGAAAATATCGGCGCCGGATTCCTGAGTTTTACGGAGATGCTGAAGCAGTGGGAAGACTCGGCCGGGCATCGCGAGAATCTGCTGATGCCCGGCGCAAAACGGATCGGCGTCGCCTCGGTGGACAATCCGAAGTCGCCTTACCGGAAATTCTGGGCGATGGTGATTACGGATTGAGCTTGGCGTTCCGGCGAACGCCAGAACCCATACGCCGCGGCTCCTCGGTTAGAAACGGCTGCTCGACGACCTTCATCTAACCACGAAACGCCCGGGGTTATGGGTCCCGGCTCAAGGCCGGGACGACGTGTTGATAGATTGCGCCCACTCTCAGCTCCGCTTCATCTTGCTCGGCGACGAACCAAACAGCTTCTTCAGATCGCTGAGGCCTTCCGAAAGCCGTGGCCAGTCGCAGGAGAACGAATGCCGCGAACAAGTGTCGGATTTCACACGCGCGCGAATATCGCTGGCTCCGGCCTGCGGCTTGTTTGGCGCGTCCACCGGCACCCTGGGCGCTTGCACCGGCGCCCGCGCCTTTTCAATGGCGGGTGCACCTTGGGAGCCTTGCTGCAAGGATGCCTGCTGTAACTGCTGCTGTTTTGCGGAGAACGCCGCCGCGATGCTGTTGCGCCGTTCGCGTTCGAGGAAGGCGGTATATTGCTCGTCGATCTGCTTCTGCTCTTCGCGTGTCGGGTTCGGGCCCGCGATATCGAAGTTCCGGTTCTGCATGAAATCGAAATAGGTATAGCCGCCGCCGGGCTTGCGGCGTCCGGCAAATTTCGAATGGCATTCGGAAAGCTGGAAGGTCTTGTCTTCCCTGGTCGCCGCCTTCTCGGCGATGTCGGCGCATTCCTCGAAATCGGCCGGACCGCGCGTGCTCCACCATTGCGCCTGCGCACGCAACGGCGTCAGCACGACGCAAGCCATCATCGCAATGCTCGACAGCGCCGACAGGCGCGGCGCGATCACATATGGTTTCTTCGGTACGCACATACGCAACATGAACTGATTGTGCCCAATATTGGCCGGTCTGTCACCCTGGAATCAGGATTCTCCGCTCGATCGGGCGCGCGGACGTTTTTTGCTTTCCTTACGGAAAGACCTGCCCCTTGCTGTCGAGGTTAGGCAGGCTGTCCAGCGACGCCGGCTCGATCATCTTGACGCTGTCCGAAATCTCGAAACGCATGCGGTCGACGCCCATCACCAGCGGGCCGTCATAGCCGGCGGCGCGGGTGCGGGCGATGATCGCGTCCTCGCCCTTTTTGCCCTGCATCTCCTTGGTGACGATGTGGGAATAGACAGCGAATTTCGGCTTCGCCTGCTTGAACACTTCGGCGGCCTGTTCCGGCGTGGTCAGCTTGGCCAGCACGCCCTTCATTTCCGGCATTTCGCTGAGCCGGTCGCTGAACGCGATGACATTGTGCACGATCAGGTCGGCGCCGGCGCCATGCTTGATGACGTTGGCGTTGAGCGTGGTGTCGCCCGACAGCACCACGGCGTGGCCGTTGGCGTCGACCCGGTATCCGAACGCGGGATTGCCGTCGGCATGCTCGACCGGGAAGGCCATGACCTTGACGCCGTCCTTGTCGAACACCACGCCGTCGCTGATGACATGAACCTCGATCGCGAGGTTCTCGATCGGATTGAACTTGTTGACCCGCGCCTCCAGATCGTGGCCGAACATCTTGCGCATGCCGTCGATCATTTGCGCCGAGCCGTCCGGACCCCACAATTCCAGCCCATGATCGCGCCCGAGCAGGAACCAGGGCGTCATCCAGAGGTCCGGCAGCCCGCCGATGTGATCGCTGTGCAGATGGGTCAGGAATATCCTGGAAATGTCCTTTGGGTTGACGCCGCTTTGATAGAGCCGCTGATTGACGCCGGGCCCGACGTCGAACAGCAGTTTTTGTCCGTTGGCCTCCACCAGCGTCGAAATCCCCAGCCGGTCCGGAAAATATTCGGGCCCCGCGGTGCCGAGCAAGGTGACCTTGATGGCCGGGGTCTGGGCTTGCGCCGCAGTGACGGCCAGCAGCACGGTGAGAGCGGTCGCGAAACGAACCAGAAACGTCATTTTCAATCCTCGGTCAGGCCGCCGGGACCGGCTGCCAGGGAAAATTAGAGCAAGATACAGGCCACCGGTACAGACGCAGACGTCGCCTCCGGAGACTGGCGATCAAGCGTCCGCTCTGGTATTCAGCTTTCCGAAGCACCCGCGTCACTTAAAGCGGGTATCCGGTCCCGTAGCTCAGCCGGATAGAGCGACGGTTTCCTAAAACTTAGCGGAGCTATTGCATAGCATCGCATAGCGCCTCAGTTCCTCAATAGAATCAGGCACTTCTTTGATTTGAACGTGGTATGCTGTCCCACAGCAAAACACCTCTACTCACGCTCTTTGAGAGCCAAATCGGAGCCAAAAATGCCTGTGACGCATCTTACAGATGTAGTTGTGTCGCGCATCAAATCGCCCGGCACCTATTTCGATGAAACAACGCCCGCATTCGGAATCCGCGTCGGAAAAAACCGCAAGACGTGGATTGTCATGCGCGGGACCGAACGGCAGCGGGTGAGGGTAGGGCACTATCCCGCCATGTCGCTCGCGGATGCCCGGAAGGAAGCGAAAAAACTCCTTACGGAAGAGCCGACGAAGCATTCCAAGATAACGTTCGCCGCCGCGTGCGACAAATACAAAGAGGCCATCAAGGCGAAGAAGCCGCGCACCCAGCGCGACTACAACCGCATCCTCGACAAATACCTGCTGCCAAAGCTCGGAAAGAAGAAACTATCCGAGATCGAATATGAGGACGTGTCCGGTATCGCCGGCAAGCTCAAGGTCTCGGAGAAGTCGCACTGTCTCGCGGTCGCCCGGACCTTTCTACGTTGGTGCGTCCAGCCGCCCCGCCGCTACATCCCGCACTCGCCGCTCGAAGGCGTCAAAGTCGAGCCGGGCAGGGGGCGCAAGCGCATCCTAAAACCGGCCGAATTGAAAAAGGTCTGGGATGCTGCGGGGGCCGTTGGCTACCCATACGGCACAGTCGTGCAACTGCTGATCCTGAACGGCCAGCGGAAGGGCGAGACATCGAACCTGCGATGGCCATGGATCAACGAAAAGGATCGGTTGATCACGTTGCCCGAGTGGGTCACGAAAAACGGTCGGCAGCATACGTTCCCCTATGGCGACACGACGGCCGCGATCTTCGAGACGATCCCGCGCCGAAACAGCACTGACCTTCTCTTCCCATCGTATGTATCTGATGAGCGGCCGATATCGGGTTGGAGTAAATACAAGAAGAACCTGGGCGACGGTGTGGAAGGATGGACACTTCATGATCTGCGGCGGACCTTCGCTACCATGCTCGCGGAAATGAAAGTGCCGCCGCATGTGGTGGAAAAGCTGCTAAACCACACGATGGGGAGCATCGGAAACAAAGCTGATAGCATCGTGAGCGCAGTCGCCGAGGTCTACAATCTGGCGAAGTATCTGCCGGAGATGCGGGACGCGATCGTGAAGAGCTGGGAGCAGTACCTTCAAAACCTGACCCGCGCCGCCTAGGCGCGGGTTTTCCTATGTAGGCAAGGTGGAATCGTAAGAGGAACGGTCCGTTGGGGGTGGCCTCTTCCCTGGCCGGAATCGAACTACTACGAGTAACGCTTTAAAATAAGGCTTTTCGGAAGCGCTTTTAATCTCTACTCCAGCGTTACTCACGCGATTTTTGGTTCCCAGTCAGGGCTGGTTCGGTTCTTATTTTATTGGTAGTCGTCGATGGTCCCCCCAGAATATTTTTCGGTTGCTCTCGTGTGCCGAACCACCGCAAGTCTACCTCAGTGCAGCCAGATGACACGTGCGCAGCTCGGCGCTCTACCCTAATTCCGTCACGGCAAGTTCAACAGCATTCGCGAGTGTAATTACTGTTTCGTCTTTGAATCGCGGCCCAATGATTTGCAGGCCTAAAGGCATCCCTCGGGAATCCCGGGTGACCGGCAGGCTGATCGCAGGGAGGCCTGCGAGATTAATCGGAACGGTAAAAATATCCTCAAGATACATCTTCACGGGGTCATTTTCATGGGCCCCAATTTCGAATGCGGACGTCGGCGCCGTTGGCATGAACAGCGCATCCACCAACTGAAACGCGGAGGCAAATTCGTCAGCAATGATTCGACGGACTTTGAGTGCTCTCAAATAATACGCGTCATAATATCCAGCGCTCAGCGAATATGTGCCGAGCATGATTCTGCGTTTGACCTCAGCCCCGAATCCTTCGGAACGCGTGCGCTCGTAGAAATCAGTGATGTCCCTTGGTGCGGCGGCACGATATCCGTAGCGGACGCCATCATATCGGGCAAGATTTGAGGACGCCTCTGACAAGGCAATTATATAGTAAGTGGATAGTGCGTATTTGATGCTCGGGATCGAAACATCAACAATTTCGGCTCCTATATCCTTGGCGATTTGACGTGCGCTAGTCCACACTTTTTCGGCATCGCTCGTCGATTGCAGCTCTGTAATCTCCTTCGGAAATCCGATCCGCAGACGACCTGTTAGCTTAGCCAAAGCGTCCATGAATTTGAAACTCAGGCCCGGAACGGACGTGGTGTCCCTAGTATCCTCACCCGCAATGACCTCAAGGAGCGCCGCTACATCGGCCACGCATTTCCCGAAAACGCCGGCCTGATCCAACGACGAAGCATATGCGATGATGCCCCATCGCGAGCACACTCCGTAGCTCGGCTTCATTCCAACAACTCCGCAAAAGCTGGCGGGTTGCCGCACGGAACCACCAGTGTCAGTCCCGACGGCACCAAGGGCTAGCCTACCCGCCACCGCAGCAGCCGAACCGCCGGACGAACCGCCGGGCACCAAGTTTGCAAAGCCGAGCCGTGCGCCAACAGGATTGATTGTAGGTCCAAAATGGCTGCTCTCGGTAGACGATCCCATTGCGAACTCGTCCATATTGGTCTTGCCGAGAATTACTGCTCCGGCATTGATAAGTCGCTGCGTAACAGCGGATTCGTAGGTGGGCACGAATGTTTCGAGCATCTTTGAGCCCGCCGTCGTCCTGATTCCTTTCGTACAAAAGTTGTCCTTCACCGCGATGGGAATCCCCTCCAGTGCCCGAGGTATGCCCGCAGCGATCCGCTTGTCGGACTCCTCAGCCTGGATACGCGCTCCGTCCACATTTTCTGTTATGTAGACATTCTTGCCGCGCTCCTGTTGCATCGCTTCCAAAAACGCAGTGACGGATTCCGTTGCTGAAATACCTCTCGTTCGGAAAAGGCGCTGCTGCTCTGCGATCGAAATCGATGTATGACAGTGTTCTAATTGTTTCATTTATTTCGACGAGCCCTAGCCGGAGGTGAATTTCGCATGTTAGTGGCCGGTCTGGTTGAAGGCAACTATTTCCGCCAAGAGTTATTTCGGCGTTTTCCAGGCCTATTGTTCTCGCGAGCGTGCCTAGGTAAGCGAAGTGTTCGCTTCGTTTTGCTTCCGCTCGATACCAGTTTAAAAAACTCCCGTGGATCGACGTGTATCTTCATCTGCTCTTCAGTCGGAAGGGCTGCACTGTCGAACCGCCGTTTACCCGCAAGCATACTCATATCGAGTAATGCCTCCATCGAGCGAACATCATGATTATATTTCGGCGCGTCCAGAAAGGCGCGCAACACCCCCTCGTCGATGTTCACAATTCCAGTATCGGGGTCTATCAAATGCGGGCATTTCCGCTTCAAAAGAGAGCGAAGGATGACCGCACGCCTTACAAGGTAAGAGTTATCTTGATCGTTTGAAGGATCCGGATTTGGGCTAAGTATATCAACATAGCCCCTCAACCGACTCTTAAAATCGGGAAGCTTTTGATCGACAAACTTTTTTTCAACCTCGGCAAATTTTTCAAACGAGTGGTAGATTCCTCCCGCAAACACAAGAATTACCTTTCCGACGAAGTGTGCCGATTTCTCATCCTTAAATACTCCGTCCTGCATCGGAGCGAGAAAATATTGGAGCCAATGAAACGGCTTGTCGTTGAATTTGGCGTCGAATTCGTCAAAAAATAAAATCGGCACCTCACCCTTCAATACTTCGTCGCGCGCAAGATGGAACGCCGCCGTCAACTCTTTCTCCGACGCAAACTGGGCGACGTTGAAAGTAAAGCGCTTGCCAATATTTCCTACTTTCATCGAAGCCAAATCGTTGGCGATCTCTGTGACGCCGAACGATTTTCCGGAACCCGGTTGTCCGAATACAGCAATGGAAAGCGGGCGCATCGGCTTTTTCGCTAGTAGAAACTCGCGCATTAGGTTCTTTATGATGCGATAGCTCTCGATTTCTGATCTATCAATAGTCTCCAAAGCACCAAAGCGCCCGAGTGGAATTCCATTCAGCCCAGGTGACATTTTTCCTGTTTTCACGATTTCTCTTGCTAGCTCGGGCAACTTTGTTCTTTCCACATCGTCAAGAAAACTTGGCGTCCCGCTTTGCTTTCTTCGACCGCCCACCGGGTCAGGTACCCTTGAGCTAACAAATTGTCTAGCAGCGGCGCTTCTACTGAAAATTTCCTCATATTGGATTCTTAGTTCCGATGGGTCCTGCCCAAGACCGAACCGCAGTAAGCGCCTGGCGGCAACCAGCGCATTCCGAATATACGATTCCAACTTAGCTGCTTTACTTTTACGGACATCGTCGTTGTATAAGTCGGCGGCGAGCGAAGCGCCAAAAATCGATCCGTATCCGGACATGGTCCCGCCGAACTGCAAGCTGTAATCACCCTCGGCACGATTCGGATCGTAAACTATTCGAGCTTTTTTTGATTTGCCGTCGTAATTTATTGCTCCTTCAAGTCCAAATCTTACAACGACGTTGTTGCATCTCGCTAGTCGTCTCAAAATCGGATTGAACGCGATCTCTGAGGCAAACTCAGTTGCCGTGCGCTCCCACGAAATGCTGCGGCTGATAAGAGCGCCGTCATTTCTTAGGTCGTCGGCATTCGCTAATACAAGAAGACGGTCGTTATGGTGCGCTAACAACATGTCCAAAAGTTTGTTTTCATCATATTTGGACCCCTTATCGACGCAAAGCGCGCCGGACTTGAGAATTATAAACGGCCGCTTCCTAGCGGTAATCGCCTGGGGCCAAATACCCGGATTGTTTCGAAAGCCGTTACCCATTTCGCTGAGCACGATCAGATCGGCATCTATCTGGCGAGGTAGGGCCAAAATCTCGCCCGGCCCGGCAAAGCCCGAAAATGTAGCGACACGAAAGATCTCGGGTTTGTTTTCTGAAACATTAGATGGGAACTGTTGAACGGAGGCAAAAGATCGTATCAACCGTTCTGGCCGTACGTCGTTTACGGTCCAGTGATCATGTTCGTCTCTCTGTATGTCGTAGCTGAAGACGACTTTCCCCGTTTCTGCACTTTCAAGATTGGTCTTCAATAACTCCGAGATGAGCAATGCGCCCCCGCAGCGGTGAACTAAGCTAGAGCTACGATAATTCTGCCAGTCCTGCCCCGCCTCATCAGCGATTGGAATTGGCGGAAGAGCGACCTCCATAAAGTCAATAACGACATCTCCGGCGACCACTATGCCGCGTGGTATAGTTGTGGGCGCCCCCAGTTTGGCACTTCGCATTCTGCCCTCATCCGGTTCTTGTCATCATGGCTAGGTGCTCCGCGAAACACGATCTCATTCACGGCAGTTGCACAACCAAACTATTACAGCTGAAATGACGCGGCTCGTCCACGCCGAGGGCTGGCGTGGTCGTCATTTTGGAGGACACAGTGAAAACGATCGTTTTTCATTCATACAAGGGTGGGGTCGGTCGCACGTTGACCCTCGCAAATCTTGGGTATGCGCTGAGCAGGATGGGCAAGAAAGTCGTATTGCTTGACCTCGACGTCGACGCGCCCAGTCTGCATTCAAAATTTGAGCAAGACCGCAAGGTGCGAGGCGGATATATCAACTATCTCAAGGAGTATTATGAACCAATCGAAGATAAAAGCCGCGCACAGACAGTTGTTTACGAAGCAATGAAGGCAGATATCAAAGAATGTAGCGACTCTCTTCGGAAATATACGATAGATATAAGCAATAACTTGAAGCTTATTCCTGCAGGCGACCCCTCTCAACCAATGTATTGGTGGAACTTAGGTTCAACATGGTTACACTTCCTTCTCTCACTTACTAGGGAAGAAATAAACAAAGTTGAGAATGGATATTCTATCTATAATACCGTCTCAAGAAAGTTTCTTCAACGAGAACTCGAAGTAATAAAGGCGCTTTATCCGAGTAAAGGAGCGGATTATCTCATAGTAGACTGCAGATCACCCCGCGAATATTCTTCCGTTGCTCTAATTTTTTGGGCGGATATCGTGGTTTCGATGTTTAACTCCAGCCTCGATGGGTTGAAAGGCTTGGTGAACATTCACCATTTCGTGCGACGGGCGAGATCCGGGGACCCCAAATCTAAGGGCGCTGTTCGACCCAGGATCATTCCAGTATTGTGCCGCGTCCCTGAAGATTTTGCCGACGAGAGCGCAAATCAGCTGCAGGAAGCAATAATGGCTGATTGGGCCAAAATTCAAATCCCTTTCGGTCCAGCACTTGAGCCGCCTGAACAGTTTGCGACCCTGCATGAGTTTCGCGACTTGGAACAAACCGAACGACTCTTGCTGCACCACCAGCCAACGTTGCCTAAATCCGCGTTTCCGAAAGTTCGCGACATCGACGTGAAATTGAGTCACGACTATGTCGAACTTTTTTGTCAGATTTTTGCGATCGAAGAAGACGTCGTGAAGGGAGTGCCTTTGCGGGAGGCGAAGATTTGGAATCGCGTGTTCGGCTTGACCAAGAATGTCACGCTGGAGAGGACCTTCCCGATACTCGGGAGCGGCGTCATGCTCAATCGTGACAACGAGCGCAATGTTGCCCTGCGGGCAAACAGCATATTGATCTGGTTCAATTCCGGCACGGAATTCTACGCGTCAGACTTAAGGGGGCGTGGTGTAGGAGAGAGCGAAATCGACCGCGCATTGAGATCCATGGTTGAAAAGCAAGGCTATGATTGGGGGAGTGATTTTGGACGTGAACTCACGCAACTAGGCCGTGTACTTAAGTCTACTCCGGCGAATGTTGCCGATATCCTCACTGCCTGGTGCAAGTACGATCATGCGGCTGGATTTGGCAGAATGACGTGCACATATAATGCGTCAAGCAATAGCGGTAGGATCATTTGGAAGGATAGTTTCCTTCATAGTGACCAAAAACCCCTTCCCCATGCTACGGAATTCGCTTGCGGATACATTCGCGGTATATTGAAGAATGTTCTCCCCGTCGGGAAGGGACATTTGAGTGTCAAGCCGATGACGAAAACGGTCTTCGCCTTCTCATGGATGGTCAAAAGGAATAAGAGCGATATGAGGAGGCAAGTAAGAGAGTGACAGTCCATCCCATGACTCAAAAGAAATCCGTCAAAGCCCTTAAGCGAGTCTGTTTGCTCTATACCGGCGGAACGATTGGTATGATCCGCAAGCGGGAAGGAGACGAGGAAGTACTCACACCTCCCACTAACGAAAAGAAGTTCTTGGAATCGCTCCATGCCGAAAAGGACATTCAAGAGATCGCGGACGTAAAATTTGAGCCCATCAAGAACGAAGATAGCACTAATATGGTGCCGCAAGATTGGACTGACATGGCAAATGCCGTGCACGAGCGTTTGAATGATTACGATGGCTTCGTAATTGCGCACGGAACAGATACGATGCATTTTTCCGCTTCGGCTCTCGCCTTCGCATTTGGAAAGAACCTTAAGAAGCCGATTGTTTTTACTGGCTCTCAAACTGCGCCAGACGTCCCTTACGGTGATGCAAAGGTCAATCTGTTGAGGGCTGTCAAAGTCTCGTGTGAGGAGTTGGCCGAGGTCGTCATCGCCTTCGGAGAATTTGTGTTCCGTGGTTGTCGTGCGCAGAAAAAGGATGAAAAACGATTTGATGCTTTCGAATCGCCGGCAGAGTTTCCGTTGGGCTACATTACCGAGGATATTGTACTCAGTCGGATGGCTAAAAAGCCGAGTGATAAAGAGGGAGAGCTAGAATTTTTGCCTCGGTTTGCGAAGGGGATTGTCCAAATTTCACTAATACCTGGACTAGAGCCTGACCTTCTTTTGAGCATTCTGGAGAATCCTAATTGTAAAGGTGTCGTTTTGCAGTCATTCGGCGCCGGAAATGTGCCTAACAAGCCACCGTATTCTTTCGAGGATTTTATTCGTAGAGCGACGGCAAGTAGCATACCGGTGATCATTGCGAGTCAGTTCCCGGCGAACTCGACACTTGCCTCCCATTCGTATTATGCGCCGGGTAAGGCAGCTGTAGAAGCGGGCGCGATCCCTACGGGGAATATGACCAACGCCGCTGCCACAGTGAAGTTTCGATGGGTTCTGGAGAGGATTGCAGAACAGAGTGCTGCCTTGAGTTCAATGGACAAGCGCAAGCTTGTTTTTAATATGATGAATACAAATTACGTAGAAGAGATCACAGTCAGCAAATCAGAACAAGCGAGGCTAGATCTGTGAGCTGAACTAACTTACCGCAGCGGTAAATAGGCCCAGTCGCTAGCTGAAGGAGCGAGGTTATGTCGGATAGCAAAATTGTCTCGAAAGTACTCGTCATCTACACTGGTGGGACAATCGGGATGTTGCCGAGCGATCCTGATAATCCAGCCAGTCCGCTCAAACCGGCTCCTCAGGAAAAGTTGGCCGAATACATCGACAACCCGTTGGACGGCGGCCCGGGTCTTATTGAATGGACAATGAGAGGCCTCACAGATGACAAAGGAAAGTCGGTTGGCCCACTCGACTCGTCAAGCGTAGGCCCAAAGCATTGGGCCTACATGGCGAAAGAGATAGAGAATTCCTATAAAGATTTTGACGGTTTTGTGATCCTGCACGGAACCGACACGATGGCTTTCACAGCATCGGCACTATCTTTCTTACTCCAGAACCTGGGTAAGCCTGTAGTTGTCACCGGCTCGCAATTGCCTATTTTCAATCCCCGAACCGACGGGCGACTGAACTTCATTAATGCGCTTTACGTAGCGGGCTACCGAGCGGCAGGTTTGCCAGTTGTTCCAGAAGTGGCCATTTGTTTTGGTGAGTCAATTTTGCGTGGGAACCGCACGAGCAAGGTAAGCTCATCTGGCTACCAAGGTTTTGAGACGCCAAATTACCCCAATTTGGGAAAGATTGGTGAGCGTATCGTTATCGATCAGAAGAGCTTGCGCCTCCTGCCAAAAGAAAACAGTCCCTTTTTCGCCCATCGTAAAATGGAAGAAAGCGTGGCGACTATTTCCCTCTATCCAGGCATAGACACAGCAGTGTTCGACAAGCTCCTAGAAACTGACGCAAAGGGAATTATTTTGCGAAGCTTTGGAGCAGGAAATGCGCCAGACGATGAGGATTTTTTGACAGTAATCAAGAAGGCCATCGATAAAGGCAAGATCATCGTAAACACGACGCAGTGTCTAGAGGGCACTGTTGAAATGGGGTTGTATGAGGCAAGCTCGGGGCTCCAAGCTGCCGGAGTAATCACAGGACTCGATCTTACGCCAGAGTTGGCGCTCACCAAGTTGATGTGGCTGCTCGCTACAGAGGCACCTGCCGAAGTGGCGATACAAATGCAGATTAATCAACGCGGAGAGCAGTCTGGAAGCGTCTTTGACGTGCGGTACAAGGAACTACCGAAAAAATCGAAACCAGTCGTAGTTGCCAAGCTATCCGGACACCCCTCGGGCCAATTTCAAACAAACACTCTCCAGCACGCAATGCTTCGGATAGAAGGCGTAGGAATGGAAGGCGTCCAAAATGGAGACCGGATTGCCCTTCGGGTGTTTGTGAATTTGCCTTCCGCCGATGAAGGTACGCCGGTGACCGTGCCACAGTACGCAGGCGATCTGTCGGCCGTGTATACGGAGTTATCGAAAACCGGATTGCTGCGAGATATTACGGCGGTCGTAGCCCAAGTTCACGATACTGGCCGACCCATCAATCTCAACTTGGTGACGCCTGACGGAAGAAATTTTTGGGCGGAGGGAGCCTATCTGACATTGTTTAACGAGGCCTGATCTTTGCACGGGTTTCTCCGGCCCTGCGAAGTTGCGACCAGAGATACTTAACCTAGACCGTCGTTTCTAGTGTCTTCTGCGCGATCAGTTCCGCCACGGCCTGAATAGGACGAATAAGGACCAAGCGGATTTTGTCTGCTGAAGTTTTTGCGATTTGCGCGGCGACGACAGTCGCGTCGTTGGATTTGATCACCGAAAAATCTTCGGGCGCACTGCGATCCGTGTTAGCAAACATTTCCAGCTCGGAGGCGCCAAGAATTATCGCTACATTCCTGTTCCTTAACGTGTCGATTTTTCCACGCGTGGCCCTTTGCAGTATTTTCTTCACGGTCTCATAAAATTTGGTGGCTTGCGCCTTTCCCGTTTTGCAATCGTGCACAAATTCCTCAATTTGCCTTTTGACATTATCGTCCGCCGGAAGTGTCCTGTTCAAAACGTCTCCGGCGAAAGCAGACAGTTCCTTGTCATATGCTGACGATAGGCCTAAGAGCGCGGTGTGGATGATCTCAACATTCGTTGCTTCCAAACTCGACAAAATTTGCAGAAGTGCTTCTTGTGGGCCAACGTATTCGATGCCTCGCGTTTCTCGCAGTATCTCACCCGCGGCTCCGTGCATAGCCATCGAACTAAAAGTTACGATTGGCGAAGTTCCTCGCTGTTCCGCAGCTTTCTGAAGCTCAGCCGCCATTTCCACGACGCGAGCTCGCAACTGCTTGCCGTAGACGGCGGTATCTATGGATCCCGCGAGCGCCGGATCCGACCTCGTATCGACGCGCGCCAGGGAGCGATCGCCAAAGTAGGCTTTATCTTTCTCAAGCTTCTGTCGCAGTGTGTGCAACATCAATTTACTAAAGTCGAAGGTGTCGACGCCGCTGTCTCCCCCAATGATGATGACCCTTCGGCGCGCGACGATCCGCCATGACGGGACATGCTTCCCAGTTAGAGCAAAGACGACTTGTTCGCCCGCACAATCGGTAGTCGCCGTCAGATAGCGTCGAACATCGAAAGCAACATAGAATTGAGGGTCGCCCGAGCTTGTCAGCACAATATCGTCATTTGGATAATCTTGGCCTTCAATAAGATCGCGATCAAAAATATGCAAAACCGGATTTACGGAGCGCCGAACGAACGGATTGACCGTGCCATATTCAAGGCCAAGCGAGTTCACATCGCCTCTCATTAGATCCGCCTTTCCACATCCGAGCAAATGCGCAAGTGCCGTCTCGTCAATGGTACGATCCCCCCTCACATGGACGATCACAAATCTATCAGTCGGAGCTGCAAAGGCGACAGATTTCATGATGCGCCAAATCTCTACACCTTGTTTCTTCTGATAAAAGGCTGCGCCCGCATTTTGTTCAACGGACTGTGGCTTACCTCGATATTTTCCAAAGAGATAATCGATGCCATATTTGAAGTGTGTAACCCGCCTGGTCTCATCGAGTTCGTCGGAAGCTAAGGCGCGCTCTTCCCGGTGTTGCGGCAACGTGAGACTTGCTAATAAGTTCTCTATTGAGGCAAGTTTCTGAGCAGCAGAATCATCCGGCGTCAGTTCGAGTTGTCTCAGCCACTCTGGGCCTTCAATTGTATGTCCGCTGTCTTCTGATTCAATTGACATGTTCAGCTCGCCTTGATCCTCAGTCGGGAGAGGGGCTAGGATTACTCTTTACGTGTCAGCGTAGCCTGCAAACCGCGCCGAAAGCCATTCGCAATATACCTCATGGTAGAGTTTGTTGTCGCTAGCCAAGCATCGGCCATCCGTTATGCCAGCGCCAAGCCGACGGCAGCAAACACATGCAATCTATAGCTGTTACAGGCTCGGGGAAAGACAGATTGATGCTACATCAACTTACGCGATCGAGCATAGTTATCGAGTAAGTCCTGTGTTTGGAACTGATCATGGCCCTCAAGCAAGGCTCGTACTGCGACCGCACGTGCAATCGCCTTATTCAGCTTACGAGCTGAAACAATAGCCTTTGTTGTCCCGGCCAACTCGGTTGGCTCATTATTTGCTGTAAGCAAGGAAGCGGCATAAGCGTCGCTGGTCGCGCCGATCAACGTCCGGCTCGCCCCTATAACAATTTTGCCCCTTTTTGCAGCCTCCACCAAATCGTATCTCGTTATGTCGTCCACATTCCCGAGGCTGTGAGCAGCCACAATTATCACTTTGATTGAAGGATCATCCAAATATTCGGCAGGTAAGCCAGTCGGATTTTGGTCCCCTAAGTCGTGGGTGCGAATGGCCTGAAATGCCCCGTAGAGCGCTTCCGTAGTAAGCCGATGAACGACATGATCCGCCGAAGGTGCGCTACGAGACCCCCAATCTGCATTTTTTCGATTTCGGGGGCCCAGAATAGTATCAATAAACTCATTGGTTTTGTGGGCAGCAAGAAAAGTGGACTGATCTTCCACGCGTCTGGATTCCTCTGGGTCGATCTTGACGACGTCAGAGGCCCTGTAAAGGTTGCCTTGAAAGGCCCAGTATGCACCCGGATCGAGATCAACGCGCGTCAGCCTCGCTAGGTCAAGAAAGTTGCGCGGAGCATCGGTGTGCGGCTCATGATGACTGCGGTTCGCCCCAGCGAGAATAAGAGGCGGAAGCCGAGTATCGAACGTAAGTACGTCAAATAATCCTAGGAGCGCTATATCCGCAGTATCGGTACCTTGTCCTCCGAGGATCGGCCTAGTCGGTTCGTGAATCGCGCGTTCAATCAGGACGGCAATCATCGGGGCAACAATGGAATTTCGAAGATGCGAACTGTCTCCGCTAAATAGTGGGATAAAAGGGCCAGAAGCAAAGGAGCCAAACTGCTCGCCTTTGTCATTCATTGCCCATGACGAGAGGTGTTCTGCTGCGTCTAGTGTTTCCCGACTTGACTGCTGGAATCGTGCATAGAGCTCCGTGGCGAGGGCCTTCTCCGCACCATCGCGTCGTTGACGATCGAAGCATCCAAGCCTTGTCTCAATTTGCTTGAGCGCATCGTCGTCGAGAGTACCCGAGCCTATCTTCCGTCCCTCCCTAAACACCATGTCCCAGGTGCCACCGAGCTTGAAAAAATTTGACGGTATGGGCGAAGACCTTTCATTTGAACTCAATGCGGCTCCGATCAAAGCGCTCCACCATAGTCGGGAAGGGATGCGCGTAATTATAACGCATATTTGTGAGTTCCTTCCTGTTTGAAACCTGTGGAAAAGAACCGCACGTAGGGGCCTCGGACTAAGTAAGCCTGACCGGTTTGGGTCCATCGCCAATATATTTCATTAACCATGTAGCTTACTGTCGTAAAGGTTTTGCTAAGCGTTGCTTTGCGTTGTAAAATTCTTCGAGGAGAAGCTATCTAAAAGATTAACGTTTTGTTGAAGTTCGCCACGCCGCAGATACCTGATAGGCGCATTTCCAAAGGTAGAGCCCCGCGATGGGCGGGGCTCATAATCGCACAGGTGGAAGCCGAGGAGTCATGGAGAGCGCCCCTGCGGCATTTCTCCGGACGTAGCTCGCAACCCCGCTTGTATTGCCCAGGTGGTCATCCGTCAGTGTTTGGCTGGCGACCAATTCGGAGGAGCGTGGTCCCCGGTGCGCAATCTAGCACGGTCACTTCCCTCTGAATCGCTGTGCTGCCTCGCGCGCCAGCTCGCGGGCGATCATCATGCACGCGCTTATCATCGAACCGTAGGGGCCTTTCGGCTCTGCCTCGGTCGTGAAGAACGGTGCTTTCCAAAAGTACCACCCGTCCTTGCGCTTCTCCAGGTTATAGGTAGACAGCATGATGCTGTGGCCTCGTGCCTTGTCGAGCATGATTAATACTCCTCGGCTTTCATCACCGTGAGTACGCGCGTGGTCTTCCCGGGTTCGGCGGGATCCTCCGATCCGCTCTCCATATCGAGACCGTAGTAGTCGATCTTGAAAAAGAAGCGTTGACCCTCGATCTCGAAGTTGCCGAAGTCGTGTTCGCCATGCGGATCGTTCTCGCGATCGAAGCGATCGAAATCTCGCACCTGCTGCAACACTTCCGCTTTAACCTCCGGGCTCAACGCGTCGACACCCTCGGTGACTACGACGCGACCACCGGTGAACGTCTGTCGGAAGGTATCGTTCAGTTCTCGAATGCGTTCACTGTTGGGTTGGGAAAGAGCACTCACTTACGCCTCCGTCTCTCCAGCCGGTGTCCGCCATGGGCACCGGGACGAAAGACGGAAGCTCCAGGTGAATTATACCGCGTGACTGGGGTCGCCAAAAAAATGCCCCGCATGAAGCGGGGCAGATCGCATTGTTGGGAACTCCGGCAGATACGCACCACTGACCGGCTCCGAAGGAGACACACATCCGCGCCGTCTGGTAACGGCGTACTCGGCTTGGTTCGCGCGAGGTCTGGCGATCAGTGTAGGTCCACACTGTCGCATTTTTTCTCGTCCATCAGCGCCGCCAGCATTTCGAGTTGCTGCGCCGAAATGTCGCCCGTAAGGAACGCGACGACATTTTCCACCCCTTGTTCATAGGCGGTGAGGACGTCCAGGGGATCGCGGACCAAACAGAGCTGGCCCGCCTGGACTCGCTCGGCCGCAAAGATGGCGCCGTGCGGATCAAAGCCGTTGGGAAAGATCAGGGTCGGGCTCTCGCCTTTGACACTTCGCCCGCAATAGGCGAGCAGGGTGCCGGCCCGATCGTGGATTGGGATCGCCAGCCGGCCGCGCATGATGCCCTTGGGGGCGTAGCCGGCGCCCCAAGCCTTGCAGGTGGCCTCCGACAATCCGAGGCCCTCGACCGCCTCGTTGAAGACGAGGTAGTCGAGGGGTTTCAGCTCCCGACCCTGTTGGACCGGGGGGCTGGGGGAACTGTTCCGGGAACTGTGCACAGTGTCACTGTGAGACTGTCCACTGTTCCCGAATTGCTGGTCGAGATAGGTGGCGGCATCTTTCTGGGTCATGCCGCGCAGGTGGGCGACCAAGGCTATCACGTCGCCGCCCTTTTTCTGGGAGAAGCAGTAATAGCTCTGCTTGCCGGAATTGACGGCCAGGGCGCGGTCGCCGCCCTGTTTGCAGGCCGGACACGGCCCGCGATATTGCTCGCCATGCTGACGCATTTGCAAGCCGAGCAAGCCAAGGGTCTGCTCGATTCTGACGCGAGACTTGAGGACTTCGAAGTCAACGAACGTGCTCATGGTGAGCCTCCTTTCCTGCAATCATTCTGACATGCAGATTTCGGGAGGCTTGGTACACTTGTGGACAGGGATTGGAGTGCGGATGTGGGATGGCGCGGAGACGCGCGATGTCCGCACCCGCACTTCAAGCTGCGGGAGAAAAGGAGAGCATCATGGCAGGTGCTTCGATCTCGCGGCGTCCGGGTCAGCCGCAGGAAAAGCGCGAAGTGAAGTTCGTGGTTCGCGCACCGGATTCGAACAATCGCGGTCGATGGGTCACGGTCGGCGTCGCATTCGAACGGAAGAACGGCGAGGAGGGCTTCTCGGTGAAGCTCAACACGCTGCCGGTCGGACAATGGGACGGGACCTTGATCTTGCTTCCGCCGTTGCTGCCGGAAGGCGACGGACCGTCGGAAGATTGACAGCCGCAGATGCGGCAAATCGAGAGTAGGGCTGGCCCGTGGGCCAGCCCTTATCCTTATTGCCCCTGTTGCTGCGGACAGGTGCGAGCACTATGACCTTCCTCGTTGCAGTTCGAGCATCGCTGTGGTTTCCGGGCCTTCGCCGTCACGCCTAATATCGTGGACAGCTCAGCGTCGATCTCCTCGCGTTTTCCGATGAGGTCCTTCACGCGGGCGATCTGGGTATCGATATCCAAGACAATCACCTCCCTTCGTCGGTTGTCAAAAGATTGAACGTGCCGCCGAGGCGCTGCCACGGCTCGGTCGCAAGGTGAAGCAATGTAGTGGCATTCAAAAGCGGATCGACCGGCGGGACTGTCTTGAACAGGAACTGGGCCGGATAGGCCGCGTGGGTTTTGGTGAGGCGCATCACGTGCGTCATGCGCGTCGTATCCGAGAAAATGCAGAGCACGAGCAGGTTGGGAAGTTTCAGATAGGTTCGATAGATGGGGTTCGGCTTCACCGAGGCAGCGGAATACGACAGAATTTTCCGCAGCCAGGACGCACGCTGCAAGTTCTTGGTCGGTTCGACATCCTCGGTGCTGCGATCAAACTCCAGAGCGAAGAATTTGTGATCGTCCTCGTACCCAATGCCGAACATAGCGTCCGGCTTTACGTGCACTTCAGCAAGCGAGACGGTATTGCCGTCGGTGAAGGTGTGCTGCAATCTCGGCAGGGGAATGGACAGCGGACTTTGAGCGTTCTGCGCTGCGCTCGACGCATGGCTGAGTATATCGAGATGAGTGATGAAGCGTATGTCGGGGGCGCGGCGGATGCCGATCTCGATCGACGACATCACAAGCGACAAGGCCGCGTCGTGATCGGAAGGCTCCTGGTGGGGATCGTCGGATAGCTGGACGATGCGGCTGGTGTTGGCCCAGCGCAGCATCATCGGGTCGAACAGACCTTTGGCATGGAGCAGGCGGCCGGTCCCGGCGGCGCGACGGTAGATGGTCTGGTGGTTGTAGCCGTAACGCCACTGGTAATCGGGCCGTAGCAGAACTGTGCTGGTGGCCGGCAACCCCTCTGATTCATGGAAAAGCTGCTTGAGCCGCGACAGGGTGTGAGCGCTGCGCGGCGGTAACCCGTGGATCGCGTTGTAGAGTGCAACGATCTGGCAGGTCAGCAGTTCGCCGTAGCGTTCCAGCGGCTCGGCGATGCCGCGGGCATCGTGGTCAGTCCTGACCAGCACACCAGTGGTCTTCTGTGCTCGGTTGCGTGGACGGCGCTGGCGATCAGTGCGTAACTCCATATTGTTGGTATGCCGGAAGACCGGCGGACAGAAAACGTACGGCAAATGAAGCTATGGAACGCAACGAGATACCTTGATGAGCGGTGTTCACACCATTTTATTTTACATCACATCGGCCACTGTTTCCTCTTCGGATCGGCCGCCGTTTCCTCGGGCGCTTCGTTGCTTTTCGCTTTCGGCTCTGTGGCCTTGTCTTCTGGCTCTGCTGCAGGCGTCGGCTCCGATGTCACGTCTGACGGCGGCTTGCCGGGGTCGGCCGCGTCTGGTCGCGGCTTGTCGGGTAATGTCGCGTAGCGCTCCCGGTTCCGCGTAACAACCTTGGTGGCTTCCTTGAGTGACATGGAGGGTGCGGCTTCCAGCGCCCCGAAGGGGATGGTGAGCCGCAACGCCTGTGCCGTGGCGTTACGCACATAACAGGCGAATTCGGTTGATTTGGCGTGCTTTTGCATCGACGCAATGAAATCCGGCGAGGTGCGCATGTCGGAGGCGAGTGCGCGTGCATCGCGGTCGTTGACCCCGCCCGCCAGCTTGATCGCGGTATTGGCGGCGATCGCGCTCTTCAGTCCGGTGGAGAGCTGATCGAGGTGCTGGTGGGCGAGCACGATACCGACATTGAACTTGCGCGCCTGCTCCAACAGCATCTGAATATTGTCGTCGAAATATTCGGAAGCTTCGTCGACGATCAGATAGGTCGGACGGCGAACGCGGCTCGCGACGCGTTCGAACACTGCACGGATAACCAGCGCGATAACGTATCGGCCAAACAGCGCCGAGGCATCGGACTTCAGGAGCGCTTTGCTGGTGTTAACCAGGACCACCTTGCCGCTGTGCATCGCCTCGAACATATCGAGCTTGCATTCGGTCGCCGAAAACATCCGGTCGAATGCGGGCACCGAGAGCACGCCGTACAGGCGACGCGCGATCTGCTGTTTGAGGTCGCCGTAGCGCTTGGTGAAAAACTGATTTTCGAAATAAGCCCGCGCCGTCGGCTCCAGTTTATCGATGTGTTCGCGGAACGGGCTATGGGCAAGTGACGCAGCGGGATCTTCCATCAGCTCCCGCAAGGTGTGGATGGTCGCGCCGGGGATCGACAGCATCAGTCGGGCGACGAAGGCGAAAGCCGTGCTCTGGCGGCTGGTCATCTCGGCCGCGATCGAAGCGAAGATGTAGTTGTAAAGTTCGATGACGCCGGCCTGCAACTGTTCGCGGTGCAGCTCGCTATAGTTGGCCGCGCGCGCATTGCTGGTGTCGAACATATTGAGGGCGGGGGAGTATTGTTCCGGATCGATGATTACGAGTCGATCGGGCTGCTCTACAAACAATTTCAGGTTCTGAATCTTGCGCAGCATCTCGCCCTGGCTGTCGATCACGATCAGCGACGGCTGCTCCTCTCGTTCCAGATCATGCAAGATCAGGTGTTGCAACAGTTGGGTCTTGCCGTGGCCGGAACCGCCGACGATGTGCATGTGTTCGAACCGGCGTTCGTCGGTGAACGCAAAGGGGATCGGAACGTAGAACAACACCTCGAACGGCGTATTGGCGAGAAAGGCGGAGACGATCTCCCGCGGCGTTCCCTTGTGCTGATCCGGCGTGACCAGCTTGTGGCTTGGGGCCGGATAATCAACGCCGGACGCGTAATGCAGATTGCGGTCCAGCTGGCTGCGCAGTTCGGTGAAAAGTCCGAACTCCTCCACCTCGTTGCGGAAAAACGGCAGGATCAAGCACCAAACGACCGCGCCGGCATTGGGCAGCACGTCGATGAGCGGAAAGGTTGCGAACGCTTCCACTTCGTCGCACTGGGCAAACTCTTCGTAACTGGGCTTTGCCATTTTCGGCAAGACGGCAATGAAGTCGAGGAAGCATTTGCCGAGCGTGACGTTGAAGATTTCGAGCGTGCGAGGGGCGTCAGCTGTCTTGCGCTGGTGCGCGATCAACTGGTCGCGGTAGCGGCCTTCCTCGATCGTGTTGGCAGCGACGAGCGGCGGCAGGGGATTGGTGAGGCTTTCGGTTTTGTACAACGCGTCGGCGATCTGAACCGCGGCCAGATAGATTTGATACGCCGGAGGGTCGTCCCTGATCGCGTCGATAAAACGATCGATATAGGCGTCCGTGAATTTCTCCGGAGCAGGAAAATTCGCGGTGACCGTGCGTTGCTGCGCCTGGGCGTAGAGTTGGTCGGTCGGCGTCGGCCGATGGGAATACCAATGTGCGCCCTTGGCGATGCCGATAACGAGCACAACGGGCAGCAAGAACATGCCGCCGACGACGACCAGGAATATCGCAACCAAAGCCAGGAGCACCGCGATAGCCGCATTCATGGCCGGATCGTTGGAACTGGTCAGCCCGCGCAGCCAATCGCCATTCATAGCTCAAAAGTTTGCTTGGCTTGAAGCTGAGCGCTGTTTTTAATCAGGTTCTTGATACCGGTAAGGTGTTCGCGAATCTCATCTTCAAAGACTTTGGAAACGGCCGCGTTCAAGGTGTGGACAGTAAAACGCGGGTTCGACAGCAATTGCTTGATAGTGATTTCTTGCTCCGGATTCTCGATACGCTTGTCTTCGCCACGTTGGCGAATAAAGGCCCAGATTTCGAGAGCGATGCCGAGAAAAAACAGGGGCGCGCCATAGTTCGTCGGGATGTGACCGAAACTCTCGTATAGGCCGCGCAAAACGCCGCCAATAATCATGAAGCGACCGACGATGCGCATCAGCCCGGAGCCCAAGAGCCGGCTTTTGGTGACCTGCGGCGTTGAGGTTCGGATCGTGAAGCTTTCGTTGTAGAGGTCGCGTGCCTTAATGATGGCGCGCTCCTCCTCACTAAACTCAACACTGCAGTCGATGTAGCAGTCCTTGTGATTGCCGAGCATGCCCGACGGCTGCTCGCGATGCTCGATGGTCACGCGCATGTTCAGCCCCCGCCGTGCCGCAACGTGTAGTAGAGTGAGCCATAAAACACATGAGAGTCAAGTCGGTCCGAGAAACCTTTTTGCTCCTGGCCTCGACCTCCCGCTACACCGCGAACAGTCTTTTGATGCGGGCTTCGATCTCTTCGCGCTTGCGAGCAAACCGCGTTGTCGAGTTTTGAATGAGCCGGCCGGCCCGGGAGTGGAGGGGCAGGGGAGGCGGGAGCATGACTACGTATTCGGGAGTACCCGGATCGCCGTCTATGAGCGGTCGGACCCTGGCGGTGAAGTTTTGTAGGTCAAGAAAAGCCCGGCCGTCGACGCCGAACTGCGTTGCCATCTCGCGGGCATCGTCGGCGCCCAGCCGGAGGGAAACGTAGGTGCCAGTGTTACCGAAGACGGCCGACAGGGTGTCTGGCGGTATCTGGTCGAGATACTGGGTAGCCAGGGTTAATTGTAGCCGGTATTTGCGGGCCTCGGAAAGAATGGTGGAGATATCAGTGGTGATGACCGAACTGAACTCGTCCAGGACAAGATCGAACGGCACCCTTTGATCTTCAGGGATATTACTACGCGAGAATGCAGCGCTTGAGATCGCCGAAACCAGCAATGCACCGAAGAACCGGCAGGCCTGCTCGCCGACGCCGCCCTTGTTCAAGTTTGCGATCAGGATGCGTCGTTCGTCCATCATCTTGCGAATGTCCATGGTATTTTTGGCCTGGCTTACAATGTTGCGAATGGCGGGGTGAGCCAGGCACGCGTCAAGCTTGTTGCTGATCGGTGCGGTGACCTGATCGCGGAAGCGATCGTCCCACGTTCCGAATGCTTCGACCCAATAACTTCTGACGAGGGGGTCCTCGACTTTGGAGATGATCCGGGCACGGTAGGTGTCGCTACGCAACAATCGAAGAACAGAAAGTAACGTCGCCTCGCCCGCCTCCATCAACGCCATCAAAGAGTTTCGGAGGACCTCCTGCGACCGGTCGCCGACGGCTTCCTTGCCCCAAATATGGACGAACGCCGCAACTACGTTTGCGGCGGCGGTAGCGCGCTTCGCCGGGGGAACATCGGCGAGAAAGTTGAGGCCGATAGAGTTCGCGTGGTCGGAAAGGTCGATGTAGACCAGTTCGGCTGCGCGGGAAGAGGGGATAAGAGAGACGAGCGCTTCGGCGTTCTCGCCGTGCGGGTCGATGAACGCGAAACCGTCACCGCTACCGGCGAGCTGCGCGGCAATGTTGCGGAGCAACACGGACTTTCCCGTGCCGGTCTGGCCGGAAATGAAAGTGTGCCGGGCGCGCGCAACCGGGTCGATGGTGACCGGGACGTTCGACGAAAGGCCACGCGTAGCGGTACCGATGATGATGTGTTCGGAAGTCATGGCCAGAGGAGAGCCCTGCGTCGTGCAGGGCAGAGGGTTGCCCTGGGCCGGCTTAACCCTCGGTGTGTCACTTTCGCCTTCACTATGCGTCGGTAACACTACGCTCGCCACGCCGGCTTGTGGCCGGCGCCCGCTCGCAGGGGTCATCCCCGGCCACGATCTGCGTGGCCCCATTGCATTGTACAATGCAAAACTTTTTGAAAATTCAAAAAGCGAATTTCTCGATTTTCGGAAATTGCAAAAGTCGAAAATCGAAAAGGTCGAGATCGCGAAAGTCAAAATCGAACGCAAAAGTTTCGTCGGTGCGAAACTTTTGCGTTCGTCGTAACTCGCGACGGTGGAACTGTCGCATGGTGGAATGCTCCGCCACACAGTCCCGTCGTTGCCCGCAAGGGCACGACTCCAATAGGATTCCCCAAGTTCATGTGTATCCCCAATGAAGCGACGATATCTGCCTGTCTCATTTATTGAGCAGGCAGTGAGGAGCGAACTTAGGGGAACCATGAACGAGTGGGCGGAGCACGAAGCCGTAAGGCCAAGTGAAGCCTATTGGAGTCGTGCCGTAAGGCCGACGGGCTGTGTGTGCGGAATTTGTTGATATTGTTGAGGAATTGGGAATGTGCCACCACATGTCGGTACCACATACGGCATGTGGGGCCGTAAGTGGGGGAGTATGTCGGGGTCGTTAGCGTGAATGCGAGGATTGTTGCCGAGTAAGATCGCGCATCAGATCTTCGTCGAACTGATCCTCGGCCCACTGTTCGCGGGGCGACTCGTCTTGGGGAAGGGGAATGTCCTCTTCTTCTGACATATGAATATTGTACCGCACAGTTTCGTGCCGAGCCATGGAGGGCGGCCGAGGTTGTGGCTGACTATGGCATGGTCGAAAGTTCGAATGGCACCGGCAGTCCTATGGTCGGCAGGCCTGCGGCAACGATCGTTACCCGCATGGGACGAGACCCGCGATCTTGTCGCGGGGCTCGGTCGCCCGGCGTATGCCGGGGGATAGAGCGTGCCCGGCCAGCGGCCGGGGCCGTCCAGCGACGTGGAATGAGAGAAAAGGATACGGCGCCAAGCTGTTATTTGGCGCTCGGCAGTTTGCCGGTTCCTTTGCAGCGTCCGCATGGTTCTGAGCCATAGGCCTTCCCGCTGCCATTGCAGCGCGGGCAGGTCTCAAGTTCATGCCTTCCGGGTTTGCCTTCCGATCCACGTTCCAGTCCCATCGCTCCCTCCTCAGAGTTTGGCGCAACGCATGGAACTTAGCAGAAGACCTCAATGTGAGGAATTGGGAATTAGCGTGAAGTGGGCGGATGGTTCCGGCGCGGGCTCGTTGCCGCCGTTTTCTTCGACCGCGCAAGGCCACCAGAACGCGCAATCTCGACGCGACGCTGCTTTGAAAGCTTCTTCGCTCGCGCCTTGCCGCCCATACTTGCGAACAGGCGTGCGGCTTCGCTTTCATTCATAGGCTAGGGTCATCGACGAATATAATTGCGCCGTCTTTGCTTCGGACAAGTTCGAGCGCTTCGCCCAATGCGTCACCTTGGAGAATGAAATAATCGCCAATGTAGCCGGGACTGCCGGACTGGTAATCAAACTTTACAGCGTACACGGTGGTGTCGAGCATCTCTTCCATTTCGGCTGAACTCTCCGCGCCCCACATTTGCTGGATGCCTTCGATCGCCGCGATTTCCTTGATCTCTCGGCTCGTGAGAGCCTTTGGTTTGTTGTTCATAAGTGCAGGTAATTATCTTCTAATGTATTCATTGTACTTGCGGGCAAGCAGGGTGCAAGTGGATCTCGCAATCGATAATGCTGGTAAGCAAGTGTCAAACGACGGACTTAAAGTCTCTGCTTGCGGCCGACGCTGATCTCCACAGCGTGAGACTGTCTGGCAGAGTACTGTCACGTGGAGGCGTAATTCGTCACGCTATTCGTTATAAAAATGCGAACGCAATTCTGATTGCGGAATATAACGCGAAGCTTGCGAGAAAATTGCGCGCAGCGTGCCTTTCGCGATTGGATCGTGGTAGGGAATGACGAGCGTCTCGTCGCCGGTAGGGGTCGAGCGGCGGAGTTTCAGGTGTTTGCTGCCACCAACAACGATAAATCCGAAACGGTGAAATATGGCGATGAGGTCCTCGCCAGTAAGGACCTTAAGTCCTTCCCGCATGCATGAGTGGGGAAACCTCGAAATTCGTTAGGATCGCGGGCGACTTATCGAAGCCGAGGGACGCGGGATCGTCGCCCTCGAAATAGAGCGCGACGGCGTCGCGGATGTTGTCTTGCAGTTCCTCGAACGTCCTGGCCTCGGTAATGATCGGCGCGTTGACGCCGGCTGCAGTGTAGACACCGTCTTCGTGCGAGATATTGAACTGGATGATCGATTTCATGCGTCGAGAGATTATACCGCGCGCTAGCGCAAGCACAATGAAGCGCGCCGTTGACAACTTTCGGGTCTTCGTTTCACTAAATAGATAAAGGGCCCAAGTGCTGTCACCCTTTGTCACACCACACCGCGTTGATCCGGCCCCAGTTTGTCCAACCTGTTGGGGTCCATTCCCCAGATCCTTTGCTCAGGCGGGCCACGCGAAAGCATGCCCACGGCCAATTGGCTAGGGTAGCTTCTTTGTGCCCGAGCAGTGAAATATAGCGAGTGCCGTAGTCAAAGAAGTTATTTTGCTTGCACCATCGTGCACTCAGGGCGGGCACGAACATTTCATATCTTCCCCAGTCGCAAAACGCTAGGTTTGGATCGCCGGGAACGCCTCGAGTACATTGAAGCCAAGTACTTGGATCGTTGTTCAGGGGCCGCGTTACCGCGCGCAATATAAAACCAGCTCTTGAAAAGAGCTTTTGTCCAGGGATGTCGGTTCGGCTGCAGCCATCATCGGCAAAAGTATCAATCGCAAAATCATCAGCAACACTCCACCCATGGGCGACGGCACCCGCTCGTGTAGCGGCAGGTAGTCTTTTGCCGCCCGTGTACATGTAGATTTCCGACCAAAGATTCTTATTTTCGCTACTATTTATTCCTTGAAAAATCACCCTCGAATTGACCATCGCTCTATTGCCGGCCGTTGGTAACGGATCGTCATTAGGTCCCTTCGGTGTGTCCGTTGGCTCACTCCAAGTAAACGCGATAACGCGACCGGTTTGGCACTCTCTTGTGTCCCACGAGCTCTTAAATCCATCGTCGGTAGGATCGAGTTGGTAACACGTTAGAGGAAACAGTATTTTCGGATTGTAAACAAAATAAGCGAACGTCAAACCAACTCCACCAAGTATCAGTAGTGTCGGGTGTCGCAGTGAGAACCTAAAAAAGAGACGACCAAGCGCCTCCAATCGCAATAGACCATTCCGGAGCCATGGGGTCCGCCTAACGAAGGCCTTTCGATGTTCCCAAAGCCATCGAACCAGATCGCTAAACACTAAGTAATCCTTCCATACTACGTCGAAAAAGCGACGACCGGAGTATACTCACGAAGCATCTCGCAGGGATAGGGCACATGGCAAAATGCGGAATGAAGCGCGGAGAGATTGACAACTCCCCCATTTCATTTCGTAAAACAGATATTGTGCGAAGCTGGAAATATGGCTCAACAGAGCCAAGAAAATGAGTGCCGACATCTAGGGCTTTGTTGAGCCATTTTGCGTGCGTTGCGCGGTGAACTCGCGAAAGTGTTCCCGATCGAGAAACCACATGCTCGCGATGATCTGTCCCGTCAGGACGCCGGTGCGTGGAAGCCGCCCGATATAGGTTTGTGACAGGCCGAACTCTCTCGCCGCCTCATGGACCGGGATATAGATGCGGCCCCGGATTTCCAGGTTTGGCACCATCGATCCAATCTATCATAGACCCGCGCGCGCCGGCTTTGCTTTCTGTCAGAACGCGTTGGGACCTGAGAGAACGACTGCTTTCTTGAGGGGCGATCCCGCCCGACGCGCGCGGCCCGAACTATCTTGTCATTGCAACGTCTGCGGACTTTAGACCCCGCCCTACCCTATTGGCGGGGCGTAAGGCGGGGTATCCATCAACACGGTTTGGCGCCTGTTGGAGGATTTCCTTTATTTGAAAAATGCATTCCCCTAACTGGGTATTGTTATTATGAGTATTCTTAGATGCGTATTCTTATATAGAGAGACCGGCGGATTTTGCCGCTCTGAAGCAGCGATCATTGCCGTTCTTGACCGGCAGAATTTGCCGGTCTGCGCCGGCGGCCTGTGGATTTGTCGATGGTGAGATGTAGTCGGTAAAGATTGGTCTTTCCAAGGCCGCGCTGCTTGATTTCCAGCATGCCGAAGCTCTCAAGCTGTTTGAGGTAAGTTCGCACGCTACGCTCGCCTGCTCCCATATCCTCTGCGAGTTTCAACTGACCGGGAAAGCACGCATCATTGTCCCAAGCGTATTTCAAAAGCATGGCGTAGGCGAGCTTGGCACCCACCGATATCTCTTTCTTGGTGAGTACGAAATTCGGCACCTGCGTAAAGCCGTGCCTTGTGATCGGATCAGCACCAATATTTCGATGTTGCGCTCCTTGAGTATGTCGCCGATGTGCTGAGGGCTGAGAGTCCATACCCCGCAATTATACGTCACGGAACGGAAACGCTGCCGCTTATCCCCTACTGCCCCGTTCCCGATCGCATATCGTGGATCACGTCCGGGTTCGATGCGCCCAGCAACGGCGTGAGCATTTTTTGAAGTCCGGCGATCAAGTGATTTGTCTCGCGAGCTCGCTCGGTCAACTCCCCTATCTGCGTATCCTTGACCGCCGATCTGTCCGCGCAAGAACTCGTTCTCGCGTTCAAGAGCGCGCGACATACCGCGACTCGTCGGGGCTTGTCGCGACCGGTCGCGACTTGTCGTCGGTGGTCACGCGATCCATTCCTTGTAGTTTCGTCTAGACTTTCGGCTGCGACAACGGTCGCGGCTTGTCGCGACTGGTCGCGACCTGTCGTGACCGGTCGCACCTCTTCAATGTACGCAATGTGCTTCGCAACGGACGTGGGGGTGATGACGTACTTAACGCCGAACTGTGTTTCCCTCCGGCGGCAATCGAGATCGCCTTTGGCGCAATATCGCTGGATCGCACGGATGGTCCGGGGGTGGCCGGCGTGCTCGTAGCGCTCGGCCGCTTCGTCCACGGAGAGGGAATACTCGCTGTCGTCGGTGGTCGCGACCGGTCGCGACTGGTCGTCGGTCATTGCCTTGATGATAACCCGCTCGTCCCCACCTCTCGCCGGGTTATCCCCATAGCTGCACCTCTTGTGGATCGGCAGACCGCCTCTATCGAAAAGAAGGTTTGCGAGTGATCGCGAACGTGTAGAGCACCTGCTTACTCTTTACGAAAAGCTAACCTCGCCGATACTAGCCGCTGCTTCGGCTAAGACCGGCCGCGCGAAAAAAAGCAAACAAGCGGTAAAATTTGAGACCGCGCTGGGATTGATCAGGATCTGTGGGCATTAAATGTAATGCCGAAATGGCAGAGGCGCGCCGGGCAACATTGGAGCGGCAGTGAGGATTTCGCCTACCGCATCGGCAAAGCGCAACGTTACCGGAAGTCCATCCGCAAACAAACAAGCGTTGAAGTTTACCTTAGTCAGACCCATCACGTCATGAAGTACTGTATCCAAATCGGCTTCGCCCCGGCATACTTCCACCAAAAGGGGATTGGGAACCTCGCGGCCGGGATATGTATCCAGCTGATGGATGAAACCAGTTGTCCATAGCAGTGCACGATTTCGTCCTAACCTAAAAGTTGATCCCCTGAGGACGGGAGTAGCCCCCGATCTGAAGAGCTTCATTTCCTGCGAGCGAATAATTCTAACTCCTACCAAATTTGTCTGAGGCGAGACCGCTTCGCGAAAGCCTGCCCACTCTTCGTCGTTGAAACGTGTTCGACCATGTATGAATAGCTCAGATGGCTCTCGCCCGTGTTCTTCAACATATGATTGAACGAGCCGCGTCATGAGGTCTTTTGCTTCGCTTTTGGGAAGATGAAATTCTCTCATTTCCTCTGAGTACCAAGGCCCCATCGCTCCTTTGAAGACCAAACCATCTCCCGAATCTAAAAACATCTGCGCGCCGCAACACGCGTTCCCCGTACTCGAATCGACAGTGTTCATTTTGAAAACGAGACCAACGTAGCAGACCCCTTCGCGAACGCTCGCCAGCTTCCAGGGCCGACCTCCGCTCTTGAAGAAGGCTGTAGTACATAAATTCCACGCGACAGTGGCGGGGTCTTGCAGTCTCCTTTGATGTCCCTCATCATCCTCCCCGCTGCTCAAAGTACTTTCGCGGACAACTTGAATTACGGCACGAGAGCGGATTAGGCGTGCTTTCAACTGATGGTGAAAGTTCAATTCGTAGCGATAAACCTCTGCTGCATCCATTTCTTCAGCGAAAAGCGATGGTTCTCTAAACAACCGCCGAGCAACGCGGGCACCGATCGATCGACCTGAATAAACTGCCTCGGTTCGGGTGAGACGGGAGAGGGGCCTCCCGAGACGCCAAACTTCGTCGGGAATTACAACAAACCAAACATCAACTTGGGCATCGTCCTCACGTAGCTGCCGTCGGATTGGGCGTTCGAACAATGTCACGGTGTCGTAAATGGCTCGATATCTGTCGGTCTGACGGATGCTGTTTGCCACATCGGCCGAAGAGACAGCAATTTCGACCGCGGGAATGGATGGCCAAGGCGTTCGGAATGCGGCTTCGAATCCGGGAAACGCAAATTGATGAATTGATTTATCGGATACGGCTGGAATAAGTCGATTGGCATTTTCAAGCCACTTCCGAAAAATCGAAACGCCTTTTGGAGTTCCGATTACGCCGGCCCTGATCTGCGAAGGTTTTCGATCGACAATTGGTCCAAAAAGAAACAGGCCATTTCGGGGGTCCTCAAGCTGCTGCTTGTACCCAAATTCCAGCTTTGGCTCTGGCAATACCTTGATAACTTCAGAAGCAGCGTTCATGTTTTCGCTGTTTCCTGTCCTTGGTCTGTCCAAACCTCGGGGATATCATCGAAGGCTTCGACATCGTCACCGGAGTCCAATTCGTCCTCTCCATCAACTAGACGCGACTCGGACAAATTGGAGCCATCCGCGACAATTGAGACGGGTGATTTCAATACCATGAGCGACCGTTCGAGAGTAACTGTTTCGTTCTCACCAACAAAAAGTTTGTCGCCGTCGTTTGAACCAAGCCATGTAACGAAGCTAATCAGTAGATCACGCCACCTGTCATTCCACCAGTTCTTGCAAAATCGTCGCCTCAACAAATGCATTCGCTCTTTACTGACGAGGGGCGTCGAGCCATCCGCGGTGAAGATAACGTGCTGACGCAATACGAAACGGGGATGTGCCCCAAGTACAGGTCGAGCTTCCACAGCGAAATGCCAAAAAACTTTTCTTCTCTCGCTCCAGCCGACCATCAACTTTCGACGGCGCTTGCCAGCATCATCGACAAAACTAACCTTGTCTCCTTCTAAGAAGTCTTTCGGCATATACCACGCAAGTGCTCCAGAGGCTGTTGCAAAGCTGCGGAGGCCGCGTTTTTCCATTGCATAATCCCAAGATTGCCGAAGCATGCTCGTCATTATCTTGTGTGCTTCTCTCGAAGGCATTCCTGGCAAATCGGATGCGGTTCCAGCAAGAAATCGATTAGCGTCAATTCGATACACCTCGCTCAGCGACGTTGTAGGAGGGAGGTCCTGCTGCAATCCCGACAGTCCTGAATATGACCCAATCAAACGGAGATATCTGAAGGAAGGATATCGAAACGAGCGCATCGTATTTGCGATGTGTTCAATTGGCACTGAAATGTCGTAAAGGCGAATAAATTGGGGAAGTTCTTTTATCAAAAGCCAGTTGCTAGTTAGTTGCTCTGGCTCATTTGCAAGACGACTTAACTCGCCGAGGTGGTGAGAAATCCAAAGGCTAAGTGCAGTAGGAATGCCGGCCTTTGTGCGCGGAACTTGATCCCGCTCCAACACAGCAACGAGCGCATGAAGGCCAGAGGCCCAATTCGCGCTAAAATCAATAACCGCTTTGCGGCCCAGGTTTGCTCGAATCTGATCATAGGGGAGATCATCCACTCTAATCGGGAGAACAAAACGTTGCAGCGAGTTCGATCTTTCGACACGTACAGCGAGGTCAATTTCATCTAGTACACCTGCTTTCAGCTGAGCGGCCTTCGACAGAACGACAACTACCTTCGCCGCTTGGTGCCTAATGGCCTTTTCGATGTCCTCCCAGAACAGTTCCCCGCCAACAAGCTGGGCAACGTCTGACCAAACATCGTATCCAAGAAGAGCAAGTTGCTGGGTTAGCCACGTCGCGAAAACGTTTTCCTCCGGGTTGGCGTGGCTGATGAAGACCAGTGTGCGCTTCGCCCCATCTTGGATAGTTTGATCATTCGCCGGAACCCTAAGAACATCCCAAGGAGTGCGAAGTTCAGATGGAAGAGCCTCAAGTAGCGGCGAGATATACTCTTCTCCGAATTGATCGGCGTTCACTAGAAAGGCGACGGGGCCCTCTATTGATTCGGTACTCTGAGCTTGCAAAACTAGACTTGCTACGGCGCTCGGATTTGCTCTGGTATCTCTGCCCTCCTTTTGAAGGAGCACGGTCGATAAATCCACGTATTGAGCCGAGAGCTCTGTAAACAGAGAAAAGACGATACGTCGGCTCAAATTCCCGATGTCAAATCTTGGCACGCGTCTGAGGTCGAACACAGTTTTTGGACGCGAGCCCCTGAGCACAGCGACTAGATCGGCTTCTCCAATCCGCTCGACGTTCACGAAGACAACCAGCGTGGGATTCTCCGTGGCGAACAGGGTGCTTTGCCAAGCCGGGCGCGCAAATGTCTTCTCGGAAAGAGCATCAGGTTGCGGGTCAGTTCCCACCAACCGCAAGAAATTGGGTTTTGGCTTGTCTAGGTGAGACATCATCTCGCTTTTGCCAAAACAGCTTCCAGTTCAACATAACTTACGCCTTGTAGATGCCATGGAGATCCCCATTCAGGAATGCCGATCGTGAAATCTCCGGTATTTGAATCCTTTAGATCGCGGTCTTTGAGAAATGCTCGCTTATATAATCGGGGAGCCACCCCTGTGAACGCTCGGAACAGGACTTTATGACCACCCTTGCTGGGTTCTTTCCAATCTTTCGCGTTCACCGTTATCGCGTCGGCATGTAGGGCGAGAGCTTGGCTCTTTGGATATGGTTCTATGTATTGGACTTCATCAACGCCGGCCGCCACTATTCCTCGAGCACAATAATGGCAAGGAAATGTCGTCACGAAGAGCCGTGTGCCTACCGTCGTCACGCCCTTCCGCGCCGCAGAGAATACAGCATCCATCTCAGCATGAACTGCTCGGCTAAATTCCAATAGATCGCCAACTCTGCCATCGCGCAATTCGACCCGTAATTTGTTTTTTCGAATACCGCTGAGACTTTTGAGCTCCGGAACATCCGATATCAACTCGTCGATAATCTTGTTCTGCTCTCGTGTGTTACTGCAGAATTTTCCCATCTTTTGATACGCGCACCTATGATCTTCGGGCTCGTGATGAAATGATTCTCCGTACACTCCTCCACCTGCACGGGGCACTTCGTTAGTTCCCGTAGCAATCACGTTTCCGGCATGGTCGAGAAGGGCTGCTCCGACCTGACGTGACAGACACGCGCTCTGCATCGCTGCGCCAAATGCATCGTGCATCGCCGTTTCGGCAATTGTAGGTCGTACTACTTCAGCGGCGGTCATTATCTTAATAAGTCGCGACAACTTATCACTGATGTCCCAATCCTCGTTCGGCTCTCCGTCAACAAATTGTTCGACGGTATTATCGACGAAAAAATCGGCCATGTGAAACGCGTCGGAAACCCGCTGGCCATATTTTTCAATCGCACGCGAATTCTCGTGCCATGAATTTTTCTGCGTCGCCCACTCCCGCGTTCGTGTACTTGTTTACAATCCGTTGCTGGCGTACTTTTGCCTCGCAAACGATCCCAACTAAAACAAAGGCCTCCTGATAGACGCGTCGGAGGAGTTCAACTTCGGCTGGATGACGAATCGAATCTAGAATGTAAGCTCGCCGCACTCCATCAGGCTGAACCGGCTCTTCTCCTGGATTTGCAATTCCCAATTTAGAAGCGCGAGTAAGGCGGATCAGGCCGACAAGGTCCCTCGCTACTAGGGCATGGTCACCCTTTGATCGCATCTTGTCGCCCAAATCTTGAAATGCTCGCGTGGTCGCGAGGTCATTTTGCGGAGTGGAAGGTGGCGTTTCTCCATTGCGGGTTGCCCAATTCTCGATAACTTTGCGGGCTTTGAGAATTTCGACGTCATATTTTCCGCCGGGTAACGCATTGTTTTCAAGAAGGCCTTTTAGTTTAGCGGCAATCTCGCTCGTTCCTGATCCGACGTAGCCAACGACCGCGAACACGACTTCATTTGTCGCATTTTCCAGCAACAGTGCTTTCGCAGGCTTTACTGCGTCAGAGGTGACTTTTTGAGAGACAATCGGTTGTGTTGCCATTCTGCGTTCCAAGGAAATGTTGACCGGGCAATGTACGACTCGGAATTGAGTGAGTTTAGCTATGATCGCTCAATGAGTCCCGCTCACCGACCGACATTCCGCCATAGAAAAAGGGTCTGGGTTGGACCCCAGACCCCATGCCCTTCTAAGAAGAAAATGTTTTAGCGGTTGCCGATTCTCTCCTCGATCCAAGTTTCCACTTCTTCCGCGACCCACGCCACCCGACAGGCACCAAGCTTTACCCGCTTGGGGAATTGGCTGGCTGCTTCGAGCCGCGCAATGTGCGCGGGGCAGTAGGGGACACCGTAGATCGACTTGAGTTCCTTCTTTGTGACTAACTTCCGTGTCATTGCAAATCCCTCGTGAAAGGGACGTTGCAACGCCCGGTTAGCCCTGGGCGACGTGGAGCATAGGTTGAGATAGAGACCTACGCAACCTGAACATAGCTGCGCATAGCGTCGCGAATTGGCCGGCCGCCTTGGACGAAACCGGTCCCCAGTTGTTTGCGGCTCGGCTAGCTAGTAAGAAGTGATTGGTCGCATAGAGATGGATGCGGTCGAAATTACAGAGCCAAAAAAGAGCCAAAAAATTGAAGAGCCCTAAATTCCTCAATGATATCAATCCGGTCCCGTAGCTCAGCCGGATAGAGCGACGGTTTCCTAAACCGTAGGTCGCATGTTCGAGTCATGCCGGGATCGCCAGCTTTTTATGGCTTGTTTGAATTTGCAATTTGGCCGCCATGCAAAAACAGGCGCTGATCTAAGTCGGCGATCTGGCCGGCAGCCTCAGCGTCGCCCGCAAACCTCCCTGCGGCCCTTCGTCCAAGACGATGCTGCCGCCGTAAAGTTCGGCCAGCTCGCTTGCGATCGATAGTCCGAAGCCAAATCCGGGTGCGGCCTCGTCCAGCCGCTCACCTCGTCTCAAGACCTGCTCGCGCTCCGCAAGCTTCAGGCCAGGACCGTCGTCGTCGACGAGTATGTGCACCATCGCATCTTCACGCGATGCACCGACACGCACGCTTGTGCGTGCCCACAGGAACGCGTTGTCGAGCAGGTTGCCGGCCATCTCGTCGAAATCCTGTGATTCACAGGCGGCGGCGAGGTCGGTCGAAACGGTGATGGAAAATGTAATAGACCTGTCCGAGTGGATCTTGCCGAGGACGTCTCCAAGATCCCGCAGTCGCGACGCGATCGGTGTCTGCACCCGTCCCGGGCCGTTGAGGGCCGCCATGCGCGCGCGCCCCAGGTGATGCCTGATCCGGCGTTCCATCTGCGCGACCAGTTGCTGCAGCATGACGGGATCGCGCGGGCTTTCCTCGGACGTAGCGATAGCGAGCGTCGCCAGCGGGGTCTTCAGTCCATGGGCGAGATTGGCGACGTGCCGCCGCGCGCGCTCGAGATTGGCGGCGTTCTGGTCGAGCAGTGCGTTGAGCTCATCCACTACCGGGCGGATCTCCTGCGGCTGCCTCGACGGGACACGCTCGCTGCGGCCGCTACGTACCTCGGCCAGCGCCTGGCGCAATCGTTCGAGCGGCCGCAGTCCAAGTCTGATTTGAAGCATCATCGCAAGGACAAGCGCCAGGCCGAGTAAGGCCAGCGAAATCCCGAGCGTCGTCATTGCCTCGCGCAACGGTCCGAGCACCGCGCCGCGTGGCGCTGACGCCACGATCATGACGTCGATCGCGCCCACTTTCACCGAGGTGAGCCGGTAATGCAGGTGATCACCGTCGGGTCCTGTCCCGTCGGCTGGCCGGGGCCGTTCCTCGCGGCTTTCGGGCCCCTTTTTTGGCGGTGGAGGTCGCCTTGCATCGCGCTCCTCGAGGGCGGGAATGTCGAGATCGGCACCGTCGAGCGAGGCCGAACGCAACGTGTTTTTCGGCCCGGCGACTTGCCAGTACCAGCCGTGGCGCACCCGTTCGAACGGCGGACCGTCGGCATTGCCGGCCAGAGCGATCCGTCCGTCACCGTCGGCGCGCAGCATTGACGAGAGGAACACGATCTGCGTATCGAGCCGCTGGTCGATCTGACCCTGCACGAAGCGATGCAGGACGAAGCCGATCAGGACGCCGGCAACGATCAACGCCACCGCGATGAACGCGCCGGCCGCAGTCAGCAGCCGCCGGCTGAGCGAAGCGTCTCGCCACGTCACGCGTGACCCGCCGTCAATCGATACCCGCGACCGCGCACGGTCTCGATCATGTCATGACCGATCTTGCGGCGCAGCCGGGCAATGATGACCTCCAGCGAGTTCGAATCCGTCCCGGCGTCGCCTTCATAGACCTTCTCCATCAGTTCCAGCCTCTCGAAGATGACGTCCTTGCGCATGATCAGCGACTGCAGCACCCGCCATTCCAGCGCGGTCAACTTCAGCGGCAGGCCATTGAGTTCGAAGACGCCGGTCGAGGCGTCGAAGGCAAGAGGTCCACAGGCGAACTCCGGTGCAGCATGTCCGGCGGAACGCCGGACCAGCGCGCGCAGTCGCATGACCAGTTCCTCGAACTCGGAACGGCTTGGTCAGATAGTCGTCGGCGCCGGCCTTGAAGCCGTCAACCTTCTCGGTCCAGCCATCCCGTGCCGTCAGGATGAGTACCGGCAATCGCCGTCCGCTCTTTCGCCAGCCGCGCAGAACGGCAGCACCCGGCATCTTTGGCAGGCCGAGATCGAGCACGGCAACATCATAGGCTTCAGTCTCGCCGAGATAGTGCCCTTCCTCGCCATCCGCCGCGGTATCGACCGCGAAATTCTCCCGTCGCAAGGCCGCGGCAATCTCGCCGGCGAGCAGCGCGTCGTCCTCGATCAGCAATACTTTCATGCGGGTCTGCCTCGCCCAATACGCGCCAGGAACTAGGCGGCCTAGCTTAACTCAAGCTGAACGGTTCGGTTCAGGGTGGGTTTGGCGCGTTTCGGTATGCTCCGGACATCGACAATGACGACAAGGAACACCCAATCATGACCGATGCTGAAAATATTTCCGAACCGAATGCGCTGCCATCGCCGCAACGCCGCCTGCGGCTCTCACGCGGCACCCTCGCAACCGGCGCTCTCGCCGGCGTTCTGATCGCCGGCGCCGCGCTTGGCGCGGGAGGAACGAAACTCGCCCAGAACTGGCAACCGCGGAGCGTGATGCTCTTGCAGCCAGCACCGATCGACAAGATGGCCCAATCAAGTCCTGTCGCGATCAAGGGCGATGTCGCCGAGGTCTTCGGCAACAAGTTCGTGGTGCAGGACGGCAGCGGTCGCGCGCTGGTCGATACCGGTCCGCGCGGCGAGAATCGCACGGTGGTTGCCAAAGGCGAGACCGTCACCGTGCAGGGCCGGTTCGATCGGGGCGTGGTGCACGCCGATGTGCTCTCTCATGCCGATGGCCGCAACGAAGCTTTCGGGCCGCCCGACCTCGGGCCCCGGGGACCGGGCGGACCGAAAGGCCCAAAAGATGGCCCCGGCGCTCGCGCCGACCGCGGTCCGCCGCCGCCTGCCGGCCGCGATATTCCGGATGGCGATGCGCCGCCACCTCCGCCGCGGTGATCCACGGCCGTGCGTGCTTCGGACCTGAGCGATCAGGTCCGATTTTTCGACCCATCGACAATCAAGGAACCGGAATGCCCGACCATCATACGATCTCGATTACCGGCAGGATCACCCACGTTTTCGGCCATCGCTTCGTGGTCGAGACGAGCCAGGGCGCTGTGCTAGCCGATCTTACCCCCAGAGGCATCGACCAATACGCCTTGCGTATCGGCGAAGTTGTCAGTGTGTCGGGCGAGATGAAACCTTCGGAGTTGAAGGTATCGCAACTCAAAGCCGGCAAAATAACGATCATGATTGAGCATAAGAAGCCACATGATCATCACCCGGATGCCAAATCGGAGGACGCGATGAAGGCGGCGCGTGACGCCGGCTTCGAGCCGCTGGGCCAACCACGCCGGAAGCCGAAGCATTTCGAAGTGTTGGGACGACGCAATCATCGTCTTACCGAGTTGCACATCGAACTGAACGGGAACATTCGGAAAATGAAGCCGGTCGAAGAGACGGATCCGAAATGGAGCGAGGCGCTGGCGCAACCCGGGTAAGAAAACCTTGGCGCCAGTCGCGAAAAAACAGATGACGACATCGCCTCACTCCGGATACAGCCCCTTGTCCTGTGCCCGGCGGATGGCGAGGCCCGCCATCATGTCGAGCATCGGCGTCGACAGCCCCGCGGCGCGCGCAAACGCCGCAGGCGCCTTCACCAGCGCGTCGATTTCCATCGGGCGTCCGCGCTCGTAATCCTGCAGCAGCGACGGCTTGTGGTCGGGCGCCTTGCCGGTGCGGCGCGTCACTTCCGGATAGCAGCAGCGTCCCACCGCCTGCGCCTCGTCCATCATGCGCGGCACCACATCGCGCAGCGCCGGATCGTCGGCGGAGGCGCGCGCGGTCTTGCCGGTCAGCAGGCACAGTACCGACACCGACATGTTGCTGGTCAGTTTGGTCCAGAGGATTTCGCGAATCCGCGGCACCGGCGGCGATTGCACGCCGGCCTCGTTGAGCGCCTTGCGCAAATGTTCGAGCCGCTCGCTCGGGCGGTCGTCGCATTCGCCGACCAGCAGCATGTTGCGCTCCGGCGAATCATTGACGACGAGGCCCGGCTCGACGATTTCGTTGGATGAAAAGATCACGCCGCCGACAATGCGCTCCTTGGCGACCGCGGCGCGCAACCGGCCGCCGGGATCGAGAAACGCAAGATCGGGCGGCGGCGGCTGATCGGCGGGCAGCCCGATATCGTACCACCAGGGAATGCCGTTCTGGGCAAACACCACGGCGGTGTCGTCGCGCAGCAACGGCCCCAGTCCCGCGGCAAGGCTGTTTAAGGCGTTGGCCTTCAGCGTCGATATGACAAAATCCTGCGGACCGAGATCAGCCGGGTTGTCCGACGCTTTCACGGGCGCGGTAAATTCCTCGCCCTTCACCCGCAGCGTCAGGCCCTTGGCCCTCACCGCCGCCAGATGCGCTCCGCGCATTACGCAGGACACCTCGTGCCCGGCCAGCGCCAGCCGCACCGCAAAATGGCTGCCGACGGCGCCTGAGCCGAAAATGCAAATTCGCATGGGTTAAGGGGTTCCCGTAGGCGCGACGAATCTCTTCCTCACCATGAGGAGTGAGCCTAGTTTCCACAAGCCGGCCGCATTGCGCAACCCGCGATGCGGCCGGAGCGAACTTGCCGCGCCAGCCGAAATGCCGCATCCTGCGCGCGGAACGTCCGGCGTCGTGGAATAGACGCGACCGCTTCGCGCGAGAGGATCATCCATGTCTGCCAATCCAGTGCTGTGGGACCTCGACGAACGCGGGGTCGCAACCGTCACGTTGAACCGGCCCGAGGTCAACAATGCCTACGATGCCGGACTAATTCATGGTGTGCTTTCGGCCATCGATGAACTCGGCAGCAAGCCGCTGTTGCGCGTCGTCGTGCTCAAAGGCAATGGCAAGCACTTTCAGGCCGGCGCCGATCTGAAATGGATCAACGCCGTGCGGCCGCAATCGCCGGCCGAGAACGAGGCTGTATCGCAGGCTACGTTCGAAGCCGTGCAGCGCCTGAACCGGTTGCCGATCCCGACCGTGGCGCTGGTGCAGGGTGGCTGCTTCGGCGGCGGCACCGGGGTGATTTCCGCGTGTGACGTCGTGATCGCAGCCGACAACGCGCTGTTCTCGATCACGGAGGTCCGTTGGGGACTGACCGCCGCGATCATCATTCCGCAACTATGTGACGCCATCGGCGTGCGTCAGGTGCGCCGCTACGCGCTGACCGGGGAGCGTTTTGGTGCGCAGGACGCGCGCCGCATCGGTCTCGTGCACGAGGTGGTGCCGCTCGCTGAACTTGATGCGGCAGGCGCAAAAGTCGTCGAGCAATTGCTGGCTAATGCGCCCGATGCCCTGGCCGAGACCAAGGCTCTCGCCATGGAAAGCGCATTCGGCGGAATGAGCGTCGAAGACGCGGCCTATGCCCGTCTGGTCCGGATGCATGCGGCCAAGCGCCAGACCGGGGAAGCCTCAGAAGGTCTCGCGTCCTTCGCCGAAAAGCGGGCGGCGAACTGGGGCAAGACGTAGGGTTGATAGAGCGTCGTATTCGACAGAACGGCTCCATTCTCTCGCCACCCAAGGCGTGATCGCCCCTCAATCATTCGGGAACCTCAGTTTGTCCTTCCAAAACCATCTCCGAACCCGCCCGCCAGATCCCGCTCTACGGCGAGTATGAAGTCGCCGTGCTCGGCGGCGGCCCCGCCGGCATCGCCGCGGCCGTCGCTGCCGCGCGCGCCGGCCGGCGCACGCTGCTGATCGAGCGTTATGGCTTTCTGGGCGGCATGGGCACGGCGGCGGGGGTGACGAATTTCTGCGGGCTGCATGCCAATGTCCATGGCGAGATGCATCGGGTGGTGCAGGGCATCGCGTCCGATCTGCTGGCGCGGATCGATCGGCTCGGCGGGCTCAACGCGCCGCATCTGATTTTCGGCAAAATCCTGGCGCAGGCTTACGACACCGCGGCCTACAAGATCGCGGCCGATGATCTGCTGGCGAGCCACAAGGTCGATATCCTGTTCCACGCGCTCGGCGCCGGCGTGGTGATGCAGGACGACAGGCGCATCAACGCGCTGATGGTCGAGACCAAGGCCGGGCGTCAGGCGGTGCGCGCGGACATTTTCATCGATTGCTCCGGCGACGGCGATCTCGCGGCCTGGGCCGGCGCGCGCTTTGAGGTCGGCGACAATGCCGGCAGCATGCTGTATCCGTCGATGATGTTCCGGCTCAACGGCATCGATCCCGAAAAGGCCGGCGAGGCCTGGCGGACCATTCCGGCGCTGATGGAGGCAGCCGAAGCCGCCGGCACCCATCATTTTCCGCGCAAGGGCGCGATCGTGCGGCCGCAGCGCTCGCAGGTCGAATGGCGGGTGAATTTCACCCAGCTCGCGCGCGAAGACGGCACCGCGATCAACGGGCTTGAGCCCGACGATCTCACACGCGGCGAAATCGAGGGCCGCCGCCAGGCGGTGAACGCGTTCGATTTCCTGCGCACGGTGCCGGGTTTTGAGAAGTCCTACATCGTCGATTTGCCGCCGCAGCTCGGCATCCGCGAAACCAGGCGCGTGGTCGGCGGCTATATGCTGTCGGGCGAGGATGTGCTGGGCTGCGCTTCATTCGAGGATTCGATCGGCGTCAACGGCTGGCCGATGGAATCCCATGTCGCGGGCGACGTGATCTTCAAGTTCCCGCCGATCCCGGAATCGCGCGGCTTCAATGAACTGCCCTATCGCATGCTGACGCCCGAGGGCATCGACAATCTGCTGGTCGCCGGCCGCTGCGCCTCGATGACGCATGACGGCCAGTCCGCGGCGCGGGTTTCCGGCGCCTGCTTTGCGATGGGCGAGGCGGCGGGAACTCGGCGGCGGCGCTGGCGCTCGGCGGCAACACGATTCCACGCGAGATCGCGGTGGAGAAGCTGCAGGACCAGTTGCGGCGAGCAGGGGGCGTTTATCGGGCGGGAGCAGAAAGTGCCGGAAGGGATTTAGAGCGGAAATGGTTTGGAGTTGAATTCGGAGTGTTGATCCGTGCAACCCCTTTCGTCATGGCCGGGCTTGTCCCGGCCATCCACGTTTTTGCCTGCTGTTATGCTTTAAGACGTGGATGCCCGGGACAAGCCCGGGCATGACGAGGTAGAACAAGCATCGGAGGAAAACCGGATGCCGAAATTTGCGCGATGGCTGTTGGCGGGGCTGCTGGCGCTGGCGGTATCCCCGCATGCGCGTGCCGATGATCTGCTGAAAGCCAAAGTCGGCGTGCTCCGGCTGTCGTCGTCGGCGCCGGTGTTCATCGCGCAGGACAAGGGCTATTTCCGCGAGGCCGGGCTCGATATCGATCTGAAATTCTTCGATGCGGCGCAGCCGATCGCGGTGGCCGTGACCTCGGGCGATATCGATTTCGGGATCACCGCGTTCACCGCCGGGCTCTATAACCTCGCCGGCAAGGGCACGCTGAAGGTGATCGGCGGCATGAGCCGCGAAAAGGCCGGCTATCCGCTGATCGGCTATTTCGCCAGCAACAATGCCTATGCCGCCGGCCTGAAAACACCGAAGGATCTCGCCGGCAAGCGCATCGCGGTGACGCAGGTCGGCTCCAGCTTCCACTATTCGCTCGGCCTGCTTGCCGACAAATACGGTTTCAAGCTCGCCGATGTGAAGGTGCTGCCGCTGCAATCGCTGTCGAATGCCGCCGCCGCCCTGAAGGGCGAAACTGTCGATGCCGCTTTGCTGCCGGCCTCGACCGCACGCGGACTGATCGATTCCGGTGGCGCGAAACTGCTGGGCTGGGTCGGCGACGAAACGCCATGGCAGTTAGGGGCGGTGTTCGCCTCGCCCAAAACCCTGACCAACAAGGCGCTGGTGACAAAGCTTCTCGGCGCATTGGCGCGGGCCGACCGCGAATATCACGATGTGATCCTGGCCGCCGTCGCCGACGGCAAGGCGCCGGTCAATGAAACGACAAAACCGCTGCTGGAGATCATCGCGAAATACACCAATCTGCCGGTCGAGCAGGTGGTCAGCAATTGCGCCTATATCGATCCCGACGGGAAGCTCGACGTCAGGAACGTCGGCAATCAGATCAACTGGCTGCAGGAGCAGGGCTTTGTCGACAAGGGCTTTGGCGCCGATGCGATCATCGCCAGGGAATATGTGAAGCCGGATTGATTGATACCTCTTTCGTCATGGCCGGGCTTGACCCGGCCATCCACGTCTTTCTTGCTGTTAGACCGTCAAGACGTGGATGCCCGGGACAAGCCCGGGCATGACGAGCTAACATGAACGTCGCCAGCAAGGGCCCCGCATGGACCTGATCGCCGACCATATCAGCCACCGCTTCGGCGCGCTCGAAGTGCTCGACGACGTGTCGTTCACGGTGCGCGCGGGCGAGGTGGTGGCGATTGTCGGGCCCTCGGGCTGCGGCAAGAGCACGCTGCTGTCGATCCTGGGTGGACTGCTGCAGCCGAGCGGGGGACAAGCCGAATTGCGCGGCGCGCCGCCGGCCGATAGCCGCAACCCGCTGACCTTCGTGTTCCAGGATTTTGCGCTGCTGCCATGGTGCACGGTGGAGGAGAATGTCGAATTCCCGTTGCTGCATGCAGGTCTCGCCGCCGGCGAACGCAAGGCCATCGTCGACGATGCCTTGCGCCGGACCAGTCTGTCGGATTTTCGCGGCACCTATCCGAAGCAATTGTCCGGCGGCATGCGCCAGCGCGTCGGCATCGCGCGCGCGCTCGCGGTGCGGCCGGCGATCCTCTTGATGGACGAGCCGTTGTCGGCGCTGGATTCGCAAACCCGCGAATTGCTGATGGAGGATTTTATCCGCCTGCTCGCCGATGGCTCGATGGGCGCGGTCTATGTCACGCATAATCTGGAGGAAGCGGTCCGGCTCGCCGATCGTATTGTGGTGCTGTCGCGGCGGCCCGGCCGGGTCCGTGAGGTCGTCAGCATTCCGCTCACACGAAGCGAGCGCAGCGACATCAATGCCCGCGGTCGATTGCTGGCGCTGCAGAACGAGTTGTGGTCGCTGATCCGCGAGGAGGCCGTCGAAGCCGAGCGCGAGGTCCAGCATGCTTGACCGTTCGCCGCAGGACGATCTTACAGCCGAGACGCGGCCGGTCGCGTTTCGCGGCGCCGGTTTCATGCCGCGGGCGGGCCGCTATTCCGGCTGGATCGCGCTGGCAGCGGTGATCGGGCTGTGGCAACTGGCCGGCAGCGCCGGCTGGATCAATCCGTTGTTTCTTCCCGCGCCATCGGCGATCGCGCGCGCGATCTATCAGCTCGCGATCTCCGGCGCGTTGTGGCAGCATCTGTCCTATTCGATCATGCGGATCGGGACCGGATGGATTCTCGGCACCGTCGCCGGTGTCATCGTCGGCTTCGCCATCGGGCTCTCGAGTCTGGCGCGCGGCGTCGGCATCACCTTCATCTCGGCGCTGTTTCCGATTCCGAAAATCGCGCTGCTGCCGCTGTTGATCCTGTGGCTCGGGATCGGCGAGGAGCCGAAGATCGCCACCATCGCGCTCGGCGTGTTTTTCTCCACCGCGATCTCGGTCTATAGCGGCGTCGACTCGGTGCCTCGCAACCTGATCCGGATGGCGCAGAGCTTTAATGTACCATTCCATGCCATCGTGCGCAGGGTGATCTGGCCGGGCGCACTGCCGGCGATTCTGGCAGGCTTCCGCATTACCGCCTCGGTGGCGCTGCTGCTGGTGGTGAGCGCGGAGATGATAGGCGCCGAATACGGCATCGGCGCCTTCGTGCTGCAGGCCGGCAATCTGATGCAGACCGATCAGCTATTGGCGGGCGTGGTGATCCTATCGCTGTTCGGGCTGGCGGTCGGGCGGTTGATCAATCTCCTGGAAACGCGGTTGTTGCACTGGCGGTGAGTTCTTCTCCCTCGCCCCGCACTTGCGGGGAGAGGGTCGGGGTGAGGGGCTCTCTCAACCAGTAGACTCGCGGAGAGTCCCCCTCACCCGAAATTCGCGTTCGCGAATTTCGACCTCTCCCCGCAAGCGGGGCGAGGTGAAGTTAAGCATTCCCGCGGTCCTCGCGGAACAGGTCGAGCTTCTGCTGCACCGGGCGATCCGAGAAACTGAACAGCACGGAATCCTCATCCGCCTCGTGGGTGACCCACTGCCAGCTCGGCACCACGAACAGGTCGCGCGGGCCCCACTCGAAGGTCTGGTCGCCGATCCGGGTGCGGCCCTTGCCTTCGATGGCGGCGAACACGGTGGCGTCGGTGGAGCGATAGCGCGCGGTCTTGAAGCCCTTCGGCAGCAACTGGATGAAGGTGCCGATGGTCGGCATCGCAAAACCGCCGTCTTCCGGATTGGAGAATTTGAGCTTCAGCCCGTGGCAGGCGTCCCACTCGTCGCGCTTCCGAGCCTGCTCCAGCGCCTCGCGGGTGTAGTTGTAGGGATAGTTGAAGATCGGCGACGTCTTCGAACTGCGCTTGAGATCGACCGGCAGCAGATTGTGGCCATAGCGCGCAAAACTGTCGCCGGGCGGGGTGGTGATCTTCTGCTGGTCCTCGTGCGAGCCTTCGGCGAACGACGCGTCGAGGAATTGCACCAGCGGAATATCGAGCCCGTCGAGCCAGAACATCGGCTCGGAGGTTTCGTTGGCGTGGTCATGCCACGTCATCGATGGCGTGATGACGAAATCGCCGGGCTCCATCACGGTGCGCTCGCCGTCGACCGCGGTGGTCGAGCCCTTGCCCTCGAGCACGAAGCGCAACGCCGACTGGCTGTGCCGGTGCGCCGGCGCGACATCGCCGGGGATCACCATCTGCACGCCGGCAAACAGCGACGTGGTGATTTTCGAAAGACCACGAAGTCCGGGATTTTCCAGGATCAGCACCCGCCGCTCGGCTTCCTTGGCGGTGATCAGCTTGCCGGCTTCGGTCATGTAGTCGCGGATGGCGTCGAATTTCCATAAGTGAGGCCGGCAGGCGCTTTTCGGCTGCGGCGTGATCAGATCGCCCATCACGTTCCACAGCGCCGAAAGATTTTCGGTGTCGATCTTTTTGTAGAACGCCTCGCGTTCCGGCGTCTTCTGCACGGCTTCCATGGTCAGCCTCCCGTTGCTCTTGCTTGTCGTTCGAATTATTGACAGTATACTTACAAATTCGTTATCGTCAACAACAAGCGAAACCAGAAACATATCAGGGAGGTTCCGATGAAGCTGCACGGCTATTTCCGCAGCAGCGCATCCTACCGGGTCAGGATTGCCTTGAACCTGAAGGGCTTGGGCGCGGAGCACCTGCCGCATCATCTGCGCAAGAACGAGCAATGCGCGCCGGCGTATCTGGCGATCAATCCGCAGGGGCTGGTGCCGACACTAGAGAGCGACGCCGGCGATATCCTGACGCAATCGCTCGCGATCATCGAATGGCTGGACGAGACCCATCCCGAACCGCCGCTGCTGCCAAAGGAGCCGCTGCGCCGCGCCAAGGTCCGCGCCTTTGCGATGGCGCTCGCCTGCGATGTTCACCCGGTGCAAAATCTCAAAGTGCTGGCGCGGTTGCGCGAGTTGGGACTGCCCGAAGAGCAGGTGACGGGCTGGGCGGCCTGGGCCAACCGCGAAGGTCTTGCCGCCTGCGAGACCTTGATCGCCGACGAGCTCGGCCCGTTTTGCTTTGGCGATGTCCCGACCATGGCCGATCTCTGTCTGATCCCGCAACTCGCCAATGCGCGGCGCTTCGGCGTCGATGTCAGCGCCTATCCGCGCCTGCTGAAGGCCGAGGCGGCTGCAAAGAACAACAAGGCGTTTGCGGACGCCGCACCGGACCGGCAGCCCGATGCCGAATAGGCTGGACACGCCGATCACGATGGACGCGGTCTATACCGCGCCGGGTTATCTGTTTCGCCGCATGCAACAGATCGCGGTGGCGATCTTCGTGGAGGAGTGCAAGGCGCACGATCTGACGCCGGTGCAATATGCAGCCCTGGTCGCGATCCGCACCCATCCCGGCATCGACGCGACGCGACTTTCCGCCGTGATCGCGTTCGACCGTTCCACCCTGGGCAGCGTGATCGAGCGGCTGGAGGCCAAGCACTATATCGAGCGCAAGCCCGGGCCCGGCGACAAGCGCGTCAAGCTGCTGCATCTCACCAGGGAAGGCGCGGTACTGCTGCGCGATATCATCCCGTCGGTCGATCGCGCCCAGGCGCGGATGCTGCAGCCGCTGAAGCCGGCCGACCGCAAGACGCTACTCGCGCTGATGACGCAACTGGTCGATCTCAACAACGAAGCGTCGCGGGTGCCGCTGCGCGCCGAAGACGCGCTCGAACATTTCAGGAAATCGAGCTGATGAGCGCTGGCAGCAACAAACTCCTCTGCCGTCCCGGCCTCGCGCGGGGACCCATAACCCCAGCCGTGGGTTTGGGTAAAATCGTTGAACAGCGTCGTTTAGAACGCGAGGCGCGGAGGATGGGCGCAAGGCCGGGACGACGAGTTACAATTTTTGCCGCTTCGAGGCCTCATACGGCGCCATGAACTCCGCGGCATCGCGCGCAGCCGAGCATCATCGATCCGGCCCGAACGCTACTGCGCCGAGAACTGGCTCAGAACATCCGTGCAGGCCGGCGACAGCGAGGCGGCCTGCGTCGCCAGACATTGCATGATGCGACCGCCGCCCGGCGGGACGCCTGCGCACAACGTTCGGACATCGTTGCCACATGCCGAGTTCAGCACGAACAGTACTTCACGCGGCCGCATCGGACGCAGCGTCAGTACCGCAGGCGGCGGGGGTGCGGAAGCAGCTCCGGGGCTGGCTGTCGCCGCGGCTGGCGATGCGGAGACTGCCGCCGGCGCGGCAGTGCCACTGGCCGCGTTGACAGCTTGCTGGCAATTTGCCGAGAGGTTCGCCTTGTTCTTTTCCAGGCATTGCAGCGCCGGGGCGCCTCCGGTCGGCACATCGGCGCAAACTTTCTGGTAGTCCGACCGGCAAGCGCTGCGAAGTGCGGCAATTTGGTTGCTGCTCGGCTTTTTGGCCGCCGTGCTGGCCGCTGCCTTGGAATTTTCTTTGGGATTTTCCTTGGGACTTTCCTTCGGAGTTTCCTTGGACGTTTCCTTTGCAGTTTCTTTGGGAACTGCCGGAGCCGCAGTCTCGGCAGCCGGCTTGGCCGGCGCCGCAGATTCCTTCGGCGCTGCGGCCGGCGGCGCCGACTCGGCCTTCGGTTCAGCCGGAGCTTCGACCGCACGCACCGCCGCCTGGCAACCTGATGAAAGCTTCGACATGTTCTTCTGCAGACACTGCAGCGATGCCAGGCCGCCCGGCGGGACACTGGCGCAATTGGCCATGTAGTCCGAGCGGCATTGCGATCGGATCGCGCTGCGCTGGGCATCGGTCGGGGCTTGCGAAAATGCCGGGGTGGCGACGGCGACCAGAATGGCTATCATCGACGCCCGAAGCGCCCTCAGATCTCTCAACATGTTGAACATTTGAATAAATCCCTGCGTCGATGCCGGAGCCGTCGCCTCGACCGAAGTGAAGCCCTGAAGAAAAAATCAGTGACCGATCATTTTCGCTTTCGAGTTCCACCGCAAGCGGATTGTTGCTACGGTTGCATCGCGGAAAGTCTTCCTCCGACAAAAACCGTTTCTGGCACAGGATAAATCGGGGCACGGAAATGAAGCCTGCGCGTTCGCCAGCCGGCACCGAGTTGAACGGTGCCGTGGAGCAAAGAGCCAGTATTGCCTGCCGCATTGCTCTCGCTTTGTCGGCACTCGTCGCGCTAGGCGGCTGCGAACAAAACAGTTTTGTGCCGCCGCCGCCCCCGAAGGTTGACGTCGCCATGCCGGTGCAGCGCACCGTCACACGGTTTCTTGAAGCTACCGGCAATACCGCTCCGATCAAATCCGTCGATCTCGTCGCGCGGGTGCAGGGTTTCCTGCAATCGATCAACTACAAGGATGGTGCACTCGTGAAGGAGGGCACGACGCTGTTCACGATCGAGCCCGACACCTACAAGCTGAAGCTTGAACAGGCGCAGGCGGCCGAGGCCGGCGCGCAGGCGTCAGTGAAGCAGACCGACGCCGACTACAAGCGTCAGGCGGATCTGGTTGCAAAACAAGCCGTCTCGCAGGCGACGCTCGATACTTCCACGTCCACCCGCGATAACGCGCAGGCCAACCTGCAGCAGGCCCAGGCCAACACCAAGATCGCGGCGGTCAATTACGGCTATACCAATGTCGTGGCGCCGTTCGACGGCATCGTCAGCGCGCATCTGGTCTCGATCGGTGAATTGGTGGGGGCAGCGTCGCCGACCCAGCTTGCGACCATCGTGCAGCTCGATCCGATCTACGTCAATTTCACCGTCAACGAACAGGATGTGCTGCGCATCCGGGCGGAAGCCAAGAGGCGGGGGTTGACGACGAGCGAACTCACCCAGCTGCCGATCGAGGTCGGATTGCAGACAGAGAGCGGCTATCCGCACAAGGGCAAGCTCGATTATGCGGCGCCGACCATCAACCAGTCGACCGGAACGCTCTCGGTACGCGGGGTGTTGCCGAATCCAGACCGCGTCCTGTTGCCCGGCTACTACGTTCGCGTCCGTGTCCCGTTCGATCAACAGCAGGGCGCGCTGCTGGTGCCCGATCTCGCCTTGGGCAGCGATCAGTCCGGACGCTACGTGCTGGTGGTCAACGGCGACAATGTCGTCGAGCAGCGCAAGGTGCAGACCGGGCCGATCGATGGCGACCTGCGCGTGATCGAAAGCGGCCTCAAGGCCGACGACCGGGTCGTGATCGCCGGGCTGCTGCGTGCGATCCCCGGCCAGAAGGTCGATCCGCAGGTGCAGAAGATCGAAGCGCCGCCGGCGCCGGCCAAATAGGACCGCGCATGATTTCGAAATTTTTCATCGAGCGGCCGGTTCTTTCCAACGTCATCGCGATCCTGATGATCCTGATCGGCGGCGTGTGCCTGTTTCGCCTCTCGGTCGCGCAATATCCCGATGTGGTGCCGCCGACCGTGCAGGTGACGACGCGCTACCCCGGCGCCAGCGCCAGGACCGTGATCGACACCGTGGCGCTGCCGATCGAACAGCAGGTCAACGGCGTCGAGGACATGCTCTATATGCAGTCCTATAGCGGCGCCGACGGCACCTATTCGCTGACGGTAACGTTCAAGATCGGCACCGACCTCAATTTCGCACAGGTGCTGGTGCAGAACCGGGTGTCGAGTGCGCTGTCGCAACTGCCGCAGTCGGTTCAGAACCAGGGCGTCACCGTTCAGAAGAAATCCACGGCGATTCTGTTGTTCGTAACCCTGACATCGCCGAACGCGACCTACGACAGTCTCTTCCTCAGCAATTACGCCACCATCAATATTCGCGACGAACTGTCCCGATTGCCCGGCGTGGGCAATGTCACGGTGTTCGGCGCCGGCCAGTATTCGATGCGGGTCTGGCTCGATCCGAACAGACTTCAGGTCCGTGGGCTGATGCCGCAGGACGTCATTTCCTCGATCCAGCAGCAGAGCCAGCAGGTGACCGCGGGCCAGGTCGGCGCGCCGCCGACGCCGCCGGGACAGGCCTTTCAGACCACGCTGAACGTCAACGGCCGGCTCGACGACAAGGCCCAGTTCGAGGACATTATCGTCAAGACCGGCAACAATGGTGACGTGACCCGTGTGCGCGACGTGGGGTGGGTCGAACTGGGCGCTCAGACCTACAGCCAGGTGTTCTCGCTCAACAACAAGCCGTCCACCGGCATCGGCGTGTTCCAGTCGCCCGGAGCCAACGCGCTCGACGTCGAGGCGGCGGTTCAGAAAAAAATGGCGGCGCTCGCCGCGCAGTTTCCGCAGGACATCAAGTACGACACGCCGTTCGACACCACCAAATTCGTATCGGCGTCGATCAAGGAAGTCTACAAGACGCTGATCGAGGCCGGCCTGCTGGTGCTGGTGGTGATCCTGATCTTCCTGCAGGACTGGCGCGCGATGCTGGTGCCGGCAACCACGGTGCCGGTGACCATCATCGGCGCCTTCGCCGCGATGGCGGCGCTCGGGTTCACCATCAATATCTCGACCCTGTTTGCGATCGTGCTCGCGATCGGCATCGTGGTCGACGACGCCATCGTCGTGGTCGAGGGCGCAGCGCACAATATCGAGAAGGGCATGTCCGGCCATGACGCCGCCATCGCGGCGATGGATGCGCTGTTTGCGCCGATCGTCGGCATCACGCTGGTGTTGATCTCGGTGTTCCTGCCCGCGGCCTTCCTGCCGGGATTGACCGGGCGCATGTACTCGCAATTTGCCCTGGTGATCGCCGCTACTGCGTTGCTCAGCGCCGTCAATGCGGCGACACTGAAACCGACGCAATGCGCGTTGTGGCTGCGCCGGCCGGTGCCTCCGGAGCAACGCAACTTTTTCTATCGCGGGTTCAATTCGGTCTATGACCGGCTGGAGAGGAATTATGCCGGGCTGATGGGCCGCATGACCGCGCACGCCAATCTGTCCGTGGTCATCGCGCTGGTCCTGATCGGCATCGCCGGCTATGGCCTGTCGCGGGTGCCGACCGGTTTTATTCCGATCGAGGACCAGGGCTATTTGCTGGTGGCCGCGCAGTTGCCCGACGGCGCCTCGCTCGATCGCACCCAGCGCGTGCTCAACCGGATCAGCGACATCGCCGGCAAGACGCCCGGCGTCGAGCAGGTGATCAGCATCGCCGGCATATCGGCGCTCGACAACAGTTCGAGCCTTGCCAATGCCGGCGTCGCCTATCTGATCCTGAAGGAGTGGAGCGAGCGTGGCCCGGGCCAGGATCTGCGGTCGCTGTTCGTCGGATTGAACGAGAAAATGTCGGCGATCCGGAAGCGCGGATCCTGGTGATACCGCCGCCGCCGATCCAGGGCATCGGCAACGCGGCCGGCTTTGCCATGCAGGTCCAGTTGCGCGACGGCAATTCCGACTTCGGCAAGCTGCAAGCCATCGCCGGCGCCATCGTCGCCAATGCGCAGACGCAAAGCGCGTTGCAGCGCGTCAGTTCGTCATTCCGTTCGATGGTGCCGCAGTTCGATGTCGATGTCGACCGGGTCAAGACCCAGACCCTTCATGTGACCACCGATCAGGTATTCTCGACCCTGGCCTCCTATCTGGGCTCGTCCTACGTCAACCAGTTCACCAAATTCGGCCGCACCTTCCAGGTCTACGCCCAGGCCGACGCACAGTTTCGCCTGACCCCGCGCGACATCGAACAACTGATGGTGCGCAACAGCCAGGGCGACATGGTGCCGCTTGGAACGGTTGCGACCATCACGCCGTCGGTCGGCCCCTCGCTGATCAGCCTGTATAATCTCTATCCGTCCGCGACCGTCATCGGCCTGCCGGCGACGGGCTACAGCTCGGGCCAGTCGATGGCATTGATGGAAGAGATCGCGGCAAAGACCCTGCCGCCGGGGGCGGGCTATGAGTGGACGGCGATGTCGTACCAGGAGAAGGTGGTCGGCGGCCAGATCTACTGGGCGTTCGGCCTCGCTCTCTTGCTGGTGTATCTGGTGCTGGCCGGACAATATGAAAGCTGGTACGCGCCGATCTCGGTGATTCTCGCCGTGCCGCTGTCCTTGCTTGGCCCGATGGCGGTGCTGACAGGACTTCGGATCGAGAACAATCTCTACACCCAGATCGGGATCATCCTGCTGATCGCGTTGTCGGCCAAGAACGCCATCCTGATCGTCGAAGTCGCCCTTGAACTCCACGTCCGCGACCGCAAGCCGCTGCTGGAATTGGCGGTGGAGGCGGCGCGGGCGCGGTTCCGGCCAATCCTGATGACATCGTTTGCCTTCATCCTCGGCGTGCTGCCGCTGGTCGTCGCCACCGGCGCCGGCGCCAGCGCCCGCAAGTCGATCGGCATCACCGTGTTCTCGGGCATGATCGCCTCGACCTGCCTCGCGGTCTTGTTCGTGCCGACGTTTTTTGTCGTGGTGCAGCGGTTTGAGAACTGGCGCAGCGAGCGAAAAGCGAAAACGCCCCGTCCGCAGCCGATCTCACCGGCCCCGGGCGTCACACCGGCGGGCAAAATGTGACCGTCCGACACGACGAAACAGGGATGCGGCCTTTGACCTCCGAAACGCGCAATGAGCATGACCTGCTTGGCTACCGGGACGTGCCGGCGTCCGCCTACTACGGCATTCATACCCTTCGCGCGGTCGAAAACTTTTCGATCAGCGGCATCCGGATTTCGAGCTATCCCGAGCTGATCAACGCGCTCGCTGCGATCAAGCAGTCCGCGGCGCTTGCAAATATGGAACTGGGTCTGCTGGATCAAACGCACGGAAACGCGATCATCGCGGCCTGCGAGGAAATTCGTGCCGGCGCCCTGCACGAGCATTTCGTCGTCGATGTCATCCAGGGAGGTGCCGGAACGTCCACCAACATGAACGCCAACGAGGTCGTCGCCAATCGGGCGCTCGAAATTCTCGGCCATGTCCGCGGCGACTACGGCAAGCTGCATCCCGAACGAACACGTCAACATGAGCCAGAGCACCAACGACGTGTATCCGACGGCGCTCAAGATCGCGACCTATCACAGCATTTTCCACCTCGTCGACGCGATGGCGATCCTGCGCCGGGCCTTCGAGCGCAAATCGGAGGAATTCGCCGACATCATCAAGATGGGACGCACCCAGTTGCAGGACGCGGTGCCGATGACGCTCGGCCAGGAGTTCAGCACCTACGCTGTCATGGTCGGAGAGGATGAGGAGCGGCTGAAGGAAGCCGCGCTGCTGATCCGCGAGATCAATATGGGCGCGACCGCGATCGGCACCGGGATCACGTCCCATCCCGACTACGCGGCGCTCGTGTGCAAGCACCTCTGCGCCATCACCGGCCTGCCGCTCCTGACGGCGCCGAATCTGCATCGAAGCCACGCAGGATTGCGGCTCGTTCGTGCAGCTCTCCGGCGTCCTCAAGCGGGTCGCCGTCAAGATATCCAAGATCTGCAATGACCTGCGATTGCTTTCCAGCGGTCCGCGCGCCGGGCTCAACGAAATCAACCTGCCGGCGGTTCAGGCCGGCTCGTCGATCATGCCCGGCAAGGTCAATCCGGTCATTCCCGAGGTCGTCAATCAGGTTGCGTTCGAAGTGATCGGCAATGACGTGACGGTCAGCTTCGCGGCGGAAGCGGGCCAGTTGCAGCTCAACGCGTTCGAGCCGATCATCGCCCATAGCCTGTTCAAAAGCATCGGCCATCTCCGGGAGGCGTTTTTGACGCTCGAAAAACGCTGCGTCATCGGCATCACCGCCAACCGCGATAAACTGCGGGCCGACGTCGAGAACTCGATCGGGCTGGTCACGGCGCTCAACCCCTATATCGGCTATGCCGCAGCCACGGCGATCGCCATCGAGGCCCACGCCACCGGGCGAGGCGTCTACGAACTGGTGCTGGAGCGCAAGCTGCTTCCGGCCGCCACGCTGGCCAAAATCCTTCAACCCGACCAGTTGACCACGCCCCACGGGATGACCGTCATCGAGTGACGCCCGCTCTGAAGATCGCGGCGTTACACCTTGATCATCCGCTTGCCGCGGTTCTCGCCGGCCAGCAGTCCGATCAGCGCCTTCGGTGTATTCTCCAGCCCATTGATGACGTCTTCCTGGACTTTCAGTTTTCCCGAGGCGACCCATGACTGCAAATCGGTCAGCGCTTCATCGCGCTGATCCATGAAGTCCATCACAATGAAACCCTGCATGATCAGGCGTTTCACCACGATCAGACCGGGCACGCCGCGCGGCCCATGCGCGGACGGCGCGCCGTCATATTGCGAGATCGCGCCACAGCAGGCGATGCGGCCGCGATTGTTCATTTGCGCAAGGCACGCTTCGAGAATGTCGCCGCCGACATTGTCGAAATAGACATCGATGCCTTTCGGCGCTGCCGCCCGCAGCGCCTTGAACACGGCGCCGTCCTTGTAATCGACGGCGGCATCGAAGCCGAGTTCGGATGTCAGCCAGTGGCATTTGTCCTTGCCGCCGGCGATGCCGACCACGCGGCAGCCCTTGATCTTGGCGATCTGGCCGACGATCGATCCGACCGAGCCGGCGGCGGCCGAGACCACCACGGTCTCGCCGGCCTTGGGCTTGCCGACGTCGAGCAGCCCGAAATAGGCGGTCAGCCCGGCGATGCCGTAGACGCTCAACAGATGCGTCATCGGTTCGAGCTTCGGCATTTTGGACAGATGCCTGGCGGGCACGGCCGCATAGTCCTGCCAGCCGGTATCGCCGAACACGATATCGCCCGGCGCCAGTCCCGGCGTTTTCGACGACACCACTTCGGCGATGCCGCCGCCGGCCATCACGGTATTGGCCTCGACCGCCGCGCGATAGGTGGCGCCGTGCATCCAAGCCCGGTTGGCGGCATCCAGCGAAATATAGCGCACCCGCAGCAGCGCCTCGCCATCCCTGGGCTCCGGAATCGCCGCCTTGGCCATTTTGAAATGCTCCGGGCCCAGTTTCCCGGTCGGCTTCTCCACCAGCAGGATCTGGCGATTGACGGTGTCGTTCATGCAAGCCTCCCCGAGGGTGTCGTTTCTCGATGCAAAATGACTGCCGATGAGGCGTCAATTGCTCACATTGTGCGCTGCGCACAACGCTAGTCGGGGAAGCTGCGTTTCACAACGGGAACATTGTGGCAAACGTTGCCGCGCGGGCACGCCGGCGAAGTCTTGCCCCGGCGCTTTGCCAAGCGTGTTGCGTCGGTCCCGAAATCTGCCAAACTCCGTCCCAGCAACTTACGGGGGTAAGAAAATGTCGAACAGGTTTACGCAATACATTCTGATCGCGATGGCGCTTGGCATCGTGATGGGGACGCTGGTTTTCAACTATCTTCCCGACAGCCGGGTGGAAATCGCCGCCGACGTAAACCTGATCGCGATGCTGTTCCTGCGCCTGATCAAGATGATCATCGCGCCGCTGGTGTTCGCCACCCTGGTCGGCGGCATCGCCCATATGGGCTCGGGCGCCAAACTCGGGCGCATTTTCGCCAAGACCATGGGCTGGTTCGTCAGTGCGTCCTTCGTGTCGCTGCTGCTCGGCCTCGTCATGGTCAACCTGCTGCAGCCCGGAGCCAATTTCCCGGGCGCCCTGCCGGACAAGGCGCAATCGACCGGTCTGCCGGTATCGGCATTCTCGATCGAGAAATTCCTGACCCATCTGATTCCGACCTCGATCGCGGACGCCATGGCGCAGAACGAAATCCTGCAGATCGTGGTGTTCGCGGTGTTCTTCTCGGTTGCGCTCGGCGCGCTGCCGGAACGTTCCAAGCAGATGCTGGCGCTGATCGATGACCTCGGCCACATCATGCTGAAGGTGACCGGCTATGTGATGCTGTTCGCGCCGATCGCGGTGTGGGCCGCGATCATGGCGACGGTGTCGAAGAACGGCCTCGGCGTGCTGTGGAAGCTGATCGTGTTCATGGGCGGCTTCTATCTGTCGCTGATGATCCTGTGGGGCATCCTGGTCGTCGTCGGCTTCGTCGTGATCGGGCCGCGATACAGCCATCTGCTGCGGCTGATCCGCGAACCGCTGATGATCGCGTTCTCGACGGCGAGTTCGGAAGCGGCCTATCCGAAGACGCTGGAGGGCCTCAATCGCTTCGGCGCCTCGTCGCGGATTTCGAGCTTCGTGCTGCCGCTCGGCTACTCGTTCAACCTCGACGGCACGATGATGTACTGCACCTTTGCCAGTATCTTCATCGCGCAGACCTACCACATCGAAATGTCGCTCGGCACGCAGCTCGCGATGCTGGCGACCCTGATGATCACCTCGAAGGGCGTTGCGGGCGTGCCGCGCGCTTCCCTGGTAGTGATCGCCTCGACCCTGAGCCAGTTCGGCATTCCCGAGGCGGGCCTGTTGATGATCATGGGTATCGACACGTTCCTCGACATGGGACGCAGCGCCACCAATGTGATCGGCAACTCGCTCGCGACCGCCGTGGTGGCGCAGTGGGAGGGCGAACTCGCGCCCGAGCACGCGCTTGGCCCCGACGATGTCGTGCCGCCGGATATGATCCCCGGCGAACTCCCCGCGATGGCCGGCCATTGATGGGAGCGATGCATGCGCCAGATCGTAGGGAAATCGCTACAGGCTGGCTGCCTGTTGTTGGCAGCGTGTCTGCTGACAACGGCCGCCGCGGCCCAGAGCGGCGGCAGCGAGGGCCTTAGCCCGACGCTCGCCAATATCAAGAAGACGCATGTCGTGCGTCTGGGCTATCGCGAAAGCTCGCCGCCGTTCTCGTTTCTCGATCAGTCCAACCGGCCGATCGGCTACAGCCTCGAACTCTGCGAAGCCGTGGTCGATGAGATCGGCGTCGAGGTCGACGACCCGAATCTGAAGATCGAATACGTGAAAGTGACGTCGGACGACCGCATTCCGGCTGTGATGCAGAACAAGATCGACCTCGAATGCGGATCGACCACCGCGAATGCCGAGCGCGCCAGGCAGGTGGCGTTCTCGCCCCTGATGTTCGTGGCCGGCACCAAATTGATGGTGCCGAAGGCTTCGACCATTTCGGCGCCGAAAGACCTGCAGGGCAAGACCGTTGTCGTGACCAAAGGCACCACCAACGAGCAGGCGATGCACGCGATCGACAAGAAGTTTTCGCTCGGTCTCAACATCGTGGTGTCGCCGGATCACGAGCAATCCTACCAGATGCTGGTGGACGGCAAGGCGGACGCGTTCGCGACCGACGACATCCTGCTCTACGGCCTGATCGCGCGGCACAAGAGCCAGGACAAGTTTCGCGTCACCGGCGAATATCTGTCCTACGATCCCTACGGCATCATGTTTCGCAAGGGCGAGCCGCAGTTGACGGCGGTGGTCGAACGGGCCTTTCGCAAGCTTGGTTCGAACCACGATCTGATCCCGCTCTACAACAAGTGGTTCGTGTCGCGGCTGCCGACCGGGGAACGGCTCAACGTCGCGATCTCGCCGCAGCTTGAGGAAGCCTTCAAGGTGCTCGACGACAGCGCGGGGGCGAATAATTAATCTTGATCCTCATGGTGAGGAGGCGCATCTGCGCCGTCTCGAACCATGAAAGCCCGGGATCGCTCATCCTTCGAGACGCGGCCAGAAGGCCGCTCCTCAGGATGAGGAGTAGCGCGTTCGGTTTTCGTCATGCCCGGGCTTGTCCCGGGCATCCACGTTCTTAGCCGCAGCATCAGGAAAGACGTGGATGGCCGGGACAAGCCCGGCCATGACGAGGATTGTTTGCGTGACGCCCTTCTCAAGGCGTCCTCAACCGAACACCTTGTCCAGCGCCGCGCGGTACGCAGCGTAGACCAGTTCTGGATGCGACCGGCCCAGCGCCTCCATCATCACGCCCGAATTGATTTCGAGAATCTGCCATCCGCCATTGACCTGAACGACGTCGATCGATGCGAAGCGGATGTCGATGGCTTTTGCAGCATGGCCCGCGATCCGGACGCAGGCGTCCCGGCTCGCACCCTGCTCCAGCAGAACCGGCTGCGCACCCGAATCGAGGTTGTGGCGCCAGTTCAGGACATGCCGGTGGCCTGGCGGCAACACCTCGTCCAGCGCGGATTTGTCCAGATCGGCAATCATGGCTGGCAGGTCGGTTGATCGCCGTTCGGCGGGCATCGCCGCGAGCACCAGTTCCAGCAGGGAATGTTTGCCGTCCCCAACGACCGAACGCCGGTCCTTTTTGTAAACGACGAGCGGTTGCTGATCGAGCAGCACCACCCGGACTTCGTCTTCGATATTCACAAAAGGTGCAATCGCCAAACTGAGATGGGAGGAGAAAATCCGGTGCACGGCCAGTTCAAGTGCCGACTCGCTCGACACCTTGAAAACCAATTCGCCGCTGGTCCCCTCGTTGGGTTTTACGACGATTCCGTCGGGATTTTCCCTCAGCAGTCGGAGCATCGCTTCCCAGGAGCGCGTGAGATCGACGTATTTATTCATTTCCGGACTGAGGAACAGCGTATGAGAAACACAGGGAATCCCGCAAGTCTGCAGGACTTCCGCCGTCGCGGCCTTGTCTCTCGCTATTTGATGCGCAACCGCGCTGTTCAAGTCCGAGATCGTATCCGAATGCGAAATGCCGCTTCGGCCCGCGCTGCATGATCAGAAGCCAGCCCTGGGATCGGACCTCGACCGTGATGCCGCGACCGGTGCAATACCTTGTCACCGCATCCAGGAACGTCCGGTGGCTGTTGAGCATTTCGGGCCTGTCAAAGTGCTGCAAGGTAAATGGTTTGGGCGGCAATTTACTGCCAGAACGATGAGGATTTCAGCAAGTTAATTGCGTATCCGCATCCTGTTCGCGCATTCGCTTTGCGAAAATAAACCAATTGCGATTTTGCGCCTCAGCTACGCGCCAGGCGCCGTTGACTATCGCCGGATTCCGGATAATTAACCAAATGGATAACAAAGCAATCCCGCAGTGATTCCGCGGGTTTTCGCTTTGCCGGGGGTGAACGACCCGATCATTCCACGCTACAGCAATCGGATAGACCAAAACCCATGAGCGCATTCTACAGAGAGAAAGTTCTTTCCGTCCGGCACTGGACCGACACGCTTTTCAGCTTCACCGCCACCCGCGATTCCGGCTTTCGCTTCCAGAACGGGCAGTTTGCGATGATCGGTCTCGAGGTCGAGGGGCGTCCGCTGCTGCGCGCCTACAGCATGGCCAGCGCCAATCATGAGGAAGCGCTTGAATTTTTCAGCATCAAGGTCGCCGACGGCCCGCTGACCTCGCGGCTGCAGAAGATCAGGGAGGGCGACACCATCCTGGTCGGGCGCAAGGCCACCGGTACGCTGATCGCGGACAATCTGATCCCGGGCAAACGCCTGCTGCTGCTGTCGACCGGCACGGGTCTCGCGCCATTCGCGAGCCTGATCAAGGACCCGGACGTCTACGACCGGTTTGACAGCATCGTTCTCGTCCACGGCTGCCGGCAGGTGTCCGAGCTCGCTTATGGCGAAGAGCTGGTGGCGAAGTTGCGGGACGACGAATTGTTCGGGCCGCTGCTGAGCGAGAAGTTGTTGTATTATCCGACCGTCACCCGCGAGCCGTTCCGCAACCGCGGCCGCATCACCGATCTCATCACGTCAGAACAATTGTTCAACGACATCGGCCTGCCGCCGCTCGATATCGCCACCGACCGCATCATGATGTGCGGCAGCCCCGGCATGCTGGAAGAATTGCGCCAGATGCTGGAAGCGCGCGGCTTTCTCGAAGGCAGCCACAACGAGCCCGGCCATTTCGTGATCGAGAAGGCGTTCGTCGAGCGGTGATATGTGTCGTCCCGGCCTCCGAGCCGGGACCCATAGCCACCAATTGTTGGCGAGGAACGTCTACCACATCGTCGTGACCGAAAGATCACGCGGTATGGGTCCCGGCTCGGAGGCCGGGACGACATCGAATGATCCACAAACATTGTTGATGGCAAAACGCACCCCGGCGCTGCTATAAACCCCGCCGAACGTCGCCTGGCTCCTGGCCAATGCGTCGACCAGGGGAGTGACCGGGGCTTTGTCCGTATCCGACGACCATGCCGGACTGGTGAAAACGGCCGCGAAGACCGCCTTTGTATTCGCAGGGGGAGGCAGCTTCGGCGCCATCCAGGTGGGCATGATGCGTTCGCTCGCCGCCCATGGAATTTCTGCGGATATGGTGGTCGGTTCCAGCGTCGGCGCGCTGAACGGGGCCTTTTATGCCGGCGACCCCACGCTGGACGGCGTTATACGGCTCGAAGCCATCTGGCGTGAATTGACGCGACACGATGTTTTTCCGATTACATGGCGTACCCTGCTGGGATTTATCTGGCGCCGGGATTTCCTGATCCCGCATGACGGCATTCAGAAACTGATCGACGACAACATTCCCTACCGCAACCTTCAGGATGCCAAGCTGCCGGTTCACATCGTCACGACCGACATTATCACGGGCGAAAGTGTAGTGCTGTCGGAGGGACCGGCGGCGCAGGCGATCATCGCCTCGACCGCGATTCCCGGCGCGTTCGCGCCGGTTCCCTACAAGGATTTTTATCTCGCCGACGGCGCCATCTCCTCCAACACGCCGATCAGGGTCGCGGTTGCAAAGGGCGCGACCCGCCTGATCGTGCTGCCGACAGGATATGCCTGCGCGACCAATGCGCCTCCGGTCGGCGCGGTCGCCAATGCGCTGCATGCGTTGACGCTGCTGATCGCGCGACAGATGGTGATCGAGCTGGAAGACCTTCCCGCCGGTGTCGAATATTTCGTGGTGCCGCCGCTGTGTCCGCTGGTTGGATCGCCGTATGATTTTTCGCGCACGTCAGACCATATCACGCGCGCGATAGCGACCACCGACGCCTGGCTGGCGCAAGGCGGCCTCAACCAGAGCGCCATTCCCGACGAGATACGCCCGCATAGTCATTGAATCTGATTGCGGCGGCGTGCCCCGGATGCTGCGCAACGCGCCGCGTTCTGCGTGGTGCGCTGCTGATCCGGGGCCCATCGTAGGTCCCGGCTCTGCGGAGCAGCGTAAAGAACGCTGCACCGCGTCCGGGACACGAGACATGGTTCGAGACGGCGCATTCGCGCCTCCTCACCATGAGGGAGTTGTGCGAGGTCCCAAAGACGACGGTGCACTGCAAAACTCACATGCGATGGCACATAGATTTTCCGCCGCAGGCTTTGCCATCACTGCTGTCATATCCGCGACCGCTGTTTCCGGGTAACGTGTAGAGGTCCTTCCGCCGGCTGGATCAGGCCGTGGTCGGCAAAGATAAAACGGCAGAAGCTGCCAAAGAGGTCCCATGGAAACATTGCTGCTTCCGTTCTCGCCACGATTCATCATTCTGACCATCTGCGGCGTCGCCACGGCATTGCTTGCCGGGCTCGGGATCTTCGACCACAGGCTGCTCGACCTGGTTGCGATTCCGATTGTGATTTTCGGCGCGCTCACCGTGCTCGGCGTCCACGATCTGATGCAGCAAGGCCATGCGGTGTTGCGCAACTATCCGATCTCGGCGCATCTGCGGTTCCTGCTGGAAGAAATCCGCCCGGAAATGCGGCAATATTTCTTCGAGAGCGAAAAGGACGGCATGCCGTTTAGCCGCGACGCCCGCGCGGTGGTCTATCAGCGCGCCAAGATGGTGCTCGACAAGCGGCCGTTCGGTACCCAGGAAGACGTCTATCGCGAGGGTTACGAGTGGATGCACCATTCGGTGGCGCCAAAGCCCCATGCCGATGAAAAGTTTCGCATCACCATCGGCGGGCCGGATTGCAGCAAGCCCTATTCGGCATCGGTCTTCAATATCTCGGCGATGAGTTTTGGCGCGCTCAGTCCCAATGCGGTGCGCGCCCTGAATGCGGGCGCCAAAAAGGGCGGGTTTGCCCATGACACCGGCGAGGGCGGCTTCAGCCCCTATCACCGCGAAAATGGCGGCGACATCATCTGGGAGGTCGGCTCCGGCTATTTCGGCTGCCGCAACCGCGACGGCAGTTTCAATCCCGAGATGTTCGCCAGCGTCGCTACGGACGACCAGATCAAGATGGTCGAACTCAAGATCAGCCAGGGCGCCAAGCCCGGCCACGGCGGCGTACTGCCGGCGGCCAAGGTCTCGGAAGAGATTTCGAGGATCCGGGGCGTCGCCATGGACGAGGACTGCATCTCGCCGGCTTCGCACAGCGCCTTTTCGACGCCGCTGCAGATGATGGCCTTCATCGGCGAGATGCGCCGGCTGTCCGGTGGCAAGCCCGCCGGTTTCAAGCTCTGCATCGGCCACCCCTGGGAATTTCTCGCCATCTGCAAGGCGATGCTGCAGACCGGAATCTATCCGGATTTCATCGTGGTCGACGGCAAGGAGGGCGGCACCGGCGCGGCCCCGGTGGAGTTCATGGACCATCTCGGCATGCCGATGCGCGAGGGCGTCAATTTCGTCCACAATGCGCTTGTCGGCATCAATGCGCGCGACCGCATCAAGATCGGCGCCTCGGGCAAGATCATCACCGCGTTCGATATGGCGCGCGCGATGGCGATCGGCGCGGACTGGTGCAATTCGGCGCGCGGCTTCATGTTCTCGCTGGGCTGCATCCAGTCGCTGAGCTGCCACACCGATCGTTGTCCGACCGGCGTCACCACGCAGGATCCGACCCGCAGCCGCGCCCTGGTGGTGCCGCACAAGATCGAGCGGGTCTACAACTATCACCACGCCACCTTGCATGCGCTGACGGAGTTGATAGCCGCCGCAGGCCTCGATCATCCGCAGGAGATCCGCCCGATCCATTTCTCGCAGCGAACCTCGACCACGGAGGTGCGTTCGTTCGCGCAGCTCTATCCGTCGCTTCGCCCGGGCGAGTTGATCGACGGCACCAGCGACCAGCGCTTTCGCGAGGCCTGGGCCATGGCGCGGGCGGAGTCGTTTGCCGCGGCGGGGTAAGAAAGTTTTAGCGTTGTCATTCCGGGGCGCGCGTCAGCGCGAACCCGGAATCTCGCGCCGACAATCTCCAGATTCCGGGTTCGCCGCTTCGCGCCGCCCCGAAATGACGTGGAGAAATATTTTTTAAAACTCCCCGTGCAACCTGCCTGAGAAAATCGAGACCGGCCCGCGGTCGGCATTATAGGCAGGATTCGCAATCAACTGATAATCGGCCGTCACTGTAAAATTCTTGTCGATCGCGTAGGCGTAATAGGCCTCGAGGATTTGTTCGGGGCGGTAATTGAGCCGGCCATCGCCGATCAGGAGCCCGAGGCCGCCGGCGGCGATGAAATCGCGATGCACGCTGGACAGGCCGTTGATGGCGCCGCCGATGCCGATGGTGTCGCTCGGGCGACCCCATCTGCTGCCCTTGATCGACACGCCGCCCGAGAGGCTGCGATCTATATCGGCGAATGACAGGATTTCGTTCTGGCCGTCGTTCCAGCTGGCGCGGGCGAAGATGCCGATATCCCTGGCGATCTGCTGCTCCAGATTGGCGTAGAAGCCGTATTTGAGATTGTCGTGCCGGATGCTCGCCATCACGGTGTTGATGTCGAGCAGCGGATTTGCCGCTTCGATCGCCAGTGCTTCACTGAAGCTTCCGGTATTGCCGCTGTTGGCGAAGGCGCCAAGCCGCAGCTTGCCGGGCTGATCGAAAATGCTGTGCCGCTCCTCGAATTCCACCACCGTGCCGGCGCCCTTGAAGGTCAGCACGTCGCTGTTGGGCGCATTCGGCACCTCGAATACGCCGGCGCGCACCGCCCAGTCCTTGCGATTGAATTCGATGACGCCGCCGCGCGTAAATCCCGGCAGGTCGGCCGGAAAATCATAGGCGGCCGAGGACCACATCGCCCAGTTCATGAAGTCCGCGCGCGGATCCTTCGCGTAAGAATTGCCGTCGAAAAAGTCGCCGACGGCAAAACGTCCGACGATCAGCGTGATGCGATCGATGTCGCGCTTGCCGGGCAATTGATTGGCGGCGTCCGCTACGTCTTCCTGCTCGCCGCCAAGGCCGAAGGTCTGTTTGATGTAGTAGCGCTGCGGCCGGTATTTGGGAAAATCGGCGCCGGCCTTTTGCGCTTCGCCGTTCGGAAAGCCGGCCAGTCCGAGCGTGCCATTGAGGCCAAATCCCTGCGCCAGCTCCGGGTCGAAATAAAATTCGCCGCCCTGCCACAGCCGTACGCCGAGGAAGGCCGTCGTGGTCCAGGTCTCGCGGGCCTGTCCGCTGCCGGGAAGACTGTTGGTGCCGGCATAGGGCGAGCGGAATGACGGATAGGCGGTCGGGAGAAAGGTGGTTTGGGCGTGGACGTTCCAGACGGTCGATTCCGGCAACGCGGTTTGTCCGGTGGCGGAAGCCGGCGCGGTCGCAGTTGGCAGATCGCCGAACCGGTAGTTCAGCCCGAACTTCACGAGATGGAGTTTGGGATCGACGTTGAGGCCGGGCAATCCAAACGCGCTTAAATCGTACATCCGGCGCGACAGATCGATGTAGTCATATTCGGCCTTGGCGCTCCAGTTGCCGCTGACGGCAAATTCGACGCCGGCGCCTGCGGTCCAGCCGAACTGGGTTTGTCCGGGCGAGGACACGACCGCGCCCGCGGCGTCGTTGATATCGACATGGCTATGCCCCCAGGCCAGGCCGCCGGTGACATAGGGCATCCACGTTCCGAAGGCGTAGCCGACACGGCCACGGACGGTGCCGACATAATCGATCGTGGTGTTGAATGGCGCCGGCGTCAGCGCAACGGGATCGAGCGGACTGGTGAACGATGCATCGGCCTCAATTCCGAGCACGATGTGGTTGGAAAGCTGCTTGTTGTAGCCTAGCTCATAGCCGCCGATCAGGCCGGTCACGCTGTGCGGAAAGATCACGCCCTGCTCGGGGAGAGGATTGGGGCCCACGCTCCCGCCGCCATAGCCGACATGGCCGCCGATGTAGAACCCGGTCCAGTCGTAGACGGTTTTGAAAACCGGCGCTTTCAGCGGCAGGTCCGCCGCGACCGCGGGACCATCCAGCATCAGCATGCCCAGCCCGACGCCGGCGAATACGCGCTCCCAGGACAGGCTGCTGCGGTTCATTGGGTGGATGCGTAATCCGGCTGTTTGGTTCGTTGCTGCGATCATGCCGGTACGCCGCCATCAAGGAAATAAAGCCGGGATTGAAGTCACGGATTTTGCCGATTTGGATGCCGATTGTTGCGGCCAAAAGCCAGATCAAACAATTATGAGGTCTATTCCCAAACCTTATTGCAAGTAATTCTTAGTTGCAATAAGACGCGAGATAGCAGGCTTTGAATGCCATCGTGTTGTGACGATTGTGCAACAGGGCTGAAATCGTCGGGATTCAAAAGGTTGACCCGCCCGGGGGGACAACCGGGCGGGTCAGGTGCGGCACAGGGGTGGATGAGGCGCCCGTGCCGGACGCAGGATCCACAATCAGGCGCGGGAAATTGTCATCAATTGCAGGTGCGAACGCGGCCGATGTAGTTGCCGTAGGCGTCGAACTGGCGAACGTAGCCGCAGCTCGATAGCCGTCGTTGCTGGCGGCGATCGCAGTGCCGACGACGGCGGCGGTGAACAGCGCGGCTCCGAGGCCAAAGCCATGGTGATGGAAAAAGGGCTTGGCTTCTGCCTGGGTGGTGGTGGAAGCGAAAGCGCCGGTAACGGCCAGCGCAGCGAGAGCGAAGGCAGCAATCTTGTTCTTGATCGACATCGGAAACTCCATCCGGTTGAGCGCGTCCCGTTGTGGTCCGCATGCCGGTTGGACGGAGCCTCATCGAATCCGGTTCGAATCGCCTCCATTAAATCCAGGCAATGATAATTCGATAATACAGCCGGCTGAAGGGCAACGCGTATGCGGAATACGCGTCAGCCTTTCGGACCGGCCTTGAGCGTTTCCGGATCGAATTTATCGACGTCGGCGAGCAACTCGCAAAACGCCCGCGCCCCGTGATCGAGCAGGTGCTGGCCTTTCTCCGCTGAGGCCAATCGTCGCATCGCCGACAGCGCCGCTGGAGTGGAGATCCTGCGCCTGCCAGGCGAAAGGCGCCGGCCGATGCGCTGAAAGCCAGCGATAGTCTTTTTCCATCGCGATGCTGGCGGAGCGAAAATCCGCGATCGCATCCTTGCGCACGTGTCTGCGGATAGCGCGCCAGCATGATCGAGGTTTCGACGGCGCCGCCATGAATGCCGTGGCGTAATTCTTCCGCCGGAAATAATCCCTCCGGCGCGCCGAAACGCGACCATCCGGTGGTGACGGCGAGCAGCCCGTGGTGCGCGCGCAGATCCTGCGCGACAAGGCTCATGGCGGCGCTGTTGCCGCCATGGCTGGTGACCATCACGAGCTTCCTGATGCCCGCGCGCGCCACGCTCTCGCCGAGCGCCATCCATGTCCGCAGCGCCATTTCAGCCGGCAGCGTCAGCGTGCCGGGATAGCCGATATGCTCGGTGGAAATCCCGACCGGCTGAACCGGGAGAAACGTCGCCGGAATAACATCGGGCAAAAGTTCACGGACCCGCGCCAGATAGGCCTGCGCGATCATGACGTCGGTCCCGAGTGGCAAATGCGGGCCGTGCTGCTCGGTGGCCGCCAGCGGCAGCACGGCGATCCACCGTGCCGGCGCGGTCGCGGCGATGTCGGGCCAGTGGATGTCGGTCCAATCGCGGGGCGGAACAGTCGAAGTCATCGAGCGAAACGTTTCTTTGGACGGGTTTGCATTGTATCCATGCGGTCCCGGCGAGGACATCGATGTCCATCCTGCCGTGATCGCCTCCAATCATGGGCCAGAACAGTCAACGGAGTCCAATCATGAACCCGGTTCTTTTGCCGCGAGCGTTAACGGCGGGCCTCGTGGCCGCCGTCATGGCGGTCGCGTCCGCGGACGCCCAGACCGCGCTGGACAAGGTTTCGTTCGGAACCAACTGGGTCGCCGAAGCCGAGCATGGCGGATTTTTCCAGGCGGTCGCCGACGGCACCTACAAGAGCTACGGGCTCGACGTCACCATCGTGCCGGGCGGTCCCAACAACAACAACCGCATCCTGCTGATCGCCGGCAAGCTCGATTTCTACATGAGCGCGAACGCCCTGCAATCGTTCGATGCGGTGGCCAACAAGGTGCCGCTGGTAACGGTGGCGGCGATCTTCCAGAAGGATCCGCAGGTCTTGCTGACGCATCCGGAATCCAAGGTCGCCAAGCTGGAAGACCTCAAGCCGCTGACGCTGTTCGTCTCCAAGGAAGGCATCGCGAGCTATTTTCAATGGCTGAAGTCCGAATACGGATTCAGCGAGGCCAAGGTCAAGCCCTATACCTTCAACCCGCAGCCGTTCATCGCCGACCAGCAGAGCGCGATGCAGGGCTATGTCACCTCGGAGCCGTTCGCGGTCGAGAAGAGCGCCGGTTTCAAGCCGGGGATCCTGCTGCTGGCGGATTACGGCTTCAACACCTATTCCACCCTGATCGAGACCCGCCGCGATTTCGTCGACAAGAAGCCGGACCTGGTGCAGCGTTTCGTCGATGCCTCGATCATCGGCTGGTACCACTATCTCTACGGCGACAATGCCGCCGGCAATGCGATGATCAAGAAGCTCAATCCGGAAATGACCGACGAGTTGCTGGCCTATTCGGTGGCCAAGATGAAGGAATATGGCATCGTCGATTCCGGCGACTGCGCTGAAAGACGGCATCGGCGCCATGACCGACGCGCGGTTCGCAAGCTTCTTCGACAAGATGGTGCGGGCCGGCGTGGTGCGCAGCGACATCGATTTCCGCAAGGCCTACACGCTTCGCTTCGTCAACAAGGCCGTCGGCCTGAATCTGCGGCCCAAAGAACTGAACAGGAACTAGGGCGCCGCGATGGCCGAGCCTGCGGTGTCGTCCGATATCGATCCGGGCGCAGCGGACCTCGCGGTGAGCCTGCGCGGCGTCACCAAGGTCTATGACAACGGCGTGACGGCGCTGGGGCCGCTCGATCTCGACGTCAGGCGCGGCGAGTTCGTCTCGTTGCTCGGGCCGTCCGGTTGCGGCAAGTCGACCGCGCTGCGCCTGATCGCGGGACTTGAACGCGCCGACATCCGGCACCGTCCGGGTGGCGCATCGCGCCGGTCAGGCGCCGCGCCGGGCACGGCAATCGGTTTTGTGTTCCAGGAGCCGACCCTGATGCCGTGGACGAGCGTGCGGGAAAATGTGCGGCTGCCGCTGAAGCTGGCGCATGTCCCGGCCGCCGAAGCCAACGCGCGCGTCGATGCAGGCGCTGGCGCAGGTCGGGCTTGCCGAATTCGCCGACGCCTATCCGCGCGAATTGTCCGGCGGCATGAAGATGCGGGTATCGCTGGCGCGCGCGCTGGTCACCGATCCGGATATCCTGTTGATGGACGAGCCGTTCGCCGCGCTCGACGAGATCACGCGCTTCCGGCTCAACAACGATCTGCTCGCGCTGTGGCGCGATCTGCGCAAGACCGTCATCTTCGTCACCCATTCGGTGTTCGAGTCGGTCTATCTGTCGCAGCGCGTGATCGTGATGACGCCGCGGCCCGGACGCATCGCCGCCGAATTTCGCATCGAGACTCCGGAGCCGCGCGGCGAGGATTTTCGAACCTCGGCCGAATATGCCGGCTATTGCCGCACGGTCTCCGCACGCGCTGGCGCCGTCCATCCGGGAAATCCGGCTGATGAGACGTCTTGCAAACCCCGCCATTGGCAGCCGAGCAGGACGCGCCGGAGAGCCGCACGGTCCGCCTGGTCCGGATCCTGCTCCCGATCGTCGTGCTGGCCGCGGGTATTGCGGTGTGGGCAGCTGGTGGTGCGGCTCAACAATATCCCGCCCTATGTGCTGCCGGGACCCGGCGCGGTATTCCGGACGCTGGTCAGCGACTGGCCGGTGCTGTCGCAATCGCTGCTGACCACGCTTGCTGACCACGCTGGAAGGCTTCGTCGCCGCGGCGTTCGGCGGCATCGTGCTGGCGCTGTTGTTCAATCAGTCGAAATGGCTGGAATATTCGCTGTTTCCCTATGCGGTGATCCTGCAGGTCACGCCGGTGATCGCGATCGCGCCGCTGTTGCTGATCTACCTGCCGCAGCAGACCGCGGTGATCGTCTGCGCCTGGATCGTCGGATTCTTTCCGGTGCTGTCCAACACCACGCTCGGGCTGAATTCGGTGGATCGCAATCTTGCCGGCCTGTTCCAGCTTTACGGCGCGTCGCGGCTGCAGACGCTGCTGTTATCTGAAATTGCCGGCCGCACTGCCGTTCATTCTCGGCGGACTGCGGATCGCGGGCGGCCTGTCGCTGATCGGCGCCGTGGTCGCCGAGATCGCGGCGGGCACCGCGGGCGCCGGTTCCGGACTGGCCTACCGCATCGCGGAATCCGGCTATCGGCTCAACATTCCCCGAATGTTCGCAGCGTTGCTGTTGCTCTCCGCCGCCGGAATTGTCATTTATGGCCTGCTGGCGCTAACCTCGCATCTGGTATTGCGGCGCTGGCACGAGAGCGCGCTTGGAAAGGAAAACTGATGGCTGACGGCAATATTTCCTCCGAAAAGATCGACCTGCTGATCTACGGGCCGAGCAAGCCGATCGTCGACAACGGGTTTTCCGACCAGTTCGTGCTGCATTCGTTCGAAACCATCGCCGACCTCGAGCGATTGACGCCGGCGGTGGCGGAGAAAATCCGCGGCGCCGCGATCACCTACAACACGGTGCGCGGCGACGGCGAAACGCTGGCACGTTTTCCGAAGCTCGAGATCGTCTCCAGCTTTCGGCGTCGGCTACGATCATGTCGATGCCGCCTATGCCCGCGATCACAACATCATCGTCACCAACACGCCCGACGTGCTGACCGAGGAAGTCGCCGACATCGCGATGGGCCTGTTGATCGCGACCGTTGCGCGAATTCGTCAAGGCCGATCGCTATCTGCGTTCCGGCCTGTGGACGACGCAGAATTTCCCCTCGAGCGTCGGCTCGCTGCGCGACCGCAAGGTCGGCATGGTCGGCATGGGCCGGATCGGCCAGGCGATCGGCGCGCCGGCTCGAGGCCTCGCGGGTTCCCGTGGTCTATCATTCGCGCAAGCCCGGCCGCCGGGCGTGTCCGTACAAGCATTATCCCGATCTGATCGAGATGGCGAAGGCGGTCGATACGCTGATCGTGATCGTCCCGGCGGCCCCGCGACCGCCAATATGGTCAACGCCGAGGTCATGAAGGCGCTCGGACCGCGCGGCGTCATCATCAATGTCGCGCGCGGCACCGTGGTCGACGAGCAGGCGCTGATCGCGGCGCTGAAATCCGGCACCATTCTGGCCGCCGGGCTCGACGTGTTCGCCAACGAGCCGACGGTGCCGGATGAATTGCGCGCGATGCAGAACGTCGTGCTGCTGCCGCATATCGGCTCGGCCTCGGTGGTGACCCGCAATGCCATGGACCAGCTGGTGGTCGACAATCTGAAGACCTGGTTCGCCGGCAAGCCGCCGCTGACGCCGGTGGCGGAAACCCCGGCGAAGGCGCCGCTGATGACGGGCCGGCGCTTCGGCATCGCGCTGGCGGCGCTTTTGGCTGCGATCGCTTGCGGATCGCCGGCCTGGTCGCAGGATGCCTCGACGTTGACAGAAAGACATGATCGGCCAGTGGGAGCTCTCGACCACCGAGCGCAGCAAGACCTGCGTGGTCACGCTGAAGAACGACGCGACGCCGCAGGGCCTCAAGCTTGAACTCGAGCCCGGTTGCGCCGCGGCATTGCCGTTCACCAAGGACATCACGGCCTGGAGCATCAAGGGGCTGGGAGATATCGTGCGGCTGCAGGACGCCGCGGGCCAGCCGGTGATCGACTTCACCGAGGTCGAGAGCGGAATTCTCGAGGGCCATGCGCCCGAACGAGGGCATCTACATCCTGCAGAATCTCGCCGCCGCCCGCTCATTGGCCAAATCGATGGACCAGATGATCGGCGACTGGTCGATGGTTCGCGGCAACGGCCAGGTCGTCTGCGGCCTGACGCTGACCAACACCGAGGCGGACCAGGATAATTTCCAGGTATTCCTGAAGCCGAAATGCGATCCCGTAGTCGCGGCGTTCGCGCCGAAGCAATGGCGGCTCGATCACGGCCAGATGCTGCTGATGTCGGCCAATGGCGACACCTGGCAGTTCGAGGCCGACGACAACGCGCAGTGGCGGCGGGTGCCCGACAGCGCCGATCCGCTGATCATGCTGCGCGGGCAGTAGTCGATGGCCGACGAAACGGATCGCGGGCGGCTGCGACCGAAGATGATGTCGTTCGATGTGTTCGGCACGCTGATCAGCGTTCGCGACAGTTCCTACGGCTGCCTTTGAAAGTATCCTGGCCGATGCGGCGCACGTCATCTCGACGTCAAGGCGTTCTGGGAGCATTGGGAGCAGCGGAATATTGCGCATTACTGGCAGCCGTACCGGTCGTACCGGGAGATCTGCGAACTTTCGCTGGCCGAGACCTTTGCGCATTTCGACGTTACCGGCGACAGCCGCCTGATCGAACGCTATTTCGAGGCCTTTCCCGCGCTTCCTGCTCTACGACGATGTCGTCCGCACGCTGGACCTGTTGTCGCCACGTTACAGACTGGCGGTGGTTTCGAACATCGACGACGATCTTCTGGCGGCTAACGCCGCTGCAGCGAAACTTCGACCTCGTATGCACGGCGCAGCGGGCCAGGGGCTACAAGCCCGACGGCACGCTGTTTCGCTACCTGATCGACAATGCCAGGCGTCGGCAAAGGACGAGATCCTGCACTCCGGCCAATCGCAATTCACGGATCTCGTCGGCGGCAAGCCGCTGGGATTGACCATTGCCTGGATCAACCGCCGCGGGGTCGCGCTCGACACTTCGGTTCCGCGGCCGGATTTCATTTTTCCGGATATGCAATCCCTGGGCGGTCTTGTTGAGCTTTGAGAGGCGTGATTAACGCAAGGATGATGGCGATGCCGAAACCGGAGATCATCGGTTCCGCGCGATTGGTCTTCAATATGGAGGATTGCGATGAACCGCCATATCGTGATTTCAACAATCATTCTCTCGTTCTGTTTGGGAATGGCAGCGTCCACGGGCGCTCAACAAGATCTGCTTGAGAACCAGCTGGCCGGGAGCTGGTCGCTCGTCTCCACGCGCACGACCCGTGCGGACGGCAGCGTTTATGCTCCATATGGTCCGCACGAAGCCGGCACGCTGGTGTTCGAGCGCAATGGCCGTTTCGCACTGATCCTCATCAATCCCGACATCCCCAAATTCGCGTCGAATAACCGGGAGCAACCCACACCGGAAGAAGCACTTGCCGCCGCCAAAGGCAGCTTTGCGTTTTTCGGCACCTATTCCGTCAACGAGCCGGATCGGACCTTTGTCTTTCATGTCAGCGTCAGCAGCTTCCCCAATTTCAACGGGACAGATCAAAAGCGCATCGTCAAGTCCATTACTGCCGACGAACTCGTGTTCCAGAACATGGCCCCGCCGAACGCCGGCGCCCGGGTCGAATTGATCTATCGTCGGGACAAATCGGTTCTCAATGGGCCTTGCCTGATCGCCGGGTGCCCGACAGCGCCGATGCGCCGATCATGCGGCGGGGCAGTGAGAATTCCGCACCGCCGCTATTCGATCACCTCGTCGGCGCTGGCGAGCAACGTCGTCGGCACGGTGACGCCGAGCGCCCTGGCTGCCTTGAGATTGATAACTACCCTGAATTTAGTGGCCTGTTCGATCGGGATGTCGCCAGGTTTGGTTCCCTTGAGTATCTTGTCGATGAAATAGGGCGCGCGGCGAAAGATATCGACGAATTCAAGCCATAACCCATCGTTCCGCCGTTCATCACCAGTTCCAGTGGTCCGATCGAAGGAAGCTGATGTTTCGCAGCGATAGCAGCCACCTTGGCGGCGTTGGCGAGCAGCATGCCATGATCATTCATGATAGACCGGGCATCCGTCATGTCTGAAAAATGCCGTGAGCCGATATATGCGGTGCGCCGAAGAGCCCCTATTCGACCACCTCGTCGGCGAGGGCAAGTAGCGTCGGCGGCACCGATAGACTGAGAGCCTTGGCGGTATTCATGTTGATCACAAATTCGTATTTTGCCGATTGCGTCACCGGCAGGTCGGCCGGCTTTTCGCCTTTCAAAATCCGTCCGGTGTAGACGCCTGCCAGTTGCAGGACGACATAAAAATCGGCCCTATAACTCATCAGCCCTCCGGTCAGTGCATATTCACGATTGTCGAACATCGCGGGCACTCGATAGCGCGTCGCCAACTTCACGATTTGCTGGTGACGACTGAAGAAAAACGCATCGGTGCTGACAAGGAGTACGGAGCCGGGCTGCCGGGACAGATTTGCAAAGGCAGCATCAATGTCTGCATCCGTGCTGGCGTATACGATTTCAACCTGAAGACCGAGGCCCGCCGCGCCGACTTGCAGGTCCCTGAGATAGGATCCAGACAACACGGAGCTAGGGTTGACGAGCGTGAAATAGCGCGCTTCCTTTGGTGCCACCTGGCGAACGAGGTCAAGCCGTTTTGCTCCGATGTCGGCATTTAACGAGGTAGCACCGGTGACATTGGCGCTCGGACGACTGAGGCTTGCTACAAGCCCAAGGGCGACCACGTCGCCGCCGGCAGCGAACACGATTGGAATTGTGGTGGTTGCAGATTTGGCAGCAAGTGCGGCATCCGTGCTGCCCGGCGTTGCAATCACGGCGACTTGCCCGCGGATCAAATCGAAAGCCATGTCGCGCAGCCGATCGACATGCCCATCGGCCCAACGGAATTCGATGGTAAGGTTATGCCCCTCGATAAAGCCGGTGTCGCCAAGACCTTGCGGAACGCAGCCACCCGCTGGGTGTTCTGTTCCGGCGAACCCGCATGCAGGAAGCCGATGACAGGCCATGGCTGCTGCGCCCGCGCCGCGAGCGGCCATGACGCCGCCACGCCGCCGGCGAGACCGATGAACTCGCGCCGTCTCATGTCCGTCCCCTAGCTGAGTGGACGATATCCTAGCGACTCTATTGAGCTTCACGGAAGGGGTCATTAGCGTCCACACCACACCTGTTCCCAGAACAGGGCGAGGTCCGTTTAGGGTCAAAGTGAGAAATGGCACGCCGGACAAGTGACTTCCGCTCTTGACCCAAACACGGACATTGAGTGGGGCCCGCAACAGGGGGCGGCTTGCCCAGACCTCAAATCAGCCGCAGCCCCTTCATGCTCGCATGTCCGTTCTTGCCGACGATGATGTGGTCGTGCACCGCAATCCCCAGTGGCGCCGCAATATCGACGATCGCCTTTGTCATCTGGATGTCCGCCTGCGACGGCGTCGGGTCGCCGGAGGGATGGTTGTGCACCAGGATCACCGCGGTGGCCGATAATTCCAGCGCGCGCTTGATCACCTCGCGCGGATAGACCGGGGTGTGATCGACGGTGCCGGTCTGCTGCACCTCGTCCGAGATCAGCCGGTTGCGCTTGTCGAGGAACAGGATGCGGAACTGCTCCTTGTCGGCGAACGCCATGCTGGTGCGGCAATAGCCGATCACGTCGTTCCAGGACGACAGCAGGGGGCGCTGCTGCAACTCGCCTTTGGCAATTCGGCTGGCGGCGGCCGCGATCAGTTTGAGTTCGGTGACTGTCCGCTCGCCGACGCCCTTGATTTCGCGCAAGCGCATTTCCGGCGCGTGAACGACTTCGGCGAACGAGCCGAATGTCTTGAGCAGGGTCTTGGCCAGCGGTTTGACGTCACCTTGGGCTTTGGCGGTGAACAGCACCATCTCCAGCAGTTCATAGTCGCTCAGCGCGTCGGGTCCGGCGCTATGAAAGCGCTCGCGCAGCCGGTCACGATGGCCGTGATAATGCGGCGTCTCGGCAGGCTCGGTCTTGCTGTCGCTGGTCTTCGCGGGCATCGGCCCTAACCATGCCGTGCCCGTCAGGTTTTGCAATCGCGAATCGCTACCCGAATATGCGCGTCAGGTCTCGAAAATCAGGCAGGTCGTGGTGGCATGCGCCAGCAGGCGGCCATGGCTGTCGGTGAGCCGTCCTTCGGCGGTGCCGACCCGGCGGCCCCGGCTCATGACGACGCCTTCGGCCTTAACCTGGCCGGTGTCCGGCGTAATCGCCCGCAACAGCGAAACCTGGAATTCAAGCGTGGTCTGGTTGAAGCCTTTTTCAAGGGTGGTCTGAAGCGCCAGTCCCATGCAACTGTCGAGCAGCGTTGCTGCGAAGCCGCCATGAACCACGCCGGCCGGATTGAGGTGGATGCCGCTCGGCACCGCGGTGACGACGACCCGCCCGCTCTCCGCTTCGCTCACATCATAGCCCAGAGTCTGGGCCAGCGTATTGAGCGGCAGCGTGCCCTCGGCGATTCCCTGCACGAATTCCAGACCGCTCATCTGCTTTCGTCGGTCGGGGCTGATGGTGCCATAGGTCCTGCTCCCGGTACGGCTCGGCATTGCTGTCCTCTTCTGGCGGAACTAATCCCTGAGCCGGCCGATCAGGCCGTGGATGTCGCCGAGCACGTAGAGGTCGCGCACCTTGCTGCCCTCGAATGTGAAAATCGGCATGCCGGTCCACCAGACATGCCGGCCGCTCGGCAGCACGCCGAACAATTCCTGACGATGGTAACCGTGGAATCGCATCTTGCCGCTGACGCGATTGCCTTCCTCGATCATCGCCAGGATGTCGGTGGTGTATTGGCCGAGCGCGCCGGTCACCCAGTCGACGTAGCCCGCAAACTGCTCGTGGCCGACCAGCGTCGGTCCGAGCGAGCCGCGGAAGGTGAAGCCGGAATGAAAGATTTGCGGGATCAGGCTCTTGTCGGCGTGGTCCCACAATTCCTTGTAGAACACGCGCACGGTCTCTTTCTGCGGCGAAAGCGTTACGTTTTCCAGATCCAGTGCGGGTTCGTCCATGACCGGCAGGCTAGCGCCTTCGCGCGACGCAATCCAGTTCTCGATTTTAGCGCCAACGCCACATTCGTCGTCGTCCCTGCGAAAGCAGGGACCCATAACCACAGGAAGTGAGGTTAGGCGCAAGTCGTTGAACAGCGTCTTTCAAATGAGAGGCCGCGGCGTATGGGTCCCCGCGTGCGCGGGGACGACGTTGAGAAATTAAGCCCCCCGCAACGACAATTGTCCTGGCTGTTTGAAATTCGAATCCGATTACGCCGCCGGCGGCTTCTCGTCGTGGCGTTCCGACAGCGTGAAGATTTCGACGCCGGTGGCGGTGACGCCGACCGAGTGCTCGAACTGCGCCGACAGCGAGCGGTCGCGGGTCACCGCGGTCCAGCCGTCGGACAGGATCTTCACATGCGGCTTGCCGAGATTGATCATCGGCTCGATGGTGAAGAACATGCCGGGTTTGAGCGTCACGCCCTCGCCGGGGCGGCCGACATGGATGATGTTCGGCTCGTCGTGGAACATGCGCCCCAGACCGTGGCCGCAGAAATCGCGCACCACGCTCATGCCCTGCGGCTCGACGAAACTCTGGATGGCGTGGCCGATATCGCCGGTGGTGGCGCCCGGCTTCACCGCCGCGATGCCGCGCATCATGGCCTGATAGGTCACTTCGTTCAGCCGCTCGGCCTTGCGGGCGATCGGACCGACCGGATACATCCGGCTGGAATCGCCATACCAGCCCTCGACGATGAAGGTGACGTCGATATTGACGATATCGCCTTCCTTCAACGCCCGGTCGCCGGGCATGCCGTGGCAGACCACGTGGTTGATCGAGGTGCAGGTCGAATAGCGATAGCCGCGGTACATCAGGGTGGCGGGATAGGCGCCGTGAGCGAAGGCGAAGTCTCTGACGAAATCGTCGATCCGCGAGGTCGGCACGCCCGGCTTGACGAGATCGGTCAGTTCATCGAGGCATTTGGCGACCAGCGCGCCGGCCTTGCGCATGCCGGCGAACGCGCCCGGCCCGTGCAGCTTGATCTGCCCGGTCTTGCGTAAAGATGTATCGGTAGCTTCGACGTAGCTCATGGATCGATCATATCTTGGCGGGAGGTGGTCTTATGAATCGGGAGGCGCGGAACCGTTGATCTGAAGCCCCAATTTAATGATCGGGGCGGTTCGCGCAAGCCGCGATTAGCCAGCAAATCCGCATACTTCGTCAGCTTGAAACGTCGACGATGGTCTCCACCGGCAGCGCGCCGCCGCGGACGCGGATTTCGCGCACCGGATAGGGCATGCGTATATTCTGTTGCTTGAATGCCTCCCACAGCAACAGCATCACGTCGCTCCTGACATTGTCCATGCCATCGGGATCGGCGATCCAGAAGGTCAGGGAAAACTTCATGCCGGCCTCGGCGAATTCGGTCAGGATGCAGTTCGGCGGCTTCAGCCTGATGGCGCGCGGCGCGGCCGCGGCGATCTCGACCGCCAGCTTGCAGACCAGCCGCGGATCGGCGTCGTAGTTGGTGCCGAAAACGACCTTTACCAGCGTGTTCTTGTCGGTGTAGGTCCAGTTGGTGACCTTTTGCGTCACCAGATCCTCGTTCGGGATCAGGAATTCGCGGCCGTCGCCGGCGGCGACCGAAATATAGCGCGTCTTCATCGCGCTGATCCGGCCGGAACTGTCGCCGATGGTGACGAGATCGCCGGGTTTCACCGATTTGTCTGCCAATAGAATAATGCCGCTGATGAAATTGGCGACGATCTTCTGCAGTCCGAAGCCGATGCCGACGCCGGCAGCGCCGGAAAAGATCGCCAGCGCCGACAGGTTGATGCCGACCGCGCTCATCACGACCGCGACGGCGAACACCATCAGCGCGAGCCGGATCATCTTGACCAGCAGCACCTGGATCGAGGGCGTGAGGTCGCCGGATCGCGTGATCCGGCTTTCCGCGAAATTGCTGGCGACATTGGACAGCCACAGCGCCACCACCAGTAGCACGCCGAACTTGATCAGGAGCAATGGCGTCAGCCGCAGGCCGCCCAGCACGATCGAGACCGAGTCGAGTGCATCGATGGCCGGTTCGAGCTGGCCGAGAATGCTCAAGGCTGCGATCAGCCACGCCGAAATCGAGACGAGGCGAACGATGAACGTATTGCGGATGACCGATGTCAGCAGCCGGATGATCAGCCAGGCGAGCGCGAGCTTGGCGGCTACCGCGAGCAAATAACTGCGGCTCGGCCAGGTCGTGTGCCACATCGTGACGCGCGCCACGATCATCAGCACCGCGAACACCGCCGTCGGCGCGCTGCCGACCAGCACGCGCATGAACAGCCGGAACGGCGCCGGCCAGCCCATCGCCAGCGAACTCAAGTCGGTCCGCGCACGAATGACGGCGCCGGCGGCGAACGCGATCCCCGTGCCTGCCAGAATGATTCCCAACTGCAGATAGAACCAGGGCGAGGTCACCTCCGCGCCGACCGACCTCGCGGCGGTCTGCAGAAATTCGGTGATGTCGGTCAGGTCCATCGTCAAAATCTCGTCTCAGGGCCAAGCCGGCCGCATCAGGCCAACTTGATTCGAATATGCGCCAGATTCCCACAATCGCAGCGCCGGCGCCATCGGTACAACATGACAATGAGATGAGTTGAGCAGCGCCGTTCGGGCACTTTGCCGCTGGCGGCAGAAAATGGGTTGGCGTCGAAGTGTGGCGACGATAAGGATGCAATTGCAAGCATTTGTGAAGGCTCATGACGTCTCTCGACTCGGTCAGCATCGCTATTCTTCTGGGCGCGGTTCTGGTGATGGCCGGCATCCTGTCGAGCCTGCTGGCGCTGCGCTTCGGCGCGCCGCTGCTGCTGGTGTTCCTGTTGATCGGCATGATGGCCGGCAACTCCGGCCCGGGCCAGCTGCGCTTCGACGATGTGCGCACCACTTATCTCGTGGGTTCGGTGGCATTGGCGCTGATCCTGTTCGATGGCGGCTTGCGCACGCGGTTTCAAAGCATCCGCGCGGTGCTGGCTCCGTCGATGGTGCTGGCCACCGTCGGCGTGCTGCTGACGGCGCTGATCACCGCACCGGTCGCCAGATATGCGCTCGACCTGAACTGGACCGAAGCGCTGCTGGTGGGCGCGGTAGTGGCGTCGACCGATGCCGCGGCGGTATTTCTGCTGGTGCACGCCCAAGGCCTGCGGCTGCGGCCGCGGGTCGGCGCGACGCTGGAAGTCGAATCCGGCACCAACGATCCGTTCGCGGTGTTTCTGACGCTGATGCTGGTGGAACTGATTTCGAGCGGCGAAAGTTCGCCTCTGGCATGTCGCCCTCGAATTCATCCAGGAAGCCGGCCTCGGCGCCATCGTCGGCGTGATCGGCGGCCGGCTGGTGGTGCTGGCGCTCAATCGCGTGGCGCTGCCGCAGGGCCTGCATGCGCCGTTCGTGGCGACCGCGGCATTGGTGATTTTCGGCGGCGCGCAGATCGCCCATGCCTCGGGATTTCTCGCGGTCTATCTCGCCGGCATCATCATCGGCAACCGGCCGACCCGCGCGCATAATTCGGTGGTGACGTTTCTCGATGCCGCGACCTGGCTGGCGCAGATCGTGATGTTCGTGCTGCTCGGCCTGCTGGTCTCGCCGCAACGGCTGGTGGTCAGCATTATCCCCGCGGTCATCGTGGCGCTGACGCTGATGCTGGTGGCGCGGCCGCTGGCGGTATTCTTCTGCCTGGCGCCGTTCCGCTTCAACTGGCGGGAGAAAATCTTCATCGCCTGGACCGGCCTGCGCGGCGCGGTCGCGATCTTCCTGGCGTCGATCCCGATGCTGGTCGGACTGTCGAAGGCCTATCTGTATTTCGACGTCGCCTTTGTCGTCGTCATCATCTCGCTGCTGCTTGCAGGGCTGGACGCTCGCGCGCCGCCGCGCGGCGGCTGCACGTGGCGCTGCCGCGCGCGGATCGCGGACCGCGGCGGGTCGAACTCGATCTGCCGGGCCAGCTCGAGCAGCAACTGGTCGGCTATTCCGTGCGGCCGAAAAGCCTGTATTTCCGGCGCGGGCTCATTCCGTCCTGGTCGAAGCCGACGCTGGTGATCCGCGACCAGCACATTCTCTCGCCGGCGGAAGCCGATCCGATCGCCGCCGGCGACTACCTCTATCTGCTGGCGCCGCCGGAAAAAGCCGAAGCGCTGGATCGCTTCTTTGTCGACATGCCGCCGAGCACGGCGCCCGATCCGCATCTGCTCGGCGACTTCATGGTTTCCGGCGAGCACACGCTGGGCGAACTGGCCGAGATCTACGGCGTGGCGGTGGATGAAGAGCAGGCGAAGCTGACGCTGGCGGATTATTTCGACATTCATCTCGATCATGCGCCGAAGGAGGGCGCGACGCTGAACTCGACACCATCGTCCTGGTGGCGCGCAGCATCGGCGGTGGCCGGGTCAATGTCGTCGGACTGCGGTTGCCGGAAGAAGAGGAGGAAGCCCGTGCCGTTGACGCGCATGGCGAGGTTCAAGCGCAGGCTGTCGGAGATCTGGGCGTCGGTGGCGGGGATTTAACGGGGTCGTCATTCCGGGCGCGCGTCAGCGCGAACCCGGAATCTCGCCCACAACTTCTGATTCCGGGTTCGCTCGTTTCACTCGCGCCCCGGAATGACGGTCGACTACGGCAACACCTCGATCCCGCCGAAAGCGGTCACGCGGCCGCGCTTGAGCATCACGATCTGTGTCGCCAGCTGCCGCATCTCGTCGGCGTCGTGGCTGACATAGACCATGGGGATGCCGGCTTCGTCGCGCAGCCGCACCAGATAGGGCAGGATTTCGACCTTGCGCTCCTCGTCCAGCGAGCCCAGCGGCTCGTCGAGCAGCAGCAGCCGCGGCTGCGACAGCAGCGCGCGGCCGAGCGCGACGCGCTGGCGCTCGCCGCCGGACAGCTGGCCGGGGCGGCGATCCAGCAGGCTGCCGATATCGAGCAGGTCGGTCACGCGCGCGCGCTGCGCGGGATCGTCGGCGAGGCGGTTCATGCGCCGCCCGTAATCGAGGTTCTGCCGGATATCGAGATGCGGAAACAGCCGCGCGTCCTGGAACACATAGCCGATCCGGCGGCGATGCGCCGGGACGTGGTATGCGCGCCGAGTGTCGTCGAGCGTCTCGCCGTCGATGGCGATGCTGCCGCGGTCGGGCCGCAGCAGGCCCGCGATCATGTTGATCAGCGAAGTCTTGCCGGCGCCCGGAGGCGCCGAACAGCCCGGTGACGCGGCCTTCGCTGGTGAACGAGGCTTCGATGCGAGAATTCGCCGAGCTGCTTGGAGACGTCGACGCGCAGCATGGTCAATTCCCGTGCAGGCGCTGGGTGGCGCGCCGCGCGAACACTTCCGAGGCGATCAGGGCGCCCATCGCGATCACGATCGAGACGACCACCAGCCGCAACGCCGCGGTATCGCCGTCCGGGGTCTGGATCAGCGAATAGATCGCCGAGGAAATGGTCTGGGTCTCGCCGGGAATATTCGAGACGAAGGTAATGGTGGCGCCGAATTCGCCGATCGCCTTGGCAAAGCCGAGCACCATGCCGGCCAGCACGCCCGGCAGCGCCAGCGGCAGCGTGACGGTCGCAAACACCCGCCAGGGTGCTGCGCCCAGCGTGCCGGCGGCCTGCTCCAGCCTGCGGTCGACCGCTTCGATCGACAGCCGGATCGGCCGCACCAGCAGCGGAAACGACATCACGCCGCAGGCCAGCGCCGCGCCGGTCCAGCGGAACGCGAACACGATGCCGAGATGATCCGCGAGCCACGCGCCGACCAGGCCGCGCTTGCCGAACGTCAGCAGCAGCAGATAGCCGGTGACCACCGGCGGCAGCACCAGCGGCAGATGGATCAGCGCGTCGACGACCGACTTGCCCCAGAAATCCCGCCGCGCCAGCAGCCACGCGATGGCGATCCCGAGCGGGGTCGCGACCAGCGTTGCGACGACGGCGACCCGCAGCGAAAGCTGGATCGCCGTCCATTCCGTTGGCGAGATGTCGAACACGAGGCTCAGGTCGTCGGGCTGACCAGGAACTTGAAGCCGTATTTCTCGAGGATGGTCTTGGCCGCCGACGAGCGCAGGAAGGCGAGATAGTCGGCGGTCTCCGGCTTCGCGGTCGTGGTCGCCGCGACCGGATAGATGATCGCCGGATGCGAATCGGCCGGGAAGGTGCCGACGATCTTGACGCCGGGTTCGACCTTGGCGTCGGTCGAATAGACGATCCCGAGCACCGCTTCGCCGCGCGCCACCAGCGTCAACGCGGCGCGCACGCTTTCGGCCATCGCGAATTTCGGCTCCGCCGCCTGCCAGGCGCCGAGTTTTTCCAGCGCGGCCTTGGCGTATTTGCCGACCGGGACCGCCTGCCACATCGCCGGTGGCGATCTTGCCGTCGCCGGCGAGCTTGGCGAGATCGAAGCCCTGGCCGATCGTGACATTGTCGATCTTGGAATCCTTCGGCGCGATCAGCACGATGCTGTTGCCGAGCAGATTGACCCGCGTCGGCTCGTTGATGTTCTTCTTGGAGGTCGCGTAATCCATCCAGTCGGTATCGGCGGAGACGAAAACATCCGCCGGCGCGCCCTGTTCGATCTGCTTGGCGAGTGCCGAACTTGCGGCATAGCTCGCGACGACCTTGACGCCGGTCTTGGCGGTATAGGCGGCATCGATATCGTCCAGCGCGTTCTTCATCGAGGCCGCGGCGAATACGGTCAGGCTCTTGTCCTGCGCGAGCGCGGGGGACGAGAAGGCCGATCCGCACAGGATCAGGAAGGCGGCGAAAAGTCCGGCAAGACGATGCATGGGGAGCGCTCCGTGCGTGTTCGCGACGCGCTTTTGCGCGCGCAAATCAGGCGTTGGTTGGGTTAGGGATGCGACAGGCGGAAGCGCCGTTCCGGCAATCCCGAGGACTTACGGTCGATCGGGATATCGCTGGCAAAAACCATAACAGGCTGAAGGACCTTGGTAAAAGCCTCCCTTGGTCTATTCGGACGGCAGGATCGCCACCGACACCGAATTCTCCCTGGTTCCGCTGATCTGCAGCACGAACGGGCTGGCGCCGAGTTCGTATTTCATGGTCTTGCGGATGCCGTCGCAGTCGGTGGCGCCGCTGAACGCCTTCGGCTTCAGGACATGTCCGTCCTGCACCAGATCGACCCAGCCGCCCGCGGACAGGCTGACGGTGTAGATGCCGGCCTTCGGCGGGTTCTTGAATGTCGCAAAGCCGGCGAAGGTGCCTTCCTTGGGCGCGCGTTCGGGCGGCGTGGGCAGCTTGGCCTCGGCGGGCGCGATCAGGCCCAGCGTCATGCCCGGTCGAAGGCAGCGCTGCGAGTTCGGCGCCGGACGCCAGCTTGACGCGATCCGGCGCGGTCAGCGCCGCGCGTTCGCGATCGATGTTCCATTTGAACTTGTCGCAGCCGCTGGGTTCTTCGGCCGCCCATGCGGGGGCCGAGCCAAGCAACACCAAGGCGATGAGGAGAGGCGCGCGCATGTCAGTCCACCGCGATCATGACGTCGGAGGCCTTCACCACCACGGTGACGCTGGCCCTTGGCCTTGATGCCGAGTTCGTCGACCGCTTCATTGGTGATCGAGGAGGTCATGATCTGGCCGCCGCCGATATCGACGCGGACATGCGACGTGGTCGCGCCCTTCTTCACTTCGACGACGGTGCCCTTGATCTGGTTGCGTGCACTGATGCGCATGATGGTCCTCACAATGTTAAGCCACGCGCGGAGCAATGCCGCGCAGTTGCTGGCCGACGAGGAAAATGCGAAGACGGGACCAGTCGTCCCTGAATAAGATCGCTGCGCTTACGGCGCGGCGATCGGCCGAATATTAGCGCATTTCAGAGTCCGAATGAAATCAGCCTTGCGCCATCGGAAGCTATTGCTTCGCGTCCGGCGCGGCCAGCACCTGGCGGCAGGCCGGCGGCAATGCCGCCATCGTCATCCCGTGGCTCGGCTGCGGCGGCTCTTTCGGCGGCGTCGGGTGGATGACCGAATCCTTGAACCAATAAGCGAGATCGCCCGCGCTGCAGCCTTCGCCGCCCTCCTGCGGCTGTCTGGCCCTTGCATTCGCTGCTGCCGGGCGGACAGGCCATGCGGATGTGGAAGTGATAATCATGGCCCCACCACGGCCGGATCTTGGAAAGCCAGCTGCGGTCGCCCTTGGCCTCGCGGCACAGCGCCTTCTTGATGGCGGCGTTGACGAAGATGCGCTGCACGCTCGGCTCCTGCGCGGCGTCGCGGATAACCATGAGATGCCCCGGCGTGAACACGCTGGGGATCGATGTCGAGCCGGTCGTCGCGCACCATCATCACCGCCGACATTTCCTCGCGCTCCTCGCGCGACAACCGGTGATCCGGCATCGGCGTCAGCCAGATATCGGCATCGAGCCCGATCTGATGGCTGGCGTGGCCGCTGAGCGCCGGGCCGCCGCGCGGCTGCCCCATGTCGCCGACCAGTATTCCCGGCCAGCCGGCATCCTTGTGCGCCTTGACCGACAACCGCTTCAACAGCGCGACCAGGTCGGGATGCCCCCAATTGCGATTGCGCGACAGCCGCATCACCTGCCAGGTGTCGCCATTGATCGGCATCTGCTCCGCGCCGGCGATGCAGCCCGCGGTATAGCAGCCGATCACCCGCGTCGGCATCGCGGCCGGCAGCAGCTTGCGGGCAAACAGCTCCTTGGCGCCGATCTTGGGATCGTTGGGATTGGCCAGCGGCGGCAGCGGCTTTGGATCGACGCTGCCCTTGTCCTGCGCCAGCGCGCCGGTGGCGCCGATGGCGGGCAGCAGAAGAGAGAGGATCAGGATCAGCCGGAGGTTCATCAAACCAGTTTATAGCCCAATCGGGGACCGGGGACAGGGCTTTACAATTCACGTTTTGAAAAGCCATCATGGCTCAACAAAATTGAGTGGCAGGGGCGTTCGATCATGAAATGGCTGTCAGGCGGACGGTTGGCGACGCGGGTATTCGCGGGCGTGGCGATCATTGCGGGGCTGGCGCTGACGCCGGCGCGGGCCGATGTCGTGGTCCAGATCGACAAATCATCGCAGCGCATGTCGGTCAGCGTCGATGGCGCCACGCGGTACAACTGGCCGGTATCGACCGGCCGCGACGGCTACGGCACGCCGAGCGGCACGTACCATCCGCAGAGCATGGCGCGGCACTATTTTTCGAAGAAATATTACAATGCGCCGATGCCGCACGCGATCTTCTTCTATTACGGCTTCGCCATTCACGGCACCAACGACATCGCGCGGCTCGGCGGTCCGGCCTCGCATGGCTGCGTCCGGCTGCATCCGTCGCATGCGGCGGCGCTGTTTGCCCTGGTCGAGCGCAATGGACCGCGCAATACAACCATCCAGATTTCGAATTAGCGCAGTTCGCTGACCCATCGCGCTTTCGTCTCGCGAAAGCCTTAAGTCGTCGGTCCGCGCGCCACGGGACTGCCGATGAGGATGGCCCGGCCGGCGTCTTCGTAGTGGGTGTCGCGGGCCTGGATTTGCTGCTTGATGGCATGCATGTCGCGGAAGCGGCGTTCGAATTTGTTGGATTTGAACACCGCGGTGGCGCCAGCCATGTGATAGGCCGCATCGACCACGGCCGCCGCCTGATGAATGGTCCAGGTCGAGGCGAGACGAAGCGCCAGGCGATGTTCTTCGGTGAGAATTCCGGTGCGTTTCACCTCGGCCCACACTTCGGCGGCGGTGCCATAGATATAGGCGCGTCCGGCGCGCCAATTGCCTTCGGTGCGACCGATCAAGCCCTGCACCGCGTTATTCTCGCGCATCGCCTTTTGGCCGACCGAGGCCTTGCCGCGCGCCAGATCGGTGGCGGCATCGAGCATGGCGCGGGCGACGCCGAGCGAGACCGCGGCGAAGCCGAGGCCGAACATGCTGTAGGTCGGGATGCGATAGAGCATCCCCTGTTCGCGAAGCGCCGTGACGTCGTCGCGCAACGCCGAGAATTTTTCGGGAATGAACAGGTTTTCGACCGAATAGCTATCGGTGCCGGTGCCGCTGAGGCCGATCACGTCCCAGACGTCGTACATGGTGGCGTCGGCCATCGGAAAGATGATGGTGCGAATTTCCGGCACGCCATTGGGCCGCAGCCGTTTGGTGCCGTCGGCCTCGGTGACCTGGACATGGGCGCCGAGCCAGTTCGCCTGGCGCGAGCCGCTGGCGAAATCCCAGCGCGCGGTGATGCGATAGCCGCCGGGAACCACCTGCACCGCGTGCGCGATCGCGCCCCAGGCCAGGATGCTGTCGGGCTTTGCGAAGATCTCGCGGGCCGCGTCGGCATCGAGATAGGCCGCCGTCATGCTGCAGACGTTGCACTGGCCGAGACACCACGCGGTGGAAGCATCCGCCTTGGCGATCTCCTCGAGCATCTGCATGAAGACTTCGGGCGGCGACTCGGCGCCGCCGACGCTTTGCGGCAGCAGCGCGCGGTACATTCCGTTCTCGATCAGGGCGGAAACCACCGGCGGGGTGAGACGCCGCGTCCGCTCGATCTCGTCAGCCTCGCTCGCGATCAGCGGCGCCAGCGCGCGCGCCCGCTCGATCAGGCCGACATCGGTAAGCTTGTTCATGCGTTTCCTCGCCCGTTTTGGGGTTCTGATTGGCGACGGGGGATGTTCGTCTATCTGGCGTCGGGGATCAAGGGAGGGGTGGATTGACCCGGCTGAATTGCCACCCGGCTTAGCGGCTCGTTATTTCCAAGAATCCCAATCGACGACCCACTCGATCCAATCATCGATCGCATCTTCCGGAGGTTGCGCCATCAGCTCCACCTCACGCCAGATTTCCGAGACCATCTTCGGATCGCGCAGGTCTGGCACCCAATGCTGCACCGGACGCAATCCCTGCGCGCGGCGCGACGCCATGCGCTGTCGAGCGGTGGCAGAATCCGGTCTACTATTCGGCAGCGCTAACGCGTGGTTCTCCCGGGGAGTTAGCTTTTTTCCAGTCTCCTGGTGCAAGAACCTTGCTTGCGGAAAGGATTTCGATGCCAACGATGTGGCCCTCGGCATCGACGTCGTAAATGAACGGACCGCTTTCCTCGGTCCGATCGACGTTACCGCGCCCCACAGTAATATACACCGCGTCGGCTTCGGCGTCGTAAGTTATGTCGGTCATTGCTTTCGCCTCGCGTTCCGATCGAAGGTTGCGCTTATAGCACCTTCGTCATTCCGGGGCGATGCGAAGCATCGAGCCCGGAATCTCGAGACGGCACTAATATCTCAGCTATCCACCTTCAGCGCCGCAATAAACGCTTCCTGCGGAATGTCGACCTTGCCGAACTGCCGCATCTTTTTCTTGCCTTCCTTCTGCTTCTCCAGAAGTTTGCGCTTGCGGGTGATGTCGCCGCCGTAGCATTTCGCGGTGACGTCCTTGCGCAGCGCGCGGACGGTTTCGCGCGCGATCACCTTGCCGCCGATCGCGGCCTGGATCGGGATCTGGAACATGTGCGGCGGGATCAGTTCCTTCATCTTCTCGACCATGGCGCGGCCGCGGCCTTCGGCGCGGGTCTTGTGCACCAGCATGGAGAGCGCATCGACCGGCTCGTTGTTGACGAGGATCTGCATCTTGACCAGATCGGCCGGCTTGTAGTCGGTGAGATGATAGTCGAACGACGCGTAGCCCTTGGAGACCGACTTCAGCCGGTCGTAGAAATCGAACACCACTTCGTTGAGCGGCAATTCGTATTTCACCATCGCGCGGTTGCCGACGTAAGTGAGCTCCTTCTGCGAGCCGCGGCGGTCCTGGCACAGTTTTAGCACGCTGCCGAGATATTCGTCCGGAGTCAGGATCGTGGCCTCGATCCACGGCTCCTCGATCTCGGCGATCTTGACCACGTCGGGCATGTCGATCGGATTGTGAATCTCGATCTCCTGTCCGTCGGTCAGATGCATCTTGTAGATCACCGATGGCGCGGTCGCGATCAGATTGAGATCGAATTCGCGGTGCAGCCGCTCCTGGATGATTTCCAGATGCAACAGCCCGAGGAAGCCGCAGCGGAAGCCGAAACCGAGCGCGGCCGAGGTTTCCATCTCGAACGAGAAGCTGGCGTCGTTGAGCCGCAGCTTGCCCATCGCCGCGCGCAGCGTTTCGAAATCGTCGGCATCGACCGGAAACAGGCCGCAGAACACCACCGGGATCGCCGGCTTGAAGCCCGGCAGCATCTCCGTCACCGGCTTCCGGTCATCGGTGATGGTGTCGCCGACGCGGGTGTCCGCGACTTCCTTGATCGCAGCGGTGATAAAACCGATCTCGCCGGGGCCGAGTTCGTCGACCTGGGTCATCTTCGGCGTGAAGAAACCGACGCGCTCGACGTCGTAGGCGGCGTTGGTGCCCATCATGCGGATGCGCTGGCCCTTTTTCATGACGCCATCGACGACCCGCACCAGCACCACGACGCCGAGATAGACGTCGTACCAGCTGTCGACCAGCAGCGCTTTCAGCGAGGCGTCGTGGTCGCCTTTCGGCGGCGGCAGCCGGTGCACGATGGCTTCCAGCACGTCGTCGATGCCAAGTCCGGTCTTTGCCGAGATCATCACCGCATCCGATGCATCGATGCCGATCACGTCCTCGATCTGCTGCTTGACCTGGTCCGGTTCCGCGGCCGGCAGGTCGATCTTGTTGAGCACCGGCACGATCTCGTGGCCGGCATCGAGCGCGTGATAGACGTTGGCGAGCGTCTGCGCCTCGACGCCCTGGCTGGCGTCGACCACCAGCAGCGAACCTTCGCAGGCCGCCAGCGAGCGCGAGACCTCATAGGCGAAGTCGACATGGCCCGGAGTGTCGATCAGATTGAGAGATGTAGGTCTTGCCGTCCTTGGCCGCGATAGGTCAGCCGCACGGTCTGCGCCTTGATGGTGATGCCGCGCTCGCGCTCGATATCCATGGAATCGAGCACCTGTTCCTTCATCTCGCGCGCCTGCAGGCCTCCGGTGGTCTGGATCAGACGGTCGGCCAGCGTCGATTTGCCATGGTCGATATGCGCAACGATGGCGAAGTTGCGGATGTTGGAAATAGGGATGGATGTCATGGGCGCGGGATAGCATTGGCACCCCGGTGCGGCAACCATATTACAGCGATTTTAGCGGCACAACTTCACGCCAAGCTGATTCCACTTGAGGCAAAAACGCGCTACGCAATCGGTCATGTCAGGTGCCCGGGTTTTGCCATCGAATTTGCGTGCGCGCGCGTCGCTAAGAGCGCGGCGATTGGCGGCGTGGCTCGCCGCATCCGCCAGCGATCCGAAGGCCAGCCTATGGCTGGTGATCGGCTTTGCCGTCGCGCATGCGCTGCTGTGGACCGTGATCCTGATCAATCTGAAGGCGGCGCAGGACATTCACGTCGATGTCGCGGAAGCCTATGCCTGGGGCCAGAAATTCCAGCTCGGGCTACGGCAAGCATCCGCCGCTTTCGGGCTGGGTGGCGGGGCTCTGGTTCAGGATATTTCCCGTCACCGACTGGGCGACCTACGCATTGGCGATGGCGGTGCTCGGCTGCGGCCTGGTGATTTGCTGGCTGATCAGTCTGCGCGTGGTCGATCGCCGCCGCGCGTTCTTTGTCGTGGTGATGCTGGCGCTCTATCCGATCTTCAATTTCAAGGGCTTCAAGTACAATCCCGATCTGCTGCAGCTGGTGACGCTGCCGCTGGTGGTGCTGGCCTATCTGCATGCGTTCGAAAAGCGCACCGCGCTGGCCGGGTTGTGGTTGGGTCTCGCCGGCGCGCTGGCGCTGATGACGAAATACTGGGTGCTGACCATGATCGGCGCCATCGGTCTTGCCGCGCTGATGCATCCCGACCGCTGGTTGTTCCTGCGCTCGCCGGCGCCGTGGGTGGCGATCGTCACGCTGGTCGTTGCGATGATTCCGCATCTGGCGTGGCTGAAGGAAGTGGACTTCCTGCCGCTGACCTATGCCGGCGACAGCTATGGCCTGCCGAGCCGCGCACAGAGCCTGCAACTCGTGCTCGGCTATGTCGGCCACAATCTCTCGCTGCTGGCGGCACCTATCGCGCTAGCGGCGATCGCGCTGGCATTGACCAGGCACTGGTGGGCGCCGCGGCGCAAACCCGGGCGTCAACACGTCGCAGGCGCTCAATATCTGGATCATCCAGATCGTGGTCGCGGTCGGGCCGCCGCTCGGCGGCGCTGATTTTCGCGATCTATCTGAAGACCGACTGGGGAATCTCGCTGTTTTTCCTGACGCCGCTGGCGCTGGTTGCGATTCCTTGGCTGCGCATCCAGAAGATAGCGCTACTTTATATCGCCACGATCTGGCTTGTGATCACGCTCGCAACTCTCGCCGCATCGCCTACCATCGCCACGCAGGAAATGACGCGCAATCCGAACGGCGCCTATACGTATGGCGCACGCTCCGAACTTGCCCGCGAACTGACGCAAGCCTGGCAAACCCGGTTTCACTCGCGATGGGCCGTGGTGGCCGGCACCACGGAAATGGGCACGCCGATGACGTTCTATAGTCCCGATCATCCGGCGCCGTTTACGCCGGGTGAACTCTGGACCTCCGGGCTGACCTCACTTGAGGAGGCCAAGCGGCTCGGGTTCATCGGCATCTGCGATACGGCGGACGGGCGGCTCCCGACCTGTGAAGCCTGGATGGCGGCGAATGCAGGGAACGCCGAGCATCTCGCCATCACCACGCAACGTTTCTTTCACGGACATCCCGGTCCACCGAACCACTGGAAGGTCTATATCGTGCCGCCGGCGAACTAGCTCTTCTCTACCTCGCCCGCTTGCGGGGGGACTTTCCGCAAGCGTGCTCGTTGAGAGAAGCCCCTCACCCCAACCCTCTCCCCGCAAGTGCGCGGCGAGGGAGCTGCGACAGCGGTACGCTGATTTCAGCCGCTCACGTGTTCTCTTCGTTGAACTTGCTGGCGACGAGTTCGGTGATCGCATCGATGGCGGCTTCGGCCTCCGGCCCGGTCGCGGAGACGACGATGGAGGTTCCCGGTCCGGCGGACAGCATCATCAGCCCCATGATGGAGGTGCCGCCGACGGTCTCGTCGCCTTTTGTCACGAAGACCTCGGCATTGAAGCGTTCGACCATCTGGACAAACTTTGCCGAGGCGCGCGCGTGCAGGCCGCGTTTGTTGATGATGGGAATTTCGCGAGACAGCGCGCCTGGCGGGACAATCGGTCCGGCATCGTTTCCGAGCGACGCGTCGTCGTCGCTCATTTGCCGGCAAGAACCCGGCTGGCGATGGTGACGTATTTGCGGCCGGCTTCCTGGGCCATCGCGATGGCGTCGGGAAGCGAGCGCTCTTCGCGAACCTTGGCAAGCTTGACCAGCATCGGAAGATTGATACCTGCGAGCACTTCCACTTTCGGACGGCTCATGCAGGAGATCGCAAGATTGGACGGCGTGCCGCCGAACATGTCGGTGAGAATGGCGACGCCGTCGCCGCTGTCGACGCGATTGACCGCTTCGATGATGTCGCTGCGGCACAGATCAGAGTCGTCTTCGGCCCCGATCGTGACCGCTTCGATTTGCTTTTGCGGCCCCATGACATGCTCGAGCGCTGCCCTGAACTCGTCGGCAAGGCGCCCATGGGTCACAAGTACTAGACCAATCATCGGAAACTCCTCGCGGGTGCTTTTGGTGCACCGCACGAACGCGCCACTTTGACCATCCAGAGCCCCCGCGCAAGAGGGGATCTTCGCGATTCTCCCGGAATCTTGGCGGTAGAGAGGGGGAGGGTGCGGCGATCTACTCGGTCGCCAGTGTGGAACTGATATGGTTACCAATCCCCTTCGGACAATCGTCCGAAGGTTCGGCGGAAGATGAATTCGCGGACATCGTCAGAGCGGCGATCACCAGCGGAAGTGCTGCATAGCCGGCGCCCACGGGAATTCGAGGTATTTCAATACCGTATAGGCTCGCCAGTAGCGATTGCGGCGGCGGCAGGCGCTCCGCATCCCCGGCACAGAGATCGACCACCAGACCGACAACCGCCTCACCGGTAAAGTCGCAGCGGCGAATGCCGAGCCCGCGAACCTCGATCAGGCCGGCCAATTCACGCGCCGGCCGCACCACCAACCGCCCGTCCCGGGCTTCGAGATGGACACGGTCGTCGCCGACCAGCACGGCTCGATGGTATTTGCCCCGAACGCCCGGCGAGGATCAGATCGAACGCCAGCCGCGATTTGCCGGCGCCTGACGGCCCGCGGATCAGAACGCCGCGCTCGCCTACCAGCACCGCAGAGGCGTGCACGCTGGCGCCTTCGGTATTCGTCATGGCGCAGGCAGCCGGACCACGAAGCGCGCGCCGGCGACCGTCGGCTCGCCATCGTCGCCGGGCGGACCAGCGCGGTTCTCCGCCCAGATGCGCCCGCCATGGGCTTCGATGATCTGTTTGGAGATCGACAGTCCCAGCCCGGAATTCTGCCCAAAGCCCTGATGCGGCCGGTCGGTGTAAAAGCGCTCGAAAATCCGCTCCAGCGCATCGTCTCGAATCCCAGGCCCCTCATCGTCGATGATGATCTCGATTTCCGTTCGCACCCGCCGGCAGACGATGCGCACCTTGCTGCCGGCTTCGGAAAACGACTGGGCGTTGGACGAGCAGATTCGAGATCACCTGTCCGAGCCGCGAGTCATGGCCCGGCACCGAGAAAGCATCGGTTGCCGTTCGCCCCTCGAAACGCACCTCGACCGGGACATTGTTGCCGCGGCCGGGTTTCGTTCGCGACCGTCGTCAGAGTCGTTGAGCAGGCGGCGCAGATCGACCGACGTCACATCCTGCCGCTGCAATTCGGCGTCGAGCCGGCTGGCATCGGATATGTCCGAGATCAGCCGGTCGAGCCGCTTGACGTCATGCTCGATCACCGCCAGCAGCCGCGCGCGGCTGTTCTCGTTGCGCGCCAGCGGCAGCGTTTCGACCGCGGAGCGCAGCGACGTCAGCGGATTCTTCAATTCATGGGCGACGTCGGCGGCGAACATCTCGATCGCCTCGATGCGGTTATAGAGCGCATCTGTCATGTCGCGCAGCGCGCCGGAGAGATGGCCGATCTCGTCGCGGCGTTGGGTGAAATCGGGAATCTCGACGCGGGTCCGGATGCGGCGGCGGACGCGCTCGGCGCTGTCGGCGAGCCGGCGAACCGGGCCGGCGATGGTGCTCGCAAGCAGCAGCGACAGCACGATCATCACCACAGCCGCGACCGCGAACACCTTGAGGATCGCCAGCCGCTCCGCGGTCACCATCTGGTCGATATCGCCGCCCTGCGTCGACAGCAGCAAAGCGCCATTGACCGCGCGAAAATGCTGCACCGGCACCGCCACCGAGACGATGACCTCGCCGCGGGTGTTGATGCGCACCATGGAGCCTTTGATGCCGTCGAGCGCGCGGGCAACCTCGTTGTAGCCCTTGCCGTTCTCCGGCCCGAGTTCGCGATAGAGCGGCAGATCGCCACGGTTGAGCCAGGTGCGAACCGCGATGATGGCGCGCTCGGTGATCCCGGGCTCGCCGGTCGAGGGCGGAGCCAGTTCGAACCGCGTGCACGTCGCCGCGGCCGGGGAAACTGCGGCTGTCGAGGATCAGCACGCCATCGCGATCGTAGATGCGCGCGCGGGTCTTGGTCGGCGAGATCAGGCCGCGCAGCACCGGCGCGATACGTTCGGGATTGATCGGGAAATCGAGACCGGACAAAGCGTCGTCGGACGGGCCAAAACTTTCGCCGGGCTTCAGGTCGAGCAGCCGGTCCGGGTCGATGGTGAGGCCGTTGTTTTCAGTGGTGCCGGTCGCGGCGATGGCGCGCGCGATGACTTCACCGGTCGACAACAGGTTCTCGGCCCGTGCGTCGATCAGGCCGGCGCGAAATTGCGAGAGATAGAGAATGCTCGCCACCAGCGCGATCAGGCCGGCGAGATTCAGCGAGACGATGCGGCGGGTGAGGCTGGAGAAGCTGAGCGCGAAAAAAAACTGGCCGGCGCGGCGCAGCCAGCCGAGCGGCCGCCGCCAGCCCTGTAGCGGCGGGCTTTCGGCGGCAGCGCCGTCCAGGACGAGGGACGATGCGGCGTCCTCGGCATTCAGGCCTGGATCAGGCTGCGTTCGATCAAGCAATGGCCAAAACTGCCGGTTGTTTCGATTGCGTTTTCGCGAAGCGTGTCGCGCTCGATATCCTACCCCAGACCGGCGGTGGCGTCAGTTAACAAACGCGCGTGAAACCGCCGCGCAAATCAGGTTTCCTTGAAGCGGTAGCCGACGCCGTACAGGGTTTCGATCATCTCGAAATCGTCGTCGACGACCTTGAACTTCTTGCGCAGCCGCTTGATGTGGCTGTCGATGGTGCGATCGTCGACATAGACCTGATCGTCATAGGCCGCATCCATCAGCGCGTTGCGGCTTTTCACCACGCCGGGGCGCGTCGCCAGCGCCTGCAGGATCAGAAATTCCGTCACCGTCAGCGTCACCGGCTCGTTCTTCCAGGTGCAGGTGTGACGTTCCGGATCCATCCGCAGCAGCCCGCGGTCGAGCGCCTTGGCGTCGGTTTCCTTCGGCACGGCGGTGGGATCCTTCGGCGCCGCGCGGCGCAGCACGGCCTTGACGCGCTCGACCAGCAGGCGCTGCTAGAACGGCTTGCGGATGAAATCGTCGGCGCCCATTTTGAGGCCGAACAATTCGTCGATTTCCTCGTCCTTGGAGGTGAGAAAAATCACCGGCAGATCGGACTTCTGCCGCAGCCGCCGCAACGTCTCCATGCCGTCCATGCGCGGCATCTTGATGTCGAGGATGGCAAGATCCGGCGGACTGGTGCGGAAGCCGTCGAGCGCCGACGCGCCATCCGTGTAGGTCATGATGCGATAGCCTTCGGCTTCGAGCGCGATCGAGACGGATGTGAGAATGTTGCGGTCGTCGTCGACCAAGGCGATTGTGGGCATGAGCCTGCTTTCCGAAACGGAGTGGCCAGGGAGTGGCTAAAACGGCGGGTAATCCGGTGATGCGCCGTACAATTGGGCTTCGAACGGGGTCAACGAGCAATGCAAGCTGGGCTGAAGTGTGACCGAGTTCCCAGAAACGCTGAGAGCGAGCCATGGTTCCAGCCAATATAGACACCGATTTAGCCGAAAAAAGGCCCTTTCTGCAATGAGATGTACGGGAGTGATCGATGCAGCCCACCGCTGATTTCGATGCCGCGAGGCTGGCCCGGTCGCTGCTGCGGCGCAGCCGGCAGGGGGCTTTGGCTACCCTGATGGCCGGGAGCGGCGACCCCTATTGTTCGCTGGTGAACGTGGCCAGTCACGCCGATGGCTCGCCGATCCTGCTGATTTCGCGCCTGGCGCTGCATACCAGGAACATCCTCGGCGATGCCCGGGTTTCGCTGATGCTGGACGAGCGCGGCCAGGGCGATCCGCTGGAGGGATCGCGGATCATGCTGGCGGGTCGGGCCGAGGAGGCCAGCGGCGATGATGGCGGCAATCTTGCGCCGCCGCTACCTTAACGCGCATCCATCCGCGGAAGTATTTGTAGAATTTTAAGGATTTTTCATTTTTCAGGATTCGGCCGCAGGCCGCCCATCTGGTGGCGGGTTTTGGGCGGATCGTCGATCTCGAGCCCGAGCAGTTCCTGACCGATATTTCCGACGCGGCCTCGCTGCTGGAGGCCGAGCAGGGCGCTATCGACCACATGAACGCCGATCACCGCGAGGCGATGAAGCTCTATGCCACCAGGCTGCTTGGCGCGGAGGCAGCGGACTGGCGCTGCACCGGTTGCGACCCCGATGGGATGGATATGCAGGCCGGTACGACAACGCTGCGGCTGGATTTTCCGGAACGGGTGACCGGGCCGGGCGAGTTGCGGCGGATGTTGAAAACGCTCGCCGATCAAGCCCGCACTGCAACAGCGGTTTGAGCCATGTCAAATCCGCCTTGGAATAAACCAAATATCACGGGATCGGCTTGGCAAGCCCGAAGTTCGCCAGTATTAGGTCGCCGGATCGAGGCCGGAAGGCTATACTGACGGTCACCGCAGCGGACGCACGTTTGGCGGAAATCGTGCGATCGGAATAAGCGGGTTCGAGGAGGAATTTTTCAGTGCAAGACACGGGCGTGCATAACGGTGCCTTCGGCGCCGATAAATTCGGCTTAAAGAATCTCAAGAGCGTGAACTGGAACTTCGGTGCGCCGCAGCTCTGTGAGTATTCGCTCCGGACCGGTGAAGCCGTGCTCTCCGCCGATGGCGCTCTCTGTGCCGATACCGGCGTGTTCACCGGACGCAGCCCGAAGGATAAATTCACCGTTCGCGACGCCACCACCGACAAGAACATGTGGTGGGCCGGCAACCAGTCGATCACCGCCGAACAGTTCGAAGCGCTCTACGCGGATTTTCTCAAACACGCCGAAGGCATGACGCTGTTTGCGCAGGACCTCTATGGCGGCGCCGATCCGGCCTTGCGCATCAAGACCCGGGTATTCACTGAACTCGCCTGGCATTCGCTGTTCATCCGCACGCTGCTGATCCGCCCCGACGCGTCGGAGCTTGCGAACTTCGTTCCCGAACTCACCATCATCGATCTGCCGAGCTTCAAGGCCGATCCGAAACGTCACGGCTGCAAATCCGAAAACGTTGTCGCCATCGATTTCGCCCGCAAGATCGTCCTGATCGGCGGGTCTTATTATGCCGGCGAGATGAAGAAGTCGGTGTTCACCACGCTGAACTACTATCTGCCCGAAAAGGGCGTGATGCCGATGCACTGCTCGGCCAATGTCGGCCCCGACGGCGACACTGCGATCTTCTTCGGTCTCTCGGGAACCGGCAAGACCACGCTTTCCGCCGATCCGAAACGCACGTTGATCGGCGACGACGAGCATGGCTGGGGCCAGGACGGCATCTTCAATTTCGAAGGCGGCTGCTACGCCAAATGCATCAAGCTGTCGGAAGAAGCCGAGCCCGAGATTTATGCCGCCAGCAAGCGCTTCGGCGCGGTACTGGAAAATGTGGTGCTCGATTCCCATACCCGTGAGCCTGATTTCGACGACGGCTCGAAAACCGAAAACACCCGTTCGGCCTATCCGCTGGATTTCATCCCCAACGCTTCGCGGACCGGCCGCGCCGGCCATCCGAAGAACCTGGTGATGCTGGCCGCCGACGCGTTCGGCGTGATGCCGCCGATTGCCAAACTGACGCCGGCGCAGGCGATGTATCATTTCCTGTCCGGCTACACCGCCAAGGTGGCGGGCACCGAGCGTGGTCTCGGCAACGAGCCCGAGCCGGAATTTTCCACCTGCTTCGGTTCGCCGTTCCTGCCGCGCGATCCTTCGGTGTACGGCAACCTGCTGCGCGACCTGATCGCCAGGCATGACGTCGATTGCTGGCTGGTCAATACCGGCTGGACCGGCGGCAAATACGGCACCGGCCGCCGCATGCCGATCAAGGTGACGCGGGCGCTGCTGTCGGCGGCGCTCAACGGCTCGCTGCGCAATGCCGATTTCCGCACCGACAAATATTTCGGCTTCGCGGTGCCGACCTCGCTGGCCGGCGTCGAGCCGCATATCCTCGATCCGGTCAAGACCTGGGCCGACAAGCTCGAATTCGACAAGACCGCGCGCGCGTTGGTCGGCATGTTCCAGAAGAACTTCGCCAAGTTCGAAGCCCAGGTCGACGCCGACGTCCGCGCCGCAGCGCCGGAAGTGAAGCTAGCGGCTGAATAAAATCGTCGTTCCCGCGAACGCGGGAACCCATACGCCGCGGCCCATCGTACAGGCAATCCGGCGGACGTTTTTAATCCTCGGTGCGGTGGTTATGGGTCCCTGCTTTCGCAGGGACGACGTGAGAGCACGGCCTTTTTTACCCGCCATCCGGCAACACCGCATTGCTCGGCGTCGGCCTATCGGTGATCTGCAAGCCGAACAGGCTGCCGATCAGTTCGACTGCGACACGCGCGGTGCGGCCGCGTTCGTCGAGAAACGGATTGAGTTCGACGACGTCCATCGAGCGCACCAATCCGCAATCGTGCAACAGCTCCATGATGAGATGCGCCTCGCGATAGGTCGCGCCGCCGGGCACCGTGGTGCCGACGCCGGGTGCGACGACGGGATCGAGAAAGTCGACGTCGAAGCTGACATGCAGCACGCCATTGCGCGCTCTTACCCGTTCGATGACCCGCCGGATCAGCACGCCGACGCCGAACTCGTCGATCGCGCGCATGTCGGCGACGGCAACCGGACGATCGCCGACCAGCTTCTTTTCCAGGGGATCGATCGAGCGGATTCCGAACAGATCGAGCTGGTCGGGACGGATCGAGGCGCGCGGCTGGCCGCCCAGGAGGCCGTCGAGGCCAGGCTCGCCGCATAGAAAGGCCGCCGACATGCCGTGCATGTTGCCGGTCACGGTGGTGTCCGGGGTGTTGTAGTCGGCATGGGCGTCGACCCACAGCACGAAAAGCGGCCGGTTCATTTCGGTCTGCCAGTAGCGCGCGACGCCGTTCACCGAGCCCATCGAGAGGCTGTGATCGCCGCCCATGAAGATCGGAATGGCGCCGGAGCGGGCGAGCAGGAAGGCGCGTTCGCTGATCACGGGAATCCAGGCCTTGATGTCCTCATAATATTTGGCATTGGCCGGCGGCGCAGTGTTAACCGCCAGAGCTTCCGGCGCGGCGAGATTACCGTGATCCTCGACGTGAAATCCCAGCTGCTCCAGCACGCGGCCGATGCCCGCCGTCCGCAATGCGTCCGGTCCCATCAGGGTGCCGCGTTGCGACGCCCCGATCTCGATGGGAACGCCAAGCAGGGCGATGTGGGGGGTCTTCGATGTGTCGGGTTTGGGCATCAGGCGGGACTTTCAAAAGAAGTTAGGTGGGCAAAGCGCAGCTTGCCCACCATGGATATATCGATTTCGATGGAGGGCGGACGCGGCGCAAGCGCCCTTTGCCCGACCACTCCACGCGCTACGCCTTGAAATACGCGATCTGGGTGGTCGTGGCGAGCAGGCGTCCGTTGGGGGACCACAACTCGCCGCTTTGGTCGCCATAACTCTTGTGGAAGATTTTGGCGTCGGCGACTGCCAGTACTCGGGTGATATCCTCCGCTGCAAGGTCAGCCGCGTCGGCATGGAAATAAGTCGTCAGCGACACCGTGCCGAACGGCACCAACTGGCCCCGGGCATGAAAGACACGGGCAAAAAACGCATCCGACATCGACATCAGCGACAGGAAATCGATTCTGCGGGGGATTCGATCGCCGATCCAGAGTTTGGAGAAGGCGTTTGCCGGCGCAGGCAGCGGCGTTGCGTTGAACTTCGGTTCGCCCTCGGCAAAGCGAAAATCATATTGCCTGACCCAGGGTGCGGCCACCTTGGCATAGGGCAGCGTCTGCTCGAACGGTGTGGATTGCGGAAACCGGGCCTGCTGATGCGACCATGACGGGCGGCGCTCGGCAAACACGGCGGTGGCGAGGGTCGCGACGTCGCCGCCACCTTGCGTCATCTCGACCAGCCAATGCTGGCTCGACCTGTTCGCCTTGACCAGGCGGATGTCGAGATCGAAGTCGCCTTGCACAACTGGCGCACAGAAGTTGACGGTCAGCGAGAGCGGATCGCCGGCCCGCTCGGGGTGATCGATCAGCGCCCGCAGGATGGTGGCGGCGGTCACGCCGCCGAACGGGCCGACGAAGGCCCAGTAATCGTCGCTGGTACGCCCCTGCCAGCAACTGTCGCCGGCGGTAATCCGGGTGGCGTCGTCGAAAGGATGCGGGCTTCCGTGCGTCAGCGCGTCGCCCCACGCTGTACGCCCGCTTCCTGCAAGCCCAGCGAAGAAGCGCCGCGCACCGGCACGTTCCAGATATCCTGGGCATATTCGCGGATGGTGCGGTCGGAGGAGAACCACGGCATCCGCGCGACGTTGAGAATGCTGGCGCGTGTCCATGCCGGGGTTACCTGCCAGCGAGCGTCGATGCCGCGCTGGGCATCGTAATAGGTGTCGAAATCCGCGCTCACCATATAATGGTCGAGATGGCGCAACGCGTGTCCGATCGACGCGAAACGGCCGGGATCGTCATGCGAGAATTCGCCGATCTCGATCGCGCTGATGGCCCGCGACAGATGCGGCGAGCGCGAAATCACGTCGCCGGCGTCCAGCCCCTGCTTGCGCCGCACTACCACATCCATCGCCTCCATGCCGAAGATCGCGATGTTTTCAGGGCCGACGTGATCGCGGATCTCGATATTGGCGCCATCGAGCGTGCCGATGGTCAGCGCGCCATTCAGCGCGAGCTTCATGTTGCCGGTGCCGGAAGCTTCCATGCCCGCGGTCGAAATCTGTTCGGAGAGGTCGGCGGCGGGGATGATCACCTCGGCAAGACTGACATTGTAGTCAGCGAGGAACACCACCTTCAGCCGTCCGGCGATGACCGGATCGTTGTTGACGACCTCCGCGACGTCGTTGATGAGCTTGATGATCAGCTTGGCGTAGCGGTAGCTCGCCGCCGCCTTGCCGGCAAAGATTTTTACGCGCGGCACCCAGTCGCGCTGCGGCTCGTCCCTCATCGCCTGATACAGCGCCACCGTCTCGAGGATGTTGAGCAGCTGCCGCTTGTATTCGTGGATGCGCTTGATCTGCACGTCGAACAGCGCCGAGGCATCGACCTTGATGCCGTTGCGCTCGCCGATCAGCCGCGCCAGTGCGATCTTGTTGTGATGCTTGACGCCGCGGAATTGCTGCTGGAACGCGGTGTCGCTGGCGCGGGCTTCGATCAGTTCCAGCTGGCTGGGGTCGTCGAGCACGGCCTCGCCGCAGACTTCGCGCAACAGATCGGTCAGCTTCGGGTTCGCCAGCATCAGCCAGCGGCGGAAGGTGATGCCATTGGTCTTGTTGGTGATACGGGCCGGATAGAGATGGTTGAGATCGTGGAATACGGTCTCTTTCATCAGGTCCGAATGCATCGCCGAGACGCCGTTGATGCGATGCGATCCCACGAACGCCAGCTGTCCCATCCTCACCTTGCGGCCCGACCGCTCGTCGATCAGCGACACCGAGGCCCTGAAATCGATGTCGCCTGGACAGCGCGCGTCGGCCAGCGCCAGATGCGCGACATTGATGCGGTAGATGATCTCCAGATGGCGCGGCAACAGCCGTTCGAACAGCTCAACCGGCCAGGTCTCGAGCGCTTCCGGCAGCAGCGTGTGATTGGTGTAGGACAATGTCGCGACCGTGATCTGCCAGGCTTCGTCCCAGCGGAAATTATGCAGGTCGACCAGGATGCGCATCAGCTCGGTGACGGCGAGGCTGGGATGGGTATCGTTGAGCTGCACCGCGGCCTTGGCCGCCAGGCTGCGCAACTGCCCATCCGAACCGAGGTGGCGCTTGATCAGATCCTGCAGCGAGGCCGAGACGAAGAAATATTCCTGGCGCAGCCGCAACTCGCGGCCCGCCGGACTCTCATCGTTCGGATACAGGAACTTGCAGATCGATTCGGCGCGTGTCTCCTCGGCGACAGCGCCGAGATAGTCGCCGGTGTTGAAGACTTCGAGCTTGAGCGGGTCGGGCGAGCGTGCCGACCATAGCCGCAGCGCGTTGACGTGCTGGCCGCGCCATCCCACGATCGGAGTGTCGTAGGCGACAGCCTGCACGGTTTCGGCAGGCTTCCAGGTGGCGCGGTCGCGCCCCTTCTCGTTGACGTGATCGACGCTGCCGCCGAAATTCACCTGGTAGACCACTTCCGGCCGCTGGAATTCCCAGGGGTTGCCGAAGCCGAGCCATTCATCGGGATATTCGTGTTGCCAGCCCTGCGCGATGATCTGGCGGAACAGGCCGAAATCGTAGCGAATGCCGTAGCCGATGGCGGGAATCGCCAGCGTTGCCATGCTTTCCATAAAGCAGGCTGCGAGCCGACCGAGGCCGCCATTGCCGAGGGCTGCATCCGGCTCGCATTTGCGGAGCTCGGAGAGATCGACGCCGAGATCGCCGAGCGCTGCCTCGAATACCGGCAACAGCCCCATATTGTTCAGCGCGTCGGTGAACAGCCGGCCGATCAAAAATTCCAGGCTGAGGTAATAGACCCGCTTGCGGCCGGCGTCGTAGCTCTTCTTTTCCGCAAGTCAGCCAGTGGTGCACGATGCGGTCGCGCAACGCCAGCGCCGCGGCCTTGTACCAGTCGTGCCGGGTGGCCGCCCCGGTATCCTTGCCGATCGCAAGCCGCAGCTTGGCGAGAATGGCGCCCTTGATCTCGCCCAGCGCCAGTTCGTCGACGGGCTGATTGAGCTTCGGAAAATTTCCCTGGAACGGTTGATCTGACAAACCAAAAATCCTGCAACTGGGTACTGATGGATGATACGCGCGTTACGCCCCGTTCGAAACCCGCTCCGCAACAATGTTTGTGCGGTGCGATGCCTCGATTTTATGCAAGGACCGGGCCGATTTGCGGGTATCTGCGCGCACCCTGTGTTTGGTGATACAGTGAAATCCGAAAAGGGCGGCCCCGCAATAACTTTGGACAGGATAGCTTCGAACAACATCATTTTGGACAGGATAATTTTGGCAAGCTAGCTCTGAAAAAGGACCGGGCCATGAGATTGACGATCGAGATTGTCGCCGCCGCACTGCTGATATTCTGCATCAGCGCCACCAGCGCAGCTTTCGCCGCCGTCAAGGGACGAAGCGCGGACGGCCTGAGTTGCTCCTTCAGCGTCGCGAAAGGCGCTTTCCCCGCCGCGCGCTGTGCCGCGATCCGCAGTCAATGCGGCAGAAAATTCTACGCCAATTACTGCGGGGACAGGATGCTCTCAGCGGCGAATTGAATTTGCTTTCGTGGCCTTGTGGCACGGCTGTAATTATTTGGAACGAATTAAGAACACTTTAGCAAGTACTTGATATATCATGGTGATTCGGCGCAGTGCCGACACAATATGTATGGTCTATCCAAGCTCTTGAGGACTACATGTCCACCATCGCCTTCGAATCCTTCGCGCTCACCCGTATCGCCGATTTCGCGCGCTCGCTGTCGCGGCTGCATCTGGCCTCGCGCCGGCGGCCGGTCGATGACGACCAGATCGACCGCGAGTTCAATGCGGTCTGCCTGTCGGTGTGGGGATATACGACCGACGATTTCAGCGACGATCTGTTTTCCGCCGCCGACCATGCCTGGCTCGATACGCTCGATGAAGCGCATGCACGCATCTTCGCCGCCGAGCAGGGCTACGACCTCGTCGACGACAACGGCATGCTGACCGACTGGTGGGGTTATTGCTGGATGATCCTGGCCGAGAAACGCGGGCTGCTGACGCCGGAGAACCGGGCCGCGGCACGCGCCGAGATCGAGGAAAAATATCTGACCGCGCCGAACGTGATCGGCGTCATCGTCGGGCGCTGAATTACTGCGCGTCTGCGCGCTTGGCCTTCGGCGAGACCGGTCTCGGCGCCAGGGTTGTGGGCAACGCGACAGGGTGGCTTGGCTCCGGCAATGCTGCGTCGACCGCGATCATTTCCGCGTTGACCGGCGCCACCTTCATCTCGCCGAGCCGGGCGCGGATGTCGGCCGTCAGGCCCGGAAACGAAGCAACCGGCGTGAACTCCGCGGTCTGGCTGGCGCCGACCCTGACGCCGGAATACGCCACGAGGCCGCTGGAGGTTGCGATCACGTCGCCTGAACGCAGTGAAGTATCGAGCGACAGGTCGACCGGAGCAAGGCCGGCGGGATCGCGGCCGTTGCAGGTGCAGTCCGCGCGCAAAGCTTTGCGAAAGGCAAAGGCATTCTCCGTGTCGGCATAGCGTTCGCCACTGCTGGAGGACGCATTGTCGATGGTGCTGCCGAAAAAGACTTTTGTCGCGCTGGCAGGACAGAACGCCTGGCACATCTGCACTGGCGTCGCGATGCCGCGCATCAGCGGGAAATAGCGGCCGTCGCAGCTGCGCACGCAAAATGCGGGTCCCGAGCCGCCGGTTGCGACACGCGGCGGCGGCGATGACTGCTGCTGGCTAGTGCCGATCGGATCGGCAAAGAAATTCGCTTGCGGCGGGATCGGCTGAGGTGGCGGCTGTTGCTGTTGCTGTCTTGCTCCGCCGAACAGAAAATCAAGCAGGCCTTCGGCGAACGCCACGCGCGGCGCCAGGGCAATGGGCCCTGCAAGCACGACGGCGGCAACAAGCATCATGCGGCGCCGCATGCGCCGACAAACCAACTGGGTACGCAACACTTACTCCACCCCAACGCAACAAACACACCGCGACGCTCAAGGCCTCGGCACGATTCACACTAATGCGCGGATGGTAAACGAGCTATGAGCAAGCGGGAGATTGCCGAAAAGAAATGCAGATGCCCCTTCACCTCGCCCCGCTTGCGGGGAGAGGTCGGATTGCATGCAATGCAATCCGGGTGAGGGGCACTCACTACAAGTCGCGCTCGTGTAGAGAGCCCCTCACCCCAACCCTCTCCCCGCGAAGGGCGGGGCGAGGGAGAAGAGCCGCGGAAGAAGCCGAGCGTCGCGCTCAATTCTTCAAAAATTCGCTGGCCTTGTAGAGCGAACGAAACGTCAGGCTGGCCTGCGCGAAGGTTTCAGCCGCGCCTTCCTCACGGTCCACCATGGTGAACACCAGCGCGACCACGCCGCCGGCCTCGCGCACGGCTTCGCGCGGCCTTCAACGCCGAGCCGCCGGTCGTGGTGACGTCCTCGACAATCACCACGCGCTTGCCCTGCAGGCTTTCGCCCTTCGCCAATCCTTCGACGGCGAGCCGGGCGCCATGCTCTTTCGGCTTCTTGCGGACAAAAAACGCGGCGATCGGATGGCCCTTGATCCAGGACAGTTGCGCAATCGCGCCGGCAAGCGGCACTGCGCCCATTTCCAGTCCGCCGACATAGTGCAGCCCATCGTCCTTGAGCGCCTCGAATGTCAGTTCCGCCAGCAGAGCGGCGCCTTCGGCGTCGAGCATGGTCGGCTTCAGGTTGAAATAGAAATTGCTCTTGCGTCCCGAGGCCAGGGTGATTTCGCCATAACCGAACGAGCGCTTGCGGATGATCTCGGCGAGGCGGGCGCGGGAGGCTGATTTGGACAAGGCGGTTCTCGATGCTGGGCGGCGCAATCTATCGACGGTTTCAGGCACATTCCAGAGCCGATCTGACGCCGTCAACAGTATCGGCCAGACGCGCCGGCTGCGCCTTCTTGCCTGCGGGGAGAATTGGGCAGGACCGTGCATTTTGCCGCGGAGCGCGACGATGCTACAGACGCTTCCGCCGCCAACGCTTGAGGAACGAGAAAATGACCATCGAACTGCACACCTGGAACACGCCGAACGGCCGCAAGATCAGCGTCGCGCTGGAGGAGATGGGGCTGGCTTACAAGGTTTTCCCGGTCAACATCAGCAAGGGCGAACAGATGGCGCCGGCGTTCCTGGCGATCAGCCCCAACAACAAGATTCCCGCGATCGTCGATCCCGACGGTCCCGGCGGCAAGCGCGTCAGCGTGTTCGAATCCGGCGCGATCTTGCTCTATCTCGGCGAGAAGACCGGCAAGTTCCTGCCGCAGCCGCTTGATCGAGCGCATCCCGGTGCTAGAATGGCTGATGTGGCAGATGGGCGGCTTCGGGCCGATGCCGGGGCAGGTGCATCATTTCATCGCGCTGGAGAACGAAGCCGGACCGCGCCTACGGCCTGAAGCGCTATATGGCGGAGACGCGCCGGCTCTACGGCGTGCTGGATCGCCGCCTCGCGGACCGCGAATTCGTCGCCGGCCACTTGTCGGTCGCCGATTTTGCGATCCTCGGCTGGGCCTGGCGGCACGAGCGCCACAAAGTGTCGTTCGCGGATTTCCCCAATGTCGGCCGCTGGTACGACGCGCTGATGGCGCGCCCCGGCGTCAAGCGCGGCATGGAAGCGAAGCTGGATTGAGCTTTCTTCTCCCTCTCCCGCTTGCGGGGGAGGGTTGGGGTGGGGGTGCTCTCAGCAGCGTACCGGCGCATAGTGGGGAGAATTCCCCTCACCCGGATTGACCGGACGATGCTTCGCTCGCCGAGGCAATCGACCTCTCCCCGCAAGCGGGACGAGGTAAGAGAGCAGTCATCACCCTCGCTTCGCCTCAAACGCCATCCGCACCGCGAAACCTGCCAGCACGGTGCCCATCAGCCAGCGCTGGGCCTTCAGCCAGGCCGGGCGGGTGCCGAGAAATCCGGTGATCGAGCCCGCGGTCAGCGCGATGATCGCATTGACGCTGACGCTGATCGACGATCTGGATCATGCCGAACACGATCGACTGCATCAGCACGCTGCCCAGTGCGGGATCGATGAACTGCGGCAGCAGCGCCAGATACAGCATCGCGATCTTCGGATTGAGCAGATTGGTGACAAAACCCATCGCGAACAGTTTGCGCGGGCCATCGACCGGCAGTTCGCGCACCTGAAACGGCGAACGGCCGTTCGGTTTCAGCACCTGCCACGCCAGCCACAGCAGATACAGCGCGCCGCCGAACCGCAGCGCGTCATAGGCATAGGGCACCGCGAACAACAGCGCGGTGATGCCGAACGCCGCGCACAGCATGTAGAACACGAAGCCGAGCGCGACGCCGCCGAGCGACACCATTCCGGCCGCCGAGCCCTGCGCGATCGAGCGCGAGATCAGATAGATCATGTTCGGGCCCGGCGTCAGCACCATGCCGAACGAGACCAGGGCGAAGCCGAGCAGGGAGGTGAGATGGGGCATGGCGGAAACTCGCGAGCGGGGATGCGGATTGTTTAGTCGCGCATCGGGCGCGCGATGCCATTTCGTAAATAGGTGCGATTGTTGGTCGATTATTTCAGGGTGACGGTTGCGCGACTCCCTCTCACCGCTCTTCGCGGGGAGTGGGTTGGGTGAGGGGCTCTATCAACAGACGGGACTCGCTGAGAGTCCCCCTCACCCGGCGCTTCGCGCCGACCTCTCCCCGCAAGCGGGGCGAGGTTAAGGTGAGCACCGCGCGTTGATCAATGCGCCTCGTCCCAATTATTCGCCGCCCGCGCATCGACCTGCAGCGGCAGCGACAGCAGCACGGCCGGGAACGGCGCGTCCTGCATGGTGTGCTGCACCACCGGCAAGGTCGCCGCCACCTCGTCGTCGGGCACCTCGAAGATCAGTTCGTCATGCACCTGCAGCAGCATCTGCGCCGAGAGCTTCTGCGCGGCCAGCGCCTCCTCCATCCGCACCATGGCGCGGCGGATGATGTCGGCGGCGGTGCCTTGCAGGCGGGCGTTGATCGCGGCGCGCTCGTTGAAGGAGCGGACCGAGGCGTTGGAGGCCTTGATATCGGGGTAGTGGCATTTCCGGCCGAACAGCGTTTCGACATAGCCATGCGCGCGGCAGAAATCCCGCGTTTCGTCCATGTAGGCGCGGATGCCGGGGAAGCGCTCGAAATATTTCTTGATGTAGGCCGAGGCTTCCTCGCGGGGAATGCCGAGCTGGTTGGCCAGACCGAACGCCGAGATGCCGTAGATGATGCCGAAATTGATCGCCTTGGCGCGGCGGCGCACTTCGCCCGGCATATCCTTGATCGGCACGCCGAACATTTCCGACGCCGTCATGGCGTGAATGTCGAGCCCGTCGCGAAACGCCTGCTTCAGCACCGGAATGTCGGCGATCTCCGCCAGCAGCCGCAATTCGATTTGCGAGTAATCCGCCGACACCAGTTTGTGTCCGGGAGAGGCGATAAAGGCGCGGCGGATCTTGCGGCCGTCCTCGGTACGCACCGGAATGTTCTGCAGGTTCGGCTCGTTCGACGACAGCCGCCCGGTGGTGGTCGCCGCCAGCGCGTAAGTGGTGTGGACGCGGTGGGTCTGCGGATGCACGTAGGTCGGCAGCGCATCGGTATAGGTCGATTTCAGTTTCGACACCTGCCGCCATTCCAGGATTTTCTTCGGAAAGTCATGGCCCTGTTCGGCAAGTTCATCGAGGATCTGCGCCGAGGTCGACCACGCGCCGGTCTTGGTCTTGCTGCCGCCGGGCAATCCCATCTTGCCGAAAATAATGTCGCCAAGCTGCTTGGGGCTGCCGACATTGATCGGCTCGCCGGCGATCTCCTGTATCTCGGCTTCGACCCGTGCGGCGGTCTGGGCGAATTCGCCGGACAGACGCGACAGTACCTGGCGGTCGATCGAGATGCCGCGACGCTCCATCCGCGCCAGTACCGAGATCAGCGGCCGTTCCAGCGTCTCGTAGACGGTGGTCATGCGTTCGGCAACGAGGCGAGGCTTGAGCACGCGCCACAGCCGCAGGATGACGTCGACGCTCTCGGCCGAATATTCCGCCGCCTTGTCGATGGCAACCTGGTCGAAACTGAGCTTGTTCTTGCCGCTGCCGGTGAGTTCGCCGTAGTTGACGACAGCGTGGCCCAGCCAGCGCTCGGCCAGCGCCTCCAGCCCATGCGCGTTGCGGCCGGCGTCGAGCGCGTAACTCATCAGTTGCGCGTCGTCATGGTTGCGGACGACGATGCCGTGCTGCGCCAGCATCACGGCGTTGAACTTGATGTTGAAACCGATCTTCAGGATGCCGGCCGATTCCAGCAGCGGCTTCAGGGTCGCCAGGGCGTCGCTCGCCTTGATCTGGTCGGGCGCAAGCCCGGCATCGAACAGGCCGGCGCCGCCGCCGGATTGCTTGTGACCGAGCGGCACATAGCAGGCGTCGTTCGGCGCCAGCGCCAGCGCGATGCCTGATATCCCGGCCTGCATCGGATCGATCGAGTCCGACATCGCCTCGACGGCGAGATAGCCGAGATCGTGCACCCGCCCGAGCCAGCCCTCGAGCGCGTCGAGGCTGCGGATGACCTGGTATTTGTTTCGATCGAACGGCAGCTTCCGCACGGCCTCCGCACGCGCGGTGGCGAGCGAGATCGGCGTGCCCTTGAGGCTTCCGGCCTTGTCACCTCTGTCGATCTTGCCTGGTAGAATGCTCCCTCTCCCGCTTGCGGGGGAGGGCGGGGTGGGGATCTCTCCACGAGCACGGTCGGCAAACAGGCCCTCACCCGCCGGGCTTCGCCCGGCGACCTCTCCCGCAGGCGGGCGAGGTGAGGAAGCACCGCTTTTGTTATTGCCATCCGCTTCCACGTTGGACGGATCGATCTGCGAATATTCCGCGACGCGCCGGGTCAGGGTGGAGAATTCCATCGCCTTCAAAAATCCGATCAGCTTGCGCGCATCGGGTTCATGCACTGCGAGTTCATCGAGCGGAGTGTCCAACGCGACCTTGTCGTCGAGCAGGACCAGCTGCCGCGAGATCCGCGCTTTCTCGGCATTCTCGATCAGCGCTTCGCGCCGCTTCGGCTGCTTGATTTCTCCGGCGCGCTTGAGCAATGTTTCCAGGTCGCCATATTCGACGATCAACTGGGCTGCGGTCTTGATGCCGATCCCCGGCACGCCCGGCACATTGTCGGTGGAATCTCCGGCCAGGGCCTGCACCTCGACGACCTTTTCCGGCGGCACGCCGAACTTCTCGATCACCTCGGCAATGCCGATGCGGCGGTCCTTCATGGTATCGAACATGGTCACCTTGTCGGTGACGAGCTGCATCAGGTCCTTGTCCGAGGAAACGATGGTCGTGGTGGCGCCGCGTTCGCCGGCCTCGCGGGCATAGGTTGCGATCAGGTCGTCGGCCTCGAAGCCGGCCTGTTCGAGGCAGGGCAGATCGAAGGCGCGGACCGCCTCGCGGATCAGCGGAAATTGCGGGATCAGGTCATCCGGCGCCGGTGGCCGGTGTGCCTTGTAATCGGGATACAGCTTGTTGCGAAAGGTGATTTCCGACTTGTCGAAGACGATCGCCAGATGCGTCGGCCGGTTGTCCGGCGGCATGTCGCGCAACAGCTTCCACAGCATGTTGCAGAAGCCCAGCACGGCATTGACCTGCAGTCCGTCGGATTTTCGGCTCAGCGGCGGCAGCGCATGATAGGCGCGGAAAATATAGGAGGAACCGTCGACCAGAAAGAGATGGTCGCCCTTTGCAAGGGTCTTGACGGAAACGGGCTTGGCAGCGGCTTTTTCGGATGTTTTGGGCATGGCCGAAACTTAGGGATTTTTGCGGCGATTGACAGCCTCGGGACCGTAATGTGCCCGTGATTTTTGCGGCCTGCCAGAACCCGAATGAGTTGCATCCGGTGCTGTTCCGTGACCCCCTGCGGTTACGGGATGGACTTAAAAGGACGGACCATGGCTCAGCAACTCGACGCCCTGATGGAAAAGCTGCGTTCGGTCGAATCCGAGATCGAAGCCGAATTGACCCGGCGACGCGAGCAAATGCGGTTCCGGATCGAAAACAAAAAGGTTGTTTTCGAACAGGAGGTCAAGCGCCTGCACCGCGCCATCAAGACGCGGTCGTCGCGCTATTTCATCGACGCCAATCCGCTGATCGTATTGTCCGCGCCGGTGATCTACTCGCTGATCGTGCCGATCGCGCTGGTGGACATCTGGGTGATGGCCTATCAGGCGATCTGCTTTCCGGTCTACAAGATTCCCAAGGTGCGCCGCCGCGATTACCTGGTGTTCGACCGCCACCATCTGGCCTATCTCAACACCATCGAAAAGATCAATTGCGCCTATTGCTCCTATTGCAATGGCGCCGTCGCATTCGTGCGCGAGGTGGCGTCGCGCACCGAGATTTACTGGTGCCCGATCAAGCACGCCCGCCGGATTCTCGGGCCCCATCCGCATTACCAGGGATTTGCGGATTTTGGCGACGCCGAGGGCTTTCGCGCCAAGCAGGAGCAGTTGAAGGATGGCGTGAAGATCGATTGATGGATTTCATTCGTCATGCCCGGACTTGATCCGGGCATCCATTAATTCTCAAATGAATCCTTCCAAGAGGATGGATTGCCGGGTCTTCCCCTCGCCGAAGGGCTTCGGCCCCGCAGGCGGGTCAAGCCCGGCAACGACAGTCCCTGTTACTCCGCCGCCTGCAGCGTCAGGTTCGGCTTCTTCGGCGCAATCCAGAACAAGGGCGGGCGTTCGAACAGGAAATTCGCATGCAGCGCCAGCGCGGCCCGCCACAGCGCCAGCGCTCCGACAACGCCCGCAACGGTAACGATCACCGATATCGTGCCAATGTCCTGGATCCATTCTTCCCGTAACAGCAGCGTCCGTGTCACCGCCATCGGCAGGAAGAACGCCAGATAGATGACGATCGAATGCTCGCCGCAATAGCGCAGGAATTTGAGCCACCGCATTCGCGCCAGCAGCGTGCCGACGACGATGATGGCGCAGGCGCCGGCCAATCCGAGTGCGAGCGAGATCAGCGGCCATTCGCTTGAGCCTGACGCCACCAGGCCGCCGTTGACCAACGCCCACAGCGCCAGTCCCGCCAAAGCCAGCACGGGATGCGACCGCGCGCGTCCGGAAAGCGCGAATACGTAATCGGCGAACAGATAGCCGGAATAAAAATAGACGAAACGCGCGCAGAACTCGTCGATAGCGGTCCAGCCGGTGGCGACGTGCGCCATTTCCAGCAATGCCGCCACGCCCCAGACCGCCAGCGGCGGCATCCGCCGTGTCGCCTTGGTGACCACAAAGAACACCGGCAGCAGATAGATGAACCACAGCGTTCCGAATGGCTCGATGAAGGATTCCAGATACAGCAAGCCGGCTTGAGTCCAGCCCATTTCCTCTGCGAAGCCGGTAGCCTTGAAGCCGAACTGGATCGTCACCCACAACACATAGAAGTAAGCGAAATGCACCACCTTGCGGTCGAGATAGCTGCGCCAGTCGCGGTCGATCACGACCGGCAGGAACAGGCCTGAGATCAGAAAGAAGTCCGGTATCCGGAACGGCTTTGCGAACGCCACCAGATAATGCATGAAACCGGTCTGGCCGACCGCCTGTTCGACGCCCAGCACCGAATGCATCATCACCACCATGATGATGCAGATGCCCTTGGCGTAATCGACCCAGTCGATGCGGACAGGTGCTTGCGCTGCCCGCGTTGAATTCGCCGGACGCTCGGACAGGGCGGATGTGCCGTTTAGTGGCATGGATGTCTCTTTTCGGCGCGGCTTGGCCATATCATCGGCGGGATGAGTTTCATTCTCCTTTCATATTCAAATGGCATGCCGATTTCCGCATACCTTCGAATTTCCCCTTTGCCGGGAAATGCTCTAAGACGCTCGCGAAATTGGTTTCACGTTAACCATGACTGGGTTGTTTCATGCGGATTGCCATGATTGGCACCGGCTATGTGGGGCTGGTGTCGGGCGCCTGTTTTGCGGATTTCGGCCACCACGTCACCTGCGTCGACAAGGATGCCGACAAGATCGCCAGCCTGCGCCGGGGCGAAATCCCGATTTTCGAGCCGGGTCTCGATGGGCTGGTGGCCTCCAATGTGAAGGCGGGGCGGCTGGATTTCACCACCGACCTGATCGCGCCGGTCGGTGAGGCCGATGCGGTGTTCATCGCGGTCGGCACACCGTCGCGCCGCGGCGACGGCCATGCCGACCTGACGTACGTGTATGCCGCCGCGCGCGAGATCGCCGCGGCTCTCAAGGAATTCACGGTCGTCATTACCAAATCGACCGTGCCGGTCGGCACCGGCGATGAAGTCGAGCGCTTGATTCGCGAAGCCAATCCGGCGGCCGACGTGGCCGTGGCCTCCAACCCGGAATTCCTGCGCGAGGGCGCGGCGATCCGCGACTTCAAGTTTCCCGACCGAATCGTGGTCGGCACCTCGGACGAACGTGCGCGCAAGGTGCTCGGCGATATCTACCGGCCGCTATCGCTGAATCAGGCGCCGCTGATGTACACGGCACGCCGCACCGCCGAATTGATCAAATATGCGGCCAATGCGTTTCTCGCCACCAAGATCACCTTTATCAACGAGATCGCCGATCTCGCCGAAAAGGTCGGCGCCGACGTGCAGGAAGTCGCGCGCGGCATCGGCCTCGACAATCGCATCGGGTCGAAGTTCCTGCACGCCGGTCCGGGCTTCGGCGGCTCGTGTTTTCCCAAGGACACCCGCGCGCTGGTGAAGACCGCGCACGATCATGACGTGCCGCTGCGGATCGTCGAAGCCGTCCTCGCGGTCAACGACACCCGCAAGCGCGCGATGGCGCGCAAAGTTTCCAGCGCGATCGGCGGCAACCTGCGCGGCAAGACCATCGCGGTGCTCGGCCTTACCTTCAAGCCCGATACCGACGACATGCGCGAAGCACCCTCGATACCGCTGATCACCGGTCTGCTGGACATGGGCGCCAGGGTGCGTGCGCATGATCCGGTCGGCATGGAGCAGGCGCGCCGCGAATTGCCCGAGATCGAATATTGCGACGATCCCTATACGTGCGCGCGTAGCGCCGATGCTCTCGTCATCGTGACGGAATGGGTCCAGTTCCGTGCGCTCGATCTGGAGCGCCTGAAACGCGAGATGGCGCAGCCGGTGATCGTCGATCTGCGCAATATCTATCGCTCCGACGACATGGCGGCGCTTGGATTCAAGTATGAAAGTGTGGGCCGCGGGGTGGTTTCTTAACCTCGTCCCGCTTGCGGGGAGAGGTCGGCGCGGAGCGCCGGGTGAGGGGGAGTCTCCGCATCCGAGAATGTCGCAGCAGCTCCTCACCCCAACCCTCTCACCGCGAAGGGCGGGGAGAGGGAGCGACACCATCGACCGGATGAATTCGTGCTCAGCTTCGATACTCCACTGCCGATCGACGCCTTACTCGACGAGCTCGCGCGCACGCTCGCGAAGCACAACGCCGCCGTGCTGGTGGCGCCGCCCGGCGCGGGCAAGACCACGCGGGTGCCGCTGGCGCTGCTCGATGCGCCGTGGCTGAAGAACGGGAAAATTGTGATGCTGGAGCCGCGCCGGATCGCGGCCCGCGCCAGCGCCGAACGGATGGCCAAAACCATCGGGGAGCGTGTCGGCGAGACTGTCGGCTACCGCGTGCGCTTCGGCTCGAAGGTTTCGCGCGCCACCCGGATCGAAGTCGTCACCGAAGGCATTTTTGCACGCCAGATTCTCGATGATCCGGAATTGTCTGGCGTCGCCGCGGTCCTGTTCGACGAATTTCACGAGCGCTCGCTCGACGCCGATCTCGGCCTGGCGCTGGCGCGCGACGCTCAAGTTGGCTTGCGTGAGGATCTGCGCATTCTCGTGATGTCGGCGACGCTCGATGGTGCGCGGGTCGCCAGACTGCTGGGGGATGCGCCCGTCATCGCCAGCGAAGGCCGCGCCTTTCCGGTCGAGACCCGCTATCTCGGCCGCAAGGCCGATGCGACGCTGGAGAGGCAGATGGCGGACGCCATCGCGATGGCGTTGCGCGCCGATCCCGGTTCGGTGCTGGCGTTCCTGCCGGGCGCCGCGGAAATCCGCCGCACCCAGAATTTTCTCGGCGAACGCGTCCACGATTCCAGCATCGAGATCGTGCCGCTGTTCGGTGCGCTCGATGCCGGCGTGCAGGATCGCGCCATTGCGCCGGCGCCGAAAGGCCAACGCAAGGTCGTGCTGGCGACCTCGATCGCGGAGACCTCGCTGACCATCGAAGGCGTTCGCATCGTGGTGGATTCCGGCGTGGCGCGGGTGCCGCGCTATGAGCCCGATATCGGCCTGACGCGGCTGGAAACCGTGCGCGCCTCGCGCGCCGCGGTCGACCAGCGCCGCGGCCGCGCCGGCCGCACCGAGCCCGGCATATGCTACCGGCTGTGGGACGAACCGCAGACCGCGTCGCTGGCGGCCTATACCCAGCCCGAAATTCTCAGCGCCGATCTGTCGTCGCTGGTGCTGGATCTCGCGCAATGGGGCGTCAGCGATCCCGCCACGCTGGCATTTCTGGATCCGCCGCCAGCGCCGGCGCTGAAGGAGGCGCGAAGCCTGTTGCGCGAACTCGGCGCGCTCGACGGCGATGGCCGGATCACGGCTGAAGGGCAAAAGCCTGCGTGCGCTGGCGTTGCCGCCGCGACTGGCGCGGATGATCGTGGAGTCGCATCGCCTGGGGGCGGGCGAGCAGGCCGCCGAGATCGCAGCCGTTCTCACCGAGCGCGGCCTCGGCGGCGACAGCGTCGATCTCGATCACAGGCTCGATCAATTCCGCCGCGACCGCTCGCAGCGCGCCGGCAGCGCGCGCAGCCTTGCGCAACGCTGGGCGTCGCAGGTGGCTTCTTCTCCCTCCCCCCTCGTGGGGGAGGGTCGGGGAGGGGGGCCAGCAACGGTGGTTTCGCAAGCAGAGCCAACCACCGGCGTGATGTTGGCTTTCGCCTTCCCCGACCGCGTTGCGCGCAACCGCGGCAATGGCAGCTTTGTGTTCGCCAATGGCCGCGGCGCCGCGGTGGACCAGACCTCCGCGCTGGCGCGCGCGCCCTATATCGCGGTCGCCGAACTGACAGGCACCGCGGCGAACGGGCGTATCCTGCTGGCCGCGCCGATCGCGCAGGCCGACATCGAAGCGCGCTTTGCCGACCATATCGAGAATGTCGATGAAATCTCCTTCGATCGCGCGTCGATGGCGTTGCGCGGCCGCCGCAAGCGAACCCTGCATGCGATCACGCTGTCGGAATCACCGATGGCGCTGTCGCCATCGCTGGATACCGCCCGGCTATTGGCCGATGGGCTGATCGGGGTCGGCCTCGATGCATTGCCGTGGTCGAAAGCCCTGAAGCAATGGCGCGACCGCGTGATGTTTCTGCGCAAGGCCGGAGAGCACTTCCTGGCCCGATCTGTCGGATGACGCGCTCGCTGCGCAACGCGAGGCGTGGCTGGTGCCGGCGCTGTCGGATAAAACGTCACTGAAGGATTTCTCCTCCGGCGATCTTTCGGACGCCCTGATGACGCTGCTGCCGTGGGATTTGCGGGCGCGTCTGGAGCGCGAAGCGCCGACCCATTTCGAGGCGCCGACCGGCACGCATGCTGGCGATCGACTACGAGGCCGAGCAGGGCCCGACCATTGCCGTTCGGTTGCAGGAATTGTTCGGGCTCAACACCCATCCGTCGATCGCCAAGGGCGCGGTGCCGCTGGTGCTGGAACTGCTGTCGCCGGCGCATCGGCCGGTGCAGGTGACGCGCGACCTGCCGGGCTTTTGGCGCGGCAGCTATGCGGCGGTGCGCTCCGACCTGCGCGGACGCTATCCGCGCCATCCCTGGCCGGAAGATCCGGCGAGTGCCCCGCCGACCCGGCGCGTGAAGCCGCGGGGGACCTAGCTTCTCGGACGTCATCCTGAGGAGCGGCCTCTTGGCCGCGTCTCGAAGGATGGGCCGCTTGCACCGACGCAATCATCCTTCGAGGCTCGCAAGAGCTCGCACCTGACGATGACGCGACCGGCGTTAACGCTTCACTCATCCTTTTCGCCAAAATGGCAGGCTATGCCGCCGCCGTTAGTCGCGATTTTGTGGCTGGCGTGGTGATATCGCGGGTCTTTTCAGTGAGTGTAGCGTCATGCGTAACATAATGATTTTTGCCGCGGTCATGGTCGCTCTTGGCACCATCATGGCCCAGATGGCGGACAGGATGACGCCGGCACTTGCCAATACCGTGTCCCACAAGGCTCCGGTGCAAAATACGGCGCCTGACGGGAACCGCAGCATCAGCATTCCGCGCGACGGTCGCGGCCATTTCCAGACCGAAGGCCGGATCGAGGGCCAGCGCATCGGCTTTATGGTCGATACCGGCGCGTCGCTGATCGCGCTGAACGAGACCTCGGCGGCGCGGTTCGGCCTGCGCCCGTCGCGTGGCGACTACAACGCCACGGTCTCGACCGCCAACGGCACCATCAAGGCGGCGCGCACACGGCTTGCGATGGTCGATATCGGCGGACTTGTGGTGCGCGACGTCGACGCCATGGTGCTGCCCGACGAAGCGCTTTCCGAAAACCTGCTCGGGTTATCGTTCCTGTCGAAGCTCAAGCGATTCGAATACGCCAATGGCAGACTGGTGCTGGAGCAGTAATCCGGGCGCTTTCAATCGCCGCCTGATCACCGTGTCATCCAGGAGACCGCATAGACTCTCAATATCTGTGCCGCCAGTGAAACGCACGCTGCGATCGATCGCATCTGCGACCAGCGCATGCACTCCCTGTCAAAATCACGGATTCTGTTCTCCGCAAATCGGTCGCCAGAACGGACATATCTGATTGTCGCCTTGAGATCAGGCGGAATATCATCCCGCGCTTCTATCTCGCCCAGAAGCAGCCGAATGCGCTTGTCTTCGTAGTTATCATAAATCAGGTCCACCGAGAAACGGGGAAACAAGGCGTACTGCAGTTCTTCAGGAGATATCAAGGCTTCGTCGCGCAGTTTCGCCAAACTCCTGACGAAGGAAACGTGTTGATCAATCGAAAGCTTATACATCGCCCGAATGGCTATGCGTCTCTGGCCTTCCGTATGCGTTGTCTCGGAGAGGAATCGGATGCAAAGCTCGGGGCTTTCGACACTCGCATCGACAAGTTTCTGGAATCCTTCCGTGCCGAGATCAGCGTAGACCGACATTGCTAGGCTGGCCTCACTTATTCGGGTGAAGGCAATAACATCGTCCGCATAAGCCCGGTATCGGCCCTCTTCAGGCAAATTTCCGGTTTCGCTTGCACCGGAAAGCTCAGCCGAGGCGACTCCGGTACAGCAGCCGAATACCCACCCAGCGCAGAGCAAGAGCCAGATTAGAGTACGTCGCATGCTAGTGCTCGTAACGGCGGTAAACCAAGAGACCGCCGGGACGAGCTTTGGGATCTGGATAAATTCCTCCCATCATCTTTGGAGCAACGCTCTCAATCTTTTCGCTCGTCCCTACGCCGATGAAGGTGGCATTCGGCCCCACAATCATGACGTGACCCGTCGCACCATTCGGCCATTGTATACGCTGCCCGACGACATCTCCGGGCTGAGGTGACTCTCCCGAACTCAACACTCTCCACCCTGGAATCGCAAACGAAGGATCAGCCCAATTCTCGGCCGTGGGCGGATAGGGGTTCCACCAATGCCCCTTCGGGAGACCGGGGCTCGCTCCCGCGTCGGTCAGCATATCATACACGAACAAGTTGCATTTGTCTTTATTGGGGCCAAAATTTCCCTTCGCCACGTCGAAATGCCAGTCCCCCGAACCAATTTGAGCGCTGGCTCGATCGACAATTTTTTGATGTATGTCACGAGAGCCGCGATCTGCGTTTAAGTCGGCCGTGATGGGGTCTATCTGAACCCTCTTGGCCTCCTTCTGGGCCTGATGGACAAGAGACTCGGTTGGTGTCGGATTGGCGTAGCCGCCAAGTGGAGCAAACGCGGGCGCTCCACCTTGAGCCCAAGTCGGGTTGCTTGGATCAATTTCTGCATTGCCGACGCCAGCGCCGCCGCCCGATCCGCTGGGGCTGTTGCCGGTCGCCGGCCCGGTGACGCCGGGTTGAGCGGCTGCTGTCGCAGGCTGTTGCGGCTGGGTTTGCGGCGCTGGCTGCGCTGGTTGAGTCGGCGTCGGCGGCTGTTGAAACTGCGCCTGTTGAACCACGCCATCCTCGGCAAACGGATTGTAGTTGACGGGAACGAGCGAGTAGTTGCCGAAATACCGTTGAAGGTCCACCGGCAGAGAGTCGTCATCGAAATCCGGCTGATAGTCCACCGGCACCAGAGAGTAGTTAGACATGTTAATTCACCTACAGTAATTGCGGACACTTTTGGGTGGGTGTGACCGCGCCCTCGCAAAAAGGGCTGGTTGGCTTTTAGTGTTTGAAGGTCGGGCTTGCGTAGTCCGGGCGCCCGGCTGTCGCGGGATCAGCCCTGGCTGGTCGCTGCGGCGACCAGGTTCGGCACGCTCGGCAGCGGATTGCCTGACAGCGCAGTGTCGGATTGAAAAAGCCCGCGCCGGGTTTTTCCGGCGCGGGCTTATTTCTTGCGACGATGAAAATATGCCAGTGACTTGCCCGACGTGTCAAATTGTTTGACGCCGGGATTGCAGAGCGCCGGGAGCGGCTGAAACAGCAATCGCACAGGCAATGTCTGTCCGTGGCTGGTGTCACCCTGCGCAAGGTTTCGCCCATCCGCTCCAATTAATCGCCACAAGGCGGCTGTCCCGCCTTCCGTTGCACCTGCGCATTCGCTATGCCTGCGGTGCGCCGCCTCTTCATTTTTCAACGCAAGGCCAACTGATGTTTCCGAAACCGAAATCCGTGCTGGTTCCGAATACCTACGCCTACGAATCCGAGCCGATGGTGAAAGCCACCGGCTTTCGCGAATATGACGCGCGCTGGCTGTTCGGCAAGGAAATCAACCTGATGGGGGTTCAGGCGCTGGGCATGGGGCTGGGAGCGTTGATCGCCGAACTCGGCGTCAAGCAGGAAGTCGTGACCGGACACGATTTCCGCGGCTATTCGGCTTCGATCAAATACGCGCTGATGGCGGGGTTGCAGGCTTCCGGCTGCAAGGTGCACGATATCGGGCTGTGCATGACGCCGATGGCGTATTTTGCGCAGTTCGATCTCGACGTGCCCTGTGTGGCGATGGTGACGGCATCGCATAACGACAATGGCTGGACCGGCGTCAAGATGGGCGCCAATCGCCCGCTCACCTTCGGCCCGGACGAGATGAACCGCCTGAAAGAGATCGTGCTCAATGCCGACTTTCGGAACAGGGCCGGCGGCTCGTATCAGTTTCACGAGAATTTTCCGGCGCGCTATATCGCCGATCTCACTAGGCGCCCCAAACTGAAGCGCAAGCTGAAGGTCGTGGTCGCCTGCGGCAACGGCACCGCCGGCGCCTTCGCGCCGCAGGTGATGGAGGCGATCGGCTGCGAGGTGGTGCCGCTCGATACCGAGCTCGACCACACTTTTCCGAAATACAATCCCAATCCCGAAGACATGGAAATGCTGCACGCGATCCGCGACGCGGTGCTGGCGCACAAGGCCGATGTCGGGCTGGGTTTCGACGGCGACGGCGACCGCTGCGGCGTGGTCGACAATACTGGCGAGGAGATCTTCGCCGACAAGGTCGGCGTGATGCTGGCGCGGGACATGTCTGCGATCACAGCGAACGCGCAGTTCGTGGTCGATGTGAAATCGACCGGTTTGTTCGTGACCGATCCGGTGCTGCAGAAGCAGGGCGCGCAAACCACCTACTGGAAGACCGGCCATTCCTACATGAAGCGCCGCACCCATGAATTGAAGGCGCTGGCCGGCTTCGAGAAATCGGGACATTTCTTTTTCAACGCGCCGCTCGGCCGCGGCTATGATGACGGCCTGATCTCGGCAATCGCGGTCTGCGAAATGCTGGACCGCGCGCCGGATAAATCGATGGCGGATTTGAAAAACGCGCTGCCGAAGACCTGGTCGTCGCCGACGATGTCGCCGCATTGCGCCGACGAGACCAAATACGGCGTTGTCGATGCCGTGGTGAAGCATTTCGAGGCGATGCAGAAGAACGGCGAGAAGGTCGCGGGGCAGGCGATCCGCGATCTCGTCACCGTCAACGGCGTGCGCGTCACGGTCGCGGACGGCAGCTGGGGCCTGGTGCGGGCGTCCTCCAACAAGCCTGAACTGGTAGTGGTGGTCGAAAGCCCGGTCAGCGAAGCGCGCATGCGCGACATGTTCGAGGCGATGGATTCGGTGCTGCGCACGCATCCGGAAGTCGGCGAATATAATCAGAAGATTTGATCTTACCTCGCCCCGCTTGCGGGGAGAGGTCGAAATTCGCGACGCGAATTTCGGGTGAGGGGGCCTATCCGCGAGTTCCGCCTGTTGAGAGAGCCCCTCACCCCGACCCTCTCCCCGCAAGAGCGGGGCGAGGGAGTAGGCCACCTACACCGCCGGTACCGGCAGCGCGGTCACCGACTTGATCTTCTCCATCGCGAAGCGCGAGGTGACATTCTTCAGCGAGACCGCGCCGATCAGCTTCTTGTAGAACACGTCATAGCTCTGCATGTCCGCGACCACGACGCGCAGCATGTAATCGACGTCGCCGGCCATGCGATAGAATTCCATCACTTCGGGCATCGCGCTGACGGCCTGGGCGAAGGTCTTCAGCCAGTTTTCCGAATGGTCGGAACTCTCGACCGAAACGAACACCGTGATGCCGAGCCCGATCTTGTTCTGGTCGACCAGGGCGACCCGGCGCAGGATCACCCCGTCCGCCTCCAGCCGCTGGATGCGCTTCCAGCACGGTGTCGACGACAGCCCGACCCGGTCGCCGATCTCGGCGACGGACAGCGAGGCATCCTCCTGCAGCACCGTCAGGATCTTGCGGTCGATGGCGTCGAGGCGCCGGTTGGGTTCAAGGGCGTGTACAGCCAGATCGGTCATGAGAAGAACTTTGTTCCATTTAAGGGGCTAATATCCCTCATATAGAGAAAATTATTCCAAGACAAGACCTGTTGAGTGGTCTAAGCGGGGTGGCCGGCGCGGCCCCGATCCAAAAGTTCTGCGACTTCAGCACGTTGCGGGGCGGCAAAGGCGCCGCCGAAACGGGTGCATTTCAGCGCGGCTGCGGCGGAAGCGAATCGCAGGGCGTGTTGGATGTCCGCACCGCCTGCGAATTCCAGCGTGAATGCGCCGTGAAAGATATCGCCGGCGCCGAGCGTATCTACGGTATGGACCGGGAAAGCAGGTGTTTCCTGCGGCTCGCCCTTGTCGTCGAGCCAGATCGTGCCTCTCGGCCCGCGCGTCACCGCCAGGAATGATGAGGTCAGGGTCGCGATTTTCTTCAGCGCCTTCACGTCGTCGGATATCCCGGCGGTGGACTGCAAGGCTTCGTCGGAAAAAATCAGATGCGACGACGCGGTCAACAGCCCCTCACGTTGCGAAACGGTGCTGTCAACATCTACGACGACGGGAATGCCACGATTGCGGGCTTCGAAACACAGGCCGGTCGCGAAACCTGCGCAGCGGCTCTCGATCAGAATGGCGTCGCAATACCGCAGCAGAATATCGGCCTCGGGCAGGCGCACCTTCCACAATTCGGGATCGCGAAACGAGATGATGGTGCGCTCGCCCGAGGGGTCCATCATGATTCCGGAAATCGGCGTGACCAATCCGGGCATATGGACCAAATGCGAGGTGTCGATGCCTTCCCTGGCGAGGTCTTCAAAGATGTACCGGCTCGAGGTCTCGCCGGCATCGCCCATCGGGCCGGTGAGCGAGGCCTTGCCGCCGAGACGGTTGATTCCGATCGCGGCATTCAAGGCGTTACCGCCGCAGATCTGTGCAAAGCGATCGGCATTGAATTTCTGGCCGCGTCCAGGCACCGACTGCACGTTGAAGGTGAGGTCGCGCACCGGCATGCCGATGCAGAGAATGCGTTTTTCCTTGCTGTCGGTCATGGTCTACTCCGGCTGCAGCCAGCGGCCGAGCAAATGATGGGCGATGGCGAAGGGATGCGGCCCCGCAAGCCCATCGGGATGTTCCCGCTTGATCATCAAGGCTGCCTCGGTGCGGTCAAACCAGCGTACATCCTCAAGTTCCGAACGGTCGATGATGATGTCCTCGTTGGTGGCCCGCGCGGTGCACCCGATCATCAGGGATGACGGATAAGGCCAAGGCTGCGTCATGTAGTAACCGACGTCGGTGCAGCGAATCCCGGACTCCTCGAAGACTTCGCGCCGCACGGCGTCCTCGATGGCTTCGGCGGCTTCGACGAATCCGGCGAGGCACGAATACATCCCCGGCAGGAAGTGCTTCTGCCGTCCCAGCAGGCATTTGTCGCCATGGGTCACCAGCATGATCACCACGGGATCGGTGCGCGGAAAATGTTCGGCCTTGCAGTTCGGACAGTCGCGCTTCCAGCCGCCTTGCGTCATCGCCGAGCGGGTGCCGCAATTGGCGCAATAGCCGTGACGCTGATGCCAGCTCACCATCGATTTCGCCATTGCGATCGCCGAGAGCTGGTCGGGCGGCACCACGCCCTGCATCGCCATGCCGCGCAATTCGCTGACGGCGACGTCATTGCGCGTCAGCAGTTTTTCCACCGCGGGAGCGCCGATGCCCATGCCGAAGATCGCGGCTCCGTCGCGCAGGCCCAAAAAGATGGTGCCGGGGTTGGCGCCGAATTTCAGCGCCTCGTCGATGGTCAGCAGCGCGCGGGGACCGCCCGTATCCTGCTTCACGACTAGCGAATCGCGATGCACCACATAGGCGCGCGAATCAGGACGCCCCTCAAGCGCCAGCAGTTTGGCGTCGTCGGTGCGCAGATGCGCGGCGCGATCCAGCACATGGGTGACGAAGGCGGGCTGTCCCAGCGGAAACGAATCGAATGCACTCATATATCAACCAAGCCAGATTTTGCGGCGAAGCGCGCTGATGAATGTCTGAACTTCTTCCGCGTCATGGGCGAGCGGTGGCATCACGCCCCAGACCGGACGCGGCCAGGCGGCATCGCTGGAGCGGCGCGCGATAACATGCACATGCAGCTGCGGAACCAGATTGCCCAAGGCCGCGATATTCAGCTTGTCACATTTGGTGATTTCCTTCAGCGCGCGGGCGACCCGGGTTATTTCCGTCATCAGCTGCGCCTGCTGGACCTCGTCGAGGTCGATGATTTCCACAGTGTCGGGCCGGCGCGGAACCAGCAGCAGCCAGGGGTAATGCGCGTCCTTGATCACCAGCACCCGGCACAGCGGCAGGTCGCCGATGTCGATGGTGTCTTGCTTGAGCCGTGAATGCAGCGACCAGTTGGGAACGTCAGTGGGCATGAGGGCAACTAATGCCTTTCTGCATTTTTGCACAAGCCCCGCAAAGCGGCCCCGCCACGCTTGCTTTCCGGCACTTTTGGCCCCAAATAAGCACCGGGAGATTGGCGGTGGACGAGCCACTCGCCAACCGGGTCAGGTCCGGAAGGAAGCAGCCCTAACGAGGTCCGGATCGGGTCGCTCGTCAGTCTCCTACCTTTTTTTCGAGCGAATCGCGCAAGATGGGCTAATTTCATTCTGCGCTGGATTCCCGTCCCGTTCCGCAAGCCGGCTTCGAGAGACAATCAATTGCGGATCGATCGATGACCGACGCTGGCAATCCCGTAACGCCCCCGGCCGATCCGGAGACCGCCCATCAAGGCGGTTTCGATCTCGGCGGCCCGGCGGTCGCCGGCAAGCACTATCGCGTGCTGGCAAGAAAATACCGCCCCTCCAGTTTCGACGACCTGATCGGCCAGGAAGCCGTGGTTCGCACGGTTTCGAACGCGTTCGAAACCGGGCGGATTCCACAGGCCTGGATCCTGACCGGGGTGCGCGGCGTCGGTAAAACCACGACTGCACGAATTCTCGCCCGTGCGCTGAATTACGAACTGCCGGACGGATCGGTGAAGGCGCCGACCATCCATATGCCGGTGCCGGGCGTGCATTGCCAGGCGATCATGGAAAGCCGGCACATGGACGTGCTGGAGATGGACGCCGCCTCCCATACCGGCGTCGATGACGTGCGCCAGATCAATGACAGCGTGCGCTATGCGCCGGCCAGCGCCCGCTACAAGGTCTACATCATCGACGAAGTCCACATGCTGTCGACCGCGGCGTTCAACGCGTTCCTGAAAACGCTGGAAGAGCCGCCGGAGCATGCCAAGTTCGTGTTCGCCACCACGGAAATTCGAAAGGTGCCGGTCACAGTGCTGTCGCGCTGCCAGCGGTTCGATTTGCGCCGGGTCGATGCCGACGTGCTGATGGGGCATCTTGCCAACATCGCAGCGAAGGAAAATGTCGATGCGGAGCCGGAGGCGCTTGGCATCATCGCGCGCGCGGCCGAAGGCTCGGTGCGCGATTCGCTGTCGCTGTTCGATCAGGCGATCGCGCATGCCGCGGGCGTGGTGCGCGCCGATGCCGTCAGACAGATGCTCGGACTTGCGGATCGCACGCGCGTCATCGATCTCTTCGATTCGCTGGCGCGCGGCGATATCGCCAGCGCGTTCCGGGAATTTCGCGAGCAATATGACACCGGCGCCGATCCGATCGTGGTGCTCAGCGACCTCGCCGAATTCGTCAATTTCGTCACCCGCGTGAAGATCGTGCCGGCGACGGCGGACAATCTCGCCTTCGGCGAAACCGAGCGGCTGCGAGCCCGCGATTTTGCGTCAAAACTCTCGATGCGGGTGCTGTCGCGGATGTGGCAGATGCTGCTCAAGGGCATCACCGAGGCTCAAGGAGCGACCCGGCCGGCGGCGGCGGCGGAAATGGTGCTGGTGCGGATCGCCTATGTCGCCGACATGCCGACGCCGGATGAAGCGATCCGGATGCTCGAGCAGAATGGCGGTGCATCGCCTGTGATCGCTGGAAGTTCCGCGCCGCGTGGCGCACCCGCGCCCGGTATATCGTCGATGCAACCGTCACCGGCACGTGCGAGTGCCGCGCCTCGGGCTGAGACATCCGCGCGTCCGCAGATGGTCGCGCCGATCGCTGACACGCAATCCGCGCCGGCGGCCCTGAGGATTGCTGGCTTTCCGGAACTGGTGGCGCTCGCCGGCGAGAAGCGCGATCTGTTGACCAAGGCGGCCTTGGAAGCCGACGTCCGTCTGGTCCGGATCGAGGATGGGCGGCTCGAGGTGACGCTGGAGCGCAGCGCCGCGCGAACGCTGATCAACGATCTCTCCCGCAAACTAGAGCAATGGACCGGTCGGCGCTGGACCGTGATCGTTTCCAACGAAGCCGGACAACCGACGCTGCGCGCGCAGAACGAAGTGCAGAAGAGCCAGCGTGAGCGCGCCGCGGAATCCGATCCGCGGGTCAAGGAGGTGCTGGCGCGATTTCCCGGCGCCAAGGTCGTCGAGGTGCGCAAGCTTGCCCCCGAGCCGCCGGAGTCCGATGCTAGCGGTGAAGACTCGATCGATCATTCCGACGATCAATAGAAATTCAGAGGACAGTTGATGGCTGATTTTCTCGGCATGATGAAACAGGCGGCGCAGCTGCAATCGAAGATGCAGGCGATGCAGGATGAACTCGGCCAGATCGAGGTCGAGGGCATGTCGGGTGGCGGTCTCGTCACCGTGCGCATGACGGCGAAGATGGAGGTAAAGGCCGTCAAGATCGATCCCTCGCTGATCAAGACGGACGAGATCGAAATCCTGGAGGATTTGCTGGTTACGGCGCATAATGACGCGCGCCGCAAGGCGGAAGCCGCGATGCAGGAGAAGATGCAGGCGCTGACCGGCGGCCTCGGACTGCCGCCGGGACTGGGCCTCACATAAGATGACGTCTGCCGTTGCCGGTCCGGAAATCGAACGTCTGATCCAGTTGCTGGCGAAACTGCCGGGGCTTGGCCCGCGCTCGGCGCGGCGCGCGGCGCTGCACCTGATCAAGAAGCGCGAAGCCTTGATGACGCCGCTTTCGGCAGCACTTCAGGTGGCGATCGACAAGATCCAGGTCTGCAAGATCTGCGGCAACATCGATACCCAAAATCCCTGCACGGTCTGCACCGACCCGCGGCGCGATCCCGCGATCATCGTCGTGGTCGCCGACGTCGCCGATCTCTGGGCGCTGGAGCGGGCAAACGCGACCAATGGATTCTATCATGTGCTCGGCGCGACATTGTCGCCGCTCGACGGCGTCGGTCCGCAAGACCTGACCATCGACGCGCTGGTGGCGCGCGCGCATGATCCCCGGGTGACCGAAATCATTCTCGCTCTCAATGCGACCGTCGATGGCCAGACCACCGCGCATTACATCACCGACCTGTTGCAGGAAGCCGGCGTCAAGGTGACGCGGCTGGCGCATGGCGTGCCGGTCGGCGGTGAACTCGATTATCTCGATGAAGGCACACTGTCCGCAGCCATGCGGCAGCGCACGTTGTTCTAACCATCACGGACGGAATGATCGACATGACAATACGACGATTCGGCAAACATCTGGCCTGGGCGGCATCCTTGCCATGACATCCGCAGCATCCCCCGCTGTGGCGCAGCAGGCCGAGCCCGCGCCAAAGGGAGCCAAGCTGATCCATGCCGGCGACTGGCTGTCGGGAGAGCTCAATGCCATGCGCGTCCGCGGCGGCAACAAGGGCAAACGCGTCGCGACCTATCAGCTCACCAGCGAGCCGCGGCGTTTACCGCCACCGAACGGGTTGTGCGGCCTGGAAACCGGCCCGGAAACTTTCCAGATCATCACCAGCAACGATGCACAGGCGGCGCAACTGAAAAGCTTCATCGGCAAGGAGGTGTCGGTGAAAGTCGATGAAGTCGTCTGCGCGCAGGATGCCGGACAGATGAGCGAAGCCGTGGTCACGAAATGGAGCGCGGTGACGAAGCAGTGAGGCGATGGAGTGCCGTCGCGTCACTCTCGTGTCATCATACGCATCACCCCCGCTGTCATCGTCCGGCTTGACCGGACGATCCAGTACGCCGGGCTTTCTCGATTGAAATTCAACCGCAGTGGAATACTGGGTCCCCCGCTTTCGCGGAGGACGACGACCGTGGTTGTTGACGCAGCGTAGACACCCTTCGCAGCCTACACCCTTGTCTCCAGCCCGTCGAAATGCCCGCGCCGCTGCAGCCACGCCAGCAGGATCAGGCTCGGCACCGCGACCACGACGCATACAGCGAAAAACAGCGGCCAGCCGGTTGCCTTCGCCACATACCCCGCGCCGGATGACAAATAGGTGCGCCCGACCGCGGCCAACGCCGTCAGCAGCGCATATTGTGTCGCGGTGTGCAGCGGGTTTCGGCACAGCGCCGACAGATAGGCGACGAAGATCACGGTGCCGATGGCGCTGGTGAAATTCTCCGCCGTGATCGCGAATGCCAGCGCCCATTGGTTGACGCCGACCAGCGCCAGCCACGAGAACGACAAATTGGCCACCGCCTGCAGCACGCCGCCGATCCACAGGCTCGCCGCCAGCGAATAACGCCGCGCCACAAACCCGCCGGCGAATCCGCCGATCAAGGTTGCAGCCAGGCCGACGCCCTTGACGATGGCGGCGTAGTCGTTGCGGGAAAAGCCGAGATCGATCACGAACGGCGCGGTCATGGTGCCGGAAAACGCGTCGGTGAATTTGTAGAGCACGACAAAGCCAAGCGCCGCCCAGGCGTCCTTCCGAACCAGGAATTCGGAGAAGGCGCCGATCGCGGCCTGCATGACCCGCGCGAAAGCGGTCTCGGTGCTGGTGGCAGCCTCCGCGCGCGCCGACTGCTCCGGCTCGGTCGCCGCCAGCGCGGTGACCGTGCCGATCAGCACCAATGCTGCCATCGTCACATAGCCCCACATCCATGCCTGCGACCGAGCGATACCGGTGCTCTCAAATCCGCTCACCATGAACAGCGCGCCCGCGGTCGAGACCAGCATGCCGATCCGGTAGGCCGCGACATAGGACGCCATGCCGGCGGCCTGTTCGCTCTCGGGCAGGCTCTCGACGCGAAATGCATCGACTACGATGTCCTGGGTTGACGACATCGCCGCCACCAGCAGCGCGCCGAGCGCCACGAACAGCGGCGAGCGCGCCGGATCGGTCAGCGCCAGCAGCAGGATGGCGACGATCAGCAGCAATTGCGAGAATACCAGCCAGCCGCGCCTTCGGCCGAACGCGCGTGTAAAGAACGGCACATGCAGCGCATCGACCAGCGGCGCCCACAGGAATTTCAGCGTGTACGGTGTTCCGACGAGCGCGAACAGCCCGATGGTGCCGAGATCGACGCCGGACTCGCGCATCCACACCAGCAGCGTCGATCCCGACAGCGCCAATGGCAGGCCCGACGAAAAGCCGAGCAGCAGCACGATCAGGACGCGCCGTTGCGTATAGACGGCCACGCTATCGCGGAAGCTGGCGCGGGGCTTGGGCGTGATCGATGGCTCGGGCGGGCTATGGGGCGCGGATGTCATGCCGCAGTGCTAGCAGATTCGGAGGGCAGTGCCTCTTCTCCCTCGCCCCGCTCTTGCGGGAAGAGGCGAAAGGAAGCCCTACTCCCCCGCCTGCATCTTCCGTTGCAGCGGGAACAGCTCCGGCGCGCCGCTCTTGACGATGCGGGGCAGTTCGGCCGGCGCCTCGGTCTTGCTGAAATCCAGCTCCTCGATCCGTCCGGCTCGCTTTTCGATCTTGTCGGCGGATATCAGGATCTGCCGGACATCCTCGTTGACGTCGGAAAAATGCTTCTGCAGTTTCAGCACGCGGTCGCGCAGGCGCCCGAGATCGTCGCCGAGGTTGAGCACCTCGGTGCGGATCTGGTCGGCGGCATCGCGCATCCGCGCGTCTTTCAGGATCTGCTGCATCACCTGGATCGCCAGCATCAACAGCGACGGCGACACCAGCACCACGCGGGCGCGGTAGGCCTTCTGGATCACGTCGTCGAAACCGTCATGGATTTCGGCATAGACCGATTCCGACGGCACGAACATCAGCGCGGTATCCTGGGTCTCGCCGGCGATCAGGTATTTCTCGGCGATGTCGCTGACATGCTTCATCACGTCGCTGCGCAACCGCTGCGTGGCGAATTTCTTTTCCTCGTCGGAACGGGCATCGTGCAGCGCGGTCATCGCTTCCAGCGGAAATTTCGCGTCGATGCAGAGCGGGCGCTGGTCGGGCAGGAACACCACGCAATCCGGCCGCTTGCCGGTCGAGAGCGTGAACTGGAATTCGTAGGAGCCCTTCGGCATGCCGTCCTGGACGATCGCCTCCATCCGCGCCTGGCCGAACGCGCCGCGCGACTGCTTGTTGGCGAGCACGTCGCGCAGCGTCGTCACCTGCGAGGTCAGTTCGGTGAGGTTCTTGTGCGCGTTGTCGATGATGCCGAGCCGCTCGTGCAGCACGCGCAAGCTATCCATGGTGTTGCGCGTGGTCTGCTCCATCGACTGGCCGACGCGGTGGGTCACCGAATCCAGCCGCTCGTTGACGGCGCGCGCCATGTCGGCCTGGCGGCCGGCCAGCGCCTGCCCCATGGCGTCGACGCGGCCGGTGGCCTCGCTCTGGGCGCGCAGCATTTCGCTCAAGACGCTCTTCCAGCTCGTCGGCGCGGATCGCCTGCGCCATCGCCATGGTCCGCGCCGCGCCGGCCGGATCGCGCGAGCACGACGGCGATGCTCAGCAGCAGCAGCAGCGCCAGCACGCCGAAGCCGATCAGCGCGGCGCTCATGCGGACCGGCAGGTCGCCGATCATGAAAAGAATCTCGTTCATGCCGCCCTTGTAGCCGATTCGGCCGGCAACGCGAACGAAGAGGGAACATTTATGGTGAATAGCGGGTTAATTTTCATGGTTAACGCCGGCTTAAAATTCGTGGTTAGCGGGACGTTAACGGCCGGGGCCGCAGCGGATTGACCCCGCCAAATCAGCGGCTTAAATCGCCCGCCATGGCACTCCGAGAAATCATCATCCTGCCGGACAAGCAGTTGCGGCTGGTCTCCAAACCCGTCGAAAAGGTCACGGCGGAGGTGCGCAAGCTCGCCGACGACATGTTCGAGACCATGTATGCCGCGCCGGGGATCGGGCTTGCCGCGATCCAGGTAGCCCAGCCGCTGCGGCTGATCACGATGGATCTCGCCAAACGCGACGAAGACGGCGAGAGCCAGCCGCGGCCGCGGGTCTTCATCAATCCGGAAATCCTGTCGTCGTCGGAAGAACTGTCGGTCTACGAGGAAGGCTGCCTGTCGATCCCGGAATATTACGAGGAAGTGGAGCGGCCGGCGCAGGTGCGCATCCGCTTCACCGATCTCGACGGCAAGGTGCATGAGGAAGACGCCGACGGCCTGTTCGCCACCTGCATCCAGCACGAGATCGATCATCTCAACGGCGTGCTGTTCGTGGACTATCTGTCGAAGCTGAAGCGCGACCGCGTGCTGAAGAAGTTTACCAAAGCCGCCAAGCGCGCGGAGTAAGCTCGCAAACCTCTCTCAGCCGTCATGCCCGGGCTTGTCCCGGGCATCCACGTCTTTCTTGCTTACTGAGCCTGAAGACGTGGATGGCCGGGACAGGCCCGGCCATGACGAGTAAACTGAATTTTCGCAGGATATCTCACGACATGCCACTCCGCCTGATCTTCATGGGCACGCCGGATTTCGCGGTGCCGACGCTGCTGGGGCTTGTGGCCCACGGCCATGAGATCGCGGCGGTCTATACCCGTGCGGCGAAACCCGCCGGGCGCGGCATGAAGCTGCAGCCGACGCCGGTAGAGGTGGAGGCACGGCGGCTCGGCATTCCCGTGCTGACGCCGAAGACGCTGAAGACACCGGAAGCCCGGAGCCGAATTTCGAACGCACGAGGCCGATGCGGCGGTCGTTGTTGCCTACGGCATGCTCCTGCCGCAAGCCATTCTTGAGGCCCCCAAACGCGGCTGTTTCAACCTGCATGGCTCACTGCTGCCGCGCTGGCGCGGCGCGGCGCCTATCAATCGCGCCATCATGGCCGGCGATGTCGAGAGCGGCGTGATGGTGATGAAGATGGATGTTGGCCTGGATACGGGAGACGTCGCGATGGCTGAGCGCGTCGCGGTCACGGATGCAATGACCGCCGGCGATCTGCACGATGCGCTGGCGCCGCTCGGGGCCGATCTGATGGTGCGCGCGATCGGTGCGCTGGAACGCGGCAGCTTGCAGCTCACCCCGCAAAGCGCCGACGGCGTGACCTATGCCGCCAAGATCGACAAGGCCGAGGCGCGGATCGACTGGAACAAGCCCGCGCGCGAAGTGCTGCGCCATATTCATGGTCTGTCGCCGTTTCCCGGCGCGTGGTGCGAGATGGAAATCGAAGGTTCGCTGGCGCGCGTCAAGATACTGCGCTGTGAATTGAACGATGGCGCAGGCGCGCCGGGCGATGCGCTCGACGACCGGCTCGCGATCGCCTGCCAGCAAGGCGCGTTGCGGATTCTCGAACTGCAGCGCGCCGGCAAGGGCGCGATGAAGGCTGAGGATTTTCTGCGCGGCACGCCGCTGAAGGCCGGTGAGCGCGTTGTGTGAGATTGTCATACCCCGCGAAGGCGGGGTATCCAGTACGCCGCGCCGTTCGGGATCGAACTGAAACGCCAGCGAATACTGGATCGTCCGCCTACGCGGACGATGACGGCCCATCTGGATCGACATGCCCCGCTACAAACTCACCATCGAATATGACGGCGCGCCGTTCTGCGGCTGGCAGCTTCAGGATAACGGCCCTTCGGTGCAGGGCGCACTGGAGGATGCGGTCAAGGCGATCTGCGGCGAACGGGTTCGCGTGCATGGCGCGGGGCGCACCGATGCCGGCGTGCACGCGCTGGGGCAAGTGGCGCATTGCGATATTGCCAAACATTTCGTGCCGGGTCGCTTTCGCGATGGCCTGAACGCGCATCTGCGGCCGCATCCGATCGGCGTGCTTTCAGCGGAGATCGTGCAGGATAGCTTCGAGGCGCGATTTTCAGCGAAGAAGCGGCATTATCTCTATCGCATCAGCAATCGCCGCGCCAATCTCGCGCTCGATATCGGGCATGTCTGGCGGCTGCCGCGACCGCTCGACACCGATGCTATGCATGCCGCAGCACAGCGCCTGGTTGGCAAGCACGACTTCACGACGTTTCGCGACACCGAATGCCAGGCCAAATCGCCGGAGAAGACTCTCGATCAGCTCGACGTGGTGAGAGAGGGCGACGCCGTCAATATCGTGACCTCGGCGCGGTCGTTCCTGCACAGCCAGGTGCGCTCGATGGTCGGCTCACTGGTCTGGGTCGGCGAAGGCCGCTGGAGCGCGGATGATCTTGCGGCGGCACTGGCCGCACGAACCCGCGCCGCTTGCGGCCCGGTCGCACCACCGGACGGGCTGTATCTGGTGAGGGTGGATTATTAGACGCGCACTCCAACGTCGTCATGGCCGGGCTTGTCCCGGCCATCCACGTCCTTCACTATCTACGTATGAAAGGTGGCTACGTTTACATTCTGGCAAGCGCGCCCGATGGCATTCTGTACGTTGGCGTTACAAACGACCTTGTTCGAGGAATTTACGAACACCGAAACGGACTCATTCCGGGTTTCACCAAAAGATATTCCGTAAAGCGCCTGGTTTACTTCGAGCACTACGAAGATATTCAGATGGCGATCCAGCGCGAACACAACATGAAGCATTGGTCGCGCAAATGGAAAGTCCGATTGATCCTTGCGAATAATCCTGAGTGGAACGATCTCTACGATTCGATTGTCGAATAATGATTTGTCATGCCCGGGCTTGTCCCGGGCATCCACGTCATGTCTTTAACCTAAGTAAGCAAGGACGTGGATGGCCGGGACAAGCCCGGCCATGACGGTGGATTATTTGGGAGGGAGTCCCCGTCACCCAAAATACCTCTCCAGCAAGCCGCGATAGACCTTGGTCAGCTTTTCCAGATCGGACACCGGCGTGCGCTCGTCGATCTGGTGCATGGTCTGGCCGACCAGGCCGAACTCGATGACCGGACAATAGCTCGCGATGAAGCGTGCGTCAGAGGTTCCGCCGGACGTGCTCAGTTCAGGCTTGCGGCCGGTGACTTCCTCGATGGCCGCGACCGCGAGATCGGTGAAGGCGCCGGGCTTGGTCACGAACACGTTGGAGTTCGACGGTTCCCACACGATGTGCGCGCGAATGCGGTTGCCCGCGGCCTTCGCCAGTCGTGCGTCGACCAGTTCACGCAGCGTCGCTTGCGTATGGAGATCGTTGAAGCGGATGTTGAATTTCGCGCGCGCCTGGCCGGGAATCACATTGCCGGCCTTATTGCCGACATCGACGGAGGTGAATTCGAGATTCGACGCCTGGAATGCCGCGCTGCCGTGATCGAGCGGCTCGTCGCTGAGCGCCACGATCAGCCTTGCAATATCGGGCACCGGATTGGCCGCGCGATGCGGATAGGCGACATGGCCCTGAATGCCATCGACGTAAAGCATGCCATGCAACGAACCTCGGCGGCCGACCTTGATGCAGTCGCCCAACACTTCGACATTGCTGGGCTCGCCAAGCACGCAATGATCCAGTCTCTCGCCGCGCGCCGCGACCCATTGCAGCAGCTTGATGGTGCCGTTGACGGAAATGTCTTCCTCGTCGCCCGTGATCAGGAACGAGATCGATCCCGTTCCCTCCTCGCGCGGCTTGCCGCCGTGGGCAGCGAGATATTCCAGCACCGCCGCGACGCTGCAGGCGATGCCGCCCTTCATGTCGACCGCGCCGCGCCCATACAGATAGCCGTCCTTGACGTCGCCCGAGAACGCGCCGTGGCTCCATGCGGTTTCGTCGCCGGGCGGCACCACGTCGGTATGTCCGGCAAAGGTGATGTGCGGCGCGGAGTCGCCGATGCGGGCATAGAGATTGTCGACATCGGCGGTGCCGGGCTCGCCGAAGGTGACACGATGCACCGTAAAGCCTGCGCTCGTCAGGATATTTTCCAGCACGCCGAGCGCGCCGGCGTCGGCCGGCGTTACCGAGGGGCAGCGGACAAGGTCGCGGGCAATCGAGAGGGCGTCGGTCATCGCCGTTTCGGTTTCAATCCCGCAGCAGTTCGTTGATGCTGGTCTTGGCCCGGGTGCGCTCGTCGACGCGCTTGACGATGACGGCACAGGCGGTGGACGGACCGGGCTCGCCGTTCTTTAGCGGCCGGGCGGGCAACATCCCGGGCACCACCACGGAATATTCCGGCACTTCGCCGATGAAGGTTTCGCCGGTGTCGCGGTCGACGATCTTGGTGGATGCGCCCAGAAAAACGCCCATCGCCAGCACCGCGCCCTTGCGCACGATCACGCCTTCGGCGACTTCGGAGCGCGCGCCGATGAAGCAATCGTCCTCGATGATGACGGGTTCGGCCTGCAGCGGTTCCAGCACGCCGCCGATGCCGACGCCGCCGGAAATGTGCACGCGCTTGCCGATCTGCGCGCAGGAGCCGACGGTGGACCAGGTGTCTATCATGGTGCTTTCATCAACATAGGCGCCGAGATTGACGAAGGACGGCATCAGCACCACGTTCCTGGCGATGAACGCCGAGCGGCGGACGATGGCGCCCGGCACCGCGCGGAATCCCGCATCACGGAAACGATTCTCGCCCCAGCCATCGAACTTCGACGGCACCTTGTCCCACCACGACGCCTTGCCGGGGCCGCCGGCAATCGCGCTCATGTCGTTGAGGCGGAAGGACAGCAGCACCGCCTTCTTCAGCCACTGGTTGACCTTCCACTTGCCGCCGGCCTCGCGCTCGGCGACCCGTGCCTCGCCCTTGTCGAGCAGGTCGAGCGCATGATCCACCGCGTCGCGGACTTCGCCTTTGGTCGCGGCGGAGACGCCGTCGCGGGCATCGAACGCGGTGTTGACGGTGGATTCGAGAGCGGCGAGAGACATCGAGATTTCCTTGGAGAGCGGGATAATACGGCTTGCGATTTGGGAAGCTTTTGTCGGGATTCGTGGAGGGAGAGTCAAGGCTCACTCCGCCGCGTCCAACAACGTCACGCTAGCGGTAAGACCTCGCGGTACGGGTCCCTGCGTTTCGCAGGGGACGACGCTGCGGATTGCGCCTCGTACCACCGTTTTCTTCATTGCGTCCCTGCACAAGCACCTGTGCGCGTCCGGTAACCCGCCCTTGAAGTGCGTCCGCGCCGCCGATACGGTCGCATCGCGGGTCCGTCTCCCGGAAAATCCGAGGAGACTCAATGACAAGCAGGACTCCCGGCAAGGACTCCCGGCACGTGCGCATGATCTACAAAATCTGTACGGCTTCGGCCTGGCGCGAGGCTGAGCGGCAAGGCGTCTACCGGGGCAGCGCTGACGATAACAGGGACGGGTTCATTCATTTCTCAACCGCATCTCAGGTGGAGGAGACGGCAAAGAGGTTTTTCTTCGGCCAGACCGGCCTGTTCCTGATCGCGGTCGATGCCGACTTGCTCGGCGACGCGCTGCGCTGGGAGCCGTCGCGCAACGATGAATTGTTTCCGCATCTCTACGGCGAACTCGATCTCGGCGCGGTCACCGATGTGTTCGACCTGCGCGCACGCTCCGACGGCAATCACGACATTCCGGAGCTGAAATCGTGATCCGCGCCTTCGATGCCTTTTCGCTGCCGCTGCTGCGCTGGTTCGATCCGGAAGACGCGCACCGGCTGGCGATCCAGGGCTTGCGGCTGCTGCCACCGGTGCGGCGGCGGCCGGACGATGCCAAACTGGCGGTGCGGGCCTTCGGCCTGAATTTCCCCAATCCGGTCGGCATGGCCGCGGGCTTCGACAAGAACGGCGAGGTGCCGGATGCGGTGTTGCGGCTGGGCTTTGGCTTCATCGAAATCGGAACGGTGACGCCGAAGCCGCAAATCGGCAATCCGCGACCGCGTATCATCCGGCTCGAGCGCGATGAGGCGGTGGTCAACCGGCTCGGCTTCAACAATGACGGCGCGGACGCGGTGCTGCGGCGCCTTGCCGGCCGCGCCCATCTTGGCGGCATCGTCGGGATCAACATCGGCGCCAACAAGGATTCGCCGGACCGCGTCGTCGACTATGTCAGGTTGATCGAGGCCTTTGCGCCGGTGGCGAGCTATTTCACTGTCAATGTGTCGTCGCCGAACACGCCGGGCCTGCGCAATTTGCAGCAGGCTGAGGCACTCGACGATCTGCTGGCCAGGGTGATCGATGCGCGCGAGCGGGTGCGGAAAAATGCCGGCGATTCGCCGGTGCTGCTGAAGATCGCGCCGGATCTCAGTCTCACCGAGCTCGACGACGTCGTTCATATCGCGCGCTCGCGCCGCGTCGACGGCATGATCGTCACCAATACCACGCTGGGGCGGTCTTCAACCTTGCGCGAACAGACCCGCGCCAAAGAGCAGGGCGGTCTGTCGGGCAGGCCGCTGTTTCGGCTGTCGACGCGGATGGTGGCGGAGACCTATGTGCGCGCCGAAGGCGCGTTTCCGCTGATAGGCGTCGGCGGCATCGATAGCGGCGGCGCCGCGCTGACCAAAATCCGCGCCGGCGCCAGCCTGATCCAGCTTTATTCGGCGCTGATCTACAAGGGGATCGGGCTTGTCGACGACATCAAGACCGATCTCGCCTCGACACTGCTGCGCACGGGCCGCGATTCGCTGTCGGAAATCGTCGGCGCCGATGCAGCAACGATCACGGCCGAGGATTGGCCGGTCTAGCTGAATCGGCCCTCACGCAGGAACGCGATGGTCTGGTCGATCGCGATCGGGTGACGCAGAAGCCCGCTATGCGTGGCTTTGACCGTGGTGTGGTCAGTCATGCCGTCGAGGCGTGTATGATCAACCGATACTTTGCCGTCGTTCGGGTTTGGCAGGATAAAGATCGAGGAGATTGGATCGACGGAACGGCATCCGGCCACGATGCCGAGATCATAGTCGACCGCCGGAAGCGAGCGCAGCGCTTGATCCTGCTTGGTAGAAAGTTGCAAACCGGCCGGGCCATAGAATGCGCGGTAGATCGCGAACCGCTTGAGAAAGTCTGCGACTTCGCTACCGCCGTTCGGCGTTCCCAGCATGACCACGCGCCCAAGGCGTTGCGGGCGATGTCTGGCAAGATAGACCCGCGTCAACAAGCCGCCCATGGAGTGGCCGACGAAATGAACAGGGCCGCCGGTTGTTCGGGCAAAGCCCGAGATCTCGGGATGGAGATCGTCCGCGAGGGCGTCGAGCGGCTTTTTGCGGCTCTGGTAGTCGAGATTAAGTGTCGCAAATTCCGATCGTTGAAGCGCAGTTTCCAGCTTCCGCAGCGATCGCGATGTGCGTGCGATGCCGTGCAGCAGCACGACACCGTGGCAGAGTGTATTGCCGGCCCGGAATGTCCGGCGCTCCGAATCAGGCAACTTCCCGCTCGGGGGCGCTGGCAATTTCCTTTGCCAACGCGGTGGCGGCGACATAGTCGGTCTTGCCCGAGCCCAACAGCGGCACCTGTGCAACGACGCAGACACTGGCGGGAACGGACAGTTCGGAAGCGCCCGCTATCTTTGCCTGTCGTTGCATGGCGGCGCGATCGGCGTCTTTCTGCGTCGTCAGCAAGCACGACGCGTTCGCCCTTGCGCGGATCCGGCAACGACACCGCAACCGAAAGCGCCTGCGGCCACAGCGCGGCGGCGATGGATTCGACCGCCGAGAGCGAAACCATCTCGCCGGCGATCTTGGCAAAGCGCTTGGCGCGGCCCTTGATCGTGATGAAGCCGCCGGCATCGACCGTGACGATGTCGCCGGTATCGTGCCAGCCGTCCGGCAGCGGCTCCAGCACGCCCGGATTTTCCGCGCGCAGATAGCCGAGCATGACGTTGGGGCCGCGCACCGACAAGCGCCCGCCCTCTTCGATGCCGGGGACCGGGTCGAGCTTGTATTCCATCAGCGGCGAGAAACGGCCGACGGTGCCCTGGCGGTTGGCCATCGGCGTGTTCATCGCGAGCACCGGCGCGGTCTCGGTGACGCCGTAGCCTTCCAGCACGCGGATGCCGTAGCGCTCCATGTAGATCTGCCGGGTGCGTTCCTTGACGGCTTCGGCGCCGGCCACGACCAGCCGCAGCGTGTGGAAATCGTAGGCATGGGCCGAGCGCGCATAGCCGGTGAGGAAGGTGTCGGTGCCGAACAGAATGGTGGCGCCGGTCTGATAGATCAGTTCGGGTACGATCCGGTAGTGCAGCGGCGACGGGTACATGAAGATCGGAATGCCCGCGAGCAGCGGCATGATCATTCCGCCGGTCAGGCCGAACGAATGGAACACCGGCAGCACGTTGAAGACCTTGTCGTTGGCATTGGCATCGACCCGCGCCAGCGCCTGCGCGGCGTTGGCGAGAATGTTGCGATGGGACAGCACGACGCCCTTCGGGCGTGCCTTCCGATCCCGACGTGAACAGGATGACAGCCGGATCGTCCGCCTTGCGGGCGACGCGCGGCTTGCTGCCGGCCAAAAGGCCGTCGATCTTGTCGGCAAGGCCGATCGTGCCGCGGACGTCCTCGAGATAAATCAGGCGGGCCTCGCCGCCGATCGCGGCGATCAGCTTGTCGAGCCTGCCCTTTTCGATGAAGGCGCGCGAGGTCAGCACGGTCCGCACTTGTGCGGCCTTCATCGCGCTCAGCACGCTGACCGGGCCGGCGGAGAAATTCAGCATCGCGGGAACGCGCCCGATGGTCTGCAGCGCCATGAACACCACGGCGACGCCGGCGGAGTTCGGCAGCAGCACGCCGATATTCTCGCCGATCGCGGTTCCCTGGCTGAGCTTTCGGCTCAGCACCTGGGCGCCGAGGATCAGCTTGCGATAGGTCAGTTGGGTGCCGAGCGCATCCACCGATGATCGGCTTGCCGGTATCGCGGTCGCGTAGCCGCATGGGCGAGGCCCTCGAACAGGGTCTGGTCGAGCATCGCGGTCTTCACCATCGCGTCGATCATGACGTCCTGCAGGGCCACGCCGGCGGCATTGCGCCGGGCCTTGCCGCGCAGGGCTTCATCCACTGCGAGCTTGACCGGCGGCAGGATCGATGAGCGTCACCTTCGGAAACCAGGCGCGCTTGATCTCGCCGTTCTTGAGGTAGCTCAGATGCGAACGCTGCGCTCCCTCGATGCGCACAGGCACCACCACAGCGTCGGCCTTGTCGGCGATCATGGCGGTGCCGTCGTACACTTTCATGAGTCGATCCGGTCACCGTGATCCGGCCCTCGGGGAAGATGACGACCGGTTCGCCTGCTGCGACCAGCTTGATCAGGTCGCGCGCGGCCAGCGGCCTGGTGGGGTCGATGGTGTAGTGGCGGATCATCCGGAGGAACGGCTTGGCCCACCAGGCATTGGCTATTCCGGTATCGACCGCGAAGCTTGCATCGATCGGCAAGACGGCATGCAGCAGGGGACCATCGATCAGGCTGACATGGTTGGGCGCGATCAGCATGCGGGTGCCGGGCGCGGGCAGGTTTTCCAGCCCGCGAACCTCGACACGAAACAGCGCGCGGAACAACAGCGCGCCCATATCGCGCACGCCCTCCTTGCCCCAGGTCGAGAGCACGAACCAGACCGCGGCGAAACTCGCAACCGCCATGCCGAAGAAGATCCACGCTACCGCAAGTCCCGTAGCCTGCAGCATGGCCACGAACAGGGTGCCGGTGACCATGAAGGCTGCCTGCAGCACGTTGCCGGCAGCGATTACGCGGGCCCGCTCGGACGGCGCGCTCCAGGACTGCACGGCGGCGAACGAAGGCACCACGAACAGGCCGCCGCCGAAGGCGAACACGAAGAAGTCGGCGAGCATGCGGAAGCCGCTTCGCCGAGGTCGCGAACGCCAGCGGCGTGACATCGACGCCATGCGCGCCGAATGTCCGATCGCCCAGGCCAGATCCAGCCCGACCAGGCCCATGACGATGCCGCCGAGCGGCACCAGCGCGAGATTGGGGCGAACATGGCTGAGCTGGGCCGCGAACAGCGAACCGCTCGCAATGCCGATCGCAAATACCGCGAGGCAAAGCGTCACCACGCCTTCGGTGCCGCCGACGCCGTCCTTGATCACGGCAGGCAACAGCGACAGCACCACCGCGCCGACCAGCCAGAACCACGACACGATCACCATGCCGTCCCACAGCCGCGGTTCCGACCACAGCGTCTTCAAAAGGCGCAGCGTCGAGGTCCACGGATTGCGCGTGATCGCAAGATCGGGCGCGGACGGAGCGGTCGCCGGGATCCGCGACGCGAATGCCCAGCACAGCACCGAAAGGCCGACCACCGCGGCCGAGATCCATCCCATATGGGTCGATTGCGAAACGAACAGGCCGCCGGCAATGGTGCCGATCAGAATAGCCATGAATGTCGCGCCCTCGACCAGCGCGTTGCCGGTGGCGAGTTCGGCGGTCGACAATTGATCGGGCAGGATGCCGTATTTCACCGGACCGAACAGCGCGGCGACGATGCCGAACAGGCCGAGTGCGACAAACAGTAGCGGCACCGAATGCAGGAAAAAGCCGGCGGCGGCGAAGCAGGCGGCGAAAATTTCGGCGAATTTCAGCCGGCGCGCCACCACCGACTTGACGTATTTGTCGGCGAGTTCGCCGCCGAGCGCGGAGAGCACGAAGAACGGGAAGATGAAGACGGCGCCCGCCACCGTCACCAGTGAATCGCCGTGCCCGGAGGCGACGCCGTACAGGATCATGATGACGAGGGCATTCTTGAGGACGTTGTCGTTCAGCGCCGAACAGAACTGGGCCCAAAACAGCGGAGCGAAGCGACGGGACGTCATTAACTGCTTGATCATCTTTGCTTCCTTACGGCGGTGCTGCCGGCCATCAACCCCGATTTGACTGAGCAAATCTTTAAAGGCGCAAGGATGACGGCCGGGAGTGTACAATGGGAAGTTAACAATTATTTCAACCTTACGGTCTTTCGCTGCTCAGCAGCTTCTCGGTGCGGGCTTCCTCGATCCGGTTGATCATGCGGCCGGCCTCGTGGACGTCGCGAATGTTCTTGGAAAGCGTGAAGCATGACTGCACCACCATGAGCATGCCCATCGCAAAATAGGCGCGGACCCACCAGTCGAGCGGAAGGGCTGCGATACCGCCGCCCACCATCAGGATGGATGCGGCAAACGAGACATAGCTGAAGTTCAGCCAGGCGCCGGAGGGACGTTCGAGATGTGTGACCTGTGCGAGAGACATTTTGATTTCCTTTCAATGGAATGATTGTCGGCGCGGGCACGCGATGTTCACGGCCGCCGCGAAGTTTCGGATTCGATAAGCACGGGAGCGGTGGCCATCATCCGCAGCCGTTCCATCACGTCCGCGGCGCGGATGGTGACGGAGTGGCCGAAGCCTTCGTCCGCCAGGCGCTCGATCATGCGCTCCGCAGGTGGCGCCATCTCTTCGCGCAATGCGCGGGCGTCGGCATTGTCGACGTTGATCCTGGCCAGCGCGGCCTCCGCCTCCGCAAAGCGATCGAGACCGTGATGGGCGCCGGTTGTACCGTTATTCAATGCGCTGCCGACCCGCGCCAGCCGGCGGCCACGGTCGAGATCGGCCAGCCTGCGGCGTTGGGCATCCACCTCGCGGCGGGCGAGGGCAACCTCGGCGGCGAAGCGGGACGATGCGCTCTCCGACGCCTCTATTTCGGTGCGGATCGCCGCGATGGCTTCGGAGGCGGCAATCGCCAGATCGTCACGGCCGGCGCGGATGGCTTGAACGGCGCGGTTTTCGATATCCGTGACCTTCACGGTCAGCGCTCCGCGGCGCTCGATCTCGCGGGTTTCTTCGGCTACCGCAACAGCGAGCGCCCTGCGGGCGGCCACATGGGCCGAGCCGGCAGCCGCAATCGAACGGTCAAGACTGTCGGCCGTAGCCGGCCTGCCGGGCATCAGCTCGGAAACGAAGTCGGCGATAAGGTTCAGAATTTCACGCATGGTGCGCTCCCGTGGGGTTGGTCAGCTCAGATGATGCAAGGTTCGGAACATCTCGAACACGTTCCAGGCGGCAAAGCGTGGCTCGCGGGGCGCCCGCACGTCCGGGGCCGGCAGCACGTTGCCGACGTCGCAGGCGCGTGCGAGCCGGTCGACCGGCGCGAGCACCCACGCGCGTGCCGCAGTCAGCCTGTCGCGGGTGAACCGGCGGATCGTTTGGCCGAAGTCCGTCACCGCGGCGACGATGTCATCGACGAAGGTCAAGGCGATCTCGGAAATAACTGTTTGCATCGGGTGGTCCTCCGGGTTAAGTTGAACAATGTTCAAATTGGTATCTTTAAAATGAACAATGTTCAAGAAGAATCTTTGCGAGATCGGAAAAAAGATAAACGGCGGCACCTGCTGATCGAGGTCGCGCGCGACTTGATTGCATCTAAAGGATTGAGATCGCTCAAGATTCGGGATATCGCCAGCGCGGCCGACTGCTCGGTCGGCAGCATCTATAACGAGTTCGGCGACTTCGACGGGCTGATCCTGACGGTCAACCGGGAGACCGTCCAAAGGCTGGATGCCCGGCTTTCAGCGGTGCAGGACCGGGACCCGGTCGAACAACTCCATGGTCTTGCCGACGCCTATCTCGACTTTGCGATCCAGCACGCGAATCTGCTTCGAGCGCTGTTCGAACACCGCATGGAGGATGATCGGCCGTTCCCGGAAGATATCCTTGAGATGGTGATGCGAACGTTTGCGCTGATGCATGCTCCGCTGGTCCGGCTGTTTCCGCAACACGACCCGGCCGAGGTGGCCTTGCTGGCCCGAACCATGTTCTCCGCCGTGCATGGCATCATTTCGCTGGGCCTCGAGGAACGGCTGGTCGCGGTGCCGCCGGACCGTCTTCATATCCAGGTCTCGCATTTTGTCGAAACCCATCTGGCCGGCATGGGCATCGCACGCCGCGCGAAGGAAAAAGAGCGCGATTAGAACTCGACAATCATCCCGTCATGCGCCGCGGTGTGACCAAGCGTATCCAGCCGCGCCAGCATGTCGTCGCTCATATGGGTCAGCACCAGCCGCTTCGGATTGATCTCGGGCAGATAGGTCTCGAGTGTCTTCAGGCTGAGGTGGTTCCTGACGATCTTGTCGTAATAATAGGCCTCGGCGATGAACAGGTCGGCATCGCGCCCCGCCGGGATCAGCGTCTCCGTCCATTCGGTGTCGGCGCTATAGGCGATGACGCGGCCCTCGGCCTCGATCCGGTAAGCCAGAAACGGCCCGCCGGATTCGCCATGCACCACCGGATAGGGCGTGACTTTCACCGTACCGAACGTCCGCGCTTCCCGAGGTTTTAACGCGACCACGGATAGATCGAACCGCTGTTTCGTTTTCGATGAATGTTCGAATAGCGCTTCCATCACCTGGGTCAGGCGCATCTCGATCCCTTCCGGTCCGGCGATGACCAGCGGCCGGGTGCGGCGGGTGAATTGCGCGTCGAGCAGCAGGAACGGCAATCCGGCGAAATGATCGCCATGGAAATGGGTGATCAGGATGAGATCGATATCGTCGCGCGCGACGCCCAACCGTTTCAATGCCGGCAGCGACGAGGCGCCGCAATCGATCAGGAAATTGACGCTTTCGCCGCGGATGTGAAAGCAGGTGTTGGACCTGCCGCCGGAACCCAGCGCATCGCCGCAGCCGACAAATTGCAATTGCATCGGTCGCTTCTCCAGATTCAGCCGGGCCTCACGGATGTGGAACCAAACGAAGCCCGCAGCAGCGACGGGTAACGCAGCGCCTGTAATCCGCCGCGCGCCGCATAGTTCACCAGCAGCGCGCCCCACAGCCCGGCATTGCCAAACGACCGCAGTGCCAGCCAGGCCGCGAGAAACACCAGTAGCGACAGCATCATCAGGTTGCGCATGTCGCGTGCCCAAGTCGCGCCGATATAGATACCGTCATAGGCGAAGGCAAAGACGGCGAGCAGAGGCGACAACGCGACGAACCAGAGATAGCCACGCGCGCCTCGACGGACATCCTCGCCTGCCGTCATGATATCGATGAAGGCCGGCCCGCACAGCGCAAACGTCACGGCTACTGCCAGCGCAAAACCGGCTCCCCACAGGATCACCAGCCGTACCGCGCCGGAAAAGGCGACGCGGTCGCGCGCACCATAGGCGCGACCGCATAGTTGTTCGGCGGCGTTGGCGAGGCCGTCAAGGAAAAAGGCGCTGATCAGCAGGAAGTTGTTGAGTACCGCATTGGCGGCGAGGGTGACGTCGCCGGCGCGCGCGCCTTGCGCGGTGAAGAACAGCCATACGCAGATCAGGGAAGCGGTGCGGATCATGATGTCGCGGTTGACGGTCAGCATGTGCATCAGTCTCGTCCGATCGAGCAGTGCCGCGCGCGGAACGGCAGGTTGTCCACGCGACAGGCGCCGCGCGATCAGCAGGCCGAGCATGAGCCCGGTCGCCTCCGCGATCACGGCGGCGGTCGCCGCACCCGCGATCCCGGCGTCGAACACCAGCACCAGCAGCACCGTTGCCGCCGCATTGATCAGGTTGGCGGCGATCTGCACACTCAGCGCCAGTTTTGCGCGGGCCTGTCCGATCAGCCAGCCGAGCATAACGTAATTGGCCAGCACCAGCGGCGCAGACCAGATCCGGGTATTGAAATAGATTCGGGCAGCGCGCGTGACGCCTTCGCTGCCGCCCATCGATGTCAGCAGTATCGCGGCGAGCGGAACTTGCAGGATAATCAGCGCCGCGCCGACCAATGCCGCGACCGCCATGCCCCGCAACAGCGATGCGCGCAATTCCTGGGTCTCGCCGGCCCCGAGCGCCTGCGCCGTGAAGGCCAGCGTGCTCATGCGCAGGAAGGCGAACAGCCAGAACAGACAGTCGAAAATCACCGAGGCGATGGCGACGCCACCCAGCAGCGTCGCGTCGCCAAGCCGGCCGATGGCGATGGTCGAGACGATGCCGATGAGCGGCGTCGTCAGATTGGCGACCATCGCGGGACCCGCGATGGCGAACACCTGCGCTGTGGTGACCTTGGACCGGGACAGGAGCAAAGCGGGTCTGACGCGGCCTATCCGGCCGCGCGGCGCGCCGAACATCCGCGACAACAGCCAGACCGGAATCACGATCACGGCGCCGAGCAGGAAGTAGCGCCACATCCAGTTGATGGCGTCGAAGCCGAGATTCCAGATGCGCTGGAACAGCAGTTCGATGCTGCGCAGGATATTCCAGGGATCGAAGCCGATCGCGGCAAGCACCACGCCGACCAGGATCGATAGCAGGATCAGCCGGAACGCCACCGCCACCGGCGAGCCGCCGAGAAAGCGGTAGAGACCGTCGTTGCTGACGGGCAATTCTCGGGTGTCGTTCGGCATCGATGGTCTCCCGGGTGCACTCATCTGCGCACTATACTCCAATGCTCCGCAGATGGGGAACCTGTCCGTCGGGGTCAATGGCCTTATGCCCCGGATGTTTGCTATTTACGACACTGGGGCCTTGCTATGTGAACCGATGTTCATGCCGGCTCAGCTTTCAACATCCTCTCCAGCGTCTCCAGCCGGTCGGCTTCGCGCGGCGGCTTGTCCCAGCGCAGGCGGCTGATGCGCGGGAACCGCATCGCGACACCGGATTTATGCCGCGGCGACCGCGCCAGACCCTCGAAGGCGACTTCCAGCACCAGCCCCTGGTCGGGCTCGTGCACCACATGCCGCACCGGGCCGAATTTCTCGGTGGTATTGCGGCGGACGAAACGGTCGATCTGCAGCAGTTCCTCGTCGGTGAAGCCGAAATAGGCCTTGCCGACCGGCACCAGCTGCTCGCCGCCGTCGCCGGAGGTCCACACGCCAAAGGTATAGTCGGAATAATAGGACGAACGCTTGCCGTGGCCGCGCTGCGCATACATCAGCACGGCGTCGATGATGTGCGGGTCGCGCTTCCATTTCCACCACTGGCCCTTCGGGCGGCCCGGCAGATAGGGCGCATCGCGGCGCTTGAGCATCACGCCCTCGACCGCTTCGGCGTCGTCGCCTGCGCCGGCGCTGGCGGGGTCGGCGCGCGCTGATCTGAGCGCCTCCCAACTGTCAAAGGCGATCGTCGGTGACAGGTCGATGCGCGGATCATCGAGCTTGCCGATGAAGGTTTGCAGTCTGGCGCGCCGTTCCTCGAACGGCAATTCGCGCAAATCGGTTTCACCATCTCCGAGCAGGTCATAGGCGCGCAAATGGATCGGGTATTCCTTGATCAGTTTTGGCGACACGACTTTGCGGTTGAGCCGCTGTTGCAGCACGTTGAAGGTCTGCACGCGGCCCTCGCGCAACACCAGCAACTCGCCATCGATGGCGCCGGGCAGATGCAAAGACGGCACCAGGTCAGGAAAGCTTTTGGTGATGTCCTCGCCGGTGCGTGAATAAAGCCGGGCCAGCATGTGGCCGCGCCCGTCATGGCCGCTGACGGCCTGCACGCGAATGCCGTCCCATTTCCATTCCGCGATGAAATCGGCAGGCTCCATATTTGCGAAATCCGCCATCCTCGATCGCATGTGCCAGCATCACGGGACGGAACGGCGCCGGATCGAGATTGACCGGCTTGTCGGCGCGGCCTTCCAGCCAGGCGAACAACTCGAGATAGGGCGGCGTCAGCCCCGGCCATATCAGCTCGATGTCGTGCGGGTCCTTGTCGCCGAGTGCCGCCGCGGCGGTCTTGGCCAGCCGCGCCGACACCCCGATCCGCATCGCGCCGGTGACCAGTTTCAACAGCGCCCAGCGGCCGGTCTCATCGAGTTCGTCAAGCCAGCGCGCGAGTTGTCTCGGCAGTTCGGTCTTGCCGAGCGTGCGCAGCGTGGTGACGACTTCGGTCAGCGTGGGTGGGGCGGGTTGTTGTGGAGATGGTTGTGGCCCCGAGTTAGCCCGCTCCCCTCCCTCCCTCGCGCAAAGCGCGTGGCGGGGAGGGGTCGGGGGTGGGGGTGGTGCAGCATTCGCTCGGAGCTAGCGAGTTCTTGCCGATAGACCCCCCACCACCGCCGACCCCTCCCCACCGCTGCGCGGGGGGGAGAGGGTGGAGAAGCTCCGCGAGCCTTCGGCCACATCAGCGCCACGGTCTCCGAGAGATCGCCGACATAATCATACGACAGCGCGAACAGCACCGGATCGGTGCGATCGGCGATCAAGTCTCGAATCAGACCGGGCTTGGCGTGCTTGAACGACAGCGCGCCGGTCAACGCCGCCAGCGCGTAGCCGCGATCGGGATCGGCGGTCTCGCGAAAATAGCTGGTGATCAGCCGCAGCTTGTTGTTGCGGCCGGGCTCGTAGGCGAGGCGATCGAGCAATTCGGCGAAGCGGTTCATGCCTCGGCGTCCTCAACCGGCGCCGCATCGCTTTCGTCCTCGTCGCCGTAACCGACCAGATCGAGCGGCCGTGCGGTCAGGCCCTTGGCCGTGCACCAATGCACCAGCGCGTCCTCCTGGCCGTGCGTGACCCAGATTTCGCCGGCGCCGGTGGCGTCGATGGTCGCGGTCAGGCCGTCCCAGTCGGCATGGTCCGAAATCACCAGCGGCAGTTCGACGCCGCGCTGCCGGGCGCGGGCGCGCACCCGCATCCAGCCCGAGGCAAACGCCGTAACCGGATCGGGGAATCGTCGCGTCCAGATATCCGAGGTGGCCGAGGGCGGCGCCAGCGTGATGGTGCCGGCGAGATCGGCTTTCTTGACGCCCTTGACCAGCGCGCAGTTCGCCCAGCGCCACGCCGCGGCTTTCATAATAGCGAGTGATCTTTTCCATCGCGCCATGCAGATAGATCGGCGCGTCGTAACCGGCCGCGCGAATCAGCGCGATCACGCGCTGCGCCTTGCCGAGCGAATAGGCCCCGACCAGATGCGCGCGCTCCGGAAACAGCGCCACCGAGGCCAGCAGCTTTTTCGACCTCGTCCGCGGCGTTGCCGTGGCGAAACACCGGCAGCCCAAACGTGGCCTCGGTGATGAAGACGTCGCAGGGCACCACTTCGAACGGCGCGCAGGTCGGATCGGGCGCATCCTTGTAATCGCCGGAGGCGACGATGCAGGTGTCCTTGCAGGACACCGCGATCTGCGCCGAGCCCAGCACATGGCCCGCGGGATGAAATTTGACCGTGACGTCGCCGAGTTTTATCTTCTCGCCATAAGCGATGGCCTGCGTGCTGCGGGCGAAATTGTCGCCATAACGCAGCCGCATCATGTCGAGCGTCTCTTGCGTCGCCAGCACCGCGCCATGGCCGGGCCGCGCATGGTCGGAATGGCCGTGGGTGATCACCGCACGCTCGACCGGCCGCACCGGATCGATATGGAAACCGCCGGGCTTGCAGCACAGACCGGCGGCAACAGGCATCAGGATGTCTTGCGGGCGCATCTGCGATATATAGGCCTGCCACGACGATTTTTAAGGCGAACGTAAAGACGATGCCCGCGCGATTGTTCCTGTCCTCAGGCGATATGATTGCCGACCGCCGGTTCGATTTTGCGCGCGATCTGCAGTTGAAGGGCGACCTCGCCGCGGCTGCCGATCTCCTGTTGCAGGCAACGGAGCTCGCGCCCGGCTTTGCCTCGGCCTGGTTCACGATGGGTGAGATTCGCGAACAGCTCGGTGAGCGCGAGGCGGCAATAGCGGCGTTTCGAACGGCTGTTGTCGCGGACCCCGACGACAAGCATGGCGCCAGCCTGCGGCTGATGCTGCTCGGCGCCGAACCATTGGCGGATATGCCGCCGGCCTATGTCCGCGCGCTGTTCGATCAATATGCGCCGAAATTCGAAGCGGCCCTGGTCGACGATCTCGGCTATCGCGGTCCGTCGTTGCTGTTCAAGGCCGTGCTGTCGGTGCGCGCCGCGATCCGCAAGCCTGCCTTCTTCAAGCGCGCCGTCGATCTCGGCTGCGGCACGGGACTAGCCGCCACAGCCTTCGCCAGGGAAGTCGACGAATTCATCGGCATCGATCTGTCACCGCGCATGATCGAGCGGGCGCGCGCCACCGGGCTTTATACACGGCTCGAAGTGGCGGAGATGGTGGAAGGCCTGCGCGGCAGGCCGGACGCCAGCGCCGATCTCATCCTCGCCGCCGACGCGATGGTCTATGTGGCCGATCTCGCGCCGGTGCTGCGCGAGGCGCAACGTGTGCTGGCGCCGGACGGATTGCTGGCGTTCACCACCGAAACCCATGAAGCTGATGGGGTCATTCTCGGCGAAGGGTTGCGCTACGCACATGGTGCGACTTATGTGCGCGCATCGATCGAAGCCGCGGGTCTCGTGCTGTCCCGGCTGGAAAACCTCTCGGCGCGCAACGAGGACAACACGCCGGTGCCCGGGCTGGTCGTGGTCGCAACCAAAACATGAATTGAGACGCTGGGTCGCAGCCGTATTGCATTGCGAAGCAGCCAGTTCGCGCTTGCCGATCATGCGGGAATGTTCATGATTGTGCCCCCACAGGGAGGAACAAAAATATGAAAAACAAACAGTCGAGGCGCGAATTCGGCGCCACCGCGCTTGCCACCATCGTGGCGGCGGCCATGCCGGCGCCCTACGTCTGGGCCGCCGACAAAAAATACGATCCGGGCTCGAGCGACACCGAAATCAAATTCGGCCAGACCGTGCCGCATAGTGGTCCCGGTTCGCTCTACGGCGTATTGGGCCGGGTCGGCGAGGCCTATTTCCAGATGCTGAATGAGAAGGGCGGCATCAACGGACGCAAGGTGACATTCCTCACCATGGACGACGCTTATAGCGCGCCGAAATGCGTCGAGGCGACGCGGCGGCTGGTTGAGCAGGAGGAAGTGCTGGCGCTGTTCGGCTCGCTCGGCACCGCGCCGCAGACCGCCGTGCATAAATATCTCAATTCGAAGGGCGTGCCGCAATTGCTGCTCAACACCGGCGCGTCGAAGTGGAACGATCCGAAGAACAACAAATGGACCATGGCGGGCCTGCCGCTGTATCCGACCGAAGCCCGCATTCTCGCCAAGCATGTCGTGGCCAACAAGCCGAACGGCAAGGTCGGCATTCTCTACCAGAACGACGATTTCGGCCGCGACTTCCTCGGACCGTTCAAGAAGGTGCTGGCGGATGCCGGCGGTACCGCCAGCGTGATCATGGAGCAGACCTACGATCTCACCGATCCGACGGTCAATTCCCAGCTCATCAATCTGTCGAAGTCGGGCGCGGATGTATTTTATAACATCTCCACCGGCAAGGCGACGTCGCAGTCGGTCCGTAAAGTCGCCGAACTCGGCTGGAAGCCGTTGCAACTGCTGTCGGCGGGATCCACCGGCCGCTCGATCCTCAATGCCGCCGGCTTCGAAAACGCCAAGGATATCGTCGCGATCCGCTATTCCAAGGAGGCCGGACCGGGGCGCTGGGAAAAAGACCCGGACGCAATGGCGTTCGAGGCGTTGCGCGCGAAATACCTGCCCACTGTCGATCCCGACAACACCATCGCCTATGCCGGCTATGGCCAGGCGGCGTCGATGGCCGAAATCCTGCGCCGGTGTGGCGACGATCTGACGCGCGCCAATGTGTTGAACCACGCGACCACGCTGGCCGGCTTTCACTCGCCGTTTTTCCTCGACGGCGTCAATTTCAGTTACACCCCGGACGACTACGCGCCGATGAAGACCCTCTATATTTCGATCTTCGACGGCAAGGATTGGCAGATTTCTGACAAGCCGGTCACGGAGTAGTCGATCTTCTCCCTTGCCCCGCTCTTCGCGGGGAGAGGGTCGGGGTGAGGGGCTTTCTCCGCGAATTCTGAAGATGATGTGAGAGCGGTACCCCCTCACCCGGATCGCATCTGCGATGCGATCCGACCTCTCCCCGCAAGCGGGGCGAGGTAGAAGTAATCTGCCGGCGCCCTCGACGGAACCGCTGTGACGGCTTACGTCTGGAGCGTGCCGCCGAACGTCTTGCCAGCTTTTCCGGACCCGACAGCCGAACTCCTGCCGGACCGTTTTCGCCGCTGGTTTGCGGCGCGCGGATGGTCGCCCCGCGAGCATCAGCTGGCGCTGCTGGCAAAGGCTCGCGAAGACCGTTCCGCGTTGCTGATTGCACCGACCGGCGCCGGCAAGACGCTGGCAGGGTTTCTGCCGACGCTGGTGGAGCTTTCAACTCCACTGCGATCTTCTCCCCTCCCTCCGCGTAGCGGCGGGGAGGGGTTGGGGGTGGGGGGTCTTTCCGCTCGCTCCTCTCGCAGCGAGTTTGCCGAGCCTCCCCCCACCCCCTCCCCCTCCCCGCCACGCGCTTCGCGCGCGGGCGGAGGGGAGAAGCGGGCCGCTACCAACCTCATCTCCACAGGCCGCGGCCTGCAGCGCAGCCGCGGCCTTCACACCCTCTACATCTCGCCGCTGAAGGCGCTCGCGGTCGATATCGCGCGCAACCTGGAAACGCCGGTCGCCGAGATGGGTCTGCCGATCCGGATCGAGACCCGCACCGGCGATACGCCGGTATCGCGGCGGCAGCGGCAGCGGCGCTATCCACCGGATATTCTGCTGACCACGCCGGAGCAACTGGCGCTGCTGCTGTCGTCCGACGACGCGCCGTTTCTGTTTTCATCGCTGAAGCGCATCGTGCTCGACGAGTTGCACGCGCTGGTCACTTCCAAGCGTGGCGACCTGTTGTCGCTTGGACTGGCGCGCCTATGGCGGCTGGCGCCGCAGATGTGCGCCATCGGGCTGTCGGCTACTGTCGCGGAGCCGGAATCGCTGGCGCGGTTTCTGGTGCCGCAGCGCGACGGGATAAGTGAGGCCGCCGATATCGTGGTCGCCGGAGGCGCGGCGCCCCCGATCGTCGAGATGCTCGACACCAAGGGGCGTTTGCCATGGGCGGGACACAGCGCGCGTCATGCGCTCGATGAGGTCTACGACCTGATCAAGCGCAACAAGACCACGCTGGTGTTCGTCAACACCCGCAGCCAGGCCGAGATGCTGTTCCAGGATCTGTGGCGCATGAACGACGATGGCCTTGCCATTGCGCTGCATCACGGCTCGCTCGACGTCGCCCAGCGCCGCAAGGTCGAGGATGCGATGGCGGCAGGCAAACTGCGCGGCGTGGTCTGCACCTCCTCGCTCGATCTCGGCGTCGACTGGGGCGACGTCGATCTCGTCATCAATATCGGCGCGCCGAAGGGGGCCTCGCGGCTGATGCAGCGGATCGGCCGCGCCAACCATCGCATTGACGAGGCCTCGCGTGCCGTCTTGGTGCCGGCCAATCGCTTCGAGGTGCTGGAATGCGCAGTGGCGATCGACGCGATCGCCGAGAATGCGCAGGACACGCCGCCGTTGCGGATCGGCGCGCTCGACGTGCTGGCGCAGCATGTGCTCGGCTGCGCCTGCGGCGAGCCGTTTCTGTCCGATGAACTTTATCGGGAGGTGCTGACCGCCGCACCCTATTCCGGCCTGACACGAACCGATTTCGACGACGTGGTCGATTTCGTCGCCACCGGCGGTTACGCGCTGAAAACCTATGAGCGTTTCGCGCGCATCAAGCAGGACAAACAGGGGCGCTGGCGCGTCACCAATCCTCGGGTGCGGCAAAGCTACCGCCTCAACGTCGGCACCATCGTCGAAGACACCATGCTGAAAGTGCGGCTGGTGCGCTCGCGCGGCGGCGGTTCGGGCTCGACCGGGGCGCTGGGCCGTGGCGGTCGCATGCTCGGCGAAATCGAGGAAGCTTTTATTGAAGGGCTGGTGATCGGCGACACCTTTGTGTTTGGCGGCGAGGTCGTCCGGTACGAACAACTTTCGGAAGACCAGGTCTACGTTTCGCGCGCCAATGACGCCGATGCCAAGGTGCCCTCCTATATGGGCGGCAAGTTTCCGCTCTCGACCTATCTTGCCGAACGGGTTCGCAAGCTGCTCGACGACAAACGCGCCTGGAACGGGCTGCCGGAGCAGGTGCGCGACTGGTTGTTGCTGCAACGGGATATCTCGCGCGTGCCCGGCGTGCGCGAACTGCTGGTGGAAACCTTTCCGCGCGGCAACAAGCATTACCTCGTCTGCTATCCCTTCGAGGGGCGGCTCGCGCATCAGACGCTGGGCATGCTGCTGACGCGGCGGATGGAGCGCGCGCGGGTACGGCCGCTCGGCTTTGTCGCCAACGAATATGCGCTGGCGGTGTGGGGGCTCGGCGACATGTCGTTCATGATCCGGCAGGGCAAGCTCGATCTCAACGCGCTGTTCGATCCGGATATGCTGGGCGACGATCTTGAGGCGTGGCTCGCCGAATCGGCACTGATGAAGCGCACCTTCCGCACCTGCGCCGTGATCGCCGGATTGATCGCGCGCCGTTTCACCGGCGAGGAAAAAACCCGGCGGCAGGTGCTGTTCTCGACCGACCTGATCTACGACGTTTTGCGCAAGCATCAGCCGGATCACGTATTGCTGCGCGCGGCGCGCGCCGATGCCGCCACCGGACTGCTCGATATTCGCCGGCTCAGTGATATGCTGTCGCGAATCAAGGGGCGTATTACCCACAAGGAACTCGACCGGGTTTCACCGCTGGCGGTGCCGGTGATGCTGGAAATCGGCCGCGAGTCAGTTTATGGCGAAGCATCCGACGAGTTGCTGGCGGAAGCCGCCGACGAGCTTGTCAAAGAGGCGATGACGTAGAAGAGATGAACTTGTCAGGCTTCGACCTATTAACACCGTCATGCCCGGGCTCGTCCCGGGCATCCACGTCTTCTTCCTTTGTGAGGTTAAGACGTGGATGGCCGGGACAAGCCCGGCCATGACGAATGTTGCTGTCGACATCGCAAATCATTCGGCAGTCACCGTCGCGGGCGTGACCTTGGTCGCCGATCTCTCCGGTGCGTTCTATTGGCAAGAGCAGAGTCTACTCGTCGTCTCCGACCTGCATCTGGAAAAGGGCTCGAGTTTCGCCGCGCGCGGCACCCTGCTGCCGCCTTACGACACCGTAGCGACGCTCGGCCGCCTCGCCGCCGTTATCGCCCGGCATGACCCCCGCACGGTGATCGCGCTCGGCGACAGCTTTCATGACCGCAACGCCCATGACCGCCTATCCATGCCGGATCGCGACGCCATCGCGGCGATGCAAGTTAGGCGTGACTGGATCTGGATTTCCGGCAATCACGATCCGGCGCTGCCCGATGATCTCGGCGGCGTGGTCGCGAGCGAAGTCGCGATCGGCCCGATCGTGTTTCGCCATGAGCCGACGGGTGCTCTCGGTGAGATCGCCGGACATCTGCATCCCAAGGCGCGGGTCCCGACTCGCGGCCGCACCATGGAGCGGCGATGTTTTGCCTGTGACGGTGAGCGTGCCGTGATGCCGGCGTTCGGCGCCTATGCCGGCGGACTTAGCATTCGCGACAAGGCTTTCTCCAGGATATTCCAGACCATCGGTTTCATGGCGCACGTACTCGGCGACAATCGCCTGCATGCGATCGCGGCGTCGCGCTGCTATTGAACCCTCGGGTGTGTTCCTCGTCCGGAACCTAACTCTCTCCGGATCGTTGTCGCGGCGGCTGGGAACGGGCATGGCAGATCGCAAAAAGACCGATCACAAGAACCACAAGACGACTGTCGGCCCAAAGCCGGCGCTGAAGAACGAGCCGCGCGACCCCTTCAGCCTGCGTGTCATTGTCAAAGCGCTGGGTCCGGGATTGATCACCGGCGCATCCGACGACGATCCCTCGGGGATCGGCACCTATAGCCAGGCCGGTGCGCAGCTAGGCTACGGCATTGGCTGGACGATGCTGTTGACGTTTCCGTTGATGGTGGCGATCCAGGAAATCTCGGCAAGAGTAGGACGCGTCACCGGGCACGGCATATCCGGCAATATTTGTCGGCACTATTCGATGTTGCTGTTGAACGTCGTGGTGGCGCTGCTGTTCATCGCCAACACCATCAACATCGCCGCCGACCTCGGCGCGATGGCGGACGCCACCAAGCTTTTGATCGGCGGCTCGCGTGTGCCCGGCATTGTCTATGTGCTGGTGTTCGGGGTGGTCTCGGTGGTGGCGCAGATTTTCCTGGACTACAGCCGTTACGTGTCCGTGCTGAAATGGCTGACGCTGAGCCTGTTCGCCTATGTCGGCGCGCTGGCCTTCGCGCATATTTCATGGGGTGAGGCGCTGACCGGAATCCTCGTTCCCCGCTTTACCTGGAGCGCGGACTATTTCACCACCATCGTCGCTATTTTCGGCACCACCATCTCGCCCTATCTGTTTTTCTGGCAAGCTTCGCAGGAGGCCGAGGACCAGCGCGTCGATGTCACCAAGCAGCCGCTGATCGACAAGCATTACGGCGCGCAGAAGGAATTCCATCGCATTCGCGCCGATACGGTCGTCGGTATGGCGTTCTCGAACCTGATCGCGATATCGATCATCATGACCGCCGCGGCGACGCTGCACGCCGCCGGCAAAACCGATATCCAGACCTCGGCGCAGGCGGCCGAGGCGCTGAGGCCGATAGCGGGCGCGTTCGCGGAAATTATCTTTGCACTTGGCATCATCGGCACCGGGCTATTGGCCATTCCGGTGCTCGCGGGCGCCACCGCCTATGCGGTCGGCGAGGGCCGGCAATGGCCGGTGGGCCTGGCGCGCAAGCCGAAAGAGGCGGTCGCGTTCTATGCTGTGCTGGCACTGTCGGCGGCGATCGGGATCGCGCTGAATTTCACCTCGATCAATCCGATTTCGGCGCTGTACTGGAGTGCCGTGGTCAACGGCGTGCTCGCCGTTCCAGTGATGGTGCTGTTGATGTTCATGGCACGTCGCAAGGACGTGATGGGCCGTTTTGTCATCGGCGGTCCCTTGTACTGGCTCGGATGGGCTTCGACCGGAGCGATGCTGCTGAGCGTCGTGGCGATGGTCGCGGGATTGTTTATTTGAGAACGGCTTCGCCACATACGCAGCCGTCATCCTGAGGTGCGCGCTCTTGCGCGCCTCGAAGGATGGGCCGCATGCACTTCCCCCGTATCCATCCTTCGAGGCTCGCCGAAGAGGCTCGCACCTCAGGATGACGTACCTTTAGTCCTTCCTGAACACGATCGAAGCCATCCATCCCGTCATCAGCGCCATGAACGCCGTGACCAATCCATATTCAAAGCCATGCTGGCGGGCGCTGGTGGCCACGAACTGCTCGAAGCCGATCTTGACGATTTCGAACGCGGTTTCGGTGCGCGTCACCAGCGCGCCGTCGGAAAACAGCTTGATCTCGACGTCATAGGTTCCGATCGGCACCTCGCCCGGAAGCGGAATACCGGTGCGAAACAGCGTCGGCGTCAGGAAAGTCACCGCCGACGTTGCCTCGCGGTAAAGGCCATGTTCGGAACGCAGCCGCACGAAAGCGCTGCGGAATGGATCGTTCGGCACCACGTCGGCGTAGTCGGGACCGACGCGCTGGGTGAGCAGCACATTGTTGAGGCCGAGCTGCTGCCGGCGCTGGACTTCCGGCGAAGCGATGGCGTCGAAGGGGCGGTTGGAAAACAGCGCCAGATAGGTCGGCACCTTCAGAAACTGCCGGTAGTCGGTGTTGATCCAGATGCCGAATTTGCGCTCCTTGCGCCGCGTCACCATGTCGGCGCGGGGACCGCTGACGGTCACCACCAGATCGTAATTGGTGCGGGTCGATGTTGTATTGGCGTCTTTTTCGACCGAGCCGAACAGCACCAGCTCTTCGCCGGAATAATTTGGTGTCACGGTGACGCGGTGGTTCGACACCGACACGATCAGCCGCTCGGCGCGGGCCGGTGCGACGGTGAAACCGGCGGCGATCGCCAGGGCCAGGCCGGCGGCTGCGAGGGAGTTGCGCGCGATCATCCCGCACCTCCGGTTTCCCGGATGGTGAAGAGATCGTCGGGGCGGATCACGAGCTCGATCGCAAAACGAATTCCGACCGCGAGAATCAGAAGCCCCAGCAGCAGCCGCAGATGTTCGCCGCGGATTTTCTGCCCCGCGCGGGCACCGAATTGCGCACCGGTGACGCCGCCGATCATCAGGATCAGCGCCAGCACGGCATCGACCAGATGGTTGGTGACGGCGTGCAGCATGGTGGCGAATACCATGGTGACCAGCGACAGCACCATCGAGGTGCCGATCACGGTCGAGGTCGGCACTCGCAAGAGATAGATCATGATCGGGATCAGGATAAAGCCGCCGCCGATACCCATGATGGCGCCGATAAAGCCGATGATCAGGCCGACAACGATGACCGGAATCACCGACAGATAGATCTTGGAGCGCTTGAACCGCATCTTCAGCGGTAGCCCGTGAATCCAGCCGTGGCTGCCCGAGCGGCGCATCGAAACCGCGACGCCGCGCCGAACCCGCAAAATTGCGCGCAGACCTTCCCAGAACATCAATCCGCCGACGGCGGTCAACAGGATGACGTATGACAGCGCGATCAAGAGATCGAGCTGGCCGAGTGAGCGCAGCAGCGTGAAGGTCCAGACACCGAGCGCGGTGCCGATGACGCCGCCGCTCAGCAGCACCAGGGCAAGTGCCGGATCGATGGCACGGCGGCGCCAATAGGATATCGCTCCCGAAAATGACGAGGCCGCGATGTGACTGGCGACGGAAGCAACCGCCACCGCCGGCGCGATACCGACGAAGATCAACAGCGGTGTCATCAGAAACCCGCCGCCGATGCCGAACATGCCGGACACGAAGCCGACGGCCGCCCCCATCGCCAGGATGAGGAAAACATTGACCGGAATGTCGGCGATGGGAAGGTAAAGCTGCACGCGCGGTTGCTTCGGAATTAGCCCTGAAGCTGGCCGGAACCGCTCACGGCAAAGGTTTCTTGATCGAACGCCGAATACGCGCGCACGCGGATCAACCGCTCTCGTCCCTGCATAACCGAAATCATCCGGGGTAGGCACTAAAGAATCCGCGACCGGCGGCCTTTTCCAAGGCTGCCTGCCGCATAGTTTCCGGCGTGGTGAACGATTCAGATTAACCGGCGGTGGCGGCGCGCTTGACCAAAGCCGGCTTTGCGACGGGCTTTGCCGCCTTGGCCTGCGCGGGCGCGGGGTCCCATCCCCCGGCCGGGGTAGCCACGTTGATGGCGTCGTCAGGCTGGGGTTCCGGGGTGAAGGTCTGGATCGCGAGCTTCGCCGCCGCGAGCGACTGGGCGTCGAGCCGTTTGGCAATATCGTCGCGCTTGCGGACCGAGTCGGCGTCGCCCTGTGCCGCGGCCAGGCTGAACCATTTGAAGGATTCGGCAAGGTTCTGTTCGACGCCGATGCCGCGCGCATAAAGAATGCCGAGATTGAACTGACTGTCGGCGACGCCGCGATCGGCCGCCTTGCGGAACCATTGCGACGCGTTCTTGTAATTGGCGCCCTTGCCGCCGCCGTCGGCCTCGAGCACGGCCATGTTATGCATCGCCTTGGCGTTGCCGCGCTCGGCGGCTTGCATGTAGTATTGCCGCGCGACGTCGACGTCCTTTTTCACGCTCAGGCCCTTCTCGTAAAAGGTCCCCAGCCTGAACATTGCCGGCACCACGCCGGCCCGCGCCGCACGCTCATACCATTTCGCGGCCTCGTCGAGATTCGGCGCGATGCTTTTGCCTTCGGCGAAGCGTACGCCGATCTCATAGGCGGCGGTTGGATCGCCCTTCAATGCGGCCGTGCGCAGCATCGGTCCGCCGATCGCGTCCGGCAACCTTTCGGTCGGCGGCACCTGGACCAAAGCGAGCCTGCGATTGCTTGGTGCGGTCGGCATAGCCGGAATCGCGCCGGTAACGTCGCCTGTGGATACCGGCGCCGGGCTGGCTTGCGGAATCGCAACCGATGCGATGCCGTCGGAAGCATTTGGCGCGGAGGTGTTGAGCGATTGCCGGCCGGCCGGCGAGGTCGTGGATGGCGCTGATGTTGCCGGCTTGGCGCCGTTATCGGCGGGAGGTTGAGCCGGAGTTGGTGGCTCGCTCGAATCCTCCATGGCCGGAATGGGTGGCGGGCCGCTGTCGAGCAGCGTCATCGCCATCTTGAAGGTTCCGAGCACGATGACTACCACGCTCGCGCCGACCAGCAGCGAACGAATCTTGGAGGTAACCGTCGAGGTTTTCGCAGCGCCGTCGCGGGCTTTATCCTTGACCGCAGCGCGGGCGGCCTTGCCGCTGGCGTTCTTGCCGCCAGGGGGCGCCGTCGCGGCGGCCTGGGCGGCACGGCGCGCGGCGGCGATGAAATCCGAGGTGCCGGCAGGTTCGCGCGGGCTCGCGGCAATGGCGCCGATGGCGTCTTCGGAAGCCGCGATACGCTCCGATGGCGAAGCGACCCGGCCTGCGGGGCGGGTACCCGGTTCGAGCGGGTGATCGGGCGGCAGACCCGGCGCGATCACCGTGCGCGGCGTCGTTTGCGGATCGAGAATTTCGCTGATGGCACCCTGCGGCGCCTTCGCGGCGACGGCCGGCACCGGCGTTTGCGCGACCAGAAATTCGCGCGGCGCGGCGGCGAAATTTTTCTGCGCCGCAGCGGGATTTGGCAATTCGGGTTTGGGCTGTGGCGGCACCACGATGTGAGCGGCGGCGGCCTGCGGGGCGTGCGGCGGCGCAACCGGTGTGGCCCGGGCATTGCGCAGGTCGCCCTCGATGATCGCCAGCCGGTCGACCACATGGCCTAGCGTATTATGAACGGCTTCAAGCGAACCCTGGGTGTGGCGGTCGGTTTCGGTCTGGCTGAGACGGATATCGGACAATTCGCGCTTGACGACATCGACCAGGCCGCCGTCCAGGGCCTTGGCGTCACCCCGGCCGTTCCCGGTCAGCGCGGCCAGGTTGGCATGCTGTGCCTCCAGACGGTGCAGGACATCCTGTAGTCCATCCTCGACCCGCGCGAGGTTGCCGCCGCGCGGATCCCCGGAAGCTTCCAGACGCTCAAGCAAATAGCTCACACGTTGTTCAAGATGCGCAAACGAGGACGCGCTGTCCTTGCCGACCGGCATGCGATCGAGGCGGTCGGACAGGGCCCGCAACGCGCTTTCGAGTTGTTCGGAGTTTTCGCGGACCGCCGACGGTTCACGGTTCGCGATCGTTGAGGTCAGGGTGGCGATGCGCTGTTCAAGCGCCGCATAATTACCATTGCCCTCGGAGCGGCCGAGCAGATCCACCTTGGACGACAGCATGCGAAGGTCGTCGCTGAGCCGCGCCAGGGCGTCGTTGGACGCGACATTGGAGACGATGGAGCGCAGTGCGGCGATCGCGCCTTCGAGCTGGCGGATCGTCGAGGGATCGTCGCTGGAGCGTACGATCAGGTCGAGCTTTGCGCCGAGATTCCGGATCGCGTCGTCGTAACCGGCTAGTTGCTCGGCGGGTTTCAGCGCGGCCAGGGATTGGCGGATTTCCCCCAGCGCGCGTTCGATTCCGGCCAGCGCCTGGCCGTCGGTGCCGCTCTGCCTGGTGTCGTCGATGCGGCGGGTAAGCGAACGGATTTCGTTCTCGATCGATTGGATCGCCCGGCGCGGCATCGCCTCGGTGATGGCGTGACGAATCTCCGTCAGTTCGCTGCGGAACGCGGCGATCGATTGCTCGACCCCATCGGGACGCTGCAAGGCTTCGATCTGGCTGGTGATCTTGACGAGATGGCGCTCAAGCGTGGAAAAATCCGGGCCCGCCGGCATGGCGGGCGCCATCGACGGCGCGCCGCGTGGCGGCAATGGCCGCGGGGCGGCCTGATCAAGTTCGCTCTGGCGCGCCGAGATTTCCGCGACCGCGAAATCAAGTGACGCCGGACTGAGCGGCGGCGACGGACGATAGACCTGAGCTGCGGCGCGCTCGACCATCTCGGTCTGGCGCTGGCTATCCTGAAACTGGGCTTGCCTGGCCGGGCCGGAGTTCGAGATCTGCGCCAGCCGCGCGTCGAGGCGCGAAATGGCGTTGTTCAATTGCCCCGCGACGCCGGGTTCGCTGCGCGTCGCATCGTTACGTGACACATCCTGGCGCTGCGGCGGTCGCGAAATCTGTTCGATCTGGCGGGTAATCGAATCCAGCCGCTGATGAATGTCCGCGACGTCGCGTGATTCCTGGATCGAGGGTGGGCTGGAATTGTCGATGGTGGAATTGAGCCACTCGCTGAGCGACATGCCGGCGCGCCGCGCGGCGGCCTCGGCCCTCTCGCGGACGGACGGATCGATGCCCTCAGCACTCCACGATACGCGCGAATTCATGCTTTCGTCCGGTTCCGACTTCGGCGCTCCACCAGCGCCATCAGCCGCCCCGCGCGTCCCTCACGAGGAGACAATCCAATTCCGCGCAAGCCGTCTGCCTCAGAGGTGGACTTTTTCGTGTTACGGTAAATAAGGAGTTAAGGAATCCGGCGGCCGGCCCCGAAAGTTGTTCCGGCAGCGAGATTTACCGATTTCGATCCCGCGGTCTCGGGCCTGACGGTCACGTTGTCGCAAGGGCAGCCCGGATACCTCGCTTGGGTCGCCGGTTCCGTCTAAGGTAAATTTGGAACTGATGGATTGCTGCGCCGCAAAATCTCCCCTAAACGGGCGCCGCCAGCCACGCCTTACGAGGAAGCCATGCCGAGCTACAAAGCCCCCCTGGAAGATGTCGGTTTCCTGCTCAACGACGTGTTTCAGATCGATCGCTATGACAATCTTCCGGGCTTTAGCGACGCCTCCGCCGACGTGCGCGAGGCTATTCTGAACGAAGCTGCCAAGCTGGCCGAAGAAGTCCTGCAACCGCTCAATCGCTCCGGCGATCTCGAAGGTTGCACCCGCCATGACGACGGTCGGGTGACCACGCCGAAAGGCTTCAAGGAGGCCTTCAGGCAGGTGGCCGAAGGCGGCTGGCTTGGCCTGTCGGCGCCTGTGGAATATGGCGGGCAGGGATTGCCGGTGACGCTGTCGCAGACCGTCGCCGAATTCCAGATCTCGGCCAACATGGCGTTTTCGATGTATGGCGGCCTGACCATGGGCGCGACCGCGGCCCTGATCGTCCACGGCAAGCCCGAACAGAAGGCGATGTTCCTGCCCAGGATGGTGGCGGGCGCGTGGACCGGCACCATGAATCTCACCGAGCCGCAATGCGGCACCGATTTGGGCCTGCTCCGCACCAAGGCCGTCAAGCAGGCCGACGGCAGCTACAGGATTTCAGGCACCAAGATTTTCATCTCCGCCGGCGAGCACGATCTTGCCGACAACATCATCCATCTGGTGCTGGCCCGCATCGAGGGCGCTCCGGCCGGCATCAAGGGCGTTTCGCTGTTCGTGGTGCCGAAGATCCTGGTCAATGCCGATGGATCGCTGGGCGCGCCGAACGGCGTATCGTGCGGTTCGATCGAACACAAAATGGGCATTCACGGCAATTCCACCTGCGTGATGAATTACGACGGCGCCACCGGCTGGCTTATCGGCGAGGAAAACAAGGGCATGCAGGGCATGTTCGTGATGATGAACGAAGCGCGGCTCGGTGTCGCGGTGCAGGGGCTGGCGCAATCCGAAGTCGCCTATCAGAACGCGGTGAGCTATGCCCGCGACCGTCTGCAGGGCCGCTCGCTGTCGGGGCCGAAGGCGCCGGACAAGCCGGCCGATCCGATCATCGTGCATCCCGATGTCCGCCGTGCCCTGCTCACCATTCGCGCCTTCAACGAGGCTGCCCGCGCCATGGTGGTATGGACCGCGCTGAAGAGCGATGTCGCCCATCGCTCGGCGGACCCCAAAGACCGCCAGGAGGCCGACGATCACATGGGCCTGATGACGCCGGTCCTGAAGGGAGTTCTGACCGACGTCGGATTTTCCAATACGGTGCTGGCCCAGCAGGTCTATGGCGGTCACGGCTATATCGCCGAGAACGGCATGGAACAGTTCGTGCGCGATGCCCGCATCGCCATGATCTATGAGGGCGCCAACGGTATCCAGGCGCTCGATCTCGTGGGCCGCAAATTGCCGCGCGACGGCGGCCGTGCCGTGATGGCGTTCTTCGGTGAAGTTGCCGCGTTCGCGAAGGATCACGGCGCTAACGAGGCGATGAAGCCCTATATCGCGCCGCTGAGCACGGCGCTCGGCCATCTGCAGCAGGCCACGACGTGGCTGATGCAGAATGCGATGATGAAACCCGACAATGCCGGCGCCGGCGCCACCGACTACATGCAATTGTTCGGCCTTGTCACTTTCGCCTATATGTGGGCCAGAATGGCGAAAGTCGCGCAAGACAAGATTGCGACCAGCGGTGCGACGCCCTACTTGACCACCAAGCTGGTGACAGGACGATTTTTCATGGAGAAGATGCTGCCGGAGACGACGGTGCATCTGGCGCGCATCCAGACCGGGAGCGACACCACCATGGAATTGCCGGCCGAAGCCTTCTGAATTTTCTGTTTCGCGCCAGTCCCCGGCGCGAAACCAATCTCATCGATCGAGGAAAATCCCATGCCCGAGGCTTATATCTACGATCACGTGCGCACGCCGCGCGGCCGCGGCAAAGCCGACGGCGCGCTGCATGAGGTCACCGCGCTGGCGCTGGCGACCGCGCCGCTGCGGGCGCTCAAGGAGCGCAATCATCTGGCGGAAGACATCGTCGACGATGTCGTGCTCGGCGTGGTCGATCCCGTCGGCGAGGCCGGCTCCGACATCGCGCGGTTCGCCGCGCTGAAGGCGGGTCTCGGCGAGGCCGTCCCCGGCGTCCAGATCAGCCGTTTCTGCGCGTCCGGCCTCGATGCGGTGAATTTCGCCGCCGCCCAGATCATGAGCGGCCAGCACGAACTGACCATCGGCGGCGGCGCCGAATCGATGAGCCGTGTCGGCATCGGCGCTTCCGGCGGCGCCTGGCCGATGGATCCGTCGATCGCGGTGCCGGCCTATTTCATGCCGCAGGGCGTCTCGGCCGACCTGATCGCGACCAAATATGGATTTTCACGCGACGACGTCGACGCCTATGCGGTGCAGAGCCAGCAGCGCGCCGCCAAGGCCTGGGACGAAGGCCGCTTCAAGAATTCGGTGGTGCCGGTCAAGGACGTCAACGGCCTCACCATTCTCGCCAAGGACGAGCATATGCGTCCCACCACGACGATGCAGTCGCTCGGCCAGTTGCAGCCGTCGTTTGCGACCGTGGGCCAGATGGGCGGCTTCGATGCGGTGGCGATCCAGTCGCACCCGGAAATCGAACGCGTCAATTACGTGCATCACGCCGGCAATTCGTCGGGAATCGTCGACGGCGCCGGCGCGGTACTGCTCGGCAGCAAGCAGGCCGGCGAGAAATACGGCCTGAAGCCGCGCGCCAAAATCCGCGCCTTCGCCAATATCGGCTCGGAGCCGGCGATGATGCTGACCGGTCCGGTCGACGTCACAAAAAAACTGTTCGAACGCTCCGGCATGAAGAAATCGGACATCGACCTGTTCGAACTGAACGAAGCCTTTGCCTCGGTGGTGCTGCGCTACATCCAGGCCTTCGAGATCGACAATGACAAGATCAACGTCAATGGCGGCGCGATCGCGCTCGGCCATCCGCTCGGCGCTACCGGCGCGATGATTCTCGGCACCGTGCTCGACGAACTCGAACGCACCGACAAATCGACCGCATTGGTCACGCTGTGCATCGGCGGCGGCATGGGTACCGCGACGATTATCGAAAGAATTTGAAATCGTAGGGTGGGTTAGCCGAAGGCGTAACCCACCGATATCGCGGAAACGGTGGGTTACGCTTCGCTAACCCACCCTACGATCAGAGACAACCGCCGCGCCTTTAGAGGTTGCCGGCATCGAGGGAGCGACCAACATGGCCTTCAAGAATTTCAGGATCGAGACCGACGCCGACGGGATCGTGCTGGTGACGTGGGATACCCCGGGCCGTTCGATGAACGTGCTCGACGAGACCTCGGTCACCGAGCTTGAGGAGATCGTGAAGCAGACTTCCGCCGATGCGGCGGTGAAGGGTGTCGTCATCACCTCGGGCAAGGAAGCGCTTGTGCGCCGGCGCCGACCTGTCGATGCTGGAGGGCATGAGCCGGCAATATGCCGAGACCTTGAAAACCAAAGGCGATGTCGCGGCCAATCAGGCGCTGTTCGACCAGAGCCGCCGGTTCTCGCAAGTGTTTCGCTCCATCGAAACCTCGGGCAAGCCCTGGGTCGCTGCGATCAACGGGCTTGCGCTCGGCGGCGGTTTTGAGCTGACGCTGTCGTGCCATTACCGCGTCGCCGCCGACAATCCCAAGACCCGGCTCGGCCTGCCCGAAGTCAAGGTCGGGCTGTTTCCCGGCGCCGGCGGCACGCAGCGCGTGCCGCGCATCGTGCCGCCGCAGGATGCGATGCAACTGTTGCTGAAGGGCGAGGCGATCAATCTTGCGAAAGCGCTGTCGCTGAAACTGATCGATGCGGTCGTGCCGGCCGCCGATCTCGTCAAATCCGCCAAAGACTGGATCAAGGGCGGCGGCAAGGCGATCGCGCCCTGGGACGACAAGGCGTTCAAGCTGCCGGGCGGGCCGGTCTATTCCAAGGCCGGCATGATGATGTTCCCGGCCGGCAACGCGATCTTCCGCCGCGAGACCTATGACAATTATCCGGCGGCGCGCGCGATCATGCAATGCGTCTATGAAGGCTTGCAGCTGCCGATCGATGCGGCGCTGCGCGTCGAATCGCGTTACTTCACCCAAATCCTGCGCAGCAAGGAAGCCGCGGCGATGATCCGCAGCCTGTTCCTGTCGATGCAGGAATTGAACAAGGGCGCGCGGCGGCCGCAGAACGTGCCGCCGACCAAGGTCAAGAAGCTGGCCATCATCGGCGCCGGCTTCATGGGCGCCAGCGTCGGCTATGTCTCGGCGCGCGCCGGCATCGACGTGGTGCTGATCGACCGCGACCAGGAAAGCGCCGACAAGGGCAAGGGCCACGCCAAATCCGTGATCGACGATCTGATCGCCAAGGGCCGCGCCAAGGAAAGCGACCGCGACGCGATCCTGTCGCGCATCAGCGCGACCGCCGACTATAGCGTGTTGAAGGATTGCGATCTCGTCATCGAAGCGGTGTTCGAGGACCGCAAGGTCAAGGCGGAAACCTACGCCAAGGCGCAGCCGCTTCTGAAATCCGACGCGATCTTTGCTTCCAACACCTCGACGCTGCCGATCAACTCATTGGCAGAAGAATTCAAGGACCAGAGCAAGTTCATCGGCATTCATTTCTTCTCGCCGGTCGAGAAGATGATGCTGGTCGAAATCATCGTCGGCAAGAACACCGGCGACGTCGCGCTGGCGACCGCGCTGGATTATGTGCGCGTGATCGGCAAGACGCCGATCGTGGTCAACGACTGCAGAGGCTTCTTTGCCAATCGCTGCGTGCTGCGCTTTACCGCCGAAGGCCTGGAAATGCTGATGGAAGGCGTGCCGCCGGCGATGATCGAGAACACCGCGAAGATGGCGGGCATGCCGGTCGGGCCGCTGTCGCTGTCCGACGAAGTGGCGCTCGATCTCGTGCTCAAGATCATGAAGGCGACCGAAGCCGATCTCGGCGCCAACGCCATCGACCAGACCCAGAAGAAGCTGCTGGTCGAGATGGTCGAAAAGCAAGGCCGCTTCGGCCGCAAGAACGGCAAGGGGTTTTACGACTATCCCGAAAAGGGCAAGGGCCAGAAGAGCCTGTGGTCGGCTCTGAGCGGCTTGCAGCCGAAGCATCTCGATCCCGATACGCTGGACATCGAGGAAATGAAGCAGCGCTTTCTCGTCGTGCAGGCGGTGGAAGCCGCGCGCACCGTGGAGGATCACGTCATCACCGACATGCGCGAGGCCGATGTCGGCTCGATCCTCGGCTTTGGTTTTGCGCCGTTCACCGGCGGCACGCTGTCCTATATCGACTTCATGGGCACCAAGAATTTCGTCGATCTCTGCCGCAAGCTGGAAGCCAAATACGGCTCCCGCTTCACGCCGCCGCAACTCTTGATCGACATGGCCGCCAAGGGCGAGACCTTCTACGGCCGCTTCCCGCCGAAGAAACTGGCGGCGGCGTAGGAAGGCATACTCTCCACGTCATGGCCGGGCTTGTCCCGGCCATCCGAGTCTGGGACTCCGCCGAGAAAGAACGTGGATGCCGCGGCACAAGGCACGCGATAGATGGCAAAAGGGCCGGATCATCGATCCGGCCCTTTGCTTTATCGAATCCCTGCGTAATTCTCACGCCGCCTTCATCAGGCCTTCCTTGGTGAGCGCCTCCTGCACCATCGGGCGGGCGGCGACGCGGGCCTTGTAGGCCATCAGGTTGGACAGCCCCGAGAGGTCGAACTTCATGCCGTCAGCCCAGCGCAGCATGGTGAACATGTAGCCGTCGGCGACCGTGAACTGCTTGCCCATCAGGTAGTCCTTGCCGGCAAGCTGGCCGTCGACATACTTGAACTTGCCGGTCGCCCGGTCCTTGAAGACGGCCTTGGCCTCGTCGGAGAGCGCCGGGTTGAACAGCGGGCCGATGTTCTTGTGCAATTCGCCGTTGATGTAAGTCAGCCATTCCTGCAGCTTGTAGCGCTCGGCGCTGTCGCGGGCGGGCGCCAGGTTCTTGCCCGCGGCCTTGTCGGCGATCATCTGCACGATGACCGGGCCTTCGGTCACCAGTTCGCCGCTGTCGAGCGCGAGCGCGGGCACCTGGCCCTTTGGATTTACCTTGAGGTAATCGTCGCCGTTCTCGAGCTTCTTGGCGCGGAGGTCGACCTTGACCAGATCGTAGGGAAGGCCGGCTTCGAGGAGCGCGATGTGGGGCGAAAGCGAACAGGCTCCGGGGGCATAATACAGTTTCATCGGAATCTTCCTTCCTGCGAATTATTGGCGGTGGGCGGCGGGATGACTAAATGCATCTGCATGAAATAGTCAAGATTGATGCAGCTGCATTTATTGAGCTACAGTGTTCCCGTGACATTATGGGCCGGGCCATGAAACGTAAACCGTCGACCGAGGCCACCGCTGCCTGGATCCGCCTGATGCGGCTGCAGAGCCGGGTGCTTGACGCCGTCGAGCAGGATTTGAAGAAGGCCGGCTTCCCGCCACTGGCCTGGTACGACGCGCTGCTCGAACTGTCGCGCGCGCCATCGGGCGAAATGCGTCCCGTCGAGCTGGAAAAACAGATGCTGATCCCGCAATACTCGACCTCGCGGCTGATCGACCGGCTGGTGGAAGAGGGACTGGCGGCGCGCCGTGAGTGCAAGATCGACAAGCGCGGCCAGTTCGTCGAGATCACCGAGGCCGGACGCGAGCTGCAAAAGAAGATGTGGGGCGCGTATTCGGCGGCGATCGAAAAGCATGTCGGCTCGAAATTGTCCGATGCGGATGCGGTGAAGCTTTGCGGTCTGCTCGACCGCCTGGGCTGCTCCTGCGATTCTGCGCTTGCCGCGGCAGACGGTGCATCCACACGATGAGCTTCTTTCTGCTTTCAGCGTCTTCGGACCGGTCGGTCCGCGGATGTCCCCGACACCATGCGCGTTTGGTCGAAACGCCTCACATCCGGAATCCGTATGGCGCGTGACCAGATCGATATGACGCCGCTGCAGTCGCGCGACGAGTTGGTGGCGTGGCTGGCGGAGGGCGTGAAGCCGCCGTCCGAATTTCGGATCGGCACCGAACACGAAAAGACGCCGTTCACGCTGGTAGGTCATGAACCCGTGCCTTACGAGGGCGGGCGCGGCATTGGCGCGGTGCTCGAAGGCATGAAGCTCTTGCTCGGCTGGGAGCCGATCATGGAGCGCGGCAACATCATCGGATTGTATGACGTCACCGGCGGCGGTGCGATTTCGCTGGAGCCCGGCGGCCAGTTTGAATTATCCGGCGCGCCGGTCGAGACCGTGCATCAGACCCAATCCGAACTGATGGCGCATCTGGCGCAGGTGCGCGAGATCGCGACACCATTGGGCATCGGGTTTCTCGAACTCGGCATGACGCCGTCCTGGTCGCGGGCGCAGATTCCCGCGATGCCCAAGGGCCGTTACCAGATCATGACCAACTACATGCCGAAGGTCGGCCAATACGGCCTCGACATGATGTACCGGACCTGCACGGTGCAGACCAATCTCGATTTCTCGTCGGAAGCCGACATGGTCAGGAAGTTGCGGGTATCGGTGGCGCTGCAGCCGGTGGCGACGGCGCTGTTCGCCAATTCCCCGTTTACCGAAGGCAAGCCCAACGGCTTCCTGTCGTTCCGCTCGGAGATCTGGCGCGATACCGACAATGCGCGCTCCGGCATGATTCCATGGGCGTTCGAGAACGGCATGGGGTTCGAACGCTGGGTCGATTATGCGCTCGATGTGCCGATGTATTTCGTCAAGCGCGGCGACGCCTATATCGACGTCGCCGGATCGTCGTTCCGGGATTTCTTCGACGGCAGAAATCCGGCGTTTCCCGGCGAGCGCCCGACGCTGTCGGACTGGGCCAATCATCTGTCGACGATTTTCCCCGAAGTGCGGCTCAAGCGCTATCTGGAAATGCGCGGCGCCGACGGCGTGCCGTGGGGACGGCTGCCGGCACTGCCGGCGTTCTGGGTCGGATTGCTCTATGACGACACCAGTCTCGATGCCGCCTGGGATATTGCCAAGAACTGGAACGCCAGCGAGCGTCAGGCGTTGCGCGACGATGTGCCGCGCTTCGGTTTCAGGGCCAGGATCAAGGGCCGCTATCTGTTCGAGATCGCCAAGGAGTGCCTGGCGGTGGCCCATGCCGGGCTCCGCCGGCGCGGCCGCATCGATCACGCCGGCCGCGACGAGACACGGCATCTGGAGCCGCTGGAACGGATTATCCACTCGGGACGCACCCCAGCGGAGGAGATGCTGGAGAAGTTTCGTGGCCCCTGGCACGGCTCCGTGGAACCCGCGTATGACGAATACGCGTTCTAGATCGGCCTTTTGAAGAAGGTTTGGGGGAGAGGCTTTCGCGCCGTTCATCCGCGGTACAGGAACATGGCGATCAAATGGCGGCCCGCGCATCGTGGGCCAAGTCCAGTTGCCAAGTCCAATTGAAAGCAATCCCCGTATGTGGAGAGACCGCCTGCTCAGGGCGTGTTTGGCGATATCGGCTTTTTCGGCGATCGTGGTGGCCACATCATCGGCGCAAGCCCAGGCCAATTTCGATCGTCCGGGCGGCGACTATCAGAGTTCGCCGGTCGCATCCGGCGATCCCGCGGATTGCGCGCTGGTGTGCGAGCGCGACAGGCGTTGCCGGGCCTGGAGCTTTGCCTATCCGACTGATACCGCAAGCGGCGCGGTGTGCTGGCTGAAGAACAGCGTGCCCGGGCGCAAACAGGACAATTGCTGCGTCTCCGGCGTGCGCGGCGCCGGCGTGGTCGAGCCGCGCAACAGCGCCACCGAGACCTCGATCGACCGGTTCGGCGGCGACTACCGCAGCTTCGAACTGAAAACCAGCGAGAGCGAGGACGCCTGCAGGGCGGCCTGCACCGGTGACAATAAATGCCGGGCCTGGACCTATGCGCGGCCGGGATATGTCAGCAAGGACGCGCACTGCTTCCTGAAAAAGGACATCAAGCCGCCCCGGCGCAAGCCCGGGTTTACGTCGGGTGTGGTGCGGTAAGACGGCTTCGCGCGAAAGCTTTGTCCTCGTCCTGAGGAGCCGCGAAGCGGCGTCTCGAAGGATGGGCGACGAACTCATGGTTCGAGACGCGCGAAAGCGCGCTCCTCACCATGAGGACTCGTTTTGGTTGAACGGTGGGCACGGCGCGAGTGCGCCTTAGCCCACCTTACGATTCTCAGGCCGCCTTGCTCTTCCGTCGGGCAGGCGCCTTCGGTTTGGCCGCGGATTTTTTTCGGGCGCTCGTCTTTACCGCAGCGGCCCGTTCGGAAACCGCAACGGAATTAGCCAATAGCTCGCGCTGGGCATTGAGCCAATAGGTGTCCGAATTGCCTTCAGGGCAGCCGGCCGCGACCCAGAGATGATAGGCCCGCTCGCGAATGGCCTGATCGAGATTTTGCATCGCATTCTCCTTGTCTGAGATTGGAAGAATTGATGCGCAACCATGGTTAACAAATTCCTAATTTCTGACGCCGCACTGCAATAAATGGTCGGGGACGCCGCAACGGCGTCTCCTCACCGGGAAACAGTTCACTTAACGCACCGCCGTGAAAAAACGCGCGACGCGAAAACCCGACAGCCAGGTCCAGACCGGCTGGCTGCGGATGCCGAGATCCCAGGAGCCGACCACGGCGTCGGCGCGGCCGACCAGATTGTCGATCGGCAACAGTCCGACGCCACCTTCGCTGAGCGGGACCCGGCTGTCGGCGGAGTTGTCGCGGTTGTCGCCCATCACGAACAGCCGGCCCGGCGGCACCAGCACTTCGGGCGTGTTGTCGAACTGGCCATTGTCGCGCATCTTGAAAATCGCGTGCTTCACGCCGCCCGGCAAGGTCTCGATATAGCGATAGGCCTGCTCGCCGCCGCCGCTGTCGTCTTCGGCTTCGCCGATGCCGTCAGGCTTGAGCGCCGCGGCCCGGCCGTTGATGAAGAGCTGGCCTTGCCGCATCTGAATGCGATCGCCAGGCAGGCCGACGACGCGCTTGACCCAGGCCTGCGAGCGGTCGCCCGGCCAGCGGAACACCACCACGTCGCCGCGCTTCGGCGTTTCGCTGAACACCCGGCCGCTGGAGGGCAGGGTGATTTGCATCGGCAGGGAGGCGGCGCTGTAGCCGTAGGGGAATTTCGAGGCCAGCAGCGCATCGCCGATCAGGAGCGTCGGCTCCATCGAGCCGGACGGCACGTAAAACGGTTCGGCAATGCGCGCCCTTGGCGATAAAAACCGCCAGCACGATCGCCGCGAGTTGAACCAGCTGTCCACGCCAAGTGCTGCCCGTCGCGGGAGCGGCGGCCTGTTTCTCGATGCTCATCCGCCGGTCCCTCCGACTGTAATACGTTCCATCCGCAACGTCGGCTGGCCGACCCCGACCGGCACGCCCTGGCCGTTCTTGCCGCAGGTGCCGATGCCGGTATCGAGTGCGAGATCGTTGCCGATCATGGTGATGCGATGCAGGTCGGTCGGCCCGTTGCCGATCAGCATCGCGCCCTTCAGCGGCGCGCCGAGCTTGCCGTTTTCGATTTTATACGCCTCGGTGCACTGGAACACGTATTTGCCCGAGGTGATGTCGACCTGGCCGCCGCCGAAATTGGCGGCATAGATTCCGTTTTTCACCGAGGCGAGAATCTCCGCCGGATCGCGCTGGCCGGCCAGCATGTAGGTGTTGGTCATGCGCGGCATCGGCACATGGGCATAGCCCTGGCGGCGGCCGTTGCCGGTCGGCTTCATGTTCATCAGCCGCGCGTTCTGCCGATCCTGCATGTAGCCGACCAGGATGCCGTCCTCGATCAGCACGGTGCGGTTGGTCGGCGTGCCCTCGTCGTCGATCGACAACGAGCCGCGCCGCGACGCCATGGTGCCGTCGTCGACCACGGTGACGCCCTTGGCCGCGACCTGCTGGCCCATCAGGCCGGCGAAGGCCGAGGTCTGCTTGCGGTTGAAATCGCCCTCGAGCCCGTGGCCCACCGCCTCATGCAGCATCACGCCGGGCCAGCCGGCCCCTAGCACCACATCCATTTCACCGGCGGGCGCCGGCACCGATTCCAGATTGACCAGCGCCTCGCGGATCGCGCCGTCGGCGGCCTCGCGCCACGCTTTGGTTTCGATGAAGCGCGCATAGCCCTCGCGGCCGCCATAGCCCTTGCTGCCGCTTTCCTGCCGGTCGCCTTGCCCCGCCACCACCGAGATATTGACCCGCACCAGCGGGCGGATGTCGCGGTAGCTCTCGCCGTCGGGCCGCAGGATTTCCACCACCTGCCAGGTCGCGCCGAGGCTGACCGTCACCTGCCGCACCCGCGGATCCTTGTCGCGGACATAGGCGTCGATCTCGGCGAGCAGTTTTATCTTGGATTCGAAACCCGGCGCATCCAGCGGATTGTCGTCGCCATAGAGCCGCACATTGGTGTGCGCGGGCGCCGCCGCCAGAGTGCCCGAATAGCCGCCGCGCACCGCATGCACCGCGTCGGCGGCGCGGATCAGCGCCGGCAGCGAGACGTCGGAGGAATGCGCATAGCCGACCGCGTCGTCCTTGACCGCGCGCAGGCCGAACCCCTGCGAGGTGTCGTAGGTGGCCTGCTTCAGCCGGCCATTGTCGAACATCAGCGCTTCGGTCTGGGCATATTCCAGGAACAACTCGCCGTCGTCGGCGCCCTCCAGCCCCCGCGCGACCTGATGGCGCACGGAATCGCGGTCGAGATTGGCGCGGTCGAGCAGGGAGGTTGTGGGGGTCATAAGGACTGATCCATATTGAGTGGCTGGAAGCGAAGATAGTTGCTTCACGGCTGTTCCGCGAGGGGCGGAATTGAGGCTCTGCATGAGAATGGGCGCAATGCCTGTCGATATTTTGTTCCGATTGAGGGAAAAATGCTCATATCAAGGGATTTCACCGGACCACTCGATTTCGTGCGCGCGGTGTCTAAACTGATTGGCGAATATTGCTGCGCTGGGCTCGAATAGTGCTAAACTTCGGTCATGGACTACCAGCACATCATCTCCATTGAACCGGGCAAGCGCGGCGGCCGTCCCAGCGTCCGCCATATGCGAATTGCGGTCGCGGATGTGCTCGGCTGGCTCGCCGCGGGCCAAACGCATCAGCAAATCCTCGACGATTTCCCGGAATTGACCGAGGACGACATCCGGGCTTGCCTGGCGTATGCCGCCGACCGTGAGAGGCGGGTTATCGGCCTCTGAGGGCGGAGCTTCTTCAGAACATGGAGCGAGCGATCAGCGTTCCCCGGACGCTGCGCAGCACGAAGTGATGCGCTGCTGATCCGGGGTCCATTTCGAAACGAAGTGCGGGTCCCGGCTCTGCGGAGCAGCGTGAAGAACGCTGCCGCGTCCGGGACACGAGATGCGTCAAGCGCATCCCTCACGGCAGCTTGTCATACCCCTCGCCGAGCCCGTTCAAACTCAGCGGAAACCCGATGCCCTCTTCCGGGGTCTCGAAAATGATGAACGTCGCGGTCTTGGCGGCGCGGAGTTGGCCCAGCAGCTTGTCGTCCATCACAACTTCGGCAACGCAGCCATTGGGCAGGCATCGGACAAAACCGGCTTTGCCGACATCGAGGTTGTCCAGCTTCAGGCCGAGGCCCGAGGGCAGCAGCACGCCGAGCGGCGCCACCACCCGCATCAGCTGGCTCTTCTGGTCGGCGGTTTTCAGCATGATCACGGTGAGGCCAGCATTGGAGCGGTCTTCGGCCACCACGCTCTGGATCAGGGCGCATTGCTCGTTCTGTGCGCCCGGGGGGTGTCGCAGCGGATCTGCCAGTCGCCATGCACCGAGCGAACCGCGCCTTGCGCGCTGGCTGCAGCCGTCAGGCCGAAAAACAACGCGGCGGCGAGGCTGGCGGCCCAAAGCCGGCTTGCGATGGACCCGTTCCTGCGCCTGTTCTGCTGTCTCAAAGGCCCCATCGGGGTCGATCCCTGGTTAAGTTCGGTTCGAACGCTGAACTGGTCGGCAATGACGGCGCCTTGAAGGCGATCTGCCGGATATCCCGGCGCCGGATCGGGCCGCTCCGTCACGCGAATCAGGCTCCGTGTGGAGCAGCCCCGTCTGTGCGTACATCGGGCAATCCGGCTGTCAAGCGCCGGGTAGGCGCAAAAACGGTGCTTTGGCCTGATTTCACGGGAAAATGTGACGCCCGCGCAATAGGCGGTGACGCATCGCTGCGCGCCATACTACTGCATTGCGAGAGGCGGAGAATTATGGTTTGAGAGGCTGGATTTCGACGCGTTCTAACGATCCGGCCCGGGGTGCCCGCAAAGGTACTCCGAACGCCGTTTGTCAGGGGGCGGATCGTGCAGCATTTCCGGGCCAGTCCGGCGGAATGCTTTGGGGTTCTATCAAGGGAGCGCGAGCGGCATGAAGATGTCGAAGGGCCAAACGGGCCGGCGGTTGCTGGGATTAGCGGTGGCCGGCATTGCGCTGGTCGCCGGCGGGGCGGCATTCGCCGAATTGGGGCAGCCCGCGCCGTGGGAATACAAGCTGCAGGAAGCGGCCACGCCCGGTGATGGAGAGCATCATCTGGTTCCATAACTTCCTGTTCTGGCTCATCACCGTCATCACGCTGTTCGTGCTGGCGCTGCTGGTCATCGTGGTGGTGAAGTTCAACGCCAAGGCCAACCCGGTCCCCTCCAAGACCACCCACAACACCCTGATCGAAGTGGCCTGGACCCTGATCCCGGTGCTGATCCTGGTCGGCATCGCGGTGCCGTCGTTCCGGCTGTTGTTTCTGGAACTCGATATTCCCAAGGCCGACCTGACCATCAAGGCGACCGGCAAGCAGTGGTACTGGAGCTACGCCTATCCCGATAACGGCAAGTTCGAATTCGATTCGCTGCTGGCCCAGGACAAGATGCCCCGGCTGCTCGGCGTCGATAACGAGATGGTGGTGCCGGTCAACAAGGTGGTCCGGATCCAGACCACCGGCGCCGACGTGATCCATTCCTTCGCGGTGCCGGCCTTCGGCATCAAGATCGACTCGGTGCCCGGCCGCCTCAACGAGACCTGGTTCAAGGCCACCAAGCTCGGCATGTTCTACGGCCAGTGCTCGGAACTGTGCGGCAAGGATCACGCCTTCATGCCGATCGTGGTGCGGGTCGTGAGCGATCAGGAATTCGCGGCCTGGGTTGAAGACGCGAAGAAGAAATTTGCGGCCAATCCGGCGAACTCGTTCGCCTCGGTTGGCGCGGCGGCGCAGTAAGCCAGGGCTTCGACAGCTAAGGCTTGTCGCAACGACGGACAAGGGCGACGGGACCGCAAGGTTCGACTAGGACTGCAAGGCAGGATTTGAAAATGGCAACGACCGCAGCAACAGCTCACGACGATCACGCCCATGACGATCACGCGCACGACCATCCGACCGGCTGGCGGCGTTTCGTCTATTCGACCAACCACAAGGACATCGGCACGATGTACCTGGTGTTCGCGATCATCGCCGGCATCATCGGCGGCGGCGATGTCGATCATGATCCGCATCGAGCTGATGTATCCCGGCATCCAGATCTTCCACGAGACCCATACCTACAACGTGTTCGTGACCTCGCACGGCCTGATCATGATCTTCTTCATGGTGATGCCGGCGATGATCGGCGGCTTCGGCAACTGGTTCGTGCCGCTGATGATCGGCGCGCCCGACATGGCGTTCCCGCGCATGAACAACATCTCGTTCTGGCTGCTGCCGGCCTCGTTCGCGCTGCTGCTGATCTCGACCTTCGTCGAGGGTGAGCCGGGCGCCAACGGCGTCGGCGCGGGCTGGACCATCTATGCGCCGCTGTCGACCACGGGCCATCCCGGGACCGGCGGTCGATTTCGCGATCCTGTCGCTGCATCTGGCCGGCGCCTCGTCGATCCTCGGCGCCATCAACTTCATCACCACGATCTTCAACATGCGCGCGCCGGGCATGACCCTGCACAAGATGCCGCTGTTCGTGTGGTCGATCCTGGTCACGGTGTTCCTGCTGCTGCTGGCGCTGCCGGTGCTGGCCGGCGCCATCACCATGCTGCTGACCGACCGCAATTTCGGCACCACCTTCTTCTCCGCCGACGGCGGCGGCGATCCGGTGCTGTTCCAGCATCTGTTCTGGTTCTTCGGCCATCCCGAAGTGTACATCCTGATCCTGCCGGGCTTCGGCATGATCAGCCAGATCGTCTCGACCTTCTCGAAGAAGCCGGTGTTCGGCTATCTCGGCATGGCCTATGCGATGGTCGCGATCGGCGGCATCGGCTTCGTGGTGTGGGCGCACCACATGTACACCGTCGGCATGTCCTCGGCGACGCAGGCCTATTTCGTCGCCGCCACCATGGTGATCGCGGTGCCGACCGGCGTGAAGATCTTCTCCTGGATCGCCACCATGTGGGGCGGCTCGATCGAGTTCAAGACGCCGATGCTGTGGGCGATCGGCTTCATCTTCCTGTTTACGCTCGGCGGCGTCACCGGCGTGGTGCTGGCCAATGCCGGCGTCGATCGCGTGCTGCAGGACACCTATTACGTGGTCGCGCACTTCCACTACGTGCTGTCGCTGGGCGCGGTGTTCGCGATCTTCGCCGGCTGGTACTACTGGTTCCCGAAAATGTCCGGCTACATGTATTCGGAGACCATCGGCAAGCTGCACTTCTGGTTCACCTTCATCGGCGTCAACCTGGTGTTCTTCCCGCAGCACTTCCTCGGCCTGTCCGGCATGCCGCGCCGCTACGTCGACTATCCCGACGCGTTCGCCGGCTGGAATTTGGTGTCCTCGATCGGCTCCTACATTTCGGGCTTCGGCGTGCTGATCTTCCTCTACGGCGTGATCGATGCGTTCGTGCGCAAGGAGCAGGCCGCCGACAATCCGTGGGGCGTCGGCGCCACCACGCTGGAATGGACGCTGCCGTCGCCGCCGCCGTTCCATCAGTTCGAAGTGCTGCCGCGCGTGCAGTGATGCGAATAGCGCGGCGCGCTCGATTGCGCCGCGCACTCAAGGAAGCGAGACCATCTTGTCGGTTGTCGATCACAACGCCATCGAACTGTCGCCCCGGATTTCCGAGGCCGATGTCGCCGACTACATCGCGCTGCTGAAGCCGCGGGTGATGTCGCTGGTGATCTTCACCGCGCTGGTCGGCCTCGTGATCGCGCCGGTTCACGTCCATCCGGTGCTGGCCTTCACCTCGATCCTCTGCATCGCGGTCGGCGCCGGCGCCTCGGGCGCGCTGAACATGTGGTACGAGAGCGATATCGACGCGCTGATGTCGCGCACCGCCAACCGGCCGATCCCGCGCGGCCGCGTCACCCGGCCGGAAGCGCTCGCGTTCGGCATGACTCTGGCGTTCTTCTCGGTGATGACGCTCGGCATCCTGGTCAACTGGTTCGCCGGCGCGCTGCTCGCCTTCACGATCTTCTTCTATGTCGTGATCTACACCATCGCGCTGAAGCGCTGGACCGCGCAGAACATCGTGATCGGCGGCGCCGCCGGTGCGCTGCCGCCGGTGGTGGCGTGGGCGGCGGCGACCGGCTCGCTGTCGGTCGAGCCGCTGCTGCTGTTCCTGATCATCTTCTTCTGGACCCCGCCGCATTTCTGGGCGCTGGCGCTGTTCCGCAACGACGATTACGCGCGCGCCGGCGTGCCGATGCTGCCGGTCGTCGCCGGTCCCGACGCCACGCGGCTGCAGATCCTGCTCTATACCATCGTGCTGGTCGCGGTCGCCGTCGCGCCCTGGCCGCTCGGCTATTTCGATGCGGTCTATGGCATCGCCTCGCTGGTTCTCGGCGCCGGGATGCTGTGCGCTCGCGATCCAGCGTCTACCGGCATCGCGAGGGCGTCGAGGCGTCGCGCGCGACCCGAAAGCTGTTCGCGTTCTCGATCCTTTATCTGTTTGCGCTGTTCGCGACCTTGCTGCTCGAGGTCGTCGTTCACGCCGTCGCGCCGTCGATCTGGTAGGGGGCGCATGGCGAGGCAATGGACGACAAGCAGGAGCCAGATGGAATCGTCCTCACCGAGGCGCAGAAGAAAAGCCGCCGCCAGCGTTCGATCGCCATCGCGCTGGCGCTCGGCGTCCTGGTCGTGCTGTTTTTCGCGGTCACCCTGGTCAAGGGGCCGGCCGTGCTGGTGCGGCCGATGTGATAGGTGATCGACATGGAAACAAGCCGACCATGCCGCAAAAGCCAGCCGAAAGCCCCGCAACGCGACGCCGCGCCGCGGGCTTGGCCGCGATGCGATGGTGGCCGCGATCTGCGGCTTCGTCGTGGTGCTGATGGTCGGCGCGTCCTATGCGGCGGTGCCGTTCTACAACTGGTTCTGCCGCGCCACCGGCTTCAACGGCACCACGCAGGTCGCGACCTCGGCGCCGTCAGTCGGCGCCGCTGGCGCGCAAGATCGCGGTGCGCTTCGATTCCAATGTCGCGGCCGGCCTGCCGTGGAAATTCGAGCCGGAGCAGACCGAAATCGAGGTCAAGATCGGCGAAGTCGTCACCGTGTTCTACACCGTGACCAACCAGTCGGCGCGGACCACGACCGGGCAGGCCGCCTACAATGTGGCGCCGCTGACGGTCGGCGCGTATTTCGAGAAGATCAACTGCTTCTGCTTCACCGAGCAGACCATGGCGCCCGGCGAGAAACGCGAGATGCCGGTGGTGTTCTATGTCGATCCTTCGATCGTGGCGGACAGCGACAATGACGGGCTGAACACCATCACGCTGTCCTATACCTTCTACCCCGTGCGCGATCCGGCGCCGAAGCCGCTGGCGGCGAGCGAGCCGGACAAGCGCAAGGGAAACCTCTGACGCGGGAACCTCGATCACTGCGATCTGGAGCATTTGATTTTTGAGACGAATACGTGCCGAATGGCACGGCACCGCTAACGGAGAGACCGCAATGGCTACGGCGCAAGTCAAGCACCACGACTACCACCTCGTCGATCCGAGCCCGTGGCCGATCGTCGGCTCGGTCTCGGCCTTCATCATGGCGGTCGGCGCGATCAGCTGGATGCATCATCTGTTCGCGGCCGCGCCGATCGTTTTCGGCATCGGCACCATCGGCGTGCTCTACACCATGGCGAGCTGGTGGGCGGATGTGATCCGCGAAGCGCAGTACAAGGGCGACCACACCCGCGTGGTGCAGATCAGCCACCGCTACGGCATGATCCTGTTCATCGCCTCCGAGGTGATGTTCTTTGTCGCCTGGTTCTGGGCCTTCTTCAATTCGTCGCTGTTCCCCGGCGATCCCGTGCACGCCACCCGCGACGCGCTGTTCGGCGGGCGTGTGGCCGCCCAAGGGCATCGAGACCTTCGATCCCTGGCATCTGCCGCTGCTGAATACGCTGCTGCTGCTGACCTCGGGCACCACGGTGACCTGGGCGCATCACGCGCTGCTGGAGGACGACCGCAAGGGCCTGAAATACGGCCTGATCCTGACCATCGCGCTCGGCGTGTCCTTTACCTGCGTGCAGGCCTATGAATACAGCCATGCCGCGTTCAGCTTCGCCGGCAACATCTACGGCGCGACCTTCTTCATGGCGACCGGCTTTCACGGTTTCCACGTGCTGGTCGGCTCGATCTTCCTGATCGTCTGCCTGTTCCGGGCCTATGCCGGGCACTTCACCCCGACCCAGCATCTCGGCTTCGAATTCGCCGCCTGGTACTGGCATTTCGTCGACGTGGTGTGGCTGTTCCTGTTCATCTGCATCTACGTCTGGGGCCACGGCGCCGAAACCATGGCGCACGGCGCGCATTGAACTCGACAGCTTACGTGCTACAAGAGGGCGGCCGCAGGGCCGCCCTTTTGCTTTCCCTTCTCCCCTTGCGGGAGAAGGTGGCTCGAATGAGCGCAGCGAAATTCGAGACGGATGAGGGGTCTGTCTCCGCGGATAGAGACCCCTCATCCGCCTTCGCTTTGCGAAGGCACCTTCTCCCGCAAGGGGAGAAGGAAAGGACGCCGCATGCCCGACGAAACCCTACCCACTGTCACCCAGAGCGCGCTGCGCGGGCTTGCCTGCAAATGTCCGCGCTGCGGCAAGGGCAAACTATACGCGGGCTTCCTCGACCTGCGGCCGGCTTGCGAGGCCTGCGGGCTCGACTATGCCTTCATCGATGCCGGCGACGGCCCGGCGTCTTCATCATCATGATCGCCGGCGCCATCGTGGTCGGCTGCGCGCTGATCGTCGAGGTCAAATACCAGCCGCCGTTCTGGGTGCACGCGGCATCTGTGGCTGCCGCTGATCCTTGGCGACCACGCTGCTGCCGCTGCGCTCGATGAAGTCGCTGCTGATCGCGCTGCAGTTCCATCACAAGGCCGCGGAAGGCCGGCTGATCGATCGCGAGCCGAAATGACCGCGAGTTCCGCAACACCGCCGCGGCATCGCCGGCTTTGGCATTTTCACGCTTGTCGATGGTGGCGCTGTTCGTCGGCCTCGGCGTCTGGCAGTTGCAGCGCCGGGCCGAGAAGCACGCGCTGATCGCGGCCCTGACCGAGCGCCTCGCCGCCGCGCCGGAAGCGCTGCCGCCGCCTGCGCAGTGGAGCGCGCTGCAAGCCCGACACGCGATGAATTCCGCCGCGTCAGTTTTACCGCGACCTATGAGACCGCGCCGGATGCGATGGTCTACAGTTCCGGCTCCGCGGTTCGCGAGCGATATTTCCGGTCCCGGCACCTGGGCCTTCCTGCCGGCGCGGCTGGCCGAGCGGCGAGATCGTCGTGATCAATGCCGGCTTCGTGCAGAACACCATGCAGGATCGCGCGCGTTGAGGATCGCGCGGTGCGCGGCTCATCACCGGAGCGCCGGTGACGCTGACCGGCTACCTTCGTTTTCCCGAGAAAGCCGGCGTGCTGACGCCGGCGGAAAACATCGCCAAGCGGCTGTGGTTCACCCGCGATCATTTTTCCATGGCGCATGTGCTGGGCTGGGGCGAGGTCGCGCCGTTCTATATCGATCTGGAGACGCCGGTGCCGGCGAGCGGCATCCCGAAGCCCGGCCCGCTTGAGGTCCATCTCAAGGACGATCATATGCAATACGCCATCACCTGGTTCGGGCTGGCGGCTGCCGTGGTGATCGCATTCGGCGTGTGGTGGCGGGCGCAGAGGCAAACGGGTTCCAACCTTTCCCATTCTTAATTTCAGTTCGTTTGGTATTCACCGGCTATTCACGTCGAAAAACCTATTCGATCGCCAATGACTGCGGCGTGAGCCTGATGGAACCAACCGAATCGGATGTTGAACTTGCCGAATGATTTTGACCAGGTAGCTATTGTCGTCGATTGGCTGGACGCGTGCCGAGCGCGCAATCTGGATGCGCTTCTTGATCTGTACGCGCCGGAATCGACCCTTGAATGCAAATGCGAAGGCGGGCCTGTCCACACGGGCCGGACCGCACTTGAAGCCTACTGGCGGCCGCGGCTTGCCGCGGTTTCGTCGACGGCATTTGGGATGGACGAAATCATACCCACCGAGGACGGCGTCGTGCTCGACT
>CAWHFI010000008.1:0-517387 GCA_963828645.1 uncultured Alphaproteobacteria bacterium | reverse complement strand
CTACGTGTGACCAGAAGCCCTTTGCATTACTGTATGATCTTGACAATGCGTGTCAGCTGCTGAGTACAAATCCTGGCCATATTAATTAAAGAGCAGTGGCCCTATGGCAGTGCTTCTCAAATACTTTTGGCCGCGGGCCAAAAAAAAGCTCAAAAAATCTTGGCGGGCCACTAATGTCCCAATTTCTCGACGACTGAGACCTCTTGACCGGGGGGGGGGGGGGTGCAAATGGAAAAAATTTCGCTCGCGGGCCAAACGCCATACTCTCGCGGGCCACTTGCTAGCAGTGGCGCAACCAGCCGAAATGGCTAGGGGGGGCTGAACATCGCCCGGCGCAAAGGGGGGTGGGGTTTGGGGAGGGGGGCTACTGCACCCCTCCCCAAGATTTTTTTAAATAATTGGATATGAAATGGTGCATTTTAATGTGGGATGTGATGTGAAAACCTGCAAGTTCTACTGTGCAAGCGCTAGCTAAAAATTATTTAAAATGACATAAAAATATGAATTTCACTGACGTGATCTACTGTCGATCGACACCAATGAGAGACTCGACAGATGAATATATTTATCGCTATGAATATATTATACGCTATATTTAATAAGTGTGACTCAGTAGGAATCAGCTTCAGTGTATCCATAGACTGGCATAGAGAATAGGATTTTTGTACTAATTGTGAAAATTTTAAACAAATTACCCGGACGGCGTATTGTCCGTCGAGGCGGTCCATGCCGCAGGCTGGAACGGCCAGGTCGGAAACGGTAGCGGCGCTGGCGTAGGTGGCGTCGGTGCCGGCGGCGGCGGAACCACCACACGAAAGACCTGGAACGTCGCGGTGGGGAGTGCCCTGAGGAAGGCCGCGAAGCGATCCTTGGAGTTGCTCTCGGGCATCCGGCAGTCGTAGTTCAAGTTGACTGCCACCGGATATTTGGGTGCGTTCTGATGGAACGCGGGCGGCTGGCGGATGGCGGTGCAGATGATCGTGTCGGTCATGGCTCAGCCCCGCGCATCCAGGAGTTTTCCGGCCGACGAGGCCGCATCGGCGACCGCCGCGGAGTTGACCCCGGCATTGGCGTGAACCGAGGAAGTGGTCTGGGACTGGCCCCCACGCAGCCGGTACTGGACGTTGGCGCTGACCTCGATCTTGAAGAAACGCGTGATGTGAATGGTCACCGTCAGCGTGCCCGTTGCGTCGATCGCGCCATTGTCCTGATAGGACATCCGCAACAGCAGACCGATGTAGATGGTAACGATGCCGGCAATATCGACATTGCCTGCGACGAGCAATACCAGCGAAATGGTGAGGCCTCCGCCCGGCCTGCCGAAGGTCTTCTTGTAGGCCAGCGCAACGCTCAGGGTGATCAGCACCTGACCACTCACGGGCCCGAAGGCGAAGCCGAGTTGCGCCGATCCTCCGGCGGCTGCCTCGACCATCACCATGAGCCCGTCGTCCTGGAACGGATGGTACTCGGCATCGACGGTGATGTATCCGGTCCCGCCGATGATGAAGATAGAGAAGATGAACGGCAGTTCGGGACGGCTCAGCGAGAAGCGGTCGTAGATCACGAATTCGGGGAACGCGACGAGTCCGAAGCGGTTGCTGATCGCGATGTTGCTGACGCCGCTGGTCGCGTAATTGAGGCTGATCGGCGGCATCGAAAAGTCATGCTCGATGCCGACCGGAATTCCGTACTCCTTGATGATCTTCAGCCCGCCGAGTTCGTCCGGGAAGATCGAGCCCAGGGTGTCCTCGATGAACTGGAAGATCGCGTTGAGCTGTATCTTCTTCGGGTCGAAGTCGACCTTGAGACCGCTCGATTTCTCGTAGTGCAGGCCGACCTGGCGGAAGGTCACCATGGTCTCGCCGCCGACAATGGCCTCGAGATCCGTGGTCAGCGTGGCGCGGCCGATCTGGTTGACCGAATTGGTGTCCTTGGACGCTTCCAGCGGACCATCGCGACGAAGCGGCTGTTGACGTAGTCGAGCTCGAACGGACCGATGCTGAACATCGCCTTCCGGTCAGTCATCGGTAGGTCGACGTCGATCTCGACCCAGGCACGCGCCTGGGCCTTGTCGAACGCATGCGTGAGCTTGATCGCGTCCTTGGCGCCGGGCGGCAGCTTGTATCCCTGGAACAGTTTGTCGAGCTTCATGCCGCTGAAGTTCTTGAAGATGCGGCTGATATCGAAATTGGAAAGATCGTCAGGCAGGATGCCGTCGCCGAGCTTGCTGAACGGAAGGTTGAGGCCGAGCGCCTTCAGTTCGTCGCCCAGTCTGCCGAACCAGGCTTCCGCAGGCGTCGTATCGATGACGTTCTTGAGCTGGCTGTAATAATAACCCAGCCGTTCGCGGTCGAAATCGAGGTTGGGCAAGGTCGGCGCCGAAGCACCCGCCGCGTAGAGCCGGAGAATGTTTCCCGGCACCGCGCCGATGCCGCCGGAGCCGAGGTTGCCGGCCGCCTCGAGCACGCGGTTGCCATAGCCCGTCGCCGATGCGTAGGAGGTGGCGATGTCGTTGTTGATCTGACGCACGTCCGCCGCGAAACCCTCGGCGAACGCGACGATCTTCGTTAATGCCTCCTTTGGATCCCCAAGGGCCGCGTCGATCTGGCTTCCGATTGCAGCAATGCGGCGCTGAACCTCCTTTGTCATATCGTCGAGCAGGTCGTAGCCTTGCTTCAAACCCGATCCAACCAGGTTGCAGACCGAGACCACTTGGTCTTTGGCGGTGCCAAGCGCCGTGTCGGTCAGGGTCTCCAACTGTTGCTGGACGTAACCGCTGAGGTCTCCGATCAGAAGCGTCAGGCGAGCGCGCTCGGCGTCGGTGTAGCTCTTGAGCTCGTCGTCAGTAACGCCGGACAGCGCCGCGTCGACCGCCTTCGTCAAAACGTTTTGCTTGAGAAACTCGCTGACTGCGTCGGGCCCGACTGCAGTCTGGAGGCGCGAAATCTGACTCTTCAGACGGTCGGCCTCGACGTTGATCTGACCGAACAGCGGGGTGATCTGCGCGACAATGCCTTCGAGCGAGGTCGAAACTTCGTCGACCATCTCGTCAACCACCCCGTCGATGGCGCCGTCGAAGTTGCTCACAAGCGAGAAAGTCCGTGTGCCGAGATCGTTGAAGGTCGCGACGGCGTCGTTGAGGTCAGCGATGACTTGATCGGCGGCAACGTCGATCTGTCCCTGCAACTTGCCGAGGAGGGCGATCGCATCGCGTGTCACCGACACCAGGGGGCCGAGAGCTGCCTGACCGCGACGAACGGCTTCAGTGATGACCGAGGTCGCTGCCGCAGGGGCCGTTTGCTGTATCACCAGCCAGGCCCTGATACCCATGAGGCCTTGCTTCAGGTTACTCAAGCCGTTCCGGATTCCCTCGAAGTCGGCGTCGTACTGGTTGCCGAACTTCGCGGCTGCCCTGGCTTTCAGATCCATCAGCTTGTCGTCGAGGAACTGGAATTGGTCGTGACCTGCCGCGTCCTTCAACACGGCATCGATGCGCTTGATGGCCTCCTGGAGATAGGTGGCGAGCAGCTTCCAGTTCGCAGCAAAGTTGGTCTGGATATCGGCGCCGCTAGCCGCGATGGCATCCATCAGATGCTGAACGACGTTGGCGATGCCCTGCGCAAAACCGGTGAGTTCGCTGGTCAGGCAAACCTGGGCTTCCTCGACCGCCGTTTGAATGGCGTGAAAGGCGGCTGCACCCTGGGAAAGGAGCTTGGTCTGAAGATCGGCGACACGGGAATCGGACCATGGCTTCCCGTCATTGTAGGAATTCTTGAACGCGACGAGCTGGCGCGAGACATTGTCCTTGGCGCCCACGATCTCGTCGTAGAAGCCCTGGACGATGCTGCGGGCCTTCTCGATGCCGACGTTTGCCCTTCCGATGTCGGCCCCGGCCCCTGACAAAGCGGCGTCGAGCGGGTGCTTGAGCAAATCCGCCACGAAGTCGACCAGTTTTGCCCGCGTCTTCGGAAAGGGCTGATTGATCAGCGGCAGGGGATCGGAAGCCTGCCACGTCTGGATGGCATCGATGATCAGCAATTCCTTGCGCTTGATTGATCCGACAAAGTCGTCGGCAAGTTGCTCGCACTGCTGTGGAGCGTTGCCGGCAAAGGTGCGGATGTTCTTCAGTGCGTCGGCGTTCTTCTTGGCGGCGCCGACGTATTGCGACAGCACCGGGTCCGTGGCCAATGCGGAGCCAATCTTGTTGAGCTCAGTCTTGAGAGCATTGGCCTTGGCCGTGATGGTCGGCAGGTCCGGTGTATGGGCGTGCGCTGCGTTGAGGAAATCGTTGAGCGTCGTGCCAACAGTCGCGAATTGGGCGGGAGGGGTACCGTTCGGGTTCCAGATCGGCAATTTTTGTGCAGGATTTACCGTAGGAGCGCTCAGTTGATCGGAAGCATCGACCGCTGATTTGAGACTTGCCGATGACTGCGCCTCGTTCGAACGCATGAACGTGATCGACTCAAGCCCGGCAAACAGCGGCTTGTCGCTGCGTCCGGCATTAAGCGCCGTCTTCTTCGACGGCGGCGCCAGTCGCCAGGTAAAGCGGCGATGACCTCGCGGAATCCTCGGCGCGCTCGGCTTGGTGTCCGTTTTATCGGTCGATTTCAGCTTGCGCTGAAAGTCAGCGGTCGGCGGCGGCAGCATTGAGCAGTCGATACCAGCCAGCGATGGCCAGCCGTCGGTATCTGCTCCGGTGATCGGGGAAGCGTCAGCGTAGAAGTAGATGTTATCCGGCTCGATGCACTCCTGCGACGTTTCGGCTTCGTCTCCCTGTCCCTCCGCGAAGGTGGAGAAGGCGATGTCGGGGCGTGGATAGACCTGAGGCCGCCGCCGTGCCGCGTCGCGGTTCCAGAGCGGAATCCGCCAGCCATACTGCCCGACGTCTTCGCTCCAGGCGCTATCGACGTTGATCGTGATGGAGTTGAACTTTACCGCCTTGAGCAGACCGGCACTGATCGGTCCGGCCGCCGGAAAATCGGGATAGCGGCGGATGCCTTGCGGCTGGCGGATGTAGATGTATTCGCTGACCTTGCGCAGCACCGGCCGGCGCGTCCGTCTTCCGACGCCGCCGTCCGGCGTGAATTGCGCGGATGGGTTCACCGTTCGCTCGTAGACGACGACGTATTTGGCCCAGTGCCAGAACACCGAGATGCGCCCGATGATCTCGATCTTGTGCCGTTGCACGAAGCCGTTGCGCGTTTCCGAAATGATCCGCACCTTGCCGTTCAGAAATTCGGCTTTCTGATTGGCGTCGCCGCCTATCGGCGAAAGCGCGATCTGCTCGATGGTGCCGCCGCCCGAGGTCGGGTTCTGGATCATCGAATTGAAGAAATTCTTCGATTCGAGCGGCCACAACGCGCCCCCACTCAGGCCGTTGTTCGAGACACGCGGCTTGCCATGGGGCTGATCCAGTCCGTTGAGTTCGTCCTTGGAAAGCGGAAGGGCCGGCCGATGCAGTGCCGTCTCGCGAAGCGAGAACGTCACACCATCGGAAAACTTGGCGGGCGCAAGCGGCACCGATGAATTCGGATCCTGGGCCCAAATTTCGATCCGCTCCGGTCGGCGGGCGATAACCTGGTCCAGCGCTGTCCAGCGTCTGGCCAGCGCCGTGCTGGTGTTCGCGACGCCAAGCTTGCGCGGCGGCTTGCCGAGCAGCGCCTCGATTTCTGCGACCCGCGCCGAACGGGCGGCCCCGGTCTCGCGAGAGGGGTCGATGCCGACGCTGAGGCCATAGAGAAATTCACCGCGCAGCCCGACCATGGCGGCGCCGACGCCGAGGTCGCCGCGCTGGCGGAATATTTCATGGCTTGCCCATTCCGGCAGGAAATAGCCTCGTTCGAGATCGCTCGGCTGGATCCAGATTTCGGCCGACGGCGTCAGTCTGAACTCGACCGCAAAGGGATGATTGTTCGGATCGGACGGTTTGCCGTTGGCGTCATTGGGCGGGCTGAGGTCAACCGGCGCCGTGGCGGGTGGCATTCCCGTCATGGTCGCAGGTGCGGGGTTGTAATCCGCGATCTCCAGTCGTCGCGGCTTGTCCATGCTTTCGCCGGCGACCTGAGGCGGAAACGCGTAATGATAGGTCTCGGCGGTAAGCTTCACCTGCCACTGGCGGGTGTCGCTGTCGAACGTCGCCACCAGCGTGTTGTCCTGGGTGCCGCGATCTTGCAGCGGCTGGGAGTGCAGGCGGATGATGCTGAAGGGTTGCTCCGAAAGAATGACATAGTCGCCGCTGTCGCTGGATCCTTCGCCGGTATCGTATATCGAAGCTGTCAGATGGCGGTCGTCGTATTGAGCGACCGTCTCGCGCAGATCGAGCAGGAATTGGCCGCTCCCCGCACTTGCGCCGAGCGGAATCAGCAACGGCGCAGGCCCGCCGCTGCGGTCGCCCCACGCCGTATCGGTGACGATTGGTCGGATCGTTGCAATGGGAAGGCGAAGCCGCAGGTCGGCATTGGTCGCCGCCGAGCCGGCGACGGATCGATCGCCGAAGCGCCAATAGCTATAGTCTTCGTCGCGAGTGTCGTTGTAGACGCCGTGATTGTCGGCCGTCGTCGCGCTGAATTCGAGCCCTCCCAGCCGGGCCGTCAGCGGCGCGCTCGTGGCCTTCGCGGGTGCAATCCGGAATCGGCCCCATCGCGACGGATCGCCGGAAGGCATGGTCGGATCGGCGACCAGCGAGACCTTCAGCGGATCGGTCGTATAGGAGAACGAAACCGGTGAGAGCGTGACATTGATGCGTCCCGGTACGACACCGTCCTGTTCGTCGATATTGATGTTGTGGGCGTCCGGCCAAAGTCCGAGATCGAGGTCGAGACCGGCCCAGATCTTCCGGGTGGGGAATTTCTGTTTCCAGCTGATCATTCCACCGACCGTTGACGGTCGCTGGAAATCGAACTGCATGGCGCCACACAGCAGGAAGCGCGGCGTAGTGGGATCAGGCGACCCGCCGAAGTCCGGCAAGGTCGGCCACGTCATGCCGAACGACGGCAGTATCGATTGCGGTTGGCCGTCTGCGATGTTGCGCAAGTCGCCGCGCGGGAGCTGCGTCGCGGCCGTTGCGCGGTCGAACAGGTCCTTGAGATAGACGACCCCTGTCGCGTTCCCGTCGTTGCGTTTTTCCGCGAAGCCGATACGCACCGTGATGTCACCGCCCGCGGCAGGCCGGGCGGGCGCATCGGCAGCAAATGACCAGATGGCCTGGTCCGCGATGGTGTAAGCGATCTCCCGATCGATGTGCAGCGTATCCGTCCGCGTGTGCAGCCACTCGTCGCGGTGCGGCACGTGCAGCTGGAACGACAGCGGCCGGTCAATGCCCCAATCCACTCTCAGATCGGGCGTCAGGAGCGCGGGCGTGGGCGAGGGGAGGGCCGGCACTGTGACGGTGGTCCGGAACGTCATGACTGTTCGCCCGCCGTCGACCCGGAAGCGGACGCTGTGAGACAATTCGCCCTGGGCGTTCTGGGCATTGGTGTCGAGCGACAGATACTTCTCTGGCTGCACGACCGACGCCGGTTGAGACAGCTTTCCGAGGAAATCCTGGACGAAGGCCTGAGGGCTGGTCGGCCAGAACGAGTTGAAGCGGAAGTCGCCGCCATGCGTGTATCGCGGGAAATAGAGAAACTCGTCGGTGCCGGCACCCACGCCTGCGCAGAATCCGAATTGTCCGAGTTGGGCGTCCTTTACCTTCGGCGGCACCGTCACGGCGGGCCCGTCGAACAGCGAGTTGCTTGGGCCCGGTCCTGCAATGAAGCTAGCCGCCGCCGCAGCAGCGGAGGGGGCCGACGGAGCCGGCATTTTCATCTTGGGCGAGAAGATTGCGGCAAAGGGCAACGCATAGCAGCGGTGGGTGTCGTCGCCCGACTGGGCGCCCGGAGTAGGAAGCGCCAGGTTGAAGCGGATACTACAGCCGCTCGCCTGGGTGTCGCCGGGTTGGCCGATCACCATCTCGCTGAAGAAGTTGCTGCCGAACACCCCGTTCTTGTTGTAGTGCGTGAACGTCCGGGCCAGGACCCAACGCAAGTCCAGCGCCGGGGTGTTCGACTTACCCGGATCGGCGGAGTTGCGTGTCGCGTCGAGCGCGAACTGATCGAACAGGAAAGCCCCGCGAAACAGCAGGCGTCGTTCTTTGCCCGCTTGCGGCGTGGTATTCGTCAGGCGAAAGACGGCTTGGCCGGGGTGCTGCGGGTCGCTCAGCGCCTGGTTCAGCGCGTCGTCCGATGCATTGATGTCTACGGCCGAGTTGACGTCGGTCAGGAAATCCGGAGTTAATGGAGCGAGATCGTCATTCCTGGCGGTCCACCGCAGATAGGCGACCAGATCGTCGGTGACGCCCGAGCCCGGAGGCGCGAAGTAAATCTCCACGACGCCCTTCTGGAGCGTCTTGCCGGTGTCGTTGGTCGAGGAGTCGAAATCGGTGCGAACCGGAGGCCAGTGAAAATTACCGAAAACGCGAAATGCCAAATAAACGGGTACTGTGCTCATAATCGTTCTCCGGTCTGTGCATCCGAAGCCGGCGCTTGATAATGATCAATCAAAAAAGGCGCGTAGTACCCCTGCAGGTTGATGCAGGACGCGTCCGTGCGCAAGGGTTATTTTTCCGTGCTTCGACCTTCGGTTGACTAGCGCTGAGGTATTTATTAGCATTCTGTTCAATCGGCTAGGGCCGCGCATTTTTTTGATCTGGCGTCACCGTCGTTTCGCGACGCCATCCATCGCTCGTGGGAAAACAATTTTCAGTCTCGCTTGGGGGGCACATGCCATTGGGATCGGGCGAACTCGCCCAGATTGTTTGGGCAGAGACAAAGGCATTAGGGTTCGGCAAGGCCGACGGCAGCGGCGACGTCAACGATGTGCGCCGTCTGGTCGCACAGCTTGCGGCGTCTACGAATGGCGAAGGGTTCGAGCGCCGGGAGCCGCCGCCCGATAAGGAAAGCCTTTATCGCGAAACTGTCCTCGGCTTGTTTTTGATTTGCGAGGTGGCGCAAAACGCCGTTCCGCCGCAATACCGTCTGATTTTTTGGGAAGCCGGCGAAAACACCGATCGACCGAAACTGAGCGCGACGCCGCCGCCTCCTGCGCCTTGGGCAACGATGCCGGTCGCCGGCATAACCTATCACGGCCGCTTCCAGTCCGTTGGCGGGGGACGCGCGATCGATGTGTTCGCGCGCCGAGTTGTCGATGGAGACGGCGATCGCCCCGTGATGGTCAACGTGCTCACCGGGACCGGTATTTTGGGCGCTGCAAACCAGGCCACTAAGGTTGCCGCCGTGCCGGCTGGACCATGGTATCGTAGCCTGAATTGGTGGATCGGACTTTCCGGCGGTGCAGTGTTTTTTTCTCGCAGCGTTTAGCTTGCTGTGGACTGCTAGCAGTTTCAGTCAGGCCTTTGACCTGATGAACAACCGCCTGGTCGGGGCAAGTGAGGCTTTCAGCCAAACGCTGAAATTGCCGGCGTGTCCAAATGACGCCGCCGCGGACCAGACGAAGTTTTGCGCGACGGGGGACGAACTCAACGTGAAGGACAAGAAGGCCGACGAATTGAAGGCCGTGCAGAAAACCCTTAACGACAAACTTTCCGGCTTTCTTTCAAACAACGGCCCGGAGTGCACCCTTTACCTAACCAAATGGGCCAACGACGAAAGGCCGGCTGTGCCGGGCACGATGCCTCCCCGTCAAAATGGCCAGGCGCCACCGCCACGCGACAGAACGCAGGAGGCACTGTGTCTCAGCCTGCTCGGAAGCGCAGTGGATTATGCGTCGAAAAATCTTGTGATCAAGGCCGACAGCTGGATCGGAAACGTGGTGCAATCGGTGTCCTGGTGGTTCTTGAGCTGGCACCTGCCAACAAGTGGTACCCAGACCGTGTCGCTTGGTATCCCGACATCGCTGATGATGCTTGGCGTTGTCATGGTGATGATCGGATTGGGCAGGGGCGTCAACGGAACGCCGCTTGGCGCATTGATCAGCCCCAACGGGCGCTATTCGCTGGCGCTCGCCCAAGTGACGTTCTGGACAATACTGGTGTTGACGAGTGTCGTCGCAATTGCGATCTTCAACGGTGGGCTGGTCTCCGAAATGGTTCGCTATTTCCCCCAACTAGCAAAAGATGCAACGCAGCCGGTGGCCGTCGTCAGAGGGTTCTTTCCGATTGTTCCGGATGGAATTTGGGAAGTATTAGGCATCTCCTTTGGTTCGACGGTTCTGTCGGTGTTAATCAAGTCACTCAAGGGCAGCACGCCGGACTCGCCGACAGGCGTTGCCAGCGATAAGTCGACCACGATCGGCGGCGTCGGATTTTTCAGAGTCCGGTGGCGGGCTACGATCCCGCGCACCGCGCATCGATCGCCGATTGGTTCCTCGGCGAAGACGCGGAGACCAAGGACAAAATCGACATCTCGCGCGTGCAGATGGTTTTGGTCACTGCAGGTCTGCTGATAACGTATGGCAATGCGATCTTCGCTGTCATGCGCGACCTAGCGCCGCAAGAGATACTGCTTGCGATCCGAAATGTCGACGTCCTAGTCGGAGCGTTACCGCCTGTGGGATCGACGATGGCAATCATGCTAGCGGTAAGTCATGCCACTTATCTACTGGCCAAGGCCGCTGCCGGGCCATCTGTCTCTGCGAACTAAAGTATCGCAGGCAGATGTCAGTGCATACGGACCAGTTACTTGATCTCGTTCCAAAGGGTCATCGTTTTCAACGAGCACATGATTTGGCAATTTCCAAGCAAACTAGGAGAATGTAATGGCTCAAGGACAAATTCTCGTTACGAACAGTGATAATTTCGACGACTATGTGACGCTCAACGATCTAAACCAAGCAGGCAGTCCGGTCGTGTCGGGGTGGAATCGTAAGCGGCTCAATGCAACGGACCGGCAGCTGCCCGCAACAGTCGAGATTGACGGTTCAGGCTTTGCAAACGTGCAATGGTACGCGGAGCGGGCCGACGATAGCAGCGTAAATAGTTCAAAGGCTGAAAACCCGCCCGCGAACGGCGAAATCTTCGTTGAGGCAAGGTAGATTATCTCCCGGGAACAAATGCCTGGCGGATAGTGTGCAGGCGCGCGCCGCGATGAGAGTCAGAAAAGGTCCGATGATGATCCACGAGAGTTCTCATATTACACTCGTCGGTGCAATTCCCGCGGCAGTTATTGGCAGTAGCAGGCTGGATCCAGAGAATGGCGCGATCGCCTGGACATTGGCTGTGGCCTCGCAGCGCGACGGTTTGCGGTTATTTGCGGTGGGCTCGGAGGGGCACCGGCGCCGGAAGGTTATACCCGCATGGCGACTTGGGAATATCCGAGCCGCCGCTTTTTGCAGTGCAAGTCGGCGCCAGAGGCCTTAGCCGCCTTTGATGATTTTCTTCAAAGTAATGTGCCTTTTCGACAACTGCTATCCAGCCTCGGGGAAGAGAATATCTTTTCCTGACGCTTGATCGCGACAGTAGTTTGCTAACGGGCGCCGCCGAAGGGCTTCAGGCGGATGCATCACGCAAGCAATTTGATCAGTAGTCAAAAATCCAGAAGTGAGTAAGACACCATTCGCGTCGAGAGTTGGTTTGCAGTCCTCATTTATCCGAGGTCCAGACGGTAGCCAGTTCGATTGCGCCGATGCGCAATGCATGCCTCGGTTCGGAGCGGGCGGGTTATTGCGGTGGATCCGCCGACACGTTGACCAGGAGAAGAGCTGCATCAACATCCGCTGCGAGTTTGACTTCCACGTTCCAGAATATCTTGTCGCCAAAAACAGCGTATTTGAAGACATTCGTGCTAAACGAAAGTATTTGGTAACTCGTTGAGCACAAATCTGTCTGCATTCCGCCATCTCCGACGGAATAATAGCGCACTGTGATGGGGCTCAGGTGCGGCGAGTTGTTTTTGATCTGGACGTAGCATGATTGGCCGCCTGTCCCCGAGATTTGAACACTGGAATTGACCGCGTCCACCTGTGCCGATCCCAGTCCGATTAGATTGTTAGGGAGATTGTCCGTAAATTGGTCGCACGTCGTCATGAAATGCCCCAGCAATGTGAACACAACCATTCTTTCACCAAGCCTTTTTGATCGCAACCGAAAACAATCGCTTGCTCGGAAAAGGTGATATTCGGCGTGGATCCTGACGCTGATCGGAACGCAAAGCTGTTGATTTGTCTCTCGAACGATGCGCGCAAGGCGTTTAGGAAATAGTCCGGTTGTATGAATTCAATTCGGTCATTCGCCCTTTCGCTCGCTGTGGCCGCTGCTCCGGTCGGAGTGAATTCATTCCGCGCAATTCGCCTGTGCCAAAATCAGCGGTTTGGCGAAAACTGACCTCCGAAGACCCCAGGTCAAAGCTGCGGCTTGGTCGATATACGGTTGGATAGCTCCACAATCCGCAATTGTACTGTCACAACACTCGTGGTTTGCTGGAACGTCGGCGGCAATGGGGGTTTTTCATGGCAGAGTTTGCAAACAAGGGTCTGTGGATCGTTTACGTGAATACACAAGAGGACGAAAACAGGACGTTTCACAACGCACAGCTCATGGGCGCGGGTGCCGTGGTCATCCGCAGTGATAGTAATCGGCTCACCACCTGCATGGCGCGTTTCAAGGCCGCCAACATCAGGGTCTATTCTTGGCGGTGGCCGGCCGTCGTCCAAAATCAGGGCGGCCGCTTTGCCACGGACGAGGCTAACTATGTTGCCCAGACGCTCATTCCCGCGGGTCTCGACGGCTACATTATCGACCCGGAATTCCGAACAAGACGGCGCGTATAACGACTGGAACCGGACTGATGTTCCGGTCGCGCAACTGGCGACAACGTTCGGTAAGATCGTCCGCAAAGCCGCGCAAGCCGCAGGCAGAGCCGACTTCGTCTTCGGCACCACCTCGGGCCAAGACTATCCAGCGAGCAGGCCACACATGCCGTGGAAGGAGTTTGTGGGGGCCAGTGACGCGCTGTTTCCGCAAGTGTACTGGCGTGCGCGAGATAGCAACGACGTTTGCCAGTTGGTGAAGGACGGCAAGCCCGATAGCGCCTTCGACCGTTCGCTGCCATGCTGGCGCGCGATTGCCAACGGCAAACCCATCATTCCCATGGCAGGCGAATTGGGCTGCATCCGGGATCGGCAAGAACTCACCGCTTTCGCCCAGCGGGCAAAAAAAGAGCTCCTGACCAAGATGCACTTCTATGCGGATGAGCCGCAACTCTACCCCTTCATCAAGACGCTTTAGTGCGATAGTGACCAAAAGGATCCCAGAAATACGACTAGTGGAAAGCGCATCGTTCTACTTGCTCACGTAGTGGGCCGAATTTGCGCGCGGACCCTCAGAAATCGGCGAGAACTTTCGTTACGGCTAAGGGGATAGAGCGATGACGGTTTGGCAGTATAAATGCGCCAATGTGGCATCGGTTCAGGAGCGGTTTGGACATGTGACTCTAATGCCCATACTGTGGTGAGGTTCTTTCTGATCTTAAGTATTTGGGTGATGTACACCGCGGAGAAGACAATTGGGAATCCGATTTCCGTGGCATCTCCTGCACGGTTTGCGGGTGGTGGCTCATCAAGCTTTATCGGATAATCAAGAGGGGTTACATCAAGCCACGCGCCGGTTCCAATCCAGACTTCATTCATGGTTGGCACTGGACACATGCGACGCTCAAAGATCTGGACGTGAGCGATATTGCAGCACCTATTGATGAGATTCAGGACTACCTGATTGCAAAGTTCGAGCGTCGCTTCGACGTGAACCCACGTCTTATGGAGGAGACCGTAGCAAGTATATTCCGCAACATGGGCTGGGACGTAACGGTCACTTGCTACTCGAAAGACGGCGGGATAGATGCAATCCTCACCAAGGATGGAACGACGACCGGCGTGCAGGTGAAGCGGTACAGGGATACGATCGGAGTTCAGAAGCTGAGGGAGTTCACGGGAGCGCTGGTCTCTAAACGCTTTACCAACGGAGTGTTTGCAACTACTTCGAAATTCACGAAGACCGCCATCGGCTACGTCGAAGAGCTTTTGCCGGAAATAAAAATCGAACTAATTGATGCGCCAAGGTTGTTTGACGCGCTCCATATCGGGCGAAGGGAACAACTGAAGACAATCGAGGACGTTTTCGTAGGATCCCCATTGGCATCGATCCTAGGGAAAAAGACCATCAGTCGCCGAATTCTGAGCAAACACTTCTTCTCGGAGCGAGAATTTGCAAGTGAAAGTTTGCGGCTTTGAACGCCTGAGGGCAATGCAGGCAGCGGATTGGATTTCCGGCCTACTGAACTAACCTGGCGTCGGCGCCCTATACTGGTTCACAGCTGAGGCTCAGCACTCCATCAGATGTTCAACCGAAACTTATGCAGGCACCCAACCTGATTGGCCGCCAGAAACCGCGACCCGTCCGGTGCAATTGCGCATATATCCACCGGATGATCATCCATGGAACCAGCTGACCTCCCGATCGCGCTTAAGAACGTGATTGATCATTTCTGTGGAATGCAGCGCGGGCCGCGCCGCCGGGCGCATTCCTCGATGCCCTGCTCCATCAACCTCAGGGATGGCGGAGTTGTATCAGGTATACAGGGCAGTCTCGTGGTGTAGACGGCGACCCCATCCCCAGGGAGAAACTTTCGCAACTCGCTTTCGATGACGCCGTCACTCGCGAGCGCGAGCAGGCCGATGGCTGCGCGACCTGCGAGCGCGTCGTCGAATTCGCATGGCAGCGTTGGCCATTCAACCGGCTCGTCCGCCAGCATTGATTGCTGCGCCACGCTCTAATCCTTTTGAAGCAGGCGGCCAAGCCAGACGGCGATCACGGCCGATTTTCCCGACCTGGTTTGCTCCAGGCCGCGTTTCAAAGCGGGGCCGACCTCATCCGGATCGGTCACGTTCTCTCCGTAGGCACCGGCGGACTCGGCTTCCTTGGCAAAGTCCATGGCGGGCTCGAGATAACCATCCTCGAAACCTGCCTCGGCCGCGAATTCACCAGGGTAGGTCCGGGCAACGGCAACTGTTGCTGTGGTGTAACTTCGATTTTGGAAGACGATGGTGAGATATGGTGCGTTGTAGCGCGCCGCGGACCAGAGCGCCGCCGCGGCCGATCCGTACACATAGAAGCCATCGCCGCTGAGGGCGATGACATCGCCGTCCGGCGCCGCCAGTTTGGCGCCGAGCGCGGCACCCGGCGCGTAGCCACCACCGCTACCCGGATTGTGGAAGTAAGATCCCGGCCGGCTCAGGCGGAGATAGGGAAATACGCGATCTCCTGTCGTGTCGTCGACAACGAGCGAATTGTCATCGAGCAATTGCGCAATCTGATAGGCCAGCCATGCCGGATCGATCGGCTTTTTGCCCTTTAGGGCGATTGCATTGCCGTCGATACTCTTCCTGCGCTCGGCTGATGCTTCAGTCCAGTGTTTGCTGCGCGCTGCGATCCGCTCCGCCGGCAGCTTCAATCGTTTGACCGCCGCCGTGAGTTCTCGGATAGCCAGCAGCGCGTCGGATGTCACCCGCAGATGCGCCGTAAGTTCGTAGGTGGGAATTTTGTGCTTCACGGGATCGATGTCGATGACCGCAACATAGGCGGACGGATTCGGGGCGTTGGGTCCTGGTATCCAGGGCATTTCGGATTTAATCGAAACCACCACGTCTGCCTCGGCAAGGCTGCTTTTTCCTTGGAACAGAGGGTGATCGAAGGGAAAGGGCATGTACGTCTGCCATGCGCACTGGATCACGGGAAGACCCAGCAGTTCGCATAGCTCGACGAGCGCCGGAACGGTTTCCGGATTTCGGCCCGCGCCGGTGACCAGCATGGGGTTCTCGGCACCGACCAGACGCTCGGCTATCTCTGCGATGCTGTCCTGATCGGGCGCCGCCGGTTTCGGCACACCGAGTTCGGCAAGCGTTGGGAACGATGTTTCACCGATCTCGCGGTAGACGATTTCGCGTGGCAGACTGAGATAGACGGGGCCGCGCGGCTCTGTGCACGCGACCTGCAACGCGCGGCTGACCATCAGTCCGGGATTGTCCTGGTATTCGAGACGGTGATCCCACTTTGTGTACTGACGAACGATGCCATTTTGGTCGAACGTCTGTTGGAGCCAAAAATGAGCGGCATCGCGCGACCCATACATAGATCCGACGGGGCTGGTTGCCGGCGCGCCGGCGGTCATCAACACCGGCAGACCGCTGCGCCATGCGGTGTGCAACGCGCAGCCATGATGCTGTGTACCGACATCGACATGCGCGGTGGTGACCGCAGGCTTTCCGCTGACGGCGGCGTAACCAAGCGCCGCGTTAAGGCACGGATATTCGTGCGTCATGAGGATCAGCCGGGGCGCTTTGGCGCCCTTCGCCCGAGCCTTGGCTATCGCTTCCTGGTAGAACCCCATCTCGGTTCCCGACGCAAAGAACAGATGGTCGATGCCTGCGGCGATCATGGAGGCGACAATGGCCTCGCCGACGTCGCGCACCTCCATCTGGGCGGACGGCACGTTTTTAAATTTATCGAGCATTGCGACGTTTCTCTCGTCTGACGGAATATTCAGAAGTTAGACGGGCTGGCGATCAACAACGCAAGGCTGTTAGATCGCACCGTCATATTCATCCGTGCCGCGGTGCACATCAAACCACCAAACAGCCCGATCAATGCGCTTGACTAACCGGTTAGTTGTAAGAAAACTATTCCGACTGAACGGTCGAAGTCAACGGGACAAAGAAGTGGAGTTTCACTATGCGAATGCGGCTCTTGAGTCTTCTCGGTGTCGCCTCCCTTATGCTTATGTCATCGGCGATCGCACAGGACCGCAATTATCCCCAGAAGCAGATCACGCTCATCGTGCCATTTTCGGCCGGGGGGTCAACCGACGTCATTGCGCGCATTCTCGCACTGCACATGCAGGAAAATTTTGGTCAGCCCGTCATCGTCGAAAACCGCAGCGGTGCCGGCGGCGGCATTGGCAGCGCCAAAGCAGCGAAGGCAGAAAATGACGGTTACACGCTTCTGGTAGCAACAGGCGGGTCGCATGTAACGGCACCGCTCACGGCTATGACCAAGAGTTTCGACCCTGAAAAGGACTTCATGCCGATCTCGCTGATCGCGATTTTCCCGAACCTGCTGGTCGTGCACAAGAGCCTACCGGTTAGCTCGGTATCGGAATTGATCGCGTATCTCAGAGCGAATCCGAACAAGATCAGCTTCGGCTCTGCTGGGACTGGAACCGGCTCGCATCTTGGGCTCGAGATTTTCCAGAAGGTGACTAACACGAAGATGACCCACGTGCCGTTCCGGAGCACAGGCGACAACGCAAACAGCCTGCTTGGGGGACACGTGCAAGTCGCGATGGATATTATCGCCGTCATGCTCCCGCAAACACAGCAGAATGACGGCACGCTTCGCGCCCTTGCTGTTACTAGCCGGACGCGTTCGGACGCGGCGCCCGAGATTCCTCCGATCTCCGACACGATCAAGGATTTCGAGATCATCTCTTGGATCGGCATGTTCGCGCCGAGCGGGACACCGCAGCCGATCGTTGACCGTTTGAACGCGGAGGTGAAGGCTATTCTGGCGAACCCCGAGGTGATCGCGAATTTCAAGCAGATGGCATCGACCCCCAGCTACACCACACCGGCGGATTTCAGCGCATTCCTCGTGAAGGAGCGTGCACTATGGGAGCCGATCATCAAGGATCTTGGTATCAAGGGCGCGAATTGACGCTCGAATTGGCTTCGGCCCAGGGTAAAACGCTAAAGATTTGAGCAAAGTCAAAAATGCTTAGCGGCCAATAATCCCAGCAGCACCGCCCCTGAGACGGCCGAGACGGCGACCATATTGATCAGACTTTGCGTTGCGACCGAGAGCGTCGATGCCGCATAGTCCGACGACTGGCTCGTCTTTGACATCTTTCGTTTCGACTTGGCTTTTGTGGACATTGCGTACCTGCGAAATGACCGATCAGGCCGCTTTCCAGCCTGACCTCCGACGCATTCCCCGTCGAGGTTCCGATCTGTGGACACCATGACACGGATGCGACCGAGGACGCTTAACGGGTCTGGTAAACAACAACTGACTAGCGCCGATGGTTTATGAATTCGGCACTACTCGGCGGCGCTACGCAGAGATGGAACTCCTCCCGCAGGCGTGCCAGCGCGAGCGACAATCGCGCACGCTGACACGCCACCTCTATCTATCCGGCCAGCGAAAACTCAGCCGGCCTGATGGGCTCCAGACGGGTTCGCCGCCATCCCCATCGCCGCAATTGATCCGCCCCAGCGTGCGGCTTCTCCTGCGGTCCCCGCGCTTATGGGTCCGGGTCCCCTGTTCGCCTTATGCCGCCTCGCTTGGAAGCGTTGACGTCATTTCGGCGATCTTCTGAAATTCGATCAACAACTCGGGCTGATACTGCTCGAGGTAACGCGCCACGCGATCGTTGGTGATCAGCTTGCGGAGATATCCTTTGACCACGGTCAAGTGCAGGTGATCCTGGCCGTAGGAATCCTGGATCGATGAGATGGCCTCTTGCAGCCGCGAAAGTTCGCGCTCCATGCGCGCAATCGCCTCCGCCGTCATGCCCTTTAGTCGCTTCGGCGTCTGCGGGGTGACCAATTGGGCCTGCGGCGTTCCAGCCAATATGGCGGAGGCATAGCTGACCGAAAAATTGTTGGCGTTTATCAAGAGCTCGACGGCTTCGATCTGACGAAGCGGATTCATCTTTCGAAGAACATCGAAGACCGCCATCGGGCACATTTTGTCCTTCAGAAGCCCGGTCGCCTCCTCGCAGATCCCGTCCAGTAACTGAACCTTGCGCGATACGCTGCGAACATTGATGTCCAGTGCCCGTGCAATTTTCTCCCTGGGCACGTTCCGCTCGATGGCTTTGGCAATCATTCGCTGTTCTTGCACGGGCGACAAACGACTGATGCGCTTATTGTAAGTGAAAGCCTCATCGTCGGTCGAGACTAGGCATTCGACTTCGGTCTTGACCCAGATCTCGTAAGCACCTCGATCCGCAAATGGCCGTCAAGTAAAAGGTAACAACTGGGATCTCGGGCATCTTGAATCACGACCGGCGGTTCGACCAACCCGATTTCACGAATAGACGCTGCGATCTGTCGATATTTGTGACTCGATTTGGTGTTCTTCTCTATCGCCTTAACGGGCAAGATGGACGCAATCGGCACGACAACGCAATCGGAGCCAAAGGCCTGAGCGATAGTGTCCGACTTGTTTGGCTCCAACTGCTTGTTCATGCGGCCAATCCGTCAGCGATCCGCTGCTCCAGAAACGCCGGCATGGTATCGAGACTTTCAGCCTTGAGCAGATTTGCGAAATTCTCGTCGTCGCGAAGCTCGCGGATAGCTTCGACAATAAAGAGAAGGCGGCCTTGGGTGACCTCGGCCTTTTTGATCAACAGCTTTTGCCGGTCGGCTTCCTGCCTATAAACTCGAATGATCGCTTCGCTGGTGAGTGGACGCCGTGGGCCGTCACGTCGCCCGAACCGGGTGTCGCGCATGTGCTTGCCGCGGCGCCGTCGCTGCTCAATGATCTTTCGTACTGCAACCAGCTTTTTGCCACGCAGCTTCTTTTCGGTATAAGCCTGCGTCAAAGCGGCTTGAACGTCCTCATCGCTCGATTTGGCGATCTCGATCGCCATGTTCAATGGCAAGAGGCCGGCTTCGACCGCGGTGAGAAGTCTTTCCTCTCCCTTTTCCAAGAGCGTGCCGATCATATGAATATATTCAACACTTACGCCAATCTTTGGCGCGATTTCACGATCGCTATATCCGCGACCGCGCAGTGTGCTAATGTCCTGCAACAGGTCGATCGCCCTGTGCTGGCGTCTGGCACAGTTTTCGACCAGGCTCATGACGAGGCAGTCGCTTTCCTCAGCTTGAATTACTATGGCCGGTATTTCCGTTTGGCCGAGCTGCATGAATGCTTCGATCCGTCCCTGTCCACAAACCAGATCGTAGCTAGCCGAATCCGTTTCGCACTTTCGTGGGCTGACCGTGATCGGACGTTTGAGCCCGACATTGGCGATACTTTGGACGATTTCCTGAAAATTACGACGGTTTCGAGCGCGTGGATTTAGGATGCGAATCTGATCAATCGGAATGGGTTTTACCCGCTTTGTGCCTTTTGCCTTTGATTTGCTCATGCCGCCTCCCAAAATGATGTTTGAGTTGCCATCGAATAGAAAAAGTCGAGCGTTTCGAACCGGTAAGCATCCAGTGAAAGCGCATTATCTTCCGCCATCCGTATCCGGCTAGCGTTCATGTCGATGCTTGGAAGAATGTAGTAATCGAGAGGCCGTTCATTTGAGCGGTCCAGGCGAACGGCAACCGTGACGTCCGGTGCAAGACCGGTGTCAAACTGAATTCTCCATCGAAGCGCACCAGTGCTGGTTTCGAAGGAGCGCGCCAGCACGACGGATGCAGTGAATTCCCGATTGATCGAAAGGAGCTGACTTATGGGGTCGCAGACGACGGAGCCCCCGGCATTTTCAATGCCCGCTGCAATTTCGGCAAGCAGGGCAGGAAAGGACTCGCGGATGTGCCGATTGATCTCGATATATCGATAGTCCCGATCAGGCGCATATCCTATTAGGCTATAGGCTCTCAGCAGGCTGCCGAAACGCGACCGATACATGCTTGAAGACGGCATGCCGTCACGCTCATCGATGATGAGGCCCGACAACGATCCCTCTTCCTCAAGAACAGTCTGAAGCAGGGTGAGCAATTCTTCGTCGGAATAGTGATTGCCGCGCTGGTCGATAATAGCTCTGGCGCGGTCGAAGAGCGCCCGATCTACAATCGAGGGAAAAACACCATCGGCTCGAACCCAGGTGTCGGGTCGATTGACGACACGGCGCTGCTTTAGTTTGTAGGAAACACGATTGAAAATGTTATTCCCGATGTATTTTTCATTGGTCAGAATCTGGTGGATTGATGCCCGCGTCCACGGGCGGTCCAGATCGCTCAGTATCCCTCGCTGATTAAGCGCCAGGGCAATTTCGCGCTCGGACTTACCTTCCTCGACGAACATCAAATAGATGCTGTGAACGTAGCTCAATTTCTTCTGGGGGCCCGGCAGTAAGGACGACACGGTCCGTTTGGAGGCTTTTACGATCACCCCGCCCGAGTTCGCCCTTCGGATTTCGAGCTTCGTCGATCAAGAGGCGGCGTAAACCAAATCCAGCAGGTCCGCCCTGGCGAAATCCGTGTTCGATCAGCCGACATTGACCCGCAAACACCTTGACCGAGAGCTCGCGGCTGTATTCGCCGGCCATGACCCGTTTGACGTTTTTGAGCAGAATCGAGCCAATGCTGCCATCATTGTCGAACTGTTCGCCGCAGTAGTGGACTCGTATCCCTGCCCGAGAGCAGACGTGCTCGTGATAGGCGCCTTCGTCCGCATCCTGAAACCGCCCCCAGCGGCTGACGTCGTAGACCAAGATTGCCTGGAAGTTGGCGGTTCCAGATTCCACTTCCTGCATAAGCGACTGCAAGCCCGTCACGCTTGTCCATTGTTAAACCGCTGCGGCCGGAGTCTTCGAAAATCCTTACGATTGTGAAGCCGCGTTGCGCAGCATATCGACGGATCGTCTCGAGCTGATTTTCCGTGGAGTATTTTTGAAGATCTGTCGACATCCGCACATAGGCGGCTGCTGGAGAAGGCCCTTCCGATCGATTTGAGCTTTTTCCGAAGCTTTTGATTTGCCTTATCAATCGGCACCCAATTCCAACGCGATACGCCGGCCTCTCCCAAGGCGCTCCCGGAGTTACCCGCCTGATCCTATGGGACAGGAGCGTGGAATGTCGTTTCCAAAAAAGGGCAAGTCCTTTCCAAAACGTGGCGGAAATGGGAGTTCAAATTTCGACCTTGACGATCATGCGTTCGCGCTGAAAATTGCAGCGGCATTGAATTCGGAGCTGAAGGACCGAAACTCACGGGCAAAGTTAGTTGCCGGCTGGACCGGCGCGAACGAGCGCACCGTCAAAAATTGGATTTCAGGTCGGTACGCGCCGTCCGGTCGGCACCTCGTCGTATTGGCCCGGCATTCGGACCAGGTGCTAGATGCCATTCTGACCATGGCAGATCGGCAGGACCTGCTCCTGGCTCGAACGGTCCGGGACCTAAGGCGGAAGGTGGTTGAATTGGCTGCGGCCTTGGGGGAGCCACATGCTGGTGATCCCGAAGCCTAGCTTCGGAGCCCGGCTGCCCAATTTGGTCAATCAGGAGGGTTTGGAAGGCCTTGGGGACGCCCCGTAGGCGGGCCTCCGTCCGTTTTGGGCGATCAAAAGGGGCGCCGATCGCCCCGAAGGCGATGTGATCCTTGGGGTTCCGCTGGACTACTGTGGAGGGCGCGGAGAGTGTTTGACCCCAGTTTGTCTCCCTCCGCCAGCTTGGCGCTTAGAGCGGAGCAGGCTGTTTCTGTTGTCGCATGGGCTTAATAGTGAGCTAGGCTCGGCCATTGGCCGCTTGTTCCGCAACATCTCGCTGCGCATGACTGAACTCGGCACCTAGACTGACGCGCCAACTGACGGAGGAGGGAGTAAAGGACGCAGGCGTCCGTTACTTTGTGTATTTGCCGGAAAGCTGTGGGGTGAGGTCGGGGTAAAGCCCCGGGGTCTTTTCCTTGGCCTCTTCGTGCATCTGGAGGCGGGTCTTGCGCGCCCAACTGCGCTTGAGATCGTCCTTGATGCCGAACTTCAACCGGCCGAGACCTTCGGTTTCCAGCTCGATCGTGTCGCCGTCCATGAATGGATTGAGACCCCGGTGATTGGTGCCGGTGGCGACGATGTCGCCGGGTAGCAGCGTATGGATCGATCGACAGCCAGGCGATGCACTTGCCGATCTTGTGGCCCATATCGTCGGTGTTGAAGTTCTGCATCAGCACGCCATTGTTCCACAGCCTGATTTGCAGCTTCAGCGGATCCTTGATCTCGTCGGCGGTGACCAGATAGGGACCGATCGGCGCGAACGTGTCACGGCTTTTCATCTGGAAAAACACGTTGCCCGGCGGCGGCAAGCCGCGCGCCGAACCGTCGATGAAGTTCATGTAGCCGAAGATGTAGCCCATGGCCTCGGCTTCGCTGACATGGCTGCACTTCTTGCCGATGACGACCGCGATCTCAGCCTCGCCTTCGAAGACGGTGGCCGGCACGTCCGGGCAGCACCATGGTGTCGCCATGTCCGATGATGGCGCTCGGCGATTTGTGGAAGGCGTTGATCGGCGCCGGCGCGCTGCGCGTGCCATCTTCCATGTAATTGACCGCCATGCAGTCGATCGTGCGCGGGCCCGGCACCGGCGGACGGATGCGCACGCCGGAGACCGGCACTCCGGCGCCGCGCGCCGCTGCTGCCTCGAGCCGCGGCTTGTAGGCTGCCCCAATGCTCGATCAGCCCGTTCATCAGATCGCCCGGGCCGATATGCGGGATGTCTTTTACCGCGGCACTGACATCGACCACGGCGTCGTCCTTCAGCACGCCGAGCTTGAAATCATCGAAGTAGACCAACTTCATTCTGTATTCCTCACCTTTGTGCCGAGTTCGCGCCCCAGATCGGCCGCCTGCCACGGCGGGTCATCGCGCCAAGCTTATTCGGCGAACAGCTTATAGCGCTTCCGCAAGCTGTGAGAACAGGATTGTTCGCTTGTCGCTAGGGGGTGGCGCCTGCAATCCTCCTTGCTGGCCCTCTCCAGAACCGCAGCAGACCGACGTTCCATAATGTTGCATCCGCGAATGATATGCGCCCCTTTATGAAAGCTCGATGTAAGGTCAGGATACCTCGGTCCATGGTTGCACTGTTACTCGCACCGTCGATCGCATCATGCATTTGTCGCCTCGGGCTAGTCGATCGAAATATTTGCCTCGCGCGCGACCTTGATCCAGCGCTCCGTTTCCATCCGCATCAACACTCCGAATTGCTGCGGAGTCATGGCTTCGGCTTCGGCGCCCTCATTTGAGAGAAACTGGCTGAGTTCGGGTGAGGTCAGCATCTTGCCGATCTCGGAATTGAGCGCATTGACGACATTCGCGGGCATCCCCGCCGGGCCGACAATGCCCCACCAGGACCACAGGTCCACGCCGGAAAACCCAGCCTCCTCGAGCGTCGGCACGTCCGGCAGCAGTGCCGTTCGTTTGGCGCTGGTTACCGCAAGGGCTCTGGCCTGGCCGCTTTGGGCCAGCTGCATCACCTGTGGAAGACTCGATACATAGATGTCGACATGACCGCCGAGGAGATCGTTGAGCGCCGGCGCGCCGCCCTTGTAGGGAACATGCATGAACCGGACGCCCGCCGACAACGCGATCAGCTCAGCCGCGACCTGATTGATACTGCCGGGACCGGCCGAGGCGTAGGCGATACGGCCCGGTCTGCTTTTGGCCAGATCGAGCATCTCGCTCGCGGATTTCACCGCGAGCTTGCTGGAGGCCACGAGGAGGAGCGGCGAGCGGGCAATGAAAGCGACCGGCGTGAAATTCTTGATGGTGTCGAACGGCATGCTCTTCTTGATCGCCGGGTTGATCGTGAAGGTCGACGATACCAGAAGCAGTGTGTAACCGTCCGCCGGCGCCGCGGCGACGACGGAGCTGCCGATGATGCCTCCCGCGCCGGCACGGTTTTCGACAACGACCGGCTGGCCCCACACCTCGGTCAGCTTCTTGCCGATCGCTCGGCCGACCATGTCGTTCGAACCCCCGACCGCGAACGGGATAATCAGCGTGATCTGCCGCCATGGATATGTTTGCGCCCGCGCTACCGGGCTTGCGAGCACGAGCGCCGCGGCAAGGAAGGCTCCCGTCCTGATCATGATCCGTTTCTCCCTGCGCCGGATGTTATGGCAGCCTGCGAAAATGACCTATAATCATCCTGTTCGCGACAGCCATTTTTTCGGTCACGGCCTTCTTCACTGCAGGGATACGCAATGGATTTTCAACTCACCGAACAGCAGCGACGGATGGTGGCCTCGGTGCGCGAGCTTGCGCAGGGAGAGTTCAAGGCAAACGCACAGAAATACATGGACGGCACGTTCCCCTGGGAAAACATGAAGAAGCTCGCCGATATCGGCGTGCTCGGCATGTCGGTTCCCGAAGAATATGGCGGCCTTGGCCTGCCGGTGTTCGATACCGCGCTGGTGCTCGAGGAGATTGCCAAGACCTGTTACGTGACCGCGATGGCCACCCTCGGTGAGGCCGGCGTTCAGACCCGTGTGATCGCCACCTATGCTCCATCGGCCATTCGCGCGCGAATTCTGCCGAAGGTCGTCTCCGGCGATTGCATCCTTGCGGTCTGCATGACCGAGCCGCATGCCGGCACCGATGTCGCGAACTATCGCACCAACGCCGTCATCAAGGGAGACCGCGTCATCCTCAATGGGACAAAGACGCTGATCAGCCGGGCCAGGGAGGCCGGCATGTTCGTCATCTTCACGCGGATCGACGGCCGGCCGGGCCGCGAGGGTATCGGCTGCGTCCTGCTGGAGCCCGACACACCAGGTTTCGAGGTGACCGGGACCTACCACACCATGGGCGGCGAGAACCTGCACGAGATCCAGTTCAACAATTGCGAGTTGCCGCTGGAAAATCTCGTGATTCGAGACGACGGCTTTCGAAAGCTGCTGAACGCCTTCAACACCCAGCGCTGCCTCAATCCGAGCATATCGCTCGGCCTGGCCGAGGGTGCCTTTGAAGAAGCCCGCAAATATGTCCGGGATCGGACGGTGTTCGGAAAGGCGATCGGGGACTATCAAGGCGTGCGCTGGAAACTCGCGGAGATGTACCGCGAGATCGAGACCGCCCGCAGCATACTCTATCGCGCCTGCATCACCGCCAATCCGTTTCCCGATCCCTTCATGGCGGCTGTAGCCAAGATCACGTGCAACGAGATGTCCAATCGGGTTACCAGCGAGGCGATCCAGTTGCACGGCGGATTCGGCTTCACCGACGAATTCGCGGTATCGCGCCTCTATCGCGGAGCGCGTTACGGAACGCTCGGCGGCGGCACCTCCGAGACGCTCCGTGATCTTATCGGCAAGCGGATCATTGATGCGGCGGAGACGGGCGCCGAACTTCTGGCCTATGACATGATGAACGGCTGAAGCAAATGAACGATGACGCGGGGTCCGGATTCATCCGGAAGCATGGGCTGTGGACCGAAGATCAGCATCGTCGCGCTCTTGCCATTAAAGAGCGGGTTGCCGGGGAAAATCTGAAGTTGTTCCGCCTTGCCTGGGCCGACCCGCATGGCGTCTCGCGTGCGAAGACCGTCACCGCTCCCGCCTTCCTCAGTGCGCTCAAGAGCGGCTACAATACGAATGTTGCGACGTGGACGTTGGATGCGTCGGGTGCGCGCACTTTCTCGTCTTTTATCCGCGGTGGCGGGATGGATCTGGAGGAGATGACCGGCTCCCCGAACCTGATCATCGTGCCGGACCCCGCAACCTTTCGCGTGCTGCCTTGGGCGCCCGATGTCGGTTGGGTCCTTTGCGACGAGTACTTCGTCACAGGGATGCCGTTCCATTTTTCGCCGAGGCATCTGCTCCGCCGGCAACTCGCGCGGCTCGCTGAGCGCGGGTTGCGCTGCGTGGTCGGATTGGAGGTGGAATGGTATTTGCTGCGCCTCGCCCAGGATCATCTTGCGGCCGAGAATGTCGGTGCCCCCGGACTGAAGGGCCGCGCGCCGGCGACCTTTCCGGTCGAACCCGGCTTCTCGTTTCATTCCGAAACCAATATGGATTTGATGCAGCAGCCGATCGAGGCGCTGGCCGACGCGATGGAGAAGCTTGGCCTGCCGCTGCGCTCGATCGAAAACGAGTGGGGCCCAGGTCAGCTCGAATGCACTTTCGCGCCGCGCGACGCACTCGAGGCTGCCGACAATCTGGTTCTGTTTCGTACCGCCACGCGCCAGCTGTGCCGGCGCATGGGCTATCTCGCGACCTTCATGAGTCGGCCGGCGCTCCCTGGCTATTATTCCAGCGGCTGGCATCTGCACCAATCGCTGGTCGCGGGCGACGAAAATGCTTTCATGCCGGCAGGCGAGGGACAGCTGCTGTCGCCGCTTGGCCAGGCATATCTCGGCGGGCTGCTGCACCATGCGCTGGCCTCGACCGTCTTCGCCAATCCAACCATCAACGGCTACCGGCGCTTCCGCGCCAATTCGCTGGCGCCGGACCGCGTGGCCTGGTGTTCGGATCACCGCGGCGTCATGCTGCGCGTGCTTGCGCGGTGCAAACGATCCGGCGAGCCGGATCGAAAACCGGATCGGCGAGCCTTCCGCCAACCCCTATCTCTATATCCTTTCCCAGATCGTCGCGGGTCTCGACGGCATTGATCATTCACGCGATCCGGGGCAGCCGGAAACCGATCCCTACGCCAGCAATCGGGCGATGCTGCCGAAGAGTCTTGCCGAGGCGCTCACGCTGATGGCGAAGGATACGCTGTTCCGCAAAGAACTCGGGCAGACCTTTGTCGACTATTACGTCAGGTTGAAGCAGACCGAGATCGGGCGTTTCGATAAATTCGTCTCCGACAACAACATCGATCCCGCGTCCGAAATTACCACGGCATGGGAGCAGGACGAATATTTCGACTTCTTCTGAGCGTCATAGCCATGCGAGAGTACCGATGCTGAACGGCAAGGAACAAGACAATGCCCCTGGAACGCGTCAAGGCGCCTTTGCGCCAGCATAACGCTCCGCTCTATGACTGGGACGAACTGGTCCAGGAGGATCGCGTTCATCGCCTGATCTATACCGATCCAGAGGTGTTTAACACCGAGATGACCCACATTTTCGGCGGCACCTGGGTCTATCTGGCGCACGAGAGCCAGATCCCCAATCCCAACGATTTCATCACCGGCAAGCTCGGCCTGCGTCCTCTACTGATCACTCGCGACGAGGAGGGCAGGATCCGCGCGCTATACAACCGTTGTAGCCATCGGGGCACCACGATCTGCCGCTGGGAGAAGGGTAACAGCCGCTCATTCCAGTGCCCCTATCATGGCTGGAATTTCGCCAACTCTGGCAAGCTGCGCGGCGTGCCCTGGCCGGACGGCTATGCCAGCAAATTGGTCCGCGACGACAAGTACAATCTGGCCCAGGTGCCGAGAGTCGAATCCTATCGCGGCTTCATCTTCGGCACGCTTAATATGGCCGCGCCGCCGTTGCTGCAGCATCTCGGGCCGATCAAAAAGCCAATCGACGAATGGCTGGACCGCAATCCCGGTGGCAAGGTGATCGTCTGCGAGGCCAATCGGCTCAAATACAAGGGGAACTGGAAACTGGCGTACGACAATTCCGGCGACGGTTACCATGTCGCCTTCTCGCACCGCTCGCTGATCTTGACCGAGAACCGCTTTGCCGATGAGGCGACGCAGAAGGGCATGTCCTACTACCAGAACTCGCCGGACGACCTGCCGATGTATTGCCAGTACATGGGCAACGGCCACCACTACAAGGACAAGCGTCCGAACCTGCAGGCACGTCCGGGCGGACTGTGGGCGATCGAGTCGCTGCATCCCGGCATGGAACATGTGCAGGAAAAACTGCGAACGAAATATGGCGAGCGCGCCGAGCCGATGCTGGATCTCGCCGGCTCCGAACCGGTCAACATCAACGTGTTTCCGAACCTGTCTCTGCTTGGCAACCACATCCAGGTGTTCCAGCCGGTAGCCTTCGATGAAACCGACGCAATCTGGTTCGGCACCAAGATCGAAGACGTCGACGGGACGCTGGGCGAGGACGTGCTGACCGACATTAACGCTCTGCGGATGCGTACGCAGGAGGGCTTCCCGAACTTTGGCGAGGTTGATGACGTCGCCAATTTCGAGCAGATCCAGCGCGGGCTCGCAGCACCTGAGGACGAATGGATCTACATGAACCGCGGCTATGACATTCCCGGTCGTATCCACACTCTCGAGGACGGCACGATCAAGGGGCCGGCGACCGATGAGCTGTTCATGCGCGAATATATCCGCGAGTGGAAGCGGCTGATGAAGGCCGACCTCGACATTGCGATCCAGCGGGAGCCATGAGATGAGCGCGCGCGCAGCCGGCAACCCGTCGCGGGTCTCGTACTACGTTACCAACGAATACTATCTCGAACTGATCGCAGATTTCACCGACTGGCAGGACGATGCACTCAGTGTCGTCGATCCCGCCGAGCGCGACCTGACCCGCCGGCTGCTGGAGCAGGAGGCGCGCCTGCTCGACCGGCTTCTCTATGAAGAGTGGTTGACGCTATTCACGCCGGAATGCGCCTATTGGATTCCATCGACGCCTGAGGGCGGCGATCCCCGCACCGAGATTGCGATATCGTTCGACGACCGGCGCAGGCTGGAGGATCGGGTATTCCGGCTCCGCACTGGCTATGCCTGGTCGCAAGCGCCGGCGTCGCGGACCGCACGCATGATCTCGAATGTGGAGGTCTTCGCGTGCGGCCGCGGCGACCAGCGCATGGTGCGCTCAAACTTCCTGATCTCGGAGTTTTGGGACGGCGAGATTCGCGTGCTGGCCGGCTGGACCGGACACCGCCTGCGAAAGATCGGGGATATTTGGAAAATCTCTGCGAAGCAGGTCAACCTCCTGAATTGCGACCAGTGCATCCGCAATCCCAGCATTATCCTTTGAAGGTGACGATGCCTGTTGTCGAGATTTACACCACCCGCTTCTGCCCTTATTGCAATGCCGCCCGTGCGCTCTTGAAGCGCCGGGGCATTGTCTTTCACGAGATCAGCATTGCTGCGAATCCGGAACGCCGCGACGAGATGATCCGACGTGCCAGTGGCCGCGCAACGCTGCCGCAGGTCTTTTGTGGCAAACTGCATATTGGTGGCTTGCCTGAATTGACAACCCTCGATTCCAGCGGAAGGCTTGACCATATCCTGGCCGGCCTGTCCGCCGAATTTTTGCAGGAACGCCTGCGTAGACGCCCTGTTCAATAAAATTGGCCAGACGCTTGCGCGGTCTCTCGGTGGCAAGGACTTTCCTCGGCCAGTGACGGACTTCTTCCATAACGTCCCATCGACGAATCGATGTTGGGCGGCGGATACGAGCGGCCGCATGGGCGTCGAGTTGAATCTGGCGCATGGGGTCCAGGCTGTCGATCGCCGGCCCGGTCTATTTCCAGCCTCGGATACATCGCCGTGTGCTTTCAGGCGGGTGGCAGCAGCCGGCCGGCCTGGAATTCAGTGAAGTATTTGGCGAATCGCCTCGGTATCAATCACCTCGGTGAAGCCGGCCAGCATCAGCTTGATGGTGGAAACGATCGCCGGCGGACCGGGCTCATTGCAGCCATGGCCCATGGTAGTCGGCATATTCGAAGGACAGGCCAACGAAGTAGCGCAGATTGCCCGAGCGCAGTCCGTGCCCGGCGCGGATGAATAACGGATGCCGAGGCGGCAGATTTTCGGATCATCCAGTTTTTTGGCTCGTCGAACTTGCGGCCTTGTAGTCTGACTGATTTATTATCCGCATTTCCGGGGGAGAAAATAATGCAGGCAAATTCGTTAGTGGTGCGGAGGTTGGGCGCACTCGCCGGCCTGGCGCTTTTGACCGTGCCGACCGCCGTACTGGCGCAGCAGGTCCTCTCGTCTGAGCCACCTGCTGGTTCGATCTACACGGGCACATCCGTCCTCGTTGATGACGGCAGCTGTCCGCAAGGTAAAATCAAAAAAATCACCAGAATTGGTCCGATGGACAACCGGGGACATCGAGAATACCAGTGCGTTCCCTACAAGAAGGCGCGTTGAGCGATATGCCCGAGTCTTCTCACGGCGATCCGCTGTGGCATATCACCCGGTCAGCTCAGGGCCCACGGTGCCCAAGCTCATGAGGACGTGATCAAGCGCGCCGAGCAATTGCGACCCGATTTAACTATAACAACCTGATGCAGCATTCGCACGGCAGGACGCTCCATCAGCCGATCACGGGCTGACGGGCTTTGACGGGGTGGTGAGATCTACGAAGACATCAAAAAACGTTAGACCAGCCCCAACCGCGAGCGCCCCACCCAGCACGGGAGGAAGAGGCTCGGGGGGAGGAGGCAGAACGGGGTTGTTGGCAACCGGCGGTGGCTTCGGTGCCGGCTTCTCCGGCTTCTTGGGAGTCTCGACCTTGCCTTCGAATTTATAGGTATCGATAACGCCATTAACCTTGCTTTGGTAGGAAGAGGTTATATCCACCTTGCCAGTATTGAGGTCGACCTTTCCGCTCAGGCCTTTGTTTTTGAGGCCATTGGTCGCGGGATACCAATTCTCCTCCACTGAAATCGAATGACGCAACCGAGCCGTCCGGATTGAATGTGGCGCCGGTTATCGGAATAGGTTCCGTCTTCCAGTTCGATGCTGTTTTCGTGCCATTGTTTGTGATAAGTCACGGTTTTGAAAGTAACCGTGCTTTTCGTCGTATCGATATCCCCGTTTGGCTTCTTTACGATGGTGTAGTCTGCGGTGTATTCAGTGTCCCCGTCATACGCCTTGGCGTGCTCCCCCTCACGAGCTTGATCTGCGCATCGGTCGATGGTAACGCTCTACTCCGCCTCTCTCATATGCGCCGGCCGTCGGCAGACGACGTTATCTTGCCTTTAATGGTAATTGTCGGATCGATGACGATGTCGCCATTCGGCAAACGGGAAACCCCATGCGGCAAGGCCAGTTGCGCACGGGATTCCGACGCGCAGGGCGAAGTAGCGGTAATGGTCATCACCGTGCCGGGTGCGGCGCTGAGCTTGCACCCGTCCGGGTAAGAAAAGTTCGCCGGCCCCTGGGTACTGACCATAACCACATCGCCAATATTGGCTTCGGTTCGGCCACTGACGTGCTCGAATCCCTGTCCTCGCTTGATCAACAAGTCACCCTGGACCGGTTCTATCGTCGCGGCCGGGCACGCAGTCCCAAAAACCAACAACAGTCCGGAACACATTGCAGCCAGCAAACCACGCATCGCCCCCTCCCAAATACGTACGGGCATTACAAGGCAAAGGTCAGCAAAGGTACGTGGGTAATTTAACGCACTAAACCCCTGATGGGAGTGACCGAAATGTCACAACCGAAAAGATTCGATAATAATGCACCGGGACATGTTCTTGGTGGCTTTGGCGGTGGCCAGGAAGGCTGGGAACGTTCGCGTCTCGTGCTGGCGGCGTGTCCAAGCCGTGGTCAGATCGTGAGCTTAACCGGCTCGGCCTGATGCGGCTGCCGGCTCGGCAGCTTGTTTCCGAGATGGCTGATAGACTTCGGCGAGTGAGCGGCTAAGAGAGCGCCATGACCCAGGTTTATGACGGCATTATCATCGGCTCCGGTCACAACAGCCTCGTGCTGCAGGCCTATCTCGCCCAAGCGGGTCTCGATGTGCTGACGGTCGAACGCCGTGCGGTGATCGGCGGCGGCGCGGCTACGATGGAAGATCCGCGCTTTCCGGGTTTCCTGCACAATACTCATGCGTTCTTCCAGCGCGCGATCACATCAATGCCCTGGTATGCCGACCTTGAGCTCGAGCGGCATGGCGCTGTCTATATCGAGCCGGAATTGAATGTTGTTCTCTTGACCAAAGACGGTCGCACCCTGGAGTGGTGGACGGATTTTCAAAAGACCGTCGAATCTTTCGCCCAGTTCAGTACGCGAGACGCCGAAACGCTGGTGCGCTGGCACGACGAGTTCGTTCCCATCGTGCAGAACATCCTGGGGTGGGAAGGGCGATCGCCGCCGTTGCCGCCGGACGAGCGGCGGGCGCTGCTGCAGCGCAGCGCCGCGGGCCGGCGGCTTCTCGAAGTCAGCGAATTGTCGCCGCTCGAATTCGTTCATCGGGAATTCGAGAGTCCGGTGATTCAGGCGGGGCTGCTGTTCTTCAACGGGCTGCGCGAGGTGGATCTGCGCACGAAAGGCTTCGGGCATCATATCGCGGCATTGCTGGCGAGCCCGTCGAAAGCGCAGATGTCGCGTGGCGGCACCGCGGCGCTGGCGCGTGCACTGGAAGGTGCGGTCCGCGAAGCCGGCGGAAAGTTTCGCGTGATGACCGAGCCGAAGAAGATCGTCGTGGAGGGTGGCAAGGCCGTCGGCATCGAGACCCGCGAGGGTGAGGTTATCCGCGCCAGGCACTTTGTCGCCTCCGGGCTCAATCCGCAGCAGACGTTTCTCGATCTGCTCGATCCCGAGCGTATTGCCGCGTGAATTCCGCGAGAGCGCCGAGCGCTTTCAATACAACCTGCTCGCGCCCTTGTTCGCGCTCAATCTCAATCTGCGCGAGGCGCCGAAATACGCAGCCGCCGCCCGGCGTCCCGAGCTGGATCGCGCCTTCATGGTGATCATGGGCCTCGAACATGTCGACCAATTCCCTGACATCGTCCGGCACCACGAGGCCGGCACGATACCGCCGACGGTGATGTGGGGCGCCTGTCCTACCTTGTTCGATTCGACCCAGGCGCCCGATGGCAGGCACACCGCCTTCATGTGGGAGAAACTGCCGTACCGCCTGAACGGCGATCCGGCCAACTGGGACCGGGTTCGCGACGACCATGGCCGCGACATGCTCGCGCTCTGGACCCAGCACGCGCCGAACCTTGCCGACAGCGTGCTCGGATCGTTCACGCGCTCGGCGCTCGATGTCGAGCGTTGCCTGCCGAACATGCGCGAAGGCGATCTGCTGGTCGGCGCCTTCACCCATGGCCAGATCGGTTACGACCGTCCGTTCCGCGGCGCCGGCCACTATCGCGGCCATCTCACGGGTCTTTATCTATGCGGCTCGAGCAGCCATCCCGGCGGCAACATCACCGGCTTGCCGGGTTACAACGCCGCCCAGGTAATTCTCGCCGACCTCGGCATCAAGGCGGAGTGGGCGCCGCCGTCGATCTCCGAGCGCCTGGCCGGCTTGTCGTAAGGTTCTCGCCCGCTATGGCGTCCGAGGCGATCTGATCTCAAGATGACTTGGCCGAACCTCGCTGATAAAGTTTAAAAAAACGGGAGGATCGACCATGAACCGACGCCAATTGGTGGTCGCCGCCGGCGCAGCTTTGCTCACGCGCATTCCGGGCGCGTTCGCGGCCACCTACGATCTCATCATCAAAGGCGGACGCGTCATCGATCCCTCGGCCGGACTGGACGCGGTCCGCGACGTGGCGATCGCCGGCGGCAAGATTGTCGCGGTCGAGGCCAACATCGCCGGCGACGCCACCGAGACGATCGACGCGCGCGGCAAGATCGTGGCCCCGGGCCTGATCGACATTCACGTCCATGCCGGCCGCAGCAAGGAAGGCCCGCCGATGTGCCTGCAGGACGGCGTGACCGGCTGGGTCGATGCCGGCACCGGCGGCGCCGACAACATCGACGCGGTGGCCGCGATCGCGCGCGGCGCGCCGCAGATCGGCCGCTGCCTGGTCAACATCGCGCGCACCGGCGTCATCACGCCGACCGGCGAGCTGCACGACATCAACAACGCCAATGTGGCGCTGGCGCAGGGCGCCATCGCGCGCAATCGCGACGTCGTCGTCGGCGTCAAGGCGCGGTTGTCGAACAACGTCGCCGGCGCCAACGACCTCGAAGCGTTGCGCCGCGCCCAGGAGGCGGCAGCGCCCTTCAACCTGCCGGTCATGATTCATGTCGGCCAGAACTTACTCGCCGCATGCGCGCCATTCTGGCGCTGCTCAAGCGCGGCGACATCGTCACCCACATGTATGCGCCGGGAATGAACGGCATCCTCGACGACAAGGGCATGCTGCTGCCGGATGTGCTGGCGGCGCGCCGCCGTGGCGTCATCTTCGATTTCGGCAACGGCGTCGCCGATCATTTCGATTGGGACACGGTCGAGAAGGCGACCCGGCAGGGCCTGTGGCCCGATACGTTCTCCACCGACTGGAACACGACCGTCGAAGACCAGCGGCGTCGTCGATCTGCCCAACGTGATGTCGAAGTTCATCATGTTCGGCATGCCGCTGAGCCAGATCATCGCCTGCGCGACCGTCAACGCGGCGCGCTGCTTCCCGTCGTTCGACGATCGCGGCACGCTCAACATCGGCGCGCCGGCCGATGTGGCGATCATGGAATTGCGGGAAGGCTCGTTCGATTTTCTCGACAACTACAAGGGCACGCGCACCGGGAAGCAGCGGCTGTTTCCGGTCGGAGACGGTGCTTGCGGGCAAGCGGGTGCCGCGGGCCTAGGCAATTTTTATCTCCAGTGCCCCGGCTTTCGGGACGCGTCGCCTGACGATTTTGTTCACCTCCCCTCCTCCCACGCGCTCTTGCGCGTGGTGGGGAGGGGTCGGGGGTGGGGGGTAGCTCGGCATTCACTGAAGCAGCGGCTTTTGCCGATAGACCCTCCGCCCCCGACCCCTCCCCACCGCTGCGCGGGAGGAGGGGAGAAGAAGCGCCGGCCCAAGCGAGGTGGAAGCATCCTAACTCTACGCGCCGTTCACCAGCGCGACCAGTTCATCCCCGTAATGCTCCAGCTTTTTGTCGCCGATGCCGGGGATGTCGCGCAGCTGGTTGAGGGTCGTCGGGCGCGCGGTTGCGATGCCATCAATGGTGGAATCGTGCAGCACGACATAGGCGGGCACGCCGCGCTTTCGGGCGACTTCGGAACGCCAGGCTCGCAAAATCGCGGTTAGATTTGCATCGCCCGTCGCACCTTGGCCCGCAGGTCGCGCAGCAAGTTCGCCGCGCCTTGATTTGGTTCGGCTGGCGCGGATGCGGGAGCCCGGGGTTTCCTCCCGCAGCATCACCTCGGTCTCGCCTTTCAGCACGCCGCGCGCGGACTCTGTCAGCTTCAACGCGCCATAGGCTTCAGTGTCGGGTTTGAGATGGCCCATCGCCACCAGTTGTCGCAGCGCGGCGCGCCACTGCTTTTCGTTGAGTTCGGCGCCGACACCGAACACCGAAAGCCTGTCATGCCCGAACTGCGTGACGCGTTCGGTCATGCGGCCGACCAGCACATCGATCAGATGCATCGCGCCAAACCGTTGCCCGGTGCGATAGGCGCAGGACAGCAGCTTTTGCGCGATCACCTTGCCGTCGCGCAGTTGCGGCGGCGACAGGCAGTTATCGCAGTTGCCGCATTTGGCGGCTTGGGGCGTTTCGCCGAAATATCCGAGCAGGCGGGTGCGCCGGCAGTCGGTGGTCTCGGCGAGACCGACCAGCGCGTCGAGCTTGCCGATCGAAACGCGCTTGAACGCCTCGGAGCCCGTGGACTTGTCGATCATGCGGCGCTGCTGCACGATGTCGGACAGGCCGAACGCCATCCAGGCGCTCGACGGCTTGCCGTCACGGCCGGCGCGCCCGGTTTCCTGGTAGTAGCCCTCGATGCTCTTGGGCAGGTCGAGATGCGCCACAAAGCGCACGTCGGGCTTGTCGATGCCCATGCCGAACGCGATCGTGGCGACGATTACGACGCCGTCCTCGTTGATGAACCGATCCTGATTGCGGGCGCGGGTGCCGGCATCGAGTCCCGCATGGTAGGGCAGCGCCTCGACGCCGGCATTGCGCAGCGCGGCGGCGGTATCCTCGACCTTGGCGCGTGACAGGCAATAGACGATGCCGGCGTCGCCGGCGTGGCGCTCGGTGATGAAGGCTTTCAGTTGCGCCGGAGCGTTTTGCTTGTCGACGATTCCGTAGCGGATATTCGGCCGGTCGAAGCTGGCGACGAAGCTCGGCGCATCGCCGAGCCCAAGCCGGTCGACGATCTCCCGGCGGGTGAGGTCGTCGGCGGTGGCGGTCAGCGCGATCCGCGGCACGTCGGGAAAGCGCTCGGCGATAACGGACAGCCCGATATACTCGGGGCGGAAGTCGTGCCCCCATTGCGACACGCAATGCGCCTCGTCGATGGCGAACAGCGCGATCCTGGCGCGTCCCAGCAGGTTGAGGCAGCGCGGCGTCACCAGCCGCTCGGGGGCGATGTACAGCAGATCGAGATCGCCGGCGAGCAGCCGTGCCTCGACGGCGGAGGCTTCTTCGAACGACAATGTGGAGTTCAGCACGGCCGCCTTGACGCCGGCCTCGAGCAGGCCCGCAACCTGGTCGTGCATCAGCGCGATCAGCGGCGAGACCACGATGCCGCAGCCCTCACGCACCAGCGACGGGAATTGATAGCACAGCGATTTGCCGCCGCCGGTCGGCATCAACACCAGGCAATTGCCGCCGTTCGTGACATGCCGGACGATCTCCTCCTGTTCACCGCGAAAGCCCGGCAGGCCGAATACGGAATTCAGCACCGAGAGCGCGTCGGAAACGGCGTCGATATGATCGTCACGAGCGGAAGCGTTGGCGGAAACAGGCATGTGGATGCATCTATCCTGATTCGGGCCATCCACATATTCACGTCCGAGGAGCGACTGGGCGAATATGCGTCAGAAGCTGCCGAACGGATAATCTGTCAGAAAATGCAGGTGAAAACCACCAGCATCAACGCATAAAGCATGGCAAGCGCCGCTATCCCGAGGATGTTAGTCCACCGGGAACCCGGTGCCGCCGGGCGAAGCCACCAGCCAAAGCGCGCGCTGACAAAGGGCACGAGATAATTGAGGACGATGACGCTGAAGACGTTGCCGATGAAAAGCGCGACGGGAAACGGCAATGCGCCGCGGCCGATCAGGAGCGGAGTCTGGACCGAAATCCCGAACAGGAACACGACGGGATAGAGCAGCGACAGAACAATCATGTTCTGTTTCCACGCGGGAATAGCAGGTTGTCCCGGCGCCGTGACCGGAAACCATTGGTCGAATCCGGTGCGCGCGATGCGGGCGTGGAATTCGGCGACAAAGCCGGTGGCCTCGCCGAGCAACGTCTTGCGCTCCGGTGAGTTGAGCCAGCCTTGCAGGTTTGCCTCGGAGTTGAAGCGAACGATCGCAAGCCAGTCGTCCTGCACGCCGGGCACCGGCGGCTCCAACCGATAGCCCTGAAAGCCGGGCGCCTGCGTCTGGGCAAAGGCGACGCGCCGTTCCCAGGCGCGGTAGGCTTCTTCCTGCCCCGGTCGGATCCGCGTCGAGATCACCGCGGACACCGCGGATGGCAACACACCGGCTTCGTCGTCGCGGACAAGGTGAATATCGTCCCGGCCGACCAGCATATGATCGAGCCCCTCAAGGCGCCTGCGCCGCGCGTCCGAATGCAGCCAGGCGATCGCGGCCTCGCTATTGGTGAAGCGTTGCAGGATCACCCAGTCGACCTGGGCGGGTGGACTCGGCGGAATGATTGTCTGATGCAGGAAACCGGGAAACGCGGCGACGACAACGCCGGTCGCTTCCTGCCACGCCGTGAAGGCGGTGGCATATTCCGGGCGTACGCGGGTCTGCGTGACGATGGTGACGGCGCCGGCGGTTGAGGTCGCGGTTGCGATGTTCAGAGGGGCGTTCATGGCTGCGACGGCAATCGGTCGAAGATGCGATCCGGCGTAAACGGAAGGTGCGCAAAGCGCACGCCGGTTGCGTTGGCCAGCGCATTCGCAATGGCAGGCGCGACCGGGTTGATCGCGCATTCGCCTTGCGACTTGGCGCCAAGCGGACCGATGCTGTCATAGGTGTCGGCGAACAACACCTCGCTGCGCGGCACATCGGCGAAAGCCGGAATGCGATAATTGCGCAGGCTGGGATTGACCACCTTGCCGTCGGCGTGGACCATGTTTTCCGTCAGCGCCCAGCCGAACGCCATGCCGATGGCGCCATCGATCTGGCCGCGGCACTGCATCGGATTGATCAGCCGGCCGATATCGGCGGCGTGCACGCTGTGCAGAATACGGATTTCGCCGGTCATGCGATGCACCGCGAGCCGGACGCCCTGCACATTGAACGCGACTGTGCGCGGCGACAGATAGGATTTGCGCTTGGTTTCGAACCGATGGCCGGCCTTGGTGCCGGCGGCATGAAGCTCGCTGAGCTTTATCGGCTGGTTACCGCAGATCACCGTATCATCCTGCAGCCGGCAGGCCTCGACGCCGACCTTGGCGTAAAGCGCCGCGTAGGCGAGAATGTCCTCGCGTAGCGCAGCTGCCGCAAGCGCGACCGCCTTTCCCGCGACCACCGTGCCGGTGCTGGCAAAAGTGCCGGTGTCGTAAGGCGTGAGATCGGTGTCGGCATTGATGATGTCGATACTGCCGCGCGCGTGATTCCAGGATCGATGCCGCGATCTGCTGATGCGAGGTCACCGAGCCATTGCCCATTTCGGTCGACCCCACCGCAAGATGATAGCTGCCGTCCGGCTTCAGGATCATGGTCGCGGCGGAGCGATGTTCGGTTGGCGGCCCGCAATCCAGCATTGCGAGCGCCATGCCGGTGCCTTCCAGCCATTCGTCTCCGGCAGGTTTCGGCATCGCCGCCGCCCCGAAGCATCGCGCTTTCCACCAGATCGAGGCATTGGTCGAGCCCGTAGCTGCCGAACTGGACATCGGTTGGATCGCTCCAGACCGACTCGATCCAGTCGCCGGGCACGAATCATGTTCTTGCGGCGCATCGCGAGCGGCGTCATGCCGAGCAGATGCGCCAGTTCGTCGATCGCGCTTTCGATCGCGAAGGTCGTCTGCGATGCGCCGTAGCCGCGGAAGCCGCCGCGCGGGCACCATGTTGGTGTAGACGGCATAGCCGACCGCCTTCTTGTTGGCGCAGCGATACACCGTGAGCGGATTGCCGAGCGAGGCCGATCAGCGTTTCGCCGGCGTGGCCGCCATAGGCGCCGGTGTTCGACACGACCTGCATCTCGATCGCCGTCAGCGTGCCGTCGCGCTTGGCGCCGAGCTTGACCCGAGTCGTCATCTGGTGGCGGGTGCTCGCGGCGGTGAACTGCTCCTCGCGGGTGAATTCCCATTTCACCGGACGGCCGGTCTTGAGCGTCGCCAGCACGCAGAGATCCTCAGACGATCATTTCCTGCTTGCCGCCGAAGCCGCCGCCGACCCGCTCGGTGAAGACGTGGATGTCGCTCAGGCGAAGCCCGAAGATATGGCGACAGCTTCTGCTGCGTGATGAACGGCGCCTGCGAGCTGGTGCGAACGTGGATGCGGCCGTCGTCGCCGCGCCAGGCGATCGAACCGTGGGTCTCCAGGTGGACGTGCTGCACGCGCGACGTCGAATAGGTCCGCTCATGCACGGCATCGGCGTCGGCAAAGCCTTGCGCCACGCTGCCGACCTCGCCGCGGATGTCGGCATAGATGTTGCCATTCGCCTCGCCGCCCTTGTCGTGCAGGACCGGCGCGTTCGGCTGCATCGCTGCGGCCGGATCGAATACCGCCGGCAGGACCTCATAGGTGACGTCGAGCAGCCGGCAAGCCGGTCTCCGCCGCCGCCTCGGTTTCGGCAACGACGGCCGCGATGCGCTGGCCGACGAACCGAACCACGTTGTCGAGGATGTAGGTGTCGTCGGGATCGACCAGATGGTCCTCATGGGTCGCGGTGCTGTAGAGCCGCCGCGGCACGTCCTCCCAGGTGAATATCTCGACCACGCCCGGCACCGCCAACGCCCTGGCGCGGTCGATCGAGACGATGCGCGCATGCGCGTGCGGCGAACGCAACACCTTGAGATGCAGCATGCCTTCGACGGCGACATCCATCGTGTAGCGCGCGCGCCCGGTCACGATGCCTTCGGCGAACGGATTGGCCACGCTGGCGCCGCAGGCATGGCCGGCGACGTCGTGTTCGACCTCGCATTGGCCGTTCAGGGCGTCGCCGATCGAACGATAACCGGTGCAGCGGCACAGATTGCCCTTCAGCGCATGCGGAAGGTCGGATTTCTGCTCGTCGGTGAGGGCGGCGACCGTCATGATCATGCCGGCGGCGCAGAAGCCGCACTGAAAGGCCTGCGCATCGAGAAAGGCCTGCTGCACTGGGTGTTTCTCTCCGGCCGGCGCGAGCCCTTCGATGGTGGTGACGGCGCGCCCGGCGGCGCGGAACGCCGGCATCAGGCAGGAATGCACCGGCTTGCCGTCGAGCCAAACCGTGCAGGCCCCGCAATCGCCGGCGTCGCAGCCTTTCTTGACGCCGAACACGCCGCGGTCACGCAGAAAAGTCCGCAGGCACTGGCCGGGCGCCGGCTCGGCGGAGAACAGCATGCCGTTGACGGTATAGATCATCGGATCGGTCTTGGTGGAACCGGCGATCTCGGGGACGACGGTCCGGTTCATGTGCGCGCTCCTGCTTGTGCCAGCTCGTCGCGAATCTGTTCGGCGAAATAAAAGGTAAGGTGGCGTTTATAGTCCGCGCTGCCGTGGACATCGTTGAAGTAGCCGCCGTGCGGAATGCGCTCTTCAATGGCGCGGCGCAGTGCTGTGGCGGAAGGCATCTGTTCGAAGCCGAGTTGGATCGGGCGTGGTGTCGACGCCGTGATCGTCAGCAGGAAGTCGACGCCCGCGCTGCCGCAGGTACCGATCAACAGCGCGGCCGAGCGGCCGAGCTTTGTCAGCGAGGCGTGGCGGAAAGCGAAATTTTTCTTCAGGGCCGACGCCGGCAGGTGAATGCCGCGCAGCAATTCGCCCGGGCGCAGCACATTGGCGTGGTCGCCGGTGACGAAGTCGATTGCCGCCACGTGCCGCGGCTCGCCGTTGCGCGGCCACAGCGTGTAGACGCCTTCCAGCGCCGTCGTCAGCGAGATCATCGGACCGGCCGGCAGCGACATGCAGATGTTGCCGCCGATGGAAGCCGCATTCCAGATCTTGAACGAGGCCAGGAAGGAATTGCAGCAATCATGCACCAGCGGCCATGCGGTCCATTCGCGCGGTGCGGCGAAGTGAAATAGTTCGGCGATCTTGCAGGTCGCGGCCAGTTCGAGGCCGTCATCCGTCGCGCTCAGAGCCGGCCAATGCAGCGCGTCCAGATCGATCAGGGTGTCGGTCGAAAATTGCGGCTCGGAGAAAAGCCAGGTTCCGCCGGCAAGCCAGGCGTAGCTGTCGCGCCATTGCGTGATCTGGTCGGCGGATGCCGGCCGTTTCACCTCGGTGATGGTGTTGAGGTTCATATAACCTGCCTCCGTGAGGTGTCGTTCGCAAGGCAGACGGGCAGCCCGCCTCGCAGGTTTAGGCGGTAGTTACTTCAGGTCGGCGATCGAGGTGGGCCCGGGTCCTGCGGTGATCAGGGTCGGCCACTGGTGCGAGCCGAACGGCACCGCCGGCGGCAGAAACGCTGTCATCCCGCGCTTGCCGCTTTCCGTTGTAATCGCCACGCGCGCGTCGCCTCCCATCAGCTCATAGTCCATCAGATGGTAGTTGCCGAAGAACAGCGAACCGACCGAGCGGTCGGCGATGATCCGCGTCAGCGAATCCAGCATGTCGGCCTGCGTGGTGGTGAACGACACCGTCTCGATCAGCAGCAGCCGGTCATTGATCGCATCGGGCGGGAAGAACTGCGCCAGCACACTGAACAGCACGTTGTTCTGGCGCGCCACATAGATGGTGTTGCTGGCCGCATAGGTCTTGTCCCAATCGGCGCCGAGCATGGTCTTCCAGTCGGCAAGCACCGTCATCCAGTGCCCAACCTGGGTCTGCGCCGCCCAGGCAACGTTCTTGGCCAGATACGGCGCCTGCTTCTTGCCGAACGCTTCAAGCGCGGCAAAAGCGATCACGCCCTTGGCGACGCAGTCGTCCATGAAGGCGAGGTTGTTCTGCAGGATGATGCGGTTGTTGTCGCGCCAGTCCGACGGGATCGGCGTAATGTCGAGGCCATCGAGCGCCGACTGCATCCGGCTGCGATAGGCCAGCATCGAGCCGCGCCAGGACTTGTTGTCGGGATTGTCGAGATAGGGACCGACCACTTCCGCCAGCGCCATGGTGCTGTGGCCGACCGATTTCAGCAGTTGATAGACCACCGGCACCGGCGGACCATCGAGCGGCGGCATGCCCGGACGATACAGCGTAAATCGGCCGCCCGCGCCGGAGAACAGGCCGAGGATCACCGGATGCTTGGCCAGGATGTTGGCCTGGAACACCTTCGAGGCGTCGCCGTAGAGTTCGAACATGCCGGTGTTGAGTGCCAGCATGTCCTTGGTCGCGGTGTCCGCGGCCGTCGCCGTGGTTAGGCCGGAGATCGGCGCCATGTAGGGCGGGAGGTTTTGGGCCGCCGCGTTGCCGGCGGAAAGCAACAGCGCAACAAAAGCCAGCGAGGGGTAGCGCTTCATGTCCACACTCCTTGTACGGCTCTCGCCCAACAACGTCGTGGACTAGCGTCCGCATCCGTTAAGATTTTGCCCGGAACTCTGGATGCATTTTTTCATTCGCTTCAGCAGCGATGCCGATGGTTGCGGCTTGATTGATGCAATGCATCCAATGTGAGGAAGATTGATTCCGGCGGCGTCAACTTCGCGGAGATTGACGAGATTCGCTTCTGTCGAATTACCTACGTACGACTGCCCGGCGCACGACGGCTTTCGTTCGTGCGCATGGCGACCCCTCGGACGATCTCTTCTTGCAAGGCAACCCGTTTGAACCGATTGAATAGTGCGCGGGCGCGATACCGGACAATGGAACCGGTGAATGGTTGCGGATTACCTTGATAGCCCGGTGCATTCTGGATATTTTGCCTTATGCCGATTTCAGGCCGTTTTGTCGTCCAATACACCAGTTTTTTGCTCGCGATCGGATTCCTGGCGCTTCTGACTATCGTCGGGATGACCATATGGCTTGGTGAGCAGGCCCGCATCTATGTCAATGAGGCAGCCGAGGCGCGCGATACCCGGATTTCCGCGGTCGAATTGCGTAGTGCCATACAAAGTGCCGAATCCAGCCAGCGCGGGTTCCTGGTCGGCGGCAACGAAATCTATCTGGCACCTTACGATAGCGCCAAGACGGCGGCCGAGCGGCAACTCGAAAAGCTGAAGTTGCAGCTTGCCCCCTACACGGAAACCGCGGCGATGATGGCGCGGCTTTCGGCCGTCCTGGCCGAGAAAATCGATGAAATGGACCGAACCATCGGTTTGAAGAGCGAACAGCGCGATCCCGAGGCGCTCGAGCTGTTCCGCACCAACCGCGGCAAGGCTCTGATGGACGAAGCCAATGTTTTCCTCTCCAGCGTGATCCGGACGACCGACGAGCGACTCACCACGGGCGTCGCCGAACAGAAGGAAAACGCCACCCGGCTGCGATGGGTATCGCTGATCGGCGGGCTCATCATCATTCTGGTGGTCGGCGGCGTGATGGTGGTCGCGTTACGTTATACCAACGAGATCGCGCAGGCCCGCGACGAGGTGCGCAACCTCAACATCAATCTGGAGCAGCGCGTCAGGGAACGCACATCCGCGCTCGGACGCGCGCTTGACCGGGCCGAGGTTCTGCTGGCCGAAGTCAACCACCGCGTCGCCAACAGCCTGATGATGGTGGCGTCACTGGTGCGGCTGCAGTCGAACGCGGTGCAGAACCAGGCCGCCAAGGATGCACTCGCCGAGACCGAAGCCCGCATCTACGCGATCTCGGATGTGCACAAGCGGCTCTATAGTTCGGGCGATGTGCGGCTGGTGGCGCTCGACGAGTATCTGTCCGGCCTGCTCACCCAGTTGCAGAGTTCGATGCAGAGCGAAGGCCATGGCGCCTCGCTGGATTATCATCTCGAGCCGCTGAAGCTGCCGACCGATTCCAGCATCAATCTGGGTGTGGTGGTGACCGAATGGGTCACCAATGCCTTCAAATACGCCTATCCGGACCGCCGCGGCGAAGTCCGGGTCAATCTCAAACGCTTACCGGACGGCCGTGGTGAACTGCTGGTGGAAGACGACGGCGTCGGGCGCAGCGACGAAGGCCCGGCCAAAGGCACCGGTCTCGGCACCCGTCTGGTGAAAGCGATGGCCGGTAATGTCGGCGGCGAGATTCAGTATTTCGGACGCCAGCCCGGGACATCTGCGCGTCTGACGTTTCCGGTTCCAGCCGAATAGTGGGGGACAAAGCAATTTCCAACTCACTTGGCTTGGTGCTCTGTTCTTCTCCCCTCCCTCCGCGCAGCGGCGGGGAGGGGTCGGGGGTGGGGGGTCTATCGGCTGGAACCGCTGCTTCGGTGAATGCCGCGCTGCCCCCCACCCCCAACCCCTCCCCACCACGCGCAAGCACGCGCGGGTGGAGGGGAGAACATCGAGTCATATCGAGCGCAAGGCTCTATCGGACACTTGGGATGAGCAAACGGACTGCAAGAATTTCTCTCGCGATGATTTTGTCTGCGGGTCTGTCCGGGGCGATCATCAATGCCACGGTCGCGCAGGAAGGCCCGCCCGGCATCACGTCGCCGATCGTGCTGCCGCCGTTCGACGCAAGCGCGCCGTCATGTGCGATACCTCCGGGGTTGCAAAAGATCGTCGCCTTCGCCCAGGACAACCGGCGCCAGTTCATGCAGGGCGTTGCATTTGGAGTGTCGGCGGCGGCCAAAGATCGTGGCCTTGAATATCAGGTAGCGATTGCCGACAACGATCCGAAAAAGATGATCGAGCAGGTCCAGGGTCTGGTTGCCGCGAAAGTCGGTGCGGTGGTCGCTTCTCCGGTCGATCCGCCGTCGCTGGCTCGCAGCCTGCAACAGATCATGTGGGCAGGCGGATATGTCGGAACCGTGGTTCCGCCGCCCGCGACCACGCTGCTCAACGCGCCGCAATATCTGACCGGCAAGGTGCTGGGCGATGCGGCGGCCGCCTATATCAGGACCAAACTTGGCGGCAAGGCGAAGGTCGTGCTGCTGACCCATGACAAGCTGCAATTCGTTGCGCCGCGTTTCGTCGCGATGCGCGATTCGCTCAAGGATATTCCGGGCGTCACCATCGTTGCCGACATATCGCCTTTGACGGTCAACGAGGAGGGCGGGGCGGCGACGATGCGCACTGTGCTGCTGGCCAATCCGAGCGTCGATGTCGTGCTGGGTGCGGATACCGTGGTGCTGGGCGCGCTTAGCGCCCTACGAGAGGCCGGCAAGGCGCGGCCGGATCAATTCCTCGGCGGAATCGACGGTGAGCCCGAAGCGGTGTCGGAGATGAAGAAGGGCGGACCTTACAAGGCTAGCGTCAGCCTGGCTTCGCCGGTGTTCGGTTATGCCTTGGGGCAGTACGCCGCGGACTGGCTCGAAGGCAAAAGCGTCCCTCAGGCGATGGACATTCTTCCCAAGCTGCTGACGTCGGCGAACATCGCCGCTTACGAAGCTGACCTCGCTGATCCGGCGGCGGTTTACCATGATGCTGCACGCCGCACCGCGTATTTAAGGATGTATGGCAACATCTGCTACGACACCCGGGATCGCTACACCAATTTCCCCTGGTCCTCCGAGCGGAAGTAGCGCGCAGCTGCCTGATATTTCGGCGTGGCCCGCGCCTTCGCTTGCGGTTCGGCGAGGCAGGACCGCCTGCACGTGTGCTTTGGCGAGGCAAGCAAGCGGGTTTTAACTCTCTCCGAATTCTCCGCTAACGATAGCCGGGAAATTCCGTTGTGAGCGCTTCGCCGGCATGCTGAATCGCGCTATGAATCGGATGAAGGAAAAATCATGACGAAGGCGGTTCTTGGCATTATTGGCGGGTCCGGCATCTACGATCTGCCGGGGCTGGAGAACGCGCGCGAGGAGGCGATCGCAAGCCCCTGGGGCGAGCCATCGGCGCCGGTGCGGCATGGCAATATCTCCGGCCTGCCCATCGTGTTCCTGCCGCGGCACGACAAGGGCCACCGGCTGTCGCCGTCCGACATCAACTACCGCGCCAATATCGATGTGCTGAAACGCGCCGGGGTGACCGACCTGATCTCGCTGTCGGCCTGCGGTTCGTTCAAGGAAGAATTGCCGCCCGGAACCTTCGTGCTGGTCGACCAGTTCGTCGACCGCACCCACAAGCGCGAGAGCTCGTTCTTCGGCAAAGGCTGCGTCGCGCATGTCTCGATGGCGCATCCGGTGTCGCCGCGGCTGCGCATCCATCTCGCCGAGGCGGCCGCCGCCGAGGGCATCGCGGTGGCGCGCGGCGGCACCTATGTCTGCATGGAGGGCCCGCAATTCTCCAGTTTCGCCGAGAGCATGACCTACAAGAATCTCGGCTATTCGGTGATCGGCATGACCAACATGCCTGAGGCCAAGCTCGCCCGCGAAGCCGAGATCTGTTACGCGACCGTGGCCATGGTGACCGACTTCGATTGCTGGCATCCCGACCACGATGCGGTGACGGTGCAGGATATCATCCGCGTGCTTGACGACCAATGCGGAAAAGGCAAAGGGGCTGGTGGCGCGCCTCGCCAAAGATTTTCCGAGGGAACACGAGCCGTGCCCGATCGGCTCCGATCGCGCGCTCGATACGGCCTTGATTACCGCAGCCGGAAGCCCGCGATCCCGAGCTGTTGAAAAAGCTCGATGCGGTGGCGGGACGGATTTTGCGGGCGTAAGGCCTGGATTATTGATGGATACAGAATGAAGGTCGACGGCAAACACATCCGCAGTATCTGGCTGGAGCCGGACGGCTGGACCGTCAGCGCGATCGACCAGCGGCGGCTGCCGCACGATTTTGTCGTGGCGAAGACTGACAACCTGCGATGCCGCCGCCGACGCGATCCGCACGATGCTGGTGCGCGGCGCGCCGCTGATCGGCGCCACCGCCGCCTACGGCATGGCGCTGGCGATGCGGACCCACGGCTCCGATGTCGCGCTCGATCAGGCCTACGGCAAATCTGATCGCGACCCGGCCGACCGCGATCAATCTGAAATGGGCGCTCGACGACATGCGATCGCTGTTGCGGCCGTTGCCGCCGACGGCGCGCGCCAGGGCCGCCTATGCGCGCGCCGGCGCGATCGCCGAAGACGACGTCGCGATCAACAAGGCTATCGGCGAGCACGGCCTGGCGCTGATCGAGGCCATCGCTGCAACCAAACAGCCGGGCGAACGGATCAACGTGCTGACCCACTGCAATGCCGGCTGGCTGGCGACCGTCGACTGGGGCACCGCGCCGGCGCCGATCTATCTGGCGCACGAGCGCGGCATCCCCATCCATGTCTGGGTCGACGAGACCCGCCCGCGCAACCAGGGCGCGGCGCTGACCGCCTGGGAGCTCGGCCAGCACGGCGTGCCGCACACGGTGATCGCCGACAATGCCGGCGGTCATCTGATGCAGCACGGCATGGTCGATCTCGTGCATCGTCGGCACCGACCGCGTCACCGCGACGCGGCGATGTCTGCAACAAGATCGGCACCTATCTGAAGGCGCTGGCCGCGCATGACAATGACGTGCCGTTCTACGTGGCGCTGCCGTCGCCGACCATCGACTGGAGCGTCGATGACGGCGTCAGGGAAATCCCGATCGAGCAGCGCGGCGCGGACGAAGTCACCGAGATGACCGGCCGCACCGCCGACGGGCGGATCGAGACCGTGCGTGTCGTGGCGCCCGGTTCGCCGGTGGCGAATTACGGCTTCGATGTCACGCCCGCCCGGCTGGTGACGGGACTGATCACCGAGCGCGGCGTGCTCAAGGCCAATCGCGATTCGCTATCGGCTGCGTTCCCCGAGCGGATCGCCACCGCAGCCGAATAGCGAAGGACGATATCGATGCAAAGTGCGTGGACCGATCGCGACGCCGATGCCGCCATGGCGCGCTATGCCGGTCTCGGCCGCGACCTGGCGCTGCGCGTCTACACCACGCGGCTGCTCGGCCAGGATCCGCGGCTGGTGCTGCATGGCGGCGGCAACACTTCGGTGAAGACACGCCTTCCCGATCTCATTGGCGACGAGGTCGACGTGCTCTGCGTCAAGGGCTCCGGCTGGGACATGGGCTCGATCGAGCCCGCCGGCCTGCCGGCGGTGCGGCTCGCGCCACTCCTGAAATTGCGCGGCCGCGAGGCGCTGTCCGACGAGGACATGGTGCGGCTGCAGCGCGCCAATCTGATCGACCCTGCATCGCCCAATCCTTCCGTCGAGGCGCTGCTGCACGCCTTCATTCCGCACAAATTCGTCGACCATACCCATTCGACCGCGGTGCTGGCGCTGACCGATCAGCCCGATGGTGAAGCGCTGTGCCGCGAGGTCTATGGCAAGCGTGTCGGCTATGTGCCCTATGTGATGCCGGGTTTTGGCCTCGCCAAAGCTGCGGCCGAGGCGTTCGAAGCCGATCCGTCGGTCGAGGGTCTCGTTCTCGTCAAGCACGGCATTTTCAGTTTTGGCGCCGATGCGCGGGAAGCCTATGAGCGCATGATCGCGCTGGTGAGTCTCGCCGAAGAACGTTTGGCGAAGAAGCGCAAGCCGGCGTTCGCCAGCATAAAGCTGCCGGCAAAGCCGGCGCTGGTAGCGGATGTCGCGCCGATCGTTCGCGGCGCCTGTAGCTTGCCCGACAGCAAAATCGAAGGCGCGTGGAAGCGCTTCGTGCTCGATTTCCGCAACAGCGACGCGGTGATGAATTTCGTCAACGGCACTGAGGTCGCGCGCTACGGCCAGGCCGGCGTGGTGACGCCGGACCACAACATCCGCATCAAGAACCGCCCGCTCGCGGTTGCAGCCCCCGCGGATGGCGAACTTACCGCTTTCAACGACTCGGTGAGAAGCGCGGTCGCCGCCTATGGCGAGACCTACAAAAACTATTTCACCGTCCAAAACGCCCGCGTCGGCGGGATCAAGACCATGCTCGATCCGATGCCGCGCGTCGTGCTGGTGCCGGGGCTCGGCCTGTTCGGGCTCGGGCGGAGCAAGAAGGATGCGAAGGTCGCGGCCGACCTCGCGGAAGCCGCGATCGCCACCATCACCGATGCCGAGGCGGTCGGCCGTTTCGAGCCGCTGCCGGAAGCCGACCTGTTCGACGTCGAATACTGGTCGCTGGAGCAGGCCAAGCTCGGCGGCGCCAGGGAGTTGCCGCTGGCGGGGCAGGTGGTTGCCATCACCGGCGCGGCCGGCGCGATCGGATCGGCAACCGCGAGAGCGTTCGCGGCGGCCGGCGCCGAAGTGGCGCTGCTCGATGTCGATGAGGCCGCGGCGCAGGCAAAAGCGAAGCCGATCAACGGCACCGCGCTGGGGCTCAAATGCGACGTCACCGATGCGGCGTCGGTGCGGGAAGCCTTCGCGCAAGTCGCGGCCAGCTTCGGCGGCGTCGATATCGTGGTCTCCAATGCCGGTGCGGCCTGGCAGGGCCGCATCGGCGAGGTCGACGAAGCGGTGCTGCGAGAGAGTTTCGAGCTCAATTTCTACGGCCACCAGCGCGTGGCGCAGGCGGCAGTCCGGATCATGCAGGCTCAGGGCACGGGCGGCTGCCTGCTGTTCAATGTTTCCAAACAGGCCGTCAATCCCGGCGCCAATTTCGGTCCCTATGGATTGCCGAAGGCAGCGACGCTGTTTCTGGTGCGGCAATACGCGCTCGATTACGGCAATGAAGGCATTCGCGCCAACGCCGTCAATGCCGATCGGATCCGCTCGGGTCTGCTGACCGAACAGATGATCGCCTCGCGCTCCAAGGTGCGCGGCGTCAGCGAAAAGGATTACATGCAGGGCAACCTGCTCGGCCGCGAAGTCGCCGCCGAGGATGTGGCGCAGGCCTTTCTGGCCCAGGCGCTGGCGCTCAAGACCACCGCCGACGTGACCACGGTCGATGGCGGAAACATCGCCGCGGCGCTGCGATGAAAAGGGCTGATCCCGCAGCCTTATCCGCCAGCCGAACCTGCAACCGGCAAACCGGCATCGCTGGGATTGTGCCATGACCGGACATGACGCGGACTTACCAAATCGGCGTACATGACTCGAAGCGGAAATCGGACGGTATCCAAGTTGCACCGGAAAAGCCGATTTCAGCCCCTTCCCAAACCCCAATTTGAGCCGGTACGATGTCACCTCCTCGGTATGGAGTGCGCTGGATGAAGCGCCGTCAATTTCTGGGTGGCTTGGGCGGAGCGTTGGCGTCCTGGCCCGTCATCGCACGAGCACAAGCAATTGCACCGCGGATAGGCTATCTCTACACCGGCCCCAAATCGATCGTCCCCGCTCGTGTTGAAGCCATCATGACCGGTTTGCGGGAATCCGGCCTGGCAGCGTCGGTACAGGTTGAGCTTGTCGTCCGAACGACGGACGGTGATCCAAGCCTCATTGCTCCGCTCATCGACGAAATCGTCGCCGGTAATGTAACTTTATTTATTGCGCAAGGTCTCGCGGTCACCCGTGCATTTCGCAAGGTCGCGCCGGACACCCCGATCGTTGCGATCGACCTGGAAACAGACCCGTTGGCCAGCGGTATCGCGGCGAGTTTGGCGCGGCCCGGCGGCAGCATCACCGGCGTCTTTTTGGATTTCCCGGACTTCACTCCGAAGTGTCTACAGATGCTGACCGAGGTTGGTTCGGGACTTTCGCGCGCAGCAGTCCTCTGGGATCGGAATAGCGGTTCGGTTCAGATGGATGCGGTGCGAACGGCTGCTTCGTCCATGAAAATCGATCTGAATGTACTCGAGGTTCAACTCCCATCGGATTTTGAAAGCGCGTTCGCCGCCGCCCAAACGCGTGGCATTGGAGCAATGCTGATTTTGTCCTCGCCACTAATTCCGGCCAACCTGCAAAGGCTTTCCGACCTCGCGTTGCGCTACCGGATCGCTGCGATCACCCTTTTCCCGGATTTTGCCCGTGTCGGGGGATTATTGGCATACGGACCGAATCTGTCGGGCCTGATTCGTCAATTGGGGGTCATGAGTGGCAAGATTTTGCAAGGGACGAAGGTGGCGGACCTGCCAATTGAGCGACCCAGTAAATTTGAGGTGGTCCTCAATCTGAAAACCGCGAAGGCGTTGGGTCTGTCCATTCCGCCCGGGCTATTGCTGCGCGCTGACGAGGTGATCGAATAACGATGTCACGGCTGCGGTGCATGCGTCCGTTCATGGCGTACTTTCCGGACATGGCGCGATGTCTTGAGTCCGTTATGCGCGCCAAAGCGGACGTCACCAACCACTCTGAATTTGGGTGCTCACGTCCTGCTCGCGATATGTCTCCGCCAGATCGCAGCACGACAAGGTCTTGACGGACCGGTTCTTGGGAGCCAGCGCCGCAATCTCCCCATCGGGAATCCTGCCGTCAGTTTGCGCGCTTCCCCGGACGATCGATTTCAGGCTTCGGTGCGTTCTGCGCGGTGCGGTCGTTGAAGGCTTTTAGGGCGTCGGATGCGCCAGGTTTGCCGGTTGCAGCGGCCTTCTCGTACCATTTGCGCGCCTCGGTATAGTCCTTGGCGACGCCTTTGCCATTTTCATAAAGCCGGCCGAGATTGATCATGGCTTGAAGTTCATTGGCCGCCGCGGCTTTCTCATACCATTTGCGCGCCTCGGCATAATCTAGGCTGACGCCTTGTCCATTTTCATAAAGGATACCGAGATTGATCATGGCGTAAGGTTCATTGGCAATCGCAGCCTTCTCGTACCACTTGCGCGCCTCGGCATAGTCCTGGGCGACGCCTTGTCCGTTGGCGTAAAGCCGGCCGACACTCATCATTCCCCGCGGATCATTGGCGGCGGCAGCCTTCTCGTACCACCTGCGCGCCTCGGCATAATCCTGGGCGACACCGTTACCATTTGCGTAACGGCGGCCAAGCGCAAGCATCGCACTTGTGTCGCCCGCGTCCGCATCCTTCTCGTACCATTTGTGGGCCTCGTCGAGTCTGCCGAGACTTACCATCTTCCGGATTTCGTTGCCCTTCCGCAGGATGACAATCTCTACATTCCTGCCAGGCTGGTTGACAGCGACGAGGCGCGGCAATTCCTTCATCTCCCGCACGCTCTTGCCGTCAAACCCGACGATAACATCGCCGGCGGCCAGGCCCGCTAATTTCGCCGGGCCGCTGGCGCCTACAATGAGGGTACCTTTTGGCTCGACGCCGGGAGACGCGGCGTCCTCGGCGGTGACGTTCCTGATCTCGACGCCAAGCCATGCGGCGGACGGCGTCGAATCTGGCGCCACGGTCGCGACCGCCGGCGGAGTAACGGCCGCAACCCTGGTTTTCAGCCCTTCGACGCGAGCCTTGGCAAGCCCCGCGAATGTGCAGTTCGGAAATCTGGCGAGGTGATCCTGATAGGCATCGACGGTTCCGATTGCCTCTGCGCTCTTCCAGTGAGACTCGGCGGCGATGCAAGGATCGGCTGGGGCGGACGGCGCTGTGGGTGCCGCGGTGATCTGCAACCTGCCGTTCAGATAGAACTCGCCGAAGAACGACAGCGATAGTTCGGGAGTCTGCTCGCCGTTGGTGCTCTCATAGACACGGGCGCTGATGCGGTGGAAAACGGTCGATACCTCGTCCCTGTCCTCGATATGCTTGAGAAATGCGCTCGTGTAAGGGCTGTTGCGACCATCGCCATCCAACGCCTCTGTCCCGGACTGGGTTGAATAGGAGATGATGGTTCCGTTCGGGCTCTCCATTTTGGCAAGGCCGCGCCCGAGGCCGGCGCCACGGGTTTTCCCGATGGATCGCCTGAGCTCGTCGGCGAGCGGGTTGTTGCGGCAGGAGTCGAGCACTAGGATGCGCAGGTTCTTCGCCTGTTGCAGGTCGGAAAGGATCTCATCCACCCTTGCCATGCGCCGCAGGTCCGCTTCATCGCGGAGCTCGGCGTCGATCGGAACAAGATAATTAACGCCCGCATACTGCATGGCATGGCCGCTATAGTAGAACACCGCCACGTCGGCGTTGCGGGCAGCGCGGGCGAACCGGATCGCGGCATTCTGCATTCCGGTCTGATCAAGATCGAGCCCCACAATGGTTTGAAAGCCGGTGCGCTTGAGGGCCGCTGCGACATCCTCGGCGTCGTGTGAGGGATTGGGCAAATGCGGCGCGTGCGCATAGGCACCGTTGCCGATCACCAGCGCGACGCGATTGTCGGCCAAGGCTGGCGCCGCAATAGCGCCAAAACACAGCGCCAAAAGAAAAAGCCATGCGTGTCGATGCATAAGCCCCTCCCGCTAGGGACACGACCAGATATTTCATATTACAAATAACATTGTTAGGGAATGTGAGAAAGATCACACGCCGGGTTGACCAGCGGCCTCGCTGATCTCGGCGCAGTTTGTTGTGGTGCATGAGTCTCTGTCATGGCCCTTTTCGGACATGGCGCGATCTACGCCCTGTTCGCGATATGGCGGATCGCGGCGATGACAAGGTCCGGAGGAAGCCGAGACCCACGCGCGGCTCAAAGGACGGCTCGCCGCCGAACACGGACGGATCGCGACGCCTATCCCGACGCCAAATCCGCCTGCGTGGAAGGTGTGATGCGGAAGGCAGGCAAGTAGGGAAGACCCGGACCTGACATCGGCGTCCCCAAAACATATTTCATTCGGCCAGTCCCAACGTCTTCCAACAGTTGAGGTTGGAGGGCTACATTGATCTGACCTTGGCGAGGGGAACACGCATGCAGCGGCGGGAATTCATCGTTGCGTTAGGCGGCGCGACGTTGGCTTGGCCCGGTGCGGCAATGGCACAGCGATCCGCGATGCCCGTCATTGGCTTTCTTGGAGCTGCCTCCGCTGCCAGCTTTGCGCCGCAACTCGATGGATTGCGCAAGGGTCTCGCCGCGACCGGATATAGCGAGGGCAACAACGTCGCCATCGAATATCGTTGGGCGGACAATCAGAGCGACCGACTGCCGGCGCTCGCCGCCGAACTCGTCGGGCGCCGCGTCGACATGATCTTCGCGAGCGGGCCACCGGCGGCGGTCGCGGCCAAGGCTGCCACCACGACCACGCCCGTGGTCTTTGTGGTTGGTACCGACCCCGTCGGGGCCGGGCTGGTCGAAAACATGAACCGTCCGGGCGGCAACCTGACAGGGATGCATCTTTATATCGGCGGTCTCGTTGCAAAGAAGCTTGAGCTGCTGCACGAGCTGGTCCCCGACGTCAGCAGCTTCGCGGCGCTGGTGAACCCCGGGACGCCCAGCGAAAAGCTCGACGTGGTCGAGATCGAAGCGATCAGCCGCACCTGGACATCGTCGGCGCGCGTTATCGAGGTAGGCACGGACGCTGAGATCGATTCCGTCTTCGCCGACCTTGCCGCCCGCAAAGCCGCCGTCGTGATAGGCACGGATACATTCTACTTCGCCCACCGGGCCCATATCGCCGACGTTGCAGCGCAAAAGCGCGTGCCCGCCATCCACTACGCGCGCGAGTTTGTCACGGCGGGAGGCCTGATGAGTTACGGCGCCAACGTTGCCGACACCTATCGGCAGGCGGGTGTCTATGCAGCACGTGTGCTCAAGGGAGAAAAGCCAGCCGAAATGCCGGTGCAGCAGCCAACTAAGTTCGAATTCGTCATCAACCTCATGGCCGCCAAAGCACTCGGACTGACCGTACCGGCGTCACTGCTTGCCCTCGCCGATGAGGTCATTGAATAAGCGGCGATGTGAAGCGCAACGTCTGCCATTGCCGCGACTGCCAACGCCGATCGGGCGTACCCTCGACCAGCAACGCCTGTTTTCCGAAAGAACACGTTCGTCTGGATGGACCGAATAAAATTTATACCCTCAACAGCAATGCGCGGACCCGGATCAATCATTATTTCTGTCCGAACTGCGGTGTCACTGTTTTCTGGACCCGCGAAACGGGATCGACACGCTTCGGCATTCCCGTTGGTACATTCAACGACCTCATTTCCCGCGCCATCCCTGTCGTTCCGGGAGCAAGCGCGTTACGCATGGTCGCCTCACATCAACGATGTCGCGCATTGGGAAACCCAGCCGCCGCCACCCTGACGCGGCACTGCATTGCACCCGGCTCGATAAAGTCGCATCTTGTGTAAACGTTGGGAGGGTATCGTGGGAAAGCTGACTGCAATCGCGCTCGTGCTGCTCGCCGTGGTCGGACCGCGGGCGAATGCTGCTGAAATCAAGGTCTTTACGGCAAGAGCGGGCGCCACGGTGCTGGAAAAGATCGGTCCCGAATTCGAACGCGCCACAGGGAACAAGCTCAACATCATATCAGGCTTCGGTCCCAGATTCGTGGAACGCATCGACGGCGGCGAGAGTTTCGACATTCTGATCGTTGGTCCTCCCATCATTGACGGGCTGATCAGAAGCGGAAAACTGCTCGCCGACAGCCGCATCGATCTCATGCATGGCGGTATGGGGGTGGAGACGCGGGCGGGCGGGCCAAAGCCTGATATCACCACCGTTGCTGCGTTCAAGCAGGCTCTGCGTGGCGCGAAATCCATCGGCTATATCAAGGTCAACCGCGTCGGCAAATTGATCGAGCGGCTGGGAATGACGGACGAGCTGAAGTCAAAAATCACCACGCCGGACTCCGATATCGTTTCCGAGCTTGTCGCCAGGGGCGAACTGGAGCTCGGCATTGTGGTGCTCACCCAGATTTTGACGACGCCGGGAGTTGAGCTGGTTGGCCCGCTTCCGCCGGACATCCAATATTCCTTCCAGTTTACCGCAGGGGTGAGCGCGCAATCCAAAGCACCGGCCGCCGCGCGGGATTTGTTGAAATTCTTCGCTACGCCTGCGGCCATTCCAGTCATCACGTCACAGGGAATGCAGCCGGGATAGGGCGCTCAAGTGGCTCCCAACCGATGGAAGGCGTAAGTCCGAAAGTGGGAACCGAACGGATATGCCGCGATGTCCGGGCCGGTGCGATGCATGATCAGATTCTTGTCGGCCATACTGGTGACGGTCTTTTGCGGAGCCGCTCTTGCACAGCAAGGCGTTGCAACGCCCCGGATAGGATTGTTGCTCGCCGGCTCCGACGCGAACGTCGCCGAATTGGAAGCTTTTCGGAAAGGTTTGTCTCAGTCGGGAATCGATCCCGACAGGGACGTTGAACTGATCGTCCGGTATTCCGTGCCGGGCGGCCGCCCGGGCGACGATCCGGCCGCCGAACTATCGAAGACGTCGGCATCCGTTCTGATTGCATCCAGCCTGCGAGAGGTGCTTGCGCTGAAGCGCGTCGCACCTGACACGCCAATCGTCATGGTCGCCGTCGGGGATCCCGTCGGAACAGGTTTGGCGAAAAGCCTCGAACGGCCGGGTGGGCTTGTCACCGGGCTATCGGACTTTCGAGCCGACTACGCCGAAACGCGATTGTCGATATTGAGCGATCTGCTGCCCGGTCGCCGACGGTTCGGCTTTTTGTACAATCCGGATGCGCCGACGGCAAAAATCACGCAGGCGGCTACTTTGCGCCGCGGCATTGTTCTGGTGCCCCTGGCGGCGCGTATACCGGGCGAGATCGATGCGGTTTTGGCCGATGCGAACAATTCGTCGATGGATGCCATTCTGGTCGTGCCTTTCCCCGCAAGTTTGCAACGGCGGCGTTCGATCGGTGAATGGGCGAGCCTGCGGAATTTGCCGGTGATGTTTGGCTACGCCGAGTTCATGGACCTTCCCGACGAGATCGGGGGCATCGCCTCCTATGGCACCGATCTGCTTGACCTCTACCGCCGGGCCGCGGGCTACGCCGCTGCGATATTGGGCGGCGCCAATGTTTCGGAGCTGCCCATTCAACGACCCGAAAAAGGCGACCTTGTCGTCAACCAGCGCGTAGCCCGAAGATTGGGCATCGCCATTCCCCAGGCTGTGATGCAGAAGGCGGATCGCGTGATCAAGTGACCTGTGTTTTGCTTTGGGGCATGAGTTCTGGCACATGGCGTGTTTGATATTCTGCTATGGATTATTCTCCGTGATCCGCGATTTTTTTGGGGGGGGGGGGGGAGCCATGCGAGGCAGCTGTCTTTGCGGAGAGATTGAGTTTCAACTGACCGGTAATCCTACCAAGATCTATCAGTGCCATTGCTCACTTTGTCGCAAACAAGGGGGCTCTTCTTCCAATTCATCAATCCTTGTGGAAGGAAACAATTTTCGCTGGATTTCCGGACAGGAGAAAATCTCCTCCTACGTCAAGCCAACCGGCTTTCGTTCCGACTTCTGCTCGCGATGTGGTTCTCCGGTCCCAAATCCGCTGAGGACGACCTCATATTACTGGGTGCCTGCAGGCCTGCTCGATGACGACGTCGGCCTGGAGGTTGCGGTCCATTTGTTTGTCGGTTCCCGGGCTTCGTGGGATAAGACGTCTTCCGGTGTCCCGCAGTATGAAACCATGCCGAGGCTATCGGAGTTCTTCGAACTGATGCACATCCGAAGCTAGAGACGTGTTTGTTGTGCTGCTCGCCAGCAACCGTATGAACTGGTCGGCAGAGTGGCGGTGCCCGCTCGGGTCCGTGATTGAAACAGCGAACCCGTCTGCCGCAAGCTTGCGAGCCAGGATGACGGCATCCATGGCACTTGATCGAATTTGCGCGGTATGCTGATCGCCCTTTATCGCTTCGATGATGAAGGTCATTTTGGTCCAGATTAGTCCGAATACCGATCGTCAACGGCAAACCGAAAGCACCGGCGTCCGACCGGTGACGCGGCGTTTGCCGACGATCTATCGGAAAGATTTCCTGCTCAAACAAGTTATGATTGTCTCAGGCGGGGCTTGACCATACCCAAAATGGGTAGCCAGGCTGCAATAGCCGTAGCCAGAACGAACCGGGTTTGGTTATAGCGTCGTAAAAGTCTCGGAAGATGGGTCGCCACCGAGCGTGACCGGCCGATATTCAAGGATTTTCTGATGGATAGTCCAATCAGTGAGGAGGGATCGGCGGACCTGATCCGAACCATCTCTCGGCATTCCCTTGCCTATTTGCTGTGTTCGATCAGCGAACTATTTCGACACTACGACTTCGATCCTCTGGATTTGCTTATCATCCACGCCGTGATGAACACGAACGTCCTCACCGTGATGAAGAACCCGGAACTCGATCGCAAATTTGGCAGCATCCAGACCGTCGAGCCGGACGAAATAAAGCAGGGCGTTTCCCGTGCGGCTCTCTCCCGGTTTTTGAACTTGCCACTCGAAACCGTCCGCAGGCGCGCCGATCGACTGAAGAAGGAGGGCATTCTCCTCGACACGGATCACGGACTGATATTGACCGAAACAAACGAATTCAAATTTGGAAACAATCACGAGCTCCAAAAAACCAACGTTCTCCTGGCTCGCAAATTTTTTCGCGACCTGATGCAAGCGGGCGTCAAATTGCCCGGTGGTGAATGAGGGTGCACGGGATTAGCTCTGAGGGTCTCGTGAAATCGGCAAAAAATGACTGGCCGCCAGAGCTGTGCATGGACAAGGGTAGCAATGATGCTTCGGTCCCTTCTCGAAATATCGGTAGGCGCATCGATCGTCGCGGCCGGCCTTGCGGCGTGGATCACAACCCTTAACTTTTTCGAAGAACCATCGCAGGAATCTGCTTCGAGCGGCTCGTTCAAATGGCAGCCGCGACAGCTGATATTTGCGTGGATTGCAGGCGTATGCGCCGCGCTCGCAATCGGCCTAGCGCTATTCGAAATTTCAAACTGAGACGCCACGCTGTGTCATCGTTGCCGGCCGGCTTTCATCCCAGTCCGGCCCCGGCATTGACCGTCGGAAAGCGGTCTATTCTTCGTTGGCGGCGATCGATTCCATCAGCGACACGAGCTGACGCTGAACCGTTTGATGCTTGATCCTGCTGTAGGCTCGCAGCAGCCGGAGACTGAACGCGCTATCGAGAAACAAAAGGCTGTCGACCTCGCGCGACTTGCCGTCTCCATCGTAGAAAAATGCCACCGGAACATCGAGGGCGGTGGCGATTTGTTGAAGGCGGGCGGCGCCCACGCGGTTGACGCCCTTCTCGTATTTTTGAACTTGCTGAAAGCTGACGCCAACCTTGCCGCCAAGCTCTGATTGGGAGATATGTTGTTCGATGCGCCGCAGCTTGATCCGCTTGCCCAGCTCGATGTCGGGTTTTCCGATGCGGCGCTGCCTTGTTTTCCTTGTTTGAGATTTCATCATCAATCCAGATTCGGTCAGCTTTCACAGCTGAACCTTCACATTCAGCCAGGTCGCCGCATCCGTCTCTTCATTGGCAAATTCAAACATTTTGCTCTCGATCGGATGGCCATTTGGTTAGGTCCATCGTCACACCGATTGATCGAGCATTTAAGGTGCGAGCGCCGCGAGATAATGCGACCAGGCGAGCCTCAATTCGAAATCTGTGAAAACTTTCGTCCAACGGGTGACGGACCGTTCTCGGAACGGTCTATCCGAACGAATTCCTAAAACAAGCCAGGATCGGTGCTGGAGAAGACGTCGCCATACCCAGAATGGGCAGGTCTGAGCAATTGCTTAGGGAGTTTTAACTATAATTCTTGATGGTCGTCGCAGGGAACGACCTGAGCGTCACCATGAACTGCCTAAGAGACGCGGATTAGCGTCCGGACAAATCACCAAATACCAATGGAATGCCCGACGTCCGCACGCCGTTGTTTTGTTCTGGTAGCTGCGGCGTAGTCATTGATCTTGAACACACGGAGACCGCCTACATGGAGTTGATTGCGGGCTTTATCTTTTTCCTCGCGATAACGTTCGGGCCCGCATTCGGGTTCGGTTACGCGCTCCGAGCTTACCTCTCGAGGAAACGACGTCGCGCCGCCTATCTCGCGAAGCGAGGGATGGGTAGTGAAGTTATTCATGAAATGCAAATTCTTTGCTTTAGATTCAGCCTTGTTGTGCCCAGGTCCCGTTCTCGAACCCGCGGATGGCCGCACGCCGCCAAGGCCGACGCCTAGCATCTTGCCTGCCCCACGCCGCCAACGACTTTCCCCGCACCTACCAGAGTTTGCCTGTCGCGGTTTCGATTCGACAAATGAAAAATCCGCCCGGTGGATCACCCGACGGATCTTCTCAAAATCGATGCGCCGCTGAGAACGACGCAAGCTGGACGATAGCGGCGATATTTAAATAAAAACCTAGCGGTTGGCTTTTTTTGACGATGCACAGTCCGGATTTTTCCGGCCGTTGTCAGCAATATCGAGCCTCATCCCAGTTTCAGACGATAGCGCCGCTGTTGGATTGTTCTGGACAGGCCCTGCGTCGAGAAGCGGCTCCATAGCTGCGGCATTTCTCGACCCTTTCATCCATGCTTCGCAGGCGCTCGAACAGTTGCGAGCCATCAAGACCATTGGTTTGCGGATCAGGGCGTTGCCGGTCGCGGGGTGGGGTCAGGCCACTGGGGGCCCGCGGTCTCGGTCTCCGCCGTTTGCAGCCGGATGACGCGCGGTACCGGTTTGAGGCCCGCAGAGATCGTCTTGGCCAGCTCCGCTGCACTGGTCTTGACGGCAGGCTGGAGGAAATCATCGAGTTTCTGAAGGTTGGGGGCTGCATCCTGCCGCCCGAGCTCTTTCGCAATCGTGTAGTAAGCGTAGGCCTTGGTGTAGTCCCGCGCCGTTCCGGCGCCCTCGTGGTAGGCACGAGCAAGCCAATATTGGCAATAGGCATTTCTGTAAGACGCGCAAAGCTGGAGTAATTCAAACGACCGCCTGGTGTCGAACCACGGCGCCTCGCGCGCATATCTGTGGACATAAGCTAGCTCTCCGAGCGCGTAGATGGAGTGCCCCTGGTGAAAGGACCGCTCGTACCACTTGATCGATTCCGGCAAGTCCTGGCTTTCCCGATCGCCATATCGGTCCCTGAACCACCGCGCGAGCGTCAGCTGTGCCCCCTCAAACCCTGCATCGGCAGCGCGTCGCAAATAGTCGGTCGCCTTCGCGGAGTCGCGGGTAAGCCCGCCTCGCCCGGTATCGATGCAGTAGGCAAGTTGCGCCATGGCGATGAGTTCGCCGCTCTCGGCCGCCCTGCGCAGGAGATCGACCGCCTTGACGGTATCGTAGGTGCCCCCAAGTTCGCCGCTGACGTATCCGGCGGCAGCCAGCCGCATCGCATACGGCTCGCCGGCCGCCACGGCGTCATCGATCAGCTTCCGTCCCGCTGTCTCATCCTTCGGCAAGCCGGCCGCGCCCACGAACAGGATGCGCCCGAGCACGCTGCCGGCCTGACGATGCCCCCCCGCAGCCGCCTCGCGCAGCAACGCTTCCGCGTCGCGCGCCTGGTCGGTCGAATTCGGTATCAGCAGGGCGAGCGCCGTGACGAACTGAACGTTCGGGTCGCTTGCGGTCGCCGATTTCAGGATGTCGACCGCCTTCGCCCAATCATAGCGATAATAGGCGCCGAGCGCGGCCGCGAGTTTTGGCTGGTCGTCCGCGGCGGATTTTCGAAAGGTTGACCGGTCGACGTTGACGGTGAACTGATTGGCGATCGTGGGTCTGCCGACCTCGTCGTCCCAGGAATACACGGCGCGCCGGGTTGCCGCGCAGCCTGGTGTCAACGCGTTGGAGCAATCGGCGGGCTTTGCCCAGTTGCCCGTCGAAACGGCTGCTTGAGGACCCAGAGGACCCACAAGAAGCCAGCACGCGAGAAGGATTGCCGTCACCTGCGGCCAGACAAGCCACGCGCGACGGTACCACGGATCGTACTGCCAGAAGGCGATATGCAAGGCCGCCGTTCGGCCCAGCGCTGTCATCGAGTTTGTCCGTTCCAGTTCCATCACGGGGCCGATTGCTTGGTTTGTCGGCTATGCCGCGTCCGGCTTGACCAGCTCGACGGCGAGGAACTTGAGCGCGTCGGCGATCGGAATGAAGAAATTGATGCTCGTCGTCACCCCCGAGACGGCAAATCCGGCAACGCTGACAGCGACGACATTGCCGAACCGGTCCACCATCGGTCCCCCGCTGTTGCCGGGATGAATGGCGGCGTCGCTTTGCAGCAGCTAAAGATCGTTGTCCCTGCGATAGGCGCTGACGATGCCTTTGGTGATGGTCGTCGAATATTGCTCTTCTCGCGGGGTCCCCACCGCATAAACCTCGGAGGCGACCTCGGGAAGGTCCAGCTGCAACGGCAGCGCCGTCATGGCCGATTCATTTACCTTGACCAGCGCGACGTCTCTCGTCTTGTTCGTTCGCACCACTTCGCCGGGGAGCTGACGGCCGGTTGTGAGCTTGATCGTCACGAATTTGTTCTCCGTGACCACGTGGTGGTTGGTCAGCAGATATCCATCCTTGGAGATGAAAAAGCCGCTGCCGTGAGCGCCTTCGATCTTGACCGTCACAACGGCGGCCTGCAGCGCGGACGTCCCCTCCGACAGCGGGGTAACCGAGCGGGCGAGCGCGGGAATCCTGACGAGGGTATCGCTGATCTTCTCCGGCACGGCCTCGCGATATCCGGAAATCCGGATCGCCGCGTCAATATCCGCCATGGCGAGCTGACGCAGGTCCCCCGAGGGGTCGTGCGCAATGCGCGTGGCCTGTGCTTCGCGCGCGCGCTCAAGCAGCGTTCGCATCTCGCGGGCCTGCCCCCAGGACTTGTTCCGCATGCCCACCTTGATCCACGGACCGAGGCTGGATTCGAGACCGTCCGGCAACACGAAGTTCTGTTGTTTTGCCATCACCCGCAGGATGGCGGCGAGGTCGTTTTCGGCATAGGGCGGAAACTCGATCGTCTTGGTGAAGCGGCTGGAGAGGCCGGGATTGCTGCCGATAAAGCGCTGCATCTCGTTCGGGTAACCGGCGACGATAACGACGATGCGGTCGCGGTTGTCCTCCATGAATTTGAGCAGCGTATCGATTGCTTCCTGGCCGAAATCGTTACCCGGTCGGACAAGCGAATAGGCCTCATCGATGAACAGGATGCCGTCGAGCGCTTCCCTGCATTTGTCGAGCGTTTTGGGAGCAGTCTGGCCGATATAGCCCGCGACCAGACCCGAGCGGTCGGTTTCGACCAGATGACCTTTGCGCAGCACGTTGAGCGAGCGATAGATCTCGCCGAGGGCGCGCGCGACCTCGGTCTTTCCCACGCCGGGCGGGCCGGTAAACACCATGTGCCGGCTGGTGGGCGCGACGACGAGCCCCTGTTCGCGACGCAAGCGCTCGATTTCAAGCGCCGACATCAGCTTGTTCACCTCTTCCTTGACCGACTCCAGCCCGACCATTTCTTCGAGACGGTCCAGCGCCTGATCGAGCGTGCGTTCAGGGGGGATAGTGGATTCAACCTTCAGCCTGCGCCCGGCGCGCGCCACCAGATGGTCAGGCGAAGAAGGAGGCGCCAACGCGGGTTCAACGACGATCGGAGCCGGACGTGGTGTGGTCGGCAGGGGCGGCGGCGCCGGCGGCGGGACGTGGCTTCGCACCAAAGGTATGCCGATGTTTTCGAAGTCGACCATCTCGATCTTGCTGATGTCGGCGTTCGGGTCGACGGCAACGCGCATCGACTGGGCTTCGCTTGCCTTGTCGAGAAGGTTGCGCATCTCGCGAGCGTTGCCCCAGCCCTCGCTTTTCCACTGGGTTTCGATCCAGGGGACCAGGCTTTGCTCGAGTTCGTCGGGCAACTCCGCGCGTTGTCGCTGGGCCATCAATCGCAGGATCGCAGCCAATTCCTTCGGCTCATAGGCCGGGAATTCGATGGTCCTGTTGAAGCGGCTCGCGAGGCCCGGATTGGTGGCGATGAAACGCCGCATTTCATTGGGGTACCCGGCGGCGATCACCATGACGCGGTCGCGGTTGTCCTCCATGAATTTGAGCAACGTCGCGATGGCCTCGTTGCCGAAATCCTTGCCTTCGCCAGCGAGCGAGTAGGCTTCGTCGACGAAAAGGATGCCGTCGAGGGCCTCCTTGCACTTGTCCAGCGTCTTGATGGCCGTCTGCCCGATATAACCTGCGACCAGGTCGGCGCGCTGCACCTCCACCACATGTCCCTTGCGCAGCACCTTGAGCGAGCGGTAAATCTCCCCCAGCGCGCGTGCGATCTCGGTCTTGCCGACGCCGGGCGGCCCGGTGAACACCATGTGCCGGCTTATCTTGCCCACCGGCAAACCCTGTTCACGACGCTTGCGCTCGACCTCGATGCCCGCGAGCAGCTTGTTGACCTCCTCCTTGACGGAACTCAGTCCTATCATCTGGTCGAGTTCGTCGAGCACCTCGTCGGCGCTGCGCACGGTCACGGTCTGGGAATTCACGTTCAGCCGACGCCCTACCGTATAACCCTCCCCGACAGGGACCAGTCCGAATCCGGTGGGATCGCTGGCGAGCCGCATCGCCACGTAGGTCATTGCGGTCCCGGCCATCATGATCAGAAGCACGGCGCCGATCGTGAGCGAGTTCGCCCATGTCAACGCGCTGAATGGACCGGATTTCGGATTGAGGATCCACTGGGTGGCGACCGCGGCCACAAGCATGGCGATGCACATGCCAACCATCGGATGATTGCGGAAGAAACTTTTCATGGCCGGCAATTCCAGATCATGGCGTCTTCGAGTTCACCCGTTTGCGCATTCATGGGCACGGGTTGCGAACCTGCCACCTCACGTTGACGGAATAGGTGCCGTTCACGTCGTGAATGCCGCCGGGCGTCAGGAAGAATCCCACCTGGTCCGCCTCGCCGACCAATGTAAGGACCCCGCGGCCGGTGGGATAAGGCGATGGATAGGGAATGGCAACGCGCTGCGGCGCCGGAGTGAGCTTGATCGGCGGCGATACATATGTTCCCGAACGGACGCGCACCATGCCGCCATGCCCATTTCGTTGCGTCAACGTCACCCATCCCAGCGGCGCCTTGCAGTTCTTCGCGTCATCCACCGCGGTTTTCGAGGTTCCCGGATCGAGGGTGGGAAGGGCCGCATTGATGTCGGCTGGTATCAGCACTTCCAGCGTGGATTCCTCACCGATGCCGGGCGGTTTGTCGCCGACGAGGCCAGGCAATACCGTGACGGCGGCTATTCCAGCGATCGCGAGCCCGCCGGCAATTCCGATCCAGGTGCTGCGAGAGGAGCCAGGCTTCTTGTCACGAGGCGACTCCTGGCGTGGAGGCCGGTCTTGCCCGCCGGGTGTGCCCGCGGAAATGTCATGTTGGGCTTCTGGCTCACTCATGTTTGTTCAACCATTGCTGGGACCGGGATATTATGGTCGACGGCCGATGTGACGACAACCCCGATTCCGTTCCGGCTTTTGTTCCCGACAGAGGGGCTCACGGATCGCTTTTGTCACAAATTTACGGCGCAGAATGTGCGTTAGGTCACTCATCCGGTTTCGCGGAAAGCGGTTTCCCCTCAAAGGCGCGCGGCGGATTATCGAAGAGAGGACCAGCCCGGTAACTCATCAGGCTCATAACCTGAAGGTCGCAAGTTCAAATCTTCCCCTTGCAGCTTCACCCCGGACTCCACCGCGACGCAATGGCGAATGCGCCGGAAAACAGAACTCTGCCACAGTAACTGCATGTCAGCCATCGAGGCTCGCGGGCCGTTTGCCGGCCCCTAGCTTCCGGCAAACCTGCCATCTACACTTGTCCCCAGTCCAGCGCTCGTCCGGACAAAAACAATAAACCAGCAAGGGAGATGGTCATGGCGCGTCGTTCGCTTACCGCAATCAATGCCCCGGTGTTTGCTGCTGCTATATTCGCGGCGTTGTTCGGAACGCATGCCGCGTTCGCGCAAGCCAGCTACCCCTGCGTCAACGACGCGCCGGATCCCTATCAGCGCGGGACCAGTTTCGCGCCGTTGCCGGATGGCCGCGCCTGGGGCTCGACCGCCGGCGTCACCGTCGCCGCCGACGGCACGATCTGGGCCTATGACCGCTGCGGCGCCAACAGCTGCGCGGGTTCGGCGCTCGATCCCATCATCGCCTTTGCGCCCGACGGCAAGGTGATCCGGCATTTCGGCGGCGGGCTGTTCCAGATGCCGCATGGCCTCACCGTGGATGATGCCGGCAATATCTGGGTGACCGACAATGCCGCCAGGGATGGCAAGGGCATGCAGGTTTACAAATTCAGCCCCGACGGCAGGATATTGCTGACCCTGGGCAAGCCCGGCGGCGGCGATGCGCCCGATGGCTTTTCGCAGCCCAACGCCGTCGCCATTGCCGCGAACGGCGATATTTACGTGGCGCAGGGGCACACCGCGCGCGGCGACAAATCGCTGGTGCTGGTGTTTTCTGCCGAAGGCAAATTCATCAAGTCGTTCGGCGGCAGGGGCAGCGGGCCCGGCGAACTCGACATGCCGCATGCGCTGGCCTTCGATGCCAGGGGCCGTTTGCTGGTCGGCGACCGCAATCACAACCGCATCGCGCTGTTCGAGCGCGACGGCACCTACATCGGCGAATGGAAACAATTCAGCCGGCCGAGCGGGATCTTCGTCACCAAAGATCAGACGATCTATGTCGCCAATTCCGAATCGCAGTCGCGCGACGCCAGCGCCTATGGCTACAATTCGGGATGCGAAAAAGGCATCCGCTTCGGCAAGCTCGAGGACGCCAGGGTGCTCGGCCTGATCCCGGACCAGCAGCCGATGTCGGTATCGAGCACGGCGGAAGGGGTCGGCGTCGACAGGGACGGCAATGTGTTCGGGGCCGAAGTCGGGCCAAAGGATCTCAAGAAATATGTGAAGAAGTGAGGATTTCCGCAGGATAGCTCGCCCATTCCCTGCGCCCTTTGGTTTCATTGGGCAGGATTTGCATAGCAAAACCCGGACGCATCGCGCCGCGAGAACGCGAACTCATATCTCTCAACTCTATCAAGGTCATTGCGAGGAGCGTTAGCGACGACGTGTCCGCCGTAGCAACGACGCTGCTAGCTATTTTGAAATTCAAATCCACCAACGTCGTCCCTGCGAAAGCAGGGACCCATAACCACAGGAAGTGGGGTTGGGCGCAAGTCGTTGAACAGCGTCGTTCAAAGCGAAGGGCCGCGGCGTATGGGTCCCTGCTTTCGCAGGGACGACGTGATCGTGGTTGTTCCCCAACCGAACCATCTCACGCAGACGCTTCGAATAGCCCGCGCAGATATCCGACGGAAAACGCCGCGACGCCGGGGCCGTCGGGCGACATAGTCGAACGGTTCGATGGCGATGGCGCCGTTGTAGTGATGGCGCTTCAGGGCGGCCAGGATCGGCGCGAATTTCATGTCGCCCTGGCCCGGGCCGCGCCGGTTCGGATCGTTGACCTGGACATGCGCGATCAGGCCGGTCGGCAGCCAGCGGTCGATCAATGACGGAATCGATTCGGTCTCTGTCTGTCCGGCGGCGCTGCAATCGATCATGGTGCGCAGGTTGGGATGATCGATCGCGCGCACCAGTTCGGCGGCCTCGGCGATGGTGTTTATGAGCGACGTTTCCCGCTGCGACAACGGCTCGATGCAATAGATGACACCGACGCGAGCTGCGGTCAGCGCCACCTGCGCCAGCGCATCCCTCAGCCGGGCCAGGGCGGTGCCGTGAGTTTCATCCGGCGCGATCTGCCGCTGCTTCGGCGAGCCGTGCACCAGCACGGCGCCGCCGAGTTCGGCGCAAAGTCCGACGAGATGGGTCATGACTTCGAGCGTACGCGCGCGCACCGCGGCGTCCGGATCGGTCAGCGACAGGCCATCCGGCTTGACCAGCAGCCAATGCAATCCGGTGACGACGAGACCGGTCGCTTCGACGGTCGAACGAATCTTTGCAGCCTCTGCGGTGGAGATTTTCTCCGGCGTATCGCTGAGCGTAAACGGCGCGATCTCCAGCCCGTCATAGCCGAGCGCGGCTGCCATCTCGCATTGCCGTTGCAGCGGCATGCCGCCGAGAACCTCGTTGCACAAGGCAATCCGCATCTGGAAACTCCGATGTATTAGGCCGTCCGCGAGGTAATCCGCCGCAACTGCCTGCTGACGCCACCCGTCACAGCGCCGACCAGCGCCTTGAACGCAGGAATATAGAGCAGCAGAAGGAAGATCGTCACGGTCGCAAAACCGATGCTGATCGGCCGGGTGAAGAACGGCGCGATGCTGCCGTCCGACAGCACCAGGCCGCGGCGCAGGCTCTTGTCCAGCAGGCCGCCGAGGACCAGGCCGAGCACGAACGGCGCCATCTGGTAGCCGCGCCGGCGCAGGAAGAACGCGCCGATGCCGATCGCCATCATGCAATAGATGTCGAACAGCCGCGAGGCGCTGGCGAAGGCGCCGACGGTGCAGAGCAGGAAGATGATCGGCATCAGCACGGTGCGCTTGATCTTGCAGCACCAGCAGCAGCGGCTTGCATCAGGAACAGCCCGAAGACCAGGATGCTGACGGTCGCCAGCGACGTCATCGCCACCACATCGTAAATAAATTGCGGATGCTCGATCATCAGCATCGGCCCGGGCTGGATGCCGTGGATGATCATCGCAGCCATCAGCACCGCCGATGGCGCCGATCCAGGGATGCCGAGCGCGAGCGCCGGAATGATGTGGCCGGGGATCGAGGACATGTCGCCGGTCTCGGCCGCCATCAGGCCGTCGATCGAGCCCTTGCCGAACTGCTCCTTCTCCTTGCTGACGGCCTTGGCCGCGGCATAGGACATCCAGGCGCCGGCGTCTTCGCCGACGCCCGGCATCAGCCCGGTCAACACGCCGATCACGCCGGAGCGCAGCACCGTACGCCAGTATTGCGCGACCTCGCGAAACCGCGGGAGCACGGAGTCGCGCATCTCGACCATCTGCTTCTCGACCGGATCGGCCAGCGTGGTCAGCACCTCCGCAAAGCCGAAGGCGCCGACCAATGCCGGTATCAGCGCGATGCCGCCGGAAAGCTGGCTCCATCCGAACGTGAAGCGGTCATGGGCGTAGAGCCCTTCCTGGCCGATCTGCGCCACGAACAGGCCGAGCGTGCCCATCAGCCAGCCCTTGAGCGGATCGTTGCCGACGATGCTGCCGGACATCGCCACGCCGAGCAAAGCCAGCCAGAAGAATTCGTAGGCGCCGAAGGACAGCGCGACCTCGGCGAGCAATGGCGTGAACGCCGCGAGGCACAGCACGCCGAACAGCGTGCCGCTGAAGGCGCCGGAGGTTGCAATGCCGATGGCGCGGCCGGCTTCGCCGCGCAGGGCCAGCGCATGACCGTCCGCGCAAGACGCCGCATTGGCCGCGGTGCCGGGAATGTTGAGCAGGATCGCCGTGCGCGAGCCGCCGTAAAGCGTTCCGACATAGGAGCAGATCAGGATCAGGATCGCGTCGTTGGCCGCCATCTTGATCGTGAGCGTCGTCAGCAAGCGCGATGCAAAGCGTCGCCGACAGTCCGGGCAGGCAGCCGACGATGATGCCGAGCAGCGCGCCGCCCAGCCCGTAGGTGAGCGAGTAGACATTGAGAATGCTTAAGTAAGCTTGGCCGAGTTCGGATAGACCCGTCAGCATGATGGCGTCCGGTTAAGGCAGGCGAACCAGGAAGATTTCCTGGAACACGATGGTGATGGCGGCGCCGGCCCCAAGGCCGATCGCGGCGGCGGTGACGACCATGCGCGCGGTCAGTTTCGCACCGGCCGATTTGCGCTGCTGATATTGCAGGGAGAGAATGGCGACAGTGACGAAAATGGCGGCGGCGAGCCAGAACGGCAGGCCGTGTCCGACCAGCCCGACGCCGAACGCCAGACAAAGTCCGAGCACCAGCACGAGGCGGGTCCGTTCCGCTGGATTGTTTGGCGTGTCGTTGTGGGCGGCGGCCAGCAGATGCGGACGCCAGCTGCGCGCGGCGAGCAGTGCGCCGAGGATCGTCATGGCGATGCCGAGCAATCCCGGCAGCAGCCCGGGGATGGTGTACGGATTGATGTCCTGCTTCTCGAGCCGGTCCATCATCACGGACCCGATCAGGATCGCGCTGCCCAATCGCCATCCAGCCGAGTCCGAACAGGAAATCGCTGCGCAAACGGGTGAGAGCGTCCGGCCCGTCTGACGACGAGGCCGGGGTCACTTCATGCGACGACATGACGGCCTTAGGGTTTGGGAATGCCTACGGTGTCGGGCGAGACCTTGGCCTTGCCGCCATCGAACAACAGCCAGGCGTTGGCCTGCACCGCGGGGAACACAGCCTTTTGCGCAGCGTCTCCCGACGACGGCGCAAACAGCGCGCCGCGCGACACCGCGTATTTCTTCACGGCCTCGCTGTTGGAGATGGTGTCCTTCCAGATCTTGTCGACGGTGGCGATCACGTCATCCGGCACACCCTTGGGAATGAAGATGCCGAAATAATTGGTCGGCGCAGTGAAGCCGGGGAGTGTCTCCGACAGCGGCGGGATGGTGCCATAGCCTTCGAGTTCGAGCGGCTTGTCGCTGACGGTGGCGAGCGGTCGAAGCCGCTTGCCGCGGATCATGTCGGCTTCCTCGACCGCCAGCTGCGTAGTGATGTCGGCCTCGCCGGAAACCGTCGCCACCACGGCCGGGTTGCCGCCGTCATAGGTGACATGGCGGTATTTCACGCCGGTGACCTTGGCGATCAATTCGATCGCGTTGTGGCCGGCCGAGGTAACGCCCGCGGTCGCGACCGAAATCTTGCCGGGCTGGGCCTTCATGGCGTCCAGCAATTCCTTGGGATTCTGGTAAGGTGATTTGGTGTTGACCGCGATCACCTGCACGTTGGCGACACTGAGGAACAGGTTCCAGTCCTTGATGGAGGCATCGAGCGTACCCAGCGTCTGGTAGGCGCCGAGATCCTGCGCGGCGCCGGCGGTCCAGGTGTAGCCGTCCTTGGCGGCTTCCAGCGCGCTGCGGGTTCCGATCGAGCCGGAAGCGCCAGGCTGGTTGATGATCACGATCGTCTGGCCGAGCGATTTCTCCATCTCGCCGGCGACCAGCCGAGTGATCTGGTCGGTCGAGCCGCCCGCGGCCCAGGGCACGATCAGGTTGATGGGACGGACCGGTTTCCAATCGGCGGCCTGCGCCGTCAAAGGCAGCAAACCGAAACCGATGCCTGCAAGAACAACCGCAGCCCGAATACCCTGATATCTCACGCGTCACTCCATGATTTTGGTCTGTTTGGCCGGATTGTATTCGCAAACGCCAGCCCGCGCAAATGCAGGCCGAGTGCGAAGCCCGAGCCGAAAGTATTACTGCGACGCCTTCAACAAATAGGCGACGAGGTCGGCGCGGTCGCCCGCGTCGGCGATGCCGGCATAGGGCATGCGGTTCGCAGGCACCAGGGCTTGCGGATCGGCGATGAATTTGTCGAGCGTCTCCGGTGTCCAGGTAATGCCGCTGCGCTTGAGCGCCGGCGAGTAGCGGAAATCGGCGAGTTCGGCGGCCTTGCGGGTGAAAATGCCGTGCAGGCTCGGCCCGACATTGTTGGCGCCGGCCTCCAGTTTGTGGCAGGCGGCGCAATCCTGGAATTTATTCTCGCCGCGCGCGGCGTCGCCGTCCGCGCGGGCGGCGCCGGCCAGCAGCAGCGTCATCGACACAGCCAATACGACGCGAGATGTATCGATCACGCCTGCACCAGCGGGCCGGGATTTTTCACATATTTGTTCTTGATCGCATCCGCGGTCCAGTACGCCAGCGCCCCCACCGGCCCGGTCGGATTGTACGAGGCGTTGTGCGGGAACACATTGGCCCCGACCACGAACAGGTTATGACAATCCCAGCTCTGCAAATATTTGTTGACCGCGCTGTCGCGCGGATTGGTGCCCATGATGGTGCCGCCGGTGTTGTGCGTGCTCTGGTAGGGCACCACGGTCCAGGGATCGGTGCGCGCGGTGGCGGGATTGAGCTTTGTCGGATTCATCGACTTCGCGATGTCGTTGATCACGCTTGCGGCGTGAATGCCCATTTTGTGTTCGTTGTCCTTGTAGTCGAAGGTCATCCGCATCAACGGCTGGCCGAACGCGTTGCGATAGGTTGGATCGAGGTCGAAGCAATTGTAGCGATTGGCCATGACGCTGCCGCTGGCGTTGATCACCATTGCGGTCTGGTACCATTTCGCCGTCGCCCTCTTCCATTCCGTGCCCCATTGCGGGGTGCCCGATGGTACCGGGCGATAGCCGATCGGCAGCGGGGTGTTGAAGCCGCCGGACAAATTATAGCCACCGACGAAATTATGCGGCGCGCGGTCGAAGGCCCAGTTGGTGTTGAAGTCGTCGATGGTGGCGTTGGAGCCGCCGGCGTTCATGAAAGGGTTGAAATATTTGCCTTCGAAGAACAGCGTCGCGCCAGCGCCGGTCTGGTAGCAGTAATTTTTGCCGACTATACCGGTTTGTGCGACCGGATCGTAAGGCTTGCCGATATCCGACAGCAGCATCAGATGCACATTGTTGATGGCATAGGCGCACAGCAGCACGATAGTCGCGGGCTGCTCGAATTCCTCGCCGTTGAGGATGTTGGTGTAGCTGACGCCGGTGACGCGCTTGCCGTCGGAGTCCTTCAGCACCCTGGTGACCCAGGAATGCGTGCGCAGCTCGAAATTCGGATTGCGCATCGCGATCGGAATCACCGTCATATGCGGGCTGCCCTTGGCGTTGGCTTCGCAGCCGAAGCGCTGGCAATAGCCGCAATACTGGCACCCGCCGAATTTCGAGCCGTCCGGATTGGTGTAGGGCTCTGAGGCATTCGCCGACGGCCGCGGGAACGGGTGATAGCCGGCATTGCGCGCGGCATCGGTGAACATTTCGCTGGCGAGGATCGGCGTCAGCGGTGGCAGGGGATATTCGCGCTTGCGCGGCGCCTCGAACGGATTGCCGCCGGCCATGATCTGTCCGCCGATGTTGCCGGCCTTGCCGGAGACCGCCGCGGTATATTCGAACTTCTCGTAATAAGGCTCGAGCTCGGCGTAGCTGATGCCCCAGTCCTGGATCGTCATATCATCGGGCAGGAATTTCTTGCCGTAGCGTTCCTCGTAGTTGGAGCGGACCTTGAATTCCATGTCGGTCCAGCGCCAGGTGTGGCCGCTCCAGTGCACACCGGAGCCGCCGACGACTTCGCCGGGCAGGAACGAGCCGAGCCGGCGCATCGGCAGTGCTTCCTGCTGCGGGCTGTTGCGCACTGTGATGGTATCGCGCGCGGTGTTCTGCATCAGATCGTGGCGCACCACATAGCGCAGCTCGTCGCGGATATTGGGCAACGAATAGTCGTTCTCGCTCGTGCGGGGCGCGCCGCGCTCGAGCGCGACCACCTTCATGCCGGCCTCGGTCAGTTCCTTGGCGAGAATGCCGCCGGTCCAGCCCAGCCCGACAATGACGACATCTACCTCCTTGAGTTTCGTGGTCATGGCGCGCCCTCAACTCATGTCCGCGATGCCGACAGGCTTGTTCGGGAACGGCTTGCCGCGATATTTCTCGACGTGATCGCGATGCACCGCGATCGCGCCGGGAAAGCCGATGATCGCCCACCCGGCCTTGTTGCGGTTGCCGCCATAGATCGGGTCGGAATAGATGCCTTCGATCACGGTCTGATACAGCGTGGTCCAGAACACCCGGACCGGCAGCCCGTTGTCGAAAGCGATCTTGCCGGTGGACAGGCCGACCAGCACCTCCTGGCGCTGCGCGTCCTCGATCCGGTCGAATGTCTTGCCCCAGGTCTTGCGGCAGTGCGCATTGGTCGCCTCGATCCCGGCGCGATAGAGCTGCGCCGGCGTCAGCGGCAACTGGTAGCCTTGGCTCGGCGCGCCCAGTTTCCAGGGACCCTGCATATAAAGACGGTCGCCCTTGCCCCAGCCGCCCGCCAGTGCGCGGTCGATATAGATGTTGACGCCGAGATCGGTGCCCTTCGGGCTGATCTCGTCGGCCGGGACCATGTGGTCCACCAGTGCCTCGACAAAGGCGGCCTCGTCGAGATTGAGGAATTCATATCCGGCGGCTTGCGGAGCGGGGGCTTGTGCCACCGGCGTGGGCTGCTGGGCCTGCGCGTTTTCGGGCGCCGTAATTGCGGTGGTGCCTGCCGCAGCGGCGCCGCCGACCACGGCGCTTTTAAGAAAGTCACGCCGGTCGAGTTCCTGCTTTTTCATGATCGCCTCCCCGCCACCGGAATTACGCGAATCCGGTGGTCCTGCTTTTGGGCGCGAGGATGCTGCTTTTAGGTCTGCCCGGCAAGCGGGATTCAAGTCATCAGTATATGCAGATATGTGTGCCGCACACGCCGGCTGCGCTTCTTGACAGCGCCAAATGGCGGGACCACGCTTAAGGAAAAGTTCGGAGGAAACCCATGCCCAAATTACTCAGCAAGGATGAAGTCGCGACCTATCGCGACCGCGGCTACCACTTTCCGGTCGATGCCCTGAGCGCGGACGAAGTGGCGGGTTTTCGCCGCAAGCTTGAGGACTATGAAGCCGAGAGCGGCGGTCCGATCAAGGCCGAGATGCGCCATCGCAGCCATGTGCTCTTTACCTGGATCGACGAGATGATCCGCCACCCCAAAATCCTCGATGCCATGGAGGATCTGCTCGGGCCTGACATCCTGTGCTGGAACACCAGCTTCTTCATCAAGGAAGCCCACGATCCCGGCTTCGTGTCCTGGCATCAGGACGCCACCTATTGGGGGCTCAGTTCGTCCGACGTCGCGACGGCCTGGATCGCGATGTCGCCGGCCAACAAGGTTTCCGGCTGCATGAAGTTCATCGCCGGAACCCATCAGCAACAAGTCCAGCACGAGGACACCTTCGACCAGAACAATCTGCTCACCAGGGGCCAGGAGATCGCCGTCGAAGTCGACGAGGCCAAGGCGGTCTATGTCGAGTTGAAGCCGGGTCAGGCGTCGCTGCATCACGTGCTGCTGTTCCATGGCTCGGAGCCGAACCGCTCTGACGACCGGCGCATTGGGCTCGCCATCCGCTACATCCCGACCCATCTGAAGCAGGCCGTCGGCCAGCGAGATTGGGCCACGCTGGTGCGCGGCAAGGACAGCTACGGCCATTTTCTGCCGTCCCATGTACCGAAGCGCGACCTCGAGCCCGAGGCTTTGGCTTTTCACAAGGAAGTCTCGGAAGAGCAGGTGCGCGTGCTCTATCGCGGCACCGGCAAGACCGGCTACCGGGCGTGATGGAGAGCTCTTACGTCAGCGTCCATTCTTCGGCGCTGGCGCCGGCGAGCGCCCGGACCCGCGCTTCGTCGGCGGCGAGTTCCTGGGCCAGACCGGAATAGACCACGATGCCGTCATCCAGCACGTAGGCGTTGTCGGCGATTTCCAGGCTCATCCGCGCATTCTGTTCGACCAGCAGCACGGAAATGCCTTCCGCCTTCATCTGCTGCACGATGCGAAACACCTCGCGCACGATCAGCGGCGCCAACCCCTGCGACGGCTCATCGAGAATCAGCAGTTTCGGGTTCAGCAGCAGCGCGCGGGCGATCGACAGCATCTCCTGCTCGCCGCCGGACAATTGCCGGCCGCGATTGTGCTTGCGCTCCTCCAGCCGGGGAAACAGCTGGTAAATTCGCGCGATGGTCCACGGCCCGCCGCGTTCCAGCGGAACCTTGAGATTTTCCTCGACGCTGAGATTGGCGAAGATGCGCCGGCCCTCGGGCACGTAACCGACGCCCGCTGGCGGCGATGCGGAAGGTCGGCCAATGCGTGGTGTCCTCGCCGAAGATCGTGATCTTGCCTTCGCGCGCCGGGGTCAGGCCCATCAGGCTGCGCAGCGTCGTGGTTTTGCCGGCGCCGTTGCGTCCCAGCAGCGCGGTGATCTTGCCCTCGGCGACCTCAAGGCTGACGCCATGCAGGATGTGGCTCTTGCCGTAATAGGTGTGCAGGCCTTCGGCGGTCAGTGCTGCGGTCATGCGGCGTTGCCCAGATAGGCAGCCTGAACGGTCTCGTTGGCGGCGATCTCCTGCGGCGTGCCCTCCGCCAGCATCCGGCCCTGGTCGAGTACGCTGATGCGGTCGGCGAGATGGAACACCACGCGCATGTCGTGCTCGATCAGCACGATGGTGTAGTTGCTGTCGCGGTGCAGCCGGCGGATCAACTGGGTGATCTGGTAGGTTTCCTGGTCGCCCATCCCGGCGGTCGGCTCGTCGAGCAGCAACAGATGCGGTTTCAACGCCAGCGCCATCGCGATCTCGGCGGCGCGCTGATCGCCATGCGCGAGTTCGCCGACCAGCCTGTCGGTCTTGGTTTCCAGCGATACCAGCTTGAGCGTCTCCTCGACGCGGGCGATGGATCTGCTGCTTTCTCCGCGCGGTTGATCCATGGCCGCAGCCGATATCCGCCGGCGACTTCGGCGGCGATGCGGACGTTTTCGAACACGGTCAGTTCCGGAAAAATCTCGGTGATCTGGAACGTCCGGGCCATGCCGCGCGTGACGCGCTCATGGGTCGACAGCTTGGTGATGTCCCGGCCGTCGAAGGTGATGGCGCCGGAGGTCGGCGGAAAAAATCCGCTGATCAGGTTGAAGAAGGTGGTCTTGCCGGCGCCGTTCGGCCCGATGATCGCGCGCAATTCGCCCTTGGCGACGTTGAGCGATACGTCGCTGCACGGCGACGAGATTGCCGAATCGCTTGGTGACGTTGCTGGATTTCGAGAACGTTCATGCCTTGCTCCGCTGCAGGAAGCCAAGCAGTCCGCGCGGGAAGAACAGCACCACCAGGACGAACAGCAGCCCGACGAACGACATCCAGTTGACGGTGATGCTCGACAGATAATCCTGCAGCACCACGAACACGGCAGCGCCGAGCAGCGGCCCCCAGAAGCTGCGCATGCCGCCCATCACCGCCATCATGACGAAATCGCCGGACTGGCTGTAATGCAGGCCCTTCGGATCGGCGAAATTGTTGACGAGCGCATAGAGCGCGCCGGCAAGTCCCATGAAGAAGCACGACAGCGTGAACGCGATCCAGATGTGCCGTTCGACCGGAATGCCGAGGAAGCGGGAGCGGCGCTCGTTCTCGCGGATCGCGATCATGGTGCGGCCGAACGGCGAGCGCAGGATGAAGCCCATGGCGCCGACCGCCAGCGCGAAACAGAACAACACGAAGAAATAGAAGTTGTTGGGGCTGGAGAGAATGTCGATCTTGAACAGGCCGAAGTCGAGCGGCTGGCGCGAGAAGCCGCGCAGCCCGTCGTCGCCGCCGGTCAGCGAACTCCACTGGAACGCGATGTAGTAGAACACCTGGCCGAACGCGATCGTCACCATGGCGAAATAGACGCCGCGCCGCCGCACGATCAGCATGCCGAGCAGCGCGCCGCAAACGCCGGCCAGCAGCATGCCGGCGATAAGCGCCAGCGGTGAACTCAAGCGCCAGGAATTTCAATGTCAGCCCGGCGCCGTAGGCGCCGAGACCGAAATAGGCGGCATGGCCGAACGACAGCACGCCGGTAAATCCCAGCAGGAAATTCAGCGACATCGCGGCCAGTCCCAGCACCAGCACGCGGGTGGCGAGCGCGGTATAGCCGCCGAGCGGCACCATCCAGTAGGGTGCGAGCAGCAAGACGATCCAGATCGCCGCGAGGACGATCAGCTTGCGGGTCTGTTCGGCGCTCAACTCATCATTCCTTCTTCGCCGAACAATCCGCGCGGGCGCAACAGCAGGACCACCGCCATCATGACGTAGATCACCGCCTCGCTGGCGGCCGGGAGAAATACCGCCGTCAATCCCGACGCCACCCCGATCAACAGGCCGCCCGCCAGCGTTCCCGGCAGGCTGCCGATGCCGCCGACGATGATGGCGATGAAGCTCGGCATCAGCAGGCCGGTGCCCATGGTCGGCTCAAGGCCGAGTTGTCCGGCGGCGAGAACGCCGCTGAGGCCGGCGAGGAAAATGCCGACCGCGAAATTGAGCGAGCGCAGCATCTGCACGTTGATCCCGAGCGCTGCGACGGTCTCGAGATCGAGCGTGCCGGCGCGGATGCGGATGCCCAGCCGCGTGTAGCGCAGCAGCAGGAACAGCAAGGTCACCGCGACCATCACCACCGCCACCATGAACAGGCGATAGCCGGTGATGAAGAACAGATCGTTGCTCAGGGGTTGCGACAGAAACGCCGGGATGGTGACCGGCTTGCCTTGCGGGCCGAAGATAAAGCGCGTGCCGTCCTCGATGATGAAGGCGAGACCGAAAGTCAGCAGCAGGCTGTAGAGCGGGTCGCGCCCGTAAAGCGGCCGGATCAGCACGCGTTCGACGGCGAGCCCGATGATGGCGGTCAATGGCGGCGCCAGCAGCAGCGCGCCCCAGAAGCCGACATAGGGCGTGATCGTATAGGCGATGTAGCCGCCGATGACGAGAAATCCGCCATGGGCGAAATTGATGACGTTGCTCAGATTGAGAATCAGCGAAAGGCCGAGCGCCATCAGCACGTAGAACGCGCCGACGATAAGCCCGTTGGTGATGTTAAACAGGAGAAGCAGCGTCATAAATCACCGGATGAGAAAACACAGAGATAACCCGGGAAGGTTTGCTCCCCGGGTTCCGGAAATTTCGTGTCTCAGATCAGGCCGGCCACTGGATCTTGCAGCCGGTGGCTTCGGCCGGACCGGCGGCTTTTTCGCCGGGCACCAGAGCGCCTACCGTGAACATGTTGTCCGGATCGCCTTTGGGCGGATGGGCCTCGCCGGCGAACACGGTGCTCATCAGTTGGTGGTCTCCGGCGCGGAATTCCGGCGCGCCCGGTTGCAGGGCGATTTCCGGCGGCAGTTTGAAGCCGGCGAGCGCATGCGCCAGCTTCGGCGCATCGAGCGTCTTTTCCTGGTTCGCAATCACGGCCAGCGTCTGCACCGACGCATAGCCGAACCAGTTGCGCGCGGTCGCCGCAAGGCCGGTGATCTTCTTCATCGCGGCATTGAATTCCGCGACATGCGGCACGCCCGGCTGATCCCACCACCATTCCATGGTCCACCAGCCGACCCGCGCGCCATCGGGCACGGCGCGAATGCTTTCAAGTTCGAACAGGGTGCCGCCGACGGCCATCTGCTTGTCCAGGCCGAACTGAACGAATTGCTTCAGGCTCGAGACCTGGTCGCCGCCACCCATGACGTTGATGAGCACCTGCGGGCCGTAGGCCTTGGCCTGGATCAGGTAAGCCGAATAATCCGGCGTGCCGAGCGGAACGAGCGATGCCGGAAGAGGTGCCGCCCGCGGCCTTCAGCAGCTTTTCAAAGCCGGCCTGTACCGAATGGCCGTAGGCGTAATCCGGCGTCAGGAAGTACCACTTCTTGCCGAACTTCTCCATCAGCGTGGAGGCGATGGCATTGGCGTCCATGGTGGTGGAGTTGCAGACCCGGAACACGTTCCACGAACAATTCGCGCCGGTGATCGCATCGGTGTGACCGCCCGAAACGATGTGAAGCACCTTCTTCTCGCTGGTGACCTGCGCCATCGCCATCGCGATGCCGGAATTCACGTCGCCGATGATGAAGCTCGCCTGATCGCGCTCGATCAGCTTGCGGGTCTTCTGCACGCCGGTGCCGACGTCATTGGCCGAAGTCTTCGACCAGCAGTTCGACCGGCCGGCCCAGAATGCCGCCCTTCTTGTTGAGCTCCTCGGCGGCGAATTTTGCACCGACCACTTCGCCCTGCGCGATCGCGGCATAAACGCCGGTCAGCGGATCGACCATGCCGATCCGGACCGGCGTTTCGCCACGGGCCTTGATGATGAAAGGGGATGTGATTTGCACCGCAGCAATCGCGGCGCTGGTCTTGAGAATAGTCCGCCGATCGACCGACCAGGACCGTTGCGAGGTCCATGCTGTCCTCCCAGACAAAGTGATGTGTCTTGATGGCGGGCATTCTGCGATGCCCTTCCCAGGCTGCAGCGTAACCCGTCCGGTTTGTTTTTGCCAATGCTAACCCCGTCGCAACCTTCGGCCTAGTAGATTGCCGTGCGCCGACGTCAATGCCCGGCGGCGCTTTTGGCGGCGGCGTTGTTGAGCACGATCAGGCCGTCGACGGCGACGCCGGTCCTGGCATTGATCAGGAATGGATTGACGTCGATCGAAGCGATGCGGGTGCCGGCGTCCGCCATCAGGTTGGACAGGCCGACCAGCGCCTTGACGACGGAGGCCTCGTGCAGCGCCGGTTTGCCGCGATACCCCTTCAGCTTTACGCCGGCCTTGGTGCGGCTGATCAATTCCTTTGCCTCGGCCGCATCGAGCGGCGCGCCGGCCAATGCTACGTCCTTCATCAGTTCGATATCGACGCCGCCGGTTCCGAACAGCACCACCGGACCCATCTCGGCATCGAGCGACGCGCCGACCACCAGTTCGAGGTCGGCCTTGACCTGCTGCGCGATCAGGATGCCCTCGAGCTTCGGCTTGTTCTTCAGTTTCTTGACCCGCGCGGTGATGTCGGTGAACGCCTTCTTGACTTCGGCCGCGCTGTTGATGTTCAGCACCACGCCGCCGATGTCGGATTTGTGCAGGATATCCGCGCTGACCACCTTGGCGACGACGGGAAAGCCGATCTTCTTGGCGATCTTGACCGCGCCGGCGGCATCCCTGCGCGATCTCTTCCTTCGACACCGGAATGCCATAAGCCTTCAGCAACGCCTTTGAGGCGACTTCGTCGAGGGCGGCACCCCCAGCGCTTTTGAGCGTCCGCTCCAGTGTCGCGCGCGCCGACGCGCTCGAACTTGATACCACTTCCGGCACGTCCTTGCGCAGCGAGGCATATTCGATCAGCGACTTGATGGCGCCTACCGCGCGATCGAGGCCCTGCATGACCGCGATATGCGGCAGCGACTTGCGCAGCGCCTTGGTGAATTCCGTAAAGCCGATCGACATCGTCGAGATATAGACCACGGGCTTGCTGGCTGCTCCCGCCATCTCGTTGACGATTCGCAAATTCCTTTCGCGCAGTTCATGCGGCGCCTTGGGCAGTTCGGCGTCGATGATGACGATGTCGGTGTCGGGATCGTCGATCATGATCTTGATCGACTCCATATAGACGGAAGGATCGACCACCGCGGCAAAGCCTGCATCGAGCGGATTGCCGACGATGCTGCCGGGGCCGAGCATTTTTGCAAGCTTGTCGGTGGCATTCCGGCTCAGCGGATTGAAATTCAGGCCGGCCGAGGAGAAGGCGTCGATCAGCAGACCGCGCTTGCCGCCCGACAGCGACACCGCGGCGAGGCGCGCGGCCTTGGGCGGTTCGGCATGGACGAAACACTCGGTGGTTTCGATCATTTCGTCGAGGCCGCGCACGCGGATCACGCCTTCGCGCGTCGAGATGGCGTCGAAGGTCTCGATCGAGCCCGCGAGCGCGCCGGTATGCGCCATGGCGGCGGCGCGTCCGCCTTCGGAAGAACCGAGCTTGAGCGCGATCACCGGCTTGCCGGCGGCGCGCGCGGCCTTGCAGGCTTCGCGGAAGACCTTGGTGTTCCGCACGCCTTCGAGATAGACCACGATCACGCGGACGGACGGATCGGCCGCGAAATAGGCCATCAAGTCCGGAGTCTCCAGGCCAGCCTCGTTGCCGGTTGTCACCATATAGCCGACGCCGACGCCGCGGTCCTCCAGCGCCTGGCGGATCGCCATCACGATCGCGCCGGATTGACCGGCGATCGCTACCGGACCTGGTTCCATCGTGACCACGCGGTCGTCGATGTTGGTGAACATCTTCTCGCAGGCGCTGAGATTGCCAAGGCAATTCGGGCCGGTAACGGCAAGGCCGGTCTCCTTGATGGCCTGCTGCAGTTCGGCGGCGAGCTTCTGGCTTTCCTCGTCCTGCAATTCGCTGAAGCCGGAGGTGACGATGGTCGCCGAGCGCGCGCCTGCCGCCGCTGCGTCGCGGAGCACCTGTACTGCGAAGCGTGCCGGCACCAGCACCAGCACGTGATCCGGTTTGTCCGGCAGGCTGACAAAATCCTTGTAGCAGGGAACGCCCCAGATGGTTTCCCGCCTGGCATTGAGCGGATAAAGCCCGCCTTCGAACTTATATTTAATCAGGTTGTTCCAGATGCGTTCGGCGTAGTTGCCCGGTTTGTCCGTCGCGCCGACCAGCACGATATTGCGTGGATGCAGCATGGCGTGAATATTTTTGACGATGTCGCTGGCATCCGATGACGGCGACCATTTGGTGAGCGAATCCGACGCGTTACCGACCTGGGCTTCCATTGAAGTAACCTACCCCTTTTGATTTTTTTGACGCGGCTTTCGGACCAATGTACCGGACGGTCCACCTTGATGAAAACACTAAAATGGCGCTCAAACCGGTTGTGCAGGCGATGCCGGATCGGTTGCCAAGCGGGTCACGTATGTTAGAAGGCCGCTTCAGTACATCAGGAGGCTCAAATGGCCAAGAAGACCAAAAAGACTGCAAAAAAGACCAAAAAGAAAAGCACCCGTCGCGCCTACACGAAGGCCGATGTGAAGGAGCTTCGCGCTCATTCCAAGGCAAGAACCCCGGTCGACAAGATAGCGAAGCAGACCAAGCGAACGGTTGGCTCGCTGCGTCAGAAGGCGCTAAAACTCGGTATCGGCCTCGGGCATCAGCGCTGACGGCGGATCGCAGGTCTGCCTGATCGGGCGTTGAATCGTACATGGCGTCGACGGAGGAGTAGGAATGGTCGCGGAAGTCAATCCGCTCGCTGGCAAGCCCGTTCAGCCCTCCATGCTGGTCAATGTACCGCGGCTGGTGACCGCCTATTTCTCGGGCAGGCCGGATCCGAAGATACCGGCGCAACGGGTGTCGTTCGGCACCTCGGGACATCGTGGTTCCGCGTTCAACACTGCGTTCAATGAAGGACACATCCTGGCGATCAGCCAGGCGGTGTGCGACCAGCGGCGCGCCGGCGGCATCAACGGTCCGCTCTTTATCGGCATCGATACCCATGCGCTGGCGGAGCCGGCGCTGGCGAGCGCGCTGGAAGTGTTCGCAGCCAACGATGTCACCGTGATGATCGACGAGCATGACGGCTACACGCCGACGCCCGTGATCTCGCACGCGATCCTGACCTACAACAAAGGCCGCGGCAGCGGCCTTGCCGATGGCGTGGTCATCACGCCTTCGCACAATCCGCCGGAGGATGGCGGCTTTAAGTACAATCCACCCAATGGCGGGCCGGCCGACACCGACGTGACTGGAGCAATAGAGAAGGCCGCCAATGGCTTTCTGGAAGACGACCTCAGGGGTGTGAAACGCGTCTCCCTCGATCGCGCCCGGAAGTCCGAGCACGTTCGTCGCTACGACTACACCGGTCCCTATGTCGCCGATCTCGCTGATGTCATTGACATGGAGGTGATCCGGTCGGCGGGTGTGAAAATCGGGATCGATCCTTTGGGCGGCGCCGGTGTGCACTACTGGCAACCGATCATTGAACGCTACGGAATAGCTGCGACCATCGTCAATACCGAGGTCGATCCCACCTTTCGCTTCATGACCGCGGATTGGGACGGCAAGATCCGGATGGATTGCTCGTCGCCCTATGCGATGGCGCGGCTGATCGCGATGCGCGACAGGTTCGATGTTGCTTTTGCCAACGACACCGATGCTGATCGCCACGGCATCGTGAGCCGCTCCAACGGGCTGATGAATCCGAACCACTACCTCGCCACCTGCATCGCATATCTGTTCGAGCATCGCCCGGACTGGAGCAAGAACTGCGCGATCGGCAAGACCATCGTCAGCAGCGCCATCATCGATCGCGTGGCGGGAAAGCTTGGCCGCAAGCTGGTCGAGACGCCCGTGGGCTTCAAATGGTTCGTCGATGGCCTGATTGACGGCTCGTTCGGCTTTGTCGGTGAGGAGAGCGCCGGCGCCTCGTTCCTGCGCCGCGATGGCTCGGTCTGGACCACCGACAAGGATGGCCTCATTCCGGGCCTGCTGGCGGCGGAGATGACGGCCAAAACCGGCCGCGACCCGAGCCAGTTGTTCGATTCCCTGACCGATGAACTGGGCTTGCCCTATTACGAGCGGATCGACGCACCCGCCAGCGTCAAGCAGAAGAATGTATTGAAGGCGCTGACGCCGGAGCGGCTTGCGATGACGGAACTGGCCGGCGAGCCGGTGACCGCGACGCTATCAGCAGCTCCCGGCAACAGCCAACCGTTCGGCGGCATCAAGGTGACGGCCAAGAACGGCTGGTTTGCCGCAAGGCCCTCGGGCACTGAAGACGTCTACAAGATCTATGCGGAGAGTTTCCAGAGTGCGAAACATCTGCAGCAGATCCAGCAGGAAGCCCAGGCCGCCATTTCGGCTATGTTTGAAAGTGCGTAGATTCATTGAAGGCCGGACAACGTGATCACGCTCTACCATTGCGCCGCGGCGCGCTCGTTCCGGCCGCTGTGGACGCTGGAAGAGCTTGGACTGCCCTACGATCTCAAAATGCTGCCGTTTCCGCCGCGGGTGTTCGCCAGGGAATATCTCGGAATCAATCCGCTCGGCACCATTCCGCTGCTGCTCGACGGCGAGACGCGGATGACGGAGTTGGCCGCAATCGCGCAGTATCTGGTGACGCGCTACGGCCCGACGCCGCTCGCGGTAAATGTCGATGAACCGGGCTACGGCGCGTTCCTGAACTACCTGCATTTCGGCGAGGCGACGCTGACATTCCCGCAGACCCTGGTATTGCGCTACACGCAGCTGGAGCCGGAGGAGCGGCGCAGTCCGCAGGTCGCGACCGATTACGCCAAATGGTTTTTCGGACGGTTGCGGGGACTGGAAGCCGCTGTGACCAACAGCGAGACGGTTTGCGCCGGCCGCTTTACCGTTGCCGATATTTCGGTTGGATACGCGTTGTTGCTGGCGCAGCGCATCGGGCTTGCAAAGGACTTCGGCCCGGGAGTGACTGCCTATTGGCGGCGATTGCAGGCGCGCGACGGCTTTCGCCGCGCGGTCGAGGCCGAGAATCTCGCCAGCGAACAGCAGAAGGTTACACGGCGCTTCTGACGTCCCCGGCCTTCAGGCCTGTCCCTTCATTGAGGAAGCAGGCGACCTTGTGCTGGGCGTCGACTCCAGTCAGCACGGGCGTCTCGACCTTGCAGCGCTCCATCACATACCGGCAGCGGGTGTGGAAAGCGCAACCCGATGGCGGGTTGATTGGGCTTGGCACGTCGCCGTCCAGCAACGGCTTCAGCGCCTTCATTTTGGGATTCGCGACCGGCACCGAAGCCAGCAGCGCTTGCGTATAGGGATGGCGCGGGTTGGCGAACAGCTCGGTCTTCTCGGCCAGCTCGACGATGCGTCCCAGATACATCACCGCGACGCGGTGACTGATATGGGCCACGACAGCGAGGTCGTGCGCGATGAACAGATAGGAGAAGTCGTGCTTGCGTTGCAGATCGATCAACAGGTTGATCACCTGCGCCTGGATCGAGACGTCGAGCGCCGATACCGGCTCGTCGCACACGATCAAATCAGGTCCAAGCGACAGCGCCCGCGCGATGCAGATGCGCTGGCGCTGGCCGCCGGAAAATTGATGCGGATAGTTCAGCATCTGGTCCGGCCTCAAGCCGACCTGATCGAACAGTTCGGCGACGCGCTCTTGTTTCGCGCGGCCCGTCGCCAGGCCATGGACGCCGAGCGGCTCGCCGACGATGTCGCCCGCGGTCATGCGCGGATTGAGCGAGGCGAACGGATCCTGGAAGATGATCTGCATCGAACGCCGATGCGAGCGCAGCGCGGCCTTGCCCAGATTCGTGATATCGAGGCCATTGATCCGGATCGAGCCGCTGGTCGGCTCGACCAGCCGCAGGATGCTGCGCGCCACCGTCGATTTGCCGCAGCCGGATTCGCCGACCAGCCCGAGCGTCTCGCCGACGCCGACCGTGAAACTGACGCCATCGACAGCATGCACGGTGCCGACCTTGCGGCGCAGGACGCCGCCGCGCACCGGATATTGTTTGACGAGATCGGATACTTCGAGGAGCACGCGCGGGTCGGTCATGGCGGCCCCGCGATTTCAGCGGCGCGCCAGCAGGCGGCCAGATGATTGGCGCCAAAGGCCTGCAGCGGCGGATACTCCTCGCGGCAGCGCGCGATCGCGAGCTCGCAGCGCGGCGCGAACGCGCAGCCGACCGGCAGATTGGTCAGCGACGGCACCATGCCGGGGATCTCGACCAGCCGCGCGTCGGTGTTGGCGCCGGGCAGCGGCACCGTCGGGATCGAGGCCATCAAGCCGCGGGTGTAGGGATGCCGCGGCTGCGCAAACAGGGTTTCGACATCGGCCTCTTCGACCTTCTTGCCGGCATACATGACAATGACGCGTTGTGCGGTCTGGGCGACCACGCCGAGGTCATGGGTGATCAGGATCAGACCCATGCCGAGTTCCTTTTGCAGATCGAGCACCAGCGCAAGGATCTGGGCCTGGATCGTGACATCGAGTGCGGTGGTCGGCTCGTCGGCAATCAGCAGCGCCGGCCGGCACGCCAGCGCCATCGCGATCATCGCGCGCTGGCGCATGCCGCCGGAGAGCTGATGCGGATATTCGCTCGCCCGCCGCTCGGGTTCCGGGATTCGGACAAGCCGCAACATCTCGACGGCTTTCGCCCGCGCGTCTTTGCGGCTCATCGCCCGATGCAGGCGGATCGCTTCGGTGATCTGGTCGCCGATCCGCATCACCGGGTTGAGCGAGGTCATCGGCTCCTGGAAGATCATCGAAATGCGGTTGCCGCGAATCCCGCGCATCTGCGCTTCATTGATCCGGAGCAGATCGATGCCTTCGAGCGTTACCGAGCCGCCGACAATCCGGCCGGGCGGATCGGGAACCAGGCGCATGATCGACAACGCGGTTACGCTCTTGCCGCAGCCGGATTCGCCGACGATCGCTAGCGTCTCGCCGCGGCTGACGGTGAATGAGACGCCGTCGACAGCCCGAAACAGCCCGGAGTTCGTGAAGAATACCGTCTGCAGGTCCTTCACGTCGAGAACGACGGCTTCGGTCGGCGCCCCACTCATTAACCGCGCTGCCTCGGGTCGAGAACGTCGCGCAACGCATCGCCGAACAGATTGGTGCCGAACACCGCAAGGCTGATGGCAAGACCGGGGAAGATCACCAGCCACGGCGCGGTGCGGACGTATTCGGCCGCCAACTCCGACAGCATCCGTCCCCAGGACGGATACGGCTCGGGAATGCCAAGGCCAAGAAACGACAGGGAGGCTTCAGTGAGAATGGTCGAGCCAAGTTGCGCGGTCGCCAGCACGATCAGCGGCGCCAGCGTGTTGGGCAACACATGACGTAGCGCAATGCGCATTTCGCTCATGCCGATCGACTTGGCGGCTTCGACGAACGGCAGTTCGCGCAACGCCAGGGTATTGGCGCGGATGACGCGGGCAACCGTCGGAATCAGCGGAATGGCGATCGCGATGATTACATTCGGCAGCGACGGCCCCAGCGCCGCCGTCATCACAAGTGCCAGCACCAGAAGCGGCAAGGCTTGCAGAATGTCAGTGATCCGCTGGAACACCAGATCGACCCAGCCGGACAGGTAGCCCGATGCGAGACCGACCATCACGCCGATCGAACAGCCGAGCGCGGTCGAGCCGATGCCGACGGCGAGCGAAATCCGGGCGCCGTGGATGATCCGGCTCCAGACGTCGCGGCCGAACGAATCCGTCCCCATCCAGTGCAGGGCATCGGGCGATGCCAGACGGTGCACGGAATCAACGCTCAGCGGATCGAAGCGGCTGATGAGGTTGGCGGAGAGTGCCGCCAGCACGAACGTCACCATGATGCAGAGACCGATGGTGCCCAGCACATAGCGTTGCGCCAGAAACATCAGCCGGCGCCAGCCATGCGTCGCATGGGCGCCGGCGCGTTTGAGTTCGCTATCGTAGTTGATCGCGCTCAAGCGCCCTCCTAGTCCGAGTAGCGGATGCGCGGGTCGAGCGCTGCGTAGAGCATGTCGACCGTGAAGTTCGAAAACACCACCACGAAGGCGATCATCATCACCAGATTCTGTACGATGGGATAATCGCGCCAGCGCAACGCTTCGACCAGAAAGCGGGCAACGCCTGGAATATTGAACACGGTTTCGGTGACGATCAATCCGCCGATCAGGAACGCCGCTTCGATGCCGATCACGGTGATGACCGGCAGTATTGCGTTCTTCAGCGCATGGCGATAGTTGACTGAGCGCTCGGACGCCCCCTTGGCGCGCGCGGTGCGGATATAATCCTGCCGCATGATCTCGAGCATCGAGGAACGCGTGATCCGCATCGTCAGCGCGGCGCTGCGAAAGCCGACGGCCATCGCCGGGACACAATAGATCGCAAACGCCTCGGTCCAGGTTTTCGGGTTCGGATTGAAGATCGGCATGGTTCCGAACAAGGCGACCGACGCCATCAGGATCAGCAGCCCGAGCCAGAACGAGGGCAGCGACAGGCCGCTCAGGCTGACGATGCGCAAAGCATAGTCGAGCCGCGTGCCCTGGTTGACGGCGCTGAGAACGCCGAGCGGAATTCCGATCGACGCCGAGAACATCAGCGCTAGGCCCGCGAGCCGCGCGGTAATCGGAATCCGCGGCAGGATTTCGTCGAGCGCGGGCTTCTCAGAGACGTAGGAGTAGCCGAGATCGCCGTGCAGCAGCCCGCCGATCCAGTGTAGATACTGCACGACGATCGATTTATCGAGGCCGAGTTCCTGCTCCAGATGCGCCTTGTCAGCCGGGTCGACATAGCCCGCAGCGTCGAACAGGATATCGACGATATTGCCCGGCACGATGCGCAGCAGCACAAAGATGATGACCGAGATCCCGAACAGGGTCACCAGCATCAAGGCGAGGCGCCGCACGATATAAGCAAACACCTGGCTGCTCCCGTTGGCCGGTCATCGTGGCGGACGTTACTTGTCCAGCCACACGTCCTCGTAACGATAGCCGTTATAGGAGCTGTTCACCATGATGGTAATGCCCTTGACATAGGGTTGCCAGCAGGAGCCCTGGCGGCCGTGGAAGATGATCGGACGCGCCACGTCCTCCTGCAGCTTCTTGTCGATGTCCCACACCAGCTTCTTGCGCTTGGCGACATCGGTCTCCTGGGACTGCTGGTCGAACAGCTTTTCGATGTCCTTGTTGCAGTAGTTGGTGTAGTTCCGCTCCGAACCGCAGGAATAGTTCTCGTAGAACGACTGGTCAGGATCGTCGACCGCGTTGCCGGTGAGGTTGAGACCGAGCGTATAGTCCTTGCGCGCCACCTTCGGGAACCACTGCGCCGTATCGACGACGTCGAGTTCGCCGTCGATATAGATGCTCTTGAGCTGATCGATCAGGATGACGGCGGGGTCCCGGTAGATCGGAATATTGCGTGTCGCGACCTTGACCGGGAGGTGCTTGTCCGGCCCGTAGCCCGCCTTCACCATCAGTTTGCGCGCTTCGTCGCGGTTGGCCTTGATGTCGGGACCATAGCCCGGAATCGTCTCCAGCATTTCCTTGGGCATCGCCCATAGCCCGTCCGGTGCCGGCTGCATGGTGCCGCCGATATCCGCCTGACCTTCGAACAGAATCGAGATGAATTCCTTGCGATCGAGCGCCAGTGCCAGCGCGCGCCGGATGTCAAGATTGTCGAACGGAGGCGAAGACGAGTTGATGATGATGTTGGTGGACACGTTGATCGGCTCGACCACGCAGACCGCGTTCGGCGCTTGCGCCTTGACGTCCTTGAGCAGCGGGATCGACACCTCGGTCGGGAACGTCATGTCGAACTTGCCGGCGATGAACGCCAGGATGGCCGTCGACCGGTTCGGTATGATGGTGAACTCGATACCGTCGAGATGCGGCAACCCCTTCTTGAAGTAATCCGGGTTGCGAGTGAGCTTGATCGACTCATTGGCCTTGAACTCGACGAACTTGAACGGGCCGGTGCCGATCGGATGGGTGCGCATGTCGGCTGGCGATACATGGCAGGGATAAACCGGCGTATAGCCGGAGGCGAGCAGGGCGAGCAGCGCCGGCTGCGGCCGTTTCAGGTTGAAGGAGGCCTCGTAGTCGCCGTTGGTGGTGACGTCGTTGACCTGATCGTACCAGGATTTGCGCGGGTTCTGGCGGAACTTCTGCGGCGATTTTCCCATCAGCATGTCGAAGGTGCATTTGACGTCGGCTGAGGTGAACGGCTTGCCGTCATGCCATTTGACGTCATGCCGAAGCTTGAAGGTGAGGGTCTTGTTGTCCTGGCTCCAGGCCCAGCTCTCGGCGAGATCCGGGACGATCGACTCGATGCTGTTTTGGGCGACCTTCTGATCGTAGACGACGAGGTTGTTGTAGACCGGCATGAAGGGAATGTTGACCGAATAGGTCGCGCCTTCGTGAATCGAGGCGCTGCCGGGGCTGTCGCGATGATAGACCTTCAGTATGCCGCCCTGCTTTTGCGCGAGCGCGGGGCCGGTGACTGCCGACAATGCCAATATAGCGGCGACAAGCGTTCGCACGCTCCGCATGGTTTCTCTCCCTCGATCTTTCGGTCTGAACGTGCGCCGATTGGCGCGGACGATAGCACGGCGGAGCATCCAGGCAACCCGCAAGGTCTTTGTCCGCATTGACAATTCGAACTAGTGCGGTTCGCAGGGATTGTTGCCTGCGGCAGAGGGCCGCGCCTCGCGCGGCGGCGTCAAATTGCGTAGAAGCATCGCATGATTCCGTGGTTGCAGATCGATGCCGCACGCGTGCCCGGCTCGGAGGTGGAACTTCGCTTGATGCGGCGAGGCGCGGAGTTTTCCATGATGCTGGGCTCGAACGAGTTGATGAACAGCCGCCTCAGCGGCTCCGAGGAGGCGCTGGCCACGCTCGCTTGCCGAAGAATCGCCGCGGTCAAGGCGCCTCACCTGTTGATCGGCGGATTGGGCATGGGATTCACGCTGCGCGCCGCATTGGCCGTGCTCGGACCCGGCGCACGGATCGTGGTGGCCGAACTTGTGCCTGCTGTCATCGCCTGGGCGAAAGGTCCGATGGCGGATATTTTCGGCGACAGTCTCGGCGATGTCAGGGCAAGCATCCGGGAAGCCGATGTCATCGAAGTGATACAATCTCATTCCAGCGCGTTCGATGCGATCCTGCTCGATGTCGATAACGGCCCGGAAGGTCTTATTCGAAAGGCCAATAATGCGCTTTATGCTTCCGGGGGTCTGAATGCGATCCGCCGGGCGTTGCGGCCCGGCGGCGTTTGCGCGGTGTGGTCGTCGGGACCGAATCCTTCGTTTTCCAGACGCTTGCGCGATGCCGGTTTCGGCGTCGATGAGGTTGCGGTGCGCGCCACCGACCAAACGCAGCGGCGCGCGCCATGTTATCTGGTTTGCCACCAGGACTTGAACGGTCGTTATTCGGCGGCCTGCGACGACGGCGGGCGCATGCTGGCAACGCCATCGGCCTCGGTCGCCGAGATCGTGGTGCGGATCATCAGCCGCGGTTCTTGCGACGGCCACGGCCGGCCGCGATGCATGGTGGCGCGGTTGTCCCACATCACGACGTCGCCCTTGCGCCATGGGTGCAGGTAGCTCGCACCGGGCGCGGTCGCCGCCGCCGTCAACTCGTCGATCAGTTGTTTCCCCGCCGCCGGCTCCATGCCTTCGACCGCATAGGCGTGCGAAGCGAGATAGACCGCACCGCGGCCGTTGACCGGATTTTTCCACACCATGCGCCAGCATTGCGGCGGCAGCGCCGCGCGCTCCTCGGGGCTGGCGAGATCCTTGGCGATCTGGCCGCGCGAATGCGCATAGTCGTGCCAGGCAAAGGAGTTCTCCAGCCTCTCCTGCATGCCGGCATCGAGCCGCTCGAACGCCAGCCGGGTCGAGACATACTCGGTCTCGCCGCCGTTGGCCGGAATCGTGCGCGCCGAAAGGATCGACGTCAGCGCCGGCACGCTCTTGAAGGATGAATCGGTGTGCCAGAGCTGGTTGGCCTTGGCGCGCATCGCCTGCCGATGATCCGGCGGCACAACCTTGCCGTCCGGGCCGATGGTACTGAGGATCACAAAATGCGAGCCGGTGCCCTGCGAGCCGACCTTGGTCACTTCAGGCGGGCCGAAGCGGCGCGAGAACGCCAGTTGGCCCTCGTCGGTTACTTCCTGGTCGCGAAACACCAGAACCGAGTGTTCCTCGAACGCCGCACGCACCGCCGCATAGACGGCGTCGTCCGCAGCGACGTCCTTAAGCGTCACCCCGCGCAATTCGGCAGCAAATCCTGGACCCGACGGAATGATATCCATCCGCGATCCCTCCTTGTTGTTGTCGCCGGAGGTTACGGCAAAACGGCGTTGGCGGCAACGAGGGACGCACAGCGTGTTGTCCGCGGTTTCGCACAACCACAATCGTCATCCCCCGCGAAGGCGGGGGATCCATTACGCCGCGGCTCCTCGATTCTGGCATCAGCGTTTCTGTAATACAGGATCGTCCGCCTTCGCGGGCGATGACGGTTGAGGGCGTAGCACGATGCCAGCAACCGTCATTGCGAGCGAAGCGAAGCAATCCAGCTTTCTTGCGAAAGTTAAAGAAGCTGGATTGCTTCGTCGCGTTGCTCCTCGCAATGACGGTGACGGATATCGCTTTGCCCAGGCTACGGAAAATATTTCACACAATCCGCGAGGTCTTGTCGCCCCAGTAGCGGTCGCGCAGCAGCCGCTTGTAGAGCTTGCCGGTCGGCAGCCGCGGCAGTTCCGCCTCGAAGTCGATCGAGCGCGGCACCTTCTGGCGCGACAGCGACTGGCTGCAGAACGAGATCAGCTCATCGGCCAGATCCGGGCAGGGTTCGATCCCCGGCATCGGCTGCACCACCGCTTTGACTTCCTCGCCGAGATCGGCATTGGGAACGCCGAACACCGCGGCGTCGGCGATCTTGGGATGGGTGATCAAGAGGTTCTCGCATTCCTGCGGATAGATATTGACGCCGCCGGAGATGATCATGAAGGTCGCGCGATCGGTCAGATAGAGGAAGCCGTCGCCGTCGACATAGCCGACGTCGCCCACCGTACTCATGCTGCCGTCCGGCGAGCGCGCCTCGCGTGTCTTGTTCGGATCATTGAAATATTCGAATGGCGTGGCGGTCTTGAACCAGACGGTGCCGGGTGTGCCCTTCGGACATGGCTGCATGTCCTCGTCGAGAATGTGCAGGTCGCCGAGCATGATCTTGCCGACGGTGCCTCGATGCGCCAGCCATTCAGCGCTGTCGCAGGCGGTAAAGCCGAGGCCTTCGGTGGCGCCGTAATATTCGTGGATGATCGGCCCCCACCATTTGATCATCTCGTCCTTCACCAGCGCCGGGCAGGGCGCCGCCGCGTGAACGGCGATCTCAAGGGATGACAGGTCGTAGCGCGTGCGCGATGTCTCCGGCAGTTTGAGCAGGCGCGAAAACATCGTCGGCACCAGCTGGCTGTGGGTGACACGCCATTTCTCGATCAGTTGGAGATAACGCTCGGGATCGAAGCTCTCCATGATGATGACGGTGGCGCCGTTGCGGATCGCAAGATTGACGGCGGCCTGCGGTGCGGAATGATACAGCGGCGCCGGTGACAGATAGATCATGCCTTCGCGGTACTGCCAAAGCTTTTGCAGGAAATCGAAGATCGGCAATTGCTGCGTCGGCGGCTGCTCCGGCAACGGACGCAGGATGCCCTTGGGCCGGCCGGTGGTGCCTGACGAATAAAGCATGGCGGTGCCGATGCATTCATCCGCGACAGGCGTACCTCGGCAATCCCGCGGTAGCCTGCTCCAGGCCGACGATGCGCTCGCTTTCCCCCGGACCGTCGACCACGATGCAGAGCTCGACCTTGGGGCACTGTTTGAGCGCTTCGCGCGCGGTCTCAAGTTTCGCCATCGACGTGATCAGGATTCGGGATTCGCTGTTATCGACGATGTAGGCGAGTTCGCTTCCCGTCAGGTACGAATTCACGCAGGTGTAGTACAGGCCGATCCGCTCGCCGGCGCCGCAGGCTTCCAGATAGCGGCTGTTGTTCTCCATGAAGATCGCATAGTGATCGAGCCGCTTCAGGCCAAGCTTGCGAAACAGATGCGCCAGGCGATTGTTGCGCGCCTCCAGGTCGGCATAGGTCACGGTCTCGCCGGACCCGGCCATGATGAAAGCGGGCTGTAGCGGACGCAGACGCGCATGCTTGCCGGTGTACATGGTTCCCCCTGGATCTGATATGCCGCGCCTGTCCGTGCCCGACGCGCGTCCCATTGTTTCGTGCCGACAACCTCTTCGTCAATCGTGCACTGCCACAACGCCTCAAGCCGCGCGGGTGAAGTAGGACTTCTTCGCCGCCGACTGCGTCTCGTAGATCGATCCTTGCCGGGTCGCGGGCGGCAGCGGCAGGCGCACGGGGACGTCGGTCATTCGCGGCGCCACTACGGGATCGCCTGACAGCAACCGGCTGTTGAACTCGTCGAAATCCTTCACCCCCATCAGCGGCCAGGCGTCGCTGGCCGCGACTTCGTACAGCAGGAGATTGCGCGGGCGATCCGAGGTGTTCATGGCCGAGCCATGCAGCGCGCGGACGTGATGAAACGACATGCTGCCGGCGCGGCCCATGCAAGGCGCCGCGCGCTCGATTTCCGGCTTGATGGTGTCGGGATCGATCAGGCCTGCAAAGCAGCCGTCATCGCCATGGTGGTTCCAGACCTCGCGTGTATGCGTGCCCGGTGTGACCAGCATCGGTCCGTTGGCGAGATCGCAATCGTCGAGCAGCACGCCGATCGCGAGAATGTCGTCGTTGGTGTGCGGATAGAACGCCCAGTCCTGATGCCATTCCACCGGCGATCCGTAGCGCGCCGACTTCATGTTGAGCTTGGAGCCGTGCAGCCGCAGGCCGGGACCGATCAGCTTCTTCAGGATGTCGAGCACGGCCGGGCTGCGCACGATCTGATCGAACAGCGGATGTACCTTGTGCGGCGCCTTGATGCGGCGGACGCGCGGGCTCTCGGCGGTATGGCCGGGTTCAAGATCGTAAACATCGGTATGTTCCAGCGTCCGGGCCGATCCCGCGACCAGTTCGGCGATACGGAACGCACTGCTGAGAGGGTATCCGCACCGAGCACGTCGGGCACCACGATCACGCCGTCGCGCCGGTAGGCCTGCACATCGTGCTCTGAAATCATCCCGCGGTCCTCCCCAGCGCCTTTTGACCGGATGATAACGCCGGTTTTGCTAGCGCTGCAACTCCATGGGGCGTCAGCTGGCAAGCAATCCGGTGACCTCGGCAAACGAAACAGGCTGCTCAGAAAACACCAGTTCCGCAGCCTCATGCTCCCAATCGCCCGTGCCGGGCTCCAGCGGATCCTGCGGCGCTCAGGTGATATTCGAGGACGAATCTCGCGTACAAGGCCCGCCGCGCGTCGGCACCGGGCTGCGCCGCTTCCCATGTCATGAGGATGGCGCTGGTGACGTGATAGAGCGCGCTGGCTGCGCGCCGCGCGGTATCTTCCAGCGCGGGCTCGGCCGCGACGCGCTCGGCGAAGGCCAGCGTCCGATCCAGTGCGAGGCGCAGGCGATCGCGGAAAGCCGCCGGGACAAGCGTGGCATGGGCGAGCAGTTTCGTCAGCGCGCCCGCCAGGGTGCGGTGGGCGCGGCTCTTGCCGACCGCGCGGGTGATGATATCGAGCGCGTTGATGTTGCTGGTGCCTTCCCAGAGCACGCCGACATGGGCGTCTCGGATCAGCCGGGCATGCACCCACTCCTCGATGTAGCCGTTGCCGCCGCGCACTTCCATCGCTCCCGTCGCCACCGGAATGTTGTCGCGGCAGGCGCGGAACTTCAGCAGCGGGGTGAGAATGCGCAAGGTGGTTTCGGCCTCTTTCGAGCCGGCATTGGCGCGATCCATCGCGCTTGCCGCAAACAGGAACATCGACAGCGATTGCTCCGTCGGCACGGTGATCTTGAGAAGCTGACGGCGGAGCAGGGGATATTCGATGATGGTCTTGCCGAAGGCGCCGCGGGTCCGCGCGCAAACCATCGCCTCGTTGACGCAGCGCCGCATCATCGCAGCGGCGCGCACGCCGTGCGACAGCCGCGACAGGTTGACCTGCTCCATCATCTGCTTGAGGCCGCGATCGGCGTCGCCGACCAGATAGGCGACCGCGCCTTCCAGCCGGATCTCGCCCGATGCCATCGAGCGGGTGCCCAGTTTGTCCTTGAGGCGGACGATGCGGTAGGAGTTGCGGCTGCCGTCCTTGAGCCGTCGTGGCAGCGCGAACAGTGCAAGTCCTGCAGTGCCGCGCAGGCGCGCCTTCGGGGCGCGCCAGCATCAGGGCGACGTCGGCATCGGCATGCGAGCAGAACCATTTGTCGCCGGTGAGCCGCCATTCGCCGTCATCGTTGCGGGCCGTGGTTTCGATCGCGCCGACGTCGGAGCCGCCGGCACGCTCGGTCATGAACTGCGTGCCCTTCCACATCGTGGCGACGATCGGCCGACAGCATTTTCGGCAGCAGATAATCCTTCAGTTCGGCGCTGGCGAATTTGCGAATCAGATGAATCGAGGTGTCGGTGACGCTGATCGGACACATCAGCCCGAACTCGGCCTGCACGAACAGATATTGCAGCGCATATTTGGCCACCGCCGGCAGCGGGCGGTCCATGCCGAGCGTGCCGGCGCGATGGCTCATGGCGTGAAACTGGAAATCGCCGAACGCGATTTTTTCCATTTCGCGGTAGGACGAATGATAGTCGATCCAGTCCTCGTCGCGGCCGAAGCGGTCGCGCGCGTTCAGAACCGGCGGGTGCTTGTCGGCGACCCGCGCCAGTTCATCGAGCCGGCCGCCTGCGAGCGCGCCGAGGCGGTCGAAATGTGGCTCCAGCCTGCGAAAATCATCCGGCTGCAGATAGAGCCGGAGCAGATCGCGCAGGCCGCGATCGACCGTGTAGAAATTCTGTCCGGCGCAATCCGGCGCGAATGCTGCGCCGTGATCGAGATCCCTGCGCCTTGTCGAGCGGCTTCTGGGTTAGCGGAGCGTGCATGGCTGACCTCGTGCGGCGATCGTGCGCAGCCTTATGACACTGGCGCGGTCAATATCGCCTTCTAGCAGATTATTTCAATATTTTCAGCCGGATCGGTCAAGATTTGGAAGTTGCCCTCGCCGATATGGAACGATTACGCTCGATCCCCACCGGTCCTTGAACAGACCGGCAGCGCTTCTCATCTTGACCCTATGCTTCTCATCTTGACCCTATAAAGGCTTATCATGGCGGTCGCCTCGATCGACAGCGGCAAAGTGCGTAAGGAGATGAAATTGAGCGCGACCGGGAAATCAGGGCATTTGGTTCAAACGGTAACCGCTGGCCGTTGCTTCCGCAGCGCCAGATCGCTGATCGTCCTGCTCGCCGTCGCCTTGTCCGGCTGCGGCGATAAACCGCCGCAACCGGCGGCAGCCGCGCCGCCGCCGGTCACGGTCGCTCAGCCAACCAAACGGACCGTCACCGATTGGGATGAATTCACCGGCAGATTCGATGCGGTGGAAGAGGTGCAGGTACGTGCCCGGGTCGGCGGTTTCGTCACCAATGTCGAGTTTCGTGACGGCGCGTTCGTCAACACCGGCGATCTGCTCTACATCATCGATTCCCGCCCCTTTGAGGCGGTCGCCGAGCAGGCCGAAGGCCAGCTTTCGGATGCGCGCGCCAAGGCCGAGCTTGCAAAGCGCGAGCTCGATCGTGCGCTCAAACTGAATGAAACCCAGGCGGTGGCCGATTTCATCGTCGATCAGCGCCGCCAGGCCTTGCAGGCGGCGCAACGCCGCCGATACTGCAGGCGGAAGGCGCGCTCAAGGCAGCCCAACTCAATATCGAATTCACCCATGTGGTGGCGCCGATCGGCGGCAGGGTCAGCCGCCATCTCGTCAGCGTCGGCAATCTCGTGCAGGGCAGCGACGGCGGCTCGACGCTGTTGACCTCGATCGTCTCGCTCGATCCGATCTACATCTATTTCGACATCGATGAGGCGACTTACCTCAAATACAACCGGCTGTGGTTCGCGGGCAAGCGGCCGAGTTCGCGCGACAACCCGAATCCTGTCCAGGTGACGCTGACCGGCGAAACCAAACCGTCGCATGACGGCAAGGTGGATTTCCTCGACAACCGACTCGATGTCTCGACCGGCACGTTGCGCGGGCGGGCGGTGATCCCGAACAAGGATTTCTCCATTTTGCCCGGGCAGTTCGGCCGTGTCAGGCTGATCGGCAGTGCGCCGTATGAAGCGCTGCTGCTGCCGGATACGGCGATCGCCACCGATCAGTCGCGCAAGATCGTTTTCGTGGTCAAGGACGACGACACCGTCGAGGCGCGGGCGGTCACGCTCGGCCCGCTCGACGGCGGCTTGCGGGTGATCCGCGACGGGCTGAAGCCGGAAGACCGGGTAATCGTCGATGGCCTGCAGCGCGCCCGCGTCGGGGCCAAGGTCAGTCCGCATGCCGCGGCCGCGGCTCCCGCCGGTGGCAAGACATGAACCTCGGCCAGCTTTCCATCAATCGGCCGATTCTGGCGATGGTGCTGTCCATCGTGCTGTTGATCGTCGGCGCGATCGCCTACACCACGCTGCCGGTGGCGGAATATCCGCAAGTCGTGCCGCCCACCGTGGTGGTCACGACGCAATATCCGGGCGCTTCCGCGCAAACCGTTTCCGACACCGTTGCAGCCCCGATCGAGCAGCAGATCAACGGCGTCGAGGACATGCTGTATCTTTACAGCCAGGCAACCTCGAACGGCCAGCTTACCATCACCGTCACGTTCAAGCTCGGCACCGATCTCGACAAGGCGCAGGTGCTGGTCCAGAACCGGGTCGCGATCGCGCAGCCGCAATTGCCGGAGGAAGTGCAGCGCAACGGCGTCGTCACCCGCAAGAACAGCCCCGACATATTGATGGTCGTGTTCATGCTGTCGCCCGACAACACGTTCGACCAGCTCTATATCAGCAACTATGCGCTGCTTCAGGTCCGCGACCAGTTGCTCCGGCTCGACGGCATCGGCGATATCCAGATCTTCGGCGCGCGCGATTACTCGATGCGGTTGTGGCTCGATCCCGACAAGATCGCCAACCTCGGATTGACCGCGGGCGATGTGGTGGCGGCGATCCGCGCGCAGAACCTGCAGATCACCGGAGGCCAGCTTGCCGCCCCGCCGATCGCGGACCGGGCCTTCCAGCCCAACCTCACCTTTACCGGCCGGTTGAAGAACATCGAGCAGTTCGAGGATATCCTGGTGAAAGCTGGCGCGGACGGGCGCACAGTGCGGCTGCGCGACGTGGCGCGGATCGAACTGGGAGCGCTGGACTACACCACCAACAGTTTCCTGCTGCGGAAAACCGCGGTCGCCATGCTGGTGACCCAGCGCCCCGGCTCCAATGCGCTCGCCACCGCGAAAAATATTTCCGATACCATGGTCAGGCTCAAGGCCAGCTTCCCCCGGGGGCTCGACTATAATATCGGCTACAATCCGACCGAATTCATTGCCCAGTCGGTCAGCGAGCTGATCAAGACGATCTATGAGGCGATGGCCCTCGTCGTCATCGTCGTGCTGGTGTTCCTGCAGGGCTGGCGCCCCGCCATCATCCCGATCGTGGCGATCCCGGTATCGCTGGTCGGCACCTTCGCCGCGATGGCGGCACTCGGTTTTGCGATCAATAACCTGACCCTGTTCGGCCTCGTGCTCGCGGTCGGCATCGTGGTCGATGACGCGATCGTGGTGGTGGAGAATGTCGAGCGCCATCTTCGCGACGGCATGAGCCGGCGCGATGCCGCGCTCAAGACCATGGAGGAGGTCGGTGGCGCGCTGGTTTCGATCGCGCTGGTGCTGTGCGCGGTGTTCGTGCCGACGGCGTTTCTCGGCGGCATTTCCGGTCAGTTCTTTCAGCAATTCGCCATCACCATCGCGGTGGCGACCGCGATCTCCTGTTTCTGCTCGCTGACGCTGTCGCCCGCGCTGGCGTCACAGATCCTGCAGCCGCATGAAGACAAGCGGCCACCGGCGACCTGGAATTTCATCGGGCGCGGCTGGGAGAAATTCACGGGCTTTTTCAACCGCGGCTTCGACCGGCTGTCCAACGGTTATGGCAGCGCCGCCGGCTTTGTGATCCGCCATTCGGCGGTCATGTTGCTGCTCTATGTGGCGTTGATCGGCAGCGCCGGCTGGCTGCTGGTCACAACGTCGCAGGGATTCATTCCGGCGCAGGATCGCGGCTATATCATCGTGTCCGCGCAATTGCCCGGCGCAGCCTCGCTGGATCGAACCACCGCGATCGTTCGCGAAATCGAGAGGGTCGCGCTCGACACCCCCGGCATCATTCGCGTGGCGGCATTCGCCGGATTGTCGGGTGCGACGCGCACCCAGGCCAGCAATGCCGCGGCGCTTTTTCCGGTGTTCGAGGAGCCGGAGACACGCCTGAAAAAAGGTCTGACAGCGGCGAAGATCACGGGCGAATTACGCAAGCGGCTTTCCGCCATCGAGGGCGCGTTCATTATCGTGATTCCGCCGCCCTCGATTCCCGGCATCGGCACCGGCGGCGGCTTCACCATGCGCATCCAGGATCGCCAGGGCCGCGGTCCCGAATTGCTGGCGGCCGCCACTGACGAGCTGGTCGGCGCGGCGCGCAAGACGCCGGGACTAACCTCGGTGTTCTCGCCATTCACCGCGAATACGCCGCAGGTGTTTGTCGATATCGATCGCATCAAGGCGCAGAAGCTCGGCGTGCCGATCCAGAATGTGACGGATGCGATCGAGACTTATTTCGGATCGACCTATGTCAACGACTTCAACATCCTCGGCCGCACCTATCACGTCACCGCGCAAGCCGATTTGCCGTTCCGCAAGGAGACCGCCGATCTGGCGCGGTTGCGCACCCGCAACGCCGCCGGCGACATGGTGCAGCTCGGCAGCGTGGTCGATTTCCGCGACATATCGGGGCCGGACCGCGTCGCGCGCTACAACCTCTATCCGGCGTCGGAACTGCAGGGCGAAACGCTGCCGGGGACCAGTTCGGCCACCGCGATCGACATCATGAAGCGGCTGGCCGAGGAAACGCTGCCGAGCGGATTTTCCTATGACTGGACCGACCTGTCCTATCAGCAGGTCACCGGCGCCAATGCGGGACTGTACGTATTTCCGATCTGCGTCCTGTTCGTGTTCCTGGTGCTGGCCGCGCAATATGGCAGCTGGAGCCTGCCGTTCGCCGTCATCCTGATCGTGCCGATGTGCCTCCTGGCCGCGACCATCGGCGTGCGGATCATGGGACAGGACGTCAACATTCTCACCCAGATCGGATTCGTGGTGCTGGTGGGCCTTGCGGCGAAAAACGCCATCCTGATCGTCGAGTTCGCCCGCGACATCGAACTGGAAGGCAAGCCGCGCCTTGAAGCCGTCATCGAGGCCTGCCGGCTGCGGCTGCGTCCGATCCTGATGACGTCGTTTGCGTTCATCCTCGGCGTTCTGCCGCTGGTGGTCTCATCAGGCTCGGGATCGGAAATGCGTCAGGCGGTCGGTGTCGCGGTGTTCTTCGGCATGCTGGGGGTGACCGTGTTCGGACTGATCTTCACGCCGATCTTCTATGTGATCGTCCGCAACCTTGCCGATGGCTCGCGCAGCAACGATCCCGCCGCGCAGCAGCATGGCGGGCCATAACGTCTCCCATTGACGAGCCCTGCGCTGTTTTGTCGGCCCGAAATAGATGGGCAGGCGCAGGGTTATTAAATATCATGCTCGTAACCGAGGGGGACACGTCCAATGAAGTCGGGATTTTTGTCGGCGGCCGTTTCGGCATGCAGCCTGTTGCTCGCCGCACCTGCATCGGCGCAGGGAGTCAAGATCGGGATATTGAACGATCAGTCCGGAGTCTACGCCGACTACGGCGGCAAATGGTCGTTCGAGGCAGCCAAGATGGCGGTCGAGGATTTCGGCGGCAGCGTGCTCGGTCAGAAGATCGAGGTGATTTCCGCCGACCATCAGAACAAGCCCGATCTCGCCACCGCCATCGCACGGCGCTGGTACGAGGTCGAAGGCGTCGACATGATCACCGAACTGACGACCTCGTCGGTCGCGCTGGCGGTGAACGACCTGTCGAAGCAGATGAAGAAGATCGATATCGTCGTGGGGGCTGCGACATCGCGCCTGACCGGCGACGCCTGCCAGCCCTACGGCTTCCACTGGGCCTACGACACCCATGCGCTCGCGGTCGGCACCGGTGGCGCGCTGGTCGAGGCGGGGGGCGACACCTGGTTCTTCATGACCGCCGACTACGCGTTCGGCTACGCACTGGAAAAGGATACCAGCGATCTGGTCAGGGCAAAGGGTGGCAGAGTGCTGGGCTCGGTCCGCATTCCCCTGAACTCGTCGGATTTCTCGTCCTTCCTGCTGCAGGCGCAGAGTTCGAAAGCCAAGATCATCGGGCTTGCCAATGCCGGTCTCGACACTACCAACTCGATCAAGCAGGCGGCGGAATTCGGCATCGTCAAAAGCGGCCAGAAACTCGCCGGCCTGTTGCTGACGCTTGCCGAGGTCCATGGCCTCGGTCTCGAAGCCGCCCAGGGCCTGGTGCTGACGGAAGGCTATTACTGGGATCGAGACGACAAGAGCCGCGAATTCGCCAACCGCTTCTTCAAGCGCACCGACCGGATGCCGAACATGATCCAGGCCGGGACCTATTCGGCGACGCTGCAATATCTGAAGGCGGTCAAGGCGGCCGGCAGCAAGGATACCGAAGCGGTCGCCGCGAAGCTAAAGGAGTTGCCGGTCGACGACATGTTCGCGCAGGGCGGCAAGGTGCTCGCCAATGGCCGCATGGTGCACGACCTCTATCTGTTCGAGGTCAAGAAGCCATCAGAATCCAAAAAACCCTGGGATTACTACAAGCAGCTTGCGGTGGTGCCGGGCGACAAGGCGTTTCCGTCGGCCAAGGACTCAGGCTGCCCGCTGACGAAGTGAGGATAACGCGGCGACCGTGATCTCGGCGTATTCCTGCCAGGTTGGGACTCAGGAGCCGATCACGTCGGGCAGTTTCGCGGTTGAAACCGGGGAACGGTGCGGCGAGGTAATCCTCGCGGCGCCGTCCGCCAGGTCGATCACGCCAAGTTGCACCAATGTTCGATGGAAACGGCGTTTCCGTTTCGAGGGCGACGCGAAATAGGATTCGCCGCACTCTCCCAGCAAACTCGCGCGCGTGGCAAAAATCTCATCTAGCGGCAGCCCCGCCTGCTGCAGGGCAACCGTTCCCAGAAAAGCGATATCGAGGTCCGCAGGTTGTCCGGAAGCAGGCCGACCTGGGCTGTAGTTCAACGCCTCGATCGCATGGAAGGTGCGAAACTGGCGCCGGGCATCATGCGGGAGTTTGCGTTTCGCCTCGATCCGCCGCGTCATGACAGGTTGATGATCTCCGTAATGCACGATCAGCATCGGACGCCTGGGGAAACGGCTTGCAAGTTCGGACTTGATCCTGTTCCAGCTCTCGGCTGTTTCCACCAGCCGGGCGTAGTATTCGGCATAGTGTGGATCGGGAAGGCTGGCAGCGGCAAAGGCGCGGTTGCTCTCAAAACGTCCGGGTGCCGTCAGTCTTCGATTGTGCGGGCCATGATTGAAGCTGGTCAGCGCGTATAGAAATCGCGGCGCGGCATCTTCGGCAATATCCCGTGCATACGCATCGATGGCGGCGGGCAGGAACATCGCATCGGAATGAGTCGCCTCGAACTGGCCGACGTCGAACGGTGCGGGGAAGTCTTCGGTGAAAATGCGTTCGTCAAACCCGATCGAACGGTAGAACTCATCATAGTTGAGAAAGTTGCGGCGGCAGCTCGATGCCAGGGTCGTCCTGTAGCCGAGCGCCTTCAGCGAATCCGGCAGGCTGTTGTGGAAACGGCCGACGCCGCGCTGGAACAGGAAATAGGCGTTCGAACCGAAGCTCGCGCTCGAAAGACCGGTCAGCAGGCTGAATTCGGATTGCCATGATCCGCCGCCGAAAATGTCGACGTTGAGACCGCCGTGGAGGCTGTCCCTGGGCGACAGGAACGCTTCGACGATCGGTTCGACGGGCAGTCCGTAAGTGCGCGGATCGAAAATCGATTCGTGCTGGATGACGATAATATCGGGAGTATCCAGGCCGCGCGCCGGTGTCGCCGCCATCAGCGGCAACGGATCTTTGTCGATATCGCTCAGCGCGAGACCGCCGAAACCGCGCCAGGATAGCGGGTCGAGCAGGGAAGCGATGAAGCTCGAGAAGAAACACCGCCGTTCCGCCGCGATCCGTTGAAGAGCGATAGCCCCGCCGCCCGCTCTGTAAGCTGCGATCAAGCCGAGCAGGGCCACGCCGAAAAGGAGAAGCTGGACTGGCAGGGAAACTGCAGGCCCCGCCATGGTGAGAACCGCGACCGCGGCCAGAACAAGCGCGAGACCACCGCCGATCACGGCCGTGACCGCGAGCGGATACTGCACGAAAAAAAATGGCACCGTTCCGGCAAACAGCAGCGGCAAATCCGTCACGATCAGTTTCAGACCGCTATGCCTGTATTTGACATCTGACGCGCCGAAGATCGCCAATACGAGGATCGACGACAGCAATATCGCCCTTTCGAAATCGCCAACGGCAAACAGCAGCACCGCTGCGCCAAAACCCAGCGCTGCAATCGCCAATGCAAGATGCGCGACGCTTCGTTCGGCCCACCAAATGACGCCTGCCGCTGCCAGAACTACCAAGCTCAAGCTCATGACATGACCGTTCTTGAATCTATTGGTTCTCAGCCATGGATCAGCCGCCAGACGATCGTCCCCAGAGCACCGAACAACAACACGGCTACCGCCAGCGATTGAATGAGAAAGCCGGGCCCGCGCTTTTCGGTGGCTTGCGAATAACCGGTCATGTAAAGGACGCGGCCCGCGATCCAGACCAGGCCCAGCGCCGCGGCCGCTGTGTCGCTGACATAGATCGCAAACAGCCAGAGCGACGGCAGGTATATCGGCATCCATTCCAGTGTGTTCATCTGCACGCGAAACACCCGCTCGAAATCGGGATTGCCCGATATGGCCGGCAGCTTGACGCCGAATTTTTGACGCGCCCGCGATACCCGGACGGAGGTGTAGAAGTAAAACAGGATGGAAAAGACGGTGACGAGTGCGGTGTAGTAATACATGGCGAGATTTCTCCCAAAAAATCAAACGTCATTCCGGGGCGATGCAAACCATCGAACCCGGAATCTCGAGATTCCGGGTCTGGTCCTGCGGACCATCCCGGAATGACCGCTTCTTCTTCAATACCCGGTCATCTCCAGATATCCCACACCATTGTGGCTGCCGCCAAAGCTGATCGGGCCTTCCCAATAGGGAAAACTCGTACCCATCCAGCTTCTCGCATTTAGCGGTGCGCAGGCGATCTTCAGTCCGCGGGCGGGAATTTCGATACTCCAGGCGACCGGTATCCGCCGCTTTTCGAGCTCGATCGATGCGGTCGGCGTCATCCGGATATCGCGAGGACGCGATTTCGCTTGAATGCCCATCCGGTACGATCCAGTTGGCGGTGAGATAGTCGCGGCCGTCGTTCTGGCGCATCCGATACAGCATCAGTTTTTCATCCGAACTCAGATGCAGCGACAACCAGTCCCATCCGGTCTGGTCCGAAGCGAGCGGCTGGCTGCTCCACTCCCGGTCCATCCAAGCCTGTCCGCTGACTTGCACAGGCTTGTCGTCAATGGTGAGGCTGCCGGCTACCTTGAACCAAGGCTGGCTGAAATAATACGAGGCCTGTCCGCGTTCGGATTTGCGGCTGTAGCCGCCGTCGCCCTGCAGCACCAGCGGCCGGTCGGCGTCAAGCCGCAGCGCGTAGCTGAAATCCGCGCCGGAGGCGTTGAGTTCAAGCGGCGCGATGGCAGCATCCGAAAATCCGTCGAGCCCCCGCATTTGCCAGGAATCGATCCAGGCCTGAAGCGGCTTTACTTCGACGCCGGCCTGGCCAACCCCGCCACGCGAAAACGCCTGGCTGAAGCGGTGGGTGTCGGCGCGCGTGACGGCCGCATGGCCCATCCAGATCTGCTGGTTGGCCCAGCCTTGCTGTTGTGCGCCCGCGCGCATCGCCTGACGAAACAAGGTCCACTGCGCACCATAGGCGACACCGGCGACATCCCTGAGATTGGCGGTGACGTACCACCACTCAATGCGAAAATCCGGATGCGGGCCGTGATCGGCCGGAAAAGCAAATGTCTTGCCGGGCGTGACGGACGCGAATTCGTCCCCATTCGTGCCGAGCCCGGCAAAGCCCTGCGCCAGCGCCGGATGGCTGCGCAGCCCGAGCAGCGCCAGGCCACCGGTGAAGCCGCGGCGGGATATTGTGAGCCTATCGCTCATTGGCAAAGACCTTGACCAGCGCCGCCGGTTGCATCCACGCCAGCTTGAGCACGGGAATCAGCGCGGCGCATAATGCCGCCGCCATGGCGACGCCGAGCAATTCACATAATTGCAACGGGAAGACATCAAAGGGCAGCCGCCAGCCGAACGCCTTCACATTCACGACCGCGATCAGGCACCATGCCACCAGCAGCCCCAGCGGCAGCGCCAGCAAAGCGGTGATCAGCGCAACCGACATGGTCTTCAGGAGTTCGATTGCGGCGAGCTGTCGCCGCGTGATTCCGATCGCCCACAACGGCGCCAGCTGCGGCAGCCGGGAATTGCCCAACGTGAGCAGGCTGGTCAGGAGTGCAACGCCCGCCACGCCGAGCGTGAAGGTGTTCAACGCTGACGTCACGGCGAAGGTCCGATTGAAAATGCCTTTCGATTCGGCCTTCAGGGTCGCCTGATCAAAGAGGTTGCGGCTATCCAGTCCGAACTTGTCTCGCATTGCCGAAATCAGCGCCGGCACTTGCGAAGCAGCGACGCGAAGGCCCAATCGCGTTTGCGGGATGCCGGGAAATCGCCGGATCAGGGCTGCGATATTGACCGCTATCTGGCCCTTCGGATTGCCGTAGTCGGCATAGATGCCGACCACTTCCAGCATCCAGTTTCCGCCCGGCGCGGGAATATCGACATGATCGCCAACTGTCAGGTTCAAACGCCGCGCCAATTGCTCGCTGACAAAGCCGCAATCGCCGGAACGAAGCCGGGCCCAGGCATCCGTGGCGGATTGCAGCAGCGGCCAATGATCGCGGTAGGTCGCATGGTCGGGCAGACCGAGCACCTCGATCGGTGCGCCATCGATTTGCGTGTCGGCCCGGCCGCCCGGCAGGATCGCTTCGACCTCGGGACGCTGGCGCAGCCAAGCCATGATTTCGACCGCCTGGGCATTGTCGGCGGCGTTGATATAGACATCCGCCGCCAATCGTCCGTCGAGCCAAGTGATAAATGTCCGGCTGAAGCTTTCGACCATGGTGCCGACGCCGACATTGACCGCGAGTGCCAGCAACAGCGCCATCAGTGCCAGCGACAATCCGGAAAGCTGCTGGCGGCTGTCGGCCCAGAACCAGACTGCAAGCGGGCGATGCGCCATGCGCTGCCCCAGATGAAGCACCAGGGCGAGCATCGCCGGCAAGGCCAGTGCGGCGCCCAGCAACAGGGCTGCGAGGACGGCAAATCCGAAACCAAGGGAATCGCCGAACCGCAGCAAACATGCCGCGGCAACAAACACGGCGAGCGCCAGCGCGGCCTGCCATATCAGCCGTCGGTATTGGGCCTGTTGCCATGCATAGGGCTGCGCCGTGGCCAGCACCGGAAGCCGGATGGCCTTGGTGAGGCTCGCGGTCGCCGCCGCCAGCGCCCCGAGCACGCTGATGGCGATCCCCGCGATCCACCATTCCGGCCTGAGCGTCAGCTGTCCCGGAATCTGCGCGCCATAGAGTCCGCGCAAACTCGCCGCGACATCGGGCAGCAATGATGCGGCGATAAAATAGCCGCACACCAGTCCCGCCAGCCCCGCGACCAGCGCCAGCGAGACCAGTTCGAGCAGCAGCACTGTATTCAACAGGCGCGCCGACACGCCGCAGGCGCGCAACGTCCGCAGCATCGGCAGGCGTTGCTCGAATGCGAGCCCAATCGCCGAATTGACGATGAAAAGGCCGACAAAGAACGACAGCAACCCGAACGCGGTCAGGTTCAAATGAAAGCTGTCGGTCAGGCGTTCGAGATCGCTTTCGGCATCCGGCTCGACCAGGCGAAGCTGGTCGCCGGTGACGCTTTCGAGGGGCGCGCGGCCTGTCCTGGATTTGCCGATCAAAAGCCGGGAAACCTGATCCGGCATTTTCAGGATTTGCTGCGCGATGCCGATATCGACCACGAATACGCCGGGCACCAGCTCTGGCTGCGCGTGAAGCGGCGGCAGGGCGGCGCCGTCACTGGTCGGTGGCGTCGCGCCTTCCGGCAGATTGAGCTCGGAGAACATTTCGGGCGCTGCAAGCGTCTGTCCCGGCGGCGTGACGAAGGATTGCAGACCTGCTCGTCCAATCGCCGGCGCATTGCCGACCTCGGCTGGCAAGGTGACGGGCTCGATCCCCAATAGCCGGAACGAACGTCCACCGATCTGGACGCGGCCTTCGAGAACCGGAGATACCGGCCAGCCCGCGCGGCGCAGATCGACAAACAATTGCTGCGGGAAGGTCGTGCCGTTGCGCGCCACCATCATGGCGGTTCGCGCCCCGCCGAAGGTCGCGGCGGCGCGATCATAACTCAGGCGCGCCTGCTGGTTCAGCGCCTGCACGCCGCTCCACAGCGCTGTTGCGGAAATCAAGCCGATCAGCAGCGTCGCAAGCTGCATCGGATGCCGCCGCCAATGGCTCAACAGCACCGCCAGGATCCAGATCGCGCGGCTCATGCGATCAGCCCGGCGTGGAGATGGATCTGCCGGTCGAGCGTGGCCGCTAGCCGCGCGGAGTGCGTCACCATCAGGAAGCCGCAGCCGGTTCGCGCCACCAGATCGCGCGCCAGCGCCAGGACTTCATCCGCGGTATCTTCGTCGAGATTGCCGGTGGGTTCGTCGGCGAGCAGCAGCAGCGGTTTTATCGCCAGTGCCCGGCCGATCGCGACCCGTTGTTGCTGGCCGCCGGACAATTGCTCGGGATAGCGACGCAGCAGATCGCCGAGCCCCAGCCGCTCCACCAGTTCAGTTTGCCACGCGGCATCGTGACGGCCGGCAATGCGCGACTGGAAGACGAGGTTGTCCCTGACATTCAGGCTCGGAATCAAATTGAACTGCTGAAACACCAGACCGAGCCGGTCGCGCCGCAACGCCGCGCGGCCGGCGTCGCCGAGACCGGAAACGGAAATGTCGGCCAGCCTGATCTGACCACCATCAGCGCTGTCCAGTCCGGCGATCAGATGCAGCAGCGTGCTCTTGCCGCTGCCGGATTCTCCGGTCAACGCGACGCGCTCGCCCGCGGCGACATCGAGGTTCACCCCGCGCAGCACCGCAACCTGCTCTCCGGCCGAGCGGTAGGCCTTGGTCAGGCCGCTGACGCTGAGCACGGTTGCGTTGCCGGGTATCATGCCAGGCAGTTGCGCCGCTTCACATCGGCTTCTGGTACTTCAACACGAATTCATCGACCGGTACCGGCGAACGGAACACCGCGCCGTCGCGCGGATCTTCGGGATGGCGCAGGAAATCGGCCTCGGCGGCAAGCTTGAAACCGGCGGCCTCGATCTCCTGGCGCAGGGTGCTTTCCTCGATCCGGTGCACCGTCCTGGCGACGCTGACGCCCTCGCCGGCGCGGGCGGAATGGTCTGCGACCACCAGGTATCCGCCGGGCTTGAGGGCCGCGAACATCTTCCTGTTCATCGCGGCGCGATCGACTTCCATATAGGTCACATCGTGATAGGCGAAGAAGAACGTGATCAGGTCGAGGTTGCTAGCTTCGGGCGGGATCGGATCGTCGAAATTCCGGATCACATGCACGACGTTCTTCATGGCCGGCTTCTGCGCCCGAATATCGAACTTGTCCTTGACGAAACGTTCGATCACGGCGGCCGAATCCTGCGCATACACGACGCCATCGGGCGCGACCGCGCGCGCCAAGCAGTTCGGTGCTGTAGCCGGCGTTGGCTTCCATATCCAGCACCTTCATTCCCGGCCTGACGCCGGCAAAGGCCAGTATTTTGGCGGGCTGGCGGCGTTGATCGACGTTGCGGTCGGCATCGCTGCGGTCGGGAGCGGCGATGATCGCTTCATAGTCCGGGGCTTTGGCGCCTTGTGCTGCGGCCGGCCCCATGCTCCATCCCGCGAGCACTGAAACGATAGCCAGCATGCCGACGGCATGCGCAGGACGACGGGCGGATACGATCATATTTTGAAATCCTTTTGCGTTGCCGTCCAACATACCAAGAGCATAACGGGAGATCACGGTCCAATCATGCCTGGCGACACGATCGTGATGAGATTTTGGTGCGCTTTGGGACACCGTCAGTCGAGATCGGCTGTTTAGTTGCAGCGCACGCTGGCCGCAGGTGGCGGAGGGGCGCGTAAAAATGCACAGTTGCATTGCCTGACATCCCACGGGTAGCATCTTGCCAAACAAGACCGAGAAAATGACCTCCGGGGGAGCAACCATGACCACGCAGCCGACGCCGAAAGGTGCCTGGAAAATCACGTTTCTCCTGTTTTTGTTCATGCTGGTGAATTTCGCGGACAAGATCGTGGTCGGCCTCGCCGGCGTGCCGATCATGACGGAGCTGAAACTGGAGCCGGAACAGTTCGGTTTGCTTGGCTCCTCGTTCTTCTTCCTGTTTTCGATCGCAGCCATCGTGGTCGGTTTCATCGTCAACCGCATCGACACCCGCTGGGTTCTGCTCGCTCTGGCGCTGGTGTGGGCGCTGGCGCAGTTTCCTATGGTCGGCACCATCGGCTTCAGCACGCTCCTGATCTGCCGCGTCATCCTTGGCGCCGGCGAGGGACCGGCGTTCTCGGTGGCGGCGCACGCGATCTACAAATGGTTTCCCGACGAGAAGCGAACCCTTCCCACCGCGATCCTGTCGCAGGGATCGGCGTTCGGCGTGATCCTGGCGGTGCCGGCGCTGAACTGGGTGATCGTCAATTATAGCTGGCACTATGCATTCGGTGCGCTTGGCGTGGTCGGATTGATGTGGGCGTTGGCGTGGCTGATCATGGGCAAAGAAGGGCCGCTGGTGAATACGGTGGCGATGAACGCGGCGGAAGTCCGCATTCCCTATTTCCAGCTGCTGACCTCGCGGACCTTCATCGGCTGCTGCGCCGCCACCTTCGGCGCCTATTGGGCGCTGTCGCTGGGCCTGACATGGTTCACGCCCTTTATCATCAAGGGACTGGGATTCTCGCAACGGGATGCGGGGTGGATTTCAGTGCTGCCCTGGGTGTTCGGCGCCGTCATCGTGATGCTGACGGGGTGGATTTCACAGGTAATGTTGACCCGGGGCTTCACCACGCGTGGCGCGCGCGGTGTGTTGGGGTCGGTGCCCCTGCTGATCGGTGGATCGATCCTGGCGGTACTGCCGCACGTCGATGGCGCGGGCCTGCAGATCGCTTTCCTGGTGGTTGGATCCGGTCTGTGCGGGGCGATCTATGTGGTCTGCCCGCCAATGCTCGGTGAGTTCACTCCGGTATCACAGCGCGGCGCGGTGATCGCGATCTATGGCGCGATCTACACGCTCGCCGGCATCCTGGCGCCGTCAGTGATGGGCAGCGTGATCCAGCGGTCTTCCGGGCTGCTGGAAGGTTACATGACCGGTTTCACCATCAACGCCGTCATCATGATCACGTCCGGGTTGCTCGGCCTGCTGCTGCTCTGGCCCAACACCGAGCGCGCGCGCTTGCTCGGCCAGGCGGCGCAGCCGAAGTTTGCGTGATTCGTCGTCCCGGCCTCCGAGCCGGGACCCATAACCACCGGCTTCAATTGTTATAGAAGGCCTCTACCTCCATCGTCTCATCGATGGAGCTCGGCGTTTGGGTCCCGGCTCTGAGGCCGGGACGACACCGAGTGTGGATTTACTGCAAACCACCCTGTGCGCCGCGCACCAGCCGGCCGGGTTGCGCGCCGGTGGCCGCCCCGTCCCGTTGCGTCACTACGCCGGAGACGATGGTGGCTTCATAGCCATCGACCTGTTGCAGCAGGCGGCGGCCGGACACCGGAAGGTCGTAATGGACCTTCGGCGGATGCAGATGCAGCCGGTCGTAATCGATGACGTTGATATCGGCCTTGTAGCCGGGCGCGATAACGCCGCGATCATGGAGACCGACCGACAGCGCGGTCTTGCGCGACTGTGCCGCCACCACGAACGGGATCGAGAGCTTTTCGCCGCGCTTGCGGTCGCGGGTCCAGTGCGTCAGCAGATAGGTCGGAAAGCTGGCATCGCAGATGATGCCGCAATGCGCGCCGCCGTCGCTTAATCCCGGCACCGAATGCGGATCCCGCAGCATCTCGTGCACGGCGTCGAGATTGCCGTCGGCATAATTCAGGAACGGCACATAGAGCATGCCGCGGCCCTGATCCGAGAGCATCGCGTCGTAGGCGAGTTCTTCCGGCTGGCATCCTCTGACGCGCGCCTGCGCGCCCAGCGCGTTTTCCAGCGGCTGCTCGTAATCCGGCGGATCGCCGAGCAGGTACATCTTGTCGTAGTTCGGCCGGAAGAACAGCGGATCGTCGGTCGTGGTCGGCGTCTCGCTCAGGATCGCCGCGCGGACTTCCGGCTGATGCAGCCGCACCAGTCGTTCGGCCAGCGGCAGATGTGCGATCGCCCGATAGCTTGGATGGGTCTGGAACGGGTTGCGCGACAATTCCAGCCCGAGCAGCAGCCCGACCGGGCGCGCCGCGATCTGTGCCGTGATCGACAATCCCCGCGCAGAGGCCTCGTTGATGCTGTCCAGCGTCTGGCGCCAGCGCCGCGGCGCCTTGTCGGCCTGCGTCACCGAGAATGAAATCGGGCATTTGGTGTTTTCCGCCACCCGCAGCATCATCGGCAGGTCTTCATGGATGCTGCCCTGATCGAGCACGAATTGCAGCACGCTGCGGCCGACCTTGTGCATCGCGCCGGCGATCGCCGTCAGTTCATCCTCGCCGGCCTTCAGCGTCGGGGTGTATTCGCCGGTGGAGGTGCGGTGGTTGAGGGTGCGCGAGGTCGAGAAGCCGAGCGCGCCGGCCCGCACCGCATCGCTCGCAAGTGCCGCCATCGCGCTGTTGTCTTCCGCGCGTCGGCCGGATCGCGGTTGCGCGCCGCGCTCGCCCATCACGTAGACGCGCAGGGCCGCGTGCGGCAATTGCGCGCCGATATCGACGTCGAAATTGCGCTTCGACAGCCAGTCCATGTAGTCCGGAAAACTTTCCCAGGCCCAGGGAATGCCCGCGCTCAGCACCGGCTCCGGAATATCCTCGACGCCTTCCATCAACTGGATCAGCCTGACATGGTCGGTCGGGCGGCAGGGCGCGAAGCCGACGCCGCAATTGCCCATGATCGCGGTGGTGACGCCGTTCTGCGACGAGGGCGTGATGTCGCTGGCTCCAGGTGACCTGGCCGTCGTAATGGGTGTGGATATCGACAAAGCCCGGCGTCGACCAGTTTGCCGCGGGCGTCGATCTCTTCGCTTGCCGTTGCCGGCGACGCTGGCCGACCTCGGTGATGCGGCCGTCCTTGATCGCGACGTCGGCCTCGAACAGTTCGCCGCCGAGGCCATCGGCGATGCTGCCGCCGCGGATCACGAGGTCTGGATGTGTCGGCCATGGCGTTCATCCCCGGTGTTGTGATCTTGTTGCCGCATCATGGGTCTCCCCCGATGCTGTCAACCGCCGCCGGTGACGTTCAGGGATGCATCGGCCTTGGCGCCGACCTGTCGGGGAGCCGGCCGGCTCGCTGGCTCGGTGAAAAACGCGAGCAGCGACCGTGAGCACCATGAACACGACCGAAGCGCCGAACACCCAGTGCGGCATGTTCTGGTCCATGATCCAGCCGAACAGCAGCGGGCTGATGATGCCGCCGATATTGAAGCCGGTGGAGACGATGCCGAAGGCGCGGCCGGCCGCACCGGGAGGTGCTGCGTTGCGGACCAGCATGTCGCGCGAGGGCGCGATCACGCCGCCGAGGAATCCCGCCGTCGCCATCGCCACCGTCAGCAGCAGCGACGGCAGCGTCGACCGGTCGCGATCACCAGCACGATGGCGGCGTTGATCGCGAAACAGGCGGCGGCGACCTGGCCGTGGCGCTGGGTGCGGTCGGCGAGAAAGCCGCCCGCCAGCACGCCGATGGCGCTGAAGCCGAGAAACGCCGTCAGCGCGATATTGGCGGTCGAGAATGACACGCCATAGCCGCTCATCAGCGCGACCACGCCGAAATTGCCGATGCCGGCGTTGGACAGGCTGAGCAGCATGAAGAACATCGTCAGCACCATGAGCGCAGGCGTGACGACGCTCTGCTCGCGGCGCCGCCGCGCCATTGGCGCCGCGCTGTCGCGGCGCCGGCATCGGGAATGCCGACGACGATCAGCAGCAGCGCCACCAGCGGGCCGATCGCGCCGGTCACGATCAGGGCGCCGAGGCCGCCGATCGTGGCGACCAGCGCCGCCACGATGGCGGGCGCGACCGCGCCGCCGAGGAAGCCGGCAAAGGTGTGGATCGAAAAGGCGCGGCCCATCCGCGCCTCATCCATGTGGGCCGACAGGATCGCATAATCGGCCGGATGATAGACGCTGTTGGCGAGCCCCAGCAGCACGGCGCTGGCGATCAGCCAGGAATAGCTCAGATGCAGGCCGAGCATGATCAGCGCGAAGCCGCCCAGCGTGAGGCCCATCAGCAGGATTTTGCGGGCGCCGATATGATCGGCAAGATAGCCGATCGGCGCCTGGGTCAGGCCGGAGACGACGGCGAAGACGGTGAGCGCGAAGCCGAGGTCGATATAGCCGACGCCGAGCTGCTCCTTCAGAAACGGAAACAGCATCGGCAGCACGAACATATGGAAATGGCTGACCCAATGGGCCGTCGAAATCGCGGCCAGCGTGCGCAGCCGCGGCTGTCGGTCTTTGTTTGTTGCGGTGCGGCCAGAACGTCGACCATCTCGAATTCAATACCCCGTTTGAAATGCACGGCCCGGCAAGGCGCGCGGTCCGAAATCTATCGCGCATTCGGTAGCCGGTTATTTGTCCATGAATACCGCTGCATGGCTAGCCCCCGCGAACGGCGCCGGAACCGGCAGAAACGATCGTTAAATCGAGAGACAAAGGCGCCCGCGCCGGGAATGATGTCGGCTATGGCCGATCCCGCGCATGTTCGAACGCCGCTCCGGGTGCTTGTTTCCGAAGGTTCCAGCACCTCGGCGCGGGAGGCGGTCACGATTCTGGGATTGTCGGGCCATCTCGTGGAGGTCTGCGATCCCGAGCCGATATTGCCTTGCGCGGTTCTCGCGGTTTGTCGGGAAATTTCACCGCTGTCCGGGGTTGCGGGACGATCCGGCCGGGTTTCTCCGATTCGTCGAGACAGCTGTTGGCAGCGCAGCATTTCGATGTGCTGCTGCCGACCCACGAACAGGGATTTCTGTTCGCGCGGGTGCGGCAACGGCTGGAGAATCGCGACCGGGCTGGCGCTGCCGGATTTCGAGAGCTATCGCATCGCGCACAGCAAGGCCGGATTTAGCCGGCTGCTCGATCAATTGGGATTGCCGCAGCCGGCAACGCGAATCGTCAAATCGCGAAGCTGAGTTGCGCGACGCGATCCGGTTTCCCTGCGTCGTCAAAACCTCGGTCGGCACCGCCAGCCGCGGCATCTGGTTTGTGCGCAGCGAGAGCGATCTGGAAGCCGCGCTGCGAGATCTGCATGCGAGCGGCGCGTTCGCCGACGAGGTGCTGGTGCAGGATTTCGTCGCGGGCTCGATCGAGAAAGCGCAAGCGGTATTTTGCCGCGGCGCGTTGCTCGGATTTCATGCCTACCGGCAAATCGCCGCCGGCGCCGGCGGCGGCGAGGCGATCAAGCAAAGCGTGAGCCGGCCGGATGTGCGCGCTCATGTCGCGACGATCGGAGCGAAGCTCGCCTGGCACGGCGCATTGTCGGTCGATTATATGCTGCGCGGATGAGGGCGCCGCGCCGCTGCTGATCGATTGCAATCCGCGGCTGGTCGAGCCGATGAGCGCGTATCTCGCCGGCGTCGATCTCGTCGGGCTTGCTGCTTCGGATATCGCAAGGCGAAACGCCGGCGGCGGCGCCGGAAAGCCGCGAAGGCGTGCGGACGCATCTGGCCATGCAGGCGCTGCTGGGATGTGCGGTGCGGGGCGGCACGCGGCGCGACCTTATCACGCGAGTGCTGGCGTCTTCTGCGCGGCAGCGGACCCTACGCCGGCAGCACCGAGGAGTTGACGCCGGTGCGGCTGGACTGGATCAGCGCTCGTGCCGCTGGCGGCGATCGCGATCGTCCTGCTGGCCGCGCCGAAGCTCGCGGCGCACGCTGGCGCGAAAAGGCTGGGGCGCGCATTTGCTCGATATCGCAAGCATCAGGCTGATCGAGAGCGAAGATTTCCGCTAGCTCGATTTAATCGCGTCATCTAGATCGGCTGATCGTCCTCGTCGTTGCGATCGCGCTTCGGCGTGGCGAAATCGCCATCCTCGACGTCGTCGTCCTCGATCGGTCGGGGCGGCGGTTTCTTCGATTTGCCGTCGTCCTTTCGCGGGATGCTCGCTCTTTTTGCCGGTTCCACCCATATTGACCTCAATCCCAACGCTTTTGACGGCATATTAGCGGTTATCGGACAATCTTTCCTGCCTTTTTCCGGCGTTCAGTGTAAAGGGAGGCGCAACCAGAGCCTTTTCCGTTTCGATGGGATCGAAACGGGGCTCTGGATTCTTGGTTTGACGCGTTTTCTTAACGCGAACCGGTTCCCACTTCGCTTGAAAACGCTATAGGAGCCAAATGATGAAAAAGCCGAAGATCGAAGCCGAAGAGCCGCAGCCGCGCAAAATCATTCGCGCCGATAAAGCGCCGACCGACGGCTACTCGCTGGTGGTGGACGGCCACTTCAAGTCGCACCACGATACGGTCGAAGTCCGCCGAAGAGGCGGGCATGGCTTTGAAGAATCAGTACCAGATGCTTCAGGTGCAGGTTTACGACGCCGCGACCAAGACGCGCTCGATGATCGACTGGCCCGCGCCGGTTTAGCAACCTCGTCATCCCGGTGACGGTGTATTTAAGTCCGGCGTCCGCCGCTTTGCTGGCCGGCCAGCCAATCGGCCAAAGCCGGAGCCTTTTTCGTCCGGCTTCTTTGACTTGGCGCGCGCCTTTTTGACCGTCGGCGGCGGGCGCGAGGCTGCGGCGGCTTCGCGGGCGAGGCGCAGCGCCTTCAGCTTCGCCATGTTGTCGGTCACGGCTTTCAGCGCGGCGTCGCGCTCGCTCCTGCCGGTCTTGGCTTCGTTTGCCGCGCGCGCGGCCTTGTTGAAGCGCGCATCGGCGCGGTTGCGATCTTCCTGTGTCATTTAGACCGATCTTCTTTTTCTTGGTTGTGGCCTTGGCTTTGACCTTGGGCTCCGACGGCTTGTCGCGGTCGGCGGCTTCTTTCGCCAACCGGATCGCGCGCAGGTCCTCCGTCCGCTTTCGGATCGCGATATCGGCAGCCGCGATATCCGCCATCGCCTTGATGCCTTCGGCATCCTGGGCGATCTTTCGATTCAGCCGGATCTCCTTCAATTCGGCGGCGCTTTTCGGTTCGTCATCCATCTGGTGCCTCAAAATTCACGGCGCGCATCACGCTGCGGCGGCCTGTGCGCAATCTTACCACGCATTGGACCGCCAAAGGGGCATCTTTAAGCCGCATCGGCCGGAAAAGTGCCCTTTTCAGGCTAAATCAGCAATCGTGGTGAAGGGCGGTTTCGGCCTCGTCGCCGCAACCGGCGGATCAAAACGCGGCCGCGCAGGCCCGATCTCGGCGCGTTGCCCGGTCAGAACGTCGCGCCGGCCTTTAGCATATAGGTCCGGCCGGGCAGCGGATAGGCGCTGAATACGCCGGGCGTAGAATGCGCTGGCGATGGCGTAGTCGTAATACAGCACGTTGAACACGTTGTTCACGCTCAGCGACCAGAAATACCGGTCATAGGCTCCGCTGAGCTTGAAATCGACGGTGGCGTTGGCCGGAATCAGCGGCTGGATGTTGGGCTGATCGTTGTCCATGCGGCGGCTGCTCCAGTAGCGCACCGTCGCATCGACCACGAGGTACTTTTGCCAGACGTTCCAGCTGACGCCGGCACTGGCCGTATAGCGCGACACCAGCGGAACGTCGTTGCCGGCAAATGGGCCTTCGCGGAACACCGCGCGGGTATAGGCGAAGCCGCCGCGTAACAGCACGGTATCGCTGGCGCGATAGGTCGCACTGGTCTCGGAGCCGTAGCGGCGGGTCGGATCCAGATTGTAGTCGATGAAGTTCACCGGGTCGAAATGGATCTCGTTCAGGAGGTCCATGTTGTAGATGCTCGACTGCATCTCGAACTTGCCGGACTTGATGCGAAATCCGCCTTCGATGTCGTCGGACGTTTGCGTCTTCAGGTTAAAAGTAGGCGGCACAGGGGGAAAGAAAGTGGGCGAAGCGCCAATTCTTTCGTCGATGTTGGGCGTACGGAAGGCGCTGGCGGCGCGGCCGAACACGGAAAAAACCTCGTTGAAACGGTGCTCGATGCCGATATGAAGAGCGTGGTTGGTTTCGGTGCTGTCCAGCGGGTTGATCTGACTCTCGCCGAAATATCCCGGGGCATTCGGGTTGAGCGTATCGCTCGCTGTCGCGGTGGTTTGCTGGATTCGCGCGCCATAGGAGAAATCGGTGGTCGGGAGAATTCCGATGGTCTGTTGCCAATAGGCGGCAAGCGTCTTTTGCGTGCCGTCAAAAACGTCGAGCGGAGGATCGCCCTGCAATTCGCTTCGATTGGAATGATAGGTCGCATCATAATAATCGATGCCGGTCAGGATCGTGGAGGGCAATCCGAACATCGGGTTTTTGATGCTGAGCCGCGGCGTCAACGACCACGTCATGCAGCCTGGTATCGACATAGCTGGCGTTGAAGCTCTGATCAACGGAACGTTGCCGAAGAAGCCGGCCTGCTGTTTCTTGTCGCGCACGCCGCCATCGACGATGAGTTCGACGCCGTTCACCAGCATCTTGGTGAAGCCAGCGGTGGCGTTGATGCCCTGCTGGTTGCCATAATCGATCGGCGTGCTGGTGCCGGTGCGGGCGTTGGCAAGTTCGTTGACGCCGGCGTCCGGAAAGAAGGACGGCGCGATGTTGTAACGGCCGCCGGGGAATCCAAGATGCTGATTGTCGCCGGAGACGTTGAAGAACGCGGTGAAGCCGGGCGTGGTGTAGCGGATCTCGCCGACGCCATTTTCCTGCCGGAGATTGTTGTTGGTGCGATATCCGTCCGAGGTGATGCCGTTTCCGAAAACGGACGTCGACCATGGCCCCGAATTCGTCGTGAACGAAACCGCACCCGTGCCCTGGTTGAACGATCCGAAGCCGCCTTCGACGCGTCCTGACACCGCCGGACCGCCGACGCCGGTCTTTGGTGATGATATTGATGACGCCGCCGACGGCATTGTCGCCATACAGCACCGCGCCGCTATTGCCTCGCGTGATTTCAATGCGCTCGATCGAATCGCGTGGAATGGTGGAGAAGTCCACGCCCTGCAGATCGATGTCGTTCACCCGGCGGCCGTTGATCAGCAGCAGCGTGTTGGCGGTCGCGAACGCGCCGAAACCCCCGCAGGTCGACCGAGGTGCCCGCGCCGCCCACGCCTCCGTACAGGGTCTGAAGTTGCACGCCCGGGACCTGCGCGATGATCTCCGGCAGGTCTGGGCCGGTGAGTGCGCGATATCGTCGGCGGTGATGACGGTAGTCGATGCGCCGACGATGCCGGCGAATTGCCTGACAGGCGCGGTGGTCGCTCGATGGCGCGGCGTTCGGGTTGCCTGTTGGCGCGACGCCGGCGCGGTGTTCGGCGCCGCGCGGGGCGGTCCGTAACCGTCATCGGTCACGGGTTTGGCCCGGGTCCGGGTATCGTCCACGGGCGCGCTGACCACGATGGGCGGCAGCGCTGTCGGGAGGGGCCTGCTGCGCCCTGGCGGCGGAAATACCCAGGGAGAAAACAGAGCACGAGAAAAGTGGAAGCAAGCAAACAGGTGCGACGCCGCAGTGCGGCTGTGACGGATGGAAGACATGGTTGTAACCTCGGTATGACGTCAGTGGCACGTCACAGCGAACCAAGTCTCACCACCGCGCTTGCGCACGACTGGTGAAGCTAATGTCTGTACTCCCCGACCGACATCTTCGCGTGTGACCACGGCTGACGGCAGGTCTCCTGGCTCGCGGGTCGATACCTTGCGTCGCCTTCCCAGGACCGAGATTCCCAGTGGCATATGACGAAAGATTCACCGCTTACAGTTGCGGGGGCAGCCGCGGCATTGGGGAAACCTCCCCGCACCGCATTCCCTTTTGATCCCCAAGCAGGGAACCGTCGGGAATTATGGTAGAAGTTTGTCGAGATCGAGAGTCAATGCCATCGTTGCCGGTTTGTAATCCTGATCTGGACGAGTGCGTCTTTTTTGCCGCATGAGGTTGCCGGCCGAATCGTGTAGCCCGGCGAGCTTAAGGACGATGGATGAGCATTGAGAACGTCATGGCGACGGCCGATACCGCGGCGCTGCCGGCGCGCAAGCGTGACGGCGGCGCTTGTCGTGCTCGTCGTGCTGCTGGCGCTGGTCTCGCTCGGGATCGGGCCGGTGCGGCTGTCGCCGCTGACCGTGATCGATGCGCTGTTCGGCGGCGGCAGCGACGTGCAGCAGGTGATCGTGCGGGAAATCCGGCTGCCGCGCACCATCCTGGGATTTGCGATCGGCGCCATCCTCGGATTGTCCGGCGCGGCGCTGCAGGGATTGCTGCGCAATCCGCTGGCCTCGCCGTCGCTGTTCGGCGCGCCGCAATCGGCCGCCTTCGGCGCGGTGCTGGTGATCGCGCTCGGTCTTGCCGATGTGCGGTCCTACGCGCTGCCGGTCGCGGCGATCGCCGTGGCTTTTGCCTCGGTGTTCGCGTTGCTCGCGATCGCCGGCCGCAATGCCGGACTGCTGATCCTCATTCTGGCGGGTCTTGCGATCTCGAGCCTTGCGGGCGCCGCGACCGCGCTGGTGATGAACCTCTCCAGCAATCCCTTTGTGGTGCTGGAAATCGCGTTCTGGCTGCTCGGCTCGCTGGAGGACCGCAGCTTCCGCCATGTCATGCTGGCGCTGCCGTTCATCGTCGCGGGCGCGATCATGCTGTGGAGCCAGCGCAACGCCTTCCGCGCGCTCAGCCTTGGCGAAGAGACCGCGCAAAGCCTCGGCGTCGATGTCGGCCGTCTGCGGCTGTTGGTGATCATCAGGCGTCGCGCTCGGCGTCGGCGGCGCGGTCGCCGTCACCGGCACCATCGGCTTCATCGGGCTGGTCGCGCCGCATCTGATGCGGCCGCTGATCGGCCACGATCCGGCGCGGCTATTGGTGCCGAGCGCGCTCACGGGCGCGGCGCTGCTGCTGGCCGCCGATATCGCCGTGCGCATCATTCCGTCGACCAGCGACATCAAGGTCGGCGTGCTGACCTCGATCATCGGCGTGCCGTTCTTCCTCTATCTGATCATGCGCGAACGGCGCGCGCTCGGCGGAGGCGTGGCATGACCGGATCCGCCTTTCTCACCGCGCAGGGTCTCGACGTGATGCTTGGGAAGCCGCATGGTGCTGAACGATATCTCGCTTCGCTTGTCGTCCGGGACATCTGGTCGCGCTGGTCGGACCGAACGGCGCCGGCAAGACCACGCTGCTGCGCGCGCTGGCGGGGCTGGTGCCTTCCGACGGCGCCGTCCATGTCGGCGGCGACGCGCTGTCGTCGCTGCCGTTGCGCGAACGCGCGCGGCGCTTTGGCTATTTGCCGCAGGGCCATGTCGTGCACTGGCCGCTGCCGGCGCGGGATATCGTGGCGCTCGGCCGCTATCCGCATGGCGCGACCGATCCGGCGCGGCTTGAGCCCCGAAGATGCCGAAGCGGTGCAGCGGGCGATGCAGGCGGCCGATGTCATGGAATTCGGCGACCGCCGCGTCACGGAATTATCCGGCGGCGAGCGCAGCCGCGTCGCGCTGGCGCGCGTGCTCGCCGTGGAAGCGCCGGTGATCCTGGCGGATGAGCCGACCGCCTCGCTCGATCCGCGCCACCAGATCGATGTCATGAAAAGCCTGCGCACGGTCGCCGATCAAGTGGCACGCTGGTGATCGTGGTGACGCACGATCTCGGGCTTGCCGCGCGTTTTGCCGATACTGTGCTGGTGCTCGGCGAAGGCCGCCTCGTCGCGCAAGGCGCGCCGACCGACGCGCTCTCCGAGACCGTCATGGGCGATGTATTCCGGGTCAGCGCCTATCGCGCGGAATATCAGCGCGAGGCCGTGATCGTGCCATGGGCGGAAATTTGAGCGCGATGCGCAGGCAGTTTCGCATTGTTGTTCGCGGTTCATCGCAGCTGCTTGCGCTGTTCGGCGGCGTATTGCTGCGCGCCTGTGCACGCGGCGGATCTGCCGCGCATCGTCGTCGATGAATGTCTGCACCGATCAATTGCTGCTGCCGCTGGCCGATCCCCGAACAAATCCTCGGTCTCAGCCGCTATTCGCGCGACGCGTGGCAATCCTTGGCGGCGGACGATGCCCGCCGCTACCGAATTCTGTCCGGCGGCGCCGAGGATGTGCTGGTGCTGCGGCCGGATATCGTCGTCGCCAGCCTGTTCGACAAGCGCTCGACGCGGGAGCTGTTGAAAGAGAAGGGGCTTCATCTCGCCGAATTCGCCGTGCCGCGCAACCTCGATGAAGCGAAAGCCCAGATCCGCCAGATGGGCGAAATCACCGGACATCCCGATCGCGCGGCGGCGGAAATCGCAACGCTCGACGCCGCGATTGCGCGGGCGCGCCGGGCCGTGGCGGACAAACATTATTCCGTGCTGCCGCTGTCGCGGCGCGGCTGGGTCTCCGGCAGCGACAGCCTGGTCAGTTCGCTGTTGGCGGAGACCGGGCTGTTCAACGCGGCCGGCGATCTCGGCGTCGCCTTCGGCGGCTATGCCTCGCTGGAGGCGATCGTGAACCTGAAGCCGGATTTCATCCTGGTGTCGGAAGCCGGCGACCGCGCCGAGGATGACGGCCGCGCCTTTCTGCTGCATCCGGCGCTGGAGCGTTTCTATCCGCCTGCCAGGCGCATCGTGATTCCGGAGACGGCTGACGGTATGCGGCGGCGTGATGCTGGCCGACGCGCTGGATGTGCTGGTCAGGGAGTTGAAGCGGGTGGAGAAGTAGAACTCGTCATGCCCGGGCGAAGCGGTCCGAAGGACGGCGTCGTTGCTCGCAGCCGGCATCCACGTCTTGCTCTGTCGCGCAAAAGACGTGGATGGCCGGGACAGCCCGGCCATGACGGTGATCTTCTCACCCCGTCAGCACCGGCCCGCCGGCCTTCTTCCAGGCGTCGATGCCGCCGGCGATATGCGCGGTGTTGGCGAGACCTGCCTCCTTGGCGGCGGCCACGGCCATCGCCGAGCGCTCGCCGAAGGCGCAGAAGAACACGATGCGCCGCCCGGTCGCGGCGGCCACCTCGCGCAACATGCCGCCGGGTTGCAGGCTTTCGCCGATCGCGGGATAGGGCGCGTGCAGCGCGCCCGACAGCATGCCGTGCTTGGCGCGCTCGCCGTTCTCGCGAAGATCGACCAGCAGGATATCCGGCCGGCCCAGGCTCTCGATCGCCTCGCGTGCGTCGAGCGCCAGGCCCTGTTTGGCAAGATCGTCCTGATGCAGGCCGACATGCATGTTGGCCGGCACCACCACGTCCATCAGCTTCGGATTGGGCAGATTGAGGTTGTTCATCAGCTCGACATATTCGTCGACCGAGCGCACCTGCAGCCGCGGATTGTAGCGCTTTTCCTCGCCGATGGTGGAGACGGTATCGCCCTTGTAGTCGTGGGCGGGAAACACCATGGTTTCGTCCGGCAGCTTCAGCAGCCGGCCGAAGATCGAATCGTATTGCGCCCGCGCGCTGCCGTTCTGGAAATCGGTGCGGCCGGTGCCGCGGATCAACAGCGTATCGCCGGTGAAGACGCGGTCGCCCATCAGATAGCTGTAGGAATCGTCGGTATGGCCGGGCGTGTACATCACGTCGAGACCGAGGCCCTCGATCATCACCTTGTCGCCGTCGGCGACCCGCATCGCCACCACATCGGCCTTGCTCTGCTCGCCCATGATGGTGACGCAATGGGTGCGGTCGCGCAGCTCGCCGAGCCCGGTGACGTGGTCGGCGTGCAAATGGGTATCGACCGCCTTGACCAGCTTGAGATCGAGCTCGCGCAGCAACTGGCAGTAGCGATCGACCTTCTCCAGCACGGGATCGAGGATCAGCGCCTCGCCGCCGGCGCGGCTGGCCAGCAGATAGCTGTAGGTCCCCGATACGCTGTCGAAGAGCTGGCGAAAGATCATGGCTGATGCCGTCGCTGGACTGATTCCCGATGTTACGCACATCTAGGGCCGAACGTAGCTCCAGCCCTTGCTCCTGCAATTCCATCAGGCGGATGACGCCCGGAGGGAACGATGGTCGCATCGGGCAGGATGGCAATGGCGTGGCCTTCGGCCTTCTCCATGCCCTGCTTGGTGTTGTTGCAGGCCGAAAACTGGATCTTGCCGGGAGATGCCATGTCCTTGAGGTGCTTGATGCGATCCTGCACCGGCGAGGTGTCGGCCCGCAGCATGTGCAGGCCGGGACCGTAGGCGACGATCTCGATCTCCACGTCTTCGTTCCTGCCGCGATAATATTCGATCACGTTGGTGACGTTGTTCAGCGCCATGTTCATGACCTGCGGATCGTTCTGGTCGACATGGATGGCGATGTGATGCGGTCTTGCCCTCGGCAAGCGCGGCCGAGGCAAACGCCATCGACAGCAGGGCGATGGTCACGAAACGGCGAAGCAGGCAGTGCATGATCGAAGAACTCCTTAGGGCCGGACCAGTGTATAGCCGTTTTCGGTCAATGACAGAATTTGTCCGACGCCGACCTGGACCGGAATCGCGACGGGAATGATTTCCGGCCGCTTGCCGGTCTCGCGCTCGATCGTATCCACGGTATTGAGGCAGATGTCGAACTTCACGCCCTGCGCGACCAGGCTCTCGACCAGCTTGCGGTTGGCGTTGTCGGGGCGCAGCAGGTCGATGCCGGGGCCGAACGCCACCACCTCGATCGCGACCTTGTCGGGATCGTAAAGTTTCAGCAGATTATAGGCGACGCTGATCACGAGGCCCTGCTTGCCTTGGATCGTTGTCCGAGAGCTGCAGCACGATGCGGTGCTCGGCGAACGGCTTGTCCGGCAGCGGCGCCGGCTGGGCCCGGGCGACCGACGCCAGCGTTGCCAGCATCGATGCCGCCATCACGAGGCAGCCGAAGGCGCGGACGATCGAGCTGCCGATATCTCGAAAAATATCCTCATCCCTGTCCCGCGATGCCCGGATTGCCGTCAACGCCCTTCAAGGTGACGCCGGCGCCAGCGCTCCGGCATTTTTCCGCGACCGCAGATGTTTGGCGAAGACGTCCCACACCGGCATTCCCTTGTGTCTCGTTGACCGAAGCCCATCCCGCCACCTTGTAGCTTTTGCCGGCCTCGATGGTGCGGCCGTTGTCGAGCTTGAGGTCGGAAATCCGCCGCCCGACGCTTTCCGCCGGCGTGCAGGTATAGGCGAAGCCGCCGACGCGGACCATGTCGCCGCCCTGCTGATAATAGGGATCGGCATTGAAGAGATTGTCGCAGACGTCTTCGAGCATATCCTTGATCTGGCTGCCGGTCATGCTCTGGACGTAGGTTTCGGGATAGGTGATGGCGGTTTCGGCCAGTACGTCTTCCATGGTCAGCGGCTGGCCCGGCAGCACGCTCAGGCCCCAGCGGAAGCCCGGCGACAGCGCGATCTCGGCGTTGAATTCGCCGCGCAAGCGCGTCGCAGATCAATTGATCCACGGTGCCGCTGAAATTGCCGCGGCGATACAGCAGGCGATCGGCGGTCGCGATCTTCTCGGCATAAGTTGCCGGCCGATGGAGCCGCGCATTTTGTCGATCAGCGCCTGCATCGCCGCATCCGGCTTGAGCAATTCCGAAAACACCGGCAGCAGCCGGTAGCGCACGTCGCTGACCTTGCCCTTGGCGATTTCGAGATCGAGCACGCCGAGGAATTTTCCGTTCGAGCCGGCATTGGTCACGAGCGTGGCGCCGCCGGCATTGGTCACGGCGATCGGTTGCGGGACGGCGTCATGGGTGTGGCCGCCGAGGATGACGTCGATGCCGCGGACGCGGCTCGCGAGCTTGAGATCGACATCCATGCCGTTATGCGACAGCAGCACCACGGCATCGACCTTGTCGTTGCCGCGCAGCCCGTCGACCAGTTTCTGCAATTCCTCGTCGCGGATGCCGAAGGTCCAGTCCGGCGTGAAACGCTTGGGGTGGGCGATCGGCACATAGGGAAACGCCTGTCCGATCACGGCGACACGATGCCCGCCGATCTCCTTGATCATGGCCGGCTTGAACACGCGTCCCGACGCGGCATCGAACGCCTTGGCGTCGTTGAACGCGGCTTCCTCGGTCAGGAAGACGTTCTGCGCCAGGAACTCGCCCTTGAAGCGTTCGAGGTTGCTGCGCAGCGCCGCCTCGCCATAGGTGAATTCCCAATGGCCGGTCATGGCTTCGATGCCGAGCAGGTTGGCGGCCTCGACCATGTCGGCGCCCTGCATGGCATTGGCCTGTCCGGTGCCCTGCCAGAGATCGCCGCCGTCGAGCAGCAGCGAGCGCCCGGCGCCGACGTCGCTGCGCAGGCGATCGACCAGCGTCTTGAGATGCGCAAAGCCGCCGAGCTTGCCGAAGCGGACCGGCGGACTTTCTCGAAATCGAGACAGGTGAAAGCGTAGGCGTCGGCGCTGTCGGGCCTGATGCCGAAGCGGTCGAGAAAGGCGCGGCCGACCAGATGCGGCGGCTTGCCCTGCATCGCGCCGATCCCGAGATTGACGCTCGGTTCGCGAAAATACACCGGCTGCAATTGCGCATGGGTATCGGTCATGTGCAGGATGCGCGCGTTGCCGAAGCGTTCGAGATCGTAGACGCTCGGTATTGTCGGCGCTGCGCGCGCCAACCGCGGCAGTCCGCCAGCGAGCGCGGCGGCGCCCGTGAATTTCAGAAAATCCCGGCGGCGGATGGTCATGCGATGTCTCCGCGGTCCGGCCGAGCTCAGCGGATCTCAAGATCTTTCCAGCGCTCTTTTTCGCTGGTGGCCTGGAAGATCGAAGCCTTGGCCAGCGCTTCGGCTTCCTTTGACGACGCCGACCGCCTTGTCGAAATCGCCGGCTATCGGCGGCTTTTTTGGCGGCGGCCAGAGCCGCCGCCGTCACGGTCCATTGATTGCGCAACGCGCCGGCCTGCTTGTTGGCGGCTTCCGCCGCGGCATAGGCGGCCTTGAAATCGGCTTCGGAGCCGGCGGCCAGAGCCGAAGTCATCAGCGCTGACAACCGCGGCAGCGAAATCAGCGAGTCGCGCGCGATGTTTTTCATGGCCGCGCTCCCGGGCCGGAGATCGGCAGTCCGTTGCTGACATAGGACAGGTAATATTCGAGGTCGCGATATTCGTCGGCCTGCGGATCGAGCGGCACGCCCCTGATCTGGCTGTTGCAGGTGGTGAAGCGCCGGCTGATCGTGCCCATGCCGCTCCATTCGGAACGGTAGATCGGCATCGCGTTCAGGATCCCGAGCGCGGGCGCCAGCACCTCGGCGCGAATCCGCTCGCCGGGCTCCTGCACATGGCAGGTGGCGCAGGAGAAATTGAGCTGGCCGCGCCGGGTGTAGAAATAGCGCTTGCCGTTCTGGTAGGCCTCGAGCGCGCGCGGATCGTTCGGGATTTTGATGTCGAACGGCTTGCCGCGCGAGGTGAACGCCATATAGGCGGTCAGCGAAGCCATTTCGTCCTTCACATAGGAGAACGGCGCTTCGCCATTGGCCTCGCGGCAGCGGTTCAGCGCCAGCTCAAGCGTGACGACCTTGCCTTCCTTGTCGTCGAAATAAGGATAGTTCTGCCGGATGCCGATGCCCTTGTTCGGGAAGCAATCGGCGTAGCTCTTGCCGTTCTTGAACGGGGTCGCGAACATCTCCTTGCCGGCATCGAGCGCGAACTCGTAGGGCGGAAACTGTTCTTTCTCCTCCCACTGCCGGTGCATGTCCTCGTTCATCGAATAGGGACCGTTGACGAAATCCTCCAGCTTCACCTTGGGGAATTTTTTGGTGAAGTAATCCTGAACGCCTTGGCGTCGGCGACCGGATTGGGCGCGTCGGCGGCGACCGCTGGCGGCGTGACAGCAAACGCCAGCGCCGCCAGCGCGAGAGCGGCCAAGCGAATGGATCGCGGAGTCGCATGTTCATCATCCGATCTTCGCCGTGGTGGTGTCGGTCGCGCCCTTGTTGTCGACCCAGCTGATTTTCAGGTCGTCGCCCTTCTTGCCGCCCTTGAAGCTGAACTTGACATAGGGGTCCTTGGAGACCGCGGCGCCCCAGTCGGCGACGAATACGCTCTTGCCGTCATATTCGAAGGTCAGTTCCTGGATGAAATGCGGCGGAATGATCTGGCCCTGCGCGTCCTTGACGAAGCCGGAATCCATCGGGTGCTGGATCAGCGCCTGGACTTCGGTGGTGTCGCCGGTTGAGGTGGCGCGCACGCGAATGGTCGATGCCATCGGAATTATTCCTTAGATGTTGGTTCAGCCGCCGCAGCCGCCGACGGTGACTTTGACTTCCTTGGTCGCGCTGTAGAGCTTGCCGCCGGCTTCCACGATCGCGATCACGTTGCTGGTCTTCGCCATCTTGAGGCGATTGGCCACGCTCGGCATGGTGCCCTGCCGGAATCTTGTAGGACGCCGCCAGCGCATTCGGATTTTCGCTGACCAGGAACGAGATCGAGGTCACGTCGGCAAGCGTCGTGGTGACCGAGATCGGAACCACCGCGCCGTTCTCGGCGATCTCGGGCGCGTCGAGCTTGACCTTGTCGGAGGCCTCGGCGGTCTTGCCATAGAGCGCCTTGATCGCGTCGGCTTCGCTCTTTTGCCTGAAGGCGTCTTCCGGATATTTGTCGTTGGCGGCGGCAAAGGCCGGAGCGAGTCCGAAGGACAGGTTGCCGAGGCCGACCAGCGCGACCGATGCCGGCGCCCTGCAGGATCAGGCGCCGCGTGGCCGGAAAGCCGGTGTGAGTGGATGGTCATCTAAAGTCTCCCGGGAGCGGACGCCATCATAGTGTCTGCAGGAAATCCACCACCGCGTTGATTTCCTGCTCGGTCAAAATGCGATTTCGTCCGAACGGGGGCATCACGGTTTGCGGATTGCGTTTGGTTTCATCGGTCACGATCGCGACCAGGTCGTTGCGGTCGGGATATTTGCTTTTGATGTCCTTCAGGGCCGGCCCGATGGTGCCGGGAAGGTCGCCGCCCTTGATCTCGTGGCAGGTCAGGCAATTGCCCTTGCCGCGATCGAAAGCCAGTTTTTGTCCCTCGGCGGCGGCGGATTGCGCGCGGGCCGGACCGGCGGCGAAGGCAGCGCCGATCAAAAGCGCCAGCGCGAGCGCCTGCAACAGCACGGGCTTCCTCGAAAGGGGTTTGGTCAAAGGCGTTCCTGCGCTTTATGCCGTTGTTCTGCCGGCGAATATAGGCCGTCAAAAGCATAAAGGCCACGGGCTGACAACCCGGGCTTCGGTATCGGGAAGACAGCGTTAATCGTTCTCGCGGTGCACCCGAAAAGGCGCGAATGTTCCAGGATGGCACCGGATGCAAGCCGGATTTTGCGGTTCACGTCGGTAAAAGCTAAAGCGGACAGAGCAAACCTCCAGTCGGGCAGCTATCGTGGCTGAATATGTCGTGGAATTCGGCAAGGATGGGCGGCCGGTCGAACCGGACGGCCGCCTTGATGCAGCGGCGTTTCACCGCAACCACCAGGCCATCCGGGAGGTCTTGCAGGCATTCCTTGCCGGGAAATCCGGTGACGTGGTCGAGGCCGGCAGCGGCACCGGCCAGCATGTGGTCGATTTCGCCCGCCATGCTCCCGCCATCACATGGTGGCCCAGCGATCTCAACGAACAGCATCTGAAAAGCATCGAGGCGTGGCGGGCATATACGGGGTTGCCGAATATCCGCTCGCCGATGCGGATCGACCTGTCGGATTCGACGTGGTGTTCCCAAATGCATGACGGCAGCGGGCCGGGCGAATTGCTGGCGATATTCTGCGCCAATGTGATCCACATCGCGCCGTGGCGCGTCGCCGAGGGTTTGTTCGCAGGTGCGGCGCGCTACCTTGGAGCGGACGGACGGCTGTTTCTGTACGGGCCATTCAAGCGCGACGGCAAACACACCGCGCTCAGCAATGCCGCGTTCGACACCAGCCTTCGCGAGCGGGACCCCGAATGGGGCGTGCGCGATATCGCCGATCTCCAGCGGCTGGCGGGACGTGTCGGGCTGGTATTGACGGAAACCTTGGAAATGCCGGCCAACAATTTGATCCTGGTCTTCTCACGCGTCTGGCCAGCCGATCTTGTCTTTCAGGAATGAGAAGCCCAGCGCGATAAACGCGGCTCGTTCCTGGTTGTCCTTGCCGTAGCCGTGACCGCCGGCCGCAGGCTCGTAGAAATACGCCTCATATCCCATCGCCTGCAGCTTGGCCGTCATCTTGCGGGCGTGGCCGGGATGCACGCGATCGTCGCGCCGCGTGGTGGCGAGCAGGATCGGCGGGTATTTCTGTCCGGGCTTTGCCGCATGGTAGGCGGAATAGGTTTGCAGCCAGGCCCACTCTTCGGGTTTGTCGGGATCGCCGTATTCCGCGATCCAGCTCGCTCCCGCCAGCAGCTTCGAGTAGCGGCGCATGTCGATCAGCGGAATGGTGCAGAACAATGCACCGAAGCGTTCGGGATAACGCGTCAGCATATTGGAGATCAGGATGCCGCCGTTCGATCCGCCTTCCGCGGCGATTCGATTCGAGCGGGTTACGCCGCGCCGCACGAGGTCGGCGGCCACTGCCGCAAAATCGTCATGGGCCAGTCTTTTGCCGGCATAGCGGCCGGCATCGTGCCAGCGCGTGCCGAACTCGCCGCCGCCGCGGATATTGGCCTGGACACCGGTGCCGCCGCGCTCCAGCCACAACTTGCCGAGCGCCGAATTGTAATGGGGTCGCACCGAGGCCCCGAACCCGCCATACGCACTCATGTAAACCGGCGCTTCCCCGGTCTCGACGATGGGACCGGTCTGCACATAGGGAATGCGCTCGCCGTCGATCGAGATTGCCTCGTGCCGGGTGACGACTAGTCCTTCCGCGGAGAAATTTCGCGGCGCTCGCTTCAGCAGCGCCGGACTCTTTACGCCTTCGATCAACATCAGGGTGGGCGGCGTCAGCGGATCCTGGATATTGGCCAGCAGGTCGCCGTTGCTCTCGGCTTCCTCGGCGTCGAGGCGCCAGACATCGACGACGCCGATTTCGGGCAGCCCCGGCAATCTGTCTCGGCTCCAGGCTGTTTTCGATGGCGTGCAGACCTCGAAAACCGGCCGCAACTCATCGAGGATCGAAAGCACGAGTTTGCCGGCGCTCCAGAACCAGCCCTGCAATGCCCGGCGCGGACCGGGTTCATGGACAACGGCGAAGTGGCGGTCACCTGCCAGAAACGCCGACAGCGATATGCCGAGCACGGTGTCCGGTGCGTAGTCCTGATCGCCTGCCGACCATGCCGTGCGCAGCTTCACCGCCAGCCAGTCCTGATGGGCCTGGGTCCAGGCGTCGGTGGGCACGTCGAGTCTTGTCCTGGCGCCGGTTTCGTCGCCAAGCCAAACACGGCTATTGAAGAAATCAATCCATTCGACGAACCACACCCGCAGGCCGGAGCCGGTGCGGTCGATGCTTGCGAATGCCGAAATGCTGTCGGCTGCGGCCTCGAAAATCACCGGCGCACGATTCACGTCCGTACCGCGCCGCCAAAACCTCACCGTTCTCGCGTAACCCGATGCAGTCGCCATTCCCTCGCCAAACGCGCTCGATAGCAACAGGGTTTCGGCGTCGAGCCATTCGGATTCGCCCACAGCGCCACCCTTGGCTTCCGGCAGTGTAAACCCATCGGGTACGAATGTCCGGGTATCGATATCGAATTCCCGCTTCACGGTAGCATCGCTGCCGCCGCGCGAGAGATAGACGATCGTATGCGGGTCTGTTCCCGAAAGCGTTCCCGCTCCGGCCCAAAGCCAGTCCTGGTTTTCCTCGGCGGAGAGCCTGTCCAGATCGAGCAGGATATCCCATTGCGGGTCTGGTCCGCGAAAATCTGCCAGCGTCGTGCGCCGCCACAGGCCGCGTGGATTATTCGCATCCTTCCAGATGTTGTAGACGAAAGCGCCGCGCCGATTGATGAATGGAATATTGTCCGGCCGGTCGTAAATCGCTGCCAAGAGGTCGCGATCCGCCGCAAATTTGGCGCCGCCGAATTGCTCCAACGTGAGTTTGTTTTGCTGCTCGACGAAGGCGAGCGCGCGCGTGCCGTCGATCTCTTCCAGCCAGAGATATGGATCGTCGTCGGGGGCCGCGATCGTCGGCCTGTCGTCGATAGGCATGGCTTCGGACTCCACGGGCGCTACACTCGGCACGTCGGCAAGCCGGATATGCAACCCCGCCCTGATACGCCGGCGGCCGTGTCCTGTCCAACGTGCGCGGTTCGCATGGCGCAAGCCCGTTTGCATCGGTTGATCGGACCCACGGCTCGCTTCATAGTGCCGAGAATCAATGCGGCTGGGCTCAACCGGCCGCATCCGGGTGGAAATAGCCGAATGATCGACGTGACCACACTTGACGACGTTTCCGGCGATGCCCGCGCACGGTCCAACGTGCTGCGTCTGGCGACGGCGCAGGCGCTGACCGGCGCGAACTCGGCGGTGATTTTTGCCACCGGCTCGATCATCGGGTCGACGCTGGCGCCCGATGTCTCGCTCGCGACCGTGCCGCTCTCGATGTTTGTGGTCGGGCTCGCCACCGGCACGCTACCGACCGGTATGATCTCGCGCGCCTATGGCCGCCGCGTCGCCTTCATCATCGGAACCGGTTTTGGCGTGCTGACTGGCCTGCTCGGGGCCTACGCCATCCTGCATGCGTCTTTCCCGCTGTTTTGCTGCGCGACGTTTCTCGGCGGGCTCTACGGCGCGGTGTCGCAATCCTATCGCTTTGCCGCCGCCGACGGCGCCAGCGCCGCCTTCCGCCCGAAGGCGGTATCGTGGGTGATGGTGGGCGGCGTATTCGCCGGCGTAGTCGGTCCGCAACTCGTGCAATGGACCATGGATATCTGGCCGCCCTATCTGTTTGCCTTCAGCTTCCTGGTGCAGGCGGTGGTCGCGCTGATAGCTATGGCGGTGCTGTCGGGCGTCGATGCGCCGAAGCCGGCGCCAGCGGATCTGCATGGCGGCCGTCCGTTGTTCGAGATCGCGCGGCAGCCGCGGTTTATCGCCGCCGCGCTGTGCGGCGCCATCTCCTATCCGATCATGAATCTGGTCATGACCTCGGCGCCGCTGGCGATGAAGATGTGCGGCCTGAGCATCAGCGATTCCAATTTCGGTATTCAGTGGCATATCGTGGCGATGTACGCGCCGAGCTTCTTTACCGGCTCGCTGATTGCGCGTTTCGGGGCGCCGCGCATTGTGGCCGTGGGCCTCGCGCTGGAAGCCGCGGCCTCGATGATCGGCCTCTCCGGCATCACCACGCTGCATTTCTGGGTTACGCTGATCGTGCTCGGGATAGGGTGGAATTTCAGTTTCGTCGGCGCTTCCGCGCTGGTGCTGGAGACGCACCGGCCGGCCGAGCGGAACAAGGTGCAGGCTTTCAACGATTTCCTGATCTTCGGGATGATGGCGGTGGGCTCGTTCTCGTCCGGCCAGTTGCTGGCGAATTACGGCTGGTCGGCGGTCAATATGGTGGTGTTTCCGCCTGTCTTGCTGGGGCTTGCGGTTCTGTCGCTGGCGTCATTCGCGCGGCGGCGGGCAAGGCTGCGGGTGATCGACGAATTTCCCGATCCCAGTATCTGAGCGTGCCGCCGCGCGCCCGCCTTGATGAGTTCATCGCCGATGTGGAGTCAGGCGATCACGCCGGCGCCATCGAGCGGTATTGCACCGACGATGCACGCCTCCTCACCATGAGGATCGCTATTCCCTTTGCCGCAACAAATCCTCGAGATCGAGCCGCTTGGTGAACATCGCCAGCGATCCATCCGGCGTGCGCGGCCATTGCTCCTTCGGCCGGTCCCAATACAGCTCGACGCCGTTCTCGTCGGGATCGCGCAGGTAAAGCGCCTCGCTGACACCGTGATCGCTGGCGCCGTCGAGAGGAATGCCGGCCTCGATCAGACGATGCAATGCATCCGCCAGCGCGGGACGGCTCGGATAGAGGATAGCGGTGTGAAACAGCCCTGTGGTGCCCGGCGCCGGGGGATGGCCGCCTTTGCTTTCCCAGGTGTTCAGACCGATGTGGTGGTGATAGCCGCCGGCCGAAATGAACGCCGCACCTGAGCCCATGCGTTGCATCAGCTCAAACCCGAGCACGCCGCAATAAAATCCCAGCGCGCGATCGAGGTCGGCGACTTTCAGATGAACATGCCCGATGCGCGTGCCGGCGATGATGGGAGTCGGAGTATCGGGCATGGTGTCTCCATATCTTCACCTCGCCCCGCTTGCGGGGAGAGGTCGGATTTTAAGCGTAGCTTAAAATCCGGGTGAGGGGGACTGTCGGCAAGTCCGAGCGTGTTGAAAGAGCCCCTCACCCCAACCCTCTCCCCGCGAAGAGCGGGGCGAGGAGAAGTAAGAATCACACCAGCTCCGACACTTCTCCTGCCGGCAGTTCGAACTCGAACGTATTCAGCGTCATCGAAACCAGCGTGTAATAGCCGCACAGGCCGATGATTTCGACGATCCCGCGCTCGGTCAGCACCTTCACGGCCTCGTCGTAAAGCGGCTTGGAGAGGCCATGGCCTTCGTGCAGCGATCTGGAGACATCGTAGATCATCCTGGCCTTGGGATCGTCGAACTGCGGCGTGCGGCGATCCCTGATGGCGTCGATGATCGCAGGGTCCATGCCGCCGGCGAGCGCGAGCCGTTTGTGGGCGAACCATTCGTAATGCGAGGTCCAGTGCCGCGCGGTGACCAGGATCGCGATCTCGGACAGCTTGGCCGGAAACAGCGTATCGAATCGCAGGAATCCGCCCAGACGCGTGGCATGCCGGGCCATCTCCGGGCTGTTCAGCCATGCCATCATCGGCGGCGGCGGTCTGCCGCGCTTGCCGGCGATCGATTTGTCGTAGGTTTGTTTCTGGTCCGCGCTCATTTCGTCAGGCGAAAGCAACTTCAGGCGCATGTCGGTTTCCTCTTGTTTTTTGGGTCGTTGCGACTTTGCGAATACACCCGATCGGCGATCATGGCCACAGGACGAGCGGCGACAGCTATACGTCAGTCCGGTGCGCCGTAGCTCGAACCTCGATGTGCAATGCACATCGGGGATCTCGAGATCGGGTCCTGGTCGTTCGGATCAACTCGGAGTGACGGCACCGGAGGTCTCTACCGGATCGGCGGCGCGTATTGGATCCCGCCGGCGTTCCAGAGCTGGTTCAACCCGCTGGGAATGCCGAGCTTCGATCCGGCGCCGACATTGCGCTCGTAGACTTCGCCGTAATTGCCGACATGGCGGATGATGCGCGCGGCCCAGTCCTTGGTCAGCCCGAGTTCCTCGCCATAGGCGCCTTCGGTGCCGACCAGCCGCATCACGTCCGGCTTCTTCGACTTCAGGGCTTCGTCGATGTTCTTCGAGGTGACGCCGAGTTCTTCGGCGTTGATCATGGCGTACAACGTCCACTTCACGATCAGCATCCAGTCGTCGTCGCGCTCCCGCACCACCGGCGCCAGCGGTTCCTTGGAAATGACGTCCGGCAGGATGTCGTGGTCACCCGGCTTCGACGAGATTCAGCCGCAGCGCGTAAAGCTGGGAGACGTCGGCCGTCAGCGTGTCGCACTGGCCGGATTCATAGGCTTTTACCACCTCGTCCAGCTTGCCGAACTTCATCTCCTGGTACTTGATGTTGTTGGTGCGGAAATAGTCGGCGAGGTTGAGCTGGGTCGTGGTGCCGTCCTGCACGCATACCTTGCTGTCGTTGAGATCGAGCGCGGAATCGATCTTGCGCGACTGCCGGGATCATGAATCCTTCACCGTCATAGTAGGCGACGGCGGGGAAATACAGGTCGTAGGAGGTTTCGCGCGACATGCTCCAGGTCGAGTTGCGCGAGAGAATATCGACCTTGCGGTTCTGCAATTCCTTGAAACGCTCGTTGGCGTCGAGCGGAATGAATTTCGCCTTTTTCGGATCGTCGAAGATCGCGGCGGCGACCGCGCGGCAGAAATCGACGTCGAAGCCGGTCCAGTTGCCCTTGTCGTCGGGAATCGAGAAGCCGGGCAGGCCGGTGTTGACGCCGCACAGCACTTCGCCGCGCCGGATCGTCCGTTTCAGGGTCCGCGTGTCATAGCGTTCATAGGTGATGGCGGCGGCCGCGACCGCGACTGCAACCGCGAGCCCGATCAGGAGGCCGCTCTCGGAATGTCCGCATGATGTGTCTCTCGCCAATATCAGGGAAAATGGTTCGGTGATGAAGCCGCGCTGTGGCTACAGTTCCGGCTTCTGCCGCACCACAACCCGGGTGCCGACCGGGACGCGATCATAGAGATCGGCAACGTCGGCATTGACCAGCCGGAAACAGCCGGACGAGACCGCGGTGCCGATGGTGTCCGGCCGGTTGGTGCCGTGGATGCGATAGACGGTGGTGCCGAGATACATCGCGCGCGCGCCGAGCGGGTTGCCGGGTCCGCCGGCCATGAAGCGCGGCAGATAAGGCTGGCGCTGCGATCATTTCCGGCGGCGGCGTCCAGTCCGGCCACTCCGCCTTGCGGGTGATGTTCAGAAGTCCCTGCCACGTGAACCCGTCGCGGCCGACGCCGATGCCGTAGCGGATCGCACGGCCATTGCCCTGGACCAGATAAAGATGCCGCTCGGCGGTCGAGATGATGATGGTGCCCGGCGCTTCGGTGGTGCGGTAGAACACCATCTGCTTGCGGTATTCCGGATCCAGTTCGACGAGTCGTCGGCCAGCAGGCCCGGCTGGTCGCCGACATCGGGCTGTTGCGCATAGCTGTGCGAGGCGGAAAGCATCAGACCGGCGGCGGCCATCATCATCCAGATCAGGTGCCGAAACTTGGTCATTTAAAGCTCTCCCGGTAGCGCTTTCGAGGCGTGTCTATCACTTCCGCCAAATCACTGGAACCATCAAATTGCGCCAAAGATGGGGTGGCGGGCCGGCTACATCAGCGGAAAAGATTCCCGCAACGGGAGAGTTCACTTGGCGATCCATAGCCGCAGGCCAAGGGCCACGATGCCAACAGTCCCGACGCCGCCGAGCCAAAGCGCTGCGAACCACAGCAGGCGCTGCGCCAGCGGACGCGGATTTTCTTCCAAGGACCTCAATGGTAGCCGCTCCCGGCTTTGACCTTGCCGCGGAATACCCAATAGGCCCATGTCGTGTAACCCAGAATCAGCGGCACCAGCACGGCGACACCGAACAGCATAAAGACCTGGCTGTTCTCGGGCGAGGCGGCCTGCCAGATGGTGATGCTCCGCGGCACGATATAGGGCCACATGCTGATGCCGAGGCCGGCATAGGACAGCGCGAACAGCGCCAGCGCCAGGAAGAACGGCCGCCGGTCCTGCCGGTTGGCGAGGCTGCGCAACAGCAAGGCACTGACGGCCGCCACCGCGATCGGCACCGGCGCGGTCAGGACGATGTTCGGCCAGGTGAACCAGCGCTGCGCATAGGCGAGGTGCAGAAACGGCGTGGCGATGCTGACCGCGCCGATCGCTCCCAACATCGCGAACAATAAAAACCAGCTCAGGCGATAGGCCCGTTCGCGCAGGTCGCCCTCGGTCTTCAGCACCAGCCAGGTGGCGCCGAGCAACGCATAGCCGGCGACGAGGGCAGCGCCCGTCAGCAGGCTGAACGGCGTCAACCAGTCCCACCAGCCGCCGGCATAATGACGGCCCTCCACATGCACGCCCTGCAATATCGCGCCGAGCGCAATGCCCTGCGCCAGCGTCGCCAATAGCGACCCGCCGGCGAACGCGATGTCCCAGCGATTGCGTTCGCGCAGCGTCCGCCAGCGAAACTCGAAGGCAACGCCGCGAAATACCAGGCCAATCAGCATCGCAATGATCGGCGTGTACAGCGCCGGCATCAGCACCGCATAGGCCAGCGGAAACGCCGCCATCATCCCGCCGCCGCCGAGCACCAGCCAGGTCTCGTTGCCGTCCCAGACGGGAGCGACGCTGTTCATGATGACGTCGCGATCGCTTTTCGCGGGAAACAGCGGAAACAACAGGCCAAGACCGAGATCGAAGCCGTCCATCACCACATAGACGAACACCGCGAACGCGATGATGAAGGCCCAGATGGTAGCGATGTCCATGGCGGCGGTCATGGAACGGATACTCCGGCTGCGGGCGTGATACCTGCGGCGCGAGCCGGTATATCGCTGCTCGGTCCCTGTTCGCCGTGATGCGGCGGCATCGCCATCAGCCGGAACAGATAGGTCAGGCCCGCTGCATAGACGATGAAGTAGACGGCGATGAAAGCGAGCAGCGAGGAAGCGACCGCAGGCGCGGCCAGCGGCGAGGCGGAGTCGGCGGTTCGCAGCAATCCATAAACCGTAAAGGGCTGGCGGCCGACCTCGGTGGTAAACCATCCCGCCAGCACCGCGATAAAACCGGCGGGCCCCATTGCCAGTGCATAAAAATGCAGCCAGCGCGCCCGATAGAACTTGCCGCTCCAGCGCGCATACAGGCTCAGCGATGCCGATGCCCAGCATCAGAAGTCCGATCCCGACCATGATACGGAACGACCAGAATATAATTGCCACCGGCGGCCAGTTTTCACGGGGCACGGTTTCCAGCCCCGTCAGCGGCGCGTCCAGCGAATGTTTGAGCAGGAGCGAGGACGCCTTGGGAATCTCGATGGCGTATTTCACCTGTCCCGCGGCCTGATCGGGCCATCCGAACAGAATCAGCGGCGCGCCGTCAGGATGGCTGGTGAAATGGCCTTCCATCGCCATCACTTTCGCCGGCTGATGTTCCAGCGTATTGAGGCCGTGCTGATCGCCTGCGAGAATCTGGACCGGTGCGACCAGCGTCGCCATCCACATCGCCATCGAAAACATCACGCGCGGCCCTTCGAGACGGGAGTCATGCAGCAGATGAAATGCGCCGACCGCGCCCACCACGAAGGCGGTGGTGAGGTAGGCCGCAAGCACCATATGCACCAGCCGATAGGGAAACGACGGATTGAAGATCACCTTGAACCAGTCGGCGGCAATGAATTGCCCATCGGCGTTGACGGCGTAGCCGGCCGGCGTCTGCATCCAGGAATTGGCAGAGAGAATCCAGAACGCCGACATCAGCGTGCCGATCGCGACCATCAGGGTCGCAAGGAAATGCAGCCGGTGTCCGACCCGCTCGAGGCCGAACAGCATCACGCCGAGAAAGCCGGCCTCGAGGAAGAACGCGGTGAGCACCTCATAGGCCATCAGCGGACCGATCACGGATCCCGCCTTGTCGGAGAATGCCGACCAGTTGGTGCCGAACTGATAGGACATCACGATGCCCGACACCACGCCCATGCCGAAGGCGATCGCGAAGATCTTCAGCCAGTAATTGAACAGGTTGATGAAGACCTCACGCCCGGTCCACAGCCAGAGCGCCTCCAGCACCGCCAGATAACTGGCAAGGCCGATCGAGAACGCGGGAAATACGATGTGAAACGCCATCGTGAAGGCGAACTGCGCCCGGGCAAACACCACGGCATCCCAGCCCTCGAACATTGAAGCCATCCGTCAGGTTGGATCGTGCGTCCTGATATCATGCCGTTCGGACTGCGGATATCACGAACAGACAGGAATTGCAGGATTCGACGGCACGTCCCGCCGAGTGACGAAGAAATACGAACCGATAAGCGGTAACAATGTCACGGAACATTCACGAGGCCACAAACAGAGCGACCCGGAGGGGGCATCCCATCCGGGTCGCTGGAGGTATCTGGGTCGGTCGAAAAACATCAGTCAGCGGGCACCAGGGTGCCAGTCGCGCCGACCACGCGGTTCGCGGACCCATTCAACTGGAGGCGTTGAGCAGGCGCGCGATGGTGCGGTCCATCTGCTCGTACTGGCCTTCGCCATCATGCTGGAATACGATCTTTCCGCTCTGATCGACAATGTATTGCGCGGGCCAATATTGGTTGCCATAGGCGTTCCAGGTCCGTGAATTATTATCCTGTGCGACCGGATAGGTGATGCCGTGCCGCTTCAGCGCCGCCTGCACGTTCGATGCGGATCTTTCGAACGGAAATTCCGGCGTATGGATACCGACCACGACAAGCCCGCGATCCCTGTATTTGGCGTAGAGCTCGGTGACGTGCGGCAGCGTGTTGACGCAGTTGACGCAGCCGTAGGTCCAGAAGTCCACCAGCACTACCTTGCCGCGCAATTTCGCCATGTCGAGCGGCGCGGAGTTGAACCAGTTGCTGATGCCGGTGAAATCAGGCGCTCCACCCTGCGCCGCCGCGATCTGGTACGGAGCCGTCTGTTCGCGCGCAACCTCGCCTCCGACACCGGAGACGGATGCTCCGATCAGGCAAAGTGCGACGACGGAGACGGATTTGGCGAGCGAGCGTATCGTCATGGGAAACTCCATCATCAGGTGGGTTGATCTAGAGGCCGATCTGGCCGTTCGGGTAAAATCCTGTCAGCCACGCCACGATCAGCGTGTCGTACTGGAAATAGGAGGCGATCGCGAATGCGATCACGATGACGCCAAATCCCTGCTGCAGCCTCGGCGAAATTCGCGCGATGCTTCGGACTTTCGTGGTGGCAGCCTGTCCGCCATACGCGATCGCCAGCATCGGAATTGCGGCGCCGATGGCGTAGACGACGAGCAGCAGGCTCGCCCATGCAGTGTCTTTCGATGTCGCGACAATGGTCAGGATCGAACCGAGCACCGGTCCGGCGCAGGGTGTCCAGACCAGCCCCAGGGTGGTGCCGAGAACGAAGCCGCCGAGGGCGCCGTGATGGACAGCCCGGATGTCCCCGACACCGTTGATGAGCTTGCCGAGCCGGATCGACAGCCATTCGAACGGCGCGGGCCAGATCATCAGCGCGCCGAACCCGAGCAGCAGGATCGCCGCGGCATTGCGCAGAACATTGGGATCGAAGTCGAAAAGCGAGTGATGGCGCCCAGCAATAGCGCTACGGCCGAGAACGAAACCACAAAGCCGAGCGCAATCATGGCCGGCCGCGCCTTGCCGGTGTGTCCGACCGAAGCCCCGAGCAGGATCGGCAGCATCGGCAGCGTACAAGGCGCTGCGATGGTGACGATGCCGGCCAGCAAGGCGAGAACGAGGTTGATCATCGAACGGATCCAGAAGACTCTCGTGCCGACCTTGCGGTCGCGCGAGAGCTCTCATGGCCCTTCGCGAAGTGGAGCCCAAGCGTTACCCGGTGCGCCTCACATGTTCGTGAGATTTCGGCCCGAACCGCCGCAAACAGCCCAAACGCAGAGCGACCCGGAAGGGGGCATCCCATCCGGGTCGTTGGAGGTTTCAGAAAATCAGCAAGCTAATTCAGCGGGTGGTGCCGGTCTCGCCATCGTAGGAAATCACGCAGACCTGCCCGGAATTCTTGTTGCTGCAATCGATCGTTTGCTGGCGCACGAACATGGAGCCTCCATCGCGCGGGGCGCGAGGCCCTGCGTTCTGGCTGGACATCGAGGCTAGCGTGCAGATCGCGCCAAGCGGAATGATGAAAAGGCGGAGGGTCGGTCTCGGCATCTTTCGCTCCTTGAGTACGCAATTGTTGAAGTTGCTTCGAATTAACCTACGCGGCCAGGCTATCGACGCCGGCACCCCTGAGCAGATCGGCAAGCTGCTTGCGGGCATAAAACATCCGGGTCTTCACGGTGCTCTGGGGAATCCCGATGATCGCGCCGGCCTCTTCCACCGACTTCTCATGGTAGTAGACGAGATTGATGATCTCGCGATGCGCCGGCGACAGCTTGGCGACGCAGGCGCGCAGAATGGCGCTGGTGTTGCTGCGGTCCAGTGAAGCTTCCGGCGTGTCGGCCTGGTCGGCGATTTCAAGCACGTCTTCCTGGTCGATATCCTCGTAGCGGCGCTGGCGCAGCGCGGTCAGCGCCTTGAAGCGGGCGATCGACAACAGCCAGGTGGAAACCTGCGAACGGCCTTCGAACTGGCTGGCGGTGCGCCACACGTCGAGGAACACCTGGCTGACGAGGTCTTCCGCCACGCTGGTATCGCGCACGATGCGAAGGATGAAACGGTAAACCCGCACATTGTGACGGGAATAGAGGATGTGCATCGCGGCCCGGCCGCCATCGGCGATACTTTCCAGCAGCAATTCATCCGAGGTCGCCTGGGCGGCGAGAATGCCCTGGCGGGCTGCAGCGTTGATGGCGATGACGTTCTGCATGACAGGCTCCCAGTGTCGCCGTTTCGGCGCTTCGTTGGGAAAAACCTAGCCAGCGAACGTTTCGGGATGTCTGCGCGCCAAGCGGAAAATGGTTTCGTCGGCAGGAGAATTGTTTCGTCGCAGCCATCGCGACGAAACATTCGGAGGCGAAATGCGAGTGATTTCAATGATGGTAAAATGCACGCGTCGCACGGCCTTGGCCGAGTCCATCCACGGACGTCGTGCGTCACGCAGGTTCGGCAGCGGACCGCTCAGGGCCGAGATGTCGCGCTACGCCTTCTCGGCGGGCGAGAACAGATATCCGCCGCCCCGGATGGTGCGGATCACCGCGGGCTTGGTCGGATCGGGTTCGATCTTGCGCCGGATTCGCATGATTCGCAGATCGACGGCGCGATCGAAGGCTTCGCTGTCGCGCGCATTGGCGAGTTCCAGCAGCCGCTCGCGCGACAGCACCCGCTTCGGATTGGCCGCGAACACCTTGAGCAGGCCGAATTCGGACGCGGTCAGCGGATGCTCGTTGCCCTCGTCGTCGCGCAGCGCCTGCGCCTCGAGATCGAGCCATTTGGTCCCGAACCGCACCAATTGGTCCTTCGCCGCCTTGGCGCCGGCGGCTTCCGGCGCTGCCGCCGGTCGTCTTGGCCGGCGCGCTGCGCCGCAGCACCGAGCGGATCCGCGCCATCAATTCGCGCAGTTCGCAGGGCTTTGCGATGTAATCGTCGGCGCCGAGTTCCAGTCCGACCACGCGGTCGATCGGGCTTGCGGTCGCCGTCAGCATGATGACGGGAACATTGGTGCGGCTTTTCAGGTCGCGGATGATCGAAAGCCCGTCTTCCTCCGGCATGTTGAGATCGAGCACCACCAGATCCGGCACGCTGGTCTCGATCGCGCCGCGCAGGCTCTTGCCGCCGTCGCACAGCGTCACGGTAAAGCCGTGCATCTTGAGATACTCGCCGACCATCTCGCGGGCCGGCGCCTCGTCGTCGACAATGATGATGTGCGGACTCTGGGTCATGTCAGGTCGCGTCCGTCGCGGGCAATATGACGGTGAAGGTCGATCCCTGTCCGGGGCCGCCGCTGTCGGCGGTCACCTTGCCGCCATGCATGTCGATGATGCGCTTGACGATCGACAGGCCGAGGCCGGTCGAGCTTTCTCCGGCGGTGGGCTTTGGCGGACAGCCGCTGGAAGCGGCCGAACAACCGTCCGAGGTCTTCGGGAGACAGGCCGGCGCCTTCGTCGGCGATGCGGATGATGGTGTTGTTCTGCTCCTGGCTGACCACGACCGTGATCTTGCCGCCGATCGGGCTAGTATTTGATGGCGTTGCTGATGAGATTGTCGATCGCTTCCCGCATCCGGTCGGCATCGCACATCGTGACGAAATTCGGGCGGCGCCGACACCGTGATGGTCTGCTGCTTGTTGACGGCCAGAGGCTGATTGGCGTCGGCGACTTCGGCTGACCAGGGCCGCGATATCGACCGGCTCGCGGCGGATGGTGATGTCGAAGGCGTCCGCCATCGCGTCCGAAATCAGATGATCGACCATCGAGGTCAGGCGCTTGGTGGCGTCGCGGATATGTTCGACCTGGGCGGTCACGCTTTCCTTGGGAGAGCCGGCGCCGATCAGTTCGGTCAGCATTTCGGTGCGGCCGAGGATGACGCCGAGCGGATTCTTCAGATCATGGGCGACGGTGCCGAGAATTTCGTTCTTGAAGCCGTTGGCGCGCTGCAGCCGCAGCCATTGCGCCGACAGCCTGCGGTTGGCCTGCATCAGCGCGCGGGTGCGCTGGGCGACGCGGTCCTCGAGCTGGGTGTTGGCCTCGTGCAGCTGCTGATAGAGAATGACGTTGTCGAACGCGATCGAAAGCCGGCTGCCGAAAATCTCGACCAGCGAGCGGTCGGTTTCGGACAGTTCGCGCTCCGCCTGCAGCAGCACCACGACTTCCCGTCCGCTGCCGGTGCGAACGTAGAGCACGGAGCGCTGGTCGACGAATTCATGCTTGCGCCGCTTGAAGGCGGCTTCCACCATCGACCGCAAATCGGGATCGAGCGATTTCGATCCGGCGGCGCCGATGAAGCGGCTGTAGCAGCCGGAGCCGGCCAGCACCGAAAAATCGTCGCCGACCACGCCGCCGTCGCGCAGCACCAGGATGCCGGCGCAGTCGACATTGAGCAGCGAGGCGATCTGCGTCAGCACGCCTTCGGCGAGGCGCTGCATCGATTTGAAATCGTACAGCGTCGAGGCGGCATCGATGATGATTTCCAGCCCGCGCCGGGTCTGCACCATGCGCTCGAGCTGCTGATAGCTGCGCAACGCCGCGGTCAGCGAGGTGAACAGCTTGTCGGCCGTGAGCTCGGTCTTGGCCTTGTAGTCGTTGATGTCGTACTGGACGATGACGCGGCGCTCCGGCGCCTGTCCGGGCTGGCCGGTGCGCAGGATGATGCGGACGGTCTCGTTCTTGATTTCGTTGCGGATGTATTCGACCAGATCGAGGCCGGCGGCGTCGGTTTCCATGATGACGTCGAGCAGCACGGCGGCGATGTCGGGATGCGCGCGCATCAGGATGCGGCCTTCGGCCGCCGAATAGGCCGACAGGATTTCCAGCGTCTGGCCGTTGAGATTGTAGTCGCTCAGCGCAAAGCGCGTGCCTTCATGCACGGCCTGATCGTCGTCGATGACGGCGATCTTCCATTTGCGCGCGGTCGAGGCTTCCGGAACGGTTCCGGAATCGTCGATCAGGTGGAGGACATCGTCCTGTTCGGCCATTGCGGGGTCCCGTCGCCTGCTGCGTCTGTCGTGTCGTCGTGAGCCGCCCTTGGCGGTCTTCGGCATGATAATGCGAAATGTAGTGCCTTGTCCCAGCCTTGAATCCAGCATCATGCGGCCGCCGAGCTGCTGGGTGACAAGATTATAGACGATATGCAGGCCCGAGCCCGGTGCCGCCCTCGTTGCGGCGGGTGGTAAAGAACGGGTCGAACGCCTGCCGCTGCACGTCCGGCGTCATTCCGGCCCCGTTGTCGGCAAAAATGATCTCGACGTCGTCATTGCCGCGGGGCCGCGCCGAAATCGAGATCGACCCGGAGCGGCCGTCGGCAAACGCATGGTTGGCGGCGTTGAGGAACAGATTGGTCAGGATCTGGCCATACGAGCCCGGATAGCCGTCGATCACCAGGCCTTCCGGCACGTCGACCGACAGGGTGATCGCCGCCTTCTTCAGGACCGGCCGCAGGCTGGCGATGATCTGGTCGGTCGCCTCGCCGAGGCTGAATTGCCGGCGCTCGGCATGCGAGCGGTCGACCGCGACCTGCTTGAAGGACTGGATCAGTTCGCGCGGCGCGATGCAGGTTCGCCACCAGTTGCTGGGCGGCGTCGCGCGAGGTGCGGACGAATTCCTCGAGCTGGGAGCGGCGCAGCTGCGCCGTCGGATTTGAGTTCGGCCTCGAACATTTCGGCGCGGCGGGCGAAACTTGACGCCACCGTCAGGCTGATGCCGATCGGGTTGTTGACCTCATGGGCGACGCCGGCGACCAGGCCGCCGAGCGCGGCCAGACGTTCGGCGTCGATCAGGTTCTGCTGGGCGGCGCCGAGTTCAAGCAAGGCGCCCTCGGCCTTTTCCTTCGAGGCGCGCAGTTCGTCCTCGGTCTTGCGCTTGGCGATGGCGTTTTCGCGGAACACCTCCACTGCGCGCGCCATCGCGCCGACCTCGTCCCTGGCATTGGTTCCCTGCACCCGCCGGTCGTAATCGCCCGACGTGATCGCGTGCATCGCCGCCATGATCTGCTGCAAGGGCAGGCGGATGCTGAGCGCGATCACCACGCCGGCGGTGATGATGATGCCGAGAAAGATCACCGCGATCGACAGCACCCTGCGCGAGATATCGCCGAGCGTCCGGTCGAAGGTCTCCTGTGCCTTTTGCTCGCGCTGGCGCATCTTGACCGACAATGCATCGATGGCGCCGATGGCGTCGGCCTGGCTGGCGTCGATGGTGTTGCGCAACAACTCGGTTCGGCTGGCAAGTTGTTCGGATAGTTTGGCAAGACCCTCCCGCAGCGCCACGGCCCGCGTATTCAATCGCTGCAAGGCCATGCGCTGCAGGTCGTTGTCGGCAAGGTCCGACATCACGGGAATGGTCTTTTCGATCGTCTCGACGTTCCTGCGGGCTTCTTCCGCCGATGCCGAGGCCAGCGACAGATAATAGGCGTTGGCGGCGACCAGCATGGCGGTAAACGCCTCGCGGGATTTTCCGAGCGACGGCCAGATCAGGGCATCGCGGTGACCTGTCGCGCCCTCGATGATCGAATAGAGCCCGGCCATATCCCTGGCAGGGCTCAGCACCTGATCCTCATAGGATTTCGAAATCGTGGCCTGGAGGGCGCGCAGATCGCCGAAGCCGTTGAGGAAACGCTCGGTGACGCGCTCGAGCTCTTCCACCGATCCCGACAGCATCGGATCGGTCGAGGCCCGATTGGTCAGCGTACCGAGCACCGTCTCGCGCAACAGCAGTATCTCGGCGAACAGTTCCGGGCTCGGCTGATTGATGTAGCGATGGATCAGGTTCTGCAACCGGCCGGTTTCGCTTTCCAGCAGCGCCAGGATCTTGTCCGACTCCTGCACCTGCCGGACATCGTCCCAGGCCGAACCGAGCACCGCGGCGCCGTTCCAGATCATGGCGGCCAGCACCACCACGACCGCCGAGTTCAGGGCGGCGATCGAAAGAATGCGCCAGCGGATCGGGACCGCGCGGACCAGCCGGACGATGCGAAAACGGCCGCGCGCGGCAAGACCCGACGGGCGTTCCGCTGCTTCGTCCTGACCTGATGTTTCGGGGATCAATTCAATCGACCTTGCGAATGCGTTCGATCAGTTCGGCGACCGCGGTATCGCGCTGCGCCTTGGCGTAGATTCCCGCCATTGCAGCTTCAAACGGCTTGCGGTCGAAATCCGTCACGATGGTTGCGCCGGCGGCCTCTGCCTGCCGGCGCGAGGTTTGCTCCAGGTCCTTCCACTTCCCGCGCATGAACCGGCTGGACTCGATTGCGGCGTCGCGGAAAATCCTTTGATCGTCGGCCGACAGGCTCTGCCAGGCTTTCTGCGACATCACCAGGACTTCGGGGCTCATGGTGTGTTCGGTGAGGGTGTAATAGCCGGCATATTTGTAATGGTCTGTCGTGACAAAGGACGGCCAGTTATTCTCGGCGCCATCGATCAGCCTGGTGGCAAGCCCGGTGAGCACCTGTCCGTATGGCAGCTCGATCGGCTCGGCGCCAAGCGCCCTGATCATGTCGGACATCAGTTCGGATTGCTGCACCCGAAGCCGCAAGCCCTTCATGTCGGCGATGGAGCGCACCGGTCTGACGCTGTTGTAGATCGATCTCGCGCCGGAATCGTAAAATGCCAGGCCGACGAATCCATAGGGCTCGAAGCTGCCGAGAATTTCGTTGCCGATCGGTCCGTCCAGCACCTTCTCCAGGTGCTCGATGGAGCGAAACAAAAACGGCATCGCCAGCACATTCATTGCCGGCACGAAGGTTCCGATCAGCGCCACATTGGTGCGATTGAGATCGATCGCGCCGACGCGGGTCTGCTCGATGGTTTCCTTTTCCTCGCCGAGCTGGCGCGAATGAAACACCCGGATATGCAGGCGGTCGGCGCTGCGCTCCGCGATCAGGCGGCCCATGTAGCGCAACGCCTGTACAGTCGGATAATCCTCGCTCTGGGTGTCGGCGGCACGAAATTCGCGCGCAAACACGCTCGTCGAAGCCGCCGTCAAGAACAGCGCGACAAGGATTGCGACGGTCCGCGAAAGGCAGGCGCGGCTGTACACAGGCAGCATCCCCTTGTGATGGAGTCGATGGCAGGGAAAAAAGGTTCAACACCATTTAGCAGAACCCGGCCGACATCGTCTATTGTGCGCTGCGACCGGGGTTTGCGGATTGAAACCGACGGCGTTGGGTCTTAAGCAGGCCTGCGGCCCCAACCGGGCAAGTCGCGCCTCCAGCACGGCGATCGGAATGGATTTACGGTGAACTCGGCCATTAGATTTTTGCAGATCGCGGCCGCCACGGCTGCGGTTGCGTTCGCTTCTCCGGCCCATGCGGTCACCGATATCATGTGGTGGCACGCGATGTCGGGTGAACTGGGGCGGCAGCTGGAGAAGCTCGCCGCCGATTTCAATGCATCGCAATCCGAATACCGGATCGTGCCGAGCTACAAGGGCAATTATACCGAAACCATCAACGCGGCGATCTTTGCGTTTCGCTCGCGCAGCCAGCCCGCCATCGTTCAGGTCAACGAAATCGCGACTGCGACCATGATGGCTGCGAAGGGCGCGATCTATCCGGTGTTCGAATTGATGAAGGATGAACAGGAGACATTTTCCCCGGCGGCCTATCTTCCCGCTGTCACCGGCTATTACACCGATACCGCCGGCAACATGCTGTCATTCCCGTTCAACGCCTCGACGCCGATCCTGTATTACAACAAGGATATGTTCCGCGCCGCCGGCCTCGATCCGGAAGTCGCGCCGAAAACCTGGCCCGAAGTCGGGCGAGGCTGCCAAGCGGCTGCGTGGCTATGGCGCCGCATGCGGTTTGACGACATCGTGGCCGTCATGGATCAACGTCGAGAATTTTTCCGCCTTTCACAACCTGCCGATTTCAACGCAGGCCAACGGCTTCGGCGGCTTCGACGCGGTGCTGAATTTCAACAATCCGCTGTTGGTGCGCCACATCGCGCAACTGGCGGAATGGCAGACCACCAAGGCGTTCGACTATAGCGGCCGCGCGCAAACCGCGGAGCCACGGTTCCAGAAGGGAGAGTGCGGAATCTTCCTGGGGTCGTCGGCGACGCGCGCCGATATCAAGGCCAATTCGAAATTCGAGGTCGGTTACGGCATGTTGCCGTATTGGCCCGATGTGGCGGGTGCGCCGCAGAACTCCACCATCGGGGGCGCCACCTTGTGGGTGTTGCGCGACCGGCCGCGCGACGAATACAAGGGCGTCGCCAAATTCTTCGGGTTTTTGTCGAAGCCGGAAGTTCAGGCCGCGTGGCATCAGAACACCGGTTATCTCCCGGTGACCCGCGCGGCTTTCGATCTGACCCGCGCGCAAGGTTTCTACGATCGCGATCCCGGCGCTGCAATCTCGATCGAACAGATCACCCTGAAACCGCCGACCGAAAATTCGAAGGGGGTTCGGCTCGGGTCGTTCGTTCTGATTCGCGATGTGATCGACGATGAGCTGGAGCAGGCCTTCAGCGGCAAGAAATCAGCGCAGGCGGCGATGGATTCCGCGGTCGATCGCGGCAACAGGCTGCTGCGCCAGTTCGAGCGCGCCAACCCGGACCGATGAGGAAATCGTAGGAGGGGTTGAGCGAAGCGATACCCATCATCTCGGCTGGTCCGTCATTTGATCGGTTTAGCTTCGTCCATCTGCCAAGCCGCCCAAGAAAACGGCGTTGCGAATACTTGCACTCACAATAGGCAAAGACGCGCCTTTGTATGCAATGCAGGAAGTCGGTTCTGGGCGGTATAATCAAATATTTCATAACCAAATCATGTGTTTAGAAAGGAATATAGGCCGCCGTTAAGATTTGGCACAAACCTTGCGACGCTGCTTCCAAGACCCGTTTCCCAGGTAGTGTTGGAGCATCACATGAAGCGTCGCGATTTTCTGAAATCCGTCACCGGCGTTGCCGCAGGCGCCATGGTGCCGGCTCCCGCGATCTGGTCCGCCGCCAAGGCCGACGCCCGCTCGGAGACGCTTTTGATCGTTTCGGAAGGCGGCCCCAACAACCTCGACATTCACGGCATCGGCACCAACGTCCCCGGTTATGAGGTGTCGTGGAATTGCTACGACCGCCTGATCAGCCACGAGATGAAAGCCGGTCCCGGCGGCGTGCCGTATTACGACCGCGACAAGTTCAAGCCCGAACTCGCCGAAGACATGAATGTCGGCGACATGTCGGTCACGTTCAAACTGAAGAAGAACGCGAAATTTCACGACGGCGCGCCGGTAACGGCGAAGGACGTCAAGTGGTCGCTGGACCGCGCGGTCAGCGTCGGCGGTTTCCCGACCTTTCAGATGAGCGCGGGCTCGCTGACCAAGCCGGAGCAGTTCGTCGTCGTCGACGACAACACCGTGCGGGTCGATTTTGCCACCAAGGATCGCCTGACGATTCCCGATCTCGCCGTCATCGTGCCCTGCGTGGTCAATTCCGAACTGGTGAAAAAGAACGTCAGCGAAAAGGACCCCTGGGGCCTCGAATACACCAAGCAGCAGACCGCGGGTTCCGGCGCCTACAAGGTGACGAAGTGGACCGCCGGCACCGAAGTGATCATGGAGCGCAACGACGACTGGGTCGGCGGCGCGATGCCGAAGATCAAGCGCGTGATCTGGCGCATGGTGCCGCAGGCCGGCAACCGCCGCGCGCTGCTGGAGCGCGGCGACGCCGACATTTCGTATGAGTTGCCCTACAAGGATTTCCAGGAACTCAAGGCCGCCGGCAAGCTCGACATCGTGTCGCTGCCGTTCTCGAACGGCATCCAGTACCTCGGCATGAACGTCACCAAGCCGCCGTTCGACAATCCGAAGGTGCGCCAGGCGGTGGCTTATGCCGTCCCCTATCAGAAGATCATGGATGTGGTGCTGTTCGGCCTCGCCAATCCGATGTTCGGCGCGCCGGCCGGCAAGGCGACCGAAGTCGCATGGCCGCAGCCCACCAAATATTTCACCGACATGGCCAAGGCGAAGGCGCTGCTCACCGAGGCCGGTTATCCCGACGGTTTCGAGACCACGCATCTCATTCGATCTCGGCTTCGCCGGCGTCAACGAGCCGCTCTGCGTGCTGGTGCAGGAAAGTCTCGCGCAGATCGGCATCAAGACCACGATCAACAAAATTCCTGGCGCCAACTGGCGCACCGAATTGAACAAGAAGGAAATGCCGCTCTACACCAACGTATTCTCCGGCTGGCTCGATTACCCCGAATACTTCTTCTACTGGTGCTATCACGGCAACAATTCCGTCTTCAACACCATGAGCTACAAGTCGCCGGCGATGGACAAGCTGATCGACGGCGCACGCGTCGCGGCCGCGGCCAAGGACATGCCGACCTACGATGCCGATGTGAAAGGCTTCGTCGATCTGGCCTTCAGCGATATCCCGCGCATTCCGCTGTATCAGCCCTTCGTCAACGTCGCGATGCAGAAGAACATCTCGGGCTATCAATACTGGTTCCACCGCCGCCTCGATTACCGCGCGCTGGTGAAGGCGTGATGCTGTGACGGGTAATTTCGAGCACCGCCTGCGCGGCCTACCCCTCTCCCCAACCCTCCCCCACAAGGGGGGAGGGAGCAGACCGGGTCGTGTTGCTCGATGCGGTGTACCCGATGCGATGTTTTTCGGGAGCCTCGCTTTTTCGTTCCCTCCCCCCTTGTGGGGGAGGGCAAGGGAGGGGGGTAACAACGAGTCCCGCCTTCTCGACTCAAGCGCACCATCACCAATCGCGAGCATCTCGCCATGCTGACCATGATCGGCAAACGCCTGATGTTCGCGATCCCGAGCCTGATCGGGGTCGTGATCGTGACGTTCCTGCTGACCCGCGCACTGCCCGGCGATCCCGCGGCGTATTTTGCCGGGCCCGCGGCGAACAAGGAAGCGATCGAGCAAATCAGGAAGAAGCTCGGCTTCGACAAGCCGCTGATCGAGCAATTCTTCCGCTATACCGTCGATCTTGCGCACGGCGATTTCGGCAATTCGCTCACCACCGGCCAGCCGGTCGCGACTGAAATCCGCAACCGGTTGCCGGCCTCGGCGGAGCTGACGCTGCTCGGCCTCGTCGTGTCGATCGTGATTGCAATCCCGCTTGGCATTCTCGCCGCCACCAAACCCGGCTCGTGGATCGACCATCTCTGCCGGGTGACCACGACCGCGGGCGTTTCACTGCCGGTGTTCTTCACCGGATTGGTGCTGGTCTATATTTTCTATTTCAGATTGGGATGGTCGCCGGCTCCGTTGGGACGGCTTGACGTGTTCTACAGTGCGCCGCCGTCGGTGACCGGCTTCTATCTGATCGACGCCCTGATCGCGCGCGACTTCGAGACCTTCCGCTCCGCGCTCAGTCAGTTGATTCTGCCGGCAATGACGCTGGCGATCTTCTCGCTGGCGCCGATCGCGCGTATGACGCGAGCCTCGATGCTGGCGGTGCTGTCGTCGGATTTCGTGCGCACCGCGCGCGCCAGCGGCCTGTCGCCCGGCACGGTGATCATCACCTACGCGTTTCGCAACGCGATGCTGCCGGTCATCACCACGCTCAGCATGGTGTTCTCGTTCCTGCTCGGCGCCAATGTGCTGGTCGAAAAGGTTTTCGCCTGGCCCGGCATCGGCTCCTATGCGGTGGAGGCGCTGATCTCGTCGGACTTCGCGCCGGTGCAGGGCTTCGTGCTGACCATGGCCGTGATGTATGTGATGCTGAATCTGATGATCGACATCCTCTATGGCGTGATCGATCCCAGGGTGCGGCTGGAAGGGTGAGGTGAAGAAATGAGTAGCGTCGTCGCCCCCGCCGTCGAACCTGTTGGACCTGCCAGAACCTCGGGCCTGACCGCGATTTTCGAGCATACCCGCTACGTGCTTGGCGAAAACCGCGTGACCGCATTCGCCTTCGGTCTCCTGATCGTGATCGTCTTTGCGGCGCTGTTCGGCCCCTATGTCGTGCCCTACGATCCGCTTGTCATCCGACACCGCGGTGGCGCTGAAGCCGCCGTCATGGACGCATTGGTTCGGCACCGACCAGTTGGGCCGCGATATTTTCAGCCGCGTCATCGTGGCGACACGGCTCGATACGTTCATTGCGGTGGCGTCCGTGGTGCTGGTGTTCCTGATGGGCGGCCTTGCCGGCATCGCCGGCGGCTATTTCGGCGGCTGGACCGACCGTATCGTCGGACGCATCGCCGACACCATCATGGCGTTTCCGCTGTTCGTGCTGGCGATGGGCATCGTCGCCGCGCTCGGCAACACCGTGCAGAACATCATCATCGCCACCGCGATCGTGAACTTTCCGCTTTATGCCCGCGTCGCCCGCGCCGAGGCCAATGTGCGCCGCGACGCCGGCTTCGTGCAGGCGGCGCGACTGTCGGGCAACGGCGAATTCCGGATCCTGCTGGTGCACATCCTGCCCAACATCATGCCGATCATGATCGTGCAGATGTCGCTGACCATGGGCTACGCCATTCTCAACGCCGCCGGATTGTCCTTCATCGGCCTCGGCGTGCGGCCGCCGACCGCCGAATGGGGCATCATGGTCGCGGAAGGCGCGGGCTTCATGGTGTCGGGCGAATGGTGGATCGCGCTGTTTCCGGGTCTGGCGCTGATGATCGCGGTGTTCTGTTTCAACCTGCTCGGCGACGGTCTGCGCGACATCGTCGATCCGCAGCGGAGGACCTGAGATGAACAGCTGGTCCCACGCATCGTCATTGCCCCGCTTGACCCGGCAATCCATTGCTCGAAGGGCGTTTTCACGAGGCATTGATGGATTCGCGGGTCAAGCCCTCGCATGACGACCGGGGAGCAGAGCTAGCGTCATGACCGCGCAGCCGCTGCTCGACGTCAACGATCTCACGGTGGAATTCGCCACCCGGCGCGGCATCGTCAAGGCGGTGCAGCACGTCAACATCACGGTCGCCAAGGGCGAGACGCTCGGCATCGTCGGCGAATCCGGCTCCGGCAAATCGGTCACGTCCTATGCGGTGATGCGGATTCTCGACCGCGCCGGCAAGATCGCCGAAGGCTCGGTGATGTTCTCCGGCATCGACGTCAAGACCGCGACCGAAGACCAGATGCGCGACCTGCGCGGCCGCGAAATCTCGATGATCTTCCAGAATCCGCGCGCCGCGCTCAATCCGATCCGCAAAGTCGGCGACCAGATCGAGGACGTGCTGCGCCAGCATGTGCAGCAGTCGCACGGTCGCCGACCGCGGCGAGAAGGCGATCGAGGCGCTGGAGCAGGTCAAGATCGCGCGGCCGCGCGAGCGCTATCACGCCTATCCGTTCGAACTGTCCGGCGGCATGTGCCAGCGCGTGGTGATCGCGCTGGCGCTGGCCTGCAATCCGCAGCTTCTGATCGCGGACGAGCCGACCACCGGTCTCGACGTCACCACGCAAAAAGCGGTCATGGACCTGATCGTCGAACTGACCAAAAGCCGCGGCATGTCGACCATCCTGATCACCCACGATCTCGGACTGGCCGCCGCCTATTGCGACCGCGTGGTGGTGATGGAGAAGGGCCGCGTGGTCGAAACCGCGCTGTCGGCCGACATCTTCGCCGACCCGAAACACGACTATACCAAGAAGCTGATGCGCGCGACGCCGCGGCTCGGCGTCTCCCTGCGCGATCTGCTGCCGGAGGAAGAAGCCGCGGCGCTTCCGACGTCCATGCCCGCCTCCGATGCTCGCGCCTGTCGCCGAAGACGAAGAAGCCGCTTCTTCTGGTCGAAAAGCTGGTCAAGGAATATCCGCGCCAGGGCGCCACCGCGGTGATGAGCAAGTTGTTCTCCCGCAAGCCGCCGGTCGAACTCGAACAATTCCGCGCGGTCGATGGCATCAGCTTTTCGCGTCGGCCATGGCGAGAGCGTCGGGCTGGTCGGCGAATCCGGCTGCGGCAAATCCACCACGTCGATGATGGTGATGCGGCTGCTCGACCAGACCTCCGGCCGCATCATGTTCGACGGCGACGAGATCGGCGGCATCCTGCCCAATGCCTTTGCGCGGCTGCCGCTGCGCAAGAGCATCCAGATGGTGTTTCAGGATCCGACCGACAGCCTCAATCCGCGCTTTACCGCCGCGCGCGCCATCGTCGATCCGATCATGCAGCTTGGCGACATCAAGGGCCGCGACGCGTTGCGCGCCCGCTGCGAGGAACTGGCCGGGCTGGTCGGCCTGCCGATCAACCTGCTCGATCGATTCCCGCATCAATTGTCGGGCGGACAGAAGGCCCGCGTCGGCATCGCGCGCGCCATTGCGCTGCACCCCAAGCTGGTCATTCTGGACGAGCCGACCGCCGCGCTCGACGTCTCGGTGCAGGCGGTGGTCCTGAACCTGCTGCATGACCTGAAGCAGTCGATGGGGATGAGCTATTTGTTCGTGTCGCACGATTTGAATGTGGTGCGGCTGTTATGCGATCGTGTCATTGTGATGCGGACGGGGCGAATCGTCGAGCAGGGCACGTCCGAAAGCGTCTTGGGCAATCCGCAGGATGCCTATACAAAGGAGCTGCTGACGGCGATTCCCCACCCGCCGCTGCCGGTTCACTGATCGTGCGGCCGGTGAGAAACGCCAAAGAGGAACGATGGCCGCTGATCCGCTGGACGACTATATCGACGCCGTCTCGAAGGCGCTTGCGCTGCCGATCGAAGACGCCTGGAAGCCGGCGGTGCGGGCCAATCTCCAGGTGTCGCTGAGGCTGGCGCGGCTGGTGGATGAATTCACACTGCCTGACGAAACCGAGCCGGCCAGTGTCTTTGCAGCCTGATATCGCCATGGCTGCAGAGCCCCGACGAACTGTCCGCCACGGAAATCGCAGCCGCGGTGAAGGGCCGAAAGATGTCCGCGCTCGGCGTGACCGAAGCGGCGCTGGCGCGGATCGCCAAGCGCGATCCGGTTTTGAATTCCTTCACCGACGTCACCGCGGAGCGCGCGCGCGCCAAGGCGCGCGCGATCGATGCCGACATCGCGGCCGGAAAAAATGCCGGCCCGCTGGCCGGCGTGCCGTTCGCGGTGAAAAACCTGTTCGACGTGCAGGGCCTGTCGACCCGGGCCGGATCGAAGATCAACCGCGACCTCAAGCCGTCGCCGCGCGATGCCACCCTGATCGAGCGAATGGAAGCGGCCGGCGCCGTTTTGATTGGCGCGCTCAACATGGGCGAATACGCCTACGATTTCACCGGCGAGAATGTGCATGACGGTCCGTCGCGCAATCCGCATGATCCGACGCGGATGACCGGCGGCTCATCGGGCGGGTCCGGCGGCGCCGTCGGCGGCCGTCTCGTTCCCATCGCATTGGGCTCCGACACCAACGGCTCGATCCGGGTGCCGTCGTCGTTCTGCGGAATTTTCGGACTGAAGCCGACCTACGGCCGGCTGTCGCGCGCGCGATCTTTTCCGTTCGTGGCGAGCTTCGACCATCTCGGCCCGTTCGCGCGCAGCGTCGGCGATCTGGCGCTGGCCTATGACGCGATGCAGGGACCCGACGCGGACGACGCAGCGTGCACGACGCGGGCACCCGAGCCGGTGACGCAGCTTGCTGGCGCAGGACATCGGCGGCCTGCGCATCGCCATCGCCGGCGGCTATTTCCAGAAGAACGTTTTTCCTGAAGCTGTCGAGGCCGTCGCCCGCGTTGCCAGGGCGCTCGGCACGACCCGAACGGTTGAAATTCCCGAAGCCGGGCGCGCCCGCGCCGCGGCCTATATCATCACCACGACCGAAGGCGCGTCGCTGCATCTCGATCGCCTGCGCCACCGTCCGGGCGATTTCGATCCGGCCGTACGCGACCGCCTGCTGGCGGGTGCGATGATCCCCGCACCCCTGGTCGACCGGGCGCAGAAATTCCGCCGCTGGTATCGCGCGCAAGTGCTGGAGCTGTTCAAATCGGTCGACGTTATCCTCGCGCCGGCAACGCCCTGCGTCGCACCGAAACTCGGACAGACGACATTCGTGCTGGACGGCGTCGAACTGCCGGTGCGCGCCAATATCGGCATCCACACCCAGCCGATTTCCTTCATCGGACTTCCCGTGGTTGCGGTGCCTGTTCCGCTCGAGCCGATGCCGATCGGCGTGCAGATCATCGCGGCGCCCTGGCGCGAGGATATCGCGCTGCGCGTGGCCCATGCGCTGGAACGCGCCGGCGTGGTTTCCGCGCCGCCGCCAAGAGGATTGTGAAGAGGAATTTGAAATGGAAGTCGATCTTCCTGACGTGCTGGCCGAGGTGACTGCGGCGTTCACGCGCTATGAAGCGGCGCTGGTGTCGAACGATGTCGCCGTGCTCGGCGAATTGTTTCGCAAGGATCCCCGCACGCTTCGCTATGGCATCGCCGAAAATCTCTATGGGATCGACGAGATCGCGGCGTTTCGCTCGGCGCGCTCGCCGATCGGTTTGGGGCGCAGGACCGACAAGACCGTGATCACCACCTATGGCCGCGACGCCGCGGTAGCCTCGACCTTGTTCTATCGTGACTCGCTGGCCGGCCGGGTCGGGCGGCAGATGCAGACGTGGGTACGGTTCCCCGAGGGCTGGCGCGTCGTCGCTGCCCATGTCAGCATCATCGACGAACCCAAGACTTCCGTACTCAAGGCTTCCAGGGATTCGGCCCAAAGACATGAAGTCTCTGACGATCTTCCGCCGACCGGCGCCCTGCAGCGTCCCGCCGCCGAGGTGGAGACGGTGGTCCGGCGCGTCGATCGCGCCTCGCCAGTTCCGGACAAGATCACGCGCGCGGAAGAGCTGCGGCTGCAGCTGGCAGACGAAATCGTGCGCGGCGCGCTGCCGCCGGGAGCCGCCCTCGACGAGACCGATATCGCACGGCGCTTCAATGTATCGCGCACGCCGGTCCGGGAGGCGCTGCGCCAGCTCGCGGCCAGCGGCCTGATCGATGCGCGGGCGCATCGCGGCGCGGTGGTGGCGCGGCCCTCGATCGAACGGCTGACGGGGATGTTCGAGGCGATGGCGGAGCTGGAAGCGCTGTGCGCGGGCCTCGCAGCCGAACGCATGCCTCCGGCGGAGCGGCATCGGCTGGAGGCGGTTCATGAAGAGCTGCGGGTGCTGAGCTATGCCGGCAATCCGGACCGCTTTCACGAAGTCAACGAGCGCTTTCACAACACGATCTATGCCGGCTCGCAAAACGGCTATATTGCCGAAATGACACTGGCGACGCGGGTCCGGGTGCAGCCGTTCCGCCGCGCGCAATTCCGCAATCTCGGCCGGCTCGCCAAATCCCACGCCGAGCACGACCGCGTCGTGGTCGCGATCATGCGCGGCGACCGAGTCGGCGCCTCAAGCGCAATGCGCGCGCATATCGAGCTGGTGCGCGGCGAATACGAGCTTTACGCGGTGTCGGTTTAGTTTCTTCACCTCGCCCCGCTTGCGGGGAGAGGTCGAAATTCGCGCCAGCGAATTTCGGGTGAGGGGGGACTAACCGTAGTCCATACCTGTTGAGATATCCCTCACCCCAACCCTCTCCCCGCAAGCGCGGGGCGAGGGAGGAGCTACACCGCCGCCTTCTCCGCCATATACGCGCGCCAGCCGCCGAAGGCGGAGATGTCGCGGGCGCCGTCGATCCCTTCGGGTTCGACGATAAAGCCCTTCACTTCGCGGCCATCGGCGAGACGGATTGTGCCGATCGACAGTGGCGGCGGGATCGCGGCGACGAATTCTCCGAATGCCGCCGCCGGCAGCGCCCAGATCTCCAGTTCGATCGACGAGCCCGTTCCCGGCTCGACGCGCAGCATGCCGGGTTTCGGCGGCGTGGTGCCAAGCGCATAAAGTTTATAGTCCGGCGCGGTCGAGGCAGCTTCCAGCAGACGTCCGCGCAGCGCCTTCAATTCCCCGTTGAGCACCATGCCGGACAGATGTGCGCCGACCACCGCAATGGCGATTTCGTCGCCGGTCACGCCGGGCGACAGGATCGAGAGTGCCGGCTGCGGCAAACTGCGGGCGCCCATCATCAATCTGGTGTCGGCGTGGAAGACACGGCCAATGCTGGCAAGCCGGGCATCCTGTCCGGTCGGCGCCAGCAATGTAATGCCGAACGGGATATCGTCGGGACGAATCGCTGCCGGCAATGCGAGGCCGCAGAGATCGAGCAGATTGACGAAATTGGTGTAGGTGCCGAGCCGGCTGTTGAGCTCGATCGGATTGGCCAGCACTTGTGCGGTGGAGTAGACGGTCGGCGTCGTCGGCAGCACCAGCGCGTCGATATTGGCAAAGGCGCGATCAGCGATGCGGCGCAGCCCCTGCAGCCGGTACAAAGCGGCGAACGTGTCGGCGGCGGTGAGCCGGGCTCCGGCGGCCGTGATCTCGCGCGTCACCGGGTTAATCGAATCCGGCGATGACGCCAGCAAATTCCGGATCACCAGATAACGCTCGGCGACCCAGGGTCCCTCATACAATAGCCGCGCGGTTTCATAGAACGGCTCGAGATCGAATCCGACCAGCGTGGCGCCGAGTCTGGTCCAGCGCGCCAGCGCGTCGCCATAGGCTTTCTCCGCAGCCTTGTCGCCGAAAAAGATCAACTGGCCGTCGCGCGGCACCCCGAGCTTGAGACTGCCGGGAAACGCACTCATCTGCGCCAGTGGCCTCGGGCGCGAAAACGGATCGGCGCCGTCGGAGCCCGCCATCGCGGTCAGCGCCGTCATGGCGTCGTCGACGGTGAGCGAGAACACCGACACGCAATCCAGCGTCCGGCAGGCCGGGACCATGCCGGCGGTGGAGACGAGGCCAAGGCTCGGCTTCAGTCCGACGATGTTGTTGAGCATCGCCGGGACCCGGCCGGAGCCCGCGGTATCGGTGCCGAGTGCAAGCGGCACCAATCCCACCGACACCGCCACCGCCGATCCCGAACTCGATCCGCCCGGAATCAAATCGCCGCGCATCGGATTGTTGGGAATGCCATAGGGCGAACGCACGCCGACCAGGCCGGTCGCGAACTGATCGAGATTGGTCTTGCCGATCACGATGGCGCCGGCGGCGCGCAACCGCGCCACCGACGTCGCGTCATGCGCCGGCGAATAGGCAAAGGCGGGGCAGGCGGCGGTGGTGGGTAGACCAGCGACGTCGATATTGTCCTTGACCGCAACGGGAACGCCATAGAGCGGAAGCAGCGAAGCGTCTTTCCCTGCTAGCGCTTGCGCCTCCGCCACGGCTTCCTGCTCGTCACGCAGGCTGATGAAGATGGCGGGATCGTTGTAATCCCTGATCCGCGCAAAGCTGCGCGCGACGGTTTGCGCCGGCGATATGGTGCCGGCGCGGTGCGCGGCGACGATCGCGGCGACCGTTTCAGTCACGCGCGGCCCCGTCCAGGACAGGCGCGTGCCCGCGCCATTGCTGCAGGCCGGTGGTTTCGTGGCTGAGGTTCGCCATGTCTGACGCGCTCCGGGACGGAAATTTCCAGCTTGATCGAAGCAAGCGGTATGCCATTGTGTACATCGGGTTTGCGTCATCAAACAATGTAAATGACGCTGTATTGTCAATTGCTTGGATAAAATTCCGGGCGCAGTTGCTGCGTTTGGATCGCGCTCTGCTTGTCCCATTTGCTTATTTTGTGAGCAGGACTAATTGCGACATAACGTCCGATTCTGCTGGTGCCAATACCAATAAAACAAGGGGGAGGGAGACGATGAAGGGTTTGAGGGGTTGCCTGGCGCTCGCGCTTGCCTGTGCGGCATGGGGACCGGCACAGGCTGAAATTTCCGGCGGCGTGGTGCGGGTCGGCGTGCTCAACGATATCTCCGGCATCTTCCAGGACACCAACGGCATGGGTTCGGTCGAGGCCGCGCGGATGGCCGCGGAAGATTTCAACGGCGGCGGCAAAAACATCAAGGTCGAGGTCGTCTATGCCGACCACCAGAACAAGGCCGACGTCGGCTCGGCGATCGTGCGCAAATGGCTCGACGTCGACGGGGTCGATGCGGTGGTCGATGTGCCCAATTCGGCCGTAGGCCTCACCATCAATTCGCTGATTCGCGACACCCGCATGACCTTCCTGGCTTCATCGACCGCAAGCGCCGATCTCACCGGCAACGCCTGCTCGCCGAACACCATCCAGTGGGTCAACGACACCTGGGCGATCGGCAACACCACGGCTGCGGCGATGATGGCGCGCGGCGGTACCGACTGGTATTTCCTTACGGTGAATTTCGCGCTCGGACAGGGCATCGAGGCCGAAGCCACCAGCTACATCGAGAAGCACGGCGGCAAGGTGCTGGGCTCGGCCAAGCATCCGCTCGGCACCTCGGACTTTGCGTCGCTGCTGCTGCAGGCGCAGAGCTCCAAGGCCAAGGTCATTGGCCTCGCCAATGCCGGCGGCGACGCCATCAATGCGATCAAGCAGGCCGGCGAGTTCGGCATCAAGGAGGGCGGCCAGACCATGGTCGCGTTCCTGCTGTTCATCAATGACGTGCATGGCATGGGGCTGAAAGTCGCGCAGGGCTTGCTGCTCACCGAAGCCTTTTATTGGGACCTCGACGACAACACCCGCGCCTTCGGCAAGCGCTTCGGCGCGCGTCCCGGCATGAATGGCAAGATGCCGAGCGGCAACCAGGCAGGAGTCTATGCCTCCACGCTGGCCTATCTCAACGCGGTGGCGGCAACCGGCAGCGACGACGCCAGGGATGTGGTGCCGCAAATGAAAAAATTCAGCGGCAAGGACAAATTGTTCGGCGATCTCGCGATCCGTCAGGACGGCCGCGTCATCCATCCGATCTATCTGTTCGAGGTCAAGAAGCCGGAGGAGTTGAAAGCGCCTTATGATTATTACAAACTGGTTTCGACTGTTCCGATGGATAAAGCCTTCCGGCCGCTGGCGGACGGCGGATGTGCGCTGGTGAAGTGAGAACTTGTAGGGCGGATTAGCGAAGCGTAATCCGCCGTCAGGCTCGCCGAGTTGGTGGATTACGCTTCGCTAATCCACCCTGAACTCTCGAATCCGCCCTACGCATTGGGATACTACCCCACCACCTTGCTTGAGCCCTGCGTGATCAGGCGCGCGGCGCGCTGATCGCGGGCGTGGATCCAGAGCCAGCTGATCGCGACGCTGAGCCGGTTGCGCAGGCCGATCAGGAAATAGATGTGGGCGATGCCCCAGATCCACCAGGCCAGCGTGCCGCGCAGCTTGATGCGGCCGAAATCGATCACCGCCTTGCGTTTGCCGATTTGCGCGAGACTGCCGGCGTGCTGGTAATGGAACGGCGCCGACGGTTCGCCGCGCAGCCGCGCCTTGATGGTGTCGGCGACATAGCGCCCTTGCTGCTTGGCGGCCGGCGCGATGCCGGGCACCGGTCTGCCGTCGGGGCCGGCGATCATCACGGTATCGCCGACGGCGAAGATATCGGGATGGCCGGGCACGGTGAGATCGGGCAGCACCTGCAGGCGGCCGGCGCGGTCAGCCGGTGCGCCCAGCCATTCGGCGGCGGGGGAAGCGCGCACGCCGGCGGCCCAGATGATGGTTCTGGCCTCCAGCGTTTTACCGCCATACATGACGCCATCGGCGCTGCATTCGGTGACAGGTTGCCCGAGCATCACTTCGATGCCGGTGCTTTCGAGCGCTGCTTGCGCATAGGCCGAGAGATCGTCGGCAAAACCGGCGAGCACGCGCGGTCCCGCCTCGATCAGGACCACGCGCGATTTGTGGGTGTCGATGTTGCGGAAGTCGGGCGGCAGCGTATCCTGCGCCAGTTCGGCAATGGTGCCGGCAAGCTCGACGCCGGTCGGGCCAGCGCCGATAATAACAAAGGTCAGGAGCGCCGCGCGTTTTTGCGGATCGGTCTCGCGCTCGGCGCGCTCGAACGCCACCAGGATACGCCGCCGCAGCGTGGTGGCATCCTCCAGTGTTTTCAGGCCGGGCGCGAACGGTTCCCATTCGTCGTGGCCAAAATAGGCATGCCGCGCGCCGGTGGCGAGAACGAGCGTGTCGTAAGGCAGGGTATCGCCGTCATCGAGCAACACACGCTTTGCCTTCGCGTCGACACCGCTCACGGTGGCGAACAATGTCGTGACCTCGGCGCGGTCGCGCAGCAGATAGCGGATCGGCCACGCGATCTCCGACGTCGCCAGCGATGCGGTCGCGACCTGATAGAGCAGTGGCTGAAACAGATGATGGTTGCGGCGGTCGACCAGCGTGATCTTGACCGGCGCGCCCGCCAGCCGGAACGTTGCCTCCAGCCCGCCGAAGCCGGCGCCGACGACCACCACGCGATGCGGCGTTAACGGCTGGGGCTGTTCGGCGGTCATGTGGGCCGGCTTTCGGTCTCGATTTCTCCGTGTCGATTTATGTATGCGTTGTATGCTGTGGTCCAAGGCCGATTCTTTGGTTGATCGATAGCTTGAACGTATGGTCGCCCAGCGCGCCGGCCCGGCAGAAGCTGCTCTTCACAGCCCGAGATCGACCGGCAGTGTCAAGAAGCCGCGGAAACGGACGCGTCCTCCCCGCTGCGGAATTCCGGCGCTGCGAAAATTCGGGAACCGGTCCAGGAAACGCGAGACCGCGATTCGGCCCTCGAGCCTTGCGAGCGCCATGCCGACGCATTGGTGCGGTCCAGACACGAAGGCAAGATGCCGGTTCGGACTGCGCGCGACGTCGAAGGCGTCGGGCACGGCGAACTGTTCGGGATCGCGATTGGCCGCTCCGATGCACAGGTTGATCGATGTCCCCTTTTCGATCCTGATACCGCCGAGTTCGCAATCGTCGGTGGACATGCGGTTGCCGAGTTGGACCGGACTGTCGTAGCGCAGCATCTCGTCGATCGCCGGACGCATCAGGTCGGGATGGTCGAGCAGGCGCTGCCGCTGCTCGGGATAATCAAGCAGCAGGGCAAGGCCGTTGCCGATCAGGTTGGTGGTGGTCTCGTGGCCGGCGTTGAGGATGAAGATGCAGTTCTGCAGCAACTCGATTTCGGACAGCCGCTCGCCGTCGGCCTCGCCCTGGATCAGCCGCGTCAGCACGTCGCGGCGGGGATCGCCGGGGCTGACGCGCCGTCGCGCCACCAGCGTTTCGAGATAGGCGACGAAGTCGGTGACCGCCCGGTTGCCGCGTGCGGCTATCTCGGGAGAAATCACCGGCTCCAGCGCACCGAGGATGTCGAGCGACCAGTTGCGCAATGGCCCGCGCTCGGAATGCGGCACGTCCAGCAGATTGCCGATCACCTCGACCGGTATCGCGATCGCATAGTCCTCGATCAGGTCGGCGGATCCCTTTGCCGCCATGGCGTCGAGCAGTGAATCCACCAGTATGACGAGATCGCCTTCGAGGTCGGCGATCACGCGGGGCGTCAGCGCGCCGTTGATCAATCGCCGCACCCTCGTGTGCAGCGGCGGGTCGTTGAAGATCAGGCTGGTGGTGTGATGCTGGTACAGCGGCGAATCGCCGAATTTGGGCTTGAATTCGATCTTCTTGTCTGAACTGAAGGTGCCGGTGTCCTTGTAGACGCGCTCCATGTCGGCGAAGCGGGTGAGGAAGATTTCGCCGTCCGGCAGCCGGTGGACCGGCGAAGCGTCGCGCAAGGCGCGATAGACCGGATACGGATCGACATAGAAACTGTGCGGCAGACTGCGCAAATCGAAGGACGTCACGGCGGTTGCGACGTTTTCGGCGCGGGTTGAAGCTGCGGAATCCGTCACCTCTTCCTCCATCGTCTTTTTTACATTATACAATCGATTGCCTGATATGCAACAGAGGGCCGATGGCGGCCAACTCGAAATCGCGATTTGAAACGAGATGCGCAAGGGTAAATCCGCCTCCCTCAAGACCTCCAGAACCGCCAAAGGTCTCTCCCGAACGCCTTCGCCGCGGCGTGGAATTCAGTCGGTCGATATCGGATTTCGCGTGCTGGCCGCACTTGCCGCCGAGCCGGCACCCGCGACGCTGACGATCGTCGCAAAGCGATCCGGCCTGTCGACGTCACAGGCCCATCGCTATCTTGCGAGCCTCGTTGCGTCGGGCATGGCGCAACAGAACCCGGCGTCCGGGCGCTACGACCTGGGCCCGCAGGCCATTCAGATCGGTCTTGCCGCGCTGGCGCGAACCGACGTGTTCGCCGAGGCCGATCCCGAGATTGCAGCCTTCACCCACGATACCGGGCGCACCACCCTGGTCGCGGCCCTTGGTCCGCTCGGTCCTGTCGTTGTGCGATGGCACGCCGGGCGCATGCCGGTGACGACCTCGCTGACCGTGGGTTCGGTCCTGCCACTGCTGGGTTCAGCCACCGGGCGGGTGTTCTTCAGCTTCATGAATGCCGACGAGGCCGCGGGCCGGTTGAAGGGCCTGCCTGCGGCACAGCATCGCAGTCTCGATATCGCCGCGATCCGCGGCGCCGTTCGCGGCGCAATGTCGGCCTCCGTCGACGAGTTGCTGATCCCGGGATTGCGCGCGACCGCGGTGCCGATTCTCGACCTGCAGACGCGCGCCGCCCTGGTTGTTACCGTGATGGCGACGCCGGCCTTTGACCGCCGCGAGGATACGACCGTGGTCGGAAAGCTGATCGATGTCTGCGCAAGACTGACGGAGAGAATCGGCGGACGATGGCCGCTCCCGATCACGCGCCGATGATAGGAGGTTGCCTGCATTATAATTCTTGCAATCGGATTGCCAAGAATTATGGTGCATCACCACGAGGGGGCGACAGCTTTGAGGAAAGCCGAAGGTCGCGCTTGCCGCGTACCCGAAATATCGCGCACAAAGCACGCCAATCATAATGAGAAGCCCGCAAAGCGGATCGGTCCGGCTCGCGGCATCCACGCCTGTAATGAGGGGAAATGATATGAGAACGGCATTCTGGTTGGCGGGCGCAACGGTACTGGCGCTGGCGAGTCCCGCTAGTGCGGCGGATTCCATCAAGATCGGTTTTGTCTCGACGTTCAGCGGCCCGACCGCCGTAATCGGCAACGACATGCGCAACTCGTTCGAGCTCGCGCTCGATCATCTGGGCCGGAAGATGAACGGTCTGCCGGTCGAGGTGATCTACGAAGACGACGGCCAGAAGCCCGACGTCGGCAAGCAGAAAACCGAGAAGCTGGTGCAATCCGACAAGGTCGACTTCATCGTCGGCTACATCTGGTCGAACGTGCTGCTGGCTTCGCTTAAAACCGCGGTCGATTCGCAGACCTTCCTGATCAGCGCCAACGCCGGACCGTCGCAGCTCGCCGGCGAACTCTGTTCGCCCTACGTATTCTCGACGTCGTGGCAAAACGACCAGACGCCGGAGGCGATGGGCCTTTACATGAATGAAAAGGGCGTCAAGTCGGTTTATCTGATCGGCCCGAACTACGCCGCCGGCAAGGACATGCTGGCCGGCGTCAAGAGCACGTTCAAGGGCGAGGTGCTGGGCGAGGACTACACGGTCTGGCCGAGCCAGCTCGACTTCTCCGCCGAGCTTTCCAAGGCCAAGGCGTCGAAGGCGCAATCGATCTTCGTGTTCTATCCGGGAGCTGCCGGCGTCCAGTTCCTCAATCAATATGCGCAGGCCGGCATCAAGGAGCAGATTCCGCTCTACACGGCCTTCACCATCGACGAATTGTCGCTGCCGCTACAGAAGGACAATGCGATCGGCGTTCCCGGCGCGCAGGAGTGGGTGAACGATCTGCCGAACGCGGAGAACAAGCGCTTCGTCGACGACTATCGCAAGAAATATCCCGGCCTCAGCCCGACCTATTACGGCGCGCAGGCCTACGACGCCGCGCAACTGATCAACAGCGCCGTCGTCGCGGTGAAGGGCGACACCACAAAGAAGGACGCGATGAAGGCCGAGATGGAAAAGGCCAATTTCAAGTCGCTGCGGGGTCCGTTCAAATACGGCAACAACCACATCCCGATCCAGAATTTCTATCTGCAGGACGTGGTGAAGGATGCCTCCGGCGCGCTGTCGCTCAAGACCGTCGCCACCATCGTCAAGGACAGCCAGGACCGCTTCCACGACAAGTGCCCGATGAAGTGATTGGCGCGTCAATAAGCAGCGGCAGCGCTTGTGCGCTGCCGCTTTTTGTTTGATGTATGATGAAATTGGATTGAGCTGTAACGGCAACGGAAGTGCGCTCCCTCTCCCCTTGTGGGAGAGGGTCGGGGTGAGGGGTTCCGGTCTATCGATGGACCTAAACCCCTCACCCGGATCGCATCTGACGATGCGATCCGACCTCTCCCACAAGGGGAGAGGTGAACTAAACCTGCTGACACTGCAATTCCATCAACTTCGGTCCGCTTCAACCACTTTTCGGAATCCATGCTGCTCGTCGTCGAACAATTCCTGAATGGATTGCAGTTCGGCCTGCTGCTGTTTCTGCTGGCGGCGGGATTGACGCTGGTATTCGGCATCATGGACCTCGTCAATCTGGCGCATGGTTCGCTCTACATGATGGGCGCCTATTTCGCCGCGACTTTCGTGGCCTGGACCGGGAATTTCATCCTCGGGATCGTGTTGGCGCTCGGTGCGACGCTGCTGCTCGGCATCGTGCTGGAATTCGTGGCGCTAAGGCATCTCTACGGCCGCGACCATCTCGATCATGTGCTGGCGACATTCGGGCTGATCCTGTTCTTCAACGACGCGGTGCGGCTGATCTGGGGCCCGGCCGGCCTGGCGCTGCCACTGCCGGCCTGGCTGACGGTGCCGGTCCAGATCATGCCCGGCATCCATTATCCGGCCTATCGACTTGCCATCATCGTGGTCGCGCTCGCGGTCGCGTTGATGCTCTACCTCGTGGTAATGCGGACCCGCATCGGCATGCTGATCCGCGCCGGCGCGTCGAACCGGGAAATGATCGGCGCGCTCGGCATCAACATCAAGCTGCTCTACACGCTGGTGTTCGGCCTCGGCGCGGCGCTTGCCGGTCTCGCCGGTCTGATGCAGGCGCCGATCCTCACCGTGCAGATCGGCATGGGCGAGAACATCCTGATTCTCGCCTTCGTCATCATCGTGATCGGCGGCATCGGTTCGATCCGCGGCGCATTCCTCGCCGCGATCTTTGTCGGGATGATCGATACGCTCGGGCGCGCCTTCCTGCCGGACCTGTTGCGCAAGGTCCTGAGTTCGGCGGCCGCCTCGACCGCAGCACCCGCGCTGTCCTCGATGCTGATCTATCTGTTGATGGCGATCGTGCTGGTGGTGCGGCCGGAGGGGCTGTTTCCGGCCAACAAGCGATGAGCATGCAACTCGACGCCCGCAATGTGGTCGCCGGGCTCGTGGTCATCGGGCTGTTGTTGCTGCCGCTCTATACCTCGCTCAGCGGCAACGTCTTTGCGCTGACGCTGTTCACGCGTGTCGTAATCTTCGCGCTGGCGGCGGCCAGCCTCAATCTCATCATGGGCTATGGCGGCATGATGAGTTTCGGCCACGCGGCCTATCTCGGCATTGGCGGCTATGCCGTCGGCATTCTCGCCGCCGAGGGCATCGGCTCCGGTTTCATTCAATGGCCTGTGGCGCTGTTGGCATCGGCGCTGTTCGCGCTGGTGATCGGCGCGCTCTCCTTGCGCACCCGCGGCGTCTACTTCATCATGATCACGCTCGCCTTTGCGCAGATGGCCTATTACATCGCATCCGGCCTGTCGCGCTATGGCGGCGACGATGGGCTGACGATCTACAAGCGCAGCGATTTCGGCGGCCTCGTCAATCTGTCGAACCGCGTGCAGTTCTACTATCTCTGCCTCGCCTGTCTGTTCGGCGGCATCTACCTGATCTGGCGCATCGTCAATTCGCGCTTCGGCCTGGTGGTGCAGGGCCTGCGCTCCAACGAGCAGCGCATGCAGGCGATCGGCTTTCCCGTCACCCGCTATCGCCTGGTTTGCTTCGTCATCGCCGGCACGATGTGCGGCCTGGCAGGTGCGCTGCTCGCCAACAATACCGACTTCGTCAGTCCCGCCGTGATGTACTGGACCCGTTCCGGCGACCTCATGGTGATGGTCATCCTCGGCGGCATGGGCTCGCTGTTCGGCCCGGTGCTGGGCGCGATCGTCTATCTGCTGCTGGAGGAATTCCTGTCGCAGATCACGGAATACTGGGCGATGATCATGGGCCCGATGCTGCTGCTGATCGTGATCTTCGGCCGCGGCGGCATTGTCGGATTGCTCGGGAGGTTTTCCCGTGGCTGATCCCCTGCTCCGCGTCGAAAATCTGGTGAGGCGATTCGGCGGCATTGTCGCGACCGACCATCTCTCGCTCGACGTCGCGCCGGGCGAATTGCACGCGATCATCGGTCCGAACGGCGCCGGCAAGACCACGCTGATCGGCCAGCTCACCGGACAGTTGTTACCGGATTCCGGCACCATTCATTTCGCGGGCAGGGACATCACCGCCATGCCGGCCTACCGGCGCAGCGCGCTCGGGCTGGCGCGCTCGTTCCAGATCACCTCGCTGCTGCCGGACTTCAGCGCCGCCGACAACGTCGCGATCGCAGCGCAGGCGCATGACGGACACTCGTTCTATTTCTGGGGGAACGCCCGCAAGGAAAAACATCTTCGCGACCAGGCGCTGGCGGCATTGACGCGCGTAGGGCTCGCACACCGCGCCGATGTCGTGGTCTCGGAGTTGAGCCATGGCGAGCAGCGCGAACTTGAACTGGCGGTGGCGCTCGCAACCTCGCCACAACTACTTTTGCTCGATGAACCGATGGCGGGACTGGGCTCGACCGAATCCGCGCGCATGGTGACGCTGTTGCAGGAATTGCGGCGTGAAGTCACCATCGTCTTGGTCGAGCACGACATGGACGCGGTGTTTGCCCTCGCTGACCGCATCACCGTGCTGGTCTACGGGCGCGTCATCGCCTCCGGCGATCCGGCGTCGATCCGCCAGAATGAAGAAGTCCGCCGCGCCTATCTCGGCGATCAGCATGCGGTGACCGCCCATGGCTGATGCCGCGCCCTTGCTGGAAGTCGATGGCGTCGAGACCTGTTACGGCCTCAGCCAGGTGCTGTTCGGCATGTCGCTGACGGTGCACACCGGCGAGATGGTGGCGTTGATGGGCCGCAACGGCATGGGCAAGACCACGACCGTCCGCTCCATCCTGGGAATGACGCCAGCGCGCTCGGGTACGGTCAGGTTTGCCGGGCGGGAGGTGCGCGGACTGCCCTCGTTCCGGATCGCGCAGATGGGCATTGGCCTGGTGCCGGAGGGACGTCAGATCTTTCCCAACCTCACCGTGCGCGAAAATCTGGTCGCGGCCTCCGGCAACCGGTTGGGCGCCGACGATCCCTGGACTCTGGAAAAAATTCACACGCTGTTTCCGCGGCTGGCCGAGCGCGGCAGCAATATGGGCGGCACGCTTTCGGGCGGCGAACAGCAGATGCTGGCGATCGGCCGCGCGCTGATGACCAATCCGCGGTTGCTGATTCTGGACGAAGCCACCGAGGGCCTCGCCCCGCTGATCCGTGACGAGATCTGGAATTGCCTGTCGATGCTCAAATCGCGCGGGCAATCGGTTCTGGTGATCGACAAGAACGTCGCCAACCTGACCAAGATCGCCGACCGTCACACCGTCATCGAGCGCGGTCGGGCGGTGTGGAACGGCACGTCGCAGCAACTGATCGCGGAGCCGGAGCTGCAGCACAAGTATCTCGGGATTTGAGCGCGACTGCGCCAGCCGTCATTCCGGGATGGTGCGTTAGCGCCAGACCCGGAATCTCGAGATTCCGGGTTCGATGCTTTGCATCGCCCCGGAATGACGTTGTCCGTCAAAACATCTCGAAATATTCGCGCTGTTCCCAGTCCGACACCTCGGCCTGGAAACGCTCGATCTCGGCGTTCTTGATGTGGACGTAGTAGTCGACGAACCCGGAGCCGAACGCGTCGCGGAAGAACGAATCCGCTTTCAGCGCCGACACCGCGTCGCGCAGCGTCTTCGGCAACAGCGGCGCCTGCGTCTCATACGGTGTGTCGGCGGATGGGCCGGGATCGAGCCCGCGATCGACGCCGTCCAGCCCGGATAGAATCTGCGAGGCCATATAGAGATAGGGATTGGCGGCAGGTTCGCCGATCCGGTTTTCCAGGCGGGTGGCGGGATCGCCGGCACCGCCGAGCATGCGGATCATCACGCCGCGGTTGTCGCGGCCCCAGATCGCGCGGTCCGGCGCCAGCGAATAGGAGCGATAGCGCTTGTAGCCGTTGATGGTCGGCGTCGTGAACACGGTCGAGGCCGCGGCGTGCTGCAACAGTCCGGCGAGATAGAAACGGCCGAACGGACTTAACAGCTTGCCATCGTCTTTCGGCATGAAGGCGTTCTCGCCGCTGGTGCGCGAGACGATCGATTGATGCAGATGCCAGCCGGAGGCGAACACATTCGGCAGTTTAGGGCGGCACATGAAGGTGGCGTGATAGCCGTGGCGGCGGGCGATCTGCTTCACGGCGCTGCGAAACAGCATCATGGTGTCGGCCGGCTCGAGGCCCACCGTCGGCTTGAAGGTGAATTCGCACTGGCTCGGGCCGAATTCGACTTCGATCGAACGCAGCGGCAGGCCGAGCGCGATGATGTCGCGCCTGATGATCTCGAGCACCGGCTCCATCTGGTCGTAGCGCTGCTCGGTCAGATATTGATAGCCATGCGACAGCAGGCTGACCGCCGGCGGCGTGCCCGGCTGTCCGGCATCCTCCGGCGCCATTCTGGCGTCTTCGAGCCTGAAGATGTGGCATTCGACTTCGAGGCCGGCGACGAAATCGTAGCCGCGCTTTTCAAGGCCGGCGAGAACCGATCGATAGAGATGGCGGGTCGCGAACGGCACCGGCCGCCCGTCGGCGAAATAGACGTCGCACAATAGCCAGCCGGTGGCTTCGACCCATGGCAGCACCCGAAAACTCATGGGGTCCGCCACCATCAGCACATCGGCGGCGCCTTCCATCTCGCGCATGCCGAAACCGCCGCCGGAGGTGAACACCGGAAATACGGTCTTGTGCGACGTATCCTTGGCGAACATCGTGGTGGTGATGCTGCATCCGCTCTCCAGCGAGGCCAGCGCCTCGCTCGCAACCAGCGTCTTGCCGCGCAGGATTCCGTGCTGATCCGGGAACGACAGCCGGATCACTTCGAGTTTTTGTTCCTCGACGATTTTGCGAAGACGGCTTGCGGCTTCCTTCTGCTCGCCCGACCAGAGACCGTGACGCTCGACAAAACTCAACGCGTCACTCCTTCGCCCCCTCGCCCCGCTTGCGGGGAGAGGGTTGGGGTGAGGGGGACTCTCGGCAGCCTCAGTTTGCGGAGAATCCCCCTCACCCGAAGCCTTCGGCTTCGACCTCTCCCCGCAAGCGGGGCGAGGTGACCTGAACGCTCGGCGCCGTCGTCTGCTCCAGAAAACGCCATCCCCTAAACCGCCTTGAGATGGCGGACCTTGTCGGCGATCTCGGCCGGCACCGGCGCGGCCCATGGCGCACTGCGCCGGCGCTTTACATCGACTTCCATCCAGAAGGTTTCCCAGCCGCGGGTCGGCCCGATGCCGTCCATGGTGGCGGGGCCCTGGATGCTGCGCGCATGCGCCTCGTCGAGGAACATGAAGGGTTTCGCGCCGCCCGCGACCTTCTCGATCTCCTGCCGCAGCAATCGGCGGTACTGCACGATGGCTTTGTCGGATTGGCCGAGATGCTCCCTGGTGCGGTCCTGGATCGCGCCCATCGATTCCACCGCCCACTGGTCATGCACGTTGATGTCGGCGCCCATGCCGGTATAGGTCGCGGTCGCCTGCTCCTGCGGATCGAAACCGTAATCGTTCGACCGGTTCTTGCGCGAGCGGTAGTCGGGCAGTTCGTAGAGTTCGAGGCGCTGGTCGCGCATCTTCTTCTTGTCGACCGGCGTCGAATAGCTGGTGAAGATCGCATACCAGTAGCAATTCTCGTCATCGATCGGCACGTGCCACTGCGAGATCGTCATCTCCGTGCCCATCGGAATGACGAAGCCGTGCGGGAACAGCTGGTTGGTGACGCGGACATGGGTCCGCTCGGCGTCGATCTCGCGCAGCGCGATCAGCCGCAAGCCGTATTCGGTGTGCTCGACATTGATGATGGGATCGTGATGCTCGCGCAGGATTTTGGTCATCGGCATATCGCTGCCGGCCGACGCGCCGCGGAATTGCTTGCCGTAAGAGGCGGCGGGATCTTCGTCCTCGAAGAAGCGATGCAGGAACGAAGCATGTGACGGATCGATGCCGACCTCCAGCGCCTGCAGCCAGTTGCAGTCGAAATGGCCCTTGAAGGCGAACGTATAGGCGTCGGGCGCGACGAAGCAGTCGATCTCGGGAAATGCCGGCGGCTCGCCTTCGCCGAGATACGCCCAGAGGATTCCGCTCTTCTCGACCACGGGATAGGCGCGCTGCGTGATGTTCTTGCACAGCACCGAGCCCTTGGGCTCGGCCGGTGTTTCCAGGCACTGCCCGAAGACGTCGAACAGCCAGCCATGGAACGCGCAGCGCAGCCCGCCATTCTCGAGCCGGCCGAAGGCGAGATCGGCGCCGCGATGCGCGCAGTGGCGCTCGATCAGGCCGTAACGTCCCTGCTCGTCGCGAAACAGCACCAGGTTTTCGCCGAGCAATTTGACCGGCTTGACCGGACGCGCGCCCTGCAGCTCATCCACCAGCGCGGCCGGCTGCCAGTACATCCGCATCAGCTTGCCGCCCGGGTCCTTGGGGCCGGTGCGGGTGATCAGGTCGTTTTGTTCCTGGCTCATCATGGCGGGGTGTCCTTTCGAGCGGCGGCACCACATTCTAGCCAAAGCCTGCTGCCTCGGCCAGCGTCATCCCCGCGCGAACATCCGCGCTCCGCTCTGCAGCACCGGCGCTACCGCCTCGTTCAATCGCGCCGCCGCATTGTCCACGCTCAGCCCCGCGGTATCGACCACCGCCGAAGCCCGCGCATACAGAGGCTCGCGGCTGAGCAGGATGGTGCGCAGTTCGGCCATTGCCGAGCGATCGTCGGCCATCGGGCGCAGATCGCCCTGGCGCCTCACCCGCGCCATGTGTTCTTCCGGCTCGGCCTTCAGCCAGACCGTGTAGAACGACGACAGGATCAGATCGAAAGTGACTGGCTCGGAGACGATGCCGCCGCCGGTCGCCAGCACCATCAGCTCCTTGCGCGCCAGCAACTGCGCCAGTGCGGTCTGCTCCATGCGGTGAAAGCCTTCCTGGCCGTACAGCGCGATGATCTCGGCCACCGACAATCCGTTCTGCGCCTCGATCTCCTTGTTGAGTTCGACAAAGCTCCAGCCGATTTTCTTTGCCAGCATCTTGCCGAGCGTGGATTTGCCGGCGCCGCGCAGGCCGATCAGGGCGATGCCGGCGAACGCGTTGCGCTGCGCCGAGGCGCTGTTGCCCGCAAGAATATCCTTGGCCTGCGCGATCTGGTTCGGCGTCGCCTTGCGCACGAGGTCGCGAATGACCGGCCAGTCCGGCGACGGTTCGCTGGCGGGAATGAGGTCTTCGAGATGCGCGCCCATCGCATTCGACACCCGGCGCAGCAGCACGATCGAGACGTTGCCCTTGCCGCTTTCGAGCTGCGCGATATAGCGCTCGGAAATGCCGGACACCTTTGCCAGCACCTTGCGCGACATGCCGCGTAGCGCACGCATGGTGCGGACGCGCTGACCGAGCTGTTCAAGAAAGCCGGTTTCGGGATCGGGAGTTTCGGTCATGGTCCCGTGGTCAGGTTTTGGCCGTGAAAGCACGCAGTATCGGAATCATAGTGCTGCCAAGGATTGACAGCAAGCGCGCGGGATGCCTTTCTATGCATTATAATGCACATTATAACCATGACAAAGCAAGCACAAAATGTAGTAGTGGGAACCGCCCCGGCCGATTCGGCTGAGGATGGCGCGCCCGAATTGAATGCTATCCGTCGCCTTCATCTGGAGAGCGGCCCTCTTTCCGATACTTCGCAAGCCACTCTTCCTCAGTCAATTTCAGAACCGACGGTGGACGTTGTTGTGGCTGGCCGTGTTGTTCGGATTCCAGAGCACGCTTTAAGTGAGCCGCTCGCTGTTCTGCAGTTAACCACGGAGGGATGTGTTGACTTGCGGGATTATGCAGCGGCGGTGGCGTGGACGATGGGGGTTTTGGCCATTCGAGGCCAGGTGGCCGTTCTTGTTTGACTGCCATTTCGTTGTCCATAAATCTAAGCCATTCCAGTGTGATCTCGAAAAAATCTAGCTGGCGGTTAAGGATTGTTGGATCAACGTGCTTATAGGCGTGGTCGAAATTTTTGTGCTTTGCCGACGATCGCAAGTCCGCAAAGAACAGTCCGCCGCCGAGTTGACCACTGTCTGCCCAATTGCAGTGTGCGTACTGATTCCTTATGGTCAGGCAGTGTCTGAGCATCCTCATAGTGTCATCGTAGATACTCGTCAGCCCGTGCTCTTCGTAAAGAGGACGCATTAGTCCATCGGCGGTATCGATGCGGCTGGAGGTTGCGCGGAGCAGATAGAGGGTCTTCAGGACAGCATTTTGCATTTTGATGGCATCGCCCGCGCATTGGCAGATTGTCAGCTCTAATTCTCCGAAGGACGATAGGATTAAACCCACTAACTTGGCTTCAACGGGAAAACGGTCAAAAGCGGGGTTAATGCGGTAAGTCATGCCAAAATCCACACACACAAAAGAACTCGAGTTACACCCCGACGCCTGGGAGCGTTTCGAGCGCGCCGCGGGCGTGGTCGCCAAAACTCCACCCCAGCACCGGGTAAAGTCTCCCCCGAAGCCGGCGGCGGCACAATCCAAGAAACGGCGAAAATCTAAGCCGTAAGGGCTATCCGGACCCATCCCATCCGTGGAATAATCTGTCCGTCGTTCGCTGAGTGATTGCGGTCGAACGACGCGCCGTGCGCGCTGAAACACAGGGCCTCCCGCCATGTCGGGCGGCTCACGAAATACAATACCCTCACGGGGAATACGTGGGGCGTGCGGAGCCCTGTGTTCACGCGCAATCACCCGCCCGGCTGTTGCCGAGCGACACGGGGGATTGTCATGCGTGGATGGGTTATTCCTGCCTGCCTGGTCTTAAGTGGCTGCGCTTCGTCTGCGTCTGGCCCAAGCCAGGAAGCCCAGCAAAGCACCAGGATCGCGATTGACTGCCTTAAGCAATCGGCCGTCCGGCTCGACGACCAAAGATCTGACGCGACCTCCATAGCGTATGGGATCGTCGGGGCCTGCGCTTCGGAAATCAATCATGCCATTGAAGATGCCGGCCAAGGCCTGACGTTTGACGGCTACCAGACCTTCCGATCGCGCACGAATGCCTTCTACCTCAAGGCGGCTACGGAAGTGGTCCTGAGTGAGCGCGCGTCTCGGAGCAATTCCAGATGATGCGGGCCATTCTTATTTTGGTGGCAATCTTGATCGGATTTAGTTCGTTCGCTGATGCGGCTGATCCACAGACAAAATGTGCGATAGCTGCGCTTATCGAGTATAAGAAGGCGAGTTTGAGTCTAACGGATGTGCCGATTCTAATGTCCGTTGAAGCAATAGTTGCCCAGCGTCGTCTTCAAGAAAGATACTGCCTGCAACACATCCGCTGTTTTATCGGAGATTCGCCAGATCAAGATATGCGAACCCGAATCGAGTTTGCTAAATGTTTGCGAGAGGAATCCGAGGGAAAATAGAAACGGCCCGCCGACTGGCATCGGGGGCCGTGTAAAAAAGTAAAATCGTTGCGCGATCCGGTTTGCAAGTTAACCGGAGTGCCCTCACATGTCTATCTCAAAGTCGGAACTGTCAGACCTCCGCAAGATATGTCGGCGGCAGGCGCGTAATTTTCGCGCCGATCTAAAAATCAGTTTGGCGGCCCTTTCGGTCTCAGAGCGTCCGTCTTCCACGCGAGGCCGTTCATCGTCTGAATTAATTTATCCAAGGACCGCGCGGAAAATTGGTCAAGCAGGATTGTCTGAAATCCGCCGTTCGCGAGCGCGAACTTAACCGCTACGAATCCAATATCTGTTGTGGAAAGCAATACGGGCGAGCCCTTAAAGCTGACAGCTATTGCACCACTGTTTTTGGCGTCCTCTATCTCCTGTTCGGTAAGCTCCGGTTCATGCGCATCGAACGCTTGGCCGCGCGGGGTGGTAGTCATACGTCATTTCCTCCATCTATTCTTCTTCCGCCAGCGCAGGAACCTCACCGCACGGCGCCTAAACGTGTTTTTGGTCAGGCCGTCGATAGGTCAGACGCTTGCCAACGATGCCCTTGGCTAGTTGCTCGGCGCGCTCGCCATCGTTCACGCCGAGCGCGATGCGGTTGTTATGGCGGAAGTCGAATTCCGCCAGATAGCGATGCAGGTGCTTTTCGCTGCAATGCTGATAGGTGCCCTGCATGCCGCGCTTGAACACGCTGAAATAGCTTTCGATGGTGTTGGTGGTGATGACCGTCGTCTCGACAACCGGCTTGCCATCGGGGCGCTTCTGGTCGGTTTCGTCGTTCTGGTAGCGAACGTACTGGTCCTCCTGATGGTTGACCGTGTCGTGCTTCGAAAACTCGGCGCCAAGCTTGTGATAAATCTTGGCCTGGTCGGTCATCAGGTGTGCCTCTTTCGAAACGTTGGCGCGGACGATCGGCGCGATCTCGCCAACGGTCGCATTCGCCACATGGAAACTGCGGACCTTACCGGTCTGACGGTCCAGCAGCGAAAGAACCGTGTTCTTGTGAGCGGCGCCCGCGCGGCCCTTCTTAACGCCCTGCAGGCGGCCGATGTAGGTTTCGTCGACTTCCACCGCGCCGCCGTCGCCGCCCATGGGTGGTAGCAGCCCGCCGGTGCGCATCGCCTCACGCAAGCGGTGCATCAGGAACCATGTCGATTTGTAGCTGATGCCCAGCATGCGGTGCACCTGATGGGCGCTGATGCCCTTCTTGGAAGCCGTCATCAGGAACAGCGCGGCAAGCCACTTGGTCAGAGGGATTTTGGAGCGCTCGAATACGGTGCCGACCGTGACCGTGAACTGCTGGCGGCAGGCCGATTCGTTGCACTGGTAGACGCCGGGACGGTGCGCCTCGCCATCGAGCTTGGTGATCTTGTCCTGGTCGGCGTTGCCGCAGTGCGGGCAAACTCGGCCATTGGCCCAGACGCGCGCTTCAAGCCAGTCGCGGGCCTCGGTCTCGTCCTGGAAGATTGGGTTTTTGAGAAGATGGGTCATGGCGATAGCTCCGGTCAGGGGCTATGCTACCTATGGGGTATGCTTTGTCAAGGTTATAATGTGCATTATAATTCTTAAAAATCCGGGGAGAAGGCGTCGTGACACGCGTGAAGGTTTGGGGCGCAGCATGAGTGGTTCCTACAACGCGGTGACCTGGCTGCTCGACCGCAATGTCGATGAAGCGCGCGGCGCCAAGCTTGCTTTCACCGATACCGTGTCCGAGCTGACCTACGGCGATTTGCAAAAGCAAAGCCGCCGCGTCGGCAATCTGCTGCGCCGTCTCGGGGTCCGCCGCGAAGAGCGCGTGGCCATGATCATGCTCGACACGATTGATTTTCCGATCGTGTTTCTCGGCGCGATCCGCGCCGGCATTGTGCCGGTGCCGCTCAACACGCTGCTGACGGCGGACCAATATGCCTACGTGCTGGCGGATTGCCGCGCCAGGGTGTTATTCATTTCCGAGGCGCTGCTGCCGGTGGTGAAAGATATCGTCGGGCAGATGCCCGATCTCGAACATGTCATCGTCGCCGGCAAGGATGCGCACGGCCACAAGAAACTGTCCGACGAACTCGCGCTCGAAAGCGATTCATTTGCGACCGCGGCAACCCATCCGGATGAGCCGGCATTCTGGCTGTATTCGTCGGGCTCGACCGGCATGCCGAAGGGCGTGCGCCACCTGCATTCCAGTCTGGCCGCGACTGCCGATACCTACGCCAGACAGGTGCTCGGTATTCGCGAGGATGATATCGGTCTATCGGCGGCAAAACTGTTTTTCGCCTATGGCCTCGGCAACGCGCTGACGTTCCCGATGTCCGTCGGCGCGACCACCGTGCTGAATTCCGAGCGTCCGACGCCTGCGGTCATGTTCGCGCTGATGCACAAATACAATCCCAGCATCTTCTTCGGCGTGCCGACATTGTTCTCCGCGATGCTCAACGACGAGGCGCTGAAGAACGAGCGCGGCGGCGCGAAACTGCGTATTTGCACCTCCGCCGGCGAGGCGCTGCCGGAGTCGGTCGGCAACAGCTGGAAGTCGCGCTTCGGCGTCGACATCATCGACGGCGTCGGCACCACCGAGTTGCTTCATATTTTCCTGTCGAACGCGCCCGGCGATATCAAATATGGCACGTCAGGCCGTCCGGTGCCGGGCTACAAGGTGCGCCTCGTCAATGAAGCCGGCGCCGACGTGGCCGATGGTGAAGTCGGCGAGTTGCTGGTCGATGCGCCCTCGGCCGGCGACGGTTACTGGAATCAGCGCAGCAAGAGCCTGCGCACCTTCGAGGGGCCGTGGACCCGCACCGGCGACAAATACATCCGCGACGCCGACGGGCGGTTTACGTTCTGCGGCCGCAGCGACGACATGTTCAAGGTGTCCGGCATCTGGGTCTCGCCGTTCGAAGTCGAGAGCGCGCTGATCACCCATCCCGCGGTGCTGGAGGCCGCCGTGGTGCCGCAGGCCGATCCGGAAGGATTGCTGAAGCCGAAAGCCTTCGTCGTGCTGCGGGCGGACAGCCAAGACCGATGGCCTGCACGAGGCACTGAAGGAGCACGTCAAGCAGAAGATCGGCCCATGGAAATATCCGCGCTGGATCGATGTGGTGGAGAGCCTGCCGAAGACGGCGACGGGGAAGATCCAGCGGTTCAAGCTGCGGGATGAGCAACTAAGACCGTCATTCCGGGGCGCGCACTAGCGCGAACCCGGAATCTCGAGCGGTGAACAACCATCTCGAGATTCCGGATCAGTTCGCTGTGCGAACTGTCCGGAATGACGTTTAGCCGAAGGAACATTGTCATGACCACGCTCGCTCCCCACCGGTTTCCTCCCCATCGGCGCCGCCAGCCTCGAATATCGCTTCATCGGTCCCGCGCCGGAAGACGCGCCGACCCTCGTGATGCTGCATGAAGGGCTCGGCTCGGCCGGGTTGTGGGGCGATTTTCCCGACAAACTGCAGGCCGCAACCGGCACCGGCGTATTGGTGTATTCGCGCGCCGGTTATGGCGCCTCCAGCCCGGTGAAGTTGCCGCGGCCGCTCGACTATATGCATGTCGAGGCGCTGCAGGTGCTGCCGCAGCTGCTCGATGCCATCGGCTTTCGCCGCGGACTGCTGGTCGGCCATTCCGACGGCGCGTCGATCGCGGCGATCTATGCCGGGGGCAGCGGCGATCATCGCATTCGCGGGGTCGCGATGATCGCGCCGCATTTCGTCGTTGAGGATATTTCGGTGGCCTCGATCGCCGAGATCAAGCAGGCTTATGAGACTACCGATCTCAGGACGAAACTGGCGCGTTGGCACAAGGACGTGGACAACGCCTTCCATGGCTGGAACGGCGCCTGGCTCGACGCCGAATTCAGGGACTGGGATATTTCGGACTACCTCGCCTATATCCGCATCCCCGTTGCGATCCTGCAGGGCGCCGACGATCAATACGGGACCCTCCGTCAGATCGAGATCGCCCGGCAGGAGTGTTATTGTCCCGTCGATGTGACGATCATTCCAGGGGCGGGACATTCGCCGCATCGTGAAGCGCCCGAGGCGACGCTCAAAACCATCGCGGAATTTGCGAGTGCCATCCTGCATATGCATGAAAGCTTGCCGGTGCGGGCAGCCTAGATCCTTGCGCCGTTGGTCGAACGTGCAACAAAATGCCAAATAAGGGCATTCCGGGCTGGACGGCACCTGAAACATGCACTATTGTGCATGATAAGAAATCTTAACAGCTAGGGGTGGCTTATGGCCGGTGAAGATCGCGTCCTCGCTGGCGGCGCCAAATACATCGATTTTCAGACCGACCCGTCGCGCTACCGGCACTGGAAGCTGGACGTCGCGGGAGATGTCGCGACCCTGACCATGGATGTCGACGAGAATGGCGGGCTGTTCGAGGGCTACCAGCTCAAGCTGAATTCCTACGATCTCGGTGTCGATATCGAGCTTGCCGATGCGGTGCAGAGGCTGCGCTTCGAACATCCCGGCGTGAAAGTGGTGGTGGTGCGCTCGGCCAAGAATCGGGTGTTCTGCGCCGGCGCCAATATCCGCATGCTGGCGGGCGCCACCCATGCGCACAAGGTCAACTTCTGCAAGTTCACCAACGAGACCCGCAACGGCCTCGAGGATTCCACCGAGAATTCCGGCCAGCGTTTTGTCTCCGTTATCAACGGCACCGCCGCGGGCGGCGGCTATGAGCTGGCGCTGGCGACCGACCACATCATTCTGGCCGATGACGGCTCGGCGGCGGTGGCGCTGCCGGAAGTGCCGCTGCTGGCGGTATTGCCGGGCACCGGCGGCCTGACGCGCGTGGTCGACAAGCGCAAGGTGCGCCGCGACCATGCCGATTATTTCTGCACCATCGAGGAAGGCATCAAGGGCAAGCGCGCGGTGCAGTGGCGGCTGGTCGACGAGATCGTGCCCAACAGCAAGCTCGAAGCCAAAGTCGCCGAGCGTACAAAGCAATTTGCCGCCGCCTCGAAACGCAATGGCACCGGCAAGGGTATTGAGCTGACGCCGCTGACGCGCACCATCGACGAATCGGGCATCCGCTACGGCCTGGTCAGTGTCGATATCGATCGCACTGCACGAATTGCGACGATTTCGATTCCCGCGCCGGACGCCGCGCCTCCGGCCGATATCGACGGCTTGATCGCGCAAGGCGCGTCGTTCTGGCCGCTGCAGGTCGCGCGTGAACTCGATGATGCGATCCTGCATTTGCGCATCAACGAACTCGAGACCGCGATGCTGCTGTTCAAGTCGCACGGCGAAAGCGCCAACGTGCTGGCTTGCGACGAATTCCTGGAAACCCACAAGGCGCATTGGCTGGTCAACGAGATCAGGCAGTACTGGAAGCGGGTGCTCAAACGCATCGACGTCACCTCGCGCACGCTGGTGACGCTGGTCGAGCCCGGGCTCCTGCTTTGTCGGCACGCTCGCCGAACTGGTGTTCGCCGCCGACCGCTCCTACATGCTGATCGGCTCGCGGCAGGGCGACAACCGCAGTCCGCCGGCGATTCGAACTGAGCGCGATGAATTTCGGGCCCTATCCGATGAGCCATGGCCTGACCCGGCTGCAATCGCGCTTCCAGGCGGAGCCCTCTGATGTGGAAGCCGCCCAGGCGAAAATCGGCGAAGCGCTGGATGCGGAAGCCGCGGAGCAACTCGGCCTTGTGACGTTCGCGCTCGACGACATCGACTGGGATGATGAGGTCCGGGTGTTCCTCGAGGAGCGCACCTCGTTCTCGCCTGACAGCCTCACCGGCATGGAAGCTAACTTGCGCTTCGTCGGACCTGAGACCATGGAATCGAAAATCTTCTCACGGCTGACGGCGTGGCAGAACTGGATCTTCCAGCGCCCCAACGCAGTCGGCGAACACGGCGCATTGCGGCGCTATGGCACCGGCCAGAAGGCGCAGTTCGATATGACGCGGGTTTAGTAAATTAATGCGTCGTGGCCGGGCAAAAGCGCGAAGCGCGTCTTCGCGCAGATGTCCCGGCCATCCACGTCTTTCGCTCGATAAGGAAAGAACGTGGATGCCCGGCACAAGGCCGGGCATGACGGAAAATGTGTCCACCAGGGAGCACGCCATGAACATCATGAACGTCGACTACTCCACCAAGATTCCCAACAACGTGAATCTCAGCGAGGATCGTCAGGTGCTCAAGGCGCTGGAGGGCTGGCATCCCGGCTATATCGACTGGTGGAACGACATGGGGCCGGACGGCTTCCAGCAGTCGCTGGTCTATCTGCGCACCGCCTATTCGGTCGATCCGCGCGGCTGGGCCAAGTTCGATTATGTGAAGATGCCGGATTATCGCTGGGGCATCCTGCTGGCGCCGCAGGAGGAAAATCGCGTCATCCCGTTCGGCGAGAATTACGGCCAGCCGGTATGGCAGGAAGTGCCGGGCGAGCATCGCGCCACGCTGCGCCGCCTGATCGTGATCCAGGGCGACACCGAACCGGCCTCGGTCGAGCAGCAGCGCCATCTCGGCAAGACCGCGCCCTCGCTCTACGATTTGCGCAACCTGTTCCAGGTCAATGTCGAGGAAGGCCGCCATCTCTGGGCGATGGTCTATCTGCTGCAGAAATATTTCGGCCGCGACGGCCGCGAGGAGGCCGACGAGTTGTTGCGCCGCCGCTCCGGCGACGCGGACAGCCCCCGCATGCTAGGGGCCTTCAACGAGGCGACGCCGGACTGGCTGTCGTTCTTCATGTTCACCTATTTCACCGACCGCGACGGCAAGATGCAGCTGCACAGCCTGGCGCAATCCGGCTTCGATCCTCTGTCGCGCACCTGCCGCTTCATGCTGACCGAGGAAGCCCATCACATGTTCGTCGGCGAGACCGGCATCAGCCGCGTCGTGCAGCGCACCTGTGAGGCGATGAAAGCTGCCGGGATCAGCGACCCCGATGATATCGCTCGCGTGCGCGCGCTCGGCGTGGTCGATCTTCCGACCATCCAGAAGAAACTGAACCTGCATTATTCGCTGTCGCTCGATCTGTTCGGCTCGGAAGTCTCGACCAATGCGGCGAACGCCTTCAATGCCGGCATCAAGGGCCGCTACCACGAGACCCAGATCAAGGACGATCACCGGCTGCAGAGCAGCACCTATCCGGTGCTCAAGCTGGTCGACGGCAAAATCAAGCGCGTCGACGAGCCGGCGCTGACCGCGCTCAACATGCGGCTGCGCGACGATTATACCCAGGACTGCGTCAAGGGCCTGTTGCGCTGGAACAAGATCATCGCGCTGGCCGGCTACGACTTCAAGCTGACGCTGCCCAATGTCGCGTTCCATCGCCAGATCGGCGAGTTCAAGGACATCCACGCCACGCCGGATGGCATGCTGATCGACGATGCGACCTGGAGCAGGCGCAAGGGCGAATGGCTGCCCTCGGCGGATGACGGCGACTTTATCAGCTCGCTGATGGTGCCGGTGACCGAGACCGGCGAATTCGCCTCATGGATCGCAGCGCCCAAGGTCGGCATCGACAACAAGCCGGGCGATTTCGAATATGTGAAGATCGAGACGTGATCTTTTCACCTCGCCCCGCTTGCGGGGAGAGGTCGTAATTCGAGCAACGCTCGAATTACGGGTGAGGGGGCCTCTCCGCGAGTTGCGTTCGCTGAGAAAGCCCCTCACTCCAACCATCCGCTCGTCTCGACCCGCAAGCGCGGAGCGAGGGAGCGCACTGTCAATGCCGCGCGCCTCCTCAATCCCACCCGTCGCCCTTGATCCCGGCATTGGCATAAACAATGCCGCCGTCGACCGCGATGGTGGCGCCGACGACATAGTCTCCGGCGCGCGAGGCGAGATAGATTGCCGCACCTGCCATGTCCTCGTCGGTGCCGATCCGTCCCGATGGCACCTGCGTCGCCACTTCATCGGCATTGTCGCGCGCGGCCTTGTTCATGTCCGACTTGAACGGCCCCGGCGCGATCGCCGAGACGACGATGTGGTCATGGATCAGCCTGGCGGCCATCCGGCGTGTGAGATGGATCAGGCCGGATTTGCTCGCGGCATAGGAATACGTCTCCAGCGGATTGACGAAGATGCCGTCGATCGAGGCGATGTTGATGACCTTGGCGGGCCTTTCCGCGCTCGCCGCGGCGCGTAGCGCCGTGGCCAGCGCCCTGGTCAGGAAGAACGGCGTCTTGATGTTGAGGTTCATCACCTTGTCCCAGCCGCTTTCGGGAAACTCGTCGAAATCGGCGGCCCATGCGGCCCCGGCATTGTTGACAAGAATATCCAGCTTCGGCTCACGCCTGTTGATTTCGGCCGCGAGCATCTCGATGCCGGCCATGGTGGAAATGTCGATCGGCAGCGCGATGCATTCGCCGTCATGGGCGGCGGTGAGTTCCTTCGCGGTCGCCTCGCACGGCCCGGCCTTGCGCGCGGTGATGTAGACCCTGGCCGCACCTTGCGCGAGAAAGCCGCCGGCGATCATCTTGCCGATGCCGCGCGATCCCCCGGTCACCAGCGCGACGCGGCCCTGCAGCGAAAACAGATCCTTGAACATGCGTTGCTCCGGCTCGATTTTGTCAGTGGTTTTGGGCGCGGAGATACGATGGAGTCAAGGAACACTCCGCGTCGTCCCGGCGTTCCGCGGGGACGACGACAGCGACTAATCCGCGTCGATCCGGCGAAAGCCGTTCCACATCGCGGTGGCAGCGCCTGAGGTCAGCACCGGCAGGATGCGGGGGTCCTGGTAATTGCCGTTGAGCGAAACCCGCGGCAATGCGGTCAAGTGTCCGGCGTTCTCGGGGAAGATCATGCCCGGCCGCGTCGTCACCGCGGTCTTGAAGCCGGCCGCATGCGCCAATGCGAACTCGCGGGGGCCGGCCGCGATCTTGTCGCCATAGGGATAGGCGAAATGGGGGATCGGACACTGCAGCGCATCTTCGATACGCGCACGGCTGACCGCCATCTCCCGGGAGGCAATCTGTTCGCTCTGCTTGGCAATATTGGAATGGGTGATGGAATGCGCGCCGAAACTGATCAAGGGGTTGGCCGCGAACGCCTTCAACTCGTCCCAGGACATGCAAAGTTCGCGGCAGATCGCGAATTCGTCCACGCCGTGACGCGCACACAAGCGTGCGATTTCTCGTTCGATATCGTGTTCGCCGGGCAACCGGCGCAGCCAGTCGTGCAAACGGTCGAACGCGGCCTGCTTGGCGGAAGGCGTGGAAATATCGAGACGCACATTGGTACGGCCGATCTCGACTTCGATCTCCGATGCTCCTGCGATCACCATCTCCAGCGCGATCCACCACAGCCGGCCGGTGCCTTCGGCGAAGTCGCTGGCGACAAACATGGTGAAGGGCGCATCAAACTCCCGCATCACGGGCAGTGCGAAATCCCGGTTATCGCGATATCCGTCGTCGAGGGTGAAGCAGGCAAAACGCCGCGAGAAATTGCGTTCGGTCAGCCGCCGATGGACCTCATCCATTTTGATGATGTCGACATCGTCAGCCCGCAGATGCGCCAGCATGGCGCGGAGGAATTCCGGCGCGATCTCGAGATGGCGATTGGGCTGGAATTCGGCGTCGCGATGCGGGCGGACGTGATGCAGCATGAAAATAGCGCCGACGCCTGCGAAGATTGGCCGCAGCAGATAATGTGCACCGGTAAAATAAAGCGCTCCCAGTCCGGCGCGGATGACGTTATTGCGAAACTGCTTCATCAAGGAGTGGCTGGCCGGTTGGATGCGATCGCGAAACTAGCGGAAAACCGCTGAAGAAACAGTTAGTCTTAAGGTGCTCCGCTCCACAGACATCCCCGTGTTATTTCGGGTTTGACAGCCTCGCAAGGGTTTGTTTTCACTCGGTTCCCAGACCCCTTTAGGAACTCGAATGCACGGACCTTTCAGATGGAGCAGCAAGTGGTGGCCGGGTGTGGTTCCTCTGGCCGTGCTTTGGGCCGTTGCGGCCTGGAACAGCACCGCGCCTCTGGAGTCCGATCTGGCTGCCCGCTCTAATGCCGCGCTGAAAGATACGGTGCTCGACAAGACGAGAATCGCGGTCGCCGGCCGCGACGTCACCTTTGCCGCGGAAGCATTCTCCGAAGACGGCCGTCGCAGTGCTGTGGCCTCCGTGGAAGCCGTGCCAGGCGTGCGACTCGTTAACGACGAAACCCGCCTCGTTCCCGAAGCCAAGCCGTTTGTCTGGTCTGCGGAACGCGACGTCGTCAGGGTCACATTGGGTGGCAGTTCGCCTCTGCCGGCCAGCAAGGGCAGGTTGCTGGATGCGGCCCGTGCCGGTCTCGGCGGCGTCGAAGTCGTCGATCAGATGAATCTGGCGCGCGGCGCGCCCCCGCGTTTCGACAATGCGGCGTTATTGCTGCTCGACCAGATCGCAAAACTGAAAGACGGCAAGATAACCATTTCGGACAACAAGGTCAGCCTTTCCGGCATGGCGCGCGATCTCGGCGGCCGTGAAGCGATTGCGGCCGCGCTGAAGAATCTGCCGGAAGGGTTTTCGGTCGCCGTCAACGAGATCAAGGCGCCGCCCTATATCTTTCAGGCCTACAAGGATCCGGTCGCTGTGACGCTGACGCTCACCGGCTACGTGCCGGACAACAATGTCCATGCAGCGCTCGCGGCGGCGGCGGCACGCAAATTCTTCGGCGAGAAGGTAGTCGATAATCTCAAGGCCAGCGTCGGCGCGCCGGCCGGATTCGCCAATGCCGTGGCGGCAGCGCTGGGAGCGCTGTCGCGGCTGTCGACCGGTACGCTGGTAGTATCCGACCGCGAAGCGAAGCTGTCCGGCGATGCATTTTACGACGCGGCAGCGGTTCAGATACGTGGCGGCCTCGGCAAGGATTTTCCCAAGGACTGGCAGCTCAAGGCCGACATTTCGGTCAAGCCCGCCGCGGCGCCGGTCGATGCGACCGTTTGCCAGCAGTTGTTCTCGGATTTGCTGGGTAAAGGAAAAATCCGGTTCGAACCCGGGCGCGCCACCATCGATCCGGATTCCACGGGCCTGCTCGATCGGCTGATCGAAACCGCGTTGCGCTGCCCGGCCGCCAATATCGAGATTGCGGGGCATACCGACACCGATGGCGAAAATGGTTTCAACCAGTCGCTGTCCGAAAGGCGCGCGCAGTCGGTAGTGGACTATCTGGTCAAGGCCGGCCTGCCCGCCAATCGCTTCACGCCGATAGGTTATGGCAGCACCCAACCGGTCGCGTCGAACGATACCGACGATGGCAAGGCGCAGAACCGCCGCATCGATTTCGTGGTGAAGGAATAAAGGCGATGTATCTGGCGACATTTGACTGGGGCTGGCTGCTGGGCGCGCTGGTGCTCGGTCTGGCGATGGGCTGGATCGCGGTGGTACATCGCGGCCAGGGCGTGTCGAAGCACACGTCGCGATGGCTCGCGGGGCTGGCGGCGGTGGTTGTCGCGGTGGCGCTGGCGCGCATCATCCCCGGCCGGCCCGGTTACTGGCTCGACCTTGGTCTGATGATGTTTGCGCCGTATCTCGCGGGCTGCACGGTGGGATCGTGGCTGCGCGACTGGGTGGTGTCGCGCCATGTGCCGGCTGGTTGAGTTTTTCAAGGTGAGGATGTGAACCATCGATGACACCCGCAGCCCATTACCGGATGTTCGGTCATTACAACGAATGGGCCAATCGCCGGATTTACGACGCGGCGGCGAGCCTTTCCGTCGAGCAATATCGTGCCGATCGCGGCGCCTTCTTCAAATCGGTTCACGGCACTCTCAACCATCTGCTCGTGACCGACCGGATCTGGATGCAGCGCTTTACCGGCGAAGGTGACGCGCCTGACAGGCTGGATGCGATCCTGTTCGAGACGTTCGGCGAGTTGCGCGCCGCGCGCGAGGCCGAGGACCGGCGGATCGTCGATTTCGTCGAAGCATTCGACGACGCGCGCATCGCAGGGACGATCAGATACCGCCGCGTCTCAACGCCGGAGATGTTCGAGCAGCAACTGGCCCCGGCGCTGGCCCACTGGTTCAATCACCAGACCCATCACCGCGGCCAGGTCCATACGCTGTTGACCGGTCTGGTCGGACAGGCGCCGGAACTCGATCTGTTGTATTTCCAGCGCTTGTCGGCAAAGCCGGCCGCCTGATTCACTCAGACTTCATCTGCGCCGTGCATGGTCAGGGCCGGGGACTTTGCGCCGTCCTCGGCGAATGCGGCAAACTTGTGCATTCCGGAGCGGTGAATTCCCCCTAATATATTGAAGGAACGCGTTTTATTCACACCAAGCGAATTCCACTCCGGCTCAAAACACGCTACCAAAGCGGTCAGGGAGCAAGCGTGGCACCGGCGGCGGCAAGGTTCGTTCGGCAGCCGTCGTCGTGAGATTGCGATTCGAGGTTTAGATGCTGGAAGCAATACGCAGGGCGATCTCGTTTCTGCGACATAGGCAAATCCTGCATAGACTAGGTGTGGTGGTCAGCATCACCGTCATCGGGATCGCGTGCTACGTGCTTTACCACATGCTGCGCCATATCGATGCCGACCAGGTCATCGAGGCCATCAAGCAGACCGAGCCGCGCCAGATTGCGCTGGCCGCGCTGTTCGTGGCGGCAGGCTATTTTACGCTGACATTCTATGACCTGTTCGCGGTTCGCGCGATCGGCCGCTCCGATATTCCCTACCGCATCAACGCGCTCGCGGCCTTCGCCAGCTATTCGATCGGGCATAATGTCGGCGCCAGCGTCTTTACCGGCGGCGCGGTGCGCTATCGCATCTATTCGGCGTGGGGGCTGAACGCGATCGACGTCGCCAAAATCTGCTTTCTGGCCGGACTGACGTTCTGGCTCGGCAATGCCGCGGTACTGGGCCTTGGTATCGCCTACCATCCGGAAGCGGCTTCCTCGATCGATCAGCTTCCGCCGTGGCTCAATCGGATGGTCGCGTTTGCGATCATCGTGGGACTGGTGGCCTATGTGGTCTGGGTCTGGACGCAACCGAGGGGAGTAGGCCGCGGCCCGTGGACGGTGACGCTGCCGGGCGGTCCGTTGACGCTGCTGCAGATCGTGATCGGAATTGTCGATCTCGGCTTTTGCGCGCTGGCGATGTACGTGCTGGTTCCGGACGAGCCCAATCTCGGTTTCATCGTGGTCGCGGTTATTTTCGTCTCGGCGACCCTGCTGGGTTTCGCCAGCCATTCTCCCGGCGGGCTTGGCGTGTTCGACGCCGCCATGCTGGTCGGCCTGTGGCAAATGGACCGGGAAGATCTGCTCGCGGGGATGCTGCTGTTCCGCATGCTCTATTATATTGCACCGTTCGTCATATCTGTAATCTTGCTGACGCTTCGGGAGGTTATCCTGGGAGCGCGGCTGAAGCGCCTGCGCCTGCGTCAGGCCACGTCCGGCGCCGGCGTCGAGCCGAAACGCGACGCCGCTTATGCCCGAGAGCGAAGGGATACCGGCGCCTGACAGCGCCGAACCGAACGAACGGAAGAGAACCGGCCCGATGGCATTAGACGCTTCTCCTTCCTCCTTCTTCTCGCCGTGGCCGGACCGGCTACGGCATTCGGCCCTGGTCCTGCTTGCCGCGGGCCTGGCGCTGGCCGTTCTTGTCACCTTCGGTGAATTGTCGCTGCTGCGCGCCGCCGCGGTTTTTGTCTGCATCGGCGCGGCGGCACTGGTGCCGTGGCGACTGCATCATGTCGCGGCCTCCCGTGAAGACGTCCGCGGCGTCAACCCGGTTGAATTCGCCTGCTGTCAGCGCCATCGTGGCCGGCATGCCGGACCCGGCCGTGCTGCTCGACCGCGCCGGCCGCGTCATTCACCTCAATGCCGCCGCGGCACAATTGGCGCCCGCGCTGCGCAAGAACGAACTGGCGCAGTTCGCATTGCGATCCCCCGAAATCATCACCGCGCTGCGCGAAGCCATCGCCACCACCGAGCCCAGGCGGGCGACCTATCTCGATCACGTTCCGGTCGATCGCTGGATGGAGTTGATCATCACGCCGGTGCCGGTTCCGACCTTGTTCGGCGGCACCGACAAATGCATGCTGATGACGTTTCACGACCAGACCCCGCTGCGCCGGGTCGAGGAAATGCGCGCCGATTTCGTCGCCAATGCCAGCCATGAGTTGCGCACGCCGTTGGCCGCGTTGTCGGGCTTCATCGATACGCTGCAGGGACCGGCCAGGGACGATGCCAAGGCGCGCGAGCGCTTTCTCGGCATCATGCATACCCAGGCGACGCGGATGGCGCGGCTGATCGACGATCTGCTGTCGTTGTCGCGGGTCGAACTGTCGGCGCATGTCCGCCCCGATACCCTGGTCGATATCGTCCCGATCATTCGGCAGGTCATAGATGGCCTGGAGCCGCTGGCGGGCGAACGTCATGTCGCGATCGAGATCGATCTGCCGGATGCGCCGGTGCCGATCGCGGGCGATCGCGAGGAGTTGCTGCGGCTTTTCGAAAACCTGGTCGAGAACGCGCTGAAATACGGTGCGTCCGGCGGCAAGGTGGTGGTCTCGCTGAGCCAGGCGATCTCCGGCGAAGGCGCCCCCGAAGTCCGCGTGATCGTGCGCGATTTCGGTCCGGGCATCGCGCCCGAACATCTGCCGCGCCTGACCGAGCGGTTCTACCGGGTGGATGTCGGCGACAGCCGGGCGCAAGGCGGCACCGGCCTTGGTTTATCGCTGGTGAAACATATCGTTAACCGGCATCGGGGCCGGCTTTTGATCGAAAGCGTGCCGAAAAACGGCGCCACCTTTACCGCCTGTTTTCCCCAGGCCAGACCGCCGGCAGAACTCTAAAACATAGCGATTTCAGCTGGTTGGGTGTGTCATCCAACCGTCATGAAACCTTCGTAAAAGCAGCATCGACCGCTCCTAAACGGACCGGCGTGAGCGCACTCGGGCGCGTCTGGCGCTTCGCTCACTGATGGAGACCACCATGCATTTCATGAAGACAATCGTCGCTGCCGGCCTGGTCGCCGCATCGACGTCGGCGTTTGCCGCCGATATCACGGGAGCAGGCGCTACGTTCCCGTTCCCGGTCTATTCGAAGTGGGCCGATGCCTACAAAAAGGAGACCGGCAACGGTCTGAATTACCAGTCGATCGGCTCCGGCGCCGGCATCAAGCAGATTCAAGCCAAGACCGTGACATTCGGCGCTACCGACGCGCCGCTGAAGGCCGAGCAACTCGAAAAGGACGGCCTGGTGCAATGGCCGATGGTGATGGGTGCGATCGTTCCGGTCGTGAACCTCGAAGGCGTCAAGCCGGGCGAACTGGTGTTTGACGGCGAGACGCTTGGGAACATCTATCTCGGCAAGATCACCAAATGGGATGATCCGGCGATCGCCAAACTCAATCCGAAGCTGAAGCTGCCGACCGACGCCATCACGGTGGTGCGGCGCTCCGACGGTTCGGGCACCACCTTCAACTTCACCGACTATCTGTCGAAGTCGAATGCGGACTGGAAGTCCAAGGTTGGTTCCGGCACCGCGGTCGAATGGCCGGCCGGCGTCGGCGCCAAGGGCAATGAAGGCGTTGCCGGCAACATCAGCCAGACCAAGAACTCGATCGGTTATGTCGAGTACGCCTATGCCAAGCAGAACAAGCTGACCTATGCGGCGATGATCAACAAGGCCGGCAAGACCGTGCAGCCGACCGTCGAGGCATTCCAGGCCGCGGCGTCCAATGCCGACTGGTCCAAGGCTCCGGGCTACTATCTGATCCTGACCGACCAGCCCGGTGAAGCTTCGTGGCCGATCACCGCGGCCACCTTCATCCTGATGCACAAGGAACCCGCCGACAAGGCGGCGTCCGCCGAGGCGGTGAAGTTCTTCAAATGGGCCTTCGCCAAGGGCGGCAAGATGGCCGAGGAACTCGACTACATTCCGATGCCGGACTCGGTGGTCAAGCTGATCGAGAAGACCTGGTCCGCCGACATCAAGAGCTGAGTTATCTCGTGTCCCGGACGCGGAGCAGCGTTCTTTACGCTGCTCCGCAGAGCCGGGACCCACGTGTTGCTAAACAAGATGGACCCCGGATCAGCGGAGCACCGCTTCGCGCTGCACCGCGTCCGGGGCACTACTCGCCCAGTATAAAATGGTACATAAGGGGATTGGCGTGGCAGACATGGCCGTTCAGAGCGATGTGATGGAATCCGCCGGACCTTACGATCGCGCCAGAGCGCTCAACGCTTTCAAACTCGGCGACGTCACTTTCTACTGGATCACCCGGGCCTGCGCGATTTCGGTGCTGCTGATCCTCGGCGGCATCATTCTTTCGCTGATCGCGGGCGCCTGGCCGGCGATGAAAGAATACGGCTTCTCCTTCCTGTTCACCTCGCGCTGGGCGCCGTCGGCGGATCCCCCGGTGCTTGGCGCGCTCGGTCCGATCTACGGCACGCTGGTGACCTCCGTTATCGCCATGATGATCGCGATTCCCGTGGGACTGGGCATTGCCATCTTCCTCACCGAGCTTTGTCCGCAATGGCTGCGCCGGCCGATCGGCATCGCCGTCGAACTGCTCGCCGGCATTCCCTCCATCATCTACGGCATGTGGGGCTTCTTCGTGCTGGGGCCGTTCATGGCCGACACCTTTCAGCCCTTCATGATCAAGCTGTTCGCCGGCATCCCCGTGCTCGACACGATTTTCGCAGGGCCGCCTTCCTATCTCAGCCTGTTCAACGCTGCGCTGATCCTGGCGATCATGGTGCTGCCGTTCATCACGGCGATTTCGGTCGACGTCTTCAAGACGGTGCCGCCGGTGCTGAAGGAAGCCGCCTACGGCGTCGGCTGCACCACCTGGGAAGTGGTTCGCAACGTGGTGATCCCCTACACCCGCGTCGGCGTCATCGGCGGCATCATGCTGGCGCTCGGCCGCGCGCTCGGTGAGACCATGGCGGTCACGTTCATCATCGGCAATGCTTTCCGCATCACGGGTTCGGTGTTTTCGCCGGGCACCACGATCTCGGCGGCGATCGCGTCCGAATTCGCCGAGAGCGATGGCTTGCATCAATCCGGGCTGATCCTGCTCGGGCTGCTGCTGTTCGTGCTGACCTTCTTCGTGCTGGCTGCGGCGCGGCTGATGCTGATACGGCTGGAAAAGAAGGCGGGGAATTGATCATGAACCCGATCTACGCATCCCGCCGCCGCTCCGACATTATCGTCAAGTTTCTCTGCCTCGGAGCCGCCGTGTTCGGCGTCACCTGGCTGGCCTTCATCCTGTTCACGCTGTTCTACAACGGTCTCGCCGGGATCAGCCTGCAGATTTTCACCCAGAACACCCCGCCGCCGGGCTCGACCGAGGGCGGCCTGCTGAACGCCATCGTCGGCTCGATCATCATGACCGTGATCGGGGTCGGCATCGGCGCGCCGCTCGGCCTGTTCGCCGGCACCTATCTCGCCGAATACGGCCGCAACGACCGGCTTACCGGCGTGATCCGCTTCATCAACGATATCCTTTTGAGCGCGCCCTCGATCATCATCGGCCTGTTCATCTACGGCGCCGTCGTGGTGCCGATGGGCGGCTTCTCGGCGTTTGCCGGATGCCTGGCGCTGGCGGTGATCGTGATTCCGGTGGTGGTGCGCACCACCGAGGACATGCTGCTGCTGGTGCCCAATCCGCTGCGCGAAGCGGCCTCCGCGCTCGGCCTGCCGCGCTCGCTGGTGATCAAGCGCATCGCCTATCGCGCCGCGCGCGCCGGGCTGATCACCGGTGTGCTGCTGGCGACCGCGCGCGTCGCCGGCGAAACCGCGCCGCTGCTGTTCACCGCGCTCAGCAACCAGTTCTTCAGCCTCGATCTGACCAAGACCATGGCCAACCTTCCGGTCACCATCAACAACTTCGTGCAAAGCCCCTATGCGTACTGGAAGCAGCTCGCCTGGAGCGGGGCCTTGCTCATCACCCTGACCGTACTTGCCCTGAATATTGGCGCACGCATTCTCGGCGCCGAGAGGACAGCCAAATGAACGATCTTTCTGTATCGATGAACGCCGCGGGCGGACCGGTTCCGTCGGTAGCGTTGCCTGAGGCGCCCGGCGAAAGTCACCGCGCGCAACCTGAATTTCTATTACGGCGAGCACCATGCGCTGAAGAACATCAACCTCACGCTCGGCGCCAACCGGGTCACCGCCTTCATCGGACCGTCCGGCTGCGGCAAGTCGACGCTGCTGCGGATTTTCAACCGGATGTACGATCTCTATCCGGGACAGCGCGCCACCGGCCAGTTGATGCTGGATTCCACCAATATCCTCGACCCCAAACTCGATCTCAATCTGCTGCGCGCCCGCGTCGGCATGGTGTTCCAGAAGCCGACGCCGTTTCCGATGACGATCTATGAGAACATCGCCTTCGGCATCCGGCTCTATGAGAAGATTTCAAAATCCGAAATGGACGGCCGGGTCGAGAAGGCGCTGCGCGGCGGCGCGTTGTGGACCGAGGTCAAGGACAAGCTCAATGCCTCCGGCCTCAGCCTGTCCGGCGGCCAGCAGCAGCGGCTGTGCATCGCGCGCACCGTCGCGGTGCGGCCCGAAGTGATCCTGTTCGACGAGCCGTGCTCGGCGCTCGATCCGATTTCGACCGCCAAGATCGAGGAATTGATCCAGGAACTGGCGGAGGACTACACCATCGCCATCGTCACGCACAACATGCAGCAGGCCGCGCGCGTCTCCGACAAGACCGCCTTCATGTATCTCGGCGAGCTGATCGAATTCGACGAGACCAACAAGATTTTCACGTCGCCATCCGACCGGCGCACCCAGGACTACATCACCGGCCGGTTCGGCTGAGGGAGAACGAGAGATGGCTTCAGAACATACCGCCAAGGCGTTCGACAGCGATCTGCAGGAACTGACCCGGCTGGTCGCGGAGATGGGCGGTCTCGCCGAACGCATGATCGTCGAATCCGTCGATGCCCTGATCCGCAGGGACGTCGCGCTCGGCAAGCGCGTCGCCGCGGCCGACGCCGAAATCGACAATCTGCAGCGTATGATCGAGGAGCGCGCGGTTCTCACCATTGCGCGGCGTCAGCCGATGGCGGTGGACCTGCGCGAAATCGTCGGCGCCATGCGGGTCGCCACCGATCTCGAGCGGATCGGTGATCTGGCCAAGAACATGGGCAAACGCGTTGCCGCGCTGGAGAGCGATTTCCAGCCGCTCAAGCTGATCCGCGGCCTCGAGCACATGACCGATCTGGTGCAGAGCCAGGTCAAATCCGTGCTCGACGCCTATGCGGCGCACGATCTGCCGTCGGCGATGGCGGTGTGGAAGGGCGACGAGGAAGTCGATGCGATCTGCACCTCGCTGTTCCGCGAACTGCTGACCTACATGATGGAAGATCCGCGCAACATCAGTTTCTGTATTCACCTGATGTTCTGCGCCAAGAATATCGAGCGGATCGGCGATCACGCCACCAACATCGCGGAAACGGTGTTCTACATGATCGAAGGCCAGGCGATCCTCGACAAGCGCCCGAAGGGCGACATGACGAATTTCGCCTCCGTGACGCCCGGGAACTGATGCGAGTTCAAAAAAATGCTGGACACTACGCATGCTAGAAAGGCTACGCCGATGAGCGCGCGCATTCTGGTTGTCGAAGACGAGGAAGCCCTCACCACGCTGTTGCGCTACAACCTCGATGCCGAAGGCTACGACGTCGAAACGGTCGGGCGCGGCGATGACGCCGATACCAGACTGAAGGAAAGCGTTCCCGACCTGATCGTGCTCGACTGGATGTTGCCGGGCTTGTCAGGAATAGAACTGTGCCGGCGGTTGCGGGCGCGGCCGGAGACCCGGCAACTGCCGATCATCATGCTGACCGCGCGCGGCGAGGAAAGCGAGCGGGTCAGGGGTCTGGCCACCGGCGCCGACGATTACATCGTCAAGCCGTTCTCGGTGCCGGAACTGCTGGCCCGGGTGAAGGGCCTGCTGCGGCGCGCCAGCCCCGAGCGCCTCGCCACCGTCCTGACTTTTGGCGACATCGAACTCGATCGCGAGAAGCGCCGCGTGGTACGTGCGGGGCGCCCGATCGATCTCGGCCCGACCGAGTATCGCCTGCTGGAATTTTTCCTGGAACATCCGGGGCGGGTATTCAGCCGCGAGCAATTGCTCGACAGCGTCTGGGGCCGTGACATCTACATCGACGAGCGCACCGTCGATGTGCATATCGGGAGGTTGCGCAAATTGCTCAATCCGGGCGGCGAGCAGGATCCGATCCGCACCGTGCGCGGCGCCGGTTATGCGCTGGACGACAGGTTCGCGAAGGCGGCGGAGTAGGACGACGCGCAAAATATCTATCGTCGTCCCGGCCAAGCGAAGCGCGAGCCGGGACCCATACCACCGATGTCGATGTTGAAAAACAGCTGGAGCACCAGCTTGGCATAACCACGAAAGCCTGTGGTTATGGGTCCCCGCGTTCGCGGGGACGACACTGGAAATGTAGCGCTTTATCGCGTCGGCTTCGGCGGCTGGCGGCGGCGGTCGCTGGCTGGCTGGTAGGCGATCCGCGAGTGATGCGCGCAATAGGGCAGGCTGACCAGAGCCTTGCCGCCGCAGAAAAAGAAATCCGGGCTGGAGGGATCGCCGATCGGCCAGTGGCACGTCGCCTCGTTCAGTTCCTGCAGCGACAGGCGCTGGCTCATTGGAACCACGTTGTCGTAGGCGATGGGATCCGGCTCCATCTCGGTTTCGAACGCGTGGGCCAGCGCGGTGTTGCCGCGCGACGCGGGGCGCGAGACGCGCATCATGTGCTGGGCGGGGCGGACCTTGCGCTGGCGCGGCGCTGCGGACGAGGGGCTCTTGGCGCGGCCGGACAGGCCCAAGCGGTGAACTTTGCCGATTACGGCGTTTCGGGTCACATTTCCGAGTTCCGCGGCGATCTGACTGGCCGAAAGTCCACCTTCCCAGAGTTTCTTCAATTGTTCGACGCGATCGTCGGTCCAGGTTAACACCGTCATCGCACTTTTCCCTCCGTGTCGCGCCGGCCATTCTCGAAGCGGCGGGGCGACTCCAAATCTCAGAAATCCCTGCAGACAGAATCCCTTAGGCCTCGCCGGGCGCGAAAAGCTGCCCGGGCGTGTACGCCAATACTGGAACTATCGAGGATTAACTGCCGACGAGATGTCGTATCCGACTAATCACAAACTACAATATGCCGTGACTCCAGCGCAGAGTTCAGGCTTGACGCGTCCACACCTTATGCATCAGCAACCGATTCGCGGCCCTGCGGGTTCCATTGGAGGTTGACAGTTTTCGCCGCGCGCATAGAATGCTTCTCACGTGCCGCCCCGAAAAGGCGGCACGTTTTGTTTTTCCGGGCTGGTTGTCGATGCGATCGCGCCAATGCGCGCACCGCGGTCAGCCCCAACCTTCAGTGATCGCCATGACCAAGAGCGCGACGTCGCATCTGCTTCCCGTATTCGCCAGGGTCGATCTCGGTTTCGAACGCGGCGAGGGCGCATGGCTGATCGCGACCAATGGCGAGCGCTATCTCGATTTCACCTCAGGCGTCGCGGTGAATGCGCTCGGCCATTGCCATCCGCATCTGATAGCAGCGTTGCAGGAGCAGGCGACCAAACTCTGGCACATGTCGAATCTGTTCAAGAGCCCGGACGGCGACAAGCTCGCCGCGCGGCTCTGCGAGCAAAGCTTTGCCGATTTCGTGTTCTTCTGTAATTCCGGCGCCGAGGCGATGGAGTGCGCCATCAAGGTGACGCGCAAATATCATTTCGCGAAAGGCCATCCGGAACGCTACCGGATCATCACCTTCGACAGCGCGTTTCACGGCCGCACGCTGGCGACGCTGGCGGCGACCGGGTCCGCGAAATATCTCGAAGGTTTCGGGCCGCCGATGGACGGCTTCGACCAGGTCACCCTCGGCGATCTCGAAGCCGTCAAGAAGGCGATCGGGCCACAGACTGCCGGCATCCTGATCGAGCCGCTGCAGGGTGAAGGCGGCGTGCGCGCCGCTCCACATCAATTCTTCCGGGACTTGCGCAAGCTCTGCGACGATAACGGCCTGCTGCTGGTGTTCGACGAGGTGCAGACCGGCATGGGCCGCACCGGCGATCTGTTTGCCTACAGGCGCATCGGCGTGACGCCCGACGTGATGTCGCTGGCGAAGGCGCTGGGCGGCGGTTTTCCGATCGGCGCTTGTCTGACGACCGCCGAGGCGGCCATTGGGATGACACCGGGTACCCACGGGTCGACCTTCGGCGGCAACCCGCTGGCCATTGCTGCGGCCAACGCGACGCTCGACGTGATGCTCGCGCCCGGTTTCTTCGAGCACGCGCAGAAGATGTCGCTGCTGCTCAAGCAGAAGCTGGCGTCCGTGGTCGATCGCCATCCGGCCGTGCTGGCTGAAGTGCGCGGCGAAGGATTGCTGATCGGGTTGAAGGCGGTGGTGCCGTCGGGCGATCTGGTCGCCGCGTTGCGCGACGAAAAGCTGCTCACGGTCGGCGCCGGCGAAAATGTCGTGCGGTTCCTGCCGCCCCTGATCGTGACGGAGGCCGAGATCGAGGAATTGGTCGCCCGGCTGGAGCGCGCCTGCGTGACGCTTTCCGGCGATCGGTCGAAACGGGCGGCGGCGCCATGAGCCAGGCGCTGCGCCATTTTCTCGATCTCAGCGAGTTGCCGACCAAGGAACTGCGCAACATGCTGGCCGCCAGCGTCGCCATGAAGGCGAAGCTTAAGGCGCATGAGAAATCCAAAAGGCCGCTCGAAGGCAAGACGCTGGCGATGATTTTCGAAAAACCCTCGACACGCACGCGGGTGTCGTTCGACGTCGGCATGCGCCAGCTCGGCGGTGAATCGATCATGCTGACCGGTGCGGAAATGCAGCTCGGCCGCGGCGAGACCGTCGCCGACACCGCCAGGGTGCTGTCGCGCTACGTCGACGCCATCATGATCCGCATACTCAACCACGATTCGCTGCTGGAGCTCGCCGCGCACGCCACCGTGCCCGTCATCAACGGACTGACGCGGCGCTCGCATCCCTGTCAGGTGATGGCGGACCTGATGACCTTCGAGGAGCATCGCGGCCCGATCGAAGGCCGCACCATTGCGTGGAGCGGCGACGACAACAACGTGCTGGCGTCGTGGGCCCATGCGGCGGAACGGTTCAAGTTCAAACTGAACGTCGCGACTCCGCCGCAGCTTGCGCCGAACAAGGCGATGAAGGACTGGATCAAGGCTACCGGAGCCTCGATTGTGCTCGGCAACGATCCGGAAGCGGCGGTGCGCGGCGCCGATTGCGTGGTCACCGACACCTGGTTCTCGATGGGCGACAAGGACGGCGAGCACCGTCACAATCTCCTGAAACCCTATCAGGTCAACGCCAAGCTGATGTCGCTGGCCAAACCCGACGCGCTGTTCATGCATTGCCTGCCGGCGCATCGCGGCGATGAAGTCACCGACGAGGTGATCGACGGCCCGCAGTCGGTGGTGTTCGACGAGGCGGAAAACCGCCTGCACGCACAAAAGGGCATATTGGCCTGGTGCTTCGACGCGGTGGCGTGATTGGGATGTTGTCCTGGCGCAGGCCCACCATCGTCGTCCCGGCCAAGCGAAGCGCGAGCCGGGACCCATACCGCGTGATCTCTCATTTTTCGCGATGTGTGAGACGCCGTTCTTCACGATAAACACCGGGTATTATGGGTCCCCGCGTGCGCGGGGGACGACCCGCCGAGAGGTTATCGCGCGCCGCACGCCTCTTCCGATTCCAGCCCGCCGACCCCAAATAAAGCGCCATGACCCCATCCTCCCCCGACATCAAAATCCCCCAGCAAGCTCCGATCCGCGCGCCGTCTTCCGTCCCGGTCGACGATGCCGTGCTGCCGTTCGAGGTGGCCTCGCTCGATCTGCGCGGGCGGCTGACAAGGCTCGGCCCCGCGCTCGACGATGTCCTGGCCAAGCACGATTACCCCGCGCCGGTCGCCAAGCTGCTCGGTGAGGCGATCGTGCTCACGACCCTGCTCGGCTCCTCGCTGAAGTTCGACGGCCGCTTTATTCTGCAAACCCAGACCGACGGTCCGGTGTCGTTCATGATCGTGGACTTCCAGGCGCCGGATCGGCTGCGCGCCTATGCGCGCTTCGATGCCAAGCGGCTCAAGGACGGTCAGGACACCGGCGCGCTGCTGGGTCATGGTCATCTCGCCATGACCATCGATCAGGGGCCGGACATGAGCCGCTACCAGGGGCTGGTGGCGCTCGAAGGCGGCAGCCTGGAAGACGCCGCGCATGAATATTTCCTGCGCTCGGAGCAGATCCCGACCCGGGTGCGGCTGGCGGTCGGCGAGGAATGGCGCGGCGGCGGCGATGGCCCGAAGCATCGCTGGCGCGCCGGCGGCATGCTGCTGCAATTCCTGCCCAAGGCGCCGGAGCGGGCGCGGCAGCCCGATCTGCATCCCGGCGACGCGCCGGAAGGCGTAGTGGCTCCCAAGGTTGCGGAAGACGACGCCTGGGTCGAAGGCCAGTCGCTGATTGCGACCGTCGAGGACGTCGAACTGATCGATCCGGACCTGTCGGGCGAGCGGCTGCTGTACCGGCTGTTTCACGAACGCGGCGTTCGCGTGTTTCCGCCGTTGCCGCTGCGCGCGCAATGCTCCTGCTCGCGCGACGCCGTCACGGCGATGCTGACAAGCTTCGCGCCGAAAGACCGCGCCGACATGGTCAAGGACGGCAAGGTGATCGTGACCTGCGAGTTCTGCAGCTCGGTCTACGAATTCACGCCACAGGAAGCCGGCGTGGAGTAGCTAGCCAGGGAGGGACGCGTATGCAATTCGCTTCGTCATGGCCGGGCTCGTCCCGGCCATCCACGTCTTGTTTGCTTGCGTGTGCCAGGACGTGGATGCTCCCGGCGCAAGGCCGGGCATGACAAACTTTAGACAATGGCCGAACACCGGCACTTCGTGAGAGGAGGCGTGTCAGCGCCGTCTCGAACCATGTGGCCGCATTCGCGCACCGTCAGGGATATGTAGAACGATGGCGAAATCGACGAAGGAACTGCTTCAGGAGGGTTCCGGCCCGCCCGACTTAAGAGACAGCGACGCGCTCGAGAGGTGGCTGTTGAAACAGCCACGCGAATGGTCCGTGACAATTGCAGCGCGCGCGGCGTTACGCTCGCTTCATGTGAAAGATAATGAAGACCTTGCTTCCATCGGTTTGCACGTATTTCGTACAGCCGCAGTTGCGCGGTTTGCCGCCAAATATCCACGCAGCGCAATCGGAGCCGCCGCCGCCGCCGCCGCCACCGCCGCCGCCGTCAACGTCCCCGCGCCCCCCTCCGCCGCCGTCCCCGCCGCCCTCGCCGCCGCCGCCGACGTCGCTGCCTACTCCGCCGCCCACGCCACCGCCTGCGCCGTCAATACCTACGTCCACGTCGACGCCACCACCGCTGCCAGCCTCGCTGCCGCCGCCTACGCCGCAGTCAATCACGATGCACAACAACTGTACGATGGTGTGCTGACGACGGAGCAATTGGCGCGCGAGCAGCTTTGGCCGTTCCCCGCCCCGGCGGAAGTCTCGGAGGCGTGGCAACAGCTTCGCCGTAAATTGATGACGCTCGGCTCTCACTGGCAGGTCTGGATCGATTGGTATGAGTCCTTCGCGATCGGGGAACCGCATGGCGACGCCGCCGAAACCGTTGATGCAGCCTATACCGATATTTCCGGCCTACTTCCCTGGGAAGATGGCGCCCAGACGGTCAATACAGAAATCGCGCGGCGGCTCGCCGAGCTTAGGCGTTCGAAAATTCCCGATCAGTCTCCGGCTCCCGTCCGGGTAGAGGAGCGGGATGGAAAAGTAGCTAAAGCCAGCGACCGCGATAGTGCGCTCAACGCCAGTGAGCGCGATTTCAAGGCGTGGCGCGATCCTGTCGTCGATCACGTTGATGAACTGACGGCTTCCGATTTTGCCAAGGGCACCAATCACAGCCGCGTCCGTGACCGGCTATTGGCGCTCGGCAAACTTCTGCCGGGCGAAATTGAGGAAGTGAAGGAACGCCAATTTCGCATCGGCTACGAAATCGAGCGGTTCGAGGGACTGATGGCGGCCTACCGAACGGGTGGCGAAGACATGCCTGTGCTCAATGCCGCTCAGCTTGAGGATATTGATAGGCTCCGTGTCGCTCTCAAGATGGGTGTCGACAAGCTTGAGCGGTGGTCCGAGTTTCATAAGCAGGCGAATGAAAGCACTACGGGCGAAGCCAACGCGGATCGGGAAACGGTTGCCGATGCAATGGAAGTAATGGCAGAACTTATGGAGCGGCGGCCGCAGTACTTCCATCCTGAGTTGCCAGCCAGTTTTCGCTTCCTCGCTGAGGCCGTCCGCGATCGTTCGGGGGCAACCAAGACCGTCGTTTTTGGAGCTGTCAAAAGCGTGGAAAATGTTGTCAGCTTTCTGGGGCAGCGGGCTCTCGGTATAGGTAAAAAAAGTGTGGAAGCCGTCGAGACACACATCTCGAAAGCAGTCGCAACGTCACTCATCACCGGTCTGAGCAGTGCGGCGATCGGATTGTCCGGCGCGCTACCGCAGGGATGGGCGTGGCTAAAGCCTCTGCTTGCGGCGTTGGGGATCGCCGCCGGTTGACTTTAACGGCCCCGGGTTTCGTTCCGGTCTACCCGGGGCTACAGGTTGCAAATTTATTCCGATTTTCAAAATTTGACTTGACTCGTTCGGATTTAGCGAATATACCTATGCCGTCCCGTTCCTTCCAAAGGGGCGGCTCGCGATCGTCACGGACGCGGAGCGGGATGCGGTGGACGTGGTTGGTGCTATTGACGAACAGCGCCGACGCGGACGGCGAAATCGTGTGGTCCTGACACCCTCACGCCGGTGTCAAGTTGGCGAAGACAAATCGCACAGCGACGGTGGCAACAGAGCGAGCTCACCGGGGAGAATACGTATAAGCCGTAAACCATTGTGCGGGGAATGTCGGGCTAACCCGATGTGACCGTAGTGACTACACTGGTGTGCTTTTCTATTTTTGCACGCCGGGCTGCGGGTGCGTCGAGCGCCCGGCATTCCCTGCGCCCTCTGCGGGCGGAGCGACATTTAAAACTCGGGCGGTTCACGCCGCGAGAACGCGAACTCATATTCCATCAACGCAATCGCGCGATGCTCTCCGTTGTCGTCCTCGCGAAGCGGGGCGACCAGTATTCCAGAGTTCCTTCACTGTTCGCCCGATAAGTGGGCTGACGATTGTTTGTCGCAAGGGCTGCCTAGCAATGACGTTGATGGGCTGTTTGAAATTCAAATCTGCCGGCGTCGTTGTGCTTTCGCAGGGACGACGTTGAAAATCCCTACGCAACGCCCGTCACAATTTATGGCCCTTCTCGCGCAGCGCCTGGGTCAAGCGTGCGCGAAGGTCATCGGCCGCCTTGCGGCTGGCATCCTGGGTTACCTTGCTGGTCTGCTGCATGACGGCCGGCGACTTTTCGAGATATTTTTGCCCGGCGGGCCGCTGAAAGAAGGTCTCCATCTCGCGCATCTCGGCGACCGTGAAGCTGCTGGCATAGACGGCGGCGACGTCGTTGAGCATCGCCGTATAGTAAGGCGTAAACGCAGCCTCGATCATGGGCTTCATGGTATCGTAGTCGCGCTCGATCTCCGGCCGGTCCTGTGTCAGTTCGCGCCTGAGGCCGAGCAGGATGGCGGGCAGCAGCGCCTTGTACTGCTCGGGCAACTTCATGGTCGTCACCAGGGTGCGCGCCACGTTCATGGCGTCGGGTGACGGTGCCTGCGCCGATGCCGCGGAGATCGAAAACAGCAACATGCCGGCAAGGATCAATAGACGTCTGGACATGGATTCCTCCGATGACAATTCACGCGAAAAAATTGCGTTTCCCCAACAGCGTCACGCCCCGCTCCCGGCGGAGCACCAGGGGTCACGCCTTTCCGGTCTCCATCGCCGCCGCTTGCGGCACCTCGGTCTCGCTCGCATCGACGAACAGATCGGGGACCTTCTCGGCCCGTTCCAGAAGCCAGGCGAGCCCGATCATGATCAGGATGCCGCCGACGCTGACGAGCAGCTGCATCCAGAGCGCGCGCGCACCGTTCTGGGCGTGCTGAACCAGGATCCAGTGCGCGCCAAAGGACAGGAATACGCCGAAACAAAACAGCGGCAGCGAATGCTGGCCGCACAGCACCATCGGACGCAGCCATTTGGAGCTGAGTATCTCCGCCCTGCGCGGAAAAAACCGGCTGATCACCAGCGCCAGCGCGAGGAAATGCGTGAAACGCAGCATATCGAGGTCGGTCTTGTCGATCGGATAGATCGCCTTGATCATCCATTTCGGCACCATGGCATCGAGGAACGGGAGGTGCCAGGTCATCACGATCAGGAACGAGAAGGCCATCCACGCAAAGGCCACGATCAGCGCCGCGCGCGACTGGACAATGAACTGAATCTGCTTGATGCCTCCGACGCCGCACCAGGCCGCGAACACAAACATCAGTTGCCAGGCGAACGGATTGAAGTACCAGTGTGTGCCGGGAGGATAGGAAGCAAAATTCCAGTCGAATATGCGCGCCCCGATGTACAGAAGCACCGAGGCGAGCAAGGTCCAGTTCGGGCGGCGCAATAGGCACCACAGGATAAACGGCGCAGCCGCGATCAGGGATATGTAGAGCGGCAGCACGTCGAGGTCGACCGGCTTGTAGCGCAGCGTCAGCGCCTGTCCGATCAGAATGTCCGGATGCTGAAGAAAATTGTGAACATTGAATTCATCTTCATACATCGGGTTGTCGAATTTCCTCACGGTGCGCGCGATCTGCGCCGTGAACAGCAGAAACAGCATGATGTGGGCAACGTACATCTGCCAGACGCGGGTCCACAGCCGCTTGAGGGCGGCGAGAAAATTCCCGGCGCCTATGATCGGACCGTAGATGTAGCCGGCAAGATAACCGGAGATGAAGACGAAGAACTCGGCGGCGTCGCTGAAGCCGTAATTGCGCAGGGTCAACCAGGAGACGAAATCGTCTGGAATATGATCGAGGAAGATCATCCACAACCCGATGCCGCGGAACAGGTCGAGCCGCAGATCGCGCTCGACGGCAAGCGAAAGAGATACCTTGTCCTGATTAGCCATCCTGCCCTGCCCATTTGTCTTGTTGGCCATCGCGATCGAACGACCGTCGCCTTGACGATTCGCAATCGACGATTTCCGGAAAAAACCGTCAGCCAGAACCAAACCCGTTGTTCGAAGGACGCGCGCTCATTGATACTTAACAGGATACTGGCGTCAATGACCGGTTCCGGCCATTCCCCCCTTAATTCAGGGTCCGCTTGCTGTCGGGACCGTCGAGCGAGAATGTCGGCACGTCGATCTCGAACCGTTCGCCGCTATCGGTCTCCATCTGGTAGCGGCCGGACATGAAGCCCGACGCTGTCGTGAGCGGCACGCCGCTGGTATATTCGAAGCGCCCGCCGGGTGCCAGCACCGGCTGCTCGCCGACCACGCCCTCGCCGCGAACTTCCTGTTTGCGGCCGGAGGCGTCGGTGATGATCCAGTGCCGGGTCCGCAACTGCACCGTCTCCTCGCCGACATTGGTAATGACGATGGTGTAGGACCAGAAATATTGACGTTTTTCCGCCGACGAGCGGTCCGGCTCGAAGTTCGGCTCGACGGTGACTTCGATCTGGCGGGTAACGGCGCGGTACATGCGGGAGACTTTTCGGAGAATTCGTGGGGTATCCTAGCGAAAAGTCCTGCTACAACCAAATCGCCGGGATGGCCTCGGCGGCGCTGTGCCGATGCAGTGCTGATCGCGGTTTCAACATAGTTCCCATCTAAAGCGCCGCCGGCCGGCCTCAAGCCCCGCAACTTGCTTGCAACTTGTCAGCCGATACTATCTTTCGATCGGTGCTAATCGTAAAGCCGACCTGTCCAGACGGTGCGATATCGATATGACGTCCATTGCCGATCAAGTTGCCGGACCGCCGCTTGCGGGACCAGCCGAACTGGTGGCGCAGGATGCGGCGCCGCCGGTCTCGCTGGCGCAGGCGATCGCGGTTCCTGCCGGCGAGCGCGAACTGCGGCTCGACCTGTTTCGCGGCTTGGCGCTGTGGCTGATCTTCATCGATCATCTGCCGCCCAATCTTTTGACGTGGTTCACGATCCGCAACTACGGTTTCAGCGACGCCACCGAAATCTTCATTTTCATTTCGGGCTACACCGCGGCGTTCGTGTATGGCCGCGCCATGCTGGAGTCCGGGCTTCGTGGTGGCGACCGCGCGCATCCTGCGGCGGGTCTGGCAGATTTACGTCGCGCATGTGTTCCTGTTCACGATCTTTCTGGCGGAGATATCCTACGTCGCCACCAGCTTCGACAATCCGCTGTACTCGGAAGAAATGGGGATCATGGATTTCCTCAAGCAGCCGGACGTCACCATCGTCCAGGCGCTGCTGCTGAGATTTCGTCCGGTCAACATGGATGTGCTGCCGCTCTATATCGTGCTGATGTTTTTTCTGCCCTTTATCCTGTGGCTGATGAAGTGGCGAGCCGACGTCACGCTGGCGCTTTCGGTGGCGCTTTATGCGCTGACCTGGGAATACGACCTGTATCTGAGCGCCTACCCGAACGGCGTCTGGGCGTTCAATCCGTTTGCCTGGCAATTGTTGTTCGTGTTCGGCGCATGGTGCGCGCTCGGCGGCGCCAAGCGGATGTCGCGGATCCTGTCGTCGCCGATCACGCTGTGGATTTCGGCTGCCTATCTGTTCGCGGCGTTCTGCGTCACGCTGACATGGCATCTGCCGCAGTTAAGTTATCTGATGCCGCGCTGGCTCGAGCAGTGGATGTATCCGATCAACAAGACCGATCTCGACGTGCTCCGGTTCGCACATTTTCTGGCGCTGGCGGCCATCACCGTGCGCTTTCTGCCCAGGGACTGGCCTGGGCTGAAGTCGCCCTGGCTGCGCCCGCTGATCCTGTGCGGGCAGCATTCGCTGGAGATTTTCTGCCTCGGCGTGTTCCTGGCGTTCGCCGGGCACTTCCTGCTTGCTGAAATTTCAGGCGGCGCCGTCATGCATTTCGTTATCAGTATTTCCGGAATCCTGATCATGTCCGCCGCGGCGTGGCTGTTTTCATGGTACAAATACGCCGCCGACAAGGGTGGCTCGCGAGCCAGAAGCACCGGCGGCAACGCCGATCTGGCGGGAGGGGGATCATGAAATCCAACTCAGCGGCTGTGCTGGGCCTGATGTTGCTGGCCGGTTTTTCGACCCTGGCGCCCGCCCGCGCCGAGGACGCCGCCCAGACCTGCGACGTTCCGGCCTATTTGCTGACCAGCGAGAGCGCGCTGCCCAAGGTCGCGGAGGCCGTGAAAAGCGGTCATCCGCTGGATGTTCTGGTAATCGGCAGCCGCTCCTCGACCATCCCGGCGTCGGAGGCCAGCGCCTACCCGGCCCGGTTGCAGGCAGCCCTGAAGGAGAAGCTGCCCTCGATTACGGTTAACGTATCGGTGGAGCTGCAAACCAAGAAAACCGCCGAAGAAGCCGCCGGCGGTCTCGGCAAGCTGGTGGAAGACAAAAAGCCTACTTTGGTTATCTGGCAGACCGGCACCGTGGATGCTATGCGTTCGGTCGATCCCGATGATTTTAGAAGCGCGGTCGACGAAGGTGTTGCTGCGCTGCAAAATGCGGGAGCCGACGTGGTTTTAATGAATTTGCAATACAGCCCGCGCACGGAGACGATGATTTCTGCGCCTCCCTACCTGGATAACATGCGCGTGGTGGCGCAACAGCACGACGTTCCGCTGTTCGACCGGTTCGCCATCATGCGTAACTGGAACGACTCCGGCGATTTCGACCTGTTCAGCAGTTCGAATGGACTGGACTTCGCCAAGCGGGTTCACAATTGCCTCGGCCGCGCGTTGTCAAAATTCGTGGTCGACGCGGCTCATGTCGATCCGGCCCAGCAGAATTGAGGATCCAGCGTTAATGCGTCGCCGTCGCCCTTTTTGCCTCGCCACCATGATGGCCGCACCCGCGGTCGCGGTCCTGCTGCTGGCGCCGGCATCGATCCCGCCCGCATACGCGCAAGCCGCCCGGCTGCGCAAGCACCCGCGTCAACCGATGTCGCCAGATCTGACAGCGCCGATCCCGCGCGGCAAAAGACCCTCACCGCCAAGGCGATCGAGAAGGTGAAGGAGGTCGCGAAATCGGCCGCCGACATTTTCAGCCGCGTGCCCTGCCTGCCGCCCAAGGGCGCCGCCAATCCCGTGGGCTCGCTGCCGCACGTGGCGGGCAAGCTCGCTTCGGGGGAGCCGGTGGTGATCGTCGCGTTCGGATCGTCTTCGACCACCGGTTTCGGCACGACGTCGCCTGAATTCACCTATCCCAATCGTCTCGCGGCGCAACTGCACCGGCAGTATCCGACCGCCGACATCACCGTCGTCAATCGCGGGGTGGGGGGCGAGGACGCGCCTGAAATGATGAAGCGGCTGCAGGTTGCAGTGCTCGATTTGAAGCCAGATCTCGTGATCTGGCAGGTCGGCACCAACGCCGTGCTGCGCAACCTCGATCCTACCGAGACCGCCAATCTGGTGGAGCAGGGCACCGAGCGCATTCAGGCGGCGGACGCCGATCTGGTGCTGGTCGATCCGCAATATTCGCCGAAGGTCACCGAACGCGCCGAAAGCGCCAGCCGGATGGTGAAGCTGATCGGCAGGATCGCCGAACTCCGCCATGTCGGTTTTTTCCCGCGCTTCGAGGTGATGCGCGAGTGGCACGAAAAGCAGGCGCTGCCGATCGACAGTTTCGTGATCGCCGACGGCCTGCATATGAACGACTGGGGTTACGCCTGCTTCGCGCAGTTGCTCGGCGACGACATCATCAAGTCGGTGGGCCAGATCAAGCTCGGCGTCAACGTGCCGACCAATGTGCAGACCTACCGGCCGATGTGATCATACTGTCGTCCCTGCGAAAGCAGGGACCCATACACCGCGGCCGTGCGGATGAAAGATGGTGGTCAACACCTTCTTTAACACTACGCCCTGTGGTTATGGGTCCCGGCTCGCGCTTCGCTTGGCCGGGACGACAACATTCACGCCAACTCCAGCGCCGCGTGCAAATCCTCGATCAGGTCGTCGCGGTGCTCCAGCCCGGCCGAGAACCGGACAAAACCCTCGCTGATGCCGAGTTCGGCGCGCGCTTCCGGCGTCAGCCGCTGATGGGTGGTGGTGGCCGGATGGGTGACGAGGCTCTTGGCGTCGCCGAGATTGTTGGAGATGCGCGCGAGCTTCAGCGCATTGAGACAACGGAACGCCGCCGCCTTGCCGCCCTTGACCTCGAAGCCGACCAGCGTCGAGCCGGCGCGCATCTGCTTCTTCACGATGTCAGCCTGCGGATGATCCGCTCGCCCGGGATAGAGCAGCCGCGAAATCTTCGGGTGGCTTGCCAGTGCGTCGGCGACGGCCGCGGCGGTTTCGGTCTGGGCGCGAACCCGGATCGCCAGCGTCTCCAGCCCCTTCAGCAGGATCCAGGCATTGAACGGCGACATCGACGGGCCGGTCTGGCGCATGAAGTTGTGGATGTGCTCGGCGATGAACGCCTCCGACGACAGGATGATGCCGCCGAGGCAGCGGCCCTGGCCGTCGATATGCTTGGTCGCGGAATACACCACGACGTCGGCGCCGAGCGAGAGCGGGCTCTGCCAGATCGGCGTCGCAAACACGTTGTCGACAATCAGCCGCGCGCCGGCCTGATGCGCGATCCCGGCGATCGACGAGATGTCGAGCACGTCGAGCGTCGGATTGGTCGGGCTTTCGAGGAAGCAGCTTCTGGTGTTCGGCCGCATCGCCTTGCGCCATTGATCGAGATCGAGGCCGTCGACCAGCGTGGACTGGATGCCGTAACGCGGCAGCAGGTCTTCGACCACGTAGCGGCAGGAGCCGAACATCGCTTTGGCGGCCACCACGTGATCGCCGGCTTTCAGCGGCGCCAGAATGGCCGTCGTCACCGCGGCCATGCCGGTGGCGGTGGCACGCGCGGCTTCGGCGCCTTCGAGCTCGATCATGCGGCGCTCGAACATCGCCACGTTGGGATTGGAAAAGCGCGAATAGAGATAGCCGGGGTCCTCGCCCTTGAACCGCGCCTCGCATTGCTCGGCGCTGTCGTAGACGAAGCCCTGGGTCAGGAACAGCGCCTCGGATGTCTCGCCGAATTGCGAGCGCAACGTGCCGGAATGGACCAGCCTGGTTTCGGGACGGTAGCGGGCGGTGGGCGACGTGGGTGTGGCAACTTTCGACATGTGACCTCCATCGTGACCACCGGAAAATGGTCACAAAAAAACCGGCCTGGAAAAATTCCACAGGCCGGGATCACACGTGTCCCCGGCCTGTTTAGCGACTTGTTTAACGTGGCTGCAAGCCGGCCGGCTCAAATCACCACGGGATAAGTCATGCTCTTATTCCGTCGCGCCCTTTCCGTCAAGGCGGCCATCGGATAACCGGTTAAAACTCCCTATTTTCAGCGTCGGATGCTCGATCATCCCGAGGATCAGCCCCTTGTCGTTTACGCTTCCATCCGGCGCCAATGGCATTCTGCCCGACCGCATGATCGCGGCGATGGCGGATGCCGGGCTGATCCTGCCGGCCTATCCCTTTGTCGAGAGCCAGATCCAGCCCGCAAGCCTCGATCTGCGTCTCGGGGATATCGCCTACCGGGTGCGCGCGAGCTTTCTGCCGGGGCCGGGTTCGACGGTGGCTGAACGCATCGACGAATTGAAGCTACACGAAATCGATCTCACCGATGGCGCGGTGCTGGAAACCAATTGCGTCTACATTGTGCCGCTGCTGGAGAGTCTCGCGCTGCCGCCGGAAATCGTCGCCGCCGCCAACCCGAAAAGCTCCACCGGAAGGCTCGATGTGTTCACCCGCGTGATCGCGGACGGCACGCGCCGTTTCGACATGATCGGCGCCGGCTATCACGGTCCGCTCTATGCCGAGATCAGTCCGAAAACATTTCCGGTGCTGCTGCGCGAGGGATCGCGGCTCTCTCAGGTACGGTTTCGCACCGGCGATGCGATCCTCAACGCCGATGAACTCGACGCCTTGCATGATCTGGAGCGGCTGGTCGATGCCGACGACGCCGATCTCGTCAACGGCGTGGCGCTGAGCGTCGATCTTTCCGGCGAAAGCTCCAACGGATTCGTCGGCTACCGCGCCAAGCGCCACACCGGCGTGGTCGATATCGATCGCCGCGGCGGCTATGCGGTCGACGAATTCTGGGAAGCGATCTCGGCGCGGCCCGACGGCAGCCTCATTCTCGATCCCGGCGAGTTCTACATCCTTGCCTCCAAGGAAGCCGTGCAGGTGCCGCCGGACTACGCCGCCGAGATGGTGCCGTTCGATCCGCTGGTCGGCGAATTCCGCGTGCACTATGCCGGCTTCTTCGATCCCGGCTTCGGCTATGCCGGCGCCGGCGGGCAGGGCTCGCGCGCGGTGCTGGAAGTCCGCTCGCGCGAAGTGCCGTTCATTCTCGAGCACGGCCAGATCGTCGGCCGCCTGATCTACGAGAAAATGCTGGCGCGGCCCGATTCCATGTACGGCCAGCGCATCGGCTCGAACTACCAGGCGCAGGGCCTGAAGCTGAGCAAGCATTTTCGGGTGTAAAGTGCGATGACTGCGGCGACCGACACGCGCGAAGCGCAATGGCTGAAATGGCGCAGCGTCGCCGATCTCTATCACGCTTATTTCACCGGCCTCATTCTCACCGTCGTGACGCGGCGCGGCACCGCGGACGCCGCCGAATTCGTGTTCCGGGTGTTTCGCCGCCAGCAGCAGGAACGCTTCCTGCCCGGCCTGGAGAAACTGGGCCTGAGCCATCTGCCGCCGGCGGTGGCGGCCGCGCAATATCATTATCTCTCCAACTGGATCGGCGGCGTCAGCGTCGAATACATGTACGAGACCGACCGCAAGGCCTGGATCCGCTATCCGCCGCCGCGCTGGATCTGGAGAGGCACCGCGATCTGCGGCGTGCCCGGCGAAGTGTCGCGCGCGATGCTGCGGGGATGGCACGCCAACAATGGCGTCGCGCTCGGCAATCCCAATCTCGGCTTCGTCTGCACCAAGCAGAGCGTCGACGGACAGGACGGGCTCGAAGGCTATTACTGCGAATATGATCATCCGCTCGAGCTCGATCAGCGCCTGGTGTTCGCGCGCCATCTCGAAGCGCCGCTGTTCGATCCCGCGACGGCGCCGGCGTTGCCGGTCGCGAGCTGGCCGAAGCCGCGGCTGGAAAAAGCCTATCGCAATTACGCGATGGAATATGTGCGGACCGCAGCACCCGTGATGGTGCAATTGTTCGGCCCGGAAGACGCCGGCTATCTCCTGCACCTTACCGGCAAGCTGATCGGCATGCAGTATTTCGACGAGATCGCGCGCGGTTTTGCGATGGGCCGCGGAACTGCGAAAGATTTTGTGGCATTCCTGCGCGCTGCTGTTTGAGGCGCAGGACGATGTCGCCGATATCAGCGAGTCCGGCGGAACTTTCGAAATCAGGCAACAGACCTGGAAGCTGATGGCCGATGTCGGTGATTATCATCCGGCCTGCGCCAGGGTGCTTGAAGGATTGTTCGAAGGCCTTGCTGCCGGCTGCGGCCGCCACATCGCGGTCGATATGAGGCCGGCGGCCGGCGGCAAGCCGCCGTTTGTGTGGTCGATCGGTTAAGTCCTCGCGTTTTCGCAGACGTCCGCAATCCCGCAGAGCGCCATTGCGCCTGACGCCTATGGCATAGCGCGGGAACGATGCTAGGAACGGCGCGGCACGACGGTCAGATCGTGCCCGGGGGAAACCAGATTGTCCGATATCGGCGTCGCCGAAATTCCAGTAGCCGAGGACGAGACGCCGCTTCCGCCGCCGGCCGCATCGGCACGCGATGCGCTGCTCGATGGCCCTATTCTGCGAACGCTGCTCTGGCTGGCGTGGCCGAACGTGATCGCGCTGAGCGCCGGCACCTGCGTGGTGATCGCGGAGACCTCCTATATCGGCAGGCTCGGCGTGGAGTTGCTGGCTGCGATGGCGCTGGTGTTTCCGTTCGTGATCCTGACCATGACGATGTCGGGCGGCGCGATGGGCGGCGGCGTGTCGTCGGCGATCGCGCGCGCGCTCGGCGCCGGCGACAGGGACCGCGCGAACGCGCTCGCGGCGCATGCGCTGCTGATCGGCGCGGGCTTTGGCCTGACATTCACGGCCATCATGCTGATCTTCGGGCCGGCGCTGCTGGAAATGCTCGGCGGCCGCGGCAATGTGCTGGCGCGTGCCATCGGCTACATCCAGATCTTCTTCGGCGGCGGCGTGATTCCGTGGCTGATGAATACGCTTGGCGCGATCCTGCGCGGCACCGGCAACATGAAGCTGCCGTCGCTGATCGTGCTCTGCTCGGCCGCCTGCCAGATCGTTCTCGGCGGCATACTCGGCCTCGGGCTCGGACCGGTGCCGCAATTCGGCATGCCCGGCGTGGCGGCGGGTTCGCTGACGGCTTACTCGATCGCCGGCGCGATCATGGCGTGGTATATTTTTTCCGGCCGCGCCCGCGTCATGCCCGGACTGCGGGGCCTCGGGATTCAGCGCGGCATGTTCTTCGATATATTGAAAGTAGGCGCGGTGTCCTGCTTCTCGCCGCTGCAATCGGTGCTGACGATCACCATCTTCACCCACATGCTGGCGCAGTTCGGAACCGAAATCCTCGCCGGATACGGCATCGGCGCCCGGCTGGAATTCATGTTGACCTCGATCGCATTCGCGGTCGGCATTGCGTCGGTGCCGATGGTCGGAATGGCAATCGGCGCCGGCCGCATCGCGCGGGCGCGCCGCATCGCCCGGATTGGAGGACAGGTCGCATTCTGCTCGGTGGGCGGGCTTGGAACCCTGGTTGCGATTTTTCCCGATCTCTGGGTCAACATCTTCACCCGTGATCCCGGCGTGATCGCCGCCAGCCAGCTATATTTGTCAACCGCGGCGCCATTCTATGCCTTCCTCGGACTGGCGACCGCGATGTATTTCTCATCGCAGGGAGCGGCGAAAGTTTTTGGACCGGTATTCGCGCAAACCGCACGGCTGTTGTTCGTGGCCGGCGGCGGCTGGTGGCTGTCCATGCACGACGCGACCGCTGCGAATTTCTTCGCGCTGGCGGCGGCCTCGATGGTGGTGCTCGGCCTGCTGTCCGCCTCAAGCGTGATGCTGACGCGGTGGGAACCGAAGGGTGGAGCGGTTCCGCAGGTCCGCTCAGTGCTGTCCTGAAAGACGATCAGCGCCGCCGGTGATGACGGTGGCCGCCGCCGAAACTGACCATCCGCATCAACTGCGGAATCATGCTCATCATCTCGCCGCCGCCATCGCCTCCCATCATGCCCATGATGTTGCCGCCGCTGAAGCCACCCGGGATACCGCCGCCACCGAGCATGCCGCCCATACCGCCGCCGCCTTCCATCATCTGGCCCATCATCGGCCCCATGGTCTGCATCATCATGCCGAAGCGTCGCTTGCCCATTTTGGCCTTCATCATTTCGAGCATCGGCGCCATCTGGGTCATCATGTCGCCCCCACCACCGCCGCCAAGGCCGGCGAATTGAGCTTTCGCCGGCATCGATGTCAGGGTGAACAGCAACAGCAACGTGGCCGCCTGGCACACGACTTTGTCCGCTCCAGTCATGGTTCGAGCTCCCGTATGCGCAAGCCCCGCGGAAGGCGGAGCAAACCGGACGCATGCAAGATAGGCTAGGGGAGGATAGGCGTCCCTTCTGTGCGGAAAATCACGTTGGCGGGCTGTAGACGATTTTGCGTCCCAAAGCCTTTTGCATGGCGAGGGCCCCCAGGTCCATCTGGCTGCCGATATAGGGTCCGATGTCGTGTGGCAGGACGTCGACGATCCAGGTCAGCCGGGTGCGTGTTGCGCCATCGGCGGTAACTTGATCGGCGATAACTTGCGCCGACGCGCTGTAATGCTTCACCCGCTCGCCGATGATGGCGTAGGCCAGCCGCCGCTGTTCGTCGTCGCAATCGACCAGCCACTCGCGGGCCACGTTGCCGTTATGGAAGGTCACGATGCGCGCGTCGCCGTCCAGCTGCGTGTCGACCACGAATCCCGGCACCAGCCGCGTATGCAGGGCGCCGAAATCGCGCAAGGCGTCCCAGACGTCGTCGGGATCTGCGTCGATCGGGATGTCTTTGCGGATGGAAGCCATGTGAAGTAATCCTTTGTGCTACTCGTCATTGCGAGGAGCGAAAGCGACGAAGCAATCCAGCTTTCTTCGCGCCAGAAAAACTGGATTGCTTCGCTTCGCTCGCAATGACGGCGGTGAGAGTGAAACGCGTTTGGAAACGCGCGAGGTCAGGAGATGACCCTACTCAGTGCAGGCCAGGCCGCTCTTGGAAAATCTTGCGCTTTCCGCGTGAGGCCTCGCGGAATTTTCGCGGGGAAACCCCGGCGGCGCGGTGGAAGGTGCGCACGAAGTTGGAGAGGTCGCCGAAGCCGACATCGTAGGCGATGTCGGTGATCGGGCTTTCATCGCCGGCCAGCAGCCGCGCCGCATGGCGCAGCCGCGAGCGCACCAGATACTGGTGCGGCGTGACGCCGAGCACGCCCGAGAACAGCCGCAGGAAGTGGAACGGGCTGATGCCGGCCTCCGCCGCGGCGTCTTCCAGATCGATGGCGCGGTGCGAATGCGCCTCGATCCACAACGCCGCTTCCACCGCGCGGCGGCGATCCCGGGCCCTGGCTGGCGCAGGCGTCTCGCGCCGCCCCGAGACGACTTCGACGAAACGGCTGGCGAAGACCTGTCCGATCTCGTCGAGCCCGAGGTCGCTGCGGCCCTCTGCCGCCGCCTGGGCCAGTTCGCCGAGCACCATCAATTCGGGCAGCGGCGGCGCGCAGCCGACCTGCCAGACATCGGCCCGGTCGCCGATCGCTTCCACCAGTTCGGGGCTCAGGAAAAACGCCAGGCACTCGTCGCCGCAGACATGGTCGTGGGTGCAGACATATTCGTCGCCGGGATGGCCGACCAGCACCGATCCCGCCACCAGTTCGAACGACCGGCCCCGGCTGCGGCAGCCGAAACTGCCCTTGCGCACAAAGGAGACCGAGTGGCAGCGATGTTGTTCGGCGAATGGCGTGTCATCAGGTCCGGCGTCGCAGCGGAAGTCGGATACCGAGATGAATTTGCCCTGCAGCAGCGTGGTTGCGGCCATGCCGCCGTTTTAACCCTGCGGGCGCGGCGGAGCAACGGGAAGCAGCACGTCGAACAGGGTCTTGCTGTTCGGGCTGCCGGCGCCCTCGATCGAAAGCAGCCGGCGCTTGGAAATAGCGCCGCCGTTAGGGGAAATCCTGTCGGCATAGCTGCCGGCTTCGAGCACGCGGTGGCACGGCACGATGATCATGAAGGGATTGCGGGAAATCGCCTGCGCCACCGAATGGGACGCGCCAGACGCCCGCAACGTGGTGGCGACTTCGCCATAGGTGCGGGTTTCGCCGCGGGGGATGGTGCGGGTGAACTGGTAAACCCGCTGATTGAACGCCGGGATACCCTGCATATCGAGTGTGACATCGGAGAAATCGCTGGGCTGGCCGCGCAGCAGCGCCACGATGCCTTCGATTGCAATTTCGACAATCAGCGGCGGGCGAAGTTCGCGGGCCTCGGGGTAAAGCTTGAACAGCCGTCGGCGGGTTTCGATCTCCCGCGCCTCGGGCAGCTGCACGCCGACAATACCCTTATCGCCCCATGCGATGCCGCATCGGCCGATCCCCGTGTCGAAAATGCTGTACCCACGCCCCGCCATTACGCCACGCCAGCCACCCCGGGGGATCATAGCACCGCCATCGCAGACTGCATCTGGAATCTTGGGATTGGTTAAGGCAGGGGCGGTAGTATTGAAACCGCCAAGCCGCTTGATCAGGACTAATTCGGTTGTCAAATTGCATCCGCAAACTCCACCTGCAGGGACGGCACGTCAGGAACAGAACACTGAGCGACAGCCGGGAAGTGTTGGCACGTTCTTATCAGTAGGCCGATGGGGTTCAGTGCGTTTTACGGCGCTTCGGAGTGGACTTTGGGGGGCTTCTTAGTGCCCGCTATCTTCGTCCTGTCCTCCTTGCGACCGAGCCGGTAGAAGTGGAAAGAACCACCGCCTGTCCAGCTTACCTCGCCCGACACGCCGCCCTTTTCGCCCGCGATCACTTTGCGGATGCGATCGACACAGTGGGTCGCTGCGTGGTCGCCCTGCTCAATCCCGATGTACCGCCGCCCCATCTTATGAGCGACAGCGGCGGTGGTACCGGAGCCAAGGTATGCATCCAGGACCAGATCATTTGGTTCGCTGGCAATGCAGAGAATTCGTTTGATGAGGGCTTCCGGCTTCGGAGTGTCGAAGACGGCGTGGTGGGGAAACAATTCAAGCAGATGCTTCTTCGCGTGATCGTTTGTCCCGACCTCTTCGGCGGGCCAAAGGGTTTGCGGCGTGAACCCCCGGCGCGCGTCCCGAAGAAAGCGCTTCAGTCGAGGGACGCAATCGCCTGTCTTGCCAAACCATACGTTATTATCGGCGATCTCCCGTTTCATTCGTGCTTCGTTGTAGACCCAGCATCGGCCCTTGGGGGGCTTATGTTTACGGCCGTTCGGAGCAACCACATCATAGAACTGGCTCTTTGTGGCGTGCCCGGCCTGGACGTTGGCTGAAACGGATTGCCAAGGGCCACGGGGATCATCGTCCGGGTTCTTGAAGCGAGCAAAAACCTCATCGTCCCAATCCAAAAGGCCGCGCTTATCCTTGAACTGCGCTAGGTCCATTGCGTAGACTAAGACGTACTCGTGATTGTTCGAGAACACCTTCCGATTTTCGCGGGTGGTACGCTGTTCCCATATGATCGTCGTGACGAAGTTCTCTCGCCCGAACACCTCGTCGAGGGCCACCTTCAGGTAATGAACCTGCCGATCGTCGATTGATACCCACAAGCTGCCATCGGGGCGCAGGAGTGGCCTGATCTGCTTCACGCACGCAACGATCTCGGCAAGCCATATTTGATGGCTCTGAGCATCTTTGTAATGGGTGTAACGCTCCTGGTTGTTGTACGGAGGGTCAATGTAGGCGCAGCGAATTTTACCCGCGTAACGCAATTTCAGAAGTTCGAGCGCAAGGCGGTTGTCGCCCTGGATGATCGCATTGTCCGTCTGACCACCCGTCGAGAGATCCTTCACTGACTGGAAAGTGACCGAATGAGTCCTTTCTCCGTTCCCTCTAACATCCAGAGTGGTGTGCAAGTCTGTCAACATGGGGAGACCTCGACGCGCTCCTAAGCGTCGCTCACGAAGAGCAAGGAGGACGGCGCGATATTTTTCTTGCCGCAATTATCAGCACCGCCAGCGAGGTAGTGAATACGGTTGGAAAGCAATTTGCCCAGCCGATCAAGCCGCGCAACGCGGAAGGGAAGCCCAAGCGGAATCTCATCGCAAAGATCATCCGCGATCGATCCATCGACATCTTTGAACTGTTCGCTGTGTGGCTCGCTCGGTACCGATCGCTGCCAAAGGCGACACGACAGCACCAGGTCATCCGCGCAGATTACGCCGATGCACTTTCACAGATCACTGGCAAGGTAGGTGCAGTGTACGCTGACCCTCCCTATACACGCGACCACTACAGCCGCTTCTATCATGTGCTCGAAACGATGTGCCTGTGGGATGATCCAGGTGTTTCGACTACGCGCATACGGGCATTAACGGAAACATTCAGCCGCGGCATGTACAGGGCTGACCGACACCAATCGCCGTTTTGCATCAAGTCACAGGCACCCGCTGCGTTTGAACAACTCTTCTCAGGTGTGAAGCGCATCGGAGCGCCGTTGGTGTTATCTTATTCGCCTCATGCTGGCGACGCGGCGCATCCGCGAGTTCATGAGCATCGACCAAATCCAAACGCTTGCCGCCAAATATTTTAGCGATGTACAGACCGTTTCAGTCGGCAAGTTCAGCCATATGAAGCTCAACGCAACGCGCCTGCACCGGGCCGCGTCCGGGGAGGCCGAACTCATCTTTCTCTGCCGTTAGAGGAAGAACGGAGCGTCAGGCCATGCCTCTTTCAGAGCACCGGCAGTGACCTGCACTCGCAATTTCTTTGACGTTCGCTCGAATTTTTCGTCTAGATATTTCTGCATCACCGCGTGCCCGGCTTCTCCCGGCATCAGAAGGACATAGTTGAACTCATCCTCAGCGGTCTTTTCGAATACGAGTATGGGATTGCCTTTTGCAGGGTACGGCACCCCATGAGCGGCTCCAACCTCAAACCGGTAGTTCTGGCTTTTAACGGCGACATCTGACGGTTTTCCGGCTCACCGAGGGAACCGTCGTCGTGGACCTGATGAAAGCGCAGATGTTTCGTCGAGCCCTTGGTAACGCCGAAGTATTCTTGGTACGACTTCAGATCAAAATTGACCTGCTGCCATCGATCGCCGCTCTTGGGCACCTCTGCGATCAAGACAGGATTGAGAGCGAACTCCTGCTCGATTTCGTCGACAACCTCTTCGACGGCATCGATCTCCGCTTCGTCCGCATCTTCCTGTTCGGACTTCTTTAGCGCTTTTTTGATCTTCGAGCGAACCATCTTGTTTGCCTTGGCCTTTTCGAGCGCTTTCTCATTGTCGAGATCTACGATCTCTTTTTTGTGGGTCTTGAGCCACGCGTCCCAGCTCTTTTCCGTCTCGGCCAGTTCGGCTGGGGTCAGAATTTCTGGACGGCGGTGGCCTCCCAGTTCGATTTGAGCCCGCCGGAGGTGAGATTACCCGATCCGGCTATCACGACGCCGCCCTTCGCCGTCTTCAGCCACATCGTTTTTGGATGGAAGATCGAGCCGCCGGCGGAGTGCAAAAACAGCTTCGGTTTGAAATTCGGATGGCTTTTGCTCAGCTTGCGGAGCTCGTCCACCGCCCGCGTGTCCGTGATCGCGTCGAGGCCGACGATGATGGTGAACTCGGATGCCTTCAGGAACTTGCTGAAGACGGGTTCAGCGGCCAAGAGCTTCACGCCCTGTGCAGACGCGAAAGCGAACGCCGCGCCGCCTTTTTGGGCCGCTCCGCATTCGGCCAGAATGTTGGCCAAGAGTTTGGGACTGCCACTATCGGGCGTTTGTAAATGCCAAGTCATCTGCGTTCCCCTCCACCAAGCATAGGGTGATTCGCGCAGAACGGGCAGCCTGGCCGAATGACTCGCAGAACGCTTTTTGAGGAATAAAGTCTTTGCGGGCGCGGGCGCTCGACACGCCCCACCGCGTGCCGGTATATAGAAATACATGAACCGGTGCCTAAGAGCCTGAAATGGGCGACCGCGGGTGTAGCTCAATGGTAGAGCAGGAGCTTCCCAAGCTCACGACGAGGGTTCGATTCCCTTCACCCGCTCCAGTTTGACGGCCTCCACCTGGCCGACCGCGGCCTAGCTTTCGCCATGCATCGCGCCTATATATTGCTGGTCGAAAGACGATGGCGCTGAAACTCAGAGCGGACTGCGGGCAGACCCGGGGGCAGTACCCGGCGCCTCCACCCTAGCAGCTTGAATTCGGCCGCAAGGCCAGATCGATAAAGCTGCTACGGCGGGGGCGAACCAGGATCGATGGCCGCGAAGAAGTTCTGAATTGTTCCCGGCATGATACCGCCGTTATCGGGTCAAAAACCTAAATGCAAACGATAACGTTGCATTGAACGAAGTGCGCCTCGCGGCGTAACCGTTCGGGGTTGGTCCACCTAGCAACAGAACGGCCATTGCCGCGTCAACCTTCGGGTTGGCGCGGCTTTTATTTGGGGCGGTGGTTGGCATAGCGCCTCGGCTTCAATCGCGGTCTGCGCCGTGCTAGACGGAGAACCAGAACGGCGAAGGGAGGTCAATGTGACCCAGACGATCGCTTCCGGCGACACATCTCCCAACAGCCTGCTGCAGGTCGCAGCCGCCGGCGTCCTGACCGGCCTGCTGACGCCGCTGCTGCCGTATCTGATCGACAAGATCGTCGGCACGCCCGGCGATTTCCGGATTGCGCTGGTGGCGATTCCATTCGCTGTGCTCGTGCTCATCCTGGTCCGCCGGTTCAGTACCAATCCCTGGTGGGCGGCGCTGATCGCCGCCATCGTCACCATGGTCGCCTTCGTCTGCGCGGTGAACGTGGCGATCTGGATCGATGGGCAGGTAGGAGGCGTCGCCAAAGCGGTGCGGAATATCTGCGTGGGCCTCGCCGGCGGCTTCACCGGCGCGGCCCTGATGGCACTTGGGATTGGCCTGTTGCCATCAGGTCCGCGGGTCGCCGCGGTGTGGATGCCGATGCTGGTCATCGGCACCCTTGCCGGCGCGCTCTTGGCAATCGACAGCGCGCTCGAGCTCGATCTGACCTCGATCCTCTATCCGGTCTGGCAGGCCAGCGTCGCGGTCGGGCTGGTGACGGCGCTGCGAAGCGTCAGCGCGCCGCGATCACCATGATCTCGACGCCGTATTGCGGGGCTGCCAGTTTGACCTCGACGGTAGCGCGCGCCGGCGTATTCCCCGCCGATACCCAGCCGTCCCATACCGCGTTCATCTCCGCAAAATTCTTCATGTCGGTGATGTAGATCGTGGCCGTCAGCAGCTTCGATTTATCGCTGCCCGCCTTGGCGAGATGGCCATCGATGATCGAGAGGATCTCCTGCGTCTGCTTGGCGACGCTTTCACCGGCCGTGGTCTTGGCCACGATGCCGGCGAGATAGACGGTGTCGCCATGAACGACGGCCTGGCTCATGCGAGGCCCGGTTTCGAAACGCTGGATGGTCATACTGTCCTCCGAATGTGTATCGACGATTACTTAGCGTGCGGACGCGATCTGCGCCATGGCTTTCGCTTCTCACAACCGGCGGCTTCGGCAGAAAAATTCCCATTCGACCAGCCCATTTTGCTCCAAATTGGGGAGCCTTGCGACGTTAAAATGTGCTAGGATGATTTCATGGTGAAAACGCTCGAACAAGCTATCGCGCAGCTCTCGCGCCTGCCGGATTCCGATCAGGAACAGATCGGCCGCAAGCTGCTTTCCCATGTGGAAAAGCTGAACGCGCTTCGTGCTGAAATAGACAAGGGCGTCCGTTCACTCGACGCAGGCCGGGGTAGCGCCGTGGATATCGAGGAGATTTTTTTCGGCGGCTGAAGCGTCACGGAAACCTCTTGAAAAACGCCCAGATGGCCTCGGCTGCGTCGATGTCGCGATTTTGCGGGCCAAGCAAGGCGCTGGCGATCCGCGGGAAGCGTGCATCCGGGACAGTGCCGGGCATGCGGTGGCCGCCATTGTTGATGCGGTAGAGTATGACATCGCGGCCCGGTGGGCAGCGGAATTCGATCCGTGTCACCGTGGTTGGGTCCGAGCGATCGCGATGATCGATTTCGGTCACGGTCGTACCTTGCGTTTCGCAGCCGTTGACGCGGCGCCAGAAATCAAATGTCTTTTCAGTCGACCAGAAGCCCGGAACGGCGAAGCGGCTGGTGCCGCGCCCGCCTTCATAGGGGATCAGCGGATCGGCGGTTCCGTTCATCATCAGCAAGGGAACCGGACGCGATGGATGGATGGCATTGGCCATGTCGTCGGTCAGGTTGAAGATGACGCTTGCCGCCGCGGCAAACAGATCGGCGCGCGCGCCGATCATCGTCATGGTCATTGCGCCGCCATTGGAAAGGCCGGTGACGTAGATCCGCCTCGGATCGGCGGCGCCATCGGCGACGAATTTCTCGACCAGCCTGCCGATAAAGGCGACATCGTCGGTGCCTTTCGGCGGCGCGCGGCCGGCGCGCCTGGTGTCGGGCCGCAGATCGGCCCAGGCGCGATTAAGTCCATCGGGAAACACCACGCCGAAATGCTCGCGCCTGGCCACCGCCGGCCACGAAGTCCGCGCCGCCATATCCGCTCCCGTCTGGGTATTGCCATGCAGGACGATGACCAGCGGCGCCGGCTTTTTGTCCGGAAGCTGGACGATGTAGTTGCGGACGACGCCGTTGATGTCGATGGTGTCGGACAACGCAGGATATCCCCCAATGCTGACGGCCAGAATGATGACAAGGGACAATGCGCGCATGGGCTGATTCTCCCCTTTCCGCGAATTCTACCCCACCGCTTTCGCCGCCGCGCGTCCGGCATTGCGCCCCGAGAACAGGCAGCCGCCGAGGAACGTGCCTTCCAGCGAACGATAGCCGTGCATGCCGCCGCCGCCGAAGCCCGCCGCTTCGCCGGCGGCGTAGAGCCCCGGCATGATCGCGCCGTCGCTGCCGAACACGCGGGAGTCGAGATCGGTCTCGAAGCCGCCCAGCGTCTTGCGGGTCAGGATGTTGAGTTTTACCGCGATCAGCGGGCCGTGCGCGGGATCGAGGATGCGGTGCGGCTTGGCGGTGCGGATCAGGCGGTCGCCGATATAGCGGCGCGCATTGTGGATGTTCATCACCTGCGCATCCTTGACGTAAGGATTGGCGATCTCGCGGTCGCGCGCCTCGATCTGCGCCTTGAGGTGATCGAGCTTCAGCAGATCGTCGCCGCTGAGCGCATTCATGGCGGCGACGAGATCGGCGAGATTGTCGCGCACGATGAAATCGGCGCCGTGGCTCTTGAACGCTTCGACCGGCGCCGGCGCGCCCTTGTTGGTGGCGCGCCTTGCGGTCATCAGCCAGCTCTTGCCGGTGAGATCGGGATTTTGCTCCGAGCCCGAGAGCGCGAATTCCTTCTTGATGATGCTTTGGGTCAGCACGAACCACGAATAATCGTAACCGGTGCGCCATGATGTATTGCAGCTGGCCGAGCGTATCGGAGCCGGGAAACAGCGGCGCGGGCAGGCGCTTGCCGGTGGCGTCGAACCACATCGACGACGGTCCCGGCAGGATGCGGATGCCGTGGCGCGGCCAGATCGGATTCCAGTTCTGGATGCCCTCGACGTAGTGCCACATCCGGTCGCGGTTGATCAGCCGCGCGCCGGCGGCTTCGGTGATGCCGATCATCCGGCCGTCGACATGTTCGGGCACGCCGGAGATCATGTTCTTCGGCGCGTCGCCGAGCCGCTTCGGCCAGTTCTGCCGGACCAGATCGTGATTGCCGCCGATGCCGCCGGAGGCGACGATCACGGCCTGCGCCCGCAGGCTGAAATCGCCGACCACCTGGCGCGAACTGCTCTTGCCGCGCTCGACATTGTCGGGCTCGAGGATCGCGCCGCTGACGCCGTCGACGGTGCCGTTGGTGATCGACAGCGCATCGACGCGGTGACGGAACCTGAAGGTCAGCCGGCCGCTCGCGGCCGCTTCGCGCGCCCGTCGCTCGAACGGCTCGACAATGCCGGGACCGGTGCCCCAGCTGACATGAAACCGCGGCACCGAATTGCCGTGGCTCATCGCATCATAGCCGCCGCGCTCGGCCCAGCCGACCACGGGAAAAATCCGGTGGCCCATCGCGCGCAGCCAGCCGCGTTTTTCGCCCGCCGCGAACGCGACATAAGCTTCCGCCCAGCGCTTCGGCCACAGATCCTCGTCGCGGTCGAAGCCGGCCGAGCCCATCCAGTCCTGCAGCGCGAGGTCGAAACTGTCCTTGATGCCGAGCCGGCGCTGTTCGGGCGAATCGACCAGGAACAATCCGCCGAACGACCAGAACGCCTGGCCGCCGAGGTTCTGTTCGCCCTCCTGGTCGACCACGATGACGCGTTTGCCGGCGTCGGCGATTTCCGTGGCGGCGACGAGGCCAGCAAGACCGCCGCCGATCACGATTACATCTGCATCGTCAGCCATTGCACCCCATCCCCCCAAGGCTTTTTGGGATTGAAGCCCGCGTCATCGCCGCCGGTCAACGGCAAACGGCCTCGACTTCGGCAGTCCGGGCGCCAAGTTGTTCCAGTTTGGGACCTTTCGGCGATCGAGGTGCAGCGCGCCTGCAACACTCAATTTGAATTTGTTTTGAGCCGCCTCCGGCATCTGGACAAAATCGCGATCTCGGCAACACGCTGGCGACAGTCTTGCATCACTCAAGACGGTCGGGTTCGACAGGTTTTGGACTGGGGCTGGTTATGAAGATTCGTGACGGGGTTGCTCGCGGCGGTTCTCCTGCTGGCAGGGGTTGGGGCCAGTCATGCGGTGGTTCGGATCGGCGAGGATCGCGGCGGCCGGATCGGCACCTATGTCGACAAATATCAGGGCCTGCGCAGTTCCGGCGAGACCGTCATCATCGACGGCCTGTGCGCCTCGGCCTGCACCATCGTTCTCGGCGCGGTGCGCGCACGACAAGATCTGCGTGACCTCGCACGCCAATCTCGGGTTCCACGCGGCGTGGGATTTCGGCGCCGACGGCCGCGCGGTCACCAATCCCGAAGCAACCCAGATGCTGTACTCGATGTACCCTTCGGCGGTGAAGCGCTGGATCGCCCAGCGCGGCGGCTTGACGCCGCACATGATTTTCCTGCGCGGCAAGCAACTGACCAGCATGTACAAGCCCTGCTATCTCGACGCCCAGGCTTCCTCGCGCCCGCTGAGGCCGTTTTCGCATCAGCATGACGTGATCGGCGGCGCCGCCGCGGCGCTTGCCCGGCAGCGCGACTGGCCCTATCTGAACACCTTAAGGCTCGGGAGCGGCGGCAATCGCCCGCTGGGACCGGCCGTTCGGATGGTCGCATGGTTCAGCCCATATCCACGCAGCAGGAAATGCCGCGCAGCCGCGAAGGTTGCGCCGGCGATCGTGGTGGCCGCTGCGGGTCTCGGCGCCGCACTGTTGTCCGGCGCGCTGGTGCTCTGGTTCCATTACGGTACGGCGGTCTTCTTCGAGATGATTGCGTCCGGCATCTCCGCCTGCTTCTGATCCGGATAAAGGGAATTTCATGATGGATCGGACCACCCGCCCGCTGGTCATTGTCGCCGCCTTCGCCGGAAGCCTCGTGGTCGGCCTGCGTGCTGATGCTGTGGGCGGTGGGCGGATTGCGCAGCGTGACGGCGCCGGCCGTCGATCGGCGGGCCGTTCCAACTGACCGACCAGGCCGGCCAGACCGTGACCGAGAAGAATCTGCAGGGCAAGCCGACGCTGATCTTCTTCGGCTTCACCCATTGCCCGGACGTCTGCCCGACCTCGCTGTTCGAGATTTCCGAGGTGCTGCGCGCGATGGGCAAGGATGCCGATCGCGTCAACGCCTATTTCGTCTCGGTCGATCCCGAGCGCGACACCGGTGCGGCGATGAAGGATTACCTGTCGAGCTTCGATCCGCATCTGAAGGGCTCTGACCGGCGATCCCGCCGCGGTCGCCAAGGTGATTTCGGACTACCGGGTCTATGCCAGGAAAGTCCCGCTGAAGGACGGCGACTACACCATGGATCACACCGCGCTGATCTATCTGATGGATCGCGACGGCAGGTTCGTGTCGCCGTTCAATCTCAAGCGGACGCCGGAGGAAGCCGCGGCCGATCTCAAGCATTATCTCTGACCGGCGTGGCGGCGTCATCGGGCGCAAACGGCGTTCGCGTTATCGGCCGGATGGTCTATAAGGCCGCCGTCTTCCCCGGAAAAACCGCCCGCCAATGCGATCACTGACAACCATCATCCGCGCAATTTCGGCGCATAATCGGGCTGCCGCTCGGGGCCGTGCTGGCCCTGGCATTGGCCCTGTCCGGCGCGGCGTCACGCGCAAACGCCGACGCCAACGTCGCCCAAGCCCGGCACCGAGGCCGCGCCCCAGGCGGTGCCCGGCTTCTGGGACCCGCGGCGGCGGCCGGACCGGCCCGATCTGTCGCGGCTGACCGTCATCCGGTTTCTGACCGAAACCGATTATCCGCCGTTCAACTTCACCGGCCCCGACGGCAATCCCGCCGGCTTCAATGTCGATCTGGCCCGGCTGCTCTGCGAGGAGATCAAGGTTACCTGCACGGTGCAGATGCGGCGGTTCGAGACGCTGCTCGATGCGATCACCAGCAACCGCGGCGACGCCATCATCGCCTCGTTGGCGGTGACGCCGCAATTGCGCGCCCGCGTCGATTTCACCGATCCGTATTACCGGGCGCCGGCGCGGTTCGTGTCGCGGCGCGACGCCGTGATGCGCGGAGGTCCGCCCGGAATATCTCGAAGGCAAGAAAGTCGGCGTCATCGCCGGCTCCTCGCACGAGGCCTATCTCAAGGCGATGTTCACCGATGCCGAATTGCACTCCTATCCCAACGACGAGGCGCTGCGACTGGCGCTGCGGCGCGGCGAGGTCGATTTCATTTTCGGCGACGCGATCTCGCTGGCGTTCTGGATCAACGGCACCGACTCCAACGAATGCTGCGCCTTCAGCGGCGGACCGTTTGTCGAGAGCCGCTATTTCGGCGAAGGCATCGGCATCGCCGTGCGCAAGGGCAATGACGTGCTGCGGCAGGCGCTGAACTGGGCGCTGTTCCGGCTCTGGGAGAAAGGCCGCTACACCGATCTGTGGCTGCGGTATTTTTCGGTGAGTCCGTTTTAGGAGACCGACTCTGTCATTCCGGGATGGTCCGAAGGACCAGACCCGGAATGCTCGAGATTCCGGGTTCGATGCTGTGCATCGCCCGGGAATGACGGCCCAGGCGCCATTTTGCATTTCACCACGGAACCGTTAGTTTCCGCGGCCCGGAGACCTTAACTTGATGTCCACGAAACGATCTGCGCGCACTCGCCGAACAATCCAATGCCTGGCCGTTCGAGCAGGCCAGGGAGATCGTCGCGCGGCTGAAGAAGAAGCCAAAGGACGAGGTGCTGTTCGAGACCGGCTATGGTCCGTCGGGCCTGCCGCATATCGGCACCTTCGGCGAGGTCGCGCGCACCACCATGGTGCGCCATGCGTTTCGCGTGCTCACCGAGGACCAGATCAAGACCCGGCTGATCGCGTTCTCCGACGACATGGACGGCCTGCGCAAGGTGCCGGACAACGTGCCGAACAAGGAGATGCTGTCGGAGCATCTCGGCAAGCCGCTGACAAAAGTGCCCGATCCGTTCGGCACCCATTCGAGTTTCGGCGCCCACAACAATGCGCGGCTGCGGGCGTTCCTCGACACCTTCGGCTTCGACTACGAGTTCGCAAGCTCGACCGAATACTACACGTCCGGCAAATTCGACGCGACGCTGCTGCGCGTGCTGGAGCGGATCGACCAGGTGATGGCGATCATGCTGCCGTCGCTTGCGCGAGGAGCGCGCGGCGAGCTATTCGCCGTTTCTCCCCATCTGTCCGCGCACCGGCGTGGTGCTGCAGGTGCCGATCACGGCGCATGACGTCAAGGCCGGTACGATCTCCTATGACGATCCCGAAACCAAAGAGAGCGTCACGCTCCCCGTGACCGGCGGCCATTGCAAGCTGCAATGGAAGCCGGACTGGGCGATGCGCTGGGTCGGCGCTCGGCATCGATTATGAAATGGCCGGCAAGGACCTGATCGATTCGGTCAAGTTGTCGGGCAAGATCTGCGCGGCGCTCGGTGGCACACCGCCGGAAGGCTTCAACTACGAACTCTTCCTCGACGACAAGGGCCAGAAGATTTCGAAGTCGAAGGGCAACGGGCTCACCATCGACGAATGGCTGCGTTATGCGTCGCCGGAATCGCTGTCGCTGTTCATGTACCGGGAACCGAAGGCGGCCAAGCGGCTGTACTTCGATGTGATCCCGCGCAACGTCGACGACTACCAGCAATTTCTCGATGGCTTTCCGCGCCAGGACGCCAAGCAGCAGTTGGCCAATCCGGTCTGGCACATCCACGCCGGCCATCCGCCGGTGGCCGACATGCCGGTCACGTTCCAGTTGCTGCTGACGCTGGTGTCGTCGTCGAACGCGGAGAATGCCGCGACGCTGTGGGGCTTTATCGGGCGCTATCGTCCGGGCGTGACGCCGCAGACGCATCCGAAGCTCGACGCCATGGTCGGCTACGCCATCAATTACTATCGCGACTTCGTGGCGCCGACCAAGAAATTCCGCGAGCCGACCGACGGCGAACGCGTGGCGCTGCAGGATCTGCGCGATGCGCTGTCGCAACTGCCGGCGGAGTCTTCCGCCGAAGAGATCCAGAACGTGGTCTACGAGATCGGCCGCCGCGAACCGTTCCTCGATGCCGTCAAGAAAGGCAAGGATGGCCGGCCGGGCGTCTCGCTCGACTGGTTCAACATGCTCTACCAGGTGCTGCTGGGCCAGGAAAAAGGCCCGCGCTTCGGTTCGTTCGTGGCGGTGTATGGTTTGGCGAATGCGGTGACCATGATCGACGGCGCGCTGGCGCGGTCGGCATAAATGTCTTTCGTCGTCCCTGCGAAAGCAGGGACCCATAACCACCGCTTTAGCGTGGCGAAGGTGTCTATCTAACATGTGGCAGAACGGAAGGATCACGCGGTATGGGTCCCTGCTTTCGCAGGGACGACCGTAGAATTTTCGTCAGATTGCGCTACACTGCCGGCAACAGGAACGCCTCAAGCCTCCGACGAGAGGCATCAGCAGGGAGCACCCTCATGCAGTTCAGGGTTTCGCCGAAGACGCTCGAGAATTACAGCGCCGAGGAATGGCAGGCGCGGGTCGATCTCGCGGCGGCGCACCGGCTGGCCTATATCCACGGTTTCAGCGAGGGCATCTTCAATCATTTGACCCTGACGGTGCCGGGCACGCACCGACCGCTACTACCAGATTCCATTCGGCACGCATTGGTCCGAGGTCACGGCGTCGGCCTTCATGGAAGTCGGCATCGAGGACGGCAAGGTCAAGCGCGGCGCGGGCGACGTGGAACGCTCCTGCTATTGCATCCATGCGCCGATCCACAAGGCGCTGCCGCAGGCCAAGGCGGTGTTTCACACCCACATGCCCTATGCGAGCGCGCTGACGCGCCTTGAGGACCCGCGCATCAAGGAGATCGGCCAGACCGAGGTCGGCATGATGGGCGAGATTGCCTATGACGACGAATATACCGGCCCGGCGCTTGACCCGGCGGAAGGCGCGCGCCTCGCCAGGGTTATCGGCGACAAGTCGGTTTTGTTCATGGCCAATCACGGCATTTCCACGGTTGGAGAAACCGTCGCCGATGCGTATGACCGGCTCTATTACATCGAGCGCGCGGCACAGGTTCAGATCTACGCGATGTGGACGGGACAGCCCCTGAAACAACTGCCGGACGCCGTGGTCGAGAAGACCAAACGGGATATCGGCGGGTCCAGCATGTTCGAGGGACCTTCGGCGGCTCAACGCCATTTCGATGCCTTGAAGCGCATGCTCGACCGCCAGGAATCGGATTACGCGTCGTAGTCTCTCGTCGTCTGTCGTTCCTGCGAAAGCAGAACCATAGCCACGGGGAATTGCTGTCCGGGCAAAGTCTTGCCACCACCACTTTCCTGACAGCAAACCGGCACGGTCTACGGGTCCCGACCTTCGCCGGGACAACGATAGAGTGATCCATCACGGCATCGCGAAGCGCAGCGTCTTGCCGCCGCTGCTCATGTCGACGGCGGCAAAGCCGATCGGGTTGAGGCCGCGGGCGCTGCAATCACCCTGTTCATTGCTTTCGAACTTGTTTTCCCGTGTGCAGAGTTGCGTGGCGCCGCCCCAGTTCAGCGGCTTGTCCCTGAATTTGACGGTACGGTTCTCGGCGTCGACCGCCTCGGCGAAACTGAAAACCTGCTTGGGCTGGCCGGCGACGTCGGGATGCAGGCATTTACCGGGATCGATGCGGTACCAGCCGCGGCTGGTCACGGTCTTGCCGTCGTCGGTGCCGACGGCGGCCATGATCTTGTGCGGCGTGTCGTTGCACCACGTCAATCCGGTTGACGACGGCGATTGCACCGCGTCGATCATGGTCTTGAAAAAATTCGGCGCCTGCACGATGTCGGGCGTCAATCCGCAATTCTTCAGGAACGCCGCCAATGCGGCCTGCGTCTTCGGGCCGTCGACGCCGTCGATCGGCGCCGCGTCATATCCCGCGATCACCAGCAGCCGCTGGATACCGGCTAATCGGGCCTGCTCGTCATCGTACTCGCTGTCCTCGGCCAGATACGCCACCAGGTTGCCGTCATCGGTTTGGGTAGGCGTGATTTGCGTAAACGGCGCCGGTGTTTGCCCGGGGCGGCACTGGCGCGCCGCAGCAATGACAAAGTTATCGGGCGCGATGCAGAGCGTGTCGCCGCCATTCTGCGGGATCGGCGATGCGCCGTAAACGCCGAGCGCGCGGGCGTTGAGCAGGATGCGATCGGCGGTCAGCGTGCCCTGCGCGACCACGCGGCAGGCCGCGGGATCGATGCGAAACCAGCCGCGGGTCGCGGTGGCGGCCTTGTCGTCGATGCCGATGGCGGCTTCGACGACATAGCTCATGCGATTGCAAAGCTTCAGGTCTGCATTGGCGGGCGAAATGACGAGAGAAACAGCAAGGGAAGATGCCAGTACGAGTGCCAGCTTTCCACCGTCATGCCCGGGCTTGTCCCGGGCATCCACGTCTTTTTTAACCGACAACAAAACGTGGATGGCCGGGACAAGCCCGGCCATGACGGCTGAAGCAGTTTCGCTTGCATCATCACTTGTGGATCAGCGTGCCGGTGCCTGCATTGGTGAACAGTTCGAGCAGGACCGCGTGCGGCATCTTGCCGTCGATGATGACGACGCCCTGCACGCCCTGCTCGAGCGAATAGATGCAGGTTTCGACCTTCGGGATCATGCCGCCGGAAATGGTGCCGTCGGCGATCAGCTTGCGCGCATCCTTGACCGACAGTTCCGGAATCAGCTTCTTCGATTTGTCGAGGACGCCGGGAACGTCGGTCAGCAGCAACAGCCGCTTGGCCTTCAGCGCGCCGGCCACCGCGCCGGCAAAGGTATCGGCGTTGACGTTGAAGGTTTGCCCGGTCTTCGAGGTCGCCAGCGGCGCCAGCACCGGGATCAGTTCGTGGCCGATCAACTGGTTCAGCAGCGTGAGGTCGACCTTGTCGGGCTCACCGACGAAACCGAGATCGACCACTTTCTCGATGTGCGAATCCGGATCGACCATGGAGCGCGTCGCCTTCGACGCCGTCACCATATTGCCGTCCTTGCCGCACAGGCCGACCGCCTTGCCGCCGGCTTCGTTGATGTAGCCGACCAGCGTCTTGTTGATAGAGCCCGCCAGCACCATCTCGACGATCTCGATGGTGGCGGCATCGGTGATGCGCAGGCCCGCCGCGAATTCCGACTTGATGCCGAGCCGCTGCAGCATCTGGGCGATCTGCGGCCCGCCGCCATGCACCACCACCGGATTGATGGCCGTCTGCTCCAGCAGGACGATGTCGCGCGCGAACGCCTTGGCTTGCTCTTCGGCGCCCATGGCATGGCCGCCATATTTGATGACGATGGTTTCTTCGTCATATTGCTGCATATGCGGCAGCGCCTCGGACAGGATGCGGGCCTGATCGAGCGGACTGATATATGGCGCGTCGGTCATGAAGCGGGTCTCGTCAGCGAAAGGTTGGCGCGGTTCTTATCTGATTGGCGGGCCAGCGCAAAGCTCAGTTACCTTCTTTTTTCCTTCTCCCCTTGTGGGAGAGGGTGGCCGCGACGCCTTGGCATCGCGGACAATTCCCGCCGCTCCTTGAATAAAAGCCCTACCGCTGCATCAAGAATTCAGGCAGACGGGCGATGGCGTTCGCGATGCGTCGCGCTTCGTCGGAAGTCGGGCGGCTATCCGCCCCGCGCTATTTATTTCCACTGCACGCAATGCGATCCGCACCCGCACGGGCGAAGGCCGCGAACGCGCCAAGGCGCGAGGCGTTCATGGGACGACCGGCCAAACTCTCGCCCCATCAGCGCCACGAAGCCGAACAGGCGCTTTCCAACGGCAGCGCCACGCAAGCCGATCTTGCGCCGCGATTCAACGTCAGCCAGAGTACGATTTCGAGGCCTTCGTAACCCAATTTGCCTTGCGCCGACACGCTCTAGAAATTAGGCTCTCGGAAGTTGTAAAGTTCACCGTCGGCCAAGTGAGAAATTTGGAATAAGCTAAAGCGTCAGGGCTTGGACGGCTTTTTTAGTCTTATGGACGGCTTTATGCGTAGTTGTTCCTCTGTATTTCATGTTCTACCTACAATTTCATTCCACTGAGTACTATCGCAGCTTGTCGCCTGATCAGCAGCGAGAAGCGCGGGAATCTTTATTGATTACTGTTGGCTCAGTTGGCTTAGCTGTTTGGTTTATTCCGCTGCTAATTATTGGTGCAATTCGATGGATTTCTGACGGCTTTTCAAAGTAAAGGCCGTTCGCGGATATTAGCCCACAAACCCTTTCCATTCTTCGACGGGCGATCAAGATGACCATAGGATCAAGCCGATTGTTTAAAGCGGCTGCCATCTTCTTTAGTTTGGTAGTGGCGTTTATTTATCTTTTTCGGATGGAAAATCTTCCGATGTACAATCTTGGCCGCGCCGCGGCACATACCTGTTCGGACGCCGATGCACCCTATGGATATTTCGATGCGGTATTTTGGGGGAACGCATCGTATCGGAGAGGACACGCGGATTCGATTGCTGAGTTAAGGCAAATCGAACTTGTGTCGGGCGTGGATGACATCGAGTTTTGTCATCGACGGTATCCCGACTCGCCTATCGCAAAACACAATCCTTTTGTTGACAAGGCGAACTGCCCACGAGGTGCCGTTACGACAGATTATGGTACCTTCTGTAGATAATGGTTCATTCGAGCCTGACTCTGCTAAAGTCGCGCGATGAACGATAACGATCAATCCCAAGAATGGATCGTCCAATCGCCGGATGCAGACATTCCGCCGCGTGCGGGCTGGGCTTATGAAAACTTTCTGCTGGGCAACACTCGTCCTGTGAGAGTGATCCGCGACGAGCGCGGGCGGGAACGAGGGGCGGAAGCACCCGATTCGTTCGAAGGGAGCGCGTTGAAAATCGCCAATATTCTACTCATCCACATCACGAGCAGTCCAGAGGTTCAGTCGACTATCAGGGCCGAATTTGTCGAACGGCGCCACGCCAGTGAAGCAAAGCACAAGTAGCCATCAACCTTTACGTTCTGTGCTGTGGGCGATATCGCGTAGAATAAGGGCCAAGAATACCGCTACTAAAATCACTAACCCATAATGCTCCCTGGACAGCTCAGCATTGCTCCCAGCCCCCATTACCTTGATAAAATTTTCCGACGCCGTACTTTCGGCGAAGCCGGCGGCGGTCCCCGCCAAGAAGAAATTTGAAAAAAACCGCAGCAGAAAAGCCCACGTCCACATTTTCTCCTCCTAACCAATCTACCGATACGGAAAAAGCCATTCTTACTTTAAGCTGCCCCGCGCAAAACTGAAAAACTCATAATGTCGCCGCTTCAGCCTTTCAAAGGCCTTGAGCTATCCGAAAACTTCACATCGGCGATGAAGCCGCCGGAGTCGCCGAGCGGTGTTCGACGCCGAGAACCGGCGCTGTCCGTTCTATCACCTTCGCGCCGACCGGAGCCGCGTTCCAGCCTGCGGTTATAAATCCATAGGTCTCGCGCAGGGCTTGCGGTTCATCGAGCAGCGTCATGACGAGGTACTTCGGCTTGTCCGCCGGGAAAACGCCGGTGAATGTGGTGATGACGCGGCGGCGAGCGTATTGCCCGTTCACGACTTTTTCCGCCGTGCTTGTCGCGCCGCCCATGTCATAGCCCGCGATATTGGCCAGTTGCGCCGTACCTTGTTCGGCGTTGAGGCGCACCAGATACCGCATCTTGGCCGAAGTATTGGACGAGATCACCTGCCGCCCCAAATCCTCCGGCGCTTGATCGTTGCGCTTGAACAGCGTCGGTTGCCGCAGCGTGCCGCCATTCACGAGGGCGGCGACGGCCATACCAGCTTGCAGCGGACTCACGGCCATGCCGTGGCCGAACGCCGCTGTAAGGGTATAGATGCCCGGCCATGCTTTCGAAAAAATCGGGGCTACCTTGTCGAGGCCGTCGATGTCGAGGCTGTCGAGCTGCCCCATCTTTTCGAGAAACGCCTTTTGACCGCTCGTGCCGACCCGTTGCGCCAGCCGTGCGGCGGCGATGTTGGAGCTGTGTGTGACCGCCTCGGGGAGCGTCAGCGCCCGCGCTTGCGGGCCTGCATCGTGGATCGTGAACTTGCCGTAGTGCAATTCAGATGTGTCGATGCGGCTATTCAGATGCACCTTACCCGCTTCCAGAGCCATCGCGACCGTCATCAGCTTCGCTGACGATCCGATTTCGTAAACGCTCTGGGTCACGCGATTAAGAGTTGCGTCTCCTAAGTCTGTGGCTCGCGGCCGTGAATTGCTGCTCTCGATCGAGGATAGCGCGATGATCTCGCCGGTGTTGACATCCATGATGAAGCCTGACGCAGCCTTCGCGGAAAACCGTTCGAGGCCGCCTGCCAATTCCTCGTCCAGAATCCTGTTTGCTTTCATATCCAGCGAAAGCCGCAGCGGCTGTTCCCCCGCAATCCTGCTCAGTCGAAGATAGGCCAGAGCGGGCGTTGCCGTGACGTCTAGCACGACACCATTTCGATCCGTGATGACCCGTTGCGACGGCGTTCCATCAGCACTCGGGGTGGTCAAAGACGCTGGAACGGGCTTGGGAGTTGGCTCGTCGGCCAATACCGATGGCGCGTAAGAAAGAAAGCATCCAAGCGCGACTGTGAAGCCCATAGAATTTCCGTGACGCATTTCAATCCCCCTATTGGCTGCCCGTGACGTCGCCGACAATTTATCGTTCGGGTTAACGGTTTGTTAAAGCTTCGTATTGGCCGGAGCAGATGTCTCATATGCTTAAGAGCGAAGCGCGCACCTATGCCCTTCCAGCCCGACGATAGACAAAGCGATCTTCGCGTGGGCCGGTATTCCGCATTTTCATTTGCTCATGTGGTAACGGATGTTCTTTTTGTGATGCGCGGCGGAATCCGCTGCCCGACACTGGCCGTCGAAGTCGAGAATGTAAGACGTTCGTTGTCTGCCTTTGCCTTTTCCGGTTTCGACGAAGCAGAGGTCGGTAATGCCTGCCTGCGTCGTGTCAGTCTGCTTCCTGTCCATGAGGGCCAATCGCAGGTCCATAGGCTTAGCCTCGATCGGCAAGGCAACGTGCAGTGCGCAAAGCAAGAAAGCCAGATGAAGCGCGGTTCGATTTATCATCATCCCTCTCGCTCGTTTGCCGCGAGGCCACAGGTTTGGGGCTGTCCCTGGGTAAAGCCCTCAATCGTGAGGTTGAGAGAATTTCTGTAATGCACGCCGGTACAGCCTTCGCTCTGGTTGCACTTTCAGTCATTTGCATCTACAATGTTCGAACTCTATGGACAATGACGCCCGAGCCTCATATCAAGGCCTGCCTATACAGCATTACACTTAAAACCTTGAGAAGGTAACTTACGGCGATGAAACATCTATGCACCGTAATTCTCTCGCTCGCAGTTGTCTTGATGCCAATTCGGTATGGAATAGCCAACGGTTCGTCTCAGCAGTCTCGAAATTTGACTATCGCCGTCGCCGCCGACCGATTGAACTTGGCGCAGGCAACGGACCCCAACTTGTGCAGGCGTCGCTGCGACTTTGACTATGATACTTGCGATCAGGACCAACATGACAATTGCAGGCAGGTGAATAGGGCGACGGGCGGATATGGGTGTAGCCGGCAGACCTTGCAAACATTGTTGGACGGGTGCCGCAGCGGGCAAAGAACCTGTTATAGGCAGTGCGACAGGCCCTGAGCGCACGATACTGCTTTTCTGAATTGCGATGACGGTCGACAAAGCTCCGACGAAGCATCCGAACAACCGGAAACCTATTTTTCGTCGGATCATCCTCTCCCGTTTAGCTTCGCGTTGGCCATGCCGCCGCCACCGCAAGCGCCACCCAGCTTACGATCAGCAGCGTTCCGCCTGTTGGCGCGGCCATCGGGAACAGGCTGTGGCCGGCATATTGGCGCAGCGTCAGGTCGCCGGCGAACAGAGCCGGCCGCGATCACAAAGCCGAACGCCGCCGCGATCCCGATCCGGAGATGAATGAGGCCGCGCTCGGCCAGCGCCACGACCGCGAGCACGGCCAGGGCATGAAACAGCAGCATCGATGACGCCGATGCCAGCCGCGCCGCATCGGGCTGATGCGCGGACGGCCGCCGCCAGGATGACGCCGTCGGCGCCCATGCATGCCGGCCAGGATGATCAGGATGCGGAACAGGCGGGATCCCGTCATTAGCTGCGCTCGCCGAGCAGCCGCACCATGGCGGCGCGCAATTCCGGCATCCCGGCGCCGGTGCGCGAGGACGTCACGAGCAGCTTCAGGAAAGGCGGCGGGATGTTTGGCAAGCGCGGCCATGGTTTCCGCGGTGCGCTGCTCCAGCTCGGCGGGCTTCACCTGGTCGGCCTTGGTGAGCACGACCTGATAGCTCACGGCCGATTTGTCGAGCGTGTTGAGCACGTCGAGGTCGACTTCCTTGAAGCCGTGCCGGGCATCGATCAGCACATAGACCCGCGCCAGGCTGCTGCGGCCCTGCAGGAATTTGTGGATCAGCGCGGTCCATGACGCGACCTTGGCCTTTGGCGCGGAGGCGTAGCCGTAGCCGGGCATGTCGACCAGCCGGAAGCCGGCATTGTCGGGGCCTTCGAAGAAGATCAGTTCCTGGGTGCGGCCCGGCGTGTGCGAAGTCCGCGCCAGCGCGTTGCGGCCGGTCAGCGCGTTGATCAGGCTCGATTTGCCGACATTGGAGCGGCCGGCAAAGGCGACCTCCATGCCGGCCATCGGCGGCAGCGTTTCGATCGAGGGCGAGGCCCAGAAGAACTGCCACTCGCCGGCGAACAGTTTTCGCCCCTGTTCGATCAGCTTCGCATCGGGTTCGGCGGTCATGCGAAGGGTTTCCGGTCCATCGTCATGGCCGGGCTTGTCCCGGCCATCCACGTCTTCCTCGCTAATACCATAAGACGTGGATGCCCGGGACAAGCCTGCGCATGACGCGCTTCGCGCTAGTCCGGGCATGCGATCGGGATTGCTGCGGCAATCAGGTCTTCGTCTCGGCCGCCGGCTTCTTGCCGAACGTCGCCTTGAGATTGTCGAACAGTTCAACCTTCACGCCGTTGCTGCGCATGATGAAGCTCTGCTGCAGCACCGACAGCGTGTTGTTCCAGGCCCAGTAGATCACCAGACCCGCCGGGAAGCCTGCCAGCATGAAGGTGAAGATCAGCGGCATCCAGGCGAAGATCATCTGCTGGGTCGGATCCGGCGGCGTCGGATTGAGCTTCATCTGGAACCACATCGTGATGCCCATGATGATCGGCCAGACGCCGAGCGCGAGGTAGTGCCCGAACAGCGGCACGTGCGTCGGATCGAAGTGCAACAGGCCGAACAGGGTGAACAGGTTGGTCGGATCGGGCGCCGACAGGTCCTTGATCCAGCCGAAGAACGGCGCGTGGCGCATTTCGATGGTGACGAACAGCACCTTGTAGAGCGAGAAGAACACCGGAATCTGCAAGGCGACGGGAAGACAACCGGCGATCGGGTTGATCTTCTCCTTCTTGTAGATTTCCATCATCTCCTGCTGCTGCTTCACCTTGTCGTCGGGATAGCGCTCCTTCAGCGCGGCCAGTTGCGGCTGCACCGATTTCATCTTCGCCATCGAGGCGTAGGATTTGTTGGCGAGCGGGAAGAACAACAGCTTCACCAGCACCGTCACCAGCAGGATCGCGATGCCGAAATTGCCGACCAGATGATAGAAGAAGTCGAGCGCCAGGAACATCGGCTTGGTGATGAAGTAGAACCAGCCCCAGTCGATCAGCAGATCGAAATGGTTGAGCTCGAGCTGCTTGTTGTAGCCGCCGAGGCCGCCGAGCGGAAAGTTGATGCCGACGACGCTGGCTTCCTTGGCGCCGGCGAACAGCCGGGCATTGGCGCTGCCGGTGCCGCCGATCGCGATGGTCTGCGGATCCTCCAGGTAATCGGTCTGGTAGGTGTGGATGGCGCCGACCAGATTGGACGAGAACCGCGCCTGCAGCTGCGCGCTGGTGTCCGGCAGCAGCGCCGAGGCCCAGTATTTGTCGGTGATGCCGAGCCAGCCATTGGTGGCGTCCTTGAACGGGACCGTCTTGGCGTCGTCGATTTTCTTGTAGCCGTACTCCTGCAGGCCCTGGTCGCCGAGATAGCCGATCAGGCCTTCGTGCAGGATGTAATAGCCGGAGACCTGCGGGGTGCCGTGCCGCGAGATCAGCGCGAACGGATAGAGCGTGACCGGCGCGTTGCCGACATTGGTGACGTCGTCCTTGATCGTGAACAGATAGCGGTCGTCGATCGCGATGGTGCGGCGGAAGGTGAGGCCGTCGCCATTGTCATATTTCAGCGTCACCGGGCTGTTCGGCGCCAGGCTGCCCGAGCCTTCCTGCTGCCACAGCGTGTTCGGGTCGGGCAGCTTCACCGTCGAGCCGGTGGCCGGCACCCAGCCGAATTCGGCATAATAGGGGTCTGCCGTGCCCGAGGGCGAGAACAGCACGATCGCGGGCGAGGTCGGATCGACCGTGTCGCGGAACTGGACCAGCGACAGGTCGTCGATGCGCGCGCCCTTCAGCGAGATGCTGCCGGAGAGGCGCGGGGTGTCGATCTTGATGCGCGGGCGAAGCGGCAATCGCGGCGTCGCGGCTGACGATCGGGCGCCGCGTGGAGCGGGCTGGGTTGCCGCGGGCGCATTGGCCGACGGCGCGGGAGCCGCGCCGCCCTGCGGCGTGGTCGCGGGCGTGCTTGCCGTTCTGCGCCGGGGGCTTGGCCAGTTCGGCTCTGGATCTGGCTCTGCGGCGCGCTGCTTTTCCATCTGCGGAATGTTGAAGAAATATTGCCAGCCGATCAGCACGAGGCCGGACAGAATGACGGCGAGGATGGTGTTGCGATTGTCGGTCATCGTTCAAGGTCTCGTCATTCAGGTCGGTTTCGCGGTCGTTTCGCGCGATTCGGTTGGCGGTCTCGCGTCACGCGGTCTTTTGGGCTGCCGATCGAGGCGATGCAGCGCCGAGCGGAGATCGTCGAGCATGGTCGCAAAGTCGCGGTTCAGCGCGGCACGACGGCCGACTAGCACATAATCACTGTGCGGTCGCATGGATATGACGTCCAGCCGCTTCACCAGTTCGCGAAGCCGGCGCCGGATGCGATTGCGCTCGGTCGCGGTGCCGTTCTTTTTGGTGACGGTGAAGCCGACCCGGATCGGGCCGTCATCGTCGCGGGGCCGGCTTTGCACCACAAAGGCAGCGCTGTTGACCCGCGCGCCATCGGCAACGGCGAGGAAGTCCGCCCGCTGCCTTAACCGATCCATGATGATCTCCGGGAAGCCCGGCTCAGGCGCTCAGGCGCTTGCGGCCACGGGCGCGGCGCGCGGCGAGGACCTTGCGGCCGCCGGTAGTCGCAAGGCGGGCGCGGAAGCCGTGACGGCGCTTGCGCACCAGTTTGCTGGGTTGATAAGTCCGCTTCACGGGTCGTTCTCCGCTGACAATTTTGCCGGTCAAACTGGCAATGTGCCTGATAATGAGGTAAGTCCGCTGATGCTGGCCGGCCCAAATCAGGGCCGTTTCCGGCCCAAATGAGCCGCCCCGGTCGAACCGGGCCATCGCGGACAGTTGGCGCGGCTTATACGGGAGCGACCTGTTTCCGTCAATCTTGCCGGATGCCGCATTCGGGGTCCTTTGAAACGGCGCAATTGGCCCGAATATATCGGCTTTCCCGGTGTTTTCAGGGTGACGATGCGCGACCGGGCCCGGCGGACATGAGCGATCCGTAATTTGACCGGTTGCGGCGCAAAACGCATCCTGAAAGCCGGCGCCAACGAAGGCGGATATCGTGTCAGAGACCGACCAACAGCCGACCAGGGAATCGCCGCGGCCGCAGCCGTCGCGCCGGCTTGGCCTGTCCGGCAAGCTGCTGCTGCTGACCATTCCGCTGGTGATGATCGCGGAAATCCTGATCTACGTGCCCGCGATCGCGAATTTCCGGATGAACCGGCTCAACGACCGGCTGGCGGCGGCCAATACCGCGGCCCTGGTGCTGGATGCCGCCCCTTCCGGCATGGTTCCGGATTCGCTGGCGCGGCAGATCCTGACCAGCATCGGCGCGCGCGCGGTGGCCATCAAGATGGGCCAGCAGCGCCGGCTGCTCGCCAGCGCCGATCTGCCGACGGCGATCGATCACGACGTCGACATGCGGGAGATGACGGTGTGGTCGGCGATCGTCGATTCTTTCGAGATCATGCTGGAGAGCGGCAACCAGGCGATCCGGGTGATCGGGCCGGCGCCGGGCGGCGCGCAATTCATCGAGGTCGTGATCGACGAGGCGCCGTTGCGCCAGGCGATGTACCGGTTTTCCCGCAATCTGCTGCTGGTTTCGCTCGGGATCGCGATGCTGACCGCGGGGCTGGTCTATCTCGCGCTGCATTTCCTGTTCGTGCGGCCGATGCGGCGGCTGACCGCCAATCTGGTCGGCTTTCACGAAAATCCCGAGAGTTCGGCGCGCATCATCGTGCCGAGCCAGCGCGGCGACGAGATCGGCGTCGCGGAGCGCGAATTGTCCGACATGCAGCGCGATCTCGTCTCGATGCTGCATCAGAAGAGCCGGCTTGCCGCACTTGGCCTTGCGGTCTCCAAGATCAACCACGATCTGCGCAACCTGCTGGCGTCCTCGCAATTGCTGTCGGACCAGTTGGCCAGTGTGCCCGATCCGCGGGTGCAGCGCTTTGCGCCGAAGCTGATGCGCTCGCTGGAGCGCGCCATCGCGTTCTGCCAGTCGACGCTGTCCTATGGCCGCGCCCAGGAGGCCGCCCCCGATCGCCGCATGATCCTGGTCGAGCCTGTGGTCGCCGAGGTCCGCGAAACCGCAGGGCTCGCCTCGGACGCCTCGATCACCTGGATCAACGCGATCGAGCGCGGGCTCAGCATCGACGCCGATCCGGACCAGTTGTTTCGCGTCCTGCTCAATCTGGTGCGCAACGCGGCGCAGGCGCTCGAAGGCCGCCCGAAGAGCGACCCCGCGAACATGCAGATTCGCATCACCGGCCGCCGCGAAGGCTCGGTCGCCATCATCGAGGTCTCCGACACCGGCCCCGGCGTGCCGGCCAGGTCCCGCGATCACCTGTTCGAGGCGTTCCAGACTTCCGGCAGGCCCGGCGGCAGCGGGCTCGGCCTTGCGATCGCCGCCGAACTGGTCCGCGCCCATGGCGGCGACATCCATCTGGTGGAAGGCACCATCGGCGCCACCTTCCGGATCGTGATCCCGGACCGCCCGGTGGAACTGATGAGCGTGCGCAGCGAGCGGGCGCGGGCGTAGAGGCCTCTCACCCGTCATTCCGGGGCGCTCGCGAAGCGAGCGAACCCGAAATCCAGAGGTAATCGCACGAGATTCCCGATGTGCCCTTGCACATCTGAGGTTCGCGCTGACGCGCGCCCCGGAATGACAGGGAATCTCCGACCGGTCGACAGCTCTTTCCGGACCTTGCCAATCAGGGCCGGAGCGGGTAGCTAAAGCGCTCTTTCGCGGCCTTCCGGATATGTTTTCGGATGCCTGTGGGCTCTCAAGCCCAAGCCTTGGCGAAACACGCGCCCGTAGCTCAGCTGGATAGAGCACCAGACTACGAATCTGGGGGTCAGGAGTTCGAATCTCTTCGGGCGCGCCATTTTGCCAACTCAGTGAAATTCAAGGCTTGTACACCAGCGGATCCATGGCTGGGCACCTTGCCGCATCATGTCCATTCCAGCGGTTGCGTTCGCCAAATGCCAGGAGCGGACGTGGAGAACTCATTCGATCACCTCGTCGGCGCGGGCAAGCAGCGGCGAGGGCAGCGTCAGGCCAAGTGTCTTTGCGGTCTTGAGGTTGACGACCAGTTCGAATTTCGTCGGCACCAGGATGCGTCCCACAGCATCGTCTCAGCCGTCAGTTCGGGAAAGGCCTGCTTGACGAGTTCGGCGCGGTTGGCAGCCAGTTCGACCTGTTTCAGGAAAAGACCGGTGGCAAGTCGCCGCCAATTTGGGACAGTTTGCTAGACTGTTTGGGCCGCGCTACAATGCCCCGCCATGAGAAGAATAGTTTGTAGCTTCGCCGCGGCAGCTTTTCTGGTGACGACGGCAACCGCTGCGCTTTCGCCCGCGCGGGCGCAGGTCGCCAACGATACGCCGCTGGCTTTCGGCATGAACGTGGACCAGGCGTCGCAGGTTTTGGGCACGACGCTGGTCTATATCAGCGGTCGTCCTGGCGACGAAATGTTCCTCGCTTTGCCGAACGCCAAGGGCAGCGCGTTGTCGGACCGGCGAGACGGACTTTACCTGCAATTCCGTCACGGCAGGCTCGATGGCTGGAAGGGCGATTGGGGGACCAGCCGGCCGTGTTGCAAATGATGGCAGAGCTGAGCGGACCGAGAATTTTAATGGCCGCTGCGGCTGTTCTGGTGTCCACGGTGGCGGCGCCCGTTCTGGCTCAAACTGACCGCGAGCCTTTTTTGAGGAGGAACCTGCCTGCTACCGCCTGGTACTATGATGGCCGCGATGACGTCCGCGACTTTCCAGGCAATGGCTTCTTCCCCGGTGATTTCGTGGCCAAACCCGCCGACGCATCGATTGGAGCCGCCGGACTATTTGGATCCACGCCCGTTGGCGGCCGGCATTTTGGCCCGATCTATTGCGCGCGGCAGTATCGCCCTCACAGCCCGGCACCGGGCTTCTTCCAGGGGTATGACGGGACCTGGTATCGATGCAGATAGGCGGTCATCGCTGGATGGCGCAAAATCCTCCGGGCACCTTCATCAAATACCCCCGGGCGGCACGTAGCAGAACACGGTATCGCTTGAGCTGAGAAAGATGACGCCGTGACCCGTCGGGTTGCCGCTGTCCACTTTCAGCTTGCGGTTCGGCACAATAATGCGCGTGCCCGGCTCGACGTGATGCCGCCCGAGCGCTTGGTCATCGCGGGTGTCGGTGATAACAGCGACATATCGATCCCCATCGGTTTCGAATCCGTCGGCATAATAGGCATCGGATCCACCGCAGCACGAGATCGTCGGGTTATCTGGCATCATCAGCGACTTGAACCATTTCGAGATGGAAGGCTCAAAGGCCGCCCATTGTCCGAGATCGCGGGCCGAAAGCACGGGACTGAAAAGCATCAGTGCGCCCGCCAACAGCAGCATCGTGATCGTGTTGAATTGCTTCACGGGCGCTCGACCCCCGATGTGAGGAAATTAAAACTCCGGGTCGGCAATTGTTCCACATGCCGCCCTTTTGCTGGCGGAATGCCAGGGCAAAGCTCGCTCCGCCAATTCAGTTTGTCGCACGACGCAACAGGCTTCGCTATTGCGTGCTCCGATGCTAATTTCGAATTCAAATCCACCAACCGCAGGCCTCACTCTCATGAACGCACATGATCGCAATCTCTCGGCGCCCATCGATCCGATCAAACTCGACCGTCTCGGCCGAGGTCGCCATCAAGGTCGGCCTGCAACTCAAAGCGGGGCAGGACCTGCTGGTGACCGCGCCGACGCGTGGCGCTGCCGCTGGTGCGGCGGATCGCCGAGCATGCCTACAAGGCCGGTGCGGGTCTCGTCACGCCGATCCTGTCCGACGAAGCGATTACGCTGTCGCGCTATCGCTTCGGGCAGGACGATGGGTTCGACCGCGCGGCCGGCTGGCTCTATGAGGGAATGGCGAAGGCGTTTGCCGACAACACCGCGCGGCTGGCCATCGTCGGCGATAATCCGATGCTGCTGTCGGGCGAAGACCCCGCCAGGGTCGCGCGCGCCAGCAAGGCCAATTCGATCGCCTACAAGCCGGCGCTGGAACGGATCGTCAATTTCGACATCAACTGGAACATCATCGCCTATCCGAGCCCGGCCTGGGCGAAGCAGGTTTTTCCGGACGACGAAGAGGATGTCGCCGTCGCCAAGCTTGCCGATGCGATCTTCGCGGCCTCGCGGGTGGACAATGACGGCGCCGTCGCCGCATGGAACAAGCACAACGCCGTGCTGCGCGAGCGGACCGAATGGCTGAACGGCCAGCGCTTCCACGCGCTGCATTATTCCGGACCCGGCACCGATCTCACGATCGGCCTTGCCGACGGCCATGAATGGGAAGGCGGCGCCTCGACCGCCAAGAACGGCATCACCTGCAACGCCAATATTCCGACCGAGGAAGTCTTCACCACGCCGCATGCGAGGCGGGTCAGCGGGCATGTCGTCAGCTCCAAGCCGCTGTCCTACCAGGGCTCGCTGATCGACGGGATCGCGGTGCGGTTCGAGGAAGGACGCATCGTCGAGGCCAGGGCCTCGCGCGGCGCGGAAGTGCTGAACAAGGTGCTGGATACCGACGAAGGCGCGCGCCGGCTCGGCGAAGTGGCGCTGGTGCCGCATTCCTCGCCGATCTCGAAAAGCGGGCTGTTGTTCTTCAACACCCTGTTCGACGAGAACGCCGCCTGCCACATCGCGCTCGGCCAATGCTATTCGAAATGCTTCGTCGATGGCGGCAATCTCACGCTCCGAGCAGATCGCGGCGCAAGGCGGCAACAAGAGCCTGATCCACATCGACTGGATGATCGGCTCGGATAAAATCGACATCGACGGTGTTCATACCGACGGCCGGCGGGTGCCGGTGTTCCGCAAAGGCGAATGGGCCTGAGGCCGACCCGTTTTACCGGGTTTAAAAATTTATTCCGATTTTCAAAATTTGACTTGACGCCTTCCGATTTATCGAATATACCTGTGCCGTCCCGTTCCTTCCAAAGGGGCGGCTCGCGATCGTCACGGACGCGGAGCGGGATGCGGTGGACGTGGTTGGCGCTATTGACGAACAGCGCCGATGCGGACGGCGAAGACGTGTGGTCCTGACACCCTCACGCCGGTGTCAAGTTGGCGAAGACAAATCGCCGGCGACGGTGGCAATAGAGCGAGGCTCACCGAGGAGAGCGCGGTATATGACCGTAAACCATTGCGCGGGGAATGTCGGGCTATTTCCGATGTGACCGTGGTGACTACACTGGTGTGCTTTTCTATTTTCTGCACGCCGGGCTGCGGGTGCATCGTGCGCCCGGCATTCCCTGCTCCCTCTGGGGGCGAAAGGTAAATGCAAAACTCGGGCGATTCACGCCGCGAGAACGCGGACCTATATCTCAGCGTCATTGCGAGGAGCGTCAGCGACGACGTGTCCGCCGTAGCTCAACGAGCGAAGGCGGAAGCAATCCAGCTTCGTTACTTTGTCGCGCAAAGAAGCTGGATTGCTTCGCTTGCGCTCGCAATGACGGTCGTTGGAATCGCGCAACGCCTCCGTTGTCGTCCTCCGCGAAAGCGGGGGACCCAGTATTCCAGAGACACCAATGTTCAACCCGAGAGGCCGCAGCGTACCGGATCAAAGTCGGGCGATGACAGTTGAGGTTGTTGTGCTGTTGCTCCCCGCGATGCTGGATTCTTTCCGGCACGGGCATCGACAGCGCCGCTGGCCGCGTCTAGCCTGCCAGCATCAATCACCGTCTAGGGACGGAAAAAACGGCGCGGCCTACGCGCCGGATATCTCGGGAGGAACACAGCCATGCCGATTACCAGGCGTCATCTGCTCGCGGCGTCCGCCGCCGGAATTGCACTGCCCAGCTTTGTCCGGGCCCAGGGCGCGGACAAGCCGCGGCTGACCGCGATCTCGCAATGGGCCGCCGGCAGCGATGGCGCGGCGATCTCCGCGCTCGGCAAATTGTTCGAGGAAAAAGGCGGGATCTGGCAGCACAATCCCGTGCCCGGCTTCACCACCGAGATGATGAACAAGCTGCGGGCGCAGATCATTGCCGGCGATCCGCCGGCGATCTCGCAGCTCAAGGGGCCGGAGATCGCCGCGTGGTCGAAGATCGCGCCGACCGTCGATATCACGCCGTTGGTGAAGGCCGCCGGCTATGCCGAAAAGGCGCCGGCCGAACTGGCCAAGAGCTGCCAGCCGGCCGGCCACTGGATCGCGCTGCCGATGCAGGTCTACCGGATCAACACGCTGTTTCATGTCCACCAAGGGCATGCAGCGCGCCGGCGTCACCAAGTCGCCGACGTCCTGGGCGGAATTCAACGATACCGCGGAAAAGATGAAGGCCGCCGGCATGACCCCGGTGGCCAATGGCGGCATCCGCTGGGACGACGGCATGAAGTTCGAGATTGCGCTGGCGGGCATCGATCCCGCGGTCTATCGCCGCGCCATCATGCAGCTCGATACGGACGCGCTGAAGGGCAAGGAAGTGCTGGCGGCGTTCGACCAATTGCGCAAGCTCGCCAACTGGATGAATCCCAACATCGCGGCGCAGGGCTGGGCGGTCAACCTGCCGGCTTTCGTGAAGGGCGACATGGGCATGGTGCTGATGGGCGGCTGGGCGCAAGGCAACCTGCTGCGCGCAGGCGCCACGCCTGCGGATTTCAGCAGCGGGCCCGCGCCGCAGGAAAGCGGCCCGCCATGCTTCGACCTCAACGCCGACTGCTTCATCTTCTGGAAGCCGAAGGGCGCCGATCTCGAGGCCGGGCAGAAACTGTTTGCCGAACTCGTCATGCAGACGTCGACGCAGGAGATGTACTCCAAGATCACCGGCTCGATTCCGGCGCGCACCGATGTCGATCTGACGACCGAGGGCTTTACCGACGGACAGCGCAAGCTCGGCGAAGAATCTGAACGACGCGATCGCGCGAGGACCGCGTGCTGATGAGCCTCGGCCACAACATGGCGCAGCCCAACGGCATGACCGCGGCGATGATCGACGTGCTGACCGAATACGTGCACAACAGCTCGATTCCCCCGGCCGAAGGACAGAAGCGGCTGGTCGCGGCGGTAGCGAGCGCGCAGTAGGACCGTATCGATGCAAACGGCCCTCAGCTCCGACCGCGCCGGCGAAAGCAAGGCGGGAAGGGAACAGGTCGCGGGTGCATGGCGCCGCCGCTTCAGCGGCGTCCTGACGCAGCTTGCGATCTGGCTGCCGCTGTCGATCGCGGCCGGGCACGTCGTGGTGTTCACGCCGTGGACGACCTGGGTCTCGTTCACGGCCTCAACCCTGATGCCGGACTATGGCTGGGTCGGCCTGCGCAATTATTAGTCGGTGACCCGCACCGCGAACTTCCAGATCGCCTATGTCAACCTGGTCATCTTCGGCCTCGGCTCGGTGCTGCTGACGATGGCGCTTGGTCTGCTGCTGGCGATCCTGCTCGATCAGCGCGTGCGCGGCGAGAACGTGCTGCGCACGATCTTTCTCTATCCGCTGGCGGTTTCCTTTGTGGTGACGGGCACGGTGTGGAGCTGGCTGCTCAATCCCGGGCTCGGCATCCAGAAGCTGGTGCAGAGCCTTGGGCTGGACGAGTTTCCGGTTCGACTGGCTGGTACAGTCGGACAAGGCGATCTACACGCTGATCATCGCCAGCGTCTGGCAGGGCGCCGGATTTGCCATGGCGCTGTTTCTCGCCGGTTTGCGATCGGTGGATACGGACCTGATCAAGGCCGCGCAGATCGATGGCGCGGGACCCTGGCGCACCTATCGCCGCGTATTGCTGCCGACGATCTGGCCGATTTTCATCACCGTGTTCGTGATCCTGCTGCAGTCCGCGATCAAGACCTTCGATCTGGTGCGGGCGCTGACCGGCGGCGGACCGGGTATTTCCACCATGCTGCCGACGCTCGTGGTCTATGACTTCATGTTCCAGCGCAGCGAACTGGGGCGCGGCTCGGCGGCCGCGGTGCTGCTGCTGCTGGTCGCTGGTCGTGGTGCTGGTGCCTTACGGGCTGTTCATGCGCTGGCGGCAGCGAAGGCAGGCGCGCGCATGACGTGGTGCCGCGTGATCGTCTATGCCGCGTTGCTCGTGCTGGCGCTGTTGTTCCTGGTGCCGCTGGGCGTCGTGGTGCGTGAACTCGCTGCGCTCCAGCCAGGAGATCGCCTCGACTTCGATGATCGGCTGGCCGCGGCATCTGACCTTTGCCAATTACGGCCGAGGCCTGGAGCCGGTTCTGCATGGCCGAGCATTGCTGGGGCATCGAGCCCTATATGCGCAATTCCCTCACTGCTGGCGATCCCGGCCACGATCCTCTCGACCCTGCTCGGGGCGCTGGCCGGCTATTCGATCTCGCTCTGGCGCTTTCGCGGCGACCAGATCGTATTCGGGCTGGTGACCCTCGGCGTTTTCCTGCCCGAGCAGATGAAGCTGATTCCCTGGGTGGTGGTGCTGCGCGATCTATCGCTGATCAACACCATCGCGGGCCTGGTGCTGATCCACACCGTGCAGGGCATGAGCTTCACGACGCTGTTCTGCCGCAACTACTATGCCAGCATCCCGCCAGGACCTGATGAAAGCCGCGCGTATCGACGGCGCCGGTTTCTTCCGGATTTTCTGGCGGATCGTGCTGCCGCTGTCGCCGCCGATCCTGATCGTGACCGTGATCTTCCAGTTCACCGGAATCTGGAACGAGTTCCTGTTATGGCGTCACCTTTACTTCCGGCGACCAGCAGCCGGTCACCGCCGCATTGATCGCGCTCAGCGCCGCGATTACCAGCGAGCCGATGTATGGCGAGCAGAGTGCGGCGGTGCTGATCGCGGCGTTGCCGACGCTGCTGGTCTATCTGTTCGGCGGACGGTATTTCCTCAGGGGCCTCACCGCGGGGGCAGTGAAGTGATGGTGGTATCATGGCAGCGTTGAGCATTCGCGGCCTGTCGAAGCGGTTCGCCAATCTGGAAGTGTTGAAGGGGATCGACCTCGACATCGAAAGCGGCGAATTCACCGTGCTGGTCGGGCCGTCCGGCTGCGGCAAGTCCACCCTGCTCAATATCATTGCCGGGCTGGAGCGTTCGAGCGCAGGCACCGTGGAAATCGGCGGCCGGATCGTCAACGACATCCCGCCCAAGGATCGCGATATCGCGATGGTGTTCCAGTCCTATGCGCTCTATCCGTCGATGACGGTGCGCCAGAACATCACCTTCGGCATGGAATGCCGTCATGTGCCGAAGCCGGAGCAGGAGGCGGCGCTGGCGAATGTCGCTCGCCTGCTGCAGATCGAGCCGCTGCTCGGCCGCAAGCCCTCGCAATTATCCGGCGGCCAGCGCCAGCGCGTGGCGATGGGCCGCGCGCTGGTGCGGGATCCGCTTGCTGTTCCTGTTCGATGAGCCGCTCTCCAACCTCGACGCCAAGCTGCGCGTCGAGATGCGGATGGAGATCAAGCGTCTGCACCAGCGGATTGGCGCGACCATCGTCTATGTCACGCATGACCAGATCGAGGCGATGACGATGGCGACGCGGATCGCGGTGATGCATCAGGGGGAGGTGCAGCAATTCGCCGACCCAGATACGATCTACCGCTACCCGGCCAATTTGTTCGTCGCGCGCTTCATGGGTTCGCCGCCGATGAACACGATGCCGGCGCGGCTGTTAGGCGAATATGGCGGGCCGGTGGTCGTGATCGGCGCAGGACGGCCGGATGAGGTTCGGTTGCGCTTGCAGGGATATGACGCGGCGGCGGCTTTTCGCGGCCGCGAGGTGGTGCTTGGCATCAGGCCGGAATGCATTGCGGAAGGCGAGCGCGGATTTGCGGGTTCGATGGAGGCGCCGATCGTGGTCAGCGCTCCGGTGGACATGATCGAGCCCACCGGCGCGGAGACCATCGTGCTGCTGCGGCTTGGCGGCGAGCCGGTGCTGGCGCGCATCTCGCCCGATATCCGCCCCAGGCCCGGCGCGCTCGCATCCTTTGCGCTCGATACCCGGCGCATTTGTTTGTTTGACCCAGCTACGGAGCGACTGATCGCATGAGTCACACCAGCTATCCTAGTCTTGCCGGGCGTGTCGTGTTGATTACCGGCGGCGCCAGCGGCATCGGCGCGGTATTCGTGCGCGCGTTCGCTGCCCAAAAGGCGCGCGTCGCCTTTCTCGACATCGATACTGATGCCGGTGCTGCGCTGGTGCGGGAGGTGACCGGCGATGGCGTTGCCGCGCCGATGTTCGTGCCATGCGACCTGCTGGACATCGACGCCTTGCGGGCCGCGATTGCGCAGGTTCGTACGTCGCTCGGCGACGCGGCGGTGCTTGTCAACAATGCCGCCAACGACAAGCGCCAGGTGCTTGCCGACGTAACGCCGGCCGAGTTCGACTGGACCATCGGTGTCAATCTCAAGCACGTCTTCTTCGCAGCCCAGGCGGTGGTGCCGCAGATGCAGGCGCGCGGCGGCGGTTCGATCATCAACATGTCGTCGATCGCCTGGATCCGCGGCATGCCGAAGCTGCCGGTTTACGCCGCGGCCAAGGCGGCGATCGTCGGTTTCACCAATTCGCTGGGCCGGCTGGTCGGACCGGATCGCATTCGCGTCAACGCCATCGCACCCGGCATGGTGATCACCGAGCGCCAGCGCCGGCTCTGGTTTCAGGACGAGCGCCTGATTGCAGAGGGTCGCGCACGGCAGGCTATTCCCGATGCCGTGACGCCCGAGGACATCGCAAGCATGGCATTGTTTCTGGCGTCCGACGAGAGCCAGCGCATCACCCGGCAATGCTTTCAGGTCGACGGAGGGCTTTAGGAGAGCAGCGCCGCTCGGGCCGGCCAGGGCGGTCAGCTTCTTACCGAGAACGCGGTGCAGTCGCTGCTTCCGGCTTCGTTGATCCCGACGCTGATGCAGCCGTTCTCCGGATGGGCCAGCGACTGCGCGAGCGGAACGAACCGGCTGTCGCCTTCGCGCTCCATGACCCGCATCTCGCGCTCCAGGCGATCATACAGCGCGCCCTTGGACCCTTCGGTCATATGCAAACGCACCGAAACCGGATTTTCGACGCCAAACGACCTGACATAGGTGTAGATCGCGGCCAGCGCCTCATAGGCATCAGGGCCGTACGCTTCCAGGATGATCGGCGAACGGGGTTTCTGCTTTGCGGACGCGGCAAGGGCCGAAACTTCCCTGAAGAAAATATCGGTCTTTTGAATGTTGGCGCTTACGGCCTTCTCCAGCGGCGTCGAACTGAATCTCAGGGTGAGCCTGGCCGAATAGGCGGCGAAGATGGCGGTGGTGAGGAAAATCGAGAGATAGGTAATGGTGCGGGGATGCAGATAAAACCGCATCTGATAAAAAACGTAACATATCAGCACGGAATAGCTGAAAGGCACGAACAGGGATGCCGGAAAATCATAGCGCATTCCCAGCGGAAGCTGGCCCCGATAGGCCACCTGCTGGGAGAAATAAATTCCGGCCATGAACAGGAAGATGGCAATGATGATGCCCGACGATCTTGCCCAATCCCAAACGTTTCGGTTCGACCGTTTGGCACAATAGCCAAAGACAGCGATCACGATAGCATAACACGGGGCAAGGCCGTTGCCGATCGTGACCGCATAAAGCGAACGAGCCGCGATCCCCAACAACTGTCCGGGATCGAGGGTATTGGCGTAAAAATCCTCGCCGGTGGCCGAAATGGATCTTTGAACGATGAGGATGATCGCTGCAGCGCAGAGACAGATCACCAGAAAAAAGCAAGCCGCCATCCAGGGTGGAATGCGCCGGGTGAAGCCGGAAAATGCAAGCGCCACCAGGGTCAAGCCGGCGAGTGGAATGAAAGTCTCTTTCGCACCGATCAACAAAAGCGCTGCGAACGTAACCAGGGCGGCGGCCCATTTTCGCTTATAGGCATCCTGGGATGCGACCAGCGTGTAGCTGCCGAACAGCGTCAGGCCCAATGCCAGCGAACCGTAGATTTCCGAGTCGCCCATCCTGGCCCAGACACCCCCCCAAAATGGCAGGAAGATAATCGGAAGCAGGAGAGCGGCTGCGAGCCATATCCGGACGAACTTGCCGAGCAGCCACCACAGCGATGCGATGAAGATTGCGAAATAAAAGGTTCGCGCCAGATACCAGAGATGAACATTTTTTCCCCAGACCGCACTCTCCAGCAGCAACGGCAAATAATAGCCTGGACGAAATCTGCCGTAACTCAGATTTCCGATTTCCGTTTTCGTCAGCAGCACGTGAAGGAAATCGGCGATCGGCATGCGCTGATGGGTGCCGATGAACGAAAATATGGCGTGGTCGTCGACAATGCCCCAATTTGCCGAAAACACCTGCCGGCCGATCAGGACAAACGCGGTTGCAGTCGATATCAGGAAAATAATTCCAAGCGAAATCCAGCTGCGTTGTTTGGCCGAAAGCTGCATGCAATTTCTAACCTGAAAAGCCGGAAACGGGTTTTTCGCGCGAACCGGCTACCGCCCAAGTCGCGCCCGGTGGGCGTTGTTCACCCGGTTGGAATTCCATCTTGCGAGCCTGGTGACGATTTGATGCGGCAAAAGCCGCAAAACCCCGCGCCGCATGTTCCACAACAAATCTCCGGTATCGCGCAGTCCTGCCTCAGGAACTTCGGTTTGGATAACCGATTGGGGCAACGCGCTCGCAGCTGCGGCGCGAACATAGAGGATGGTGTTGAATTTGTACCATGGCTCCACCTGGGGATCATGCCGGAAGGACGGGCGCACGGCGTCGAACGCCCTGTAGCCGTTTTTTGCGAACAACGCCTGCCAGTAGGACAGGGGCCGTTCATTGATGTGGTTTTCACCGCCCTGGCCGCGGGTGGCGGCAGAAAACAGGATCCGGTCGGAGTGTTTCACCAGCGACGACACCAACGTTGCGGCGGCGGCAGCCGGCAGATGTTCGGCGACCTCAAGACACGTCACCAGATCGTAACGGCGTTTCGAATCGAAGGGCTTTGTAAGGTCGACCGCCATGAAGTCCTGATCTGGGATCAACAGCGACGAACGCTGAACATAGGGTCCGTCGATGCCTTGTGCGATGCCGGCGCCCGCATGGCGCCACTCGTTGAGCCAGGCTCCTCGTCCGCAACCTACATCCAGAACGCTGTTGATTTTCAGCAGCGGCACCAGGAATTGCGTGATGCGTCTTGCCGATGCGATGGAACCTCGCTCGATATATTCAAAGAACTCGTCGGTGTATTCGTGAAGATCGGTCATGGACCATGGCCTCGCTTCACCTCGTCGATGATGAACAACGGCCGGTTTTTCATGCTGAGGTAAATCCGGCCGACATACTCGCCGATGATGCTCAATACGACCAGTTGCGCCATCGATACGAAGACGATCAGAAGCACGGTGCTGGTCCATCCCGGAACGGCCTCGAGGAACAGCCAGGCGTGCAGCGTGAACGCTGCAACGCCCATCAATGCAATGAACAGGAAAAAGGCCAGCATCGCGGAAAACCGCAGCAGCAGCATCGAGTATCCAAGGAATGCATCGATCGCAAAGGCCATCATCTTGGAGAAGGGATATTTGGTCGTGCCGGTAAAACGGTCTTGCCGGTGATAGGGCAATGCCACCTGTCGAAAGCCGACCCAGGCGATCATTCCCCGGATAAACCGGTCGCGCTCGGGCATCTGCACAATCAAATCCGAAACACGCCGTGTCATCAGCCTGAAGTCGCCGGTATCGACCGGAATCGCGGTCTTGGCCGACTGCGCCAGCGCGCGATAAAATAAATGCGCGGTCCAGGACTTGAACCAGCTTTCGCCGGCGCGGCTTAACCGCTGACCATAGACAACGTCAGCCGGCGCGTCTTTCATTGCCGTGACGAAATCGGCAAGCAACTCCGGAGGATCCTGCAAGTCGGCGTCGAGCACAAATACGAGGTCGCCGTTGACGGCGGACAATCCCGCCGTCAACGCCAGCTGGTGTCCGTGGTTGCGCGAAAGCCTGACCGCCACGAGTTGCGGCCGCTTTTCGGTTTCGCTGGAAATGCGATCCCAGGTGCCGTCCGTCGATCCGTCATCGACCAGGATCAACTCGAAGCTGGCGCCGAAAACAGCTTGCGCGCTTTCGCAGCAACGCCGAACGAGCTGTTCGATTCCCTGCGCTTCATTATAGCAGGGCACGACGATGGAGAGCCGGGGACGATTCGGCTCCGTTTCCGACGGTAGGTCAGGGCGCGATTTGTCTCGTGGCCTTGTTGCATGGGCTCTTCGGGCATCGCGGGATTGCGGATCTATGACGGTCGACCGGAGACGGAAAATACTCCCATCACGGAGGTGCCGGGCACACAACCGATCAGCGGAAGGCGCTCCTCCGTCGAAAAAGCATTTCCTATCAGCGCATGAATGCGCGCGGCAAGGCCCGACGGCGGCCTGGATTCCAGGGAACGTTTACCGACAAATCGGCTGAGCAGCCACATCACGGGGTACAGGCCGATAAAGATATATTTCAGCTCAAGCGGTTTCAGACCTGCGGTCTCGGCCAATGCCAGCAAGGTACGCCTGCTGTAGCGCATGAAATGACCGTAGAATTCATCGTAATTGGACCACAACTCCATGCGTGCAGGCACGGTGATGACCACATCTTCAAGGTTCGGGAAAGCCGCCAACAGGGTCCGTAAAAAGTCACCGGGGTTTTCAATGTGCTCGACCACATCAAGCAGCAAAATTGCCCCGACCTGTTCCCTCAGTCCAGAAGGAAGCAGTGTCGCGTCGAGCCCATCGGTCGTGACGTAATCTTCAAGCCCCGGCCGGAGTTGAGGCTGACCCAGTTCGACGCCACGGCAGTCGATTCCAGCCTGGCGCAGATAGTCGACGACGATTCCCGGACCGCATCCGACATCAAGGATCAGTTTTGCGCGCTGGGAGGATTTCGCAGAAATTCGCCGTATCAACCGTTCGATGATCCGGTTGCGCGCGTAGTTCCAGAAATGCCTTTCCACGCCCGGAGCGTATGGCAACGCGTATTGCAGGGAATCAAACGCCGTATCGGACCCAGACGTCGGCAGAGACGATGACATCAAGATTTCCTTGGGGGGTGAACGACCGCAAAATCTGCGCGGCACGGGAGTGGGATGTCAAAGGGCAGCGGTGTAAAACGGCGGATCGCCATCATAGACCATGGGGGATGAAGGGCAAGTTGGCGCCGCCGTGACGAATGGATTGTCCGCGAGCAGCTTGGCTTGATTTGGACAGCGGGTTACGTTGTGCGGGCATTCAGGGAGTCGACCATGACGGAAGCGCCGAAAGCGGAAACAGCGCCCAAGGAAGATTCGAGGCCGCTCACTCCGCTTGAAATTTTTTTCGTGAAACTGGGCGCGATTACGACGGCGGCCATTGTGTTTTTGGTTTGCTCCGTACTCTTCCTGCAGTCGCTGATCGAATCCAAAATCAACGACATGTCCATTCTCAAGGGCGGTCATGCCTTTTGGGAAGAGGTTGAAAAGAAGGTGGATGCCTTCGCGAATGGCAATGACATTCCGCCCGAAAGGAAAGCCAAAATCATCGCGTCGATCAAGAAAATCGCCGACCGGTACCGGCCTTATTTCGATGCGGCAGCCGGGTCGCCGCCGCATAACTAGCACCGGTCGAGCGCGTCCAAGGAGCGTTCAACCCGGCGGCAGCCTGTAAAAATCCGACGCCGTCCTGGAAAATAGCGCGGTCTTCTCGGCTTCGCTGTAGGGCGCGGCGATGCGCTTGAACGCGTTGAAGATCACCTGATAGCTGCACTGGCCCTTGTCGGGCGGAAAGTTGCTTTCGAACATGCAGCGCTCCGGGCCGAAGGCTTCGATGCAGGTCTCGATATAGGGCCGCCACGCGGCGGCGAGCGTCCTCCGACGATGGCGGCTTCGGCGCGCTCGTGAAAGTCGTAACCGAGCAGCTTCATGGCGAGACCGCCGAGCTTGACGACGACGTTGCGGCATTTGGCGATGTCCTGGATCGATGCTTTCCAGCCCTTGAAAATCTCCTCGCGCCGGTTGGCATAGCCGCCGACGCCGATCGGGCCGCCGCAATGATCGAGCACGATCTTGGTGTCCGGAAAGGCGCGGGCCAGATCGGCCAACTCGCCGATCTGCGGGTGAAACAGCCACGCATCGAAACTCAAATCCAGCGGCGCCAGACAGGCAAAGCCCTTGCGGAACGTCGCGTCGAGCAGCAGGCCTTTCGGGCGGGTGGCGTACATGCCGGCGACGTGGGGATCGGCATCCCACGGCGATGAATGGCGGATGCCGCGAAAGCGGCCGCCGCCGGCGGCAATTTCCGCTTCAAGCACGGCTCGCGCGCCCTCGCCCAGCAGCAGATTGACGTGGCCGACGATACCGGCGCAGATCGCTGCAGGACCGTAGCCGCCGCTCGCGCTCATCGCCGCGGCGCCGTTGGCGAATTCGACTTCGCCCACGGGGCGAAACGCTTCCGGTCCGCCGGCGCGATACATCGAGCGGGCCTCGACATAGACGGTCGCGATGATGTTGTGGCCGGACGCGATGTCGTCGACCAGTTCCTCGATCATGTAGCGCCGGCCCGCCGCGGTCCCACAAATGATGATGCGGATCGACGATCGGCCGCCGGGGATCGATGACGTCTTCCGTCCATAACGCGAGCCAGTCTTCGCGCGGATCGGCATAAAGCCCGCTGTTTGCCGCCGGCGCGGTGCTGTTGGCCATCGATTTCTCTCCCTGATTTTTGTTTTTGTCTTGATCGTTCGGGCCGCCTCAAACGCCATCCAGGATAATGACCGTCGGCGTACCCGGCAGCGTTTCCCTTGAAATCCGCAAGGTGCGCTCGGTACGGACGTCGATCGCGAATTGCTGGCCGATCCGGCGCATGAATTCGTCGAGCGGCGTCATGAAGCGGTGCATCGGCAGCACAACGGAGGCGCGCAGCCGCCGGGTGATATCCGAGATGCCGTCGAGCGACATCGTATAGGTGCCGTCGATCGGCACCATCACGATATCAAGCCGGCCGATCGCGGCGAACTGGCTTTCGTCGAGCTTGTGATGCAGATGCCCGAGATGGCCGATGCAGAGCCCGGCGACCTCGAAAATGAAGATCGAGTTGCCGTCCTTGATCATTTCGCTATTCGAACTATCGCCGAAATAACGCCGGATGTCGGTCGTCACATTGCGGATCAGCACATCGCCGACGCGGAGTGAGATTTTTGCAGGCGCTCCGTCATCACCCCAGCCGTGCAGCACATGCGGGATGCCGGGATCGGGAAACAGTGTGTAATGCGTGCTGTGCGCGCGATTCATGGTAACGACGTCGGGCAGGCGCCCGGTCGGTAGACGCCGTTGTAGTCGGTCGCGATCCGCACGCCGCCGGGCGTGTCGATGTAATAGGTCGAATGGCCGGCATAGGTGATCGCGACCTCGTCGGCCTTCGCGGCGGCCTGGCGAAGACTGACGGGCATGGCCCGCGGCGGCGCATTCGCCATCGCCAGACATTCGCTGCCGCGCGGAGCATCCTGGGCATTCGCCGATGTGATCAGCGAACCGCAAGGCGAAGACGGCGGGTAAGGATTCGCAGCATGGCAAAGCCCACATCGGAGATGCCCACATTTGTATCGCCGAATCCAGCGCGCGTCGGCAGTTTACGTGCCGTCGACACGCCAGCGTACAGAATTATCTAGGCCAACAATTGCGCGGACCGGCCCCGGGCTTCCAATAGCTTCACAGCCTTCTTGTCAAAGGAGACGAAGGTATCGGCGCCGAGCCAGGTTCCTTCAAAAGCGATGACGCCATCGGCAAAATCACCACCCGCATCCAGCATGGCCAGTCCGGCTTCCGCTGCGGGTCTGTCGACCACGGCGTTGGCACCATTCATCAGGCGCCGGATCGCCTCACCGATTTCGGCTGTCGGAATCTTGTAAGCCTGCGACAGCACCCAGACCAATTCGCAGAGCGCGGATATTGGAATTGCTACCAGTTCGGCTTTTTTCAGCGTCGTTTGGGCTGCCTTGCTTTGATGCTCGTGATCCTCGGTGACTGCCCGAACCAGTACATTGGTGTCGGCCGTGATCCTCATCGTTTGCCAGCCCAGCCCCGAGCGGCGACCTCGTTTATTTCCTCAATCGATAAGGACGGACCATCCTTCCGCTTCAGGAAACCGAAAGCATCCGAAATCCTGCCCGTAGGCCGGGCGGCTTTCATTTCGATCCGGCCATCCGGGAGCTTTTCCACGGTAATTTTCTCACCGGGGTGGACTCCCAGATGTTCAAGTAAATCCTTGCGCAGGGTTACTTGCCCCTTGGCGGTGACAGTAAGCGTGCTCATCGTGACCTCGTTCAATACGCAAATGTAAGGCAAAAATACCTTACGATCAAGGCCGGTGCTGACTGTCGAGGTCAGTATGAAAGAAACCCGAGGGCAGAAACTGCATTTATGCCCTCGGCGCGGCGCTTGGAAAATGCGCTGGTTTTGACGGCGCGCGAAGCCGTCACCCCCGCCGCGGGCTGATCTTCCAGGTTGCCGCCAGGATACCAGCGGTCATCAGGCCGGTGAAAACGGCGACGATCGGAATCGACAGCGCCATCACCGCGGTCGCGGCCCATCCGATCGAGGAAAAAGCTTCCGCGAACGTCGCCAGCCGCGACGAGGTCTGGCGGCGGCGAAACTGGCTGCGGCGGGCCTGCACCCGGAACCAGAGCTGGATCGAGGTCGCCGATGCCGCGGCCGTCACGACGCCAAGTGCGGTGACCGCCGCCTGCAGTGGCGAGGCAAACACGAGGATGCGCTACCAGCGGCGCGAATATACGCCGAGATCGCGATCAGCACCACTTCGATCTTGGCGCGGATCACGCGCGAGGGCGGCAGCGGCGCGGTCGCTACCAGGTCGGCGGCGTCTTCGCCCGATATCGTCAGCCATGCCAGGCCGCCCGCGAGCTGGCCTGCCGCCATCACGATGACAGGCGTGATCAGCACGATCGCAGCGGAACTGTCGGCTGAAGCTCCGCCACAGCATCAGTGCCGGCGGCAACAGATAGAGCAATTGCATCAGGGTCTGCGACACCAGCCACGGATCGCGCCGCAGCAGCATGAATTCCTTCCATCGCAGCGCCTGTTGCCGCGAACCGGTACGAAATGGCGCGGCACGGGTGCCGCGATGCGCCGGCGCCGCGATGCGCCGAAACGCTGACCGCGGTGTCGGCAAATCGTGGCGAGAAGATCGCCATCACGGCGCCGAGCAGAACAAGGCCGCCGGCCAGCAGACAGCAACAGCGCCTCGCCGTCGCCGAGCGCGGCGCGCGCGGGCCACCAGACCAGGCTATCAAGACCGGGCGCGAACGCTGCGGCGGCATCCGAGGTCAACACCGCGAACCGTGACAGCGTGCCGTAGGACAGGATCGCTGCGATCTGCAGCGCGATGACAAAGCCGGCGCCGATGATGGCGGCGAGAATTTGCGCGACCAGCCGGGTTCGGCGCGGGCCGATCAGGCGAAACAATACGATCGTGACCGCGATCGCAATGGCCGCGGCCGACAGGCCGATGGCGATCGACGACGCCGTAAGCCGCGAACCATCTGATGCCGCCGCCGATCATCAGAACATCGACGAAGGGCGTCGACAGCAACAACGCCATGGCGACAACGGACAGCGCGATCGACGCGATGCGTATCGAAAACACGTTGGTCGAGCTTGACCGGCGATGACATGATCAGGTCGAGATCGGCGCGGGCGTAAAACACCCGCGTCACCGATTCGATCGCCTGCGACAGCATCAGGGCCCATGCCAGGAACAGGGTCGACGTGATGACGATGAGGGTGGATTTGTCGAGCGGCGCCTGCAGGTCGGCAAATCGCCCGATCACGGCATAGGCCGGCAGATGCATGATCGCGGCAAAGACAACCAGCCCGATCGCTATGTTGCGTTTTTTCCAGCGGCCGGCCGCCATCATCGCGAGCCATTCGCGCCATGCCAGCCGGATTTCATGCCGGGCAAACCAGGTCAGGGCTACGGCTGAGCTCATGCGGCGGCAGCCTCGACATCGACCAGCGCGATGAACATGTCTTCCAGGCTGGTGTCGTTCTTTCCGTTCTGCTGGCGCAGTTCGGCTAGCGTACCCTCGGCGACAAGTCGCCCCGATGCGATGACGCCAATGCGGTCGGCCATGCGTTCGGCCACTTCCAGAATATGCGTGGTCATGATCACGGTGCAGCCGGTGCGAACGCGCTCCTGCAACAGTCCCTTGACGTGACGCGCCGACACCGCGTCGAGGCCGGTGAGCGGCTCATCCAGGATGATCAGCCGGGGGTCGTGCACCAGTGCTCCCGCCAGCGCCACCTTCTGGCGCATGCCCTTGGAAAATCCCTCGCAGCGCTCGTGCAGATGCGGCTCAAGCCCGAGCGACACCAGCAGTTCATGCGCCGCCGGTTCCGAAACCGCTGGTATCGATGCCCCACAGGCCGGCGACGAATTCGAGATATTCCAGCGGCGTCAGCTTGTCGTAGATCATCGGCTCGTCCGATACCCATGCCGTGATCTGCTTGGCGGCGACGGGATCGCTGAGCGCATCGATGCCGAGCACCGATATCGAACCGGCATCGGGCCTCAGCAGGCCGGCCACCATGCGCAATGTCGTAGTTTTGCCGGCGCCATTGGGCCCGAGCAGCGCATAGAATTCGCCGGTGCGGATGGTGAGGTCGAGCGCGTCGACCGCGGGGCGATCAAAACGCTTTGTTAACCCTCGCACTTCCAGTGCGGATGGCGGCGGAGCAGGCTGCATGATGTCGGATCATCCGGGTTCGGTTTCGGTGCGAACCATGGACCCAAGATATTTAGGTGCGGTGAACGGAGGCCGTAAATCCCGTCAATGTCCGATCCGGTCCGGATTATCAAGATACCTGCAGAGTTTTCGAGCGAGGCCTGCCGGGATCCTAACGGCCGCTCACCGTGATCCCGGTTTCCACCGGCTGGAGTGCGGCGGTACCGCAGCGCCAGTCCGCCGTCGGCTTTTTTGAAACGTGAACGACTTTTCGATCTTCAATCGATGCGCGCGATCGCAAAGCTTTCCCGGCCTGCCGGCGGCGATTTGGCTTTTCCCGTTTGCAAATCCCAGCAGGCGCCGGTGCAGCTTGACGCGATTGGACTGCAGACCGCGAACGGAGAGAGCACGACCATTTCGACCTCGGCTGTTGACAAGCGCTTCCCGCTCCGACACCGGCTATCGATCTGAGAAGACCCGGCTGACCCTGAGGAAATCATCGCAAGCATTGGCCGAATGAATCTGCGCCACGCATAAATCGACCGCGTCGGCATCGGGCGAGGGCGAGGGCAAATGCTTGCCGAAGACCCGCTTGGGATCGCCCTTGGCCGCTTTCATCTCCGCGGTCTTTCGATTTATATATTCCGCAAGGCAGGTTTCGGACGACGCCAATTCCTGCAGCGGTACGTTGTCCTTGCCGACCAAATCGCACTTTCGGTCGCGGGCTCTGTTCCATCGCGCATACTCGACGAATGCGTCCTTCGCCTCATTTTCCTTCAATTTGGCCGTCAAGCTACGGACCTGACCGTTCAGTTCAATATCCGCCAGCGCCAGCAACGGGTCGCTGCATATCAACATTCCGGCGGTGGTATTGGTTGCCAGGCAATCGAAATTCGGATCGAGCAGCATCGCGATCCTTTCTTCGGTTTCTTTCAGCAAACAGGCAGAAACGGATTTAACATCCCGGGCGGGAACGCTTTGTCTGCCGAATATGCCGCAGCTTGAATTGCGATTTCGGATCCATTCCGCGTTTTCCTCGATCGCGTGGCGGCGATCGGCAATCCGGTCCAGCCGGTTCTGGATCGCGCTGCGCAGCTTCGTGGAAGCATCGTTGAGCTGAGGGTCCCCGCAAAATAACTGGTCTGCCGCGTCCCTGATGTCCGCGCAGTGATTCTTGCCGAACAACGGCAGCATCTCGCCGATCGATCGGCCGGAATCGCCGGTGTTTTGCGCACATGCGGCGTGACTCCAGCCGACCTGGATTGCAACGATAGCCAGCAGAATTGCCCGCATCCCGATCTCCGCTCAAGGAAACAAAAAAGATATCATCGGCGATGGTAGCTTTTAGCGCGCCACAGCCAAAATAAATAACGCTGTCAGCCCCGGTTTTCAGGGGACTGCGCGTCGGAGCCTGGGGATTTTGCCTGAGTGCAGCGCGGTTGCATCAGCGACGTTCAGGTCGCGGTCTGCCCGCCGTAGCCAGCGACACAAGACCGCGCTCTTCAAGACCGGGCATTGGCGCTTTCTGGATAGCGTCTGGTCCCGCATTGGCCGGCGCGAACCACCGGCTGCTTCCCCCAGCCTGCGTAACGCAAAAAAGGCTGAAATCCTTCTCACCAGATCGCGGAAAATTTTACGGTTCCAGTCTTAAAGCTCCTTTGTTTAGAGGGGTAGCGACCAGCGGCCGGTAGGCTCGGACGATTTCCAAGGGATATCGCTAATTTTGCCGGAAGCGTGCCTTTTGTCCTTGAGATCACAGTTTCAGCCCAGAAATTGACGCAGTATCCTGCGACGAATGACGGAAGAAAGACGACGCAAGTAATTCCAAGTGTCCATTACCAAGCATATACAAGTAACTACTTTAAAGCGCCTGATATTTACCGCGCCGGACAAGTGTATACTCGTGATCTTGATATAAAATATCCAGTCTTTCGAGGATTCGATAGACGAAGCACTGCTGAACGGCTCGCCCGCAGGATTGTATGGAGCTTGGCGCAAGCAGTAGGCGGTTTCGCAACGGACTTAACGATGCTATGCAAGCTTAGGCCATTGAATTTTATGTAAATATTGACGCTTCGCGGGGGGCTCTTGAATTACGCCGGCAAATTCGACGCCAAGCTGTTCGCTGACGAGATCGGCTCGCATCCTCATGCGCATCTCCACACCGAGACCGTGCACGCGACCCACGCTCCGTCGGACGCCGTCGTCGTCCCGGACGCGCAGTTGCTTTTCAGCGGAGACTTCAAGCGATCCGGCGTCGACCTCGTCCTTTCCAGGGACGGTCACGAGCTGGTCCTGCAGGACTACTTCAAGGGTCAGAAACACGCCGCGCTGGCGTCGCCCGACGGCGCCTTCCTCACCGGCGACATCGTCGATGCGCTGACCGGCCAAGTCCAGTATGCCCAGGCTGACGGCAGCGCCAGCGTCAGCCATGTCATCGGCCATATCACCAAGCTTATCGGTTCCGCGACCGCGATCCGCAACGGCGTCTCGATCATTCTGAACGCCGGCGACAATGTCGAAAAAGGCGACGTCATCCAGTCCGGATCCAATTCGACGGTTGGCATCACCTTCATCGACGGCACCGTGTTCGGCCTTTCGTCGAACGCGAAGATGGTGCTCAACGAAATGGTCTACGACCCCAACGGGTCGAACAATTCATCGCTGCTCAGCCTGGTGTCCGGCACCATCTCCTTTGTCGCCGGCGAGACCGCCAAGCACGGCGACATGAAGATCGACACCCCGGTCGCGACCATGGGTATCCGCGGCACCGCGGTGCTGGTCGAAATCGATTTCAACGTTCCCGGCCAGGGCGGCGTGCCGGATGCAACATTCCAGGTTCTGGTCGAACCGGACGGCACCACGGGCAACTACATTCTGTTCGACAAGCTCACGCTCGCGCCGATCGCGACGGTCAATCAGGCCGGCCAGGTGCTGTCCTTCAGCAACGGCAATTTCACGATCACGAATGCGCCGCTGTCGGCCGATGTGCAAAAGCTCATCGTCGACGTGTTCAATCTGAAATACACGGATAACTCGACGACCAAGACGACCGATCATACCGACATCGGCGTCCTCGATACGTTGGCGCCCATCAAGATCGCGGATGGAACGACCGCGACCCCGAAGATTTTGATCCTAAACGGCAACCCGAATGCGCCGACCATAGAAAAGTCCGGAACGCCCTCCGTTCAGCACATCGACGGGCCGCCGAGTGTCGTTGCCACCAGCAATGCCTTTACCGAACTCGTCGGCAAAACCGGCGACATCATCGACACGGACACCGTCAGCGGCACAGTCCGGTTTGTCGACATCAACGCCGGCGACGCCCCGACGGTGACGACGAAGTTCGACTCGTTCACCTACCAGGATGCGCAGCACAACGATGTCACCGCGGAGCTGAACGCCCAGCAGCTTGCCGACATCGCGGCGGTGGAAGTCGATCTCGTGGTGGTGCCGGATCCCGGCAACAATAACAACGGTTTTGCGACCTGGACGTATAGCGTTCCCGACAATGCTTTCGACTTTCTCGCCGCCGGCGAGACGCTGACGCTGACCTACAAGGCGCGAGTCGACAACAACTACGCGCCGAACGACGAGTACGCCTATCAGACGTTCACCATCACGATCACCGGCACCAATGACGCTCCGGTCATCACTACCGGGCCGGAAAGCGTGGCCTATGCGGGAGGCCAGTTCACGCTCGGCCCCGACCTGCTGACGGTCGGAAACGCCCCAACCACGGGAACGTTGTCGTTTACCGATCCAGATCTGACCGACACCCATACGGTCTCCACCAAGTTGACAAACGCGACGCTCTCCGGAAACGGCGCGCCGACGCTCGACATGGCGGCGCTTGATGCGCTGGCTCCCGCCCCGATGGCGGCATTCGAAACGGCCCTTTCCGCTGATCATTGCGAACGACAGCACGGGGACTGGCAGCGGAACGATCAACTGGACGATGGCCACCCTGCCGGCCTACCTCGCGGATTTCATACCTACCGGCGAGGTGCTGACGCTCACCTACACGGTGACGGTGACGGATTTGCAGGGCGCTACCTCCACCCAGAACGTCACGGTCACGATCACCGGTGAGGCCGGCGCCGCGGTTGTCTGGATCGGCACCACGGAAGCGAACTCGACAGGAGACTGGAACGATCCGTCAAACTGGGAAACCGGAACTGTTCCGACCGCAGGCGATGATGCCATCATCATCACCAATCAGCTGCAAGGCAAGACGCCGTTTTATCCGGTCACCATCAAGTCTGCCGCTGACGGAGGTGCTGCGGCGTTCGCCAAATCCCTGACCATGAATGATTTCGGGACCACCCCCCCGGAGTTGGACAACTACAACACCCTGACGATCGGCGCCGGCGGCCTGAGCCTGAACGCCGATGCGATTCTCAAGAATTTCGGGACCATGAGCGTTGGCAATATCGCCACGCTGTTGGGCAAGGCAGAGGTATCGGACAACAGCGTCCTGCAGAATTACGGCCAGCTTACGCTCCAGGATGGCGGCGACTTCCAGGATCAAAGCACGATTACGAATTCTGGTTCAGGGACCATCGAAGTATCCGGCGGGACGCTCAATGTTCTCGTCAATGTTGCCAATGCCGGCGCTGTCGCGGTCGATTTGGGTGCAACGCTGACGCTGAACGGCGCGGCGATTGACGGAGGTACCGTCACCAACAAGTCCGGCGGCGTTCTCGATCTCACCGGCTTGGGTGTCCTGAAGAATGGCTCGCTGGGCAATGCCGGCCAGATCAATGTCAGCGGCACCGGCAATGCGCTGGACAACGAAACCGTCACCGCCAACAACGCGCTGGAAGTTCTGGCCGGTGGCGCACTGACGATCGACCAGGGCAGCACAGTCGCCAACGGCGGCACCGTCACGGTCGATGGCACGGGCACGCTGACCCTGAATACGGCCACCGTCACCGGCGGCACCGTCACCAACAAGGCCAATGGCACCATCGATCTGACCGGCGGAGCCGTGATCAAGACCGGCTCACTCGGGAATGCCGGCACGATCAACGTCAGTGGCACCGGCAATTCGCTGGACAACGAAACCGTCACCGCCAACAACGCGCTGGAAGTTCTGGCCGGTGGCGCACTGACGATCGACCAGGGCAGCACAGTCGCCAACGGCGGCAACGTCACGGTCGACGGTACCGGCACGCTGACCCTGAACACGGCCACCGTCACCGGCGGCACCGTCACGAATAAGGCCAACGGCACCATCGATCTGACCGGCGGCGCCGTCATCAAGACCGGCTCGCTCGGCAATGCCGGCCAGATCAATGTCAGCGGCACCGGTAATGCGCTGGACGGCGAGACTGTCACCGCCAACAATGCGCTTGAAGTGTTGGCCAGCGGCGCGCTGACGATCGACCAGGGCAGCACAGTCGCCAACGGCGGCACTGTCACAGTCGACGGCACGGGCACGCTGACACTGAACACGGCCACCGTCACCGGCGGCACTGTTACCAACAAGGCCAACGGCACCATCGACCTCACCGGCAGTGGCGTTGTAAAGAACGGCTCACTGGGCAACGCTGGCCAGATCAATGTCAGCGGCACCGGCAATGCGCTGGATGGCGAGACCGTCACCGCCAACAATGCGCTGGAAGTTCTGGCCGGTGGCGCACTGCTGATCGATCAGGGCAGCACTGTCGCCAATAGTGGCATCGTCACAGTCGACGGCACCGGTACGCTGACGCTGAACACCGCCACCGTCACCGGTGGCAGTGTCACCAACAACGCGAACGGCACCATCGATCTTACCGGCGGAGCCGTGATCAAGACCGGTTCACTGGGCAATGCCGGCCAGATCAATGTCAGCGGCACCGGCAACGCGCTGGATGGCGAGACCGTCACCGCGAACAACGCTCTTGAGATTCTTTCAGGGGGCGCGCTGACGATCGACCAGGGCAGCACTGTCGCCAACGGCGGCAACGTCACGGTCGATGGCACGGGCACGCTGACACTGAACACGGCCACCGTCACCGGCGGCACTGTTACCAACAAGGCCAACGGCACCATCGACCTTACCGGCGGCGCCGTGATCAAGACCGGCTCGCTGGGCAATGCCGGCCAGATCAATGTCAGCGGCACCGGCAACGCGCTGGATGGCGAGACCGTCACCGCGAATAATGCGCTTGAGATTCTTTCAGCGGCGGCGCACTGCGATCGACCAGGGTTCGACGGTGGCCAATGGCGGCGGAACCGTCACGGTCGATGGCACCGGCACGCTTACACTTAATACGGCCACCGTCACCGGCGGCAGTGTCACCAACAAGGCCAACGGCACCATCGACCTTACCGGCGGCGCCGTGATCAAGACCGGCTCGCTCGGCAATGCCGGCCAGATCAATGTCAGCGGCACCGGCAATGCGCTGGATGGCGAGACCGTCACCGCGAACAATGCGCTTGCGATTCTTTCAGGGGGCGCGCTGACGATCGACCAGGGTTCGACGGTGGCCAATGGCGGCACTGTCACGGTCGATGGCACCGGCACGCTTACACTTAATATGGCCAGCGTGACTGGCGGCACCGTCACCAACAAGGCCAACGGCACCATCGATCTGACCGGCGGAGCCGTCATCAAGACCGGCTCGCTCGGCAATGCCGGCCAGATCAATGTCAGCGGAACCGGCAACGCGCTGGATGGTGAGACCGTCACCGCGAACAATGCGCTTGAGATTCTTTCAGGGGGCGCACTGCTGATCGACCAGGGCTCGACGGTCGCCAATGGCGGAGGAACCGTCACAGTCGATGGCACCGGCACGCTGACGCTGAATTCTGCGACGATCGACGGCGGTACCGTCACCAACAAGGCCAACGGCGCCATCGACTTCACCGGATCGGGCGTCGTAAAGAACGGCTCGCTGGGCAACGTCGGCACTATCAATGTCAGCGGCAGCGGCAATGCGCTGGACGATGAGACCGTCACCAACACCGGCGCTGGCGCGATCGGCGTCACCGGAACGCTGACGCTTGATCTCGGCACCAGCATCATCGGTGGAACACTCACCAATTCCGGCACCGTCGAAATCGAATCCTCTTCGGGCGCGACGCTCGATGGCGTGACGGTTCAGAACGGGTCCGGCACCATTCTGGTCGACATCAACGCCCTGCCTGCGACCACATTGTTTGTCGATGATGGCACGACCATTACCGGCGGGACGTTGACAATCGGATCCGTTGGCACCCTGGAAATCGAGACGGTTCTGGGTGCGACGCTCACCAATGTCACCGTCGGCAATTCCGGCATTGTTCAGGTGGACGCGGGTTCCACACTCAATCTTTCCGGCACCGAGATCATCGGCGGCATCATCAATGACGGGAACGTCATCCACGTCACCGGCGCCAGCAAGATCGATGGTGGGGCCACTCTCAATAATGGCGCGGTGACGGCGGATGCCCTGCTGACTCTGGACACCATGACGCTGTCCGGCACAACGATCACCGACAACGCCGGGGTCGAAATCGACAATACGGTGAAACTGACCGGCGGCGCCACGATCCAGAGCGGCACCATCACCAACAAGGGCACGCTGGAGATCAGCGGTGCTAGCCACGTTGCTCAACGACACGCTGAACAATGCCACCACCGGCAGCATCCTGCTGATCGACAGCGGCGATACGCTGACGCTGGATGGCACCACCATCAGCGGTGGCACCATCGCCGACAACAACGTCATTCATGTTACCGGCGCCAGCATCATCAACGGCGGGGCCGCGCTGAACAATGGGGCCGTCACAGCTGACGCCAAGCTGACGCTCGATACGATGACGGTGTCCGGCACCACCATCACCGACAACGCCGGGGTCGAGACCGACAACACGGTGAAGCTGACCGGCGGCGCGATCATTCAGAGCGGCACGATCACCAACAAGGGCACGCTGGAATCAGCGGTCTTGCCACGCTGCTCAACGATACGCTGAACAACGCCACCACCGGCAGCATCCTGCTGATCGACAGCGGCGACACGCTGACGCTGAGCGGCACGACCGTGAGCGGCGGCACCATCACCGACAACAACGTCATCCATGTTACCGGGCGCCAGCACCATCAATGGCGGCGCGACGCTGAACAACGGGGCTGTCACAGCCGACGCCAAGCTGACGCTGGACACGATGACGGTGTCCGGCACCACCATCACCGACAATGCCGGCGTCGAGATCGACAACACGGTCAAGCTGACCGGCGGCGCGATCATTCAGAGCGGCACGATCACCAACAAGGGCACGCTGGAAGTCAGCGGTCTTGCCACGTTGCTCAACGATACGCTGAACAACGCCACCACCGGCAGCATCCTGCAGATCGACAGCGGCGACACGCTGACGCTGAGCGGCACGACCGTGAGCGGCGGCACCATCACCGACAACAACGTCATCCATGTTACCGGCGCCAGCACCATCAATGGCGGGGCGACGCTGAACGATGGTGCCGTCACAGCTGACGCAAAACTGACGCTCGATACGATGACGGTGTCCGGCACCACCATCACCGACAATGCCGGCGTCGAGATCGACAACACGGTCAAGCTGACCGGCGGCGCGATCATTCAGAGCGGCACGATCACCAACAAGGGCACGCTGGAAGTTAGCGGTCTTGCCACGTTGCTCAACGATACGCTGAACAACGCCACCACCGGCAGCATCCTGCTGATCGACAGCGGCGACACGCTGACGCTGAGCGGCACGACCGTGAGCGGCGGCACCATCACCGACAACAACATCATTCATGTTACCGGCGCCGGCACCATCAATGGCGGGGCGACGCTGAACAACGGGGCTGTCACGGCCGACGCCAAGCTGACGCTCGATACGATGACGGTGTCGGGCACCACCATCACCGACAATGCCGGAGTCGAGATCGACAACACGGTCAAGCTGACCGGCGGCGCGATCATTCAGAGCGGCACGATCACCAACAAGGGCACGCTGGAAGTCAGCGGTCTTGCCACGTTGCTCAACGATACGCTGAACAACGCCACCACTGGCAGCATCCTGCAGATCGACAGTGGCGACACGCTGACGCTGAGCGGCACGACCGTGAGCGGCGGCACCATCACCGACAACAACGTCATTCATGTTACCGGGGCCAGCACCATCAACGGCGGCGCCACGCTGAACAACGGGGCTGTCACAGCCGACGCCAAGCTGACGCTGGACACGATGACGGTGTCCGGCACCACCATCACCGACAATGCCGGGGTCGAGATCGACAACACGGTCAAGCTGACCGGCGGCGCGATCATTCAGAGCGGCACGATCACCAACAAGGGCACGCTGGAAGTCAGCGGTCTTGCCACGTTGCTCAACGATACGCTGAACAACGCCACCACCGGCAGCATTCTGCAGGTCGACGGCGGCGACACGCTTTATCTCTCCGGTACCACGGTCAACGGCGGCAACGTCACGGACAACGGCATCATCGAGATTATCGCTTTAAGCGCGATCGATGGCGCCATCCTCACCGGCGGTGGCGTAACGGTCGATGCCGCTCAAACGCTGACCCTGGACAATACGACCGTGAACGGGACTGTCTTCACCGACACCGCGAGCGGGGCTATCCTTTCGGTGGACAGCGGCGATACCCTGACGCTTCAGAACGGGGCGACCGTCAATGGTGGCAGTCTCGTCAATGCCGGGACGGTATACATCGAGACAACGACGGGTGCCGCCCTCAACGGCGTCAACGTCGTTAACAGCGGCGGGACAATCCAGGTCGATCTCAACCCCTCGCCGTCAGTGGTCACCTTGACCCTCGGGGACGGCACCACCATTACCGACGGCAAGCTGTCGATCGGCAATAGCGGCGAAGCCGACGTCGTGTCCGGCGCCACGGTCACATTGGACGACGTTACCGTTCTCAACGGCGATATCGCGAATCCGCTCGGCCTGATCCAGGTCGACGGCACACTGAATATCAGCGGCACCAGCATCAGCGGCGGCACGCTCACCGATAACGGCACCATCGACGTCTCCGGCACCGGAAATGTGTTTGACCACGTGACGGTCGACAATGCCGGCCTCATCGAGGTTCTTTCCGGCGCCACGCTGACGGTTACCGGCTCCATCTACGGGATCGGAACGGTTCAGATCGACAGCGGGGCTACGTTCGAACTCAACGGCTCGGACACGCAGAATATCGTTTTCACCGGCAGCGGCGGCGAACTGGTGATCGACGGCACGGGTACTTTCAACGTCGTCGATCTCGCGACCTCCGACAAGCTTGATCTCGGGGCCATCGACTTCAGCTCCAATCCCACCGGCACCTATGTGGGCGACGCCGATAGCGGCACCCTGACCATCACGGATGGCACCAACTCCGTCACCCTGGACCTGAGCGGTGACGATTATCGCAATGCGCATCTCGCGGCCGAGTCCGATGGCCATGGCGGCACGCTGATCACGCTGAAGGCCACCGACGATGCGCCGGTCATCCTGGCGGCTGACAAGGCGGAAAGCGTCGATATCACCGAGCTTGCGAACACGACCGGTTCCTCCACGACGGATCCGTCGCCGATTGCAAGCGGCAGCGTTCAATTTTCCGATATCGATCTGACCGATCGCCCGACGGCCTCGGTTGGCCTGGAAAGCGTGACATGGACGTCGGCGGACGGTCAAACCGACCTCTACGCGACGTTGACGCCGTTGGAGCAGGCCGCCCTCGATGCCGAGTTGGTGAGCGCTCTCGCGCTGAAGCAAACAGGCAATACCATCAACGGCGCCATCGACTGGACCTATGCGATCCCCGATAACCAGCTGGACTTCCTTGCCGCAGGCGAGAAGCTCACGGCCACGTTGACGATCACCGTCAGTGACGGCGAAGGCGGCACCGACACGTCGACTGTTACGGTCAACATCACGGGCGCGAATGACGCGGCCACCATCGGCGATCCGACGGTGGCGTCGGTGACCGACGGCACCAATGTCGACAGCAACGGCAATCTGGTGGCGACCGGCAGCATCTCGGTGGTCGATCCCGATCATGACCAGTCCTCGTTCCAGACCACGGTGACGGCAGCGGACGGCGACCTCGGCTCGCTGACCCTGAACGCGGACGGCACCTACACCTATACGGTGGCAAACTCGGCGGTCGAATATCTGCAGCAGGGCGAGAGCAAGACCGACAGCTTCACGGTGACGTCGCTCGACGGGACGACCAAGTGGTGTCGTTCACGATCGTCGGCACCAACGAGGCCGCGACCATCGGCGATCCGACAGTGGCGTCGGTGACCGACGGCACCGGTGTCGACAGCAACGGCAACCTGGTGGCGACCGGCAGCATCTCGGTGGTCGATCCCGATCATGATCAGTCCTCGTTCCAGACCACGGTGACGGCAGCCGACGGCGACCTCGGCTCGCTCACCCTGAATGCGGACGGCACCTACGCCTATACGGTGGCCAATGCGGCGGTCGGAGTATCTGCAGCAGGGCGAGAGCAAGACCGACACCTTTACGGTGACGTCGCTCGACGGCACCACCAAGCTGGTGTCGTTCACGATCGTCGGCACCAACGAGGCCGCCACCATCGGCGATCCCACGGTGGCGTCGGTGACCGACGGCACCGGTGTCGACAGCAACGGCAACCTGGTAGCGACCGGCAGCATCTCGGTGGTCGATCCCGATCATGACCAGTCCTCGTTCCAGACCACGGTGACGGCGGCCGACGGCGACCTCGGCTCGCTCACCCTGAATGCGGACGGCACCTACACCTATACGGTGGCCAATCGGCGGTCGAATATCTGCAGCAGGGCGAGAGCAAGACCGACACCTTTACGGTTACGTCGCTCGACGGGACGACGAAAGTGGTGTCGTTCACGATCGTCGGCACCAACGAGGCCGCCACCATCGGCGATCCCACAGTGGCGTCGGTGACCGACGGCACCAATGTCGACAGCAACGGCAATCTGGTAGCGACCGGCAGCATCTCGGTGGTCGATCCGGACCACGACCAGTCGTCGTTCCAGACCACGGTGACGGCAGCCGACGGCGACCTCGGCTCGCTGACCCTGAATGCGGACGGCACCTACACCTATACGGTGGCCAACTCGGCGGTCGAATATCTGCAGCAGGGCGAGAGCAAGACCGACAGCTTCACGGTGACGTCGCTCGACGGCACCACCAAGCTGGTGTCGTTCACGATCATCGGCACCAACGAGGCGGCGACCATCGGCGATCCGACGGTGGCGTCGGTAACCGACGGCACCGGTGTCGACAGCAACGGCAACCTGGTAGCGACCGGCAGCATCTCGGTGGTCGATCCGGATCACGACCAGTCCTCGTTCCAGACCACGGTGACGGCGGCCGACGGCGACCTCGGCTCGCTGACCCTGAACGCCGACGGCACCTACGTTTATACGGTGTCCAATGCGGCGACGGAGTATCTGCAGCAGGGCGAGAGCAAGACCGATACCTTTACGGTCACGTCGCTCGACGGCACGACCAAGGACATCGCCTTTACGATCGTCGGCACCAACGAGGCGGCGACCATCGGCGATCCCACGGTGGCGTCGGTGACCGACGGCACCAATGTCGACAGCAACGGCAACCTGGTGGCGACCGGCAGCATCTCGGTGGTCGATCCGGATCACGACCAGTCCTCGTTCCAGACCACGGTGACGGCAGCCGACGGCGACCTCGGCTCGCTCACCCTGAACGCCGACGGCACCTACGTTTATACGGTCTCCAATGCGGCGACGGAGTATCTGCAGCAGGGCGAGAGCAAGACCGATACCTTCACGGTGACCTCGCTGGACGGCACGACGAAAGTGGTGTCGTTCACGATCGTCGGCACCAACGAGGCCGCCGCCATCGGCGATCCCACAGTGGCGTCGGTGACCGATGGCACCAATGTCGACAGCAACGGCAATCTGGTCGCGACCGGCAGCATCTCGGTGGTCGATCCGGACCATGACCAGTCGTCGTTCCAGACCACGGTGACGGCAGCCGATGGCGACCTCGGCTCGCTGACCCTGAATGCGGACGGCACCTACGTCTATACGGTGGCAAACTCGGCGGTCGAATATCTACAGCAGGGCGAGAGCAAGACCGACAGCTTCACGGTGACGTCGCTCGACGGCACCACCAAGCTGGTGTCGTTCACGATCGTCGGCACCAACGAGGCCGCGACCATCGGCGATCCCACGGTGGCGTCGGTGACCGACGGCACCAATGTCGACAGCAACGGCAACCTGGTGGCGACCGGCAGCATCTCTGTGGTCGATCCCGATCATGACCAGTCGTCGTTCCAGACCACGGTGACAGCGGCCGACGGCGACCTCGGTTCGCTCATCCTGAACGCCGACGGCACCTACGTCTATACGGTCTCCAATGCAGCGACGGAGTATCTGCAGCAGGGCGAGAGCAAGATCGACACCTTCACGATCACCTCGCTCGACGGCACCACCAAGGACATCGCCTTTACGATCGTCGGCACCAACGAGGCCGCGACCATCGGCGATCCGACGGTGGCGTCGGTAACCGACGGCACCGGTGTCGACAGCAACGGCAACCTGGTAGCGACCGGCAGCATCTCGGTGGTCGATCCCGATCATGACCAGTCGTCGTTCCAGACCACGGTGACGGCGGCGGACGGCGACCTCGGCTCGCTGACCCTGAACGCCGACGGCACCTACGTCTATACGGTGGCAAACTCGGCGGTCGAATATCTACAGCAGGGCGAGAGCAAGACCGACAGCTTCACGGTGACGTCGCTGGACGGGACGACGAAAGTGGTGTCGTTCACGATCGTCGGCACCAACGAGGCGGCGACCATCGGCGATCCGACAGTGGCGTCGGTGACCGACGGTACCAATGTCGACAGCAACGGCAATCTGGTAGCGACCGGCAGCATCTCGGTGATCGATCCGGATCACGACCAGTCCTCATTCCAGACCACGGTGACAGCAGCCGACGGCGACCTCGGCTCGCTGACGCTGAATGCGGACGGCACCTACGTTTATACGGTGTCCAATGCAGCGACGGAGTATCTGCAGCAGGGCGAGAGCAAGACCGATACCTTTACGGTGACGTCGCTCGACGGCACCACCAAGCTGGTGTCGTTCACGATCATCGGCACCAACGAGGCCGCCACCATCGGCGATCCCACGGTAGCGTCGGTAACCGACGGCACCAATGTCGACAGCAACGGCAACCTGGTAGCGACCGGCAGCATCTCGGTGGTCGATCCGGACCATGATCAGTCCTCGTTCCAGACCACGGTGACGGCGGCGGACGGCGACCTCGGCTCGCTGACCCTGAATGCGGACGGCACCTACGTTTATACGGTCTCCAATGCAGCGACGGAATATCTGCAGCAGGGCGAGAGCAAGACCGACAGCTTCACGGTGACGTCGCTGGACGGGACGACGAAAGTGGTGTCGTTCACGATCGTCGGCACCAACGAGGCGGCGACCATCGGCGATCCGACAGTGGCGTCGGTGACCGACGGTACCAATGTCGACAGCAACGGCAATCTGGTGGCGACCGGCAGCATCTCGGTGGTCGATCCGGACCATGACCAGTCCTCGTTCCAGACCGCGGTGACGGCGGCGGACGGCGACCTCGGCTCGCTCACGCTGAACGCGGACGGCACCTACGTCTATACGGTGGCAAACTCAGCGGTCGAATACCTGCAGCAGGGCGAGAGCAAGACCGACACCTTCACGGTGACGTCGCTCGACGGCACTACAAAGCTGGTGTCGTTCACGATCGTCGGCACCAACGAGGCGGCCACCATCGGCGATCCCACGGTAGCGTCAGTAACCGACGGCACCGGCGTCGACAGTAACGGCAACCTGGTCGCGACCGGCAGCATCTCGGTGGTCGATCCCGACCACGACCAGTCCTCGTTCCAGACCACGGTAACGGCAGCCGACGGCGACCTCGGTTCGCTGACGCTGAATGCCGACGGCACCTACACTCTATACGGTGGCAAACTCGGCGGTCGAATATCTGCAGCAGGGCGAGAGCAAGACCGACAGCTTCACGGTGACGTCGCTCGACGGCACCACCAAGCTGGTGTCGTTCACGATCGTCGGCACCAACGAGGCCGCGACCATCGGCGATCCCACAGTGGCGTCGGTGACCGACGGCACCAATGTCGATAGTAACGGCAACCTGGTAGCGACCGGCAGCATCTCGGTGGTCGATCCCGATCATGACCAGTCCTCGTTCCAGACCACGGTGACAGCGGCCGACGGCGACCTCGGTTCGCTCACCCTGAACGCGGACGGCACCTACACCTATACGGTGTCCAATGCGGCAACGGAGTATCTGCAGCAGGGCGAGAGCAAGACCGACAGCTTCACGGTGACGTCGCTCGACGGCACCACCAAGCTGGTGTCGTTCACGATCGTCGGCACCAACGAGGCCGCCACCATCGGCGATCCGACGGTGGCGTCGGTAACCGACGGCACCGGTGTCGACAGCAACGGCAACCTGGTCGCGACCGGCAGCATCTCTGTGGTCGATCCCGATCATGATCAGTCCTCGTTCCAGACCACGGTGACGGCAGCCGACGGCGACCTCGGTTCGCTGACCCTGAACCCCGACGGCACCTACACCTATACGGTGGCAAACTCGGCGGTCGAATATCTGCAGCAGGGCGAGAGCAAGACCGACAGCTTCACGGTGACGTCGCTCGACGGCACCACCAAGCTGGTGTCGTTCACGATCGTCGGCACCAACGAGGCCGCCACCATCGGCGATCCCACAGTGGCGTCGGTAACCGACGGCACCAATGTCGATAGCAACGGCAACCTGGTAGCGACCGGCAGCATCTCGGTGGTCGATCCGGATCACGACCAGTCCTCGTTCCAGACCACGGTGACGGCGGCGGACGGCGACCTCGGTTCGCTCATCCTGAACGCCGACGGCACCTACGTCTATACGGTCTCCAATGCAGCGACGGAGTATCTGCAGCAGGGCGAGAGCAAGATCGACACCTTCACGATCACCTCGCTCGACGGCACCACCAAGGACATCACGTTCACGATCAATGGCGCCACACCGGTTTCCGGCGCTTCTGCACCAGTGGTTGATCTTAACGGCGACGCGGCGGGCGTCGATACCACCGTTTCGATGGCGCCCGATAATCTGTACCATGACGTCTTCCCGACTGTGGTGATAACCGATCCGGACAGTACGACGCTCGAAAGCGCCACGGTCACATCGAGCGTCCTGGGCGGCGGCATCGAGTTCGGCGGCCTGGGATTTGACACCCACAACATCACGATCACCTATTCGGACGGCGAATATCTGCTGACAGGGCATGACACGATCGCCGACTATGAAGACGTCCTCAGCCATCTCACGTTCCGGTCCTTGAATCCGCAAGATGCGACCTTCACCGTCACCGTCAACGACGGCACCACGGACAGCGTTGGCGCTACATCCACGGTCGAAGTTGCAGTGCCGTCGGGCTGGGAGGTTTGGACCGGCACGGCAGGCGACGGCGACTGGAACGATGACGGCAACTGGAGTCTCAGTCGTGCGCCGATCTCGACCGATTATGTCTATATCGACGCGGGTACGACCGTCACCGACAATCTCAGCACCTACGGCAGCGATCAATCCGTTGTGCAACTGCATGTCCTCACCGGCACGACGCTCGATATTTTCAGCTGTTCCGGCGACGATACGCATTCATTCGATATCACGGGCGCGCCGAACGGCGACGCGCAGTTCTCTTTCGCCCTGGAAAACGCCGGCCTGATCGAGGTCGAGAACGCGATCCTCAACATTTCGGGCGATGTCTCGAATAGCGGAACCATCCAGGCCGACGGGACGGGCGCGATCGTCACGTTTGGTGCGGTGGACGTCGATCAGGGCGGCTATCAGGGCGCCGGCACCATCGCCGCGTACAACGGCACGCAGGTCAATTACAACGGCACGTTTGTCGATGGTGGAACGCTGTCTGTGGACGGTGGCAGCACGATGGACTTCGAGTCGCCCTCACCCGACAGCGCCGGCGTCGTTACTCTGGATGGCGTTGCCGTCACAGGCGCCGATGCGAACGAAAGCTCCGCCAGCACGATCCTGATCGGCGACACCACCTCGGTGACGGTGACCATTGAAGACGGAACCACGATCACCGACGGCACTTTGATCGTCGAGGACGGCACGCTGGATGTCGAGGCTGGCCCGCGTAACGGCCTCGGCGCCACACTGGACGGCGTCACGGTCGAAAATGACGGCACCGTGCAGGTCGATGGCGCTGAACTCCCCGCTGTCACGCTGACGCTCGTTGACGGCGCCAGCATCACCGGCGGCGACCTTACGATCGGCAGCGTGGGCGTACTCGACATCGAGGGCCCCTACGGTCCAGGCAGTGTCGGCAATCCGGACGCCATCTTGGACGGCGTTACGGTGACAGTGGATGATAACGGCGCGATCAATGTCGGCCTGACGGCATCGGGCGCGGTTCTGGCGCTTGAGGACGATACCACGATTTCCGGCGGCACCCTGACGATCGGCGGCGTGTACGGCCCGTACAGCCTGGTCGACATCGAGGCCGGCAACAATGGCGGTGACAGTGACGTGACGCTCGACGGCGTCTCCGTGGTGATCAATAGCGGGAAAATCGACGTCGACCTGAATGGGTCTGGCGAAGTTCTTACCCTCGCGGACGACACGACGATAACCGGCGGCACGCTGCAAATCAGCGCCAGCGGCGAAGTTTACATCCAGGACGGCGCTACTCTCGACGACGTCAATGTCATCAACGGCAACGAAATCGAACTCGGCGCCCTGGCCGCTTCCGGGTCGACGCTCGTGCTGGAAGACGGCGCGACGATCGGCGGCGGCACGTTGTCGATCGGCAGCAACGACACCGTCGAGATCCTCTACGGCTCCAACGACACCGGCGCTACCCTCGATGGCGTCAGCGTCGAGAATCTCGGCGTCATCCAGGTTGGAAGCGTGGTCGTCGGCGAAGATCCGACGCTGACGCTAGACGGCGGCACCACGATCAGCGGCGGGACGTTGACGATCGAAATCGGCAACGCGCTCGACATCCGGACCGGACCCACGGGACAAAGCCACCCCGACGCCACGCTTGACGGGGTCACGGTGATCAATGACGGAAATATCGAAGTCCTGACGGCATCCGGGTCGGTCCTGGCGCTCGACGGCGGCACCACGATCAGCGGCGGGACATTGACGATCGATCTCGGCGGCGCGGTCGATGTGCGGACCGGACCCACGGGTCAAAGCCACCCCGACGCGACGCTTGACGGCGTCTCGGTGGCCAATCATGGAAATATCGAAATCTTGACGGCATCCGGGTCGGTCCTGACGCTGGATGACGGCACGACCATCACCGGTGGCACGCTCACGATCGACGGCGGCGGTACGGTCGAGATCGTCTACGGCTCGAACAATATCGGCGCCACGTTCGATGGCGTCAGCATCGATGATCTCGGCGCCATCCAGGTCGGTGGCGCGGCAGTCGTGGGCGATCCCACCCTGACCCTCGACGATGGCACGACGATCTCCGGCAACCGCACGGGTACGCTAACAATCGGTCAAACCGGCGTGCTCGATGTCGAATTCGGCCCCAATGGCGGCAATGGCTCGGTCGACGCCACGCTCGACGACGTTATCGTGACGAATAACGGAGCCATCACTATCAACGCCAATACCGGTGATCCGGAGTTCGGCGCAATTCTTGCGCTCGACGACGGCACCACGGTCACCGGCGGAACGCTTACGATCGGCAACGGCAGCACGCTGACGCTGAACGACGCTGTCGTCACCGACACTGCGATCACGTTCATCGGTACCGGCGACACCTTGAGCCTGGATTCATCCTCGGCAATAAACGGAACCAGCACTGTCTCCGGTTTCGTTACCGGTGAAACGATCGATTTCTCGGATATCGATTTCACCACCGAGAGCCCGTCGCTCAGCTACGACAGCAGCACCGGCATTCTGACGCTGAATTACCTCAACGGCAGCGGGCAGGCTGAGTCTGAAACCATCAAACTCGCCGGCACCTACGATCTGTCGAACTTCAAGCTGTCGGATGACGGCCACGGCGGCACGGCGATCACCTATGGCGACGAATCAGTTACGCCCCAATATGCGGACTGGCAGTACCAGATCGATCCCCTCCGCGCGTCGCAGGGCAGCTCAACGGAATGGATCGTTCCCAATAGCGACGGCCTGACATCGACGGTTTTCACTGGAACCGGCTTTACCTACGATCCGATAACGCATCTGCCGACCGGCGGCACCATCACTTCGATGAGCCTGGTCGATAATCTTGATCACACCGTCATGCAGACCGTCACCGGTGAGACGACTTCGCTGGCCGATTTGGGCGGTTTTGTCTCCGAACTCGAGACCATCCGGAGCGGGATCACCTGGTCCAGCGTGCTCAATTATGACTCCAATGGGCCCATCAGCTTTTCCGCAACCGATATTCGTTTGGCCAATACCGATGGCACCTTTACCGACCTGATCGGCAGCGGTTTCTCGCCGGGATCGAACGGAACCGTGACGTCGGTCGAGCAAATAGCGTCGGATGGAACAACGGTGCTCCATACGGTCAATCTCGCCCCCGGCACCAGCCTCAGCCAGGTCGCCGATGCAATTTTCGACAGAAATATCAGCCAGGACTTCTACGACCTCGCGGCCCAGGGCGATACCAGCGTTACCGGCTACCAGGGGCAGGTTGCGGGCACCAACGTCCAGTATACCCTTTTGGACGACACCCCCGGCAATCACACCTTCACCGGCCAGTCGCCAGACGGTTTTGGAGCCGTGACTCTGGTTGGTTTCGGAGAGGCAACCTCGGGTGTTACCGTCAATCTGGTAGCCGGAACGGCGAGTTGGGGCGGTTACAACGACACGCTGACCAATATCGACGGTGTCATCGGATCCAGGTTCGCCGACACGATCATCGGCAGCAATACCACCAATTATCTCGACGGCGGCGGCGCCCCCACCGGCAGCCACGACACGCTGACCGGCGGCGGCGGCAGCCAGACATTTGTGTTCGGCAAGGGATACGGGGCGCTCACGATCACCGACTTCGATCAAGGCAACGGCGCCTTCAATCACAGTGAAGGCGACGTTATCCAGCTTAACGGATTCAGCGGCCAGCCGACCGTCACCTATGTCAACGGCAACACCATCGCCGATTTCGGCAATGGCGATGTCCTGACATTGGTCAATGTCAATCCGGCAAATCTCGATGACTCGGATTTCATCATAGGCGGCAATAACGGCGGTCCGATCCTGAACAGCTTTGCGCTGAATCTCGCCGAAGGCGGCACCACGGTGCTGACCCCAGCCGACTTCAACGTCACCAATCCGGCCGGCACGGACTTCTATACGGTGCAGAACGTCGTCGGCGGCCAGTTCCAGGTTCTTACCGACGGCAACTGGGTTGAAGCACAGACAGGCGGCTTCACCGACACGCAGATCGCGGCTGGGGACGTTCGCTTCGTGCCGGACGGCAGCGATGCCGCGCCGACCTTCACGATGTGGGTCAGCGACGGCAATGGCCATGTCAGCCCCGCGATCGAACCGACCGTCAATTTCACTTTTACCGATTCGGCAGGGCACTTGATCATCAACGACCCGTCAAGCTTCGACGGGATCATCTCCGGGTTCTCCGGCGACGGCACGCTGGCGGGTTCGGACCAGATCGATCTCAGGGGCATCGACTACAATTCGACCTCGTTCACCGAGCACTTCGATACCGCGACCGATATCCTCACCGTAAGCGACGGGTCACACAGCGCCACGCTCCACTTCAGCGGCACCTACCAGGAAGAGAGCTTCAAATTCCAGAGCGATGACGATCACGGCACGATTGTCTACGATCCGCCGGTTCCCAGCACCCCGGCATCGGATTCAATCACTGCCAACATTCCGGTTGGACCGCCGGCCGCCGGTGGCGGCAATAATTTCTCGTTCAACTTCACCAATGCCGGTCACGCACTTGCGTCCGAATTCCACTCAGTCATGGATCAATCCGGCAGCCAGTTGCTTCCGAGCGTTCAAAGTCTGTTGAGCGCGGCGTTCAATGGCGTCCATGCCGACTCGCTCGCCCCCCACGACGGTCCTGACACCATCACCCCGGCCAGCGTTATCAAGACGCTGCTGCACGCCTCCGACTTCCACGTCACTTAAGGCAAGCGCGGAATTCCGAGGCGGTCGACCTCCGCGAGCACGGCGTTGATATTCTGGTGCCCGGCGCCGAAATGGCTTTTCGGATCGGGCAGCGGCACCGTCTCGACGCCGTCGAGCCGGTAATACTTGTCGTGCACCAGGCAATGGTTGCGGATCAGCGGCCACAGCATCAGGCCCAGCATGCGCTGGTCGTGGCCGTATTTCGCGGTTGGCCCGATGGTGAAATAGCGCCGCATCAGCTCGACGATATCGATGCCGCAATCGGTGCGCCCGGCCCACAGGCAGCCGATCATCAGTTCATTGTGCAGCACATGGTCGCGCACGACGTGGAAGGGCTAGCCGCTGTCGATCCATTGCTGCACCAGATCGGCCTCCGCCGCCGAGAGCCGCGCGTCGCAGTCGCGCACCAGAAAGCGCCCGACCGTCCGGTCGTTCATCACCAGAAAGCGCTGAAACAGCCCGACGCCGGGATATTCGTCTTCGATGTTGCGCACGTCGGCGCCATTGTCGCGCAGGAAAGCGGCGCAGGCCGGTGGCACCGTGGCATCGATATAGAAGCGGCAGCTCCAGCCCGGATAGACCGTGCGGCTGAGCACCAGGTTGATCATGGCGCCGTAGCTGTAGAACGGCGCGGTGCCCCACAGCGAATACGAAATGACGTTCGTTCCCGAGGGCGGGCCGGCCGGCTCTGTCAAGGGAAAGGGCGGCGGATTCCGGCAGGCCTCCTGGTCCCGCAGGTCGAGCGCGCGCTGGCCGTAGCGGATCGCCTCGCCGGTTTTGCCGGTATAGAAATTGGCGACCTTGAGCGCATCGAGCACCGTCAGGTCTTCGCCATGCCGTTCGAGGTAGTGCGTGGCCTGCGCGATCGCTTCCGTCAAATCGCTTCATGTTCGACAGCGTCGCGATCAGCGACTTCTGCAGGCGGGCGACGTCCGGCTGGCCGCGAACCAGTTGCTCGGCGAGGACCAGCGCGGGCGCCCAATCGCGCTTCTGGTAAAACGCATCGAACAACAGCTCCGTGGCCTCGCAGGTCGTCCGGCCGGGTGATCATGAATCGCGCATAACTGGACGATCGCTTCGTCGTTCTTGCCGGCCCGCAGCAGCGCGCGGATGGCGTCATGCTGCCGTGCGGGTTGCGGTATCTTTCCGCTGACGATCTGGCCCATGCTCACCTCCCGGCGCGACGGCGGCCGGTTTTATCCAGCAATTTCAACACGATACCTCGCCGACATGGGCGCCGCCAGCATTGTCGCCATCTGGTCCGCAGCATCGATATCCTTTATGACTGCTGCTGCATGCGATTCACAATGTCCTTTGCACGGGTTGTTCTCCGGTTTCTGGAATTTATTCCCTGATGAAGCGGCTGAGGATATTACGAAGGTGGTTCGCGCGCAAGTTCGGGTATGCGCGGCTGATCGTGCCTGGCGCTGCTGATCGGGCTCGCGGCGCTGCGTATCGCCGATCCCGCGCCGATCGAGGAACTTCGCGTCCGGACTTTCGATACGTTCCAGCGCATCGATCCGCGCGTAAAGACGGCGCGGCCGGTCACCATTGTCGATATCGACGAAAAGAGCCTTGCGAAACTCGGCCAGTGGCCGTGGCCGCGGACGCGGATCGCGGACATGGTCACCAACCTGACCCGGCTCGGCGCGGTCGTGATCGCCTTCGACATCATCTTCGCCGAGCCTGACCGGCTCAATCCCGAAAGCGCCGCCGACACGTTCCGCAATCTCGACGAGGAAACCAGGACCAGGCTGCGCGCGTTGCCGAGCAACGATCAGGTTTTCGCCGATGCGATGCGACGCTCGCGCGTGGTGCTGGGTGAATCCGGAATTCCCCAGGTGCTGTCCGAACTCGACACGTCGCTTCCGGTGACCGGTCTGGCCATGTTGGGCGAAAACCCGCAGAAATTCATGTTCAGGTTCCCCGGCCTGCTGCGCAACACGCCGGTTCTGGAGGTGGCGGCCGGCGGGCGCGGCCTTCTCACGATCAATCCCGAACGCGACGGCATTATCCGGCGGGTGCCGATGATCATGGTTGCGCAGGGCGCCACCATGCCGTCGCTCAGCTTTGAAATGCTGCGACTGGCGACCGGCACCGACACCATCTTCATCAAATCCGACGCAGGCCGGCATCAAGAGCATCGCGGTCAAGGGTTTCGAAGTCCCGACCGACCGCAACGGCCAGCTCTGGGTTCATTTTGCACAGTACGATCCCACGCTCTATGTCTCCGCGGCCGATGTGCTCGATGGCAGCGTCGCCGCCGGAAAGGATCAAAGGCAAGCTGATGCTGGTCGGCACATCGGCGGTCGGGCTCAACGATATCAAGACCACTCCGGTGTCTCCAGCGATGCCGGGCGTCGAAATCCATGCCCAGGTGCTCGAAGCCGCCTTGACCAGGACGCTGCTGTCGCAACCCCCTTACGGTCCCTTCCTCGAATTCATTGCCGCGTTGCTGCTGGGAGTTCTGGTGGTCGTATTCGCGCCGATGTTCGGGCCGGTCACGCTGGCTGCGGTCGGCGCCCTGTTCGCGACGTTCCTGATCGGAACGTCCTGGTATTTTTACACGCCAGCAACGGTTGCTGATCGATTTTACCTATCCCTTGCTGTCTACCACCTCGATCTACCTCACCTTGATCTTTGCAAGCTTCGTGCGGGAGCAGGCGCAGCGGCGGCAGATTCGTTCGGCGTTCAGCCAGTATTTGTCGCCGGCGCTGGTCCAGCAGTTGGCCCAGTCGCCGGAAAGGCTCGTGCTCGGCGGCGAGGACGCGCGAGATGACCATCATGTTCTCCGACGTCCGGGGCTTCACCACCATCTCGGAGATCCTACAAGAACGATCCGCAGGGCCTGACGACGCTGATGAACCGGTTTCTGACGCCTCTGACAAACGCGATCCTGGCCCGCAAGGGCTACATCGATAAATACATGGGCGACGCCATCATGGCATTCTGGAATGCGCCGCTTGACGATAACCAGCATCAGCTCAACGCCTGCGAAGCGGCAATCGACATGCTCGAGAAAATCGACGCGCTCAACAGTCTTCGTGAACAGGAGGCGGAGGAGGAAGGTCAAACTTTCATTCCGATCAATGTCGGCGTCGGATTGAATACCGGAATATGTACCGTGGGCAACATGGGTTCCGATATAAAATTCAATTACTCCGTGCTCGGCGACAGCGTCAATCTGGCGTCGCGGCTGGAGGGACAATCCAAGGAATATGGATTCCCGATTATCGTCGGCTCCAAGACCGCGCTAGCGGTCAAGGAAAAATTCGCGATCCTCGAGCTCGACTTCATCATGGTCAAGGGCAAGAAGGAGCCCGAGGTCATCTACGCCATTGCCGGCCGCGAAGACACCGCGCAATCCGAGCGCTTTCAAAGACTGCGCAACCTGACCATCGAGATGCTGGCCTGTTATCGCGGCCGCGACTGGGACGGCGCGCTGGAAGCGATCGCGCGCGGCCGCCGCACCGACGAGGCGCACGCGCTGGAATATCTTTACAATCTCTATGAGGCGCGAATCCTCAGCTACAAGGAAAACCCGCCGCCGGAAGACTGGAACGGCGCATTCGCGTTGCTGACGAAGTAGACGGCGAGCGCGAGCTTAAGCAAAGCGAATACTTCCCATACGCCCAACTGTCATCACCCGCGAAGGCGGGTGATCCAGTATTCCAGAGACGCTTGAGATAAAGCCGAGAAGCCGCGGTGTACCGGATACTCCGCTTTCGCGGAGTATGACGACCTCTGCAAGACAATCGTCATTGCGAGCAGCTCTTGCGACGAAGATTCCATGGGGAGTGGATAGCGACCGAGTCTGAGGCCAGACTGAGGTTGCTGAAACCATTCAACCTGGAGACGACGATGTTACTCGATCATCCTTCCGACGGACTGACCGCTATCCGCACTCATATTGGCGCAATTTTTGTTTCGCTGGAACTGAGTCGATCGACCTGGCTGGTGACGTCGTTGTCGCCCGGCAAAGGCGAGAAGATGTCCAGGCACAGCGTCACGGCCGGCGATGTGGCCGGGCTTTTGGCGCTTTTTGCAGAGCTCAGGCGCAAGGCAGAGGTCCGAACCGGCGAAAGCTATCCGATCATCACGATCCAGGAGGCAGGACTGGACGGGTTCTGGCTGCACCGTGTTCTGCAACAGCAGGGGATCGAGAGCCACGTGGTCGATCCGGCCTCGATCGCGACGCCGCGGCGGCAACGACGCGCCAAGACGGACCGGCTCGACGGCGAGACCTTGTTGCGGGCGCTGCTCGCCTACAAGCGCGGCGAGCCACGGGTGTGTGCGATGGTGGTCGCGCCCTCGCCCGAGGAGGAGGACCGGCGGAGGCTTTGCCGCGAGCGGCGGACATTGATCGAGGAGCGCGTCACGCATGTGAACCGGATCAAGGGGCTTCTGTTCGCGCAGGGCATCTTTGATTATGCCCCGTTGCGGCGCGACCGGCGGCAGCGGCTTGAAGCGTTGCGCACCGGAGACGGACGGGAGCTGCCGTCGCATTTGAAGGCGCAGATCGGCCGTGAGCTCGATCGGATCGAGTTGCTTCTGGGACAGATCAAGGCGGTCGAGACCGCGCAGGATGCGCTGCTGGCGGCGGCGAGAAAGCCTGCAAGCCAGCAGGCTGCGCCGGACCCGGTCACGATGCTGCTCGCCTTGAAAGGAGTGGGCGCCAACTTCGCCGCCGTGCTCTGGTCGGAGGCGTTCTATCGGCAGTTCGCCAACCGCCGCCAGGTCGCCGCCTATGCCGGCCTTGCGGCAACGCCCTGGCAAAGCGGAGGCATCCGGCACGAGCAGGGCGTGTCGAAGGCCGGCAATCCCAGGCTGCGGACCACAATGGTCCAGCTCGCCTGGCTGTGGATACGTCACCAGCCGCAATCGGCGCTGACGCGCTGGTTCAAGCAGCGAAGCCAGCAAGGCCGCACGCGCGCGATCGTGGCGCTGGCGCGCAAGCTTCTGGTGGCGTTGTGGAAGTATGTTACCCAGGGCGTCGCCATCGAGGGGGCTGTGATGAAGCCCGCCGCCTGATCCGGGACCAAGCCCAACAGCAAGCTCTGCCGCCCGCACGCAACCCAACAACCTTAGCCCATCTGCCGAGGCCCGATCAGCCTCGGAAGATCCGGGTGGACGAACCGATGGATTGCATGGCTTCAAACGCCGCAACGAAGAATGGCCTCGTCCTCTCGAGCCTGCCCGCCGCAAGCGGAATCCTGGTGCGTCGCCTCGCGCGACGACCGAATGTGAGTTTGATCCGGCAAGCAACCCGGATCGCAGAACCGGCTCGAACCCTGGATCGCAACTACGAGGATTGCAGATGATGCCCTGACCGAACCGCCAACACGAGGAGTGCTGCTGTCGTTCCCGACGGGTCAAGCATGATGGCGTGCTCGCTCAACTCAAGGCCAAGCCGCTGCGCGGCGACCCTGAAGGGTCGGCCTTGACTTGATCTGCGCGCGCCATCCTGCAAACCCCGCGGTCGGGACGAAGAGGTGGCCGCAGTCGAACAAAAAGGTGACTGCTCATTCTTGACACACACATTCCCCATGTGAGCAATCCAGCTTCTTCACTGCAGCGAAGAAAGCTGGATTGCTTCGCTGGCGCTCGCAATGACGGCCGTTGAAAATCGAACAACGCCTCGGCTGTCATCACCCGCGAAGGCGGGTGATCCAGTATTCCACAGACGCCTGAGATAGAACCGAGAAGTCGCAGCGTACTCGATACTCCGCTTTTGCGAAGTATTGTGACGGGTTGTATGAGGCAATCGTCATTCCGAGGAGTAAAGCGACGAAGCATTCCAGCTTCCTTTTTCCCCGGAGAAAGCCAGATTACTTCGCTACGCTCGCAATGACGGTTTGGGTTGTTTAATTTAATTCCGACTCGCAATGACGATGTCGCCCCTGCGAACGCAGGGACCCATAACCACAGGATGTCGGTTTACGCGAAGGTCGTTGAACGCCGTTTTTCAAACGAAAGGCCGCGGTGTATGGGTCCCGGCGTTCGCCGGGACGACAACCATTCCAAAATTTACTCCACCCCGATCGTGGTCAGGTCCTGAAACCAGTGCTGCGCTTGCACGAATTTCTTGATCTTGGGCGAGAGCGCGTGCGGGTTGGTGTCGTGCACCACCCACACCAGGACGGCGTCGTCGACGATGAGGGCATGCGCCTGGGCGATCAACTCGTCCTGCTTTGCCGTATCGAAAGTCTGCTTGGCTTCGTTGATCAGCGCATCGACCTTGTCGTTCTTGTAGCCGCCCCAGTTGACGCCGACTGGCGCGATCTGGTCTGAGGCGAAGAAGCGGACAATGGCGTAGAGCGGATCGGAGGTCACATAGGCAATGTTGTTGGAGGTGATGCCTTTATTCATCTCATCCGCCGCGCCCTTGCGCCAATGGGTGTAGAGCGTTTCGAGCTCGACCACCTTGAAGTCGATATCGATGCCGATTTCCTTGAAGCCCTGCTGAAGGAATTCATTCATCGGCAGCGACAGCATTTGCCCGGTGCCGCCCTGCGCGATCACGAAGGTGGTCTTCAGCGGCTTTTCCTTCGAGTACCCGGCTTCCTCCACGAGTTTTTTCGCGGCGGCGAGATCGTATTTGAGATCGAATGTCGGCTTGCCGAACCAGGGGCTCGACGGGTCGACCTGGCCCTTGGCGGGTTTTGCGAGGCCGTTCATCAATCCGACCACGCCTTCGCGGTCGACCGCGAGATTGAGCGCCTTGCGCAGCCGGATGTCGGTCCACGGCGAACCCGGCAATACGCTGAGATGATAATTCCACACATGCGGCGTGATATTGTCGACGATCCGCATCCCGGCGGATTTGAGTTGCGGCACCGCGTCCGGCGCCGGCGTTTCGATCAGGTCGACCTGGCCGGCCAGCAGCGCATTGGTTCGCGTCAGCGCCTCCGGCATCGGAATCAGGATCAGCTTGTCGACTTTCGGAATCCGCTTCTTGTCCCAGTAATCGGCGTTCTTCGACAATTCGGCGAGTTCGCGCGGCACCAGTTTCGTCAGTTTGAACGGTCCGGTGCCGGATGGTTCGCTGGCGAACTTGTCCCAGTCCTTGCCGAGCTTTTCATATTGCGCGGGGCTTGAGACCAGGAACCAGAGCATCTGATAGGGGAAGAAGGAGTTGACCTTCTTGGTGGTGATTTCGACAGTGGAGTTGTCGATCTTGGCATAGCTAGCGACCGATGGCAGGCGGGTCTTGACCTGCGCGCTCTGGCGCTTGTCGAATTGCGGCGCCTTGTCGTTGAGGACCTTGTCGAGATTCCAGATCACCGCATCGGCGTTGAACTCGCTGCCGTCATGGAACTTGACGCCCTTGCGCAGCGTAAAGCGCCATTTGGTCTTGTCGGTATCGTCGACTTTCCATTCGGTGGCGAGGCCGGGCACCAGTTTGCCGGGCCGGTCCGACACATCCATTTCCCAGGCCACCAGTGGATCGTAAATCGTATAGGCGGTGAATTGATAAGCGCCGGCGCCGCGATCCGGCTGGCCCGTCGTCAGCGGAATATCCGCCATCGAAATGCCGTATCGCACCACCGTTTCCGCGGCCGCCGGCAGGATGCCGAGCGCTGCCGTCAGCACGGCGAGAAGGATCGTATTTCGAGTACGCATGAAGGGCTCCATGGGGTGAGTTTTCGGGAATGAGCCTGCAAAGTTGATGCCAGAATAGGCATTCTGTCGGTTATTCGGGCCGCTACATAAGAACCCACCTGGTACGCAATAATTCCATGTTTGCTTGCGGCCATTGGCACACGCGTTGCATAAGATTGCATAAGAATTAGTCAGCGAAAATCGAGAAGGAAAAATCGCGATGCGCACCCTTACTTTGGCAAAGAACCGAGCCTCGGCGGCGGCCCTCTTTCTGACGATCGCGGCTTCATTTGCGTTGCCGCAGATCGCCGGCGCCGAAACGGTTTTGCGCATCGGCATGACCGCCGCCGACATTCCACGCACGCTGGGCCAGCCCGATCAGGGCTTCGAAGGCAACCGCTTCACCGGCCTCACCATGTATGACGCGCTGACGATGTGGGACCTGTCGTCCGCCGACAAGGCCAGCGTCATGATTCCCGGGCTTGCGACCGAATGGAAGGTCGACGATGCCGACAAGAAGAAGTGGACATTCAAGTTACGTCCCGGCGTCACCTTCCACGATGGTTCGCCGTTCAACGCCGATGCGGTGGTCTGGAATGTCGACAAGGTGTTGAAGCAGGATGCGCCGCAATTCGATCCGAGCCAGGTCGGTGTGACGGCATCGCGGATGCCGACATTGGCCTCGGCGCGCAAGATCGACGACTTGACGGTGGAATTGATCACCAAGGAGCCGGACAGCTTCTTGCCGATCAACCTCACCAATCTGTTCATGGCGAGCCCGGCGAAATGGCAGAAGTTGTTCGACGCGGCCGAAGGCGCGGACGCCAAGGCGAAATCGCAGGCCGCCTGGGCCGCCTTCGCCAAGGATGCATCCGGCACCGGCCCGTGGAAAATGTCGGCCTTTACGCCGCGCGAGCGGCTGGAGCTTGTGAAGAACGAAAACTATTGGGACAAAGCGCGCGTTCCCAAGGTCGACAAGATGCTGCTGCTGCCGATGCCCGAGGCCAACGCCCGCACCGCGGCGTTGCTGTCCGGCCAGGTCGATTGGGTCGAAGCGCCGGCGCCGGATGCGGTCGCGGAAATCAAGCAGCGCGGATTTGTGATCCGTACCAATGAGGAGCCGCATGTCTGGCCGTGGCAATTCTCGCGGGTCGAGGGCTCGCCGTGGAATGACATCCGCGTGCGCAAGGCCGCCAATCTCTGCGTCGATCGCGAGGGTCTGAAGGACGGTCTGCTCGCGGGCCTGATGGTGCCCGCGACTGGCACCTTTGAGCCGGGCCATCCGTGGCGGGGAAAACCGACCTTCGAGATCAAATACGACAAGCCGGCGGCGCAGAAATTGATGCAGGAAGCCGGATTCGGTCCCAACAAGAAACTGTCGGTGAAGATACAGACCTCGGCATCCGGCTCCGGCCAGATGCTGCCGCTGCCGATGAACGAATACCTGCAGCAGGCGCTGGCGGAATGTTACTTCGACGTCCAGCTTGACGTCATCGAATGGAATACGCTGTTCACCAACTGGCGCCGCGGCGTCAAGGACCCGTCCGCCAACGGCGCCAACGCCACCAACGTCACCTACGCGGCGATGGATCCGTTCTTCGCCATGGTGCGTTTCCTGCAATCCTCGATGGCGCCGCCGGTCTCGAACAATTGGGGTTTTATCAACAATCCCAAATTCGATGAGCTGGTGACCAAGGCGCGCCAGACCTTCGATCCCGTCGCGCGCGACGCAGCGCTGGCCGAACTGCATGCGGCCTCGGTCGACGACGCGGCCTTCCTCTATGTCGCGCATGATGTCGCGCCCCGCGCCATGAGCGCCAAAATCAAGGGTTTTGTGCAGCCCAAGAGCTGGTTCGTGGACTTCTCGCCGATTTCGATGACGCCGTGATGGGCGGGCTTGCTCGTTCGTCGTCATGCCCGGGCTTGACCCGGGCATCCACGCCTTTCCTTTCGCGGCCAAGACGTGGATGGCCGGGTCAAGCCCGGCCATGACGAGCGAGAAATCCGATCTGTCCAGACTAGGTGACCTGTGCTCATCTACGTGATCAGGCGTATCGTCTATGTGATCCCGATCGTCGTCAGCGTGGCGCTGGTGTGTTTTCTGCTGGTGCATATCACGCCCGGCGATCCCCTGGTCGCGATCCTCCCCGCCGACGCATCGCAGGAACTCGCCAACCAGTTGCGTATCGCCTACGGCTTCGACCGTCCGCTGCCGGTGCAGTTCGGACTCTGGCTGTGGAAGGCCGTCAACGGCGATCTCGGCCATTCCATCGCCACGGGACGGCCGGTGCTGTCCGAAGTCATGCGCGCGGTCGGCAACACCGTCACCCTGGCGATTGCGGCGGCGTCGATCGGATTCACGCTCGGATTGTTCTTCGGCCTGGTCGCCGGCTATTTCCGCGATACCTGGATCGACAAGGTCGCGACCTCGATCGCGATAGCCGGCGTCTCGGTGCCGCATTACTGGCTCGGCATGGTGCTGGTGATCATCTTCTCGGTGGAGTTGAACTGGCTGCCCGCGGTAGGCGCCGGTCCTGGCGGCTCCAGCGCCTGGGCGTGGGACTGGGAACATATCCGCTTTCTGATCCTGCCCGCGATCACCACCTCGGTGATTCCGATGGGAATTGTCACCCGCACGGTGCGGGCGCTGACCGGCGATATCCTCAGCCAGGATTTCGTCGAAGCGTTGCGCGCCAAGGGGCTGCGCGAGACCCATGTGTTCCGCCACGTCATCAAGAACGCCGCGCCTACCGCGATGGCGGTGATGGGATTGCAACTGGGCTACATGCTCGGCGGCTCGATCCTGATCGAAACCGTGTTCTCATGGCCGGGCTCGGGGCTATTGCTCAACTCCGCGATCTTCCAGCGCGATTTGCCGCTGCTGCAGGGCACGATCCTGGTGTTGGCGCTGTTCTTCGTGTTTCTCAACCTGATGGTCGATATCGCGCAAGCCTCGATCGATCCACGCATCAAGCGGAGTTGAGCGATGAGCGCAATTGCAGACGCTGCTCTTCAGGCCGCCCCCGCCAGCAAGGCGCGCGGCTACTGGGCGACGGTCGGCCGGCGCATTTCGCGCGACAAGGTCAGCATGGCCTGCGCCTTCATTCTGGCGCTGATCTTTCTATCCGCATTATGCGCGCCGTGGCTCGGCCTGGCCGATCCCTATCAGGGCTCGATGATCCGAAGGCTGCGCCATATCGGCGCGCCGAACTATCCGCTCGGCACCGATGAGCTCGGCCGCGACATGCTTTCGCGATTGATCTATGGCGGGCGGCTGTCGCTGGTGGTCGGCATTTTGCCTGTCGTCTTTGCCTTTGTGATCGGGACCTCGCTCGGCCTGGTCGCGGGCTATGTCGGTGGCAAGATCAATACCGCGATCATGCGCACGGTGGATGTGTTCTACGCTTTCCCTTCGGTGCTGCTGGCGATTGCGATCTCAGGCGCGCTCGGCGCCGGAATCGTCAACTCCATCGTCTCCTTGACGGTGATCTTCGTGCCCCAGATCACCCGCGTTTCCGAAAGCGTCACCACTGGCGTGCGCAATATGGATTTCGTCGAGGCCGCACGGGCCTCCGGCGCCGGGCCCTTCACCATCATGCGGGTGCACATGCTCGGCAATGTGCTGGGTCCGATTTTCGTCTACGCCACCGGTCTGATCTCGGTATCGATGATCCTCGCCGCCGGCCTGTCGTTCCTCGGTCTCGGCACCAAGCCGCCGGAGCCGGAATGGGGCCTGATGCTGAACACGTTGCGTACCGCGATCTATGTCAATCCATGGGTGGCGGCGTTGCCCGGCGCCATGATCTTCGCGGTGTCGATCTGCTTCAACCTGCTCAGCGACGGCATGCGCAGCGCCATGGACATCCGGAACTGATGCGATGATGAGGTTTGGTTCAACCGATGCGGCGTCGGCACTTCACCTCTCCCCAGCGGGGAGAGGTCGGAATGCATCGCTAAATGCATTCCGGGTGAGGGAGTCTACTCTCTCGTGGGACCTGAACCCCTCACCCGTCGCTTCGCGCCGACCTCTCCTAATGGGAGAGGTAAGATGAGTTCGACCCCCGTCGACCTGCTCGAGCCGCTCGAGGATCGCGGCGGCGTGGCGCAGCCGCTGCTGCAGGTCACCGGACTTACAAAACATTTTCCGGTGCGCGGCGATCTGTTCAGTGCGCGCAAGACCGTGCGCGCGGTCGACGATGTGTCGTTCTCCATCGCCAAGGGCGAAACCGTCGGGATCGTCGGCGAGTCCGGCTGCGGCAAGTCGACCACCGCGCGGCTGTTGATGCATCTGATGCCGCGCGATGCCGGCGAGATCGTCTATGACGGCATGTCGGTTGGAGGCGCGCTGTCGCTTCGCGAATTGCGCCGCGCCATGCAGATGGTGTTTCAGGACAGCTATGCCTCGCTCAATCCGCGCCTCACCATCGAGGAATCGATTGCCTTCGGCCCCAGGGTTCACGGCATGGCGGATGCCGCCTCGCGCGCGCTGGCGCGCGAACTGCTCGGCAAGGTCGGCTTGCGGCCGGAAATCTTCGCGAACCGCTATCCGCACGAAATTTCCGGCGGCCAGCGACAGCGCGTCAACATCGCGCGCGCGCTGGCGCTGTCGCCGCGGCTGGTGATTCTGGATGAAGCGGTGTCGGCGCTGGACAAATCGGTCGAGGCGCAGGTGCTCAATCTGCTGGTCGATCTCAAGCGCGAGTTCGGCCTGACCTATCTGTTCATCAGCCACGACCTCAATGTGGTGCGCTACATTTCCGACCGGGTGCTGGTGATGTATCTCGGCGAAGTGGTCGAACTCGGCCCCGTGGATCGCGTCTGGGACGCGCCCGCGCATCCCTACACGCGGGCACTGCTGGCTGCGATGCCGTCTTCCGATCCCGACAACCGGACCGAGACGCCGCCGATCTCGGGCGATCCGCCCAATCCGATCGATCCACCCTCGGGTTGCCGCTTCCATACCCGCTGTCCGTTCGCGGAGCCGCTCTGCGGAAATGCCACCCCAAAACTTAATGCGCTCGATATGATGGGCCATCAGGCGGCGTGCTATATGGCGATACCCGGATCGGGCCACAGCCTCGCACCGCCAAGGAGGAGAGACGCCGCATGACAAAACCCACGCCAAAGGAGATCAAGGCGATGGCCGATGTCGCCGGGGTTCCGGTGAACGCAGAAGAAGCGACCCGCATCGCCAATTCGATTGGCCCTGCCTTCGAGGGCTTTGCCGCGGTCGCCGGCACGCTGCCGTTCGATCTGGAGCCCGCGAGCTTCCTGCGCGTGCAAGCCGCGAAAGTTTCGAAATGAGCGTGGCTGTACCGGCATTGCTGTCGCTGGCCGAGGTCGAACAAGCGATTGCGCAAAAGCACATGTCGTCGCGCGAGGTGACGCAATCCTGTCTCGACCGGATCGCCAGGTGGCAACCCCACCTCAACGCGTTCATGGCGATTGAAACCGAAACAGCACTGGCGGCGGCCGATGAGGCCGACGCAGCGCTCGCAAAGGGCAACGTCAAAGGCGCGCTGCACGGCGTGCCGCTGGCGCACAAGGACATGTATTACGACGCCGGCAGGGTCGTCACCTGCGGTTCGAAAATCCGCCGCGATTTTGTCGCGACAACGACCGCAACTGCGCTGCAACGCCTGAAGGATGCCGGCACGGTCCGCCTGGGCTCGTTGCAGATGGTGGAGTTCGCCTATGGGCCTACGGGCCACAATCCGCACTACGGCGCGGTGCATAATCCCTGGCATTTGGATCATATCACCGGCGGTTCCTCGTCCGGTTCGGGCTCAGCGGTCGCCGCACGGCTGACCTTTGCGGCGCTGGGCTCGGACACCGGCGGCTCGATCCGGATGCCGGCGCATTTCTGCGGCGTCACTGGACTAAAGACCACGGTAGGGCGCATCAGCCGCGCCGGCGCGATGCCGCTGTCGCAATCGCTCGATACGGTCGGCCCGCTGGCGCAAACGGTCGAGGATTGCGCGCTGTTGCTGGGTCTGATGGCGGGCGCCGATCCCGACGATCTCACCGCGATCGCCGGTCCGTTGCCGGACTACAAGGCCGCGACGCGGGAGCCGATGAGGGGCGTGAAGATCGGCGTTCCCAGCGCTTTCTATGTTGACGATCTCGATCCCGAAGTGGCGCGGGTGCTCGACGAGACGGTTGCCGCGCTCAAAGCGGAAGGCGCTATCATCGCGCAGGTCGATCTGCCCGACCAGCGCCAGCTCACCGCGGCATGTCAATTGGTGCTCGCCACCGAAGCCGCGGCCTTCCACAAGCGCTGGCTGATCGAGCGTCCGCAGGATTACGGTCCGCAGGTCCTGATGCGGCTGCAGAACGGCCTTGCGATTCCCGGCGTGTCCTATCTCGAAGCGATGCGCTGGCGCGGTCCGGCGCTGTCGGCGTATCTGGCGGCGGTGGCCGGCGTCGATGCGGTGATCGCGCCGGTCGCGCCGGTCGCCGCTCCCACCATTGCCGAGAGCGACGTCGGCAACAGTCCCGACGCCGAAGCGGTGATCCAGCGACTGACGCGATTCACCCGGCCAGTGAACTATCTCGGACTGCCGTCGCTTTCGATCCCGTCGGGCTTCACGGCTGGCGGCCTTCCCGTCGGCATGCAGTTGATCGGCCGCTCGTTCGATGAGGCCATGCTGTTGCGGATCGGCGCCGCGTTTCAGCGCGCCACCGATTTCCACGCCAGGGTGCCGAAATTGCAATGACCAATCTCGTCGAGATCAACGGCCTCAACGTCCGCTTTACCGGCGAGCGCACCGTCTATGCCGTCAACGATCTCAGCCTTGTGCTCGGCGAAGGCGAAGTGCTCGGCCTGCTCGGCGAATCCGGTTCCGGCAAGAGCGTCACCTTGCGCGCGCTGATGCGGCTGTTGCCGAAGAAGCGGACGCAGATTTCCGGCAGCGTCAATGTGCTGGGGCGCGACGTGCTGGCGCTCGACGAGGAGGAATTGTCGGCGTTTCGCGGCCAGACCGTCTCGATGATCTTCCAGGAGCCGGCGCTGGCGCTCGATCCGGTCTACACCATCGGCCGGCAGATCGCCGAATCCGTGATGCGCCACGAGGGCAAGAGCCACGCGGAGGCCATGACGCGGGCGCTGGAAATGCTGGAAGTGGTGCGGATTCCCTCCGCCAAACGCAGGCTCGATGCCTATCCGCACGAGATGTCCGGCGGCATGCGGCAACGCGCGATGATCGCGCTGGCGCTGGCCTGCAAGCCGAAAATACTTCTGGCCGACGAGCCGACCACCGCGCTCGACGCCACCGTGCAAATCCAGATTTTGCTGTTGCTGCGCGAATTGCAGCGTGAGTTCGGCATGTCCGTGATTTTCGTGACCCACGATATCGGGGTCGCGATCGAAATCTGCGACCGCGTCGCCGTGATGTATGCCGGCCAGATCGTCGAGCAGGGCACTTTGCGCCAGATCGTGCGGTCGCCGGTTCACCCCTATGCGCGCGGCCTGCTGGCCTCCACCGTGCATGGCGCCAAGCGGGGCCAGCGGCTGGAAACCATCCCGGGCACGCCGCCCTCGCTCGACAAGGCCCCGGCCAATTGTTCGTTCGCTCCGCGCTGCGGTTTCGCGCAGCCGCGCTGCGTCGAGCACCTGCCGCCCAATGTGCGGGTAGGCCCGGACCGGATCGCCCGGTGTATTCTGGCGGAACGTGCTGAGGTTGATGCGGTGTAGCGGCGGGTACAAGTAAAGCTCCTCGTCATGCCCGGGCTTGTCCCGGGCATCCACGTCCTTTTTCTTTTGATAGACCGTAAGACGTGGATGGCCGGGACAAGCCCGGCCATGACGATTGCAACTACCCGCCCAGGCCAGGGTCGGCCCAGCGCTCGATCTGGGATGAGCCGATCACCTGCTTGGGCTGATGGGGGTTGAGCGTGCCGGCGCTCGCAGACCAGCCTTTGGCCAGGATTTGCATGGCGAACAGTTTGGCGTCGACTTCCGACTTGAACGTGCGGGTCGACCGGACCGCGGCGTTGGCGCTGTCGTCCGTTTTCAGTGTTTTGTTCGGCCCGAAGGCCACATACCAGATGTCGGGTTGCATAGCGGCATAACGTGGATCACGGCTGAAAGTTTCGTTCGCCACAGGAAAGCGCGGATTTCGCAAAACGTGCGCCCGGCAGGTCCCCAAAAGCCTCGCAATTTGGAGTCGTCAGGTCGGACAATTATGGATAGGTTCGAAACCGGCGCGACCGATCGTCGCTTGCGCAAATCGGGGGGATATCCATGCAGTTGTCGAACGAAGGCATTCTCGTTATTTTATTCGTTGGACTGATCGCGGGCTGGCTGGCCGGCCAGATCGTACGCGGCACCGGCTTTGGCATCATCGGCGATATTCTGGTCGGCATCGCCGGCGCGCTGATTGCCAGTTTCCTGTTTCCGAAGCTCGGGATTCACCTCGGCACCGGCCTGGTATCGGAAATCATCTATTCGGCGATCGGCGCCATCGTACTGTTGCTGATCGTGCGGCTGGTCCGAACCGGCGGCCGTTTCTGATCGCTGCGGCGAACGTTGCGCAGATAAAAACAGGGCCGTCCTCGAAGGGCGGCCCCGTTTCATGTCATCGAAACCTGCGTAATGTTACTGGACGACCTCGACGATCCGGCGGGTGCGCGGATCCACCAGTACCGTGCGGCCGTTCACGATTGTATAGCGATAGTCTCGTGCGGCGCTATATTCCGGCGGCACGTCGTAATAGGTGACGCCGGCTTCCGGCAGAACCGCGCCGATCCGGACATCCTCGCTGTATTGATAGGAAGGGTAGTGCCGCTCTTCGACGTATCGGTGAAAACGCGGCCGATCGTCCACACCGAGAACCCCGTTGACGCCGCCGACCACGCCGCCAATCACGCCGCCGACAATGGCGCCGACGGGACCGGCAGCTCGTTCGCCCTCCCTTGAGCCGCGCTCAACCCCGCCCGGCACGCCCTGGGCCTGAGCCAGCGAGGGAAGTGCAAGCGCGGTCACAATGGCTGCGGTTCCGATAAAACGGCGGATCATGATATCTCCTGATGATGTTGGCTTATGGGACGGGACAAGCGGCGGGGGCCGGATAGGTTCCCGGCAGGCACGATTGTCCGGCTTCCAGATGCCACGAAATCGCCGAAAACGTTTAGGTTAACGTGACTTAAATGGACGATGGCGGCGAACACCGGTAAAACCAAGACGTTGGCAAAACCAGAACGTTGTTGAATTAGGACATTTCCTCCGGCCGGCCGGATTCTGCCTGGCCGGGAAAATGCGGTAGAGTTGCGCTCCTCGGAAAGAGATCAGGATTGATGGCAGCCGCTCCCGGTGTCCGGCGTTCCGAACTCGGTGACGCGCTGCGCGCCTGCCGCAGTGCGTTCATCGGCGTCGGCGCCATGAGCTGCATGATCAACCTGCTTTATTTGACCGGCTCGCTGTTCATGCTGGAAGTTTACGACCGGGTGCTTCCGAGCCGGAGCGTGCCAACCCTTGTCGGCCTGGTGGTTCTCGCCGGCGGATTGTACGTGGCCCAGGGCGTTCTCGACCTGATCCGGGGCCGAATCCTGGTTCGGATCGGAACCGCGCTCGATGAAAGTCTCAACAGCAGGGTGTTCGAAACCGTGGTGCGCCTGCCGCTGATGGCGGGCGGGCGCGGCGAGGGTCTGCAGCCGCTGCGCGATCTGGACAATGTGCGCTCGTTCCTGTCCAGCATGGGCCCGGGTGCGTTCTTCGATCTGCCGTGGCTGCCGTTCTATCTGCTGATTTGCTTTGCGTTCCATGTCATGATCGGTCTGACCGCGCTGGTCGGTGCGATCATTCTGATCACCCTTACCGTCGTGACCGAATTCATGTCACGCGCGCCGGCGCGTCAGGCGGCGGGTCTGGCGGCGCGCCGCAACGATCTGGCTAGCGCCAGCCGGCGTAATGCCGAAGTTCTGGTTGCAATGGGGATGACCGGGCGCCTGACCCGGCGCTGGAGCGAGGCCAACGAAAATTATCTCGCGGGCAATCAACGCGCCAGCGATGTTTCCGGAGGCCTCGGCGCGATCGCCAAGGTCATGCGGATGACATTGCAGTCGGCGGTGCTTGGCGTCGGCGCCTATCTGGTGATTCACCAGGAAGCGACCGCCGGCATCATCATCGCCGGCTCGATCCTGAGCGCGCGGGCGCTGGCGCCGGTCGATCTTGCGATTGCGCACTGGAAGGGATTTGTGGCCGCGCGCCAGAGCTGGCATCGCCTTAACCGGCTGCTCGAATTCGCTGCCGGCGCAAACCGCGCCGACATTGCTGCAGTCTCCATCGAAGCGGCTGTCGGTCGAGAGCATCAGCATCGTGCCGCCGGGCGACCAGAGGGTTATCGTCCAGGATGTGACGTTCGTGCTCGAGGCCGGAAACGGATTGGGCGTTATCGGGCCGAGCGGTTCGGGCAAGTCTTCGCTGGTGCGTGCGCTGGTCGGCGTCTGGCAGCCGCTGCGCGGAAAAGTACGGCTCGATGGCGCAGCCCTCGATCAGTGGTCGTCCGACGTGCTCGGCCGCCACGTCGGTTATCTGCCGCAGGACGTCGAACTGTTCGCCGGCACGGTTGCCCAGAATATCTGCCGTTTCGATCCCGACGCCGATTCGCAGAGCATCATCGCGGCCGCCAGGGAAGCCGGTGTCCACGAGATGATCATCAAGATGCGCGACGGCTACGACACCCAGATCGGCGAGCAGGGCGCCGCGCTTTCGGCCGGCCAGGCGCAGCGCGTGGCGCTGGCGCGGGCGCTGTATGGCGATCCGTTTCTGATCGTTCTTGACGAGCCGAACTCCAATCTCGATACCGAGGGCGACGAGGCGCTGACACGGGCGATCCGGGCGGCGCGGGAACGCGGCGCCATCGTGGTGGCGGTTGCGCACCGGCCGATCGGCATCGAGGCGGTCGACATGCTGCTGGTGCTGAAGGACGGCCGCATGCAGGCCTTCGGTCCCAAGGAAACCGTGCTGGGGCAGGTGCTGCAGCGGGTTGTGCCGCCGGCTTCGCCGATCAAGATCGTGTCCGATGGCGGAGTTGCCAAATCATGAAGGGCGTCAAGCAGCGCAGCGCGGGGTCTTCAATACGGCTGCATCTGATCATAGGGCTGGCGGTGATCGTCATCCTTGCGGGGGGGCTTGGCGGCTGGGCATCGACGGCCCAGATCTCCGGCGCCTTGATCGCGCCGGGCGCCGTCGTGGTCGAATCCAATGTCAAGAAAGTGCAGCATCCGACCGGCGGCGTGGTCGGCGAGGTGCGCGTGCGCGACGGCGATCTTGTCAAGGCCGGCGACGTCGTGGTGCGGCTCGACGACACCGTCACCAAGGCCGGCCTTGCCATCGTCACCAAGAATCTCGACGGGTTGTGGGCGCGCGCCGCGAGGCTGGAAGCCGAACAGCAGGGCCGGGATAAGGTGGCGTTTCCAAAAATGCTGCTCGACCGCGCCGACGATCCCGATGTCAGGAACGTCATGGCGAGCGAGACCAAATTGTTCGAGGTTCGCACCACCGGGCGAACCGGACAGAAGGCGCAATTACGCGAGCGGGTCACGCAGCTGAACGAGGAAATCGCCGGCCTCACGGCGCAGGAAAAGGCCAAGGACCAGGAAATCGCGCTGGTGCAAAAGGAACTGGTCGGCGTCAGTTCGCTCTACGACCAGCATCTGGTGCAGATGTCGCGCCTGACCACGTTGCAGCGCGACGCCGCGCGGCTCAATGGTGAACGCGCGCAGTTCATCGCATCGAGGGCGCAGGCCAAGGGCAAGATCACCGAAACCGAGCTGCAGATCATTCAGGTCGACAAGGATCTGGTCAGCGAGGTTTCCAAGGACCTGCGCGAGACCAACGACAAGATCGGGGAATTCGTCGAGCGCAAGGTCACCGCCGAAGACCAGTTGCGGCGGATCGATATCCGTGCGCCGCAGGACGGCATGGTGCTGCAATCCACCGTTCATACCGTCGGCGGCGTGATCACGGCGGGCGATGCCATCATGATGATCGTTCCGCAAACCGACGACCTCTCGGTTGAAGCCAAGGTCAATCCGCAGGATATCGACAAGTTGCAGATCGGCCAGAAAACGCTGCTGCGGCTGTCGGCCTTCAACCAGCGCACCACGCCGGAATTGAACGGCCTGGTGACCCGGGTTTCGCCCGATGTCACAACCGACCAGCGCACCGGGCAAAGCTACTACACCATCCGCGTCTCGATGCCGCCCGCCGAAATCGCGCGTCTCGGCGACGTCAAATTGATTCCCGGCATGCCGGTCGAAGCCTTCGTGCAGACCGGCGACCGCACCATGATGTCGTATCTGGTCAAACCCCTGAGCGACCAGTTGATGCGGGCGTTCCGGGAGAAGTGAGACGTAAGGCGTCGTCCGAAAAGCCGCCATATCTCACAACGTCATTACGGCGAAGCGAAGCAACCCAGCTTGCTTCCTTTCTTTCGCATAAAAAAGCCGGATTGCTTTGTCGCAAGAGCTCCTCGCAATGACGATGGAGTGCGCAGGGACGACGATAGCGGGATTATCGGCCCAACACTGCGTCGATTTGACCCGACGGGCAAATCACCAAAATCCTGTCAAGCCCCTCGGCGAAAAATATTCTGCTTTTCAGAATACCCAAATCAGCGATACATCTTTGCCCGTCCCGGCTCACCCAGAAGGGGCGTTCGCGGTCGTCACGAACGCTGGGCTGAGGGATGCGATGGACGCGGGATGGTGCTTTGGACGAGAGCATCAGTCGCGGATGGCGAAATCGTGTGGTCCTGACACCCTCACGCCGGTGTCAAGTTGGCGAAGACAAATCGTCGGCGACGGTGGCAACAGAGCGGGGCTCACCGAGGAGATCGCGTATAAGCCGTAAACCATTGCGCGGGGAATGTCGGGTGATTCCGATGTGACCGTAGTGACTACACTGGTGTGCTTTTCCATTTTCTGCACGCCGGGGCTGCGGGTGCATCGTGCGCCCGGCATTCCCTGCTCCCTCTGGGGGCGAAAGGTAAATGCAAAACTCGGGCGATTCACGCCGCGGGAATGCGGAGTGATATCCATCACGTCATTGCGAGGAGCGGCAGCGACGACGCGTCAGCCGTAGTTCAAGCAATCCAGCTTGCTTACTCGTTCGCGCGGATTGCTTCGCTTGCGCTTGCAATGACGGTTGCGGGCAGTGGTGGCAAAATCCATCAGCGTCGTCCCTGCGAAAGCAGGGACCCATAACCACAGGGAGTGGGGTTGTGCGAAGGTCGTCGAACGGCGTCGTTCAAAACCGAAAGGCCGCGGCGTATGGCCCCCTGCTCTCGCAGGGACGACGATGTCGATGGGTCGTCGCCTTACCGCGACAAATTCTGCAGCAGGAAATCCAGCGCGGTGCCCGCAAACACATGCATGTTGCCGAGCCGGTCGGCGCTGCCGGTCTCGAGCGTCATCGCCGACACGTCGGTTGCGCCCGCGACGGCCATGCAGCTGTGGCCGGCGGCGTCGCCGTAGCGGTTGCCGGTGGGGCCGGTGGCGCCGGTTTCCGACAGGCCCCAGTCGGTGGAAAATCGCTGGCGGGTCCGGCTTGCCAGCAATTTGGCATAAGGCTCCGAGGACGAACGGATTCCCTTCATGTCATCATCGGTGATGTCAGCGAGAATCCGCCGCGCATCGCGGGTATAGACCACCGCGCCGCCGAGGAAATAGGCCGACGCGCCGGGCACCGCGAGCAATGCTGCGGAGATCAGTCCGCCGGTCGAGGATTCCGAGACCGCGATGGTCTGACGCCGTTCGATCAATCTGACCGCAACTTTTCCGGCGATCGCAACGAGGTCTTTCATCAGGCGCCCTTCTTTTACGTTCTGCTTCCCGGCGTTCGCTTCCCGTGCCGGCTTTTCGGCTTCTTAGCACATGATCCCGACGTTTGCGCCAGTTGCAGGCCGATAGGGAGCCTGCTTCAATGCGATTCAAGAACCAAGCGGTGCGGTTTGCAAGATGCCGTGATTGAATGCCGTGACGCCCGAGAGGAAACCATCATGACGTCACCGATCGCCGGCGGCGTGGATTGCGATCTGCATCCTGCCGTGCCCCATCTGACCAGCCTGTTGCCCTATCTCAACGATTACTGGCGCGACCAGGTGACGACGCGGGGAATGACCGATCTGGTCTCGCAATCCTATCCGCTGAATTCGCCGATCACGTCGCGGCCGGTTTGGCGGCCATCGCAGGGCAAGCCGGGCTCGAATCTCGAGGACATGAAGGCGCAGGCGCTCGACCCGTTCGGCGTCAGTTATGGCATCTGTAACCCGCTCTATGGCGTGCAGATGGTGTTTTCGGAGGACATGGCGGACGCGTTCTGCCGCGCGCTGAACGACTGGCTGGTCAAGGAATGGCTCGACAAGGAGCCTCGGCTGCGCGGTTCGATCGTGATCCCGGTGCAGAGCATCGAGAAGTCGGTCGCGGAGATCGAGCGCTGCGCGCAGGACAACCGTTTCGTCCAGGTCTTGATGTTGGTGATGGGCGACATGCCGCTCGGCAAGCGCCACTATTGGCCGATCTATGCAGCCGCCGAGCGGCTGGGTCTGCCGATCGGGGTCCATGCCGGCAGCAATTATCACAACCCGCCCAGTTCGGTGGGCTGGGGTTCCTACCACATCGAGGACTATGTCGCGCAGGCGCAGGCATTCCAGACCCAGTTGACCAGCCTGATCGTGGAGGGCGTGTTCGCCCGGCATCCGAAGCTGAAAATGGTGATGCTGGAGTCAGGGTTCACCTGGCTGCCGTCCTATTTGTGGCGGCTGCATAAATTCTGGCGCGGCATCCGGATGGAAACCCCCTGGGTGGACCGCGCGCCGCTGGAAATTGTGCGCAGCAACATCCGGTTCTCGCTGCAGCCGGTCGATGCACCGCCGGATCCCGTGACCTTAAACAAGCTGTTTGACCATATGCAGTCGGACGAATTGCTTCTATTCTCGACCGACTTTCCGCACTGGCAGTTCGATGACGACAGGGCGCTGCCCGAGGGAATGTCGCCCGGGCTTGTGCGCAAGATCATGATCGACAATCCGCACGCGACCTACGGGCGCCTCACGCTCCCGGCTGCGAAGGAGACCACGCCATGAACATGCAGTTCCGCGACCGTCCCGAGCCGGGCTCATCCGTCGGCGTCAAGTCAGCGATTGCCGATTGCGACATCCATCCGGCGCGCAAAACCCCGACCGAGCTTTATCCCTATCTCGCCAAGCGCTGGCACGCGCATCTCGAAACCTACGGCAAGCATCCCTACCAGGGCATGATGGAAGGCCCGCCCTATCCGAAGGCGCAGCCCAATGCCTCGCGCCGCGACGCCTATCCGCCCGAGGGCGGCCCGCAGGGTTCGTCGTTGTCGTTCATGCAGGCGCAACATCTCGACCCCAACAATGTCGCGCTCGGCGTGCTGTGTCCGCTCAACACCGGACAGGGCCTGCGCAACCAGGATTTGAGCGCGGCGCTGGCGACCGCGATCAACGACTGGCAGATCGACAAGTGGACCAGTCAGGACGGCCGCCTGAAAGGTTCTATCGTGGTCGCCAATGAAGACGGTCCGGCGGCCGCCGCCGAAATCCGAAAGCGCGCTGGCGACAGGAATTTCGTGCAGGTGCTGCTGCTCAGCCGCAACGTCGAGCCGCTCGGGCAGCGCCGCTACTGGCCGATCTACCAAGCCGCCGAGGAAATCGGGCTTCCGATCGGCGTGCATGCCTTCGGCTTCGGCGGCAATCCGATCACGGCATCGGGCTGGCCGAGCTATTACATCGAGGAGATGGTCGGCCATTCGCAGTGCCAGCAGACCGCGCTCGCCAGCATCGTGCTGGAGGGCGTGTTCGAGCGGCACCCGAAGCTGAAGATGGTGATGATCGAGGCCGGCTTCGGCTGGGCGCCGTCGCTGTCATGGCGACTCGACAAGAGCTGGCAGCGCATGCGCAGCGAGGTGCCGCACGTCAAGCGACCGCCGTCGGAATATATCCGCGACCACATCTTCTGGACCACGCAGCCGATGGAAGACCCCGAGCGGCGCGATCATCTGTTCGAGGTAATCGACTGGGTGGGCTGGGACAAATTGCTGTTCGCGACCGACTATCCGCATTGGGATTACGACGAGCCGTCGCGCGTGCTGCCGGCCGGCGTCAGCGACGCCAACCGCGAGGCGTTCTATCTCGACAATGCGCGGAAGCTGTACGGACTGGCTTGATGGTTCGACACGTCATCGCCCCGGTGGAGGAGTTGCCGCCGGGCACGCGCAAATTCCTCACCATCGATGAGCGGCCGATTGCGGTCTTCAACATCAAGGGCGAGTTTTTCGGGCTGCTGAACCGCTGCCCGCATCAGGGTGCTGCATTGTGCGAGGGCCCATTGATCGGGCTCGCGCAATCGTCCGATCCCGGCGAAATCGAATACACCAGGCTCGGCGAAATCATCCGCTGTCCGTGGCACGGCTGGGAGTTCGATATTCGCACCGGCCAGTCCTACTGCGACCCCAGGCGATTCCGCGCCCGGGTCTATCCGGTCAATGTCGAGCCGGGCGCGAGCGTCGTGAAAGGGCCCTATGTGGCCGAGACGCTCGCGGTATCCGTGGAAAGCGATTACGTGGTGGTGGATTTGTAAATCACTCCGTCATTCCGGGGCGCGCGAAAGAGCGAACCCGGAATCTCGAGATTCCCCGATGTGCAATTGCACATCTGAGGTTCGATGCTCCGCATCGCCCCGGAATGACAGGGAGCTTCTACTCCGCCGGCACGCTGGCGGCGGCGCGCGCTTCCTCCGCACCGGTGCGATAGATCAGGATCGCGGCGATGATGCCGCTGGCGGCGGCGCACATCAGCCAGAAGCCGGGAGACGCCCTGTTGCCGGTCATTTCGATCAGCTTGGTGGCCGCAAACGGCGTGAAGGTGCCGAACAGGGCCGCAGCCAGCGCGAATGCCAGCGAGAAACAGGTGGTGCGGACATGCGCCGGCACGACCTCGACCAGTGCACCGAGCATGGTGCCGCTGTAGACGCCGAAGTAGAACGAGAACATCAGCTCGACAGCGAGCATCTTGCCGAAGGTCGGAGCGGCGGTGAGCCACAGCAGCGCCGGATAGGCGGTCAGGAACGAAAGGCCGGCGATGGCGAGCAGCACGGGCTTGCGGCCGATGCGGTCCGACAATGCGCCGCCGACCGGATTCCAGATGAAGTTGGTCACGGCCACCATCAGGGTGACCAGCAGCGCGTCCTGGGTGGAGAGTTTCAGCACGCTCTTGCCGAAGGTCGGCGTGTAGACGGTGACGAAGTAGAAGGTCACGGTGGTCATGGCCGCCAGCATCATGCCGAGCAGGATGATCTTCCAGTTCACCGCCGCCGAGCTAAAGACTTCCGATGTGGTCGGATGCTTCTTCATCGACAGGAACGCCGGGGTTTCTTCCAGCGTCCGGCGCAGGAAGAAGATAAAGGGAATGATCAGGCAGCCGATAAAGAACGGTATCCGCCAGCCCCAGGCGGCGACGGTGTCTGCCGGCAGCATCTCGCTCAGCACAAAGCCGATAATGGCCGCGACGAAAATCGCGACCTGCTGGCTGGCGGACTGGAACGAGGTATAGAAGCCCCTGTTGCCGGGCGTGGCAATCTCGGAGAGATAGACCGATACGCCGCCGAGTTCGACGCCGGCGGAGAAGCCCTGCAAGAGGCGACCGATCAGCACGATGACCGGTGCGGCCACGCCGATGCTGGCATAGGTCGGACAGACCGCGATCGTTACCGTGCCGGCCGCCATGATCGCCAGCGTGACGATCAGCCCCTTGCGGCGGCCGATCCGGTCGATATAGGCGCCGAGCACGATGGCGCCGACGGGGCGCATCAGGGCGCCGAGCCAGAACACGCCGAAGGTGTTGAGCAAAGCGGCGGTCTCGTCCTGCGACGGGAAGAACGCCTTGGCGATATAGGAGGCATAAAATCCGAACAGGAAGAAATCGAACTGCTCGAGGAAATTGCCGCTGGTCGCCCGCAGAATGGCGCCGAGGCGCGACTTGATCTGCGGTGGCTGTGACGTTGGTGTTAGCGACATGGCGAATAGCTCCCCGTTGTGAATGGCCGGCGCGGACAAGAGTTCTCGCCAGCCGACATCTGCTTCTTGAGCGGCAATCTGCCACGCCGGCGCGGCGCGCGCCAACCGGAAAACGCCAGATGGAACCGGATATTCGGCCCGTGCTCGCCTTTGCGGATGCTAACCGATCTGCGACAATACGATCAGTACCACCGTCACGGTAATCGCACCGCCGATGCGCGTGGCGATTTGCGCGAACGGCATCAGTTGCATCCGATTGGCGGCGGTAAGGATGGCGACATCGCCGGTGCCGCCCTGTCCGCTGTGGCAGGCGGTGACGATCGCGGTATCGATTGGATACATCTTCATCCAGCCTCCGACAAAGAATCCCGTTGTCATGATCGCCACCACCGTCGAGACGATGGTAACGACGTAGGGAAATGTAAACGCCGCCACCAGCTTGTCCCACGGTGTCAACGCCACACCGATCGCAAACAGCAGGGGGTAGGTGACGGCGGTCGAGAAGAATTTGTAGACGTGGAAGGCGCCGACCTGCAGCGATGGCGACACCGCCCGCGCCAGCTTCAGGACCACGGCGATCACCAGCATCGCCACCGGCGCCGGAAAGCCAAACTCCCGCTGCGCCAAAGCACCAATCAGATACAGCGTCACCGCGGTGACGACCGCCGCGGCAACGGTCGCGACATCGACGTGGTCGTCAGCCTCCTCTTCCTCGAATGCAAGCTCATCATGCTCCCCCGGCTGCAGGCGTCCTTCGCCGGTGAGGTGCGGATATCGCTTGCCGACGTAATTGAGCGTGCCCGCCAGCAAAATGGCGGTCAGGCTGCCCAGCATCACCGGCGGCAATACCTGCGCAAACAGATCGCCCTGGGGCTGGTGCAGAATTTGCGAATAGCCGATGGAGAGCGGGATCGCTCCCTCGCCAACGCCTCCGGCCATGATCGGCACCACGACAAAAAAGAACGTATGGTGGGCGCCGAGACCGAACAGGACCCCGACCAGTGTCCCAACCACGCCGCCGGCGACCGAGCCCGCGGCCAGCGGAATGAATATCTTGAGAAAGCCCTTGATCAGAACGCCGCGGTCCATCCCCAGGATGCTGCCGACGATGATGCAGGAAATGAACAGATACAGAAAGTTCGAGTCCTTGGTGAAATCCTTCACCGAATCCAGGATGGAGGCCGGCAGCAATTGGTGGAAGGCAAGGTATGACGGGATGAAGGTAGCAAAGATCGCCGCCGCGCCGATGTTGCGGATGATCGGGATGCGCTTGCCCAGTTCGGCGCAAGCGAAGCCGCCCATCGAGAGCAAAACGATGGCCATCAGGATGTCGGATGGCACTTTTCCAGTGGCGGCGAACCCGGCAATCACCGCGAGCAGGACCACGAAAATCGGCAGCGGAACGATGCCGATCTTGTAATCGACGATCGACCACCAGCCCTTCGGCCAGAAACCTTCGGTCTCGCTTTGCAAAGCGGGCGCTACGCTCTTGGCGTCCTGCATTTTCGTTCCCCCCTGGGCGGCCGGTGCGGAAACGTTTCTCGCCGGCCGACATATTTCTTGGCCGGCAATCTGCCATGTCGTCACGGCGCGACCAACCGGAAAACGCCGTTTGAGCCGGATATCGCGTTACTTCTGCACCGAGGCAGCCAGCCATTGCCGGAACGCCGAAAGCTTGGGCGAATCCGCGCGCGCCTCGGGCGAGACCAGATAGAAGCCGGCATCGGCCGGCAAGGTGATCTTGAACGGAACGACCAGCCGGCCCTTGGCGATATCGGTCTCGACATAGGAGGTCCGGCCCATCGCCACACCGATGCCGTCGAGCGCGGCCTGCACCGTCACCAGGATCAGGTCGAAGGTCAGCCCCGGCTGCTTTGAGATATTGGCCGGCAACCCGGCGGCGGTAAGCCAGAGCCGCCAGTCGTCGTCATAGATGCTGCTGGTGTGAAGCAGGGTACAGTTGGCGAGGTCCTCGGGAGTTCGCAGCGGCTTGTCCCCCGTGAGCAATGCCGGGCTGCAGACCGGAAACAACTGGTCGGCCATCAGCCAGTCGGCGCGCAATCCCGGCCATTGGCCGCGGCCATAGCGGATCGCGGCATCGACATCGCCGCTCCTGAAATCGACCAGCGCGGTCGAGGTGGTGATACGGACGTCGATGCCGGGATGGGCTTCCTGGAACGCGGAAAGCCGCGGCAGCAGCCATTTGGCGGCCAATGATGCCAGGGTGGAGACCGTCAGCACATGGTCATTGTCCTTGCGCAGCAGCCGGTCGGTCGCGAGCCGCAGATCGTTGAAGGCGGCACGGATGCCGGGAAGGTATTCCCTGGCCTCCGGCGTCAGCGCCAGCGTCCGGTTCTGGCGGACGAACAGCCTGATCCCCAGTTCTTCCTCCAGCCGCCGGATCTGGTGGCTGATGGCGGTCTGCGTGACGTTCAGCTCCAAGGCCGCGTTGGTGAAGCTGAGATGCCGGGCCGCGGCCTCGAATGCGCGCAATCCGTTCAGCGAGGGCAGCCTGGCGGTCATGTCCGGATCACCAGATTCATGAGTTTATCTCATGTGAAGCGGCACAAAGTGTCGTTTGTCGAAAGTCCGAATAGCATAGATATTAGCTACTGGAGCTTAACTTTAGGAGGCGACAATGTCCACTTGTACTCATGAATCGATGACGAATCATCATGGTTCCGGGATAGTAGCCTACATCGGCGAAACGTTGCATGTCTGGAACGAGCGCCGGCGCCAGCGCCTCGAATTGGCGCAATGGAGCGCCCGCGACCTGCATGATGTCGGTCTTTCCTGGAGCGATATCGTCCATGAAGCCGAAAAGCCGTTCTGGCGGGCTTGAACAGCCGCTCCGCCGGCGCCGCCTTCGAAGAGGGGCGCCGGCGATCGTCTTCTCGTAACCGACAGGAGACTGCGATGACCGCATTTCGTCTCAACGATCTCCGGCAACATTCCGATATCCTGCGGTTGCCCAGCGGCAAGTCGTTGACGGTGCGCTTTGTGGAGCCCCGGGACGCCGATGCCCTGCAGGCCTATTTTCGCTCGCTCACGGTTCGCTCCCGCTACAATCGTTTCCTCGGCGCCATGAGCGAACTGCCGCCAACCGAGCTCGGCCATTTCATCCATGCCGGCGAGGACGACCGCTTCAGCGTGATTGCGGTCATGGAAATCGATGGCTATGAGACCATCGTCGGCGAAGCCCGTTACGGGTTCGAGGCGGGACGTTTCGAGTTCGGCCTGTCGATCGACGACCGCTGGCAGAGCCAGGGGATCGGTTCGGCATTGCTGCGGAATCTGGAATGCCGCGCCGCCGCGTTTGGCGCCGAACATCTGTTCGGCGATACCTTGCGTTCCAACGACGTCATGATCGGTCTGGCCCGCAAATCCGGCTTTGCCTTCACCAACAGCCCCGGCGACTGGAAGCTGGTGCGCTTCGAAAAACATCTCGATGCCGCGCCGAAGGATATTCCTTGTGCGAGTTGGCGTCTGGTGGCGCAAGCGGGTGCGCTTCAGGCGGAGGTTTAAGAACCGGGTGGGCAAAGCGACTTGTCCGGTGTAGCCAAAGAGGGAAAGCGGAGGCGTGCCCACCAAAGTTTGGTGGCGACAAAAATGGCGGGCATGGCGCAGACGCGCCTTTGTCTACCCTAGATTTTTTCCTGCTCGGCCGCATCGCGTACCCTCGCCCGGATTTCATCGATCTTGCGTTTCAGCGCGGCCTGCCGCGGATCTGGCCGCGCCGCGGCACGTGCTTGGGTGATCGCGCCGGCGAGATCGGCCAGAGGCAGCACGCCGTCGAAAGTAGGCTTGGCAAGACTGTCGATGATCAGATGCCAGTCGGCGAGACCCTGCCGATAGCTGTCGCCGTAACCTTGCACCATGGCCGCGGTCCGCACGATTTCGGGCGCCGCCGCCGGTTGTTTGGTCAGGCTGCGGTCGATCATGTGCAGCCAGCGTTCGACCCAGGCTCGTTCCTTGCCATAGCGCACCGAGAACAGCCGCCATCGCCGCAACGCTGCCTCGACCTTCAGGCGGCGGAGACCCCATCGGCTCGCCGTACTGAAGCGGATCGAGACCGGCTTGTGCAGCCATCCGATATATTCGAGCGCGTCGAGGGCAGGTTCGGCGACCATCGCAGGCAAGGCTCCGACCAGTTCGTCCAGCCGGAATTGCCTGATGTCGTCGGATCCAACGCCGAGATGGCCGGGATCTGCGGTGTATTGATCGAGCTTCAATTGCGCTATCCGGATCGGATCGTCATAGCTCATGCGCATCGCCATCAGCCGCGCGATCTCACCGACCATCGCATCATCGACGCCACGCTTGCCGACAAACCGCCGCAACCGGTCTACATAAAGTTGGGCGTAGCTCGGTCCCTGGTAATCGGTCAGCAGGTGAATGCCTTCGCTGACGACAGACGCTACACAACCGGGCAAACCCTCCGGCAAGGATGGCGGCGCGTTATCGTCGTCGCCGATGACGTCGGCGAACAGGTAACGGAGCGAGGACAGGACACTTGCCACTCCAGCGGTTCCGGCTCTCAGGCGGGCTTCGGCGGAGCGGAGGCCGGCGCCGTGTACTGCGCCAGCCGTTGCTCCAGCGTTGCAATATTCTGAAACAGCCGGGCGCTTGACAGCCGAAGAAAATAAAAACCGAACGCCGGATTCTGCACGTAAAGTTCCTCGACCTTGCTGTAGCTGACGCTCAGGATGAGACCGGCTTCGATGCATTCCAGCGTCTGGGTTCGCACATTCGACGGTGACAGCATGCCGAGTTCGCCGACGATGGCGCCGACCGGCAATTCGATGCCGGATTCGACCAGCCTGAAGCGGCCGCTGACGATGTAGAGCATGTCCTCGGCCTTTTCGTCCTTATAGAACAATACCTCGCCGGTGGCGCAGTTGCGCTCGGTCATGAAGGGCTTCAGCCATTCCATCGATAAATCGCTGTTGACCGATTTTTTCACGTCCCGCACCAGTTGCAGCATCTGGTGCAGCCGGTACGAGTTGAGCACCAGCACCACCGCTTGCACCAGGATGACCAGGTAATTGTGGCTCGGAATCGCCGTCCCGATCAGGACAAGGTTGGTGAGGATGCCGAAAACCCGCAACGGGATCATGGTCCGCATCGTGGTCGTCGCGACGACGAAAACCGACGCGAATACGGCGCCGGCGGTTCCTGCATGTTGTGCGAGCGTTGAACTATCCATCGGGGATCAACCAACTGTCCGGGGTCAAACGTTTCACGGGCCGCATTCCCGTACGCATCATCATAATGGGCGGCGGGAGCCATTGATATAAGGGGCAAAACCGACGTTTTGTCGGGGTTTTTAGGCGACCCCGGCCGAAAAACTCCGCGTTGCGGCGCACGCGGCAAAAACGAAAATTTCAGTCCGCTCACGATAACGCTGTTTTCGGGCGGTCGTTGACGCATCGCCGCCGCCCGGGCACGTTGTCGGACCGGCCGCGCAGCATGCCATCTCCGGCCTTTTCCGATCGACGGGCTCCGCCTCCTGATGTCCAAGCCGCGTACTTTCCCTGCCCTAGCGCTGTTTGTGGCCGCGACGAACGGCCGCAACATGACCAGGACGGCCTATGTCGCGGTGGCGGCCGGCATCATCATGATGGTCCTTCTCACCGTCGATCCCGCCTATGAGGCGGCGCATCACTGGGTCGATGCGGTGCTGTGGGCCTGCCTGGCTTTTTTTATTTTCGAATGGATCGTCCGGCTTCGCCATGCCTTTACGGCGCGGCGTGGATGGACCTATGTCCTGTCCGGCCGCGGAGTAGTGGACGCCATCGCCGCCGCCGCGGTGCCGCTCGCCATCCTGCTGGGTGCGAACCCCAAAACGGCCTGGCTGCTCGGGGTATTCTGGCTGCTCAAGGTGGTTCCGGGAATCCCGGGATTGCGGCAATTGCGCCGGGTGCTGGTGCTGGAATCCGGACCGCTGTTGAGCGTGCTGGTGATCTTCCTGCTGGTGCTGTTCCTGGCCTCGGTGGCGGTGCATTACCTGGAGCGCGACGCCCAGCCGGTCGCTTTCGGCAGCGTGCCGGCGACCCTGTGGTGGGCGGTCGCGACGCTGACCACGACGGGATATGGCGATGTGGTGCCGATAACTGCGCTCGGACGGCTGGTTGCCGCTGTCGTGATGATCTGCGGCCTCGGCGTGTTCGGGCTGTGGACCGGTATCCTTGCGACCGGTTTTGCCGCCGAAACCCGCCGCGACAATTTTCTCAAGACCTGGGAATCGGTCAGCAAGGTGCCGTTCTTCGCTGCCCTGGGGCCGGCAGCGATCGCCGACGTGACGCACATGCTGCGCACCATGGATCTGCCGGCGCGCACCATGATCATCCGCAAGGGCAAGGTCGGCGACTGCATGTATTTCATTGCCGACGGCGAAGTCGAGGTCGATCTGCCGGGCAAGAAAGTGACGCTCGGCGAAGGCGCGTTCTTCGGCGAGATGGCGCTGCTCGGCAACAATCTGCGCTCCGCCAACATCACGACCACACGGGTGTCGAAGCTGCTGGTTCTCGATCTCGTCGACTTCCGGGTGCTGATGGCGCGGCATCCCGAACTCGCCGAGACCATCGACGTCGAAGCCAAACGCCGCGCGCAAGAAAACAAATAGCAACAATAATGGAGAGAACGATGTCGGAAGCGGCGGAGGCGGCAAGCACGCCGGTGTTCGAACGGAGCGGCGCGCGCGCCACCATTCGCCTCAACCGGCCGAAACATCTGAACCGGCTGCAGCCCGATGACCTCGACGCGCTGCTCGAACTGTTCAACCGGATCGAAGCCGACCCCGCCATCCGGGTGCTGGTATTGACCGGCACCGGCCGCGCCTTCAGCGCCGGCTACGATCTCAACTCGGTCGCCGAGCGCGCCACCAGCTCGGTTGAAGAAAAAAGCGCAGGCTCTGCATTCGAGGTCGTCGCCAACCGGCTGGAGGATCTCGGCGTTCCCACCATCTGCCGGCTCAATGGCGGCGTTTATGGCGGCTCGACCGATCTGGCGCTGGCCTGCGATTTCCGTATCGGCGTCGACACCTGCGAAATGTTCATGCCGGCAGCAAGGCTCGGCCTGCACTACTACAAAAGCGGGATCATGCGCTATGTGTCGCGGCTCGGCGCCGACAACGCCAGAAAGCTGTTCCTGACTGCGCAGAAGATCGACGCGCCGGAGATGCTGCGGATAGGCTATCTCACCGCGATGGCACCTGCCGAGACGTTCGACCAGGAGGTCGATCGACTGGCTGACATTCTTGCCGGCAATGCACCGATGGCGATGCGCGGCATGAAGCGCGCGATCAACGAATTCGCCCGCGGCAAACTCGATGAAGCCTCAGCCGACCAGCGCGCCCGCGACAGCATGCGCGGCGCCGAGATCAAGGAAGGCATCAAGGCTTTCGCGGAGAAGCGTCCGCCGAAGTTTTGATGACCCGTCGTCCCGGCCTCCGAGCCGGGACCCATAACCACAGGAAGTGGGGTGGCGTTCAGGTCATCGAACAGCGTCGTTTAAACTGCGCGGCCGCGGCGTATGGGTCCCCGCGTTCGCGGGGACGACGACGGAATTTTGCTCGCCCGATGAAACACTCCGGAAACACGATTCTTCACTCGTGTCTTTGAACGCGCCGCAGAACCGGTCCGACAAACGGGCAGGGACGCAACAACGGCCTAGCGCCAACACACACTGGAGATAAGACGATGTTTCGTAAAATCACTCTCGGATTGATCGCCGCCGCTTCGCTCAGCATCGCTGCGGCGGCTCCCGCTTCCGCGCATGGCTTCCATGGCGGCTGGGGACATGGTTGGGGCCACGGCTTGGGCTTCGGCGGCCTCTATATCGACACCGGCGTCAGCGATTGCTATCAGCAGCAGATGGTCCAGACCCGCTCCGGCCTGCGCCTGCGCACGGTCAACGTCTGCAACTACAACATCTACTGAGCCGATTCGAAGCTCACCATGAAAGTCCCGATCGCACGCGATCGGGACTTTTCCGTCCGCCTCTATGCTTCGACAAACGTGACGGTGTCCGCAACGTCGGCGCGCGATGTCCGGTAGCTGTTGATCTTGTGTTCACGATCCGGAAACCCGAACGAAATCCCGCATACCACTCGCCTGTCATCGCCGAGCTTGAAATGGCGCCGGATCAGGCCGGAGTGCCGCGCCAATGCTGCCTGCGCGATGGTGCCGAGACCCAGCGCCTGCGCCGCCAGCAGGAAATTGCCCACATAGGCGCCGCAATCGATCGCCCCGTAGATGCCCAGCGCCTCGTCGGTGTGAATGATGGCAACATGCGGCGCTCCGAAGAAATTGTAATTCTCCATCGCCTGCTTTGCATAGGCCGCCCGGTCGCCGCGCGCGATGCCGAGCGTATTGTAAAGCTGAAAGCCGCTTTCGCGGCGCCGCTCCAGATAGACGCCGAGATATTCGCGTGGCGGCGTAAAATCATGATTGTCCGGGGCGCCGGAAGCCGCTTCCGCATAGATCGCTTTTCGAAAATCTTCCCTGGCCTCGCCGCTCGCGATCACGACCTGCCATGGCTGGCTGTTGCACCACGACGCGGTGCGCTGCGCCGCCGTCAGGATGCGATCGATGATCGGGCGCGGCACCGGTTCGGGCCGGTAAGCGCGGCACGAATAGCGTTCGCGCAGCAACTCCTCCAATACGCCGATCCGTTGCTCGATGCTGTACTCGCTGCCCGGCACCTTCGCGGCTGTATCCGCCATGCTCATCGCCCCTTGGTCGGGATCTTGTTGAACGGCACGTCCTTGTCGACCCTGATATCGCCAGGCAGGCCGAGCACGCGCTCGGCGATGATGTTGCGCAGGATTTCATCGGTGCCGCCGGCGATGCGGGTCGATGGCGAGGACATCAGCATGGTCTGGAACTGACCGGCCGCTTCCGCAGTGTCGGGATCGGTCAGCATACCGCTGGCGCCCTGCAGGTCCATCGCGTACATCGCGATGTCTTGCAGCATGGAGCCTGCGACCAGCTTGCCGATCGAATTTTCCGGACCTGGGCGTTCGCCTTTGGACAAGGCCGAGATGGCCCGATAGCTGGTGTATTTCAGGCCGCTGTTCTTTACCGCCCAGTTGGCAAGCTTCGAGCGCGTCGCACGATCATCGATCGCAAGCCCGTCCTCCGTCATCAGGTTGCTGCAGAAATCGAAAACTTCCGAGAATCCCGTCGCCAGCCGCGAGCCGATCGACATGCGTTCGTTCATCAGCGTGGTCAGCGACACGTTCCAGCCGTCGCCGACGGCACCGAGCCGCTGCGAGTCGGGAATCCGCAAGTCCGTAAAGAACACCTCGTTGAATTCCTGCATGCCATTGGCCTGCTTGATCGGCTTGACCTCGACGCCCGGGCTCTTCATGTCGATGTAGAACATGGTCAGGCCCTGGTGCTTGGGCACGTTGGGGTCGGTGCGGGTGATCAGTATCCCGCAGTCGGAATAATGCGCGCCGGACGTCCAGATTTTCTGGCCATTGATGATCCAGTGATTGCCGTCGCGCTCGGCGCGGGTGCGCAGACCCGCGACGTCGGAACCGCCGGCGGGTTCGGAGAACAACTGGCACCAGATCTCCTCGCCGGAGGCGATCTTCGGCAGATAGCGTCTTTTGTCATCCTCGCTGCCATAGGCCATGACCGTTGGCCCGCACATGCCTTCGCCAATCTGGAACGGGCTGGTCAGCTTGCCGAACACACCTTCCTCCTGTTGCCAGATCACGCGCTCGACCGGGGTCGCACCGCGCCCGCCATATTCTTTTGGCCAATGCAGGCAGACCCAGCCGCCGTCGGCTTTCTTCTTCTGCCAGGCTTTTGCCACCTCGACGATGTCGTTGTTCTTGAGCTTGATCCGGCCCAACGACGACCTGGAAAGCTCCGCCTCGAATTCCCTGGGCGCATGGGCGTCGATCCATTGGCGCGCCTCGGCGCGGAAGGCGGCTTCCTGCGGGGTGTCATCGAAATTCATGGCGGCTTCCTTTTCCTTGTCATTCCGGGGCGTGCGCAACGCGCACGAACCCGGAATCTCGATCGACAATCTCTGGATTCCGGGTTCGCGCTTCGCGCGCCCCGGAATGACGGCTAGTTGCGTCCCCTGATCGGTATCTTGTTGAACGGTACGTCCTTGTCGACCCGGATATCGCCGGGCAGCCCGAGCACGCGCTCGGCGATGATGTTACGCATGATCTCGTCGGTGCCGCCTTCGACGCGAGTGCCGGGCGCGCGTAGCAGCATGGCCTGGAATTTTCCGGCCGCTTCCGCGTCCTCGGGTCCGCTCAGCACGCCGGCCGCACCCTGCAGATCGAGCGCGTAAGCCGCGATGTCCTGGATCATCGATCCGGCCACCAGCTTACCGATCGAATTCTCCGGTCCCGGACGCTCGCCCTTCGACAGCGCCGAAATGGCACGCATGCTGGTGTATTTCAGCCCGCTGGCGCGCACCGCCCAGTTGGCGAGTTTCGAGCGCACGTTGCGATCGTCGATCGCAAGCCCGTCTTCCAGCATCAGGTTGCTGCAGAATTCGAACAATTCCGGAAAGCCGGTCGACATGCCCGCACCGATCGACATCCGCTCGTTCATCAGCGTCGTCAGCGATACATTCCAGCCGTCATTGACCGCGCCGAGCCGCTGCGCATCGGGAATTTTCACGTCCGTGAAATAGACCTCGTTGAATTCGGACTGGCCGTTGGCCTGCTTGATCGGTTTGATCTCGATGCCGGGGCTCTTCATGTCCAGGAAGAACATGGTGAGGCCCTTGTGTTTGGCGGCGTCGGGATCGGTGCGCGTCAGCAGGATGCCGTAATCGGAATAATGCGCGCCGGAGGTCCAGATTTTCTGGCCGTTGATGATCCAGTCGTCGCCCTTTTTCTCTGCGCGCGTGCGCAGGCCAGCGACGTCGGATCCGCCCGCAGGTTCGGAAAACAACTGGCACCAGACCTTTTCGCCCGACGCCAGCGGCGGCAGGTACTTCTTTTTCTCCTCCTCACCGGCAAACGCCATCATAGTCGGCCCGCACATGCCGTGGCCGATGATGAACATGCCCGAGAGCTTGCCGAACGCACCCTCTTCCTGCTGCCAGATCACCCGCTCGATCGGGGTCGCGCCGCGCCCGCCATATTCTTTCGGCCAGTGCAGGCAGGCCCAGCCGGCATCGGCTTTTTTCTTCTGCCAGGCTTTTGCGACTTCGAGAATGTCGGCGCCCTTGAGCTGGGTGCGGCCGAGCGAGGATTTGCGCAACTCCTCTTCATATTGCTTCGGCGCGTTCGCCGCGATCCAGGCTTTGGCCTCGGCGCGGAACGCGGCTTCATGAGGGGTGTCATCGAAGTTCATTCGCGTGGTCCTTTGCGAAACTTGTCATTCCGGGATGGTCCGAAGGACCAGACCCGGAATCCAGAAGTTACGATCTCGAGATTCCGGGTTCGCGCTTCGCGCGCCCCGGAATGACGTTGCATCAAGCCGCATTCCGCTTGCGCATCCGGTCGATCAGCGCGTCTTCCCAGTACGACAGACTGCCGAGCGACAGCGCCATGGCGTTGGAGCGGCGGTAATACATGTGGCAGTCGAACTCCCAGGTGAAACCCATGCCGCCATGGACCTGGATGTTGTTCTTGGCGCAATGCTGGAACGCCTGGGTCGCGCTGATCCGCGCGGCGGCGGCGGCTTCCGGCAATTCGGACGCGTTGGTCGAGAGCGCCCAGGCGCCGTAATAGCAATTGGAGCGCGCCAGCGTCGCTGAGACGTACATGTCGGCCAGCATATGCTTGACCGCCTGGAACGAGCCGATCGGGCGGCCGAAGGCGATACGATCCAGTGCATAGTCGCGGCCCATTTCCAGCGCGCGGTCGGCGCCGCCGACCTGCTCGAATGCCATCAGCACCGCGGCGCGGTCGAGCACCTGCGACAGGATGCTCCAGCCCTCGTTGGCGGCGCCGAGCGGCTCGGCCTTGCAATTCCTGAAGGTGAGTTCGGCCTGGCCGCGCGACGGATCGATATTGGTCAATGCCTTGGCTTCGACGCCTTCGGCTTTCATGTCGACCAGGAACAGCGAGATGTCGGTCTCGCGTCCGCTCGAACCGGTGCGCGCGGCGACAATGGCGAAGTCGGCGATGGCGCCATCCGGCACCGGCTTCTTCACGCCATTGAGGCTGCCGCCGGAGGCGGAAAGTTTTATTGCTGCAGGCGACGGATTACCCTTGCCTTCGAACAGCGCCAGCGTCCCGATTGCGGCGCCCGATGCGATGGCGGGCAGCCACTTTTGTTTCTGCGCGTCGCTGCCTGCGAGCAGGATCGCCTCGCCGGCGAGATACACCGTGGACGAAAACGGCACCGGCGCCAGCGCGCGTCCCATCTCCTCGGCGATCACGCAGAGCTCCAGATGCCCCGCGCCGGAGCCGCCGAATTCCTCGGGGATGGCGACGCCGAGAAAGCCCATCTCGGCAAGTCCCTTCCATAACCCGCGGTCATAGGGCTCCTTGCCGTCGAGCACCACCCGTACCGCCTTCGGCGAGCATTTCTCGGCGAGGTATTTTCGCGCTTGATCGCGGAGTTGTTTTTGTTCGTCGGAGAAATCGAAATTCATGGCGCTACTCTGTAGTATGAGGACATCTCTCTAGTACGTCGTCCCCGCGAACGCGGGGACCCATACGCCGTGCCGTCTCGTTGTGGCATTGTGTTAAAGACCTTTCGTAACCAGAACTGACGGTGGCTATGGGTCCCGGCTCGGAGGCCGGGACGACGAACAGCGTTACCGCGGCGCCATGCGGATGGCGCCGTCGAGGCGGATGGTCTCGCCGTTGAGCATCGCATTCTCCACAATGTGCACCGCGAGGTTGCCATATTCGGATGCATCGCCAAGCCGCGCCGGATGCGGCACCTGCGCGCCCAGGCTCTTGCGCGCTTCCTCGTTCAGCCCCATCAGCAGCGGCGTCAGGAACAGGCCGGGCGCAATGGTGTTGACGCGGATCTTCTGGCTGGCGAGGTCGCGCGCCGCCGGCAGCGTCAACCCTACCACACCGCCCTTCGATGCGGCGTAGGCGATCTGGCCGATCTGGCCCTCATAGGCGGCGACGCTCGCCGTGTTGATGATGACGCCACGCTCTTCGCCGATCGGCTCTGCGGTCACCAGACGTTCGGCGAACAGCCGCAGGCAGTTGAACGTGCCGATCAGGTTGACATTGATGATGCGGACGAACTTCGCCAGCGGATAGACGCCATCCTTGCCGACGATGCGCTGCGAGCCGCCGATGCCGGCGCAATTCATCAGCACCCGCGCGACGCCATGCGAGCTTTCCGCTTTCGCAATTCCGGCCTTGACCTGCTCCTCGTCGGTAACATCGGCGTGGACCGCCACGCCCTTCACTTCCGCCGCGACCTTCTCGGCATTCTCCTTGCTCTGGTCGAGCACGGCGATTTTGGCGCCCTTGGCGGCCATGGCGCGCGCCGTGGCGGCGCCGAGACCCGAACCACCCCCGGTGATGAGAACGGCTACATCTTTCAACTGCATGGGTTAAATCCTTCCCCTCGAACCTTCCTCAAGCCTGCCTTTTCTTGAGCGTTTTGAATGCGCAAGCAGGGCGGTTCTCATCTTGATTGACTAAGTCCCGCCCCGCCACTTAAATCCGCATCCATTGCAAGATCAATCCAGAACAATCAGGGAGAACGGACATGGCCGAGGCCTATATCGTCGCCGCCGCACGCACCGCCGGTGGCCGCAAGGGAGGACGCCTCGCAGGCTGGCATCCGGCCGACCTCGCCGCTTCCGTGCTGGATTCGCTGGTTGAACGCTCCGGCGCCAATCCCGACCAGATCGAGGACGTCATCATGGGTTGCGTGATGCAGGCCGGCGAACAGTCCAACAACATCGCGCGCAACGCCATCATGGCGTCGAAACTGCCGGAGAGCGTGCCCGGCACCTCGATCGACCGCCAATGCGGCTCCTCGCAGCAGGCGCTGCATTTCGCGGCACAGGCGGTGATGTCCGGCACGATGGATATCGTGATCGCCGCCGGTGTCGAGGCGATGACGCGGGTGCCGATGGGCCTTGCCTCGTCACTGCCAGCCAAGAACGGCTTTGGCCACTACAAGAGCCCGAACATGGAGAAGCGCTATCCGAACATCCAGTTCAGCCAGTTCACCGGCGCCGAGATGATGGCGGAGAAATACGGCCTCTCCAAAGACGATCTCGATGTTTACGCCTATGAAAGCCACCAGCGTGCGATCGCCGCGACGCAGGCCGGAACATTCAAGGACGAGATCATTCCGCTGCAGATCACCCGCGCCGACGGTTCGACCGATACCCACACCATCGACGAGGGAATCCGTTTCGACGCCAGCCTCGAGGGCATCAAGGGCGTAAAACTGATCGCGGAGAACGGCAAGCTCACCGCCGCCAGCGCCAGCCAGATCTGCGACGGCGCCTCCGGCGTGATGGTCGTCAACGAGCGGGGCCTGAAATCGCTCGGCGATCAAGCCGATGGCGCGGATCCATCACATGACCATGATGGGCGGCGATCCCGTGATCATGCTGGAAGCTCCGCTTCCGGCCACCGAGCGCGCGCTGAAGAAGGCCGGGATGTCGATCGACGACATCGATCTGTTCGAGGTCAACGAGGCCTTTGCCTCGGTGCCGACGGCGTGGCTGAAGACCACCGGCGCCGATCCATCGCGGCTCAACGTCAACGGCGGCGCCATCGCGCTCGGCCATCCGCTCGGCGGCTCCGGCACCAAGCTGATGACCACGCTGGTCCACGCGCTCAAACAGCGCGACAAGCGCTACGGCCTGCAGACCATGTGCGAAGGCGGCGGCATGGCCAATGTAACGATCGTGGAGCGGCTATAGGAGCTGCAACAACAAAACCGGTGTCGTCCCGGCCTTGCGCCGGGACCCATAACCGCCGTCGGATCATGTCAAGGAAGGTCTCTACCTCCATCGCCTTGATCGACAGGACACGGCGTATGGGTCCCTGCGTTCGCGGGGACGACGACCCAGCGATGTGCCGAAGGCCTCGATGCAATTGGACTCGATAGACTCCACCCTCCTTCCTCCCACCATCCGCTCGCGCTTCGCCGATGGGATCAATGGCCTGCGCGTGCATGTGCTGGAAGCCGGGTTTGAAACATCCCGCCGTCCCTGCGTGCTGCTGCTGCACGGGTTTCCGGAGCTCGCTTTTAGCTGGCGCAAGATAATGCCGGCGCTGGCCGCGGCCGGCTATCACGTGCTCGCGCCGGACCTGCGCGGCTATGGCCGCACCACCGGCTGGGACGCCAGTTACGACTGTGACCTCCATTCGTTCCGGCTGCTCAATCTGGTGCGCGACGCGCTCGGACTTGTGTCGGCGTTCGGCTATCGCAGCGTGCACGCCGTAGTCGGCCACGATGCCGGCAGTTCCGTCGCCGCGTGGTGCGCGCTGGTGCGGCCTGACGTGTTCCGCGCGGTTGCGCTGATGAGCGCGCCATTTGCAGGACCGCCGCCCTTGCCTTTCAATACCGCAGATGCGCCCTACACTCCGAAGCCCGAGGATCCCCTCCATCGCGAACTTGCCGCGCTGCCGCGACCCCGAAAACATTATCAATGGTACTATTCGACGCGCGAGGCCAACGCCGACATGCACCGCGCGCCGCAAGGCGTGCATGCTTTCCTGCGCGCCTATTATCACCACAAGAGCGCGGACTGGAAACACAACAAGCCCTATCCCCTGAAGGAATGGACCGCGAACGAACTGGCAAAACTGCCGACCTACTACGTGATGGATCTTGCCAAGGACATGGCCGCGACCGTGGCGGAGGAAATGCCGTCCTCAACTGAGATTGCTTGCAACCATTGGCTGCCGGATCGTGAACTCGCCTACTACAGTGCGGAATATACCCGCACCGGATTTCAGGGCGGGTTGCAATGGTACCGCTGCGGCACCTCGGGCGCTTTCACCTCCGAATTCCAGACATGGTCGGGCAGAACCATCGACGTGCCCTCCTGCTTCATCTCCGGCCAACAGGACTGGGGCACCTACCAGCGCCCGGGCGTTTTCGAAACCATGCAGACGAGCGCCTGCACGAACATGATCGGCTGCCATCTGGTTGATGGCGCCGGGCATTGGGTGCAGCAGGAGCAGCCGGCGGAAGTAAGCCGGTTGCTGCTGCAATTCCTGTCAAGCGCGGCAGGCTAAAGTCGGCTATTGCCTTAGGCCCGCACGCGCAAACAGAGACGGAGAAACGCCTTGGCCAAATCGCAATGGAGCTTCGAGACCGCGACCGAATGTTCGGCAGCGCTCGCAGCAAAGCAAGTTTCGGCGGTGGAACTGGCGCAGGATGTAATCGGCCGCATTGAGCGCCACGACGGCAAGATCAACGCGGTCTGTGTTCGCGATTTTGCGCGTGGACTCGATGCCGCCCGCGCTGCCGACGCCGCGCTCGCGCGCGGCGAGACCCGGCCGCTGCTCGGCATTCCCATGACGATCAAGGAATCCATCAACCTCAAGGGGCTGCCCACGACCTGGGGCTTTCCGGCGCAGAAGGACTTTCACCCCGCGGAAGACGCGCTGTCGGCGTCCCGTGTCAAGCATGCCGGCGCCGTTATTCTCGGCAAGACCAACGTGCCGATCGCGCTCGGCGATTGGCAGAGCTACAACGAGATTTACGGCACCACCAACAATCCCTATGATCTCAGCCGTACGCCCGGCGGCTCTTCCGGCGGATCGTCGGCGGCGCTTGCAGCAGGCTATGGGCCGCTGTCGCTCGGCACCGACATCGGCGGCTCGCTGCGGGTGCCGGCTTTTCACTGCGGCATCTATGCGCACAAGCCGACCTTCGCGCTGGTGCCGACGCGCGGCAATACGCCGCCGCCGATGCCGGCGCTGCCCATCGACCGCGACCTTTCGGTGCTCGGCCCGATGGCGCGTTCGGCCGCGGATCTTTCACTGTTGCTCGACGTGATCGCAGGACCGGACCCGCTCGAAGCCGGCAGGGCCTATCGGCTTGAACTGCCGCCGCCGCGCCATAATGAGCTGAAGAGTTTCCGGGTACTGCTTCTCGACACCGATCCTGTGATGCCGACCAATGCGGTGGTGCGCGCCGCCATCAACAAACTCGCGGCCGATCTCGGCAAGGCCGGCATCACGGTCACCCGAACGAGCCCGCTATTGCCGGATTTTGCCGCATCGACCCGGCTCTATATGCGGATGTTGTTTTCGTTTCTGTCGGCATCGTGGCAGCCGGAGGACTATGCGGGCGCACAAGTTACGGCCGCGGCGCTTGCGCCCGACGATACGAGCCTGAGGGCCGAGCGGCTGCGCGGGGTCATGCTCAGCCATCGCGACTGGGTAATGGCCGATGGCGGCCGCGCGCGCCTGCGGGCGCAGTGGCGCGAATTGTTCAAGACCTTCGACGCGGTGATCTGTCCAATCATGCCGACGCCGGCCTATCCGCAGGACCAGTCGCCGGAGCAGGAGCAGCGGCATATCGACATCGACGGCAAGGAGTATCCCTACCCCGATCAACTGGCGTGGCCCGGCATCGCCACCTTGCCCGGCCTGCCCGCCACCGCAATCCCGCTTGGTCTCATTGCCGGAAGGCCTGCCGGTCGGCGTGCAGATCGTCGGCCCCTGGCTGGAGGACCGCACGACGCTTAAATTAGCTGAATTGATCGAGCGCGAATTCGGCGGCTTCGTGCCGCCGCCGATGTTTGATGATTAGAAACGATTCGTCATTCCGGGGCAGCCCGCAGGGCTGAACCCGGAATCTCGAGATTCCGGGTTCCCGCTTCGCGCGCCCCGGAATGACAAGGAGCACCTCATGAGCAACGACATCGACGAACTGACCATCCTCAACCGCGACTACGTCGCCTCGGTGCAGAATTCAGACGTCAAACGCTTCGACGAGATCCTGGCGCAGGATTTCTGGTGCACCAATCCCAACAAATCCCTGGTCGACCGCGCGGCATTTCTCAGGCAGACAGCGATGTCGGTGACGATCAAGAATCTGATCGCCGACGACGTGAAAATCCGCGTGCTGGGCGATTTCGCCATCATCCATGCGCGCACCAGCTATACGATGCCGGACGGCAAGCAGGCCTTTGGCCGGTATACCGATTGCTGGGCCAGACAGAACGGGAAATGGCTGGCGGTATCGGCGCATGTGGCGCGATGAATAACTGGCGTCGTCCCGGCTCAAGGCCGGGACGACGCAGAACTACGCATCGAACATGATGACGCTGCGCACGGTCTTGCCGGCCTTCATCGCCGCAAAGCCCTCGTTGATCTCGGACAACTTCAGCCGCGCCGAAATCCAGTCCTCCAGATGCAGCTTGCCGCGCATGTAGAACTCGACCAGCCGGGGCATGTCGACGCGGAAATGGTTCGAGCCCATCGACGAGCCCTGAATCTTGCGTTCGCGCAGGAAGTCGAAGCCGTGCAGTTCGATCTTCTGGCCGAACGGGATCATGCCAACGATAGTCGCGGTGCCGCCGGGCGCCAGCATCGCGAACGCCTGCTCGGCGGTCTCCTTGCGGCCCAGCACTTCGAACGAGTGATGCACGCCACCCCCCGTGAGATCGCGAACCTGCTGCACCACGTCGCCGTTTTGCGGATCGACGATGTCGGTGGCGCCGAGCTTGGTCGCGAGTTGCAACTTCGCCGGATTGGTATCGACCGCGATGATGCGGCCGGCGCCGGCGATCTCAGCACCATTGATGGCGGCCATGCCGACGCCGCCACACCCGATCACGACCACGGTTTCGCCGGGCGCGACCTTCGCGGTGTTCACGACAGCGCCATAGCCCGTGATGACGCCGCAACCGATCAGCGCCGCCAGCTCCAGCGGAATATCCTTGCGGATTTTGACGATGGCGTTCTCATGCACCAGCATCTGCTCGGCGAAGGACGACAGGTTGAGAAACTGGTTGAGCTTTTCCGATCGAGCCCAGGACAGCCGGTTGGATTGGCCGGGCAGCATCTTTACCGTGGTGTCCGTGCACAGCACCGTGCGGCCGGTGGTGCAGTTGTCGCAGGTCCCGCAAAAAACCGACAGGCACGTCACCACGTGATCGCCGGGTTTCACGTAGGTGACATCGGAGCCGACCTTTTCGACGACGCCGGCGGATTCGTGACCCAGCACCGCCGGCAACGGATGCGGATAGAGACCTTCCATGAAATGCAGGTCGGAATGACAGAGCCCGGCGACGCGCGTCCGGATCAGGACCTCGCGCGGACCGGGATTGGGAATACTTACATCCTCGATCACCAGCGGCTTGTTGACTTCATGCAGGACGGCGGCCTTCATCGGGGTTTCCTCTTTTTGAGTTTACGTCATTCCGGGGCGACGCATGGCGTCGAACCCGGAATCCAGATGTATTGATCGAGATTCCGGGTTCGCGCTTCGCGCGCCCCGGAATGACGACTTACTTTAGGCTGCCTTCTGCAATTCGCCAACCCTGACCGGTCGCCGTGAAGAACCACATCGCGCGGCTCTTGTTCGTTCCGCATCGCGATTTAGATGATATAGATCATGTCAGGATAAACCGGCGATCAAGCCATCTAGAAACCAACCCCCGGGGGATCATCCATGGCAGACGGCTATCGCATCTTCGGTGCCGAGATGTCGCCCTATTCGGTCAAGGTGCGCTCCTATTTTCGCTACAAGGCCATCCCGCATCAATGGATATCGCGTAACGCCGCCAGCCAGGCCGAATTCGAGAAATACGCCAAACTGCCGATCGTCCCGCTGGTGGTGACGCCGGAGGGTACGGGCATCCAGGACTTCACCCCGATCATCGACAAAATCGAAAAACTTTATCCGGAGCCGTCGATCCATTCCGACGACCCCGTTACCCGCTTCATATCCGTGTTGATCGAGGAGTTCGGCGACGAGTGGGGCAACAAATGGATGTTTCATTACCGCTGGGCCCGCGATGTCGATCAGATCAGTTCGGCCGGGCGTCTGGCCCGCATGCGCGCGCCGAACTCCCGTGAGCCAGAGCACGAGGTGTTCATCGGCAAGGTACGCGCCCGCATGGTGGACCGGGTCTGGTTCGTCGGCTCCAACGCGGTAACCGCACCGCAGATCGAGCAAGGGTTTCTGGATATGCTGGGACTGTTGGACCAGCATCTGGCGACCCGGCCCTATCTGTTCGGCGCCCGTCCGGCCTATGGCGATTTCGGCCTGTGGGGACAGATCTACGAAATGTGGACCGACCCGACCGCGGGGGCGATCATCAGCGGCGGCGCGCAGCATGTGCTGGATTGGGTGCACCGCATGCTGTGGCCGAAGGCCGAGGGTCCTTTTGAAGCGTGGGCCACGCTTGAGCCGACCCTGATGCCGATCCTGAAGCAACAGGTGGGCGGGCAATTCATGCCGTGGACCTGCGCCAACGAGAAGGCGCTCGCTGACGCCAAAGAAGAGTTCAGCGTCACGCTCGGCGACAAGGTCTGGACCCAGAAGCCGCAAAAATATCATGCGCGATCGCTCGGCATGCTGCGCGCGAAATATGCCGAGGCCGCCGACAAGGCGGCACTCGATCCCGTGCTGGAGGCCGCCGGCTGCCTTGCCGGATTGCGCGGCTGAAAAACAACGAAGGAAAACGCTGATGGAAATTCCAAAGTACAAGACCGCTCTCATCGTCGGCGCCGGCGAAGGCCTCAGCGCTTCGCTGGCGCGACTGTTTGCGAAACAGGGCATTCGGGTCGCGCTGGCGGCGCGCAAGATCGAAAAGCTGGGCGCTCTCTGCAATGAGACCGGCGCGCGCGCCTTTGCCTGCAACGCCATTGAGCCCGACGAGGTCGAGCGTCTGTTCGGCCTGGTCGAGCGTGAAATCGCCACGCCTGACGTGGTGGTCTACAACGCCAGCGCGCGGGCGCGCGGCGCCTTCGTCGATCTGGTGCCGGCCGAGGTCGCGCAGGCGATCTCCGTCAGCGCGTTCGGCGGTTTCCTGGTGGCGCAGCAGGCGGTGAAGCGGATGCTGCCCAACGAGCACGGCGCGATCCTGTTCACCGGCGCTTCCGCCAGCGTCAAGGGCTATCCGCAATCCGCACCCTTCGCGATGGGCAAGTTCGCGCTGCGCGGCCTCGCACAGAGCATGGCGCGCGAATTATCGCCGCAGGGCATTCACGTCGCGCATTTCGTCATCGACGGCGGCATTCGCAGCGCGGCACGTGTCGAGCCAGCCGACCGGCCGGATTCGATGCTCGATCCCGATGCGATTGCGTTGAGTTACTGGAACGTGCTGCAACAGCCGCGCAGCGCCTGGACCTGGGAACTGGAATTGCGGCCCTGGGTGGAGAAGTTTTGAGGATTCGTCGTCATTCCGGGGCGATGCGCAGCATCGAACCCGGAACCTCGAGAATTCCGGGTCTGGTGCTTGCGCACCATCCCGGAATGACGGACGCCAACGAAGAGCTGGGAACATGACCACCGAAACCATCATCGACACCGGCACTGACGAATTGCTGTGCGTGATCCGCGACCGTGTCGCCGTCATCACGCTGAACCGGCCGGAAGTCCGCAACGCGCTGTCGGACCATCTGACGCCGGCGCTGCGCAGCATGATCAAGACCTGCGGCGAGAATCCGCAAGTTGGCGCGCTGCTGATCACCGGCGCCGGCACCGCGTTCTGCGCGGGCGGCAACGTCAAGGGCATGGGCGCGCATCGCGACAAGAAGAAACTGGAAATGTCCCATGACGAGAAGGTCGCGGATTTGCAGGAGCGCCAGCGCCTGCTGACCGGCGCGCTGATCTCGGTGCGCAAGCCGACCATCGCGGCACTGCCCGGCCCCGCGGTCGGCGCAGGCCTCGCCATCGCCATGGCCTGCGACATCCGCATCGCCGCGGAAATCGGCGTTCGTCTCGACCGGCTATCTGCGCGTCGGCCTGAGCGGCGATTACGGCATCGCGTGGCTGCTGACGCGGCTGGTCGGCACCGCGCGGGCGCGGGAATTGATGTTCACCGCCGACAAGGTCGATGCCGACGGGCGCGAGACCATCGGCCTCGTCAACCGCGTGGTGCCTGACGACAAGCTCCAGGCGGAAGCCTTTGCGTTGGCCAAATCGATGGCGGAAGGGCCGACGCATTGCGTTGCGTTATATGAAGGACAATCTCGACGAAGCCCTGCTGTTCGATTTCGCCACCGCACGCGACCACGAGGCCGAGCGCCTGATCCGCACCACCATGACGGCGGATCACCGCGAGGCGGTGCAGGCGTTTATCGAGAAGCGCAAAGCGGTGTTTGAGGGGAAGTAGCGCAAACTGCGTCGGGCAGGCAAAGGCGCGCTTGCGCCGTGCCCCCCAGCACGAGGGATCAGGCGCTCTGCGCGGTCTTGACGATCACCACATTGTCGTCGTGGCCGGCAGGCCGCTTCAGGTGGTCGCGGCGCATGCCGATTTCGTCACGAACGAATTCATAGCCGAGCTTGAACGTATCGAGCCCGTCGCTTGAAATGGTGCCGTCGCGCAGACCGACCACGGCGCCGCGCAAGATGCCTTCAAGTTCGTCCTGCAACGCCTCGAGCTCATCCAGCGAATGGGCGTGCGCAACTCGCTCGCCGACGTCGAGAATGGCGGTCGCCAGCTCGCTGGCTTTCTCGGGAGCGATCCGGGAAATCTTGGTATAGATTCCGGCAAAGATCGAACCGATGACGCTGAGGGCCGCCGCGCCGAGATACAAAAGGTCGCTGTAGCGATCCATGAACGACTTGGTGTCGTCGTTGATATATTCGGCCGCACCGGGGTGAGCGACGATGAAGGCGTCCTTGTCGACGTCGGCCGGTTCGATCTTCGAGGCGAAGCCGTCCTCGAGCGCCAGTTCGGCCTTGTTTTCGTAGATCGTGCGCGCGAGGTCTTCCGCCGTACCTGTCGACATCCTGGATTGCGCGACCAGAAGCCATTGCAGTCCGATGGTATCGAGATCGTCATCGGGGATCTGCGGCGCGGTGGACAGCATACCGGTCTCCACCGTTTCCTCCGAAATACCCGGATTTTTCCTGGCGAGCGATTTTGCCTCGTCGACCGCGTTCAGGGTGAACCCGCCGCGTTTGGCATATTGTTCGTAGCTCTTGTCCTTGATGATCTTCGAGGCGTGCGCGATCGCAATCGCCGCGCCGTAGCCGCCGGCTCCGAACAGCTTGTCGAGGGTGGAATTCGGCGGCGCCGTCTGTACCCGGGAAGTTGCGTCGGCGCCGTCGGAAATTTCGAGGAAGTTGCGGACGAAAGCGGCGTTGTTGTCGCCATCACCCAGAACCGCGACCTTCTTTTTCTTCAACTCCGCGAGCGATTTGATCTTTTTTCCGCCGGGACTGATCAGCAGCAACAGGTCGTGTTCCAGGATCGCGATCGCGCGGGCGCGCGGAGGGACTCTGGCGTCGGTGCGCAGCACCGCAAGGTCGGCCTGCTTGCGATCGAACAGCGCGAGCGCCTTGGCGTTATCGGCGTTGGGCACGATGTTGAGGCGCAGCCGCGAATTGGTGTTCTTGAGCACGGCGGCAAGCTTGCTGGCAAAACGGGTCTCGGGGCCGTTGGCGTCGCCGGCGGCGAAGATCAGCGTCTCCGAGTTCCGCAGCCAGATCCGTCCGCCCCAAACCGTCACAAGGGTCAGGATCAAGGTCAGCACCGCGAACAGCAGCATCTGCATGCGGTTGCTCCTGACCAGCGAGCGCGCGGGCGGCTTTTCCACATCCTGCGTTGGGACTTCAGCGCTCATGGTCCATACCCTGACCCGGGGGGCGCTTCGCCGCCATACCGGCGTCGATTGTCACCCGAAGGAGATCGTAAACATCTAGAAAAGAACGACAATTTCGCGATGGTCGATGATATCTGCACGGGGGCGGATTGCAAACCTGGTGCGGTCGGTAACCTTACCGCCGGGCCGGTGCACCGATTGTCGCAGGCCCGTTGCCGTTAGGCACATCCAACGTTTTCAGGTCACGTGCAGGTGCATTCCGGGCCGGGAGGTGTCATAAATGAACGATATCGGTCGAATTGTCAGGATTTCAGAAGAAGTTGCGCTGACAGCCTAGTCGAATTTCCACCGTGCCGTTGCAAGTCAGTCCCAGTGAAGGGCGTCAGCTTTGTTGTTCCCATCCATGTCATCGTCGGTTCCGGTAGGTGCGCTGGTCGGATGGATGCTGTTGCTTACCTTCAAGCATGTCATCGCCGATTTCGTGCTGCAGAATTCCTGGATGGCGCTCGGCAAGGATCAAAAGACCGGATGGGCGCTGCCGCTGCTGGCGCATTGCCTGGTGCATCTGGCGGTGTCGATAACGCTGATCCTGATCGTCGCGCCGCGATTCTGGTTCGTCGCCCTGATCGATTTCGCGATTCATATCGCGGTGGATCGCGCCAAGGGTCTCTGCTCATCGACATTGGGCGTGACCCAGGAGCACCCCTGGTTCTGGACGCTGATCGGGGTCGATCAGGCGCTGCACCATCTCACCGGGTTCGGCCTGTCGATTTTCATGGCGGCGAATTGATCCCGGTTGTTCGGGAAGGCGCGTCCCGGAAAAATACGCTCAGGTGATGCGGTCCGACTTTCCGCTCGGACAGGGTCCAGCCCAGCCCTTCGTAGAAGCCGGACATCCTCGGCCGCGCGCACAGATAGGCGCGAGTGATGCGGAGCGCGAAGCAATCCTGCGCCGCACGATCGACCAGGGCTGCGCCGATGCCCTGCCGGCGTGCCTGCGGCTCGACCCAAACGGCTGCGACCCATGGGGTGAATTGCGGCCGCTCGGCAAGATCGGATGCGATCACCGACGCCGTGCCGAGAAAGCTCGTGCCGTCATGGGCGACCAGCGCGAACGGGATCGGCGTGTCCTCCATGTTCTCGCGCAGCCGCCCGGAGATATAGTCGAGCGGATAACCGTCCGGCTTCCACCATGCCTGCCAAATCCGGTCCGCCACCGCGTCGAAAAATTCCGGGTGCTGCCGCAGGTCCGAGACGGTGAAGGCCATTGATTTACCTCCGGCGCCGCCACGCGGCAGGTTGGTTGGATCGTCGGGGAGCGAACCAATGACAGAAACTCCGCTGACGAAAAAGACGGTCGAACATGCCGGGCAGCCGGATGGCCTGTCATGCGCTGCCGGCGCGGCGGTGGCCGTCTGAATGAGGGCAAATTCGCGATGGGAGAAGCCGAATCGCGAGTCGCCTGACTGATTCGCCCGGTTCGCTCAAGGTCCCCGCGCGATTACCGGGCCCGGTGGTTAACCTTTCGTTAGAGGATTGCATTGCATCGTAGGGACAGGGAGATATCCGCATGTTTTCAAGTCGCGACGCCTACGAAAACGATTTCTGTCCGGTCCGGGATGAATTGCTCGGGGAAATGTACCGCGCCAACGAAAATGGCTTGCCGCAACTGGTGGAGAGCGTCTCTTCCGATGTCCGGGCCATGCTGGCGCTGTTCTGCTACCGCAGAAGCCATCTGCATTCGCTGGCGCTGGCGATCGCCACAAGCTGCAGCGAACGCGAATTGATCCAGTTGGGCGGACGCGTCGGTTCCACGCTCTACGCATTGTCCCGTGAAGCACCGGCGAACCGCGCAGCACCTTCGTCGTCCTACAGTAACCGCAAGCCAATCACGCTCTCGACCAAGCCACTCAGCACGTTCTCGCCGGTCGAAGACGAACTGGACGACGAAGAACTCGCCGAGGCCGTGACCGCCTAACCTGTTCTCCGCTCTCGCTGAAGCGCAGGGTTATGCGACGGACGCCACGTCGCCGGTGACTTCAGCCGGCCATGGCGCCAGTTCCACCCGATTCCGCCCGTTCATTTTTGCCCGGTAAAGCGCGTGGTCCGCGCGCGTGATCAGCGTTTCCGCAGTGTCGCCGCTGGAATATTGTGCGATGCCGAAGCTGCAGGTGATGCTCCCGACTTCTTCGAACCTCGCTCGCTGGATCGTGGCTGCGAGTTTTTCCGCCGCCTGGCGCGCCATCTCGCCGTCCGAACCGGGCGTGAGGATGACAAACTCCTCGCCTCCCCAGCGCGCCAGCAGATCGGTGTTGCGGACATGTTTCGCGACGATTTGCGATAGCCGAACCAGGACATCGTCGCCGATCTGGTGGCCGTGGATATCGTTGACCTGCTTGAAGTGGTCGACATCGTAAAGCACCAGCGCCAATGACGTCCCGTAACGCTTCGCCCGCAAGATATCGCTGGCCAGCGCTTCGTCGAACTTCAGCCGGTTGTAAAGTCCGGTAAGCGGGTCCGTGGTCGCCTGGAACCGGAGGTCACGCGCCAGTTCCTGCAATTCCAGACGCTTGTCCATCTGGACGTTCTCGCGAATGCCATGCTCCCTGCCGACAAGGTAAATCAGGGTCATCACCGTCACGATGAGCGTGATGAAAATTCCGAGGATGCGGCTGGCAAAGATCATTCCGTTCGGCATCGCGATCACCAGTGACCATTGGCTGTGATCGGCAAACTGGCGCCGCAGATATTGGCGATTGCCGTCAAAAAGGCTCCATTGCGCGCCGGTGAACTCCCGGTCCAGCGACGGTTGTCCGCTCAGCGCGCCGAACTGCCGGGTCAGCGCAGCCGTCTTTTCAGCGGACAGCGGCCACAGCGTCTTCAGGAGCATGGCGGGACGGTTCGTCAATGCGACGATGCCATCGGGATTTATCAGGAAGTAAGGACGGCCGAACTGCCTGAGACTGGCTTCGAACGGATCGAGAGATTTCTGCAGCACCGCGACGCCGACCACGGAGCCGTTGTCGTCCCGCACCGGGTAGCTCGCGTAATAATAAGGCCTGCGGGCCACGGCATCGAAAGCAAAGTGATAGCCGGCCTCGCCCGCGAGAGATGTCTGAAGCCAGGACGCCGAGCGGTCGCTGTTGGACGCGGCCTGGCCACGGTCGGACGAGGCCACCATGGTTCCGGACCTGTCCAGGATAGCGCCGACCATGGCGCCGGATGCCTCGACGTCGAGATCCAGAACCGACTTGGCGCGCCGATCGTCCTGCGTGGTGCCGCCGGTCAGCAATGGCAGGATCGACGGTGAACCCGCCAGGGCCCTCACCATGCCGTCGATCGTGGAAGTCTCGCCGGCGAGGTGGCTCGCCAGCAGGTCGATATCGCCGCGCGCCTCGTGCTCGACGTTCTGCCGGTAAATGCCGCCGAGAAATTCCGTCAGGGTCCAGCCGAACACCAGGATTGCGGACATCGTGACCACGGTCCAGATGAACTGCCGGCGCAGATAGGCCGTGTAACGCTCGGAGCTTACTTCCGCGACCAGAAGCTGACCCCAGATCACCCAGATCGAAAACGCCAGAGCGCAGGCGAGTGTGCCGCGCAGTAATTAAATCGGCATTCCCGTTGCTTGCGCGAACCATCCTTGATCGAGCGCCGACGCCGGCCAGAACGGTGCGGCGGGCACGATGACGCCGGCCGCCACGGCATAAATGGCGAAACCCGCGGCGGTGAAATTCGCCAGACGCCGTGCGACGCCGGAAAATCGCCTGGCATGTTCGGCGAGGATCCAGGCGGTGGCCATCGCGCCGAAAAATCCGAACATGTAGCGCGATAGTGCGGTGGCCGTGCTCAACCCGCTGATGCCCCAGCCGAGAGCAACGGTCGCCAGCAGCGGCAGGTAAATCCACCGCCCGGGCAGTTTCCGGCCGAACCGGATGGCACTCAGGCGAGCAAATTCCATCAACAGCACGAACGATCCGGTCATGGCCAGAAAACGTGCGGCGGAAAACAGCGGCGTGTCGCCGACGATCAGCGCCGTCAAATCCAGCCACTCGCCCCCGCCGTGAATGAATGCAAACAGCCCGAGCACGGTCCAGAGGCTTTCGCGGCCTTCGATCCTTGCGATGGCGAAGCTGACGGTGCCGAACAGAATGAACGCCAACCCATAGAAGAAAAAGATGAAGTCGAGTTGTGCTTCGAAAAAGGCGGCCATGTTCTCGTATGCGATCAATTGCCGATCCTGACGGAATGGTGTCGATCGTGACGGTAACGCCCAGGGCCGCGGGACGTGAGGCTGCGGGGCTTGCGCGACCGCTTTCGTGTTTATCGGCCCGGGCTCTTAACAAAGCGGGCTGGAACTCACGATATTTGCGTCGTTCCGATCAAGACCGGGTTTGCCATCGCGGCTCACGGCGTGACGCTGGTGGAACTCGTGGGGGAACCCGGTTCCCGATGGCGCCGCTATTCAGGTTAGTTCGAACAATGGCAGCCCGTGCCTGCGCCGCGCCATGTCGCATTCGGGATCGCCGGGCATGCAGGTCCGGCAAACCTCCGGCCGTACCGCATAAATCCCGCATGAGGTCGCGACACCCACCTTGCCCGACAACGCCGAACATCGTTCGCCGTCGCAGCGCATGCCCGACAGTTTTTCGTTGACGAATTTTTCCGGAATGAGATCCAGCGCCGCGTCGTCCTCGGTCGTGAACCGCGGCCAGTTCGACGAATACGAACAGCAGGCGCCGCAGGCCTGGCACGGGCTTTCGTCGGCGGTCGCGGGTTCTGCTGGTCCCATGCGTCCGGTTTAGCGCGGAATAAGCCGGCGAGCCATCGGGTATCCTGCCATCAGATATCCCTGTCAGATATCCTTGGGCGCTTCCCAGACCAGGCTCCTTCGCCATTTGGCCCTGAGCAGATCGCGCCGCTCGGGATATTTCTCGTCGAGATAGGCGGCGTCCACGACGCGGTCGGTGCGGAAGCTGCGAAAATCCCGGCGCAGTTCGCACCATGCCGCCAGAATCCGCACCGCCTCGTGATAGCCGATGGCGATCGGCCAGATCGTGCGCTCGCTGTCGCGGCCGTGTTCGTCGCGATAGCGCAGCGTGATCTTTTTGCCTTCGTGAATCTGCGCCCGCGTCCGCGCCATGTCGATGCGGTCGGGTTCGCCGCCCCAGCCCGGGCGGGCGCGGCTGGCGGGTTCAAGCACGAAAGGTCTCAAACGTTCGGGAACGGTATCGGCGATTTTCGCAATGAGGTCCTGGGCGGCGCGGGACAGCACCGGATCGGCATGTCCGGAGACCCATTGCGCGCCGAGCACGGCCGCCTCGATTTCGTCGGGGGTGAGCATCAGGGGCGGCAGGTCGAATCCCTTCTCCAGAATATAGCCCATGCCGGCCTCGCCGCGGATCGGCACGCGCTGTCCGATCAGGGTGGCGATGTCGCGGTAGATCGTCCGCTTCGATGTCTCCAGCTCGGCCGCGATCGCATCCGCCGTCAGCGGTTTTCCGGTGCGCCGGAGCACCTGAATGATCTGGAACAGCCGGTCGGCGCGTCTCATGGAGCGTCTCGTTGGTCTTTTTGGCGGGCCGCCATCCGATGCTGACAGCATGTTGGCAGCAGCGGGCAAGTATACCGGGACAACACTCCAACCAAGAGGATTTTGTCCATGATGATTCTCTACGGCCTCGATCTCTGGACGGCGATGTTGCCGCTGCTGACACCACGGTGGCAGCAGGGGATGGCTAGCCTGAAGCGCCTGCTCAGGAAATCGGGAGCAGACTTTCATGATCACCCTTTATGGCTTCGGCGCCGGCTTCGGCCTGCCGGAAATCAGCCCTTTTGTGACCAAGACGGAAGTCCAGCTCAAGATGGCCGGTCTTGCCTATCGCAAGGAGAAGGCGATGCCGCCGGCCTCTCCCAAGGGACAACTGCCCTATATTGTCGACGAGGCCGACGAGGTTGCCGATTCCACCTTCATTCGCGCGCATATCGAAGGCAAATACGGCTTCGATTTCGACGCGCCGCTCAGTCTGCAGGCAGCGTGCGCAGGCCTGGGCGTTCGAACGCATGATCGAACACCATGTCTACTGGGCCCTGGTCGGAGCGCGCTGGGTCGATCCGGATAATTTCGCCAAAGGACCCGCGCATTTCTTCGATCGCGCGCCCGGAGCATCTGCGTCGAAAAACTCCGCGAGGATGCGCAATTCCGCGTCGCCGAGAACTATCTGCTGAGCGGTCTCGGCCGCCATGCCCCGGACGAGGACGTCGACCTCGCCATCCGTTCGCTGTTTGCGCTGTCGGTCCAGCTTGGCGACAAGCCGTATCTGATGGGCGACACGCCTGCGGCACCGACGCCACCGCGTTCGGCGCGCTCGCCGGAATCCTGACGCCGTTCTTCACGTCGCAATTGCGCGAGCGCACCGAACATTTCGGCAATCTCACCGCCTATGTCGACCGGATGATGCTTCAGTACTATCCGGACTTCGCCTGGGCTCCGCTGCGACAGGCCGCCTGAACCTCAATGTCCCGGGGAGGGCAGGCTCTTCAACGCAGCCAGCTCCGCCTCCAGTTCCGCGATGCGCGTATCGCGCGCGGCCAGCGCTGCCGCCACATCGGCGGCGTCGAATTTCTGCGGAATGTGCTGCGGGCAGTTGGTGTCCCACGCCGAAATCCTGAACAGGATCACCTGCTCGGGCCGCGCCTTGTAGCCTTGCGGCATCAGCGATTGCAGCAGCGCCGGATCGTCATCGACCACGCGCGCCTCGCCCCAGATCTTGACGCGGCGGCGATGGGCATAATCCATCACGAAGATATGGGCCTTCGGGTTTTCGCGTGAGATTGCCTTGCGTGATGTATTGCCGGTTGCCGCTGTAATCGGCGAAGGCCAGCGTGTTCTTGTCCAGGATTTTGACAAAACCCTTCGGCCCGCCGCGGTGCTGGATATAGGGCTGGCCGTCGGCGCTGGCGGTGGCGAAATACAGGCTGTTGGTCTGCGCCAGGAAAGCCGTGAGCTGTTCATCGATCTCGGTGCGCCAGCCGCCGTTCTCCTCGACATGGGCGTAGACCTTCGCGCGATCCCTTGCGGGCCTGGATCGCCTTCACCGCCGGGGTGAACGCCACGTCGCTGGAATAGGTGTGCATGTCTGACATTGCAAATCTCCGGAAATCGGGTGGGGCGCTACCGCCCTCGATCCTCTAAAATGGGTCATTTCGATAATTTGAACAATCCTGCGGATTGACACTTCATCATTGCGATATATGAAATAATCCCATGGACCGGTTCGACGCCATGCAGGCCTTTGTCGCGGTGGCCGACCTCAGGGGTTTTGCGCCGGCGGCCCGCAAGCTCGGCCTGTCGCCATCGGGCGTGACGCGGCTGATTGCGGCGCTCGAGGAGCGCCTCGGCGCGCGGTTGCTGCAGCGGACCACGCGGTCGGTGACGCTGACCGATGCCGGCGCGCGCTATCTGGAGCGGGTCCGGCGCGTTCTCGCCGATGTCGAGGAAGCCGAAGGTTCGGTCGAGGGCGAACGCATCACGGCCGAGCGGACGGCTGGTGGTCTCGGCGCCGATCGGATTCGGGCGCCTCCATGTCAGTCCGGTGATGTCGGCCTATCTGAAGCGCTATCCTGAAGTCAGCGGCGAACTGCGGCTGTCGGATCGCATGGTCAATCTGGTGGAAGACGGCGTCGATCTGGCGGTGCGAATCGGTCACCTCGCCGATTCCAGCCTGGTCGCGCGCCAGGTCGGCGAGATGCGGCGGATCGTGGTCGCCTCGAACGGGCTATCTCAAACCGCGCGGCGAGCCGAAGACGCCGGAGGCGATCGCTTCGCACGAGACCATCCAGTTCGGCGCCACGGCGGCGGCGCCGGACTGGCGTTTTGTCGAGGGCGGCCGCGAGATTCGCATCGCCTGCACGCCGCGGTTCATCACCAACAGCGCCGACGCCGCGATCCAGTATGCCGAGCAGGGCGGCGGCCTGACGCGGGTACTGGCCTATCAGGCCGCGGAGGCGATCAAGGCGGGCCGGCTGCAGATCGTGCTGGCGAAATTCGAGCAGCCGGCCTTGCCGATCCACATCGTCTATCCGACCTCGCGGCTGTTGTCGGCCAAGGTGCGGGCCTTCATCGATCTCGTGGTCGAGACCAGCGACTGGCATTTCGGCGGGAAGTGACGTCGCGTCATTCCGGGATGGTCCGAAGGACCAGACCTGAATCTCGAGATTCCGGGTTCGCACTTCGTGCGCCCCGGAATGACAGCTAAGCCTTCTTCACCACCCGGAACGTCGCATTGGCGCGGGCGATGGCGACATCGTCGGCTTTGACAAGACACTGCGCGAAGCAGATCGTGCTGCCGGTCTTGATCACGTCGGTCTCGACCGCGAGCCATTGCCCGATCTGGGCGCTGCTGATGAAGTCGATCGACATGCTGACCGTCACCAGCGAATGGGCGCCGCGCATCTTGTGGCCGCAACTATGTCCCATCGCCTTGTCGGTCAGTGCTGCGATCAACCCGCCATGAACGAACCCGCGCGCGTTGGTATGCGGCGTGGCCAGCCGAAGCCCGAGGATGACGCGTCAGGCGTCTGCTTCGCAATAGATCGGCTCCCACGGATCGGTGAGCGGACTGCGCCGCGACTGGTGTTCGAAGCCTTGCGGGAATATCGGTGGCGGTCATGCGGAGCTCGCGTGTTGGCGATTCGGTCGCCATTGAACGCGATGCGCGCGCGAAATGCACCGCCTACAAAGTTTAAAGCGGTATTTCAGCGGTTGTTTGAAATGCAGCTTGTCATCACCCCCGAAAGCGGGTGCTCCAGTATTCCAGAGGCGGCAGTGATAGAATCGAGAAGCCGTCGCGTACTGGATACCCCGCTTTCGCGGGGTATGACGGTTGGCAACGCCAATCCTCACGCCGGCAATTCATACCCCACCGCTGTTTCAACCTCGATGGTCCGTTGCACGGCCGGCCGCGCCATCATGCGCGCGTAATGCGCGGTGAGGTTGGGAAAGGTTCTCCGGCGCGGGCTTCAGCGCATTGGCGAGCCGCCAGTACAGCCGGAACAGATGGATATCGGCGATCGAATAGCGCGCCGAGCGCCCAGCCGCTTCCCAGCCGCCGGTCGGCAATGCCATAGACTTTGCCGCGCATGGTCCGGACCTCGTGCGCGCGCCGGATGCAGGGTGGAGGCGATGAACGACATCCACGACAGCGCCTGCGCCTCGGCCTCGATATCGTCGCGCGGCAATAGTCCGGCGTCGGGAAAGCGCTTGGCCAGATAGAACAGGATCGCGGCGACTTCGGTGAGCGGGCGGCCGTCGACGACGAGGGTCGGAACCTTGCCCTCCGGGTTGAGCTCGAGATAGCCGGGCGAGCGCATGTCGTCCTTTCTGAACGACATCGGCTTGCCTTCGAAGGGACGCCGATCTCGTGCAGCGCGATGTGCACCGCCATCGAACTGGAGCCTGGTGCGAAGTAGAGGGTGAGCATGTGACGGTCCCTCACCGTCATTGCGAGGAGCGTCAGCGACGAAGCAATCCAGCTTTCTTCGCGCAAAGTTGGATTGCTTCGCTTCGCTCGCAATGACGAGTTTCTCTTGGCGAAGCCAAGCCTCTAATACGGCAACCCGACATAATTCTCCGCCAGCGACGCCGTCGCCGCCTTCGATCCGACCAGATAATCCAGTTCCGCGAGCTGGATGCGCGCGCCGAATCCCTCGGTGTCGGGAAATCGGTGCAGCATCGAGGTCATCCACCACGAAAAGCGCACCGCCTTCCAGACCCGCGCCAGCGCTTTCTGCGGAATAGCCGTCGATCCCGGCGGAAGATTTCTCGTCGTAATATTCGCGCAAGCGCCTGCGACAGATAATGCACGTCGCTGGCGGCGAGGTTGAGTCCCTTGGCGCCGGTCGGCGGCACGATGTGGGCGGCGTCGCCGGCCAGGAACATCCGCCCGAACCGCATCGGCTCGGCGACGAAGCTGCGCAAGCGGCGCGATGCTCTTTTCGATCGACGGGCCGGTGACGAGATTGTCGACCGCCTCCTGGATCGAGCCGCCGCTTCAATTCGTCCCAGAATCGCTCGTCCGGCCATTGATCGACGTGATCGTCGAGACTGCATTGCAGGTAATAGCGGCTGCGCTGCATCGAGCGCATGGTGCAGAGCGCAAATCCGCGGGCGTGGTTGGTGTAGATCAGTTCGGGCGATGACCGGCGGCGTGTCCGACAAGATGCCGAGCCAGCCGAACGGATAGACCCGCTCGAAGGTCTCGATCGCCGAAGGCTTGACGCTGGCGCGGCTGACGCCGTGGAAGCCGTCGCAGCCGGCGATGAAATCGCAGTCGATCTCGTGGCTGACGCCGTCCTTGACGTAGGACACGCGGGGACGGTCGGTGTCGAAATCGTGCGGCCTGACATCGTCGGCTTCATAGACCGTGGCGAGGCCGGCGCTGTCGCGCGCGTCCATCAGGTCGCGGGTCACCTCGGTCTGGCCGTAGATCGTGACGCGTCTTGCCGGTCGCGCGCCTTCATGTCGATGCGATGGCGCGCGCCGCCGAAGGCGAATTCGACGCCGTCATGGACCAGGCCCTCGCGGTGCAGCCGCGCGCCGACGCCGAGCTGCGTCGAGCAGCTCGACCGTGCCCTGTTCGAGCACGCCGGCGCGGATCCGCGCCAGCACATAGTCGGCGGTCCTGGCGCTCCAGGATGACGTTGTCGATTCCGTAGCGGTGCAGCAATTGCCCCAGCAGCAATCCCGCCGGCCCCGCGCCAATGATTGCTACTTTTGTCCGCAATACTTGCTCCCCCGATTGCTATAGGCTTCGAACGCGAGCCGCTGCGGATGTCGCCGCAGACTTGCAATGATAATTATATCATATAACAATATCCGCAAAGGGGCGTTGAAGCCCTGATTTCACAGAGGGAGACGATGTCGATGAGGAAGACGTTTTTGGCGTTGCTGCTGGCCGCCAGTGTGACGCCTGCGTTCGCGCAGGAAAAAACCTTCGAGCTGAAACTGTCGCATTGGGTGCCGGCGTCGCATCCGCTGCAAAAGGCGCTGGAAGACTGGGGCGCCGCGGTCGAGAAGGCTTCCGGCGGCACCATTCACTACAAGGTCTATCCCGCCCAGCAACTCGGCAAGGCGTTCGACCATTACGACATGGCGCGCGACGGCATCGCCGACATCACCTACGTCAATCCCGGCTATCAGCCCGGCCGTTTCCCGATCATCGGCGCCGGCGAATTGCCGTTCCTGATGTCGAGCGCCAAGGGCGGCTCGATGGGGCTCGACGCCTGGTACCGCAAATATGCCGAGAAGGAGATGAAGGACGTCAAGTTCTGCCTCGCCTTCATCCATTCGCCGTCGTCGTTCCACTCGCGCACCAAGAAGATCCTGGTGCCGGATGACGTCAAGGGCATGAAGGTCCGCCCCGCCGACGCCACCATCGCGAATTTCGTGACGCTGCTCGGCGGCACCAACGTGCAGTCCTCGGCGCCGGAAGTCCGCGACATCATCGAGCGCGGCGTCGCCGACGCCGTCACCTTCCCGTGGGGATCGCTGGTGCTGTTCGGCATCGACAAGGTGACGAAATATCACATGGATGCGCCGCTCTATGTCACGACCTTTGCCTTCGTGATGAACAAGGACAAGTACAATCAGATGTCCGACCGCCAGAAAAAGGCGATCGACGACAATTGCAACACCGAAGCCGCCGGCCGCGTCGGCGAGCCCTGGGGCAAGTTCGAGGACGCCGGCGTCGACAAGGTCAAGGCGGAGGACCGGTCAGGAAGTCTACAAGCTGACGCCGGAGCAGACCGCGCTGTGGAAGAAAGCCGCCGAGCCGCTGGTCAAGACCTGGGCCGACGGCGTCAAGAAAGCCGGCGTCGACCCGGATGCGGCGATGGCCGAGCTGCGCGCCTCGCTCACCAAATACAACGCGCTGGCGCAGTAAAGATTTGGTACGTCCTGGAATACGGCGGCGGGGTTCACCTGCCGCCGTCATTTTCGCGATGCCATCGTCAGCCGTTCGGAGCGGACATGAATCGCGCGTCTATGGATCGTTTCATCGACACGATCGAATGGATCGCGGCCGGATTCGTCGGCATCGTCGCCGCCAACATTTTCCTCGCGGTCATCCTGCGCAACACGCTCAACTATGCGATCCCGGATTCCTTCGATATCGGGCGCATGCTGCTCGGCATCCTGATCTTCTGGGGCATCGCCGCCACCAGCTATCGCGGCGGCCACATCACCGTCGATCTGGTCTGGGCCAATGTCGGCCCGAAATACCAGCGCTGGATCGACGTGTTCGCGACGCTGGTGCTGCTGTTCGTGGTGACGGTGCAGACCTATACGCTGTTCGACAAGGTGCGCGGCACCTACAACGACAATGTGCTGACCTTCGACATGCACATGCCGACCTGGCCGTTCTTCGCGGTGGCGTGGGCCGGCGACGTCTCCGCGGTGCTGCTGATCGCGATCCGCACCTACCGGCTGATCTTCCATCCGGATCTGATGCACGACCCCAAAGTCAAGACCGTGGAGTAGACGGCATGAGCACCGATGCCGTCGCGGTCCTCGGATTTGTCGCGCTGTTCGCGCTGATGCTGCTGCGCGTGCCGGTCGGCATGGCGATGGGCCTCGTCGGCGTCTCCGGCTTCGGCTATCTCGTCGGCTTCACGCCGGCGCTGAAGCTGGTCGGCCAGACCTCGATGCGCACGGTGACCGACTACACCTTCGGCGTGATTCCGATGTTCCTGCTGATGGGAACGTTTGTCAGCAATTCCGGCATGAGCCGCGAACTGTTCCGCGCCGCCAACGGTTTTGTCGGACATCTGCGCGGCGGCCTTGGCATCGCGACGGTCGCGGCCTGCGGCGGCTTTGCCGCGATCTGCGGCTCGTCGGTGGCGACCGCGGCGACGTTTTCCGCCGTGGCCTATCCGGAAATGCGGCGCTTCGGCTATCCGCAATCCTTTGCCACCGGCGTGATCGCGGCCGGCGGCACGCTGGGCGCCATGCTGCCGCCGTCCACCGTGCTCGCGGTCTACGGCATCATCACCGAGCAGGACATCGGCAAGCTGTTCATCGCCGGCATCATTCCCGGCGTGCTCGCGATGACGATGTACATGATCACCATCTCGCTGATCGGCTATTTCCGGCCGGGTTTCCTGCCGACCGGCCCGCAAACCACCTGGCGCGAGCGCTTTGCCGGCCTGAAGAATATCTGGGCGCCGGTGCTGCTGTTCGTCTTCGTCATCGGCGGACTTTACGGCCTGCCGTTCCTGCCGCGCTTCACGCCGACCGAAGCCGGCGGCGTCGGCGCCACCGGCGCGTTCCTGATCGGCGTGCTCACCGGACGGCTGGACAGGGAAAAGATCCTGGCCTCGCTGCTGCAGGCGACCCGCACCGCCGCCGCCGTGTTCACGGTGCTGATCGGCGCGTTGATCTTCGGATATTTCCTCACGGTGACGCAGACCCCGCAAAAGGTCACGGAATTTCTCACCGGCCTTGGGCTCGGCCGCTACGGCGTGCTCGCGCTGATCATGGTGATGTATCTGGTGCTGGGCTGCCTGATGGATGCGATGGCCATGATCATCCTGACGGTGCCGATCATCTTTCCGGTGATCACGCATCTCGGCTTCGACCCGATCTGGTTCGGCGTCATCATCGTGATGACGGTGGAGCTCGGCCTGATCCATCCGCCGGTCGGCATGAACGTCTTTGTCATCAAGAGCGTGGTCAAGGACGTGTCGTTTGCCACGATCTTCAGGGGCGTGATTCCGTTCGTGGCGACGGATCTGGTGCGGCTGGTGATCCTGATCGCATTTCCGTTGCTGGCGACCTGGTTGCCGCAACAAATGGCCAGATGAGGGTGCGATGACGCCGCAGCTTTCGACCCGATATGTTTTCACCATCACCGCCCACATCGGCGGCGTGACCTCGGCCGGCGATATCGGCCACGGCGTGCGCCGGATCATTCCGATCACCGGCGGCGAGGTGCGGGGCGACATCACCGGCAAGGTCTGCGCGTTCGGCGCCGACTTCCAGATCATCCGGCCCAACGAGCTGATCGAACTCGAGGCCAAATATGCCTTCGAGACCGACGACGGCGCGGTGGTCTATGTCGAGAACAAGGGGCTGCGGTTTCGGCCCGCTAGAACTGCTGCAAAAGCTCAAGCGTGGCGAACCGGTCGATCCCGCATTGATCTATTTCCGCACCGTGCCGAAATTCGAGACCGGCAGCGAGAAATACCGCTGGCTGATGGAAAACCTGTTCATCGGCTCCGCCGCGCGCCATGCCGACCGCGTCGTGATCGACGTGCATCAGGTGCTGTGACTCCCTTGAGACTGCGGGCGCATCGCGCATCCGCAGCTACGCTCCCACGGCCTTCTTGCGATAGGCCAGGTGCACCGCGCAGTTGCAGCCCGGCGGATGCGACGCGACGTCGTTGGCGCGGCACGGCGGAAGCCGGCGCCAGCGTCGGCATCGCTTCCTTCACCGAGCGCTCCTGCGCGGATTGGTCCTGCGCCGGAATGTAGTTCAGCACCGGCGCCAGCCAGCGTTCGGTCTCGCCGACGGTCCAGCCCTTGCGGGCGGCGTAGTCCTCGACCTGGTCGCGTTCGATCTTGCCGACGCCGAAATAGAAACTCTCGGGGTGAGCAGAAATACAGGCCCGAGACCGACGAGCCCGGCCACATCGCGTAGCTCTCGGTCAGCTTCACGCCGGCGGTGTTCTCGGCGTCGAGCAGGCGGAACAGCGTGGCCTTCTCGGTGTGATCGGGCTGCGCGGGATAACCGGGCGCGGGACGGATGCCGGCATATTGTTCGAGAATGAGCTGATCGGGCGTCGTTGTCTCGTCGGGCGCGTAGCCCCAGAACTCGCGGCGCACGCGGGCGTGCATGCGCTCGGCAAAAGCTTCCGCCAGGCGATCGGCCAGCGCCTTGCACAGGATCGAGGAGTAATCGTCATTGGCATTCTTGAAGCGGTCGGCGATCACGTCCTCGCCGATCCCGGCGGTGACCACGAAGGCGCCGATATAGTCCGGCACGCCCGACGCTACCGGCGCGATGAAATCCGACAGCGCGGCGTTGAAGCGGCCTTCGCGCTTCTCCAGTTGCTGGCGCAGCGTGTGGAAGGTCGCGATCGGCTGCTTGGCGGCTGTCGTCGGCATAGACCACGATGTCGTCGCCCTCGGCGTTGGCCGGCCAGAAGCCGATGGTGGCCTGCGCCTTGAACCATTTCTCCTTGACGATCAGGTCGAGCATCTTGCGGGCGTCGTCATACAGCGAGCGCGCGACTTCGCCGACTTTTGGATCGTCGAGAATGGCGGGAAAACGCCCGGTCAATTCCCAGGTCTGGAAGAACGGCGTCCAGTCGATGTAGTCGGCCAGCTCGGCGAGGTCGTAGTCGGCAAAACTCCTGATGCCGAAGAACGTCGGCTTCTTCGGCGGCATCTTGGTAAAATCGATCGCAACGGCGTTGGCGCGCGCGTCCGCCAGCTTCAGCGCTTCTTGTCGGCCTGGGCGCGGAAATGCGCCGCGGAAATTTTGGCATAGTCGGCGCGCACTTCGGCGGCATAGGCCTCGCGCCGCTCCGGCGACAGCAGCGCGGAGGCGACGCCGACGGCGCGGCTGGCGTCGTTGACATGCACCACCGGGCCGCGGCGATAATTCGGGTCGATCTTCACGGCGGTATGGACGCGGCTGGTGGTGGCGCCGCCGATCAACAGCGGCACGTCCATGCCCTGGCGTTCCAGTTCGCCGGCAAGAAAACTCATCTCGTCGAGCGAGGGCGTGATCAGGCCGGAGAGGCCGATGATGTCGGCGCCTTCGGCCTTGGCGGTCTCGATGATCTTGGAGGCCGGCACCATGACGCCGAGGTCGATCACCTCGAAATTGTTACATTGCAGCACGATGCCGACGATGTTCTTGCCGATGTCGTGGACGTCGCCCTTGACGGTGGCGAGCACGATCTTGCCGGCGGAGTTGCGGCCGTCGCCGGCGATGCCGTTGGCGAGGTTGCGCGCCTTCTCCTCTTCCATGAACGGCATCAGATAGGCCACCGCCTGCTTCATCACGCGGGCGGATTTCACCACCTGCGGCAGGAACATCTTGCCGTCGCCGAAGAGATCGCCGACGATGTTCATGCCGGCCATCAGCGGGCCTTCGATGACGTTGAGCGGACGCTCGGCAACCGCGCGGGCGTCCTCGGTGTCGGCCTCGATATATTCGGTGATGCCGTGCACCAGCGCGTGGGTGAGCCGCTTGTCGACCGGCCATTCGCGCCAGGCCAGATCGGCTCTCCTTGGCCTGCTTGCTCCTTGCCGCGGAATTTTTCGGCGAGCTGCAGCAGCCGTTCGGAGGCGCCGGGATCGCGGTTGAGGATGACGTCTTCGCAGGTCTGGCGCAGCTCGGGATCGATGTCGTCATAGACGATCATCTGCCCGGCATTGACGATGCCCATGTCCATGCCGGCCTTGATGGCGTGATACAGGAACACCGAATGCATCGCCTCGCGCACCGGCTCGTTGCCGCGGAACGAGAACGACAGATTGGAGACGCCGCCGGAGATATGCGCATGCGGCAGGTTCTGGCGGATCCAGCGCGTCGCCTCGATGAAATCGACGCCGTAATTGTTGTGCTCCTCGAGCCCGGTCGCGATCGCGAAAATATTCGGATCGAAGATGATGTCCTCGGGCGGGAAGTCGAGTTGGCCGACCAGGATGTCATAGGCGCGCTTGCAGATTTCGGTCTTGCGCGCGAACGTATCGGCCTGGCCCTGCTCGTCGAACGCCATCACCACCACGGCCGCGCCATGACGCCGCGCGATCTTGGCCTCGTGGATGAACTTGGCCTCGCCTTCCTTCATCGAGATCGAGTTCACCACCGGCTTGCCCTGCACGCATTTCAGGCCGGCTTCGATCACGGCGAATTTCGAGGAATCCACCATCACAGGGACGCGGGCGATGTCGGGCTCGGCGGCGACGAGATTGAGGAACGTCACCATCGCGGCTTCGGAATCCAGCAGGCCTTCGTCCATGTTGACGTCGATGATCTGGGCGCCGTTCTCGACCTGGTCGCGCGCCACTTGCAGCGCGGCGGTGTAATCGCCGGCGGTGACCAGCTTGCGGAATTTCGCCGAGCCCGTGACGTTGGTGCGCTCGCCGACATTGACGAAGGGGATCGCGGGCGTCAGTTCGAACGGCTCGAGGCCGGAGAGCCGCAGCCGCGGTTCGATCACGGGAATCGCGCGCGGCTTGTGCGGCGCGACGGCGGCGGCAATCGCGGCGATATGGTCGGGCGTGGTGCCGCAGCAGCCGCCGACGATGTTGACGAGGCCGGCTTGCGGCGAATTCGCCGATCAGGCCGGCCATGAATTCCGGGCTCTCGTCGTACTGGCCGAATTCGTTGGGCAGGCCGGCATTGGGATAGGCGCAAACCAGCGTATCGGCGACGCGGCCGATATCGGCGATATGCGCGCGCAGATCTTCGGCGCCGAGCGCGCAGTTGAAGCCGATGGTGAGCGGCCTGGCGTGGCGCACCGAATTCCAGAACGCTTCGGGCAATTGCCCCGACAGCAGCCGGCCGGATTTGTCGGTGATGGTGCCGGAGATCATCACGGGCACGTCGAGCCCGCGCGCTTCCGCGATCTCGGCGATCGCATAGAGCGCGGCCTTGGCGTTGAGCGTATCGAAGATGGTCTCGACCAGCAGCAGGTCGACGCCGCCGTCGAGCAGGCCGTTGATCTGCTCGCCATAGGCGGTGCGCAGATCGTCGAAGGTGACGGCGCGGTAGCCGGGGCTGGACACGTCGGGCGAGATCGAGGCGGTGCGGTTGGTCGGGCCGATGGCGCCGGCGACAAAGCGCGGCTTGCCGTCCTCGGCGGTGACGCGCTCGGCGGCGGCGCGCGCCAGCCTGGCGCCTTCGAGGTTCATCTCATAGGCGATGCCGGAGAGATCGTAATCGGCCTGCGCGATCGAGGTCGAGGAGAAGGTGTTGGTGGCGACGATGTCGGCGCCGGCGCGCAGATAGTCGGCGTGGATGTCCTGGATCGCCTTCGGCTGCGTCAGGATCAACAGATCGTTGTTGCCGCGCAGGTCGCGGTGAAAATCCTTGAAGCGTTCGCCGCGAAACGCCGCCTCGTCATATTCGAGGCCCTGGATCATGGTGCCCATGGCGCCGTCGAGCACCAGGATGCGCTCGCGGGCGGCAGCGAGCAAAGCGGTTCGCTTGGGAGAGACGGCTACGGTCATCGGTCAGGCGGCTTTCTGCGCGCCGTTGGGGCGGATGCCGAGCAGATGGCTGATCGCGAACACGAGGTCGGCGCGGTTCATGGTGTAGAAGTGAAAGGTGTCGACGCCGTGCTTGGCGAGCTTCTGCACCTGGCCGGCCGCGACGGTGGCGGCCACCAGCTTGCGGGTTTCGGCGATCGTCGTCGAGGCCTTCGAATTTCTCGGCGAGCCAGTCCGGCACGTGGTGCCGGCGCGGGTGACGAAATTGCGCGCCTGCTTGAAATTGTGCATCGGCATGATGCCGGGCACGATCGGAATTTCGATGCCGCGCGCGCGCACCCGGTCGAGGTAGCGGAAGATAGAGATCGTTATCGAAGAACACCTGGGTAATGGCGCGGGTCGCGCCGGCATCGACCTTGGCCTTCGAGCATGTCGATGTCGGCGTCGAAGTCGCGGCTTTCCGGATGCTTTTCCGGATAGGCCGAGACCGACACCTCGATGTCGCCGTGCTGCCGCTTGATGCCGGCGACGAGCTCCGCCGACGTCTGATAGCCGTCGGGATGCGTGACGTAGGCGGTGCCGATGCCGCCGGGCGGATCGCCGCGCAGCGCCACGATGTGGCGGACGCCGACCTCGTGGTAGCGGCCGACGATCTCGTCGATCTCGCCGCGCGCGGCGCCGACGCAGGTCAGATGCGCGGCCGGCAGCAGGCTGGTTTCATCCAGGATGCGGGCGATGGTGGAATGGGTGCGCTCGCGGGTCGATCCGCCGGCGCCATAGGTCACCGAGACGAAGTTCGGCGCCAGCGGCGCCAGACGCTTGATGGTGTCCCAGAGATTGCGCTCCATCTCCTCGGTCTTGGGCGGAAAGAACTCAAAGGAAATCGCCGGGCGTTTTTGCGCCGCATTGCGCTCATGCGCGGCGGACGTATTCTCGGTCATGGCGCCACAAACTCCACTCGGACCTGTCGGGACGTCAGGTTTAGTTGCACAGCGCTAAAATAGAGGCAAACGGGGCTTCTCAAACAGCCCATTGCTGATGGGAAATTGCCCAATTTTTGTATTTAGATGAAATAGAAGCTTTGATTTTCAAAATTGGGCAGGGCAGAAAGCCGATGCTATTGAGGCTGAAATGAATATAATAAGCTGATATACATGATAATATTTAGATTTCTAGGAAAGATAATGCAATGAACTCGAAGACGTGGGCAGATTTCGGATATCAAGATTTGTTGTTAATATTTCAGCCCACTCGGTATCAGTCGCAGCCAAGACCGCTTATCCACTGTCATGCGCGCCTGATCTGCGCGTCAGGGCCCTTTGTCGGCCGCATTGGGCACACTAGTTTAGAGCCATGATCCCTCTCTCCATCCTCGACCTCTCCGTCGTCACCACCGGCACCAAGCCGGCCGCGGCGCTGCGCAACAGCATCGATCTGGCGCGCCATGCCGATGCGCTGGGCTATGTCCGCTACTGGCTGGCCGAACATCACAATCTGGCCTCGGTGGCGAGCCCCGCGCCCGACCTCATGATCGGGCAGATCGCCGCGGTGACGAAAAACATCCGGGTCGGCTCCGGCGGCGTGATGCTGCCCAACCATGCGCCGCTGGTGGTCGCCGAGCGCTTCAAGATGCTGGAGGCGCTGTTTCCCGGCCGCATCGATCTTGGACTCGGCCGCGCGCCCGGCACCGATGGCGCCACCGCGCATGCGCTGCGCAGCCGGCTCGATCGCCGCGAGGGCGACGATTTTCTCGAGCGGCTGCATGAACTGACGCTGTGGGAGACCCGCGATTTTCCGCCGGGCCATCCCTACAACAATGTGGTGGCGATGCCCGACGATGTCGCCGCTGCCGCCGATCTGGCTGCTCGGCTCCAGCGATTACAGTTCGGAACTCGCCGCGCAGGTCGGCATGGGCTTCGCGTTCGCGCATCATTTTGCGTCTTATGACGCGGTCGATGCGCTGGTCAATTACCGCACCCGCTTCAAGCCGTCGGGCTGGCGCACGCACGCCTTCGGGCATTCTCGCCGTGGCGGTCGTTGCAGCCGAGACCGACGCGGAAGCCGAGCAGACTGGCGTCGTCGATGGATCTCAACCGGTTGCGCCGGGATCGCGGCCAGTATCTGCCGCTGCCGAGCGTCGAGGAGGCGCTGGCCTATCCTTATACCGACGCCGAGCGCGCCTCGATCGCGCGCAACCGCTCGCGGCTGTTCGTCGGCAGCCCGGCGACGGTGATGGCCAAGCTGCAGCCGATGATCACGGCGAGCCAGGCCGACGAACTGATGATCATCACCGCGGTCTACGATCACGACGCGCGGAAGAAGTCGTACAGCCTGCTGGCGGATGCGTTCGGGCTGGGCAAGAAGGCGGCGGCGTAAACTTCCGTCGTCATTCCGGGTCTGGTCCTGCGGACCATCCCGGAATGACATCGCTACCTTATTCCTGCTTCTCGCTGAACGTCGCGCGGAACGGATGGCCGGGATAAACCCCGACGATGCGAAATTCGCGCGAGAAGAACTTCAGCTCCTCCAGCGCAAAGGCGAGGTTCTTGTCGTCGGGATGGCCGTCGACATCGGCATAGAACTGCGTGGCGAAGAAATTGCCGTCGACCATGTAGCTTTCCAGCTTGGTCATGTTGACGCCGTTGGTGGCAAAGCCGCCCATCGCCTTGTAGAGCGCGGCGGGCAGGTTGCGAACCCGGAAAACAAAAGTGGTGACCAGCGGCCCCGATCCCTGCCTGGCCCAGTCCGCCTCGCGCGCCAGCACCACAAAGCGCGTGGTGTTGTGGGTTTCGTCCTCGACGTCCTCGGCCAGGATATCGAGGCCGTAGATCTCGGCCGCGAGTCTGGAGGCGATCGAAGCGCAGCTCTTGTCGCCGCGTTCGGCCACGATGCGCGCCGAGCCCGCGGTATCGCCCGATACGATCGGCTTGATGCCGAGCTTGCGGATGATGCGGCGGCATTGCCCGAGCGCGTGGACGTGGCTTTCCACGGTCTTGATCTCGGCCAGTTTGGCGCCGCGCGGCGCCATCAACTGATGATGGATCGGCACGAACCATTCGCCGACGATGAACAGGCCGGATTGCGGCAGCAGATGATGGATGTCGGCGACGCGGCCGGCGACCGAATTTTCGATCGGAATCATGCCGAGGTCGGCCTCGCCCGAACTGATCGCGGCCAAGCGCGTCCTCGAAGGTCGGGCACGGCAGCGCCTCGGCGTCGGGATAGGCGTTGACGATGGCGATATGCGAGTTCGCGCCGGGCTCGCCCTGGAATGCGATTTTCATGGTCTTGGTCAGCAGTCATTGTCTTGGTGTCGGGCGCCTTGTAACAGCCGCTCAGCTTTTCGCCAGTAGACGGCGGGCGGTTTCCAGATCGTCCGGCGTATCGACGCCGAGCGGCACGGAATCCACGATCGCCGCGTCGATCCGCATTCCGGCTTCCAGCGCCCTCAATTGCTCGAGCTTCTCGCGCTTCTCCAGCACCGATGGCGGCAATTTGACAAAGCGCTCCAGCGCCGCCCGCCGATAGACGTAGAGCCCGATGTGATGGTAGCGCGGACCGTCGCCATAGGGCGCAGTGGCGCGGGTGAAATACAGGGCCCGGAGCCGGCCATCCACCGCGGAGCCGATCAGCTTCACCACGCTCGGATTGGTGTGCTCTTCTTCCTTGCGGATCTCGGCGGCCAGCGTCCCGATATCCACGCTCGGATCCCCGAGCAGCGCCAGTGCGGCGCGGATATCATGGGCCGGGATGGTCGGAAAGTCGCCCTGCACGTTGACAATGTTCTCCACGGCACCCTGCGGATCGAGCTTGCCGAGCGCCTCGTAAATCCGGTCCGAACCTGAGGGGTGATCGGCGCGGGTCATGACCGCCTCAAAGCCGTGGGATTTCACGACCTCCGCAATCTCCGGCGTGTCGGTGGCGACCGCGATCCGGCCGATTTGCGCGGCTTCGGCCCGGCGCAGCACATGCACGATCATCGGCAGGCCGGCGATATCCAGCAGCGGCTTGCCGGGCAGCCGCGTGGCGGCCATGCGGGCGGGAATCAGCACCAAAGTGCGGGTTTCGGTCATGGTCATCGTGTTGCGAGCGGGATCGGGACCCGGTTGATAACAAGCGGGAAATGATGGGGATGGGCCAAAAGCTGGCGCATTTATACGGGTTGCCAGAGCACGGGCAAACCGATATCTCATCGGGGCTTCGGGTGCGGTGCGAAAGCCTGATTCCTGATGTCCATCCGCGGCCGTCTAGCCGGCCTAAAGTCGTCCTTACGGCCTGGAGCCTGATCGAAAATGGACTCCTTCGAACTCAATAAAATTCTCGGTGCCATTCTGGGCACCTGCCTTGTTCTGCTGGTGACGAGCTTTACCGCCAGCGCGATTTTCTCACCGGTGATGCCGGAAAAGCCGGGTTATGAGATTGCTGTTAAGGAAGCACCGGAAGGTGGCGCCAAGGAAGAGGCCGCCGCCCCGTCGGAGCCGATCGAAAAGCTGCTGCAGACCGCCTCGGTCGAGAAGGGCGCCGCGGCCGCAAAGAAATGCGCAGCCTGCCACACCTTCGAGAAGGGTGGTCCCGAACCGCGTCGGTCCGAACCTGTTCGGCATCGTCGAACGCGATCGCGCCACCCAGGCCGGCTTCAACTATTCCGCCGCCATGAAGGGCAAGGGCGGCAAGTGGACCTATGAGGATCTCAACAAGTTCATCTCCAATCCCAAGGGCTTTGTGCCGGGCACCGCGATGGGCTTTGCCGGTATTCAGAAGGACAGCGAGCGTGCCGACGTCATCGACTATCTGCACACGCTGGCAGACAGCCCGGTTCCGTTGCCGACGGCGGCGAAGTAACGTCCCGGCTTCTGCATGGACTTGATATAATCAGCGATAGCGGCCAGGCGTTTGCCTGGCCGTTTTCGTTTGTGGCTCGCGCTTTTGTTATCGGGACGTTTCGCCGCAGAGATACCCTTGCTGGGGTGCTATCATGAGGAAAAAGCAACGTCATCGGTCGAACGGTTGCCTTATATTGCGTTTCCAATAGCGTTTCCGAACTCACAGGAATTTTCGACTTGGCAATTACCCGACGGCATCTTCTGCAAAGCGGCGCGCTGGCGGCCATCACGCCGGCCTTGGGCTCCGCGGTCGGCATTCCGGCGATCGATCAGGCACAGGCGCAATCCGCGGCAGGCGAACTGACCTGGCGGCACGGTTTGTCGATGTTCGGTGATCTGAAATATCCCGCCGACTTCAAGCGCTACGAAAACGTCAACCCGGATGCCCCGAGGGGTGGTCTGGTGCGGCTGAGCGCGCCCGGGACTTTCGATAATTTCAACGTCATCATCAACGGCTTGAAGGGAGCGATCGCCGGCGGGGTCGGTCTTATCTATGAAACCCTGCTGATCGAATCGATGGACGAAGTGTCGAGCATGTATGGCTTGCTCGCCGAGCAGGTCGCGCATCCTGAAGACCGTTCCTTCGTCAAATTCCGGCTGCGTCCGGCCGCCCGCTGGCATGACGGCAAGCCGATCACGCCCGATGACGTGGTCTATTCGTTCAACATGTTCAAGCAACACAGCGCGCAGCGCATTTACTATCGGCACGTCACCAGGGCCGAGCAGTCCGGCGAAAACGAGGTGACGTTCACCTTCGACATCTCCGGCAATCGCGAACTGCCGAGCATCACGGGCCAGCTCATGGTCATGCCCAGGCACTGGTGGGAAGGAACCGATGCGCAAGGCCGCAAGCGCGACATCACGGCGACCACGCTGGAGATTCCGCTGGGATCGGGGCCCTACCGGATCAAGGAGTTTTCCGCCGGCCGTTCGCTGACGCTTGAGCGCGTGGCGGATTACTGGGGCGACAAGGTCCCGGTAAATGCCGGCCAGAATAATTTCGACCAGATTCGCTACGAGTATTTTCGTGACGATACGATCGCGCTGGAGGCGTTCAAGGGCGATCAGATCGACTGGTTCCAGGAGCGGAGCGCCAACGCCTGGGCGACGCGATACGATTTCCCCGCAGTGCGCGAAGGTCGCGTGATCAAGGAGAAATTCCCGACCGCCAATATCGGCCGGATGCAGGGCTACGTCTTCAATCTGCGCAGGCCGTTGTTTGCCGATGTGCGGCTGCGCCGTGCCTTCAACTATGCCTATGATTTCGAAGAGATGAACCGGCAGCTGTCGTTCGGCGCATATGATCGCAACAAGAGCTTCTTCGACGGCACCGAGCTCGCCTCATCCGGCCTGCCGGAAGGGCAGGAACTGCAAATCCTCGAGACCGTTCGCGACAAGGTTCCGCCGGAGGTCTTCACCAAGCCTTACGAAAATCCCGTCGGCGGCACTCCAGAGGCGGTGCGCAACAATCTGCGCGAGGCGACGCGATTATTGAAAGAAGCCGGTTTCGAGATCAGGGACCGCAAGCTGGTCGGGACGGATGGCCAGCCCGTCAGTGTTGAATTCCTGAGCCAGGATCAAGGCGACCAACGGGGCATCCTTTTCTACAAGCCCAATCTGGAAAAGCTCGGCATAAACGTCACGGTCCGCACAGTGGACGATGTGCAGTATCAAAATCGCCTGCGCAATTTCGATTTCGACATCGTTACGAACGTATGGCCGCAATCGCTGTCGCCCGGCAACGAGCAGCGAGAATTTTTCGGCTCCGGGGCCGCCGATACGCCCGGCGCCCGCAACATCCCCGGCATCAAGAATCCGGCGGTCGATGTGTTGATTGAACGCATCATCTTCGCCAAAGACCGGGCGGAACTGGTCGCGGCCAGCAAGGCGATGGATCGCGTCCTGCTGTGGAATTGCTATCTGGTGCCGCAATTCATCGCCATGTTTCAAAACCATGCGCGCTGGGATCGCTTCGCTCGCCCGGATCCATTGCCGAAATATGCAATCGCGGGATTTCCTGCCCTATGGTGGTGGGACGCTGAAAAGGCCGCCAAAACAGGTAAACGATCTTGAACCGTTCCCCCCGCAAGTCCGTACTATCCCGCCGCCATGTGCTCGGTCTCGGCCTCGGTGCGTTCAGTGCGGCACAATTCCGGACGGCGACGGCAGCCGATGGCGGTACCGAGACGCATGGGTTGTCGGTGTTCGGCGATCTGAAATATCCGGCCGACTTTCATCATTTCGAATACGTCAAAGTCGACGCTCCGAAAGGCGGCGCATTTTCGTTCCTCCCGTGGGTGCGCGCCTACAATCAGTCATACCAGACCTTCAACTCCTTCAACGCCTACATCCTGAAGGGTGAAGGCGCGCAGGGCATGGACATGACGTTCGCGTCGCTGATGGTGCGTGCCGCCGACGAGCCCGACGCGATGTATGGCCTCGCGGCCAAATCGGTGCAGATTTCAGCCGACAAGCTGAGCTATCGCTTCACCATGCGTCCCGAGGCCCGGTTCCACGACGGCTCGAAACTGACGGCGCAGGATGCCGCCTTCTCGCTGACCACGCTGAAAACCAAAGGCCATCCGCTGATCCTGCAGCAGATGCGCGACATGGTGAAGGCGGAAGCGCCCGATGACGCGACGCTGGTCGTCACCTTCGCTGAAAAGCGCGCGCGCGATGTGCCGCTGTATGTCGCGGGCCTGCCGATCTTTTCGAAAGCCTATTATGCCACGCGGACCTTCGACGAATTGACGCTCGATATTCCCCTGGGCTCGGGGCCGTACAAAGTCGGGAAGTTCGAAGTCAATCGCTACGTCGAGTATGATCGGGTCAAGGATTGGTGGGGCGCCGACCTGCCGGTGTCGCGCGGCAGCTTCAACTTCGACACGGTACGCTATGAATTCTATCGCGACCGCGATGTCGCGTTCGAGGGATTTACCGCAAGGAGCTATTTGTTCCGCGAAGAGTTCACCGCGCGGGTATGGGCGACGCGTTATGATTTCCCTGCGGTCAAGGATGGCCGGGTCAAGCAGGAAATACTGCCCGACGAAACGCCGTCAGGCGCGCAGGGCTGGTTCATCAATATGCGCCGCGACAAGTTCAAAGACCCGCGCGTCCGCGAAGCACTGATCGATGCCTTCGATTTCGAATGGACCAACAAGACCATCATGTATGGCGCCTACAGGCGCACCCATTCGCCGTTCCAGAATTCGGACATGATGGTGAATGGACCGCCGTCGCCGGAAGAACTCAAGCTGCTTGAGCCGTTTCGCGGCCAGGTGCCCGACGAGGTGTTCGGCGCGCCGTTCGTGCCGCCGGTGTCGGATGGATCGGGGCAGGACCGCACCCTGCTGCGCAAGGCGTCGCAGCTGTTGCAGGATGCAGGGCTCGTCATCAAGGACGGCAAGCGGATGCTGCCCAATGGCGAGGTTTTCAAGATCGAGTTTCTGGTCGACGAGCCGTCGATCCAGCCTCATCACGCGCCCTATATCAAGAATCTCGGCACGCTCGGGATTGAGGCGAGCCTGCGCCTGGTCGACCCGGTGCAATATCGCGCCCGGGTGGAAGATTTCGACTTCGACATGACCATCGAGCGTTTCAGCATGTCGGCGACGCCGGGAGACGCGATGCGCCCGTTCTTTTCCTCGCAGGCTGCCGCCACCAAGGGGTCGTACAATCTGGCAGGTATCGCCAGTCCCGCCATCGATGCACTGATTGAAAAGATCATAGGCGCCGACAACCGCGCCGATCTCACTATCGCATGCCACGCTTTCGACCGGGTATTTCGCGCCGGACGCTACTGGGTACCGCAATGGTATCGTTCCACGCATCCGATCGCCTATTGGGATGTGTTCGATCATCCCGCGAAGCTGCCGCGCTATGGGCAAGGGGTCGGCGCGCCGGAAAACTGGTGGTTCGACGCCAACAAGGCTGCCAAGGCCGAGCAGGCGAAATAGTTCATGAGCGCCTATATCGCCCGCCGCATCTTCCTGATGATCCCCACGCTGCTGGGGATTTTGTTCGTATCCTTTGTGGTGGTGCAGTTCGCCCCGGGCGGACCGGTGGAGCGTGTGATCGCGCAGCTCAGCGGCGCGGATACCGGCGGCACATCGAGGATTTCCGGCGGCGGAGGGGATTTCGGCGCGCGCGGCCAGCCCAGCGTCGTCAACGATGCCGTCGGCTCGAAATATCGCGGCGCGCAGGGGCTCGACCCCGATTTCATCAAGAGCCTGGAAAAGCAGTTCGGCTTTGACAAGCCGGCGCCCGAACGCTTCGCGCTGATGCTGTGGAACTTCGCGCGTTTCGATTTCGGCAAGAGCTATTTCCGCGATGTCAGCGTACTGCAACTGATCAAGGAGAAACTGCCGGTCTCGATGTCGCTCGGGATCTGGATGACGCTGCTGACTTATTTGATTTCGATACCGCTCGGCATCCGCAAGGCCGTGATGGACGGTTCGAAGTTCGACACCTGGACCTCGGCCGTGATCATCGTCGGTTTCGCGATTCCGGGCTTTCTGTTCGCGATCCTCCTGATCATCCTGTTCGCCGGCGGATCGTTCTTCAATATCTTTCCGCTGCGCGGCCTGACGTCCGACGGCTGGGCGCAATTTCCCTGGTACTGGAAAATCCTCGACTATTTCTGGCACATCACGCTGCCGCTGATTTCAATGGCGCTCGGCGCCTTCGCCACCATGACATTGCTGACCAAGAATTCGTTCCTCGATGAAATCCGCAAGCAATATGTCATGACGGCACGCGCCAAGGGCTGCAGCGAACGGCAGGTGCTCTACAACCACATCTTCCGAAATGCGATGCTGATCGTGATTGCTGGTTTCCCGGGCGCGTTCATTCACGCGTTTTTCTCGGGCTCGCTGCTGATCGAAACCATCTTCTCGCTGGATGGGCTGGGCCTGCTCGGTTTCGAAAGCGTGTTGAATTGCGATTATCCGGTGGTGTTCGGAACGCTGTTCATCTTCTCGCTGGTCGGCCTTGTGGTCAATTTGATCTCCGACCTCGCCTATATGTGGATCGATCCAAGGATCGATTTCGAGGCGCGGGAAGTCTGATGACCATCATCGCACCGCCACCGGTCGAGACCACGACGCAGACGCCGCTCGGCGAAGCCGTGCCAATGACGCGGCACCGCTTCAGCCCGTCGCCGCTCAATCAGCGGCGCTGGCTGAACTTCAAGTCCAACAAGCGCGGCTACTGGTCGTTCTGGATTTTTCTGATCCTGTTCCTTGTCTCGCTGTTCGCCGAACTGATCGCCAATGACCGTCCGTTCCTGGTCAAGTTCGACGGCCATCTGTATTGGCCGGCTTTCGTCAGCTACTCAGAGACCACCTTCGGCGGCGATTTCGAGACCGCCGCGGACTATCGCGATCCGTACTTGCAGAAGCTGATAGCGGACAAGGGCGGCACCGTGGTCTGGCCGTTGATCCGCTATTCCTACGACACCCACAATCTCGACCTGCCGACGCCCGCGCCTTCCAAGCCGACCTGGATGTTGACCGAAGCACAGTGCAAGGAGGTGGTGCAGAAGAAGGGCCTGAAAAGCTGCAAGGACCTCGAATACAATTGGCTCGGAACCGACGACCAGGGCCGCGACGTGGTGGCGCGGCTGATCTACGGCTTTCGCATTTCGGTGTTGTTCGGGCTTACGCTGACGATCGTCTCGTCGATCATCGGCGTCGCCGCCGGCGGCGTGCAGGGCTATTTCGGCGGCTGGATCGATCTCGGGTTTCAGCGGGTGATCGAAGTCTGGAGCGCGATACCTTCGCTGTATCTGCTGCTGATCCTGTCATCGGTGCTGGTGCCCGGATTCTTCGTGCTGCTCGGCATTCTCCTGCTGTTCTCCTGGGTGTCGCTGGTAGGCCTGGTGCGCGCGGAATTCCTGCGCGGTCGCAATTTCGAATACATCATGGCGGCGCGGGCGCTCGGCGTTTCCAATGCCGTGATCATGTTCCGGCATCTGTTGCCCAACGCCATGGTCGCGACCATGACGTTCCTGCCGTTCATCGTCTCATCGTCGGTGATGACGCTGACCGCACTCGATTTCCTCGGTTTCGGATTGCCGCCGGGTTCGCCGTCGCTGGGTGAACTGCTGTCGCAGGGCAAGGCCAACGTGCAGGCGCCGTGGCTCGGCTTCACCGGCTTTTTCGCGGTCGCGATCATGCTGTCGCTCCTGATTTTCATCGGCGAAGCCGTGCGCGACGCATTCGATCCGCGCAAGACGTTCAGGTAGATTTGTGGTAAGGTCTCGACAAGATAGAGGTGTGCCATGAACAGGATTATCCGCGAGCACTATCCGGCGTCCAAGCTTCCCGAGGAGCTGCGGGGCAGCATGGATCCGTCCGCGACCGTAACGGTGACCATTATCGAAGAAGAGAAGCGACCGGAGAAAGTGATGAGTTTGGAGGAAATCTGGGCGCTTCGAACGCCGCCCTTCAGGAACGCGAAACAGATTGACGATGACTTGCGTCGTCAACGGGACGAATGGGATGACTGACGGCGACGCGGTACCGCGTCTATATCTTGATGCCAACGTTTTTATTTACGCGATTGAGGGCGGTGCCGATGTCGCCGATCCTCTACTGCAGTTGTTCAATCTGTTTCGAGCGGGGCGCGGTGTCGGAGTCACCAGCGAGCTAACTCTTGCGGAGGTACTGCCAAAGGCGTCGGACGTGCAGCGGAAAAATTATTTAAACATGATCGTGTGGAGCAGGATTTTTGAACTGCGTCCCATGAGTCGTGACATTTTGATCGAGACAGCGGAATATCGTGAACACGCAGGGATGCCGAAACTTCCAGATGCGATTCACGTCGTGACTGCTATTCGCGCCGGTTGTCGGACGGTCCTCTCCGCTGACCTGAGGCTAAAATTGCCGGAGGGATATTCCGTGCTTTCCCCCGCTGCCGATAACTTGGCCCGTGTAATCCGAGACCTTTCATAATGGACGCCATCAACCAGCCCTTGCTCGACGTACGCGATTTGTCAGTGGCGTTCCATCAGCCGAGTGGGACTTCGACCGCGGTCGAACATATTTCCTTCGAGATCAAGCGCGGCGAGTGCGTGGCGCTGGTCGGCGAATCTGGCTCGGGAAAGTCGGTCAGCGCGCTCTCGATCCTCAAGCTGCTGCCCTATCCGACGGCCTCGCACCCCTCGGGCAGCATTCACTTCAAGGGGCGCGAACTGCTCGATCTACCCGAACGCGAGATGCGCAGCATTCGCGGCAACGACATTTCGATCATCTTCCAGGAGCCGATGACGTCGCTCAACCCGCTGCATACGATCGAATCCCAGATCGGCGAAATCCTGCAGCTGCACGGCGGCCTTCGCGGAAGCGCGGCGCGGGCGCGGACCGTTGAACTGCTGACGCAGGTCGGCATTCCCGAGCCGGAAACCCGGCTTGCCAGCTATCCGCATCAATTGTCCGGCGGCCAGCGCCAGCGTGTGATGATCGCGATGGCGCTCGCCAACGAGCCGGATTTGCTGATCGCCGACGAGCCGACCACGGCCCTCGACGTCACCGTGCAGGCGCAGATACTGACGCTGCTGGCGGAGATTCGCGCGCGGCTCGGCATGAGCCTGCTGTTTATCACCCATGATCTCGGCATCGTGCGCCGCATCGCCGATGTCGTCTGCGTCATGAACAACGGCAAGATCGTCGAGCAGGGACCGGTGGAGCAGGTCTTCACCGCGCCACAGCATCCCTACACCCGCGCCCTGCTCGCGGCGGAGCCGAAGCCCGACCCTGCGCCGCCGCGACCTGACTCTCCGGTCGTGATGTCGGCTGACGATCTGAAAGTCTGGTTTCCGGTCAAGCGCGGGCTGCTCCGCTCGACGGTGGGGCATATCAAGGCGGTCGACGGGGTCAGTCTAAAAGTACGCAAAGGCGAAACACTCGGCGTGGTCGGCGAGTCCGGCTCCGGCAAGACCACGCTCGGCCTGGCGCTGCTGCGGCTGATTTCGTCCGATGGACCGATCGTATTCCTGGGCAGCAATATTCAGGGTCTTCGATTCAAGGCGATGCGGCCATTCCGCCGCGACATGCAAATCGTGTTTCAGGATCCGTTCGGCGCGCTGAGCCCGCGGATGTCGGTCGGCGACATCGTCGCCGAGGGCCTCAGGGTGCATCAGTCCGCGCTTTCGGAAAACGAACGCGAAACCCGCGTGATAAAGGCGCTGCGGGACGTCGGGATGGATCCGGCGACGCGGTTCCGCTATCCGCATGAATTCTCCGGCGGCCAGCGCCAGCGCATCTCAATTGCACGCGCCGTGGTGCTGGAGCCAAATTTCGTGGTGCTGGACGAGCCGACCAGCGCGCTCGATATGCTGTTTCAGGCGCAGATGGTCGATCTGCTGCGCGAACTGCAGCGCAAGCGCGATCTCACCTACATGTTCATTTCGCATGATCTGCGCGTGGTCGCCTCGCTCGCCAGCCATCTGATCGTGATGCGTCTCGGCAAGGTGGTCGAGGAAGGGCCGGCGATGGAGCTGTTCAAGAATCCGAAGACCGACTACACCCGCGCACTGTTCGCCGCCGCGTTCCGGCTGGAAGCCGCACCGGGAGCGACTGCATCTTAACGGCACCTTCCCTTGTGGGCTCGGCGATGCTTCACTTCTCCCGATGGGAGAGGTGAAGGCAAGTTCACGGCGATTTACGACATTCGCTTGATCGCCACGACCTCATTGCCCGCGGCCTTGATCCGCGCGATGGCATCGCTTGTGTTTTCGATCTTCGTGGCCATGTGATGCGCGTTGGCGTGCAGAATTGAATTCGCGTCCCGCACGATGGCGACATGGCCGTTCCAGAAGATCAGGTCGCCGCGTTGAAGTTTTTTCGACTCTGCTGAATTTAAAATTCTGCCGAGTCCGTCCTGTTGCATATCGCTATCGCGCGGGCAGCCGGTGCCTGCGGCGTTCAGCGCGATCTGCACAAGGCCGGAACAATCGATGCCGAGGCTGGTCTTGCCGCCCCACAGATAGGGCGTGCCGATGAATTGTTCGGCGACGCTGACAAAGTCTCGCTCCTGATGGTCGAGGCTGCCGAGATGCGGCCGCGGCAGATACGAGCCTTCGCGGGTGACGGCGAAGGCGCCGTCTTTGCGCGTCACCGTCACCGTCGCCCCCATCGGAAGTGTGTCGACCGGCGGCAGTTTGATCGAGGGTCCGGGAAACGCGAACGTTCGGAGCGCGGTGATCTTGTGCGTCGGCGCGGCAAGGGGTTTGGCCAGCGCGCGATCGGGAAGCCAGCCGACATAGCCATCGCTGTTGAGTTGACCCCAGGCCCAGCCTTCGCCATCGCGGTCATAGATGGTGACGCGCTCGCCTTTAAGCGCCTGCGTCGATAGCAGGGCTTCGGAGGATGGCCCTTCGCGCATCGGGGCGAGTGGATCCGATATCTCAAACTCCTCGCCGGCAACAAAGCGTGCCGCCTTGACCTTGCCCTCGAGATATTTTGCGGCAAGGTCCGGCCGAGCCGGGGTCAGGCGCGGATCATCCATAGCGTTCGTCCAATAATCTGTAGATCGCCCGCGCGGCCTGGCATTCGCCGCCCTCGGGGCGCGCCGGCCTGGCCTGTGGCGTCCAGCCGTAGATATCGACATGCAGCCAGCTTTTTGCGGCCTCGACGAAACGCTGCAGGAACAGCGCGCATGTGATCGAGCCGGCGAATCCGCCCGATGGCGCGTTGTTGATATCGGCGACCTTCGAGTCGAGCCAGGTATCGTAGGCCGGCCACAGCGGCAATCGCCACAACGGATCGTTCTCCTGTCTGGCGCAACGCGCCACGTCCTGCGCCAGCGTCTCATCATGGGTGTAAAAGGGCGGTAAATCAGGCCCCAGCGCCACCCGCGCCGCTCCTGTCAGGGTGCCCAGATCTATCAGCAGATCGGGCTTCTCTTCATCGGCGAGCGCCAGGGCGTCGGCCAATATCAACCGTCCCTCGGCGTCAGTGTTGCCGATCTCGACGGTCAGCCCTTTGCGCGAGGTGAAGATATCGAGCGGCCGGAAGGCGTTGCCGGCCACCGCATTCTCCACCGCCGGAATCAGGACCCGCAACCGCACCTTCAGTTTGGCATCCATCACCATCAGGGCCAGCGCCAGCACGTTGGCGGCTCCGCCCATATCCTTCTTCATGATCAGCATGCCGCTCGACGGCTTCAGATCGAGCCCGCCGGTATCGAAACAGACGCCCTTGCCGACCAGCGTCACCCTGGGGTGCGCGGGATCGCCCCAGCTGAAATCGATCAAGCGAGGCGCGCGTGGTGACGCCATTCCGACGGCGTGTATCAAGGGAAAGTTCTGGCGCGTCAGATCGTCGCCGACGATGCAGCTGAAATCGGCGCCGAAGCGCGCGGCAAGCTTTTGCGCCGCTTCCGCGAGTTCTGCCGGTCCCATGTCATTCGATGGCGTATTGATCAGATCGCGGGCCAGCACCACGGCTTCCGCCATTCGCGTGATGTCCGCGACGTCAGTGCCATCAGGCGGTACCAGTCTGGCGCCGGGCACATCTGCCTTGCGGTAGCGGCCGAAGCGATAACTGCCGAGTGCGAAGGCCAGTGTTGCAAGGCGCGTATCGTGCGGTGCGTTGGCGAAACGATAGACACCCGGCGGCAGCAGGCCGGGCAGCGCGCCGGGGCGGAACAGGTCGCGAGATTTGCTGCTTTCGTCCTCCAGCCCGAACAGAACCTGCGCGATCTGTCCGTCCGCCGAGGGCAGCGTCAGGCACGCGCCCGGCTTGGCGGCAAAGCCATTGGCCCGTGCAAATTGCCTGGCCTGCGCCGGAAGGTCCGCGCCGATCGCGTCCCAGGTCGCCCTGGTCGCAAAGGTAACGGGAATGGCTGGCGTGGCGGGCGCGGTCTCGAACACGGAATGCATGTCTGTCTCGGGGTCCCGGGTGAGCGCCAATTAACCAGAAATTAGGGTTAACATTTTATTGCTGAGGGCATTCGGCTCGATCAATCTGCCCGATACCCGTGAGTTAATGTGCCATGCGTCAGCAGTCCAGCCTCGTGCGGTCAAGTGTTGCGCCATCAAGCGCTACCCGGTTGCTCGCGTCCGCAGCGGTGGCGATGATTTTGGCCGTCGGTCTTGGCGGCTGCCAGACCATGTCCGACATCACAGGTTCGATCACCTCGAAGGCCGATGCCGGTTCCGATGCCGATCCGCGGCGCACGGTGGACGTGTATGGCGAGCGTTACCGCGCCGATCCCAAGAATGCCGAGGCGGCGCTGGCCTATGGCCAGGCGCTCCGCGCCACAGGGCAGCGCGCCCAGGCCGCTGCCGTGCTCGAACAGGCCACCATCGCCCATCCCGGCAACAAGGCGCTGCTCGCCGGTTACGGCCGGGCGCTCGCCGACAACGGCAATTTCCAGCAGGCGTTCGACGTGCTCAGCCGCGCCCATTCGCCGGAGAGTCCCGACTGGCGAATTCTCTCGGTGCAGGGGACCGCGCTCGATCAACTCGGCCGGCATGAGGAAGCGCGCCGCTACTATGCCAGCGCCTTGAAGATTTCGCCCGGATGAACCGTCGGTGCTATCCAATCTCGGCCTCTCCTACGTTCTCTCCAGGGATCTGCCGAAGGCGGAAGAGACCCTCCGCCAAGCTTATGCCAGCACCAAAGCCGATGCGCGGGTGCGGCAGAATCTGGGTCTGGTGGTCGGCCTGCAGGGCCGCTTCGCCGAGGCTGAAAGCATCGTCAAGGCCGATCTTCCGCCGGAAGAGGCGGCGGCAAATGTCGTCTACCTGAAGCAGATGTTGAGCCGCAAAGACAATCCGCGCGCGGCGCGGAACTATGCCGGTGGCGTCGCTTAATCGGCCGGATTGATGCAATCTTCCTCATCCCGCAAGCGGGACAGGGAGTCGCACTGCCGTATCGAGCCAACTTCAAGCCGGGCCGCGCTTCACTGCATCGCCGCGACCTTGATGCCGGTCGGCCCGAGGATGACGACGAACAAAACCGGCAGGAAGAACAGAATCATCGGCACCGTCAGTTTCGGCGGCAGGGCGGCGGCCTTCTTCTCGGCCTCGTTCATGCGCATGTCGCGGTTTTCCTGCGCCATCACGCGCAAGCTCGTGCCGAGCGGCGTGCCGTAGCGTTCCGACTGCTGCAAAGCCAGGCAGACCGATTTCACGCCCTCGAGGCCGGTGCGCCTCGCCAGATTCTCGTAGGCGACCTTGCGGTCCTGCAGGTAGGACAGTTCGGCCGTGGTCAGCGTGAATTCTTCCGACAGTGCGACCGATTGCGACACGATTTCGGTGGAGACCTTGCGGAACGCCACCTCGATCGACATGCCGGACTCGATGCAGATCAGCAACAGATCGAGCGCGTCGGGAAACGCGCGCTTGATCGAGAGCTGGCGCTTCGAGATCGCGTTTTTCAGGAACAGCATCGGCGCCTGCAGGCCGAAATAGGCCGCGGCGATGCACATGCCGATCTTGACCGGTATCGACTTCTCCATATGAGAAATCACGAAAACATACAGCACCGCCGACAACGAACAGCACGATCGGCGTCACCAGCCGGAAGAACAGGAAGGTGACGTAAGGCGCCTGTCCGCGATAGCCGGCCATGGTGAGCTTGTCGCGCGCGGCCTCCTGGGCCAGCCATTTGCCGAGGTTGAAGTCCACCACCACCTTGGAGACGAGTTGCTTCGGCGTCTGGCGCAGCGATACTTTTTCGGTCTTGGAGAGACGGTCGCGCTCCCGCTGCCGGATCCGCTCACGCTCGCTGGCGACCGCCTTCATGCGCTTGGCGAGGCCTTCGCCGGCAAACAACGGCATGATCAGCGTGTATGCGGTGGCGCTCACCGCGATGGCGGCGAGCACCATGGTCATGAACCGCGCGTCGTGGATCTTGTCGACCAGAAACTGAATCATGCTGCACCGTCAGAAGTCGAAGTTGATCATTTTCTTCATCACAAAGATGCCGCAGGACATCCAGATCACGCAGCCGACCAGCATCAACTGACCGGTCGGATGCGTCCACAGCAGCGAGATATAGTCGGGGGTCGTGAGATAGACGAGCAGCATGACGATGGGCGGCAGCGAGCCGATAATGCCGGCGGACGCCTTGGCTTCCATCGACATGGCCTGAATCTTCTCCGCCATCTTCTTGCGGTCGCGCAACACCTTGGAGAGGTTGCCCAAGGCCTCTGACAGGTTGCCGCCGGACTTTTGCTGGATCGCAACCACGATGCCGAAGAAGTTCGCCTCCGGCACCGGCATCCGTTCGAACAGCCTCGCGCAGGCTTCGCCCAGCGGCATGCCGATCGCCTGGGTTTCGATGATGGCCATAAACTCGCCCTTGAGCGGCTCGGGCGCATCCGCAGCCACGACCTTGATGGACTCAAACAGCGGGAGGCCCGCCTTGATGCCGCGGACGATCACGTCGACGGCGTCCGGCAGCGCTTTGAGAAATTTCTTTTCCCGGCGTTTCTTGAGAAAGCCCAGCACCCATCGTGGCAGGCCGAAGCCCGCGGCGAAGGCGAGACCTCCGGCCGAAAGCAGGCTGCTGCCGAACAACAAAGCCATCGCAGCGAACACGGCCGCAAGCGCGCCGGAGACGATCATGAATTTCCGCGGCGACCAGTCGAGGCCGGCCTGGGTGAGACGGGTGCTCAGCGGAATCTTCTTTTCCTTCAGGCGGCGCGCATCGAGATCCTTCAGCGACGCCTCGACCTGTTCGCGGCGCGAGCGCTGGTTCTTGTCGACCTGGCGGGCGGCCGGTTCCGGCCGCGCTACGGACGCACGTCGACTCGCGGCCTTGTTCTCGCCGGACAGCGAAGGATACAGAAAGACCCATGCCAGACCGCCGATGGCGGTGGCAGCCAGAAAGGCCATTGCGAGCGCTTGCAAGGTCATGGCGCGCTTCCCTAGACGTCCGACTTGACTTCGGCGGCATCGAGGGCCGCGGCAAGCCGTTTTTCCTCGCCGTAGTATCGCGCCCGATCCCAAAACCGCGGGCGGCCGATGCCGGTCGAACGATGCCGCCCGATAATGTTGCCGTTGGCGTCCTCACCGACCATGTCGTACAGGAACAGGTCCTGGGTGATGATGGTTTCGCCTTCCATGCCCATCACCTCGGTGATGTGGGTGATGCGCCGGGAGCCGTCGCGCAGACGGGCGGCCTGGACGACCACGTCGATCGAGGCGCAGATCATCTCGCGGATGGTTCGCGAAGGCAGCGAAAAGCCGCCCATCGTGATCATCGATTTGCAGCGCGACAGGGCTTCGCGGGGATTGTTGGCGTGCAACGTTCCCATCGATCCGTCGTGACCCGTATTCATGGCCTGCAGCAAATCGAATGCTTCGGGTCCGCGGACTTCGCCGACGATGATGCGTTCGGGGCGCATACGCAGGCAGTTGCGGACCAACTCGCGCATCGTGACCTGGCCTTCGCCTTCGATATTGGGCGGGCGGGTTTCCAGCCGCACCACATGGGGCTGCTGCAGTTGAAGTTCTGCGGCGTCTTCGCAGGTGATGATGCGTTCGTCGTTTTCGATGAATTGGGTGAGGCAGTTCAGCAGCGTGGTCTTGCCCGAACCGGTGCCGCCGGAGATCAGCACGTTGCAGCGGACGCGCCCGATGATCTGCAGGATATCGGCGCCTTCCGGCGTGATTGCTCCGAATTTGACCAGCTGATCCAGGGTCAGCTTGTCTTTCTTGAACTTGCGGATGGTGAGTGCTGGCCCGTCGATCGCCAATGGCGGGACGATGGCGTTGACGCGCGAGCCGTCGGCGAGGCGCGCGTCGCAGATCGGCGAGGATTCGTCGACGCGCCGGCCGACCTGGCTGACGATGCGCTGGCAGATATTCAACAGCTGCTGGTTGTCGCGGAAACGGATCCCGGTGCGCTGGATGCGGCCCGCGACTTCGATGAACACCGTGCCGGCGCCATTGACCATGATGTCGGAGATGTCGTCGCGCGACAGCAGCGGCTCCAGCGGACCATATCCGAGAACGTCGTTGCAGATGTCGTCGAGCAGTTCCTCCTGCTCGGCGATCGACATCACGATGTTCTTGATCGCGATGATCTCGTTGACGATGTCGCGAATTTCCTCGCGCGCCGACTCTCCGTCGAGCTTGGCGAGCTGGGCAAGGTCGATCGCCTCGATCAGGGCGCCGAAGATGGTCGCCTTGACCTGATAATAGGTATCCGACCGCCGGGTTTCCATCGAAGGTGGAGGCGGCGCGGCTTTTGCCGGCGAGAGCGGCGGTGAGGCCACGGCGGGAGGTGAGGCGTCACGCAAAGCGGCAGCCCCGCCGGATGGTTCCGGCACGGCAGGCCTGGGCGCCCTTGTATCACTATCTGTTCCGCTACGCTTACCAAACACGACGACGCTCCACCGGGTAGCTTACTTTGCCCGCAATTTCCCAAGGAAAGGTAACAGGAACGGACTCTTCGGTTTTTTGGTCTCGCCGCGGCCTGTCAATCGCTGCGCGATCTGCAAAAACATCTCTGTGGTGCGATGGTTCGCGGAGATTTCGGCGATCATCTGGCCGTTATTGGCCGCTGCGCCGAATATTTGCGGATCGAACGGAATAGACGCGATCGGCTGACTCTCGATGGCCTTGGCGAATTCGCTGGCGTTGATTTCCGGCCGCTTCGGCACACCGACCTGATTGAGGCAAAATAGCGGCATCCGGTCGTTGGGCCGCGACGCCTTCAGGAGGTCGAACATGTTCTTGGCGTTGCGCAGATTGGCAAGGTCCGGCGCCGCCACGATCAGGATGTCGTCGGCGCCCACCAAAGCGCGCTTGGTCCAGCCCGACCATTGATGCGGCACATCGAGCACGATGCAGGGCATCGTGGTGCGGAGCGTGTCGAAGATCGAGTCGAAAGCGTCGGCGCCGAAGTCGTAGACCCGCTCCAGCGTTGCCGGCGCCGCCAGCAGGCTGAGATGGTCGGTGCATTTCGACAGCAACCGGTCGATGAAAGCGGTATCGACGCGATCGGGCGAAAAGACCGCGTCGGCAATTCCTTGCGCGGGATCCTGATTGTAGTCGAGGCCGGCGGTGCCGAAGGCGAGATCGAGATCGGCGACGACGGAATCCAGCGCCAGATCGCGCGCGATCGCCCAGGCGACGTTATGGGCGATGGTTGATGCGCCAACGCCGCCCTTGGCGCCGACGATGGCAATGATGCGGCCGACGGCCTTGGCTTCCGGCGCCGAGAACAGGCTGCAAATCGAGCGCACCACGTCCAGCGCATTGACCGGCGCGATCACGTAGTCGCTGACGCCGCGGCGCACCAGTTCGCGATAAAGCGTGACATCGTTGATCGCGGCCGATCACGACAACGCGGGTCCCGGGATCGCATACGGTCGCGAGCTGGTCGAGGCCGGCCAGGATATCGCTGCGGCCCTCGGTTTCCAGGACGATGACATTCGGCGTAGGCGCGGTGCGATAGGCTTCGATGGCGGCCGCCATGCCTCCCATTTGAATCTTGAGATGGGCCTTGCTGAGGCGGCGGTCTTCGCCGGCCGATTGCACGGCCGCGGCGGTTTCCACCGTCTCGCAGAACGCCTGCACGGAAACGCGCGGCGCGGGCGCAATATGATCGTCCACGAAGGGGGCAGTGACCTCCGGCTGTTGTTCGGAAGTTTTTTGCGCGTAGTTGATCATTTGCCCGTATCGCTGAGTTTGGCCTTGTCGGCTTCAGGATAGATTGTCGTTGTTGGCGTGCCTTTGCGATACTTCTCGAAAGCTTCCGTGCGGCGCGCCGTATAGGCGGCGGTTTCGGGCCGCGGTTGCACGAGGTCGGACGGATTGTCGACCATCGCGGCCATGTTGCGCTGGGAGGCGCAGCCGAAATTGTAGTACGACTTGTTTTCGAAATAGCTTTTGTTCTTGATCGACGGCCCGAGATCCTCGGGCCACAGGCCGCAGGGTCCCGCCACCGCCGAGATTTTCGGATAGCTCAACCGGATTGTCGCCATCTGGCGCGGGTCTTCCGGATGATATTTGCGCACAACGAAGCCGCGCGGCGGCACGCCGGCCGCCGCCAGCAGCGAATGAATTTCGCGCATCGAATCCGCAGCCGTTCGCGCGTTGGGCGTATCGACCGGCAAATCGGCGATGATCGCGCCGGTTCCCTCATGAATCCAGCTTTGTGCCAGCCCCATTACATCGGCGCGTTGCTCGGCGGACAGGCCGCCACGCGCCTGACCGACAAAGATCACGACCGACTGGTTGGCTTCCTGAATCGCGATCGGATGACGCTGGCGATAATCGTCGGGAATGCTCGCGGTCAGTTGATCGTCAGCATGCGTGCAGGCGCCGAGCACGACGGCAAGGCCGACAAGCGCTCCCGCCATGCGGAAAGCGCGTTTGCGGTCGGCGGGCATTTTGGCTGTCATCATTTCTTCCTCGTGCCGCCTTAGTCGGTGATAAAGCCATAGGTGCCGCGATAATTCCGGGCCGGTTCGACGCGGCCCGGCACGCCATAGATGCGATTGATGCTGCCGAGCAGATCGGCCTGCGGATCCGACGCATTGGCAAATCCGTCATCCGGGCGCGACAGGTCCTTCTGGGCAACCGCGCGCACGACGTAAGGCGTCACCAGCACCATCAGTTCGGTCTGGCTGTTGACGTAGTCCCGGCTGCGGAACAGCGAGCCGAGAACCGGCAATTGCGCGAGGCCCGGCAGTCCATTGATGGCCTGCTTGGTCTGTTCCTGGATCAGGCCCGCCATCGCCATCGAGCCCCCGGAAGGAATTTCAAGCGTGGTTTCCGCGCGGCGGGTCTTGATCGATGGAATGGTCACGGAATTCACCGTCGAGGCGGTAACCGCCTGCGACAGCGTGATCGAGTTGTCGTTCGACAATTCGGACACTTCCGTCATCACCCGCAGGCTGATGCGGCCCTCGGCGAGCACGACCGGTGTGAAGTTGAGCGAAATACCGAACTTCTTGAAGCTGATCTGGGTGGTACAGACATGCGTGGTCGGATCGCAGGAATAGCCCGCGGGAACCGGAAACTCGCCGCCTGCGATAAACGTGGCGGATTCGCCTGAAATTGCCGTCAGGTTGGGCTCGGCGAGCGTTCTGACCACGCCCGCGCTTTCCATCGCGCGTATCGTGGCCTGCACCGAGGGAACGGTGCCGCCGCCGAACGATCCCGTTATGGCGTTGGAGGTGAGTGAGCGGCCATAGGCGGTAAACGGGTTGGCGTTGCTGAAGTTCACCACCGCGGTGCCGTAGTTCAGGTTGGCGCTGAGGTCGATGCCCATCTGCTTGATGATGGTGCGCGCGACTTCGGCGACCGTAACCTTCAACATCACCTGGTCGCGGCCGCGCACCACGATCGAATTGACGACCTTGTCCGCGCCGCCCACCAGCCGGGCGGCAAGATCGCCGGCCTGCTGGGCTTCGATCTGATTGGCGGCCGAGCCGGACAGCATCACGCCGTCGCCGAGACCTTCGATCCGGATGTCGGCATTCGGCATCGTCGCCTTCAGCGCGGCGCGTGCGCCATTGAGGTCCCGTGTGACGGCGATGTCATAGGCGGCAATCTGCGCGCCCGCGGAATCGAAGAACACGATATTGGTTTGACCGACCGCAGCACCGATGATGTAGGCGCGCTGCGCCGAACGGACCACGGCGTTTGCAATCTTCGGATCGGCGACCAGCACGTCCTTGATGTCGCGCGGCAGGTCGATCACGATCGATTTTCCGATGCCGAGCGAAAGAAAGCGCGCATTCATCTGTCCATCGGCGGCAATCAGCGCCGAGGCCGGTGCGGTGGCGCGATAATCGCTTGCGATCACCGGGGTCAAAGCCGGATTGAGCGTCAGTGCAGCGACGGCCGAAAACGACAGGGCGCGGACGATGAAGGTCCGTATTGCCGGCTGGTTTCCGTTGCATTTCATCTCGGACGTCCTTTTGATTACTTCTGTGTGGTCGTCGGGCTTGAGACGCCGAAACGAACCACATTGACGCTGTCGCCGCGCTTGGGCGCGTCGTCGGAACGGGTTTCGACCGCATTGAGGTCGGCAATGCTGCGCAGCGCCAGCGACAGCGTGCCGCTCTGGCGTGCGCGGGCGAGCGTTTCGGTCTGCTCCGGTTTCAGCTCGAGTGTGACGGTCTTGCCGAGGACGTTGTTCTGACCTTCTTTTTCTTTCGGGGCCTGATCGATTGCGAGAACGCGAACATTGGCCAGGATGATTTCAGAATTTATGACGTCGGCTGGACCGGTGCGGTCGGGGTTTTTCTCGCGCTTGGAAAGGATGACGTCGACCCGGTCGTTAGGCAGGATAAAGCCGCCGGCGCCGGTTTCCGGCGAAATTTCGGTCGAGACCGCACGCATGCCGCTAGGCAGGATCGCAGCCATGAAGCCGGATCCGGCGGCCTTGACCAGCTTCGGCTCGCGGATCGGCTCGCCCGCGATAAACGGCGCACGCGCGATCGAGCCGGCAATTTGCGTGGTCGCATCGGGCCGTTCGTTGCGGCGAATGAAACTGTTGCTGGCCGTCGCGGCCGGCCAGGTCTGCCATTGCAGGTCCTCGGGCGTGACGGTCTGGCCGAGGCCGATGTCGGTCTTTGCAATGAGAACGTCCACGGTCTGCAACTGCGCAACCGGGGCGACCGGCGGAGGCTTGTTGTCAGACCCGCTGGCAAGATATGCGGCAATGCCGCCGGCACCGACAGCGATGGTCAGGACGACAATGCGTGCGGTATTCATACGCTTTCACTTCCCACATAACGCCGCGACGCTTCCGCCGCCGTGATGGGAGTTGACCAGCTATTCGTCAAAGCATGGTTAATGAGGCGTATCTAAATCGCCTTAATGGGAAGTTACTCAGGCGGGCTCAGTGCATCGCGAAGTGCGCGAGATCGACCGCCTTGATCCATTCCGTCTCCGGGTAGATCATCAATGCGCCGACCGCCAGTGCGATGCCGTAGGGGATTCCGCTCTCCTTGGCGTGCAGCTTGAGCAGCCAGGCCTGGCCGGCGAACAAATAGGGCAGCGGCCATTGCCGGAATTGGAGCATCAGGAGAGTGAAGGCGCCGCCGAACAACGAGGCATAGAGCAGATAGTTCATCAAATGACCAAAGCCGAACCATAGCGCCGCTGTGGCGGCGACCTTGGCGTCACCGCCGCCGACCCAGCCCATGGCAAAGCAGGCAAAGGCTATCGCGAGTACAACAGCGCCCGCTCCCAGATGCGAGAGAATATCGGCTGGTCCCATGCCGCTTAACAAGGCGAGCGCCAGAAAGCCTCCGGCCAGCGCCAGCGAAACCCGGTTCGAAATGGTCATGGTGAAAAGATCGCTCGCCGCCGCGAATGCCATTAGGGCCGGAAACAGCAGGAGGCGGGCAAGATCGAGGATCATGGATTTGAGCAACCAATGCGGCTGGACGCGAGGCCGGAGCAGGTTCGAATTCTAGCGGTCAGAAGTGAACAATCGGGAAACGGCCGGGACTATCGCTGGATCGTTACGATCGGAAGGCCAAAGCCGAAAGTGCTGTCGCCGGTGTGAGACGGGCTGGTTTCGCGGGCGTCTCGCCGCCGCCGGCAGATGAAGGCGCTTTCCTGCCGCGACGGAGGTGGCAGAAGGTTTACGCCTGTTTACCTTACGCCATCGGGAAGGGCGGAAAACAAGAAAGGCCCCGGGAAATCCCGGGGCCTTTGATGCTAGCCGGTAACAGTCGCTTACTTCAGCGAGTTGTTGATCGAGGTGAACTTGGTGTTCAGGTTGGTACCGAGGCCGTTCACGACAGCGATAATCGCGAGCGAAATGCCGGCTGCAATCAGGCCGTATTCGATGGCGGTGGCGCCGGACTCATCCTTCACGAAACGCGAAATCAGGTTCTTCATAGCTAAACTCCATGTGTACACGAGGCTGGTTGAACTAACGTTTGGTCTCGCCGGCGTTCTCAGCACCGTGACCATGGCGTCACCCTACGGTCGAAGAATTTCAGCCCGGTTAATTCGACTGGGGAAACATCGCCGGAGCCGGATGTTCCCATACATGGTAAATTTGGAACTAAGGCATTGGCTGCAATTTAACCTGCCCTGCGATCACTCCTTATGTAGGCGCCGCGGCAGTTTGATGTCGGGCGCGGCAGCGGTTCGCCCGCCGCCATCAAATTCACGGCTCCTTAAGCATGAACCGGTAACCATGGGATCTCTGATCAGATGAGGTCGCCATGTCCAACCTGCCCCTGGAAGTCGTCGAGTTGCTCGGCCAGACGATCGCCAAAGTGGTGCCGATCACGATCGGACTCGCTCTGCTGTTTACGGTGCTGACCCATTTCTGGGCCTGCAATCCCGGCAAGCCCTGGTGGCGCAAAAGTGAACTGATCACCGACATCTGCTACTGGTTCCTGGTACCCTTGTTCGGCCGCGTGCTGCGGATCGGGCTGCTGGTGGTCGGCGCCGGCGTCGTCTTTAAGATCCACGATGCGGACGAGTTGATTGCCTTTTACGACAATGGCCATGGTCCGCTGGCCGCGCTGCCGCTCTGGCTTCAGGCGGTGTTGTTCCTGATTCTGTCGGACTTCGCGCAATACTGGCTGCACCGTATGTTTCACGGCAGCGGGTTCTGGAAATATCACGCGATCCATCATTCGTCCGAGGAAGTGGACTGGATTTCGGCGGCGCGCTTTCACCCGGTGAACCTTTTCCTGGGGACCATAGGGGTCGACGTCATCCTGCTGATGGCCGGCATATCGCCGAACGTGATGCTCTGGGTCGGGCCCTTCAATACGTTCCATTCGGCGTTCGTCCACGCCAATTTGAACTGGGCGCTCGGTCCGTTCAGATACGTGCTGGCGACGCCGGTTTTCCACCGCTGGCATCACACCTCGCTCGAAGAGGGCGGCAATACCAACTTTGCCGGGACGTTTCCGGTCTGGGACATCCTTTTTGGGACTTTCCGGATGCCGGAAAATGAACTCCCCAAAGGTTACGGCGTGGACGATCAGGTGCCGTCCGAAATCGGCGGGCAACTGGCCTATCCGTTTCGGCACTAGAAACATTTTTGGCTAGGTAGAATCCGCGCCGCCGGCAAACCGGCACGGCAGGGGTTTTCTCGGCCGCGTTTGCAGTTCGTTCATCAATTATAGTCAGATTTGCCCCGTCGGGCGCCGGTTCCGCTGCGTATCGCTTTAGCCGGCTTGTCAATGCCCCGGGGTATAGTATGGCGTTTAGTTCCCTGCGTACGCGCTTGCGCGCGAGTGTTGGAATCCGTTCGCTCGCGATCGGAATTCTCTTGTGGCCGGCGGCAGCACTTTGCCGCGTCCACGGCCGACCCCGTCGCGGTCAACGTCGATCAGGCAAAGCTCGTCAAACTTCCCGGCTCTGTCGCCACCGTAGTTGTCGGAAACCCGCTGATTGCAGACGTTACGCTGCAACCCGGCGGGGTTGTGGTGGTGACCGGCAAGGGCTATGGCGCAACCAATTTCATCGCGATGGACCGTACCGGCGCGGTCATGATGGATCGCGTCATTCAGGTGGAAGGCCCCTCCGACAAGCTGGTCACGATCTATCGTGGCGTCGATCGTGAATCCTACAGTTGCATGCCGGTTTGCCAGCGCCGGGTGACGCTCGGCGACAGCGAAGGCTACTTCAAATCGACGATGGACCAGGCCGGCACCTTCAATAAAGAGGCCAGCGGCGCTGCTGCCGCAAGCAAGCCGACAAACTAGGCGGCCGCTGATCCTCCGTCCCATTCGAATTCGGATTTGGCTCATGCGTCTGGAAAATGGTTAACGCGGTGTTAACGTCACGGGCCAAGTTGCCTCGAATTGGCGAAACAATTCAACAATCACTTTCAGATATTTCTCCCGGACAATCATTGCTGCTTTTTTGAGGATTCCTTGATGCCATCGCCTGCTGTTCCAACAGCCACGCAACCCAAGGCTTGCGGAAATCTGTTGCGCCGGTTTCGCCGCGATCGCCGGGGTTCGGCCGCGGTCGAATTCGCCCTGGTCGCCCCGGTGTTTTTCGCGCTGCTGTTCGCGATCATCGAGACCGCCATCATATTTTTTGCCGGACAGGTGCTCGAAACCATCACCCAGGATTCGGCGCGCATGATCTTCACCGGGCAGGCGCAGACCGGGGGCTACACCCAGGCCCAGTTTCAAACCTATGTCTGCAGCCAGATCCCCGCTTTGTTCAACTGCAACAACGTGTACGTCGACGTCGAGAGCTACTCCACGTTCACGAACGTGACCATCGCCAGCCAGATCGACAGCAGCGGCAATTTCATCAACAACATGCAATACAATCCCGGCGGTCCCGGCAACATCGTCGTTGTCAGGCTGTTCTATAAATGGCCGCTGTTCGTCACCGGGCTTGGCTACAACATTTCGAATCTGGCCGGCAACATGCGGTTGCTGACTGCCACGGCCGCATTTCGCAACGAGCCTTACACCTAGAGCAGAGTAATGAAATCGATATCGAGGATGTGGCTTTCCGCGCGACGTCGCGCCCTTGGGCTGATCGGGGATAACAGCGGTATCGCGGCGACCGAGTTCGCGGTGATCGTGCCGGTCATGATGGTGATGTTCTTTGGCGTGGTCGAGTTTTCTTCCGCCGTCGCGGTCGATCGCAAGGTCACGCTGATGGCGCGAACGCTTTCCGATCTGACGTCGCAATCGACCTCGGTCTCCAGTACCGACATGACCAATTTCTTCGCGGCCAGCAATGCGATGATGACGCCGTATTCTTCGACGCCGACCAAAAGTACGATTACGGAATTGTACATCAATCCGACCACTCTGGCGGCAAGGGTGCAGTGGAGCAACGGTTCGTCGCCGCGCACGGTGAGCAGCACGGTCACGATCCCATCGGCGCTGGCGGTGGCCGGGACATATCTGATTTTTGCCGAAGTCAGCTATCTCTACACGCCCGCTGTGGGCTACGTGATGGGGAAGGCCGGGATCACGCTCAGCGATGTCGCCTATACACGACCGCGTCAGTCGACTTGCGTGCTTTTCAGTCCGGCCACCGCCTGCACCACGCTCTGAACCGGATCGCGCGGCTCATGGCGCAGAATCCCGGCGCGGCCGAACTCTATGCAGACGAGATTGGTGCAAACGGAAAAAGGCCGCGCGGACAGCACGGCCTTTCTTGTCGATGCGGATCGAATTTCGGATGCCGCGGCTTGTGCGAGCCGGACCGGACGAAATTCGCTTAGCCCGCGGCGCGCAGATTGTCGGCCGAAGACTTGCCAGAACGACGATCCGCCACGATCTCGTAGCTGATCTTCTGGCCTTCACGCAGTGTTCCAAGGCCGGCGCGCTCTACGGCGCTGATGTGCACGAAAACGTCGTTGCCACCGTCATCCGGTTGAATAAAGCCAAAGCCCTTGGTCGCGTTAAACCACTTCACGGTTCCCATGCTCACGGGGGTAGTCCCTTCTCAAGATAGATATAGCAGAAGCCCACTTTCGATGGGCTGGTGAGATCGAATTTTGGAAGGGTCGTCAGCGTCTAAACCGGCTGTACCGGTGGATAGCTAATGTCGTCCGGCCGAAAATCGATACGTCATATTATTCCAAAATAGCCCCCAAAACAATCCTGACGTGCACGATTTTTTGATCGCGTCGGGAAATGCAAGGGCAGGTTAACCGTCGGCTCCGCCGAGCGATCTTCTACCTGCGGCGGAATTGGCCGCGCGGCGGTGCTCCGCGCGGGCCGCCGCCGCCGCCCGGGCGCTCGTCCTTGTGACGGAAGATCAGCCGGCCCTTCTCCAGGTCGTAGGGCGACATCTCGATCGTCACCCGGTCGCCCGCCAGCGTCTTGATCCGGTTCTTTTTCATCTTGCCGGCGGTGTAGGCGACGATCTCGTGCCCGGCGTCGAGCTGCACGCGATAACGCGCGTCGGGAAGGATTTCAGTCACCAGTCCTTCGAACTGGATCAGCTCTTCTTTAGCCATGTTTATCTCCAGGTCGATCGACGGTCAGCGCGGTCGCTGGTTGCGGTTGGGTCTTGTATTCGGCCGGCTTTCGCGATGCAAAAAGGCGACCCCCTGCATCCCTTCAGCCTTGCTCCCGGCTTGCGAGGGACGAGATGCCTCCTGCCGGTTGGGCTCGTGCCGGTTGGTTTGCGGCGCGCCATTATTACCACCGGGACGGCGGTGACGGCGAGGCCCTTTCGTCCCGGGTGCAGCTTCACTGCCCCGGCCAGGTTGCGCGCGCGGACCGGACCGCGCCCCGCGATGCTGCGCCGGCGCCGGCGCGGTGTCGCGATGACCCGGTGTGCGGCGATCCTCTTTGGGCAAGGTGATGCGGATCAGCTTTTCGATATCGCGCAGATAGGCGATTTCCTCGCCCGCGCAGAGTGAGATTGCGACGCCATCGGCGCCGGCGCGCGCGGTGCGGCCGATGCGGTGGACATAGGTCTCGGGTATATTGGGAAGATCGAAATTCACCACATGGCTGATGCCATCGACGTCGATGCCGCGGGCGGCGATGTCGGTGGCGACCAGGGTCCGGATTTCGCCGGAGCGGAAGGCCGCCAGCACCCGTTCGCGGTGGTTCTGCGACTTGTTGCCGTGAATGGCGTCGGCGGTGATGCCGGCCCGGGCGAGGCCCTTCACCACCTTGTCTGCGCCATGCTTGGTGCGGGTAAAGATCAGCGCTCGGCTGACCTGTTCCTGTTTGAGGATTTGCGCCAGCATTGCGGGCTTGGCCGAGTGGTCGACCTGAATGACGCGCTGCGTGATGCGTTCGACCGTCGAGGCCACCGGCGTTACGGCCACCCGCGCCGGATCGCGCAGCATCTGTTCGGCGAGTTCGGCGATATCCTTCGGCATCGTCGCCGAGAAGAACAGCGTCTGCCGCTTGACCGGCAATTTGGCAACGATCTTCCGGATGTCGTTGATGAATCCCATGTCGAGCATGCGGTCGGCCTCGTCGAGCACGAGAAACTCGACCTGTCCGAGTTTCAGCCCGTTGCTCTGCACGAGATCGAGCAGGCGGCCGGGCGTGGCCACCATGACTTCGACGCCCTGCATGATCGAGCGGACCTGGCGTCCCATCGGCACGCCGCCGATCGCCAGCGCCGAAGTCAGGCGCATGTGACGGCCATAGGCGTTGAAGCTTTCGAGGATCTGCCCCGACAATTCACGCGTCGGGCTCAGCACCAGCACGCGGCAGGCCTTGGGCTGCGGCTTGATCCGGTTCTGCAGGATGCGGTGCAGGATTGGGAGCGCGAAGGCTGCGGTCTTGCCGGTGCCGGTCTGGGCGATGCCGACGACGTCGCGGCCGGTGATCGCAAGAGGAATGGTTTGAGCCTGGATGGGGGTGGGCGTGTGATAATTTTCTTCTTGAAGCGCACGCGAGATGGGATCGGCGAGGCCGAAATCCTGAAAGGAGGTCAAAAGATGGGTTCTTTCCACTGGTAAAGGCAGGCGCCCGGCAATTTCAGCCAGGAGCGCGCGAGGGTGTCAGAGACACCCGCGTGTTTGGGGCGTCGGTTTTGGTTAGCTGAAGGGGCAAGCCAGAAACCGTTGGACGGGCTCAGAACACGCGGCTCGCAGTGACCCGGTGATTCCCTGGGTCGTACCGTCCATATGGAACATGAACGCGGCGCTTTCAAGGTCAATCGTGCGACGGAGCGTCCGCTCGGTTAGGAATCACGCGAAAAAGGCGCGATTTCGGTGTCTTCGGTCGCTCGTTCGCACGCTGCAGTGCAAAAAACGACTGCCGGAAATTTAGACATTCGATCAAAAATGCCTATAAAATAAACAGTCTGCTGATGAAGCGAACATTTTTTCGGTCCAAAAAATAGGCAAGTCTAGCTATTGTTTCTTCCGCAAAGCTGGGATTCTCCAACGAACGCATCCGCTTAAGCTAATCCGATACCGTGGCACGGTTCTTGCGATTCCACTAACGCAGGCGGCCGTGGGGCCGTTCGCAGCGTTCCAACGTCTGCGTCAGGGAGATGACACCTCATGCTTACTCAATTAACTCACGATATTGCGACGCCTCTTAGCCGCCGTCGCTGGCTGGCGGCGACCGCCGGGCTGGTTCTTGGCTTGGCGACCTTTACGACCGCCAAAGCGGCGGACGACACCATCAAGGTCGGTGTTCTGCACTCGCTTTCCGGCACCATGGCCATCAGCGAAACCACGCTGAAGGATACAGTCCTGTTCATGATCGATGAACAGAACAAGAAGGGCGGCGTTCTCGGCAAGAAGCTCGAGGCCGTGGTCGTCGACCCCGCGTCGAACTGGCCGCTGTTCGCCGAAAAAGCCCGTGAGTTGATCACCAAGGACAAGGTCTCGGTCGTGTTCGGCTGCTGGACCTCGGTGTCACGCAAATCCGTATTGCCGGTATTCAAGGAACTGAACTCGATCCTGTTCTATCCGGTGCAGTACGAAGGCGAAGAGTCAGAACGCAACGTGTTCTACACCGGTGCGGCTCCGAACCAGCAGGCCATTCCCGCCGTCGATTATCTCATGAAGGACGAGAAGGTGAAGCGCTGGGTGCTGGCTGGCACCGACTACGTTTATCCGCGCACCACCAACAAGATCCTGGAAGCCTATTTGAAGTCGAAGGGTGTCGCCCAGGACGACATCATGATCAACTACACGCCGTTCGGTCACTCCGATTGGCAGACGATCGTCGCCGACATCAAGAAGTTCGGCTCGGCCGGCAAGAAGACCGCGGTGGTTTCGACCATCAACGGTGACGCCAACGTTCCGTTCTACAAGGAACTCGGCAACCAGGGCATCAAGGCAACCGATATTCCGGTGGTCGCGTTCTCGGTGGGTGAAGAAGAACTCGCCGGCATCGATACCAAGCCGCTGCTCGGCCATCTCGCCGCCTGGAACTACTTCGAGTCGATCAAGAGCCCGGCGAACGAGAAGTTCATCAAGGATTGGCAGGCCTACACCAAGAACCCGAAGCGCACGACCAACGACCCGATGGAAGCCACCTATATCGGCTTCAACATGTGGGTGAAGGCGGTCGAAAAGGCCAAGTCGCTCGATGCCGACAAGGTCATCGACGCGCTTCCCGGCATCAAGACCGCCAACCTCACCGGTGGCACGTCAGAAATGCTGCCGAACCATCACATCACCAAGCCGGTGTTCATTGGCGAGATCAAACCCAATGGCCAGTTTGACGTGGTGTGGAAGACACCTGGCCTGGTGGCCGGCGATGCATGGTCGAAGGAGCTCGATGGCTCCAAGGACCTGATCGGCGACTGGGTTGGCAAGAAGTGCGGCAACTACAACACCAAGACCAACAAGTGCGGCGGTCAGGGTTCCTGAGTACTTCCTGAATCCTGCAAACCAGGGAAGGCGGCGATATCCGCCGCCTTCCTTTACGCTTCTGCCGGGGTCGTCCAGTGCTGATCAATATCTTGAGAAACTTCCGTGCGCTCCCGTTCGCAATCCTGATGATTTTCGCCACGGCGCTGCCGGTTCTGGCCGGGCCGTTCGAAGACGCGGTCGCCAAATTCGCCAACGACGAGTATTCCGACACGGAAGAAGCCGTTGGGATGATCGCGACCGGCGGCAATCCGCTGGCCTACACCATCATCAGCGCGCTGCAGGACGGCCGGTTGATGGCCGATCCGGACAGCAAAAAGGTTTTCGTTTCCCAGCCCGACGGCAAGAATATCGATGCCGCAACCGGAACACCGGTCGCCAGCATTCCGGACAGCGCCGCTGCCGTGCGCCTGAATAACAAGCTGCGACGTGTCGTTGAAGCCGCTTTGGGCGGATTGACGCTGTTGTCGCCGGATCCGGCCAAGCGAATCCAGGCCGCGCAATCGGTTTTCAAGACCCATGACGAGGCCATGCTGCCGGTGATCGACGGAGCGCTGGCCAAGGAAACCAACAAAGGGGCCAAGCTCGCCTTTACCGAAGCGCGCGCGGCGATACTGCTGTTCAAGGCAGACGCCACCGATAGCGAAAAACTGGAAGCCATCGCCACCATCAAGGCGCGCGGCGATCAGGAGGCGCTGGCGCTGCTGACCGGGTTGAGTGGAGACCAGCCGCCCGCGATTGCCAGGGCTGCGGCAAGCGCGACGGCGGCAATCCAGAGCAATCTTGCGCTATGGTCCAACGTGCAGAATGCCTGGTACGGCCTGTCGCTCGGCTCGGTGCTGCTGCTGGCTGCTATCGGTCTGGCCATCACTTTCGGCGTGATGGGCGTCATCAACATGGCCCATGGCGAGATGGTCATGATCGGGGCCTATGTTACCTTCGTGGTGCAGGAAACCATCCGCACCTCCTATCCCTCTCTGTTCGATGTTTCGCTGTTGATGGCGGTGCCGCTGGCCTTCATCGTTGCCGGCGCGATCGGTATCCTGATCGAGCGTACCATCATTCGTTTTCTTTACGGCCGCCCGCTGGAAACATTGCTGGCGACCTGGGGCCTGTCGCTGGTTTTGCAGCAGGCGGTGCGCACCATGTTCGGTCCGAACAACCGCGAGGTCGGCAATCCTTCCTGGATGAGCGGCGCGTTCGAGATCGGGCAGATCACGATTACCTATAACCGGCTGTGGATCCTCTGTTTTACCCTGGCGGTGTTCGCGATCCTGCTGGCGATGCTGCGCTTTACCGCGCTGGGACTTGAAATGCGCGCGGTTACACAAAACCGCCGCATGGCGGCATCGATGGGGATTGCCACATCGCGCGTCGACGCGTTGACCTTCGGGCTCGGCTCCGGGATCGCCGGAATTGCCGGCGTGGCGCTGTCGCAGATCGACAACGTCAGCCCCAATCTCGGCCAGAGTTACATCATCGACTCCTTCATGGTCGTGGTGTTCGGCGGGGTCGGTAATCTCTGGGGGACGCTGGTCGGCGCCTTCACGCTCGGCATCGCCAACAAGTTCCTGGAGCCGTTCGTCGGCGCAGTGCTCGGCAAGATCGCCATTCTGGTTCTGATCATTCTATTCATCCAGAAACGTCCGCGCGGCCTGTTCGCGCTCAAAGGGCGAGCGGTGGAAGCATGATGCCGCATATACTCACGCGCTCACTGGATCGCAGCGCGACCGTGTTCCTTATGATCGTCGCCGCCTGCGGCGTGCTGATCCCGCTGTCCAACCTGCTGTTGCCGGAAGGCTCCTTTTTACAGGTACCGACCTATCTGGTGGCGCTGTGGGGCAAATATGTCTGCTACGCCATCCTGGCGCTCGCGATCGACCTGATCTGGGGCTATTGCGGCATTCTCTCGCTTGGTCACGGTGCGTTTTTCGCGCTCGGCGGCTACGCGATGGGCATGTATCTGATGCGCCAGATCGGCAACCGCGGCGTCTACGGCAATCCGATCTTGCCCGACTTCATGGTGTTCCTGAACTATCCGAAACTGCCCTGGTACTGGAACGGCTTCGACATGTTCTGGTTCGCGGCCGTGATGGTGGTGCTGGTTCCGGGACTGCTGGCCTTCTGTTTCGGCTGGCTGGCGTTCCGCTCTCGCGTGACCGGCGTCTATCTCTCGATCATCACGCAGGCGATGACCTACGCCTTGTTGCTGGCATTTTTCCGCAACGATTTCGGCTTCGGTGGCAACAACGGCCTGACCGACTTCAAGGACATCCTCGGATTTAACGTACAGGCCGAGGGTACGCGTGCGGCCTTGTTTGCGCTAAGCTGCCTGGCGCTGATCATCGGATTCCTGATCTGCCGCGCGGTGGTGACGTCGAAACTCGGCAAGGTGCTGATCGCGGTGCGCGACGCCGAATCCCGCACGCGATTTCTCGGCTACCGCGTCGAATCCTACAAGCTGTTCGTGTTCACGCTGTCGGCCTGCATGGCCGGCGTAGCCGGTGCGCTCTATGTGCCGCAGGTCGGCATCATCAATCCATCCGAATTCGCGCCGGGCAATTCGATCGAGGCGGTGATCTGGGTCGCCGTCGGCGGCCGCGGCACACTGATCGGGGCCGCGCTCGGCGCCGTCGTGGTCAATTACGCCAAGACCTTCTTCACCTCGGGATCGCTGGCGCCCTACTGGCTGTTCCTGCTCGGCGCGCTGTTCATCCTGGTGACGCTGCTGCTGCCAAAGGGGATCATCGGCACTTTCAACGCCTGGTGGGAGCCGTGGAAGGCACAACGCATGTCGGCCAATGCCGAAAGTGCGGCGCGCGAAGACGGCGTCAGCGAACCGAATCCGGCGGAGTGAACGCATGAACGTCATGGACACCCGCGCCACCTCCGCGTTGCTCTATCTCGACGGCGTGCACGTCTCGTTCGACGGCTTCCACGCCATCAACAATCTGTCGCTGACGCTGGCGCCCGGCGAGATGCGCGCCATCATCGGCCCCAACGGCGCCGGCAAGACCACGATGATGGACATCATCACCGGCAAGACCAAGCCGGACGAGGGCGAAGTATTGTTCGACGGCGTCACCGACCTGACCCGGCTCGACGAGACCCGGATCGCCGAACTTGGCATCGGCCGCAAATTCCAGAAGCCGACGGTGTTCGAGAGCCAGACCATCGAGGACAACCTGTTGCTGGCGCTCAACGTCGATCATCGTGTCAGGGGCACGCTGTTCTGGCGCGAGACCAGAGACGAGTCCGAGCGCATCGAGCGGGTGCTGGAGACCATTCGTCTGAAGGATGCGCGCGACCGGCTGGCGGGCAGTCTTTCGCATGGCCAGAAGCAATGGCTCGAGATCGGCATGCTGCTGGCGCAGGATCCGAAGCTTCTTCTGGTCGACGAGCCGGTGGCGGGAATGACCGATGTCGAGACTCACCAGACCGCCGAGCTGTTGAAGGAAATCAACAAGGACAAGACCATCATGGTCGTCGAGCACGACATGACCTTTGTCCGTGAACTCGGCGTCAAGGTGACCTGCCTGCACGAAGGAACCGTGCTGGCCGAAGGAACCATCGATCAGGTTTCGTCGAATGAGCGCGTGATCGAAGTGTATTTGGGAAGATAAGGCGCGAGTAGCGAATGACGAATGGCGAATATTCGCCGTTCGCTTGTCGCCATTCGCCCCGATGAGGGTGCCACATGCTCGACGTCAAGGACATCAGCCTCTATTACGGCGCCGCCCAGGCGCTGCGCGGCGTCTCGATCCGGGCTGAACCGGGCAAGGTCATGTGCGTGCTGGGCCGCAATGGCGTCGGCAAGACCAGCCTGTTGCGCGCCATGGTCGGCCAATATCCGATCGCTTCGGGTTCGATCACGTTCGATGGCACTGAGATTTCCGGTCTCAAGCCCTATGAGCGGGCGCGGCGCGGCATCGGTTTCGTGCCGCAGGGCCGCGAGATTTTTCCGCTGCTGACGGTGGAGGAAAATCTCAAGACCGGCTTCGGGCCGCTCAAGCGCGACGACCGCAATATCCCGGACGACGTGTTCTCGTTGTTTCCGGTACTCAACTCGATGCTGGGCCGCCGCGGCGGCGACCTGTCCGGCGGACAGCAGCAGCAACTGGCGATCGGCCGTGCGCTGGTGATGCGGCCGAAACTGCTGCTGCTCGACGAGCCGACCGAGGGCATCCAGCCCTCGATCATCAAGGATATCGGGCGCGCGATCTCGTACCTGCGCAGCCTCGGCACCATGGCAATCGTACTGGTCGAACAATATCTCGACTTTGCCTGCGAGCTCGGCGACAATTTCGCCGTGATGGACCGGGGTGCCGTGAAATATGCCTGCGACCGCGCCGCGATGGACCCTGCCGAAATCAGCCGCCAGATGGCGCTCTAGATATTTTGCGACGCGACCCGCGCCGGTCGCGCGCCCTGTCAGGAAGATTTGGGGCACATGCTGACCGACAGCGCCACAGCGGCCTCGGCAATTTTCGCGGCCAACCGGGCGAGGGGTTCGGTGACGTTCGATGTGCACCAGGTCGAAGGCGTCACCCGCCGCCGCCATCTGCATGAATCAGGCTCCTTGCGCGTCCGTTTTCCTTCGCCCGAGGCGGAAGGCCTTTCGGCGGTTTTCGTCAATACTGCGGGCGGCATCGCCGGCGGCGACCGTTTCGACATCGACATCGCAACCGGCGGAGGATCCCGCCTCGCGGTGACGACGGCTGCTGCCGAAAAAATCTACCGGACGCAGGGGCCGGCTGCCCAGGTCAACATCGCCTTGAAGGCCGCCGATAGCTCGCACCTCGCCTGGCTGCCGCAGGAGACCATTCTGTTCGACCGGGCACGGGTCTCGCGGCGGCTCGACATCGATCTGGCGGAAAGCGCCTCGCTTTTGCTCTGCGAAATCGTGGTATTCGGCCGCGCTGCGATGGGCGAGCGCATGTTGCACGGCGAATTCGTGGACCGCTGGCGCGTGCGGCGTGGCGGGCGGCTGGTGTTCGCCGAAACCGTGCGGCTTGACGGTGAGATCGGTGAAAAACTGACAAAATCGGCGATCGCCAGGGGTGGCGCGGCGATCGGCACCGCGTTGATCGTGCCCGGCGATGAGGCGCTGGTGGAACGGATCCGCGAGCTGTCCCAATCGTTCGGTGGCGAGGTCGGAATTTCGGCCTGGAACGGGTTTGCAATGGCGCGCTTCTGTGCCCAAGATGCGGCCCGGCTTCGCGCCGACATGATGGCGGTGCTCGGCCGCGCCAGCGGTTCGGCTTGCCGCGGCTGTGGCTCAATTAGGTCGTTCAGGTCATCCATTTATTTAGAGTGCGCGCATGAATCTGTCTCCCCGCGAAAAGGACAAGCTTCTGATCTCGATGGCGGCCATGGTGGCGCGACGCCGGCTGGAACGCGGCGTCAAGCTCAACCATCCCGAAGCGATCGCGATCATTTCCGATTTCATCGTCGAGGGCGCCCGCGACGGCCGCACCGTCGCCGACCTGATGCAGGCCGGCGCCCAGGTGATTACCCGCGCGCAGTGCATGCCCGGCATCGCCGAGATGATCCACGACATCCAGGTCGAGGCGACGTTTCCGGACGGGACCAAGCTCGTCACCGTGCACGAGCCGATCAGATGACAACGTCATTCCGGGGCGGCGCGAAGCGCCGAACCCGGAATCCAGAGGCAATTAATTCGAGATTCCGGGTTCGCGTCTTGGACGCGCCCCGGAATGATTGAGGAGAAAGTACCCAATGATCCCCGGCGAACTATTCATCCAGGACGGCGAGATCGAGCTCAATGCCGGCCGCAAGACGGTGACGCTGACCGTCGCCAATTCGGGCGACCGTCCGATCCAGGTCGGCTCGCACTATCATTTCTTCGAAACCAACCCGGCGCTGAAATTCGACCGCAAGAAGGCCCGCGGCATGCGGCTGGATATCGCAGCCGGAACGGCAGTGCGGTTCGAGCCCGGCCAGACCCGCGACGTGCAACTGGTGGCGCTGGCGGGAAAACGCGTCGTCTATGGCTTCCGTGGCGACGTGATGGGGAAGCTGTGAGCAGCATCTACCACACCAGTCGGCGTCATCCTGAGGTGCGCGCACTTTCTTGCGCGCCTCGAAGGATCAGCAGCATGCACCTCGCATCCATCCATCCTTCGAGGCTCGCCCAAGCGGGCTCGCACCTCAGGATGACGACCTGAAACCGGGAGCTATCTGATGTCGGTCAAAATCAAGCGTTCCGTCTATGCCGACATGTTCGGCCCCACCACCGGCGACCGGGTACGGCTGGCCGACACCGATTTGATCATCGAGGTCGAGAAGGATTTCACTGTCTACGGCGAGGAAGTGAAATTCGGCGGCGGCAAGGTGATCCGCGATGGCATGGGGCAGTCCCAGGTCACCAACAAGCAGGGCGCGGTCGATACCGTCATTACCAACGCGCTGATCGTCGATCACTGGGGCATTGTGAAAGCCGACGTTGCGATCAAGGAAGGCTACATCAGCGCCATAGGCAAGGCCGGCAATCCGGATATCCAGCCCGGCGTGAACATCACCATCGGGCCCGGCACCGACGTGATCGCGGGCGAAGGCAAGATCCTCACGGCCGGTGGATTCGACAGCCACATCCATTTCATCTGCCCGCAGCAGATCGAGCATGCGCTGATGTCCGGCGTCACCTCGATGCTCGGCGGCGGCACCGGCCCGTCGCACGGCACCTTCGCGACCACCTGCACGCCCGGCCCTTGGCACATGGCGCGGATGATCCAGTCGTTCGATGCGTTTCCGGTCAATCTCGGCATCTCCGGCAAAGGCAACGCCTCGCGTCCGGCATCGCTGGTTGAGATGATCAATGCAGGCGCCTGTGCGCTCAAGCTGCACGAGGATTGGGGCACCACGCCGGCCGCGATCGACAACTGTCTTTCGGTCGCCGACGATCACGACATCCAGGTCATGATCCATTCCGACACCCTGAACGAGTCGGGCTTTGTCGAAGACACCGTGAAGGCCTTCAAGGGCCGCACCATCCACGCCTTCCATACCGAAGGCGCCGGCGGCGGCCATGCGCCTGACATCATCAAGATCGCCGGCCTGAAGAACGTGCTGCCGTCTTCGACCAATCCGACCCGGCCGTTCACCCGCAATACCATCGACGAGCATCTCGACATGCTGATGGTGTGCCATCATCTCGATCCGTCGATCGCCGAAGACCTCGCGTTTGCCGAGAGCCGCATCCGCAAGGAGACCATCGCGGCGGAAGACATCCTGCACGACCTCGGCGCGCTCTCGATGATGTCGTCGGATTCGCAGGCCATGGGCCGGCTCGGCGAAGTCATCATCCGGACCTGGCAGACCGCCGACAAGATGAAGAAGCAGCGTGGCTAGCTGCCGCAGGACAAGGGCAACAACGACAATTTCCGGGTCAAGCGCTATATCGCGAAATATACCATCAATCCCGCGATCGCCCATGGCGTCTCGAAACTGATCGGCTCGGTTGAGAAGGGCAAGCTCGCCGACCTCGTGCTGTGGTCGCCGGCCTTCTTCGGCGTCAAGCCGGATTGCATCATCAAGGGCGGCTCGATCGTGGCGGCGCCGATGGGCGATCCCAACGCGTCGATCCCGACGCCGCAGCCGGTGCATTACCAGCCGATGTTTGCGGCCTACGGCAAGTCGCTCACGGCTTCCTCAGTGGTGTTTTCTTCAAAGGCCGCGGTGTCGTCAGGGCTTGCCAAAAAGCTCGGCATCGACAAGAAGCTCTATGCCGTGGAAAACACCCGCGGCGGCATCTCCAAGAAGAGCATGATCCACAACGGCGCCACGCCGAAGATCGAGGTCGATCCGGAGACCTATGAAGTCCGCGCCGACGGCGAACTCCTGACCTGCGCGCCCGCCGAGGTGCTGCCCATGGCGCAGCGCTATTTCATGTTCTAAGCTTGCTCCCGGCAGTTCAAGCCAAACAACGACCGGGAGGATTTCGTGATTTACGTCGTCGCCACACTGACCGTGAAGCCTGAAACGCGCGCCGAATTCATCGCCGGCGCTACCGCCTGTATTAAGGAAACCCGCAAGGAGGCCGGCTGTATCGCCTATGACCTGCACGAGAGCGTGACCGATCATTCCAGGATGGTGTTCGTCGAGCAATGGGAGAATGCCGAGGCGCTGGTGCCGCATCGCGCCACCGAACACATGAAGGTGTTCGGCCGCATCGTCAAGAACTGCATCACTGCGCCGCCAAGGATCGAAGTCATCACGCCGGAAAAAGTCGACATCCGGTAATCAAGAAACGGAAGGAAACAAATCATGATCTACGTCGTCGCCACCTCGCATGTGAAACCGGAATCGCGAGATGCCTTTATCAAAGGCGCCAAGGAATGCATCGCGGCCACGCAGAAGGAAAAGGGCTGCATCGCCTATGAGAGCCACACCAGCATCAACGATCCCAATCTGTTCGTGGTGGTCGAGCGCTGGGAAACCCGCGAGGACCTCAACGCCCATGGCCGCGCGCCGCACATGAAGGTCTGGCGCGAGTATTCGACGCCGCTGCGGGTCGGGCCGCCGGTGATCGAGATCATCAGCGACGGCAAGGTCGAGAAGCTGTGAGCGTTTCCAGATGATCCGCGCCACGCAGGTTCGCGGCCAACATCGCTGGACCGAAGCGCCGGCCGATACCGTCGTGCTCGATTTCGACGACCGGCACCGGCGGCGGATGGCGATGACCGGCACGCGCGGGCTGGAATTCCTGCTCGACCTGGAAAACGCGGTCGCACTGCGCGGCGGCGACGCGCTGGTGCTCGACGATGGCAGGCTGATCGAAGTAGTCGCGGCGCCGGAGCCGCTGCTGGAGATTCGCTGCAACGATCCGCAGCATCTGGTCCGGCTCGGCTGGCATCTCGGCAACCGCCATCTGCCGACGCAGATCATGCCCAAGGGCCTGCGGATCCGGCGCGATCACGTCATCGAGGCGATGGTGAAGGGGCTCGGCGCGCGCGTGATCGAGATCGAGGCGCCGTTCGATCCCGAAGGCGGCGCCTATGCCGGCGGCGGCGCATGCCCACGCGCCGGAAAGCGAAACGCACGGCCACTCTGCTCATGATCATGCGTCGCACGATCACGCATCGCACGATCATTCATCGCATGGTCACGACCATCACCATCACCACGACGAGCATTGCGATCACGAGCATCATCACGGCCATTCCCATGCTCATGACCACAAATAAGCCGCCGCCGACCGACGGTCGCGAGCGAAATGAGGGAAGGCGAGGCGGCGGCGCTGTACCGGTTGATGACCTGGCTGTCGCCGGCGTTTCCGGTCGGCGCGTTCTCTTATTCCAGCGGCATCGAATGGGCGGTGGAAGCCGGCGATATCACGGACGCCGCGTCGTTGCGGGACTGGCTTGCCGCGATGCTGGTGGACGGGCCGGGATTTTGCGACGGCGTGTTTCTGGCGCATGCGCACCGCGCCGCGTCGGCCGGCGACGAGGCGGGGCTGCGGGAAATCGCGGAACTCGCGGCGGCCTTTGTGCCCTCGCGCGAACGCCAGCTCGAGACATCGTCGCAGGGCCGCGCCTTCATCGACATTGCGCGGGCGGCCTGGAATAGCGGCGATCTCGACCGGATGATCGCCGATTGCGGCGGGCCTATCGTCTATCCCGTCGCGGTCGGCCTCGTCAGCGCCGCGCATGAAATTCCGCTCGCGTCGACCATGCACGCATTCTTTCACGCCGTGGTGTCGAACTGGATATCGTCCGGCGCGCGGCTGATTCCGCTCGGGCAAACCGACAGCCAGCGCGTGCTGGCGCATGCTGGAGCCGGTAGTCGCCGACACCGGCAACCGCGCCCTCGCGGCCACGCTCGACGATCTCGGCAGCGCGACCTTCCGCGCCGATCTCGCCAGCATGCGGCATGAGACGCAGTATACGACGGTTGTTCAGGTCATGATGGTATTCAGCATGTCGTCCCGGCGAACGCCGGGACCCATACGCCGTGTCCTTTCGTTCGGCGTTGGCATCAGAGACCTTCTACCATTACAACCGCCTGTGGTTATGGGTCCCTGCTTTTGCAGGAACGACAGCAGAGAAAGCATCCGACATGCCTAACTCCCACGGCCCGCTTCGTATCGGCATCGGTGGTCCCGTCGGATCGGGAAAAACCGCGCTGATGGATCTGCTCTGCAAGGCGATGCGGGAGCGCTACGACATCGCCGCGATCACCAACGACATCTATACCAAATGGGATGCGGAATTCCTGGTGCGCTCGGGATCGCTGACCCCCGATCGCATCGCCGGCGTCGAGACCGGCGGCTGCCCGCATACCGCGATCCGCGAGGACGCCTCGATGAATCTCGCCGCGGTCGCCGACATGCGCGCCAAATTTCCCGATCTCGATCTGGTGCTGATCGAATCCGGCGGCGACAATCTCGCCGCCACCTTCTCGCCCGAACTGGCCGATCTCACGATCTATGTCATCGATGTCGCCGCCGGCGACAAGATCCCGTCCAAGGGAGGCCCCGGCATCACCCGGTCGGATCTTCTGGTCATCAACAAGATCGACCTCGCGCCGCATGTCGGCGCCTCGCTGGAGAAAATGGACACCGACGCCCGAGCGATGCGGGGCGAACGGCCCTTTGTCATGACCAATCTGAAGAAGAGCGAGGGCCTCGACCGCATTATCGGCTTCATCGAGGCCAAGGGCGGCCTCAGCCCGCCGGCGCGTGCCAAGGCGGGCTGATAGGGGTTTGTGGCGGTGATCCAACCGCCGTCATTCCGGGATGGTCCGAAGGACCAGACCCGGAATCTCGAGATTCCGGGTTCGATGCTTTGCATCGTCCCGGAATGACGTTGAGAAAGATTTTTGCATCCCGCCGGAACAAAATCTATCTGCCGTGATTGACATCCCTTGGACTCGGCCGACCGCCTTAACCTTGCGGCCGCTCTTCTCGTTCCTGCTCGCCAACCGTAGTTGTGTACCGATGATCGCTGCTCCATTATGCCAGACGGATGGCCCTCATCCTGTTTCGGTTTGTTGCCGCCCCGGCGGACGGCAGGTGCTTCTTCGCCAACTCCTCATTTTCGAGTAAGCGAGTGGTTCGGCTGGGTTTCATCATCGGTTTTATCGCGCTTATCGGGGTTCTGCTCTCCGGTGCTTGCGGCCTATCGCGTCCACGATCAGGAACTGGCGCTTGATCGGATTGCGCTGGCGCGCGCCGATCGACGTTCACGCCAGCCTGGTGCAGGACCGCCTGACCGAGCGTGAACTGCTGGCCCGCGTCGCATCGGGGTTGTTCCGCGCGCCCTCGGTGATCAAGGCCAATATGCTGCAGCCGCTGCGGTCCTCGATCTATGCCTTCAAGACCGATTTCGTCGTCGCAAGCTGGATCGCGCGGCTCAAGCCGAGCGAGCTCCGGAGGCCGCGCACGCCGAGTTGGCAAGCTGCCGGATTTTCCAATCCGGCCATCCGCAACTTCGACGACAAGCCGCTCGATACCAAATCGCTCGACAATCTCGATCGACGTGTTGATGGATCTCGAACCGCGCAATGCGGTAACGATGGCTTTCCCGGGCCGCGCGCTGAATCAAAATCCGGTTCTGGGACCGATGTTCGCGCGGGCCATGGCCGATGGCAAACCTGTCGCATCCGATCCGATCCCGCTGTTGCGCGCCGATGGGCCGATCGGTCTGGTGCTGGCCGCGCCCGTGCTGCAGGAAGGCTCCGCCCAGCCCGCGGGCTTTGTGACATTTTCGTATGAGCTGGCGCCGCTGATGCTGACCAACGACGATCTGTCGCTGTTCTCGGTGGTGCTGAAAGACCCGCGGAGCGCCGGCGGCGAGCTGATCGCCAACGATCAGGGCATCGTCACGTCAAGGAGCGCAGAACAGCTGGAGTCGGCGCCGTCGATGACGAGAACGGTGATGTTCGGCAGCCGCGACTGGTCGCTCGGCTATTACGCCAAGACCAACTCCGTCATGCGCGCACAGCAGACCGCCGCCATCGTGGCCGCCATCGGTCTCGCGCTGACCAGCATCGTCTGCGGGCTGTTCGGATATGTCGCCTACAATAATCTGCGGCTGAGCCGTGAAATCGAGGTCAGGATCGGCTTCGAGCGCCGCCTGACCGCCGTGATCGACGAGCTCAACCACCGGGTCAAGAATATCCTGGCGGTGATCCAGTCGATCGTGACGCGCACGCTGCGCCATGGTTCCGACGTCGATGTCGCCCGCGAACTCCTGATCGGCCGCATCCATGCGATGTCGAACGTGGTTTCGCTGCTCAGCGAAAGCCAGTGGCAGGGCGTCATGCTGAAAGGGCTGTTCGAGGCCCGCGCCATTCCGCACGCCGAGCGCATCGCGGTCAGCGGTCCCGATATTGCCATCAGCGCGCGGGCGGCGCAGTCTCTCTCGCTGTTGTTCTTTGAACTGGCGTCGCATTCCGACGAAGGGCTTTCGCTGGTCGGCAAGCACCCCCACATCGTCGCGCATTGGGAAGTGACCGAGGATGCGCCCGACGCGACATTTCATTTTCGCTGGGAAGAATTCAACACCAGCGCGGCGACCCGCCGCGAGGACAGCGATTTCGGCGTCATCCTGCTCGATCGCGTCGCGCCGGAGGCGCTGGGAGGCACATCGAAGCGGTACTTCACCGATGTGAGCTATGTCTACGAACTCACCGCGCCGATGGAAACCGTGATCGACATGACCGAGCGAGACCGCACCGAACAATTATCGGCGCCGCTGAAGCGGTGAGGCAGAAGCTCGTAGGGTGGGCAAAGGCGCTTGCGCCGTGCCCACCATTTCCGCGTTGAACTAGGGTGGGCACGCTCGCGCGCTTTGCCCACCCTACGAATTACGCATAACAAAAAAGCGGCCACACATCGTGGCCGCTTTTCCTTGTTCAAGCCGTGAGACGAACTACCCGCCGCTGCCGCCGATCACGGCGCGCACGGTATCGTCGGGACCGAAATCGTCGGCGCCGTCGACATAGAGCAGGGCGCTGAGTTTCGAGCGCGCGCGGTTGACGCGGCTCTTGATGGTGCCGACCGCGCAGCCGCAGATCGCCGCGGCGTCTTCATAGGAGAAGCCGGAGGCGCCGACCAGGATCAGGGCTTCGCGCTGGTCCTGCGGAAGCTTGTCGAGGGCGGCGCGGAATTCCTCGAACTCCAGATGCGCGTTTTGCGCCGGCTGGGTTTTCAGGGTCTTGGCATAGCTGCCGTCGGCATCCTCCACTTCCCGCCGCCGCTTGCGGTAGTCCGAGCGGAACAGGTTGCGCAGGATCGTGAACAGCCAGGCCGGCAGGTTGGAGCCCACCTGGAACGAGTCGATATTGGCCAGCGCCCGCAGCAGGGTTTCCTGGACCAGATCGTCGGCCCGGTCGCCATTGCCGGAAAGCGAGATCGCGAACGCGCGCAGGCTCGGGACTGACGCCAGGATATCGTCGCGGAGTGAATCTGTGAGGGGCATCAATCCCTCCCGTCATTTTTGGCCGTCTGCTCGGCGGCTTCGCGCTGCCCCCTGGGGTGTATCGAGCTTCCGGATCAGTTCGGCGAACCGGTCCGGCACCCCCTGCCGCACGACATCGTCGTACATGGCGCGGAGCTGATGCCCGATTCGCGACTGAATCTCGGCATTGAGGCCGCCCGGCTTGCCTTGGGACTTGATATCTTTCATGAGCTGTTCCACGCTTCCCCAGGAGTTAAGTCTCTGAAAAATAGAGAGTTATCCTTGATTTCAGAACCCTTGTAGCATCTGCATTCCGTAGCTAATTCAAACTGGACCATAAAGTTCCCGGAACCATGGAACTTTTATCGGGCTCAAGCGTAAACAGGCACAGCGGGGAACAGGGTCACCCCCTAGTCGACAGGCTTGACCCGAACAAGACAGATGGAGTGGGGATGTCCCGATCACAGCTCGTTGCCGAACACTTACCGTTGCTGCGGCGCTATGCCCGGGCGCTGACCGGAAACCAGGCCTCCGGCGACGCCTATGTCGGCGCCATGCTGGAAGCCATGCTGCAGGATGGCTCGCTGCTTGACGAGCAGCACGGACCACGCGCCGGGCTGTTCCGGCTGTTCACCCAGATCTGGAATTCGGTCTCGCTCAACGACGATGCCGATGTGACAACGTTGCCGATGCCGTCGGAGCGCCGGCTGTCGAACATCACGCCGCTGCCGCGCCAGGCCTTCCTGCTGCTGTCGCTGGAAGGTTTCTCGGAAGAAGAAGTGGCGTTCATTCTGGCGACGGATGTGGCCGAAACCCGCAGGCTGGCGGATGCCGCCGGCCGCGAAATGGCCGCCGAGATCGCCACCGACGTGCTGATCATCGAGGACGAGACCTTCATCGCGATGGATCTCGAGAGCCTGGTAAAAAACCTCGGCCACAACGTGATCGGCGTCGCCCGCACCCATTCCGACGCGGTGGCGCTCGCCAAGAACAAGAAGCCGGGCCTGATCCTGGCCGATATCCAGCTCGCCGACGGCAGTTCGGGTCTCGACGCGGTCAACGAACTGCTCAAGACCTTCGAGGTCCCGGTGGTGTTCATCACCGCCTATCCCGAACGCTTCCTGACCGGCGAACGCCCTGAACCGGCGTTCCTGATCTCAAAGCCGTTCCAGCCGGCGATGGTCTCGGCCGTCGCCAGCCAGGCGCTGTTCTTCCAGCGCAACTCCCGCAACAAGACGCCGCGGGTGGCGTAGAGCGTCCGACACGCGTGTCCCGGATGCTTCGCAGCGCGCGAGCGGTGTGCTGCTGATCCGGGACCATCGCACTCAGTATATCCGTGGTCCGGAATGAGCCGCTGGAGATCGATGCGCGGGTTCGTTCGAATGCGTGAATGGTGCGGCTCACCGTCGACGGCGCGAGGCCTGGCGCCCGCTTCAATTGGCGCTGAGTGCAATCCGGAGTTGCCCGTAACTATTTCTCGAAAACTCCGATCTGCATCAGCATCTCGGCCACGTCGCCGATGTCCCCCTTGATTGCAGCGGCGACGCTTTCGCGGTTGCGCTGGCGCAGCGCCTTAAGGAGCGCGGTGTGACGGCGCCCCTTCCAGAGCGGTTTTTGCCGCGACAGCGACAGCGCCTGAAAAGGTCCAGTCTGCATCCACAGCCCCTCGATGATCGGTATCAGGACTTCGGACTGCGCAGCGCCATACAGCTTGAAATGGAATTGTTTGTTGCGGGTAAGAATTTCGGCGATCGATTCGCCGGTGAGGGCCTGAAATAGCTGCTTGTTATCTTCGTTGAGTTCACGAAGCAGCTTGTCCGTCATGTTGTCACAGGCCTCGCCGGCGACCATGCCTTCGAGCAGTTGCCGCACCCGCACGAGCTCGAAATACTTCCGTCGCGTCATGCGCGGAACGATGACCTGCCGATTGGGCATCATTTGCAGGGCCTGCTCGGCGATCAGACGGTTGACGGCCTCGCGCACCGGCATCGCGCTGGTGCCAAGTCGCTTCGCAAGGTTGCGCAAGCTCACACTTTCGCCGGGCTGAAAACCGCCCGTGGTCAGCAGTTCGCTCAATGTCCGATAGACGCGCTGCGACACCGACCCTATCGCGGGTCGCGTCGAATGCCCGGGAAGACTTTCGCCAATTCTTCCAGCCGGTTCAATTGTTTGTTCTGTCATGATCCGAACCGGCTCGCGTTCCCTGACCGGTCCATCGAACCGCAAGGGCAAATTTGACGTCATCAGTACTGCACAAAGTTTGGCGCAGCGAGCCGATCTTATTCGCTTGACTCCCATTCCGTCCACAGATGTGATCACAATCTGTGATCACAGTTGGGCCGAGGGCTCGGACGCCCACGGTCCATTGCGACGGAACGCGCATGCGAAGCGAGATCATTGCCCGGCAACGGCTGGCTATTGCGGAAAGCGGGCTTGACGCGATCATTTCCTGTTCGCCGGAAAATTTTGCGTATGTGGCCGGCTTTGTCGTTCCGTCGCAGCCCCTGATGCGTCATCGGCACGCGATGACGGTCGTTACCGCCAATGGCCAGGCCGCGCTGTTTGGCGTCGACATGGAACAGACCACGATCCGAGCCAAGGCGCCCGATGCTTGCCTTGCCGTCTGGGCGGAGTTTGGCGACGATGCAATGCAGGTCTTGTCGACTCTGCTCAGGCAGCTCGGACTGGAAAAGGCGCGGATCGGGATCGAACTCGGTTATCTCCCGGCGTCGGACTTTGCGCGCCTGCAAAAGCTCATGCCTGATGCAAGCTTTGTCGACTGCGACCGGATTTTCGCAAGGCTGCGTCAGATCAAAACCCGGCAGGAGATCGATCTGCTGCGCAAGCTTTCTCGAATCGCGGACCGGGCGATTACGGACGCGATTTCGGCAGTTATTCCCGGCGACACCGAAATGGACATTGCCGCGCATTTGACGCGCAATGTCTATGAACTCGGCGCGCAGCAATTCAAGCTGATGATCGTTGCGACCGGCGAGCGAAGCGAACTGCCCAATGTCGGGCCAAGCTTCCGGAAGCTGGGCGCGCGGCGACGTTTGCCGCGTCGAGATTTTTCCGGTCATCGATGGTTATCACGCCGGGGTCTGCCGCACGGCCGTCGTCCAGCAGGCTCCCCCGCATGCCGACGAGATCTGGAAGGTGCTGACCGACTGCAAGCACGACATTCTCAAGCGGATCAGGCCGGGCGCGAGTTGCCGCGCCATCTACGACGCATTCATTGCCAGGCTTGCGATGAGCAAGCTGCCGCCGATTTCCTTTGTCGGACACGGCATCGGTCTTTTTCTGCACGAAGATCCCTACCTCGGCCACACACCCATCATCGGCTCGACGCAGGATGCCGCGCTGGAGGAGGGAATGGTCCTGGGCTTCGAGCCGCTCTGTTACCGGACCGGCTACGGCTTTGGAATGCAAAACAAGGACATGGTGGTGGTGACGGACCATGGGCTGTGAACTGTTGTCTGACTACGCCCAAACCGACCAGCTGCTCAAAATCGGGTAACGAAAATGGCTGCGGGCAGGGTGAAAACGATTGCAGTGCTTGGCGCGGGTCATGGCGGCTGTGCGGCGGCGGCCGACCTTACGGCGCGCGGCTATACGGTTCATCTTCACGCGCGTCGCGAAGCGGCGCTTGAACCATTGCGCAAAGCCGGCGGCATCCACGCACGGGGTATCCAGCAGGGCCTGTTTCCGGTCGCCAGGATGACGACCGATGTTGCGGATGCAATCGACGGCGTCGACCTGATCATGCTTGTCGTTCCTTCCAGCGCGCATGCCCACTACGCGGCTGCTCTGGCTGGACTGATCGACGGCAAGGTACCGATCTTTCTCAATCCCGGTCATACCGGAGGCGGCCTGCATTTCCTGAAGGAACTGCGCAGCGCGGGCTATCGCGGCCCGGTGAAGACCGGTGAAACCGTTTCGCTCACCTATGTCACCCGAATGGAAGGGCCTGCGACCGTTGGCATCTATTCCTATACGCGGAAGCAACGGTTCGCCGCGCTTCCGGGCCGTCATGCCGACGAGATGTTCGAGATCGTTCATGCGATCTATCCCGAAACCGTCAAGGCATCGAGCGTTATCGAGACGGCGCTCGGCAACATGAACGCGGTCTTCCATCCGCCAGGCATGATCCTCAATGCCGGATGGATCCAGCGTACCGACGGCGGTTTCCTGTTTTACAAGGAAGGCATCACCGATGCGGTTGGCCGTGCCTGCCAGGCGATCGATGAAGAGCGAATGGCGGTGGCGAAGCGGCTTGAAGTGCCGGCGCGGCCTTTCCTGGAAAATTTCTATATGGCGGGGCTGACCAGCAGGGAAGCCTTTGAGAGCGGCTCGATCGCCCGCGCCTGCGAGGAAAGCGAGCCGAACAAGACGATCAAGTCGCCGCCGTCGCTGGATCATCGTTATGTGCACGAGGATATCGGCTACGGTCTCGTGCCCTTTGCCGCGTTTGGCCGGCTGGCCGGCGTGCCCGACTCCGGCTATCGATGCCATGGTGCTGTTGGCCTCGATCGCCACCGGCATCGATTATCCCGTGCAAGGTCTCACGCTTGGCAAGATGGGCCTGGATGGCCTGAATGTAGCGGAGCTGAAGCATTTCGTGGAAACCGGAGAGCGAGCTTAGAGGTAACGGCCATGGAAGATCCTGTCATCCGGAAACTGCGCACGGCGCTCAAGGCCGACGGCTTTGACGCACTCGTCGCGCATTCGCTCGACAATGCCACCTATACGGCCGGATTTCAGGTGCCGAGCCACGCGATGAATCGATTCCGGCGCACCATCACGGTGATTGCGGGCGAGAAGTTCGGTTGCCAGATCGTCGTCAATGTCGAGGAAGCGCTGGCGCGTGAAAAGTCGCGCTTCAAGGATATCCGCAGCTACAATCAATTTACCGACAATCCGGCCGATCTGCTCGCGGACGCGCTCACAGAGGCCGGTGTCGGCCATGGCCGGATTGCGATCGAACTCGACTATCTCCCGGCGATGGATTTCGTTCGATTGACCGAGCGCCTTCCGAAGGCAAGTTTCGTCCACGCCCGCGACCTTTATTTCCGCACGCGCATGGTGAAGACGGATGAGGAAGTCGCGATCCTCAGGCAGGTTGGCGAACTGACAGAGCGTATCATGGCCGATGTGGTTGCCGGGCTGCGGCCGGGCGTGTCGGAACGAAAGGTCGGATCGGAGATCATGACCCGCATGCTTGAGGCCGGTGCCGATGCGGTTAGCTATCAGGTCGGCTCCGGCGCGCGTAGCGGCATCATCAATTGCAAACCCACCGACAAGATCATCGAGCGCGACGATGTGGTTCGTATCGAGGTGTTGGGTGACAAGGACGGGTATCGTTCAAACGTCACGCGCACGCTGGTGATGGGCCGACCGACCGAGGAGCAAAAGCAGATATGGTCGGTGCTGATCGAAGCTCGTGATCGCTGCGAGGCGATGCTGAAACCGGGAACGCGTGTGCCGGATCTCTGGAACACCTATCTCGGCGCTTGCCGCGGCAACGGTATCGAGCCGTCGCTGAAATTCCTCGGTCACGGAATTGGCCGCACCATTCATGAAGAGCCATATCTCACCGAGACGCGGGAAGTGGAGCTGGTTCCCAACGTCACTCATACCATGGAGCCGCTGTACATGGTTCCGGGCCGCATGGGATTCCACGTCGAGGACATGTACCTGATCACCACCGGCGGGTTCGAAAAGCTCACCGGCGGTTTGCTTCCGAACGATCGGCTTATCGAAGTGGGTACGTAAACAAGGCCAACAAGAATGAAAATCTCCGCAATCGAGACCCATCTCGTCAGCCTGCCGGTGCGCCGGCGTCATACCTGGGCCGGCAATTTCAGCCCGGTCGGGCAGCGCTATGTTCTCGTCAAGCTGATCCTTGAGGATGGCACCTACGGATGGGGCGAAGCGCAAGTCCTCAAGGACTGGGGTGGCGAGTTCGGCACGCGATCGGGCGAGACCCCGGACACCACGCTCACGATTCTCAAGGAATATCTATTCCCGCTGCTGAAGGACGAGGATGTCTGTCGCTTCGAGCATCTCCATCTCAAGATGGATAAATTCGTCAAGGGGTATCCCTACGCCAAGGCGGCTCTCGATGTCGCCATGTACGATGCAGTGGGCAAGCTTTACGGGGTGCCGGTCTATCAGCTGCTCGGTGGCCTCGTCCGTCGCGAAATCGGTATCGCTCACTCGATCGGGTTGATGGACATCGAGCCCGCGGTCAAGGAAGCGCAAGAGGTGTTCGATGAGGGTGTCAGCTGCATCAAGCTCAAGGTCGGACTCGATCCGGTGAGGGATGTCGATCTGGTGAAGCGGATACGGGCTGCCGTTCCGCAAATGCGGATTCGCGTGGACGCGAACCAGGGTTATCGAAGCTGGAAGGAGGCGCTGCAAATCATCAAGCGCATGGCGGAGTACGACATCTGGTTCATGGAACAGCCCGTCGAGGGGTTGGAGGCGATGGCGCGCGTCGCCCAGGGGACCGACGTGCCGATCATGGCCGATGAAGGATGCTGGAACGCGCACGAATTGCTGCGCCTCATTCGCCACGACGCCTGTGAGATGATCTCGTGCTACTATACCAAGGCCGGCGGCTTTCTTAAGAGCAAGGCATTGCTGTCGCTCGCGCATACCGCGGGCATCCAGAGCGACGTCAACGGGTCGGCCGAAATGGGTATCGGCAACGCCGCCAATCTGCATGTAGCGGCCGCGAATCCGGCGGTGACCATTCCGGGCAGCATTCCGATTACGCAGACCGAGGAAGTGCAGCGTACCCGCATCGCCGGCCGCTCCTATCTCGATGACCTGATCGACGATCCCTTCGTTTATCGCGACGGCTATCTCATCGTTCCCGACAAGCCGGGGCTCGGCGTCGATATCGATCCAAAGAAGCTCGAGAAATACCGGGTCGGAGGTTAGGAGACATCGTGATGGATGTGCGGTTCGGCGTCAGCTTTGACGGCTTTGAGGATACCGCGACCGCTTTGGCCACGGCGCGGCAGGTCGTCGCCGCCGGCGCGCAGAGCCTGTGGATGGCCGAACACATGGGCTACCGCGAAGCCATGGTGACGAGCATGGGCTTTCGAATGAACGACCCTGGCGCGGTCGTCATTCCCACCGCGGTCAGTCCATATCTCTGGCACCCGAGCCCGACCGCGATGTCGCTTGCGACATTGGCAGAAGTGGGAACCGCCCCGGTGGGTATCGCGGTCGGAGTCGGCAATCCGCTTTTCCTCGCCGAGTCGGGCAAGACCGTCGACAGGCCGATCCGCGCCGTCCGCGAGTTTATCGAATGCCTGCGAGCCCTGTGGACCGGTGAGGCGGTTCACTATCAGGGTCAGATGTTTCAACTCGCCGGTGCGCGCCTCGGATTTCGGCCGCCGCAGCCGCTGATCGTCTACGTCGCCGCCATGGGGGAACAGATGCTGGCCCTCAGCGCACGCATCGCCGATGGCGTTGCGCTTTCGGCCGGGCTGTCTGCCGAGTTCTGCAAGGTTTCGCTGAACAGGGTGGACGCGAGTGCGCGTGCCGCCGGCCGCGATCCTGCGACGTTGCGTCGCGCTTCCTATCTGTTTTTCGCCATCTCCGAAGACGGCAGGAAGGCGATCGATCTGGTGCGGCCCAAACTCGCTTTTCTGCTGCGCAACAGGGCCCTGAAAGAAAACATTGCGGTGACCGGAGTGCCGGTCGATCAGGATCGCATCGTCGATGCGATCTCCCGCCGCGATCTCGCAGAGGCGGCGCGTCTGGTTTCCGACGACGCGGTCGAGGCATTCTCGATCTGTGGCACGACGCGTGCATGCCGAGATAGGTTGGCAGCCTTCATCGACAGCGGCATCAATGAACCGGTGTTGATGGTGATCGGCGAGAAGCCGGAACGCGATCTCAGCCTCGCTTTCCTGCGTGAACAAACCGGCGGGTCCCGAGAGCCAGAATTGAATCATGCTTTTCCGAAGCAATCAGCTGCGAGCTTCGGTCCGGGGTTTTCGAATCGAAAGAGTGAAGGGTCTCGAACAAGACGCGAAATGGCATCGGTTCCACACATTCGTATCGAAGGCCTCAGTCTGCAATATCGGACCAAGGGCGGGAGCGTGTCGGCGCTCGAAAATGTGTCCATCGATATTCCACCGCGTTCCTTCGTCAGCGTCGTGGGACCGTCCGGCTGCGGCAAGACCACGCTGCTTAAAGTTCTCTCCGGCGTGCTGAAGGCGACAAGCGGATCGGTGAGCCTCGACAACGCGCCGATCGAGCAGACCGCTCTGTCGGGCAAGATCGGTTATGTTTTTCAGCGGCCGCTGCTGCTGCCGTGGCGCACGGCGTCTGCAAAACGTGCTGCTCACCACCGAAGTCGCGCGGAAGGATGTTCCGCTCGCCGAGCGCGAGGCCGAGGCGCGGCAGTGGCTTGCGCTGACCGGCCTGTCCGGCTTCGAGGATCGGCTGCCGCATGAACTCTCGGGCGGCATGCAGCAGCGCGTCTCGCTCTGCCGTGCGCTCGCATTGCGCCCGACGATCCTGTTGATGGACGAGCCGTTCGCAGCGCTGGACGAAATAACCCGCGAAGTGATGCAGGAGGAACTTCTCCAATTGTGGAGCGCCACCGAAAGCACGGTCATTTTCATCACCCACAGCATCAGCGAAGCGGTGCTGCTGTCGGAGAGGGTCATCGTGATGACGGCGCGCCCTGGCCGCGTCGACGAGATCATCGATATCCCTTTCGCGCGGCCCGCGCGACGAGGAACTGCGCGGTCGGCCCGAGTTTGCCGGACTTGTGCAGCACATCCGCAGCAAGCTTCACAGGCGAAATGTACCGGCCGGGGCGGAAGCATGATCCGGAACTCGCTCACCCGCACGTTCGGTCAGATCGGCGTTTTCGTCGTGTTCTTCGCGCTATGGGAGCTCGCGGTTGACCTGCTGCATGTGAAGGCGGTGATCCTGCCGCCGCCGAGCGTGATTTTCCAGCTCGATGTACAAGCACTGGTACTATCTGCTGCAGAATTCCTGGCCGACGCTGATCGCGGTTGCCGGCGGCTTTGCGATCGCCGCCGTCCTGGGCTTCACCATCGCGATCGGAATTGCTTATTCGCGCTGGGTCAGCGAAATGACCTATCCGTTTCTGATCGCGGCGCAGGTGATTCCGAAGGTGGCGCTGGCGCCGCTGTTCATCATCTGGTTCGGATTTGGGCTGGCGCCCAAAGCTGGTGATTGCGGCGCTGATCGCGTTCTTTCCGATCGTCATCAATACCGCCAGGGGCCTGATTTCCGTCGAACCCGAACTGATCCAGTACATGAAATCGCTCGGCGCAAGCTGGAGCGAGATCTTCTTCAAGATCAGCCTGCCGTGGGCGCTGCCCTATATCTTCGCGTCGTTTCGTATCTCGATCACGCTTGCCGTCGTCGGTGCCGTGGTCGGCGAGTTTGTCGCTTCGGACAGTGGTCTTGGTTACGTCATCAGCTACGCCAATGTGTCGCTCGATACCGACGTGATGTTTGCAGGCATTTTCGTTTTGAGCACCCTTGGCATGCTGCTGTTTCTCGCGGTCGTGCTGCTCGAACGGATATTCATTTCCTGGCAGACGGCCGTCGAGGCGCCGCCGGAGACCATGTGATGCGACCATCGACTCGAATCCCCCGCCTTCCTCAAGCAATGGAGCTTCATATGAAAGGCTTTCGAACCCTGCTTGCCATCATGATGCTGGTTGCAATCAGCGCCCCTGCATTCGCAGCTCGACAAGGTGACGCTACGTCTCGACTGGGTATACGGATCGGAGCACGCGCCGATTTTCCTGGCCCGTGACAAGGGCTTCTTCGCCAAGGAGGGCATCGATGTGACGATCCTCCCCGGCCAGGGCTCGACCGTGACGGTCAAGCTTGTCGGCAACGGCAGCGAGGAATTCGGCTACGCCGCCGCCGATCAGGGGCTGATGGCCTACGCCAAGGGACTTCCGGTGGTCTCGACCGCGGTCATTCTGCAGAAGAATCCGGTTGCGGTGATCTTTCCGAAATCGAGCGGCATCAAAACGCTGACAGACCTCTATGGAAAGACCATGGGCGTTCTGTTCCAGAGCGTCGGCGAGAAGCAATGGCGTTATGTCATCAAGTACAACAAGATCGACCGAAGCAAGATTCACGAAGTGGCGCTCGATCGTAACATTGCGGCCATGATCGAGGCGCAACAAGGTCGATGCCAGCCTCGCATTCTTCTTCAACGATGGGCTCAAGGTGGTGTCGGACGGCACGCCGATGGACTGGATTCTGCTTTCCGACGTCGGGCTTCCGATCTATTCGACTGCCCTGCTTGTCAACGAGGACCTGATCAAGAAGAACCCGGACCTGGTCAGGCGTTTTACCCGTGCGTTCGTCGAGGGCTGGAAATATTCCATGGACCACGAGCAGGAGGCGCTCGACGTTTTCCTCAAGGCCAATCCCACGGTTGATCCGAAATATTCGGCGCTCAAGCTGCCCGAGGTTCTCAAGCTCACCCAGTCGGCCGAGACGGAGAAGAACGGTCTGGGCTATTCCACGAAGGAAAAATGGGAAGATATGCAGAAAGCCCTCGTCGACATGGGAATCATGGAGAGCCCGATCGACGTATCAAAGGTCTTCACCAATGATTTCCTCAAATAGCCCGCGCCGGCGTCAGCGTCGCGGAGAGCACTCGGGTGGATTGATGGCCGGCGGCGGATATCCGGCGCGTCGCGATTGTCGGAGCCGGAAACGGCGGCTGCGCGGCGGCGGTTGATCTCACCCAGCTTGGATTTGAGGTCCGGCTCTACGGGCGCAGCGCTGCGACGATCGCGCCGCTGCAGGCGCGCGGCGGCGTCGAGCATGAGGGCGTGCTCGGTGATGGCTTTACGCCCATTGCTGCCATCACCACGGATGCCGGCGAGGCCATTCGGGGCGACCGACGCCGTGCTTGTGATGGGGCCGACGCATGCGCACGTGGACATGGCGCGGGCCATTGCCCCGCATCTCGACGCCCGGCCAGGTGTTCTTTGCCGCTCCCGGCCATACGTTGACGCTGCTGGCGCATACGTTGCGCGAGGCCGGTCACCGTCGGCCGGTGACGTGCGAGATCTTCGACACTTCCCTATATCTGCCGCAAGGTCAGCGAACGAGCGCGTCAAGGTGTCCCGTCGGGCCGGAAAACTGAAGTTCGCTGCTTTCCCGGCAACGCAGACCGCGGAACTCGCCGAGCGTCTGACGCCGCTGTTTCCCGCGATCTCGTCCTGTCGGCTCGCTGCTCGATACGGTCTTTCCCTACACCAATGCCATCCATCATCCGCCGGCACTGCTCTGCAATATCGGCCGCGTGGAATCGACCGGCGGCGATTACTACCACTATTATGACGGCATCACGCCGTCGGTCGGGCGCATCATCGACGCGCTGGATGGCGAACGGTGCGCGCTGGCAGCGGCTTTCGGCTGCCATGTCGAAAGTCTGCCGGAATATTTCTTTCAACTGGGCTACACCGACGAGCAAGGGCGAAGCGGAGGCTACGGCCTATTCGACCTTCCATAACAGCGAACCGAACCGCTGGATCAAGGCGCCGGCATCGGTGGATCACCGCTTCTTCAATGAAGATATTCCATACGGGCTGGTTCCCCTCACTGAACTCGGTCGACTGGCGGGCGTTGCATTGCCGGCATGTCACGCGGTGATCGCGCTTGCGTCGATCGCTACCGGGCAGCACTATGACAAAGCCGGTTTGACGCTGGAGCGCATGGGCATTGCAGGACTGACCATCGCCGAGCTGAAAACGCTGCTGGCGCGTGGCTACGATTGATGGACTCGGCCTGATGATGGTCCCGGTCGCAGAATCCGAGCCCACTCCTTTAACCTTAGGAAATCGACATGAAACTCGGACGCCTTGGGGTGTGGTACGGCACCGATAAACTCGACGGATCGCAACTGCGCGATTTCGTGCACACGGTCGAGAATAATGGCTACTCAACCCTGTGGTACCCCGAATCGCGGGGCTACGAGTCGATGTCGCTGGCGGCCTGGCTGCTGTCGAGCGGCGAGAAGCTGGTGATCGGCAGTTCGATCGCCAACATCTATGCACGCGATTCCTTCACCGCGCAGCGCGCCATGGTCTCGCTGAACGCGCTCTACGAAGACCGGTTCGTTCTCGGTCTTGGCGTCAGCCACATTCCGATGGTCGAGGGTCTGCGCGGCCATCGCTACGAAAAGCCGTTGGCGGCGATGGACGCCTATCTCGACGGCATCAACAAGCTCGCGCCATCAGGCGATCTGCCGCCGGTCGTGGTCGCAGCACTCGGACCGAAGATGTTGGCGCTGAGCGGCGCCAAGTCGCGTGGCGCTGTCCCTTACAACGTTACGCCGAAGCATACGGCTCAGGCCGCCGCGATTCTCGGGCCTTCGAAGTGGCTCGCGGTGGAGCAGAAGGTGACGCTTGAGACCGATCCTGCGAAGGCGCGGGCGCTCGGGCGCAAGGAACTATCGCGCTACATGGCGCTGCCGAACTACCGCAACAGCTGGCTGCGCCAGGGTTTCACCGAGGCTGAGCTCGCCGACGGCGGCAGCGACCGGTTCATCGATGCGATGGTTCTGTGGGGCGACGCCGACACGATCAGGCGCGGCCTCCGGGAACACTTCGCGGCCGGCGCCACGCATGTCTGTCTGCAGCCTGTCCACACAGATGGCGATTTCGCTGCCCGCGACCGCATGCTGGCCGCGCTCGCCGATACCTGAGGCGCACGTTCGCCGTTCTCCTCAGAGCAGATCGGCGACCGCGTTGCGGTAGCGGCGCATCGCATCGACATGGTCGGTCATGCTCCGGCCGGCCATGCGCTTGTGGTGGTAGCCGCCGAAGGTATTGTGCAGCGTGACATGCGTGACGCCCGCCTTCTTCCAGAAGCTGATTTCCTCGCGCCAGTCCTTTTCGGTGCCCGAACCGGTCGAGGTCCAGACTTCGAGGCCAACCGATGCCGGATCCCGTCCCTCGGCTTCCACCAGGCGGCGCAACTTGTCGAATTCCGCGACGGCCTTGGGACCCGGCGGTTCAGACAGCATCATCCAGCCGTCGCCCCATTTTGCGATCCGCTGCAACGTGACGTCCATGTGACCGCCGAACCACAGCGGAATTTTGCGGCGTGGCGGCAGGGGATTGATGCCGGCGTCCTGAAGGCGATGCCACTTGCCCTCGAACGTAACGTAGGGATCGGCCCACAGCGCTTTCATCACCTGGACCTGTTCCTCGGACCGCTTGCCCCTGTTGTGGAAATTCTCGTTGAGACCGACGAACTCGATCTCGTTCCAGCCCACGCCGATGCCGAATCGGAAGCGACCGCCGCTGAGCACGTCGAGACTGGCAGCCTGCTTGGCAACCAGCACCGTCTGACGCTGCGCGAGAATCAGCACCTGAGTTGAGAGTTCGACCTTTTTCGTGCAGGCAGCGATGAAACCGAACGCCACGAAGGGGTCGTGGAACAGGCCGAGCCCACCCGCACGGCCGCTGGCGGGGTTCGCCGGGTTGCCGCCGAGCACGTGGTCCGCCAGCGTCAGACCTTCGTAACCCTCGGCCTCGGCAAGTTGTGCGAATTCGCGCACGATCGGACCGTCGCCACCGATGTCGCCGAAAGGCAGGGCAATTCCGAGATGCATGGTCCTTTCCCGGCTTTGGCTGGTTGCTGGTTTCCCGCTAGCCTATAGATTTCCGCGATGGGTACAATGGCGTCGGCCGGGAGACGTGCGGTGATCAAGCTTGGTGGCGAAGACCACGCCGACGCCGATAGGATCGGCAATGTCGGCGCGCGGGTCGCGATTGCCAGAACCCGGATGACGAGCCTTCATGAACGCGAGATGTTGGCGCGCGTGACGCTCGACGTAGCGGACGCAATGGCCTCGCAGCGATGAGCGACATCTGGGCGGTCATTCCGGTCAAGGAGTTCAACGGCGCCAAGCATCGGCTGACGGGGCTGCTGTCGCCGTCAGAACGCCGGCTTCTCGCCGAAACCATGCTGACCGACATGCTCGACGCCGTTGCCGGCTCCCGGCTTCTGGCCGGCATCATGATCGTCACGGTCGATCCGCATGCGACAGCTCTTGGCGAAAAGATCGGTGCGCGGATGGTGACCGAGGACGCACGGGACGGACATACCGGCAGCGTGAACGCCGGCCGCCGGGTTCTCGCGGGCGAACGGCGTGGCGGCATGATCACGATGCCCGGCGACATCCCGGCCGCCCGCGCCGGCGAGATAGACGCGGTGTTGTCGGCGCATCTCGCCGCGCCCTCTTTCACGATCTCGCCGGCGCATGACGATCTCGGATCCAATGCCGTCGTCTGCTCGCCGCCGGAATCGGTGCCGCTTCGCTTCGGCGATAACAGCTACTTCCCGCACCTCGATGCCGCGCGTCTGCAGGGCATCGAGCCCACGGTGATCAGGCAGCCGGGAATCGCGATGGATATAGACCATCCGGTCGATTTGGCGCTTTTCCTGCGCCTGCCGCAATCGGCCGGCACTCGTACGCGCACGCTGCTCGAAGAATTTGGCGTGCCCGCGCTGCTGGCCAAGCGGGGCATCGCCTAACCGACCGCGGCCTTCTTGCGCGGAATCGCGCAAGGCCGCGGATTCTGCTATCAGTTCGGCCAGCGGCGCGTCGAACCGTTGCCGCGTCGCTGTCCATCGAGGAAGGACCCAACAAATGCTGATCGGCTTCAACGCACCGACCGCCGGACCCCTGTCGACCGCGGATAACCTTGCGAAGATCGTGGTCGGCGGCGAGGCGATGGGTTTCAACTATGCGACGTTCAGCGACCACGTCGTGATTCCGACCGCGATCGCGGCCGAATATCCCTACAGCGCCTCAGGGGAATTCCCCAGCGGCACCCGCGGCGAGCGGCACGAACAGCTGACGGAGATCGCATGGATCGCCGCGAAGACGAGGCACCTGCGTCTCGTGACCTCGGTCATGGTGGTGCCACATCGACCAGCCGTGCTGACCGCCAAGATTCTCTCGACCATCGACGTTCTCTCGGGTGGCCGGCTGACGCTGGGTGTCGGTGCGGGCTGGATGCGCGAGGAGTTCGAGGCCATCGACGCGCCGGACTTCGATGCGCGTGGAACCGTGACCGACGAATATGTGCGCGCCTTCGTTGAACTCTGGACGAAGGATGCGCCGAAGTTCGACGGCAAGCATGTCCGATTCTCCAATATCGGTTTCGAGCCGAAGCCCGTGCAGAAGCCGCATCCGCCGATCTGGGTCGGCGGCGAGAGCGGCCCGGCGTTGCGACGAGCCGCCCGCATCGGCGATGCCTGGTATCCGATCGGCACCAACCCCCAGAATCCTCTCGATAGTTTGACGCGTTTCAAAGTCCAGGCGGAGCGCCTGCGCAAGATGACTGCCGAAGCCGGGCGCGATCCCAAGGCGGTCGGCCTGAGCCTTCGCGTCACGGTGTTCGGCGAGACCGCGCCGCCGCAGGCCGGTGACGGCGAACACCGCCTGTTCGCCGGTCCGCCGGCGCTCGTCGCCGCCGACATCCGGGCGCTGCGCGACATGGGCGTCGGCTGCATCGATTTCGGATTCGGCGGTTCGACAGCCGACGAAGTTCTCACGGGTATGCAGAAATTCAGAGCCGAGGTCTTGCCGCTCCTGTAGCAGCCAAGCATGCTCCGTCACCGACGCTAGCTGCCGAGCTGGCGGATCAACGTTGCCCAACGGTCGAGCTCCGGCAGGATCGTGTCGGCCTTGCCGGAATCGAAGCTGACGACCAGGCGTGAGACGCCGTCGTCGCGGTCGCGCTTGAGCAGGTCAAGGTTCTCCTTGGCGCCCCAGATCGTGATCGGCACCGACGCGGGATCACGGCCCGCTTCGACCGCCATCTCGCGGAACTTCGGCAGAAGGGCCTGCACATCCGCATACTGGGTGCGTGAGCGGTGAGGCATCCAGCCATTGCCGTAGCGCAAGGCCCGCCGCGCGCCGTACGGGAAGGCGCCGCCGACGATGATCGGCGGATGCGGTTTCTGGACCGGCTTCGGCCAGGCCATCATCGGCTCGAAGTTCACGAACTCGCCATGATACTCGGCCTTTGACGCGGTCCAGATTGCCTTCATGGCCTCGATACGCTCGCGCGCCAGTCTGTGACGGCTCGCGAAGGCGGTGCCGTGGTTGGCCATCTCGTCCTCGTTCCAGCCATTGCCGACGCCGAACAGGAAACGGCCGCCCGAGATCTGGTCGATCGAAGCGACCTGCTTGGCGGTCTGGATCGGATCGCGCTGAGCGATCAGGCAAATGCCGGTCCCGAGCAGCAGCGTTTTGGTCACCGCCGCGGCCGCACCCAGCACCACGAACGGGTCCATCACGTCGTAGTACTTCTTCGGCAGATCTCCGCCGCTGGGGAAAGGCGACTTGCGCGTCAACGGAATGTGGGAGTGTTCGGGCACCCAGAGCGAATCGAAGCCGCGATCCTCAAGCGCCCGCGCAAGTTCGGTCGGCGACATCGAGTAGTCGGTGAAAAACATGGCCCCGCCGATGCGCATCGTTCTCTCCCTCCTGGCGTTCGTCGCGGACCAGGTGGCCGGCGATGAATTTCGTGACGCTATTATCTATCGGTCGGGGTGGCCTTTGAACATCTCGATGCTGGAGGTTTTGCCGTGCTCGTCGAATCACCGGTTTTTCATTTGGTCGAGCGTCCATCTGGTTGGCCAGGGCCTCAGTTTTTCGAATGCTGCGGCTGCGGAGAGAACTTCCGAGTCACCGAAGCGCGGCCCCACAATCTGCATGCCCACGGGCAGGCCCGCAGCCGTCCTGCCCGCAGGAACCGAAACTGCCGGTTGCCCGGTGATGTTGAACGGGCGCAGAAATGGCGACCATGTCGATGGTTTTCCAGGCTTTCCATCGATCGTCTCGGGGTAGGACCTTCCGATTGGAAAGGGCGGCGTGGCCGCCGTCGGGGTTATCAGAAGATCGATGTGCTCGAACAGGCTGAAGGGATGGGCGCACCATTCATTACGCTTGAAGTAGGCATCGTAGAAGGCATTCGCAGGCAGTCGATTGGCGGTCTCGATAATTTCAAGAATGCCAGCGTCGATTTCGCTCGTTCTTTCTTCAAATCCTTTCAGCCGGGAGCGCAGGCCGATCGCCGACAATACGCCGGCGAAGTCGGCTGGATCCGGCCAGTCGAGATCCCGTTCGACAACTTCCCATCCGAGTTCGCGGAAGGCTCCGGCTGCTGTCCTGCAGATTTCCGCGATCTCCGAATCGACAGTATCGGTGAACCCGAGTTGCGTCGTGAAGATCAGGCGGCGTTTTGCCGGAGTTTCGTCCAGGGCCTTCAGAAAGCTGTCCGCCGCTGGCGGCAACGAGTGCGGATCGCGCGGGTTGGGGCCGGCCGATGCCTGCAGGATCAATGCGATGTCTCGAACCGAGCGGGCTATCGGACCGTAATGTTGTAGCAGCCAATGCGTGTGAGGCGGCACATCGGCAATACGGCCGTGAGACGGCTTGAAGCCGACGGTGCCGGTGAATGCGGCGGGAATGCGCAGGGAACCTCCGCCGTCGGTGCCGATGTTGATCGGCGCCAGCGCGGTTGCCGCTGCAACCGCTGCACCCCCGCTTGAGCCGCCCGCTGTCAGGCTGGCGTCGTAGGGATTCGGTGTCGGACCGAACAGCAGGTTGTCGGTGGTGCCTTTCCATCCGAATGCCGGTGTATTCGTCTTGCCGATGACGATCGCGCCGGATCGCTTGAGGGCGGCGACCACACCGGAATCTTCCGCGGGTAGATGATTTCGAAACAGCGGAGAGCCGGAAGTCGAGACGATACCCTCGGTCATGATGTTATCCTTGACCGAAAATGGTATGCCGAGCAGGAGCGGTGCGCCGTCGTCCATCATCTGCCGTTCGGCCAGCAGGGCATCGGCGCGCGCACGTTCGATCGATGTGGCGACGAAGGCATTCAGGACGGGATTAAGCCGTTCGATTCGCCGGCTGAAAATATCCACGACTTCGACCGGCGACGTCTTGCGAGTCGTGAAGAGCTCCCGAAGGCCCGTGGCGTCGGTCTGGCAAAGCTCGTCATCTGACATTTCTGGACGCCTTTATTATCTTGACCATCGCGCGCGAAAATATAAAACATTTAACTGAAATGTCAGAAGCTTCACAATAGAGATTGCAGTTTACCGGCAAGGAATCAAATGACCCGCAGATTTGGAATGCGTCTGGACGGCTGGATGGCTCCGTCGGCATGTGTAAATCTCGCAGTCGCCGCAGAACAATGCGGTTTCGATTCAATCTGGTTCGCAGAGAACCCGTTCGGCCGAGGCGTTTTGCCGGCCATGGCGGGCTGCGGCATCGCAACCAGGAAGATCGAGATCGGGGCAGGCGTCTTCAATCCCTTTAATCGCCACCCCTCGCTCATCGCAATGGAGATGGGCGCGCTGGACGAACTTCTCTCTGGACGGGCCAATCTCGGAATAGGTTCGGGCATTGCCTACAAGCTGGAGGAGGCGCACATCGGCAGCGCGAAGCCGATCGCGGCGATGCGCGATACCATCGTGATTGTCCGCGAATTGATGAAGGGCAATGTCGTCAATTACGACGGGAAGGTTTTTTCCGCGCATGGGCTTAGCCTGGAATTCAAGGCGTTGCGCCCGGACTATCCGATTTTCATGGCGTCGATGGGCGAGCAGTCGATCCGCCTCGCGGGCCAGCTTGCAGACGGAATCATGATCTCGAATCTCTGCACGCCCGGCTTCACCAAAAGAGCGCTGGAACTCATCGCGTCCGATGAAAAACCCAGGGTCCCGTCGGGCCCTCTTACCGTCGTCCAATACGCTCCATGCGTCGCGCGTCCCGACCGGGTGGACGCGCGCAACTTCGCAAAGGGTGTTGTAGGCAAGATGATTTAGGGAGCTTTCGGCGACAGGTCCACACCGAAGACCAGGGAATGGCACGTTCTGGGGAGCGGGCTGCCGGAGGAGGAATTCATCGAAATGGCGCAACGGCTCGGGTCGGGTGCGCAGGGCAGTGATGTCATCAGCGACGAGGTGCTCGATATGTTCGCGGTCGCGGGTAATGCGGATGATTGTCTGGCCGCCTATCATCGCTATCTGGACGTGGGCGTCTCCGAGATGGTCGTGACCTTCCGGGGACCCGAACCATTGGCGGAAATGAAATATTTGGCCGATGCGCTGCGGACGCTTCGATAGCGGGCATATCGAGCAAGGGCGTTGAGGCCGACATTGACAAAGCAATTTGCTTTCTTCAACTCTTTGAAGAGTAAAAATTTACCGCTTGGAGGATGATTTGTGGCTCGGCCTAACAAGCTACAGGGAAGTGGTTCGTTGCGGCAGGATGCGTACGAACAAATTCTTTCAGCCATCATTTTTGGCGATCTGCCGGCGGGATCCAGCATTGACGAAAAACAGCTGGCCGAAGATTTTGGATTGGGCATCGCGGTAGTTCGGGACGCTCTGTTCCGGCTCTCGCTTGAGAAAATGGTCGAGCGTCATGCCCGCATCGGGACCCTGATTCCTTCGTTGGGCCTGAGGGAAGTCCAGGAAGTCTTCGAAGCCCGCATCCTGCTGGAAGGCGCGTGCGCCGCGCTGGCGGCGGAACGGGCTTCCACCGCCGAAGTGGCCGTCATCAAATCGGCATTTGACGGCTACAAGGCCGTCATCGCAAAGCGGGAATTCCGAGAACTTGTCCGCATGGATCAGGTGTTTCATCGTTCGATGGCCGCGGCCTGCCGCAACAGCCACATGGAGCAGAACCTCGTCACCTTGCACAACAATGCTTCCCGGTTCTGGTATTTCGGAATCCAGCGGCTGCAGGGCAAGGTACTGATTGCAGATATCGAATCCCATCTCGAGGTCGCCCAGGCGATTGCGGAGCGCGACTCCGAGTGGGCAAATCGCGCGATGCGCGGAGTCCTCGGACATTTTCCCGAGCATATGGGAAGTCTTTTGATGTCGCCCTCCGGCTTTGATTTGTCCAAAACTTCCGGCAAAGTCAAAACGGCGCCGAAAGATGCTCGCCGTCGCACGCCCGCTACCGCTTGAAGTCTGACCTGCACGCTTTGGGCGTACCGCCTCCAATTTGCGGAGCCGTTTTGCTGATCCGATCAGGCCATCTTCGCTTGTATCCACCGCGACCAGGTCAGAGCGGCAGCGTCGTTTCCTTCGCCACAAACCACTTGAATGCCAAGCGGCAGGTTAAGCGGGCCTGTTCCCATACGAACCGTCACGCACGGCACGTGGAGAGCGGTCCAGAGAATATTGAATTCGGCGCTGCCGGTATTTTGCAGGCCATGGGGAGCCTCACCGACCGCGCTTGGTGTGATGATCGCATCAAATCCTTTGATCCATTCCCGGAATCTGCGGCGAGCTTCGGAAAAAGCGGTTCTTCCAGCGTCCAGCACGGATGGCGCCAGCGTCTGGACCCGGCGGATTGGCTCGAGGAGGTTTTCGGACAGCATGTTCTCGTGGCAAGCCAGCTCCCACGATAGCGCCTGGGCAATCTCCATGTTCATCACGGTCGGATGCGCTGAATAAGCGGCCTCCATCTCTGCCGGCAGTCCGACTTCTTCGACAGTGGCGCCGCTCCTGCGAAGCAAATCGGCGATCTCCTGGATACGGCCGACGGTCTCCAGCGATGCCTGCTTGCTCGGTCCCATGACGAGCGCGAATTTCGGCAATTTGTCGGGAATGCGGTCGGGATCGCCAAGGTCCCGGCCGGTAACCGCGCCGATCAGGAGTGCGCAATCGGCAACGCTTCGCGCGATAACGCCGATCGTATCCAGGCTTTCGGACATCACCTTCATCCCCGCCCGGTGAATATATCCGAAGCTGGGCTTGTAGCCGACCACGCCGCAAAAAGCGGCAGGCCGAATAATACTTCCGGCGGTCTGCGTGCCGAAGGCAAATGGGCAAAGCCCGGCGCCGACGGCCGCGGCCGAACCGGAGGAAGATCCCCCGGGTGTATGCGCGGCATTGCGAGGATTGACGGTCGCGCTCGGTTTACGCGTGGCGAATTCGGTGCTTGCGGTCTTTCCGACGATGACCGCTCCGGAGCTTCGAGCTCGCGCAACCGCGACCGAGTCCGCAGTTGGCCGATGTCCGTCCCAGATCGCGGAGCCGTAGCCCGTAGGCATGTCGAAAGTATCGAGCACGTCTTTGACGCCAAGAGGCAGGCCGCGAAGCGGACCTGAGGCCGCATTGCGGTCGGCCTCCGAGGCCTGACGCATGGCCAGGTCCCGGTCGAAATAGATGAAAGCCTTCAGGGCCGGATCGATTTTCTCGATGCGCTCGATACATGCTTCCATGAGAGAAGATGACGTGAGGCTGCCGTTTGCGAGGCGGCGAGCAGCTTCGGTGGCAGTCAAGTCGGCCGGGTTGGCTACCACGTCGCGCGTCTCACTCGAACCAATCGCAGTATCATCTCGAATTCACCGAAGTTTCACCGGCAGGCACGGGATCGCGCCATATTGCCCAAATTGTCGCCTCGTTCCGGCGCCGGTCGTTCTTGACAACCAATCCTGTATCAATCATGCTTTATCGAGTAAACTGAAATTTCAATAATCCACGCTTGGTGTACCGTTACAGAAATGTCAGACCTTACGACGACGCGAGAAGGTGACGGTGCCGCGCCCAGCCGCCGGGAGACCGCCTACGAGAAAATTCTGTCCGCCATTATTTTTGCCGATTTTCCTCCGGGGTCGGCTGTCGACGAGAAGACGCTGGCCGAGAATCTCAACCTTGGTCTCGCCGCGGTTCGCGACGCCCTGCAGCGACTGTCCCTTGAAACCCTGGTGGAGCGGCATCCCCGGATCGGCTGTCGCATTCCCGACTTGTCTCTAAGGGACGTGCAGAATGTCTTCGAAGCCAGGGTGCTTTTGGAAGGCAATTGCGCGCGTCTGGCCGCCGAACGGGCGAGCGCAAAGGACATCGGCGTGATGCGGTCCGCCCTGGATCGCATCGACGAGACCATCGTTGCGAGGGACTTTCGCGCGCTTGTAGCGCGCGATCTACGCTTTCACAGGGCGCTGGCGGCGGCGACCGGCAATCAAATTCTTGAGAAGCAATCGAGCTTGCTGCTCAGCATCGGAGCGCGGTTCTGGTTCTATGCGCTGCCGCGCATGGCGCCGGCGGTGCTCCAGGCCGACATGGCGGCGCACGCCGATGTCGTGGATGCGATCGAGCGCAGAGATCCGGATGGCGCGGAGATGGCGATGCGCGCCGTCCTGGGGCGTTTTCCGGATTCGATGAAGCTGTTCCTGGTGCCGTTTTCGTCGATAGACCAAACGGCTGGCTGAATTTCACTTCTCACTCAATGAGGTTATCCGATGAAGCGACATCTTCTAAAATTAATGTCTCGCGGAGCTTTCCTTGGCGCTGCGCTGACGGTTTGTTCGGTTGTCGGAACGCCGGCAGTGGCGCAGCAGTCGCCGGTGGTGGTGGGCGTCGTACTGCCGATGACCGGGGCGCTGGCGGCATACGGCTCGCCGTTTGCCGATGCGATCAAGGTGGCGGTGGAAGAGGTGAATGCAAGCGGCGGCATCAAGGGCCGGCCGATGGAACTGGTGATCGAGGACAGCCAGGCGTCCAACACGGTGGCGATCAACGCTCTTAATCGCGTGCTCCAGTCACAGCCTGTCGCGATCTTCGGACCGGCGCTGGGGACGCAGATCCTGACCATGATGCCGATCATCGAGAAGGAGCACGTGCCGACCTTTGCAGGACCGAGTACGCGCAGGGTCACCCAGCAGGGTGCAAAATACTTCTTTCGAACGACAAGTCACGACGGCAACACCAAGGAGCTCGTCACCCGTTTCATGGTCGAGGACCTGAAGAAGACGAAGGTTGGAATCATGCACGTCGCCAACGAATGGGGATACTCGGGACGCGACAATGTGACGAAATACCTGGAGGATCTTTTCCATCTCAAGCCGGTCTCCATCGCTTCCTATCAGCCGACCGACAAGGATCTGACCGCGCAACTGCTTCAGATGAAAAATGACGGTGCGGACGTAATCTTCTCGCAGGGCCATCCCGTGGACGAGGCGATCCTTGTCCGGCAGATGAAGCAGCTCGACATCAATATCGCGCACATCGGCTCCGGGTCGTTGTGCAGCGCCAGCCTGCGGAAACTCCTGACCCCTGCGGAATTGGCCGGGCAATACTGCGAAGGCCCCGACATCGTGCCCGAACAGAACCCGAAGCCCCGGGTGCAGGCTTTCGTCAAGGCCTATGAAGCGAAAACGAAGTTTACGCCCGGCATCTACGAGACGAGTTACTATGACGTAACCCATATGCTCGCCGAGGTGATGAAGCGCTATGGCGTTGACCGCGAGAAGATCGCCGAAGGCATGCGCGAGATGTCCTACGATGGCATTATCGGGGTCTACAAGTCGGACGCCGAGGGCAATCTCTGGAACGGTGCGGCCATCAGCCGGTTCGATCCCGACGGTTCGGCGAAGACCGCGAAGGAGATGCGGGCTTCGGCCGGAAACTAGGGCAGGAGCATGGCGCAGATACTGGCAACCGGACTGGCCATGGGCTGTATCTATGCCCTGGTCGGTCTCGGTTTCATTTTGATTTACAACGCCACCCACGGACTGAACTTCGCCCACGGCGAATTCGTCATGCTCGCCGCTTTCGTGTTTTACACGGCTGCGAATTCCGCGCTTTCGCTCTGGATGGCTGCGGTGGTGACGCTTGTCGTGATGGGAATTTTTGGATTACTCTACCAAAAGCTTCTTTTTTATCCGCTGCGAAAGCGGCCGTTTATTTCGTTCATTATCGCCACGATCGGGTTCTCGCTGGTGCTGCGGAATCTCGCGCTGCTTGTCTGGGGGCCCAACGCGCTGAAGGTGGAGTCGTTTTTCTCGGCGAGTGTCGTTCGGTTCGGAACGGTCGCCTTGACGCCCGAAAGCCTGTTCATCGTCGGCGCCACGCTGGTGACGCTGGCAGCGCAATACTACCTGTTCTTCGGTACCGATCTCGGCCGCAGGATCAGGGCGTCGGCACAAAATCCGGAAATGGCGGAGTTGCTCGGCATCCGGTTGAACCGCATGATCTCGATCACCTTCATCATCTCGACGATTCTTGCCGGCGTCGCCGGGGTCCTGGTCGCACCCATTTTTCTCCTGGATCCGGAGATGGGCGGCAGTCTCATCCTAAAGGCCTTCATCGGGCTCATTGTCGGCGGCTTCGGGAGCATACCCGGCGCTGTGGTGGGGGGGCTGATCATCGGAGTCCTGGAAATCCTGATCGCCGTATTCGTGTCATCCACCTTCAAGGACGCCATTGTATTCGGCCTTCTGATCCTGTTGCTGCTGACCTTTCCTCGCGGCCTGTTCGGCGGCCCGCTTGAGGATCGCGTTTGATGACGCGCTACTGGCTCTACGGTATTGGATTTCTGCTCGCCTGTGCGTTGCCGTGGCTGCATCTGCCCAGCTACTACGTCCAGCTCATGAATCTCAGCCTGATCTTCGGGCTTCTGAGCGTAAGTCTGAACATCGTTGTTGGATATGCCGGCCAGATATCGCTCGGACATGCGGGTTTTTTCGGCATCGGAGCCTACACCGCCGCGCTGATTTCTGCCGGCGGCAGCGGCCTGTTGTTCTGGCCCGGCTTCGTTGCTGCCGGTCTCGTAACGGGTCTTGCGGGCGTGTGCCTTGGAACGCCGACCCTGCGGCTGCGGGGGCACTATCTGGCGCTCGCCACGCTCGGCTTCGGCGAAATCATGCGACAACTGTTTTTTAACTGGCGCGCGGTCACGCATGGCATGGATGGCATCGGCAATATTCCGGCCCCCGCCATCGGAGGCTTCCTGCTGAATACCGACGTGCGGTTTTTCTATCTGGCGCTCGCCGTGCTCGGCATCGTGCTTTTATTTATCACGCGCTTTCAGCATTCGGTCTACGGGTTGCGGCTGAGAGCCGTTCGCGATGCGGAACTTGCCGCGGGCGCCGCGGGCGTAAATGTGACGTGGGTCAGGATCGCCGCACTTACGACCAGCGCCGTGCTGGCGGGACTGGCGGGATCGCTGTATGCACATATGCTCACCTTCATCAGTCCCGACGTGTTTTCATTCGATCTGACGGCGCAGATACTGACGATGGTCGTTGTCGGCGGCCCCGGCACGGTGTTCGGACCGGTTCTCGGCGCCATCGCATTGACGTTTCTTCCCGAGGTGCTGAGGATTTCCAACATCTACTATCAGTTGATCTACGGGTTCGGGATCATACTGATGATCATCTTTCTCCCCATGGGGCTCGGCGGATGGGTGCGAGCAGCATTGCTGCGCTGGAAAACGCGACGGTTCGATATGTCGACGCCGGCGCCGGCGCCGGACGCCGACGAACCTGCCCTCGATCTCGACAGTGGCTCCGCGTCGGCGCTTTGTCAGGTCGTTCCCGGTGAGATACTGCTGGCAGCCTCGCAGGTCAGCCGGAGGTTTGGCGGCCTGATGGCCGTCGATCAACTGGATCTTGATGTAAAGGCGGGGACGGTTCACGCGCTGATCGGACCCAACGGTTCGGGGAAATCGACATTCATCAATCTCGCCAGCGGAATCTACAAGTTGAGTGGCGGCCAGATCAAATTCGCCGGCCATGAGATCGGAAACGCCAAAACCTGGGATGTCGCCAATGACGGTCTGGTCAGGACATTTCAGAATTTGCGGCTGTTCTCGACGCTGACCGTCGAGGAAAATGTGATGGTCGGCTGCGCGAGCCGCAATGAAGCCGGACTAGGCGCGGTCCTGTTGGGCTTGCCGCAATCCACCGCGGATGCCGACCAGTTGGCGAGGCAGAGCCGTGAGGCAATGGAGCTTGCGGGCGTCTGGCACTTGAGGAACCGTGTCGTCAGGACGCTACCGCACGAACTGCAAAGAATGGTGGAGATCGCGCGCGCGCTGGCGAAACGTCCGCAGATGGTCATGCTCGATGAGCCGGCCGCCGGCCTCAATCCGAGCGAGGGCGATCTTCTGGTGCAGAGGATCCGCCGGCTGCGCGAACTCGGCGTGACCGTTTTGCTGGTGGAGCACAATATGCCCCTTGTCATGCGGGTGGCGGATTACATCACCGTACTTAACTTTGGCCGAAAGATCGCCGAAGGGGTGCCGGATCAGATTCGTCGAAATCCGGCAGTGATCGAGGCCTATCTTGGCCGAAGGCTTTCAAAAGGATTGGAACGGCATGCCCTTGCTGGCGCTTGAAAAGGTCGGCGCGGGCTATGGCGACGGTTCCGACGTCCTTCACGACGTCGATTTGACAGTCGAGGCCGGCGAATTCGTCACGTTGATCGGTTCCAACGGCGCCGGCAAGACGACGACTTTGCGGACGATCATGGGCCTGCTCAGGCCAAGGCGCGGCACTATCCGCTTTCTTGACCGGTCGATCGAGAAAATGCCGACGCCGGAGATTGTGTGCCTCGGCGCATCCATGGTGCCGGAAGGGCGGGGTGTATTCCCGGCGCTGACGGTCATGGACAATCTCCGTATCGCTGCGACGCCCTGGGCAGGCACCGGAGGCGATCTCGCGCAAGAGATCGAGCGGGTGTTCGCACTGTTTCCGATCCTTGCGGAAAAGCAGCGGCAGTCATCCTGGTCGCTGTCCGGAGGGCAGCAGCAGATGTTGCGATCGGTCGAGCGCTTGTTGCCCGTCCGAAGCTCATGCTGCTGGACGAGCCGTCGCTGGGTCTGGCTCCGAATCTCGTCGAGCAGGTGTTCGACACGCTTGCGACCATCAACAAGCAAGGCGTATCGATTCTGCTGGTCGAGCAAAACGCACTGATGGCGCTGGAAGTAAGCGATCGCGGCTATGTCTTCGAACTCGGCAGCATCGTCGCTACGGCTTCGGCGAAGGAGCTGCTTCTCGACGAGCGGCTGACCGCGGCGTATTTGGGGGGATAGCAATGCTGGATCTCATTCTGAGGGGTGGACGGGTCATCGATCCGCTGCTCGGGATCGATACCATCCTCGACGTGGGGTTTTCCGGTGGCCGTGTTGCCGGCCTCGCTCCGTCCATTCAGACGCCGGCCCGCGATGTCCAGGACGTCAGTGGCTTCATCGTTTCGCCCGGTCTCATCGACATGCACACGCACGTTTATTGGGGGGCGACTTCCATCAGCGTGGATGCTGCGACCATCGCCCGTCGGAGCGGTACGACGACGATGGTCGATGCGGGGAGCGCGGGCGCCGCGAATTTTCACGGTTTCCGGTCCTTCATCGTGGAGCGGGCGCCGCTGAACATCATTGCCTTTTTGAACATCTCGTTTCCGGGCATTTTTGCCTACAGCGCGCCGGTGATGGTCGGTGAATGCTGCGATATGCGACTGCTGCATCCACGCGAATGCGTCCGGGTGATCCGCGAGAATCGCGACCTGATAGCTGGCGTCAAAGTGCGGGTCGGCAGGGTAGCCAGCGGAACGAACGGCATCATGCCTCTGCAATTGGCGCTGGAAGTCGCCGAGGAGGCTGGCGTGCCGATCATGGCGCATATCGACGATCCACCGCCGACGCGCAAGGAAGTACTGTCCACGCTCCGGAAAGGGGACATCCTCACGCATTGCTTCAAGCCTTTCCCGAATGCGCCGCTTCGGTCGGATGGAGAGATCTGGGAAGAAGTCCTGCAAGCGCGTGAGCGAGGCGTTATTTTCGACCTCGGGCATGGCGGCGCCTCGTTCGGCTTTGACGTGGCACGAGGAATGTTGGCGAAAGGGTTCGTGCCGGACGTGATATCCAGTGACGTGCATGTGCTCAACGTCGATGGTCCAGTGTTCGACCTGTTGACGACGTTGTCGAAGTTCTACTGTCTGGGACTGGATCTGAAATCCGTCCTTCGGGCCGCCACCTGCAATCCTGCAGCCGCCCTTCGAAGACCTGATCTGGGCGTGCTCCGTGAAGGCGCCGTCGGCGACGCGACGGTGTTCTCGGTCGTTCAGGGTCAGTTCGACTATTTCGATTGTTTCGGAGAATGCCTGCAGGGCCAGCATCGCCTGGTTCCTCACGGCACGGTGCGTCGAGGGGAATGGTGCACGACCTCCTGAGTGGAGTTGAGCACCCGCCTTGACAGGGCCGGGCGAGAGTTCATAATAAAACTGAAATGTCAGACTTGTAATAATAGAAATTGCAGCGCGGTTGAAAGATGGAAGTCGCTTGTCGCGTCAACGGTGAAGCCATAAAGGCGGATATTCCCGACAGGATGCTGTTGTCGGACTTTATCCGGCATCATCTGCGCCTGACCGGTACCCATGTTGGTTGTGAAATGGGTGTCTGCGGCGCATGCACGGTAATTCTCGATGGCGAACCGATCCGATCCTGTCTGACATTCGCGGTCCAGGTAGACGGCAGCGAGCTTCGCACGATTGAGTCGCTGGAAAAGGACGGAAAACTATCCAGGCTGCAGATCCTGCTCAGCCAGCGTCACGGATTGCAATGCGGCTTCTGCACATCCGGTGTCTTGATGACGTTCACCGCCCTTGCCGAAAAGGGCGCGTTGCCGCGTTCCGAACCGGAATTGCGCGAGCTGTTGTCCGGCAACATATGCCGCTGCACCGGTTACCAGGGCATTGTCGACGCGTTGCTTGAGTTGTCGGCATGAAGCCGGCTCCGTTCAAGATGTTCCGGCCCACCTCGCTTGAGGAGGCACTGGATTTGCTCGCGCGGCATGATGGAGGCGCCAAGATCATTGCAGGCGGACAGAGCCTGGTGCCTCTGATGAACCTGAGGCTGGCGACGCCTGAAATCCTCGTCGATCTCGGAAGGATTGCGAGCTTGCGCGGAGTCCGTGAGGAAGGCAACGATCTCGTCATCGGAGCGATGACAAGGCAGTCGCAAATCCTCGTCGATCCCCTGTTTCGAAAATTTGCGCCGCTGATTTGCCAGGCTGCAGCGCACATCGGCCATGTGCAAACGCGAGCCCGAGGCACCATTGGAGGCAGCATTTCGCATGCCGATCCCGCGGCCGAACTGCCCATGGTCATGGTTGCGCTCAAGGCGACGATGGTGGTGCGCAGCGGCAGAGGCGAGCGAAGGGTGGCGGCATCCGGCTTTTTTAAATCGGCGCTCACGACCGCTCTGGCGGGCGATGAGGTTCTTTGCGAAATCGTGGTTCCAAAGGCTCACCAGGCCGCTCGCACTTCATTTCGCGAATTGTCGCGCCGCCACGGAGATTTTGCGATCGCATCCGCTGCGGCGCAGCTGTCGGATGTCGACGGAAAGCCGACGCTGGTGGGATCGATCGGCGGAATCTCCGAAACGCCCCATGCCTGTGCGGCGCTCGGCAGATTGAGTCTCGGTGGCATGGCGCAGGATCACGAGATCGAAGCTGCCGTTACGGAAGAACTCGATGCCATCGAATTGCTTTCCGACATCTACGCCGGTGCGGATTACCGGCGGCAGGTCGCCGCCGTTCTGTTGGGCGATTGCCTGCGCGAGGTTTTGACCCGATGACTGACGATCAGACACTGCTGAGAAAGGAAGACCGGCGGCTTCTGACGGGACGTACCCGGTTCGCGGACGACGTCCATCTCGAAGGCATGGTGCAGGGCGTATTTATCCGGAGCCCGCACGCCCACGCGGAAATCATCCGGATCGACGCTTCCGAGGCGATCGCCGCCGGCGCCCTGCTGGTCCTGACCTCCGCCGACCTGCCGTTTCTTGATCGGCCGTATATCACGCGCTACTGGCATGCAAGCATACGCAAGGCGATGCCGAAATTTCTTGCGCAGTTCCGGGTCCGCTACGTCGGAGAACCGGTCGCATTCCTCGTCGCAACTGACCGTTATATCGCTGAGGATCTCGCGGCGCTGGTCCACATCGAATACAAGCCGTTGCCCGCCATCACGACGACGGCATTCGCAAGGTCGCCCGATGCGCCTCGACTGCACGAAGCATGGCCCGACAACATTGCAGCGACCTACACCCACTCCCAGGGTGAGATGCCGTCGGCGATGGCTTCCAGTCCGAGGCGCATCACACGAACGTTCAAGTTTGGACGTCAGGTGCCCTTGCCGCTCGAGACCCGCGGATGCGTGGCCGATTTCGATACGGATACGTCGTGTCTTACAGCCTGGATATCCACTCAGGCGCATTACAACGTCAGGCAGAACCTCGCGAGCATTCTGGGCATTACCGAATATAACGTTCGCGTCATCGCCGAGGATGTCGGCGGCGGATTTGGCGGCAAGTCTCGGACTTTCGCGGAAGAGATCGTCGTCTGCCACGCGAGCCAGAAGTTGCGGCGGCCGGTCAAATGGATCGAGGACAGGTTCGAACATTTGCAGGCGACGACCCACTCGAGAGCGATGGAAACCGAGCTCGAGTTCGGCTACCGGGACGACGGAAAGATATTGGCCCTTCGGGGCAGGCTGATTCTGGACATCGGCGCCTATGTGTTCACGAGCGGCATCATCACGGCGGAAGTAGCCTCCGGGGGCATCTCGGGTGCCTACAAGATTCCCAATATCGCGTTCGAAGTAATATGCGTCGGGACCAACAAGACGCCGATCGCGACATACCGGGGCGCCGGACAGCCGGAAGCGACCTTTCCGCTTGAGTGCATGCTGGACCTGATCGCCAAGGACGTTGGCATCTCGCCTGCGGAAATGCGCTGCCGCAATTTCATCGCGCCCGCTGACCTGCCTTACATGGTCGGAACGCCCAAGGGCTGGGCGAAAGTATCCTTTCAGAACGGCGACTTCCCGGGCGCGTTCGCCAAGGCCCTGCAGAACAGCGGCTACGACGAAAACGTGGAAGTGCTGCCGACGGGAGAGCGGGCGGCATGGGGATTCGCCTGCGGCATCGAGGGTTCGGGCTTCGTGAACTACGAGTTGGCGCAGGTCCTCGTCGATGGCGCGGGCAAGATTCTGGTGCGTTCCGGCATGACGTCGCAGGGGCAGGGCCAGATCACGACCTACGCCCAGGTCTGCGCGGAGATCCTGGACGTCGATGCCCAGGACATTACCGTTCGTCTCGGCGACACCGACCTGATCGATTTCGGTCGGGGCGCGTTCGCAACGCGCGGCGCCGTCGTTGGCGCTAATGCTGTCGCGGGTGCCACCCAGGCGCTGCGCGAAAAGATGCTGAAACACGCCGGCGTATTGCTGCAGGTCAAGCCGGAAGCCCTTAGCATCGCAAAGGGGCGGATCGTGGGCGTTGACGGAGCGCCGACGGATCTGGGGTTCGCGGACATCGCCCTCGCCGTCGTGCCCGGCGGCCCGCTATATACCGGCGAGACCGCGCTGGAAGCCCAGTTCATCTACGATATCAAGGGACAACTGACGCTCGGTTTTGCCGTGCAGTTCGCGCGCGTCGCGCTCGATGTCCGGACCGGCAACTACCGCATCATCGATTACTACGTTCTTCATGATGCCGGCCGCGTGCTGAATCCGCTTCTCCTGGAGGGACAAATCGTGGGCGGCGTGGTCGACGGAATCGGCGGAGCCACCCTGTCGGAAATCCTTTACGGCGATGATGGCCAGCTTCTGACCGGTTCGCTTGCGGACTATCTCGTTATTACTTCCCCGAACGTGCCGCGCATACGGCTGGATCACTTCAAGACCATTCCGTTGACCAATCCCCTCGGGGTCAGAGGCGTCGGCGAGGGCGGGGTAATATCGACGGGTCCCGCGATCGTCAACGCGCTGGCGCGCATCATTGCGCCGGGCAGGGTAGGTGGCGAAGAACTGCTCTACCGCATTCCCGTGCGGCCCGAGACGGTTCTGCAGGCCTGGAACGAGCGCGGAGATCGATAGTGCGCCGGAACCATGTACAACGGCTCGGCGCCGGCGGCCGGAATCCGAAGTGTTTACATGAACTCAACAGCATCTTCGAAAGGACCAGAACATGACCAGGACGCTGGATATAAAATGGGAAGGCGGCTCCGCCAAGGACCGTGAGCTTGTCGCGGCACAGCACTACAACTACCTCGAGGCCAATGCGGAATTCGATTGGCAGAGGCTGCCCGACATTTTCAGCGGCGCTGACTATGCAACCTATTTCAATCTGAACGGCCACACCTATGATGGACGCGCGCATTGGACCGAACTCTGGAAGTACTACAAGTCGCGCATCACCACCGGCTTCTGGACACCGTACGACCTGAAGGGGGTCATCTCGGGCGACCTCGCCACCGTATGGTGTCACCGCACCACCAAATCGGAATGGATCGGTCCGGAGCCGGATCCCGATAAGGCCCGGACCCATGGAGATTTCATCTCGCGATCCACCATGGTATTTGCGCGCGAAGGCGAAACCTGGCGCGCGATTCACGTGCACTTTTCCCAAAGTAAAATCGGCGAGCCTCGTCCCGGCGGAGTTTAGCGGAAGCATCCGGGTTTCACCGGATGAGGCGGTCCTTGTGGCTTCACGGTAAACCGGAAGCCATCGCTATCCACACGAAAGTTTTCGTTGCAAGTTGCGAGCTGGACCCGCTACCGTTTGATTGCGACGCCAAAAGCGCTGCAATCGACCGCCTGGTGATTGAGCGTCCTGGGTTAGCGAAAGTCGGGATTTGAACATGCCCATAGCGACGAAGAGCGGGCGCGGATGGTCCGATCCCGGGGCGCTGCTGGAACTGGAATCGCGGCCGCTCGCGGACATGTTGTCGGAAGCCGCCGCGCTGCGAGACGCCGGACATGGCCGGCGCGTGACTTTTTCGAAGAAGGTTTTCATTCCGCTTACGAAATTATGTCGCGATGTCTGTCACTACTGCACGTTCGCGGAGTCACCGAGCAGGCATCACGCCGCGTATCTGAAAATGGATGAGGTCCTGGCGATTGCGGAGCAGGGCCGCCGCGCCGGTTGTCACGAAGCACTATTCACCTTGGGCGACAAGCCGGAGCTTCGTTATAATTCGGCCCGGCGTGAACTCGACGCCATGGGTTTCGAGACCACGATATCCTATCTGGCTCATGTTTCGCAGCAGGTCTGGAAACAGACCGGGCTTCTTCCGCATCTTAACCCGGGCGTTATGACGCGCGAAGAACTGGCCATGCTGCGGCCGGTTTCGGCCTCCATGGGGCTGATGCTCGAAAGCGTTTCTTCCCGCTTGTGCGAACGCGGCGGCCCACATTTTGGTTCGCCGGACAAGCTCCCGGCCGTCAGGCTTGGTACGATCGCCGCCGCGGGTGAGCTTCGCATTCCATTCACGACGGGCATTCTGATCGGTATCGGTGAAACCCGCAGGGAACGGCTCAAATCTCTCGCAGCGATCGGCGAATTGCAGGCCCGTTACGGTCATATCCAGGAAGTCATCGTGCAGAACTTCCGGGCAAAGGCCGGCACCAGGCTTGCGCGGGCAGCAGAGCCCGACCTGGACGATCTGCGCTGGACGTTGGCCGCCGCGCGTATCATCCTGGGATCGGCGATGAATATCCAGGCGCCGCCAAACCTTATGCCAGAAGGCTATGCGAAGCTGACAGAGGCCGGCCTTAACGACTGGGGCGGTATCTCACCGGTGACGCCCGACCACGTCAATCCGGAAGCCGCCTGGCCCGCGATCGACGCCCTTGCAGATGCAACGGCGGCAGAAGGACATTTGCTCGTCGAACGACTCACGATCTATCCGGAATATGTGAAGCATCCGGAGATCTGGCTGGATCGCGTGATGGCCCCGGGGGTCAGGATGGCTTCCGATGGCGATGGACTGGCCCGGGAAAGCTCCTGGTCGCCTGGCGTGTCTGTCTCCGCTGCCGAGGTAGGTCAGCTGCTGCGGGCCCCGCGCCTTTCGCGCGTGGACGGGCAGGTGGCTGCGGCGGTCGCCAAAGCGTTGTCAGGCACACGATTGGAGTCGCGACAGATCGCGACGCTTCTGCAGACCAGGGACGTCGATTTCAGATTTGTCTGCGAATCCGCCGATCAGTTGCGGAAATCCGTGGCGGGCGATGTTGTGCGTTATGTGGTTAATCGTAACATCAACTACACGAATATTTGCTACTTCAAGTGCGGATTTTGTGCCTTCTCGAAGGGCAAGGCACATGCCGCCCTCCGCGGCGAACCATATGATCTCGCGCTGGAGGAGGTCTCGCGGCGCGTGTCTGAAGCATGGGCCCGAGGCGCCACGGAAGTCTGCATGCAGGGCGGTATCCATCCGGATTACACCGGGGAGACCTACCTCCGGATCTGCCGCGCCGTGAAACAGGCGGTGCCGGAAATGCACATTCACGCGTTCTCGCCGCTCGAGATCGCGCAAGGTGCCAAGACGCTCTCGATCGGCGTCGCGGAATTTCTCGTCGCCCTGAAGGAGGCCGGACTCGGCTCACTGCCTGGTACGGCTGCGGAGATACTTGACGATTCCGTGCGGGCCGTCATCTGCCCCGACAAGATACGGACGGCGGAATGGCTGGATGTAATCGAGAGTGCTCATCGCGCCGGAATCCGCACCACCGCCACGATCATGTTCGGTCATGTCGACGGCCCGGAAAACTGGGCGATCCACTTGCTCGCGATTCGGGATCTTCAGGCGCGAACCGGCGGCTTCACGGAATTCGTCCCGCTGCCGTTCATCCCGATGGAAGCCCCGATTTTCCTGAAAGGCGGAGCCCGGCGAGGGCCCACGTTGCGAGAAACGGTGCTGATGCATGCGGTGTCCCGCCTGGTCCTGCATCCGCTGATACCGAATATCCAGACGTCATGGGTCAAGTTGGGGGAGGCGGGCGCGAAGCTCTGCCTGCAGGCGGGGGCCAACGATCTGGGCGGCACGTTGATGAACGAGAGCATCTCCCGCGCCGCTGGAACCCAGCACGGTCAGGAAATGCCACCCGCCGCGATGCAGTCCCTGATTTCATCGTTAGGTCGCCAGCCGGCGCAGCGTTCTACATTGTATCAGGAGGTTCCCCCGCAAATCCGCAAGGCGGCAGAGACGGCTGGCGAACTCTTGCCGATCGTTCTGACGCGAGCGACGGATCGGCGCGCGCTTTCACGTTTGTCCGCCTGATCAAACCGATAATCGACCATCAGTTCCGGAGGCCTCGTGCTGAAAATAGGATACAAGGCGTCCGCGGAGCAATTTGCGCCGACAGTGCTTCTGGAATTTTCCTGCCTCGCCGAGAGGCTTGGATTCGATTCCGTATTCGTCAGCGACCACTTCCAGCCATGGCGTCATACCGGCGGACATGCGCCTTACTCGTTCGCCTGGATGGGCGCCGCGGGAGCCAGGACAAGCCGAATTCAGATCGGCACGAGTGTACTTACGCCGACATTTCGATACCACCCGTCGATCGTGGCGCAGGCCATCGGCACGCTGGGCGCCATGTTTCCTGACCGGATCATTGCCGGGATTGGAACCGGCAAATCCCTGAACGAGGTACCCGCCACCGGCATCAAGTGGCCCGGTTTCAAGGAGCGTTTTGGGCGGTTGAAGGAATCCGTTGTTTTGATGAACCGTCTCTGGCGGGAGGATCGGGTCAGTTTTGAGGGCCAGTACTATCGGACCGAAAACGCCACGATCTACGATCGGCCCGCCAACCCGGTTCCCATCTATATCGCCGCTTCCGGGCCGACGGCCGCTGCGCTGGCGGGCGAGGTCGCGCAGGGATTTATTTGCACAAGCGGGAAACCGCCGGAGCTTTACCGCGATACGCTTTTGCCGAAGGTTGCCGAAGGATTGGCGTCGGCAAATCGCGCGCCTGACAGCATCGATCGGATGATCGAAATAAAGCTGTCTTTCGATACCGATTCACAGCAAGCAAAGGAGGACACCCGACATTGGGCCGCGCTGGCATTGTCAGCCGAGGAGAAAACAAGCGTCGAGGATCCCCTCGAAATGGAGCGGCTTGCCGACGCCCTGTCCCTGGAGCGGGCTGCAAGCCGGTGGATTGTTTCGGCCGATCCGGATGACGTGGTCGAAAAGGTCCGACCTTATTACGATCTCGGGTTCAGGCACCTGGTGTTCCATGCTCCGGGCCCCGACCAGGCGAGGTTCCTGGGTCTTTTCTCTGAAAGGGTAATGCCGGAATTGCGTGGCGAGTTTGGCTGACGCCAGCCGACGGCTTGCGCCGCAGGATAGATCCGATGAGTCGATCGATTACCTATACCGCTTTGCCAAATGTCCCGCTGGTCGAGCCGGGTGACGATCTGTTTGCCATCGTCAAAATGGGACTCGCGGCCTCGAACATTATTCCGGAGAGCGGCGACGTGATCGTCATCGCCCAGAAGATCGTCTCGAAGGCTGAAGATCGCTATGTAGAACTGGCAGGGATTGCTCCATCGCCGCGTGCGCGGGAATTGTCGGAAGTGACCGGCAAGGATGCCCGTCTTCTCGAAGTCGTTTTATCCGAGTCGTCCGAGGTGCTGCGCACGAGGCAGAATCTGATCATCGTCGCGCATCGCCTGGGATTCGTGATGGCCAATGCCGGCATCGACGAGTCCAACATTACGTCGGTCGAAGGCGACCGCGTTCTGCTCCTGCCAAAGAACCCTGACGGGTCGTGCCGCGAGATCAAACGGGCGCTCGACCGCGATTTCGGCGTCTCGATCGGCGTCGTCATCAACGACAGTTTTGGCCGCGCCTGGCGTAACGGTGTCGTCGGTGTGGCGCTTGGCGCAGCCGGGATACCGGCGCTGCAAAACCTCATCGGCTCTCCGGACCTGTTTGGCCGCGCCATGAGAGTGACCCAGATCGCAATCGGCGACGAACTGGCCGCGGCAGCGTCGCTTTTGATGGGACAGGGGGCGGAAGGGCTTCCGATCGTGCATGTCCGCGGCTTCAACAGTCACGCACCGGAAGAGAACGCGTCGGCTCTCATTCGTCCGAAGAATATGGATATGTTTCGCTGAAAGCTGCAAATGCCGGCCTTGAACTCCATCCTTGAATCATCGAGCACCGTCGTTGCCATCTGCGGCGGCGTGGGTGGCGCAAAGCTGGCGCTGGGCCTGCAGCATCTGCTCGCCGAACGGCTGACCGTCGTCGTCAATGTCGGCGATGACTTCGATCATTTGGGCCTGCGGATCTGTCCCGATCTCGATACGGTGATTTATACACTTGCCGGGCTGAGCGATGAAGTTCGCGGCTGGGGGCGTTCGGGCGAGACCTGGAATTTCATGGAAGCCACCAGGCAACTCGGTGGCGAAATCTGGTTCGCGCTCGGAGACCGTGACCTTGCTCTGCACGTCGAGCGGACGGCGCGTCTCGCTTCCGGCGAGACATTGACGGAAATTATCGGAAGAATCTCGGCGAAGCTGGGGATCGCGTCGCGTTTGCTTCCGGTCACTGACGGACAACTACGAACCAAGGTTCATACCGACATCGGGGTACTCGATTTCCAGCGCTACTTTGTCGAGCATCGTTGCAATCCGGCGGTACGGGGTATTTCGTTCGATGGCGCCGACACCGCCGATATCAATCCGCGTGTGGCCGAGGCGCTGTCTTCACCGGATCTCGGGGCCGTCATTATCTGTCCATCCAATCCTTACCTGAGCATCGATCCGATTTTGGCCGTACGAGGGCTTCGCCAGGCAATAAAGCAGGCAAAGGTCCCCGTCGTTGCGGTTTCTCCGATCATCGGGGGGCGTGCGGTCAAGGGTCCGACCGAGAAAATCATGAGGGAGCTGGGAATCCAGACGACATCGGCATCGATCGCAAAGCACTACGCCGATCTGATTGACGGGCTGGTGATCGATAGCGCTGATTCCAGCGAGGTCGATCAAGCCGGGATTCGAATGCTCGCGGTGCCGACGTTGATGACCGATCTGGCATCGCGCATTGCGCTTGCGCGAGAAACCCTGGGATTTGCGGAAAGCCTGTGCAGGTCATGATGCCGCGCGACATTCATCACGTATGTAACTCGGCCGCGCGCGCTGCACGTCTTGTCGGCGACGGCATCTTTTGGACCGACTGGACATCACTCGATCGAGGTAAGACATGAAAATATATTCCGAACACTTGAACAGATCGAGCGCCTACAAGCTTCTGACCGGCGTCGTCGTGCCCCGCCCGATCGCCTGGGTATCCACGGTTTCCACCAGCGGCGCGTCCAACCTGGCGCCGTTCAGTTGCTTCACTTTCGTGTCCACCGATCCTCCGATGATCGGTTTCAACTGCGGCTTGCGCGATGGGCAGCGAAAAGACACGGCAAGAAATATTCTCGAGACGAGAGAATTCGTGGTCAATATCGTCGATGAGCCGTTGCTTGATCAGATGCACCAATCGGCGGCCGACTATCCACCTGACACCAGCGAAATGGAGCTGCTTCAAGTGCCCTGCATAGCGTCCGATTTGGTGTCCCCTTTGCGAATTGCTTCATCGCCGATCAGCCTGGAGTGCCATCTGGATCAAGTCGTGAAATTCGGCAAGTCAGGCTCCGAGTTTTTTGTCGGCGAGATCAAGATATTCCATGTGAGGGATGGCTTGCTGTTGGACGGGAAAATCGACTCGGAAGAATTACGTCCCGTAGCTCGGCTGGCTGGGCCGGTCTACGGCAAGCTTGGCGAAGTCCTTCGCATGCAGCGCTCTACATATTAGACGGCACATTGATGGCTTGACCGGACAGTAGCGCCGACCAGGCGCACCCAATGAGCCGACGCCTCAAATTGGCAGCTTGGCGCGACGTGCTTTGCGAAAGCCCAGACGGAATGGTTGGTGAGGCGGGTTGCTGCAAAAAGCAGGGCGCGGCTGGCATCACCACAGCCGCGCCCTACGTCGCCGGTTAATGGGGCAGGGGGGATAACCGGCTGTCGAGTGAACTCACGACATCCCGACATCGTTCCCGCCCAGTGAAAATTATTTTGCACACGGTTAAGTGATCGCAAGGCCTGAGAACCGGGGCTGCCTGCTGGCGTTGTGTCGCTGATCGCCATGGGGCGATGGACCATGGGCAGGCCCGGCCATGTCTCAGAAATCAAAAGACATTTTGTCTAAAAGCATTTTGGGCGCGATCGCCGTGTCGCTGACCTTCGGCGTCGCGCAGTATGCGCTGGGCCGCGATTTGGCGGGAACCCAGGTCACCCAGATCTCATCGACGTCATCCGATGACGTCATCAATCGTGCCGCCAAGGCTGATCGTGCCGGCGTGGCAGGCGGGAGGGAGCAGACGCGGACGATTGCGCTTCGGCTCGACAGCCTTCCGGATACTTCCGTGTTGATCCGCGTGCCGGCCGCCAGCGGAGCCCGCAGCAATTCCGCGCCAAAGCCGGGAGATCGCAAGATGGCGGTAGCCTGCGAGCCCGTTGTCAGCGTGTTGACCGAAATCGCCAGACAGCTTCAGCCCGGACGTTGCGTGACGTGAGATTCGTAGCCGGGTGCCGCGCCGCCAAAACCGGGGCGGAATCCGGTTGATGGAGCGGTCCCGGGTTACGCTGCACTCACCCGGGCTACATTTATTCCGATTTTCAAAATTTAACTTGACGCCTTCCGATTTATCGAATATCAATACGCCGTCCCGTTCCTTCCAAGGGGCGGCTCGCGATCGTCACGGACGCGGAGCGGGATGCGGTGGACGTGGGCGGCGCTATTGACGAACAGCGCTGACGCGGACGGCGAAGACGTGTGGTCCTGACACCCTCACGCCGGTGTCAAGTTGGCGAAGACAAATCGCCGGCGACGGTGGCAACAGAGCGAGGCTCACCGAGGAGAGCGCGGGGTAGACCGTAAACCATTGCGCGGGGAATGTCGGGCTAACCCGATGTGACCGTGGTGACTACACTGGTGTGCTTTTCTATTTTCTGCACGCCGGGCTGCGGGTGCATCGTGCGCCCGGCATTCCCTGCTCCCTCCGGGGGCGAAAGGTAAGTGCAAAACTCGGGCGATTCACGCCGCGAGAACGCGGAATCATATCCATCAACATCATTGCGAGGGAGCGCTCGCTGTATCCCGCACTCGATTGTCGTCCTCCGCGAAAGCGGGGGACCCAGTATTCCAGAGACGCCGATGTTCAACCTGAGAGGCCGCCGCCTACTGGATCGCCCGATCAAGTCGGGCGACGACACAGTGGCGGTGTCGGCGTCCCTTGAACGCGAAGCTGCGGCGCGCGGGTCCGCACGCCCTTTGCGCAATCGCGCACCATGCGAGGACGACGTTGAGCGATTGGCGCGAGTATCTCACTCCGTGCGTTTGGTCGCCTGCCACCTATCCTACGGGCTACCCTTTGACGCCTCGATCTTCTATGGTGCCCAATCTCACCCTCGGGTGAAGTTATAATCCATTATATATCAAAGGCTTGGCGGTGTGCCATGCCTTTGGAGGGCGGTTTGACGCACTATATTTCGACACGGGGTGAGGCCCCCAGACTTGGCTTCTGCGACGTGATGCTGACCGGGCTTGCCCGCGACGGCGGCCTCTATGTGCCCGAAGTCTGGCCACAGCTTTCGCCGGAAGCGATCGCCGGATTTTTCGGCCGGCCGTATTGGGAAGTCGCGGTCGACGTCATCGCGCCGTTTGTCGGCGGCGAGATTTCCGACGCCGATCTCGGCCGCATGGCCAACGAGGCCTATGCCACGTTCCGGCACCCCGCCGTGGTGCCGCTCGACCAGACCGGTCCCAATCAATTCGTGCTGGAACTGTTTCACGGACCGACGCTGGCGTTCAAGGACGTGGCGATGCAGCTGATCTCGCGGCTGATGGATCACGTGCTGGCGAAGCGCGCGCAGCGCACCACCATCGTGGTCGCGACCTCGGGCGACACCGGCGGTGCCGCGGTCGATGCGTTCGCCGGTCTCGGCAATGTCGATCTGATCGTGCTGTTTCCGCATGGCCGCATTTCAGATGTACAGCGGCGGATGATGACCACAACGGGCGCCGCCAATGTCCACGCGCTCGCCGTCGAAGGCACCTTCGACGATTGCCAGGCAATCGTGAAGGGGCTGTTCAATCATCACAGCTTCCGCGACGAAGTCTCGTTGTCCGGCGTCAATTCCATCAATTGGGCGCGGATCGTCGCCCAGGTGGTGTACTACTTCACATCCGCGGTCGCACTCGGTTCGCCGCAGCGGAGGATCGATTTCACCGTCCCGACCGGGAATTTCGGTGACATCTTTGCCGGTTACGTCGCCAAGAAGATGGGCCTGCCGATCCGCACGCTTCGGATCGCCGCCAACATCAACGACATCCTGCCGCGGACGCTGAAAACCGGAATCTATGAAGTGCGCGAAGTTCACGCGTCGGCCTCGCCCTCGATGGATATCCAGGTCTCCTCGAATTTCGAACGGCTATTGTTCGAGGCCAGCGGCCGCGACGCCGCCACCGTTCGCAGATTGATGGACTCGCTGAAGCAATCGGGGCGTTTCGTCTTGCCGGATGCGATGCTGGCGGCGATCCGCGAGGAGTTCGACGCCGGGCGCGCCGACGAGACCGAGACCAGTGCGGCGATCCGCGCCGCGTGGCGCGAGGCCGGCGATCTCGTCGATCCGCATACCGCGGTAGCGCTGGCGGTGGCTGATCGCGATATCTCGGATTCGACAATTCCCAACATCGTGCTGTCGACCGCGCATGCCGCGAAATTTCCCGACGCGGTGGAAGCCGCCTGCGGCGTCCGCCCCGCGCTGCCACTCTGGCTCGAAGGAATGATGACCAGGCCCGAGCACGTCAAGATCATGAAGAACGATCAGGTTGAAGTCGAACGGTTCGTGCGCTCGGTCAGCCGAGCCGCGAAACAAGGAGTTGCCGGATGAGCGTAGATATCACCAAGCTTCCCTCCGGCCTGACCGTGGTCACCGATAGCATGCCGCATCTCGAAACCGCGGCCCTGGGGGTGTGGGCCGGCGTCGGCGGCCGCGACGAAAAGCCCAACGAGCATGGCATCTCGCATCTGCTCGAGCATATGGCGTTCAAGGGCACCACGCGGCGCTCCTCGCGCGAAATCGTCGAGGAAATCGAGGCCGTCGGCGGCGATCTCAATGCCGGCACTTCGACCGAGACCACCGCCTATTATGCCCGCGTGATGAAGGCCGACGTGCCGCTGGCGCTCGACGTGCTCTCCGATATTCTCGCCAATCCTTCGTTTGTGCCGGATGAACTGGAGCGCGAGAAGAGCGTGATCGTGCAGGAAATCGGCGCGGCGCAGGATACGCCCGACGACGTCGTGTTCGAGCATCTCAACGAACTCTGTTACCCCGACCAGTCGATGGGGCGTTCCCTGCTGGGGACCGCCAAGACGCTAAAGGGTTTCAACCGCGATACGCTGCGCAACTATCTCTCTACGCATTACCGCGGTCCGGACATGGTGGTGGCGGCGGCGGGCGCGGTCGATCACAAGCGGGTGGTCGAGGAAGTGGCGGAACGGTTTGCCAGCTTCGACGGCGCGCCGGCGCCCAAGCCGCAACCGGCGATGTTCGGCAAGGGCGGCTCCCGCGTGGTGCATCGCGAGCTCGAACAGGCGCACCTGACGCTGGCGCTGGAGGGATTGCCGCAAACCGATCTGTCGCTGTTCTCCCTGCAGGTCTTCACCAATACGCTCGGCGGCGGAATGTCGTCGCGGCTGTTCCAGGAAGTGCGCGAAAAGCGCGGGCTGTGCTACTCGATCTACACCTTCCACGCGCCGTATACCGACACCGGGTTTTTCGGGCTCTATACCGGCACCGATCCGAGTGACGCGCCCGAGATGATGGAAGTGATCGTCGACGTCATCAATGACGCGGTCGAGACCCTGACCGAGGCCGAGGTGGCGCGCGCCAAGGCGCAGATGAAAGCGGGGCTATTGATGGCGCTGGAAAGCTGCAGCTCCCGCGCCGAACAACTGGCGCGACATGTTCTGGCCTATGGGCGGCCTTTGACGGTGGAAGAGCTGGTGGCCCGGATCGATGCCGTCAGCGTCGAATCGACGCGAAACGTCGCACGGGGTCTGTTGTCGCGCAGCCGGCCCGCGGTCGTCGCGCTTGGCAGCGGCAGGGGTCTGGACACGGCGGTCGCTTTTGCGGAAGGATTGACGCGGTCGAAGGCCAAGGCGCGGCTGCACTAGTTGTGTTTCAACAGATAAAACCTCATCCTGAGGAGGCCGCGAAGCGGCCGGCTCGAAGGATGGGAAGCAACACCGATGTGTGGTTTCGGGGTTTAGGCAGGGGAGTTTGAGATATGGCCCTGTTTCGTTTGCCATCTAGCGGACCGGCAGCGCTCGCCCCGCGCGGCCATGGCCTGTTGCTGCGCGCCCCCCAGATGTCCGATTTCCTGCAATGGGCGCATTTGCGTGAACACAGCCGGGCGTACCTCACGCCGTGGGAGCCGATCTGGCCGTCCGACGACCTGACGCGCAGCGGCTTTCGGCGGCGTTTGCGCCGCTATGCCGACGACATTGCCGCCGACAGATCCTATCCCTTCATCGTGTTCCGGGAATCCGACGGCGAGATGATCGGCGGCGTCACCCTGGCCAATGTCCGCCGCGGCATCGTGCAGGCCGGCACGATCGGGTACTGGGTCGGGCAACCCCATGCCCATCGCGGCTACATGACGGCGGCGCTGCGGGTGCTGCTGCCGTCGCTGTTCGGCGAACTCAACCTGCACCGCATCGAGGCCGCCTGCATCCCCTCCAACGCACCCTCGATCCGGGTGCTGGAGAAATGCGGTTTTACCCGCGAGGGCCTGGCGCGGCGCTATCTCTGCATCAACGGCATCTGGCAGGATCACCTGCTGTTCGGCCTGCTGCACGAGGATTTTCGCGGCTAGGCGGCCATGACGGATGGCGTGACAAGGTGCCATGACAGGTGCCTTGGGTTTGCCGCCATTGCGCTGCTATAACGCGGCCGGGCGAATGATGATTCCAGGGACGTCGTATGGATGACAAACGTGTGGTCATGACGCTTGCTCGGCCGGACAGTTATCGCAGGATTGCCCTGCTGGCGGCGGTTTCGCTGGCAATCGGGCGGCATGCTTGCCGAGCCGGCGTCGGCGCAGTCGCTTGGCGACCGTTTCAAAAGTCTTTTCGGCGGAGGGACGCCGGCTCCGGACGCGTCGGCTCCGCCGGCCCCTCCGCAAGGGGAGTTGGACGATTGTCCTCCCGTCAGTATTCGCGCCGGCGCGTCCACCTTCGCGGTGGGTGTGCCGGGCAAGCAGGCTGCCGGTACCGATCTGCGCTACCAGGCGACGATCACGCGCACCGCGCGCGATTGCCGGAGAAGCGGCGACGAGATCATCGCGCGGATCGGTATTCAGGGCCGCGTCATTGCCGGCCCGGCCGGAAATCCGCCGACGGTCGAGATTCCCTTGCGGGTTGCGGTGGTGCAGAGCGGCGTTAACGAAAAGACGATCGCCACCAAGGTCTATCGGACGACGGTGTCGATGACCGAAGCCAGCAGCGAGCCGTTCAGCCTGGTGGCCGAGGACATGGTCTATCCGGTGCCGCCGGGAGCGACCGGCGATTCCTACATCTTCTATATCGGCTTCGATCCGCAGGCGCTGACGCCGGAGCCGAAGGCGAAGCCGGCAAAAAAGAAGAAGTAGACGGGTCAGTTCAGCTTGGCGCGAACTTCCGCAATGCCCTTGGCCAGGAGATCGTCGGCAACCGATCCTTTTACCGATTGCGACAGGATGGTGGAAGCCGCGGTCACGGCGGCGTTGGCGGCCGCGGCGCGCACATCCGCCAGCGCCTGGGCTTCGGCCAGCGCGATCTTGCTCTCGGCGGTCTTGGTGCGCCGGGCGACGAAATCTTCCATCTTGGTCTTGGCTTCGGACGCGATGCGTTCGGCCTCGGCTTTCGCCGACGCGATGATATCCTCGGCCTGGCGCTCGGCGGTGGCGTGACGGGCCTGGTATTCCGCAAGCAGTTTGGCGGCCTCTTCCTTGAGGCGGCGGGCGTCGTCGAGTTCGGCCTTGATGCGGTCGCTGCGATGATCCAGCGTCTTCAGCACCGTGCGATGGATGCCGAGATAGGCGAACAGCGCCATCAGGATGACGAAGGCGATGGCAACCCAGGTTTCCGGTTCGGCGAACATCGGCATTATCCCTTCAACGACGCGTCGACGGCGCTGTTGACGGCGGTGCCGTCCGGCAGCACGCCGGTCAGCCGCTGCACGATCGCGGCGGCCGCTTCCGCGGCGATACCGCGGACGTTGCTCATCGCCGCCTCGCGGGTCGAGGCAATGGTCTTCTCCGCCTCGGCGAGCTTGACCGAGAGCTGGCCTTCCAGCGTCTTGCGCTCGGCCTCGGAGGCTGCGCTGAGTTTTTCGCGGGTCTCGGTGCCGATCGCCTGGGCGCGGGCGCGCGCTGCCGCCAGCTCGCTTTCATAGGCTTTCAGCGCGCTGTCGGACTCGTCCTTCAGCTTTTGCGCGGCGGCCAGATCGCCGTCGATCGCGTTCTGACGCGCGTCGATCACGCCGCCGACGCGCGGCAGCGCAATTCGCGAAACGATCAGATAAAGTGCGACGAACGCGATGACCAGCGACACCAGTTGCGAAGCAAAGGTGTCCTTCTGGAACGGCGGAAACGGGGCCTTGTGGCCGCCTTCCGCCTCGGTATGGGCCGTCGCGCCCTTGGCGTCGCCATGACTTTCAGCCACGGGCTTCTCCTGTTCGGCCTTGGCCGTGAATTAGAGCGCGAACAGCAGCAGCAGCGCGATCAGCAGCGAGAAGATGCCGAGCGCTTCGGTCACGGCGAAGCCGAAAATCAGGTTGCCGAACTGGCCCTGGGCTGCGGAGGGATTGCGCACCGCGGCGGCGAGATAGTTGCCGAAGATGATGCCCACGCCTGCGCCTGCGCCACCCATGCCAATGCAGGCAATACCAGCGCCAATGTACTTTGCGGCAATCGGATCCATGAAACGAACTCCTTCTTTGGGTTTGGTGAGATGAGCCGGATCAATGGCCCGGATGAATAGCATCGTTGAGATAGATGCAGGTGAGGATGGTGAAGACGTAGGCCTGCAGGAATGCGACCAGCAGCTCGAGCGCGGTCAGCGCGATAGTCAGGCCCAGCGGCAATACCGCGCCGGCCCAGCCGATAATGCCCATGGCGCCGAGCATGCCGACGAAGCTCGCGAACACTTTCAGCGCGATATGGCCTGCCAGCATGTTGGCGAACAGTCGCACCGAATGCGAAACCGGCTTCAGGAAGAACGAGATGACCTCGATGAACACCACCAGCGGCAGGATGTAGATCGGCACACCCGACGGCACGAACAGCTTGAAAAACTTCAGGCCGTTCTTGTAGAGCCCGTAGAACAGCACGATGAAGAAAACCAGCAGCGCCAGCGTAACGGTGACGATCAGATGGCTCGAAACCGTGAAGGCGTAGGGAATGATCCCGATCAGGTTCGAGACCGCGATGAACATGAACAGCGAGAATACCAGCGGAAAGAACTTCATGCCTTCCGAGCCGGCGGTGCTTCTGATGGTACTGGCCACGAATTCGTAGCTTATTTCGGCTACCGACTGCAGGCGGCCCGGAATCATCTGCCGGCCGGTGCCGAGCATCAGCAACGAGATCACCGCCACCGAAAGAAACATGTAGGCCGACGAATTGGTGAAAGCGATTTCCTGTCCGCCGATGTGGCCGATGGTGAAGAGCTTGGTGATCTGAAACTGATGAATTGGATCGGCGGCCATTCGTCTCTCGGTCTATCGGTTTCGCGATCGCTCGCGGATCGTATCGAACGTTCGGTTGCGCCTGGCAATGCCCGCGTCAGAGCCGTTCGGACTGCTTCGCCATCACGCCCGCCGACCGCATCACACTGATTACGCCGGCGGTAAAGCCAAGCAGCAAAAATACGATGAGGCCCCAAGGCGAAGTCGACAGCAAGCGATCGAAACCCCAGCCGAGACCCGCTCCGACAAGAACACCGGCAACCAGTTCGGAGGAGAGGCGAAACCCCATTGCCATGGCTGATGCCCTGGCCTGAGCCTCGTCCTGCCCGTTTCCGGACCGGTCAGTCCCGATTTTGCGGCCGTCCCTGATTTCGGACAACCGGTCATCCAGACTTCCGAGCCTTGCGGAAAGCGCGGCTTCTTCGGAGGACGATTTATCGCGACTTCCCTTTCCGCCGTCGTTCGTGCCGTCCGCCATGTGTGGAGACCCGAAACGATACGCGGTTGATGAAAATACGCCCCGTCACCCTCAAAAGCCGCGCGGACCATACTGACCGACTCCAGCCAAGTCAAGATTGCGTCGTAACCAGTTAGCGCATTGATTCGTTTGGGTTTATTCGAGCGCTGGCGGAGCCGCCGCGAAGCTGTCGCCGCAGTGCAGCAGCTGGCTTTACGCCGCGATCGATCTTGCGCGGGGTTGGCGGGTCTGTTGGGATAAACGCCGATATCCCAATTCATCCATCCGGAGCCCGCATGCCGCGTAAGGTCGACTACTATTTTTCGCTTCAATCCCCGTGGGCCTATATCGGCCACAAATTATTCCGGGAAGTCGCAAGTACTTACGGTCTCACCGTGAATCACAAGCCGGTGGTGCTGGTCGATCTGTTTTCCGAAACCGGCGGTCTGCCTTTGATGAAACGCCACCCGGTGCGGCAGCGCTACCGGATGGTCGAGTTGCAGCGCTGGCGCGACAAGCGCGGCCTGAAATTCCATCTGCAGCCGGCGAATTGGCCGTTCAACGCGCGGCTGGCCGATGGCTTGGTGATCGCGGCGATCGAGGCCGGTCACGACCCCGATCCGTTTCTGCGGCGGGCGTTTGCGGCAGTGTGGGAAGACCAGCTCAATCTCGCCGATGCCGCGACGCTGGCCAAACTGGCCGACGATTCGGGGCTTCCGGGCAAGCAACTGGTCGAGCGTTCGAGATCCGACGAGATCGGCGCCGCCTATGAGCAAAACGGCCAGGACGCTCTGGCGGCCGATGTCTTCGGATCGCCGGTCTATGTGCTCGACGGCGAAGTATTCTGGGGACAGGACCGGATCGAACTGCTCGCGGATGCGTTGAAATCGGGCCGCGCGCCCTATCGTTCGCAGGTGTAGGATCGCGCGCAAGGACAAAGGCCCTATCGATTCGTGGAGCAATCCCATGTGCACAGCCACGACGCTCTCGAAAGTCTCCATAGCGATCGCCGCCGCTGCGGTGATTTTTAGCCTCGGTGGAACCGGCGTTGCGTCCGCGCAGTCGATGCCGGATACCGAGAACGGCCGCTACGCGCTGTCTCCGGTCAATGACGGGGTGATCAGGCTGGACACCCGAACCGGCGTGGTTTCGACCTGCAATAACACCGGCACCGGCTGGGCCTGTTATACCGCGCCCGACGAACGCGCGGCGCTCGATGCGGAAATCGGCCGGCTGCAAAGTGACAACGAGAAGCTCAAGGCGCAGCTGGCGGCGCGCGAACCGACTGTCGGCGGCAAGATCGACGAACCGCTACCGAAGTCGGACTTGTTGAAAAAGCCCGGGCCGAAAGTCGCCGACGGCGAGCGAAAGATCGAGATTCCGCTCCCGAGCGACCAGGACATGGACCGGATGATGGCGTTTCTGGAGCAAGCCTGGCGGCGGCTGCTCGAAATGGCCAATCGGGTCCAGAAGGATGTTACGGGCAAGATTTGACGAAGGGTCGCGCGAATGAGCGCCCGAAACGGTGGGCACGGCGCGAAGCGCATGCCTTTGCCCACCCTGCAATTCTGAGGCCTTTATGAAATCGTCTTCCCTTTCCGCGCCATCCACTGTCAGCGCGACCACGATCACATCATCGCTGCTCACGGTTCAGACATCCGGCGCCGGCTTCGTCGACCTTACCCCCGAGATCGCGAAATTCGTGCACGAAGCACGCGCGCGCGAAGGCGCGGTGACGCTGTTCATCCGCCACACCTCGGCGTCGCTGACGGTACAGGAAAACGCCGATCCGTCAGTGCTCGACGACCTTACGACGGCGCTGAAAAGGCTCGCGCCCGAAGATGCCGGATGGAGCCACGACACCGAAGGCCCAGACGACATGCCAGCCCACGTCAAAACCATGCTGACGGCAGTTTCGCTGCAGATTCCGGTCCTGAGGGGTGTACTTGCGCTGGGAACGTGGCAGGCGATTTACCTGATCGAGCATCGCGCGCGTCCGCACCGGCGCGAGGTCGTGCTGCAGTTCATCGGCGCCGTCGGTTGAAAACAAAACCGGCCGCGGATTGCTCTGCGGCCGGTTTGTTGGTCTCTTTGGCGGTCGCCGGCCGGAAAAGTGTCAGCTCTTGGTGATATCGACGTCCTTGGTTTCCGGCAGGAACAGCAAGCCGATGATCAGGCTCATGACGGCGATGCCGACCGGATACCACAGGCCGGAATAGATGTTTCCGGTCGCAGCCGCGATGGCAAACACCGTCGCGGGCAGGAAGCCGCCGAACCAGCCGTTGCCGATGTGGTAGGGCAACGACAATCCGCTGTATCGGATGCGGCTCGGGAACAGTTCAACCAGCCATGCCGCGATCGGGGCATAGACCAGCGTGACGTAGACGACCAGCAGCCAGAGCATGACCACGGTCATGACTGTGTTGATCTCGGCCGGGTCAGCCGAAGCCGGGTAGCCGTGTGCCTTGATCGCCGCCGGCAGCGCCTTGGCGAAATCGGGGCTGTCAGCCGCCAGCGTCTGATCGCCGATCTTCACCTTGGCCTTGGTCCCGGCCGGCGCGGTTTCGTTGTTGTAATTCACCGACAGGTTGACGAGGCCCGACTTGGCGATGTCGCAGCTCGTTGTGTATTTTTCGGTGCCGGTTGCCTTGAACTGGAACGAACATTCGCTCGGGTCGGCGATCACGGTAACCGGCGACGCCGACAGCGCGGTCTCAAGCTTCGGATTGGCGAAGTGGGTGATCGCCTTGAAGATCGGGAAGTAGGTCAGCGCTGCCAGCAGGAAGCCGGCCAGGATGATCGGCTTGCGGCCGATCTTGTCCGAGAGCCAGCCGAAGAGAATGAAGCCGGGGGTGCCGAGTGCCAGCGCAATCACGATCATGATCTGTGCGGTCACAGCGGGCACCTTGATGGTCTGGGTCAGGAAGAACAGCGCGTAGAACTGTCCGCCGTACCACACCACCGCCTCACCGGCGGTGGCGCCCAGCAATGCCAGGATCGCGATCTTTGCGTTCGACCATTCGCCGAACGCTTCGCTCAGAGGCCGTTTCGACGTGGTTCCTTCCTCCTTCATCTTCGCGAACACCGGAGATTTGTTCAGGCTCAAGCGTATCCAGATCGAGACGCCGAGCAGGATGCCCGACAGCAGGAACGGAATCCGCCAGCCCCAGTCGCCGAAGGCTTCTTCGCCCATCCAGGTGCGAATGGCGAGGATCAGCAGCAGCGCCATGAACAGGCCGAGTGTCGCTGTGGTCTGAATCCACGATGTGTAATAGCCGCGCTTGTTAGCCGGCGCATGTTCGGCGACGTAAATCGCAGCACCGCCATATTCGCCGCCGAGCGCCAGACCTTGGACCAGCCTTAGCGCGATCAGCACGATCGGGGCCGCGATGCCCCAGGTTGCATATCCTGGCAACAGACCGATGAAGAAGGTGCCGACACCCATCAAGGTCATCGTAATCAGGAAGGTGTATTTACGGCCGATCATGTCGCCGAGGCGGCCGAAGATCAGCGCGCCGAACGGGCGAACCGCAAAGCCTGCGGCGAACGCAAGTAGCGCGAAAATAAAGCCGACATTTGGCGGCACGTTGGAGAAAAAATATTTCGCGAGAAACGCGCCGAGCGTTCCGTAGATGTAGAAGTCGTACCACTCGAAAACCGTGCCCAGCGAGGAAGCGAAAATAACCTTTCGCTCTTCGGCCGTCATTCCCCCGGTACGGACGTCGCGGCCCGCGCTTGCAGCCATTGTGGACATTGGATTCGCTCCCCCTGAAATCGTTGATTTAAAGCTCCCATGCACCGGACTTGGCCGGATTGAGCACGGTTTTCGGGTCAGGGTAGCATCGTCTTGAAACCTCTCCCAATAAGACTTTTGGCCCTCCGTACATCCCGGAGTCGGCAAGTGAATGTTCAGGGCCGGCGTTCTTCCGGCGGCCGGCGTATTGCGGCGCACAAGCGGTCGGATTAACCGCTTTGCGGCATGGCAAGATTGTGCGCTTGCATGCAATCGCGCGGCAGGGGACAATTATGCGGAATAGCTCGCTTCCTCCCGTGTTTCACGGACATCACCGGTTCGCCGCAGCTTGATCTGCAAGAGATAGATGACCGCCACTGCCAGCACCCACCTCGTCATAGCCGATGATCATCCGCTGTTTCGCGATGCGCTGCGGCAGGCGGTGGCGAGCGTCGTGGCATCGGCCAGGATCGACGAAGCCGGGTCGTTCGAGGAACTGACCGGGCTGCTGGAGCAGGATTCCGATGTCGACCTGATTCTGCTCGATCTGACGATGCCGGGGATTTCAGGCTTCTCCGGGCTGATTTACCTGCGTGCGCAGTATCCGGCGATCCCCGTAGTGATCGTCTCGGCCAGCGACGACGGCGGCACCATCCGCCGCTCGCTGGATTTTGGCGCCTCCGGGTTCATTCCCAAGCGGTTCGGGGTCGAGACCCTGCGCGACGCCATCAAGAAAGTTATGGATGGCGACGTCTGGGTGCCTGCAGATACGGATCTTTCCTCGGTCGCCGATCCGGACATGACACGGCTGCGCGACCGGCTGGTGACGTTGACCCCGCAGCAGGTGAGGGTGCTGATGATGCTGTCGGAAGGCCTGCTCAACAAGCAGATCGCCTATGAACTCAGCGTCTCCGAAGCCACGATCAAGGCGCATGTGTCGGCAATTTTGCAAAAGCTGGGCGTCGAAAGCCGCACCCAGGCCGTGATCGCGGCAGCCAAGATTGCCGGCGGCCAATGGCGGCCCAGCGCCTGATGCGCTGAAGTTCAGGCGGGTTCAGTCTGGACGTTCGCAATCGGGCGAACGCGTAAGGCGTATCGAGACACCAAAAGGAGCATTCCTGATCGTGGGTAGCAGCGGTCTCTTGTCGATTGATCTTGGTTTGCGTGGCGCCGTCGTCGGGTTGTGCCTGCTGATCGCCGGCGTGGCGGTGCGAGATCGTCGTGACAGCACGGTCGCGCTGCTGGGCGCCGCGCTCGCGATCGGCGCCGCAGCTTCGATGATCTGCTCGGCGCCGACGTTCCCGCGGCCATTTGCGTGGTGGGGACTGTTGCTGCTGGCGTTGTCCAGCGCGAACTGCGTCGTGTTCTGGCTATGGGCGCTTGCCGCCTTCGATGACGATTTCGTGCCGCGGCCCTGGCATGGCGTCTTGTGGGCGGCCGTCGCCGTCGCGCAATGGCTGGACGCCAGCGGCATCACACGGTCGGCCGCGCTCGAGCTTGCGATCGAACGCACGCTGTCGTTCACCTTTCTCGGTCTGGCGTTGTTGGCGGTAGCGCAGACGCTTCTCACCTGGCGGGCGGATCTGGTGGCCGGACGGCGGCGGCTGCGGCTGGTCGTTTTGATCGGAACGTCGGCATATATCGCCGTTGCGGTGTTCCCGAGCTTTTTCACCCACGCCGTCGGTTCCAGCTTCGGATTCGTCGATGGCGAGCCTTGCCAGCATTTTCGGCCTGTGCGTGCTGGTGAGCTACTGTGGATGGAAGCTGCTCAGCGCGGCCGGAACGCAGGAAGGTCCGGGACTTCTCCCGACAACAGCCGATGTCCTCGGTAGCGCGCAGTCTGTGGTGGCGGACGGAGGGGACAAGCTCCCCGCAATCGATCCGGCATTGTTGCGCCGGCTGGAGCACCTGATGACTGTCGAGCGCGCCTATCGCCGCGAGGGACTGACCATCGGACCCCTCGCCACCGAACTCGGCGTGCCGGAATATCGGTTGCGGCAGCTCATCAATGAGGGCCTCGGCCACCGCAACTTCAATGCCTTCCTCAACCGCTACCGGATCGAGGAAGCCAAGGCGGCGCTGGCCGACCCCGAGCAGAAAGAGGTGCCGGTATTGACGATTGCCCTGGATGCCGGATTCCAGTCGATCGGTCCGTTCAACCGCGCCTTCAAGACGGATACCGATATGACGCCGACCGAATTTCGGCGCGCCGCGCTCGCCAGTCATGCGCTCAAGGCGGCCGAGTGAGGTCCGTGACCCGGAAATCGGCATGTCCGTATGAGAATTCGGCCAGCCGGGTTCAAAATTCGGCGAGAGCGTTTCGAATTGATCTGACAGGTTTCCTGCAACCCAGGAGAATCCTCATGCTCAAATCGTTCCTCGCCGTAACCGCTCTGGCGCTGTGCTGGTCGAGCGCGGCATTCGCCGACGATCTTGCAACGGTAGGCAATCCGGAGAGCCTCGGCTTTTCAGCGCGGCGGCTGGCGCGCATCACCTCCTGGTTTGAGGCGCAGAGCAAAAAGGGCGATCCCTCCGGTTTTGTCGTGGGCATCGCCCGAGGCGGAAAGCTCGCTTATTTGCAGCCCACCGGCTTTGCGGACCACGACAAGAAAATTCCGATGCGGCCGGATTCGATCTTTCGCATCGGCTCGATGTCCAAGCAGATCACCAGCGTCGCGACGATGATGCTGGTCGATGAAGGCAAGCTCGAACTCGACGCTCCCGTGGCGCAATATTTGCCGGAGCTCAAGGACATGCAGGTTGTCAAGACCGATCCGGCCACCGGGGATGCCATCGTCGATGGCTTCCCCCTGAAATCTTGAACCTCCGAAACGGGCGATGACCATTCGGGATCTTCTGCGCAACACGTCCGGTCTCGTCTATGCACAGCCCTACTTTGCAGATCCCGGATTTGGCAATACGGCGATACACATCCTTTACGGTGCGAGAGCGCCGTTCCAACGCGACAAGACGATCGCCTCCTTCGTGGCGAACCTCGGCACCCTTCCACTTCTGCACCAACCGGGCGAAGTCTGGGAATATTCCATCGGTTACGATGTTCTCGGACGTGTCATTGAGGTCGTCTCGGGCCAGACATTCGACCAGTTTCTGCAAGACCGCCTGTTCGCGCCGCTCCATATGGTCGACAGCGGCTTCTCGGTGCCGGAGGATAAACTCGACCGTCTCGTCGCCGTGCCGGGCGCGCCGCCCAAACCTCTTTCGGATGGGGACGTCGGGAAGCCGCAAACGTTCTTTTCAGGCGGTGGAGGGATCGTGTCGACGGTCCCCGACTTCCTGCGCTTTTGCCAGATGCTGCTCAACAGCGGCGAGCTCGATGGCGTGCGCATTTTGAAACCGGAAACGGTCCGGCTGATGATGACAAATTCAATGCCGCCCGATATCCACTTCGCGGGACACGAAGCCGGTCCGGCCTATGGGACGGGTTGGGGGCTCGGCTTCGCCATCCGCACCAACCCGGATTTCAGTTTCATCCCAGGCGCGGTCGGCAGCTTCAACTGGCAGGGCAGCTGGGGCACGTTTTTCTCGGTCGACCCGGTTCAGAAGCTGATCCTTGTCATGATGATGCAGAGGCAGCAGTACAATGATAACGGCTTCTATTTCAACGCCATCCGCCGTCTGCCCTATGCGGCGTTGAAGGTTCCTGAAACACCCGTACCCGTCACCGCGGGGCCATTGAACGCCGCCGCGCTCACCGAATACGCCGGACGTTACGATTTCGGCGGCTCGTCGAGTTCGCTGGACAGACAGATCTCGGCCACCGACGGTATTGGCTGGAGCGGTCTTGAGTTCGTGATCGTGGAGACCGGTGGCCTCAGGGTGATCAAACCGGTCGACGGAGGCCCCGCCGCGAGGGCGGGCGTCATGGCGGGAGATCTGATCACGGCTGTCGGCGACGCGTCGATCAGGGGCCTGACCTTGGAAGCGGCATTTGGCCGGATTTCAGGTCCAGTCAACGCCCCGATCAAGCTCAAAATCATTCGACGGGGAGAGAACAATCCGCTCGTCGTCGCCTTTGCCCGGGAGGCGGTCCCTTCGCACAGTGTCCAGCTTCAAGTCGGTGCCGCGGACGGCAACCTCGTCGTTAAGGCGACGGGTGGCTGGTCGATCCTTGATTTCGACAGGGGCCAGCCGACACCCGTCGCGGTTCTTTCGAGAGATGAATTCCGCGTCGAGAGTGGCGATCATACGCGGATCGCCTTCATTCGCGACGCAGCCGGCAAGGTCAACGGCGCGGTTCTCAATCCGGGACCATGGGAGCAACGCGGCGCGCTCGTTCAATAAAGATACTGCGACATGATAACGGCCGCGAAGCGACACACTGGCGAGCCAACCTTATTCCGCCGCCACCATCTGCTGGGTGCGCCATTGCCCCAGCAAGGCACGCAAGCTGGCCGGCTTGACCGGCTTGTTGAGCACCGCAACCTTGTCCTCCCGCGCCGCCGCGCGCACATGCGGGCTGCGATCCGCTGTGATCAGGATCGCCGGGATGTTCTCGCCGAACCGGCGGCGAATATCGCGGATCGCAGCGACACCGTTGCCGCGGTCGAGATGATAGTCGACCAGAAGCCCGGTGACCGGTCTGCCGGTGGCTTCGATGGCCTCGATCGCCGCATCGGGATCGGCCACCGCAATGACCTCGGCGTCCCACGCCGTGAGCAATGTTCGCATGCCGTCGAGAATCGCCGGATCGTTCTCGATGCAAACGACCAGGGCGCCGCTGATCGGCGTCCTGATCAGCGGTGTCGCAGTGGTGACCGCCGCGGTGTAGTTGACGGCCTTCGCGGTCGGCACCATCACCGAAAAAAACGAGCCGCCGCTGGCGTTGGAATTGAGCGCGATGCCGTGATTGAGGACGCGCGCGAGGCGCTCCACGATCGACAGCCCGAGGCCAAGGCCGCGTGCGATCCGCGCGCCCTGTTCGAGCCGGTGAAACTCCTTGAAAATCTCGGTGCGCTTGGGAATCGGGATACCAACGCCGGTGTCGTAGACGCCGATCTGCAGCGACTGGCCGCGACGGCGGCAACCGACCAGCACGCGCCCGCGAGGAGTATATTTGATGGCGTTGGAGATCAGATTCTGCAACAGCCGCCGCAGCAGCAGACGATCGGATTCCACCGGCAGCGAGCAGGGCACCAATGTCAGCTTCAGCCCCTTGGCTCGCGCAATCGGTGCAAATTCGATCTCGAGCGAACGCATCAGGTCGCTCATCTTGAAACTCGTGATCGACGTCACCATGGCGCCGGCGTCGAGCCGCGAAATATCCAGCAGCGCACCGAGGATTTCCTCGATCGCCTCCAGCGAATTGTCGATGTTTTCGACCAGCCGCGAATCCTCGCCGCCACTTTGACGCTCGACAAGGCTTGTTACATAGAGCCGCGCGGCATTCAGCGGCTGCAGGATGTCGTGGCTTGCCGCGGCCAGAAAACGCGTCTTCGAGATGTTGGCGTCCTCCGCCGTGCTCTTGGCTTGCGCCAGCTCCGAATTCAGCCGGGTCAGTTCCTCGGTGCGGTCGCGGACCCGGTTCTCCAGTGTGGCGTTGGCGCGCTCCAGCGCTTCGGCGGCCTCGAAGCTCGGCGTGACGTCGGAAAAAGTGATGACCAGCCCGCCGCCGGGCATCCGGTTGGTGCGCACCTCGATCACCATGTGGCGATCCGGCAGACGTTCCAGATAGGGCTCGCCGCCCTCGGTGGTGTAGGCGGCAAGCCGCATCTCCATCAGCGAATCATTGTCGCCGAAGTTCGAGGGATTGACCGTCGCCATGAATTCAAGGATTTCCCGCAGCGGAATTCCGATCTGTATCAGGTCCGGCGGCAACCCCAGAATTTCGCCGAACTGCCGGTTCGAACAGATCAGCTGCAAGTCGACGTCGAAGACCGCAATGCCCTGCCGCACATGGTTCAGCGCGGTCTGCAACACCTCGCGGTTGAAATGAAGTGCGGCGTGGGAATCGTCGAGCAGTTTGAGGGCAGCTTTGGCAGAAACCGTGCGCTTGCGAAGTAATAGCGACATCACCATGCGCGAGGAAGCCGCCCCGATCGAGGATGCGATCAGATGTTCGGCGTGCTGCAGGAGCTCAAAATCCGCCGGCGCTGCCGGGTCGAGATCGACGCCGTTTGCCGCCGCAAAGGCCTGAAACGAATGGCGGGCGCGATCGGGGCCAAGATATTGCGCTACCGTGCCCTCGATGTCCTGTACCGTCACGGTGGTGCGCCAGAGCCGGAACGCCGGCGTCATCGGTGTCAGTTCATTCGGCACAAACAGGTCCGCCTGCAACCGCTCGATCGACGACGGCTGGCGCGCCAGCGAAAGCACGATGTAGGTCAATAAATTGAGCGAGAGCGACCACAGCACGCCGTGCAGCAGCGGCGGCAAATCGGCGCCGAACAAGGCTTGCGGACGCAACGCCTCGATACCGAACGGGCCATGCTGCAACAGCAACAAGCCTGCGGTATTGCCGTCGAGGAAGCTCGGCAGAAACAGCGTATAGATCCACGCCGCAAAGCCGACCAGCATGCCCCCCATGGCGCCACGGGCGGTGGCGCGGCGCCAGAACAGGCCGCCGAAGAACGCCGGCGCGAGCTGCGCGATCGCCGCAAAGGACAACAGTCCGATCGCCGCCAGCTGGGTGTTGCCAAGCGCGCGATAGTAGAAATACGCCATCACCATGATGGCGAAAATCGCAAAGCGGCGAACCCTGAGCAGGAAATAGCCGAAGTCCTTCTGGCCGGCGCGCGATTCCGTATCTCGCTGCAGCACCAGCGGCACCACGATATCGTTGGACACCATGATCGAGAGCGCGACGCATTCCACCATAACCATGGCGGTAGCCGCCGACAGGCCGCCGATAAAGACACCGACGCTGAGCAGGGGGGCATTTCCCTCGATCGGCAACGCCAGCACATACATGTCGCTGTCGACGGCGCCGAACGGGAAGGTCACGAGGCCGGCGATCGCGATCGGAATCACGAACAGGTTGATCGCGACCAGATAGATCGGAAACAGCCAGCGCGCCCGGCCAACTTCGGCGTCGCTGGTATTCTCTACCACGCTGACGTGAAACTGCCGCGGCAGCAGCATGATCGCGCAAAATGACAACAGCACCATGGTCAGAAAATTGCCGACCGAGGGCACATAGTCGATCACGCGCACCGCTTCCGGCGTTTTCATCGCGCGCTCGATCAGCTCGACGGGCGAGAACATCCAGAACGTGACGAAGGCGCCGGCCGCGAGAAAGGCCACCAGCTTGACGATGGATTCGGTGGCGACCGCCAGCATCAGGCCATGCTGATGCTCGGTCGCGTCGCTCTGCCGGGTTCCGAACAGGACCGCAAACGCCGCCATCGCCAGCGTGACATCCAGCGCGATGTCGCCGATGATCGGAATTGAGGAAAAGGCCTGGTCTTCGCTCAGGATGGTTTCGAGCGACGACGCCAGAGCCTTGAGCTGCAACGCGATGTAGGGGACCGATCCGACGATCGCGATCAGCGCCACGGTCGCGGCGACCGCCTGGCTCTTGCCGTAGCGCGCGGCGATGAAATCGGCGATCGAGGTGATGTTCTGCGATTTCGCCAGCCGGATCACGCGGCGCAGTAGCGGCGCGCAGATCCCGATCATCAGGATCGGGCCGATATAGATCGCGAGGAAATCAACGCTGGTGCGGGTGGCGAATCCGACGGAGCCGAAAAACGTCCAGGACGTGCAATAGATCGCCAGCGACAGCGGATAGATGAGCGCGCTGGCGCGGCCGCGCTTCAGCCGCGAAAGGCGGTCGCCGTAGCTTGCGACCACGAACAGGAACCCGATGTAGCCGAATGCGGCTGCGATCACGCTCCAGTCATGCAGCATAGCGCTTGCTCCCGTGCGGGCCCGCGCCCCGGGCTCGAAATCTAGCGCTTTGCGCTACCGCAAGCGACAGCGAATTTCCCCTCACATGCGGGAATTACTCGGCCGCCAGCGACTTTTTCTGCAGCGGCAGCCCGAGACGTTCCCAGACCTGCAACAGCGCCTCGGCGAGCTGATCGATCAAGCCGTCATCGTGGTAGGGCGATGGCGTGATCCGCAGCCGTTCGGTGCCTTTGGCGACCGTCGGATAGTTGATCGGCTGGATGTAGATGCCGTGCTCTTCCAGCAGGATGTCGCAGGCCCGCTTGCAGTGTTCGGGATCGCCGACGAACAACGGCACGATATGGGTGTCGTTCGACATCACGGGCAACCCCGCGGCGTTGAGGATCGCCTTGACGCGGGCGGCGCGGTCCTGGTGGCGTTCGCGCTCCCAATTCGAGGTTTTCAGATGCCTGATCGCGGCCGTCGCCGCCGAGCAGATCGCCGGCGGCAGCGCGGTGGTGAAGATGAAGCCGGGCGCGTAGGAACGCACGGCATCGATGATGTCGGACGTCGCGGCGATGTAGCCGCCGAGGCAGCCGAACGCCTTGGCCAGCGTGCCTTCCAGGATATCGATGCGGTGCATGACGCCGTCGCGCTCGGCGATGCCGCCGCCGCGCGGACCGTACATGCCGACGGCGTGAACCTCGTCGACATAGGTCATCGCCCCATAACGTTCGGCGAGATCGCAGATCTCCTCAAGCGGCGCGATATCGCCGTCCATCGAATACAGGCTCTCGCAGGCGATCAGCTTCGGCCGGTCGCCGGCGGCGCGCAGCAGTTCCTCGAGATGGGCCATGTCGCTGTGGCGGAACACCTGGCGCTCGCAGCCGGACTGGCGGATGCCTTCGATCATGGAATTGTGGTTGAGCGCGTCGGAAAGGATCAGGCAATTCGGGATCAGCTTGGCAATGGTGGCGATGCCGGTCTGGTTCGAGACATATCCCGAGGTGAACAGAAGGGCGGCCTGCTTGCCGTGCAGGTCGGCCAATTCCTGTTCGAGCTGCACCAGCGGGTGATGGGTGCCCGCGATATTGCGGGTGCCGCCGGCGCCGGTGCCGACGCGGGTGGCGGTCTCGACCATGGCGCCCACCACTTTCGGATGCTGCCCCATGCCGAGATAGTCGTTGGAGCACCAGATCACGACGTTGCGCGGTCCCTTCGGCGAATGCCATACCGCATGGGGAAACCGGCCTGCGATCCGCTCGAGATCGGCAAACACCCGGTAACGCCGCTCATCATGCAGGCGGCCGAGGGCGGTACTGAAGAACTGGCTGTAATCCATCGCAAAACCTGAAAGGAAACCGGAGAGGGGAAGCGGTTGGGCCCTTTTTAGAGCGTTTCCAGCTTTGATGTCGAGCCGAAATCAGGATTTTGCAAGCGGGGTCGGGTTGCTTCAAGCGCGGGCCAAAACTTTATCCGGATCAATGTGATAGACTGGGAGAATTCGACAAGGGAATTGGGGCCGGTTCGCCGCCGCCACAGCTAGATTAACCCGCCTTTTACCATGTATGCGTAGCTTTTTTTCAGAGTTTCGTACAAAGGCCACCCGCCATGGCGTTCCGTCCAAATCAACAACTGCGTGACGACATCTGGGATTACAGGAAGACCCCGCCCGGCGCCGACCAGAACATCCTGAGCTTTAGCCGGTCCACCGGCAACGATTACAGCGCCACGGCGCTTGGCTTTGTGCACCAGGCCGCCGAGATATTTTCCGGCATGGAAAATCACGCGCGGGAAGCGGAAGCGCGCGCCGGCGCGATGTGCAAAAGCCTGACCGAGAAACTTGCCCTTGCCGAAAAGCAGAGGGATGCTTCCGAGCGCGGACGCCGCGAAATCGTCCAGGAGCTCAATGGAAAGCTTCAGGAGGTATCGCGGGCCCTGCAGCAGGCCCAATCGCGCATCGCGAACGCGGACGACCGTGTTGCCGCCGCCGAGTACCGTGCGCAGGCGGCCGAGCTTCAACTCTACAAGGCCAACCAGGAACTCGCCGCCATCGAGAAAGCCATCCGCAGGCGCATGGTCTGAATACATCATCCGCCGGCGGCAAAACTTTCACTGCGGACCGCCCAGCCGGTGACCCGGCCTTCGATCAGCGAGAACACCACATAGAGCCCGACGCCGAGCGCGGCCAGAATGAACAGGCCGGCGAACACCAGCGGCACGTCGAAGCTGGAGCTTGCGATCATCATCAGATTGCCGATGCCGCGGTTGGAAGCCACGGTCTCGGAGATGACAGTGCCGACAAAGGCCAGCGTTGCCGCCACTTTCAGCGAGGCGAAGAAATACGGCATCGTCCGCGGCAGGCCGACATTCCACAATATCTCCAGCTTGGTGGCGCGCAGCGTCTTCATGACGTCCTGCAACTCCGGCTCGGTTGCGGCAAGCCCGGTCGCGACGTTCACGACGATCGGAAAGATGCACATGATCATCGCCGTCAGGATAGCCGGCACGGTGCCCGCGCCGAACCACAGCACGAAGATCGGAACCACCGCGACCTTGGGAATAGAGGAGAATCCGACCAGCATCGGATAGGCCACATCATAGGCCAGGCGCGAGGAGCCGATCAGCATGCCGAGCAGAATGCCGATGACGATCCCGAGGGCAAATCCGACCAGTGTCGTGTAGAGGGTCTGCAGCGCGTGCGGCCAGATCGCGGGAAAGCGGGTCCACAGCGTGATCAGGATCTGGCTCGGCCGTGGCAGCACGATATCGGTAACGTGGAACATCAGGCACAACAGCTCCCAGACCACGAAGAAGCCGATGATGCAGCTTACCGAAAGAATCCGGCGCCGGGTGGTTTCGTTCATGACACGACCTCCTGGACGGCGCGCGCGGCGACGATGCGTTCGCGCAAGCGCTGCGTGAGCGAAACGAATTCCGGCGCAAAGGATATTTCGATGGTGCGGGGCCGCGCGAACGGGACCACGCTGTCGTCGACGATGCGGCCGGGCCGCGCCTGCATCACGCAGATGCGCGAGGCGAGATAACCGGCCTCCTTGAGATCGTGCGTTACCAGCAGCACGGTAGGCCGCTTTTCGATCCAGAGATTCTGCATGATCTCCCACAATTCCTCGCGGGTGAATTGATCGAGCGCGCCGAACGGCTCGTCGAGCAGCAGCAGCGTCGGGTCATGGATCAGCGCGCGGCAGAGCGAGGCGCGCTGCTGCATGCCGCCGGACAATTGCCATGGAAACTTGTCACCGAAACCGGCAAGACCGACCCGCGCCAGTGACGCCTCGACCAGATCGCGGTACTCGGTCTTGCGCTTTTTCGAGAATTCCTGCTTGAACGGCGGCACGATCTTGAGCGGCATCATGACGTTGTCGCGGATGTTCAGCCAGGGCAGCAGTGTCGGATTCTGGAATGCCATCCCGATCCGCACCGGAGTGGCGCCGATCTCGCGGCCGGCGACGAATACATTGCCTTGCGTGGCGGTCAGTGTGCCCGCCACCAGTTTGAGGATGGTCGATTTGCCGCAGCCGGAGGGGCCGACCAATGCGACGAACTCGCCATGATCGATGCGCAGCGAGGTTTCCGCCAACGCCGTGACGCGATGTTTGATGTCGCCAAAGGCGACGCCCACCTTCTCCAGGTCGATCACATTGTCGATTCGCGATGCCGCCTGGGTCAGTGGAGCGTTCATTGGGCTAACTTCCTGCAATCGAGGTGATAGCGGTCATGGTAGCGTCGACATTTCGCGGCGTGGCGGCGGGCATCTGCTGGATGGCATGAACCGACCGGCCGGTGCCGCGTGCTTCCTCCTGCAAGATTCGGTCCTTCATCACGAACCGGCCGCGCACGATGGTGTGTATCGGCAGCGCCGTGACCTGGTATCCCTGCCATGGCGAGATCTTGGAGCGCGACTGGATCGCCGCGTCGTCGATGGTCCAGCTCTTGTTCAGGTCGACGATGGCGATATCGGCGTCGGAGCCGACCGTGAGCGTGCCCTTGCGCGGATAGAGACCCCATACTTTTGCCGGAGCCTCCGCGCTCCATCGCACATAGTCCTGAACGGTGGCCCGGCCGCGGTTGATCTCGGTCAGCATCAGCGGCATCTGGGTCTCGACGCCGGGAAATCCGCAATCGACGGTCCAGATATCGTTGCGCGTCTTCTCTTCCGGGGTATGCGGCGCGTGGTCGGTCGCGATCATGTCGACCGTGCCGTCCATCAGCGCATCCCACAGCGGCTGCCGGTTCGGCGCTTCGCGCACCGGCGGATTGACCCTGATAATGCCGCCGAACTTTTCGTAATCGGTCTCCGACAGCAACAGATAGTGTGGGCAGGTCTCGCCCGTGATTTCGACGCCGCGTGCCTTGGCTTCGGCCAGCGGTCGCAATTCGGCGGCAGAGGAAATATGCAGCACGTGGATGCGGGCGCCGGTCCATTCGGCCAGGATCGCCGCGCGCGCCACCGCTTCGACCGCAACCACCGCCGGACGCGCGGCGAGATGCGCGATCGGCTCGGTGCGGCCGGCGGCGCGCAGCCGCGATTCCCGCCGTTCCATGATCGAGTTGGTTTCGGCGTGCAGCGAGATGCGCTTGCCGGTCGGCGCTACCACTTCGAATGCTTCCAGCATGGCGCCGGTCGAGGGCGAAGGGATGCGGCCGAAAGTATTTCCCATGTACAGCTTGAAGCCGATGATGCCGCCCTCGATCAGCGCGGGAACATGCTCGATGCTGTCTTCGCCAAGCACGGCATAGAGGCCGTAATCCACATAGGCTTTCGCGCCGGCGATTTCGTGCTTGGCGGCGAGCGCCTCCGGGGTGCCGATGGTCGGCAGCGTGTTCGGCATGTCGAATACGGTGGTGACGCCGCCGAACGCCGCGGCCGCGGTGCCGCTGGCGAAGTCTTCCTTCTGCGGATAGCCGGGATCGCGAAAATGCACATGAACGTCGATCGCGCCGGGCAGGATATGCAAGCCCCTGGCATCGAGCGTTTGTCTGGCTTGCGGCATCGCCTCGGGGGCGCCGATGGCATGGATCAGGCCGTCCTTGATGGCGATGCTGGCGCGATATTGCGCATCCGGCGACACGATGGTGCCGCCATTGATGACGAGATCGACCATGTCTGACGCGGCCATGACGGCGCTCACAACATCGCCCAGCCGCCATCGACCGGCAGGTCGACGCCGGTGACCTGGCGCGAAACGTCGCTGGCAAAGAACAGGCAGGCGTTGGCGACGTCGGCGTCGACCGTGACCCGCTTCATGGCGTAGTCGGCGGCGTGGCGTTCGGCGGCTTCTTCTTCCGTGATGCCGAGCTTCTGCGCCATGTCGCGGCAGACCTTGTCGCGGAAGCGCGGACCGTCGACCATGCCGGGAGCGACGCAATTGACGTTGATGTTGTATTGCCCGACTTCGAGCGCGAAGCTCTTGGTGATGCCGCGCAGGCCCCATTTCGAGGCGGAATAGGCCACGCGTCCGGCGCGGCCGCGCATGCCGAAGGTGCCGCCGACATTGACGATCTTGCCGTAGCGCTGGTCGATCATGGTCGGCAGCGCCGCCCGCATGGTGTGGAAGCAGCCATTCATATTGAGGGTGACGATTTCGTCGAATTCCTCCGGCGTGGTCTGCACGCCGGTCTTGCCGATCGGGCCGGAGCCGCCGGCGACATTGACGAGCACGTCGATGCGGCCGCCGAAGGCGTCCCTGGTCGCCGCCACCGCGGACTCGCACTGTCTGGAGTCGGTGAGATCGCAGGCGATCACGATCGCCTTGCCGCCGGCGGCCTTCACTTCGTCGGCGACCGGCGCGATCGCGGCGGTGTCCCGGCCCATCAGCGCCAGCTTGCAGCCCTCGGCGGCAAAGGCGTGGGTGATGGAGGCGCCCATCCCCTTGGCCGGGCCCGTGATCAGTACGACACGGTCTTCAAGTGCAAGTTTCATGGTTTGATCATCCGTGGTCGTGGTCTGTTGCAAAAGCCGGGAGGCCGGGCGCCGCCTTCCTTCTCACATTCCGGCCTTGATGGCGGTCGGCCGCTCGCTGGCCGGCGGCAGGAAGCTGCGATCGAACACCTCGCCGACGGTGGGCTTGCGCGGCAATTCCTTTGCCGCGACCAGGATGTCGATCGAGGTGGCCATCCGTTCGTCGCTGATGTCGCCGAGGCCGATCTTGGCCACTTCCGGATGGCTCATGTCGTCGGCGAAGGTCGCCTGCAGCTTGGCCAGTTCGACATCCTGCTTGATCAGCGGTTCGCGCTTGGCAACCGCGTCGACCGCCGCCTTGGGATCGGCCATCGCGTCCTTGATGCCGTGGTTGAGCGCCTTGAGGAATCCCTTCACCGCCTCGGGATGCTCCTTGATGAACTTGCGCGAGACGATGATGGCATTGGAATACAGATCCATGCCGTAATCGCCGAACCGGATCAGGCGCATCTGCTTGTCGGGATCGACGCCGATCCCCTTGGCGGCGAAGCGAATGGTGGTGACGTAGCCGAATACGCCGTCGACCTGGCCCTGCATCAGCATCTGCTCGCGCAGGTTGGGCTGCATGTTGGTGATCTCGACCTTGCTGCAGTCGACCTTGGCGATGCCGCAAAGCGCCGGAAACAGTTTCAGCGCGCCGTCATTGGCGGCGCCGCCGAGCTTGTGTCCGGGAAAATCGGCCGGGGTCTTGATCGGGCTGTCGGCCTTCACCGCGACAGTGAAGGGCGGACGGTTGTAGAGCATGTAGACGCCGACCGGCGCTTCGTCGGGCTTCTTGGCCGAAAGCTCGATCAGCGCGTTGATGTCGCCGAAGCCCATGTCGTAGGCGCCGTTGGCGACCTGGGGCACCGCAGCGCCGGAGCCGTTGCCCTGGTCGAAGGTGACGGTGATGCCTTCCTGCTTGAAGTAGCCGCGGTCGTCGGCCAGGAAGAACATTCCCTGCGGCCCCTCATACTTCCAGTTCAGGATCAGCTTGATGGGTGTCTCGGCGTGAGCCGCGACCGCAGAGCCCGCCGTGACGGCGATGCCGAGGGCAAGCGCCTGCATTCCACGAAACGCATGGTGTCCGATCATCGGATTTTTCCCGTATGTGTGAGGGCCAATTCCGGCCGTTAGGAAAACTTAGCTGTTTTGAGTGAACCTATATGCTGCTATCTTTTCACTTGAGCGGTGCAAAAAAGGCCTTACTGGAAAACCCATGCGGCATTTGAAGCTGTTGACTCATGTCGTCGAGGTCGCCCGGATGGGTTCGATCCGCAAGGCCGCCGAACATCTCAATCTGACGCCATCGGCGATGAACCGCCGCATCCAGGACCTCGAGGCCGAGGTCGGGACTCCCTTGTTCGAGCGCCGGCCGCGCGGCGTCAAGCTGACGACGGCGGGAGAAATGTTCGTTCGCTACGCGCGCAGCCAGATTGCGGACGCCGGGCGGATGAAATCGCATGTCGAGGATTTGCGCGGCTTGCGCCGGGGGCCGGTGCTGATCGCCTGCAGCCAGGCGCTGGCGCTGGATTTCCTGGCGTTGCAGATCGCGAATTTCCAGGAGCAGCATCCCAAGGTGACGTTCGATCTGAAAGTAATGGATCACGACCGGGCGCTGGCGGCGCTCGCGGCCTACGACGTCGATCTGGCGCTGATCTATCGTCCGACCATGTGGCCGACGCTGCGGGTGATCGCCAGCGTGCCGCAGCGGCTGGTGGCGATCGTTCGCGCCGATCATCCGTTTGCGGGACGAAAATCGGTGCGGCTGTCGGAATGCTCGGAATACCCGGTGGCGCTGCCGGATCGCACGCTCAGCGGCCGGCAAATCCTCGACGAGGTGACGACGCGGCGGGAATTGCGCTTCAATGTACTGGCCGAATCGAATTCGTTCGAGATGCTGCGGGGCCTGGTGGTTCGCTGCAACATGATCTCGTTCCAGATCGAGATCGGCGCGCCGCCTGCCGAACTCGGCATGGGCGCGGTCGGCTGCCCGGTCGACACCCGCGACGTTCCCGCGGCCGATCTCATACTGTGCCAGTTGCGCGGCCGCGGCCTTTCGGTCGCCGCGGCGACCTTCGCCGAAATCCTGGCGAAGAGCCTGCAGAACATAAAGCCGCGCGTGAAGGTGTAAATGCGTGGTGTCGGCACGCTCTCTCAACGTCGTCCCGGCTCGGAGGCCGGGACCCATACACCGCGGCTTTTCGGTTAGACGATACTGTTCAACGACTTTCGCACAACTCCACTTCCTGTGGATATGGGTCCCGGCTCGGAGGCCGGGACGACGTTGTTGATGCAATTTTCAAACAACCACGACCGTCATCCTGAGGTGCGAGCCTCTTCGGCGAGCCTCGAAGGATGAGAAGCAGGCGTGCCTGTCGCTCATCCTTCGAGGCTCGCCCAGCGGTGCAAGTGCACCGCAAGGCTCGCACCTCAGGATGACGGTGAGCGTGTTGCGCGGTCCAACGAAACCGTCATTGCGAGGAGCCCTCTTGTCCGCCGAAGCCCCGCCTTCGGGCGAAGGCGGATGCGACGAAGCAATCCAGCTTTCTTTTGCGTGAACGAAGAAAGCTGGATTGCTTCCGCCTTCGCTCGTTGAGCTACGGCGGACACGTCGCTTCGCTCGCAATGATATTCATGGATATGAGTCCTCGATCCCGCGGCGCGATTTCGCCCGGGTTTTGCATTTCGTTCCGCCCCAAAGGGCGTGGGGAATGCCGGGCGCCCAATGCACCCATAGCCCCGCGTGCAAAAAGGTAGAAAGCACACGAGTGTAGTCCACTACGAGTCCACCGGAATTACCCGACATTCCCGCACGCGACGGTTTACGGCTTATACGCGATCTCCCCGGTGAGCCCCGCTCTGTTGCCACCGTCGCCGACGATTTGTCTTCGCCAACTTGACACCGGCGTGAGGGTGTCAGGACCACACGATTTCGCCATCCGCGACTGATGCTCTCGTCCAAAGCACCATCCCGCGTCCATCGCATCCCGCAGCCCAGCGTTCGTGACGACCGCGAACGCCCCTTCTGGGTGGGCGGGGACGGGCAAAGATGTATCGCTGATTTGGGTATTCTGAAAAGCAGAATATTTTTCACTGAGAGGGTTGACAGGTCAGGCAAATCACGGCACGCGCGCAATAGCGTTTTTCCGGACCGAATGCCCAAGTTGCGGAAATCCCGCGCGGCCCCAAGCCCGGCGATCTCCCGATTGAACAGGCCGGCAAATGACCCGAGGGCGACAATACCTGTGCACTGCGGCAATGGTTTTGATGCCGGTTTCGACCCCTATCGAAGTCATCGTTTGAGCCGCTAAGATGGCCACCTCCAGAGCATGGGGGGCGGACATGCAGCGGCGCGAGTTCATCACATTTCTCGGCGGAGCGACGGCTGCGTGGCCACTCGCGGCGCGCGCGCAGCAACCGGAACGGATCCGACGCATTGGCGTGCTGATGGCGTTCGACGAAGACGATGTCAGGGCGAAGGTCTGGCTCTCTCGATTCACCCAGGGGCTGTTGGAGTTAGGGTGGAACGTTGGTCATAACGTTCAACTGGATGTTCGTTGGGCCGGTGCGAATGTTGATCGAATGCGAATGTTCGCGAATCAGTTGGTCGAGCTCAGGCCCGACGTCATCCTGGCGTTCGGAACCCCGGTGACCGCTGCATTGCGGCGAGAGACACGGACAGTCCCGATTGTATTTGCGATCGTCTCTGATCCGGTTGGCGATGGCTTCGTGGCGAGCTTGGCCCATCCGGGCGGCAATATAACCGGCTTTCATAACTCGGAGGCGTCCATCGGAGGCAAATGGCTGGAATTGCTTACGGAGATCGCACCGCGGACCAGGCGGGTAGCGATGGTCTTCAATCCCGAAACGGCTCCCCGTGGAGGAAACTACTATATGCCCGAATTCGAGGCGACGGCCCGATCGTTGAAAGTGGAGCCGATCGCAGCACCCGCGCATAACGTCGCCGAACTCGAAGCGGCCATAACCTCCCTGGGGCAGGAACCCGGTGGCGGCTTTATCGCCATGGCGGACTTTTTCCTGTTCATCAATCGCGCGCCAATGATTTCGCTGGCGGCGCGAAACAATGTACCGGCGGTCTATCCATGGCGCGAGGTCACCACGGCCGGAGGATTGCTTTCCTATGGGCCCGACCTGGAAGACATCGTTCGTCGCGCAGCACCTTATGTCGATCGCATCCTCCGCGGTGCAAACCCCGCGGACCTTCCGGTTCAGGTACCAACTAAATTCGAGATGGTCGTCAACGTCAAAACCGCAAAGGCGCTTGGCCTTGAAGTACCCACGTCGATCTTGCTTGCCGCCAACGAGGTGATCGAGTGAGAATGCTTTCGCCGCGATGGGAAATCACGTCGTCCTGAAGCGCCGCACGCGAGCGTTCATCGAAGAGATGATCGAATAGCGCATGTCTGTTCATCGGCACCAAGCGGCGACCTGACGATATCCGTTCGCCGCTGCAGAACGGAAGTGACGGCAGGCCTGTCAAATGACGCGATTGACCCGAAGCGGACTTCACCATCCCGGGATGAGGGCTTACCCCGTTCGTGTCTAATATGTTAAATCCGAGCTTGGACTTGGGGACAGACATGAAGCGGCGCGAATTCATCACCCTCCTCGCCGGTAGCGCCGCGACATGGCCACTGGTGGCCTTCGGTCAACGGAGGGCGATACCAGTTATCGGCTATCTTCACTTCGCCGAACCGAAGTACGTGCCGACTGCAAACGATTTCCTTCAGGGACTGAAAGAGGCCGGTTTCGTGGAAGGACAAAATCTGGCGGTTGAGTACCGGTGGGCCGACGGTCGCTATGATCAACTGCCCGCCCTGGCTGCCGACCTGGTAGGGCTGAAGGTCGACTTGATTGCGGCTTTCGGTCCACCGCCGGCGAAAGCAGCAAAAAATGCGACTTCAGTGATCCCTATCGTTTTTGAAGTCGGCAACGACGCTGTGGAAGCCGGATTGGTGGACAGTCTTCCTCGTCCCGGCGGCAATGCGACGGGCGTGAGTGTCCTATTCGTTCAACTAACCCCCAAGCGGCTTGAATTACTTTGCGAACTGGTACCCGACGCCAAGACGGTCGCGTTGCTTGTGAATCCGAACAGTCCGACGGCGGCGCCTTCGATTTCGCGGTGCTCCCGAAGCAGCACAAGCGAAGGGGGTAAAGCTTTCAATCCTCAAGGCGACCAACGAAAATGAGATCGATACCGCGTTCGAGACCGCCGTCTCGTCAAACGTAGGTGGGCTGATCGTCGCCGCTGATCCTTTTTTCGATACGAGACGCCAGCAGATCGTAGCGACTGCGGCGCGCGTTAAGATGCCTACCGTCTATTTCGAGCGTGAGTTTGCCAGTGCCGGTGGGCTCATGAGTTATGGGCCCAGTCTAGCCAGCGTCTATCGCCGAATGGGCCTTTATGCAGCAAGGATTCTGAAAGGCGAGCAGCCCGCCGAACTGCCGGTAGAACAGCCCACCACGTTTCAGACGGTGATCAATCTCAAGACCGCCAGGGAACTTGGATTAACAGTGCCGGCCAAGTTGCTTTTTACAGCCGATGAAGTCATCGAGTGATGTCCGGTTTTGGCACGTTTGAGACATACCGACTGACGCCGTGAACGTCTGCTTTTTGGGGTAGACCGGAAATAACCGGCGCATGGTCAAAATGACGCTTTTGACCCATCGGCGCATTAGCTTTGCGTCGCAGCACCACAGCCTGCCGGCGGGTGGTCGATAAATTGCGGTCCGTTTTGGGAATGCCCGCTTTCAGGGAGAAGAGGACATCGACCGGTACCGCCTCCGGCATTGCCGGTGGGAAGGGTCTCGGGATGATTGTGGCAAGGAAAAATCAGAAAACAGGCAACTATCGATGGAGCGATTGAAGATAAAGCTCCGTGCATTTTGCGAGAAGCTCGGCTGAATCTCCTTTCTGCTTCATTTTGGATCGATCATAAACGACCCTTGCCCAGTTGGTTTCGTCATCTCGTGCAACCAGGCGATCAATAAAGAAAAGGGTCAATTCAGAGGAGCTATGCTCTCTTGTCGTTCCTGCCCGCGCGCTCTCAATAGTTGCAGCAACGGCACAATCGAGGTCTTGACGATTGAACGATTGCGCCCTCGCAGGCAGGCCCAACGAAAAGAGTACGAAGATCGTAATTGAGACCAGTCGTGCCGATAATATCATTTGCCGCTCAGTCCATCGCGAAAGGCAATCGATTCTGATTTATTCCAAAACAGTCTTGCGCGGCCGGGCGTCCTTGGCAAGGTGTAGCCTGAGGACCGACAAGAATGGCTCTCGGTCATCGAAGCCGAAGGGCTTTCGCGGGTCGCGTTGCGGGAGCCGGCATCTGTCCGGTGTGTGGGGATTCCACGCTTTGGTCGGAAGGTTGATGAAGCTGGCCGCTTCGCTCCCGATATTTTGCACGCCGTGAATGACAAAAGGCGGAATGCGCAACAGCGTGGGGCGATCATCGCCAACCATGAAGACGTTGAGCATGCCAGGAGTTGGGCTGCCGGGGCGATGAAAAAAGGATATTACGCCGATGGAAGTCTGCGGCAGACTTGCGCGTGCAGACGATCAGGTCGTTCGAAAGCGCAGCACGCCGTCGGCTTCCTCGGCCGTCAGGCGGCCCTCGACCAGCATGTAATTGACATGGGCGATCAATTCGCCGGCGGCAAAGCCCATCTGGTGCACGTCCAGCACGTGCTTGTGGAATACCACCGGCACCAGTTCCTTGGAGGTCCGCGGCGTTTCCCGGCAGGCGTCGGCGATCAGCCGGCAGCGGTCCTCGTGATGATCGGCCAGTTGCTTGATCCGGGTTTTCAGTCCGTAGAACGGCACGCCATGGCCGGGCAGCACCAGCAGGTCATAGGGCAGTGTGGTGGTGAGGCTCGCCAGCGAGGCCAGATATTCGCCGAGCGAGTTCTGGTCGGGCTCGACCGCCCAGACGCTGACATTGGGCGAGATCTTGCTCAGCACCTGGTCGGCCGACAGGAACAGCTTGTCGGCGGCGCAATACAGCATCACCTGGTCGAGCGCATGGCCACCGCCGGTGATGACCTTGAAGCGCCTTGTGCCGATCGAGATTTCATCGCCATGCGAGATGCGGCGGTAGGACGGCGGCAGGATCGAGACCCGCTTGAGATAATCCTGGCCGCGGCCGAGCAATTTGTCGGTCAGGTTCTCGTCCATGCCATGGCGCCGGAAGAACAGCCGCTGCGCGTTGCGGCGCTCTTCGGTGCCCCGGTTCTGGTGGTAGATCGATTGCAGGTATTCGACCTGCGACATGATCAGCGGGCAGTTGAAGCGCTCGACGATCCAGCCGGCGAGCCCGACATGGTCGGGATGCGAATGGGTCACGATCAGCCGGGTGACTTTCACATGCGCCAGCGGGCCTTCGAACAATTCGGTCCAGGCCGCGATCGATTCCTCGTTGCCGAACCCGGAATCCACCATGGCCCAGCCGTCGCCGTCGGCGAGCAGGTAGATGTTCACATGGTTGAGGCGGAACGGCAGCTTCAGCCGCACCCACAATACGCCCGGCATCACCTCGACCACCTGATTGGGGCCGGGATGATTTTCCCAGGGGTATCGCAGGGCCTCGACCGAGGACGGAACCGGGTCTGTTTTCGAATGCATGGTATCGGCTTAACCGGACATGCGGCGCGGCGCTAGCCGAAAAAAAGCGGGGGCGGTCATTCCGGGGCGGCGCGAAGCGGCGAACCCGGAATCCCGAGATTCCGGGTCTGGTGCTCGCGCACCATCCCGGAATGACGGAGGCTGTCACGCCGCCCGGATATTGCACAGGAAGTCGTCGATTTCCGAACGCAGCATTTCGGCTTCACGGCGCAGCGCGCTGGAGGCGCTCAGCACCTCGCCCGCCGCCGATCCGGCCTCGGCCGAGGCGGCGGACACGCCGATGATGTTGCTGGAGACTTCCGCGGTGCCGCCGGCGGCGTGCTGGATGTTGCGGGCGATCTCCAGGGTCGCCGCACTTTGCTGCTCGACCGCGGCCGCGATCGCGGTGGTCACTTCGTTGATCGTGCCGATGGTCTCGCCGATGTTCCGGATGGCGCCAACCGCGGACGCCGTTACCGTCTGCATATTGGCGATTTGCGCCCGGATTTCGTCGGTCGCCCTGGCGGTCTGGCTGGCGAGGCTCTTCACTTCGGAAGCGACCACCGCAAAGCCGCGGCCGGCCTCGCCGGCGCGCGCCGCCTCGATGGTGGCGTTGAGCGCGAGCAGGTTGGTCTGCGACGCGATGGATTGAATGAGATCGATCACGACGCTGATGCGGCCGGCGTTCTCGGCAAGACCCTGCATGGTGGCGTCGGTCGCACCGGCCTCATCCACCGCCTTGCGGGCGATCTGCGCCGAACTGATCACCTGGCGGCCGATTTCGGCGATCGACGACGACAGTTCCTCGGTGCCCGACGATACGGTCTGGACGTTGACCGAGGTTTCCTCGGCGGCGGACGCCACGGCGTTCACCAGCGCACTGGACTGATCGGCGGTCGCCGACATGCTTTGCGCGGTGAGCTGCATGGAATTGGCGGATTTTTGCAAGGAGTTGAGCGTGGTGCGGACGGTCGCCTCGAATTCGACGATGCGCGCCTCGATGCGGGCGGTGCGCTCGGCCTTGGCGGCGCGGTCCCTGTCCTGGTCGCTGCTGAGCGCGCGGGCCTCGATCATGCTCTCTCGGAATATTTCCAGCGAATTCGCCATCGCCGCGATTTCGTCGCGATGGTGGCTGCGATCAATTTCGGTCTCAAGGTCGCCGTCGGACAAAAGCTGCATCGAGCGTTGCAGGCCACCGATGCGCCGCAGGATATTGCGGCCGACATAAAGCCAGACGAACAGCGCGGATCCGATCAGGGTCAGGACGCCGAGCGCGAGCATGACTGTGGTCGCCAGCGAAATCTCCTGGCGCGTCTGCCAGGTCGAGGCGTCGGTTTCGGTCTGCACGCCGTTCACCAGCTGCTGCACGCTGTTGCCGAGGCTGATATTGAGCTTGCCGGTTTGCTCGAGCAGGAGCCGGCCGTGATCGTTCGAGTCCAGTTCGTTCTGGCGAACCCTGAAGACCCCGGATGGGCCTTCGCCGAGCGCAAGCAATTTCACGACGGCGTCCCGCAGCGGCCGGATACCGGCGTTTTCGGGAAGCAAATCGAGGTTGGATTTGACGCGGGCCTGGGTCGCTCCGAATTCCCTGGCGATGGCGTCCAGCGTGTCGCTGCCATAGGCCGAGAGCGCGGCGCTCATGTTGGATGCCGCCAGATTGCCGCTGGCGACGACATTGCCGAGTTGCTCGACGGTCCGCGCGGCCTGCGTCGCGTCGTCCTGGGAAAGGTTGGGAGAAACCAGGATGGCATTGATCCGGGCCTGGGCGTCCGTCATCGCGGGGCTGGCGGCGGCGACGAAGCTCGCCTGTGCCTTGCGCAGGGCGTCGTATTGTTTCTGATGCAGGGCTGCGGCCTCCAATCGCTCCTGCGCCGCGGCACGCAGGTCCTTGATCGCAAGGTCGATGCTCTTCACGGTTTCGCCGAGGCTGGCGACCACCGCCTTGTCGGCGCCGAGTTCGATGATCTCGCCGAGCTTTTCGAGCGTGACCTCCTGGGCTTCCTTCATTCTGGTCGAGCGCTCGTTCAGCGTCTCTTCGCTGCGGGACGCCAGCAGCGCCGGTCCCTGGCTGGCAAGGCTTGTGCTCTGCGCGGCCAATTGCAGGCTGGCGGCGAGACGGGGAATGTGCCGTCCGCTCAGATCGATCATGGTCCCGCCGAGATGTCCCAGCACAAGGCCGGCGCCGGCGCTGATGGCGATGGCCATGCTCGCGATCACGGTAAAGGCTGCGAACAGACTGCCCCTGACGCCCCATTGCGGACGCAAGCCGGGCCGCGCAGATGTGCCGGATGTGGGGGACAACGCCATGTGTTTTGCCTCGCGCCCGCTTCGAGCCCGCGGGGAAAACCGTTGGCCGGCAGTATCGCGTTACGCGGTTAACAAAATCGCGAAATTTGCGGGATTTGCGCGATGACCGGCAAGAAAAAGGCCGGTATCTGCTTCCGGTTTTTCAAGTACCCGGACTGGATGGACGGTCAGAATTGCGCGGCAGACGACATCGTTAACGAAGCCCTAATCGGGGCCCAAGGCGCGTCAAAAACAACGCGTCAAAAACAAAAAGGCCGGCATCGCTGCCGGCCTTTTGTCATTTGCGATCAGGTTCGGATCAATACCGCGCGACCACCGGGCCACCCCAGTTGAAGTGATAGTTGATACCGGCCTTCACGGTGTGCTCGTCGTTGCGGGTGCTGCCGAAACCGGACAGCACGACCGGCGCCACGAAGTTGGTCTTGCCGAAGTCGTAGTACATGTACTCGACCTTGGCCGACCAGCTCGGGGCGAACATGTATTCGGCGCCGGCGCCGACGGTGTAGCCGTCATGATGGCTGCTGTTGAGCGCGAACGCCTGCGGACCCAAGCCGACGAAGTTCAGAGACTCGCTGTAGTCGGAGTAGGCATAGCCACCCTTGACGTACAGCAGGCCCGGACCCCAGGTGTAGCCGACGCGGCCGGTCACCGAGCCGAGGCCGCGCTGGTTGTTGGTGTAGACGTAACCGGCGCCTGGGCCGGTAAACGCAACGCCGTTGTTGTTGTTGCTGCCGAGCCAGCTGTACTGACCTTCGATACCAACCACCCAGTTCGGAGCGAACTGATAGTCGGCGCCGGCCTGCAGACCGCCGAGGAAACGGCCATCATCGTTGTTGCCGGTGGTGCCGGCGAAACCGTTGTTGCCGTCGAATCCACCGCCGACATGACCGCCGATGTAGAAGCCGGTCCAGTTGTAGATCGGCGCCGCGTAGGCCGGAGCCTTGGTGTAGGAGGCGGGGCGAGCCGCGAGATCGGCCGCGAGTGCTGGCACGGTCGCGCCGAGAGCGACGAGGGCCACAGTACCGAGTAGAAACTTCTTCATTCTATTTTCTCCAACTCAACATTTGAGAGGAGCCGTGTCCCCGGCTCCATCCATGGCGTGCACTTAGACAGCTTTTGCCTAGAATACTGTCACCGATAGGTCACACCCAGAGATAACCCAACCTATTGAGGAACAAGGGTTTTTTGTACTTAATGCCGCCTCAATGAAAACTAAATGAAGCCTTAATTCCGGGCACGCCGGGTAAGAAAAAATGCGTAGTTTCGACGTCTGAAAACCGAATGCGACGTAAAATTGCGCAGGCAGGGCAGTCAGGGTTTTTTTAAACCCGCGGCGTGCAATCCGACCGCAATTGATCACAAAACCGCGAGCGGCCCGCTCAGCGTTGCATCTGCATGATTTGATCCATCGGCATCATGTTGTGGTTGAGATTCGCCATGATCCAGAGCGATCCGCCGATCAGAAGAAGCACGATCAGTACGCCGAATGCCAAAGCCAGCACGTTATTGGTGCTGTCCGGGCCCGTCGTGACGTGCAGGAAGAACACCAGGTGGACACCCATCTGCGCGATCGCCAGCACGACCAGCGCGACCGGAATACTCGGCTGCCAAACGAGATCGGTGCCGGCGACATAAAAGGATGTTGCTGTCAGCAGGATGGCGAGCCCGAGGCCGACCAGATAGCCGACGATACGCTGGGAAAGGCTGCCGCCTTCCGCGCCCTCGTCGCCCGGTGCGACGCCGGAGCCTTTACCGCCAAGATCGAGTTCGCTCATGCGCTGGCGCTCCCCAGCAGATAGACCACGGTGAACACGGCGATCCAGATGATGTCGAGCGCGTGCCAGAACAGGGCGAAGCACAGGATGCGGCGCTGGATATCGGATCGAAATCCCTTGGCGAACACCTGCGCCATCATCGTCAGCAGCCACAGAATGCCGGCCGAGACGTGCAGTCCGTGGCAACCGACCAGCGTAAAGAACGCCGACAGGAACGCGCTGCGCGTCGGGCCTGCGCCGCGCGCGACGAGGTCGGCGAACTCACGTCCCTCGAGCGTGAGGAAGCCGAGGCCAAGGACACAGGTGACGGCCATCGCGATCTGGAACCAGATCGCGTTGCGCGTATCGGCGGCGATGCTGGCGAGGCCGCAGGTAAAGCTCGACGCCAGCAGCAAGCCGGTCTCGACCGCGACATTGCGCAGGTTGAACAGATCGTGGCCGGACGGCCCGCCGGCGGTCTGTCCGTGCAGCACGGCGTAGGTGGCAAACAACGCCGCGAACATGATCATGTCGCTGAGGATGAAGATCCAGAAACCGTAGCCGGTGACGACGCGCTTCGGCGCAGGTCCATCCCATCCGGCGCTGGTCGTCTTCCAGGTCGCAGCGCGTGGGGATCGCCATGGGCCGTCGGCGACGCTGCGCTCATGATGCGGTCCTTGCTGCATTGCGTGGCGTGCGGCCCGGTTGTCGCGATCGATGCGCGCGACTTCGTCGGCCGGGATGATGTCCTCATCCTGGTCACGCCAGGCGAACACGACGAACGTGGCGTAGGCGCCGATCGCGCCCAACGCGAACATCCACCAGATATGCCAGATCAGGGCAAAACCCATGAAGGTGGCGAAGAACGCGCAGACGAATCCGGTCGGCGAATTGCGCGGGATCTTGATGGCTTCATACTTCGTCTCTTCGTTGGATTGCACCTGCTCGGCCGCGCGGCTCTTCATCCCCCAATAGGCGTCCTCGCCGGAGACGTCAGGCAGGACAGCAAAATTGAACGCCGGCGGCGGCGAGGCGGTGGCCCATTCCAGCGACCGGCCGTCCCAGGGATCGCCAGTCGTGTCGCGCAATTGCGCGCGCTGCCGGATGCTGACGACGAGCTGGACAATTTGCAGCACGATGCCGCCAGCGATCAGGCCTGCGCCGCAGGCGGCGACGATCAGCCAGGGATGCCATTCCGGCACGTCATAATGCTGCATCCGCCGGGTCATGCCGAGCAGGCCAAGGACATAGAGTGGCATGAAGGCGACGTAGAAGCCGACCAGCCAGCACCAGAACGCCGCGTGCCCCAGGCCTTCGTGCAGTTTGAAACCGAACGCCTTGGGAAACCAGTAGGTGTAGCCGGCGAAGGCGCCGAACAGCACGCCGCCGATGATGACGTTGTGGAAGTGCGCGACCAGGAACAGGCTGTTGTGCAGAACGAAGTCGGCGGGCGGCACCGCCAGCAGCACGCCGGTCATGCCGCCGATGATGAACGTCACCATGAAGCCGATCGACCACAACAGCGGCGTCTGAAACCGGATGCGGCCGCCATACATCGTGAACAGCCAGTTGAACACCTTCACGCCGGTGGGCACCGCGATGACCATGGTGGCGATGCCGAAGATGGCGTTGACGTCGGCGCCGGCGCCCATGGTGAAGAAATGATGCAGCCACACCATGAACGACAGGATGCAGATCGCCATGGTCGCGGCCACCATCGAGCGGTAGCCGAACAGCGGCTTGCCGGAAAAGGTCGAGATCACTTCCGAGAAGATGCCGAACGCCGGCAGCACCAGGATATAGACCTCGGGATGACCCCAGGCCCAGATCAGGTTCATGAACATCATGACGTTGCCGCCGGCTTCGTTGGTGAAGAAGTGAAAGCCGAGGTAGCGGTCGAGCAGCAGCATCGCCGAGCGTCGCGGTCAGGATCGGAAACGCCGCGACGATCAACAGATTGGTGGCGAGCGTGGTCCAGCAGAACATCGGCATGCGCAGGTAGCTCATGCCCCGGGTGCGCATCTTCAGCACGGTGGTGACGAGATTGATGCCTGCGACCAGCGTGCCGACGCCGGATATTTCGAGCGCCCACAGATAATAGTCGACGCCGACGCCGGGCGAATAGGCGAGCTCCGACAGCGGCGGATAGGGCAGCCAGCCGGTGCGGGCGAATTCGCCGATGATCAGCGAAATATTGACCAGCAGCGCGCCGGTGCAGGTCAGCCAGAAGCCGACCGAGTTGAGGGTCGGAAACGCGACGTCGCGGACGCCGAGCTGCAGCGGCACCACGAAATTCATCAGCCCGATCATGAACGGCATCGCGACAAAGAAGATCATGATGGTGCCGTGCGCCGAGAACACCTGGTCGTAATGTTCCGGCGGCAGGAAGCCCGGGGCCGTGAAACGCCAGCGACTGCTGCAGCCGCATCATGATGGCGTCGATGAAGCCGCGCAGCAGCATCACCATGGCGAGCAGCGTGTACATCACGCCGATGCGCTTGTGGTCGACGCTGGTGATCCATTCCCGCCACAGATAGGGCAGGTATCCGCTGACGACGACCCAGCCAAGGATCGCAAGAATGCGCGAGCGCGACCACGCCGGACGCGATCATCGGGATCGGCTGATCGAGCGGGATCGCGTCCCAGCCCAGTTTACCGAGCATCGGCGACCCCCGCGGGCAATGATGCTCCCTTGACGCCGGACTGTGCGCCCGCCGAAGGCGGCAGCTTTTGCGTTGCGATCGATTGAAAAAGATCGGGATCGGTAAGCCGGAATGTTACGGGCGCTGCATTCATCGACGGTTTTGCGATCTCGGCGTAACTGTTTTGCGTCGAGCGCTGTGTCCGAGCCTGATGCCTCCTGCGCCCATGTCGCAAATTGCTTCGGCGGCACGACGTGGACATCGAAATGCATGTCCGAGAATCCGTCGCCGCTGAAATGCGCCGAGAGGCCCTGAAAATCTCCGGGCTTGTCCGCTTTCAGATTAAGGCGGCTGGTCATGCCGTTCATGGTGTAGATCATGCTGCCGAATTGCGGGATGAAGAACGCGTTCATCACGCTGGCCGAGGTCAGCTCGAATTGCAGCGGCACGCCGGCCGGAACGGTCAGCGTATTGACGCTCGCGATTTTCTGGTCGGGATAGATGAACAGCCATTTCCAGTCGAGCGAGACCGCCTGAATCCGCAGCGGCTTTACAGAGCCTTCGATCGCTTTGGCGGGATCGAGTTGATGCGCGCCGATCCAGGCCACACCGCCGAGCAGGATCACCGTCAGTGCCGGCACCGCCCACACCACGAGTTCGATGCGGCCGGAATAGGCCCAGTCGGGCCGGAAGCGCGCTCGCGTGTTGGAGGCGCGAAACCAGAACGCAAAGGCAAAGATCGCGATAATCGTCGGCAGCACGATCGCCAGCATGATCGCGACGGAATCGATGAGAATGGTTTTTTCGGCGGCTCCGATCGGACCCTGGGGATCGAGGATATTCATCGCCGGACCGGTTATTGGACAACCGTTATCAACCTCTCCGCCGGCGGGAAGTTCCCGCACGCGTGAACCCGAAATGAGGTGGCCGCGTCCAAAGGAGGAGGCAAGGCAACGGCAATATGGCGGCATCACGGATGCACTGTCATGCAATCGGGAACCTCCCTGCAGCCGTGGACTTAATTCGACAGTGTTCTGGAGGATGCAGCCATGAAACTCATCAAAACCGCCATAGCGACGGCGTTGGCGTTCACCAGCGCGCTTGCTTTCGCGCAGAGCGGCGGTTCGCCGAGTGGACGCGGATCGACGACAGGAGATCCAGCCGCAAGCTCCGCCACGCCCGGCACCTCGCCGACCACCGGCAGTTCGACGAAACCGAGCCGAAGCGGCAGCGGCACGTCCACCTCGGGCGGCAGCGACGCCAATGGCGACCAAGGCCGGGACAAGATGCCCGACAGCAACAAAGCTGTCCGGCCGAACAACAAGCCAGACAAGATGTAGGGCTTATGTGGGCTTTCGTTTCTCTGGACCGACTGACTCATGCCGTCATTTCTTTTGAACAGTTCGCAATGCGGATCAACTGCGAGGCGGTTGAACAGCGCTTGCAATTCGGGCCGCAGCCCATCGCCGCACAAGGCCGCGATGGAATGGAATCGGCGAAGCGGGGATATGTGAATTCCTCCTTGTGCGCTGAGACACCGTAGGAAAACGCAGCATTGCTACGCCACCCGATTACCTTGTCCCGGGAACAAACGCTTTGCCGCGTGGTTTTTTATTCCTGCCGATGCTTCGGGCCTCGGACACTTCGTCAGCGGGTGCATGCGTGGACACTCAAACCAAAGCCCGGGAGCCGTCTTCGGACGAGGTTCGGCAGCCCGCACGCGATCCGACAAAGACAACACCCGGCAGGAAAGAGCGAGCGCGCATAGAGCCTCGCCCCGAGCCGAAGCAATCCTTTCTCGATCGGCTTAGGCAGCACTGGATAGTTGCAACCGCCGTCGCGTGTGTCCTTGTCGTCGTTCTGATCACAGGATTGGTGTACTGGCTTGATATCCGGCATTACGAATCCACCGACGATGCGTTCGTTGCCGCGCGCAGCTTTTCCATTGCGCCCAAGGTCGGGGGGTATGTGACCGAAGTGCCGGTGACCGACAATCAGCATGTCACCACGGGACAATTGCTGGCCCGCATCGACCCGCGCGATTACACGATCGCCGTGAACCAGGCGCAGGCGCAGGTCGGGGTCGCGCAGGCCAACATCGCCAATATCGATGCGCAGATCGGCAGCCAGCAGGCCCAGATCGATCAGGCCAAAGCGGCGCTCGATCAGGCACAGGCGCAATTGCAGTTCGCCCAGCAGGAGCAGGCCCGCGCGCTCGATCTGGTGCAGAAGGGCGCCGGCACCGTGCAGCGCGAGCAACAGACCAATTCCGACCTCGGGGCGCAGCAGGCCAATACCTCGCGGGCCAAGGCGGCGCTGATCGCCGCGGAATTGCAGGACAAGGTGCTGGCGACGCAGCGCGACAGCGCCCGCGCGACGCTGGACCAGATGCAGGCGCAACTCGATCAGGCAAAGCTCAATCTGGCCTATACGCAGATCGAGGCGGCGCAGCCCGGCCGCGTGGCGAAGCTGGGCGCGGCCAAGGGCGCGTTCGTGACGCCGGGCCAGAGCCTGATGATGTTCGTGCCGGATGAAGTCTGGATCACCGCGAATTACAAGGAAACCCAACTCAACGACATGCGGCCCGGCCAGAACGTCGAGATCAGGATCGACGCCTATCCCGGCCGCAAACTGAACGGCCATGTCGCCTCGGTGCAGCCGGGCTCCGGCACCGCCTTCAGCCTGCTGCCGGCGGAAAACGCGACCGGCAATTACGTCAAGGTCGTGCAACGGGTGCCGGTCAAGATCGTGGTCGACGACTGGCCCAGCGATCTCCCCGTCGGTCCCGGCATGTCCGTGGTGCCCTGGGTCAAGGTGAGATGAGCGCGGGTATCGGCACTGTCGACGGCTCGGGCTGGTCGCCGGAGCGTTCGGCGGCCGGCGGCCACAATCCCTACCTGATCGCTTTCGTGGTTTCGATCGCGACCTTCATGGAAGTGCTCGACACCACCATCGCCAATGTCGCGTTGCGCCACATCGCGGGCGGCCTTGCGGTAGGCATCGACGAGAGCACCTACGTCATCACCAGCTATCTCGTCGCCAACGCCATTGTGCTGTCGATCTCCGGCTGGCTGTCCACCGTGATCGGCCGCAAGCGCTTCTACATGTTCTGCGTCGCGACCTTTGCGATTGCCTCGCTGCTGTGCGGTCTCGCCTGGAGTCTGGAGTCGCTGGTGTTCTTTCGCATCCTGCAGGGGTTGGGCGGCGGCGGCATGGCGACCAGCGAGCAGGCGATCCTGGCCGACACATTCCCACCGGCAAAACGCGGGCAGGCCTTTGCGATCTACGGAGTCGCGGTGGTGGTCGCTCCCGTGATCGGGCCGACGCTGGGCGGATGGATCACCGACACTTACTCCTGGCACTGGGTGTTCCTCATCAACGTGCCGATGGGACTGCTCTCGCTGTTTCTGGTCGGGATGCTGGTCAGCGAGCCGTCGGGCGCGGAAGCGGAACGCGCGAAGCTTCTCAAGGACGGGCTGCGCGTCGACTATATCGGTTTCCTGCTGGTCGCGATTGGCCTCGGCTCGCTTGAATTCGTGCTCGACGAGGGACAGAAGAACGACTGGTTCGGCTCCAACATGATCGTCAGCTTCGCGCTGATATCGGCAGTCTGCCTGCTGGCGTTGATCCCGTGGGAATTGACCCGCAGGGACCCGATCATCGATCTGCGGCTGCTCGGCAAGCGGCATTTTGCCTCCTGCTGGCTGGTGATGCTCGGCACCGGCGCGGTGCTGATCTCGACCACGCAGTTTCTGCCGCAGATCCTCCAGACCGAGTTCAACTACACCGCACTGCTGGCCGGCCTGGCGCTGTCGCCGGGCGGCATCGCCACGCTGTTCATGATGCCGATCGTCGGCCGCCTGGTCGGCATCGTGCAGCCGAAATACCTGATCGCGGCCGGCGGCACCATCGTGGCGCTTTCGATGTGGCACCTGACCGGGCTGAACGGCGATATCACCTACGGCTACGCGGCGTTGTCGCGGGTATTTTTAGGGCTGGGTCTGCCGCTATTGTTCCTGCCCATCACCACCGCGTCCTATGACGGGGTGCCGCCCGACAAGACCAACCAGGCCTCGGCGCTGATCAATGTCGCGCGCAACATCGGCGGCTCGATGGGTGTGGCGCTGGCGCAAACCACCTTCGCGCAGCGCCAGCAATTCCATCAGAGCCGGCTGATCGAGCATGTGTCGCCTTCCGACCCCGGCTATCAGCAGACCATCGACGCGGTGACGCGATACTTCACCGGCCAGGGCTCGAACGCGCCGGACGCAGGCTCGCAGGCGATCGCCTGGATCGGCCAGACCCTGCAGCGGCAGATCGACCTGTTGTCGTATATCGACGTGTTCTGGTCGCTGGCGATCATCGGCGCGCTGATGATCCCGCTGGCGCTGATCATGCGGCCGATCGCGCTGGGCGCAGCGCCGAAGGGGCATTGAGCGCGCGGCCGGAGTTGCGCGCGTTACTTGACGAGCATCGGCATCGGCGCCGGCCCGCTATTCGTATCGCGATCCGCCCGGCGATGACGACCGCCCAGACCATGACATGGAACCCGGTGACCGCAACCAGGTCCACGACCGGCTGCTCGCCGAACATTTGCCTGGCCTTGCCGAAAGTGTCGTCCGACAATTGCCGCTTGTTCCGCAATTCGGTCACTACATCATAGACGATGGCTTCGTCGGGCCCTGCCAAGGGATGAAAGAGGTCGCCAGCCGAGGCGGCCTTCTGCGTTGCGAGCGCAGTGGGTTCTGATAGACGTCGTATTTATTGTATCTATCCGATTGGAGAACATCTGGTTGATTACCGAGGGCAAGTATTCGGTCTGGTTTAGGACGCCGATTGGCGAGGGCGCTGGAATAGTCGAGTTTGGTTCCAACGGTGAGCTTAGCGGCGGTGATGCGACCTATTCCTATATCGGAACTTGGGAGCAGGTTGACGAACGATTTAAGGCCACTCTTTCGGCGAAACGAATGATATCCGGCCCGCCCGGCGTTTTTGGACTGGATGAAATCGATATAACGGTAACGGGTCGCTCCGTTGGTGGAGTGGTCGCTTCATGTGCCGGCTTCGCCAGGCAAGCACCCGGTTTGAAGCTCGAAGTCACGCTCATTCGCATCCGTGATGCCGACGCATGACCAGGCTGATCGCAGTGTTGCGCCGGTTGCGGTAACTGCGCCCGGCCGCTCAATCGACGAACTCGATTTGCGAAACTTGCGCGCCGTGGCACATCATTTGCTGGCATTACAGTTCGTAGTGTAAACTCATTGGACCGCTCGACGCGGCAAATCCATTCATTCCCGGCGGACAGATGCCCGTGCTTTCACGGCGACAAATTCTTGGAAAAGCCGCGGGTGCTGCGGCACTGGCCGCGATGTCGCGCGGCGCGTCGGCCTATAACTACCCGACGCGGCGCATCCGTCTTGTGATTCCCTACATTGCGGGCGGATCTGGCGATCAGATCGGCCGGCTGTGGATCGACAAGGTGACGCCGCTGCTCGGGCCGATCTATGCCGAGAACATCAGCGGCGCCGGCGGCGCGATCGGTTGCGCGGCGGTCGCGCAAAGTCCGGCGGACGGCTACACGCTCGTGGTGGGCAATGGCAGCACCCAGGTCATGATCCCCGTGGCCACGAGCCATCCGGTATACGATACCGGCGATTTCCAGGCGATCTACCGCCTGATCACCAGCACGCTTGCTTTCGCGATTCATCCTTCGCTGCCGGTCCGTGACCTGCGGGAACTGGTCGCCTACGCCAGGGCCAATCCCGGCAAGCTTTCCTACGGCACGCCGGGAGTAGGTACCGGCAATCACCTGGTCGGCGAAATGTTCAAGCAGCAGACCGGCGCTGGCGACGTTGTCCACGTTCCCTATCGCGGCATGACTCAGGCTATCAACGATCTCGTCGCCGGCCAGATTCCGGTGGCGATCGCGGTGGTGTCGGGGCAAGTGCTGCAACTGCACGAGACCGGCAAGATACGAATATTGGCGGTAACGAGCGAGAAGCGTCTTGGCAGTGCACCGCAGATTCCGACCGTGGCCGAATCCGGCATGCCGGATCTCGGCTACGCGGGATGGTTCGGTCTGTTTGCGCCAAAGGCAACCCCGCGTCCGATCCTTGAGCGGATCGCCGAGGTGACCCGCACGGCGATGGCCGATCCGGCGCTGCAGGAAACCTATCGTGCCCAGGGTATGGAGCCGGACATCGATTCCAGCCCTGACAAATTCCAGCTCCTGGTCGAGAACGAACTGGCTCGCCTCGCTCCGGTGATCAGGTCGATCGGGCTCAAGCGCGATTGAAGCGGACTGGACGACCGGCAACCCGGGCGCTGAACGTTTTCCGGCTTTTTTGATCGCCGCTCGCAGAAACGTACAAGCCCGAAGCTACGTTGTAGGGCAATCTTGCGGCCGCCGATGAATGACGCCCGCCACGACGGGCCGTGCTTTTTGGAAGATCAGCCAAGGGATATGACCATGAAACTTTCTACCATCGTTTTGGTCGCTGCTCTCACCACGCCCGCGTTTTCGATGACCGGGTCCTGCGCATTCGCGCAAGCGGGAGACGGCGATGCAGGTTATGCCGGGCGCGCCGGAGGTTATTACGGAGGCGGGTATTCCGGAGGCGGTTATTACGGGCGCGGGTATTCCGGCTCTTACGCCACGGTGTTTCATATCGGCCGAATTGGCGGATACGGGCATTGGAACCGCAGATACAGGCGCCGAGGATACTGAGTTGACGAGGGAGGCCGCGAGCCGAGGCTGCCTTCCGCGTTGGGAGCGCAATGGCTCTTGGAAATCGGTGCTGCCTATGAGATCGCGATGATCTCAAGCTCCTGACCGGATGCGCCGACGACGTCACCAACGGCTTTGCCCATCAGAGACCTCGCGACCGGCGATACGAAAGAAATGGAGCCGGCCTTCGGGTCGGCTTCGTCCTCCCCCACGATGCGATAGGTCTGGACGCGGCCATCGTCGCGCTGGAAGGTCACGGTGCTGCCGAAGGCAACCGTGTCGGTTGACGCGGGATCAGCGACGACCTGAGCCGTGCGAACGCGCGTCGCGAAGTAGCGCGCGTCACGCAACGGAGTCGCGGCCTGCCGCCGTCGTTCATTGACGTCTTCGATCTTCTGCGCGGTCTCATACGCTTCGCGAGCCTGCTGGAGTTGCAATTCCAGCGCCTTTAATCCGGCTTCCGTCACCAGGTTCGGATGAGGCGAAACCGGGCGGTCGGGCAGCAGGATTTCCGACGCGGTTTCGGCACTGTCTTCCTTGGTGAAGGCAACGCTCAAGTCAGGCTCCTTTCAGTCATTCCAGGCCGCTGTTTCAGCGCCACCCGAGCGCCGGCGCGACGTGGGTCAGGATCGCTTCGATCACATGCGCGTTGTAGGCAACGCCCAATTGGTTGGGGACGGTCAGCAGCAGCGTGTCGGCCTCGGCGATCGCTTCGTCTTTCCTGAGCTGCTCGATCAGGACATCCGGCTCGGCGGCATAGCTGCGGCCGAAGATCGCCCGCGTCCGCTCGTCGATGAATCCGATCTGGTCATCACCTTCGCGCCGCGTTCCCGAAATAAGCGCGGTCGCGATCGTCGATCAGCGCGAAGATGCTGCGGCTGACCGAGACCCGCGGCTCGCGCGTATGGCCGGCCTCCTTCCAGGCGGCGCGGTAGGCCCGGATCTGCGCCGCCTGCTGCACATGGAAGGCCTCGCCGGTTTCGTCGTTCTTGAGCGTCGAGCTCTGCAGGTTCATCCCGAGCTTTGCCGCCCAGACCGCCGTGGCGTTCGAGCCGGCGCCCCACCAGATCCGGTCGCGCAGGCCTTCGGAATGGGGCTCCAGGCGCAGCAGCCCGGGCGGATTTGAAAACATCGGCCGTGGATTGGGCTGCGCGAAGCCTTCCCGCGCAGCAGGTCGTAAAACACCTCGGCATGACGCCGCCCCATGTCGGCGTCGGTCTGGCCTTCGGCCGGTTGATAGCCGAAATATCGCCAGCCATCGATCACCTGCTCGGGCGATCCTCGGCTGATGCCGAGCTGCAGACGCCCGCCGGCGATGAGATCGGCGGCGCCGGCGTCCTCGGCCATGTAGAGCGGGTTCTCATAGCGCATGTCGATCACGGCCGTGCCGATCTCGATGCGGCTGGTCTTCGCGCCGACGGCCGCCAGCAGCGGGAAGGGCGAGGCCAACTGGCGGGCGAAGTGATGGACGCGAAAATAGGCCCCGTCCGCGCCCAGTTCCTCGGCGGCAACGGCGAGCTCGATGGATTGCAGCAGCGTATCCGCCGCCGAGCGGGTCTGCGATTGCGACGAGGGCGTCCAGTGCCCGAATGAGAGAAAGCCGATCTTTTTCATGCGGGCTATCTAGGTAGGACCGAGTTAATTTGCGACCCTGTTATTACGGGCCGCTACTCGCTAAATCATGCGGCGTGAATCGGCTCGGGGGCACGTGTTGTCCATATGCCAGGGATTAGGTCGCCCCCACCCAGCCGCCACAGAGGCGGCCCTAACGCGCGAACTGAGCAGAATTGAACATACGTTCTTGCTAAAGCCGATCATATTGTGTCGTGACCCAATCTATTGGGGGAGGCCAACTATGATAGAAACTGGATACGTTTATCTGGCGTGTGGCTTTGTGATCCTCGCCATCTCGATCAAGTTGACAACCGATTTTTCCGCCAAAGATTGGATCACTGAGAATTAGAGCGCGGCGATCTCTATTCGCTGATTGATGTTGCATCGGGCCTTCGCCCGGACGGACTTAGGCGCGATCAGGCAAATCGCCTCATGGCGCGAGGCATGGTCCGATCCGACGGCGGAAATTTTCGCGTCACGATGAAGGGTCGGTTGGCGTTACTTATAAGGCACCGAGTTCGCCACCGATCAGATAGCGTCGCTTGACGGCTCACGGAAGCCCGTTGGATGGTCTTCCTAGCGCGATCGGTATTTGAGCCAGCGGGTGTTGATTTTATTCAGAAACCGGTGCTGCCAGACATGATTGAACTGTCGACCTCTCCACTTTGGTTTTTCATACGTCGCAACGATCAAACGGAGGCATGCTCATATCCACCCGCTATGTGGACGGCTGAAAATCAGCTTCGGGAAATGGTTTGAACACCGGGTTTTCTCCGCACTGTTTGAGAAGCAGCAAGTATCCGGGAGCGAGGACGCCGCCGTTGTCCCAATTCAGCTTTCCGTCACTGAATACGTACAAGAGGATCGTGTATCCAATCCGGACGCAAACCATGTCTCGATCGCCGCCGTTTACAAGACCGGCAAAAGCTCTGGCCGGTTCGGCAATTTCCGCGTTTTTGATGCCGTGTATCTTCGCAAACAACTGGTTGCGCATGTATTCCGCAATTTGCTGCCGATAGTTCGCGGGCAAATCGGGATGTGGGGAACTCTCACGGCCTGATGACGCGACCGAGTTAGCGGATGTTTGGCATCCGGCAAGAAACAGGCTTAGGAGAATTAGCGACCACTTCAAAGAAACACACATCGTAGATTGTGTGGAGTCCATAATACGCCGTTACGGGGAGTGTCAACGGCCGCCCGGCACTCGCGACGAACAGGGTGCTTTACGGCCGCGCAAGGCCGCGAATAGCCATCCGAGCGCGGGCCGATTGGTGCAGCCGAAACGAACCATCGCCTATACGCGCCGCTGTGTTTAACGTAACCAGCGCAAAAAGCCGCCCGTCACCGCCTATAGCGATCCGGCCATGATAAATGCACGCTTATCAAACATGCCTTAACTCTTTGGTCGCAAGACCACATACACCTGTTACTGTTCGAACCACTGCCGGGATTCATGCATCTACCTACGCAATTTGCGGCGCGATCCTCGCATCTTACCGCGTCGGTCGCCGCTTCCGCCCGCGAGTGAAGCGCTCCGATGGCTAGGAAAGCGATCACGATGAAAAGGGGTCGTACCATAGCAAATCTCCTCTGAACGGGCCGCGTTAATCCTAACCTCTTTGTGCCACCCAAGCCACAATGGCCACCATCTGGTAGCCGGTGGAACATAGGCAGGGCCGCGCTGCCCGGGTGTCGAGGTTACGTGGCGCCGTCACCTTCCGTCACCCCATCGTAACCTGTGTATCCTTCTCCACCTTGCGAAGTTCTAAGTGTGTATCGAGTAGGTACCTGCAACGATGATAGGCCAGCATATTGCCAGCGTTAAGATGCCAAGTTCCAGAGTTGCGTGGCAAGCATCGGTAAAATCGGAGGCTTTCAGTTTTGCCAAGATTATTGGTGCGGCAAACTCACCGTTTTCACGATGGATCATAGCGGCGGTTTTTCCTGCAACAGCGGTAACCCATGAATCAAGGCCAGCCATTACGCCGCGACACTCCGCTGTGCCGGAATCTGACCTAAGACTGTCGTGGAGGCCGGAAACGTGTTCACGCCGCGAAACTCATCGAGTTCGTGCGGTCTGGGATACCGCGTTATTCCAAACGGGTGAACTCCAATTAAAAATATGGTTTTTCAAATTTTCCCAAGCTTCGTCAGTTAATTCGTTAGCTGCCGTGCCGAATGCTTCTATTCTGGTGGTCGATGCCGCCGTGCCAAGAGCATGTGCCCGCCCTGAATCTGCAGTTTTCCCGACCGTCTCCGCAGTGTGTGCAGTATGACCTAACTGCACCAAACGATAACGCCAACGCTGCAACGATCCCCGTTCCAATTATCAGTGCCATGGTGCGGGTATCCTTTCGGTTGGCCCCCAACCGAGTTGAGGTGGGTTTCCTCATCACAAAATATTCGATACCCATCACGCGAACCGACTTCACGGATTTTGCACGGAAGTGCACGCCATTTTGTGATTTGTTCTGCGTGCATACGCCAAACCACATCCGGCTCGCTTATCGGGCATGTTGAATTCATATTGAAGAAACTGGTGCTGCCAGACAGGATTGAACTGTCGACCTCTCCATTACCAATGGAGTGCTCTACCACTGAGCTACGGCAGCGTACCCGGGGGCCGGAATCAGCCAAAAAGGCCCCCGCAAGGCGGGCCGATCCTTGCCACAAGCCCCCCGGCGGCGCAAGCGCGCGGCCGGACCGAAAGGCCATCCAAACGGGCCATATTCAGGGCGCAGCGCCCGCCGCCTGCTTCAGCGGCGCCAATTGCGGGCCGATCCGGTTCCCCATTTCCTCGCCGAGGGCCGCCAGCGCCTTGATCGGGCGGATCATGACCTCGAATTCGGTCATTTCGCCGGCCTCGTTGAATTTGATGAGGTCGATGCCCTTGAGCTGCCATTTGCCGATATTGGCGCCAAATTCGAGCGCGACATCGTGGGAGCCTGAGACAAAGTGCGGTGATAGCGAAAATTCTCGAAAATCCGCACCACCGTGGTCAGCACCAGCAGGGTCGCGTTCCGTCCCGGAATTGGCGATTGCACGAAGGGCGAGCGGAACACAATATGTTCCGACAGCAGGGCGGCCAGCAATTCGCGATCGCCGGAGGCGACAAAGCGGTGCCAGCCGTCCAGGGTCCGTTGCGGCAACGCCGCCAATGTGTGGTTTTCGCCCATCGGTCCATTCTTCCAGTTGTTTTGTTCTAGCAGCGGAGCATCGAACAGGTCCACGATGAATGATGAAAAGGACAAACGCGAGGGGCAAGCCCGGACACCCGCGAGCCATTCAAAAAAAGATTCAAGACAGGATCGGCTGAAGCTGGCGCTGCGCGAGAATCTCAAGCGGCGAAAATCGCAGGCGAGGGGCAGGGGCGATATCGTGGCCGCATCTTCCGCTGAAGTCGATGTCGCCCTACATGACGAATGCGAAAAAAAGCCGCTGGGTTAGCCAACTATCCAGTGGATGATATTGGGGCACGATGGGCGCGGACGACACCACAGCAAATCAGAACGACAGCCACCCCACGGCGACGTCGGCGTTTCCGCGCCTTGAGCAGACCTTTCCGTCGCTGACGCCGCAGGAGATCGCGCGGATGCGGCGGTTCGGCGAGATCGTCCATTTCAGGCACGGCGAAAAACTGTTCGAGACCGGCAAGCCCGGTCCCGGCATGTTCGTCGTTTTGTCCGGGCATGTCACGATCACCCAGCGCGACGGTCTCGGTCACGTCACGCCGGTGATCGATCAGGGACCGGGTCAATTTCTCGCCGAAATCGGCCAGCTCTCGGGCCGCGTCGCGCTGGTCGATGGCCATGCCGAAGGCGATGTCGAGACCCTGCTGATTCCGCCGGAACGCTTGCGCGCGCTGCTTGTCGCGGAAGCCGATCTCGGCGAACGCATCATGCGCGCCTTGATCCTGCGCCGGGTCAGCCTGATCCAGGGCGGCGTCGGCGGTCCGGTGCTGATCGGCCCGCCGAATTCATCCGGCGTCATTCGTCTGCAGGGATTTCTCACCCGCAACGGCTATCCGCATCATCTGCTCGATCCGGAGCGCGATCACGACGCCGCCGAACTGATCGCGCGCTATTCGCCGTCGCCGGCCGATTGGCCGCTGGTGGTGGCGCCTGACGGCACGGTGCTTCGCAACCCGAGCGAATCCGAACTGGCGCATGCGATGGGGATGGTGCGCACCCTCGCCAAGGACAAGGTGTTCGACGTCGCCGTGGTCGGCAGCGGTCCCGCTGGACTGTCGACGGCGGTCTATGCCGCATCGGAAGGGCTCAGCGTCGCGGTCTGCGATTCGCAGGGCTTTCGGAGGCCAGGCGGGCGCCAGCGCACGAATTGAAAACTATCTCGGCTTTCCCACCGGGATTTCCGGACTGGCGCTGACCGCGCGCGCCTTCAACCAGGCGCAAAAGTTCGGCGCCGAGATGATGATCCCGGTCGAGGTGATGTCACTGGATTGTTCGCGCGAAGACGGCGCCTTCGGGTTGCGACTGGACGATGACGACGTGCTGCGCGCCCGCTCGGTCGTGGTCGCCAGCGGCGCACGCTACCGTCGCCCCGAGATCGAGAACCTCGCCAATTTCGAGGGCCGCGGGGTCTGGTACTGGGCGTCGCCGATCGAGGCCCGGCTCTGCATCGAGCAGGAGATCGTGCTGGTCGGCGGCGGCAACTCCGCGGGCCAGGCCGCGGTATTCCTGTCGGGTCACGCCAAAAAGGTTTACATGGTGATCCGCGGCGGTGGCCTCGGCGCCAGCATGTCGCGCTATCTGATCGAGCGCATTGAAGCCGCGTCCAACATCGAACTGGTGTTCAATACCGAAGTGGTCGGGCTGGAAGGCACACCGGAGATATCGCTGGAGCGCGTGCGCTGGCGCAGCCGCCTGTCCGGTGAAGAGAGCAGCATCGATATCCGCAACCTGTTCCTGTTTGTCGGCGCCGATCCCGCTACCGGCTGGCTCGACGGTTGCGGCGTCAATGTCGATCGCGGAGGTTTCGTGGTGACCGGCGCGCAGGAGGATGGACAAGTCTCCTCCGCACTGGAAACCTCGGTGCCGGGCGTGTTCGCGGTCGGCGATGTGCGTTCGGGATCGGTCAAGCGCGTCGGCGGCGCGATCGGCGAGGGTGCCCAGGTGGTGGCCGCGCTGCATGGATTTCTCGGCGACACGGCAAAGCCGGCGCTTTAGGGCTCACTTGAAGAGGGAGAAACGAAAATGGCCGAACTCGTTGTGATGTACAAGACGCCAAAGGACACGGCGGCTTTCGACAAGCACTATTTCGAAAAGCACGTTCCGATCGCCAAGAAAATTCCGGGCCTGCGAAAATACACGGTCAGCCAGGGGCCGGTCGCGACACCGGCGGGACCCTCGCCGTTCCACCTGATCGCGACGCTGACCTTCGACAACCTCGGCGCGATCCAGGCGGCCTTCCGCAGCGCCGAGGGCAAGGCGACGGCGGCGGACGTGCCGACATTCGCGAGCGGCGGCGTCGACATGATCATGTACGAGACCAAAGAAGTTTGAGCCCGTCATGGCGAAGCATTGTTCTCACCTCGCCGGCATCCGTGACGTCACGCCAAGCGCGCTTGGCTGCGAGGAATGCCTCAAGACCGGCGACGTGTGGCTGCATCTGCGGCTCTGCCGCACCTGCGGCCATGTCGGCTGTTGCGACGATTCTCCCAACAAGCACGCCACCAAGCATTTCCACGCCACCGCGCACCCGATCATCGAAGGCTACGATCCGCCGGAGGGCTGGGGCTGGTGCTATGTCGACGAGGTGGTGTTCGACCTGTCGAAGCGGAAGACGCCGCATAACGGCCCGATCCCGCGCTATTACTGAATTTCGCTTTCAAACCACAGCCAAGGAAACCGGATGCCATCGATGATGAGAACTTTTCGCGTCCAGGCCTTTTGTATCCAAATCTTCGCCGCGTCGGCGGCCCTATCCGTCGCCTTGCTCGATCCCGGAGCGGCATCCGCACAAGCGCCGCAGGACAAATTCGCCGACGTCAACGGCGTCAGGCTGCATTACCTGATCGCCGGCAAGGGCGATCCGGTCGTGCTGCTGCACGGCTTTGCCGAAACCAGCCATATGTGGCTGCCGCTGATCGCCAAGCTTGCGGACAGGCACACCGTGATCGCGCCGGATTTGCGCGGCTTCGGCCAATCGTCTACGCCGGAAGACGGATACACCAAGGCGGCGATGGCTGGGGATATCCATGCGCTGGTCAAGAGCCTCAACTACGGCCGCATCCGCCTGGTCGGCCACGATATCGGGCTGATGGTCGCCTATGCCTATGCGGCGCAAAACCCTGCCGAGGTCGATCGCCTGGTGCTGATGGAAGCGTTCCTGCCCGGCGTCGGCGACTGGAACAGCGTGTTCCTGCTGCGCGATCTCTGGCACTTTCATTTCTACGGCAAGACGCCGCTGGCGCTGGTGACCGGGCGCGAACGGATCTATCTCGAACATTTCTGGAATGATTTCGCCGCCGACCCGACCAAATCCGTCTCGGAAGCCGATCGCAAGTTCTACGCCAAAGCCTATGCCCAGCCCGGCCACATGAAGGCTGGAATGGAAGTCTTCCGCGCCTTCCCGAAAGACGCCGAGGATTTTGCAGGGTTCGCCAAAACCAGACTGCCGATGCCGCTATTGGTCCTGTCCGGCGAGAAAGCCGGCGGTCCGTTCCTGATCGAGCAGGGCAGGATGGTCGCCGATAACGTCGAAGGCGTGCTGGTGAAAGACCGCGGCCACTGGCTGATGGAAGAAGCGCCCGACCAGGTGATCCCCAGGCTGGTGGAATTTCTCAACCGCTAAAGCGGGATGAATTTTGATTTGAATCGGTCGTCCCGCGTATCGGTTCACCTCTCCCTATGGGAGAGGTGGCCGGGCCAGCGAACAATCGATCGAACTAAAACGCATCCCGCTTTGGAAGCAAAATTTCCGCCTCATCTATTTTGCCGCAAGATTTGACAAGACACTCACGCGATCTGAAAGCCATTCCGTGGGCGTGCTGCGTAACGAATGTTCAGGCCGGTCAGTGGCATTTCACTGTCTGGAGTTGTAGACTTTGGGTGGTTTTAAAATGGGGAGAACATCATGATCCTGGGAATGAGTTTGGCGACGTTTGTGCAGGTCCACGTGATCATCAGCCTGATCGGGATCGTTGCAGGCATTGTCGTGATGTTCGGAATGCTGGGCTCGAACCGGATGCCGGGGCTGACCGCGATCTTCCTGCTGACCACGATCCTGACCAGCGCGACCGGATTTCTGATTCCACCGCTGATTACCGAGAAGGTGTTGCCGTCGCAGATCGTTGGCGTACTGTCGCTGTTGCTGCTGGCCATCGCCTGCATCGCACTGTACGGCATGAAGCTCAGGGGCGCTTCGCGCTGGATCTATGCGGTGACCGCGCTGCTCTCGCTTTACCTCAACGTGTTCGTGCTGGTGATCCAGAGCTTCCTCAAAATAGCTCCGCTGCATGCGCTGGCTCCGGGCGAGCCGCCCGGCGGCCCGGTATTCGGCGTCGTCCAGGGCGTCGTGCTGGTGCTGTTTGTGCTTTTTATCATCGGCGCGGTCCGGCGATTCCGCCCGATGCCGACGTTCGCCTGACGTGAAAGTCATCCTGTTCGGCGCCACCGGCATGGTCGGGCAGGGCGTGTTGCGCGAATGCCTGATTGATCCCGATGTGGAAAGCGTGCTTGCGGTCGGACGCAATCCGACCGGACAACAGCACGCCAAGCTGCGCGAGATCGTGCATCACGATTTCATGGACTATTCGGCGATCGAATCCGAACTCACGGGATACGATGCCTGCTTCTTCTGCCTCGGTGTCTCCTCGATCGGCATGGACGAGGAGCGTTACCGGCATCTGACCTACGACATCACGCTCGCCGCGGCGACGACGCTTGCCAAACTCAATCCGGGCATGGTGTTTGTTTACGTGACCGGCCGCAGCACCGATTCCACCGAGCAGGGCCCGATGATGTGGGCGCGCGTCAAGGGCAAGACCGAGAACGATCTGCTCAAGCTGCCGTTCAAGGCGGCCTATATGTTTCGTCCCGCCGGCATCCAGCCGCTGCATGGGATCAAGTCCAAAACCGGCTGGATTCAGGCGATCTATGTCGTCACCGCGCCGCTGCTCTCGTTGCTCGCGCGCACCTCGCCGAAATTCATGACCACGACCGAGCAGGTTGGCCGCGCCATGATCAAGGTCGCGCGCGATGGCTATCCGAAACCGGTGCTGGAGAGCGAGGATATCAATCGGGTCTAGTGCGTCATTCCGGGGCAGCCCGCAGGGCTGAACCCGGAATCTCGAATTCCGGGTTCGAAGCTTCGCTTCGCCCCGGAATGACGGCTTAAACGGCCCAAACCCATCAAATAGCCGCAAATTTTGCGGCTTTTGGCGCAGGACGGTTTGTCCTGTATAGTTCATCCATAGCAAAAACAGGAATTGGGCATGGATCGCATTCGCATTGTCGGCGGCAGCAAACTCAATGGTACCATTCCGATCTCCGGCGCGAAGAATGCGGCGCTGCCGCTGATGATTGCGAGCCTGCTGTCCGAGGAGACGCTGGTTCTCGACAACGTGCCGCGGCTGGCCGATGTCGCCCAGTTGCAGCGCATTCTCGGCAATCACGGCGTCGACATCATGTCGGCGGGCAAGCGGCCCGGCGCGCAGGAATACCAGGGCCAGACCCTGCACATTTCGGCGGCCAACATCATCGATACTACCGCCCCCTATGAACTGGTGTCGCGGATGCGCGCCAGCTTCTGGGTGATCGCGCCGCTGCTGGCGCGGATGCATGAGGCCAAGGTTTCGCTGCCCGGCGGCTGCGCCATCGGCACGCGGCCGGTCGATCTCTTGATCATGGCGCTGGAGAAACTCGGCGCCGAGATCGCCATCGACGGTGGCTATGTGATCGCGAAGGCGCCGGGCGGCCTCAAGGGCGCCAACATTGAATTCCCCAAGGTAACGGTCAGCGGCACCCACGTCGCGCTAATGGCCGCGACGCTGGCCAAAGGCACGACGGTCATCATCAATGCCGCTTGCGAACCGGAAATTCTCGATGTCGCCGACTGCCTGAACAAGATGGGCGCGCGGGTTTCCGGCGCCGGCACGCCGCGCATCGTGATTGAAGGCGTCGCGAAGCTGCATAGCGCGCGGCATACCGTGCTGCCGGATCGGATCGAGACCGGCACCTATGCGATGGCGGTGGCGATGACCGGTGGCGATGTGCAACTGGCCGGCGCGCGCCCCGAACTGCTACAGTCGGCGCTTGACGTGCTGACCCAGGCCGGCGCCGTCATCACCGCCAACAATGAAGGTATTCGCGTCGCCCGCAATGGCGCCGGCATCCGCCCGGTGACGGTTTCGACCGCGCCGTTTCCGGGCTTTCCGACCGACCTGCAGGCGCAGCTGATGGCGCTGATGGCCTGCGCCAGGGGCTCCTCGCATATCACCGAGACGATCTTTGAAAACCGTTTCATGCATGTGCAGGAGCTGGCGCGGTTCGGCGCGCGGATTCACCTCGACGGCGAGACTGCCACCATCGACGGTATTGCAAGGCTGCGCGGCGCGCCCGTCATGGCGACCGATCTGCGCGCCTCGGTGTCGCTGGTGATCGCGGGGCTCGCCGCCGAAGGCGAGACCATGGTCAACCGCGTCTATCATCTCGACCGCGGCTTCGAGCGGCTCGAGGAAAAATTATCGGCCTGCGGCGCTTCGATCGAGCGCATCAGCGATTGAATGTTTGATTTGCGAGCGTTGTCTTAAAGGTGTTCTCTTGGTGTCCCAGCCCAAATTGATCGCGCTTGACGCCGACGATCTCGCGGTGATCTCGGCGCATGTCCAGGACGCCAGCGTACAGGCCGGCGACATCATCTGGCGGCAGGCCGAAAAGCGGCTGGTGGTCGGCATGAACCGGGTGGACTGGGAGCAGACGCTCGCCGGAGAAGCCGCGCCGCGCCGCCTGGTCTCGGCGCTGCGCTTCGACCGGGTGCTGTCGTGCAAATCGCGCAATATCGATCTCGAAGCGCCGGAAACAGCTCTTGAGCTGCTCGGCATTGAGTTTCATCCCGGGGAAGCCCCGAGCGGGAGCGCGGTGCTGATGTTCAGCGGCGGCCGGGCGCTGCGGCTCGACGTCGAGTGCCTGGAATGCGAACTGGCCGACCTTGGTGCGGATGATCTCGGAACCAGCGATGTCGATGAAAGCGCCGAGCCGTCGGGGCTGGATGCGTAAGAGGATGTAAGAGCTGCGAACTCGGTGCCACCTCTCCCCTTGTGGGAGAGGCGGATCGCATCGTCAGATGCGATCCGGGTGAGGGGTTGCGGACTATCGATAGACCTGAACCCCTCACCCCAACCCTCTCCCACAAGGGGAGAGGGAGCCGACCGCCACTGCCGTGATATCGAGGCACTCAATTAGAGTGGATCAGGGTTGACGGCGGTTGGTCGCCGCGCCATTGAGCAGTGGGTATTTGCCCCGCCGGAAAACCAATATGCCCGTCCGTCTCGACCAAAACAGCACTGATTTCGCCGTGCGCTTCGCAGCCTTCCTCGCGATAAAGCGCGAGGTGGCGGCCGATATCGAGTCGGCCGTGCGCGCCATTGTCGATGACGTCGCCGCGCGCGGAGATGCCGCGCTGATCGAGGCGACGCAGAGGTTCGACCGGCTGGAACTCAACGCAGCCGGCTTGCGGATCACATCGGCCGAAATCGACGCCGCGGTGAAAGCCTGCGATACGCCAACCCTCGACGCGCTGAAATTCGCCCGCGACCGCATCGAAAGTTTTCACCGGCAGCAGGTGCCGAAAGACCAGCGCTTCACCGATGCACTCGGCGTCGAACTCGGCTGGCGCTGGAGCGCGATCGACGCGGTCGGACTTTATGTGCCCGGCGGCACCGCCGCCTATCCGTCCTCGGTGCTGATGAACGCGGTGCCGGCCAAAGTAGCCGGCGTCGCGCGGGTGGTGATGGTGGTGCCGTCGCCCGACGGCAGGCTCAATCCGCTGGTGCTGGCGGCGGCGCAGCTCGGTGGCGTGTCGGAAATCTATCGCGTCGGCGGCGCGCAGGCCATCGCAGCACTGGCCTATGGTACCGCCACCATTGCGCCCGTCGCAAAAATCGTCGGCCCCGGCAACGCCTATGTCGCCGCCGCCAAGCGGCAGGTGTTCGGCAAGGTCGGCATCGACATGATCGCGGGGCCTTCCGAGGTGCTTGTGATCGCCGACCGCACCGGCAATGCCGGCTGGATCGCGGCCGATTTGCTGGCGCAGGCCGAGCACGACGTCAACGCGCAGTCGATCCTGATCACCGACGATGCGGCATTGGCCGACGATGTCGCGCGTGCGGTGGAGTCGCAACTGAGCACACTGCCTCGCGCGGAAATCGCGCGAGCCTCCTGGCATGAATTCGGTGCCATCATCCTGGTGAGGAATCTCGATGAGGCCGCCGGTCTCGCCAACGCGATCGCCGCCGAGCATCTGGAAATCATGACGTCGGATCCGGAAACGCTGTCGACGCAAATCCGCAATGCCGGCGCGATCTTCCTCGGGGCCCACACCCCGGAAGCGATCGGCGACTATGTCGGCGGCTCCAACCATGTGCTGCCGACCGCGCGTTCGGCGCGCTTCTCGTCGGGCCTCGGCGTGCTCGACTTCATGAAGCGGACCTCGATCCTCAAATGCGGCCCGGACCAGTTGCGCGCCCTGGGGCCGGCGGCGATGACGCTGGGCAAGGCCGAAGGCCTCGATGCCCATGCGCGTTCGGTCGGACTGCGCCTCAACCTCCCATGACCAAACCGCCCGCAGACGAGGATGCCAACAACCGCATCGTCGCGGTGACGCTCGATGAGGAATCGATCGGGCGTTCCGGTCCTGATATCGAGCACGAGCGCGCCATCGCCATCTACGACCTGGTCGAGAAGAACCTGTTCGCGCCCGAAGGCGCCGACAACGGGCCGTTTGCGCTGCATATCGCGATCACCGGCAGCCGGCTGATGTTCGACATCCGCCGCGAGGACGGCACGCCCGTGGTGGCGCATCTATTGTCGCTGACGCCGTTCCGGCGGATCGTGAAGGACTATTTCATGATCTGCGACAGCTACTATCAGGCGATCCGCACCGCGACGCCGGACCGGATCGAGGCCATCGACATGGGCCGCCGCGGCATCCACGACGAAGGCTCGCGCACGCTGCAGGAACGGCTGAAGGGCAAGGTGCGGGTCGATTTCGAAACCGCGCGCCGGCTGTTCACGCTGATCAGCGTGCTGCACTGGAAAGGCTGATCATTGATGGCGGCGCGCGCTCCGCAGGCCGTGCTGTTCGCATGCGGGCTGAATAGCGTGCGCTCGCCGATGGCCGCAAGCCTGCTGCAGCAGATGTTCCCCCACGCGCTCTATGTCAGATCCGCCGGCGCCAGGAAGGGCGAACTCGATCCGTTCGCAGTCGCCGTGATGGCGGAGCTCGGCCAGGATATCTCCGGCCACAAGCCGACGACGTTCGAGGAACTGGACGACTGGGAAGGGCTGAACTTCGACCTGATCATCACGCTGGCGCCGGAAGCGCATCACCGCGCGCTGGAACTGACCCGCACGCTCGCCGCCGACGTCGAATACTGGCCGACGCATGACCCGACCGGCGCCGAGGGCAATCGCGAGCAGAAGCTGGAAGCCTATCGCGAGGTGATGGACGGACTGCTGCTGCGCATCCGCAAGCAATTCGCCAAGGCCGGCGCCGCGAGCGGATAACCGGTGTCAGAGGACGTTCCCCGGACGCTACGCGGCGCGAAGCGATGCGTTGATGATCCGGGGTCCACGCTTGCATTTTTGGGTCCCGGCTCTGCGGCGCATCGCCGAAGAGGCGCTGCGCCGCGTCCGGGACACGAGCCCCCCAGGGACGACGATAGTGTTGTCTCCGCCAACCCCTTCCGATAGGTTCCGCGCAAATTCCTGACCACCCCTCCGACCGATAACACCCCGCATGCTAGGCCGTCCCAAATTCGTTCTTGCCTCCGGTTCGCCGCGGCGTCTCAGCCTGCTCAACCAGGCCGGCATCGAGCCCGATGCGCTGCGTCCCGCCGATGTCGACGAGACCCCGAAGCGGGGCGAGTTGCCGCGCGCCTGCGCCAACCGGCTGGCGCGCGCCAAGGCCGACGCCGCGCTCAAATCGGTGCAGCTCGACGACGAATTGCGCGGCTCCTACATTCTCGCCGCCGACACCGTGGTCGCGGTCGGCCGCCGCATCCTGCCGAAGGCCGATCTGGTCGACGAAGCCGCGCAATGCCTGCGGCTGCTGTCGGGCCGCAACCATCGCGTCTACACCGCGATCTGCCTGGTGACGCCGAAGGAGACCTTTCGCCAGCGCCTGATCGAGACCCGGGTGCGCTTCAAGCGTCTCAGCGAGGACGACATCCAGGCCTATATCGGTTCCGGCGAATGGCGCGGCAAGGCCGGCGGCTATGCCGTGCAGGGCATCGCCGGCTCGTTCGTGGTCAAGATGGTCGGCTCCTACACCAACATCGTCGGCCTGCCGCTCTATGAGAGCGTCACCCTGCTCGGCGGCGAAGGCTTCCCGATCCGCTTCGGCTGGCTGAATGCCAGCTAAGCCACTAGAAGATTCGGTGCCCAAGCCAAAGGGAACCGCCAAGCCGTGCCCGATCTGCGGCAAGCCGGCAGTAGAGGCCTCGCGCCCGTTTTGTTCCGAACGCTGCCGCGACGTCGACCTGAACCGCTGGCTGTCGAATTCCTACGCCATTCCCGGCAAGGACGACGACGAAGACGGGGAATGAGCGGGTTTTGAGTGCGTTTTGAGGTATTTCGGGCAACCCCTTGCCGTTCTGCCGGCTATGCCGGGCTTCCTTCGCCTTCGTCTGTCGTAAGCATGTGTCTCGCGAAGCCGAAGGGCGTAGCGAGGTGGACACAATAGCCCCGCCTGACTATAAACCGGCGCTCCCGGGCCTCAGGCCACAGGGGACATGCCCAGGTAGCTCAGTTGGTAGAGCATGCGACTGAAAATCGCAGTGTCGGTGGTTCGATCCCGCCCCTGGGCACCAGGAGCTTTTTGCATAGCTTCGCATATTGTCTCATTTTTTGAATAAAATCAATTTGTTGTGTCAGGCGAGCGTCGCATACAGTTTCACTGAAAAACGTGATTTCTCCTCGCAATGCGGGTACACTGGCGGGTACCCCAAGAGATCAGCGAGGTCGTACCCGCAGTGTCCCTTTCTCATTTAGCAATTACGAAGGCAGTGCCAGAAAGCCAGCCCTACAAGCTTTCTGATGGTTTCGGGCTGCACCTGCTCGTGCGACCGAGCGGCAGCAAGCTTTGGCGTTTTCGATACCGTTTTTCTGGCCGAGAAAACATGCTGGCACTCGGAACGTTTCCAATCACGTCGCTTGCCGACGCTCGGACGAAACGCGACGAAGCCCGCAAGCTGCTCGCCGCCGGCATCGATCCATCCGCGCAGCGAAAGCAGGAAAAGATTTCCGCGGTAGTGTCGGCGAGGAACACTTTTGGTGCGATTGCTGCTGAAGTGATTGAAAACAAGCAAGCAAACGAGGCCGCCAGCTCGACGCTGAGCAAGAACAAATGGCTTCTCGAAAACCTCGCCAAGCCGCTGGCAGATCGACCCATTAAAGAAATCACGGCCGCCGAGGTTCTTGATCTGCTGAAGCGCATTGAAAAGAGCGGTCGCCGCGAGACCGCGCGGCGATTGCGCGGGTTGATTGGAAGTGTATTTCGATACGCCATTGTGACACTGCGCGCGACCAGTGATCCCACAACTGCTACACATGGAGCTTTGCTTGCGCCCAAGGTGAAGAACCGTGCTGCGATCGTAGACGAAAAGCGCTTTGGCGGATTGATGCGCGCGATCGATGACTATGATGGCTGGCCGACGCTTACAGCAGCCCTGAAATTTACGGCGTTGACGTTCGCCCGTCCGGGTGAAGTTCGTGGCGCAAAGCGAGCGGAGTTCGATTTCAAGAATGCCGTCTGGCATGTTGCGCCTGAACGCACGAAGATGCGCCGTCCGCACGATGTGCCGCTGTCTCGGCAAGCCATAGAAGTGGTGCAGGATATCTGGTCGTTGTCCGATCAAGGCGAGTTGGTTTTTCCGTCGATCCGCTCCAATCGGAAACCACTCTCCGAAAACGCGATGAATTCCGCCTTGCGCCGGATGGGGTACACCCAGGATGAAATGACTGCGCACGGGTTTCGTGCATCGGCAAGTACTATTCTCAATTCGCGTGGCTTCAATGGTGACGTAATCGAGGCCGCGCTCGGCCATCAGGACGAGAACGAAATGCGCCGTATTTACAATCGCTCAAAGTATTGGCCAGAACGGGTAACGCTGATGGCTGATTGGGCCAATTTGATTGACGAGCTTCGCAACCGCGTTTATGCGGCCTGGCCGGAATCGAACCACGACGAATAACGCCGTAGAATAAGGGCTTCTGGAAGCCCTCTGAATCTGTACTCACACCGTTACTCACGCGATTTTTGGTTCCCGGTTAGGGCTGGTTCGGTTCTCATTCTACCGGCAATCCCCGCTGGCCTCTTTCAATATTCTCGACCAGTCCCGTGAAAAGAAAGACTGCGACTCATGGGTGCTACATCGTCGATCGTCTATCCGCGTCAACGAGGCGCGAGAAGGCGGCGAGCGCAGTGTAGCCGGTGCTGCGCTAATCCGACCTTGGCGGTTTACCAGTCATTATTTCGCTGCGACCGGACACGCCGTGACCTTTTTGAATGAGATCAGCCAGAAAAAGGCCGCGACACCCATGTCGCCGAACCGCTGCGCCGTGCGATAATTCGCTTCTGAGTAGTTTCCGAGCCTGCACATGGCGTTGGCTTCTTCGCTATCGTCGATGTCATGGGTCCGTGTTCGATCTCACTGCATGGTCGCGTGCAGCGCAAAACGAGAATTGCCCAAAAAGGATTGGAATACTCATGCCGTTACATGATCGAGACAGTATAAGGGCGTCCTTGGACGCGGATATCTTCGGCACAGAAGCGGCCGACGTCTCAGTCCCGAAATATAGAATGCCTGAACACGGCTTACGGCCGGATGTGGCCCACGCGCTGGTGCGAGATGAACTTTTCCTTGACGGCAACGCACGGCAGAATTTGGCTACCTTCTGTCAGACATGGCTTGATCCCGAGGTCCACCAGTTGATGGACCTTTCCATCGACAAGAACATGATCGACAAAGATGAGTATCCAGCCACAGCAGAGCTGGAAAATCGTTGCGTCCATATTCTTGCAGATCTGTGGCATTCTCCCAAGGCGGCGGACACGATCGGCTGTTCGACCACCGGGTCAAGCGAAGCCTGCATGCTTGGGGGCCTGGCACTGAAATGGAAGTGGCGCGAGCGAATGCGTGGCGCTGGAAAGACGACCGACAAGCCGAATATCGTCACCGGCCCCGTGCAGGTCTGTTGGCACAAGTTCGCACGGTATTTCGACGTTGAGTTGCGGGAGATTCCTTTGGAACGGGGTCGGCTCGGCATGACGCCGGAAGAGGTGCTCAAGCGGGTCGATGAGAACACTATAGGCGTGATGCCAACCTTCGGTGTCACCTTCACATGCCAATATGAACCAGTTGCCGAGGTGGCGAAGGCGCTCGATACGCTGGCGCGTGACAAAAAGCTAGATATCCCAATGCATGTCGATGCTGCGTCGGGGGGCTTCACGGCCCCCTTCATAGAGCCCGATCTTATCTGGGACTTCCGCATTCCACGGGTTAAGTCCATCAATGCTTCCGGCCACAAATACGGATTGGCTCCTCTCGGGGTTGGATGGGTGGCGTGGCGCGACCGGACCGACTTGCCAGAGGAATTGATCTTCTATGTGAACTATCTAGGCGGCAATATGCCGACCTTTGCGTTAAATTTCTCGCGTCCGGGCGGACAGATCGTCGCCCAGTATTACCTGTTCCTTCGGCTCGGACGCGAGGGCTACCAGCGCATCCTGAAGAACAGCTACGACAACGCCCAACTTATCGGGCGCGAGATCTGCAAGCTCGGACCTTTCGAACTGGCGTTTGACGGCGATAGCCGCAAAGGTATTCCTGCCGTGTCGTGGATGATCAAGGATGGCGCACAGCCTGGCTATTCGTTGTTCGACCTGTCCGACAGGCTCCGTGTACGAGGCTGGCAGGTCGCTGCCTACACGATGCTTCCAAACATTCCTGATGTGGTGGTGATGCGGGTGCTGATCCGTCACGGATTCACACGGGATATGGCCGACATGCTCGTACAGGACATTCAGCGATCGATCGATTTTCTGAAGAGACATCCGCCCGGAAAACCGCAGGTCGCGGCTGAAGGCACGACGTTTACCCACAGCGGGGTGCCGAAAGAGAAGCTCCACGTCCTTCCAGCAAGTGGTCGGGAGTCGGCAGTTGGATCACCGGCGCTTGCACCATTCACCGAACTGGAGAAGGCCCGATGAAGTCTATCAACGCGCCCAAGGGGTACCTGAGCGCTACATCGGTCGGGCTTCTGACAGCGGCCGCTGTCGTGACCAGCCTGCGTGGCTTGCCATTGCTGGCCAAAGAAGAAATGACGATGTTCGCCTATCTGGCGTTCACCGCAGTTTTTTATCTCATTCCGGCGTCGCTGGTGTCTGCCGAATTGGGCGGTGCATTCGCCGACAAAAAGGGTGGCATCTATGCGTGGGTCGGAGAAGCGTTCGGCGTGCGCTGGGGATTTCTGGCTATCTGGCTCCAATGGATTCAGAACGTCGTCTGGTACCCGGTCGCTCTCACCTTCGGCGCGGCGGCGTTGGCTTATACAATTGGCCGTCCCGAGTTGGCAAAGAACGGAATCTTTGTGGGGTCGTTCTGCATCGTCGTGTATTGGATGGCGACTTTCGTCGTCCTTCAGGGTGTGGAAGTCTTTGCCAAGATCGCAAACTGGACATTTGTCTTTGGAACAATTCTTCCCGGCATTTTTCTTCTCGCGCTTCTCGGATACTGGGTCTATTCGGGCCACCCGATCGCTTGGCAGCATCTGACCGATCCTGCGGTGGCGGAAGCGGGTAAAGCTCGCTACTGGCCGTCAATTCATGGGTTTGGAACGGTCGCGTTCCTGGCAGGTATCGTGCTGCTGTTCGCCGGCGTGGAAGTGCAGGCCGTACACGTCACTGAAATGAAAAAGCCTAGCAGTGAATACCCCGTTGCGATTGGATTGGGCGCAATCATCTCGCTTGTGATCTTCACCCTGGGGGCGATACCGATCGCAGCCATCCTGCCCTATGAGAAGATATCTCTGCAATCCGCCGTTTTCGATACATTCAGTGCAGTGATAGTCGATGTTTGGCATATCGAATGGCTTGTACCGTTGCTGTCACTGCTTGTCGGTGTCGGAGCGATCAGCGGGGTGTTCGCGTGGCTCGGTAGCCCGTGTCAGGGATTGCTCGCCACTGCTGACGACGGCGAGTTGCCCCCGGTATTGCAGAAGACCAACAGCCACGGCATGCCTATCAACATCCTTCTGGTCCAAGGGGCAGTAGTGACGGTGATGTCGTCTCTCTATTTCCTGATAGCAGATGTCTCGGTCGTATTCTTTCTTATCTCGGCGATGACCATCGCGCTCTACCTCATTGCGTACATGTTCATGTACGCTGCCGCCATCAAGCTTCGATACTCTGCGCCACAATTGACCCGTCCGTTCAGCGTGCCGGGCGGCCTTCCAGGAATGTGGCTTGCGGCCGGCATCGGCTTTGTCGGCGTGGGATTCAGCTTCTTGGTCGCTTTTTTCCACCTGATCAATTGCCGATGGGATCGCCCGGGCTTTACGTCACCTTGGTGATCGTCGGCACAGTAGTTTTCTGCGCCATACCGCTCGTTATCCATAGCGTACGTGGCGCTCAATGGACGAGGAAGCCGATTGCAGATATAGCGCTCCGGCCAGCGGAGTAACTGAAACCGTTCAAGAAACCGGGATTGCTATGTTGTTCAACGGTGGGTTTAAGGCAGGAGGTATCGGCGCCCTTGTTCATTGTGCCTTTCTCTCATCGAGTGTCGTGAATGTTGCACACCCTCTTTTCCGCCCGGCCCGAACTCGCGATCTTTCTCGCGTTGAGTGCCGGCTATGCAGTCGGCGCGATAAAAATCGGAATGTTTAAACTGGGCGGCGTCGCTGGAACGCTTCTTGCTGCTCTCTTGATCGGACAAGTTGGCGTTCAGATCGATCCTAGCCTGCAGCGCTTCATGTTCACGTTGTTCATCTATGCGCTGGGGTTTTCCGTTGCGCCACAATTTTTTGCCAGCGTTGATCGAACTACCTGGACCTGGACTCTCCTTGTTGCCGTCGAAGTCATCCTGATCCTCACCGTTGTGTTTGTTGCCGCTTATCTGTTCAAGCTGGACGTAGGAACAGCGAGCGGCTTGCTGGCGGGAGCGGCCACCGAGTCTGCCCTGGTAGGTACAGCGACCGAGGCTATCGGTAGACTTGGGCTCTCAACCGAGGTTGCGCAGACATTACAGGCAAACGTCGCGACGGCATATGCGCTCTCCTACATTTTCGGCCTGATAACCATCGTGCTCTTTTCGAGCCAAGCCGCACCGAAGCTGCTCCGCATTGATCTGCGCGCGGAGGCGCGGCGCGTTTTGGCCAAACTCGGGGGCGTTGATCAAAACCTGGATACGGATCAGAGTTCTTCCTTTCCGTTGCTCGTTAGTCGAGGCTTCCGTGTGATGGCCGCCGGCGGCAAGACGGTCTCCGCAGTGGAAGAAGAATTCGGCAGCGGCGCAACAATCGAAAGCGTCAGGCGAGGCAATGCTCAAGTACCAGTGAACAGCGCATGCGTTCTTGATACGGGGGACGAGGTCGCCCTCTCCGGTCTGCGCACGGCGATCGCCGCAGGGAGCCGCGTCATAGGGCCGGAGCTCGGCGATCCGACCGATGTCAAGTTCATCATCGAAACGCGGGATGTCGTTCTTACGCATCGGCCGATTCACTTGTCCACCATAGCGGATATCGTCACGTTCCTTCGAACCGCAGAATGTCGTGTATACCTCGCGGGAATCAAGCGCATGGAACGGGTCTTGCCACCATCGCCAGATTCAGTCGTGCGCCTCGGTGACGTATTGCGTCTGTTTGGCAAGCCGGAGGATGTGTCACGGGCCGCGCATCTGCTCGGTAAACCCCAGATTCCCAGTAATGTGACCGATTTCGTCTATCTCGGCACTGGACTGGGCATTGGCACTTTGATTGGAATGATGACAGTACCCTTCGCTGGGGCATCACTTTCATTGGGAAGTGCAGGCGCGCTTCTATCCGGTCTTGCCTTCGGCTGGCTACGCTCTCGGCGTCCGACCTTCGGAAGGTTTCCGTCGGCTGCCATGCAGATATTGAAAGACCTGGGGCTGGTCGTCTACATCGCCTCCATAGGACTTACCTCGGCGCCCAGCATTCTGTCATTACTGGAAACTCGCGGCTGGGAGCTACCGATTGCGGCCATCTTCCTGTCGCTGCTGCCGCCACTGGCGTCGCTCTACATCGGCCGATATGTGTTACATATCGAGCCTACCATACTATTTGGCGCAATCGCAGGTCAGCACGCCAGTACGCCAGCGATAAATGCTACCGAAGCCGTTGCGGGCAACCCAGTTCCAGTAATTGGCTACACGGTAACCTATGCCATGGCGAACATTTTGCTACCGCTACTGGGACCCATCTTTGTGGCCGCATTCGCTGCCACACACACCATTGCTCCGTAGATCGAGCGTGAGCCATCGATTTAGGCGGCACGTCAAGGCAACGCTGTGGAGACGTCGATAGTTTGAAAGTCTTCAATGATAGGCATTAAAACATTTCTTCTTGTGTTCGCCGCGATCTTTCCAGTGGTTAATCCTCCCGGCGCAGCGCTCGTCTTCTTGGGATTAACCCGCACAGCGACCACCGAAATCCGCCGAATTCTGGCGTGGCGAGTCGCTAGAAATTCCTTCTTCGTCCTTGTGTGCTCCCTGTTGCTCGGAGCGCTGATTCTGCAATTCTATGGGATATCAGTTTCGATTCTTCTCGTCGCCGGAGGGTTCGTTGTTGCTGTTTCCGGATGGAATCTTCTCAGCGAACGCGGCCATAGGGATAGCGAAGCAGTCGCAGACGTGCCCTCGCAATCCGACATCCTAACGCAAGCATTTTATCCCCTCACTCTGCCGCTGACGACCGGGCCGGGAACGATCGCCGTGGTTATCAGTATCGGACTCTCAAAAGAAACTTACACAGGCCTGCTTGACGAGATCATATTCGTGGTCGCGTGCCTTCTCGCCGTAGTGGCCATTGCCGCTATAATTTTCTTTTGCTTTAGGTACGCGGATCTAGTGCAGCGGCTACTCGGTCAAGGCGGCACCGACATCGCAGCGCGGCTATTTGCGTTCATTCTTTTTTGTCTCGGTGTTCAGATTCTTATGGTCCGGCGCGAGCGAGTTGTTGAGATCGATCCAAACCAGCCCTCCGGTTGCAGCTTCCGCCGTGAAGTGAGTGGGGCAGCACTGACATCATCGGTATGCCTTCAGTCTCCTTGGGATTTCCGGCCTGTCTTGCAAGACGCCCTCTACATCATGCATCGCTATCATCCCGTGCGAGGGGACGGTGTTTACAGCCGGCATAGACGGCTCCCGGTAGGTATGACATTTGGGCTTTCCGCTACGTGGCAGACACGCTGCGTCAGTGCGGCGAGCCCAATAAAGGCCATGACTTCTCCCCGGCATGAGGCAACTATGCGTACCTTACAACTTGCCAGGAACAATTCGGGTACATGGAGATTGTCAATCCGACATAGAGTTGGAAAATGAAGTAATTGTTCGAAATGAATGTCGCTCTGCTGATCCCAGGAGCGGCGTGTGTCAACGTCGGTGACGAATCACATTCCGACAACAGAGGCGCGTGGGGGCTCAGAGGCGACTGCGGTGCGTTGGGTCGACGTCGGTCCAAACAATCCTGACTTAAGTTTGGTCTCCGACGAAAGCCCGCAGACGCGGACGGAACGTTAGGCGCGGTATACTTCCTTAGATGCCAACTGGTGTGTGGACGAGATGGCGCCCGCAGACCAGTGGATCGCCAAACAGACTATCAACGGAGAGCTCACATGAATTTGATACTGATCATTCTCGTCGTAGTTTTGTTGTTCGGTGGCGGTGGATACTGGGGTCGCGGTCGAGGTTATTGGTGAACGAACAGCGGTCTAGCTCAGGCGTGCGCAGGCACGCCTGCCACCCGCTTCTTTCGTTCAAAAAATCCCCTGGATTTTTTGCTTCATCCGGCTTCGGCAGTGCTCATACCTAATCCCCTCGGCGGTGAAGGATGAGGCATGCCGCGACTCTGGCTTAGTTGTTACATAAACTCCGGGTCAATATTGTTCATTCCGGGAGATTCGATGGGAATGGGCGAATAATCTTTCAGGTTTCCTCGATCGCAAGGAACGATCCTCGACCGCGCAGCTTAATGCGAAGGACGCCGCAGCGGCCCGCGATGTCTCATGGTAATGATTCCTTATTCGAACTATTTAGCGACACGGTGAGTCAATGACGCGCGCTGCAGCGATGCCGCCTCCCGGCGCTGAGTTCAACGCCTTCCTATTCGCGCCGATTGGCGAGGACAGGAATGGCATGCTGATCAGCGTCCTTTCAGGGCTAGCGAGGCTGGACGTCGATCCTTGGCAAGAAGCCGCAGATTTGGCTCAGCTACCGAGGCAGACTGCGACGCAGAAATTAACTTCGCTTATCGGGGCCCTGCGTGACAGTGACTTGTTTCATCTAGACCCACCCGCGATCGCGATGCGCCTTATAGCGTTGCTGCCGAACAGATACGACACCAAAAATCAATCGCAGAGCATGTCGAACAGCATCGGTGCAACGATCAATTCCAGACCTTGGTGGGTGTACGTAATCCTCATGTCCTTCGTGCTGGCCACCCAATTTGTGATAGCGAGCGAGCAACTCCCGACGAGGGCAGATAGCGCTCAGGCTGAACCCTCCAGTAGGGCTTCCCAACAGGTTCCGCCGGAGCGGTCTGGGCAATAGTGCTTAAGTTGGTTCTCGAATGTGTCTCCTGGTCCGCCTTGAGTTAAGGCGATTTAAGTGGATTCCGACGCTGTCGATGCGATACGGCCGCACATGATCCACTTACCGATCCCTAGAATGATCGATTGACGGAGAACAAATTTGACGAGGAGAGCGCTGTGCTACGAAATACATCCGCAGTCAGGAGTTACACCATCGCTGCAAGCGACGGCAACCTCGGTACCGTGAGCGATAAGGCGTCGAGCACGGCCGGTGATCCGTCCTGTTGCCAGCCATCGACCCGCACCTGCAGCCAGTCGCCGTCGCGCCCCACCACTGCGAGTTTTGCGGCCGGGAGCAGCTTGCCGTCGCCGGCAGCAGTCGGGCTGGCCGGGGCAGCATGATCAATACTGCTCACTTCGAGGATTAATTTCAGAAGCGAAGAACCCGCGGCACGCCGCGGATTGTTTACGCCGACTCAGACATTCCACCTCGTCGCGAAATACAGAATCGCTTGGCAACGCGGAACTTTACTCGTCTGAGATGCTAAGTCCGGTACGAGACAGCGCTCGAAGGATCAGGTTGCCGCGCGGTCCACTCACCGTGAGCAAGATAAAAAGGTCGACTGCATCCCATGCTTCGCAGTCGTCGACCTACTTTGCCAACCTAACATCTCTGTGCACGTGAGGGCGAGCGTACACAAGCAGCAGCGGCGCTCCTAGTGTCTGCTCTCAATTCCGTCGGGTGCATTGGTCTGCAGCTGCAGGAAAAGCCTTCGTCTTAAAGGTCAAATAAATGATGACGGAAATACGAATGCCAACGATCACGAACGCAGCAGCCAGCCTGTCTATCGGGCGATGGTTCAAACGCACCGGTGATCCTGTCACCCTCGACGAACCCTTAGTTGAAATCAATAACGACCAGGAGACGCTTGAAATCCAAGCGCCCGTCACCGGCGTCCTGTCCACTATTTTGTTGAAAGACGGAGCATTTTTCGAAGCTGGCGCCGTGCTTGGAACGATACGCCAGTTTTGATTAAGGGCCACCTTATCCAGCCCAGCCCATTTCCACCTAATTCAGTAGAGATAACCCAAGAGCGTCTTGAAAGAAGCCATGGAACTATTGCACCGACTGATTACGGCAGAGCCGCTGCTTGCCCTTTTCGTCACTATCGCGCTTGGTTACCTCGTTGGAAAAATCAAAATAGGCAGTTTCGTTCTTGGGGGCATTGCCGGGTACGCTGCTGGTCGGCGTCACTCATTGGACAGTTTGGCGTCAATATCGACAGCGGCATCAAGAATATATTCTTTGCTCTGTTCATATACGCTGTCGGATACCAGGGTGGTCCGCAGTTCTTTCACGCATTGAACCGGCGCTCGCTGAACCAGCTCGTTTCCGCGTTTGTGATGTGTTTCGTCTGGGTTGGTTGTGCGTTCTTTCCGCCGCATGGATGTTCGGCCTCGATCGGGGCATGGCGGCCGGACTCGCTGCGGGTGGACTGACGCAGTCTGCGATCATCGGAACCGCAGGTGATGCGATCACAAAGCTTGGGTTGTCACCCGAGTTGACGAAGACCATGCAGACCAATGTCGCGGTGGGCTATGCGGTTTGCTACATCTTCGGCTCGCTTGGTCCCATCATCATGGTCAGTTGGTTCCTGCCCCTGATCATGAAATGGAATATCCGCCAGGAAGCGGTAAAGCTCGCGAAACTGTTGTCCGGCGGCCAAGCCGAACTCGATCCGGGTCAATTCAATGCGGCCCAGCAGATCTCTACCCGGATTTATGAAATTGCAAACCGGAAGCAAGGCTTCCGGCAAAACCGCACTATCGATCGACCAGGAGCTCTCCAACGCGTCGGTTGAAGCCATCTATCGCGAAGGCAAAACGCTCGACCTGACCGACACAACAGTCATTCAGGTGGGAGATCGCGTCGCGATTACCGGCGTTATTGGTGGGATGGAGTCGGCTTGCAACCTGCTCGGTCGAGAGACGACCGCGGCGAACGGTTCGCTATTGGTACAGGAAAATCGCGAAATCATCCTTACCAACCGAGCACTAAATAATCGCGAAGTCGGCGAGATCCGCGAGCATGCGAAAGTTGAGACCCGTCACGGCGTGTTCCTGACGGCAGTCAAGCGCATGGGGCACGACCTTCCGGTGCTCGACAAGCTGGAGCTTAAGCGAGGCGACGAACTGCATTTTACCGGCAGCCCGACCGACCTCAACCGGGTGCAATCGAAGATTGGCTATAAGATCACCGCCGCGGCAGTCACCGATTTCATCTTCTTTGGGATCGGAATGCTGATCGGCATGCTTCTGGGTTTGATCCAGTTCAAGATCTGGGGAATACCGATCTCGATCGGCAGTGGCGGCGGTTGTTTGTTGTCGGGCCTGCTTTTCGGCTGGCTGCGGAGTGTCCATCCGAGCTTTGCGGCCTTGCCAGTCGGCGCCTCGAACTTCTTGCGCGACTTTGGCCTCGCGGTTTTTGTCGGCATCGTCGGTATCTCCGCAGGCCCGCAGGCGCTGGTCGCCATTCAACAGTACGGCCTGACGCTGTTTTTCCTCGGCGTCGCCGTAACGCTGATCCCGCAGATCATCACGTTCTTTTTCTCCTATTACGTCCTGCGAATCCAGAATCCGATCGAAGCATTGGCCTGCGTCGCCGGCGGTCGAAGCGCGAATCCCGCTTTTGCGGCACTGCTCGCCAAGGCAGGCAACGCCACGCCGGTTGTCTCGTTCACCGTCACCTACGCCGTCGCCAATGTATTCCTCACTTTGTGGGGCCCATTGATCGTCGGCATCATTACCAAAAATGCTTCCTAAACCAACATCGAGGATATCCCCATGCTAGATCGCAATTTCAAGCAATATGCCAAGCTGAGCCCATTCGAACTTAAGGATCAGCTGATCGAAAGAGCGTCATCGGATGCGCAGCGGCTGATGCTGAATGCCGGACGAGGCAATCCGAACTTTCTGGCGACCCTGCCGCGCTGGGCGTTCCTGAGCCTGGGTGATTTCGCAATGCGCGAAGCGGAACGCTCCTACTCATATCTCGACAGCGGGTTCGGCGGCCTGCCGGAGCATGATGGCATCGTGCAGCGGTTCGACGCCTACGCGACGCATCATCGGCAAACCGACGGCGTGCGCTTCCTGCGCCTGGCAATCTCCTACGTCAAAGACCAGCTCGGACTGGACCAGGACGCATTTCTTTTCGAAATGGTCAGCGCCTTTCTGGGGAGCACTTATCCCGACGCCCCCAAGAATGCTTTGTCATACCGAGCAGATCGTAAAAGCCTACCTTACGCAGGAAATGTTCGGCCCGCTGCCGCCAAATGGTGAATTCTCGGTGTTTGCCACCGAGGGCGGGACCGCGGCGATGACCTATATTTTCCAAAGCCTGCGCGCGAATGGCTTGATCAAGCCGGGCGACAAGATCGCTATCGCCACGCCTATCTTCTCACCCTATCTGGAAATTCCGGTTCTCGACGATTACCAGCTGGAGATCGTCGATATCCGGATGGACCGGCTTGATGACTGGCAGCTGCCGCAGTCCGAGATCGACAAGCTGCTCGACCCTGCGATCAAGATATTCTGCCTTGTCAACCCGAGTAATCCGCCGTCGTCGAAGTTGTCGGATGGGGTTCTGGACCAATTGGCTGCGGTAGTCGCCAAGCGCCGCGACCTGTTCATCGTCACCGACGATGTGTACGGGACTTTTGCGGACGACTTCGTCTCGGTATTTGCAAAATGCCCGTACAATACCCTGTGTGTCTATTCCTTCTCGAAATTCTTTGGCGCCACCGGCTGGCGTCTGGGCGCGATTGCCCTGCATCAGGACAACGTGTTTGATGCCGCACTGGAGGCCCTTCCGGAAGCGCAGAAGCTTCTGCTCGACAAGCGCTATGCCTCGCTTGACCACGGCACCGCGAAAAATGCAGTTCATCGACCGATTGGTCGCCGACAGCCGTGCGGTCGCGCTTAACCACACCGCCGGGCTTTCCGTGCCGCAGCAGCTGCAAATGGCGCTGTTCGCGCTAAACGGCCTGATGGATCGCGAACACCGCTACAAGGATGCCGCCAAGCAGCTGATACGCAAGCGCTACCAGACGCTCTACAGTCATATGGGCGTCACGGCGCAGCGCGATTCCAAGGACGTTAATTACTACTCGCTGATCGACCTGCAGGAAATCGGCGGAACGCTATACGGACCGGAATTCAAGGCATGGTTTATCAAGAGCGACCTTGGCATTAGTTTCCTGTTTCGTCTGGCCGATGAAACCGGGGTCGTGTTGCTGCCCGGCAATGGATTTCGAGGTAGTCGATACTTCAGCCCGTGTTTCCCTCGCCAATCTCACCGAGGTCGAATACGCCGCCATTGGCAAATTCACCCGGCAGATTCTCGAGGAGTGCCATCAGGACTTCAAGAAGACCATTGTGCTGCAATGATGCGGCGACGGCGGCACGCAGAACGCGGATAGAAGATCGGCTCAAGCGAAAGCCAGGCGGGGCCGGATTTGTATCCGGAGTGGCGACCCTCGCTACCTTGGCTTCCTTCGCCTTGCAGGTCGAACCTTCGGCCGCGGCGTCGATGTGCGCGAACCTTAGCCGGTCTCTCGCTGCCGCAGACAAAGATCACGCTGGCCCGATCCTATCGGGCGGGTGAGATGGTGTCCGGCGTAACCAAGGCGCCAGTCGGCCTTTGCCGGGTGGCCGGCTACCTCCAGGCCAAGCAGTGACTCAAATATCAAATTCGAGGTCTGGATACCGACGAACGGACGCTGGAACGGAAAGTATGAGCAGATCGGCAATGGCGGCTTTGCCGGCACGATCTGGGTATCCTACATCGCCGATGCCGTTTCGCGGGGATACGCGGCGGCCGCGACGGATGATGGCACGTCTGGCCCACCTCTAGGTGCCGCAACGTTCATCGGACATCCGGACGTTCTGAAGGACTTCGGACACCGAGCTATCAAGGTCACAACTGATAATTCCAAAGCGATCATCAAGCGCTTTACCGGCAAAAATCCCAGCTATTCCTACTTCAGCGGTTGCTCCGATGGAGGCCGCGAAGCCCTGATGGAAGCACAGCGATACCCGCACGATTTCGACGGCATCATCGTTGGATCGCCCGCCAACGATTTGGTAGGACTTGGCGCTTCATTTCTTTGGAACATGCAGGCATTGCTGGGTGGGCCGCGGACGCATGGAGTACCTGACGCTTACGTTCCGACAGACAAGATCACATTACTCAGCAAACTGGCGATTTCAAAATGTGTTGGGAAAGATGGCGGAGCTTCGACCGATACGTTCCTCAACGATCCAACGATCTGCCATTTTGACGCGGTGGTCGGGCAATGTGCGGCTGGCCAGGATCCTGATACCTGCCTAACACCGGCACAGGTCGAAGCCGTCGAGAAACTCTATCGCGGCCCTCATAATTCGAAGGGAGAGCTTATCTTCCCAGGTTACGAACCCGGCACCGGATCGAACGCGACGGACTGGCCCCAATGGCTGGTGGGCACTTCGTCGACTGCCCCGGGCGGCCAATATGCGCTAACGGCGGCAATTCTGGTGCAACGCAGTGCTTGGCTAAACCGACTTGCCCGCTCCTTGATCTCACCGGTGAGTTCGAGGCGGCCACCCGATCCATCGCCCTAATGGCAAACTCGACTAATCCCGACCTCAGTCAGTTCAGGGACCATGGCGGTAAACTGATCCAGTACGCTGGTTGGGCCGACAGCGCCATCGCGCCAGAGAACGGCCTCAACTATTATCGGAAGGTCACAAGCGTAATGGGAGATGTGCACGATTTCTATCGTGTTTTTATGGCTCCGGGCATGGCTCATTGTTACGGGGGACCTGGTCCCAATTCGTTTGGAAACGGAAACAACGATGGACCTGTCATCGACGCGAAACACGATCTGCTAAAAGCGTTGGAGACGTGGGTCGAGCGGGGAAGGTCTCCGGATAAGATCATCGCAACAAAATATATCAACGACAATCCCGCGAAGGGCATCGCTTTACAACGGCCGCTCTGTCCGTACCCACAAATCTCCAGATACCTCGGGCAGGGGCGCACATCGGATCAGTCCAGTTTCGAATGCGTGGTGACCAAAGGCCATGATGATCCCAGAAACCGTGGTCTTCAAAACGCTTATCGGTAAAGCGCTTCACGTTTCGGGACGAGTCCTACCTGCCTACGTTAGTTCAAAAGGATCATTGCCCCATAACTGATTGGCGGCAAGCGATGGACTACGTGAAATTCATATATCGGCGGCTAGACTAGGTCCGCTCGGAGAGCGGCGACGAATGAACGAAATCGCGCAGGCCGGAGTGGCACCGGCGGCGCAAAATCGTCGAATCGGGAAGCGGCTGCACGTCGAGCGGGCGCGTCAGGATGGTCCTTTTCATGAGGCCCCTGAGTAGTTTCCGAGTCTATCGGTCCAGCTTCCGGAGGCTAGGATCGCGATCGAAGCCAAGCGGCGATCCTACGGACAACCTCCTAAAAACGTCGGTTTGCCGGGTCGCGAGACGTCGTGATCGTTGGCACAGTAGCGGTTCACGACAGCATAGAAAGAGAAACAGCTCATGGCCTATCAAAGCCTCAATCCCGCGACCGGCAAGCTCCTCAAGAAGTTCGATGAACTCACGGACAAGCAGCTCGAAGACAAACTTGCGACTGCCGAGAGATGCTTCAAGAGCTGGAAAACGAAGACCTATGCCGAACGGGCAGTGATCGTCGCCAAGGCCGCCGCGTTCATGCACGACAGGGTCGATGAGCTAGCGCATACCATGACGCTGGAGATGGGAAAACGGATCAGCGAAGCGAAGGGGGAAGTGGAGTTTAGTTCGAATATCCTCGCTTATTACGCAAAAAACGCCGCGAGCTTTCTCGCCGACGTAGCGCTGCATCCGACCCTTGGCGATGGCCATATGGAGAGCAGCCCGATCGGCGTGATCTTCGGCGTGGAGCCCTGGAACTTTCCCTACTACCAGCTCGCCCGGGTGGCGGGTCCGCATTTGATGGCCGGAAATGTATTGCTGGTGAAACATGCCGGCTGTGTGCCGCAGTGTGCGATCGCTTTCGAGAAGCTTTGGACGGATGCGGGTGCGCCGGTCGGGCTCTATACCAACCTGCTGATTTCACATGATCAGTCGGACAACCTGATCGACGACCCGCGTATCAAGGGCGTGGCGCTGACGGGCAGCGTGGCCGCCGGCCGGAGCATCGCGGCGCGTGCTGGACAGAACCTGAAGCCATCCTCGATGGAACTTGGCGGCAGCGATGCGTTCATCGTTCTCGAAGACGCCGATCTTGAACATACCATCAAGTGGGCGGTCTGGGGACGAATGTACAATACCGGCCAGACCTGCTGCGCGGCGAAGCGGTTCATCGTCGTCGAAAAGCTCGCCGACAAGTTCCTGGAGAAATTCCAGGCGGCACTCGTAGCCCTCAAGGCCGGCGATCCATTGGACGAAAAGACGACACTAGGCCCGCTTTCCACGGAATCAGCCTTGGTTGATCTTTTGAAGCAAATCGATGTCGCGGTGAAGCACGGAGCGAAAGTGCTGATGGGCGGCAAGCGGATCGATCGTCCGGGTTCATTCATGCATCCGACGATACTGACGGACGTCAAGCCGGACAATCCGGCCTTCCGGGACGAGTTCTTTGGTCCGGTCGCGATGTTCTTCCGGGTCAAGGACGAAGACGCGGCGATTGCGCTCGCCAACGATTCGGATTTCGGTCTGGGTGGTTCTGTTTTTACCAAGGATCTGGCGCGCGGCAAGCGCGTCGCAAGTCGCGTCGATACTGGCATGATGTTCATCAACAACATTAGCTGGTCCGATGCCGAATTGCCGTTCGGTGGCATCAAAAATTCAGGTTACGGGCGCGAGCTCGGTGACATGGGAATCCAGGAGTTCGTGAACAAGAAGCTGGTTCGTTACGTGTCGGCTGAGGCGCCGCAGTAAGATACCTCGATAGGCGTTCTTCTCCCGCGGACTGACGACGATCATCGATGAGGCGTTCCGTTCGACCGGAACTCCTCGTCGATCGTCGGGTCGAGTCGGTTGGCACCATCAGAGAAATCCAAGCTGGAGCTCGCATGTACGTCAATATCGCTGTTCTCAAGGAAACGCAGCCGCACGAACGGCGCGTGGCTCTGGTGCCGTCCGTGGTGCCGAAATTGACCAAGCTTGGCGCCAAGCTTCACATGCAGACGGGCGCCGGAAGCGCCATCAAGCTGATCGACGCCGCATTCAAGGATGTCACCTTTATCGCCGACGCCAAAGAGTTAGTCGCCAACGCCGATGTGGTGCTGGCGGTCCAGCCACCCGCGATCGAGGTCGTCAGCCAGATGCAGATGGGCGCCATCCTGGTGTCGTTCATCTATGCAAACCGTGAGCCTGCGCTGGTGCAAATGCTTCTCGAAAGGAAGATCACCTGCTTCGCGATGGAACGCGTGCCACGCATTACGCGTGCCCAGTCGATGGACGCGCTCTCCAGCCAGTCCGCGCTCGCGGGCTACTATTCCGTGCAACTTGGTGCAACCACTCTTGGCCGGGTCCTGCCGAAGATCACGACCGCGGCCGGTGCGATCGGACCGGCCAAGGTGCTGGTCATGGGCCTAGGCGTCGCCGGCCTTGAGGCGCTTGCGACAGCGCATCGGTTGGGAGCCGTTACGGAAGGCTATGACGTCCGTCCGGAAACCAAAGAGCAGGCGCGTTCGCTCGCCGCTACCTTTGTCGAGACCGGCGTCGATGCGCGCGGCAAGGGCGGCTATGCCCGAGAGCTCACCGCGGAAGAAAAAGCAAAGGTCGCCAGTGTCCTCACAAAGCACATCCAGGCCGCGGACCTGATCATTACGACGGCTGCTATTCCAGGCCGTGCATCGCCGAAACTTATCGACAAGGCGCAGGTAGCCGGCATGAAAGCCGGCGCCGTGATCGTCGATCTCTCCGCCGATGGTGGGGGCAACTGCGAGGATACGGTTCCCGGAGAAACCATGCAAATCGGCCAAGTGACGATTGTAGCGCCCCTGAACGTTCCCTCCCTGCTCGGCGAGGATGCAAGCGAACTCTATTCGAAGAATCAATACAATCTGCTCGCCTTGTTCGTGAAGGACAATATCGTCGAAATCGATTGGGATGACGAAGTCCTAGCCAAGACCGTCCTCACCCATGCCGGCGAATTGAAGAGCGAGGCGACCGAAGCAACAGCCCCTTCCGCTGGCGGCAAAGCCGAAGCAATCAAACCAGCGGCCAAGGTGGCTTAAAGCAGGAAATCAATATGCAATTCTCAATGGCGATCAACGGATTTGTCGCGCTTTATATCTTCATGCTCGCCGCCTTTGCCGGCTGGGTCATCATCGGGCACGTCCCGGCGATTTTGCACACGCCGTTGATGTCCGGTTCGAACTTCGTGCACGGTATCGTCGTGGTCGGCGGAATCTTCGCCTTGCTCAACGCCGGCACGCTGCAGGAACAAACGATCGGCTTCTTTGCGGTGTTGCTCGGCGCGGGCAACGCCGCCGGGGGATTCGCCGTTACCGACCGTATGCTCGCGATGTTTCAGCCGAGCGAACACGCTCTGGTCCACGCCA
>CAWHFI010000007.1:0-399761 GCA_963828645.1 uncultured Alphaproteobacteria bacterium | reverse complement strand
TGGAAAACTGGACGACAGTACCGCAACGAAAAGGCCCCGGTCGAAACCGGGGCCTTTGAGTGTGACAGGGAAAGCGAGACGCTACTTGTCGGTGCGCTGCTTGAGCGCGGTGCCGAGAATGTCGCCGAGCGTCGCCCCCGAATCGGAGGAGCCGTATTGCGCGATGGCTTCCTTCTCTTCGGCGACTTCCAGCGCCTTGATCGAGACCTGCACCTTGCGGGCCTTCTTGTCGAACTGGATCACCCGCGCATCGACCTTTTCGCCGACGGCGAAACGTTCGGCGCGCTGATCGGAGCGCTCGCGCGCCAGTTCGGACCGCTTGATGAAGGTGGTGAAGTCGGTGCCGGTGATCTTCACTTCGATGCCGGATTCCTTCACCTCGAGCACTTCGCAGGTCACGACCGCGCCCTTCTTGACGTCGCCCGGCTCGGCGAACGGATCGCCTTCGAGCTGCTTGACGCCGAGCGAGATGCGCTCCTTTTCGACATCGACGTCGAGCACCACGGCCTTGACCATGTCGCCCTTCTTGAAGTTGTCGATCACCTGCTCGCCCGGAAGCTTCCAGTCGAGATCGGACAGATGGACCATGCCGTCGACATCGCCCTCGAGGCCCAAGAAAGAGTCCGAACTCGGTCTTGTTCTTGACCTCGCCTTCGACCGTCGATCCCACCGGGAATTTCTCGATGAAGACTTCCCAGGGGTTGCGCATGGTCTGCTTGAGGCCGAGCGAAATCCGGCGCTTGACCGAATCGACTTCGAGAACCTGCACTTCGACTTCCTGCGAGGTCGAAACGATCTTGCCGGGATGCATGTTCTTCTTGGTCCACGACATTTCCGAGACGTGGATCAGGCCTTCGATGCCCGGCTCCAGTTCGACGAACGCGCCGTAGTCGGTGATGTTGGTGACGCGACCGGTGAAGCGCGCATTGAGCGGATACTTCGCCTCGATGCCCTGCCACGGATCGTCCAGCAATTGCTTCATGCCGAGCGAGATGCGGTGGGTCTCGTGGTTGATCTTGATGATCTTGACCTTGACGGTCTGGCCGATGGTCAGCACTTCGGTCGGGTGATTGACCCGGCGCCAGGCGATATCGGTAACGTGCAGGAGGCCGTCGATGCCGCCGAGGTCGACGAACGCGCCGTAATCGGTGATGTTCTTGACCACGCCGTCGATGACCTGACCCTCTTCGAGATTCTGCACCAGTTCCTGGCGCTGCTCGGCGCGGGTCTCTTCGAGAACCGTGCGGCGCGACACCACGATGTTGCCGCGGCGGCGATCCATCTTGAGAATCTGGAACGGCTGCGAATTGTTCATCAGCGGGGCGACGTCGCGGATCGGGCGGATATCGACCTGCGAGCGCGGCAGGAAGGCGACCGCGCCGTCGAGATCGACGGTGAAGCCGCCCTTGACCTGGTTGAAGATGACGCCGTGGACCTTCTCGTTGTTGTTGAAGGCCTTCTCCAGCTTGCCCCAGCTTTCCTCGCGGCGCGCCTTGTCGCGCGACAGCACGGCTTCGCCGAGCGCATTCTCGATGCGGTCGAGGAACACCTCGACCTCGTCGCCGACCTTGAGTTCGCTTTCCTTGCCGGGTCCTGCGAATTCACGCAGCGCCACGCGGCCTTCGGTCTTGAGGCCGACGTCGATGACGGCCATGTCCTTCTCGATCGCAACAACGATGCCCTTGATGACGGAGCTTTCCTGCAGATTGCCGCCGGCAAAGCTCTCGTCGAGCATGGCGGCAAAATCGTCGCGGGAAGGATTATAGGAAGTAGCAGTCGAAGCCATTTGTTCTCCAGATGCGGGTATCGCCGGCGATTCGGGTTAAGGGGCGTATCGCGCGTGAAGTGCCAGGTGTCCGCAAACCTGACGACCGCCACGCAAGAAATTGCGCGAGCGGGCCGGCAGTATGCCTTGCACGTTCGATACGTTGATTATCCGGGGCCTGAAACGAGCTTATCGACTTCAAAGACCTGGAGCGGGCTTTCCTCCAATGACGGCAGCGGTTTAGTTTGAAGAGCCTCAAACCCGCTGCCGGCCCGCTCGGACGGCCTCGACAATGTCGATGGCGGCCCGGACGCCGCCTTCTATATCCAAATGCGAGTTATCGAGCAAGTGAGCATCCGGGGCGGGTTTTAAAGGGGCAATGGCGCGATTTTGGTCCCTTTCGTCGCGCTTGAGGATATCGGCCAGCACGGCCGCCTCGTCGGCTTCCTCGCCCCTCGCTTTGGCTTCAAGGGTCCGGCGGCGGGCGCGGACCCTCGGGTCTGCGACGACGAAAATCTTCACATCGGCATCCGGGCAGATCACGGTTCCAATATCGCGGCCATCGAGCACCGCGCCGGGCGGATCCGCCGCGAACTGGCGCTGAAAATTGACCAGTGCCTGCCGCACCGCGGGAATCGCCGAGACCACCGAGGCGGCATCGCCCACCGCCTGGGTCTTGAGGGCCGGATTTCCGAAGTTTTCGGGGTCGAGTTCGAGAGCGGCGGAAACAGCCAGCACCTCATCGGTAAGGTCCGCGCCCGCATCCAGCAACGCCTTGGCCACGGCGCGATAGATCACGCCGGTATCGAGGTGACGATAGCCATAATGCCGGGCGAGCCGCTTGCCGAGCGTGCCTTTGCCGGAGGCTGCGGGTCCATCGATGGCGATGATCATGCGGACCTACGTCTTGGCTGGCCGAGGACCGCGGGCCCGCCGTAGCGGCCGTTCCTCGGTGAAGATATTGCGCGATGCGAATTCGGCGGGGCTGGCAAAGGTCAGGTATTCGCGCATGCCGTCATCGAGCAGCGGTGACGCATGCCAGGCGCGATCGAGATACCTTGCGGGCGAATACGCCCAGGCAGGAACCTCCGACAATCGGAATTGGTGGGCAAGGTATTCTGCGATTGCACCCAATAAACCGTCAAGATGCCGATCTCCTGTCGGCAACGGCTCATCCAAGAGCATGGAGATTTGAAGCTCCGGCGTTGCCGCCAGATAGAATTCGTCCAGAAATTCCGGCAGCGCCTTGTCGAGCGGCTGGCCCGACGCGACGAGCTCAGCGGTCAATGCGAGGGTAGCTGGGCGCATCGATGGGGGTGTCTCCGGAAAAAAGACGCTTTAGCACGAAGCGTTGCTTATCGGCATCCGAAGCACTGTTCGGAAAGAATTCCGCGAGAATTTCGATTGCCTGTTCGATTTCAGTAAGATCGAGAACTTTCAGCAGATGAGCGACATCGGCCATATCTTGCTGGCCTTTGCCAAAGTCTGAAATCCGGAGCGCCTTGAGTTTCAGCGCGAGCATGTATCGTGCCGACGGCACAAATACGCAGAGCCCAACATTCTCGCTCCGTCTTGGAAAAGTGCCAAATGCCATCAAATCACGATCCGCCTGCGCGCGAGGACTCAGATGAAATGTTACGGCATCATTGAGCCATGTCTCGGACCAGTCATTTTTTTTCGCGATGCGTTCGACGACATCCGAGAGCCAAACAGGCCATTGCTGTCCGATATCGGCAATATCGACATCTTCGGTGGCAAACCGGAAATTGCTCGCGAGCATCAGCGCCGAGCCGCCGTAAACCGCGATCTGCAGCTTCGTTCCCGCCAGCACCGCCGCGCGACCGATCTGGTCGAAGGCGTCGAGCAATGCGTCGCGGCCGAAGGCTGCACTCATCGCGCTTCCCTCATGAAAACTCCGCCCCAAGCCCGCGCATCATCGGGATGAAATCCGGAAAGCTGGTGGCGATGAAGGCGGTGTCGTCGACCTTCACCGGCTGGTCGGAGGCAAGCCCCATCACCAGCGCGGACATCGCGATGCGGTGATCCATGTGGGTGGCGACGAGGCCGCCGCCCGCGACATGGCCCCTGCCTTCGACGATCATGTCGTTGCCCGAGATTTCGACCTTGACGCCGTTGACGCGCAGCATCGCGGCGGTGGCTTCCAGCCGGTCGGATTCCTTGACGCGCAATTCCTGCAGGCCGCGCATGATGGTGGTGCCCTCGGCAAAGCCCGCTGCCACCGCCAGCACCAGATATTCGTCGATCATCGATGGCGCGCGCTCCGGCGGCACCTCGACGCCGCGCAGCTTCGAGGCGCGCACCCGGAATTGCGCCATCGGCTCGCCGGCATCGCCGCGAACTTCGCTTTCCTCGATCGAGGCGCCCATCTCGCGCAGCGTCGTGAACAGCCCGGTGCGCAGCGGATTGGTCATGACATCCGACAGCACGATGTCGGAACCTTCGACGATCAGGGCCGCCACGATCGGAAACGCCGCCGAGGACGGATCGGCGGGCACTACGACCTCAGCGCCGTGCAGTTCGGGCTGACCGGTGAGCGTCGATCCTGCGGCCATGATTGCCCTCGCGCGAGGAGGTGATCTGGGCGCCAAAATGCTTCAGCATCAATTCGGTGTGGTCGCGGCTGGCCTCGGTTTCGATCACGGTGGTGACCCCCGGCGCCGCCAGCCCCGCCAGCAGCACTGCGGACTTGATCTGGGCCGATGCCACCGGTGTGCGGTAGACGATCGGCAGCGGATCGCGCGCGCCATGGAGCGTCAGCGGCAGCCGGCCGCCTTCCCCGCTTTTGCCGACCCGCGCGCCCATCAATTCCAGGGGATCGACGATCCGCCGCATCGGGCGCCCTCGCAAGGAGGCGTCCCCGTCAAAAATCGCCGTGATCGGGCAGCCCGCCACCGCGCCCATCACCAGCCGGCAGCCGGTGCCGGAATTGCCGAAGTCGAGGGCCGCCTGCGGCTGGGCAAATCCGGACACGCCGACGCCGCGTACCGACCAGGCAAATGGCCCGGTGCGCTCCACCTGCGCACCAAGCGCCTGCATCGCCTTGGCGGTGTTCAGCACGTCTTCGCCCTCGAGCAGGCCCGACACCCGGGTTTCGACCCACCGCCAGTGCGCCCAAAATCAGGGCACGGTGCGAAATCGACTTGTCGCCGGGCACGCGGACCTTGCCCAGTCAGGGGCCCGCTCGAACGTGCCTCCAGCGGCGTCGGGTGATCGGCTGAATGGGTCAAGATTGTGTCCTCTTCTGGAGCGGCAGGTATCACATGGGCCGCGCGTCGTCACGCCAGCGTCCGCCGCGCGCAAAGCGCTATTGACAGGGGCGTGGCAACTAGCCAAGTGAAGCACCGTTTTTCAGATATTCCCAGGATTGCACAGTGGCCAAAGCCGATCTCGGAACCAAACGTATTTGCCCGACGACAGGCAAGAAATTCTACGATCTCAACAAGAGCCCGGTGATCTCGCCCTATACCGGCGAGGTGGTGCCGATTGCGCCGATTCCGCCGCCGCGTACCCGTGCCGACGCCGCCGCGCGCGCCGCGGCAGCTTCCGCCGCCGCCTCTGCCGAAGCCACGCCGGAGCCGGCCGAAGCTGAAGAGTTGGTACCGCTCGAGGAAGCCGACGCCGAGGAAAATACCGGCAAGGTCAAGGCCGTGGTTCCGGAATCCGAAGACGACATCGAGATCGACGAGACCATTGAAGACGACGATGATGACGATTCCACCTTCATTGCCGACGAGGAAGAAGGCGACGAGGACGTGACCGACATCATCGGCGACGTCGGCGGCGACGAGGAGACTTGAGATCAGCCCTGAATTGTGTTCAGGGTTTTTGCCCGCACGCCCTTGAGGCATGCGGCCGGTTAAGGGGCCATAGCTCAGCTGGGAGAGCGCTTGCATGGCATGCAAGAGGTCGGCGGTTCGATCCCGCCTGGCTCCACCAGCCTTCGCAGGCTGCGCCTGCTTCGGCTGGGCAAGCCCTATCGCAGCGAAGGCTGCCCCGCCGGAGCCCGCAGGGCGAAGGCGGGCCTCGGCAACCACGTCGTGGCTCTAAGCCAAGTGAGGCGGCGCCATGAAGTACGTCTACATTCTCGAAAGTCTCGATTCCAAACACTTCTATGTCGGCATTACCGACGATCTGCGCGCCCGACTGGCGAAGCACAACGCCGGCGAAGTGCCGCACACATCGAAATACGGACCTTGGCGGATCAGGACCTACGTTGCCTTTAGCGATGAAGCTCTAGCCATCGCATTCGAGAAATACCTGAAGTCCGGCTCCGGCCGGGCATTTGCGAAGAAGCGTCTCTGATGCTTAATGCGGTCATCCACCCCGCCAACTTCGCAAGAACCCGCCCATGACCACTGAAACCTCCCCCGGCGCAATGACCGGACTCCGCGTGATCGACCTGACGCGCGTGCTCGGCGGGCCCTATTGCACCCAGATCCTCGCCGATCACGGCGCTGATGTGATCAAGGTCGAACCGCCTGCCGGCGACGAGGTGCGCGACTGGGGACCGCCGTTCCATGACGAGGACGCGGCCTACTTTGTCGGCATCAACCGCAACAAGCGCTCGATCGGGCTCGACCTCGCCTCCGAAGGCGGGCGCGCGGTGCTGATGAAGCTGCTGGAGAAGCGCCGATGTCCTGATCGAGAATTTCAAGCCGGGCACGCTCGACAAATGGGGCATCGGCAACGACGTGCTGCGCGCCAAATTCCCGAAATTGATTCACTGCCGGATTTCCGGCTTCGGCGGCGACGGCCCGCGCGGCGGCAATCCCGGCTATGACGCCATCATCCAGGCCATGACCGGCATGATCGCCGCGACCGGCTCGCCGCAAAGCGGCCCGATGCGGATCGGCGTGCCGCTGGTCGACATCTCCACCGGGCTGTACGCCGCGATCGGAATCCTGATGGCGCTGGCGGAACGGCAAAAATCCGGCCTCGGACAATTCCTCGAAACCACGCTGTATGAAACCGGCCTTGCCATCATGCATCCGCATGCCGCGAATTATTTCATGCACGGCAAGCCGCCGCAGTTGACCGGCAACGAGCATCCCAACCTCGTGCCCTACGCCATCTTCCCGACCCGGACCGCCAACATCTTTATCGGCGTCGGCAATGACGGCACCTTCCGCAAGCTGGCCAGGGAGATCGGCAAACCCGAGCTTGGCAGCGATCCCCGTTTTGCACGCAACAAGGACCGCATCGCCAACCGCGACGCGTTGCGCGACGAACTCGCCGCCGTCTTCAGCCAGCACGACGCCGAACCGCTATGCGACCGCCTGCTCGCCGCCGGATTGCCGGCCGGGCCGGTGCAGTCGATCGACATGGCGCTGACCAGCGCCCACACCGTTCACCGCGGCGATGTGATCGAAAAGGACTGGTACAAGGGCGTGGCATCCCCGATCCGTTTCGAGCGCAGCAAGGCGAGCTTTGCGTAACGTTCCGCCGAAATTCAGCGAGCACACCGCAGCGGTGCTGGGCGAATTTGGATACTCCAAAAGCGAGATCGACGACCTGGTAGCCAAGGGCGTCGTCTGCGGGCCGGAACGCAAGCGCTGAAGACCGCGCATGGAACTGGATTTTACCGCCTTTCCTGCCCGGCGCTTCCCCCGTACCATCCGCTCGCTTATACGTCCGCTTATACGGTCATTTGTACGTCATCCGGCGCTGTTATCGCGCGAAATGATGGTGACGGCCCAACCCGGAGGAATTTGATGGCTCTTCGACAATTTGGCGCAGCCGCGGCGATCACTGTCACGCTCGCGCTTTCCGCAACCCCGGCCCACGCTGTGATCGAGATCCAGTGGTGGCACGCCATGACCGGCGGCAACAACGACATCGTCAACAAGCTCGCCGACAGATTTCAACGCCAGCCAGACCGACTACAAGGTCGTCGCCGACCTACAAGGGCGCCTATCCCGACACCATGAATGCCGGCATCGCCGCATTCCGCGCCGGCAATGCGCCGCACATCATTCAGGTGTTCGAGGTCGGCACCGCGACGATGATGAGCGCCACCGGCGCCATCAAGCCGGTCTACCAGTTGATGAAGGACGCCGGCGAGCCGTTCGACCCCAAGGCCTATCTGCCGGCGATCACCGGTTACTACTCGACCGCGAAGGGCGACATGCTGTCGTTCCCGTTCAATTCCTCCTCGATGGTGATGTGGATCAACAAGGATGAATTGAAGAAGGCCGGCGTCGCCGAGATACCGAAGACCTGGCCCGAAGTGTTCGACGCCGCCAAGAAGCTGAAGGCAGCGGGCCACACCACCTGCGGCTTCTCCAACGCCTGGGCGACCTGGGCGCATATCGAGCAGTTTTCCGCCTGGCACAACGTGCCGATCGGCACCAAGGCCAACGGCCTCGACGGCTTCGACACCGTTCTCGAACTTCAACTCGCCGCTGCAGGTCAAGCATCTGCAGAACCTGATCGATCTGCAGAAGGACAAGACCTACGACTATTCCGGCCGCGGAAACGCCAGCGAAGGCCGCTTCGCGTTCCGGCGAATGCGCGATCTTCCTGACTTCGTCGGGCTACTACGCGACCGCCAAGGGCACCGCCAAGTTCGACTTCACCTCGGCGCCGATGCCCTATTATCCGGATGCCGCGGGCGCGCCGCAGAACTCGATCATCGGCGGCGCCTCGCTGTGGGTGATGGGCGGCAAGAAGCCGGAAGAATACAAGGGCGTCGCCAAGTTCTTCACCTTCCTGTCCGACACCGACCGCCAGGCCAAGCTGCACCAGGAGTCCGGCTATCTGCCGATCACCAAGGCGGCCTATGAAAAGACCAAGGCAGGACGGCTTCTACGACAAGAACCCGGCGCTGCAGACGCCGCTGAAGGAACTGACCAACAAGGAGCCGACCGAAAATTCGCGCGGCCTGCGTTTCGGCAACATGGTGCAGATGCGCGACATCTGGGCCGAGGAAATCGAAGGCAGCGCTGGCGCGGCAAGAAAACCGCCCAGGAAGCGCTGGACGCGGCGGTCGCGCGTGGCAATGCCATGTTGCGGCACGTTCGAGAAGACGGCAAAGTAAGATCATCGACCAAGTGCTCCCTCTCCGCGCGGAAGGCGCCGAGCGTCTTCCTGCAGTCAAACCTGACAGGCCAGATGTCCTGAATGGAAAAGTCCGTCGTCTTCAACAACAAGCTGCTGCCCTACCTGCTGCTGGTGCCGCAGCTCATCATCACATTCGTGTTTTTCTACTGGCCGGCGAGCCAGGCGGTCTGGCAATCGTTCCTGCGCGAGGATGCGTTCGGACTGTCTTCCGAATTCGTCGGCCTGGAGAATTATCAGGCGCTGTTCGCCCAGCCCGAATATTACAAGTCGATGCTGACGACGGTGGTGTTCTCCTCGCTGGTCGCGGCGTTGTCGCTTTCGATCGCGCTGTTGTTCGCAACGCAGGCCGACAAGAACCTGCAAGGCCGCCGCCGTTCTACAAGACCCTGCATGATCTGGCCCTATGCGGTGGCGCCCGCGGTCGCCGGCGTGTTGTGGATCTTCATGTTCCACCCGTCGCTCGGCACGCTGGCGCGGCCGCTGCGCTGGATGGGCTTTGACTGGAATCCGCTGCTCAACGGCCACCACGCGATGGTGCTGGTGGTGATGGCCGCGGTGTGGAAGCAGATCTCCTATAATTTCCTGTTCTTCCTGGCCGGGCTTGCAGTCGATCCCGAAGAGCGTGCTCGAAGCCGGCGCGATCGACGGCGCCGGCCCGATGCGGCGGTTCTGGACCATCGTGTTTCCGCTGCTGTCGCCGACCACGTTCTTCCTGCTGGTGGTCAACATCGTCTACGTCTTCTTCGATACGTTCGGCATCATCGACGCGGTGACCGGCGGCGGCCCGGCCGGCGCCACCACCACCCTGGTCTACAAGGTCTATGCCGACGGACGGCTCGGCGGCGATCTCGGCAGTTCGGCCGCGCAGTCGGTGGTGCTGATGGTCATCGTCATCGCGCTGACTGCGATCCAGTTCCGCTATGTCGAGCGCAAGGTGCAATACTGATGGTCGAGCACCGCCCGTGGAGCGACATCATCGCCTATGCGATCCTCACGTTCGGCGTATTCATCGTCGCCTTTCCGGTCTATCTGGCGCTGATCGCCTCCACGCATGACGCGGCGACCGTGGTCGGCGGCAATATGCCGCTGTCGCCGGGCAGCCACATCGCTGGAGAATTATTATCGCGCCGTCTTTGTCGGCGGGTCACGCACCAGCCGCGAGCCGGTCGGCCATATGCTGCTGAATTCGTTCATCTCCGCCACCGGCATCGCGCTCGGCAAGATCTTCATTTCGATCCTGTCGGCCTATGCGGTGGTGTATTTCCGCTTTCCGTTCCGCAAGACCGCGTTCTGGATCATCTTCGTCACGCTGATGCTGCCGGTCGAGGTGCGCATCTATCCCGACCTACAAGGTGGTCGTCCGACCTCCATATGCTCGACACCTATGCCGGACTGATCCTGCCGCTGATCGCGTCGGCGACCGGCACGCTGCTGTTCCGGCAATTCTTCATGACCATCCCCGACGAGTTGCTGGAAGCCTCGCGCATCGACGGCGCCGGGCCGTTCCGGTTCTTCCGGGATACGCTGCTGCCGCTGTCGGTCACGACGATCGCCGCCTTGTTCGTGATCCAGTTCATCTACGGCTGGAATCAGTATCTGTGGCCGCTTTTGATCACCACGCAGGATTCGATGCAGACCATCGTCACCGGCATCAAGAAGATGCTGACGACCACGGACGAACTGGCCGAATGGCAGCTCGCGATGGCCACCGCCGTGCTGGCGATGCTGCCGCCGGTCGCGGTAGTCGTGTTCATGCAGCGGCTGTTCGTGCGCGGCCTGGTCGAGACGGAAAAATGAGGGAGCGAGATGGCTAAGCGTCACCGCTCCGCAACGTCCGCAAGACCTACGCCGGCGGCTTCGAAGCCATCAAGGGCATCAACTTCGAAGTCGGCGACGGCCAGTTCTGCGTGCTGGTCGGCCCCTCCGGCTGCGGCAAGTCCACGCTGCTGCGCATGGTCGCGGGGCTGGAGACCATCTACGGCGGGCGAGATCGATATCGGCGGACGCATCGTCAACGCGGTCGAACCGGCCGAGCGCGACATCGCCATGGTGTTCCAGAACTACGCGCTCTATCCGCATATGAGCGTCTACAACAACATGGCCTATGGCCTGCGCAACCGCGGCATGGCCAAGCCCGAGATCGACACCCGCGTCCAGCAAGCCGCGCGCATTCTCGAACTCGGCGCCATGCTCGACCGCAAGCCGCGGCAATTGTCCGGCGGCCAGCGCCAGCGCGTCGCGATGGGCCGCGCCATCGTGCGGCAGCCGAAGGTGTTTCTGTTCGACGAGCCGTTGTCCAACCTCGACGCCAAGCTGCGCATCGCGATGCGTGTCGAAATCCGAAAGCTGCAGCGCCGGCTGAGCACGACGTCGATCTACGTCACCCATGACCAGTTCGAGGCGATGACGCTGGCCGATGTTCTGGTCGTGATGAACAGCGGCCAGGTCGAGCAGATCGGCAACCCGCTCGACGATCTACCAGAAGCCCGCGACCACCTTCGTCGCATCCTTCATCGGCGCGCCGCCGATGAATTTGATGCCGCTGCGGGCCGGATGAAATCGGGTCGCAATTCGCCGGCGACCGCGGTGCCGTGAACGAGGCGGGAATCCTGGGAATCCGCCCGGAGGACTTTGCGATTTCGAGCGATGCGATTGAAGGCGGGATCGCGCTCGACCTCACCGTCGAGGCAATCGAGCGCGTTGGGGCAGAGACATTCATTTACGGCGCCCGCCAGCATGAGGCGCAGGGCGTCGCCGCCAATCCCGGGGAATTGCCGCCGGGCGAGGTGATCGTGCGGATTCCCGGCGCCATTGCACCGGCCATCGGCGAGCGGATCAGGGCCGTGGCGCCGCGCGAAAAGCTGCATCTGTTCTCGGCCGATGGGCGCAAGCGGATCGATTTCGACGGTCATTCCGGGCGCGTCGAGACGCGAACCCGGAATTCAGATTCGGGTTCGGCTGACGCACGTCCGGAATGACCGGCGGTGGCTTCAACCGGGTTCCCGCCCGCTTGAACGCACCGCAAATCATGCCCATATTGACTGTTGACCGGACGGCAAATCCGCCAGTCGGTTGCCTAAGGGGCGCCGCAAGGGCCCTGAAACTCCAAAGTCGCTTCGAGAGGACTTTGTAAAATATGTCTCGTGTTCCTTCGTTATCCAGTCCGTTCCTGCTGGGATTCGACGAGATTGAGCGTGCGCTCGATCGCGTCGTCAAAGGCGCCGACGGTTATCCTCCCTACAATATCGAGCGTTGCGACCGCTCCAGCGGTCAGCCCGAACGCCTGCGAATTACCCTCGCGGTGGCCGGATTTACCCGTGACCAACTCGATGTAACCATTGAGGAAAACCAGCTCCTGATCCGGGGCCGCCAGCAGGACGACAAGGCCCGGCAATACATCCATCGCGGCATCGCCGCGCGCCACTTCCAGCGCACCTTCGTGCTGGCGGAGGGGATGCAGGTGCTGGGCGCGGACTTGAAAAACGGGCTGTTGTCGATCGACCTTGCCCGGCCTGAGCCGGAGAAGGTCGTTAAGACAATCGCTATCAATGAGCACGAATAATGGAACGAGTAGCGGACTCGACCGCTTAATCTCACAGAGGAGTCGAGACCATGACTGAAGCTGAAGTAGTGTTTGAACCGGGCAGCGTCTCCACCGAGTCGCTGGCGTCCCTGGGCGAGGGTCATATCGCCTATGTGAAACAGATCCGCTCCGAAGACGTGCCGGGACTTTTTCCGCAGGCGCCGAAGATCGCGCCGGGACTGAAACTGTTCGCGCTGCATGCCGCCGACGGCACGCCGATCATGCTGACCGACAGCCGGGAAGCAGCGATCGCCAATGCATGGAGCAACGAGCTGCAGGCGGTGAGCGTTCACTGAACGGCGGCAGTCGCCTGCATCACTGTGCGCGGTGTTTGAATTCGGGTTTGCGATACGCGGGTGTTGTCTGATTTGATCGAGGACGCGCCCGCGTATTTTTTGTCCCGCGACGGCTCTTCGCTTTGTCGCTGTTACGCCGCGCTCGCCGGCGGCAGCGCCAGTACCGAATAGATCGCCTGCGCGTCGCGCGAGGCCCGCAGCTTCTTGGCGACGTCCTGGTCGCGCAACAGCCGGGCGATCCGCGCCAGCGCCTTCAGGTGATCGGCGCCGGCGCCTTCCGGCGCCAGCAGCAGGAACACCAGATCGACCGGCTGGCCGTCCATCGCCTCGAAATCGATCGGGCGTTCCAGACGGGCGAAAAAGCCGAACAGCTTCTCCAGTTTGGGAAGCTTGCCGTGCGGAATGGCGACGCCATAGCCGACGGCGGTGGTCCCGAGTTTCTCCCGCTGCAGCAGAACCTCGAAGATGGAGCGCTCATTCTGCCCGGTCAGAACGGCGGCGCGGGCGGCCAGTTCCTGCAGCGCCTGCTTCTTGTTGTTGACCTTCAACGCCGGGAGGATCGCCTCGGGTGCGACCAGATCGGTAATCGTCATGGGGCGTTCCGAGGTGAATAGCCGTCAGGTTGCGAAATAGGCTTCAGAGGGGCGGTGTCAAGAAGCTGAGGCGGGAGGCGGGCTTACACCCGGGTCCCAATTGAGGGGCTTCTACTCCAACACAAGCGCGGTGCCAACGTGGAATCGCAATCCCGGCCCAGTCCCCCCGACGGCGGCGGACCCATAGGGAGGGGCCCCACGGCCGTCAACGCCGCCTGGCGCTAGCTTCCGGGCTTAACCACCGGAGGGTCGACCCAGCCGACATTGCCGTCCGGCCGCCGGTAAATGATGTTTACCCGCCCGCTGCCGCCGTGCTGGAATACCATGCAGGCCGCCCCGGTCAGGTCCAGTTCCATCACGGCTTCGCTGACCGAAAGCCGTTTCAGCGATGTCGTCGCCTCGGCGATGATCACGGCGTTGTAGCCGTCGATCTCGTCTTCATCGTCGGAGGCCGGCGCCTCGATGACGTAACTCGGCGCATCCAGGGTCGGCGCGATCATTTCCGCGATCGCTGCCGCGGCGGCGTGGCTCTTGCGGGCAGAACGGTCCTTGAGACGGCTTTTATAGCGGCGCAGCCGCTTCTCGATCTGGGCCAGCGCCTGATCGGCGCTGACATAGGCATCGGCCGCATTGGAATCGGCCTCCAGCGTAATCCCGGAATCCAGATGCAGCGCGCAGTCGGTACGGAAGCCGAAGCCGTCCTTGCTCAGCGTGATGTGGCCGGAATAATTGCCATCGAAATATTTGCGCAGCACTTCATCGGTGCGCTCGCTGACCCTTCCGCGCAACGCGTCGCCGACGCTGACGCTTTTTCCCGAAATCCGGAGAGTCATCTGATGCCTCGTTGGTCTGGAGCGGAACCGGCATTATCGCGAATTGGCCGCGCCGCAATCAAGCCGGCTGCGGTGTCGCGGGAGCGGTCGGAAGACGCGGCGGGCGCCGAAAGGGCATTGCCGAGCATGCTCTGCTTGTCGCGGCGGCGCTGCACCGAGGACGGTATCCGCATCGCTTCGCGGTATTTGGCCACGGTGCGGCGGGCGATATCAATGCCGGTCTCGCGCAAACGTTCCACGATGGTGTCGTCCGACAGGATAACGGCCGGATCTTCCGCATCGATCAGCTGCTTGATGTGGTGGCGGACGGCCTCGGCGGAATGGGCTTCACCGCCATCGGCGGACGCAATCGAGGCGGTGAAAAAATATTTCAGCTCAAAGCTGCCGCGGTTGGTCGCCATGTATTTGTTGGCGGTCACCCGCGACACCGTCGATTCATGCATCTGGATCGCATCCGCCACCGCCTTGAGATTGAGCGGCCGCAAATGCGCCACGCCGTGGGTGAAGAAGCCATCCTGCTGGCGCACGATCTCGGTTGCGACTTTCAGGATGGTGCGGGCGCGCTGATCGAGCGCACGCACCAGCCAGGTCGCGTTCTGCAGGCAATCGGTGAAATAGGACTTGTCGCCGTCCTTGCGGATCGTCTTCGACAGTTCGGTGTAATAGACCTGATTGACCAGCACCCTCGGCAGAGTGTCGCTGTTGAGTTCGACATGCCAGCCGCCGTCGGGACCCGGCCGTACATAGACGTCCGGCACCATGGTCTGCATCCGGGCCGAGCCGAACTTCAAACCGGGCTTCGGATCGAGACGGCGAATTTCGCCGATCATGTCGGTGATGTCGTCGTCATCGACAGCGCAGAATTTGCGCAAGCCCGCGATATCGCGTTTGGCCAAGAGATCCAGATGTTCGACCAGCGCCTGCATCGCGGGATCGTAACGGTTGAGTTCGCGCAACTGGATCGCGAGGCACTCGCTGAGGTTTCGTGCACATACCCCCGGTGGATCGAACTTCTGCAACACCGCAAGAACCGCCTCGACGTCTTTGGGCGAGGCGCCGAGCCGCTCGGCGGCCTGTCCCAGATCCGGCGGCAGATAACCGGCCTCGTCGACGAGATCGATCAGGTATTGTCCGATCATGCGCTGCGCCGGCGCGGTGAAAGCCACCGCCAGTTGTTCGGCGAGATGGCTGCCGAGCGTGATCTCGGCAGCGACGAAGGCTTCGAGATTGTAACTGTCATCGTTGGAAGCGCCGCCGCCCCATTCGGTATAGGCGGTGGGCGCCGCATCCTGCGCGGAGCGTGCGGCGGCCTCCGCGGGCTCCTCGGAAAATACGTTGTCGAGGCCGGTATCCAGGGTCTGCTCGATCTCGGTGCGGCTGCCGAGATCGTTGTTCAGCCACTCTTCCTGAACCGGCTCGAAGCCATCGCCGGTGGAAGCGGCGGCTATTTCGGAATACTCCGCGGCATTGTCGTCGCCATAGGCCGAACCGGTATCGTCGCGGTCGGAAAATTCGGCCCGCTCGGGCGCGGGCTCGCCGGCAACCGGCGGCTCCGTGCCGTCATTGGCTCGTTCCAGCAGCGGATTACGCTCCAGTTCCTCCTCGACAAAGGCCGAAAGGTCGAGATTTGACAGCTGCAGCAGCTTGATCGCCTGCATCAGCTGCGGCGTCATCACCAGAGACTGCGACTGGCGGAACTCTAATCTCTGCGTTAAAGCCATCGAAACAGGAACCGATCCATAAAGTTGGTCCGATTCTTGCTTAAACTAGTCCGGAGCCGATGTACACGGCTTGACGAATTGTAAAAATGGACTAGAGGGGCGATTTCCGGTCAAGGTTAAAGCCGGAATTCCTCGCCAAGGTAGAGCCGCCTTACATCCGGATTGTTGACGATCTCATCCGGACTGCCTTCGGTCAAGATTTCCCCGGCATAGACGATATAGGCGCGGTCGGTCAGGCCGAGCGTTTCCCGCACATTATGGTCGGTAATCAGCACGCCGATCCCCCGCGTGGTGAGATGGCGCACGAGATCCTGAATATCGCCGACCGCGATCGGATCGATGCCGGCGAACGGTTCGTCGAGCAGCATGTAATTGGGACGGGTCGCCAGTGCGCGCGCAATTTCGACGCGGCGCCGCTCGCCGCCGGACAACGCAATTGACGGGGTTTTACGCAGGCGCGTGATGTTGAATTCCTCCAGCAAGGAATTGAGTTCGGCCTCGCGTTTTTTCCTGGAAGGTTCGACGACTTCGAGCACCGCGCGAATATTCTGCTCCACCGTGAGGCCGCGAAAGATCGAAGCCTCCTGCGGCAGATAGCCGATCCCGAGCCGGGCGCGCTGATACATCGGCAGCTTGGTGACATCGTGGCCGTCGAGTTCGATGGTGCCGCGATCAGCCGGGATCAAACCGGTGATCATGTAGAATACCGTGGTCTTGCCGGCGCCGTTCGGTCCCAACAAGCCCACCGCCTCGCCGCGGCGAACATAGATGCTGACGCCGCGCACAACCCGGCGCGAGCCGAAACTCTTTTCCACGCTATGCACAGCCAGATAGCCGGCGCGGGCCGCCAATCGCGGGGCGGCGGCGGCGCCGTTGGTCTTGGTGGACTTGCTGGTGTTGGCGCGCGGCGGCGCGCGAGGCTTTTCTACCGGAGGCGGCTTTTCCGGGCGGCGCGCTTCCCGAGGCTTTTCCAGCTTCAGCTCCGGCGCGCTGCGGGCTATCGGAGGCGCGTCGCGTACCGGGTTGGTCAGCATGTCACCGATGGTGTCGCCGAGGGCCGTGATATCGGCACGCGGGCGCGCAAATCCTGGCGGACCGCGTTTCGCGTCGCGTCGACGGAACATGCCGAGTAAATCCACCATCCCCGCTTCGCTCAGCCTTTCGAGGTGATTGCGCAGACCGCCGTGACTGCTCGATTCGCTTCATGCAGGATGAATGAACCGATCGCCCTTGCCCAGCGAAACACCCTCAATCCGAGGCGCGGATCGCACCGCCTATACATGGGTAGATACAGGCTGGCGCGGGCCGCCACAACCTCTCCGCTTCAGGATAGCGTCTAGGTGATTGATATTATTCAGGTTTATTTGCGTCCGCCTGGACCGGGCGACGATGAGGAAGGCGACATTCCGGGAATCGACGACCCGCTTTGGCCGGAAGATATAAACAAGCCCTGCACGCGGCCGCTGTCGGATTCCACCCGTGACACGCCGGTCGTCATATCCACCATCAGCCGATCGCCGCGCAGTACGTTCTTGTCCTTTGTCAGCACGACACCGCCGAGCATGGAGATTTGATTGGCCCTGGTATCGAAAACCGCGGTCTCGCCGGTCACGATCTGATCCTTCTGGGTCACGACCACATTGCCTTTGGCCTCGAGCCGGCGAATCGACGAACTACCGCCGGGACCGGGCGTTGCAGCCTGCAGCGATGCGGACTTTCCGGATTTCGCAGGAGCTGCCGGCGCCGCGGCGCCAGAGCCCGAATCGTAGAACACCACGAGGCTCCTCGACGTCATGGTGGTGTCGCCCTGCACCACCTTCACATTGCCGGCGAAAGTCGCTTCCTTTTTCTTGTCGCGCATCTCCAGCGAAGCGGCTTCGATCTGGATCGGCTGGTCGCGATTTTGCGAAAACCCCTGCATGGCGTTGGGCACGCCCTGCATGGCGCTTTGCGCGCTGGCTTCTCCCATTGCGATCAGCGCGAAAGCAAAGGCGATTACGCCGGCGCGATTTCCGATTCCCCTGGTCTTGTCGCTCCGTGAAGAAAACATCATCCTGACGATCATTTCGGGTTGGCGGGCTTGCCGGCGATGGACGGCGTCCTGGACTGGACGGGGTCGGACACGGCGGGTGTGTTGGCGGGTGAAGCAGATGAGCCGGGCGGAGACGGGGGATCCATGACCAAAGTCATCGTCACGTTGCCCTCAAATCGCACGACCTCGCCGCCCCCGGTAATCCTGAGCCTGTCGGCGGCAAGGGTTCCATTGAGCAATTTGACGTCGACACGTTCCTCCGACGTCACCGAGCCCTTGCCGATATCTAGGAGCGCCTGGCTCAGGCGCGCCTCGTAACCGCTGGAAGACTGCAGGAAGATATCCTTGCGGAGCTCCAGGATCTGCTGCTTGCTGTCGAATATTCCCTGGCGTCCCTCCATCGTGACGGTGTTGCGATCTTCCATCAAGACCTTGGCCCGCAACGTGTTGAGTTCCACGTGATCGGGATCGGTCAGATCCTGGGTCGCGGTTTTTGCCCATACTTCATAGGGCCGCCGATCGGTCGAGTAGCCGGACAGATGCGGCGACTCCATGGTGATCCTGGTGCCGGAAACGACGAGGTTTCCCATGTCGAGCGGCAGCTTGGGCAGCAGCAGCCGGAACGGATTGAAAATCGACACCGCGACAATGGCCGCCAGCGCCAGAATCACCGCCATCGGAACCGCGACGCGCAGCACCCGCACCATCCGGCTGTGACGCGCGGCAATGGCAAAGCGCGCGTCCATTCCGGCTTGATAGACTGGGTTCTGTACCGAATTCACCGCTGCTCCAAATCAGGCGGAACCTGATCATTCTACCCGGGATCGCCGGAATATGCAGCCCGGCACTCGTGTTGCGAGTGTGACCGAAACGAGGCGTTCTGCCGCAGTATCCGCTCCACGCCACCCTTACGAATGCGCAAAAATATCCTCGGTGTCCCAGCCCTGCAGATCGAGCCTGGCCCGCGTCGGCAGAAATCCGAAACAGGCCTGCGCCAGTTCGGTGCGGCCCTCGCGCGCGAGCATGGCATCGAGCCGCTCGCGAAGAGCATGAAGATGCAGCACATCGGACGCCGCATAGGCCAGTTGCGCCTCGCTCAGGGTTTGCGAACCCCAATCGCTCGACTGCTGTTGCTTCGACAGATCGATGTTGAGCACCTCGCGCACCAGATCTTTCAGGCCATGGCGATCGGTGTAGGTGCGGGTGAGCCGTGAAGCGATCTTGGTGCAGTACACCGGCTGCGGCATCACGCCGAACGCATTGTAGAGTGCGGCGAGATCGAACCGCGCGAAATGAAAGATTTTTGTGATTTTCGGATTGGCCAGCAGCGCCTTCAGGTTCGGCGCGTCGGCATGATCCTTGGGAATCTGCACCACATCGGCGCTGCCGTCGCCATTCGACAACTGCACCACGCAGAGCCGGTCGCGATGCGGATGCAGCCCCATGGTCTCGGTATCGATCGCCACCGAATCGGTATAGCGGGCGAGATCGGGAAGATCGCCGCGGTGCAGGCGTACGGTCATGGGATTTACGGGCCTCGTCGAATCGTTGGCAACCAAACTATCGCTCAAACCCGCAAGAGGCGAGCGTCTGGGCCGCCATTTAAGTCAATAAGATAAGGCTGGCGTTGCCCGTTTTACAGTCTGAACTTTACCTCGGCGCCGTGAGAACGGCGTGGCTACGCGCTGCTACCTGTCAGGCGCGATTTTCCTGATGGCGCTCTCGAGATCGACGACAACCGGAATCTGCTTGTCCGAACCTTCCTTTTCCCAGGTGGTCGCCGTCAAACCATGCGGCCCGGAAAAGTTGAACTCGTCCGAAAGCGTCGGCTTGCCGCCGATCATCTCATTGAAGCTGACGATGGTTTCTTTCTGGCGGCTGAAGACCCAGGTCGGAAACGACCATGGCGAATGCCCTCCGGAAGAAGACATGCTGAAAACAAAGAATTGCGAATCCGGCGACCACCTAGCCCTGACCACGTAATATCCGTTGGCGCCGCGCGGGGATGAAAAGTCCTTCGAGGTGACAAGCTTGGCCTCGGGCCCCCGGATCACGACACGGCTTTCGATATCCGGCGAGGCGTGCAGATCCATGCCAACGGGGAAGATCACCGCGCGCAAGGCCTTGTCGGGCGACGGATAAACCTGCGGCTTGATGGTCAGGCAGGTTCCTTCCGCGCGCGGCTTGTCCAAAAGCTGATGCCCGCCGCACGGATCGGCGCTCTGGGCCTGCGCGAAAGACGGCTGGGCAAACAGCGTCGCAGCAGTCGCCAGAATGAACGGCGTCGTGAACCTGATCGGCATCATCTTGTCCTCGGCCAGCACGGGAGCATCATGGCTCGCACCGCCCGCCGCGCCAATAGCCAAATCCCGCGAGACAAGACCGTCTCCGGCACCGGGCCTGCGCTTCAGGGAAATCATGGGTTTGGGCAAATGGTGCCCAGGAAAGGACTCGAACCTTCACGGCCGTTAAGCCACTGGCACCTGAAGCCAGCGCGTCTACCAATTCCGCCACCTGGGCCCGGGCCGGTTAGTACGGATCGGCCGCGCGCTTGTCAAATTGGCGAACTGCTGCCCAAATATACTGTACAGCGCGGTCCCGATGGCGTATCGCCGAAATGGCTAAAAAGCCTTCGCCTCAATGCATTTAAACGATCTGGGAATGCGCTCCATGGCATCGAATCTGGATACGCTGGTCACGGTTTTCGGAGGATCTGGCTTTCTGGGCCGCAGCGTGGTTCGGGCGCTCTGCAAGCGCGATTACCGCATCCGGGTCGCGGTGCGGCGGCCGGAACTGGCCGGGCATCTGCAGCCGCTCGGCAAGGTCGGCCAGATCCATGCCGTGCAGGCCAATCTGCGCTATCCGGATTCGGTGGCTTCCGCGATGCGCGACTCTCATGTCGCGATCAATCTGGTCGGCATCCTGGCCGAGAGCGGCGCGCAGACGTTCGACGCCGTGCAGGGTGCCGGCGCCGACGCCGTGGCCAGGGCGGCTGCCGCTGTCGGTGCGCGGATGGTGCATATCTCGGCGATCGGCGCTGACGAAAATTCGACCTCGCGCTACGCCCGCGCCAAGGCGGCCGGTGAGAGGGCGGTGCTCTCAGCCGTTCCCTCGGCCACCATCATGCGGCCATCTGTCGTGTTCGGGCCCGAGGATCAATTCACCAACCGTTTTGCGGCGCTGGCCAGAATGTCGCCGGCGCTGCCGTTGATCGGGGGCGGCTTGACCAAATTGCAGCCGGTCTATGTCGGCGATGTCGCTACCGCGGTTGCCGACGCCGTCGATGGCAAGACCCAGGCCGGTGCGACCTATGAACTCGGCGGCCCGGAAGTACTGACCATGCGCGAGATCATGGAAATTATCCTCGCCACCATCGAGCGCCGGCGCATGCTGATCTCGCTGCCGTTTGCTCTCGCAAGGTTCAAGGCGATGTTCCTGCAATTCGCGCCGGGGCCGCTGAAACTGACGCCGGACCAGGTGGCGTTGTTGCGCTCGGACAATGTGGTGTCGGATGCGGCAAAGGCCGCTGGCCTCACACTGGAAGGAATGGGGATCGCGTCGGATTCGCTGGAAGCGATCGTGCCGCAATACCTCTGGCGCTTCCGCGCCGCCGGGCAATTTCAGAGAAAGAATGCGTGACATCGTCGTTCCGGCGAACGCCGGAATCCATACGCCGCGCCATCTCGTTTTGGCGACGGTGTCAGAAACCTTCCATAACAACTGAATTCGGCGGCTATGGGTCCCGGCTCGGAGGCCGGGATGACGTCGATACTTACCGCCCCATCGCCAGTGCAACCAGCCCCAGCGTGCCGACGATCACGCGCCACCACGCGAACAGCGTAAAACCGTGGCGGGTGACGTAGCTCAGGAACGTTTTCACCACCACGATCGCGGTGACGAACGAGACCACGAAACCGATCGCGACGATCCCCATGTGATCCATCGTCATCTCGCCGCGGTTCTTGTAGAAATCATAGGCGAAGGCGCCGACCATGGTCGGAATCGCCAGGAAGAAGGAAAACTCCGCCGCCGCGCGCTTGTCGGCGCCGAGCAGCATCGCCGCCACGATGCTGGCGCCGGAACGCGACACGCCAGGTATCATCGCAAGGCATTGCGCGAAGCCGATCCAGAGATAGGTCAGCAGCGGGAATTTCGTGGCGTCGTGTTCGTGTGGATTGTGATCGAGCTGATCGACCCACAACAGGATAGCGCCGCCGACGATCAGCGAAAAGCAGACTACCCAGGGATTGAACAGCACTTCCTTGATGTATTTTCCGGCGATCAGGCCGATGACGACGGCGGGCAGGAACGCCACCAGCACGCCGATGACGAAGCGACGGTCGTCGGGATTGGAGAACATGCCGAGCGCGATCCGCCACAGCTTTGCGAAATAAATCACGACAATGGCGAGAATGGCGCCGAGCTGAATCAGCACGGTGAAACTGTTCCAGAAACTGCCTTCGCCGAGATTGAAGAATCGCTCTGCCAGCAACAGATGGCCGGTCGACGAGACGGGGAGGAATTCCGTGACGCCCTCGATGATCCCGAGAATCACCGCCCGCACTGTATCAGACATCATGAGGAAGGTCCGTTATGATCGAAATGGGCCGAAAAAGCCGGGTTCTTCTCGCTTATTCGCATCAAAGCCGCAATCGCAAAAAATGCCAAAACACAGGTTGCCTCGCTCGCCCGCTTCGGTAGTTTGGCGCCGCTTTCCGGCGATGAGGGTTTCTTAAGCATCGCTCCTCTATCAAAGGACTTCATGTTCACGCTGTTTCATCACCCGTTCTGTCCCGCATTCCCGCTTTGTCCGTCTGGCGCTCGGCGAACATGGCCTCGGCCCGCGGCTGGTGGAAGAGCGGGCCTGGGAACGGCGCGAGGCATTTCTCGCGCTGAACCCGGCAGGCACCACGCCGGTCTTGATCGCCGAAGGCGGGCCCGCGATTCCCGGCGCCGGGATCATCGCCGAATATCTCGACGAGACCCATGGCGCCGAACTGGAAGAGCGCCGGCTGCTGCCGACGGCGATGGCCGAGCGCATCGAGGTGCGCCGGCTGATGGCGTGGTTCAACGACAAGTTTTTCGAGGAAGCCTCCAATCCGCTGGTCACCGAGCGCATCTACAAGCGCTTCATGAGCGAGGAAGATGGCGGCGGCGCGCCGGCGATGGATGTGATCCGCGCGGCCAAGGCCAATGTGCGCTATCATCTGAAGTATATCGGCTGGCTGGCGCAGACGCGGAATTTTCTGGCCGGCGACCGGTTGACCTACGCGGACCTCGCCGCCGCGGCGCATCTTTCGGCGATCGATTATCTGGGCGACGTGCCATGGATCGAGGACGACGCGGCAAAGGCGTGGTACGCGCGGGTGAAATCCCGCCCCTCGTTCCGCCCGCTGCTGAGCGAATGGCTGGCCGGCGTGCCGGCGTCGCGGACCTATGTGGATCTCGACTTCTGAACATCATCGGTATCGCGCCCTGGACGCAGTGCAGCGTGCGACGCTGCGCTGTTGAGCCGGGGCCCATGCTTTCATGCGATGATGTTGTGGGTCCCGGCTCTGCGGAGCAGCGTAAAGAACGCTGTACCGCGTTCGGGACACGAGATTTTCCGTGAACTCGCTTTCAAAAGAGTTCCTCGCCAATGAAGCCCGCGCCCTCGGCTTCGACTGCGTCGGCGTCACCGATCCCGATGCGATCGCGGATGCCGCGAAACATTTCCGCGCCTTTCTCGATGCCGGCGCGCATGGCGACATGGACTGGCTCGCCGCCAATCCGGAACGCCGCGCCGATCCGCGCGTGCTGTGGCCGGATGTGCGCTCGGTGATCATGCTCGGCGTCAATTACGGACCGGACGAAAATCCGCTGGCGATCCTCGAGCAGCGCACGCGCGGCGCGATCTCGGTCTATGCGCAGGGCGACGATTATCACGACCTGATCAAGAAGCGGCTGAAGGCGCTGGCGCGATGGCTGGCCGCGGCCTCGGGCGCCGAGGTCAAGGTATTCGTCGATACCGCCGCCGTGATGGAAAAGCCGCTGGCGCAGGCGGCCGGGCTGGGCTGGCAGGGCAAGCACACCAATCTCGTCTCGCGCGAATTCGGCTCCTGGCTGTTTCTCGGCGCGATCTTCACCGACGTCGAATCTGCCGCGCGACGAGGCCGACACCGACCATTGCGGCTCCTGCCGGGCCTGCCTCGATATCTGCCCGACCGCGGCGTTTCCGGCGCCCTACAAGCTCGATGCGCGGCGCTGCATTTCCTATCTCACCATCGAGAACAAGGGCCCGATCCCGCACGAATTCCGCAAAGCCATCGGCAACCGCATCTATGGCTGCGACGATTGCCTCGCGGTCTGCCCGTGGAACAAGTTCGCGCAGACCGGGCGCGAAGCCAAACTCGCCGCGCGCGAGGAATTGCGCGCGCCATCGCTGGCCGATCTCGCCCGGCTCGACGATGCCGCGTTTCGCGCGCTGTTCGCGAAATCGCCGGTCAAGCGCATCGGCCGCGACCGCTTCATCCGCAATGTGCTGATCGCGATCGGCAACTCCGACGACGAGGCCCTGGCCGTCGAGGCCGAGCGCCTGCTCGACGACGATAGCCCGCTGGTTCGCGGCGCGGCGGTGTGGGCGCTGTCGCAATTGATGGAGCGGAGCGGAATTTCGAGGCGCGCGCGCGCACGTGCGCTTGAACGCAGAAGCCGATGAAAGCGTGCGCGCGGAATGGCAGCTCCGCCCTTGATTTCAGCGCGCCAAATTCCGTCATGGTCCCCGCCCATGACAAATCAGCCGTTCTTCACCCGCGACCAGCGACGCCTTCATTCCCACCCATGCCGCGAGCGGGCCGTGGGATCCGAAATCGCTGCATGGCCGCGTCATCGTCGGGCTGCTGGCTTTCGTGATCGAGCAGCGCCACGGCGCCGAGGACTTCGTGCCGGCGCGGCTGACGGTGGATATGTTCCGGCTGCCGAGCCTGGCGCCGATCGAGGTGACATCGCGCATCATCCGCGACGGCCTGCGGATCAAGGTGGTCGAAGCCGAGTTCATCAGCGGCGGCGTCAGCATGGCGCGGGCGTCCTGCCAGTTGCTGCGCAAGACCGAAAATCCGGAAGGCAAGGTCTGGACGACGCCGAACTGGGATGCGCCGCTGCCGGCGGACATTCCCGCTCCGACCGATCCGCGGCTCGGCATGAACGGCAAATGGACCACCCGCCCGATCGTCGGCGCGATGGGCACCGTCGGCCCGCGGCGGCTGTGGATGAGCGAAGTGCGCGACCTCGTCGAAGGCGCGCCGCTGACGCCGTTCGTGCGCGTCGCGGTGGCGGCGGATTTCGCCAGTCCCGTTCGCCAATGCCGGCGACCACGGCCTCGGCTATATCAACAGCGACGTCACGCTGTATCTGCATCGCCTGCCGGAAACGGAATGGATCGGGTTCGAGGTGGTGAACCATCACGCCACCGACGGCATCGCGATCGGCGAGTGTTATCTCTACGACCAGCAAGGTCCGATCGGAACATCGACGGTCGCGGCGCTGGCGCAGCGCAAGCCGATGGCGAAGCCGACAACGACGTGAATTTCACTCACGTCATTCCGGCGCGCGAGTGAAACCAGAGCGAACCCGGAATCTCGAAGATTCCGGGTCTGGTCCTGCCGACCATCCCGCGAATGGCACCGGCGGTAGAACCTCACCCCATCTCCGCCACCGCCGCGAGGATCCGCGCGATGTCCTGCGGGCGCGACAGGCGATGGTCGCCGTCCTGGATCATGGTCAGCACCACGTCGTCGCTGGGCAGCCGGTGCGTCAGCGCAAACGCATGCCGCCATGGCACGTCGGGATCCTGCGCGCCTTGCAGGATGCGCACGGGGCAGCCGACCTCGATGGCGCTGCCGAGCAGGAGATGGTTGCGGCCTTCCTCGATCAGCGCGCGGGTGATCGGATAGGGCTCGCCATATTCAGATGGCCGCAGCCACACGCCCATGGTCTCGATGTCGTGCCGCGCCTCGGGCGAAAAACCCTTCCACATCAGCTCTTCGGTGAAATCCGGCGCCGGCGCGATCAGCACCAGCCCGGCCAGCGAGGCGCGGCTTGCGGGCGTTTCTCGCGATTTCGCGCGCCAGCAACAGCGCCATCCAGCCGCCCATCGACGAGCCGATCACGACCTGCGGGCCGGCGCAGAACCGATCGAACACCGCAACGCTCTCTTCCAGCCAGCGCCCGATGGTGCCGTCGATGAACGCGCCGCCGGATTCGCCATGGCCGGAATAGTCGAACCGCACGCAGGCGCGGCCGTGTTCGGCCGCCCAGCCATCCAGCGCCACCGCCTTGGTGCCCTTCATGTCCGAATGGAAGCCGCCCAGCCACAATAGCCCCGGCGCGCTGCCGGGACGGGCGCGCACCGCGATCCGGCGTGTGGAGCGCTCATCGCCGACCTCGATAAAGGCCGGTTCCGGATCGGATGCGGCGGAATAGGTCATGAGCGGTTACTCTGTTCGCTGCTGTTTGAGTGAGCACACGCGATCCGTCAACGGACGCCAGGATTGGCCCTGGCAGTTCTTCCGGGCCCCTTGGGCATTGCGGAACGGCGCACGCGCCCTCTATGTGGGCTGATCTGAACCATATCGTCCCGCCGGCGTTAGCCAGCGTGACCAAAATGTCTCGCATTTGAGGGTTTTCGCGCGCAAGCGTGCAAGTTTGCTTGCCCGCTGAGCCTTATTCCTTCAAACTATCGCCTTCGTTCACAACCTTGGAGAGTTACCCATTCGCCGTCCCAACAGAGCCCCGCCCGCCGCCACCAAAGACGGGCCGCGCACCAACGATGAAATCCGCAACCACGAAATCCAGCTGATCGATCAGACAGGCCTGAACCACGGCAATGTCGAAACGATCGCCGCCATCAAGATGGCGATGGAAGCCGGCATGGACCTTGTGGAGATTTCGCCCAATACCAATCCTCCCGTTTGCAAGATCATGGATTACGGGAAGTTCAAATATTCGGCGCAGAAAAAAGCCGCCGAAGCCCGCAAGAAACAGAAGGTCGTCGAAATCAAGGAGATCAAGCTCCGGCCGATGATCGACGATCACGATTACGACGTGAAGATGCGCGCGATGCAGCGGTTCTTCGAGGAAGGCGACAAGGTCAAGGTCACCTTGCGCTACCGCGGCCGCGAAATGGCGCATCAGGAAATCGGCACCAAGCTTCTCGACAAGGTCAAGAGCGACGTCGCCGAGATCGCCAAGGTCGAGCAGGACGCGCGTTTCGAAGGCCGCCAGGTCGTGATGGTCCTGGCGCCGCGCTGATGTAATGCCGTCGTCCCGGCGAACGCCGGGATCCATACGCCGTGCATTATCGTTTCCCGCACGGCGTTCGAGACCTTCCTCATCAATCAATACCTGTGTTTATGGGTCCCGGCTCAAGGCCGGGACGACATTGGCATTGCTGAGACGGCTCGCGAGAAATCAGCTCCGGATTGCCTGCCAGACGCCGCTGCACTGATCGCCGGTGATGACCCCGCTCCAGCGGCCTGCCCCGGAATTGCCGGCGAGCCGGCCGCTGCCATTCGCCCAGGAGGCGCCGACGGTAATCCGGACCGAAACGCTGCCGTTGCGGCTGACGCCGCCGGTGACCTTGCCGTTGCCGGCCGACGAAACGCGCGTGCCCGCCACGCAGAAAGGCACGGTGTTGGTGGCATGGCAATTGCCGGCCTGGGGGGTGAAGGTGACATTCCAGGTGCCGTCATAGGCGCCCGCCCTTGCGGTCAGCGTTGCGCGGTAGGGCCATCGCAGCGAAAACCGCCGCGACAGACATCCATCGCAGGGCGCGCATGGGGCGGAAATTCGGCAAAAAGGGCAATCGGTCGGGCTGATATCGTCATTTTCTTTCCTGTTTGGGCTGGGATGCGGACGAGCTCAGTCTATGTGTCGAACAAGACAGTTCCACGGTTCATCGTTGCCAATCTGGCTCCGCTCTGCCATAAGCGCAAACTTCATCGCCCGGCTGATCAAGGGCTGCCGTGTCGATGCCCGTGCTGGTTGTTTCGATTACGAAATAACCGAGCACTTTCAACGCTCTAACGAGCATTTCAGCCGCCGAACGCCTTCACGGGCGCTTTTGTGTTGCGGCAACAGGAGAGCCAAATGCCCAAGCTTAAGACCAAGTCAGGCGCCAAAAAGCGCTTCAAGGTGACTGCCACCGGCAAAGTAATGGCCGCCCAGCGCGGCAAGCGCCATGGCATGATCAAGCGGACGAAGAAGCAGATTCGTCAGCTCCGCGGCACCCGCGTGCTGTTCAAGACCGACGGCGACAACATCAAGAAATATTTCCTGCCGAACGCCTGATCGCCCGCGCGATCTCATCATTTGCCGAGCCGCGTTCGCGCGGCGATCCGTCACCCATTTACCTATGAAGGAGACCAGTCATGGCTCGCGTCAAACGCGGTGTGACCTCTCACGCCAAGCACAAGAAAGTCTACAAGCTCGCCAAGGGTTTCCGCGGCCGCCGCAAGAACACCATCCGCACCGCGAAAGCCGCGGTCGAGAAGGCCGCGCAATACGCCTTCCGCGACCGCAAGCGCAAGAAGCGCACCTTCCGCGCGCTGTGGATCCAGCGCCTCAATGCCGCGGTGCGTCCGCTCGGCATGACCTACAGCGTGTTTATCAACGGCCTTGCCAAGTCGGGCATCACCGTCGACCGCAAGGTGCTGTCGGACCTCGCCATCCACGAGCCGGCGGCGTTCCAGGCGATCGCCGAAAAGGCCAAGGCCGCGCTGGCGGCGTAAGTTCGGATCAACTCGCGATTCTCGCAACTACGGTGTCATGCCCCGCGAAGGCGGGGCATCCAGTAATCACCGACCGACATTTTGACTCCGGTGCTTACTGGATCATCCGCCTTCGCGGATGATGAGGGCATCGCATGCCGGATCTGCGAACGCATCCCTAACGGGACCCTCGCCATGTCCGATCTCGCCACGCTTGAACAAACCATCCTCAGCGACATCGCCGCCGCCGGCGACGAAGCCGCGCTTGAGGCCGTGCGCATCGCAGCACTCGGCAAGAAGGGCTCGATCTCGGCGTTGCTGTCCACGCTCGGCAAGATGTCGCCGGACGAACGCAAGACCCAAGGTGCGGCGATCAACCTTGCCAAGGACAAGGTCACCCAGGCGCTACCGGCGCGCCGCGACATCCTGAAATCCGCGGCGCTCGACGCGCGGTTGGCGTCCGAGACCATCGACGTCACGCTACCCTTGCGCGAGACGCCCGCGGAAGCCGGCCGGATTCATCCGCTCAGCCAGGTGATGGACGAACTCACCACGATCTTCGCCGACATGGGATTTGCCATCGCCGAAGGGCCTGATATCGAGACCGACGAATACAACTTCACCAAGCTGAATTTCCCCGAGGGACATCCGGCGCGCGAGATGCACGACACCTTCTTCTTCAATCCGAAGGAAGACGGCTCGCGCAAGCTGCTCCGCACCCACACCTCGCCGGTGCAGGTGCGCACCATGCTGACGCAGAAGCCGCCGATCCGCATCGTCTGTCCGGGCCGCACCTACCGCATCGATTCGGACGCCACCCACACGCCGCAGTTTCACCAGGTCGAGGGCCTCGTGATCGACAAGGGCTCGCATCTCGGCCACCTCAAATGGATCCTGCACGAATTCTGCAAGGCGTTCTTCGAGGTCGATCACATCAACATGCGTTTCCGCCCGTCGTTCTTTCCGTTCACCGAGCCGTCGCTCGAAGTCGATATCCAGTGCCGCCGCGACAAGGGCGAGATTCGCTTCGGCGAGGGCGAGGACTGGCTGGAGATTCTCGGCTGCGGCATGGTGCACCCGAACGTGCTGCGCGCCTGCGGCATCGATCCCGACGTCTACCAGGGCTTTGCCTGGGGCATGGGCATCGACCGCATCGCGATGCTGAAATACGGCATGTCCGACCTGCGCCAGATGTTCGAAAGCGACGTCCGCTGGCTCAGCCATTACGGCTTCAAGCCGCTCGACGTCCCGACGCTGGCCGGAGGGCTGAGTTCGTGAGGGCGCTCGCACCATCCACGCCCGAGAGTTTCGCACCGGCTCTTTCTGTTCCCTCCCCCCTTGTGGGGGAGGGTCAGGGAGGGGGGTAGCAGCGAATGCCGCACGCAACAGTCAGTCCGCGCCAGCGCAGCCGAGCGAAGCAACTTCGCCAGACGATGACGCGCGCTGAAACCCTGCTGTGGCGTTATCTGAAGGCTAATCGGATCGATGGGCTCGGCTTTCGCCGACAGGTACCGATCCAGAACTACATTGCCGACTTCATTTGCATGTCGGCAAAGGTCGTCGTCGAACTCGATGGCGAGTTCGCATGATTTCGAAGAACGGCAGAACGCCGATCAGAAGCATGCCTTTTTTATCTCTGAAGGCTTCCAGGTTCTGCGATTCACCAATGAACAGGTGATGTCAAATCTGGAAGGCGTCGTTGAGACAATCCGGCAAGCAGCGATAGACCATTTGCGCGGCTCACCCCTCTCCCCGGCCCTCCCCCACAAGGGGGGAGGGAGCAGAGACAGCGCCGCTGGCATCACGCAGAATACTAATAATGTTCGGGACTCGCACCCATGAAATTCACGCTGTCCTGGCTGAAGGAACACCTCGACACCGACGAGCCCTTGGAAAAGCTCGCCGACAAGCTCACCATGATCGGGCTTGAGGTCGAGCACATCGACGACAAGGCCAGGGCGCTGTCGGCATTCACCATTGCGCGGGTGATTTCGGCCGAGCAGCATCCCAATGCAGACCGCTTGCGGGTGTGCATGGTCGATACCGGCGATGGCGCAGCCCCCGTGCAGGTGGTCTGCGGCGCGCCGAATGCGCGCAGCGGGCTGGTCAGCGTATTCTCACCGCCCGGCACCTTCATTCCCGGCAAGAACATCACGCTTGGCGTCGGCACCATCCGGGGTGTCGAGAGCCGCGGCATGCTGTGTTCGGCGGCGGAATTGCAGATTTCGGAAGACCATGACGGCATCATGGAACTGCCGATGGACGCGCCGATAGGTGCTGCCTACGCGCAATGGGCCGGGCTCGGCGATCCCGTGATCGAGATCAACCTGACGCCGAACCGCCAGGATTGCACCGGCGTGCACGGCATCGCGCGGGATCTTTCCGCCGCAGACATGGGCAAGTTCAACGACCCCGCGATCAAGCCGATCAAGGGTGAATTCCCCTGCCCGGTGAAAGTGACCGTCGAGGACGCGGCGCTGTGTCCGGGCTTTGCCTTACGGCTGGTGCGTGGCGTCAAGAACGGCCCGTCGCCGGAATGGCTGCAGAAGCGGCTGACCTCGATCGGCCTGCGGCCGATCAATGCGCTGGTCGACATTACCAACTTCATGACCTACGACCGCGCCCGTCCGCTGCATGTGTTCGACGCCGCCAAGGTCAAGGGCAATCTAACCGTGCGCCGCGCCCGCGATGGCGAGACGCTGCTGGCGCTCGACGGCCGCACCTACACGCTCGACAACAACATCTGCGTCATCGCGGACGATCGCGGCGTCGAATCGCTGGCCGGCATCATGGGCGGCGAAGCCTCCGGATGCTCGGAAGCAACCACCGACGTGCTGATCGAATCGGCGTTGTGGAATGAGATCAACATCGCGCAATCCGGCCGCAAGCTCGGCATCCATTCGGATGCGCGTTATCGGTTCGAGCGTGGCGTCGATCCGGCCTTCATGGTGCCGGGGCTGGAAATGGCCACCAGACTGGTCATGGAGCTTTGCGGCGGCACGCCGTCGGAAAATATCGTGGTCGGCAACGGCTTCGGCGAAGACCGCGTGATCGATTTTCCGCTCACCGAGGTCAAACGCCTCGCGGCCATAGACGTGCCGCTGCCGGAGATGAAGCGCATTCTCGGTCATCTCGGCTTCATGGTCGCCGGCAACGGCCCTGCGGTGAAGGTCGCGGTGCCTTCGTGGCGGACAGATGTCCACGGCAAGGCCGATATCGTCGAGGAAATCGTGCGCATTGTCGGCGTCGACAAGGTGCCGATGACGCCGTTCGATCGCGGCGATGCGCCGCGCAAACCGATCCTGACGCCAATCCAGTTGCGCACCCGCCACGCCAAGCGCGCGCTGGCTGCACACGGCATGATCGAGGCCGTGACCTGGTCGTTTATCTCCAAGCCGCATGCCGAATTGTTCGACCGCGATCCGCCTGTCCTGACGCAAGCGAACCGCCGCGGTCATCCCGAACTGTCGCTGGCCAATCCGATCGCGTCCGATATGTCCGATATGCGGCCGAGCCTGCTGCCTGGTCTTGTCACCGCCGTTCAGGCCAACATCGATCGCGGCCTTTCGGATGTGGCACTGTTCGAAGTCGGTCAGGTTTTCACCGGCGACGGGCCGGCCGATGAACTGATCGCAGCCGCCGGCGTTCGTCACGGCTTTGCGTCCTCCAAAGGCATGGGCCGGCACTGGTCGGGTTCGGCGACAACCACCGCGCTTGACGCCAAGGCCGATGCGTTCACGGTGCTGGCCGCCGCCGGTGCGCCGATGCAGGCGCTGCAGGTCGTGCCCGGCGGCCCCGACTGGCTGCATCCCGGACGCTCCGGCACCATCCAGATCGGCCCGAAAAACGTGCTGGGCTATTTCGGCGAACTGCATCCGCGCGCGCTGGAACTGCTCGGTGCCGACGGCCCGATGATTGCGTTCGAAGTGATCCTCGACCGTATTCCCGAGGCCAAACAGAAGCCGACCCGCGCCAAGCCGGTGCTTGAACTGTCCGCGTTCCAGCCGGTGTCGCGCGATTTTGCGTTCATCGTGGATCGCAGCGTCAAGGCCGGCGACATCGTGCGCGCCGCGCAAGGCGCCGACAAAAAACTTGTCACCGGCGTCACCGTATTCGATGTCTATGAGGGCAAGGGCATCGATGACGGCAAGAAATCGATCGCGATTGCCGTGACGATACAGCCGCGCGAAAAAACCCTGACCGATCAGGAGATCGACGCGGTCGCGGCCAAGATCGTGACCGAGGTGACGAAAAAGACCGGCGGCGCGTTACGCGCATGAGCCCGTTCGGTCTGATCCCGACCGATGTCAGCATCAACACCGCTATCGCCATCTGCGTGATTGCCTTTGTCTCGGGAACGGCGCGCGGATTTTCCGGCTTCGGTTCGGCATTGATCTTCATGCCGCTGGCAAGCAGCATCGCCGCGCCGCGGCTGGTCGCGGCACTCTTACTCATCATCGATTTCGTCGCCGTAACGCCGCTGATCCCGAATGCCTGGAAGCAGGCCGACCGCGCCGCCACCGCCATCATGGTATCAGGCGCGCTGGTCGGCGTTCCTGTCGGCACGTATTTTCTCAACCGGCTCGATCCCGTAACCACGCGCTGGATCATCTCCGGCTTCGTGATGGCACTGCTGCTGCTATTGGTTTCAGGCTGGCGTTACCGAGGCAAGGACCATGCGGCGATTTCCGTCGGTATCGGCGCGTTGTCCGGGTTCTGCAGTGGCCTCGCCCAGACCGGCGGCCCCCCGATTGTCGGCTACTGGCTCGGCCGCCCAATTGCGTCAGCGATCGCACGCGCCAACATCCTGTTGTTTTTCGCCGCTTCCGATTTCTTCTCAGTGGTGAGCTACGCGTTCACCGGGCTCATCACCCCGGATGCGATCCGCTTGTCGCTGCTGGTCGGCCCGGTCTACGGCATCGGCGTCTGGCTCGGCGCGGCCCTGTTCGGTCGGGCCAGCGAAACGCTGTTTCGCAGCATTTGCTACGCGTTGATTGCAGCCGCGGTGGTTGTCGGGTTGCCCGCGCTGGATGGGCTGCTGCGGTAAAAGCGTCATCGCCTTTGTAGCGTGGGCAAAGGCGCTGTTGCGCTGTGCCCACCGTCTTGAAAAATGGTGGGCAGGCTGCGTTTTGCCTACCCTACGGTTCATTCCATCACCAGATCGCAATAGGCATAGCCATCGCGCTCGACGCGCTCTCCGGTGATAACCGGAAGCCGGCTCGCAAAAATCGGTCCCGCCACCACGCAGGTATGAAACTCGCCGTTCTCGCCGCATGGATCAACGCCTTCGGGAAAATCGGCCAGCAATTGCGCATCGAATTTGCGGCCCGCGAATTCCGCGGGGAGTTTTTTCAGATCGACGGTGGCAAGACAGGCTTCAAAGCCGCTTGAGATCATCGCATGGGCCAATTCCAGCGTCGGCCGCTCCCACAACGGAAACACCGGCGCGATCCCGGTGCCGGCGAGTTTCGCTTCGCGATAGGCCCTGATGTCCGCCAGAAACAGATCGCCGAAGATGATGTGGGTGATGCCGTCCTGCACCGCTTGTGCGACCGCCTCGCCCATCCGCGCTTCGTAGATTTCGTTCGGACAAGGATAAGGAATCGGCACAATCCGTGGCGGCAATCCCGCGGCATCGAGCTGCGCGTGCAGAATCTCCTGCCGCACGCCATGGATCGAGACCCGGCCGAAGGTTTCCGTCACCGTCGTCAAGGCGCCGACCACATCGAATTCGCCGGCGCTCCTGATCTGATGCAGGGCGAACGCACTGTCCTTGCCGCTCGACCAGGAGACCAGCGCTTTCGGCCGCGGCAGCGTCAATTGATCGGCGACCAGGGTATCACAGACCTTGCAGGCGCGACGCGGCTCCGGCGCCGTGGCGCATGCGCCGGCGCCGATACGGCATTCCGGGGCGGGCCGATCTGCCGCAAGGCGGCTTCCGCGGCGCGCTCGCCGCTCTCCCAGGCGCCGTCGACCGTTCCCCACATCGTCTCATGGGTGGCTTCCCCGGCGAAGAACAGGCAGCCGATCGGCTCGCTCAGGATTTTTCGCGACGGCTGCGCACCGGGCACGGCCGATGACATCGCACCGAGCACGAAGGGCGATGCGTTCCAGCGGGTCGCGCTCGACTTCTTGACGGCAGCTGCGACGTCGCTGCCGAACAATTTGCCCAGCCATTCGACCGCAAAGGCAATCATCGCCGGCTCGCCTTGCGCCGAGAGATCGCGGCCGAACGAGCCGGCGACATCGATCGTGCACAGCGACGATCCTCCCATATTGGCAAACAGCAGTCCGGTCCGCGTCGAAGTGCTCTGCTCGATAATAATATCGTCACGCGCGAGCCCGAGCGGATTACCCGGCAATTGCAGCGCGATGCGGTCGTAGCTGCCGAGGCTCAGTTTCTGGGCGGCATCGAGGTAGCGCTTGGGAATGTCGGACGAGAACTTTATGTTGCCCGCGGCCAAAACGCTGCTCGATACCGTGATGATGGCGGCGCGCGCATCGATCTTGCCGGCCGGCGTCTCCACCGTGACGTCGCGGCTGCTCCAGTCGAGACTTCTCGCGGGCGTCGACAGCGCCACCGGGACCTGCTCGGCAAGTTTTGCGATCAATGCGCCGAGGCCCTGACGGCAGGCGATGGGAGCGCTGTTGCGTTCCTGCCCGCGAACCTTGTCGATCGCGGAGACCTCCTTCAGATCCTTGCCGATGGCATTGGCGCCGAGCACGAATTCCGCCGTATTTGCCCAGTCGCCGAGGTCCTTGGGCAATACGGAGGCGCAGGACACGTCGGCCTTGCCGCGCGAGGCGTCGTCGATGGCGCGGTTGGCGCGTACCAAAGCTGCGAGAAACTCCTCGGTTTCGCCGGCCCGCGCATTGCGGCGGCCGACCCGGATTTTCTGGCCCAGCGGGGCTGTCGAAATCTCGAGCCCGGCGCTGCGGGCGAGCTTGATCATCGGATTGGTGTCGGGATTGTGCAGCCACCGGGCACCGCGATCGAATGGCACTTCGAATGTCGTGGCATCCGTCAGGCAACGGCCGCCGACCTGGCTCGCGGCCTCCACCACGACCACCTTGCGGTTGGCGGCCTGGATACGCCGCGCCGCGGCGATGCCGGCAGCCCCGGCGCCGATCACGACAATTTCGACCTCGCGCGGCACAGAGGCCGCGAAAGCGCCGCCGCCGAGCACGGGGGTGACCGCAAGGCCTGCAGCCGCAGAGAGAAAGTCGCGGCGCGTGATGGTCATGTCAGGATTTCCGAGGCTTTGAAAAACAGGAGAACGTCCCGCGAACTTGCCGCATCCGGCCGTGGGCGGCAACCGTCATGGTGCATCAATCATGATTGATCGATCCAACATATGAACTAAATTGCAAAGGCTTACGACCATGATAAGGAAAGCGAAAAAGGCGGCCGGAAAGGCCAAGGGGGGATACCACGCATGGGCGTTGTGCTCGATACCGTCGGCAAGTGGATCGCAGCCTACCTGCAGAAGGAAGTGCCGGGCTACGAGCCGTTCACTCCGAGCGACCCGGAACACTTGCGCGGCGTCATCGCGCAAGGTGACGTGCTGCTGGTCGAAGGCAACAACCGGGTTTCGGGCATTATCAAATATCTGACGCAGTCGACCTGGTCGCATGCAGCGCTTTATGTCGGCGCGATCGACGGTGCGTCCGAACCCGACGGCGAGCCGCACGTCCTGATCGAGGCCAATATCGGCGAGGGCGTGACATCGTCGCCGCTGTCGAAATATTTTCCCTATCATACGCGGCTATGCCGCCCCGTCGGCCTGTCCTACGAAGACCGCAACACGGTATGCCGCTACGCCATCAACCGGATCGGCTTCGGCTATGACACCAAGAACATCCTCGACCTGATGCGCTATCTGGTTCCGCTGCCGATCCCGCAGCGCTGGCGGCGGCGGATGATCGCGTTCGGCTCCGGCGATCCAACCAAGATCATCTGCTCGGCGCTGATCGCGCAGGCCTTCGACGCCGTGCGCTATCCGATCCTGCCCCGGATCACCCGCGCCGCCACCCGCAAGGCCCGGCGCGAGATCCTGCACATCCGCAATTCCTCGCTCTACATGCCGCGCGATTTCGACATCTCGCCCTATTTCGAAATCGTCAAACCCACCATCGTGAATGGCTTCGACTACACAGCCTTGCACTGGGCCGACAAGCAAAAGCCGCTCCGGGAGGTAGCGGGCGAATTCGGTATCTTTCAAGAAGCGATCAAGTCGCCGCCGCTTGTTCCTGAAGAGATTGACCAAGAAGACGCCGCTTCCGGCTGCGGAAGTGATCACGGCTCGATGCAAAGCCGCGCGAGCGGGAGATGGAGATCGCGGCGTAAAGTCCGGGCTTACCGGAGCTCGTCATGCCCGGGCCTGTCCCGGGCATCCACGTCTTATAGCGCCGACAGCAAGAAAGACGTGGATGGCCGGGACAAGCCCGGCCATGACGAAGCCACCGATACTTCTGCCCGTCAGGCTGCCACAGATTTTCGGTCCGGCAATCCGGCGCGGGCAAGACCGCCATAAAGCGCCTCACCCGGCATTTCGGACCGCAGGATCGAGCGCACCGCGATCAACCGTTCGATATCGATGCCCGTGCTGAAATCCCTTGCTCTCGCACAGGAACACCAGATCCTCGAACACGACATTGCCAGTGGCGCCGGGCGCGAACGGACAGCCGCCGAGGCCGCCAAGCGAACCGTCGAGGATGCGCGCGCCGGCATCGAGCGCGGCCGACGCGTTCGCGATGCCCATTCCCCTGGTGTCATGCAGATGCACGCAGACCGGTTTTGCGCCGGATAGCTTCACGATCGCCTTGGTCAGCTCTGCCACCTGTTTCGGGCCGGCATAACCGACGGTATCGGCGACCGCGACGAAATCGACGCCGGCCTCAAGACATTTATCGGCCAGTTTGATTACTTCCTTTGGATCCACCGCACCCGTGATCGAGCAACCCAACGCCATCGAGATCGCGGCGTTGACGATCGGCTTGTGGGCGCTGGCATCGCGCAATTCGCAGAGACGCCTGACATTGGCGATGGCCTGCTCGCGCGAACGCTTCGCATTGGCCTGGCTGTGTTCTTCGGTGGCCGAGACCACCGTGGCGACTTCGGCAACGCCTGACGCCAGCGCTTCATTGACTCCGCGCTCATTGAGCGTCAACGCCACGCCATGCGCGCCCGGCAACGACGCGACGGTCTCCACCATCACCCGCACATCGGCGAATTGCGGAAAGTTGGCCGCGGGCAGGAACGAGCCGACCTCGAAGTGCCGCACGCCGGCGCCGTATTCGTCGCGGATCCAGCGCTGCTTCGCCGCGGTCGATGGAAACGTCTTCACCATTTGCAGGCCGTCGCGCAGGCCGACTTCGCGCAGACTTATTTTGTCGTCGGGATAAACTTGCTGAACACGGGTCATGCGAGCCTCACAGCGGCTTTGGTGGTAGGAGAAACCTTCTCACCCTCGAGTTCGGCGCGAACCGCGTCGCGTGTCGGCGCCAAGCACCGGCACCTTCAGCCCTTCGCCGAGATTGGCCCCGTTCCATTCCACGGGAAGTGCGGGAACGCGGAACGCCTCGCCAGTGACGGTGAAATTATTGACGAGGCCGCCGGGACGCAGCACATGCGGATCGTCGAACAGGTCCTCGGGCCGGTTGATCGGCGAGAAGCAGATGTTCAGCCGATCGAGTTTTGCCGAGAGCTCTTTTGCATCCCAGTGCCTGATCACCTCGGCGGCGCGCGGAATGATCCGCGACCGCGCCATGATGCGATCGGTGGTGGTGCGCAGCGTCGGGTCTTCGGAAAACTCCGTCAGCCCAAACTCCTTGCAGAAAATCTGCCAGTGGCCCTCGGTGACCACGCCGATGAAAATGCGCTCGCCGCCCGCGGTCTCGAAAATATCATAAATCGGCCAGGCGTGCTCGCGCTCCGGCATCGAGCGCGGCTTGTTGCCGGTCATCTCGTATTCGACCATGTGCTGCGCCACCAGGAACAGGCAATTCTCGAACAGCCCGATGCGGATGTCCGCGCCACCGCCGGCGCCGCCGCGCTTCTGGTAGAGCGCCGCGAGGATCGCGATCACCCCGAACATGCCGCCCATGATGTCGTTGGCCGAGGAGCCGATGCGCTGCGGCTTGGCGCTGGTGCCGGTCATCACGGCAAGACCCGACATCATCTGCACCACTTCATCGAGCGCCGGCCGGTGCTCGTAGGGGCCCGACAGAAAGCCCTTGTGCCCGGCCACGATCAGATGCGGATGCCTGGCACGCAGTTCTTCCGCGCCGAGGCCCTGATTCTCCAATTGCCCGTCGCGGAAATTTTCCAGGAACACGTCGGCGCTGGCGAGCAGCCGCTGCATGGTCTCGCGGTCCTCGGCCCTGGCGAAATCGAGCACGATGCTTTTCTTGCCGCGGTTGAACAGCGGGAAGAACGAGGTTCCCATGCCGCCGAGGATCCGGGTCTTGTCGCCGGCCGGCGGTTCGACCTTGATGACCTCGGCACCCAGTTGCGCCAGGATCATACCGCAGGTCGGGCCCATCACCATGTGGGTCATTTCCACCACCCGCACCCCTGCCAGCGGAAGTTCCGCACCTGATGACGGCAGGTTTGGCGTGCTCATGGGCGTCTCCCAGGGGGCTTTCAGAAGTATCGATTTGCTAGGCTTCCGAGCGCTATCTGTTAAATATAATCGTGGCAAGCGACCACGCAAAGCGCGACACACAACGCAGCAATGCGCACCGCGCGCTCAAAAAAGAAATACGGGGGAAATCATGAGCGCCATCGGCATCGATACCGGGCTTGATGAGCGCGCGCGCGGCGGACCGGACGAAATATCGCAACGGCTCGAAGCCCTGCCCGCCTCGTCCCATGTCTGGCGGCTTGTGATCCTGCTGTCGCTCGGCGGCTGCTTTGAGATCTACGACCTGTTTTTCACCGGCTATATCGCGCCGGGCCTCACCCGCAGCGGATTGCTGACCACCACGACGCAGGCCTTTTTCGGCTTTTCGGGGATCGGCGCCTTTGTCGCGGCGACCTTTGCCGGACTGTTCGTCGGCGCCTTCTTCCTCGGCTTCCTCGCCGACCGGTTCGGACGGCGGTCGATCTTCACCTTTGCCCTGCTCGGCTATTCCGCGGCCTCGGTCGCGATGGCCTGCCAGACCAGCGCCGAGGGATTGCTGCTGTGGCGCTTCATCGCCGGGATCGGCATCGGCGTCGAGATCATCACCATCGACGCCTATATCACCGAACTGGTGCCGAGCTGGATGCGGGGCCGCGCCTTCGCGGTCAACCAGGCCGTGATGTTCATCGCGGTGCCCATCGTGGCGTTGCTGTCGTGGTGGCTGGTGCCGCTGTCGCCTTACGGCGTCGAGGGCTGGCGCTGGGTGGTGCTGATTGGCGCCGCCGGCAGCATGGTGATCTGGGTACTGCGGCTATATGTGCCGGAAAGCCCGCTCTGGCTGGCGCGCCATGGCCGAACCGGGGAAGCCGACAAAATTCTCGCCTCGCTGGAATCCGCCGCAGGCGACGCCCCGGCGATTCAAAAAAAGCCGGCTGCGACAAAGCAGGCGCCCGCGACAAAGCCGCGGTTTTCGCGGATCTGTTCAAGCCGCCCTATCTGTCGCTGGTCGTGCTGTTCATGGTGTTCAATTTCTGCCAGGCGTTCGGCTTCTATGGCTTTGCCAATTGGGTGCCGACGCTGCTGGTCGAAAAGGGCATCACCGTCACCAAGAGCCTGCAATATTCCTTCATCGTCGCCTTTGCCTATCCGATCGCGCCGCTGCTGGCGGCGAGTTTCGCCGACCGGCTCGAGCGCAAATGGATCATCTGCGGCGCCTGCGTGGCGATCATCGCGTTCGGAATCGGCGTTCTCGCAATTCACCGAGCCGGCGCTCCTGATCCTGAGCGGCGTGCTGCTGACGGCGGCGAACATGACCATGTCCTACGCCTATCATGCCTATCAGACCGAGGTGTTTCCGACCTCGATCCGGGCGCGGGCGTCGGGCCTGGTCTATTCGATGAGCCGCCTCAGTGCGATGTTCTCCGGCTTCATCGTCGCCTACATGCTGCGTGTGGCCGGCGTCAGCGGCGTGTTCGGCCTGATCACGGCGGCGATGATCATCGTCATCATCGCGATTGCGGCCTTCGGTCCGAACGTGCGCGGCAAGCCGCTGGACGCGTGATATCTATGGAATCTTGTTGCGGTCGAACAACTCGTTGGTGCTCGAGCCGTTGCGGCGGTTTGTGATGATGCGAAGCTGCTTGCCCGCACCGACATCCTCGAACAATATCTGGCCGTCTTTCGGGTCTTCCCGCCATCTTCCGGGCTCGGTGGCCCAGATCACGCGATTGCCCTCGATCCGGCACCGATAGTTCCAGACGAAATTGTCGATCGGCCGGACGTAGGCGAGGTACATCACATCGCCAACGGTCCGGGTTACCTGCATGATCTTGGGATTTCGGCCGGTGATCGATGCCACCGCTGTCCGGCAAATCGCTCCCGCCTCGAAAGCCGGCGCGGCAGCGGCCGGCGCGATACTCGCCGATACCATCGCCAATACAATCAGCCGACAACCCAAAGGCATGATCGACATCTCACTCTGCGGCGCTTGCCCGGCTCAACCTGGCCCAACCCGTCACCGTTCGAACCGTGCCTATAGCAGCGACAGTGCTTCGGACATGTTAACGATATTGATCAGAATCGTGAATCCGAAGCGCCGGCTTGTGCGATCAAAATCGCTCACTCGTCCTGCAATCCGTTGCGCATGTGGATCACACCTCGTCGAGGGACAGTGTGACATCACACACGCCACGATCTTCGGCATCGCTCGTCACCGTGAACTTCAATTCGCGGCACATCTTCAGCATGACGGAATTTTCCCGGAGTATCTGACCTTCGATGCGGCGAAGTCCCCGGGATTTCGCGTATTCGATGATCAACTGCATCAGCGCCCAGCCGAGGCCCCTGCCCTTGAGATCCGACCGCAGCAGGATGGCGTATTCGCCGGCCTGCTGGATTTCATCGGAATGGAGCCTGACGACGCCGAGCGTATCGCCACTGACTTCGTCGATGGCGACAAAGGCCATCGCGCGCGAATAATCAAGCCGCGTCAGCCTGACGATGAATTCGGGCGAGAATTCCTTGATGGAATCGAAGAAGCGAAGCCGCAAATCCTGTTTGCTGACATGCGCCAGCAACTCGCGAAATCCTGCGGTCGTCTTCCGGTTTGACCGGCCGGACAAATATCCGCCAGCCGCCATCTCCGAGAACGAAATGGCGTTGCCATTGCGGGTCGTCCGGTCCAAAGGCTGACATCGGGATACCAAAGACGGTTTCGGGACGTCCCCCACCCTTGCCCAAACGCGCGGATATATCTACCTCTCGCGATGACTTTTCGGGAGGATGGAACCATCATGATGGACGCCGCCGTCAAGGCGCTTTCGCAAATCCTGTCGCCGCCGATGCGCTCGATCCTGTGGCGCTCGATCGGGCTGGCGCTGGTGCTGATCACGGTGCTGGCGATCGGCCTGCAGCGGCTGCTGAGCTGGTTTGCGACATCAGGCGAAGGCTGGGCCGAGGCGATGCTAGGCCCGGGCTTTCATACCCCGCTCAATGTCCTGGCCTGGATCGTCTCGATTGCCGCCGGACTCGGCGTCGTGTTCGGCGCGGTGTTCCTGATGCCCGCGATCACCTCACTGGTGGCGAGCGTGTTCGTCGACGACGTCGCCGACCATGTCGAGCGCGAGCATTATCCGGCCGAGCGTCCCGGCACGGCGCTGCCGTTCGGCTGGCGATGACCGAAGGCGTCAAGACCGCGCTGCTGACGATCCTGGTCTATCTGATCGCGCTGCCGTTCGTGTTCTTCGCCGGCGCCGGCTTCATCGCATTCTTTATCGCGACCGCGTGGCTGTTGGGCCGGGAATATTTCGAACTCGCGGCGATGCGGTTTCGTCCGCCGGCGGAAGCCAAGGCGATGCGCAAGGCACAATGCCGCGCTGGTGTTCACTGCCGGACTGGTGATCGCCGCCTTCGTGTCGATCCCGATCGTCAATCTGGCGACGCCGCTGTTCGGCATGGCCTTCATGGTTCACATGCACAAGCGGCTGAGCGGCCCGCGGCCGGAGCTGATCGAGCCGGCACGAAAGACGGGCGTGCCGGTGGTTTGAGACGACTTGCGTTCCCCGGACGCAGCGCAGCGTGAAACGATGCGCTGCAGAGCCGGGGTCCATCGATTGATACAAGAAAGTGTAGGTCCCGGCCCTGCGGCGCAGCGTGAAGAACGCTGCACCGCGTCCGGGACACGTCGTCTTAAAACATCAACGCGTCACCAGCGGGCAACCGCCTTCCGCCAGAGGGCGGAACGCCTGGTCGCCGGGGATGACGCCGAGGATCTTGTAGTAATCCCATGGCTTGGTCGATTCCGACGGCGTTTTCACTTGCGCGAAATACATGTCGTGCACCAGGCGGCCGTCGAGGCGGACATGGCCGTCCCTGACGTAGAAATCGTTGACCGGCCGTTCGCGCATCTTTGCCATCACGGCCTTGGCCTCGTCGGTGCCGGCAGCGGCGACCGAACCGATGTAATGGCGCACGGCTGAATAAACCGCAGCCTGAGACATGGTCGGCATCCTGCCCTGGCGCTCGAAGAAACGCTTCGACCAGGCGCGTGTCTCCTCGTTGCGGTCCCAGTAGAAAGCGGTGACGAACTTCAGTCCCTGCGCGGCCCGCAGTTCCATGCTGTGGACGTCCGAGATGAATACCAGCAGCGACACCATGGTCTGGTTTTTGGTCAGCCCGAACTCATTGGCCTGCTTGGTGGCGTTGACCATGTCACCGCCGCCATTGGCGAAAGCCACCACCTTGGCGCCGGACGCCTGCGCCTGCAGCAGATAGGAGCTGAAATCCGCGGTGTTGAGCGGATGGCGCACGCTGCCGAGCACCTTGCCGCCGGCCGCGAGCACCGCGGCGGTCGCATCGGCCTCCAGCGAATGGCCGAAGGCGTAGTCGACCGTGATGAAGAACCAGGTATCGCGTCCCTTCCGCCACCGTCGCCTTGGCGAGACTGGTGGTGAGCGCGTAGCTGTCATAGATCCAGGAGGCTTCGTTCGGCGTGCAGGACTTGCCGGTAAAGGCGGTGCTGCCGACCGCGCCGGCAATGGCGATCCGGTTTTTCTCCAGAGCGAGTTGCTCGACCCCCAGCGCGACGGCCGAATTATCGAAGCCGATCGCCATGTCGACCTTGCCGATATCGAACCATTGGCGGGCCACAGCGACGCCCGACATCGGCCTTGTTCTGATGGTCGGCGAACACGATCTCGACCGGCTTGCCGAGCACGCTGCCGCCGGCATCCTCGACCGCCATGCGCGCGGCCACGACCGAGCCCGGGCCGCCCAGATCGGCATAGAGACCGGACTGGTCGTTGAGAACGCCGATCCTGACGACATCGTCGGAGATCTGTGCGCGCGGGCGGCGGATAACCCGACAAGCTCACGCAGCGGCCAGCGCTGCAATGCATGCAAACTTGAATCGCACGGCGTTCCTCCCCGGTTTGATGCGTGGCCCTTGAGTGAGGCCTTGGCACGCCGAGGAGCGTAGGCGCGACGTCAGATGAGTCAATGCCGGCAGGTTACCGTCTTGAGCGCGGTCCATCTTCAAAGGATGGGCAGCGACCCACACCATGGCCGATCTCGCCCTTGCTGGGCGCGGTAAGAAGTCACACCGTCTTTTCCGGCCAGCGGCACAGATCATTGATGATGCATACCTCGCAGCGCGGCTTGCGCGCGAGGCAGGTGTAGCGGCCGTGCAGGATCAGCCAGTGATGGGCGTGCAGCATGAACTCGGGCGGGATCACGCGCTCGAGCCCGAGTTCGACTTCAAGCGGCGTCTTGCCGGGCGCGAGGCCGGTGCGGTTGCCGACGCGAAACACATGCGTGTCCACCGCCATGGTGTGTTCGCCGAACGCCATATTGAGCACCACATTGGCGGTCTTGCGGCCGGCGCCGGGCAAGGATTCCAGCTCAATGCGGGTGCGCGGCACTTCGCTGTTGAAATCCGCGATCAGCTTTTGCGACAGCGCGATCACGTTTTTCGCCTTGTTGCGATAGAGCCCGATGGTCTTGATGTAGTCGCGCACCTTGTCTTCACCGAGTGCCAGCATCTTCTGCGGCGTGTCGGCCACCGCGAACAGCGCGCGCGTCGCCTTGTTGACGCCGGCGTCGGTCGCCTGCGCCGACAGCACCACCGCAACCAGCAGCGTGTAGGGATTGAGATGTTCGAGTTCGCCCTTCGGCTCGGGATTGGCTTTGCGGAAACGGCTGAACGCTTCGTACACTTCGGCCGCTGTCCAAGGCTTGAGAGTTCGGCTTTCGGCTTGGCGGATTTCTTGACGCGTTTGACCGCCTTGGGCTTCGACGTGGACGCGGCCTTGCGGGTGATTTTCGCCATGATCCGGGTATACTGACACGCCATGACCGCAGGCAAACATTTTGATCCCGAGCCGCCCGAACCGAAATTGTTTTCGGCGGAGCTGACGCCGCATCGCTCGCTCAACCGCACCGGCTTCCTGGTGCTGATGGCGTTTCTCAGCTTCGTCAGTTTCGCCGCCGGCGTGGCGTTCTGGATGATGGGCGCGTGGCCGGTGTTCGGCTTTTTCGGCCTCGACGTGCTCGCGGTTTACTGGGCGTTCCGGATCAATTTCCGCCATGCCAGGGCCACTGAGGAGATCTCGGTGACCGCACATCCGAATTGCGCGTACGTCGGGTCAGCCATCGCGGCCATGTGATGGAATGGGTACTCAATCCGCTGTGGGTGCAACTCGATCAGAAAGCCCACGCCGAATTTGGCATCGAGCGACTGTACCTGGTTTCCAAAGGCCGCCGCGTCTCGATCGGAAATTTTCTGGGGCCGGACGAAAAGGCAAGCTTTGCCAAAGCTTTAACGGCAGCGCTGCAGGCCGCCAAGCGCGGCCCGACCTACAATCTACTTTGATGGAGATTTCTATTTTGACGCGTTTTCTTCACGCGAACGGCATCCACTTCGCTCGAAAACGCTATGCAGTCAGGAATCGGGTGGTTTGAACGCGACGGCTGCCCTACATCGGGGTCATGATGAACCTTGCCATGAATGACCATCGCCTGACCAAGCCGGGCCCCCAGAACGCCGCGCTGCGCGATTACAATTCGGTGCGGCGCGCCATCGCCTTCATCTCGGAGCACTGGCGCGCGCAGCCGACCATCGAATCGATGGCGGAGGCCGCGAGCGTGACGCCGGATGAACTGCATCATCTGTTCCGCCGCTGGGCGGGACTGACGCCGAAAGCCTTCATGCAGGCGCTGACGCTCGATCACGCCAAGGGCCTGCTGCGCGATTCCGCCAGCGTGCTCGACGCGGCGCTCGAACTCCGGGCTTTCGGGGCCGGGGCGGCTTCATGATTTATTCGTCACCCATGAGGCGATGTCGCCGGGCGAATGGAAAACCGGCGGCGTCGGCCTGACGCTGACTTACGGATTTCACCCCTCGCCGTTCGGCACCGCGATCGTGATCGCCAGCGGCCGCGGCCTGGCGGGCCTCGCCTTCGCCGATCCCGGCGACGAACAGGCCGCGCTGGCCGACATGCAGCGGCGCTGGCCGCGCGCAACCTACGTCGAAGACCGCGCCGGAACAGCCGGATTGGCGCAGCGCATCTTCGACACCAAGCTGTGGCGCGCCGACCAGCCGCTGCGCGTGGTGCTGATCGGCACCGATTTCGAGGTGCGGGTGTGGGAGACGCTGCTGAAGATCCCGATGGGCCGCGCGGTCAGCTATTCCGATATCGCGACCAAGATCAAAAATCCGAAGGCGTCGCGCGCGGTCGGCGCCGCTGTCGGCCGCAACCCGGTATCGTTCGTGGTGCCCTGCCATCGCGCGCTCGGCAAGAGCGGCGCCCTGACCGGCTATCACTGGGGCATCACCCGCAAGCAGGCGATGCTGGGCTGGGAAGCCGGACAAGTGGGGATGCACTGACGTATGTCGTTCCGGGATGGTCCGAAGGACCAGACCCGGAATCTCGAGATTCCGGGTTCGATGCTTCGCATCGCCCCGGAATGACCGAAAAGTTCACGCCAGATCGAGCTTCGATTCCACCGTCGCATCGGCATTCAGCCGATAGATGATCGGCGCGCCGGTCGCGAGTTCGCGCTTGAGGATTTTTTCCGGCGAAAGCTTTTCCAGCACCATGATCAGCGCGCGCAGCGAATTGCCGTGGGCCGCGACCAGGGTGCGCTCGCCGCGCAGCACGCCGGGCAGGATTTCCTGAACGTAATAGGGCAGCGTGCGCGCCAGCGTATCCTTCAGGCTTTCGCCGCCGGGCGGCGGAACGTCATAGGAGCGGCGCCAGATCAGCACCTGCTCTTCGCCCCATTTCTTGCGGGCATCGTCCTTGTTCAGGCCGGAGAGATCGCCGTAGTCGCGCTCGTTGAGCGCCAGATCGCGCTTGATCGGCAGGCCGGTCTGGCCGATTTCGGCCAGCGCCAGATCGAGCGTGTGCTGCGCGCGCGTCAGCACCGAGGTAAAGGCGATGTCGAACGACAGCCCCTGCGCCTTCAGCTTGCGGCCGGCTTCCTTGGCCTCGGTGATGCCCTGTCTCGGTCAGATCGGGATCCTTCCAGCCGGTGAAAAGATTCTTCAGGTTCCATTCGCTCTGGCCGTGACGCACCAGCACAAGAAGACGGTCGCTCATTCCTTAATTCCGTTTCGGTTCAGAAATCGGCAAGCCCGAGCACGTCGGTCATCGAATAGAACCCGGGCTTCTGGTCGCGCGCCCACAAGCGCGGCCTTGACGGCGCCTTGCGCGAACATGGTGCGGTCCTCGGCCCGGTGCGTCAGTTCGATGCGCTCCATCGCGCCTGCGAAAATCACGCTGTGATCGCCGGTGACGGTGCCGCCGCGCAACGACGCAAAGCCGATATCGCCGGCCTTGCGCGCGCCGGTCAGGCCGTCGCGTCCGCGCGCCGAATGCTGATCGAGTGCGACCTTGCGGCCTGCGGCGGCCGCCTCGCCGAGCAGCAACGCCGTGCCCGAGGGCGCATCGATCTTGGCCTTGTGGTGCATTTCGAGAATTTCGATATCGAAATCATCGTCGAGCGACTGCGCCACCCGCTTCACCAGCGCGGCCAGCAGATTGACGCCGAGGCTCATATTGCCCGATTTGACCACGATGGCGCGCGAGGTGACGCTCTTGATCACGGCATCATCCGATGCCGAAAGACCTGTGGTGCCGATGACGTGAACCAGGCCGCGCTCGGCGGCGATCGCGACATTGGCGATGGTCGCGCCCGGCACGGTGAAGTCGAGAATGCCGTCGGCGTCTTTCGACAGCGACCACAGGTCGGCCGACAGCAGGACGCCGTTGGCGGGCAGGCCCGCCAGCACGCCGGCATCCTTGCCCAGCAGTTCGGAACCCGGCGCCTCCAGCGCGCCGGTGACGACCGCGCCTGGACGTCTCCGCGATCACACGCGTCAGCGCACGGCCCATCCGGCCGCCGGCCCCCGCAACGATCAAACGCATGTCGGACATGTGAACCTCTTCTTGGTATAGCGGGGCAGGCTGTTCCGGCAACGCCTCGTCATGCCCGGGCTTGTCCCGGGCATCCACGTCTATGCTTCAGTTAGCAGAGACGTGGATGGCCGGGACGGCGCCCGGCCATGACGGAAAAATTGGTGCTCGTCATCCCTACGGCTGCGCGCCGTCGTAGCCCTCGATGATCACGAGATCGCTCTCGGCATGGGGCGCTGCGGATCGCGACCAGCCGGGCATATTCCGGCGAGTTGTAGCAGGCCAGCGCGGTCTCATAATCCTTGAATTCCAGCACCACATTGCGCGACCGCGCCTTGCCTTCCTTGGCTTCGTGCTTGCCGCCGCGCACCAGGAACCTGGCGCCGTATTTCGCAAACACCGCGCCGTTCTGCGCGACGTATTCCTTGTAGCCGTCCATGTTGTGAACATCGATGCGCGCGATCCAGTAGCCCTTTGCCATCTTGCGTTCTCCCTTTTTGTCGTTCAGCCGAGCGCCTGGGCGATCTCCGCGACGATGGCGTCCGCCGTCGCCTTCGGATCGGCGGCTTCCATCACGGGCCGTGCCGACCACCAGATAATCCGCGCCGGCGGCAATCGCGTGCGCCGGCGTCATGATGCGCTTCTGGTCGCCGATGGCCGTGCCTGCGGGCCGGATGCCCGGCGTCACCAGGCTCATCTGGTGGCCGACGATCTTGCGCAAGCTCGCGGCCTCCTCCGGCGAACACACCAGGCCGTCGATGCCGAGCACCTGCGCCTGCTGGGCGCGGGCTTCGACCAGATCGGACACGCCGAGGCGGTAGCCGGCGGCATGCAGATCGCCGTCGTCATAGGAGGTCAGCACGGTGACGGCGAGGATTTTCAGGTCCGATCCTGCACGCGCCTCGACCGCCGCCTTCATGGTCTGCGGATAGGCGTGCACGGTGAGGAACGTCGCGCCCAGTTTGGCGACGCTCTCGACGCCGCGCGCCACCGTGTTGCCGATGTCGTGCAGCTTGAGATCGACGAACACCTTCTTGCCGGCGTCCGCGAGCCGGCGGACCAGCGGCAAGCCGCCGGCATAGGCCGAGCTGATAGCCGATCTTGTAAAACGTCACGCTGTCGCCGAGCCGGCGCGATCATCGCTTCCGCGGCCTGCGACACTCAGGCAGATCGAGCGCCACGATCAGGCGGTCGCGGGGAGCGATTTCGGTCGGCTGCATGTCACCTCACATCATGTGCTGGGAAACATCGATCAACTGCCGCACCAGCGCGTTCAGCGCCTCGATATCGGCCGGGTGTTTCAACCGGTCCATCTCGTCATAGGCCTGGTCGGCGAACGACAGCGCGAGCTGGTTCGGAATCACCGTGGCGTGGCAGGCCGACAAAATCAGCCGCAGCGCCGCCAGCGCAGCGCGTGCCGCCGAGCCGGCCTTCCGAGGCGGCGGCGATCGCAAAGGCGCGGTCGCGAAACACCTGCGCCGCGGGTCTCGTGCGCATCCTGCACCCGGCGTCACCCAGTCGATGGTGTTCTTGACCAGCGGCGGCACCGAGGAATTATATTCCGGCGTCACGATCAGCACGCCATGATGCGCCGACATCATGCGCTTGAGATTGACCGCATGCTTCGGCACGCCGGATTTGGTCTGCAGGTCGCCGTCATAGATCGGCAGCGGAAAATCGCCGAGCGAGATCCGCGTGACCTCGGCGCCGGCCTGCGCGAATTCGATACGCCGCGGCCGCCGCAAGCTTCGCATTGAGCGAGCCGGTGCGCAGCGAGCCGGGGATCACGAGGATTTTCAGCGCGGACATGATTTAAAATCGCGTTCGGGCCAGCGAGCCACCGCGCTGGCGGCGCCGGAGCGGTATCAGCCCTTGCGATACACCCAGACACGGGCCGGCGGAAGGTTCATCCAGATCCGCTCGGAGGCTTCTGTGGATACGCCGGGCAGCGATTTCGGGATCGGCGGCGCCACCGAATAGGTGAACTGCACGAACGGCGCGCCCGGCGCCAGCGCCACGAAGGCATCGCGGATCAGTTTCAGGCGCGTCAGCATCGGCTTGGTGACCAGCGGCAGGCCGGACACCACCGCCGAGGCCGGCACGCTGCAGCACGTCCCAGAGCGAGTCCCGCAGCGCATAGGCGTCGCCCTGCACCACCCTGGCCTGCGGATAGCGATCGCGCAGCAGCGCGCAGAAGCCCGGATTATATTCGACCAGCACCAGGCGCTTCTGATCGACGCCATGCTCGATCAGCGCATTGGTGATCGCGCCGGTGCCGGGTCCGAGTTCGACCACGGGTCCGGTGGATTTGATATCGACATACTTGCGCCATGGTGCGGGCCAGCACCCGGCCCGACGGCATCACCGCGCCCATGTGCAGCGGCTTCTCGATCCATGAACGGAGAAAGCGAACCTCGTCGTCGAGACGAAGAGGCTTTTTCAACGCACGCACGGACGATTGCAAAGGCATGTCGCTACCAGGCGGGACCGCAATTCAGCGGCTGATGTCAGAAAATAGTCATAAAGAGGTATAGGTCGCAGCCGAAACGGTCAAGCCGGATCCGTCATTGCGTGCCGGCGCGGGTACCGAAGAAGTCCTTGACCTTAGTGAAGAAACCCGCCGCCTCGGGTTGGGTTGCACCGGACGATAGTTTTTCGAACTCGGCCAGCAATTCCTGCTGCTTCTTGGTCAGATTCTGCGGCGTTTCGACCACGACCTGGACATACATGTCGCCGGTCTGGCGCGAGCGCAGCACCGGCATACCCTTTGATGCGATGCGGAAACGGCGGCCGGACTGGGTCCCGGACGGCACTTTCACCTTGGTCTTGCCCTTGTCGATGGTCGGCACCTCGAACTCGCCGCCCAGCGCCGCCGTCACCATCGAGATCGGCACGCGGCAATGCAGATCGGCGCCGTCGCGCTGAAAGAACTCATGCGTGGCCAGCGAGAGGAAAATGTAGAGATCGCCCGGCGGACCGCCGCGGACGCCGGCCTCGCCTTCGCCGGCCAGCCGGATGCGGGTGCCGTCTTCGACGCCCTGCGGGAATATTGACCGACAGCGTGCGCTCGCGCGTCGACCCGGCCCGAGCCCGAGCAGGACGGGCAGGGGTCCTCGATCATCTGGCCGCGGCCCTGACAGCCGGGACAGGTTCGCTCCAGCGTGAAGAAGCCCTGCGCCTGCCGCACCCGCCCCGCGCCGCCGCACATCGAGCAGGTCTTCGGCTTGGTGCCGGCCTTGGCGCCGGTGCCCGAACAGGATTCGCAGGTCACCGAAACCGGAATCTCGATCTGGGCGGTCTTGCCGACGGAAGGCTTCCTCCAGCGTGATTTCCATGTTGTAGCGCAGATCGGCGCCGCGCTCGCGACCGCCGCCGCGGCCGCGCTGCCCGGCCATGCCGAACAGGTCTTCGAAAATATCGGAGAATGACGAGGCAAAGCCGGCGCCGAATCCCGGACCGCCGCCACCGCCCTGCTCGAACGCGGCATGGCCGAACCGGTCATAGGCGGCGCGCTTGTCGCCGTCCTTCAGGACTTCGTAGGCTTCGTTGATTTCCTTGAAACGGATTTCGCTGGCGGCATCGCCCGGATTCTTGTCCGGATGCCATTTCATCGCCAGCTTGCGGAACGCCGCCTTGAGGCCGGAACTCGTCCGCGGTCCGTTCGACTTCGAGGGTTTCGTAGTAGCAGCGCTTGGTCGTGACATCCGTCAGATCCGCCCGAAATTCGTTCTCATTCCGAAGAAATGCGTAGCCGGAGAATGCAGCCTTCGGCTTAACGAAAAATGACCCCCATCCCTTCGAGACGCGCTACGCGCTCTTGGAATGAGGGTCATGACGCCAGCCGCTTACGCAGACTTCTTGTTGTTCTTGTCGTCGTCGACTTCGGTGAATTCCGCGTCGACCACGTCGTCCTTGGCAGCATCCTTGGCCGCATCGCTCTCGGCCTGCTGCTTGTACATCGCCTCGCCGAGCTTCATCGAAGCCTGCGCCAGCGTATTGGTCTTGGCCTTGATCGCCTCGGCATCGTCGCCCTTCAGCGCTTCCTTCAGATCGCTGACGGCGTCCTCGATGGCGCGGCGCTCGCTCTCCTCGACCTTCGAACCATGTTCGGCCAGCGCCTTCTCGGTGGAATGCACCAGGCTGTCGGCATGGTTCTTGGCGTCGACCGCCTCGCGGCGCTTCTTGTCCTCGGCCGCATTGGCCTCGGCGTCCTTGACCATCTTCTGGATGTCGGCTTCGGACAGACCGCCGGAGGCCTGGATCCGGATCTGCTGCTCCTTGCCGGTCGCCTTGTCCTTGGCCGACACGTTGACGATGCCGTTGGCGTCGATATCGAAGGTCACCTCGATCTGCGGCATGCCGCGCGGCGACGGCGGAATGCCCATCAGGTCGAACTGGCCGAGCACCTTGTTGTCGGCCGCCATTTCGCGCTCGCCCTGGAACACGCGGATGGTGACGGCGTTCTGGTTGTCCTCGGCGGTCGAGAACACCTGGCTCTTCTTGGTCGGGATCGTGGTGTTGCGATCGATGATGCGGGTGAACACGCCACCCAGCGTCTCGATGCCGAGCGACAGCGGCGTCACGTCGAGCAGCAGCACGTCCTTGACGTCGCCCTGCAGCACGCCGGCCTGGATCGCGGCACCGATGGCGACGACTTCGTCCGGGTTGACGCCCTTGTGCGGCTCCTTGCCGAACAACTGCTTCACCACTTCCTGGACCTTGGGCATGCGGGTCATGCCGCCGACCAGCACCACTTCGCCGATCTCGCCGGCGGTGAGGCCGGCATCCTTCAGCGCCTTGCGGCAGGGCTCGATGGTCTTCTGGACGAGATCGTCGACCAGCGCCTCGAACTTGGCGCGCGTCAGCTTCATCGTCAGATGCTTCGGCCCGGTCGCGTCCGCCGTGATGAACGGCAGGTTGATTTCGGTCTGCGTGGTCGAGGACAATTCGATCTTGGCCTTTTCAGCCGCCTCTTTCAGGCGCTGCAGGGCCAGCTTGTCGTTACGCAGGTTGATGCCCTGCTCTTTCTGGAATTCATCGGCCAGATAGCTGACGAGGCGCATGTCGAAGTCTTCGCCGCCGAGGAACGTGTCGCCGTTGGTCGACTTCACCTCGAACACGCCGTCGCCGATCTCGAGGATCGAGACGTCGAAGGTGCCGCCGCCGAGATCGTACACCGCGATGGTGCCGCTCTTCGACTTGTCGAGGCCGTAAGCCAGCGCAGCCGCGGTCGGCTCGTTGATGATGCGCAGCACTTCAAGGCCGGCGATCTTGCCGGCATCCTTGGTGGCCTGACGTTGCGCGTCGTTGAAATAGGCGGGAACGGTGATGACGGCCTGATCGACCTTCTGGCCGAGATGGGCTTCCGCGGTCTCTTTCATCTTCTGCAGGATGAAAGCGGAGACCTGCGAAGGCGAATAGGTTTTGCCGTCGGCTTCGACCCAGGCATCGCCGTTGGATGCCTTGACGATCTTGTAGGGGACGAGCTTCTTGTCCTTCTCCACCATCGGGTCGTCATAGCGGCGGCCGACAAGGCGCTTGACCGCGAAGAAGGTCCGCTCGGGATTGGTCACCGCCTGGCGCTTGGCCGGCTGGCCGACGAGGCGCTCGCCATCGTCGCTAAAGGCGACGATCGACGGCGTGGTCCGCATCCCTTCCGCGTTTTCGATGACTTTCGCTGTCTTGCCATCCATTACGGCGACGCACGAATTCGTGGTGCCGAGATCGATCCCAATGACCTTTCCCATGGTCCTCATATCCTTCTTTTTGCGGCAGGTTGGCTGGGCCCTGACGGCGCACCAATCCAAACCCCCAAACGATCAAATGCTCGCGATATTGCGACGGTGAGCCTCATATAGGAGGGGGGGTGGGCCCTGCAAGGACCGAACGCAAGCTTAAGCCCGCGAAAACCCCGGCCATTGAAAGATAGTGCCCCCGCGGACCGGACGTCAGGTAGGCCGACGGGCATCAGATGCCTGGCCCGCCGGTCCGGGCCATCCACCCCTCTGATATGGCGCGGCTTCGAAGGCGGAGATGACCATGTCGCAAAAACTCCGTAGCTTCGATTTTTCTGGCGATCAAACCAGTTCGAACCTGACTTTGCGACCCAGCAGCTCGGCGGCACGCTGGAGTGTGAGCAGGGTGACGTTGCCGTCTTTCGGATCGAGCAACCGGGTAATCTGGCTGCGGCTTGTGCCCATCCGCTCGGCAAGCCGCTTTTGCGACAGGCCCTGGGCCTTCATCGCTTCGGCGATCTGCCAGGCGAGCACTTCCTTGATGGCAACGGCCTGAAACTTCTCGCGGGTGCCTTCCTCTTCGAGGAAATCATCGAGAGTCGAAAGACCCCTGGTGCTGCGGAATTTCTTCGTCGTCATGGTGTCTGCTCTCACTTGAACTCGCGCATTCGCCTGCGCGCCAGAACGAGTTCGGCATCCGGCGTTTTTTGGGTCTTCTTGATAAAGCCCCGCAGCAGCAACAGCCGTCCCTCCGAAAAACAGAACAGTACGCGGGCGATGCGATTGCCAGTGAGATCACTGCGCACTTCCCACAGCCCGCCACCCAACGGTCGGCACAACGGCATGCCGACCGGCCAGCGGAATTGCGCCCGCATCAAATCCTGGCCGATGACGTTGCGACCGGCCGGAGCCTGCTCCCGGAGCCAATCGCGCAGCACCTCGGATCCGGCAGCGCTTCGATAGAAAACCACAGGGTCTTGCGCGCCGACTTCGTCATGCCGCCCTATATCGCGGTACCTGTACCATATAATGTACACCTTTTACAAGCTAAGACAATTTGGGACTCTTATTTTTCTTCTACCCCGCGATACAGCGGTCTCGCGATCTGCGTCGCCGCGCCTGGTGACTGGCGACCTCACACGATGCGCTTCGTCAGCATCGAGTGGGTAGTCGCCTGCGGCGAACCTCGCCCCGGCCGGGTAAAACGGTGGCCCAATCGGTTGAATATCGGCCGCTGGTTCAGTATTCTGGTCAGAATGACCAGAAATACAAAATCAAGGCTGACAAAGCAGCCGAAAACCCGGCGTCAGGTACGCGGCCGCCGGCAGCCCGGCCACTGGCTGCTGCAGGATGCCAAGGCGCGCTTTAGCGAACTGGTAAGGCGCGTCCGCAGCGAGGGCCCGCAGCATGTGACGGTGCACGGCCGCGACGAAGTGGTGGTCATCGCGGCGGAAGAGTTTCGCCGCCTCAAGGGCGATCTGACGGGGACCGCGCTGATTGCCGCCATGCAGGCGTCACCGCATCGCGACATCGAGCTTGAGCCCGGGCGCACGCCGATGCCCGTGCGCGAGATTTCCTTGTGACGGGGTGGCTACTCGATACCAACATCCTGTCGGAACTGCGCCGCCCCAGACCCGAACGCAAAGTCCTCACCTTCATAGCCGCCCAACCGCTCGATCTGCTCTATGTCAGTTCGGCAACGCTGGCCGAAATCCGGTTTGGCATTGAACTCGTCAGCGACCCCAGCCGTCGCGCCGCGCTGAATGACTGGCTCGCCCACAAGGTGCGGCCGATGTTCGAACAGCGCGTCCTCGAAATCACCGAAGACATCATGTTCAAGGGGCGGCTCCTGGTCGAAGATGGCCGCAAGGCCGGCCATACCTTCTCGCAGCCCGACCTCATCATCGCAGCAACGGCGCTGCATCACGGCCTGACCGTCGTATCCCGCGATGTAAAAGACTATCAAAAGGCGCGTGCGCCGGTGTTCAATCCATGGGTCGATCCGCTGCCGGCAAGCTCTTCCTGACGGCGTAATTGTGCCCCTGGTCGCGACTCCATCGCGTTAAGCACTAATACGAAGCCCACACTGTTGCCCGGACCCCAAACCCGCTAAAAGTGTTACCAAGCGTGGCGCGGCGAAAAGAAGTTGCCGCCAGCCGACCATTGAACGGCCTCAATGCAAACCCAGTAGATTTTCATGAAGCCCATTCGACTATTCTCAGCCGTGGCCCTGCTGGTCGCAGCCTTTGGCGCTGCCTTCAGTCCCGCCCTGGCCGCGGACATCGTTTTCCCGCCCGGCGTTCGGGTGGGGATGACGCCGCTGGTGGGCCTGGTCCGCTCGAAAAAATTCGCCGGGTTCGAAACCGAAGACGGCAGCGTCAAGGTGCTGGTGGCGGAGCTGCCGGCCGAGGCCTATGGCGAGGTCGCGAATGCCTTCAAGACCAATCCCGCAGGCGCCGGCGGCATCAAGCCGGAGAGCATCGAAACCGCGGCCGGACTTGCCTATTACACCGCGGAAGACGCCAGGGAAGGCGCCGGCAATGTGCGGCGATATTCCATGATCCTGCCGGGCACCGGTTTCTCCGGCTATGTCGCCGTGCAGGTTCCCGAGAACGCCACCAAAATCTTCAGCGACGACGCCGTGCGGCAGATGTTTGCGTCGGCGACGGTGCGCCAGGCGGTCCCGGTCGAGGAGCAGCTGGAAATGATGCCCTTCAACGTCAGCGAACTCAGCGCCTTCAAGAATGTCCGCGCGCTGGCGGGGGGTGCAGCCATTGTTCTCGCCGACGGCGAAGAGAAAACCGGCCTCGAGACGGTGCCATTCATGGTGATCGGCCTGATCGGGTCGTCGCCGGCGCAGCCGGACGATCGCGGCAGGTTTGCCCAGCAGATCGCAGCCACGATTCCCGGGATACGCGACGGGCGGATCACCATGAACGAACCGGTTCGCATCGATGGCGCGGCTGGCTTTGAAACCCGCATCGATGCCACCAGCGGCAAGGACAATATTCCCGTCACCGTGGTGCAATGGCTGCGATTCGGCGGCGGCAACTCATTGCGCATCATCGGCAGCGCGCCCCGCGACCAGTGGTCGAGCGCATTCCCCCGTTTCCGCGCGGTGCGCGACGGAATCCTGCCGCGCTGATCGATCACAATGCTCGTTGAAAGAGCGCTACAGCTGCTCTTTTCAGGATTCGAAATAACGCGGCCGATCGAGATCCGGAATCAGCGCAGGCTGTCCTGGCTGCCATCCCAGAAGCTCCCGGGTTCGCTGGCTTGAAGCGGGATTGTCGAGCGCTGCGAAATGCGCGAACCAGCCGAAATGATCGGCGGCCTCTTCCGGAGTCTTGCTGACCACTGGCAGATTCAATCGGCGGCCGATCACTTCGGCGATCTTGCGGAACGCGACGCCCTGTTCGGCAACGCCGTGATATCGCGCTCCCGAGGCGCCCTTCTCCAGCACCAGCCTGTAGAGATTGGCGGCATCGAGCCGGTGCACCGCGGGCCAGCGATTTAGTCCGTCGCCGACATAGGCCGACACACCCTTGTCGCGGGCGATGCCGATCAGGAGCGGGACGAAGCCGTGATCGCCGTCGCCATGAACCGATGGCGGGAGGCGGACCACCGACACGCGGATGTTCTCCGACACCATGGCAAGCGCTGTCTGTTCCGAGACGCGTGGAATTGCCGAGTTGGTTGGACGGGCAATCTCTTCGGTAGCAGGGTCTCCCTGTATCAGACCGGTACCCGATGTGACGATGAAGGGGCGTCCGGAGCCCTTGAGCGCGGAGCCCAGCGCTTCGATGGCGCGCCGGTCCAGTTCGCAGTTTGCTGCGAACTTCGAGAAATCGTGGTTGAAGGCGGTGTGGATCACGCCGTCCGCGTTCGCTGCGCCGCTGCGAAGGCTCTCCGGGTCTTCCAGCGTACCGCGATGGACGTCGGCGCCAGCCGCGACAAGGGACGCGGCGCCTGCATCCGAGCGGGCAAAACCGAGAACCTCGTGTCCTGCGGCGATCAGTTCACTGACAATGGCGGAGCCGATGAATCCCGTCGCGCCGGTAACAAAAACACGCATGAGCAATCCCTCGGGGTTAGACTAGCGCTCTTGTCTACCCTCACATTATGCTGGTAAAGTAGTGATGATATACGGGTATAATTGGTAACAGGATGCGCATGCCGGCCGAGACCGACAATCTGCTGGGAAGCTACCTCAGGGATCGCCGCGCCAAGCTCGATCCGGCGGCGTTCGGCTTTCCGCTGAAACGCCGGCGAACGCCAGGACTGCGGCGCGAGGAAGTGGCTCACCGCGCCAATGTCAGCGCGACCTGGTACACATGGCTCGAACAGGGGCGCGGCGGCGCACCGTCGGCCGATGTGCTCGACCGTATTTCCCGCGCCATGATGCTGACGGATGTTGAGCGCGAGCACATCTTCCTGCTCGGCCTGGGGCGACCGCCCGAGGTTCGCTATCGCGCCAGCGAGGGCGTCACGCCGCGGCTGCAGCGCGTCCTCGACTCGCTGGAATTGAGCCCTGCCTTCGTAAAGACGCCGACATGGGATGTGGTCGCCTGGAACCGCGCCGCCTCGGTGGTGATGACCGATTATGCGACGCTCGAGCCCGCGCAACGCAATATCCTGCGCCTCATTTTTTGCAGTCCGCGCGTCCGCGCCGCGCAATCGGATTGGGAAGCCGTCGCGCGGTTTGTGGTGGCGGCGTTCCGGGCCGACGTCGTGCGCGCCGGAGCCGCGAAAAACGTCGAGGCCCTGGTCGACGAGCTCTGCCGCTTAAGTCCCGAATTCGAGGCGATGTGGCGCGACAATGACGTCCGCAAGCATGGTGACGGCGCGAAAATCCTGCGGCATCCGCTAGCCGGTCCTATCGCGATGGAATATTCGGCCTTTGCCGTCGACGGCCGGCCCGACCTCGGTCTGGTGATCTACAATCCGGCGACGCCGGCGGATGCAGACCGAATCAGATCGCTGATGAGATCGAAGTCCAGGGCATCGCGGTAATATCCGCAAACCTGCTTTACGCTTCCGCTGTGATTTGATTTGCTGGGGCGGTCCTGACAGGGAGACCCGACATGCTGGACCGAAGGCAGATTGTTGCAGGCATCGGCGCGATCGTCGCGACGAGTTTTATTCCAAAACAGCTTTGGGCGGCGGCTTCGATCAAGATCGATGATTCATCGGCGCTGCTGGTCATCGATGTGCAGAATTGTTTCCTGCCCGGCGGCAGCCTCGCCGTGAAAGACGGCGAACAGGTCGTTCCCGTCATCAATCGCATCGCCAAGGGTTTTGCCAATGTGGTGATGACCCAGGACTGGCACACGGCCGGCCATGTCTCGTTCGCGTCCGCCCATCCCGGCAAAAAGCCGTTCGAGACCATCGATCTCAAATACGGCAAGCAAGTGCTGTGGCCCGATCACTGCGTGCAGGGAACCGATGGCGCCTCGCTGTCGAAAGACCTTTCGATTCCGCAGGCTGAACTGATCGTGCGCAAGGGATTCCACCAGGACGTCGACAGCTATTCGGCCTTCACCGAGGCCGACGGCAAAACCACAACCGGCCTTGCCGCCTATCTCAAAGCCCGCAAGCTGCAGCGCCTGTTCGTCACCGGCCTTGCCACCGATTTCTGCGTGGCATGGACCGCGCTCGACGCGCGCAAGGCCGGCTTCGAAACCTATGTGGTTGAAGATGCGTGCCGTGGCATCGATACGCAGGGGTCGATGGCCAAGGCGTGGGCCGACATGGCCAAGGCGGGTGTCAAGCGCATCCAGTCAGCCGATATCGCGGTTTAGAAGGTGCAGTTGTTCGGCACGGACGCTTGCTTACCTCGTCCCGCTCGCGGGGCGAGGTGAACTACGCCTGCTCTGACGCCGCCGGCGCCGGCTTGGCGCCGCCCTTGGAGACCGCGACCAGCGCCGGGCGCAGCACGCGCTCGCCGATCATGTAGCCGGCCTGCACCACCTGCATCACGGTGCCCGCGGGAACCGACGGATCGGGAACTTCATACATCGCCTGCTGGAAGTTCGGATCGAACTTCTCGCCGGCCGGATCGAACTTCTTGACGCCGTTTTTCTCCAGCGTGTTGAGCAAAGAACGTTCGGTCAGCTCGACGCCTTCGATCAGCGCCTTCAGGCCGGGATCGGCCGTGGCCTTCGCCTCGGCAGGAACCGCATCCAGCGCGCGCTGCAGATTGTCGGCGATGTCGAGCACGTCGCGCGCGAAACCGGTGATGCCATAGACCCGGGCATCGGCGACCTCGCGGCTGGTCCGCTTGCGCAGATTTTCCATTTCCGCCAGCGTGCGCAGCATCTTGTCGCGCGCCTCGGCGGCTTCTTTTGTCAGCGCTTCCACCGATCCCTGTTCCGGATCGTCCGGCATGATGTAGGGCTTGGAGACCACCGGCTCGGCGGTTTCCTGCGCCGGGTTGTCGTTCTGCCCTTGCGGATCGGTCATGACGCTGCCTTCTTGAACATCGCGGGAAATCGGTTCCTGGGAACAATGGGATTGGTTGAGCCGGATATCGTGCTTTAGGGCGCAAAAATCAAGCGCAACCGGCCCCCGTCAGGGGCGGATCATCCGCCCAGCATCCGGCTGACGATCCGCGCGGCATAATCCACCGTCGGGATCACCCGGGCATAGTTGAGCCGGGTCGGCCCGATCACGCCGAGAACGCCGACAATATGGCCCGCGCCGTCGCTATAGGGCGCGATGATGGTGGAGGAACCGGACAGCGAAAACAGCTTGTTTTCCGATCCGATGAAAATCCGCACGCCCTCGGCGCGTTCGGCGCGGCCCAACAGGTCGATCACGCCGCGCTTGGTCTCGAGATCGTCGAACAGCGATCTGACGCGCTCCAGATCCTCCAGCGCATGCAGATCTTCCAGCAGATTGGCATGACCGCGCACGATCAACTGGCGATCGTCGGTTTCACCGCCGGACCAGCTTGCGATTCCCGCGGCGATCACCTTTTGCGTCAATTGGTCGAGTTCGGTGCGGCTCTGCGTCAGCGCGGTCTCAAGTTCGAGCCGCGCTTCGGCCAGCGTTCGTCCGCGAATCCGCGCATTGAGAAAATTGCTGGCTTCGGTCAGCGCCGAGGAGGGAACGCCCGGCGGCAGCGTCAGCACGCGGTTCTCGACCTGGCCGTCCTCGCCGACCAGCACCACCAGCGCCCGCTCCGGTTCCAGCCGCACGAATTCGATGTGTTTCAGCCGCGAATTGGATTTTGCGGTCAGCACCACCGCCGCCGCCCGGGTCAGGCCCGACAGCCGCGTCAACGCCTCGCCGAGCGCCGCCTCGACCGACTGCGCCCGGCCGACCGAGGCCAGCTGGCTCTGGATCGACTGCCGCTCCGGCTCGGTGAGATCGCCGACCTGCATCAGCGCATCGACGAAAAACCGCAGGCCCAGTTCGGTCGGCAGCCGGCCGGCCGAGGTATGCGGCGCGTAGATCAGGCCGAGCTGCTCGAGATCCGACATCACATTGCGCACCGAGGCCGGCGACAGCGGCATCGTGATCAGGCGCGAAATATTGCGCGAACCGACCGGTTCGCCGGTCGCCAGATAACTCTCGACGATCTGACGAAAAATGTCCCGCGAGCGCTCGTTGAGCTGGGCCAGCCCGGCATGCGGCGCGATCAGGCCGATCGGATCGTGGTGGGCCACAGGCAACTCCTTGAGACCCCTAATCTGTCCATCTCGGGGGCCGGTTACAAGCCGGCATTAGCTCGCTTGGATCAGGGCCGTTGCCAAAGGCCTTGCCGCTGTGGCCTTGCCCCACCTAAAAGCACCGCGAGCCAGCTCGACCTTTTTGCTGAATTTTCGGAGGATTTCCCATGCGGCCAAGCCGCCGTGCGCCCGATGAACTGCGCGCCGTGTCGCTGGAACGCGGCGTGGTCAAATATGCCGAGGGTTCCTGCATGGTCAAATTCGGCGACACCCATGTGCTGGTGACGGCCACGCTGGAAGAGCGGCTGCCGCCATGGCTCAAGGGCCAGGGCCGCGGCTGGGTCACGGCCGAATACGGCATGCTGCCGCGGGCCACGCTGGAGCGCACCCGCCGCGAGGCCTCCGCCGGCAAGCAGAACGGCCGCACCGTCGAAATCCAGCGCCTGATCGGCCGCTCGCTGCGCGCCACCGTCGACCTCGAAGCGCTCGGCGAGCGCCAGATCACGGTCGACTGCGACGTGATCCAGGCCGATGGCGGCACCCGCACCGCCTCGATCACCGGCGCCTGGGTCGCGCTGGCCGACTGCATCGGCTGGATGAAGACCCGCAACATGATCAAGGGCAACGTGCTGCGCGACAATGTCGCGGCGATCTCCTGCGGCATCTATAACGGCACGCCGGTGCTCGACCTCGATTACGCCGAGGATTCCGAGGCCGATACCGACGCCAATTTCGTCATGACCGGCGACGGCCGCATCATCGAGGTGCAGGGCACCGCCGAAAAGACGCCGTTCTCGCAGGACGAGTTCCTGGCGCTGATGGCGCTGGCGCGCAAAGGCGTGGCGCGGCTGGTGGACCTGCAGAAAATGGCCGTGGCGTGATTGATCACGTGATCGACAACCGGCTGACGACTAGAATACGCAGCCATGCATCGCCGAATCACCGGCAAGCTCGTGATCGCGACCCACAATCCCGGCAAGCTTGCCGAGATGCGCGAACTGCTGGCGCCGTACGGCATCGAGGCGGTATCGGCCGGCGAACTCGGCCTCGGCGAACCCGACGAGACCGGCGACACCTTTCGCGCCAATGCCCGGATCAAGGCGATCGCCGCGGCGCAGGCCGCCGCAGCTTCCGGCCTTCGCCGACGATTCCGGCCTGGTGGTCGATGCGCTCGACGGCGCGCCCGGGATTTACTCGGCGCGCTGGGCCGGCCCGACCAAGGATTTCACCGCGGCGATGACGCGGATCGAGCGCCTGCTGCAGGAGCGCGGCGCGACCACGCCCGCGCAGCGCAAGGCGCATTTCGTTTCCGCGCTATGCGTGGCCTGGCCCGACGATCATCTCGAGGAAGTCGAGGCCCGCGCCGACGGCACGCTGGTCTGGCCGCCGCGCGGCACCGCCGGCTTCGGCTACGATCCGGCGTTCCTGCCCGACGGCCACACCCGCACCTTCGGCGAGATGACCAGCATCGAGAAGCACGGCCTGCCGCCGCTGGGCTTGGGCCTGTCGCATCGCGCCCGCGCCTTCGTCAAGCTGGCGGAGATCTGCCTGTGAGCGCAGCCGCTGCAGCGGGAAAACGAAGCGTTCGGCGTTTACGTGCACTGGCCGTTCTGCCTGTCGAAATGCCCGTATTGCGATTTCAACAGCCATGTCCGGCATGCGCCGATCGACGAAGAACGCTTCGCCCGCGCCTTCGCGCGCGAGATCGAAACCACCGCGGCGCGCACGCCGGGCCGCGAAGTCTCGTCGATCTTTCTCGGCGGCGGCACGCCGTCGCTGATGCAGCCGCAGACCGTCGGCGCGATTCTCGATGCGATCGGCAAGCACTGGCGCGTCGCGCGCCGACGCCGAAGTGACGCTGGAAGCCAATCCGACCAGCGTCGAGGCGACGCGCTTTCGCGGCTATCGCGCCGCCGGCGTCAACCGCGTGTCGCTCGGCGTGCAGGCGCTGGACGATGCCTCGCTGAAGGCGCTGGGACGGCTGCACACCGCGCGCGAAGCGCTCGACGCGGTGGCGATCGCGCGCACCGCGTTCGATCGCTATTCGTTCGATCTGATCTACGCCCGGCCCGACCAGACGCCGCAGATGTGGGCCGATGAGCTGAAGCTCGCGATCTCGGAAGCCGCCGAGCATCTGTCGCTCTATCAACTCACCATCGAGGAAGGCACGCCGTTCTTCGGCCTGCATGCCGCCGGCAAACTGAAGACGCCGGACGAAGCGGTGGCGCGCGCGCTGTATGACGTCACGCAGGAGGTCTGCGCCGCAGCACGGCCTGCCGTCCTACGAGATTTCCAATCACGCGCGGCCCGGCGCGGAGTGCAAGCATAACCTCGTGTACTGGCGCGGCGAGGAATATGCCGGCATCGGTCCCGGCGCCCATGGCCGGCTCGATATCGACGGCATCAGGCACGCGATCGCCACCGAAAAGCGCCCGGAGGCCTGGCTGATGCGGGTCGAGGCCAACGGCCACGGCGTCGTCACCGACGATCTCCTCAACAGCGAAGAGCGCGCCGACGAATTCCTGCTGATGGGCCTGCGGCTCGCCGAAGGCATCGATCCCCAGCGCTATCACGGCGCTGTCCGGCCGCGCGCTCGATCCGCGCCGCATCGCGATCCTGCGCGAAGAAGGCGCCATCACCGTCGATGCCGACGGCCGGCTGCGCGTGACGCAAGCCGGATTTCCGGTGCTCGATGCGGTGGTGGCGGATCTGGCGGCGTAAAGCCGTCGTCCCGGACAAGTGAGCGCAGCGAACGCGATCCGGGACCCATACGCCGCGGCTTCTCGTTCAGGCAGGATGCACGACGTCTTTCTTAATAATCGAAGGGCCGCGGAGTATGGGTCCCGGCTCGAGGCCGGGACGACGATCACTACGCCCCAAAACTCTTCGGCGAACCGGCGACCGGCAGGCCGCCGCCGGCTGCGACCCGCATCACCGCGAGGCCGCGCTCGTTGGTGCCGTCGGCGCGGAAACGAAACAGCCCGTCGATGCCGGCAAAGCCGGACGGATTGGTCAGCACTTCGGGCGAAAAGCGTTGCGCCGCCTTGGGTTCGCGCCAATGCGGCGACCAGCGCCACCGCGTCATAGGCCAGCGTCGCGGTGCGCACCGGCTCGGCGCCGTATTTGGCGCGGTAGCGGCTCGAGAAACTGCGAAAGCCGGACGGATCCGGCGCCGCATAAAGCCCGCCCTGCAAGGCTGGGGCTCGCGAACACGCGCGGATTGTCCCACAGACCCGTGCCGAGCAGCTGGATGTTTTTCAGCTTGGCGCCGGCCGCGGTCAGCGAATCCGCCACCGCCACCACCGAATCGCCGTCGTCGGCCAGAAACAGCGCATCGGCCGAGCCAAGCGCTTGCGCCACGTTGCGCGCCGCGGTGGCGCGATCGGCGCCGTATTTTTCAAACGCCACGACGCGGCCGCCGCGGCGGCCGACCGCCTGCTTGAAGGCGGCCTCCACCACATTGCCATAGGCGTTGTCGGGCAGCATCGCGGCGAAGGATCGTTTGCCGGTCGGGCCGAGTATTCGATGATCCGGTTGACGTCGGACTCCGGCAGGAAGCTCAGGAGATAGACGCCGCGGCCGGCGACGCTTGAATCGGTCGAGAACGCGATCACCGAGACGCCGCGGGCGCGCGCCAGTTGCGCCGTCGCCGGCACCGACAGCGCAAACAGCGGCCCGAGAATGATCTCGGCGCCCTCGTCGAGCGCCTGCTGGGTGCCCTGCTGCGCGCCTTGCGGGCTGCCGCCGTCGTCCTTGATCAGAAGCTGGATATTGGGATTCTGGAATTCCGCCAGCGCCATCTCGGCGGCGTTCTTCATCGATTGCGCGGCGACGCCGGCATTGCCGGCCGCCGACAGCGGCAGGATCAGTCCGACCTTGACCTGCCCGTTGCCGACCGCGAGCGGCTGCTGCGGAGTCCGGCCGGCGGTCGCCGTCGCGCTGCGTCGAACTGAACGGAGTGGAAAACGGCTCGAGGCTCTGCTGCACGCCGGCGCAGGCGCCGAGCAGGGGCGCGCCCAGAATCAGACCAACCGCCGTCCGCCGGGTCGCTCCGGAAGCGCCAGGGCTGGCAGCCCGGATTCGGCAGCCGGAGATTTGGGATCTACGCGGGCCCACCATCACATCTCTTCTCTTGACCGACCGAAATCGGCCAGGACGTCGCCCTCCGAACGATCAAGGGGCGTGGATTTCAGGCATATTGTCGGCGAATAGTTAACCAAAACAAAAGGATTATGGCCCTCGACGGCCGGACGCCGGTTGCCGGGCTGCTCGCCATGCCGCGGTCCGATATCGAACAGCACACTTTCGCAGCGTAAGTGCGGTCACACCGGTCGTGCCAATTGGACGACCCCATCTATTTGTTCGAACATGATGTTTCGGCAAACCGGTTCCCCCGCTGCGATCCCGCTCTAGATTGGCATCATGCGCGCAAAACCCGCTTCCCATATACGGCTGAGAACCCGAGCGGGTTCTGACCGACCGGACATTTTCGGTCGGCGGGCCATGTCGCTGACCGCGCCGAAACCGGTTCCGGGCCTTCATCTGGTGGCCACGCCGATCGGCAATCTCGGCGACATCACGCTGCGCGCGCTGGAAACGCTGGCCGGCGTCGACATCATCGCCTGCGAGGATACCCGCATCACCCGGCGGCTGACCGAGCGCTATGCGATTTCGGCGCTGCTAAAGCCCTATCACGAGCACAACGCCGCGCTGGCGCGCCCGAAAATCCTGGAGCAGCTGGCGCAAGGCGCCTCGATCGCGCTGGTGTCGGACGCCGGCACGCCCTTGATCTCCGATCCCGGTTTCAAGCTGGTGCGCGAGGTCTGCGCCGCGGGTCATCAGTGATCGCATTGCCGGGGCCCTCCTCGGTGCTGGCGGCGCTGGCGGTGGCGGCGCTGCCCACCGACCGGTTTTTCTTCGAGGGATTTTTGCCGTCCAAGGAGACGGCGCGCCGGGCGCGGCTGGCGGAACTGGCGCGGATCGACGCCACGCTGGTGATGTTCGAATCCGGCAACCGGGTGCAGGACACGCTGGCCGATCTCGCCGACGTCATGGGCGCGCGCGATGGCGCGATCTGCCGCGAGATGACCAAGATGCATGAAGACGTTATGCGCGCGACCAGTCGACCGAACTGGCGCGATCGGCCGACACGCTGGAGACCCGCGGCGAATTCGTGCTGGTGATCGGCCCGCCCGCGCCGGACGCCGCAGATCATGGCCGAGAGCGACCTGGACGACCTGTTGCGCGCCTCGCTTCGAGCGCGGCAGCGTCAAGGATGCCGTGGCGCATGCGGTGGAACTTTCGGGGCGGCCGCGCCGCGAAATCTATGCCCGCGCGCTGGAACTCGCCAAACAAACCACGCCGGAAGGCGACGATGGCGAAGACTGACGACGTCCAGCCCCTGAAGACGCCGGCCAAAACCGCCGCGCCGGCGCGGGTCGCCGCATTCCGAACCGGCCTCTCGGCCGAAGCCCGCGCCGCGGCCTATCTGATGGCCAAGGGCTATCGCATCCTGGCAAAGCGCTTTCGCACGCCCTATGGCGAGATCGACATCGTGGCCCGCAAGCGCAACCTGATCGCCTTTATCGAGGTCAAGGCCCGCGCCAGTCTCGATGACGCCGCCTATGCGGTGACGCCGCGCCAGCAGGCCCGCATCATCGACGCCGCGCAGGCGTGGCTGATGGCGCATCCCGAACATGCCGAATTTGAACTGCGTTTCGACGCCATGCTGATTGCGCCGCGGCGCCTGCCGCGCCATCTGTTAGCGGCGTTCGACGCCAGCACCTGAAATTCCGCCATCAACGCCAGGCCCCCACCATGACATCGCAGGCCCTTTTATGAAACTGAATGTCGCCGTCCAGATGGACCCCATCGCGCGCATCAACATCCGCGGCGATTCGACCTTCGCGCTGCTGCTGGAAGCGCAGAAGCGCGGCCACGGGCTTTCCTATTACACACCGGACAAGCTCTCGCTGCGCGGCGAGGAACTGGTGGCGCCGGTGCAGGCGCTCACCGTGCGCGACGAGGTGGGCGATCACTTCACGCTCGGCGAAGCCCGGCGCGAACCGCTGGCGCATTACGACGTGATCCTGCTGCGGCAGGACCCGCCGTTCGATCTCGCCTACATCACCTCGACGCATTTCCTGGAGCGGATTCATCCCAAGACGCTGGTGGTGAACAATCCGGCCAGCGTGCGCAACGCGCCGGAAAAAATCTTCGTGATGGATTTTCCGGACCTGATGCCGCCGACGCTGATCTCGCGCGACCTCGACGAGATCAATTCGTTCCGCGACGAGCACGGCGCGGTGGTGATGAAGCCGCTGCACGGCCATGGCGGCGCCGCGGTATTTCGCATCATGCCGCAGGACATGAATTTCGGCTCGCTGTTCGACATGTTTTCGGTGACGTTCAAGGAGCCCTGGGTGATCCAGCGCTTTCTCCCCGAGGTCAAGCACGGCGACAAGCGCATCATCCTGGTCGACGGCGAATTCGCCGGCGCCGTCAACCGCGTGCCGGCGGCGGACGATCTGCGCTCCAACATGGTGCGCGGCGGTGCCGCGCATGCCACCGATCTCAGCGACCGCGAGCGCGAAATCTGCGCACGGCTGGCCCCGAAACTGCGCGAGCGTGGCCTTCTGTTCGTCGGCATCGACGTGATCGACGGCCATCTCACCGAAATCAACGTCACCTCGCCGACCGGCATCCGCGCCATCGCCCGGCTGAACGGGCCGGATGTGGCGGCGAAGATCTGGGATGCGATCGAGGCCAAGCGGGCTTGAGAGTCCGACTCATAAACGGCCAGTAGATGCCGATTCATCGAGAAACTCGTCATGGCCGGGCTTGTCCCGGCCATCCACGTTTTCTTGCCGCCGCAGCTAAGAACGTGGATGCCCGGGACAAAAGCCCGTGCATGACGGTCGGGTTGGCTCCGCGGTGCGTGGAACGCCTCGCGATTTTGTCCGTTGGTCTGGTCCAGGAGGACAGCCATGACAGCAATCACGGAAAAGCGCGAAACGGTAAGCCTGATCGGCAGCGACAAGGTGCAGGGTACTGCGGTCTACAGCGCCGATGGTAACAAGATCGGCTCCATCGAGCGCGTCATGATCGAAAAGATCAGCGGCCGGGTTTCCTACGCGGTGCTCAGCTTCGGCGGCTTCCTCGGGATCGGCGACGATTATTATCCGCTGCCGTGGCCCTCGCTGAAATACAACGTCGATCTCGGCGGCTATCAAACCCTGGTCCCGATCGAGAAGATCAAGGGCGCGCCGAAATATGCGCGCAATGCGGCGTGGGACTGGGACAGCGGCGCCGGCGCGCACGGCGTCGATGACTATTACGGCGTCGTTCCGACCTGACGGGATACGCAGGAGCCGCTACCGGCAAGGCTGACAGCATCAATAGCGGCGCCATGAACAATGGCACCACCGGTGACACGATCGGAACGGGATCGGGCACTTCGAGCGGGCCGGTTACGGGAACGGCGGGTACGGCTGGCGTGCGGAAAGAATAGGCGGCCGTCAGGCGGCGGACCCGGCGAAGACCCTAGCAGCCGGTATAGCGAGGGTCGGGATTTCGGAGCTGTTCGAGATAGGCCAATCCATAGGTGGCCAGATCGTCTCGTTTGCCGGCGGAAGTCAGGGTTTCGAGATAACGAGCCATTTTGGCTTTCAATTCGGCATCAAGCTCGCACCCATATGTCTCCAGAATATCGTTCAAAATCTTCGTCATAGGTACGCCCCGCAACGCAATAGTTGCAGTGCAGCATTGTTGCGGTCGGCCGTCAACAGGATTTCGCAGTCGTACCGCAGTGGCCGATAGAGTAATTCCCCGTTCCCTGGCCGTGGAGGAGGGATTATGTACTTTAGACCCACGCGCGCTAGGCTTATTTGTTCGTTCTCCACAAACTTGCACGCTCTTCGATCAGAACAGTTGTTTAAGGGGACCGCCTAGAGTAGAACCGGGCATGGGTGATTCCAACAAAGCGGTCCGAGAGGCCATGAAGGCCGAGACAGAGCGCCTCCTAGCGGAGGCGGCTGCTGAGCTTGACCGCACTATGAAGGCAGACTTGGCCGAAATTGAGCGCCTTGCCGCCAAGTACAATCTGCAAAGTCTTAAGCGCAGACAGCGATATTTTCAAGATGCCGCATCATGGAACCGGCGCAGCATCCAAGGATAGCATGACCATTGCCGCCCTAGTCGATGCCTACCGAACCCACCCTAACTCCTCTTACCGTGGGTTGCGCGCGCCCGTGCGCGACAACTACGACTACATGATCGATCGCTTGCTCACCGCTATCGGTCCGAAAAAGCTCAATGAGCTTGATGCAGCGATGATTGAGCAGCTTCACAAAGATTGGTCCGGGGCTGACGACAAGCTCGCCCTCGCTCATAGCATGGTGACCAAGCTTCGTTTGCTTTTCAGTTTCGGCACAACGGTGCTGAATGACGATGCTTGCCAGCGCCTCAGCACCATTATAAATCGGCTGCGCTTCCCCATGCCTGCCGCACGCTCGGAGGCGCTCACCTCCGAGCAGGTGACGGCAATCCGAGCGAAAGCGCATCAGTTGCGCAGGCCGTCAATTGCTTTGGCGCAGGCGTTTCAATTCGAATTGGGGCTCCGTCAGAAGGATGTTATCGGCGAGGTAGTCCCGATGACGGAACCGGGCAATTCATGTCTCATCGTTGATGGCAAAAAATGGCTGTATGGGATTCGATGGGACAGATCGATGAGGATCTGATCTTGCGACATACAGCAAGCTTTCGAAACAAGTGGATCGAACGCGATTTGAAGCTTTGCCCGATGATTAGGGAGGAGTTTGATAAGCTCCGTATTCTGCCGAAAAATGGACCCGTTATTCTTAGGGACCGTACTGGCCTGCCTTGGTCAGCAGCAGAATTCAGGCGTCAGTGGCGTAAAATTGCCGACCTCTGCGATGTGCCGAAGACCGTCAAAAATATGGATAGCCGACCGATGGAAACCCGATCTGTCACGACAAAGAATGCCGTGGCGGAACGAGAGGAAAGGTCGGTTCACTGAAACAAAAACGGCGCCCCTCGGGACGCCGTTAGAGATGGACGTGGTGTAAGAAACACAGCTTGGTTTCTAGGTGAGCCGCCGTCATGGGAGAGGCCCGCCGAGAAGATGGCCGGTATCGAACCGACCCGTCCAACAGTATCCCTTCTGCATTCAGGCCGTGGCACTGGTGCAGGGGGCAGTCCGGGCTAAGAGCCGGTCATGGATGGTCTGCAAGGGCCGTCAGTCTAAAACCGGGGCAGCCACGGAAGGCCCCGGGCTCGGAGGTGGATCATGCAACCACCAAGATGATTGCGTGAAACGTGGCGCGTCGTCGGCTGCACCGGCGGCGCGTCATGCGCTATATATAGCTAAATCGTTGGAAACGCGCAACGATTCCAAATCGCTTTTATTCAATGGTTTACAGAGTCGATGAGTTTACTGCTGGTGCAGATGAGTCGTACGAAGACGATAACCCAACGCCAGAGACAAAAAGATCGACGTCCGGGCAACAGCCACTGTCTGCTTGTGTTAAGTATCGGCCGTGCGACTTACATCTCCTCGTTCCCCTAATGTTCTTGCCCCTGCCGGAACTTTCCATTACGCTCCGCCTGTGAAGAGGGCAGCATGGTCCAGCGGGTTTCCACCCGTAGCTTTTGAGGGGATCGAGGCCCGCGCGGTCGACGTGCAGGTGCAGGTCGCACCGGGATTGCCGGCCTTTGCCATCGTCGGCCTGCCGGACAAGGCGGTGTCCGAGGCGCGCGAGCGGGTGCGCTCGGCGCTGATCGCCTCGGGGCTGGCGCTGCCGGCGCGGCGGATCACGGTCAATCTGGCGCCCGCCGACCTGCCGAAGGAGGGCAGCCATTACGACCTGCCGATCGCGCTCGGGCTGATGGCGGCGATCGGGGCTATTCCGCCGGATGCGCTGAACGGCTTCACGGTGCTCGGCGAACTCGGGCTCGACGGATCGATCGCGCCGGTGGCGGGCGCGTTGCCGGCGGCGATCGGCGCCAATTCGCGCGACGAGGGCTTGATCTGCCCGGCGGCCTGCGGCGCGGAGGCGGCGTGGGCGAGCCCGGAGCTGGAAATCATCGCGGCGAGTTCGCTGATCCAGATCGCCAACCATTTCAAGGGCACGCAGGTGCTGTCGCGGCCGCAGCCCAGGGTGCATGAGCGCGAGACGCAGCTGCTCGACCTGCGCGACATCAAGGGCCAGGAAAGCGCCAAGCGCGCGCTCGAGATCGCGGCGGCCGGCGGGCATCATCTGCTGATGATCGGCTCGCCCGGCGCCGGCAAGTCGATGCTGGCGGCGCGGTTGCCGTCGATCCTGCCGCCGCTGTCGCCGTCCGAATTGCTTGAAGTCTCGATGATCGCATCCGTCGCCGGCGAAATCCGCGACGGCGCGCTGACCGCGCAACGGCCGTTCCGCAGCCCGCATCATTCCGCCAGCATGGCCGCGCTGACCGGCGGCGGCATGCGCGCCAAGCCCGGCGAAATCTCGCTGGCGCATCAGGGCGTGCTGTTCCTGGATGAGCTGCCGGAGTTCGATCCGCGCGTGCTGGATTCGCTGCGCCAGCCGCTGGAGAACGGCGAGGTCTCGGTGTCGCGCGCCAACCATCGCGTCACCTATCCGGCGCGCTTCATGCTGGTCGCGGCGATGAATCCCTGCCGTTGCGGCCATGCCTACGAGCCCGGTTTTTCCTGCAAGCGCGGCCGGATCGACCGCTGCACTTCGGATTATCAGACCCGCATCTCCGGCCCGCTGATGGATCGCATCGATCTGCGCATCGAAGTGCCGGCGGTGACCGCGGCCGACCTGATCCTGCCGCCGCCGGCGGAAGGCTCGGCCGAAGTCGCCGCGCGCGTGGCCGCGGCGCGTGACATCCAGCTCGAAGCGTTATGCGGCGGCCGGATTGCCGCATATTCGCACCAATGCGGAAGCGCCGGCTTCGGTGCTGGAAACCGTCGCGCAGCCGGACGCGCAAGGCGCCAAACTGCTGCGCGACGCCGCCGAGACCATGCGGCTGTCGGCGCGCGGCTATCACCGCGTGCTGCGCGTCGCCCGCACGCTGGCCGATCTCGACGGCGCGGAAAAGATCGGCCGGCTGCATCTCGCCGAAGCGCTGTCGTACCGCGCACTGGCGGAAGATCTGCGCCGCGCGGCGTGATCCTGATCCGACGGGCAAATCACCAAAACCTGTCAATCCCCTCCGCGAAAAGTATTCTGCTTTTCAGAACACCCAAATCAGCGGTACATCTTTTGCCGTCCCCGCCCGACAAAGGGGCGTTTCGCGATCGTCACGAACGTAGGGCTGGGATGTGGTGGACGCGAATGGCGCCAAAGACGAGGGCGCCAGCGCGGACGGCAAAATCGTGTGGTCCTGACACCCTCACGCCGGTGTCAAGTTGGCGAAGACAAATCGTCGGCGACGGTGGCAACAGAGCGGGGCTCACCGAGGAGACGCGCGTATAAGCCGTAAACCATTGCGTGGGGAATGCCGGGTGTTCGGCTGAACCTGTAGTGACTATGCTCGTGTGCTTTTCTACTTTTCGCACGCGAGGCTGCGGGTGCAGCGGCGCCCGGTGTTCCCCACTCCCTCTTTCGAGGGCGGAACGAAATCGCAAAACTCGGGCGAGATCGCGCCGCGGGAATGCGAAGTTGTGGCTGCACACAGCGGGCTGTCTGAAATCGAATCCGTGCCATCAAATCACCCGTCGTCCCGGCCTCCGAGCCGGGACCCATACTCCGCGGCCTCGCATTTTGAGAGACGCTGTTCGACGACTTTCGCGCAACCACAACGGCCTGTGGTTATGGGTCCCGGCTCGGAGGCCGGGAGACGTTGATACGTCTGTGGGAACTCCGCCCCATCAACCAACCGTTAACGAATTTTCTTCACGCTCTGCCAACCATAAGCCCCGTGCTTTCGCAGGGCGTGGACCCCGGCGGGTGACGTATCATGTCGCGTTTGCGGATTCTGGTTTCCGCTGTTCCCTTGCTCGTCGCGGCGACGGTCGCAGGCGCCGAGCTGATGCCGGGCCCGCAGCCCTGCATCGCGGTCGGCGATGCGTCGGTGCAGCTGATACCCGGTCCGTGGCATGCCGACCTGCATGTCGCCTTCACCGACGATCCCACACTGGCCACCGTGCGGGTCCAGATCTCCGACAGCGCCGCGGCGGCCGATTTCGCCGTGGTCGATGACGTCGACAGCCCGCAAGACAGCGCCTGCGAGGCCACGCCGGCGACGCGGTTGATCTCCATTACCGCCAATCCCGCAGCATCCGGAGCGGTGATCTATCTGTCAAAGGACGGTCCCGCCGAATACCGGATTTTCGTGCGGTCGAAGACCTTCACGGCGCGCGAAGCCGCGGCCCTGGTAGTCGGCGCCGGTGACGGGCACCGCCGGCTCGCCACCGCGTCGCTCGGAACCGGGCTTTAATCCTTTATCAACCCTGTTCTCATCGGATCGCGTCCAGCCGTCCCCGCCTCAAGCACTTTGCAAGTGTCGCTGTCGCATCGTGGCCGCCAGCACGCAATTGCGCGCCGGCCTCACGGCTGACGGCGCGAAGCGAACGCGGCCTGCGAGGCAATCTCAGGATATCGGGCGATGGGGCGGGTGTTCAGGATGATGATACGCATACGCCGCTTCACGCGAAATCATCCATGGATCACCATCGCGATCCGCTCGCTGATGATCTTCTCCGCCGCCTTCGGTGGCGCCTATGGTTTCATCGCCGGAAGCCGGTCCGACAATTCCGGCTATAACCCCCACACCTTTGCGATCGGCGCCAGCTTCCTGTTCGCGGTGGCATGCGTCGCGCTCGCGACCCTGAGCTTCCAGCTGCGCTGGATGCGGCGGAAACTGAACAAGGTGATCCAGCACAATGAAACGCTGGCCGACCGCAATTGGGAGCTGAGGGAAGCCGAGGAACGCGCCCGCAGCCTGTTCGAATCGCAGGGCGACCTGATCGTGCTGCGCGACGCCGAGGGCTGCATCACCTTCGCCAACGACGCCTATTGCGAACTGGCCGAACTGCCGCGCAGCGCGCTGATCGGCACCCGCTTCGCCCTCAATGTGCTGGAGCAGGGCGGCCACGCGCTGGAGCGCAACGGCACCCGGATCCACGATCAGCGGATCGCAACCGCCACAGGACCCCGCTGGATCGCCTGGCGCGAAGGCCTGGTTCGATCGGACGCCGGCGCGCCCGCCGAGATGCAATGCGTCGGCCGCGACGTCACCGATCGCGCCGAGACCGAACGCGCCCTCGGCGAGGCCCGCGACCAGGCCGACGCGGCGAGCCGCGCCAAGTCGCGCTTTCTCGCGATGGCCTCCCACGAAATCCGTACCCCGCTCAACGGCATCATCGGCATGAGTGGGCTGTTGCTGGATACGCCATTGACGCCCGAGCAGGCGACCTATGCGCAGGGCCGTGAAAACCTCCGGCGACGCCCTGCTCTCGCTGATCGAGGAGCTGCTGGATTATTCCAAGATCGAAGCCGGCAAGATCGATCTCGAACATCGCCCCTTCGCGCTGACCGCCCTGATCGAGGACATCACCGAACTGCTGGCGCCGCGCGCGCAGGTCAGAAAGCTCGAGATCGCGGCCTATGTCGACGAGCGGCTGCCGACCGAGGTGGTCGGCGACTCCGCGCGGTTGCGGCAGGTGCTGCTCAATCTCGCCGGCAACGCCATCAAATTCACCTCGGCCGGCGGCGTCGCGCTGATTGTCGAGCCCGGCCTCTGGCCGAACGAAATCAGCTTCCTGGTGCGCGACACCGGCATCGGGATCCCGCTCGAGGCGCAGCAGCGGATCTTCCGCGAATTCGAGCAGGCCGATGAACGCATCGCGCGCAGTTATGGCGGCACCGGCCTCGGGCTTGAGCATCTCCGAGCGCATCGTCAAGCGGATGGGGGGCCGCATCACGCTGCAAAGCCAGCCGGGGGTCGGCTCGACCTTCGAGGTGTCGATTCCGCTCGGGCCGGCGGAAGACAACACCGGCGAGCACAAGGCATTCGTGCCGCCGGACCTCACCGGTCAATCGATCATGCTGGTCGCGCCACAGACCATCGAGGCCTCGCTGGTGGCCAAGCGGCTGCAGCGCTGGGGCGGCCAGACCTGCATGGTGTCGGATATCGCGGTGGCGCAGGCCCTGCTGCCCGAGCGCCCCTGGCATGCGGTGCTGCTCGATCGCGGCTTGGGTGCGGCCGAAGTCGCGGCGCTGGGCGAGGCGGCCCGGGGGCATGCGACGCAGCGGATCGTGATGTTCACGCCGGCGACCCGGCATGAACTGCAATCCTCCGCCGGCTCCTCGCCCTACACCGGCTACCTGGTCAAGCCGCTGCGCGCGGCCTCGCTCGCGGCCCGGCTGACCATGGCGCCGGAAATTGCGGCGCCTGATATCGCGGCCGATGGATTGATCGAGGCCGAGGCCGCGACGCCGGCCATCGTGCCGGCGCGGGGCCTTTCGATTCTGGTGGCCGAAGACAACGAGATCAACGCGCTGTTGATGCGCTCGCTTTTGACCCGGCTCGGGCATCACGCCGTCATGACCACCAACGGCGAGGAAGCGCTGGAATCCTGGCTCGCCGCCACATCGGCCGGCGCGCCCTACGATCTGGTTCTGATGGACATCCAGATGCCGCAGCTCAACGGTATCGAAACCGCCAAGCGCATCCGGGCGCACGAAGCCGGCCAGCCCGGGCGCCGCACGCCGATCCTGGCGCTGACGGCCAATACGCTGGTGGAAGACCGCTATGCCTGCTTCGAGGCGGGGATGGACGGCTTCCTGATCAAGCCGCTCGATCGCGAAAAGCTCGCCGAGGCGCTGGCCGGACTGGCCGCCTCGCGGCATCTGGCGGCCTGAGGCTACAGCCGCCGCAGCGCCACGGTTTCGACGACGTGATCGGTGCCCTTTTTCAGGATCAGCGTCGCCCGAGGCCGCGTCGGCAGAATATTATCCTCGAGATTGGCAAGGTTGGTGCGTTCCCAGATCGCCAGCGCAGTGGCGGTGGCTTCCTCGTCGGACAACAGCGCATAGCGGTTGAAATAGGATCGCGGATCGGTGAACGCGGTGTCGCGCAGCGTCAGGAAGCGGCGGACATACCAGTTGCGCAGCACCGATTCTTCCGCATCGATATAGGCGGAGAAATCGAAGAAGTCCGACACTACCGGAACCGCCTTGCCGTCGCGCGGAAGCCGGCCGGTCTGCAGGACATTGACGCCTTCGACGATCAGGATGTCCGGCCGGTCGATCTCGATCCATTCGTTCGGAATGATGTCGTAGGTCAGATGCGAATAGACCGGCGCCCGCACATGCCGCCGCCCCGCCTTGATGTCGCTCAAAAACGCCAGCAACGTCGGCAGGTCGTAGCTCTCGGGAAAGCCCTTTTTCTGCATCAGGCCTTGCCGCTCCAGCACGGCATTGGGAAACAGAAAGCCGTCTGTGGTCACGAGGTCGACCCTCGGCCGCGGCGACCAGCGCGCGAGCAGCGCCTGCAGCACGCGCGCGGTGGTCGATTTGCCGACCGCGACCGATCCGGCAATGCCGATGATGTAGGGCATCTTGCGATCTTCGATGCCGAGGAAGCGCCGTTGCGCGAAATACAGCCGCTGCGTGGCGTCGACGTAGATCGACAGCAGGCGCGACAGCGGCAGATAGATCTCTTCGACCTCTTTCATATCAAGCCGGTCGTGGATCGAGCTCAGGGCCGCGATCTCGCCGGCTTCCAGCGTCATCGGCGTATCATCGCGCAGCCGCGCCCATTGCTGCCGAGTGAACACCCGGTAAGGATTATACTGTTGCTCGACCGCCCGAATATCCATGAAGCGCCCTTGGTTTTCAGGCTATCGCGCTTGCGCGCGGCCTTTTCTTCCAGTCCGGACATTGAGGTGCGCTGCGCCAGCGCGGTTTCGACGTCTTCAAGGCTGACGCCGCGCGATTTCAGCAGCACCAGCAGATGAAACAGCAGGTCGCCGCTTTCGGCGATCAAATGATCGCGATCGTTCTCGACCGCGGCGATGACGGTTTCCACCGCTTCCTCGCCAAGCTTCTTGGCGCAATGCTCCGCGCCCTTGTCGAGCAGCTTCCTGGTGTAGGACGCGTTGCCTCCGGACGCCGCGCGGGCATCGATGGTGGCGGCGAGATCGTGGATCGTAAAACGCGACATCGACAGGAACTCGGCACACACGCCCACAGACCGGGCGCACTCATGGATGTAACACTTTTGCGACCCGGAGTCGTCAGGGATCGAGCCGCATCGGCAGCCCGCAACGCACCATGTGGTCCTTGGCTTGCCGTATGGTAAATTCGCCGAAGTGGAAGATCGAGGCCGCCAATACCGCGGTCGCATGCCCCTGCCGGATACCGTCGACCAGATGGTCAAGATTGCCGACGCCGCCGGACGCGATCACCGGAACCGGAATGCTGTCGGCCACCGCACTCGTCAGCGGAATGTCGAACCCCTGCCGGGTGCCGTCGCGGTCCATCGACGTCAGCAGGATTTCGCCGGCGCCGAGCGAGACGACTTCCTGGGCATATTCGATGGCGTCGATCCCAGTCGAATTGCGGCCACCATGGGTAAAGATTTCCCAGCGTTCCGCCGCCGCCGCCGCGCTTCACCCGCTTGGCGTCGATCGCCACCACGATGCATTGCTCGCCGAATTTCTCGGCCGCCTGCTTGACGAATTCGCGGTTGCTGACGGCGGCGCTGTTGATCGACACCTTGTCGGCGCCGGATCGCAGCAGGGTCTTGATGTCCTCGACGGTGCGGACGCCACCGCCCACCGTCAGCGGCATGAAGCAGGCTTCCGCGGTGCGCCGCACCACATCAAGCATGGTGCCGCGGTTTTCATGCGTGGCAGTGATGTCGAGAAAACAAAGCTCATCGGCGCCGGCGGCATCATAGGCGATGGCCGCTTCAACTGGATCGCCGGCATCGCGCAGATCGACGAAGTTGACGCCCTTGACGACCCGGCCGTCCTTGACGTCGAGGCAGGGGATGACGCGAACCTTGAACATCCGAAAAACTCCTAGGCCGCGGCGCGTGCGTTGCGGATCAGCGCGAGAGCGGCCGCCGGATCGAGCCGGCCGTCATACAGCGCGCGGCCCGCGATGGCGCCGGCGAGTTTGTTGGCGCGGGGCGCCAACAGCGCCTTTACGTCCTCGATCGACGCGAAGCCGCCGGAGGCGATCACGGGGATGGAGATGCGTTCGGCAAGCGCAATGGTTGCATCGAGATTAAGGCCCTTGAGCAAGCCGTCGCGCGCAATATCCGTGAACACGATCGCGGCGACGCCGGCATCCTCGAAACGCCGTGCGATCTCGAGCGCCGTGACTTCAGACGTTTCCGCCCAACCCTCAACCGCGACCTTGCCGTCGCGCGCATCGAGACCTACCGCGACGCGGCCGGGAAATTGCTTCGCGGCGGCTTTCACCAGCTCGGGATCGCGCACCGCCGCAGTGCCGATGATCACGCGCGCGATGCCTTTGGCCAGCCAGGCTTCCACGGTTTTGAGATCGCGGATGCCGCCGCCGAGCTGCACCGGCATGGTGACCGCCTTCAGCATGGATTCAACGGCCTGCGCATTCATCGGCTTGCCGGCAAAGGCGCCGTCGAGATCGACCACGTGGAGATATTCGAATCCTTGCGCGACGAAGGCGCGCGCCTGCGCCGCCGGATCGAGATTGAACACGGTCGCGCGCGCCATATCGCCCTGTTCAAGGCGCACGCACTCGCCGTTCTTGAGATCGATGGCGGGGAAGAGGATCATACAACGCCTTCTCGCCAGGACGCAGGCGAACTCCCCTCCCTCCGCGAAGCGGCGGGGAGGGGTCGGGGGTGGGGGGTGCTTCCGCACATGACACTGGCAGCGGGCTTGCCGAGGCACCCCCCACCCCGACGCCTGCGGCGTCGACCCTCCCCACCACTCGCTAGCGCTCGCGGGGGGAGGGTGATCCAGGCGATGTCCATCAGAAACATCACGGCTTCCATTTCAAGAAGTTCGAAATCAGAGCCAGCCCGAAACGCTGGCTCTTTTCCGGGTGAAACTGGGTGCCGATCGCAGTGTCCTTGCCGACCATCGCCGTCACCGGACCACCATAATCCGCGCGTGCCAGCACATCCGCCTCGTTTGAGGCGTTGAGGTGATAGGAGTGCACGAAATAAGCGTGGCGGCCTTTCGGCCCCAGCGGCAGGCGTTCCAGCACCGGATGCTCCCGGATCATGTCGAGCGTATTCCAGCCCATATGCGGGATCTTCAGACTCTCCTCGCGCGGCGCGATTTTCTCGACGTCGCCGGCGATCCAGTTGAAGCCGTCGGTGGTGACGTGCTCCTTGCCGCGGGTAGCCATCAGCTGCATGCCGACGCAGATGCCGAAGAACGGCCGCGCCTTGTTGCGCACCGCTTCGGTCATCGCCTCGAGCATGCCGTCAAGCGCGTCGAGCCCCTTGCGGCAGTCGGCAAACGCGCCGACGCCGGGCAGCACGATACGATCGGCGCGGAACACGGTTTCAGGATCGCGGGTCACCACGATCTTTTCCGGAACGTCCATGCTTCGCGCCGCGCGCTCGAACGCTTTGGCGGCCGAATGCAGATTGCCGGAGCCGTAGTCGATAATGGCAACGCTCAACGCGAGGCTCCCGGTTCCGGAAACAATCCGATGATCTCGCTCTGCGGCAGTGGCGGCGGCCGCGAAAACGATTGGCCCGGAACAGCCCGGGTCGGCGGCGGCGCGCCGCGATCGACCGCCGATTGATCGTCGCCGAAGCCGCGGCCCGTGGCGGTCCAGCGATCGAAGAAGCGCCGCTCGGCGGACTCCTCGTCGTCGGCCACCACGATATCGAGTTGACGCCACTTGCCGCCGCGACAGCGTCCAGCGTTGCAAGGTCGCCGCTTCAAATCCCAGCAGCAGCGAAAGCGCGACATTCACGCCGAAGATCGTGATGCCCCCGGCGCCGAGCAGCGTCAGGCTGCCATCGATAACGACGACCGCAACGACCCAGCCGAGCAGCGCCAGCCACAGCCGATGCCAGGCCAGCCAGACAAAGCCGAGGACAAACGCCCAGAAATGAAAGCCGTCGCGCACAAAGATGAACCTGTCGGTCGCGCGTACGTCCGTACTGGCCGCGATGGGAGCGTGAACTGTGTAGATCGGCATCGTACCTCTCCGCCGCTGAAACCAAAGATCAGCCGCCGAGCTGACCCTTGGTCGAAGGCACTTCGCCCGCGGCGCGCGGATCGATCGCCACCGCCGCCCGCAGTGCCCGCGCCAGACCCTTGAAGCAGGATTCGGCGATATGATGGCTGTTCTCGCCATATAGGGTCTCGACGTGCAAAGTCACGCCGGCATTGATCGCAAAGGCGTTGAACCATTCGCGCACCAGCTCGGTATCGAAGGTGCCGACCTTGTCGCGCGGAAACTCCACCTTGAACACCAGCACCGGCCGGCCTGAAATGTCGATCACGACGCGCGACAGCGTCTCGTCCATCGGCATGTGGACCCCGGCATAGCGGGTGATGCCGGCCATGGTGCCGAGCGCCTGCTTTACCGCCTGGCCAAGCGCGATGCCGACATCCTCCGTGGTGTGATGGTGATCGATATGGAGGTCGCCGACGGCTTTCACCGTGATATCGATGCGCGAATGCCGGGCCAGCAGATCAAGCATATGGTCGAAAAAGCCGATGCCGGTGGCAACGTTGGACACGCCCGTGCCATCGAGGTTCACGGTTACCTCGATATCGGTCTCTTTGGTCTTGCGCTTGATGGTCGCGCTGCGCATGAAAAGTGCTCTCTGGCCTGGCGAAAACGCGCCCTTTTAACAGGCTGGTCCCGCCTTCGCCACTGCGGGTTGACCGCGGCAGGCTGAACTTCGGCCTATGGTGACCGAAATCCGCCGCCGAACCCGCCGATTGCAAGCTTGCACGCCAATCCCTAAATCTGGGCGAACCAAAGGGCATTTCATGCAGGCATCAGAGTCCCAGTCGCCGGTCTGGCACGGCACCACCATTTTGACGGTCCGCAAGGGCGGCAAGGTGGTGATCGGCGGCGACGGGCAGGTCTCGATCGGCCAGACCGTCATCAAATCCAACGCCAAAAAGGTCCGCAAACTCGGCAAGGGCGATGTTATCGGCGGCTTTGCCGGCGCCACCGCGGACGCTTTCACGCTGTTTGAGCGGCTGGAGAGCAAGCTCGAGCAATATCCGGGGCAATTGACCCGCGCGGCGGTCGAACTCGCCAAGGACTGGCGTACCGACCGCTATCTGCGGCGGCTGGAAGCGATGATGATCGTCGCCGACAAGGACGTGTCGCTGGTCCTGACCGGCACCGGCGACGTGCTGGAGCCCGAAGCCGGCGTGATGGCGATCGGGTCCGGCGGCAATTATGCGCTGGCGGCGGCCCGCGCGCTGGTCGATTCGGACAAGGACGCCGAGACCATCGTGCGCCGCGCGCTCGATATCGCCGCCGACATCTGCGTCTATACCAACCGCAACGTCACCATCGAGACGCTGACGGCGGGCTGAGCATGACGGAATACGCGTTCCGCCCGATGTCGGCCGCCGACTTGCCGACCATCCGGCGATGGCTTGAGACACCGCATGTCGCGGAATGGTGGCGCGATCCCGCCGAGCAATTCGAACTCGTGAGCGGCGATCTCGGCCATCCGGACATGGCGCAGTTTATCGTCACGGCGGACGACACGCGAGTTCGCTTATCTGCAGTGTTACAATATCAGCGCCTGGAATGCCGGTTTCGGCCCGCAGCCGGAAGGGACGCGCGGTCTCGATCAATTTATCGGCGAAGCCGACATGCTGGGCCGTGGCCACGGTTCGGGGTTCATCCGTGCTTTCGCGGACCGATCTGCTGCTATCTGGAACGCCGCGCGTGGTCATCGATCCCGATCCCGGCAACGAGCGGGCGATCCGCGCCTATGAGAAGGCCGGATTTTGCCGCGACCGGATTGTCGATACGCCTGACGGTCCGGCGCTGCTGATGGTCCGCGACCCATGACGCTGGAACGCGACAACTCAACCGCTGCCAGCCTTCCCGCGGCATATTGGCTGCTGATCGCAGCCTGCTCTGCTCGCCCTCCAGGCATCGATCCTGTTTGCGATGGGCCGCCTGCCGATCTGCGCCTGCGGTTATGTAAAACTCTGGCATGGCGTGGTGCAGAGTTCGGAGAATTCGCAGCACATCACGGACTGGTACACCTTCACGCACATCATCCACGGCTTTCTGTTTTACGGCGCGACCTGGTTGTTGCTGCCGCGATTGCCCTGGCCCGGCCGCCTGATGGTCGCCATGCTGTTCGAGGTCGAGCTGGGAGCTTGTCGAGAATTCCAACTGGATCATCGAGCGATACCGCGCCGCCACGATTTCGCTGGACTATCGCGGCGACAGCATCGTCAATTCGATTTCCGACACGCTGTCGATGGTCACGGGCTTTCTGCTGGCGAGAAAGCTTCCGGTTGCGTTGACCGTAGCGCTGGCGATTTTGTTCGAGATTCTGGTCGGCACTTCACATTCGCGACAATCTGACCCTGAATATCATCATGCTGATGCATCCCTTCGAGGCGATCCGGCAATGGCAGGCCGGGCCGCCGATCATCTGATGCCGCTTGTCCTCTTGCCATTTCCGACCTAGCTAAGGCCCATGACCGACTTTTCTCCCCGCGAAATCGTATCCGAACTCGACCGCTTCATCGTCGGCCAGACCGACGCCAAGCGCGCGGTCTCCATCGCGCTGCGCAACCGCTGGCGGCGGCTGCAACTGACCGGCCAGCTGCGCGAGGAAGTGCTGCCGAAAAACATCCTGATGATCGGGCCGACCGGGGTTGGCAAGACCGAGATCGCGCGGCGGCTGGCAAAGCTTGCCAGCGCGCCGTTCATCAAGGTTGAGGCCACCAAATTCACCGAGGTCGGCTATGTCGGCCGCGACGTCGAGCAGATCATCCGCGATCTCGTCGAAGTCGCGATCGCACAAGTGCGTGAACGCAAACGCAAGGACGTCCAGGCCCGCGCGCAACTCGCCGCCGAAGATCGCGTACTCGACGCCCTGGTCGGCGCCAACTCAAGTGCCGCGACCCGCGATTCGTTTCGCAAGAAGTTGCGCGCCGGCGATCTCAACGACAAGGAAATCGAGATCGAGACGCAATCGTCCGGCGGCATGCCGATGTTCGAAATCCCGGGCATGCCCGGCGCGCAGATGGGCGCGATTTCGATCGGCGATATTTTCGGCAAGATGGGCGGGCGCACCAAAACCCGCCGCCTGACGGTTGAGGATTCCCACGAACTGCTGGTCAACGAGGAATCCGACAAGCTGCTGGACGGCGATCAGCTGACCCAGGAAGCGATCAACGCGGTCGAGAACAACGGCATCGTGTTTCTCGACGAGATCGACAAGATTTGCGTGCGCGACGGCCGCAGCGGCGGCGATGTCTCGCGCGAAGGCGTGCAGCGCGACCTGCTGCCGCTGATCGAGGGCACCACGGTGTCGACCAAGCACGGCGCGGTAAAAACCGATCACATCCTGTTCATCGCGTCCGGCGCGTTCCATATCGCCAAGCCCTCGGACCTACTGCCTGAATTGCAGGGCCGGCTGCCTATCCGCGTCGAGCTGGAAGCGCTGACGCGCGACGACATGCGCCGCATCCTGACCGAGCCCGAGGCGTCGCTGATCAAGCAATATGTCGCGTTGATGCAGACCGAAGGCGTGACACTGGATATTACCCCTGGCGCCATCGACGCGCTCGCCGATGTCGCGGTCGCCGTCAATTCGACGGTGGAGAACATCGGCGCGCGAAGGCTGCAGACCGTGATGGAGCGCGTACTCGACGAGATTTCCTTCGCCGCACCCGACCGCAACGGCGATACCATCGTGATCGATGCCGACTACGTGCAGAAGCACGTCGGCGACCTCGCCAAGAACGCAGATTTGAGCCGGTTTATTTTGTAGGATTTATACGCATCGTCGTCCCTGCGAACGCAGGGACCCATAATCCCGGTCGTCTGTTATTGTAACACTGTGTCTGCCTCCGCGTTTTAACGCGACGTCACGGCGTGTGGGTCCCGGCTCGGAGGCCGGGACGACGGCGAGGATATTAGCGCGTTGCGCCTGACGCTTCTGCCATGTGATAGTTTGCACATGACGGATTTCACTAAATGAACCCGCGCTTCCGCGAAAGCCCCTGGCGCGTGATGCTGGCCGTCAATGGCGCTGTCTTGATTGGGGTGTTTTTCTACAAGATCACGCGCGAGCCTTACGTCCCCTATATTCATCTCCTGGTCGACTATCATTTCGGCTTCACCAAGCGCGCGCTGATCGGAGAAGTCGTATCGCTGTTCTTCTCAAAAGTGCCGGTATGGCTGGTATTTGCATTGAGCGGCACGGTCTGGCTGATCACGCTCGGACTTTTCATCAAACTGTTCCGGCGCACGTTCGGCTTTACGGACGAGCATATGCCATTGTTCCTCTTCATGGCTGGCTCGCCGTTCTTCCTGAAGAATTTCATGTTTACGCTCGGCCATTTTGATATTTACGGCTGCGCGCTTGCGATGGGCCTGTTGCTGATTCCCGCGCGGTCGATTGCCTTCGTGATGCTTGCGACGCTGGGGTCGATGATCCTCATCCTGATCCATCATATCCATCTCCTGATGTATGTGCCGACCATCGGTACCATCGTGGTGTTGCGCTATTATCTCGTGCAGGGCGTGAGCCGGCAAAATGTCTCCATCGGAATTGTCGCCATCGCTGCTGTCAGCGCATTGTTTCTCGCCATGCAGTTCCGGGGGTCGATGTCCGTACCGCAGGATGAATTCGTCCGTTATCTCGCCGGCCGCATGGCCGATCCGTCGCGAACCAGTCTGCTGAGTTTTGCCTTCATCTGGTACCAGACGCTGGCGCAGGAAATCCGCGATACCTGGGCGCGCATGCCGTCCAATATTCTGGGCGTGCCGGTGTTCGCCTTGTTGATCTGGCTGCATAGCCCGCTCTGGAGATATTTTGCTGACCTGATCCGCGCGCTTTCGAACGAGTTTCATAGCCGTGTGGTCGTCGCCGCAATTGTCGCGGTGAGTCTGGCCTATCTCGTGATGTTCGCGATCGTGTTCGACTATTCGCGATGGATTTCGAACTGGGCGGTCTGCATGTTCCTGATCCTGCATGCGGTGAAAGTCTTGCCGACCGCACATGCGGTGTCACCGATCTCAACGGATGACAAAAAGACAAGCGTTCTCGGCTGGATCGTTACATTGATCCCGCGCGTCGGAATCATAAGACCGTTCTGAGCCTTGCTAAGCGTTCAAATTCGCGCTCGCCGGATACGAACGTAAAGCGCGCCCTCGCCGCCATGGCCGATATGCGCTTCCTCGAAACCGACGACCAGGGTGCGGAATTCCGGCAGGCTCAGCCATTGCGGCACCTGGCGGCGCAGTACGCCGCGCTCGGATTCCGCGCCCATTTTGCCTTTGCCCGTGATGACCAGCACAAACGTCAGACCGTCGCTACGGGCGCGCTGCAGGAAGCCTGAGAGCGCGCGATGGGCTCGGGTTTGCGTCATGCCGTGCAAATCGAGCCGGGCTTCGATCTCCTTGCGGCCGCGCGATAGCTGCGAGCGCTCGCGACGGCCCAGCGGCGCCAGTGGCGGCGGCACAGGCGGCTTTGCCACGGGCGGAGTTTTCGCTGATGGAAGCGGCTTCGCTGTCGGCATGGGCTTTATGGCGACCGACGTTTCCGCAGCCGCGGAATCATCCAGTTTAATGGCGCGATGCCCTTTGCGTAATGGTCTCGCCTGTTTCGCAACGCTTTCCCACAGCGCGCGCTCTTCCTCGCTCAAGCCCCGCTTCCGACGCGGCGCGGATAATTCCGGCATTGGAATTACGGGCGGACGTTTCATCGGCGATGACGGTAACGGTAGCGACGACCTTGCCGGCTCGGTTCGATCTTCGGCCGGGCTTCCGGCAACGGTACTGGCGTGGCGATCGCCGATGAAGCTTGCGCGACGGCGGCGGGAGGTTGCGTTACCGCCGGCGTCGTGGCTTTCGCAGGAGCTGCGGCAGAGGGCTTATCCTTGAGTGGATCTGTCTGCGGAAACAGTTTTGCGATTTTTGCCGAGGGCCGCGGATCCGGCAGCGGCATCTTGCTTCCCCGCGCTGCCGGATCGAGGCTTTTCGGAACCAGAATGGCAAACCGCATGTTGTTCTTGAGGCGGCCGGATATCTTTCCTGCCTCCGCGCCGGCGCCGAAATAAAGATCGGCACGCGCAGGCCCCGTGATCGCAGAGCCCGTATCCTGCGCGATCATCAACCGGTGAAACGGCGTCTTCGATTGCTCCAACTCGATCGGCAGTTCGCCTTCGATGAAGAATGGCGTGCCGTAGACATGCAACGCCTTGTCGACCGCGATCGACCGGCCCGGCGTCAGCGGCACGCCCTGCGCGCCTACTGCTTCATCCTTGTCGGAGAGCTGAACCTCACGGAAGAACACATAGGAACGGTTCTGGCGGCGCAACTCATCGGCGCCGCCGGGGTTTTGTTCCATCCATTCCCTGATCTTCTGCATCGACATCTGATCTTTCGGAATGATACCGCGGTCGATCAGGACGCGGCCGACCGGCGTATAGGGATACCCGTTATGCGCATCGTAATTGATGCGCAGGGTCGAGCCGTCCTCGAGGCGCACCCGCGCCGAGCCCTGAATTTGCGTGAACAGGAGATCGGTCTGGTTTTTAAGCCAGCAGATTTCAAGACCGCGGCCGGCAATCGCACCGTCTTCGATCTCGGCGCGATCGTAATACGGCACCAGCTTGCGGCGGCCGATCTTGCGGAACACCTGTCCCTTGTTGGGCAAACCGACCGAACTTTGCGAGAAGCCACGCACAAACAGGTTCGAGGGGCGGCGATAGACCGGCACGGTGTAGACATCGGTTTGCGTTCGCGAGCCATCGATCACCGGTTCATAATAGCCGGTAACGAATCCGTCGGTTTCCCCGAGCCGCGAGATTTTCAGGGGAAGAAAATATTCCTCGAAGAAAGCTTTTGCCTTGGCGCCGTCGGAAATGTCGGCCGCTTTGGCCGCACGGCAGGGCTCGCGCAACGAGATGCCCAGCGCCTTGGAATCGGCGGGAGGATTGCGCTGCGCCGCTATCACCGTGCAACTGGCGCGAAACGCCTTGTAAGCCAGCAGATGATCGTCCCCGTTCCAGCCGCCGATATCGGCCCAGGCGACCGGAAGATATTGGCTGCCGCTGATCTCCATCGGCCAATCCAGTTGGGGATAGGGAACGGAGCGGGGTTTTGGGAGATCGGCATGACTGGCGCGGGCGGCATGTGCACCGTGCGCGCCTCGTAAAACGTGCGCGGCTTGCGCAGCAAATGAAGCCAGCGACAACGCCAGCGCGATCACACCAAACGCGGCACCATATCGCCGGATGCCGGCTGCGTTAGTGAGCGCTGCCGGTGCCAACCAGCTTCCAGTTCGGATCGCGTGAGGTGATGTCGCGGGCAAATGTCCAAACATCGGTAATATCGGTAACCTTATCCGGATTGCCGTCGACGATCGCACCAGCCTTGTCGCGGGTGACTGAAACCATCTGCGACACAAAACGAACGGTGAGCTGGGCGGCGCGATCGCGGGATTCCGCATTGACAAGCTCGGCCTTGTCGATCGAGACGAATCGCGTCTCGGTCTTTTGCTCGTGCTTCTCGCGATCCTTCATCACGGTCTCGAAACTGTCATAGACCTCTGACGACAACAGATCCTTCAGCGCGCGGCGATCGCCATTGGCGAAGGCCAGCACGATCATCTCATAGGCGCTGCGCGCGCCCGAAAGGAAATGACGCGGATCGAATGAGGAATCCTGCGCCGCGATGGCGTCGAGTCCCTGCGCCAATGGCGTGCCGGGTTCGGCAAGGCCTTTCCAGCGATCGGTCGGCGGAACCACATCCGCGGTCGGCGCCAGCGGCGCCTGATCGATCACCGCGCCCGGCATCGGAACCACGTTGTTGTCCTGCGCTCCCTGCACCAGATTGCGCGCCGTGCCATCATAAGGCGGCCGCTCGTTTCCGGTGCGCTGTCCGAGCACGTTGCGCAGGCGCAAAAAGATGAAGACCGCCAGCGCCAGGAAGATGATGGTGTAAATATCCACGTCGGATTCGCTTTCTGGTCGGCACCGGCAACAGGTCCGGCGGTAGCATTGCCGTCAGGGAACGGCGGAGATTACATCATGGATCGGTCTGCAGCATGTAGGCACGAAACTTTGCCCAGCCAATGGCGCGCTTTGGCTCAAAAAGCCGCGCCGATGGAAATACGGCCAAGCCGACGCTTCTGCAGGTTTACCGGACATGAACAATAGCGGATTTTTACGGAGAGAGGAAACCCGATAATGCCCGGAAATCGCGCCTATTCAACAATTTAGAGGCACTATCGACGCGGAACGGCCGGCATTTGGGATACGTCCGGGTCGTTAACGGCGCACCCCGGGCCGGCCAAGAGCGACTGTCGTCCTTGTGGAACGAGGCGGGGCCATGATAGCCACTCGCCCCGACAAGGCATTTTGGCATCGCATGAGCGAATTCAGCCGCAAAACCGGTCCCGCTCGCTTGAAAACGCTCGAGGAGAGACTTCCATGACCAACGGCAACGGCACACCTCCCGAGGCTGCCCCTGCTCCCCAGTTGAACGTGCTGGCGCAGTATACCAAGGACCTGTCGTTCGAAAATCCGAACGCGCCGGCCTCGCTGGCGCCGCAAGCTCAGCAGCCGGCGATCAATATCCAGATCAATGTCAGCGCCAACAATATCGCCGAGAACGAATTCGAAGTGATTCTTTCCGTCGAAGGCAAGGCGGAAAACGGCGGCAAGGTGATGTTCAGCTTCGATCTCGCCTATGCCGGCGTGTTCCGGATTTCGAACGTGCCGAAGGAAAATCTGCATCCGCTGGTCATGATCGAATGCCCGCGACTGCTGTTCCCGTTCGCGCGCGAAATCATCTCGACCTCGGTACGCGACGGCGGCTTTCCACCGTTGATGCTGGATCCGGTCGATTTCGTCGGCCTGTACCGCCAAAACCTGGAACGGCAGCAGGCTGCACAGGCGAGGCCGAGCTAAGCAGCGCCCAAAAAATCGTTCCAGATCGGCTTGTCGCCCAGGGTCGCGACAAAATCCCGATGCGCCACCCGATCGGCCTCGGTGAGCCGCGGCGCGAGCGGTATGGTGCGTTGACGTCGCGGCAATTCGCCGTGACCGCCGGCGCGGGTATCAAGTGTCTCCGTGGCCAGGATCAATTGCGACTGCCGGGCTCCGATCAGATCGATATAAACCTCGGCCAGAAGCTCGGCGTCGAGCAGCGCGCCATGCTTGGTGCGGCGGGAATTATCGATCGCGTAACGCGAGCAGAGATCGTCAAGCCGGTTCGACACGCCCGGATGCTTGCGCCGCGCCAGCAGACAGCGTATCGACCAGCCGTTCGCGCGCGATCGGCGGCCGTTTGATGCGGTCAAGCTCGGCATTGATAAAGCCGATGTCGAACGACGCATTGTGGATCACCAGCGGCGCGTCCGCGATGAATTCGAGGAACTCCTCGACAATCTGCGCGAAGAACGGCTTGTCGGAGAGAAACGCGGTTGAAAGACCATGCACGGCGAAAGCTTCCGCGGGCATCTCGCGTTCGGGGTTGATGTGCCGGTGAAAGGTCTGCCCGGTCGGCATGCGATTGAAAATCTCGACGCAACCGATCTCGACCAGCCGATCGCCGCGCAGGGGATCGAGGCCGGTGGTTTCAGTATCGAGAATGATTTCGCGCATGAATTTTAGCCGCTGAAATCGGCGAATCAGGATCGCCGCCGCGGCATCTTAACAGCCTCGTCGAGAATGTCCCGGATTCGCTTCCGCACTGGATCGAGACCGTGCGATGTATCCACCACGAAATGCGCGCGTTTGCGTTTCTCAACGTCGGGCAGTTGCCGCGCCAGGATCGCGTCGAGTTTCTCAGGCGTCATGTTGTCGCGCGCCAGGATTCGCTCACGCTGAACGTCAGGCGTGGTCGTGACCACCACCACCGCATCGACGCGTTTCTCGCCGCCGGTCTCAAACAACAGCGGCACGTCGACCACTGCGACGGACGCGCCTGATTGCTCAGCCTCACTGAGAAATTTTTGACGGGAAGCGCCCAGCATTGGATGCACGATCTGCTCGAGCCGCTTCATCGCCAGGGAATCGTGCACCACGCGCGCCGAAAGTTTGGTGCGATCGACTTTGCCGTCAGCAGTGGTTCCCGGAAACGCTGCCTCAATGGCAGGCACCGCCTCGCCTTCGTAGAGGCGGTGAACGGCGGCGTCCGCGTCATAAACCGGAACGCCAGCTTCCGCGAACAGTTTTGCGGTGGTCGATTTTCCCATTCCGATCGAGCCGGTCAGGCCAAGGATGATCATTCAGGTATCGCCATGTTTTCAGATACCGAGCAGCCGTTCGCTGCGCAGAAATGCGAGCAAGGGCAGCAGCGGCAGACCGAGGATGGTGAAATGATCGCCATCGATGCGCTCGAACAGATGAATGCCCAATCCTTCAAGCTGGTAGGCCCCGACGCTCGTCGTGACCGTTTCTCCTGCTTCGTCGAGATAGGCCGCAATTTCAGCCTCGGCAAGCCGCCGCATCGTCATGCGCGCGACAGCGACATCTTCGAACAGTATCTCGCCGTCGCGCGCAACGGCAACCGCCGAGTGCAGTTCATGGCTATGGCCGGCGAGTGCGCGTAGTTGCCCGGCAGCCTGCGCACGACCGGACGGCTTGCTGAAGAGCTGCAGTCCAAGCGCCAATGTCTGGTCGGCACCCACCACGAAACTGCCGGGCTTTTGCTGTGAAACTGCTATCGCTTTTGCGCGGGCAAGATGAGCTGCGATTTCGCCAGGGGCCGAAAGACCGGAGGTTTTCTGAAGCGCCCGCTCATCGAGTTCGGCCGGAACAGCTTCGAAGGCGATGCCGGCGTTGGCCAGCAGCGTCTGCCGCGCGCGGCTCTGCGAAGCGAGTATCAACGGATCCTTGCCGCGCCACAGCGTCATTCGGCAAGCCGTTGCCGTTGCCGGTCGGCGATCAGTTTCATGATGGCAGCAGCGGTTTCCTCGATCGAGCGGCGCGTGACATCGAGCAGTGCCCAGTTGAATCTGGCGCTCAATCGCCGTGCGAACGCGACTTCATCGGTGACCGCCTGGCGATCGATATAGGTATCGTTATCCCGATCGCCCATGCTCAGAAGCCGGTTCTGGCGAACCTGAATCAGCCGCTCCGGCGTGGCGTGCAGGCTGACCACCAGGGGCTTGACCAGGGTTTCCAACTGGTGCGGCAACGGAATCCCTGGCACCAGCGGAACGTTCGCGGTGCGGACGCCGCGGTTGGCCAGATAGATCGAGGTCGGCGTTTTCGATGTGCGGGACACCCCGACCAGCACCACGTCGGCTTCTTCCAGGCCTTCGACATGCTGGCCGTCATCATGCATCATCGAATAATTCAGCGCATCGATGCGCTTGAAATATTCCGCATTCAATACGTGTTGCGCACCAACGCGTCCTGTTGTCGCCGCGCCGAGATAGGCCTGGAACAACTGCATCACAGGACCGATGATCGACAGGCTCGGGATATTGATCTGCTGGCACTTGGCCTCCAGCCGGCCCACCAGATCCTTTTCCAGCAACGTAAAAAGCACGATCCCGGGCGCTTCCTCGATTTCATCCAGCACGCGATCGAGCTGCTTCTGGCTGCGCACCAGCGGATAGACGTGTTCCACCGGCGTGACGTTGGCGTATTGCGCGGCCACCGCGCGCGCCACGGTAATCAGTGTCTCGCCGGTCGAATCGGAGACGAGGTGAAGGTGAAAATAGCTGCCGGTGGCAGGCACCATAGCCCTGTGTATCCTGTGAATCCTTGTGGAGTTTAGTTCAGAGAATCGCCTCGTCGATCGTAGGTGACGGGATAACCCGGTTTTTTCTGCACAGCTCCGTCGAAGAGGATAAGTCCAACCTGCCGTCGGCAATGATAGTGGGGTTCTGTGGACTTGTCTCTTCATAAGCGCAAGTTAACGCCACGCAACCGCTTGAACGGAGTAGCCTTATTCGGCTCGCCGGAAGTCTTTGAAAAACTGTTGATGAATGTGAAGAGCGCAAGGGAACTGCAGGACAGTTTTGCGCGGGCCTAATCCACCGCTACTTAGACTCAAACCTAAGATTCTAAATTTATTGTTTTAGAAAAGGGCTGCTTGCGGATATGTCTCTGGTCCGCTTCAGGTGATGATGCTGCGGCAACGCCGAGGTAGATCGCGTGTTCCCGCGTCGCTGATAGACTTTTGAATTCGAGCAACCGATGTACGAATGGATCAAGGCGCTGCATGTGATCGCCGTCATCGCGTGGATGGCGGGCATGCTCTATCTGCCGCGGCTGTTCGTTTATCATTGCGAGGCGGAGATTGGATCGAAGCAGTCCGAGACATTCAAAATAATGGAACGCCGGCTGCTGAAGGCGATCATCAATCCGGCGATGATCGTGACCTGGCTCGCCGGACTTTACCTGGCCTGGGCCGGGCATTGGTTCGCGGCCGGCTGGCTGCACGGGAAACTGCTGCTTGTGCTGCTGCTGTCCGGCGTCCATGGGTTTTTCGCGCGTTGCGTCAAGGATTTTGCTGCGGATCGGCAATACCAGAAGCCAGAAGTTTTACCGTATTATCAATGAGATACCAACGATTTTGATGATCGGGGCCGTGATCCTGGTGGTGGTGAAGCCGTTTTGAAGTGTTCACAAGCGATGCCGGCGATTTTCCCCTCCTTGCGCAAAGCCGGCCAATTTTCTATATTAGTCAAATCCCACCCCACGCAGGCGGATGTGGTCGCGTCCCGGCTTCCTTAGTTAGAACCGGCCACCACATCAGGTTTGAAGCCTCTCCGGCACTTTCCTCGCTTAGACCTGCGGACCTTCCTTTTGCTCGCGTCCGCATTTTCTTGAAGCCACCTCGCAACCCTCCCCTCGTTACTCCACAGGACTATCCCAATGCGGGAAATGAAACTTCAAGACCTCAAGGCTCAAACGCCGGCCGAGCTCGTCTCGTTCGCGGAAGAGAAAGGGGTCGAAAACGCCAGCACGATGCGCAAGCAGGAGCTGATGTTCGCCATTCTCAAACAACTCGCGATTCAGGAAACCGATATTATCGGCGAAGGCGTCGTCGAGGTTCTCTCCGACGGTTTTGGTTTTCTACGCTCCCCGGACGCGAACTATCTGCCCGGACCGGATGATATCTATGTCTCGCCATCGCAAATCCGCCGCTTCGGGCTTCGCACCGGCGACACCATCGAGGGCCATATTCGTAGCCCAAAGGAAGGCGAACGCTATTTCGCGCTGCTCAAGGTCAATACGCTGAATTTCGAAGACCCGGAAAAGTCCAAGCACAAGGTCAATTTCGACAATCTGACGCCGCTGTTTCCCGATCAGCGCTTCCGGCTCGAACTCGAAGACCCCACCAGAAAGGACTTGTCTGCAAGGGTTATCGACATTGTGGCCCCGATCGGCAAAGGCCAGCGCGCCTTGATCGTGGCGCCGCCGCGAACCGGTAAAACCGTGCTGATGCAGAATATCGCGCATTCGATTACCGCCAATCACCCCGAATGCTATCTGATCGTACTTCTGATCGACGAGCGTCCCGAAGAAGTCACGGACATGCAGCGCTCGGTAAAGGGAGAGGTCGTCTCCTCGACCTTCGACGAGCCCGCGGTGCGTCACGTCCAGGTCGCCGAGATGGTCATTGAGAAGGCCAAGCGGCTGGTCGAACATGGCCGGGACGTTGTGATCCTGCTGGACTCGATTACGCGCCTGGGCCGTGCCTACAACACCGTGGTGCCGTCATCCGGCAAGGTACTGACCGGCGGCGTCGACGCCAACGCGCTGCAGCGGCCCAAACGTTTCTTCGGCGCCGCGCGTAACATCGAAGAGGGCGGTTCGCTCACCATCATCGCGACCGCGCTGGTCGATACCGGCAGCCGCATGGACGAAGTGATTTTCGAAGAATTCAAAGGCACCGGCAATTCGGAACTGATTCTCGACCGCAAGGTCTCCGACAAGCGCACCTTCCCCGCGATCGACATCTCGCGCTCCGGCACCCGCAAGGAAGAGCTTATCACCGATCCGCAACTCCTGAAGAAAATGTATGTGCTACGCCGGATACTGAATCCGATGGGCACGATGGATGCGATCGACTTCCTGCTCGACAAGCTCCGCAACACCAAAAACAACTCGGAATTCTTCGAATTGATGAATACCTGAGCTGGGCCATTGGCCGACTTCAAAAGGGGCGCCTCGCAAAAGGCGCCCTTTTCGTGCCGGCGGTCCGGAAAGCCGATGTTGCAGCCTATGCTGCAGCAAAACCGCAGCATAAAAAATTCAGATCGCCGTTCTAATTGAGCCCTGATCTGTCCGTTTGGCAAATTTCGTTGCCTTTTCAAGGGCTCGGGGCACAAATAGGCGATGCATCCGAGCGAACAGACCATCTTCGCGCTGTCGTCGGGCCGGCCGCCGAGCGCGATTTCAATTGTTCGGGTATCCGGGCCGCAGGCGGGAACAATGCTTGCCGTACTGGCGGGGAAAGTTCCGCCGCCGCGGACGGCGACCCGGGTACTGCTGCGCGACGCGGATCAGCAGCCGATCGACGATGCGATCGTGCTGTGGTTTCCGGAGCCCCGCCAGCCCGACCGGTGAGGATGTCGCGGAATTTCACGTCCATGGCGGTCGCGCGGTGCTCGCGGCACTAGTTCGCGAACCTTTCGGCCTTTGCCGATATGCGTGCCGCCGACCCGGGCGAATTTACCCGGCGCGCTTTCGAGAACGGCAAGCTCGATCTTACCGAAGCCGAAGCGCTCGACGACCTCATTCATGCCGATACCGATCGGCAACGCCGCCAGGCACTGCGCCAGCTGAAAGGCCTGCTTGGCGACAAGGCGCGGAACTGGCGCACACAGATCATCGAGGCTTCCGCGCTGATCGAAGCGGGAATAGATTTCTCCGACGAAGGCGACGTGCCGGCGGAATTGATTGAGCCTGCGCTCGTCAGGATCAAAACGCTGCTCGGCGAAATCGAAGAAGTGCTTGCGGCACAGGGTCAAAGTGAACGCTTGCGCGATGGGTTGGTTGTCGCGATAGCGGGGCCTCCGAATGTCGGCAAATCGACGCTGATGAACCAGCTGGCGCGACGCGAGATCGCGATCGTCTCCCCTCATGCCGGCACCACGCGCGACATTATCGAGGTGCAGCTCGACCTCGATGGCTATCCGGTGATGGTGATCGATACCGCCGGGATTCGCGAGACCGAGGATCCCGTGGAGCAAGAGGGCGTGCGTCGCGCCCGCGCGCGAGCGGGGGAAGCCGATCTCGTATTGTGGCTTGCCGATACCCAGGACGGGAATATTTTACGGGAAGGCACTGCGCCGGTATGGACGGTCCATAACAAGATCGATCTTGGCGAGTGCAAATCGCACGCGGCTGCTTTTGATTTCGAGATTTCGGCGAGCCGGGGAGACGGGATCAGAGAATTGATCGCAGCACTGGTCGGGTTCGCTCAAAATTATTTTGGCTCGGGGGAAAACGCTTTGATTGGGCGCGAGCGGCAGCGGAAATTGCTGCAGCAAACGGCAGATTTGCTGCGGCGCAGCATAGGCGAAGCTCGGACAGGGGGGATGAGTTAATCGCGGAAGATTTGCGCGCCGCCGCCCAGACGCTAGGACGGTTGCTCGGGCGAGTCGACGTCGAGGACGTCCTGGACGCCATCTTCAGGATTTCTGTATAGGTAAATAATATTTTATTATTCATTTCTACGCAGCCCGTTGTTTCACGTGAAACAGGCGTGTTCCCATCGCCGGAACTCTCGTTTCACGTGAAACGCGCCGCTTCGGCGCAAGTTCCCCTTTCGACTTTTGACGCCCCGCGATAGAAGTCCCGGCATGAACACGGGACAAAAATCATTCGACGTGATCGTCATCGGAGGAGGCCATGCCGGCTGCGAGGCCGCGACGGCGGCTGCACGGATGGGTGCCCGCGCGGCCCTAGTCACCCATCGCTTTGCCACCGTCGGGGCAATGTCCTGCAATCCCGCGATCGGCGGACTCGGCAAGGGACATTTGGTCCGTGAGGTCGATGCGCTAGATGGACTGATGGGCCGGGTTGCCGATGCGGCAGGCATCCAGTTTCGCATGCTCAACCGTCGCAAGGGTCCGGCGGTACGGGGTCCGCGTGCCCAGGCCGATCGCAAGCTCTATGCGGCGGCGATGCAGGCCGGCATCCTTGCGACGAACAATCTCAGCGTCATTGAAGGCGAGGCGGATGAGCTGATCGTCTCCCGCGGCCGAGTGACGGGGATCCGTCTGGCCGACGGCGGAGAACTATCCGCTGGCGCCGTAGTCATTACCACCGGCACCTTCTTGCGTGGATTGATCCATCTCGGCGAGAAGAACTGGCCCGCTGGCCGAGTCGATGAAGCTCCGGCGATGGGGCTCTCAAAGTCCTTTGAACAGGCCGGCTTTACGCTGGGACGGTTGAAGACCGGCACGCCGCCACGGCTTGAAGGCAGCACCATCGACTGGTCAGCCGTGGAAATGCAGCCAGGCGATGATCCGCCGGAGCCGTTTTCGGTCATGACCGATCGGATTACGACGCCCCAGATCCAGTGCGGCATCACCCGCACTACGCCCGCGACCCATGATGTGATCCGCGCGAATGTGCATCGCTCACCGATGTATTCCGGGCAAATCAAGAGCAGCGGCCCGCGCTATTGCCCTTCGATCGAGGACAAGATCGTCCGCTTCGGCGATCGCGATGGGCATCAGATATTCCTGGAGCCCGAAGGTCTCGACGACACCACGGTCTACCCGAACGGCATCTCGACTTCGCTGCCGGAAGAAGTGCAGCTGGCTATACTGGCAACGATTCCCGGCCTGGAACGGGTCCGGATGGTGCGCCCGGGCTATGCGATAGAATACGACCATGTCGATCCCCGCGAACTCGATCCGACCCTGCAGACCAAGCGGCTGCCAGGGCTGTTCCTGGCTGGGCAGATCAACGGTACCACCGGCTATGAAGAGGCGGCAGCGCAGGGGCTTGTTGCGGGCCTCAATGCCGCGTTGGCTGCCAGCGGGGCCACCCCGATCGTATTCGACCGCGCCGACGGCTATCTCGGTGTGATGATCGACGATCTGGTGACACGCGGCATCACCGAGCCGTACAGGATGTTCACGTCGCGTGCCGAATACCGGCTGACCTTGCGGGCCGACAATGCCGATCAGCGCCTGACCGACAAAGGTATTGCGCTCGGTTGCGTAGGGCAGGCGCGTTCGCTGCACCATAGCGCGAAGATGGCGGCGCTCGGGGCTGCGAAGGCACTGGCAAAATCGCTGGCAATTACGCCCAACGAAGCCGCGAAACATGGTTTGGCCCTCAACAAGGACGGCCAACGCCGCTCGGCCTTTGAACTATTGGCCTATCCGGACATTGGCTGGGCCCAGGTGAGCACTATATGGCCGGAATTGTCGGCCATTGACCCTGGCATCGCCGTCCATCTTGAGATCGATGCCAAATACGACGTCTATCTCAAGCGCCAGACAGCCGATGTCGATGCCTTTCGTCGCGATGAGGGTCTGAGCCTTAGCGATATCGACTACAGCCTGGTGCCGGGGCTTTCCAACGAAGCGCGTTCGAAGCTGGAGGCCGCACGGCCGTGGACCGTGGGACAGGCAGGCCGGCTCGATGGTCTGACGCCGGCGGCACTCGGAATTTTGGCGGCATATCTGCGAAGGGAAGCGCGGCGGAAGACAGCGGTTCTGTCCGCGTAGGAGCCGTTTCACGTGAAACAAACTCCGTCACCTGTTCTAGCTGCTGACAAAGCGGCGGCGCTAAAGCTAACTCCTGTTTCACGTGAAACAGCGGCGCGCCTCGATCTCTACGTCGATCTCTTGCTGCAATGGCAGGCCAAAACCAATCTGGTGGCGCCGTCGACACTTCCACATCTGTGGACCCGCCATATCTCTGATTCGCTGCAGCTTGTGTCGCTCGCCCCGCTAGCCAAAATCTGGGTCGATTTCGGCAGCGGTGGCGGCTTCCCAGGGGTGGTATTGGCTTGTGTATTGGCGGAAACATCCGGCGCGGGAGTGCACCTGGTCGAACGCAACGCCAAAAAGGCCGCGTTCCTGCGCGAGGCGCTACGAGTTACCAACTCATCCGGAACGGTTCACTTGGCTGACATCGGGGATAGTGTGGATAGAATCAGCGGCCAAGTCGATTGCGTCACGGCCCGGGCGGTGGCTCCGCTACATCAGCTTATCGATTTCGCTGAGCCACTGGTTCGCCGAGGCGCGAAGGCTCTCTTTCTGAAAGGCCAAGATGTTGATGCTGAATTGACCGAAGCTACTAAATATTGGAATATCAAACCGCAATTGCATTCCAGCCGCACCGGCGGACACGGCTGGATCGTCGAACTCGATCACATCGAACGGCGAAGTCCCTCCGCACCCCATGGCTTCAGCGTATGACCGTAATTGATCAAATTTATCAAGAGGATAAGTCGCCCTCAAGCCATCCGCGCATCCTCGCGCTGGCCAATCAAAAGGGCGGCGTCGGCAAGACCACAACCGCGATCAATCTCGGCACCGCGCTGGCGGCGATCGGCGAGCGGGTGTTGATCGTCGATCTCGATCCGCAGGGCAATGCCTCCACCGGGCTCGGCATCGATCGCCGCAACCGCAACTGTTCGACCTATGACGTGCTGATCGGCGAGGCTCCCCTGCGGGATGCGGTGGTGCCCACGGCCGTGCCGCGCCTGCATATCGCAGCCTCGACGATGGATCTGTCGGGCCTCGAACTTGAACTGGGAGCGACGCGCGACCGCGCGTTCCGGCTGCGCGACGCGATCGTGGCGCTCAACACCAACGTCACGCCGGAGACCGACTACACCTATGTGCTGATCGATTGTCCGCCGTCGCTCAATCTTCTCACCGTCAACGCGATGGCGGCGTCGGATGCGATCCTGGTGCCGCTGCAATGCGAGTTCTTCGCGCTCGAAGGCCTGTCGCAATTGCTGCAGACGGTGGAGCAGGTCCGCACCACGCTCAATCCGAATCTGTCGATCCATGGCATCGTGCTGACCATGTTCGACTCGCGCAACAATTTGTCGAACCAGGTGGTCGCCGATGTCCGGCAGTTCATGGGCAGCAAGGTCTACAACACCATGATTCCGCGCAACGTGCGCATCTCGGAGGCGCCGTCCTACGGCAAGCCGGTGCTGGTGTACGATCTCAAATGCGTCGGCAGCGAAGCCTATCTCAAGCTTGCGACCGAAGTGATCCAGCGCGAGCGCGAGTTGCGCACGCATTGAAATTGCCGTCGCCCTTCGAGGCGCGCAGGAGCGCGCACCTCAGGGTGACGGCAACATTCGCAAGCGTCATCCTGAGGTGCGAGGGGCAACGCCCCGAGCCTCGAAGGATGATTGAGGAACACAAGTGTCAATTCGGAGTGCTTAAGTTGAGTTCAAGGGAGCTGGCGATGGCCGACGAAGCGCGTTCGCGACTGGGCCGCGGTCTTGCGAGTCTGATCGGAGATGTCGGCGGCGAAGCCGCGCATCTGGATCGGCCGCGCACGCAGCGCAAGGTGCCGATCGAATTCCTCAAACCCAATCCGCGCAATCCGCGCCGGCATTTTTCCGATGCCGAGCTCGGCGAACTCGCCAATTCGATCAGGCAGCACGGCGTGATCCAGCCGCTGGTGGTGCGCCAGGTCAAGGGCGCGCAGGACCGCTTCGAGATCATCGCTGGCGAACGGCGCTGGCGCGCATCGCAGATCGCCGGCCTGCACGAGGTTCCGATCGTGCCGGTCGAGGTCAGCGATTCCGATGCGCTCGAGATCATGATCATCGAGAACGTGCAGCGTGAAGACCTCAACGCGATGGAAGAGGCGCAGGGCTATCACGCGCTGGCCAACGAATTCAAACGCAGCCAGGAGGATATCGCCAAGGTCGTCGGCAAGAGCCGCAGCCACGTCGCCAACATGATGCGGCTGACCAAATTGCCCGAGGACGTGCAGGCCTATATTGCGTCGGGAAAATTATCGGCCGGCCACGCACGGGCGCTGATCGGCGTGCCCGATCCGTCGGCTGCGGCCAAACGCATCGTCGATGAAGGCCTCAATGTGCGCCAGACCGAAGCGCTGGCGCATGTCGAGGGCGTTCCCGAGCGCAAGCCGCAGAAAACGCGCGGCGGCAAGGTGAAAGATCCCGACACGATTGCGCTGGAAAAACGCGTCAGCGACGCGCTTGGGTTAAAAGTGAGCGTTGATCACGGCGCCCCGGCGGCACGGTACATATCCGCTACCGCGATCTCGAACAGCTCGACGAGGTTTTGCGACGATTGGATGGCGGGAAGTGATTTCTTGCTTCTCCCGCAACAGCGGGCGAGCGAGAAGCAAGCGATCACCCCCGCCGCTTCGCATTCACCGCGATCGACAGCAGGGTGCGTTGCGCGATCACGGCGGCCAGCGGGCCTGCTTGCGCATTTCCAGCGCGGCCACCGCGAGTTGTTCGATGATCCGCGACCAGCCGCGCCACGCTGAAATTGCGCAACGCGGTTTCGACATTGGCCTTGCGCGAAAAATGCAGCCGCGGAAATCCGCTGTCGAGCAAGGTCGACAGCCGGCGTGCCCTCGGCCACCGCGAGCGCCGATTTGTGCAGCCACGCCGCCTGGCGCTGCGCGGCCGAAATGATCATGCCGGGATAGGTGCCGGCGACCATGGCCTTGGCAAATTCGGTTTCGACCAGGTCGGGCTTGCCGGCGAAGGCGCCGTCGACGATCGGATCGATCTTCAGTTCGGAGGCGTCGGCGACCACCGCCATCACGTCGTCGAGCGTGACCTCGCCCTTGCCGTGGGCGTAGAGCGCGAGCTTGCGCAGCTCGTTGCGCGAGGCCTGGCGGTCGCCGCCGAGCAGCGCCATCAGCGACGCGCGCGCGTCCGGCGCGATGCGCAAATTAGAGACCCGCAATTCATCGTCGATCAGTTTCGCGAGGTCGCGCTCGCCGTCGGGATAGCAGGCGATCGCGACCGCGGTCTTGGCGCGCTCGCAGGCCTTGCGCAGCGGCGATTCCGGCCGCAGCTCGCCGGCCTCGATCACGATGCGGCAATCCTTCAGCGGTAAATCGGCCAGCGTATCGATGCCGCTGGCGAAACTGCGCGAGCCGGCGCGGACCCGGATGGCGCGGCGGCCGCCGAACAGCGGCACCGTCATCGCTTCGTCGACCAGCCGCGACGGCTCGGCCGAGAGCTCGTCGCCGTCCAGCCGCACCAGCGAAAACGGATCGTTGGGATCGTCGACCGCCGAGGCCAGCAGCGCGTCGGCGCGCTCGCGCACCAGGCCGGCATCGGGACCGTAGAGCAGGATGATCGGACGCGCCGGATCGGGCCGGGCCAGAAAAGCGTCGATTTCTTTTCCGCGCAGCGCGACCACGATCAGACCTTTTGAAAGTTGTTTCGTCATTCCGGGACACGCGTCTTCGCGTGGACCCGGAATTTGGAGATTGTAAAGCGAGATTCCGGGTTCGCGCCAACGCGCGCCCCGGAATGACAGCTGTGATCAGGTGCCGGCGTAGAAGAACGACGCCAGCCGGGTCTGGATATTTTCCGCGATTTCCTGGCAGGCGCGATCTTCGGCGTCGCGGAATGCGCGGGCGCGGGCGAAGCGCTGGTAGCTGGCCGGGGATGTCGTAGGACACCCGCGAGAAGGTGTTGCCGGTCATGACCGACTTGTTGGTGGCGATCTCGATCAGATTGTATTGCGAATCGATGCCGTAATTCTCGATCGACGGCAGTGCCGGTGGTCGGATCGACGATCAGCGAGGTGCGGCTGGTGGTGAGCTTGATCACCAGCTTGTGGGTCGGCGGCATGCCGGTGGCGTTGCCGTACATCTTGAACGCCAGCGCGTTGCGGATTTCGACCCCGAGCCGGGCTTCGCGCGATCCGTTGGGATAATTGAGCGGCGGAACGTCCACGCCCAACAGCTTTTCCCGCAGATCCGGGCGTGCCGTCGGTATGCGCGGCATACATCGGCTGGAAGCAGCCGGCCGTCAGCGCCGCCAGGGCGGCCACGGCCAGAAGCCGAGCGGCGATGCGGGTGCTAGCCAACGACATTCACGATCCTCATGGGCACCACGATCACTTTTCGGACGGACTTGCCGCCCAGGGCCTGTTTTACCGCATCGAGGGCCAAAACGGCAGCCTCAATTTCCGGATTTTGGGCATTGCGGGCCACTGTGACCTCACCCCGTTTCTTGCCGTTGACCTGAACCACCAGCGTTACCGTGTCTTCAACCAGCAAATCGCGTTCGATTTTGGGCCAATTGGCCTCCGAAACCAGTCCCGGCTGGCCCAGCACCTGCCAGCACTCCTCCGCCAGATGCGGCATCATGGGCGAGAACAGTTGAACAAGGATGACCGCGGCCTCGCGGACCGCCCACGCCAGATCCGGCGACGGCTGCCCTCGCGCCCCAGCACGTCGCCCAGCGCATTGGTGAATTCCCGGATATGGGCCAGGCAGACGTTGAAATGCAGTTTTTCGATGCCGGCGGAGACCTTGTCCAGCGCGCCATGCGCCGCCTTGCGAAGCGCCAGCGCGTCGGCGCCGAACGTGGCCGGCCGCGCCGCCGGCGCCGCCCTGGCAATTTCGGCGGATTCGTTGACCAGCCGCCACAGCCGCTGCACGAAGCGCGAGGCGCCCTGCACCCGCTCGTCGCTCCAGATCACGTCGCGGTCGGGCGGCGAATCCGACAGCATGAACCAGCGCGCGACGTCGGCGCCATAGGTGGCGATGATGTCGTCGGGGTCGACGGTGTTGCGCTTCGACTTCGACATCTTCTCGATCGGGCCGATCGAGATTTCCTCGCCCGATCCGATCAAAGTGGCGCGGCGTCCGTTGCCGCCGCTTTCGATCCGTGACTTCGGCCGGCGTGACGTAGCCGCCGTCGGCTTTTTGATAGGTCTCGTGCACCACCATGCCCTGGGTGAACATGCCCTTGAACGGCTCGTCGAAATTGACGTGGCCGGTGGCCTTCATCGCGCGGGTATAGAAGCGGCTGTACAATAGGTGCAGGATCGCGTGCTCGACGCCGCCGATATATTGATCGACCGGCATCATGCGGTCGACCACGTCGAGCGTGGTCGGCGCGTTCTCGTTCCACGGATCGGTGAAGCGCGCGAAGTACCAGGACGAATCCACGAACGTATCCATGGTGTCGGTTTCGCGCGTGGCCTTGCCGCCGCATTGCGGGCAGGTGACGTGCTTCCAGGTCGGATGATGGTCGAGCGCATTGCCCGGCTTGTCGAACGAGACGTCCTCCGGCAGCACCACCGGCAAGTCCTTATCCGGCACCGGCACCACATCGCATGTCGGGCAATGGATCACCGGGATCGGACAGCCCCAATAGCGCTGGCGCGAGATACCCCAGTCGCGCAGGCGGAAGTTCACTTTCCGCTCGCGCGACCGGCATGTTGCCGCGAACCTCGGCTTCCAGCCGTTTGGCCACTTCCTCCTTGGCCTGCTCGATCGTCATGCCGTCGAGGAAGCGTGAATTGATCATGCGGCCGTCACCGTCATAGGCGGTGTCGGTGATGACAAACGACTTCGGATCGACGTCGGGCGGGCAAACCACCGGGGTATTTCCCAAGCCCGTATTTATTGACAAAATCGAGGTCGCGCTGGTCGTGCGCGGGACAGCCGAAGATCGCGCCGGTGCCGTATTCCATCAGCACGAAATTGGCGACGTAGACCGGCAGCTTCCAGTCCGGATCGAACGGATGCACCGCCTTGATGCCCGTATCGAAGCCCAGTTTCTCGGCGGTATCGATGATCTCCTGCGCGGTGCCGTGACGCTTTGGCTTCCGCAATGAACGCGGCGAGCTCCGGGTTTTTCGCAGCCGCTGCCTGCGCCAGCGGATGATCGGGCGCGATCGCCATGAACTTGGCGCCGAAAAGGGTGTCGGGCCGCGTCGTGAATATCTTCAGCTCGGTCTCGCCAGCCGGCGTTGTGGCCGGATCGAGCGCGAAACGCAGCAGCAAGCCTTCCGAGCGGCCGATCCAGTTGCGCTGCATCAGCCGCACCTTGTCGGGCCAGCGGTCCAGCGTGTCGAGCGCTTCCAATAATTCCTGCGAATATTTGGTGATCTTGAAGACCCACTGGTTCATCTCGCGCAGCTCGACGACAGCGCCGGAGCGCCAGCCGCGGCCGTCGATCACCTGCTCGTTGGCGAGCACGGTCATGTCGACCGGATCCCAGTTGATCTTGCGCTTTTCGCGTTCGGCCAATCCAGCGCGCAGGAAATCCAGAAACAGCTTCTGCTGGTGCTTGTAGTAGCTGGGATCGCAGGTCGCGAACTCCCTGGACCAGTCCAGCGACAGCCCGATCGATTGCAGCTGCTTTTTCATCGCCGCGATGTTGTCGTAGGTCCACGCCTTCGGCGCGACCTTGCGTTCCATCGCCGCGTTCTCGGCCGGCAGCCCGAACGCATCCCAGCCCATCGGGTGCAGGACGTTGAAACCCTTGGCCCGCATAAAGCGCGCGATCACGTCGCCGAGCGTGTAATTGCGGACATGGCCGATATGGATGCGCCCGGAGGGGTAGGGGAACATCTCGAGCACGTAATATTTCGGCCGCGTATCGTCGTTTTTGGAGACGAAGATCGCCTTTTCGTCCCACTGGCGTTGCCAGCGCGGCTCGGTTTCGCGGGCGTTATAGCGTTCGGAGGTCATTTGCGATTGCCAAGATGTTTCAATTGGCACTAGGGGAAAATACCGGCCTAGGTCAACCGTTTGCGACATCCCGATAATTTAATGAGGCCTCCTATTGTGTCGTTAACTATAAAATGGACAATCGGTTGTAGGTATGACATCGTGTACATAATGTACCTTTGATGTCCCCTAAGATACAGTTGACGAATGGTCAACTATCTGCTAATCGGCGCGCCTTTTGGGGGAGGCGCGTCCTTGGCGAGCAATAAAAGGGCAGCAAGATGGACCGGAAGCTAGACGCAGATCGTCGCCAGATCGATGACAATTATACGCGGTTATCGATAAGGGATTTTCGAGAAAATATGGCTGATGCGTTGAATTTGGCGTCGTTTGAAAGAAAGCCGATAGTTCTCACCAAAAATGGCGAAGAACGGGTTGGAATCGTTCCGTTAGAATATATTTGGTTTATCGACCAGCTTTCGAAGAAAATTGACCTCGATTGGTTGGTTTTGAAGAACAGAACCTCTGGAATGGTTTGGGAAGAACTAAAAGCCGCTGTTTTTGAAACTGATAGAGACGATAAGGCACGGACTGGAGACTCGGAAAATGATCCTAAGTGGACAGAAAGTGAGGTCGAAACCTGAGAGGATAACTTTTGCTCCTGTCGTTACCGAACACTTAAGAAAGAATCTCATCGCGATTGCAAAGAGAGAGATTCCAAAAGCAGTTCGACAAGGTCAACAAAAAATTTGCAGAAGGAGTTTCTCCTTCGTTTCTTTCCGACGTTGAAAAATACTTCCAGATATCAGAGCAGGGATCGATCGTTCGATTGTATAGTTACAGTGGATTTTATTTGTTCTTTCGTGAGATCCCCATCGACAGAAAGTTAGCTCTAGGCACTAGCCACCTTAGACGTTTTCGGCGGGAACCTGCGGTGGCAGGTTTTTTTGTGCTTGAAATAGAAAGTTATACTTGATAGCAGGATACCCTAGAAAAACTAGTTGACATCGTGTACACGATGTTCTCAGTTCTTAAGGATAGAGACAAGCAACCTTAGGAGGTACAGATGAGCATCACTCGACGAGAAGTTGTGGTAGGGACAGCCGTTCTTGTCGGCACAAGCGCGCTCAGCCGGCCGGCCACAGCGTTTTGGCCATGGTGGACGGCCTTTTCAGCCGCCGTTGCGGCAGGCTGGTTGGTTGAAGCCATAAAGAATTGGGGGCTCGTGCCCGAAACTAGGCTGAACACGTCCGTGCAGGAGTCCCACGTTGCGGAGACGACTCCACTGAAGCAGCAGGGATACAGCGTTCAACCGAAGTATAGCGGTCCCTATTCGGGTGGTGATTTCGAGCTTTCCGAAGCTACGCATGGCGACGACTTCTTGGCGCTTGGCACCACGAACCACGGTCACAATACCTGCACGTTGAAGTTTGACAAAGCCGACACCGTCAATCTTGGCCTTGTTGCAAGCGCGTTACGTCAAAAAGGATTCAATACCCGCGCCATCGAGGCGGCGACATTGCCCATACATCCGCCTGGTGCCAATCAATACGACGGTAGCCGAAGACAGAGTCCGATCTTCATGACGCCCTCGCACGGAACGATCAACTGGTCGACGGACGTCAGCGGCACCCGCCCTAACTTCGTGACATCGATCCGATCGGGAATCGTCCAGGCCGATCTCCATTTCGCTCAGGATAACGGACGGTGGGTCTTCGATATCTATAACATCTAATGGGTCAACTCGTTGGGGAAGTTTGGAGCTAACAATGAAGTTGATGCTCGTTGTTATTGCGTTGCTCGTAGCAAGTCTAGGATCGGCACAGGCCCAATGCGGCGGTCAGGGTGTCTATGTCTTTGGTGCATACTGGTGCCCCGCATGTCGGGCGGTAGAACGCTATTTGAACAATTACAACATCGACCACTACAAATTTGAGGTGACAGACAACCCCCAAGTGCAGCAGTTCATGCGCGACCGGTTTGGTGGGACAACAATTCCCGTGATAGTCGTTGATGGTGACTATCGACTTGGCTATGATGCTGAGTGGCTTCACGATGCGCTATGCATCCGGTAGTTCCCTCAGCTCGCCAGCGCGATTACACTCACCCCATCCGTGATCCGCACGAAGCCGTGTTCGACCACCGCGTTGCGGCCGCGGTGTTTGGCGGCGTAGAGGGCGGCGTCGGCGGCTTCGACCAGGTCGCCGGGTCGCGCAGCGTCGCTCGGCGTGGCGCAGGCGACGCCGACGCTGACGGTGACCTTTCGATAGACGCTGGTTTCGTGCGGCATCGCCAGATTCCATACCGCCTGACGCACCATCTCGCCGATCTCGAGCGCCCGCTTTGAGTCGGCGTTCGGCAGCAACAGACAGAATTCCTCGCCGCCATAGCGCCCGGCGAAGCCCATGGTCTCGGCGGCAACCCCCGCCAGCGTTTCGCCGATCCTGGTGAGGCAGACGTCGCCTTCGGGATGGCCGTAGGTATCGTTGAACAGCTTGAAGTGATCGACGTCGATCATCAGCAGCGAGAGTTCGCCATCGCATTGCCGGGCCTTCAGCCATTCGAAGTCGAGCCGGCTCTGGAAACCGCGGCGGTTGGCGAGACCGGACAGCATGTCGATCGATGCGATCACGGTCAGCCGGTCATTGGTGGCAACCAGTTCGCGCTCGCGCTGGCCGAGCTGTGCGGCCATCGCGTTGAATGCGCGGGCCAGCGGAATGAATTCGGCAGGCAGCCGGTTGCGCGCGGCGCGAACCGACCAGTCGCCCTGGCCGAAGCGTTTTGCGATTGCCGCCATCATTTCGATCGGTTCGATGATCAGCTTATCCGCGGCAATCAAGGCGCCGAGCAGCACGAACAGGAGCACGAAGGTCAGTTGCAGATAGGCGGTGCGAATCTCGCGATTGGTGCCGGCGGCAACCCGCGCTTCGTCGATACTGACGACAAGGCGCGAACCGGTGCCGGGTATCTGGGTCGAACTGACGGAGCGCTTTGAGCCATCGGCGGCGACGAATGAAATCGATCCCTTTGCCTGGTCTGAAGAGATCGCCTTGTCGGCGATGGCCGCGAGCAACGGCAAATTATCCAGCGGCCGGCCGATCATGCTGGCCTGATCGGAGGGTGCTGCCAGAACCGTTCCCTCGCTGTCGATCAACACGGCTGACACGCCGGGCCGGCCGGCGAAATCCTCCATGATCTTCGACATCCAGTCGAGATTGATGCCGGCGACAATGACGGCATCTTCGCCGGCGGCGATTGCCGACACCGGGTAGGCCGCGGTCATCATCGGCAGCTTGGTCGCCCGGGCAAACAGATAATCGCTGAATGCAAAGCCGTGGGTTTCGACCGCCTTCCTGAAATAGGCGCGGTCGCTGAGGTCGACGCCGACAAGGGCGGGGAATGTCGAGCATTGCACCCGGCCATTAGCGGCAACGATCGACATGTTCCTGATCCAGGGCAGCTCGACCTGCATGCTGGCGCGCAGGATATCGCGGCTGCGGCCGACGCCTCCGGCCGAAGCCCTGATATAGGCGGCCGATTTTATCATGGTCTCGACCGAGGAGATGATTTCACGCTGCGCCTGAACGCTACGCTGGGCGATGTCCTGGAATTCCCGGGTGGCATATGCGATCTGCCTGGCGCGGGTGTCCTCGAGCGAGCGCACGCGTTCCAGCATCAACGGCGCCACCAGAATCAGCGCCAGCAACGCCAGCCGCGCGCGGATGCCGAGAAGCTTCTTGAGTTCCACTCTTTTGCGGTTGATTGTAACGCGTGACATTTTTGTTCCCCGACCCCCAATCGCAAGGTAGTCAAAAGGGTTCAAGAAGCCTTTCCTGAACTTGGTAAAATTCGAGCCAATCCGTAAATTTACCTAACGATAAGTCGCCATGATGCCCGAAAATCCGTCGCCGCTGACCCCGTCTTTACCAAATGCATTGGCTTCGGTGGAGTACGACATCTTCCGCGCCTGCAATGAAGCGCGCCGCGATCGCGCGTCGGTGACGCTGATCGCAGTGTCCAAGACCTTCGATGCGGGCACCATTACGCCTGTGATCGAAGCGGGGCAGCGCGTTTTTGGCGAAAATCGCGTGCAGGAAGCCAGGTCAAAGTGGCCAGAGTTAATGTCGGCTCATCCCGGCATTGCGCTGCATCTGATCGGGCCGTTGCAATCCAACAAGGCCAAAGAGGCGGTGGCGCTGTTCGATGCCATCCATTCGGTCGACCGTCCCAGTATTTGCGAAGCGTTAGCCAGGGAAATCAATTCTCAAAAGCGGCAGCCTGAATTGTTCGTGCAGCTCAATACCGGCGAGGAGCCGCAGAAGGCGGGCGTCGCGCCGGCAGAGGCGGACGGCTTTATCGCCAGTTGCCGCGACAAATATGGCTTGTCGATTTCCGGCCTGATGTGCATTCCGCCGGTCGACGACGCGCCGGCCCCGCATTTCGCGTTGACCGCGAAGATAGCAGCGCGCAACGGCCTGAAGAATCTGTCGATGGGCATGAGCGCCGACTTCGCCATCGCGATCCAGTTCGGCGCCACTCACGTGCGCGTCGGCTCGGCGATTTTCGGACATCGGTAGTGCAACACATTCGCCGTCATCCTGAGGTGCTCGCCGTCTTCGGAGAGCATCGAAGGATGGATGCGATAACGGTGCATGCGGCTCATCCTTCGAGGCGCGCAAGCGCGCGCACCTCAGGATGATGGAGGAAACTTCTGCGTGATCTGCTTACTTGAACGCCACCGACACCTTGCCCATAAGGCCAAAATCAGCCGCGAACAAATCGCCCGATTGAATCGGCAGCGGTGGATGGCAGGTGCCTGTCGTCACGATCTGGCCTGCCCTTAGCGTCACGCCAAGCTGTCGTAGTTCATTGGCAAGCCATGCCAGCGCAATCCTGGGATCGCCAAGCACATTCTTGCCGTGACCGGTGAATTGCGTGCCGCCCAGCATGATGACCGGCCTCTCCTCGACCAGATCGAGCGCGCGCCAGTTCGCTTTCGTGGGCCGCGCCAAGAACAAATAGATGCGCGCAGGCGTTGTCCGCGATGATCTGCGCCGCACCCGCGCTGACAAAATCAGCGAATCGCGAATCCGGAATTTCGATCGCCGGATGCAGCGTACCAACCGCATCGAGAACCTGCTGCACGGTGTAGGGCGACGCGCGTGGCGGCAAATCCGTTGCCATGCGAAAGGCGAATTCCGGCTCGCCGACGCGCATTTCGTTTCCCGCCATGGAAGCGGTGCCCCCGTCTGGAATGACGGTATCGGCCAGGATGCGTCCAGCCATCGGGCCTTCGACATTGATATGTTTTTGCCCTGCCTCGCTGGTGGCGGCGATTTTCCAGCCGAACAGATCAGCGGTCGAATAACTTTCGAGGGCTGCCTGGATAGCGTAACCTTCCGCGCGATCGGACGGACGCATGGACGCTTCGAGGTTTGCGAGCTTGGTGCCGGCGCGCCAATTGTCGTGCAGGGTCCGTGAAGCCGCCGCTATCTGGCTTTTATCGAGCATCGCCGATTCCTTCGAGCTATAAATTTACAAACTATCCAATCACGATTTTCGTCCTGGGGCCTATTCGCGCCAGCAGCCGCAGCATCGCGCCCTTGGTCATCGATACGCACCCGGCGGTGGGTCCGAAACTGTCGCGCGCCAGGTGCAAAAATACCGCGCTGCCGCGCCCCTTGATCCGCGGCTGTGTGTTGTGATCGATTTCGATGATGAAATCATAAAGCTGGTCGTCGCGCTTGAGCCGGTCACCGTCGTGTGTGCGATCCCGCCGTATCGGCTGGTTGTAGTGGCGGCTGGCTGGATCCTCGCACCAGGCGTCGTCGGGTCCAATGGCGCGAACCGGCAAAAAAGTGCGGGGCCGGGGATGGCGGTCGGCGCGCCACCACAATTGCCGCGGCCGGAACGTGCCTTTGGGGGTGCCGCCATCGCCTTCGCGCTTGTTGGCCCGGATGCCGCCGCGACCCAGAGCGACCGGCACGGTCTGTCCGCCGGCTACGAGCCAGCCCCGGCGCGAATCGCCGGCGGCGGCCTTAATCCGGACCGCGGCAAGCGGACAATCACCCAAAGGGGCCTGATAACTACTTGAAATGCCGTCACTTCTCATCGGGGTCCTGAACTCGTTGATACCCTCTTTGCCTGAAAATGCCCCTTTTTGCCGCATTACAGGACATTCATCCAAATGCCCGCGAATTCTGGAGTAGGCTTGGTTCGTGCTTGTGAAGTTGCAACAGTTCCCTACTTCAAGACCAACGAATATCTGACGAGCCACGATTTTACCCATCAAGACCCGGCTGAAAACGCCTCACGACCAGCTGGTTGCCAAAAGGATTCTACACCATGGCCAATGCCCGCAAGATCCTGATCGTGGATGACGATACCGATCTGCGCGATACGCTGGTGGAACAATTGTCGCTGCATGAGGAATTTGAAGCCTCCGCCGTCGATACCGGCGCCAAGGGCGCCAGCGCCGCCAAGGCCAATTCCCCTGATCTCGTGCTGATGGATGTGGGGCTGCCGGATACCGATGGGCGTGAAGTCGTGCGCTCGCTGCGCAAGGGCGGCTTCAAGGCTCCGATCATCATGCTGACCGGGCACGACACCGATTCCGACACCATCCTGGGGCTGGAATCCGGCGCCAACGACTACGTCGCAAAGCCATTTCGTTTTGCCGTGTTGCTGGCCCGGATCCGGGCGCAGCTGCGCCAGCATGAGGCCAGCGAAGACGCGGTGTTTTCGGTTGGCCCCTACAGTTTCCGGCCCGGCTCCAAGATGCTGACCGGCGCCAACGCCCGAAAAGTCCGGCTGACCGAAAAGGAAACCGCGATCCTGCGCTTTCTTTACCGGGCCGGCCAGCTGCCGGTGTCGCGCGAGACGCTGCTGCAGGAAGTGTGGGGCTATAATTCGGGTGTCACCACGCACACCCTGGAAACCCATATCTACCGGCTGCGCCAGAAGATCGAAAAAGATGCAGCCAATCCCGAGATACTGGTCACGGAAGCCGGTGGCTACAAGCTGGTGCCGTGATACGATTCGGGCGGCGATTCGCGTTATTTTCAGCGCTGCCCGGTCATCTGGTTCCGCATGTCGATCGAAGATGATGTTGCCCTGCTCGAGCGCGTCCCGACATTGCGCCTGTTGGGGACGGCTTCGCTGCGCATGCTGGCGATCGGCTGCGAGCAGCGCCAGGTTGCCCGCGACGATCTCCTGTTCCAGATCGGCGACGATGCCGATGCGGGATTCATTGTTCAGCGCGGTGCGTTTCAGGTCAGTATGGAAGACGGCAGCGGCGCCGAAATCGTCGTCGGTCCCGGCGCATTGATCGGCGAGCTGGCGCTGATCGTTGCCATGCAGCGGCCGGCCACGGCGATCGCGCTGGAAGATTCCTCGGTGATTCGCATCGCGCGCAGCCTGTTTCAGCGCGTGCTGGAAAGCGACCCCACCGCGGCGCGCCGGCTTCGCGAAGAATTTGCCAACCGCACCAGCCAGATCACCAGCGACATCATGATGGCAGGCGCTAAGCTAAGCTAAGCATATCGTTTTCGTCGTCCCGGCGGAGGCCGGGACCCATAATCCCGGGCACCAATTGTACGGAAGGTGTCTGCCCGCCGTGCGTAACCGCGACATCACGCGGTATGGGTTCCGGCCTTCACCGACGAGGAACGTTAAACCTCCAGCGTCGCCGTCACCGGCACATGATCTGACGGCCGCTCCCAGCCGCGCGCGTCGCGTGTGATCCGGAAATCGCTGACACCCTCTTTGAGCGCGCGCGATACCCAGATGTGATCGAGCCTGCGGCCGCGATCGGCGAGCGTCCAGTCGGCGGCGCGGTAACTCCACCAGGTGTAGACCTTCTCCGACATCGGAAAACGCTCGCGCGCGAGGTCGATCCATTCACCGCGGGCCTGGGCGGCCAGCAGCTTCTCGCATTCGATCGGAGTGTGCGACACCACTTTCAGCAGCTGCTTATGCGACCACACGTCGTTTTCATGCGGCGCCACATTGAGGTCGCCGACCAGGATATGCCGGTCGTCGCCGCGCGGATGCAACGGCTCGCACGCCCTCATCTCGTCGAGAAATCTCAGCTTGTGCTCGAATTTCGGATTGAGCGCGGGATCCGGAATATCGCCACCGGCCGGAACATAGAAATTATGCAGGACCAGTGGCTTTGCCAGCCGCGCCTTGTCGCCGAACTGGACGGAAATATGCCGCGAATTGATCTTGTCGCAGAAGGTGCGGATATCCGTTGTCTCGAATGGCAGCTTCGATACCACCGCGACGCCGTGATAGCCCTTCTGCCCGTTCAGCGCGACGTGTTCATAGCCGAGGCGCTTGAAACGTTTCAGCGGAAATGCGTCGTCGACGCATTTTGTTTCCTGCAGGCACAGCACGTCCGGCCGCACCGATTTGAGGAATTTGGCGACGATATCGATGCGCAGGCGCACCGAATTGATATTCCAGGTGGTCAGGGAAAACCGCATGAATACGCTGTATCAGCGCGAGAGGCGGAAAGACACGCCTCAACCGGGCGATCCCACCGGATAACTGGTGAAGTCGATCTTGAACAGGCTGGGATCGAACTTCTTCGAACTGTCCAGATTGTACACCGCAACGGTCGTGTCATAGCCCTGCGGGTCGGTCACGGTCCATTGCTTGAGCTGGCCATCCTTGGCACCGATCATCAGCATCAGGCGGCTGGTGCCGACCAGTGCCTGCTTCTCCTCGATGGTGACGCTGATGAACAAATCATCGGAGGTCACGCTGACAACGTTGGTGTCCTTGAGAAGATCGATACGGTCGGACAGCAGATAGCGCAGCGGCGTCTGTGACAGCGGATAAATGTCCTGCGTCGCCAGCTTGCGGTCGCGCACCGCAACCGATGACCCGTCGGCGATGATCGCGATCGGGCTCGGTTCGTCGTATTCGAAACGCACCTTGCCGGGTTTCTGGATGTAGAAATCGCCCCGGGTTTTGCTGCCGTCGGGTCCGACCTGAACGAAATTTCCGACCAGCGTTTGCAGTGACGACAGATAGGAACTCACTCTGGCGGCTTGAGCCTTTTGATTCGCATCGAAGGTGGAGAAAATATTGGCGGGGAGATTCCGGCGCGGATCGGGAATCACGGGGTTCGGCGCCGAGCCGGGGTCGCGCCTGTCGTTAACGGAGCCTTTTGCCCGTCCGACGCACTCATCTGGGCGCCGCTGCGGGCTTTCGGCGCGGGCTTTGGGACCGGAACGGTCTGAGCCGGGGAAGATCTGGGCCGGTGTCTGAGACCGGGCCGGGATCATCGTACCGATGACGAAGGCTGCGGTGAGCAACGCCAGGCCGATGCGTCTGCCGGACGCTTCGAAATCGCTCTGGGTTGCGGAATTTTGGGCTTTTATTCAACGCGTCGTCCTGCCTGGCTCTCGGCGATTTTATCGCGCTTTCGGGGGAAGGAGATATCGGGTTTCCGTGAAAATACAAAGGCAAGTTGGGCAGTCCTTTGGTCCGATCACACAACTTTAGAAGCGACTTTCTTCTTCTTCGACCAGAATTTCGCGCTTTCCGGCGTGATTGGCCTGCCCGACGATGCCTTCGAGTTCCATTCGCTCCATCAGCGACGCCGCGCGGTTGTATCCGATTTGCAGCCGGCGCTGAATGTAGCTGGTAGAGGCTTTGCGGTCGCGTTTGACGATGGCCACGGCCTGCGAGAACAGGTCGCCGCCGCCTTCGCCCGCGCCCATGCCCGTGGAATCGAACACCGCGCCGTCTTCATCGGTCAGGCTCTTCCGCCGTGACCGCTTCGAGATATTCCGGCTGGCCCTGCGACTTGAGATGGCGCACCACCTTCTCGACCTCCTCGTCGGAGACGAACGGGCCGTGCACGCGGCTGATGCGTCCGCCGCCGGCCATGTAGAGCATGTCGCCCTGTCCGAGCAGTTGCTCGGCGCCCATTTCGCCGAGGATGGTGCGGCTGTCGATTTTCGAGGTGACCTGAAACGAGATGCGGGTCGGGAAGTTGGCCTTGATGGTGCCGGTGATGACGTCGACCGACGGCCGCTGCGTGGCGAGGATCACATGCAGGCCGGCGGCGCGCGCCATCTGCGCCAGGCGCTGCACCGCGCCTTCGATGTCCTTGCCGGCGACCATCATCAGGTCCGCCATTTCGTCGACGATGATGACGATATAGGGCAGCGGCTCGAGGTCGAGCTTCTCGTCCTCGTAGACCGCCTTGCCGGTTTCCTTGTCGAAGCCGGTATGCACGGTGCGGGTCAGTTCTTCGCCCTTGGCTTTGGCTTCCACCAGACGCTGATTGTAACCGTCGATGTTGCGCACGCCGAGCTTGGACATTTTCTTGTAGCGCTCTTCCATCTCGCGCACCGCCCATTTCAGCGCGACCACGGCCTTCTTCGGATCGGTCACGACCGGCGTCAGCAGATGCGGAATGCCGTCATAGACCGAGAGTTCGAGCATCTTCGGATCGACCATGATCAGGCGGCATTGATCCGGCCGCAGCCGGTACACCAGGCTCAGGATCATGGTGTTGATAGCGACCGATTTGCCGGAGCCGGTGGTGCCGGCGATCAAGAGATGCGGCATGCGCGCGAGATCGACGATGATGGATTCGCCGCCGATGTTCTTGCCGAGACAGAGCGGAAGCTTTGCGACCAATTCGTTGCCGTCCTTGACCGACAGCAATTCGCGCAAATAGACCTTTTCGCGATGCGGGTTCGGCAATTCGATGCCGATGGCGTTGCGGCCGGGAACCACGGCGACGCGGGCCGAGAGCGCGCTCATCGAACGCGCGATGTCATCGGCAAGTCCGATGACGCGCGACGATTTGATGCCGGGTGCGGGTTCGAGTTCGTACAGCGTCACCACGGGACCGGGATGGGCCTTGACGATTTCTCCGCGGACGCCGAAATCGCCGAGCACGCCTTCCAGCGCGCGCGAGTTGGTATCGAGTTCGGATTTGCTGAGCGGCTGGCGATCCGAGGCCTTCGGCGCGGTCAGCACCGAGACCGGCGGCAGTTCGAACCTGTCGGATGATTTGCGCTGGGGTACCCGGGGCGGCGGCCTTCTTGCGCGGCGCGCGGACGGCCGGAATTTCTTCGTCCTCTTCGTCTCTCGAAATCTTCGTCGGCCTGCGGAGCCAATCGACGGCGCTGCGCGGCCGCCCAGATTGGGCTCCTGCCGCTCGAATGAAGAGGTGCGGGGCTGCTGGCGCGCTCGCGACCAGCGGCCGCATAGGCAAAGGACAGCAACCGCCACAGCCGCGCCTTCGCGCTCATCGCGGCATGAAACGCCCATCCCAGCGAGACCGAGCCGCGTTCGTCTTCTTCCACGAACGGCGCGTCGTCGTCCTCGATCTCAGTCAATTCCTCTTCCTGCGGGCGCGAACCCATGCCGCTTGCGATCAGGAATGTCGCGGTCATCGCCGCGCCGAGAATGATCCCAAGAACGAGGCGATAGATGATGCCGGGCGGTCCGAACACCACCGCGGGAGCGCGCACCAGCGCGTCGCCGACAACGCCGCCGAGCCCGGTCGGCAGCGGCCATGCTCCGCCATGCGGCCAGCAGCTTGCAAACCCCGCGGCTATGACCGTGCAGAGAATCCAGCAGGTGATCCGCAGCGCTTCACGGTCGAAGGTTCGATGGGTCAGCATCCGCCAACCCCACACCGCGACCGGGAGGATCAGCATGATCGCGCCGAAACCCAGGATCTGCATCAGCAGATCGGCGCCGATCGCGCCGGGATAGCCGACAATGTTGCGGATCGCGCGCGATGTCGCATGGCTGAGGCTGGGGTCCTGCACCGACCATGTTGCAAGGGCCGCGGCCCCTACTCCGGAAAGCGACAGCAGCGCGAGGCCTGCGAGTTCGCGCAGGCGACGTGCCAGCGCCTCGCGGATCGCCGCCGGCAATTGGCCGACCAGGGGAATGACACGTTCGATCGCTGGCATACTCATCTAGGCCTTCGCGATTATTTCAGAATTTCGACCAGCCGGTGCAACGCCTCGGCTGTTGTTTCACTGTCCTGCACCAGCGCCAGGCGAATGTAGCCGGCGCCGGGATTGCTGCCGTCGGGTTGCTGCCGCGCCAGGTAACTTCCCGGGCACCACGCGCACGCCGGCATCCCTGTAGAGTTTCACGGTCGCGGCTTCGTCGCCGCCGCGGTCCGACACATCGAGCCAGACGCAGAAGCCGCCGGCGGGCCTGATGATAGCCGTAGCGATTGCCGAGGATCTGGTCGGCGAGATCGAACTTGATCCGGTAGAGCCGGCGGTTTTCCTCGACATGCGCTTCGTCGCTGTAGGCGGCGATGGCGACATGCTGCAGCGGCACCGGCACTTGCGGGGCGGCGACATTGCGCAGCTCGTGATAGAGGCCGAGAAACTTCCTGTCGCCGGCGGCAAAGCCGATCCGCATGCCCGGCAGGTTCGAGCGCTTCGATAGCGACTGGAACGCGACGACATTGGTAAAATCAGGCCCGGCGCATTCCAGCATGCTGCCGGGCGCTTCCCTGGTGTAGATTTCCGAATAGCATTCATCGCTCAGGATCATGAACCCGAAGCGGTCGGCGAGCGTTTTCAGGTGCGTGAAATATTCGCGTGACGCGACCGAGCCTTGCGGGTTTGCCGGCGAGGCGATGTAGATCGCCACGGTTCGCTCCAGCGTCGCGTCGTCGAGCGCATCGAGGTCGGGCAGGAACCCGTTGGCGAGCGTGGTCGGAAGGTAAATCGTCTCGCAGCCCGCGACGCGTGCGCCGGCGCCGTAGGCCGGATAAAACGGATTGGGCACCAGGATCGCAGGCTTGCCCTTGCGCTCGCCGACATAGCGGGCCGCCGTGATCGCGGCGAAAAACAGCCCTTCGCGGCTGCCATTGAGCACCAGAATCTCGCTGTCGGGATCGACCGGACGAGGCAGGTCGAATCGGGTGGCAAGCCAGTTCGCGGCGGCCCGGCGAAACGGTTCGATCCCCTTGGCGATGGGATAGCGGCCGAAATCGGCGATGTGCTTGGCTAGCACCGGGCCGACAAAGCCGGGCACCGGATGCTGCGGTTCGCCCAACGATAGCGTTATCAGGGGTTTGGCGGGCTGGTGCGGGGCCAGAAGTTCGGTCAGCCGTGCGAATGGCGAACGTTCGCCTTCCGGATTGCCGGCGCCCTGCGGCGCGGGGGATGAAGCGGTCATGGCCATACGTCAAACGCCAACGCGGTTGGGACGGCCGACCAAACCCGGGACGGCCGCAAGAAAGGATCAGACCACCATAGATAGGGCGAGGTTAAGACGCGATTAACCATCGGCCAAACTGGACATTTTGCAGGGTATTACCATATAATTTAAAGGTATTACTTCGGAGGCCAAGATGGCAACGACGGTCACAAGCAAGGGACAGGTCACCATCCCAAAACCGGTTCGCGATCACCTAGGGATCGTTCCGGGCAGTCAGGTTGCTTTCCGGCGCGCTGCCGATGGTAGCGTTGTCATTGAAAAAGCCGACGGAACCAGACAGCCAAGTCGGTTTGCAGAATTAATTGGTAGTGCGGGCCCCGGACTGTCCACGGATGAGATCATGGCCATAACGCGCGGCGAATAACCGTGACGCTGGTAGACTCGAACGTTCTGCTCGATGTTCTTACCGGAGATCCAAAATGGTTGGACTGGTCTTTGGTGCGGCTGGAGGAAGCCGCTATGCGCGGGCCGCTGTTGATCAATGACGCGATCTATTCCGAGACGTCGGTTCGCTATCAAAGCATCGAGCATTTTGATACCTCGCTGGCGAGGATTGGCGTCACAATCGCACCGACCTCGCGCTTGGCGCTGTTTCTCGCCGGGAAAGCCTTTGCAAAATATCGTAGTGCTGGAGGTAACCGAACCGGTGTGCTGCCGGATTTTTTTATAGGCGCCCACGCAACAGTGGAGAGTCTGCCACTTCTGACTCGTGATACACGCCGTTATCGCCATTATTTTCCGACGGTGGAGTTGATCGAGCCGGAAAGCGAGAAATAGCCCGGGCGCCTCACGCTTCACTCTGTCGCTTGCAGGCTGCAACCAAAGCGCGATTTTTTTGTGCGGTCACTAAAAGAAAGGGGCCCCAACTTGCGCTGGAGCCCCTCGACGGTCGGGGCATTGCCGGGTATGTGCCCGAACCGTAGTTCTGGGCGCGATCCTTTCGGGATCGCGCCCCGGGAGAACTTACATATTGTAGGCGCGCTCCGTGTGCTCGGTGATGTCGAGGCCCTCGCGCTCCACCTCGACGGTGGCGCGCAGGCCGACGATGACATCGACGACCTTGTAGAGGATCGCCGAACCGATGCCCGACCACACCAGCGTGGTGCAGACGCCCCAGATTTGCGAGATCATCTGGTCGGTGAACACGTAGTCGGCGATCTTGCCGGTGGTGTAGTCCATGATGCCGGTGCCGCCGAGCGCCGGATTCACCAGGATGCCGGTGCCGAGCGCGCCGACGATGCCGCCGATGCAGTGGACGCCGAACACGTCGAGCGAGTCGTCATAGCCGAGCGCGTTCTTGACCACGGTGCACCATGAACAGGCAGACCACGCCGACCACGAGACCGAGCACGATCGCTCCCATCGGACCGGCGTAACCGGCCGCGGGCGTGACCGCCACAAGTCCTGCCACCGCGCCCGAGATGACGCCGAGCATCGAGGGATGGCCCTTGACGATCCACTCCGCGAACATCCACGCCAGCGCCGCCGCCGCAGTTGCGACGAAGGAGTTGGTCATGGCGAGCGCGGCGCCGCCATTGGCTTCGAGGTTCGATCCGGCGTTGAAGCCGAACCAGCCGACCCAGAGCAGCGAGGCGCCGATCATGGACATGGTCAGCGAGTGCGGAGCCATCAGGTCCTTGCCGTAACCGGTGCGCTTGCCGATCAGCAGCGCGCCGACGAGGCCGGCGATGCCGGCGTTGATGTGCACCACGGTGCCGCCTGCGAAGTCGATCGCACCCTTCTTGAAGACCCAGCCGGCGTCGGCGTTGACTTCATCGAGCTTGGCCTGCGCCGCAGTCTTTGCCGCCGCGTCACCCGCCGCAGCAAGCGCCTTGACCGCATCCGAGATCGCGTCCGGTCCGGCCCAGTACCAAACCATGTGCGCGATCGGGAAATAGATCAGCGTCACCCAGAGCGGGATGAACAGCGCGACCGCCGCGAACTTCATGCGTTCGGCGAAGGCGCCGACGATGAGTGCGGGCGTGATCGCCGCGAAGGTCATCTGGAAGCAGACATACACCAGCTCCGAGATGTTGGCGTCGACGCTGAATGTCGCCGCCTTGGAATCCGGCGTCACGCCCATCAGGAAGGCTTTCGAGAAGCCGCCGATGAAGTCGGAGCCGCCGGTGAAGGCGAGGCTGTAGCCGTAAAGCGCCCACAGGACGGTGACGATGCAGACGGTGTAGAATACCTGCATCAGCACCGAGAGCATGTTCTTGGAACGGACGAGGCCGCCATAGAACAGCGCAAGGCCGGGGATCGTCATCAACAGCACCAGCACCGTCGACGTCAGCATCCAGGCGTTGTCGCCCTTGTTGACGGTTGGCTCCGCGTAGGCAGCGGTCGCGGCGAACAGGCCGACTGCGAGGGCCGCCAATCCCGCGCTATAGGGACGTTTGAACGTCATTTGTTTTACTCCTGATTGAATAAGGTTGAGCGCGAAATCAGAGTGCCGCGGCATCTGCCTCGCCCGTGCGGATGCGAACCGCATGGTCGAGATTGATGACGAAGATCTTGCCGTCGCCGATCTGTCCGGTTTTTGCGGCCGTCGTGATGGCTTCGATGGTCTTGTCGACCTGGTCCGAGGCGACAGCGACCTCGATCTTGATCTTGGGCAGGAAGCTCACCGCATATTCAGCACCGCGATAGATTTCCGTATGGCCCTTCTGCCGGCCATATCCCTTGACTTCCGTCACCGTGAGACCGTGAACGCCAATGGCGGTCAGGGCGTCACGGACTTCTTCGAGCTTGAATGGCTTGATGATCGCCATAACAATTTTCATGGGTCCTATCCCCGCTTGGGCCCGGTCCAGACACGACCGGGCGTTCTCGACTGAGGTTCACCACGCGGAGAAGTTCACTACGCGGGCACAGCCAGCATCGATAGAATCAAATGCCGTGCCAGATCGGCCGCATTCCCTAACGGACTATGAACGCGGACCTTTTCGGGCTTTATGGGAATCCGGCGCGAGCTGCGCTATTCGGCCGCGCTCAATGCCTAGTCACACCTGCTTAAAATGTAGGCATGACAGACTCCCGACATAATCATGCCCACGGGGAGGGCAGAAAAAAGGTATTTAGGTAGGGAATTTACCGCAAAGCCTCGCCGCGCTGCGAAATATCGAGGACTGCGATCCCGGGAGACCGGACCAGCGCGAACGGCGCTCACCGGTGCGATGCACAGTCTTCGCGATCCGAAGCGTGTCGCCAGCGGACGTCGCTGGATCGGCCCGAGCGCGGACCAGTTCAGAGCGCGTCGCTGTCGGTTTCGCCGGTCCGGATCCGCAACGCATGATCGATCGGCGTGACGAATATCTTGCCGTCGCCGATCTGGCCGGTGCGCGCGCTGGAGGTGATGACCTCGACCGCCTTGTCGGCGAGATCGGACGCGACCGCGATCTCGATCCGCAGTTTCGGCAGAAAATTCACGACATATTCGGCGCCGCGATAGACTTCGGTGTGGCCCTTCTGGCGGCCGTAACCCTTGACCTCGGTCACGGTCATGCCGCTGACGCCGATCGCGGTGAGCGCCTGTCGCACTTCGTCGAGTTTGAAGGGTTTGATAATGGCGACAACGAGCTTCATGGTCAGGCCTTTCATTTTCCAGATTTCCGAGGTCGGCGCCCTGGATTTGCGCCTCCTCGCAAGTTTGGCATCTTTCTGCGCGAATGGCACAAAAAGTTGCGACGGGGCCGAAAAACAATGCGGCACCTGGCCCGTGTTCTCTTCACAGCCCCTGTACAGGGACCGGGATCATCCGTCAAAATGCCGTCCCATGGCCAGCGGTTTTGTTGGCTCTCCGGCCGCCCGCTGGCGCCTTAAGGGGATGAAATGCCGAACCGAGCCTGGTTTTATGCATCCGAGGGCCAGCAGCATGGTCCCTATCCGGAAGTCCAGCTGCGCGAGTTGATCGCAAGGGGAACAGTCACGGCAGACATGCTGGTCTGGACCGAGGGCATGGCAAACTGGCAGAAGGCCGGGGAAATCCCTGACCTTCTCTCAGGCGGCTCAGGCCCGCCGCCCTTGTCTCAGCAGGCGGGCGGTCCCTTGCCGGCCGGGCCCATGATCGCCCAGCCCCTCTCCGTCAATTTCAGCATCTGGTCGCTGCTCGGTCGTGGGCTGCTTTTCCTGATCGGCTTCATATTGGTAATTCCAGCGCCCTGGACGGCGACGAGTTTCTACCGGTGGTTCATCGAGCACCTGCGCGTACCGCAGAGGCCCAATCTTGGCTTCACCGGCAAGCCGGGCGACATCTGGTATGTATTCGTCGTTCTGGCGCTGTGTTCCTACTCCGGCTTCAGCGACTACCCGTATCTGCCTTTTCTGCTCATTCCGCTGCAGGCGTTTCTGTCGTGGATGACGATCAGATGGATCGTCGCCAATATCAGCTCGGACGGTCGTCCACCCTCGCTTGCCTTCACCGGCAGCGCCCTGGGCTATGTCGGGTGGTATCTGCTGCTCTATATTTTGGCCTTCACCATTATCGGTTGGGCCTGGGTGACCACCGCGTGGCTGCGGTGGATGTGCCGCCACATCACCGGCACCCGGCGCGAGGTCACGTTTAACGGCTCGGGCTGGCAGGTGTTGTGGCGGACAACGGCTTTCGTTCTGGCTGCGATCTTCATCATCCCGATCCCGTGGGTGCTGGGATGGTATGTCCGCTGGTATATTTCCCAAATAGTGCTTGTCGAACGAGCCTAAGCCCGGGCATCGCCGCCATCATTTGCGTTCGCGGATCGAGCCTTCCTGGGCAACCGAGGCCACCAGCGTGCCGTCGGGCTTGAAGATCATGCCGCGGGTCAGGCCGCGGCCGCCGCGCGCGCTGGGAGAGTCCTGCGCATAGAGCAGCCATTCGTCGGCGCGGAACGGACGATGAAACCACATCGCGTGATCGAGGCTCGCCGGCATCATGCGCTTGTCGAACAACGTGCGGCCATAGCGCGCCATCGCCGCGTCCAGCAGCGAGAAGTCCGACGCATAGGCCAGCGCGCACATGTGCAGCGCCGGATCGTCGGGCAGTTTCGCGGCGGTGCGGATCCAGACATGGATGCGGCCATCGTCGATCTTCTGGCCGAAATAACGCCCGAGCTCGACCGGGCGCAATTCGATCGGGCGATCGGATTCATAATAGCGGCGGATGAAATCCGGCATCTCGCGGAACATCGGCTGCTTGGCGACTTCCTCCGCGGTGAGTTTTTCCGGCGGCGGCACGTCGGGCATCTTGTCCTGATGATCGAACGCGCCTTCTTCCTCGATGTGAAATGACACCATGATCGAAAAGATCGCGTTGCCATGCTGGATCGCGGTGACGCGGCGGGTCGAATAGCTCTTGCCGTCGCGCAGGCGCTCGACCTCGTAAATGATCGGGATCTGCGGATCGCCGGGCAGGATGAAATAGCAGTGCAGCGAATGCGGCAGGCGGCCTTCGACGGTACGGCACGCCGCCATCATCGCCTGTCCGATCACCTGGCCGCCGAACACCCGCTGCCAGCTCGTCTTCGGGCTGGAGCCGCGAAACATATTCACCTCGATCGGTTCGAGATCGAGGATGGAAATCAGGTCAATCAGGCCTTTGGACATGGCGCGCTTTCGGTTCCTCGTCATTCCGGGATGCGCCCCTTGGCGCAGGCCCGGAATCGATACTCCCGATCGTGGTTATGGATTTCGGGCTCGCACCATCCAATCGGATGGCGCATCCCGGAATGACGAGAGCTTGGGGAACCTGTTTCGCCCAGCTATAACCGCCGCGCAAGTACAGTTAAGTGACAAGAGTAAGCAGGTTTAGCATGTCGGCACAGCGGAGCATTGTCATCGGCGGCGGCGCCTTCGCCGGATTGGCGCTGGCGCTGGCGTTGCGTCAGGGACTTGGCGCCGATATTCCGGTGATCGTGGCCGATCCGGCGCTCGAGGCGCGGCCGAGCCGCGATCCGCGCGCCACCGCCATTGTCGCCGCCTGTCGCCGGCTGTTCGAGGCCCTCGGGATCTGGAACGAGGTCGCAGCCCAAGCCCAGCCTATTCTCGACATGGTGGTCACCGATTCCAAACTGGAGGATACCACCCGTCCGGTGTTCCTGACGTTCGCGGGCAATGTCGAACCGGGCGAGCCGTTTGCGCACATGATCGAAAACCGCCATCTGATCGATGCGCTGGTCGCGCGCGCGGTGGCTGAGGGCATCGATCTCAGGGCAACCGCGGTGACGACATTCGATTCGCGTCCCGACGGGGTCGACGTCACGCTTGGCGATGGCAGCGTCATCGAGGCCGGTCTCCTCGTGGCGGCCGATGGGGCGCGCTCAAAACTACGCGAACGCGCCGGGATCGCCACCCATGGCTGGGATTACGATCAATCCGGCATCGTCGTCACCGTCGGCCATGAGCGCGACCATCACGGCCGCGCCGAGGAGCATTTCCTGCCCGCGGGACCGTTTGCAATCCTGCCGCTGACCGGACAACGATCGTCGCTGGTATGGACCGAGCACCGCGCCGAGGCCGCGCGCATTGTCGCTCTCGGCGAAAACGAATTCCACCGCGAACTCGAGCAGCGGTTTGGGTTGCATCTCGGCGAGATCAAGGCGCTGGACAAGCCACGCGCGTTTCCGCTCGGCTATTTCGTCGCGCGTTCGTTCATCGGCGAGCGGATGGCACTGGTCGGCGACGCTGCGCATGTGATTTACCCCATTGCGGGGCAGGGGCTCAATATGGGCCTGAAAGATGTCGCAGCACTTGCCGAGGTGATCGTCGATGCGGCTCGGCTCGGCATTGATCTCGGCCAGGCCGATGTGCTCGACCGCTATCAGCGCTGGCGGAGGTTCGACACTATGGCGATGGGGCTCGCCACCAATTCGCTGAACTGGCTGTTCTCGAACGAATCGACGCTCCTGCGCACGGTGCGTGACATCGGGCTTGGCCTGGTCGACCGCGCGCCGCCGTTAAAGAGCCTGTTCATCCGTCAGGCCGCGGGCTTGTCGGGCGACGTGCCGCGGCTGTTGAGAGGCGAGGCGCTGTAATCTCTCTCCGCGAGTCTAATCTATCTTCCGTGCCTCTTCCGGCAGCATGATCGGGATGCCGTCGCGGATCGGATAAGCGAGTTTCGCCGAACGCGAGATCAATTCCTGCCGCGCGGTATCGAATTCCAGCGGTCCCTTGGTCACCGGGCAGACCAGAATTTCCAGCAGTTTGGGATCGACCGTGGATTCAAGGCGTTCGGGCAAGGATGACATGCAGCGGCTCCGGCTCAGGTTGCGGCCGTGTAGCATATTCCCTGTAAACGTACAGTCGGCTTCCCCTATCGCGACGCGATCCGAAGCAATTCGTCCAGCACGGCTGCCTGTCTTTGTCGTGGCAAGGGTTTGTCCGACAGCGCAAAGCCGATAAACGCCCAATAGAGGATTTGCGCGCGGGCGCGCGCCACGCCGGGCGTCAGCCCGGTTCCCCTCAGAAGGCTTTCCACATAACTCACCCGGCGCCGATCGATCGCCTGCACGGCATTCCGCGCCACGGGGTCGAGCGCGGCCCAGCTGCGAACCGCCTTCTCCAGCACCAGTCTGCCGCCGAACGCCTGGCGCAGCAGCAGAGGCAACGGACTTTCGTCTTTCCGCGCGGCCTCGAGGCCGGCGATGATCTGCTCGGCGGCAACCTCGCGCCAATGTTTGAGGATCGCGGTGTGATAGGCGCCGATGTCGGCAAAATGCCAGTAAAAGCTGCCGCGCGAGACCCCCATCGCCTTCGCCAACGGCTCGGCTTTCAGCGCCGTAAAACCGCTTCGGGCCAGCGTCCTGAGGCCCTGATCGAGCCAGTCCCTGGCGGAGAGTTGATCGGCCATGATTTTTCCCTGCGACAAGTCACCATACACCACTGTATTGACAGCCGCCAGCGTGTCCCCCATGGTACCATACAGTTATGTATGGTTGTTTCCGGATAGGAGTTTGCGATGCGCGACCTTCTGCTGCAATGTTCGGGCGTAGCCGCGATCGTGGTGGCGCTGATCCACGGCGTGCTCGGCGAAACCAGGGTGTTCGCGCGCGCCACCATCGAACCGGCCCGGTTGCGCAATTTGATCCGGCTGTGCTGGCAGGCAGGTACCGTGGGATGGATTTGCGGCGGTGTGCTGCTGATCGCCGTCCCCTGGATGGCATCGGAATTTGCGCGGCACTGGATCATCGTGACCGTGGCCTTGATGTACGGCTTCGGCATCGCCGGCAATGCCTGGATTTTCCGTGGCCGCCATTTCGGATGGATGGCGCTGAGCGCGGTCGTGGCACTCGCGGTGGCGGGATATTAGGGCACGCCTTTTTCAGGGGTGCGTAATCCGCCAGATCGTGCCGTTGCCGTCTTCAGACACCAGTAGTGCGCCGTCATGCGCGACCGCCACGCCGACAGGCCGTCCCCAAACCCGGGAATCGTCGATGACGAAGCCGGTGACGAAGTCCTGATATTCGCCGGTCGGAACACCATCCCTAAGGCGGATGCGTACGACCTTGTAGCCCGTGCGCCTGGACCTGTTCCACGAGCCATGCTCGGCCGCGAACCCGTCGCCGCGGTATTCGGCAGGAAACGCCGCAGCATTGTAGAACGTCAGGCCGAGCGAGGCGGAGTGCGCCTGCAAAAGAACGTCAGGCAACGTGATCTTTCCCTTGAGGTCGGGGCGTTCGCCGCGATGCCGCGGGTCTTCATTATCGCCGATGTAAAACCACGGCCAGCCATAGAACGCGCCTTCGCGGACCCGCGTCACATAATCCGGCACCAGATTGTCGCCGAGGCCGTCGCGTTCGTTGGTCGAGCAATACAAATCGCCGGTGGCGGGATGAACGGCGAGGCCGACGCAGTTGCGGATACCGCTCGAAAAGACGCTCATGCCCTTTCCCGCGGGATCGAACGCCAGCACGGCGGCGCGATTGGTCTCGTCGCCCCAGCTTGCACCGAGCCGATGCTGAGTTATCCACGAAGGTAAACCGCCTGCAGGATTTCTCATTCCCTCCGCGTCGTTGCTTGCCGATCCGACCGATACCAGCATGCGCTTGTCGTCCTTGCTGAAGACGATATCCCGGGTCGAATGCCCGTAGCCGTGCGGCAGATCGGCCACCACGATTTCGGGTTTGCCCCACGCTTTGGTATCGCCCGCCCGGTAGGGGAAGCGAACGACACTGTCGGTATTGGCGACATAAACCCACTCCGGATTATCTCCACTCGGGAAAAATGCGATCCCGAAGGGCTCCTCAAGTCCGCTTGCATAAATCTCGTTGACCGTGGGTTTTGACACCCCATCGGCCGCCCGCAACACGCGAATATTTCCCGGCGCGGTTTCGGCGACGAAGATGTCGCCATTGGGCGCCACCCGTAGTTCGCGTGGCTGGTTCAACCCTTCCGCGAACAATTCCGCCTTGAATCCGGCAGGTACTTGCGGCACGGCATCGCGCGGACGTGGGACGACCCGGGAGCCGTTGGAGGCGGAAGGTGTGGCGCCTGGCTGCGGCAAATCCTCGGGCTTGATCAGGCGGCTTACGCCAGGTCTGTCAGCGCGCCAGTCGCCGAAGGCGGCGCTCCCGGTCAGCGGCGCCGACTGGGCCTGAGCCTGATGGATACCCGCGCAAGCAAACAGCACCACCAAACTCAACCAGCTACGATTTAACGGCATGCAAATCTCCGGCGGCGATTTAGGCGAACTACTGCAATCCCGGATCGCCGCTGGTGCGCTTCTTGGCGAGATCCATCTCGGTTACCGCGATCAGGATCTCGGCGCGGGTCTTGAGATCGGGCGCCTCCAGCATCGCCTGCTTTTCCGGCGCGCCGTAGGGCGACATCATCGCCAGCGCGTTGACCAGGGCTTCATTGGGCGCGCTTTCGACGCCTTCCCAGTCCACTTTGAGATTGTTGGCTTTGAGGAAATCCGTCAGCACCTCGAGCAGCGCGTCGCGGTTGACCTCTTCTTCTCCCTTGCGCGCCGTGAAATCGTCGATGTAGGGGAAATAATCCACCTTGCATTGCCGGTACGCGGTCAGCACGGTCATTTCCTCGACCAGCTTGAAGCGCGCGATCCCGGTCAGTTCAAGGATATAGCGGCCATCGCCGGCTTCGGCGAGCTGGGTGATACGCCCGACGCAGCCGACCCGAAACAGCACCGGCCTCGCTTCATCATGCGAATGCGAGACGTCCGGCTGGATCATCCCGATCAAGCGGTGGCCGTCGCGAAAGAAATCGTCCACCATCGCGAGGTAGCGCGGCTCGAAGATGTTGAGCGGCATCTGGCCGCGCGGCAGCAGCAGCGCGCCGGGCAGCGGAAACACCGGAATCACCTCGGGAAGGTCGCCGGGTCCGCGATATTCGGCATTGATCGGCATTGGCGATCCCGGGGTTGGCCTGGAGTGCTATGAAAACAGAATCGTCGAGAGCCGCTTGCGCCCCTCAATGGTGGCCTCGTCGGTCGGGCCCCACGCCTCGAAGAACTGCACCAGCTGCTTGCGCGCGCCGTCCTCGTTCCATTTGCGGTCGCGCTTGACGATTTCAAGCAGGTGGTTGGTGGCCTCGCTGCGCTGGCCGCCGGCGTTGAGCGCGGTCGCAAGATCGAATCGTGCCTGATGATCGAGCGGGTTTGCGGCGACCTTCTGTTCGAGTTCGGTCACGGGCCCGACCGCCTTGGCCTGCTCGGCAAGGTCGATCGACACCTGTATAGCCTTGACCGCGGCGTCGCTGCGTTTCGATTCCGGCACCATGGCGAGGGTCTGCTTGGCCTGCTCGATCGCGCCGGTCGCCATGTAGCATTTCGCGAGCCCCGCAAGGGCTGCGATATTGGTGGCGTCCGCGGCCAGCACCTCGGCATAGATTTGGGCCGCGGTGGCAGGATCGCCCTCCGCCAGCACCGCCTCCGCCTCTTTGAGGATTTCAGCGATATTGGGCTCGCCCGCGCCCGGCATGCCCGCGGTCAGCTTGTCGATAAAGGCCGTGACCTGGCTTTCCGGAACCGCGCCCATGAAACCGTCGGCGGGCTGGCCGTTGACGAAAGCGATCACCGCCGGGATCGACTGAATCCCCATCTGGCCTGGAATCGCCGGATGCTCGTCGATGTTCATCTTGACCAGCTTGACCTTGCCCTTGGCGGCGCGAACCGCCTTTTCGATGATCGGCGTCAGCTGGCGGCAGGGGCCGCACCACGGCGCCCAGAAGTCGATCAGCACCGGCTGGCGCTTTGACTCCTCGATGACGTCTTTGACGAACGTCTGGGTGGTGGTTTCCTTGATCAGATCGGATGCCGCCTGCGGCGCCGGTCCGCTGCCCTGCTCTATAATGGTCACGTGATCCTCGTCTGATGTCTTGCCCGGTTATGGTGCGGATTGAGCCCGTTCTAGCACGGCCCGAGCCTCTAGATGGCGGTTTAGCCGGAAATTTCAATCGTTTCGGAGCGCGCCGCTCCCATAAGGCGGTGCCTGCATTCTCCGATATCGGGTGGGCGGCCGGTGTCTGGCAGCCCATGGTCGCGCCGAAACCCGGTCCAACGAAGGAATTGAGATGACAAAAGCCTATTACAGCACCGTGTTCGAGCAGCCTGCCCCGGAGGTCTGGAAAATCGTTCGCGATTTCAACAATTATCCGGTCTGGGTCGGTGGCGCCGGCGAGAGCCATATCGAGGACGGCAAATCCGGCGATACCGTCGGGGCGATCAGGAGCGTGCTTTATCAGGAGCGGCAAATCCGGCAGCGGCTGCTGGCGCAGTCCGATGTCGAGCGTTCCCAGACCTATGAGTTTTGCGACCAGCCATCTCTGCCGATGACGGATTTTCGGGCCACCGTGCGCATTACGCCGATCGTGGACGGCAACCGGGCATTCGTCGAATGGTGGGCGATATTCGACTGCGATGCCGGCCGCCGCGATGAACTGACGGAGACATTGCGGGGCTGGTTTGGAAAATGGCTGGAGTTGCTGCGGACCAAGTTGGGCGAGCTTTCTCTGCGGGTTCCCCTGGAAACAGGCGGCAGATGACGGTCAGCAGCCATTCACGCAACTTTTCCGGCCTATTTGCGCGCAATATCCCGATAATCGGCGCTCCAGCGGATTTGATGCCTGCCAAGGCCTGTTGCATTCACGGGCCGCATTTGGCATAGCTCTGCCCGTTGCCGGCGAGCGATCGCCGCCATCCACCGGATGCGGGTGTAGCTCAGTGGTAGAGCACGACCTTGCCAAGGTCGGGGTCGAGGGTTCGAATCCCTTCGCCCGCTCCAATCACCGCAAAATTTCCAGCGGTTTTCAAGGTCGCCGACGGGCTTGCCCGCTGGCGCCAATCAACGAATATTCCTTTGCGAGTCGCGGCGCCTGACCTCAGGCCGAATAGCTGCGCCCAAAGGAAGAATAGATGTCCGATCCCGCTCAAGCGCTTTCCCCGCAGGAAGACCTTGAGCTGACGATCCTGATGCCATGCCTGAACGAAGCCGAGACAGTGGGCGTGTGCATCGGCAAGGCGCAGCGTTTTCTGGCGCGCACCGGGATCACCGGCGAAGTTTTGATCGCCGACAACGGCAGTACCGACGGCTCCATCGAAATTGCCAACGCACTGGGCGGGCGCGTCGCCAACATTCCGGTCCGGGGATATGGCGCGGCGCTGCAAGGAGGGATTGCTGCGGCGCGCGGTCGCTACGTCATCATGGGAGACGCGGACGATAGTTATGATTTCGAAAACCTCGATCTGTTCGTCGCTGCGCTTCGCGCCGGAAACGATCTGGTGATGGGAAACCGTTTTTCGGGCGGCATCGAACCCGGAGCGATGCCGCCGCTCCACCGCTATCTCGGCAATCCCGTGCTGAGTTTCATCGGCAGGCTGTTCTTTCGGGTGTCGTTGCGGGATTTTCACTGCGGCCTGAGAGGTTTTGTCAGAGCAGCCATATTAAAGCTCGAACTGCAGACCACCGGCATGGAGTATGCGAGCGAAATGGTGGTCCGCTCCGCTTTGGCTCACCTCAAAATCGCGGAAGTTCCGACCAGGCTGGCGAAAGATGGAAGGTCGCGCCCGCCGCATTTGCGGACATGGCGTGACGGCTGGCGGCATCTGCAGTTCCTGCTGCTGTATTCCCCGCGATGGCTGTTTCTTTATCCCGGTCTGGTGATGATCTGGTTTGGCGCAACCATGACCGGCCTGCTGTTGTTCGGGCCGGTCCATTTCGGTGGGCTGGGATTCGATATCAGGACGATGCTGGTCGCCTGCACAAGCTGCATCGTGGGCGTTCAAAGCGTGTGCTTCGCCACCATCGCCCGCAACTACGCGCTGGCCAAGCGGCTGGTCCCGTACAACGACAATTACAGAATTTGGCTCGACCAGTTCACGCTTGACCGGTTGGTGGCGCTTGGTGCGTTCTTTCTGATAGCGGGTCTGCTCGGCCTCATCGCCGCGGTTATTTCGTGGGGAGAGGTAAACTTCGGAGACGTGGAATACACCAACCTGCTTCGTCTGGTGACGCTGTCGGTGACAGGCATCGGAATTGGGATGCAATTGATCCTGTCGGGATTTCTGGCCGGGCTATTGGCGATCGAACTCAGCCGCGATTGAGGGCTGCTTACCCCTACCCTCGCTGCTTCTCATACGCCTTCAGATGCGTATAGGCGATACGCAGCTTCGGCACCGGCACCTTGGCGGCATCACCGCGCGCGATCAGGTCGCCGATCACATGATCGGCTTCGACCGGCGCGCCGACCTTGATGTCGCGAAACATCGACGCCGTCATTTGCGAGCCTTCCGCGGTGAACATGCCGCGTGTTCGCTCGAGGAACGGCGCGCGCGGCGCGTGGCCTTCGGCTGCCGCGATCGCGATGGATTTCATCGAGCATGCCGAGCAGGAAATCCCTGCCGCCCGGCACGGCCAGGATAATGCCGACCGGGCTGCGCATCAGGCTGGTCGCCGCCGCCAGCGAGGCGAGGAACACCCACTTCTCCCACATTTCCTGGATGATGTTTTCGCTGGCCACCGCGCCGAAATTGCCGGCGGTCATGGGCGCTGCGATAGCGCGGACGCGATCCGATAGGGTGCCGTCGCGTTCGCCGAAATTCAGCGATTGCATCGGCTGCAGATGGACGATCTCGCGCTTGTCGTTGAGCGTGACGGCAATCGCGCAGAGCCCGCCTAGCACGCGCTCGCGCCCGAACTTTGTGTCGAGCACATCGAGATGCAGCATGCCGTTGAGCAGCGGGATAATCGAAGTCTGCGGTCCCACCGCCGGCGCGAACGACCGGATCGCGTCCTCAAGGTCGAACGCCTTGCAGCTCAACAGCACCATATCGAATTTTTCGCCGAGCTTTTCGGCCTGCACCGTCGGTGGATTTTTCAGGGTGACGTCCCCAACGGGGCTCTTGATCACGAGGCCGGCGCCAGCCAGTTCAGCGGCGCGCTTCGGCCGCACCAAGAATGTCACGTCCTGTCCTGCCTGCAGCATCCGGCCGCCGAAATATCCACCGATGGCGCCGGCGCCGACCACAAGAATGCGCATTTGGAAGCTCCTTTTTGTTTTTGGCTGAAACAACGAACTGGACGTCACACGAAGCTCGTCATGCCCGGGCTTGTCCCGGGCATCCACGCTCTAACAGCATTGCAGCAAGAAAGACGTGGATGGCCGGGTCAAGCCCGGCCATGACGAGTGAATGAGTATCGTCACCACTTTTCCCCGAACGGGCGAATTTCAAGCTCGAACGTCCAGGCGCTGCGCGGCTGCTGGTAGAGCTGCCAGTACGACGCCGCGACCGAGGCCGGTGGCATCAGCAAGTCGGGATTGTTGAGCGCCTCCTTGCCCCAGAGCTGTTCGCGGCGCTCACGCACCCAGGCAGTATCGACGCCGGAATCGATGATGAGATGGGCGACGTGAATGTTCTTCGGCCCGAGCTCGCGCGCCATCGATTGCGCCACCGCGCGCAGCCCGAATTTGGCGCTGGCGAAGGCGGCAAAGCCGCTGCCGCCGCGCAACGAGGCGGTCGCCCCGGTGAAGAAGATATTGCCCTTGCCGCGCGGCAGCATCAGCCGCGCCGATTCGCGCCCCGCCAGAAAGCCGGCCCAGCACGCCATCTCCCATACCTTGCGAAACACGCGGTCGGTGGTTTCCAGAATCGGGAAATTGACATTGGCGCCGACGTTGAAAATGCAGACTTCGAGCGGCGCATGCTTGTCGGCGTCATTGAGGAAGGCCGCGACCTCGTCTTCTTTCCGCGCATCGAGCGTGCGCGCGACGATTGATCCGCCTGATGCCTCGATCTCCTTGACCAGCGGCTCAAGTTTGGCGCCATCGCGACGCCCTGCGAATACGGTAAATCCCTCGGCGGCGAATTTCTTCGCGATCTCGCCACCGATATAGTCGCCGGCGCCAATCACCGCGACGGTCGCGTTTCGCTTTTCCATTTCATACTCCTTTCGTCATTGCGAGGAGCGAAGCGACGAAGCAATCCAGCTTGCTTCTTGCATCAAGAAAGCTGGGTTGCTTCGCTTCGCTCGCAATGACGAGTTCAACCGCCCGAAACCAACTCCTCGACCTCGCGCAACTGCTCCTTGCCGAAAAACATTTCCTTGCCGACAAAGAAGGTCGGCGATCCAAACGCGCCGCGCTCGACCGCCGATTGCGTATTCTCGATCAGCTTCGCCTTGATCTCGGGCTCTTGCGCGCGGGCGAAAAGTTTTGCCGCGTCGAGGCCGGACGCACTGAATGCTTTCATCGCCACCTCGGGATCGTCCATCTTCTTCGGCTCCGCCCACATGTGATGAAAGGCCGCTTCGACGTATGTTTCGAATACGCCCTCGGCTTGCGCTGCGATGGCGGCGCGCATCAGATTGAGGGTGTTGACGGGGAAGAACGGATTCCAGGTGTAAGGCTTGACCGCGAAGCGTTTGACAAAGCGCTCGGTCTCGAGTGCGTGAAACTCGCGCTTGTTCTTGACGCCGGCCAGCGTTTCGGCAGGCGACTTGTTGTTGGTGGCCTTGAAGATGCCGCCGAGCAGGACCGGCACATATTCGAACTTCACGCCGGTCCGGTTTTCAATTGCAGGGATCGCCTCATGGCTGAGGAAAGCATTAGGGCTGCCGAAATCGAACAGGAATTGCGGGGCTGGTCTCACGGCGGTCTCCCTCCAGAGAACTGGCGGTTCTTATATGATCCCTATCATTCCAATCAGCCTACCGTTTCACGCTGGCGGGATCAACCGGCACGCGCTTGCGTTTCGTGGTGAAATGCCCTTTGCGCCAGACGGTTCGCGTGTTCGCGCACATCCGCGGGCCAGTCCGCAATCAATTTTCCGAAATCTGTTGGATCGCCGGCGAACAGTGCGCGGATCGCGTCTTCGTAATACGGCCTGTTGCCGGCCATCACGGATATAAAACGATAGGCCGCTTCCTGCGCCTGGCGCAGATGGTCCCTGCTCTCATGGCTGCGTCGGGCTTCCTCGACCAGTTTGCGGATTGCGACCGACGCGCCGCCGCTTTGCTGCGCCAGCCACTCCCAGTGCCGTGGCAGCAGCGTGATTTCGCGCGCGACCACCCCCAGTTTCGGTCGGCCGGGACCGCGCAGCGCGGGATGCGCCGAATCTTCCGTGGCCAGAGCGCCGGCGGTCTCGGGCAGGCGCGCCAGAACGTCCTCGACGGTGCCGCGTAAATCGATCTCGATCGGGAGGCTGGTGCTGCCATCGAATACCAGGATCGACGCATCCTTGTGCCGCTCGAGCGTCTCCTTGGCCGCGCGCGCAACCTCGCGAAGATCGCCGGAAGCTATAAGGCGGTCGCCATCGAAGGCGATAACAACCGCATTTGACGACGGATTCATGTGAAGCTCCAATCTGGAGCCAATATTATCCGGGTAAATTTACGCTGTCAATAACACCCGGGTAATATGTGCCCAACGTTGGATATCTCGACTTTCTCCTGTCCTGCTGGCACGACCGCATCCCACAAAATCTTTCGGGGTACGCCATGCTCATCGTCCACCACCTGAACAATTCCCGCTCGCAACGTGTGCTGTGGCTGCTCGAAGAACTCGGCGTGCCCTATGAGATCGTGCGTTATCAGCGGCAGCCCGACATGCGCGCGCCGGCCGAACTGCGCGCGATCCATCCGCTCGGAAAATCGCCGGTCATCACCGACAGCGGCAACACCATCGCGGAGTCGGGCGCGATCGTCGAATACCTCATCGATACCTACGGCAACGGCCGCCTGATCCCGCCGCCGAACACGCCGGAGCGACTGCGCTACACCTATTGGCTGCACTATGCCGAAGGCTCGGCGATGCCGCCGCTGCTGCTGAAACTGTTGTTCACGCTGATGCCAAAGCGCGCGCCGGCGCTGCTGCGACCGCTGGTGCGCAAGGTCTCCAACCAGGCGCTGACCTCGCTGGTCAATCCGCAGCTCAAGCAGCACATGGCCTATTGGGAAGGCGAACTCGGCAAAAGCGAATGGTTCGCCGGCAACGAATTCTCAGCCGCCGACATCCAGATGAGCTTTCCGCTGGAAGCCGCCGCCGCCCGCGCCGGGCTGGAGCAGGGTCATCCCAAGGCAATGGCGTTTCTCGAACGCATTCACGCACGCCCCGCCTATAACCGCGCGCTTGAAAAGGGCGGGCCGTATTCGGTGGGACGGTAGAGACATCCTCGGTCATTCCGGGGCGATGTGAAGCATCGAGCCCGGAATCTCGAGATTCCGGGTCTGGTGCTTACGCACCATCCCGGAATGACGATTTACGGCCTCACCGCCGCAATCGCTTCCTTCACCAGCCGTTCGAGACCGCTGATATCGCCGGTGGGGTCGACGGAATCGCCCAGACGCACGATCACCATGTGCTGCGTTGGCAGGATCACGATGCGCTGGCCAAGATTGCCGAACGCAAAGAACGCATCGCACGGAATCCCCATGCGGGCACGGCCCCTGGCATTTCCGTGTTCGCTGCGATTGGTCCAGAAACCGGCGCCATAGTCGGTATCGAGCGTGGCGGCGGCGGAAAAATCCACCCAGTCTTCGTGCAGCAGGCGCTTGCCTCCGACGACGCCGTCATTGAGATAGAGCAGGCCAAAGCGCGCCCAGTCCCTGGCGCTCGCGAGCATGTTGGACGAGCCTTGCAACGTGCCGGAACCGTCGAATTGCAGCGTTACCTGGCGCATACCGAGCGGATTGAACAGCTCGCGCCACGCGAACGTCAGCGTCTGCTCGGGGCCGCCGGTGATGTCGCGAATGATCCGCGCCAACAATTGGGTGGTCGCGCTGGAGTAACGCCAGAGCGTTCCCGGCGGCGCGATCATCGGGGCGTTGACGGCGAAGCCGGCCATATCGTTGTACAGATACATCTGGCTGGACGGATCGAAGCCGGAATTGGTTTCGTCCAGCGCAAGCCCCGTGGTCATCCGCATCAAGTGCTCGACCTCGATCGCGCGGCGTGGATCGGTGGCGCCGCGCCATTCCGGAACCGGTGCGGGCAATGATGGGGAGATGCGGCCTTGCAGCGTCAATATTCCGAGCAGCGCGTTGACCACGGACTTGGTCATGGAGAAGCCGACAAGCTGGGTATCGATCCCGACGCCGGCGGCATAACGCTCCGCGATCACCTTGCCGTCGTGCACCACAACGATTGCCTTGGTGCGCCGGAACGGCGGTGTGGCGGGTTCCTCGAAGGCATGATCGAGTGCGGCCTTCAAGGCCGGATTGGTCGGTTCGACCAGCGAGCGGCCGGCGATGTCGGAGAGCAGTGCCGGGCTCTTTGGGGTCCTCAGAGCTTCGATGTCGCTTTTGAGATAATAGGGCTGCTCCGATTCGTGTTGCAGTACGCACCCGAATCCGTCGCGAAATATGGAGTGGCTGCCGTATAGGCCTAGGATGGAGGTGTCCACGGTCCCGGCGGTCCGATCGATTTGATAATGCAGTACCCACCGCAGCCAACGAAGGCCCGGACGCTCCATCGTTTCCATGTAGACGACCTGTGGATCGAGGCCCGATACGAATGTTCGCATACACAGGCTGTCGGCGACGATGGCCGTCGCCACGCGAATGGCGCGATCGGGGCGATAGGCGAAGCACAACCCGATCGGCACGGCCAGGACCAGCACGCCTGCGATCAGCCTTCGCGAGAGCACCAGATTCTCTCCATGCCCGGACCAGCGCATGCCGCAGTGGCAAATCCCTAGCGAGACTTCTGTACCCCGCCTACGGAGGGTAGCGCCTGCACTGTGACACCGGGCGGCGGCACGTCTTCATCAGGCACGAAGAAATCCGACATCAGGGGTACCGAGGGATCGACGCGGTACGATTCAAAGTCGCGCACACCATCGGCGTAGAGCACCTTGTCGTCGATGCAGAACTGCCCGGTGAACTCGCGCGACGGCTTGGTAAAGATGGCATAGGCGGCATCGCCCATGATTTCGGGCTTGCGGCTGGCGCGCATCATGGCGTCGCCGCCGAGCAGATTGCCGACCGCGGCGGTGGCAATCGTGGTGCGCGGCCACAACGCGTTGACCGCGACACCGGCGGCCTTCAATTCGCCGGCGAGGCCGAGCACGCACATGCTCATGCCGAACTTCGCCATGGTGTAGGCGGTGGAGTGCTCGAACCACTTTGTCTTCATGTCGAGCGGCGGCGACAGCATCAGGATATGCGGGTTGTCCGCTTTCTTCAGATGCGGAATGCAATATTTCGACACCATGAAGGTGCCGCGGGTGTTGATCCCCATCATCAGGTCGAATCGCTTCATGTCGGTCATCTGCGAGTCGGTTAGGCTGATGGCGCTGGCATTGTTGACGCAGATATCGATGCCGCCGAACTCCGCGACGGTCTTGTCGATGGCCGCCATCACCTGCGCTTCGTCCCTGATATCGCACAGCACCGGCAAGCGCCTTGCCGCCGGCGGCGCGGACTTCATCGGCGGCGGTATAGATGGTGCCCTTGAGCTTCGGATGCGGCTCGGCGGTCTTGGCGGCAATCGCGACATTGGCGCCGTCGCGCGCGGCGCGCAACGCGATCGCCAGCCCAATGCCGCGGCTGCCGCCGGACACGAACAGCGTCTTGCCTCTGAGTGATGTCATCTTTGCTCCTCCCGGGCCGTTTTGCCCGTTGCACTTTCTATTCTCCCGCCGCTTCCGCGCCGCGAAGCCGCGGATCGGGGGCGCCGAGCAATCCGTCAGGGGTCACCGCGATCGAATGGGCCGAGGTCTGGCCCAGCGGCTCGACCACGCGATGGCCTTTTGCTCTTAGCCCGGCCAGAGTTTCCTCGGAAAAGCCGCGCTCGACTCTGACCTCGTCCGGCAGCCATTGATGGTGCAGGCGGGGTGCCGCCACCGCAGCCGCGACATCCATGTGATAGTCGAGCACGTCGACGATCACCTGCAGCACCGTCGAAATGATGCGGCTTCCGCCGGGCGAACCGGTCACCAGAACCGGTTTTCCGTCCTTCAGCACGATGGCCGGCGACATTGAGGACAACGGCCGCTTGCCGGGCCCCGGCAAATTTGCATCGAAACCGACCAGCCCGAAAGCATTGGAGGCGCCCGGTGCGGCAGTGAAATCGTCGAGTTCGTTGTTGAGCAGCACGCCGGTGCCGGCGGCGACCATGCCGACGCCATAGGGAAAATTCAGCGTATAGGTGTTGCTGACCGCATTGCCCGAACTGTCGACCACCGAGAAATGCGTGGTGTTGCTGCCCTCGCGCGGCGGCGTGAGCACTTGCGTTGCAGGCGTCGCGCGATCGAGATCGATGCTGGCCCGCTGTCTGGCCGCGTAGTCTTTCGCAATCAGAGTCGAAATCGGCGCATTGACGAAAGCGGGATCGCCGAGATAGCGCGCGCGATCGGCATAGGCGCGCTTCATCGCCTCGATCATCACATGCAGCGAGGGCGCGGAGCCCTGCTTCATGTCGGACATCGGAAAGCCCTCGAGGATGTTGAGCATCTCCAGCAGCACGACGCCGCCGGACGACGGCAGCGGCATCGAGATGATGTCGTAGCCGCGATAGGTGCCGCGCACCGGTTCGCGGATGACGGGCTGATAGGATCTGAGATCGTCCAGCGTCATGATTCCGCCGGCGTCCCCGATCGCCTTCACCAGTTTTTCCGCAACCGGTCCCTGATAGAATCCGCGCGGTCCCTGCTCCGCAATCGCCGAGAGCGTCGCCGCGAGATCAGTCTGGACCAGCGTGTCGCCTTCGTGCAGCGAGGTGCCGTCGGCTCGGGAGAACAGTTTCGCCGATGCAGGCCAGCGCGAAAGCCAGCGATATTCGTCCGGCAGCGTATCGGCGATGTCGTCGGCGACGATGAGCCCGTCGCGCGCCAGATCGATAGCGGGTTTCAGCAAATCCGCCAGCGTGAATTTGCCGGAACCGTACTTTTCCAGCGCCAGCGCCAATCCGGCGGGCGTGCCGGGAACGCCGATGCCGAGCGCCGATGCGCGCGACTTTGTGTCGTCGGGTTTGCCGTCGGGCCCGAGAAAGATTCCCGGTGTGGTCGCCGCCGGCGCGGTCTCGCGATAATCGATCGCGATATCCTCGCCGCGATCCCTGGAATGGATCACCATGAAGCCGCCGCCGCCGACGTTGCCCGCGCGTGGATAGGTCACGGCCAACGCAAAACCGGTCGCCACCGCCGCATCGACGGCATTGCCGCCGCGCCTGAGCACGTCGGCGCCGATGCGCGCCGCGATCTTCTCCTGCGCCACCACCATGCCGTGTTCGGCGGAAACGGCATGAATACCGTCGGTGGAAAGCGGCGTGGTGCCGTCGCGACGGACCTGCGCGGTGGCCGGGACGCATGCCGCGATGACCAGCAGGATCGTCGCAACCAGTCCGAGCCGATAAGCCGCCAGAAACGTCATCGAAATCCGCCGCAATTTAACTCCGGGGTAATCCAGAATACGGCAGAGGCCGTCGTTACAGCAGATGCTATATGATTTCCGGCGCGTGTGGCAAAACGCCTCCTCGTGATTCGGCAGGATATTGTTGGCGTGATAAGGTCCAGATTCTCCTATTGCCGGTCTCCCGCCACAGGGATCGACGATCGATTTGTTCAATGCCTGAAATGCCGCACGCCGGTGAACACCATCGCGATTCCCGCATCGTCGGCGGCCTTGATGACCTCGTCGTCGCGCACCGAGCCGCCGGGCTGGATCACCGCGGTGGCGCCGGCTTCGATCGCGACCAATAATCCATCGGCAAACGGGAAGAATGCATCGGACGCCACCACCGAACCCCTCGTCATCGGCTCCGCCAGCTTCAATTCATCGGCGGCATCCTGCGCCTTGCGCGCCGCGATGCGCGCGGAATCGATCCGGCTCATCTGGCCGGCGCCGATGCCGACGGTGGCGAGCTCCCTGGCATAGACGATGGTGTTCGACTTGACGTGCTTGGCGACACGGAAGGCAAATTTGAGATCGCGCAGCTCGGCGTCGGTCGGTGCGCGCCGGGTCACGACCTTCAGCGCCATATCGTCGACCACGGCATTGTCGCGGCTTTGCACCAGCAACCCGCCAGCGACGGTTTTGGCCGTGAGGCCAACGGTGCGCGGATCCGGCAGACCGCCTGCCAGCAGCAGCCGCAGGTTCTTTTTGGTGGCGACGATGGCGATGGCTTCTTCGGTGGCGTCCGGCGCGATGATCACCTCGGTGAAAATTTCCGTGATGGCGCGCGCCGCGTCGGCGTCGAGGATGCGATTGAGTGCGACGATACCGCCAAAGGCCGAGGTCGAATCACAGGCCAATGCCTTGCGATAGGCACTGACGAGATCGGGGCCTTCCGCGACGCCGCACGGGTTGGCATGCTTGACGATGACGCAGGCGGCCGTGCGCGACGCGTCAAATTCGGCGATGCATTCATATGCGGCATCGGTATCGTTGATGTTGTTGTAGGACAGTTCCTTGCCCTGCATCTGCCGCGCGGTGGTGACGCCCGGCCGGCGATCCGGGGTGCGATAGAACGCCGCCGTCTGGTGTGGGTTCTCGCCATAGCGCAGCGGCTGGATCAGCCGGCCGCCGAAGGCGCGGAAATCCGGCGCGTCGATTTTGAGTTCGCGTGCGAACCAGTTCGAGATCGCAGCGTCATATGCGGCGGTGCGGGCATAGGCTTTTGCGGCGAGGCGGCGGCGAAGCGATAGTGTGGTCGCGCCCTTGTTGGCGGCGAGTTCGTCGAGCACCGCCTGATAGTCCTGCGATTCGATGACGACCGCGACGTCTTCATGGTTTTTCGCCGCTGCGCGAATCATCGCGGGGCCGCCGATGTCGATATTCTCGATGCACTCCTCGAAGCCGGCGCCCTTGTCGACCGTCGCCTCGAACGGATAGAGATTGACCACCAAGAGATCGATCGGCGCGATGCCGTGATCCTTCATCGATTGCGCATGCTCGGCATTGTCGCGGATCGCCAGCAATCCGCCATGCACCTTGGGATGCAGGGTCTTGACCCGGCCGTCCATCATTTCGGGAAAACCGGTCAGTTCCGAAACATCCGTGACCTTCAGTCCCGCGGCGGCGATCGCTTTCGCGGTGCCGCCGGTGGAGACGAGATCGATGCCGTGACCGGCCAGCGCGCGCGCGAATTCGATCAGTCCGGATTTATCGGATACGGACAACAATGCGCGGGTCACGCGGCGCGGATGGTCGGTCATTCCTGGTCTCACTTGATAAGTCCGCCGCGTAGCATGGTTTCGGCAGTCACGAAACCGGGCCTCGCGGCTTCGCACAGGCTTTCTACAACGGCAATTCCGGTTCGCGCTGTGCGTTGCGCCGGGCTGTGGTCGCGGAGGCCGAGGTGGTCGAGCGCACGAAACTCCAGCGAATGCTGGAAGCCTGCCGCGCATCCTGCTGGATCACGATCTGCGCCGTGCGGCGCGGGCCGTCGGTTCCCGCCAGGAATACGCTGTCTTCGAGGTCGACCTTGTCATCGAGCGCCTCGAAGGTCCAGACATCGCGATTCGGCAGCACCAGCATGACGCCGCGGGCGTCACTGAGCCGGCTCGCTTTTACCGACGGATGCAGATGAAACCGCAATGCGTAATCGGTATCGCCGCCCTTCATGCGCCCGCCCTGTGCCAGCACCAGCGTGTCCTCGCCGTCGAGCCGGGTGCCGTCAGGCGCCACCATCAGCACCCGGCGGTGCAGCACGCCGAATGGCGCGAGGTAGCCGTCATGCGACGTGGTCAGCAGCAGGCCGTTGGCGACTTCCTCGCGATGGCTTTCCACTTCAGTGGGGCCGCTGATGACGGGCGCGCCCTGCAGCAGCCGTTTCATCGCCGAGAGTTCGACGAACTGGCAGGACGACGTGCCATGATAGGTCAACGTCGAGTGCGCCGGTGTGCCGCGCGCAAAGCTGCGCCAGTTGTCGCGTCCGGTGGCGGGCATGCCGCAATTGATCACGATCCGGCTTGGGCCGTGGGACATCTCGAACGACAAACAGCCGGCATGGGCATCGTGGCTGACATTCGGCGCCGGTGGTGGACCGGTATCCATAATCACCGTCATCGCCTCGGCATCGATCCGCTGAAAGCCGGTATGCGGCATGCTCGCCATCGGTGCGCCGTGGGTGTCGTCATAGGCCAGCAGCGTCGCCACCAGATCCGATTGCGCGTTGCTCATGCCGTTGAACAGCGCGAAGCTGCCGTCGCCATGGCGAAAAAACCGCAGCATCGGCATCATGCGGTCGATCGCGTTCAACAGCGCCGGCGGCGGGGGGATGTTGCGCGCGGCAAACGTCTGCCGCAGCGGCAACAGGTCGATCAGAAGCTCGATCAGCGCGCCGGGATTGCGCGAAATATGCCCGCCATCGGGCAATATCTGCCGCTGCAATTCGTCGGAGAGTTGTCGCGTGGCGGCGCGGATATGTTGCGCCTGGTTGGCGAGGCAGAGCGAGGCGTAGCACAGCGCGATCAGCACCTGCAGCCTCGGTACGCCATCGGGAATATCCAGCATGGTGTAGCGCAGATAGCGGATTTCGCGGGTCAGCCCGCGCAAATAGCGGCGATAGAATTTGCCGTCGGTGTCGCCGAGCACCAGCGGCGCCTGCGACAGCAGCGAGATCACGCGGCGCGCCAGCACATCGGCGCGGCCGCCGATCGAGCGCTTGCGCGCCGGATTTGAAATCCAGTCGTCGACCAGCGAGCGCGCATTGGCGCGGGTCAGCGCGGTATCGGCGGCGCGCAGATGCCGCAGCCATCCGAAGCCGAGCAGCGCCACCTCCCAATCTTCCGACGGCGGATCGAGATCGAAGATCGAGCGGCCGTGGCAAGTGACGATCTTGCCGGCGAACACGAAGCGGCCGGCATAGATTTCAGCCGCGCGGGTGGCGTCGGCGGTACGCAGATCGTGCGGGGCGATGATCAGGCGGTCGGTGCGGCCAGGCCACAGCTGCGACAGTGCCACCGAGGCTCCGCTGGCGCGCGCCATCAGGTTCCGCGCGAAGCGGCCCATGACCAGCGTCGAAATACGTCTGCGTTGAGCGACCGACACGCGTGCCTTTTAATGCTTGCCCAGGATTTTCGGCTCGAAATCCCGGCGCGGGATCTCAGCCTTGGATGATGACGGATTCGCCGTAAATTCTTATTAATCCGGAACCACGACCAGGACACCCTCCTGAAACGGCGCAAATCAGCCGACTCCGCGGCGAATTGCCTTGTGATTTCAGGATTTAACCAGCCGTGCGGCGTAAAAGCCGTCAAGGCCGCCCAGCCGCGGGTCGTCATGCGGCAGGTGGCTGGGCAGGGTGCGCAGGTCGCCTTCCGGCGTCACGATTTCGGTGAGGCCTGCGACCTCGCCGGCCTCGATCGGCACCCGGCGCACGGCTGATTCGGCAGTGAGAAATGCCGAAATCGCCTGCTCGCCTTCTTCCGGTTCCAGCGAACAGGTGCAGTAGACCAGCGTTCCGCCGGGCCTGAGCAGCGCGACCGCCTTTTGCAGCAAGCGCTTCTGCACGGCCATCAGCGCGCCAATATCGGTCTCCTGCCGCAGCCAGGCGACGTCGGGATGCCGGCGGATGGTGCCGGTCGAGGAACACGGCGCATCGACCAGCACGCCGTCGAAGCTGCCGTTTTTCGCTTCAGCTTCCCACTCGACGGCGTCGGCAACCGCGGTTTCCGCGTCCAGCGTCAGCCGCGCCAAATTGTCGCGCAGCCGGGTCATGCGGCCCGGCGAACGGTCGATCGCGGTGACGCGCGCGCCGCCCTGGGCAAGCTGCGCCGTCTTGCCGCCGGGCGCGGCGCAGAGATCGGCGATGGTCTTGGCGGCGACGTCGCCGAACAGGCGCGCGGGCAGGGCGGCGGCGGCGTCCTGCACCCACCATTGGCCGTCGGCGAAACCCGGCAGCATGGTCACCGAGCCCTGCAGCAAGGTGCGTAACGAGCCCGTCGGCAGCACCTCGCCATGCAGCCGCGTCGCCCACTGCGCGGCATCGGATTTCACCGTGATATCGAGCGAAGGCTCGTAGACCAGCGTCGTGGCGATCTGTCTTGCGGCGGCCTCGCCGTAATGCGCGATCCAGCGCGCCAGCAGCCACGGCGGTATATCGAGCGTCTGCGCCTTGACCTCGTCGATCAGCGGCTGGCCTTCACGCGCGCAGCGGCGCAGCACGGCATTGACCAGCCCGGCATATTTCGCCGCGCGCCGGTCCGACTGCACCAGCCGCACCGAAAGGTCGACCGCGGCATGATCGGGCACATCCATCCAGAGAATTTGCGCGGCGCCGATCAGCAGCGCGCTTTGCGCGCGCGGCGCGTCGGTCGGGATGCCGCGATCGAGCAGCCGCGACAGCACGTGGCCGAGCGTGCCGAGCCGCCGCAAAATCGTCGCCACCAGCCGGCGCATCAGCGCGCGGTCGCGGTCGGAGAGTGTTTTCAGTCCGGGATGCGCGGCGGCGCCGTCGAGTTGCTCGTCCAGTGTGCGGCGCCTGTGCAGCACGCCGTCGAGAATGTCCGCTGCGATCCGCCGTGCCGCAAGACCGGGCACTTCGGATGGCATGGCGAATCTCTGAGGAGGCATGGAGCTGGAACATCACTCGGGAGAAGGATGGCGACAGGCGTACGCCATCGGAGGAACAACACCCGTGGCATGCGAATATGCCAAATGTAAGAATCGGCACGCCAATTCCATCTTTGCGACACGATTGGCGCTGAATCTCAACGCCGGCAGTCCTGGAACCTTTCATGACTTGGGAATTCGTCACGGACTTCACCGCCTGACGCCGAATCACCGGCGCAGCGCAAGCTGCTGCCGCCCGCCGCCCAGCGCGCGCTCGCCGAGGCCGAAGCGCGTCGCGCCGCCGCACAGGCTAGCGTGCAGCCTCCCGCCGCGGAATTCCAGGGCCCGAAAGGCCCGGAGCCGACCCGCTATGGCGACTGGGAAAACAAAGGCATCGCCTCGGATTTTTGAGGGATCTCGTTCTCAACCGCGCCAATCTCTCGGCGTCTTGCCTTCGAACTTCGCAGGGACGAGGCAAGTGGATTTGGATTTCGAACGGTCCATCCGCGGATACGTCGCTTCGCTCGCAATGACGCTGATAGATATGAGTCCGCGTTCTCGCGGCGTGAATCGCCCGAGTCTTGAGATGTCGCTCCGCCCGCAGAGGGCGCAGGGAATGCCGGGCGCACGATGCACCCGCAGCCCGGCGTGCAGAAAACAGAAAAGCACACCAGTGTAGTCACCACGGTCACATCGGAAACACCCGACATTCCCCGCGCAATGGTTTACGGCATATGCCGCGCTCTCCTCGGTGAGCCTCGCTCTGTTGCCACCGTCGCCGGCGATGTGTCTTCGCCGACTTGACACCGGCGTGAGGGTGTCAGGACCACACGATTTCGCCGTCCGCGCTGGCGCCGTTCGTCAATAGCGCCAACCACGTCCACCGCATCCCGCTCCGCGTCCGTGACGATCGCGAGCCGCCCCTTTGGAAGGAACGGGACGGCATACTGATATTCTATAAATCGGAAGGCGTCAAGTTAAATTTTGAAAATCGGAAAATAATTGGCGGGCCGCGCGGATGCCTTTCAGGCCAACCCGGCGGGCCTCGCGAGGACACAGACGCAAAAAAGCCGCGCTTGAGCGCGGCTTTTCAGGTTTCGGTCAGAGATCGAAAATCAGCGCGAGACGACCACCTTGGTGCCAACGGATACGCGCTGGTAGAGGTCGGTAATATCCGCATTGAGCATGCGGATGCAGCCATAGGACACGAAGCCGCCGACCGATCCCGGCATGTTGGTGCCATGGATCGCATATTCCCCGCCGGCCAGCGTCATGGCGGCGACGCCCATCGGATTGCGCGGCGAACCGCCCGGGATGACGTTCGGCATCGACGGTTTGTCGCGCTTCACCTCCGCCGGCGGCGACCAGGCCGGATTGGTGTATTTACCGTCGATGCGGGTGGTGCCGGCCCATTGCTTGCCGGATTTGCCGACGCCGACGGGATAACGCATGGCATGGCTTGGATCGACAACCAGATAGAGCCGGCGCTCATTGGTCTTCACCACGATCGTGCCCGGCGAATAATCGCCCCGGAAACCGACCATGTCGGGCCGCGCCTCGGCCCCCGTCGATACCAGCGTCCCGCCCCGATGATGGCCGCCAGCGCCACCGCAATCCGCATCGATGTCATTTTCTATTTTCTCCGATTTGCTTCGGTCGCCCGTAAGGCCGACAATTTCCGCCTAAATCCGCCAAGCCACGGTTTTACCGACGCAATTTTAACGGCTTGCGTTAACCAACCGGTTTCCGATGCCTGCATCGGGACTCGATTCTGAGAGACAACAAAAGGAAATGTCGCAAACAAAGTAAATGACTTGAAAACAACACTCGTCCGGAAACGTGCCGCGCCCGACGATTTTTCCTGACGATTTCGTGAGGGGTCGATATTTCAGCGAGACGGCGCAGCGACGGAAGTCTGCGCCCTCGCCCCGCACTTCGCGGGGAGAGGGGCATCGTCGGCCTATGGCCGCCGTTCTCGATAGTAGAACGCCGATGCGAAGCATCGGCTATGGTGAGGGGCTTTCTCAACCAGCGCGACTCGCGGACAGTCCCCCTCACCCGAAGCCTTCGGCTTCGACCTCTCCCCGCAAGCGGGGCGAGGTTGAGCGGCCTACGCCTCGCCGGCTTTCTTGTTCTGCCGATGCGTGACCAGATCGTCGACCACGGCGGGATCGGCCAGCGTCGAGGTATCGCCGAGGCTGCCGGGCTCGTCTTCGGCGATCTTGCGCAGGATGCGGCGCATGATCTTGCCGGAACGGGTTTTCGGCAGTCCCGGCGCGAACTGAATCAGATCCGGGGAAGCGATCGGGCCGATCTCCTTGCGCACCCACGCCACCAGTTCCTTGCGCAGCGCGTCGGATGGCTCGGTGCCGGTCATCAGCGTCACATAGGCGTAGATGCCCTGGCCCTTGATGTCGTGCGGATAGCCCACGACCGCGGCCTCGGAAACTTTGGGATGCGCCACCAGCGCGCTTTCGACTTCGGCGGTGCCCATGCGATGGCCGGAGACGTTGATCACGTCATCGACCCGCCCGGTGATCCAGTAATAGCCGTCGGCGTCGCGGCGGCAGCCGTCGCCGGTGAAATACTTGCCCTTGTAGGTCGAGAAATAGGTCTGCTCGAAGCGGGCGTGATCGCCATAGACGGTGCGCATCTGGCCCGGCCAGGATTTGGCGATGCACAGATTGCCCTGGGCTTCGCCCGGCAGCACCTTGCCGTCGGCATCGACGATCTCGGGCACCACGCCGAAGAACGGCCGCGTCGCCGAACCCGGCTTTAGCCGGGTGGCGCCGGGCAGCGGCGTGATCAGAATGCCGCCGGTCTCGGTCTGCCACCAGGTATCGACGATCGGGCAACGCTCATCGCCGATCACGCGGTGATACCATTCCCATGCTTCCGGATTGATCGGCTCGCCGACGCTGCCGAGCAGACGCAGGCTCTGGCGCGAGGTTTTCTTGACCGGCTCGTCGCCGCCCTGCATCAGCGCGCGGATCGCGGTCGGCGCGGTGTAGAAGATGTTGACCTTGTGCTTGTCGATGACGTTCCAGAACCGCGAATTATCGGGGTAATTCGGCACGCCTTCGAACATCAGCGTGGTCGCGCCGTTGGCCAGCGGCCCATAGAGAATATAGCTGTGGCCGGTGACCCAGCCGACGTCGGCGGTGCACCAGTAGATATCGCCGTCGTGATAGTCGAACACGTATTGATGCGTCATCGACGCGAACACGAGATAGCCGCCCGAGGTGTGCAGCACGCCCTTGGGCTGGCCGGTCGAACCCGACGTGTAGAGGATGAACAGCGGATCTTCCGCGCTCATCAGGCTCAACCGGGCATTCCGTCGTCACCATCTCGGCGGCCTCGTGGTACCAGAAATCGCGCACCGGATCCATTTCGACCGGCGTGCCGGTGCGCTTGACCACGACGACCCAATCGACGCCGCCGCTCTTGGCGATCGCGGCATCGACATTGGCCTTCAGCGGCACTTTCTTGCCGCCGCGCAATCCCTCATCGGCGGTGATGACGATCTTGGACTGGCAGTCGGTGATGCGCTGGGCGAGGCTGTCGGGCGAGAAGCCGGCGAACACCACCGAATGGATGGCGCCGATCCGCGCGCAGGCCAGCATCGCGTAGGCGGCTTCCGGAATCATCGGCAGATAGATCGTGACGCGGTCGCCCTTCACGACGTTGCGGGTGCGCAGGATGTTGGCGAATCTTGCAGACCTCGTCGTGCAGCTGGCGATAGGTGATGTGCTTGGATTCGGAAGGATTGTCGCCCTCCCAGATGATCGCGGTCTGGTCGCCGCGGGTCTCCAGATGCCGGTCGATGCAGTTCCAGGCGACATTGAGGACGCCGTCCTCGAACCATTTGATCGAAATCTTGCCGGGTGCGAACGAGGCGTTCTCGACCTTGGTGAAAGGCTCGATCCAGTCGACGCGCTTGGCCTGTTCGGCCCAGAAGCCGTCGGAATCCTCGATCGAGCGGGCGTACATCTCGCGGTATTTGGCGTCATCGACAAAGGCGCGCTTCGCCCACTCCGCGGGCACGTCGTAAATCTTCTCGGACATCGAATTCCTCCAACACGCAGTCAGTAATGCGGCGCGCGCGACGCCATCTTGGTCGTTGCGGCGATTATGCGTCGCCGCATTCTGGCCCGGCAAGGGGAAAGGCTTGCCACTTTTGTCGTGACAGCGCCATCAACCCCTGCTGCCCCGAATACGCGGCTGTGATACCGAAGGCGCGGCAAAATTCAGGAGGAGGTGCCGATGTTGGGTAGGCTGTCCCGGGCCGCGGGCCTGGGCGTTGCGATGTTTCTCTTGCTGACGCCGGCGCGGGCACAGACGCCGGCGCCAACGCCGTCTCCCGATTCCCTCGCCGCGGCGAAGGAACTTGTCACCACCATGAATCTGGTCGAGCAATTCAAGGCCATGATGCCCTCGCTGATGAAAACGCTGAAACCGGCGATCGTGCAGGGCCGCAGCGAGGTCGATCGGGACTACGATGTCATGACACCGATTCTGCTTGAAGGTTTCCAGTCCCGTCTGGGCGAACTGACGGAGGCGGTGGCGATCGTCTATTCCAGCAACTTTACCGCCGACGACCTGCATGCCCTCACGGCGTTCTACAAGACACCCACGGGCCAGAAGTTTCTGCAAAAGACCCCGATCGTCATGCAGCAAACGATGACCGCTGGGCAGAAATTCGGACAATCGGTCGCCGCCGACATGCAGAAGCGGATGATCGAGGAGCTGCGCAAGAAGGGTCATGCCCTCTAGAGCAATGGCTTCGCTGCCTGGCGACGTCCTCTCCCTCCACGCGCTCTTGCGCGTGGTGGGAGGGCAGAAGAGCCGGCGGCCGATCACATTCGCGTTGCGCCGCAGTCCAAAATCAACGTTATCGCGCGAAGTCGGGCTCTCGACGGTATCTGGAAACCTCTGAGCCATTACGAAGGACTCGCAATGCGGCGCGTTACCCCCTAAATGGCCTCCCCGGGGCCAGGCGGCCTCGCCGGAACCAAAGACCGATAATCGGCATTACCGGAAGAACAGTCGGAGCAAGGCGTCTAAAGTCATGATGGATCAGCAGAATTTCGAGGCTGCGCGGCCCGTTTCCGCCGATCCCGCTGTTGCGCTGGCAAAAGCACTCGGGCAATTGCCGAAAGCGCGCTCCCGCCGCGGCGCCGAACACCACAGCCAAAACCTCCGTGGAAGAGCTGGCTCAGGAGCTTGGCCTCAAGCTCGGCGACCAGAACGAACTGACCATCCGCCGCATCAAGCGCGGCAAGAGCTATTCCTTCGTTCGCGCCAATGGCACCGCGATCCGCCACGCCGGCACCATCAAGCGCCTCAACTCGATGGCGGTACCGCCGGCCTATGACGAGGTCCGCTACGCCCCCGATCCGACCTCGCATCTGCAGGCCGTCGGCCGCGATGCCGCCGGCCGGCTGCAATACCGCTATCACTCGGATTGGGAAAAGGTCCGCGAGCAGCGCAAGGCGCACCGGCTGGCGCGGCTGGTCGCGGCCTTGCCGAAAATCCGCCGCAACGTCTCGGCGCATCTTTCCGGCGACGCGCCGACGCGCGAATTCGCGCTGTCGGCCGTGATCGAACTGATCGCGCGCACCGCGATCCGTCCCGGCAACGAATCCTATGCCCGCCTCAACGGCACCCGCGGCGCCACCACGCTGTTGAAGTCCAATGTCGCGATCGAGGACGACAATCTGGTGCTGACCTTCAAGGCCAAGGGCGGCAAGGCCGTGCGCAAGGAATGCGACGCCGCCAAGCTGGTGCGCGCCATCGGCATCCTGCGCGAGGTGCCGGGCAAGCGCATGTTTCAGTACCGGGACAATTCCGGCAATGTCCGCGGCGTCTCCACCACGTCGGTCAACGCGTTCCTGCGCGAGATCGCCGGCATCAAGATTTCGCTGAAGGATTTCCGCACCCTGATGGCCTCCGCCGTGGTGCTGGAATCGCTGTCGCGGATTTCACCGGCCGAAAGCGCCCGCGGCCGCCGCAAGCAGGTGCTGGAAGCCGTTCGCGCCGCCGCCGATGAACTGTCCAACACGCCGGCGATCTGCCGCAAGAGCTATGTGCACGACACCATCGTCACCGCGTTCGAAGACGGCATCCTGGAGCGCTTCGCCGCGACCATGAAGGGCTATCGCTCGCAGTCGAAGCGCGAGCAGCTTGCTGGCGCAAGTGGTGGCGACCGCGGCGGCTTGATTACTCGTCATGCGCGGGCTTGACCCGCGCATCCATCTTCAGAAAACATTTCTCGCAGATTGATGGATTGCCGGGTCAAGCCCGGCAATGACGAGCCTCACATCCCGCCCATCTTGCAGACGATCTTCCACTCTTCCGCCGTCACCGGCTGCACCGACAGCCGCGAATATTTCACCAGCGCCATGTCGGCCAATCGCTTGTCGGCCTTGATCGCGGCCATCGTCACCGGGGTCTTCAGCGGCTTGTCGGCCTTGATGTCGACGCAGACGAACTTGCCGGTCTTGTCGGTGGGATCGGGATAGGCCTCCTTGATGATCTCGGCGATGCCGACAATGTCCTTGCCCTCGTTGGAATGATAGAAGAACGCGAGGTCGCCTTTCTTCATCTTCACCAGATTCTGCCGGGCGGTGAAATTGCGCACGCCGGTCCAGGCTTCGCCCTTGGCGCCCTTCGCCACCTGCTGATCCCACGACCAGCTCGACGGTTCCGATTTCACCAGCCAGTAGTTCATGGCGCTCACCACATGTTCGTCATGGCCGGACTTGTTCCGGCCATCCACGTCTTTCTTCTTCAATATCAAGACGTGGATGCCCGCGACAAGCGCGGGCATGACGGGAGCGAGATCATCCCTCCGCCCTGAACGGCCGCGTCAGCAGACTTTCGATCGCCTCGTCGATCGTCGACGGCGCCGCTCAGGATCGCCGCCACCGCATTTGATACCGGCATATCGACATCTTGCGAAGCCGCCAGTTCGATCAGCACCGGCGCGGTGAATTCGCCTTCCGCGAGTTTGTCGCGCGCCGGCTGTTCGCCGCGGCCGAGCGCCATGCCGAGCGCGAAATTGCGCGATTGCGGGCTGGAGCAGGTCAGGATCAGATCGCCCAGTCCGGAAAGCCCCGCCATGGTCTCGCCGCGGGCGCCGCAGGCGCGCCCCAGCCGCAGCAATTCGCTGAAGCCGCGCGTGGTCAGGGCGGCCTGCGCGGAGGCGCCGAATTTCTTGCCGACCACGATTCCGGCGGCGATCGCCAGCACGTTTTTCGCCGCACCCCCGATCTCGACGCCGCGCACATCCGTGGTGTGATAGGGCCGGAAGGTCGGCGAGCCCAGTGCCTGCACCAGCGCGCTCGCCAGCGTTTCGTCTCTTGCCGCCAGCGTGACCGCGGTGGGAAGGCCGCGCGCCACGTCCGTCGGCAAAACTCGGTCCCGACAGGATCGCAGGCGTCGCATCGGGTGCGGCTTCCGCGATCACCTCGGTCATGAATTTATGCGTGCCGCGCTCGATGCCCTTGGCGCAGGCGATCACGGGCGTCGCCTTGGCGAGATGCGGTGCGAGCAAGGTGACAGCCTGACGCAGGTTCTGCGCCGGCGTCGCGATCAGGACGATGTCCGCGCGTCGCGGCGAAACGGCGACATCGCTGGTCAGCTTGATGCCGGCGTCCAGCCGCGCGCCGGACAATTTCGGATTGCTGTGCGTGGCTGCGATCTGTGCCGCGCTCTCCGGGCTGCGCGCATACAGAATGACATCACGCCCGGCCCGCGCGGCGACGCTGGCCAGCGCGGTGCCCCATGCGCCCGCGCCGATCACCGCGACGGATTGGAACGAAGGCATCAACCGAACTCGGTGCGCTCCCTCGCCCCGCACTTGCGGGGAGAGGGTTGGGGTGAGGGGCTGTCTCCGCGAATTCCGATGGAGAGGCGCGCGGGGAGAGCCCCCCTCACCCGGATCGCATCTGCGATGCGATCCGACCTCTCCCCGCAAGCGGGGCGAGGTAAGAAGGAACGCATCGCGTGATATCGTTTCATTGAAGCCTAAAACGCCGCGCGGGTATTGGCAAAACCTGCGGGCGCGGTGGCGTTGCCGTCGAGCAGCCAGCGCGCGCGGGGCGGGGCGTCCATGGTGTCGATCATGCCCAGCGCCAGCCGTTCCGCGCCGGCCCAGGCGATCATCGCGCCGTTGTCGGTGCAGAGCGCGGGCGGCGGAATGATCAGCGTGGTCTGCGCCTTCGCGGCGACATCCTGCAACGCGCTGCGGATCGCCTGGTTGGCGGCGACGCCGCCGGCGGCGACCAGCGCGCGGGGCGCGCCGAACTGTTCGTGAAACAGCCGCAAGCCGACGCTCAGCCGGTCCGCCGTCGATTCCAGCACCGCGGCCTGAAAGCCGGCGCAGAGATCGCTGATGTCCTGCGGCTCGAGCTGGCCTAGCCGGCTGGCCTCGTTGCGCACGGCGGTCTTCAATCCCGACAGCGAGAAATTGGCATCGGCGCGTCCGAGCATCGGCCGCGGAAAGGCAAATCGCTTGGCGTCGCCGCCACGGGCCGCGCGCTCGACTTCCGGCCCGCCCGGATAGGGCAGCCCGAGCATCTTGGCGATCTTGTCGAAGGCTTCGCCCATGGCGTCATCGACGGTGGTGCCGAGCCGGACATATTTCCCGACGCCGGTCACGGCGACGATCTGGGTGTGGCCGCCGGAGGCGAGAAACAGACAATAGGGAAACGCCAGCGCGCAAGTCAGCCGCGGCGTCAGCGCGTGGGCCTCGAGATGGTTCACCGCGATCAGCGGCGTGTCGTGCACCATCGCGATCGCCTTGGCGGTGGTCAGGCCGACGATCACGCCGCCGATCAGGCCGGGGCCGGCGGCAGCCGCGACCGCCGAAAGCTGCGCAAAGCCGATCCCGGCTTCCTTCATGGCGGCGCCGACGATGCCGTCGAGCACGTCGACATGGGCGCGCGCCGCGATCTCCGGCACCACGCCGCCGAAGGGGGCGTGTTCCTCGGTCTGCGAGCGGACGATATTGGACAAAATTCGGCCCGATCCGTCGCTTCGGCGCTCGACCACGGCGGCGGCGGTTTCGTCGCAGGTGGTCTCGATCCCCAACACCAGCATCGGCGCGTCGTTATCCAATGTGAGCCCTTGCGTTATCGGTCGAAACCAGCGTTTTTGCCTGTCGCGGGTCACATCCGGTAGCATTGTGAGGTCGCAAGGTGCAATCGTCCGTTGACGTGGAAACCTTGCCGGCGAGAGACCTGAAGCATGGCCGTTCTGGTCACACGCCCGCATCCTGACGACGAGGCCACCGCCGCTGGCTTGCGCGCCAAGGGCTATGAGGTTTTGCTGGCGCCGATGCTGCGGTTCGAGCCGGTCGCCTTCCACGACGACGCCGATGCGCGCTATGGCGCCGTCATCGTCACCAGCGCCAATGCGCTGCGCGGCATCGAGGCTCACCTCGCCGGGCAGCAGCTTGCTCAAGCTGCCGCTGTTCGCGGTCGGCGAACATACCGCCGCCGCCGCCCGCAACGCTCGGTTTCGCCAATGTGATCCCGGCCAATGGCGACGCCGCCGGCGCTGCGCGAAGCGGTGCTCGCAGGCGTGAAGGCGAAAGCGCTGAAGAAGGCCAGCCACGCTGCTCTATCTGGCGGGGGCGGATCTGGCGCGCGATCTGGCCGGCGAACTCGGCGAGCGCGGCTTTACCGTGGTCACGCATACCACCTACCGGATGATTCCGGTGACCGGCCTGCCGCGCGAGGTGTGCGACGCTTTCGCGGCCAACGGGATCGAGGCGGTGCTGCATTATTCGCGGCGCAGCGCGCGGGCCTTTCTGGAAGCGGCGCGGGTCGCCGGGGTCGAAATATCGGCGCTGGCGATCCCGCAATGCTGCATCTCCGACGCGGTGGCCTCGATCGTCCGCGACGCCGGGGCCGGCCAGGTCGTGGTGGCGCGCGCTCCGGACGAAAATGCCCTGTTTGAGGCGCTGGACCGTGCTTTGCGCGGCTGATCGCGCTACAAGGCGGCTTTGAGCGCGACAGGATATGAGGAACCGCCGGATGGTCGATGAGATGCCTGAAGATGCTGGATTGGCGCCGGATCCGGGCCGGCCCAAAGCGCGAACCGCCGACCATCGACCTCGAAGCGACCGAAGTATCCAGCGAAACCCGGCACTCGGGCAACGATCGGCGCCGGAGCCCGGGAACGATGCGCCGCCGGAGGCCGAGAATGTCGCGCGGCCGGAGCCGTTTCCGAGGCGCCTCCGCCGCCCGTTTCGCGGCCCATTTCACCTTGGGTCATTGCGCCCATTTCCGGCCTGGTCGCCGCCGCGCTGGTGATCGCCGTGGCCTGGATGCTGGGATGGCCGCGCCGGCGGCGGCGCCGTCGCCGCGCCTCCGGTCAACGCTGCAGCCATCGACGGTCTCGCCGCGCGTATCGCCAGTCGTCGAATCCAAAGCCGGCAAACCACAGGTTTCACCGCCCGATCCCGCGGCGGCGGCGCGCATCGAGGCGCTGGAGAAATCGCTCGCGTCGCTGCGCGACGAATTCGCCGGCGTGCGCGCGCAATCGGAAAAGCTGGCGGCGATCGTCAACGACGCCAAATCGACGCCGGGCGAAGCGGCGGCGCGCCGGATCTGTCCGCCATCAACGAGCGCATCGCCCAGCTCGAGCGCGCCACGCGCGCGCAAGGCGCCGAGATCGCGCAAGAGGGCGCCAAGATCGCCGACAGCAAGCCGCCGACGACCTGCCGCTGCGCCGTATCGTGGCGGCCGCCTTGCTCGACGTGCATGGTTCGGATCGGCGATCCCTATCCCGCCGCGCTGGCGGCGGCGAAATCGCTCTCCGACAATGCCGCTGCGTTAAAGCCGCTCGAAGGTTTTCGCCACCTCGGGCGTGCCGAGCGCCGCCGTGCTGAGCCGCGAACTGCTGACGCTGGTGCCAAAATTGTCGCCGCCGCGCCGGAGACATCCGCCGCCGGCGCCGGTCATGGTCGATCGCTTGCAGGCGGGTGCTGCGAAACTGGTCCGCATCGAGCGCACGCGACGCCGTCGGCAACGACCGCGGCGCCATCGTCGCGCGGGTCACCGCGGCGGCGCTGCGCAACGATTCCAACGAGGCGCGGCGCGAGTTGAATACGCTGGCGCCGGCCGATCGCGCCGCCGCGCAAGGCTGGCTCGACAAGGCCGATGCGCGTGACGCCGCGCTCGCCGCATCCCGTCAATTCGCGGCCGATGCCATGGCCGCGCTCGCCAAGCCGGCGCAGTAGGACTTCCAACAGGACTTCAATGTACCGGATCATTCTGTTTTTGCTGTTGATCGCGCTCGCGGCCGCGGGTGCGGCATGGGTGGCCGATCAGCCCGGCGATGTCGTGTTGTCGTGGGGCGGCTGGCAGCGCTCGAGCCGTCGTTGCCGGTGTTCGTGCTGCTGCTCGGCATCGTCATCGTCGCGGCGTTGATCGTGTGGGCTGCCTTGCGCGCGCTCTGGCGCATGCCCGGACGTATCAGGCGCAGCCGGCGCGAACGGCGTGCCGCGCGCGGCCGTCATGCCATCACCCAAGGGCTGCTCGCGATCGGCCACGGCGATTCCAGTGCGGCCCGCGCCCATGCCGATGTCGCGCGCCGCCATGCCGCCAACGATCCGCTGGCGCTGCTGCTGCACGCGCAATCGGCGCAGCTCGACGGCGACCGCGAAGGCGCGCAACGCGCTTTCCGCGCCATGGCCGAGCGCGAGGACACGCGGCTGTTGGGCCTGCGCGGATTGTTCATCGAAGCGCAGCGCGCCGACGATCCGGTCGCCGCGGTCATGATCGCCGATGAAGCCCTGAAGCTGTCGCCGGCCTCGACCTGGGCGTCGCAGGCGGTGCTCGGATTTCGCTGCGCCCGGGGCGACTGGAGCGGCGCGCTGACCATCCTCGACAACAATCTCGCATCGGGACTGATCGACAAGGCCGACATGGCGGCGTCAGCGCGGCGTGCTGTTGACGGCGCGCGCGCTGGAACTGGAAAAGGTCGATCGCGATCTGTCGCGCGAAAGCGTGATGGAAGCGGTCAAGCTGGCGCCGACTTTGGTGCCGGCCGCGGTGCTGGCCAGCAAATACCAGAGCGAGGCGCATCAGGTGCGGCGTTCGATGCGGATCGTGGAAGCGGCGTGGCTGGCGCATCCGCATCCCGATCTCGCCGATGCCTACGCCCATGTAAAGCTCGGCGATTCCGCGCGGCAGCGGCTGGTGCGGGTCGAGACGCTGGCCGCCAAAGCGCCCGGCCATATCGAAGGCGCGCTCGCGATCGCCCGCGCCGCCATCGACGCATCGGAATTTGCCCGCGCGCGCGAAGTGCTGGCGCCGTTCATCGCGGCACCGACGCAACGGGTCGCGATGCTGATGGCGGAAATCGAGCGCACCGAACATGGCGACAGCGGCCGTGCGCGGGCCTGGACCTTGCGCGCGGTGCGCGCGCTGCAGGATCCGGTGTGGACCGCGGACGGATATGTCAGCGCTTCCTGGCGGCCGGTGTCGCCGGTGTCGGGACGGATCGACGCCTTTCGGTGGCAGATGCCGCTGGCGGCGCTGCCCTCCGACAACAACGCCACCATCGAATCCTCGCCGTTCGAGGAAGCCATGCTGGCCGCAGCGCCCCCGCGCCGCGTCGAGGCGCCGGTTCAGGCGGCGAGCGATGCGCCGATCGAGCCGAACCACCGGCCGCGCAGGACAATTCGCCGGTGGTGGCTGCGGGTGTCGATCCGGCTCCCGTCGCGGTGCCCGCACCACCCGCGCCGCCCACCGAATCCGTGGTTGTGGCGGCAGCCCCCTTGTTCCGCGCCCGCCAGGATATCCCGAAGGCCGTCCCCGTCCATTCCGGCGGTGATTCCCATCGTCCGGGCGCCCGACGATCCCGGCATCGATGAGGAGCCCAGTAAGCGACGAATTCGACGAACCGATCAGTCCCGCCCACAGCCAGGCCGGCGGCTGGCGCGGGTTTCTCTCCCGTTGGGGCGGATGACAAGAAGATCGGCTAATTTAGTTCAATCGATTTGCTCGCTGGCCGGCCACCTCTCCCACAGGGAGAGGTCGGCGCGTAGCGCCGGGTGAGGGGTTACGGTCTCTCGTCATAGCAGCGCCCCCTCACCCGATTTGCTGCGCAAATCGACCTCTCCCCGCCGGGGAGAGGTGGACCGAACACGCGCAAGGATCGATCAATCGAAACTCGTCACGCATTAGGTGAGTTTCGCGATCGCGTTGCTGAGTTCGTGGATCAGATACGGCTTTGCCAGAATCGGAAATTCCGATCCCACCTTGAGGGCTGCGTCGCTGTATCCGGTCGTCAGCAGAATCGGCAGGTCGGGACGCTTGTCCCGGATGATCCGCGCCAGTTTCAATCCGTCGAGGCTGCCGGGCATGACGATGTCGCTGACGATCAGGTCGATACCATCGCGCTCGACTTCTTTCAGCGCGGCGTCGGCCCCGGATACCCAGCGCACCGAATAGCCGAGTTGCTCGAGGAATCCTGCGCTCGCATCCGCGACCTCGGGATTATCCTCGATCAACAGCACATTGCCGGCGCCGGCGACATTCTTGATTTCGGGATGCCCAATCGAGTCATCCGCCAGTCCGCGTGGCAGACTGATGCTCACGCTGGTGCCTTGTCCCAACTCGCTCTCAACGCTGACGGTGCCTCCGGCCTGGTGCGCGAAGCCATGGACCTGGGAAAGTCCGAGGCCCGTGCCCTTGCCAACGGCCTTTGTCGTGAAAAACGGGTCGAAAACCCGGGACAGGATATCCGGCGGGATGCCGACGCCATTGTCGCGCACCGTGATCACGACATGATCGCCCGGATGTTGCGGATCATCCAGTGTCGCATTCCGGGCGGCGATGGTGACGGTGCCGCCTTCCGGCATCGCATCGCGGGCGTTGACGACAAGATTGACCAGCGCGGTTTCGAGTTCGGAAGTGTCGGCCACCACGGGCCACAGATTCGGTTCGATTTCCGTCCGCAGCGCAACCGCGCCGCCTAGTCCGCTCACCAGCACCTCGTGCACCGAAGTGATCCGCTCCGCCACGTTGATGGATTCCGGATTGAGCCGTTGACGGCGGGCAAAGGTCAGCAGCTGCCGCGTCAACTGGGCGCCGCGCCGGGACGCGATTTCGATGGCTTCGATCGACCGGTTGCCCTTCGGATGATCTCCGACCAGCTTTTTCAGATTGTGGATATTTCCGCTGACGATCATCAGCAGATTGTTGAAGTCATGCGCGACGCCGCCGGTGAGCTGGCCCAGCGCGTCCAGCTTTTGCGATTCGGCCAGCTGCTGCTGGATCCGCTCCAGTTTCTTCTGGGCTTCCCGGCGTTCGGAAATGTCGCGGGTGATCTTGGCGAAGCCGAGCAACTCTCCCGACTTCAGCGCGGATCGCGTCGATGACGACGCTGGCCCAGAAGAAAGTGCCGTCCTTGCGAACCCGCCAACCCTCTTCCTCGTAGCGGCCGGTGCTCTCCGCCTGCGCCAGCGCCGCCGCCGGCTTGCCGGATGCCTGGTCGCCCGGCGTGTAAAACCTGGAAAAATGCTGCCCGATGATTTCCTCCGGCGCATAGCCCTTGATGCGCTGGCCGCCGGCGTTCCAGTTGCTGACGATCCCGTTGGGGTCGAGCATGTACAGCGCGTAGTCGGTCACGCCGCTGACCAGCAGCCGAAACTTCGCCTCGCTGTCGAGCAAGGCGCTTTCGTGTTTCTTGCGCTCGGTGATATCGCGCGTGATCTTGGCGAAGCCGATCAGCTCGCCGTTCTCGTGGATCGCATCGATCACGACGGAAGCCAGAAACCGGGTGCCGTCCTTGCGGACGCGCCAGCCTTCCGCCTCGTATTTGCCTTCGCGCCGCGCGGTTTCCAGCGCGCGCTCCGGCAAGCCGTTGTTGCGGTCGTTTTCCTCGTAGAAGATGCGGAAATGCCGGCCAATGATCTCGTCGGCCGAATACCCCTTGATCCGCTCCGCGCCGGCATTCCAGCTGGCGACAATGCCTTGGGGATCGAGCATGTAGATCGCGTAATCGATGACGCCCTGCACCAGCAGACGAAAGTTTCGTTCATCGTCGGTGGCCCGTTTTGGAGCGGGCTGCTGTTTGACCATTTTGATGCTTTTCCTGCCGACGCGGTAACTCGGTGGTCGGTCAATGGTTCCAATGGTCTTGCGTCCAGACGCCGGGCCGGCCGGGCACCTTTTTTGCTGCCGGGGCGGGTCAATCAGCCCCGCAATTGGGCTGTTTTTCTTGCCAAACCAGGCCGTGCCCGATATCAGGTGCGGGCGTTTTCAGGCTGCCCTGAACCCGCCACCGCATGGTCCGCCGCAATAGCTCAGTTGGTAGAGCACGTCATTCGTAATGACGGGGTCACAGGTTCGAGTCCTGTTTGCGGCACCAGTCACTTGGCAGTTTTTGTGGCTTCAAGGTTTGATCGATTGCAAACTGGACCGCTAGCGGGACAGGGCGGAGGGCGTCAACTTGAGATAAAAAGCCAAACGCCATAAGCGATAAGGCCAACAAAGATGGTGAAGGTCGCACCGGCGGGAGCGGAAAAATAACTAAATGCGGTGACTGCCAATCCGAGGATCAGAACATTCAACCCCGCTCGCGATTGGAAGGCAACCGAGGGTCTCTTCGCGAAATATACAGTGTGCTGCAACTCATCAAGCGTCCCGGATTGTCGCGCGGCGTGAAACCGCGAAAATGCCGCTTGAAAAACTCGATCCGCCAAGTTTGTGTCGAGTTGCTGATCGAGCTCTTCCTTTATCGTTAGAGGGTCTTCTCCATCAATGAGCCGCTGGATTGTGCGGTTGGTAAGCTCCATCTCCGATGGTTCGTTCGTTTGCACCACCGTCCGCCTCCCGTTTGCCTTTTGATGACATGCGATCCTGTTACCGAACCGGTCTACGACGAGTCCGTCGAACGCGTGCCCGTGCCATAGCGGCATTGCGTCAGGTCGCGTCCTTCATGTGCCAGAGGATGAATTACAACCGATGCTTGCCGTGTCGCAATAGTGGAGCCTGCGTGATCTTAATCACATAATCCTCCGTCCCATACGCCTAGTCTCTCCTCATCAACAAGGGAGACTTCACATGCGCAAATTCATTCTGATCACCGCAATGGTTCTGGCATCCGCAACCGCGCAGGCCGGCGTTCCGCGCGGCCTGACCATGGCATCGAACGATGAGCCGGCTGCCGTCGAGCAGCCCGGAACTACCGAAGCGCTAAAGTCCGTCGAAGCGCCGAAGCCGGTCGTGGAAGCGTCGAAGCCCGTCGAGGAGGCGCCGAAAGTTGTCGAGCGAGCGCCAGCGGTCGATACCAACGCCGAACCGCCGAAGGCCGATACGGTGAAATCCGTCGCCGGGAAAGATACCCCGCCACTCAAGGTCGAAAAGCCGAAGCGCCGGCATGAATCCACCGAAGCGCGCGTGATCTACGAGCTGCATCGGAACGGGATTTATTGGTGAGGCGACGGCGCGTTTCCAGCGGAAGCGCGCCAGTCCTTGGAGGCATCCATGTCATCACTTGAAAAGCGAGACCCGACCAGCCGTAGCGCCATTTGGCTGGGAATTGTCAGAATCGCGGTGGCCCAGCTGGTTGTTTTGCTGGCGCTGTCGGGTGCTTTCGTCCGCTATGTTAATTGGTCGTCCGATGCCGCCTGGGCGGAGTTCAAGGCAGCAAATCCACCATCCGCGCCCGAGCAAAAACCTCGCCCGCAATTCTCCGGGCCGGTGCGGACGGCGAATGCGCCAAAGGCGTGCTATTTGCGGGCCTGAGGCAGCCGCGCCGGGGCCGATGCCTACTGCGAAACCGTCTGCACCACCGAGTTGACCGGACGCAGGCTGGTGACCGGCACCTTCATATCCTTGACCAGCGCGTCGTCGTATTCCGCCAGCGTCTGCAGCGGCATCCTGGCTTTCATCTGCACGACCTTGTAGCCGCCGGCCTTCAACCGGCGCAGCAGCGTCGGGCAACGCTTCGCCGGTGTGCTTCTGGAAATCGTGCATCAGGATGATGCCTTTGCCCATCTTGTCGATCTTGGTCATCACGGTGTTGACGATCTGGGTGGCGTCCTTGGCCCGGAAGTCGAAGGAATCGACGTCGCAGGAGAAGATCGCGATGTTGCGGGTGCCGAGATAGGCCATCGCGGCGGGGCCGTGCTGCAATTCCGGAAAGCGAAAGAACGGCGCCGGCGCAGCACCCAGCGCCAGCTTGACGGCGCTGTAGCCCTTTTCGATTTCGTCCTTGGCCTGCTGGTCCGTCATCTTCTTCGCGTTCAGGTTGGCATGCGACCAGGTGTGCGCGCCGACGGTATGCCCGGCGGCGGCGACCTGCCGGAGAATTTCGGGATGATAGGTGGCGTGCTTGCCGATCGGGAAAAACACCGCCTTGGTGCATTCGTCCGCCAGCGCCTTGAGCACCGCCGGCGTATTCACCGGCCACGGGCCGTCGTCGAAGGTCAGCACCACTTCCTTGTCGGTCAGGAAATCGAGCTGCTTGAAATGCTCAAAACCGAAGCCCGGTCCGCCCGTGGTGTCGATTTCCACGACGCGGCTGACGCCGAGCGCATCGGGATTGGCGCAAACGGTTTTGGGTTGCGGCGCGACGGCGGGTTTTTCGGGAATAGCGGCTGTCGTTTCGACGTCGGCGCGGGCCTTTGGGGCCTTGGCGGCGGCGGCGGGAATCCGCTCGGGCTGGGCGGCGGCGATGGTTTGAGGCGCTGCGACAGTGGCGCGCGGTGAGGAGGTCCAGTACCAGACCCCGGCGATCGCGACGGCCGCAACCACAGTACCCAACATCAGACCCAACGCACCACTACGCATACTCTACCCCTGGTTCACATCCGCAGGGCATTAATGCAAACCAGGTGTTAACACCGCACCAACGAGGGCCTTGTTCCGCCGACTAATTTTGGCCTTTGGTCCGTTGCTGCCTAAAGCTGCGGCACAATAGCCGTTGCGGCGCCGGTGTGAGGGAACTAGAAGGCAGGCGAGTTCATGAACGGCAGGCACGCACCATGACCAGAATCCTTTTGATGATCCCTTTGCTTCTGATGGTTTCCGCGGCGTCCGCGCAGAGCGGGCGTCCCGATCCGGGATGCGCGCGGGATGTCGCCCGCTTTTGCAGGCCGCTGATGGAAAGTGGCGATATGGTCATTCTGGGCTGCCTGCAGCAAAATCGCGCCCGGCTGAGCAAGACCTGCGCAAAGGTCCTGGCCGATCACGGGCAGTAGCGTCGCGTCGTCCCTGCGAAAGCAGGGACCCGTAGCCACCGGCCGTCATTGTGTGACGGCGTCTGCTACCAAGGTTTATCGACAGATCACGCGGTATGGGTCCCGGCGCGTAGGCCGGGACGACGGCTGAAATTTATCTAGATTCCGGGTTCGAGTCTCCGACGCGTCCCGGAATGACGGCGGCGACTACGTGCGATAGCTAAAACCACCGGCCGTCATGGCTGCACGGCATCTGCGACCGTGGTCTATCGACAGATCGACGCGGTATGGGTCCCGGCGCGTAGGCCGGGACGACGGCTGAGTTTATGCGAGATTCCAGGACGACGATTTCAGGAGCAGTGGGATGACCTTCTCGAGCATTTTCGCGCGCATCGTGGCGGTGATCGGCGGCGTCGCGCTGGCATGGCGCAAGCTGCAGGGTGCGGCGCCTGAGCCGGCCTTTGGCAGCGCGCCGGTGGTGCCGGTGGCGAAGCCGCAGGGCGCGATCCCGACGCTGAAGATGCCGTCGGCGCGGGGATGGAGCGAGGGGCAGAAGCCGGTGGCCGCACCGGGGCTCAAGGTCAACGCGTTTGCGGCCGGCCTGAAACATCCGCGCTGGATCTACGTGCTGCCCGATGGCGGCGTGCTGATCGCCGAGGCCAATCAGGTCGCCGGACCGACAAGGACCGTGTTCAGCTATGCGATGCAGGCGACGATGCGGCGCGCCTCAGCTCTTGGCGTCAGCGCCAACCGCATCACCTTGCTGCGCGACCTCGACGGCGACGGCGTCGCCGAAAAGCGCGAAACCTTCATGGAAGGATTGAACCAGCCTTTCGGCATGGCACTGCTCGGCGACACGTTCTATGTCGGCAACACCGATGGCGTGGTGGCCTTCCCGTATGTGGCCGGCGCGGATCGCATCACGGCGCAAGGAAAGAAACTAGTCAGCTTCAAGCCCGGCGGGCATTGGACGCGAAGCCTGCTGCCGAGCCCCGATGGCCGGAAGCTCTATGCCGGCGTCGGCTCGCAAACCAACATCGCCGATTACGGCATGGAGGTAGAGGATGGCCGCGCCGCGATCTACGAGCTGGATCTGGCGACCGGCTCCAGCCGCATCTTTGCCGGCGGCCTGCGTAACGCAGTGGGCATGGCGTGGGAGCCGCAGACCGGCGTGCTGTGGACGGTTGTCAACGAGCGCGACGGTCTCGGCGATGAAACACCTCCCGATTATCTGACCTCGGTTCGCGACGGCGGTTTCTACGGCTGGCCCTATTGCTACTGGGGGCAGACCGTGGACGATCGGGTGCCGCAGGATCCGGCCGCGGTCGCCAAGGCAATCACGCCGGACTATGCGCTGGGCGGACACACCGCGTCGCTGGGCCTGTGCTGGATGCCGGCCGGCACATTGCCGGGTTTCCCGGACGGCATGGCGATCGGGCAGCACGGCTCCTGGAATCGCAGCACGCTGAGCGGCTACAAGCTGATCTTCGTGCCGTTCGTCAACGGACGCCCTTCAGGCCCGCCGCGGGATATCCTGTCGGGATTCCTGGCGCCGGACGAGAAGGAGTCCTATGGACGGCCGGTCGGGGTCACCCTCGGTCCCGATGGCTCGCTGCTGATGGCGGACGATGTCGGCGACGTGATCTGGCGCGTGACGGGCGCGTAGCAGCGCTGAAAGAAGCTGTCGTCCCTGCGAAAGCAGGGACCCATAGCCACCGGGCGTTATTGTTGAAAGACGGCGTCTGCGACAACGCTTTTATCGACAGATCACGCGGTATGGGTCCCGGATCGCGCTCGCTTCGCTCGCTTGTCCGGGACGACGGGGCAATTTGCTTCCGCGCGTCTCCGCACGGCGTCACGTACTCCCACCCGCCGCCGCTGATGTCACCGGAATCACCTCGCTCGAAGCGCGGTCGGGCGTCTCTTCCTTCCAGCGCACTGACCCGAATGGACGCTCCAGCATGCGGCGGACGCGGATCGGATCGGGCCCGAGATGAAAATCGATCGCGCGTTGATGCAGCGCGCGTTCGGATTGCGTCGAGCGGTTGCGCTGGCGCAGATAATCCAGCCAGGTCGGGCAATGATAACGCTCGGTCCACAATTCGGGATCGGCGATGTCGCGCGCGATCGACCAGCCGTAGGCGCCGTTGCGCTGGCGGCTGAGCTGCACTTCCTGCATCACGCCATGAAAGGCGCGGGCGTTTTCCTGGTCGACGCGATATTCGATTTCGACGACCAGTGGCCCGCTGCGCCCGGTCAGCGACAACCGTACCTCGGGATCGGCGAGTACCTCGGCGTCCTCGTTGCGCGCGCCAACCCGCGGCATTTGCAGCCACAATCCGAGCACGGGCGAGGCAAACATCAAGACGGCGGAAGTCAACAGCGCGGTTTCGACGCCGGCCGCGTCGGTCAGGCGTCCCCAGCCCCAGCTTCCCATGGCGATGCCGCCGGCAATCGAAGCCTGGAATGCCGCCAGTGAACGCCCGGCGACCCAGCGTGGCGCCGAGAGCTGCACACCGATGTTGAACAGCGCCACTGCCAGCATCCACACCGCGCCGGCAACCACCAGCGCCGCCGCGGTCAGCACCGGCTCGCGGCTTAGCGCCACCGCCGCGATCGCGCCTCCCATGCAGAGTGCGCAGGCGCGCACCGCGGACTCGCCGGAAAGACGCTTGCGCACCTCGGAGATATTGAGCGCGCCGATCACGGCACCCATGCCGAAGGCGCCGAGCATGATGCCGTAGGTCTGCGCGCCGCCATGCAACAGGTCGCGCGCGACCAGCGGCATCAGCGCCGACACCGAACCGCCGATCAGCCCGGTCACCAGGGTGCGCGCCAGCACGATGCGGATCGACGGCGAGTTGGCGATGTAGCGCACGCCTGAAACGATGGCGCGGTTGAGCCGTTCGCGCGGCAGCCGCGACGGCTCGCTGGTGCGGCGCCACAGAAACAGCACGACCAGCAGCGGAATATAGAGCACCGCGTTGGCGGCAAAGGCCGCGACCGCGCCGGCGGTAGCGACGACGATGCCGCCGATCGCCGGGCCGAAACTGCGCGCGATATTGTAGCTGATGCCGTTGAGCGCGACCGCGGACGGCAACGTTTCGCTCGGCACCTGCTCGGTCACCGAGGATTGCCACGCCGGACCGAACAGCGCCATGCCGCTGCCGACCACAAAACAGAAGACCAGCAGGATCTCCGGCGTCACCAGATTGAGCCACGCCAGCACCGCCAGTGTCGTCGCGCCGCACAGCGCGATCGACAGCGAGACCAGCGCCACGATGCGGCGGTCGTACATGTCGGCGATCGCGCCAGCCGGCATCGAGATCAGCATGATGGGCAGCATCAGCGCGGTCTGCACCAGCGCCACCTTGTCGGCGGACGACGTCATCTGCGTCATCGCCCAGGCCGCACCTACCCCCTGGATCAACAGGCCGAGATTGGAGAGCAGGCTCGCCAGCCAGATGCGCCGGAACACCGGATGCCGCAGCGGCGCAGTGACGCCGTCGGCGGCAAACTTCTTCTGTTTCGGCTGATCCGTCATCGTCCGTTCCATTGGCGGCAGGCCCGTTGGCCTGATTCCCCTGCGGGTTAGAGTGATGCCTGCGAAAGTCCTTGGCTGTCCAGTGGTTAGGCCGCTATCGAGGGTGCAGGACACGGTCGGGGTTCGCCCCCTTTTTCCGGCGGCGCGCCTTCATGGCGCCGGGATTTGAGCCCTGATAGGGTGCATTACGCCGAGCTTGTCGTTTTTTCGAAAGGAAGCCCGTGAGCATCGCCGAAGCCTGGGATATGCCGGTCGCGCGTTCGCCACTGGTGCCGCCAAGCCCGCCGCGCGTTTCCGGAGACCTGACCGCGTTCGGGCGGATCGCGGCGATGCGCAAGAGCGCCATCGGAAGCTGGGGCCAGCGCGCCTACGAAGAAGATATCATCAAGGGCCGCTTCTTCGGACACGGCAGTTTTATTCTCAACGCGCCCGACGCGATCCGGCATGTGCTGGTCGACAATTACGAGAACTACACCCGAACGCCGGCCGGCATCCGGGTGTTGCGCCCGGTGCTCGGCGAAGGCTTGCTGCTTGCGGAGGGCCGCGCCTGGAAACATCAGCGCAGGACGCTGGCGCCGGCATTTACGCCGCGCGCCGTCAGTACGCTGATCCCGCACATGATTGCCGCAACCGACGAGACCATTGCCAGGCTGCGGACGATGGGCGCCGCGCCGGTCAACCTGCGCGAGGCGATGCAGCGGATGACGCTCGAGATCGCCGGGCGTACGATGTTTTCGTTCGGGATGGACCGTCACGGTGCGGCCTTGCGCGACTTCGTGATGGAATATGGCGCGCGGCTGGCGCGGCCGCATTTGCTCGATCTGATTTTGCCGCTGGGCTGGCCTAGTCCGCAGGATTTTTCCCGCGCCCGCTTCCGCAAGCGATGGACCCGCTTTGTCGCGATGCTGATGGCCGAGCGCCGCGCCGCCGGCAAGGATCAGAGCGCCCCGCCGCGCGATCTGTTCGATCTGATGGGCGCCGCGCGCGATCCCGAGACCGGCGATGCCTTCACCGACGAACAACTCGGCGACCAGATTGCGACCATGATTCTCGCCGGCCATGAGACCACCGCGACGGCGTTGTTCTGGTCGCTGTATCTGCTCGCGCTCGATCCCGCGACCCAGGATCAACTGGCCGCCGAGGTCGGCGGCGCAACCGTCGAGCGGCACGCTCGATATCGAGCGGTTGAAATTCACCCGCGCGGTGGTGGACGAGACGATGCGGCTTTATCCGCCCGCGTTTCTGATCGCCCGCGCCGCCGCCGGACCCGATAGGATTGCGGGCTTTCCGGTCAGCAAGAACGACGTGATCCTGATTGCGCCCTGGCTGTTGCACCGGCATGAAAAACTCTGGCGGGATCCCAATGCTTTTATTCCGTCCCGCTTTATGCCGGGTGCGCCGCCGCCCGATCGCTTTGCCTATCTGCCGTTCGGGGTCGGGGCGCGGGTCTGCATCGGCGCGCATTTCGCGCTGGTCGAAGCCACGCTGGCGCTGGCCAGGCTGATCGGCGCGTTTCGGGTCGAACTGCTTGAACAAGAGCCGGTTATGCCGATCGGCGTGGTGACCACGCAGCCCGACCGGTCGCCGATGTTTCGCATCACGCCGCGTTGACGGGACATTGCCTGGCCGGGCATTGCCTGGAAGGTCTGGCGATCCCATCTAACTCCCGGCATGAGCGACACCCAGGCCCAGTTTTCAGCGCTGAAACAGACCGCCGACCCATCGGTGGCCGATGCCATCCAGCGGCTGATCGAGACACGGCGAGGATCACGAGCTCAACCGGATCAATGTGCTGGATTTTTCCAGGCGAACCGGGCTCGACGAGGAGCGGGTGATTTCCGGCTTTCTCCATGCGTCCCGGCTCGGCCTGTTCGACCTGACCTGGAATGTGCTGTGCCCCGGCTGCGGCGGCGTGCTCGATGCCCATGGCACGCTGAAATCGCTGCGGGACGACGACTATCATTGCGGATTATGCGCCTGCGGCTATGAGGCCTCGGTCGACGAGCAGGTCGAGGTTGCCTTCACGGTCAGTCCGAGGATCCGGCGGATTGCCGCGCATGATCCCAACGCGCTGCCGATCTGGGAATATTTCAAGCAGGTGTTCTGGAGTTCGGGCGTCGATTTCGACGAGGAATCATTCGCCTCGCTCTCCAATGACGTCGTGCTGAAGGCAATTGAGTTGCCGCCGCATCAGAAGACGGTGCTGTCGCTGCAATTGCCGGCGCAATTCATCATCGTGTTCGATCCGGTGACGCATGCCGCGCGGTTCATCGACGTTCAGGGCGAGCCGACCGAGGAAGTTGCAGCATGTTGTCGCTGAACTACGACAAGTCCCATGCGGCGGTCGAAACCAACACGTTTCGTCCGGGACCGCTGGAGCTGTCGCTCGACAACCAGACCGACGTGCGGGTGCTGCCGACGGTCCTGATCGCCGCCGACGCGCTTCATCATTTGATCGGCAAGCGCAAGCCGTTCCTCACCGCCAAGCGCATGCTGACCAACCAGACCTTCCGCGATGTCTACAAGGCCGACAATCTCAACATCGATCAGCGGCTGAAGATCACCTCGCTGACGTTTCTCTTCACCGACCTCAAGGGCTCGACCGCGCTGTATGAGCGGGTCGGCGATCTCGCCGCCTTCGATCTGGTGCGCGCGCATTTCCACGCATTGCTCGAGATCATCTCGTCGGAGAAAGGCGCGGTCGTCAAGACGATCGGCGACGCCGTGATGGCGACCTTCGATGCGGCCCGAACATGCGCTGGCCGCGGGCCTGCGGATGCGCGCCGCCATGGAAGCCCTCAATATCGAGCGCGGCACCACGGACCTCGTGGTCAAGATCGGCATCCATGAAGGTCCGTGCCTCGCGGTCATGCTCAACGAGCGGCAGGATTATTTCGGCCAGACCGTCAATATCGCGGCACAGGGTTCAGGGCCTGTCGACGTCGCAGTCGATCCATATCACCGGGCCGGTGATCGACGCGCCCGCGGTGGCCGCGATGCTGGACAAGGCAGGCGATTGCACCGATCCAGAAGCAGGCCGCGCTGCGCGGCATCGCCGACAAGATCGTGGTCTACGAAATTCCGTGATGGATTTTCGTCATTCCGGGATGGTGCGTTTAGCACCAGACCCGGAATCTCGAGATTCCCCGAAGTGCAATTGCACATCTGAGGTTCGTGGTGTCGCGCGTCCCGGAATGACGGTGACCGAGATTGCCGAACTGTAATGCGTTCGCGGAACTTCGACGCGGATTGCGCATGTCGGATCTCCGATCCATATGTTTGCAGACAGGCTTCACACCATTTTGGCTGGAAGATTGATGCTGGACGGACTACGCCAATTCATTGCCGACGTTGTTTCTCCCATTGCGCACGGGGATCGCGAGCTTCGACGATACCGGCGTCTCGTCTGGCGGCGACGGCGCTGCTGATTCATGTGGTCTCGCTCGATGGCGAACCTTCCGACATTGAAAAGCGCAAACTGCACGGCCTGATCGAAAGCCGCTTCGGGCTCGATCCGGGCACCGCGGACAAACTGATCGCGTCCGCGACGCTGGTCGAGGGCGAGGCGGTCGATCTCTATCATTTCACCAGCGTCATCATGCGTTCGGTGAACGAGGAAGGCCGGCTCCGCATCGTCGAAATGATGTGGGAACTGGTCTATGCCGATGGCCAGGTCAGCGAGTTCGAGGACAATGTGGTCTGGCGCGCGGCGGATCTGCTGGGCGTGTCGTCGCGCGACCGGATCGATCTCAAGCATCGCGTGGCCGCCAGGCAATCCGCGCGGTCACGCGGCGGTTCGGATGTCGCAGACGCGGCAATGTGACACGCCGGCGTCGAGCCGCGGAGTCGACCGTTAGCGGACATGACGAATCTTTAATGTGACAACGGCCGCTGCCGGGCCCGATAAGCCCGCAAAATATTGCCATTCGATTCGCAGTACGTGTGCGTTTGACCACGCCGATATGCCCGCAGGTGGCTTGCATCCCGCCTAGGGCGTATGCTCTCGTCCGGTGTTGGCCGTATGACCTGTAATTTAATTTAAGAGCATTTGAATCGTGACCGAGCGTGTGACGCTGATTACCGGTGCCTCGGCGGGAATAGGCGCCGAGCTGGCGCGCATTTTTGCCGCCAATGGCCATCGCGTGGCGCTGGTGGCGCGGCGGGCGGATCGTCTGACGGCGCTGGCGGACGAAATCATCGCCGCCGGCGGCGCCCCGCCGATCGTGATTCCCTGCGATCTCGAACAACCCGATGCCGGCGACAAAATTGCCGCGGCGCTGGCGGCCGAGGCGTGGAGGTCGAATACGTCGTCAACAATGCCGGCTACGGTTTGTTCGGCGCCGCGATCGAGCGCGACCGCGCCGAGCAGCTCGGCATTATCGCCGTCAACATCCGCACGCTGACCGATTTGTCGTTGCGGTTTTCCGATCAATTGATCCGCAACCGCGGCGGCATCCTCAATGTCGGCTCGATTGCCGGCTTTCTGCCGGGGCCGGGAATGGCGGTGTATTATGCCTCCAAGGCCTATGTGCTGTCGTTCAGCGAAGCGCTGCGCCGGCGAGCTCGCGCCGCGTGGCGTCCGCGTGACCGTGCTGTGTCCGGGCCCGGTGCCGTCGGAATTTCAGGCGAGGGCGGGATTTTTGCCCGGCGTTGATTCGGCGATCCTCAACGTCTCCGCCGCCGATGTCGCGCAGGCGGGCTATCGCGGGCTGATGGCCAACAAGCGGGCAGTGTTGCCCGGTCTCGGCATCAAGATCGTGCCGTTTCTGCTCCGGCTGTTTCCGCGCGGGTTTATCCTGGCGGCGGTCGGCCGTTTTCAGCTGCGGAAGCGCTGATAAAGCGCCTCGGTAGCCCGTTTTTGGCCCGCGACTTGCTTCAATAAGAAGTTAATAACCATCTCGGTATGATCGGGTTTGGTAGCCGCGAAATACCAAAAGAAAAAATCGATGTCGTTTCAGCCGGGCAAAATCGACGCACGAACCTCTTGCTGCCGGTCCTGATCGTCCTGCATCAGGAAACCTCGACGCCGGGCCGCGTCGGCAATGCGCTGCGGGCACTCGGGCATCCCCTCGATATCAGGCGTCCGCGCTTTGGCGATCCGCTTGCCCGAAACGCTGGATGGCCATGCCGGCGCGGTGATTTTCGGCGGACCGATGAGCGCCAACGATCCGGATGATTTCGTTCGCCGGGAGATCGACTGGATATCGGTGCCGCTTGCCGAGCAGCGGCCGTTTCTGGGGATTTGCCTGGGCGCGCAGATGCTCGCCATGCAACTCGGCGCGCAGGTCGCGCCGCATCCGGAAGGCCGCGCCCAGATCGGCTATTACCCGATCCGCCCGACACAACGCGGGGCTGTCGGTTTGCCCGGACTGGCCGGATCACGTCTATCACTGGCACCGCGAGGGATTTGAACTTCCCTCGGGCGCCGAATTGCTGGCGGAGGGAAGCGATTTCCCGGTCGAGGCGTTTCGCACCGAGCATTGTTTCGGCTTCCAGTTTCATCCCGACGTGACCTACGCGATGATGCATCGCTGGACCACGCGCGGCCATGCCCGCCTCGAATTGCCGGGCGCCCGCCCGCGCCATCATCACTTCGCCGATCGCGCCGTGCATGACGTGACCGAGCGCGCCTGGCTGAAGCAGTTTCTCGACGGCTGGCTGGCGCGCGTGCCGTTGTCGGCCATGTCGGAAGCCGCGGAATAATTTCGGCGCCTCCCGAAAGCCTTTCCGAATTAAGAGATATGCTAATGTCGAGCCGCAAGCTTGCGTCAAGCCAGGCAACGGGGAGACGACATGACCTATCAGCATATTCTCTACGAGGTGAGCGACAAGATCGCGACCGTCACGCTGCACCGGCCCGAGCGCATGAACGCATGGACGCCGATCATGGAGCGCGATGTGCGCCATGCCATGGAGACCGCCGCCGCGGATGACGGTGTCCGCGTCATCGTGCTGACCGGCTCAGGGCGCGCGTTTTGCGCCGGCGCCGACATGGATGCGCTGAAGGGGCTCGATCCCGACGACATCAGGCGCGCCACCAGCCTGCCGCCGTTCGACATGAACCGCAGGTCCGACTGGCAGACGCGCTACGCCTATTATCCCTCGATCCCCAAACCGGTGATCGGCATGCTGAACGGCGCGACCGCCGGCATCGGCCTGGTGCACGCGCTGTATTGCGATCTGCGTTTTGCCGCCGACAATACGGTGTTCACGACGGCATTTTCGCGCCGAGGATTGATCGCCGAACATGGCATCAGCTGGATGCTGCCGCGCATTGTCGGCCATGCCAACGCGCTCGACCTCCTGTTGTCCGCGCGCCGCGTCTCAAGCGATGAAGCGCTGCGCATCGGCCTGGTCAACCGGCTGTATCCGCCGGACCAGTTGCGCGAGCAGACCTATGCCTATGCGCGCGATCTGGCCGATATGGTCTCGCCGAGCGCGATGGCGGTGATCAAGCGGCAGCTCTACGACGTGCCATTCCAGACGCTGGCGGAAGCGACGATCGACGCCAACCGGGAAATGGTGGTGGCGCTGCGCGGCAGCGATTTCCGCGAGGGGGTTGCGAGTTTTATGGAGAAGAGGGCACCAAGGTTTACGGGGAAGTAGTCGCCCTGAAGTGCTTCCCAGGCCCGCCGTCGCCCTTCGGGCTATGGCGGGGCAGCCTTCGCTCACTTCGCTGCGATAGACGTGGTCGTGTGGCTTGCCGAGCCGAAGCTCGCGAAGCGAGCGAAGGCTGGTGGAGCCAGGCGGGATCGAACCGCCGACCTCGTCATTGCGAACGACGCGCTCTCCCAGCTGAGCTATGGCCCCATCGCGGCTCGCCTGGAACGAAGGTGGGCGGCCAGCAATCGGCGCCATTTACAATCCGCGCCAAGGTCAAGTCAAGAACGGCGAAATCGCCGTTTTTCCGCGTCATTTGCCGGGAACTTCCCTTGTTTGCAGGGGGATGAACCGATATCTAGCAGGCAGACAAACCCGCGAGCCCATTCGCCATGCGCGCCATTCTCGACATCGTCCTCATCGTGCTCGATCTCTACGTCTGGCTGCTGATCGCTTCGGCGATCCTGTCCTGGCTGATCGCCTTCAATGTCGTGAACACGCGCAACCAGTTCGTGGCGGCGGTGGCCGAGTTCCTGTACCGGATCACCGAACCGGTGCTGGCGCCGATCCGCGGGATCATGCCGAATCTCGGCGGTCTCGATATCTCGCCGATCATCCTGATCCTGATCATCATGCTGATCCAGCGGGTGATCACCTACTACATCTATCCCTACGTGTTCTGATCGTCCGTCTGTCGGAGCCTCATGGATCCCTGGCGCTATTCCACCGAGGGCGTCAGCGTCGCATTGCGGGTGACGCCGCGGGGCGGTCGCGACGACATCGACGGCGTTGAAACGCTCGCCAATGGCCGTAGCGTGGTGAAGGTCCGCGTTCGCGCCATTGCCGACGGCGGCGAGGCCAATCGCGCTGTCACGGAACTGCTTGCGAAGGCGCTCGGGGTGCCGAGGGGCAAGGTGCGGGTGCTCTCGGGAATGACATCGCGCCTCAAGCAGATTGCCGTCGATGGCGATCCCGCAAAGCTCGGCGCGGCTCTGCAAAAACTGACTGCTGCAAAGAAGGCAAATGAAGAAGGACTGAGATGACGGCCCGCATCATCGATGGAAAGCTCATAGCATCCGAACTTCGCGCCCGCGTCGCGGACGAAGTGGCGCGGGTGAAGCGCGAACATCAGCTCACGCCCGGGCTCGCGGTGGTGCTGGTCGGCAGCGATCCCGCCAGTGAGGTTTATGTCCGCAGCAAGCACAAGCAAACGCAAGAGGCCGGCATGGCGTCTTTCGAGCACAAATTGCCCGCCGACGTCGCGCAGGAGGATGTGCTGGCGCTGATCGCAAAGCTCAATGGCGATGCCAGCGTGCACGGCATCCTGGTGCAATTGCCGCTGCCGAAGTCGCTGAATACCGAAACCATCATCAACGCCATCGATCCCGCCAAGGATGTCGACGGGCTGCATCCCAACAATGCCGGACGGCTGGCCGGCGGCTTTGCAGCATTGTCGCCGTGCACGCCGCTCGGCTGCATCATCCTCACCAAAAGCGTGCACCCGTCGCTCGAAGGCATGAACGCCATCGTCATCGGCCGCTCGAATCTGGTCGGCCGTCCGCTGGTGCAATTGCTGCTCAACGAAAACGCCACAGTGACGATCGCGCATTCGCGGTCGCGCGATCTTGCTCAGTTATGCGCCCGCGCCGATCTGGTCTACGCCGCCGTCGGCAAGCCCGAAATGGTGCGCGGCGACTGGATCAAGCCGGGCGCCACCGTGATCGATGTCGGCATCAACCGGATACCGGGTGAGGGCGGTAAGACCCGGCTGGTCGGCGACGTCGCCTTCCAGGAAGCCTTGCAAGTCGCCGGCGCGATTACCCCGGTGCCCGGCGGCGTCGGCCAGATGACGGTGGCGTGCCTGCTGGTCAACACCTTGCGCGCGGCCTGTGCGATTCACGGGTTGCCTGCCCCCACCGTCTAGACCGACATGATCCCCGACAGTTTGGGTTGAGCAGCCTATTCACCCCGCGGCGTGTTCGGACCGGGGACAAGGTGGACGCGTGTTCGGAGACATCGTGGACACTTTCGACAGCTTCGCCAGCTTCCAGCTGGCCTTCTTCGAAGTGCTTGACAGGTAATCTGAAATATCAGACATCAACAGCGTGACCTTGGCTCATACCGATGGCCGAATCCGGCCGCTTGATCCCTCAATGCTGCGTGGCCTGCGCGACCATGTGCAGGAGGCGCTGCGGGAAGCGATCATTTCCGGCCGTTTTCGCCCCGGCGACAAGCTCAATGAACGCCTGCTTGCTGCCGAGCTTGGCGTCTCTACCACGCCGGTTAAGGCGGCGCTGCAGCGGCTCCAGACCGACGGGCTGGTGCGGATCGAGCCGCGCCGCGGGGCCTATGCGCGGTTCAACGCCGGGCAGGCGGAGCAGATGATGCTGGCCCGCGCCGCGCTGGAAGGCATGATTGCGCGCGAAGCGGCGCGCCGCGCCGATGCCGATGACCTCGCCGGGATCAATGCCTGCATCGCCGAGATGGGTCACGCCACCGAGGCCGGCGCGGTCGAGCAATTGATCGTGCTGAATGAAAAATTTCACGACGCCATCCAGGCGGCCTCCCGCTGCGCCTATCTGGCAAGCCTGCTCGAAGGCCAGCGCATGTACGATCGCGCGACGCGGGTGGCGTTGCTTGGCGATCCTGCCGAGCGCAAACGTGCGCTGCTCGAGCACGGCGCTATCGCACGTGCGCTCGCCGATCGCGATTCCGACCGCGCCGAACAGGCCATGCGTGACCATATTATCCGTTCGGGACGGCAGCATGTCGAAACCGTGCTGGGGAGAGAGACCAAAGGAGAGTTGCCATGAGCGTTGAACGCATTCGACAGGGGCTGACCGGTATTTCCGGGGTTCACGTCACGCCCTATGACAATTCAGGCGCGATCGATATTGCTCTGCTGAAAACAATCGTTGCCGATATGGCGGCGGCCGGCGTGCACAACATCGTCTCGGCCGGAAATACCGGCGAGTTCTTCGCGCTGACGCCGGACGAAGTGCTATGCGTGCATGAGGCCGCGATCACCGCCGTCGCCGGCCGGGCGCTTGTCACCGCAGCGATCGGCCGTTCGCTGATCGAGGCGACCGCGACCGCGCGCGCCGCCAAACGCGCCGGCGCCGACGCCGTGATGGCGCATCATCCGCTCGATCCGTTCGCGGCGCCTCAGGCCCAGGCCGATTATTTCATCGCGCTCGCCGAGGCGAGCGAATTGCCGCTGGTCGCCTATGTGCGCTCCGACCTGATCAGCGCCGGCGATCTCGCGCGTATTGCCATGCATCCCAACGTCGCCGGCGTGAAATTTGCGACCGCCAATCTGATGCTGCTGGCCGAATGCCTGCGCGCCACCAAAGGCCATCCGGCGGTGTGGGTTTGTGGCCTCGCCGAAGGCTGGGCCGCGCCGTTCTATGCGCTGGGTACCCGCGGTTTCACCTCGGGTCTTGTCAACATCGATCCGGCGCGCTCGCTGGCGATCTGGCGGGCGCTCGAAGCGGGCGACTTCACCGCGGCGCGACGGCTGGTCGATGTCATCGCGCCGTTCGAGGCGATGCGCACCAGGTTCAACAACGGCGCCAACGTCACGGTGGTCAAGGAGACCATGATGCTGCTCGGCCGCAACGTTGGACCGGTCCGCGTGCCGGGGCTGGCGTCCCTCGATGCCGCCGACCGCGACCGGCTGCGCGGCGTGCTGGCCGATTGGGGCCTGAATCCACGTTCCGGCCTGATCGCGGCGGAATGAGGCGTGGCTTCGCCCTCCGCCATGAAGATCACCGCCATCGAGACGGTGCAACTGCCGCAGTACCAGAATATTCTCTGGCTTCGGCTGCATACCGATGCCGGCCTGATCGGCCTCGGCGAGACCTTCCGCGGCGCCGACGCGGTCGCCGCCTATCTGCACACCGAGGGTGCGCGTGCGTTGCTGGGCACGAACCCGCTCGAGATCGACCGCATCTCCAAGCTGATGCTGGAGCCCTATATCGGCTTCCGCTCGTCGGGGGTCGAAATCCGCGGCGCGTCGGCGATCGACATTGCGCTGTGGGACTTGTTCGGCAAGGCGACCAACCAGCCGATCCATCAACTGCTCGGCGGGCTGTCGCGCCCGCGCATCCGCACCTACAACACCTGCGCCGGTTACAGCTACAACAGTTCGGGCCGCCAGCGCGCCGTGGTGGCCGGTACGGCCGAAAAATCGCAAGGTCCCTACGACGATCAGATCGCTTTCAACCGCGACGCCGGTGAGCTGGCCCAAAGCCTGCTGTCCGAAGGTATCTCCGCCATGAAAATCTGGCCGTTCGATCCGTTCGCGCTGGCCAATGGCGGCAACTTCATCCACCGCAGCGAAATCGACACTGCGCTGCGGCCGTTCCGTCAAATTCGCGACGCGGTGGGCGACAGGATGGAGGTGATGGTCGAGCTGCATTCGATGTGGGATTTGCCGTCGGCGCTGGCGATCGCCCGCGCGCTGCAGGAGTTCCGGCCGTTCTGGGCCGAAGACCCGCTGAAGATGCAGGATACCGACGCGCTGGCCAGCTACGCCAAACGCTCCGGCCTGCCGGTCTGCGCCAGCGAGACGCTGGCGACGCGCGCATCCTTCATCGAGCTGCTGCGAAAGGACGCGGTCGACTATGTCATGCTCGACGTCTCCTGGTGCGGCGGCCTCAGCGAGGCGCGCAAGATCGCCGCCGTCGCGGAAGGCTTTCAGCGGCCGGTCGCGCCGCATGACTGCACCGGCCCGATCGTGTTCGCCGCCTCGATCCATCTGGCGATGAATTTGCCGAACGCCGTTTTCCAGGAATCGGTGCGCGCCTATTACTCGACCTGGTACCGCGACCTCGTCACCGTGATGCCGCGCATTGAAAACGGCATGATCTATCCGCTGGCGGGGCCGGGCCTCGGCACCGAACTCGCGCCCGATTTGCTGACGCGGAAAGACGCCATCATTAAACGAACCACTGCCGCCGACATCTGAAGCGGCCTTTCGGCCGTGGAATAAAAAATGCGAAAACCGGGAAGGGACGACCCATGAGCGAAGTCATCGCAGCCATCGTGGCGCCGCCACGCCGCTTCGGCATGCGCTGGTTGATCATCGTCTTGACCGCATCCGGCCTGACCATCGCCTATGTCGATCGCGCCAGCCTCAGCATCGCGATTCCCTTTATCCAGCAGGAATATGGCTTCGACCAGGTTCTGAAAGGCATCATCCTGTCGTCGTTTTTCTGGACTTACGCGGCGTTCCAGATTCCGTGCGGCTGGCTGATCGACAGATTAGGGGTCCGGCTGGTTTATGCGGTCGCGGTGGTCTGGTGGTCGTTCTGGACCGCGATGACGGCGGTGGCGCAAGGCGTCCATTCGCTGATCGGCCTGCGCCTGATGCTCGGCATCGGCGAAGCGCCGGTGGCGCCCTGCGGCGTCAAGGTGGTGAGCCAATGGTTTCCGCGCCACGAGCGGGCCTTCGCCGCCAGCATCGCCGATACCGGCCAGCAACTCGGTTCAGCGCTGTCGCTGCCGATCATCACCACGCTGATCGCCTTCAGCGGGTGGCGCATGGCGTTCGTCACGATCGGCGTGGTCGGCGCCGCCTGGGTGTTGTTGTGGCTCACGCTGTTCCAGACGCCGCGTCGGTCGAAGCGGCTGCCGGCCGATGAACTCGCTTATATCGAGGCCGCGGGTGGGCGCATCGAGACCACGGGCAAGGCCGTCAAGTGGAGCGATCTGCTGCGCCATCGCACCGTCTGGGGCATGATGCTGGGCTATATCTGCCGCGCCTACGCGGTCTATTTCTTCATCACCTGGTATCCGAGCTATCTGGTCGATGTTCATCACTTCAGCTTGAAGCAGCTCGGCATCTTCGGGGCGATCCCGCCCTTTCTGGCGATCGTCTCGACCTGGTGCGGCGGATTGTTTTCCGACTATCTGGTTCGTCGCGGCGCCAGTCTTGGCGTGGCGCGAAAGGTTCCGATCATCGGCGCGTTGATGCTGGCTTCCTCCATCATCTTTGCCGCCTATGCCGAGACCACCGCGGTGGCGCTGGCCTTCCTGACGGTGGCCATGTGCGGTTCGGCGTTCGCCGCGGGCTCAGTGCTGGCGCTGCCCGCGGATGTCGCGCCGACGCCTGAAACCGTCGGCTCGATCGCGGGCCTGCAGAATTTCGGCTCGCAAATCGGCGGCATCGTCAGCCCGATTATCACCGGCGTGCTGCTGGCCGCCGACCACGGCTCCTATCGTCTGCCGCTGGTGACCGCCGGACTGATCTGCCTGATCGGTGCGTTGGTCTACGCCTTCATGGTGAAGGTCGAGCCTTTGTCGAATTCGGACGCCGTCATTCCGGGGCGCGAGTGAAACTCGCGAACCCGGAATCCAGAGGTAATGACGCACGAGATTCCGGGTTCGCGCTTTCGCGCGCCCCGGAATGACGACTGCGTCGTCACTTCCCCTTCGCGCGGGCGATGCCTTCTACGATCAGCCTGTAGGCATCCTCGGCGCCGCCCCAGCGCAGCACCTTCACCCATTTGCCGGGTTCGAGATCCTTGTAGTGCTCGAAGAAGTGCTGGATCTGCTGCAGCGTGATCTCGGGCAGGTCGCTGTAGGTCCGCACCTTGTCGTAGCGCTGGGTCAGCTTCGAGGACGGCACCGCGATGATCTTCTCGTCGCCGCCGGCCTCGTCTTCCATCAGCAGCACGCCGACCGGGCGCACGCTCATCACGGCGCCGGGCACGATGGCGCGGGTGTTGGCGACCAGCACGTCGCAGGGGTCGCCGTCGTTCGACAGCGTATGCGGGATGAAGCCGTAATTGCCGGGATAGCGCATCGCGGTATAGAGGAAGCGGTCGACCACCAGCGTGCCGGCCTCCTTGTCCATCTCGTATTTGATCGGCTCGCCGCCGACCGGCACTTCGATGATGACGTTGACCTCGCGCGGCGGATCGGACCCGATCGAGATGGCGTCAATGCGCATGGACGGCTCCGCGCTGAGACTTTGCACGTCAGGGATATGCGGGCTTGACCCGCGTATCCATCGCACGTTCAAGCGCGGCTTCAGGTACAGATGCTGCCGGCGCTCAATTGGTCCAGGCGAAGGCGACCTTGTCGAGCGACTTCGGCCCGAACTTCTCCGAGGAGCGCGCCACCATGCGGCCGCCGAGCGCGCGGTAAAACTCGGTCGCGGGATCGTTGTCGGAGAGCGCCCAGATCACCATGCTCTTCAGGCCGCTCTGCAGCAGGTCGCGCCGCGCGGAGGTGAACAGCCGGCGGCCGAAGCCGAGGCCCTGAAATTCTGGCCGCAGATACAGCTCGTAGATTTCGCCTTCGAAGTGCAGGCTGCGCGCGCGGTTGCGGCCGTAATTGGCGTAGCCCGCGACCTTGTCGCCGAACACCAGCACGCTGACGCGGCTGCCCTTGCGGATCGCGCTGTCCCACCATTGCGGGCCGCGGCGGTTGATCAGCTTTTCGAGTTCGGCGCCGGGAATGATGCCCTGATAGGCCGAGCGCCAGGCTTCGTCATGGGTCGACGCGACCGCGGCTGCATCCGCAGCTTTGGCCGGCCGAACCTCGATCAGGGTTGTGCTCATGGTCCCGATCAAAGCAAGTCGGCGCGTCCGCTTCAAGGTCCATCGTTAATTATCGGTTAACCTGTGGATTTTCTGCATCAGTTTTGCCGGTCTGTGCCGGTTTGCTGTACCGAAAAAGGACAGGGAGGCGCCTTAAGCCGCATTTGCCGGTGACATTTGGCCGGCCGTCCGGCGATCCCGGATCCGGCTTTTCGGCGAGACGCATCACGGAAAAATGCGCCGGATTTGATTCGCCGCGGGTATTCTGCGCGCCGATCCGTGTTCCCAAGTTTTCCGGTCGCGTCAGGCAACATCATGGGTTTCTTCAAGCCGGTTTTCATTCTGATTGTGCCTCACGGTTGCCTGTGCGCAGGGCGCGGCGGCGCAGACCGCCTTCGGCGCGCAAGGCGCTGAGGGCGAGCCAGATCGCAGGCAGCAATGGCTGGTGCCCTCGCCGGATTCCGGCACCGCGGCGCATGCCTTGCTGTTTCGCCCCGCGGGCGAGGGACCGTTCCCGCTGGCGCTGATCGCGCATGCCACGACGCAAAACGTGCTGCGTCGCGCGCCAGATGCCGCAGCCGGAATACCGCGCGCTGGCGGCCTGGCTGGTCGCGCAGGGTTTTGCCGTGCTGGTGCCGGAACGACCGGGCCATGGCGCGACCGGCGGCCGCTATCTCGAAGACCAGGGCGGCTGCGACGAAGCCGATTATTCCCGCTCGGGCAATGCCACGGCGGACTCGATCATGGCCGCGCTGGACTATATGCGTGCGCAACCTTTTGTCCGGCAGGATGGCACGGTCATTGTCGGGCACTCCGCCGGGGCCTGGGGCGCGCTGGCGCTGGCCGCGGAAAATCCCAAGGGCGTCGCGATGATCATTGCTTTTTCGCCGGGACGCGGCGGCCACGCCAACGATTTCCCCAACAAGGTCTGCGCGCCGCATTCGCTGCTGCTGTCCGCGGCCGAATTCGGCGAGGACGCGCGCGTGCCCGTGACATGGCTGGTGGCGGCCAATGACAGCTATTTCTCGCCCGAACTGTCGCGGCAGATCGCGGATGCATTCCGCCGGGGCGGCGACAAGGTCGATTTCCGCGTGCTGGCGGCGTCCGGCAGCGAGGGCCACTGGCTGGCGGAGAGCGACGGTGGTGAGAAAATATACGGCCCGGTGCTGGACGATGCGCTGAAAGGTCTGGTTCCGAAGCCGGCCAAAAAGCGATGACGCTCTACTTCATCGTCAAATATCTGCATGTACTCGGCGCCATCGTCATTCTCGGTACCGGAACCGGCATCGCATTCTTTATGCTGATGGCCCATCGCAGCGGCGATGCCGCGTTCATCGCGCGCACCGCAGCCACTGTCGTGATCGCCGACATGCTGTTCACGCTGTCGGCGGTGATCGTGCAACCGGTCACGGGCGCAATTCTGATGGCGTGGTCCGCAACCTCGCTCGCGGAGCGCTGGCTCATGACCTCGCTCGGGCTGTATGCGGTGGCGGGGCTGTTCTGGATTCCCGTGATTTTCATGCAGATCGAAATGCGCGATCTGGCGCGAGCGGCCGTCGCGCGGCACCAGCCGCTGCCGCCGCGGTATTATGCTCTGTTTCGCCGCTGGTTCCTGTTCGGTATTCCCGGTTTTGGCTCGGTCATGGCGATACTTTGGCTCATGATCGCCAAACCGTTTTAGGAAAGGCATGAACGGCGCGAAAAAAATCCTGGTGCTCGGCGCTTCCGGCCTGATCGGGCAATTCGTCACCGACGATCTGCGCAGGCGGGGATTTCATGTGACCGGACTCGCGCGGCAATTCCCGGCCTCGCAGAGAGCCGACACGCTTGATCTCGAAATGCCGATCATGCCGATGGATGCTGCGGCGCTGGCGCGGCTTTTCTCGGACCGCGAGATCGATGTCGTGGTCAACTGCCTCGGCGTGTTGCAGGACGGACCGGGCAGCGACGTCGGCGCCGTGCATCGCGATTTTGTCGCGCGGCTTTTGCGGGCGATTCAGGACAGCTGCCGTGCAATTCGACTGATCCACATTTCGATCCCCGGTGTCGCCCGGGATGATCACACCGCTTTCAGTGTGACAAAACGCGAAGCCGAGCGGCTGATATCCGCATCGGGCATTCCCCACGCGATCCTGCGGCCGGGTTTTGTCATCGCGCCCGCGGCCTATGGCGGCAGCGCGATGCTGCGTGCGCTGGCGGCGTTTCCGTTGCAACTTCCGAAGCGTGAAACCGCGACTCCGTTCCAGCCCGTGGCGGTCGAGGACATCGCGGCGACGATCGCGTGGCTCGCCGGCCGCGATCTCCCGGACGAAGCGGCTGGCGCCGTGGTCTGGGACCTGATGCAGCCGCAACCGATCATGCTTGGCGGCGTCATCGACCAGTTCCGCCGGTCGTTCGGCACGACCGAAATGCCGCGCATCACGCTTCCCGCCTTCATGCTCGATCTTGGAGCACGGTTAGGCGACCTCGCGAGTTGGCTGGGCTGGATGCCGCCGATGCGGACCACCGCCATTGCCGAATTGCGGCGCGGCGTCACCGGCGATCCCGCGGCCTGGATCACCGCGACCGGCATCGCGCCGAAAACGTTGTTGGAGGCGGTTGGCCAACGCACCGCCACCATCCAGGACAAATGGTTCGCCCGGCTGTTCCTGATCAAGGCGCTGGTCATTGCCAGCCTTGCAGTGTTCTGGACCGCGTCGGGTTTCATCGCGCTGGTGATTTCCTATGATGCGACGGCGGCGATCCTGACCTCGCACCGGTTTCCGCCGTCGCTGGTCGGGCCTTTCACGGTTCTCACCAGCCTGATGGATATGTCGATCGGCGTTCTGATTGCGTTTCGCCGCACCTGCGCGATCGGATTGATCGCAGGCATCGCGGCGTCGCTCGGCTATATGTCGGGCACCGCGATCCTGATGCCGGACCTGTGGATCGAGCCGCTCGGCGCGCTGGTCAAGACCGGGCCTGCGATCGTGCTGATGCTGGTCGCGCTACTGACGTTGGACAACCGATGATCAACACGACCAATTCCTGGCCCGACGACGATGTAATCCTTTACGACGGCGTCTGCATCTTCTGCTCGCGCTGGATCCGCTTCGTCGCCGCGCGCGATGTTGATCGCCGGTTTCGCTTCACTGCGATCCAGTCCGCTTACGGCACCCGGCTGGCGCACGCGTTCGGCATCGATCCCGACGATCCCGACACCAACGCCGTCATCCACGGCGGCATCGCCTGTTTCAAATCCGACGCCGCATTGACGGTGCTCGGCTATCTGCCGGGATGGGGATGGGTGCGGGTGTTGTTCTCGGTACCGAAGCCGTTGCGCGATGCGATCTACAGTCTCGTCGCACGCAACCGGTACCGGATATTCGGGAAGTATGAGTCGTGCTTTATACCGGATGCAGACATGCGGGCGCGGGTGATAGAGTAGCCGCTGCGCGAAACCTCACTCGCACATGACTAAGCTATCGACAAAACTACAATCTAAAGTAATATAGCTGATTTAATCGATCGGAGCTTTTCATGCCCGAAACCATTGCCCCCTTGAATTCGACCGCCATCGACGAAAAGAGGCCAAGCCTGAAGCGCCGCACCGCGGTGCTGGTGGTGCACGGCATGGGCAGCCAGCGGGCGCTGGATACGGTTCGCGGTGTCGTGAACGCGGTTTGGCTGGACAAGGACGGCGAGCCGGGCCCGGGAGACAAGCGCTTCTGGTTGCATCCGGAGCGAAAACACAACGACCTCGATCTGTCCGTCATTACGACCAGCGAGGTCGAAGATACGCCCGACAAGCGAAGCGTCGATTTTCACGAACTCTATTGGGCTCATCTGATGAGCGAGACGCGCGCGGTTGCGGTGTTGCTGTGGCTGTTCGAGCTGGTGCGCAAGGGCCCGCGGCTCAAACCCGGCATGCGGGCGTTGTGGTGGGGCGCCACGATTTTTCTCTGCCTGCTGGTTCAATCCGTGGTGCTGCTTGTCCTGCACGGCATTCTGTTGTTGCTCGGAAATCCGCCGCTGATCGCCGACGGCGCGATCCAGTTCGGGACGGTAGAGCAGTCGACCTCCATCTTTCTGTCGAATCACTTCTATCACGAGCCGCAATCGCTGCTGCTGGCGCCATTCTTCGTGCTGTTCATGGCGGCCTTCTACGCCGCGCTGTTTTCAACGCTTCGCCGGGCCTGGAAAATCGCGACGGCGTCGGCCGTGCTGGCGTTGATTTCCGGCGTGTTCTTTTACTGCGGCACTAACCTCACAATCCTGGGCTGGTTCACCAGTCTGTTCCTGCCGATTATCCTGTCGCTCTGCGCTGCCGCCATCGCCATGGGCGCCTGGGGCATCTCGGCGATGATTGCGACCTACATTTCCGCTTCGCTGTTTTTCGGCATCTACATGCAATCGCGTTACCTGATCAACTGGGCCTGGAATATCGGCGGCATCCCCGCGGACATCTGGCAGCACCGCTGGATTCCATTCCTGACGCCAGGCTGGACGCCGTTTCAAAGCGTCTGGGATCACGGCTGGATATTCTGGAGTCTGAACGAGCGCTACAGCGCCGTGATCGCGTTCGCCATCATCTTCATCTATCTCGCGCTGTACGCGCTGTTTCTCCAGCCGTTTCTCGGCGACGCCGCCCGGTATTTCCGCGCTTCGCCGGGCAACGTGAAAGTCCGGCGCGAAATCCGCAAGCAGGCGGTCGATATGCTGGATACCCTGCACAAATGGGGCACCTACGATCGCATCGTCGTCGTCGCGCACAGCCTGGGCACCGTCGTCGCCTACGACATGCTGCGGGCGTATTTCAGCCGGGTGAACAATTCACTCCCCGACGTCGCCTCGCTCGATCCGGAATTCACGCAAGTCGACCGGCACGATCCGGATCAGCCTTCAGGCGCAATCCGGAATGCGAGCGATTTTCGGGCGGCAGGGCGGGAGATCATCCGGAAAATCGCTGGCCAAACCGTCAACAGTCCGGCTCCCGCGCATCGAAAGCGGCCGACATGGCTGGTTTCTGATTTCGTCACGCTGGGCAGCCCGTTGACGCAAGCGTACTATCTGATGTGCGACGGCAATACCGAACCGGAGCTGGTCGACGATTTTCGCCGGCGCGTGAAGCAACGCGAATTTCCGGTTTGCCCGCCTGAAAAACAGGGCACTGACGGCTTGCTGTCGTTCAAAAATCCGGTCAGCGAGAAAACGGAATTCCACCATGCCGCCATGTTCGGCTTGACGCGCTGGACCAACCTGTATTTTCCGAGGGTGCAGCTGCTGTGGGGCGACGCGATCGGCGGGCCGCTAAAGGATATCTTCGGCCGCTATATCAAGGATGTTCCCGTCTCCACCGAGGCTTCGGGGGCGGCAACCTTCTTTACCCATAATTCCTACTGGAAGGTCGCCGATCCCTTGGGCCGCGCCGCACCGCAGATTGTCGCCTTGCGGGAGGAGATAAATTTGGAGGACAAGCTGACGTGAGGGTCAGCGTCGGGTAGCGGGCAGCTACACCACTGTACCCGCCGCCCTGTGCGCCCGCGGATGTTTGGATAATCGGGAAGTACGCGGAATGCTTATCCCAGGTGCGGAGAGATAGGCGATGGCGATGAGTAATCGGCTACTCGCAAAAATATGCGGCACGGTTCGTTACCAGAATGCCATTCGTTGGCGTACGACCGATCCAAAAAACGTTTTGAAACTAAGAACATTCTTGTGGCGACCGTATTCAGTCTCGTTCGACTTCTTCAAATGTTCAGGAACAACGAGGTTGATCCCCATGGAGGCCATTTCCTCAATGGCGTTCGCGGCGATATTTTCGTCGACCGTGCCTAGAAAAAGCTCGCGACCATGCATTTCTCTTTCTACCTGTTTCCAGCGCTCACGTAGTGTGGTCTTGGCACTCAGAATAAGTCCCCTGCTCTTGATTTTTTGCCGCTTGGTCAGGTGGGCAAGCGATGGAAGAATAAAATCCGGACGCTTGCGCGCCTGGATTATTACCTGCTTCCCGAAAGGCACCTTGCCGTCCAAGAGCATGCGTTCGATATGGTGCTCGAATGAAACTCCAGCGCGCGCTTTACGCTGCTGACCCGCCGACAGCATGTATCGATCAATCTCGGGCAGGCCATCGACAAGGGCGCCAATTATTGTGGTAATTCCTGGTCGCCCCGGGACGTCCCCGAGAACAATTCTTACCATCCCGACCGCTCGTTCGCGAAGCTGGTAGTTGCGGAAAAGGTCCCATTCGATCGCGCGGCTGATTTCCCGCAATGCGTCGCCGGGGCGCCTCCATTTCGAAGGGGTTCAAGTCTTGGCGTCCGTGTTTCCTCAGAAAGACGTTGCGTGCCTGATCGGCGAGCGCCAAGGTCTCAGGCATAGCGGTCTTTTCGGTGGCAAAGGCCGCAATCGTGCCAGCGAGCCAGGCGCCGGCCACTTCTTCCGCAAACGTTAGAATTCGATCACGCTCACGTTTGCGAAATTCCGGCGGTCGCCTCTCGTCGATCAGAAAATCTGGTTCCAGTTCCAGTGCATCAACAAGCATTACCGCGGCATCGGAGCTCGAATCCACCGTAAGGCAGCGGTAGATCGTCTGCTCGCGCTCTCCAAATCTTGCCATCACAAGGAAGGACGCCGGCGAGAGTTCAGCGAATGCCTCCTTCGGAAGGCCGGTCATGTGCGTTTCGGGGCCCTTGCTTGTGTAGTGCACAAGCCGCGTCCTCCGCGATTCGCCAACCTGCGGCCAATCGGTCGTGAAGTATACTTCCAGAATCTCCGCGGCGCTTGAAGCGCGCTCCTTCGTAGCCAACGGCGGGAAGAAGCCCCCATCCCGGTGCTTCGGCGGAATGTAAACTCCGGCCTGATGCTTGTTGGAAAACTGCGCCCAATCGCGGTCGTTGTTGGAAAGCTTCTTCACCAATACGTTTGAAGCTTGCTCCAAAAGCGCAATCAAAAGATTGGAGACGTCATTATCACTCTGATCGGATAAACTAATGGTTTCCCGCTCCGAGGTCATCAAAGACGATCGTCCTGCTGAAAAAGAGACTTGTTCTTCTCGCTATCCACTTCGCGATCTTTTTGCAACACGGCGACCTCTAATCGCAAACCGGCGCTTTTTTGAACCAAGCCAATCGACGATGCGTTCCACAACGTCTGCAATAGGTAGGCGTGTTGGGCTCTTTAGCGAACACTCCCAGACAATGCAGCATCGCCAACCAGCCACCTCAAGAACAGGGATCGCACTCTCGTCAATCTCCCGATTGCGCTCGATCTTCTTCCGCCAGAAGGCTTTCCTCGTCTTCGGCCATTTAAACAAGTGACAATCATGCCCATGCCAGAAGCAGCCATGGACGAAGATTACGGCTCGGTGCTTGGGAAACACAAGATCTGGTTTGCCCGGCAGGCGCTTGTCATGGAGGAGATAGCGAAAGCCCCTTGCATGCAGGCCTCGCCGGATAATCATTTCAGGCTTTGTGTTCTTGCCCCGGATGCCCGCCATCATCCGGCTTCGCACTTCAACCGAAACGACGTCAGCCATCGACGAGGGCCAAATCGGGCTTCACCGCAAAGGGAAGTTCGGGTTGCTTCTTCGGCTTCTTCGTTCCGCGATTCTCGATAGCGTTTAGAATATGTGGCTTCATCAGTTCGGCCACTGCGCTGACGACGGGGACGACAACAGCATTTCCAAACTGTTTATAGGCCTGCGTATCTGAAACGGGAATTCGGAAGTCCGATCCGTCGACGTGTGTGAAACCCATGAGCCTTGCACATTCGCGAGGCGTCAGGCGCCGCGGCCGCCTGTGTGGCTGTGCAATCAGCACTTCCGATCCATCCTTGAAGTATCGAGCAGAAAGGGTGCGGGCCACGTCATTGGGACCAAACAGGCTATAGCCGAAGCCGTTGCCCTTGGCCTGGTGTTTGTCCTTGTAGTCTTTGAGATATTTCCAGAGGTGTGCGGTCAACGTGTATTTTGGATCGACGCTTTCGTGGGAATCCAGAATCATTCCGAGCTTCGGGCTTTTTTCAGGAACGACAAGGCGATCAAAGTCAAATCGGCTTTCCTTCTTGAACCCCGCGATGAAGATACGCTCGCGCTTCTGCGGCACCCATGGCGCGGAACTTACCACGCGGTGATGGACCTCATAACCAAGTTCATTGCGCAGAACGTTGAGGATAGTTGCAAACGTGCGGCCCTTGTCATGTCGCTGAAGGTTTTTCACGTTTTCCAACAGGAACGCCGGGGGTTGGTGATATGCGATAATCTGCGCGAGATCAAAAAACAGCGTGCCCTGCGTATCGCAGAGAAAGCCGTGCGGTCGTCCAAGCGCGTTTTTCTTCGAGACGCCCGCGATCGAAAAGGGCTGACAGGGAAACCCGGCGAGAAGAACGTCATGCGCAGGGATCAGCGAGGGGTCCTTTGAAAACTCCCTGATGTCTCCGGCAATCGGATGGTCGTTGCCGAAATTCTCCCGGTAGGTGGCTTGGGAATACTTGTCCCATTCGGAGGTGAAAACACACTGACCGCCGATAGCGTCGAAGCCAATTCTCAGACCCCCAATTCCCGCAAATAAATCGATGAATCTGAAAGCCGCCGGCCTTTTTCGCTTTTCCGGCAATCTAGCCAAGTGTTCCCGGAGCCATTTGATTGCAATCGGAGATGGCCGCGATTCTCCGTTCTCGTACCGAATTACGGTCCGTTCAGTGACCCCCAGCAGATCGGCGGTTTCGACCCGAGACAGCCCCGTTTTGAGCCGCAATTCCTCGAATTCAACAGAATGATGGGAGCGGGGCATTCGGCAACTTTCGCTGGGACAACAATTGACAACTTGTCAGCGATTCGTCCCAGCGAGTATACATGTTCATGGTATGTTCTGTCAAATGTGAGCTTCAGCCATATGTTGTTGCTGTGCCCACCACCTCCCCCGCCGCCCTCTCCCCGTGATCCCGCGCCCCATGCGCGGTCGAGAAAAAATTCGGCGAGGTCGCCTCTCCCGCAAAGAACAGCCGCCCATCGACCGGCGCTGCGAGCACCGCGCGGTCGTCCGGCGTGGCCGGGCAGCGCGTGCGAATAGGAGCCGCGCGCGAACGGGTCATGCGCCCAGCGCGATTCCGCGAGCGGCTTTAGTTTGCGGCGGAAGTCCGAGCCGAGCAGCGCCACGATCTCGTCGATGGCTTCCGCCGCCAGCGCGCCGTCGCCGGCGTCTTCGAGCTGTTGCGCGAAGCTGCCGCCGAAGAAGCCCTCGATGCAGGGCTGGCCGAACGGGCGCAGATGAAAGCTGCCCATCGCGGTGCGCATGGTGGCGCCGCGCAGGCTGCCGTCCTTCGGCAGCGCCTCGGGCTCATCCAAGCGCCAGCATCACCTTGTCGGCGAGGCCGAGCGGCAGGCCGCGCGCGGCGTCGACTTTGGCCGGCAGCGCGGGATGAAAGCGAATGGCCTCGTCGGCGATCAGGTTGGTCGGCACGGTGACGATCACCTTGCCGGCGGTCAGCGTGCCCTGCGAAGTCTCGATCCGCACGCGCTTGCCGGAATGATCGATCAGGGTCACTTGCGTGTTGAGCGCGAGCGGGCAGGGCGCGCGCATAGGCCGTCATCAGCGCGCCATAGCCGCGCCGCACCCGCCAATTGATCTCGGTGTCCTCATAGGCGTCCATGTCGAGGATCGAAACCGGGTCGAGTTCGCAGCCGTTGATGTAGGTCGAGATCGCATCGATCATCGGATTCCAGCGATTGCCGGGTTCGAGATAGCTGCTGGCGGCGCTGTCGCGGCCGCTTTTGGCGGCTTCCTCGGCGCGGTCGTAGAAGGCGTCCAGCGCCGGCGATGAAGTCGAGCGCGCTCCTGCAAGGGGAATCCCTTGTCAAAGCTCTGCTCGCGCCAGGGCGGGCGGGTCTTGTCGATTTCGAAATTCAGGCGCTCGGCGATTGCGACGAATGAATTCCTGTCCGCCGAATGCAGCCAGCCGCAGCCGAGGTCGAAGGTGATGTCGGGGGCGGCCATGATGGTGTGGGCGCGTCCGCCGACGCGGTCGCGCGCTTCCAGCACGATGACGGAGAGGCCGGAGTTTTGCAGCGCGTGCGCGGCGCCAAGGCCGGCGGCGCCCGCGCCGATGATGGCGACATCGATTTCGGAGGGGAGGGAGGACATGAGGTCGTCTGTCGTGTTCGTCATGCCCGCGCTCGTCGCGGGCATCCACGTCTTTCTTTTCCAGTATCCAAGACGTGGATGGCCGGGACAAGCCCGGCCATGACGGCTTTCCGGGTGTGATGAGGCGAGACCTTACGCCACCGCTTGCTTGGCCTTTTCCGCGCGCTTGCGGTCGTTGGCGTCGAGGAACTTCTTGCGCAGCCGGATCGACTTCGGGGTCACCTCGACCAGTTCGTCGTCCTCGATATAGGCCAGCGCCTTTTCCAGCGGCATCTGGATCGGCGGCGTCAGGCGCACCGCTTCGTCCTTTGAGGTGGTGCGGATGTTGGTGAGCTGCTTGCCCTTGAGGACGTTGATCTCGAGGTCGTTGTCGCGGGTGTGCTCGCCGACGATCATGCCCTTGTAGACCTTCCAGCCCGGCTCGATCATCATCGGGCCGCGGTCTTCCAGCTTGAACATCGCATAGGCCACGGCCTCGCCCTGATCGTTGGAGATCAGGACGCCGTTGCGGCGGCCCTGGATGTCGCCCTTGTAGGGCGCATAGCCGTGGAACAGCCGGTTCATGACGGCGGTGCCGCGGGTATCGGTCAGCAATTCGCCCTGATAGCCGATCAGGCCGCGGGTCGGCGCGTAGAACACCAGCCGTTGCCGGTGACCGCCGGAGGGGCGCATCTCGATCAACTCGGCCTTGCGTTCGCTCATCTTCTGCACGACGACGCCGGAATGCTCCTCGTCGACGTCGATGGTGACCTCCTCGATCGGCTCCCGCCAATCGCCGGAGACTTCGTCTTTTTTCAGCACGACGCGCGGACGCGACACGCTGAGCTCGAAACCTTCGCGGCGCATGGTCTCGATCAGGATGCCGAGCTGCAACTCGCCGCGTCCGGCGACTTCCATCGCGTCGTTGTCATCCGATTCGCGAACCCCCAGCGCCACATTGCCTTCGGCTTCACGCAGCAATCGGTCGCGGATCATGCGGCCCGTGACCTTGGTGCCTTCGGTGCCGGCCAGCGGGGAATCGTTGACGCGAAACGTCATCGCCAGGGTTGGCGGATCGATCGGCTGCGCCTGGATCGGCAATTCCACAGAGGGATCGCAGATGGTGTGAGCGACGGTGGCGTTCGGCAGGCCGGCGAGCGCGACGATGTCCCCGGCTTCCGCCTCGTCCACGGCGGTGCGTTCAATGCCGCGGAAAGCCAGCACCTTGGTAATACGGCCGGTCTCGATCAGCTTGCCATCATGATCGAGCACCTTGACGCTCTGGTTCGGCTTGACCGATCCCGAAGTAATGCGTCCGGTGATGATGCGGCCGAGATAGGGATTGGCTTCCAGAATGGTGCCGAGCAGGCGGAACGGACCTTCCTCGACCACCGGAGGCTTGACGTGGCTGAGGATCAGATCGAACAGCGGCTGCATGCCGTCGTCGTGCGAACCCTCAAGCGTCGTCGCCATCCAGCCCTGCTTGGCGGAGCCGTAGAGAATCGGGAAATCGAGTTGCTCCTCGCTGGCGTCGAGTGCGGCGAACAGGTCGAACACTTCGTTGATGACTTCGATGGGGCGCGCGTCGGAGCGGTCGACCTTGTTGATGACGACGATGGGCTTGAGGCCCATCCGCAGCGCCTTCGAGACCACGAATTTGGTTTGCGGCAGCGGACCCTCGGCGGCGTCGACCAGCACCAGCGCGCCGTCCACCATGTTGAGGATGCGCTCGACCTCGCCGCCGAAATCGGCGTGGCCCGGGGTATCGACGATGTTGATGCGGGTGTCCTTCCACTGCACCGACGCGGCCTTGGCCAGAATGGTGATGCCGCGCTCGCGCTCGAGATCGTTGGAATCCATCGCGCGCTCAACCTGGCGCTGGTTGTCGCGGTAGACGCCGGATTGCTGCAGCAGGCGATCGACCAGGGTGGTTTTGCCGTGGTCGACGTGGGCGATGATGGCGACGTTGCGAAGGTTCATAGCTCTTCTTCTGGCTCGGACAATGGCTGGAGCGCGATCTCGCCGGAAAACCGGGACCCACTTTTCCGGATCGCACTCAAAACCTGGAATTCTGAAGGCGCAGTCCCCCTGAGGAAGATTGGCGCCCAAAAAGGAAGCCCGGCCAAAAGGACCGGGCACACCTTACTCGTTGCGGCGCAATATAGTCAGAAATCGCAGAAAAACAATGCGTTGTTTGCGATTTGGTTAGCTCGATTTTCGGGCCAAACAGCGCCGGTTTCAGCGGCCATGGCGCTCCTCGGTCGGGATACACCCCGCGCAGCACTTCCTCGAAGTGGTTTTTGACGGCTTCGTTGCAGAGGCAGGCCCGGATCCTGCAGGGCGTCGGCGGTTGCGGACCAGGATCGAACCGCGGCGGGTTTCCAGCACGCCTTCGGCCTTGAAGGTCTGGATCACCCGGCTGGTGTAGCTGCGGCCGACCCCGAGCAGGGTCGCCAGCTGCTCATGCGTCAGCGGCACGACATTGTCGCCATCGGTGCGCTCCATCGCCGAGATGATCCATTTGGCGGTGCGCTGTTCGATCGAATGGATCGCATTGCAGGCGGTCGACTGGAATATCTGGGCCAGCATGCAATCGGCATAGCGCGCGAAAATATTGCGCAGCGTGGCGGATTTTGTTTTCGCGGCATTCAGTTTCGCCGACCGGCAGGCGCACGAACGGGCCGCCGAACTTGACCATGATGCGGGTATAGGCCGGCAGATATCCCTCGCTGACAATGCCGCCGACGGCGCCTTCGCGGCCGATCAGGATGGTTTCGACGTCGCGGCCGTCCTCGTTGGGAACCATGAAGGACGCGAGACTCGGTCCGCACGGAAAATGGACGATCTCGACGTCGTCGCCGGGATTGTAGAGCAGGTCGTTGGCCTTGGCCTCTTCGTGGGTGAGATGCGGCGCGATCAAGGCAAAGTCGCTGGTGTTGAGCCGCCGCAACAGGTTGTTGAATGGCCGGTCGCTGCCGTCGCTTCGCGTCTCGCCGCCTTTTGCCACCGCGCCCAGCCCCCAAGTGTCCGAAGTCGACAATAACTGCCTTCCGCGGATTTATATGTGCACAACTGCACAGACAGGGAAAGTGGAATGTGATGAGTTCCAGTATGGAAACCCCCATGGATTTCAAACTCTCATCCGGCAGGACCATGAAACCCGCCTCTCCCGACGGCATGCCCGACGACGTGCTGATTGTTGAAGACGATCCGATCATTGCGCTTGGCTTCGAGGACACAATTCTCGGATTCGGGGTCAAGACCGTGCGAACCGCGTCGAGTGTCGCGCGGGCGCTGGAGATGATCGCCGATCGCGCCCCGGATTTTGCGCTGCTCGATGTCGGACTGGTCCGTGAAAAGAGCTTTGCGATCGCCGAACGGCTCGAGGCGCTGAAAATTCCCTTTGTCTTCGTCACCGGTTACGGCGCCAGCGGCGCCGTCGGCGGATTTCCACCCACGTTCGCGAACAGGCCGAGGCTGGCCAAGCCCTGTTCGAGCGATGCGCTGGAGGCCGTGCTGAAAAACCGATCAGGCGGCGCGGCTAGGGGTTGACCGGCTACGCCTCGATCTCGGTTAATCGCCCACTATCCCGGCTTCGGATCCAGTGTCGTGGACCATAGCGCCACGTCGGCGCGGTCCCGCAATGTCACCGTCATCTGGCCGGTGGCGCCGTTGATCTGGACATGACCGAAGAACTGCATGCCCGCGGATGGCGGCAGGTTCTGTTTGTCCAGGCCGGGCGCCTTGATGAATCGCACCTCGGGGCCGAAGGTGTTGTCGAGTTCGTTCGGCCCGAAAGTTCCGGCGTGCAGCGGCCCCGAGACGAATTCCCAGAACGGTTCGAAATCCTGGAATTGCGCCTTGTCGGGATTGTAGTAATGCGCGGCCGTGTAATGCACGTCCGCCGTCAGCCATACCGTGTTGGCAACGCCGGCATTCCGGATGAAGCGCAGGAGATCGGCGATTTCGAGTTCGCGGCCACGCGGTGGACCGTCGCCTTGCGCAAAGGCTTCCGATCCCTTCTTGTTGTTCGCGTCGTCGTAGACGATCAGGCTGAGCGGCATATCGGAAGCGATCACCTTCCAGGTGGCGCGCGAATTCAGAAGCGCGCGCTTCAGCCAGGCGAGTTGTTCGGCGCCCAGGAAGTAGCTGTCCGGACCGTAGGTGGTCTGCAGGTTCGGGCCGTTGGGACCGCGGTAGCTGCGCTCGTCCAGCATGAACACATCCAGATGCGGTCCATAGCTGAGAGTGCGGTAGACGCGGCCCGGCTCGACGATGCTTTCGCGCATCGGATACATCTCGTGAAATGCGCGGCCGGCACGGGCGGCGAGCAGCGAGATGTCGCGGACCTTGTAGGCTGCCGGAAGATCTTTCGATGCCGACCAGTTGTTGGTGACCTCGTGATCGTCCCACTGCACGAAGATCGGCACCTCGGCGTTGAACGCGCGAACATTGTCGTCAAGGAGATTATATTTGTGCGCGGCGCGGTATTCGTCGAGCGTCTCGGCGACCTTGGCCTTTTCGGGGATCGTAACGTTCTTCCAGACTTTGCCGTCGGGCAACTTCACCTCGGTGGAAATGACGCCATCGGCATAGATGGTGTCGCCGGAATGCAGCAGGAAATCGGGTTTGTGCTTGCGCATGGTGGCGTAGGTCACCATGCCGCCATCGTCGGGGTTGATGCCCCAGCCCTGTCCGGCGACGTCGCCGCCCCAGACGAAGCTGACATCGCGGCGGTCCGCCGGAGCGGTACGAAAGCGGCCGATCGCCGGCTCGCTCGCAATATCGACATGCGACAGGTCGCGAAACCTCACGCGATAGAAAATGTCCTGCCCGGCGGGCAGGTTTTCCAGCAGCATTTTGGCGGTGAAGTCGCTTTCGGGAAGGGCCGCGATCGGGGGCAGCACGCGCGCATTATTGAACGACTCGGTGGTGGCGACCTCGACCATCATCTGCGACGGGCGGTCGGCGCGCGCCCAGACCACGCCGCCATCGGCACCGACATCGCCGGATTGCACGCCATGGGTGATTTGCGGCCGGTCGGCGGCGCGGCTGAGATAGGGCATCGTTACGGCGCCGAACGCACTGGCTGCGGCGGTGGAAAGCAAACGCCGGCGAGAGATCTTGATGTTCATGCGAGCCTCCTGGAGAGAAGGCCGACAACATGCGCGGTCGTTCTGACAGAGCTGTGACGGTTGGGTTACAGGGAAATTTGTCTACAGCGTTCCGGTGGCCCGGAGCTGGGCGCCCGCGCGTTGCAGGTTTTGCGGCGTGCTTATCAGCAACGCCTTGCGGTCGGCGACGGCGTTGTGGAACTGGTCGAGCGCGATATTGAAGGCGGTCAACGCGCCTTCCTCGATCGCGCCATGGTCGAAGCACTGCAATGTATCGCGCATGATATCGTCGGCCTCGGCCTGCATCTGATCGAGTTCCTCGGTGGAATCGCTGCGGCGCGCCGCGGTCAGCATGTCCAGCAGCCGCTCACGCAATGACGTATTGTTGTTGCGCTCGTCCTTTTTCAGATAGCCCGCGAACCACGCGCCGGCGGAGCCCATCGCGGAGAGGCCCATCAGCCCCCACCAGATGTAATCGCTGTAGCGGTCGAGGAAGGTTTTTTCCTCGCCGTCGACAAAAGCAGCGGCGCCAGGATGCACGGGGATCGCGGCATCCTTGTCGGTATCCGGGGTTTCGATCTTGGCTGCCAGCGGGAATTCCGCCATCACCTGCTGCCGGATCGCAAATAATTGCCGGGTGAAGGCGGCGATGGTCGAATCCGAGATGGTTTTACGCGCGACAATATGGTGCGAGAAGCTGATCGTCTTGACTTCGTCATCGGGCCTGTCGGGCGAGCCGCCGAATGCGCCGGCGGGAATTTCTGACGCCTCGTAGATTGGATGGTTCTGCGCGATCGCTTCGGCCGAATCGATCGCAAGGAAGGTCGGCGTTCCGCCATCGCGCGTCGATGCGGCGATCGCATCCGAAGTGATCTTGCTGTTGACCGGTCCGGCGGCGAGATACGCATCCGCTTTCTGGTTTTTGATCGCGTCGGCGGCTTCCCCGGCCGGAAACTGGATGATATCGACCTTGCCCGGATCGACGCCGTATTGCTGCAGGATCACCTTTAGCAAATTGACATTGGCCGGGGTGCGACCGACCACGCCGACGCGGCGTCCGGAGAGTTGTGCAATTTTCGTGATCTTCGGACCGGCTTTCTTGCCCTTGCCTTTCGCCGGAGGCGGAACCCACAGCACCGCGACGTTCTTGCGCAGCGTCGCGACGGCTTGGGCATCTTTCGGAACGTCGAGATCGCCGCGAATGATGGCGAGATCGGCCCGGCCGTCAGCCAGCGCCTGGGCGCTCGCCGAGGCGCCGTCGGTCTGTATCGGGCGCAAGCGGATATGGCTGCGGGTCTGGCTAAAGGCCTGCGTCAGCGCCTGCACCACCTTGACGTCATCGCTGTTGGCCGGGCCGACCGCGATCCGCAGGGTCACCGGCCGCATCGCAAAGTAATAGGCGCCTGCCACCGCGCCAATCACGGCGAGAATGCCCGCCAGGACCACGAACATCGTCTTCCGCTTCGCCGGGCGCGGCGATGGCAGCGCGGACGGCGCCTCGACAAGGTCGAGGTCCCCGCTCATCGATCTGGCAAACAATCGTTTGAGGTCCAATTTCATCTGCCGATACGGTTAGACTTGGATTGTAGCAAATTTCCTGCCAGAGCGGGGTTACATCTGTGTCATGGTTACCGGCTGGCTCCGGCCAGGCTTGCTCACCCGCACTGGGCAGGGATCCCTGGGGTAAGTTCGGGGTTAGGGTAAAGTTCGTATGAAACGGGAGATAGTTATGGCGGAGCGGCTGTCGGCGGAGGCGCGAAAATCGGCTCTCAAGGGGCTATCCGGGTGGGCGGAAGTGGCCGGCCGCGAGGCCATTGCGCGAACCTTTACCTTCAAGGATTTCAACGAAGCCTTCGGGTTCATGTCCCGCGCAGCGCTGGTAGCTGAAAAGCGCGATCACCATCCGGAATGGCGCAACGTTTACAAGACGGTGGAAGTGGTTCTGGCCACCCACGACGCCGGCGGCGTCACCGCGCTCGACATCGAACTCGCCAAGGCCATGAACGCGATCGCCAGCCAATTCGGCGTCGCCTGATATCGCGCCTGCGCAATCTTGCAGTGCTGACCTTACGTCCCCAGTTCTAGCCGTGTCTGGACGCGGCGATCTGCCGCGCCGCCTGAGGGAGCCCATGTGATGGCAACCGAACATACCGTGGGATTTGAGCCGGCCGACCGCCTGGCGAAAGACCGCGAAAGCGTACGCCGGCGCTTTTGGATCAAGTTCAAGCAGGTGGTGGCCAGGCTGCCCTTCGCTGAGGATCTGCTTGCGGCGTATTACTGCGCGTTCGACAAGCAGACGCCGCGGCATGTCCAGGCCGCGCTGCTCGGCGCCATCGCCTATTTCATCCTGCCGTTCGATTTCATCCCGGACATGCTGCCGGTGCTCGGCTTCACCGACGATGCCGCGGTTCTCGCCACCGCCATCCGCATGGTCTCGAGCCATATCACCCCGGAGCACCGCGCCGCCGCCCGCGCCGCGCTGAAGCGAGGGATCGGCAGTGAAGAGTAGTTCGTGCGAGTAACAACACGCACAGTGGTCTTCCCCGGGGCTTGACCGGGGGACCCAGTAAGCGGCGGCAGTGCGGTTCAATCGCGGGCGTCCCGGAATACTGGATCGCCCGGCAAGGCCTGGCGATGACGCTATTTGTTTTACTCAGAAAATCCGATCGACCGGGAGTCCCAGCGCCATCGCTCCGGCATATTGCGCCTGCGGCCCCGACTGCAGCGGATGATAGCGGGCCGCCTGAATGTCGCGAAACTTCCGCTCAAGGCCGGCGGCCCGATAGAAGCCGGCGCCCCCGGCAAGCTCCATCGCCAGATCCACGGCCGCTATCGCATGACGCCCCACGAGCTGCCGGCCGATCATCACTTGGTTGACCGTCTCGGCCGACGGGGCATTGAGGCGAATGGCCGTCAGCATCAATTCCTGCGCGAGCCGGGCCGCGGTCAGTTCGGTTTCCATGCGGCCGGCAAGTTCGATGACGTGATGATTGGGCGGCTTTCGTTTGGCCAGCGATATCGCGATGTCGCGCGCGCTCTCGGCTACGCCCAGATAGACCGAATAGACCAGGGGAAATGCGATCGCTCGAGATGATCTGGAAGAGCGGATGCCATTCGCCTGCCTTGCGCTTTATCGCGACGGCAGCCTCCGGCACGATGTACCCTTCGATCATCACGTCATTGGAGCCCGTCCCCCGCATGCCGAGCGTGCGCCAGGTGTCGAGTATCCGGACATGGGGAGAGTTCATCGGCACGCCGAAATGCAGCACCATCGTCGGGCTCGCCCTCGCTGGCAAGCACCGCGCTGGTCATCAGGAGGTCGCCGCTGGGCGAGCCGGAAGAGAAAACCTTGCGAGCGGTGATGCGATAGCCGCCATCCACTTTCTCGGCCTTTCCGGAACCGGCGAGCCAATCCGAGCTGCCGCTCGATACCAGCTGGATGCGCTCGGTCGCGATCCGTCTCAGCAGCGGTTCGACAGCGGTTGCTTTTTGATGGGTCCATCGCCAGGCCGGAACAGCGACCTGGTGGGTATGCATGGCGAAGGCCAGCGCGGTCGATCCGCAGTGATAGGCGAGCGTGCGCAGCATCGCGGCGAGTTCACTGATGTCGGCGCCGCCTCCGCCGAGCTCCATGGGAACACCGGCTTCCAACAGTCCGGACGATTTCAACAGCGCAAAATTTTCAGCAACGAATTGATCTTCGTCCACCGTTTCGCTGGCGCGCCTGGCAAAAACAGGTCCGAGGTCGCGCGCAATGTCGATCACGGGGCGTTGCTGAGCTGTGCCGGTGTTGATGGCTGCGATCGCGCTCATGCTATTTCCTTTGCGTTGGAGATGCCAAGGGCGAGTGCCCAGGTTGGTCGAGTGTCACCGGGAATGCCGGTCCCGGCCAGTCCACGAACTGTACTGCTGCCCACGACCGCGTCCGGTCCAGGATGCAGGCCACTGTTAATGTTGACGTTTTCGATGTGAGCCGACGGGCCGGAAAATATCAGCTACACTATCTGTAGTTACGCAGGTCCAAGCTTCCACATTTCCTTGGGAGGACCGTTTTGAACGATCAAACCAGGCAGGGCAGCTACGGACAATTTTGTCCGGTCGCGATGGCGGCGGAAATCATCTGCTCGCGATGGACCGCGCTGGTGCTGCGCGAATTGCTGAGCGGCACGACCCGCTTCAACGACCTCAGGCGCGGCGTGCCGTTGATGTCGCCGACCCTGCTTTCCAAGCGGCTGAAGGAGCTGGCCGAGGCGGGCATCATCGCGGTGATGCCCACGGGCCAGCGTGGCGTGGTCGAATACAAACTCACGCAAGCCGGTGAGGATTTGCGCGGTGTCGTGATGTCGCTCGGTGTCTGGGGCCAGCGCTGGATCGAAATCCTCGCTGTCCCTGAAAAATCTCGATCCGTCGCTGTTGATGTGGGACATGCGCCGGAGCCTCCTGCTGTCATCGTTTCCCGACCGCAAATGTACCGTGAAGTTCACCTATCCGGAGTTGAGCGCGGGCCGAAGATCATGGTGGATTGTGATCCAGGACGGCCGAGCCGAACTCTGTTCCGTCGACCCCGGTCACGAGGTCGATCTCTATGTCCGCGCCGTGCTTCGCAACATGACCGCGGTCTGGATGGGGATGTCGACGCTGAAGGCCGAGGTCGATGCCGGCAACATTACGCTGACCGGAGACAAGGCCCTTGCGCGCTCGATGCATACCTGGCTGGGCCTTAGCCCATTCGCGGCGGAAAAGAGCCGCATAGCAGGCTGAAGGCGCAACACCCACAGATGAGATCTGTGCTGGATGCAAGCTGGAGACTAATCGCTCGCTCAAGGATGCAGGATCACCTTGCCCATCGCCTTGCGTCCCGCCAGCACTTTCAAGGCATCGGCGGTTTGCGCCAACGGAAAGGTGCGGTCGACGTGGGAGGAGATTTTTCCTTCCGCGGTCCATTGCACCAGCTTCTCCAGATTGGCGCGGTTCTTTTCCGGATTGAGCCGCGCCCAGTGACCCCAGAACACGCCCCTGATATCGCAGCCCTTCAGCAGCGCCAGATTGAGCGGCATCTTGGGAATGTCGCCGGCCGCGAATCCGATCACGAGGAAGCGGCCTTCCCAGGCGATCGAACGCAAGGCGGCCTCGGCGTAAGTACCGCCTACGGGGTCGAAAATAATATCGGCGCCCTTGCCGCCGGTCAGCCGCCGCAGGCCTTCCTTGAGATCTTCGGTCGCGTAGTTCAGGCCGAGTTCGGCGCCGTGCGCCCTGGCGAATTCGAGTTTTTCGTCCGAGGAGGCGCAGGCGATCACCTTCAGGCCCAGCAATTTGCCGAGTTCGCAGGCCGCGAGCCCCGTGCCGCCGGCGGCGCCCAGCACCGCCATGGTCTCGCCGGGCTTGAGGCTGGCGCGATCTTCCAGCGCATGCAGCGCGGTGCCGTAAATGATGATGATTCCGGCGGCGCGGTCGAAATCGAGATTGTCCGGAATCCTGACAATGGAAGCAGCCGGCAGCGCGATCTTCTCGCGCGCGCCGTTATGCCCGCATGACGCCACCACGCGGTCGCCGGCCTTGAGATTAGTGACCCCGGCGCCGACGCTTTCGATGACGCCCGCGACTTCCGCTGCCGGAGAAAACGGAAATGGCGGCTTGATCTGGTATTTGCCCTGGATCATCAACAGGTCGAAGAAATTCAGCGCCGCGGCCTTGATCGCGATCACCGCCTGGCCGGCTTCGGCCACGGGATCGGGCACGTCGGCCAGCACGAGATCGTCGGGACCGCAATATTGCGAACAGAGCACGGCTTTCATGGACACACCTGATTTTCGGATGCACGGGGGATGCTGGCAGGCTTATTGCCGGATTTGAAGCCGGGCTACAATCTGATTCGAACCTGGCGTCATTCCGGGCGCGCGCAGTGCGAACCCGGAATCTCGAGAGGATAGGAGCAACTATCTCTGGATTCCGGATCCAGCGCTATGCGCTAGTCCGGAATGACGATGGTGTAAATTAAGGGACGGACCCATGTTCGAAAAAACTCTGCTCGCAGGAAAACGCATCCTGGTCACCGGCGGTGGCTCCGGGCTCGGTGCTGCGATGGGCCGCCGTTTCGTCGAACTCGGCGCCGAACTGATCATCTGCGGCCGCCGGCTTGAATTGCTGGAAGCCAGCGCGGAAAAAATCCGCGGCGATCTCGGCGGCACGGTCAGCACAATCAAATGCGACATTCGCGACGGCGCTGCTGTTGACGCCATGATGGACGCGATCTGGCGTGCCGCGCCGCTCGATATCCTGATCAATAACGCCGCCGCGACCTTCATCGCGCAGACCGAGCATCTGTCGTTTCGCGCCGCCGATGCGATCCTGGCGCCGACGCTGCATGGCACGATGTATTGCACGCTCGCGGCCGGCAAGCGCTGGATCGAAGGCGGACACAACGGCGTCGTACTCAGCATCCTGTCGACCTCGACCATCACCGGCCGCCCCTTCACGGTGCCGTCCGCGATGGCGAAATCCGCCATCCTGGCGATGACCAAAAGCCTTGCGGTGGAATGGGGCCCCAAGGGAATCCGCACCGTGGCGATCGCGCCGGGCGCGTTTCCGACCGTGGGCGCATCGGGCCAGCTTCGCCCCGAGGGCCGCGATCAGGGATGGACGTCGCGAAATCCGCTCGGCCGTGTCGGCGAGCACGGCGAGCTTGCCGATCTGGCGAGTTTCCTGATCTCCGACCGGGCCAGCTACATCAATGGCGAAATGGTGGTGCAGGACGGCGGCGCTCACTTGCGCGGTTCCGGCGCCGAGGATTTGCTGCAATGGACCGACGCACAGTGGGAAGCGCAACGGACGGCGCGGCCGAAAGGCTGACGATGAATTGTGCAATTAACGCTGCGCGGATGAAACGGTCTCAGGACCGGCGATTGCCTTCCCAAATCGGCTATTCCCGGCTATCCATCCTGCGGTGTGACGGACGATGTCGGGCCATCTTGCAGTCACAATAGTAAGGGAACGAGATTTCATGTCTGTGCGGCGAATGCTGACAGCTTTGGCGGCGAGTGTGCTGATGTGCGGGGTCGTCAACCCCGCGCTGGCGCAAAGCCCGGCGCCGAAGGCTGCGAAAGGCGCGGCCAAGCCGGCGCCCGCGGCTGCAAAGCCGGAAGCTGCCGCCGTCGCTACGGGTGGCGCCGAGCCGACGTTGATCGGCCAGTTCGGCACCTGGGGCGCCTATAGCGCGACGCCGAACGGCAAGAGAGTCTGTTTCGCGCTGGCGAAACCTTCGTCGTCGAAAACCAATCCGCCCAACCGTCCGCGCGATCCGGCCTATATGTTCGTCTCGACGCGGCCGGCAGAAAAAGTCTTCAACGAAGTCTCGATCATGATCGGCTATACGCTAAAGCCGGGCTCCGAATCGACCCTCGATGTCGGCGGCGCGTCTTACGCGATGTACACCCAGGGCGACGGCCTCTGGATCAAGAACGCCGCCGAGGAAGAACGTATGGTCGACGCCATGCGCAAGGCGGGCGATGTCACCGTCAAGGGCGCCTCGGCCAAGGGCACCGAGACCATCGATACGTTCTCGACCAAGGGTCTCGCTCAGGCGCTCGACAAACTGGCGCAGGATTGCCGGCGCTAAAGCGGTCGCAATTGCGCTTCAGATTGCTATATAAGGCTCGTTGCCAGAACAATCGTCATGGCCGGGCAAAAGCGCGAAGCGCGTCTTCGCGCAGATGTCCCGGCCATCCACGTATTGACCTGCCGTAACAAAGGACGTGGATGCCCGGGACAAGCCCGGGCATGACGGTCTTATTGAGATGCCCCTGATGCAGACGACTATCGAAGTGCCTACCGCGGTCGCGCCGCTCGAAAAGATCGCGCTCGAAACCTACGTGCCGCTCGCAAAGCCGTCGCTGGTCGGGCTGTCGCGCGCGGAGATTGCCGAACGGCTCGGCGATATCGGCGTGGCGCCGGCGCAGCGCAAGATGCGCACCCAGCAGCTCTGGCACTGGATCTATGTCCGCGGCGCAAAAAGTTTCGACGAGATGACCAGCATCTCGAAGTCGATGCGCGACGAGCTCGCGGCCAACTTCACCGTGGCGCGGCCCGAAGTCGTCGCCGAACAGATTTCCAATGACGGCACCCGCAAATGGCTATTGCGATTGCCGAGCGGCGATTTAATCGAGAAGGCGCATGAGGTCGAATGCGTCTATATTCCGGAGACCGATCGCGGCACGCTGTGCGTTTCCAGCCAGGTAGGCTGCACGCTGAACTGTTCGTTCTGCCACACCGGCACCCAGCGACTGGTGCGCAACCTCACCGCCGGCGAAATCGTCGGCCAGGTCATGGTGGCGCGCGACCGCCTCAACGACTGGGCCGACCGGGTCACGCCGACCGGCAGCCGCCTCGTCACCAATGTGGTGATGATGGGAATGGGCGAGCCGCTGTATAATTTCGAAGCGGTGCGCGATGCCCTCCTGATCGTCGCCGACAATGAAGGCATCGGCATTTCCCGCCGCCGCATCACGCTGTCGACCTCGGGAGTGGTTCCTAATATCGCGAGAACCGGCGACGAGATTGGCGTCATGCTGGCGATCTCGCTGCATGCGGTGCGCGACGAGCTGCGCAACGAGCTGGTTCCGCTAAACCGGAAATATCCGATTGCCGAATTGCTGCAGGCCTGCCGCGACTATCCGGGATCGTCGAACGCGCGGCGCATCACCTTCGAATATGTGATGCTCAAAGGCATCAACGATTTCGCTGGATGACGCCAAGCTGCTGGTCAAGCTGCTGAAGGGCATTCCGGCCAAGATCAATCTCATTCCGTTCAACCCGTGGCCGGGCACGCGCTACGAATGTTCGGACTGGGACCAGATCGAAAAGTTTTCGGAATATATCTTCAACGCCGGCTATTCCTCGCCCGTGCGCACGCCGCGCGGCCGCGACATCCTCGCTGCCTGCGGCCAGCTCAAATCCGAGACCGAGAAAATGTCCGCGCGCGAGCGCCAGGCGCTGCGCGCCATGGCGATGACGGATTGATTGAAGATCGTCATGGCCGGGCTTGTCCCGGCCATCCACGTCTTTACAATGTTTCAAGAAAGCAAGTCGTGGATGCCCGGGACATCTGCGCGAAGGCGCGCTTCGCGGTTTGGCCCGGCCATGACGGTTGAGAGTTTGCCATGGCACTGATCGGCCGCCTCTTCGTCATTCTGTTCGCCTTTTTCTTCGCTTGCCTGGTGGCGGGGATCATCGTGGTCGGCGCGGTGCTGTTTCCGGAATTCAGCGATCTCGGCGTCGGTCCGATCGACCAGAACGCCATCAACATCGTGCTCGGCTTCGGTTTCATCTTCATCAGCGGCTTTGCGCTGCTGCCGGCGATGATCGTGGTTGCGATCACCGAAGCATTTTATATCAGGAGCGTGCTGGCCTATGCGATCGGCGGCGCGCTGGTCGGTCTCGCCTGCTATCTTGGCCTCGTCCCGTTCGACCCCGCGACAATGCGCTTCGACGGAATCGTCCGCCGCCATCTCGAAGTCATAACCGGGGCCGGGATCGTGGCTGGCCTGATCTACTGGTTGATCGCGGGCCGCAACGCCGGGGCATGGCGCGAACCGTCACGCCCGCTCCGCCCGCCGCCGCCCTTGCCGGCCGATTCGCCAGCGCCACCGCGAGTTCCGCCGGCATCGTGAAAAAAAGCCGCTCCCGTCAAGTCTTTTAATGCCGAGCCCCCTCGGCTAAACCCCGCGTCATGAACCGGACCGGACTCTTCATCGCGCTGGGACTGGCGCTTGTCATCGGATTGCTGTTCGGGATTCATCCCGAACTCGATCTGAAACTCGCGGCATTGTTTTACGATCCAGCGATCAAGTTCTTTCCGCTCAAGCTCAATGCCATCGCCGCGGTCGCGCGCGACGTCGCGATGTGGATCGCGTGGGGGTTGGCGCTGCCGGCAATTGTCGCCGTGGCGGTCAAGCTGGCGCGGCCGGACCGGCCGCTGCTGATATCGGGGCGTGCGATCGTCTTCCTGCTGGTGACGCTGACGCTTTCCGCCGGCGTTCTGACCAATCTCACCTTCAAGAGCTATTGGGGCCGGCCGCGTCCGGTGGTGGTGACGCAGTTCAACGGCGATTTGCCGTTCGTGCCGTGGTGGGATCCGCGCGGCGGCTGCGGACGAAACTGTTCGTTCTTCTCCGGCGAGGGCGCCACCGCATTCTGGACCTTTGCGCCCGCCGCACTGACGCCGCCGGCATGGCGGCCGCTGGCCTACGCCGCGGCAACGCTGTTCGGCATCGTCACCAGCGCACTTGCGGATGGCGTTCGGCGGGCATTTCTTCACCGATGTCGCAGCCGCGGGACTGGTGACGTTTCTGGTGATCTGGCTGGCGTATGCCGCCATCTACCGTTGGCGCCGGACCCGGCTCTCCGACGAGAATATCGATGCGGCGCTGACGCGGCTGGCCTGGCCCGGTTACCGCCTGCGGCAACGATGGCGCGGCCGCGACGTGGGGCCGATTCCAACGGTGTGAGCAACATTCATTACTTTAGCCGCGATTAACGCGTGCCCGTGGCTGCGAAATTTGTTATTCGCGCACTCAAGCCGCCAACAAAATCAGCCGATTGGAAGTTCGATGAGTACGATCCTGAAAAGCCTGCCCAAGGGCGAAAACGTCGGCATCGCTTTCTCGGGCGGTCTCGACACCAGCGCGGCGCTGCTGTGGATGAAGCAGAAAGGCGCGCGCGTCTTTGCCTATACCGCGAATCTCGGTCAGCCCGACGAGGCCGACTACGACGAGATCCCGCGTAAAGCACTCGAGTTCGGCGCCGAGAAAGCCCGCCTGGTGGATTGCCGCGCGCAACTGGTTCACGAAGGCATTGCCGCGATCCAGTCGGGGGCCTTCCACGTCTCGACCGGCGGCCTTGCCTACTTCAACACCACGCCGCTTGGCCGCGCCGTGACCGGCACGATGCTGGTGTCGGCGATGAAGGAGGATGGCGTCAACGTCTGGGGCGACGGCTCGACCTACAAGGGCAACGATATCGAACGGTTCTACCGCTACGGCCTGCTGACCAATCCGGGTTTGCGGATCTACAAGCCCTGGCTCGACCAACAGTTCATCGATGAATTGGGCGGCCGGGCGGAAATGTCGGCGTTCATGACTGCCCACGGCTTCGCCTACAAGATGAGCGCCGAAAAGGCCTATTCGACCGACAGCAATATCCTCGGCGCTACGCATGAGGCCAAGGATCTCGAACAGCTCGACAGCGGCATCAAAATCGTCAACCCGATCATGGGCGTGCCGTTCTGGCGCGACGACTGCGCCGTCAAGGCCGAAAAGGTCGCCGTGCGGTTTGTCGAGGGCCAGCCGGTCGCGTTGAACGGCCAGAGCTTCGCCGATTCCGTCGCGCTGTTCCTCGAGGCCAACGCCATCGGCGGCCGGCACGGCCTTGGCATGAGCGATCAGATCGAGAACCGGATCATCGAGGCGAAGAGCCGCGGCATCTACGAAGCGCCGGCCATGGCGCTGCTGCACATCGCCTATGAACGCCTCGTCACCGGCATCCACAACGAGGACACCATCGAGCAATACCGGATCAGCGGCATGCGGCTGGGCCGGTTGCTCTACCAGGGACGCTGGTTCGATTCGCAGGCGCTGATGCTGCGCGAAACCGCGCAGCGTTGGGTGGCCCGCGCCGTTACCGGCGAGGTGACGCTGGAGCTGCGCCGCGGCAACGACTATTCGATCCTGAACACCGAGAGCCCGAATCTGACCTATCAGCCGGAGCGGCTGAGCATGGAAAAGGTGGAGGATGCGGCGTTCACGCCGGCGGACCGTATCGGCCAGTTGACCATGCGCAACCTCGACATATCGGACACCCGCGCCAAGCTCGATCTTTACGCCAGGACGGGCTTGCTGTCGGCCGGCGAAGGCTCACACATTCCGAAACTCGATAACGACAAGGGCTGATCTGCGACAGGCGCTGCCCTCGGAACAAGCTGGAGTTGTGAACAAGCCTCTCAGCGTCGTCCCGGCCTCGAGCCGGGACCCATAATCCCGGGCGTTTATGGTTACAAAAGTCGTCTACCGCATCGCTCCAATGAGAAGCCGCGGTGTGTGGGTCCCGGCTCAAGGCCGGGACGACGCGGTGATAGATTGTGCTACACCCAAAAAATGGCCGGGATTTCCCGGCCATTTTCGTTCGATAAGGTGCGGCCTACCGCGGCGGCGCGATGCCGGGAGGCGGGGGCGGCAGGGAGGCCGTTCCGCCGTTGAGCAGCGGCGTGATGCGGCGGATGGTGACGCGGCGGTTGATGCGGCTTGGTCCGTCGGTTTGTTCTTTCAGATATTGCTTGCCGTAGCCTTGCGAGGTCAGGTTTTCGGGCGGCACACCGAATTGCTGGGTCAGCAGTTCGGCAGCGGATTCGGCGCGGCGATCCGACAGCGACAGATTGTCGACATCCGATCCCACCGCATCGGTGTGGCCCTCGATCAGGAACACCTCGCGCGGATTGCGCTGGATCGCCCGGTTGAGTCCGTCCGCGACGACCTGCAGCCTGGCCGCCTGGTCGGGCGGGATCTCCCAGGAGCCGGTTTCGAAGTTGATGGTATTGAGGTCGATGCTCGGCATCAACTGGCGCACCGACGGGCTGTAGCGGATTTCATCGAGTGAATAGCGCCGCTCGATCCGCTCCACCGGTGGCGCGATCATGGTGTCGTAGATCAATTCGGGCGCCGCGTATTCGGCGTCGACGATGTAGCGATCGTAGGGAATACGAATCACTGGCGGCGGCAGGTCGACATAGAAACCGCCGACCGAACGGGGATCGCGATAGGTATTGTCGATGATGATGATCTCGCGGCCCTGCTGATCCCTTCGTATCCGGCGCATCAGCTGGCCGTCGGGGCCGGTCACGGTGATGATCTGGCTGCCATCGGGACGCATCACGATGGTGCGGTTTTCGCCGCCGACCCGCTGGGTCTGGATATCGCGCGCGCCGAAACGGAAGCGATCCATTTCGTCGTGGCGAATGAAGGACTGGCCGCCGGGATCGACCACGATGATACGGCCGGGCTCAGTGAAGACCTTGCGGCCGCCCTGGTCGCTTTCCTGCCGCGCGCCGCGGAAGTCTTCCATCCGGCGGGGTCCCTGCATCGCGGCGCCGGGTGCAATCGGCGTCAGAGCCTGGGCGGATGGTTGCAGAGTGGGGATCGGCGCGCTCACCGAAGGCGGCGCACGACGCGTGAACGACGCGGCTCCTCCGGGCGGCAACGCGGTTTGTCCGCCGGCTCCCGGAGCAGGAGCAGCATTCGGCGCTGCGTTGCCCGGAGCAAAATTGTTCTGGACCGGCCCGGTACGCGCAGGTGCGCCTGCACCTGCGGGCGGCGGGGGAGGCGTAACCTGCTGCGTCTGCGGAGCACCCGATGGCGTCGGCAATTGCTTGGCGCCTCCAGGTCCCATTGGCGGTGGTACGGCCGACGGCGTGTTTTTCTGCTGCTGGAATTGCGGCTGCGGCGCCGGCGCGGCATTGGGGACGACCGGCGGTTTCGGCGCTGCGGGCTGCTGCGTCAGACCCGGCCCTGTCGGCGCCACGGGGTGCGGCGGCTGAACGGCAGCGGGCGGCAGATGCTGCGGTGGCGCCGAGGGCGGTGGTGCCTGGTGCGGCGGAGGAGCTGCGGCTGGAGGCGGGGGTGCCTGGTGCGGCGGAGGAGCCGCAGCAGGAGGCGGCGGCGCGGGCCGGGGCGGCGGTGCGGCGGCTGGCGGCGGCGCCTGATGCGGTGCTGCAGCAGGCGGCGCGGGACGTTGGGGCGGTGCTGCCGCCGGTGGCCTCGGTCCCGGTTTGACTTCCTTGCCGGGTTCCTGGGCCTGAGCCATCACCAGCGGCGCGTTTTGCGCGTGCGACGAAGAAGCGGCGAATGGCATCGCCGTGAGAGCGGTCGTGGCAAGCAGCACGAGACGAAGTTTTGTCATGATGATGGGGGTCCCCGGAAAAATTCTGGCGGCAAACGCCGTCCTGATTGGACAAGCGAAGCGGTGACGATCAACGAATACGCGTTAGGCCGGATTGTGGCGGCACTCGAAGGCCGGCAGTTTTTTATTTCTGACAACGCAAAACGCAAACGCAACGTTGTTCATTACGCATTCAGACCGTGGTTTCAAACCGTACTTCACATTGTCCCCTGCGGCATATCCGACGAGCCGGAAACGACGTCCGGCGCCGAGCCCGGCAAACCGGTCATTCCGGCGTCGGTCGCGGGCATGCCGGGTCCTTGCGGGCCGCGCACCGGCAAGTCGTCGGGCATGTGGCCCGGCAATTCTTCCGGCCGCGGCGGCTCGCCGGGATCCTGCATCGGCGGCGGCACCTCGGGCCGTGGATTGCCCGGCGGGCTTTCCTGCGGCGGCTCTGCAGGTTGGCCCGGCTGGATCGGCGGATCTTCGATCGGATCGATCGGCATTTACAAAGCCACCTTGCGGTTGTCGCCAAGGTCGGGTCGGGTGCCGCTGATGGCCGCCGCCGCCATCTTCACATAGCTGACGACGGAGCCGGGCGAATCCCAGAACTCGGCGTCATCGGGCGTGATCTTGAGCACGCGAATATTCGGATCCTCGGCGCTGTCCCACCACGCCTTTGCCGGTGTCGAAAACAACTGCCTGATCTTGGCACGGTCGTTGGAAACCACCGCGGTACCCGTGACCGAGACATATTTCTGGTCGCTGGCGTTGGCGAATGACAGGTTGATGCCGGGGTTGCGGGCGATTTCTTCATCCTTGTGACGACGCGCATCGGTCAGAAAATAGATCGCGTTATTTTCACGCTCAAGATAAGCGCTCATCGGACGGGCGCGAAGTTTGTCGCCGTCATGGGTGACCAGCATCGCAAAGCCGATCTTCTTCATCAGCTCCCAGGCCCGGTCCACATTGGCTGCGTTGTCGTTGGTCATGGCTGCGCTCCACTATTGCTGGAGCGACAACGGCGCGGATACGGCGATGTTCCCGCGTGCTTTTCGGATGCGTCACTCCGGCGCGTGGCAAACCGCCTCGATATTGTGGCCATCGGGGTCGAGCACAAAGGCGCCATAATAATTGGGGTGATAATGGGCGCGAATGCCGGGTGCGCCATTGTCACGTCCGCCCGCCGCCATTGCAGCGCGGTAAAAGGCATCGACCGTGGCGCGATCCTTTGCCTGGATTGCGACGTGAAGCGGCTTGTTCAGTCCGCCCTCGCCACCAATCCAGAAATCCGGCTTGCCGTTGGCGCCAAATCCGGCTGCCGGATCATGGCCGGTCTGCTCCTGCGTCACTTCCATCACGAGGCAATAGCCAAGCGGCTCCAGCGCCCTGGTATAAAAAGCCTTCGAACGAACATAGTCGGAAACCGGAAAGCCGATGTGATCGATCATCATAACCCCCTGTGATTTTGCAAAAGACTCTCGACCTTTGACTCGCCGTAAATTCAATCCCGCGCCAGCAGCGTGTTGCTGCGGGTCTTGCCGGTCTCGGCGTAGCCGCGCGCGGTCATGTCGGCGATGCAGTCATCCTGCCATTCGTTCCGCGACAAATGCTCGATCACCACCGCGCGCGGCCACAGCGATGGCGGCGCTTGCCTGAAGAAGCCGGTCAGGACGCGATCCTCATAGCCCTCGACGTCGATCTTCAGCGCGTCAACCCGCGATACCCCGGCGTCGTCGAGAATGCGTTGCAGCCGCAGCGAAGGCACCCTGATCGCATGGCCGGAGCGTTCGCCTGTGACGATATGACTTGCACCGAGATTGCCGCCATCGGTTTCGATCATCAATTCTCCATCGGAGGAACCGGCGGCAGCAGCGACCAGTATTACTTGCGCGAATCCGGACGCGGTGCGGTTGAAGGCAAGCCGCGCATGGGTGATCGGATGCGGCTCGATCGCGATCACTTTTCCACCCCTGCCGACGTGACGCGCCAGCACCATAGCGTAGGTGCCGACATTGGCGCCGACATCGACGAATATGCCACCGGCAGGCGTGTGCGCGCGCAGAAAATCAAGCTCCTCGAGATTGTAGTCGGGATTGAACAGCGCGCCGCGCTCGGTGGCGCTGGCCTGATGATAGAACCGGAACGACGCGCCTTGATAGTCGACATCGACCGGACCGGCGCGCAGCCCATTGACCAGCCGCGACAGCATCGGGCGAAACGCCCCGCGCTTCAGCCGCGAACGCTGCGCCAATCCGATGATCGCAGCTTGCGCCGGCGTCGGCGCGAAGGTGCCGAACGGCGCGGGTGAAGTGTCGTTGTCGGGAGTCACGCTGGCATCCTCGGTGAAGGCGGCGCATGCATAGCCGAGTTTGCAGTGGACTCCAATTTCCGAGCTGTTTACCGAACGTCATCCTGAGGCGCGAGCCCTTCGGCGAGCCTCGAAGGATGGAAGCAGGAGACATTTCAGCCGGTGCTTATCCTTCCAGGCTCGCGCTTCGCAAGCGGGACGGCACCTCGGGATGACGCTTCACGCCGCTTTCTTCGCGGCCTTCCGATGCCGCAGGAAGCGGCCGAGCAGGCGGCGCTTGCCCTTGCGCGGAATGAGGTCGATGTCGCTGACGAGCTTGGCGCCGCCCTTGCGGCGTTCCAGCACGATCTTGCGGCTGTGGAACGCCTCGAGCTCGGCGCGATGCGCGACGCTGACCACGGTGGCTTTCGGCAGTTCCTTCGTCATCAGCTCCATCATCTTGTCCTGGCTCTTGGCGTCAAGCGCGGAAGTCGCTTCGTCGAGCACAATGAGATCGGGGCTATGCAGGAACAGCCGCGCAAAGCGCCAGCCGCTGCTTTTCGCCGCCGGACAACGTCTGGTCCCATGGCGCGTCTTCCTCGATCCTGTCCTTGAGATGACCGAGCCCGACCTTGTCGAGGGCCTCGCCGATCTGCTCGATGTTCCAGTCCTCGGCCGCACCCGGATAGGCCACCGCGCGGCGCAGTGTGCCCGACGGCACATAAGGTTTTTGCGGCAGCATGAACAGCCGCCGGTCGGGATGGAAATTGACGCTGCCGCCGCCCCATGGCCACAGCCCTGCGATGGCGCGCACCAGCGTGCTCTTGCCGGTGCCGGATTCACCGGCCACCAGCAACCGTTCGCCGGGCTCGACCAATACGTCAGCTTCACCGACCACGGCGGTGCCGTCGTCCAGCGTGACTGACAGATTGTGCAGGCCGAGCATGGCGTCGCCTTCGGTCTCGCCGCGCTGGATGCGGCCAATGCCGTCACCGCGCTCGGCACGCTCCAGCCCGTCCAGCGACATCATCAGCGAGGCGATGCGCCTCGCGCAGGCATTCCAGTCGGCGAGCCGCGGATAGTTGTCGACCAGCCAGCCGAACGCGCTTTGCACGATGGTGAAGGCGGAGGCCGCCTGCATCACCTGTCCGAGCGTCATGCTGCCGTCAAGAAATTTCGGCGCGCACAGCAACAGCGGCACCACCGGCGCGATCAGGCTCGATCCCTGCGACACCAGCGTGGTGCGCATGTGCTGGCCCGCCAGCCGGGCCCATTGCCGCAGCACTTTCGTGAACGTCTTGTCGATGCCGTCACGTTCTTCCTGCTCGCCGCCGAGCAGCGCGATGCTTTCGCCATTCTCGCGCACGCGGGTCAGCGTGTAGCGGTATTCGGCTTCGGCCTGGTTCTTGTCCTCGGAGATCTGCACGAAGCGGCGGCCGATCGTCATGATCGACCCCGACGCGATCGCGGCGTAGAGCACGGCGGCGATCACGAGAAAGCCGGGAATGGTGATGGCCGATCCTGCGATATTGACGGTCAACGCGCCGCCGATGGTCCAGAGCACCACGATGAAGGTCGTCGCCGACAGGAATGCCGAGGTGACGCCGGAGGCGAAATCGACCGGCGAATCGGTGGCGATCCGCAAATCCTCGGCGATGCGATATTCCGGGTTCTGATGATCGCCGCTGACGAGATTGAGCTGGTAATAGCGGCCATGGCTCAGCCAGCGCGATACCACCGAATTGGTCAGCCACGCGCGCCAGCGGCGCTGGATCCCCATGCGCACGAATACCTGCGCCACGCCGAGAAGTACGCTGCCGACTGCGAGCGGAAAAAACACGCCGGTCAGATAGAATACGGTGGCGGAATCGCGCTTCTCGATTGCGTCGAAGATCGCGCGATTCCAGACATTGATGCCGTACTGGAATCCGACATTGGTGACGATCAGGACCACCAGCCCGATCGAGAACATCCAGGCCAGCCGGTCGCCGTCTTTGCCCCAAAATCCCCTGGCGCTAATCCAGAATCGGGTCAGCAGATAATCCTTGCGGACCTGCTCGGCTTCTTCCGCGGAAAGTTCCGGATCGGGTTCGACCAGCTCCGGCGGCGGCGGATCGACATGGTCGCCAGTCTCGGCGACGACTTCGACAATTGGTGGCTGCTTTTTCGTGTTGCCGGCGGGATGCTTGGCCATGCCGCGATAACGCGAGGGATATCATAAGGTTCCCTTAGGTTCCGATTCGTGGACGAACCGCAACCGTCATCCTGAGGCGCGAGCCCCTTCGACGAGCCTCGAGGGATGGAAGCAGGGGATTTGCGGCCCATCCTTCGAGGCCGTCGCAAGTGCGACGGCGCCTCAGGATGACGGCGGTGGTTGCGATTGGCGGCTCTTTAAATCTGCCGCTCGACCATCTTCAGCTTGAGCTCGGCAATCGCTTCCGACGGATTGAGATTCTTCGGGCAGGCCTTGGCGCAGTTCATGATGGTGTGGCAACGATAGAGCCGGAACGGGTCTTCGAGATTGTCGAGCCGCTCGCCGGTGGCTTCGTCGCGACTGTCCTTGACCCAGCGGGTGGCCTGCAGCAATGCGGCGGGGCCGAGGAAGCGGTCGCTGTTCCACCAATAGCTCGGGCACGAGGTCGAGCAGCAGGCGCACAGAATGCATTCGTAGAGGCCGTCGAGCTTTTCGCGGTCCTCGTGGCTCTGCCGCCATTCCTTTTGCGGCGTCGCCGTCGTGGTCTTCAGCCACGGTTCGATCGAGGCATATTGCGCGTAGAAATTGGTGAGGTCAGGCACCAGATCCTTGATCACGGGCTGATGCGGCAGCGGATTGATCTTGACCGCGCCGTCCTTCACGTCGTGCATCGATTTGGTGCAGGCCAGCGTGTTCTGGCCGTCGATATTCATGGCGCAGGAGCCGCAGACGCCCTCGCGGCAGGAGCGGCGGAAGGTCAGCGTCGGGTCGATATGGTTCTTGATCCAGATCAGGCCGTCGAGCACCATCGGCCCGCATTCGTGCGTGTCGATGAAATAGGTGTCGACGCCGGGATTTTTGCCGTCGTCCGGATTCCAGCGATAGACCTTGAATTCGCGGGTCTCGGTCGCCGCCGGCGGCTTCGGCCAGGTCTTGCCGCCGCTGATCTTCGAGTTTTTCGGAAGTGCGAATTCAACCATTACTCTTGCCTTTCGTCATTCCGGGATGCGCCGCCTAGCGCAGGCCCGGAATCCATACTCCCCGCCGTGACGATGGATTCCGGGCTCGCTCGCTTCGCTCGCGCCCCGGAATGACGGGCTTTGGTTATTGCTGCTCAATACACCCGCGCCTTTGGCGGGATGTACTGCACGTCGTTGGTCATGGTGTAATCGTGCACCGGGCGATAATCGATCGACGTCTTGCCGCCATCGTCGATCCACGCCAGCGTGTGCTTCATCCAGTTCTTGTCGTCGCGCTCGGAGAAATCCTCGCGCGCATGGGCGCCGCGGCTCTCGGTGCGGTTGGCCGCCGAATCCATCGTCACCACGGCCTGCACGATCAGATTGTCGAATTCCAGCGTCTCGACCAGGTCGGAATTCCAGGTCAGCGAACGGTCGGCTCACCGCGATGTCGCCGATGCCGCCATGCACCTTGTGAATCAGGTTCTGGCCTTCATGCAGCACCTCGCCGGTGCGGAAAACCGCGCAATTGTTCTGCATCACGATGCTGCATGCTGTCGCGCAGCTTCGCGGTCGGCGTGCCGCCGGAGGCGTAGCGATAATGATCGAGCCGGCCCAGCGCCTTGTCGGCGGAGTTGGCCGGCAGTTCCGGCTGCTTGCCGTTCGGCGTCAGTTTTTCGGCGCAGCGCAACGCCGCGGCGCGGCCGAACACCACGAGATCGATCAGCGAGTTGGAGCCGAGGCGGTTGGCGCCATGCACCGAGACGCAGGCGGCTTCGCCGATCGCCATCAGGCCCGGCACCACGGCGTTGTCGTCGCCGTCCTTCTTGGTCACGACTTCGGCGTGGAAATTGGTCGGGATGCCGCCCATGTTGTAATGCACCGTCGGCACGATCGGGATCGGCTCGCGCGTGACGTCGACGCCGGCGAAAATCCGCACCGATTCCGAGATGCCCGGCAGCCGCTCGTGCAGCACCTTGGGATCGAGATGGTCGAGGTGCAGGATAGATGTGATCCTTCTTCTTGCCGACGCCGCGGCCTTCGCGAATTTCGATGGTCATCGCGCGCGACACCACGTCGCGCGAGGCGAGGTCCTTCGCCGACGGCGCGTAGCGCTCCATGAAGCGCTCGCCCTCGGAGTTGACGAGATAGCCGCCTTCGCCGCGCGCGCCTTCGGTGACGAGGCAGCCCGAGCCGTAGATGCCGGTGGGGTGAAACTGCACGAATTCCATGTCCTGCAGCGGCAGGCCGGCGCGCAGCGCCATCGCGCCGCCGTCGCCGGTGCAGGTATGCGCCGAGGTGCAGGAGGCGTAGGCGCGGCCATAGCCGCCGGTGGCCAGAATCGTGGTCTGCGCCTTGAAGCGATGCAGCGTGCCGTCGTCGAGCTTGAGCGCGATCACGCCGCGGCAGACGCCCTGGTCGTCCATGATCAGGTCGATGGCGAAGAACTCGATGAAGAATTCCGCAGTATGCCGCAGCGCCTGGCCGTACATGGTGTGCAGCATGGCGTGGCCGGTGCGGTCGGCGGCGGCGCAGGTGCGCTGCGCCTGGCCCTTGCCGTAGTCCAGCGTCATGCCGCCGAACGGCCGCTGATAGATCCGGCCGTCGTCGGTGCGCGAAAACGGCACGCCCCAATGTTCGAGCTCGTAGACCGCTTCCGGCGCGTTGCGCACCATGTATTCGATGGAATCCTGGTCGCCGAGCCAGTCCGACCCCTTGACGGTGTCGTACATGTGCCAGCGCCAGTTGTCCTCGTGCATGTTGCCGAGCGCGGCCGAAATGCCGCCCTGCGCCGCCACGGTGTGCGAGCGCGTCGGAAATACCTTGGTGATGCAGGCGGTGCGCAGGCCCGCTTCGCCGCAGCCGACCACCGCGCGCAGGCCGGCGCCGCCGGCGCCGACCACGACGACGTCGTAGCTGTGATCTTCGATCGGATAGGCGTGGCCGTTGGTGGCGGGACCGCCGCTGCCGTTTGCGCCGTTGCCTTGAGCCATCGGTTAAACTCCGGATGACAGTTTGAGAATGGCGTAGACCGAGGCCAGCGCCACCGCGATCGAGAAGAAATTATTGGCCATGATGGAGGCGAGCTTCAGCTTCTCGTTATGGATATAGTCCTCGATCACCACCTGCATGCCGATCTTCATGTGCCAGGCGCTGGCGATGATGAACAACAGCAGGATGATCGCGACCGGCGGCGAGCCGAGGATTTGCGCGGCGCCGGCCTGGTTGCGGCCGAGCAGCATCATCACCACCACGATGACGGGCACGATCAGCAGCGTCATCGCCACCGCGGTGACGCGCTGGCGCCAGAAATCGCCGGTGCCGGAATGCGAGGCGCCGAGGCTGCGGACGCGGGCCAGCGGTGTGCGCATCGATTTGGCGGAGGGAATCCGGCGTGCTCATCGTCCGCCTCCGATCACATAGGCGACGACCCACAACAGCACCGTCAGCGAAATGCCGCCGATCAGCGCGCCCCAGGTCAGTGCTTCGCGCTCGCTGGCCTTGAAGCCGTAGCCGAGATCCCAGACCAGATGCCGCAAGCCGCTGAGCAGATGGTGCAGCAGCGCCCAGGTGTAGCCGAACACGATCAGCCGGCCGATGAAGCTTGAGGTAAAGGCCTGCACATTGGCATAGGCTGCCGGTCCCGACGCGGCCGAAATCAGCCACCACGCCAGCAGCAGCGTGCCGAAATACAGCGCGACGCCGGTTAAGCGATGCACGATGGACATCGCCATCGTCAGGGTCCAGCGGTAGGTCTGCAAATGCGGCGAAAGCGGTCGTTCGATCCTGGCGGTCATTCGGCGGCTTTGACGGTTCTGGAGCCCGCGCGGGGCCCTTCGGGGATCGCAATAGATGAATTCTATTTACGAACTCGAAACAGTGAGTGCAACGGTGAAAACGCCGTTTGCGAATGAATGTTCATAGCTTGAGATGTGCCGCTCAGATGAGCCTTGCAATCATGGCCATTGACAGCGGTGCCGGTGATCCGGCTAGCGTCAGCTGAAGCCCGATTCATACGCTGGCCTCCAAGGCCGGAAAAGCAACAGGGCGGGAGCACGATGGTCGCAGGATTGAACGGCTCCGAGCTGGCCGAACTGGCGCTGCTGCTGGTGGCGGTCGGCATGCTGTCCGGGTTTCTCGCCGGCGTGTTCGGGATCGGCGGCGGCGCCATCCTGGTACCGGTGTTCTACGAGTGCTTTCGGCTCGCCGGGGTCCCGCTCGATGTCCGGATGCCGCTGTGCATCGGCACTTCGCTCGCCATCATCATTCCGACCTCGATCCGCTCCTGGCGCGCCCATCACGCCCGCGGCGCGGTGGACCTGGAAATCCTGCACTCGTGGTGGGTGCCGGTGCTGATCGGCGTCGCCGCCGGCAGCGTCACCGCGCGCTACGCGCCGGAGCGATTGTTCAAGATCGTGTTCGTGATGGTGGCGTATTCGGCCTCGGCGCGGCTGCTGCTGGCGCGCGAGAGCTGGAAGTTCGGTGACGACCTGCCGAAGGGGCCGCTGATGAAAGCTTACGGATTCGTCGTCGGCCTGCTGTCGACGCTGATGGGCATCGGCGGCGGTTTGTTTGCCAATCTGCTGATGACCTTCCACGGCCGCGCCATTCATCAGGCGGTCGCAACCTCCGCTGCGCTTGCGGTGCTGATCTCGATCCCCGGCGCGCTCGGCTATGTCTATGCCGGCTGGCCGGCTGCTGCGCATTATCCCGAGGTCGCAGCACTGCAATGGCCTTTCGCGCTCGGCTATGTCTCGCTGATCGGCGCGGTGCTGGTGATGCCGACCAGCCTGTTGACCGCGCCGCTCGGTGTCCGCGCCGCGCATGCGATGTCGAAGCGCACGCTGGAGACGGCGTTCGGCTGTTATCTGTTTCTGGTCGGTAGCCGGTTCACGATCAGTTTGCTGAGCGGGCGGTAGACAAACACGCGAGTTCACGCGCACCGACGATGAATCCAGCGTCGTTGTAATCCGCCGCGAGATATATGAAGCTTGCCGCCCGACGGGATGTGGAACTTTCAAATGAAACGGCGTGAGTTCATCCTGGTTGTTGGCGACGCGGCGGCGAGCCTGCCGCTCGCGGCGCGGGCGCAACAGAAAACGATGCCGGTGATCGGGTTCCTGAGCAGCGCCTCGTCTGAAGGCTATGGCCATCTCGCCGCGGCATTCCGGCAGGGTCTTGGTGAAGCCGGCTTTGTCGACGGGCAAAACGTGACGATCGAATACCGCTGGGCCGACGACCGGAGGGAGCGGCTGCCGGCGCTCGCGGATGAACTGGTTCGCCGCGCGGTTGCGGTGATCGTCGCCAGCGGCAACCCGGCGGCGCCGGCGGCCAGGGCGGCGACCACGACCATTCCCATCGTATTTGCGATCGGCAACGATCCGGTCGAACTTGGCCTCGTTGCCAGCATCAATCGGCCTGGCGGCAACCTGACTGGGGTGACCTATTTCGGCGGCGCATTGGAGGCAAAGCGGCTGGAGCTATTGCGCGAACTGGTGCCGGCGCTGGCCGTGATCGCCTTTCTGGTCAATCCAAAAAATCCGAATGCCACATCGAATACCAGGGAGATCGAGGCCGCCGGGCAGGCCGTGGGGCAGCGCATTGAAATCGTCAACGCCGGCAGCGCCGGCGACTTCGATGCCGCCTTCGCCTCGATGGTCGAGCGGCGGGCGCAGGCGGTTATTTTCAGCGGCGATCCGTTGTTTACGAGCGCGCGCGACCGACTGGTGGCGCTGGCGTCGCGGCACCGCCTGCCCGCCATCTATCAATGGCGTGAATTTGTCACCGCCGGCGGCCTGATGAGCTATGGCACCAGCCAGACCACCTCGTACCATCAGGCCGGCATCTACGCCGGCCGGATTCTCAAGGGTGCCAAGCCGGCCGACCTGCCTGTGCAGCAGCCGACCAAATTCGAGTTGGTGATCAATCTCAAGACGGCGAAGGCGCTCGGCCTGATGGTGCCGCCGACATTGCTCGCCACCGCGGACGAGGTGATCGAATGAGGCGGCGGGAGTTCATGGCGCTGTTGGGTGGTGCGGCGAGCGTCCCGCTCGCCGGGCATGCGCAGCAGAAGCCGATGCCGGTGATCGGCTTTCTCAACAGCAGGTCGCCCGCGGCGGCGGACTATATTCTCGCTCCATTTCGGCAGGGCCTGAAGGAAGCGGGCTATGTCGAGGGCCAAAACGTCCGAATCGAATTTCGCTACGCCGAAGGTCAGTACGAGCGCCTCCCTGCGTTAGCCGCTGAACTGGTTCGCTTGCAGGTCGCCGTGATCGTCGCAGGCGGCACCGCCGATCCCGCCAAGCAGGCGACGACGGCGATCCCGATCGTTTTTACCAGCAGTCTCGATCCGGTCGCCGCCGATCTGGTTTCAAGCGTCAACCGCCCCGGGGGCAATATCACCGGCGTGACCTTCTACTCCGGCGCGCTGGTCGCAAAGCAAATCGAATTGTTGCGCGAGATCGCGCCGAAATCCGCCGAGATCGGTTTTCTGGCCAATTCCAAAGGCATATCCGCCAGGCTGCAGACCGCCGATGCGCTGACGGCTGCTTCGGCTGCCGATCTGAAACTCCGCGTGCTGAACGCCACTACGGAAGCGGATTTTGAGACGAGCTTCGCAACGCTTGCCGGTTTGCCGGGCGCCGCCATGGTGGTCGGCGTCGATCCGTTCTTCGACCAGCAGGCCCGATCAGCTGGCGGCCCTTGCGGCGCGCTATCGGGTGCCGACTGTTTACAACTTGCGGGGATTCGTCGAAGCCGGCGGCCTCATGAGCTACGGCGCCAGCATCACCGACAGCTACCGTCAGGCCGGCGTGTATGCCGGGCGGATTCTGAAGGGCGACAGGACAAGCGAGCTTCCGGTGCTCTATCCAACCAAGTTCGAACTGGTGATAAATCTCAAGACCGCGAAGGCCCTCGGCCTCGACGTTCCGCCGACGTTGCTGGCGACCGCCGATCAGGTGATCGAATGAGGCGACGGGAATTTATCGGGCTGACAGGTGGCGCGGTCCTTACTCTACCATTCGCGGCGCGTGGGCAGCAGCCCGGACGTACGCGACGGATCGCCGCCTTGTGGCCTTTCAGCGAGACGGACGCCGAAGGACAGGCCCAGCTTGCCGCGTTCCAGCAGGGTCTGCGAGAGTTTGGCTGGACCGACCTCAGGATCGAAAGCCGCTGGGGCGGCGGAGATGTCGAGCGTACCCGCGCCTGTGCTGCCGAACTCGTGGGCCTGTCTCCCGATGTCATATTTGCCTATTTCAATGCGCAACTGGCGCCGCTGTCGCGCGCGACCCGCACCATACCGATCGTTTTCGTCGGCGCTTCCGATCCGGTTGGCGCGGGATATGTCGTTAGTCTTGCGCACCCCGGCGGTAACATCACCGGTTTCACGCTCTACGAGCCGTCGCTCGCGGGCAAGTGGCTAGGCGTTCTGAACGAGATCGCACCGGACCTGAAACGGGTCGCGCTGCTGATCAATCCGGACACCGCGGTCCTGCGCGGAACCTTCTACTCGCAGGCGTTCGAAGCGGCAGCGGCTTCGCTCGGCATCGAAGCCATCATGGCAAAGGTCTATAGTCCGGCGGATATCGAAGCCGCGATCGGGTCGCTCGGAAAGCAACCGGGCAGCGGATTGATTTCGGCGCCGGATACCTTCAGCGAAATCAATGGCGACCTCATCGTTTCGCTTGTGGCTCAACACCGGGTGCCTGCGGTCTATGCGATCAGCCGCTATGCGAGGAGCGGAGGGTTGATGTCTTATGGCCCGAACGCGCCGGACGCGGTCAAGCGAGCGACTTCCTATGTCGATCGCATTCTCCGCGGCGAAAAGCCGGCCGACCTGCCGGTGCAGGCACCGGTCAAGTTCGATCTGGTTGTCAACATCAAGGTAGCCAAAGCGCTCGGCCTGACGATCCCGGAACCCTTCCTGCTCCGCGCCGACGAGGTGATCGAGTGAAGCGGCGCGAGTTCATCACGCTGGTTGGTGGCATCGCGGCGAGCATGCCGCTTGTCGGGCACGGTCAGCAGGCCAGACTGCCGACCATCGGATTTCTCGGCGCCACAACGTCCGAGGGGGCAAGCCAGTGGGTTGCCGCGTTCGTGGCGCGGTTGCGGGAACTGGGCTGGATCGAGGGTCGCACCGTCGCCATCGAGTATCGCTGGGCGGAGGGACGTACCGAGCGCTACAGCGAGATCGCAGCCGAGTTCGTCAAACTCAAGGTCGATATCATCGTCACATGGGCCTCCGCGCCGGTTCTTGCAGCCAAGCACACGACGACGCTGGTTCCCATCGTATTCGCGGCGCAGATGGATCCGGTAGGTGCCGGAGTCGTCGCGAGCCTGGCGCAGCCCGGAGGCAACGTCACCGGTCTGTCGCTGCAACAGACCGATACCGCCGGCAAGCGTCTCGAATTGCTGCGCGAACTCGTCCCCAGGCTGTCCCGTTTGGCAATCATGGTCAATGTCGTGGCGGCGGGGGCCGTGCTTGAAACGCATGAGATCCAGGCAACGGCCCGTGCACTCGGTATCGAAGCCGTCACGGTCGAAATCCGTCAGGCCGAACAGATCGTGCCTGCGATCGAGGCACTGGTCGGTCGCGCCGACGCGCTTTACGTAGCGACCGATCCGATGATGTTCACCAACCGCATGTCGATCAATGCTTTGGCACAGCGCGTCCGGATGCCGACAATTTACGGCACCAGGGAATATGCCGATGCGGGAGGTCTGGTGTCCTATGGACCCAACTACCCGGACCTGTTCCGCCGCGCCGCGGATTATGTCGACAAGATCCTGCGCGGCACCAGGCCCGCTGACATTCCAGTCGAGCAGCCGACCAAGTTCGATCTGGTGATCAACCTCAAAACGGCAAAGGCGCTCGGCCTCAATATACCGCCGACGTTGCTGGCCCGCGCTGACGAGGTGATCGAGTGAGACGGCGCGAGTTCGTCGCACTTGTCGGCGGTCTTGCTGCGAGCTGGCCACAGGTGGCGCACGCGCAGCAGGCGGCGAAGCTGCCGGTGATCAGCGTGCTGCTTGCGAACCCAAGGGAGCATCCGATGACGGCGCCCTCGGTGGCTGCCTTTACAACAGCGCTTGCAGAACTCGGCTGGACCGACGGCAACAACGTTCGCATCGAATATCGCTGGGCTGCGTCCGACGTCGAACGCATGCGGGCCCTTGCCCGGGAGCTTGTCGCTGAAGAACCAAAGGTAATTTTGGGACAAAGCACGCCGGTCGTAGCCGCACTCCAGCGCGAGACCAAAACCATCCCGATCGTGTTCATTTCCATTGCCGAGCCGGTGCTGACCGGTCTCGTCGAGAGCCTGTCACATCCCGGCGGCAACATCACGGGCTTCGCCAATTTCGAGCCGTCGCTTGTCGGCAAGTGGATCGAGATTCTCCAGGATATCGTTCCGCGGATGGCGCGCGCCTCGTATCTGTTCTATCCGGATACCAACGTCAGCATTGCGCAGCGGCAACCGCTGGAACTGGCCGCGAGGTCCCGCGGGATTGAACTCATCCCCGCTCCCGCCCGGAACGAAGCCGATATCGAGCGCGTCATCGCAGGCCTGGCCGGCGATCCCGCCACGGGCCTCATCGTTGCCGGCGACCCGTTCTTCGGAGCGCAGCGCAATCTCGATCTCGTTACATCGCTCGCGGTGCGCTACCGCGTGCCGGCGATCTATGCGTTTCGTCTGTTTTCGGCCGGCGGCGGCCTGATCTCCTACGGCAACGACCTGCTCGATCAATACCGGCAGGCGCCGACCTATATCGATCGCATCCTCAAGGGCGCCAATCCCGCCGACCTTCCGGTCCAGATGCCGACCAAATTCGAGCTGATCATCAACCTGAAAGCAGCGAGGGCCAGCGGTATCGAGATTCCACCGACGCTGCTCGCCCGCGCCGACGAGGTGATCGAGTGAGGCGGCGGGAGTTTGTCACGCTGGCCGGTGGCGTTGCGGCGGTGCTGCCGTTCGCGGCGCGCGCGCAGAAAGCCAGACCGGTCATCGCTTTTCTCGGCAGCGGGGCTGCCGATGCAAGCTCGAGCAAAATCCAGATATCCTTGCTCGATGCCGGCATGCGCGAGCTTGGTCTGGTGCAGGGGCAAGACTATTCGCTCGATATCCGTTGGGCGGGCAGCGACGCCAGCCGGTTTGCGCCGCTGGCGGCGGATTTGCTCGCGAACCAGCCGAGCGCGGTTATCGTCTCCACCAATGCGGCTGCGCTGGCGGTGCAGAATTTGTCGCGGACGGTTCCGATCGTTGGGACTGGTCTGAACGCTCCGATTGCGACCGGCCTGGTCGCGAGCCTCAATCGCCCCGGCGGAAACATCACGGGTGTCGCCACCATGGCGGAGGACGTGCTGCTCAAGCTTTTTGAATTCATGCGTGAAACCCTGCCGGGAATGCGCAAGGTCATGGTGATGCGAAACCCGACCAACCCGTCCAATCCGCTGATGCTGGACCTGCTGAAAGCTCATGCGGCAAAGGATGGACTTTCCATCGATGCCATCGGTGTGAGCGCCCCCGCCGATCTCGATGCCGCCTTTACCGAACTTTCGCGACAATCGCCCGGCGCGCTACTGGTGTTGACCGACAACAGTCTACTGGCGCTGGCGGACACCATCATCGCGCGGGCCCTGGCGTTGCAGGTGCCAACGTTCGGGAATTTCTCGCGGCCGTTTGCAGGCGCGGGCGCGCTGATCGCCTATTCGCGCGATCCCCGGGAAGCCTTCCAGGGGGTGGCGCGGCTGCTGAAGAAAATTCTCAACGGGGAAGCTCCGGCAGGGCTGCCTTTCGAGCAACCGACCAAGTTCAATTTGTTCGTCGATCTCAAGACCGCCAGGGTGCTGGGTGTTACGGTGCCTGCAACACTGCTCGCGACCGCCGACGAGGTGATAGAGTAGGCGGCGGGCGCCTGCCGCGTTGCCGTAAGCTGGATTGCGTCGCGGAGCCTGTCATCGGGCGCGCATTCGCGCGTGGCTCGCAATGACATCGAGAATGTGGTCCCGGCCTACGAGCCGGGACCCATAGCCACAGGCAGCAGTAGTTACGCGAGGTCGTCAAGCAGCGTTCGTCAACGGGCCACGGCGTATGGGTCCCGCGTGCGCGGAGACGACGTTGAGAGATTATGCGATCACGTCAAATCGTCTCGCTGCGCGCCAGCTCCTCGACTTCGCTGGCGCTGTAGCCGAGCAATCCCGTCAGGATTTCGCGGGTATGTTCGCCGAGCCGCGGCGGTGCGGTGTAGCGGTTCAGCGGGGTGTCGGAAAGATGCATCGGGTTCTTGATGTTCTTGACGATGCCGACGCCTTTGCCGGCATGCGGCATTTCGGCGATCATGTCGCGCGATTGCAACAGCGCGCTATCGCAGACTTCGCCGACGGTGCGGATCTCCGCCGCTCGGAATGCCGGCAGCCTCCATCAGCGGCAGCCAGTCGTCGCGCTTGCGCTGCCTGATGATGTCCTTGACGATCGGCACCAGGATGTCGCGGCTGCGGACGCGGTCGGCGGCCTTGGCAAAACGCGGATCGTCGGTCAGATCGGGCCGCTCGACGGCCTTGCAGAAGCGCTTCCACAATTCGTCATTGGCGACGCCGAGGCTGATCCAGCCGTCGCTCGCCTCGAAGGTCTCATAGGGCACGATGGTGGCGTGCGCGTTGCCGCGGCGCTTCGGCGATTCGCCGGTCGCGAAATAGATGCTGGCGTTGAAGGAGAGCAGCGACGCCACGGCCTCATACATCGACACCGAAACATGCTGGCCGCGCCCGGTGGTCTTGGCGGCATAGAGGGCGGCGAGAACCGCCTGCGATCCGTTCAGCCCGGAGACGAGATCGGCGATCGAGGTGCCGACCTTGTAGGGCGCGCCATCGGCAGGCCCGGTGATATCCTGGATGCCGGCTTCGCCCTGCACGATGACGTCGTAGCCGGGGCGGTCCTTCATCAGGCCGGTATTGCCGAAACCGGAAATCGAGCAATACACCAAGGTCGGACGGCGCGCGCTGACGGCGGCATAACCGAAGCCGAGACGATCCATCGCGCCGGGCCGGAAATTCTCCACCAGCACGTCGGAGGCCTCGATCAGCCGCCACAGCACTTCGCGGCCCTTCTCGCTCTTCATGTCGAGCGTGATGCTCTTCTTGTTGCGGTTGACCGAAAGGAAATAGGCGGCTTCGTCGCCCTGATAGGGCGGCGCGAAAGCGCGGGTGTCGTCGCCTTCGCCGGGGCGTTCGACCTTGATCACCTCGGCGCCGAGATCGCCGAGCTGCATGGTGCAGAACGGTCCCGACAACACCCGGGTGAGATCGACGACACGTAATCCTTCAAGCGGGCGCATGCGCTTCGGGCCTCATTTTGCTGGCGAAACAGACGGGAAAACACTAATTGGCGTTGACCGGGGCGTTCATGCCACATTCCCCGGCGGCGGCTTGGCTAATTCTCGGGTTCAATAGCAAGAACGCCCTTCACAAAGCAACGGAGACAGTTTGCATGTCAAATAACGGGAAACGCGTGGCCTGGGTGACCGGCGGCGGCAGCGGCATCGGCGAAGCCGGCTGCGGAAGCGCTGGCCGCGGATGGCTGGACCGTGGTGGTCTCGGGGCGCCGCAAGGATGCGCTGGATGGCGTGGTGGCCAAGATCACCAAAAGCGGCGGCAAGGCCGAGGCGATCGCGCTCGATGTCAGCAAGAAAGACGATGTGACCAGGGCCGCGGAGGCGAATTCTGGCGAAACACGGCCGCATCGATCTCTCTGGTCAACAGCGCCGGCATCAATGTGCCCAAGCGCAGCTGGGCGGACATGGAACTGGAAGGCTGGGAGAAACTGGTCGAGATCAATCTCAACGGCGTGCTGTATTGCATGCGCGCGGTGCTGCCGGCGATGCGCAAGCAGAAAGACGGCTGCATCATCAATGTCGCGTCCTGGGCCGGCCGTCACGTCTCGAAAATGCCGGGCCCGGCCTACACCACCACCAAGCACGCGGTGCTGGCGCTGACCCATTCGTTCAACATGGATGAATGCGTCAACGGCCTGCGCGCCTGCTGCTTTTCGCCCGGCGAGGTCGCAACCCCGATCCTGAAGCTGCGGCCGGTGGTGCCTTCGGAAGCAGGAGCAGGCCAGGATGCTGCAGCCCGAAGATTGCGGCCGCACCATCGCCTTCGTCGCCAGCATGCCGCCGCGGGTCTGCATCAACGAAATCCTGATCAGCCCGACCTGGAACCGGGGATTTATCCAGACGCCGAACAGCCGGGATTAGCGAGACTCTCAATCGTCGTCCCCGCGAAGCGGGACCCATCGCCGTGCCGGTGCGATGTAGCCTCGCTATCGTTCCAGCCACAACGGCCGGTGGTACGCCCTGCTTCGCAGGGACGACGCTGAGGCAGCACACGTCCCCCGCTGCAATTAGTTTCAAACATCACGATAAATTATGGCTCTGAAACCGGCCCCAAAATCTCCCGTAACTCAGGCCAACGACGACGCAGCCAGATCAATGCAAGGCCGGCGTCGTGGTTGCCCCTTCATCGCCGGCGGATATCCGCCGGTCACCTCAATCCATCGGGAGACGTTTCCATGTCCAAGCGTATTGCATTTCTGTCGGCCGCCGCGTTCGGCGCGCTGGCCCTGACCGCCACCATCGTTGCGCCCGCCAGCGCGCAAGACAAGAAGATGATGAAGAGCGAAATGTCCGGCGAGAAGACCGTGATGGTCGGCGGCGCCGCGATGTTCCCCTCGAAGAATATCGTCCAGAACGCCGTCAACTCCAAGGACCACACCACGCTGGTCGCCGCGGTGAAGGCTGCCGGCCTGGTCGATACGCTCGAAGGCAAGGGCCCGTTCACGGTGTTCGCGCCGACCAACGCCGCTTTCGGCAAGCTGCCGGCCGGCACCGTCGACACGCTGGTGAAGCCCGAGAACAAGGCCACCCTGACCAAGATCCTGACCTACCATGTGGTGCCGGGCAAGCTTGAAGCCGCCGACCTGACCGACGGCAAGAAGCTCAAGACCGTCGAAGGCGAAGAGCTGACCGTGAAGCGCTCGGGCGACACGGTGATGATCGTCGACGCCAAGGGCGGTTCCTCCACCGTCACCATCCCGAACGTCAACCAGTCGAACGGCGTGATCCATGTGGTCGACACCGTCCTGATGCCGGCCTCGTAACACCACGCGCGCCTGATTGGTCCCCACCAGGATGCGCAATCGGCGAGCCGGGGCAACCCGGCTCGCTTTTTCGTGAACACGATGTCCCGCGGCTATCGATCCGATAGCCTGCATCGCAGTAACGAAACGCCGATTCCCGGCGTATAGTGGGGGTATCGACTTCCGAACGATGGAACACCATGTCCACCCTGACAGCCGGCAACGAACATACGGCGCCCGCACCAGGCGAAAGTCATTCAGCCGGCCTGGGTCCGGACCGTGCACTGGATCAATGCAGTGGCGATCGTCCTGATGATCATGTCGGGCTGGCAGGTCTACAATGCCTCGCCGCTGTTCGATTTCAGGTTCCCGCACAGCATCACCCTCGGCGGCTGGCTGGGCGGCGCTCTGCTCTGGCATTTCGCGGCGATGTGGCTGCTGATGGTCAACGGCCTCGTCTATCTCGCGCTGGGCTTTGCCACCGGCCGTTTCGCGCAAGAAACTGCTGCCGATCACGCCCTCGGGCGTGCTTGCCGACACCAGGGCGGCGCTGACCGGCAAATTGTCGCATGACGATCTCACCAAATACAATTATGTGCAGAAGCTGCTCTATGTCGGCATCATCGTGGTCGGCATTGTCATCGTGCTGTCGGGCCTTTCGATCTGGAAGCCGGTGCAGCTGCAATATCTGACGGCGCTGTTCGGCGGCTACGATGTCGCGCGCTATGTCCACTTCGTCTGCATGGCGGCGATCGTGGCGTTCCTGGTGGTGCATGTGGCGCTGGCGCTGCTGGTGCCGAAAAGCCTGCGCGCCATGATCATCGGCCGCTGATCATGCTCAGATAAAGAACGATCGAGGAGAACACATCATGGGCCGCCTGCGCTCGCTTCTGATCCCCGGCGTCGACCTGAATTTGCTGGTCAAGGATGCTACCAAGGCGATGCCGGATCTGGCGCGCCGCCGCTTCATCGCCGGCGGCGCCAGCCTCGGCGCGCTGACGCTGCTGACCGGCTGCGACGTCTCCGACAGCTTTTCCGCCGAGGATATGCTCAAGCGCGTCTCGAAATTCAACGACGGCGTTCAGGCGCTGATCTTCAATCCCAATGCGCTGGCGCCGACGTTTCCGGAAAGCGCGATCACCAAGCCGTTTCCGTTCAACGCCTATTACGAACTCGACGACGCGCCCGAGGTTGACGGCAAGGCCTGGAAGTTCGAGGTGCGCGGCCTCGTCGACAACAAGAAATCATGGACGCTGGAGGAGCTCTACAAGCTGCCGCAGGTCAAGCAGGTCACCCGCCATATCTGCGTCGAGGGCTGGAGCGCGATCGGAAGCTGGACCGGCACTCCGCTTGCGCGATTTCCTCAAACTGGTCGGCGCCGATACCCGCGCGAAATATTGCTGGTTCCAGTGCGCCGATACCGAAGGCTACAACTCGCCGCTCGACATGGAGACGGCGCTGCATCCGCAGACCCAGATGACGTTCAAATTCGGGGACGAGATCTTGCCGAAGGCCTATGGCTTTCCGATGAAAATCCGGGTGCCGACCAAACTCGGCTTCAAGAATCCGAAATACGTGGTCTCGATGGAAGTCACCAACGTCTACAAGGGCGGCTATTGGGAAGACCAGGGGTATAATTCGTTCAGCGGGAGTTGATTGATCCTCATGGTGAGGAGGCGCACTTGCGCCGTCTCGAACCACGAGAGAGCCCCCATCGATCCTTCGAGACAGGCTTCGCGCTCCTCAGGATGAGGACCGTTTTCCCAGCCTGCCCTGAAACGCCGCCAGGATCGCACCCAGCACCAGCATCGCGGCACCCGCATTGAGTGCGTAGGACAGGCTGCCCATGACGTCGCTGATGACGCCGGTGGCGAATGGCCCTAGGATCTGGCCCAAGCCGAAAGAGATCGTCATCGTTGCGATAGCGGTCGGCCAGGTCGCCGGCGGATAATTGAAGCGCACAAAGGCCGTGGTCGAGCCGACCAGCGCAAAGAACGAGACGCCAAACACCAGCGCCGATGTCGCGAGCCATGCGGTGGAATGGCCGAGCAGCGGCAGCCCGGCGCCGACCGCGTTGACGGCGAGAATAATGGCGGTGGAGACGCCACCGCGGTCGAGCGCCAGCACCCGCCGCCATACCCACGGCGTCACGAAGGCGGACAAGCCGATCAGGCACCAGAATGCGCTCTGCTCCGCGGCACCGCCGCCGGCATCGCGGACATAGGCGATCATGAAGGTCATGTAGGCGATGTAACCGGCGCCGAACAGGAAATAGCCGATGAGGTAGACCAGCGTCGGGCGAATCGAGAAGTTGACCGGTGTCGCATCGGCGATCCCGGCATGGCTGTCGATCGGCGCCAGCAGCAATGGAATGAACAGGAGGCTCGTGAGCAGCGTCATCGCCCACCACACGATCCACCACGATCCCGGTCCGAAACCCTGCAGCACGAACGGTGCGATCAACCCGGACGAGACGATGCCGAACCCGGGTCCGGCATAAAACAGGCTGAGCAAAAAGTTCGCCCGTTCGGGACGCGACTGGGCGATGGTCGCAGCCAGTGCTGCGCCGCCGACGAATCCGCCGGCGGCTCCGATGCCTCCCAGCAGCCGCGCAAAACTCAGGACGATGAAATTGCCCGACAGCGCGCTCAGCGCCAGCGACACCACCGCGGCCACCGTTCCCCAGCGCACCACGGCCAGCAGTCCGACTCGCTTGATCAGCTTCGAGGCGATCAGGGCGCCGGCGAGATAGCCGGCCGCATTGATCGTGTTCATGAAGCCCGCGGCCGAATACGACCAGCCAAGCGAATCCCGCATGTCCGGCAGCACCAGCGAATAGGCAAAGCGGCCGATGCCAAGTCCGATGGTCGGCGCCAGCGACAGGATCAGGATCAGCCGCGCGGGATGCGCGGGCGGCGAGGGACGGTCAGGGGCTCTCACGGGGTTCTCCGGCGGGATTGCCATCCTGACAGGCTCGGCCGCGATTGCACAGGCGCACCGCGGCAATGGTGTCTTGCCATCCGCGCAATGCCGATCTAGCAATCCGCGCGCATGCGGCATGCCCGGTAATGACAGCCGCCAATATCCCGAGGAAACACATCATGGCGACCCATAAACTCCTCCTGCTCCCCGGCGACGGCATCGGCCCCGAAGTAATGGCGGAGGTGAAGCGCCTGATCGACTGGCTGGACGCGCAGGGCATTGTGCATTTCGAGACCGATCAGGGGCTGGTGGGCGGTTCGGCCTATGACGCGCACAAGGTCAGCATCACCGAAGACACCATGGCGATGGCGAGGTCGGCCGATGCCGTGATCTTCGGCTCGGTCGGCGGCCCGAAATGGGACAGCGTTCCCTATGACGCGCGGCCGGAAGCCGGCCTGCTACGGCTGCGCAAGGAACTCGGCCTGTTCGCCAATCTGCGGCCTGCGGTGTGCTATCCGGCGCTGGCGGAAGCCTCCAGCCTGAAGCGCGACGTGGTCGAGGGCCTCGACATCATGATCGTGCGCGAACTCACCGGCGGGGTGTATTTCGGCGAACCGAAAACCATCACCGATCTCGGCAACGGCCAGAAGCGCGCCGTCGATACCCAGGTCTATGACACCTACGAGATCGAGCGCATCGCGCGGGTCGCGTTCGACCTGGCGCGCAAGCGCCGCAACAAGCTGACCTCGATGGAAAAGCGCAACGTCATGAAATCGGGCGTGCTATGGAACGAGGTGGTCACGCAGGTGCATGCGCGTGAATACAAGGACGTGCAGCTCGAGCACCAGCTTGCCGATTCCGGCGGCATGAATCTGGTGAAATGGCCGAAGCAATTCGACGTCATCGTCACCGACAACCTGTTCGGCGACATGCTCAGCGATATCGCAGCGATGCTGACCGGCTCGCTCGGAATGCTGCCGTCGGCGTCACTCGGCGAGGTCGACGTCAAAACCAAAAAGCGCAAGGCGCTGTTCGAACCGGTGCATGGTTCGGCGCCGGATATTGCCGGCACCGGGGCTGCCAATCCGATCGCGATGATCGCGTCGTTCGGAATGGCGCTGCGCTATTCCTTCGAGTTGGGAGAGTTGGCCGACAAGGTCGATGCCGCCATTGCGGCAGTGCTCGCGAGCGGTCTGCGCACCGCGGACATCAAGTCCGAGGGCACAACATCTGTCAGCACCACGCAGATGGGCCAGGCGATTCTGAAGGAATTGCAGACGCTGCACGGATAGGGACGCACCCATCCGCCGGGACGACGTGGATAGATGTAGCCTCGCTAGATCAATACAGCGGGATGGTTCGCGGATATCCGCCCATATCCGACGGCGGGTTCAGCGGCTGCCGGTCGATCGGCCGGTTGATGTTTTCGCGCGCGAAAGATGGGTAGCCGACATCCGGCGGAAATGCGTAATCCTGGAATTTCCGGTCGCCCGGCAGCACCTCGACGCCGGCGTCGAGCCACGAGCGGGTCGTGACGTAGACGCGGGTGTGCGGTCCCTGCATGTAGGTCCGGTTCGGCCCCTGCGCGCCATAGCTGGGACGGCCCTGCTTGTCGAACTTCCGCGGCTGCTCGGCGCTGGCATGGGCAGCCCCGAACCCGATCGCCATCATGGCCGTCGCCGCCAGCAACAGCGCAAGATTGCGGGCATTGGGAAGTTTGAAGGTCATCGCGTCCTCATGGGCTGGCGGAGAGCCATATCGAATGGCAGGCATTTTAGCTGCCAAGGGCATGCCGTCACAAGGTCAATCGGGCCACACTGGCTGACAATAATGCCGGGTGAAGCGGAAAAGTTGCATGAAAACCAGCATGTTGGCTCGTGAGGCTGAATTACAGGCTGCTGCGCAGCCGGGGATTGTTCGCATCGGTCACCCAGTCGGTCGTAGCGGGCGCGCCGGCAGCGGCACAGTCGCTACGCCTGAGTTCAGCGCGGGCGAACAATTCAGCCAGTTTCGGGTCATTTCCGGCGGTAAGCAGGATCAGCCGGCTCAGGATACAGCCGACGGCCGCGCGCCGCGCCGGCCACGTGTCGCCCTGGCATGACCACCCGGAGATTCGCAGATTGGGCTCGTCGAGGCGCCTGAGGAAGCCAAGGCAGGATGGTGCGTCGTCCAATTTGCCCGCAAGGCGAAGCAGCGTCACGGTTCCGAATTTGCTGTCGATGACGCCGGCCGATTCCAGCGCGCGCATGCCTTCGGGGTCCATTCGGGCCGCGATTTCGGCGATGGCAGGCCCGGATTGGTCCGATTCGCCTCCTGGGCGATAGATTTCGAGTTCCGCAACCGGCTTTTCGCCCGATGTCGCCCAGCGGAAAACATCCTTGCGACCGCCTTGGGGATGCCGGAAGATCTCGTAAGTCTCTGTTTTGCCGGGCAGATCGAACTGGCTGATGGCGAACGCCGGGTAGGAACGCGTGGCCTGGCTCCAGCCGCCCCTGGCCGAAGGCTCGGTGTCGCCAGCCGGCAACAGGTCCCATAGATGGAGGCCGATGATGGCAAGCAGCGCCAGAATCCCCACATAGACAATGAGGTGCGCCAGCGTGCTGGATAATTCGTCGGCAAAGTTGCTGAGCGCCGCCTGAAGGCCGGCGCTGCTGGCCCGAAACGATCGCATGAGACGCACGGATAACGACCAAGTAACGTTGTCTTGACGATGTTTCTCGCATAGAAGCGCTGCCTCTTCCCTTTCCAGCGTGGAGCGGGGCGGGGCATTTTTCTTCGGAGAGTGAACGATGGGTTACAAAGTCGCGCTGGTCGGAGCGACCGGCAATGTCGGGCGCGAAATGCTCAACATTCTGGACGAACGCAAATTCCCGGCCGATGAGGTCGTGGCGCTGGCGTCGCGCCGCAGCATGGGCGTCGAAGTGTCCTATGGCGACCGTACCCTGAAATGCAAAGCGCTCGAGCATTACGATTTCAGCGACGTCGATATCTGCCTGATGTCGGCGGGCGGTGCGGTGTCGAAGGAATGGTCGCCGAAGATCGCGGCGGCCGGCGCCGTCGTGATCGACAATTCGTCGACCTGGCGGATGGATCCGGACGTGCCGCTGATCGTGCCCGAGGTCAACGCGGACGCGGTTGCGGGCTTCGTCAAGAAGAACATCATCGCCAATCCGAACTGCTCGACCGCGCAGCTCGTGGTGGCATTGAAGCCGCTGCATGACCGCGCCGTGATCAAGCGCGTCGTGGTCTCGACCTATCAATCGGTCTCGGGCGCCGGCAAGGACGCCATGGACGAGCTGTTTTCGCAGACCAAGGCGGTCTACACCAACAGCGAACTGATCAACAAGAAATTCCCCAAGCGTATCGCCTTCAACGTCATCCCCGAGATCGACGTGTTCATGGAAGACGGCTACACCAAGGAAGAGTGGAAGATGATGATGGAGACCAAGAAGATTCTTGATCCCAAAATCAAGCTCACCGCGACCTGCGTGCGGGTGCCGGTGTTCGTCGGCCATTCCGAATCGGTCAATATCGAGTTCGAGAATCCGATTTCGGTCGATGAGGCGCGCGACATCCTGCGCAATGCGCCGGGTTGTCTCGTGATCGACAAGCACGAGCCCGGCGGCTACGTCACGCCCTACGAGGCGGCCGGCGAGGACGCCACCTACATCAGCCGCATCCGCGAGGATGCGACGGTGGAGAACGGCCTCGTGCTGTGGTGCGTGTCGGACAACCTGCGCAAGGGTGCGGCGCTCAACGCGGTGCAGATCGCCGAATGCCTGATCAACCGCAAGCTGATCAGCGCCAAGAAGAAAGCGGCGTAAAATTCGCCGCGATTAGCCAGACAATGGAGCCGGAATTTCGATGACCGAACAGCCGGCTCCATATCGTCCCAATCCGGTGCTGAAACGCATTGAGAGGGCGATTGAAAACGTGTTGTTCAACAGCCGTTGGCTGATGGCGCCGTTTTATCTCGGCCTTGTGGTCTGCCTCGCGGTGATGTTGTTCAAATTCTCCAAGAAGCTGTGGGAGTTCATCTTCCTCGCACCCTCCGCAAATGAAGGCGATATCATCCTCGGCGCGCTGACGCTCATCGATGTTTCGCTGGTCGGCAATCTGATCCTGATCGTGGTGTTTTCCGGTTACGAGAATTTCGTGTCTCGGATCGACCCCGGCGAACACCCGAACTGGCCGGAATGGATGACGAAGGTGGATTTCGCGGGACTGAAGCAGAAGATGCTCGCCTGCATCGTGGCGATTTCGGCAATCCAGGTGTTGAAGGCGTTCATGAACATCGATGCCGCCTTCGATCCCGCAAAAATGGGCTGGATGGTCGGCGTGCATCTGGTGTTCGTGATTTCGACGCTGGTGCTGGCGCTGTCGGATCGCTGGGGCAGCGATCACGAAGATAGCGGCAAGGCGGGCTAGATCGTTACCTCATGGTGAGGAGCGCATCTTGCGCGCCTCGAACCATGAGGCTGCGCGGTGCCTGTCGCCATCCTTCGAGACGCGCGCAAAAGCGCGCTCCTCAGGATGAGGTCTGCGTTTCCCTCACGCTGTGAAATTCCTTCGCCACCTGATCCAGCACGAACAGCGAGCCTTCAGCGACGCCGAAATAGGCGCCGTGCAGGTTTAGCTCGCCGCGCTCGACGAGGGTTCGCACAAAAGGAAACGTCATCAGGTTTTCGAGGCTGCGATGAATAGCGGCCTTCTCGATCCGGACGATAAAGTCGGCCATCGATTCGCGGTCGCGTTGCTCGACGACTTCACCCGGCTTGATGAACATCTGCATCCATCGTCCAATGAAATCGCCTTCGGACAGGGGCTCGATTTTGTCGATGAAGGCGCGGATGCCGCCGCATTGCGCGTGGCCGAGCACAACGATGTGCTTGATGCGCAGAACGTTGACGGCATATTCCAGCGCCGCGGAGACGCCATGCGCGCCGCCGTCGGGCTGATACACCGGCACCAGATTGGCGACATTGCGCACCACGAACAATTCGCCGGGGCCGGCGTCGAAGATCACCTCCGGCGATACCCGGGAGTCGCAGCAGCCGATCACCATCACCTCGGGTGATTGCCCGCGCTCGGACAGTTCGCGGTAGCGCGTCTGCTCGGTCGGGAGCCGCTGTGAGGTGAAGGTTCGGTAGCCTTCAAGAAGTTGGCGCGGAAACGATGACATGCGAGTTGCTAACCATATGCCGCCAGCGGGAACAAGCCTTTCGGCGCGCTCGTTGGAATGATAGAGCATGATCCGGAAAAGCGGGTGCCGGTTTTTCGGAATATCTTGCTCAAACGTCGAGCATCGCAGGCTTGGGGACCGAAGGGAACAAAATCATGATCCGTCCGCGCCGCAGCCTCCTGTTCATGCCCGGATCGAATGCGCGGGCGCTGGAAAAAGCCCGCAACCTGCCCGCCGACGGCATCATCCTCGACCTTGAGGATTCGGTGGCGCCGGACGCCAAGGCGAAGGCGCGCGACCAGATCGCGCAGGCGATCGCCGCCAAGGGCTTCGGCAAGCGCGAGGTCATGATCCGTATCAACAGCCTGGATACGCCGTGGTGGATCGACGACATTGCGATGGCAGCCAAGGCCGGGCCCGACGGCATTGTAGTGCCGAAGGTCTCCACCGTCGAGGATCTCAAAGCCATCGCCGATCGCCTCGGCGGGGCCGACCCATCGATCCAGGTCTGGGCGATGATCGAGACCGCGCGCGCGGTGCTGCATGCCGAGGAACTCGCCGCAGCCTCACGCGATCCCAAAACGCGGCTTGCCGGGTTCATGTTCGGTCCCAACGATATTTCGCGGGAGACCCGGATCCGGATGCAGCCGGGCCGTGCCGCGATGATCCCGATGATCACGCACTGCATTCTGGCGACGCGGGCCTACGGCCTTGAAATTCTCGACGGGCCCTACAGCGACATCGCAATATCGACGGCTTCGGCCAGGAATGCACCCAGGGACGCGATCTCGGCTTCGACGGCAAGACGCTGATTCATCCCGGCCAGATCGAGGCCTGTAACGCGATCTTCACGCCGCCCGCCGAGGAAGTCGCCTACGCCCGCAAGATCATCGCGGCGTTCGAGCAGCCGGAGAATGCCTCACGCGGCGCGATCCAGCTCGACGGACGGATGGTGGAACGGCTGCATGCCGAGATGGCCAGACGCACCATCGCGATTTCAGATGCGATCGAAGGAAATAAATCGTCGCAGGACTAACAGATAAGCGACGCTGCAGAAAGCGATCTAGCGATTGCTATCCGGCGTGCGATCGATACGTTTCCAGGTACTTCCCGGTGTTGTTGTGGGCGGCAGTGGTCGGTTGTCCGGCACGAACATCGAAGATCAAAAAGGGCACATAACATTACACGCTAAAATTCGCTGCTAGTAGTTTAGCTCTGCCTAGATGAGTGCTCTCAGGAAGAGATTCGCGCCACCGCCCACGCATACAAACTCCCCGGAACCGGCTTCTCTCTGCCGCGGCCTTTCGGCGAGACGTGAAAGCCCCATACTTCCGGGTCCGCGATCAGCGCCGAGAAATCCGACGGCTCGAAGAACAGCTTCGGTTCGGCATGCACCGCATAAAACGATTTCTTCGGCAGCGCGTGATGCAATTCGTCCGCGCGGCGGGCGAGTGCGGTGAGAGACGCCGGACCATAGATCGCGATGCGGATATCGGCGAGACGGTTCGAGCGGCGGCGCAATTGACGCAGCATGAAGGTCAGACGATGCCGCAGCGCCAGCCAATCCGGCGTCAGCTCGTCCTGTTCCATCAGGTCTTCGAACGCCGCGACGATCGGATCGTCTGGCGGCAGATACAGCACCGAATTGCCGAGCTGGCGTCGGCCGCTCCCAGGCGAAATATGGTTTTGCGGGATCGATCTCGACGGCTTTAAGCAACAGCACATCGGCGTCGAGCCACAGGCCTTCATGCGCGCCATCAGCCGCATCCGGAAAAAATCGCTGAACTGCAGGATGGTCCAGTCGCGCCACGCCCCGTCCGGCTCAGGCGGACGCAGTTTTTCGGCGAACGAATGCGGCAGGATCGCTTCGGCCTCGGCATTGCCGACGCCGTCGGGCAATCCCGGCAGCGGATCGAAACTGTAGACGGTGACCTTATGGCCGGCGGCGACCTGCGATCTCAGGCAGGTCAGCCGCAGCGCATCGAGCGGGCCGTGCCAGAAGGTGACGACGTCGGGCCGCATGCGTCACCTTAAACCCAAATGAGGTTACGCCCAGGCGCGCTCGGTCTTGGCCTTTTCCTCGTAGCTGTCGATCGAGGCCTTCTTCTCCATGGTCAGGCCGATGTCGTCGAGGCCGTTCATCAGGCAATGCTTGCGGAACGGATCGATCTCGAACTTCACCGTGCCGCCGTCGGGGCCGCGGATTTCCTGCTTGGCGAGATCGATGCACAGCGTCGCATTGGCGCCGCGCTCGGCATCGTCGAACAATTTGTCGAGGTCTTCCTGGGAGACGCGGATCGGCAGAATGCCGTTCTTGAAGCAGTTGTTGTAGAAGATGTCGCCGAACGAGGTCGAGATCACGCAGCGGATGCCGAAATCGAGCAGCGCCCATGGCGCGTGCTCGCGGCTCGAGCCGCAGCCGAAATTGTCGCCGGCGACCAGGATCTTGGCGTTGCGGTAGGCCGGCTTGTTGAGGACGAAATCCGGATTCTCGCTGCCGTCGTCCTTGTAGCGCTGTTCCGAGAACAGCCCCTTGCCGAGGCCGGTGCGCTTGATGGTTTTCAGGTACTGCTTCGGGATCACCATGTCGGTGTCGACATTGATGATCTTCAGGGGTGCCGCGACGCCTTCCAGCGTGGTGAACTTGTCCATGGCTCGATCTTCAATGGTTGCAGATCGAAGTATGTTGCAAACTTGCAACGGGCTTTTAGCCCGATCGAGGCATTCGTTAAAGGCCAATTTATGCAGGGCTAATCGGCGTTGGCCTCGATCGCTTCCATGTCGTCGTCGGAGAGGCCGAAATGATGGCCGATCTCGTGGATCAGCACGTGGCGGACGATCTGGCCCAGCGTTTCCTCATGTTCGGCCCAATAATCCAGGATCGGCCGGCGATACAGCCAGATCATGTTGGGCAGCCGCGCGACGTCGTCATGGCTGCGGAACGGCAGGCCGATGCCCTGGAACAGGCCGAGCAGGTCGAATTCGCTTTCCGCCTGCATCTCGTCGAGCACCTCGTCGGTCGGAAAATCGTCGACACGGATGATCACGCCCTCGCACAGACTGCGAAAATCCTTCGGCAGGCGCTCGAAAATCTCGTGCGCCATGGCTTCCATCTCGGCAAGCGAGGGCGCTTTTGCGGTGGTCCACATCGCGCCTCTTTAGCGCGTGTTCCGCCGATGTGCACTACCGGTTTTGGACTTCCGGCGCAGTTGACGTCGGCCCGGCAATCGGAGACCGTACCGTCAGCAACAGGTTCAGGTGAGCGTGATGATGCGGATCGTGACGGCGGCAATTTTGGCCGCTTTTGCCGGCATATTCGCTGGTAGTTTCGGGCGGGACGCGCAGGCGCAAACCGCGCCGTCCGGGACTACAGATCGCGCAGGCTTGCGCCTGGCGTCGCCGACGGCCGTCCGCGCCGCGCCGGCGGCCGCCGAGCGCGGTTGCGCGATCTATCCGCGCTACGAGGAGGAGCCCGACTGGGTCTATCCCCGCTATTTTCCCGGCCCCAATGCGGTGCGGGATTGCACCGCAACCTATGTGCAGGAATACCGGCCGAGCGGTACGGTGATCACGCCGCGCATGAACTGTTTCTGGCGCCGCGGCTAAGCTTCGCTGCTCAACGCCGACGCGCGGCGCCGATCAGTCCGGCGCCGACCACCAGCGCCGACGTTCCCCAGACGATAATGGCCATCGCCGTTGCGTGAAGCCGGAGGCGGTGCCCATGCCGCCGCCGGGGCCCTGGGATGCGAGCGCCGCATGCTGCCAGCATGGCGGCGAACGCCGATGTGGCCACAACGCGCGATAGCGAAATCCGTGTCTTGTTTCGAGACGATGTCATGACAATCTCCTGTGAAGACCAAGAAGCTGCAGAAGATACGGAGCGCAGCCTAACCCGGTTTGGAAGGCTGTCGGTGAAAATTTTGTCATGCGATGCGGGAACCGGTTCGCGCCATCTGCATTCATCTTCATGGCGCAGGCATTCATTTCACATTCACGTCGCTCACTCTAGCTTTCGATCTGCGTCGCGGCGGTTGCTTGCAGATCATCCGCACGGCGTTGGCGTGACATCCGATGACCCCCAAGGAGGATACACATGAACGTGACGAAGCTTCTGGGACTTGCCGCAGTTGGCGGACTGCTGATGCTGGCTGCCCCAACCGCCCAGGCCGTGTCGCTGAGCAGCCCCGGCGTTGCCGCGGCGACGGTTCAGGACGGCTCGCAGAAGATGACCACCGAGGTGCGTTGGCACCGTTGGGGCCGCCGGCATCGTTGCTGGCGCTGCCGCTGGTGATCGCGGCTTGAGCCGATGAGATCAACAGGCCCGCAGCGTGTGGGCCTGTTTTTTGTGTGCTACGGGATTCTGCTTAGCGAGGAGTTCTTCGATGACGAGATGGACCGGCGCCGCCATCCTGGTCGCCTTGCTGATACTGGGCGGCCCGGTTGCGATCGATGCTGCAGCAGCAGCAACGTCGTTGCAGGCGGCGGTGCAAAAGCCGCAAGCCCCGGATGCAACAGATCTCAGCGCCCGGCGCCGCGTCCGACCTTATCCGCGTTACGCCTCACGGCCGTATGTTCAGCCGCATTATTATGACCGGCCCGATTATTACCGGCCTTATCCCTATGTCCTGCCGGTGCCGTTCTTCCTCGGCTTCGGCTTTGGACCGTTGTGTTAAAATCAGGCGCCGGGCAGGCGCCTTTGACGTAAGCGCCGACCTACCGCCACTCCCGGATGTCGACAAAATGTCCGGCGATCGCCGCCGCCGCCGCCATCGCCGGCGACACCAGATGGGTGCGGCCCTTGAAACCCTGACGGCCCTCGAAATTGCGGTTCGAGGTCGAGGCGCAGCGCTCTTCCGGCAGCAGCTTGTCGGGATTCATGGCGAGGCACATCGAGCAACCCGGCTCGCGCCATTCGAATCCGGCCTTAATGAAAATCTTGTCGAGGCCTTCGGCTTCGGCCTGCTCCTTCACGATGCCCGAGCCCGGCACGATCATGGCGCTGAGATTGCCGTTGACGGTCTTGCCGGCGACCATTTTGGCGGCGGCGCGCAGATCCTCGATCCGGCCATTGGTGCAGGAGCCGATGAAAATACGATCGAGCTTGATGTCGGTGATTTTGGTGCCGGCCTGCAGGCCCATATATTTCAACGCGCGATGTTTCGACAGCCGCTTGGCCTCATCGGCGATCTGGTCGGGATCCGGCACGACGCCCGAGATCGACACCACGTCTTCCGGCGAGGTGCCCCAGGTCACGATCGGCGGCAGCTTTGCCGCGTCGAGCCTGATCTCGTGATCGAAATGCGCGCCCTCGTCGGAGCGCAGCGTTTCCCAGTAGCGCATCGCGGCATCCCATGTCTCGCCCTTCGGCGACATCGGGCGGCCCTTCAGGAACTCGAACGCCTTTTCGTCGGGCGCAACCAGGCCGGCGCGGGCACCCCCTTCGATCGACATGTTGCAGACCGTCATGCGGCCTTCCATCGACAGCGCGCGAATAGCGTCACCTGCATATTCCAGCACGTAGCCGGTTCCGCCGGCGGTGCCGATCTCGCCGATGATGGCGAGAATGATGTCCTTGCCGGTGACGCCGTCGGGCAATTGCCCGTCGACGACTGCGCGCATGTTCTTCGCCTTCTTCTGGATCAGGGTCTGCGTCGCCAGCACATGCTCGACTTCGGAAGTGCCGATGCCATGCGCCAGCGCGCCAAACGCGCCGTGCGTGGAGGTATGGCTGTCGCCGCAGACGATGGTGGTGCCGGGCAGCGTAAAGCCCTGTTCGGGGCCGATCACATGGACGATGCCCTGGCGGCGGTCGAATTCGTCGTAATAGGTGATGCCGAACTCTTTTGCGTTCTCCGCCATCACGCGCATCTGCTCGATGCTCTCCGGATCCGGATTGGGCCTGGAGCGATCGGTGGTCGGGATATTGTGATCGACCACGGCCAGCGTCTTCTCCGGCGCGTGAACCTTGCGCCCCGTCGCGCGCAGCCCTTCGAACGCCTGCGGCGAGGTCACCTCGTGAACCAGATGGCGGTCGATGTAGAGCAGGCAGGTGCCGTCATCGGCTTCGTGCACCAGATGGTCGTTCCAGATTTTGTCGTACAGCGTGGTCGGCTTTTTATCGGACATGATGTTGAGGCCTTGAATTGCGATTTAAATGGCAAAGAAGCAGCCGCGCGAACACGGCGCGCAGGGCGTCAGGCCGCAAGCGCCGATGTCGTCAGCCGGCCGAAGAAGCGCCAGGGCAAACGGCTGCGGTCGTCGAGCACGACGCGAGACGCGATGGGTTGGCGATCTGGAAGCATGCCAGGCATATAGCACGGTGGGTTGCGGAGCGCGATATGCGTTTGTGGTCATCGTCATTCCGGGGCGATGCAAAGCATCGAACCCGGAATCTCGAGATTCCCCGATGTGCAATTGCACATCTGAGGTCTGGTGCTAACGCACCATCCCGGAATGACGGCGATAGATATTGCAACAAAAAAGCGCGAGGCCAGCCCCGCGCTTTCCCGTCAAATCCATTGCTGGCTGAGAATTACTCGCCGACGGCGGCGGCGCGGTCGCTCTTCTTCTCGACGATGCGGGCCGACTTGCCGCGCAGGTTGCGCAGATAATACAGCTTGGCGCGACGCACCTTGCCGCGGCGCACTACCGTGATCGAGTCGATCATGGGTGACATCACCGGGAATACACGCTCCACGCCTTCGCCGTAGGAAATCTTGCGTACCGTGAAGCTTTCGTTGAGCCCGCCGCCGGAACGGCCGATGCAGACACCCTCATAGGCCTGCACGCGCGAGCGGTCGCCTTCGACCACCTTGACGTTGACGATGACCGTGTCGCCCGGTCCGAATTCCGGAATGGTCCTGGTGGCCGACAATTTGTCGAATTGCTCTTTTTCGAGCTCTTGAATGAGGTTCATCGCAAAATCTCCATCGGCGGCGCGCCCGGCGCGGGCTGCGCGAGTATTCGTTTATCCAGCCATTCGCGGATTTGGCGCTCGTATACGGCAAAGACTCTGGGTTGTCACCCATCCGTCGTGCTTTTTGGCCGTTTTTGACCCCTGCTTTTGGCGGTCCAAAGATCCGGTCGTCGTGCCTGCGTCAGGGCCTCTGCTTCGGCTTGCCGCCAGGCCGCGACCCTGGCGTGGTCGCCGGATAGCAGGATTTCGGGGATTGGCCGGCCCTCGAACTCCTGGGGGCGGGTATATTGCGGGTATTCCAGTAATCCGTCGGAAAAGCTCTCGTCGGCCCCGGATGCGGGTTTCCCCATGACGCCCGGTAGCAGCCGGACACAGGCATCGATCACTGCCATGGCCGCGATTTCACCTCCCGAAAGCACGTAATCGCCGATCGACACCTCCTCGAGCCGGCGCGCCTCGATCACCCGCTGGTCGATGCCCTCAAACCGCCCGCAGACGATCAGCGGGCCGGGTCCGGCGGCGAGTTCCGTCACGCGGGACTGGGTCAATGGCCGACCCCGTGGGCTCATCAGGAGCCGTGGACGATCAGAAGCGATATTGGCAGCATCGATGGCCGCGGCCAGCACATCGGCACGCAGCACCATGCCGGGGCCGCCGCCGGCCGGGGTATCGTCGACGCTGCGGTGGCGGTCGGTGGCCGATGCCCGGATATCCCGCGTCTCCAGCAACCACAGGCCGGAAGCCAGCGCCTTGCCGGCGAGGCTGACGCCGAGCGGGCCGGGGAACATCTCCGGAAACAAAGTCAGGACGGTTGCGCGCCACATGGCTTAAATGTCCGCGTCTGTTGCCGTGTCACCGTCGATCTCTTCCGGCAATTCGATCACCACGCGTCCGCCCTTCAGATCGACTGTCGGCACCACCGCGTTGGTAAAGGGCAGCAACATCGTCGCACCCTGCGGCGGCGCGATCTCGATGATGTCACCGGCGCCGAAATTGTGAATCGCGATGACACGGCCGATGAGTTCATTCGCGGCGTTGACGGCGGCGAGACCGATCAGGTCGGCGTGGTAATATTCATCGTCGTCCGTCGCCGGCAGTTTCTCGCGCGCGATGTAGAGCTCAATGCCGTTGAGGCGCTCGGCATCCTCGCGCGTCGCGATGCCTTTCAGCGTTGCGACCAGATGGCCCTTGGCCTCGCGGGCGCTCGCAATTTCAAATTTGCGCGCCCCGTCCCTGGTGGCCAGCGGTCCGTAAGCCCTCACAGCAAGCGGATCTTCGGTGAAGGTCCACAGCTTCACCGCGCCGCGCACGCCATGCGCGGCGCCGATCCGGGCGATGCAGATCTGCGTCGCCATCGCCGCGCGCTGTCCGCGCTTACTTCTTGGCAGCCGCTGCCGTCTTGGCGGCGGCTGCGCAGCCGTTGCAGCCGTGGCGCTGGCCTCGGCATTGGCCTTGCGCTCCTTGCGCGGCACGGCCTTTTCCGGATTGTTGCGCGTAGCGCGCTTGGCGACGCCGGCGGCATCGAGGAAACGCGATACCCGATCCGACGGCTGCGCGCCCTTGGCGATCCAGGCCTTGATCTTGTCCATGTCGAGCTTCAGCCGCGCCTCATTGTCCTTCGGCAGCAGCGGATTGAAATGGCCGAGACGCTCGATGAAGCGGCCATCGCGCGGAAAACGCGAATCGGCGACGACGACGTGATAGACCGGACGCTTCTTGGTGCCTGCGCGTGCGAGGCGGATAACGACTGACATTTGGTTCTCCTGTGAGGTGTCTGATTCGATTAGTTCGTCATTCCGGGGCGCACGAAAGTGCGAACCCGGAATCTGCGAGATTCCGGGTCTGGTCGCTGTGGACCTCCCGGAATGACGAGGTGAGACAGCTTTCTCATTTCTTCTTCCCCAATCCGGGGAAGCCGCCGAGGCCCGGCAGGTTCGGCTTGCCGCTGAGACCCGTCAGTCCCGGCAAATTGGGCAGGCCCTGGCGCAGGCCGGCGGGAAGATCCTTCGGCAGCGCGGGCATGCCGCCCGGCGCAGCGCCACCCGGCATTTTTTCAGCGAGCGCCTTCATCTGGTCGGGCGACGGCATGCCGCCGCCAAAGCCCATCGCCTGCGCGATGCCGGCCATCGGGCCGCGCTTGCCCGATCCCATGGCCTTCATCATGTCGGCCATGTTCCGGTGCATCTTCAGGAGCTTGTTGACTTCCTCGACCTTGAGGCCGGCGCCGGCGGCGATGCGCTTCTTGCGGCTGGCCTTGAGGATATCGGGATTCTTGCGCTCCTGACGCGTCATCGAATCGATCACCGCGACCTGGCGCTTCAACACCCGGTCGTCGAGGCCGGCATTGGCGATCTGGTTCTTCATTTTGGCGATGCCGGGCATCATGCCCATCAGCCCGCGAATGCCGCCCATGTTCGACATCTGCAGCAACTGCTCGCGCATGTCGGAGAGGTCGAACTGACCCTTGCGCATCTTCTCGGCGACGCGCGCGGCCTTTTCCGCATCGATATGGGCGGCGGCTTTTTCCACCAGCGACACCACGTCGCCCATGCCGAGAATGCGGCCGGCGATCCGGCTCGGATGAAAATCTTCCAGCGCGTCGGTCTTTTCACCGGTGCCGATCAGCTTGATCGGCTTGCCGGTGACCGCGCGCATCGACAGCGCCGCGCCGCCGCGGCCGTCGCCGTCGACGCGCGTCAGCACGATGCCGGTGAGGCCGACGCGCTCGTCGAACGCGCGCGCCAGATTGACCGCGTCCTGGCCGGTCAGCGAATCCGCGACCAGCAGCACTTCATGCGGATTGGCGGTGGTTTTGATCTCGGCGGCTTCCGCCATCATCTCTTCGTCGAGCGTGGTGCGGCCGGCGGTGTCGAGCAGCACCACGTCGTAGCCGCCGAGCTTGGCGGCTTCCAGCGCGCGCTTGGCGATCTGCGCCGGCTTCTGGCCGGCGACGATCGGCAAGGTCTGGATATCGAGGTCGCGCCCGAGCACCGCGAGCTGCTCCATCGCCGCCGGGCGATAGATGTCGAGCGAGGCCATCAGCACCTTGCGCTTGTCGCGCTGGGTCAGGCGGCGCGCGAGCTTGGCGGTGGTGGTGGTTTTGCCGGAGCCTTGCAGGCCGACCATCATGATCGCGACCGGCGGCACCGCGTTGAGGTCGATGGTCTGGCCGTCGGAGCCGAGCGTGGCGATCAGCTCGTCATGGACGATCTTCACCACCATCTGGCCGGGGGTCACCGACTTGACCACGGTGGCGCCGATCGCCTGCTCGCGGACTTTTTCGGTAAAGCTCCGGACCACGTCGAGCGAGACGTCGGCCTCCAGCAGCGCGCGGCGCACCTCGCGCATCGCGGCATCGACGTCGGCTTCCGTCAGCGACCCGCGCCGCGTCAGCCGATCGAGAATGCCCGCCAAGCTTTTCCGACAGATTGTCGAACAATTGCTTCTTCCTGCTGTTCACCTCAGCTCCGCTTCGAAGGGAGCGATTCGAACGCATCTTCGAGACGCCCTCGCGCTCCTCAGGACGAGGACTATAATCCAAACACTTTTGCGCCCGAGGGCGCATCGCGCTGTCGGGCGTTGGCCTCCGGCCTCAAGGGCCGGGCGGCGGGTCGAAAAGAACGTCTTTCCGAGAATTGCGGCGGTTAAACCCCCGCAACCAGAAAGTCAAGAAAAGTCGCCGAAAAGCGGCGTTTTCGTGAAGCCCGGCCAATCGGCTACCCCTTGCCGAAAGGCGCGTTTTGAGGCCAATCGGGCCATGAACCTTACCCGCCGTCGTGTTCTGGGGCTGCTGGCCGGCGCCGCCGCTGTCATCGGCGCGCCATCGGCCTGGATTTACAGCATGAAAACCTATGCCGGTCCGGTTTCCGATCATTTCGACGGCGACGCATTTCTTCGATCCCGACGGCGCGCCGCCGAAATCGCTCCGCGATGTGCTGCGCTGGCAGTTCGGCCGCGGCCGGCAGCGCGCGAACTGGCCGGAATGGGCGCCGAGCCCCTATCACCGACACGCCGCCGCAGCGCGTCACCGGCGAGCAAGGTGCGGCTGTCGTTCGTCGGCCATGCCAGCTGGCTGATCCAGACCTCGGGGCTGAACATCCTGATCGATCCGGTGTGGTCGATGCGCGCCTCGCCGGTGAAGTGGGCCGGGCCGAAGCGCCACAACGATCCCGGCATCGCGTTCGACGCGCTGCCGCCGATCGATATCGTGCTGGTGTCGCATGGCCATTACGATCATCTCGACGTCGCGACGCTGTCGAAACTCGCCGCGAAATTCGCGCCGCGCGTGATCACGCCGCTCGGCAACGACGTCACCATGCGCGCCGCCGACAATGCGATCAAAGCCGAGGCGTTCGACTGGCACGACCGCGTTGAACTCGGCAACGGCATCGCGGTGACGCTGGTGCCGACGCGGCACTGGTCGGCGCGCGGATTGTTCGACCGCAACAAGGCGCTGTGGGCGAGTTTCGTGCTGGAGACGCCGGCGGGCAAAATCTACATCGTCTGCGATTCCGGCTATGGCGACGGCGGGCATTTCCGCCGCGTCGCGCGAGGCGCATGGCCCGCTGCGGCTGGCGATCCTCCCGATCGGCGCCTACGAGCCGCGCTGGTTCATGCAGGATCAGCACATGAACCCGTCCGACGCGGTGAAGGCGCTGGCCGATTGCGGCGCGCAGCAGGCGCTGGCGCATCATCACGGCACGTTTCAACTGACCGATGAAGCGATCGACGCGCCGGTCGATGGCGCTGCGACGCGCGCTCGATGAAGCCGAAGATTCCGCGCGAGCGTTTTGTGGCGCTGAAGCCGGGGCAGGTGGTGGAGATTTAACCTCGTCCCGCGCGTCGGAGCGAAGGGTCGAGTCCGGGAGCGGCAGCTACTGGGCTCCTCTTGGCTTGATCGCCCACGACACGGTCACCGTGATCGCTAGCGTCTCTTCGCCCTGCGCCACCGGCGCCGCGGCGGCCATGCCGCCCAGCATCTTGCGAAACGGCATCGGACCGGGCGAGCCTTCCTCGGAAATGCTGAGCGGCGCGCCGAGCGTGACGCCGGCGGCCTTGGCATAGATCTCGGCCTTGCGGCGGGCGTCGGCGACCGCCTGCTCGCGGGCGTCATCGAGCAGTTTCGACGCCTGCGACACCATGAAGTTGATGCCGCCGATTTCGTTGGCGCCGGCGCCGACCAGCGTATCGATCACGCTGGCGACCTTGGTGACGTCGCGCACGCGGATGGTTACGCGATTGCTGGCGCGGTAGCTGACGATGGCCGATGGCCCGGTGCGGTTCGGCGCTTTTGCGGCTGCAGCGACAGCCGCGAGGTCTGGAAATCCTTTTCGTCGATGCCGGCGCCCTTCAACGCCAGCAGCACCTTGCCCATCGCGGCGTTATTGGCCTCCGAAGCCTCGCGCGCGGTTTTGGCCTCGGTGGTGACGCCGCCTTCGACCTCCGCCAGATCGGGCGCCACCGAGATCGTGGCTTCGACCGGTGACGGAGATCATCGGCCGGTGGCTCGGTCTGCGCCAGCGCGGGGGCGGCGAGCAGCCCGCCTGCGGCAACCATCGCGGCGAGAAGACTGCGATGCCTCATCGGACTCACTTCAGCGGCACATAGACATTGATCACCAGCTTGTCCTCCGCGGTCTTCAGGGGATCGGTGATGTATTCCTCGATGAAGGTGTCCTTGGCCTCCAGCTTCTTGTCGTCGAGGTGATTGGTGATCGCCTCATAGGTGTTGTCCATATTGTCGTAGGAACCGCGATGGACGAATTTCAGCGCCTTGCCGTCGGGCGATTTGCCCATGCTCATGTCCTTGGTCAGATTCTTCGGCTCCTGATCGACCGGAATTTCCGCCAGATAGGTGAAGCCGGTATCGTCGGTGGACGTATAGACGATCATCGGATTGCCGGCGCGCTTGATGCCCTGCTTGTCGAGCAGCGTTGACAGCGTCTTGAACGAGTCGATCAGGGTGTCGAACGCCGAATCCCAATTGGCGGTGCCCTTCATGATGACGACCGTTTTCGGCGTCAGCGTGATTTCCTCGCCGAACGGATCGGCGGTCTGGACCGGCGCGGCGGCGGCCGGCGGCGGTGTCGCCGGGGCCTGCGCGGCGGCGGGCGGAGTTGCGGGAGCGGCCGGGGGTGGCTGCCGGGGCTGGCTGCCGGCATGGGGCGCGGGGTGATGGCAGTCGCGGCAGGCGCCGGGCTGGCCGGAGTGCTGCGCTGCGGGCGGCGTTGCGCGGCGGCGATTGCGCCAGCGCGACGCCCAGACCGAGCGAAATCGCGGCACCGGGACCAGCGCGATCAAGGCAAGGCGGAAACAGCGGAAGCAATTCATTCGGTATTCTCCTTGGCCGTGCGGTTGGCCGGCTGTCCCGGTCGCGCCTCGCCCCCATGTCCCGATTCACGCTGGCGAAGACGCGCACCGTTTCTAACACGCAATGCCGGCTTTCGTCCCATGACAGATACGTCATGGCCACTTCGCTGCCGGAACAGCGCGGCACTGGCCAATCCGCCATCATTGGCCATATAAGACGGGCATATCAGGGAAATTCCATGAGCGCGCTCGCCAACCATGCATTTGCCAAGATGAACGGCATCGGCAACGAGATTGTCGTGGTCGATCTGCGCGATCAGCCGGCCGCCGTCACCGCCGAGGAAGCGCGCGCGGTGGCGTCGCCCGCGGGCGTGCCGTACGACCAGTTGATGGTGCTGCAGCCGCCGCGGCTGCAGGGCACCGAGGCCTTCATCCGCATCTACAACAATGACGGCTCGGAAGCCGGCGCCTGCGGCAACGGCATGCGCTGCGTGGTGCGCCGGCTGTTCGAGAAGACCGGCCAGACCGCCGCCGACCTTCGAGACCAGGGCCGGCCTGTTGAATTGCTGGCAGGGCCCGGCGGCCGATCTCTATACGGTCGACATGGGCCCGCCGAAATTCGGCTGGAAGGATATTCCGCTGGCGGAGGAATTTCGCGACACGCGCTATATCGAGCTGCAGGTCGGCCCGATCGACGCGCCGGTCCTGCATTCGCCGTCGGTGGTCAGCATGGGCAATCCGCATGCGATCTTCTGGGTCGACGACGTCAACGCCTACGATCTCGCCCGCTTCGGGCCGCTGCTGGAAAATCACCCGATTTTTCCCGAGCGCGCCAACATCACGCTCGCGCATATCGTCGATCGCGACCACATCACGATCCGCACTTGGGAGCGCGGCGCGGGCCTGACCCAGGCCTGCGGCTCGGCGGCCTGCGCAACGGCGGTAGCCGCAGCGCGGCTGCGGCGCGCCAACCGCATCGTTAATATTTCGCTGCCCGGCGGCGAGCTCGCGATCGAGTGGCGCGAGCGCGACGATCACGTGCTGATGACGGGCACCGCGACGTTCGAATATGAAGGCCGGTTCGATCCGGCCTTGTTCGCCGGCGTCGCCTGAGATGAGCGTCGAGGTCGTCACCTTCGGCTGCCGCCTCAATGCCTTCGAATCCGAAGTGATCGCCCGCGAGGCCGAGAGCGCCGGGCTCACCGATACCGTCGTCATCAACAGCTGCGCGGTCACCAACGAGGCGGTGGCGCAGGCGCGGCAATCGATCCGCCGATTGAAGCGCGAGCGGCCGAACGGCGCGCATCGTCGTCACCGGCTGCGCGGCGCAGACGCAAGCCCGGATGTTTGCCGATATGGCCGAGGTCGATCGCGTCGTCGGCAATGACGACAAGATGCGCGGCGACGCCTGGCGCGTTACGCGCGCCGCGTATTCGATGCCGCGCCGGATTTCGGCATCGACGCAAACGAAAAGATCGCGGTCGCCGATATCATGGCGGTCAGGGAAATGGCGCCGCATCTGCTGGAGGGTTTCGCAAAGGGGCCTGCCGCGGGTGTTCGTGCAGGTGCAGAACGGCTGCGATCACCGCTGCACCTTCTGCATCATCCCCTATGGCCGCGGCAATTCGCGCTCGGTGCCGATGGGCGCGGTGGTTGATCAGGTCCGTGCGCTGGCTGAGCGCGGCCATGCCGAGATCGTACTGACCGGCGTCGATCTGACGAGCTATGGCGCCGATCTGCCGGGCGCACCGAAACTCGGAACGCTGACGAAGCAGATCCTGCGGCACGTGCCCGAAGTGAAACGCTTGCGGATTTCATCGATCGATTCGATCGAAGTCGATCGCGACTTGCTCGACGTGATCGCGGACGATGAACGGCTGATGCCGCATCTGCATCTGTCGTTGCAGTCCGGCGACGACATGATTCTGAAGCGGATGAAGCGGCGGCATCAGCCGCGGCGATGCCATTGCATTTTGCGAACAGGTGCGGCGGCTGCGGCCGGATATCGCCTTCGGCGCCGATATCATCGCCGGTTTTCCGACCGAGACCGAGGAGATGTTCGCACGTTCGCAGGAACTGGTGGAGGAATGCGATCTCACTTTCCTGCATGTGTTTCCCTATTCACCGCGGCCCGGCACGCCGGCAGCAAGGATGCCGCAGGTGCGTGGTGACGCGATCAAGCAACGCGCCCGGCGATTGCGGGCGGCGGGAGAGGCTGCATTGCAAAGGCGGCTGGTGGCGGAGATCGGTTCAGTGCGCCAGGTGCTGATCGAAAGCGGACGCCAGGGCCGAACGGAGCATTTTCTGCCGGTGGCGATTGCGGGCGAGACGCCGGGTGCGGTGCGGGCATTCGCAATTGCTGGAAATGACGGGGCGCGGTTGACGGTGTGAGGGACGCTCTCTTCCTCTCCCCTTGCGGGAGAAGGTGGCGCGGACGAAGTCCGTGCCGGATGAGGGGTCTCCATCCGCGGAGACACACCCCTCATCCGTCTTCGCTTCGCGAAGCCACCTTCTCCCGCAAGGGGAGAAGGAAGAAAATCACTCACCATTCCACCCACATGCTCTGAGCCGCTCCAGCAAATGCGCCGGCGCCGGCGCTACCACGCGCACCGGGTCCTTGTTTTTCGAAATCGGAATCCCGATGGCGCGGGAATGCAGATGCAGGGTCGGTTCGCCGAATCGCGGACCGTTGCCATAGATGTTGTCGCCGACGATCGGCCATCCCATCGCAGCCGAGTGCACGCGCAGTTGATGGGTGCGGCCGGTGACCGGTTCCATTGCCAGCCAAGCAGAGGCCGCCGCCGCGTCCCAGTACTTTCCAGTTGGTAATCGCCGTCTGCCCCTCCGGGTCGGGCTTCTGCCACCAGCCGCGCTCGGCATTGAGACGGCCGAGCGGCATGTCGATCGCGCCTTCATTCTCGACTGGGCCGCCTTCGACCACCGCCCAATAGGTTTTTGAAATTTTGCCATGCTTGAACAGAAGGCCGAGCGAGGCCGTGGCCTTGCGATGCCGGCCCAAGCACTAGGCAGCCGGAGGTATCGCGGTCGAGCCGGTGGGCCAGAACCGGCGGCCGCGGCAGGCCGAATCGCAGGCTCTCGAACGATGCCTCCAGATTGGCGCCACCCTTGGGCCCGCGATGCACCGGCAGCCCCGCGGGCTTGTCGATCACCAGCATCAGCCCGTCGCGATGGAGCACGCGGGCCTGGATTTCTTCCGCCGACAGCTCCGGTGTTTCGAGGCGTTCGTTGTGACTTTCGCTCATGGCGCGAAACCGCTAACACACCCCCGACATGAACGATACCACGACCAAAATGAGCTGGTGGCGGCGGCTGTCCAGCGGTCTCAAGCGCACATCAAGTTCGCTGGGAACGGCGGTCGCCGATCTCGTGACAAAACGCAAGCTCGACCGGGCGATGCTCGAGGATATCGAGGACGTGCTGCTGCGCGCCGATCTGGGAACCGAGGTGGCATCGCGGATTTCGGCCGCGGTCGGCGTCGGCCGTTACGACAAGACGATCTCGGCGGATGACGTGAAGTCGGTGGTCGCCACCGAAGTCGAAAAAGTGCTTGCGCCGGTGGCGAAACCGCTGGTGATCGACGAGAGGCAAAAGCCGTTCGTTATTCTGGTGGTCGGCGTCAACGGCTCCGGCAAGACCACCACCATCGGCAAGCTTGCCGCGAAACTGACAGCCGAAGGCCGCAAGGTGATGCTGGCCGCGGGTGACACCTTTCGCGCCGCCGCGATCGAACAGTTGAAGATCTGGGGCGCGCGGACCAAATCGCCGGTGATCGCGGGCGCGCAAGGATCGGATTCCGCGAGCCTTGCCTTCAATGCGCTCACGGCAGCACGTGAGGGAAAGCTCGACGTCCTCCTGGTCGATACCGCGGGCCGGTTGCAGAACAAGGCCGAGTTGATGAACGAGCTTGAAAAAGTCGTCCGCGTCATCAGGAAGGTCGATGCCTCGGCGCCGCATGCGGTGCTGCTGGTGCTCGACGCCACGGTGGGACAAAATGCGCTGTCGCAGGTTGAGGCGTTTCATCGTACCGCGGGTGTCACGGGCCTGGTCATGACAAAACTGGACGGTACCGCGCGCGGCGGCATCCTGGTGGCGCTGGCCGAGAAACACAAACTGCCGGTGCATTTCATCGGCGTCGGCGAAGGCATCGACGATCTTGCGCCCTTCACCGCACGGGATTTCGCGCAGGCGATCGCAGGGATTGAAAGCTGATATGGACAAAACCACGCCGCACCCGCTGTTCAAGCTCGCGACCGAACTCGGTCCCGCTGATGGTATTCTTTGTCGCCAATGCCAAGTTCAATCTGTTCGTCGCCACCGGCGCGTTCATGGTGGCGATCGTGGCCGCGATGATCGCCTCCTATGTGGTGACGCGGCACGTGCCGATGATGGCGCTGGTCACCGGCATTATCGTCATCGTGTTCGGCACGCTGACGCTGGTGCTGCATGACGAGACCTTCATCAAGGTCAAGCCGACCATCATCTATGGCCTGTTCGCGGCGGTGCTCGGCGGCGGTCTGCTGTTCGGCCGCTCCTTCATCGCCATCATGTTCGATCAGATGTTCAATCTCACCGCGCAGGGCTGGCGCCTGCTGACGATGCGCTGGGCGATGTTCTTTTTCGCAATGGCGATCCTGAACGAAATCATCTGGCGCACCCAGACCACGGATTTCTGGGTCGCCTTCAAGGCGTTCGGCGTGATCCCGCTGACGATGGTTTTTGCCATCGCGCAGATGCCGCTGACCAAACGCTACCATCTGGAGCCGGTCTCGCTGGAAGCCAGCGAAGCCGATGCCGGGGATGTGACGAAGTAGGTCTGGCCAAGGTGCATAAAAGAAAACGCACCGGCGCGGAAGCGCCGATGCGTCTTCGCGAAGTCAGATGGATTTACTTCGGTTGCGTCGCGATGATGTTCGCTTCGATCTTCTTGTAGGTGGCCTCGGGAAGGATGTTCTTCGAGAGCAGTTGATCCTTCTTGGCGTAGGGCCGGCCGGCGATGATCTTGTCGGAATATTTGTCGCCGATGCCATTGAACGCCATCAACTCGTCCTTGGTGGCGGTGTTGATGTCGATCTTCGCATCCTTGGCGGCAGGCGCCATCTTCGAATCGGCGGCCGGTGCCATCTTCGAAGGCGCAGGAGCCATCTTGGAATCGGATTTGGCGGCGGGCTGCGGCGGTCTGGGCCATAGACGGCGACGCCGTCAGCAAACCAAGGGTGAGCGCAGTTGCAGCAAGTGAAGCAAGCGTGAAATGACGCATGGGTGTGTCCCTCCAAGGACGGTTTAAGTACGCGCGCAACCTAGCTTCGAATTCATGGCGGCGCCATGGCCGCCAAATGAACGGCAGATAAACGCGCATAATTCTTTTGAGCTAACATCCGCGCTGTCATTCCGGGGCGCGAGCAAAGCGAGCGAACCCGGAATCTCGAGATTCCGGGTCTGGTCCTTCGGACCATCCCGGAATGACGATGTCGCTTTAAGACCCCGCCTTCAGCGCCTTCTCGATCTCGGCCTTGAGCACGGTATCGATATTCTCCGGCGTCACGGGGCCGACCAGCTTGTAGACGATGGTGCCTTCACGGCCGACCACGAAGGTCTCCGGCACGCCATAGACGCCCCATTCGATCGAGGCGCGGCCGTTGCCGTCGACGCCGACGATGCCGAATGGATTGCCGTAGCGGCCGAGAAAGCGCCGGGCGTTGTCGGGCGCATCCTTGTAGTTGATGCCGACCAGCTGCAACCGCTTGTCCTGGGCAAGCCCCGTCAATAACGGGGCTTCGTCATGGCACGGCACGCACCACGACGCCCAGACGTTGACGACGCTGACCTTGCCCTTGAACACGGCCGGGTCGAGCCCGGGCACCGCTGCGCCGTTGTTGACGAGACCTTCCAGCGCCGGAAGCGCGGTTTGCGGCGCGGGCTGGCCGATCAGGGCGGAGGGAATTTTCGAGGGATCGCCGCCATGCAGCCGCAGCAGGAACAGCCCCGCCAGCGCGATGAAGCCGACCAGCGGCAGCGCCATCAGCCAGGATCGGCTGCGGCGGCGAAGCGCCCGGTGTTGTCGGCTCGCTCATCGGATATCCGCCACGCCGCGCCCGGAGCGCCGGGTCACGCCGCTGGCCTCAAGCTCGCGCAGTCGCGCTTTCTGACGGCGATAATCGATCGCGATCCAGACGATCAGAATCAGCACCACGGCCGCGACCAGCAAATAGGATGTCACGATAAACGAGGCGTAGGGACCGAGCGGCATCGCGTCAGGCCGCCGGCCTGGCTGGCCTGCATCATCTGCAAGCGTGCGCACCCGACGTCGCAAAATCTCGTTGCGCATTGCCGCCAGATGCAGCGTGACGAACAGCAGCGAAAACGCGATCGCCATCACCAGAAGCGGAATCAGGAAGGCGCGATCGAGCGTCGGCCCGCCGATCCGCATCACCGAGGCCGGCTGATGCAGCGTATTCCACCAGTCGACCGAGAACTTGATGATCGGCAGGTTGATGGCGCCGACCAGCGTCAGGATCGCGGCGGCGCGCGCGGCGCGCGAGGGATCCTCGACTGCGCGCCACAGCGCGATCAGGCCGAGATACATCAGAAAAAGAATCAGCACCGATGTCAGCCGCGCATCCCATTCCCAATAGGTGCCCCACATCGGCCGCCCCCACAGCGAACCCGTGACCAGCGCCAGGAACGTGAAAGCCGCCCCGATCGGCGCAGCGGCCTTCGCGGCGACATCCGCCAGCGGATGCCGCCACACCAGCGTGCCCAGCGCCGCCAGGCTCATCACGCCCCAGACGAACATCGACAGCCACGCATTCGGCACGTGGATGAACATGATCTTGACGGTAGCGCCCTGCTGGTAATCGTCCGGCGCCATCGCCGATTGATAGAGGCCGATCAGCAGCAGAATCGCGGTCGCAGCCGCCAGCCATGGAAGCATGCGCGCGGTCAGCGACAGGAACCGGGTTGGATTGGCGAGGTCGATCAGCGTCATGGCGTTCCTGATAGTCGCGGCAGCCATTGCAGGCAATTGGTCTGGCTTGTTTCATCGCAATTCCGCTTGATCGATCGAGGCCATATCAGTCGAGGCCCTGTTAGTCGAAGCCTTGCCGCAGGCTCGCAGCCGCCGCGAACGGTCCAATGACAAAACTGATCAGCGATAGCGCGCACAGGATCGAGAACGGCGTGCCGAATGACAGCGGCCCCGAGATGGCGGCTTCCGAGGCGGCGACGCCGAATATCAGCACCGGGATCGACAGCGGCAGCACCAGCACCGCCAGCAACAACCCGCCGCGATGCAGGGTCACGGCGAGTGCCGCGCCTATCATGCCGGTAAAGGTCAGCGCGGGCGTGCCTGCCAGCAGCGTCAGGGCTATGGCTGATGTCGATGTCGCATCGAGATTCAGCAACAGCCCCAGCACCGGGGTGGCGACGATCAGCGGCAGGCCCGCGGCGATCCAGTGCGCCAGCGCCTTGGCGGCGCAGGCCAGTTCCAGCGGGGTCCGGCTCATCGCGATCAGGTCGAGCGAACCGTCCTCGTGGTCGGCCATGAACAGCCGGTCGAGGGTGAGCAGGCTCGCCAGCAGCGCGCCGAGCCAGAGGATCGCGGGCCCAAGCCGCGTCAGCAGCGCGAGATCGGGCCCGACCGCGAACGGCATCAGCACCACGACCGTGAGAAAGAACAGCACGCCGATCAGCGCCCCGCCGCCGACGCGCAGCGCGATTCGGATATCCCGTCGAATCAGCGCGGCGAGGGCGGTCACGAAGCGCCCCCGATCCGCAATTCCCTCGCCTCAATTCCCAGCGGCGCATGGGTTGCCGCGACGATGATCCCGCCGCGCTGCCAGATGTCGCTCATCAGGCCGGCAAACAGGCTTTGCCCCGCGGCATCGAGTGCCGAGGTCGGCTCGTCCAGCAGCCAGACCGGCCGCCGCACGGCGAGCAGCCGGGCGATCGAGAGTCGCCGCCGCTGGCCGGCCGACAGATACGCCGCCGGCAGGTGGGCGGCATGGTCGAGCCCCACCGAGGTCAGGCTTTCCGCGCGGCTCGAAAGCCTCGCCGCCCAGAAAATCCCGCCAGAACGATAAGATTTTCCAGCACGCTCAAAGCGGGCTTCAGCGCGTCGCGATGGCCGAGATAGTGGGCCTGTTCGGGCAGGGTCAGTTCGGCCTCGCCGCCCTCCAAGTCGATCGACCCGTCGGCCACGGTCAACAGGCCGGCGATCAGCCGCAGCAGCGAGGTTTTGCCGGATCCATTGGGGCCTGTGACGGCCAGCGCCTCGCCCGAGGAGGCCTCGAAATCGAGGCCCGAGAACACTTCCCGGCCGCCCCGCACACACCTGACGCCACGTCCCGAGAGCCGCATGTTGCCCTTTCACAGCCCTCTGGAAACCTGTGGGTACCGCATCGGAATTTTTGGGTGCCGCATTGCTGCGGCGCGATTGTCGGTGTGGCGGTGAGTCTAGAAAGATTCTATAAGCCGGAACTTGATGCAGCACACAATCCGCGGCTGCAAGCCATCGGCCAGCCTCGCTGACGGTGTTTTGATACCCTTGCCGGGTATAACGATGAATTGGGATTGCCTCACATGACCTCGCTCGACAGCTTCAAATGCCAGAAGACCCTCAAGGTCGGCGGCAAGACCTACGTCTATTACAGCCTTCCCACCGCCGAGAAAAACGGTCTGAAGGGAATTTCCAAGCTTCCCTATTCCATGAAGGTGCTGCTGGAAAACCTGCTGCGCAATGAAGACGACCGCACCGTCAAGAAGGACGACATCATCGCGGTCTCGAAATGGCTGAAGAAGCGCGCGCTCGAACATGAAATCGCGTTCCGCCCGGCGCGGGTGCTGATGCAGGATTTCACCGGCGTGCCGGCGGTGGTCGATCTGGCGGCGATGCGCAACGCGATGCAGGCGCTCGGCGGCGACGCCGAAAAGATCAACCCGCTGGTGCCGGTCGATCTCGTCATCGACCACAGCGTGATCGTGAACTTCTTCGGCGACAACAAGGCGTTCGGCAAGAACGTGGTCGAGGAATACAAGCAGAACCAGGAACGCTACGAATTCCTGAAATGGGGCCAGAACGCCTTTTCGAATTTCGCCGTGGTGCCGCCCGGCACCGGCATCTGCCATCAGGTCAATCTCGAATACCTCTCCCAGACGGTCTGGACCCGCAAGGAGAAGATGACGGTCGGCAAAAGACCGGCACCTACGAGGTCGCCTATCCGGACTCGCTGGTCGGTACCGACTCGCACACCACGATGGTCAACGGCCTTGCCGTGCTCGGCTGGGGCGTCGGCGGCATCGAGGCGGAAGCCGCGATGCTGGGTCAGCCGCTGTCGATGCTGCTGCCGGAAGTGATCGGCTTCAAGCTCAAGGGCCAGATGAAGGAAGGCGTCACCGCCACCGACCTGGTGCTGACGGTGACGCAGATGCTGCGCAAGCAGGGCGTGGTCGGGAAATTCGTCGAGTTTTTCGGTCCCGGCCTGGATTATCTCTCGGTCGCCGACAAGGCGACCATCGGCAACATGGCGCCGGAATATGGCGCCACCTGCGGCTTCTTCCCGGTCGATGCCGAGACCATCGATTATCTCAAGACCTCCGGCCGCAAGGCCGAACGCGTCGCGCTGGTCGTCGCCTATGCCAAGGCGCAGGGTCTGTTCCGCACCGCCAAATCGCCCGATCCGGTATTCACCGAGACGCTGACGCTCGATCTGGGCGACGTGGTGCCGTCGATGGCCGGACCGAAGCGCCCCGAAGGCCGTGTTGCGCTGCCTGCGGTCGCCGAAGGCTTTGCCGCCGCCATGACCAGCGAATACAAGAAGGCCGCCGATGCGGCCGAACGCTATCCGGTCGAGAACCGCAATTTCGATCTCGGCCATGGCGATGTGGTGATCGCGGCGATCACCTCCTGCACCAACACGTCGAATCCGAGCGTGCTGATCGGTGCGGGTTTGCTGGCGCGCAACGCCGCCGCCAGGGGCCTGACCGCGAAACCCTGGGTCAAGACCTCACTGGCGCCGGGCAGCCAGGTGGTCGCCGAATATCTTTCCAATTCCGGCCTGCAGCTCGAACTCGACAAGGTCGGCTTCAACCTGGTGGGCTTCGGCTGCACCACCTGCATCGGCAATTCGGGTCCGCTGCCGGAAGAGATTTCAAAGGCAATCAACGACAACGGCATTATCGGCGCCGCCGTGCTCTCGGGTAACCGAAACTTCGAAGGCCGCGTCAGTCCGGACGTGCAGGCCAATTACTTGGCGTCGCCGCCGCTGGTGGTGGCCTATGCGCTGGCGGGAACGGTGACCAAGAATCTCGCGGTTGAGCCGATCGGCAATGGCAAGGACGGCAAGCCGGTCTATCTGAAGGATATCTGGCCGACGACAAAGGAGATCAACGCCTTCATGAAGAAGTTCGTGACCGCCGCAATCTTCAAGAAGCGTTATGCCGATGTGTTCAAGGGCGACACCAACTGGCGCAAGATCAAGACCGTCGAGAGTGAAACCTATCGCTGGAACATGAGTTCGACCTATGTGCAGAACCCGCCCTATTTCGAAGGCATGAAAAAGGAGCCCGAACCGATCGTCGATGTCGTCAACGCGCGCATTCTGGCGATGTTCGGCGACAAGATCACCACAGACCACATCTCGCCGGCCGGTGCGATCAAGCTGACCTCGCCTGCCGGAACCTATCTGTCGGAGCACCAGGTGCGCCCGGCCGATTTCAATCAATACGGCACCCGGCGCGGCAATCATCAAATCATGATGCGCGGCACCTTCGCCAACATCCGCATCAAGAACTTCATGCTCAAGGGCGCCGACGGAAATATTCCGGAAGGCGGTCTGACCAAGCACTGGCCCGACGGCGAGCAGATGTCGATCTACGATGCTGCGATGAAGTACCAGCAGGAGAAAGTGCCGCTGGTAGTGTTTGCCGGCGCCGAATACGGCAACGGCTCGTCGCGCGACTGGGCCGCAAAGGGAACGCGGCTGCTCGGCGTTCGCGCCGTGATCTGCCAGAGCTTCGAGCGCATTCATCGCTCCAATCTCGTCGGCATGGGCGTGTTGCCGCTGACGTTCGAGGATGGCGCGTCATGGACGTCGATCGGGTTGAAGGGCGACGAGACCGTGACCATTCGCGGGTTGCAGGGGGATCTGAAGCCCCGGCAAAAACTGACAGCGGAAATTGTATCCAGCGACGGCACGGAGCAGAAAATTTCGCTGCTGTGCCGGATCGATACGCTCGATGAACTCGAATATTATCGAAATGGGGGCATTCTGCATTACGTGTTGCGCAAGCTGGCGGCGTGAGGCGGATTGTGATCGGCGCCTCACTGCGAAGTGAGTGGCGAATGAAGCGAAGGCGGCCTATGAAAAGGCCGCCTTCTCGCTGAAACGTGCTAGCGAGACAATGTGTTAACGAGACAACGTATTGGCGGCGCGATGCTGATGGTTTCCGGTTTGTTAGTATGACAGCGATGATGGCCTGTAATTTGATATCGCGATGGTCGGGCGCACTTGGCGTCTGCGCGATCGTGGCCATGGTTCGTCCGGCGCATGCCGATCCGCGCGCGGTGGTGGAGCTGTTTACGTCACAGGGATGTTCGTCCTGTCCGCCCGCCGACCAGATCATCGGTGAACTCGCCAGGGATCCTTCCGTGATCGCGCTGAGCATGCCGATCGACTACTGGGATTATCTCGGCTGGAAGGACACGCTGGCGGATGCGCGCTTCAGCGCCCGCCAGAAAGCCTATTCGCAGATGCGTGGCGATCGAGAGGTCTATACGCCGCAAGTCGTCGTCAATGGATCGGTGCATGTGATCGGCAGCGATCGGGCCGGTATCGAAGACGCGATCGGCGCTACCAAGAAAGCCGATGGCGTGATGTCGGTGCCGGTAACAATGACACTGGCCGGCAAGCAGATCACGGTCTCGGTTGCGGCCTCCAGGGGCCCAGCCCATGAGCATGGCGAGGTCTGGATCGGTTCGATCTCGAAAGCAGTGCCGATTTCGATCGGGCGCGGCGAGAACCGCGGCCGTGAAGTCACCTATCACAATGTGGTGCGCAACCTTCTGAAGGTCGGCGACTGGAATGGCAGCGCCGGCAGCTGGACCGTGCCCCTGGAAAACATCTCCCGCGAGGGAGTCGATGCCGCGGTGGTCTATGTCCAGGATGGCAATCGCGACAAGCCCGGCCCGATGCTAGGGGCAGCGTACACGTCGCTGCATTAAATCAATCCTGAAATCCCGAAACGGCATTCCGGGGGCGCGTCCAAGACGGGACCCTCGGTATCCGCACGATAATCTCTGGATTCCGGGTTCGCGCTTGCGCGCGCCACGGAATGACGGTCGTGGTTACTGAGCATCCCCCCAAAACGAAAAAGGACCAACTCGCGTTGGTCCTGGTCGGGATACTTGCTTCGAACAGGCCCGGCTCCAGAGGCCCCGGGGGGCTGGGGGCTGAGGAATCCGGAACCAAAAGAACCGGGCCAACTCGAAGTTTTCTTCTCGCAATCCGGATGGGCGGTCGGTGGGCCAAAGTGGGGCGGTATTATGATTCCGCTAACGATCCCGTGACCCGGGCTCGCGGCCGGACGGCCGCCCCGGACAATCCGTCGCGCGCCGAATTTGGCCCGCCCGCCATCAACCTATTGCAGCCGCCTCGTGTTGGCGCAATCATGGGCCGCTAACAGGAGGCGTGGCATGAGTTCAATGTCGGAGGATACCGATCCAAGCGAGAGCCGCGCAGCGGTTCGCAATGCCGCTGCGGGTACTGTGCCATCCAGGGTGACGTTCAATCGCCTCGAACTCAGTCGTATCCTCAATCTTTACGGGCGCATGGTCGCCGACGGCGAGTGGCGCGATTATGCCATCGATTTTTTGAGGGACCGTGCGGTGTTCTCGGTGTTCCGCCGCGCTTCCGAAGTGCCGATCTACCGCATCGAAAAAGATCCGCGGCTGGCGCGCAAGCAAGGCATTTATAGCGTGATCTCGGCCAGCGGACTGATCCTGCGCCGCGGCCATGAACTCGACCGCGTGTTGCTGGTGATCGATCGCAAGCTCGCGGTGGTGTGAGGAGCAGCCTCCTGGCCGCGTCTCGAAGGCTTGGGATGCGCCGGGAACTCGTGGTTCGAGACGGCGCAAGAGCGCCTCCTCACCATGAGGTAGATGCGGGCCGGCTATGATGCAGCCGGTATCGTTCCTGCCCCATCGCCCAGCGCGCGCTGCATCATCACGGTGTCGAGCCAGCGGCCGAACTTGAAGCCGACATCGGGATGGGTCCCGATCATCTGGAATCCGCATCTGGTATGCACGCCGATGGAGCCGGCGTTGGCTGAATCGCCGATCACCGCGATCATCTGGCGATAGCCGCGGGCTTCCGATTCGCCGATCAGCCGCTGCAGCAATTGCAGGCCGATGCCGCGGCGATGTATCGCCGGCTGCAGATAGACCGAATTCTCCACCGTAAAACGATAGGCCGGTCGCGGCCGGTAGGCTCCCGCATAGGCGTAGCCGATCACCTGGCCTTCCAGGGTGGCGACGAGATAGGGAAAGCCGCCGTCCATCAACACGCCAAAGCGCCGCGTCATCTCGGCCAGATCGGGCGGAGTCAGCTCGAACGTCGCGGTGCCGTACAGCACGGCTTGCTCATAGATTCCGGTGACGAAGGGAAGGTCGGCGGCGACAGCGGGTCTGATTTCGAGCGAGGTCATGTACGGAGATTATTTTTGCTTGTCACAAAAGAAAAGCCCCGGCCGCGAGGCCGGGGCTTTAATCGATCCGCTAAAGCTTCGAACGATCAGTCGCGCTGACCGAGCAATTGCAGCAGCAGCGTGAACAGGTTGATGAAGTTGAGGTAGAGCGACAATGCGCCCGTGATGGCCGCACGCTCCGCCACGTCACCGCCCTGCGAGGCGTAGCCGTAGATGTAGTCGTTCTTCAGCCGCTGGGTATCCCAGGCGGTGAGGCCTGCGAACACCAGCACGCCGACCACCGACACCACGAACTGCAGCATCGAGCTTGCCAGGAAAATATTGACCAGGCTGGCGATGATGATGCCGAACAGGCCCATGATCAGGAACGATCCCATGCCGCTCATGTCACGCTTGGTGGTGTAGCCGTAGAGGCTCAGCGCGCCGAACGTGGCTGCGGTGATGAAGAACACCCGCACGATCGAGGTGTGCGTATACACCAGGAAGATCGACGACAGCGAAATGCCCATCAGCGCCGAGAACACCCAGAACAGCATCTGGGCGGTCGCGGGCCGTAGCCGGTTGATGCCGGCCGAGATCACGAACACCATTGCCAGCGGTGCCAGCATGAACAGCCATTTCAGCGGGCTCACGAACATCGCGTAGCCGAAGGGCGTGAGGAAGGAACTGCCGATCTTGGCTGCGGCGCCCGCCGGATCGGTTGTCACCGCCGCCATATAGACGCCGAGCGCGGCGAGGCCGGTAATGGCGAGGCCGATCGACATGTAGTTGTAGATGCGCAGCATGTAAGCGCGCAGACCGGCGTCGACGGCCGCAGCGTCAGTGCGTCCGGCGGCACGGCCGAAAGGAGAAGCATAGTTACGGTCTAGGTCCGACATGGTCGAATTCCCGTTGGTTGTCCGGCGGAGCGCAAGGGTCTTGCGGCGCAGGATATAAATCTATCTCAGATAACGCTGCCTGCTGACATTAACTTTTGGTCATCAAGCGGGGCGTTCCGTCTTGAGCGCTATGTGGGAAACTAGCACAATCGCTGCAAGCTTCCACGCGCGGCTGAATGTCGCTACGCGGCATGTTGGCATATCGAGCGCAACCTTGCCGCGCGCCGGAAGCTGTCATTTGACGGCGTTATGCCGCCCTGCCGACGAAGCGCGGGATGCATCGAATTGTCATAAATTCCGCAGCACGGTGGCCGGCTTCTGATTCAGCGCCAGCAGCGTGCCGGCCAGCCCCAGGCCCACCGTGACGAGCAGCGCCGCCGCGACGACGCCGGCTGCACTTGCCCCCTGCCAGATGAAGCTCAGCGTCATCAACCGGGTCACAATCAGCCAGGCCGCAACGGAGCCGGCGATCACGCCGAACACAGCTGTGGCAAATCCGATCATCAGGTATTCCAAAGCGTAGGCGCCGAGCAGCCGTATCCTCGTTGCGCCCAGGGTCTTGAGGATGACGGCGTCATAGACCCGGTGGCGATGGCCGGCGGCGAGCGCGCCGCCGAGCACCAGGATCGCCGAGATCAGCGTCACTGCGCTGGCGCCGCGGATCGCCAGCGTCAGGTTGGTGACAACAGTGCCGATGGTTTCCAGGGCTTCGCGGACCCGTACGCTTGTCACCATCGGGAATGCGTCGGCGACCGATTTGACGATCCGGGCGTCGCCGCCGGGATCGGGGTGAGTCTCCGTCAGCGTCGCAATATGGGTATGCGGCGCGCCCTTGAAGGCGTTGGGCGAGAACACCAGCACGAAATTGATGCCAAGGCTCTGCCAGTCCACGGTGCGCATGTTGCCGATGGTGGCCTTGATGTCGCGGCCGAGCACGTTGACGACGATTTCGTCGCCGATCTTGAGCTTGAGCCCGTCAGCGATCTTTTTCTCGAATGAGACCAATGGCGGCCCGTCGTAACCGGCGCCCCACCATTTGCCTTCGACCAGTTTCGAGCCCCTGGGGATTTCGTTGGTGTAGGTCAGGCCGCGGTCGCTCTGCAGCACCCATTCAGCGTCGGTCGAAGGCTGCAGGTCCTCGGCTTTGACGCCGCGGGCCGCGACGATGCGCCCGCGCAGCATAGGTACGTCCTCGACGGTCGATTGCGGCGTGGTTTGCTTCAGGAAGGCGCCGAAGCGGTCGGCGTCATTGGCGGGGATATCGATGAAATAGAACGACGGCGCCCGGTCCGGCAGTGCGGCCATGAATTGACGCCGCAGATTGCCGTCGATCTGCGTGATTGTGACCAGCACCGCCAAACCGAGCCCGAGCGACATCACCACCGAAGGTGTCAACGCTCCGGGCCGGTGGATATTGGCAATCGCCAGCCGCAGCATGGTGATGCGGGTTCGGGGCAATCGCCGCGCCAGCGCCATCAAGCCGGCAGCGATCCCCCGCAACAAGGCGAACACCACGACCGAGGATACGACGAACACCGCCGCGACACGCTTGTCGTAAGCAAGTCCGATCACGACCGCGATCAACAGCGCAACCACCACAGCCATCAAGGCCAGCGTGCGCCAGCGTGGGCGATGCCATTCGCTGGTCACGGCCTCGCGGAACAGCGCCGCCACCGGCACGTCGTGCACGCGGCCGAGCGGCCACAGCCCGAAGGCGAGCGCGGTCAGGAGACCATAAACGAACGACAACGCCAGTTCACCCGGATGCAGCGCCGGCACCACCGGCAACGGCAGCAACTGGCCGAACAGGCCGACGACGATAAAGGGCAGCGCCGCGCCGGCGGCCAGCCCGATCACCGAGCCGATCACGGCAAGCACCACGACTTGTGTCAGATAGATCGTAAAGACGTCGCGCCCGGTGGCGCCGAGTGCCTTGAAGGCGGCGATGACGTCGCGGCGGCGATCGATATGGCTCTTGACGGCATTGGCGACGCCGACCCCGCCGACCAAAAGCGCGGCAAGGCCCACCAGCGTCAGAAATTGCGTAAAACGGCTGATGGTGCGCTCAAGCTGCGGCGAGGCGTTGCTGCGCGAACGAACCTCCCAGCCGGCCTGCGGCAAGGCCGCTTTGGTATCGTCGGCCAGCGCGGTCGCGGCGCGGTCGTCGGCGGCATTTTCCGGCAGCTTTACCCGGTAGATCCAGCGCACCAGGCTGCCGGGCTGCAGCAATCCGGTCGCCCGCAACGCCGCTTCGCTGATCAGGAATTGCGGGCCGAAGCCGAGGCCGCCGGCGAGTTTGTCGGGTTCTGCGCCGACCACGCTGCGGATTTGAAACGTCGCACTGCCGATGGTGACACGGTCGCCGTTCCTGAGATCGAGCCGCGCCAGCAAGGCGGCGTCGGCCGCCGCACCGAAGGCGCCGTCTCGCTCCGCCAGCAGATCGCCTGGCGGCATCTCGGGGTCGAGCGTCAAGGCGCCCAGCATCGGATAGGCGCCGTCGACCGCCTTGACCTCGACCAGCGCGAGCTTGCCGTCGCTGGTCCGGGCCATCGCGCGCAACGTCGCTGCGACCGATACCTCGCCGCGCGAACGCAGGAATGCGACTTCATCCGGTTTGGCTTCGCGCTGGATCAACGAGAACGCAAGGTCGCCGCCAAGCAGCGTACGGCCTTCGCGCGCCAGCCCGTCGCTCAGACTGGCGGCGACCGAGCCGACGCCGGAAATTGCCAGCACGCCGAGTGCGATACAGGCGATGAAAACGTAAAACCCCTTCAGTCCGCTGCGCAATTCGCGCACCGCATAGCGCACCGCAAGCGAAGCCGCCCGGTTGCCATGAGCGGATTCCGAAGTACTGCTCATGAAGCGGTTTCTCGGCCGATTGGCTTTGCTTCGATGCGGCCGGAGCGCAGCCGCACCACGCGGTCGCAGCGTTGCGCCAGCGCGGTGTCGTGGGTTACCAGCACCAGCGTCATGCCGCGTTCGGCATGTTTGGTGAACAAGAGATCGACGATCTGTCTACCAGTGGCCTCGTCGAGATTGCCGGTGGGTTCATCGGCCACCAGAATCGCCGGGTCGGGCGCGAGCGCGCGGGCCAACGCCACGCGTTGTTGCTCGCCGCCGGACAATTGCGTTGGATAGTGATGCAGGCGGTCGCCAAGGCCGACCGATGTCAGTTCCTGCGCCGCGCGCATCGACGCATCGGGATTGCCGGCCAGCTCCAGCGGCACCGCGACGTTTTCCAGCGCCGTCATGGTCGGGATCAGATGAAACGACTGGAACACGATGCCGACCTGGCGGCCGCGAAAGCGCGCCAGCGCGTCCTCATCGAGGGCATTGAAAGGGGTGCCGTTGACCACCACCTCTCCGCTGTCGGGACGCTCGAGTCCCGCCATCACCATCAGCAGCGTGGATTTTCCGGAGCCTGACGGGCCGATCAAGCCGATCGCTTCACCGGATGCCACGCGCAGGCTGATGTCTTTGAGGATATGAACGCGCGCCGCGCCCGTGCCGAGCGAGAGATTGACGTTCGAGATGGCGATGGTGTCCGGTTCAAGTCCGGTCAATGAGGGTTCGATGAGACTGTCCATGCCCCGGTCATATGGCACTTCCGCTGGCGGGGTCGAGAGGCCAGGGTGGATGTTCGCGCACATGCTCGTGTTGGGTATCGTTTTGATGGCGGGAACCGGTTTTGCTCAATCGTCCGCCGCCGCAGACGCCAAACCGATCAAGATGGTGGTGCTGGGAGATTCCTTGAGCGCGGGTCTCGGCCTGCCGGCGCCGTCAGCGTTTCCGGTGCGGCTACAAAAGGCTTTGAAAGACAAAGGGATAGCGGTCGATATGATCAACGCCGGGGTGTCTGGGGATACAAGTTCCGGCGGCCGTGACCGGCTCGGCTGGTCGGTACCCGAAGGCACCGAGGCCGTGATCGTTGAACTCGGCGCCAACGACGCCTTGCGCGGCATCGACCCCAAGGTCACGCGCGCCGCGTTGTCGGACATTCTGACGCAGTTGAAGGCGCGCCAAATTGCGGTTCTGTTGTGCGGAATGCTGGCGCCGCCGAATTACGGCGACGACTATTCGGCCCGCTTCAATGCGATCTATCCGGATCTCGCAAAATCCTTCGGGGTGCCGCTGTATCCGTTTTTCCTGGAAGGCGTTGCGACCGACGCCAGGCTCAACCAGGCCGACGGCATGCATCCGACCGCGGAGGGAGTTGATGTGGTCGTCAAAAAAATGTTGCCTACCGTACAGGCATTTCTTGGCGCGATATCCGGGCAACGTAGTTGAAAAACGGGCAACGATAACCCTGAACGCAGGTGTTTTCCGGATCGTTGGGGCGGAGTGCTTCGCAGCGTTGCATAACTGCGATAGAAAAGATTATCGGTGATTCGTTGCCGGCCTTTGTTTCAGGGCAAGATCTTTCCCGAAAACCGGGATCCGGTTTTCGGGATCATGCCTTAGCATCGGGAGTTCTTGCGATGCCGCGTTTGTTTACTGGACTGGAAATCCCGGCCGAGATCGGCCAGACGCTTTCCAATTTGCGTGGCGGCCTGCCGGGCGCGCGCTGGATCGACCCCGAAAATTATCACGTCACCTTGCGCTTTATCGGCGATATCGATGGCGTTGCGGCCAACGAAATCGCCTCGCTGCTGTTTCGGGTCAATCGCAAGCCGTTCGATGTCGCGCTGCAGGGCCTGTCGAGCTTTGGCGGAAAAAAGCCGCGTGCGGTGGTCGCCTCGATCGTGCCGAGCCGTCCCCTGATCGAGCTACAGGCCGAGCTCGAGCGCCTGATGCAACGCTTCGGGCTCGATCCGGAAGGGCGCAAATTCACCCCTCATGTGACGCTGGCGCGGCTGCGGGATGCCTCCAATCAGGATGTCGCGGATTATCTGTCGGTGCGCGGATACTTTCCGACGAGGGTGTTTACGGCTTCGCGCTTTGTGCTGTTTTCGTCGCGGGCGTCCACCGGCGGCGGACCCTATGTGGTCGAGGATTCCTACGCGCTGAGTGCGTAAGAGCGTTCCCGGACGTAGCGTAGCGTGAAGAAACGCTGCACCGTATGCGCGACCGGTGTCTCCACGCATACCCCTCACACCAATTCACGGCTTGCAATTTCCGTTTGCTTGAGGCCGTAAGAAGCCATGCCTTCAGCCCCCGCCGCCTCGTTCCGCGCCCATTATCAGGCTCTCGTCTCCTCCGGCGCCATCGAGGCCGATGCCGCGCAGGCGCGCGCCGCCGAGGCATTTGCCGACCTGGAGCAGCGGCTTGCGAGTTACAAGCCGGTGCGCAAGCAGCGACTGCTGGGCCGGCTGTTCGCGGACAAGGATCAGGCGCCGCCGCGCGGGCTTTACGTTCACGGCGAAGTCGGACGCGGCAAGACCATGCTGATGGATCTGTTTTTTCAGCAAAGCCCGGTCGAGCACAAGCGCCGCGCGCATTTCCACGAATTCATGGCCGAGGTGCATGAGCGGATTTACGGCTTCCGCCAGAATATCGCGCGCGGCGAAATCGCCGATAGCGACGTGATCGCACTGACCGCCGCGTCGATTTTCGAGCAGGCCTGGCTTTTGTGTTTCGACGAGTTTCACGTCACCGATATCGCCGATGCGATGATCCTGGGACGCTTGTTTTCAAGACTGTTCGAACTCGGCACGGTCGTGGTGGCGACATCCAACGTCGCGCCGGAAGATCTCTACAAGGGAGGGCTGAACCGGGCGCTGTTCCTGCCCTTTATCGCGCAGATATCCGGTCATATGGACGTGCTGCGGCTCGACGCTCGCACCGATTTCCGGCTGGAAAAGCTCGCAGGGGTGAAGATGTGGCTGGTGCCGGCCGACGCACGCGCCGACGCCGCGCTCGACAAGGCCTGGGTGACGATGACCGGCAACGCGCCCTGCAAGCCGCGCGATATCTCGATCAAGGGCCGCGTCCTTCATGTGCCGTGTTCGGCGCACGGCGTCGCGCGATTTTCATTTTCGGATATTTGCGAAAAGCCGCTCGCCGCTTCGGACTACCTGCGTCTGGCGCATGACTACCATACGATCCTGATCGACCGCATCCCGGTGATGGACTACGCCGAGCGCAATGCCGCCAAGCGGTTCATTTCGCTGATTGACACGCTGTATGACAATGCCGTGAAGCTGATGGCATCGGCGGCAACCGATCCGGTGTCGCTGTATTTTGCGACCGAAGGCAATGAGGCCAACGAGTTCAAGCGGACCTCGTCGCGGCTGATCGAGATGAGCTCGGAATCCTATCTGGCGCTGCCGCACGGACGCAAGGATTCCGCGGCGAGCGGGTCGAGCACGGGGCTGGTGGAGACTTAAGTCGAAGCCTACCCTGGCCGTCATTCCGGGATGCGCCACTTGGCGCAGGCCCGGAATCCATAACCACGATCGGGAGTATGGATTCCGGGTTCGCGCTGCGCGCGCCCCGGAATGACCGGAGTGGCCGACAATTGAGCACGCCGCGACTTGAACGGCTGCTTCGAAAGGGATAACCAGCCAGTCAGCATATTCCCATTTCCTCCTTCGGGTTCAAAGGACAGATTTCCCATGGCGCGCGACAAGATTGCTTTGATTGGCTCCGGTCAGATCGGCGGAACGCTGGCTCATCTCATCGGATTGAAGGAGTTGGGCGACGTCGTGATGTTCGACATCGCCGAGGGCGTGCCGCAGGGCAAGTCGCTCGATATCGCGCAGTCCTCTCCGGTCGACGGGTTCGACGCGCATTTCACCGGCGCCAATTCCTATGAGGCGCTCGACGGCGCCAAGGTCTGCATCGTCACCGCCGGCGTGCCGCGCAAGCCCGGCATGAGCCGCGACGATCTGCTCAGCATCAATCTCAAGGTGATGGAGCAGGTCGGCGCTGGCATCAAGAAATACGCCCCGGATGCCTTCGTCATCTGCATCACAAATCCGCTCGATGCCATGGTCTGGGCGCTGCAAAAAGCATCCAGCATGCCGCACAAGAAGGTGGTGGGCATGGCGGGCGTGCTCGATTCCTCCCGCTTCCGCTATTTTCTGGCCGATGAATTCAACGTCTCGGTCGAAGACGTCACCGCCTTCGTGCTTGGCGGCCATGGCGACACCATGGTGCCGCTGGTGAAGTATTCCACGGTGGCCGGCATTCCGCTGCCCGATCTGGTCAAGATGGGCTGGACCTCGCAGGCGCGGATCGACGAGATCGTCGACCGTACCCGCAATGGCGGCGCCGAGATCGTCAATCTCCTGAAGACCGGGTCGGCGTTCTACGCGCCGGCGGCATCCGCGATCGCGATGGCGGAAAGCTATCTGCGCGACAAGAAGCGCGTGCTCCCCTGTGCGGCCTATCTCAACGGCGAATACGGCGTGAAGGATATGTATGTCGGCGTGCCCGTGGTGATCGGATCAAGGGGTGTCGAGCGTATTGTCGAAATCGAACTGGCCGGCAAGGACCGCGAGGCATTCGACAAGTCGGTCGGCGCGGTGAAGGGTCTGGTTGAGGCCTGCAAGAAAATCGCGCCCGATCTGCTCGGACGCTGACCGACCGACCGAGTTGCGCCAAACGATCGCTCAGGGTTTCGGGGGCCGTCACATGAATATCCACGAATATCAGGCCAAGGCGCTGCTGCACGAATTCGGGGTGCCGATCTCCAGGGGCGTACCGGTGCTGCGGGCGGAGGATTCCGATGTCGCCGCGAAAACCCTGGGCGGTCCGGTCTGGGTCGTGAAGAGCCAGATCCATGCCGGCGGCCGCGGCAAGGGCAAGTTCAAGGAGGCTTCGGCCGGCGACAAGGGCGGCGTCCGGATCGCCAAATCGGTCGCCGAAGTCAATGAATTCGCCAGGCAGATGCTGGGCGCCACGCTGGTCACGGTGCAGACCGGGCCGCACGGCAAACAGGTCAACCGGCTCTATGTCGAGGATGGCTCCGACATCGACAAGGAGTTCTACCTGTCGATCCTGGTCAACCGCGAAACCTCCGAAGTGTCGTTCGTGGTCTCGACCGAAGGCGGCGTCAACATCGAGGACGTCGCGCACAACAGCCCCGAGAAGATCGTGACTTTCTCGGTCGATCCCGCCACCGGCATCATGGGCCATCACGGCCGCACCGTTGCCAAAGCGCTGGGGCTTACAGGCGATCTCGCCAAGCAGGCGGAAAAACTGGTGACGCAGCTTTATACGGCCTTCGTCGCCAAGGACATGGCGATGCTGGAGATCAACCCGCTGGTGGTGACCAGGCAGGGCGATCTGCGCGTGCTCGACGCGAAAGTGTCGTTCGACGGCAACGCGCTCTATCGGCACCCCGAGGTGCTGGCGCTGCGCGACGAGACCGAGGAAGACCCCAAGGAAATCGAGGCGTCGAAATACGATCTCAACTACATCACGCTCGACGGCACGATCGGCTGCATGGTCAACGGCGCCGGTCTTGCGATGGCGACCATGGACATCATCAAGCTCTACGGCATGGCGCCGGCGAACTTCCTCGACGTCGGCGGCGGCGCCGACAAGGCCAAGGTCACGGCGGCGTTCAAGATCATCACCGCCGACCCCAATGTGAAGGGCATCCTGATCAATATTTTCGGGGGCATCATGAAATGCGACGTCATCGCCGAGGGCGTGGTCGCCGCGGTCAAGGAAGTCGGCCTGAAAGTGCCGCTGGTGGTCCGGCTTGAAGGCACCAATGTCGATGCCGGCAAGAAGATCATCCGCGAATCCGGCCTCAACGTGCTGCCCGCCGACGATCTCGACGATGCCGCGCAGAAGATCGTCAAGGCCGTGAAGGGGGCTTAAGCCGATGGCCCAGGACCATCTCGCCGCACCGACGCCGCTGGAGGAGCATCGCAAGCTCGCAGCGTTCGCGGGCGAGTGGTCCGGTGAAGAGACTGTGCACCCGTCGCGCTGGACCGCCGGGGGGCCTGCCACCTCGCATGTCACGGCCCGCATCGATCTCAACGGCTTTTACCTGATTCAGGATACGCGCCAGACCCGCGACGGCAAGGAAAGCTTCGCCACCCATGGCGTGTTCACCTATGATCGCGAAGACCGGCTTTACAAATTGTTCTGGCACGATTCGCTCGGCTACTACCCGCCGTCGCCGGCCTCCGGCGGCTGGACCGGCGGCAGGACCCTGATCCTGGTGCGCGGCTCGCTGCGCGGCAATGCGCGCCATGTCTATGAACTCGTCGACGCCGACACCTACACCATGAAAATCCAGTTTTCGCCCGACGCGGAAGGGTGGGCCGACGTGCTCACCGGCGTTTACCGGCGGATCACCTGACCCTTTGACCGATCGTTTCGCGAAAGCAAGCCAACCATGTCCATCCTGATCGACAAGAATACCAAGGTGATCTGCCAGGGTTTTACCGGCAAGAACGGCACGTTTCACTCGGAGGCGGCGATCGCCTATGGCACCAGGATGGTCGGTGGCACCTCGCCTGGTAAGGGTGGCTCGACGCATCTCGATCTGCCGGTGTTCGATACCGTGGCCGAGGCGCGCGAAAAGACCGGCGCCGACGCATCCGTGATCTATGTGCCGCCCCCGGGGGCAGCGGACGCGATCTGCGAGGCCATCGATGCTGAAATTCCGCTGATCGTATGCATCACCGAAGGCATTCCGGTGCTCGACATGGTGCGGGTGAAGAGATCGTTGAGCGGGTCGAAGTCGCGGCTGATCGGACCGAATTGCCCGGGGGTGATGACCGCGGGTGAATGCAAGATCGGCATCATGCCGGCCAACATCTTCAAGCCTGGCAATGTCGGCATCGTTTCGCGGTCGGGCACGTTGACCTATGAAGCCGTATTCCAGACCACCAGCGAAGGCCTCGGTCAGACCACCGCGGTGGGCATCGGCGGCGATCCGGTCAAGGGCACCGAATTCATCGACATGCTGGAAATGTTTCTGGCCGATCCGAAGACGACCTCGATCGTCATGATCGGCGAGATCGGCGGTTCGGCTGAGGAAGACGCCGCGCAATTCCTGAAAGACGAAGCCAGGCGCGGCCGCAAGAAGCCGATGGTCGGTTTCATCGCCGGCGTCACAGCACCTCCCGGCCGCCGCATGGGCCATGCCGGCGCGATTATTTCCGGCGGCAAGGGCGATGCCGGCTCAAAGACCGCGGCGATGGAATCGGCTGGCATCAAGGTGTCGCCGTCCCCGGCGCGACTCGGCAAAACACTGGTCGATCTGCTCAAGGGTTAAATCAGCGGTATCGCGCGGATGGCGAATTTCGCGCTTGTTCCGCGCCAATCCAAAAATTGAAATCATATTCAATCTTTGGTTCTTTTGGACGCGAAAATCCGTCCCATATAGGGTAAAAGGCCCTTAATCGCGCTGATCCAGTGACCGGATTGGCTATTGCGCCGTATTCGACGCGCGAACCGACATCACCAGGACGCTATCCATGTCTCGCCAAGACGCGAACGCCGCTTTTGCCCTTTCCTCGTTTTTGCAGGGCACAAATGCCGCCTACATCGATGATCTCTATGCCCGCTACGAGAAAGATCCCGGTTCGGTCGACGCCGAATGGCAGGAGTTTTTCAAGAGCCTGAAGGACACGCCGGCCGACGTTCAAAAGAACGCCGAAGGGCCGTCTTGGAGCCGCGATAACTGGCCGCTCGCACCGCGCGACGATCTGACCTCCGCTCTCGATGGCAATTGGGCGCAGGTTGAAAAGGCGGTTGGCACCAAACTCGCCGCCAAGGCACAAGCCAAGGGCGCGGAGCTGACCGCGGCCGACGTCAACCAGGCAACACGGGATTCGGTACGCGCGCTGATGCTGATCCGCGCCTACCGCATGCGCGGGCATTTTCACGCCAAGCTCGATCCGCTCGGGATCGAGGCGCCGCGTGATCGCGAGGAACTCGATCCGCGCTCCTACGGCTTCGTGGAAGCCGATCTCGATCGCAAGATATTCCTCGACCACGTGCTCGGCATGGAATACGCGACCTTGCGCGAAATCGTCGCCATCTGCGAGCGCACCTACTGCCAGACGCTCGGCGTCGAGTTCATGCACATCACCAACGGTGCGCAGAAGGGCTGGATCCAGGAGCGCATCGAGGGTCCGGACAAGGAAATCAGTTTCACCCGCGAAGGCCGCCGCGCGATCCTGATGAAGCTGATCGAAGCCGAAGGTTTCGAGAAGTTCTGCGACACCAAATTCACCGGCACCAAGCGGTTCGGCCTCGACGGCGGCGAATCGCTGATCCCGGCGCTTGAGCAGATCATCAAGCGCGGCGGCAATCTCGGCGTGAAGGAAATCGTGGTCGGCATGCCGCACCGCGGCCGCCTCAACGTGCTGACGCAGGTGATGGGCAAGCCGCACCGCGCGCTGTTCCATGAATTCAAGGGCGGCTCGGCCAATCCCGACGCGGTCGAGGGTTCCGGCGATGTCAAATATCATCTCGGCGCTTCGTCGGACCGCGAGTTCGACAACAACAAGATCCATCTGTCGCTGACCGCCAATCCTTCGCATCTGGAGATCGTCGATCCCGTAGTGCTCGGAAAGGTGCGCGCCAAGCAGGATCAGCATGGCGATCCGCCGGACCAGCGCATTTCGGTGCTGCCGCTGCTGATGCACGGCGACGCGGCTTTCGCCGGACAGGGCGTGGTCGCGGAATGTTTCGCTTTGTCGGACCTGAAGGGCTACCGCACCGGCGGTTCGCTGCATTTCATTGTCAACAACCAGATCGGCTTCACCACCTATCCGCGCTATTCGCGCTCCTCGCCCTATCCGTCCGACGTGGCGAAGATGATCGACGCGCCGATCTTCCATGTGAACGGCGACGATCCGGAAGCGGTGGTGTTCGCGGCCAAGGTCGCGATCGAATTCCGGCAGAAATTCCACAAGCCGGTCGTGATCGACATGTTCTGCTATCGCAGGCACGGTCACAACGAAGGCGACGAGCCGATGTTCACCCAGCCGGTGATGTACAAGAAGATCGCCTCGCATCCCGGCACCGTCGAGATTTATTCCAAGCGGCTGATCGCCGAAGGCGTCATGACCGAAGGCGAAGTCGAGAAGGCCAAGGCCGACTGGCGTGCGCGGCTCGATGCCGAACTGGAAGCCGGCGCAGGCTACAAGCCCAACAAGGCCGACTGGCTCGATGGCAAATGGGCCGGGTTCAAGTCGGCGGATGCGGAAGAAGATCCGCGTCGCGGCGTTACCGGCGTCGAGATCGCCGAGTTGAAGGATATCGGTCGCAAGATCACCAAGGTGCCCGATGGTTTCCGGGTTCACCGCACGGTGCAGCGATTCCTGGAAAATCGCGCCAAGGCGATCGATACCGGCGTCGGTATCGACTGGGCGACCGGCGAGGCGCTGGCGTTCTGCTCGCTGCTGGAAGAAGGCCATCACGTCCGGCTGTCGGGGCAGGACTCCGAGCGCGGCACCTTCTCGCAGCGCCATTCGGTGCTGATCGACCAGGAAGATGAAAGCCGCTACACGCCGTTCAATCATCTCGGCGGCGATCAGGGCCACTACGAGGTCATCAACTCGCTGCTGTCGGAAGAAGCCGTGCTCGGCTTCGAGTATGGCTATTCGCTGGCGGAGCCGAAGGCGCTCGCCGTCTGGGAAGCGCAGTTCGGCGATTTCGCCAACGGCGCGCAGGTGTTGTTCGACCAGTTCATCTCATCGGGCGAACGCAAGTGGCTGCGGATGTCCGGCCTCGTGTGCATGCTGCCGCATGGCTATGAAGGGCAAGGCCCGGAGCATTCTTCCGCGCGGCTCGAGCGATTCCTGCAGATGTGCGCGGAAGACAACATGCAGGTGGTTTATCCGACCACGCCCGCCAACTACTTCCACGTGCTGCGGCGTCAATTGCATCGCGAGATTTGCAAGCCATTGATCCTGATGACGCCGAAGTCGCTGCTGCGGCACAAGCGTGCGGTCTCCAGGCTCGACGAGATGAGCGCCGACACCACGTTCCATCGCCTGCTCTATGATGACGCCGCGATGCTGCCCGATGAAAAAATCAAGCTGGTGGCGGACGACAAGATCAGGCGCGTCGTGCTGTGCTCGGGCAAGGTCTATTACGATCTCTACGACGAGCGCGAAAAACGCGGTGTGGATGACGTTTACATCATGCGGGTCGAGCAGCTCTATCCGGTGCCGTTGAAGGCGCTGGTGGTCGAACTTGGACGCTTCAAGAATGCCGAGTTGGTCTGGTGCCAGGAAGAGCCGCGCAACATGGGCGCGTGGCACTTCATCGAGCCCTATCTCGAATGGGTTCTGAACCAGATCAACGCACCGAACAAGCGTCCGCGTTATGCCGGGCGTGCGGCGGCGGCGGCAACTGCCACCGGATTGATGTCGAAGCATCTGGCGCAACTCAAGGCGCTGCTCGATGAGGCGCTAAGCTAGCAAACGCAATTCGTCATGCCCCGCGCAGGCGGGGCATCCAGTACGCCGTGCCGGCTGTCTTTGACCGTACCGCCTCGGAGCACTGGATTGCCCGCCTTGCTGGGACGATGACAACAGAGGTTATGACCGCACAGGTTCCTGAGGAAACAGACAATGACTGAAATTCGCGTTCCGACGCTCGGCGAATCCGTGACCGAGGCCACGATCGGCCGCTGGTTCAAGAAGGCCGGTGACGCCGTCGCGGTGGACGAGCCGCTGGTCGAACTCGAAACCGACAAGGTGACGATCGAGGTTCCGGCCCCGTCCGGCGGCACGCTCAGTGAAATCATGGCAAAGGACGGTGAGACCGTTGCCGTCGGTGCATTGCTCGGGCAGATCAGCGAAGGCGCCGGAGCCGCCGCCAAGCCGGCAGCCGCCCCTGCCAAAGCCGCGGCCTCGGCTCCAGTTCCGGCATCACCGCCCCCCGCAGCCGCTGCGCCGGCCGCTGCCGCCGCTCCGAAGGCTCCGCCGGCCGATGCGCCGCTGGCGCCGTCGGTGCGCAAGACCTCGGCCGAAAGCGGCATCGATGCGTCTACCGTTGCGGGCTCCGGCAAGGATGGCCGCGTCACCAAGGGCGACATGCTGGCCGCCATCGAAAAGGCCGCCTCGGCGCCGACGCCGGTCAATCAGCCCGCCGCCGCCGTGCAGGTACGCGCTCCGTCGCCCGCCGACGATGCCGCGCGCGAAGAACGCGTGAAGATGACGCGGCTGCGCCAGACCATCGCGCGCCGCCTGAAGGATGTGCAGAATACTGCGGCGATGCTGACGACCTTCAACGAGGTCGACATGAGCCACATCATGGCGATGCGGACCCAGTACAAGGACGTGTTCGAGAAGAAGCACGGCACCAAACTGGGATTTATGGGCTTTTTCACCAAGGCTTGCGTGCAAGCTTTGAGGGATATTCCCGCCGCCAACGCCGAGATCGACGGCACCGACCTGATCTACAAGAATTACTATCACATCGGCATCGCGGTCGGCACCGACAAGGGCCTGGTAGTGCCGGTGGTGCGCGACTGCGACCGCAAGTCGATCGCCGATATCGAAAAGAGCATCGCCGATTTCGGACGGCGCGCGCGCGACGGCCAGCTCAAGATCGACGAGATGCAGGGCGGCACCTTCACCATCACCAATGGCGGCATCTATGGCTCGCTGATGTCGACGCCGATCCTCAACGCGCCGCAGTCGGCCATTCTCGGCATGCACAAGATTCAGGATCGTCCGATAGCCGTCGCCGGCAAGGTCGAGATACGCCCGATGATGTATCTGGCGCTGTCCTACGATCACCGCGTCATCGACGGCAAGGAAGCGGTGACGTTCCTGGTGCGCGTCAAGGAAAGCCTCGAAGACCCGGCGCGGCTGGTGCTGGATCTCTAGAGCGTTTCCGGATTTTAGTGGGGGTGATACTTGACGGACAGAGTTGTGATCGTCACCGGCGGGAGCCGTGGCATTGGCCGCGCTACTGCTATTGCCGCAGCGGCGCGCGGTTTCAGGGTTTGCGTCGGTTACGCCACCAATGAAACCGCCGCGCGCCAGGTGGTCTCCGCCATCGAGGGGAAGAACGGCAAGGCCATCGCGGTGAAATGCGACGTCGGCACTGAGGCCGACATCCTGGCGCTGTTCAGGGCCGCCGACGAGTTCGGCAGGCTCGGCGCGCTGGTCAACAATGCAGGCATCGTCGGCACCACGTCGCGGGTCGACGATATGTCCGCCGAGCGCATTGCCCGCATGATGGCCGTCAACGTCACGGGAAGCATTCTTTGCGCCCGCGAGGCCGTGAAGCGGATGTCGACGCGCCATGGCGGCAAGGGCGGCGTCATCGTCAATTTGTCGTCGGTTGCGGCCAAGCTCGGCTCACCCAATACCTACGTCGATTACGCGGCGTCAAAAGGCGCAATCGATTCCTTTACGATCGGTCTCGCACAGGAAGTCGCCGCTGAAGGCATTCGCGTCGCCGCGATCCGGCCCGGGCTGATCGATACCGAAATTCACGCCAGCGGCGGCGATGCTGATCGCGCCCATCGGCTGAGTCCGACGGTGCCGATGAAACGCATCGGCACTGCCGACGAAATCGCCAACGCCGTCGTCTGGCTGCTGTCCGACGACGCCTCCTACGTGACCAGCGCCATCCTTGATGTGACCGGCGGGCGTTAATAGCTGTCACAGTATTCAGCTACAGGACTTCAATCATGGCCAGCTACGATCTCGTTGTTATCGGCACCGGTCCCGGCGGATATGTCTGCGCGATTCGAGGCGCCCAGCTCGGCATGAAGGTCGCGGTGGTCGAGAAGAATGCGACGCTCGGCGGCACCTGCCTCAATGTCGGGTGCATGCCGTCAAAGGCGTTGCTGTATGCGTCGGAAATGTTCGAGGAGGCCGGCCATTCGTTCGCGAAAATGGGCGTCAGCGTTTCCGCGCCGAAGCTCGATCTGCCGGCGATGATGAATTTCAAGCAGCAGGGCATCGACGGCAACGTCAAGGGCGTCGACTTCTTGATGAAGAAGAACAAGATCGATGTCATCCACGGCAAGGGCAAGATACTCGGTACCGGCAAGGTCGAAGTCACGGGAAGTGACGGCAAGGCCCAGATCGTCGAGACCAAAAACATCGTCATCGCCACCGGCTCCGATATCGCGCGCCTCAAAGGCATCGAGATCGACGAGAAGCGCATCGTGTCGTCGACCGGCGCGCTATCGCTCGACAAGGTGCCGGGAAAATTATTGATCGTTGGTGCCGGCGTGATCGGGCTCGAGCTCGGTTCGGTGTGGCACCGGCTCGGCGCTGAGGTCACCGTGGTGGAATTCCTCGACCGCATCCTGCCGGGCATGGACGGAGAGGTGGCGAAGCAGTTCCAGCGCCTGCTCGAGAAGCAGGGCTTTGCGTTCAAGCTAGGCGCCAAGGTCACGGGCATCGACACTTCGGGCAAGATGCTGTCGGCGCAAATCGAGCCGGCGGCAGGCGGCAAGGCCGAAACGCTGGAAGCCGATGTCGTGCTGGTCTGTATCGGCCGTGTGGCTTATACTGACGGCCTCGGTCTGAAGGAAGCCGGCGTTGTGCTCGACAATCGCGGCCGTGTGCAGATTGATTCGCACTTCGCGACCAGTTTGAAGGGCGTGTATGCGATCGGCGACGTGATCGCGGGGCCGATGCTGGCGCACAAAGCCGAAGACGAAGGCGTTGCTTGCGCGGAAATTCTCGCAGGGCAGGCCGGGCATGTGAACTACGACGTTATCCCAGGAGTTGTGTATACCACGCCGGAAGTCTCGGCGGTCGGCAAGACCGAGGAAGAGTTGAAGCAGGCCGGCGTCGCCTATACCGTCGGTAAATTTCCGTTCACGGCCAATGGCCGCTCCAAGGTGAACCAGACTACCGACGGATTTGTCAAGGTTCTCGCAGATGCGAAAACCGATCGTGTGCTCGGTGTGCATATTGTCGGCCGTGAAGCCGGCGAAATGATCCATGAAGCGGCGGTATTGATGGAGTTTGGTGGTTCCGCCGAGGATCTGGCGCGCACTTGCCATGCCCACCCGACCCGTTCCGAGGCCGTCAAGGAAGCAGCGCTTGCAGTCGGCAAGCGGGCGATACATATGTGATCCACGCCCGGGGCAACGGGGGCGGGATGACTGTCTATGATGCGCCGGCTTCTGCAACCGCTATGGGTTCTGCTAGCGATCATCTTCCTGATCGAGGCATGGCTGTGGGATCATCTCGAGCCGATCGTGGCGCGGGTGGTTGCACTGATCCCGCTGCAGGCGTTCAAGCAATGGCTTACGGAACGCGTTGATGCGCTGTCGCCGGCGATGACGCTGATCGTCTTCATCGTGCCGGTGATTCCGTTGTTTCCGCTGAAGCTGGTTGGCCTCTGGCTGCTCACCCATGAATATTGGGTCAGCGCCATCCTCACCATCATCTTCGCAAAATTCGTCGGTGTCGGCGTCACTGCCTTTGTGTTCGACGTGACACGGCCGAAATTGCTGGAAATGCATTGGTTCGAATCGCTGTACGATTTTGTCATGGGTTTGCGGGTAAAGGCGAACGCGCTGGTCGAGCCGGTCAAGCTGCGAATCAAGGAAATCCTGGTCGGCGACGGTGACCGCTGGTCGTCGCGGGTGTTGCGGCTGATTCAGCGCTTCCGCAAAAGTGTGCACGAGGCACGCTAGGACTTGCTTGTCGCGACGGAGTAGATAGTGGCAGAGCTGGCCCGCATTCGAACCCCGGTGCTGGATGTCGCCTATGAAGCGAGCGGTCCGGCCGGGGGTTTTCCCGTCCTGCTGCTGCATGGTTTCCCCTATGACGTCAGGTCATTCGACGCGGTCGTGGGCCTCGTCAATGCCGCGGGTTTTCGCACCATCGTTCCCTGGCTTCGCGGCTATGGCGGCACCCACTTTCTGTCGGCGGACACACCGCGGTCCGGCGAACAGGCCGCACTCGGGCAGGATTTGAAGGAATTGCTGGACGCGCTCGATATTCGGCAAGCGGTGCTTGGCGGATATGATTGGGGCGGTCGCGCCGCCTGCGTGGTGTCGGCGTTGTGGCCGGAGCGGGTCGCAGGCCTTGTTAGTTGCACCGGCTACAACATCCAGGACATCGCGAATTCCAATCGGCCCGCCGATCCGGAGCAGGAAGCGCGGATGTGGTATCAATATTATTTTCACACCGAACGCGGCCGCAACGGCCTGACCGAGAAACGCCGCGAGATATCCCGGTTGCTGTGGAAAATGTGGTCACCGACCTGGGCATTCGATGACGCGACATTCGGCCGCACCGCCGCATCGTTCGACAACGCGGACTTTGTCAACGTCGTGATTCATTCGTACCGGCACCGGACCGGCAACGCTGCCGGCGATCCGCGCTATGCGGCGGTTGAGGCGCGGTTGGCAGCGCAGCCCAAAATCAATATTCCTGCGATCAATCTGCATGGCGCTGTGGATGGGGTGACGCCGGTCAGGGCATCGGAAAGCCACGGCAAATATTTTACCGCGCCCTATGAGCGACGCGTACTGGAAAATGTCGGTCACAACCCGCCGCAGGAAGCGCCGCAGGCCTTTGCCGACGCGATCCTCCAGCTTTGCAGAGGTGCGTCAGCGCAAAATATCTTCTAATGCAGATGCAGCAGATGCGGCAGGAAAACGCCGAGCGCGGTAAAGGCGATCCCCGTCAGCGCCAACAGGCCTGAGATCCAGGCCAGCGTGACGATGCCGGTGATGATGGTCGCCGAAGCCAGCACGATGCCGATCTGAAACGCCGCGGAGGCGAGTTCATAATGATGATATTTTGCCTCCGCCAGATCGCGCTCTTCCTCGACATGCTTGGCGCGCTCGGACAATTGCTCCTGGCCTTCGCGGGTTTCCGGTTCCGAACGATAGCGCGCGGCGGTCTTCTGCCAGGCGTCGATCTGCTTTTGCAGCGCCGCCTTGGCGGCATCGTCGCCCATTACGCCGAGGCTCAGTCTGGCCTGCTCCGACGTCGCCTCAAGCACGGTGCGGCGGATGCTCTTGGCCTGGAAGAACGCCCACAAGTTCGAGGCCTCGACGTTCTTGCTGATGGCTTCGGTCTGGGCGCCCTTGCCCAGCGTTTCCGAGAGCGCGAGAAACAACGCGATCACCGCAATCAGCAGTGCGATCTTCCTGTTCTCGCCCGAGGCGTGCTTCCGCGTGCTCCGCATGCTCCATGCTTTCGTGTGCGCTCATGATTCCCTCCTCGGTAGACTGCATCCACGATTGACCGAACGACGCCGCTTGCGCAAGAGGCAACCGAATGTGACGAGGATGTATCAACGTTGAAAGCGGGCGATCTCAGGCGCGTGGATGCGCCGTTTTGTAAACCTCGAACAGCCGCTCGCTGTCGATGCCGGTATAAATTTGTGTGGTCGAGAGCGAGGCGTGGCCAAGCAGTTCCTGGATCGCGCGCAAATCGCCGCCACGGGTGAGAAGGTGGGTGGCGAAAGAATGCCGCAAGGCATGCGGTGTCGCGCTGTCCGGCAGGCCCAGCACACCGCGCAGCCGTTCCATGGTGAGCTGAATGATGCGCGGGCTGAGCGGACCGCCGCGGGCGCCGACGAAGATCGGGCCCTCCGGGGTGAGCTGATGTGGACACATCGCGATATATTCCGCGATCAGCGCCAGCACATTTTGCAGCACCGGCACCATCCGGGTCTTGTTGCCTTTGCCGGTCACGATCAGAACATCGCCAGCGCCCGGCGCGGGAACGTCGCGCCGCTTCAGGCCGAGCGCTTCGGAAATGCGCAGGCCCGATCCGTACAACAGCGCCATCACGGCGGCGTCGCGTGCCCAGATCCAGGGGGCGCTGGTCTCGCCGGCGCGCTCGTCGGCATCGGCGAAGCGTTTGGCAGCCGCCATCTGGATCGGCTTCGGCAGGCTCTTGCCGATCTTCGGCGCGCGAATGGCCGATAGTGCGCCGACCTTGCCCTTGCCTTCCCGTTCGAGGAAGCGTCCGAACGAGCGCAAACCCGCCAGCGCCCGCATCAGCGATCGTCCGCCGATGTCTTTCGTGCGCCGCATCGCCATGAAAGCCCTGACGTCGACGGCCTCAAGCGCCGCAAAACGCGAAAGCGTCACCTGCGTGCCCCAATGTTCGCCGAGAAAGACCAGGCACTGGCGGACGTCACGGGCATAGGCCTCCAGCGTCTTCGGCGACAGCCGCCGTTCGGCGCGCAGATGCGACAGCCAGCGCGTCATTTCCAGCGCGATGTCGTGGGCAGCGCAGGCAAGCTCGATCGGTTGAACGGCGGGAACTGGTTTTGTCATAGGCTGTCTTGGGCTGCCTTGGGCTGCCTCGGGGCCGCGATGATTCCAGTGATCATATCGCACCGCTTTCGTTTACCGTTCGCTAACTTCTCAAGCCGCCGGCGGCCGGACACTGGCCCCGGCCGGCACAGGGTCTTAAGTTAGATCGGCCCTTTCCGACCTCGAGTTTGATTCTCCCATGGACCATTCCACACGCACCACAGGCTCTTCCGCATCGTCGACGCGTGTCGTCGACGTGCTGGTGCCGGTCGCGCTCAACCAGGCCTATTCCTATCGCGTGCCGCGTGGCATGGAGCTGAAGCCGGGCGATGTGGTTTGCGTGCCGCTCGGGCCGCGTGAGGTGATCGCGGTGGTATGGACGGAAAACCCCAACCCCGATCCGCGGCTGCATAATCGGCTCAAGGATGTCGGCGAAAAGCTCGACGTGCCGCCGCTGAAACAGGAACTGCGCTCCCTCGTCGACTGGGTCGCCAATTACACGCTGTCGGCGCGGGGCATGGTGCTGCGGATGACCTTGCGGATGGGCGAACATCTCGGCCCCGAGCGGCCGCGGATGGGCGTCCGCCTGGTCGGAAAGCCGCCGCAGCGCATGACGCCGGCGCGGCGTCGGCTGATCGAAATTTTGTCGGATGGCCTGCTGCACGCCAAGTCCGAAGCCGCAAGGGAAGCCGGCGTCAGCGCCGGCGTGATCGACGGACTGGTCGATGAAGGCACGCTGACGATCGAAGTGATGCCGCGCGCGCCGGCGCCGCCGGCGCCCGATCCGTCATTCTCCGAGCCCGACTTCTCCCGTCAGCAGCGCACGGCCGTGGACGCCATGCGGGCGCTCGCGGCCAACGGCAGCTTTCATGTCGCATTGCTCGATGGCGTGACCGGTTCGGGCAAGACCGAAGTCTATTTCGAGGCGATCGCGGAAGTCATTCGCCGCGGCAGGCAATCGCTGATCCTGATGCCGGAGATCGCGCTGACCGGTCAATTCCTCGACCGCTTCGCGCAGCGTTTCGGCGTGCGTCCGATGGAATGGCATTCCGAACTGACCCCGCGCACCCGCGCGCGCAACTGGGCGGCTATCGCAGCCGGCGAAGCGCCGGTCGTGGTGGGTGCGCGCTCGGCGCTGTTCCTGCCCTATGCCAATCTCGGATTGATCATCGTCGATGAAGAGCACGACCAGGCCTACAAGCAGGACGAGGGCGCGCATTATCACGCCCGCGACATGGCGGTCGTGCGCGCGCATATCGCGAAAATTCCAATCGTGCTGGCGTCCGCGACGCCGTCCGTCGAGACCGAAGTCAACGCGCGCAAGGGGCGCTACCAGCGCGTGGTGCTGCCGGCGCGATTCGGCGGCCAGCATATGCCGCATATCGAGGCGATCGATCTGCGGCGCCAGGGCCCGGTGCGCGGCCGCTTCATCTCGCCGCCTCTGGCGGAGCATGTCCGGACCGCGATCGAACGGCGCGAGCAGGCGTTGTTGTTCCTCAATCGCCGCGGTTATGCGCCGCTGACGCTGTGCCGGGCCTGCGGGCATCGCTTCGCCTGCACGATCTGTGACGCCTGGCTGGTGGATCACCGCTTTCGGCAGCGGCTGGTCTGCCATCACTGCGGCTTCTCGATGCCGCGCCCGCATGTCTGCCCGCATTGCGCGGCGGAGGAATCGCTGGTCGCGGTCGGACCCGGCGTCGAACGCCTGCAGGAGGAAGCCGCCGCCCTGTTTCCTGAAGCGCGCACCATGGTGCTGTCGAGCGATCTGATCACCTCGATCGAGACCATGCGCAGCGAGTTGAACGAGATCGCCGAAGGCCGCGTCGATATCATCATCGGCACCCAATTGGTGGCGAAGGGTCATAATTTTCCGCAGGCTCAATCTGGTCGGCGTGGTCGATGCCGATCTCGGCTTGAGCAACGGCGATCCGCGCGCCGCCGAACGGACCTTTCAACTGCTCAACCAGGTGATCGGCCGCGCCGGGCGAGATCAAGGCCGCGGCGTCGGCTATCTGCAGACCCACCAGCCCGAGCATCCCGTGATGAAGGCGCTGGTGGCGTGCGACCGCGAAGCGTTTTATGCCAGCGAGATCGAAGCCCGCGAGCGCGCCGGCTATCCGCCGTTCGGCCGGCTGGCGAGCCTGATCATTTCTGCCGGCGATCGCCCGACCGCGGAAGGCTTTGCGCGCAAGCTGGCCGCGATCGCGCCGATCGATGAGCGTATCCAGGTGCTCGGCCCCGCCGAAGCGCCGCTCGCCGTGATCAAGGGCCGCTATCGTTTCCGCCTGCTGGTGAAATCGCTGCGCAATGTCGACCTGTCGGAATATTTGCGCGAATGGCTGGCGGCCGGCCCCAAGACCAAGGGCAATCTCAAGCTCGAGATCGACGTCGATCCGCAGAGCTTTTTGTAGCTCTCGTCATTCCGGAGTGCGCGAAGCGCGAACCCGGATCTGCGATTTCCGATGTGCATTGCGCATCGGCTTGCTTCGGACCACCCCGGAATGACGACGGACACAAAAAGCCTGCCGTCATTGCGACGGCAGGCTCTTTTTCGGCGTGCAGAACAACGGCCGTTACGCCACGCGACGCTTACTGAACTTTGATGGGTTGAAGCGGCTTTCCAGAGGCCGTTTCAGGAAACGACCTCGGCGGTGACGCGGCCGACGCCGGCGCTGGTCAGGCCGATGGCGCGGGCAGCGCCCGTGGACAGGTCCAGCACGCGGCCACGGACGAACGGGCCGCGGTCATTGACGGTGACGACGACGCTGCGGCCGCCATGGGTCACCCTGAGCTTGGTGCCGAACGGCAGCGAGCGATGGGCGCAGGTCATGGCGTTCTGGTTGAAGCGCTGGCCTGAAGCGGTCTGGCTGCCGGATTCGTTGCCGTAAAAGGACGCCATGCCCGAGAAGCTGCGTCCGGATCCCGACGTGGAGCGATCGAGGCGTTGGCGTCGCGCCAGGAGCCCTCGGAAGCGTGTCGCTCGGCATGGTGATGTGAATGGATGGCGGTGGCCGTGGTGGTGCCTGGATTTTGCCGAGGCTTCGGTGACGCCCCCACCGAGCAGAAGAGTTGCGGCGAAAACAGCGATCGCCGTACGCGACTGGGTTACAGTTCCCAGTGCCGACTTTTGGTATTGAATCATATTAATCAGTCCCTAAGATAGTATTGCCACATATGTGGCAAGTGGAACCCCCGTCCCGTTTGAGTGGTCGCCGTTTGGTGGCCTAATGAGGCGTAAATGGGGCAGTAAAATGTTTTATGTACTCGCTGAAATATCTTGTTACCGAGTGCAAGATAATCCATCTAATATTTCGAAGTATTATAGCGTAGTTAACATTTTAACCATTGTAAATTACTTGGAATATACTGATTAGACGAAGTCTTCAAGACGCTGTCGACAAGTTTTGCGCAAGTAACCGCGAAAAGTGGAATGACCTGAGGGTGCGGCCGCTCCGCGACAGCTCATGGCGCCATGCATTTGGCGCGGAACGATGCTCGCCGCTGATGAACCGCCAGGGAAGTCAGCTTCGTCGATGCGAGCGGGCGAGCAATTGCGGCCGGCTGATTGCGTCGGAAGAACGGCTTCAAAAGTCGTCGCGAGGCGAGCCTGCGACAAGGCATCGCCAGCCATCGCCGTCATGTTGCACCTGCGCTCTCGCTATGTTAGCAAAGCCGCGATTTTAACGGTCCCGGTACCGCCTCGTACCGGTCGAAAATCGAAGTCCCGCTTGAATTCCAAGGGCTTGGATCGCTAGGCGCCGCATCGTGGCGACGGTTTTTCCCTTGCGAGTTTGACAGCTAAAAAGAGCGCGCTTGTGGCTGCTGAAGATCCGTCGGTTTCGGGAGTGTCCGGTCGTTATGCGACGGCCTTGTTCGAGTTGGCGCGCGACGAAAAATCCATCGATGCGGTCAAGGCCGATCTCGACCGATTCGACGCCATGCTGGCCGACAGCGCCGATCTGAAGCGGCTGGTGCGCAGCCCGGTTTTCAGCGCCGGACACGCCAGTCCAAGGCGCTCGCCGCGGTGCTCGACAAGGCCGGCATTTCGGGCATTTCCGCGAATTTCCTGAAAGTTCTCACCGCCAATCGCCGGCTGTTCGCGGTCAGCGACGTGATCCGCGCCTTCCGCGCGCTGGTCGCCAAGTTCAAGGGCGAGGCGACGGCCGACGTCACCGTCGCCGAAAAGCTCAGCGACAAGAATCTCGACGCCCTGAAGACCGCGCTGAAATCAGTGACGGGCAAGGACGTCGCGCTCAACGTGAATAGTCGATCCCTCGATCATCGGCGGCCTCGTGGTCAAGCTCGGCAGCCGCATGGTGGATAGTTCGCTTCGCACCAAACTCAATTCGATCAAGCACGCGATGAAAGAGGCAGGCTGATGGACATCCGCGCCGCGGAAATTTCCGCGATCCTCAAGGACCAGATCAAGAATTTCGGCCAGGAGGCTGAGGTTTCCGAAGTCGGACAGGTGTTGTCCGTCGGCGACGGCATTGCCCGCGTCTACGGCCTCGACAACGTCCAGGCCGGCGAGATGGTCGAGTTCGAAAACGGCACCCGCGGCATGGCGCTGAATCTCGAAACCGACAATGTCGGCATCGTGATCTTCGGCGCCGACCGCGAGATCAAGGAAGGCCAGACCGTCAAGCGCACCCGCGCCATCGTCGATACGCCGGTCGGCAAGGGCCTGCTCGGCCGCGTGGTCGACGCGCTCGGCAATCCGATCGACGGCAAGGGTCCGATCCAGTCCGACAAGCGCATGCGCGTCGACGTCAAGGCGCCCGGCATCATTCCGCGCAAATCGGTCAACGAGCCGATGGCGACCGGCCTCAAGGCGATCGACGCGCTGATCCCGGTCGGCCGCGGCCAGCGCGAATTGATCATCGGCGACCGCCAGACCGGCAAGACCGCGATCGCGCTCGACACCATCCTGAACCAGAAGCCGCTCAACGCGCAGCCCGACGAGAAGATCAAGCTGTATTGCGTCTATGTCGCGATCGGCCAGAAGCGTTCGACCGTCGCGCAGTTCGTCAAGGTGCTGGAAGAGCAGGGCGCGCTGGAATATTCGATCGTCGTTGCCGCCACCGCGTCCGATCCGGCGCCGATGCAGTACATCGCGCCGTTCACCGGCTGCACCATGGGCGAGTATTTCCGCGACAACGGCATGCACGCCGTCATCATCTATGACGATCTTTCGAAGCAGGCGGTGGCCTATCGCCAGATGTCGCTGCTGCTGCGCCGTCCGCCGGGCCGCGAAGCCTATCCCGGCGACGTGTTCTATCTGCATTCCCGCCTGCTCGAGCGCGCGGCCAAGCTCAACGACGAGCACGGCTGCGGGCTCGCTGACGGCGCTGCCGATCATCGAAACCCAGGCCAACGACGTGTCGGCCTATATCCCGACCAACGTGATTTCGATTACCGACGGCCAGATCTTCCTCGAAACCGATCTGTTCTTCCAGGGCATTCGTCCCGCGGTGAACGTCGGTCTGTCGGTGTCGCGCGTCGGATCGGCGGCCCAGACCAAGGCGATGAAAAAGGTCGCCGGCAAGATCAAGGGCGAACTGGCGCAGTACCGCGAAATGGCGGCGTTCGCGCAGTTCGGTTCCGACCTCGACGCCTCGACGCAGCGCCTGCTGGCCCGCGGTTCGCGCCTGACCGAACTTCTGAAGCAGCCGCAGTTCTCGCCGCTGAAGATGGAAGAGCAGGTCGTGCGTGATCTACGCCGGCGTCAACGGCTATCTCGATGCGCTGCCGGTCGCCAAGGTGCGCAGCTTCGAGGACGGCCTGCTGTCGCTGTTGCGCGGCAAGAACGTCGACATCCTCAACACCATCCGCGACAGCCGCGATCTCAGCGACGATACCGCCGCCAAGCTCAAGGATGTGGTCGAGGGTTACGCCAAGACGTTTGCTTAATTTATCGTCGCTGGCCCGGCGGCCAGGCCGGGCCATGATGCAAGAGGGGCTTGCGGTCGGATCACGGATCGGATCGCCGGGGTGAACTGAGAATGGCTTCACTTAAAGACATGCGGGTCCGCATCGCCTCCACCAAGGCGACGCAGAAGATCACCAAGGCGATGCAGATGGTGGCGGCGTCAAAGCTGCGCCGCGCGCAGACCGCCGCCGAAGCGGCGCGGCCCTACGCCGAAAAGATGGATGCGGTGATCTCCAATATCGCGACCGCTGCCGCGGGTTCGCCCGGCGCGCCGGTGCTGCTGGCCGGTACCGGCAAGGATCAGGTGCACCTGCTGCTGGTCTGCACCGGCGAGCGCGGCCTGTCCGGCGCCTTCAACTCGTCGATCGTGCGGCTGGCGCGCGAGCGCGCGCTGGCGCTGATGAACCAGGGCAAAGAGGTCAAGTTCTTCTGCGTCGGCCGCAAGGGCTACGAGCAGCTGCGCCGCACCTTCGAGAAGCAGATCGTCGAAAACGTCGAACTGCGTTCGGTTCGCCAGCTCGGTTTCGTCAACGCCGAAGACATCGCCAAGAAAGTCATCGCGCGCTTCGAGGCCGGCGAGTTCGACGTCTGCACGCTGTTCTATTCGCGCTTCAAATCCGTCATCGCGCAGGTCCCGACCGCGCAGCAGATCATTCCGCTGGTGGTCGAAGCCAAGCCTGCCAATGCCGGTCCCGCGACATCCTACGAATACGAGCCGGAAGAAGATGAAATCCTCACCGGCCTGCTGCCGCGCAATCTCGCGGTGCAGATTTTCCGCGCGTTGCTGGAAAACAACGCCTCGTTCTACGGCGCGCAGATGAGCGCGATGGACAACGCCACCCGCAACGCGGGCGACATGATCCGCAAGCAGACCCTGATCTACAACCGAACCCGCCAGGCGATGATCACCAAGGAGCTGATTGAAATCATCTCCGGCGCCGAGGCGATCTAGACGCAATGCGGTTTTGAGACGAATTCGAAGGAGAGAGTTTTATGGCTACACCCGCCAACCAGACCGGACGCATCACGCAAGTCATCGGCGCCGTCGTCGACGTGCAGTTCGAAGGCCATCTGCCGGCCATCTCTGAACGCGATCGAGACCAAAAACGGCGGCAACCGCCTGGTGCTTGAAGTCGCCCAGCATCTCGGCGAATCCACTGTGCGCACCATCGCGATGGACACCACCGAGGGTCTGGTTCGCGGCCAGGAAGTCAGCGACACCGGCAATCCGATCATGGTGCCCGTCGGCGCCGGCACGCTCGGCCGCATCATGAACGTGATCGGCGAGCCGGTCGATGAAGAAGGTCCGGTGGTTGCCGAAAGCATGCGCGCGATCCATCAGGAAGCGCCGCTCTACACCGATCAGTCGACCGAAGCGGAAATTCTCGTCACCGGCATCAAGGTTGTCGACCTGCTGGCGCCCTACGCCAAGGGCGGCAAGATCGGCCTGTTCGGCGGCGCCGGCGTCGGCAAGACCGTGCTGATCCAGGAACTGATCAACAACGTCGCCCGCGCCCACGGTGGCTATTCGGTGTTCGCCGGCGTCGGCGAGCGGACCCGCGAAGGCAACGACCTGTATCACGAGTTCATCGAATCCGGCGTCAACAAGAAGGGCGGCGGCGACGGCTCCAAATGCGCGCTGGTCTACGGCCAGATGAACGAGCCGCCGGGCGCCCGCGCCCGCGTCGGCCTCACCGGCCTGACCGTCGCCGAGCATTTCCGCGACCAGGGCCAGGACGTGCTGTTCTTTGTCGATAACATCTTCCGCTTCACCCAGGCCGGCTCGGAAGTGTCGGCGCTGCTCGGGCGTATTCCTTCGGCCGTGGGTTATCAGCCGACGCTGGCCACCGACATGGGTGCCCTGCAGGAGCGCATCACCACCACGCACAAGGGATCGATCACGTCGGTGCAGGCGATCTACGTGCCGGCCGACGACTTGACCGACCCGGCGCCCGCGACCTCGTTCGCGCATCTGGACGCCACCACGGTGCTGAACCGCGCGATTTCGGAAAAGGGCATCTATCCGGCGGTGGACCCGCTCGACTCGACCTCGCGCATGCTGTCGCCGCTGGTTGTCGGCGAAGAGCATTACACCACCGCGCGCATGGTTCAGCAGGTGCTGCAGAAGTACAAGTCGCTGCAGGACATCATCGCCATTCTCGGCATGGATGAACTGTCCGAAGAAGACAAGATCGCGGTGGCTCGCGCCCGCAAGATCGAGCGCTTCTTGTCGCAGCCGTTCTTCGTCGCCGAAATCTTCACCGGTTCGCCCGGCAAGTTCGTCGACCTCGCCGACACCATCAAGGGCTTTCGTGCCATCTGCGAAGGCAAATATGATCATCTGCCGGAAGCCGCCTTCTACATGGTTGGCAACATCGAAGAGGCGGTCGAAAAGGGCAAGAAGCTGGCTGCGGAAGCAGCTTAATTTAACCTTCGTCATTGCCGGGCTTGACCCGGCAATCCATCGCAGAAGAGTTTTTCGTTTGATGGACTCGCGGGTCAAGCCCGCGGGCGACAATTGAAACAGCGGAACGATCATGGCCACCTTCCACTTCGATCTCGTCTCTCCTGAAAAGCTCGCCTTCTCCGGCGAAGTCGATCAGGTTGACGTTCCCGGTGTCGAAGGCGATTTCGGCGTGCTCGCCGGACATGCGCCTGTGGTTGCGGCGATCCGCCCGGGAATCCTGACCGTGACGGCAGGCGGTACGCAGCAGAAGATCATCGTGCTTGGCGGTCTTGCCGAAGTATCCGAAAAGGGCCTCACCGTGCTTGCCGATGTAGCCACCTCGCTGGCGGATCTGGACAAGAGCGCGTTCACCGACAAGATTTCCGACATGGAAGCCAAGCTCGCCGAGAAGGAAGGCTCCGAGCTCGACCGCGCGGTCGAGCGGCTGGATCATTTCAAGAGCATCCAGGGCCAGCTCAATTCGACGGCGATGCATTAGCGGATATTCCGTCCAACGCTCTCTAAATGCCCGAATAAATACAACGCGCTGCGAGTCCACCGGATGCGGTAAAAGTCGGGTTGCGCCTCGATGTTTCCGGCGGCATTCTCCGGCGAGGGATTGTTGCCCGGGGCTGGCCTTGATGAAACGCAAGATCGCGGCGATTTTTGCGGCCGATATTGCCGGCTACAGCAGGCTGGTCGCCGAGGACGAGGAAGAAACGCTTCGGCGTCTCGCATCTTACCGGCAGGTGACCGACGACTTCATCGCCAAGGCCGGCGGGCGCATCTTCAACACCGCCGGTGACGCCGTTCTCGCCGAGTTTCCCAGTGCCGTCGAAGCCGTGCGGTGCGCGATCGATATTCAGGAGAGCCTGCGCACCCGGAACATGGCGTACCCCGCCAGCCGTCAGATGAGCTTTCGCATCGGCATCACGATCGGCGATGTGGTCGAGCGCGATGGCGATCTGCTTGGCGACGGCGTCAATATCGCGGCGCGTCTTGAGGGGCTGGCCGAAGTCGGCGGCATTTGTATATCGCGCGCGGTGCATGAGCAGGTCGCCAACAAATTGTCGGTGCAGTTCGCCGACATTGGCGCGCAGGAAGTAAAGAATATTCCAACCCCGGTTCACGCCTACATGGTGGCGATGCGGCGTGAGGACGGAAGTCTATTCCGTGCCGCAGTTGAAGAAGAAGCCTACCGGCGGTGCTGCTCCAAACTGGATGTGGCCGGTCGCGGTGGCCCTGGTGTGTATCGTGGCGATCGGTGTCGGCGGCTTCCTGTATTTTACCAAGCTTGAGCAATCGGACCTGCCCAAGGCTTCGTCGTCGGCCGGCAATACTGTCTCGCCCCTGTCATCGTCAGCCACGCCGCCAAACAATACGGCATCGTCTCCGCCAGCGTTTCCTTCTCCACCGCCGGTCCCATCGGCGGAAAAATTCGCGGCCGAGGCGGTACCGTTCGTCAGCGATCGCGCCCGCACAACCCTGGCGAACGAATACGTGCCGATGGCAGATCACAAGGCCCTCGCCCTTACCGTTGCGGGAAATTTCGCGCATGTCGTTGGTCACCCCAGCGAAGAGGCCGCCAAAAACGCCGCGCTTGAGCTATGCCAGAAACGCGCGGACGCCAATCAGCCGGCGCGGAAATGCGAGATTTACGCCGTCGGCAACACGGTGGTCTATCTGCACGGCCGGCCGCCGGTGCCGCCACTGCCATGGATCAGGCACGATCCCTCAACCGAGAAACCGTTCGTGTCGAAGGATCTGCCGCTGGTACGCGACCCCGGCAAGGCGAGAATCGAGAGTGGCTATGTTCCGGCCCGGAAAACCAAATCGATCGCGGTCGGTCCAGGCGGACAATTCTTTTTCAACTCGGGCTACGACACGGTCGAGGAATTGGCACGCCGCAATCTGGAATATTGCGGCGGCGTTATCGGCGTGGCCTGCATGATCATGGCGGTCGACGACGTCTTCGTGGTGCCGGTGCCAACCACCCTGAAAGTTATCGGTTTCTTCCGGCCCAGCAATCCCGCGATTGCCGTGGATGCAAGAGAGGATGTGGCGCACAAACTCGTCGATGCGTCATCAGGGTGGAATGCCGTTGCCGTCGGCACTTCGGGGCGTCCCGGACTGGGGCTCAAGGCGGCCGACGAACAGAATGCGGTCAATGACGCCTTGGGAAATTGCGTCAAGCGCGACAGCGATTGCCACGTCGTCGCGATTGGACCGTTTGCGGTCGGACCGAACTAAAGTTCACGCAAACTTCGAAAAAACCTTTGCCACGCTCCGGTACACGTCACGCCTGAACGGCACCACGAGATCGGCGACGCGGTTGAGCCGCTCCCATCGCCATTGGTCGAATTCCGCGGGCTGGCCGTTGCGCGGTGTCAGCGGGTCGATTTCATGGTCGTGCCCCGTGAAGCGCAGCGCGAACCATTTCTGCCGCTGGCCGCGGAATTTCGCCAGCCGGTGTGACGATGGCCCGGCATAAGGCGGAAATTCATAGGTGTACCACTCGGTTTCGCCGAGATAGTCGGCGCTGGTCACGCCGGTCTCTTCCCATAATTCGCGCATCACCGCGTCGCGCGGATTCTCGTCGGCGTCGATGCCGCCCTGCGGCATCTGCCACTCCAGCCCCGGCAGAATGATTTCCGGCCCATCGTCCCGGAAGCGCCGGCCGATCAGAACCTCGCCGGCGGCGTTGAACAGGGCGATCCCCACATTGGGGCGATAGGGCTTGCTGTCTGACAAGAGCTACCTGCCCGCAAGCCCTGAAAATTCCTTCACCACGCGCTCATAGACCGGGCGCTTGAACGGAACGATCAAGTCGGGAAGATTCTTCATCGGCTCCCAGCGCCAGCTGACGAACTCCGCCTTGTGGCCACCGCCGGGGTTGGCGACGTTGATCTCGGTATCCTTGCCGGTAAAACGAACCGCATACCATTTCTGTCGCTGGCCGCGGTAGCGGCCCTTCCAGGCGCGGCCGGCGACTGTGCGTGGAATGTCATAGATCAGCCAGTCCGGGACTTCGCCGAGCTTCTCGACGGAGCGAACGCTGGTTTCCTCATAGAGTTCGCGTTTGGCGGCGGCCCAGGTGTCCTCGCCGGGATCGACGCCACCTTGCGGCATCTGCCAGACGTGCGAGTCATCGACATGCTCGATGCCGCCGGCGCGACGGCCGATGAAGACGAGTCCGGCCGAGTTGATCAGCATCATGCCGACGCATGTCCGATACGGCAGATCTTCGTAGCGCGCCATTCGGTGGAGACCTCTCGCGGTCACGAGGCTTATCTGGCGGGCGGAACCCGGCGGGTTCCAAAATCGCGCCGATCAACCGATCCTAACCTGATTTTGATTTCAGCATCGCGGTTGTCAATGGCACCAGCATGATGCCATGGCTCTCCAGCGCCCTGATCCAGATGCCGATCCGCTCGATTGAAACAGGCAATGCCGAGGCGATGCCGACCGCGGTTCCGCGTTCCCTGGCGAGAGCTTCCAGCTTGACAAGCGCGCGGTCGATTTCAGCAGCCGTCGGTACCGCATCGACGGCAAAATCGGCTTTGGCGAACGGCATTGCCTGGCCGGCCGCCAGCGAGGAGGCGACGCTGCGCGGCGCCGATCCGTCGTCGAGATAGCCGAGCCCGCGCTTGGCGGCCTCGCGGATGATTGGCTGCATCACCGCGTCGCTGACGACAAAGCGCGCGCCCATGAAATTGGCGATCCCGGCAAAGCCCTGGAACCGGCTGAGATGCCAGTACAAGCGGTCGATGTTCTGTTCGGCACTCAATGTGGTCAGCAAAGTCTGCGGACCGGGGTCGTTGTCGGGATAGTCGAACGGTTCCATCGGAACCTGCAGCATGATTTCGTGACGCTGCAGGCGCGCCCGCTCCACCAGTTTGCCTGGATCGGAGCCGTAGGGCGTAAACGCCAGGGTCACCGCCGAGGGCAGTTTCATGATGGCGTCGGTGGTTTTGGCAGCGCCCACCCCAAGGCCCCCGACGACAATGGCGACCACGGGCATTCTGCTGGCCCTGACGCGGTCGGCCTCGGCTGCGTAGGCCGTGAAGGGCTTCAGGCCATCCGACATCACCGGGATCATGCCATAGCGTGAGTTTTCGAGCAGGCGCTGGTCGATGCCTGCCATCATCGCCGGCGCGACACTGGCGTCGGTCTTGTCGGCGCTGTCGCTGCCAAGCACCACGTCACGGCGTGCACCGCTGGAGCCATCGATGATGGTGATGGTCTTTGGTTCGGCCGGCGCGGTCTGTTTGGCTTTCGAGGCCGGCGCGGATGCCGGCGCCATGGCAGGCTTTTCGTCCGTGGGAACCGCCCGGCGCACCGCAACGTGCGAGACCGGCTCGCCGCCCAGCGGATTGTCATGGAAGATGGCAACGCCCATGAACGTCACCAGAAAAAGGCCGAGCAGCACAGCAAGCGCCTGGAGTCCCGTGAACGGCAGCCGGAATCGGCGCTTTCGGCGCACCGTATTCTGTCCGAGCGGCGTGCTCAGATCGTCGGCCGTCTCTGCCATGGACCTCCCCGAATCAACCGGGCCGACGATACCACGGCCGCGCAAGGCCGCGGCAGGCCCGGCACCGTGGCAACCCCGGCAAATGCAGGCTCAGGTTCCACAGCGACCGCCAACTAAAAGGGCGGCCCGAAGGCCGCCCTTTTCGGAATAGCAGATGACCCCCGCCGGATCAGTTCGCAGCCTTGTTGGCGGGCTTGTCGATCGCAGCCTTGTCGCCGGTGGCGGGTGCTGTGGCGTTGACCTTGACGCCGTGCAGCAGGTCGTCCGCCATCTTCAAGGCCTTGTCGTCCTTGGCGTCCGGCGGCACGTAGGACTGCGAGCCGGTCTTTTCGTCGCCTTCGGATTTCAGATGGCCGCGCAGCGAGGCTTCGCCCTTGGTGTCGGTCCGCGACTTCAACTCGTCAGGCACGTCCTGCAGCACCTCGATGTCGGGAACAATGCCCTTGGCCTGGATCGACTTGCCCGACGGCGTGAAATAGCGCGCGGTGGTGAGACGCAGCGCGCCATTGCCGGAGCCAAGCGGGATGATGGTCTGCACCGATCCCTTGCCGAACGAACGGGTGCCGATCAGTGTGGCGCGCTTGTGGTCCTGCAAAGCGCCGGCGACGATCTCGGACGCAGATGCCGAGCCGCCATTGATCAGAACGATCACCGGCTTGCCCTTGGTCAGGTCGCCCGGATGCGCGGCACGGCGCTGGGTTTCCTCGGCATTACGGCCGCGGGTCGAGACGATTTCGCCGCGCTCCAGGAAGGCGTCGGAAACCGTGACGGCTTCCTCCAGCAATCCGCCGGGATTGTTGCGCAGGTCGATGATGTAGCCTTTCAGCTTGTCGCCGATCTGCGTGGACAGGTTGCTGACCTCGCGCTTCAGGCCTTCGGTGGTCTGTTCGTTGAACGTGGTGATACGGATATAGGCGATATCGTCGTCCTCGACGCGGGCGCGGACCGAGCGGACGCGGATGTTGTCGCGCACCAGCGTGACGTCGATCGGATTGTCCTGGCCCTTGCGAACGATCTTGAGCCGGATCTTGGTATTGACCGGGCCACGCATCTTCTCGACGGCCTGGTTGAGGGTGAGGCCCTGCACGGCTTCGTCGTCGAGATTGGTGATGATATCATTGGCCATGATGCCGGCCTTGGACGCCGGCGTGTCGTCGATCGGAGAGACGACCTTGATCAGCCCGTCTTCCATCGTGACTTCGATGCCGAGCCCGCCGAACTCGCCGCGGGTCTGCACCTGCATGTCGCGGAAGCTCTTGGCGTCCATGTAACTCGAATGCGGATCGAGACCTGCCAGCATCCCGCTGATGGCGGATTCGACCAGCTTGCTGTCGTCGGGCTTCTCGACATAGTCGCTGCGCACCCGTTCGAATACGTCGCCGAACAGGTTGAGCTGACGATAGGTGTCCGACGTCGCGGCGCGCGCGCTCGAACCCATCGTCACCGAACGCGGCTGGGTTACGAACAGCATCAACGCCGCGCCGCTGGCGGCGCTAAGGAGAACCAGAGAAGTCTTGCGCATCATCCGCGAACCTTTTCGCCTTCACTTGCGGCCCACCATGGACCTGAATCGATGGGAGTGCCGTCCTTACGGAACTCGATATAAAGCACGGGCTGGCTCGCGTTGGCCGCGAGGATGGATGCTACCTGGGACGTCGTCGTCCCCATGGTAGCAACAGGTTCCCCCGTCAGCACAAACTGGCCGATGCTAACCGAAATGCGCTCCATCCCGGCGATCAACACATGATACCCGCCACCGGCATTGAGGATCAAGAGTTGTCCGTAGCTGCGAAACGGCCCGGCGTAAACCACCCAGCCATCACACGGGGTTGTGACCTGGGCGCCAGCCCGGGTTGCCAAAGAAATGCCTTTTTCGACGCCACCTGCGCCATCGGAACCGCCAAAATCGCGAATCTTGACGCCATTAACCGGCATCGCGAATAAACCCTTGGCGGAAGCAAAGGCAATAGCCGGACTGAGCCGGGCGGGATCCTTCAGGGCGCTCAGATTGGGCTTGCCATTGAGGGCTGCTGGGCCCCCCTGCAAGGTGGCGGTGGCGGCCGCTTTCGCAGCACTCTTCAAATCCAGCTCCATTTTGGCGATCAGGCCCTGCAAGCTGTCGACCTGCCGGGAGAGGGTTAGGGCGCGTGCGCTCTCCGTCTCCATGTCTTTTTCGATCGAACTCTGCTTGCGCTGCCGCTCATCGATCAGGGCGGCGAGCCGGACCTGGTCGTCCTTGAGTTTATCGCGGTCAATCGCCAGCCGGTCGCGCTCGGCGGCGATGGTCTTGCGGAGGCCGATCAGTTCGCTGAGATCGCCGGCCAGTTTTTCCGCCCGGGTGCGCAATTCGGGCACCACCGATCCAAGCATCATCGCCGTGCGCAGCGACTTCAGGGCGTCTTCCGGCCGCACCAGCAAGGCCGGCGGCGAGCGACGCCCCGCGCGTTGCAGGGCGGCCAGCACCTCGACAATCTCAGAACGACGCGAATCAAGCGAGCCGCGAATCTGCTGCTCGCGGCTATCGAGCGGTCGCAGCCGCGCTTCGGCATCGCCGATACTGGTCTCGACGCCGCGCACCTGTGCGGCGATGTCAATCAATTGCGCATTGAGCTTGCTGCGGTCTTGACCGATCGCCGCAATATCGGTCCTGAGTTTCTCCTGCAACTCCGCGGCATTTTTCTGCCGCTCGCGGGCAGCTTCAAGTTCCTCGCGCTGCCTGATGATGTCGGAAGAGATAGTCGCCTGTGGCGCCGGCGCTGCGGCCTGGGCTGCCGCCGGCAGCGAGCCCATGCCGGCAAGGCCTGCGGACAGCAAAGCGATGGACAGCGGGACACGGATTGAAGGCAGCTGGCTGCGGCAAGCGCTCTCGGAGTGGAGACGAATGTCTGGCGCTGGCTGCATCGCTTGCAATCGGTGCTTTCCGTGCTGTTCGCTTACGCTGATCACGCGCGGTGATAGGGATGGCCGGCCAAAATGGTCGCGGCCCGATAAACCTGTTCCAGAAGCATGACGCGAACCATTTGATGCGGCCACGTCGCCGAGCCGAACGCCATCCTGAGTTTGGCCTTGCGCCGCAAATCGGGCGAAAGTCCGTCCGCACCGCCAATCGCGAAAATAGTGCTGGCGACCGACTCATCCCGCCAGCGGCCAAGATGACGTGCAAAGGCCGCGCTGTCGATATTGTCGCCACGTTCGTCGAGCGCCACCAGCAGGGATTTGTCGGGGATTGCGGCCGCTATCGCAGCAGCTTCCTCAGCGATCCGGGCGGCGGCATCGCGGGCGCGGCTTTCGGGAATTTCATGGATCTCGAGGCCGCGAAAACCGAGCTTGCGGCCGATGTCGTCGAAGCGTTCGCGATAGCGCTCGGCCAGTTCCCGCTCCGGACCCTGTTTGAGACGGCCGATTGAGATAACGACGAGTCGCATCGACGCACGTTACCATGCGTTCAACTGATAAACATCGGCTCGATCGCCAGATCGACGCCTCAGATCGCCTTCGCCGCCGTCGGGCCCTGCGTCCACAATCTTTCCAGATTGTAGAATTCGCGCACCTCGGGTCTGAATACGTGCACGATCACATCGCCGGAATCGATCAGCACCCAGTCGCAGTTGGGCAAGCCCTCGACGTGGATGCTTTTGATGCCGTTTTCCTTGAGGCCCTTGGCGACATTTTCCGCGATCGCGCCGACGTGCCGGTTAGCCCGGCCCGAGGTGACGATCATGTAGTCGGAAAATGCCGATTTGCCGCGAAGGTCGATGGTGACCGTTTCTTCCGCCTTCATATCGTCGAGGCGGGAGAGGATCATATTCAGGGTCTTGTCGGCGTCGGGTTGCGCCTTCAAGGCCGCAGCTTTGGTCGATGTTTTACGCGCGGTTTTGACGGGGGTCTTGGAAACCTTGGGTAAAACAGACTTGGACAATACAGGTGTGGCCAGGGACCATTCCTTTCACTGTATCGCGAACGCCGAATCCTCGGCGCCGCCGGCTATACTATGCATGTGGGGTTAACGGTTTCAACATTCCAGTGAAGCCGCCCAATCACTTCTTGTCTCGCATTCATGTCTTCCAGCTGCCATCCGGGTTCCGAAGGCCGGTGGAGGACAGGTCTGATTTCATGCCCGTCAGAAAGACCCAGGCCGGGGCACGCTGGTCGGCCAGCAGGCCGGCCTGATTCTCGGGCAAGCGGTAGCGCGCCAGCGCCCGGGCTGCTGGTGCCGCCATCGCGCGAAAACTTTGTGGCGGACGGTCGATCACCGCGATCGGGACCTGGGCTGCGATGCGCCGCCAGTCTTTCCAGCGATGAAATTGCGCAAGGTTGTCAGCGCCCATGATCCAGACGAAGTGCGAGCCGCACGCACGGCGGCGCAGATAGCTGATGGTGTCGACGGTATATCGCGTTCCGATGACAGCTTCGAGACAGCTGACATCGATGCGCGGATCGTTGGCCATCGCGCGCGCAGCCTCGGCGCGCTGGTCGAGATCGCGCAAGGCCCCATGATCCTTCAGCGGATTGCCCGGCGTCATCAGCCACCAGACACGATCGAGCTTCAACCGCTTGATCGCGAACAGGCTGATGGCGCGATGGGCGCGGTGCGGCGGATTGAAGGAGCCGCCGAGCAGACCGATGCGCATGCCGCGGGTGTGGAAAGGAACAGCCTGGGAAGAGCCCGCTTCGCCTGAAAATGCTCTGGCCTTCACGGCCGGGTCTGCCCGGTGCCGTGGACGCGGTATTTGAAGCTGGTCAGCTGTTCGGCGCCGACCGGGCCGCGGGCATGAAATTTTCCGGTGGCGATGCCGATTTCGGCGCCGAAGCCGAATTCGCCGCCATCGGCGAATTGCGTCGATGCGTTATGCAGCACGATCGCCGAATCGACCTCGTTGAGGAATTTGCGCGCCGTGACGGCATCTTCCGTCACGATCGCATCGGTATGATGCGAACCATGATTGTGGATATGCGCGATCGCCTCATTGACGCCGTCGACCACCTTCGCGGTGATGATCGCGTCCTCATATTCCGTGTCCCAGTCTTCGTCCGACGCCGGCTTCACCCTGCTGTCGACGCGCTGCACGGCGTCGTCGCCGCGCACCTCGCAGCCGGCGTCGATCAGCATCTCGACCAGCGGCTTGAGGCTGGCTGCGGCGCCGGCGCGATCGACCAGCAGGGTTTCGGCGGCGCCGCAGACGCCGGGGCGGCGCATCTTGGCGTTCAGCACGATCGACTTTGCCATTTCCAGATTGGCGGCGGCATCGACATAGACATGGTTGACGCCTTCGAGATGCGCGAACACCGGCACGCGGGCTTCGGCCTCGACACGCGCGACCAGGCTCTTGCCGCCGCGCGGCACGATGACGTCGATGGCGCCGTTCAACCCGCTCAACAGCAGGCCGACTGCCGCGCGGTCGCGGGTCGGCACCAGCGTGATCGCAGCTTCGGGCAGGCCTGCTTCGCGCAATCCCTGCACCAGGCAATCGTGGATCGCGCGGCAGGACCGGAAACTGTCCGAGCCGCCGCGCAGGATCACGGCATTGCCGGATTTCAGGCACAGCACGCCGGCGTCGGCCGCGACATTGGGGCGGCTTTCAAAGATCACCGCGACGACACCGAGTGGCACCCGTACGCGTTCGATGGTCATGCCGTTCGGCCGCTGCCAGCTTTCGGTGACGACACCGACGGGATCGGCGATCGCACGTACGACCGCGACGCCATCGGCCATCGCATCGATGCGCGCCGGCGTCAGCGTCAGGCGATCGATGAAGGCGGAGCTTTCGCCGCTGGCCCGGGCCTCCGCGACATCCTCGGCATTGGCCGCGAGAATAGCGGATGCACTGCTGCGAATGGCGCGCTCCATCGCGTCCAGCGCCTGATTCTTCTGCTCGGGCGAGGCCAGCGACAGCACCCGCGCGGCGGCGCGGGCACGAGCGGCAAGGTCGGTCATCAGGGCGAGCAAATCGGCGTTTCCGTCGATCGCCTTCAGGGGCGCGGTCATGGCGGCGGTTTCAGGTCCGGTTAAAGCCATGTCCTAGCACGAAAATCCGCATGTTGCGAAGCGTGGCGGGCATGGCAGGTGGGCACGGCGGCATCTTGCAGGGTTGTTGCCGGAGCTGGCCGCTCGGCCATTGGCCTATCTCTATGAAAACGCGCTGCTCGGCCCCATTACCAGATCGTCGCGGTGGATCATTTCCGCGCGACCGCTGACGCCGAGAATTTGCGCGGCGTCGGAGGACGAGCGGCCCTTGATCTTCTCGGCGTCATCAGCGTCGTAGGCGACAAGGCCGCGGCCGATCTCGTGGGTATCGGGGCCGCGCACCACCACGGCATCGCCGCGCGCGAATTGCCCGTCGACCCGGATCACGCCGGCCGGCAGCAGGCTTTTGCCGGCGCGCAGGGCGCTGACCGCGCCGGCGTCGATGGTCAGCGTGCCCCTGGGCTCCAGCGAGCCCGCGATCCAGCGCTTGCGCGCGGTCACCGGATTGGCCGGCGTCAGAAACCAGGTGCAGCGGCCGCCGTCCGCGATCGCCTGCAGCGGGTGTTCGATTTTGCCGGAGGCGATCAGCATATGCGTGCCCGCAGTGGTCGCGATCTTCGCCGCCTCGATCTTGGTCTGCATGCCGCCGCGCGACAGTTCGGATTCCGCAGCACCCGCCATCGCCTCGATTTCGGAGGTAACGGACTCGACGACCGGAATTAGTTTTGCGTCGGGATTGGCGCCCGGCGGCGCGTCGTAAAGCCCGTCGATGTCCGATAACAAGACCAGAAGGTCCGCGCTCGCCATGGTGGCGACGCGCGCGGCGAGGCGGTCGTTGTCGCCGTAGCGGATTTCGTTGGTTGCTACCGTGTCGTTTTCGTTGATCACGGGCACCGCGCGCCATTCCAGAAGCTTGGCAATGGTCGAGCGCGCGTTGAGATAACGGCGGCGCTCCTCGGTATCCTGCAGCGTCACCAGAATCTGCCCGGCGCCGATGCCATGATGTCCAAGCACTTCCGACCAGATCCGCGCCAGCGCGATCTGTCCGACCGCGGCGGCGCCCTGGCTCTCCTCGAGCCTCAGCGCGCCGCGCGGCAGTTTCAGACGGCTGCGCCCGAGTGCGATTGCGCCCGACGAGACGATCAGCAATTCGCGCCCCTCATCGTGCAGCCGGGCAAGATCGGCCGCGAGCGCCGCGAGCCACGACGCCCGCACTTCGCCGGCTTCGGAATCGATCAGCAGCGACGAGCCGACCTTGACGACGATGCGCCGGAAATTTTTCAGTTCGGGGCGGGTCATGGCGATGGGACTTTGCAATCGGACTTTGCAATCGGACTTTGAGGGAGCGCAGATGCGCTCCCTCTCCCCGTCAGCTCGGGTTTAGGTGGCCTTCACCCTCTCCCGGCGGGAGAGGTGAACACATCATGACTCCATCACGAAGGCGTTGAGCTTGTTGCCGTCCAGATCCCTGAAATAGGCGGCGTAGAATCCCTCGCCGCGCTCGCCGGGGGGGCCCTCGTCGGTGCCGCCCAGCGCCAGTGCCAGCTTGTAGATACGATCGACCTGGGCCCTGTCCTCGGCGGCCAAAGCAACCATCACGCCGTTGCCGACGCTCATCGGCTGACCGTCGAATGGCTTGGTCACCCCCAGGCCGGCGCCCTCGCCTGAACCCCAGGCGATGAAGCCGTCAGATTCCATGAAACGTTCGATACCCATCGCGGCGGCAATCTGGTCATAGAAAGCCGCGGCCTTCTGCAGGTCCTTGGTGCCTAGCGTGACATAGCCGATCATCGATGTTCTCCCTTTGCCGATCTTCCGGAAAGCACCCGTTTTGCAGCAGGACGACGACAGGTGCAAGCTGGCCGTAGCCGCGGCAGGCGTATCCCTGCGGAAGTAGAATTGCATAGTCATTTCAATAGGCGTCGTAGTCTGGTGTGCTAGCAAAATCCATCAGGGGATCAAACGAACGATGAACCGCCGAGACTTCATTGCGAACTGCGCCGGCCTGTCGTTGACGGTGAAAGCCGGCAAGGCGTTTGCGCAGTCCGGGCCGCTGACCAGGATCGTGTTTCCGTTCTCGGCCGGCGGCGGCGGCGACGCGCTTTGCCGGGTTATAACACCCTATCTCACGCAATCGCTCGACCGCAGTGTGATTGTCGAGAACAAGACCGGGGGTGACGGCCTGATCGGAATCAAGTTTGTCAAAAATTCCAATCCGGATGGAACGACCGTGCTGGTGACCACTGGTCCGACGATGTACCTGCTGCCGATGGTGGAGGCCGAGCCGAGCTTCGACACCGCGAAGGATTTCGTTCCGGTCTCGCTGCTGGCGCGTTTCGATTTCGGGATTGTCACCGGCCCCGCGGTCGATGCGAAGGATTTCAAGGGATTTGTCGCGTGGCTCAAGGCCCATCCGGACAAGGCGAGTTTCGGGGTGCCCAGCAACGGCACCATTCCGCATTTCACCGGCTCCAAGCTGGAGCAGGTGCTGGGCGTTCCGATGACGCGGGTGGCCTATCGCGGCAGTGCGCCGATCATCAACGACCTGATCGGCGGCCATCTGCCATTCGGCATCACCACGATCGCGGATGCGATCCCGCAATACCGCGCGGGCACCGTCAGGATCCTGGCCGTGAGCAGTGCAGAGCGCTCGCCGTTCCTCCCCGAGGTGCCGACCCTGAAAGAGAGCGGCGTCGATCTGGTCGGCGAGGGCTGGTACGGGATGTGGCTGCCGGCGGGCAGTCCGCCGGAATTTGCCGCCAGGTTGAGCGCGGCCGTGGCGGCTGCGATCGCCCAGCCGGATGTGCGTGAAAAGCTGTTGAATATCGGGCTTATTCCGATCGGCTCGACGCAGGAAGGTCTGGTCAAGGAACTCGCGGCCAACACCGCGTTCTGGCAACCGATCGTCAAGGCGACCGGTTACAAGATCAATAACTGAACGGCTGCTACTGCGGCGCAGGCCGTTGCCCGATCTTCTGCCGGATCGCGTCCAGCTCGGCCTCGTCCCAGATGCCGATCAGGATGCCGCCTTTGACCTGCAACTGGTTTTCCGCATAGGCGGCGATCTTCTCGTTGCTGGTGGTGATGTGGTCCTTCGGATGCAGCGCCCATTCGAACAGCGCGGCCTGCATCCGGGCGATGACATCGGCGCATGATGGGTCTTCGCCGCGATCGGCGAACTCTTCCGGATCGCTCTGCAGGTCGTACAGCATCGGGCGGAAACCCGAGGCGTGGATATATTTCCAGCGGCCGTCGAACACCATGAACAGGCGGCATTGCTCGATCGGCTGATTCAGCTTCAGCCGCACGTCCTGCATGCAATAGTCGTATTCCGAGAAAATGACCTTGCGCCAATCGGCCGGCTGGCTTGCCGTGCAGCATGCGGCATCAGCGAGCGCCCCTCGAGAATATGATCCGGCGGCTTGCCGCCGAAATATTCGATGAATGTCGGCGCCAGATCGATCGCCTCGACCAGGGCGTCGCAGACCGTGCCGCGGGTGCCGTCGGCTTCGGTCGAGGGGTCGATCACGATCAGCGGAATTTTGGCGGACTGATCGTGGAACAGATCCTTCTCGCCCATCCAGTGATCGCCGAGATAATCGCCATGGTCGGAGGTGAATACGATCATCGTGGTATCGAGCAGGCCGCGCGCTTCGAGGAACTGCATCAGCACGCCCATCTGGTCGTCGATCTGCTTGATCAGGCCCATATAGGTCGGAATGACTTTTTCGCGCGCCTCGTCGCGCGACATGTTGCGGGAATAGCGCATGTCCATATAGGCGGCGAACACCGGATGCGCCTCCTGGCGCTCCTTCTCGGAGCGGATCGCCGGCTGCACGTCGGCCGGGCCGTACATGCTGGCGTAGGGCTCCGGCGCGATATAGGGCCAGTGCGGCTTGATGTAGGACAGATGCAGGCACCACGGCCGTCCGTCCGCTTCGCGCCTCGGCGATGAAATCCATCGCGCGGCGCGTCATGTAGGGCGTCTCGGAATGCTCGTCCGGAATCCGCGCGGCCTTGTCGGCGTGAACCAGCAGCCAGCCGTTCTGCAGGCGCCGTCTGTCGTCGGCGCCGGAATTGGCCCAATGCTCCCACGGATTGGCGGCGTCGATATCCCTGCTCGCGCAAGTAAGCATCGTAGCGCGGGCGAGGGCGGTTGGTCGGATGCAGGCCGTCGTCGCGCTCATAGGGCTCGAAGCCGCATTCGGACACGTGCACGCCGATGATCGAATCCGGCGCGATGCCGAGGCTTTTCAGGCCTTCGAGATCCGGCGCCATATGGGTCTTGCCGACCAGCACGTTGCGCACGCCGATTTTCTTCAGGTGATCGCCGAGCGTCGGCTCGCCGACGCGCAGCGGCCAGCCGTTCCAGTGCGAGCCGTGCGAGCGCATGTAGCGGCCGGTATAGAACGACATCCGCGACGGGCCGCAGATCGGCGATTGCACATAGGCGTTGGAGAAGCGCACGCCGCGCTTCGGCCATCGCATCGATGTTCGGCGTCTTCAGCGTCGGGTGTCCGGTGCAGCCCAGATAATCATGGCGCAGCTGGTCGCACATGATCCAGAGCACGTTCTTCGGGCGCGACATGCTCAGGCGACCCAGGGTTCGGCCTGTGCCGCGCCCTTGGCCTTGGCTGACACCGGCGCCTCGCCGATCACCGCGACCAGCGCCCGCAGCGCATCCTTGACGCCTTCGCCCGTGACGCCCGACATCAACAGCGGCGTCTTTTTGGCGGCGCGCTTCAGCCGGTCCTTTTGCGTCTTCAACTCTTCCGGCGTCACCGCGTCGATCTTGTTCAGCGCCACGATCTCGATCTTCTCGGTGAGGTCTCCCGCATAGGCGTCGAGTTCGGTCCTCACCGTCTTGTAGGCCTTGCCGGCATGCTCGCAGGTCGCGTCCACCAGATGCAGCAGCACACGGCAGCGCTCGACATGGCCCAGGAACCGGTCGCCGAGGCCGGCGCCTTCATGCGCGCCCTCGATCAAGCCCGGAATATCCGCCAGCACGAATTCGCGGCCGTCGACATCGACCACGCCGAGCTGCGGATGCAGCGTGGTGAACGGATAGTCGGCGATCTTCGGCTTCGCCGCGCTGACGACCGAGAGGAAGGTCGACTTGCCGGCATTGGGCAGCCCGACCAGGCCCGCATCCGCGATCAGTTTCAGCCGCAGCCAGATCCAGCGCTCTTCGCCTTCCTGACCGGGATTGGCGTTGCGCGGCGCGCGGTTGGTGGAGGATTTGAAATGCGCGTTGCCGAAGCCGCCATTGCCGCCTTCGGCCAGCACGAATTTTTCGCCGAGCGTGGTGAAGTCGTGGATCAGCGTTTCGCGGTCCTCGTCGAAAATCTGCGTGCCCACCGGCACCTTGAGCACGATCGGCTTGCCATTGGCGCCATGGCGGTCCTTGCCCATGCCGTTGGTGCCCTTTTGCGCCTTGAAGTGCTGCTGGTAGCGGTAGTCGATCAGCGTGTTGAGGCCATCGACCACTTCGATGATGACATCGCCGCCGCGGCCGCCATTGCCGCCGGAGGGTCCGCCGAACTCGATATACTTCTCGCGGCGAAACGCCACGCAGCCGTTGCCGCCGTCACCGGAGCGGATATAGACCTTGGCCTCGTCGAGAAATTTCATGGCGTATAGCTAGTGCAGAGGGGCCGATGCGGCAACCTTTTACATGCCGGCGTCATTGAAAAGCTCGCATATTGAAGCCTTTTGAAGCTTTTTAGCGGGTGCCGAGATTAACCAATCATCCGTCTTTTGGTTAAGTGGGCCGCCGCCGGATCAGAAACTTCTGCGATCCCTCCAGCACCAGTTCGCGGCGCTGGTTGAACACGGTCGAGCGCAGCGCCACCACGCCGGTGCTGCGGCCGGGCACAAGTTCCGTCACTTCGAGCGCGGGGTAGATGGTGTCGTCGGCGAATACCGGTTTGAGGAATTTGCAGGACTGTTCGAGAAATCCGACCAGCGATTCCTCCACCAGATAGGGAAACAGCCCTGCGCCGGGGGCGGTGTGGATCAGCGTCTGGAAGCCGTGCGCGAGCAGGTTCGGCATGCCACGGGCGCGACAATATTCGACATCGTAGTGGACCGGATGGGTATCGCCGCTCGCGGTCTGGAAGGCTGCGAATACCGCGGACGTCATGGTCCGGCTCGGAATCACAAAGCGCTCGCCGAGCACAAAATCCTCGAACCAGCGCTGCTGGCTCACCATGCGATGCTGTGCGGGATCGAAGTCGGTCATGGCGGATGTCCTGTTTGGTTCATCCGTATCGCAGCGGTGCCACTGCGGCAATCGAACGGGCGGTCATTCCGGGGCGCGTGAAGCGCGAACCCGGAATTTCGAGATTCCGGGTCTGGTCCTTCGGACCATCCCGGAATGACACTGGAGAGCTTCTCGACAACCTGATAGTCGAACCCCGATGAGCCTGCTTTCAAAAATCTCCACCGACACCGATGCGCATTCCGCGCGCCTTGCCGGCATCGCCCTGATGCTGGTGTCGGTCTGCATGTTCGCGTTCGGCGACACGCTCGGCAAGTTCATTGTCGCGACCTATTCGGTCGGGCAATTGCTGTTGCTGCGCGCGACCGCGGCGCTGATCGTGCTGTCGCCGGCGATCTGGCGCCATCGCCGGGAATTTTTTCGGCTGGAGCGTCCCTGGCTGCAGCTGCTGCGCGTGGTACTCTCGACGCTGGAAGTCGCCGCTTTCTTCCTCGCCACCGTGTATCTGCCGCTGGCCGACGTCATCACCTATTATCTGGCCTGCCCGATTTTCGTGACGGCGCTGTCGGCCATCGTGCTGCGCGAGCAGGTAGGCTGGCGGCGCTGGAGCGCTGTCGTGATCGGGTTCTGCGGCGTCTTGATCGCGCTGCGGCCGTCGGCGCAGACTGTGACCTGGCCGGCGATGATCGCGCTCGCCGGCTGCATGGCGTTCGCGGTGTTGATGCTGATCACGCGTTCGCTGCGGGCGACGTCCGATATCGTGCTGGCTTCGGCGCAGTTCATGGGCACCTTTGCTTTCGGCGCGGTGCTGGCGCCGTTCGGCTGGATCGCGCCGGGTTTGGGCGGCCTCAGTCTCTTTATCGCGGCCGGCTGCATCTCGGTCTGTGCGTTGCTCTGCGGCAACCGCTCGCTCAAGCTCGCGCCGGCCTCGCTGGTGGTGCCGTATCAATATTCGATGATCGTCTGGGCGGTCATGTTCGGCTATCTCGTGTTCGGCGACGTGCCGTCGGTGGCGACGATCGTGGGCGCCGCCATCATCATCGGTGCGGGATTTTATATTTTCCTGCGTGAGCGCGATCTGGGGCGCGGGGAGAAAGTGGTCAGTCCACCGGTGTGAATTCTCCTGTCGTCCCGGCCTCCGAGCCGGGACCCATAACCACCGGCTGTTGATTTTGAAATAACTGGAGCAACGTCCGGGGCAACAGACTACCGGGATTATGGGTCCCGGCGTCCGCCGGGACGACACCTGCTATTAATCGCTGCGTTACGGCTCACCGCTCGTGCCGTGTCGAACTGCCCCAGTTCTTCAGCGACGACCAGACGCTGCGGCTCAGCCTGAAGCGATCGACCGGGGTCGACGAGCCCAGCGCCTCGAAGCGGTGCAGTTCGACGCCGCTCCACTGGAAGCCGCACTTCTCCAGGATGTTGCGCGATGCCGGATTGGCGACCCGCGCACCCGAGATCAAATGCTCGATCTCGAATTCCTCGAAGGTGAAATCGATCACGGCGCGCGCGGCTTCGGTGGCAAAGCCCTGGCCCCAATAATCCACGCCGAGCCAGTAGCCGAGTTCCGGCGCCTCCCGCAAGCGCCAGTCGACGCCGACCATGCCGATCGGTGTGCGATTGTTTTCGATCAGGAATACGGTTTCGCGCGGCTCATCAGCCATCGCGCGTACGAACGCGACCGCGTCGTCCTGTGAATAGGGATGCGGCAGGCGCCGGGTATTTTCTGCGATGCGGCGGTCATCGGCCAGCCGCGCGATCGCTTTTACGTCCGCGAGCGTCGGCCTGCGCAGCATCAGCCGTTCGGTCTCGAGGACGCAAGCCGTCGTTTCCTGCAATATCGGAGTCGGAATATCCTGCAACATGTCGAGCTCCTGTGTGCGCAAGCCGTCTGAAAACACACGAATTAAAAAGGGAGGCCGGTTTCCCGCCTCCCCCTTGGAGCCTTTTGTGCTCCGCCGGTTCAACAGGACCCGGCGGACGCATGGTGTCCACCGTTTACTCGGCCGCGGCTTCGGTCATCGGAAGTACCGAAACGAAAGTGCGGCCGTTGGCTTTGGAACGAAACTCGACATGGCCTTCGACCTTGGCGAACAGGGTATGGTCCGTGCCCATGCCGACATTAAGGCCGGGATGCCAAGTGGTGCCACGTTGCCGCGCAATGATGTTGCCGGGAATCACGTGCTCGCCGCCATAGGTCTTGATCCCGAGGCGCTTGCCTGCCGAATCACGACCGTTACGCGATGAACCGCCTGCTTTTTTGTGAGCCATGGCCCGTCTCCAAATCTATTCGTATCTCTAGATCAATTCCTTGACGGAATCATTTCACTTTTTATCACGCTTCAATTTTCGTCGAAACGTGTTCACTTTTTATCGTCTTTGCCCTTTGCGGCGGCCTTTTTGGCCGATGCCTTCTTGGCATCGGGCTTGGCGCGTGGCTTTGCGGCCGGCTTTGCCTTGGCGACCGGCTTCTTGACCGGCGCCTTCTTCTTCGCGGCCTTCGGCGTCTCATCATCGCCGTCATCCGACGGCGCGGTCACAATCGGCTTTTCCTTCTTCGGACGCGGGCCGATGCTCGGCTTGTTGTCGTTGGTCAGAATCTCGGTGATGCGCAGCACCGTGATCTCGTCGCGATAGCCGCGCTTGCGCTTCGAATTCTTGCGCCGGCGCTTCTTGAACGAGATCACCTTCGGGCCGCGCTTGTGCTGCAGCACTTCGGCCGCAACGGAAGCCCCGGCAACCGTGGGCATGCCGAGCACCGGCGAATCGCCGCCGACCAGCAGAACTTCGCCAAGCTGCACGATCGTTCCGACATCGCCGGCGATCTTGCCTATCTCGAGCACATCATCCGGAACGACGCGGTATTGCCGGCCGCCGGTTTTGATGACTGCGAACATCGTTTAATTCCTTCGTGTTCGATCCCGGCCTCGGACGGGTCCGGGCCGGCTTTTTCTTCAGTCGTTATGGGTTCAATTTCCGCGCGATCAGGGAGCGATCCCTTGGATTCGCGCAAAAACAAAGAGCGCGAGAAAAATCCCGCGCCGGATTGCCGGGACTTATAGCCCGTGGCAGCCCCGAGTCAAGGAAAAGTGCCCCGAAAACGAGCCAAATATGAAGGATTTGGCGGAGTTTAGCCGAATTGCCGCGCCCCGTTGCCGCAATATCCCATCCATGAAACCAACCGGTTCCCTCGCCGTTGTCCCCCCGATTCTGGCATGGGCAGGGCAAAATGGCTGAGGATACACTGACGACCTCCGGCATCGGACGGCACGGCGCTGCGCGCCTGCCTTCGGTGGATGTGGACAGCTTCAATATCGAGCTGAAGGACGATGACGGCTTTCTCGGCGACCGCGCCAGCAAGGGCGCGTTCCGCAAGATCCTGGATACGCTGCGCAAGCCGCTAAGGAAGAACGGCGAAGACCCGCTCGGCAAGAAGGCGTCGGAGGAAATCGGCAAGGGCACGCTCGACGAGGCGCTGGTCGGCCCGGACATCCATGCCTCGGCGCTGGTGCATGGCGCGATCGAGGAATTCGCGCAGGAACTCGCCTATGTGACCGGGCGATTTCTCAAAACCAAGGCATGGGCCGATACCGAGCGTATCGTGGTCGGCGGCGGTTTTCGGCAGAGCCGGGTCGGCGAACTCGCGATCGCGCGCACCGATATCATTCTCAAGGCCGAGGGCTTCGAGGTCGATCTGGTACCGATCCGCTTTCACCCTGACGATGCCGGCCTGATCGGATGCCTGCATCTGGCGCCGTCATGGATCTTCGAGGCCCATGACAGCATCCTCGCGGTCGACATCGGCGGCACCAATATCCGTTGCGGCGTGGTCGAAACCCGCTGGAAAAAGGCGCCCGATCTGTCGAAAGCGGAGGTCTGGAAGTCCGAACTCTGGCGCCACGCCGACGACGAGCCGACCCGCGAGGGCACGGTGAAGCGGCTGGTGAAAATGTTGAAGGATCTGATCACCGAAGCCGAGGCCGAAGGGCTGAAGCTTGCGCCCTTTATCGGCATTGCCTGTCCCGGCGTGATCAACGACGACGGCTCGATCGAAAAAGGCGCGCAGAACCTGCCGGGCAACTGGGAAAGCAGCCGCTTCAATCTTCCGGCGAGCCTGGTCGAGGCGATCCCGGAAATCGGAGGACACGATACCGCGGTGCTGATGCACAATGACGGCGTGGCGCAGGGCCTCTCCGAAGTGCCGTTCATGCAGGACATCGAGCGTTGGGGCGTGCTCACCATCGGCACCGGATTGGGCAATGCGCGCTTCACCAACCGCCGCAAGGAAAAAGGCAAGGACAAGGACGAGAAGAAAGACAAGGACGATAAGAAGGAAAAGAAGAGCAAGGATTAAGAAAAGCTGCCGGTCGTCCCGGCCTCGCACCCGGGATTTTCCTCATCCCTGCGCCTTGTCTGGTCCGCCATCCTCGCCTAGAACGGCCCCGACCGTGGGGCGGAATCCGCTCCACCTTGGCGCCTGGAGAGGTGGCAGAGTGGTCGAATGCACCGCACTCGAAATGCGGCATAGGTGCAAGCCTATCGGGGGTTCGAATCCCCTCCCTCTCCGCCACCCGCCTTCGCTTATGCTTCGGCGCGGCGAGCCGCGATGAAGTTTTAGAGAAACGGGTGCCACGCCATAGCTGCGAAGCAGCGGCGGCGAGCTGGTTCGAACTTTCTCCCTCCTCTCCGCCATAAATCCATCAAGCCCTTGTTCTGACGCGCGCGCTCGCCGATGATGGCGCCAACAAGAAATTGTTCACAGGGGGAGAGCGCCACAATGCTTATTTTGCAGGGGATTCTCGCAGCATTGCTGCTATTGGCCGGTGTCGCGCCGTCATGGGCGCAAGCCTATCCGAACCGGCCGGTGCGGGTGGTGGTCGGGTTTACGCCGGGCGGACCGACCGATGTCATTGCGCGCCTCGTTTCGCAAAAGCTTTCCGAAACGCTCGGCCAGCAATTCTTTGTCGAGAACGTCGCCGGCGCCGGCGGCAATATCGCGGCCGGTCAGGTCGCGCGCGCCACGCCCGACGGCTACACCATCATGGCGATCAGTACCGGCTTCATGGTGAACCCCAGCCTCTATGCCAAGGTGCCGTATGATGCGATCAAGGATTTTGCCGCCGTTTCCCTGGTCGCGGTTTCGCCGAACGTCGTCGTGGTCAACCCGTCGGTGCCGGCCAAAACGCTGCCGGAGCTGGTGCAGTTGATCCGCGATAATCCCGGCAAATACAGTTATGCCGGCCCCGGCGTCGGTTCGACGCCGCATCTCGGCGGCGAGCTGTTTCGTCTCACCTACAAGCTCGATCTGGTCCACATCCCCTTTGCAGGCGCGGCCCCGGCGGTTCAGGCAACCATCGGCGGTCATACCCCGATCGCCTTCACCGCGTTGCCGTCGTCGCTGGCGGCGATACAGGCCGGCCAGGTGCGTGCGATCGGCATTGCGGCAAACAAGCGCGCGGACGCCATACCCGACGTGCCGACCTTTGCCGAACAGGGCGTGAAGGATCAGGAAGCCGACACGCTGACCGGCATCGTGGCGCCCACGGGTACGCCGAAAGAGATCGTCGAATTGATCTCTCGCGAGATCGCCAGGAGCGCGGCGCAGCCCGACCTCAAGGAGAAGCTTGCGACGCTGGGCTTCATCCCCGTCGCCAATACGCCCGACGAGTTCGCCACGCGCATCAAGTCGGAGATGGAAAAGTGGGGCAAGGTGGTGCGCGACGCCAATCTCAGGATCGAATGAGGTGAAGGAAGCGACCGCACTGAGTCCACCAACTGACTCGGAGCGAATGACGTTTCCGGACCCGAACCGGATGTGCCGCCGGACCAATCATATAGCGTCAGACGACGTCCGCGTGCCAGCCGGTCCATCATTGGCTAACTCTTGCGCAGGCAACGCTATCGCCGTTCCTCGTTCATTAACCCTTTTTAGCTAGCTTTTCGCGAGCCATATTTCGTACCGCGTTAGAGGTAGGCAATGTTCGCACGTAAGACTGTGATTATCGCCGTGGGGATGGTTGCATCGTCTGCAGTTTTTGCAGCGGACTATCGCGCCGGGAACTACGAGCCGCGCAGCTACCACTCGCGTCCGGTGGAAGTCTACGCCAGGCCGGCTTATGTACCCTACGTGCCGCCGGTGTACTATTTACCCTCGCCACCGCAATATGTTCAGGATCTGAGAACCGGTGCCCCTGGCCATTGGGTACAGCTCAGGCCATCACTTCTCGATCAGCTTTTTGGCGACCTGCGGGACGGGTACTGAAACCCGGATTCGCTCGTGTTAAAACGACGGTGGGCATATCTTATCGGTCTCACAATGATCTGTTCGATAGCCGGCACCGCGTACCATTACCAAAGTAGGTGTCACGGCGTAGACGCCTGCGCGGCTCAATCTGCCGAAGATCACGAACGGGATACACCGCGTGAAATCCGTTGAGGCGATGTGAAGTAAAAAGTCAGCCGACCCCTCGCCTGGGCCGTTTCTTTTGCTGAAGTTTCGCTGATCGCGGCCAGCAAACTGCTGAATCGGCCAGTGCGATAGAACCGATCACGCTCGCAGGCTGCTCGCGGCCTTCGGAATCGTCCCGCTCCTTTTCCCCCTTGATCGAACGGGGTTACTGCGATGAAATGCGATCGCTGAAACCATACCAGGAGGAAAACATGCTCCGAAGCTTGTTGTTGGCCGCGTTCATTGCGACGTTTGCCGGTGGTGCTGTCCTTGCGCAGGAAACCTGCGAGAGCAAAGCGATCGGCAAAAACGGCAAGGCGCTCGCGGGTGCGGCAAAGACGTCTTTCATGAAGAAGTGCATGGCTGATTCCTGCGCCACCAAGGCCGTGAGTGAAAGCGGTAAACCGCTTTCGGGCGCGGCGAAGACGAGCTTCATGAAGAAGTGCGAAAAGGGCGCCTAGTCCCGGACCGACCTATTGGCTGGCGCACGCTCCCGCATATGCCGAAACATTGCCCGGGGTCAGCCCCGCAGCCGCGCCTTGTTGCAGACACTGCGTCACGCGGTCACTAAAGGAGTTTTGCGACGCGGGGGCGAGGCTCGGCTGTACGGCCACGCCATATTGCGGAATTGCAGGTATTTGGGCCTGTTGTGGCGGCGTTGAGGGAAATGCCGGCACGTTGACGCCCGGAACGAGAACCTGCGCTGACGCCGCGCCGCCGGCGCTTGTCAATGCCAACAGCAACAGGCCGGGTAACCACCTCGTCGAAATTTTAGGCATGACGGCCTCATTGGTTCGAGGGCCGCCCCCACTTTGTGACTCGAACAAGCTGATCCCGCACCATGTCGGAAAAGCGTCCGCACGCCCGTACTCCAAACCAACTCGTCGTGAGGCCATCGTGATGGGGTGACGTTGCGCTCCCTGAATTTTCTGTAATCCGCGCGTTTCGACGGCCGACGTCGCAGCATTCACAGCGTTGTGTCGCGCAAGGCGGCTTCCGATCGGAAAGGCGCGTCCCCATCTTGACTTGGGGCGGCAGCCAACCCTGCGGAGGGTGAAATGACAAAGCTCCTCATCACGGCGACGTTCCTGATTTTGATTTCGCTGCAGCCAAGCGAGGCGCGTGGCGCGAGGAGCTCGTCCGCCGGAGGGCTTCTGGCGCCGGCCAATCCGACGGTGCCGCCCTCGCTGACTTCGGACCCGCGTCTCACAGGCAGTGCGCCGCTTCCGCCGCATCATCAGCCAGCACGGTCCGATACGGCGTTGCCTCCGGAAGCACTGCTCCGCGCGACGCCCGAAGACGCCAAGGTCGATCGGATTGTAAAGGGCATTTGCCGGGGCTGCTGAAGCCCGACGGCAAAGCCTGCTTCTTCAAGGTCGTGTCGGAGAATGCCGGCAGATGTCCGATAAAGCCGACAACAACCGGTCGATTTGCCCGTCCGTGCCCACGGTTATTCGCAGATAGTCGGAAATGCGAGGGGCGGGAAAATGGCGGACGATCACCGCCCGTTGCCGGAGCGCCGCGGTCAGTGCCGCGCCCTCATGCGCCGGATGACGCGCGAAGACGAAGTTGGCGGAGGACGGCAGCACGTCGAAGCCAAGCCCGCGCAGTCCGCGATTCAACCGCTCCCGGCCTTCGATGACGCGGGCGCGGCTCTGTTGAAAATAGGTCTCGTCTTCCAGCGCGGCGATAGCGCCGGCCTGTGCGGGCCGGCCGAGCGGATAGGAGTTGAAGCTGTCCTTGACCCGGGTGAGCGCCTCGATCAGGTCGGCGTCGCCGATCGCATAGCCGACCCGCAAGCCGGCCAGGGCCCGGGATTTGGACATGGTTTGAACGACCAAAAGGTTCGGATGGGAGGCGACCAGCGGGATCGCGGTCTCGGCGCCGAAATCGACATAGGCCTCGTCGATCACCACGGGAGCGTCCGGATGTTGCTCGAGCAGCATCGCGATCTCGGCCCGAGACAGCGCAATCCCCGTCGGCGCGTTCGGATTGGGCACGATCAGCGCGCCGGCCGGCCGGCGATAGTCGGCAACCCGGATTTGCATCCTCTCATCGAGCGGCACGGTCTCGAAAGCGATGCCGAACAGGCGACAATAGACCGGATAGAAACTGTAGGTAATGTCCGGAAACAGCAGCGGCGCATCATGCTTGAGCAGCGCGGCGAAGGCATGCGCCAGCACCTCGTCCGAACCATTGCCGACGAACACCTGTTCGAGCTGCACCTCGTGGTAGACGGCCAAAGCGGTCCGCAGCGCGGTGGCCTGCGGGTCCGGATACAAACGCAGCATATCCGTCGCCTCGCCGCGGATCGCTTCCAGCGCGCGCGGAGACGGACCCAGCGGGCTTTCATTGGTGTTGAGCTTGACCAGCTCCGCCATTAGCGGCTGTTCGCCAGGTATATAGGGCTTCAGGCCGTGCGTCAGGCTGCTCCAGAAGCGGCTCATTTTTTCCATCCGGATATCATCGAAAGCAGCGGCGCGGCGGGCGCGTTAAAGGACGTTCTATAGGCCATGAGCAAATATGCTGCATACCGAAGTTGATTTGCTGTCAATAATGGCGACACTGTATTGGAAAATCGCGGTCGCTGAAATGAACCGTGAGACAAGGCAGGGAGATACGCATCATGCTAGACCGCCGTGCAGCCTTGACCGCGATCGCCGGTTTTTCGAGCGCCGTGGCTTTCCCCGCGATCCTTCGCGGCGCGGCGCCGGAAACCACCACCGGCAGGATCAAGCACCTTGCCTACAGCGACCAGGGCGGTCGCCCGGATGGCGTCCAGGTGATGGTCAGCCGCAATCATCTCTATGTCGGCCATATGTTCAGCGACGGCTTCACCATCATGGACGTCGCCGATCCGTCGAAGCCGAAGCCGCTATCATTCGTCGCCGCGCCGCCCAACACCCGTACCCATCACTTGCAGACCAATGGCGACCTGATGCTGATCGTGTGCGGCGCCGACATCCCTACCATCGGCAAATACAATCCGTCGTTTTCCTATTACGGCCAGTCCTATGCGGGAACCGTGTCCGGACGGTCGGATTTCGTTTCGGGCCTGAAAATCTACGATATCTCCAAACCGGCGGCGCCGGCCGAAATCGCGTTCCTGCCGATTCCCGGCATCGGGCTTAACCGGCTTTGGTATGCCGGCGGCCGCTATGCCTATGTTTCGGCGCACATGGATGGCTTCACCGACCACATGCTGGTGATCGTGGACATGAAGGAGCCGACCAAACCGTCGATCGCCGGCCGCTGGTGGATGCCCGGGATGTGGCGTGACGGCGGGGAAAAACCGAGCTGGGAGAAAAAACGCGTCGCGCTGCATCACATGATCGTTGCCGGTGATCTCGGCTACGCGGCGTGGCGCGACGGCGGCTTCACCATCCTGAACATCGCCGATCCGGCTAACATCAAGCTGGTGTCGCACGTCAACACCTCGCCGCCTTTCGCCGGCGGCACGCATACGCCGCTGCCGCTGCCCGGGCGCAAGCTCGCCGTCATGCTGGAGGAATCCAACGGCTTCGCCTGCGCCAAAGGCCTGAGCTACACGTGGCTCTACGACGTCCGCGCGCCGGAAAACCCGGTCTCGATTTCGACCTTGCCGACGCCGACCGATCAGTCCTGGTGCCGGCCCGGCGAGAATTTCGGACCGCATAATCTGCACGAGAACCGCCCCGAGAGCTTCCAGAGCGAGGAAACCCTGTTCGCCACCTATCACAACGCCGGATTGCGCATTTTCGACATCCGCGACGCTTTCGCGCCCAGGGAGATCGCCAGCTACGTGCCGCCGCCGCCAGCCAAAATCATGGACCCGCGGCCCGGCAACGCGCTGGCCCCGCAATCCTGCGATATCAACGTCCAGGCCAACGGCATCATGTATCTGAGCGACTGGAACGGCGGATTGCACGTCCTGCAGTATGAAGGGTAGGTGCGGCATTTTGGTTGCGGTGCAACAAGGGGCTTTTTGGCTTAACTATTAGCCATTTGCATCGCCCCTATGCTACGCTAACCAACGAATTTTGTTGCGTTTCTTGCTCTTTCCGACTAGAAGGCCCCTGTTAAAGGGGAAGAGTAAGCGATGGCCCATAATTACGCGATCAATGACGATGTTCACCACCAGTTGCAGGGCCCGCAGGGTCGCGCCGTCGTCAAGCAGCGCAGCGTCTACACCATTGTCACCTGCCTGCCGATCGAGGCGGACGGACGTCCGCGATATCGGATCAAGAGCAAGACCGAGAACATCGAGCGTGTGGTGACCGAGGAGCAGATCAGCCGGCTGGCTTGATCCGCACCCGCGCCGCTATCGGCCTTTTGAGCATGGATTGCTGTTTCGCTTGCTATCTTGCGCATAGCAGCGTAAATGGCTGCCATTCGAACAATCGTTTGCCTTGTTGATCGCGCCGAACCGGCTCCCCTTCCCAAGACATCGCTGAAATCGGATTTAAGCCTGCGCGAAGGTCGCGCGGGCACGACGCGCATTCGCGCATCTTGGAGAAGTTAAAATGACTACCGGAACAGTTAAGTGGTTCAACGCGACCAAGGGCTTCGGCTTTATCCAGCCCGACGACGGCGGCAACGACGTATTCGTGCATATCAGCGCCGTCGAACGCGCCGGCATGGGTTCGCTCAATGAAGGCCAGAAGCTTTCATACGAAGCCAAGGTCGACAGCATGCGCGGCAAGACCAGCGCGGAAAACCTCCGCGCCGTCTGACGCAAAAGCCGATTTCGGGATTTCCGCGGATGTACCGGGATCTCTGATCGTGCTGTCAGCTACATGATATCGAAGCCCGCCGGCTTAACCCGGCGGGTTTTTCGTTGCGCGAACGGGGCTTGCCAAGCCGGCTCTGACCATCACACTTCCGGGTCTGTTCAATCGCAAAAGCACCGGGAATAACGATGCCGACCGATCTTACCAGGCGTGACTTCGCCAAGATTGCCGGGGGTGCGGCGGTCGGAACGGCGACAGCGCCTTCGGCTGCAACAGCTCAGGTCCCGGCGGCGCAGGCGGCCAGCGCCAATTTCCCGGAAGGTTTTATCTGGGGCGTCGCCACCTCAGCCTATCAGATCGAGGGCGCGGTGAAAGAGGACGGCCGCGGCCCTTCGATCTGGGACACCTACGCGCACACGCACGGCAAGATCAAGGACGGCCGCAATGCCGATGTCGCCAACGATCACTATCGCCGCTACCGCGACGACGTGAAGCTGATGCAGGACATGGGCGTCAAGGCCTATCGTTTCTCCATCGCCTGGCCACGGATCTTTCCCGACGGCGCCGGCCAGCCCAATCCGAAAGGCCTCGACTTCTATCGCCGCCTGATCGATGCGTTGCTCGAAGCCGGCATCGAACCGTTCGCGACGCTGTACCACTGGGATTTGCCGCAGGCGCTGCAGGACAGAGGCGGCTGGCAATCGCGCGACACCGCAAAAGCGTTCGCCGACTATGCCGGCTACATGGCGGCGCAACTCAGCGACCGGGTCACGCGCTTCTTCACCATCAACGAGCTGTTTTCCTTCGTCGATATCGGTCATCGCGGCATCGAAACCGAGATCGACGGCAAGAAGGCGAGGATCGAACTCGCTCCGGGCCTGCGGCTGTCGAACGGCAGGCTGCATCAGGTCCGGCATAACGCCGTGCTCGCCCACGGGCTTGCGGTGCAGGCGATCCGCGCCAGCGCAAAAGCCGGGACCCTGTGCGGACCGGCGGATAATCTCGGCACCGCGGTGCCGGCGATCGAGACGCCGGAAAATATCAAGGCCGCGGAAATCGCAACCCGGGAAATCAACGCCGGTTACCTCACCGTGATGATGGAGGGAAAATACACCGAAGCCTATCTCAAGGCGGCCGGCAAGGACGCCCCCGTATTCACCGACGAAGACCTCAAGATCATCTCCTCGCCGGTCGATTTCATCGGCATCAATGTCTACCGCCCGGCGATGTATGTGGTGGCGTCCGCGAAGGCTTCGGGATTCCGCTCCGGTAAAATTCAACAAGTCGCATCCGCGGATGCTGTCGGCCTGGCATTTGCTGGGTCCCGAGGCGATGTACTGGGCGCCGCGGCATGTGCAGTCGCTCTGGAAAACAAAACAGATCTACATCACCGAGAACGGCTGCGGGGCGAGCGACGAGATCGCCGCCGATGGCACCGTCGATGATTCCGACCGCATCATGTTCCTGCGCAACCATCTGATGCAGTTGCGCCGGGCGACCGCGGAAGGCGTGCCGGTCAAAGGCTATTTCCACTGGAGCCTGATGGACAATTTCGAGTGGAGCGACGGTTTCGCCAACCGTTTCGGCCTCGTCTATGTCGACTACAAAACGCAGCAGCGGACGCCGAAGCTCAGCGCGGAATATTTCAGGGAAGCGATGGCTAGAAACGCGGTGGTGTAGCGTAGCTGCGGAATCTCAACCGGTCGTCCCGGCTTGGAGGCCGGGACGACGTGTTGATAAACCGCCTACTTCGCCTTGTCGTGGTTCGCGATGCCGATCGCCTTGTAGTCGTAGGTCGCGTAGAATTCCGTTTTATAGGCGCCCCATGCGGAGGTCTCGAGGATGCGGTTGACCTCGCGCAGCCGCGAGGCCGGCAGCCGCAGCGTGACGACCTGACCAATCCCCATCATCACATACCAGCTGACGACCTCGATGCCGGCAGGTGGAAAGGCCTTGTAGAAGCCCTGCTTCTCAAGTTGGGCATTGAGTTCCCCGAGCGGGCGCGACTGGTCGTGCTTCAAAAATATCGTCAACATGATCGCATTGTCCGCGGTCGGCGCCGCGTTTTCCGCTGGTGTCGGTGCGGTCTGCGCGCGGGCGCCGGTGCAGAGCGCGAAAGAGCCGGCCAGCACCGCCATCGCCGCAATTAATCCAATCCCGCGCCGCATCGTCGCCCTCCCTTTCAGAATTGTTGTGATCATCTCAGCCCTGCGGGTGGTGTAAACGGACAAATCAGCGCGGTTGATATTCGTCGGATAAACGGGGGACGCTCCTGGCGCGGTTGCACCGCGAAATGTGAAGCAGATCACATCCGACGTCAGGCCGTCGCGCTATTGCTGTGGCAGCCGGGGCCACAGCAGCGAGGGTGAGCAGATGAAGACGCGGCGGATGGTGTTTTGGTGGTTCAGATTTGTCGTCTCCGGACGATTTCTCCAGAAATTCATGGATTCGCGGCGCTTGAGACGCCTGTAGCGCCCCGGCATTCGGCTGCTGGAAGAGTTCAAGAGGAGCTTGCGCCCTGTAGACCGCCTGTGAGATGAACTTGTGTCTCGTGACAGGTGTGCCAATGACAAAAAAGAAAAGCCCGGAAACGCTCCGCAGCGCGCGCTGGTTTGCCCCCGACGATCTCCGTGCCTTTGGCCACCGCTCGCGGGCCATGCAGATGGGTCTGGCGCCCGAGGAGTGGAAGGATCGCCCCGTTATCGCGATCCTCAATACCTGGTCGGAAGCGCAGCCCTGCCACATGCATTTCAAGTCGCGGGTCGACGACGTCAAGCGCGGCATCCTGATGGCCGGCGGCTTTCCGATGGAATTGCCGGCGCTGTCGCTGTCGGAATCCTTCCTGAAGCCGACCACCATGCTCTACCGCAACCTCTTGGCAATGGACGCCGAGGAATTGCTGCGCGGCCATCCCGTCGATGGCGTGGTGCTGATGGGCGGCTGCGACAAGACCACGCCGGCGCTGCTGCTCGGCGCCACCAGCATGAACTTGCCCGCGATCTATCTTCCCGCCGGCCCCATGCTGCGCGGCAACTGGAAGGGCAAGACGCTCGGCTCCGGCTCCGATGCCTGGAAATTCTGGGACGAGCGTCGCGCCGGGAAAATCTCCGATGCGGATTGGGTCGATGTCGAGGGCGGCATCGCCCGCAGCTATGGCACCTGCATGACCATGGGCACCGCCTCGACCATGACCGCGATCGCTGAATCCATCGGCATGACGCTGCCGGGCGCGTCGTCGATTCCCGCCGCCGACGCCGGCCACATCCGGATGGCGTCCGAATGCGGCCGCCGCATCGTCGAGATGGTCTGGGAAGATCTTACGCCGCGGCTGATCCAGAGCCGGAAAGCGTTCGAGAACGCCATCACGGTGGCGATGGCGATGGGCTGCTCGACCAATGCCATCATTCATTTGATCGCGCAGGCGCGCCGCGCCGGTCAGGATATCGGCCTCGATGATTTCGAGATCGCCAGCCGCAAGGTCCCTGTCATCGCCAATGTCCGTCCCAGCGGCGACAAATACCTGATGGAAGATTTTTACTACGCCGGTGGGCTGCCGGCCCTGATGAGCCGGATCAAGGATCATCTCCATCTCGATGTCATGACCGTCACCGGCCAGACGCTCGGCGAGAATATCGCGCGCGCCGAAGTTTATAATGACGATGTCATCCGCACCGTCGCGAACCCGATCTATGCCGAGGGCGCGCTGGCGGTGCTGAAGGGCAACCTCGCGCCCGACGGCTGCGTGATCAAGCCCAGCGCCTGCGAGCCGCGCTTTCTCAAGCACACCGGCCCGGCGCTGGTGTTCGACAATTATCCCGACATGAAGAAGGCGACCGACGATCCCGATCTCGACGTCACGTCAGATCATGTGCTGATCCTGCGCAACGCCGGGCCGCAGGGCGGGCCGGGCATGCCGGAATGGGGCATGCTGCCGATCCCGACCAGGCTCGTGAAACAGGGCGTGCGCGACATGGTGCGGCTGTCGGATGCGCGTATGAGCGGCACCAGCTACGGCGCCTGCATCCTGCATGTCTCGCCGGAATCCTATATCGGCGGCCCGCTGGCGCTGGTGCGCAACGGCGACATGATCACGCTGGACGTCGCGGCCCGCACCATCAACCTCGATGTGTCCGAAGCCGAGCTGGAAAAACGCCGCGCCGCCTGGAAGCAGCCGGAGACCCGCTTCGAGCGCGGCTATGGCTGGATGTTCACCCGGCACATCCGGCAGGCCAATGAAGGATGCGATTTCGACTTCCTCGAAACCGGTTTCGGCGCGCCGGTGGGTGAGCCATCGATTTATTGAAACTGTCATTCCGGGGCAAGGCGAAGCCTTGAACCCGGAATCCATAACCACGATCGGGAGTATGGATTCCGGGCCCACGCCAGGTGGCGTGTCCCGGAATGACGAACCCAAGGGCGGAAACACATGACCAAACTAAGCGACGCGACCCGCGACAAGCTCAAGACCATCAGCACGGCCACCGTGGCCACCGCGCTCTACAAGCGGGGCTTTCGAACCCAGTTCATCCAGGATGTGCATCCCCTGAGCCCGGATCAGCCGACGCTGGTTGGCGAGGCCTTCACGTTGCGCTACATGCCGGCGCGCGAGGATCTCAACAAGCTGGAAGTATTTCGCGACCGCTCGCATCCGCAGCGCAAGGCGATCGAGGATTGCCCGCCCGGCGCGGTGCTGGTGATGGACAGCCGCAAGGACGCCCGCGCCGCTTCGGCCGGCGCGATCCTGGTGACGCGGCTGATGAAGCGCGGCTGCGCCGGCGTCATTACCGACGGCGGCTTTCGCGATTCGGCCGAAATCGCCAAGATCGGCTTTCCGGCCTACCACCAGCGCCCGAGCGCGCCGACCAATCTGACGCTGCACCAGGCGATCGAGATCAACGGCCCGATCGGCTGCGGCGACGCGCCGGTGTTTCCCGGCGACGTCATTCTCGGCGACAGCGACGGCGTGATCGTGATCCCCGCGCACCTGGCCGACGAGATCGCGAACGAAGCCTTCGAGATGACCGCGTTCGAGGATTTCGTCACCGAGCAGGTGCAGGGCGGCCGTTCGATTTTCGGGCTCTATCCCGCGACCGACGAGCAGACGCTGACCGATTTCGCGGCATGGCGGAAGAAGACCGGGCGGTGATTTCCTAACCTCGCCCCGCTTGCGGAGAAAGGTCGAAATTCGCGGATGCGAATTTCGGGTGAGGAGGACTCTCAGCGAGTCGAGCTTGTTGATACAGCCCCTCACCCCGTGAAGAACGGGGAGACGGAGCGCAGCCGTGCAAGATGCGCGCTCACACCTCGCCTTGCTCGGCCATCCCCGCCGCCCACAGCGCAAACGCATAGGCGATCGCTACTTCGTCGAGCCGGGTGAAGCGGCCCGAGGCGCCGCCGTGGCCGGCGCCCATGTTGGTGCGCAACAGCACCGGGCCGCCGCCGGTCATGGTCGCGCGCAACCGCGCGATCCATTTGGCCGGCTCCCAATAGGTAACGCGCGGATCGGTCAGCCCGCCCATCGCGAGGATAGCTGGATAATCCCGTGCCGCGACATTGTCGTAGGGCGAGTAGGAAAGAATGGTGCGGAAGTCCTTTTCGCTTTCGATCGGGTTGCCCCATTCCGGCCATTCCGGCGGCGTCAGCGGCAGCGTGTCGTCGAGCATGGTGTTGAGCACATCGACGAACGGCACTTCGGCAACGATGCCGGCGAACAATTCGCCGGCGCGGTTGGCAACCGCCCCCATCAGCATGCCGCCGGCGCTGCCGCCGTGGCCGACGATGCGCCCCGCGCTGGTATATTTTGCCTCGATCAGCGCGCGGCCCGAGGCCGCGAAATCATCAAAGCTGTTGGTCTTCTTGTCGCGCTTGCCGTCGAGATACCAGCCCCAGCCCTTGTCCGAACCGCCCCTGATATGCGCGATAGCGTAGACAAAACCGCGATCGACGAGCGACAGCCGGTTGGCGGCAAACGACGCCGGCATCGCCATGCCGTAGGAGCCGTAGCCATACAGCAGCAGCGGCGCGGAGCCGTCACGGCTGAGATCGCGGCGATGCAGGATCGAGACCGGCACCTGCGCGCCATCATGAGAGGTCGCCATGATGCGGGTGGTGACATAGTCGGCCGGGTTATGGCCGGAGGGAATTTCCTGCCGCTTGCGCAAGGTCCGCGCGCGGCTCGCCATGTCGTAGTCGTAGACTTCCGACGGCGTTGTCATCGACGAATAGGAAAACCGCAGATTGGTGGTGTCGAATTCGTAGCCGCCGATGGCGTCCAGCGAGTAGGCCGCCTCGTCGAAGGCGATGGCGTGTTCGTCTGATGTCGTGAGGTCGCGGACGACGATGGCGGGCAGGGCGTTGGCGCGCTCCAGCCGCACCAGATGCCCGGCATAGAGGTCGATGTCGATGATGAAGACGCCGGCGCGATGCGGGATCAGGTCGCGCCAGTTCGCTCGCGCCGGAGACGAGATCGGCGCGGTGACGATCTTGAAGTCGATGGCGCCGTCGGCATTGGTGAGAATGAACAATTCGTCGCCGCGGTCGGCGATCGAATATTGCACGCCTTGCTGACGCGTCGCGACCAGGCGCGGCGGCGCATCAGGTTCGGCAAGGTCGATCATCCGCTGTTCGGAGGTTTCATGGTCGCCGCCGGCGATCACGCAAAACCGTCCGGTGGTGCTCTCATGGATATGGGTGAACCAGCCCGAATCCTGCTCTTCGTAGATCAGAACATCGTCGGCCTGCGGCGTGCCCAACCGGTGACGCCAGACCTGCATCGGACGATGGTTGTCGTCGAGCTTCACATAATAGAACGCCGTGGAGTCGGCGTTCCAGACGGCACTGCCGTCGGTTTCCTCGATGAGGTCGTCATGGTCGGCGCGATCGGACCAGTTGCGCACCCGGATCGAGAAATATTCCGATCCCTTGATGTCGGCGCTCCAGGCCACCAGCCTGTGGTCGGGCGAATGCCGGCTGCCGCCGAACTTGAAATATTCATGGCTCGCCGCCAATTCATCGCCATCGAGCACGATTTCCGTGGCGCCGCCGTCGCGCGGCATGCGGGCGAACATCTCGTGCTGGCCGCCGTCGCGGAATTTCCTGAAATAGGCGAATGGACCGTCCGTGCGAGGGCACGCTGGAATTGTCTTCCTTGATACGCCCGCGCATTTCAGCGACCAGCATCTTCTGCAGGGAAGCGGTGTGGCCGAGCAGGCTTTCGGTAAAGTCGTTTTCGGCTTCGAGATATTTGCGGATATCCACGTCGAGCAACGACGGATCGCGCAGCACTTCCTGCCAGTTGGCGTCTTTCAGCCATGCATAGTCATCGGTGACGGTGATGCCGTGGGTCGTGAACGCATGTGGCCGGCGCGGCGCGATGGGGGCGGGTTGTTTGGTTTGTGTCACTCGGTCCTCTCAGGTGCCTCATCCCGCGGATGAGGTTGTCGCGTGCCCCGGATGCTGCGCAGCGCGCCGCACTTGCGGCGTGGTGCGCTGCTGATCCGGGGCCCATCGTGCACGCCGTGCTGCCGCTTGGGTCCCGGCTCTGCGGAGCAGCGTGAAGAACGCTGCGCCGCGTCCGGGACACGAGATACATTGTTTCGCGAATTCAGCTGACGCGTCTCCTCACCATGAGGATTATCCATTGCGCAGCCGCGCCGTCGCGCCGGTGCCGAATCCCGGGATCTGGTTGACGGCGAATACCACCGCGAAGGTAATGACCAGCATCGCGATACCCAGATACCGAGATCGCGGCGAGATCGCCGCTTTCGTTGAGGTCGTAGATCAGCACCGACAGCACCTTGGTTTGCGACGTGAACAGCACGATGGCGGCGGAGAGTTCGCGCATCACGCCGATAAAGATGAAGCACCAGGTCGCGATCACACCGGTGCGCAGCAATGGGGCCGTGATCTGGCGCAGTGCCTGCAGCCGTGTGGCGCCGAGAATGCGGCTGGCATCCTCGAGTTCGGGGTGGATGGTCGCGAATGCCGCCTGCAATTGCTGATAGGCGGACGGCAGGTTGATGGTCAGGAACGCGATCAGCAGGATCCACAGCGTGCCATAGAGCACGAAGGGCGGCCGCGTGTAGCTGAGGAACAGGCCGACGCCGAGCACGATGCCGGGCACGGCGACTGGCGCGGTCGCAAGAAAGCCGAGCACGCGGGAGCCTGCGATCACCCGTCGCGTCGTGACATAGGCGATGACGAGTGCCAGGATGGTGCCGATGGTCGCGGTAGAGGTGCCGAGGATCACGGTGTTCTTCAGCGCCAGTTGGGTCGCCGACAATTCGGTGAACACGAACACGATGTTGTGCAGCGTGAAGGTCGCGGGCGTCACCAGAGTGGTCGCATTCGGCGAGAACGCGGCGTTGAGCAGCGCGAAATACGGCAGGAATACCGGAGAGAGCAGCATCGCCAGGCAGAACGCCAGCGCCGCCCAGCGCCATCGCTTCATCTCGACGCGGCGCGGCGCGCCGTATTTGCCGCCGACCACCGAATAGCCGCGGCGGCCCAGGATGAATTTCTGCGCCTGCAGCAACAGAATGGTCAGCAGCAGCAATGGCACCGCGGCGGCGGCGGCGAGTTCAAGTTTCGGCGGATACTGGAACAGGCTCCAGATTTTCGTGGTCATGGTATGGAAGCCGGCCGGCAGCGCCAGGATCGCCGGCGATCCGAACAGGGTCATGGCCTGCAGGAACGCGATCAGGGCGCCGGCGACGAGGGCCGGCAGCGCCAGTGGAATCGTGATCCGCCGTGCGGTGGTCCAGGCCTTGCCGCCGAGGATCGCGGACGCGTCCTCCAGCTCCCCCGGCATGTTGTCGAGCGCATTGGCGACCAGAACGAACACGAAGGGAAAGGTGTAGCAGGAGATCACGAAGATAATCCCGGTCAGCGAATAGATATTGAACAGGTGTTCGTCGGACTCGGCGCCGGTCAGATAGCGGAACAACTGGTTGAGCAATCCGCTGTTGGGCGCGGCCAGCAATTCCCAGGCAACCGCGCCGAGAAACGGTGGCGTCACGAACGAGGCCGTCACCAGCGCGCGGATGAATTGCCGTCCGGGCATGTCGGTGCGCGACACCAGCCAGCCCATGGGTGCTGCGATCAGGCAGCACAGCACGGCGGAGGTAGTGGCGATGATCGCGGTGGTCATCAGCGGATCGAGAAAATCCGGATCGGTAAACAGCGTGACGAAATTCTGCAGCGTCAGGTGGTTGGCCTTGTCGGTGACGGCGTAGACCGCAAGCCACGACAGCGGCACCACGATCAGCACGATCAGGCACACCGCAAACAGCCACAGCACCGGTTTGGTCCAGTCCAGCCTGCCGCGCGTGCCGTCGATGCTGGTGGTCGTGATGGTCATGTCTTATCAATCCAAAAATCACTCGTCATTCCGGGGCGCGCGAAGCGCGAGCCTGGAATCCATAGCCACTATCGTTGCGACATGGATTCCGGGCCCGCGCCAAACGGCGCGTCCCGGAATGACGGGAGTGTGATGCGCTAATGCGAACCTATACCCGAAACAGCTTCGCATAACGCGTCTTGATCTCTTCCGCCATTTTTTCCACGCCCTCGGCATCTTCCTTCATCAGCTTGAGCTCGGAAATCCTGCGTCGCCCCGGCTTCGAGACGACTTGCGCGTGAGCCGAATATTGCGCGGTGTAGTCGGCGAAGAATTGCTGGGTCTCGCGGGTGTGCAGCCAGGCCTGGAACAGCCGTGCCGCGTTGGGATGCGGCGCGGTGGCGAAGATAGCAGTCGGACCCGAGATCGTCGGCGAGCCCTCGCTGGGATAGATCGGCTCGACCGGCTGTCCCGCTTCCTTCAGCAGCACCACGCCATATTCGTTGCCATCGGCCATTACGGCCCGCTCGCCGAGCGAGAGTTTTTTCGGTGGATCGGTGGAGGACTGCACCTGCATGACGCGCTGCTTCGACAGCTTTTCCAGATACTCCCATCCGAGCTCGCGGACGATCTGGAAGGTCGCGGTCATGATGGTGCCGCTATAGGCCGGATGGCCCTTGACCATCTTGCCGGCCCATTTGGGATCGAGCAGGTCGGCAAAGCTGGCCGGCGCGTCCTCCGGCTTCACCAGATTGGTGTTATAGGCCATCGACGACAGATAGATGCGCGACGTCGCCGACATGCCGTCGGGATCGCGGAACTGCGGCAGGAAATGCTGGGCGATATCTTCGCTGACGAACGGTGCCAACCAGCCGTTCCTCTTCCAGCTGATGATATGCGAAGCATCCGAGGTGTTGATGACGTCGGCGGCGTGGATATTGGAGCCGAATTCCTGGGCCACCCGCTGAAACAGCCGCTCCGATCCGGAGCGCTCGATCTGGACCTGGATGCCCGGATACTTCGCCTCGAAGGCCTTGCCGAGTTTCTCGCCCACGGGAAGATCCATGGACGAGTACAGCACGACCTTGGCTTCCTTGTTGGCGGCATCGATCAGGCCAGGTGTGATCGCGGTCGGTTCCGGTGGCGCTGCCCTGAGCGGTGAAGCGAACACGGTCAGCCCGAGCGCTGCCGAGCCCTTGATTATGTCGCGCCGGGTGAGGAATTTTTTTTGCATCGTGTCGTTTCCTGCGTTTGCATTTGCCGTCATTGCGAGGAGCGGAGCGACGAAGCAATCCAGCTTTTGTTGTTGGCGTAAGCTGGATTGCTTCGCGGGGCCTGTCATCGGGCGGCGCTTCGCGCCGACCCGTTGGCTCGCAATGACGGTCTTAGTCAGACGTGGAATATCTTCAGATAGCGCGCCTTGATTTCTTCGCTCTGCTTTTGGACGCCCTCGGCGTCTTCCTTCATGAGCTTGATCTCGGCGAGCGGCATGCGGCCCGCCTTTTCCTTGACCTGTGCATGTAGCGAACGCAGGCCGCCGACCTCGATGATGACCTGCTGCGCTTCCGGCGTGAAGCAGTAATTCTGGAACAGCCTGGCCGCGTTGGGATTCGGCGCCGCCTTGAAGATGCCGTTGGGGCCGGTAGAGAACGGCGTACCTTCGGCCGGATAGACCACCTCGACCGGCTGGCCGGATTCCTTGAGCAGGAACACATTATATTCGGTACCGTCGGCCATCACGCTGCGCTCGCCGAGCGCGAGCTTCTTCGGCGGATCGGTCGCCGATTGCACCTGCATGACGTTCTGCTTTGCCAGTTGCTCGAAGAAATCCCAGCCGACATCGCGGACCGTTTCAAAAGTCGCGGTCAGGGTGTTGCCGCTATAGCCGGGATGCGACTTGACGATCTTGCCTTTCCATTTGGGATCGAGCAGGTCCTTGAAACTTTTGGGCGCGTCTTCGGCCTTCACCAGCCTGGTGTTGTAGGCGATCGGGCACAGCGTGGCACGGAAACCGGCATAGGTGCCATCGGGGTCGCGATGCTCCGGCTTGTAGTATTTCGCCACATCCTCGGGCACGTAAGGCAGCAGGATGCCCTGCTTCTTCCATTCCAGCAGATGCGATGCGTCGGAAGAATTGGCGACATCGACGGCGTGGACGTTGCTGGCGTATTCCTGTCCGATGCGCTGGAACACGCGCTCGGCGCCGGTGCGCTCGACCCGCACCTCAATGCCGCCGAACTTCTCCTTGAACGACGCCGCGATCTTTTCCGACACCGACAGGTCGATCGAGGTGTACCAGACCACATGGCCTTCTTTTTTCGCCGCTTCGATCAGTTGCGGCGTAATCGCTTCGGCCGGGGGCGCTTGCGCTCGTGCAGGTGCCGCGAACACGGTTCCCAGTGCCAGCGCGGTTGCGCCTTTGAGGACATCGCGTCTCGAGGGTTTTCGCGTTTTCATCGCGGCCTCCTGTCTTGTTGTTATCGGCTGAGCGCGCGGCAGCGTTCCGGCGGCAGCGTGAGCCAGACCCCGGTGCCTTTGGGAACCGCGGTTTCGGTATCGGTGATGATGCGCAGCGTCGTGCCATCGGCGGTTTCGACCATGTAGTCGCGGCTGGCGCCGAGAAATACCTGGCGCGTCACGGTGGCCTTGACGGCATTCTGCTGGTTCTGCGGCGCGGTCGTCGACAACTGGATGTCGTGCTGGCGGATCGCGACCGGCGCGGTCTGGCCGGTGGTCAGTTTCGCGCCTACCACCTGCAGCGTCGCGCCGGCAAACGACACGTGGTTCTCGTCAAGCGCCGTGCCCTTGATGACATTGCTGGCGCCGATGAAGCGCGCGACGAATTCCGATTGCGGCCGGTCGTAGATGTCCTCGGGCGTGCCGAGCTGATCGATGACGCCGGCGTTCATTACCGCGATCAGGTCGGCGGTGGTCATCGCCTCGGACTGGTCGTGGGTGACATAGACAGTCGTGTAGCGGTATTCGTCATGCAACCGTCGGATTTCAAAGCGCATCTCTTCGCGCAGATTGGCGTCGAGGTTGGACAGTGGCTCGTCGAGCAGCAATGTTTCCGGCTCGACGATCAGCGCGCGCGCCAGCGCCACGCGCTGCTGCTGGCCGCCGGACAATTCGCCGGGATAGCGCTGCGCCAGGATTTCGAGCTTGGTGGCCTTGAGGATGACCGCGAGTTTTTTCGCGATGGTGTCGCGATCCATTTTCCTTAAACGAAGCCCGTAGACGATATTCTCGGCGACCGTCATATGCGGCCACAGCGCGTAGCTCTGGAAGATCATCGACATGTTGCGTTGTTCGGGTGGCAGGGTGCGCGTCTTGGAGGACACCAGCCGGTCGCCGACATGGATCTCGCCGTCGGAAGGTTCCAGGAATCCGGCCAACAGCCGCAGCGTCGTGGTCTTGCCGCAGCCGGACGGGCCGAGCAGACAGACCAGTTGCCCGTGGTCGATCCGCAGCGATACATTGTCGACCACCGCCAGCGATCCAAATCGCTTGGTCAGGCCACGCAAATCAACGGACGCCAATCACATCACTCCCTGTCGCGTTTTGCGCCATCAGGCCCGCAAAACCGCCCGCGCCGTTGTCGGCCTCTTTATTTATCGCCGGATCAATATAAGCACGGATGCGGGGGCGCCGAAAAGACATTGCGGCATAGACTTTGATGGGATTGACGCCATGACAGACGCATTGGCTCGATGCTTCGGCAACGGCGGTGAACTCCCTCTCCCATGGGGAGAGGGTTGGGGTGAGGGGGTACGGTCTATCGATAGCGCGTAAGCCCTCACCCGGATTGCATCTGGCGATGCAATCCGACCTCTCCCGAAGGGAGAGGTGACAGTTGCCCGTATCACGGCCTCACACTTTCGCCGAGCCATTCGATGGCGGCCTCAGTGCCGCCCTTGCCGTGCGGGATGTCGAGCGCCTGGAGACCGACTTCGATCACGCCCAGCGTGCCCAGAATCATCGGCGCGTTGACGTGGCCCATATGGGCGATCCGGAACGCTTGCCCTGAAAGCTCGCCGATCCCGACGCCGAGCACCACGCCGCATTTCTCCTTGCAATAGCGCTGCAGCGCTACCGGATCGTGACCGTTGGACATGACAACGGTAGTAACCGTGTCCGACCGCTCACTTGGTTCTGCGATGTTGAAACCGAGCACCTGGCCCTGCGACCACACCCCGACCGCGCGGCGCACCGCTTCGGCCAGCAGGCGATGGCGCTGGAACACGTTCGGGAGCTGCTCATCGAACAGCATGTCGATGGCCTGGCGCAGCGCGAACAACAGATGCACCGGCGCGGTGCCGGCATATTTGCGATAATGCTCCGGGCCTTCGCGTTCGGTCCAGTCCCAATAGGGCGTGCGCAAATCGGCCTTCTTGTGCACCTCGCGGGCGCGGTCGTTGGCGGCGACGAAGCCGAGGCCGGGCGGCGCCATCAGGCCCTTCTGCGAGCCGGACATCGCGACATCGATGCCCCAGGCGTCCATCTCGAACGGCATGCAGCCGAGCGACGCCACGGCGTCGACCATGAACAAAGCGGGATGCCCCGCGGCCTTAATCGCCTTGCCGATCGCTTCGATATCATTGATCGCGCCGGACGCTGTATCGACCTGCACCGCGAGGATCGCCTTGATGCCGTGATCCTTGTCCAGCCGCAGGCGCGCTTCGACTTCGTGCGGGGCGTATCGCGCGGCGCCAGTCGCCCTTCAGCACCTCGACCTCGGCGCCCATCGCCGCCGCCGCATTGCCCCAGCCAACCGCGAACCGGCCGCTTTCCAGCACCAGGATCTTGTCGCCGCGCGACAGCACGTTGGAGAGCGTGGCTTCCCAGGCGCCGTGACCGTTGGCGATGTAGATGTAGGAACGGCCTTTGGTGACGAACAGTTTGCTGAGATCGGCCAGCAGGCTGTCGGTCATGTTGACCATCTGATCGGAATAGATGTCGAGCGCCGGGCGATGCATCGCCCGCAGCACTTCATCGGGCATGGTGGTGGGCCCGGGAATCGCCAGAAACTCCCGGCCCGCGCGAACCGTCATTTTGTATTTCCTTGTGAGGATGTCTTGAGGGAAGGGATGGCGCGGAATGGCGCGGAATTCAAGTCATAATAGCCGTCGTTGCGAGGAGCGTAAGCAACGAGGAAATCCAGCTTCCCTTACTTCTGCAACAATCGATCCGTCATCCTGAGGTGCGCGCTCTTGCGCGCCTCGAAGGATGGGCAGCGACGTCGGCGACCTTCATCCTTCGAGGCTCGCCGAAGACGGCGAGCACCTCAGGATGACGAGCGCAGCGCTATTTCCGCAACGCCTGCGCGATCCCCTGCCAGAGCTGATCCTTGAACTCGGTCGCGGGCGGGCTGGGGAGGACGGTGGCGGGTCCGGTTTGCTTTTGGCAGGCTTCGACCAGTCGCAGCATCCAGACTTCGCCATCGGTGTAATAGGGATCGCCGCCGCCGTTGCGGCCGGCCACCGTCGGTCCGATGCCGGTCACCTGATATTTGGCCTCCACCAGCCTTGCGGCTTCGAGGTCGTCGGCGAGCAGCTTTCGCTCGGCGTCGAGATCGGCATCGATGTGGTGGGTGATGGCGCCGGTGTAGCGGCTGACGCCGACGCTGCGATCGAAGGTCACGGCGCCGAGCCAGACCGGCCGCTTTTCCTCGCCTTCATCCAGCACCTTCCAGAACCGCACATGATGGCGGTGGTCGGCGCTGCGGCCATCGGGCTTTTCGAAGGCGAGATCCTCGCGGCGGCCGAGATAATACAGATTGCTCACCGGCGCGTCGCGATAGGGCCGGTCCAGCAGCACGCTGCCGACGATCTCGATCGAGGATCTGAGCGTGACCGGATCGGCGGGATACCAGCCGGCGGCCTGCATCGCGCAGAGCACGTCCTTCTCGTTGCCGACCAGGCCGACATTGATCGGATCGCCGGGAATGCCCTGCGCCGTGTGCGTCAGCATCGACAGCGTGGCGAGTTTCCGCTGGTGCTCGTAATGATTCCAGAATGCCGGCAGCACCAGATAGGCCATCAGTGTATAGACGCCGACCAGAAACAGCGCGAGCAGCAAAGCGCGTTGCAGCCGCGAACGATCCGGCGCCGCCACGGCGTGCATGGCTAGCGTTTGGTCTCGCGGCAGCCGGCGGCTTCGGCGTCTTCGACCGAGCAGAACCAGCGCGTGCCCTTGCTGATCTTCATTTCGATCCGCGCGTACCAGCGGCTGGTCGGCTGGTGATAGATGCATTCGCCTGATCGGTTGACGTTGCCCTTGATCATGCAGTCGGGCGACGGCGCGACCGACCCGGAAGCCGACGCCAGCAGTATCGCGTTGGCGTTTTCCGGCGCCTTGCCGGCGCCGAGGATCGCCGTCTTCTTGTTGCGGACGCGCCAGTCCCAAGGCGCGATGAACGCGCCCTGCCACATGCCGGCCTTGGCCTCGCGCGCGGCCTTCTCGTCGGCATCGTAATCATGGGAAAACCGCACATAGGACAGCGCCCATCCGCTCTTCACCAGCCATTTCTGGATGTCTTCGCCGTCGACCTCGCATCGCGCGACCATGCGGCCGCGGCGGTCGGGAGCCTGACGGGCATGGCAGGTCCAGGACTTGTTGCTCGACATGCTTGATGAGTTCGTCGCGCGCCGCCACGCCGCAGGTCCAGCGCTCGCCGCTGTTGTTGAGGCACAGCTGGTCCACCGACGGCGCATCGATGCCGGAGAGCCGGATGCGGCTGGTGCCGATCTGGATCTGGTCGCCGTCGCGGATTTTCGGAACGCCGGTGATGTCGGCGGCCTGCGCCAGCGCCGGCAGCAGCAGGATCGTCATCGCGGCAAGGAATTTCATGATCATGAAAAAAGGCCGTCTTCAATGTCCGATGGTATCACCGTGCTGCCGGATTGTGGTGCGGATGGGGCCGCCGCGCCAGCGCCCGCCGCGGCGTTTTGTCGTCAACTTAACGCGAGAAACGCAGGCTATCCTCCTCTCTTCCGTCATCACCCGCGAAAGCGGGTGATCCAGTATTCCAGAGGCGCCAGCGATAGAACCGAGAAGCCGCGGCGTACTGGATACCCCGCCTTCGCGGAGTATGACGAGCGGTGTTTAAGCGCCCGTTCCTCCCCGCATCGCCCGCCGCGCCAGCGCCAGGCCCATCAGCACGAAGGCGGAGGTCACTTCGGGACCGCCGACCAGGATCCGCGTCGGGGTCTTCATCTTGTTCCACTCATAGGCCTTGAACGGCCCATGCCGGCCGCCTTCGCCAACCGTGCTGACGATGCAATGCAGCGCCGGCGTGAAGCTTGCCGGATCCGCGCCGAGATGGCCGAGCGCGATCAGCGCAAGTGCCGCGTCGAACGCGTTCATCTCGCCTGCGATCAGCACGGTCTGCACATAGGCCAGCACGCGGCCGCGGATGAAATCGAACGCGCCGTCGGGATCGATCGCCTGCCGGGCGGCCAATGGCAGCGCGATGAAGGCGGCGTAGCAGCGGCCGAAATAGGCGCAATACAATTCCGGCAGATAATAGATATGCGAGCGCGGATCGGTGAACGCGCCGGAGGCGGCGAGGCGTTTCTGGAAGCCGATGATCCGCCGCACGGTGTCGAGCCGCGCCGGCGTCTCGATGATCTTCCAGCGCGCGCAGTTGCGGAAAGAGACTTCGAGAATGTCGAGATTGAGCGTCGGATCGAGATCGTTGCCGAAGGGCCGCTCGCCCGCCAGATTGTCGATCCAGGTGACGACGCCGCCTTCGTAATCGATATTGTCGTTGAGCGGCACGGTGACCTTGGGCTCGTTGGCGCCGCCGCCGACCTGATAGCCCGCATAGAAGTCGAGCAGCGGCTGGTCGAGGATCGGATCGTCGGAGCCGGCCTGCGTCGCAGCCGAGAACGCGCAGGCCGTGGTGTCGCAATCCGGCACATAGATACCGAAGCCGAGGTCCTGCTTGATCTGGGAGAAGAATCGGGAAAACCGCGGATGCGGCAGCGGCGCCAGCGCGGTGATGACGCTGACGGTGGTGCCGTCCCGCGCCGGCACGTCCTCGCGGCTGGTGGCAAGGCAGAACTCCACCATGTCCGCGATCGCGCGGCGCGAGGCGGTGGTCTGGTCCGGCGAGGCTATGCCCGGTCTCGGCAAAGCTCAGCAGCGCCTCGGTGAAGAACGCATCGTAATAGGCCGAGCGATGCCGGATCTGCATCGGCTCCCACAGCGGTTCGGCGATGCCGGTCCATGGCGGGTTGATCAGCGCCCGCGCCGGCGAGCGCGCGATGAAGATGCGCGCCAGATTGAACAGCAGCGTCGAGTTCTTGTAGCCGCGCGCGTTCAGCCCGGTCAGCGCCATCAGCAGTTCACGGCCGCCCATGTCGGGATCGCCGATCAGGTTGAAGGCGGCATAGGTCGGGATGAAACCGTTGCGGCGGAACGAACCCAGCAGATGCGCGCCGCAGGAGCGGATCACGGTCTCGATTTCGGCGATGTCAGGCGCGCGCGCCACCGCCGCGGCGGGCTTCGGCTGTGGATGCGCCACGTCGATCGTGTCCAGGAGATCCGCCACCGGCTGGCCGATCTCGGTCCAGTCCGGCTCGGCGTCGTCGCGCGCCCGGGTCAGCGCCTCGCGCAAGGCGTCCAGCCGCGGCGCGTCGTTCAGTTCGGGAAGACCGGTCCGGCGCAACAGCGGCCGCAGCGCCGGATTGCCGAGCGCGGTCCGGTAGAACTTGCCGAGATGGGCGTCGCCGCCGGCATAGCGCAGCAGCAGGGGATCGCAGACGTCATACAGCGACGGTCCCTCTTTCCGGGCCGTCAGCGCGCGCCAGGCGCCGGCGAGGGTGTGAAAAGTCATGAAATTCTTTCCGTGCGATGCGTCGCACGTACGCCCGGCCGCCCCATCGCCACCCAGCGGAGCGCCTTCAAGTTGCTGAAAAAACTATACGAATGCCCGCGAAACACAAATGTGATGGAGGTCACAGCGTCAGGCGGCGATTTGGGCGCATGGTGAAAGGCGAATTAACGAGGTGAGTTCAAGGGGTTAACCGGTTGGCAAGGCTGTCCTCGATATATGGGGTTCGGCATTGCCGAACGGCCTCCCACGGGTTAAGGCATTGTTTGTTGCAGTGCCGCAAATTAAGCACAATTGGACACCAAACCGGCGGTCACCCCTCAAACCTAAACGGCGGTGGCGCGACTAACCCCTCGCGCGCGCAGGCCATGACCAGGAATGAACGGCATGAAGTTTCGGCCCATCCATCTCTCCCGCCGCCCCGTCACCATTGCCGCCGCTCTGGTCGGCGTGGTGTCGCTGGCGATCGGCGCCCATGCCGCGCTGAACATGCGGGTGCTGGAGCATGCCACCGCCGCGGCCGATTCCAGCGTCGCCGCCCCGCGCGCCGCACGAATCGCGCTCGTCATCGGCAACGGCCATTACCCCGACGCCAACGCGCCGCTGGCGCAGCCGATCAATGACGCCCGCGCGCTGACCGAGGCGCTGCGCCACAACGGCTTCGATGTCGACGTGATCGAAGACGCCAGCCGGGATGACATGGCGCGCGCCATCGGCCGCATGAAGGCGAAGATCAGGCCGGATACGGTGGTGATGCTGTTCTTCGGCGGCTACGGCGTGCAGGTCGGCCGCGAGAGCTACATGATCCCGGTCGATGCCGCGATCTGGAAGGAAGCCGACGTGCGCCGCGACGGCTTCAGCGTCGAGCAGGTGCTCGACACCATGAAGGAGCAGGGCGCGAAAGCCAAACTCGTCGTCATCGACGCCTCGCGCCGCAACCCCTATGAGCGCCGCTTCCGCGCCTACTCCCATGGCCTCGCCCCGATCAGCCCGCCCGACAACGCGCTGATCCTGTCCTCCGCCACGCCCGGCAAGGTCGTCGACGATTCAAAGGGCCAGCACAGCGTGCTGATGGCCGAACTGCTCAGCAACATCAACGCCCGGCCCCACGGCGCCGCCGGCGCCGAAGCCATCTTCAACAAAACCCGCGTCGCCATCTCCCGCGCCTCCGACGGCGAACAGGTGCCCTCGGTTTCCTCGACGCTGCTGGAAGACGTGAGTTTTGTGATGACCGACCGCGCGGGCGGCTGATGTTACTCGCTCGCGTCGTCCCTGCGAACAACGTCCGCTATCGCCGGCCCGATGGCAGGCGCAGGACCCATAACCACCGGCCGTGGTTATTGCGCGAGGCGTCCGCGATAAAGTTCTACCGACAGATCACGCGGTATGGGTCCCTGCGTTCGCAGGGACGACACTCATTTTGATGACATGCGAATAAAATCCTCCCGTGGTCCCGGCCTCCGCGCCGGGACCCATACCGGGTGATCTATCGACGAGGCACTGTCGCAGACGCCTTCTGCCAAACGGATACAGCTAAACCAGCAAATCGCTGAGATCGCGCCATTCAAGATTGTCGCGCTCGATCAGCTCGATCTTCCAATCCCGCTTCCATCGTTTCAGTTGCTTCTCGCGCGCGATCGCCTCGTCCGCGCGGTCGTAGGATTCCAGATAGACCAGACGGTAAACGCTATGGGCTTTGACAAAGGCGGAGCCGGTGCCATTTCGATGCTGTTCCAACCGCTTTGCGATGGAATTAGTCACCCCGATATACAGGGTTCCGTGCCGCCGGCTCGCAAGAATGTAGACGTAATACATGTTCCACAGGATAGCTGTGGAGATTGTCGCGCTCAATAATCGGAGCCGGTGATTATGGGTCCCTGCGTTCGCAGGGACGACGCTGGTTTTGCGATACGCAAATAAAATCCAACTGTCGTCCCGGCCTCCGCGCCGGGACCCATACCGCGTGAGCTGTCGATAAGGCACTATCGCAGACGCCGTTTTCCAACAACGACCGCCGGCGGCTATCGGTCCCTGCGCCTGCCATCGGGCCGGCGATAGCCGGACCCGTTGGTTCGCAGGGACGACGCAAGATTGGAGCCGCCAGCCCCCTACTTCCCTTCCCCGCCCGCCATGACAGCGCGCACCGGATCGCCTTCGCGCAGCAGCGCGCCGGCGCGGGCCACCACGATGTCGCCTTCCTGCAGGCCCTTGCTGACCTCGACCTGGCCGCCGGACATCAGCCCGACATCGACGCCCCGGGTCTCGATCCGCGACCGCCGCACCACCTGCACCACGGTGCCGCCGGTGCCGTAGAGGATCGCGGTCAGCGGCACCGCGATGTTGCAGCTCTGCCCGGTCTTGATCTGGGCGCGGCCGGATGAATTCACCAAGAGGCGCCGGTTCGCGGCGACGCCGATGAACACCTGGCCGAGCTGGCTGTTGGGCTCGACCGTGGTCGCGATCCGCCGCACCTTGCCGTCGACCTCGCCGGCGCCGATGATCTTGATCCGCGCGGTCTGGCCGACCGCGAGCTTGGCGATATTCTGCACCGGCACCAGCCCGACCAGATCGTATTCGCTGCGCGCGATGATGGAAAACAGCGCCTCGCCCTTGCCCGACGCCATCGCCCCCAGCACCGCCGAGGACGCCGAGATCACGCCCGCCACCGGCGCCTGCACCGCCTGCTGCCCGCCCTCGGGCAGCGTCAGCCGCGCCAGCGTCTGCCCGGCCGAGACGTTATCCCCGGCATCGGCCAGCACCTCCGCCACCTTCAGGCCCGGCCGATCCGGCCGCACCATCGTCTCCTCCCGCGCAATCACGATGCCGGACACCTCGACGATCGCCGAAAAGCACGACTTCGCGGCTTTGAGCACCGTGACCGCCGCGCCCTTGGGGGCGTCGGGCTCGTCCGCGGCGAAGGCGGGGGAGGCGAGGGTGAGGAGGATGGCGATTAGCAGGGGCGGGAGTTTTCGCGCGGCAAGATGATTCATCGGAATTCCAGTCGCAATTGCTGGGTTATCGATACCAGAAGCGCGGCAGGGGAGCCAAGCGGCATGAACCTGATCATCATGGTATCATACGCGGTACCATTGGAGGGGGAAGCGATGATGCCGCTGACCAGAAGCTTTCAGGAGACGACCATCGGCCGGAATTCCCGCCAGCAATTTACTGCTGGTCGTGCATACCTGGATCGAGTTGTCCGCGGATCGGGCGGCGATACGCATCATCTCGGCTCGCCACCCGACACGCCGCGAAGTCCGCCAATACGAGGAAGGGTGAACCGATGAAGGACGAATATGACTTTTCTGCCGCCAAGCGCGGCAAGTTCTTTCGCGAAGGCGCGCGCCTCGTGCCGCCGGTCCATCTGGACCCGGAGGTGCTCGACTTTCCATCCGAGCGCGCCTCGGCGCGGGGCGTTTCGCTAAGCACACTGGTGAACACGCTGCTCAGGAAAGATATCGAATTGATCGACGCGGCCAAGTAGCGGCGCCCGATGTCAACTTCGCCTTTCTCGCAGCTGAATTCCCTGCCGTGAACGAAGCAGCGGTGGAGGCAGGACCTAGCTCCGACCGGACCGGAAAACTCTTCAGCGATGAAAAGATCACGCGGCTGGTCGCCGAAATCCAGGCCATTAATGACAGTGCCGTGGCGTAAGATTTAATCAGTCAACGTTGTGCCCAACGCACGAATTTCTCTCGTCCCCTCGATCGAATCCACCCGATCGGGCAAATCACCAAAATCCTGTCAAGCCCCTTCCGCAAAAATATTCTGCTTTTCAGAACACCCAAATCACCGCTACATCTTTCCCGTCCCGCCCCGCAAAGAGGGGCGTATCGCGATCGTCACGGACGCGGGGCGGGATGCGATGGACGTGGGCTGCGCCAGGCGCGATCTTTGCGATCGTGGACAGAATGGCTGCACGCGCTGCGGACGGTGAAGTCGTGTGGTCCTGACGCCCTCACGCCGGCGTCAAGTTCGGCGGAGTTGCCCCGCCGGCGACGGTGGCAATAGAGCGAGGCTCACCGGGGAGAGCACGAAGTAACCGTAACACCATTGCGCGCGGGAACGCCGGGTGATCCCGGTGTGTCCGTGGTGACTATGCTCGTGTGCTTTTCTACCTTTTTGCATGCGAGGCTGCGGGTGCCCTGTGCGCCCGGCGTTCCGTGCGCCCTCATTTTGTTGAAGGCGGTGGTTCGAAGCATGACCCGGGCGCAGCTGCTGCCGCGGGAATGCGGAGGTGTGTTCTGAATTCGTCATTGCGAGGAGCGGCAGCGACGACGTGTCCGCCGTAGCTCAACGAGCGAAGGCGGAGCAATCCAGCTTCCTGTTTCGCCGCGCCAAAGCTGGATTGCTTCGCTTCGCTCGCAATGACGGGATTGGCTGTTTGAAACCTAACTCACAACGTCGTTCCTGCGAACGCAGGAACCCATAACCACAGGCCGTGGGGTTGTGCAAAAGTCATCGAACAGTGTCGCTTAAACCGCGAGGCCGCGGTGTATGGGTCCCTGCGTTCGCAGGGACGACGTTGAGAGAGGCGTGAGTTACGCCGCCTGCTAACTCCGCCGCGCCGTTGCAGGCGCTGGCTCCGCAACCTCCGCCGCTTCTCCCTCGCTCGCGCCAGCGCAAGATCTCCATCGCCAGCACGGGATGGTTGAAGCCCTTCAGCTGCAAATCATCCAGCGGCGCGGCTTCGACCCAGTGCTCGACCATGCCGTAGACGCGCCGGCTCACCACGATCTGGTTGGCCTTGGCTTCGTCGCACAGCCGTGAAGCCAGGTTGGTGACGCTGCCGATCGCGGCGTATTCGAGCCGCTGTTCGAAGCCGATCTGGCCCAGCGTCGCATAGCCGAGCGCGATGCCGACGCCGAAACCGAGGCTATGCCCGCGGTTGCGCCAGCTCTCGGTCAGGGCGCCGATGGTGTCGCGCATCTCGACCGCCATCTTGACCGCGCGCTTGACGTGATCGTCGAACTGGATCGGCGCGTTGAACAGGATCATCACGCCGTCGCCGGCATAGCGGTCGAGCGTGCCTTCGTAGCGGAAAATCAATTCGCCGAGCGCGGCGTGATATTCGCGCAGCACGGCCATGGCTTCCTCGGGCTCGGTGCTCTCGGTGAAGGCCGTGAAGCCGCGGAGATCGCAGAACACCACGGTGACTTCGCGGCGGTGGCTGTCCAGGAGATTGTCGTGGCCGTCGGAGGAGGCGATCAGTTGCGCCACCTGCGGCGCGAGAAAACGCTCGAGCTTGCGGATGCGTTCGATCTCGGCGAGCTGCTTCTCGACGCGCTCCTCCAGCGACTTGTTCCAGTCGAGCAGCTGGTCGGTCTGTTCCCGCAGCTTGCCGGCCTGCTGCTGCACGGTGGAATGCGCGGAGGCCAGTTCGCGGCCCTTCTGATCGACTTCGGTGAACAGCCGCGCGTTGCGCATCGCCAGCACCGATTGATGCGCGAAGGTTCGCATCAGGCCGATCAGGTTCGGCGAGAATTCGCCGGCGGCGCGGCGCAGCACCACCAGCGATCCCAGAATGCCGGTCTGGTCGACCAGCGGCACCACCAGCACCGAATGAAATCCGGCCGCGACCGCGACGTCGCGCAGCAGATGATCGGCGGCGTTGGTCAAATCGGCAATCGCGATCGGCTCGCCCTTGGCGGCGGCCGCGCCCGAGCGCGCTGCTGTCCTGGTCGATCGACGAGATGCGCGCCTTCGGCCGATTTGTCGATGCCGATGGCCTCGGAGAGGTTGAACTGCTGCTTGGCGGCATCATAGCCGTAGATCAGCACCGCGTCGGCATGGGTGATTTCGAGCGCGCGCGCCGCCACCGTCGGCAGCACGGCGTTGAGATCGAGCGAGGAGGCGACCGCGCGGCCGACTTCCTCGAGCACCTTCAGCTCATTGATCGATTGCGCGAGATCGCGGGTGCGCTCCTCGACCTTGGATTCGAGGCCCGAATAGGTCTCGGCGAGCTGGCCGGCCATGCTGTTGAACTGGTCGGCGAGTTCTTCCAGCTCGTCGTTGGTGTGGACGTCGATGCGATGGCTGAAATCGCCGGCGCCGAGCCGCCGCGCGCCGCGGCGCAGCGCCGTGATCGGGATCAGCATGCGGCGCGCGAGCAGCGTGCCGGCCAGGATCGCGACCATCAGGCCGAGCAGGATCAGCAGGACCGACCCGCAGCAGCTGATCGCGGATCGGCGCCAGCGCCTGGGCCGGTCGGCTGTTCGAAGAACACGAACCAGCCGAGTTTCGGCACCGCATTGGCGGCGGTCAGCACCGAATGGCCGTCGGCGTCGGTGCCGGAAGTCCTGCGGCCTCGCCGCCGGGCTTCATCAACGCGGCGACTTGCGGCAATGCGGAGAGGTCCTTGCCGACCTCGGGCCCCTTGGCGGAACTCGCCAGCACCTGGCCGTGCGGATCGACCACATAGGCAAAGGTGGCCTTGCCGACCTGGGCGTCGCCGAGGAAATCGGAGAGGAAACGCAGATCGATTTCGGCGAGCGTAATGCCGGCATTGAATCCGGAATGCGACACCGCGATCGACATCAGCGGTTGCCGGTCCGCTGAAATAGGCCGGCGCGTAGGTCACGCCGCGGGTCAGGGTCTCGGTGAAGCGCGGGTCGCGGGAAAAATCGATCCCGCCGCCGCCGACCACGATCTGGCGTGCGCGACAGCCGCAGCTGTTCGCGGCCCTTGCCGTCGATCGAGCGAGAGCTGGTTGACGGCCGGCACCTGGTTGAGCAATTGCACATAGTCGGCGTGGTGCTGCTCCAGCGTGTGGAATAGGCGCGGGTCACCCAGGAGATCTGCCGCTCCAGTTCGGTGACCGATTGCTCGATCCGCCGCGCGGTGGCTTCGGCCTTCTCGGCCATCGCGTCGGTCAGCGTGGTCCGGGTCGCCGCGGTAATTGATCCAGGTCTCCAGCGCCCCGTTCACCGCCAGCACGAACACCACGAGCCCGACCAGCGTAGATGACGTATTTGGCAAACAACCCTTCGCGCAACCGCCAGATTGTGTCCCTGAACCCGATCATCCCGATCCCTCGTACGGCTCATTTCTAGCACAATTCGGCCGCCTCGCCCCGCCCTTGCGGGGGAGGTGGCGGACGGGCCGCTTGCTGGGGGACTCGATTGAACAACTGCCGCAGCATGTCGTTCATCGGCTGGCTGTCCTGCGGGTCCTGCGGAATCGAATCGCTCTGGTGGCGGCGCGGCCGGGGCGGGGGATGCGGGATCGGGCGAGGCCGGCGGCGGAATATTGCGGCTGTGGCCGAAGCCCTGCTGCAGATTGCCCAGGGTCTCGCCGAGCTTGGCGCCGAGCGGATTGTTCGAGCCGTCACCCGTCGAACCGCTGCCGCCCGATCCGCCGAGGCGCCCAGTCCACCAAGCCGCCGCCGCCGCCGAACAGGCCCTTGCCCATCTCCTTCAGCTTGGCATAGGCCGCATCCGGATTATCCAGAATGCCGGCCATTTCGGGATAGATTCGCGGGGCGGCCCATGGACCGTCGATGATGACGGGAATGCCGAGCCCGACCGGATCGGTGGCGCGGCCCTGGCCTTCGGTGGTCATCACCAGTTTCGGCTCGACCCGGAACGCGATCATTTTGGTGCCGAGGTCGATGGTGCCGGCGCCCGTCATCTTCACCAGCGGGCCGACCAGATTGAGATCGGTGGTGGTGGCCTGGCCGCGGTCGATGCGGAACGAAGCGGACAGCTGCGTGAGGTCGGTGGCCTGCTCCCGGGTTTCCTGCCAGCCCGACAGCGTCCCCGATGTCAGCGAGCGGATCATCTGCGCGACGTTGAGGCCCTTGATGGCGCCGTCCTGGAACACGGTGAACACGGTTCCGCTCAGGCCCGTCACGATGGCGCGCTGGCTGTTGCCGGAGGAGGACACGGCGATCTTCGCCTGCATCGTGCCATCGAGCTTGTCGAAGTCGGCCGCACTGCGAAGCAGGGGCAGCGCGCGGACGCCGGCGAGATCGGCGCGCAGCGCGTAAGCCGGATTGCCGGACGAGGCATCGAGGGTGAGTTCGCCGTTGGCCTGGCCTTCGTAGACGCCGAGATGCCCGAAGCTGGCCCTGAGCACGCCGCCGGCAAGGGCGGCGTCTATCTCAGCCGGCGCGAAATGCGCTTCGCCAATGTTGAGGGCGGCGGCGGAAATCCTGATCTGGGCGTCGACATAATTCAGGCCGGCAACGTCGATCGAGGCGTCGCTCCACGGCTGCGGGCCCTGCTTGTCGGGAGGCTGGCGGCGCGGACGCAGCGCCCGCTTTCGGCATCGCGATATCCAGCCGCTGAAAATCCAGATCCAGTTTCACCAGCGGCTTGCTGGAGAAATCGACCGACGCCCATCCGTTGAACGCGCTGTCGCCGAGCGTTCCGCTCAGGCCATTGACCATCGCGACCGCGCCGTTGAGCCGGATGTCGGACCTCGCCGACAGCGGCGCCGGCGAGCAGGCCGCCGCTATCCAGCGTCAGCTCGATCGGGATGGTCTGGCGCTCGACCGGGAAATTCGGTGCAGTCGCCTTGACCCCGAATGTCAGCGGATGCTCGCCGCTGCGCGCATTGCCGGTCACGACGATCTTGCGGTCAGCGCCTATCCTGGCATCGGCGGTGAGGCCGTCGATGCGGTGTTCGACGCGGTCGCGCAGATTGGAAAGCACGATGGCGCCGTCGGTGATTTTCACGCGCTCGATCGCGAACGCATTCGCATCCGCCGTGCCGGCGTTGGTCGCCGGCTTGGGCGACGGGCTGGAAGGTGTTGCATTGCGTTCGCGCCGCAGCGGCATGTAGACGACCGGATGCGCGATCACGAGTTCGGTGATTTGCGGATGACCGGACCACACGCTTGCGAGCGTCATGTCGGCCCGGACACTGCCGACGGTCAGGCGATTGCTGACGTCGCGATCCTTCGGGTCCTGCAGCGTGACGTCGTTCAGCGTCACGTTCAGCGATGGCCACAGGCCGACCCGGGTCGTGCCCGCGATCGTCAGCCTGTAGCCGGTTGCCTGTGCGACACGGTCCTGGATTTGCGATGTCAGGAAGCCGGAAGGGATTCCGATCACCAGCAACAGTACGATGGCGACGATCACGGCAGCGAGGGCGGCGCCGGCGATTTTCAGAGCTCTCATCTCGATATTCCAGACCGGGCAAGCGACGTCGATTTTGTCCACGCCATATCCGGGCATGGCTCTTGTCCTGAGCTTATCCCGGAAAGGGGAGCAGCCCAAAGCAACGGAAAATAACGCCGGGGGCTGCAAAGTTATGTGACTTATGACACACTCGCCGGGACGCGCATTTTCGCGGGCCGTTGGGCAACTTCAGCAACTTCAAAAGGCTCCAAAGGAATTTCCATGAGCAAGCAGACCGAATTTGCGGTTATCCTCAAGATGAATCCGATGTTTGCGGATCTCGGCGCTGACGAGTTGCAGCGGATTTCCGGCCTTTGCCACACCCAGCAGCTCGGCGTCGGCGAGGTACTGTTCCAGAAGGGCGATGACGGCGATGCCTTGTTCGGGGTCCGCCGCGGACAGATCCGGATCGAGACCGGCGCCTCCGACGGCAGCCGCCTGACCCTGAATTTCATGGGCCCGGGCGACCTGTTCGGCGAGGTAGCGGTGCTCGACGGCGAAAGCCGCACCGCGGACGCGACCGCGGGCGAGCCGACCGAGTTGTTTGTGCTGCGCCGCGAAGACTTCCTCGCCCATCTCGAGCGCGAGCCCAAGGTCGCGGTCAAGCTGATCCAGCTTCTGTGCCAGCGCATCCGCTGGATGAGCGAGCGGATGGAGGAATCCGTGCTGCAGCCGCTGCCGGTTCGGCTGGCGCGCAGGCTATGCGCGCTGGCCTCCGATTTCGGATCGGAAGTGCACATCTCGCAGGAGCAGCTCGGCGTCTTCGTCGGCGCCGCCCGCGAAAGCGTCAATCGTCAACTGCAGCTTTGGCGCAAGGACGGCATCCTGGATCTGCAGCGTGGCCGGATTTTGCTGCAGAACATGAACAAGCTGACGGCGGTCGCGCGGAACGAGTAGGGGGATGACTATTCCCTGATCGGAAGCCTTCGTCGCCGCACGCGATCGCGATCCACCACGATGATGCTGTGAGCAATGTCCGCTTCCGTCAGCGTCATAAAAATCTCGCCCAATCGTGCGCGCGCTTCAACTTCGGACCAGTTACCATTGCGGAACAGAATCAAGCTTGGCTCGCTGGCGCTTGCGGCAGCGAGCAGGCGCGGATAGTCGAGGTCGGCGGTGATAATGGTTCGCACATCGAGGCTTGCGCGGGCGATGATGCTCACTGTCGGTCGCGCGGTGTAGACCCAAACCGGCGGTATGTACGGCGTCGTGCCCTTGATCGCCAAGCCAGGTCGCCAGTGCAGGCGACAGCGGCATATCAATCAGAAACTTCACTTGGCAGGAACGATGGGCGCCAGTTCGACCGTCTCGTCTTCAGCGAGGAAAGCCGCATAGCGCAATGCTTCGTCGATGTCGGCGGATTCGATGTAGGGATAGGTTTTGAGAATCGCGTCGCGCGTCTCGCCTGCAGCCATCAGGCCAAGCAGGCGCGCCACCGGAAACCGAAGCCCACGAATACAAGGCTTGCCGGTGCAGACCGCAGGATCGATGGTGATGCGAGCAAAAACCATAGCGACAAGAATATCTTGCTCCGACAAATCTTGCCAGTCCAATCCTGCGGCCGGCGGTCCCTGTCGTCATCGAGCCACGCGCTGTGCCGACCCGCCGGGCTGACGATATTCGTGCCTACTCCGCCGCCGGCGAACGCATGATCGCGGGCGGCGGTCCCTTGCGGTCGGTGGTACGCGTGTCCTGCCCTTGCTCGCCCTCGCCGCTATTGGCCAGCAGTTTCCTGCCGAAGCGCCAGATCAGGGCGCCGAGGTCGTCCATCATCATGAACATCGCCGGCACGAACACCAGCGACAGCACGGTGGAGAATACCAGGCCGCCGATCACCGCCAGCGCCATCGGCGAGCGGAATTCGCCGCCGGCGCCGAATGCCAGCGCGGAGGGCATCATGCCGGCGGCCATGGCGATCGTGGTCATGACGATGGGACGCGCGCGTTTCATGCCGGCGTCGATGATCGCCTCATCGCGCCGCTTGCCCTCGCGGATCGATTCGACCGCGAATTCCACCAGCATGATGGCGTTCTTGGTGACGATGCCCATCAGCATCAGCATGCCGATCCACACCGGCGTGGTCAGTTGCTTGCCGGTCAGGAGCAGGGCGGCGATAGCGCCGCCGATCGAGAGCGGCAGCGAGAACAGGATGGTGATCGGCTGCAGGAAGGTTCCAAACAGCAGCACCAGCACCGCATAGACCATCATCAGGCCCGCGGTGATGGCGGTGGCGAAACCTGCCGACAATTCGTTGAGGCTTTCGGCATCGCCGGACGGGCTCACCTTGACGCCCTTCGGCAGGCTCTTCATCACCGGCAGCTCGTAGATCTTCTTGGTGGCGTCGCCGAGCGCAGCGGTGCCGACGAGGTCGGCCGCCACAGTGGCCTGGCGTTCCCGGTCGTAGCGATTGATGCTGGTCGGGCCCTGGTCGAGCTTGATGTCGGCGACCACCGATAACGGCACGCCGCCCTTTTCGCCGTGCTCGCCCAGCGGCACCCGCAACTGTTCGAGCAGTTGCAGGTCGCCGCGCGCGGCGTCTTCGAGCTGGACGCGGATCGGCACCAGCCGGTCACCGGCGTCGAACTTGGCCAGCGCCGGGCCGACGTCACCGATGGTGGCGACACGGATCGTCTGCGACAGGCTTTCAGTGGAGACGCCAAGCCGAGCGGCAAGATCCGCCCGCGGCTGAATTCGCAGTTCGGGCCGGTCTAGCGAGGTCTCGGAAATGACGTCAGATATCAGCGGAATTCGCTTCATCTGGTTCGCCAATTCGCTGGCGACGTTGGCGACGATGCCGCTGTCCGCACCGGTAACCACCAGCGATACCGCGCGCAATCCATTTTCATCAAGGAACCAGAACCGGATGTCGGGAACGTTGTCCAGTTCCTTGCTGATCTCCAGTTCAAGTTCGCGCTGCGTGATCTTGCGGCTGGTTTTCGGCGTGTAGTTGATGATCAGCGCCGCACGGCGCACCTCGAATATGCCTGGCGGCACCCGGCCGCCATCGACGAAGACGCTCTTGACCTCCGGCCGTTTGCGCAAACGCGCGACGATTTCCTCGGTGACCTGCTCGGTGTAGGCAAGCTGCGAGCCGGGCGGCAGCTCCATCGCGAGCAGCGAGCGTGCGGTGTCCTGCGCCGGCAGGAAGCCTTGCGGCAACAGCGTGATGCTCCAGATCGAGGCGGCGAAAATGCCGAAACCGATCAGCACGGTGATGAAGTAATGCCTCACCGACCAGGTCACGAGACTGATGTAGGCCTCGCAGCACCAGGCCCGGCGGCGGATCGTCGTGCGCATGATCTTTCAGGAAGTAGGCGGCCAGCACCGGCGTGACGAAGCGTGCAGCCAGCAGCGAGAAGAACACCTGCACCGAGACCGTGATGCCGAACTGCTTGAAGAACTGCCCGGCGATGCCCGACATGAAGCTTGCGGGCGCGAAGATCGCGATGATGGTGAGCGAGATCGCGATGACCGCGAGGCCGATTTCGTCAGCGGCTTCCAGCGCCGCGCGATAGGGCGACTTGCCCATCCGCATGTGGCGCACGATGTTTTCGATCTCGACGATGGCGTCGTCGACCAGAATACCGGTCGAGAGCGTGATGGCGAGAAAACTGACGAGGTTCAGTGAGAAGCCGAGAATGTCCATCGCCCAGAATGCCGGGAAAATCGACAGCGGCAGCGAGATCGCGGCGATGATGGTCGCACGGATGTCGCGCAGGAACAAAAGCACGATGATGACGGCGAGAATGGCGCCCTCGAACAGGGTCGAGATCGCGGCTTCGTAATTGCCTTTGGTGAATTCGACCGATGTGTCGATCAGCTTCAGATCGACATCGGGATAGGCGACCTTCAGCGCATCGATGCGCTTCTGCACGGCAGCGGCGACCACCACGTCGCTGGCGCCCTTGGAACGCTTGATGCCGAGCGCCACCACCGGCTCGCCGTTGAAGCGGGCGAAGGTCCGGCGGTCGGCGATGGTGTCGGTGACGGTGCCGAGATCGTCGAGACGTACTTCGCCGCCGCCAAACAGCGGAATCATGGTCCCGGCGAGATCGTTGAGGGTCTTGGCGCCGGCCAGCGTACGGATGGCCTGGTCGTTCTTGCCGATCTCGGCACGGCCGCCGGCGAGATCGACATTGGTGCCGCGCAGGCTTTGACTGACATTGACGGCGGTCAGTCCCGCGGCCTGCAGCCGGTCGGGATCCAGCGACACCAGAATTTCGCGCTCGACACCGCCGATACGCTCGACCTGGGCGACGTTGCGCACGCCCTGCAGCGCGCGTTTGACCACGTCGTCGACGAAATAGGACAGTTGCTCGGGCGTCTTGCCGGGCGAGATCGCGGCATAGGTGACGATCGGCAGGCCGATCACGTCGACGCGCTGGATCAGCGGCTCGTTGACGTTTTGCGGCAGGTTGCTGCGCACGCGCGTGACGGCGTCCTTGACGTCGTTCAGCGCGCGGTCGGTGTTGGTCTCAAGCGCGAACTGGATCGTCGTCAGCGACAGCCCGTCGGTGATCGACGATGAAATATGCCGCACGCCCTCGACGCCGGAGACGCCGTCTTCGATGGTCTTGGTGACCTGCGATTCCAGCTCGGCCGGCGCGGCGCCGAATTGCGATACCGCGACCGAGATCACCGGGATATCGGCGCTCGGCAGCCGCGTCACCGCGAGCTTGGTGAAGCTGACCCAGCCGAGCACCAGCAGGATGATCGAAAACACGATGGATGGAAGCGGGTTTCGGATCGACCATGCCGAGATATTGAGAGCCATCAGCGTACCCGCGTTCGATCGAGTTCCTCGGCGAACATGGTCTTGATCTGGTCGCCGTCATGCAAGCGAAGTGCCGGCGTCGGCCACGACGATTTCGCCGACGTCGAGGCCTTCAAGAATTTCCGTCGAGGTGTCGGACACCAGCCCGACCCGCACCTTCCGCGTCTCGACCGTATTCCCTTTGACCACCTGAATGGTGAGATGGTCAATGGCGGTGCGCGGAACGGCGACGCCGCAGCTGCGCTTGGCGTCGATGTTGGCGCGCGCGAACATGCCGACCTTGAGCGACGGGTTGTTGGTGAGCGATATCCTGACATGGCCGAGCTGGGTGGCGCGGTCGATCTGCGGCGAAATCAGCCTGACGCGTCCGACCAGATCGGGCGCATTGTCGCGGCTGATCCGCACCGTGGCGCCGGGATTGAGCTTCAGCATGTGGACGCTCGGCACTTCGGCATCCAGTTCGATTTCGTTGTTGACGGAAATGCGGAACATCGGCCCGGCCTGCGGCGAGGCCGGCGCGCCGACGGCGGTCCTGACCTCGGTGACGAGGCCGGCCGCCGGCGCGCGCAACGATACCGGTGAAGATGGCCTTGCACCGCCCGGGCGCTCCGGGCTGCGACGGCGGCGGCGTAAGCCGGGCCAGTTCCTGGTTTTCCGTGACCATGTCGCCTTCGCGGACAAGAGATCGGTAACCCTGGATCCCTCCTGGTCGACTCCGACCACCGCCTCCCGGCGCGGCACGATGAAACCGGTCACCCGCACCAGATCGGAGAAACAGGCATTGGTGGATTTCGTGACGATCACCAGGGCGTTGCTTGGCGTTTCCTTTTCCTCGGGATGGGAGCGGTGCTCAAACCAGTACCATGCGCCTCCGAGAACGACGAGGCCAACCACGGCCATCGCAGACTTGAGATATTCGGAAAGCGTCATTGCCGGATCAATCCAGACCAGTGTCGTGGGTTTTGGTCACAGCCGGACTTGTCCCCGGCGAACCACGTCTTGCGCAGTGTAGTAAGACGTGGATGCCCGGCACAAGGCCGGGCACGACGAGAATGGCCTGAAACGCAGTTGGAAAAATTACCCGGCGCCACACCGTTTACTTCGACGCTGTCGCCTTGCTTTCCATGTTGACGACCTGCACGCGGCGGTTCACGTCCGCCAGCGGCTGGGCCGGGTCCTTGAGTTTGGTCTTGCCATATCCGACGGTCACCAGGTCGGCGGCGACCAGACCGTATTTGTCGACCAGATAGCGCTTGATCGAATCGGCGCGACGCTCGGACAGATCCTGATTGTAGCTCTCGCTGCCGGCGGCGTCGGTATGACCTGCGACCACGAAGGTCGAGCCCTTCAGATCGGGATTGGTAAGCGCGCGTCCCAGAGCCTGCACCGATGGCAATGATTTGGCGCTGATATCGGCCGAATTATAATCGAAGTTGATCTCGAGATCGATTTTCGGCTTGTCCTTGGCGATGGTGGCGATTTCTTCACGCTCGGTGACCGAGAGCGAACGGGTGGATCGGCCACGGATGGTCTGGACGAAACGGCCCTGGGCGGCTGAGGCCGCCGGATCGACCCGCGGACCGACCGACAGGCCTCGGGTCAACGGCTTGTTTTCGGGAACCAGCGCCCGGACGATCTGATCCTCGGTAACGTCGCCCGCGACGGCGTTTCCGCCGCCCATGGAAAGCGCTGCGCCGATGGTCGCGATCGAAAGGATCGCGGTAAGAGCCCTCGTTCCAGTCATTCTCGACATTGTCGGTCCTCCCGCGCCCGCGCGCGATTCCAATCAGGTTTGCAATATTCCGCGAGATAAAGCCGTCGCGGGCACTACTTCCTTATTTCTCATTTGTTTCTTGTTTGTCTCCGGCGTTCGCCCCGCGGTTCGAGGAAAATGCCGGTATTCGCCTCAAAAAATGTCAACGTACCCCGTAACTTGCGAATTCCTTTACAATATTCGGATCCATGGCCTTGGCATTGCTTATATCCAGATCGCCCTCCGAAATCGCGCCATTGCGCTGCTTGGCGAGGCCGCGCCCGTACAGCGAGGAAGTCAATCTCGGATTGATTTTCAAAGCGGCGTCGAAATCGGCAATTGCATTTTTGGTCTGGCCGCTCTTCAGGTTGACGAGGCCGCGGCTGTCGAGGGCATCGACAAAGTTCGGGCGCAGCCGAAGCGCCTCGTTGCAATCCTTCAGGGCCGCCTGCAGGTCGCCGATGACGGTGCGTGCCCAGCAACGGTTGTTGTAGGCTTCGACATCCTTGGGGTTCAACCGCAGCAACTCGTTGAAATCCTTGATGGCAAGATCATACGCTCCCTTGCTGGCATAGACCTGTCCGCGACGGTAAAGCGCGCCGCCATCGTCGGGGTTGTCGATCAGCTTGGCTGTCAGGCTTTTGATGGTCGGGTCATCGGCGAGCGTGTCAGTTTTTTCCTTTTCCACCGGCTTTTCCGGCGGCGGAGCTTTTTCGGGCGGTGGAGCGGAAACTTCGACCGGTTTTGGCGGCAGCGGCGGCGGTTCGGAATGCGGTATCGATGGAGGTTGCTGGGGCGGCAGTGCGGGGATCGCCGCGACCGAATTGGACGGCCGCGCGCCTCCGGCACCCGGGGCAAACGAGAAGTCTTCGGCCAAAGAAGATGAAATCCACGGCACCTGCTCCATGCGGGATGCGCGGGTGACGCCGACGCGGGTCCGATTAAGCGTTTCCTCGGCCATCAGGTCGGGAACGCGAATTTCCTTGAGCAGTTCCTGCACGAACAGGCTGTGGTCGCCGCCATCATCGCTGATGACGGAGTTCAGCGACGCCGAATACATCACCAGCGATCCGTTCGGCGCAATGACCGGCGCCAGACCGGCAGAACCGCTACGGAAGCGGCGCTCGAAAGGATTGCGCCTTGAGGCATCCACCAGGGCGATCTTGACGCCCGCGCCTCGGCTGTTGATTTCGCCAAGGACCGTTTCCAGACTGAAACCATCGCGGCGCACATCCGCTTCGGTCCAGATCTGCGCATCGATCGGAATCATATAGCTTTGGCGGCTCGACTGGACGCCGAACCCGCTAAAGAAGATCAGTGCGGTGGAACCCGGCTTGACCTTTGCGTAAAGGCGATCGAAGGCACGGCGCATGCCGTCGCCGGTCAGATTTTCCCCGACATCGACGGTAAATCCGTCGCGCTTGAGTTCGTCGGCGACGTCGCGGGCGTCGTTGATGGGTTCCTTGAGCGGCGCATCGGCGTCCGGATATTTGGCGTTGCCAATGACAAGCGCGATCCGGTCCGCTGCAGCCGACGGTGCAGCCGATGCGACCGAAAAAACCAGGATCAAAAGCAAGGCAAGGCGCATTCGCATATGACGGCGGGTCCAACCAAACGGGCGCCGGTTCCAGCTCGCGCCGAAGCGACCTTACCCCACGCAAATTGCATTATCAAACCGGGCTCGGCAGCTCTGTCAACTGCTGCCAAGCCTTTGATGACAGCGACAATAAACCGCGACGGGCTTTCCGCATCCGGTCAGAAATCGCCTGCCAATTCGCCGCCGGCCGGATCGGTCTTGTCCGTGAGCGTTTCGACCATAATGTGACCCATCTCACATTGGATGCTTTGCGTGGCGCGAGGCCCTCCGCGGGCATATCCCCGGTTTGACCTTTACGGATGACGGTGGCTTGCTGTCGCGATCGGCAAAGCCGCAACCAAAAGAAGAAGCAAACCGATGGGAAGCGTCTACGAAATCTATGCCCTGCGTTACGCGACGATGTCGCCGCGGACGCCCAACATGAATTACCTCGTGCCGGATCCCCACGACACCGCGGCGTCGGATCTCGATTACTTCGTCTGGCTGATCCGGGGGCATGGGCGCAATATTCTGGTCGATACCGGTTTCAATGCCGAGGAGGCGGGCTTGCGGAGCCGCAAGCTCACCCTCAATCCGGTCGATGCGCTGGCGGCGTTGGGGGTAGAGGCCGACAGCATCGGCGACGTCATCGTCACCCATCTGCATTACGACCACGCCGGCAATCTCGATCGCTTTCCCGCCGCACGCTTTCATTTGCAGGATCGCGAGATGAGCTACGCCACCGGGCGCTGCATGTGCTTCGGTGTGCTGCGCCATCCGTTTTCGGTCGAGCACGTCACGCTGATGGTGCGCCATGTCTATGGCGAGCGCGTCACCTTTCACTCCGGCGATGGCGAGGTTGCGCCCGGCGTGACCGTGCATCGTGTCGGCGGCCACTCCGACGGACTGCAGGTGGTGCGGATCGATACCGCGCGCGGGCCGGTGGTATTGGCGTCAGACGCCGCGCACTATTATGGCAACCTGCACCGCCGCAGCCCGTTTCCGATCGTCTACAATATCGGCGACATGTGCACGGGATGGGAAACCGTCGAGCGGCTGGCCGGCCACCCCGATCGTGTCATTCCCGGGCATGATCCGCTGGTGCGCGAACTCTATCCAGGCGCCAGCGACAAGATCGATGCCTATGCGCTGCACCTGCCACCGTCGCGCTCGTTCGTCAAATAGCCCCACGCGGAGCCAGCCATGATCGATCGCTTTCCAGGTCTCACGCCGACCCGCAGCCGCGCGGTCGTTCACGAGGGCCTCGTGTTCACCGTCGCGGTCGCGCCCGATCCGGTCACCGCCTCGATGTACGAGCAGAGCGCAAAGGCGCTCGCCCGCATCGACGAGAGCCTTGCGCTGTGCGGCTCGGACAAGAGCAAGATCCTCTCGGCCATCGTCTACATCACCGACATCAGGCGAAAAAGCGAGATGAACCGAGCCTGGGACGAATGGGTCGATCCCGAAAATCCACCGATGCGGGCATGCATCGGCGTCGATCTCGAACCGCCGCATATCGTGGAGATCGTGGTGACGGCGACGAAGTGAGCGGTCGATGTTGGGTCATGGTTCGAGACGCGCGCCGGAGTGCTCCTTAATGAGATGCCGGCTAATACGCGTCAGCCTGGCTTGCATCCTTGCTCGTCTGCACGAGACCCAGACCCTTCTCGATCTTGCCAAGCAGCTCTGCGAACTGCTTTCGCTCCGTTGTGGAGAGGCACGAAAAATCTCCTGCTCCCTGCGCTTTAGCCGCGGGATCAGTTCCTCGTATAGCGCCGTTCCCTTGCGCGTCATGCGCAGGGCGAATTCGCGGCGGTCGTCTTCGTTTTCGACGCGCTCGATTAACTGCCGCTCCATCAGCGTGGTGACCGCGCGGCTTATGGTGGATTTATGGGTTCTCGTGCAATGCGCGATGTATTGTGCGGTGCAGGCGTCGTCGCGGAAGCCGAGCGTCGCCAGCACCCGCCATTCCGGAATATCCAGCCCGTAGCGTTGCTGATATTCGCTGGACAGCGCTGCGCTGACCTCCGCCGCCAGCCGGTTCAGCCGAAACGGCACAAACCCGAAGAGGTCGAGTTTTGGCAAAATCGCTCCAATTTGAGTTGACGGGCGAGCGCGCCAGGGATTTAAGATAGTTGCAGATGCGACTAATTTAACAAGATCGCGTAGTCTTGGCCAGAGATAGTCGTGGCCAGAGCAAGAATTAAACGCATGGCGCAGCAGTCCAAAACCCAGTTCGGCTATCGCCGGCATCCCGATCAGGACCGGTCAGCCGCCGATGCGGCGGAACATCCGGTCGTGGTGGTCGGCGCCGGGCCGGTGGGCCTGTCGCTCGCGATCGATCTGGCGCAGCGCGGCCAGCCGGTGGTGCTGCTCGACGATGCCGACCGCATCGGCGAGGGATCGCGTGCGATCTGCTTTTCCAAGCGCTCGCTCGAATACTGGGACCGGCTCGGCATCGGCCAGCGCATGGTCGACAAGGGCGTGGTGTGGAGCGTCGGCAAGATTTTCCACGGCGCGTCGCAGCTTTATCAATTCAACCTGCTGCCGGAACAGGGACACAAGCGGCCCGCCTTCATCAATCTCCAGCAATTCCATGCCGAAGCCTACCTGGTCGATCGTGTGCAGGAGCTATCCGCGATCGACCTGCGCTGGCGCAACAAGGTGATCGGCCTGGCGCAGCGCAACGATCATGCCGTGCTGACGATTGAGACGCCCGATGGGACCTATTCGTTGCGCGCGCGCTATGTGGTCGCCTGCGATGGCGCCCGGTCGTCGTTGCGGCAGATGGTCGGTGCCGAATTCGCCGGAAAAGTGTTTGAGGATCAATTCCTGATCGCCGACGTCAGGATGACAGCGGAATTCCCGACCGAACGCTGGTTCTGGTTCGATCCGCCGTTTCACGCCGGAAGATCGGCGCTGCTGCACAGGCAGCCGGACGACATCTGGCGGATCGATCTGCAGCTTCATCCGGATGCGGACCCGGTCGTCGAGAAGCAGCCTGAGAACGTGCGGCCACGGATCGCGCGGATGCTCGGACATGACAAGTTCGAGTTCGAATGGATCTCACTGTACAAATTCCAGTGCCGGCGGATGGACAAGTTCATCCACGACCGCGTGATGTTCGCGGGCGATGCCGCGCATCAGGTCTCGCCGTTCGGTGCACGCGGCGCCAATTCCGGGCTGGAAGATGCCGAAAACCTCGCCTGGAAACTGGATCGAGTGCTGCGTCGAAGTTCGCCGGAGGCCTTGCTTGAGACCTATCACGTCGAACGCAGTGCCGCCGCCGACGAGAATATCCGGGAATCGACTCGCTCGACCGATTTCATGGCGCCGTCCAGCAATCAGGAGGCGCGGCTGCGAAAGGCAGTATTGTCGCTGGCCAGGGAAACCGAATTCGGCAAGCGCATGATCAATGGCGGACGGCTCTCGGTTCCCTCGATTTATGATTCGCCGCTGTCGACCCCAGATGGCGATGCATGGCGCGGCGGCCCGAAACCGGGCGCTTCGATGCCGGACGCGCCGCTTGGCGACTCACGGTTTTTGACGGAAGCTTTCATCGATGCGGGAACGCGGTTTACGCTGCTGGAGTTCGGCAACGGTACCGCGGTTGATCCGCCAGATGGCGTCGGCATGATCCGCGTCGGCGGCGAGGATGGATTATCCGATTCCGCAGGATTGGCCAGCGCGCGTTACGATGCCGAACCCGGCACCGCCTATCTGCTGCGGCCCGATGGCTATGTCGCGGCACGTTTCCGGCATCCGCCCCGATCGGCGCTCGACGCCGCATTGGCGCGTGCCGCAGGTCTTAGCTGAGGTTTCGATCATGGCGCTGTCGACCAGTTCGAATTTTGCCAGGCCCGATGACGCGTTTCGCGCCGTCGTCGAGGCGCATCGCGGATTGAGCGATGCGCAGAGCGCCGATCTCGATGCCGCGCTGGTTCTGATCCTAGCCAACCATATCGGCGATCTCGATGTGTTGAACGAAGCCATTGCGCTCGCCAAGCGAAGGATGCTGGATGCGAGCCAGCAACAACAACAGCAGCAGCAATAACATGAATATGCCTCGGCCGTCATTGCGAGCGAAGCGAAGCAATCCAGCTTTCTTGCAAAAGAAAGAAAAAGAGAGAAGCTGGATTGCTTTGTCGCAAGTGTTCCTCGCAATGGCGGGAATAGAATCAGAATTGTCACATAGGGAATAGAACTAATGGCCAAGGGTTTCGCATCCACCACCGATATGGCGGAGAAGAAGATCACCTTCTCGGAAATCGGCACCGATCTTTACGCCTTCACCGCCGAAGGCGATCCCAATTCCGCTGTGATCGTCGGCGATGACGGCTGCATGGTGTTCGACGCCCAGGCGACACCGGCGATGGCCAACAAGGTGATCGAGCGGGTGCGCACCGTCACCGACAAGCCGATCAAATACGTCGTGCTGTCGCATTATCATGCGGTGCGGGTGCTCGGCGCCTCCGCCTACAAGGCGCAAGCGGTGATCGCGTCGTCGGAAACCTACCGGCTGGTCGAGGAGCGCGGCCAGCAGGATTGGGATTCGGAATATGGCCGCTTTCCCCGCCTGTTTCAGGATGCCCAGAGCATTCCCGGACTGACCTGGCCGACGCTGACCTTCGAAGGCGAGATGTCGATCTATCTGGGAAAACGTGAAGTGCGGCTGATGCAGCTTGGCGCGGGGCATACCTCCGGCGATATCGTCGCCTGGGTGCCCGATGCCGAAGTGATGTTTTCCGGTGACCTGATCGAGTATCACTCGGCTTGCTATTGCGGCGACGCGCATTTGCGCGAATGGCCTGCCACGCTGAACGAAATCCGCGCCTTCAATCCCAGGGCGATCGCGCCGGGGCGCGGCGATGCCCTCAAGGGTATTGGAACCGGCCGCGACGCCATCGCGATGACCCGCGATTTCGTCACGACGCTCTATGGCGCAGCGGAAACCGCGGTCGCGAGGGGCCGCAACCTCAAGGACACGATGGCCGCGACCCGCGAGGTGATGGATCCGAAGTTCTCGAAGTTCGCGATCTACGAACACTGCCTGCCATTCAACGTCTCGCGTGCGTTCGACGAGGCCTCGGGAATCGACGATCCCGTGATCTGGACCGACAAGCGCGACCAGGAAATGTGGGCTGCCTTGCAAGGAGGATGACCATGAACATCAACACCTCGCCTGACGTCATTTCCCGAAGCACCGTCAACATTACGCCCGGCTATATGTCCGGCTTCGGCAACAGCTTTGAGACCGAGGCACTGCCCGGCGCGCTGCCGATTGGGCGCAATTCGCCGCAGCGCTGCGCCTACGGGCTTTACGCCGAGCAACTCTCTGGTTCGCCGTTCACCGCGCCCCGCGGCAGCAATGAGCGATCATGGCTCTACCGCATCCGGCCGTCGGTGCGGCACTCCGGGCGCTTTGCCAAAGTCGACGCAAAGCTCTGGCGTACCGCGCCCTGCTTCGAGGCAGATCTTCCGATCGCGCAACTGCGCTGGGATCCGGCGCCGATTCCGAAGGAAGACATGACCTTCCTGCAGGGCGTGCAGACCATGACCACGGCGGGCGACGCCAATACGCAAGGCGGCATGGCGGCGCACGTCTATCTCATCACCCAATCGATGGTCGACCAGCATTTCTACAACGCCGATGGCGAGATGATGTTCGTCGCCCAGCAGGGCAATCTGCGTTTCGTCACCGAGTTCGGACGCATCGATATCGAGCCCGGCGAAATCGCGGTGATCCCGCGCGGCGTGAAATTCCGCGTCGAACTCACCGGCGGTCCGGCACGCGGCTATATTTGCGAAAATTACGGCGGCGCCTTCACGCTGCCGGAGCGCGGCCCGATCGGCGCCAATTGCCTCGCCAATGCGCGCGATTTCCTCACCCCGGTGGCGGCCTATGAAGACAAGGACACGCCGACCGAACTGTTCGTCAAATGGGGCGGTTCGTTGTTTATGACCAAACTGCCGCATTCACCGATCGACGTGGTGGCGTGGCATGGCAATTACGCGCCGTACAAATACGACCTGCGGACGTTCTCGCCGATCGGCGCGATCGGATTCGATCACCCCGATCCGTCGATCTACACGGTACTGACGTCGCCGTCGGAAACCGCAGGCACCGCCAACATCGACTTTGTGATTTTTCCGGAGCGCTGGGCGGTGGCCGAGAACACCTTCCGTCCGCCATGGTATCACATGAACATCATGTCGGAGTTCATGGGGCTGATCTACGGCGTCTATGACGCCAAGCCGGAAGGCTTTACGCCGGGCGGCATCAGCCTGCATAACCAGATGCTGCCGCATGGCCCCGATCGCCAGGCCTTCGATCACGCCAGCAACAGCGAGTTGAAGCCGGTGAAACTAAGCGGCACCCTGGCGTTCATGTTCGAGACCAGATACCCGCAGCGCGTCACCGCGCACGCCGCGAACTCACCGACGCTGCAGGACGATTATGCGGATTGCTGGAACGGGCTGGAGAAGCGGTTCGATCCGAACAGGCCGTGATTCTTGCTCACCCTCCCCTGGAGGGCAGGGGAATCGCATATGGATTTTACCGGATATTGCGCGGCGCGACGATTTGGATTCTGAAGATATCTCCTGAGCATTGGGAGATATCGGATGAAGGCTTTCAAGAGAGTTTTCCGGGGGTTGCCCGATCCGCGGGCGGACAACGCGCGGCATGATCTGTTCGAAGTTTTGTTCATCGCTTTGACGGCAACACTGTGCGGCGCGGACAGTTGCGCGGAGATGGCCGAGTTCGGCCAGAGCAAGGAAGGCTTTCTGCGGGTATTTTTGCGGCTTGAGCACGGTATCCCGAGCCATGATACTTTCAGTCGGGTGTTCCGCCTGCTCAAGCCGGAAGCCTTCGAGAAGGCATTCCGCCGTTTCATCTCGGTGTTCGCCAAGGCCAACAAGATGACCCTGACAGGCGTGGTGGCGGTCGACGGCAAAGCACTGCGCGGGGCCTTTGAGCGCGGTCGGCGAAGCACGCCGTTGCACATGGTCAATGTCTGGGCGGTCGAGGCGCGGATGTGTCTGGCGCATCGTAAGGCTGCAGGGCGCAACGAGAGCGCTGGCGCCCTCGAAGCACTGGCCATGCTCGACCTCGAAGGTTGCATTGTGACCGCCGATGCACTGCATTGCCACCGCGGTTTCGCCGCCATGGTGCTCGACCGCCGCGGCGATTACGTCCTGGCGCTCAAGAACAATCAAAGCAAGCTGTTCGCCGCAGCGGCCCGGCGCTTTGCCCGCGGTGGCGAGCGCAGCATCGCCGAACAGATCGAGCCTTCCACCCACGACAGGCGCGAGGGGCGCCGTGCCACGGTGGTGCGTGCTGCTGGCTTCGGGGCTGAGGATGAGTTCCCCGGTGTCAAGGCACTGGGACGCATCACCTCGCGCCGGCGCAGCCATGACAAGCCCGCCGAGCCGCAATCGGTGCGTTACTTCCTGCTCTCGAAGTATGCCTCCGCCAAACGGCTCCTGGCCATCGTGCGCTCGCATTGGGGCATCGAGAATAAACTGCACTGGGTACTCGATGTCATCATGAATGAGGATCGTAACCGGACACGGAAAGACCATGCGCCGGAAAATCTCGCCACATTGCGACGCCTCGCCCTCAACATCCTGCGCACCCACCCCGACGACAAATCCATGCGCCGCAAATCAAGCGCGCCGGCTGGGACGACGCCTTCCTAACGAGTATAATCAGCCATATGCGATAGCCCTGCCCTGGAGGGGGAGGGTCGACGCGACTGAAAGGAGCGGCGGGGTGGGGTGAAGGTCTCTCACATTGAACAGGACATCTGTTGAGAGACCGTCACCCCACCCCGTCTCTCATCTCGCTTCGCTCGATGCGAGCCGACCCTCCCCCTCCAGGGGAGGGTGAGAGAAGCCGCTGCGGCAACATTTATTTTATTACATCGGGAAAACAATGCCACACCCCAACGATCCCTGCTCTTCGCTCCTTCATCGATGTCAGCGCCCACCTCCGACTTCCCGATCCAAAATCTCCCCTACGGCGTGTTCTCCGCCAAGGACGGCCTTGCCCCGCGCGTCGGCGTCGCCATCGGCGACCATGTGCTCGATCTCTGGGAGCTCGAACAGGACGGACGGCTGGATGTCGGCGAACTCGGCGTGTTTGCAGCACCGATGCTCAATCCATTCATGGCGCTGGGGCCGAAGGTATGGTCGCACACCCGGGCGCGGATCAGTGAGTTGTTGCGCCACGATAATCCGGAACTGCGCGACAATCCCGAATTGCGCGGGCGCGCGCTGGTGCCGATGGCGGATGTGAAATTGCACATGCCGTTCGCGGTGGCCGGTTACACCGATTTTTATTCGTCAAAGGAACACGCCACCAATGTCGGCGTCATGTTCCGCGGCAAGGACAACGCGCTGCAGCCGAACTGGCTGCACATGCCGATCGGCTATAACGGCCGTGCCTCGACCGTGGTCGTATCGGGCACCCAAGTGCGCCGGCCGCGCGGGCAATTGAAGCCGCCGAGCGCGGAGGTGCCGTCCTTTGGCCCGTGCAAACGACTCGACTTCGAGCTCGAGATGGGCGTCGTGGTCGGGCAAGCCTCGCCGATCGGCGAGACGCTGACCGAGAGCCAGGCCGAAGCGATGATCTTCGGCTTCGTGCTGCTCAACGACTGGAGCGCGCGGGATATCCAGCAGTGGGAATACGTGCCGCTCGGCCCGTTCCAGGCCAAGGCGTTCGCGACCTCGATCAGCCCGTGGGTCGTGACGCGGGAGGCGCTGGAGCCGTTTCGCCTGCATGGCCCGGTGCAGGATCCGACGCCGCTGCCTTATCTGCGGCAAGTGCTGCCGAACAATTACGACCTGCAGCTCGATGTCGCCTTGCGCGCAGCATCGATGAATGACGCGATTGCGCTCTGCCGCACCAATTTCAAATACATGTACTGGTCGTCGGTGCAGCAGCTGGTGCACCATGCCTCCTCCGGCTGCGCCATGAATATCGGCGATCTCCTGGGCAGCGGCACCATCAGTGGTCCGGAGAAGGACCAGCGCGGGAGTCTGCTGGAGATCAGCTGGAACGGCAGCGAGCCGATTGAACTGTCGAGCGGTGTTAAACGGGCGTTTCTGGAAGACGGCGATTCGCTTATGATGCGCGGTTGGTGCCAGGGCGACGGCTACCGCGTCGGCTTCGGCGAGGTCGAGGGCACGATCGTGGCGGCGGAATGATTCGCTGTCGTCCCGGCCTCCGAGCCGGGACCCATACCGCGTGATGCTGCGTTCGAGCGATGTGTTGGAAGCCGTGCTTCTCAACCAATTACCGGGATTATGGGTCCCGGCTCGGAGGCCGGGACGACGCCAGTGTTCACCGTTCCTCCGGCGGAATATCCTTTATCCGTGCCGAATGCGCGGCGATATCTTCTGGACTGAACGACAGATGCACCCGCTTGTCCGATGGCGGACGCTTCTCCACCGTCAGTCCGTGCCGCCATTCCTTCGCAGGCCGGATCGGCCGCTGGACAAAGCCGCCGCCGCAGTTCGGGCAGACGTTATGGAGTTTGCTCTCGACGCAATCCGCGCAGAACGTGCACTCATAGCTGCAGATGCGCGCTTCCGTTGAATTAGGCGGAAGGTCCTTGTCGCAATATTCGCAGTTCGGCCGGAGTTGCAGCGCCATGGTGGTCTCGCCGTGTGGAGTGCCAATAATTGCAAATCACCCGACGGAATCGAATGACGAATATCCCTCGATTTCGGCCACGCGTCTCAGCGCAAAGACTTTAACGGCAGCTTCTGGGTTTCCTTCAGGCGATCGAGCACGATCGATGAGCGCACATGCGCCACGCTGGGGTGCGGCATCAGAACGTTGTTGACGATATCGGACAGGCTTTTGAGGTCGCGCAACACGACCTTGAGCAGATAATCGGCGTCGCCGGTCAGCGAGTAGGCTTCCTGGATATCGTCGACGCGGTTGACCAGCGCGCGGAAGCGTTTGGCGTTGTCGGGCGAATGGGTTGCCAGCGTGATGTGGATGAAGGCGATCAGGCTGAAGCCAAGCGCTTCGCCGGCGAGGTCGGCGTGATAGCCGGATATGACCTCCTCTTCCTCCAGCCGCATCCGCCGCCGCGAGCATTGGGAGGCGGACAGGCCGGCGATATCGGCCAGTTGCTGGTTGGTCAGCCGGCCGTCATCCTGCAGCGCCGCCAGGATCTTGAGGTCGAAGGTGTCTGCCGTGATCATGCGTGAAATACCCGATTAGTGCACGAAACATGCATCAAGCTAGCATAATGCACGTCGGTTTGCACGCACATTGCGCCGCCAATGGAGGACTATCAGGACAGCAAATCAGGGAGACCAGCCATGGGTCCGTTTCCGCACGACGCGCCGGCCGCGAAAATCAGCGCCGACAATCCGATGGGTACCGACGGCTTCGAGTTTGTCGAATACGCGCATCCGAAGCCCGAAGAATTGCACGCGCTGTTCAGGCTGATGGGCTATGTGCCGGTCGCGCGCCACAGAACGAAGAAGATCACGGTCTATCGCCAGGGCGACATCAACTATCTCGTCAACGAGCAGCCCGGCACCCATGGATTCAACTTTGTCGCCGCGCACGGGCCGTGCGCGCCGTCGATGGCGTTTCGCGTCGTCGATGCGAAGCGGGCCTATCGAGCGCGCGCTGTCGCTTGGCGCGGAGCCGGCCGATATTGCTTCCGCAGCAGAAGACGCTGGATGTTCCCGCCATCAAGGGCATCGGCGGCAGCCTGCTGTATTTCGTCGACCGTTACGGCGCCAAGGGTTCGGCTTACGACGCCGAGTTCGAATGGCTGGGCGCCAAAAATCCGCGCCCCGAAGGCGCCGGATTGTTCTATCTCGATCATCTCACCCACAACGTCCATCGCGGCCGCATGGATGTCTGGACCGGATTTTACGAGAGGCTGTTCAACTTCCGGCAGATACGCTTCTTCGATATCGAGGGCCGCGCGTCCGGCCTGTTCTCACGGGCGCTGACCAGCCCCGACGGCAAGATCCGGATTCCGATCAACGAGGACGCCGGGGATTCCGGCCAGATCGAGGAATATCTCAACGTCTATCGCGGCGAGGGCATCCAGCACATTGCTTGCGGCGCGAAGGATATCTACCGCACCGTCGAGGCGTTGCGCGCCGACGGCCTGCCGTTCATGCCGCCGCCGCCTGAAACCTATTTCGAAAAGATCGACCAGCGCCTGCCCGAGCATGGCGAGGATGTCGCGCGATTGAAGCGCGACGGCATCCTGATCGATGGCGAGGGCGTGGTCGAAGGCGGCCACACCAAGGTGCTGCTGCAGATTTTCTCCGCCAACGCCATCGGGCCGATCTTCTTCGAATTCATCCAGCGCAAGGGCGATGACGGTTTCGGCGAGGGCAATTTCAAGGCGCTGTTCGAATTGATCGAGGAGGATCAGATTCGAAGGGGTGTGCTGAAAGTAGGCAACGCGGCTTAGTAAACCACGTCGTCCCGGCCTCCGAGCCGGGACCCATAGCCACCGGCGTTTGTCGTTACGGCTGATCGTCAAAACGGCTTTCTTGAATTGATAGATCACGCGGTATGGGTCCCGGCTCGGAGGCCGGGACGACGAGGAAGTTTTACCGCTCGCTCCGCCACTCCCTCGCGACATCCCCGATATCCGCCGTCGCCGCATCCCTGTATCGCCGAGGGCGTGCGCGAAAAGCGCGGCGCCGGCGCCGGCTGCGTGACGCCGTGGCGCTCGACGAAAATCTCGCGTGCCGCATTGTGCGGATGATGGGGCGCCTCCGCCATGGTCAGGATCGGCGCGAAGCAGATGTCGGTGCCTTCCATGATCGCGCACCAATCGTCGCGCGTCTTGGTCTTGAACACTTCGGTCAGCTTCTGCTTCAGCGCCGGCCACGCCTTGCGGTCCATCTGCGCGTCGAAGTCGGCGTCGGTCAGGCCGGCATGCTGGCGCAACAGCGCGTAGAACTGCGGCTCGATCGAGCCGATCGAGATGAATTGGCCGCACGAACATTCGTAGACGCCGTAGAAATGCGCGCCGCCGTCGAGGAAATTGCTCTCGCGCCCTTCGGTCCAGCGGCCCGAGGCCGTCATGTCGAAGAACATCGACATCAGCGACGCCGCGCCGTCGCACATCGCGGCGTCGACCACCTGGCCCTTGCCGGATTTCTTCGCTTCCAGCAGCGCGGCGAGCACGCCGACCACCAGATAAAGCGCGCCGCCGCCGAAATCGCCGACCAGGTTGAGCGGCGGCACCGGCTTGTCCTTGCCGCCGATCGCGGCCAGCGCGCCGGTGACGGAGATGTAGTTGATGTCATGGCCGGCGGCCAAGGCCAGCGGACCTTCCTGACCCCATCCGGTCATGCGGCCATAGACGAGTCGCGGATTGCGCGCCAGCACCACGTCAGGCCCGAGCCCAAGCCGCTCCATCACGCCGGGACGAAAGCCTTCGATCAGCGCGTCGGCATTGGCCAGCAGGTCCAGCACCTGCGCGATCGCGGCCTTGTCCTTGAGATCGAGTTCGACCACCTTGCGGCCGCGCCCGGCCACCGACTTCAGGTTCTTCTTGGCGCCGACGCGATCGAGCGTGACCACTTCCGCGCCCATGTCGGCCAGCATCATGCAGGCAAACGGACCGGGCCCGATGCCGGCGAATTCGACGACGCGATATCCGGCCAGCGGACCGGAGGTTCGGGTGGAGGACTGCGGCGCTGATTTGTCGAGCACGTTGTTTTCTCCCGAAAGGCTTTTGTTGGCGAAATTGTCCAGCCTTGCGGGGAGGCGTGGCAAGCGTCTTTTGGGCCGGAAATGGCTAAATGCAGTGCGGCGCGCATCGCTGCGCGCCGCTCGCATGAAGCAGGCAGGAAGCGCGATCAGCCGGCGTCGGCCACCGCGCGCTGCGCCATCACCTTGATCAGATTGGCGCGATAGGTCGACGATCCGTGGATATCGGTCAGCAACCCGTCGGCGGAAATCTTGACGCTGTCGAGCGCGCCGGGCGACCAGTTGGCCTTCAGCGCCGCCTCGATCGCCGGCACCCGCATCACGCCGTTCTGCGAGGCGCCGGTGGCGGCGACGCGGACGTCGCCCGCCTTGGTCTTGACCACGAACACGCCGGTCAGCGCAAAGCGCGAGGCCGGGTGGCGCATCTTGGAATAGCCCGCCTTGGCCGGGATCGGGAACGAGACCTCGGTGATGATCTCGCCATCCGCCAGCGCGGTCGAGAACAGGCCCTTGAAGAAATCGTCGGCGGCGATGATGCGCTTGTTGGTCTTCACGGTGGCGCCGAGCGCCAGCACGGCGGCGGGATAATCCGCCGCCGGGTCGTTGTTGGCGATCGAGCCGCCGATGGTGCCGCGATAACGCACCTGGGGATCGCCGAGCACCGATGTCAGATGCACGATCGCGGGGATCGCCTTCTTGGCATCCGCGCTTTGCAGGATGTCGAAATAGGTGGTCGCGGCCTTGATGGTCAGTGCGTCGCCGGACACTTCGATGCCGACCAGTTCCTTGATCTTGCCGAGATCGATCACGTCGGACGGCTGCGCCAGCCGCTGCTTCATGACCGGAATCAGCGTGTGACCGCCGGCAAGATATTTCGACTCCGAGCCCTTGGCGAACAAGGCCGCGGCTTCGGCGACGGTGGAGGGGCGATGATAGGTTGTCTCGTACATGGCGTGCTCCCTGTCTTCCTTTTGGCCCTTCGCGTCATTCCGGGATGCGCGCTTTGGCGCGCAGACCCGGAATCTCGAAGAGTTCAATCGTGTTTCAGATTCCGGGTTCGCCGCTTCGCGCCGCCCCGGAATGACGAGTTGTTATCCGTGAATGGCGTGCCACACCCGATCGGGTGTCGCCGGCATTTCCAGTTTGTTGTTGCCGATCGCATCCGTGATGGCGTTGATGACGGCGGCCGATGCGCCGATCGCGCCGGCCTCGCCGCAGCCCTTGACGCCGAGCGGATTGCCCGGACACAGCGTGGTGGTGTGGTACAGCTTGAACGACGGCAGATCGTCGGCGCGCGGCATGGTGTAATCCATGAACGACGCGGTCACGAGCTGGCCGCTGCTGTCATAGACCGCGCCTTCGAGCAGCGCCTGGCCGATGCCCTGCGCGAGGCCGCCATGGACCTGGCCTTCGACGATCATCGGGTTGATCAGCCGGCCGAAATCGTCGGCCGCGACGAAGTTGACGAAGGAGGTCTTGCCGGTGCCGGAATCGACCTCGATTTCGCAGATATAGGCGCCGGCCGGGAAGGTGAAGTTGGTCGGATCGTAGAACGCGCGTTTCCTTCAGGCCGGGCTCCATGCCGTCGGGCAGATTGTGCGCGGTGTAGGCGGCGAGCGCGACCATCGGCAGCGCGATCGACTTGTCGGTGCCGGTGACTTTGAACTCGCCATTCTCGATGACGATGTCGTCTTCGGATGCCTCGAGCTGATGCGCGGCGATCTTCTTGGCCTTGGCTTCGACCTTCTCCATCGCCTTGAGGATCGCGGTCAGCCGACCGCGACCGAGCGCGAGCCGTAGGTGCCCATGCCGAACTGCACCTTGTCGGTGTCGCCATGGACGATCTGGACCTGGCTGATCGGAACGCCGAGCCGCTCGGCGATCAATTGGCAGAAGGTGGTTTCGTGGCCCTGGCCGTGGCTGTGCGAGCCCGTCAGGATCTCGATGGTGCCGACCGGATTGACGCGGACTTCGGCCGATTCCCACAGGCCGACGCCGGCGCCCAGGCTGCCGACCGCCTTCGAGGGCGCGATGCCGCAGGCCTCGATGTAGCAGGAGAAGCCGATGCCGCGCAGCTTGCCTTCCTTCTTGGCCTTCTCCTTGCGCGCCGGGAAACCGGCATAGTCGATCGCCTTCATCGCGGCGTCGAGCGAGGCGCCGAAATCGCCGATGTCATAGGCCATGATCACGGGCGTCTGGTGCGGGAAGCTGGTGATGAAGTTCTTGCGGCGCAATTCGCCGGGATCGACCTTCAACTGCCGCGCCGCGGTTTCCATCATCCGTTCGACCACGAAGCTGGCTTCGGGCCGGCCCGCGCCGCGATAGGCGTCGACCGGCGTGGTGTTGGTGTAGACGCTGATCACCTCGGCGATAGATCGCCGGGAATGTTGTACTGGCCCGACAGCAGCGTCGCGTAGAGATAGGTCGGCACCGACGACGAGAACAGCGACATGTAGGCGCCGAGATTGGCGTAGGTCTTCACCCGCAAGCCCGATGATCTTGTTGTCCTTGTCGAACGCCATCTCGGCCTTGGTGATGATGATCGCGGCCGTGGGCGTCGGTCAGGAAGGCTTCGGTGCGGTCGCCGGTCCATTTCACCGGGCGCCGGACCTTCTTGGAGGCCCACAGCGCCACCATCTCTTCCGGATAGATGAAGATCTTGGAGCCGAAGCCGCCGCCGACATCGGGCGCGATCACGCGCAGCTTGTGCTCCGGCGCGATGTTGTAGAAGGCCGACAGCACCAGACGCGCGACATGCGGATTTTGCGACGTGGTGTAGAGCGTGAAATGCTCTTCGGCTTCGTTGTATTCCGCGATCGCCGCGCGCGGCTCCATCGCATTCGGCACCAGCCGGTTGTTGGTGATATCGAGCGCGACCACATTGGCGGCCGTTGCTGAAGGCGTCCTTGATCGCGGCCTCGTCGCCGATGGTCCAGTCGTAGATCACATTGCCCGGCGCTTCCGGATGCAGCTGCGGCGCGCCCGGCTTGATCGCGGCGCGGATATCGGCCGCGGCGGGAAGCTCTTCGTAAGTGACGACGACGGCTTCGGCGGCGTCCTTGGCCTGGTTCTTGGTCTCGGCGATCACGACCGCGACCGCCTGGCCGACGAAGCGCACGGTTTCCGGCGCCATCGCCGGCCACGCGCCCATCTTCATCGGGGTGCCGTCCTTGGAGGTGATCGCCCAGCCGCAAATCAGATTGCCGACCTTGTCGTCGACGATCTGTTGTCCGGTCAGCACGCCGACCACGCCGGGCATTTTCATCGCCGCCGACGAGTCGATGCTTTTCACCTTGGCGTGGGCGTGCGGGACTGCGGATGAAATGGGCATGGGTCATGCCCTGCAGCTTGATGTCGTCGACGTAGCGGCCCTTGCCTGTGATGAAACGCCGGTCTTCCTTGCGCACGACGCTTGCGCCAATGCCTTCAACGCCCATGATCTGTTCTCCCTACCGGAGTTATTGTTTTCCGCCATTTCCATCGAAATTCGGCGGTCTTGAATTCGGTGGTCGGTCGTCGCCGCGGCTATTCGGCCGCTTGCGAAACCTTCATGCGGCCGGCGGCGTCCAGCACCGACTTGACGATGTTGTGATAGCCGGTGCAGCGGCAGATATTGCCTTCCAGCTCATGCCGGACGGTGTCCTCGTCGAGCTTGCCGCCGTGCGATTGACGATATCGATCGCCGACATGATCATGCCCGGCGTGCAGTAGCCGCATTGCAGGCCGTGATTGTCGCGGAACGCCGCCTGCATCGGGTGCAGTTCGTCGCCCTTGGAGATGCCCTCGATGGTGGTGACGTTGGCGCCATTGGCCTGTCCGACCAGCACGGTGCATGATTTGACCGCCCGGCCGTCGATATGGACGACGCAGGCGCCGCATTGGCTGGTATCGCAGCCGACATGGGTGCCGGTCAGGTTCAGATTTTCGCGCAGGAGATGGACCAGAAGGGTCCGGTCCTCGACCTCGGCCGAGACCGCCTTGCCGTTCACCGTCAATTTGATGGTAGACACGCGTGATACCTCCCGATGTTCTTTAATTATTCCAATTAGAAACAGCGGGGAGGAACTTTGCAACTAGGATTTTGGTCGCGGAAGCGCGTCTTTGGCTTGCGATGGCTGTTTTTTGTGCTCCCCGCCATCCTGGTCTTTTCCGAACTGCTGCTTCAGTTCGCCCTTCGCGCGCTCCAGCCGGTCGCGTTGTGTTTTCGGCAAGGTCTTGCCGGCGCGGTTGATGTAGAAGGTCAGCATCGACAGCGCCGAGCGATAGGCGCCGGCCTTGCGACGTGCGCTGCGTTCCGCCGAGCGCTTGAGCGAAGCCGCGATTCGCTTCGGATCGCGCAAGGTAAAGACGCCGCGTTTCAAATCGAGCGCGTCGCTTTCCCGGGTAACCCGCTGCGACCACGCGCTTTGGCGAGGCTTTCTTCGCCGACGCTTTTTGGGCCTTAACTTTTTTCCGCGGAGCATGAGCTGGTTTCCGGCGTGCGGTCATGGCAAATCTCATCCTGAATTTCATGAAAAACCCTAGTCGGCGCAATCAGTTCCCGGGGGTTGGGATGCGGAACCCCTGCGGTTGCGGCGCGTTATCGGGGGTCAGCACAGGCAAATGAAGCGCCCCCGCCGCCCGGAACAAAGGTTCCGGGCCCTCTTTTGTTGGTCCAATCCGATGTATGTGCCGAAAGCCGATCATTTTGCGAGCCAATGATCGAGCGGGCGATGATCGCGTCGTCGAAACCGATATTCCCTCGCGCCTCGACAGCCTGCGCTGGAGCGGCTTTCACACCCGCGTCGTGCTGGCGCTCGGCATCACCTGGATTCTGGACGGGCTTGAAGTGACGCTGGCCGGCGCGCTGTCGGGGGCGTTGAAGGAAAGCCCGGCGCTGCATTTTACCAATTTCGATGTCGGATTTTCCAACAGCGCCTATCTCGCCGGCGCCGTGCTCGGCGCGCTCGGGTTTGGCTGGCTCACCGACCGGATCGGGCGCAAGAAACTGTTCTTCATCACGCTGGCGCTCTATCTCACGGCGACGGCGGCGACGGCGCTGTCCTGGAGTGTCGCGAGCTACGCGCTGTTTCGGTTTCTGACCGGCGCCGGCATCGGCGGCGAATATACCGCGATCAATTCGACGATCCAGGAACTGGTGCCGGCGCGCTATCGCGGATGGACCGATCTCGTGATCAACGGCAGCTTCTGGATCGGCGCGGCGATCGGCGCGACCAGCGCGATCGTCCTGCTCGATCCGCATCTGATCGGCCCCGATCTGGGCTGGCGGCTGGCGTATCTCACCGGCGCGTGCCTCGGTCTTGTGGTGTTCGTGATGCGGATGTGGATTCCGGAAAGCCCGCGCTGGCTGATGATTCACGGCCAGCCCGAGCAGCGCGGAAGCGATCGTCGCCGATATCGAGCGATCGGTGATCGGCAGACGCAGCGAATGCGCGACACCAGGCCTGGCCGAAAATCAAACTGAAGATGCGCGATCACACGCCGTTGCGCGAGGTGGCGCACACGCTGTTCTCGGCCTATCGCCAGCGCTCGCTGGTCGGATTGGCGCTGATGATCGCGCAGGCATTTTTCTACAACGCGATCTTCTTCACCTTTGCGCTGGTTCTGACCGACTTCTTCGGGATCGCCGCCGAGCCAGGTCGGCTGGTATATCCTGCCCTTCGCGGCCGGCAATTTCCTGGGGCCGCTGCTGCTGGGCCGGCTGTTCGACACGCTCGGACGCCGCGTGATGATTACGTTCACCTATGGCGTCTCGGGCGTGCTGCTGGCGCTGTCGGGCTATCTGTTTTCGATCGGCGTGTTGAGCGCGCAGACCCAGACCATCGCCTGGATGGTGATTTTCTTCTTTGCCTCGCCGGCGGCGAGTGCGGCCTATCTCACCGTCAGCGAAACCTTTCCGCTGGAGGTCCGCGCGCTGGCGATTGCGTTGTTTTATGCGGTGGGAACCGGCATTGGCGGCGTCGCCGGTCCCGCGCTTGTTCGGCGCGCTGATCGATACCGGATCGCGCAACAGCGTTTTCGCGGGCTATCTGCTGGGGGCGGGATTGATGATCGCGGCGGCGGCTATCGCCTGGCGTTATTGCATCGCGGCCGAGCGCCAGCCGCTGGAATCGGTTGCACGGCCGCTGGCCTTTGTGGAGTAGAATGAAATGAATCAGGGTTTGGCCGATATGCCGTTGCACGAAGAGATTGCGCCAGAAGACGAGGCCGTCGCCGGACGCCGTTCCGGTGCCGCGCTCGCTGGTGCCGCATTTCGAGCGAATGCGCGATTCTGCTCGACATCGACGGCACGCTGCTCGATCTGGCGCCGACGCCGCGCGAGGTGTGGGTGCCGCCGGGCCTGGCAAAAACCCTCAACCGCCTGCTGGAGCGGACCTCGGGCGCGCTGGCGCTGGTCAGCGGCCGTTCGCTGAACGATATCGATCTGATTTTTGCGCCCGAAGAATTTCCCGCCGTCGGCGGCCACGGCGCGGAAATGCGGATTTCGATCGATTCCGAAGCCGTCGCCACCCATGCCCCGCCGATGGACAAGGAATTGAAGCGGCGGCTGGCGGCGATCGCCAAGCTCAGTCCGGGCATTCTGCTGGAAGACAAGGGCTATTCGCTGGCGCTGCACTACCGGCTGGCGCCGCATGCGGAGAAGGCGATCTACGAGGCGGTGTCGCTGATCAGGGCCGATCTGCCGAACGCGCCGATCGAAGTACTGCCCGGAAAATGCGTCTGCGAAATCAAGCATTCCGGTTTCACCAAGGCGACCGGCGTGCGCGAACTGATGACCCACGAACCCTTCAAGGGCCGCCGCCCGATTTTCATCGGCGACGACGTCACCGATGAAACGGTATTTGCGATCATGCCCGATCTTGACGGCCTGGCGTTTTCGGTCGGCCGGCGCGCCCAGGGCGTGGCCGGTCATTTCGACGAACCGCGCGACGTGCGGGAATGGCTCGCGCATCTGCTCGACGACGAAAAAACCGCGGCGGAATGATGCGGCACAGCGTTTCTCGCGAACCGGCGATGGAACCGAACATTCATTTCGTGCGATTGATGAATCGCGATGTTTTTCTTCAATCAAAAATTTTCCTGACAAATTTTCGGCATCATGAGCCTGCAAGTTCCGTCGCGAAGCGACGCCCGAATTTGGTTTCATTTCGTTGAAAGGGTGACCGGGAACCATATTGATGAATGGCCGTTAATCCGCGAGTGGACCATCAGGAGGGGACCCTGTGAATCTCGTCGTCGTTTCAAACCGCGTCGCGCGCGGCAAGGCCAATGAGCCCATGACGGGGGGGCTGGCAGCCGCTTTGTTGCCGGTGGTGGAGAAATCCGGCGCGATTTGGGTCGGTTCCAGCGGCCGTGTTCGCGACGGCGCCCAGAAGGAACCGTTCGCTGAAATCGAAGCGCTGGGCGCAGGCGCGCTGGCGATGCTGGATCTGCCGGCGGCGCATTACGGCGGCTATTATGAAGGTTTTGCGAATTCGGCATTGTGGCCGGCGCTGCATTCCCGCACCGATCTGATCCGCGCCTCGCAGGAGGATTATCTCTCCTATCGCGAAGTCAACGCCTTCATGGCGCGGGCGCTGCTGCGCTTCCAGAAGCCGGATACCGCGTTCTGGATTCAGGATTATCATTTCCTGGCGCTGGGCGCGGAATTGCGCGATCTCGGCGTCACCCAGCCGATCGGCTTCTTCCTGCATACGCCGTGGCCGGCGCGCGCCATCATCGGCGGCGTGCCGCATCATCGCGAACTGGTCGAGGCGATGCTGGCCTATGACCTGATCGGATTCCAGACCGAGGACGATTGCGAAAATTTCCTCGGCTATCTCGCGTCCGATCTCGGCCTCGAGATCGAAAACGGCGTCGTGACGTCGCGTTACGGCACCTCGCGCATCGCGGTATTTCCGATCGGCATCGACCCCGAAAAATTCGCCCAGCAGGCCGCCAAGGCGGTGTCGCATCCCGACGTGTCGCGGCTGCGGCGCAGCCTGAATGGCGAGAAGCTCGCGATCGGCGTCGACCGGCTGGATTATTCCAAGGGGCTGATCAACCGCATCAACGCCTTCGACCGGATGTGGACCTTGCAGCCGTCGCTGGAGCGCACGGTGTCGCTTGCTGCAGATCGCGACGCCCTCGCGCGGCACCATCGAAGCCTATGGCAATCTGCAAAGCGAACTCGCCAAGCTCGTCAGCGACGTCAATGGCCGTCACGGCGAAGTGGACTGGACCCCGATCCGCTATCTCAACAAGGGTTTCAGCCAGACCGTGCTGGCGGGCCTCTATCGCACCGCGCAGGTCGGCGTGGTGACGCCGCTGCATGACGGCATGAATCTGGTCGCCAAGGAATATGTCGCGGCACAAAACCCGGCCGATCCCGGCGTGCTGGTGCTGTCGAAATTCGCCGGCGCCGCGAACGAACTGGATACCGCGCTGTTGGTCAATCCGCACGATATCGACGGCATGGCGCGAACCATCGCGACCGCGCTCTCGATGCCGCTTGATCGAGCGGCGCATGCGCTGGGAAGCGATGATGACGAAACTTCGCGCCAGCACCATCCAGGGATGGTTCGCCGATTTCGTCGACGCGCTGCAGGAGACCCGCACCGGCAACGGCGCGGCCGAGCCGCCGATCGCCGAGCCGCCGACCCTGTGGCCGCTGCGCTCGGTCAATTCCGGCGCGCGGTATCACTAGCGTCGCTAAGTCGCTCAGTAACAATACGATGCGCCATCGAGCACGGCGCAGCGCGTCTTGTTCGGCGCGTTCGGATTATCCAGCGGCACCACGCCCTTGCCCTGGCCGACGAACACGCCCTGTCCCACGATCACCGACGATTTGTTGCCGATGATGACGCTCGGATGCGGCGACAGGCTCGATCGCGTGCCGTCGGGCCAGATGATCGCATCGCCCGACAGCACGCCGCGCCGGCCGTCGTCGCAGCTCACGGCATCGCCCTGCGCGGGTGCAGGCCTGCGCCATCGCCGGTCTGACGCTGCAACCAGCGCCGATCGCGGACATCAGAATCGAGAACGCCAGCGCGCGATGGATCATCATGTCGGCCTCCGACAATTGATTTGTCGCCATCATCAATCGTCGCCCGTAACCGGTTTTCGGTTCAAGGCCTCGAACGCGGAAAATCCGGCGCCGGCGAGAACGTGAAATTATTGATATTATTCAATCGCTTGCGGAAATATCCGCCGCCGCGGCCGCGTCCCTTGCAAAAGTCGTCCTGCCCCTTCAAGACAGGGCATCCGGAGAGATGGCCGAGTGGCTTAAGGCGCACGCTTGGAAAGCGTGTGTGCGGGAAACCGTACCGTGGGTTCGAATCCCACTCTCTCCGCCAGCCCAGCTGAGCCGTGTGTTCTCTGCGCGAACTAGTCGGCAATTAAGCCCTATAGCACCAGCGTTTTTTCAATTGAACGCCGGACTTCATATCTGCAGAGTCTGCTTATTCTTCTCCAAATGGCCACTTATCTCCGGAGCTCTGGACTCTGCGTATTTGGTACGGTTCTCAAAATTCGAATGTTCCGAGAGGCTTACGAATTGTTGTGAAGTGGGGTTTTGACAGCTCCACTCGGACAACGAGAAGACCGAGAAATGGATTCCTACTACCCTTTGTCCTCAGGCACAGGGTCGGGTCGATATTGGAAAACGGCTGGTAGATCAGTATGATGGAGTGCCAACTTTTGATGCTGACAGCCTACCCGTAGAGGCTATTACGTTGGCCAACAGGTTTGCCACGCGGCGTGGCATTGGAGAGTGACTTTGTGGATTGAATCAATAAAGGTTGAGGGCGAACTCCTTCATGGATTCGATCAACGTTTTTCTCGAAAGCTCAACGTCCTGATCGGCGCGCGCGGCACCGGCAAAAGCTCCGTCATCGAGCTCATTCGCTTTTGTCTGGGCGCGCGATCGTACACGCCCGGAAGCCAGCAGCACTCCACAGAGCATGCTCTCGGCGTGCTTGGCGACGGTAAAGTGACCATCGTGCTATCCGAGGGGAAGCAGCGGTTCGAAGTTTCACGCACGGCCCAGGATACAGACGTGGAGGATGCGGACCGGTTCGAGGCGCCATTCGTGTTCTCGCAGGCTGAAATCGAGAGCATCGGCCTCCAATCACAGTCCCGCCTTCGCCTCGTGGATGGTTTCCTCTCGGCCCGCCCTCCTGCGCCCGCAACCGTGACCAGCTCGCGGATCCGATCTCTGACCGGTGAGATCAGGACGCTTTTGGCCGAGATCGATAACATCGATGAGCGGACATCCGAATTGCCAAAACTCCAGTCGACGTTGGAAACGTTGAAAGCGCAGGCGAAGGCGCAGACCAGCGTCCACAAGGAAATCGAAATATTCCGGAAGTCGCTAACCGAATTGACCCCGCCGCTAGCTTCGGCTCGCGTGAGGGCGGAGTCGATCGAACGTATCGTCGGCTCTTTCACCGAATGGTTGGAAGACGTGGATGTGGCCGTTGATCGCCATCCCTTGTTTGAACCGTGGCCAACACAGGCCGGCGCTGCCGATGAGCTGGCCGAGCTCAGAAAGCGCGAGCGCACGGCCTACGGACGCATTCGGACAGGCATTGAAGAGATGAATGCCATAGCCGAAGAACTACGCAAGAAGCTGGCGGCGGCACAGGGCCAGAGGACAGGCTTGGAGAACCGCGCCCGGGATGTCCGTCAGAAGATCGAAGAAAAGCAAAAGGGCGCCAGTGCCATCGATAAGCAAATCGGTGACGTCACACAGCGGGTTTCCGTGCTGACGTCGCTGGTGGAACTCCGGAAGCAGCGCACGGCCCGAATTGGCAGTTTAATGGAGCAGCGAGAAAAGCTGCTCGCGCAAAGCGATGCATCCCGGCAAGAGCGCACCAAGGAACGCGAGAAAATCGCGAAGCAGCTGAATGCCGATCTTGGACCCGCGGTGAGACTGTCCATCCTGCCATATTCGCAACGCTTGGCCTATGTGAGCGCTCTTAACGCAGCGCTTCGGGGAAGCGGGCTGCGTTACGCAGAACTCGCAGAGCGTATCGCGGAAACCTATAGTCCGGTCGAGATCGCGCACATGGCGGAGGAGCGGGACATTGACACTATAGCCGCCGAACTTGAGATTACGGATGAAAGAGCCGCGCGCCTCTGTGACGCGCTCCGCGGCGATGAAGGTGGCTCGCTCTTCACGACGGTCGTCGAAGATGACGTTCAGATCGCGTTGATGGACGGAACCGATTATAAGGATATCGACTTCCTCTCTATGGGGCAGCGATGCACGGTGATCCTGCCGATCATCCTGCGTCACCTCGAGCGAATGATCGTCTTGGATCAACCTGAGGACCATCTCGACAACAGTTTTGTTGTTGATACGTTGGTCAAAGGTATCGTAACGCGCAGTGTGCGTGCTCAGACTATCGTCGCCACCCACAATCCAAACATTCCCGTTCTCGGCAACGCTGATATGGTGATTTACCTGGAGTTAGACGGAAGTCGCTGCTTCGCGCGATCATCCGGGTCCACGAACAAGCCGTCAATCGTCGAGGCGATCACTACAATCATGGAAGGTGGGCGCGAGGCTTTCGCGCGGCGCGCCGATTTCTATGCAAAGAACCTTCCAAATGCCGCAGCGAAGTCCTGAAGCCGTGTTGCGCAAACTTCGCTCTGAGTCCGCGACGGAGCGGTTGGAAGCCGCTCGCTTTTTCGCGGCGCATGCGACGCCCGGCGACGAGCAGGCCTTGCGCGAAGCAGCATCACGGGAATCCGTCACGTGGATCAAGAGCGCCCTTCGGCGTGCAATTGCCCGCCTGTCACCAACCGGACAGCCCGCAGAGGCGCCCGCCTCGATCGATGCGGACGAACTGCCAAAGGGATTTGCGGTGCAGATCTACGCCGAGGCGCTGGAGACGACCACCGCGCAGCTCCTTCACGAGGTGGAGCCCATACTGGGAAGCCTGCGACTTTCTGCTGAAGGCGAGGTCGCAAATTTCGCCCAATCAAGCACGAAGCAAAATCTCGACCGGCTCGATGAGTTCCTGAGCGCACTCGGTCGTTTGAGGCGCGCGGCCAGTGCGCCGAAGATCGACGAATTTGCGCTCGACGAGGCTGTCGGCAGGTGCACTGACGAACTTGCTCGGCCCGGCGGTTTACGGGTGTTACGCGCTGGCCCGATGCCGTGTGTTGTGGAAGGGGATAGTAGCCTGGTCTCGCTGTCCATGAGCAACGGCTTGCGAAACGCGGTGGAATCAACGGTTGCGACGAATGCGCCGCTCGATGAAGTGCCCATCACCGTCGCATGGGGAGCAACGGACATCGATTACTGGCTTTCGATCGTGGATCAGGGCATCGGCTTCAAAGGCGTGATTCAGAAGGCTTTCGACATCGGCTCGACGACAAAGGAAGGCCATCTCGGCATGGGTCTGGCGATCGTCCAGCAATCCATGGAGTCAGTAGGCGGCAAGGTCACCTTGGTCCCCAATGAACGTGGCGTCCGCTTTGAGCTTCGCTGGCCAAAGAAGGCGTGCTGACGATGCGCGTGCTGCTAGTCGAAGATAAGATAAGCTTTGCGAAGGACATCGAGCGCGAGCTGTCGAAGATTGCCGATTGCGAAACGGTCTGGGCAAGAAGTCGGGACTCGGCCACTGCAAGGCTTGAGGATGGTTTGTTCGATCTCGTTATTCTCGACCGCAAAATCCCGCCCACGGACGATGGCTTGGATGACGCGCAAGAGCACGGCTGGGCTGTGTTCCAGGAAGTGCGTACGCGCATGCCAGGAACGTCGGTTTTCTTCCTGACCGGGACCGTGGATCCCGATTTCCCGGCACAAATGCTCAACGAGTTTAGCCGGGTTGAGGACGTTCATGGCACCGGCGCCGCCGAGCAGATGTATCAGATTTTCTGGAAGAAACGGCTCCCGGAATGTCTTGCGCGGGTCCGATCCTTCGCCGCTGACCGGGCTGAGCTCGACCGGATCGCGGTGCAGCAAGAGGCTGGCGAACGTGCCTTGCAGGCCACTGAAGCTCAGGTTCTGAGAATTTTTAGCCGCCGAAACAATGGCGCAGCAGTGCGTATCAAGGAATTGTCGGGCGGCCTGTCGGACTCGCGTGTCCTGAAAGTCGTGGTGAGCCGGGCTGACGGGCTTTTCGTGACTTCGGCGGTCGCCAAGGTGTCGACCCTCGCCATGATCAACGACGAGGGCAATCGCTATCGAACAGACATCACGCGCTTGTCCGCAGGCGGATACCCGACCCTTGCCACGACCGTGAATGTAGGCGCAGTGAACCGCGGCGGCCTGTTCTATGCAATGGTCGGCGACACCGTTGAAAGTCTCTTCGACCGGATCGTGGCGAATAGGGCGGACGTACCCGATATTCCGGCTGGCGTCCGGGCGATTGAAGGGCCTTGGTATCAGGGAAGGAATATGGTCAACGTTCCGGTCTCGCGTATCCGAAGGCAGATCCTTGCCGATACGGACCTGCCCGGCATTCAGGCAGAACTTGAAGGCATCGACATCCAGGCAGTCGAGTTCCGCGCAGATTCCAGCCGCTCGGTGCTGCCAGCATGGCGATCTTCATTGCGCGAACATAGTTTTTGATCAACGCGGCGATGCGATGCTGATCGATTTTGGAGATGCGGGTCTTTCGTTTGCGTCTGTCGATCCGGTAACGCTGGAGTTGAGCACGATCTTTCATTTGCAGGCGGCGCGTTTGCCGCCGGGTTGGCCATGGGAAGGCCTACTCAGTCGGTGGTCTATGCTTGACGCCTATGTCGCAGGCTGCGCGTTTCCGGATTTCGTTCGCGCCTGCCGTCAGTGGGCCTTGGCAGTTGCGGGATCGCCCCAAGAGGTATCAGCTGTCGCTTATGCGTACGCGTTGCGTCAGCTGAAGTATGGCGATACGAACAAGGTATTCGCCCGAGCCCTGATCCGTCATTGCATTGCGCAAATATCTGGCGGCCCAACCGCCGCCTGAGGGTTTCAGTGGTCTGCGAGCCGCAGACTTTACATCCCTTCATGAGCCGCCGTTAGTCAGTTTCCAGTCGCCGTCGATGTTGGACTTGATCGTCGATGTCTCTGCGGTGTCCTGCGTCAGCAACCATTTTGCGAGAGCCACGCATTCGGCGAGGTTCTCGATGAGGTATACCGCGCGGGCAAACCGTGTGAATTGTCGCGACGCTCGAAGATCCGATCAAGCCGCCGAAGGACAGGGCGCTCGTCAAACTCAAAGACACGGCGACAGGCGAGGGCGCGGCGTCGGCGCATGACGTCGCACTTCTATTCGCCGACAATCTCGCCGTCAGGACAAAGCATAGTCGTGTTAGTGGTTTCGACTTAGAGTTCGCTCTCAGAGCACGTACTTCACCGATTTCAAAGGTATAGTCTCAACGGGGCGATCCCGCCATGCGCCCGCGAAACTCGTCGGAACGACGTTTCCTGCTTGCGATCTTCTGATTATCCGTTCCCTTTTGTTCGAAACTTGCGATGATGTCCATGGCGCGATCACGAAATTCAGCACCCCAGCTGTTGATCTGCTCCGGCAAGGCAGCATCGGTGTATTGCAAGTGTGTGCCATTATCCCAATCTCTAACATAAGTATAATTTTCCAATTCCTGCCGTATGTGACGATACAGTCCCGTGACAACTATTGAATCCCCAGCCTTATCATGCGAAAAACTCAAGCTTTTTAGAGCGTCTACGAGCGGCTTGGATCGAAGAGAAGGGGCGTCCACGGCATTCTTCTTTTTCTTCTTTTTTGGCCGTTCAGCCTCCAAAACCCGCAAAAGGTTTTCAAAACTTTCTCGCACATAACGGACGTTTTTCTTCAGCCTGGTCCTATTCAACACGAGGACAGCAAACAAATCCAACATTACCGATTTGGTGTCCTGCACATTATTCCAATGTCTTTGCGACGTATGCCAACGGCTATCGGACTCGAAGCCGTAGCCAATACTTATAGCAAGCAGCAAGTGGGACCAAGGGTCATCAACTTTCAGAAAATCTCTGTGAACTAGCTTTTGGCAAAGTAGCTTTAGAAAGCTGAGCGGCAGTGCGCCCCGATAGGCGTCTAAACTAGCGGCGACAGACATGAGGAATTTTTTCTCCACAAAACCATCGAGGAATTCCGACACCTCCGGAGTAAGCGCGCTTGTTAGCTGATCAAGCGTGAGAGTTTTCTGCGCAATTCCATGATGCAGCGCTTCTGCAACCAGAAATTCCTGAAACGATCGATGAGGAAAGAAAAGTCTGCCTCCAAGTCGGCGGTCCAGCAAACAAGCTGATACAAGATCCCGTGTGACGGATTCTAGATCCTCGTGAGGGGCACGATAGGGTTCAATGAGAGAGGAAGGGATAGCTTCTTCCGACAGACTTTGCTCGCGCGAAGTCCAGAGCCAAAGTGCCACGTCTCGAGCGAAGGCTCTCCGTTGAGCCGACTTGAACCGTAAGTTCTTAAGCTTTTCCAATTCACGCTCGATCACGTAATCGATGAAATAGTCGTAAAGAGTATGGACCGTGAGTTCGCCAAGCTTCCCGTGATAATCGGGCAAAATCTCAGTTATCATCTTCAGCTGGACCGGTCGCTTAGCAATATCGCCAATCCGAGCCTCAAGCAGTTTATCGACGTCGTAATTGAGAAATTTTAGAAGTCTCTCCCGCTGAGCCTTGTCCTCGGCTTTTTCGCTTAGGTACTGTATGTATTGGGGGAGGAATTTCGCCATCTGTTCCTTGGTAAACGGTGCGATCCGAATTTCCTTGTAGTCGGGCCATTCGACGTCCCGCACCTCACGCGTGCCCGCGATCCGTATGCCGTGGAGAGCATAGTTGTGTTCGACGTCCGTGAGAAAGGCCGTGGGTCGACCAAGAATGATCACTTTGGCCAAAGGGCAGACTAGCTGGTTTAATTCTCGCAGATTATATCGAAACTCGTTCCACGATAAGGTTTGTTTCATCTCATCGAATCCGTCGAAAATAACAAGAAAGCGGCCCATCTTGTTCAATTCGAGAAATGTGGAAAAGTTATAGTTTTTCACATAATTGGTGGCTGTGAAGAGCTTTCCTAAGAGCCCCGCGAGCGATTGTTCATTGGAGATGTCACCAAGTTTGACAAAGATCGGAATACGAGCTCCAGTATCGGCCAAAGCATCTTTGGCTGCGCAATAAGCGAGATGCCGAGCAAACGTTGTTTTTCCTAAGCCGTAGCTTCCGAGGATTGCTAGGGGCTGGCTTTGGGGCTGCGAAAGCCAGGAGCTGATAACCTCTGAGAAATCTTCATTCTCCGTGGTTCTAGGCGGTACGTAGTATCTGTTTAATCCGTCTTCAAAATATTGATCTACTAAACGTGTCAGATATGTGCGGAAATCCATTATGTTCGCGTGCAACTCCGTGAAGGTCAGATGTCGCAGATTTGGCGACTTCTCCACCATCGCCTTCGCGCTGTCAGCGATGCCGGATTTGGTGACAACTAAGACTTCATCCACTTCGGAGGGCAAGAGCGGAAGATGATTTGCGTATATTTCCGTCATGTCTCTCTGAGTGAGAACTCTATCCCAATATTTGCATTCGACTGCTATTCGATGCGCCTTTCCTAATCGCCGTTCCGCGACAAGAAGGTCGAGCTTCTTGAACTCGAGCAAAATATCGGGGGTCACCACCTCATAGCCAGAAATTCGGAAAAGGTGCGCCACGTCGTGTTGAAATTTCATCCACGGTGGAGGTAACGTTACGGGATCGATCGTCATTTCTGCCTCTCAACGTTAGTTCAACGGCCCTCTCACGGGCTAAGGGCGCAATGGTCTGATCAAAAGAAGCTGTAAGGTTCCACGGCGCTCAGCGCGCCCGCTCTTGGACGGCAATCAACTCATGGTAGCAATATGAGCGGGAAAAGCCAGTATGTGGGTGAGCGCTGCGCTCAAAAATCACCTTGATTGGAGAAACAGCGAGGACGGGGACGTCCGTTGGTTACGAGAGCTGACATACGATTTACCAAACCCTTCGCGGCACAACCTGGCACGAGGCGGCATTCCAAACTTTGTTATTCAAGAATGTCTCATTCTCGCAGAGTCTAATAACCTGAAAGTCATAAGTTCAAATCCTGCCTCCACAACCAGACAACAAAACCATGAAAACGCTTCGTTTTCAAAGGCTTTTTGCTGTCTGAATTCCGGCTCGAAATTTCGTTAGTGAAAACGTCGGGGAAGCGGCAGGGACGAAAGTCGCAGCGTAAGATCGGGGTTGCGCGCGACGCAATGACTCGATTGTGATCAAAGGCAAAGGCATATGATCCGGCAAAGCCCGCGCGCCGTCGGACATGCCGACTGCGGTCACGCCATTTCCCATGCCGCCGCGGGTCAGCGACACGACAGACCAGGCCGCGCGACGACGACCGGACCAGGCCGGCTTTGGCCAAGGGGCGATTTTCGTGTGGCGTCCTCCGCCGTCGCGCATCACCCTCCCGATGACGAGGAAGTGCGACGGGTTCCGGCGAATCGAGGTGCGAGCTGCCAACGCGCACTCGATCAAGTGCTAAGCGCGGCCGAGGTGTCAGGTCCGGCGGACGCGAAAAAACTGTCCGCTCGGCTAGTGCGGATTAAATATCGTGAAATACTGCTGTTCCCATGGCGCGGGCAAAGGTTTGATCAGGTCGCCCAACTGAAGTGTGCTGGGTTGGCGGCCAGCGAGTATTGCCTCAATGATCCGCGGAGCGAGCAGGGTAAGCCGAAGAACGCGACTGAGATAGGAATCGTTGATCTTCTCGGCCTTTGCCAATTCCGCCGAGCAATCATACTCACCGCTCTCGAGCATTTGCCGCCAGCGATGGGCGCGAACCACGGCTTTGACAAGCGCCGAGTCGATGCGGGGTGCGGGTGACCAGCATGCTTCCCCCGGGGGTGCCAGGATCTGCTTGCGACCGGCGCGTTGGCGGAAGGTGACGGGGATGCTTACCGTCGCGGTGCAGCCATCCTTGCTGAAGCTGGTTTTGATGGCTTGCGCAGTAGCTGTCATGCGGCCTCCTGCTGGCTTGTGGAGTTGCCGGCCAATTCGCCGACCAGGGATGAGACGCCAGCGATCCGAAGCTTGATATCGATGCGGTCGCTCTGGACATCGACGCGCTCGACGAGCAGCCCAATGATACGGGACTGTTCGGCCGGGAAAGAGCTCGTTCCAAAGAGGTTCAAACGCCTTCAATGCGCCTCTGACCTCAGATTCGGTCATGCCTTTGACGGATTTGCGAACGGCACGCCACGTCTGAACGATGATTTCGGGGGACAGCAGCAGAAGGCGGACCTGGTCGATCACTATCTTTTCGATTTCGGCGGCCGGAACGCGTGGTGCGGGCAGTCGCGTGATCCATGCTTAAGGACGGTCTGACTGAAATAATAGCGATAGAGCCTGCCATTCTTTCGGGTGTGGGTTGGCGACATGGCCACGCCGGTGGGATCGAAGATTATTCCCTTAGCAGAGCGGGCGTTTGTGACCGCGCGATGCCTGCCCGCTTACGCGGATTGGTTCCTGGAATTGCGCCTGCACCTTGTCCCAGATCTTACGATCGATGATGGCCGGTATGCTCGCCGGGATAGCAGACACCCTTGTGCACGGCCTCGCCGATATAGACGGGATTGTTGAGCATTTTGTAGAGGATGCCCTTGTCGATCAGTTTGCCGTATTTGTTGCGGACGTTTTCCGCGACCAGTTCCCGTGCCAGCATAGTGGCCGAGCCGATTTTGACGAACCGCTGGAAGATCGATCGCACCAGTTTGGCATCGACCTCGTTGACGACAAGCTTGCGGTCCCGGACCTCGTAGCCCAGCGGCGCCCAGCCGCCCATCCACATGCCCCGCTTGCGGGAGGCCGCGACCTTGTCCCGGATGCGCTCGCCGATCACTTCGCGCTCGAACTGGGCAAAGGACAGCAGAATGTTCAGGGTCATCCGGCCCATCGAGTCGTGGTGTTGAAGGACTGCGTCACCGAGACGAACGTGACGCCGTGCCGCTCGAACACCTCGACCAGCCGGGAAAAATCCATCATCGATCGGGACAGCCGGTCGATCTTGTAGACGACCACGACGTCGACCTTGCCGGCCTCGATGTCGGCCAGCAGCCGCTTCAGCGCCGGGCGCTCGAGCGTGCCGCCGGAAAACCCGCCGTCGTCGTACTGGTCGGCGACCAGCATCCAGCCCTCGGCCCGCTGGCTCGCAACATAGGCCTCACAAGACTCCCGCTGGGCGTCGAGGGAGTTGAACTCCATCTCGAGCCCTTCCTCGCTGGATTTGCGGGTGTAGACCGCGCAACGAAGCTTTCGACAGCGCCGGCGGAAGTCGATCGTGCGCGCGGCCGGCTATCCTTGGTCATGCTCGGTCATCCGCGCCGTGGTTTTTTAGGCCGAAGAACACCCAGCCGTTCCAGCGGACGCCGGTGATCTCGCGGGCGATGGCGGACAGGGATTTGTAGGGCCGTCCCTGATATTCGAAATCGTTGCCGCGCACCGTGACGCAATGCTCGACCCCCTGCCATTCCCGGATCAGCCGGGTGCCGGCGATCGGCAGGCGATCGTTGCGCCCCTTGGGCCGCTCGCCGGCCTTGCCGTCGTACTGCTTTCCCAGCACCCGCAGCCGCTCGACGGTCTCCTTCTTCAGGCCGCCGTAGGCCAGTTCCTGAATTCGATAGGCCAGCCGGCTCTCCAGGAAGCGCCGGTTGTAGGGTGGCGGCTCGGTGTCGAACAATGCGCGCCATTTGGCCTTTAGGGCCGGTGCGGGCGCGTCCTTCAAGGCGGCCAACTGGGCCAAGAACCGTATCCGTCATGGCAAAACCTCGGCAGAGCAGGGTGGTGCATCACCGCTCTGGTCGGGCGTGAAGTGAAGCGAACTTTCTCCGAATTCGGCCGACTTTCGACTGGACTTCCGGGCCTCCAGACGGCTGAGGCCGGCAGCCAGGATTTCGGCGATTTCGGCTAGCCGCTCGCACTCCGTCGGCATTAGTCCCGGCTATTGGGGATGAAGGCTGCCTGAGTATCTCCATGACCGGGGCTAACGGGCTTTCGCCGAATGCGCCTGAGGCTCTCGTCGCAGGCGGCTAACCAGGCATCAATTTCAGGCCGGAAGTAATAGATCAGGCGCGATCCGCAGCGATGGTAGGGCGGACCCTCGCCGCGCATCCGCCATTTCGCCAACGTTGAACGGCTAAGCTGCAGGTATTTAGCGGCCTCGTTCGCCCATAGACTGTCTTGAGGATTGTTGATCGTCACGCACATCCTGTTCGTTGTGATTCTCTCAGACGGCAGGTGAAGATTTAAGTTCCTTTCTGTGAGGGCAGAAAAAGGAAGGTATTAGTACCCGGCTTCCGCTCGGAGCGACCCTTGAAGTTCAGCTTCTTTAGGAAAGGATCGTCAACCAAGCTCCAACGGCGGACGCAGGCTCCTTACGGGACTTCTCCATTTTCTTGTAGCTCTTGCGAACGCCATAAGCGCTTCACCTGTGCATCCCGACCTTTAAGCAATTTGGCGGCGCAGTCAAACGTGCCCTGTTTCAACCACTTCCTTGCTCTTCTTGTGACTTTTACGTCTCAACCTCCCCGTCACTTTTCGCTCAGGACGTGTCTTAAGAGCGGTATCGTCCTGCATGGCCATGGAACGAATTCTTCGAGCCTGCATGACTGCGTCCCAACGTTCGTTGTCCTTTAGCTCCTGATGGAACTTGCGAGGTGGCTTGCATTAGACCCTCGTCTGGTCGTCTTCTCCCGCTTTAATAAGTCAATCATAGATGGATGCTGCCGCCACTAGCCATGTGGGTGGGCAGACACCATGCGTTTCGCCAATAGTCCATTGCGCATGCCGTCGCTATCTCATTGTGCGCGGTCAGCTCCTGAACTTATCGAGCTCCCGCAAATCGAATTGCAAGACTCTTGATCGGCTTCGCAGCGGGGTTGCATCGCCAGCCTCCTGTCGAATCGTTCTGTCGAAATTATTAGTCTTGGCGATTTACATTTATCGATGGCAGCTGAAGAACAGCAATCAACAATTACCACTCTGTCTTTTCACGTGAAACGCGGATCTAAGCGCCTCGATATAACTCAGTTCTGAATGGCCTCCCTGTTGAAGTTTGTGCGCTGAGCCACAGGACACCGAATCAGTTCGCTTGTTCCGCTTGCGACAAGGGTCGCGGGTTGGGTAAAGTCGTTTTTGGAGACAGACTGGTTCCTGATCCAACCAAAGCAATCCTCGTCACAATGTCTTGTCGACGTATCTCATGCAATAATCCGGCTGCAACAAGTGAAAGGGAATCATTGTGGCGACGCGGGGGAACTACAGACACGAGCGCGGACAAAACAGCGATGCATGATGCTGTCCAGAAGGAGACATTGTTGGACCGGGTCAATCGAATGAAGCACCGATGGCTCAAGCGCGTGATGTCGGATCCAAATGTGAGTCCATCTGAGAAGTGCTTTGCCTATATCGTGATGGATAGGCTCAATTGTGTGACGCTAGACTCCTGGCCAAGCCAACCGTTGATCGCGCAGCCGCTCGGACGCAAGAGTATTAAAACGATCAACAGAATGGCATTAGGTCTCGAAAGCCACGGCTATCAGAACGTGAGTCGAAATACCCATGGCTCCCTGCGATACGCGCCGGTGTTTCTGCCGGAAGATGAGGACAAATCTGTCCCAGCCCCTAGACAAAACTGTCCGCCATTACCGGACAAAAATGTCGAGGAATCCTTCTTAGAAATCCTTATTAATAAATCCTCCCCAAGTGTCGGCGAGCGCGACAAAGTTTCGAGGAGCTATGCGTCCAAGTATGAACGCCGCCTGCGCGGCTCTTACGAAGCGAAAGTTGCCACCTTGCTTGGCAATGATGGTTACCAGGTCTTGATGCGACTTTCCGAACTAGACGATCGGATCGTGGAGCGACTTTGTCGCGCTTGCGCAGATGGCGAATTAGGAGGGCGCGAACTGATTGCGGCGAAGCTCGCGGCGGAACAGCTGCCCAGAACGCGGAGGCCGACTTGAATAGTCTGCAAGCGCGTCCCGCAACGCAATGTCAAAGGCGATCAGCAAAGTACTTTGGTCTGCGCTGCGGTCATATCGCGCGGCTAGCTCAATGGCTTCATTGTGACGAAATGGAATTGTTTTGGAATCGTTTGGAATCGGGTTTGCATCGAGGTCTGGCTTACTAAGGCGCAAATAATCGCAGAACGATCCACGATAGCGAGTGGGGACAAAAGACGATGGCGAGAATCAAGACGCTCGATCCGCTGGTGCCGAAGTCGGATGGGCGAACAATCCGCGTCGAGCCGAAGCGGGCAGATCCCATCTACCATTCCGAAGAGCATAAGCGATGGCGTGAGCAAGTGCTACTCAACGCCGGCTTCAGGTGCCAGTGGATTGAGAACGGGAGTCGCTGCACCAAGGCTTTACCCGCAACATCGGCTGTTCGCCGATCACATCAAGGAACTCCGCGATGGCGGCGACCCGTTCGACCCAGCCAACGGTCAATGTCTCTGTGGTGCCCACCACACCCGCAAGACCCTGCAAGCCAGGGCGAATAGATGAGGTGCTGGACAAGGGGGGTAGGGGGTTTATTTCCCTGGAGAGAGAGGTCGACCCGCAACCGCACCTACCCTCATCCGCAGATTTTTTTCTGGTCTCCAAAGACTTTTGAATTATTTTCTCGGAACCAAAAATTCAAACTCGATCGCTGCGATTACCGAAGGCAAAACAACGCTGCCCAACCATTCGGGCCGGGGCTTTCGAGTATTTATTTTCTCGCCGCAGCGGTGGGGCGAATCGCTATCCGAAAAATTGTCGCGAAATTACCGGGGGGGGGGGGGTTGGTACCTCATGACGGCTTCTTCTGAGTGGCCAACATGAACCAGCTCGCGCCGCATGGCGAAGTGCCGGCAAATGATGTGCTTTGCATCGAATACTGGCCAATCGACCGATTGATCCCTTCGGCGCGCAATGCCCGCACCCACAGTGCCGCGCAGATCGCGGAGATCGCCAGCAGCATCCGAACCTTCGGGTTCACCAATCCACTTCTGGTTGGTGAGGATGCCGACGTTGTCGCCGGCCACGGTCGTCTTGCTGCGGCGCGGCTCCTCGGATTGATCGAGGTCCCGGTGATACCGCTAAGGAACCTCGATGATGTAGAGCGCCGGCAACTCATGCTCGCCGACAATCGCATCGCGCTCAACGCTGGCTGGGACACTGAGATGCTGAAACTGGAGCTCGCTGATCTCGGCAAGCTTGGCGCAGACCTGAAGATCCTGGGCTTCAGCGAACAGGAGTTAGTGGTCGCCTTGGGCGGCTTGGGGCCTGGATTGGTTCCGGAAGACGAAGTCCCAGACCTGGGCCAAGTGGCGGTCGCGAGACCAGGTGACGTTTGGTTGCTCGGACCACATCGCGTCGGCTGTGGCGATTGTACGGACGCGACCATGGTTTCCGCCGTGCTAGGAGCCGCGCTGCCGCAATTAATGGTTACTGATCCTCCTTATGGCGTCGAGTACGATCCAGAGTGGCGCCATCGGCTTGGCGTCAACAAGTCCGACAAGCGGGGCAAGATAAAAAACGACGGGCGGGCCGATTGGGAGGCGGCTTGGGCCCTATTTCCAGGTGAGATTGCTTACGTCTGGCACGGAGCCCTGCACGCAGGGACTGTAGCCGAGAGCCTCATCAAGAACGGCTTTACAATTCGGTCGCAGATTGTCTGGGCCAAGGAGCGCTTGGTCATGAGCCGGGGCGATTATCACTGGCAACATGAGCCGTGCTGGTACGCAGTTCGAAAGAAGGGCAATTGGACCGGCGACCGGAAACAGACCACTCTTTGGACAATCCCGACCGGTGGCCAGGATGCCGAGACCAGGCACGCAACCCAAAAGCCGGTCGAGTGCATGCGCCGGCCGATGTTGAACAATTCCAGCCCCGGCCAGGTGATCTATGAGCCGTTCCTGGGAAGTGGCACGACCCTGATCGCCGCGCAATCGTCTGCTCGGGTCTGTTTGGCGATTGAGATCGATCCACTCTTTGTCGACCTCGCAATCCGTCGGTGGCAGGCATTTACGGGAGAGAAGGCCACACGCGAGAGCGACGGCGCCGATTTTGAGACCGTTGATAAGGCATCTCAACCAACCGAGTCCGCGTCGTGATCATCTGGCTGGATCGGGCCTCTTGATGCGCGGTCGTCGTCCGAAACCAACGAGGATCAAGGCTTTGACAGGCAATCCAGGAAAACGCCCCATGAACGCGCATGAGCCCCGACCCGAACCAGCTTTGCCGGAATGTCCGCCGGAGTTAAGTCCTGGTGCGCAACGTGAATGGACCCGGCTAACCGGAGAGCTATCTAAGCTCAACCTGATAACCAATCTCGACCGCGGAGCCCTTGCTACTTACTGCGGTGCCTATGCAATGTGGGCCGAAGCCATGGAGCAGATACAAAAATTTGGGACCATGGTAAAATCGCCGAGCGGCTTTCCAATACAATCGCCGTATCTTGCGATTGCCAACCGGCAAGCGGAAATTATGATGCGCATCGCATCAGAGTTTGGCTTTACGCCGGCAAGCCGTAGCCGGATCTCGGCCCCGCCTCAAGACCAACTTCCGCTGTTTGGTGCAGCTGGGTAGGAAGTCGTCCGTGAAGAATTCCCAAGCCTTTGATTTGGAATCTTAAATCGACGCGCCGTGGACATCGAATTTGCCGGAAACCGGCCATTCGAAAGGGGATTCCTTGCAAATTTGATTCGTGATTCACTCCCCTGGAAGATGATTTGGCGGGGGGGGCAGATGCGGCCACGGGAACGGCGGGAGACGGGCGAGCAGGATCTGTTTCGCTCCCGGCTCGATCAGATCATCGACATGAACCATCCGCTGGCGAAGCTGGCGCGGACGGTGGATTGGCAATTTTTGGAAGAGCGCTTCGGCGAGGTCTACAGCGACGATCCCGGCCATCCGCCGCTGCCGACGCGACTGATGGCGGGGCTGGCGATCCTCAAGCACAGCTATGACCTGTCGGACGAGGTGCTGTGCGAGCACTGGGTCGAGAACCCCTATTATCAGTACTTCTGCGGCGAGGAGTTCTTCCAGCACCGGCTGGTGTTCGATCGCTCGTCAATGACGCGCTGGCGGAACCGGATGGGCGAGGAGCGGTTGCAGGCGTTGCTCCAGGAAAGCCTGTCGGTGGCCACCAAAACCGAGGCGATCAAGCCCTCCGAGCTGTCACGGGTGATCGTTGATACCACGGTGCAGCCCAAGAACGTGATGTTCCCCACCGATGCCAAGCTTCTGAACCGGGCGCGCGAGAAACTGGTGCGGCTGGCGAAACACCACGGGGTGGCTTTGCGTCAGTCCTATACACGGGTCGGCAAGTTCGCCCTGATCCAGCACCAGCGTTATGCCCATGCCAAGCAGTTCAATCGCGCCAACCGGATGCTGAAGAAGCTGCGCACCTATCTCGGCCGCGTCATTCGCGACATCACCCGCAAGATCGAGGGCGACAGCGGGCTCGAAGCCGGGTTCGCACCGTTGCTCATGCTGGCACGGCGCGTGCGCGAGCAGCAACAGCGCCAGCGCGGACCCAAGGTCTATTCCCTGCACGCGCCGGAAGTCGAATGCATCGGCAAGGGCAAAGCCCACCGGCCTTACGAGTTCGGCGTCAAGGTCAGCGTTGCCACCACCCTCAAGCACTGTAAGGGCGGCCAGTTCGTCACCCATGTGAAGGCGTTGCCGGGCAACCCCTACGACGGACACACCCTGGCCACCGTGATCCCGGAGATGGAGGCGCTGACCGGCAACACCATCTCGCGCATCCTCGCCGACAAAGGATATCGCGGCCACAATGCACCGCCAGACCACAAGTTCAGGGTCTTCATCTCCGGCCAGAAGCGAGGGCTGACACCCAGCATCAAGCGCGAACTGCGCCGCAGGTCCGCTGTCGAGCCCGTGATCGGCCATCTCAAGGCCGAGCATCGTATGGGCCGAAACTATCTCTGGTACCGTCGGGGAGATGCTGCCAACGCCATCCTCGCAGCCGTCGGCTACAACTTCCGCCGCCTGATCCGCTGGCTAAGGCTTTTGTTGTGTCTGATAAGCGCCGCGCTCATGGCAACCCTTCAACCAGCTCCAGCCTAAAATCGGGTTCTTCACGGACGGCGCCCCGATCGGGACGCCGTTGTTGTCGTGTTGTTCGAAGCGTTCAGTGCGCGGTCAGGCCGCCCGCCGCTTCATCCGTGGCATCCGGCTTGACCGGCACCTTGGTGTCCTCTTCCCAGACGATCGGCACCGGCGGGCGCACCAGGGCCTGGGAGATCACGTCGTCCAGCCGCGCGACCGGGATGATGTTCATGCCGCCCTTGATCGCATCGGAAATCTCCGTGAGATCCTTGGCGTTGTCCTCCGGGATCAGCACCGTCTTGATGCCGCCGCGCGCGGCAGCCAGCAGCTTCTCCTTCAAGCCGCCGATCGGCAGCACCCGTCCGCGCAGCGTGATCTCGCCGGTCATGGCGACATCGTGCCGGACCGGGATGCCGGTCATGATCGAGACGATCGCGGTCGCCATCGCGACGCCGGCCGACGGTCCATCCTTCGGGGTCGCGCCTTCCGGCACGTGGACGTGGATATCGCGCCGGTCGAACAGCGGCGGCTCGATGCCGAAGCCGACCGCGCGCGAGCGGACATAGGACGCCGCCGCCGAAATCGACTCCTTCATCACGTCGCGCAGATTGCCCGTGACCGTCATCTTGCCCTTGCCGGGCATCATGACGCCTTCGATGGTGAGCAGTTCGCCGCCGACATCGGTCCAGGCCAGGCCCGTGACGATGCCGACCTGATCGTCGCTCTCGATCTCGCCGTAGCGGTACTTCGGCACGCCGAGAAACTCCTCGAGGGACTTCTCGGTGACCTTCACCGACTTCTTCTTCGAGATCATCAGCTCCTTCACCGCCTTGCGGGCGAGTGTCGAAAGCTCACGCTCCAGGTTACGCACGCCCGCTTCGCGGGTGTAACGCCGGATCATCAGCAGCAACGCGTCGTCGTCGATCGACCATTCCTTGGAATCCAGGCCATGCTTGGCGATCGCGTTCGGGATCAGATGCTTGCGCGCGATCTCGACCTTCTCGTTCTCGGTGTAGCCGGCGATCCGGATGATCTCCATGCGGTCCATCAGCGGTCCGCGGAATATTCAGCGTATTCGCGGTCGTGATGAACATCACGTTGGAGAGATCGTAGTCGACCTCGAGATAGTGGTCGTTGAAGGTCGAGTTCTGCTCGGGGTCCAGCACCTCAAGCAGCGCCGACGACGGATCGCCGCGGAAATCGGCGCCCATCTTGTCGATCTCGTCCAGCAGGAACAGCGGGTTCGAGGTCTTCGCCTTCCGCATCGACTGGATGATCTTGCCGGGCATCGAGCCGATATAGGTGCGGCGGTGACCGCGGATCTCGGCCTCGTCGCGCACGCCGCCGAGCGACACGCGCACGAATTCGCGGCCCGTCGCCTTCGCGATCGACTTGCCGAGCGAGGTCTTGCCGACGCCGGGAGGGCCGACCAGGCACAGGATCGGTCCGGTCAGCTTGTTGGCGCGCGACTGCACCGCCAGATACTCGACGATGCGGTCCTTGACCTTCTCCAGCCCGTAGTGATCGTCGTCCAGCATGGCTCTGCGCCGCGACCAGATCCTTCTTGACCTTGGACTTCTTGTTCCACGGGATCGACAGCAGCCAGTCGAGATAGTTGCGCACGACGGTGGCTTCCGCGGACATCGGCGACATCTGGCGCAGCTTCTTCAACTCATGCTGCGCCTTCTCCCGCGCTTCCTTGGAGAGCTTGGTCTTGGCAATCTTCTCTTCCAGATCGGCCAGTTCGTCGCGGCCTTCGTCGTCGCCGAGTTCCTTCTGGATCGCCTTCATCTGCTCGTTGAGATAATATTCGCGCTGGGTCTTCTCCATCTGGCGCTTGACGCGCGAGCGGATCCGCTTCTCGACCTGCAACACCGAGATTTCGCTCTCCATCAGGCCGAGCACCTTCTCCAGGCGCGCGGTGACGGACAGCGTCTCCAGGATGCCCTGGCGATCGGCGATCTTGACGGCGAGATGCGAGGCGACGGTGTCGCCGAGCTTGGCGAAATCGGTGATCGCCTGAACCACGCCGACGACTTCGGCGGAGATCTTCTTGTTCAGCTTCACATAGCTTTCGAAGTCGGACACGACCGAGCGCGCCAAGGCTTCGGCCTCGACCGAAGTGGCGTCGGTGTCGGCGAGCGCGATCGCGGTCGCTTCGTAATATTCGGCGCGGTCGGAATATTTCTGCGACCTTGGCGCGCTCAAGCCCCTCCACCAGCACCTTGACGGTGCCGTCGGGCAATTTGAGCAGCTGCAACACGCTGGCGAGCGTGCCGGTTTCGTAGATCGAATCCGGGGTCGGATCGTCGTCCGACGCGTTCTTCTGCGTCGCCAGCATGATCAGCGCGTCGTTCTTCATGACCTCTTCGAGCGCGCGGATCGATTTCTCGCGGCCGACGAACAGCGGCACGATCATGTGCGGGAAAACGACGATGTCGCGCAGCGGCAGCACCGGATAAGAGTGGCTTTCGCCGTGAACGATAGATGGCCGGGGTTTTGGGGTCGTCATGGCCTATTCCTTTTGTTGTGCCCCCTTGCACGCAGTCCGCTTTATTTGCGCAACCGCCACAAGGTGCCGGGATGTTCCGGGTGCGTTGGCCGCCTTGCGGCCTCGCTTCTCCGGATCGTTGTTGCGGCGAATCTTGAGATGAAATTTTCGCCGCCGACAGCATTAGGTGGCTATCGGCCATGGGGGTGTCAAGTCGCTGGAAAAGGCCCGCCAATTGGGGCTAAACGCAAGATGCAGCGGAACCTGCGCAAACGCGGCCGCCGGAAGGCCCGGCAGCCGTCGTCTTTGGATACTCAATCCGCGCGTCGCGCGTCGAGCCGCGATCAGGCGCTGGCGCTGCTCTCGACCGCGCGATCGGAACGGTCGGCGTAGATGTAGAGCGGACGCGCGGTTCCCTCGACCACTTCGCGCGAGATCACCACCTCCTCGACGCCTTCCAGACCCGGAAGATCGAACATGGTCTCGAGCAGGATGCTTTCGAGGATCGAACGCAGGCCGCGCGCGCCGGTCTTGCGCTCGATCGCCTTGCGGGCGACCGCGCCAAGCGCCTCGTCGGCGAAGGTCAGCTCGATGTTCTCCATCTCGAACAGCCGCTGATACTGCTTCACCAGCGCGTTCTTCGGATCGGTCAGAATCTTCTTCAGCGAAGCCTCGTCGAGATCCTCCAGCGTCGCGACCACCGGCAGACGGCCGACGAATTCCGGGATCAGGCCGTACTTCAGCAGATCCTCAGGCTCGACGTGACGGAAGATTTCGCCGGTGCGGCGATCTTCCGGCGCCAGCACCTGCGCGGCGAAACCGATCGAGGTCGAGCGTCCGCGCGCGGAGATGATCTTCTCCAGGCCGGAAAACGCGCCGCCGCAGATGAAGAGGATGTTGGTGGTGTCGACCTGCAGGAACTCCTGCTGCGGATGCTTGCGGCCGCCCTGCGGAGGAACCGAGGCAACCGTGCCTTCCATGATCTTCAGCAGCGCCTGCTGCACGCCCTCGCCCGACACGTCGCGGGTGATCGAGGGATTGTCGGACTTGCGGCTGATCTTGTCGATTTCGTCGATATAGACGATGCCGCGCTGCGCGCGCTCGACATTGTAGTCGGCCGACTGCAGCAGCTTCAGGATGATGTTCTCGACGTCCTCGCCGACATAGCCGGCTTCGGTCAGCGTCGTCGCATCCGCCATCGTGAACGGCACGTCGAGAATCCGCGCCAGCGTCTGCGCCAGCAGCGTCTTGCCCGAACCGGTCGGACCGATCAGCAGGATGTTCGACTTCGCCAGCTCGACGTCGTTGTGCTTGGTCTGGTGATTGAGCCGCTTGTAGTGATTGTGGACGGCGACCGAGAGCACCTTCTTGGCATGGCTCTGGCCGATGACGTAGTCGTCGAGGACCTTGCAGATTTCCTTCGGCGTCGGAATGCCGTCGCGCGACTTCACCAGCGAGGATTTGTTTTCCTCACGGATGATGTCCATGCAGAGTTCGACGCATTCGTCGCAGATGAATACGGTCGGACCCGCGATCAGCTTGCGGACTTCGTGCTGGCTCTTGCCGCAGAACGAGCAATACAGCGTGTTCTTGGAGTTGCTCGTGCCGACCTTACTCATTCCCGTCTCCGTCCGCCGTTCGATCCCGTCCGCTCGATCGCCCCATTCC
>CAWHFI010000006.1:0-266160 GCA_963828645.1 uncultured Alphaproteobacteria bacterium | reverse complement strand
TCATGCGATTTTGATTGCGGGCAGACGCCTCGACCATCAATGTTCAAGCGCAAGACGTTTCCTTATTTCGTCCACTCGCTTTTCCAATTGATCGAATCTTGCGTGGACGGCGCGGTCGTGAAGATAAAATATGTATCCGAAAGCAATAAATCCAAAAGTCCAGTGATGGGTTTCCACGTAACCGATTACGAACTCAATCGCGTGACCAATTGAAGCCAAGACATCCATTTGCTGCCTCCGCTGCGCCTCAGGCGTGACGATTATGGCATGCTCGGCTCGCTTGGCAACAAAGGTCCGCATTGGGTCAAACGCTTCATGTTGACGGGAGGCAGCCATTTCCGATTTGCTGCTATTAACAGACATCGTCCGACCGGTTCAGTTCCTTTCAACGGTGGCGTGGTCCGCGATCACGGCGTGATAGACAATGCCTTGTCGGTTCGGTGGCCGACGTTAAGGAAACTTCTTCGCAAGTGGGAACAGGGCAACCCTCGCTGTTAAAGCAGCCATCTGTCTCGGACAGGTATAGGATCAATGACAAACGATGGCTTGAAGCGGAGCGTTCCCGGCTGGATAATATGCTTCAATCACCGGAGCAACTTTATGCGGGAGAGATAAGATGTCATCCGCGATAGGACGGGCGGAGAGTTTTTGCGGCCGTTTCGGATTGCGCGCACCAATTCTCCTGGCCCCGATGGCGGGAGCCTCGGCTCCCTCACTTTCGATTGCGGTTGCGAACGCCGGCGGATTGGGCTCTTGCGGGGCGCTTTTGATGCAGCCCGAAGAGATTATCTCCTGGGCGCGCGAGGTGCGCGCAAACAGCAACGGCGCGTTTCAACTAAATGTCTGGATACCCGACCCCATACCGCATCGCGACGAGGCTCACGAAGCCCGCGTGCGCGACTTTCTGTCTGGCTGGGGTCCCGATGTTCCCAGGGAGGCTGGTGACGCTGTACCTCCGGACTTCGCCAGCCAGTGTGAAGCCATGCTTGAGGCGGCCCCGCCGTTCCTTTCGTCCGTAATGGGTCTTTATCCTCCCGAATTTGTGCAGAGAATGAAAAATCGCGGCATTCTCTGGTTCGCCAACATTTCAACCGTCGCAGAGGCGAGAGCAGCCGAGGCTGCGGGCGCCGATGTAATCGTGGCGCAGGGATCCGAAGCAGGTGGTCATCGCGGCTGTTTTGACGCTATGAAGGCGGAGGCGGAGCAGGTCGGACTGTTCTCGTTACTTCCAGCGGTGGTCGATGCAGTAAGCCTTCCCGTGGTAGCCACTGGAGGGATCGCCGATGCGCGGGGGGTTGCCGCTGCGTTGGCTCTAGGAGCGAGCGCTGCGCAAATTGGAACAGCCTTCCTCCGATGCCCGGAGGCGAAGGTTCACCCCGCCTGGGCGGATGCGCTGGCGGGTACTGCTCCCGAAGACACGATAGTGAGCCGGGTGTTCAGCGGTCGGGCCGGGCGCAGCATTGCTACAAACTATGTCAGGGCGGCAACGGCCGCGGACGCGCCGCTTCCGGCGCCTTATCCAGTTCAAAGAGGTCTGACCGCCGGGATGAGAGCGGCGGCCGGAAAGGAAGGCGACATCCATCGCATGCAGGCCTGGGCCGGGCAGTCGGCGGCATTGGCTCAAGCGGTGCCGGCTGCCACCGTTGTCCAACAGGCGTGGGAGGGCGCCAAGGCGATACTGGCTTGACGCACCGCGCGACCGAAAAAGCAAATACCAGCTGCAAGAACGCCAATCGCAGGCGACCGGAGTCCGTTCAGGGTCGATCTCGACCAAATCGGGCAGTTCGCGCTACGTCCGCTTTCCCGCCGATCGTGACCGCGTCGATCTCACAAACGCCGTTGCGCATACACAATGAGGGCCGCCCCAATGCAGGACGTGACAATACCGTAAACGACGAACTCGCCATGTCCGTCCATGGCCGGGTTGCTGGGCCAGGGAAAGAGCAACGTGCCCTGTCCAAACCAATGCAAGCCAACCACGACGCAGAGTACGCCAACTGCCAATATCAGGATTTTCATCGTCTGCCCCTCGCCGTCGTTCCCAGCGTGACTGCCACTCAAATCCGGTCTGGTCTTACACCGAAACCGGACATCCTCCGAACCTGTCGGCATGTACCCCGACCGCGACCGTGATCTTGCTTTGCGCTGCAGCAAAACCTGATGTCACGAACAAGGCCAACATCGTTGCCGCAACCCCGCTAAACATCGTTCTCATGGTTTTCTCCATCGGTTGGCGACCCGGTAGAGTACGCGCTGGCCTTGAGAAGCCGACTTTCGTGTCACCTCCGGCCGCGTTTTATTCCACCCGCAGCGCGAAATTTTTGTCACCGGGCTGCCAGCGCTGTGACAGATCACCCGCTGGTCAACAGCGATTTCTCAGCCTAGCATCCGCCCACAAAAAATAACCAACGGGGAGGATTATTCATGAATCGTATCGTTACGAGTTTGTCGATTGTTGCTGCGTTCGCCGCCGGCTGCGGCGTGACGCATCTGTTACGGCCCGCCTACGCCGCCGACACCATCATGGCGCAGGTGATTCATACCGGCGAGCTGGAAGGGGATGCGCTTAGCCCGCCCAATGCCGGCGGGATGCGCAACAAGACGTTCGTGTCGGTGGACGGCGCCACCATCTCGATCCAGGACGGTAGCCCGCCCAAGCATCTGCATGCGAACGCCAACGAAATCCAGTACATCCTCGAAGGCAAGGGGACGATCTGGCTCGGCGACAAGGAGGTCCAGGTGAAGCCGGGCGACCTCGTCATCATCCCCAAGGGCACCCCGCATGGCGGCACCAAGCCGGACGGGCGCACCATCAAGGCCATCGCGATCAAGACACCGCCACAGGCGCCGGACGATACCAAGTTGCTGACGAACTGAGGCTTTCCAGCGTCATTCCGGGATGGTCCGAAGGACCAGACCCGGAATGACGGTGGACGAAATTCTAGCCCCGCGCGTCGGCCGCCGCCGGCCTCCACACCAGCAATCGCCGCTCGACCAGCGTCACGGCCAGATCGATCAGGATCACGAACGCCGACAGCACGAACATGCCGGCGAACACGCCGGCGACGTCGAACACGCCTTCGGCCTGCTGGATCAGGTAGCCGAGCCCCGCCGCCGAGCCGAGATACTCGCCGACCACGGCGCCGACCACGGCAAAGCCGACCGAGGTGTGCAGCGAGGAGAACATCCACGACAGCGCCGACGGCCAGTAGACGTGCCGCATCAATTGCCGCTCGTTCATGCCGAGCATGCGGCCGTTATCCAGCACGGTGGTCGAGACCTCCTTGACGCCCTGATAGACGTTGAAGAACACGATGAAAAACACCAGGGTGACGCCGAGTGCGACCTTCGACCAGATGCCGAGGCCCAGCCACAACGTAAAGATCGGCGCCAGCACCACCCGCGGCAGCGCGTTGGCCATCTTCACATAGGGATCGAAGATCGCCGCGACCCGGGGCTGGCGCGCAAACCAGAAGCCGACCGCCACGCCGCCGATCGAGCCGATCGTGAAGGCGAGAATCGATTCCCACAGCGTAATCGCCAGATGCTTCCAGATCACGCCGCGGGCGAACCAGTCGACGATCTGGCTGCCGACATCGACCGGATTGGAAAAGAAGAACGGCGGCAGCAGTACGCGTCCGAAGATCGGTACCGTGGCGAGCAATTGCCACAATCCCAGCATGACCACGGCGACAAGGATCTGGCAGGCGAGAAGCGTCAGGCGGGACATGGCGGCGACCTATCCTCTCTCAACGTCGTCCCGGCGAACGCCGGGACCCATACGCCGCGGCGTGTCTGTTGAGAGACGCTGTTCGACGGCTTCGCACGACCACTCGAGCCTGTGGTTATGGGTCCCTGCTTTCGCAGGGACGACGTGGGAGGGGTCGCTCATGACGCCGCCGCCTGTGACGATTGCGCGTAGCCCTTCATCACTTCCTCCTTCAGCACGCTCCAGATCTCGCGATGCAGGGCGTGAAAATCCTTTTCCAGCCGGGCCTCGAAAATATCGCGCGGCCGCGCCAACGGCACCCGCCAGTCGCCGATGATGCGCGAATTCGGCCCCGCCGACATGATCACGACACGGTCGGCCAGCGCGATCGCCTCCTCGAGGTCGTGGGTGACGAACAACACCGCCTTGCGGTCGGCGGTCCATAGTTCCAGCAGCAGGCTGCCCATAATCTGCCGGGTCTGGGCATCGAGCGGCCCGAACGGCTCATCCATCAACAATATCCTGGGATCGCGGATCAGCACTTGCGCCAGGCCGACGCGCTTACGCTGGCCGCCCGACAGCATATGCGGATAGCGGCCGCCGAAGGCGCCAAGACCGACCGAGCTCAACCATTCTTGCGCCCGCGCCAGCGCCTCGGCGCGCGGCACGCCCGATACCTCGAGGCCGATGGCGACATTGTCGATCGCGGTCTTCCACGGGAACAGCGCATCGGCCTGAAACAGATAGCCGGCCTCGCGATTGAGCCCGGTCAGCGGAGCATCGAAAATGCGCACCGTGCCCGACACCGGCTTGAGCAGGCCGGCGGCGACATTCAGCAGCGTCGATTTTCCGCATCCGGTGGGGCCGACAATGGCGACGAACTCGCCATGTTCGACCGACAGCCGGGCCTGCTCCACCGCGGTATAGACCCGATCGTCGGCGAGGCGAAACGCCACCGTCGCATCGTCCAGCGCGACCGCTGTCGGCTTTGCCGTATCCACGCGTCTCCTCCAGGTTGGAACGATGCATTAGCTGTTGCGAAGGATAAGTTCAACGCGGTGCGGGGACGTGGTAGCTGAGGCTGTACTGTTCTTCGCCCTCCCCTGAGATCGCTCCAGAGTTAAAGATCGGACCAAATGCCTGCCCCGCCCCTGATCGCATTTGCGCATGTGACCAAGAGTTTCGACGGCGGCCGCGGCGCCAAACCTGTTTTGGCCGTCAACGACGTCTCGCTCGATGTCGCCGAGGGCGAGTTCCTCGCCATTGTCGGCGGCTCCGGTTCCGGCAAGACCACGCTGCTGCGGCTGGCGAACCGGCTGATCGACGCCGACAGCGGCAGCGTCACGGTCGAGGGCGAGGACGTGCAGGCCGGCGACCCGATCCGGTTGCGCCGGCGCATCGGCTATGTGTTCCAGAGCGGCGGATTGTTTCCGCATATGAGTGTCGCCGACAATATCGGGATCACGCCAAAACTGCTGGGCACACCGGCGGCGGAGATCGCCTCGCGGGTCGATGAACTGCTCGATCTGGTGCGGCTCGACCGCGGCCAGCACCGCGATCGCCTGCCGCATGAACTGTCCGGCGGCCAGCGCCAGCGCGTCGGCGTCGCCCGCGCGCTGGCGGCACGCCCTCGCATTGTGCTGATGGACGAGCCGTTCGGCGCGCTCGATCCCCTCACCCGCGATGCGCTCGGCGATGACTATCGCGCGCTGCACCGGAAACTCGGCCTGACCACGGTCATGATCACCCATGACATGACCGAGGCGATTCTGCTGGCCGACCGCGTCGCGGTGATGCGCGCCGGCAAACTGCTGGCGGAGGGCACGCCGGCTGAACTTTCCGGAAGCGGCGATCCTTATGTCGGTGAACTGCTGCGCACGCCGCGGCGGCAGGCCGAGCGGCTCAACGCGCTGCTGCCGCGGGAAGGCACGGCATGAGCCTGTTCTCAGATCCACGCTGGAGCGAGGCGCTGGCGCATCTGCCGGATTATCTCGGCAATCACGTGCGGGTCAGCGTCACCGCGCTAGCGCTGGGATTGCTGGTCAGCCTGCCCCTCGCGATCGTCGCGCGCAACCGGCCAGTGCTGCGCGGCGCCCTGCTCGGCCTCGCCAGCATCGTGCAGACGGTGCCGGGGCTGGCGCTGCTGGCGCTGTTCTATCCGCTGCTGCTGGCGCTCGCGGCGTTGTCGCTGGCGTGGTTCGGCATTGGCTTTTCGGCGTTCGGCTTCCTGCCCGCGGTGCTGGCGCTGGCGCTGTATTCGATGCTGCCGGTGCTGCGCAACACCATCACCGGCCTGCAAGGCGTGGACCCTGCGATCCGCGAGGCCGCGCAAGGCGTCGGCATGACGCCAAGCCAGTCGCTATTCACGGTGGAGTTGCCGCTGGCGCTGCCGGTGATGATGGCGGGCATCCGCACCGCCGCGGTCTGGGTGATCGGCACCGCGACGCTGTCGACGCCGATCGGCCAGACCAGCCTCGGCAATTACATCTTCGCAGGGTTGCAGACCCAGAACTGGGTTTTCGTGCTGTTCGGCTGTCTTGCCGCCGCCGTGCTCGCGCTCGCGGTCGATCAGTTGCTGGCCTTGATCGAAACCGGCATTCGCAAACGCAGCCGGCTGCGCGTGGCGCTGGGCGGCCTCGGCATCGCGGCGCTGGTCGCAGCCACCCTGGCGCCAACACTGGCGCGCCCGCAATCGAGCTATATCGTCGGCGCCAAGACCTTTGCCGAACAATATGTGCTGTCGGCGCTGATCGCGCAGCGGCTGCGCGCGGCGGGATTGTCGGCAAGTTCGCGTGAAGGCCTCGGTTCCAACGTGATTTTCGACGCGCTGGCGTCAGGCGATATCGACGTCTATGTCGACTATTCCGGCACGCTGTGGGCCAATCAGTTTCACCATACCGATATCAAGCCGCGCGAGGCGTTGCTTGCGGATTTGAAGACCACGCTGGCGCAACAGAACATCAGCTTGCTCGGCGAACTCGGTTTCGCGAACGCCTATGCGCTGGTGATGCCGCGCCAACGCGCCGACGCGCTCGGGATTCATTCCATCGCCGATCTCGCGGCCCATGCGGCTGCCATGTCGATGGCCGCGGACTACGAATTCTTTTCGCGGCCGGAATGGGCGGGGCTGCAAAAGGCCTATGGCCTGTCGTTCCGCGCGCAACGACAGATGCAGCCGGACTTCATGTATGCGGCGGTCGCCTCCGGCGAGGTCGATGTGATCGCGGGCTATACCAGCGACGGGCTGATCGCCAAATACGATCTGGTGGTGCTGGACGATCCGAAGGGCGCGATTCCGCCCTACGACGCCATCGTGCTGGCGGCGCCGAAACGCAGCGGCGATTCCGCGCTGCGGGCCGCCTTGCAGCCGCTGCTCGGCCATATCGACATCGCAGCCATGCGCGAAGCCAATCTGCGGGCCGCCGGCGGCGACGGCGCATCGTCGCCCGACGCGGTGGCGCGCTGGCTGTGGGAGAAAATCAGCAAACGCTAGACAGCGCAGCGTTTGGCACGGGCGGGCCGCGTGCTATAAAAATCCTCCAATGGAAGCAAGAACAATCATGGCTTTTATCGACCGCGTCCCCTCGCGCATCTTCTCGGCAATATCTCTGGCGGTGTTCGTGTGCGCCGCCTCGGTGCAAGCGGAAGCCAAATACCCCGACAAGCCGGTTCGCATCGTGCTGCCGTTCGCGGCCGGCGGCGTCGCCGATATCACGGCGCGTATCATCGCGGAAAAGCTCACCGATAAGCTCGGGCAGCGCTTTTACATCGAGAACCAGGCCGGCGCCGGCGGCATCGCCGCTGCGCGAACGGTGATCTCCTCGCCGCCCGACGGCTCGACGCTGGCGCTGTTGTCCAACGGCACCGCGGTCAGCGTCTCCCTGTTCCAGAAATTGCCGTTCGATCCATTGAAGGATTTCGCGCCGATTTCCAGCCTGGGATTTTTCGATTTCATCTTCGCGACCGGCGCCGACTCGCCCTACAAGTCGCTCGGCGACTTCATCGCCGCGGCCAAGGCCAAGCCCGGCGCGCTCAATGTCGGGACCATCAACATCGGCAGCACCCAGAACCTGTCGGCGGAATTGTTCAAGACATCGGCCGGAATCGATTTCACCATCGTGCCCTACCGCGGAACGCCGGAGATCCTGGTCTCGCTGTTGCAGGGCAACGTCGCGCTGATGATCGACAGCTACTCCTCGATGAAGGGCAATCTGGCTGACAACAAGATCCGGGCGCTGGCCTCGTCCGGTGCGGCGCGCTCGGAGAGCACGCCCGATCTCGCCACCGCCGGAGAAAGCGGCGTTGCCGGTTACGATGTGGTCTCCTGGAATGCGTTGTTTGCGCGGGCCGGCACGCCGCCGGAGATCGTCAAAACGCTCAACGACGCCTTGCAGGAGATCCTGTCCGACGCCGACGTCAAGAAGCGGCTGCTCGAACTCGGCATCTCGGCGAAGGCCAGCACGCCGCAGGAAATATCAGCCCGGCTGAAATCCGACATCGACAAGTGGCGACAAGTGATCGAGAAAGCCGGGATACAAAAACAATAAGCGCAGCGCTTACCGATGCGTCCGGCCTGAATGGGAGATCGTTGCAAATGACGACCAACTCGAATCAATGGAATGTCGGCCTCGTCGGCTATGGCGAGGTCGGCCGCATCCTGGCCGAAGACCTTCGCAAACAGGATTTGCAGGTCACGGCCTACGACCTCAAGCTGGGCAATGGGGCGGGCGGCGCGTTGCGCGACCACGCCTCGGCGCACGGCGTCGCGCTGGCGGGTTCTCATGCGGATCTCGCCGCGCAATCCGACTTTATCGTGTCCGCCGTCACCGCCAGTCAGGCGGTGCCGGTGGCAAAAGCCTGCGCGCCAGCCGTCAAGCAAGGCGCGTGGTTTCTCGATTTCAATTCGGCCTCGCCGGGCGCCAAACAGCGCGCCGCAGCGCTGATCGACGGCGGCGGCGGCCGTTATGTCGAGGGCGCAGTCATGACCTCGATCCCGCCCTATCGCATCAAGGTGCCGCTGCTGCTCGGCGGCGCCGGCGCCGCGGAACTGGCGCCGCTGCTGGTGGAGCTCGGCTTCAACGCCAAGGTCGCGAGCGAGAAACTGGGCGTCGCGTCGGCAGTCAAGATGTGCCGCAGCGTGATGATCAAGGGCCTGGAAGCGATGGTGATCGAGAGTTTCACCACCGCGCGGGCCTATGGTGTGGAGGACGCGGTGCTGGCGTCGCTGGCGGAAACCTTTCCCGGCATCAACTGGGAGAAACAGGGCGCCTATTTCTTCCAGCGCGTGATCGAACATGGCCGGCGCCGCAGCGAGGAGGTCCGCGAGGTCGCCGAGACCGTGCGCGAGATCGGCCTGACACCGTGGTCCGCGCAGGGCACCGCCGAGCGCCAGGCCTGGGTGGCCGACCTCGCCGATGAAGGCCTGTTCGGCCCGAAGGGCACGGAAACCTTCGCGCGCAGCCCCGACTGGCGCACCGAGGCTGACCGCATCCTCGCGTCGGTCAAGCCGAAGAGCTGAGCGCGCAGCCGATGGAATTCCAGAAGACACCGGGCTGGCTGGACTGGTACGCCGGCCCCTCAAAGCCCCGATTCAAGGTGCCGACTGGCTCCGTGGACGCGCATTGCCACGTGTTCGGTCCCGGAGCGGAATTCCCCTTTGCGCCGGAGCGCAAATACACGCCCTGCGATGCTTCCAAACAGCAGCTCTACGCCTTGCGCGATCATCTCGGCTTTGCGCGCAACGTGGTCGTGCAGGCGACCTGCCATGGTGCCGATAACCTTGCGATGCTCGATGCGCTGATCCATTCCGACGGCAAGGCCGCGCGGCGTCGCGACGGTCAAGCGCGACATCGGCGATACCGGACTACAGGCGATGCATGCGGCCGGCGTGCGCGGCGTGCGCTTCAACTTCGTCAAGCGGCTGGTCGATTTCACGCCCAGGGACGAGTTGATGGAGATCGCCGGACGCGTCGCGAAACTCGGCTGGCATGTCGTGATCTATTTCGAGGCGGTCGACCTGCCTGAATTATGGGACTTCTTCACCGCGCTGCCGACCGTCATCGTGGTCGATCACATGGGCCGGCCCGATGTCTCCAAACCGGTCGATGGGCCCGAGTTCGAACTGTTCGTAAAATTCATGACGCAGCACCCCAACGTCTGGTCCAAGGTCACGTGCCCGGAGCGCCTGTCAGTGACCGGACCGCCGGCGCTGCACGGCGAACAAAATCCCTACCGCGACGTGATCCCGTTCGCGCGGCGCATTGTCGAGACCTTTCCCGACCGCGTGCTGTGGGGCACCGACTGGCCGCATCCCAACCTGAAAGACCACATGCCGGATGACGGCCTTCTGGTCGATTTCATCCCGCACATCGCGGCGACCGCGCGAGCTGCAACACAAGCTGCTGGTCGACAATCCGATGCGGCTGTACTGGCCAGAAGAATTGTAGGGTGGGCAAAGGCGCACTTGCGCCGTGCCCACCAGTTTTCTCCCCTCCCTCCACGCGCCCTTGCGCGTGGTGGGGAGGGGTTGGGGCTGGGGGGTAGCGCGGCATTCACCGAAGCAACGGTTCCTGCCGATAGACCCCCCACCCCCGACCCCTCCTCGCCGCTGCGCGAAGGGAGGGGAGCAGAAAAAGCTCAAGATGGCGAGCACACGGAGCTTTCTACGCTCTCACAACCCGTGCACCATGCCGGCGTCGATCAAGAGCCGGTTGAAGCGCCTGGCTTCCGCGCCATTCCTGCAGGCGTAGAACAAGCCCTTGCACCGGAGCATGATGCTCTTCTGCTCCTCGAACGACGGATCGAGCGGGATGCCGGCGGCTTCCTGGATCACCAGCGGCAGATAGGGCCCGTCGATGGTATCCATCACGGCGGGGCTCTTGACCGGCTCGAAATTGATGGCGTCGATCGCGTAATAGGTCGCGTAATAGCGCGGATCGTAATTTTCCAGCTTTTTGCCGACACCGGCGACATCGAGGCCGGGATCGAGAACGTGCGGCGAGAATTCGGGCTGATGATCGCCGTAACGCACGATCAAAAACGGCTGCGACGGGAATTTCCTTTTCAAGCCCGCGATAAACGCCCGGTAATCGTCGGCGCTCATCGCCTGCCGGCGCAGATATTCATCGACCACGGGCTCGTTGCCGGGCTTGCGCCATGACGGCATCAGGTCGGGACGAAACCGGGTTTCCCAGGGGAAATGATTGGCGGCGAGGTAGACGAAGGTGAACAGCGGCGTGGACGGCGTCTGCTGCGCCATCAAGTCCATCGCCTTGTCGTAAAAGAAGCTGTCGGGCTCGACATCCCGGGCGCCGAGATCATGCGCATCGTAGAAATGCTGGATGCCGGTGGTCTGCTGGAAACTGCGCGCACTCATGAACGCGCCAAAGGCCGGATAGAGCGAAAGCGTGGTGTAGCCGCAGCGGCGCAACGCCAGCGGCAGACCGCGCTCGACGCGGCCCGAGGCGATGCGGGTCACGAAATAGGAAAACCGGCCGAACGAGCGCGACGAAAGCCCGGCCAGCACATTGTATTCGGTGAACCAGCTCGGCCCGCCATTGCTCTCGGCCAGGAACTTGCGTTCCTTGCCGTCATACGAGTTGAAATGGCTGCCGTAGCCAGCGGGCACCTTGACGCCATCGGCCTGACGAATGTCGAAGCTGGATTTGTCGTGGATCATGATGATGTTGGGCCGCCGCCCCGCCGGGTGACAGGAATCCACCAGCGGCACCTTGAGACGCTCGGCGGCGACCGTGTCGGATTCCATGAAACCGTAATTGACGAAATCCGACACCGCGGTGACGCCGGAGCGGGAAAATTTCGACAGATAGCCGTCGTCATAATAGCCGCGCCAGGCTTCATCCGGCCATGCAAAGGCATATCCGACCAGCGCGGCCAGGCACGCCAGCGCGCAGGCCGCCGCCGGCAGACGGCGGATCCGGAACGGATCGAGCCACCACAGCGCATACATCAGGGGGATGACGACGAAGGCAGCGCCGATCACCGACCAGCGCAGATTGGGGAAGATCGTGAACAGGAACGCCGCGGTATCGCGGTCGATCACCATCAGGTCGACGAAATTCGCGGTCATCTGCACGATGTCGTGCTTGAGTCGCGACAGCAGGATCAGCACCACCACCAGCGTCAGCGACAGCGCGCCCGACAGCGCGGGACGCCGCAGCAGCGTGATCCAGAAAAAGTTCAGGATTCCCCACGACAGCAGGAAGCCGGTGCGCGAACTGAAGTCGGTTTCGGTCTCCAGCATGACGGCCAACGCCGCCAGATGCGGCGCGGCGACGGCGAGCAGCCGCCAGATGCCGATCGAGACGATGCCGGCGCGGACGACGGCGGCGGACGAAGCTGGATTTGGCGCGGGCGCCATGGGCGGGACGCAACTACACCCGGCACTGCCTTTAGGCCTTGGCTGGCGGTAACCAGGAGACAGATGACGCAGCCGGAACCTGCGGCATGTCATAAAAATGTAGTGGAAGCGTCATGAACACGCAATGAATTTAGAGAGGCAACAAGCTCTTGGTCCTCCTGAGGTGCGCGCTATTGCGCGCCTCGAAGAATGGGGCAGCAGGCACGGAGGTCGCATCCATCCTTCGAGGCTCGCCGAAGCCGGCGAGCACCTCAGGAGGACGGCGGTCCTGCTTCAGGTTCGCGAACGCCACCTCATGGCCGGTACCGCGGCCACTCACCCGGGCTAGCCGCTTGTTCGTGCCGGCGGCATCAGGCCGAGCCGTTTGGCAATGATCTTGTCGACCATCCGCTTGGGCAAAATTCCCGTGATCAAATGCCGCATCGGATCGGGCGTTATCGAATAGCGCACCTTCGGATGGGCCGTCGTCAACGCCTCGGCGATCCCCTCGGCAATCTTTTCCGGCGGCAGTCCGATTTCGCTGAGGTGCTTGGCGAATTTACGGATCCCTTCCGCGGCCGGCGCATAGGGCGAATTCGTACCGGCAAACGCTGCGGCCCCATCGCCCTTGCTCCAGATCGGCGTTTTGACTGCGCCGGGCGCCACGATGATGACATCGATGCCGAACAGCATCAATTCGCGGCGCAGGCTTTCCGACAATCCCTCGATCGCATGCTTGGAGGCGCAATAGGCTGCCGACAGCGGGTTGCCGGTTTTGCCAGCGACCGAGCTGATCATCACGATCCGGCCCGGCTTGCCTTTCAATGACCGGTCCGATCCCAGCAGCGGTGTGAACGCCTGGGTGGCAATGACAGGACCCATGACGTTGATGTCCAGCTGACGGCGGAACTGGTCGGCCGAAAGTTCAAGCACCGGGCCCGCCACCGCAATACCGGCATTGTTGACCAGACCCGCCAGCGTCTCGCCGCCCAGCGCCGCGCGGACCTCGCGGGCGGCTGCCAGCACCGCCGCCTCGTCGGTGACATCGAACAACAGCGGGGTGAAATCGACGCCGAATTCGCCCTTGAGGCGGTCGGCATCGGCCTGCTTGCGGACGCTGCCGAACACGCGAAATCCGCGGTCGATCAGCAGTTTTGCGGTGGCCCAGCCGATGCCGGTGGAGGCACCGGTGATGACAACAGATTGCATATTTTGGCTCCGCCCCATTTAGCTTACGGAGCCGTTGTAACCCGAATGGGGCGCAGCGCAATCCGCGCTGCGACCCCAGCGTCATTCGGCGGGCGCGCCCACCGCCGCCGACGGCAGGCGATTGGGGATGTGCAGAAACAGCGCGCAAACGACCGCGGCGATCAGGCCGAGCAAGGCGAGGCCATAAAGCCCGCCCGAGTAGCTGCCGGTCAGGTCCTTCATCACGCCGACATACCAGGGCCCGAAGAAGCCGCCGAGATTGCCGATCGAGTTGATCCAGGCGATGCCCGCCGCCAGCGCCGGCGCCGGTCAGGAACATCGGCGGCATGGCGACAGAACGGGCCCTTCGAGCCGTAGAAGCCCATCGCGGCGATCGACATGCCGACCATCGCCCACCAGGTGCCCATCGTCATGCCGGCGATGCACCAGCCCGACGGTCGAGAACAGCGCAGGCCGACGAACAGATTCCAGCGCCGCTCGTTCATCCGGTCGGAGATGCGGCCCCACACCACCAGGGCGATGGCGCCGCAGATGTAGGGGATCATGGTCAGCCAGCCGACCGTCATGTTGCTGGTGACGCCGAGCGACTTGATGATCTGCGGAATGAAGATCAGCATGCCGAGGCTGGCGGTGACGATGCCGAAATAGTTCAGCGCCAGCAGCAGCACCTTCGGATTGAACAGCGCCTGCCACATGCTGAATGTCGCGCACCGCCTCCTTGGCCGCGCGTTCGCGCGGCGAGCTTGGTGACCAGCCAGTCGCTTCTCCTCCGCGGTCAGGAATTTCGCCTGCTCCGGCCGGTCGGTCAGCACGAACAAGATGACGACGCCGATCACCACCGTCGGCATCGCCCTCGGCGATGTACATGATCTGCCAGCCGTGCAGGCCGAACAGCCCGTCCAGGCCGAGCAGCGCCGGTCGAGATCGGCGCGCCGACCGCGACCGCGATCGGCAGCCCGACCAGGAAGCCCGAGACGATGCGGGCGTGGTGGTAGGCTCGGGAACCAGTAGGTGAAATACAGGATCAGGCCGGGGAAGAAGCCGGCCTCGGCCACGCCGAGCAGGAAGCGCACGATCGCGAAGCTGGTCGGGCCGGTGACCAAGGCGGTCAGCGCCGGCGAGGATGCCCCAGGTGATCATGATCCGGGCGATCCAGATCCGCGCGCCGACCTTTTCCATGATGATGTTGCTGGGCACCTCGAAGAGGAAATAGCCCCAGTAGAACGTGCCGACGGCGAAGCCGTAGGTCGCCGGCCGACATGCCGAGATCGCCGCGCATGGTCAGCGCGGCGAAGCTGCACGTTGATGCGGTCGATATAGGCGAGGATGTAGGACAGAACCGCAAACGGCAGCAGGCGCAGATAGACCTTGCGCATGGTCGAGCGTTCGAGCGAGCGGTCCATAGTTTCCTCCCCGGAATTTCATGGCAGCCCGGCTTATGCCGATGTTCTGATATCGTTACGGCGATCCAACGCGTCGGTAGTGCACCAGTTTCAAGAACGACGATCCTTCCCGGCGAGCGGGAGAAATCCATTACTCCGCATGGCCGTCGATGATGGGCCCGAACAGCTGCCACTTCTCGCCGGTGAATTTCATCATCTGCACCTGTTCGATCGGATAGAAATCCGTCGGCGAGGTCTTGATGCGGATTCCCGGGATATAGGTGTTGATCTCGAAATCCATGTTCGCGACCACCTTCATGACATTCTCACGCGTGAGATTGTCGCCACAGCGCTTCAGCACCTCCACCAGCGCGGTCGAGGTATTGAAGGCCGTCATCGCTCCCTGCTCGGACCTGTCGGCTTCGGGATAATATTTCGCCATGAAGGCGCGGAATTTCTGCATGCCGGGATAGCTGTCCCATTGCGGATCGGTAACGTCCATCTGATAGCCGGCGCTGAGAATACCAATGGAATTATCGAGGCCGGCAGGCTTGAGCACGGCGCCAACCGAGATCGACACGTTGGTCATGATGTGGATCGGATGCCAGCCGAGTTCGGCGATCTTCTTGATCGCTTGCGCCGCAAATTTCGGCGTGCCGATATTGAGAAAGATGTCGGGATTCGCGGTCTTGATCGCCACCACCTGGGAGTCGACGGTCGGCATGCTGACTTCGTAGGGGATGCTGGCGACGACCATGTTGTCGTATTTGTCGCGCAGCACATCTTTCAGACCGAGGACATAGTCCTTGCCGAAATCGTCGTTCTGGTACAGCACGCCAATTTTGGCGGTCGGATGATGCTGCAGGATATAGGTCGCGTAGATGCGCGCTTCGGCGCGGTAGTTCGGCTGCCAGCCGATGGTCCAGGGGAAATGTTCGGGATCGCCCCAGCGCGACGCGCCGGTGGCGACGAACAGCTGCGGCACCTTCATGGTGTTCATGTATTTCTGGATCGCGGCGTTGCTGGCGGTGCCGAGCGAGGCGAAGATCAGGAACACCTCGTCACTCTCAACCAGCTTGCGCGCCTGCTCCACGGTTTTCGGCGGGCTGTAGGCGTCGTCGTAGCTGATGAAATTGATCTTGCGGCCATTGACGCCGCCATTGTCGTTGATCATGCGCATATAGGCGCTCATCGTCTTGCCGATGATGCCATAGGCCGACGCCGGCCCGCTATACGGCATGATGTTGCCGATCTTGATCTCAGTGTCGGTGACGCCGGGATCGTATTTCTTCTGGGCCAGCGCCGGCGCAGAGGCCGCGGCAGCGAGCCATCCGGAAAGACAAAGCGAAAGTCCAAGTCTCCTGAAGAATTGCCTTCTGAAAAATGGAGTCCTGAAAAAATGCGTCCTGATGCAATCCTTGGCGCGGCGCTGCATTGAGCCCCTCCCTGTGCCAGGCGTGACGGCTTTTGTCGGACTGTTTCCTTAATTTTCTTGTTGCGACGAAATGAACGGTAGCAGGTGAGCGGGTTTGCCGGAAGCGGGGCCCGACTAAAGGACGATATGTCGCGCAAAGCGCACGGTGCAGCGCAACAATAAGCGCCGTCAGAAGATGGACCCCGGATGCAACGCCGCGCAAGCGCTGCGCTGCATCCGGGAACGGTCTCAGTTCTTTGTCTTGTCGACCAACGCGCCCTTCTTGATCCACGGCATCATGTCGCGGAGCCTGGCGCCGACTTCCTCGATCGGGTGCGTAGCGAGCTTGGCCCGGGTGGCCTTGAACGAGGTCTGGTTGACCTTGTTCTCCAGCATCCAGTCGCGCGCGAACTTGCCGGACTGGATGTCGCTGAGCACGCGCTTCATCTCCTCCTTGGTCTCTTCGGTGACGATGCGCGGGCCGGTGACGTATTCGCCGTATTCGGCGGTGTTGGAGATCGAGTAGTTCATGTTGGCGATGCCGCCTTCATAGATCAGGTCGACGATCAGCTTCACTTCGTGCAGGCACTCGAAATAGGCCATCTCGGGCGCGTAGCCGGCTTCCACCAGCGTCTCGTAGCCGCCCTTGATCAGTTCGACCAGGCCGCCGCACAGAACCACCTGCTCGCCGAACAGGTCGGTCTCGCATTCTTCCTTGAACGAGGTCTCGATGATGCCGGCGCGGCCGCCGCCGATCGCGGAGGCGTAGCTCAGGCCGAGGTCATGGGCGTTGCCCGACGGGTCTTTATGAATCGCGATCAGGCAGGGCACGCCGCCGCCGCGCTGGTATTCCGAGCGCACGGTGTGGCCGGGACCTTTCGGCGCGATCATCAGCACGTCGAGATCGGCGCGCGGGTCGAGCAGGTTGAAGTGCACGTTGAGGCCGTGGGCGAACACCAGAGCGGCGCCCTTCTTCATGTTGTCGTGCAGATGCTCGCGGTAGATGTCGCCCTGCAATTCGTCGGGGGTGAGCATCATCACGAGGTCGGCCCACTTCGCGGCTTCGGCGACTTCCATCACCTTGAAGCCGGCGGCCTCTGCCTTCTGGGCGGAGGCCGAGCCCTTGCGCAAGGCGATGGCGACGTCCTTGACGCCGGAATCCTTCAGGTTCAGCGCATGGGCGTGGCCCTGGCTGCCGTAGCCGACGATGACGACCTTCTTGCCCTTGATCAGGTTCAGGTCGGCGTCGCGATCGTAATAAACACGCATGGTCGTTTCCTTTTCGTTGGCCACATTTGGCCGATCTATCAGGCATTTGGGGTGTCAGGACCGCCGGTCGCCCGCAAATTTCCGGCGTTGTCTAAAGCATTTCTCCCCCGAGGGGAAACCCGTTTTGGCATGGTGCTGCGGCATCATGCGTCCGCGAAGACCGGATAGAGCGAGGCCAGCAGCAGCAGCGCCATCACGACGTTGAAGGCCCGCACCGCCCGCGGCGAGGTCAGGATCGGCCGCAGCGAACTGCCGAACAGCGCCCAGGCCGTGCACGATACCGCTCCGAGGATCAGGCTGAGGCCGACCTGGATCGCGATGTTCCAGGGATAGGCCGCGATCGCCGCATAGGCGGTGATGGTGCCGATCACCATCACCCAGCCCTTGACGTTGACCCACTGGAACATGGCCGCGCCCCAGAACGTCATCGGCCCGCGCCGGTTGTCCTGTCCCGATGCAACCGGCCCGGACATCGCAATCGCGACGGCGAGATAGACCAGATAGGCCACGCCGGCATATTTCAGGATCGTCTGCAGCACCGGATAGACAATGAAGATGGTGCCGAGCCCAACCCCGACGGCGCCGATCATGAAGGCAAACCCGATGGTGATCCCCGCGATATGCGGCAGCGTCGGGCGGAAGCCGTAGGTCAGCCCCGACGACAGCAGCATGATGTTGTTCGGCCCCGGTGTGAAGAACATAACCGTGGCGAAGATGACAAAGGCGATCAGGAGCGAGTGGGACATGGCGCACTCAGGCGATCTTCGGGATAGCTTGAGACCGCTTCGACAGCAGCATGATCGCGATGCCGCAGACCACGGTGACCATGCCGGACAGCCGCAGCGGTCCGAACCGCTCGCCGAACACGATGCTCGATGCGGCGGCACCGATGAAAGGCACCAGCAGCGCGAACGGCACCACCTGCGCGGCGGTGTAATCGCGCAACAGCCGACCCCACACCGCGTAGGCGGCGCAGGTCGAGATCGCACCGATGAAGAGCATGCTGATCCAGCCGGTCGGCGACATGTGCAACAGCGAATGCCATGTCGGCTGCGGCCCATCGATGACAAGCGCCAGCGCGATCAGCGGCAGCGGCGGCAGCAGGCACAGCCACGCGAACAGATCGAACATCGGCACGTCCCTCGCCTGCCGCAGCAACAGATTGCCGACCGCGAAACTGATCGGCGAAATCAGCAGCACAATGAAGGCGCCGACGCTGAAATCGAAGCCGACGGTGCCGCAAATCATCAGCAGGCCGACCGCGGCAACGGCGATACCGGCGATTTGCACGCGCGAGGGTATCTCGCCAAACGCAAGGGCGGCGAACGCCACCGTGAACAGCGCCTGGCTCTGCACGATCACGCTGGTCAGTCCGACCGGCACATTGTGCGCGATCGCCCAGGACTGTGCCAGGAACTGGCCGAGAAACAGCGTGCCGCTGATCGCAATCAGCACCGTCCAGGAGACATTCGGGCGGCGTACGAACAGGCACGGCACGGCCGCGATGGCAAAACGCATCGCCGTCATCAGCGCGGGCGACAGTTCGTCGAGCGCCAGCCGGCTGGCGACGAACCCAAGACCCCAGGTGACCGCGACCAGAACGGCCAGGAAAACGTCGGCTGGTTTCATCGACGTGCCTGGCTCTGCTCGCCTTGTTGCGGTTTCCGCAGATGGTACGTGCCGTGCAGCGGGGCATGATAGTCGGCCGAGAGCAGCGTGAAACCGGTATCGGTCAGCAGGCGCTCGATCACCCAGCCGAAGGTCGAATATTCGTCCCGCATATGGGTGATGACGCTGTCACGGGCAAATCCGTGGTTCTTGATGTTGAAGTCCGCCCACGCTTCGACGCCGCGCTCGGAACCGTCGGGCATACCGACGAACACGATATCGCGCAGGAAGAAGCAACTGCCCGGCTTCAGCGCGCTGTAAATCCGCGACAGCGCGACGGCCTTCCAGAAATCCGGCAAATGATGCAGCGCGAACTCGCTGACGACGAGATCGTAGGAATTCGGCTGGTAGGCGAAACTGAGCAGGCCCGCCGACTGGGTCCGGATCGCGACCTTGCGGTCGCGGGCCTGGATGTCCGCCAGCGCCAGCATGGCCGGTGAAATATCGATGGCGTCGACCTCGGCGCCCATTTCGGCGGCTTCGCAGGCCAGCACGCCATTGCCGCAGCCGATATCGGCCATCCGCCATCCCTTCTGCACGCCGAGCATGGCCAGCGTTGCGCGGGCGCGGATGTCGGTGTCGCCATGCAGGTCGTAGATCGAGGCCACCGCTCTATCGAGGCCGATCTGCCGCCGTTCATTGTAGTACCAGTCGCGCGCCAGCATGGCTCACATCCCCTCTGCCCCGCGGCCGATCGCGGCAACCCCGGTGCGCGAAACCTCGACCAGGCCGAGCGGCCGCATCAGGTCGATGAACTGGTTGATCTTGGCGGTATTGCCGGTGATCTCGAACACAAAGCTTTCGGTGGTGGCGTCGATTACCCGCGCGCGAAACGCCTCCGCCAGCCGCAACGCCTCGACGCGATGCTCGCCGGTGCCGCGCAGTTTCACCATCGCGAGTTCGCGCTCGATCGAGCGGCCGGTCAGCGTCATGTCGACGACGCGATAGACCGGCACCATGCGGTCGAGCTGATGCTTGATCTGCTCGATCACCATCGGCGTGCCCGTGGTGACGATGGTGATGCGGGAGAGGTGCTTCTGGTTCTCGGTCTCGGAGACGGTGAGGCTTTCAATGTTGTAGCCGCGCCCCGAAAACAGCCCGATCACGCGCGCGAGCACGCCCGGCTCGTTCTGCACCAGTACCGAGAGCGTGTGGGTACCGATCGGATCCTTGCGCTCTTCCATGAAGTAGGCGGATGCGGGCTGGTTCATTGTCGTGTTCCTATCTCATCAATGGCAGTGGGCTCCCTCGCCCCGCTTGCGGGGAGAGGGTTGGGGTGAGGGGCTCTTTCGGCGAGCTCGAACTCGCGGAGAATCCCCCTCACCCGAAATTCGCCAACGCGAATTTCGACCTCTCCCCGCAAGCGGGGCGAGGTGAAGAAGCGATATCGCGACTTACTCATCACGCAATCACCCTGCTGGCCACGGCGGCGGATTCGGCGACGACCCAACTGTTGAACAGATCAATGTCGATATTTCCGCCGCTCAGCACGAGACCGACCTGCTTGCCACGGTTCCCAGGTTTTTCTTGCAGAGCCGCGGCCAGCGCCGCAGCGCCGGCGCCTTCTGCCAGATTGTGCGTATCAGTCCACAGCGCGCGGATCGCGTCCCCTACTTCGTCGTCGGTGACCTGAACGATGCGCGAGGCGCCCTTGCGGATGATCGCCAGCGCGTCCGCGTCGGGGACGCGGGTCGCCATGCCATCGGCGAGCGTGTTGCTGCTGTTCGTGCTCACGACTTTTCCGGCCGCGAACGACAGCGCATAACAGGGTGCTTCCGTCGATTGCACGCCGACGATTTCGGTTTTCAGGCCGAGCAGGTCGCGTACCAGGATGCAGCCGGAGATGCCCGAGCCCAATCCGATCGGAACGTAGAGAACATCCAGGTCTGGTGCCTTGCGCAAAAGCTCGAACGCATAGGTCGCAACGCCCAGCACGAGATCGGGATGGAAGGACTGTACGAATTCCAACCCATCCAATGCCGCGCGGCGCTCGGCCTCCTCGCGGGCGGACTGGAAGTCCTCGCCATGTTCGACCAGGCTGGCGCCGAAAGCCCGCATCGCGCGGTTCTTCTCGACCGAGTTGCCATGCGGCACATAGATCGTCACCGGCACGTTGTAACGGCTGGCCGCGAAAGCGAGGCTCTGGCCATGATTGCCCCTGGTCGCCGAGATCAGCCCGGCGGTGTGCGGACGCTCGCGTTTCAGGCGATCGACATAGACCAGCCCGCCGCGCACCTTGAACGCGCCGGTCGGGGTATGGTTCTCGTGCTTGACGATGGCCGTGGCGCCAAGCCGCTCGGACAACAGCGGCCAGTGATGCGCCGGCGTCGGCGGCATCACCGCGCTGACGAGAGCCTGCGCACGCTCCAGTTGGGCCAGATCAAACATCGGCTGGCCTCATCAAAGGCGGTAGGCTCCCTCGCCCCGCCTTGCTCGTCATCCCCGCGAAGGCGGGGATCCAGTAATCGCAGGCATTAGAAATAACACCGAGACGCCGCGGCGTACTGGATCGTCCGGTCAAGCCGGACGATGACAGCGGAATGTTTAGCCAATGGATGGTGACAATATCTCGCATCCTCACACCAGCGCCTTGCCGCTGGCGAAGGCCGTGGCGGTGGCTTCGTCGTTGGCTTCCGCCGGCAGAAGCATTTCATTGTGGGCCTTGCCGGACGGAATCATCGGGAAACAATTCTCCAGCGCCGCCACCCGGCAATCGAACAGCACCGGGCGCTTGACGTTGATCATCTCCTTGATGGCGCCGTCGAGATCGCCGGGCTTGATCGCCTGGAGGCCGACGCAGCCGAAGGCTTCCGCCAGCTTGACGAAGTCCGGCATCGCTTCGGAATAGGAATGCGACAGCCGGTTACCATGCAGCAATTGCTGCCACTGCCGCACCATACCCATATACTGGTTGTTCAGGATGAAGATCTTGATCGGCAGCTCATACTGAACCGCGGTCGACATTTCCTGCATCGTCATCTGCACCGAGGCATCGCCTGCGATATCGATGACGAGGCTGTCGGGATGAGCGACCTGGACGCCGACCGCCGCCGGCAGGCCATAGCCCATGGTGCCGAGACCGCCTGATGTCATCCAGCGGTGCGGCTCCTCGAAGCCGAAGAACTGCGCTGCCCACATCTGGTGCTGGCCGACCTCGGTGGTGATGTAGACGTCGCGGCCGCGCGTCGCCTCGAACAGGCGCTGAATGGCGAATTGCGGCAGGATGATATCGTTGTTCTTCTTGTAGGACAGCGAATTGCGCGCGCGCCATTTCGCGATCTCCTGCCACCAGGGACGGATATCCGGCTTCTTCGCCTCCGCCTTGAACACCTGCAACAGATCGCCCAGCACATTGCCGGCGTCACCGATGATCGGGATATCGACCCGGATGTTCTTGTTGATCGAGGACGGATCGATATCGATGTGGATCTTCTTGGAGTTCGGCGAAAACGCATCGGTGCGCCCGGTGATGCGGTCATCGAAGCGCGCGCCGACGCACAGCATGGCGTCGCAATCATGCATCGCCATGTTGGCCTCATAGGTTCCGTGCATGCCGAGCATGCCGAGCCAGTTCTTGCCCGACGCCGGATAGGCGCCGAGGCCCATCAAGGTCGACGTAATCGGAAAGCCCGTCACCTCGACCAGTTCGCGCAACAGCCGCGCAGCTTCCGTGCCGGAATTGATGACGCCGCCGCCGGAATAGATCACCGGCCGCCTGGCCGAGGCCAACAGCGCCACGGCCTTACGGATCTGCGCCGCGTCGCCCTTGACCCGCGGCGTATACGACACGTGGACATCGGACTTGCGCGGCGGGTGATAGGTGCCGACCGCGAACTGCACGTCCTTGGGCACGTCCACCACGACGGGGCCGGGACGTCCGGTGCTGGCGACGTAGAACGCCTCGTGCAGCACCTTGGCCAGATCGTTGACGTTGCGCACCAGCCAGTTGTGCTTGGTGCAGGGCCGGGTGATGCCGACGGTGTCGCATTCCTGGAACGCGTCATTGCCGATCAGATGGGTCGGCACCTGGCCGGTGATGCACACCAGCGGAATCGAATCCATCAGTGCGTCGGTCAGCGGCGTCACCATGTTGGTGGCGCCGGGGCCCGAGGTCACCAGCACCACGCCGGGCTGGCCGGTCGAGCGCGCATAGCCCTCGGCGGCGTGGCCGGCGCCCTGCTCGTGCCGCACCAGGATGTGCTCGACCTCTTCCTGCTGGAACAGCTCGTCGTAAATGGGCAGCACCGCGCCGCCGGGATAGCCGAAGATGTGCTTGACGCCATGATCGATCAGCGCGCGCACGATCATGGCGGCGCCGGTCATCTGGTTCGGATCGTGGCTCTTGTCACTCATGACGTATTCCTTGGCTGGCTCCGGATGCGCTGTTGTCAGCGGCGTTCTTCGATTTGGCTTTTCAGAAAATAAAAAGGGGCCCAAGAGGCCCCATGCACACCGCCCGAATGTGGATGACCTCAGCCATCCCCGGCGGTGCGCCTGGGTACGACGACGATAAGGAGTTTGGTAATAATATTACGCATTTAGCGGCTCGGACTTCCCAAAGGTTGCGCGGAACATACAAGCCATACCCTAAAAGTCAAGGGAAGGCGCGAAATTATGCGGCTAAACCAGTTTAGCGAGGTTCCTGGCGTTCGGCGAGCATTTTCGTCGTCATTCCGGGATGGTCCGAAGGACCAGACCCGGTATCTCGAGATTCCGGGTTCGCTCGTTTCACTCGCGTCCCGGAATGACAGTATTTAACCACCTCCGCGCCTGCTCCGGCTTCACCCACTCGAACTCAGGCAATTGGTGCCGGAACCAGGTGAACTGCCGCTTGGCATAATGGCGGGTGTGGGCGCGGCCGATCTCGGCCGCCTCTTCCAGGCCGATCTCGCCCCTGAGATGCCGGAGCAGCGCCGGCACGCCATGGGCCTTCATGGCCGGCAGCAACGGATCGAGCCGCCGCGTTCCCAAGGCCGCTACTTCGTCCAATGCGCCCGCCGCCAGCATCGCGGCAAAGCGCGCATCGATCCGCGCGTAAAGATGGTCGCGTTCGGGGCTGAGAAACAGCGCGCGGAATTGACCCGGCGGCAGTAGCGGCGGCAGTCCGTCGCGATGCCAGTCGGTCAGCGATCGACTGGTGGCCTCAAGCACTTCCAGCGCGCGCGCGACGCGAGTGCGATCGCGCGGCTTCAGCCGTTCGGCGGAAACCGGATCGCGACGGGCAAGTTCGGCGTGCAGCGCCTCGACACCATCGCGCTCCAGCCGTGACCGCACGCCATCGCGTATCTCAGCCGGGATCGGCGGCACCGCCGACAACCCGCGCGTCAGTGCCTTGAAGTACAGACCGGAACCGCCGACGAATATCGCGCGGCGGTTTTGCGCGTGTGCTTCCGCAAGTACTTTTGCCGCATCAGCTACCCATGCTCCGGCTGAGAAATTCACGCCAGCGTCGACGTGGCCATAGAGCCGATGCGGCACACATGCCTCCTCCCCCGTCGTCGGCCGCGCCGTGATGATTCGGAGATCGCGATACACCTGCATGGAATCGGTATTGATGATGATGCCGCCGGTAGCCTGCGCGAGCTCAAGCGCCAGCGCCGACTTGCCGCTGGCGGTCGGCCCTGCGATAAGCACGGTGTTGTCCCTGGCCTGCGAAGTCACCTGCATGTCTCTCGTCGCCACACTCATCTGCAACCCGGCCAACCCCGCGCTCGATTCGACCATCGTCGATGGCGCCCGCGCTGTGCTGCCCTCGCCCGGCCCCGCGCAGTGGCTGTTCGACGAAGTCGCGGTCGATATCCCCTTCACCGGCAGCGACGACATCGAGGCCATCGTCACCCGCCTGCGCGAGGCGAGGGGCGACTTTCCGATCGACATCGTCGTGCAGCCTCAGGCCATCAGGCGCAAGAAACTTTTTCTCGCCGACATGGATTCCACCATGATCGGCCAGGAATGCATCGACGAGCTGGCGGATTTTGCCGGCCTGAAGGCTCATGTCGCCGCCATTACCGAACGCGCCATGCGCGGCGAGATCGAATTCGAATCGGCGTTGCGCGAGCGCGTCGCACTACTCAAGGGCCTGCCTGTCAGCGTGGTCGACGAGGTGCTGGCCAAGCGGATCACGCCGACACCCGGAGGCCGTGAACTGGTCATGACCATGCGCGCCCATGGCGGCTACACCTGCCTGATCTCGGGCGGTTTTACACTGTTCACCAACGCGGTCGCGGCCATGATCGGGTTCCAGGAAAACCGCGCCAACGAATTGAAAGTCGAAGACGGCAAACTCACCGGCGAGGTCGCCGAGCCGATCCTGGGCCGCGCTGCCAAACTCGCTACGCTGGTTGAATTGCGCGAGTCCTTCGACCTCGACGAAATCGACACGCTGGTGGTCGGCGACGGCGCCAACGATCTCGGCATGATCGAACACGCCGGTCTCGGTGTGGCCTACCACGCCAAACCCGCCGTCGCCGCCGCGGCGGCCGCGCGGATCGATTTCGGCGATCTCACGGCGTTACTGTACGCGCAGGGGTATCGTCGTGAGGAGTTTGCGGGGGGATAGGTTCGATGCCGACTGTCCTGCGCTGGGGACCGTATCGTGCGAACGAGCGCGGCGAGCCGCCTCATATTCACGTCCGATCCGGTGATTTTGAAGCCAAGTTTTGGCTGCACGATCTCACCGTAGCGGTGAATGCGGGATTTCCCACCCATAAAATCCGCGCTATCATCCGCCATCTGAGATCGCAGCGCGATATCCTCGAAGGCAAATGGCATGAACACTTTGGAAATTGATGTTGGCGATATCAGACCGGTCTCGGTTGCCTTCACGGCTGACGAACTCGTGGTGACGTTGGCGGATGGCCGCAAGATCGCGACCCCATTGACGTGGTATCCGCGATTGCGAGACGCCAGTGTGGCGACTCGCAATCATTTCGAGTTGATGCCAATGGGCATTCACTGGCCTGAACTCGACGAAGACCTCGGCATCGCCGGGATGCTGCGAGGCCGTCCGGCGGCTTGAGTCGTCTGACTCTCTAACCTTACTGCACGCCCAGCGCCACGAACCGCAGCTCGCCGTCGGCGTTCGACACCAATAGCAGGATCGACTTCTTGCCGTCCTTTTTCAGCTGATCGACGCGCTTCTTGACGTCGGCGGCGTTGGCTACCGCCTCTTGCGCCACTTCGACAATCACGTCGCCGGCACTGAGCCGTTTCTCGGCGGCGTCGGACGAGCCGTCGACGCTGGTGATGATTACGCCTTTCACGCTGTCCTTGATCTTGTAGCGCGAGCGCAGATCCTTGCTCAGCGTGGCGAGATCGAGGCCAAGCGCCTTCTGCGTCACCGGCTTTTCCGGCTCGGGCTGGCTCTTGGCCGAGGCCTGCACCGCCTTGTCGCCGTCCTCGAGGCGGCCGAGCGTGACCTTCCGGGTTTCCTCCGCGCCCTTGCGGATGATGACGACGTCGACCTCCTTGCCGACCGCCGTATCGGCCACGACGCGCGACAGATCCTTTGGCTCCTTGATGTCCTTGCCGTCGAACCTGATGACGACATCGCCGGGCTCGATCCCCGCAGGCTTGGCCGGGCCCTTGTCCTCGACGCCGGCGATCAGTGCGCCGCGCGCGGGCTTGATGTTGAGGCTTTCGGCGATCTCGTCGGTGACCTGCTGGATGCGGACGCCGAGCCAGCCGCGGCGCAGCTCGCCGAACTGCCGGAGCTGATCGACCACGCCAGCCACAGTCTTCGAGGGCACCGCAAAGCCGATGCCGATCGAGCCGCCGGACGGCGAGATGATCAGCGTGTTGACGCCGATGACCTCGCCGTCGAGATTGAACAGCGGTCCGCCGGAATTGCCGCGGTTGATGGCGGCGTCGGTCTGGATGTAGCTGTCATAGGGACCGGAATTGATGTCGCGGTTGCGTGCCGACACGATGCCGGCGGTGACGGTGCCGCCGAGGCTGAACGGGTTGCCGATCGCGATCACCCACTCGCCGAGCCGCAGCTTGTCGGAATCGCCGAACTTGACAGCGATCAGCGGCTTCGCCGGCTTGAACTTCAGCACCGCCAGATCGGTCTTCTTGTCGACGCCGACCAGTTCGGCCTTGATCTTGGTGCCGTCGTTCATGATGACGTTGATCTCGTCGGCATCCGCGATGACATGATTGTTGGTCACAACGATGCCGGACGTGTCGACGATGAAGCCGGAGCCGAGCGAGTTGGTCTTGCGCGGCTGCAGGTCGCCGCCTCGGTCGGCGCCCCTGTTGCCGCCGGGACCGCCGCGGCGATTCTTGAAGAAGTCGTCGAAGAATTCCTCGAACGGCGAGCCCGGCGGCAATTGCGGCATCGCGCCCCTGCCCTCGCCGCCGCCGCCCTTGGCTTCGACCGTCTGCGACGTCGAGATATTGACCACCGCATCGATCACCTTCTCGGCAACGTCGGCGATGCCGTCGGGACCTCGCGCGAAGGCCGGCGCGGAAAAGAGGACGCTGCCAAGGCAGATCGCGGCCAACCAGGGACGCAGGCGAGGGCTCAACGCTGGGATCGCACCGGTCATGTCTGATCTTTCTCCTGAAAACGGGTCGGAACTTGGGATCACAGTGCGCCCGAACGGGGCTATGGCGCAAGCATCCGGGCCGGACAATTCACCTTGATGGATGCTGCCGAATAACGGCGAAAAACCGGTCTGGCGGCTCACGATGGCGTTGATCGTATTCGTCATTCCGGGGCGGCGCGTCAAAATCCCGAGATTCCGGGTTCGATGTTTCGCATGCCCGGGAACGACGGGCTTCTAGTGCCGGACCAGCCATATCAGAATCAGGCCCGCCACCGCCGATCCCAGGCCGACCGCACGCAAGATGTTGTCCGGCGTCGCCAGCGCGCTCTTCATGGCCCGGCGCATCCAGGCCGGACTTGCTGCAAACAGCAGGCCTTCGAGCACCAAAAGAATACCCACACCGATGAGGAAGTCGGCGAACGCTATGGACCTCATCGGACTGAAACCTCCCGCTTGAACCTGTTTTTGCTTTTAGCATCCGGTCGAAGCGAAATTCGCTTCGACCGTGTTTTATTTCCGCTCAGGCGCTTTAAGGCTTCGGCGCAGCCGCTGGCGTGGGCGCAGAAGCCGTCGCCGGCGCGGCGGGCGGTTTGCCGGACGAGTTGCTGAAGAACTTGAAGAAGTCCGAGTCCGGCCGCAACAGGAAGCGGGTGTCGTTGCTCTTCAAGCCGTTCTCGTACGCCGACATCGAACGGTAGAAGGCGAAGAAGTCGGGATCCTGGCCATAGGCTTCGGCGAACAACCGGTTGCGTTCACCGTCGCCGGCGCCACGTACCTGTTCGGCGGTCGAGTTGGCTTCGGCGACGATCACGGTGGCTTCACGATCGGCGGTCGACCTGATCTCCTGGGCCTTCTGGCCGCCTTGCGCACGGAATTCGGCGGCTTCGCGCTGCCGCTCGGTCTGCATGCGCTGGTAGACCGCCTGGCTGTTCTGCTCGGGCAGATCGGCGCGCCTGATCCGCACATCGACGACCTGGATGCCGTAGCCTTCGGCTTCCTTGTCGAGCTGATCGCGAATCTTGCCCATCAGGGCTTCACGCTGATCGCGCACCACCGTGATGAAGGTGACTTCACCGAGCACGCGGCGCAACGACGCGTTCAGCAGCGTGGTCAACTGGATATTGGCGGCCTGGATCGAACCGACGCTCTGATAGAACTGCAGCGCATTCTTGATGCGGTAGCGCGCGAAGGCATCGACCACCAGCCGCTTCTGGTCCGAGGCGATGACCTCCTGCGACGGGTTTTCGAGATCGAGGATGCGCTTGTCGACCGAGATCACGGTGTCGATGAACGGCGCCTTGAAATTCAGGCCCGGTTCCGTGACCACCTTGACCGGTTCGCCGAGCCGCACCACCAGCACTTGCTCGGTCTGCGCCACGGTGAAGACCGAGCTGTAACCGACGATGAGAACGGCAAACAGCACGAACAGCGCGACAATACCTGCGACAGGGGATCTCATCGTGTGGCTCCGGTCTGCTGCTGCGGCTGGCCCGTGGCCGGCGCCGTCGGACGCCGCGGCGTCAGTTCACTCAACGGCAGATACGGAACTATGGCCTGTCCGGATGACGACGAACCGCCGCCGTCATAGACCAGTTTCTCGGAACCGCCGAGAATGCGTTCCATCGTCTCCAGATAGATGCGCTGCCGGGTGACGTCAGGCGCTTTCTTGTATTCGTCGTAGACTTTCAGGAAGCGCGCGCTCTGGCCCTTCGCCTCGGCGACCGCCTGCTGCTTGTAGCCTTCGGCGACTTGCAGGATCTGGGCGGCGCGTCCGCGCGCATCCGGAACGACGCGATTGGCATAGGTCTGGGCTTCGTTCTGCAACCGCTCAAGGTCGGCGCGCGCCGCCTGCACGTCGCGGAATGAATCTATCACCTGCGCCGGCGGATCGACCTTCTGCATCTGCACCTGCTGCACCAGGATGCCCGATCCGTAGGTATCGAGCGTTTTCTGCATCAGTTCCTGCACGGCGGCTTCGTTGGTGGTGCGGGCGCCGGTGAGGATCGGCTGGATGTTCGAGCGGCCGACGACTTCGCGCATCGCGCTTTCGGCGACGGCTTTCACGGTGCCTTCGGGATTCTGGATATTGAACAGGAAATCGGCGACGCCTTTCGGCTTGATCCGCCACAACACGGTGAAATCGACGTCGACGATATTTTCGTCGCCGGTCAGCATCAGGCTTTCCTCCGGCACGTCGCGCATGGTCCTGCCGCGCCGCGCCGGGTCGTCGATCAGCGTCATCCCGATGCTCAGCGTCGAGACGCGCAGCGCTTTCGGCAGCAACACGGTCTCGATCGGATATGGCAGATGATAGTTCAGCCCAGGCTGCGCATCGCGGACATATTTGCCGAAGCGAAGCACAACGCCGAGTTCTTCGGATTGAACGCGAAAAAATCCGGACATCCCCCAGATCGCCAGCGCGCCGACCAAAATCAGCGCGATTCCGATGCCGCTGAAGTAGCCGCCGGGCAGCAGCTGCTGCAGCTTGTCCTGGCCGCGGCGCAGAAGATCTTCAAGATCGGGCGGCCTTGGCCCCACCGATTGCGGGCCGGAACCCCACGGCCCTTTCGGACCTGAGCCCCATGGACCTCCTCCGCCTTGATTCTTCCACGGCATCGATAGTCTCCTCCGCGATGCCCAGGTTCGGCTATTCAGCCAAAACGCCCGGTCTCGCAATATCTGCTCGGCTTTATAGGGGACGGCCCCGGCCCTTACAACGCAGCTTCTGGCTCGAAGCAGCTAAGCCCGAACCCTTAATTGTCAATGTAAACATCGCCCAATGCGGTTAATGCGGCTGAGGCCGGCGATATGTCACATAGGAAAAGTCGGCACTATCGTCCGGACCGGCCTTGTTCCGCACGCGCGCGACCTCTTCCCAGACCGTGCTGTCAATTGCGGCAAATATAGTGTCGCCGCCGGGCCGGACGTGGACCTCGGTAATTTCCAGACGGTCGGCAATCCCGATCCATTGCGCGTAAATTTCCGCGCCACCGATGATGGCGATTTCGCCCGCCGAACGCCGCAACGCATCGCCCAGAGCGACCGCGCGGGCCTCGGCGAACGACATCGTCACTACAGCGCCCGCGGCGCGAAACTTCGGATCGCGCGTCACGACGATATTGGTTCGTCCCGGCAGCGGCCGGCGCAGCGAGGCAAAGGTCTTGCGGCCCATCACGATCGGTTTGCCCAGCGTCATCGTCTTGAAGCGCTGCTGATCGGTCTTCAACCGCCACGGGATGGCGCCGGCCGAGCCGATCACGCCGTTATCGGCGACCGCGACGATGAGGACGATTTCAGGACGCGTATCGGCATTCGCGGTCACACCGCGACCTCGGCCTTGATGTGCGGGTGCGGGTCATAGCCTTCGAGCACGAAGTCCTCAAAGCTGAAAGCGAAGATATCCTTCACGGCGGGATTGATCTTCATCACCGGCAGCGGGCGCGTCGGCCGCGTCAGTTGCAGCCGGGCCTGCTCCAGATGATTGGAATAAAGGTGCGCGTCGCCGAGCGAGTGAACGAAATCGCCGGGCTTGAGACCCGTCACCTGCGCCACCATCATGGTCAGCAAAGCATAGGAGGCGATATTGAACGGCACGCCGAGAAACACGTCGGCCGAGCGCTGGTAGAGCTGGCAGGACAGTTTGCCGCCTGCGACATAGAACTGAAACAGGCAATGACACGGCGGCAGCGCCATCTTGTCGACGTCGGCCGGATTCCACGCGCTCACGATCAAACGCCGCGAATCCGGATTGCGCCGGATCATGTCGATGACGTTGGAAATCTGGTCGATGCTGCGTCCGTCCGGCGCCGGCCAGGAGCGCCATTGCGATCCATAGACCGGACCGAGATCGCCATTGGCGTCGGCCCATTCGTCCCAGATCGAAACGCCGTTGGCCTTGAGATATCCAATGTTGGTGTCGCCTTTGAGAAACCACAGCAGTTCGTGCACGATCGATTTCAGCGGCAGCTTCTTCGTCGTCAGCATCGGGAATCCGGCGGCCAGATTGAAGCGCATCTGGTGCCCGAAGATCGACAGCGTTCCAGTGCCGGTACGGTCATGCTTCTCCGCGCCGTCAGAGAGAATCCGTTCGAGCAGATCGTGATACTGATTCATGGCGTGGCGTTATGGGCCCTGAAGATGGCAAGTTCTAGTGGCCGACCGGCCCATGACAGCGGCGATTCGGTTGGCCACATCGATTATACCCCGAAAAGTGAGCATCCGGCGTCCAAACGGCAAGGACCGGGCCAAGAGTCAGATAACGTCGGCAAAGCCCAAAATCGCCCCGGCCAGCAGCATCCAGAACGGATTGAGCCGCGTCGCAAAGGCGAGCGCCGCCGCCATTGCGGTGAGCAGGCCGCCCGCCCAGGTGCGATCGGCACTCCGCGCCAAAATCAGGCCGCTCGCCCCCATCAACCCGATCGAAAGTGGAACCAGCGCCGCCTGAATGATCGCAGGCCAGCGTGAATGGCTCGACCGCGCCAAAAAGCGGCTGACATAATAGGCAAGGACGGCCGTCGGAGCACACATCGCAAGGGTTGCGACCAGCGCACCGGCGATGCCCGCAACGGAATAGCCGATCAGGGTTACGATCAGCACATTCGGTCCCGGCGACATCTGCGATATCGCAAAGGCGTCGGCGAATTCCTTGTCGGTGATCCAGTGCTGAACGTCGACCGCGACCCGGTGCATTTCCGGAATAGCGGAATTGGCGCCCCCTACCGCAAACAGCGACATCAGCGCGAAAGTCCAGAGCAGCGTCAAAATCGGGTTGGAGCCTGAATTCATGGCGTACCCCGCCGGCGCATGGCGAAAGTGATGGCGATGCTGAGCGGGATCGCCACCAACAGCACCGCCGCCAATGGCAGCCGCAACAATCCGATCGCGGCAAACACCGCGATCATCATGCCGATACCGACCAGGTCGCGTCTTTTGACCAGCGGCATCATCATCCGGAACACCACCGCGATCAGCAGGCCGACCGCCGCGCAGGAGACACCCGCCAGAATACGCCGCAACACATCGACCTGGCCGAAATGCTGATAGAGCACGGCCAGGATGATCATGATCGCGACGGGAGGGCCAAGCAGCCCCAAAAATGCGGCGATGCCGCCGGGAAGGCCGCGAAAGCGCGATCCGAACACCATCGTGAAGTTGACGATATTCGGCCCCGGCAGAAAATGGCACAGCGCGAAGGTCTCGTTGAACTCGTCTGCCGTCATCCAGCGGTGCTGATCGACAATGCCGCGTCGCGCAAAGGGCAGCACACCGCCGAAGCCCGCGACCGACATCCTGGCGAACGCCACGAACAATTCAAACAGTCCAGGCGGGGATGAGTTCGGGGTATTCGGCGCCGAAACGGCGGCCGGCGGCGAATCCGGGGTCATGGCCAAGATTTAGAACGGCCGGCCCGCAAGGCCAACCCAATTCGTCGTATTCCACCGTCGTAAGAAGTTTTCGCGCCTAAATGCCGCCTGCCCCGGCTCTATTTTCTCGATATTTGCGGCCTATATTAAGGACGCCGGCTCGCCGGCGATGGAATAATTGGTCTGGCAATCGCCTGCTGACCTCGGCCCGCTGCCGGGGTAGCATGCAGGCCATGGGCGAGTCGGCCTCGAATATCGGTGCTGGTCACCCGATGGCATCTGAATGTAACAGGACGGATAATGGCGACCGATCACATCCGATATGACGTCCTGGCGCGCGATGCGTTGCGCGGTGTGCTGCGCCGTGTGCTGACCGACGCCGCCGAGCATGGGCTGCCCGGGGAACATCACTTTTTCATTACCTTCGTGTCCACCGCCGAAGGCGTAAAGCTGTCGCCGCGGCTATTGGCGCAATATCCGGAAGAAATGACGATTATCCTGCAGCACCAGTTCTGGGACCTGACGGTGTCGGAGGATCGTTTTGAAGTTGGCCTGTCGTTCGGCGGAATCCCTGAGCGCCTGGTGGTTCCGTTCAATTCCATCAAGAGCTTCTTCGATCCGTCGGTACAGTTCGGCCTGCAATTCGATCCGTCCGACGCCGCAACCGAGGCGCCGACGGCAAATCTTCCGGTCGCTGCTGCACCCTCTGCCCTGCCCTCGGAGCCAGCGGTTCCCGCAACCGTTCCGGCGTCTGCAGCCGAAAACAAGGACACGCCGGCAAAGCCGAACGAGGGCGCCGAAGTGGTGCGGCTGGATCGCTTTCGCAAGAAATAATCAGCGCGCAAGCGATCCCGCCTCCTTGTAGAATGAAGGTACCGTGACCGCGCGGAGCCGGCATTGGCAGGTTCCGGCGACGGACCGGCGCAACGGACGTGATTCATGGCTCGATCAACGACATCTTCGCGATCTCCCGCCACCCGCATCGAGACCGACAGCTTCGGTCCGATCGAGGTTCCCGCCGATCGCTACTGGGGCGCGCAGACTGAACGTTCCAGGCAGAACTTTCGGATCGGTCAGGACCGGATGCCAATGCCGATCGTTCATGCGCTCGGCCTCGTCAAGCTGGCATCGGCGGAAACCAATCGCGAACTGGGCCTGCTCGACGCGGGCCGCGCCGACGCCATCATCCGCGCCGCGCAGGAAGTGATCGACGGCAAGCTCGACGAACATTTTCCGCTGGTGGTCTGGCAGACCGGCTCCGGCACGCAAACCAACATGAACCTCAATGAAGTGATCGCCAACCGCGCCAACGAACTGCTGGGTGGCGAACTCGGCTCCAAAAAACCGGTTCATCCCAACGACCACGTCAATATGAGTCAGTCGTCGAACGACTCGTTCCCGACCGCCATGCACATCGCCGCGGCGCAGCGCATCACAGCCGATCTCGTTCCGGCGCTCAGCGAACTGCTTCACGCGCTACGCAAAAAACAACAGACGTTCGCCGGTATCGTCAAGATCGGCCGCACCCATACCCAGGACGCGACGCCGCTGACGCTTGGCCAGGAATTTTCCGGCTATGCCGCGCAGGTCGAGAGCGGCATCGCGCGGCTGCGCGTGGCGCTAAACGATCTCTATCCGCTGGCGCAGGGCGGCACCGCCGTCGGCACCGGTCTCAATTCAAAGCCGGAATTCGCCGAAACGTTTGCGCGGCACGTCGCCATGATCACAAAACTGCCGTTCACCAGCGCGCCCAACAAGTTCGAGGCGCTGGCCTCCAACGACGCGTACGTGTTCGCGCACGGCGCCATCAATTCGGTGGCGACCGGGCTTTTCAAGATCGCCAACGATATCCGCCTGCTGGGATCGGGTCCGCGTTCCGGCCTCGGCGAACTGATCCTGCCTGAAAACGAGCCGGGCTCTTCAATCATGCCGGGCAAGGTCAACCCGACACAATGCGAGGCAATGACCATGGTCTGCTGTCAGGTATTCGGTAACCATACGGCCATCACCGTCGCCGGCAGCCAGGGCCATTTCGAGCTGAACGTCTACAAGCCGGTATTGGCGTATTGCATGATGCATTCAATACAACTTTTGGCTGACGTCGTCCGCTCCTTCACGGAGCATTGCGTAGAGGGAATACGCGCCGACGAAAAACGCATTCGGGAACTGATGCAGCGCTCATTGATGCTGGTGACCGCACTCGCTCCGAAGATCGGCTATGACAACGCCGCCAAGGTCGCCAAGACAGCGCACGCCAATGGCACCACATTGAAAGAAGAGGCTGTGCGGCTTGGCTTTGTTACACCGGTCGAGTTTGACCGTCTGGTTCAGCCGGACAAAATGACACACCCCGGTTGATCGCTGCCCGGCTTATTCTGTGAGCAAGGCCCGGTGTTATAATTATAAAACATAACACCTAAAGACCTAGACCGCTCAGCTATCGTGTTTGCGCTACCCCATGGTAGTCGTTTTCGCAGAGCGGAAACGGTTTTTTTGATGCTATCAGAAGTCGATAGGATTTTTTTGGAATGAATACCGAGCCGGCCCAGCGTGACCCCTCGCACCCCAGCGAAAACATCGCATCCCGCCAACACATTGCATAAGGGGGCGGGCATGGGGGATGTGGTCAACCTGAAACGATTCAAGAAGCGCACAGAGCGGCATCAGTCGGAGCAACAGGCGCAAGCCAATCGGACACGATTCGGCCGCACCAAATCCGAACGTATCCTGGAGGAAGCGCGCACCGGCCGCGCCAGCGATTTGCTGGATCGGCACCGGATCGATGGCGAGGATGCGTCATGAAGTCGCCGGTCGTGAAACGCTCGATTGTGGTCGCTGGCCACAAGACCAGCGTCAGTCTCGAAGAGGCGTTCTGGAACGGCATGAAGGAAATTTCCGGACTTCGCGACATGACGCTGTCCGAACTCGTGGGCGAGATCGACGGCAATCGCCAGCAAGGCAATTTGTCCTCGGCGATCCGTCTGTTTGTTCTTGATTATTTTCGGACCCGCGCAATGTCCGCCGCACCAGAGTCAAAACCGCAGGGTTAAAGCGTTTTCCGGCGAAACGGGAAAGACGTCAGTCGAGCGGCGCGCGCGGATCGTTCTACATTGAGCGATCAAAAGAACTGGCGCGGTGGATTGGCTGGCGCGGGCGGCGTCCGCACGATCGGAGGCTTCGGCTTCGGCCGCACCACAGGCGCCGGCCGAACCTCGATCGATGGTGGCAACGCCTGCTGGCTGACGGCAGCCGGCGGGCGCGGGGCGCTTACTTTCGGCTTCGGCGGCAATCGCGGTGGTTCGGAAACTGGCTGGCCGGTGGCGCTATCGTCTGGTGCCACGGCTGGAGGCGGCGTGGCTGCGGGCGGCGGAATGGAGGCCGGCAAAGCCTGAGGTGGATCGCCACGCTCGATCGAATCGAGCCGCCGGGTTTCGCGGTCGATCGCCCTGACCGCCAGCCACGACGACAGCGCCGCGACGTCAACGGTGCGCGCGAATGCGTCAGGCGTCCCTGCCGCAAATAGCTGGATTTCCGGACGGCTGGTGGCGGATCCCGCCGCCGTCGAGGCAAGGCTGGCGCGAATGTCGGCCTGATCGGCACGAATGTCGTATCCGCCCGATACGATGGCGCGCGCGCCCTGGGCATCGAGCGTGGTCGCACCGATCCGGATCCGGCCGTCCCGGATGTTGAATGGAATTTGCGCCGACGCCACCGGCAACGCGCCGGCCGACAATACCGGCTCGACGATCTGCCGCAGCTTGATGTCGTCGGTCGCCTGCCCGCTATCGCTGGCGCGGATCGCGGCTTCGAATGCGCGCGGATCGAGGCCCGCTATCCTGGCGGACTCCAGCGTCACGGTTCCGCTTCCCGATAACGCACCGGCCAGCGCCGAGGCGCTGCGACCCTGGCTCGCCAGTGTCATCTGCATCGACGCCCGGCCAGCCGGCATCGCCAGCGCGCGATAGTGAAGTGCCGCGCCATCGACGCCTGCGAATTGAATGCGCGCGTTGAGCGCAATTCCATTCACGTCCGGCTTAACGTCGATATTGGCGTTAGCTTCGCCGCCACCGATTCCGCCCTTGAGGGCATCGAATGTCAGCGACTGGCCATCGTTCTTGACGGTCCCGCTCATGGGGCGCAACTCGACGCCGCCCGGAAGCACGCCGCGCAACGCCTGAAACGCGACCTGGCCGCGCCAGCCCTTTAACAGCCCGCCACCCAGCGGGTCGCCGGCATCGTGTCCCGCACTGCCGATAGCAAGCGCAAATGCCGGCGCGAGATCGAGTGCATCGAAGCCGATCTCACCGTCGACGGTTCTCGTCTGGTCAAGCGTCAACGCGACGCGCCCACGCAGCCGTGAGCCCAAGATCGCGCTGTCCAGATCATCGAAAGTCAATTTGTTGCCCGTCAGCGAAACACGCGAGGACAGACTGACATTCTGCGCCAGTGCATCGGACGGTTTGAGATCGAACAGCGGCGCGAGGTTCGCGCTGCGAACCTGCAAGCTCACGCTGGCCTTGGGCTCCGCCGCCCACAGCTCCGTAGTACCTTGCCCGTCCGCATCCAGTCCGGTTCCCGATAGTCTGGCCTTCAGCCGCAACGGCGCACCCCACACGCCCGTCGCCGAGCCTTCGAATTGCACCGCGCCAGTGCCCGCCGCGATCGTGCGATCGAGCCCCAGCAGCGCCAGCACCGAACCGCCGCGCTCCGACGAGAGCTTGGATTCTATGCCGATTTCGCTACGCCGAAGCGCATCGAGATCGATCCCGCGCATGGCTGCGAGTTCAGGCTTTGCCGTGATCGTGGCGGCGCCCTTGAGCTGCGGCGCATCGAGGTCGAGCACGGCGCGCGCGCTGGCGCGATCGGCGGAGTTCTTGTCGAGATCGAGCGCCAGCTTCAGCCGCACAGGCCCGGGAGACGTCCCCATCGCGTTGAGCCTTGAGGCGACCGCCGGCGCCAGCGGCGCAATCAATCCCGTGATCTGACTTAGCGACGCCGAGTTCGCATTAAGCGCCAGCCGCCCGGTGACGTTGGTGCGATCGAAACTCCCCGCACCCTCCATCATTACGCTGCTGGGTTCGCCGATTTTCAGTTGGGTAAGCGAGATCGTCTTCGGACCGTAACCCAGTTTCGCAATGAACGGATGCAACTCCTGACCGGCTAAAACGGCGCGGCCCAAGTCCAGCGAAAACTGGCCCTCGTCCGGCCACTCGGCTTGCGGGCCAGCCAGCGAACGGGCGAACGCCGTCGCGGCATCGAGATCGAGGCGTTCTGCTTTCAATTCGCCCTCAAGCCGGGACCCGCCACCTGCCGATGAACTTAAAACCGCGACCCGGCCTTCGACGGCGCCACCGTCGATCTCCGCTTTCATGGCTTCAATCGCAACGCGATCCGCGGCGACGACGACATCGCCGCGGAGGCGCAGCGGCTTTTGCGTGCGATAGGTGATCTCGCTACGGCCCTGCAACCATGCCGCCAGCGTGTCCGGATCCGACGATTCGACGCTGAGTGCTCCTCGAAGGCTGCCGGACGGGCCGGCTTGCGCGTTGCTGCGGTTCAGGGCCACACGGGTCCCGCCCGGTGCGCGGAGATCCAGCCGGTCGACGGTCCAGGATGTGGCTTCGGTATGGAGATCGGCGGCAAAATTCTGCAGCGGACGACCGCCCAGCATAATCTGCTCGGCGCTGAATTCGATTTGCGTTGCAATTGGAACCTGGATCGCCGCGGTAAGGTTGCGAAAGCCGGACAACAACCGCATCGGCTCGACAGCTTTGTTGTCATCGGCGGCAAATCTATCGGCATCGAGCTGACGCGCCGAGAGTACGGCATGCAGCAGCGGCGTTGCGCCGAAGCGGACGTCCGCAGCACCTGCGAGTTTCAACGCGCGTTCTTCAGGACCGTAACTGGCCTCGAGTTGTTCGAGCCGTGCGCCGGCCGGGTCGGCCTTGGCCTTCGCCGCGACCCGCCATGGCACCGGGGAAGCGTCGCTTTTCGCCTTTGCGGCGGGAGCGACCAAAGCCACCGTGCCTTCGAAACGCGGCGCGCGCGCTTCGAAGCTGAGGACACCGTCGAGATCCGCCGACAGTGCCCGTCCGCCCGGGTCGATGTTGAGATGAAGGCGGGTGCCGCTGCCATCGGCGCTCTGGCCCGACGATATCCGAAACGGATAGCGTATTCCCGACAGCATGAAGTTGCCATCGCCGCGTACCGCTCCGGCCAGCGAGCGCACATCGCCACTGAAGGCGATATCGTTCAGCTCGAGCGTGCCGCGGCTCGCGGCGTCATGCAGCGCGATGCGGCCGGTCAGGTTCAGGCGGTCAATCGCCAGCGATGCCAGGTTGAATTTTCCCGATGACGCAGGCCAATCGATCCGCCCCTGCCGATCGAGGCCGAGATCGAGCGCCATGCCGTTGATGGTCAGTTCGTTGGCCCGCCACTCGCCGCGCATCAGCGCGCCCAGGCTAAATTCGACGTCGAGCTTGTCGGCCCGGACCTTGCCCAGATCGTTGGCGCCGCCGACCACCACCGAGCGCAGTCGCAGCGAAGGCGTTGGCAACAGCCGCGCATCCAGCGCACCAACGACCCGCACCGGCGCGCCGATCACTTGCGTGGCTTCGGCTTCAAACTGCGGCCGGAACTGATTCCAGTCGATAAAATACGGTCCGATCAGCGCGGCTATCAACGCAGCGATGAAGGCAATCGCCAATCCGAGCAGCGTCGTCTGCACGGTGTCTCCCCTTGAGCGCGTTCCGGGATGGTGAGCTTGCGAAGCAGCGCTATATATAGAGACAATCGTGGCGGAGTCACAGCACCGCGATGAGGCTATTGCACGCGGACGCGGTCACCAGCTTGCAGGCAGTCGCTTCAGGCCCCGCAGCACAAAGGTCGGCCGCCATTCCGGGTTGACTGCGTCGTCCAACCGCAGGTCCGGCAGCCGGCGCAGTAACGTCGCGATGGCGATTTCCGCCTCGATCCGCGCCAGTTGGGCGCCGAGGCAGAAGTGAATACCGCCGCCAAAGGACAATGGCCGTACATTGGGCCTGGTGATATCGAGCCGGTCTGGCCGGTCCGGATAGACTGCGGGGTCGCGGTTGGCCGAACCCAGCAGGCAGAGCACGTTTTCGCCCTTGGGGATTTTCTTGCCCCCGAGATCGGGGATGTCCTCCAGCGCCGCCCGGCCGGTCATCTGCACCGAGGAATCGTAACGCAGGAATTCCTCGATGGCATTGGTCATCAGGGCGGGATTGGCCTTGAGCAGCGCCAGTTGATCCGGATTGCGGTGCAGCGCCAGCAACCCGTTGCCGATCAGATTGACTGTGGTCTCATGCCCGGCGCCGAATAGCAGGACGATATTGGCGGTCAATTCTTCATTGGAGAGCTTGCTGCCGTCTTCCTCGGCCTGCACCAGTTGCGTGGTCAGGTCGTCACTGGGATTCTTCCGTCGCAACTCGAACAAGTGCTGGAAATACATCTCGGTCATCGCATTGCTGGCATTGCCCTGCTTGATCTCTTCCGGCGACAGCGGCACCGGCTCGAGAATGCGTCCGCTGTTGCGCGAGCCTGTATAGAACAGCTCGCGGTTCTCCTCGGGGATGCCGAGCATGTCGCAAATGATGGTGACCGGCAGGCGGAAGGCGAAATCCTCGATCAGATCCATCCTTCCCAGCGGGATGATCCGGTCGAGCGTCTCGTCGACGATCTGCTGGATGCGCGGGCGCATGTCCTCGACCCGGCGCGCCGTGAAGGCTTTCACCACCAGACCGCGCAACCGGGTGTGGTCCGGCGGGTCCTGCTGCAACATCATATGGCCGAAACTGCGAAACACCGGCTCGTCCATGATATTCGGACCGTATCGCCGGACGGTCCGCTCGGCATAAGCCTTGCCGAAACGCTTGTCGCGTACAACCAGGCTGACCTCGGCATGCCGGCTGGCGACGAAGGCGCCAAGCGCGGTCAGATGCACCGGATCGGTGGTGCGCATCCGTTCGTAATGCGGATAAGGATCGCGAATGAATTCCGGCGATAGCGGATTGAAAAGCGGATCGGTCGTTGCGGTCTGAACATGCTCGTTCATGATACCCTCGCTGATGCTGCGCTGGATTTATTGGAGCGCGCTGCAACTCGATACACTCTTGTATCGAGTTGCATAATGACCTAAACCGGACAGATGTCAAGAGTTCGAACCAGACCAACCCGGGATGACACCCGCGAAAAGCTGTTCGAGGCAGCGGCGCGCGTATTCGAGCAGCAGGGGATCGGCGGCGCCAGCGTCGAGGCCATCGCGGCCGCGGCCGGCTTCACGCGCGGCGCGTTTTATTCGAATTTCACGAGCAAGGACGAGCTGATCATCGCCATGCTCGAGGATCACGTCGAGCAGACTATTCAGCGCAATCTTGAGCTTCTGACGAAGCACAAAAACATCGCGGATTTCATCGAGGCGCTGAAGACCATGGACCGCAGCCGGCAGGATCCGCTCGGCCGTTCTCCGCTTCTGCACATGGAGATGATCCTGTTTGTGGCCCGCGCCGAAAAGCGCCGGCCCGACCTCGCCAAGCGTCTGCGGGCAAGGCGAAAACTGATCACGGATATCGTTGAGACCACGTTGAAGAACAGCGGAAAGACCGGGTCTCTGAACCCGACATGGACGGGCGCGATCCTGCTGGCGCTGGAGGACGGCTTCCGCCTGCACCGGCTGATCGATCCGGAGACCACCCCGGCCGACAGCTTCCTGCGTGCGATCGGCGACCTGCAGAGAGCGATGGGAATTTCGTAGGCCGTCAGCTAATCTGCGCCCGGTGCAGTTGTCCTGCGACGGCTCGAATCTTGCGCGGCGACGCCAGCCAGATTGCCGCCGCCGACAATCCGCTCATGGCAATGCCGACCGCAAAGGCGATCGTGTAATTTCCGGTATGATCATGCAGAAGGCCGGTGACCCACGGCCCCGCTGCACCTCCGGCTAGCGCCGCGATCATGATGGTGCCGAAAATGCTGCCGTAATGTTTGCCCTGAAATATCTCCACCACGACAGCGCCCATGATCGAGGTCAGGCCGTAGCCGAGCGCGCCTTGCGCAAAAACCATGAGGTAGATGAGGATCAACGAGGGAATCTGCGCCAGCGCAATCAACGCTGCAAAGCAGATCGCAAACCCGACGCAACTCGCGGCCCAGATCCATTCACGCCCGATTCGGTCCGAGAGGTGTCCGAGAAAAATCTGGCCGGGAATGCCGAGCAGGCTGACCGCGCCCAGCGCCCAGACCGCGACGCCGGGGCTGAAGCCGATCTCGACAAGATATTTGGTTTGGTGCACCTGCACGGCATACCAGATATACAGACCGCCGAAATAGCCGAGCGATATCCACCAGAACCGCGCGGTGCGCAGCGCGCGCGGCAACGTCCATTCGGTCTCGGCCCAGGCACGATCGACGATATTGGATAGCGGCTTGGCCGAATTTGCCGAAGGTGCAGCGTCGCCGTCGGGCCGAAGCCCCATATCTTCGGGGCGTTTGCGCAACAGCAGGTTGATCGGCGCGAGTACGACCAGAACCAGGATACCCATCGCCGTACAGGCGGTGCGCCAGCCGGTCTGCTCGATCATGTACTGCACCCACGGCAGCAGCGTCATGGAGCCAATTCCCACGCCAGCAAAGGCGAGGCCGATGGCGAGGCCGCGGCGGCGGTTGAACCAGTTGGGAAGAAACAAGGATTGACCGGAATAGCCCAGACAAATGCTTCCGGCACCGACCAGCACGCCGATCGTCAGATACAGATGCCACGGCTGCGTCGTCAGCGGCGCCAGCAGCAGGCCTGCCGCCATCAGCGCCGTCGCCGAGTTCCATCACGCCGCGGGGACCGAAACGATCCATCATGCGGCCGATCAGCGGGCCGACCACCGCGGAAACCAGGAAGCCGAACGAGAACGCACCGGCGGTGACGCCGCGCTCCCATCCGAACTCGTCGAGGATCGGCGGAAAGAACAACGAAAACGAGGTGCGCGCGTTGACGCCGATCGCCATGGTCACGAACGTCACGGCGACGACGATCCAGCCGTAGAAGAAGGGAAGCCGCATGAGGTGCCTTATCGCCTAAGGGTCGGAATTGAAAGCCGGCCGGTTGGCGGGTTGACCTGCGGCAGATCCAGGCCACCGCGATCTATCGTGGAAGGTATCGACGGAGACAGCGGATTATTCAAGGAAGGCAGCGAGGTATCCCTTGCGAGATCTTGCGTTGGCCGGCAGGAACCTCCCACCATCGGCTGACCGTTCGGACAAAACCGGGTGATGCTGGCGCCTTTGGCTGCCTTGCTTCCCGGCGCAACCGGCTCCAGAGCTGCGGCGGGCGCCATCATTGCACTATATCCGCCCTGGAAATCGCCGCAGCAATCGGCCATGCAATGGTCTCGTCGCAGATTTCCACGCGCTTGCCCCGTTGAACCACCGCATCATCATGCCCCGAGCCTACTCCGCCGGCACGATCTTTCCGGGATTGAAGATATTTTGCGGATCGAGCGCCCGCTTCAGCGCGCGCATGGCGTCGATCGCTTCCGAACCAAGCTCGGCCTTCAGGTATTTCTGCTTGCCCTGGCCGATGCCGTGCTCGCCGGTGCAGGTCCCGCCCATGGCCTGCGCGCGCTCGACCAGGCGATGCATGAAGTCCTCGCCGCGCGCCATCTCGTCGGCGTCATCGACATCGCACAGCAGCGAGCAGTGGAAATTGCCGTCGCCGACATGGCCGACGATCGGCGAGATCAGATTGAGGCGCTTCAGGTCCTGCTCGGTTTCGTCCACACAATCGGCCAGGCGTGAAATCGGCACGCAGACATCGGTCGCCACCACACCGGAACCGGCACGCATGGCTTTCACCGCCCAATAGGCGTCGTGCCGCGCCTGCCACAGTTTGGTGCGATCCTCCGGCCGCGTGGTCCAGGTGAAATCGCCGCCACCGCATTCCCGCGCGATCTCACGGAAGTTGTTCGACTGCTCGGCGACCTCGTTTTCGCTGCCGTGGAATTCCAGCAGCAATAGCGGCGTCTCCGGCAGCGACAATTTCGAATAGGAATTGCAGGCCCGCACCTGTTCGGCGTTAAGCAGCTCAATGCGCGCGACGGGAATGCCGGTCTGAATCGCCAGGATGGTGGCCTGGCAGGCGCCGCGCACGCTCTCGAACGAACACGCCGCCGCCGCGATGGTTTCGGGAATGCCGCGCAGCTTGATGGTGAGTTCGGAGATGATGCCGAGCGTGCCTTCGGCGCCCACGAACAGATGCGTCAGGTCGTAGCCGGCCGAGGATTTCTTCGCGCGCGTCCCGGTCTTGATGATCTCGCCGTCGCCGCGCACCACTTTGAGCGCCAGCACGTTGTCGCGCATGGTGCCATAGCGCACCGCATTGGTGCCGGAGGCGCGTGTCGACGCCATGCCGCCGAGCGACGCATCCGCGCCGGGATCGATCGGGAAGAACACGCCCTGGTCGCGCAAATGCTCGTTCAGCGCCTTGCGGGTGACGCCGGGCTGGATCACGCAGTCAAGATCCTCGGGATGGACCTCCAGCACCTTGTTCATGTCGCGCAGGTCGATGCAGATCCCGCCGGCCGGTGCATTGATTTGCCCTTCCAGCGACGTGCCGGTACCGAACGCGATCACGGGAACGCCGTGTTTGGCGCAAATCCGAACCACGTCCTGAATATCCGATGTCTCCTGCGCCATCACCACGGCGTCCGGCGGCTGCGACGGCAGCCAGGTCGTGGTATGCGCGTGCTGGTCGCGCACCGCCTGTGAGGTGATCAGCCGGTTGCCGAACCGCGCGGCGAGCGCTTCAAGGGTGCTTGTCAGCGCCTGCGGTTCCGGACGCTTCAGGGTGTTACTGGGATTGTTCTTGTTGGAAATAGCCACGAAAAATTCCTCCGACACGGCCGACCGTGGCAAAGGATGTATACTGGGTCAAGGGATGGATCGCGGAAACAGGAACAGCAGATGACGACGAATGTTGCCGGAGCCGATGCGCCGCTTCCGCCCGCGCCATTCCTGTCGTCGGTGATGCAGATCGAGCCGCAATGGATCGACTATAACGGCCATCTCAACATGGCCTATTACAATGTGATGTTCGACCGTGCGATCGACGAATTATGGCTGACGCTGGGGATCGGCCCCGGCTACATGAAAGAGCGCAAGGGATCGACCTTCACCGCCGAGTGCCATGTGCGGTACTTGCGGGAAATCCATCTCGGCGATCCCGTGCAGGTCTCGATCCTGCTGGTCGGCGCCGACGAAAAACGGCTGCATACGTTTGAGGAATTGCGCCACGCCACCGAGAGATGGCTGTCCGCCACCTCGGAAAACATGACCATTCACATCGACATGACGGCGCGCAAGACCGCGCCGTTTCCACCGGATATTCGCGCCCGCATCGAGGTGGTCGCGAAAGCGCATTCAGCCGTCACGCGACCAGAGGGCATCGGCCGGAAGATCGCGATGCCCTCGAGGCAATAGCAGACTAGACGTTGGTGCGTCCGCGCGCGAGACCAACCACGGCCGAGATCAGGAACAGCACCACGGCAATGAAGAAAATCGTCTTGGCGATTTCGATGGAAACGCCGGCGATGCCGCCGAAGCCCAAAACACCGGCGATCAGCGCGACGACCAGAAATGTAACGACCCAGCTCAGCATGACACGATCCTCTGTTTTCGAATTCTGTTTTCCGCGCATCCGCAGCGCGCGGATTGCTAAAATAATCTGTAGTTGGAACAAAAGTTCCGGGCATGCCCGCAACGGAAAATCAGGAAAAAAGGCCCGCGCAGGGGAACAAAATCAGCGTAGATGACCGAAAAGCGCCATCACAGCGCGGCGGGATAACTCCTGTTAAGCCGGCCACCAAAGCCCTATATGCGCTGTAATCCTGCTAAGAAGGCTCCCCTTCACGGCCCCGCGATGCCATCGTGGGCTTCAGACGATTCGCATGACCGAGCCGAACAAGCTGCCGCATCACGGCGTCCCCGACCACCAGCCCGCAGCCGGTGGCATTGCCGCGCGTGCCCGGGCACAGGCCACGCCGCAATATCTGGCCGGGCTCAATCCGGAGCAGCGCGAGGCGGTGGAAACGCTGGATGGCCCTGTGCTGGTGCTGGCCGGCGCCGGTACCGGCAAGACCCGGGTGCTGACCTCGCGAATTGCCCACATCCTCAGCATGGGCCGGGCCCGGCCCAGCGAAATCCTGTCGGTGACCTTCACCAACAAGGCGGCGCGCGAAATGAAGCTGCGGCTCGGCCATATGCTCGGCCAGGCCGTCGAAGGCATGCCGTGGCTCGGCACCTTCCATTCGATCGGCGGTCGCATTTTGCGCGTCCACGCCGAACTGGTGCAGCTGAAATCCAATTTCACCGTGCTCGATGTCGACGATCAGGTCCGGCTGCTGAAGCAGCTTCTCGCCGCCGACAACATCGACGACAAACGCTGGCCGGCGCGGATGCTCGCGGGCCTGATCGACGGCTGGAAGAATTGCGGACTGACGCCATCGCAGGTGCCGCCCGGCGAGGCCGCCATTTTCGGCAACGGCCGTGGCGGCAAGCTCTATGCGAGCTATCAGGAGCGGTTGAAAATCCTCAATGCGGCCGATTTCGGCGATCTGCTGCTGGAAAACATCCGGCTGTTTCGCGAACACCCTGACGTGCTCCGGCAATATCAGAACCGCTTCAGGTTCATCCTGGTCGACGAATATCAGGACACCAACGTCGCGCAATATCTCTGGCTGCGGCTATTGTCGCAGGCGGCGTCGAAGCCGGGCACGGCGCTTGCTTCGATCATTCCGGGACCGCTCAATTCCACCGTCATTCCGGGGCGCATCGAAGATGCGAACCCGGAATCTCGAAGATTCCGGGTCTGGTCCTGCGGACCATCCCGGAATGACGGTGCAAAATACGCCGCCCTCGCCGCAATCTCCCCCTAAAAACATCTGCTGCGTCGGCGACGACGACCAGTCGATCTATGGCTGGCGCGGCGCCGAGGTCGATAACATCCTGCGCTTCGAGCACGATTTTCCCGGCGCCAAGGTGATCCGCCTCGAACGCAATTACCGCTCCACCGGCCACATCCTCGCCGCCGCCTCGCATCTGATCGCGCATAATGAAAGCCGGCTCGGCAAGACGCTGCGCACCGAGGATGTCGACGGCGAAAAGGTCACCGTGACCGGCTCCTGGGACTCGGAAGAGGAAGCCCGCGCCATCGGCGAGGAGATCGAGGAGTTGCAGCGCGCCGGCAATAAGCTCAACGACGTCGCGATCCTGGTGCGGGCCTCGTTCCAGATGCGCGAATTCGAAGATCGCTTCGTCACGCTCGGCCTGCCCTATCGCGTGATCGGCGGTCCGCGCTTCTACGAGCGCGCGGAAATCCGCGACGCACTGGCATATTTGCGCGTGATCAACTCACCGGCCGATGATCTCGCTTTCGAGCGCATCGTCAATGTGCCGAAGCGCGGCCTCGGCGACGCCACCGTGCAAATGCTGCATGACCACGCCCGCAAGCGGCGCATTCCGCTGTTCGAGGCCGCCCGCGCCGTGGTCGATACCGACGAGATGAAGCCGAAAGCGCGCGGCTCGTTGCGCGACCTGCTGCTTAGTTTCGACCGCTGGCGCGCGCAACGCGAAGTGACCTCGCATACCGAACTCGCCGAAATCGTGCTTGACGAGAGCGGCTACACCGAGATGTGGCAGAAGGACCGTTCCGCCGACGCCGCCGGACGACTCGACAACCTCAAGGAGCTCGTACGCTCCATGGAAGAGTTCGAGAACCTGCAGGGCTTTCTCGAACACATCTCGCTGGTCATGGATCGCGAAGGAGGCGTCGACGACGACGCCGTCTCGCTGATGACGCTGCATTCGGCCAAGGGACTCGAATTCGACAATGTATTCCTGCCCGGCTGGGAGGAAGGCCTGTTTCCGAGCCAGCGCACCCTCGACGAACAGGGCCGAGCCGGCCTCGAGGAAGAGCGCCGCCTCGCCCATGTCGGCCTTACGCGTGCCCGCCGCCGCGCCAAACTTTACTTCGCCACCAACCGCCGGATTCACGGCACCTGGTCGACCACGATCCCGTCGCGCTTTCTCGACGAACTGCCGGCGCCCAATGTCGAGATCACGGAATCCAAGGGCGGCTCGGGCTGGGGCGGCAGCAGCGGCTACGGTCCTTCACGCTTCGACAATGTGGAATCGTTCGGCTCCAGCTACACGACCCCAGGCTGGCAGCGCGCCCAGGCCAATCGCGCGCGCAGCCAAAGCGGCCGCAAGGGACAGGCCGGCGGCGGTTTCAACGAAAGCCAGTCGCCGTTTTCAGGCTCGCGTAGCGATGCCTCAGGCGCGGGCAACGACGCGCCCGGCGGCGGTTTCTCACGCAACAAGCGCGGTCCGATGGTCATCGAAGGCGAGCTGGTCGCAAAATCCACCGGCACCACATCGGAATTCACGACTGGCCGATCGCGTCTTTCACCAGAAATTCGGCTACGGCCAGGTGGTGAAGATCGACGGCAACAAACTGACCATCGCATTCGAAAAAGCCGGTGAGAAAAAGGTGGTCGATAGTTTCGTGGAGCGGGTGTAACTGATTGCACAACAGCCTGCGGGTTCCTATCTCCCGGTACCACGCTGCCCCGCCCTAAGCTGGCCGAAGTGCCGCTTTGCCCCTTCTTCCCTCGTTCCAATTCAGACCAATAAGCCGCATGTCGCCTATCATATCCGTCTCCAATCTATCCAAGACCTACGGCTCCGGCTTCAAGGCCCTTAACAACATCAACCTTGAGATCAACCGCGGCGAGATCTTTGCGCTGCTGGGGCCGAACGGGGCCGGCAAGACCACGCTGATCAGCATTGTCTGCGGCATCGCCAATCCGAGCCAGGGCACCGTATCGGTCAACGGGCACGATATCATCACATCCTATCGCGCCGCCCGCGAGATGATCGGGCTGGTACCGCAGGAACTGCACACCGACGCGTTTGAATCGGTGTGGGCCACCGTCAGCTTCAGCCGCGGGCTCTTTGGCAAGCCGAAAAATCCGGCGCATATCGAGAAGGTGCTGAAGGATCTCTCGCTGTGGGACAAGAAGGACTCCAAGATCGTGACGCTGTCCGGCGGCATGAAGCGCCGGGTGATGATCGCGAAGGCGCTGTCGCACGAGCCGCAGATCCTGTTTCTGGACGAGCCGACCGCCGGCGTCGACGTCGAATTGCGCAAGGGGATGTGGGAAGTGGTGCGGACGCTAAGGGCGGCCGGCGTCACCATCATCCTCACCACGCACTACATCGAAGAGGCCGAGGAGATGGCCGACCGCGTCGGCGTCATCAACAAGGGCGAGATCATCCTGGTCGAGGACAAAGCCAATCTGATGCAGAAGCTCGGCAAGAAGCGGCTGAAGCTGCATCTGCAGGGCAGGATCGATGCGCTTCCGCCCGAGTTGGCGGCCTACAACCTCAAGCTCTCCGGTGGGGGCTCCGAACTGACCTATGATTACGACACCAAGGGTGAGCGCACCGGCATCACCAGCCTGCTCGGCGACCTCAGAGCTGCCGGCATCCGGTTTTACGACCTCGACACCACACAGAGTTCTCTCGAAGACATCTTCGTCAGCCTGGTGAGGGCGTCATGAATTACCGGGCGATCCAGGCTATCTATCTGTTCGAGATGGCGCGCACCTGGCGCACGCTGCTGCAGAGCATCGTGTCGCCTGTGGTTTCGACCTCGCTGTATTTCGTGGTGTTCGGCGCTGCGATCGGCTCGCGCATCACGGAGATCGAGGGCGTCAGCTACGGCACCTTCATCGTGCCGGGGCTGGTGATGCTGTCGGTGCTGACGCAGAGCATCGCCAACGCCTCGTTCGGAATCTACTTCCCGAAATTCGTCGGCACCATCTATGAAATATTGTCGGCACCGATTTCCTATTTCGAGATCGTGGTCGGCTATGTCGGCGCGGCCGCAACCAAATCGATCATTCTCGGCCTGATCATCCTCGCCACCGCCGGGCTGTTTGTACCGCTGCATATCCACCATCCCTGGTGGATGCTGACGTTCCTGGTGCTGACGGCGGTGACGTTCAGCCTGTTCGGCTTCATCATCGGCATCTGGGCCGACGGCTTCGAGAAGCTGCAGATGATTCCGATGCTGGTGGTGACGCCGCTGACCTTTCTGGGCGGCAGCTTCTACTCGGTGAACATGCTGCCCTCGGGCTGGCGCACCATCACGCTGCTCAATCCGGTGGTCTATCTGATCAGCGGCTTCCGCTGGAGCTTTTACGAGATCGCCGACGTCAGCCTGAGCGTCAGCGTCGGGGTTACCCTTGCGTTCCTGGCCATCTGCATGGTCACGGTATGGTGGATATTCAAGACGGGTTATCGGCTGAAGAATTGACGGCGCGCTCCAGGCGCGCCGTCATTCCGGGGCGGTGCGCAGCACCGAACCCGGAATCTCGAGATTCCGGGTCTGGTCCTTCGGACCATCCCGGAATGACAGTCGTAAACTCACCGATAGCAATGAAACCGATCGTAGCGGTCGTAATATCCGCGGCAGCGATAACCGCGATCCATCCCGAAGACGCCTCGCACAGCGCCCATCGCGCCGCCAACACCGGCTCCAACCGCGCCGCCGACCACCTGGCCCACCGGACCGGCAACCCGGCCGCCTTCGCGGGAGCCTTCTTCCGCGCCCCGGACGATGCCCTGGGCGTGGCCGACATGGGGGATCGCGAGCAAGGCAAGCGCCATGGCCACCGCCGCCAGGTGAAGTTTGAGCGGCACTCCGGTCGGCAGCGCCGATGTCCTGATTACGGTTTTCATCTGAATTCCTTTGGCCCGGCCACAGCCAGCGGGGCGGGCCTCTGTAACGCCGGCACGGCTCAAAGGTTGCACTGCCAAACAATTTGACGATCAGCCGGCCTCGATGCCCGGCCCTGACGAAAAGGTTATCGCAGCGGGCTGGATTAAGCCCTGCCGCCGCCATGTTTGCGCCTGCGTCCGTATTAACGATGGCACGACAGGCCGCTGGAACGAAAGCCGAAATCCGGGCATATTAAGCGCGGGGGACGGAAAGAGCGGCGCTAGTGTGTAAGGCCGGAGGCCAAGGTAAAATGCGTTCCTTTCTCGTTACCATTGCGAGCCTGATGCTGTTCGCGACCAGCGCGGCGCAGGCCAAAATCTCCATCACCGTTGACAAGGATGCGCAGTCGATGACCGTCGCGGTCGACGGGGTCGAGCGCTACCACTGGCCGGTCTCGACCGGCAATCCCTCCCACGAGACGCCGAACGGCAGCTTCCGCACCTTCCGGATGGAGGAGGACCACTACTCCAAGGAATTCGACGACGCGCCGATGCCGCACTCGATCTTCTTCACCAAGGCCGGCCACGCGATTCACGGCACCGATTCCGAAGGCAAGCTCGGCACGCCGGTTTCCCATGGTTGCGTGCGATTGTCGCGCGCCAACGCCTCGACACTCTATGCGCTGGTGGAAAAGGACGGCGTGCTCAACACCACCGTGACGCTCACCGGCTCCTCGCAGGTCGCGCTGGCGCGCAATCCACGGGTCCGGCCAAATACGGCTGTCGCCCGCCGCGATCCGCCGCCCCAGCCATACGCGCCGCAATACGACGCTGCGGGCTCCCCGGTCGTGCTGACGCCGCAGCCCGTGGCGCCCGGCCCGGCCGCGCCGCAGATTCGCCCCGACGACGGTTACATCTATCCGGCCGACGGCAGTTCGGACGGCGCACGCTATCCGGCGCCGCGCAGCAGCCGACGTCTCTATGACGCGCAGGCCTATCCGCAGCAGCAATATTACGACAACCGTGGCTATGCGCCGCAATATCCGCCGCAACCATACTACCAGCCGCGGCCGTATTACTGATCGCGTGGGCTACGCAGCCGCGGCGAGCCCGCGCGGGCTCACGACATGCTCCTTCAGAACGGTTTCGGTCGCGTCGACTTCGACCAGCGACACGTCATAACTCCAGAGGTCGGCGAGGTGCTGAAGCACGCGCTTGGCGTCCACCTCGTTCAGCAAGGCCCCCTTGACGACAGCATGGCGCAGCATCAGGCGGCGATCGCCCGCAAGGTCGACATCGATCACCTCGATATTGGGATCGATGAACCCGACGTCGTACTGTCGGGCCAATTCACGGCGAACCCGGCGGTATCCGCGCTCGTCATGGATGGCGTCGACCCGGATGCCGGCGGGTTCGGCCGGATCATCATGCAGATGAAACATCCGCAATTGCCGCATCAGGCGCGGGCTGAGAAACTGGCTGATGAAGCTTTCATCGCGATAATTGGCCCAGACATCGCGCAGCACCGCCATCGCGTCACCCTTGCCGGCAATGTCCGGAAACCACTCACGATCCTCGTCGTCGGGATTTGAGACGATGCGCTCGATGTCCTGCATCATGGCGAAACCGAGGGCATAGGGATTGAAGCCCGAAAAGCGCTGATCGTCGAAATCGGGCTGAAACACCACATTGGTGTGCGATTGCAGGAATTCGAGGAAATTGCCGTCGGAAAGCCGGCCCTGTTCGTGCAGCGCCGTCATGATGCGGTAATGCACGTAGGTCGCGGTGCCCTCGTTCATCACCTTGGTCTGCCCTTGCGGGTAAAAATACTGCGCGATATGGCGCACGATCCGGAGCAGCTCCCGCTGCCAGGGCTGCAATCGCGGGGCGGTCTTTTCCAGAAAATACAGCAGGTTCTCCTGCGGCAACCCCAGCAGCGCGCGGCGCCGCTCCGCGGTCAGCGAGGCCGCGCTCTTGAGCGGGCCGGTGGGGACAGTTCGCCACAGATCATTGAACGCGCTCTCCTCATAGGAGCGGCGTTCCCCGGCGCGCTTTTCTTCCGCGCGGAGATCGAGCTTCTTCTTGCCGGGATAACGGTACACCCCGTGCGACATCAGGGCATGCGCGGCATCCAGCGTTTGCTCCACGGCAAGCCGGCCGTGGCGCTCCTCGCATTGCGCGACGTAGCCCTTCGCAAAATCGAGGTAGTCGAGAATTCCCTCGGCGTCGGTCCACTGCTTGAAGAGATAATTGTTCTTGAAGAAATGATTGTGGCCGAACGCCGCATGCGCGATCACCAGCGTCTGCATAGTGGCGGTATTTTCTTCCATCAAATAGGAAATGCACGGCGAACTGTTGATCACGATCTCATAGGCGAGACCCCGGAGCCCCTTGCGGTAAAACGCCTCGTGATGGGCGAAATGCTTGCCGAACGACCAGTGCTTGTAGAACAGCGGCATGCCGACCGACGAGTATGCATCCAGCATCTGCTCGGCGGTGATGACTTCGATCTGATTGGGATAGACGTCGAGCCCGAGTTCGGAACGTGCAATCCCGTCGCACGCATCGTGGATACGCTGCAGCGTCGCGAAGTCCCAGTCCGCTCCGGTGAACAGGCGTTCGGCTGTCGCGGTCATGACGCAACTTTCTCCTGCTTGCGGCGGCGCTGAAACAGATCGTGGAACACCGGAAAGATCTGGCTGCGATCGCTGACCTTGCGCATCGACAGCGGCGCGCCGGCTGCTTGCAGGCGCTGATACAGCGTCCAAAGCGACGAATCGGGCATCTCGAATGTGCTGCTGGAGGCTTCGCCGACTTCCAGGTAGGCAAAGAACTGGCTGACCGGCAGGATCATCTCCGTCAAAAGCCGGCCGGCGACCTCACCGTCGGAGTAGGAATTGTCGCCGTCGGAGGCTTGCGCGGCGTAGATGTTCCAGTCCGCGGGACGAAACCGCGACCGGACGATCTCATGCATCGCCTGCAGCGCGCTCGAGACCAGGGTGCCTCCCGAGGCCGGCCCGTGGAAGAAGGTTTCCTCGTCAACCTCCTCCGCCCGGTCGGTATGACGAATGAAGACAATCTCGACATGGCGATATCGCCGGGTCAGGAACACGTAAAGCAACATGTAGAAACGCTTGGCCAGATCCTTCATATGCTCCGACATCGAGCCGGATACATCCATCAGGCAGAACATCACCGCCTGCGCAACCGGCTTCGGCATGGTCTCGAAACGGCGATAGCGGATGTCGATCGGATCGATAAACGGAATCCGTCGGACCTTTGCCTTCAAGGTCTCGATCTGCGCCATCAGTTCGGTGCGGCGCGCCTCGTCGCAATCGGCGGCTTCCGCCTCGAGTTCCGCGATCGTCTCCGGCCGCGGCCGTCGCAACGCCACCCGCCGCGCCAAAGCCAGCCGCACCGTACGACTGACCGAAATGTTCGCGGGCGAACCGGAGGTCGCGTAGCCGGCCCGGTGAAGTCCCTCGCTCTCCGCTTCAGCCAGTTTGCGCTTGGCGAGATCAGGCAATTCCAGATCGTCGAGAAACAGATCAACAAACTCGTCCCGGCTGAGAACGAACCGGAACGCATCTTCACCGTCACCTTCGCCCGGTCCTGACGCCTTTCCGCTACCCCCGCCCGAACGCGGCAGCATGTCGCCTTCGATAAACTTCTTGTTGCCGGGAAGCACCATATCGCGCGTGCCGCCTTCGCGGCGGAAACGCGGTTCGTTCATGCCGTCGAGCGGAATGCTGACCTCGCCACCCTCCAGGACATCCTTGATGTCGCGATCCTGCGAGGACTTCTTGACCGCACCCTGAACCAGCGCCTTGGCGCGGCGCAAAAAACGCTGGCGGTTTTCAAGGCTTTTACTGCCCGGATTCAACCGCCGGTCGACGATGTGCATGACCACTGTCGTTTCCGCCTCACCCGGCTTGTTTCACCCGCATGTACCATTCGACGAGGCGGCGAACCTGCCGCTCGGTATAGCCGCGTTCCACCATTCGCTCGACGAATTCGCCATGCTTCTTTTCGGTGTCGCCGTCCTTTTTCGATCCGAAGGAGATCACCGGAAGCAGATCCTCGACCTGCGAGAATATCCGCTTCTCGATCACCTCGCGGATTTTTTCGTAACTGGTCCAGGACGGATTCTTGCCGCTGTTTTGCGCCCGGGACCGCAGCGAGAACTTGACGACCTCGTTGCGGAAGTCCTTGGGGTTGGCGATGCCGGCAGGTTTCTCGATCTTGGTCAGCTCCTGATTGAGAAGCTCCCGGTTGAGCAGTTGGCCGGTGTCGGGATCCTTGAAGTCCTGGTCCTCGATCCACGCATCGGCGTAGTCGACATAGCGATCGAACAGGTTCTGGCCATAGTCGGAATAGGACTCCAGATAGGCCTTCTGGATCTCGTGGCCGATGAATTCCGCATAGCGCGGCACCAGTTCGGCCTTGATGAATTCGAGATAGCGTTTCTCGACTTCCTCGGGCAGTTGTTCGCGGCGGATCGACTGCTCGAGCGCATACATCAGATGAACGGGATCGGCGCCGAGCTCCGCGGTGTCGTGATTGTAGGTCGCCGCCAGAACCTTGAATGCAAAGCGTGTCGAGACGCCGTCCATGCCTTCGTCGACGCCGGCCGCGTCCTTGTATTCCTGAACGCTGCGCGCCTTCGGATCGGACTCCTTGAGGCTTTCGCCGTCATAGACCCGCATCTTCGCGAACAGCGTCGAATTCTCGTGCTTGCGCAGCCGCGACATCACCGAGAAGCGCGCCAGCGTCTCCAGCGTCGCGGGCGCGCAGGGGGCGGCAGCCAATTCCGATCCCTGAATCAGCTTCTCGTAGATCTTCTGCTCTTCGGCCACCCGCAGGCAATAGGGCACCTTGATGACGCAGATGCGATCGATGAAAGCCTCGTTGTTCTTGTTGGTCTTGAAGCTTTGCCATTCGGATTCGTTGGAATGCGCCAGAATGACGCCGGTAAACGGAATCGCGCCGATATTCTCGGTGCCGATGTAGTTGCCTTCCTGGGTCGCCGTCAGCAGCGGATGCAGCATCTTGATCGGCGCCTTGAACATCTCGACGAATTCGAGCACGCCCTGGTTGGCGCGGTTCAGGCCGCCGGAATAGCTGTAGGCGTCGGGATCGTTCTGGGCGAAAGTCTCCAGCTTGCGAATGTCGACCTTGCCGACCAGCGAGGAGATATCCTGGTTGTTCTCGTCGCCGGGTTCCGTCTTGGCAATCGCGATCTGCCGCAGCCGCGAAGGCTGGATCCTGGCAACCCGGAATCGCGAAATGTCGCCGCCGAAGGCTTCGAGCCGCTTGTAGCACCACGGACTCATAAGTCCGTTCAGGCGCCGGCGCGGAATGCCGTATTTTTCCTCGATCATCGGTCCCAGCGATTCCGGATCGAACAGACTGAGCGGGCTTTCGAACACCGGACTGAGTTCGTCGCCAGCCTTCAGCACATAGATCGGATGGACCTCCATCAACGACTTCAGCCGCTCCGCGAGCGAGGACTTGCCGCCACCGACCGGACCGAGCAGATAGAGAATCTGCTTGCGCTCTTCCAGGCCCTGGGCCGCGTGGCGGAAAAACCCGACAATGCGCTCGATCGTTTCCTCCATGCCGTGGAACCCGACAAAGGCCGGATAGGCGCGCATGGTCCTGTTCAAAAAAATACGGCCAAGGCGGGGGTCCTTGGCCGTGTCAATCATCTGGGGTTCACCGATCGCCGCTAGCAGCCGCTCGGCCGCGTTGGCATATCGCATCGGATCGCCTCGACACGATTCCAGATATTCCGCCATCGACATATCGGTTTCGCTGCGAGCCTCGAACGAACGGGCGAAAGCATTGAACAGAGAATCGTTATACATGATCCCTCTCCTCACATGGTTTGCTGGACGACTGAAACACGCCGCTTACCGCGCTCGATACAAGCGCTACCGCGTCCCGTCGCGAATCAGCATCAACTCTAGCATCAGCACGTGAGCGATTGGACGCTTGGCGGACTCGTTCGCGCAATGCATAACGTGGGCAGCGAATGAGTCATAAATAAGCATTCTGCTGAATCGTTAGGCGAACGCAACCTGAAACAGGTAAAACTGGCGTTATTTCCCGGCCATGTAGCCAAGCAGCAACATCAGCGAAGCTGTCTGTCTTGATTCGAAAGTTTCGCGTCAAACACCCATATGCTTCTAAAATTGCCGAGCGCGGCTTTCGAACATTACCGCAGCACGACCATCCCGGCCCAGAACTGCTGCTTCTCGACGGTCGCATCGATATCGTATTTGCGCGCGAAGGTAAGCTTGCCATCGTCCCCGATACGGAACAGGCAGATAGCCGCGGGGATTGTCGTCCCGTCGCGCAGCAGCATCGGCCAGACTGACGCGGACACCAGAAGCTGCCCGCTCGGATCGATATCGAAGGTGCGCAAGTAATTGGCGTGCCCGTCGGCGTTCTCGATCAGCGTCGGCTCGCCGCTTGCCTGGTCGATCGCAAAGACCGCGATCGAGTTCTCTCCGCCTGCGAACACCTGCCTGCCCTCGAACTCGGTGGTCCAGAACGCACGGTTGGTCAAATAGACAAACCGCCCGCTCGGATGGACGTGGATCGCACCCGCGCGCTGCGCGATCGCAGGCGCGGGACCGTCGAGCGTGCCTTTTACAAACAGCGGCTCGCGCGACAGCCCGGTCGCGGCATCGCGCTTGTAGACGTAGAGCTTGTTCTGGCTCTCGTTCGAGACATAGACCCATGGCTGCGTCGGATGAAAATCGAGATGCCGCGGCCCGAAATGCAAGCCGTCGCCGGGCTGGATCGCCGCGAGATTTGCCAGCACGCCGTTGGCAAAACCGAAGACCTTGATCGAGCCTGGATTGACGGGGTTGTCGGCCGGCGCGTTGTTACCGCGCGTCACCAGGATAACCTGCCGGTTATCGGGCGTGGCGATGATCTGATGTGCGAACCTGCCGGTGTTGAGCGTATCTGACTGGGGCACGCGTTCGCCGAGCGTGCCGTCGCTGTTGATGCGATGCACGGTCAGGCCGCTCGGTTCGTTGAATGCGGTGAGCAGGTAGCCGCCCGAGATATCGACGCTGGCATGAATCGGGCGCGAGGGCAGCACCACCGGCGCGCCATGCGGCGTCAGCGCGCCGGTCGCGGGATCGATCCTGAAGGCGGTGGCGACATGGGTATCGCCGGCTACCCCTGCCGAACCCGGACCGCCATTGCTGGAGACGACATAGAGATATTTTTTCGACGGATGCGGCCATGCATACTGAACATTGGCCGGCGTCGACACTGTGGCGCCTTTGACAAGCGCCGTGTTGTCGACGTCAACGCTGTAGCATGTCAACTCCGGTCCGACGCCGGCATAGAACACAACGGGTGCACGATGGTCGGCCATGGTTTCCTCCGCGGATTCTTTTTCGCGAGTTCTACTGCTCACCGTCGCGCAGCCGCCGCCATACCGCGCCGAGCACGTTGGAATAATCGTCGGTCCAGACCCGCTGTTTCTCGTCTGGCTCGGTCAGTTCCCACACATTCGACGATGCGAGCTTGCCGACGTCGGCCTCTTCGCGCGCCGACACCACCACCGAAGTCGAGAAGATGTACTCATTGTCGCGACCGGAATCCTCGCTGTAGACCCAGCTCTTGAGATCGTTCTCCTCGGCAATGCCGACGACGACGCTGGCCAGTTCCAGATGCCGGTTCGAGACATGCATCAGCACCGCGCCCTGTGGCGCCAGTTTTTCCTTGTAGATCGCCATCGCCTCTTCAGTCGCGAGATGAATCGGAATCGCATCCGACGAATAGGCATCGACGATGATCAGGTCGTAGATACCGTCGGGCTCGCGCGCGAAGGTCAGCCGCGCGTCGCCGATCACGGGTTTCAGGTCCGGTTCGCACTTCTGAATGTAGGTGAAATATTTCGGGTCGCGTGCGGTGTCGACCATCGACTGATCGATCTCGAAGAACTTCCAGGTCTCGCCGGGCTCCGATGCGCAGGTCAGCGTGCCCGAACCGAGACCGATCACGGCGACACGAAGCGGCGCGCCCTTGCGCTCGCGGATCGCCGTGATCGCCTGACCGATGCCGCCGTCCTTGTGGTAATAGGTGATCGGCTCTGGCCGGCCGGTTACCGGCGTCCCGTCATCGTTCTGGAATTTCTGCGCGCCGTGAATCGTGGTGCCGTGCATCAGCACGTGATACTGGCCATGCGGCGTCACCACGATCTTGTGGACGCCGAAAAAGCTGCGCACGGTCTCCACCCGCCCGTCATCGGACGGATAGGCGCGCAGCAAAACCAGCGCCACCACGACGGTGGCGAAAATCTTCCAGCGGTTGGCGTTCAATCCGAGCGCCAGCAGGGCCGAGAGCACGCCGACGGCGCCGATCATCCAGACCCGGTTCTCGTCGAGCCAGGCCATGATCTTGCCGCTCGACCAGGACGGCGCGATCAGCGCGATCGCGAGCACGGCGAGAAACGGCCAGTACCAGCGGCTCCAGCGCGGCCACCGCTCTTCGCCGGGCGGGCGGCACAACGCCGCCAGCGCCAGCAGGATCGGGTATTCCGCCACCCATGAAAACGCGAACGGCGCGATCAATCCGGCGAACAGGCCGCCGACCATCCCGCCGAACGACAGCGCGACATAGAAGCCGGTGAGATATTTCGCCGCCGGGCGGGTACGCGCCAGTTCGCCGTGGCATGCCATCGCAATGATGAAGAAACAAAGCTGGTGGCCGCCGAGCGTCAGCAGCAGGTTCTGTTCGCCGCCGACCGCGAGCAGCACGATCACGCCCGCGATCGCCAGCGGCTGCGCCAGCAGCATCCATTTGTGCGGCAGCAGCGGGCGCGACTGGAACACCAGCACCCAGGTCAGCAGATACAGCGACAGCGGCAGCACCCACAGCAACGGCGCCGCGGCGACGTCGGTGGAAATATGCGCCGTTACCGCGATCAGCAGACCCGAGGGCACCGCGGCGAGAAAGATCCAGCGCGCGCGCAATGTCCACGCTGGCGCCGGGGCATCGCTGTCATCGGCCAGAACGTCGACCGCCGCCGTGACAGGCGAACGCAGCAACAGCACGCCGCAAGCCCCGATCAGGACGATCAGCAGGCCGTAGCCGCCGGTCCAGATCAGGTTTTGCGTGCGCAGCGTGAACATCGGCTCCAGCAGCACCGGATAGGATAGCAGCGCCAGGAAGCTGCCGATGTTCGACGAGGCATAGAGGAAATAAGGGATCCGGGCCGTTGGGATGGCCGGTGCGAACGAACCAGGCCTGCAGCAGCGGATTGTTCGCCGCCAGCGCGAAGAACGGCAGCCCGATCGAGACCGCGAACAGGCCGAGCAGCCAGAACGCATAGCCCGACGTCGGCGGCTCGCCCCAGCCGCTCGCGATCGACAGCGGCAGCGTCAGTATGGCGATCGCCAGCAGCAGCAGATGCACCGCGACCGGAATCATGCGGTTGCGGAGTTGCATCAGATAATGCGCGTAGGCATAGCCGCCGAGCAGCAGCGACTGAAAGAACACCATCGCCACCGACCACACCGCCGGCGAGCCGCCGAGCCTCGGCAGCACCATCTTGGTGAACAACGGCTGCACCGAAAACAGCAGCAGCGCGCTGGTAAAGATGGCGGCGGTATAGACGATCAGGACCAGCCGGTTGCGGGAATCGGAAGGCTGATCGGACGTATCGGGAGAAGTCATGAAAGCTCGCAGCTTGAACCCGGCCGGCGCCGGAGGCGCGCGCAATGGAGCATAGCGGGACGCGGCGAGCAATGCGGGGACGGAACCGAATGCATCAATTGGCGCTGGGCCGACATTCACATTTTCGCTAAGGAATACACACGTCATTCCGGGGCGTAAGCGAAGCGAGCGAACCCGGAATCTCGAGATTCCGGGTCTGGTCCTTCGGACCATCCCGGAATGACATTCATTCTTGAAGCACCCATGACAGAGACCGACGTCATCATCATCGGCGCGGGGCATAACGGCCTCACTTGCGCGGCGTACCTCGCGATGGCCGGGCTGCGGGTGAAGGTGGTCGAGCGCCGCAAGGTGGTCGGAGGCGCCGCGGTGACGGAGGAATTCCATCCCGGGTTCCGCAATTCGGTCGCCGCCTATACCGTCAGCCTGCTCAACCCGCAGATCATATCCGATCTGAGCTTAAGCGAGCATGGCCTGCGCATCGTCGAACGCCGCGCGCAGAATTTCCTGCCCGCGCCCGATGGCAGCTATCTCTTGATCGGCGAAGGCCGCACCCACCAGTCGATCGCCAAACTCAGCGAACACGACGCCGGCAGGATCGATGCGTTCACCGCCGAACTCGAAGCGATCGCCGACGTGCTGCGCCAGTTCGTGTTGCGCGCGCCGCCGAACCTCACCGAGGGATTTGGCGCCGGATCGATCCGCGAAGCCTTCAACGCGCTCGGCACCGCCAATATCCTGCGCCGGCTGACGCTGGAGCAGCAGCGCAGCCTGCTCGACCTGTTCACGCGCTCGGCCGGCGAGATGCTGGACGATGCCTTCGAGAGCGACCTGGTCAAGGCGTTGTTCGGATTCGACGCCATCGTCGGCAATTACGCCAGTCCCTACGCCGCCGGCTCCGCCTATGTGATGCTGCATCACGCGTTCGGCGAGGTGAACGGCAAAAAGGGCGTCTGGGGCCACGCCATCGGCGGCATGGGCGCGATCACGCAGGCGATGGCGCGCAGCCGCCCGCGGCCATGGCGCCGACATCGCGATCGACGCCGGCGTGCGCGAGGTGATCGTCGAACGCGACCGCGCCGTCGGCGTCATCCTCGACAATGGCGAAACCATCCGCGCCAGTTATGTCGCCTCCAGCGTCAACCCGAAGCTGCTGTATACGCGGCTGTTGCCGGCCGATGCGCTGCCGGCCAAATTCCTCGCGCGCATCAAGAACTGGCGCAACGGCTCCGGCACGTTCCGGATGAACGTCGCGCTCAACGCCCTGCCCTCGTTCACCGCGCTGCCCGGCGGCGGCGATCACCTCAGCGCCGGCATCATTCTCGCGCCCAGCCTCGGCTACATGGACCGCGCCTGGCAGGACGCCCGCGAGCATGGCTGGAGCCGCAAGCCTGTCGTCGAGGTGCTGATCCCCTCGACCCTGGACGACACGCTGTGTCCGCCGGGCCAGCATGTCGCCAGCCTGTTCTGCCAGCACGTCGCGCCGCAATTGTCCGACGGCCGATCATGGGACGATCACCGCGAGGAAGTCGCCGATCTCATGATCGCGACCGTGGATGAATACGCGCCGGGCTTCGCGGCCAGCGTCAGGGGGCGGCAGATCCTGTCGCCGCTCGATCTGGAACGCCAATTCGGCCTGCTCGGCGGCGATATCTTCCACGGCGCGCTGACGCTGAACCAACTGTTCTCGGCGCGGCCGATGCTCGGCCACGCCGATTATCGCGGACCGCTGAAAGGCCTCTACCACTGCGGAAGCGGCGCGCATCCCGGCGGCGGCGTCACCGGCGCCCCCGGCCACAACGCCGCGCGGGTGATCTTGGGCGATCATCGGGCGCTGTTTGGGTGAGTGACTGATTGTAACCACATCGTCATATTGCTTCGTTCCTCGCAACGACCGTTGGTAACCCTGTGGATAAACTGTGGAAAATCTGTTGATAACCTCGTGCAAAAGCCGGCGCAAAAGCTGTGCAAATCATAGGGAAAGACCTGTAAACGGTCTGCGTATGTTCCGGTTTATAAAGCGCTGAATAAACCTTGCGTATAAAGGCTGAAAGGTTGTGGACATCCGGTAGTGTCTCAGTTTGAAGTTTGACATCAGGTGAGGGGCTGATGAGGGTCTGGCGCTTTCTCTGGTGGATATGGATTGCGCTGTCCGCCACTTGGATCGGGTTACTTTTTCTGACCGGCAAGTATTGGTGTCCCCTCTTCTTCTGGGAGAGCCACCTTCAATGCACGGTGGAGAGCACTTTCCGAGAACTAATTAGTTTATCGGGGGTGCCGCTTATGACGCTCGGCGCGGGCACGCTTATCGGATGGATCGCACGCCGGACCAAAATTTCAAACCGAGACACTGCCTGATACCCGAACCGTTTACCCCGGACCGTCAATGAACACCGTCCCCTCCACCCACCGCGCCAGCTTCGTGATCGGCAGCGAGCAAACCGCAAAGCACGTGGTTGACCTGCTGACCGAAAGTTTCTTCGAAGGGCAGGCCGCCATCGCCGCGTTTGAAAGTCCGGACGGGCGCTGGGACATCACCGTGCATTTTGCCGAAGCGCCCGATCAGGTCTCGATCCGCGAACTGGTCGGTCTGGCGGCCGGCAATGAGGTCGCACGGAACATCGCGTTCGACACCGTGGAGGCCAAGGATTGGGTCAGGGCGACCCTCGAGGAACTGGTTCCGGTGCACGCCGGGCGATTCATTGTCCATGGCCATCACGACCGCGCAAAAATCCCGCCGAACAAGCTCGGCATCGAGATCGAAGCGGCGCTGGCGTTCGGCACCGGCCATCACGGCACCACGCGCGGCTGCCTGTTGTTGCTCGATCAGGTATTGAAGGCTCACAATCCACGACGCGTGCTCGACCTCGGTACGGGCACGGGCGTGCTCGCCATCGCTGCGACGAAGGCTTTGCGCCACGACGTGCTGGCGAGCGATATCGATCCGCTGTCGGTCCTGACCGCGCGGGACAACGCCCGGCTCAACGGCGCGGGCGATTGGGTGCAGACGATCCAGGCGAGCGGGTTCTCGGCGCCGCAGTTCGCCGGCCATGGCCCGTTCGATCTGGTGCTGGCGAATATTCTCGCCAATCCGCTGCGGCAGATGGCGACGGCGATGGCGCGTCATCTCGCGCCGTCGGCGCTGGTAATTCTATCGGGATTGCTGCCGCATCAGGCTCGAGGCGTGATCGCCGCCTATCGCGCACGCGGGCTTGTTTTCAAGCGTCATATCCAGATCGAAGGCTGGAGCAGCCTTTTGATGGAGCGCCGGTGACCTTGTTTCCGGTCGTGTCTCAGCTTGAGATTTTTTTGGCGCTGTTTTGCAGGAAGTGCTCAACGGCCCCATCAATTTGAACCCAATCATGTTTCGACTGCTCGAAAACCGATATGACGGGGGCCGGATATTTTGGTTCTGCCATCGCGCCGACCGCAACGGCGATCAGCGCAGGAAAATTGCTGAGCTTCCAGTAGACCGTTGAGCCGCATTGTGGGCAAAAATAATTATGGATATTACCGCCGCTTGCGGCGGCGTGCGTGAACTCTTTAGAGGTTCCCGAAATGGCAACAACCTCAGCGGGGTAATAAGCGCCAACACCGAACGGCGCGCCGGTTCGGCGTTGGCAGTCGATGCAGTGACAAGCAACGATCAGCCTGGATGGTTGTTCTGGAAGCGAGAGCGTGACTGCACCGCAGCTGCATCTGGCGTCGCCCATTGAAAAACTCCCCCGTCGCCTTGCGAAGCTTGCTGCAGGAATTAGCCTATTTATGGCTTCGGGCGCGACAGGAGGCAGCGATGGCATACCTTCCGTGGTTGGTCGTATTTTTGGTGACCCTGTTATTCGTCGACTGGCTTGCGCGCGAGCGCGGCCGGAGTCGGCATCGCTGGGCAGTGGCCTCGATAACCGTTGGGCCGCTCGCTATTCCCCTGGTTTATCCGGTGCAGGCGGCCTGTGCCGTCAGGAAGATGACAGGCGCCAAGAGGCCCTGAAGGCGAAAGCGCCCCGCCGACGCCATCGGCAACGCCGGCAAATGCATTTTTCCTGAAAATTCCGGGATTTCAAACCGGGACGCTACCCTTATTTCGGGAGCGTGTACTGGCGGCGGGCGATCACGCCCTGCTCCTCGCGCAACGTTCGCTTGACGCGCGCCTCGACGAAACGATCCAGAATCTGGACGATGACGCCGCGTTGTCTCTTCGCGATGGCGGGAATCGGTCCGCGCGGCACCGGCGGCGAAATCTTCTCAAACGTGAAAGCAGGCATTGTGTATCCCCTCTTCGTTGAGTTGAAACACTCCTGGAATTCCCCCAGATAAGGTTGGAAGAACAATCTATGACCCTGATCGTTCCATCCGGCTTAACATAATAATTCAAGCACAATCCATGCCAATTGGAAACAAGTCGGGTCGCATTGCGGAGTTCTCATCGCAATCCTAAGGTCACGCCGGATGTTCGAAGCCCATTTCCAGACATTTGAAGAGCCCGAGGGCGGCGTCGCGCTGACGGCGCGGCTGGCGGCTTTTCGCGAGGAACTGACGCGCCGCAAGCTGACCGGGTTCGTGATTCCCCGCGCCGATCAGCAGCAAAACGAATATGTCGCCCCTTCGGAGGAGCGGCTGGCCTGGCTGACCGGCTTCACCGGATCCGCCGGAATGGCGATCGTGCTGACCCAACAGGCCGCGTTGTTTGTCGATGGCCGCTACACGCTGCAGGCCGCCAAACAAATCGATTCCAGGGCCTGGAATGTCGAGCCGCTGATCGATCCGCCGCCGGAAAACTGGCTGGCGAAGCATCTCGCCGCCGGCGACCGCCTCGGATTTGATCCATGGCTGCATACCACGGCAGCAGCCGAGCGGCTGGCCGCGGCCTGCGCCAAGGCCGGCGCCGAGCTGGTCGCGGTCGACATCAATCCGCTTGATGCGGTGTGGACCGAGCGTCCGCCGCCGCCGCTGGGTCCGGTCGCGATTCACGGCCTGCCATTTTCAGGCGAGGCCGAGCCCGACAAGCTCAAGCGTATCGGGCTGGAAATCGAAAAACTCGGCGTCGACGCGCTGGTGCTGTCGGATTCGCACGCCGTGGCCTGGACCTTCAATATCCGCGGCGCCGACGTTTCGCATACGCCGCTGCCGCTGTCCTATGCGCTGGTGCCGAAGGATGGCCGCCCCACGGTGTTCATCGATCACCGCAAGCTTTCCAACAGCGCCCGCGACCATCTCGAAGCGACCGCCGATGTCGAGGAGACGGAGGCGCTGACGCGCAAACTCACCGAACTGGCGCAGCATGGCGCATCGATCGCGCTCGACAGCGCCACCGCCGCCGATGCCCTGAGCCGCCTGATCGGCGCGTCCGGCGGCAAGGCAGTACGCGGCAACGATCCAGTGAGCCTGCTCAAGGCCGTCAAGAACGCCACCGAGATCGAGGGCACGCGCAACGCCCACCGGCGCGATGCGGTGGCTCTGGCGCGATTCCTGGCCTGGATCGACCGCGAAGCCGGCTCGGGCGCGCTGACGGAGATCGACACGGTCGAAGCGCTGGAGAGCTTCCGCCGCGACACCGGTGCGCTGAAAGATGTCTCGTTTCCGACCATCGCCGGCACCGGACCGAATGGTGCCATCGTGCATTACCGCGTCACCCGCAAGACGAATCGCCGCATGGTCCCGGGCGATCTGCTGCTGATCGATTCCGGCGCGCAATATGAAGACGGCACCACCGACGTCACCCGCACCGTCGCGATCGGCGAGCCGACGGATGAAATGCGCGACCGTTTCACCCGCGTGTTGCGCGGCCATATCGCGATTGCCCGCGCGGTGTTCCCCGACGGCACCACCGGCGCGCAGCTCGACACCCTGGCGCGGCAGTTCCTGTGGCAGGCCGGGATCGATTTCGATCACGGCACCGGCCACGGCGTCGGCAGTTATCTCTCGGTGCACGAGGGCCCGGCGCGGATTTCCAAACTCGGCACCACGCCGCTGCGGCGTGGCATGATCCTGTCCAACGAGCCCGGCTACTACAAAACCGACGGTTTCGGCATTCGGATCGAGAACCTCGAACTGGTTGTCGGCATCGACATTGCCGGCGCGGAGAAGCCGATCAATGCGTTCGAGACGCTGACGCTGGCGCCGATCGACCGCCGCCTGATCGATCTGAACATGCTGAGCGGCGAAGAGCTGGACTGGCTCAATGACTACCACGCGCGGGTGCGCCACGAGGTGCGCCCGCATGTCGATGAGGCGACGAAAGTGTGGCTCGATGCCGCGACGGCGACGCTGTCGCTGTAGTAGAGGGCACCGCACGGCCTCGCACCCACCACAGCTGTCATGCCCCGCGCAGGCGGGGCATCCAGTACGCCGCGGCTTCTCGGTCAACCGCAACCGCCTCTGGGATACTGGATCACCCGCTTTCGCGGGTGACGACACCTGCGCACCGCCTCCCGAAAACGGAATAGCCGCATTCCGAAACGGCCATGTCGCGGTCGCGGGATAAGCTTACAGTCCGATCCAGACACTGGACTGGACCTGCATGCACGGCGTAACCGGCAAACCGCCTGAGGCGGCGACTGACAACGCGACATCGCGATTCATGTTGCTGCTGCTGGTCGCGATGACCGGCGTGGCGCCGATTTCGCTCTATATGCTGGTGCCGGCGCTGCCCGTGCTGGCCACCACGTTCGGACGCGATATTTCGATCGCGCAGATGACGGTGTCCCTTTACATGGTCGGCATCGCCTGTTCGCAGATCATCATGGGGCCGCTGTCGGACCGGTTCGGACGCCGGCCGGTGCTGCTGGCGGGTCTCGGCCTGATGGTGGCGGCCAGCGCTGGCTGCATCTTCGCCGAAACCCTGCCGCAATTGATCGCGGCGCGGTTTTTCCAGGCGCTGGGCGGCGCCACCGGCATGGTAGTGAGCCGCGCCATCATTCGCGATCTCTACAGCCGCGAGCGCATCAGCAGCATGATCAGCCTGGTGATCGCCGTGATGATGATCGCACAGATGCTGAGCCCGCTGACCGGCGGCCTGCTGGAGACCGCCTTCGGCTGGCGCTCGATCTTCTATGTCATCACCGCGGCGTCTCTGGTGATTGCGGTCGCGATCGCCTTGGCGCTGCCGGAGACGCGCCGCGACCGCAGCGAGGCCGGCGGATTTCGCGGCGATGTCGGCAGCCTGTTCACCAGCCGCGCCTTCATCGGCTATGTGCTGTGCCAGGTGCTGGCCTCGCAGATCATTTTCGCCTTTGCCGGCGGTGGACCCTATATCGTGGTGATGCAGATGGGCCGCTCCAGCGCCGAATACGGCGCGTGGTTCGCGACCACGGGATTTGCCTATCTGATCGGCAACCTGTTCTGCGTGCGCTTCGCGCCACGTCATTCTCTGGAAAGGCTGATCTGGTTCGGTCTGGCGCTACAATTCGCCGGCGCGACGCTGAATCTTTTGTGGGGCGTCACCGGGCTCAACCAGGCGCCGGCATGGCTGTTCGGCACCCAGATGCTGGTGATGTTCGCCAACGCGTTCGTGATGTCCAATTCCGCGGCCGGCGCCATCAGCGTCCGCCCCGAGGCCGCGGGCACCGCCTCGGGCGCGATGGGTTTCCTGCAGATGGGGATCGGTTCGCTGGTCTCCCAATTCGGCGCCTGGCTCGGCGGCCATTTTGTCACGGCGATACCGCTGAACGCCGCGATCGTTTTTCTGTCGATTGCCTGCGCCTCCACCATGATCTTCCTGGTGCCGCGCCGCGACGTAGTGGTCAGTGAGGAATTGATCGAACAGGCGGAGGAGGAAGAGTTGGGGATGTTGTAGCGGAGCGTGGAACGGGCCGCGCACCACACCTCACCAATAAGACTGTCGTCGCCCGCGAAAGCGGGCGATCCAGTACGCCGCGGCTTCTCGATTCAAATACAATCGTCCCTGGAATACTGGATCACCCGCTTTCGCGGGTGACGACAGCCGTAGGGGGCCGCGAGCGCCCCTCACTCCCCGATCAGCTTCAGCCACTCGTCTTCCGTCAGCACCGCCACGCCGTGTTTCCTGGCCTCGGCGAGTTTCGAGCCGGCGCCGGGACCGGCGACCACATAATCGGTCTTCTTCGACACAGAACCCGCGGCCTTGGCGCCGAGTCGCTCGGCAGTGGCCTTGGCCTCGTCCCGCGTCATCTTTTCCAGCGAACCCGTGAACACCACGGTCTTGCCAGCCACCGCCGAATTGTTCTTCGGCTTTTCGGCGTCAAGGATGGTGACTTCCCTGGTCAGCCGCTCGACGATGCCACGGTTATGGCTTTCGCCGAAATAGGCCTTGATACTGGCAATCACGGTGTCGCCGATCTGGTCCAGCGCATCCATTTCTTCGCCGGCCTCCTCGTCACCCCCGGCGACCTTGAGGCAGGCATCATGGAATGCCTCCCAGGAACCATAACCGCGCGCCAGCGCCAGCGCGGTGGTTTCGCCGACATGCCGCATGCCGAGGGCGAAGATAAAACGCTCCAGCGCAATCCTCCGCCGTTCCTCGATGGCGGCGAACAAATTGCGCACCGAGGTCTCGCCGTAGCCTTCGATCGCCTCCAGCTTGAGTTTCGCGTTCCGCGCCGCCAGCGTGAAGATATCGGCCGGCTCCTTCACCCATCCCTGCTCGAAAAAATACGCGATCTGCTTCTCGCCCAGGCCTTCGATATCGAAGGCGCGGCGCGAGGCGAACAATTTCAGATGCTCGATCTTCTGGTACGGACAGGCGAACTCGCCGGTGCAGCGGGCGCGCGATCCCTCCTCGCCGGCCGCGGTTTCCTCGCGCACCACGTCGGTGTGCAGCGGACACGGGCATTTTTTCGGGAAGTGGAATTCCTTTGCGTTCTTCGGCCGCTTGTCGATGACGACGTCGACCACCTGCGGAATCACGTCGCCGGCGCGCTGGATGACGACGGTGTCGCCGATCCTTATGTCACGGCCATCGCGCAATTGCTCGCCGTCGCCGCCGATACCCCTGATGTAATCTTCATTGTGCAGCGTGACGTTCTGCACGATCACCCCGCCGACGCCTAACGGCTCCAGCTTGCCGACCGGCGTGAACGAGCCGGTGCGGCCGACCTGGATTTCGATATCACGCAACACCGTCATGGCGCGTTCGGCAGGAAACTTGTGCGCGATCGCCCAGCGCGGCGTGCGCGAGACGAAGCCGAGCCGCTCCTGCCAGTCGAGACGGTCGATCTTGTAGACCACGCCGTCGATGTCATAGTCCAGTTCGGCGCGCTGCGCCTCGATCTCGCGGTGAAACGCGATCAACTGCTCGACCGAATGGCACAGCCTTGTCAGCGGATTGGTTCTGAAACCGCAGCGTTCGAACCAGCCGATCATGCCGGATTGCGTGCCCTCCGGCATCGCGCCCATTTCACCCCAGGCGTAGGCGAAGAACCCGAGCGGACGTGAAGCAGTGATGGCGGGATCCTTCTGCCGCAATGAACCCGCCGCGGAATTGCGCGGGTTGGCGAACATGGTGTCGCCGGCAGCCTTCTGGCGTTCGTTAAGCGCGAGGAATGCCTTTTTGGTCATGTAGACTTCGCCGCGGATTTCGCAGATCTCGGGGACCTTGCGGCCCTTCAGTTTCTGCGGCACGTCTTCCAGCGTTCGGATATTCGCGGTGACATCCTCCCCTTCGGCGCCGTCGCCGCGCGTCGCAGCGGTGACGAGTTCGCCGTCCTCGTAGCGCAGCGACATTGAAAGCCCGTCGATCTTCGGCTCGGCGCTGAAATCGATCTGGTCGTCGTCCCCGAGCTTGAGGAAGCGCCGGATACGGCCGACGAAGTCGAGCACGTCCTCCTCGGCGAACGCATTGTCGAGGGAGAGCATCGGCACCGCATGCCGGACCTTCCTGAAGCGGCCGGACGGCGCCGCGCCGACTTTCTGCGAAGGCGAATCCGAACTGACGAATTCCGGAAATCTTTTCTCGATGGCGTTGAAACGCAGACGCAGCGCATCGTATTCGGCATCGGTGACGCTTGGCGCATCGTTCTGATAATATCGCTTGTCGTGGCCCTCGATCTCGAGCGACAGACGTTTCAGCTCGACCTTGGCCTGAGCCTTGGTGAGTTTCGCGGGATCGACCAGCGCTTTCTTTGCCTTCGCAGCCATGGTCGCGCCGCTTAACTCGCCGCCTTCAACAGGCGCTCCGCCGCCGCGCGCGCTTCGGCGGTGATCTCGGCCCCGGCCAGCATGCGGGCGATTTCCTCGCGGCGGTGATCGGCGGCGAGCGCGTTGACGCGGGTGGCGACGCGCTTGCCCTTGTCGAGGGCATCCTTGGAAATCAGCAGATGATGGTTGGCGCGCGCGGCGACCTGCGGGGCGTGGGTCACCGCCATCACCTGCACCTTGCCTGCGAGCCGCGCCAGCCGGGCCCCGATCGCGTCGGCCACCGCGCCGCCGACGCCGGTATCGATTTCGTCGAACACCAGCGTGGGCGCCGAACCGCGATCGGACAGCACCACCTTGAGCGCCAGCAGGAACCGCGACAGTTCGCCGCCGGAGGCGACTTTCATCAGCGGCCCCGGCCGCGTGCCGGGATTGGTCTGAACCCAGAATTCGATGCGATCGAAACCTTGCGGGCCCGGCGATCCGGCATCGGATTCAAGTTGCGTCGTAAACGTGGCGCGCTCCAGCTTGAGCGGCGCCAGTTCGGCATTGACAGCCTTGTCGAGCTTCTGCGCCGACTTCGATCGCGCCGCGGAGAGTTTGGTCGCCGCTGTTGTGTAGTGCTTGTCGGCCTCCGCCGCTGCTGCCTCGAGCTTCTTCAACTGACCGGCGCCGGCGTCGATCAGCAGCCACATCGGATGCGTATTTCGCCGCCAGCGCCGCCAGCGCGTCGACCGGCGTTGAATATTTCCGTGACGCCGCACGCAACGCGAACAGCCGTTCCTCGATGCGTTCAAGCTCGCCGGGATCGAAGTCGGCTGCGATCAGCGCCGCGGCGAGGTGCTGCTCGGCCTCCTCCAGCGCATTGATCGCGGTATCGATCGCCTTCACCGCGGGCTCGACCAAGGTGGGTGAATTTCCGGCCCGGCGTTCCAGCCGGCGCACCGCCGCCGAAAGCGCCGGGACCGGCGAATGGGTGCCGCTCACTGCATCCTGCGCCTCGCGCAGATCGGCCGCGATCTTCTCGCCCTGCATCATCGTGGTACGGCGTTCGGCGAGCGCGGTTTCCTCGCCGTCCTTGGGAGCGAGTTTTTTCAACTCATCGGCGGCATGGCGCAGATAGTCGGCTTCGCGGGCGGCGCGCTCCATGCTGGCGCGATGTTCGTCAAGCAGCGCATGCGCGGCGCGCCGCGCGTCCCAAAGCTTCTCCAGCGCCGCGACGTCCTTTTCGAGGCCTGCAAACGCATCGAGCAGCCGCCGGTGGGTCGACGCATCGACCAGCGCGCGCTCGTCGTGCTGCCCGTGGATCTCGACCAGCGCCGAGCCGACCGCCTTGAGGGTCTGCACACTGATCGCCTGATCGTTGATGAAGGCGCGGGTGCGGCCATCGGCCAACTGCACCCGGCGCAGGATCATCTCACCGGTATCGTCGAGGCCGTTGTCGCTCAGGATGACCGAGGCCGGATGCCCCTTTGGAATATCGAATACCGCGGTGACCTGGCCTTGTTCGGCGCCGTGCCGGACCAGGCCGGCGTCGCCCCGTCCACCAAGCGCCAGCGCGAAGGCATCGAGCAGGATGGATTTGCCGGCGCCGGTTTCGCCGGTCAGCACCGCAAGACCGCGGGAAAACTCGATATCGAGCCGTTCGATCAGGACGATGTCACGGATCGAAAGACGCGCCAGCATGCGAAATCAGTCCTGGTGTGGCGGGCAGAATTTTCTCCTTGCCCACCGATGATCTTTAAGAGCGACCGCCTTACAACTACAGAATTCCGGCGTGCTTTGGAATCGGAAGTTCAACAAAGGGACGTCGCGGGACTTGACGAATTCGGCTTGACGATTCGTCAGTTGGCGAATTTCGGACTAGCCGAGACCCAGTTTCTTGAAAGCCTTGGAAATATAGGAACCGGTGTTCTCGCTCGGCTCGACCCCGCCGGATTTCACGAGATCATAGGCGTCCTTGTACCAGCGGCTGTCGGGGAAATTGTGCCCGAGCACGGCGGCCGCGGTCTGCGCCTCGCCGACGATACCGATCGTCATGTAGGCCTCGGTAAGCCGGGCCAGCGCTTCCTCGACGTGCCGGGTGGTCTGGTACTTGGTGACCACGGTCTTGAAACGGTTGATCGCGGCGGTGTAGTCGCGCTTTTCCATGTAATAGCGGCCGACCGCCATTTCGCGGCCCGCGAGCTGGTCGCGCGCGCCTTCCAGCTTGGCCTTGGCGCTGACGGCGTATTCCGAAGTCGGATATTTGCGGACCACCTCATCGAGCGCGGCAATGGCCTTCTCGGTGCGGCCCTGATCGCGGGAAACGTCCGGAATTTGATCGTAATGCGAAGCCGCGATCAGATATTGCGCGTAGGCGGCGTCGGGGCTGCCGGGATGCAAGGTGACGTAGCGGGTCGCCGCACCAATGCAGCTGTCATAGTCGCCGGCATTGTAAAAGGCGTAGGCCGACATCAGCAGCGATTTGCGCGCCCAGTCGGAATAAGGATGTTGCCGGTCGACTTCCTCGAACTTTTTCGACGCCGCCTTGGGGTCGTGCTTGTCGTTCATCAGGAACAAGCCCTCATTGTAGAGCTTGTCGGCGGGCTCCTCGACGAAGGTGTCGTCCTTGGCGAAAAACTTGTCCCATATCGCGCCGGTGCCGCATCCGCCGAGCGTGATGGCGAGAACGGACAGGCTCATGGCCAGGCATAGCCGCTGCGCCAGCCTGTTGAGGTCCGTACGACCGGATGATTTGCGTCGTTCGAGCGTCATACGCGATGCCGACATAAATTAAGACCTGACGCCTGTGATGCCGTGCCCGCCCGCTTGGGAGCGGTCATGGACGCAATGATCGCCGCCCGTGGCGTCTTGTCCTGCAATCGCGGGCCTGTGTAGCCGAAAAAAGTCCGTTAACCAACCGAATAGGCAGGCATTTCGCCCGGATTAAGGCGGTCGGGACCGATTGCGGCCGATCATGGTTACCAAGCGAAAAGAGGGCCGAAATCCACTCAGGAGACGTCCAAGAGAGGCTCAGGACACGTCGGGGCTGTAGGCCGGGGCGATCATGCCGCCCACCATTCCGCTTCCGGCTTCGGCGTGGCCGCGCGGGCGGCGCGCCGCGTCAGACTCGATGACCCGCCAGGCACTGCGATCGGCCATCAGAGCGGTCAGCACCGCATGGTTGAGCTTGTGACCGCCGCGCACCGAGCGATAGGCGCCCAGCAGAGGCAGGCCCGCCAGCGCCAGATCCCCGATCACGTCCAGCACCTTGTGGCGCGCGCACTCGTCGGTGTAGCGCAACCCTTCGGTATTGAGCAGACGGGTTTCGTCGAACACCACCGAATTCTCAAACGACGCGCCAAGCGCAAAACCGGCGCTCCAGAGCCGCGCCACATCGTTCATGCAACCGAAAGTCCGGGCGCGGCAGATATCGCGGCGGAAGCGCTCGGGATTGAGATCGAGCACATAATTCTGACGGCCGATCACTGGATTGGTGAAATCGATTTCGACCTCGGCGCGGAAGCCGGCCGCGTAAGGGCGTAATTCGCCGAACGAATCACCCATCGCGACTTGCACCGGCTTCAATACCTGGATGAAGCGGCGCGACGCCGATTGCGTGACGATGCCTGCCTGATCGATCGCGGCGACGAAAGCAGCCGAACTGCCGTCCATGATCGGAACTTCCGGACCATCGACTTCGATCGTGGCGTTATCGACGCCCATGCCGCGCAGCGCTGCCAGCACATGCTCGGCGGTGGAGACCAGCGGACCTTCACGGTCGCCCAGCACGGTCGCAAATTCAGTGGAGATCACGGAACCAGCGGTGGCCTGAACCTCGCGGTCGCGACCTTCCAGACCGGTACGGACAAAAATAAAACCCGCATCGACGGATGCAGGTCCCAGCGTCAAACTGACGGGTAAACCGGAATGAACGCCGACGCCCGTCACGGTGGCTTGCGACCGAAGCGTGGTTTGCCGGCTAAATTTCATTCGAAGACCGCCCGCTGCTGACTTACACAAAGATCGAACCGGTCCGGCCCCCCGGTGATTTGCCTTTGGTATCCCCAAGTCACGGCGGACCATAGCCATTGCCCTAAAGAGCGCCAACTCACGCTTTTTTACCGATTGTTACCCTATCTCTGCCGTATTCACGCCAAAGGTTGACCAAATTCGGGTCTCCGACGGAGGTGATTTGGACCTGCGATTGCACCACGAATACATAATTAATCATTTAATATCAGCGACTTGTAAAATGAGCCGGAGCCAATGGCAGCTCAAAAACAAAGGGGCCCGGCTGGGTTAGCCGGGACCCTTATGTCGTTAGAATTGTAACAAACGTCATTTGGCCTGGCGGCGCAAAAAGGCGGGGATATCAATGTCGTCACCCTGTGGCGCTGCGGCAACAGGTGCAGGACGCCCGTGGGTGTCGAGTCCCTGAGGCGCAGGCCGGCGGGCATACTCCGATACCGGTTCACTAGCCGCGATTTGCTGGGCGACCGAGCGCTGGGGCTTGCGTTCCGGCAGTGGCGGCAGCGGTGACATCGCCGGACCCGAGGCACGGGCTTCGATCGGGGGCTCGGTTTCTTCGTCGCGGCGGCCAAGGCCGACATTGGCCAGCCGCTGCAGCAGCGACATCCGGACTTTTTGCGGATGCTCTTCGTCGACTTCACCGCGGGCCTGCCGGATTTCGTTCTGCGCGGGCATCGGCAGGTCTTCGAACTTCGGCATCCTGGGCGTGCGGGTTCGCGGGCGTTCGGGGGCTTGCGGAATGAAGGTCTCGGGTGTCGCCGGTTGATGCGCTTCGACATCCGCAACATCGTGATCCGGAAACAATGACGGTTTCGGCGCGATCGGACGCACCGTGACATCGCCATAGGACGCGGGCTGCAACGGGGTGGCCGGCTCCGGCGCATCTGGTGCTACCGCCGCGGCGATAGCAGCCAGGGCCGCACGTTCGACGCTGCTTGGAGGCCGCTGCGGTGCTGCAGGCACGGCAGCCGGCGCCTCCGGCTTCTGGGCGCGTTCGACATTGCGCGCGTTGTCGGCGCGCAATCGAGCGGTCACTTCGGCCAGACGGGTATCCGGCGCGGACACCGCGCCGGTAACGGTCGCGGCCGACGGCGTCACGTTACGCGCCAGCATCTCCTGCTCGATGCCGGTGGCAACGACGGAGACGCGAATGATGCCATCGAGGCTCTCGTCGAACGTGGCGCCGACGATGATGTTGGCGTCCTGATCGACTTCCTCGCGGATCCGGGTTGCAGCTTCGTCGACCTCGAACAGCGTCAGATCCTTGCCGCCGGTGATCGAGATCAAAAGGCCGCGGGCGCCCTTCATGGACAAATCGTCGATCAGCGGATTGGCGATCGCGGCTTCCGCCGCGGTCAATGCGCGCTTGTCTCCGGAAGCTTCGCCGGTACCCATCATCGCCTTGCCCATTTCGCGCATCACGGCGCGGACGTCGGCGAAGTCGAGGTTGATCAGACCTTCCTTGACCATCAGGTCGGTGATGCAGGCAACGCCCGAATAGAGCACCTGATCGGCCATCGCGAAGGCGTCGGCGAAGGTGGTCTTTTCGTTGGCGACCCGGAACAGGTTCTGGTTCGGAATGATCAGGAGCGTATCGACCACCTTGTGCAGCTCGGCAATGCCGGACTCGGCGGTGCGCATGCGGCGCTGACCTTCGAAGTGGAACGGCTTGGTGACGACACCGACGGTGAGGATTCCCATGTCGCGCGCGGTCTTGGCGATCACCGGTGCGGCGCCGGTGCCGGTGCCGCCGCCCATGCCGGCGGTAACGAACACCATGTTGGCGCCGGAAAGATGATCGCGGATTTCGTCGATCACCTCTTGCGCGGCCGCCGCACCGACATCCGGCTGCGAGCCGGCGCCGAGGCCTTGCGTCACTTGCGTGCCCATCTGCACGATGCGCTGTGCCTTGGACATGGTGAGCGCCTGGGCGTCGGTGTTGGCGACGACGAAATCGACACCCTGCAGTCCGGCGGTGATCATGTTATTGACGGCGTTGCCGCCGGCTCCGCCGACACCGAATACGGTGATCCGCGGTTTCAGCTCGCTGATGTCAGGGACGTTGAGATTGAGTGCCATGGTTGCCTCTCGATTACGCGCGCGTTGGTTCGCCCCGGCCGACGGCCGCGGGAGTTGGTGAAATTGGTGAGTTACGAAAAGGATTCATCAGAAGCCCTCCCGAAGCCATCGTCCGACCTTTCCGAAATAGCCGTCAGTCCCTGTCCTGAGCTGCCGCGTATGCCGCGGTTCGACGTGTTCAAGATGAGCGTATTGCGGATAGACCAGGAGACCCGAGGGCACCGCGAACGACGCGCTCTTCGCCTCGCTGGGCAGCCGGCCGAAACCGAGCGGGCGGCCGATCCGCACCGGACGGCCGAGAATCCGGCTTGCGAGTTCGGTAATGCCGGTGAGTTGCGAGGCACCGCCGCTCAACACAATTCGCGCCCGCGGCTCTGCCGCAAAGGGAGAATCCGCGAGCCGGTCCCTGACCATTTCAAAAATCTCCTCGGCGCGGTGGCGGACGATGTTCGCGATCGTGGCCCGGGATACGACCTGCGGAGCCTCCCGCTGGCGGTCGCCTGGCGTCGGCACGGACAACAACTCACGCGCGTCGGACCCGCCGGTCAGCACCGTGCCATATAACGTCTTGATTCGCTCGGCATCCGCAATGCAGGCGCCAAGGCCGCGTGCCAGATCCATGGTGATGTGTTGCCCGCCGACCGCAAACCCGCTGGCATGTACGAAGCGCCCGCCGGAATAGGTCGCCATGGTTGTAGTACCGGCGCCCATCTCGACCACGGCGGCGCCGAGATCGGCTTCGTCGTCGGTCAGCACCGACAGACCCGCCACATAGGGGCTCGCTGCCATGGCTTCGACGTTGAGATGACAGCGCTCGACCACCAGCATCAGGTTCTTGGCGATCGTCGCGTCCGACGTGACGACGTTCATGTCGACACCGAATTGTCGCGCCACCATGCCCCGGGGATCGCGAATGCCCTTGACGCCGTCGAGCGCGTAGTCGACCGGCAATGCATGCAGCACGGTGCGGCCCTCGCCGGTGGCGTGGCGCATCCCGGCAGAGGTGATACGGGCGACGTCGGCTGACGTGACCGCGCCGCCCTTGGTGTCGGCCGCGGCTTCAACCAGCTGTCCCTGCAGCCTGCCGGCCGAAACCGACAGCAGTACCGATTCAACCCGGACCTTGGCCATGCGTTCGGCAAGCGCCACCGCGTGACGCACCGCCCGTTCGCACTCGGCCAGATCGGTCACCGCGCCGGCCTTGACGCCGCGCGACTGGATCTGGCTGTAGCCGATCAACTCGACGGCATGGCTGCGGCCGCGCAGGGCGTCGTTCGGCGGACACGGCTTCAACCGCGCGATCATGCAGGCAATCTTGCTGGTGCCGATATCGAGCGACGCCACCAGCGCGCTGCGTTTTTGCGGCATCGGGCGCGTCTTCGGCGTCTGATTGCGATCAAGGCCGGTCATGCGCTGCCGGCCTTCTTCGGTTTCTTGTCCTTGAACAGCTCTTCGCGGGCCTTGGCGGCGTCTTCCGACAGTTGCACCGTCAGCCGATTCGGCAGACGCATATCGATGGCGACGATATCGCGCGAGAACAACCGGTCTTCCCTGTCGAGCTTGCTCAACGTCGCCAGCGCTTTGCCGACATCGTTTTCCGGCAACCTGACATCGAGACCATCCTTGAGCCGCAGGTTCCAGCGCCGCTCGCCGACGAAAATCACGGCCTTGGTCGCGGCGCTCACTTGCGGATAACGTGCGAGCAGCGCCAGGAAATCCCTGGCCCTGACATCGGCGCCCTTGCCGACGACCAGCGGCAGCGAAACAAAGCGGTGCGACACGTAGGGTTCGAGCACCGCGCCGTCATCCGATATCACCGACAGGCGGCCGTCCTGCTGCCACAGCGCGAATGGCGAACGCTCGGTTATATCGATCTGGAGCTGGCCCGGATAAAGCTTCAGCACCGTCGCGTCGGCGATCCATGGATTGGTTTTCAGCTTGTCGCGCACCACGGCGGCGTCGAGGAACAATAGCGAGGAGCGGCCATTGACGCCGCCGATCGCGAGCACTTCGTCCTGGGTGAGCTGCTTGCGGCCGTTGATGGCCACCGTCGTGATCCGAAAGCCGGCGGAGTTGGCGACCGTATTGCGGGTGTCGCTCAAAACCTGGGTCAATTCCTCGACGTGACCGCCCTTGACGATGCCGAAGCAGGCGCTGGCCAACAGCAGCAGCACGGTCGCGGCAACACCGGCGCGGTTCGGCAAATAGCGCTCGAAAAGCATGATCAGGCGGTGCGGATCGCGGTCGCGTTGCGGCCGTGGTTTGACAGATTTGCGATGCGAGCCCAGCCACTCGCGCAACAGCACGGCCGCACCAATGGCAGCCGCTTTCAGATCAGCTTGGGCCCCCGGCGATCCCGGCGATCGAGCGGGGCGTCCTGCACCATCCATTGCACAAGCCCGTCAAATGTTACGCCCGCAAACGCTTGCGAGTTCTGGCGTAAATGACGTCCTGGTGATGCTGGGTGTCCGCATAGCTCACGCCCCCGGCAGCCAAGCGCCACATGCGCCGCCAGCGTTAACCTTCGGACTTCCTGGTAAACAAAGCGTAAAATAGGTGCGAACAGGGTGCGTTTTCACATGCTGGCTGAGTGCTTTACCCCGCAATCGTAAGATTTTGGCAACGGTCAGCCCGATCGCGGGTCCCTCTCGCCAAAGGCCGCTTACCGCTGGACGCGCCGGGCGGCCAGGACGATCTGGTCGTTCAGGAAATCCACGAACTCAATTCCCCGCGCCCTGAGGGCTTTCGGATAGAGCGAGGCCTTGGTCAGGCCGGGCAAGGTATTGGTTTCGAGATAGATCGGTCCCCTGGCCGAAACAATGAAGTCGGTGCGGGAATAGCCGCGGCACGACAAGGCTGTGTGGGCCCGCAGCGCCTGGTCCATGATCTGCCCGCTGATTTCGGGTGAAAAGCGCCCAGGGCAAATCTCCTGCGTCGATTTGAGCAGGTATTTGGCGGTGTAGTCGAACCCGCCCTCCGCCGGGACGATCTCGATCGGCGGCAGGGAAAAAACAGAACCGTCCGACTGCTCGAGCACCGCGCAGGTCGCCTCGATGCCCGCAATAAAGGGCTCGATCAGATAATCCTCGGTTCGGGCGGCGTCGCGAACGGCGACAAGGTCTTGCCTGGAATTGACAAAGATCAGGCCATAGCTCGAGCCATCCCGCGCCGGCTTGGCGATCAGCCTGCCGTATTCGGCAAATGCCGCATCGATGTTTTCCAGCGCAATGCCGTTCGGCGCCGTTACGCCGGCGATCGCTACAAACCGTTTCGCCGCGACCTTGTCGAAAGCAAGATTCGAGGAGGCTGAGCCGGAACCGGTGAAGGCAATCCCGCGCGTTTCGCACATCGCCTGCAGTTCGCCGTTCTCCGCCCGGCCACCATGCAGACCAAGCACCAGCAGGCGATCCTCGGCCTTTGCCCTGTCGAGCGCCGGCTCGATGGTTCCTATCCCGGCATTGCCGGGCTTGAACGGATCTTCGAACGGCCGCGCATGATTCAAAAGCGCCTCGGACCGGACTTCATGCACGGTGTTATCGACGTCCCAGAACCACAGATCGGCTTCCGGCAGCGCCTGATGCAACGCCTGCGCGGAGGCGACCGAGACCAGTCGCTCCTTGTTGGTGCCGCCGAAAAGAATGGTTGTCCGCATCATTTCATTCAGCCGATTTGCTTCTTTCGTCCGGAATCCCGATCCGCTTGATTTCCCAGTGTAGCTCAATTCCGGAATTTTCCTTCACCCGGAGACGCACGGTGTCGCCGAGGGTTTCGATATCCTGGCCGGTCGCATGGCCGGTGTTGATCAGGAAATTGCAGTGCATTTCCGATACCTGCGCCCCGCCGACGCGCAGGCCCCGGCAGCCCGCGGCATCGATCAGCTTCCAGGCGCTGTGGCCGGGCGGATTCTGGAAGGTCGAGCCACCGGTCTTCTCGCGGATCGGCTGCGCGGTTTCGCGATGGGTTTGTACTTCGTTCATTCGCGCACGAATGGCATCCGGCGCCGCCACGATCCCGCGAAAACGCGCCGAGGTGAAAACGATCGAAGGATCGACGCCACTGTTGCGGTAGACAAATTTCATGTCGGCATTCGTGAATGCATGTTTCTTGCCGTCGCGCCCTACTCCCTGATGCCTCGATCAGCACATCTTTGGTCTCCGCGCCATTGGCGCCGGCGTTCATGCGCAGCGCGCCGCCGATAGTGCCGGGAATGCCGAAGAAAAATTCCAGCCCGCCGATGTTGGCGGTCGCCGCTGTCTCGGCTACGCGCTTGTCGAGCGCGGCGGCGCCGGCGCTGACGGTGTCGCCGTTGGCTTCGGTCTCGCCGAAGCCGCGCGGACCGAGCCTGATCACCACGCCCGGCAAGCCGCCGTCGCGCACGATCAGATTGGAACCGACGCCGACGACATAGACCGGAATTTCGCCCGGCAGATGCGCGAGGAAATAGGCCAGATCATCTTCATCGGCCGGCGTAAACAGCGCCTGCGCCGGGCCGCCGACCCGAAACCACGTCAACTCCGCCAGCGACTGGTTCGCCAGCAACCGCCCGCGCAATTGCGGCATCGCGGCCTTGAGATCGGGCGTGATGTCGGGGAAAGCCGCCACCTATCCCAGCGCCTTCAATTCGCCCGGCAACGCGTAGGCCCATTGCGTGATGTTGCCGGCGCCGAGACAGACGACAAGATCGCCATTGCCTGCAAGACCGTGAACTACCCCGGCAAGTGCCGCGGAATCCGGCAGCGGGATTACTTCGCGATGACCGTGGGCGCGCAGGCCCAGCACAAAATGGTCGCGGTCGATGCCGGCGATCGGCGCCTCGCCGGCCGGATAAACCTCGGCGACCACCACCGCGTCGGCATCATTGAAACAGGTGCAGAATTCCTCGAACAGCGATTGCAGCCGGGTGAAGCGATGCGGCTGCACCACGGCGATGATCTTGCCGTTGGTGGATTCCCGGGCCGCCTTCAGCACCGCGGCAATTTCAACCGGGTGGTGGCCGTAGTCGTCAATAATGGTGACGCCGTTCCATTCCCCTGTCCTGGTGAAGCGCCGCCGTACGCCGCCGAAGCCTGCCAACGCCTTGCGGATCATCGCGTCGGACAGGCCGAGTTCATGCGCCACCGCGATCGCCGCCGTGGCGTTGAGCGCGTTGTGCCGTCCCGGCATCGGCAGCATGATATCGGCGATCTCGTGCGTGACATCGGTGTTGCGGTTACGAAACACGACCTTGAATTTCGAACCTCCGCCCATCGGCATGAGATCGACCAGCCGGGCGTCAGCCTGCGGATTTTCGCCATAGGTGATGATGCGACGGTCCTCGATCTTGCCGACCAGGGTCTGCACCACGGGATGATCGATGCACATCACGGCGAATCCGTAGAACGGCACGTTCTCGACGAAATTGCGGAATGCGTCCTGCACCGCCTCGAAGGTCTTGAAATGATCGAGATGCTCGGGATCGACATTGGTGACGATGGCGACGTCGGCCGGCAGCTTCAGGAAGGTGCCATCGCTCTCGTCGGCTTCCACCACCATCCATTCGCCGGCCCCGAGCCGGGCATTGGTGCCGTAGGCATTGATGATGCCGCCGTTGATCACGGTGGGATCGAGATCGCCGGCATCGAGCAATGCCGCCACCATCGAGGTGGTCGTGGTCTTACCGTGGGTGCCGGCGATGGCGACGCAGCTTTTCAGCCGCATCAGCTCCGCCAGCATTTCGGCGCGGCGCACCACCGGGATGCGCTGGGCGCGCGCCGCCATCAATTCGGGATTGTCGCGCTTGATCGCGGTCGACACCACCAGCACGTCGGCGCCCGCGACGTTCTCGGCCTTGTGGCCGACATTGATGGCGATGCCTTTTTCGCGCAGGCGAACGACGTTGGCGCTTTCGGAGACGTCGGAACCCTGCACGGTGTAGCCGAGATTGCACAGCACCTCGGCGATGCCGCTCATGCCAATGCCGCCGATCCCGACGAAGTGAATGGGTCCGATCTCGCGCGGCAGTCTCATGGCTCTGTTCCTGTCATGGCGGATACTGGATGCCTTGCTTCGGCACGGCGTGACAAGGGGTTTTCGGTCATTCCGTGGCGCTCGCAGCGCGATCGAACCCGGAATCTTCGAGATTCCGGATCGGTCCGCTTCGCGGCCCCTCCGGAATGACTGACGTCAGATTCCGGCCACTTTCATGACCATATCGGCCAGCCGTTCGGCGGCGTCCAGCTTCCCGACGCTGCGGGCGCTGGCGGCCATCGCGGTCAGCCGCGCCGGCTCGGCGGCGAAGCCCGAGATTTCCGCGGCCAGCCGGTCGGGCGTGAAATCCGCCTGCACAATGCGGAGCGCGCCGCCCGCCTGCGCGAGCACGCCGGCATTGGCGAATTGATCCTGATCGATCGAACCCGGCAGCGGAACCAGGATCGAGGGCCGGCCGATGGCGCCGAGTTCGGCCACGGTGCCGGCGCCGGAACGCGAGATCACCAGATGGTTCGCCGCGAGCCGCGCCGGCAGATCGCCGAAGAACGGCGCCAGTTCGGCCCTGATCTTGAGGCGGTCATAGACCGCGCGCACCCGGACCATGTCTTCCGCGCGCACTTGCTGCGCAAGAACCAGCCGGCTCCACAGCGCCGGCTCCAGCCGTTCGATCGCATCCGGCACGATATCGGCCATCACGCGTGCGCCCTGGCTGCCGCCCACCACCAGCAAACGCAGCGGCCCCGTCAACTCCGGCGAAATGAATTTCACCGCGGAAGCGGCGAGGATGGCCGGACGCATTGGCGTACCGACAATGGTGGTTTTTCCCGCGAGCTGCGGATCGCGGTCGAGCACGCCTGGCAGCGAGGTCGCGATGGCGCTGACGCGGCTTGCGAGGAAACGATTGGCGCGGCCAAGCACCGCATTGGCTTCATGGATGATGCCGGGCACGCCGAACATCCTGGCGGCCAGCAGCGGCGGCAGAGTCGGATAGCCACCGAAGCCGACAACGGCTGCCGGTTTCAGCTTGCGCATCAAATTGAGCGACACCCCCGTGCCGGCCGTGAGCAGGGCAGCCGTGCGGGCGAGCGACCAGGGCGTGCGGCCGCGCACGGTAGCGCTCGGCACCACGTCGATGGTGTCCCTCGTGAACAATCCGCTGTAACGCAACGCGCGGGAGTCGGTGGCAAGGCGCACGCGCAAACCGCGTCGGATCAATTCCACGCCAAGTGCCTCGGCGGGAAACAGATGGCCGCCGGTGCCGCCTGCGGCCAGCAGAATCAGAGGGGAGTTGTTCATCGGTTCGATCGTCGCAAATGACGAAAAGTTACTGTGAGGTCAAGCGTAGCTTTGCACCGAATTGGCGTTGGCGTCACCGATCAATTCCATCTCGGTGCGCGGCCGGTGCCGCGTCAGCGCCAGCATCATGCCGACCCCATAGGCCAGCGAGACGATAGACGAGCCGCCATAGGAGATGAACGGCAGCGTCATGCCCTTGGCCGGAATCAGCTGCAGATTGACCGACATGTTGATCGCAGCCTGCACCCCGAACAGAATGGCCAGCCCCGACGCGGCAAAGCGCGAGAACAGGTCCTCGGTGGCGTAGGCGCGTGACAGCGTGCGGATCACGACAAAGGCAAACAGAGCGAGCAGCACCAGGCAAAGGATAATACCGAATTCCTCCGCCGCTACCGCGAATACAAAGTCGGTATGGCTGTCCGGCAAATAGCGTTTGGCGATGCCTTCGCCGGGGCCGAGCCCGAACCAGCCACCATTGGAAAATGCCTCCATCGCGGTATCGAGTTGAAAGGTGTCGCCCGATCCGGGATTCATGAAGCGCTTTATGCGGCCCGCGACGTGCGGCACCAGCAGATAGGCGCTGAACAGCCCGGCGCTGGCCGCACCCGCTAACCCCAGCACCCAGATCATTCGCATGCCCGCGATGAAGAACAACGCGCCCCACACCATCAGGATCAGCATGGTCTGGCCGAAATCCGGCTCCCGCACCAACAGCAACACCAGCGTCATCAGCAGCATCAGCGCCATCGAGGTCGCCGGCATTTCCGGCCGCCGCGCGGATTCCGCAAACAGCCACGCCGCCAGCACCACGAAGGCGGGCTTGGCGGATTCGGAGGCCTGGATATTGACGCCGATCAAAGTGATCCAGCGTCGCGAGCCCTTGATCTCCGGGCCGATCAGCAGTGTCGCCACAATCAGTGCGACGCTGACCGCGAATACGATCAGCGCGGTGCGCCTGATCTGCCGCGGCGACAAAAACGATACGCCGATCAGCACGATAAAGGACGGCAGCAGAAACAGGACGTGGCGGTTGAAGAAATGAAACGGATCGAGCCCGATCCGCGTCGCCACCGGTGGACTGGCCGCCAGCGAAAGAATGATACCGCCCAGCATCAGCGCGATGATCGCCGCGAGCAGCAGGCGGTCTACGGTCCACCACCATTCGGAAAGCGGCGTGCGTTGTTCACGGGAGATCATGGACATTCCCAAAGGCAGAGGTTGCCCATTGGTCGCCCATGATGGTTTCGGGAAGGTTAAGGAATTGGAGATGCTTTGAGATAGCGGGACGACCCCTCTGGTCGTCATGCCCGGGCTTGTCCCGGATAAGCCCGGGCATGACGGAACTCATGGCGACTGCGCCATGTTCCGGCCGAACAGGTTGGCGACAGGCAATAACAGGCTCTAAGATGGAACCCAAGATCAAAAAAGTTCGGGGGAAACCATGCGTTCGCTTGTTCGCCTCGTGATGGCGTCGCTGTTCGTCGCATCGCCACTGGCCGCATCGGCGCGGGAAGGCTGGGTCGTGTCATGGACCGGCTCGGTCCAGGGACCCTATCCCACCGGCAATCCATCCGCGCAGCCCGACCAGAAATTCGCCTTCCCCGATCCGGCCGCCGGAGCGCGGGACCAGACGTTTCGCCTGATGGTCCGGCCCGATCTGTGGGGCCGTCAGGTCCGCATCCGGCTCAACAATGCTTTCGGCACCAAACCCGTAACGTTCGACGGTATCCATGCCGGCCTGCAATGGAGCAGCGCGGCACTGGTGCGCGGATCCAACCGACCGGTGACGTTCGGCGGCAAGTCTTCCGTCACTATTGCACCGGGTAGTTCGGCATGGAGCGATCCGGTCGCGCTGTCATTCGTGAAACAACCGGACGAACTCGCCGGACGCCGGCTCGCTGTCAGTTTCCACATCGCCGGCGACAGCGGTCCGATGACCTGGCACGCCAAGGCGCTGACCACTTCCTATGTCGCCGAGCCTGGCGCCGGCGCGAAGGGTGCCTTGGAAGACGAAACGGCATTCCCCTACACGACTACGTCGTGGTTTTTTCTCGACGCGGTCGAGATGATGGCGCCCGCCGATGCGTTCGCCATCATGGCTTTCGGCGATTCCATAACCGACGGCACCGCCTCGACCATGAATGGCGATGATCGCTGGCCCGACGTGCTGTCGCGCCGGCTGAAGGCGCTCTACGGCAACAAGGTCGCGGTGGTGAACGGCGGCATCGGCGGCAACCAGATCGCAGGGCCGGCCGCTTACGGACCCGACCAACCATTCCCCGGCGGTCCCGCCGCGGTCCAGCGGCTCGATCGCGACGTGCTCGCGCTCTCCGGCATCTCCAGCCTGATCTGGCTGGAAGGCATCAACGATTTCAGCAGGAACGGCAACGCCTCGGCAGATCAGGTCATCACGGCCATGAAGGACGGCGTCGCACGGATGCGCGCCAAGTGGCCCAATATCCGCGTGATTGGCGCCACCGTTACCTCGGCGCTGGGCAGTTCGAGCGCAGCACACGGTTTTCCGGAACAGGATGCGAAGCGGAAGGCGTTGAACGACTTCATCCGCACTTCCGATATTTTCGACGGGGTGATCGATTTCGACAAGGCCGCACTAGATCCGCAGTCAGGCGGCCTCAAGCCGGAATTCATCCCCGAGAGCACCACCGGCGGCCCCGGCGACAGACTGCATCCCAACAGAACCGGCTATCTGGCGATGGGCGGGAGCATCGACCTCGATCTGTTCAAGCCTGGCCGTCTGCCTCGCAAGCGCTAGACCAGGGCTTGAACTCATTGGCGCGTAGCCGAATTCGGATTGATGCGAGCTTGACGAACGCCAGCGCGCCGCCACCGGGAGAAAAATCCGCGTTTAGATCAGCGGTGTGTGCCTAGCTCAGGCGAGCGTTTCGTCCAACCAGTCAAAGATCCGGGCGTTGGCGAACCGGCTTGCGCCGACCTGGCAATGCGCGCCCGCGCCCTCCGCGGCGATGAAGCGGAGCATTGTTTTGCGGCACGTTAGATGGTCGTACAGCACCTGCGGCTGGCCTTTCAGAAACAGATCGTCCTCGGCGTCGCAGACAAGCGTGGGGCAACTGATTTGCTCGGCGATGCCGTCCTTCAGATTGTAGTCGAGCATCTTTGCGACGAACGCGCGGGGCGACTGCGCGCCCGTCGCCCACATGCCGTGTGAATACGACCAGCGTGCCGTCGGCGAGGCTTTCATCTGCGCTTCGAGCATCGCGTCGATCCTCGGCGCCTGCTCGGCCTTCAGCGCTGTCACGAACAGGTCCCATTTGTCCAAGGGAATCGCGTTCCTGAAAGCTGCGGCGAAGTCGTAGATGCCGTCGTTGGCGACCAGCGCGGCGAGGCGCTTTTCGAAGGCCGCCGCGCGCGGCGCCAGCACGCCGCCCATGCTGATGCCCATCAGCGCAATGCGCCTGGGATCGACATTGGGCTGCCGGAGAGCGAAATCGACGACCGGCGTCACCACCTTTTCCCAGTCGGGACGGAACACCAGGCCGTCACGATGCAGAGGCCCATATTGGCCAGGTCCGTCGAAGGCCAGCACGTTATAGCCGCGCTCGACGGCGGCACGCGCGCCGGACACATGCATCTCCTCGGCGCTGCCATCGAAGCCGGTATGCATGATCAGGGTCGGCCGTGGCCCCTGCGCTCTGTCCGCATGATGGAAGTAGCCGGGCAACGACGTCTTCTCATAGGGAATCTCGACCGGCTCGATCAGGGGATCGTGCAGCCCGGCGCATTGCCTGTAACAATCCACCGACAGCCGATAGGCGCGCGCAATCCGCGGATCAGCCGGATTGCCATGGAGGAAAAACTCGGAGCACTGATAGTATGACGTTGCGCGCAATAAGCTATCACGGGCACTGACGCGATGCCTGCGCGACAATTGATCGGCTGCATCCTTCGCCAGGCGATCGGCGAAATCATTCCAGGCGTCGTACCAACTGTCATAATTGCCGGGAGCGATGCGCGAGGCTACGGCCAGCACCTCGCCGAACAGCGAACCGCCGTATTCGGCGGCGCCAAAGGCACGCTGCGTTTCAAACCAGAATTGGGCGTCGTCGGCAAACAGCGGCGGCTTCGCCGTTGGCGAGGCGGGTGCAGCGGCAGGCGTAGATGGTGCGGCGTTCTCGGCAAGCGCGTCTCCGGCAAACAAGGTAACAAGCGGCGCAAGAGTCAGAAGCGTTCTGCGGTCCATGGGGCAATCCTCCCTTTGCGGTTGCGCGGATAGTTAGGGCATGGTATTCCTTAATGCAACTTTTTTTGCATTAATGACCGATCACGAGGACGTGTCATGATCGTCAAATCGCGACCCGGCGGGCGCACCGCGAAAACAAAAGCCGCGGTTTTCGAAGCAGTTACCGCCCTCGTCGCGGAGCGCGGCCACGCCGCGGTCAGCATGACCGACATCGCCAATCGCGCCGGGGTTGCCGCGACCAGCCTCTATCGGCGGTGGGACGACGTCCGTGTTCTGATCATGGAGGTCGCAACCGAGCAATTGATGCGCGATCATCCTTTACCAGATACCGGCTCGCTTGCGGGCGATTTACGCAAATGGGCGCGCACGATCGCGACGGGCCTCAAGGATCCCGCCGGCTCGTCGTTCTTCCGGGCGTTCGTCGCGACCGCCATGCCGGAGGGTTCGCCGAGCGAGACGCGGACCGCTGCGATGCAAGGCCGAATCGAACAGATCATGACGATGCTGGAGCGCGCACGAAAGCGCGGCGAAAAACCGCCGACGCTTGCCGATGTGATGGATCATTTGCTGGCGCCGCTCTATGCGCGCGCATTATTTGGCAAGCCAGCGAGCGAAGCATTCGCGGAACAGCTGGTCGAACGGCTGCTTGAATAACTGTGCCGTCTGCCGCGGTGCAGGAGTCAGCTATTGCCTAGGTCACGGGAACAACGCCATCCAGCTTCAACGCCGCTTCGCGGAACGCGGCGCCGCGGATTTCGAAATTGCGGTACTGGTCGAACGACGCGCAGGCCGGCGACAGCAGCACCACAGGATCGGCCAGCCCGGAAGCTTGCGCATCACGCGCTGCATTGACGATGGCGACGTCGAGCGTTTCGCTGATCTCGTGTGGCACACGATCGCCCAGGGTGCCGGCAAACTCTTTGGCGGCTTCGCCGATCAGATAGGCTTTGCGGATGCGCGGAAAATATTCGGCAAGACCCGTGATGCCGCCGAGCTTAGGCTTGCCTCCGGCGATCCAGAAAATATCGGTGAACGAAGACAGCGCGTGCGCCGCCGCATCCGCATTGGTGCCTTTGGAGTCGTTGACGAACAGCACATTGCCGCGGCGGCCGACCTGCTCCATGCGGTGCGCCAGACCGGGAAAGCTGCGCAAGCCGTTTTGCAGGACATCGGCCGAGACACCGAGCGCCAGCGCGCAGGCCGCAGCACAGGCGGCATTCTGCGCGTTGTGCAAACCGCGCAGCGAACCGATGCCGCCAATCCTTGCGATCTCGCTGCGGGCGCCGCCGGAGGCGCGCAGGATGGTTTCGCGCTCCACATAGATACCATCGGCAAGCGGATTCCTCACCGAGACGCGAACTACCGGCTTGCCGGATTGTTCGATCCGGTCGGCGACGTTCCGGCTCCATCCGTCATCGACGCCGACGATCGCGGTGCCGGTCGGCTGCACGCCGGCGACCAGGCGCTCCTTCACGGCGGCATAATGCTCGAGCGTGCCGTGGCGATCGATATGGTCTTCGCTGACATTGAGCAGGATGCCGACGCTGGGATCGAGCGATGGCGACAAGTCGATTTGATACGACGACATCTCGATGACATGCACGCGTCCGTTGCGCGGCGGTTGCAGCGACAGGATCGCGGTGCCGATATTGCCGCCCATCTGGGTGTCGTGGCCGGCAACGCGCATCAGATGCGCGATCAGCGCCGTCGTGGTCGATTTGCCGTTGGTGCCGGTGATGGCGACGAACGGTGCTCCCGGGGCGTGACGGCGTCGTTCGCGGCAAAACAATTCGATATCGCCGATCACCTCGACGCCGGCCTGTCGCGCCGCCAGCACGGTCCAGTGCGGCGCCGGGTGGGTCAGCGGCGCGCCGGGCGTCAGCACCAGAGCCGCGAAATTCGTCCATGATACTTTGCGCAAATCCGCCGTGATGAAACCAGCCTCGGCGGCTTTGGCGAGATTGTCCGCACTATCGTCGCCGGCGATCACCTCCGCGCCGCCCGCCTTCAGGGCGTGGCAACTCGCCAGGCCGGAGCCGCCAAGGCCGAACACCGCGACCGTCTTGCCCGCGAAGGAAGTGACGGGAATCATAGTTTAGCACGTCATTCCGGAGGCCGCGCAGCGGCAATCCGGAATCTCGAGATTCCGGGTTCGTGCTTCGCACGCCCCGGAATGACGCTGGAGAGGAGACAATGCCATCACCGAAGCTTCAGCGTCGAGAGGCCGGCCAGCGCCAGCATCACCGAGATGATCCAGAACCGGATCACGATCTGCGGCTCGGTCCAGCCCTTCTGCTCGAAATGATGGTGGATCGGCGCCATCCGGAACACGCGCTTGCCCGTGAGCTTGAACGACACTACCTGGACGATGACCGACACTGCTTCGAGCACGAACAGCCCGCCGATCACCGCCAGCACGATCTCATGTTTGACCGCGACGGCAATCGAACCGAGCATGCCGCCAAGCGCGAGGGAACCGGTATCGCCCATGAAGATCGACGCCGGCGGCGCGTTGAACCAGAGGAATCCGAGCCCCGCCCCCAGCACCGCGCCACATAGCACCGCGAGTTCGCCGGTGCCGGCCACATAGTTGATCTGCAGATAGTCCGAAAACACCGCGTTACCGGCCAGATAGGCGATCATTCCGAAGCTTCCCGCCGCGATCATGACCGGCACGATGGCAAGACCATCGAGACCATCGGTCAGGTTCACCGCATTGCCGGCGCCGACAATGATGAAGGCCCCGAACATCACGAAGAACCAGCCGAAATTCAGCACCACGTCCTTGAAAAACGGAATCACAAGCGAACTGGAAAGCTGGTCGCGCCCGATCCGCACCAGCGCGTAGCAGGCAACCAGCGCGATCACGGCTTCGATCAGGAGCCTGATGCGGCCGGCAAAGCCGCTGTGGGTCTGCTTGGTGACCTTCAGATAGTCGTCGTAAAAACCGACGAAGCCGAAGCCGAGCGTCACCGCCAGCACGATCCAGACATAGGGATTGAGCGGATTGGCCCACAGCACCGTCGAGACCACCAATCCCGACAGGATCATCAGCCCGCCCATTGTCGGCGTGCCCTTCTTGCTCAGATGCGATTGCGGGCCGTCGATGCGGATCGGCTGGCCCTTGCCCTGGCGCAACCGAAGGTGGTCGATGATCCAGGGGCCGAACAGGAAAACGAACAGGGCGCCGGTCACCATCGCCCCGCCGGTGCGAAAGGTGATGTAGCGAAACACATTCAGAAATGTACGGAACATGCCCAAACCGGGCACGGTATTGGAAAGGTCGATCAGCCAGTAAAACATTCAAACCGCCTTATACCGCGGCTTCATCAAGCGCGGCCTTGCCGGGAAAGCGCTTTTCGAGCGCGGTGACAATCGTTTTCATCTTCGAACCGAGCGATCCCTTGACCATGATCGCATCGCCGGCGCGAACTGCGGCGACCGCCTGGGCTTCGAGACCCGCCGCGCTCTCGGCATAGCCGCCCCGTTTGCCCGTGGAAAGGGCATCCCACAGATTGCGCATCAGCGGACCACAACAATATATCAGATCGATCCGGTTGGCCTTGATGGCCTGGTTCAGCCCGCGGTGCAGATCTGGCCCGGCAGGGCCGAGTTCCAGCATGTCGCCGAGTACCGCAATGCGCCGGCCGTGCGGGCCTACGGTGGCCTGGCCGAGCACATTCAACGCCGCCGCCATCGATGCCGGATTGGCGTTATAGCTTTCATCGATCAGGGTTGCTTCGCCGCTGCCGACCTCCAGCGTTCGGCGGGCGCCACGGCCCGCCGCCGGTTCGATCTGCGACAGCGACAGCGCCGCCAGCGCCAGATCGGCGCCGGCCAGTTGCGCCGCAGCCAGCACCGCCAGCGAATTCATCGCCATGTGGCGGCCCGGCAACCCGAGCTTGTAGGTGACCTCATGCCCCAGGATATCGGCATGCACCGCCGAACAGGCCGCATGCAGCGATACATCGAGCAGCCGCGCATCCGATTTCCTGTCCGCGCCGAACGATACGACGCGGGATATGCCTAGCTTTTCGGCCCGGGCTTGCAACCGGGCGAATTGAGAATTGTCGCGGTTGAGTATCGCGGCCCCGCCGGGCTCTACACCCGTGAATATCTCCGCCTTGGCGTCGGCAATCGCTTCGATGCCGGCGAAGAACTCAAGATGCACCGGCTCGACCGTGGTGACAATGGCAATGTGCGGTCGCACCATCCCGACCAGCGGTTCGATTTCGCCGGCGTGATTTATGCCGATCTCGAAGATCGCAAACCTCACTGTCGCCGGACATCGCGCCAGTGACAGCGGCACGCCCCAATGATTGTTGAACGATGCGCTCGATGCGTGGGCAGGCCCTTGCGCGCTCAGCACGCGCCGCAGCGCTTCCTTGGTCGAGGTCTTGCCGACCGATCCGGTGACCGCGATTACCTGCGCATCCAGCCGCGCGCGGGCGGCGCGGGCGAGATCGACCAGACCGGCGAGCACGTCTTCCACCACCAATAGCGGCGCGTCGGCTGCAAACTTGTCGCGTTGAGCGGCTTCGACCACCGCAAGCGCCGCGCCGGCCTTCAGTGCCGCCGCGACGAAATCGTGTCCATCATGTACATCGCCCTTGATGGCAAAGTAAGCCTCACCTGGCACGATGGTGCGGCTGTCGATGGAGAGACCCGTGATGGCTTCCGGCAACGCGCCGTTGACGGTCGCACTCATCGCCGCCGCCATCGCATCGGAAGTCCATAACGGCGCCGTCGTCATGCAACCCTCGGCGCCAGTGCGGCTGCGACCGCTTCGTGATCGCTGAACGGCAAGGTGCTGTTGCCGACGATCTGTCCGGTCTCATGGCCCTTGCCGGCGATCAGCAGCGCGTCGCCCGGCTGCAGGCCGGCAATCGCGGTTCTGATGGCCTCGGCGCGGTCGCCGATTTCTCTCGCGCCATTCGCGGCGCTCAGGATGGCCGACCGGATCGCCGCCGGATTTTCACTGCGCGGATTGTCGTCGGTGACGATGACGCTGTCGGCGTTGTCAGCGGCAATCTCGCCCATCAGGGGACGCTTGCCGGCGTCGCGGTCGCCGCCGGCGCCGAACACCACCACGAGCTTGTGCCTGGCATAGGGTCGCAACGCCTGCAACGCCTTGGCCAGGGCGTCGGGCTTGTGCGCATAATCGACAAAGATGGGCGCGCCGTTGCGTTCGCCGACGCGCTCGAGCCGGCCCTTTGCCCCTTCAAGATGTTCGAGGCTCGCAAACACCGACTTCGGTTCGCTGCCGGTACCGATCGCGAGGCCAGCCGACACCAGCGCATTCTCGATCTGGAATTCGCCGACCAGCGGCAGCCGGACCGCATGGCGGCGCCCGCGATGTTCGAGCATGAGCTTCTGCGCAAAGCCATCGACCTCGGCCGCAATCAGGCGGATGCCCTCGCCAGCGCCGTCACCCTTGCCGCCGACCGCGACGATCCGCAAGCGCCGATTGCGCGCGGCATCGATCACGGCCTGCGAGCATTCATGATCGGCCGAGATCACCGCGGCGCCACCGGCCGCGACCAGTTCGAACAGCCGCAGCTTGGCGGCGAGATAATGCGCGACATCAGGATGGTAATCCATGTGGTCGCGCGACAGGTTGGTGAAGCCGCCGGCGGCGATGCGCACGCCGTCCAGACGATACTGGTCGAGCCCGTGCGAGGAGGCCTCGAACGCCAGATGCGTAACGCCCTCGCCGGCGATCTCGTCAAGCTGCCGATGCAGCGCGATCGGATCGGGTGTCGTCAGCGATCCGTAGATGGTGCGCTTCGGCGACACCAGCCCGATGGTGCCGATGCTGGCCGAGGCATGACCGAGTCGTTGCCAGATCTGCCGCGTGAAGGCCGCGACCGAGGTCTTGCCGCTGGTGCCGGTGACGGCTGCGATAATTTCAGGTTGTCGCGGATAAAATTTCGCCGCGGCGAGCGCCAGCGCACGGCGCGGATTGGGCGTACTGACAAAGGGTACGCGAGAGGCTTCATGCGGCGGATGTTGTCCCGCTATCGCCACCGCCCCGGATACAATGGCGGAATCGATAAAGCGCGCACCATCGACTTTCGCACCCGCAAGCGCAAAGAACAGGTCGCCCGGCCGCACCGCCCGGCTGTCCACGGCAAGGCCTGCTACCACGGTCGCTTCCGCCCGCGGGTCCATGGTGGCGTCATCGCTGAACAGGTCGCGAAGTCTCATGGTCTTCCAGTCCGGCCGGCGCGCTGGGTACGCCTTACTGGGTTGTCTTCGATGCCGCAAGAATAAGGCGGTCGGACGGCGGCAGATCGAAGCGCGGCTCGATGCCCAAAAGCGGCGCGATGCGGGCGATTACATTGCCGCCGGTCGGGACTGCGTTCCAGCCCGAAGTAATGAACCCGGAGGTTTCCTTGAGCGGCTGAGGCTCGTCCAGCATGATCAGAAGCTGATATTTCGGGTTGTCGGCCGGCAGGATCGCCGTGAAAGCATTGAGCACGCGTTTTTTCATGTAGTGGCCGTTGATGACCTTTTCGGCGGTGCCGGTCTTGCCGCCGATGTAATAGCCCTTGACGTCGGCCTTCTTCGCCGTGCCGACCTCGGCGTTGAGTCGCATCAGGAACCGCATTTTCTCGGATGTTTCAGGCTTGATGACGCGTTTGGCCAGCGCCATCGCCTCCTGCTCGGTGCGTTTCAGGAAGGTCGGCGGAATCAGGTAGCCGCCGTTCACCAGCGCGTCGATGCCCATCACCGCCTGCAGCGGCGCCACGGCAATACCGTGCCCGAACGCGATCGTCACCGTGTTCAATTCGGCCCAGTGCTTCGGCACGATCGGCGATGCGCTTTCGGGCAATTCGGTGCGCAGCCGCTCAAGCTGACCCAGTTTGCGCAGGAACGCCTTGTGCGCCTCGACGCCCTGCGACAGCGCAATACGCGCCGCACCGACGTTGGACGAATAGGTGAAGACTTCCTCGCATGTTGATCAAGCGGCCCATGGCATGATCGTCGTGGATGGTGAACTTGCCGTAGTGCAATGGCCCCCGCGCATCCCACATCGAGTTGAGATCGACCTTGCCGGAATCCAGCGCCATCGCCAGCGTGAAGGCCTTGAACGTCGATCCCATCTCGTAGACGCCGGTGGTCAGCCGGTTGATGCGATCGGGATCGTGCGCTTCCCTCGGATTGTTGGGATCGAAATCCGGCACCGACACCATCGCCACGATCTCGCCGGTCCTGACGTTGGAGACGAGGCCGGAGGCCGCCTTGGCGTGGAATTTTTCCTTGGCCTTGAGCAGTTCGTCGCGCAGCGCGTGCTCGACGCGCAGATCGACCGACAATTCCACCGGCCGCTGCAGCCGATCGGTGGCGAAGCCGGCGCGATGCAGATCGGCGAGCCCGTTGGTGTCGAGCCACTTCTCCATCCCGGCGATGCCCTGGTTGTCGATATTGACCAGACCGATCAGATGCGCGACTTCGGCGCCGGTGGGATAGACGCGCTTGTTCTCGCGCAGGAAGCCGATGCCGGGAATGCCGAGGCGATGGATTTCCTGCTGCTGCTGCGGCGTGATTTCGCGCTTCAGCCAGACGAAGCCTTTTTTCGACGACAGCCGCTCGCGCACTTCGCCGGTGTCGAGATCCGGCAATGTCGCGGTCAGAAGCTCGATCGCCTCGTCCTTGTCGATGATCCGGCGCGGCTCGCCGAACAGGCTCGGCGCCTTGACGTCGGTGGCGAGCACCTCGCCGTTGCGGTCGACGATATCGGGCCGCGCGGTCGCGATGGCGTCCTGCGGCCGCGGTGCGGCGCGCGCCGTGGCTGTCGCCGACGACCGCGAACATCACCAGCCGTCCGCCGATCACCGCGTAGATCGCCAGCGAATGCCAGGATCGCAAATCCGACGCGGGCGCGCGCCTTGGCGGCGCGGTCGACATTGCGCCCGTACAGCAGGCTGCGGATCAGCCGCTGCCGCCACGGCTCCGTCGGGCTCTGACTGGCTTGGTCAGCGCCTGGCCGGTCATTGCTGATCCTCCGGCGTGCGGCACCGAACCGGTCACGGCATCGGCGATCGGCGGCGGCATCGATGGTCATCGATCATCGCGCCGATCGGATCGGGATCGCCGGGCCTGGCGAAGTTCGGCGGCCGCTCCGGCAGGTTCTTCAATGAATCGTATTGCGTGGCGGTGAGCGGCTTCAGCGGCAGATGGCGTTCGGCAAGGCCCTGCAGCCGCAGCGGCGCGTCGAGCTTGGCCCATTCCGAGCGCAGCGCCGCGATGGCGTCGCGCTGCTCGCGAATGTCGGCATGCAGCCGCAGCACGCGCTCGGTGCGCACGGTGGATTCCATCTTGATCCGGTAGACATAGGCGGCGGCGAACACCAGGACGCCGATCACGAGGAGATGGATGAACCGCATGGTCAGCCTCCCCTCATCACGTCGGCGAGCACCGGCCATGCCGGCAATTCGGCGGCGGCATGCGCGGGCGCCGCGGTGCGCTCGGCGGCGCGCAGTTTGGCCGAGCGCGCGCGCGGATTGGCGGCAATCTCGCCGTCGCCGGGCGTGACCGGACGCTTGGTCAGGATCTGAAAGCTCGGCGCGGCCTGCGCGATTTCGGGCAGATGCCGCGATCCGCCGCCGGCCTTGCCGCGCTCGACCAGGAAATTCTTGACGATGCGGTCTTCCAGCGAATGAAACGACACCACCGCCAGCCGGCCGCCCGGCTTCAGCACGCGCTCGGCCGCCGACAGCGCCAGATGCAGTTCGTCGAGTTCCTCGTTGACGAAAATCCGCAAGCCCTGAAACGTCCGCGTCGCCGGATGGATCTCGCCGGGCTTGGACCGCACCACCTTGCGCGACGATATCGGCCAGCGCCCGCGTGGTCGTGATCGGCGCTTCCTTGCGCGCGGCGACGATGGCGCGGGCGACGCCGCGGGAATGACGCTCTTCGCCGAAGATGTAGATGATGTTGGCGAGATCGGCTTCGGACGCCTTCGCGACCACATCCGCCGCGGTCGGGCCGTCATGGCCCATCCGCATGTCGAGCGGGCCGCCGAGCCGGAACGAGAAGCCGCGCTCGGCCTCGTCGAGCTGCATCGAGGACACGCCGACGTCCATCACGACGCCGTCGACCGCGTCGATGCCCTGCGCGGCGCAAATCTCGGCGAGATTGGAAAACCGGTCCTCGACCAGGGTCAGCCGGCCGCCCGACCGGTCGACCAGATCGAACCCGCCGGCGATGGCGGAGCGGTCGCGGTCGATGCCGATGACGCGGGTTCCGGCGGCATTCGAGAATGGCCCGGCTGTAGCCGCCGGCCCCGAAGGTGGCGTCGACATAGATGCCGCCGTCGCGGGGCGCCAGCATCTCGACGGCCTGGCGGCCCAGCACGGGGATATGACGGTGGAGCGGACGGATTCATGCCCCGGCTCCGGGCGCGGTCCGGCCTGGAATGCGGAAACTGGACGCGAACGGGCCCATTGCGCCTCAAATATCTGCGCTTCGCCGGGCTTTTCCGGTCGAAAAGCCATTTCGAGGCGAGATTGCCGCTTCCGATGCGGCCCAAATCGCAAACCCTGATTTCCCGACGGGATTTGGTGGGCTGCCATGGGATTTCGAGCGTCAACAGGGCCTCGGCCGTCCCCAAACCGGTTCGGCTCTTCACCACTTAGTAACGGCAGTTAGCGTTAAGAAAGCGTTGATGGATCAGGACGATTTGGAGGTGATGCATCCCGCACACACTCGGCCAAAATGCGAAGCGGCGCGCCCACTCCCGCATTGCGCCGACGACATCGTAAAGGAATAGTAAACGAGGTTCGTCTTGAAAGCGCACTGTTGCCGTTCTCCTGCCCGGTTTGAGTAGTCATATGTCGCTTGGTTCGTTCGCGCCTGCTGGTCTGGATCGAAGCGTCAACGCGCCCGTCGCTCCGCTCCCCAGGACCAACGCGAACATGAAGACCATTCACGCCGGATTCCTCGATCGCTTCCGACGTCATCCCGTCGGCGAATTACGGCGACCGGAACAAGGGCCGCCTGCCCGACATGATCGTGCTGCACTACACCGGCATGCCCGATGTCGAAGGCGCGATCGCGCAGCTCTGCACCGCGGGCACCGAAGTTTCCGCGCATTACATCGTGCTGGAAGACGGCCGCATCGTGCAATGCGTGCCCGGAAGCCAAGCGCGCCTGGCATGCCGGCGTGTCGTCCTGGGCCGGCGAAGAAGACATCAATTCCTGCTCGATCGGCATCGAGATCGTCAATCGCGGCCATGACTGGGGCTATCCGGAATTTCCGCTGCGCCAGATCGCCGCCGTGATCGCGCTGTGCCGCGGCATCATGCTCCGCCGCAAGGTGCCGTCGCATCGGGTGCTGGCGCATTCCGACGTCGCGCCGGCCCGCAAGAAAGATCCCGGCGAGAAATTTCCCTGGCATTCGCTGGCCAATTCCGGCGTCGGCCATTGGGTGCAGCCGGCGCCGATCGTGCGCGGCGAAACGCTCAAGCTCGGCAGCCATCAGCGACGAGGTCGCCGGCTGCAGGCAGCGCTGGCCCGATATGGCTACGGCGTGCCGACAACCGGAAAATACGACGGCGCGACCATGGAAGTGTCGACCGCCTTCCAGCGCCACTTCCGCCCCGCCCGCGTCGACGGCGTCGCCGATCATTCGACGCTGACCACGCTGCACGCGCTGCTGGCCAGTCTTTCGATCGACAACCAGGCGGTCGCGGCGCGGTGATCTAGTTCACGGCGACGAAACGACGTTTCCTTCATTCATTTCCGCCATCCGCCGCGCATAGAGCCGCCGCAACGGTTCCAGTTGCGTCGCGGATGTCGCCGCGCGATAGGCCTCGCGCGCGGCTTCGCGCCGGCCGAGCCGGCGCAACAGATCGGCGCGAACCGCCGGCATCAGATCATAGCCGTTCAGTCCGCCGCGGGCTTCCAGCGCATCGATCAGATCCAGCGCGCGCGCCGGCCCGTCGACCATCGACACCGCCGCGGCGTGATTGAGCTCGATCACCGGCGACGGGCTGATCCGCAGCAGCACTTCGTAGAGGCCGGCGATCTGCGGCCAGTCGGTGTCCTTATAGTTCGGCGCCCGCGCATGCAGTGCGGCGATGGCGGCCTGAACCGCATAGGATTCCGGCCGGCCCGGCATCCGCAGCGCATCTTCCACCAGCCTCGAGCCTTCGGCGATCTGCTCGTTGTCCCACAGCGCGCGATCCTGCTCTTCCAGCAGCACGATATCGCCGCCCGCGGTCTCCCGCCCGGCGCGGCGCGCATCGTGCAGCAGCATCAGCGCCAGCAATCCCTTGATCTCGCCCCGCTGCGGCATCAGGCCGTCGAGCAGACGGCCAAGCCGGATCGCTTCGCGCGCCAGATCCGGCCGCATCAGATCTTCGCCCGAGGTCGCCGCATAGCCTTCGGTGAAGACGAGATAGATCACCGCGAGCACGCCGCGCAGCCGCGGCTCCAGCGCTTCGCGTTCCGGCACCTCGTAGGGAATGCCGGCGAGACGGATTTTCTGCTTGGCGCGAACCAGCCGCTGCGCCATGGCGTCCTCGCCGGCCAGAAACGCGCGCGCGACCTGCGCCGTGGTCAGCCCGCACACCGTGCGCAGCGTCAGCGCGACCTGGACCTCGGCGGAGAACGCCGGGTGGCAACAGATGAAGATCAGCCGCAGCATGTCGTCGTCGAGCGCCGCATCGCCGGCTTCGTCGCCACGGACGCAGCCGGCGCAGCGACTTCGATTTCCCGCAACAGCTCCTGCTGCTTGCCGCGAAATGCGATTTGCCGGCGGATCCGGTCGATCGCCTTGTTGCGTGCGACATTGACCAGCCAGGCGCGCGGATTGGACGGCGGATCGGCGGCGGGCCAGCGTTCCAGTGCGACCGCGAACGCATCCTGCAACGCATCCTCGGCGAGATCGAAATCGCCGAGCAGGCGGATCAGCGTCGCCAGCGCCCGGCCCGCCTCGTCGCGGAATATTTTGTCGATTTCGGCGGGCGTCATGGGATCGCATCATTCAACGCGGTCATTCCGGGTGGTCCGTAGCGACCAGACCCGGAATCTCGAGCATTCCGGGTTCGATGCTTTGCATCGCCCCGGAATGACGGCGTCGGCCATCAATCATAGACCATGACCGGCCTGACCTCGATCGAACCCGTCTTGGCGCCGGGAATGCGCGCGGCAATGCCAAGCGCGGTATCGAGATCCTTGGCTTCGACCAGATAGTAGCCGCCGAGTTGCTCGCGCGTCTCCGCGAACGGGCCATCCGTCGTCAAGGTCTTGCCGTCGCGGACGCGCACGGTCGTCGCGGTCGAGGTCGGCTGCAGTCCGTCGCCGGCCTTGAAATGGCCGCTCTGGATGATGGACTGGGTGAATGCGCCATATTCCGCCGTCATCTTCTTGCGCTGCCGCCGCGTCCATTTTGCCGAATTCGGCTTCGTTTCGATAGATCATCAACAGATACTGCATCTCCATAACTCCCTTTGATCGGCTGTACTTCGCCGACATCCAGTCGAACCGGCCAATCGCAAAACGACATCTTCAGGATAATTTATTTTGAGCGGCCACAGCGTGACCTTATCGGCTTGACGCGACCGCTTTGAGCCCCCATGCCTTAGGGCGTCAGTCGGCCGGACGGCCGCTCCCGCTACGGTCGAAAGGCTGCGGGAGAGGAAAGTCCGGGCTCCATCGACATACGGTGCCGGATAACATCCGGCGGGGGCGACCCCAGGGACAGTGCCACAGAGAACGAACCGCTTCCCCCACCCACCCTCGCTTGCGGAGGGCTACGGCGGGGCGAGTAAGGGTGAAAAGGTGCGGTAAGAGCGCACCGCGGGTCCGGCAACGGAAACGGCATGGCAAACCACACCGGGAGCAAGACCGAATAGGGACGGCAACGCGGGACTGTTCGCTGCAAGAGCGATAACACCGCAGGGCGATGTCAGGCTCGCCGTCCGGGTAGGTTGCTCGAGGCCACGTGCAAACGTTGTCCCAGAGGAATGGCCGTCACGTATCGTCCGCGCAAGCGGGCGGTGCCCTACAAAACCCGGCTTACAGGCTGGCTGATATCTGAAAATGAGGGGTTCGGCGTAACGCGCCGGACCCCTCGCCAATTTTCGGGCGCTCAACGTTGAACGAACGCGCGACGTTCGCTAGATTGAACGGATAAGAGCGAAGCGAGCGATGCATGCTGCCGATAGTTCTTTTCCCGCAACCCTATGTCGTCGAAGTTTCGAAACTGCGGCAGCAACTCGACGAGGCGCATCTGGCCTGGTCGATCGAATGGAAACGACGCCAATCCGATTTCAAGATCGAAAACGTTCGCTTCACCCACGACCCCAACTGGAATAAGCGATTCTTCAGCCTGCAAGCGGCCCACGACGGAGCAACATGGTTCTGGAGTGGCGCGCATGTCGTCGCGGGTTGGGGGGTACTCTCGATCTAGGGCGTCGATGCTTTAACGCGTAGCTAAAGCGGGATTGTTCGCTGGCCCGGCCACCTCTCCCCAGGGAGAGGTCGACCGAATACGCGGAACGACCGATTCGATCAAGATTAATCCCGCGCTAGACGCCTACCGTACAATCTCCTGCAGCAACGCCATCAACACTTCCGGCGCGGTCACGGCCGGCGAATGGCTGGCGTCGATCTCATGGTAACCCCAGCCCGCCTCGGCTTTAGCCCGCCTGGCAAATTGACCGAACGTATCGGCCGGCGAGATGCGCGTGGCGTAGATATAGCTGCGCGGCAATGATGGCTCGCCGTTGCGAAGCTTTAGCTTTGTCTCGAAACATCTGATCGGCATATCGACGCGGCGTCCCGCAGAGCCATTCAAGGTCGGCCGGCGCCGTGTCCGGCGGAGGCGGCAACGGCGGCACTCGCCAGCCGTCGCCGGCCTTGGCCAGTTCCAGCATCGCGCTGCCGTCCCGGCTCGTTCAGATCGTGCAATGACTGGCTGTCGCCGGGCACGAATGCATCGAGGTAAATCAATTGCGCGATCCGGTCGCGGGCGCGGTCGGCCACGCCGGTTGCGACCATGCCGCCGTAGCTGTGGCCGATCAGCACGATATCGCGCAGATCCTCATATTTGATGACGTTCAGGATGTCCTGGATGTGGGTTTCGAGATCGATCGACGGATTGGCCAGATGCGCGCGCTCGCCGAGTCCCGTGTAAGTCGGCGTCGACCAGGCGATGCCCAGCCGCTTGCATCAACGGGTGCATCTTCTTCCACGACCACCCGCCACCCCACGCGCCGTGGCAGACCAGAAAAGTTTTTCCCATGATGTTTCCTCATTATCGCGAGCGTGCCGGGTGATTTGCGATAGTACCTGCCCGTGGCGTGATGTAAACGCAACCCAGCTACTATCGTCATTCGGATCAGCTGTGGATACATTCACGTTTGTGATTCTGTTTGTCGGCGCGCTTGCCGGCGGCTTCGTGGCCGGCCTCGCCGGCTTTCGGAACCGCGCTGATGGCGCTGGGAATTTGGCTCTACGTTCTGCCGCCCACCGTCGCAGTGCCGCTGGTGCTGATCTGTTCGGTCATCGCCCAGACCTCGACCATGCCTTCGATCTGGCGCACGATCGATTTCAAACTGGTCTGGCCGTTCCTGATCGGCGGCCTTGCCGGCGTGCCGGTTGGCACGCTGCTGATCGCCTCACGCCGATCCCGACATATTCAAACTGAGCGTCGGCGTGTTGCTGCTGGTGTTTCCAACCGCGCTGTATTTCCAGCGCGCGCCGATGGCATTCAGCTTTGGCGGGCAAACGGCCGATGCCGGATCGTCGGATTCGCCGGCGGTATCCTGGGCGGCCTTGCCGGCCTGTCCGGCCCGCTTCCCATTCTGTGGGCCAGCGTGCGCGGCTGGAACAAGGAAGAGCGCCGCGCCATTTTCCAGACCTTCAACTGGACGGTATCTGGCCGCCGCATTTTGCCTGCAGGCCGCCGCCGGCCTGGTCCATCAGGAAGTGATCTGGCTCACGCTGCTGGCTTTTCCCGGCACCATGATCGGCGCGTGGCTGGGCGCGCGCGCCTATCACGCGCTGAGCGACCGAAATTTCCGCGACATCGTGCTCGGCCTGTTGTTTCTTTCCGGGGTTGGGCTGGTCTGGAGCAGCATCGGCGCGCGGTAGCGCCGCTATTCCGGGCCGGCTCACAGAGCCGAACCGGAACGATAGCCATCCTTATCCGGCCGCCGTGAGCGAGACGAATTCCGTCGCCTGCCGCTCGAACAGCCCGCGATAAATTCCTCCGGGCCGATTGGCCAGCGCGGCATGGCTGCCCTGCTCGACGATCTGGCCGCGGTCGAACACCAGGATGCGGTCGAGGCTGCGCACGGTCGACAGCCGGTGCGCGATCACGATCGAGGTGCGTCCCTTCATCAGCCGCTCCATCGCCTGCTGGATCAACGCTTCCGACTCCGAAGTCGAGGCTCGAGGTCGCCTCGTCCAGGATCAGGACCGGCGCATCGGCCAGGAACGCGCGCGCCAGCGCCACCCGCTGCCGCTCGCCGCCCGACAGCTTGACGCCGCGTTCGCCGACCAGCGTGCCGTAGCCTTTCGGCAGCCGCAGGATGAACTCATGCGCGTTGGCGAGGCGCGCGGCCTGCTCGATCGCCGCCATGCTGGCGCCGGGCCGGCCATAGGCGATGTTCTCGGCCAGCGAGCGATGAAACAGGATCGGATCCTGCTGCACGATCGCGATCTGGCTGCGCAGCGAATGCTGCGTTGCCTCGGCGATATCCTGACCGTCGATCAGGATGCGTCCGCCGCTGACGTCGTAGAGCCGCTGCACCAGCTTGACGAAGGTGGTCTTGCCGGAGCCGGAGCGCCCGACCAGCCCGACGCGTTCGCCGGCGCGGATGTCCACCGACAGGCCGTCATACAGCGGCGTGCGATGGCCGCCGTAATGGAACGTCACGTCGTCGAACACGATGCGGCCGCCATCGATGCTCGATCGGCCGCGCATCGGCGGCATCGGCAATGCCGATCGCCTCGTCGTGGATCGCGACCAGTTCCTCCATGTCGTTGACCGAGCGCTGCAGGTTGTTGATGTGCATGCCGACGTCGCGCAGATAGGCGTGGATGATGTAGTAGCTGGTCAGCACATAGGTGACGTCGCCGGGCGAGGCCCGGCCGGCGATCCACAGCAGCAGCGCGCCGCCGATCACCGAGGCGCGCAGGCACAGCAGCACCGACAGCTGCGCCGTCGCGGTGTAGTTGTAGCGCAGCCAGGTCCGGCGCACGCGCGTGCGCCAGCGGCCGATGACGCGCGCCAGCCGCGCATCCTCGCGCGCTTCGGCGCCGAACGATTTCACCACCGCGTTGCAGGTCAGCGCATCGGCCAGCGTGCCGCCGACCTTGGTGTCCCAGGCATTGGAGACGCGCGCGGCCGGCGCGATGTAGCGCGTCGAGAACAGCACCGCCATCGGGATGTAGACCATCGCGCCGACCGCCACCACGAGGCCGAGCGACGGCCAGTGCAGCCCGAGCAGGATCATCGAGCCCACCAGCACCATCAGCGACGGCAGCAGCGCCATCAGGATGGTGTCGTTGAGCAGATCGAGCGCCCACATGCCGCGGGTGATCTTGCGCACCGTCGAGCCGGCAAAGCTGTTGGCGTGCCAGTCGGTCGAGAAGCGCTGCACGCGCATGAAGGCCTCGCGCGACACGTCGGACATGATCCGCAGCGTGAAAGGCACGATCGCCTGCAATCCGCCGAGGCGCAGCAGCATCGACAACAGGCCGAGCGCCACGATCGCACCGAAGGCCGTCAACGCGGCGCCGCGCGCCGCCGGGTCTGCCGCGCCCAGCGTCATGGCGTCAACGAGACGCCCCGAAAACAGCGGCATGAACAGATCGGCAATGGTCGCGCCGAGCAGGCCGATGCCGACCACGGCGGCGGCGGCCGGCTGCTGCAGCCAGTGTCGAAACACGAACGGCAACACCACGCGAATGGCGGCAGGACGTTTTTTGACTAGAGCGGTCATGGCGTTATCCGGCTGCGGTTCGCGCAAGCCGGCTCCTTGATTGACGCGCGACGGCTGGGCCAAATCCGGGCATCGTTGAAAAATATCAGTTACTTAGCGGAGAAGCGGGAGATCGGGACGTCAGACCCGATCGAACCTGGCGGAAACGGCCCTTAAAGGGTCGAACAAACGTCCAGCGTGAGCATCGGACGCGAGGGCGCGGTCTGCGAATAGATCGAAATCATGCAAATTCCCTCCCCGGTTCGAGCGACGATGTGTGGCTTATAGATGCGTCGCGGGATTTTTGCAATATCCCGGAGTTATCGGATCGGCGCATCTAGAACTGAAAATACAGAAATTCCAGCCGCTGCCACATGCCGAACAGCGAAATCGCGAGCGCCGCGCGGCGAACAACGCCCACGCGCCATTCGGCCGCCAATGCACGAACGCGCCGTGCTCCGGCGCGCGGCGATATTCGCGATAGCGAAACAGCTGCGGCACGTTCGGCAGGCTGAGCGCAATGACGAGGCTCAGCGCCACAATGCAAGCTGCCGATCAGCAGCAACCGCTGCTCGCCCACCAGCACCGGCAGATCCATCACCCGCAAAATCCCCGGCGACACATAGGCGGAGCTGTCGGCTTCAAAGCCGAACAGACCACCCAGCATCTGCCAAGCGCCTGCCGTGGTTTTGGCGCGGAAGAACACCCAGGCGATGACCACGGCGAGAAATGTGACGGCCCAAGACAGAATTCCCGTCGCTGTCGCAAGCGCAGTGCCCGCCCCTGCGCGCACATCGTGGCCGCGCCAGGACTGCCAGAGATGATTGATACACGAGATAGAGCCCGTGCAGGCCGCCCCACACCAGAAAATTCCAGCCGGCGCCGTGCCAGAGCCCGCCGAGCAGCATCGTCACCAGCAAATTCAGATAGCGGCGCCGCTCGCCGAGCCGGTTGCCGCCGAGCGGAATGTAGAGATAGTCGCGCAGGAAGCGCGACAGCGTGATGTGCCAGCGCCGCCAGAAATCGATGATCGAGGCGGCCTTGTAGGGCGAGCGGAAATTCACCGGCAGCCGGATGCCGAACAACAGCGCCAGCCCGATCGCCATGTCGGAATAGCCGGAGAAATCGAAATAGATTTGCAGCGTGTAGGCCAGCGTCGCCAGCCACGCCCACGGCGTGGTGACGCCGCCGCCGGCGTCGAGATGCGCGAATACCGGCGCTGACGAACTGCGCCAGATTGTCGGCGATCACGACCTTCTTGAACAGGCCGGCGGCGAAGATCGCCAGCCCCCGCGCCGCCAGCACCGCCGAGCGCCCGGTGCGGCCGCGCTTGAACTGCGGGATCATCTCGGCGTGATGCACCAGCGGCCCCGCGATCAGATGCGGGAAGAACGACACGAACAGCGCGTAGCTGACGATGTCGCGCTCGACCCTGGCGCCGCGCATCACGTCGACCAGATAGGCGATCTGCTGGAAGGTGAAAAACGAGATGCCGAGCGGCAGGATGATGTTGACGAACGGCAGCGGCGCGCCGGTCAGCGCGTTCAGGCTGTCGAGGATGAAGTTGGTGTATTTGAAATAGCACAGCACCGCCAGATTGAGCGCGACGCCGAACATGCCGATGGCGCGGCGGCGCAGCGGATCCTCCATCCGCAGGCCCAGGCAAAAATTGACCGCGATCGATGCCAGCAGCAGCAGCAGATAGACCGGACGCCACGCGCCGTAGAAAAACAGCGACGCGCCCAGCAGCACCATGATGCCGGCGCGCGGCGAATGGCGGCGCGCCGCGGCAAACGCCAGCAGCGTTGCGGGCAGGAACTGAAACAGGAACGTGTAGGAGCTGAACAGCATGGGCGCAGCTAGGGCTTCAGCTGCGTCATGAGATAGCGCGTATAGATCGGAACGCCGGTATCGTTGACATGCGACTTCGTCGAAGAAATTTTCCTGTGTCAGCCCGGGGACCGACTGAATGTCGAGCACGTCGAAGCCGCAGCGGCGGCCGGCATGCTCGATCAGCGCGACGATTTCCTGCTCCATGTCCCGCCACGCCGGATCGGCATCGCGGTCGTAACGCACGGCCCAGGGCGGAAATACCACGGTGAGCTTGCGCACCAGCCTGACGGTGTCGCAGAGCGCGTCGATTTCATAGCGGGACTTTGGGCCGGACAGGCCCCAGCCGGCATAATACGCATGCGAGCTGATATTGCCGGGCCACCTGTAATCGGGAGGCGATCTGCAGCTTTACCAGCCCGAAATCCGGCGGCAGCGGCCCGTATCGGCGATATGCTGATCGGCGGCCAGCCGCGACGGAAGGCTTCGCGGACGAAGCGGATCAGCGTGCCGATGCGCAGCGGCAGGAATGTCGCCATCTGCTCCGGCAACGCCAAGCCTCGCGGTGACGTCCTGCGGATTGACCGCCGCGGTCCGCACGCCCTCGTTCAGGATGGGCGGCGTCAGGCTGATCACCAGACGCGCGTGCTCGAACCGCTCCGGCTCGACGGTGGATGGCGGCAAGCACCGCCAGCGGCTCGCCCGCCTCATAGGCGATATTGACCGCAGCGCCCGGCGGCTTGCCCATCAATTGCGCGACGCAAGGCCGGGATCGACCTCATAATAGGTGCGGCTGTCGCCGGCAAAGATCAGTTCGGGGCGCAATTGCAGCAGCGGAAGCTTGGCCGCCAGATAATACCGGCACATCGTCGTGGACACGGTTGGAAATCGCCAGCAGTCCGGCGAACGCCGCAAGCCACACCGTCGCGGTCAACACCAGCGCGCCGGCGATCCATCGCGCGGCAGCCGTCTGCACGCGCCGGGAGTCGGTCCTTGGTGAGAGATGGAAAGGCCGCGCGTCATGACGCCGTTCAAGCATGAACCGCCGCGAGCAGACAATATCGGAGCGCTCAGTGCGCCGGCGCCGAGCCGTCATTGCGGCGCCGGCTTCTTCAGCAGCATGACCAGCAGGCTGAGGCCGAAATAGAACAGCGTCAGGATGAAGAAGGCGTCGCCATATCCCATCACCACCGCCTGGCGGTGCACGATCTGGGACAATTGCTTCATCGCCATCAGCGAGGCGTCGCCCATGCCCTGCAGGCGCTGGGTGAACATGTTGAGCGTTTCGGTCGCGGTGGCGTTGCCCCAGGTCACCCGGTCCTGCAACCGCGAGATATGCAGGTCGGTGCGATCGTTCAGCACCTGGTTGATGACCGCGAGCCCGACCGCGCCGCCGAGATTGCGCGTCAGGTTGAACAGCCCCGAGGCGTTCTTCACCCGGTCCGGCGGCAGCGTGCCGAGCGCGATGGTGTTGGTCGGCACCATCGCGAACATCATGCCGATGCCGCGCAGGATCTGCGGCACCAGCAGCTCGTAGAAATCGTAGTCGCGGGTGATCCAGGTCATCTGCCAGGAGCCGAGCGCGAAGATGACGAGGCCGGCCGCGATGATCAGGCGCATGTCGACCTTCAGCATCAGGCGTCCGACGATCGGCGCGGTGAGGAACATGGTGACGCCGGAGACGAACATGGTCTCGCCGATCATCAGCGCGCTGTAGCCGCGCACCTCGGCGAGATAGCGCGGATACATGTAGGTCAGGCCGTAAAGGCCGATGCCGACGCAGAACGAGATCATGCAGCCGACGGCGAAATTGCGGTCGGTGAAGGCCCTGATATCGACGATCGGTTCTTGCGCGGTCAGCACGCGCCAGAAGAAGGCGATCGCGGAGAGCCCGCCGATCCAGGCGCAGACCGCGACCGAGGTATCCTGCATCCATTCATATTGCGGCCCTTCCTCGAGCACGTATTCGAGCGCGCCCAGAAATCCCGCCATCGCGATCAGGCCCCACCAGTCGAAATGATCGAGCAGCTTGAAGTTCGGCTGGTCGAAATCGACCAGCATCCAGCACGCCGATGGTGATGCCGATGCCGGGAACGACGTTGATGAAGAACAGCCAGTGCCACGACATCGCGTCGGTGATGAATCCGCCGACGGTCGGGCCGATGGTCGGCGCCAGCGTGGCGACCAGGCCGATGATCGGGCCGACGATATGGAATTTCGAACGCGGAAACACCGTATAGGCCGATGCGAACACCGTCGGGATCATGCCGGCGCCGAGAAATCCCTGGATCGCGCGCCACAGGATCATCTGCTCGATCGAGGAGGCGAAGCCGCACAGGAAGCTGGCGAAGGTGAAGCCGGAGGCGGAAATCGCGAACAGCAACCGGGTGCCGAGCGCGCGCGACAGGAATCCGGACAGCGGAATCGCGATCACTTCGGCGATCAGATAGGCGGTCTGCACCCACGATATTTCGCTCGAACTGGCCGACAGGCCGGCCTGGATATCGGTGAGCGACGCCGAGACGATCTGGATGTCCAGGATCGACATGAACATCCCGAACACCATGATGAGAAACGCGACCAGCCGGCGCGGCGCGATGCGCTCGACGGCGAGGCGCGGCGATCAGTCATCCGGAGGGTGGGTGCGGTGGGGGTGGCGCTGGACATGATCTGCTCGGGTCAGGACGTATCGTCGAACCGGGCGCGCCGCCCGATTCAGGCATTATTGCGGATGGATCATCGCCGGCGCGTCGAGGTCGGCTTCGCTGTCGGCATCCCTGGCGCCGGCGGTGGTATCGACGGTGGCGTAGACCGACATGCCGGCGCGCAGCAGGTTCTGCCGTGCGACGTCCTTCGGCACGCGAATGCGAACCGGAAGCCGCTGCACGATCTTGGTGAAGTTGCCGGTGGCGTTGTCCGGCGGCAGCAGCGTGAACACCGAGCCCGCCGCCGGCGAAATGCTGTCGACGATGCCCGCGAACTTGCGATGGCCATAGGCGTCGACCGAGATCGTCACCGGCTGGCCCGGACGGATGCGCTTGAGCTGCGTCTCCTTGAAATTGGCATCGATGAAGACGTCGTCGAGCGGCACCACATTGCCGAGCCGCTGCCCGACCACGATGAAGTCGCCGGTGGAGACCAGGCGGTTGGAGAAGATGCCGTCGACCGGCGCGCGCACCGAGGTGAAATCGAGATCGCGCTCGGCCTTGGCGAGCGAGGTCTGCAATTCCGCGAGCTGCGCGCGGGCTTCGGCCTGCTGCGCCTTGGTGACTTCGACATTGTCGCGCGCCGCGTCATAGGCCGCCTGCGCCGCCTTCACCGCCGCCAGCGCCCTGGTCGCGTCCGGCTTCGGACACTTCGAACGTCGCGCGCGAGGCAAAACCCTTGGTGCTCAGCGCCTGCTGGCGGTCGTAGTCGAGGCCGGCGCGCTTCAGGCCGGCTTCCGCGGAAGCCAGTTGCGCGTTGGCCTGCTCGACCGCGCTTTCCTGCGCGGTGACCTGGCGGCCGATACGGTCGATGGTGGCCTGCTGGGTCGCGATCCTGGTGCGCGCGGCATCCACCGCGATGCGGTAGTCGCCGTCGTCGATCTTGAAGATCACGTCGCCGGCATGGACCATGGCGTTGTCCCCGGGAAGGATTGCCGCGATATGGCCGGACACCCGCGCGCCGAGCGTGGTGTTGTTGGCGCGCACATAGGCGTCGTCGGTCGAGACGATAAAACCGCCCGACCAGGACATAGTGGACGCCGTAGCTTGCCGCGGCGAGCGCGAGCATGCACGCCGACGCCCATCAAAACGAGTTTGCGCTTGCCGGATTTCGGCGCCGCCGGTTGAGCGGAAGCGGCCGGGGCCACGGCGGGCTTGTCGATCGCGGGCTTGTCGATGGCCGGCTTGTCCTGATGCCGGCGCCTCGGCGGGGCGGCGCGCGGTCTCTTCCGAAAGATGGGCCCGAAGCTGGTCGGCGAGAACGGCGGAAGCGTCACGCGCCGGTCCGCCCTCTGCCGAATCCGGCTCAGGACGAAGGATACGCGCGGCCTGGTCTCTCGCAGCGGCCATCAAGGCCTCCCCATTACAATGTCTCAAGGCAGGCAGCCCAAAAGGGCCCCGCCTCCTCAATATCAAATTAACATTGACCGAACGGTTCGGTCAAGATACATTCTACGTAGTGCATCTTAGTTCCCGAGTTCCTTCCGAGGTGTTTCCAGAGGCGATTCCAGGGCCGGATTTTTCCGGAGAAGATAAACTAATGGTTGCAGCCCAACCCATTACCCTCCTTTCCGGCGGCGGCGACGAGGACAGCTCAAAACGCCGCCAGATCCTCGACGGCGCCACCAAGGTCTTCATGGATCTCGGGTTTGACGGCGCCAGCATGGGCGAGATCGCGCGATCGGCCGGCGTCTCCAAGGGAACGCTCTACGTCTATTTCGCCGACAAGAACCGTCTTTTCGAGGCCATCGTCGAGGAAGAAGTACTCGACCAGCAAAAGGTGGCTTTCAATTTCGACCCCGAACGCGACGTGGCGACGACGCTGCAGGAGTTCGGACAGGCCTATATCGAGCTGTTGTGCCGGCCGCGCGGCGGCTCGGCAGTTCGCACCGTGATGGCAATTGCCGAGCGGATGCCGGATGTCGGCCGCCGTTTCTACGACAATGTGATCGCGCATACGACCGCCAGGCTTGCCGCCTATCTCGACGCTCGCGCCGACGTGGGCGAGTTGAAGATGGCGGACAGCGATCTGGCGGCATCGCAATTCATGATGACCTGTCAGGCCTCGCTGTTCTTGCCGTTTGTTTTTCAGGCGGCATCCGCGCCCTCGGCGGAACGGACCGCGCAAGTGGTCGCAAGCGCGACCCGGATGTTTCTCGCGGCGTATCGGACCAAAGCGGATTGATTCGGCGGCGTGGTTCCTGCGAAAGCAGGAATCTTCGGCCTTTCGGCTTTGAAGATTTGAATTTCAAACAACCACCACCGTCATCCTGAGGTGCGAGCCTCCTCGGCGAGCCTCGAAGGATGAGAAGCCACCGCGCCTGTCGCTCATCCTCGAGACTCGCCAGCGGTGCAAGTGCACCGCTGGGCGAGCACCTCAGGATGACGGCGAGTGTGTTGCGCGATCCCGAAATCGTCATTGCGAGCCACCGGGTCGGCGCGAAGCGCCGCCCGATGACAGGCTCCGCGAAACAATCCGGCTTTGTTTGAGCGAAGGAAACAAGCTGGATTGCTTCCGCCTTCGCTCGTTGAGCTACGGCGGACACGTCGTCGCTGTCGCTCCTCGCAATGACGTTGAGAGATATGAGTCCTCGATCCCGCGGCGCTATTTCGCCCGGGTTGTGCTTTTCGTTCCGCCCGGAAAGGGCGTGGGGAATGCCGGGCGCCCAATGCACCCATAGCCCCGCGTGCAAAAAGGTAGAAAGCACACGAGTGTAGTCCACTAAGAGTTCACCGGAGTTACCCGACATTCCCGCACGCGACGGTTTACGGCTTATACGCGATCTCCTCGGTGAGCCCCGCTCTGTTGCCACCGTCGCTTAAGCGATTTGTCTTCGCCAGCTTGACACCGGCGTGAGGGTGTCAGGACCACACGATTTCGCCATCCGCGACTGATGCTCTCGTCCAAAGCACCATCCCGCGTCCATCGCATCCCGCACCCTGCGTCCGTGACGACCGCGAACGCCCCTTCTGGGTGGGCGGGGACGGCAGAGATATAGAACTGATTTGGGTATTCTGAAAAGCAGAATATTTTTCATTAAGGGGCTTGACAGGTTTTAGTGATTTGCCCGTCGGGTAGCCCAGGTATTCCAGACCCACAAAAAAGCCCCGGACGATGCCGGGGCTTTCCGTTGGAATGGTGGATGAGATCAATATTTCGCGACGACCGGGCCAGCCCAGTCGAACTTGTAGTTCACGCCGACCTTGGCAACCGAGAGCGTGCTCTTGACGTCCAGGTTGAGGGCGATAATGGGGAGCGGCACGATGGGGAACGCGTCCGTCTTTTTCTGGAAGTTCATGTAGTCGTACTCGACGAAGGCCGTCCAGTTCTTGGTGATCGCCCACTCGGTGCCCATGCCGACCAACCAGCCGACATTGGTGTGGGTCCCGTTTACGACATCGTTAACACCCACAAGACCAGCCAGAATGCCGGGCAAAGCCATCTCGGTCCGGGTGTTCTGCCAGGCGGCACCGCCCTTGACGTACACCAGACCGCGATCCAGCACGACGGCGCCGAGACGCGCCGAAGCTGTCGCGAGCCAATTGGTCTTTTCGGTGCAGGACAGGATCACGACGCAGGGGGTTGTTCCCTTGATATCCGCACCCGAGATAGTGCCTTCAATGCCGAGCACAGCCCAACCGGCCTGCCAATTGTATCCAGCCTGCACGCCGCCGAGGATGCCGCTCATGCTGTTCTGGGACAGCGGAAGGCCGATCGGAATGGTAAGCGGAATAGCCGGAATAGAAACCGAAGAAAGGTTGGTTTCGGTCGTTCCCCATCCGGCGCCGACGTTGGCACCGAAATAGAAGCCGCTCCAATTCCAAGCCGGAGCCATCGGAGCCATCGGAGCTGCCTTCATCGGCAAGTCCGCTGCGTGGGCGGAAACGCTCAGCGCACCCGCCGCGATACAACCCATCAAAATTCTCGTTAACTTACTCATGACGACTTTTTCCCTGCTACGTTGTTGATGAACAAATTTATAATTTACAGGCGCGCCCGAGTCTGTGATTTCGCTGCAACACTGATCAGGTTTCTCGAATGTCGCTTTCCCGACCTACAACCAGCGTGGTGCGGGGGTAACCCTCCACTACTCAATTTTGCACGTTCATCCGCAGGCGCTTCAACCGATGCCTTCGGAAGAATGTTTAGCGACGGTAATCCAGGCCGGGCGATCGATGTATTTGTCCATGGCCAGAGCGATTTAGCGGTGTTTCGCCGCAGGCAGGCAGACCGGCCGTCCAGCCGGCGGCGCTGTTGAAAACTGCGTCCACGATAGCTCAACCGGGCAGGATTGCTGCAACGCGGCATCTAAAGCCGTGGGGATGGAAAGAGATTACGCGGCGGAATAGAGACTACCCGCCAGGCCGAAGTGATGATGATGAAGTGATGATGATATCGAGCATGACCGGGAAGCCGTCACACATCAGCCTCCGCTGGATCTGGTTTGTCGCTGTCGTCGTATTGCTGGACCAGGGTACCAAACATCTCGTGGTCAATTCGCTGCAAGCCAACCGCCCGATGGCGATCCTGCCATCGGTCGAGTTGGTGTTGTCCCACAACAAGGGCATCTCGTTCAGCTGGTTTCAGTTCTCGGGCGATATCCAGCGCTGGCCGCTGGTCGGCCTGTCCCTTCTGGCCTCCGGGCTATTGGGCTGGTGGCTCAGCCGCGTGCCGTCCGGCAGGCCGATCCTGGCTACGGGGATCGCCCTGATCCTTGGGGGAGCGCTTGGCAACATGCTGGACCGCGCGCGGATCGGTTCGGTCATCGACTTCATCCACGTTTCCTACAAGGCCTGGTCGTTCGCCGTGTTCAATATCGCGGACGCGGCTATCACGATCGGCGTCGTCGCCGTCCTGGCCTCAACATATCTGCAGACGCCCGACGTTGACGCGGACAGCCGGGGACCCACGAAGGATAGGCATCGATGAACGGAGTACGCGCATCGAGAGGCCTGTTTGGCTTCGGGCAGCATGACTGGTTGTGGCACGGACGCAGCAAACTGAAAGAGTGCCGGGCAGGAATGCTGTTAGCAGCGCCGGAGAAAGATCCTCAGACGGAGGCGTTCATTTTGGCGGAGATCGCTCGAGGTTCAGGCGGGCCGGAGAAGCGCAACCTTCACATTGAAGACCGAGTAACCAATGATGCTCGGATGTTGCATCGAAGCGAACCCTATTGCGCGAGCGCCAGAAGTCCGCTGGCGAAAGCGTGCCAGGGAAGCGACGAGCTGATCGGTAAATTGAGCAGGTTGAGCAGCAACAGCGCCGTACCGCCTATCGCATAGACGGCGTGAGGTCGCCCGCGTGTGCGCCAATCAAAAACCATTGCGACAACGATAAGCAGATAGGCCACGATGGCCGGAGGTATCGCCGCACCGACGGGAGGCGGACCGACCGCACCGGGAGGCGCGAGGAACGTCAAAAACCACCGCGCAATCGGGGCGTCCAGAATCGAGATCGCTGCAAGAAGGATCAATCGCTTGTGAAGGTCGGGCTGGCGCACCCAGACAACGGCGAGGGTAAAGGCGACGGCGAAGAATGCGATGGTGCTCAGGGGAACGATGACAAAGGCAATTCCTTCGTCCCGCATTCCGATCGCGGCGGCTTCCTTCAGCCCATTGATGGCAACCAGTGTACCGAAAATTGTCATCGCCGTTGCGAACGACACGCCGATCATACCGACCGAGCGGTGCCGGGCGACGCGTCCCGATGATGCAAGCCAGGTCTGAAACACCAGGAACAACGACCAGGCAAAAAACACCGCGCCATGGATGTGAACGATCGGGTTCACTTTCAGCGTCCCCGCCTTCATCGGCAGCCAGTATGTCGGCGTGAAGCTGGTGAAGGCAACAGCGGCGCAGCAGAGCGACATATAGAAATAGAAATGTGTCGTGCCGACCCGCGCGGCAATGCGCTGGGACGCGGCAGTCGTGGTCGTCATCGGTTCGTTCCGCCTTCGCGCTCCATTTGAACACCACGGTCTGACGTGAAGCAAGCCATGGCCGGGACCGTCAGGGCCGGTATCCTCCGGCAGGGGTATGCCCCAAAGAACGGCCTGCGCATGCGGAGCGTCAGGCTTTTTGGTCAGAAATTTCCTGCAAAGCCTGGTCTTTCGCGGTGTTCAATGTCGCGGATCCGGCCATCACGATGGGCGTCTCGCGCGAGAGGCCTGATAGCCTACGGACCAGGCTTCCCGGATTTGTTCCGGCGGGCCGCCGACTATGTCGACAGGATTTTACGCGGGGCCAGGCCCGGCGATCTTCCGATTGAACAGCCGACCAAATACCAACTTGTTCTCAATCTGAAAACCGCCAAAGCACTCAAGCTGACAATCCCCGAGTCGTTCGTGCTGCGCGCCGACGAGGTAATCGAATAAATGCTCAACATACAACTCGGTCTTCGCGTCCGGCCCGGCGGCAAACAATCTGTAACCCTTGACCCGTTTCGACCGGGATCAATACTGTTGCCCGTCAGAAACAGTGTCCTTGCCGGTATCTATGAAAACAAAGCCATGAAGATTCGCTTCCTGCTTTTCATTGTTGCAATCTACGGAGCATTTGTCGCCGGCGGCAGCCAGGCCCAGGAACGAACGAAGCCCGCCAGAATAGCGATGTTGCTGCCGGGATCGGAGGCATCCTCGGGCTATCTGAAAGGACTGTACCAGGGGCTCGCCGAGCAGGGACTGATCGAGGGCAAAAATGTTTCTCTTGAGCTCCACTATGCGAATGGACGCATCGATCAATTGCCGTCACTTGCCGCCGAGTTGGCCGGTTCGGGCGTGGATCTGATTTTCGCCAGTGGCGATCAGGCGGCAAAGGCCGCGAAGCAGGCAACCGACCGGATACCCGTCATTGTGGTGACGTGTGACGCGCTCGCGGCGGGGCTAATAACGAATCTCCGCCGGCCGGGAGGAAATCTGACCGGCGTGACCTGCATCAACGCCGACCTGGACGGCAAGCGCGTCGAGCTTATCAAGGAGGTCCTGCCATCGATCTCCCGGCTAGGGGTTGTGCTCAACCCTGAGGATACCCGCTCGATGGCCGAATTAAAGGAAGTCGCTGTCGCGGCGAGGGCAAGTTCGATTGAATTGCTCCCGCAGTCAGTGACCAAACCCGAAGACATCGGACGCGCGTTTTCACAGGTCGCCGATGCCGGCATCAACGCCGCAATCGTCGTCTACGATCCGACGTTCTATCTTCGCCGACGTGAACTGGCCGACGTCGCATCCGGCAGACGCATCGCGACCATATTCAATTTCAGGGAATTCGTGGAGGCCGGGGGACTGATTTCATATGGTCCGAACGTGCGGGACATGTGCCGCCAGTCGGCTCGGCTCATCAAGAAGGCCCTCGGCGGCGAGCAGGCCGGCGAGATGCCGATGGAGCAGCCCACGCGATTCGAACTCGTCATCAATCTCAGAACCGCGAGGGCACTTGATCTCGAAGTGCCTCCGACGCTGCTCGCCCGCGCCGACGAGGTGATCGAATGACGTCATCTTTTGACGGCACCCGACGCAAGTTTATCACGGCCCTCGGCGGCGCGGCCGCATGGCCGGTTGCTGCGCGCGCCCAGTCATCGGCGATGCCGGTGGTCGGATTTATTGCAGCCGGTACTCCTGAGGGTTACGCGGCAGCGCTGGCGGGATTTCTCAAGGGGCTCGGCGAAGCCGGTTTCGTGGATGGCAAGAACATACGGATCGAATACCGCTGGGCGGAGAACCGGTACGATCGGTTGCAGGACATGGCGGCCGAACTCGCGCGGAAACAGGTGGCCGTCATCGCAGCACCCACCACGCCGGCGGCACGTGCGGCAAAAGCGGCGACTGCCGTCATCCCCATTGTCTTTACGACCATCGCAAATCCCGTTCAGATCGGCTTCGTCGACAGCCTGAACCGCCCGGGCGGCAACATGACGGGCGTGACCCTGCTGAGCGTGGAAGTCGGACCGAAGCTGCTGGAATTGCTCCATGGGGCATTGCCTTCGGCTACCGTCATGGCTCTCCTCGTCAATCCTTCAAATCCCAATGTCGAGACCCAGTCGAGAACCTTGCAGGCAGCGGCCCTCCAGCGCGGTTTGCGCCTCCATGTGCTCAATGCCGGTTCTGAACGCGATTTCGACGCGGTCTTTGCAAAGTTGACGGAATTGAGCGTGAATGCGCTTGTGATCAGCCAGGACCCGGTATTCAACGGCCAAAGCGAGCAACTCGCCGCACTGGCGGCCCGCCATCGGATGCCGGCGATCTACCAGTTGCGCCAGTTCGCGGTCGCTGGCGGCCTGATGAGCTACGGTGACAGCCAGACCGAGGCCTGGCATCAGGCAGGCGTCTATGTCGGGCGGATCCTCAAGGGCGAGAAACCTGCCGATCTGCCGGTCATGCAGGCCACCAAATTCGAGTTTGTGATCAACCTCAAGGCGGCCAGGGCGATGGGCCTCGCCATTCCCGACGGCCTCGTCAGCGTCGCCGACGAGGTGATCGAATGACGGTGTCCTCGTCTCATTTCATCGGACACGCCCCGGCCCCCGCGGCCTCGGCCTATTCGTCGTCGAACTCGTCTTGCTCGTTGACCTTGCTGTGCGGCTTGTGCCGCTGCGCCAGCGACTTGCCGCCGCCGAGTGAACCGGTGACGAACGGTTCGCGCGAGGCATAGGAATTGCGGTGTCCGCCGCGCGCCGCGATCTCCTCGCCGGAGACCGCGGCCGGCTGGCAGATCATGGCGGCGGCTGGCGCGGCGCATCAGGTCGACGTGGATATGATCGTAGTGATAGGCGTTGGAGCCCGGCGCCAGCACGGTGGTGAATTGCTGGCAGGCGGCGGCCTGCACGTCACGCAGGAAGCCCTGCTCTTCCGGCATCCCCTTCCAGCCGTCCTTGACCGAAATATGCCGGCCGTCGGCGAGCGTGAAGCCGGCGATATCGAGCGCATTGCCGAAGGCGTGTTCGGAAATATGCGCGTTCGAGTTGCCGTTCATGCCGCGGCAGGAATAGGCGGAGATCTGCTTGATCTCGACCACGCGCGCGCCGAACCAGCGCTGTGCGGCCGGCTGCACCGAATCGGCCAGCCAGCGATCGAGCACCGAGACGATCGGACAGGCCAGCGTCGCCACCGGCTTTACCGCCACCGGCCCGAACGCCGCGACGGGATTGCCCTGCGCCGGACCGAGCCGCGGCAAGGGCTGCGGCTGATAGGGAGCGGCGCCGGAGCGATCCTGGTAGGGCGCCGCGCGGTCGCGCGGCGGATAAGACGGCGCATTCAGATACGGTCCGCGCGTGCCCGGCGCCTGCATTCCGGGCGTGCCCTCCGGCGGCAGATCGATCTCGTCTTGCTCCGGCGCCACACCGGGCGCGTTCAGCGAGATCGGACCGCCGGACGGAGCCGCGTAGCCGGGCTGACGCATGGAATTGTTCGGGTAGGACGAGACCTGAGACGATAGTTGCGGCGGCGCCGGCGTGATCGGCCAGCGCGGCTGATTGCCGATGCTGGCGGGCGGCCGCGGATCGTCATCGAGAAAACCGAACGCGCCGCTGCTTTCGCCGAGGGCTGCGACCTTGAGCGGAAACTCCGCGCCGCAAACTCCGGGGCCGGAAATCGGGCTGATACGGACCAGTTCGGCCGTTCTCCTTGACGGCGCCGGACTTCAGGCATGCGATCTCGGCCTCGGCCCGCCACGGTTCGCGCTCGGCGGACTGAAAAAATCCGCGACCGCAACCCGCCAGCGAGACAAGGACGAAGGAGCCGACGAGATACAAACGAACTCCGCGCGTCATCCGCGCAATTTCTGCTAATTTATTTAAGGACTCTACAACGTCTTGATTTCACTCTTCTTTAACCACGTCGGCCGCGGTTCCACGTCGTGAAGAAGATAAGAGCGACAGCAAGGCTGACTTTTTCCGGCCGGAACGGTTTGCTAGCTTTCCGCGTTAAGCGGGCAGATGACGTGAACCAAGGGAGATTTCCCGATGACTTTCGTCAACAGTACTGAGCGTTGTTACCGCCTATGTCGCCTTCGCCTTTGTCGGCGCCATTGTGCTCGGCGTATTCTAGGCATCGCGCGTTACAAACAGGATTTACAGCGCCCGGCGGTTTGGATCATTCCAGCCGCCGGGCGTTTTTTATGCGGCCGCTCCCTCAATAATTCGAACAGCTCGATCCGGTGACGCCGCCGATGGTGAAATCCTTGCACATCAATCCGGGATTATCGGGATCGGGATACATGCCGTTCCGGTTTTGCGTGGTGCGCTCGCGCACCGTATGGCTGAAGCGCCAGCCGCGGCCGAGCATGCAGCGCTTGTATTCTCGCGAAGTCGGCGTCCCATTCTGTGGCGCACCGAATTGCGCATCGCATATGGCATTGTCGGCATGCAGGGCATCGTCGCCGCGCGCCTGCTTCAGGGTATTGGTATAGATGTCGTTGTCGGCATGCGCGCCGGGCACACTGCCGAGCAGCAACAGCGCCAACAGGCTCAAGCGCTTCATCTTCGTTCTCCATCTTCGCGGGGCAACCGCTTTTCAGCCATCGGTCGCATCGGATGCCGAGGTCGGTTCGAGCGCGATCGATTACAAATTGGAAATGGTGGCCGGGAATACCGGGGCCGGGCCGCGCCGTCATGCGGCCATGTTTCCCGTAAAAGCACACGACGTGGCGCTTGATCGTTTGGCCCCGGCGCGCCAATAAGCTACTTGCATTCATCCGGCATTCAGCCGGACGGGCCCTCAATCGCACAGCTGTTATCGTTAGTTCGCTTTCTGCTCAGGATCCATTCGTGATGCGGCACCGGTTTTTGCTGGCGGTCTGGCTCTCGGGCAGTTTCATGCTGGCCGGAACGGCGGATGTTTTTGCGACGCCATCGCCCGTGGAAGCAGGGCAAGTGACTGATAAATGCGAAGCCGGGTCTGATGCGATTTGCGCAGGCCCAGCCTGCCGCGCCGGCCCAAGCACCGATCCAAGCACCGGCCTGGCACCCGCGACCGACCCGCCCGCAGCGGACGAGCCGATCGGCAACGTCGCCACGCTGACCGGCACCGCGACCGTCACCCGCAACAACGCGTCGACGCCGCTCAAGCTGCAGGACGATATCTTCCTGAACGACGTGCTGCAGACCTCGGCGAATTCGACGCTCGGCGTCACCTTCAACGACGCCACCACCTTCAATCTCACCGCCAATGCGCGGATCACGGTCGACACTTACGTCTATGAGGACGGCGGCAAGCAGAACGGCGCGCTGTTCGACATCACCAAGGGCACCGTGGCCTTTGTCGCCGCCGCCGTCGCCAAGACCGGCGACATGAGGATATCGACGCCGACCTCGACGCTGGGCATTCGCGGCACCACCGGCCTTGTCGAGGTGCCGGAAGGCGGGCAGCCGCCGCCAACGCCGAACAATGTGGCGATCAAGCTTTATCCCGATCCGGACGGCCATGTCGGGCGGATCGAGGTCAACGGCCGCGACGGATCGCGGCTCGGCTTTCTGACCCAGGGCGCCAGCGGCTTTACGGTCCAGCGCGGCCCCGGCGGCCGCTTCGCTGCGGCGCCGCTTTTGATCTCGCCGCAGCAGGCGTTGCGCGATCAGGGCATCGTGCGCCAGGTCCATGCCGCGCAAAGCGTCGGCCGCCAGATCGTCAGCCAGCAGCGCGCGTTGCGGCAGGCCAATCCGAACCGGAATAATCTGCGCAACAATCCGCCGCGACAGCCGGGTCTGCAGCGACCAAACGAGCTGCAGCGGCAGAATGGCTTGCCGCAGCGGCCCGGTTCGCCGCAGCCGGCAGCGCCGAACAGGGCCGGTCAGCCATTGCAGCAGCCGGGCGTGCAGCCCCCGCCGGGTGCCCCCGGCGCGCAGCGGCCTGGTTTGCAAAACAGGCCCGCATTGCAGAAGCAGCAGCCCGCCCGGACCGGGCCGAAGCCAAGGCCGCCAAAGGAAAAACGGCCTTAAGGCTGGCTTCGACGGCGTAAACCCGTCCGTTGAAATCGCCGTTGCCGCAACAGCGTCCGGAGAACAATGTTTTGTCGCCGGCATCGCGACGAAACAATTCCGGCGCCCGACGAAACCATTTTGGCCCTTTGACGCAAACATCCTGAAACCGTCGCCCGGTATTGATGCCTCCAACGACGCGCCGAACGAGCGCGCAGCGATCAAACAGGGGACGACAAATGTTCAATCTTGTTGCGTTGAAGCAGAATTCCCGCAAAGCGCTGCCGCCCTTGGCGCGCTGGCGATCGGCGCGCTGGCGTTTTCCGCGCCCGCCGCGGCGGCTCCGTTGCCGCTGTTTCCCTTCATCATGACGCCGCCGGCACAATCGGCGCCGTACGTGCAGCCCGCGCCTTCCGAAGACCAAGGCACCGGCGATCGAGATGCCGGCCCGGCTGAAGCGCCAGATCGTCAGCTACGCGACCCGCGAAGCGCCCGGCACCGTCATCATCGATACGCCCAACACCTATCTCTATTATGTGCTCGGCGGCGGTCAGGCGATCCGCTACGGCATCGGCGTCGGCCGCGACGGCTTCACCTGGTCCGGCATCGCAGTCGATCACCAAGAAGGCCGAGTGGCCGGATTGGACCCCGCCCCCGGAAATGATCGCGCGCCAGCCCTATCTGCCGCGCCACATGGCCGGCGGCCCCGGCAATCCGCTCGGCGCCCGCGCCATGTATCTCGGCGGCACGGTGTACCGCATCCACGGCACCAACGCGCCGGAGACCATCGGCACCCATGTTTCGTCCGGCTGCATCCGCCTCACCAACGAGGACGTCACGGACCTCTATTCGCGGGTCAACGTCGGCACCAAGGTGATCGTGCTGCCGATGGACCGCCGCGCCGACAATACCGACGGCAAGCGGGGATAATCGCACTCACGAGGTTCGTTAGAGAATGGCGCGGTCACCGCGCCATTTTTGTATGTTACAACCAAATGCCGGATTTGGCGTTGCCCACCCTGCGGTTCGCCGGGACGCCGGCAATTGGGATATAAAGTCTCCCGCTGAATCAGTCCGGGGAGACGATGCGACAGCTGAACCTCAAAACGATCCTGCTCGCGGCCGCGGTGGTCGCGGCTCGTTTTTTGTCAGCCTGAAGGCGATGGACTGGCTGTGGCCGCGCGGCACGATCCAGCGCGCCGGTGCTGGCCGAATTGCCGCCGCTGCCGCCGGCCCCGCGCATCTCGAGCATCATTGTCCCCGTCGCGATCGCGCTCACCGCCATTCGCGACGCCGCCGATCGCGGCGCGCCGCGCACCTTCGCGGGCAAGGCCGACAATCCGGCGTCGCAGATCCTGCAGAACGCCGACATCGGCTGGACCGCGTCGCGCGGGCCGATCACCGCGACCGGCGCCCAGGATGTGCTGTCGCTGGCGACGCCGCTGACGGGAACGCTGAATGCCACGGGCTCGCTGTCCGTCGAAGGCCACGGGCGCGGTCGGCAACGCGCTCGGCAGCCTGCTCGGCGGCAATGTCGCCAAGCAGATCGGCAGCGTGAACATCAAGTCGCTCAACGCCAGCGCGGAGATCAAGGGCAACGTCGTCGATCACCTCGCGGCCGAAGCTTGGCGCGGCCTGGCACGTCGAGCCCAATCTGGCCGCGCAGGTCGACCTCGGCGACACCAGCCTTTCGGTGGCGGGCGCGCGGGTCAATGTCCCGGCACAGGTCAAGCCGCTGATCGACAAGACCGTCGCCGACCAGATCGCCGCGGTCCAGGCGCAAAATCCGCAACGATCCCGCGTTCGAGCAGAACGCGCGGACGCAATGGGCCAAGGCCTGCCGCTCGATCCCGCTGCAGGGCACCAGTGCCGCCTCGCTGCCGGCGCTGTGGCTGGAATTGCGGCCGACCCGCGCCATCGCGGCGCAGCCGCGGGTCGATGCCGTCGGCGGTGACGCTGACGCTCGGCATCGAGGCCGAGACCCGTATCACGCCGGCGCAGACCAAACCCGATTGCCCGTTCCCGGCGACGATCTCCATCGTGCCGCCGACCCCGGGCGGCGTCAGCATCGGCGTGCCGATCGATGTGCCGTTTACCGACATCAACAAGATCGTGGAGGCGCAGTTCGCCGGCCGCACCTTTCCGGAAGACGGTTCCGGCTCGGTCGATGTCACCGTCAAGCGCGCCACCGTCGCGGCATCGGGCGACCGGCTGCTGATCTCGCTGCTGGTCAACGCCAAGGAGAAAAAAAGCCTGCTCGGATTCGGCGGCGAAGCCACCGTGCATATCTGGGGCAGGCCGGTGCTCGATCAGGCGCAGCAGACCCTGCGGCTGACCAACATCGAACTTGCGGTCGAATCGGAAGCCGCCTTCGGGCTGCTCGGCGCCGCGGCGCGCGCGGCGATGCCGCATCTGCAAAAGGCGCTGACGGACAAGGCCACCATCGATCTCAAGCCGTTCGCCGCCAATGCGCAGAAAAAGATCGCGGCCGCGATCGCGGACTTTCAGAAGAACGAGAGACGGCGTGCGGGTGGCGGCCGAGATCACCAGCCTGCGGCTTGCCGACATCGCCTTCGATTCCAAAACGCTGCGCGTGATCGCGGAGGCCGAGGGCACCATGAACGTTTCCATCACCGCGCTGCCGGGGCCGTAGACCTGCCGCGTCATTGCCCAAGAAAGCTCGGCTTTGCGGGAGCCGGCGCAAGCGCGGCTAGAAAGCGGCTTCACGGGCTCGGCCTGCAGCTAGAACATGTCAAAACCAAATCAACAGAAAATCCAGGGAGAAGAAACCATGAAATCCCTTGCAGCCGCGCTCGCGGCCGGCCTCGCTCTCGCCGCGTCCGGCGGCGCGGCGAACGCGCAGATTTCCGACGACGTCGTCAAGATCGGCGTGCTGACCGACATGTCCAGCCTCTATGCCGACGCCACCGGCAAGGGCTCGCTGGCCGCCGTTCGAGATGGCGGTCGCCGATTACGGCGGCAAGGTGAAGGGCAAGCCGGTCGAGGTGGTCTCCGCCGACCATCAGAACAAGCCCGACGTCGGCGTCGGCATCGCGCGCAACTGGTATGACAACGAGAAGGTCGATGCGATCTTCGACGTGCCGACCTCGTCGGTCGCGCTGCCGATCTCGGCGCTGACCCGCGAGAAGAACAAGATCAACATCAATTCCGGCGGCGGCAGTTCCGACATCACCGGCGTCGCCTGCTCGCCGAACACCGTGCACTGGACCTACGATACCTATGCGCTCTCCAATGTCGCCGGCAAGGCGATGGTCAAGCAGCGGCGAGGACACCTGGTTCTTCGTCACCGCCGACTACGCCTTCGGCATGGCGCTGGAACGCGATGCCGCCAACGTCGTCAAGGAAAGCGGCGGCAAGGTGCTGGGCGACGTCCGTCACCCCGCTCAACTCTTCCGACTTCTCCTCGTTCCTGCTGCAGGCCCAGGCCTCCAAGGCCAAGGTCGTGGCGCTGGCCAATGCCGGCGGCGACACCACCAACGCGCTGAAGCAGGCGGCGGAATTCGGCATCACCAAGGGCGGCCAGAAGATGATCGCGCTGCTGCATGGAAATCACCGACGCCCATTCGCTCGGCCTCAAGGAGGCCCAGGGCCTGATCGTCACCGACGCGTTCTACTGGGACATGAACGACGAGACCCGCGCCTTCTCCAAGCGCTTCAACGAGAAGGTCGGCCATATGCCGACCATGATCCAGGCCGGCCTGTATTCGGCGACGATGCATTATCTGAAGGCGATCGAGGCGATCGGCACCGACGAAGCGCCGAAGGTGATGGCGCAGATGCGGGCGACGCCGATCAACGACTTCTTCGCCAAGAACGGCAAGATCCGCATCGACGGCCGCATGGTCCACGACATGTATCTGTTCGAGGTGAAGAAGCCGGAAGAATCCAAGGGCGAATGGGATCTCTACAAGCTGCTCGCCACCGTGCCCGGCGACCAGGCTTTCCGCCCGCTCGACAAGGGCGGCTGCCCGCTGGTCAAGACGAATTGAGATGCATCGTCATGGCCGGGCTTGTCCCGGCCATCCACGTCTTTGCTGCAAGACAGGTGAGATCGTGGATGCCCGGGACAAGCCCGGGCATGACGATGGAGATAGATCTGCCCAACAAAAAGCGCGCCCGGCACAAACCGGGCGCGCTTCTTCATTCGATCGCTCGTGTCACCTTACGTCGAATATTTAAACTCGGGCATCGCCTTCAACTCGTCCTTGGTGGCATTGAAGACGGCGTGATCGGGATACCACGGGTTGGGCTTGGACGCGACCGGCATCGCCGGCGCGTTGCTCGAGGTCGCCGCACCGGTGGTGGTGGTCGACGCCGGCCGGCTGTGCGGCTCGTTTTGCCCCGCCATGCCGGTATAGGCGACCGGCTCGTTGACGAACTTGATCTTGTCGAACGGCACCGCGACCAGGTGTTCGCCGACGCCGAGGAAGCCACCGACGCCGATCACCGACCGCCTTGATGTTTCCGCTCTTGTCGGTCAGGAAATCGTTGATCGAGCCGAGGCTTTCATTCTTGTCGTTGTAGACGTTGAGGCCGACCATCTTCGACGCGCGCCAGTCACCCTGGAACGAGGAGTCCGACGTCGCCGCCGGCGCCATGTTGTTGGCGCGGTCGGTGGTCGCCGTCGGAGTTTGCGCGAATGCAACGCCCGCCAATAATGCGGTGCCGGTCAGGCCGGCGATCATGTACTTCGCTAACATGGGTTCCTCCTTGATATGAATGATCAGGAGAAACACGCTGCTGCGCCCAGCGTTCCCGTCGCGGCAAATTTTGGTTGAGTCAGTTCCCGCGGAACATCAAGCCGCGATCAGAACCCGTCCCAATAGGGTGGCGTGCCGTAATAGCGATGCAGTTCGGTCTCCTGCGAGCGATCGCCCCAGTCGAAATCCTTGTCGGCGCGGAACGACGGCGCGCGCCTGAGTTCCTCGTCGTCGATATCGAGCTGATAGGCCTCGAACCGCGTGCTGTAGGTCAGACGCGCCCAAGGCAGCGGCAACAGGCTGGTTCCCATGCCGAGGAAGCCGCCGAAACTCAGGATTGCGTAGGAAACCTTGCCCGAGACCTTGTCGATCATCAGCCGTTCGATGTGGCCGATGCGATCACCGTTCGGCCGCCGCACCGCGGTGCCCTCGACCCGATCGCTTGCAATCAATTGATGCGGTTTGGTCATGACGTCACTCATCGTCATCTGACCCTCCTCAATGTTGATTAAGAGGGTTCAACGCCGAAAGCTCGCAACGGTTCCCTCATGCCGCGATCGCCTCACGATCCAGATGCGAAGCATCGTAGAAGGCGACCGCCTCGAACTGGTAGTCGCAGGACTCTGCAACGCCAGAGATAGGAGATGCGGCGCGCGCCGTTTTCGACCCAGTCGGGGGCGGCGATCGGCTTGCCGCATTGGGCGCAGGGATTGTCGTGGGGCAGATGGTTAACACCCGGATTGGCTGTCTTGGCCATGGCGCACCTCCCTTTTGCTGTTGCTGTTTCCGAAAGCGATGGGACAGGTTTGCTGTCGGATACCGACGCGCTCCGTCCGCCGCGATTTGTCGGAGCGCAATGCGTCTTTTGAACGGCGAAGATTCTAAAAGCGTCATTGCGAGCGAAGCGAAGCAATCCAGCTTGCTTACTTTATGCACGAAGCAAGCTGGATTGCTTGGTCGCTACGCTCCTCGCAATGACGACGAGAAAGTGCGTGGACTTACTTCGCGGCCGGATCGACCGCCGGCTCGGCGGTATGCACCGCACCGGCCTTGCGCACATAAATCGTCGCGATGTCGTCGGCGTAGAACTTCTGCCAGCCGTCGACGTGATCGGAGCAGCTTGGTCGCGGCACTTTGCGTGCGCATCAGAGTCGCCTCGATCTTGTACTGATCCAGCAGCCGGAACAGATTTTCCGGCTCCATCAATCCGCTGGCGGCGTTGTGGTCGACAAAGAATTTCTCGCCATACAGTTCGGTACGGCCGTCGATGAAGGGCGCGACGCCGTTGGCGATCAGATAGCCGCCGAAATCGTAATCGTTGAACACGCGCGTGAGATTCAATTTCTTCAACGCGATCACGGCCGCGACCGGCGAGCCGCGCATGTGCGGCTCGAAGCGATGCACCGACGCGTAGACAAACGTTCCGGCCATCAGCACGATCGCGACGCCTGCGAACAGCAGGCCGCGCAGCGGCGTCGCGGCGTTCCGGACTTGAGATCCTCAGCGCCGCCGATCTGGCGCGCCAGCGGCGCGGCCAGCACCAGCGGCGCCAGCAGCGCCAGCATTTCGGCGGCGCGTTCCTGGCTCAGCGCCATGTGCAGCAGTCCCAGCAACAGCACGATGCGCAGCGGCGGCAGCTTGATGCCGCGAAACAGCGCCAGCCCGATCCCCAGCAGCAGGCAGACTTCGAACGCGCCGACGTCTGCCGAAATTCGGCCGGCCGCCATTCCATGATCAGCGGCAGCGCGCCGCCGAGGCCGAGAATCTTTTGCGACGCCAGCAGCGAATTCCAGCCATAGGGCGTGCAGCAGCCGGCGATCAGCGCCGCGAAGGCCGAATGCCGCCCAGCGCAGCGCCAGCGATTTCCGCAAACCCACATCGGCGCTCACGACGGCATCGAGCGCGACCGGCGCGATCAGCACGAGGCCGAACACAAAGCCGCCATGCAGATTGGCCCACAGCGCCATCAGCGGCAGCAGCCAGAATGACGGCGCGCCGCGGCGGTCCGCCGCCGCGATCAATGCCGCCGACCCAGGCCACCATGACCGGCATCGCCAGCACATGCGGCCGCGCCAACAGATGCGGCACGCTCAACGCCAGCGCCGGCGGCGACGAACACCAGCGTGGTGCTTTCGCTCAAATGCCGGCTGAGGAATTTCGTCAGCAGCGCGAACGTCGCCGCGATCGCCGCCGCCGCCAGCACCACCGGCCCGCTCCAGCCCGCGATCGCATAGGTCTTGGCGTAAAGCACCTGCGCCAGCCACTGCGTCGAAATCCAGGGCTGGCCGCGCATGGTGAAGGAATAGACGTCGGTCTCGCGGCACCGCGCGATGGTCGAGGATCCACTGGCCGACGGTGACCTGCCACATCGTATCGGGATCGATCAGCAGCCGGTTTCCGGCCAGCAGAAACAGCGCATAGATCGCCGGCGCCGACCCATAGCGGCAGCAGGCCGCGCAGCGGGCGGGTTTCCTCGGCGGTATGGGCGACGGACATCGTCATCGGCGGTCTCGGGGTTTCGCTTCCGGTTTTCCGGGATCGAAGCACGCCAGGGCATAATTCTTGGTAAATCCGGCGGCTCGATCCCGGAACAAAACGCAGGAAAGCCCGGATTTGGCCACATCATGCCCGGCGATTGCAGCAATCGGGGCTCTACTCGCTGGTTATCGATTGCGTCGCTCCGGGGCCTATTTCGATGAAACGTTGGCTGTCGCTCGCTGGCTCGCCGCCATCGCCGTGCTGCCGGTTTCGCAGCCCGCGCAGGCGCAGCAGCGCGCGCAATATGAAACGCTGGTCGCGAAGCACGCCAAGGCCAATCTGGTGCCGGAAGCGCTGGTGCATCGCGTGATCGTGCGCGAAAGCAAATACCAGCCCGATCTGGTCGGGCGCGGCGGCACCATCGGCCTGATGCAGATCAAGCTCGCGACCGCGCGCGGCCTTGGCTACAGCGGCGACGCCGAGGGCCTGCGCGATCCCGACACCAATCTCACCTATGCGCGTGAAATATCTCGCCGGCGCCTATCGCGCCGCCAATGGCGATCACGACCGCGCCGTGCATTATTATGCCAGCCGGCTATTACGAGGTCGCCAAGCAGCAGCGGCTGGAACGCGAACGCCTGAAGCCGGCCGGACCGGTGCTCGCGCAGTGCGCCGCCACAGGAATCGCGAAGCCGGAGGAAGTGCTGCCGAAAGCCGGAGGAAGCTGAAGAAGCCCGAGGAAGCCGTAAAACCGAGCGAGACCGCGAACGCCGGAGGAAGCCGCGAAGCAAAAGCGGCTGCCGCAACGCCGAAAGAAATCACCACGCCGAAACTGGCCATCGCTGAAGCCGAAAGGGAGCGCACAAGAAGCTCGCCGAGGCCAGGGAGACCGGTTCCCCGCCCGCCGGCCGAACATACCGACCGGTGCAAACAGCGCAAAGCCGCGTTGACACTCACCGCTATCGGCCTACATTAGCCCTGTTCCGAGGGGAGCTCCGATGAGGAGCTGAGAGACCGCACGCTCAAGTCCTGTTCAAGGGATGCGAGACCGCGGTGACCCTTTGAACCTGATCCGGGTCATGCCGGCGAAGGGACAGGGATGTATCAGAGGTTCTGGACACGCCGCGGGGGGAATCTCCCGTATCGGTCATCGGCGCAGGCATTGCCGGCGCGTGGCAGGCCTTGCTGTTCGCAAAGGCCGGCCACGACGTCACGCTGCATGAGCGCGGCGACGCCGCGATGACGCAGGCGACCAGCCACTGGGCCGGCGGCATGCTGGCGCCCTGGTGCGAGCGCGAGGCTTCCGAGCCTGTCATCACGCGGCTCGGCATCCGTTCGCTCGATCTGTGGCGCGAGCATTTTCCGCAGACGCCGTTCAACGGCTCGCTGGTGGTGTCGCATCCGCGCGACCGCGCCGATTTCGAACGGTTTGCCAAACTCACATCAGGCCACCGTCGCGTCGACGCCGAAGCCGATCGACGAACTTGAACCCTCGCTCGACGGACGTTTTCGCGACGCGCTGTTTTTCCCCGACGAAGGCCATGTCGAACCGCGGCGGGTGCTGCCGGAACTGCACGCGCGGATCGCGGCTGCCGGCGGCGCGATCGAATTCAACAGCGAACAACACGCCGGCGATCTGCGACGGCATCGTGATCGATTGCCGCGGGCTTGGCGCGCGCGACACGTTTCCGGACCTGCGCGGCGTCAAGGGCGAGATGATCATCGTCGAGAGCGACGAGATCGAACTGTCGCGCCCGGTGCGGCTGATCCATCCGCGCTGGCCGCTCTACATCATTCCGCGCGCCAACCACCAGTTCATGATCGGCGCCACCTCGATCGAGCGCGAGGACGACGGCGTCAGCGTGCGCTCGGCGCTGGAATTGCTCAGCGCCGCCTATGCGGTGCATCCGGCGTTCGGCGAGGCGCGCATTGTCGAGATCGGCTCCGGCCTGCGGCCGGCCTTCCCCGACAATCTGCCGCGCATCGCGATCGACAATCAGCGCATCGCGGTCAACGGCCTCTATCGCCACGGCTTCCTGCTGGCGCCGGCGCTGGCCGAACTGACGCTGGGCTATGTCGAGCGCGGCGTGATCGACAATGAGGTGATGCAATGCGCGTGACCGTCAACGGCGAGCCGCGCGAGATCAGCTCGTCGCATGTCGATGCGCTGCTCGGCGAACTCGAATACGAGGGCACGCATTTCGCGATCGCCGTGAATTACGACGTGCTGCCGCGCAGCCGCTGGGCGCAGACGCCGATCCAGACCGGCGACGAGATCGAGATCATCACGCCACGGCAGGGAGGGTGAGGATGGGCGATCGCAGCGTATCCCGTCAGCCTGACGTCGCTCCCGGCGAACGTCGGGACGCCATAATGCCCGGTCGTTCGTGGTTGCGCAAGGTCTCTGTACGCCGCGGCTTATCGCAACCCTCACGGCGTATGCGGTCCCGGCGTTCGCCGCGAGCAACGGATGGAATGACGCTGCCATGCTGAACCTCTACGGCAAAACCTTCGCCTCGCGCCTCCTGATCGGCAGCGCGCTGTATCCGTCGCCGGCGATCATGCAGGCGGCGATCCGGGCTTCCGGCGCGCAGATCGTCACGGTGTCGCTGCGGCGGGAATCCGCCGGCGGCAAGACCGGCGATGCGTTCTGGTCGCTGATCCGCGAGCTTGACGTGACCGTGCTGCCGAACACCGCGGGCTGCCGCAGCGTGCGCGAAGCTGTCACCACGGCGAAACTGGCGCGCGAATTGTTCGCGACCTCCTGGATCAAGCTCGAGGTGATCGCCGACAACGACACGCTGCAGCCCGACGTGGTCGGCCTGGTCGAAGCCGCCGGATCCTGATCAAGGATGGTTTTGAAGTGTTCCCCTATTGCACCGAAGACCTCAGTGTCGCGATGCGGCTGGTCGAGGCCGGCTGCAAGGTTGTCATGCCCTGGGCGGCGCCGATCGGCAGCGCCAGGGGCATCATCAATCGCCGAGGCGCTGAAGCTGTTGCGCGACCGGCTGCCCGATATCACGCTGGTAGTCGATGCCGGTTTGGGCGCGCCGTCGCATGCGGCGCAGGCGCTGGAGCTCGGCTACGACGCCGTGCTGCTCAACACTGCCATAGCCAAGGCCGCCGACCCCGTCGCGATGGCGTCGGCATTTCGTCTCGGCGTCGAGGCCGGCCGCACCGCCCACGAGGCGGGCCTGATGGAAGCCCGCGACTTCGCCTCCCCCTCCACTCCAGTCATCGGGACCCCGTTCTGGCATGCCGTATCCTGATCGATTCTATCCCGTGGTCGACAGCGTCGCGTGGGTCGCGCGCCTCGCGCGCTCGGCGTCGGCACGGTGCAGTTGCGCGCCAAGGACCTCGACGATTCCCGGGCGCTGCAGATCGTCAGCGACGCGCTCGCGGTGACCAAAGGCACCAACACAAAACTGGTGGTCAATGATTACTGGCGCGTGGCAGTTGTCGCCGGCGCGCAGCATCTGCATCTCGGGCAGGAAGATCTGGCGGAAGCCGATCTCAAGGCGATCCGCGACGCTGGATTGACGCTCGGCATTTCCACCCATGACGACACTGAACTGGAAACCGCGTTGCGCGCCGATCCCGACTACATCGCGCTCGGGCCGATCTTTCCGACCACGCTGAAATCGATGCGCTTTGCGCCGCAGGGCATCCCGAAAATCACCGAATGGAAAAAGCGCATCGGCGCTATCCCGCTGGTCGCGATCGGCGGCATCAAGCTGGAGCAGGCCGCCGCGATTTTCGCCGCCGGCGCGGACTCGATCGCCGTGGTCAGCGACGTGACCCAAAATGCCGATCCCGACGCGCGGGTGCGCGCCTGGCTCGGACAGAACGCGGAGGCCGCGTGATGCGTGCTTGCGGAGAGACCCTCACCCCGACCCTTCCCCCGCAAGCGGGAGAGGGAGACTATCACAGCCGTCATTCCGGGGGCATCGAAGATGCGAACCCGGAATCTCGATCGGCGAATTCGACTTCTAGACTCCGGATCGGTCCGCGTCGCGGACCGTCCGGAATGACGAACAACGACAACAGGAGGATACCATGAACATCCGCTCCAACCCCGACACCACGCTTCCCGCCGTGACCACCGGCCCGCTGCCGTCGTCGCGCAAGATCTTTGTCACGCCGGATGAAGCGCCCGATGTGCGGGTGCCGCTTGCGCGAGATCATCCTCAGCGAGGGCGCCGGCGAGCCCGAATCTTCCGGTGTATGACACCTCCGGCCCCTACACCGATCCCGCCGTCACCATCGACGTCAATGCCGGCCTCGCGCGCAACCGCATCGCCTGGGTCAAGGAGCGCGGCGGCGTCGAGGAATATCAGGGCCGCGACATCAAGCCGGAAGACAACGGCAATGTCGGCGCCTCGCATGCCGCGAAATCGTTCACCGCGCATCACAAGCCGCTGCGCGGCGCTCGACGGCCACATGATCACGCAGCTCGAATTCGCCCGCGCCGGCATCATCACCAAGGAGATGATCTACGTCGCCACCCGCGAGAACCTCGGCCGCAAGGTGCAGCTCGGAGCGCGCCGAAGCCGCGCTGGCCGACGGCGAAAGCTTTGGCGCGTCGGTGCCGGCCTTCGTCACGCCGGAATTCGTCCGCAGCGAGATCGCGCGCGGCCGCGCCATCATCCCCTGCAACATCAACCATGGCGAACTGGAGCCGATGATCATCGGCCGCAACTTCCTGACCAAGATCAACGCCAATATCGGCAACTCCGCGGTGACCTCGTCGGTCGAGGAAGAAGTCGACAAGATGGTGTGGGCGATCCGCTGGGGCGCCGACACCGTGATGGACCTCTCCACCGGCCGCAACATCCACACCACCCGCGAATGGATCCTGCGCAATGCGCCGATCCCGATCGGCACCGTGCCGATCTATCAGGCGCTGGAGAAGTGCGAAGGCGATCCGGTCAAGCTGACCTGGGAGCTCTACAAGGACACGCTGATCGAGCAGTGCGAACAGGGCGTCGACTACTTCACCATCCACGCCGGCGTGCGGCTGCCCTACATCCACCTCACCGCCAACCGCGTCACCGGCATCGTGTCGCGCGGCGGCTCGATCATGGCGAAGTGGTGCCTGGCGCATCACAAGGAAAGTTTCCTCTACACGCATTTCGAGGAAATCTGCGACCTGATGCGCAAATACGACGTGTCGTTCTCGCTCGGCGACGGCCTGCGGCCCGGCTCGATCGCCGACGCCAACGACCGCGCGCAATTCGCCGAACTGGAGACGCTCGGCGAACTGACGCAGATCGCGTGGAAGAAAGGCTGCCAGGTCATGATCGAAGGCCCCGGCCATGTGCCGCTGCACAAGATCAAGATCAACATGGACAAGCAGCTCAAGGAGTGCGGCGAGGCGCCGTTCTATACGCTGGGGCCGCTGACGACCGACATCGCACCGGGCTACGACCACATCACCTCGGGCATCGGTGCGGCCATGATCGGCTGGTTCGGCTGCGCGATGCTGTGCTATGTGACGCCGAAGGAGCATCTCGGCCTGCCCAACCGCGACGACGTCAAGGTCGGCGTCATCACCTACAAGATCGCCGCGCACGCCTCCGATCTCGGCAAGGGCCACCCGGCCGCGCAACTGCGCGACGACGCGCTGTCACGCGCGCGCTTCGACTTCCGCTGGGAAGACCAGTTCAACCTCGGCCTCGATCCCGAAACCGCGCGCAGCTACCACGACGAGACGCTGCCGAAGGACGCCCACAAGGTCGCGCATTTCTGCTCGATGTGCGGCCCGAAATTCTGCTCGATGAAAATCACGCAGGACGTCCGCGACTACGCCGCGACGCTGAACGATCCCGACAAGCGCGCGGTGGCGGGCGGCAATGTCGGGATGTCGATGACTGGCGTACTCGAGGACGGCTTGTCCGCCGAAGCCATAGCGAAGGCGGGCATGGCCACGATGTCGCAGAAGTTCAAGGAGATGGGCGGGCAGGTTTATCTGGATGCGGAGAAGGTGAAGGAGAGCAATCGGGTGTTGTGAGGCACCGAAGCGGGAACGGCAGACGTGATACGATACGACGGTCATGCGGAATTCCAGATTGAACGCCGCGGCATCGCCAAGTCGTTGATCGAAACAACACTCCGTTCCCCCGATGCTATCGAAATCAAGAACGGCCGGGCATCATTCTTGAAGTGTTTGCCCGGAAGACATGTTATGTTGCGCGTCGTGACGCCCGAACACGACACCGGCTTCGTCATTACGGCCTATTTCGACAGGACCAAACCATGCGCGTAAGAGTCGACCAGCAAGCAGACGCAGTTTACGTCAACCTGACCGACCGCGCCATCAAGGATAGCGAGGAGGTTGCCGACGGAATCGTGGTCGATTATGACGATGAGGGCCGCATTGTCGGCGTCGAAATCCTGGATGCCTCGAAACGAACCGAAGACCCCACCGCGCTGACGCAGTTCAACCTCGATCTGCCAAAGGCAGGTTGAGGGTCCGTTCTTCTTGCGGGGGACGATGAACCCGTAGGATGGGTTGAGCCTTGCGAAACCCATCGCATACCGGAACTGTGATGATGGGTCGCTTCGCTCAACCCATCCTACGCGCTCGGGCATGCCGCGAATTGGAAAAACTCCCCGACCAACTCCAGCACCACCTCCGCCTCGTCTTCGTGGGCACCGCCGCCGGCCAGCGCTCCGCCGACACCGGCCATTACTACGCGCATCCCGGCAATCGCTTCTGGCGCACCATCCACGAGGTCGGCATCACGCCGCGCCGGTACGAGCCGCATGAATTTCCTGATCTGTTGAAACTCGGCATCGGCTTCACCGATGTTTGCAAGCTCGGAGCGGGAATGGATCATCAGGCGCTCACCTTTCCCGTCGATATTCCGGCGTTCCGGGAAAAGATGCGGCGCTATCGGCCGCGGATCGTTGCCTTCACCAGCAAGAAGGCGGCGAGCCTGTTCTATGGGCGGCCGACGCAAGCGATTGCGCTGGGACGGCAACCGCCGCTGGAAGATTTCCCAACGGTCTTCGTATTGGCCTCGCCATCCGGCGCCGCATCGGGCCATTGGTCGGTGCAGCCGTGGCAGGAACTGGCGGATGCGATTGGCGTAGCTTGACCCGGCAGCTTATCGGCCGATCGTTTTCCCTCCCCCCGCGAAGCGGTGGGGAGGGATCAAGGGTGGGGGTGCTTCAGCGAATGCCGCTGTCAACGAGTTTGCCGATGGACCCCCCACCCCCGACCCCTCCCCGCCACGCGCTGACGCGCGCGGGTGGGAGGGGAGAAGAGTTCTACTTCAGCGTGATCGCCAGGCCGCTCAAATCCGCGTTGGCCATCAGGCCGACCTGCTCGCCGGAGAGTTCCAGCACCGCGCCCTTCTGGTTGGTCAGGATGATGGCGCGGGCGCCGCTGCCCACCGCGAGGCCTGCGCCGGCTGCGCCATAGACGCCGGCGACGTCGGAGGGGCGGTTGATGTGGCTGACCCGGCCGTGCAGCATCGTCTTCGAGCCGCCGAACACCAGGCCGTAGTCGAGGCCGCCGGCGGAGAGCTCGTAGCTGCGGCCGTGAAAATTCAGCCAGCCGCCGCCGCCGGAGCCGCCGATGACCCAGCCCGCCTTGTAGATGGTCAGCGACACCGCGCCGTCGTCGGCGTGGGCGGCAGAAGACAAAGCGGCGCTGGCGCAGGCCGTCAGCGCGAGCAAAGCGATACGAATCGTGGATGATTTCTTCATGGTGCGGTTCCCCTGAAATGGTGTGAGCAGGCGCAGCGACTCAGTGCAGCACTTGCGCGATTTTAGCCGATGGAAAGCCTGCAAAGGTTAACCGCGCCACCGGCTGCATGGCGTATTTTCGCCAAACGCGGCTTTGAACCTGATCGCGCCTTGCAACTACTCACTCCATGTTCCGGGACATCCCCCATGCCCGGAGTCACCTCCGCGACATCAGTTGGCGGAGCAAGCCCCACCTTTTCCTGAACTGGAGACATCAAACCATGCGTCATCTTTCTGCCCTTTGCGCCGCCGCCGTCGTTGGCCTCACCGCGCTTGCCGCCGCCAGCCCGGCTCAGGCCGCGTATCACCTGATCCGCTGGCAAGGCACCGGGTTCTGCCAGGTGTGGGACCAAAGCATTCCGACCATGCCGTTCCCGTCGAATTACCAGACCGTCAGCAGGTCGGTCGCGACGCTCGGCGAAGTGCTTGCCGTCAAGGACGGCATGCTGAAGCGCGGCGCCTGCAAGATTTGAGACGTTCGGAATTTTGCTCCACGTCGTCCCGGCCTTGAGCCGGGACCCATAACCACAGTCCGTCGGGTTGCTGAAAGTCGTTGAACAGCATCTTTCAACGAAAGGCCGCGGCGTATGGGTCCCCGCGTTTGCCGGGACGACGATAGACTTCACTTCTCTTTCATCAGCGCTTCCTGCGCCGCTGTCAGCGCAACAAACTCCCGCGCGTTGCCGCCGACATCGGGATGGGCTTTCTTGGCGGCGCGCTTGTAGGCTTGGTGGATTTCGGCCCGCGCGAGCCGGCGGCCGAGCGGCAATCCCAGCAACTGGCGATAATGTTCCTCGGGCGTCAGCGCCTTGGGCGCGATGCCGCGGCGGCCGAATCCCGCGGCGTCGAGTTCCCGCAGCATGTCCCGGATCGCGCGAAAGCCGCGCTGCGCCTGGTCCTGGGTACTGCGATCGGCGCCTTGCAGCGACGCGTTGCGGAGCGACGGCAGCGCTAGCGCAGCCGCGGACCGCAGGGTCGCATCTTCGCTGTGCGTGACGATATCGGCCGCCAGCCGCTCGGCCTCGCGATAATCCAGCACGGCGGCCTCGCAAAGCTGCTCGACGCCGAGCTTCCATTCCATCATTTGCCGGTTCATCGATCCCTGCCGGGCTGAAAGCCGATGCTACGCGCAGGCGCGGTTTTCCGTTTCCGTTGTCGCGATTTAGAATTAACGTGCGGTGAAAGCCCAAAACCAAAAACGCGAGGAAACCCCCATGCCGCTGCTCCAGAACCACATCGCCGTCGTCACCGGCGCCGGCTCCGGGATCGGCCGCGCCATTGCGCTCGGCTATGCCCGCGAGGGCGCGCAGGTGGTGCTGCTCGACATGAACGAAAAAGCCGCCGAAACAGCAGCGCAGGAAATCCGCGACTCCGGCGGCCAGGCCGAAAGCTTCAAGCTCGACGTCACCAAACGCGACGACTGCATCGCCGTCGCCAAACGCGTCGCCGAACAGGTCGGGCCGGTGTCGATCCTGGTCAACAATGCCGGCATCGCCCGCCGCAACGGCATGCTCGGCGACGCCGACAAGGTGATCGACGACTGGGAGAGCATCATCGCGATCAACCTCACCGGCGTGTTCAATGTGACGCACGCGTTTCTCGCGCCGCTTGCGCGCCAACAAGGGCCGCATCGTCAATATCGGCTCGATCCAGTCGTTCGTGCATCTGCGCCAGCCGAGTTCGCCGGCCTATACCGCCTCGAAGCACGGCGTGCTCGGCCTCACCCGCGCGCTCGCCGTCGAACTCGGCAAGGACGGCGTGCGCGTCAACGCGATCGGCCCCGGCTTCATCGCAACCCCGCTGAACGCGACCACGCGCGCCGATCGTCCCGATCTGGTGCAGATGTTCATGGACCACACCCCGCTCGGCCGCCCCGGACAGCCGGAGGATATCGTCGGACCTGCGATCTTCCTCGCCTCGGATCTGTCGGCCTATGTCACGGGATCGATCGTGATGGCGGATGGCGGCTACCGGGCGGTTTGAGATGGTCCTTCACTTGTCGTACGCGGGCTTGACCCGCGTACCCATCCAACTTCAAAAGAGTTTTTCGAAGAAGATGGATTGCCGGGTCAAGCCCGGCAATGACGTTGAAATTTAATCATGTCCAACGCTCCCCATTTCAACATCGACGTCGCCGCGTTCTGGGCCGATCCCTATCCGGCGCTGGCGCGGATGCGACGGGAAGCGCCGATCGCGTTCGTGCCGCAGCTTGGCTCGACCGTGTTCACGCGGCGCGACGACATCTTCGTGTCGGAAAAGCGCATCGACATCTTCTCATCGCACCAGCCGGCCGGCTTGATGAACACGCTGATGGGCCACAACATGATGCGCAAGGATGGCGACGCGCATATGAGCGAGCGCGCGGCGATGTTTCCGGCGGTGTCGCCGCGCACCGTGCGCGATACCTGGAGCCGGCAATTCCGGGCCCATGCCGACCGCATCCTCGAGGAACTTGCACCAGCCGGCCATGCCGATCTCTGCAAGGCGTTCGCGCTGCCGCTGTCGGCCGAATGCCTGAAGGACATCACCGGCCTCACCAACATGCGCTACCAGGACATGGACGCCTGGTCGCAGGCGATGATCGACGGCATCGCCAATTACAGCGGCAACAAAGAGGTGGAGGCGCGCTGCCATGCCGCCACCGCCGGCATCGATGCCGCGATCGACGACATGATTCCGGTGGTCACCAGACATCCCGACGCCTCGATCCTCAGCGTGCTGCTTGCCGCGGGCATGCAAATCGAAAGCGTGCGCGCCAACATCAAACTCGCCATCTCCGGTGGACAGAACGAGCCGCGCGACGCCATCGCCGGCACGGTCTGGGCGCTGCTGACACATCCCGGACCAGCTTGCGCTGGTGCGCGAGGGCAGGCGCGAAATGGCTCGACGTGTTCGAGGAATATGCGCGCTGGATCGCACCGATCGGGATGTCGCCGCGCCGGGTTGCGAAGCGATGGTCCTATCATGGCGTCGATTTCGAGCCCGAGGATCGCGTGTTCTTCATGTTTGGTTCGGCCAATCGCGATGAAGCCTGTTTCGACGATCCCGATGCTTTCGACATCACGCGCAATACCGCCAAGAGCATCGCGTTCGGCGCCGGCCCGCATTATTGCGCCGGCGCCTTTGCCTCGCGCGCGATGGTGGCCGATGTGGCGCTGCCCGGCATCTTTGCGCGGTTGAAGCATTTGCGGCTGGACGAAACCGAACCGGTGCGGATCGGCGGCTGGGCGTTTCGCGGCCTGCTGAATTTGCCGGTGATCTGGGACCCGGACTAATTGATGCCGTCATCCAACCTCTGCTAAAAAACATTTCGAACGATCCGGGAGCGCGCAGGTGGCAGACGAAATGGTTAGCCGGCCAGGACGACAGGGCCCGCAAGGTCCGCGCGGTCGGCCCGGCGAGCCGGGGCGGCCTGGACCGCAGGGTCATCCCGGACGGCCGGGCAAGCCTGGACAGCCAGGCAAGGCTGGCCCGCCCGGCAAGCCGGGGCCGCAGGGCAAACGCGGCGAACCCGGACCGCAAGGCAAGCCCGGCGTCAGCGGTGCAGCCGGTCCTCGCGGCGAGCCCGGCCCGCCCGGACAATTGCCCTCGATCGAACAGGTGATGCCGTGGCTGCATCTGATCTTCGATGCGTGGGAGGATCACCGGCAAATGCGCGCGCGCGAGGCCGCGGAACGCGAAGCGCGGCAGGCGGAAGAACCTGCCGATGCACCCGATGACGCGGATCACAAAAGCCGCGACAAGAAAAAGAAAAAGCACAAAGACAAGAAGTAAGCGGCGAACGCGCCGCCTTCGCTCAGGGGTGCGGCGCGGCGTTGCGCACCTTGCCGAAATGATGGGCGAGCCACAGCGCGCTTGCCGCCGCGCCGATCCATGCCGCGATGCAGAGCCCCCATGGCGGCGGCAGTTCCGCTGGAAAACACGTGTGCAGCAATACGCCGCCGATCGCGAGATTGGCAAAGCCCCAGATCACATTGACGATCGCGGAGGATTCTCCGATACCCGGCGGCTTCGCGAACGGGCTTTGAAACCGGTTGCCGCAAATGCCCTGCACGATGTGCGGGATCGCGTTGGCGAGAAACACGCCGGCAAAGAACCAGCCGAGATAAAAGTACCATGCCATTTGCATCTCCTCGATGAACGTCTATTGCCGCAGGCATTCCTCATAGCCGAATCGATTTCCTTGCAGGGGCTTTATCGCCAACTCGTCATGGCCGGGCTTGTCCCGGCCATCCACGTCTTCCTTTCTGCGGGGACTAAAAACGTGGATGCCCGGGACAAGCCCGGGCATGACGAGAAGTGAATCATTTTCAGACGCTTGAAAAAGCCCGGAAACGCTGCCTGCTTCATACTCGCAAGACTTTACGAGCCACCCGCTCATCCGAACCGCAGCCTGCGAGCGCTCCTTCGCCTTCTCGGCCTCGATCTCGCGGTCGCGCGCCGGCGCGTGGGTATGCAGCGAGACCAGCAGGCGCCGCGCCGAAGCCGAGACTTCGGCGACTGCGCGGTCGAACGCCGTCTCATTGGCCTGCGACGGCGTGTTGAAGCCGGACAGCTTGCGCACGAATTGCAGCGCCGAGGCGTGGATTTCGTCCTCGGTCGCCGGCGGCTCGAAATTGAACAGCGTCTTGATGTTGCGGCACATGTGTCTTCTCCTTCCCTCGTCTGACTGTTCCAGGACGAACGGCGGGTGTAAAATCCGACATCACGGCCTATTTTGGCATAGAATAAGCCGGCGCGTTCACCCCTGTCGCCGCTCCACGCCAGCAAACAGCGAGTTCCCGATGACCCATGTCACCTACAAGATCGTTCAGCATGACGGCGGCTGGGCCTATACCGTCGACGGCGTGTTTTCGGAGCCGTTCCCGACCCATGCCGCGGCGCTGGCCGCCGCCAAGCGCGCCGCCGCCGAGCAGCGCGTGCCCGGGCGTACCGAGGCGATCGAATACGAGACCGCCGACGGCAAGTGGCACACCGAAACCGCCGCCGGCAGCGACCGTCCCGAGACCGATATCGAGGACAAGGCGTAGTATTCCCCTCGCGCGACGCGATTTGTCGAAAATATCGTGCATGCGCGCCTCTCGGATCGCTTGGCGCGGCATGATAGGCTTGCGCCCAAGCGGCCCCGTCAAGGTGGCCGATGTCTCGGGGAGAAGCATCATGAATTTTTCGCGCGCGGCGCTGGCGGCGGTCTTTGCGCTGACGTCTTTCGCGGCGCTGGCGGCGGACTATCCGGCGCCGAAGCAGGGCGACTGGATCGCCAAGGATTTCAAATTCCACACCGGCGAGACCATGCCGGAGCTGCGGCTGCATTACACCACCGTCGGCGAGCCGACCGGCCAGCCGGTGCTGGTGCTGCACGGCACCGGCGGCTCGGCGGCCAGCATGCTGACGCCGGCTTTCGCCGGCGAGCTGTTCGGCGCCGGCCAGCCGCTCGATGCCGCGAAATATTACATCATCATTCCCGACGGCATCGGCCACGGCAAATCGTCCAAGCCGTCCGACGGCCTGAAGACCGCGTTTCCGAAATATGATTACGACGACATGGTCGAGGCGCAGTATCGCCTGCTCACCGAAGGGCTCGGCATCAAGCATCTGCGGCTGGTGATCGGCAATTCGATGGGCGGCATGCACACCTGGCTCTGGGGCGTGAAATATCCCGACTTCATGGATGCGCTGGTGCCGATGGCGTCGCAGCCGACCGCGATGGCGGCGCGCAACTGGATGATGCGCCGGATGATGATCGAGACCATCCGCAACGATCCCGACTACAACGACGGCAACTACACCACGCAGCCGCGCATGATGAAATACGCCGCTGCTCGCCTTCGGCATCGCCACCGATCGGCGGCACGCTCGGCTATCAGACGCTGGCGCCGACGCGCGGCCAAAGCCGACAAGATGGTCGACGACCGGCTGGCCGCGCCGATCACCGCCGACGCCAACGACTTCATCTATCAGTGGGAATCCTCGCACGACTACGATCCCTCCGCCGGCCTGGAGAAGATCAAGGCGCCGCTGCTGGCGATCAATGCCGCCGACGACGAGCGCAATCCGCCGGAAACCGGCGTCACCGAAGCCGCGGTCAAGCGCGTCAAGAACGGCCGGCTCTATCTGATCCCGGCCAGCACCGAGACCCGCGGCCACGGCACCACCGGCAACGCCACGTTCTACAAGCAGCAATTGCAGGAGTTGCTGCAGACGGCGCCGCAGAAGACGATGTGAGCCTGGGCAGAACTTCAGAGCGATAGGTGTGATGTCGTCGGGCCGCTTTCGCCGGATCGCGCTTGAACTGTCCGGGGTGATCGAGGGCGCGCACCAGGGCCACGCCGACTTTCGCGTCGGCAAGCGCATCTTCGCGACGCTCGGCTATCCGGACCGGAACTGGGGCATGGTCAAGCTGACGCCCGAGCAGCAGGCGGTGCTGGTCGAGGCCGAGCCCGGGATATTCCGCCCGGTTCCGGGCGGATGGGGCAAGCGTGGCAGCACCAATGTCCGGCTCGCCAACGCCGACCCGACCGCGCTGCGAAGCGCCCTCACTCTTGCGTGGAGCAATGTCGCGCCGAAATCCGCGCGCCAGGCGCGCCATCCCGGGAATCGTGAAAGTATCCGCTGACGGATCGACCGCCGGATGATACTTTCGAGACGACTCGTCCCACGGAGCAGCGCCTTGACCGAACTTGCCGCCGACGACCTTGCGACGATCTACCCGGAACCCTCGCCGCGCGTGATCGCGAAAGCGCGTCCGGAGATCGACGCGCATGCGAAAAAATTCATCGCGATGTCGCCGTTCTGCGTGCTTGCGACTTCCGGCTCCGACGGCAGCGTCGATGCGTCGCCGCGCGGCGGCAATCCCGGCTTTGTCCATGTCGCCGGCCCGAACCGGCTCCTGATGCCCGATCGCTCCGGCAACAACCGGATCGACAGTTTCAGGAATATCGTCGAAGGCAAGCGGCTTCGTGCAGTTGATCTTCTTCGTGCCCGGAATCGACGAGACGCTGCGGGTCGGCGGCAAGGGCAGGCTTCTGGCGGAGCCGGAACTGCTGGCCTCGATGGAGGAATTCGGCAAGCTGCCGCGCGCGGTGCTGAGCATCGACGTGCGGGAGGCCTATTTCCACTGCGGCAAGGCGCTGATGCGCTCGCGACTGTGGTCGCAGGAGACGCGGGTCGAACGCGCGGTATTGCCCAGCATCAGCCAGGTGATCCACGACCAGACCAGCCTCGGCGAGCCGGAAAGCCAGGCCGTGGTCGAGGCGCGCTACAAGACGCAGCTGTAGCTCTTCCGCGCCCTTTACATTGACCGTCATACCCCGCGAAAGCGGGGTATCTACTACGCCGCGGCCTCTCGGTTCTATCGCTGAATCCTCTGGAATACTGGATCACCCGCCTTCGCGGGTGATGACAGCTCTAATGCTCGCTCTCGAGCCCGCCGACGTGCTTCTGGGTGTAAAGCTCGAGCCCGATCCGCTCGATCAAATGAAGCTGGGTTTCGAGGAAGTCGATGTGGTGCTCCTCGTCCTTCATCAGGCTTTCGAACAGATCGCGCGAGACGTAATCCTTGACGCCGTGGCAGTAGGTGGCGCCTTCCTGGTAAAGCGCGCGGGCGCCGACTTCGGCGGCGAGATCGCACTCGATGATTTCCTTGACGTTCTGCCCGATCCGCAAGGGATCGAGCACCTGCATGTTGGGAAAGCCGTCGAGGAACAGGATCCGGTCGGTGAAGCGGTCGGCGTGGTGCATCTCCTCGATCGATTCCTTGCGCCACTGCTTGGCCATTTCCAGCAGGCCCCAATGGTTCAGCAGCCGGAAATGCAGCCAGTACTGGTTGATGGCGGTGAGTTCGCTGCGCAGACCCTTGTTGAGATAGTCGATGACTTTTGGGTCGCCCTGCATGGTGCACTCCGAAGGTTTGGGGCCAGCAAAGCCGACCCGACGAATATTAATTTAGAATGCTTCTAAATCAGATTACAGGCAAGAGCAAGCCTTCGTCGCCGAAGACCGGCAAGAACGTGAAAATCCAGCGATTTTGTCAGGTTTCAGGAGGCCGCCAGCGCAAACTCGGCATGGACATGCGGTTCCGCAGCCGTCGTGGCTATGCGGGCATCCGGAACAGCAGGCCTTGGCGCAGGCACCGAGCGCCTCGTCGATGATGGTCTTGATGGTGCGCGCGCACCGGCCGCATTCGGCGCTGCAGCCGAGGCAGCCATAGATCTGCTTGGCATTGCGCGGCAGATCCATCCGCGGCGCTGACGGCGCTGCGGACATCATGGTCGGTAAGGACGTTACAGGAGCAAACAATCATGACGAACGGCGAGCCCATCGGGGTGCGGAGCCCATCGATATTTAAGACCGCGGCAGGATGCAAAAGGAAAAAGCGTCTTTTCAAGTGATTCCAAACTGATGCCTAATCCAGACTGGAATGAATCTAAAAACCCGCATGGCAGCGGGACAATACGCTCGATCCTTGTCTCGCGGCGGCGCATCGTTAATCGCTGCCGCCACCTCCGCCATCGCCCCCCCTCCGCCGCTATCGCCTCCACCGGAGTCACCCGAAGTACCGGAATCCCCGGAGCCGGTGGAATGATCGGATGCGGAATGGTGGCCGCCGCTCCCGCTCGAAATGGCTTCCGTCGCCGGCGCCGAAAATGCCCGCACTGTCCGATCCGAGAACTGTCGCGGCGATGACCCGCCGATTTCCCCGGCGATATCTGCGACTTGGATCGCCAGCACGTAGCAAATCAGCGACGTCCCGCCGACCGCGACCGCGAATATCATCATGCCGTTCATCATCATTTCCCTGGCTCCAGATCGGCCGATCGACACCCGACTTGTGCGCCGCAAAGACCGCCCGCTCCAGCCGCTCATTTGTGACGAAATGTGGCACGCTCTGTTCATTGATCATTCAAGCGAAATGTGGAACTTTCCCCGCGACAGACTGCTTATCCGCTGTCCTTGCTCCGTGAGAAAGGTGAAGCCATGAGGAAAACATTGATGGCCCTCGCTGCCGCCGCCACCCTGGCTGTTTCAGCCTTGGCAGCGCCCGCGCCGGCCCATGCCCAACGCGGCCTTGGAGCCGCTGTCGCTGGCGGACTGATCGGCGGCGCCATCGTCGGCGGCGCGATTGCGCTCGAGCCCCGGCTATTACGGCTATGGTGCCGGGCTATTACGGACCCGGCTACGGTATTACGGCGGTCCGGCCTATGTCGCCGCTCCCGGCTATGACGGCGGCTGCTACTGGCAGCGTCAGCGTTTCTGGGACGGCTATGGCTGGCGGGTTCGCCGCGTGCGGGTTTGCGGCTGATCCCGTTCACCTTCGTTACAAACATGTCAGCGTCCCCGAAAACGACCTGTTTTCGGGGACGCTCGTTGTGACTTTGGCCTGAAAAAACCGTTTTTTAGGCCATTAGGTTCAGCGCGTTTACTTGGGATTGACCGTTGTGCGCTTTTTTAGCGAGACGGACAGTTTCGAATACAGCGTGTGAGTCACCTTAAACCCGGCGCCGACTGAAGGCGCCATCTCCTAGGAGAGCCCAAGACATGAAGAAGACATTTGCTGCCTTCGTCGCGGTCGCACATGCGATCGCCGGTTCGCTGGCCGCGACCCCCGCCAGCGCACAGCGCGGCCTCGGCGCAGCCGTCGCCGGCGGAATCATCGGCGGCGCCATCGTCGGCGGCGCGATCGCCTCCAGCCGCCCGGCCTATGGTGGGCCGGTATATGTGGAAGAAGCGCCGCTCCCGCCCGGCTGCCGTTTCGTTCGCGAGCGCTTCTGGGATGGTTATGGCTGGCGCTTCCGCCGCGTCCAGTACTGCAACTGATCTGACCGATCCGGCGCGGCAATCGACAGCGCCCTGATTTTTCAAAACCCGGCCGAACTTCGGCCGGGTTTTTCTTTTCGATCTCGCTGCCGATCAACATTTACCGCGCCGCGCTCATCGCACGCAGCACCGCTTCGCTGGGCCAGCAATCCACCTTGAGCCCGGCCGATTTCTGGTACGCGCCCAGCGCCGCGCGCGTTTGCATGCCCGCTTTGCCGTCGAGCTTGTCGGCATAGAGACCGATGCGCGTCAGGTGACGCTGCATGGCTTCGACATCGGCGGTGCGCAACTGGGTCGACGCCGACCACGGCGTCGCGAACGGCTGCGGGCTCAACATGCGGTCGCTGAGGTGGCCGACGAACAGCACATACAGATCCGAAAAATTATATTCCTTGATGACGAAAGTAATTCTTCGTGGTCAGAAACGCCGGGCCGTAGATGCCTTCGGGCTGCAGCAACGAGGCCGGCTGCGCCTGCTCGGCCGGCGTTTAGTTTTTCTCCGCGCACCGGCACGAAGCCCGCGCGCAGCCATTCGCCGATCGGTTTTGTCACTTCGGGCACGCCCATGCGTGCAATCGACGTTGGCCGGCGCGCGCACCTCGTAGGCCCAGCGCACGCCCGGCTGCCAGCCCTTGTTGACAAGCTGCTGGGCGGCGGAAGCCAGCGCATCCGGCACCGAATTCCAGATGTCGCGGCGGCCGTCGCCGTCGAAATCGACGCCATGCTTGTAGAATTCCGACGGCAGGAATTGCGTGAGACCGGTGGCGCCGGCCCAGGACGAGCGCATGTCCTTGCGCGCCACGTCGCCATCGCCGATGATCTTCAGCGCCAGGATGAACTCGGTGCGATACTGATCCTTGCGCCGGCCGACATAGGCCTGCGTCGCCAGCACGCGCACCGCATCGTAAGGCAGCGTGTAACGGCCATAATCGGTTTCGCGGCCCCAGATCGCCAGCACGACACTGGCCGGCACGCCGAAGCGCGCTTCGATCGCGGTCAGCGCCGGGCGATATTTCGCCATCAGCCGCTGCCCCTCCGCCGCCAGCCGCGCGATGCTGGCTTCCTTGATATAATCGGCCGGCACCTGCACGAACTCGGCCTGCGACGGCGCGCCGGTCGCGGGACGCCCGGGCAAGATCAGATCGGGCAGTTTGTAATCCGGCTCAAGCCCGCGGGTCTCGGCATCGAACGTCGCGCGCGACACACCGGCCGCCTGCGCTTCCGGCCATAGCGAGGCGATGAACTGGGTGAAGGCGGGATCAGGTGCGGCGCGGGCGGGAGAAGACAGCGATCCGAGGGCAAGCAGAAGTACTGCCACTAAAGCGAGGCGACTGGATAGCTTTCGAATCTCAATCCCGTCTTGCATAAGTTTACAATAATGTATATTATGGTAATATACAACATGATTGACCTTGAGCGGATTGCCGGCTTCGACTGGGACGATGGCAACAGCCGAAAGAGCGCGGACAAACATGGCGTCGGCCAGGCCGAAGCCGAGCAAGTTTTTCTGAATACTCCTCTCCTGCTGTTGCACGACCGCGAGCACAGCGCGACTGAACGGCGATATCATGCGTACGGAAGGACACATGCAGGTCGCCTTCTACAAATCGCCTTCACCTTGAGACAGGACGCAACCCTGTTGCGAATTATTTCAGTACGTCCGATGAGCGCGAAGGAGCGTACACGCTATGCCGAAGAAACTTAAACAAGTCCCCAAATTTGCTACCGAGTCCCAAGAGCGTTCTTTTTGGGAGTCACACGATACTGCGGACTATTTTGACCTGAGCAAGGCCGTGCCGGTGCGCTTCCCGAACCTGAAGCCATCTACCACAGCCATCTCGTTGCGACTGCCTGTGAGCCTGCTGGAGCAGATCAAGATCGCCGCCAACAAGCGTGACGTGCCGTATCAGTCACTGATCAAGATGTGGCTGGCGGAGAAGGTCGGATGATGCTTGCAGTGTTCGCGACCATGTCCGCCGCGCTGCTGGCCGGGCAGTATGGGCCACGGTGGTTTGCGATCCTGTCCATGCTGCTGTGCCTGGCATTGTCGATCGGGCTATTTCTGTTTGAAATCTACAACCCCGAATACGGCTTCCGTATGCCTTGGCTGCAGGTGCAATTCGACACTACTCCGCAAGCCTGGCCGCGCGGAGGCGATGCATGAACACAAACGTCCGTCTGCCCGCGACGCTCAACGATCTCTTCCTATTCGCGATGATGCTGACCATGGCCGCGATCCTGACAACGGCGATGGTGCTGCAATATCACGGCGGGGAAATCCCCTGCCCGCTCTGCCTGCTGCAGCGGGTGGCGATGTTCGGGGTCTGCTTCGGCATCATCCTGCATTTCCGCGACGGCGCTTCCGCCCGCAACGACGGCTTCTGCATGCTGTTCGCGCTGTTGCTGCTGATCATCTCGGCGCGCCAGACCTTGCTCGACATCTTTCCGAGGCCCGGCCACGATTATGTCGGCAGCGCCGTGCTGGGGCTGCACATGCCGGTGTGGTCGGTGATTATCGCGGCGGCCATCCTGTCGGCCTTCGCGATCAAGCTCGCGATTCTCGGCGGCAGCTATACGCGCGGCCAGCAACCCTCGCAGGCGCTTGGCCGGATCGCCCGGCTGCTTGGTCTCTACGTGATCGCGATCTGCCTGATCAATTTCGTGTCGGTGATCGTTCAGTGCGGCGTGCACGCGTGCCACACCTCGGGATACAGGTTGCTGGGCGGTTAGTCGCTGGCCGATGCCGCGTCATGCGTTCGTGCGACCAAGCCTACCTGATGTCATAGGTTTGCAACTTCCGTAAAATGGCCATATATAGCCATTGTTCGGAGAAGCCGATGTCCACCTATTCCATTGCGCAGGCGAAAGACCAGCTCTCGAAACTGGTCGATGAAGCCCTGAACGGCCAACAGGTCACCATTACACGGCACGGCAAGCCGGTCGTCGAACTGCGTCCGGCAGCGCCGGCCGGCCGACCCGTCACCGCGATGGATATAGAATGGCTTCGCCAATGCCGTGAAAGCATGCCGTCCCTTGAGGGTGATAGCGTCGCAGAAATCCGAGCGATGCGAGAAGATTTTTAGTGAGCCATTATCTCGAAACCAGCATGATGGTCGCGCTGCTTTTGCCGGACGTGCATTCATCTGGAGCGGAAGCCTGGATGATCCGGGAAAAGCCGACTTTTCTGGCGAGCGATTTCTGCGCCGTCGAGTTCGCGGCTGTTATCTCGCGTCGGGTCAGGATGAATCAGCTAACGGTCGAAACTGCGGACCTTGCGCTTGGCAAATTTGACGATTGGCTGTCCCGAACTGTCCAGATCGTGCGATGTGCGCCCGAACACATGGCCGCGGCTGGACAGATTGTCCGTGACTTTACCTCGAAACTTAGCGCGCCGGACGCCATTCATCTCGCGATAACCCGCCAAAGCGGCGCAACGCTCGCAACATTTGACGACCGTCTGGCCGAGGCGGCGCGACGGCACGCCGTGCCTGTCATGATCCCCGGCTAATGAACCGCTTCACCGCGTCAGCTTCTTGTACTTCATGCGATGCGGGATGATGGAATCCTGGCCCAGCCGGCGCATCTTGTCTTTTTCATAGTCCTGGAAATTGCCTTCGAACCATTCGACATGGCTTTCGCCTTCGAAGGCCAGGATATGGGTGGCGATGCGGTCGAGGAACCAGCGGTCATGGCTGATGATGACGGCGCAGCCGGCGAAATCCTCCAGCGCCTCTTCCAGCGCGCGCAGCGTGTCGACGTCGAGATCGTTGGTCGGCTCGTCGAGCAGCAGCACGTTGGCGCCGGATTTCAGCATCTTGGCCAGATGCACGCGGTTGCGCTCGCCGCCTGACAGCGCGCCGACCTTCTTCTGCTGGTCGGCGCCCTTGAAATTGAACGACGAGCAATAGCCGCGCGAATTGACCTCGCGCTTGCCGAGCAGAATGAGTTCGTTGCCGCCGGAAATTTCCTCCCACACGCTCTTCTTGCCGTCGAGGCTGTCGCGCGACTGGTCGACATAGCCGAGATGCACGCTTTCGCCGACCGTGATGGTGCCCTTGTCCGGCGTCTCCTGCTTGGTGATCATCCGGAACAGCGTGGTCTTGCCGGCGCCGTTGGGGCCGATCACGCCGACGATGCCGCCGGGCGGCAGCTTGAAGGTGAGGTCGTCGATCAGCACGCGCTCGCCGAACGCTTTGCCGAGGCCCTCGAAATCGACCACGTTCTGGCCGAGCCGCTCGGCCACCGGAATCGTGATCTGCGCGGTCTGGGTCTGCTTCTCGCTGGCCTGCTTCAGCAGTTCCTCATAGCGCTGGTAGCGCGCCTTGGATTTGGCCTGGCGCGCCTTCGGCGAGGCCGCGATCCATTCCTTTTCGCGCTCCAGAGTCCGCTGATGCGCGGCGTCCTCGCGGCCTTCCTGCGCGAGGCGCTTTTGCTTTTGCGACAGCCAGGCGGTGTAATTGCCCTCGTAGGGAATGCCCTTGCCGCGGTCGAGTTCGAGAATCCAGGACGTGACGTTGTCGAGGAAGTAGCGGTCATGGGTGACGATCAGGATCGCGCCGGGATAATTGCGCAGATGGCCTTCCAGCCATGACACCGACTCGGCGTCGAGATGGTTGGTCGGCTCGTCCAGCAGCAGCAGGTCCGGCTGGTCGAGCAGCAGCTTGCACAGCGCGACGCGGCGGCGCTCGCCGCCGGAGAGCTTGGTGACGTCGGAATCGTCGGGCGGGCAGCGCAGCGCGTCCATCGCCTGATCGACCTTGCTGTCGAGATCCCACAGGCCGGCGGCCTCGATCTCGTCCTGCAGTTTGGTCATCTCGTCGGCGGTCTCGTCGGAATAGTTCATCGCCAGTTCGTTGTAGCGATCGAGGATCGCCTTCTGCTTGGCGACGCCCAGCATCACGTTCTCGCGCACCGTCTTGGTGGCGTCGAGCTGCGGCTCCTGTTCGAGGTAGCCGACCCGGGCGCCCTCGGCGACCCAGGCCTCGCCGTTATATTCCTTGTCGAGGCCGGCCATGATCCGCAGCAGCGTCGATTTGCCGGAGCCGTTGACGCCGAGCACGCCGATCTTGGCGTCGGGATAAAACGACAGATGGACGTTATCGAGCACCTTGCGGGTGGGGTAGCTCTTGGTCAAACCCTGCATGAAATAGACGAACTGGCGGGCCATCGCGATCCCTGAAAACGGTTGGATTTATGGAAATTTGCTGCCGCTGATGTAGCGGCGCGGCCCCCAAAGGGCAACCGCAAGCGGCGGCGTTTTCTATCCGTTCACCACGGATCATTACGGGGCCGACACCATGCCTGCGCCGGATCGTGACAATTGAAACCTTCTTTTAATAAATCGGCCCAAAACTGCCGATCAGCGCCGGGAAAAGGCGCTTGTAGCGCGGCAGAAGCCGCGACTGAAAACAGCAGGGCCGCGTCATGGCAACCATCACACTCAGCATCTCTTTCCTCCACGGCCGGCAGCCGCGACGGGGGCCAACGCTTTCGCCGAATTCCTGCGCTTCTGGCGCCAGTTCTTCGCCCGGGCCTTCGATCCCTACCGGCCGGAACTGCATTATATGCGCGGTCCGGGTCCGGCCTGGCGCGCCAAGCACATGGCGCTGTCGCCCGCAGTCCAGTCGATCATCGCCGAAATCCGGATCTCAAGCCCAGGTCCCCTTATTACAGGCACTTTCGTAGCCGCGGCGCTTGCGCGCGCCCGCATTGCGCGCGACCATGGCGGTTCCCGGGCGGCTGTTTTTCTGCGCCGTCATCATCGCCATGAATGGACCTTCCCATGACGCGGCTGCGCTGTGCAATTCTCGACGACTATCTCAATCTGGCTCTGGGGATCGCCGACTGGTCCAAAGTCAGCGATCGCGTCGATATCACCGTGTTCAACCAGCCCTTCGCCTCGGCCGAGGCCGCAGCCAGCGCGCTGAAGGATTTCGAGATCATCTGCGCGATGCGCGAGCGCACGCCGTTTCCGCGCACGCTGTTCGCGGCCCTGCCCAAGCTGAAACTGCTGATCACCTCGGGCATGCGCAACGCCGCGTTCGACATGGAAGCCGCCAAGGACCACAAGGTGGTGCTGTGCGGCACGCAATGGGCCCGCGATCCGACCGCGCCGCTGACGATGGGCCTGATCCTGGAACTGACCCGCAATATCGGCCGCGAGAACGCCCGCATGCATGCCGGCGAGCCCTTGCAGAAATTCGTCGGCATCGAGATCGAGGGCAAGACGCTCGGCGTGGTCGGCCTCGGCAAGCTCGGCGCCAAGGTTGCGGGGATGGCGAAGGCGTTCGGCATGAACGTGATCGCATGGAGCCCGAACCTGACCCCGGAGCGATGCAAGGAAGTCGGCGTCACCTACGCCACCAAGGAAGAATTATTCTCCACCGCCGACATCGTCACCATCCATGTGGTGCTGGGCCAGCGCTCGCGCGGCCTGGTCGGAGCGGCCGATCTGGCGCGCATGAAGCCGACCAGCTACCTCGTCAACACCGCGCGCGGGCCGATCGTCGACGAAGCCGCGTTGCTCGAGGTCCTGCGGCAGAAGAAGATCGCGGGCGCCGCGATCGACGTGTTTTCGGTCGAACCGCTGCCGGTCGATCATCCCTTCCGCAAGCTCGACAATATCGTGCTGACGCCGCATCTCGGCTACGTCACCGAGGACAGCTTTCGCAACCACTACAGCCAGATGGTCGAGGGCATCGACGCCTGGTTCAAGGGCGAGGCGATGCGGAAGCTGGCGTAAACCGACGGAACCGCAGGTCGCGACTCACCACAAGGCGCGCCTTTCGCTTTCAGGATGGCGTTGGCGCTGATCAGGTCCTAACGCACCGTCACCGGCGCGGGCAGCGGCGGCACCACGGTCGGGCCGCTGCCGGGAACGCCCGACGGCGGGAGCGGCCCGGCAGGTCCGGGCAGCGGCTGCGCCGAAGCGGTCGCAGTGGGCGGCGGCGGCGAGCCGCCCGGAAGCACGACCACGCGGGTGCCGACCTTGACGCGATCGAACAGGTCCGAGACGTCCTCGTTGAGCATGCCGATGCAGCCCGACGAGACGAACTTGCCGATCGTCGAGGGCTGGTTGGTGCCGTGGATGCGGTAGACGGTATTGCCGAGATACATCGCGCGCGCGCCCAGCGGATTGCCGGGGCCGCCGGCCATGAAGCGCGGCAGATAGGGCTGGCGATCGATCATCTCCGGCGGCGGATGCCAATCCGGCCACTCGGCCTTGCGGGAGATCTTCTGCACGCCGGTCCAGGTGAAGCCGTCGCGGCCGACGCGGACGCCGTAACGGATCGCGCGGCCATCACCCAGGATGTAATACAGATGGGTGTTCGGGGTATCGACGATCAGCGTTCCCGGCGGCTCCTTGGTGGCGTAAGCGACTTCCTGCTTGCGAAGTTCCGGTGAAAGCTGTGCGGGAGCGGCTTCCGGCTGCTCCTCCGGCGGCAGCGCCGACAAGACCATCGGGCGGCCATCCGCGCCCTGCGGCGGCGGTACGGTCCCGGTGACGCCGGCCGGAGCCCCGATCGCGCCCGGTGGGCGCGGCGCGCGATTATCGTCATTGGGATAAATGATGCCGGATCCCGGAATGCGGTTATCGCCATTGCCACGGTCGGAATAGGCCGGCTGACCGCCGGGGCGGTTCGAATAGATCACCGGCGGCGGTCCGTCGAGGCGGCCATAGCGAGGGTCATCGGGGGAAAGGATCGGTCCCTGGGGGACGGCGCGGTCGGAATAAATTCGCGGCGGGCCAGGCGGCGGCAACGCAGCGGAGCCCGGCGCACCCGCTTCGTCATCCTCCAGCGCGTCGAAATCCGGCGGTCCTGGAGGGCCGCGGCGGTAATCGGGGGATAGCCGCCCGGCACATAGGGCGGGGGCGCCGTCGAATAGACCGAACCCGGGGGCACCTGATAACCCTGCGCCAGTGCAAGCGGAGTTCCGGCTGAACCCGCCACCATGGCAGCCGTCAAGCCAGCACAAATCGTCAGAATGCGTTTGATCATCATCGCTCTTGTATAGTCCCCAAGCCGACACCGGATCGTTAACGCCAGATGGCGGAAGATAGCGGCGCATTCAAGACAAATCCTGCAAATTCGGGCCAGATTCCGGCATTTGTGATTGCCCTGCGGTGGGCGTTGCAACGAAGCCTCACCGGCCGGGAAAACGTTTTCGGGCACGCGGGCAGGCGTTTCGGGCACGATTTTTAACAAACGGCGGCAAGCCGTTCCGGTAGTCTCAATCAGCCTGATTCGCGGTGCCGAGGCGCTGCGAACGCGGCCGATTGCAGTGGTCACCGCGTTCCCGACGGCTCAAGGACCTTTGCAGAGACCCTGCGAAGGCGGAATACATCCCTTCATGCTCCCAGGCTTCCGTTTTCTGTTCGCCGCGATCGTCTTGTCGATGTCGATACTGGTCTTCGGGCTCGGTGCCGCGGCACTGTTGCGCGCGGCTCACGAGGAATTTGCCAGCAAGCCCGCATGGCACGCCACTCCGGAAACGATGTTTGCGCAGCAAGGCGAAGCCACACGGCCGATGCTGGCGCTGCTGCGCGTCGATACGCCGCCGGAGCCGAAGGCATCGGACGGTTCTGCGCAGGCAGCGATCGTTTCGCCGCCGGCCCAGCCCGAAACGAGCGCCACGCTGAAGCCGGAGAATGTAGTGCCGTCCGGGGCGGCAAAACCTGAAATCCCGGCGACGGAAACGCCGCCGCCGGCTGAAACGTCGCCGGCCCAGACTGCGTCCGCTTCCGTCGATGAACCGAAGATCGCCGCGCTCCCGGAGACCGTGGCCGTGCCGGCGACACCCGAACAAGCGAACGTACCGAGTTCGCCCGATGCCGACTCCATCTCGACAAAAATCGCCTCGCTGGGCGGACCGCCCGTCACCGTCGAGCCGCCGGCCGTCAACGCGGACCCAGACAGGAGCCGCATCAGAAAACGCCGGCACGCGCAACGGGCCAAACCGCACCATCGCGTGGTGCATCGCGCGCGGCGGATCGCACAAGCACCTCAGCAGCCGATGGATGGATTCTCGCAGCCGACCATCACCGTGCGCAACCGCTGAATCAAGCCGGGCCGGTCGCGACCGGCGGTCCGTCCGGCAAACCCCATTCCGACCACGAGCCGTCATACAGTCCGCTGCCGCGCACGCCGAGCCGATACAGCGCCAACATCAGGACCAGCGCCGATACGCCGGAGCCACAGGTCGTCACGACCGGTTTTGTCAGATCGACGCCGGCGCCGGTGAAGGCCTTTCGCAGCTCGTCGAGCGGCTTCATCGCGCCGGTTCCGGCGTCGAACAACTCGGCATAGGGCACGCTGCGGCTGCCCGGAATATGACCGGGACGCAAGCCCGCCCGCGGTTCGGGAACGGTGCCTTCGAAGCGCCCGCGCGGGCGCGCGTCGATCACCTGCTCGGCTTGGGTTTCCAGATTGCCGACCAGATCCTGCCGGCTGCGCAGATAGCTCGGATCGAACTCCGCATGGAATTTCCCAGGCTTCGGCACGACCTTGCCGGAATGCGTCGGACGGCCTTCGCGCAGCCATTTCTTCAGGCCGCCGTCGAGCACCTTCACATGGGGATGGCCGAACGACAGGAACATCCACCACGCCCGCGGTGCTGCGACCCAGGAGCCTGAATCATAGGCCACCACCGTATCGGCAGAGGAAATGCCGAGTGCCGACACGTCTTTGGCGAACTGGGCCGCATCCGGATACATATGCGGCAGCGGATTTTTGTGGTCGGCGATGGCATCGACGTCGAAGAACACCGCGCCCGGAATATGCGCGGCGAGATAATCGTCGATCGGCAGCGGCAACATTCCGGGCAGCTTGAAGGTGGCGTCGATGATCCTGATCCTGGGATTGTCCAGATGAGCGGCAAGCCAATCGGTGGAGACAAGCGGATCGTCGGTGGGTATCATGGCGCTAAATCCTTGCTGTCATTCCGGGATGCGCCGAAGGCGCAAACCCGGAATCTCCGGGGTAGTATACTCGATCGAGATTCCGGGTTCGCGCTTTCGGCGCGCCCCGGAATGACGGGAGGCTACTTCGGCTTCTTCGGCTCGTATTTCTCGGTCGGACCACCGGCATCGCGCCAGGCGGCGAAGCCGCCGGCCATGTGGGCGACCGGCTTCAATCCCATGTCCTGCGCGGTTTTGGCGGCCAGTGCGGAGCGCATTCCCCCGGCGCAATGAAAGATGAACTTCTTGTCGCTCTGGAAAATCGGCTTGGCATAGGGACTGGCCGGGTCGATCCAGAATTCCAGCATGCCGCGAGTACAGGAGAACGCGCCGGGAATCCGGCCGTCGCGCTCGATCTCGCGGGGGTCGCGGATATCGACGATCACAACATCGTCGCTTTGCGCGGCCTTGATGCTGTCGGCCGCGCTGAGGGTTTCGATCTCGGCGTTGGCTTCGTCCATCAGTGCCTTGATGCCGCGGTGAATGGTCTGGGACATTTTCAATACCTTTCAATTACCTCATTCCGGAATGGTCCGAAGGACCAAACCCGGAATCTCGAGATTCCCCGATGTGCAATTGCACATCTGAGGTTCGCTGCGCGCCCCGGAATGACGACGATTACTTACCGCACCAGTTCCTTCATCGCGCCTTCAAGACCTTCGATCGTGATCGGATACATGCGCTCCGAAAACAGCCGGCGAATGATGGTCGTGGATTCCGAATAATCCCAGTGCCGCTTCGCCACCGGATTGAGCCACACCGCATGCGGATAGGTGCGGGTGATGCGCTCGAGCCAGACCTTGCCCGCTTCTTCATTGACGTGCTCGACCGAGCCGCCAGGCACCATGATCTCATAAGGGCTCATCGAGGCGTCGCCGACGAACACCACCTTGTAGTCGTGCGGATATTTATGCAGCACGTCCCAGGTCGGCGTCCGGTCGGTGAAGCGCCGGCGGTTCTGCTTCCAGACGCCTTCATAGAGGCAGTTGTGGAAGTAGAAATATTCCATGTGCTTGAATTCGGTCTTGGCCGCGGAGAACAGTTCCTCGACCTGCTCGATATGCGAATCCATCGAGCCGCCGATATCGAAGAACACCAGCACCTTGACCGCGTTGCGCCGTTCGGGACGCATGTGCACGTCGAGATAGCCGTGATTGGCGGTCTCCTTGATCGTGGTGTCGAGATCGAGTTCGTCGGGAGCGCCGGTGCGGGCGAATTTGCGCAACCGTCTCAGCGCGATCTTGATGTTGCGGATGCCGAGCTCGACATTGCCGTCGAGATCCTTGAACTCGCGGCGGTCCCATACCTTCACCGCGCGGAAGTTGCGGTTCTTCTCCTGGCCGATGCGGATGCCTTCGGGATTGTAGCCCTCGGCGCCGAACGGCGAGGTTCCTGCGGTGCCGATCCACTTGCTGCCGCCCTGATGCCGGCCCTTCTGCTCCCTGAGCCGCTCGCGCAGCGTTTCCATGAGCTTGTCCCAGCCCATCGCCTCGATCTGCTTCTTCTCTTCCTCGGTGAGGTATTTTTCCGCAAGTTTCTTCAGCCATTCGGCGGGAATGTCGGCCTTCTCCATGGCGTCGAGCAGGCTCTCCAGCCCCTTGAAAACGGTGCCGAACACCCGGTCGAACTTGTCGAGATTACGCTCGTCCTTCACCAGCGAGGCGCGGGACAGATAGTAGAAATTCTCCACGGTCTGTTCGGCGAGGTCGGCGTTGAGCGCCTCCATCAGCGTAAGGTATTCGCGCAGGCTCACCGGAACCTGGGCATCGCGCAACGATGTGAAGAATTGCAGGAACATGATTTACCTAGATTGCCCGGCGCATCGTGGGCGTCAAGGGCTGGAACCGGCTGTCGGGCTTGCTTTGTTGCGGGAAGGCCCGGTCGAACGGCAATCGCGACCTTCAAGATCATTTAACCATGCCCGGCAACATCCGATTGCATGTTTGCAACAGGGAAACTTGTCCATTGTTAAACCCCATCGGGGCCATCGTGCCCCCGGCTTTCGTCCGGAAACACGCGTTTCAACCAGCAAGGGAAACCTCACCTGCCAGGCTCGGACCACAGATCGCCAGGCTGGCTCGCCGGGCCCGCCGCCATCGTCACGCTGGTCGTGCTGGCGATGAGCGCATGCGTGCTCGGGCTGGTGGTATGGAAGGCTCTCGACGCCAGAAATACCGCGCAAACCCAAAGCGAGCACGATATCCGCAATCTCGCGCATTCGCTTGCCGAACATGCATCGCACACCGTGCAGGCGGCGGACGTCGCGATGAGCGCCATGGTCGATCTGCTCAAATACCAGCGACCGCGCGCCGACCGGTTCGGACTGTACATGAGAAACACGGTGGACGCGCTGCCGCAGCTGCGGGAAATCGGCGTATTGGATGCCGATGGCAACTGGATCTATTCGTCGCTCGCCGAGACGCCGCAATACAACAATGCCGATCGCGCCTATTTCATCTATCACCGCGACACGCCGGATCCGAAACTTCGGATCGGCGACCCCCTGCTGTCGCGGACGACCGGCCGGCCGACCATTCCCTTGTCCAAGCGCATCAACAATCTCGACGGCAGCTTCGGCGGTGTTCTGATCGCGGGAATTGACAGCGAATACTTCACCAACTTCTACAAGGCGTTCAAGCTCGGCCCTCATTCCGCCATCACCCTGGTCCGCGGCGACGGCATCGTGCTGACGCGCTGGCCTCTTGTGAACGCCACCAGGGACTTTTCCAAAACCGAGATTTTTCGAACCGAGATAACTCAGAATTCCTCCGGATATTACCAATTGCGTTCGCCGTTCGATGGCTTGCCGAAATTCTGGGGCTATGAACACGCCTCGCAATATCCACTGTTCCTCATCGTCGCGCGCACCGAAGACGAAGTGCTGGCGGGCTGGCGCACCAACCTTCGATCCGACGTCATCGTGGCGGCGGTGCTGATGTGCAGCGTATTCCTGCTCGCGATATTGCTGTCGGCGCAGCTGCGCGCGCGGTCCCGGATCGAAAGCGTTCTGCGCGAGCGCGAAGCGCGCTATCGGCTGCTCGCCGACAACATCGCCGACGTCGTGATCCTGATCGACCGGGACGGCGCGCTGTTGTACGTTTCGCAATCGGTCGAACCGGTGCTCGGGCTCATTCCGGAAAATCTGGTCGGCCGCCTCTGTTTCGAGCTCGTTCATCCCGACGATCTCGACGCGGTCAAGGCGGCCGCGGCCGAGCTGACCGACTGGTCCATCATGAGGACGCTCGAATTCAGGGCGGTGCGCGCCGACGGCTCCTTTGCGTGGGTCGAAATCAATTTCAAGCTCGCAAGCAACGCCACTCAACACGGGCGCGTCGAAGTGGTCGGTGTGCTGCGGGACGTCACCCGGCGCAAGCGCATGGAAGACGAACTCAAGGAACTGAACGGCCGTCTTGCGGAGCTCGCGACCACGGATGGTCTGACGGACCTCGCCAACCGGCGAACATTCGACGCCGCCCTTCGCCGCGAATTCAGCAATCGGGACTGTATTTCGATGGTCCTGCTCGATATCGATAATTTCAAGGGATTCAACGACAGTCTCGGACACCAGGCCGGCGACGAGTGTCTCAAGCGCGTGGCCCACGTCATCGCCGACGCGACCCAAAATACCTCGGCCCTGGCGGCGCGATATGGCGGCGAGGAATTCGCGATTATTCTTCCCAACGTCTCCGAACAAGGCGCACTGAAGGTCGCAGAAGCGATCCGCTTGACGATACGGTCTCTGGCCATCGCGAATCCCGCCGCCAGCCGCGGCTTCCTGTCGATCAGCCTGGGGGTCGCCAGCCGAGCGCCAGACACCACGGATGAAACCAGGCTGGTCGGCGACGCCGACCTCGCGCTTTACGAAGCCAAACGGCTCGGCCGTAACTGCAGCGTGGCGTATTCTTCGCTGACGCACCCTTCCGGCAACGCAACCGAACTGCTCAGCGTGTAACGCTCCTGCAAAAGATCGCCGAAGCGGCCTAGACCACCCCGCGATTTCAACTAAACTGGCCGATGACGCTACCCAGGGCCGGTCCGGACCGGTGGGTTTGTAGCGTTGACAAGACATAAGCGGCCTTTCCGGGGTTCAAAAACACCGCTTTAAAAAAGGGGGTTCACTCATGGGTATTGATTCCATCATCGTTTGGCTGATCGTCGGCGCGATTGCCGGCTGGCTGGCCGGTCTGATCGTCAAGGGCGCGGGCTTCGGCCTGCTCGGCAACATCGTCATCGGCATCATCGGCGCGGTCGTCGCGGGCTGGCTGCTGCCGAGGTTGGGCGTCAATCTCGGCTCGGGCATTGTTGCCGCGATCATCGACGCCGCCATCGGCGGCATTGTCGTGCTGGTGATCCTGTCGCTGATCCGGCGTGCCTGACGTTTCTTCCGGACTCTTCGGAACGACCGCCGGCAAGGCGGTCGTTTCTTGTTCGCGGTCCTTCACGTTGACGTGGCGACATCTACTTCTGACCAGGAAAACCTGCGGAAAGCTCGAGGCAAACTCCCAATGAAATTTACCGGCACCAAGGACTACGTCGCCACCGATGACCTCAAGGTCGCCGTGAATGCTTCAATCGTGCTGGAGCGGCCGCTCCTGATCAAGGGCGAGCCCGGCACCGGCAAGACCGTGCTGGCCGAAGAAGTCGCCAAGGCGATCGGGGCGCCGCTTCTGACCTGGCACATCAAGTCCACCACCAAGGCCCAGCAGGGTCTCTATGAATATGACGCGGTATCGCGGCTGCGCGACAGCCAGCTCGGCGACGCCAGGGTTTCCGACATCAGCAACTACATCAAGCGCGGCAAATTGTGGGAAGCCTTCACCCATGAGCAGCGCCCGGTGCTTTTGATCGACGAGATCGACAAGGCCGATATCGAATTCCCCAACGATCTCCTGCTCGAGCTCGATCGCATGGAATTCTTCGTCTACGAGACCGGCGAGAACATCAAGGCGAAACTGCGCCCGATCGTGATGATCACCTCCAACAACGAGAAGGAACTGCCGGACGCATTCCTGCGCCGCTGCTTCTTCCACTACATCAAGTTTCCCGACATCGACACCATGAACCGGATCGTCGACGTGCATTTTCCCGGCATCAAGAAACGCCTGGTGGAAGAAGCGCTGCGGATATTCTTCGAGGTGCGGGAAGTCCCGGGCCTGAAGAAGAAGCCGTCGACCTCGGAGCTGCTGGACTGGCTCAAACTGCTGCTCAACGAGGAGATGACGCCGGAAACGCTGCGCGAACGCGATCCGCGCAAGCTGATCCCGCCGCTGCACGGCGCTCTCCTGAAGAACGAGCAGGACGTACATCTGTTCGAACGGCTGGCGTTTCTGAGCCGAAGAGAGGTGTGAGGGGGACCAACCTCGTCCCCGCGCACGCGGTCTTCGCCCGGCTCGACCGGGCGATCCAGTACGCCGGGGCCTCTCATTTTCATCACAACCGCCGCAGCGTACTGGATCACCCGCCTTCGCGGGTGATGACAACGGAGTGTGTTGTACAATCGAATTCAATTTTCAAACAGCCTAACAACGTCATTGCGAGCGAAGCGAAGCAATCCAGCTTTCTTTGCGCGACGGAAGAAGCTGGATTGCTTCGTCGCTGTCGCTCCTCGCAATAACGTTGATGGATATCAGTCCGTCGTCCGTGAAGAATTCCCAAGCCTTTGATTTGGAATCTTAAATCGACGCGCCGTGGACATCGAATTTGCCGGAAACCGGCCATTCGAAAGGGGATTCCTTGCAAATTTGATTCGTGATTCACTCCCCTGGAAGATGATTTGGCGGGGGGGGCAGATGCGGCCACGGGAACGGCGGGAGACGGGCGAGCAGGATCTGTTTCGCTCCCGGCTCGATCAGATCATCGACATGAACCATCCGCTGGCGAAGCTGGCGCGGACGGTGGATTGGCAATTTTTGGAAGAGCGCTTCGGCGAGGTCTACAGCGACGATCCCGGCCATCCGCCGCTGCCGACGCGACTGATGGCGGGGCTGGCGATCCTCAAGCACAGCTATGACCTGTCGGACGAGGTGCTGTGCGAGCACTGGGTCGAGAACCCCTATTATCAGTACTTCTGCGGCGAGGAGTTCTTCCAGCACCGGCTGGTGTTCGATCGCTCGTCAATGACGCGCTGGCGGAACCGGATGGGCGAGGAGCGGTTGCAGGCGTTGCTCCAGGAAAGCCTGTCGGTGGCCACCAAAACCGAGGCGATCAAGCCCTCCGAGCTGTCACGGGTGATCGTTGATACCACGGTGCAGCCCAAGAACGTGATGTTCCCCACCGATGCCAAGCTTCTGAACCGGGCGCGCGAGAAACTGGTGCGGCTGGCGAAACACCACGGGGTGGCTTTGCGTCAGTCCTATACACGGGTCGGCAAGTTCGCCCTGATCCAGCACCAGCGTTATGCCCATGCCAAGCAGTTCAATCGCGCCAACCGGATGCTGAAGAAGCTGCGCACCTATCTCGGCCGCGTCATTCGCGACATCACCCGCAAGATCGAGGGCGACAGCGGGCTCGAAGCCGGGTTCGCACCGTTGCTCATGCTGGCACGGCGCGTGCGCGAGCAGCAACAGCGCCAGCGCGGACCCAAGGTCTATTCCCTGCACGCGCCGGAAGTCGAATGCATCGGCAAGGGCAAAGCCCACCGGCCTTACGAGTTCGGCGTCAAGGTCAGCGTTGCCACCACCCTCAAGCACTGTAAGGGCGGCCAGTTCGTCACCCATGTGAAGGCGTTGCCGGGCAACCCCTACGACGGACACACCCTGGCCACCGTGATCCCGGAGATGGAGGCGCTGACCGGCAACACCATCTCGCGCATCCTCGCCGACAAAGGATATCGCGGCCACAATGCACCGCCAGACCACAAGTTCAGGGTCTTCATCTCCGGCCAGAAGCGAGGGCTGACACCCAGCATCAAGCGCGAACTGCGCCGCAGGTCCGCTGTCGAGCCCGTGATCGGCCATCTCAAGGCCGAGCATCGTATGGGCCGAAACTATCTCTGGTACCGTCGGGGAGATGCTGCCAACGCCATCCTCGCAGCCGTCGGCTACAACTTCCGCCGCCTGATCCGCTGGCTAAGGCTTTTGTTGTGTCTGATAAGCGCCGCGCTCATGGCAACCCTTCAACCAGCTCCAGCCTAAAATCGGGTTCTTCACGGACGACCAGTCCGCATTCCCGCGGCGCGCTCGAGTTTTTGCATTTCCCTTTCGCCGCACAGGACGCAGGGAATGTCGAGCGCGCAATGCGACTATACCAGCGCCGCCTCCGGCGCGGCCTTGCCGCGGATCAGGTCCGACGCCTTGTCGGCGATCATCAGGGTCGAGGCGTTGAGGTTGGCCGAGATCATCCGCGGCATGATCGAGGCGTCGATCACGCGCAGGCCCTGCAGGCCGTGCACGCGCAACTGGTCGTCGACCACGGCCCACGGCGCTGTCAGCCGGTCCCATCCGGCAGGTGCAGCCCGGATGGAACGTGGTGGTGCCGCGCTGGGTCGCTGCCGCGAGGAATTCATCGTCGGTCTGCACGTCGGGTCCGGGAAAATCCTCATAGGCGTAATAGGGCGACAGCGGCGCGGATGCCAGCAGCCGCCGCGCCAGCTTCATGCCGGCGACGACGGTGCGGCGGTCGAGTTCCTCGACCAGATAGTTGGTCTGGATGATCGGCGGCGCGAACGGATCGGCCGAGCGGGCCCGGACATAGCCGCGGCTTTCCGGGCGCTGCTGCCAGGACGCCACCGTCATGCCGGGCTGGTCTTCGAGCTGGCCCTGCACGCCTTCCTTGTAGCTCGCCGGCGTGAAGGTCAGTTGCAGGTCGGAGCTCTCGGTGGTCTCGCCGGAATGCCAGAAGCAATAGACCATGGTCGGCGACAGCGAGAGCAGGCCGCGCCGCGTCGTCGCCCATTTGAGCGCCTCCCATACCAGGCCGAGGCCGTGCCGGCGCTCGTTGATGGTCTTGATGTTCTTGACGCGGGCGACCGAACGCGGCGCGTAATGGTCCTGCAATCCCTCGCCGACGCCGGGCAGCGCGTGACGCACCTCGATGCCGAGCGATTGCAGCAGTTCCGGCGAGCCGACGCCCGACAATTGCAGCAGCTGCGGCGAGTTGTAGGTGCCGCCGGAGAGGATGACTTCCTTGTTGGCGCGCACTTCGACCGGCGTGCCGCCCTTGCCGCCCTTGATATAGCGCACGCCGACCGCGCGCTTGCCTTCGAAGATGATGTTGGTCGCATGCGCATGGGTCCGCACATGGACATTCGGCCGCTTCATCGCCGGATGCAGGAACGCGGTCGCGGCACTGACGCGCAGGCCGTTCTTGATGGTGCGCTGGGCGTAGGAGACGCCCTCCTGGATCGCGCCGTTGTAATCGGGGTTGCGCGGAATGCCGAGGCTCATCGCGCCGGCCATGAACGCCTCGCAGAGCGGATCGCGCCAGTCCATGGTGGTGACGGTGAGATTGCCGTCGCGCCCGCGAAAGGTGTCCTCGCCCTCGCCGATCCGGCTCTCCAGCCGCTTGAAATAGGGCAGCACGTCCGGATAGCCCCAGCCGCGATTGCCGAGTTGCGCCCAGGTGTCGAAATCCTGGCGCTGGCCGCGATTGTAGATGTGGCCGTTGATCGAGGAGGAGCCGCCGAGCGTCTTGCCGCGCGGCGCATAGATGCTGCGGCCGCCGGTCCACGGGCCCCGGCTCCTGCTGATAGGCCCAGTTGATGCTCTTCATGTGGAAGGTCTTGATGAAGCCCGCCGGCAGATGGATGTAGGGATGCCAGTCGCTGGGTCCGGCTTCGAGCACGCAGATGCTGGTGCCGGCATCCTCGCTGAGCCGGTTGGTGAGCACGCTTCCCGCGGAGCCCGCGCCGATGATCACGTAATCGAATGTTTCCATTGTCTCGATCCCGCCGGTGCGCTACCGCGCCTTCTCGTTCAGTTGATAGGTCAGATGCGCCTTCACCGTCGGCCATTCGCTGGCGATGATGCTGAAGACCACGGTGTCGCGCAGCGTGCCGTTCGGCGCGATCTGGTGGTTGCGCAGGATGCCGTCCTGCTTGGCGCCGAGCCGCTCGATGCCGCGCCGGCTCTGGTGGTTGAAGAAATGCGTGCGGAATTCCACCGCGATGCAATCGAGCATCTCGAAGGCGTGGGCGAGCAGCAGCAATTTGCACTGGGTGTTGAGCGCGCTGCGCTGCACGCGCTTGGCGTACCAGGTCGAGCCGATCTCGACGCGGCGGTTGGCGGCATCGACATTCATGTAGGTCGTCATGCCCGCGATCTTGCCGTCGGCGTCGAACACCGTCCATGGCAGCATCGCGCCCGAGGCCTGCAGGCCGAGCCGGCGGTCGATCTCCTTGGCCATGTCTTCAGGCTTGGGAATGGCGGTGTACCAGAGCTTCCACAACTCGCCGTCCTTCACGGCCTCGGCCAGGCCCGTCGCGATGATCATGCGACAGCGGCTCCAGCCGCGCATGCGCGCCGTGCAGTGAAACGGGGTTAAGCCAGGGCATTGTGTACTCCACTCCTTTGGCCGTCATTGCGAGGAGCGTCAGCGACGCATGCAAGCTCGTCATTCCGGGATGGTGCGTTAGCACCAGACCCGGAATGTCAGATTCCGGGTTCGATGCTTCGCATCGCCCCGGAATGACGGCTTCGCTCGCAATGACGAAAAATCGCATCATCACTTGTTCAGAAAATTCAGCGGCAGGCCGGGCCGCGCCCAGTCCATCGCGATCAGTTCGCCCTTGCCGGACAGCGTGATGTAGGCGGTCTTCAGCTCGGGCCCGCCGAAGGCGATGTTGGTGGTGACGCGATCGCCGGTCGGCACCTGCTCGACAAGCGTTGCCGTCGGGCGCGATCACCGAAATGCAGCCCGAGATCAAGGTCGCCACGCAGATATTGCCGGAGGCTTCCACCGCGAGCGAGTCGAACATCTGGTAGCCGCCGAGGCCCGCGATCGGCTTGCCGCGTTCGCCGCGATAGATCACGTCGCGCGGCTTGACCTCGCCGGGCGCCGACAGATCGAACGCCCACAGCCGCGCGGTCGGCGTCTCCGCGACATAGACCGTGTTCTCGTCCGGCGACAGTCCGATGCCGTTGGCCGGCATCATGCCGAAGCCGCCTTCGACGACTTCCTTGCCGCCGGGCTTCATGTAGTAGAACCCGCCGACATCCATGTCGCGGGCGCGGCGCTTGCCGAGATCCGTGAACCAGAGCCCGCCATGTCTGTCGAACACCAGATCGTTCGGCCCCTTCAGCGGATGCTCGCCGCATTTGTCGAACAGGGTTTCGACCTTGCCGGTTGCGAGATCGACGCGCTGGATCGAGCCGCCGATATATTCGTGCGGCTCGGGTGCGCCGGGCATCATGGTGCCGCGCGTCGGAATCCAGCCGAAGCCGCCATTGTTGCAGATGTAGATCTTGCCGTCGGGCCCCAGCGCCGCGCCATTGGGGCCGCCGGGAATTTCCGCCACCACCTCCTTGCGGCCGTCGGGCCATACCCGGGTCAGCCGCTTGCCGCGGATTTCGACCAGCACCACCGATCCGTCCGGCATCACCACCGGGCCTTCGGGAAATTCCAGACCGGTGGCGAGAACGCGAATTTGGGCATGAAACCCTCCCGGCGCTTTTATAGCTGCGAGGCGGATTTGATGCTCATTCCGCGCGCAACGATTTCGTTGCGCCAAGTTATGGCAAAGTCGATCCCGCTTGCCAAGCAATCGCGGACCTGAGGCAGCCCTGCAGTGCGGCCTACTACTCGACCGGCATCCAGATCTCAAGGCCGCCATTGCCGGTGAGCGGATCGAAATTCGCGTCGTAGCGCTCGAAATTGGGCGCGTCGGCCGCTTGCAGCCCCGAGGCCGGCAGCCATTGATTCCAGATCGTGTTGACGGTGCGGCGGATGGTCGAGATGTGATCGCGATGGGTAAAGACCGCGTATTTCTGTTCGGGAATCCGCACGCGGCTGAATTCACGCGGCAGGTCGGAAAAATCGGATACTTCCACACCGGCGATGTAGTCGAAATTTCCGGCATCGTCGCCGTTGCAGCAGACGCCATAGGCCACCGGCCCGATCCGGCCCGGAATATGCGCGGCCGATTGATCGAAGCGTTGCCATAGCCCGGGAATGCCGGCGCCATTTTCATGGTTGAAGCGATCGCCGACGCCGGCGACCAGATAGCGGCTTGCTGGTTTCAAAACGTGGCGGCTCGAGTTTGTCGGTGATGGTCGAATCCATGGGATCGGCTCCTGCAGCTTGAGATCATCGAGGCACGTTGCGGCGCGAACCGCTTCGGGCGTGATCCCGAAATGGTCGCGGAACGCGCGGGTGAACGCTTCGTGAGAACCGTAATCCGCCTCCAGCGCGAGGCTGAGGATATCGGGCGCACCAGCCGCAAGCGCATGCGCCGCCTCGGTGAGACGCCGGGCACGCACATAGCGCATGACCGAGAGTCCCGTCGCGGCGGCGAACGCCCGCACCATATGAAAGCGCGAGACTCCGGCGACGCCGGCGATCTCGTCGAAGCGTCAACTTGTCGGCGAGATGGCTTTCGATAAACCAGAGCGCTTTCTGGGCGGGATTCATGGATGACGGCTTTCGTTCGAAGCGCCGATACATAGCCGTTTGGCGCGCCCTGCATTTGACAGTCCTTGCTGTCGTGCGCGCCTCAGTTGGTGGCGCTCAGCCTGCAAAAGCTAAATCGTCACGAGCCTTTTTTTGCCCTTACCCAATAAGACAAGGGAATGCGAGGCACTCCATCCGGAAGCCGCCACATCCTTCCCGGCGCAGGCACCAGGCTTTTCAGACCCTGCCAGGGCAGGACCTCGTGTTCCCGAAACATCGTGATGGTGAGTCCGGCACCAATGAGTTCGCCGAGGACTGCCGAGAACGAGTGTATCCACTCCCGCGTCGATTGATGCGACATGATAGTCGGGTCACCGGTGTATGTGGTCTCATTTGAGAACTGCAGCGGCCGGTCGGGAGGCGTCTGAAAATCGTAGGCGGGCGCAAACTTTCCGGCGTATTCTTCCAGCACGCTAAAACCCGGATGGGCGTCTGCGAAGTAAAGCTCGCCGCCCGGCGCCAGCACAGACGCAATGACGTCAGCCCATTTCTTCATATCAGGTAGCCAACAAATGGTTCCCCAGGTTGTGAAGACGAGGTCGAACGGTCCGGGCGTTAGATCCGGGGCTTGATATACGGTCCCCTCGACGAAGTCCGCCTTCAGGCCGGTCTCATCGGACAAACGCCGTGCAAAACGCAAGGCGGCACCGGAAAAATCGAGACCGGTGGCAATCGCGCCGCGCCGCACCAGGCACAGCGTATCCCGGCCGATGTGGCACTGCAGATGCAGCACGCGCTTTCCGGAAATGTCGCCGAGTTCGGCCGCTTCAATCGCATGCAGCGCGTCCTCACCCGCACGAAACCGGTCGAGCATGTAATCGCCCGTGGTATCGCGGGCATGAATGGCTGCGCGCTCATCCCAGTTCCGGCGGTTCATTTCGATGTGGTCGGTCATGTGACTTGTATGTGGCCAATACAAAAGTCGCGCAAGGAGCGTCGGGCTTCGCCTTCATCTTTTCGGGACGGCTGCTTCCGTTGTTGCTTCGTCTCTCTGCTCCTCGCATGACGGTTTTATTTCGCGCCTCCTTTCGTAACGGTCGGTGCATCCTTCGCCGGCGGCGCGGCATCCTTTGCGGCGGCCGGCGGATCGGCTTTCTTTTTCGGCTCCTCAGCCGCCTTCTTCTGCGCCGCCTGCAGGTCGTCGACGATCTTCTGCAACGCCGCGACCATGCTCTTCAAACCCTCGATCTGCCGGTTGGCGGCATCGAGCTTTTGCTGATGGTCGGCGCTCAATTTCGCGATGGTCTTTTGCAGAAAATCGACATTGCTCTGCAGGCAACTGGTGCGCCGCTCCATGGTCTTTTCGACCGTGCAGATTTCGATGCCGGGAACGTCCTGCGCGCGCACCGGCGGAGCGGCGAGGAGGCAAGGCGCCAAAACGGCGGCGGCAAGAAAGCGATCCGGCTGATCATGAAATCCTCATTTGGTGGCATGACAGGAAATTGCGTGGAGCCGGGCGGGATGTGAAAGCATACCACACGGAAACCTCATTCGCGCGGTGAGGTTTTGCCTTCGGTGGCCGGTGCATTTCCTTTAAGGAGATTTGTCAATGGCAACGCGCGAACGGCGTCTGGCCGAATTCAATGGCGAGGGAGAACCGCCGCCGGATCAGCCGGTTCAGGTGTTGTGCGAAGACCACAGCGGCACCTATCAACTGCCGTTCGCCTGCCGCTTTGTCGATGGCGAATGGCGCAACCACGAATCCGGCAGCATCGTCGAGGCAACCGTGGTCGGCTGGCGCCAGCTTCGTCCCTGATCATGGCGGCACGCCGCCGCAGGGGCGGCTGTGCCATAATGCAACGGAAATCGATTACCATTTTAACGATTGGAACGCGGGCGGAACGAACCGCGCCCGAATCAGCCGTTCTCGCCGGCGCCGACGCGTTCACGGCTAGATGTCGACCGACGCTGACCGAACACCGCACCATATCCGGCGGCCACTCATTCGCTGGCTCCCGCGCCCGGTCTCAAACGTTAATGGCCGTGACCTGCCATTTCCCGCGCGCCAAGGGGGCCCGTGCCTACTCGTACAAATACCCGACCGGCTTTCCTTCGGTACGCAGCGGACGAATGTCCTTCCGCGTGATGATCTGACCGGCCAGGCCGTCAATTTCGTCACGCTGCGTCGGCGTCCACTTGCGAAGATTCTCCATGCCTTTCAGCAGGCCGAGCCGGAGGATTTGGGTATTTTCACCCACGCCTACGAGATTGATCGCGTTCTTGCCCGCCGTCACCGTATCGCCGGTCGCAAGTTCAAAATTCTCGCCGGCACTATTCTTGAATTCGGCTGTGCCGCGAATGACGCGATAGATGACGACCTCGCCTTTCGCGAGAAAGCCAGTATCCGCCGTTGCCGAAGCGCTCTTCGGCAACAGCGACTGGCCGCGCGGATCGGTCGCGATGATATGTCCGGTCGTCAAGACGACCGCTCGGAATCTCGATTCCGATATCGCGCACGTAAACAGGCCTGGCGGATTTGACGGGCGCACCAGCCGCCAGCGGCTTGTAGAGCGCTTCCAGCTCCAGCGGATCCTGAAGCCAGAAGCCGGCATCGGATGGGCGATCATGCAAAGGATGGCTCCAGGCCACACGCGGCGTTTCGCGCTTCGTTGATGTGATCCGGACCCACCACGGTCGGGTTGGGAAAGGTCGTCGGATCGGTAATGAAGGCTTCGAGAAACTTGCCGGAATAGCCCATGGAAATCGGATCCGGCACCACCGTCTGCGGCGTTTTCAGGTTCTCCTCGGTGGACAATCCCGACCAGGTGTAAAACAGCTGGCGATGAACGATCGCGCTTTGCAGCATCACCGCGCCGGGGCCGACGGCGTAAAACCGGCCATCGTAATCGAAGGTGAACATGCCCGACGTGACCAGCACGAGCTGGAAACCGCCCGGCGGAAGGTGAAGATGGAAATCGGTGGGGCCGGTATCGGGACGGTAAATCGGCAGATTTGTCGCGACCTCGTGCAGCAGGAAGGTTTCGTTGTTGGCATGAAAGCCTTCGTTGGCGCGGTTATAGAGTGCCTGCGGGCGATAGGTCGCCTCGTATGAAGCATCCCGGTCGCGATCGATCGCCACGAAATCCTTGTTGTTCAGGCGGAGGGGATCGCCGTTCGGGTGAGTAAGGCCAGACCATTTGAGATCGACCGCGGCATGCACATTCATGACATCCTCCAATCTGAGCATTTCAACGCGACAATCGCCATCGCGTCCAAATTTTTGGCAGCGCGCGATCGCGGTTTCACAGCTTCATTGTGCTATGCGAAAATCACGCCAGCCGCGCTGCACTGCGGCAATTTCGATCCCGACGCCGCGGCGACGACGCCGAAGCTGCTGGACGCAATGCCGAAATTTGAGGTTGAGCGATTTTGCGGCGGGCCATCGACGGCTCGGCGCAGCCGCTCGCACCAGCGTCATGGATGATATCGAAGTTGAGCAAAGCCTGCCCGGTGCTTGAGCCCGTCAAACAGGCAACGACGTCGCGCGGCGCTGCCTAATATTCGACCTCGAGCTCTTCGATGTCGGCGGGCTCGGCCTTGGCGGCCTCGATCCATTCCTGCATTTCCGGCAGCGCCATGATGCGGGCTGGCATAGGCCGCAAGCTGCGGCTCCAGCTTCACGTCATAGGTCATGAAGCGGGTGACGACCGGCGCATACATGGCGTCCGCCATGCCGCGTTCGCCGAACAGGAACGGTCCGCCCGATTTCGCCAGGCACTCGCGCCAGATGGTGCAGACCCGGTCGATGTCGGCCTGCGCCCGCGACCAGATCTTGAAGCCGGGGAAATGGCCCTTCAGATTGACCGGCAACGAGGCCCGCAGCGTCGTGAAGCCGGAATGGATTTCGCCGCAGATCGAGCGGCAATGCGCCCTGGCGATGCGGTCCGCGCGGCATCAGACCCGAATCGGGCATCACCTCGTTGAGATAGTCGGCGATCGCCAGCGTATCCCACACCGTGGCGCCCTCATGCCGCAGGCACGGCACCAGGATCGACGACGACAGCAGCAGGATTTCGGCCCGCGCCGAGGCGTCGTCCGGCGAGGTAATGATTTCGTCGAACTCCAGCCCGGAAAACTTGGTCAGCAGCCAGCCGCGCAGCGACCACGACGAATAATTCTTGCTGCTGATGGTCAGTGTCGCTTTCGCCATATGGCTTTTTCCTAGCTCACACGCCGTCCGAGGCCTTGCCGATACCGCACTGTCGCCGAGACGGGCCGCCGCACAGTGCCCATTGTTTATGCTTCGCGCATTTTATGCAGCAAGCGACGTGCCAGTTTGAGAGGCTATTTGACTCTGCCTTGGCTTCGATATTGCATAGCAACAAAAGCAGGGGCCAAGCCGGATGATGTCGATGATGTATCAAGCCTATCAGAACCATATGGATCTGACGGCGCCATGGCGGACGGGGGCCGCATCGGCGCTGAAATACCTCAACCTCGTTCCGCAAGGCGTCTCCGACAAATTGTTCGGACGGCTCGCCGCGGCGCTGGAGCTGATCTCGCGCACCTCGCTGACCTATACGCGCCCGGCCTACGGCATCGACAAGGTGCTGGTCGGCAACCGGGAACTGGAGGTGACCGAAGAAGTCGTCTACGCGACGCCGTTCGGCTCGCTGCTGCATTTCAAGAAGGAAAATTCGCCGGAACAGCCGCGCATGCTGCTGGTGGCGCCGATGTCCGGCCATTTCGCGACGCTGCTGCGCGCCACCGTGAAGACGCTGCTGCAGGATCACGACGTCTACATCACCGACTGGCACAACCCCCGCGACATTCCGCTCGACGCCGGAAAATTCGGGCTCGACGAATATACCGAGCACCTGATCACGTTTCTCGATCAGATGGGTCCGCGCTCGCACATGGTGGCGATCTGCCAGCCGTCGGTGTCGGCGCTCGCGGCCGCCGCGATCATGTCGGAGGACAATCACCCGGCGCGGCCCGCGACGCTGACCCTGATGGCCGGCCCGATCGACACCCGGATCCAGCCGACCAAGGTCAACGAATTCGCCAAGAGCAAGCCGCTGAAATGGTTCGAGGAGAACCTGATCAACTACGTGCCGTTTCAATGCAAGGGCGCGTTCCGGCAGGTCTATCCCGGCTTCATCCAGCTCACCGCCTTCGTGTCGATGAACCTCGAGCGCCACATCAAGCAGCATGTCGATCTCGCCGATCATCTGGCCAAGGGCGAGATCGACAAGGCCGAAACCATCAAGACGTTCTACGACGAATATTTCGCGGTGATGGATCTGCCGGCGGAATTCTACATCGAGACCATCCGCGACGTGTTTCAGGAACATCTGTTGCCGCTCGGCAAGATGACCTATCGCGGCCGGCCGGTGAACCCGGCCTCGATCAAGCGGATGGGGCTGATGACGGTCGAAGGCGAAAAGGACGACATCTGCTCGATCGGCCAGACGCTGGCGGCGCAGGACCTCTGCACCGGCGTGCGCGCCTATCGCAAGGTGCACCACATGCAGGCCGGCGTCGGCCATTACGGCGTATTCAGCGGCCGGCGCTGGAACAACGAAATCTATCCGCTGCTGCGGGATTTCGTGCACGTCAATTCGTAACGCTCGTCATTCCAGGGCGCGCGGAGCGTGAACCCGGAATCTCGAAGAAACAAGCTCACATGTCGTCTCGGGATTCCGGATCGGTCCGCGACGCGGACCGTCCGGAATGACGGAGAAATCGATCTAGGCGCGCATTCGTTTGCGCGAGTAGCATCGCCTCCCGAAAATCAACGGCGACCGATCAAGAGCTCGTCCCGGGAGGATCAGCCATGAGATCGACTCCAGCACATTTCCGCTCACTCGCGCTCGGCTTCGCCACCGCGCTGCTCTTGGCGGGCACAGCAAGTGCCGCCGAAGTCCGGGTCATGATCTCGGGCGGAATGACGGCGGCCTATCAAGGGCTGGTGCCGGAATTCGAGCGGCCGACCGGCAACAAGGTGCTGACGGCGTTCGGGCCGTCGATGGGCACCACCGTGAACGCGATCCCGATGCGGCTGGAGCGCGGCGAGCCGGCCGACGTGCTGATCCTGGTCGGCTATGCGCTTGCCGATCTCGCCAAGCAGGGCAAGGTCGTGGCGGGCAGTAGCGTCGATCTGGTGAAATCGCCGATCGGCATCGCGGTCAAGTCCGGCGCGCCGAAGCCGGACATCAGTCATCCGCCGACTCGGTCAAGCGCGCGCTGCTGGCGGCAAAATCGGTCGCCTATTCCGACAGCGCCAGCGGCGTCTATGTCTCGACCGAGATGTTCGAAAAGCTCGGCATTGCGGATGCCATGAAGGACAAGGCGAAAAAGATTCCGGCCACGCCGGTCGGCGAAATCGTGGCGCATGGCGACGCCGAAATCGGCTTCCAGCAGATCGCCGAACTTCGCCCCGTGTCCGGCATCGATATCGTCGGTCCGCTGCCGGACGATTTGCAGAAGATCACGGTATTCTCGGCCGGCATCGCCACCGTCTCCAAGGAGCCCGAAGCCGGCAAGGCGCTGATCAAGTTCCTCGCCTCGCCCGCGGCCCGCGACGCGCTGATCAAGAGCGGCCTGGAGCCGATCCCGGCAAGTGCGACGAATTGAGTTTTGATCGTTGCGGGTACTGGGTACAATCTCTCGGCATAACGGTGAGCCCCCTCTCCCCTTGCGGGCCGAGACGAGCGAAGCTCGCTCTGAGAGGGTTGGGGTGAGGGTCAAGGTCCAGCGATAGTGCGTAACCCCTCACCCTGATTGCATCTGGCGAAGCAATCCGACCTCTCCCACGAGGGGAGAGGTGAAGTAACAGCGCGACGAATCAGGGCGCGGCGCCCGCCCCTATTGCGATCGGATCGGATTGTCCTTCAACCCATTATTGTCGAAGGCGCGACGCAGCATTCCATTCGATTTGGCGTCGGTCATGAACCTGGTTACGAACGCCAACGCCAATGGACGGTCAAGCGGCACAGCCACCGCTCTGATGGTCTGCTTGAAGGTTTCGTCCAGCACGCGCGTTCCAGGAATCTTTTTCGCCATGTCGTCGAGTTGCGGTCGCGACAAGGCGAACGCGTCGATCTCGCCGTTTTTCAGCAGCGCGAATATTTCATCAATGGTCTGATATTCTATGGTCTTGGCGTTCTTCAAATGCGCCATCGCGCCCCGCATCGTGGTGGTGTTGTATTCCGCCGCGACCTTGACACCCGGCTGATCGAGTTGCTGGAAATTGGTGATCGATGAACCGGCCTTGACGATGTAGGTCGCATCCACGACCTCATAGGTCGGTCCGAAATTCATATTTGTCGCCCGAACGCCGTCTTTCGGCAGGAACGTCACATCCCAGACGCCCTTTGCCGCGACATCGGTGATCTGCCCTGAATTTTGGTAGGCAACGTATTCGACGGGAACGCCGAGTTGCGCGGCCATTTCCTTGCCGAGATCGACCGGCACCCCGGCATAACCTCCTGACTTCGGTCCTGCTCGACCAGAAAGAACCGCCAGCCGTGCTGATTGCGAGCGCCACCCGCAACTTGCCGGTCGGCGCGATTTCGTCCTTCAGCGGATCGGCGCTGGCGGGAGCAGCCATCATATTGAAACGCCCAGAACGAGGCCGGCCATGCGCAGCAATGATCGATTGGACATCGGTTTCCTCCACCTTCGGCTCGTATTTTTATCGAGCTTCGCCGGCCATTTAGACCGATTGGACGAGGGGTGGAAATCCAAATTTCTTCGCCAAGACGATAAATTCAGGGGTTGCGCTTTATGGCGCCGCCAATACCGGCGCAAACCCATCACGGTTGGCCCGCCACGCGCGCTGATATTCCATGATGCGGGCCGTCTCGTCGGCCACCTGCTGGCCGAGCATGTCGGCGATCAGATAAAGCGTGGTGTCGATGCACAGCGCAACCCCGCCGCCGGTCACCAAACCGTCTCCTCGTTCCACCAGCATCGCCTCGCGGATTTCGATTTGCGGATAGCTCGCGCGCATGACCTCGAGCGGCGAAGTTTCCGGCGGCACCACTTCGCGTTTGGTGGTCGCGGGCCCGTCGTCCAGCACGCCGCTCGCCGCCAGGATCATGCCGCCGGTACATACCGAGGCGATACGGCGTGAGGCATGGACCCGCCTGATATAGTCGAGCGTCGCCGGCGCCTGCGCCTGCACCGTCCAGCCGGGGCCGCCGGTGACGATGACGAGATCGCAAGCCGGCGCATCGTCGATGCCGAAATCGGCGGTCACCTTCAGCCCGTTGGCGAGCGCGACCGGTCCGGCACGGGGCGCGATGGTGCAGATCTCGATCTCCGGCGCGATCCGGCGCGCCATCGACAGCACGCCGAAGGTCGCCAGATCGATCGGCTCGACGCCGTCATAGATGAAAATGCCAAACTGCACGGCGCGCGATCCATCCGGTTTAAGTCAACGAACCTCCCTTGGTCTCGCGCGCCGCCAGCGCCGCCGCCAGCGTAATCAGCGCGAGCACGATCATCATGATCGAAACGCCGGTCGTGCCGCCGAAATATCCGACCATCGCGGTCGCGATGATCGGCGCGAAGCCGCCGCCGATCGCCGCCGAGACCTGGAATCCGAACGAGGCGCCGCTGTAGCGGACGCGGGAGCCGAACAGTTCGGGAAAGTAACAGGATTCAGGCCCGAACATCATGCCGTGGCCGAAATTCATCGCGATCATGATCGCGGTGAAGATCAGCGCGGTGCTCTTGCTTTCCAGCATCCAGAACAGCGGGAACGCGAACGCGATCGTGAACAGCGCGCCCAGAATATAAAGCGGCCGGCGGCCGATCTTGTCGGACAGCCAGCCGAACAACGGCAGGCTGATCAGTTCCAGCAGCGCCGCATACAGCACCGCATCGAGCATCAGCGGCTTGGGCAGGCCGAGCTTGGTCGTGGCATAGACCGACGACGAACACCGTGAGCATGTAGACCCACGACACTTCGGAGAGTTTCAAGTCCGACCGCGATCAGGAACGTCTTGGTGTTCTTGCCGACGGCCTCGCCGACCGGATTGCTGGACAGCCCGTCGCGCGCCTTCAGCTCCTTCGAACACCGGCGTCTCCGGCACCCGGGATCGCACGAACGTCCCGATCGCGAGCAACACGATGCTGACCAGGAACGGAATGCGCCAGCCATAAGCCGCGAAATCGGCTTCGGGCAATTTGCTGGCCAGCGCGAACGCCAGTGTCGCCAGCACCAGTCCGATCGGAAATCCGATCTGCACGAAGCTGGTGTAAAACCCGCGCTTGTCGGCCGGCGCGTGCTCCAGCACCATCAGCGAGGCGCCGCCCCATTCGCCGCCGAGACCGATGCCCTGGACGATGCGCAGCAGCACCAGCAGGATCGGCGCCAGCACGCCGATCGAGGCGTAGGTCGGCAACAGCCCGATGCAGAAGGTGCTGATGCCCATGATGAACAGCGTCAGCACCAGCATGGATTTGCGGCCCAGCCGATCGCCGAAATGACCGAACAGCGCGCCGCCGAGCGGCCGCGCCAGAAAGCCGACGGCGTAGCTGCCGAGCGCCGCCAAGGTGCCGGCCAGCGGATCGAAGGTCGGGAAGAACGCCTTGTTGAACACCAGTGCTGCCGCAGTCGCATAGATCAGGAAATCGTACCATTCGATGATGGTTCCAAGGCAGCTCGCGAACACGATGGAGTTGAGCCTGGTGCGCTCCGCGCCTGCGACCGGCGCCATTGCCGTGATGGTCATTGCGGCCTCCTGTTGATGCATGAACCTCCGCGGAGGTGTTGGCATCTGAAGGATGCAAGCGGCGTGCCGGGTATCCGGTTTTTAGGGCGAAAAGCCGATTGTACCCCTTCCAGTGGGCGTATCTCCGCCGATACTATCCCGCGAATCGAACGTTGGGGCGGGCATGAGGCGTCGAGAGTTCATCGGTCTGATCGGCGCTACGGCATGGCCGCTGACGGCGCTGGCACAGCCGAAGCCGCTTCCGAAAGTCGGCATCATCGGTTCGGTCGGTGGCTCGGTGTCCGTATCTTTTGTCGAGGCCATGCGCGAACTTGGCCTCATCAATGGGCAGACGATCGTGATCACGGGCGGCGGCGAGGCCGGCGCTATGCGGTCGGATGAGCTGGCACGTAACGCGGCGGAGCTCGTCGCTGCCCGCGTGAACGTTATCTTCGCGGCCGGTTCGGAGGCGACAACGTTCGCCAAAAATGCGACCGGCACGATCCCGATTGTCACGATCAGTGGCGATCCGATCGGGCTTGGTTTTGCCGAAAGCCTGGCGCGACCAGGTGGCAATATCACCGGTCTCAGCATCCTCGCAACGGAGGTGAGTGGCAAGAAACTGGAGCTGTTGAAGAAGGTCGTGCCCCATCTCGAGCGCGTCGCGATCTATTTCAATCCCGGCGACCCCGGAAGCAGGCTGTCGGTGAAGGAAAGTGAGACCGCGGCAGCAAGCCTCGACCTGAAGCTTCAAATTCTCGCAATAACCGACGAGAAGGAGATTGTCAGCGCGTTCGCAGCGGCCAGCGAAGGCCGTGCGCAGGCGATCGCACTCATCACCAATCCGCTCCTCGACATCAAGGGACAGCAGATCGCCGATCTCGCGCTGACCGACAAGCTGCCACTCATCGCCTTTACTGAATCCTTTCCCCGGAAAGGGGCGCTGATGAGCTATGGCCCAAGCATTCCCGCGATCTATCGGCGCGCGGCTTACTACGTCCAGAGGGTTCTCGCTGGCGCCGATCCGGCGGAGCTTCCGATCGAGCAACCCACCAAGTTCAACCTTGTCCTCAATATCAAGACCGCGAAACTGCTCGATCTCACAATTCCGGATGCCTTGCTCGCGCAGGCCGACGAGGTGATCGAATGATTCCGCCGTTTGCCGCGGTGCATGGGTCTCTGGAGAGCAGGGACAGGGAAAGCGACGGGTGATTTTTAGCACGCCAGCGACGGTGATGGGTTTCGCGAAGGGCTTATCCCATCCTAAGCGCTGGGTAGCCTTGATTATTCTTTTTTGCGTGACCCGCCGAATGAAAGGGCTTATGCCATGAACGATCTTTCGGATTCTTCTCAACCAAAATTCGTGCAAACGGTTTACCCCCACTGGTGGTCGCCGACCGCCCCGGAGGGCGAAGCGTTTGAATTGCCTTCGGGCACAACGACCTGCTCGCGGCTCAAAGTGCGGTTCGGGCAAATCAGCATGGTATGTGCGCGTGTAGGTCCGACCTATCCGTATGCAGTGAAGTTCCTTGTCGAAGACAATTTCGGCGATCAGCAATATCGCAAAGGGAAAGTCATAGAATCTCGTTTTTACCATGGATACAACGACATTCATTTTTTCCATTCAGAAATAAACAGAAAGCTGGGCTGCCAAAGCGTTTGGTTTCAGGATCGCAACGATGCAAATCTTGTTCTTCTGCTGGCTCTGGGGACAGGTCAGCCAGAGACTCCCGTCACGTATGTCTGTGCCTTCAAAGAAGGTGAGCAGGTTTTATTATCGTATTTTTTAAAGAGGTCGCCACCGGAACCGTGGCGATTTCCGCATACGTGGTGATTGGATGACTTGCGTTATTGACACATCGCGCAATTTCGTTGCGCTGGGGAATCCACGCGGTTACGCCCAGGCCATCCCGTAAACAGGCGCATGGTCATCGTCCTTTTTGGCCGGACGATCAACCGCCGTGGCTTGCTCGCGCCACCGGCTCGGCGGTGGCGCGAATCCGGACGATGCAAGCTGATGCGCGCGTGGCGAACAAGTTCGAGCAGGCGTTCGGCCGCCTGCCGGACGACGTATAAAATCGTTGCTGCGCGCGCCATGAGGCTGAGCAGCAAAATCATCGAGAAAACGTCGATGTAGGCCAGCAGGTCGCCGACCAGAATCAATTCCGGCGGGATCGGAATGCTGTGCGCATAAGCCACGATCAGAATCAGAACGGGGATGAACGCGATCACCTGTCTCAGGGTCAACCGGTCCAGAAGGGCGGCCAGCTCAACGACAAACATTTGCCAAAGCCACTCGCCGAAGACGGCGGGCTTGTCGATCGTCCACGTTCGCCAAATCCGCTTCCACATGGATTTGTCCTCGTTACGCCCACATACCACGGTTCGGGAGGCGTGTGCTTTCCCGCACTCCTTGAGCGGGCTAAATAGGATTGGCGACGTCCGGTCTCAATTTGCGGCTGCCGCCGGCACCTTGATCTCGGTCGGCAGGATGATGGCCGCCGCGATCACCAGCAGGCACAGCGCGCCGAACGCATGCAGCATGGTGACGAAGCCGCCCTGCTCGTACAGCCACGCCACCAGGCCGACCGACGCGCCCGCGGCGGTGAAGCCGATGAAATAGCGCACCGAATAGGCGCGGCTGCGCCATTCCTCGCTGGTGTATTTGCCGACCATGGCGTCGTTGACGGTGACCTGGCCGAACGCCCCCATTACGATGCCGATCGCCGCCAGAATCAGCGGCAGGTTCGACAAGGTCGCGGCCATATACAGGAACGGCGCCAGCACGAACGACAGCGGCAGGGAGACGGCCTTGAGCGAATAGCGGTCGATCAGTTTGCCGATGGTGTATTGCGTCATGGCGCCGAACACATAGACGCAGGCCGCGATCACGCCGAGCAAGGCCGGGCTTTTGGTGAGATCGCCCAATCGCTCCGCGAACAGTTTCGGCAGCGCCACCGTCACCGCGTTGAAGGTGGTGGAGATCGCGATCACCACGATCAGCAGCGCCACGATCACCCGCCACATGTCTTTTTTCGCGACGCGCGCCTGCGCCGCGGCCTGCTTGAAGCCGGAACGATCCTCGTGAACCACCGTCATCGTAAACGCGACGCCGATCAGGATGGTGACGATGCCCGGAACGATAAAGGCCCAGCGCCAGCCGAGATATTGCCCGACCACGCCGGTGACCAGCGCCGACGAAGCCACGCCGAGATTGCCCCAGACGCCGTTGAGGCCCATCTCGCGGCCGAGCCGGTCGGCATAGGACACGATCATGGCGGTGCCGACGGGATGATAGATCGACGCGAACAGGCCGATCGAGAGCAGCGCCGCACCAAGCTGCAGCGGCGTCTGCACCAGCCCGACCGCGATCATCGAGGCGCCGATCCCGGCAAAGAAGATCACCATCATGTGGCGGCGGCTCCAGCGGTCCCCGAGCCAGCCGGTCAGCAGCGAGCCCGCGCCGAACGCGACAAAGCCCGGGCGTGGCGTACGGCAGCAGTTCCGAATAGGCCATGCCGAGCGCCGGCCCCATCACGATGACCGCGGCGGCGAAGATCAGCATCGCATAATGGTCGATAAAATGGGCGGCGTTGACGAAGCCGATCACCCTGGCGGGGCTGTTCATGGCGCTATCCTTGGGTCGAATCTCGTCTTTTTTCGAAATAGGTTATATGGTCTTGTCCTGACGGGATGTCGCCAATGAATATCGCCGAAACGCCAATCGCCGCCTCCTCAAAGGCCAACGCACCACCGGCGATGGCCTGCATCTGGTCGCGCGCACCTACAGCAAGGGCGTCCGGCTCGACACCCATATGCACCGCGAGGCGCAACTGGTCTATGCCACCAGGGGCACCATGCAGGTGACCACGCCGGAAGGGCGCTGGCTGGTGCCGCCCGACCGCGCGGTCTGGGTCCCCGCTTTGCTCGAACATTCGATCGACGTGCTTGCCGATATCGAGATGCGGACGCTGTATTTCGATCTGGCGTGGCTGGCGCGCGAAAAGCGCAGCGCCAGCCTGGAGGCGGAATTCGTGGTGCGGGTGTCGCCGCTGCTGCATCAGGCGATCCTGGCGCTGTTCGATCGGCGCAACGGCCGTGAGCGCACCGGGCTTCTGGTCAGGCTGGCGATGCTGGAGCTGCATCAGGCCGAAGACTCCGCCACCTTCATTCCGTTGCCGCAGGAGCCGCGCTGCCGCCGCGCCGCCGACATCGTGCTCGGCGATCCCACCGGTTCGCACGAGATCGAGACACTGGCGCGCGAGGTCGGCACCTCGGCGCGGACGCTGTCGCGGCTGTTCGCGTCGGAGACGCAGCTCAGCTTCAAGAGCTGGTGCCAGCGCGCGCGCATCGCGGCCGCGATCGAACGATTGTCGATCGAAGCCAATGTCTCGGTCAAGCACTCGCCGCCGAACTCGGCTATGCCAGCGTGCCGGCGTTTTCGCACGCGTTCCGGCAGGTCACCGGCAAGACGCCGACGGAATTCGCGGAGATGAAATGAGGGCTTGCCGACGTGAAGGATCGTGCCCGACCAAAGACGATCGTCATTACCCGCCACCGGGTCTCGCCTCCGGCGAGCCCGATGACAGGCTGCAGCGGGTAATCCAGTAAGCACCGGCGTTTACCGGATGCCCCGCCTTCGCGGGGCATGACGACCAAATGTATGACTGCAGCGTATGTTATGCCCGCTTGATTGTGATCCGCCTCACCCTAAATTCCATGTAACAATCCGCCCGCCCTGGATTCGACCGCCCGACATGAGCAACGCCTTCTTCTCCGATCTGCTCGCCTCGATTTCCGAGCGCGGCCGCACCTTGCTTGCGCCGTTCGGGATCATCCGACGACCAAGCAGGATGCGTCCGACCTGGTCGAATTGTGCGAGGCGCTGCTGTCGGGCCGCGGCGAAGCCTCCGGCACCGCGATGGCGCGCGAGGTGCTCGACCGCTACCAGTCATCTCGACGACGCCGGCCGGCTTTCGTTCTTCGAAGCGCTGGCCCGCAATTACGGTCCGGACCGGGAAAAGCTGGCGCAGGCGATCGAGGCCTGGCGCGCGCAGCCCAGCGACGACGACGCCAGCGACCTGCATTTTGCTTCCGAGCCGCGGCGGCAGGAATTGATCCGCCGGCTCAACCGCGCGCCGGGCGGCACCAGCGCGCTGGTGGCGATGCGCGCCGATCTGCTCGTCCGTCATGAATGGCCACAAGGATCTCGCCGCGCTCGACCGCGACGTCGCGCATTTGCTGTCTTCCTGGTTCAACAGGGGGTTTCTCGTGCTGCGCAGGATAGACTGGTCGACGCCGGCCAACATTCTGGAACAGATCATCCGCTACGAGGCGGTGCATGAAATCCGCGACTGGAACGATCTGCGCCGCCGCATCGATCCGGTCGACCGGCGCTGCTACGCGTTCTTTCATCCGGCGCTGGTCGACGAGCCCCTGATCTTCGTCGAGGTGGCGCTGACCGAGACCGATCCCGTCGGCGATCGCGCCGCTGCTCGCCGAAGACCGCCAGCCGGTGGCGATCGAGCGCGCCCGCACCGCGGTGTTCTATTCGATCTCGAACACCCAGCGCGGCCTCGGCGGAATTTCCTTCGGCAGCTTCCTGATCAAGCAGGTGGTCGAGGAATTGCGGCGCGAACTGCCGAAGCTCGAGAATTTCGTCACGCTGTCGCCGGTGCCGGGCTTCATGCAATGGCTGAAGCAGGCCAGCGACGTTCCGGTATCCGATGAAGAGCGGACGCTGCTCGATCAACTCGACAATCCCGACTGGTTCGAGAATGCGGAGCTGGCGGCGCAACTGCGCATCGGTGCTGGAGCCGCTGGCGGCGCATTATTTCCTGAAAGCGCGCACGCCGAAGGGACGGCTGATCGATTCGGTGGCGCGCTTCCATCTCGGCAACGGCGCGCGGCTGGAGCGGATCGACTGGCTCGGCGACCTCTCGCCAAAGGGCCTGCGCGAATCCGCAGGCATCATGGTCAACTATCTCTATCGCCTCGACGACATCGAAAAGAACCACGAGGCCTACGCCAACCAGGGCGAGGTCGTCGCGTCGAGCGCGGTGAAGAAATTGCTGAAGAGCGAAGGCCGGCGGTTGCTGGATATGCGGCTGTCGTAGCCTCACGTTCGCGACGGGCGGAGTCAAACCTCGGCCCACAATGCGGATCAGGTTGTGATAGATGCCGGTCAGCTTGACCGTTTCCGGATCGTCGCGCCCCAGCCGCTCCACCAGAGCCTGTATTGCCGTATCGAGATCGAAGATCAGGCTGCGGGCGTGGGCATCCCGGACCATGCTCTGCAGCCAGAAAAACGACGCGACGCGCATCGCCGCGCGTGACCGGCGTGACCATGTGCAGGCTGGACGCCGGATAAAGCACGAGATCCCCGGCGGGCAGCTTGATTTCGTGGGACCCGTAATTGTCCTCGACCACCAGTTCGCCGCCGTCATATTCGTCCGGCTCGGAGAGAAACAGCGTGACCGACAGATCGGTCCGGATGCGCAGGCCGGTGAGACGATCGCCGCGCACCGCGTTGTCGACATGGATGCCGAAATGATGCCCGTCCGCGGCCGCGTAGCGGTTGAACAGCGGCGGAAAGATCTGCAGCGGGATCGCGGCGGAAATGAACCGCGGATTGGCGGTCAGCGCCGAGACCACGCGGTTGCCGAGCTTGCGCGCCACCTCGCTGTCCGGCGGCAATTGCTCGTTGCTCTTCACCAGCGCCGATTGCGCGCCGGCGGTCGAGCGGCCGTCTTCCCAGTCGCAACCGTCCATGATGCGGCGGAAATCCGCCACATCATCCTTGCTCAACACATTGGGGACGCAGATCAGCATCGCATCGGCAAAGTTCGATCAGAACCGCGCCGAGATCACCACCGACGCGGTGCGGCCCGGCGCTTCCAGCACGAACGGCGTCGCGCTCTGATACAGCGCATCGTAATAGAGCTTGTTGAAGATGTTGTTGACGAACAGCTTCACCTTCCAGTTCTTGTCGATCTTGGCTTCCACGAAGGTGTCGAAACGCCAGTAGCTCGGGAGTCGACGTGCCCTGGTTCGCGGCCAGCAGCGTGCCGCCATATATCTTCGAGCGGTACACCGCCTGGCCGCCGAGTTCCCAGACATCGGTGAGCTGATATTTGGTGAGCAGGCTGAAGGACTGATGCGCGACGTTGGCGAGCTGGCAGCCCAACGTTGGTCGTGTACAGCAAGGGCTCCGGCATCAGATTGGGCCGGAGATTCGACTTCGTCACTTGCGACTGCATCAGCACCAGTCCGCCGAACACGCTCCATTTGTCGGTGATCTTTCCGGTCACGCCGAGATCGATGCCGCGGACATAATAGGCCGCGCCGGCGATGATGCAGGAAACGTTGCCTGTAGTTGCCGTGATAGGGACAACTCGGCGTCGCGGTGCGTCGCGGTGACGTTGAAGGCTTCGCGCGCGTTGTCCTTGTTGGTCTGGAACAGTGCCGCCGTCAACAGCAGATGGCGATTGAACAATTCCCATTTGGTGCCGACTTCGATCGCCGTGTTCTTCTCCGGCCCGAAGATCTGGTTCGGATTGCCGTTCAGACACCGGAGCAACGCCGCCATAGGCCGTGCTGGTGCCGTCGAATTCGGCGCCGACCGGATTCGACGACGTCGCATAGGCCACGTAGACGCTGCCGTTCGGCAGCGGCTTGAGCGTGAGGCCGAGGTTGAAGTTCGGCAGCCCGAATTCCGCCGCCTGAGTGCCGAACGTCGTTGCGCCGTTGACGGTGCCGTAGCCGGATGTGTTGATGACGATAGTCGTCGTACCGGACACCGCCGTTCAGGATGACGAGGTCGTTGTAGTTGGCGGTATCGAGCGCATAGACGCTCTTGGTGTCGATGGCGAGTTTGGTCGGGAGGCCCGTCAGTTGCGGCGCTCGCGAAACGGCAGCGAAGGTATCTTGCGGATTGAATATGCTCACGCCCGATCGCGAGCCGGAACCGCTGAACGAGCCGCCGCGCATTCCCTTCTGAAGAGAGGCCGGCATATTTGTCGATGCTCGAGTCTCGCGGTGAAACTTCCACGCCCGTCAGCGTGGTATGGCGCCATCCACCGGTGTCGAACTTGTAAGTCGCCTCGGTCTGGTTGGCGAGCACGTCGGTGATCTGGTGACGGCTCTGCGGATTGGCCGTGAGTGTTCCGGCGCCGGCAAAATTGATCGGATTGGTGATCGGATTCGAGTCAGTGATCGGGCGATTCCGGAATCGTGCCGATGTAATTGTGCAACGATGCCTGAGGCCCTGAATCTTGTCGGTGACGGTGAGATCGGGCGTGACGTGGACTTCGGTGTTGAGCGTTCCGATGTCCTGCTGGGCGTGGAAGAAATCGCGATTGACGAAGCCGTAAAAATTGTTGCGATTGACGCCGTAGTCCGGAAACGGGCCGCCGGCCGTGGTGGTGAAGTTGTTTTGCCCACTGACGCCGGTCGCCCCCGGCCGGTAATACGGCACGCCGAAATCCGGAATGCCGTGCAGGTCGGTGTGGATGTAGCCCGCGGTCACCTTCACGGCATCGACCGGCTTCCACTTTGCGGTCGACGAAGCCGCCGCTCGCGATCGTCGGTGGTGTAGTTGCGGCCGGCGACATCGGCGTCCTGGAACAGGCCGCCGGCGCGAACCGCGAGCGTCGGGCTGATCACCTGATTGACGTCGAGCATGACGCGCTTGGTCTGGTCGGTGCCGAACGTCGTATCCATATTGTAGAAGCTTTTTTCGGTCGTCGCCTGCTTGGTCACGATGTTGATCGCGCCGCCGGTGGTGCCGCGACCGGCAAAGGACGAGCCCGGGCCGCGCAGGATCTCGACCTGCTCGGTGAAGAAGTTCTCGCGGACGCTGACGCCGGCATCGCGGACGCCGTCGATGAAGACGTCGTTGCGGGCGTCGAAGCCGCGAATGAAGAAGCGATCGCCGAAGGCGTTGCCGCCCTCGCCGCGTGCCGAGCGTCACGCCGGCGGTGCTCAGGACCGCCTGCTTCAGCGTGGTGGCGTTCTTGTCCTCCAGCACTTCCTTGCTGAGCACCGTGATGGTCTTCGGCGTGTTCAGTATCGGCTCGGGGAATTTGCCCGACGCCTGCACGTGATCGACCTTGTAGGGCGCCGCGGCGTCGGCGTAGGGATTGCGGTCGGCGGCGCAGTCCGCCGGCGTTGGGGAACGGCACCGCTGCGGCCTGCGCCGGCTGCGCGCGGCGCGCGGCGCGGCGCAAAGCGTTGCGGGCGCGGACCTGATCCGGCGTAGGGCTTCGACGCAGCAGGCCGCGGACGCGCGACCGGGGCATCGACCGTCACCGGCGGAAGCGGCGCCTGCTGCGCTTCGGCGCCGGAAAACGACGCGACCGCGATCAAGCCCGCGACCGCGGAAACCGTCTTGCCGGAATTGATTGTCAAATTTTTCGCCGACCGAGTTGATCGCCACCTCGAAACGAAGCGACCTCGGTGCTTTTGCCAGTATTCATCACGCGCCCCTAACTGAATTCCAGTTCGTCTCACGTCATCGACGTGCAACGAACTGTCCCGTGCGGCTTGAGTATCAGCATGAGCGTTGTGGGTCAACGCGATTTGGCGAAATTGCGTCTTTCCCATGTTTGAATCTATCCAGATCAAAACCATTCTAAATCTCGAGTTTGAAATCGTTCTAAATCTGTTCTTGAAGCATTCTAAACTAAGTTGCAGAAATGCCCGTCAATCCGGGCTTTTCTCGCTCGGCATGCGAGCACCGATCAATCGATGCTCGGCGGCTTCATCAGCGAAAACAACTCGTCGACGGTCTGCTGCGCGATCTGCCGCACGCGATCGGTATTGTCCATTCCCGCGATGTTGACGCCTTTCACCACGGCTCTGATTTCATCGCGAAAATCGGTGAGAAACCGCAACGGATCGGGCGAATTATTGGCAACGCGCGCAATCAGACCCGTAATCAGGATCTGACAGGCAATCATGCGTCCGTTCAATTCATCCATCGTTCAGCTCCGGCTCACGTCTCGTCGCACGACGCAGCGAGGATCGCATCGCGCCCACAATACTCGATTACAGGCGCGTGTTCAGATTCATCGCCGCAATTGAACGGTTCTAAATTTCGGAGAGCAAGTTCTAAATCGTTCGGCTTGCCTTCAGTCACGCGCCGTCTCAGGACGCCAGCGCCTTCATCTCGGCGTAGAGATCGGACTTTCCCTCAAAGCCGATGCCCGGCAAATCCGGCATGGTGATGTGGCCGTTCTCGACGCGCACGCCATCGGGGAAACCGCCATAGGGCTGGAACAGATCGGGATAGCTCTCATTGCCGCCGAGCCCGAGGCCGGCCGCGATGTTGAGCGACATCTGATGGCCGCCATGCGGAATGCAGCGGCTCGCCGACCAGCCCTGGGTTTTCAGCACCGCCAAGCGTGCGCTGATATTCGCACAGCCCGTAGGACAGCGCGCAGTCGAATTGCAGCCAGTCGCGGTCGGGCCGCATGCCGCCGTAGCGGATCAGGTTGCGCGCATCCTGATGGCTGAACAGGTTTTCGCCGGTCGCCATCGGCCCCGGATAGAATTCCGCCAGTGCCGCCTGCAGCTGGAAGTCGAGCGGATCGCCGGCCTCCTCGTACCAGAACAGCGGATAGTCGCGCAGCATCTTGGCGTAGGCGATCGCGGTCTCCAGATCGAAGCGGCCGTTGGCATCGACGGCGAGTTGCGCGCTGCTGCCGATCTCCTTCAGCACGGCTTCGATGCGCTGGCGGTCTTCCGCGATCGGCGCGCCGCCGATCTTCATCTTGACGACGTTGTAGCCGCGATCGAGATAGCTGCGCATCTCGCCGCGCAGCGCCGACAGATCCTTGCCGGGATAGTAATAGCCGCCGGCGGCATAGACGAACACGCGCGGATTGGCGGTTCGGCCGTGGCGCTCGGCGAGCAACCGAAACAGCGGCTTGCCGGCGATCTTCGCCACCGCGTCCCACACCGCCATGTCGATGGTGCCGACCGCGACCGAGCGCTCGCCATGGCCGCCGGGCTTTTCGTTCGACATCAGCGTCGCCCAGACCTTGTCCGGATCGAGATTGTCGCCGGCCGCATCCAGCAGCGTCTTCGGATCGGCCTCCATCAGCCGCGGCGCGAAGCGCTCGCGGATCAGCCCGCCCTGCCCGTAGCGGCCGTTGGAATTGAAGCCGTAGCCGACCACCGTCTTGCCGTCGCGCACGACGTCGGTGACGACGGCGACGAGGCTCGTCGTCATCTTGGTGAAATCGATATAGGCGTTGCGGATCGGCGAGGAGATCGGTTTTGTGATCTCGCGGACGTCGACGATGCGGACGGACATGGCGTTTGGCTTTCCGATTATCTCATCGTCATGGCCGGGCTTGTCCCGGCCATCCACGTCCTACTTCGCAACAGCAGAAGACGTGGATGCCCGGCACAAGCCCGGGCATGACGGCATATGTACGAGGCGTTCAGGACGGATGCCTTGTCCCGGAAATACGGCTCGACCGGGCCGTGAACCTTGATGGTCAGCGGATTGCCGTAGCGATCCTTGGCGGCGCCGGCGGTGACGCGCACCCAGCCCTCGCTGACGCAATATTCCTCGACATTGGTTTTCTCGACGCCCTTGAAGCGAATGCCGACATCGCGCGCCAGCATCTCTTCATTGTAGTAGGGGCTTTTCGGATCGGTGCGAGAGACGGTCGGGCAGTTGATCGGTCATGGCTTCGTTTTTCTCGTTCACAGCAGTGCCTCGATTTCCTTTGTCAGTCCTTCCGGGTTTGCCGTCGGCGCATGCCGCGCGACCACCTTGCCCGAACGATCGACCAGGAATTTGGTGAAATTCCATTTGATCGACGAGCCGAACAACCCGGATTTCTCGTTCTTCAGATATTGATACAGCGGATGCGCGTTGCTGCCGTTGACGTCGATCTTGGCGAACATCGGAAAGGTGATGGCATAGTTGCTGGCGCAGAACTGCTCGATCTGCTGCGGCGTCGCCCGGTTCCTGGCTGCCGAACTGGTTGCAGGGAAATCCGAGCACCGAAAAGCCGCGCGGGCTGAGCGCCTGGTGCAGCGCCTCGAGGCCCTTGTATTGCGGCGTGAACCCGCAGGCGCTCGCGGTGTTGACGATCAGGAGCACCTGACCCTCGTACCGCTTCAGGGGAACGTCCTCGCCGGCAAGCGACTTTGCCGTGAAATCATGAATGCCAGCCATCGTGTTCTCTCAAGCCGGAAATCGTTAGCTGACGGGATCGACCGGCGCCGACGGCGTTCCGCCGGCTTCGATCGCCTCGCCCGCGAGCAGGCACAGATCCTCGCGGTAGCGGCCGGAGACCACCTGAACGCCGACGGGAATGCGCCCCACCAGCCCGGTGGTGACCGTTAGCCCAGGCAGTCCCATGAAGGGAATAGCAATCTGCGGCAGTTGCGCCCGCCAAACCCGCGCAAACGAGGCATCATCGCGCCGGTCGAGACCGTCGGGAAACGGCAGTTCGCCGGATACCGGCATCAGCAGAACCGGCATAGGTCTCGAAGAACAGCAGCCATTCGCGCGTCAACGTCGCCCGCCGCGTCAGGGTTTTCGAGAACGCCGCCGCGTCGAACGGAAAAACCTTGGACCTGTTGCCGCGCAGGCAGGCCAGCGCGCCGGGATCGCCTTCGCGCTCGGCGGCCTCCAGTTGCGCCTCATAGCCGTCGCCGAGCCACAGCTTGGTCTGAAGCTCCGCGGCCTCGCGCAGCGGCGGCGTATTTTCGATTTCTTCGACCACCCATCCGGCGCGCTCCAGCCGCTTGCCGGCATCCGCCACGGCGGCTTTCACTTCGGGGACCGTCTCAAGCCCATCCGGGCTCAGACAAAGCGCCGCCCGCTTCGGCATCGCGGGCCCTTCCAGCGGCGCCGGCACCCACCAGGGATCGCGCGCGTCTTTGCCGGACATCGCCGCCAGCGCAATCCGCAGGTCGCCGATGGTGCGCGCGAGCGGACCGGATACCGCCGAGATCTGCGGCCCGATGGTGCGTTCGGGCAGCGACGCATTGAAGGCCGCGACACGGCCGACGGTCGGCCGCAGGCCGTGAACGCCGCAGGCATAGGCGGGATAGCGGATCGATCCCGCGATATCGGTGCCATGCGCGATATGCCCGATGCCGGCGGCCACCGCCGCTCCGGCGCCGCCGGACGAGCCGCCCGGGGTAATGCCGGGATCGCGCGGATTTTTGGTGTCGCCATGGATCAGGTTGGTGGTGAACCAGCGATAGGAAAACGCCGGGCAATTGGTGCGCCCAAGAATTACCGCACCCGCCTTGCGCATATTGTCGATCACCGGGCTGTTGGTCTGCGCGATCACGTCGCGCTGCAATTTGAGGCCGTTGGTGGTGGCAAAGCCCTGCTGGTCGATATTGACCTTGACGGTCACGGGCACGCCGGCCAGCGGGCCGACATCTTCGTTTCGCGCGATCGCGGCATCGATCGGCGCCGGCCTGCGCCAGCACCTCGGCCGGCCGATGGTCGACGACGGCATTGATCGCCGGGTTGACCGCATCCAGCCGGGCCAGCGCCGCGGTCGCGGCCTCCTTTGCCGAAACCTTTTTTGACCTGATCAGCGCAGCGAGGTCCGCCGCCGACAGACGCCAGAGATCTTCCATGACGAGCTCCGTTTGGCCGCCCGTGTTTTAGCGGCCCGGAGAGGGCATAGCCAGCGCTGCTACAGAGTTGCCGTCCGGTCAGTGTTTGGTGACCGGTTCGTCGGAGATATCGAGGATGGCTTCGGCAAACGGAAATTCCAGCACGATTTCGCCCTCATCGTCGGTCACCTCAATGACCGCTTGCATAAGACCGCCCTCTGCGCCTTCGGTTTTCAGCAATTCCCGGATCATGGCCCGCGCAATTTCCCAGGCACGATCGGGATCGCGCAGTTCCTCGCCTTCGGGATCGGAGATCAGCTCATCGCCGATGCGTGCGTTGAAGAAATATCGCGGCATAGGACAGCCCCTTGCGGTTCGGGAAGGCTCAGGTGAGAAGCCGGCAGCGGCCGCGGCTGGGCTGGCAATCCCAAATGTGTTGATCAGACCTTGCTTTGGCGATCTGCTCCACGAAGTTGTGAATTCTTTTGCGATGCAGCATAAGGCATCAAGATTTCACTGGCGAACTTTTCGTTCCGCAGTAGTTTATCAACCGAGGACGGAGTTCGTCCTGGCAATAAGGAGAGCCAAAATGGCCTGGAAAACCCCGAAGATCGTCGAAGTGCCGGTCGGCATGGAAATCAACATGTATGCATGCGCCACCCGCAAGTAAGCGGCTGCGAAAGCTTCAGGTTTGACGAAGGTGGACCGGCAGGCGTGACACTTCCCCGGTAGCGGGATTGTGTCGACGCCTGTTTTTGCTTTTGAAGTTTCCAGATATCCAGGTTTGTTGAATTTCCAGGAGACGGATCATGCTTCGCGTCGTCGTCCTGGGCGCCGCGGCAGGTGGTGGCGTTCCGCAGTGGAATTGCGGATGTCCGGTTTGCCGGAAAGCGCGAACCGACATCCCGAGCTTCAAATCACCCAGGCTTCGATCGCCATCAGCGCCGATGGCGATCACTGGTTCCTGATCAATGCCTCTCCCGATCTGCGCCAGCAACTGATCGCGACCCCGCAACTCCACCCCAAGGCCGGCAAGCTTCGTCACAGTCCGATAGCGGGCGTCATCCTGACCAATGGCGAGATCGACGCGGTCGCGGGGCTATTGTCGATGCGCGAAGGCTCGCCATTCACGATCTATGCCCACGCCAGGGTGCTTTCGATCCTGAGAGACAACAGCATCTTCAATGTGCTGAGTGAGAAGAACGTGCGGCGCCAGCCGATCGAAATCGACAAGGCGTTCGAGCCGACATTGCCGGATGGCTCGCCATCCGGCATCGAGATTTTGCCCTTTGCCGTTTCCGGCAAGAGCGCCTGGTATCTGGAAGGCAAGGCCCATCCCGCCGGAGACGATCGGCGCCGGCGACACGCTCGGGCTCCGCATCGGCGACAAGGCAACGGGCAAATATTTCTATTTTCTCGCCGCCTGCGCCGGCGTCACGGACGATCTCAAGTCGCGGCTCGCCGGCGCGCCGCTGGTCTTCTTCGACGGCACAGTGTGGCGCGACGACGAGTTGATCGTGGCCGGCCTCGGCAGCAAGACCGGGCAAGGCATGGGACATATCGCGATGTCGGGCGACCACGGCGCGATCGAAAGCCTTGCCGGCCTCGATATCGGCAGGAAGATATTTCTGCATATCAACAATTCCAACCCGGCGCTGCTGCACGACTCGGCCGAGCGCGAAGCTGTCGAGCGCGCCGGCTGGCAAATTCCCGCCGACGGAATGGAGATCACGGTTGTGAACGCCAAAACTGCAAACGCCATGACCGCCTTCTCGATTGGCGGCAGCCTGCCTCTCAACAACGCCGAAGAACTGGAAGCAGCGCTCCGCCACATCGGCGCCACCCGCTATCACAATCTGCATCCGTTTCATCGGCTGCTGCATGGCGGCAAGCTCAACAAGGGACAGGTGCAGGCCTGGGCGCTCAATCGCTATTACTACCAGAGCACGATTCCGCTGAAGGACGCCGTGGTGATCTCGCGGTTCCGCGACCGCGGCATCCGGATCGAATGGCGGCACCGGATCGAAGACCATGACGGCGATCTCGGCACCGAAGGCGGCATCGAGCGCTGGCTCAAGCTCACCGAAGGGCTCGGGCTCGACAGCGCCTATGTGGAATCCGCCGAAGGCATTCTTCCCGCCACGCGCTTTGCGGTCGACGCCTATGTGCATTTCGTCCGCGACAAGACCCCGCTGGAGGCCATCGCGTCCTCGCTGACCGAACTGTTCGCGCCGAACCTGCATGAAGAACGCATCGCGGGAATGCTGGCGCATTACGATTTCGTCAATCCCGATATCATGAGCTATTTCAGCCGGCGCATGGAACAGGCGCCGCGCGACGCCAACTTCGCGCTCGACTTCGTCAAGACCCATGCGAAGACGCCGGCCGAGCGCGAGGCGGTCTGCAACGCGCTGCTTTTCAAGACCAATGTGCTTATGGGTTCAGCTCGACGCGCTGTATCATGCCTATGTCGAAGGCCACGTGCCGCCGGGAGCGTTTGTTCCCGAAGGCAAATTGAGGCGACAGCGGAAGCGATGGCAGGCCGCAACATCAGCGTCAGCGAGACCAGCCGGCCGGTGCTGCCGCGGCATGCCAGGCTGAAATTCGATGAGACACGGCAGGTCTGGGTCATCCTGGCGCCGGAGCGGGTGCTGGCGCCGGACGAGATCGCGGTGGAAGTGCTGCAACTCTGCGACGGCGTTCGCAGCGTCGAACAGATGATCGACCAGCTCGCCGAAAAATATACCGCCGACCGCGCCGCGATCGCCACCGACGTCATCGCCATGCTGCAGGATCTTGCCGACAAGGGATTTCTCACCGAAGCGCGCGAGAAGACTTCATGAGCCCGACGCTGACCGACGCCAGTCCAGCTTTGCCGATCCCTCCGACGGGCTTGCGGTGCTGGAGCAGCGCGGCTCGATGGCCGAGACGTTCGGGATTCCGCTGGCGGTGCTCGCCGAATTGACGCATCGCTGTCCGCTGCAATGCCCCTATTGCTCCAATCCGGTCGAGCTTGACCGTGGCGGCAGCGAACTCACCACCGAGGAATGGAAGAAGGTCCTCACCGAGCTCGCCGAAATCGGCGTGCTGCAAATCCATTTTTCCGGCGGCGAACCCACTGCACGCAAGGATCTCGTCGAACTGGTCCAGCATGCGAGCGATGTCGGGCTGTACTCCAACCTCATTACGTCGGCGGTGCTGCTGACTCGCGAAAAGCTCGGCGCACTGGCCGATGCCGGGCTGTGCCATGTGCAGATCAGTTTCCAGGGCAACGAGCCGGTTGTCGCCGACCGCGTCGCCGGGCTGAAGAACGCCCACGAAAAAAAGCTCGAAGTCGCCCGGTGGACGCGCGAGCTGGATTTGCCGCTGACGGTCAACGCCGTCATGCACCGGCAGAACCTGCATCAGCTTTCCGACATCATCCAGATGGCGGTCGATCTCGACGCCGATCGGCTGGAAGTCGCCAATGTGCAGTATTACGGCTGGGCGCTGAAAAACCGCGCCGCGCTGATGCCGACGCTGCGGCAGATCGAGGAAACCAGCCGCATCGTCGAGGATGCCGAAGCGCGGCTGAAGGGCATTCTCGCGATCGACTATGTGGTGCCGGACTATTACGCGCTGCGGCCGAAGAAATGCATGGGCGGCTGGGGCCGGCAATTCTTCAATATCTCGCCGGCGGGCAAAATTTTGCCCTGCCATGCCGCCGAAACCATCACCGGGCTCGAATTCGAATCGGTGCGGTCAAACCATTCGATCGCCTGGATCTGGCAGAATTCCGAAGGCTTCAACCGCTATCGCGGCACCGGCTGGATGCCGGAGCCGTGCCAAAGCTGCGAATTCAAGGAGATCGATTTCGGCGGCTGCCGCTGCCAGGCCTTTGCGCTGACCGGCGATGCCGGCAATACCGATCCGGCCTGCACGCTGTCGCCGATGCACGAGCAGATTTTCAAGCTGGCCGAGACCGAAGCGGCGGCCGACAACAGCCGTTTCATCTATCGCAATTTTGCCGGTGGCACGCTGGAGACAGGCGGCGAAGATGGCGCCTGACGCCGACGCGCGGAAGTCATCCGCCAATCGCTCCGATCCATTCGCGCCGCTGACCTCGCAGATGATCCCGGTCGGCGACGGCCACGAGATTTACGTGGAGTCCGTCGGCCGCGCCGATGGCATCCCGGCGGTCTACCTGCATGGCGGACCTGGCAGCGGCAGCCAGCCCGATCATCGGCGGCTGTTCGATCCCGAACGTTTCCACGCCGTGCTGTTCGATCAGCGCGGCGCCGGCCGTAGCCGCCCGAAAGGTGCCCGCGAACATAATACGCTGCCGCATCTGATCGCGGACATGGAGACGATCCGCGAGAAATTCAGCATCGACCGCTGGATGGTCGTCGGTGGCTCCTGGGGCGCGACGCTGGCGCTGGCCTATGCGCAGGCGCATCCCGGCCGGGTCACCGGCATCGTCCTACGCGCGACCTTCCTCGGCACCCGCTCCGAACTGGAAGGTGCGTTTCTCGACGCGCTGCCGCGCTTCCATCCCGGCCTCAGCGACGATTTTCTGAAGCTGTTGCCGCCGGAAGAACGCGCGCAGCCGCTCGAAGCCTATTGGCGCCGCATTCTCGATTCCGATTCCAGAGTGCACGGGCCATTCGCCCGCGCCTGGCATGACACCGAACGAACTCTCTCCGAACACAAGTCCGGCCGCACCCGGCTCGATCCCGCGTCGCTGAATTCGACAGGCACGCTGCCCTCCTCGCCGTTCATGGAAGCGCATTATTTCCAGAACGACTGCTTCATGCGGCCCGGTCAGCTTCTGGCGGACGCCGGCAAGCTTGCAAAAATTCCCGGGATCATCGTGCAAGGCCGCTACGATCTGTTGTGTCCGCCGGCGACCTCGCATGCGCTGAGCGCAGCGTGGCCGGAGTCGGAAGATTCGTTTCGTCGAGGGCGCCGGCCATTCGCTGTACGATCCCGGCGTGCGGGACGCCGTGATGAAAGCGATCGCGGATATGGCATCGAAAATCACCGGATAGAGGACCGTCGCAAATGCCGTTGGCTGGAAAAGGCATGCTGCTGACGTCGATGGATATCGATCCGGCCCACGATGCCGAATTCAACCGATGGTACGACCGCGAGCATCTCGAAGAGCGCGTCGCGATCGAAGGCTTCCTCGAAGCCCGGCGTTACATCGCGCATCAAGGCAGTCCGAAATATCTCAGCCTGTATTCCACCACGACTTTCGACGTGCTCGACAGTCCGGCCTATCGCACTGCATTGGCCAACCAGACCGACTGGTCGAAGGCCAATATCGCGAATTTCAAGAACATGATCCGCTCGGTCGCGCGCATCACGATCAGCCGAGGACAGGGCCGAGGTGCCGTGCTGGGTATTATCCGGCTGCGGCCCGCGGCCGAGAGCAGGGATAGATTGCGCGCCGCACTACAGCAGGTGCTCGATCCAGGCAAACTCGACGGAATCATCTCCATGCATCTGATCGAGAGCGATCCAAGGCTTTCCCGGCCCATTACCGATGATCCATCGGCACCCAACCCCGGTGCGGCCGACTGGTTTGTGCTCATCGATGGAACCCGCGTGGACGCGATCTCATCCGCCCTTGCGAATTTCCTCACCGAAGTTACCGCGTTGAAAACGACAACCGTCATCTCAAGCGGCGTCTACCATCTGATGTGGGACCTTACGAAGGACGATATTCCTGCGGTTTGAGGCCTCATCGAAATAGCTTGCTCATGTTGCACTGCCGCATTGAAACACGATGGCGTTAATCTTGTGGCACTTCACCACCTGAAAACCGGTGATCCGGCAAAAATGCCTTTGTGCATCAGGTTGAATGGCTCTAATAAGGTAACCCTATGATCCAATTCAAAAACCACAAGAACGCCGGCTGAGCGTTCGCAGCAAAAAGGTAGGCCGCGTCAACTTGAGCTGTCGCGGATAAGGTAGGAATGAAACCGACTGATATTTCGGCACCCGACTACTTTCACAAAGTTGTCGACTGCCAGTGGGCCTGTCCCGCGCACACGCCAGTTCCCGAATACATCCGGTTGATCGCAGAAGGCCGCTACAGCGACGCCTACATGATCAATTGGAGATCGAATGTGTTTCCCGGAATCCTGGGACGCACCTGCGATCGTCCGTGCGAGCCGGCCTGCCGCCGCGGCCGTGTCGAGGAAACCCCGGTTGCGATCTGCCGCCTGAAGCGCGTCGCCGCCGACTTCAAGGATGACGTCAAACACCGCATGCCGCAGCTTGCGCCGAGCAACGGCAAGCGCATTGCGATCGTCGGCGGCGGCCCCGCTTCGCTCGCGGTCGCCCGCGATCTCGCGCCGCTCGGCTACCACTGCACCGTGTTCGACTCCGACCCCAAGGCGGGCGGCATGATGCGGACGCAGATTCCGAAATTCCGGCTGCCGGATTCGGTGATCGACGAGGAAACCGATTACATCCTCAATCTCGGCCTCGAGTTCAAGAGGCGGCACCCGCATCGACAGCCTGAAGAAACTGCTCACCGAGAATTACGACGCGATCTTTGTCGGCTCCGGCGCGCCGCGCGGCCGCGAGCTCGAGATTCCCGGCCGCAAGGAAGCCGGCGCCAATATTCACATCGGCATCGAATGGCTTGCCTCGGTCTCCTTCGGCCATGTCAGCAAGATCGGCAAGCGCGTGATCGTGCTCGGCGGCGGCAATACCGCGATGGATTGCTGCCGCACCGCGCGCCGACTCGGCGGCGAAGACGTCAAGGTGATCGTGCGTTCCGGCTTCGAGGAGATGAAGGCCTCGCCCTGGGAAAAGGAAGACGCCCTGCACGAGGACATTCCGATCCTCAACTTCATGGTGCCGGTCGCCTTCACCCACGACAACGGCAAGCTCACCGGCGTCACCTTCCAGAAGGTGAAGGCCGAGTACGACGCCAAGGGCCGGCGCAACCTGGTGCCATCGGGCGAACCGGACCAGACCATCGAGTGCGATGACGTACTGGTGGCGGTCGGCCAGGAGAACGCCTTCCCCTGGATCGAGCGCGACTGCGGCGTCGAATTCGACAAATGGAACATGCCGAAGGTCGACCCCAGAACCATGGGCTCGACCAACCCGAAAGTGTTCTTCGGCGGCGACGCCGCGTTCGGCCCGAAGAACATCATCTGGGCGGTGGCGCACGGCCACGACGCGGCACTTTCGATCCACAAGTTTTGCTCGGGCGAGGACATCACCGAGCGTCCGCTGCCCGAGGTGCAGATCTCGTCGCAGAAGATGGGCATCCACGAATGGAGCTACGACAACGACGTCTCCAACGACAAGCGCTACAAGGTGCCGCATCGCGACAAGGTGATCGCGCTGAAGGACATCCGCGCCGAAGTCGAACTCGGCTATGACGTCAAGCTCGCGCTCGGCGAGGCCCAGCGCTGCCTGAACTGCGATATCCAGACGGTATTCTCGGCGCCGGTCTGCATCGAATGCGACGCCTGCGTCGATATCTGCCCGATGGATTGCATCACCTTCACCGAGAACGGCGAGGAAGCCGATCTGCGCCAGCGGCTGAAGGCGCCCTCGCCGCATCTCGACCAGGCCCTCTATGTCGCCGACGGCCTCAAGACCGGCCGCGTGATGGTCAAGGACGAAGACGTCTGCCTGCATTGCGGCCTGTGCGCCGAACGTTGTCCCACCGGTGCGTGGGACATGCAGAAATACCTCATCGATATGACTCACGCGGGTTCATCATGCCCGTCCAAAGCCCGATCAGCAGCGTAAACGACTTCGTCGTCCGCTTCGCCAACGTCAACGGCTCGGGTTCGGCGAGCGCCAACGAAATGTTCGCCCGCTCGATCCTGCGCCATGGCGTGCCGGTTAGCCCGCGCAACGTGTTCCCGTCCAACATCCAGGGCCTGCCGACCTGGTACGAGGTGCGCGTCACCGAGGACGGCCATCTCGGCGCCCGCGGCGGCGTCGACATGATGGTGGCGATGAACCCGCAGACCTGGGACAAGGACGTCGCCTCGATCGAGCCCGGCGGCTATCTGTTCTACGATTCGACCAAGCCGATGCCGACGTCGAAATTCCGCGCCGACATCACCGTGATCGGCGTGCCGCTGACCGCGATCACCAACTCGACCTATACCGATCCGCGCCAGCGCCAGCTGTTCAAGAACATCATCTATCTCGGCGCGATGTGCGCGCTGCTCGACATGGATCCCGAAGCTGGTCGAGCAACTGATCGGCGAGCAGTACAAGGGCAAGGAAAAGCTGCTGTCGTCGAACGTCCACGCGCTGCATCTCGGCCGCGACTGGGCGCTGCAGAACCTGAAATGCCCGATCGGCTTGCGGGTCAAGAAATCCGACAAGGTCGGCGACCGCATCTTCATCGAAGGCAACAGCGCGGCCGCGCTCGGCGCGGTCTATGGCGGCGCCACCGTCTGCGCGTGGTATCCGATCACGCCGTCGTCGTCGCTGGCCGACGCCTTCACCAGCCATTGCAAGAAGCTGCGGCACGATCCCGAAACCGGCAAGGCGAAATACGCCATCGTGCAGGGCGAGGACGAACTGGCCTCGATCGGCATCGTGATCGGCGCGTCCTGGAACGGCGCCCGCGCCTTCACCGCGACCTCCGGCCCCGGCATCTCGCTGATGACAGGAATTCATCGGCCTGTCCTACTTTGCCGAAATCCCCGCCGTGATCATGAACGTGCAGCGCGCCGGCCCCTCGACCGGCATGCCGACCCGCACCCAGCAATGCGACATCATCGCCTGCGCCTATGCTTCGCATGGCGACACCAAGCATGTGCTGCTGTTTCCGGAAGATCCGGCCGAAGCCTTCGAATTCGCGGCGCAGGCGTTCGATCTCGCCGAGCGGCTGCAGACCATGATCTTCCTGATGCTCGATCTCGATATCGGCATGAACCACCGGCTGTGCCGGCCGCTGAAATGGGACGACGCCAGGCAATACGACCGCGGCAAGGTGATGACCGCGGAGATGCTGGACGACGGCCGCGACTTCGGCCGCTACCTCGATGTCGATGGCGACGGCATCCCGTTCCGCACCTATCCCGGCACGCATCCGACCAAGGGCTCGTTCTTCACCCGCGGCACCTCGCGCGACCGTTACGCGCGCTATTCCGAGGAAGGCTCGGTTTACGCCGACAACATGCAGCGGCTGGTGCGCAAGTTCGAGACCGCGCAGGACATGGTGCCGCGGCCGTTGCAGGCCAACGCCGCCAAGCCGACCAAATACGGCGTGATCTATTTCGGCTCGACCGCGCCGGCGATGGACGAGGCGATCGGGCTATCCTGGAGACGCGCGGGCATCAGCTCGACCGCCTGCGGATCCGCGCCTTCCCGTTCCATTCCAGCGTCGCGAGCTTCATCGCCGACCATGATTTCGTCTATGTGGTCGAGCAGAACCGCGACGCGCAGCTGCGCTCGCTGATCGTCAACGAGAACGGCATCGATCCGGTCCGGCTGGTTCCGATCCTGCATTATGACGGCACGCCGATCACCGCGCGCTTCATCGCCGGCGCGATCGGCGACCATCAGGACCAGCTCAAGGTGACCCCGCTCCGCAAGGTGAAGTCATGAGGGCGAAACGAGATATTTCGGTGCGATCACCTCTCCCCGCGTGCGGGGAGAGGTCGGATTGCGCAGGAATCCGGGTGAAGGGGACTCTCGACACATTCGACTCGCTGAGAGTCCCCCTCACCCCAACCCTCTCCCCGCAAGCGGGGCGAGGGAGAAGAGGAATTCCGTCATGACCTATATCGCCAAGCCGAAATTCCAGCATCCGGGCCTGCCGAAGAACGATCTCGGCTACACCCACCGCGATTACGAGGGCAAGGTTTCGACGCTGTGCGCCGGCTGCGGCCACGATTCGATCACCGCCTCGATCATCGAGGCCTGTTACGAGCTGTCGATCGAGCCGCATCGCGTCGCCAAGATTTCCGGCATCGGCTGCTCCTCGAAGACCCCGGATTATTTCCTCGGCAATTCCCACGGCTTCAATTCGGTGCATGGCCGGATGCCGTCGGTGCTGACCGGCGCCAATCTCGCCAACCGCGACCTGATCTATCTTGGCGTCTCCGGCGACGGCGACTCCGCCTCGATCGGCTTCGGCCAGTTCGCGCATTCGATCCGGCGCGGCGTCAACATGACCTATATCGTCGAGAACAACGGCGTTTACGGCCTCACCAAGGGCCAGTTCTCGGCCACCGCCGACCGCGGCTCGAAGAACAAGCGCGGCGTGATGAACACCGACAACGCCATCGATCTGGTGGCGATCGCGCTGCAGCTAGGCGCCAGCTTCGTGGCGCGCAGCTTTTCCGGCGACAAGACCCAGCTGGTGCCGCTGATCGCGGCCGCGATCCAGCACAAGGGCGCGGCGTTCATCGACGTCATCAGCCCCTGCGTCGCCTTCAACAACCACGCCGGCTCGACCAAGAGCTTCGACTATGTGCGCGAGCACAACGACGCGGTGAACCGGCTTGACGTCATCACCGGCCGCGACCCGATCACCGTCGATTACGCGCCGGGCACCGTGCAGGTGGTCGAGCAGCACGACGGCACCAAGCTCGCGCTGCGCAAGATCGATGCGGATTACGATCCGCACGATCGTCTGGGCGCGATGACTTTCCTGCAGAAGCACGCCGCCAAGGGCCAGATCGTCACCGGGCTGCTTTATGTCGATCCGGAATCCGAGGATCTGCACACCCACCTCAACACCGTGGACACGCCGCTCAACACGCTCGGCGAAAAGGTCCTGTGCCCGGGCTCAGCCGCGCTGGACAAGATCAACGCCAGCCTGCGCTAGCTCGCTAGCTAGCTAGGGCGCAAAGAACGCCGCCCACTCCTTGTCGAGTCGAATCAGCGCGTCGGTAAGCGGGACTACCGAGAAGCGGCCGTCGGTCTCATTGAGCAGTTCGAGCCGCCTCAGGCGCGCCAGCGCGTTGTCGATCTCGAAATCGGCCGAGACGCCGAATGCGCGTGCCAGTAATTCTTCGATGCGCACATCGAGCGCCTCGCGCGTCAGCGGCGCTGCCGCCGTCAGCAGGCCGTAATAGGCAAGCAGCGCCTCTTTCCACTCCTGCTCTTCCGCTTCGCCGATCAGGTAATTGAAGATTCCGGAATTGTTGTTGACGTTGCGAAAATAGATGTTGTCGGTGAGCTGCTTCTGGTGAATCAGCGACTGGCGATGGAAATTTCCCCATTGCCGCAGCATGAAGGCGCCGAGCGCGAACAAACCGCTGAGCGCCGCCAGCGCTTTTTCGGTGTCGTTGTCGCCGAGCGTTCCGGAAAGACCGAGCCAGGAGCCGGCTACAATAAAAAGAACGGTCAGGGTCGACGCAAGCTTGATCAGGATCGGGACGCCACCGACGATCGCCGGCACGCCCAGGGACAGACGGTCGAACAGGCTCATCACCACGCGCACATTGGGAAACAGCGCCTCGAGATCGGCGCGGGCGACATTGCGGAAATACTTGAACAGCACGGCGCCGCTGCGGATTTTCTGCCGAGCGCGCCTCAGGCGAGCGAGTGGCTTGCTGGTATCGACCGGTTTCATGCCGTCCGGCCAGGTCGCGACCATCAGCACCACATCGTCATAGATCACGACCTCGAGCGGACGCTGGCGCAGGCCGAACCAGATGGGAATCTCGATGGTTTCGCTGTGATGCCCGCGGCGGAACATGCGGACATCCCGATAGTCTTCGACCGGCACCTTGATTTTAACGCGCACCAAAGCGTGCTCGGCAAAGGCGCGGGTAATCTCGTCATGCGGAATTTCGATGAAGTTGGCCTCGGTCAGAAGACGAACGATCTCCTCACTGAGGTTGCGATAGGCCGCTTCCGGATTTTTTTGCGGGCCGACTGCCCCTGGATCGAGTCCGGGGTCGAAGTGAAAATAGGCTTCGCGCAGCCGGTCGAGTTCTTCAAAATACTGATAGTGAAAGATCGCGCCCAGCATGCGGGCAAATTGCCGAAGCCTCACCTGACCGGTTTCATCAAGCCGGCCCTCGGCGACGAGCCCATCGATGATGTCGGACTTGCGCCGCGGAATGACACGATCCCGCTGTTCCGCCGCGGCCGCCTCGCCTGGTGCTGCGTTCACGAGATCATCGCCGGTGAAATCGAAACCATCGTCAGCGCTATTTCCGTACAGACCGAGCCGGCGCGGACTTTAGCCTTCGCCGGGCCAGAAAGTAACTTTATGTGATGGCCTCTCGGGGCAGCCAGGGATTGGAAAGCGGCCTCGAATTACACCGTGATCTGGATCACAGTCTATACCATCTTCCAAGACGCTCGGCGTCAAATCTCGACGCGGAATCCCACCTCGATGATGGCGTCGTGGGGAATCCTGAAGAAATCCGGCGCGCGGCTGGCGATCCGGTTCAGGAACGAGAAAATCGAGAACGAGACCGGCTCCATCGATGAACCCTCGTTGCGGCGAACGATGGTCTCATGGGCGATGTAATAGTTCTTGTGGTCGAGATCGGCATCGAAGCCGAGCTTGTTGCAGTTGATCAGGCTGAGCGGAATATCCGGCGTCTGCATGAAGCCGAGTCGGACCTGGATGCGGTAGAAGCCGTGGCCGAGGCGGTTGACCGAAAAGCGTTCGTGAAACGGCACCCGCGGCCGGCGGTCGGACAGAAAGGTCAACAGCACCACGGTCTCGTGCAGGACCCGGTTATGCTCGATATGACGCAGCAGCATCGGCGAGGCGCCGTGATCGACCTTGGTCAGCCAGACCCCCATTCCCGGCGCCCGGCCGATCACGGCCTTGTCGGCATAAGCGAGAAATTCCCGCAGCGGCATCGACATCTCCTGGAGCCGAAGCCGGACTTCCGAAGAACCCTCGCGCCAAATCAGCATCAGGACCGCAATCAGTGTTCCCACGATCAGAGGAAACCAGCCGCCTTCGACGATCTTGATCGAATTCGACGCCAGGAAGATCGCATCGATCGCGCCGAACAGCATGATGATCGGGATCGCGACACCGGGCGGCCACTGCCATCGCGACACCGCTACCCGGTACAACAGAATCGTGGTGATCAGCATCGTGCCGGACACCGCGATGCCGTAGGCCGCCGCGAGATTTTCAGATGACCGGAACAGCACCACCGTCAACAACGTGCCCGTCATCAGCAGCCAATTGGCGGCGGGCACATAAATTTGCCCTGCCTCGTCATAGGATGTCGGGATGATTCTTGCCCGTGGGCACAACCCCATCTGCATGGCCTGCCGCGTCAGCGAGAACACGCCGGAGACCAGCGCCTGTGACGCGATGATGGTGGCCAGCGTGGCCAGCACCACCATCGGGATCAGCGCCCAGCTTGGCGCCAGTTTGTAAAATGGATTATCGGCCGCCGAGGGATCGCTGAGAATCAGCGCGCCCTGGCCGAAATAATTCAGCAGCAGCGCCGGCAGCACCAGCCCAAACCAGGCGCGGCGGATCGCAGTGGCGCCGACATGGCCCATGTCGGCGTACAGGGCTTCGCCGCCGGTGAGCGCGAGGAACACGGCGCCGATCACGACAAACGCAACTTTGGAATCCGCGGCCAGGAAATGGGCGGCTTCGACCGGATTGATCGCCCTGAGAATGGCCGGCGACATCCAGATATTGGCCAGCCCCAGTCCACCGATGACGACAAACCAGGCCACCATGATGGGACCGAACAGCTTGCCGATGCTCCCGGTCCCGTAACGCTGGATAACGAACAGCCCGATCAGTACCGCGATGGTGGCCGGCACGATGAATTGTTCGAAGGCAGGCGCGACCAGTTTCAGCCCTTCCATCGCCGAAAGCACCGAGATCGCCGGTGTGATGACGCCGTCCCCGTACAGCAACGAGGCGCCCACTATGCCGAGCAGGACAAGCGCCGGAAGTTTGGCGCCGTTGGCGACCTGATCGGCTGCGACCAGCGAGAGCAAAGCCAGGATGCCGCCTTCGCCGTCATTGTCGGCGCGCAGCACGAAAACGACATACTTCAGCGACACCATGACCATCAGCGCCCAAAGAATGAGCGAGACGATTCCGACAACCTCGGCGGCCGTCGGAGATGGATGGCCGACGCCTGACAGCGCGACCTGGAATGCGTAGAGCGGACTTGTGCCGATATCGCCGAACACCACGCCAAGCGCGGTCAGTGCCAAAAACCAAGGACTGCCCGCATGATGAAGGTATTTGGCCTGATCGAGGACGGCCTCCGATCGGCCGGGACCAGGGACTGAATGACCGGCAGGGCCGGCCAAGCTGCTCGATGGCATAGCCATATCAACCTCACGACAAGACCAGGCTGGCCGCGCTCGCAGGTTCGACATTCAAGATTTAGGCCATGTCGTCGTTCAATCGATCGTAAATCTGTACAAGGCGCCTGCCCAGCGCGCGGGTATCGTGCCACGCCGGGAAACGGCGAAACTGCGGGGAATCCCGAGGGATCGATATGTCGCGAGTGGCGTTATGCTGTCGCGATACGCATATACTTCGGGCCGGCGCCGAAGGACTTGTTGACAAAATTCGGCTTCGCGCGAGACAAAGGCTGCCGGAAGTCGCAATCAGGCCCGCTGCAACAGAAACCCGACTCGAACAGAATCAGGGGCATCATGAATCCCGTCAAAGCACTCGAAAACCATGGCCAGGCGGTCTGGCTGGATTTCCTGGCCCGCGGCTTTATCGCCAAGGGCGACCTGAAAAGGCTGATCGATACCGACGGCGTCAAGGGCGTCACATCGAACCCCTCGATCTTCGAGAAGGCGATCGGCAGTTCGGACGAATATGATGGCGCGATCGCGAGCGCCCTGAAAAAGGGCGATCGCCCTGTTGCCGAATTGTTCGAGCACGTTGCGATCGAAGACATCCAGCACGCCGCCGATGTGCTGCGCCCGGTCTACGACCAGTTGAAGGGCGATGACGGTTTCGTCAGCCTTGAAGTATCTCCCTATCTGGCGATGGACACCAAAGGCACTATCGCCGAGGCTGAGCGGCTCTGGAAGCACGTCAAGCGCAAGAATTTGATGGTCAAGGTGCCGGCGACGCCGGAGGGCCTGCCGGCGATCCAGCATCTGATCGGCGAAGGCATCAGCATCAACATCACGCTGTTGTTCTCGCGAAATGTCTATGTGCAGGTCGCCAAGGCCTATCTCGCGGGACTGGAAAAATATGTCGCCGGCGGCGGCGATCCCTCGCATGTCGCCAGCGTCGCCAGTTTCTTTGTCAGCCGTATCGACAGCGCGGTCGACAAGCAGCTCGATGAGAAGATCGCCAGGGCCAACGATCCCAGCGAAAAACAACGGCTGACCGCGCTGAAGGGCAAGGTCGCCATTGCCAACGCCAAGCTCGCCTATCAGGAATACAAGGAGCTGTTCTCCGGTGCGCGCTGGGAAAAGCTTGCAGCCAGGGGCGCCAGGCCGCAGCGGTTGCTGTGGGCCTCGACCGGGACCAAGAACAAGGACTACAGCGACGTCCTCTATGTCGAGGAATTGATCGGCCCCAACACGGTCAACACCGTGCCGCCGGCGACGCTGGATGCGTTCCGCGATCACGGCAAGCCGCGCGATAGCCTGGAAGAGAATGTCGAAGAGGCCCGGCACGTGCTCGCCGAACTCGACAAATCCGGCATTTCGCTCGATGCGATCACCGCCGATCTCGTCAAGGACGGCGTCAAGCAGTTCGCCGACGCCGCCGACAAGCTTTATGGCGCGGTCGCGCACAAGCGCGCGGCATCGCTGGGTGGCGGGATCGACCACCAGGAATTGGCACTTGGCGCTGGTATCGGCAAGGCCGTCGAGAAGAGCACCGAAGAGTGGCGAGCGTCCGCCAAGATACGCCGGCTCTGGCAGCACGATAAATCGGTGTGGACCGGCACCGACGAAGACAAGTGGCTGGGCTGGCTGCACAGCCCTGCATCAGCCGACATCGCCGACTATGAGGATTTTTCGCAAAAGGTGAAGGGACAGAACTTCACCGACGCCGTGGTGCTTGGCATGGGCGGATCGAGCCTCGGTCCGGAAGTGCTGGCGAAAACATTTCCCAAAAAGTCCGGTTTTCCCAAACTGCATGTGCTCGATTCGACGGACCCCGCGCAGGTGCGCGCGATGCAGGCGTCGATCGATATCGCCAAAACCCTGTTTATCGTCTCCAGCAAATCCGGCGGCACCACCGAACCGAACGTGATGAAGGATTATTTCTTCGCTGAAGTGTCCAAGGCGATCGGCGCCGCCAAGGCCGGGCATCGTTTTATCGCGGTGACCGATCCCGGCTCGTCGCTGGAGAAGGTTGCGACCAAACAAGGCTTTGCGCGCATTTTCCATGGCGATCCTACCATCGGCGGGCGTTACTCGGTGCTGTCGCCGTTCGGACTGGTGCCTGCCGCGACCGCCGGCATCGATATTCGCACACTGCTGAAGCACGCGCTATCGATGGTGCGCTCCTGCGGACCGGACGTGCCGCCGCACGAAAATCCCGGCGTGCAGCTTGGCCTCGCCATGGGCCTGGCCGGGCTCGAAGGCCGCGACAAGGTGACGATCAGTCTCATCGCCGAAAATCGCCGATTTCGGCGCCTGGGCCGAACAACTGATCGCGGAGTCCACCGGCAAGGAAGGCAAGGGCCTGATCCCGATCGATGGCGAGCCGCTGGCTGACCCGGCGATTTACGGCAACGACCGTTTCTTCATCGATCTGCGCACCGAAGGCGAAAGCGATTCCGCGCATGACGACAAACTGGCCGCGCTGGAAAAGGCCGGGCATCCCGTGGTCCGCATTGTCCTGAAATCGATCGACCACATCGGCCAGGAATTCTTCCGCTTCGAGATCGCCACCGCGGTGGCAGGTTCGGTGCTCGGCATCAACCCGTTCAACCAGCCCGATGTCGAGGACGCCAAGATCAAAACCCGGGAGTTGACCGCGGCGTTCGAAAAGACCGGCAAGCTGCCCCCGGAAAAGCCGGTGATGTCCTTCCCCGACGCCGATCTCTACACCGACGACCACAACGCGGCGGCCCTGCGCAAGGCTGGCGCCGATGGCAATCTGGGCTCCTGGCTGAAGGCGCATTTTGCACAATTGGGCAGCGGCGATTACGCCGCATTGCTGGCCTATATCGAGCACGACGACGTCTATATCGACGCCTTGCAGAAGATGCGGCTCGCTGTGCGCGATGCGCGCCATGTCGCGACCTGCGCCGAATTCGGCCCGCGCTTCCTGCATTCGACCGGACAGGCCTACAAGGGCGGTCCCGACAGCGGCGTGTTCCTGCAGATCACTGCCGACGATGCCGAGGATCTGCCGGTGCCGGGCCAGAAGGCGAGTTTCGGAATCATCAAGGCGGCGCAGGCGCGAGGCGATTTCGACGTGCTGACCGATCGCGGCCGCCGCGCGCTGCGGGTCCATCTCAAGGGCGGCCTGGGAATTGCACTGACGATGCTGGATGCCGCCATCGCGGACGCCTTAAATTAGGGAAGACAACAATGCAGCTCGGCATGATCGGCCTTGGCCGGATGGGCGGCAACATCGTCCGCCGGTTGATGAAGCATGGCCATACCACGGTCGTTTACGACAAGGACCCGAAAGCCGTTTCGGCGATTGCCGCCGATGGTGCGTCCGGTGCAAACGCGCTGGAGGATTTCGTCAAGAAGCTCGAAAAGCCGCGCACCGCCTGGGTCATGCTGCCCGCAGGTAAAATCACCGAGGCGACCATCGACACACTTGCAAAGCTGATGGAGCCCGGCGACGTCATCATCGACGGCGGCAATACGTTCTGGCAGGACGACGTCCGCCGCGGCAAAGCCTTGAAAGAACACGGTATCCATTATGTCGATGTCGGCACCAGCGGCGGCATCTGGGGTATCGACCGCGGCTACTGCATGATGATCGGCGGCGACAAGGCGGTGGTCGACCGTCTCGATCCGATCTTCGCGGCACTGGCGCCGGGGATCGGCGATATCCCGAAAACATCGGCGGACGCGACGGACGCGACCCGCGCATTGAGCAAGGCTATATCCACGCCGGGCCCGTCGGCGCCGGCCACTTCGTCAAGATGATTCACAACGGCATCGAATACGGCCTGATGCAGGCCTATGCCGAGGGTTTCGACATCCTGAAGAACGCTAATATCGACGCCCTGCCCGCCGAGCATCGCTTCGATCTCGACATCGCCGACATCGCCGAAGTCTGGCGCCGTGGCAGCGTGATCCCGTCCTGGCTGCTCGATCTCACCTCGTCCGCGCTCGCCGAAAATCATACGCTGGATGAATATTCGGGCTTCGTGGAGGATTCCGGCGAAGGCCGCTGGACCGTCAATGCGGCGATCGACGAGGCCGTGCCCGCCGAAGTGCTGACGGCAGCTCTCTATGCCCGGTTCCGCTCGCGCAAGGAGCACACCTTCGCGGAAAAGATTCTTTCCGCCATGCGCGCCGGTTTCGGCGGTCACAAAGAGCCGAAGAAGCCGGCGCCAAAGGCCTGAAGACAAATGACCGTCAGCCAAGCGAAGCAGAAAAAGCCGGATCCATGCTCGTTCGTTATCTTTGGAGTGACCGGCGATCTCGCCCACCGGCTGGTGGTGCCCGCGCTCTATAACCTCGCCGCCAACGACCTGCTGCCGGACAATTTCTGCATCGTCGGCATCGCCCGCAAGGGCATGTCGGGCGAGGAATTGACCGAAAGCCTGATGAAAGGTCTGAACGAGTTCGCGACCCGGAAGGTGGACGACGCGATCGCCAAGCGGCTATTGGCCTGCGTGACCTGCATCGAAGCCGATCCGAAGGACCCGTCGTCCTTCGACGCCATGCGCGATCAGCTCGACAAGCTCGAAGCCGAGCGCAAGACCGGCGGCAACCGGCTGTTTTACCTTGCAACTCCGCCCAACGCATTCCTGCCGATCAGCAAGGAGCTCGGCCGGACCGGGATTCTGAAGGAAAATGGATCATGGCGCCGGCTGGTGGTCGAAAAGCCGTTCGGCACCGACCTCGCTTCGGCAAAAGCCTTGAACGACGAACTGCTGAAACTCGTCGAGGAGCAGCAAATCTACCGGATCGATCACTACCTCGGCAAGGAAACCGTCCAGAACATCCTGGTGCTGCGCTTCGCCAACGGCATGTTCGAGCCGATCTGGAACCGCAATCACATCGACCACATCCAGATCACCGTCGACGAAAAGCTCGGCGTCGGTCATCGCGGCAGTTTTTACGATGCCACCGGCGCGTTGCGCGACATGGTGCCGAACCATCTTTTTCAATTGCTGTCGCTGGTGGCGATGGAGCCGCCGGCCAAATTCGACGCCCATGCCGTGCGTTCGGAAAAGGCAGACGTGCTGGCGGCGATCCAGACCCAGACCGAGGCGGAAGCCCTGCAAAATTCGGTGCGCGGGCAATATCGCGCCGGCAAGGTCGGCGATGTCGAGATCGACGACTATCGCAGGACGGAAGACGTCAAGCCGGGCAGCACCACGGAAACCTACGCCGCGCTGAAACTGACGATCGACAACTGGCGCTGGGCCGGCGTGCCGTTCTACCTGCGCACCGGCAAGGCGCTCGGCGTGAAGCGCACGGAGATTGCGATCAAGTTCAAGCAGGCGCCTTTCGCCATGTTCCGCGACACGCCGGTGGATCGGCTGTCGCAGAACTTCCTGATCATCTCGACCGAGCCCACGGAAGGCATCGCGTTGCAGTTCAACACCAAGGTGCCTGGACCGGCGATCGAGATCGACGGCGTCGAGATGAAGTTCCTTTACAAGGACTACTTCAAGGCGGAACCCTCTACCGGCTATGAGACGCTGATCTACGACTGCATGATCGGCGACAACATTCTGTTTCAGCGCGCCGATAGCGTCGAGGCCGGCTGGCGGGCGGTGCAGCCCTTCCTGGACGCCTGGAAGAACGCCGGGGGCAAGGGGCTGAAGGTCTATGAACCCGGCAGCGAAGGCCCCGAAGAGGCCAACGACCTGATGGAGCGGGATGGCCGCAGCTGGCGGAAGCTCAGCTGATGGCGAACGACAATCGTCATGTGATTGCGGTTGCCGATCCGGCCGAACTGGCGAAGGCCGCCGCGGACCGCCTCATCGCGAGGATATCAGCCAATGCCGGCCGCGCCGCCATCTGCCTGACCGGAGGCTCAAGCCCGAAGCAGCTTTATCAATTGCTGGCCACCGACGCCTATCGAAGCCAAATCCCGTGGGATCGCGTGCATTGGTTCATTGGCGATGAGCGCTTTGTCGCTGCCGACGATCCGCTCAACAATATGGGCGTGGCCCGAACGATTTTTCTGGATCGTTTTGCACCAAGCGCCAACATCCATCCGATTCCGACCGGCACTGCCGGTCCGGACGAAAGCGCGCGTCTTTACGAGGAGACCTTGCATTCGTTCTACGGCGCGAATGAGCTTGATCCCGCCAGACCATTGTTCGATATGGTGCTAATAGGAGTTGGCCCCGACGGCCACACCGCGTCGTTGTTTCCGGGGTATCCGGCCATCGAAGAAACCAGGCATTGGGTGACAGGCGTCCCGCAGGCCCATGTCGCGCCGTTTGTACCGCGGGTCTCGCTGACGCTGCCGGCGCTCGCCTCCTGCCGCGAAATGCTGTTTGAACTCAGCGGTCTGGACAAGCGCGCCATCCTGACCCGCGTGCTGGCGGGCGAGAACTTGCCTGCAAACCGAGCGCATTCCGACCATGAGACGATCTGGTTGGTCGACAAGGCCGCGCTGCCGGAGAATTTCCGTGGCTGATGGCTTTGGCAAAACGCCGTGCGCGCTCGTTGTCATGGGCGTCTCGGGTTCAGGCAAGAGCACCATCGCCGAAAAGCTCGCCGAACGCCTGAACTGGGCTTACGAGGACGGCGACAAATTTCATCCCGCCAGCAATGTCGCCAAGATGAGCGCCGGTCATCCTCTCACCGACGAGGACCGCTGGCCCTGGCTGCAGGCCATCGCCGATGAGATCGACCTGATATGCAAGAACGGCCGGCACGCCGTGATCGCCTGCTCGGCGCTGAAGCGCGCCTACCGCGATATCCTCGTGCATGGGCGGAACGATGTCCGCATGATCTATCTCAACGGCACACAGCAGTTGATCGCGGACCGCCTCGCCCGGCGAAAAGGACATTTCATGCCGGCGGGACTGCTCACCAGCCAGTTCAAGACGCTCGAGCCGCCCGACAGCAGCGAAAATCCGGTAACCGTGTCGATCGACGCCTCGATCGATGCCATCGTCGATGACATCGTCGACCAACTCGGGCTAAATCCCGCCGACAACCACGTTGCAAGGAATTGCTCATGACCCGCATCGCCCTCGTCGTCTCCGATGTCGATGGCACGCTGGTGACCAAAGACAAAACCCTGACCGACGGCGCCAAACGCGCGGTCAAGCGGCTGCAGGAGGCCGGCATCGGCTTCACCATTACCTCCAGCCGCCCGGCGCTCGGCATGCGCTTCCTGATCGAGCCGCTTGCGATCACGCTGCCGGTCGGGCCGTTCAACGGAAGCTCGATCGTCGATCCGCAACTGCATCCGATCGAACAGCATTTGATTCCCCCGCGACGGCGGAGCACAGCATCGCTGTTTTGAACGAATTCGGCGTCGATATCTGGCTGTTCACCAACGACAAGTGGCTGACCCGAAACCCCGATGGCGAATACGTGCCCCATGAAAAGCGTGCGATCCGGGCCGATCCCACCATCGTCACGGATTTTACGCCCTATCTTTCGGCCGCCTGCAAGATCGTCGGCGCCAGCTCCGATCCAATGCTGCTGCAGCGCTGCGAAGCCGCGATGGTGAAGGCCGTGGGTACGCAGGCGACCGCAGTCCGCTCGCAAACCTACTACCTCGATGTCACCCCGCCGGGCTGCGACAAGGGCACCTTCGTGCAGGCGATGGCCAAACGCCAGGGCATCACCACCGACGCCGTCGCCACCATCGGCGACATGCAGAACGATCTGGCGATGTTCAAGGCGAGCGGCCTCTCGATCGCGATGGGCAACGCCACCGACGACGTGAAGCGGCAAGCGACGCATGTCACGACCTCGAACGAGGACGAGGGTTTCGCCGGAGCGATCGAGATGGTTTTAAAGAACAACGCCGAGAGCAATTAATCACCGGTCGTCCCGGCCAAGCGAAGCGCGAGCCGGGACCCATACGCCGTGCCGCCTCGTTTACGCGCGCTGGCCAAGACCTTCTGCACAACAAACGACCGGGATTGTGGGTCCCTGCGTTCGCAGGGACGACGTATTTTTGACGTGCCGGGACGACGAGAGTTGATCACTTCGACCGCTGCACCACCGGCTTGTCGACCGGCTTCTTGGCATCGCTGAGATTGTGCGCGGTATTGATCAAGGCGATGTGTGTCAACGCCTGCGGAAAATTGCCGGTCTGACGGCCGGCGCCGGAATCGAATTCCTCCGCCAATAGCCCTAGATCGTTCGCTACCGCCACCACGCGGTCGAACAGCGCCTGCGCCTTCGCAACATCCCCGGCCAGCACATGGGCGTCGGCGAGCCAGAGGCTGCAGGCCAGAAATGCGCCTTCGATCGGCTGCTTCTCATCCGAGATTTCCCGAGGGTCGTGCCGCAGCACGAATCCGTCGCGCATCATGTATTTCTCGATCGCGGCGAGTGTACCTCTGACGCGCGGGTCGGATGCCGGCAGGAAGCCCACCGACGGCAAAAGCAAGATACTGGCATCGAGCAATTTCGATCCGTAGGACTCGACGAATGTGTTCTGCTCGGCATCGAAACCCCTCGCGCACACTTCGCGGTGGATCTTGTCACGCAACATCCGCCATTGATCGAGCGGCGCCTTGAAGCCGAATTTTTCCGCACTCTTGATGCCGCGATCGAACGCCACCCAGGTCATCACCTTCGACGAAACATAATGTGCGCCATCGCCGCGCCGTTCCCAAACGCCGTGGTCCGGCTGGTTCCATACCTCGGCAAGGTGCGCCAGCACCGTGCATTCGAGGTCCCAGGTCCCTTCATAAAGCTCAAGCTTCGCCACCCGCGACTGGTGAAATGCGTCGATCAGTTCGCCATAGACGTCGAGCTGCAACTGGGCATGCGCGGCATTGCCGACCCGAACCGGCTGCGCGCCTTCATAGCCCGGCAGCCAGCCTGCTTCCCATTCCAGCAGGCGGCGCTGGCCCGCGATGCCATACATGATCTGCATTTTTTCGGGCGCGCCCGCAACCGCGCGCAGCAGCCAGCTGTGCCAGCAGGAAGCTTCTTCGGTGTAGCCGCTGTTCATCAGCGCCAGCAGCGTGAAGGTGGCGTCGCGCAGCCAGCAGAAGCGATAGTCCCAGTTCCTGGCCCCCCCGAGCTTTTCCGGCAGCGACGTGGTCGGCGCGGCGACAGTGCCTCCGGTCGGCCCGTAGGTCAGCGCCTTCAACGTGATCAGCGACCGCATCACCAGGTCCGCGCGATCGCCCTCGTAGGTGCAACGGCTGCACCACTCGGTCCAGAAATCCTCGGTCTCCTGCAGGGCTTTCAGGGCGTCGCTGGGCTCGGGAACGGGAAGATGCGAGGGCCCGTAGGTCAGCACGAAGGGAACGGTTTCGCCGGCGTTTACTTCGAAATCGGCCACGGTGGTCAGATTCTCGCCGCGGGTCTGAACCGGCGTGCGCAGCACCGTCATGTCGGGTCCGCAGATCGCCAGCAGCGCGCCATCGTCGGTTTTCCTGACCCAGGGAATATCGGTACCGAATCCGAAACGGATCACCAGTTCCATACGGAGCTTCACCCGGCCGCTGACACCCTGCACCAGCCGCACGACATCGGAGGCGTGGCCGCGCGGCGGCATGAAATCGATCAGCGCGACGACGCCGTCAGCGGTCTCAAAGCGAGTTTCAAGAATCAGCGTATTGTCGCGGTAGCGGCGGGAGGTTTTCGTGATCTCCCCTGCGGGCGCGATCAACCACCGGCCATGCCCGGGCCCGCCCAGCAGCGCCGCAAAGCATGCATCGGAATCGAACGCCGGCCAGCACAGCCAGTCGATCGATCCGTCGCGGCCGACCAGTGCCGCGGTCTCGCAATCGCCGATCAATCCATAGTCTTCGATTCTGCAGGGCAACTTTTACCACTCGATGAAAATGTCCATGGCGTCAGGTCGTCGCGCGAGTCCGATCCGCCGTCGCGACCCTGAGCGCGGCAACGTCGATCGCCGCTGCGATCTTGTCGATCGCAAGCGGCAGCCGCTGCCGCCAGTTCGGATGTTCGTTCACGGTGCCGGGAATATTGGGCTGGTCGATCACTCCCAGCAAATCCTCCAGCGATATCGTAAGCAGGCGGGAGCTGGTCCGCGCCAGGAAACCAACGACCGCATAGAGGTCATGCCCGTCGATGGTGTGATGACGCAGTACATCCGACAACATGGTCAACGCGTGCCACCGCGCGTCGTCGGTTTCGCCGGGGTCGATACCGAGCGAGCGCTTCAGCGCAAGATCGCTGAACGAGCGCCAGCCCGCATAGGTCGAAAGATCGTGGGTGTTGAAGGTGACCAGCGCATTCGGCTTGTAAAAGTCGATACCTCGAAACCTGCCATGGTCGTCCCGCTCGAACATCATCACCTGATACGACCAGATGCCCCATTCCGCCATCTGCTCGCGAAAACCTTCCGGCACGGTGCCGAGGTCTTCACCGATCACCACGCAACGATGCGCCACACTTTCCTGCGCGGTCGCCGCCAGCAACGGCTCGAACGGCATCTGCACATAGACGCCATTTTTGGCGGCAAAACCGTGCGGCACCAGATAAAGCCGCTTCAGGCCGAGCACATGATCGAGCCGGATCGCGCCGGCGTAACGCATCGAAGCCCGCAGCATCTCCCGATAAGGCTCAAAGGATTTGATTTCGAGACCGGCGGCGTTGAAGCCCGCGAGCCCCCAGTTCTGGCCCGCGGTATTGAGGGCATCGGGCGGCGCACCGACGGCGAGATGGCGCGAAATCGCGACCTGCTCGTTCCAGGCGTCGAACCCGTCGGACTGCACCCCGACGGCGACGTCGAGGTAAAGCCCGACCTTCATCCCCAGCTTGCTTGCGCGATTTCGGCATGACTGCAACTGCCGGTCGGCGGTCCATTGCACGAATTCGACGAATTCAATCTCGGCCGCGTCGGGACCTTCGCGGAGCGCGGCGCATTTGGCCTCATCGGGTTGCCGCCATTCCTCCGGCCATTCCCACCACGGCTTGTTGAATTTGTGCCGCAGCGTTTCAAAGCAGGCGAACCGCGACAGCAGCGGCGCACGCTCGGCGCGAAATCTTTTGAAATCCTGCGTGCGTTTGGTTTTGGAATTGGGATTGGCCTTGAAAGCGTCGAAAGCCGATCTCAACGCGCTCCATTTCAGCCCGGCGACGGCGGCATAGTCGACGATATCGCTGTTTCGCAGCTTTGCGAGGGTTTCGCCGCTTCCGGTGGATCCACCGTCCAGCTTTTCGACATCGACATAGAGCGGATTGAGAAACAGCCGGCTGTTCGGCGAATAGGGACTGCAGTCACCCGGCCGATCGTCGAACAGCGCGTGCAGCGGATTGAGACCGACACCCTCGGCGCCCAGTTTTGCCGCGATGTCGATGAGCCCTTCGAGGTCGGTGAAGTCCCCGATCCCCCAGTTGCGCGTCGACCGGATGCCGTAGAGCTGGACCGCCAGCAGCCAGCAGCGGTCGAAATCGCCGCCGAATGCCTTCGGCGGCGCGACGATCAGCGGCACCTCTTCGGCGACCGAAGAGGCATCGGTTAAACTTACCCGATAGGCGCCAATGGGCAGATCCGTCGGCCAGACGATGACCCGATCGTGGGTCTCGCCTTCCGCGATAACCTTTGGACCCGCAACGATTTTCCAGTGCAGCGGGAACGTGGCAGTCTTGAGTTCGGATCGCGAGGGCTGGCCCGGCCGGATCACGACCGCCCCGCCGAGAAAGCGGTGCGGCACCCGGACCGGCATGGCATCGAGGATGATCTTGAGCGCCGCCTTGTCCGTCACATGGCGGTGACCCTGACCGTCCACAAATTCGGTCTGGATGCCCAGTTCTCTGGCTTTGGTGAAAAGGTCCATTCGGCACGCCGTTTGCACGCAACGGTTGGCGACGTCGCGAAATTCTCTAGATGCAGGAAGAGGATAGCCGTGTTTAACTCAGCGCCGTCCCCGCCGTTCCCGGGGAACCAAACCCCGGCGAGCGGCTTTGTATATATGTCCGGAACGTCTCCTTTCCCGCAAACGAAATGGGACGCCATTTCCATGCCAATGGCATCACCGTGAACAAAACAACTCAAACTGTCGAGAGCGCCGCAACCGGCGGCGCTTTCTTTATTGAAGACGTATATCCGCGCGTAGATGGCGGTCGCTTTGCCGTCAAGCGCATTGTCGGCGAACCGATCGAAGTCTGGGCCGATATCTATCGCGACGGGCACGACATCGTGGCTGCGGCGCTGGTCTGGCGCCTGGAGCAGGACCGGGAATGGCGCCGCGCGCCGATGACAAGGCACGATAACGACCGCTGGGGCGGCTCATTCACTCCCGACGTGGTCGGACGCCATGTCTATGCGATCGAGGCCTGGACCGACGAATTCGCGACCTGGCGGCAAGGGTTTGAGCTGAAGCAAAAAGCCGGCGTCGATCTGGCGCTGGATGCGATCGAAGGCGCCGGCTTGCTGACCAAGGCCCGGTCTGGCGGCAAAGCCGCGACGGCTGTCATCTTGCGGAAATGCGAGGACTATCTGCAAAGCGGCGACGCCACACTTCTGCTCAGCGAAGAGCTACAGGGCGCCATGGCCGAGAGCCAGCCGCGGCCCGATTTGACACGGTCGCAGCTATTCCCATTGATGGCGGATCGCCCGCGGGCGCGCAGCGGGGCGTGGTACGAGATGGTGCCCCGCAGCCAGGGCACGATTCCGGGCCAACACGGCACCTTTAAGGATTGCATCGCGCGCCTGCCCGATATCGCGGCGATGGGTTTCGATGTGGTCTATCTCACCCCGATTCATCCCATTGGCCACGTCAACCGCAAGGGCCGCAACAACGCCGTAACGGCAGCCGAGGGCGATCCCGGCAGCCCCTACGCCATTGGTTCTGCTGAAGGCGGCCACGATGCGGTGCATCCGCAATTGGGCACGCTGGAAGATTTTCGCGGCTTCGTTGCGGCTTGCAAACAGCTCGGCATGGAAGTGGCGCTCGATTTTGCCGTGCAGTGCTCGCCCGATCATCCCTGGCTCAAGGAGCATCCGCAATGGTTCAAGCGCCGGCCCGACGGGTCGATGCGCTATGCAGAAAATCCGCCGAAGAAATACGAGGACATCGTCAATCCCGATTTCGCATCGGAAGACGCCGGCGCGCTGTGGAATGCCTTGCGCGACGTGATTCTGTTCTGGATCGAACAGGGCGTGCTTATCTTCCGGGTCGACAATCCCCACACCAAGCCGTTTCCCTTTTGGGAGTGGCTGATCCACGACATCCAGCTGCAACATCCCGAGGTGATTTTCCTGGCCGAGGCCTTTACCCGGCCGGCGCTGATGAAGGGTCTCGCCAAGCTCGGCTTCACGCAGTCCTACACCTATTTTACCTGGCGGACGCATAGAGGCGAACTGGAGCAGTACCTGAACGAATTGACGGCCTACCCGGAACGGGATTTCTATCGGCCGAATTTCTTCGTCAATACACCCGACATCCTGCCCTGGCACCTGCAAAGCGGCGAGACCTGGATGTTCAAGTCCCGCGCCGCCCTCGCCGCCACGCTGTCCTCAACCTACGGCATTTACAATGGTTTCGAATTGATCGAACACGATCCGATACCCGGCAAGGAAGAATACCTCAATTCCGAGAAATACGAGATCAAGGTCCGGGACTGGGACAAGCCCGGCAACATCAAACCCTACCTTCGCGACCTCAACCGCGTCCGCCGTGAAAACGCAGCGCTGCAGCAGACCAGCAATCTTCGGTTCCTTCCGATCGAGGACGGCAATGTGATCGGCTTCGTCAAGGAATCGGTCAACCAGACCAACAGCGTGGTCGTCGCCATCGCGTTGTCGCGCGAGCCGCACGAATTCTGGTTTCCGCTCGGCGACGTCCAGGTCGGCATGGCCGGTGATCGCCGCAACGTCGCAGCGCTGGAAAACCTGATGACCGGCGAGCGCTATCCGCTGCAGTGGGGTGGCATTCGCTTGCGGATCGATCCGGTACGCGACCCGGCTCTCCTGTTCCGCTGCCTGGCGTGAGCGACGCCATGAACAAGATGTCATCCATCGATACCGCCGAATTGCCGGTCACCGACCTTCCCGGCGACGAGCTTTGGTACAAGGACGCCATCATCTATCAGCTGCACGTCAAGGCCTTTGCCGACAGCAATAATGACGGCATCGGCGATTTTGCAGGCCTGACCGAAAAGCTCGGCTATCTGCAAGACCTCGGCGTGACGGCGCTTTGGCTGTTGCCGTTCTATCCCTCTCCCGGCCGGGATGACGGCTACGACATCGCCGATTACGGCGCGATCAATCCCGATTTCGGGACCATGAAGGATTTCAAGCGCTTCATCGTCGAAGCCAAGCGGCGTGGTCTGCGCGTCATTACCGAACTAGTGATCAATCACACCTCGGACCAGCACGACTGGTTCAAGCGCGCCCGCCGCAGCGACCGGGATTCGAGCGCGCGCAACTGGTATGTCTGGAGCGATACCGATCAGAAGTATCCGGACACCCGGATCATCTTCACCGACACCGAAAAGTCGAACTGGACCTGGGATCCGGAAGCCGGGCAGTTTTACTGGCACCGCTTCTTCTCGCACCAGCCGGATCTGAATTTCGACAATCCGCGCGTGGTCTCCGCGCTGGTGCAGGTGATGAAGCGCTGGCTCGACACCGGCGTCGATGGCTTCCGGCTCGACGCCATCCCCTATCTCTGCGAGCGTGACGGCACCAATAACGAGAACCTGCCGGAAACGCACGCCATCATCAGACAACTGCGCGGCGAACTCGATTCCTATGCCAAGGGCAAGGTGCTGCTGGCCGAGGCCAATCAGTGGCCGGAAGATGTGCAGGAATATTTCGGCCGCGGCGACGAATGCCACATGGCCTATCATTTTCCGCTGATGCCGCGAATCTACATGGCGATCGCCCAGGAAGATCGCTTTCCGATTACCGATATCCTGCGCCAGACCCCGGACATTCCGAGCAATTGCCAGTGGGCGCTGTTTCTGCGCAACCACGATGAGCTGACGCTGGAAATGGTCACCGACGTCGAGCGCGACTATCTGTGGTCGACCTATGCCAACGATCCCCGCGCCCGCATCAATGTCGGCATCCGCCGCCGGCTGGCGCCGTTGATGGACAACGACCGGCGCAAGATCGAGCTGATGGATTCGCTGCTGCTGTCGTTTCCTGGAACACCGATCATCTATTATGGCGACGAGATCGGCATGGGCGACAACATCTATCTCGGCGACCGCAACGGCGTTCGCACCCCGATGCAATGGAGCCCCGACCGCAACGGCGGGTTTTCCCGCGCCGACCCCGCGCGGCTCTATGCGCCGACTATCATGGATCCGGTGTACGGCTATGAATCTGTCAACGTCGAGGCCCAATCGCGCAGCCTGTCTTCGCTGCTGAGCGCCACCAAGCGGCTGATCGCGGTGCGGAAATCCACGCTGGCGTTCGGCCGCGGCACCATGACCTTCATCCGCCCGGTCAATCGCTCGGTGCTGGCCTATATCAGACAGTACGGCGATGAAGTGATTCTCTGCGTCGCCAACCTGTCGCGCTCGGCGCAGGCCACCGAACTCGACCTTTCCGGCATGGAAGGACCGTATTCCACTGGAGATGCTGGGCCGCACGCGTTTCCCGGCGATCGGCGAAGTGCCTTACATGATCACGCTGGCGCCCTACGGCTTTTACTGGTTTCAGTTACGGGAGCGCGACAAATCCGAACATGTCGAACCGACGGTCGTTCCCGAGTTCGAGACCCTTGTCGTGCCGCTCGGCGCGACATGGATGTCGCTGGCGCGCACCAGGGGCGTATTCGAGCGCGATGTGTTGCCGGGATTTCTGGCGCGAACGCGCTGGTATCCGGAACGATCGGCGCGGGAGATTCACCCGGTTCTGACCTCGGCGATCCCATTCGTGGAAATCGGCGACAACCGGCCCTGGCTTGCTTTCTTCGAAGCAACAACGGCGCGCGGCGCTACAACACGCTACGTTCTGCCGATGCAGATTGAGTGGGTGCGGTTCGACCGGGAACGCTACAATCCCCGTGCATTCGCCGCCGTGCGCCAGGGCGCGCGGGAAGGCACCCTGCTCGACGTTGCGGTTGAACCGATCTTTATTGCTTTGCTGCTGCGCAACCTCCGTGAAGCGCTGACCGTCGAAGAAAACGGCACGCGCCTCGAATTCCGGCCGACCGCGAGGTTCTCGGACCGGCCGATCAAGCCGCCGGTCCACATCCGCGCGGTCGAAACCGAACAATCCAACAGCACGGCGCTGGTCGACAACGACTATGTCGTCAAGATCTACCGGAAGCTCGAGACGGGAATCAATCCCGAGATCGAGATCGGCCGGTTCCTGACCGAGGTGGCGGGCTTCGCCAACACACCGGCGCTGCTGGGAAGCGTCGAACTGGTTGAAGGCAACAATAAAAGCGCGATCGCGATCGTGCATGCCTTTGTGGAAAATCAAGGCGACGCCTGGACCGTAACCTCGGCCTATCTCGACCGTTTTGTCGAAGAGCAGCGTCTGCTGGCCGCAAGCGAGCATCCGGGCGAGAGCGAGGAGCAGGTTCCCTACCTGCGTTACATGTCGCAAACCGGCCGGCGGGTCGCCGAGATGCATCTGGCGCTCGCAAGCCATGATGAATTTCCCGACTTCACGCCGGAGCCGATCCGGCCAGCCGACGTCGAGCACTGGATCAAGGATGCGACCGCCCGCGCCGAGCGGGTGTTCGACACCTTGAAGCAGCGCCGCGACGGGGTGCAAGAAGCCGACCGCTCGCTGATCGATCAGGTGCTGACACAACGTTCGGGCCTGCATGACCGCCTGAATGCGTTGCTTCCGTCCGATATCGACGGCCTCAACATCCGCCTTCACGGAGACTTCCATCTTGGACAGATGCTGGTGGTCAAGGACGATATCTTTATTATCGATTTCGAGGGCGAGCCGCGGCGATCATTGACCGAGCGGCGGCGCAAGGCTCCCGCGGCGCGCGACGTCGCAGGCCTGATCCGCTCGATCGACTATTCGGTCACGGCGGCACAGGGGCGCGCGCTCAAAGTGGCGCCTGACGAACAGATCAAACTTGCAGCCTCACTTTCGGAATGGCGCGATCGTTCGGTGACGGCGTTCCTCGCCGCTTATCGCGAGACCATGACAAACAAAAAACTGTGGCCGGCAGATCCGCGTGCCGCCGAACAAATTCTGAATTTCTTTCTGCTTGAAAAGGCGCTCTACGAGGTTGAATACGAGTTGGCCCACCGGCCGGATTGGCTGCGCGTCCCGTTGACCGGGATACTACGAATATTGTCTCAAACGACCCACGGGGCCACATGACCAAGCTGTCCGCAGAAGCCTATGCGATCGTGGAGGGCCGGCACGCCGACCCCTTCCACTATCTCGGTCTCCATACCGAAGGCGGCAAGACCGTGGTGCGCGCGTTCCTGCCGGCCGCCTCGAAGGTCGACGCGATCGGCGAACACGGCGAGACCGCGTCGCTGGCTCGCATTCACGATGCCGGCCTGTTCGCCGGCGCGCTGCCGAATGGCTCCAGGCGCTATCAGTTGCGCGCCCGCTTCGGCGACACCGTGGTCGATCTCGACGATCCCTACCGCTTTCCGCCTGTGCTGACCGACTTCGATCTGTACCTGCTCGGCGAGGGCACCCATCAGCGTCTCTACGACAAGCTCGGCGCGCATCCGATGACCCTGGACGGCGTCGACGGAGTAGCCTTCGTGGTGCTTGCCCCCAATGCGCGACGCGTCAGCGTGGTCGGCGATTTCAATTTCTGGGATGCACGGCGGCATCCGATGCGGGTGCGCGGCCTCGGCTATTGGGAGTTGTTCGTCCCCCACGCCATCGCGGGCGACCACTATAAATTCGATATTATCGGCCCACAGGGCCAGCATCTGCCGCTCAAGTCCGATCCGATGGCGTTTGCCGCAGAGATGCGCCCGAGCACGGCGTCGATCGTTCTCGACGAAACCCGGCTGCCGCACCCGCGACCGGCGCCCACAGGCATCAACGCGCTGAACGCACCGATGTCGATTTACGAGGTTCATCTCGGCTCGTGGCGGCGCAAGGGCAACAATGAGTGGTTGACCTATCGCGATCTGGCCGAACAGCTTCCGCGTTATGCCTCCGATCTCGGTTTCACCCATATCGAGTTTCTTCCCATCAACGAGCATCCATTCGATGGTTCATGGGGATATCAGCCGACGGGGATGTATGCGCCGACCAGCCGGTTCGGCACGCCGGAGGATTTCTGCGCGCTGGTCGATGCCTGTCACCGCGAAGGTCTTGGCGTGATGCTGGACTGGGTGCCCGGGCATTTCCCCGATGATCCGCACGGGCTCGGCAATTTCGACGGCACCGCACTTTATGAGCACGCCAACCCGCTGCAGGGGCGTCACCTCGATTGGGGCACCCTGATTTACAATTACGGCCGCACCGAAGTCGTCAACTTCCTGGTCTCGAACGCGCTGTTCTGGCTGGAGCGTTACGGCATCGACGGCCTGCGTGTCGACGCCGTAGCCTCGATGCTCTATCTCGACTACAGCCGGCCCACCGGCGGCTGGGTTCCGAACAAATATGGCGGCCGGGAAAATCTCGAAGCCATCGATTTCCTGCGCCGCTTCAATACCGAAGTGTTCGCGAAATTCCCGCAGGCGACCACGGCGGCCGAAGAGTTCGACCGCATGGCCGCAGGTGTCACGCCCGGTCGAATATGGCGGGCTGGGTTTCGGCTACAAATGGAACATGGGCTGGATGCACGACACGCTGAACTACATCGGCAAGGACCCGATCCATCGCAAGTATCATCACGGCGATATCCTGTTCGGTCTGCACTATGCCTTTTCCGAAAATTTCATCCTGCCATTGTCCCATGACGAAGTCGTCCACGGCAAGCGTTCGCTGATCGGCCGAATGCCCGGCGACGACTGGCAGCGCTTCGCCAACCTGCGCGCCTATTACGCCTTCATGTTCGGACATCCCGGCAAAAAACTGATGTTCATGGGCTGCGAGTTCGCCCAGGAGCGCGAGTGGAATCACGACCGCTCGCTTGACTGGCATCTGCTCGAGCAAAAGAACTATGTCGGCATCCAAAATCTGATCTCGCGATCTGAACGGAATTTATCGCGATCTGCCGGCGCTTCACGAACTGGATTGCGATCCGGCCGGTTTTGAATGGGTCATTACCGACGATGCGGGCGGCAACGTGTTCGGCTGGATCCGCAAAGGCAATGAGGCGCGGGCGCGCTGTCTCGTGGTCGTGAATTTCTCGCCGAATGTATATCACGACTATCGCGTCCGGGTGCCATTTGCCGGCAAGTGGCGTGAGGTTCTCAATTCAGATTCGTCGCATTACGGCGGCAGCAATGTCGGGAACGTCGGTGAAGTCCAGACGTTGGACGGCCTGGTGCCCGAACTCAATCTCACCATCCCGCCCCTGGCCGCCATTTTTCTCATACCGGAAAGCTGACGCATGAGATTGTCCGCCGGAACGTCCTCACGCCTCGGCGCAAGCTGGGACGGCCGGGGCACCAACTTTGCGTTGTTTTCCGCCAACGCGGAAAAGGTCGAGCTTTGCCTGTTCGACTCCCAGGGGCGTCGCGAACTAGAGCGCATCGAATTGCCCGAACGCACCGAGGATGTCTGGCACGGTTATCTGAACGACGTATCGCCCGGTCAACTCTATGGCTATCGCGTCCACGGGCCGTATCAGCCCGACCACGGCCACCGCTTCAATGCCAACAAGCTTCTGCTCGATCCCTATGCCAAGCGCCTGGCCGGCCGGCTGGTATGGAGCGATGCGCATTTTGCCTACCGCACCGGCAGCGCGCGAGAGGATCTCTCATTCGACCGGCGCGACAATGCGCGCGGCATGCCCAAGGCCGTCGTCGTCGACGAGACCTTCAACTGGGGACGCCGCGAGACGCGGCCGAACATCCCCTGGGAAGATACCATCATCTATGAGGCGCATGTCAAAGGCCTGACCCAGAAGCGCGAGGACGTGCCGCCCAATCTGCGCGGCACCTATGGCGGCCTGTCATCGCCGGCCATGATCGATCATCTCAAACGGCTCGGCGTCACCACCATCGAGTTGTTGCCGGTCCACGGACTGATCGACGACCGGACGCTGGTCGAGAAGAAACTGGTGAATTACTGGGGTTACAACACGCTGTCGTTTTTCGCACCGGAGCCGCGCTACGCGCAGGACAATCCGCTCGATGCGTTCCGCACCACCGTGGCGCGGCTGCACGACGCCGGCATCGAGGTGATGCTTGACGTGGTCTACAACCACACCGCGGAGGGCAACCATATGGGTCCGACGCTGTCGTTCCGCGGCATCGACAATGCCTCTTACTACTGGCTGAAGCCGGGCAATCCGCGATTCTACGACGATTTTACGGGCTGCGGCAGTTCGGTCAACCTCACCCATCCGCGCGTTCTGCAGATGGTGATGGATTCCCTGCGCTATTGGGTCGAGGTCTGCCACGTCGATGGCTTCCGGTTCGACCTTGCGACCACGCTGGCGCGCGGGCCCCACGGCTTCGATCGCAGCTCCGCGTTCCTCACCGCAGTCCGGCAGGATCCGGTGCTGGCTTCGGTGAAGCTGGTCGCCGAGCCCTGGGACCTCGGCATGGGCGGCTACCAGGTCGGCGCGTTTCCCTCGCAATGGTCGGAGTGGAACGACAAGTATCGCAGCGCGATGCGGCGTTACTGGAGCGGCGAAGGCAGCCTGATCGGTGAAGTCTCCAGCCGCATGACCGGCTCGTCCGACATTTTCAACCATGATGGCCGCACCCAGCGCGCCAGCGTCAATCACGTCACGGTGCATGACGGCTTCACACTGGCGGACCTGTTCAGCTACAACGAGAAGCACAACCAGGCCAACGGCGAAGACAATCGCGACGGCTCCAGCGACAACCAAAGCAACAATTGCGGCCACGAAGGCCCGACCGACGACCCGAAGATTGTGGCGTTGCGCCGTCAGCTACGGAAAAATCAGCTCGCCTGCCTGCTGCTGGCGCAGGGCTTGCCGCTGATTCTCGCAGGCGATGAAGTCGGCAACACCCAGAACGGCAACAATAACGCCTATTGCCAGGACAACGAAATCGGCTGGGTCGGCTGGGAAGGCCTCAACCGCGAAGGCGACGACCTCACCGACTTCATCGGCCACATGACCGAACTTCGAAAACGCTTTCCGCAGATCCGTTCGCATCGATGGCTCGACGGGCGGCGCGCAGACGGATCCTACGGCGTGTTATGGCTGACGCCCGCCGCCGAGGACATGAAAGACCAGGACTGGAAATTCCCGGAAGGGCGGTTTCTCGCTTATGTGCTCGGCCCGGCCGAGCAGGGCCACGCGCCGATTTTCATCGTGCTCAACGCCGCACCGGAAGCGATCGCGTTCAAGCTGCCAAAGATGCCCGAATACAAGAACTGGCAGCAGGTGCTGAACACCGTTGACGGTCAACAGACGGTTGCGAACTTCGCATCGGGTGCCGATACCAGCGCGCCGCCCCGCTCGGTCCTCGCATTTGCAGGTTCGGCATGAATGAGCGGCAATTCGGCGCCAGGCTGACATCGGAAGGCGCATCATTTCGGTTGTGGGCGCCAGCGGCGAAGCGTGTCGACCTGTTGCTGGAAACGCCGCACCCTATGCAGCGCAGTGAAGGGGGCTGGTTTTCCGCCGACATCCCTGGTGCAAGGACCGGCGCGCACTACAAATTCCGCATCGACGACGAGATCGACGTGCCCGATCCGGCGTCGGCGTTTCAGCCCGATGATGTCTCAGGCCCCAGTGAAGTGATCGACCACGCCGCCTACAAATGGCGTGCCTCGGACTGGCGCGGACGCCCTTGGCAGGAAGCGATCGTGATCGAGACCCATGTCGGCACCTTCACGCCGGAAGGCACCTACCGCGCCATGATCGGCAAGCTCGATCATCTCGTCGAATGCGGGATCACGGCGCTGGAATTGATGCCCCTTGCGGATTTCGCAGGACGTCGCAACTGGGGTTATGATGGCGTGTTGTGGTATGCGCCCGACAGCGTCTATGGACCTCCCGACGATCTCAAGGCCCTGATCGACGAAGCGCACCTGCGCGGCCTGATGGTGTTTCTCGACGTGGTCTATAATCATTTCGGCCCCGAAGGAAATTACCTCGGCCGCTATGCGCCCTCCTTCTTCACCGATGCGCAAACGCCATGGGGCAGCGCGATCGATTACCGGGTGCCTGAGGTTCGCGCCTTTGCGATCGAGAATGCGCGGAACTGGCTGCGCGAATATCGTTTCGACGGGCTGCGGCTCGATGCTGTTCACGCCATGCCCGAGCAGGGTGAAATCCCGATGCTGCATGAACTGAGCCGCGTGGTCGGTAATTTCGCCGCGGAAACCGGCCGCTATATTCATCTCGTGCTTGAGAACGACGACAACGCAACAGGCCTGCTGGACGCCGAGAGAATCCGCCCCGCGGCGACTACCGCGCGCAATGGAACGACGATTATCACCATGCCTGGCATGTCCTGCTGACCGGAGAGACGCACGGCTATTATCGCGATTATCAGCGTTCGCCGTTGCGCGATATCGCGCGGGCGCTGGGATCGGGCTTTGTCTATCAGGGCGAAGCGTCGCCACATCGAGGTGGTCAACCGCGCGGTGAGCCGAGCGGCAAACTCTCACCGGCGGCCTTCATTAATTTCCTGCAGAATCACGACCAGATCGGAAACCGCGCACTCGGCGACCGGCTTGAAAGCAATGTCAGCCCCTCCGCGATCGAAGCTGCGCTTGTGATTACCTTGCTGGAGCCCGGCATACCCATGCTGTTCATGGGCGAGGAATGGGGTTCAAAGGCGCCGTTTCCGTTCTTCTGCGACTTCCAGGGCGACCTTGCGGAGGCTGTACGCAAGGGGCGGCGCAAGGAATTTGCCGGTGCTTATGCGAAATATGGCGATGAGATTCCCGATCCGCTGGACCCCGCGACATTCCAGTCCGCCGTGCTGGATTGGGATTCGCGCAATCAGGAAGCAGGGCGCAAACGGCAGGCGCTGGTAAAGGGCCTTCTCGCGATACGCCGGCGCGTGATCGTTCCCCGGCTTGCGGGCGCAGCCTTTGGCGAGGCGCATGCGGCGGATAGCGGTTTACTGACAGCCAGTTGGCGGATGGGTGATGGCGCGACCCTGCACCTGCTGGCCAATCTTTCTGGTCGGGCCGTCGCACATCAGGCCGGGACAACGGGTACGAAAATCTGGGGTGATGACTTCGGCAGTACGATTTCGCCTTGGTCGGTGTTCTGGCATGTGGAAGCGCGCTGATGCCCGCAGCCATTCCGATTGCGACTTATCGCCTGCAACTGACGGCGAATTTCGATTTCGACGCGGCCGCCGCCGTCGTCCCCTATCTGAAAGCGCTGGGGATCACGCATCTCTATGCCTCACCCTTCATGAAATCGCGCAAAGGCAGCACCCATGGATACGACGTCGTCGATCATACCAAAATCAATCCCGAACTCGGCGGCGACGCCGGCTTCGAGAGATTGAGTGCGGCACTCAAGCAGCATGACATCGGGCTGATTCTCGACTTCGTGCCCAATCATGTCGGCGTGCATTTCGCCGACAATCCATGGTGGCTCGACGTGCTGGAATGGGGTCCGGCCTCGCCCCACGCGGTGTCGTTCGATATCGACTGGGACATCTTGCCGTTCCGAACCCGACCCGGCGTGCTGTTGCCGATCATCGGCTCGTCCTATGGCGAGGCACTGGAAAAGGGCGAGATCGAACTGCGCTACGATGCCGATGAAGGCAGTTTTTCGGCCTGGTATTTCGAGCATCGTCTGCCAATCGCGCCGGAGCGTTACAGCGATATTTTGTACAACGTCGTGAAAGAGGCCGGGGCGGAAGACACGACAACGGGAAAACGCATTCTCGAGCTAGCCTCCCGATACAGGGGGCTGCGCCATCCCAATCGGAAGGAAGCACCGGGCTTCAAGATGGCGCTGAAAAGCATCGCCGGAGGCGCGGAGATCGTCGCGCGCGGACTGCAAGCCTATCGGGCTGGACCGGATCGTGCTGCGCCGGTCCTCGCGCTGCATCACCTGCTGGAACGCCAGCATTACAAGCTCGGCCATTGGCGGCTCGCCTCCAGCGATATCAACTATCGGCGATTCTTCGACGTCAATACGCTGGCAGGTTTGCGCGTCGAGGATGCCGGCACCTTCGATGCGATCCATCGACTGGTCAAGAAGCTGATCGCAGAGGACAAATTGCAGGGCCTGCGGCTCGATCATATCGATGGCCTGCGCGATCCCGCGCAATATTTTCAGCGCCTGCGCCGGCTGATCCGGGACGCCCAGGGCAAGGCCGCAAAACCTTTCTACGTGGTGGTAGAGAAAATTCTCGGTGAACACGAAAAGCTGCACGCCTTCAATGGCGTTCATGGCACCACGGGCTATGAGTGGCTCAATGTCATCACGCAGGTGCTGACCGACGGCAACGGCCTGGGCCCGCTCGACGAGGTGTGGCGGCAGATCAGCAATCAATCGCCCAAACTCGAACCCGTCTTGAAAGACGCCAAGCTCCGGGTTCTCGAGACCTTGCTGACCAGCGAGTTCACTGTGTTGACACGCCTGCTGGCGCGCATCGCCGGTGGGCACTATTCCACCCGCGATTTTTCCGCCGACAGCCTGCGGCAGGCGCTCGAACTCTATGTCCTGCATTTTCCGGTCTATCGCACCTATCTGACTACGGCGGTTCAAACCGGCCACGACCGTGCACTGATTTCCGAGACGATCGAAAAGGCGCGCGCTGACTGGTTTGCCGCCGACGAGGGTATTTTCGATTTCCTGCGCGATACGCTGACGATGGACTTGATCAGGCCCGGCCGCGCCCTGCATAGCGCGCCGCGGGTGCGCCGCTTCGCCTTGAAGGTGCAGCAATTTACCGGCCCGGTGATGGCGAAGTCGCTGGAGGATACGGCGTTCTATCGCTATCACCGCCTGCTCGCGCTCAATGAGGTCGGCGGCGATCCCGCGGCCAAGGCGCCTTTCCATCGATGCGTTTCACGCGGCCATGAAGATACGCGAACGAAGAATGGCCGCATGGCATGACAGCGACCGCGACGCACGACACCAAACGCGGCGAGGATGCCCGGGCCCGGCTGATCGGCGCTGGCCGAGCTTCCCGGCGAATGGGCGAGCGCGGTTGGACGCTGGAAAATCCTCAACGCGCCGCATCTCGTCGTCGATGGCGACATGCGCGCGCCATCCGCGACCTTCGAATACATGCTGTATCAGGCGCTGCTCGGCGCGTGGCCCGCGAGCGGACCCGACGATACGTTCCTGGAGCGGATGCAGGCCTATGCGCTGAAGGCCGCGCGCGAAGGCAAGCAGGAAACCAGCTGGCTCAATCCCGATCGAGGCCTACGAGGCCGGAGTGCAGACGTTCCTGGCGCGGATCCTGGACCGCTCGGTCTCGGCCGAATTTCTGGATTCGCTGGAGACGTTGGCGCAGCGCATCTCGCTGCTGGGAGCACTGAATTCGCTTAGCCAGATCACGCTGAAGGCGACGATGCCGGGCGTGCCGGACTTCTATCAGGGAACGGAATTCTGGGATCTGTCGCTGGTCGATCCCGATAACCGGCGGCCGGTGGATTTTGCCGAGCGCGCCGCCGTGCTGGCATCGATGGAAACTCCGGATTGGGAAAGCCTCGCGCAACATTGGCCCGACGGCCATATCAAGCTGGCCTGGACCCGGCATCTGCTGAAACTGCGGACCGAACTATCGGACGTGTTCGCGCAAGGCGATTATCAGCCGATCGAGGTCACCGGGCCGCATCAGCGATCATGTCATCGCCTTTGCGCGGCGCCGCGGCCGCGATGCCGCGATTGTCGCGGTCACGAAATCATTCGCGCCGTTTTCGCAAGGCGGCCGGGTCTGGCCCCGTGCCGAAGCCTATGACGGCGCGCTGCGTGTGAGGCGGCTATTCCGTGCAAGGCATCGACGGCAAAGCCAACGCAACCGAATTGCGCCTCTCCGCGCTTTTCCAGCATTTGCCGGTCGCAGTGTTGAAGGCCCGGGTGAAGCGCGCCTGAAACGCGAAAGGCCGCCCGGGATCAGGGCCGGACGGCCTGGCGGATATCGTGCCGACTCACCAGAGAGGTCGGTTCCCTACCCCCGCACGAATTTAGATAGTCCGGATAATTTACCAACAGCAAGCTCACGAGGTCCGCGGCGCCGCCGTTTTTCACAGCTTTGTTTGCTGCAAAGCAATATATGCCGCGTGTCAGCTCCGCTTGGTCAGCAGCAGATTGCCGCGATTTTTGATCGCGACCTGCGCGACCTCGGCAAATCGTTGCAGCAGCCACGGCAACGTTACTTCCAGCCGGACCTGATCGTCCGCCACATCGAGATGGCCAGACGCCGCCTGCCCGAGCGCGCGGACGCGAAAGACCATGCGATTGTCCTCCCATCGCTCCTCATCGACTTTCAGCACCGGAATGCTGGAGGCAGCGCGCGTCAGTCCCGCCTTGAGGCGGCGCATCGCCTCTTCGCGGCCAAGGCGATGCGGAATCGAAACGATCAGGCGGCGCGGACATTTTTGAATCCTTCTCCAACGTAACTGCATGTAATCCCGCATCGTTCGAAAAGAAGAGCCGCGTCCACATTTATGCTGTTTCAAAAATGGAACCTTATGGGTTCCCGTTCGTTTTTCCGGCTGAAGGCAGAGCAACAGGTGCCGACTGCCGGGCTGGAGGAGATGCTACATGTCAATTGGAACAATCATTCTTATCATTCTCGTTATCGCCCTGCTCGGCGGCTTCAGCGGCATCGGCGGCGGACCGTTCTACGGCACCGGCTATTACGGCGGCGGCGGCCTCGGCCTTATCGTCGTGATCTTGCTGATCTTGCTGCTGCTCGGACGGCTGTAAGTTACACTCGTCATTCCGGGCGCGCGAAGCGCGAGCCCGGATCCATACCAACATCGCGGAATGATTCCGGGCCTGCGCCAAATGGCGCATCCCGGAATGACGTCTTACATTTTTCCTGCCAACTTCTTCATCGCCGCCTTGATCGATGACGCCGCGTCATCATAACCCTCCCACGCCTTGGTTTTCGCCAGCAGCGCCGGCACGGATGCGAACCGTATAGCGTTTCGGGTCGAGATCGCCGCGCACCTGCGCCCAGGTCAGCGGCATCGAGACGGTGGCGCCTTCGCGCGCGCGCGGCGACAACACCGCGACCGCGGTAGCCATGCGATCGTTGCGAAGATAATCGAGGAAGATCTTTCCCTTGCGCAGCTTCTTCGACATGTTGAGCAGATAACGCTCGGGGTCTTCGTTCGCCATCCACTGGCAGACGCCCTGCGCAAAGGCCTTGGCTTCCTTCCACGTCACTTTGTCCCTGGCGCCGTACGCCAGCGGCGTCACCACATGCAATCCCTTGCCGCCGGTGGTCTTGCAGAAGCTTTCCATGCCGAGGCTGGTCAACCGCTCCCGCATGTCCCTGGCGGCCTCGATGACGTCGGCGAACTCGACTTCCGGCGCGGGATCGAGATCGAACACCAGCCGCCCCGGCACGTCGGGCGCATCCGGCGCGCAATTCCACGGATGCAGCTCAAGACCGCCGATCTGCGCCACCGCGGCAAGACCCTCGACGCGGTCGATCTGCAAATAAGGCTTGCGATCGCCGGAGACCTTGACGAGCTCCAGCAGGTTCGACGTCCCCGGCATCGCGTGGCGCTGAAAGAACGTCTCGCCGCCGATCCCGTCGGGCGCGCGGACCACCGAGCACGGCCGCCCCTTCAAATGGCCGATCATCCAGCCGCCGACCGCTTCGAAATAACGCGCAAGATCGAGCTTGGTCACGCCCTCGCCGTCACCGGCATCCGGCCACAGCTCCTTGTCGGGCTTTGAGATCACCACGCCCATCACTTCGGCGGATTTGCCGCTCGCTGACTTCGCGCACCGCTTTGCCGCGGCTTTGACGGCGGGTTTGGCAATCTTGGTCATGGCCGGCTTCTCGGCCTTCACCTCGTCGGCCGGCTTGTCCTGGCGCAGGCCCTTGAACGCAGCCTGCCGGATATTGCCGCCGTCGGTAAAGCCGGCGAATTCGATCTCGGCGACCAGTTCGGGCTTGAGCCAATGCACGTCGGCGGTCTTGCGCGGCGCATCCTTGCCGCCGAACGGGCTCTTGTCCGAGCCTGCTGCTTTCAACGCCGGCATGATGCGCCTGACCGTGTCCTGCCCGAAACCGGTGCCGACAATGCCGACAAAGGCCAGATGATCGCCGCGATAGACGCCGGCCATCAGCGAACGGAATTTGCCGTTGGTGGTTTTCCATCCCCCCAGCACGACCTCATGCCCGGCGCGGCATTTGGCCTTGGTCCAGTTTTCGGAGCGGCCGGATCGATAGGGCGCACTCAGCTTCTTGGAGACGATGCCCTTCCAGCGACAGCTTGCACGCCGATTGCAGAATGGCGTCGCCGCCGGTGTCGAAATGCTCGACATAGCGGATCAGTTTGCTTTTGCCTTTGGAGCGCGCCTCCAGCAATTTCTTCAATCGCTCCTTGCGCTCGACCGAGCGGCACCTGGCGAAGATCCTCACCATCGGCAAACAGCAGATCGAACGCGTAGAAAATCAGATTGCCGGTCTTGCCGTCGGAAATCGCGGCCTGCAGCGTCGAAAAATCCGGCGCGCCGTTTGGTCGAGCGCGACGATCTCGCCGTCGATCAAGCAGTCGGGCAGCGCGCTTCCTTCCTTGGCGATGGCCCGAAACTTCTCGGTCCAGTCCAGCCCCTTGCGGGTTTTCAGCGTCGCCTCGCCACCCTCGACGCGCAATTGCACCCGGTAGCCGTCGAACTTGATTTCGTGGCACCAGCCGTCGCCGCGGGCGGTCGATCGACCGAGATGCAGAGCTGCGGCGCGACGAAATCCGGCATGACCGCGGTCGCCGCTTTGCCTTTGCGATGGCTTTGCAGTCCGCGCGGATCGGGTCGCGGCCTCTTTCTTGCGGCGCGCGCTTCGGCGGCATCGCCCCGGTTCGAATTCCAGACCGCATCGGCCTTGGTGCGGCCGGACTTCGCCGTCATGAACGGCTTCGGCGCGTTGCCCTTGCCTTCGGCGATCTGCTCCATCGACCGTCCGGATGCGACCGACTCGTCGGCATCCAGGATCTTGTTGGCTTTGCCTTCCCTGGCAAATTCGTCGCGATGCTTGATCAGGAGCCAGTTGGTTCGCTTGCCGCCGTTGCGGTCGTGGCGCATCCGCACCAGCACCCAGCTGCCATGCAGTTTCTCGCCATGCAGCGTGAATTTCAGATCGCCCTTCTTGAAGCCGCGCTCCGGATCGTCCGATTCCCAATAGCCGCGGTCCCAGAGCTGCACGGTGCCGCCGCCATATTGTCCCTCGGGGATGGTGCCTTCGAAATCGCCGTAATCCAGCGGATGATCTTCCACCTCCACCGCCAGCCGCTTGTCGTGCGGATCGAGCGAGGGGCCGCGTGTCACCGCCCAGGACTTGAAGACGCCGTCGAATTCCAGCCGCAGATCGTAATGCAGCCGGGTCGCGTCATGCTTCTGGATCACGAAACGCCGCTGCTTCGAAGGCGCTACCCTGGCCTCGCCGCTGGGCTCGGCGGTTTTCTCGAAATCGCGCTTTTTTCGGTAGGTGGAGAGGTTTCTGAGAGACACGATCATATCCTGGACAAGGAGTTCTGGCGCCGCCACACTATCTTACGGCCCGGAACCAAAACCCTCAATTACTGTTGAAGTTCCCGAACGCGTCTGCGCTGAATTTGCCTGAACATGTAACGGTTTTGGAGGACTGGATGGCTTCGCCGCGCGCCTATTGGAAAGGCTCCCTGAAATTGTCTCTCGTGTCCTGCCCGGTCCTGCTTTATCCGGCCACGACCAGCGTCGACAAAACCCGCTTTCACATGATCAACAAGGAGACCGGCAACCGGCTGAAGCAGCAGATGGTCGATGCCGAGACCGGTGACGTCGTCGAAAGCGATCAGAAGGGTCGCGGCTACGAGCTGGCAAAAGGCCAATTTGTCGAGATCGACAAGGAGGAGCTCGAGGCGGTCCAGATCGAAAGCAACCATACCATCGATATCGACAGTTTTGTTCCCAAAGACGAGATCGACAAGCGCTATCTCAACCACCCCTATTACATCGCGCCCGACGGCAAAGCCGGAATCGATGCCTTTGCCGTGATCCGCGACGCCATGAAGGACCAGGATCGCGTCGCGCTGGCGCGCATCGTGCTGACCAATCGCGAGCATGTCATCGCGATCGAACCCCTCGGCAAGGGCCTGCTCGGCACCACGCTGCGATATCCTTATGAATTGCGGGACGAGGATGAGTATTTCGACGACATCAAGAGCCCGAAGATCTCAAGGGACATGGTCGAACTCGCCAGTCACATCCTCGACACCAAGGCCGCGCATTTCGACCCTTCGAAGTTCAAGGACGAATACGAGAATGCCCTGAAGACCTTGGTCAAGCGCAAGGCCGCCGGGAAGCCGGTCAAGGTAACCGATCACGAGGAAAAGCCGGACAACGTCATTAGCCTGATGGATGCGCTGAAGCAGAGCCTGAAAGGCAAGGCGGGCGACGAATTCTCCGGTGCGTCGAGCGACTCATCGGCCCACGAAGAAGGCGCATCGTTCGGCCGCACGAGCGCGGAAGGCTGGTTGACTTAACCGTCATGGCCGGGCCTGTCCCGGCCATGACGAAAATAATGCGAACGCTATTTCTTCGCCTTCCGCTTCTTCGCCGACTTCTTCTTCGCAGCCTTCTTCGGGACTTTCTCACCCTCGGCCCTCGCCTCGGACAGCCCAATTGCGATGGCCTGTTTGCGGCTCGTGACCTTCTTACCGGGCCGGCCGCTCTTCAAGGTCCCGGCCTTGCGCTTCTTCATCACGCGCTCGACGTCAGAGGACGCCTTTTTCGAATATTTTCGTGCCATGGTGTTCTCCCAGTTGCGCGGAAAACAATCTTCGCAGCTTGCGAAAGTTCCACTACCACTATCCGCAACCTTCCGTCGTCATCCCGAGGTGCGCGCCTCTTCGGCGAGCCTCGAAGGATGGATGCGGCAACGGAGCCTGCTGCCCATCCTTCGAGGCGCGCAAGGGCGCGCACCTCAGGGTGACGGGTGCAGCGAACTAATCTCCCGCGCGCAAGCGATATCCGATACCGGTTTCGGTCAACACCAATTGCGGGCGTTCCGGATCGGTCTCGATCTTCTGCCGGAGCTGGCGCACATAGACCCGCAGATATTGCGCGTCGGTTAGTTCATCCCACAGTTCCTTGAGCAGAAACCTGTGGGTCAGCACCTTGCCGGCGTGCTGCACCAGCACACGCAGCAATTCATACTCCTTTGGCGACAACTTCACCTCCCGGTCGCCTACCTTGACGACGCGGCGCACCAGGTCGACGGTCAGGTCGCCGGATCGAAACACCGGGCGCTCGCCATGAACCTGCAATTGATGCCGCAGCGCCGCACGCATGCGGGCGAGCAGTTCATCCATCCCGAACGGCTTGGTCAGATAATCGTCGGCGCCGAGATCGAGCGCCTGGACCTTTCCGGCCTCGTCGCCTCGGCTCGATAGCACCACGATGGGCACGCTGTCGTTGCGGCCGCGGATCATGCGCAGCAATTCATGACCCTGGATATCCGGCAGGCCGAGATCGAGAATGATCAGCGACGGCCCCTCGCCCAGCAATTCCAGCGCTGTCTTGCCGTTGGAGGCTTCCAGAACTTCGTAGCCTTGCGTACTCAACCCCATCCGCAGCAATTTGCGGATCGGCGGCTCATCGTCGATCACCAGAACCTTGATCGGGGAAGCGTTCATGCGGCGGTGTCCAGCGCGGCCGACGCTGCCGGGATCGGCAACCGGATGGTCAGCACGGCGCCGCTTCGATCGCCGCGGTTGGCTGCCGTGATGGTGCCGTGCATGGCCTCGACAAAGCCGCGGGAAATCGCGAGGCCGAGGCCGGTGCCGGGGCGGACATGGTCGCCCTTTTGCGCGCGGTAGAATTTATCGAACACGCTCTCGAGCTCCGCCGCCGGAATGCCCGCGCCCTCGTCGGTAATTTGCAGCACGACCTGATCCCTGTCTCGCACGCTCCGGATCGATATCGTGGTATTCGCAGGCGCATATTTCGCGGCGTTGTCGAGCAAATTGAACAGCACCTGCTCGAACAGCACCGCGTCCAGTTGCAGCATCGGCAAGTCGGCGGCGAGTTCCAGCAGGACCTTGTGACCCACCAGAATCTTGGCCGCGCGCCGCAAGGCGCTGCCGACGATCTCGGCAAGATCGTGCAGCGCGGTGTTGGGCACGACGGCACCCGATTCCAGCTTGGTCATGTCAAGCAGGTTGGCGATAAAGCGATTGAGCCGCTCGGACTCGTCGATCACGGTGCCAAGCAGGTCGCGTTTCTCGCTGTCGGAAAGGTCGCCGGAAAGATCCCGCATCGTGCTGGCGGCGCCGAGCACCGACGCCAGCGGTGTCTTGAGATCGTGCGAGATCGAGGTCAGCAATGCCGAGCGCAAACGGTCCGACTCCACGGTGCGCTTGACGCGGTCCATATCCTCGACCAGCAGCACCCGTTCGATCGCCAGCGCCCCCTGATCGACCAGCGCATCGAGCAGCCGGCGTTGATCCGGCGTCAGCAGCGGGCCTGATTTGTCGTCATCGATGCCGATAACGCCGATCAGCCCGCGGCCGGTCCGCATCGGCAGAAACAGCCGCTTGGCGCCCGGCAGCGTATCGGAGCCGCGCCCGGCCGGACGGTCGTTGCCCCAGGCCCAGTTCGCAGCGGCGAGATCGGCCTTGTCCAGTTCATCCTCCGGCGGATAGCCCGCCTTCACCGTCAGGACGCCTTCTTCGGGCAACAGCAGAACCACCCGCACTTTGAGCATCAGCGCGATCTGGTAGGCGGTCGCCCACAGCACGTCGTCCAGCGTCGCGGTGCCTGCGAGCTTGCGGCTGAAGGCATAGAGCGATTCCGTGGTCCGCACCCTGCCGATCGCCGATACGGCCTGCGTGCGCACGCGGGCGGCGACATTGGAAACCAGGATCGCAATCAGCATGAAGAAAAAGAACGCCGCGATATTGGTCGGATCGGTAATGGTGAAAGTATAGACCGGCGGCAGGAAGAAAAAATTGTAACACAGCGACGCGGCGACGCTGGCGAGCAGCGACGGCCACAGGCCGAAGCGAACCGCGACGCTGACGACGGCAGTGAGGAACACCAGATCGACATTCTCGATCCCGAACATCGGCTGGATCAGCTCGGCGGCGCCGAGGCCGATCGCCACGATCAGAAGCGCCATCAGATAGGGCCTGGGGTCGAACGGCTCGGGCCGCGCCGCCATCTGCACCGCTGACTTGGCCGATGCCGCGGTCGGCAGTTCATCGCCGGCGATGACGTTGACGCTGATGTTGCCGGAGCGCCGTACCAGATCGTGCACCACTGAACCGCGGATGATTTCGAACCACCACGAACGGGTCGCCTTGCCGATGATGATCTGGGTGACGTTGTTGGCCTGTGCAAAGCTGATCACGTCGTCGGCGATGCGGCGCCCGACGCCGGGAATGGTCAGCGCCTCGCCGCCCAGCGCTTCCGCCAGCCGCAACGTATCCGCCAGGCGGTCGCGTTGCTCGTCGGTCAATTGCAGACTGCGCCGGGTTTCGATGCTGATGGCGGTCCACGGCGCATGCAGACGATCCGCCAGCCGCCTCGTCGTGCGCACGAGGCCCGCCGCGCGCGGATCCTCACTGACGCAAACCAGGATGCGCTCGCCCGCCGCCCATGGGCCGGCGATGGCGTTGGCCTGCATATGCGTCAACAGCTGTTCATCGACGCGTTCGGCGGTGCGCCGCAACGCCAGCTCGCGCAACGCGGTCAGATTTCCCGGCGAGAAGTAATGTTCGAGCGCGCGTTCGGCCTGCTTGGGGACGTAGACCTTGCCTTCCTTCAGCCGCTGAATGAGATCATCGGGGGTGAGGTCGATCAGCTCGATGGCGTCGGCGCGGTCGAACACCGAATCCGGAACGGTCTCGCGCACCCGGACATGCGTGATCTGGGCGACCACGTCGTTGAGACTCTCGATGTGCTGGATATTGACCGCGGTATAGACGTCGATGCCATGTGACAGCAACTCCTCGACGTCGAGGTAGCGTTTCGGATGACGGCTGCCTGGGGCGTTGGTGTGGGCGAGTTCATCGACCAGCGCGATTTGCGGATGGCGCGCGATCAGCGCGTCGATATCCAGCTCCTCGATGGTCTGGTCCCTGTACTCGATCCGTCTGCGCGGCAACACTTCGAGGCCCGCCAGCAGCGCTTCGGTTTCCGCCCGTCCGTGGGTCTCGACGACGCCGACGACGACATCGGCGCCGGCTTTGAGTTTGGCGTGTGCGCTCTGCAGCATTTCATAGGTCTTGCCGACGCCGGGGGCGGCGCCGACGAAGATCTTGAGCCGGCCGGCGCGACTGTCTTCGCGCCGGGCCGCTTCCAGCAGGGCTTCCGGCGAGGGTCGTTGTTCGGAATCGCGGCGCGCATCAGTCATACGGCAATATAGTCCTCAGGCCGCGCCGGGCCTAGCGGGGCTATTTCGACGCGGCACTGTCCAACGCCAAATTCAGGGCCAGGACGTTAACGCGGGGTTCGCCGAGCAATCCGGCCAGACGGCCCTGGGTGTTCTCGGTGACCAGCTGACGGACGCGGTCTTCCGGCAAATTCCGTGCCTTGGCGACACGGGGCACCTGGAACAGTGCGCCCTCCGGCGAGATATCGGGGTCGAGGCCGCTGCCAGACGTGGTGACGAGATCGACCGGGACAGAAGCCGAGGTGTTTTCGGCCTTTAGCTTGTCGACGTCTTCCTTGATCCGGTCGTTCAGGGCCTTGCTGGTCGGACCGAGATTGGATCCGCCCGAATTCGCCGCATTGTAGGGCGCAGACACCGTCTTGGTGGAATTGGCCGGGTCCGGCGCTGAGGTCGCCGAAGGCCGGCCATGGAAGTATTTGTCGTCCTTGAACTCCTGCCCGATCAGGGCGGAGCCGACAACCTTGCCGTCCCTTTCGATGAGGCTGCCTTGCGCCTGTTTCGGAAAGATCACACCTGCAATCGCGGTCATGGCGAGGGGATACGCGAGGCCCGTGATCAGCGTCAGGGCGACGAGAAGGATGATGGCGGGACGAATTTCTTTCAACATGATGTGTCTCCGTAGTGTTTCCGTCATTCCGGGATGGTCCGAAGGACCAGACCCGGAATCTCGAGATTCCGGGTTCGATGCTTTCGCATCGCCCCGGAATGACGGTTAGGCCAGATGCAGGGCAGCAACGACGAGATCGATCGCCTTGATGCCGATAAAGGGAATGACGATGCCGCCGACACCATAGATCATCAGGTTACGGCGCAGCAGCGCACCGGCTCCGACCGCACGATAGGCGACGCCCTTCAGCGCCAGTGGAATCAGCGCGATGATGATCAGCGCGTTGAAGATGATCGCCGACAGAATAGCGCTTTGCGGGCTCGCCAGGTGCATGACATTGAGCACGCCAAGTTGCGGATAGAACGCCAGGAACATCGCCGGGATGATGGCGAAGTACTTTGCCACGTCATTGGCGATCGAAAATGTGGTCAGCGCGCCGCGGGTCATCAGCAGCTGTTTGCCGATCTCGACCACCTCGATCAGCTTGGTCGGATTGGAATCGAGGTCGACCATGTTGCCGGCCTCGCGCGCGGCCTGCGTGCCGGTGTTCATGGCGACGCCGACATCTGCCTGAGCGAGAGCCGGCGCATCGTTGGTGCCGTCGCCGCACATCGCCACCAGCTTGCCCTTGGCCTGTTCGTTGCGGATCAGCTTTAATTTATCTTCAGGCGTCGCCTGGGCGAGGAAATCATCAACGCCGGCTTCGGCGGCAATCGCAGCCGCCGTCATTGGATTGTCACCCGTGATCATCACGGTGCGGATACCCATCCGGCGCAGTTCGGCAAAGCGCTCGCGGATGCCGCCCTTGACGATGTCCTTGAGGTGGATAACGCCGAGCAGCCGTCCGTCCTTTGCGACCGCAAGCGGCGTACCTCCCGATTTTGCGATTTCGTCGGCGATCGCCTGAAGCTCCCGTTCGACGTCGGAAGAGATCGATGGCTGAAGCGCGCGGGCGGCGTTGCCGGACGCGACGATACGCGTTTGGCCACCACTGCCGACATAATTCAGGATCGCATCGACGGCCCCCTTGCGGACCGACGAGCCGCCGGTATCGACACCGCTCATACGGGTTTGCGCGGCAAACGGAATGAATGTCGCGGCCAATTCCGTCATATCGCGGCTGCGGATGCCGTATTTTTCCTTGGCCAACACGACGATCGAACGCCCTTCCGGGGTTTCGTCGGCCAGCGACGCCAACTGCGCCGCATCCGCAAGCTCTTGCTCGGCGACGCCACGAACGGGACGGAACGCCGTTGCCTGCCGATTGCCGAGCGTGATGGTGCCGGTCTTGTCAAGCAGCAGGGTATCTACGTCGCCGGCAGCCTCCACCGCACGGCCCGACATCGCCAGCACATTAAACCGCACCAGTCGGTCCATGCCGGCGATACCGATCGCCGACAGCAACGCGCCGATGGTGGTTGGAATCAGCGTCACGAACAGCGCCACCAGGATCACGACTGAAATCTGGCCGCCCGCATAGGCGGCATAGCTCGGGATCGTGACGGTCGCGAATACGAAGATAATGGTCAGGCCCGCGAGCAGAATATTGAGCGCGATCTCGTTCGGTGTCTTCTGCCGCTCGGCGCCCTCGACCAGCCGGATCATGCGGTCGATGAAGGTCGAGCCTTGCGCCGCGGTGATCCGGACGCGGATCCAGTCGGACAGCACCTGGGTGCCGCCGGTGACCGCCGAGCGGTCGCCGCCGGATTCGCGGATCACCGGCGCAGATTCGCCTGTGATCGCGGCCTCGTTGACGGAGGCAACGCCTTCGATCACTTCTCCGTCGGACGGAATGTTGTCACCGGCCTCGACCAGGACGATATCGCCGACCTTCAGGCTTGTGCCGGACACAAGCCGATAGGTCTTGTCCGATCCGGTCAATAGCTTGGCCTGGCTTTCGGTGCGGGTCTTGCGGAGCGATTTCGGCCTGCGCCTTGCCGCGGCCTTCCGCGACGGCTTCCGCAAAATTCGCGAACAGCACCGTAAACCACAACCACAGGATGATCTGGAAGGTGAAGCCCAGGTTATCGCCGCCGGTCACGATATCGCGCAGGAAAATCACCGTGGTCAGCGCCGCGACGATCTCGACCACGAACATCACGGGATTCCTGGCCATCAGCCGCGGATCGAGTTTGACGAAGGCCGATCCGATGGCGGGGATCACGATCTTCGGGTCGAGCATCGCCGTAACAGGCACCTGCTTCTGCAATTTCATGGCTTCCATGGACGTAACTCCGAATGTGATCGATCAGAACAGGGTGTCGGTGTTCATCGCGAGGTGCTCGACGATCGGGCCGAGCGCGAGCGCCGGGAAGAATGTCAATCCGCCGATGATCAGGATCACGCCGACGACGAGGCCGACGAACAGGCCGCCGGTGGTCGGCAGCGTGCCGGCTGACGGCGGGATCGATTTCTTGTTCGCCAGCGAACCCGCCAGCGCCATCGCCGGCACGATCATGAAGAAGCGGCCGACGAACATTGAGCTGGCCAGCGTGAGGTTGTAGAAGAAGGTGTTGCCGGAGAGGCCGGCGAAGGCCGAGCCGTTATTGCCGGTCGACGAAGTGAAGGCATAGAGCACCTCGGTGAAACCATGCGGACCGGTATTGGCCATCGAGGCCACCGCCGACGGCAGCACCACGGCGACCGCGGTCCACCCCAGATACATCAGCGGCAGCACCAGAATGGCAAGCATCGCCATCTTGACTTCACGCGCCTCTATTTTCTTGCCGACATATTCCGGGGTGCGCCCGACCATCAGCCCCGCGACGAAGATCGCCAGCACCACGAACAGCAGCATGCCGTAAAGGCCGGCACCGACGCCGCCGACGATGATCTCGCCGAGCTGCATGTTGATCAGCGGAATCATGCCACCCAGGGCCGTGAAGCTGTCATGCATGGCGTTGACCGCGCCGCAGGAGGCCGCCGTGGTGATGACGGCAAAGAGCGATGATGCCACGATGCCGAAGCGCACCTCCTTGCCTTCCATGTTGCCGCCGGTCAGCCCGAACGCATTCAGCAGCGAGGTGCCGTTGGCTTCCGCCCAATAGGTGACGGCGACGCCCGACAGGAACAGCACGCCCATCACCGCCAGGATCGCCCAGCCCTGACGCTGGTTGCCGACCATGCGGCCGAACACGTTGGTCAGCGCCGCGCCGAGCGCGAAGATCGAGATCATCTGCACGAAATTCGACAGCGCGGTCGGATTCTCGAACGGATGCGCGGCATTGGCATTGAAGAAGCCGCCGCCATTGGTGCCGAGCATTTTAATGGCGATCTGGGAGGCCACCGGTCCGACCGCGATGGTCTGCTTGGCGCCTTCCAGCGTCGTGGCGTTAACATAGGCGCCAAGCGTCTGCGGAATGCCCTGCCAGACCAGGAACAGCGTGTAGACGACGCAGATCGGCAGCAGCACATAGAGCGTGCAGCGTGTCACGTCGACCCAGAAATTGCCGATGGTGCGCATCGAGGAACGGGAGAAGCCGCGGATCAGCGCTACAGCCAGCGCGATGCCGGTCGCCGCCGACAGGAAGTTCTGGTGCGTCAGCCCCAGCATCTGCACCAGATACGACAGCGTGCTTTCACCGCCGTAGTTCTGCCAGTTGGTGTTGGTGATAAAACTGATCGCAGTGTTGAAGGAAAGATCCTCCGCGACGGCGGACTGTGCCGCCGGGTTGAACGGCAACACCGCCTGGAGCCGCATCACCGTATAGATGATGAGGAAGCCGCCGACATGGAACAGCAGCATGGCGACCGTATAGGTCAGCCAATGCTGCTCGCGTTTCTCGTCGACGCCGCCGATCCGGTAAAGCCCGGCCTCGACTGGCCGCAGCACCGGAGAAAGCCATGTGCGCTCGCCGTTGAAGACGTGCGTCATATACAGACCGAGCGGTTTGACCAGTGCGATCACGATGGCGCAGTAGAGAAGTATTTGAATCCAGCCGATGACGGTCATGGGATTGTGCCTTTTGGAAAGTTGCGCGGAATCGGTGCCGGGCGCGTTCAGAACCGCTCGGGCCGCAGCAACGCGTAGGTCAAATAAATCAGCAGACCCACGGAAACGGCGCCGGCGAGAGAATAGTCGAAGATCATGGCGCTGCTCCCTCTAAAGCCGTTCGCAGGCGTAGGTGTAACCGACGGCGGCCGCAAAGAAGCCAAGACCGAGGGCCAGCATGAAGATATCAAGCATGAGACGCTCCTTATGCGGTGCGGGACCGAACCAACGGTCATTCGCTGTTGTTGAGCGATGAGGTGCCATTCGGCACATAGGTTTTCGAGACGGGAGCAATGGCGAAGTTATAGGAATCTCATAAAGGCTCTTTTGCACCGGCTGCTCGGCGTGACGCTAACGCGCCGAACCCGGACGTCTTTCACAATCGAGCTTGTTTTTGAAAGAACGCGCCGCCTCGGGGCGAAATAGGCGAGCCTGCCGCATTTATGGGATTCCTATATTTTGGCGTCCCGCTCCGTCTCGTTTTCAAATGACGTTTTGACCATCTTGCGCAATGCGGCTGCAGATCGCGGTCGCGCTTCAAGTGAGATGACGCCATGCCGCTGCTTTCAGAACGTCAGGATTGCCATGAACTCGGTGATCGGCTCCGCGACGCAGACGCCGTCACAGCAGAGCTGGTGTCGGAAGTGATCGGAGGATGCCGGCGTTTTCCGTCCCTGGGACGGGCCGAAAAGACCGCACGGCTTGAACGATTGATCGGGTCAAGCGCGTGGACCGACGCGGCGCTGGCATTGATCGAACTTGAACTGCCGCAATGGCAGATTCGCCGCATCGCCTATGACGAAGGCGAATGGCATTGCGCGCTGTCGCGCCAGCGCGAGCTTCCGGAATGGCTCGACCAGTCGATCGAAGTCCACCATGCCGATTTGCCGCTGGCGATTTTGAGCGCGTTCGTCGACGCCCAGCGCGTCAGTGCGTCGTCGATCAGGACCAGCGTTCCGGCCGTGGCGCACGACGGCAGCCCGTTCTACGAGCCGGTCAGCTGCGATAATTTCTCGTAAACGCCTTTCGCCGGAATGCCCGGCCATCACGCCGCTCTGGCAAGCGAAGGGCACGACGGCAGTAGCCGTCATGCCCTTCTGATTTCATCGAGCTCTGGGATCAGAAGATCTTGACCGCACTCTCCAGCGTCTTGTAGACGCCCCAAGCGAGCGGGATGCCGACGAAGGCCCAGAACAACGCGGCCTTGACGTCAACGCCGCCCCGGTCGATGCCGAACGAGCCGGTCGGTCCGGCGTTCGCTGAGGCGGCCTTGGCCTGAAGCGCTGCGACGTCCGAATCTTTCATGAACCATTTCGCGGCAACGGGCCGGATCAACGCGTTGCAGATCAGGCCGATCACGAGCAACCCGGACAGGATATACATCGTGCGGTCATAGACCAGCGCACGCTCGACGCCCGCGGCAAGTTGCGCGTCGCGGATGTAGCCGACCAGCAACGGTCCGACGAGGCCCGCAGTCGACCACGCCGTCAGCAGCCGTCCATGGATGGCGCCCACGAACTGGGTGCCGAACATGTCGGCGAGATAGGCGGGGATCGTGGCAAAACCACCGCCATACATCGTGAGGATGATACAGAAAGCACCGACAAACAGCGCTTTCGATCCCATATGCGCAAAGCTCGGCGCCAGCGCATAGAGCGCGATGCCGATACCGAAGAAGCAGAAGTATGTCGCCTTGCGGCCGATCTTGTCCGACAGCGAGGCCCAGAAGAAGCGGCCGCCAATGTTGAACAACGATAGCAGGCCGACGAAACCGGCCGCGATGGTGGCGATGGCGGTCTTCTGGCCGGGGTCGAGTGCGGCAAAGCCGAGATCGGGCCTGGCGATCAACGAACCGGCAAAGATCTCCTGCAGCATCGGCGAGGCCATCGCGAGCACACCGATGCCGGCCGAGACGTTCATGCAGAGCACCATCCAGATCAGCCAGAACTGCGGCGTTTTGTGCGCATCGTCGAGATGGACGTTGCCCGACGTGATCATGTTGTTGCCTGCAGCGGCGGGGGTCCAGCCATCCGGACGCCAACCGGCGGGCGGCACGCGATAGGCAAAGGCGCCGATCATCATGAACACCAGGTAAATGATGCCCATGACGAGAAATGCCTGCCAGACGCCGACCGATGCCGGAGTTTTGAAATAATTCATCAGCAGATTAGCCAGCGGCGAGCCCATCATGGCGCCGCCGCCGAATCCCATGATCGCCATCCCCGTCGCCATGCCGCGCCGGTCGGGGAACCATTTCACCAGCGTGGAGACCGGCGAGATGTAGCCGAGACCCAGCCCGACGCCGCCGATCAGGCCGAGCCCCACCCACAGGATCCAAAGCTGATGAACATAGACGCCAAACGCCGACACCAAGAAACCGCCGCCCCAGCACAGCGCGGCGACGAAACCGGCCTTGCGCGGACCGGCCCGTTCCAGCCAGCCCCCAAACATCGCCGCCGAAAGGCCGAGCACGACAATGCCGATGGTGAAGATGATGAGGAGGTTCGTGACCTGCCAGTCGCAGGTTGTCGTGAAGAGATCGCTGAGCAGCGAGGAACCGGTGCAACCCGCCGGCTTGTCGATGCCGATCGCGCGGGACAGCGGTAACCAGAACACGCTCAGTCCGTAGGACATCCCGATGCAAAGATGGATGCAGAGCGCCGCGGGTGGCACCAGCCAGCGATTGAAGCCGGCCTTTGCAATGGTGTTCTCGCGATCGAGAATGCCCATCCCGCCGCCGGACACAGTTCCCGCGCTGCTAATTGTCGTCATCGAAGTCCTCCCCTACAGCCGCCCTTGCCGGGCATGTCTGCCGTTTACGATCCTGTTTCCTCAGCCTTTAACGGGCACAATGTCAAATTGCTGCTCCGCACAATTCCCTGGATGCGCCAGGATCGAAAAGCGCATTCGAAAATTCTAACACCTGATACGGCACGTTATGCCGGCTCCGGCGCCGTCCAGCCGGGAGAAGTGCCCCATCCCGCGCGAGCCATAGGCGCAACTCATCCTCCGCACCCCTGCGGAGATAATGAATTGGGACAGAAGCCCGGACCGGTGTCGATAGGCAAAAGGTAGCACCAGGTTCGAGCATTTGGAACCATTCCGCCTGGAATTGGCTAGCAGCCTTCAGGCAACCAGCTTTTCGCTCTTAGCTTTCAGAAACTCCTCTCGTCAGCACGTCTTCGATGTCGACTGAGGATGCATGGATCATGGCGACAATCGCCCTGGTGTCATCGAGATGAACTTGCGGAAGCTGCGTTTCAAGCTTGCCGTCGGTAGCGATGCCGACGATATCGGGATCGTCGGGGAACAACGCCGGTTTGCCGTTGGCGGCGCGGTACACCTCGATCTTGCGATGCGGCTCCTGCTTGAAACCTTCAATCAGCACCAGATCGACCCGTGACATCCTGGCCAATAACTCCGGCAGTTTCGGCTCGGCCGCGCCGCGCAGTTCATGCATCAAGGCCCAGCGCCGGGTCGAGGACACCAGCACTTCGGCCGCCCCGGACTGCCGATGCACCCAGGAATCCTTGCCCGGCACGTCGACATCGAATTGGTGGTGGGCGTGCTTGATCACGGAAACGCGCAGGCCCTCGGCGATGAAATGCGGTATCAGCCGCGTCAGCAGCGTGGTCTTGCCGGCGCCGCTCCATCCCGCGAGGCCAATTACCTTCATGTCGTTCTCCGGCCGGTGAACCCGGCTTGTTCAAGGGTGCTTTATATCCACCGCGCCGCAATGTCATGCTATCGAGCAGGCCATGATCGAGAGTGACCAGTCCCCCCTGAGGACCGAATTTCCGCCGACACCGGGCGTGCTGCTCGCCGGCGGGCTGGCGCGGCGGATGGGGGGCGGCGACAAACCGATGCGCCAGATCGGCGGTCGCACCATCCTCGCCCGCGTGATCGCGCGGCTGCAGCCGCAATGCGACGGTCTCGTTCTCAACGCCAATGGCGACCCTGCGCGTTTCGCCGCCTTCGGCCTGCCCGTCATTGCCGATACGGTCGAGAACTTTCCCGGACCGCTGGCAGGCATTCTGGCCGCGCTCGACTGGGCGGCGGCCAACCGGCCGGAAGTCGAATTTATCCTGAGTGCGGCGGCGGATTGCCCGTTTCTGCCGCGCGATCTGGTCGAGCGATTGCACCGGGCGCGGATCGCGGAAGACGCGCAGCTGGCGGTCGCCGCGTCCGACGGGCAGTCGCATCCGGTGATCGGGTTGTGGAGCGTAGGCCTGCGCGAAGAGCTCCGCCACGCACTGGTCGTGGAAGACATCCGCAAGATCGACCGCTGGACCGCGCGATACAGACTGGCAACGGTGGAGTGGCCGGTGGAGAAGCTCGACCCGTTCTTCAATGCCAACACCATCGATGATATCGCCGCCGCCGAAAGATTGGCGGAACTGGATGGTGGGTAGATATTTGTCGTCGTCCCGCCCAAGCGAATCGCGAGCCGGGACCCATACTCCGTGTCCTCTCGCTAAAGCGCGGTGGCGACCAATTGCAAAACAATCGACGACCGGGATTATGGGTCCCGGCGCTCGCCGGGACGACGTGGAGAGAGTAGCACTCACGCCGGCCTGAACCCTGCCTGCGCCAGCGCGCTCCGCCCTTCGTCCGACGCCAGTGCCTGCAAAAGCGCCTGCACCGCCGGGCGTTGCTTGCGCGCGGTTACCAGCGCGAAATCATAATGTTCTTCCGCCAGCGGAATGAAGCCGAGGCCGGCGGCATGCGCGACCGGTGCGATGGTCATGCCCCAGTCGGCACGATGCTGCGCCACGGCGGCGGCGACGGCGTTGTGGGACTTCGGCTGATTCCAGTAGCCGTCAGGCCTGACATCGCCGAGCAGCTGGTCGATCAGGATGCGCGTACCCGCGCCCTGGTTGCGGTTGACCATGATGCAGGCGGGATCGGCCAGCGCGGCGCGCACCGCAGCTTGCGCGTCCAGTCCTTCGAAGCGGGTGTCGCCGGCGCGAAACACGATGCCCTGCATGCGCCGCCAGCCCGGCACCAGTTCAAGCCCATCGGCCAGGAAAGGCGTGTTGTAGCTTTCGGTCTTTTCATCGAACAGATGGATCGGCGCGAAATCGCATTCGCCGCGTTTGGCTGCCGCCAGTCCACCGAGGCTGCCGACCGCGATCGAACGCACCAGCAGACCCGCGCGCGCCAGCGAGGCCGTCACCAGATCGAGCCCGGTGCAATGGCTGCCGACGATGACGAGATCCGGCACCCGCACATGCGGCGTGAACAGCGTCACCTCGGCCTCGGTGCCGGCAGGCATCTGGTCGGCCAAGGCATCGATTTTCAAGAAGCCGTCGGCCTGCGCAAACGACGTGATCGCGCCGGAGCCCTTGCCGGTGGGATAGGCGATCAAGCCGCGGTCGCCTTCGACCAGCGACACCATGACGAATTCGGTGCGCCCCAGTTCAGACGCGATCCGCACCGGGACTTTCGCCGTGACCCTGGCGTCGGAGCGAGGCGGCAGGCCGGCCATGCGCCGCAGCACTGGCACGATCATGTCGTGGAAGGTGAACATCGCCGAGGTCGGAAAGCCCGGCAGTATCACCACCGGCTTGCCGTCGCAGACCGCCAGACACAGCGGCTTGCCCGGTTTCAGCGCCACGCCATGGGCGATGATGCCGGGTTTGCCCAGACGTGCGATGATGCGATGCGACACGTCGCCGGCGCCCTTCGAGGTGCCGCCGGACAGCACCAGCATGTCGCCGGTCTGCAGCGCCTTGCGCATCGCGGCTTCAAGTTGCGCTTCATCGTCGGGAATGGCGCCGAGAAATTTCGCCTCGCCCCCGTTCTCATTGATCGCGGCGGTGACGATCGCGCCGTTGGTGTCGTAGATCGCGGCCGGGCGCAGCGGCATGCCCGGCTGCACCAGTTCGTCGCCGGTCGAGATCACGGCAACGCGCGGCCGGCGCACGACCGGAACCTGCGCGATCCCGCACGCCGCAAGCATGCCGATTTCACGCGAGCCGATCAGGGCGCCGGCGCGCAGCAACGCCTCGCCGCGCGCGATATCGGAACCGGCATAGGATACGAATTGTCCCGGCGAAGCGGCGCGGCGAATCTCGATCGCGCGCGATCCTGCGGGCTGGGTGTGCTCGACCATCACAATGGCGTCGGCGCCGCGCGGCACCGGGCCGCCGGTCGCAATCGATGTCGCCGTTCCCGACAGCACCGGCCGCGTTGGCGCTGTGCCGCAGGCGATCACTTCGTCATTGAGCAACACCCGAACCGGCGAGGCTTCGCCGGCGGAAGCAAGATCGGCGGAGCGCACCGCAAAACCGTCGACATTGGAGCGATCGAACGGCGGCACGTCGATCGGCGCCACGATGTCCGCGGCGAGCGCGCAACCGAGCGCGTCGGCAAGCGTCCGCTGCTCGTCCGGCACGGCGCGCGGAAACAACGCGGCTTCGAAACGCGCCAACGCATCCTCGCGGGACAGGATGGTCAGGAACTGGTCCTGATCGACGCCGTCGCGGCTTTTCGGCAAGGAGGATTTGGTCATGTCGGAACCCATATCAGTCCGAGAGCATATAGGCATCGACCGGCGTTCCCGCAGCAAAGCCCTCGGCACCGCCCGGCACCGCCAGCCAGGCATCGGCGCGGGCGATGGCCTCGAAGCGAGAGATCGCCGATGGCCAGCGGCATCCAGCCGTCCTCGATTTTCTCCAGCAGCACGATTTCGGCGATGCCGACGCTGGAGGCGATCTTGCGCGCCAGCGGCAACGTGACCGGCTGTCGCGGTTGCCGCCCCGACATCCGATCCAGCACCGGGAGCGCCAGCGTCCACCACGCCGCCAGCGCCTGATCCGGCGCGCCCGGCAGCGCGATGACGGGCATTTTTCCGATTCGTGCCGATGGCGGCGGTCCGGCCCGGCTGCAACGCGATGCCATGCGCGACGACTTCGCCGCGTTGGGCCAGCGCGATGATCGCTGCATCGGTGCGGCCGACGCCAGAGCCGCCGATGGTGATCAGCAGATCGCACGAACCTGCGTCGAGCGCCCCGGCGATGGAAGCCGCATCGCGCCCCTTTGCCTCGCTGACAGCCACCTCGGCGCCGGCCGCGCGCGCGTTTTCCGCGATCAATGCCGCCGTCACCGCTTGGCCAGACGCCGCCGGAATATTGACGATGCGCAGGCGCGGGCGACGCACGCTGAGTGTTTTCAATCCCGCCGCGCGCGCGATCAGCAGATCCAGCGCGCGAACGGGCCGGCCGGAAACGATGACGGCACCCTCGCCGATATCGCCACCGGCGCGGCGAACGCCCTGCCCCGGTATCGCCTCCGCCAGCACCTGCACCATCGGGCCACTCCGATCGACGGAATCGGCATCGATCACGCAATCGCAACCATCCGGCATCGCATCGCCGGCCTCGACCCAGACCGGCGACACCGCCAGCGGCAGCGGCGAATAGGACGACGCGCCGACGAGATCGCGGGCGCGCAACGCCCAGCCGTCGGCGACGGCGATGTCGCGCGGCGGAAACGCTTTGAGCGGCGGCATCCCGGCGGCAACACAGCCCAGCGCCTCGGCGAGCGGAAGTTCGATGGCTGCGATCGGCTCGAGCCGATCCAGCAACGCCGCGAGCGCCGTCTCGAGCGAAGTAAGCGAAGCCGGCAGGCGTTGGCTTGGGATCATGCCGCGTATGTACTGAATTGGCCGGCAAATATACAGCCAAATGCCGCACGGCGTTGGCTCCAAGCCCTTTGGCCACGTTGACGCGGGCAGTCGAATGCTTGCAAAAAGGCCAGCCGGCTGCTTACGCTCCCGGTCAAGCAATATGGCCAATGCGCCTGATGGTACGGAGGAGACACGATGTTCGCCAGAAACATATCCCTGCTCGGAGCGCTCGCGGCCGCGATGCTGGTCTCGACGGCGGCGCTGGCCCAGATCTCGGACGACGTGGTCAAGATCGGCGTGCTCACCGACATGAACGGACCGGCGTCGACGCCGACTGGCCAGGGCTCGGTGACCGCGGCGCAGATGGCGGTCGACGATTTCGGCGGCACGGTGCTGGGCAAGCCGATCAGCATCATCGTCGGCGACCATCAGCTCAAGCCGGATATCGGCGGCGCCATCGCGCGGCGCTGGTACGATGTCGAACAGGTCGACCTGATCGTCGATGTGCCGGTGTCGGCGGTCGGGCTCGCGGTCCAGAACATCGCCAATGAAAAGAAGAAGCTGTTTATTACGCATTCCACCCTGGCCGCGGATTTCCACGGAAAATTCTGTTCGCCCTACGCCATGCAATGGGTGATCGACACCCGGTCGCTGGCGGCCGGTACCGCCTATGCGGTGGTGAAACGCGGCGGCGACAGCTGGTTCTTCATCACCGACGACTACGCCTTCGGGCACTCCCTCGAAAGGGACGCCTCCGCCGTCATCACCGGCAATGGCGGCAAGGTGCTGGGCTCGGTGCGCCCGCCGCTGGCCACGCCCGATTTGTCGTCCTTCGTGTTGCAGGCGCAGGCTTCCAAGGCGAAAATCATCGGCATCGCGGCCGGCCCCCCCAACAACATGAACGAGATCAAGACCGCCGCCGAGTTCGGCGTCTTCAAGGGCGGACAACAGATGGCCGCGCTGCTGGCCCTGATCACCGACATCCATTCGCTCGGCCTTCCCGCAGCGCAAGGCCTGTTGCTGACGACCTCGTTCTACTGGGACATGGACGACAAGACCCGCGAATGGTCGAAGCGCTACTTCGCCAAGATGAACCGGATGCCGACGATGTGGCAGGCCGGGGTCTATTCGTCGGTGATGTACTATCTCAACGCCATCAAGGAGACCGGCACCGACGAGCCGCTCAAGGTCGCGGCCAAGATGCGCGAGAAGCCGATCGAGGATTTCTTTGCCCGCAACGGCAAGCTGCGCGAGGACAATCTGATGGTGCACGACCTGATGCTGGTCGAGGTCAAGAAGCCGGAAGAGTCGAAATATCCGTGGGACTATTACAAGATTCTGGCGAAAATCCCCGGCGACGAAGCCTTCGGGCCGATCGATCCGGCGTGCGCGATGGCGAAGAAGTAGTTCCTGGAAGTAATTCTTGGCCAGTGAGATAATTTGAAACGTCGTCCCTGCGAAAGCAGGGACCCATACGCCGCGGCCGTTCGTTTGAAAGACGGTGTTTTAACGACTTTTGTAAAACCCGACAGCCTGTAATTATGGGTCCCTGCTTTCGCAGGGACGACGTTGCTGGATTTAAATTTCAAATAGCCAACAACGTCATGCGAGGAGCGAAGCGACGAAGCAATCCAGCTTTCGTTGCGAAGGAAGGAAGCTGGATTGCTTCCGCCTTCGCTCGTTGAGCTACGGCGGACACGTCGCTTCGCTCGCAATTACGTTGATAGATGTGAGTCCGCATTCCCGCGGCGCGATTCCGCCCGGGTTTTGCATTTCGTTCCGCCCCAAAGGGCGTGGGGAATGCCGGGCGCCCAATGCACCCATAGCCCCGCGTGCAAAAAGGTAGAAAGCACACGAGTTAGTCCACTACGAGTCCACCGGAATTACCCGACATTCCCGCACGCGACGGTTTACGGCTTATACGCGATCTCCTCGGTGAGCCCCGCTCTGTTGCCACCGTCGCCAAGCGATTTGTCTTCGCCAACTTGACACCGGCGTGAGGGTGTCAGGACCACACGATTTCGCCATCCGCGGGTGATGCTCTCGTCCAAAGCACCATCCCGCGTCCATCGCATCCCGCACCCTGCGTTCGTGACGACCGCGAACGCCCCTTCTGGGTGGGCGGGGACGGGCAAAGATGTATCGCTGATTTGGCTGTTCTGAAAAGCAGAATATTTTTCGCCGAGGGGCTTGACCCGTCGGGCAAATCAGTTGATGCACCTCCATGGGGAAATTACTTCGCCACCCCGATTTCCCCAAAATACTTCATCACGCCGGGATGGATCAGTTCCGTGGTCGGCGCCGCCGCCACGGTGTTCGCCGCAGTCGTCTCGCAGGCCTGCGGCAGTTTCCTGCAAAGTGCGGCCTCGGCGCCGTGCAGCGACTTCGCCAGCCGGTAGGCGACATCGTCCGGCAGGTCCGCGCGCGTCAGGATAAAACTCCAGGATCCCAGCGCATCGATGGCCGCGGTCTGGCCGGGATAGCTGCCGGCCGGCACGGTCAACGGCTTGAGAAAGCTGTGTTTCGCCCTGACGCGCGCGATTTCGGCCGTATCCGGTGCGATGAAGCGGGCGCCGCCGGGACTGGTGGCCATCGCCGTAAAGCCGGGCCAGCCGATGCCGGCGCCCCACAGGGCCGCGGCGCGGCCGTCGAGCACCATGGCCGGGCCGTCGCCGGCGCGGTCGAGATAGATCGACTGGAAATCCTCGTCCTGTTTCAGGCCGAGACCGTCCAGGATATAGCGCGACAGGATTGGAAGACCCGAACCCTTGGCGCCGAATGCGACCGGCTTGCCGACGAGATCGCGGATGGTCTTGTACGGGCTGTCGGCGCGCACCACGAACAGGCCCGGGCTAGAATACATCGCGGTCAGGATTTTCAGTTTGGTCGCGGCGCGACCGATACCCATGAAGGCCTCATAGGAAGGCTCGCCGGCCACCAGCGCGATATCGAGGTTGCCGGCCTCCAGCAGCGGAATGTTCTCGTTGCTGCCCTTGGTGTTGCGCGGCTCGATCGACATTGTCGGGTCGGCCGCGTTCATGACCTCGGCAAAAGCGCCGCCATAAAGCGGGAAGCCGCCGCCCGGCGTCGCCGTGCCAAGACTGATTGCTGTTTTTTGAATGGTCTTGCCTCCCTCTTGCGCCGCCGCGCTTCCCGCCAGCAGCAGAACTCCGGCGCAAACGACACGAGCGATGTTCATATCCCGACCTCTCATGCCGCGCGATGGACTATTCGCCAAAAGTGCAATGTAGGCAAATTTGCAATTGTATGAAAGCATGCAGGCCAATGTCGAAAAAAGCGGCGGCAACAACAAATTTCAGCGGGGAAACCATGATCGCATTTTTTCGCGCACGCCTGGTTGCTCTGATCTGTTTTGCAAGCCTGGCCTGCGGTATCGCTCCCTCGCCGCCGCCGCCGCCGACTATCCGAACCGCCCGGTGCGCTGGCTGATCGGCTTCGCCGCCGGCGGGCCGGTCGATATCGTCGCGCGCATCATGGCCCAGGCGCTGTCGGAGCATCTCGGCCAGCAATTCGTGGTGGAGAACCACGCCGGTTCCGGCGGCAACCTCGCCACGGCGGCAGCGATCGCCGCGACCCCGGACGGCTACACGCTGCTGTTCAGCGGCGCCAACAACGCGATCTCGGCCTCGCTCTACAAGAAATTGCCGTTCAATTTCATCCGCGACACCGTGCCGGTCGCACTCTTCACCCTGGTGCCCAATTTGCTGGTGGTCGCCAATGCCATGCCGGTCAAGTCGGTGCAGGAGTTGATCGACTACTGCAAGGCCAATCCCGGCAAGATTTCCTACGCCTCGTCGGGCAACGGCACCACGGTGCACATGGCGGCGGAACTGTTCAAGGCAATGACCAAATGCGACATGGTGCATGTGCCCTACCGCGGATCGGCGATCGCCTTTCCCGACGTCATCTCAAATAAAGTGCAGCTGATTTTCGACAATTTACCGACCGCGATGGAACAGGCGCGTTCCGGCACCGTGCGCGCGCTCGGCGTCAGTTCGCCGCAGCGCTGGCCCAGCGTGCCCGACATTCCCGCCATCGCCGAGACCGTGCCGGGATACGAGTCGACCGTCTACTACGGCATGTCCGCGCCCAAGGGTACGCCACCGGAAATCGTCGAGATTCTCAACAAGGCGGTCAATGAGGTGCTGAAGGATCCGAAGCTGGTGGCGCGGTTCGCGTCCATCGGCGGCATTCCGAAGCCGATGACGCCAGCGGGATATGGCCAACTGATTGCCGACGAGACCGAAAAATGGCGCAAGGTGGTCGAGTTCGCGGGCGTGTCGGTGGACTAGACCGTCTTGCCGAACTAGAAAAACAGCAACGAAGCGAAACGACGGAACCTTATGATGGTATTTTTGCGCGCCACTCTTTTGAGCCTGGTCTGCCTTGCGAGCCTTGCGGCCGGCATCGCGCCGTCATCCGCCGCCGACTATCCGAACCGCCCGGTGCACTGGCTGATCGGTTTCGCCGCCGGCGGCCCGGTCGATATCGTGGCGCGCATCATGGCCAATGGCTGTCGGAGCGTTTCGGCCAGCAGTTCGTCGTCGAGAACCGCGCCGGCTCCGGCGGCAATATCGCGGCCGCTGCCGCGATCAATTCGCCGCCGGACGGCTATACGCTGTTGTTCGTCGCGCCCAACAACGCGATCTCGACCTCGCTCTACAAGCATCTGTCGTATGATTTCATCCGCGACACCGTGCCGGTCGCCAGCATCATGCAGCTGACCAATCTGCTGGTGGTGTCGAACGCGCATGCCGGTCAAGACGGTTCAGGAGTTCATCGACTATTGCAAGGCCAACCCCGGCAAGGTCTCCTATGCCTCGTCCGGCTATGGCACCTCGGTGCACATGTCGGCGGAACTGTTCAAGGCGATGACCAAATGCGACATGGTCCATGTGCCCTATCGCGGATCGGCGATCGCCTATCCCGATATCATCTCCAACAAGGTGCAGTTGATCTTCGACAACCTGCCCGGCGCGCTGGAGCAGGCGCGCAGCGGCAATCGTGCGCGCGCTCGGCGTCACCTCGCCGCAGCGCTGGCCCGGCGTGCCCGATATTCCCGCCATCGCCGAGACCGTGCCCGGATTCGAATCGGTCGGCTTCTACGGCATCTCCGCGCCCAAGGGCACGCCGCCCGAGATCGTCGACATCCTCAACAAGGCGGTCGGCGAGGCGCTGAAGGACCCCAAGCTGGTGGCGCGGCTCGCCGAAGTCGGCGGCATCCCGAAGCCGATGACGCCGGCCGAATTCGGCAAGCTGATCGCCGACGAGACCGAGAAATGGCGCAAGGTGGTGGAGTTCGCCGGGGTTTCGGTGGATTAGCTTCAGGCCGCGTCATTCCGGGGCGCATCGGCTGCGGACCCGGATCTGAATTCCGGGTCGATGCTGCCATCGCCCGGAACGACGCGATTCCAGCATTGCCGGATCGCCAGCCACATTGTAAGGGGTGTCGGCACCGTTGCCTGCCGCCACAGCGGCACATCGGCGGGGCCTGTAGCTCAATGGTTAGAGCCGGCCGCTCATAACGGTCTGGTTGCAGGTTCGAGTCCTGCCGGGCCCACCATATTGATCAATCCGCCGACGTCCGATAGGTTCGCCAACGTTCGCCAAAGATACATTATAACCTATTTTACATAGGGTATTTTCGATCTTCCGACGTCCGTCGACGTCCGCCATCCGTATGCTGACATCCGACCATTTTGTTGGTATGTCTGTTGGTATCAGCCCGACGCCGATAGCGAGATACCAACATGCCGTTAACGGACGTGAAGTGCCGAAACTCGAAGGGACAAATCAAGCCGTACAAGCTTTCCGATGGGGGTGGCTTGCACCTTTTGGTCAATCCAGATGGGGCCAAATACTGGCGCTTGGCGTACCGGTGGCATGGGAAACAACGCACGTTAGCGCTCGGCGTTTATCCTGCCATCGGGCTTATGGAGGCGCGTGCGGGGCGCGACGACGCCAAGCGCAATCTAGCTGCGCAAGTCGATCCCTCCGCGGTTAAACGCGAACGCATGCGGGCCGCAAAATTGGCCTCGGGTAATACTTTTGAAGTCGCGCCGCGAATGGCATGAAAACTGGAAAGGACGCTCGGACCCCCTATTACGCTGGCCAGATCCTGCGGCGATTGAAGGCGGATGTCTTTCCAGCGATTGGGCAGCGTCCAATTGCGGAACTTGAATCACCGGAACTGCTCGATTTGCTCCGCAAGGTCGAGAGGCGGGGGGCGAACGAAACGGCCCGACGACTGAAGCAGCTTCTAGGCCAAATATTCCGCTTTGCAATCGTGACTAGCCGGGCGAAGCGTGATCCATCCGCAGATCTCAAGGACGCTCTGCGGGCCACCGGGCAGCCACAACGTCATCGAGCAATGCCACTCACAGAATTACCTACCTTTCTACAGAAGTTGAAGCCTATGGCGGCGAGCAACAAACCAAACTTGCATTGAAGCTCGTGACATTGACGTTTCTCCGAACGACAGAATTGCGCGCGGGAAAGTGGAGCGAGATCGAGAACATCGACGGAAAATCCGCCCAGTGGCGCGTTCCCGCCGAACGCATGAAAATGCGACTTGAACACCTAGTGCCGCTGTCACGCCAGTCGGTCGCAGTCTTGCGCGAACTCCGCGCCCTTTCCGGCACAGTCCCAATATTTTCCCATCGCCCGGCAAAGAAGGGTGCATGTCCAGCAACACGATGCTCTATGCCCTCTACCGGATGGGATACCATGGCCGAGCCACCACGCATGGTTTCCGGGGCGTGGCATCCACGATCCTAAACGAGAGCAACCTCTTCAATCGTGACTGGATCGAACGCCAGCTTGCGCACGTCGAAAGAAACGAAGTTCGGCGCGCCTATAATGCTGCGGAGTGGATGCCTGATCGTCGGCGGATGATGGAGTGGTGGGCAGACCACATTGCCGCCATCATTCTGAAGGGCGGAAATATTGTTCCGCTGGCGCGAGCGAGCTAGAGCCATAAAAGATGGAGCCCGCTACTCCGTTCGACAATTACGTCAGTCCAGTCGCCTTCTCGCGCTTCGCGCAACGTTCTCCCCCGTTTGCGGCTTACCTGAGCGGCCAACCGCGCGCACCCGGCCAGCCCGCCATTGGCTCGGATAACTCTCTTGAATTCCCGTGTCGGTACGTCCTCTGAGGCTAGATATTCCAGAGCTCTCACCCAGCAACTCTTTGGCGCAGGTCGGCTCCCGGGAACGCCGCCTCGATCAAGACGCGGATCGGACCGGTGCCCTTGCGCCGAGGGATCGCTAGCTCCTCGGCAAGTGCCCGGGCCGACCGTCTCGCAATCTTGCGATCCTTCCAGCGCATGTAAGCCCGATAGATGAATTTCAAGACGGAGTAGATCTCGAAGCGCCCAACGCGCTCGTTCAACCTTGCAGCGGCCTTCTTCGCGGACTGGATTGTATCCGCTAACTCGACGGATGCAGACTTAGTAGCGCGGGTATTGGGTGCCATTGCTTCAGGCATCAGAATTTCCTCAATTTGATTTCAGGCGATCATCAAGAAATTAGCGTTTCGCTTCAGGCGATAATTCGCGCGAAAATGGACATTTTTTGAATGTGCGACTGTTTCTTGTTTAAAGCCACCGTGATCAACGACGAGAACCTCAGGAAGCAGTTGTTGAAGATCGCCGATCTGCCTCTCGATCCCGGAGCATTAAGGCCCTCCTCTCGCGGCGCTAAGGCCCATCGGGGCAACTCGTGCAGTGTTATCCTCTGGCTCTACGCTTATCTCCGCAAGGACAACCCCTCATCTCGTGCGGCGTTCAATTTTTGAGTTTCGATATTTGCGAGATGTATCAATTTTTCTCCCAAACCTGAAACCCGATCAGGATGGTATTGCTTGATTTTTTCCCGATATGCCGAATTGATTTCGCGTTCATTTGCATCAGATGATAGTCCCAGAACTTCATACCAAGGATCTTTCTGTTCGTGTTCCTTCTCTTCATGGTCGTCTTCATCGGACGAATCGTACTTCTCCTCGAACAACTCTTCGCGCCGCGACCCCTCTATTTCCTTATCCTCAGACTGCTCGCGAGTTTCCTTTGCGTTCTCATACTCCTCGATCTTTAATTGCGCTTGCCTAGCAAACGACCCTGGCGGATAGGAAACACGGTAGATGCCCGCCGCCCAACCTGCTGCCGCACCAATTGCTATCCCCGGATGAAGGAAACCCGGCGAAGGATTCCAAGCGAACGCGAAGAACTCGATGAAGCCCGGAAAGGCCATGCCGATGAGTTCGACAGCGATCCAGACAGTAACGAAAACCAGTAGTGCCAACTTCCAGCCAGCATGTTTCGCCGCGATCCCATCCTGCTTTTGAGACCAATCAAGCAAGGTATTTCGCCACTCCGTAACCAGCTCCGTCTCGGGAATTGAGATTTGGTAGATTTCAGTCTCGATCCGGTAAAACTCGACGTCCCAATGATATAGTTGTTCATTCAACTCTCTACCGCGAACGGATCGTTCCTCGAAGCGGTTCAAATTGTCAGACCATCGAATACCGCAGCCAGAATGGCGGACCTCGTCCCACTTTTTTTCGGTTTCGCGCTTTTCGGCGCGCAATCTTGCCAATTCTGGGTGCGACGACGCATCAATGACAAGTTGGGGCTCCGCGATGGTTCGCGCGGGCGCCAGGAGGAGCCAGAATGTGAAAAATGGGAACGTAAAGAGCAGGACTGCCAGCGCATACGGCACGGCAAATATAATGGCGACTACTGCTAGAACCAGAAGCCACAGCTCATCCATTACCTGTTTCCAAGAAGAAGGAAGAGCAAAAGGATGAGGAAGCCGTAGAATGCCGCGCTATAGTAATACGTCATCAAGGGGCTACGGGCGGTTCGCGTGTCAGAAACAACCCGCCGAAACCCTCTGCCCGGATTCATATACTGAAACCACTGTATGATGACGCCCGGCAGAAGCAGCCATTTCCACGGCTTGTCGAAAGTTGTTCCGGAGATGTTTGCGCCACGCCAAATACTGTTCGGATCCCCGCGATAGTTCATAGCGGCCCGGCCAACTCTACTTCTTTCGGGGCTTACGATTGATTTTGTTGTAGTGGCCTTTGACGGTTGTTGTGCGGATCGCGCCGTCTTTGTTTTTGTATTTTCGGATGCCTGTCTTGATGTAGGCAGTAACCATTTTCTTGGCCATTTGCTATCCCCGTCAGCCATAGTGTTGTCGGTGCAGACGTTGCGGCCAGTTGCGAGAATGGCCTCAGGCCGACGTCTCTGCGTGAGAATATCTGGTTTTTAGATAATCTGTAAATCGGATTATTTGATCGACCTCTCTTTTTTGAGCGGTCGGCAGATGTCTCGAACATTGCATTCTTCAAGACATCGAGCCTTGAAGGACTTCTTGGTCGAGAAGCGGAAGAAGGCGGGCATGACCCAGGCCGACGTTGCGAAGAAGCTCCGCCGATATCAGTCCTTTGTTGCGACCGTTGAAGGCGGGCAAAGAAAGATCGACGTGGTTGAGCTTCTTGCCTTTGCCGAGGCAATTGGGTTTGACCCTCGTGAAGCAATCAAACGCCTGTCTGCCATCAAGCCTGACTAATCTCCCGCTCAATATTCGTCGGCCAACATTAGGGTGATCACCCGTTCCGTAACTGAGGGGTTCGCAGGATCCGGCGAGTGGAAATTGCAGGTCTTTGTCGAAATAATCGATTTTGAAAAAGATCTCGACGCCCTCGTATCGAAAGCCCCGAAATCATGTTCGCCGTGCGGGTCGTTGGCGGTGCAGAAGTCATCGAAGGTCGCGATTGTTTGCACCAACCGTTGAACCGCCTCGGAACCGAGTGCTGCGATGCCGGGCGTCATAACCGCCCTGCCACCCGTTAGATCCCGTCGAAGCTGATCGTTGAGCATGCGTATGCGTTCCGTGTCCGTAGACATGGTTTGTGTCTCCTATGAATGTTGGGATGTGGATTTGAGTTGACCGCCCGGTGGCCATAGGCCAGGGCGTTTAGAACGAACGGCTCGGACCAAGGTCCGAGCCGTCGCTCTTGCGCCCCTTAGGCTGGGCCTGGACCAGGGTTCACTAGCGCCACCGTATTGATGTGCCGGATGAACGTCCGCTGCTTCGGAAAGTCGCGGTATCGCAAGCGTCAAGATTTCGTCTTCGCGCTTTATAACGACGGCCTCCCACCAGCCATCGTCAGGCGATTTCATGAACCAAGACCATGTGACCGACGCCGATGGTTTCCCAACTGCGAGGCAAGCCAGAAGTCACCGGCGAGACGCAGCGGACCTCGGCCAGTGCAGCGTCCGACTGATCTTTTGGCTCCGTGACGGCTGCTGATTGCTCGGCCGCACCAGCCTTCAATTGTGTGTTGGATTGTTCCGCCGCGATCCGCGCGGCTTCCAGTATCTGGTCGTAGAGTTCGCGCCTGATGTTGGGCACGAACAGCTTCACTACTTTGCCCCCACCGTGCACCCGTCCCACGGGCAGCTTCATGCCCAACGCAGAAACTGCCTCAGGTTGGTCGATCAGCACGCGGCAATTCATATCCATGGCCGCAGATGCGATGTTGTCCTTCAACTCGGCAAACCGAGCGCCGCGCGGCTTGCCGTTGGCGTCAAGTCCCAGGACGAAGACTGGATTGACTTTTGCCGGTTCGTTCTTCCCAGATTTCTTGCCCATTTAGTGGCTCCCAGAAATGCAGAAGGGAGCCGATAAGGCTCCCTCAATCTGCGATTGAATGGTGATTTTAGGCCCAGGAATTCGGGCAGATTCGAGTATTGCCGGAAGTATCTCCCAGTCCAAAATCAGCAAAGCCGTAAATCGACCTAACGGTATTATTATACTATAAATACAATCTGATCGCAAGGCCGATTTTTAGCTTAAATATATGAAATTATGTCGATTTTAGCGATTTTCGACCGCAAATTCTGAAACAGATAGCAATAGTTGATTTGGCATCGTTCTTGGTCGTCAACTCGGTTGCCGTTGCACAGGTCGAGACCTTCCGCGGCGCAGTATCGCCAGATGGCGTGCTGGACAAAACGCGGGAATATCTTTGGAAAGCTCGGATTGAAGGAGCGGGCATCGATACGGTCTGCGGCAAATCGGATGATCTCGGCGCAGCCGCCCCCGGCGTAGCAGGCCGGGCCATACCGATGGGGAACGCCGCAGCTTTCCAGAATGCCGGTGCGGTGCAGGAAATTGTGGACCAACGTGTCGATGGCGATCATGGCCTTTCCGGTCTCGAACCAAACGGGTCGGTGGTTGCGCGCGCCTATCAGAAGGCTGGACAGCGCCATGGTCAGGACCTTGTCGGCCACGCCGAAAACGCCTCGAAGGGGACCGATCAGGGCTTCCTGTCTGGCCGCCTCTAGATCGGCGTCAGACGAGCCTGTGGCGGCTTCTAGTTGGCTATCGATCCAGCCAATGAGATCGCCGCCAGCGATGTCCCGGACGAACAGAAAGAGGCTGTAGGCGGTCTGATTAAGCCGCCCATTGCGGAGGCGTGGGCGCGGCACCGGGCAGGCGTCGATATGGTCGGGCTCGGCACAGGTGAAGCTGCCCTTGTCGTACCGGCAGCCCGCGTAGTCCCAGATAGGTGTGAAGCTTTTGGCAGGAGGGTCCCGCTCTTGAGGCTTGCCTCCATCGCGGACCAGGATGCCGTCCCGTGCTTCTCCATGTAGCTCCGAGCGACCCGGTCGCTGATGCCCTGAAAGCTGAACGCCATGAGGAGCCAATCGAAAATAGGCGGCGTATTGCCCGATGCGACAGCTTGATCCAAACCCGCGTGACGGATTTCTTCGTCGATTTCATCTAGGAACGATAGCGATCCGGCAAACGTACAGACGGTACGGATCAAAGCGTTGGCGTCTTTGCGTAGTTTAGGAAGGTCGCTAGATAGAGCAGCAAGCCTTGCTGCCTTCTTCCTCTGCGGTCGTGGGGGACGTGAGTGAGGTCCTAAATCAGAGATACCAGCCTCCGCTGAGCGTCACTGTCGCCATCGATATAACCTTGCGTGGTCTGTATCGAGCGATGACCAGCAAGCAACTGGACATCGCGCAAGGAACCACCGGCTTTGTGTACAAGCCGAGCCGCCCGCGTGATAAATGTTCGGCGACCAGAATGTGAGGAGCAGCCGTCAAGACCGACAGATCGGTAGGCGCGGCTGAACCAGATGACGATGCTGCGCGCTTTCATCTTGCTAGCCCCGCTCCGAAAGCACAACAGGCCGTGAAGGCTCGGATTCCCCTCGGAGCGCGGAAAGTGCCTCTCGAAGAGAGGCATGGAGAGGGATTATTCGCCCATGGCCCTTCTTTGCAGCGCGGTCTCTTAACTCCAAGGCCGTGCTAATGGCACCATTCGGATCGAGAACCATCTCCCACCTGAGGTTCGCAATCTCAGCGGCTCGCAGGCCAGCTTTCACAGAGAGCAAAACGATTACGCGGTCTCGAAGCGGATACCCGAGTCGTTTCGGCAAACAGTAGGAGGTTGTCGATCTGGTCAGCAGCTAAAATCTTCGCCTGTTTGCCCGGCATGGTCTCGGTCAATTACGTCAGGAAGGCAATTCTAACTCTATTTTTAGACAAGGCAACACTCATTATATTCGTCATCGCAACTCAGACGCGTGTAGTTAATCCCGCTCAATAGGCTCGCAAATAGCTCAGCAAACAAGCTTACTAAACTGCTCCTCGCAAAACAGAAGGGATAGGTGCTAGCGGGATCAAAGGCACGGTAATCACCGGCGCTGAAAGCGTATTGCTCCGGGTCTGGATATTGGGAACTACTTGTGCCCAACTTGCTGCGACCCAAATTCAACCTCGGGCCCCTGTGTTTGGCTTGTGGAGAATGCAACGTTCGGTGGCGTTTGGGAAGGGCAATGATTAGATCAAGCCGGTCAGGTAGACGTGAGGGGTTGATCGACACAGTCTTTGTAAGCAACCATCATTGGAGAGACGCGATGCTAGAACCAGATATTGAGCCGAATGATCTGCGTCCCGAGGACGTTCACAACGCCTATCCCGAACTCCCAGTACTCGGGTTTGTTCGAACCTCTGTTCCAATCACGGATGTGGTCCAGTATATTTTGAAAGCAACGATCAAAACGCCCGTTAAACAGGCAGCTTACGTGATTTTTCGTAACGAAAGCACTGCCGGTCAGAATGGCATCAACAACAATTATATTGGCTTGCAGGCGGATGGCGACAGGCAACCAGAAAAGTGGACACCTTTGTTCTCGGGGACCTGTGTTCACGCAGACAGTATGACCGGAAAACTTCGTCGATTTATATGCTTCCGCGATTGGAAACCTTGTATCGATATCCTGGCCGACAAAGTGAACTCACGTGGGTTGTATGTTGGGGGATTCGCTCATCCCTACGCCAATATGCAAATTAATACGGACGATGATTGGCCATTGGCTTATTGGAGAGAATGGGTGAAAGGTTGTAGCACTGCCCAGATACCCGACGCGGACAAGATAGACCTATCCCTGCAATATAGGGCGGCTGTTGGCGCTTTCCTTCTGGCGGGATCGTTCAATCTTTTTGGAGTTTTGTTCGAGATTACTCGGTCCGAAGTTGAACCCTGCACCGCAGTACGCTGACTATGACGAGTGGCCCACAACCAGGCCAATGTTCTGGCATTGCCATATGGACAGAATATCCATTAAATTCGGACCATTCGCTACGGAGCATACAAAAAGAAAAAGATTTCCGATTGCATATCATCGCTAGGTCTTTGAGACAAATGACGCGGGCAGCTCGGCAGATCCGACCAATCTGTTCACTGCTGATCTAGCGATAGTAGTTTGACAGGACTCTGCTCGCCAAACATCTGCGACAGCTACGACTATAGAGCTAAAACAAACCTATTCAGGTATTGCCAGGCGGCAATTGATTTCGGGGGCGAGCCACTTTCGGGGCGAGCCACGAACTGCACTCGGAAAGGCAAAGGTGTTCGTGAGCTTAGTCAATTCATTGAGAGATTGCGCGTCCAGGATCGTGGAACACTTTGTAAATCAAATTAGCTCATCAAACCACTTCGGCCAGGCCAACGCGGGGTAAACGTTGATCGAGGCCCGGCAACGAAAACCGATAAATGACTTCAAG
>CAWHFI010000005.1:0-1923437 GCA_963828645.1 uncultured Alphaproteobacteria bacterium | reverse complement strand
ATCGACCAAGGGAATACGGGCGGTCGCATTTGCGGTTGCCGCCGCCATCGGCCTGTTCTATGCGGCCGCGCCCGCGACGGCGCAGGAAAAGAAGATCACCGTCTGGTTCGGCAAGGGCTTTTACAAGTCCGAAGATGACGCGCTGCTCGAGGTGATCAAGAAGTTCGAGGCCAAGACCGGGATCAAGGTCGAACTGTCGCAATACGCCATCCAGGACATGATTCCGAAGACGGTGGCGGCGATGGATTCCGGCACCGTACCCGATGTCGCCTATTCCGACAGCTACGACGTGCAGGCTCAAGGCAAATGGGCGTTCGAGGGCAAGCTCGAGGATCTCTCGGACATCCTGGTTCCGATGAAAGCGGCGTTCGCCCCGAGCACGCTGGAAACCGCGTTGCTCTATAACGACGTCCTCAAGAAGAAGGCCTATTACGGCTTTCCGATGAAGCAGCAGAGCATGCATGTCCAGATCTGGCAGGACATGCTGGAGCAGGCCGGCTTCAAGCAGGCCGACATCCCGACCAAGTGGGAAGACTACTGGTCGTTCTGGTGCGACAAGGTGCAGCCCGCGATCCGCAAGGCCACCGGCCAGCGCATCTTCGCCGTCGGCCAGCCGATGGGCGTGGAATCGACCGACTCGTTCCAGTCGTTCTACACCTTCATGGACGCCTACAACGTCAACCTCGTCGACGACAACGGCAAGCTGACGGTCGACAATCCCAAGGTGCGCGAGGGCCTGATCCACGCGCTCAAGGATTACACCGACACCTACATCAGGGGCTGTACGCCGCCGTCCTCCACCACCTGGAAGGACCCGGACAACAACGTCGCCTTCCACAACAAGACCATCGTGATGACCCATAACTTCACGATCTCGATCGCGGCGAAGTGGCTGGATGACTACAACAACCCGGCGCTGACCCCCGAACAGCGCGCCGCCGGCAAGAAGGCGTATGAGGAAACCATCATCACCGCCTCCTTCCCCAACAAGCCCGACGGCTCGCCGATCAAGTACCGTTCCGACGTCAAGACCGGGCTGATCTTCACCGCGGCCAAGAACAAGGCCGAAGGCAAGGAATTCGTCAAATTCCTGATGCAGGAGGAGAACCTCCGGCCCTACATCGAAGGCGCCCTCGGCCGCTGGTTCCCGGTAACGACCGCGAGCCAGGAAGCCCCGTTCTGGCAGGCTGACCGTCATCGCAAAGCGGTCTATAACCAGTTCAAGGGCGGCACGCAGCCGTTCGACTTCACCAAGAACTACAAGTTCACCATCCTGAACAACGAGAACGTCTGGGCCAAGGCGATGAACCGCGTGGTCAGCGAGAAGGTCCCGGTGGAGAAGGCCGTCGATGAACTGATTGCCCGCATCAAGGAAGTTGCGGGTTAAAGCCAACCATGCCGGCCGCATCGTGCGGCCGGCATTCATATCGGTGCGCAACATGGCAACGATGACGCTCAACACCCCGGACGAAGCGGTCCCCCGCGGACCGCTGTGGGACCGTCTGTCGACCCCGCAGATCTGGGGCATCGTCCTGCTTGCGCCCTACGCGCTGGTATTCCTCGCTTTCGTGATCTATCCCGTCGGCTACGGGCTCTGGCTCGCCCGCCACCCGGCGAGCTACGTCGCGCTGTACAACGATCCGATCTTCGCGCGCGCCGCCATCAATACGCTGATCTTTCTGGTGATCGGCATCAATTTCAAAATGCTGGTGGCGCTGTTCCTGTCGGGCTTCTTCATCCAGGAGCGGTCCTGGATCAAATGGCTGTCGGTGCTGTTCATCCTGCCATGGGCGGTGCCGTCGATCCCGACCATTCTCTCGGTGCGATTCATGTTCAATCCCGAATGGGGCATGGTCAATCACCTGATCTTCAAGTTCACCGGCGACGACGGCCCGAACTGGCTCAACGATCCGACCATCGCGCTCACCATGGCGATCGGCATGCATATCTGGAAATCGCTGCCGTTCTGGACCCTGATCCTGATGACCGGACGGCTGGCGATCCCGGGCGACCTGTTTGAGGCCGCCGCCGTTGACGGCGCCACCTGGATGCAGAAATTCCGCTTCATCACCTGGCCATCGGTGCGGACGCTGTATCTGACCTGCACGCTGCTTTCGATGATCTGGACGCTGGGCGACTTCAACAGCGTCTATCTGTTGACGGGCGGCGGCCCTGCCGATCTCACCCATGTGTTGGCGACCCTCGGCATCCGTTATCTCCGGCTCGATCAGCTCAGCCTGGCGATGGCGGCGATCGTCTGCGCCCTGCCTTTCGTGCTTCCGCTGATGTATTTCATGATGAAACGGCTGTCGCGATGAAGCTCCCGTCCCTGCGCGAAGTCAGTATCGAGGCGCGCCTGCTGCTGATCGGCATCCCCGTCTTCATCTGGACCATGCTGCCGATCTATCACATGTTCCTGTTCGCGATCTCGCCGAAGGAAGACGCCTTCGCCGGCAAGTTCTGGCCCGATCATCCGACGCTGCACAATTTCAGCATCGTATTTAACCAGCAGCATTATTTCCTGCGGGACTTCTGGGTCCAGTTCTGGAATTCGACCGTGATCGCGCTCGCGGTCGGCGTGCTGACGCTGATGATTGCGACCGCTACCGCGTTCTCGATCTCGAGACTGAAGGTTCCCGGCGGCCGCTGGGTGATGAATTTGGCGCTGTTCACCTACTTCATCCCGGCCGCGTTTCTGGCGGTTCCGATGTACCGGACCATGGGCAATTATGGCCTCCTGAACAATCACTGGTCGCTGATCCTGGCGATGGTGACGATCGCCTCGCCCTACGCGATCTGGGTGCTCAAACAGGCGTCCGACAAATTGCCGGTGGAGCTGGACGAGGCCGCCATCATGGACGGCGCCACCATCCCGCAGATATTCCGGCTGGTGTATGTCCCCCTGATGATGCCGTCGCTGGTGGCGATCGGCACCTATGCGATTCTGCTCGCCTGGAACGAATATCTTTACGCGTTCCTGCTGTTGTCCAAGGACACCGAGCTCACGCTGCCGGTTGCGCTCGGCAATTTCCTTGCCGCCGACGATTCGCCGTGGGAATTGCTGATGACCACCGGCTTCATCTATGCGCTGCCGCCGGCGGCGATCTATTATTCGTTCAAGCGCTATATGGTGGGCGGCCTGACCGCCGGCGCGGTGAAATCCTGAAGCGGCTTCATGTCCGCGGCCGCAGCGATCGCTGCATGTCCATCGCATAGGTATAGCGGCCTTCGGGGTGGGTGGTGACGGTCACCTCGAACAGTTCTTCCCGCAGGCCGTAATAGCGGCGCACCATCGTCAGCGCCGGCGACCCCGGCTTCACCTGAAGCGGTTTTGCGAGCCTGGCGGGCATGGCGCGCGCGAAAATCTCCAGTTGCGCGTATTCGATGGTTTCGCCGAACATCTTCGCGATCTGCTCATGCACCGGCGTCCGGCCGTGATCCCGCCGCTTCACGACGCCTGCGAATTTCCGCAGCACGTAGATTTCGGTCCAGCCCAGCGGTGCTGCGAAATCATCCGAACGGCGGATCGCCTCGATCAGAAACCAGTGCTTGCCGGGTTCGCATTTCAAAAGCGCCGCGAGCTTGCGGTCGGCGACGATTTCGCTGCTGCGCACCACCTGCCGGTAGGTCTCGTTGGAATATCGCAGCCATTCCGCCAGCGATTTGACGCTGTGGGTGAATAGCACCGGCGGCTCGGTCGCGATCACCACTGAACCGAGTCCGGCACGCCGCACGATCAGGCCTTGCTCGGTGACGATCCGCAGGGCTTCCCGCACCGTCTGGCGGCTCGCGGAGAAACGCGCCATCAGTGCGGTTTCGGTCGGCAGCAGGTTGCCGACCGGATAGCTGCCTTGCCGGATTTCCTTCTGCAGCCGGCTGGCGATATCGCGGTAGCGCGACGATTTGCGGCGTTCCTTTTCAACCGCCATGGCTAGCAGCCGCTTGATGTCATCTGAAAACTCCGGACGGACGAGGGCGTGGACGAATTGCTTCGATCACGGCTGCGCTGTCGCTGTCCGATCCCTCGCGTGCAATGGCCGTGCGCAGCAGGTCCGCCTGGACTGCGGTCATGGGCAGAACCATGCTTCGCCGTTTAGCTTCCTCGAGGATCAGTTCAGCGTCCTTCAGGGTTTGCGAGATATGCGACTGCGGCCGGAAATCCCGCGCCAGCATCTTCTCGCCCTTGGTGTCCATCACACTGGAATAGGCCGCGGATTCCCGTGCAGCCGCCAGGAAGGCGGGCCCGTCCAGCCCCAGGCATTCGGCAAACGCAATTCCCTCGGCCAATGCCGCCCGGTTGTTCTGCAGGATCAGGTTGATCGCAAGCTTGGTGCGGCTGGCATCGCCGAGAGCGCCGGCGCGAATGCGGCGTGGACAGAGAACATCCAGCAGCGTGCCGGCGGTTTCGATGACGCTCGCATCGCCTGCCACCAGCGCGGTGGCGGTGCCGGCTCGCACTTCGGCGCTGGTGCCGGATATCGGCGCTTCCAGGAACGGAATGCCGGCCTCTGTTGCGCGCTTCGAAAGCCGAATAATTTCGTCGGGCGCGCAGGTCGTCGTGCAAATCACGGTTGGTCTGTCCGCTCCCGCACCACTCTCGATGTCGCCGAACAACGCCTCCGCCTGTTCCCCGCTATAGACGGAAATGACAATCGTTCGCGACCGTCCGGCGAGTTCTCGCACCGACGTTGCGACTCGGCCGCCGTTTGCCTGGAGCCTCTCGCAGCCGGTGGTTTCGAGATCGAAACCGACCACCGGCAGTTTGGCGTCGATCAGGCGCTGGGAAAGCGCCGTGCCCATCAGGCCCAGTCCGATGATTCCGACCGGCGTCACGGTTATTTGGCTTCGATGCCGGCGGCCTTGGCATCGGCCGTCCAGCGCACGATCTCGCTGCGGATGAATTTGCCGAATTCATCCGGCGCCATCGGTGAAACCACCACGCCGACGCCTGCAAGCTTTTCGCGCGTCGCGGGCATCGACAGGAACTTGTTGCTCTCGGCGTACAGCTTGCTGATGACGGGCTCGGGCGTTCCTGCCGGCGCCAGCAATCCGTACCAGATCGTGGCCTCGAATCCGGGCATCGCGTCGGCGAGCGCGGGAAGATCGGGCGTCAGTTCGTTTCGCTTCGGCGAAGTCACGCCGATGCCGCGCAGCGTGCCGCCCTGCATTTGCGGAATTGCCAGCGAGAAATCCGCGAACGCCAGATCGATCGCGCCGCCCATCACGTCGGTGATGGCCTGCGGGATGCCTCGATAGGAAGCAGCAATCACCGACATGCCGCCGCGACTTTGTAACTGTCCGATCGAAATCTGTGACGCGCCGGAACCATAGCCGGCGGTCATGTTCTTGTGGGTTTTGGCGTAATCCATGAACTGGGCGAGATCCCTGGCCGGGAAATCCGGTTTGACCACAAGCACCATGGCGGTCGTGATGGTCCGGATGATCGGCGCGAAATCTTTCGCCGGATCGTAGGGCAGGCTTTTCAGCATCGCGACATTGGCGGCCTGGGTGGTGTTGGTTCCCATCAGCAGCGTGTAGCCGTCGGGTGCGCTGCGTGCCACTTCTTGCGCGCCGATGCTGCCAAGCGCGCCGGCCCGGTTTTCGATCAGAACCGTTTGCCCCAGGGCGTCCTGCAGATATTGGCCGAGCATACGCGCGACCTGATCCGGTCCTGCTCCGGCGGGAAATGGCACGATGATCTTGATCTGCCGGTTCGGGTAATCGGCGGCGGCAGCGGTTTGCGGGACTGAAAGCGCCAGCAACACCAAACCGGCGATAAGGCTCGATCGCAGCTTCATATGTCGCAGCCTCCCAGCAAATTCTTTGCGATCTATTTATACGGACAAATGCGCATGGCACAATGTATTGCAGGCATTTAGCGGCAATTTGTGTGATTGAGCGGCTTGAGATTTGACCGTATAAATCAGGCGAAAGCATGCGGGAGGCAGAGGGTGGACACCAGGGAATTATACGAGCGCGGTCTGCGCCGGCGTAAGAAGTTGTTCGGCGATGCGGATGTCGAGAAGCGGATGGCGGCCGCGGGTGAATTCGGCGCGCCGCTGCAGAACATCATCAACGCCTATGTCTATGGTGACATCTGGGAGCGCTCGGGCCTTTCCAGCGATATCCGCAGCCTGGTGATGCTGGGGATCACGGCGGCGAGCAACAGGCCGGCCGAATTCCGTGTCCATGCCAAGGGCGCGCTGGCCAACGGATGCACCAAGGAGCAGGTGCAGGACGTTCTGTTGCTGGTCGCCATGTATTGCGGCGTGCCTGCCGCGATCGAAACCAACCGCATCGCTGCTGAAATCTTCGGCGAGGTACCCGCGGCAAAGCCGTAACGCAACGCCGTTACGAAGCACTCTTGACTTCCAGCAGCTCGATCCGGTTGCCGAAGGGGTCATCGACGAAAATCCGGTCATATCCCTCCAGCGGCACGTCGTGGGATACCGGGCAGCCCGCTTTCAGCAACGCGGCTTGCAGCGCCGCCAGATCGTCCACCATGAGGGCAGGGTGCGCCTTGCGCGCCGGGACGAAATTCTTCTCGACGCCGAGGTGAATTTTCAACTCGCCGTCCTCGAACCAGCAGCCGCCGCGCCCCGCAAGATCCGAGGGCTTCACCGTTTCGGGAATTCCAAGAATATCCCGGTAGAATGCCCTCGCTTCGCTCTCTCTGCCGGCCGGCATTGCGAGCAGGACATGATCCAGCCGGCGAACGCGCATGGTGCCCTCCTTTTCAAGCCTCGACTCGGTAAGCCCTGCGATTGGCTTTGGGCTCGGAGCGATGGCGCTTCCGGACCATTGAAACACAGAGCTTTCCGTGCCGAAACAATTATCCGCGGCCTAATGCCGCCCTGCGCTGCGGGATGGCGCATCGCCCAAACTCCGGTAGCCTCGGCGACGGCTTGTGCTAGGCTGGTTGATGCAAGACGGCGGCCCCGGACACGGGAGACACGCAGTCGCAACAAGCCGGGGGAAACGATGTTGGCGACGAGGCCGCCATGCTGATCTATCTTGCGCGGCGTCTGGCGCTGGCGCTGGTGACCTGTGCCGCGATCTCCGTTCTCACCTTTATCATCATCCGGCTTCCGCCCGGCGATTTCGTCGATGCCTATATCGCCAACCTCGCCGTCGGCGGCAGTTCGGTTTCGGCCGAACAGGCCGCGGCGATGCGCCGCGAATACGGGTTGGACCAGCCGCTGGTGGTGCAATACGGGCTCTGGATGGGCAAAGTCCTCACCGGCGACTTCGGCGTCTCGATGATGTGGCGGCGGCCGGTCACCGAAGTGATCGGCGACCGGCTGTGGCTGACCATGGCGGTGTCCTTTGCCGCGCTGCTTCTGACCTGGCTGATCGCGCTGCCGATCGGCATCTACTCGGCGGCGCGGCAATACTCTGTCGGCGACTACGTCGCGACCACGCTCGGCTTCATCGGGCTCGCGATTCCGAATTTCCTGCTCGCGCTGATTTTGATGTATCTCGGATTCCGCTATCTCGGCCTTAGCGTCGGCGGACTGTTCACGCCGGAATATGCGCAGGCCCCCTGGAGCTGGGGCAAATTCGCCGACCTCATGGTCCATCTTCCGCTCCCTGCCAGCGTGCTGGCGCTCGCCGGCACCGCGCAGCTGATCCGTATCATGCGCGCCAATCTGCTCGACGAATTGCGCAAGCCCTATGTGGTCACGGCGCGCGCCAAGGGCATCAGCGAATTTCGTGCGGTGCTGAAATATCCGGTGCGTGCCGCGCTCAATCCGTTCGCGAGTTCGAGCGCCTATCTGTTTCCCTATCTGGTGTCCGGCAGCATCGTGGTGTCGCTGGTGCTGGGTCTGCCCACGGTCGGTCCGCTGCTGCTGCAGGCGCTGGTGGCGCAGGACATGTTCCTGGCCGGCACCATCGTGCTGTTGCTCGGTGTGCTCACCGTGATCGGAACGCTGATCTCCGATCTGCTGCTGATGTGGATCGAGCCGCGCATCCGCCTGCAGGGACGCGTATGACCGCGATCAGCCTCACCGCTACTACAACCACCGAAGACCGGCTGGCGCAGGCTTCCCAATTGCAATTGACGTGGTGGCGTTTCCGCCGGCATCGGCTTGCCGTCGTCAGCCTTGCGGTGGTGGCGCTGTTCTATCTCGGCGCCATCTTCGCCGACTTCCTGGCCGTCACCGATCCGCACGCCACCGACGCGCGCCGCAGTTTCATTCCGCCGCAGGGCATCGTGCTGTTCGACAACGGTGCATTCCGGCCTCATGTCAGCGGGCTCAAGGGCGTGCGCGACCCCAGGACCTTCAAGCTGGTCTACACGCCGGACCCGGCGCGCAAGCTGCCGCTGGCGCTGTTCGTCCATGGCTATGCCTATGACCTATTCGGGCTGATCCCGACCGACCGGCATCTGCTCGGCATCGAAGGCGGGCAGGGCGTCGAAGGTATTTTTCTGCTCGGCACCGATCAGCTCGGGCGCGATCTGTGGTCGCGGCTGGTGGTTGCCACCCGAATCTCGCTGACGATTGGTCTTGTCGGCGTCTCGCTGAGCCTGATGCTCGGTATCATGCTCGGCGGTATCTCCGGCCTCTACGGCGGCGTGGTCGATACGCTGATCCAGCGCCTGATCGAGGTGGTGCGTTCGATCCCGACCATTCCGCTGTGGATGGGGCTGGCGGCAGCACTCCCCAACACCTGGAGCGTCTTGCAGGTCTATTTCGCGATCACGCTGATCATCTCGCTGGTGAGCTGGACCGAACTCGCCCGCGTCACCCGCGGAAGATTTCTGGCGCTGCGCGAGGAGGATTTTGTCATTGCCGCCGAACTGGCCGGCGCCGGACAGATGCGCATCATTCTGCGTCATATGCTTCCCTCCTTTGCCAGCCACATCATCGCGGCGACCAGCCTCGCGCTGCCCGTGATGATCGTCAGCGAAACTTCGCTCAGCTTCCTCGGCCTCGGCCTGCGTCCGCCGGCAATCAGTTGGGGCATCCTGCTGCAGGACGCCCAGAACGTGCAGGTGCTGGCCGGCGCGCCATGGCTGCTCAGTGCTGCCGTGCCCGTCATTCTCGTGATCCTGGCATTCAATTTCCTTGGCGACGGCATACGCGATGCGGCGGACCCTTATGGTTGAGCCCGTGAACACCGCGCGTCATGCTTTGTCCGTGCGTGATCTGGTCGTGGACTTCGTCCAGGACACCGGCGCGGTGCGTGCGCTGGACGGCGTCAGTCTCGACCTTCATGCCGGGCGTGTGCTCGGCGTGGTCGGCGAAAGCGGCTGCGGCAAGAGCGTCACCGCGCGCGCCATCCTGCGGCTGATCGACCGGCCCGGCCGCATCGCCTCGGGCCGCGTGCTGCTCGATCCCGGTTCGCCGCAACAAGAGAACCTCGCAGCACTCGATCCCGAGAGCCGCGCCATGCGCGCGGTGCGCGGCGGGCGCATCGGGTTGATCTTCCAGGAGCCGATGACGGCGCTCAGCGTCCATTACACCGTCGGCAACCAGATCATCGAGGCGATGCGGGCGCATAGCGATATCTCCAAGGATGAGGCGCGCGAACGTGTCATCGCGCTGTTGCACGAGGTCGGCATTCCCCGCCCGGAGAAGCGCATTGACGCCTATCCGTTCCAGCTCAGCGGCGGCTTGCGCCAGCGCGTCGGAATCGCGCTGGCGCTGGCGGCCGATCCCGAAATCCTGATCGCCGACGAGCCGACCACGGCGCTCGATGTCACCACGCAGGCCCAGATACTTGGCCTGCTGCGCCGGCTGCAGCGCACCAAGGGCGTCGCCTTGATGCTGATCACCCACGACATGGGCGTGATCGCGCAGATGGCCGACGATGTCGCCGTGATGTATCTCGGTCGCATCGTCGAATTCGCGCCGGTGGCGCAATTGTTCGCGAGCCCTAGTCATCCCTATACGCGCGCGCTGCTGCGCTCGGTGCCTAACCTGCGCGCGGTGCCGCGCGAGCGGCTGGCGACGATCGGCGGCGCTGTGCCGCATCCGGGCGCGCGTCCGGTGGGATGTCCGTTTCATCCGCGCTGCCCCGAGGTGATCCCGGGACGCTGCGCCTCGGAAGTGCCGCCGGAAGTTCCGCCCGGCCGGGCGGGAGCCAGTTGCTTCCATGCCATGGCGGAGGCCGATGCATGAGCGTGCTCGAGGTCGACAGGCTGACCAAGGAATTCCCGATCCGCAGCGGGCTGCTGCAGCGCGAGACCGGCCGCGTCCGCGCGGTGCAAAACGTCAGCTTCACCATCGGCCGCGGCGAGACGCTGTCGCTGGTCGGCGAGAGCGGCTGCGGCAAGACCACGGTGGCGCGCTGTATCCTGCGCGCGCTGCCGCCGACCTCAGGCGCGATCCGGTTCTCGCCGCAGGAGGGCGAGACCGTCGATATGGCGCCGCTGTCGCGAAGCGCCTTGCGGCCGCTGCGCCGGCATATCCAGATGATCTTCCAGGATCCCTACGCGTCGTTGAATCCACGCATGATGGTCGGTGATATCATCGCCGAACCGCTGCTGGTCAACGGCGTGCCGGCGCCGCAGCGCCGCGCGCGCGTCAGCGAGTTGCTCGACCTTGTCGGCCTGCCGGCCGCGGCGCGCACGCGTTTTCCCCACGCCTTCAGCGGCGGCCAGCGCCAGCGCATCGGCATCGCGCGCGCGCTGGCGCTCGATCCGGCGCTGGTGGTGGCCGATGAGCCGGTATCCGCGCTCGATGTCTCGGTGCAGGCGCAGATCATCAACCTCCTGCTTGAACTGCAGGACCGGTTGAAGCTGTCGATGCTGTTCGTCGCGCACGATCTCGGCGTGGTCCGCCATGTCAGCGATCGCGTCGCGGTGATGTATGTCGGACGCATTGTCGAAACCGCTCCGACCCTGGCGCTCTATACCCGGCCGCGCCATCCCTATACCGAGGCGCTGCTGGCAGCGGTGCCGAAGGCCGATCCGGCATTGCGCGACAGCGTTACTGCGCCGATCGGCGAGATTGCCGACCCATCCAATCCGCCGCCGGGCTGCGCTTTCCATTCGCGCTGTCCCTATGCGGTGGAGCGTTGCCGGGTCGAGCTTCCCGTATTGCAGGAAATTGCGCCGGCGCATTGGAGCGCCTGTCATCGCACCGCCGAGCTGTCGCTCCGCGGCGTGGTCTGAACCAGGAGAGGAAACACCATGCGATCGATCCTGATTATTTCTTTGGCGCTGTTCGCTGGCCCCGCGCTTGCGCAACAGGACCTGTCCCAGTCCGGCCTGGTGGGCAAACTGGAAAATCCGACCATCATCACCGACACCGCACAATGGCCGAAGAAATTCAGCGAGGCGCCGGCACTGGCCGATCTCGTCAAGGCCGGCAAACTGCCGCCGGTGGAGCAGCGCATTCCGCGGGAGCCGATGGTGCTCAAGCCGCTGCACGAGGTCGGAAAATACGGCGGCACCTGGCGGCGCGGTTTTCTCGGGCCCGGCGACAGCGAGAACGGCAACCGCGTGCGCTCGGCCGACAAGCTGCTGTTCTGGGACGAGACCGGAGCCCACATCGCGCCGGGCGCAGCGAAGGGTTGGGAGACCAGCGCCGACGGCCGCCGCACCACGCTCTATTTGCGCAAGGGCATGAAGTGGTCCGATGGCGCGCCGTTCACCGCCGACGATTTCATGTTCTGGTATGAGGACATGTACCAGAACAAGGATCTGATCAAATCGCCGGCGCCGGAACTTTCGGTGAACGGCAAACAAGGCAGGATCAGCAAGGTCGACGAGACGACCGTCCTGTTTGAGTTTGATGGCCCGCATTTCCTGTTCGCAAGTCAGCTTGCCGGCGACACCCAGGTCGGCGGCGGGCAATCGCGGCTGCAGTCGGACGAGCGCGAACTCGGCCTCTACGCGCCGGCGCACTACCTCAAGCAGTTCCTGCCGAAATACAGTTCGGTCGATGAGTTGAACCAGAAGGCCAAGGCGGCGGGCTTCGACAATTGGGCGCAGGTGTTCAAGATCAAGTCCGACTGGCGGCTCAATCCCGATGTCCCGACTATCTCGGCCTGGCGCATGACCCAGCCGATCAACAGCCAGACCTGGCTGTTGGAGCGCAATCCGTATTTCTGGGCCGTCGATACCGCGGGCAACCAGTTGCCCTATCTCGACAAGGTGCAGATGACGCTCGCCGAGAATCCGGAAGTCATCAATCTGCGGGCGATCGCGGGCGAATATGACTACATGGAGCGGTTCATTGATCTGGCGAAACTGCCGGTGTTCCTGGAGAACGCCGCGCGCGGGCACTACAAGGTCCACCTCGATCCCGGCTTCAACGGTTCGGATTCCGAGTTGAAGTTCAATTTCGCCTATCGCCTCGATCCGGAAATCCAGAAATGGTTCGCCAATCTCGACTTCCGCCGTGCGCTGGCGCTCGGGATTGATCGCGAGCAGGTCAACGAGGCTTTCTTCCTAGGCCTCGGCGTGACCGGCACTCCGATCCCGGCCGATATCATTCCGGAAAGCCCGGGCAAGGACTATCGCCTGCGCTGGGCCACTCTCGACGTCGCCAGGGCCAATGCGATGCTGGATGCGATCGGCCTGAAGAAAAAGGATGCCGAGGGTTTCCGGCTGCGCACCGACAATGGCGAGCGGCTGCGCCTGCAGATCGACGTCGCGCAAACGCTGTCGCCGACCTGGCCGCAGCAGGCCGAGATGATCATCCAGCAATGGCGCGCGATCGGCATCTGGGCCGATATGCGGCTGTTCGAGCGCAGCCTGTTCTACACCCGCGTGCGCAATGACCAGAACCAGATCGTGCTGTGGAGCAATAACGGCTCCGAGAGCATGTATCTCTATACGATACCGGTGCTGCCGATCGATCCGCAGTCGAGCTTCGGCGGCGCTGCGCTGGCGCAATGGTACGCCAGCGACGGCGCCGCCGGCATCAAGCCGACCGATCCGGAATTGCTGAAGGGCTTTGACCTGTTGCGCAGCGCCGCCGGCCAGCCAGAGGAAAAGCGCACGCAGATTGCGCAGGAAATCTGGAAGCTGCTGGTCGACCAGGTCTGGTCGATCGGCGTCGTCGGTCAGTCGCCAGCCTATATGGGAACGCGGGTCGTCAACGAGCGGCTCGAGAACGTGCCGGCCCGCACCTGCGTCTCGCAGCATTGCCGCACGCCGTTCAGCGGGCATCCGGAGCAGTGGTTTTATAAGTAGGCGTGACGCGTAGAGCTGTGATTTGAGGCGAAGCGTAAGTGTCCCAACGCGTCGTCCCTGCGAACGCAGGGACCCATACGCCGCGGCCTTTCGTTTAAAAGACGGTGTTCGACGACTTTGCCCAACCCCACTCCCTGTGGTTATGGGTCCCTGCTTTCGCAGGGACGACGACGTTGGATTGAATTTCAAACAGTCCGCACCGTCATTGCTTCGCTGCGCTCGCAGAAAAATCAACCGCTATTGCGGCTGGATGCCGGCGGCGCGGGTCACGCGAATCCATTTTTCGATGTCGGCGTGCATGACTTTGGCGAATTCCTCCGGGCTGTTGCCGGCGGGTTCAAGGCCTTGTTCCAGGATGAACTTTTCGACTTCCGGCGACTTCAGCGCCTCGACAATGGTCTTGTTGAGCTTGTCGACGATCGGCCTCGGCGTGTTGGCGGGCGCCAGCACGCCGTTCCAGCCGATCACTTCGTAACCCGGCAGGCCCGCTTCCGCGATCGTCGGTATGTCCGGCGCCACGGTAAGCCGCTTGCCGGTGGTGATGCCGAGCGCCCGCACGGTTCCGGCGCGGATTTGCGGCAGGGCGGTGATCGGGGTGTCGAAGAACGTCGCCACTTCGGCGGTCATGACTGCCTGCTGCGCCTGTGGCACGCCGCGGTAGGGGATGTGGGTCATCTTGATGCCGGCCATCGCCAGGAACAGTTCGGTTGAAAGATGCGCCAGGCTGCCGACGCCGACCGAGCCGTAATTGAGATGTTCCTTTTTCGCCATCGCGATGAATTCCTGCACGGTTTTGGCAGGCGACGAATTCGGTACCAGCATGATCTCGCTTACTCGCGTCACCATCGACACCGGCGCGAAATCCTTTTCGCTGTCGTAGGGAAGGCTTGCGTAGAGCGCCGGATTGGCGGCGTGGCTCGGGAACACCATCAGCAGGGTGTAGCCATCGGGATCAGCCTGCGCGACTGCCCGCGTCCCCAGCGTGCCGCCGGCGCCGGGGCGATTTTCGATCACGACGGGCTGGCCGAGCTGATCGGTGATGCTTTTCCCGACCAGCCGCGCCAGGATATCGGTGACGCCGCCGGCGCCGACCGGCACGATCATCCGGATCGTACGATTGGGGTAATCCTGCGCCGCAGCGACTGTCGATAACGCCAGCACAAAGCCGACCGCGAGCCACGTGGTTTTCTTTGCGCGATGCCATCCGTAACAGCGCATCAGTTCACCTCGATGTGGTTGTCGGCGGGAAAGACAGCGTTGCCCGGCCACCTCTCCTTGCCGGGACGGGTGGACCGGACATGTGCAAGCGCCGATGCAATCAAACTCATTCCACTTCAACCGCCCTTGACCGCGCCGGCGGTCAGCCCGGCAACGATCTGGCGCTGCGCAAACACCGTCAGCAGCAAGACCGGGAGAGTGACGATCAACGCTGCTGCTGCGAGCGGACCCCAGCTCAGCTGGTCGAAGGAAATCATGTTGTAGACCGCAACGGGCAGGGTCCGCGTTTCGCGCCCGGCCAGCACGATGCCGAAGACGAAGTTGTTCCAGGAGAAGATCACGGCGAGGATGAAGGCAACCGCGATGCCTGGCCGGGCGATCGGCAACGCCACATGCCGGAACACCTGCCAGCGGGTGGCGCCGTCGATCAGCGCGGACTCTTCCAGCTCCATCGGCGTGGTTTCGAAATAGCCGATCATGATCCAGATCACAATCGGCACCGTCACCACCAGATGAATGAGGATCTGCGGCCATAGCGTTCCAAGCAGTCCCAGCCACTGGAACAGCAGAAACAGCGGAATCAGATAGGACAGGCCGGGCGTAATGCGCGCGATCAGGATCACGATCGCCGCCTTGTGTGCCTGCATGCGGGCGAGGCCGTAACCCGCGGGCACGCCGACCAGCAGCGCAAAGGCGGTCGCAGCCCCCGTCACGATCAGGCTGTTCATGAAGTAGGTCGTGAACCGCTTGGAGTCGATGACGGCGGCGTAATTGCCCCAGTTGAAACGTTCGGGAATGAACACCGGCGGATACGACGCGTTGTCGATCTCGAATTTGACCGACAGCGAGATCATCCAGAGAAAGAACAGCACGGCCGGCGATACGATGACAAACACCGAGAAGCCGAGACCGATATTGCCGAGCAGGCGTCGCAACGGGCTCATGCCTCGCCCCCGGTCTCGTTCCAGTGCGTGGTCTGGCGCAGCCGAAGCAGCGCGCCGGCCAGCGCGACGATCAGGGCGAAAAACACCACGACAATCGCCGAGGCATATCCGACGTCGTAATAGACGAAGGCGACGCTGTAGAGATAGAGGTTGATGGTCTCGGAAGCGCTGCCGGGGCCGCCTTGCGTGATCGCAAAGATGATATCGAAGCTTTTGACGGCGTCGATCATGCGGATCATGGCCGCGATGAACAGGAACGGCATGATCAGCGGCAGCGAGATGTAGCGGAACACCTGCCAGCGGGTGGCGCCGTCGATTTGCGCGCTCTCATAGGGCTCGGCCGGGATCGCGGCGAGGCCGCCGAGCACGATCAGCATCACCAGCGGCGTCCACTGCCAGGTCTCGACCATCACCAGCGAAGGAATGACAGTTGCGGGGTGGAATACCCACAGGGACGGCGGCAGGCCGACCAGCGAGAGCAGGTAATTGAGGATGCCCAGTTGCGGGTGGAACATCATCGTCCACACCAGCGCAATGGCGACCGGGGTCGCCATCATCGGCAGGATGAACAGCCCGCGCAGGAATCCGCGCATCGGAAACTTGTTGTTGAACACCACCGCCGCTAGCGTGCCCAGTATCAGCGGCAGCACCACCGACAGCACGGTGTAGACCAGGGTGTGCTCCACCAATTCAACGAAACGGGAATCACTCGGCAGCCGGATGTAGTTCGCAAGGCCGACGAAGGTCGGCGGCGAGCCGACCTTCCATTCGTGCAGGCTCATCCAGATCGTGTAGGCCCACGGGAAAATGATCACCGCGAGAACCACGATCAGCGCCGGGATCACAAACGGCCAATAGGATGGCGGCCGCAACTCCCGCTGCGGTTCGCCGCGGGAGCCGGCTGCGACCTCAGCCGGCTCGACAATCGCACTCACGCCTTTTCGCTGCGCTCCAGGATCGGACGGAATTGCTCGTGCGCTTTTTTCAGTTCGGTCGCTGGGTCAGCCCCGGCCAGCGTCGCTGTCACTCCGGCGCCGACCAGATCGCGGAATTCGGCGACCGGAATGATAACCGGCAGGCCAAGCTTGCTGATCTTGGCCGCGTCGATCACCGATTGCAGCCATTCCTTTGGCAGCTTCACGCCCTTGCGCACTTCCTCGTCGTTGAGGATCGAGTTGCGGAACGGAACGCCGCCGCCGGCTTGCAGCAGCCGCGCGCCTTGCGCCTTCGACACCGCCCATTGGCAGAGCAGATAGGCGGCTTCCTTTTTGGTGCTTGCCTGCGCGATGCCGAGGCCGTCGCCATAGGTCGCAGAGTACTGGCCCTTCGGTCCGGCCGGCACCATGGTGTAGCCGACCTTGCCGACGACACGCGAAGCAGCCGGGTCTTCCAGCGGCGGCGCCCAGCCGACGCCGTCAATCCACATCGCCGAGCGGCCTTGCGTGAACGAGGCCATCGACTCCATCCAGTTGAAACCGGCAACGCCGGGAGGAGCCGACTTGGTCAGCAGCGTTTGATACATCTTGGTGGCTTCGATCGCCTCGGGGCCGTCGGTCAGGATGTTGCCCTTGGCGTCGAGGAATTCGCCGCCATAGTTGAGGAAGAAGTTGGTCCACAGCGTCATATTGGCGTTGCGCAAGCCGCGTCCGACAAAGCCGAAGGTTCCTTCCTTTGCATCGGTGAGCTTTTCGGCGGCCACGACCATCTCGTCGAAGGTCTTGGGTACCGCGACGCCCTTCTTCGCGAACAGTTCCTTGTTGTAATAGAGGATAAAGTAATCGACCGACCACGGCAGCGAGAGCATCTGCCCCTTGTCGTTCTTGGCGTATTGCAGCCCGGCAGCCGAAAAATCGCTTTCGACGAGGTCGGCTGCCGTGAGGTTCGGGTCCTTCATGTAGCCGGTCATGTCGGCGAGCCAGCCGGCCTTCTCGAACTGGCGCTTCTGCACATGGTAGCTCAAATGAACGACGTCGAAGCTCGGTTTGCCGGACGTGAGTTCGATCACGGCCTTCTGACGCTGCTGCTGCTCGGGAATCTGTTCGGATTCCACCTCGATCCCGGTGAGGTCGGTGAATTCCTTGATGTTCTTTTGCAGGTTGTCGCCGCGCGGACCCTTGGCGAGGATCACTTCAAGCTTGGTGCCGGCGTATTTCTTCCAGTTCACCTCGGCGCGGGCCGGAAATCCGGAAAGGCCGAGCGCTCCGCTCGCCACCGTGCCGGCCAGCACGGCGCGGCGCGAAATAGGGGTATTCTTCATCGGTTTTCTCCCTGGGGGTAGGCTTGTTCTGTCCGAATACTAGCGCCTGACAGGGGGCTGTAACAGGGCCAAGAAAGACCAATGAAAAGGCAAAGCGGCGATACCGGCCGAGGCTGGCCGATACCTCGGCTGAGGGTTAGCCGATACCTTCGTTTAATGACGGACGCCTGTTCAAAGCCTGCGCGTTATTCCGCCAGTTCCGAATAGCCGCTGCGCGGCACTTCGGCCTCGATCGCCTTTTCCTCGGCAAATATCTTCGGCTTGCGCAGCCAGACATAAATCTGCGCGACGATCAGGATCACGCAGATCGTGAGGAAGAAGGCGCTGATCGGCCGCTCGATAAAAGTCATGAGGTCACCGCGTGAGATCAGCATGCTGCGCCGGAAGTTTTCCTCGAAGCGCGGTCCGAGCACGAAGCCGAGCAGGATCGGCGCCGGATGGAAGTCGAGACGCAGCAGGATGTAGCCGAGCACCCCGATGAACAGGGTTTCGCCGACCTGGAACATGTCGTTGTTGGCGGCATAGACCCCGATGCAAACGAAGAACATCGCGCTCGGATACAGGTAGCGGTACGGAATGCTCAGCAGCTTCACCCAGATACTGATCATCGGCACATTGAGGATGACCAGCAGGATATTGCCGATCCAGAAGCTGGCGATCAGGCCCCAGAAGATATCGGCGTGCTGGCTGATGAGCTGCGGGCCGGGAACGATGCCGTGAATGATCAGCGCGCCCAGGAGCAGCGCCATCACGGTATCGCCGGGAATTCCCAGGCTCATCGTGGGGATGAAATCGCCCTGCACCGAAGAATGCGTCGAAGCCTCGGGACACGCGACGCCCTCGATCGCGCCGTGACCGAAACGCTCAGGTGTCTTCGATATCTTCTTTTCGGTAGCGTAGGACACAAAGGAGGCGATGGTCGGCCCGGTGCCCGGAATCAGCGCGCACAGGCTGCCGATGAAGGTGCCGCGGATCATCGGCCAAAACGCCACCTTGAGGTCGGCCTTCGATGGAAACATGTCGGAGACGCCGACCTTGGCGTATTTCAGGTCGACGGTTTCGGTATTGTTGATGCTGTTCATGAACTCGGCGATGCCGAACATGCCGAGCGCCAGCGCGATGATCTCGACGCCGTCGAACAGCTCGGTGATGCCGAAGGTGAAGCGCGGCTGTCCGGTCTCGATATCGGATCCCACAATGCCGACCAGCAGGCCGAACACCGTCATCGCGATGCCCTTGAGCGGCGAGCCCTTTGCCAGCGTCGAGCCTGCAAGCAGGCCGACCAGCATCAGCGAGCAGACTTCGGCGGGTCCGAACTGCAGCGCCACGCTGACCAGGAACGGCGCCAGGAAGATCATCTCGGTGATGCCGAACGAGGCGCCGATGAAGGCGGCGATGATGGTGATGCCGAGCGCGGTGCCGCCCTTGCCCTGTTTTGTCAGCGGAAACCCGTCCAGACAGGTCACCGCATGTGGCGGATGACATGGCAGATTCAAAAGGATCGAGCAGATGGCGCCGCCGTACTGGGCGCCATAATAGACGCCGGACAGCATCAGGATCGCCGGCACCGGCGCCATCCCGAAGGTCAGCGGCAGCAGGATCGAGATCGTCGCGACCGGTCCCATTCCCGGCAGCACGCCGACGAGGTTGCCGACCAGCACGCCGAGAAAGCAGTACATCAGATTGTGCGGCTCGAGCGCGACGCCGAAGCCGTACCAGAGATCGGTAATTGCGGTGGAAATCACAGGTTCACCCCGCGCAGCAGCGGAAACGGTATGGACAGCACATAGTGGAACAGCACCACGCCGAACACGGTGATGCCGGCCGCCAGGATCGCCGATGACTTATAGGTGCCGGTTTCGTCGCCAAGCGCGCAGACAAATACGCAGGCGAATACTGCCGGGATCATGCCGCCGTAATGGCCGAGGATGATAAACAGGATCGGACCGGCGAGAATGCAGAACCAGCCGAACCATTGCGGCTTGGCCGGCAGGAATTTGCTCTCGTCGGGTTCGGACGATCCGAGCGCTGTGCCGGCGATCAGGATGCCGAGGAATGCCAGCACCACACCCAGCACGACCGGCATGAAGCCGGGGCCCATTCTGGCGAGAGTGCCGAATTTGTAGCCCGTGCCCGTCACCGCGGCTCCCACGCCGATCAGCAGCATCAGACCGCCGGCATAGTAGTCGCGCTTCCACGTAAATCTTCCCTGCAAGGCGTATCTCCGGAATGCTCTTTTGCCGCGGACCCTACCCGTAGTGACGGGCCCTGTCGATATTGGCGTCATCTCGCTTTTTGCCGCAGGCGGTGCCCGCTTTTGCAGCAATAACGGCCAGTAAAGGGCAAGGCCATTGGCGAATGGTAATTGGGTCAACCCATGGTAGCCTCTTTCGGCCACATGCAGAGCCCGAAACTACGGAGGGCAGACATGGGAACCCGCCGCCGGATCGAATATTCCGATCTCGATCCGAGAATGGCGGGGGCGCAGGGGAGGTAAGCGGACCATGACACTTTCGTCGCAGGGCGTCGCTGAAGATGCCGGCGTTTCCGTTTTGTCGGGTCCGGAGATCCTGCTGCAAAGCGCGATCCGGAAGGCCGCGCTGCGCTTTGTGCCGCTGCTGACCATCGCCTACCTGTTCAACTATCTCGACCGCACCAGTCTCGGTTTCGCGGCCCTGACCATGAATCAGCAACTCGGGCTGACCGCGAGCCAGTTCGGCTTCGCCGCCGGCGTGCTTTTTTTGGGCTATTCGACGTTCGAAATACCGAGCAACCTGCTGCTGTATCGTTTCGGTGCGCGGCGCTGGCTGGCGCGCATCATGATCACCTGGGGGCTGGTGTCGGCTGCGACCGCCTTCGTGGTCGGGCCGAACAGCTTTTACGGGCTGCGGCTCTTGCTCGGCATCGCGGAAGCCGGCTTTTTTCCGGGCGTAACCTTCTTTCTCGCCGCCTGGTTTCCGGTCCAGTTCCGCACGCGGATGCTGGCCTGGTTCCTGGTCGGGATTCCCGCATCCTCGCTGATCGGCGGCCCGGTCTGCGGCATGCTGCTGCAGATGGATGGGATCTGGGGCCTGGCCGGATGGCAATGGCTGTTTCTGCTGGTCAGCCTGCCTTGCATACCGCTGGGCCTGCTGACCTTGCGTCTGCTCGCGGATCGGCCGGACAGCGCGAAATGGCTGACGCCGGACGAACGCGACGAGTTGAATCGCGTGCTTGCCTCCGAAGTGCGCGAGCGGTCGCCGACGTCGCTGTGGGCCACCCTGAAAGACACCCGCGTGCTGATCCTCGCCGCGATCCAGTTCGGCTTCACGCTGGGGTCTTACGGAATCGGGATCTGGCTGCCGCTGATCCTCAAAGAGTACCACCTGTCGACCCTTGCGATCGGCTGGATCTCGGCGATCCCCTATCTGTTCGCGACCGTGGGCATGCTGCTATGGGCGCGCTACGTCGACCGGCAAGGCCGCCGCATCGTCAATCTCGCCATCGCGTGCTTGCTTGGCGGAGCAGGGCTGGTGGCGCCGATCCTGTCCGGTTCGCTGGCGATCGCGTTGATCGGATTCAGCGCCGCTTTGATCGGCGTGACCGCGGCGCGGGCGATCTTCTGGAGCATTCCGACGCGCTTCCTGACTGGCGTCGCCGCCGCCGGCGGGCTCGCCTTCATCAACAGCATCGGCACGGTCGGGGGCTTTGCCGGTCCCTACATGATGGGCTGGCTGAAGGAGTTCTCCGGCTCCTACATCTTCGGCCTCTCCGCCATGGCCGCGATCATGGTCGCCGCGACGGTGGCGTCGATGTCGCTGAAGCTCGTGGTGTCGAAGGAGTGACGGCGCGGGTGGCCGGGGCGCGGACTCATCAAGCACGCAGCCAAATGCGGAAAACAGGCAACTATCGATGGAGCGATTAAAGATCAAGCGCCGTGCATTTTGCGAGAAGCTCGGCTGAGCGTCCTTTGTGGTTCATTTTGGATCGATCATAAACGACCATTGCCCAGTTGGTTTGGTCATCTTGCGCAACAAGGCGATCAATAAAGAAAAGGGTCAATTCAGAAGAGCTATTCTCTGTTGTCGTTCCTGCCCGCGCGCGCTCTTGGCACTTTTCGGACATGGCGGGATGTCCGACTTGAGTTCGTTATGCGCACCAAAGCAGACGTCCGCCGACCCCTTCAATTTATGAGGTCACCCTAGCCACCGGCCAGCGCGTGGCTCTCATGGCCGAAATACGCCCGCTCCAGCCGTTGCGGCAGATTAGGCTCGCTGGTCGGCGCTTGCAGCACGATATGTCCCTGCACCAGCGCATAGACCCGGTCGGCGGCGCCCAGCGCTTTTTCCAGGAGCTGCTCGACCAGCAGCACCGCGGTGCCCTGCGCGCGCAACTGGCCGATGACGTTGAGCACGCGATCGACCAGTACCGGCGACAGGCCGGCCGAGGGTTCGTCGAGCATCAACAGGCGAGGGCGCCGCACCAGGCCCTGGGCGACCGCCAGCATCTGCTGCTGGCCGCCGCTGAGCGCGCCGCCGCGCTCGCTGCGCTTTTCGGCGATCTCCGGAAAATACGACAGCGCCTGCTCGACCCGCGCCGTTCGCTCGCCGCGCGGCAGGTCGTAGCCCGCCAGCAACAGATTGTCGGTCACCGAAATCTGCGTGAACACCCGATGACCTTCGATCACATGCACGAGGCCGGCGCGCGCAGCCTCGCGCGGCGTGGTGCCGGTCATGTCGCGTCCGTCGAAACGGACATGTCCGGCATTGACCGGAAGCAGTCCAGACAGCGCGCGCAGCAGGGTGGTCTTGCCGGCGCCATTGGGGCCGAGCAAAGCGACGATTTCACCGGGGGCGACGACAAGATCGACGCCGTGCAGCACGCGGATCTTGCCGTAACCGGCCTCAAGGCCTGCGACGGCAAGCAAAGGCTCAGGCGCCGAGGTAAGCACTGACCACCTCCTTGTGGATGCGGATTTCTGCCGGCGTGCCGGCGGCCAGCGTGCGGCCGAGATTGAGCACGGTGACCTGGTCGCAGATATCGAAGATCAGGTCGGCATGGTGTTCGACCAGCAGCACGCCGGTGCCGCGCCGCGCGATCGCCTTGATCAGCGCGGCCAGCCGCTCGATCTCGTCGTTGGACAGGCCGGCGGCGGGCTCGTCGAGCAGCAGGAAATCGGGATCGAGCATCAGCGCGCGCGCGATCTCGATGAAGCGCAACTCGCTGTGCTGCAGCCGGTCGGCGCGAACCTCGGCCAGCGTTTCAAGCCCGACCACGCCGAGCAGCGCGCGTGCCTTGGCGCTGAGCCTGCGCTCGTCCTGGTGATGGCGCGGCAACAGCAGCATCGCTTCGACGAAGCTGGCTGTCCCCTCGATGGTGCCGCCGATCATGACGTTCTGCAGCACCGAGGCCTCGCCGATCACGCGCGGGGTCTGGAAGGTGCGGGCGATGCCGCTGGCCGGCGCGCAGCACCGGCAGGCCCGGCGGCAGCGGATCGTCTCCCAAGGTCATGGTTCCGGCCCTGGCGGCGTAGTAGCCGGAGATCACGTTCAGCGTCGTGGTCTTGCCGCTGCCGTTGGGGCCGATCAGCCCGTGGATCTGGCCGGGCGCGACATCGAGATCGAGACCGTCGATGGCGCGCACATTGCCGAAGGTCAGCACGATGCCGCGCAGCCCCAGCGTCTTGCCGGCGCCGGTCTTGCGCATGGCATCCGCCCAATGCGGCCGGGCGCGGCACGATGGCGCGGTTGCTGGCGAGCGGGCGGCGGTTGCGAAAATCCAGCAGTGCCGCGATGCCGCCGGGCATCGCCAGCACGATCACCAGCAGCAACACCGCGTAGAGGAAGGTCGACCACGCCGCCAGGGGTGCGGCGATCTCCGGCAGGATGGTCAGGATGATGGTGCCGAGCATCGGCCCCAGGATCGAGCCGCGGCCGCCGATCAGGATCGCGATGAAGAACAGCACCGACAGATCGAAGGTGAAGGCATCCGGCGTGATGTAGGTCTGCAGGCTCGCGAACAGTCCGCCGGCGATGGCCGCGAGCGCGCCGGCGAACAGGAAGATCGCGATCAGCATGTTGCGGCTTGGAAATGCCGGTGGCCTCGGCCGCGACTTCGGCGTCGCGGACCGCGATCAGCGCGCGGCCGAACCGGCTGTGGGCGATGTTGGCGCTCATCCAGGTGCAGACGCCGGCAAAGCCGATGCAGAGATAGTAATAGCCCCAGGCGGTATTGAAGGGCGCGGGAAATTCCGGCCCGACAATGCCGATGCCGCCGCCGGTGACGCTCTGCCACGCCAGCGCGATCTGCGTGACGATGGTGGCGAAGCCCAGCGTCGACATCGCGAAATAGAAGGTGCGCAGCCGCAAAGCGGGCAGGCCGACGACGACGCCGAACACCGCGCCGACGCAGCCGGCGATCGGCAGCGCGGCGAACACCGGCACGGCCGGCATCACATTGCCGGCGACCAGCACGCTGGTGGTGTAGGCGCCCAGCGTCAGCAGCGCGACATAGCCGATGGCGAGATGGCCGGCGAAGCCGACGATCAGGTTCAGTCCGGAGACCAGCACCCAGTAGATCGCCGCGCGGGTGCCGATCAGCGCCCAGTAATCGTTGCTGACGAACGGCAAGATCATCGCGACGGCGAGGATGCCGAGGAAGGGCAGCAGCGACGGCAGCACCGCATGCGATATGCGGGTCTCGCCGTTCACGGGCGTGGAGGTGATCGCGCTCATCACACTCTCCGCGCCGGCGCCGAGCCGAACAGGCCCTGCGGTGCGGCCAGCAGCACGATGATGAACAGCGTGAACACGGCGACCGAGGAGAAGATGCCGCCGACCATGAAGTTGGCCGCCTGCTGGAACAGGCCGAGCGCGAGGCCGCCGATGATGGCGCCGCGGTTGTTGCCGAGGCCGCCGAGCGCCACCGGCACGAAGCCGTAGAAATTCAGCAGCGCACCGTTGGCGAAGAACGCCAGCAGCAATTCGCCGCCGGCAAAGCCCGCGGCGCCGCCGATCACGCCGGCCAGCGCATAGCTCGCGACCCGCAGATTGCGCTCGGGCAGGCCGAGCGCGCGCGCCGCGAAATTATCCTCGGCGATCGCCACAAAGGCGCGGCCGACCAGCGTGCGGCGGTAGAGATATTCCAGCCCGACGATGATGACGGCGCAGGCCACCATCGGCAGCCAGAATTTCTCGTCCCAGACGCCGCTGCCCCATCCGACCAGGCGCGGGAACGGCTGCGGCTCGGTGCCCCATTCGATCGCCGCGACCTGCTGGATCATCAGCGCCAGCGCCAGCGTCGACAGCACATAGAGATGCTGGTCGAGGCTCTTGAGCACCGGACGCACCGCGACGAATTCGGTGATGACGCCGATAATGGCGCAGCCGAGCAGCGTCAGCAGCAGTCCGGCGAGGACCGGCAGCCCCAGTTTCAGCATGAACATCGAGCCGAACACGCCGCCGAGCATGGCGAGCTGCCCGGAGGTGAAGCTCATCACCCGCGAGGTCGAGAACATGGTGTTGTAGGTGACGCCGACGAGCGCGTAGATCGCGCCCGCCGCCAGGCCGGAAGCGAGAATCGAGGCCAGCATGGGTGATGCTCCCCGCGGCTAGCCGTCAGGTATAGCCCGGCGCCAGTGCGAAGGTACCGTTCTTGGCAGTAGAGGCAGCCGACATCACGACCTCGTCGGTCGGATAGCCGTTGTGCTGGCTAGGCGTGAAGGTGTAGTTGCCGAAATAGCCGGGATATTTCGACAGCGAATTCCAGTATTTGATCAGGCCTTCGCCTTCGGTCGATCCGCTGGTTTCGACGCCCTTGGCGATCAGCTCGATGGCATCGACGCCGCCGGCAATCCACCACAACAGCGTGTCGTTCATCGCGACCTTCGCCTTGGTGAGGCGATCGACCAGATCCTGCGACTTGGCGGGCAGCTTGCCGGCGGCATCGTAGCTGCAGCTCTTGTAGCCGATGGCGTAGACCTTTTCCCAGTTGGCGGGTTTCTCGACGAGGCCGGCGATTTCACCGGACGAGAGCGAGGGATGGCCGACAAAGGAGACGTCCCAGTTCATGGCCGCGCGGGTGTTGAACATCCGCGCTTCCATGCCGGTGGTCACGCTCCAGACCACGATGACCTCGGCGCCGGCATTCCTGGCGCGCAGCATGTCGGGGGTCATGTCGGGCTGGGTGGCATCGATATTGGCCTGGTAGACCACGTCGGCGCCGTCCTTCTTGAACGCCGCCACCGATGCGCCGAGCGCGGTCACGCCGTAGCCGGTGGTATCGCCGATGACGGCGACCTTTTTCGCCTTGAGGATGTTGAGGCAATAGTTGCGGACGGCATCGTCCCATTGGCTGTTGGACGGCGCGAGGCGGAACGCGTTGGGAAATTTGACGGGATCGATCAGGGTTTCCACCACGCAGGGATGAATGTTCGGCATCTTGGCGCGCGCCATGATCGGCGTGGTGGCCAGCGCCTCGCCCGAATTGAACGGACCCCAGATCGCGTGCACCTTGGCCTGGCTGATCAATTCCTGCGTGGCGTTCACCGCCTTGGTCGGATCGCCCTGGGTATCGCGGGTGATGATCTCGATCTTGCGGCCCTTGACGCCGCCGGCGGCGTTGATGCTGTCGACCGCGAAGACCACCCCGCGGTTGAAGCCGATGGTCGGCGCCGAGCTCGGCCCGGTCATCGCGGCAAGCAAGCCGATCTTGATCGGCTCGACCTGCGCGATGGCGGGTTTTGGAAATGAAAATGTAGCGGCGCCGATGGCGCCGGCGCCGCCCAATAAAACGTCACGACGTGAAATGGCCATGTGGTTTCTCCCATTCGGTTGCTTTGCCGGCGCTCGTCGTTGCTGCGAACGTCAGTTTTGGTCATTCCCGGCTATAAGCCGGCCTTCAATCTGGTCATACAAATAGAACCGGATGCCGGCCGCTTGTCCAGTGTCGGCGGTTCCGTTGGCGAAATATTCTCAATGTCGCGACGATTTGTCGAGGTAGTCAAAGACAGGCTCGATAGACGTTTTCGCCACCACACCTGAGCTCGCGTGGGCAGGGTGGCGTTGACCTCGCAGGCAACGGAGGCCAATGTCAAAGGTGGCTCTTTCCACAATCGGTCGGTCATGTCGGCAGTCAAGCTGGATCACGTCGTCAAGAGCTGGGGTTCGGCGCGGGCAGTCGACAGCATCAGCCTCACGGCGGATGAGGGCTCGTTGCTCGTGCTGCTTGGCCCCTCAGGCTGCGGCAAGTCGACGACGCTGCGGTTGATCGCCGGGCTGGAGCAGCCTGACAGCGGGACGGTTCAAATCGGCGGAACCGACGTCACGCATCTGACACCCGCGCAACGCGGCATCTCGATGGTGTTCCAGTCCTACGCGCTGTTTCCTCACCTCAGCGTGGCTGAAAATATCATCTTTGGCCTGCGCGTGCGCCGTGTCTCCCGGGCCGAGCGTGATTCTCGCCTTAAGCGGGTCGCCGATATCGTCGGCCTGGCGCAGCTACTCGATCGCAAGCCGTCGCAATTATCGGGCGGCCAGCGTCAACGGGTCGCACTCGGCCGCGCCATCATCGCGGAAAGCAGGCTCTGCCTGATGGATGAACCCTTGTCGAATCTCGACGCCAAGCTGCGCCATGAAATGCGCACCGAGATTCGCGCATTGCAACAGCGGCTGGGAATGACGATGGTCTATGTCACGCACGACCAGACCGAGGCCATGACCATGGCTGACCGCGTTGTATTGATGCGCGAGGGGCGCATCGAGCAGGATGGCCCGCCGGAGCAACTCTATAGCCGTCCCGCGACCGCTTTCACGGCGAGATTTATCGGCACGCCGCCGATGAATCTGATCGAAAGCGGCGGCAAGCTGATCGGCATTCGTCCCGAGCATATCCGTATCGTGTCGCAGGATGGTCATCCGGCGCGCGTAAAGAGCGTCGAGCATCTCGGGGCCGACAGCATTGTGCTTTGCGAGATCGAGGGCCAGCCGGTCTCGGTGCGGCAGGACGGTTTCAGCAAAGCCGCGCCGGGCGACGATATCAGGCTTGCATGGACGGCCAGTGACGAGCATCAATTCAATCAAACGACGGGCCGCCGGCTCGAATCCGGAACCGGCGATGCAACCGTCGCGGCCGGGTGAAGCCTGGTTCTGCCGTATCAAGGGCGCGACAAGCGCTGCAACAAGGGAGGCCAAATTGAAGCTTTTTGGAACGATGCTGGTTGGAGCGCTCGCAGCGCTGCTTGCTTTGCCACATCCGGCGGCCGCGGTCGATCTGACGATGTATTACCCGGTCGCGGTCGGCGGCCCCGTGACCAAAATCATCGACGACATGGTCGGCCGTTTCGAAAAGGAAAATCCGGACATCAAGGTGACGGCGGTCTATGCCGGCAACTACACCGACACGATGACGAAAGCGATGACCGCCATGAAGGGCGGCCAGCCGCCGCAATTGTCGGTGCTGCTTTCGACCGACGTCTTCACCCTGATCGACGAGAACGCGATCGTGCCGTTCGACGGCCTTGTCGGCGACAAGGGATGGTTCAAGGAATTCTATCCGGCCTTCATGGCGAACGGGCAGGTCGACGGCAAGACCTGGAGCATTCCGTTCCAGCGTTCGACCATCGTCCTGTTCTGGAACAAGGACGCCTTCAAGGACGCCGGGCTTGATCCCGAAAAGGCGCCCGCGAGCTGGGACGATATGACCGCGATGGGCAAGAAGCTCGTCAAGAAGGACGCTTCCGGAAATGTGACGCGCTGGGGTGTTGAAATTCCGACCACCGGCTACGCCTATTGGATGCTGCAGGCGCTTGCGATCGAAAACGGCCAGAAGCTGATGAACGATGCCGGCAATGAAGTTCTCCTCACCGCACCGAAAACCGTCGCGGCGCTGGACTACTGGGTCGGCCTGTCGCGCAAGGAAGCGGTGATGCCGACGGGGACCGTCGACTGGGCAACACTGCGTACCGACTTCCTCGAGGGCAAGACCGCGATGATGTGGCACACCACCGGCAATCTGACCGCGGTGAAGGACGGCGCCAAGTTCAACTTCGGCGTTGCGATCCTGCCCGCCCGGGAGCAGCGCGGCTCGCCGACCGGCGGCGGCAGTTTTTATATCTTCAAGAGCGCGTCGCCGGAGCAGCAGAAAGCCGCGGTCAAATTCGTCCAGTGGATGACGGCTCCCGAGCGCGCCGCGGAATGGAGCATCAAGACCGGATATGTCGCGGTGTCGCCGGCGGCCTACAAGACCGAAGCGATGGAGAAATACGCCAGGGAATTTCCGGCAGCTATCGTCGCGCGCGATCAGCTCGATCACGCGGTACCCGAATTGTCGGTGCACGAGAACGGCCGCATCTACAAATTCGTCAACGATGCGGTGCAGGCGGCCGTGACCGGCGATCAGAAGCCGCAGGAGGCGCTGGCTGCGGCACAGCAGCAGGCCGATCGCGTCTTGCGCGCGTACAAGTAGCAGGAAACGGAGGACGAGACGGCGGCAATCCGCCGTCCCGTCGCCAATACCATGACGGATCAAACAGCCCCATCGCCGGTCATTTCACGCGCGCCGAAGTCGCATGCGTGGTGGAATGCGGTCAATGCGTGGCTGTTGCTTTTGCCGGCGGCGGTTCTGCTGGCGGCCTTCACGCATTATCCCGTGCTCGCCACGATCAGGCACAGTTTTTTCGTTGCGCGCCGCAACGGCGCCGAACTGTTCGTCGGCTTCGACAATTATCGCGCCATGTTCGACGACGCGATTTTCTGGAAGGCGCTGACCAATAATTTCTGGTTCGGGCTCGGCACCGTTCCGACCTCGATCGCGCTGGCGCTGTTGATGGCGCTGTGGGTCAACCGCAATATGCGCGGCAGGGGTTTCCTGCGGCTGGCCTTTTTCACCCCGACGGTTCTGCCGATGATCGCGGTCGCCAACATCTGGCTGTTCTTCTACACGCCGGATTATGGCCTGCTCGATCAGTTGCGCGGCCTTGCCGGCCTGCCCGGATGGAATTGGCTCGGCGATCCCCGCACCGTGATGGGCTGCCTGATCGTGATGGTGATCTGGAAGGAAGCCGGCTTCTTCATGATCTTCTATCTCGCAGCCCTGCAGCAGCTCTCGCCCGATCTGGAGGAGGCCGCGGCGGTGGAAGGCGCCAGCCGCTGGTATACCTTCCGCCGCATCACGTTTCCGCTGCTGATGCCGACCACGCTCTTTGTCGCGATCAACGCCGTCATCAACTCCTTCAAGCTGGTCGATCACCTCGTCATCATGACCAAGGGCGGTCCCAGCAATGCCAGTTCGCTGCTGCTGTATTACATCTACGAAGTCGCCTTCACCTTTCAGGACCAGGCCTATGCGGCGACGCTGACGGTGGTGCTGCTGGCGATCCTGAGCACGCTGGCGCTGGTCAAGTTCGGCTATCTCGACCGCAGGATTCACTACCAATGAACCGGCGAACCCACCCCATCGAGATGATCGCGGCGTGGCTGTTGGCGTTGGTCTGGCTGGCGCCGCTCGCCTACGCGTTCTGGGCGGCATTTCATCCGGCGGCCTATGCGACCACGTTCAGCCTGTCCGCGCCGTGGACGCTGGAGAATTTTGTCCGGGCCTGGAGCCAGGCGCCGTTCGGACGATATTATCTCAACACCATCATGCTGGTTTGCCTGGTACTGGCCGGACAACTCGTGCTGTCGACGCTGGCTGCCTATGCTTTCGCCAGGTTCAAGTTCAGAGGCAGCGGTATCGCGTTCGCGCTGGTGCTGTTGCAACTGATGATTATGCCGGACGTGCTGATCGTGGAGAACTACCGCGCGATCAGCGCGATCGGGCTGCTCGACACCATTCCGGCGATCGCGCTGCCTTATCTTGCCAGCGCCTTCGCGATTTTCCTGCTGCGGCAGACCTTCAAGAGCATTCCGCAGGAACTGGTCGACGCGGCGCGCGTCGAGGGCGCCGGTCCGTTGCAGGTGCTCTGGCGGGTCTATATCCCGCTGGCGCGGCCGACCTATATCGCCTTTGGCCTGGTCTCGGTCAGCTATCACTGGAACAATTTTCTCTGGCCGCTGATCGTGACCAATTCGGTCGGAAGCCGGCCGCTGACCGTCGGACTTGCGGTATTCGGCGCGCCGGAGACCGGGCGTCGACTGGTCGATCATTTCGGCCGCGACGGTCATGACGATGGCGCCGCTGCTGATTGCGTTTCTGCTGTTCCAGCGGCAATTCGTGCAGTCCTTCATGCGGGCGGGCATTCGCTGATGCGTCTGGTGACCTGGAACATCCAGTGCGGCAAAGGCTGCGACGGCGTCGTCGATCTGGCGCGGATCGTCGCGGTGGCCAGATCGCTGGCGGATGCGGATGTGTTCTGCTTTCAGGAGGTGTCTGATGGTTTCGATGCCCTGGATGGCGGCGCCGATCAAAGCGCCCAACTCGCCGCGTTGCTGCCCGACTACCGGCCGGTGTTTCGGCCGGCGGTCGAAACGATCGACGGCCAGGGTCAGGCGCCATCGTTTCGGCAATATGACGCTGTCGCGGCTGCCGGTTCTCGCAGGTTGCCGGTCATCTTCTGCCGTGGCCGCGGGCCGGTGTGGCGCGCAGCATGCGGCGGTTGGCGCTGGAGGTCACGGTGCAGGCCGCGTTCGGCCCGATGCGCGATCGTCAACACGCATCTTGAGTTTCATTCCGCGGCACAGCGCGAGGCGCAGATCGTGCGGTTGCTGGATTTGCAGGAAGAGGCTTCCGGCATATCCCCTGACCGGCAGTTCTAAACATACAGATCCCTATGGCAGCCAGATCGCGCCGGCCACGAGCCTTTTATGCGGCGATTTCAATTTCGACGTCTCGGATCCCCAATATCTGTTGCTGCAGGCATCGGCGCGGCCGGGGCTGAACTATCGCGATGCGTGGACGCTCTGCCGTCCGGGCGAACCGCATCGGCCGACCTGCGGCATTCATGACCATGTGCAATGGCCTGCCGGCGCGGATTGCCGCGACTTCGTCTTTGTCACCGAAGACATGGCGGATCGCGTTCGCCGTATCGAGGTCGATGAGGTGACCGCCGCATCCGATCATCAGCCGGTTTGGGTTGAGATAGCGGAGTGATGCTGAAGCTCGTCATGCCCGGCCTTGTGCAGCCTTGTGCCGGGCATCCACGTCCTTCGCTGCAGCAGCAAGAAAGGACGTGGATGGCCGGGACAAGCCCGGTCATGACAGTGAGTGAATCAATCTCGCCGCTCAGTTCTTCCTTCCGTAGGTCAACAGCCCGCCCTGGCCCTTCGGCGGATGCGCGGCAAGCGCTTCCTCGTTGGGCTCGGTGCCCCAGCCGGGCCGGTCCGGAATAATCAGATGGCCGTCCTGGATATCGGGCACGTGGGTGAAGAGCTCGTGATCCCATTCCAGCCGGTCGATATCGGTTTCCATGATGCGCAGATTGGGCACCGCCGCGCTGAAATGGGCGTTCATCATGGTGCAGAGGTGGCCGTAGAAATTATGCGGCGCGACGTTGACCTCGTAGGCGTCGGCGGCCGCGGCGATCTTCATCGACTGCCACACCCCGTTCCACGGCGTGTCGATGATCGCGACGTCCATCGCCTGTTCGCGGAAATAGGGCTTGAATTCGCGCAAGGCCCAGCAGCGTCTCGCAGGACGAGATCGGATGCGGGCTGTGGCGGCGGATATAACCGAGCGCCTCGGGATTGTAGCTATCGATCTCGATCCAGAACATGTCGAGGTCGGCGATTTCGCGCAGGATTTTCAGATAGCCTTCGGTCTTGGCGTTGAAATTGAGATCGAGCAGGATATCGATATCGGGCCCGGCGCCGTCGCGAATGGCTTCCAGATGCATGCGCAGGTCGCGCAACACCTTGCGGTCGACATTGAGTCTCGGGCTCGAACGGCACGCCAAATCCGGGGCGCCAGCCCTGCGGCTTGCCCTCGTCATAGGTGAAGATGTTGGTCTTCAGCGCGGTGAATTTCTTCTCGCGGACTTCGCGCCCGATCGCCTTGACGCCGTCGAGATCTGATGATCGGCGGCTTGTACCAGGTCGGATGATTGATGCGCCAGGTCGCGCAATGCGACCAGTAGACCCGGATGCGATCGCGGATCTTGCCGCCGAGCAACTCGTAGCAGGGCACGCCGAGCACCTTGGCCTTGACGTCGAGCAGGGCGTTTTCGATCGCACCCAGCGCCTGCGCGATGACGCCGCCGGCTCCGGGGCGCGTCGCGGCGTACAGCTCGGCAAAAATCCGTTCGTGCTGAAGGGCATTCTGTCCGACTACGCGCGTCGCGAGGCGCTGGATCACCGTGCCGAGGCCGGGAGAGCCAAAACCCTCGTCGAATTCGCTCCAGCCGACCACGCCGTCCTCGGTGGTGATCTTGACGAAATGATAGTTTCGCCAGCCGGCATCGCAGGCGAGAATGTCGAGACTTCGTACCTTGGATATTTTCGCCATGGTTTCTCCCTCACCGTTTTTGGCGCTGCTCTGCGTGGCCGTCTCTTTGTTAGTCTTGGTATATAGACGCGGAAAAACGACGCCTATGGGGAAGTGCGACCACACGACAAATTGCTGCGTTAGCGAACAGGTCAGGCCTAGCCGAACAGCGCCCTGCCATGCTTTGATATGGAAAGGCGGAAGCCTGAAATAGCAAGCCGTGCAAAACGGCGGGTAGCGGCGCCAAGCCGCCGGCCTCAGAAGCCAAACGGAGAAGATGCCTTGGAAAAACCCGGCCGTACGATGCTGGCCAAGATCTGGGACCAGCATGTCATCGCCCATGTCAGCGACGACACCGATCTGCTCCATATCGATCGCCATCTGCTGCACGATCTCGGCGGCTCGCGCGGCCTGCTCGACCTCAAGAGCCGCAACCTCAGGGTTCATAACCCCGAACTGACTTTCGCGACCCCGGACCATGCGATCTCGACCGCGCATGGCCGCGCCGGCACGATCAAGATCGGGCAGGAGCTGCTGGCGGCGCTGCGGGTCGAAACCACCGCCAGCGGCATCCAGATGTTCGATATCGACGAGCCCGGCCAGGGCATCGTCCATGTCATCGGGCCTGAACTCGGCCTCAGCCTGCCCGGTTGCGTGATCGTGTGCGGCGACAGCCATACCTGCACGCATGGCGGGCTCGGCGCGCTGGCCTTCGGCATCGGTTCGAGCGAGTTGACCCATGTGCTGGCGACGCAGGCGCTGATCCAGCGCCGGCCCAAAACCATGCGGGTGAAGTTCGAGGGCAGGCTGTCCGCCGGCGTCACCGCCAAGGACCTGATCCTGGCGCTGATCGGCCATGTCGGCGCCGCCGGCGGCACCGGCTATGCCGTCGAATATGCCGGCAGTGCGATCCGCGATATGCCGATCGAGGGACGGCTGACCATCTGCAATCTGTCGATCGAGCTCGGCGCCAAGATGGGCATGATCGCGCCGGACGAGAAAACCTACGACTATATCCGCGGGCCGGCGCTACGCGCCGCAAGGCGAGATGTGGGAGCGCGCCGTCGCGGCGTGGCGCAAACTGCCGAGCGATGCCGATGCGGTGTTCGACCGCGAGGTCGTCATCGATGTCGAGACGATCATCCCGCAGGTGACCTGGGGCACCAGTCCGGAACACGTCATCGGTGTCGACGGTCACATTCCCGATCCGCAAGATATTGCCGATCCGGCGCGGCGCGCCGCGGTCGAGACCGCGCTCGACTATATGGGCCTCAAGGCCGGGGCGCCGATCGCCGGCACGCCGGTCGATTGGGTCTTCATCGGCTCCTGCACCAACAGCCGTCTGAGCGATCTGCGCGCCGCCGCCGAAGTCGCGCGCGGCCGCAAAGTGGCGCCGGGCGTCCGCGCCTGGGTGGTGCCGGGATCGGAGACCGTCAAGCGCGATGCCGTCGCCGAAGGGCTCGACAAGCTTTTCACCGATGCCGGCTTTGAATGGCGCGAGCCCGGATGCTCGATGTGTCTGGCCGCCAACGGCGAAACCGTAGCCCCTGGCCAGCGTTCGGTATCGACCTCCAATCGCAATTTCATCGGCCGCCAGGGGCCGCGCGCGCGCACCCATCTGGCGAGCCCGGCCTCGGCGGCGGCCGCCGCGATCTCGGGCGCCATTGCCGACGTGCGGACCATGGAGCGCTAGATGCCGAAGCCCTTCAACAAATTGACGGCGATCGCCGCGCCGATCATGCGCAGCAACATCGATACCGACGTCATCATCCGCATCGAGCGGCTGGTCGGCAATTCGGTTCGCGGCACGCTCGGCAAATGGGCGTTCGGCTCGTTGCGTTATCTGCCTGACGGCTCGGAGAATCCGGAATTCATCCTCAACCGCGAGCCGTACCGGCAGGCGGAAATCCTCGTCACCGGGCCGAATTTCGGCTGCGGCTCGTCCCGCGAGGGCGCGGTGTGGTCGCTGCAGGAACTGGGCATCCGCGCCATCATCGGCTCGGGCTTCGGCGATATTTTCTTCGCCAACTGCTTCCAGAACGGAATCCTGCCCATCGTCGTCGACAAGGAGATTGTCGATGGCCTTGCCGCCGAGGTCGAGCTCACGCAAGGCGCGGGACGCATCAGCGTCGATCTGGAAGCGCAGACCATCACGTCGCCTTCGGGCAAGCAGCATCGTTTCGAGATCGATCCGCGCCGCCGCGCCGGCCTGCTCGAAGGTCTCGACGAAATCGCGCTGACATTGCGGCGGGACGACGAAATCCGAGCCTTTCAGGCTTCCGACCGCGATCGAGCGGCCGTGGATCCATTTTGCAGGAAACCCCCAATGAACAATCTGTCCAACATGACCAAGGTCGCCGTGGTCGGCGGCGAAGGCATCGGCCCGGAAGTGACGGCGCAGTCGCATCGCGTGCTGAACTGGTTTGCCGCCAAACGCGGAACGTTCCGGTGACCTTGCGCGAAGCGCAATACGGCATCATTCCGTATCTGGCGACCGGCAAGGTGTTGCCGCCGATACCGTCGAGGCGATGGAAGAGGCCGACGCCATCCTGTGGGGTGCGACCGGCGGGCCGGAGACCACGGAAGTCCCGGCCGCGGCGCGCAAGGCCGGCAGCCTGTTGGGGATGCGCAGCAAATACGATCTCTACGCCAATTTGCGACCCATCGTCGCCAATCCGGCTTTGGCGGAGTCAGCGCCGCTCAAGGCCCGTGTGCTGAAGGACGTCGACTTCGTCATCATCCGCGAACTGACCAGCGGCATCTATTTCGGCGAACCGCGCGGCATCGAAACGCTGGCCGACGGGCAGCGCCGCGGCTTCAACACCGAGCAATACACCACCAACCAGGTTCGCCGCGTGGCGCGGGCCGCGTTCGAACTGGCGCGGACGCGCCGGAACAAGGTCTGCTCGGTGGACAAGGCCAACGTGCTGGAGACCAGCGTGCTGTGGCGCGAGGAAGTCATCGCGCTGCATGCGGAGGAATTCTCCGATGTCGAGCTCAATCATCTCTACGTCGACAACGCCGCCATGCAGATCGTGCGCGAGCCGGCGCAGTTCGACGTGATGGTGACCGGCAATATCTTCGGCGACATCCTCTCCGATTGCGCGGCGATGGCGTCGGGCTCGCTCGGCATGCTGCCGTCGGCCTCGCTCGGCCCGGTCGACCGGTTCGGGCGCCGCAAGGCGCTGTATGAGCCGGTCCATGGCAGCGCGCCCGACATCGCGGGCAAGGGCATCGCCAATCCGCTCGGCTCCATTCTCAGCGTCGCCATGATGCTGCGCATGACGCTGAACCGGCCCGATGACGCCGATCTGCTCGAAAAAGCCGTCGGCGCGGCCTTGGCAGGCGGGGCGCAGAACCGCCGATATTGCCGAACCGGGCGCGGCAAAGCTTTCGACCCAGCAAATGGGCGATGCGGTGCTCAATGCACTTGAACAAGTCGCCGCAAGCAAGAGGGAACACGCGTGATGGCCAGGTCATTTCACCAGGCGCTCGGCGCTGACGATCATCGCCGCCGGCGGCGCTGCACTCGCAACAGGCCGCGCACGGGCCGCCGGCATGTCCGGCATCGAGGTCTATCCGGTGGCGGTGCCGGTCTATCAGACCCACTTCGTTGCCGATCGCGCCGGTTTCTTCAAGGACGCCGGGCTCGATGTCAAAATGATTCAGGGCGGCAGCGGCGTCAAGACGCGCGAGATCATCGCATCTTCGCAAGCCGATGTCGGCATCGGCGATATCACCCATCCGATGCAGCTCAGCAACCACGGCCGCAACGGGCGGGTCCTGATGCCGGTCGACACCCGCTCCAGTTCGGTGATGTTCATCATCCGCAAGGACCTGTTCGACCAGGGCATCACGACGCTGGAGAAGCTCGCGGCGTGGAAACGGCCGGACGGCAAGAAGCCGATCATCTCGGTCTCGTCGCTGGGCGGCACCAACCATGTCTGGGCTTCCTACTACATGGAAGTCATGGGGCTTGACGACAAGGTCACCTGGATCGGCACCGGCAATGTCGACACCATGCTGGGCACGCTGAAGACCAAGCAGGTCGACGTGCTCGTGAGTTCGCTGTCGCTGCTCAATCAATCCAGGGAGGAGGGCTGGGGCGCGCTGCTGTTCGACGGAACCGACGAGACGATCTGGAACAAGTATATCGGCGGCAAGGTCCCGGTGACGTCGCATTTCACGGTGCAGTCGACGATCGACAAGGACCCGGCCAAGATGCAGGCGTTCGTCACCGCGATCTGGCGCGCCACCCAATGGATCAAGACGCATACGCCCGACCAGATTTACGAGACGATCGAACCTTATGTCGGCAGCACGTCGCGCAGCGCCAATCTTGCTCGAAATCACGGCGCTGCAAAAGGTCACGGACTATGAAGCCACGCATCGACGCGGCAGGTTTCGCGCGCGGCGAAAAGGTCTGGTTCCGGGAAATGACCGGCATCAAGCCGCTTACGCATAGCCGAGGTCGTCAGCCCGAGCTTCATCGACGCGGCGCGAAAGGCATATCCGGCTTGATGACGCAGGCCATGTCCGCGGCGCCGCAGGATCGGCCGGCGGACGTGCAACGTATCGACGTCAGGGGCTTGAGCAAATCGTTCCAGCTGGCGGGCACGGCCATCGAGGCCGTGCGCGATGTTTCGTTCAGCGTCCGCCGCGGCGAATTCGTCGCCTTGCTCGGGCCGTCCGGCTCGGGCAAGAGCACCATCCTCAACATGATCGCGACGCTGATCAGGCCGAGCAGCGGCCAGATCCTGATCGACGGCATGCCGGTGATTGCCGGCAAGGCGACGCCCAATGTCGGTTATGTCTTTCAGCGCGACACGCTGTTTCCGTGGCGCACGGTCGGCGCCAATATCGGCTATGGCCTGCAGCTTGCGGGCGTACCCGCCGCGGAGCAGAAGGCGCGCATCGCGGCCTGCGTCGCGCAGGCGGGATTGCAGGGTTTTGAGGAAGCCTATCCGTCGACGCTGTCGGGCGGCATGCGGCAGCGCGCGGCGCTGATGCGCACGCTGGTGGTCGAGCCGCAAATCCTGCTGATGGACGAGCCGTTCGGCGCGCTCGATACCCATACCAAGATCGACATGCATGAAGTGCTGCTTCGGATCTGGGAGCGCGAGCAGCAGACGGTGCTGTTCGTCACCCATGATCTCGGCGAGGCCCTGACGCTGGCCGACCGCATCATCCTGCTTTCGGCGCGGCCCGGCCATGATCAAGGATATTTTCGAGGTGGATTTTCCGCGGCCGCGCGACGCGGTGAAGGTGCGCGAAACCCCGCGCTACGCCGAACTGTTCCAGCATATCTGGCACTCGCTCGGCGAGGAATTCGTCAAGGGCCGCAGCAAATGAGAACGTCGCGGCGTCGCCTCGGTACGCTGGGCTGGCAGGCGCTGATTTGCGTTGCCGTGCTTGTCGATCTGGCAATGGGGTTACGATCTGCATGCCAGCGTTCCCTGGCTGGTGCCCGATCTGCTCGATCCCTATTTCGTCTCGAAACCTTCCGAGATCTTCCAGCATTTTCTGATCCTGGGCTGCTTCAAGTCCAAGCTCGGTGTATTCAATGGCTGGTTCAACGGCGATTTCGCCAAGTGCATGGCGCGCACCGAAAACAATCTCTGGGTCGCGACCGCCATCACCCTGAAAAATACGTTCTTCGGCTTTCTGCTTGGCGTTTCCAGCGGCTTTGTCGTCGGGCTGATTTTGGGGCGCTCGGACCGCCTCAGCGCGATCTTCCAGCCCTTCATCACCGCCGTGAATTCGATTCCGCGGATCGCGCTGGCGCCGATCATCGTGCTGGCGTTCGGGATCGGCGATATGTCGAAGGTCGTGACCTCGTGGATCGTGGTGGTGTTCCTGGTGTTCTTCAACACCTTCGAAGGCGCGCGTTCGATCGACGAAGGTTTTATCAACGTGGCGCGGTTGCTTGGCGCCAGCGAATGGCAGATCACCCGCACCGTCGTGATCCCCTCGACCATGGCCTGGGTATTCGCCTCGCTGTCGCCGGCGATCTCCTTTGCGCTGATCGGCGTCATCGTCGGCGAATTCATCGGCGCCGAACGCGGCATCGGGCGGTTGATCATCGAATCGGAAGCGCGCGGCGGAGGCTTCCGGCATGATGGTCGCGGTGATCGTGCTGATGCTGGTCGGCGTGGCGCTGTCGGCGATGATCTGGCGCCTGCAGGCGTATCTGCTGCGCTGGCAGCAGCACAATATGGCGGAGTAGGGGGGCATTCGTCATGGCCGGGCTTGTCCCGGCCATCCACGTCTTTCTCGCTTCTGCGCCAAGAGAACGTGGATGCCCGGGACAAGCCCGGGCATGACGAGCTTGAGGCGTTAGCTGATCTCCTTCCGCACCACAGCCGCAGCCTCGCTCATCGCCTTCAGCTTGCCGAACGCGATCTCGCGCGGCATATATTTCATGCCGCAATCCGGCGCCGGGATCAGCCGGTCCGCCGAGACATATTTCAGGCCGTGGCGGATGCGATCGGCGATCACGTCCGCGGTCTCGATCTCGGGATTGCCGAGATCGATCACGCCGAGCATGATTTTCTTGGACGAGAGATCGGCGAGCACGCCGAGATCGAGTTTCGGCTGCGCCGCCTCGATCGAGATTTGCTCGGCGGTGCAATCGGCGAGCTCCGCCAGGAACGAATAGCCTGACGGTTTGGTGTCGCCGGGCACGACGGCGGCATAGCCGAAGCAGACGTGAACCACCGTCGGCACCGTGATGCCCTGCAAGGCGCGATTGATCGCCTTCACGGCGTAACGCTTCGCGGCCGCCGGATCCTGCCGCACCCAGGGCTCGTCGAGCTGGATCACATCGGCGCCGGCCTTCTGCAACTCCAGCGCCTCGGCGTTGACGGCCGCCGCCAGCGCCATCGCGAGTTCTTCATCGTCCTTGTAGAATTCATTCTTGGCCTGCTGGCTCATGGTGAAGGGGCCAGGCAGCGTGATTTTGGCGGCGTGGTTTGTGTTGCGGCGGAGGAATTCCATGTCCCGCAACTCGACCGCACCGCGGCGGCTGATTTTCCCGACCACGCGCGGCACCGGCGTTGGATGGCCCGATCGCGAGGTAATAACAGCCGGATTGTCGCTGTCAATTCCGTCCAGCGCGGTGGCAAAACGGTTGGAGTAGCTTTCCCGCCTGATTTCACCATCGGTGACGATATCGATGCCGGCGCGCTCCATGTCGCGGATCGCGACGACGGTCGCGTCGTCCTGGGCCTGTTCGAGATACGCTTCCGGAATTCGCCACATCTTCATCATGCGGGTGCGCGGGACCGATTTCGACAGCATTTCGCGGTCCACCAGCCAGTCCGGTTGCGGATAGCTTCCGACGACGGTGGTCGGCAACAAATGCGTTGGATAGTTCAATTCTTCAACTCCGCTGATGGCGGTCTTCGCCGCAGGCACCATAGGGCAAAATTTCCTGCCCGGTCTACCGAAACACTGCATTGCGCTTTTGCGCTGATATTCCGATGCTCCAGTCGATTTTCCGGGAGAATAACGATGCCGTATGAATCGGGCGTGACGCAGACTCTCGCCAGGTATGTCCTGGCGACGCAGTGGGAGGATGTTCCGTCGCCGGTGCGGCATCAGGCCAAGCGCTCGCTGATGAATTTCTTTGCCGTGGCGCTGGCGGGCTGCCGCACCGTGCCGGTCGAGATCGCGCTGCGCTCGCTGGCTGAATTTTCCGGCGGCAAGCAGGCGACGGTGGTCGGACGCGCCGAGCGCATCGATGCGCTGAGTGCGGCCTTTCTCAACGCCGCCGGCGCCAACGTCTATGATTTCTGCGACACCCATCTGCGCACGGTAATTCACCCGACCGCGCCGGTGGCGCCGGCGCTGCTGGCGCTTGCCGAATTGCGGCAGGTGAGCGGACCGGATCTGCTGCTGGCTTTCATCCTCGGCAACGAAATCCAGGCCCGCATCGGGCTCGCGATCTCGCCGCATCATTATAGCCAGGGCTGGCACATCACCTCGACCTGCGGCGTGTTCGGCGCCGCGGCCGGGGCCGGCAAGCTGCTCGGGCTCGATGAGCGCCAGATGGTGTGGGCGCTCGGCACCGCATCGACGCAATCCGCGGGACTGTGCGAGTGCCTGGGCACGGCCGCCAAAAGCGTGAGCGTCGGCAATGCCGCGCGCAATGGATTGTGGTCGGCATTGCTGGCGGAGAAGGGATTCGACGGGCCGCCGGAGCCGCTCGCGGGCGTGCAGGGCTTCTATCATGCCCTGGGGGAGGACGCCCGATTTGTCGGTCGTCACCGACGGGCTCGGCGAAAGCTGGGAGATTATGGCGACGTCCTACAAGCCGTATCCCTGCGGCTTCGTGATCCATCCGGTGCTCGACTGCGTGCTGGACTGGCGGCGCGACCATCCCGCGGCCGAAGTAACGCGCGTCGTGGTGCGCGGCAATCCGCTGCTCAGCGACCGCACCGACCGGCCCGATATCTCGACCGGGCGCGAGGCGCAGGTCAGCGTGCAGCATGCCGTCGCGGCCGCTCTGGTGCACGGGCAAGGCCGGGCTCGACCAGTTCACCGATGCCTGCGTGCGCGATCCCAGGGTACTGGCGCTGCGAAGCAAGATCGAAGTGCTGCGCGATCCCGCGTTCTCCACCATCGCGGCGGCGGTCGAGATCACGACCGCCGACGGCGAAGCTCCACAAATTGTCGCAACCGGCGGCGCGTGGCAGCGATGCGAATCCGATGAGCGATGGCGATCTCGAGGACAAACTGCGCGTGGCGGCCAGCGGCTGGGAGCCGCGGCACGACATTGCGCCGTTGATCGATGCCATCTGGACGCTCGACAACAGCGCCGATGTCTCGAAGCTGGCATCGCTGGCGGTGCCGAAAACTTAGTTCCGGTACGACGTATCGACGCGGTCGAGCTTGCGCAGCAGCGCCGGCCAGGCGAGATCGCCGTTGCGGTTGGGCTCGTTCGGGCGCGGTCGCGTCTTGTCGAAGGTTTTTTCCAGAACGTCCTGCGGCGGATAGACCAGCTTGGTGTTGCAGGACAGCGCCATCACCTGGATCTCGCAGGCGCGTTCCATGCGGTAGAGGATATTGAAAGCCGCAGGTATGGTGCGCCCGACCACGAGCAGTCCATGATTGCGCAGGATCATGGCTTCGTGGTTGCCGAGGTCCCTGACCAGCCGCTCGCGCTCGCCGACGTCGTCGGCGATGCCTTCGAAGTCGTGATAGCCGATATGCAGGAACCGCATCGAGGTCTGCGCCAGCGGCAGCAATCCGCATTCCATCGCCGAGACCGCCATGCCGGCCGGCGTGTGGGTATGCGCGACGCAGTCCATGTCGTGGCGGGCCATGTGAATGGCGCTGTGAATGACAAAGCCGGCGGCGTTGACGCCGTAATTCGAGGCATTGAAGATGGTGTTGCCGTCGACGTCGACCTTGATCAGGCAGGATGCGTCGATTTCCTCGTAGAGCATGCCGTAGGGATTGATCAGGAACTGGTCCTGCGTTCCGGGAACGCGGCAGGAGATGTGGTTGGCGATCATCTCGGTCATAGCCGTACATCGCGGTCAGGCGATAGCAGGCCGCGAGATCGACGCGGGTCTGCCACTCCTCGGCGCTGACCTGTTCGCGGACCGACTTGACGACTTTGATGGCGGGAGAACTCACCGGGGGTGTCATGGCAGTGCCTCCATCATGGTTCATTGTTGCGGCAATTCGGATACGGCTGCAGCGATTGACCGCGGATACCGGCAAGTGACCGCGCCGCAAGGCTTGTGCATTTACGTCGGAACAGCCATGCCGCTGCGGTCGTTCACGGCCGCACCGCCGGCGCCTCCATCGGCATGCCCCGCGCGCGCGACATCAGATAGAGTTCGAGTTCGACCAGTTCCGGCGCGCCGTAGTCGTAGGGCTGGGCGCGGATGCCGACGATGCAGCTGCGCAGGCGGCGCTGCAGCGAGCCCAGCGATTGCCATTCCAGCCGGTACAGCGGATAGCCGGTCGGGTGTCCTTGCGTGATCGCCGATCCCGCCAGATGCTTGTCCCAATTGTCGTCATGGCAATTGGTGCAGCCGAGATTGAGCTGGCCCTGCCGCTGCATGAACAGTTCGCGTCCTTTGGCGACGAACGGCTCGAGTTGCGGATCGCCACCCGGCGCGATGGCGACGCCGCGCGACTGCTGCGCGATATAGGCGGTCAGCGCCAGCAGGTCGCGGCTTTCATAGGCAGCGGCGTCGCCTGCTGATGCCGGGCGCGGCACAGATTGATGCGCTGCTCCAGATTGACCGGACGCCGCACTCCCTGTCGAATGCCGGATAGTGCGCGGCGACGCCCTTCATGCTGGTGCGCGCGTCATCGTGGCAGTCGGCGCAGGCCTTTGCCCGCAGCGCCGGTGCTTGCTCTTCCACAGTGTTTCGCCGTCGAGCACCCAGAGCATGCCGGGATTGGCGGTGTCGTCGTTCTGGATCGCCTGGGTGTCCGGCGTCATGAAGCTGTAGCCGGAGCGGCGCTCGCCTTGCGGGATTTCGCCGGCGAGACGCTGCGATGGCGGCTGCGACCAGCAGCATCGCCGCTGATATCGTAGGCGTCCATTTCATTCGACGACGATGGAAGCCGAAGCGGTTTCGGCAAAACCGTGGTCGCCGATCCAGTCGAACTCGAACTTGCCGCTCTCGGTCGCGACCGTGAAGAACGTGATGAACGGGTTGGCCGCGATCGCCGGAAACAGATCGGCGCGGAAAATCTCCGTCGCCGTTGTAGCGGCAGGTGAAGCTGGTGATGATGTCGCGCGGAATGATTTCGCCGGTCGCGGTGCGGCGATAGCCGGTCTCCATGATGTGCGACATCAGCGTCTTGATCTCGATGATCTCGCCGCGCTTGGCCTTGGCCGGAACGTTGATCAGGGCGGATGGCCATCAGATCACTTCCTCGGTGCAGGCCGCCAGCGTCACCACGACGTCGACGCTGGCCGACCAGAACGTGTCGTCCGAGAGCCGCGCGATGGCGACGATCTTCTGGGTGTCGGCGAGCCGGATCCGGGTCGAAATCTGCGCGCGGCCGGCGCGCGGGCCGAGATAGAAATTGCCGATATTCGGCTGCGGGTTCTTCTCGTTGAAGACGTGGATGCTCTTGACGTAGTCGTCTGCCGTCATCGGGCTGGTCGACGCTGACGGTCATCGGCACGGTGTTGCCGTTCTCGACCAGCGGCGGAATGTCGAGCTTGACCTTGCCGGTGCGTACCACGGCGGCGCCCGTCACGTTGCGGATCGCGGCCGCCAGCATCGCGGGCGTCGCTTCGTGCCGGCCGCACGCGTCACGACGGGGACCGCGCCAAGCACGGCCGCGCCGCCGGCGAGCCCCAGGAACTGGCGGCGTGTGGAATCTTCAGGCTTCGCGCATCGCTTGTTCGTTCTCCTATTCGCGCAGCGTCATGAGATAGGCCACGATATCCTCAATTTGTTCCGCCGACAGGATCGGCTTGCCGCGCCATGCCGGGCCGACGCGATCGAGGCCATCGACGCGATAATAGGACGGCATGATGGTTGCGGGATTGAGCCTGGAGGCATCGACCAGCCGGAGCCGCAAGCTGCCCCTCCGACCAGCGGCTGCCGGCGCCGGCGAGCTCGGGTGCGAGATCGCCCTGGAATTTCTCTTCCGGAAACGGCCCGCTATGGCAGAGGATGCAGGTGCTGGTGCGAGCAAGCACCAGTGCGCGTCCGCGCGCGGCATCGCCAGGCATGCCGGTCAAGCGAGGCCGGAATGGCGTCGGCGACGACGGCATAGGTTCGCAACGCCTGCGCATGCGGCAGGGCAAGCGCGAACGCCAACGCTGCAAGCCACACGCCGACGATATGAATTGCCGACCTAGCCAAAGGCCTCCACCGTGATCGTCTTGAACCAGGCTTGCGCATTATCAGCTTCGCGCGCGCGAACCTCGCGCGGCGCTTCGACCGGGCTGTTGTTGGCTTCGATCTCGGCGAACATGTCGTCCTTCGGCTGATAGATGCCGGACTGCGAGAACGCATAGCCGGGCGCGACCGTGTTGTAGCAGGCGCCGGACAGTCTCGGCGTCGGCGGCGCTTTGCCCGCGATCAGGTTCACGATCGCGTCCGCGCAGGCCTTGGCCTTCGGCGTTCGCGGCCGACGCCGATTTCGGGATGCCGCCGGCGATGCAGGCGTCGCCGATGACATGAATGTTGGGCACGAGCTTCGAGGCAAACGTCACCGGATCGATCGGGCACCAGCCGGTATGGTCGGCTGCACCCGCGATTTCGGCGATGCGGCCGGCCTTCTGCGGCGGAATGACGTTGGCGACTGCGGCGGTGTAGTTGCCGAAATCGGTGACGATCGTGTTGGTCGCGGGATCGACCGAGGTGACCCGGCCGCCTTGCGACAGCGCCACCCGCTCGATCATGCCGGGATACAATTCCTTCCAGGCATTCTCGAACAGCCGCTGCTGCGGAAAGGCGTCCTTGGCATCGAGAATGAGGATCTTCGAGCGCGGCTTTTGCGCTTTCAGATACCATGCGCGATCAGGCTGGCGCGTTCGTAAGGCGCCGGCGGACAGCGCGAAGGGCTTGCGGGCACCGCGAGCGCCACCACGCCGCCGTCGTCCATGGCTTCGAGTTGCCTGCGCAGCAGCGCGGTCTGCTCGCCGGCCTTCCAGGCATGCGGCATTTTCGCGGGAGCGGCCTCGTCATAGCCGGGCAGGGCGTCGAACCGCAGATCGATGCCGGGCGCCAGCACCAGCCGGTCATAGGAAAGCGATGTGCCGTCGGCGAGACCGACCGTGCGCGCGTGCGGAATCGACCTTGGTGGCGGCCTGCGCGATCACGGTCGACGCCTTCGGCGGCGATCCTGTCATAGGTGAATTGCTGCGCTTCGAGTGGCGCGCAATCCGGCGATCACCTCGTTGCTGAAGGGGCAGGCGGTAAAAGTCCGGTTCGGTTCGACCAGCGTCACCTGCAATTTTGGATCGAGCCGTTGCAGCGCCCGCGCGCAGCTGGCGCCGGCAAAGCCGCCGCCGATCACGACGATGCGCGCCGCCGTTTGCGCGAGCAGGGGAGCGGGGAACGTCAACGCCGCGGTCGAGGCCGCGATGCCACGAACGACGTCTCTCCGCGTCATCCGGCGCAGCGCGTCCATGAGCAAAATCCGGTTAAGGAGCGGCGATCCCCCTCAGGGAATCGCCGCGTCGTTGTGTCAGGCAAAGGTGATGTTCTGGTCCCGCAGCGGCACCGAGCGGATCCGTTTGCCCGTTGCCGCGAAATAGGCATTGAGCACGGCGGGCGCCGCGACGCAGATAGTGGGCTCGCCGACGCCGCCCCAGAAGCCGCCGCTCGGCATCACGATCGATTCGACCTTCGGCATTTCGTTGATGCGCATCGAATTGTAGGTGTCGAAATTGGTCTGCTCGATGCGGCCGTCCTTCACGGTGCATCCGCCATAGAACAGCCCGGACAGGCCGTAGACGAAGGAGCCCGCGATCTGCCGCTCGATCTGCGCCGGATTGACGGCATAGCCGGGATCGGTGGCGGCGACGATGCGATGCACCTTGATCTTGTTGCCGTCGGTCACCGAGATTTCGGCGGCGCCCGCGACATAGCTGCCGTAGCCCATTGATCTGCGCGAGGCCGCGATAGACGCCTTGCGGCGCCGGCTTGCCCCAGCCGACTTTCTCGGCCACCGCATTGAGCACGGCAAGGTTCTTCGGATGTCTTGGCCATCAGCTTGCGCCGGAATTCGAGCGGGTCCTGTCCCGCGGCCTGCGCCAGCTCATCCATGAAGCATTCGACATAGATGGCGTTGTGGTTGACGTTAACGCCGCGCCAGAAGCCCGGGATGATGTGCGGATTGCGCATCGAATGGTCGATCAGGAGATTGGGAATCGAATAGCCGAACGCGGCATCGCCGCTCGGGTTGAGGCCGGCGAAGGTCGAGGGATCCATGCCGTTGACCAGGCCCTCCGGGCGCAGGGCGAACTGGATCGACTGCCCGGATATCCGCATATGCAACGCGGTCAGATTGTTGTCGGCATCGAAACCGCCGGTCATCTTGCATTGCGTGATCGGATGATAGCGGCCGTGCGTCATGTCCTCCTCGCGCGACCACGATCAGCTTGATCGGCGTGCCCGGCATCTGCTTGGCGATCGCGACCGCCTGCCGGACATAGTCGGTCTGGCCGCGGCGGCCGAAGCCGCCGCCGAGCATCTGCTTGTGCACGTCGCATTTGTCGGCGGGCAGACCGGAAGCTTCCAGCACCGCCGCGAAAGCGGCTTCGCCGTTCTGCGTTCCGCACCAGACCTCGCATTTGTCCGCGGTATAGAGCGCGGTGGCGTTCATCGGCTCCATGGTGGCGTGGTTCTGGTAGGGATAGCTGTAGACCGCCTCGACTTTCTTGACGGCGCCGGCGAGGGCGGCCTTGACGTCGCCGTTCTTGTTGCCGACGAAGGCCGGGTCCGGAATCGAGACCTTCCTCCAGCCATTTCGCGATCGAGCGCTGGATGATACCTTGGCGTTGTCGCCTTCATCCCAGACGATCGGCAGGGCCTCGAGCGCGGTCTTGGCGTGCCACCAGGTATCGGCGACGACGGCGACGGCGCTGTCGCCGACGCTGCACCACCTTCTTGACGCCTTTCATGCCGGCGATTTTGGCTTCGTCGTAGCTCTTCAGCTTGCCGCCGAAGACCGGGCAGTCCTTGATCGCGGCGTTGAGCATGCCCGGCAGCTTGACGTCGATGCCGTAGATCATCTTGCCGGTGGTCTTGTCCGACGGTGTCGAGCCGCTTGAGGGCCTTGCCGGCGATTTTCCAGTCCTTGGGATCCTTCAGCTTGACGTCGGTCGGCGGCTCGACCTTGGCGGCGGCTTCCGCCACCTTGCCGTAGGTCGTGGTGCGCCCCGACGGCGTATGCGTGACGACGCTGTTGGCGGCGGTGCATTCGGCGAGCCGGCACCTTCCATTCATTGGCCGCGGCCTGGATCAGCATCATGCGCGCGGTGGCGCCGCCCTTGCGGACATATTCATGCGAGGCCGCGGATGCCGCGGCTGCCGCCGGTGGAGAAATCGCCCCAGGCGCGCTTGCGGGCGACGTTCTGGCCGGGCGTCGGATATTCGGTGGTGACTTTCGACCAGTCGCATTCGAGCTCTTCGGCGACAAGCTGCGCGAGGCCGGTGAGGGAACCCTGGCCCATTTCCGAACGCGCGATGCTGATCACGACGGTATCGTCGGGCCGGATCACGACCCAGGCGTTGACCTCGGGCGAGCCGTCGGCGGCGCGGACGACGGTGGGACCGCCAAAGGGAATGTCGAGTCCGAGGGCAAGGCCGGCGCCGACGGCGGCGGAACCGATGACGAAGGCGCGGCGGCTGAATGTGGGCATATGGATTCATGATCGCCCCCTCAAGCGTTCGCGGCGGCGTGGATCGCCTCGCGCACCTGCTGGAAGGTGCCGCAACGGCAGATGTTGGTGATGGCGTCGTCGATATCGGCATCGGTCGGCTTCGGCTTGTCCTTGAGCAGGGCCGCGACCGCCATGATCATGCCGCTCTGGCAATAGCCGCATTGCGGCACGTCGTTATTGATCCAGGCCTGCTGCACCTTGTGCAGCGCGCCGTTGGCGGCCAGTCCTTCGATCGTGGTGATTTTCTTGCCGACCGCTTCGCTGACCGACAGGCCGCAGGATCGCATCGCGACCCCGTCGACATGAACCGTGCAGGCCCCGCATTGTGCGATGCCGCAACCGTATTTGGTGCCGGTCAGGCCGATGTTCTCTCGAATTGCCCAAAGCAGAGGCGTATCCGCTTCGACGTCCACGTCGATCGTTTTGCCGTTGATAGTGAGGTTTGCCATCGCGTTTCCCCTGATCGGTCCATTCCATCGAGTGGACCCTTGCGCAATGGTGGACCGGAAACTGGAATAGTTCAAATCGAAGATTCTGCGTTGCAGAAGGGAAGATATTTGATTTGCCGGTGTTGTGACGCGGTTGTTCTCTACCGGTCATAAATCACAACTGTCATCGCCCGGCATTCCCGGGCTTGACCGGGCGATCCAGCACGCCGCTGCCTATCGTTTTATTACGACCGCCGCGGAGTACTGGAACACCCGCTTTCGCGGGTGACGACAACGGAAAACGTTGCGCGATTCCAACGACCGTCATTGCGAGCGAAGCGACGTGTCCGCCGTAGCTCAACGAGCGAAGGCGGAAGCAATCCAGCTTTCTTTGCGGAAGTAAGGAAGCTGGATTGCTTCGTCGCTGGCGCTCCTCGCAATGACGTTGAGATATGAGTCCGCATTTCCGCGGCGCGATGCGTCCGGGTTTTGCTCTGCAAGTCCTGCCCTCTGAAACCAAAGGGCGCAGGGAATGCCGGGCGCTCGACGCGCCCGCAGCCCGGCGTGCAAAAATAGAAAAGCACACCAGTGTAGTCACTACGGTTACATCGGGTTAGCCCGACATTCCCCGCGCAATGGTTTACGGCTTATACGCGATCTCCCCGGCGAGCCCCGCTCTGTTGCCACCGTCGCCGGCGATTTGTCTTCGCCAACTTGACACCGGCGTGAGGGTGTCAGGACCACACGATTTCGCCGTCCGCGTCGGCGCTGTTCGTCAAGAGCGCCAACCGCGTCCACCGCATCCCGCCGCCAACGTCCGTGACGATCGCGAAACGCCCCTCTGTGTGGAGCGGGACGGCAGCAGATGTATCGCTGATTTGGGTGTTCTGAAAAGCAGAATATTTTTACGGCGGACGCTTGACATTCACCTGATTTGTCCGGTATGCGGGATCACGCAGGCGGGGGCTGCGCGATGCCCGGGCAACCCGGGTCATCGTTGGAAGCTAGTTATTTCGGCGAGCCGGCGGATGGGTTGAACAATTTTTCGCCGTTCACCTGATAGGCTCCGATCGCCTGCTGTCCCTCGGACGAAACCAGCCAGTCTGCGAAAACCTTTGCGGCGGCGAGCTTCGCGCCGGCGTGCTTTGCGGGATTCAATTCGATCACGTCGTACCGGTTGACCAGCCGTGGATCGCCTTCGATGGCGACGACCAACGATCCCTTGTTGGCGAAACTCAGCCAGGTGCCGCGATCCGAGAGCGTGTACGCCTCAATTGCGCTGGCGGCGTTGAGGGCCTGGCCCATGCCGCCGCCGATGTCGCGATACCATTTCTCCTTGTTGAGTGCGTCAGGGGTTTGACCGGCGGTTTTCCAGAGCCGCAGCTCGGCCGCATTGGTGCCGCTCCTGTCGCCGCGCGACACGAACGGGGCTTGCGAGGCGGCAATCGCCTTCAACGCCGCGACGCTGTCGTTGCCGCCCTTGACGTGAGCCGGATCGGCCGCCGGCCCGACGATGATGAAGTCGTTCCAGGCAATTTGCCGGCGCGTCGATCCGTGGCCCTCGTCCATGAACTGTTGTTCGGCCTCCGGATCGTGCACCAGCAGGAGATCGGCGTCGCCCCGGCGTGCCGTGTCCAGAGCCTTGCCAGTGCCCTGCGCAACGACGTTGACCGTAATGCCTGTCCTGGCCGTGAACTGCGGAAGGATGTTCGTCAATAATCCGGATGCCTCGACTGACGTCGTCGAGGCCAGAATGATGGATTGAGGTTCTGCGGAACTGGTATTTATCGCAACGAGACTGGCGATCAGCGCCAAGCCGTTTCGAAAGGTCTTCATACTTCATCGCTCCCCGCGGTTCGTGCCCGGCCCGCCAAGGCGAAGACCGTTGCGCTGATTGTAATGCTGATCCCGACCAGCACCGCGCCAAGCGCCAGCGCCAGTGACAGGTCGCCCTGGCTGGTTTGCAGTGCAATGGCCGTGGTCATCGTTCTGGTCAGACCGCGAATGTTGCCGCCGACCAGGATCACGGCGCCGACTTCCGAAACAGTACGGCCGAAGCCCGCCAGCATGGCGGTAACAAGGTCGGCGCGAATGATCCTCAGAACCTGTGGAACGGCTTGCAGGCGCGTTGCGCCGTCGATGGTCAGTTCGTCGCCGTAGCGCGCCCAGGCCCTCTCGCTGGCGCGGTGCACCAGAGCGGTAATGATCGGGATTGCGAGAATCGTCTGCGCGATCACCATGGCGGTCGGCGTGAACAGCAGCCCGAGAGAACCCAGCGGCCCCGAGCGCGAGAGAGCCAGATAAAGCACGAGACCGACAACGACCGGCGGCAGTCCAAAGAACGCATTGGCTAAAACGACAATCAATCGCCGCCCGCGAAAAGGATAGATCGCGAGGGCTGTTCCGGTCGGCAGGCTGATCGCGGTCGCGGCGGCCGTCGCCGTCAGGCTGACGCCGATCGATAATGCGACGATCTCGAGAAAGTTATGCAATTCGCTAATGATGGCGATGATGTTCCTGCGAGTCGGCTGTGGGTAATCTAACTGCGCGAACAGAATATTGCCGAATCTGCTCCGGCGCCAGCGGTCGGGGCCGCGGGCCTGGCAGCGATTGGCTGATTTGCCCTATCGAGCAAAATCAGACAGACGCGCCCGGCGGCAAGCTTGTCATGCCTAGTCAAGCCGTCGGTCCAGCCGATAGGATGCCGCCATGGATCTTTTTGGGGCGGACTTACGGCGGCGCCAATTTTTTGGTGTCATTGGAGGCGCGGCGGCTGCGTGGCCCTTCACGACGAGGGCACAGCAGGCAGTGCCGGTAATCGGATATCTGGCCAGCGGATTGCCGAACAGCGCCAGAGAGCCGACACAGGCGTTTCGCCGTGGACTGAGCGAGGCCGGCTACGACGAGGGTCGCAACGTCGTCATCGAATACCGCTGGGGCGATGGTTACAGCCGGTTCGCGGAGATGGCGGCCGATCTGGTTCAGCGAAAGGTCGCGGTCATCGTCGCCGCGGGTGGCGTGCCGTCGGCGCAAGCCGCAAAGGCTGCGACGACGACCATTCCCATTATTTTCGCGGTCGGCGGCGACCCGGTCGTGTTCGGACTCGTCCCGAGCCTCAATCGGCCGTCCGGCAACATGACCGGCATCACCAATCTCAATCTGGAGCTCGGGCAAAAACGACTGGAATTGCTGCACGAGATGAGGCCAGGCGCGAAGCGGATCGGACTGCTTGTCAATCCGGCGACGGCGCTCGCCGATCCGATGTCCGACGACGCGCGCAAAGCTGCGCAGAGCATGGGTTTTCAGATAGAAATCCTCCGCGCCACGAACGAACAGGAAATCGACCAGGCTTTTGCAACAATGGCGGCCATGCACGCGGATGCGCTCGTCGTCGGCGCCGACGCGTATTTCGCGGGCAAGAGCGAACGGCTGGCGGCGCTTGCCGCGCGCGACGCATTGGCCTCGATCGGATCATTCCGCGTCTTCGCCGGCGCCGGTGGGCTGATGAGCTACGGCGCCAGCCTGGTCGACCAGTACCGTTTGATGGGTGGCTATACGGGACGAATTCTTGCAGGCGCGAAGCCTGCCGACTTGCCGGTTCAGCAATCCACGAAACTCGAACTCGTCATCAATCTCAAGACGGCGAAGACGCTTGGCATCACCGTACCGCAGGCGCTGCTCGCCCGCGCCGATGAGGTGATCGAATAGGCGGACGATCGCCGACAGTGTGCGGGCCTTCGCAGGCTCCTTGATATCGTTCCAGCCGTGTTTCCTGAAACCCTAATGCGCTTCGCCGGCGCGCCGCTGCAGCTCTTCCTGCAGCTTCTTGTAGTTGTCCTCGATAACCCTCGGATCGGGCGGCAGACCGTCGAACGCCCTGGCGAAGCCTCCGCCGCCGGTTTCCTGCAACGGCAGCGGCAATGCGATCGGCGTACCGGTGGCGTTGATCGCCTGGATCATCAAATTCTGACCCTTCTTCATATCGGCGATCAGTTCGGGCGGGGCTTCGTAATCGGCCATGCAGCCATTGGCGAAGCAGATCATGTACGGGCTCTGCGCCGGGCGGGTGTTATCGACGACCACGCGGGTGCCCTGAATCAGCTGCATGCCGAGCGGAAGCGTGACGCGCAGGATCTTCACGGGCTCGCCTTCGGGTTCGATGATAACGGCCGCGACCACCACCTTGTCGGACTCGGTACGGCCATCCTTTCCGGTGAAGCAGGTCTGCTTGCCATCCGGCGCCTTGAGGCAGTACTTGGTCCACGGTGTATAGATCAGCTGGAGCGGTTGCTCAGCTGGCTGCGGCTGGGCCTGCGTCCCGGCGGCGGGCACAGTGGGCTGCTGGGCATAGGCGATGGTCGAAACCGTCAACGTCGTAGCGGCAACCGCAGCCAAAACCTGCGCGCGGGACAGCTTCGATACGGTTGAACGAAAACTCATCGCGGGTGACCCTTTCCGTGTGGTACTTGAAACTGCTGCACCGCGACAGCCGCAAGACGTCTTTACTCCCACGATGACGCCGCCGCCAGACACTCTTGCTTGACGGGCTCAGGGCCGGCGCCACCCCGCCAGATCAGCCGGCTGTTTTTGAGGCTCGTATGTCCTCGCAATAAAAGGAGACCAGGCCCGAAGGCCGTGCTCTTCTCCGTTAACTTGCCGTTAAGACCAAATCGGAACGCGGCCCAAAAAATTTTTAGGCCCCCTCTTGAAACCAAAACCGGTTTTTTTTATTTTCCGCATGCCGCCGCGAGGTGGCGTCCCCGACGCCAAAACGGGTCAGGGACTTGAGACGGGCACCGGTCGTGTCCGGTGCCGCTCGTACCCATTTTGCTCTTTGGAGGATCTGGCTATGCGCACTTACGACTTCTCTCCGCTTTGGCGTTCGACCATTGGTTTCGACCGCCTGTTCGACCTCGTTGAAACCGCCCAGCGGGCCGGCGAGGACAACTATCCCCCCTACAACATCGAACGGCTAGGCGACGATCGCTATCAGATATCGCTTGCGGTTGCCGGCTTTTCGCCCGACGAAATCTCGGTGACGGCCGAGCAGAATGTCCTCACCGTCGAGGGCAGCAGGGCGGACAAGGCTGAACGCGAATATCTCTATCGGGGTATTTCCGCGCGGCCCTTCAAGCGGCAATTCAACCTGGCCGATTATGTTCAGGTCAAGAACGCCGCGTTCGAGAATGGCTTGCTGAAAGTCGAACTGTTCCGGGAAATTCCCGAGGCGATGAAGCCGCGCCGGATTGCCATCAACGGCGGTACGGGCAGCAACGTGCACCAGCTCGAAGGCAAAGCCGCGTAAATATTTCATCGTGAGACGTACTCTCTCCCGCCCAGACCGCCGGGCGGGAGAGAGTGGCCCGTGTCATCGGGCCCGACCGAAAATCAGAGGTGTCCAGCGAAAGGAGAAGGAGGACCTGCCGATGATCGATCATGACGACAACGTTATCGACCTTAATGCGATCCTGCACCCCGGTTCTGTTTACGATCATCCCCGCGATGTCGTGACGGATCCGACGCTGTCCGCCGGCGAGAAACGGGCAATCCTGGCATCGTGGGCGTCGGATGCCGCCGCCGTGGCGTCGAACCCCGCGCTTCGAGAAATACCGGGATCACAGCGTCTGGTGACCATCGACGAGGTGCTCGAAGCATTGTCCGCACTCAATTCCTCGCCTAAAGGCCCGCCGGGCGGAAAGCCGGCCCGCATCAAATCGATAGCGCGCGTCGGCATGGCCGCCTGAAACAGGCCGGTGAAAACGGACAAATTGCGATGAGGCTAGCGGCTGCTGCCAAAGGCAAACGGAGACGCGCCGGGCGACGAAAACGAGTTGATGTTGCCCGACTGTTGGGTGAAGCCGACCCCAAGTGACAGGCTCAGATTGGATGTCGGCTTGAATTCGACGCCGGCGTGCACGCTATAGCCCGGCAGCGTGCCGGACACCGTGTCGAAGGGGGCAAACGGGTTTCCGATGCCGGTGGTGTATTTCAAAGTGTCGAAACCGGCATAGACCGTGAGCGGCGCGTTCTGGAAGTTGTAGCCGAACTGTGCGCCTTGGTAGGAAAGCGAGGTGCCGAACGCTCCAACCTGGGTGAAGCCGCTCAACCCCATGCCGCCGCCTTCGCTGCCGACAAACCAGCCGTTCGGAAAATTGTAGCGCATGTAGGAAAAGCCGCCGCCTCTGATGTCACTGCCGTCAAAGCTCGGAAAGTTGCCGTAGGTGCCCGGACCGACGGCCGGATTGCCGCTGAAGCCGAAGGGCCAGCTTGGAATCCAATAGCTCACGGGGGAGACCTGGGCGTGAGCGGTTCGCCCGCCGAGACAGAGCGCTGCCGCCAATGCAAGGGCTGACCCGAGACCTGACCTGCCAGAAAAAATGGACATCCGCGCCGCCAAGTGTGGTGCAAAAGTGTTGTGCGAGTGTGGTGAAATTATACGTTCAAGATCGCAAAAACGCCAGTGTGGCGGAGCGGTCAGACGCGCCGTTCCGGCCAGTGATTCCCCAGCCATCTAGGGCCGCCGGCCGCCATGTTCCCTGATCCAGGCATCGACCGCGGGCAGGGCGCGGGCCTTCAGATCGGCCGATATCGCGATGGTTTCCAGCGCGCGCGCCGCCGTCACCCGGCCGCCCGAGGTCGCCTGCGCCGGGGCAAAATTGGCGAGTTGCATCGCATGGGCCTCGTCGCTGAAATTGGTCATGAAACTGGGGACGAACAGGTCGCGGAACGAAGGTCCTAACCTCGCGACCAGCGCATCGAAATTCCTTTGTACGAATTCCCAGGCGAGGTCAGGCTGCTCGCCGGACGAAGCGACCATATTGATGATACCGCCGACGATCGTGCTTGGCAGTTCGTCGGTCAGGGTCAGCGCCAGCGTATCACGCGCCAGTGCCGGATCGCGGGAACTGGCGGCGGCATAGTAGTAACGCAGACGTTCGTTGGTGACGGTGGTCTTGCGTGCCAGCGCCAGCAGCGTGTCGTAGCCGGCGCGATCGGCGCTGAGGCCGACGAGATGCATGACGGCGTCGCGCAACGCGTTCGGCAGCGATGATGGATTCTGCACGAAGGCGGCAAACCGCCGCCTGGCCTCGGCAAGGATATCGCCATCGCCGAATTCACCGAGCGTCCAGATCAGGCTGCCGCGCAGCAACGCATCGTCGTCGCCGCTGCCCTTGTCCCAGCCCAGGCGATCGAACAGTGGACGCAATCTGGCGCGGACATAGGCCTGCAACGCGGGGCGTTCGGGGCGGCCGAGGGCGAGATGGTCGAGCCTGTTCAGTGCGCCGATCACCTGGTCCCACACCACGCGGTGGTCGTCGGCGCCGAGCGCCTCGACGAGCGCCAGATACGACGATGGCTCGGCGCGGCCGGCCTGCATCAGCGCCCAGCTGTCGGAGATGAAATTGACGCGATCTTCCGGCGCCATCAGCGCCAGCGATTTTGTCAGGGCTTCCTGGCTGTGAGGGCCGTACTCCACGCGGTAATAGCCGGTGTCGCCGAGATTGAGCTTGATCGCTTCGCCGCAGGATCCGGCGTCGATCTCGGCCTTGCCCTCCAGCAGGAGGATTTGCGGCGGTTGCGTCGTGCGCAACGGCCCGACAGCGACCGGGACCTGCCAGGCGTGCGGCGGCAAGACCGCGCCTGCCGCCGTGATCGCAAACCGGTCCTGGCGCAGCGCCAGGCGCTGCCTGTCGCCGCTGCAGGACGTCTCGGCCGTGATCAGCGGCACGCCGTCCTGCTCGGTAAAGGACGCGGCGATGCCCGTTACCGGTTTTCCGGCGGCACTTTCCAGCGCCTGCCAGAGATCGGCTGTGGTGGTGTTGCCATAGGCATGCGCGGCCATGTAGTTGCGGATGCCGTCGGCAAACGGTTTTTCGCCGAGATAGCTCTCCAGCATGCGGATCAGCGCCTGGCCCTTGTTGTAGGTGATGGCGTCGAACGCAGTCATGGCCTCGCTCTGGTCGGCGACCGGCTGCTGGATCGGATGCGAGGTGCGCCGCGCGTCGAGCGCCATCGCGAATTGCTTCGCACCGTTGCTGTTGAGCCAGCCCTGCCATTGCGGATAGAAATGCTCGGCGGCCTTGACCTGCATCCAGCTCGCAAAACCCTCGTTGAGCCAGATGTTGTCCCACCAGCTCATGGTGACGAGATCGCCGAACCATTGATGCGCCATCTCATGGGCCAGGATGCTGAAGATGCCGCGCTTGGCGGTTTCCGCGTTGGTCCGGGGATCGAACAGCAGCCGGCTCTCGAAGAAAGTGATGCCGCCCCAGTTTTCCATGGCGCCGCCGAATCCGCCGGGCACCGCGATCAGATCGAGTTTCGGCAGCGGATATTTCACGCCGAAATAATCATTGTAATAGTCGAGCAGCCGGACCGCGTCGTCGAGCGCGAAGCGGCCTTGCTCGCGCTTGCCTGAGGTGGTGACCACGCCGACGGTGACGCCATTCGCTTCCGCGGTCAGCCGCTCAAGTTCGCCGGTCGTCAACACGAACAGGTAGCTCGACATTTTCGGCGTCGGCGCGAAGGTGACGCGCTTCAGGTTCGGCGCGACCGGCTGCTCGCGCATCGACCGGCATGTTGCGCGACCGCGAGGAAGTTCTGCGGCACCGTGACATCAAGCGCGAACGTCGCCTTGAAGGCGGGCTCGTCCCAGCACGGAAAGATCCGCCGCGCGTCGGCGGGCTCGAGATGGCTGGAGAGCATGCGTTTCGTGCCGTCGCGGGTCGGATAGTCGACAAAATAGAGTCCGCGGGCGAATGAGTTGATCTTCGCCGCAAAACCGATCTGCAGCCGGTGTGGGCCTGCGGCAAGTGGCTGCGCAAAGCTGAGGGTCGCGGTTTCGGTGGCGGCATCGAGTGAAACCTCGGCGCGCTGCGCGTCGTTGTCGATGGAGGCGGCGCTGAACGTCATGTCGACCGCGTTGAGGACCAGCCGCGCCGTCGGCTCGCGCACCTCGATATCGACGAATTCGGCACCGGCAAGCGTCAGGCGCTCGAGGTCGGGGCGTCAGCTCGATCGCATAGTGGGTCGGGACGACGGTCTTGGGCAGCTTGCCCGGCGTGGCATCGAACGAATAGACGGGCTCGGCCCGCGCTCCGACCGACATCGCCATGGCGAGCATGGCTGTTGCAGCCAACAGTGCGGCAAAGCAAACCATTCCTTGCGGGCGAGGGGCGGTCATCGGCTCGATCTGCGTGCGACGTTTCGACGCCGCGTGAGTTACGCCAGTAGAGTTCCAATTGCGAGCAAAAACGGTATCTACGCAGGAATTGCCTGAACCTCAGGCTATTCCCGCCGACCGACTTTCTGCTAGCTTTCCGGCCGTCGCACGATCGACTAGGTTCCGCGCGCATTGCGGCCACAACAATAAAAAGCTGCCGCCGGCCAAGGGGAATACGCTTTTGCACGGACAGGCGGGCCGGCACGCTCCGAGGTCACGCGCGGCGGCGGTGAAGGCACGCGCCGGCGCGTGATGGCCGGTCTGTGGGTCGCGCTGCTGCTGGCGATCCTCGGCTTTCTGGTGATCTATCCCGTGCTGACGCTGCTGCTGGGCGCGCTCACCGACACCAATCCGGTGGTCGACGGCTTCAGCCTCAGCCATCTGTCGATCGCCAATTTCCTCGCCGTGCTGGCCAACCCGAACGTCGCCGAGGCGCTGTTCAATACGCTTGATCGCCTGCGGCGGCGGCACCCTGATCGCGGTCGTGATCGGGCTGGCGTTTTCCTGGATCGTGGTGCGCACCAATACGCCGTTCAAGGGCTTTATCGCCGCCGCCAGCATGCTGCCGCTGTTCGCGCCGCCGCTGGTCGCGGGCGTGGCCTGGACCATCCTCGGCTCGCCGAAAACCGGCCTGATCAACACCCTGTTCAAATGGGCCGGTCTCGACTGGCACGTGAATTTCTATTCGCTGTGGGGACTGGTGTTCGTGTTCGGCATCTATTACGCGCCCTACGTCTACATGTTCACCTCCTCGGCGCTGCGCAACATGGATCCGAGCCTGGAAGAGGCCGCCGAGATTTCCGGCGCCAGCGCGTTCGCGACGTTGTTCTCGGTGACGTTCCCGCTGATCATGCCGGCGATCGTCTCCGGCATGCTGCTGTCCTTTATCGTGATGCTCGGCATCTACGGCATTCCGGCGGTGCTGGGCGCGCCGACCAATATCGCCGTGCTGACCACCTATATCTTCAAGCTCACCAACTGGTCGCCGCCGCTCTACAACACCGCCGCCGCGGTCGCGATCATGCTGATGGTGGTGACGGGCCTGCTGGTGTTCGCGCAGCAGAAGGTGCTGAGCGGGCGCAGCTACACCACGGTGGCCGGCAAGGCCTATCCGGCCGCGCAATCTCGATCTCGGGCGCTGGCGCTGGTTCACCTTCGGGCTCGGCGTCGTCTATCTCGTGGTGGTCGTGATCCTGCCGAGTCTGGCGCTGATCGTGGCGGCGTTCCGCAAATTCATGTTCATCCGCGACGCCGCCAGCCTGTTCGACATGAAGCAATATTCGCTGATGCACTTCAACAGCATCTTCGACAATCCGCTGACGCTGAACTCGATCTACAACGCGGTCGAGGTCGGCATCATCACCGCCGTGGTCGGCGGCGCGCTCGCCTTTGCGATCGGCTACACCATCCATCGCACCCATGTGCCGGGCCGGCGCAGCATCGACCTGATATCGACCGTGCCGGTGGCGATCCCGGGCCTGGTGATCGGCGTCGCCTATCTGTGGGCCTGGATCGGCATTCCCGGCGGGCTCTACGGCACCATCTGGATTCTCGCGCTGGCCTTCATCGCGCGCTTCATGCCGGATACGGTGAAGGCGCTGTCGACCTCGTTCCTGCAGATCCATCGCGAGCTGGAGGAAGCCGCCTGGGTCTGCGGCAAGGGCATGTTCGGCACCATCCGGACCATCGTGCTGCCGCTGGCGCGGCCGGGCGTGATCGCCTCGATGACGTTGTTGTTCGTGCTGGCGATCCGCGAACTCGGCTCGTCGCTGTTTCTCTACACCAGCAACACCATGGTGATGTCGGTGCTGCTGCTCGACTATTACGAAGGCGGAAATATCGGCAAGACCGCTGCATTCAGTCTGGTGCAGACGGTTCTGCTCGGCGTTCTCATCGGCGGCGCCAACTGGCTGTCGCGGGGCGCTGCGCAGGGCAGCGTCGCCCGCACCGGATAATGGACCGAAAGAAAATGGGAGGATTGGCTATGAACAGGAAAATCGTCGCAGGCGTTGTCGCCATGGCCGGGCTCGGCCTGGCGCTGGGCAGCGCGCCGGCGCGGGCGCAGGCCGAGTTCGGCTCGCCGGAACTGATCGCGGCGGCCAAGGCCGAAGGCAAGCTCGTGTACTACACGGCGAATTTCGCCGAGATCGAACAGGAGGTCATCAAGGCAGTTCAACAAGCGCTTCCCCGAGATCAAGGTCGAGATGGTGCGCGCGCCCGGCGGCCAGCTCATCACCCGGGTGCGGACCGAAGCCGCCGCCGGCAAGCTGATCGCCGACGTGGTCGATCATTCCGACCGCGCGCTGATGCTGCCGCTGGCAGACCTGTTCCAGGATTATGCGCCGCCGAATGCCGCCGACTACAATCCCGATGCGCTGATCTCGCCGAAATTCTGGCCGCGCGCCACCATCGCCTGGTCGATCGCCTACAACACCGAACTGGTGAAAAATCCGCCGAAGACGCTGGATGGACCTGACCAAGCCGGAATACGACAAGATGACCGGCCAGGTGTTCGCGCAATCCGGCGGCACCACCTGGACCCGCATCATGTTCGAGCGCCAGGTGCTCGGCGAGGATTACTGGGCCAAGCAGGCCGCGACCCATCCGATCCTGTATCCGTCGGGCGCGCCGATGGCGGACGCGCTGGTGCGCGGCGAAGTGGCGATGGGGCCGATGCTGTACAACGTGATCTACCAGAAGCAGAAGGACGGCGCGCCGGTCAAAATGTTCTTTCCGCCCGAAGGCTCGCCGGTCAATCCCTATGCCACGGGGATTCCGAAGACCGCGGCGCATCCCAACGCCGCAAAACTGTTCCTGAACTGGTGTCTGTCGAAGGAAGGGCAGACCTTCATGATCAAGGAGCTTGGCAACCTGACGTCATTGAAAGTAGCGCCGGCCTATCCCGAAGGGTTCGATCCCAAGGTGGTCAAGCTCTGGTATCCGAAATTCGACGAATACGTGAAGCTGCATGACAACGTGGGTCGCCGATTGGGACAAGACCTTCGGCTACCGGCAGTGACATCAGGCGTGGAAGCGAGACCATGACCGCGGCACTCGACGTCAGCGACCTGCGCAAGCAGTTCGCGATCGGCCGGCCTGCCGTCGACGGCGTCAGCTTTGCCGTGCCGGCCGGCGAGATCGTGGTGCTGCTCGGCCCCTCCGGCTGCGGCAAGACCACGACGCTTGCGCTGTGTCGCCGGGCTCGAGCATCCGACCTCGGGCGAGATCAGCATCGGCGGCAATGTGGTGTCGTCGCCGGAGCGTGGCATCCTGCTGCCGCCGCGGCTGCGCGACCTCGGCATGGTGTTTCAGTCCTACGCGGTGTGGCCGCATATGACGGTGCGGCAGAACGTGGTCTATCCGCTCAAGCACCGCAAAATCGCACGCGCGGAGGCCAATCGCAGGGTCGACGAGGTGCTCGAACTGGTCGGCCTGTCGGAATATGCCGAGCGGCCGGTGGTGGCGTTGTCGGGCGGCCAGATGCAGCGCGTCGCGCTGGCGCGCAGCATCGTGTACCGGCCGCAATTGCTGCTGCTCGACGAGCCGCTTGTCGAACCTCGACGCCAAACTGCGGCTGCGGCTGCGCGACGATCTGCGCGTCATCCTCAAGCAGACCGGCATGACCGCGCTTTACGTCACCCACGACCAGGCCGAGGCCGTCGTGCTCGGCGACCGCATCGGCGTGATGCGCGACGGCAAGCTGTTGCAGATGGGCACGCCGGACGAGATCTATAATCGCCCGGCCGATCTGTTCGTCGCCAACTTCACCGGCGCCACCAACGAACTCACCGGCACGCTGGTGGGGCGCAGCGGCGAGTTCGGCGTGGTCGATTTCGGCGACGGCCGGCGCGGCGAGGCGGCGCTGCTGCATGCGCTCGAACTCGGCGACAAGGTGCGGATCGCGCTGCGGCCGGAAAATATCGGCATCGGCAAGCAGCGACGGCGGCAACAATTTTCCGGCCCGCGTGCTCGACCGCCGCTATCAGGGCACCCAGACCGTCTACGACATCGATCTGTTCGGCCGGCGGCTGGAAGCGCTCGAACTCGGCACCGCGGCCCGGCATCAGGTCGGAGTCGAGACACAGGTTTGCCTGCCGCGCGAAGGCTGCTGGGCCTATCGCGATACGGGGACGGCGAGTCACGATTAGCGGGACGTGCGGCGTTCAGGTGCCCGGCAATTTTAGGTAGTCATTTTACCTAGCCTTAATGCCAAGTTCGTAGTCTCGGCCACGTCTGGGAACCAGGTTTAAGGGCAGGGACACGTGGCACGGGCTACCGGGACGTTGGCAGGAACTCCAGGAGTTGCTGTCGGACACGCCGCGCGACATCAATGTGGTCCGCTTGCGCGTCATTCAGATCGCAGCCGTGATTTCAACAATTGCGAATGAACTAAACAACAAGTTGAAGCAAACGCCCGGGCTGTTTCTTGACAAGAAATTCGATGAACAAATGGCGGCGCGGATCGAACCGCTAAACCGTGAGCTGGAGCGTTTGCTGGAAATCAAACGTCAGTTGGAAAATCAGAAACGCTGATTGTTTCGGCGAAATTCCAGCGCGATATCGTCTCAACCCGTCACGGGGTTCGCGAACGATCTCTCCGTCATTGCGAGCCACCGGGTCGCGCGAATGCGCGCCCGATGACAGGCTCCGCGAAGCAATCCAGCTTTCTTTACCGAAGTTAAGAAAGCTGGATTGCTTCGTCGCTTCGCTTCTCGCAATGACGGTTTTTGCTAGCGCGGTTGGTAATCTGCAAACATCCCGCGATAATCCTTTGCCAGCGGTGGGGCATAGGTCCCCGACCTTCGACGTCTTGAGTCCAAGTGCTGCCGAAAGCTTCCGCCAGTTTCACCGCACTGGCGACACCGTCAACGACGGGCAGGCCGTGCTTGTCCGAAAGCCGCGCGGCGAGATCGGCCATGCCGGCGCAGCCGAGGACGATGGCTTCGGCGCGGTCTTCCGCCTTGGCGCGCTCGATTTCTTCTCCGATCAGCGCGGACGCGTTGGAGGCGGGATCGTCGAGCGAAAGCACCGGCACCTCGCTGGCCCGCACCCGGGCGCAGCGGCTGGCGAGTCCGTATTTAAGCAGATTGGTTTCGATCGCGGCGATCGAGCGCGACAGCGTCGTGATCACCGTGAAGCGATGGCCCAGCATCGAGGCCAGGTGAAACGCCGCTTCGCCGATGCCGATCACCGGCGCCGAGGCGAGACTTCGCGCGGCTTCGAGGCCCGTATCGTCGAAGCAGGCGATGATGTGGGCGGAAACGCCTGAGGCTTCGCCCTTGGCGATTTCGGCCAGAAGTCCCGGCACCGAAAACGCCTCGTCATAATAGCCTTCGATCGAGACCGGTCCATCGGCCGGATTGACGGCGATGATCTCCGTTCCCGCGCGCCGCAACCGTACGCGCGGCGCGGCCGATCGTTTCGGTCATAGCGGTCGTGGTGTTTGGATTGACGACGAGAATCCGCATACAAATGTCTCTAGGGTCGATTCAACCGAGTTGAATCAACCCTAGCGCCATTTTTTAGTTTGAGCATGATCTTTTCGGAAAACCGGTTCCCACTTTTCCGGATCATGCTGTTCTAGACCATTCCCTTGCCGGCGTCCGATCCATGGCGCCGTTGCCGGGCCTGCAGGATGAGAATGACGATCAGCGCCGTGAAGATCACCAGAAACGACACCGCGCTGGTCAGCGTGCCCAGCGCATAGATGTCCGGCTTGGTCACGGTCGTGGTCAGGCCCTGCAATTCCAGCGGCAAGGTATTGACCGAACCGATGGCCTGGCTCGAACGCGCCAGTTCGTCCCAGGACAGCGTAAAGCCGAACAGGCCGATGCCGACGACCGAGGGCAGGATGATCGGCAGCACGACGAAGCGGAACGTCTGCCACGGCGTCGCGCCAAGATCGCGCGCCGCCTCTTCGAGCCGGCCGTCGAACCGGTTGAAGATCGCAAACATGATCAGAAGCCCGAACGGCAGCGTCCAGGTGAGGTGGGCGCCGAGGCCCGAGGTGAACAGCCCCATGCCGGTGGTCCAGCCCTCGCGAGCCGTGCTTGATCATGAAATCGTCGAGCAGCCGGAATTCCAGCGCGATGCCGAGCGAGGTGATGATCGACGGCATGATCAGGCTGGCGATGGCGGTGTAGAACAGCATCGCCGGCGCCGCGGAACGGTTTGCGGAAGGCGAGCCGGCCGAAACCGAAATCACCACCGTCAGCACCATGACGACGAGGCCGAGCTTCGAGCGAGCGCTTGAACGCAGCGCCGATATCGACGATGCCGCCGCCGGAGAACACCTTGCCGAACCACACCAGCGACACGCCGTTCATCGGAAAGGTCAGGCCGCCGTCGGGCCCCTGAAACGACAGGATGTAGATCGCGAACATCGGCCCGTAGAGAAACAGCACATAGGCGGTGAAAAAGGCCGCGAGGAAATAGAACGAGCGGGACCGTGCTTTCGCCCATCTCACAGTTCCTTGCGGATATCGACGATCCGCGTCAGCGAGGAGATGATCAGAATCGTGATGCCGAGCAGGATCACCGCGTTGGCGGCGGCGGCCGGGAATTGCAGGGCGTTGAGACGGGCTTCGATGATCTTTCCGGCGGAGGCGATCTGCTGGCCGCCCATCACGCCGATGGTGACGAAATCGCCCATCACGATCGTGATGACGAAGATCGAGCCGATCACGATGCCGGGCTTGGCCAGCGGGATGATGACATTGACCAGAGTTTGCCAGCCGGTGGCGCCGGCATCATAGGCGGCCTCGATCAGCCGCTTGTCGATGCGGATCATCGAATTGAAGATCGGCACCACCATGAAAAACGTGAAGAGGTGGACCAGCGCCAGCACCACGGAGAATTCGGAGAACAGCAGCCATTCCAGCGGCGCGTCGATCAATCCCACGCCCTGCAGGCCCCGGTTGACCAGGCCGTTGCGGCCGAGCAGCGGAATCCACGCGATCATGCGGATCACATTCGAGGTCCAGAACGGAATGGTGCAGAGCAGAGTGAGCACGATCTGCCAGGTCTTGGAGCGGACGTGGAAGGCGAGGAAATAGGCGACGGTAAAGCCGATCAGCAGCGTCAGGCTCCAGGTCAGCAGGCACAGTTTGATCGGTCTTCAGGTAGGTCTTCAGGATCGTGCACAGGTTCGGCAGATCGGCGATGCAGCCCTCGAACGTGTCGCTGTAGCCGCGCAGGCTGAAGGCCGGGATCATCTCGTATTCGTTGTAATCCCAGGCGCTGACGATGGTCACGAAGCACCAGCGGCAACAGAAAGAACAGCGCGAAGATCAGCATCATCGGCGCGGCCTGCAGCCACGCGATGAAGGATTTGCGCTCTTCTGTCATGAAAGGACCCGTATCAGGGAAGATGTCGGAACAGGGGCCTGCCGCGCGCGTCTGCGCGGCAAGACCGTATGATGGCGTCAAGCGGCGATGAATTCATTCCACTTGCGGACCATGTAGTCGTTCTCGTCCATGACGGCGTTCCAGCAGGCCACCGCGCCCATGCGGTCGTCATAGGAACCGCCGTCGCGCACGGCGCCGGCCTTTTCGAGCACGGTGCCGTCGGGCGCCTTGATGTCGCCGACGGCCGCCTTGCCTTCCATCCAGTAGGCCCACTCGTCGGGCGTCATGTTGGCCTTGGCGGTGGAGAGCACGGCGGAATAATAGCCCTGGCGATTGAGATAGGCGCCGGCCCAGCCCGACAGGAACCAGTTCACGAATTCGTAGGCCAGATCGAGCTTCGGTCCCGAAACCGCTCTTCGAGACGCAGAAGCCCGAAGCCCAGGAGCGATAGCCTTCCTTGAGCGGCTGGAACGTGCAGGCGATGCCCATCGAGCGCACCTTGGTGACCGCGGGCGACCACATCGACTGGATCACGGTTTCGCCCGACGCCATCAGGTTGACGGATTCGTTGAAGTCCTTCCAGAACGCGCGGAACTGGCCGGCCTTCTTGGCCTCGGTCATGATCTTCATGGTGAGATCGATCTCGGCCTTGGTCATGTTGCCCTTGTCTTCGTATTTGTGCTGGCCGGTGGCTTCGACCACCATCGCGGCGTCCATGATGCCGATCGACGGAATGTTGAGGATCGAGGCCTTGCCCTTGAATTCGGGATTGAGCAGTTCGGACCATGATCTGATCGGCCGCTTGATCAGGTCGGGACGGATGCCGAGCGTGTCGGCATTGTAGACGGTTGGAATCAGCGTCACGAATTCGGTCGGCGTGGCCGAGAACGTCTTGGAGTTCGCGCCTTCGAGATAGAGCACCTTCCAGGGCGCGGTGCCCTGCGCGCCGATCTTCTTGCCGTTCGGCAACTGGCCCTTGGTGAAGACCGGCGTGATGTTGTCGAATTCCTTGATCTTCTTGGCGTCGAGCGCGAAAATATTGCCAGACGGCACCAGCTTCTTGAGCGAGAAATATTCGGTATCGAGCACGTCGAACGAATTCGGCTGGGTGATGACGCGCTTGGTCACGTCGTCGGTGGTCGCCGTGATGTATTCGATCTTGATGCCGGTATCTGCGAGACATTTCTTCGAAATATCGTCGCCCTCGTTCACCGCGGTGCCGAGATAGCGCAGCACCTTCGGCTCGGCCGAATGGACATAGGGAAACCCGGTGATCACGCCGGAGCCCGCCGCAAGGCCGGCGATGCTGGCAGCGCCCTTGAGCAAGTTGCGGCGATTGACGCTTTTGTTCAGTTTCAGACGATCGGTCATGATGTCATCTCCTGGAGATGTCAGGCGGCCTTTTCAGGCAACGTGACGGTTGCAGAACCGTTGGATTTCAAGGGGCTCGCGCGGGCAGGGTCCCAGGTGGCAAGGACACGTTCGCCGACGCTGTAGCTGGCGGCGTCATACTGGCTTTCGGTGAGCTGGGCGGCGATATCGGCGCCGCTCTCGGCTGATATCGCGACGCGCACATAGGTGCCCTGGTATTCGACGTCGCTGACGGTGCCAGCGATCGACGGACCGTCAACGGCGGAGCCCGGACGTTTCAGTATCAGGCAATCGTTGCGAACCGCGAAGGTCTTGCCGCCGACCGAAATCACATTGTGGCCGCCGATGAATTTGGCGGTGAATTCGGTTTCGGGATGGTTGAAGATGTCGCGCGGGGTACCCTGCTGTTCGATCCGTCCCGCATTCATCAGCACCACGATATTGGCCAGCGCCATCGCTTCGTCCTGGCCGTGGGTGACGTGAATGAAGGTGATGCCGAGTTCGCGTTGCAGCGTCTTCAGTTCGGTGCGCATCCGCAGCCGCAGGAACGGATCGAGCGCGGAAAGCGGCTCGTCCAGCAGCAGGATCTGCGGCGAGGTGATCAGGGCGCGCGCCAGCGCCACGCGCTGCTGCTGGCCGCCGGAAAGCTGCCCGGGCAACCGTGCGGCATATTTCTGCATGTCGACGAGTTCGAGCAGTTTGTCTGGCTTCGGCGTGGCGTTCCGGCTTGGCGACGCCGCGCATCTTCAGGGCGAAGGCGACATTGTCGATCACCGACAGATGCGGAAACAGCGCATAGGACTGAAACATCATCGCCGTGTTGCGCTCGGCGGGCGGCAGGTCGGTGACGTTTTTCGGGCCGACGATGATGTCGCCCGAGGAGGCGGATTCATGGCCGGCGATCATGCGCAGCGTCGATGTCTTGCCGCAGCCGGACGGGCCCGAGCAGGCAGCAATAGGAGCCCGCCGGAATCTTGAGATTGATGGCGTCGACGGCGGTGACGTCGCCGTACATCTTGGTCAGTTGCACCAATTCCAACGCCGCTGTGGTCGCCATACGCACTAGTCCGCATTGTCTGCCGAGGATCGGGCACTTCGGCGTTCCGGCACAAAGGGCATCCGGCTATCCGGCAAATGCAACGGGTGTGCCAAAATCCAAGCAAATCCGCTTGTTTGAACGAGTTGACGCTTTGTGCTTGATCGCAGACTTGGGCGGTGCGTCGGCGTGGGCGTAGGATCGGGACAGTGAGCGTCTATCCGGGGATTGCTCAGAATTTAAGCAACCACCTCAATATTGAGGCAGATCATCTTGGCATCGTATCCGGCAGTGGTGATTGATGGACCTGATTATTCGTAATGCCCGCATCGCCTGGGCAGGCGAACTGCGCATCGTCGATATCGGCATCGAGGGCACCGCAGTCGCTGCCATCGCGCCCGGTCTGTCGGCGGACGGCCGGGAACTGGATGCCGGCAATTGCCTGGTGATCCCCGGCCTGATCGAGACGCATATCCATCTCGACAAGACCTGCATCATGGATCGTTGCCGTGATCGAGGAAGGCACCGTCGCCGAAGCCGTGCGGGAAACCGCGGCCGCCAAGCGCAATTTCACCGTCGAGGACGTTTACGCGCGCGGCAAGCGGACGCTGGAGCGCTGCATCGCGCAGGGCACCATGCATATGCGCACCCATGTCGAACTCGATCCCGGCATCGGCATGATCGGCTTTGACGCGGTCGAACAGCTCGCGCGCGACTACGCCTGGGCCATGGATGTCGAGCTTTGCGTCTTTCCGCAGGAGGGGCTCACCAACTATCCCGGCACCGAGGAACTGCTGATCGAGGGCCTGCGCCGAGGCGCACGTGCGATCGGCGCCGCGCCCTATTTCGACAGCGACCCGCGCGGCCAGATCGATCGCGATCTTTGCCATTGCGCGCGATTTCGACGTCGATATCGACATGCATCTCGATCTCGCCGAAACCACGCAGGGCATGCAGATCGAATATGTCTGCCGCAAGACGGAGGAATTCGGCTGGGGCGGCCGGGTGGCGGTCGGGCATGTCACGCAGATGTCGCTGTTGCCGCCGGAACGCTTCGGCGCCATCGCCAAACAGCTCGCCAGCGCCGGCGTCGCGGTGACGATATTGCCGTCGACCGACCTGCATCTGATGGGCCGCAGCCACGATCATGCGGTGCCGCGCGGCGTGGTGCCGGCCGAGCCGTTGCGAAGCGCGGGCGTGACCTGCTCGATCTCGACCAACAATGTGCTGAATCCCGTTCACGCCCTATGGCGACGGTTCGCTGATCCGGATGGCCAACCTCTACGCCAATGTCTGCCACGTCTCGCGGCCGGCCGATCTCGCCGGCTGCCTCGACATGATCACGGGTGCGGCGGCGCGGCTGATGCGGCTTGCAGACTACGGCATCGCGGTCGGCGGACCGGCCGATCTCGTTTGTCTCGATGCGAGCAGTCCAGCCGAAGCTATCGCGACGCTGGCGCAGCCGCTGTGGGGCATCAAGCAAGGGCAGGGCATCGTTCACCCGGCCGCGTCCGCAGTTGCATCCGCATTGATTGGAGTGTGAACGCCGATCAGCCGCGTCGTGCCGCGGTGATCGCGGCGACGTCAATTTTCTTCATGCCCATCATGGCCTCGAAGGCGCGCCTGGCTTCATCGCCGCCGGCCGCGATCGCCTCCGTCAGCGCGCGCGGCGTGATTTGCCAGAAGATACCCCATCTGTCCCTGCACCAGCCGCACGCATTCTCCTGCCCGCCATTTTCGACAATGGCGTTCCAGTAGCGGTCAGTTTCCTGCTGGTCATCGGTGGCGATCTGAAACGAGAAGGCTTCGTTGTGCTTGAACATCGGACCGCCGTTGAGGCCGAGACAGGAGACGCCGGCAACGGTGAATTCCACTGTCAGCACGTCACCCTTTTTGCCCGATGGATAGTCGCTGGGCGCTCGGTGCACGGCGCCCACAGCGCTATCGGGAAAGATTTCAGCGTAGAAGCGGGCAGCCGCCTCGGCGTCCTTGTTGTACCACAGGCAAATCGTATTCTTGGCCATTGCTCGTCCTCTTGCTCGGTTGCGTTGTCTGCGGGTTTCTATCGACGCCGCACTGTTTCCGCTGCGTGTTCATTATAAACCTGATCGACGCTGATACCGCCGGTCCCGGACATTCGTGACGGCTTTCCACTGGTTTGCCCCCGAGCTTCTTTTTGATTGAACTGCTTCAGTTATACGTGCTTGGTCTGATTGACAAATTCCGCCTGTGGCTTCTATCGTCAGGCCGCCTATGAAACCTGCCCCCTTTGAGTATGTCAGACCGGATTCGCTCGCCGAAGCCTGCGAATTATTGGCCGGTGACGAGGACGCGCGGGTGATCGCGGGCGGGCAGACGCTGGTGCCGATGCTGGCGATGCGGCTGGCGCGGCCGGCCAAACTGATCGATATTTTGCGCCTGCCTGAACTCGCCGGAATTCGCCGCGAAGCGGGCCACGTGGTTGTCGGCGCGACCACGCGTCAGGCGCATGCCGAACGCGATCCCGTGATCAAGGCGCTGGTGCCGATGCTGGCGCGGGTGCTGCCCTGGGTCGGACATCCGCCGACCCGCAACCGCGGCACCATCGGCGGTTCGATCGCGAATGCCGATCCTTCGGCGGAAATCCCGCTGGTCGCGGTGACCTTGGGCGCCGAGATCGTGCTGGCGGCCACTGGCGGGGCGAAACCGGTTGCCGGCGGATGATTTCTTCATCGCTCCGATGGTGACCTCGATCGAACATGGCGAATGCGTCTGCTCGATCCGGTTTCCGGTATGGCCGCACCGGCGGATCGGCGTCGGCTTCTTCGAGGTCAGCGCGCGCAAATCTGATTTTGCCTTTGTCTCCGCCGCGGCGCAGGTTGCGCTCGATGACGACGGGAATTGCCTCGATATTGCGTTAGGCGTCGGCGGAATCGGCGACCGGCCGTTGCGGCTCGATGTATCGGCGCTGGTTGGCGGCAAGCTCGATGCGGCATCGGTGACCGAAGCGGTTCATGCCGCGGTCGGTGGAACTGGAGCCGGCCAGCGACCTGCATGCCAGCGCCGCCTATCGCCGCCGCGTCGCGACGACGCTGTGCATCCGCGCCATCGAACAGGCCCGCGCCAAGCGCGGCACGGCGAGGCGCCATGAAAGTCGATCTGCGCATCAACGGCGCCAACCGTTCCGCCGAGCTCGAGCCGCGCAAGACGCTGCTCGATGCGCTGCGCGAGGATTTTCTGCTCAACGGCACCCATGCCGGCTGCGAGCACGGCGTTTGCGGCGCCTGCACGGTGCTGGTTGATGGCGAGCCGGTGCGATCCTGCCTGATGTTCGCGGTGCAGGCCGATGGCTACGAGATCACGACCATCGAAGGGCTCGCGCCCGCGCCGGGCGAGCTCAGCGTGATCCAGGATGCGTTCTGCGAAACCCACGGCCTGCAATGCGGTTACTGCACGCCCGGCATGATCCTGTCGGCGCATGCGCTGCTGCAGCATACGCATACGCCGACGCGCGAGGACATCGTCGAGGCGATCTCGGCCAATATCTGCCGCTGCACCGGTTACGGCCAGATCATCGAGGCCGTGCAGTTTGCCGCTGATCGCCTGCGCAAGGCCAACACGCCGCGCCCGCATCATGGCCAGCCGCATCACCGGGAAGCCGAGCATGATGCGCCGGTCGAAGGCGTGCTCGAGGCAGCGGAAGCCGATGAACCCATCGCGGAGGCGAAATGAACGCCGATCCCGCGGCCTTCCGCTTTGTCTCGACCAATCGCCGGGTTCGCGAGGATCGCCGCTTTGTGGCGGGGCACGGCCGCTTTGTGGCCGACGTCGTGCTCGAAGGCATGCTGCATGTCGCGGTGCTGCCGTCGCAGCATCCGGCCGCGCGCATCGTGTCGATCGACGCGTCGGCGGCGCTTGCGATGCCCGGCGTGCATTATGTGCTGACCGGCGACGAGCTTGCGGCGGCGACCGATCCTCTGATGAACGGGCTGGATACGCCAAAGGTCAAACGCCATCCGCTGGCGGTGGGACAGGTGCGTTATGCCGGCGAATGGGTGGTCGCGGTGGTTGCCGACAGCCGCGCATTGGCCGAGGACGCCCTCGAAAAAATCGATGTCGACTATGAGCCGCTGCCGTTTGTGATCAATGCGGAAGAGGCGTTGCTGCCGGATAGCCCGCCGGTGCATCCCGCGCACGGCTCCAACGTGCTGCTCGACCGCACCTTCGTCTGGGGCGAGGTCGAAAAACATTTTGCCGAGAGCCCGCGTCATCTGTCGTTCCGCGTCACCTGGGGGCGCAGTTCGACGGTGCCGATCGAAACCTTCGGCGTCGCCGCATCCTGGGATCCCTGGCGCGACATGCTGGATGTCTGGGCCTCGATCCAGATGCCGAAATATCCCGACCAGATCGCGCGCGCGTTGCGAATCCCTGCCAATGGCGTCCGCGTGCATCAGGATGTCGATGTCGGCGGCAGCTACGGCGTCAAGCGCGGCATCAAGCAGACCGTGCTGGTGGCGCATCTGGCGCGGCGGCTCGGCCGGCCGGTGCGCCTGATCGAGGACCGGCTCGACAATATGGGCGGCGGCGACGCCCATGGTCCGGATCGCATTTTCGATGTCGAGGTCGCCTTCAACGATGACGGCATCGTCAAGTCGATGAAGATCCGCGCGCTCGACAATGCCGGCGCCTATGCCGGCCGCGCGCCGTTTCAACTGGGCAAGCCGATCGGCGCCATTGTCGGCCCCTACAAGATCGAAAGCGTGCAGTATCGCGCGCAATCGGTCACCACCAACAAGGCGGTGCAGGAAGCGGTGCGCGGCTTCGGCCAGGCGCCGACCAATTACGCGATCGAAACCGCGATCGACAAGGTCGCCGCGGCCACCGGCCTTCGAGCGCATCGAGGTGCGCCGCCGCAATTTCATCCGCAAGGAAGAATTTCCCTATCTGATCCCGAGCGGCAGCACCTATGACAGCGGCGATTATCACACCGTGGTCGACAAGGTGTTCGCGCATATCGATTTTGCCGCGATGGAGAGAGAGCGCGACCGGCTGCGCGCCTCCGGCCTGCTGGCGGGCATCGGCATCGCCGCCTGCCTGGAGCCGAGCGGCGGCAATTCGTCGTTCGAGCCGCTGCTCAACGAAAAGAACACCACCACCACCTGGATGGATTCCTGCCGCATCAATGTCGACGGCCTCGGCTTCGTCACCGTCACCATCCACAACACCTCGTCGGGGCAGGGGCATGAGACGCTGGTCGCGACCGTGATCGGCGAGGTGCTGCAGATCGAGCCCGACCTGATCCGCGTGATCCGGCCGGATTCGCTGGCGTGCCTGCCGTCGAATTCGCCGGTCGGCAGCCGGATGGCGATCATGCTCGGCGGCGCGGCGTTCCATGCGGCGCAGAAGCTGAAGGCCAAGCTGACGCAGGATCGCCGCGCATCAGTTCGGTCTTGCCGAGGACAAGGTGGTTTATGCCTCGGGCGGCGTCAGCCGATCCCGACAGCGACCGGCAGCTCGGCTGGGCCGAGATCGTCAATATCGCCCATCGCAACTTTCATCTGCTGCCGGAGGGCATGGAGCCCGGCCTTGAGGCCACGCATGTGATGCAGGTGCCGACCGGCGACAAATTGCCGAAAGACGGCCGGGTCCAGATGTATCCGTGCCACTCCTTTGAGTTTCACGTGGTGCTGATGGCGATCGATCCGGCGCTCGGCAAGCCGGAAATCCGGCGCTACGTGATCGGCCATGATTGCGGCACGGTGATCAACCCGCATATCGTCAAGGGCATGACGCTGGGCGGCATCGCGCATGGCCTCGGCGCGGCGCTGCTGGAGGAGTTCGTCTACAACGACGAAGGCCAGCTGATCACCCAGAGCTTCATGGATTACCTGCTGCCGTCGTCGCACGAGGTGCCGGAAGTCGAGATCGTGCATCACTGCACGCCGTCGCCGTTCACGGTGTTCGGCCAGAAGGGTTCCGGCGAAAGCGGCTATCTCGGCGCGCCGGCCGCGATCTCCGGCGCGGTCAATGATTGCGTCGCATCGCTCGGCATTTCCTTCAACAAGCTGCCGATCCGCATTTCCGCGATCGGCGACGCCATCGCCGATCGCGCAACAACGCAAACAAAGAGCAAGCCACATGATCATCGACTGCCACGCCCATCTGGTGCCGCCGAGCCTGCTGGACGCGATCCGCGCGCAGGCCGCACACTTTCCGTCGATCCGCCTGATCGAGGATGGCGGCAGTCTCGGGTTCTCCTTTGCCGGCGGCAAGCCGACGCGGCCGGTGTCGAAGCCGCTGAGCGATCTGCCGGCGCGGCTGAAATGGATGGACGAGCAGAAGATCGAACGCCAGGTGGTCGGCGGCTGGCTCGATATGTTCGGCAATGAATTGCCGGCGGAGGAGGGCGCGCGATGGGCGCGCCTGATCAACACCCATCTGGCGCAGGCCGCGAAGAACGAGCCGCGTTTCGTGCCGCTGGCCACGCGTGCCGTTGCAGGACGGCGCGCGCGCCGCCGAAGTGCTGCGCGAAGCGCATGCCGCCGGTTTCAAGGGCGTCATGATCGGCACCCAGCCCAAGGGCAAAGGCGGCGTGCTCGATGATCCCACGCTGAAGCCGTTCTGGGAAGCCGCCAACGAACTGGGATCGGTGGTGTTCATCCATCCGGTATTCGAAAGCGGCGACGACCGCGTGCATGATTACGGCATGGCCAACGCGGTCGGGCGCATCACCGACACGCTGATCGCGATGTCGCGGCTGATCTATGCCGGGCATGTCACCCGCTACGCCAATGCGAAGATCGTCGCCGGCATCGGCGGCGCGGCGCTGCCTTACGTGATCGGCCGGCTGCGGCGGAATTATTCGCTCGACAAGGACAAGCTCGGCGATCCCGACGCGGCGCTGGCGGCGATGTATTACGATACCATCGTGCAGGACCCGCGCGCGCTGCGCTATCTCGCCGATATCGTCGGCGCCGACCGGATCATGATGGGCTCGGACATGCCGTTCCCGATCGGCGATCTCGCGCCGACCAAAATTGTCGCCGAGACCAACTTCTCGGATGCGGAGCGGGCTGCGATCAATGGCCGCCTTGCGCAGCGCCTGTTCGGCCTGTGAAAGTATCGCAAGTGACAATAAGAAAAGACGGCGGGAGAGCATGCATGAACAGATATCTGGCGGGTCTGGCATGCATCGGCGTGCTGCTCTCATCCGGAGCTCGCAGGCGCAGGCGCCGGAGCCGCTGTCCATCGTCGTGTTCGGCCCGCCGTCGCTCGGCGCGTTCCTGCCGCCGATCATCAAGGCGCAGAAGCTCGACGAGAAGAACGGCCTGGCCATCAAGTTCGAGGAACGCACGCCGGACGCCTATACCGCGCAATTCAATTCCGGCGAATTCCAGCTCGGCGGCAGCGCTTCGCTGCTGACGGTCGGCCTGGCCGACGTGCGCGGCGTCAAGGTGACGTATCTGTTCAACCTGTTCGATTTCTGGGGCGCGGTCGTCACGTCCCGGCCGGACGTCAAGACGCTGAAGGATATCGAAGGCAAGGACCTCGCCGCGGCCAAGGGCACCACCAATTATGTGATGTTCGACTGGTTCGCGCGACAGCTCGGCGCCGACCCCGCGAAATTCTCGGTGATCAATACCGCGACCCCCGGCCTGATCGGTTACGCGCTGGCCGATCGCGCCGCCGCGGTGCAGCTCTGGGAGCCGGCCTATACCACGCTGCTGTCGAAGAAGAGCGACATGCGCACCATCGATATCGCGATCGCCGAAAGCTGGAAGAAATTCACCGGCAGCCGCAACATTCCCTATCTCGGCGTCGCCGCACATATCGATTGGGTGGAGAAGAACCCGAAACTGGTCCCGAAACTTTACGCGGCCTACAAGGAAGCCGCCGAATGGGTGACCGCGCATCCCGACGAGGCGTCGAAACTGATCGCGCCCAAGGGAACGCCCGACGACCAGAAGGCCATCGCCGACCTGATCCGCGCCAATGACCGGCTCGGCATGAACGTGCAATGGGCCTCCGACGTCGCAAGGAAATCAACTCGGTCTACGCCGCCGGCAAATCGATCGCCTTCCTGCCGTCGGACCCTTCGGCTGCGACGATCTACCAGGCGCCGGGTAAATGAGCGAGGCCGCGCCTCCGGACGGATCGTCGCCGGCTGGCGAACCTGTTGCTCGCGGCGTGTCAAGCGGCTGGGGACGTCGGTGCTGCCGTTTGTCGTGGTGATCGCTGATCTGGCAATTCGCCTCGCTGTTTTTTCCGCGCTTCCTGTTTCCGTCGCTGATCGACGTGTTCTGGCGCTGCCTGCAGATATTCTCCGACGGGACGATGTTCGCCGATGTGCTGGCGACCATCCTGCGCATTCTGGCCGGACTGGCCGGCGCCTTCATCGTCGGCGGGCTGCTGGCGCTGCTGATGGTGCGCTCGCGCGCGGTCGATAATTTCCTGTCGCCGATCCTGACGCTGTTCCAGGGCATTCCCGCGTTGTCCTGGGTGGTGTTCGCCATCATCTGGTTTCACGGCGTCGAGTTTCGCATCTTTTTCATCATGGTGATGACGACGCTGCCGGCGTTTACGTTTCAGATCATCGGCGCGCTGCGCGCGATGTCGCGCGACCTGATGGAGATGGTGTTCAGCTTCCGCCCGACCCGGATGAAACTGTTCCGGGTGATGATCGCGCCGGCGATCCTGCCGGACATTCTGACGGCGTGGAAAGTCAATCTCGGCAACGCCTCGCGCGTCGTGGTGGTCGCCGAACTGGTCGGCGCCACCGGCGGCGTCGGCTATCAATTGCTGCAGCAGCAGCAATTGTTCGACATGGCCGGCGCGCTGGCCTGGACGCTGCAACTGGTGTTCTTCGTGCTGATCGTGCAGGGCGCGCTGACGCTGATCGAGAATACCGCGTTCCGCTACCGCGCCGTCTCCGAGCGCTCGCTATGAGCGATACCGTCACGCCGGCCGATCCGGCCATTCACCTCGAAGGCGTCTCCAAGGTGTTCGGCAAGCCCGGCACCGAGGCGGCCTATCGCGCGGTCGATGATCTCAACCTCGATGTCGATCCCGGCCAGATGCTGGCGATCCTCGGCAAGACCGGCTGCGGCAAGTCGACGATCTTCAACATGATCGCGGGGCTGACCGAGCCGACCAGCGGCACGGTGCGCGTGCAGGGCCGCGATCCCTTTGCCGATTTCGATTCGTTCCGCGGCAAGATGGCGATCGTGTTCCAGAACGACCGGCTGCTGCCCTGGCGCAGCGCCATCCAGAACGTCGAACTCGGACTGGAGATGCTGGAAATGCCGGCGGCGGAACGGCGCGCAGACCGCGCAGCTCTGGCTGACCAAGCTCGGGCTCGGCGGACATGAGAACGATTTTCCGCACGCGCTGTCCGGCGGCATGCGCCAGCGCGTCTCGATCGCGCGCGCCTTTGCGACCAATGCCAATATCCTGCTCTGCGACGAGCCGTTCTCGGCGCTCGATGAATCCACCGCCGGGCGGCTGCGCGCCGAATTCGTCCGCCTGGTCAAGGAAAACAACAAGACCGCCGTCTTCATCACCCATTCGATCAGCGAAGCGCTGGAGATCGGCGACCGCATCGTGGTGCTGAAGCGCCCGGCGATGATCGCCTATGATGTCAGCTTCGACGGCGGCACGGGTCGCGGAAGAGCGCGAACTCATCCGCAGCCGGATCGGCGACGTGCTCGCGGCCTGAGAAAATCAAAAATAACGGAGGAATAAAATGCCAAAAATAAAATTCAGTTTCGCGCGCGGCGGTCACTTCACGGCAAAGGTGATGCTGGACAAGGCGCCGAAGACCTGGGAGGCGATCCGAAAGCATCTGCCGGTCACCATCAAGGCCTATAATGCGCGATGGACCGGCCGCGAAACCCACACCAAGCTCGATCTGCCGAACAAGCCGCCGCGCGAGAACCAGATTCTCAATGCCGGGCTCGGCGACGTTATCTACGCCTGCGAATGGTCGGACCGCGACGTCACTGGCTTCGAGGCGATCGGCTGGTTCTACGGCACCGAGACGGTGCGCGACTGGCGCGGCGAATCCCGCGTCAACCTGTTCGCCCGCGTCGACCAGAGCGAGTGGCCGTTCCTGGAAGAGGTCGGCATGCGAACCTGGCGCGAGGGCGGGGAGGACTGCACGATCACGGCGGAGGACGATTGATTTTATTCAACCAACACCGGTGTCGTCCCGGCCTCCGAGCCGGGACCCATAATCACAGGCCGCAGGGTTACGCAAAAGTCGTCGAACAGCGTGTCTCAACTGTGAGGCCGCGGTGTATGGGTCCCGGCTCGGAGGCCGGGACGACGTTGAGGGATGTCGGGCCTACCTCACCACCTCGCTCCATTCCGGACAGGTGCGCTGGTCCACAGGCACCAGCCATGCCTTGTAGTTGGTCTTGTCGATGATCTCGGCCGGCAGGATGACCTTTTCCGGCAGCGGCTCGTGCCTGAGGTAGCGCACCGCCGCGCGGGTGGCAGTGCAGCCGATCTTGAACATGTTGAAATCGACTGAGGCGAGGATCGTGCCGGCTTCGATCTGTTTCACGGCCGGGACAATGCCGTTGACGCCGATCACGATGGACGTGCGCTTGGCCTCCTTCAGCGCCTCCAGCACGCCGAGCGCCATGCCGTCATTGGCCGACAATACCGCGTCGATCTGCGGATGCTCAGCCAAAAATTTCTCCATCACGCGTTTGGCGTCGGGTTGCTGGTAGTTGCCGACGCCGGAGCCGAGCACCTCGATGCCGGGGAATTCCGCAAAGGCGCGCTGGTAGCCGCGCACGCGTTCGCGGTTGGTGGGCGCGGCCGGCGTGCCCTCGATGACCACGATCTTGCCTTTGCCGCCGAGTTTCTCGAACAGATAGCGCGCCTCGCGATAGCCGATTTCAAAATCGTCGGCGCCGACATAGGTGACAAAACTGCCGGGCAGCGGATTGGTGACGAGAATGATCGGGATTTTGGCTTCGTTGAGTTTCCTGACCGAATCGATCATGGCGACGTCATCGACGGGGGTGAAGACGATGGCATCCGGCCGGTCTTTCAGCACCTGCTCCACCATCGCCTTCTGTTCGTCGACATTGTCCGGCTGCTTCGGAACATAATGCACGGTCTTTGCTCCGGCCGCATGCGCGATCTGGTCGGAGGCGATGCGGAATGCTTCATAGGCGGGGTTGGTCAGGTTCTTGGTGAATACGGCGATGGTGATGGTTGGCTCGGCTACCGTGGCGTTGGCGGTGAACAAAAATATCGCCATCGCCGTTGTCAGGATTCGCATTGTTGCCTCCAATTGCTCGCCGTCATTCCGGGGTGGTGCGTGAGCACCAGACCCGGAATTTCGAGATTCCGGGTTCGATGCTTCGCATCGCCCCGGAATGACGGTCCCATCACAGCCACAAAATCTTCTTCCGGTACTCCAGATCGCTCAACAGCGGTGCCGCCGGGCCCTGGTGGAATACCGCGCCGCGCTCCAGCGCGAAGACGCGGTCGGCCAGCGCCAGCACCAGATCGAGATTGTGTTCGACGATGACGATCGACGTCTGCCGGCGCAGCAGGTCGAACACCCTGAACAGTTCGAGGATCACGGTCGGCGCCAGGCCCTCGAACGGCTCGTCCAGCAGCAGCAGTTTGACGTTGCCCGACATCGCGCGCGCCACCGCCACCATCTGCTGCTCGCCGCCGGAGAGGTAATCCGCCGCGATATCCATCCGCTCCTTCAGGCGCGGAAAATAGTCGAGGATCTGCTCCTCGCTCCAGACCACGCCATTGCTGCCGTCGGTCTTGCGGGCGAGACGGCCGAGCGACAGGTTTTCCCGCACCGTCATGCCCGCGAACAGGCCGCGGCCCTGCGGCACGTAACCGATGCCCGGCGCGTGCGATATCCGGCGCCGGCATGCCGGCGATATTTTTGCCCTCATATTCGATTGCGCCCGAAGCCGCCGGCACCAGCCCGGCCAGCGTCTTCAGCAACGTGGACTTGCCGGCGCCGTTGCGCCCCAGCAGGGCAACGATTTCGCCTTCGCGCACATCCAGCGTCGCGTCGTTGAGAATATGGCTCTTGCCGTAGAAGGTGTTGACGTTCTCGAAGCGGAGGACTTGCGCGGCATTCTCGCGGGCGTCGTCGGTGCGGGCGTGCGCGATTTCGGGAATGCCCTTGCCGGTATAGATTTCCTGCACCCGCCGGTCGGCCCGCACCGCGTCGGGTACCCCGGTCATCAGCACCTCGCCCTGGTTCATCACGGTGACGGCGTGCGAAAAGCCGAGCACGCGATCGATGTCGTGCTCGACGATCAGGACCGGAATGTTCGCTGCCACGTTCTTGATCAGGCTGGCGACGCGCTCGCGCTCGGCGGCGGCAAGACCGGCCAGCGGCTCGTCGAGCAACAGCAATTGCGGCTTGGAGCCGAGCGCGATGCCGAGATCCACCAGCCTTTGCCCGCCATAGGACAGTTCGCCGCCTTCGATTCCCTCGATGCCTTCCAGGCCGAGGAATTTTATCAGTTCCGCGGTCTCGGCATGAATGCCGGCATAGAAATCGATGTCGCGCCAGATGTTGAAACGAACAGCGCTTTGCGCCTGCAGCGACAGCCGCAGGTTTTCGTAGATGGTGAGGCCGCGAAACAGATTGGTGATCTGGAACGAGCGCGCCAGCCCGTGGTGGCAGATCAGATGCGACGGCACGCCCTGGATTTCACGGCCGTTGAGGCTGATGGTTCCACCGTCAGCGGGAAACAGGCCGGATATCAGATTGAACAACGTGGTCTTGCCGGCGCCGTTCGGGCCGATCAGCGCATGGATTTCGACCGGCGTCGATCTGAAGGCTGGCGTCGCTGACGGCGCGGATGCCGCCGAAATTCTTGGAGATGTCCTTGACCTCCAGCACCGTGCCTTTGAGGCCCTCGGGCAGCAGGAATGCCGGCAGCGGCAAGCCTTCGTAGATTTTGCGCTTGCTCATGGCGGCGGCTTCTTCCGGCGCGGGCCACCAGCGCCGGCTCAAGGTATCCCAGATGCCGACCAGTCCGTTCGGCGAGTACATGATAAAGACGATGAAGATCAGTCCGAACCAGAACAGCCAGTTCTGTGTCCAGATCGAAAACAACTCGCGAAACAGGATAAAGAACAGCGCGCCCAGCGCCGGTCCCAGCATGTTGCGCATGCCACCGATCACGACCATCGCCAGCAACTCGCCGGAAAACGGTACCGATACGGCTTCGGCCGAGACGAGGTAGGTCTGGAAGCCAAGCAGCGCGCCGGCGACGCCGGCGACAATGGCCGAGATCACGAACACAACGAGCTTGTAGCGCTCCACCGGATAGCCCTGGAACGTGGCGCGCAACTGGTTTTCCCGGATCGCCACCAGCACATGACCGAACGGCGAGCGCGCCAGCCGCAGCAGCAGATACAGCGTGGCCAGTCCAATCAGTGCGGACACAACATAATAATTATAGTTGTTGTCGAGGTTGAACGGCCCGATGCTGCCGCGCTTGAGGCCGCCGAGGCCGTCCTCGCCGCCGGTCACCTCGCTCCAGCGGAACGCGACGGTGTAGGTGAGAGCGGTCAGCGCCAGCGTCAGCAGCGAGAAATACACGCCGCGCCGGCGCAGCACGATGATGCCGACGGCCGTCGACAAAACGCCGACCACGATCATCGACAGCAGGATCGGCAGCCAGATTTCGCCGCCGAACCAGTTCAACTGGATCAGCCCTGCCGCATAGGCGCCGATTCCGAACCAGGCTGCATGACCGAACGAGACGAGGCCGGTGTAGCCGACGCACAGATTGAGTCCCATGGTGGCGATCGCGAGGATCACCACATTGGTCGCGGTGTTGACCGATATGCCGAGTGCGCCCATCGCAAAGGGCAGCACGATCAGCGCTGCGGCGGCAATCCATAGCGGCCGGTATTTCGCATGCGGACTGAGCGTCATTCGAATTTCTCGATGCGCTCGCCGAGCAGGCCGCGCGGCCGCACCAGCAATATCAGGAACATCAGGACATAGATCGACGCTTCACCGGCGGCCGGCACGAAATGAATGGTGATGCCCCTGACGACGCCGACCAGCAAGGCGGCGATCACCACGCCCCAGAAACTGCCCAGTCCGCCGATCACCACCACGACAAAGGCGATGGTGATGATTTCGGCGCCCATCGCCGGATGCACGATCGTGATCGGCGCAAAGAACGCGCCGCCCATCGCAGCCATGCCGACGCCGAGCATGACGATGGCGGTCATGTAGGGCTGCAGCCGTATGCCGAGTGCGGCGACCATGTCCGGGCGCTGGATGCCGGCGCGCACCACGCGCCCGAACGAGGTCTTGTGCAGCAGCAGCCAGACCCCGACCAGCACGACCGCCACGACCGCCAGCAGCATCAGCCGGTAGCGCGAAAACAGGAAATCGCCGACGATCACCGAGCCGCGAAACGCCGGCGGGATTGTTGCCGGCAACGGGGTCGCGCCCCAGATGATCCGGATCAACTGCTCGGCGACCATGGCAAGACCGAAGGTCACCAGCAGGCTCAGGATCGGATCGGCGGTGTAGAACCGGCGCAGGATGTAGCGCTCGAACAGGATGCCCAGCAGAGCGACCGCGATCGGCGAAATCACCACGGCCGCGCCGAAGCCGAAATATTTGGTGATTTCGAGCGAGAGATAGGCGCCGAGCGCGTAAAACGCGCCATGCGCCAGGTTGACCACGCCGCCGACGCTGAAGATCAGCGACAGCCCGAGCGCGATCAGCAGATAATAGCCTCCGAGCACGAGGCCATTCACTACCTGTTCCAGCAAGAACCCGAACTGCATTCTCGCTCCAGGGAGACTTCGTCAGCCGCGACGCAATGCAGCGTTGTCTTGTGGTCACGCGGCGCTCCCCGAACAGAGGTACGCCACTTGCCCGGCGCGCGGTTACAACGTGCAGGGGTTCTGTTCTTTGGTTGGATTGAGAACTTCCATCGGCTCATTGGCGCCGGGCACGGCCGCGCCCAGCGTGATGAGATCCCATTGATCCTTGGCCTGGCCCTTCGGCTTCGGCGAGAAGGTATAAGCTTCCTGGATCAACTGATGGTCCCAGGCGCGGAAATAAGCCTTGCGCGCCTTGAGGATGTCGAACTGGGTTTCCTTCTCCAGGTAGGCGATCAGCGGATCGGTATCGGTCGACTTGGTTTCGTTCATGGCCTGCGCGATCGTCTTGAGCGCGACGTATTCGATCCAGGCATGGTTTTCCGGCGGCTTGCCGTTCTTCTTGATGAAGTTTTCGACAAAGGTCTTCGAGTTCGGAAGATCCAGCGTGTGATACCAGACCGTCGGCCAGGTGCCGGCCAGGTTGCCGTCGCCGGCGGCCCAGGCGTCGGCGGTATTGAGGTTGAAGCCGACGATCGGGAAGGGCAGGCCGAATTCGGCATATTGCTTGATCAGGGTCGTGACCTGATTGCCGGCGAGATTCGAGCAGACGATGTCAGGCTTGGCCTGCCGGATCTTGAGCAGATAGGGGCTGAAGTCGGTGACGTCGGTGGCGATCAGTTCGTCGCCGATCAGGTTGCCCTGGTTGGCGGCGAAGAAACGCTTGGCCGCGCCCAGCAGATCGTGGCCGAAGATGTAGTCGGCGGTCAGCGTAAAGAACTTCTTGTCCTTCACCATGTTGTCGCGCACCAGCGCCTTGCCGACCGCGTTCACCTGCACCGTGTTCGGGATGTCCATGTGAAAGGTGTATTTGTTGCAGCTCTTGCCGCGCAGCGAATCCGAACGCGCGCCGGTTTGCATGAACAGCCGCTTGTTGCGGGCAGCGGCCTGCATGATGGTCAGCGCCGACGCCGAATTGGCCTCGCCCATCAACACCAGGGCGCCGTCCTGCTCCAGCATGCGCTGGGCCTTGGTCGCTGCCGTGGCGGGATTGACCGAGTCTTCCGACATCACCTCGATCTGGCGTCCCATGATGCCGCCGGCGGCGTTGATTTCGGCTTCCGCCATGCGCATGCCGAGCACGGCATAGGCGCCGAGCGCGCCAAGAAAGCCGGTCAGCGGCGTGAGGTGGCCGATCTTGATCTTGTCGGTCTGTCCGCTGACGATGGACGGAAATCCGAGCGCCGAAGCACCGGCGAACGCGGCGCTGCCTTTCAATAGAGTTCGTCGGTTGTAGCGGATCATCGTCGTCTCCTCCCTTGGTCCCCTCAGGGCGTGGCGGCGCTCCCTTCCATACCCGTATGCGAGGATGTGAGAGACGTTTCTTTATTATTGGATATTTCCGGACACGGCTGCGGCTGTCAACGTCAATTGTGTGCCAAGCGCAGCTTCACGAAGATTTCGCGATGCCGGTGGCGCCAAATTCAGCGGACAGGCGCGCGGCGGCACCTTGCACGATTTTGGCGAGGCCGTGCAATTCCTGGTTGGAGACGCGCCAGATCGGTGCGGAAATACCGAGGGCGCCGACGATCTCGCCGGTGAAATTCGTCACCGGCACCGCGACGCAACGCACTTCCGGATTGAATTCGCCGTCGTCGATCGCGATCCCGCTGCGTTTGACCTCGGCGATCTCGCGCAGCAACAGCGGAATGTCGGTGATTGACTTCTTCGTCGACGGTTTGAGTTCGACGCGCTCCAGAAAGCGCTTCAACTGATCGGGACGCAGCGAAGCCAGCATGATCTTGCCGAGCGCGGTGCAATGGGCCGGACGTTCGACGCCGACGCGGTCGGTCAGCTGGAAGGCGCCGGGACCGCTGGTGCGCGCGATCACCACGACGGCGTCGCCCATTCGCACCGCGAAATGGCCGCTTTCGCCGGTCTCCCGCGACAGTTCCTCCAGCATCGGGGTAGCGAGATTGACCATTTCGATTTCGTCGAGGGCACTTGCGGCCAGCGCAAACAGCGGCCGGCCGACGCGGTAGCGCTTGGAATCCTTCTCCTGGCGCATATAGCCCAGCGAGACCATCGTCTTCGCAAGATGGAAGGTGGTGGAATTGTGCAGGCCGACCAGTTTGCTGAGGTCGGCAAGCCCGATGCCTTCGCGGTGACGCGCAACCTCCTCGAGGATCGCGAAAGCGCGGCCGAGCGACTGGACGCCGACCCGCTGACGGTCGTCGGCATCGTCGTCGATATCGGGCTGCGGCGGTTGCACCAACCGCGCGATGGCGGATTTGCGCGGACTGGCCGGTCGCGCGTCGTTTTTTCACGGGTCTTTTGCTTGGTACGCGTTCTCAAAGGGATCAACCTCCATGCGGCCGTCACGGCCGGCACAATTCGCCGTCGACAATAACAACAGATATCCCGTAATGACAAATGCCAACTCGCCATTCCGGATAGAGATTGACTCCGGCGAGGTCGGCATGATGAGTTGCGACGGCCGCAACAAGACGGCGGGGCCGAACGACCGGCACGAAAAGGCTTGAATCAGTGACCTCGGAGAGCAACGCCCACGCTTCGATGTTCGGCTGCAACACCTATTCCTATATGCGCAGCCTCGGCGCCGAGGCCTGCCTGGCGCGGCTGGCGGATTTTGGCTTCGAAGAGTTCGAAGTAATGGTGCATCCCGGTCATTTGTGGCCGGCGGACCTTTCTGCGGAGCAGCGCAGGGCGTTGCGCGCCAGCATCGAGCGACGAAAGCTGCGGCTGGTCTCGCTCAACATGCCGAACATCGACATCAACATCGCCGGTGCCGCACCCGGCATGCGCGCCTATTCGCTGCAATTGCTGATCGATACGGTGCGGCTGGCCGGTGAATTGGGTGCGCGCGGCGTCGTGATCGGTCCGGGCAAGGCCAATCCGTTGTTTCCCGCCGGAGCAGAGGAACTCACCAAACACTTCTTCGATGCGCTGGACGTGTTGTGCCCGATCGCGCAAGCAAGCGGCACGGCGCTGTGGGTCGAGAACATGCCGTTCGCTTTCCTGCCTGCGATCGGCGATCTGCTCGCGGCACTCAAGAACTACGGCAATGACGCGGTGCGCATCGTCTATGATATCGCCAACGCCTGGTTCATCGGCGAGGATTTTGCCGATGGCTTGCGGCAGTGCAGTGCGCGGCTGGAACTGGTCCATCTGTCGGACACCGGCAAGCAGGCCTATCGTCACGATCCCGTCGGCCTCGGCACGGTTCCGTTCGCGCAAGTGCCGGCGGCACTGGCCGCGGTCGGCTACAACAAGCGGCCGATGCTGGAAATCATCTCGCGCGATCCTGACCGCGACATTGTTGCCAGCGCCGGCAAACTCGCGCTACTAGGCTTTGGCAACGCAAAACAAGAGCAGCAGTCATGAGCACAGCATTACCCTCTTCCGTGGATGTCATCGTCGTCGGCGCCGGCAATGCGGCGTTTTGCGCGGCCCTGGCGGCGGCCGAGAACGGTGTCTCGGTGCTGATGCTGGAGCGCTCGCCGGAGGACGAGGCCGGCGGCAACAGCCGCTTCACCGCCGGTGCGTTCCGCTGCGTCTATGACGGCGTCGAGGATCTGCGCGCGCTGATGCCCGACCTCACCGACGAGGAAGTCTCGAAATCCGATTTCGGCACCTACACCGAAGAGAAATTCTTCGACGACATGGGCCGCGTCACCGAATACCGCACCGATCCCGATCTCTGCGAAATCCTGGTCACGCGCAGCAAGGCCACCATGCTGTGGATGCGCGAAAAGGGCATGCGCTTCATGCCGATCTGGGGCCGTCAGGCCTACAAGATCAACGGCATGTTCAAGTTCTGGGGCGGGCTGACGGTCGAGGCCTGGGGCGGCGGACCGGGCCTGGTCGAAGGCTGGACCAAAATCGCTCAGCAAGAACAACGTCGCCATCGCCTACGGCGCGCGCGCGCTGTCGCTGATCTCCGACGACGAGGGCGTCAAAGGCGTCAAGGTCAAGCACAACGGCAAGACGGTCGAGGTGCACGCCAAATGCGTGGTGCTGGCGGCCGGCGGTTTCCAGGCCAATACCGAGATGCGCACGCGCTATCTCGGCCCGACCTGGGAACTCGCCAAGATCCGCGGCAGCCGCTTCAACACCGGCGACGGCATCAAGATGGCGCTCGACATCGGCGCGATGCCGACCGGCAACTGGTCCGGCGGCCACGCCGTCGGCTGGGATCGCAACGCGCCGGAGTTCGGCGACCTCACGGTCGGCGACAATTTCCAGAAGCACTCCTATCCCTGGGGCATCATGATCAATGCCAATGGCGAGCGCTTCGTCGACGAGGGCGCCGACTTCCGCAACTACACCTACGCCAAATACGGCCGCGTGATCCTGATGCAGCCCGGACAATTCGCCTGGCAGGTGTTCGACAGCAAGATCATCCCGATGCTGCGCGACGAATACCGCATCAAGCGCGTCACCAAGGTTCGCGCCGACACGCTGGAGGAGCTGGTCAAGAAGCTCGACGACGTCAACGCCGAGAAGGCGCTGGAGACGATCAAGACCTACAACAAGGCCGTCATGACCGAGGTGCCGTTCGATCCCAACGTCAAGGACGGCCGCGGCACCAGGGGCCTCGCGATCCCGAAATCGAACTGGGCCAACACGATCGATCAAGGCCCGTTCGAAGCCTATGCCGTGACCTGCGGGCTCACCTTCACCTTCGGCGGCCTGAAGATCGACACCAGCGCGCGCGTCATCGACACCGACGGCGCGCCGATCCCCGGCCTGTTCGCGGCCGGCGAACTGGTCGGCGGCATCTTCTACTTCAACTATCCCGGCGGCACCGGCCTGATGAACGGCTCGGTGTTCGGCAAGATCGCCGGCACCACGGCCGGACAGCGCGCGGCGCAATCGCCGTAGCGATTTATTCAAGTACTCCGTCATGCCCGGGCTTGTCCCGGGCATCCACGTTCTTCGTCGCGGCAGCAAGAAAGACGTGGATGGCCGGGACAAGCCCGGCCATGACGAGAATGAATTATCTTCAAACGATCGGACGGTGGGCCGACCATCCCACAATATCAATTGACGTACCGCATTATGAGAAATAGCTTTCGGCGCGGGTTTTTAGGACCTCGCGCCGTTTTCCTAGTGCGGAGAGTGATCTGATGGCGACCGGTAATACGCTCAATGGCGCGCAGGTCATTGTCGACTATCTGATCCAGGAAGAGGTGCCGCAGGTGTTCGGCCTCTGCGGCCACGGCAATATCCAGTTCATCGACGCGCTGTATGAGCGCTCCAGCGACATCAAGACCATCTCGGTGCATCACGAGAGCGTCGCCGGCTTCATGGCCGACGTCTATTACCGCGTCTCGGGAAAGCCGACCGCGACCTTCACTTCCTGCGGACCGGGCTCGGCCAACCTGCCGATCTCGCTCGGCAACGCGTATCTCGAACTCGGTGCCGTTCCTGGCGGTGACCGGCAACGTGCCGACCAGCCAGTTCAATCGCGGCGCGTTTCAGGAATTGTACCGGCACTATCAGGCCGACTTTCCTTCCACGGTGCGCTCCTATTGCAAGAAGGTGTTCCAGCCGACGCGCGGCGAGATGGTGCCGCTCGCGATCCGGCAGGCCTGGAAGACCATGACCACGGGACGTCCGGGCCCGGTGGTGCTCGACGTTCCCTTCGACGTGTTTCTGGAATCGGCCGCCGAGGAAGCGCCGAACGCGAAGGAGTGGAACGGCAACATCTCAAGCCGCTGCGGCGCCGATCCCGAAGGCGTGGTCAAGGCGGTCGATATGCTGCTCGGCGCCGAGCGTCCGGTGATGATCGTCGGCCAGGGCGTGCGCTATGGCGGCGCCGCCGAGGAATTGCTGAAGCTGGCCGAGCGCCTGCAAATTCCGGTGGCGGCGTCCGCCAGCGGACTCGGCGCCATCGATACCAGGCATCCGCTGGCGCTCGGCCTCGTCGCGCGCGCCGGCCATTATCAGGCCAACCATGCGACGCGCCAGGCCGACGTGCTGCTGGCGATGGGCATGCGTTTCGACGACCGCACCTCGAGCTCGTGGATCCCCGGCTATTCCTTCACTATTCCGCCGACGCGGCTCATTCACGTCGATATCGATCCGGATGAAATCGGCCGCAATTATCCGGTCGCGCTCGGCCTGATGGCCGATGTGCGCACCTTCCTGCGGCAGGTTCATGCCGAACTCGATCGCCGCGCCGATCTGACCAAACGCGCCGATGCCCGCAAGAAATGGCTGGCGCAGATCGATACCTATCGGCAGGAATGGGACAAGTTCGTCGCGCCCGGCTTTTCCGACGACACCACGCCGATCAATCCGCAGCGCGCCGCGCTTCGAGATCGACAAGGCGCTGCCGGAAGATGCCATCCTGGTCAGCGACATCGGCGTGCACCACAATTGGCTGCTGAGTTTCTGCAAGCCGAAGCGGCCGGATTCGCTGATCGGCTCGATGGGCTTTGGTCCGATGGGTTTCGGCGTCGCCGGCGTGATGGGCGCGAAATTCGCCGCACCCGATCGTCCCTGCGTGTCGGTGTGCGGCGACGGCGCGTTCTTCATGCATGCCAACGTGCTGGGGACGGCGGTCGAATATAATCTGCCCGTGGTCTGGGTGGTCTGGAACAACTACGCCTATGCCTCGATCCGCGGCCTGCAGCGCGGCTATCTCGAAGGCCGCGAACTTGCGACCGACTTCCACGATCCCGTCAGCGGCGAGCGCTACAATCCGGATTTCGCGGCGATGGCGCGCTCCTGCGGCGTCGAAGGCGTGCGCGTCGATCGCGCCGGCGATCTCGGCGAGGCCATTCGCAAGGGCATCGCCGCCAACAAGCCCTATCTGATCGACGTCGATATCGCCGCCGATATCAATCCGATGGGCGCCGGCGTGTGGGAGCTTCCCGGCCTCGGACGAAGCAAGCCCGGCATCGGCACCAGATTCGAGCCGACCTGAATTTGCTTTCGTAAAAAACAAAACATCGGGGAAACGTCATGATGCTTAAAGGCAAGAAAGTCGTTGTCGTCGGCGGCTCTTCCGGAATCGGTTTTGCGACCGCCGAACTCGCCAAGGCGGAGGGAGCAGAAGTCATCATCGCCTCCCACAATCCCGAGCGCCTGAATGCGGCGGCGCAGAAGCTCGGCGTCAAGGCGATTCCTGCCGACGTCACCAGCGACGAAAGCGTCGCCGGTCTGTTCAGCGCATGCGGCACGGTCGATCATGTGGTGCTGACCGCCGCGCAACTGCGCTCCGGTCCGTTCAAGACCGTTGCCATGGAAGACGTGCGCGGCACCATGGAAGGCAAGTTCTGGGGCGCCTGGCGCGTCGCGAAATCGGCCGATATCCGCGCCGGCGGATCGCTGACGCTGGTCTCCGGCTTTCTCAGCATTCGTCCCCGGCCCAACTCTGCCATCGTCGGCGCCGCCAACGGCGCGATCGAGTTGCTGGCGCGGAGCCTCGCGCTTGAACTGGCGCCGGTGCGGGTCAACTGCGTCTCGCCCGGGATCATCGACACGCCGATCCGCGCCGCGATGCCGGAAGCCGCGCGGCTCGACATGCTGGCCAAGACGGCGGCGGGCTTGCCGGTTGGCCGCGTCGGGTTGGGCGAAGATATCGCGCGGCAGATCCTGGCGTTCATGACGATCGGCTTTGCGACGGGCTCGATCGTCTATATCGATGGCGGGCGCCTTGATCACCTGAGCTTCGGGCGCAAGCCCGAATTGCCGATGACGCAAAATCCGCAGAAGCTGGTTGTTGTCGGCCATGGCGCCGCCGGCCTTGCCGCGGCGTTTCGGCGGCCGAGCAGGCGCGCAGCCGCGGCTTGCCCATCGACATTACACTGCTGGAAAAATCGCGCGAAGCCGAGGCCGGCGGAAATACCCGCTGGAGTCCGTCCTATATGCGGCTCGACGCACCCGACCGGATCGCGACCTGATTTTGAAGCGGAGATGCAGCGTTCGTCGGGCGGACTGGCCGATCCCGGCTATTTTCGCGCGCTGGCGGAAAACGCGGTCCAGACGATCGGGTGGCTGCAAGGCCACGGCGTCGAATTCGCCATTCCGGTCTACTATCTCGCCGCCGGGCCGGCCCGGATTCAGCCGGTCGGCGGCGGCCGCGCCTTCGTCGAAAAACTTGCCGAGGTCGCGAAAGCAGCCGGCGTGAAATTTCTCTACCAATCCGAAGCGCAACGGCTGGTGATGGAGGAAGGGCGTATCTGCGGCGTCGAGGTTCAATCGAGCGATGGCGTTGCGACAACGCTCGATGCCGATACCGTCATTCTCGCCTCCGGCGGATTCCAGGGCAATGCCGCGATGATGCGCAAGCAGTTCGGCACGGAGGGCGAGACCGTCAGGCTGATCTCGCCGGGCACGCGATTCGACACCGGTGATGGCATCCGCATGGCGGCCGATCTCGGCGCAAAGTTTTCCGGCGACTGGAACGGCATGCATATCGAGCCGGTTGATCCGCGCAGCAATCACTCCGCGCCGGTGGTGCTGGTGTACCCCTACGGCATCGTGGTCGATCAAAACGGACAGCGCTTTGTCGATGAGGGCGCCGATCTCGTGCACGAGACCTGGGAGCATTTTGCGCGCGACATCCATTTCGCGCGGCCGAAGAACGTCGCTTACGCAATTCTTGACAGCCAGTTGTTCGATATCCCCGGCTTCAAGCGCGCCATCCGATCGGATGTAGCGCCGTTTCAAGCCGATGGGCTTGAGGAACTAGCAGCGCAGATCGGAATTCCCGCGCGCAACCTGAGGATCACGGTCGAGGCTTTCAATGCCGCTGCGACCGGCGATGCCGTGCGATTCGATGCGACCCGCCGCGACGGGCTGGCGTCGGCCGGCACATTAACGCCGCCGAAATCGAATTGGGCGCGTCCGATAACAAAGCCGCCGTTTCTCGCTTATCCGCTTGCAGGTGCCATCGCCTATACCTTCGGCGGGCTTGCCACCAACGAGAGGGCGGAAGTCCTGAGCGAGCAGGGACCGTTGCGCGGTCTTTACGCGGCAGGCGAGACCACCGGGCATTTTTACGGCACAGCACCTAACGCGGTGTCGGTGCTGCGCGCGCTGGTTTTTGGAAAAATCGCGGGGCGACAGGCTGTCGAGTTCCTGCGGACACGCAACAGCAGGCCCGGCTCGCCCAAAGCGGCCCTGGATGAGGAGAAATGACCATGGCTTTTGAAGAGAACGGCGCCTTCATCCGCAACATCGCGGAAGTGCCCTGGCGTGAATTTCCCAATCATTTCGGCGGCGCGCTCTCGAAACCTTTGGTGATGCCGGAAACGGCGGGCTCGCGGCATCTGGATTACCGGATTTCGATGTACCAGCCGATGGCGCATGTCGCGCGGCACAAGCACAAGGTTCAGGAGCAGGTCTACCACGTGCTCGAAGGCGAGGGGCTGATGGAGATCGCCGGACAGAACCACGTCGTGCGCAAGCATGATTTCATCTTCCTGCCGCCGGGCGTCGAGCATGCGATCTCGAATTCGGGGCTGGTCGATCTGGTTTTTCTGGTGATTACGTCACCCGTGACGGATGATGCTCCCATCGTGTAAGAACAAGTGCGCGCCAGCTGTGTAAGCCTTCTCTATAGCGAGTTTGTCATTGATGCCTGATCGGGTCGCACTCGTCATTGGTCCCACCGGCGCGACCGGCTCTCCCATCGCGGCGGCGCTTGCGCGCCAATCCGGATGGCGGGTCTATGGCATGTCGCGAGCGGCCCCCCAGGGCGAAGCACCTTTCACCCACGTCGCAGCCGACCTGACCAATGCCGAGTCCTGCAAGCGCGCCCTGGCGGTCATCGAGCCGGTAACGCATGTCTTTTTCGCCGCGCGCGCTCCCTTCAGGGAAGGCGGGGTGGAGGACGTTGAGGGCAATGTCGCGATGCTGGCCGCGACGCTGGATGCTGTTGCGGCCCATTCGCCAGGGCTTGAGCATGTGCACCTGCTGGAAGGCATCAAGTGGTACGGCATGCATCTCGGCCCGTACCCGACACCGTCGCGTGAAGACGACCCCCGGCATCTGCCGCCGAATTTCTATTACGACCAGCAGGACCTTTTGAGCGCGCGGGCCGCGCGTACCGGCTGGAGCTGGTCGGCCTCGCGCCCGTCCTATATCTGCGACTTCGCCCCAAGCCGCTCCCGAAACCTGATTACCGTGCTCGGCGCCTACGCGGCGATTTGCCGGGAGCTCGACGTGCCGCTGGACTTTCCCGGAAGTGCCGCCGGTTATTCCGCGCTGTCCGAATTGTCGGACGCGACGTGCCTGGCGGAAGCGATCGTTTTTCTCGCCACCCACGAGTCGGGGAGAAATACGGCATTCAACGTCACCAACGGCGACAGCTTTCGCTGGAGCCAGGTCTGGCCCTTGCTGGCGCAATGGTTCGGCATCCGCTGTGGCGTACCGCGCAACATCAAGCTCGCCAGATGGATGGCCGACAAGGGGCCGGTCTGGGACCGGATCGTCACGCGGTACGGCCTGCAGGCGCGCTCGCTCGAAAGCCTGGCGTCATGGGAGTTCGCCGATTTCGTGTTCGAAAAGGAATGGGATGTTCTCAGCGACACCGGCCTGCTGAGACGCGCGGGATTCAACGCCTGCGTCGATACCATCGCGATGATCCGCGGCCAGCTCGACCAATACCGCGACGCCAGGCTGCTGCCGCGTTAGCGCTGGAAGAGTTTTGATTCGATCGGTTTACCGGTCCACCTCTCCCCAGCGGGGAGAGGTCGATTTGCGCAGCAAATCGGGTGAGGGGGCGCAGCTCTCACGAGAGACCGTAACCCCTCACCCGGCGCTACGCGCCGACCTCTCCCTATGGGAGAGGTGGCGGACCCGGCAGACGAACCGATCGAAAACTCACCTTCCATCAGGATGCCGAACCAAGTCCCAAACTCTCGTAAATCCGACGCGCGTAGACGCCGAATTCGTCCGTGGTCTTGATCGGCAGCGCGCGGGGAAATGGCAACTCGATCGGGAAATATTCCGCCATCCGTGCCGGACCGGCGGTGAGAACGGCGCAATGCGAGGCGAGGAACACCGCTTCCTGGATGCTGTGGGTGACAAAGATGATGGTCTTGCCGCTCTCGCGCCAGATCCGCAGCATCTCCAGGTTCATCTGCTCGCGGGTCAGCGCGTCCAGCGCGCCGAACGGTTCGTCCATCAGGATCAGCTTGGGATCGTGGATGAAGGCGCGCGCAATCGCGGTGCGCTGCTGCATGCCGCCCGATAGTTGCTGCGGGTATTTGTCTTCATAGCCGGCGAGGCCAACGAGGTTGAGCAGGTCGCGCGCCCGCGCCCGGGCAGCCTTCATCGGCAGGCCGACGATCTCGGCGGGCAGCAGCACGTTGTCGATGACGGTTCGCCATTTCAACAGCAGCGCCTGCTGGAACACCATGCCGATGTCGCGGCCGGGATCGAACGGCGTGGCGGCATTGCCGATCTGGATGGTGCCGCCGTCGGCCGGGTGAAGCCCCGCGAGTATCTTCAGCACGGTGGTCTTGCCGCAGCCGGACGGGCCGACCAGCGAGATCAACTCGCCCTCCTGCACATCCATGGTGACGTCGGAGACGGCCAGGAACTCCGTGCCCTGCGAACGATAGACCTTGCGGACGTTGCGCAGTCGGATGAAGGGTTGTGGCGCCGTCATGCCAGCCATTTCTGCAAACGGGCAGCGACAAAATCGTCATCGCTGAGATCGGCGTGCTCGTTGCAGACGCGGTCGATCTGCTCGATCTGGCCGGGGCTGAGGCTCTCGGCCGGATCGAGGCACCAGAGTCCCTGCATCAGGCCCTGGCGCCGCAGGATTTCGTGGCAGCCGGCGATGCAGCCATGGAAATTGTTGGCGACGTCGAAGAATGCGCTGTTGCAGTCGGTGACGCGGGCGTCGAGCGCCAGCAGGTCCGCTGGCAGCATGTCCTTGCCGCGCGCGGCGCGGCACATTTCAAATTGCTTGATCGCTGCCGCGGTCCATACCGACCAGTGGCCCAGCAGACCGCCGCGGAAAAATGCGCGCGTGGTGACGCCCTTGTCGCGCAGGTCAAACGGCAGTGTGAGGTCGAGCAGGATGTGGTCGTCATTGCCGGTATAGAGCGCGATACGGTCGAGCGCGCCTGCGGCAGCGACCCCGCGCAGCACGTCGAGCGTGCGGTAGCGGTTGAACGGCGCAACCTTGATGGCGATGACGTTGTCGATTGCCGCAAAGCGCCGCCAGAAATTCGCGCTGAGGATCACGCCGCCGACCGCTGGCTGCAGATAGAACCCGACCAGCGGTATCTCGCGCGCCAGCGCTTCGCAATGACTGATGATCTCGTCCTCTGACGCCGATTGCATTGCGGCGAGGCTGAGCAGTCCGGCGTGATAGCCGATACCGCGCGCGGTCTCGGCTTCCTTGATGGCCTGGTGCGTCGGGCCGGCAAGACCCGCGACCATTGCCAGTGGACGCTGGGTCCAAGCGGAAGCGGTCTCGGCCGCCAGTTCGAGTACCGGCCGGTACAGGCCGACTTCGCGGATCGCAAACTGCGTGGTGTGAACACCGACCGCGAGACCACCGGCGCCGGCATCGATGTAATAGCGCGTCAGCGCGCGCTGATGTCTGGTGTCGAGCGCACGATTGGCATCGAGCGCCAGCGGATGCGCCGGGATGACAGTGCCCTCGGCGATCAGGCGCCGCACTTCGGACTTCATCTGGCTATGATGCATGGTGGCAATCCCTATCCATATTCCGGGCCGGCGACGGCGAACGGCAGTTCCGTTGTTGGCGTGGTGGCGCGGCCGAACCGCATGCGCTGGAATGGCCGTTCGATGGCCCAGCCCGAGTCGATCAGGCCCTTGAGAAATTCGTCCTGCGTGCTGACGGCGTCGATCAGAACCGGTCCCGTCTCGGTGCTTGTGATTGCGTCGACGAACGCGAGCGCCTGCTCTGCATTATCGGCAAATAGCGGACCGATATGCCGAACCTTGCGGCCATCGCGGATCAACGCAGCGGCGTTACCGGTGGACAACAACATAGAACCGGAACGTCCGGCAAGCTCAGTCAGCAGGGAACTGCGATCGAAGCCCATGGTGCGGCGGTCGCTCAAAATGAATTGTTCGAGTTCGCAGGTCGATGGAGTTTGAGACGCTTTCGATTGGAGCGATTTCTCAAGACGCAGCCGCCGCAACTGCAGCGACGGCGTAAAACCGAGCGGGCCGTAAACCGTGGCGCCGTCCGGCGTCGCGTCGAGCCAACTGATGAGGTTTTGTTTCCTTGCAGCATCGAGGCAAGTATCGACCAGCCGGGTCGCAAGTCCGCGGCGGCGGCAACTCGCTGTTACCAGCACCATGCTGATCCAGGCATTCCCGGATGTGTAGGGCAACAATGCCGCGGTCGCGACCACGCGGCCGTCGCTGTCGCGTATTCCGAACACGGTTCCGGCAGTGAGGAAAAATCGCCAGTCGGCCTCGTTCTGGTTCCAGTGAGCTTCGGTTGACAGCGCGAGCCCTGCGAGTGCGTCAATCGCACCGAGCTTTTCAATTGTGATGCGCTCAGTAGCGGCCATCGCGCACCTCGTATTTGGTGGGCTTGCCGAGACTGGGCATGGAGCGGGCGACCCAGTCCGCGGTCCAGGCGACCAGTTGGGTGGTGTCGACGATGGGCAGGCCGAACAGCTTGACCGCCTGCGAGGTATCGGTGAGCCATGCGGTCGGCTCCTCCTTGCCGACGATGACGGGGTCGCGGCCGAACAACGCGCCGAATTTGGCGGCGAGATCGCGCACGGCGAGGATTTCGTGGCCGCTGACATTGATCGGCGAGGTCGGCGTGTCGCAATGCGCGAGGCAGCGCAGTGCCTGCGCCGACGCATCGCCCTGCCAGATGAAATTGACATGACCGAGGCTGACATCGATCGGTTTGCCGGTGAGGACTTTGGTCGCGATATCGTGCAGCACGCCGTAGCGCATATCGATCGCGTAGTTCAGCCGGAACAGGCGTCCGGGCGTTGAAAACTTGCGCGAGAAATATTCAAACATGCGCTCGCGGCCGACGCAGGATTGCGCATATTCGCCGGGCGGATTGGGTGAAACATCCTCGGTGGCGCCCTTTCCATTCACCGGCACGAACGGATAGACGCAGCCGGTCGAGAACGCCACGATCCTTGAGCCGGCAAAGGCCTGCGCCACGAGGGCAGGGACGTGGGCGTTCATCGCCCAGGTCAGCGACAGATCGCCTTCGGCGCCGAACTTACGTCCGGCCATGAAAACGATATTTTGTATCTTCGGCAGCGCCTTGATGGCGGCCTCATCCAGCAGGTCGCAGTTGATGGTCTCGATATTGCGGGCCTCGAGCCATTGCTTCACACCGGGGTCGCTGAAGCGCGCCACGCCGATCACCCGGCGACCGGGCAGGGCGGCCTTTGCCTGTCCCGCGAGCGTCGGTCCCATCTTGCCGGCGACGCCGAGGATCATGATATCGCCATCGACGCGTCCGAGATCGTCGATCAGTACCTGGCTCGGCCGGCACAACAGTTCGTCCAAGGCAGCGATATCGGAAATGGTTTTCGGAAGATTGTCGCGCGTGAGCAGCATGTTTGTTTCCCCGATCGTTCTTATTGCGGCCGCACGTCCTTGACCACGAACATCCGTTCGAGGCCAAGCACCAGGCCGTAAAGCGCGACGCCGAGCAGCGTCAACAGCACCACCGCCATCACCATGGCCGGTGTGTCGAGCGAGGACTGCACCTGGATCATCAGGTAACCAAGCCCGCGCTCGGAAGCGATGAACTCGCCGACAATGGCGCCGGCGACCGCCAGGATGGCGCCGACCTTCATGCCGGAAAACACGTAAGGCAACGCGCCCGGGAGCTGGATCTTGCGGAATAGCGTCCAGCGCGAGCCGCGCAGTGATTTCACGAGGTCCAAAAGATCGGGTTCGACCTCGCTGAGGCCGCGCGCCGTCGTCAGCAAGATCGGAAAAAAGCAGATGCTGAATGCGATCAGGATATTGGGAAAGATGCCATAGCTGAACCAGACGATGAACAGCGGACCCAACGCCACTTTCGGGATCATGTTCAGCGTCACGAACAGCGGCAGCAGCATCAGGCTCACCAGCGGCGACCAGCAGAACAGCACCGCCAATGTCACGCCGACCAAGGCGCCGAGCGCGAAACCGCCAAGGATTTCCACCGCCGTGACAGCGAGGTTGGAAAGCCAGGCATATTTCGCCGAGGTCAATGTCGCGATGGTAGCCAGTGGCGACGGCAGCACGAATTTCGGCACATGGAAGGCGTCGACCAGGACCTGCCAGAGCACGATCACGGCCAGATGCACGACCAGGATGATCGCGATGGAGCGGACCGAGCGCATTTCGTCGCTGGACACGGGGGATGGTTCTCCGGGTGGGTGCGGATTTAACTTATATGGGTCCTGTCCCTCTTTCAACCATCTGGTTGATTAATGCCGTCATTCCGGGGCGATGCGAAGCATCGAACCCGGAATCTCGAGATTCCGGTTCTGGTGCTAACGCACCATCCCGGAATGACGCTGGCTACACCACTCCGCTCCTCGCGACGACAGCGGTGTATCACGGCCGCAGCGCCTGCATCACCAGATCGACCACATGCTTGCGGCGGGCCCGCTTGGCCGCCGCCGTCGTCAGGTCCTTGCCGAAGATCGCCGACAGCGTCGGCGTGTTCGAGAAGAAGAAATAGCTGAGGCCTGCGATCGAAATGTAGAGATGCACCGGGTTGATGCCGCGGCGAAAAGCTCCGGTGCGCACACCCTCCTTGAGGATCGACGATACCATGCTCACCAGCGGCGAATGCATGGCTTCGAGCTTGCGGGAACCGCGCACGTGCCGGGCGCCGCCGCGGTTTTCGTCGTTCAGCAGCAGGATGAAGTCAGGATGCAGCGCGAGATGGTCGAACGAGCTTTCGATCAGCTTCTTGATGGCCTGTTCGGGAGGCAACCCTTCCAGATTGAGCGTGCGCTCCTGCGCCCGGATTTCCTCGTAGACCCATTCCAGCACCGCCAAATAGAGCGCGTCCTTGTCGCCGAAATAGTGATAGACCAGTTGCTTGTTGACACCGGCACGTGCCGCGATTTCATCGACCCTGGCGCCGGCAAGGCCGCTTTCGGCAAATTCGCGCCGCGCGGCGGTGAGCAGCTTGGTCCGCGTGGCGGCGGGGTCGCGCCGCCGCGGCTTTGTGCCGCTTGATCGTTGTTTAGGCATTTCCAACCAGACAGTTGACAACCCGGGCGGTCCCTTGTTGCATTGGTAGACCTGCCAGTGGGCAGTTGCAAATGAGGAGAGTGGCCATGAAAAATATCGGGATCGCGGCATTGGTGCTCGCCCTTGTCGCGCCGGTTGCTCCTGCCGCGGCTGCCGAGCCGGTCAATCTGATCCTGAACTGGAGCCCGACCGCGGATCACTCGCCGTATTATTACGCCAAGGCGCAAGGCTGGTACGAGAAGGCCGGCATCGACGTTACAATCGAAGCGGGCAAAGGCTCGGGCGTGTCGTCGCTCAAGGTTGGTTCCGGCGGCTCGCAGTTCGGTGTCGCGGACCTGGCCACCATGCTGGTCGCGCGCAGCAAGGGCGCCGACGTGGTGGCGCTGATGAGCATCTACGCCAATACCGGGCAGACCTTTTACTGGCTGAAGAGCTATGGCGTGAACGGCCCGAAGGATTTTCCGGGCCACAAGATCGGCAATCCGCCGGGCGACGCCTCGCGGGTGATGTGGCCGGCTTTCGCCAAGGCGATCGGCATCGCTCCCGATGCCGTGACCTTCGTCAATGTCGGGCCGACTGCCAAGATCGCGGCCCTGAAGAGCCACACCGTCGATATCATCAGCGACTTCTATAATGAACATGACCTGAAGGTGATCGAGTTCGGCAGCGACCTCGGCTTTCTGAACTGGAAGGATATCGGCCTCAACGCCTACGGCAATTCGCTGGTCGTCAATGGCGCGTTCATGGAGAAAAATCCCAAGCTGACCGAGGATTTCGTCAAGGTCACCCAGAAGGCATTCGCCGCCTGCGTCGCCGACGTCGCGCCCTGCCTGAAGGCGCTGCTCAACCAGGTCTCGGGTCTCGACAAGGAAAACCAGGAGCGCCAATGGGAGCGCATCAAGTTCCTGATGACCGATGATTTCACGACGACGAAAGCGCTGGGCTGGATCGACGGCGAGCGGATGAAGAAGGACTACGATCTGGTGCAGACCTATCTCGGCATGGAGAAACCCTTTGCGGTGGAGACCGCGTTCTCGACCAAGTTCCTCGACACCTCGATCAAGATGGATGCGAGCAAGGTGAAAAAGTAAGGTACTTCTCCCTCGCCCCGCTTGCGGGGAGAGGGTTGGGGTGAGGGGGACTCTCCTCCGCAACGCCGTCGATACCGAAACTCCCCCTCACCCGAAATTCGAGTTGCACTCGAATTTCGACCTCTCCCCGCAAGCGGGGCGAGGTGAGGTCAGCGAGGCAGCCGCCTCACGGCGCCGTCATCCCCGACGTCTTCACCACCGTCGTCAGTTTCTCATAGTCCGCCTTCATCAGCGCGGCGAGTTCACTCAGCGGCATCGGCTTGCCCGGGATGTCGGCGACCGACAGTTGCTTTTGCACCTCGGGATTTTCCAGCGCCTTGTTGATGCCATCGTGGATCTTCTCGACGATCGCGTCCGGCGTGGCTGACGGCACATAGATGCCGTACCAGGAGACATAGAGCGCGCCGGGATATCCGGCTTCCGCGATCGTCGGCACATCGGGAATATCGGCAACCCGTTTTTCCGTGAATACCGCCAGCGGTTTGATGGTGCCTTGCTTGATGTGCGGCAATGCCAGCGCCAGCGAGACGACTTCGAAATTCATTAGATTGGTCATCAGGTCGACCAGCGCCGGCGGCTGTCCCTTGTAGCCGATATTGGTCAGCTTGATATTGGCGGCCTGGAACAGTTTTTGCGCGGTCAGGTCAATCGACGAGCCGGTGCCGGGATTGCCGAAATTGAGCTGACCGGGCTTGCTCCGAGCCAGTTCGACGAATTCGGCCAGCGTCCTGGCCGGCATCGTCGGGTTCACCACCGCCACGCTCTGATTCCAGATCGCAAGGCCGACGCATTTGAAGCCCTGCATCGGGTCCCAGCCGGCGTCCTTGTAGAGCGTGGGATTGACCAGCACCGCGGGTCCCGTGACCAGCCAGGTGTAGCCGTCGGGCTCGCTTCTCGCGACCATGGCGGTGCCGATATTGCTGTTGGCGCCAGGGCGCGATTCCGGGACGATCGCCTGCTTCCAGTCGCGGCCGACCTGCTCGGTTACGGCGCGGGCAACGATGTCGACAATGCCGCCGGCGGGATAGGGCACCACGACATGGATCGGCCGGTTCGGATAATTGCCCTGCGCCTGCGCGCCGGATGCTGCGACGAGCAGTAGTGCGGCGACGCTTGCGGCATAGCCCAGGCTGCGGATTCCGCTCATTCTTCCTCCCATTCCCGCAACATCGTTCATGCGATCTTGCTTTGTTTTGATCCCTACGATTAGCTCGGATTTGCCGTCTTTGCGAGCGCGGCTTGCGGTCAAAATGTCGGCCAATAGAAGGGGAGGCAGGTTTGGATTTCGAACTATCCACGCGGTCGGAACAGTGGCGCGGGCGACTGCAGGCCTTCTTCGACCGGGAGGTGCTGCCGCGCCACCGCGCCTGGATCGAGCATACAGCCTCCAGCCGCGAGACGCCGCCCTTTATGGGCGAGTTGCAGCAGAAGGCGCGGGGTGCGGGGCTGTGGAATCTCGGCCTTCCCGAACTCGCAAGCGACGAGCCGGGCACGCGGCTTTCCAATCTCGAATATGCGCCATTGGCCGAAATCATGGGACGGCTGTTCTGGGCGTCGGAGGTCTTTAATTGTCAGGCGCCCGACGTTCCCAACATGATCGCGCTGCAAAATTGCGCCGATGCCGAACAGAAGGCGCGCTGGCTGCGGCCGCTGCTCGAAGCCGAGACGCGCTCGGCGTTCGGCATGACCGAACCCGATGTGGCGTCTTCGGATGCAACCAACATCGCGACCAGAATCGTTCGTGATGGCGACGACTACGTCATCAATGGGCGCAAATGGTTCATCACCGGGGCGGCGCATCCGGGCTGCAGCTTCCTGATCGTGCTCGGCGTCACCAATTCCGACGCTGAGCGGACCCGCCGGCATTCCTGCGTCATCGTGCCGATGGACGCGCCTGGCGTTCGCCTGGTCAGGCCACTGCGCTGGATGGGCTGCGAGGATCACACCGCGCCGATCGGCGAGATCGCCTTCGACAATGTCCGCGTGCCACGCGCCAACCTGCTTGGCCAGGAGGGCGAAGGCTTCAAGGTTTCCCAGATCAGGCTTGGTCCGGCGCGCATTCATCACTGCATGCGTTCGATCGGGCTATGCGAGCTGATGATCGAACTGATGATGGTGCGATCGTCGGAGCGCTCTGCGTTCGGTCGTCCGGTCATTCAATACGACACCGTGCAGCGCTGGATCGCCGAATCCCGTGTCGAGCTTGAGCAGGCGCGGCTATTGGCCTATCGCTGCGCGTGGCGGCTCGATCAGTCCGGCCACCACGGCGCCTGGCGTGACGTTTCGCTGATCAAGGTCGCCGTTCCCGCCATGCTGCAGCGGATCGCCGATCGCGCCATGCAGGTGTTCGGCGCGATGGGTGGCTCCGACGATACGCCGATCCACCAGGCGCTGGCGTGGGGACGTCTGCTCCGGATCGGGGACGGGCCCGATGAGGTGCATCTGCGGCAGATTTTCCGGATGGAGGCGATGCCGCCCTGGTCGATCGCGAACTCGCCGTATCTCGCGGCGCGTCCGTCGTGATCCGCGGACTCATGGACGTTCATCATGCCCGGCCTTGTGCCGGGCATCCACGTTCTGACAGTGTGGCAGCAAGAAAGGCGTGGATGGCCGGGTCAAGCCCGGCCATGACGAGAACAGGTTTTCAAGTTTAATTTTCGCATTACGCGAGGGAGGACAATAACATGACCCAAACAGGCACCGCCGAAACACCCAAGGAATCTCCAAAAGACGCTACCGCCTCCGTCATCGCGCAGCACGCGGCGGTGCTGAAGGCCCTGCCGTTTTCGGACACCCGCGATTTCGACGATGCGACGCGCGGGTTTCTTGGCACGATCGAACATGCGCGGATCACGTCGGCGCAGGGCAGGGTGGTCTGGAGCCTCGAGCCCTATGGCTTCCTCTCCGAAGCGGAGGCGCCGGCGACGATCAATCCCAGCCTGTGGCGGCAGTCGCGCCTCAACATGAACAACGGAATCTTCGAAGTCGTGCCCGGCGTCTATCAAATCCGCGGGCTCGATATCGCCAACATGACGCTGATCGAGGGTGAGCGCGGCGTGATCGTGCTGGATACGCTGACCTCGATCGAGGGCGCGCGAGCCGCGATGCAGCTCTATTTTCAGCATCGCGGCAAGCGGCCGGTGACGGCCGTCATTTTCAGCCATACTCACACCGACCATTGGGGCGGCGCACGCGGCGTGCTTGACGACGAGGCGCTGGCGAACGGCGAAGTGCCGATCATCGCGCCCAACCTGTTCATGGAGCACGCGGTTTCGGAAAACATCATCGCAGGGCCGGCGATGCTGCGGCGCGCGCAATACCAGTTCGGTCATTTTCTCGCCAAAGGTCCGCGCGGCCAGGTCGACAACGGGTTAGGCAAGGCGATGGCGGTGGGCTCGGTTGCACTGCTGCGCCCGACCGACCTGATCATGGCGACGGGAGACAAGCGCATCATCGACGGCATCGAGTTCGAATTCCAGATGGCGCCGAATTCCGAGGCGCCGGCGGAAATGCATTTCTACATTCCGCGCTACAGGCTGCTGAACCTAGCAGAGAACTGCACGCATAATTTCCACAATCTGCTGCCGTTCCGCGGCGCGGACGTGCGCGATGCGCTGGCCTGGTCGAAATATCTCGGCGAGGCGCTGCAGATGTGGGGTGGCAAGGCCGACGCGATGTGCGGCCAGCATCACTGGCCGGTGTGGGGCACCGAGCGCATCGACACCATGATCCGCCAGCAGCGCGATCTCTATAAATTCGCCCATGACCAGACCATCCGGCTGATGAACCATGGCCTCACCGCGTCCGAGATCGCGGAGACGATAAAATTGCCGGCGAGCCTCGACGGCGCCTGGCACGGGCGCGGTTACTACGGGCATATCCGGCACAATGTGAAGGCGATCTACCAGAAATATCTCGGCTGGTACGATGCCAATCCGGTCAATCTCGATCCGCTGCCGCCGGTCGAGAGCGGCAAGAAATATGTCGAATATATGGGCGGCGCCGACGCCATCCTGGAACGGGCGAAAAAGGATTTCGCCAAAGGCGAGTTTCGCTTCGTCGCGCAAGCCGTGAGCCACCTTGTGTTTGCGGATCCCGACAACCAGGCCGCCCGCGCGCTGCTGGCCGATACGTTCGAGCAACTCGGCTATGCCGCCGAGAGTTCGACCTGGCGCAACGCCTATCTGTTCGGCGCGCAGGAATTGCGGATGGGCATGCCGAAGACACCGCCACGCCCACCGATGCCGCGCGAGACGCTGGCCGCGTTGCGTACCGAGCAATTGTGGGACGTGCTCGGCGTCCGCCTCAACGGTCCGAAAGCCGAGGGCAAGCATATCGTGCTGAACTGGAGCTTTGCTGACACCAACGAAAACTTCATTCTCAGGCTGGAGAATTGCGCGTTGACCTATACCGCGAACGCGCTGGCCGAGACGGCGGATGCCGGCTTCACGCTGGCGCGCGGCACGCTCGACGAGATCATCGCCAAACAGACCACGTTTCCGGAAGCCGTGACAGCCGGCAAGATCAAATTCACCGGCAATGCGATGCGGCTCGGCGAGCTGATGATGCTGATGGACGAATTTCCGCGGATGTTCGAGATCGTCGAGCCGAAGCGGGCGGCGGTGAGTTGAACAAAGTGCGTCGTCCCGGCCTTGAGCCGGGACCCATAACCACAGGCCGCAGGGTTATACAAAGTCGTTGAACAGCGTCTTTCAAACGAAAGGCCGCGGCGTATGGGTCCCGGCTCAAGGCCGGGATGACGCTGAGAGAGAAATCGTCGCTCAAATCCCCAGATACGCCGCCTGCACCTGCTTGTTGTCAGCGAGTTCCGCGCTGCTGCCGTGCATGATCACGTTGCCGCTTTCCAGCACATAGGCGCGCTGCACCAGCGAGAGCGCGCGGCTGACGTTCTGTTCGACCAGCAGGATGGCCGTGCCCATTTTGTGGATCTCGCCGATCTTCTCGAAGGTCACGTCGGTCATCACGGGTGCAAGACCAAGTGACGGCTCGTCGAGCATCAGGAGCCGTGGCTTGAGCATCAATCCACGGCCGACCGCCAGCATTTGCTGCTCGCCGCCGCTCATCGTGCCGGCGAGCTGCCTCTTGCGGTCAGCCAATCGCGGGAAGATGCGGTAGACCAGCTCAAGCGTGCGGCTGCGTTCGGCCTTTGCCTTCGGCACGTAGGCGCCGATTTCGAGATTTTCCTGCACCGTCATTTCAGGAAATACCTGGCGTCCTTCCGGCACGTGGGCAATTCCCAGTTCCGGAATCCGGTGTGGAGGAAGTGCTGCGAGATCGATGCCGTCGAATGTGACCGTGCCCGAGGTCAGCCGCACCATGCCGGAGATCGCGCGCAAGGTGGTGCTCTTGCCGGCGCCGTTGGCGCCCAGCAAGCCGACGGCTTCGCCTTCACCGATCTCGATGCTGACATTGCCGATGGCGGGGACCGACCCGTAACTGGCGCTTACTCCTTCGAGTTTGAGCATCAGCTTTCTCCCGCTGATGGCGGATGAACATACGAGCCGAGATAGGCGCGCACCACTTCGGGATTTTCCACGATCTCCTTTGGCGTGCCCTCGGCGATCTTCTGCCCGTGATCGAGCACCACGATATGGCGGGCGACGGCCATGATGGCGCGCATCACATGCTCGACAATGACGATGGTCAGCCCGCGTTGCGAGAGCTTGCCGACCAGGGCTACGGCCTGATCGATCTCGGCCGGGTTCAACCCGGCCATGACTTCATCGAGCAGCAATAGCCGCGGGTGGGTTGCCAGCGCGCGCGCCATCTCCAGCCGGCGCTGGTCGATGGTGGTCAGGTCCTTTGCCGCGGTTTGCTCGCGGGCCGACAGGCCGACAAACTCGATCGCCTCGCGGGCCTTTTCTCGCGCGGCAGTGATGTGCTTGTCGCGCAGGAACGCGCCGGTCATGACGTTGTCCAGCACCGTCATGGCGCCGAACGGCTTTGCCACCTGGAACGTGCGCACCAGGCCGTGCTCGCAGATGTCATGCGGCTTCAGGCCGGTGATATCGCGGCCATAGGCGGTGACCGAGCCTGAGTCAGGCCGGTGAAATCCGGTGACGAGATGAAAGCTGGTGGTCTTGCCGGCGCCATTCGGGCCGATCAGCGCCACGGTCTCATTTTCCTGCACCGTAAAACTGACATCCTGGACGGCGCGCAGGCCGCCGAACCGCTTGTTGAGACCTTTGATGACCAGCGCTTCTGCCATGGCGGTCTCTATACTCTCGCCGGACGGCTGACGTAGCGCTGCCAAGCTTCGGTCGCGACCCCCATCAGGCCGGTCGGCCGCCACAGAATGACCGCCATCAGGATCAGGCTGTAGACCGTCAACTGCACGCCGCCGATCGAACTGCCGAGCCAGCTCTGCAGCAGCGCAGAGGTCGTCTCCAGCAGCACCGTTCCGACCACCGGGCCCCACAGCGTCCCGATGCCGCCGACGATCGACACCAGTGCGGCCTCGATCGAGATATTGAAGCTGAACGCGGTCGCGGGATCGATGAAGTAGATGTATTGGGTGTAGAAGGTACCGGCCAGCGCGGTGAGAAACGAGCTGATCAGATAAATGTCGCGCTTGATCTTCGGGGCGTTGACGCCGATGGCTTCGGCGGCGTCTTCGTCCTCGCCGATGGCGACGAGGTAATAACCCATCCAGGATCGTTCGATCAGCCAGGTAACGGTAAGTCCGACGGCGAGCAGGCCCAGCACGACATAGTAGTAGGAAGCCTTGGCGTCGAACTGCATCATCAGCGGCGCGTTGCCGAGGTTCGGAATGGTGGTGCCTTCGGCGCCCCAGGCGAGGTCACGGAATTTGAGGAAGATCAGCATCAGGGCCTGGGCTGTCGCGATGGTGGCGATGGTGAAGTAGGGGCCGCGCAGGCGGAAGCACAACCAGCCGATCGGCAGGCTCGCCAGCATCGCCACCACGCCGCCGGCGATCATCCCGATCCAGGGCGAGATGCCGAAATCGATCTGCAGGATGGTCGAGGTGTAGGCGCCCAGTCCGAAATAGGCGGCGTGCCCGAGCGAAAGCTGCTTGGCGTAGCCGCCCATCAGGTTCCAGGCGACCCCGATAAAGGAGAACAGCAATATCCGGATGAAGATGTCGACCGCGAACGAGCTCTTCACGACCTGTGGCAAGGCGATCAGGATCGCAGCACCTATCGCGATCCAAAGCAGGCGTGACTTCATCATCGGGCCCTGCCTCCGCCGAGCCCGGTCGGCTTGAAGGCCAGCGTCAGCAGCAGCATGGCGAAGACCACGATCAATCCGGAGTCCGCGCCGATGTACTGGATCCCCAGGGACTCGGCGACGCCCATCATCAGGCTGGCGACCAGCGCGCCCACCACATTGCCGAGTGTTCCCAGCACGACCGCGACAAACGCCATCAGCACGAAGACCTGCCCGACGAAGGGATAGGCCGAATAGAACGGCATCAGCAGCGAGCCGGCTGCCCCTGCCAGCGCCAGCGCGATGCCGAGCGCAACGCAGAACACGCGGTTGGGGTTGATGCCCATCAGCATCGCCACGTCGCGGTTTTGCGCGGCGGCGCGCATCGCCTTGCCGAGATCGGTGGTGTGCAGGAACACCCAGAGCGCCGCGCTCAGTAACATCGCGACCACGAAGGCAATCAGTTTTGCCACCGGAATATAGAGCCCACCGAGATGGAAGGCCTCATCCGAATAGGAGGTGTGAACGGTGCGATAGTTCGCCGTGAACAGCAACAGCGCCAGATTGAGCAGCAGCAGCGACAGCGCGAAGGTCAGGAAGATCTGGGGCATATCGTTCGGTCCCAGCACCCGGCGGATCAGGAAATGCTGGACCAGTACGCCGACCACGAACAGCACCGGCATCGTGACGATCAGAGAGACCAGCGGATCCATGCCGAACTGGTTGGCAAGGAAGAAGCTGATATACATCCCGATCATCACGAATTCGCCCTGGGCGAAATTGACGATCTTGACCACGCCGAAGATCAGCGTGACGCCGATGCTGACGAGCGCGTAAATGCCGCCGATGAGCAGGCCGTTGATGACGGCCTGGACCACTGTCTCCAACATCTGGTTTGACCGGCGCCTTAGGTTTTCATCAGCGGCGCGCGAGCGTCGTCCTTTGGAAACACGCTGGCGAGATCGCCGTTCTGCCACTGCACCCCGACGGGGCGGCCATAGACGTTCTTGCCGTCGGGTCCGAATTTTACCTTTCCGCCCGGCGCCATCGCTGCATAACCCGAGGAGACGTCGAGCGTGGACAGGGCGTCACGCACCTTTTGCGGATCGGAGGAGCCGGCGCGTTCCAGCGCATCGGCAAGCATGAAGGTCTGGGCGACCAGGCCGCCGGCATATTCGAACAGGAATTCGCCGGTGCGCTTCTTGTATTCCGCGTTTACCTTCTGGGCGTTGTCGTCCATGTCGTGATTCCAGTGCGCCACGCCCTGCAGGCCTTCGGCGAGCTTGCCGACATTCTTGTAGAAATCCGGAATGACGAAGCCGCCGGAGCCGCCATTGATCGCGATATTGAGGCCGACCTGCTTGACGGTCCGCACGATCAGGATGAGGTCGTTGAGATAGGAAACCGAGAACAGCGCGTTGGCGCCTGACGACTTGACCTTGTTGATCAACGGGCTCGCATCGGTGAACCCGGCCGAATAGGGCTCGAACATCACGATCTCGACGCCCTCGGCGGGCGCCAGTTCCTTCAGGCCGTTGGAGGTCGAGGTGCCGAACGCGGTATTCTCGAAGATGACGGCGACCTTCGGCTTGTCGCCGACGAGTTTCGACATTTGCAGCTGTGCCTGCGCGAATTGCGACGCGCGGGCGAACGGCGTGAAGGTGTAGGTGCGATTCTTGTTGAGCTGGTCGGAGCTGGAGCCGGTGATGATCGGAACCTTGGCGCGCTCCGCCACTTCGCTGGCGATCAACGTCAATGCGCTGGCAAAACAGCCGTGGATCGCGGACAATTTGTTGCCGGTGATCAGGCGATCGGTTTCGGTACGCGTCACCGTGGTGTCGCTCTGCACATCCGAGATAATGAGATTGAGCTTGGCGCCGCCGAGCGACTTGATGCCGCCGGCTTCGTTGATCATCTCGACCGCGAGCTTGGCGGCGGCGACGCAGCCGACCCCGATTTGCGCCATGCTTCCGGTGGTCGGATACAGCGCGCCGATGTTGACGGGATCGGCGGCCCAGCCGCGCAACGGCACCGCGCCGAAAGCGCCGGCGGCGAGGATGCCGCCGGTCTTGATGAGAAATTCGCGGCGGCCTTGCCGCCTGGTCAGAACCTGTTCGGTTGTCTTCCCGACGAAATCCTTGCGATGCTTCTTCATGACGTTTCCCCTGGGCGCGATCTGCTGTCCGCTTGAGTTGGTCAAGGCTAACCACATCCAGGATTGTTTACAATACGGTTTACGATATTATTATCAAAATGAGGAAGCCACCCAAACCGGGGGAATGATGGTCGGAAAGCCAGCCAAGCGCCCGATAGCTCAAGCAGCCAGATCCCGCGAGATTCCCGTGTCCCCTGCGCGGGAACCGGCCGCGGCCGTCATTGCCAAGCGCATCGAGGAAGACATCGTACTTGGACGCCGTCAGCCGCGGGAGCGCCTGATCGAACAGGATCTGTGTGACCTGTTCCAGACCCATCGGGGAGACGTGCGGCTGGCGCTGTTCGAGCTCGAAAAAAAAGGCCTGGTGGAGCGTATCCCCAATCGCGGCGCGATGGTTCGCGGATTAACGCCGCTGGAGGTCAAGGAGATCTACGAGGTACGTGAAGAGCTGGAAGTGATGGCGGTGCGCATCATTCCGTTTCCGGTGAGCGCTGCGGATATCGAGCGGCTGGAACAACTGCAGCGAAAGCACACCGCGGCCATTGCGGCGGGTGACTTGCTGACGGTATTTTACAGCAACCTCAGTTTTCATCAGGTTCTGTTCGGTCTTTGCGGCAATGCCTGCCTGATCGAAACCATCGATCTGCTGGCCCAGAAGGTCTACGGCATCCGATCCTATGCCAACGCGTTTCCTGAATTGCTGGATCGCGCCCGCCGCGACCACCTCGATATGATCAAGGCGCTTCGCGGGTCGCGCCGGGCGGATCTGGTTGCGCTTACCCGGCGCCATCTGCAGCCGTCCCCCGAAGCCTATATAAAGGCCTATGAGCGGCGCTTCGGCAAAGCCGACGCCGCGCCCGCGCATTGATGCGGAATCATTGCGCGGAAGATATCCGAACTACTCGGCGCTGCTCACCAGCTTGATCCGAGGCTGTCCTGCCTCGATCAGGCTGCGATACGCGGCGAGATAGTCGAGCGCCATGCGGCGGGCGGTGAAGCGCGCTTCGAATTGCGTTCGAACCGCACCACGGTCCAGTCCCGAAAGACGGCCGACCGCGGCGACCGCGCTGGTTTCATCCTCGACGATAAATCCGGTCAGGCCGTCGTCGATGATTTCCGGGACCGAACCCCTGTTATAGGCGATCACAGGCGTGCCGCAGGCCATGGCTTCGATCATGACGAGACCGAACGGCTCCGGCCAATCGAGCGGCAGAAGCAGCCCGATCGCGCCGCTGAGGAAATCCGGCTTTTCGGAGTCGCCGATCTCGCCGATATATTCAATCAACGGACTGCTATTGATCAGCGGGCAGATGATTTCGTCGTAATATTCCTGGTCGGCTCGGTCGACCTTGGCCGCGATCTTGAGCGGAATGCCGCATCGGATCGCGATCTTGATGGCGCGATCGACGCCTTTTTCCGGCGCGATCCGGCCGAGCACTGCGAGATATCCGGGCGTGACCGGCCGCGGCGTCAGCAGTTTCTCCGGCAGGCCGTGATGGATGGTGCGCACCCAATTGGCCTGCGGCACCGGACGCCGCTGCGCATCGGAGATCGAAATCACCGGCACCTTCGAGAAGGTCGTGAACACCGGCTGGTGTTCGGGCAGATCGAGCCTGCCATGCAGGGTAGTCAGAAACGGGGTCGGCTGCCGGTAGAACAGCGAGAACGGATAATAATCGAGATGGAAGTGCAGGAAATCGAATTCCTCGTCGTCACATTTTCGCCGCACCCGCTCCAGCATCACCATATGCAGTGCGTTGGGATCGCGGACCGATCCGTCGAGACGCAATGCCTTCGGCCAGGTCGCGTCGAGTTTCGCCGAAGTCTGGGAATTGCCGCTGGCAAATAAGGTAACGTCGTGTCCCAGTGCGACCAGTTCCTCGGTCAGCCAGTGTACCACTCGTTCGGTTCCGCCATATAGTTTGGGCGGAACAGCCTCCGTCAGCGGAGCAACCTGCGCGATGCGCATCTATCCGTCTCCTGTGTGTGATGGTGTTGAACAAAAAGCCCCTTCATCGAGTTGGCACCGGCATGCCAGATCGGGAACGTTCTCGCATGTGCGAAGTTCCCTTAGAGCAGACGTACTTCTTCCACATCATGGTCTTGCTGATGCCATCTCGCCCGATCAGATTTTCTCCAACGTTGATGCTGCAAAATTGTTGCGCAGCGATGGCCGCGCTGTCAGGAAACTCGAACTGCTGTCCTTCACGTAACCGTGTGCGGAATATCAGTTTAGAATTCTCGTGCACCTCCAACAGGTTTGCAGCCATCATGGACAATCTTTCGGGATATGCACATCGTCCTTTTCCTTTTGTGCTGCGCTATCTTCGCCAGCGTCTCGCCTCACATGTGGTCATCCTGAGCGCCGTCGTTGCGGCGGTTGCCTGTTCGGTGGGCACGCAATATGGCGTCAAATATCTGGTCGATGGTTTGTCGGCCGGGCCGGCTCGCGCAGGCAGCGTATGGCTGGCATTCGTTTTTCTCATGTCGACTGATCGCCGCCGATAATTTTCTGTGGCGGATCGCGAGCTGGACCGCGAGCTTCACCTTCGTGGGCGTGACCGGCGATCTGCGCCGCGACATTTTCCGCCACCTGACCGGCCACGCGCCGAGTTATTTTTCCGACCGGTTGCCGGGAATGCTGACCAGCCGCATTACCGCCACATCGAATGCCGTCTTCACCGTCGAGAACATGTTCGTCTGGAATGTTCTGCCGCCCTGCATCGCGACGGTCTCGGCGATCGCGCTGATCGGAACCGTCAGCCTGCCGATGTCGGCGGGCCTGATTGTTGTCGCGGGCGCCATGGTGATTGCGATGTTTCATCTGGCCGCCGAGGGCAAACCGCTGCATGACGAATTCGCCGACAAGGCCGCGGCCGTCGACGGCGAAATGGTCGATGTCATCAACAACATGCCGCTGGTGCGGGCGTTTTGCGGCCTTCGCTTCGAGCACAGCCGGTTTGACGCGACCATCAATCGGGAATTGACGGCGCGGGGTCGCAGCCTGCGCTATCTCGAAAAACTGCGGCTCACCCATGCGGCGGTCACCGTCGTCCTGACGATCGCGTTGCTGGCCTGGGTTATCACGCTCTGGCAGCACGGCGGCGCCACCACCGGCGACGTCGTGCTGGTCTGCACGCTGGGACTTTCCATTTTGAACGCCACGCGCGATCTCGCGGTGGCGCTGGTCGATGTGACCCAGCATGTCGCCCGGTTGACCGAAGCGATTGCCACCCTGTTGCTGCCGCACGAACTGCGCGACCATCCGGAAGCCGAGCCGCTGGTGAAGGCGGGAGCGGCGATCGTCTTCAACAAGGTGTCGTTCCGTTATCCCGGCGGCCTGCAGGTATTCGACAAGTTCAGCCTTCGCCTCAATGCCGGCCAAAGGGTTGGGCTGGTCGGGCAATCCGGCGGCGGGAAATCCACGCTCTTCACGCTGCTGCAGAGATTTTACGACGTGGATCAGGGGCACATCGCGATCGATGGCCAGAACATCTCCCGGGTCACCCAGGAGAGCCTTCGCGAGGCGATCTCGGTGGTGCCGCAGGACATTTCGCTGTTCCACCGGTCGATCATGGAAAACATCCGCTATGGACGGCCGACCGCGACCGACGACGAGGTGCTGCGCGCGGCCATCGCGGCGCGCTGCGATTTCGTCGAAACCTTGCCGGAAGGGCTGGCGACCATGGTCGGCGATCGCGGCGTCAAGCTGTCCGGCGGCCAGCGGCAGCGCATCGCCATCGCGCGCGCATTCCTGAAGGACGCGCCGATCCTGCTGCTCGATGAAGCGACCGCCGCGCTCGACAGCGAATCCGAAGAAGCGATACGCGAAGCGCTTGGCCGCCTGATGCGCGGGCGTACCGTCATTGCCATCGCCCATCGTCTGGCGACGCTGCGCAATTTCGACCGGGTGATCATGCTGCAAGGCGGCAAAATCATCGAAGACGGTCCGCCGGATCGCCTGATGCAGGGCGGGGGTCCGTATCGGGAACTGGTGACGCAGGAAATCGAGCCGCCTCGCAACGCATGCGGCCTGATCATCGAGACTTTCTTGACTGCGTGACCTCGCGCGGAATGCGCAGCCTGCAAACAGCTAGGGCTAGCCAATGGCAATCGAAGCCGTAGACCCAGATAATGACGATTCGCGAGATCGAAGTCGTCCAGGAATCGCCGTTCTACATTCCGATGACCGGACCCGCGGCGAGGCCGCGGCGCTCGCTCAAGCATGACGACACCTTCATCGTGCTCGACAGCCATGGCGATATCGGCGCGTCCGCCGGCGGACCCGATGGGCTGTTCAATGCCGATACCCGCTATCTCGCCCGGCTGGAACTGGTGCTGGACGAAGTGCAGCCGCTGCTGCTCGGCTCGAACCTGCGCGACGACAATTCGGCGCTGACGGTCGATCTGACCAATCCCGATATCTATCGCAATGGCCGGATCGTGCTGCAGAAGGACATGCTGCATATCGTGCGCACGATCTTTCTGTGGCGCGGAACCGCCTATCAGCGGATCGGCCTGCAGAACCACGGCGAACAGCCGGCGAGTTTCGATCTGACGCTGATGTTCGACAGATGATTTCGCCGACTTGTTCGAGGTACGCGGCGAGCGTCGACCACGTCGGGGTGTCGGATCCAGCAAATTGCTCGGTCCCGCCGATGTCGCGCTCGAATACAGGGGACTGGACGGCAAGTCGCGCACCACGGCGCTGCATTTCGATCCGCGGCCGACGCGGCTGGCGGTGAACGCCGCGACTTATCATCTCGATCTGGAGCCGCAGCAGACTACCTCGCTGTTCATCGCGGTATCCTGCAACAAGCCGATCCCGCACAAGCCCGGTCCCGTTCTTTCGCGGCTTGCTGGCGCATCGCCGCGAGATGCGGCATTCGACCGACGGCGCAGCCAGCATCGAGACCTCCAACAATATTTTCAACGAGGTGCTGTGCCAGTCGATGGCCGACCTCAACATGCTGATGACCGAGACGCCGCAGGGCAGGTATCCCTATGCGGGGATTCCCTGGTACTCGACGACATTCGGCCGCGACGGCCTGATCACCGCGCTGCAGATGCTGTGGGTCGATCCGCGCATCGCCCGCGGCGTGCTGAAGCGGCTCGCATTCTATCAGGCCAAATCGGTCGATCCGCTCACCGACGCCGAGCCCGGCAAGATCCTGCACGAGATGCGCGGCGGCGAGATGGCCGCGTTGCGCGAGGTGCCGTTCGCGCAATATTACGGCAGCGTCGATGCGACGCCGCTGTTCGTTTTGCTGGCGGGACTTTATGTCGAGCGCACCGGCGACGAGGAGACGCTGGCGGAGTTGTGGCCCGCGATCGAGGCGGCGCTGCGCTGGATCGACGGCGCCGGCGATCCCGATCGCGACGGCTTTGTCGAATATCAGCGCGCCTCCGAACAGGGACTTGCCAATCAGGGCTGGAAGGATTCCTACGACGCGATCTTTCATGCCGATGGCCGTCTCGCCGAAGGCTATATCGCGCTCGCCGAAGTGCAGGGCTATGTGTTCGCCGGCAAGCAACTGGCGGCGCGGCTGCGCGGCGCGGCTTGGCAAGCACGACATGGCGATACAGCTGGAGGCGGAAGCCAAACTTCTGGCAGAGCGGTTTGAAGAAGCGTTCTGGTGCGAGGAACTCGGCACCTATGCGCTTGCGCTCGATGGCGACAAGGCAGCCGTGCCGAGGTTCGCACCTCGAATGCCGGGCAGCTCCTGTTCAGCGGCATGGTGCGCGAAGATCGCGCCCGCATGGTCGCCGCCGATCTGATGCGGCCGCATTTTTTTACGGGCTGGGGCATCCGCACCGTGGCGCGCGGCGAGGCGCGCTACAATCCGATGTCCTATCACGACGGTTCGATCTGGCCGCACGACAATGCGCTGATCGCGCTCGGGCTTGCGCGCTACGGGCTGAAGCACTCGGTCGCGCATGTCTTCAAGGGCCTGTTCGATGCCGCCACCTATATGGATTTGCGGCGGTTGCCTGAATTGTTCTGCGGCTTTCGGCGCGAGAAGCAGCGCGGGCCGACGCTTTATCCCGTCGCCTGCGCGCCGCAGGCCTGGGCCAGTGCGACGCCCTTCACGTTGCTGGAAGCGGCGCTCGGGCTCGAGTTCGACGCGGAGCGTGGCGAAATCCGGCTGCGCAATCCGCACTTGCCGGCCTTCCTCAACGAAGTCGTGTTGCGCGATCTGCAACTGGGCCCGTCCAGCGTCGATCTCGGGTGCGCCGCCACGGCGACGAGGTGTCGCTCGAGGTCCTGCGTACGCGCGGCAAGATCCAGGTGTCGATCGTGCTGGCGCATTAGCAGTCGCGCGCCACGCCGACCCGTCACTTCGCCGAGGTCAGGAAATTCAGGAGGCCACATGCGCGCAAAATTCTGGACGGCATTGCTTGTTTCGGCGCTCGCGACCCTGACGGTGGCGTGGGCGGCGAATGACGCGTCATCGCCGCAGCCGGATGCCGGCGGCGAAAGAAGCGCCCGTGCCGCCGCCTTCTGTCACCGTGATTGGCGCTCGGGACGCGCATGGCGTGCTCGGGCGCGATGTCCGCAGTCCTTCGGACCAGGACATGGGGCGCATCGTCGATGTCATCGTCGATCGCGAGCGGTACGGTGCGTGCGGCGGTGATCGATTTCGGCGGCTTTCTCGGAGTCGGCAGCCGGAAAATCGTGGTCGACTGGAATGCGCTGCATTTCGGCAGCATCGCCAGCAAGAGCGACAGCATCACGCTGGAACTCACGCAGGAACAGGTGAAGGCCGCGCCTGAATACAAGGAAGACACGCCGCTCATCGTGCTCGGCGCCTCCGGCAGTCTGGCGCCGCTGGAATTCGATCACTGAGAAACCGGAGAGCCATCCTGATCGCTCCCTCATCCCATGCGATCGACCGGATCGATGACGATAGCCGTGCCCCGGTGATCGGCAGCGACAGCGTTCCGCCGCTGGCGCCAGGTCCGACGAGGCGCGAACCGACACCGACGCCGTCGTCCCAGAGTCTGCGTGGCCTCGATTGGTTCATTTTCTTTCTGGCGGATGTGCAGACCGGGTTCGGTCCCTTTATTTCGGTCTACCTGACGACGCAGAAATGGACGCAGGTCGAGATCGGCTTTGTGCTGTCGATCGGCGGCGTGGTCGGCCTGATCGGGCAGATACCGGGCGGCGCGATTGTCGACTTCGCACGCTCCGAACGGCTGGTGGCCGGACTTGCGGTTGCGACGATCGGCACCTGCGCGTTGGGATATGCGGCGTGGCCGATCTTTCCGGTGATCGTGACCGCTGCCACCCTGCACGCCGCTGCAAGTTGCGTGCTCGGTCCCGCCATTGCCGCCATCAGCCTCGGACTGGTCGGACCGCTCGCGATCGGCGAGCGGCTCGGCCGCAACGCCCGCTACGCCTCGCTCGGCAACGGCGTCGCCGCCGCGGTGATGGGGACCTGCGGCTATCTGCTGTCGAGCCGTTCGGTGTTCCTTGTCACCTTCGTCCTGGCGATCCCGACCTTGCTGGCGCTGGCGCGAATCCGCGAGCGTGAAATCGATATCGCGCGAGCCCATGGCACTGTGGTGCGCGAAGCGCCTGATGCCGGGCCGACCAGTATTTTCAATCTCCTGCGTCAGAAGTCGCTGTTGATCTTCGCCGGCAGCGTGCTGCTGCTGCAGCTTGCCAACGCGGCCATGCTGCCGATCATGGCGGGCGTCGTCACGACCCGGTCGAGCCAGTGGGCGCCGGTGCTGATCGCAGCCTGCATCATCGTGCCGCAAGCCATCGTGGCGCTGACTTCGCCCTCGGTCGGGCGCAAGGCGCAGCAATGGGGACGGCGGCCGCTGTTGCTGCTGGGATTTGCCGCGCTGGTGATCCGCGGCCTGTTGTTCGCGGTCGTCAAGGATCCGTATCTGCTGGTCGCGGCGCAAATCTTCGACGGCATTACCGCGGCGGTGTTCAGCGTCATGATCCCGCTTGTGGTCGCCGACGTGGCGTTTGGCAGCGGCCATTTCAATCTGGCGCAGGGTGTGGTCGGCACCGCGACCGGCGTTGGTGCTGCGTCGAGTACCGTGCTCGCGGGTTACGTCACCGATAAATTCGGCAGCGCCGTCGCTTTCACGGGACTTGCAGGCGTCGCGGCGTTGGGTCTCCTCACGATCTGGCTGGTGATGCCGGAAACGCGGCGGATTCCGGCGGTAGAGTGAGACGCGCGGTCAGCAACGCAGCCGTTGCCAGCACTGCACCCACGCCGGTGACGCAGGCAATCCATCCGAAGCGGTCGAATAACTGACCGAGCACCGCAGTTCCGACCAGGCCGCCGAAGAAATAGCAGGCCAGATAAGTTCCGCTCGCCACGCCGCGATTTTCGCTGGCGGCGCGCCCGACGAAGCCGGTTGCCGCGGCTTGAGCGAAGAATGTGCCGGCACCGACCAAAATCATGCCCCCGAGCACATCGACAAGATGGCTGGAAAGCATCAGGGGAAGGCCGAGGGCCGCCGCGCCGAGTGCGCCCCATATTGCCGGCCGGGTTCCAAACACTGCGACCGCTTTGCCGGCAAGGAGAGTCGTCACAATGGAAGGCAAAAAGACAAAGTAGACCAATCCCAGGTCCATTCTTCCGAGTGAGAGCGGTGGGCGTACCAGCACGAAGTTCACGAACGTGAAGGTGCCGATGAAAGCGAACAGGATACAAAATCCGATTCCGAAGGCGGCACGAAGCGCTGGATTACGCCAATGTGCGATCATCGCAGCGAATGGCGATTGAGGCTGCTCCATCGAATGCATCGGACGCACACGCTGAATCGTGAAATACACCAGGATTGCGCCTGCAAGGTTCAAGCCTGCAAAGAAATAAAAGTTCGAAGCCAGCCCGAGATTGTCGACGACGGCAGCGGAAATCAGGCGGCCAATCAGGTTGCTCGCAACATTGCCGGTGATATAGGCCGCGAATGCTCCGCTCGCATCCATCGAGCTGCATTGTTCACCGAGACAGGCCAGCGTCAACGCGAAGGCGGATGCCATGCACAGGCCCTGCGTGATGCGGAGCATGGTGAATACCGCAAGATTGGGCGCGATTGCCAATAAAGTCGTCGGAATGGCAAGCAGAGCGAGACTTAAGAGAATGCCGCGCCGCCGGTCGATGTGCTGACTGAAAAATCCGACGACAAGTCCGGCGACCGCCATTCCCATCGTGCTGGCGTTGACGGCAAAGCCCATCGCCGCCGGCGTCACATGGTAGTGCCTGGTCAGCGACGGCAGGATTGCCTGCGTTGCAAACAAATCGACCACGGTCAGGAATGCCGTCAGTCCGATGACGAGCGATCGCAGCACCACTCCCGGGGAGTGGCCATGCATTTCCATCATCTCATGTCTCATGCCAGCGGCTACTTCGGTCATGGCCCGGTGCTTCTCCCGATAGGTGAGATAGAGGGGATGTGACGCCTGGGCGTGCGGGGCAACACGGGGGACCCCTGGAGTCACATCCGGCAACGAGGCTTGTGGCGCTCGTTACGAGTTTCGTTACATATTGTGATCGTGCGGATCCTTGCGGACGTCGCCGACATAGAGAATGACGGTCTGAGTGCCCAGGTTCTTCCACCAATGCGACGTGCCGAATACTTCAGGCCTGATATCGCCGGCCTTGTGCAGGATCGGCTCCGAACAGTTGCTGGCGTATTCGACGATTTCGCCTTGCTGCACGAAGATGATCGCGGGACGGTCGTCGTGGCTGTGCCAGGGAACGATGCCGCCGGGTTCGATCGTCAGTTTGCGAAAACGCAATTCGCGATCCTTGAGGTTTGCCGGCTGTTTCTCAAGATCGATCGATCCGAGCGTGACATCGGTAACGCCGACCGGTTTGTAGTCGACCTTCGCCCGGACGTTAGGCTTCATCTTGTCGACTGGGCATTCGCCGGCGAAAGCCGGCGACGCTGCGGCGATCGATCCGAAGATGATGCAGGTCGCAACGAGGCCTCGCCGGAGCGTGCGTGAATTTGCGGTGTGCTTGAACATATCATGGTCTCCTCTGTTTTGCGGGCCCAAAATTCGGCCAGCTGTGTCACGACCATCGGGGAAATCATCGGTGTAAGGAAATGCCCGCTGGCTTCTGAATCCATAGCGCTGTGCTATGCGCCGGATCGAACATCACAGCATGTGCTTGATGTCTGCCGAAAAAGTAGGGTAAGCGTAGATGTGTTGCTTGATCTGGGTTGCGGTGATGCCGAATTTCATCGCCAATCCGAAAATGTTGACCAGTTCCTGGCCGGCATGTCCGACAAAATGTGCGCCGATGATTTGGTCGGTTGCCTGGTCGACAATGATTTTCGACCAGGCGACAGTCTCTGCGTAAGTCCGCGCGGAAAACCAGCCGAGCATGTCGTTGTTGTGAACCGTGATCGCCAGACCCTGCTGGTTCGCCGCCGCTTCGGTCAGCCCGACCGCGGCCAGCGCCGGCACGGTGTAGACCGATGTGGCCATGCTTCCATAGTCCGGGGAGTATTTCGGTCCCTCGACGATGTTTCGACCGACGATGTCACCTTCATAGGTCGCGATGGGCGAGAGCTGGGGAGAGATCGGCACCGCGTCGCCACAGACATATACCTGCGGGTTGGAAGTCGAACGCAGATGGGCATCCACCGTCACGCGACCATTGGCGTGATCGACATTTCCTGCCGCCAGATCGAGGGTATCGACGTTGGCAATACGTCCGGCGCCGTTGACCACGCGATCGGCTTCCGCGCTGTATTCGGCGCCTTGATATGTGAATGTTACCCGCAACCGGCCATTCGCAGGCTCGATCCGTTTCACAGCGACTTCCGTCTTGACTCGGATTCCGATCCGTTCGCTCTCGGCTTGAATATGCGCGACTGCGTCCACGTCCATGGCAGGCAGGAGTTGCGGTAGGGCTTCGAGGATGGTGACATGAGAGGCGGCCCGTGCATAGACGTGGCCAAATTCCAGCGCGACGACGCCGCCGCCGACAAAGATCACCGAATCCGGCAAACTCCGTTCGCTCAGCATGTCGTCGGATGTGATCATGTGCTCTGCGCCGGGAATCGGCAGCGGTCGCGGCTTCGATCCCGTCGCAATCACGATGTGTTTGGCTTCGAGGCGGCGTTCGCCGATCCGGATTGCATTGGGACCGGAGAAAACAGCGTGGCCGCTGATCACCTCGACATTGCGGTGCGTCATCGAGCGAGCGAGGTTGGCAGGGATGTCCTTGATCAGATCCTTCTCGCGATCGATCAAGGCGGCCCAGTCGAGTTTTGGCTTGCCGACCGAGATTTGATGGACGGCTGCACGCTCGATTTCGTGTAATGCGTGCCCGGCGGCGACCAGCACTTTCTTCGGCGTGCAACCGCGGTTCGGGCAGGTGCCGCCGAGATCATGCGATTCGATCATGGCGACCGACATTCCAGCGCGCCTGATGGGACCGGTAACGGCAATGCCAGCGTTGCCACCTCCCAGGATCACCACGTCGAATTTTTCCGGCGTCATCTGACTTGCCTCGTCTGTCCGTGGATTGGAAACGTCACGCGGCCAGAGCCGCACCAGGTGATGCGATCTGAAGGGTCTACGCGAGACGCCTGGAGTTATTACCTGGTCCTGATCGTCGATGTGATGGAGTCGACCACCATGGTGGCCATCCTGAATTGCGCGGCGCGGTCGCGGATATTGTGACGCCGGGCGATCCACTCGAAGTCAGTCCAGACCGCCCAGACGTCGCCGTTGTCGTCCTGCGTCAGCAACAACCGGACCGGCCAATCCAGCCCCGCATTGGGATTCGACGTTATGAATTGAGTACCGAGCGGGGGATTTCCGAACACCAAAAGGGTTGAGGGGCGGAGCTTGATGCCGGCATCGGCGGCCAGCTTTGACTGGTCGATCTCCGCAAAAAACTTGATTCCCTTGCTGGCAATATCTGCCTTGATGCGAGTGACCGCCTCGGGAATCGAGACTGCGCTCCTGATCCGGACTATCCCGTCATCGCTATCCGCCCTTGCGGGCGAGACCACCGAGATCAGGATGAGTATCAGCAGCAACGATGTGCAGATATCTACAATGGGATTCTTCATGTGACGTCTCCTGTCCATTGCACATGCCGATGGCATTGCTTCGGCAACAGGATGAACGTTTGAGCGCTCAATAGGAAATACACACCCGCTCTGGAGTCGATAGCCGTCTGCTATTGCAGTTCGCGCAATGTCGCCGAGCTATCGTTTCGATGGTCTAATGGCATTTCAGTCCGACGTGAATTCAGCGTTTCATGAAGTCATGCGGGATCGGGTCACGCCGAAAGCCGCGGGAAAGATCCGGCAAGGACACGGACAAGTCAGAGCGGAGACGATAATGGCTTCGATCGGTACAACGGCGCGATCCGGAAATAGCTGGGCAACCCGTCCTAACGATGTGGTCGACGATCCGGTCCTTGCCATGTCCATGCGTTTTCCTGTGACGTGCCGGCTGGTGGGTGAAGATTCCTTCGATGCCGCCGTCCGTGGCTTCGTTGCGGCGAAGCCGCATGGGTCCCACCACGGCATTGCATTCCCGCAATTTCTCAGGCGTCTGGGCAGGGATGCCTGCTTCAGTTACGTCGCGGATATCGCGGAACTCGAGGCGGCGCGCGACAGAGCCTGTTACGCTGCGGAGGCGTCGCCGTTGTCGGCGGCCGTTTTCGCAGCCATACCGAGAGAACGGCTCTCCGATCTCCGGTTATCGTTTCACCCTTCGGTTGGATTGATCCAGTCCATCTTCCCGATCGTCTCGGTCTGGCAGGCAAACCAGAATACCGAGCAAATGGCGCTGAGGGAATGGCGCACCGAGGCGGCCCTGGTCGCGAGGCCTGTGCTGGACGTCGAGGTCTGGCGTCTGCCACCGGGAGGCTTCAGGTTTTTCACCGAGCTATCGCGGGGGTCGACGATCGCGCGGTCCGCCGAATCCGCCGAGCAAGCGCCGGGCTGCGATCTGGAAGTAAATCTGTCGCTATTGCGCGCCGCCAATATCGTGATCGCTTGCTGGTAGAGGCCGACATCGACTCGGCTTTCGAATGAGCACCAATTCCTCCGCTATTATACCCATAGCCGGTGTCTATTGCGTTTAGGCTGGACTCATCGCGCGTTGTTGGAGGACTATACTTTGATAGAATCTTATTCAGTGAAATTCGGAATCCCGGTGCGCCGGAGCAAGACATGATGACCCTGTCCACCGCCGATGCCGAACGTCTTGGGCTGGCATTTCAAAAGTGCCGCGACATGGGCGGGACGCCGCGCGAACAACTCGAGGCCTATGCCGCGGCGGGACGAGACATCTTTCCGGCCTATAGCGAGGCGGTCGACCGTCTTGTAGCGCGGATACATGAAAATGGCGGTGGAGAAAACGCGCCGCGGCCCGGCGATCCGATGCCGCCTTTCATTCTGCCTGACGAGGCCGGGCGGTTGGTCAGCATGAAATCGTTGCTGGACAAGGGACCGGTTGCGGTGATGTTTCATCGTGGACACTGGTGTCCGTATTGCCGACTGCACGTTCGCGCGGTGGTCCAGGCTCAGGATCGGATCAAGGCGTTCGGTGGCCAGACGGTCGCGATCATGCCGGAGACACGCGAATTTACGGAGAAATTCAAGTCCGATTCCAATGCGCCATTTCCGGTTTTGACGGATTTGGATAACGGCTACGCCTTATCGCTGAACCTGGCAATCTGGCTCGGAACTGAAATCCGGGAGTTATTATCCCATCTGGACCTCTCGAATTTTCACGGCAATGAAGGCTCGATGCTGCCAATCCCTGCGACCTTTGTGGTTGGCCGCGACGGGCTGGTCAAGGCGCGGTTCGTCGATCCCGACTTTCGCAGGCGTTTGGCAATAGATGACCTGGTCGCGGCCTTTCGAATTGCGAACTAGATCTGCACAGAGGTTGCCCATTGGCGGGAGCGTTTGATCATGCGCCAAGATACTGCGACCAATTGGCGCCACGCAGCATTCTCATCACGGCCGAAGCGACGGCCGTTCGTTCACGCCCGGCCACGCCATAAAGATTGACTGTGCGGCGAATGTCGAAGCCGTTGACGTTTGCCCGTTTGAGACTTTCGGGCATGGACGAACTGCGAGGGACGACGGCAATGCCGATATCGGCTTCCAGTAACTCGATCAGGTCGCGCTCCGATGAGATGGCGTGACTTTGGCCAACATCGAGCCCTCGATCCCGAAATGATGTGTTCAGCTGCTCCGCATGCTCGCAGTAATTTCGCGACAAAATCTGCTGGGTTCGCAGATCCTCGAAGTTGATTCCATCACTGCCCGCGAGCGGATGGCGCCGGTTGACGACGAGTTGAAAGCCTTCGGTGAATAGCGGCCAGGTATCGAGTCGATCCCATTCCTCGCCGATGTCAGCAGCGATTCCGAGCTCGGCCTCGCCCTTCTTGAGGAATTCACCGACCTCGCGGCTGTTGCCACGCAGGAAGCGAAATTCCAGGCGGTTGAACAGCCGCTTGATCTGATCGAGATGCGGAATCAGCAGCGACAGGTCGACGGAATGGGTGAGGGCGATCCTGAGCGCACCGATCTCGCCACTCTTGAAGGAGGAGGCAAGCTGGCGCGCACCGATCGCAGCTTCATAACATTGTTTGAGGAGGGGATGCATACGCTGGCCAAGTTCGGTCAACTGCGCGGCCGGTCGTTCGCGGCGAAACAGATCGCCGCCAAGTTCGGCTTCGAGTTGTTTGATCGCCCGTGTCAGGGATGGCTGGGTTACATTGCACTCGTCCGCGGCACGCGTGAAATTGAGCACGCGCGCCACTGCGAGGAAGTATCGGACCTGATGCATTTCCATGGCCGTACCCCAATCGGATTCAAGTCGATAATCTAGAGGATGGCACCGGAAAATAACATTCAAACCTGGATAGCCGCCGCCTATGGTTTCGGAAGCCAGAAGGCATTTCCTTCGATGGCGCCCGTCCTCCAGTTTCAGCGGTGATCGGCGGCTCCGTTGAGAGCTGAATCATATCGGGAAGGGTCGACCATGAACATTCAACTGAAAACGCAGGATACGCTGCTACCGAGGTCTCTTGAGGGCAAGGTATCGATCGTCACCGGCTCTACCAGCGGTATCGGATTGGGCATCGCCCGGGCGCTGGCGCAGGCCGGATCGGCCGTGGTGTTGAACGGCCTGGGTGTGGCAACGGAGATCGCCAAGACCAAAGACCAGATTGCCGCGGATTTCGGTGTCAGGGTGAGCTATTCGCCCGCGGATATGACGAAGCCGGAAGCGATTGCTGAAATGATCGGGGCCACGCTCGCCGAATACGGCCGGCTCGACGTTCTCGTCAATAACGCCGGCATTCAACATGTCGCGCCGCTCGATCAGTTCCCGGTGGAGAAATGGGATTTGATCCTTTCGATCAACCTGTCGTCCGCATTTCACACCACGCGGCTGGCGCTGCCGGCGATGCGCAAGAACAAGTTTGGACGGATCATCAATATCGCTTCCGCGCATGGGCTGGTCGCCTCGCCGTTCAAGGCGGCCTATGTCGCCGCCAAGCACGGCATCGTCGGCCTGACCAAGGTGGCGGCGCTGGAGACCGCCGAAGAAGGCATTACCTGCAACGCGATCTGTCCGGGCTACGTCTGCACCCCGCTGGTCGAGGCCCAGATCGATGGCCAGGCCAGGGCGCACGGCATTTCCCGCGAGCAGGTTATCCACGAGGTGCTGCTGGCGCAGCAGCCCAACAAGCGTTTTGCCACTGTCGATGAACTTGGCGCGCTCACCGTTTTTCTCGCGGGCGACGGGGCTGCTTCTATCACCGGTGTTGCGTTGCCGGTTGATGGCGGATGGACCGCACACTGAAATGCAACTGCACACGTAACAAGATCGAAACGTTCGCGAAGTTTCGGGAACGGCGGATTTAACTGGAGCACCGACATGAACGACATTCAGGACAACTTGCGATCTCTTCCCGGTCAGGTCGTGCTGGTGCTTCAGGGCGGCGGCGCGCTGGGATCCTATCAGGCCGGCGTCTATCAGGCGCTGCACGAAGCCGGAATCGAGCCGGACTGGATTATCGGCACGTCGATCGGTGCCATCAACGCAAGTCTCATCGCCGGCAACACGCCGCAAGATCGCATGCCGCGATTGCGGGAGTTCTGGAAGCGGATGGAACAACATCCGATCTGGAGTTTTCCGGGGACGTTTCCCGGCTTCAATGAAAAGCTGTCCTATTGGTCGACGGTGGCCAACGGAATTCCCGGTTTCTTCAAACCCAATCCGCTGGCCCATGCCGGTGCGGATTATCCGCTTGGCGCCGACAAGGCCGGATATTATTCCACCGAACCGCTCGAACAGACGCTTGTCGACCTCGTCGATTTCGGCCTGGTCAATCGATGCGCGCCACGCCTGACGGTCGGCGCCGCACACGTTCGCTCGAGCCAGATGCGATATTTCGATAGCCGCGATTGCGAACTCGGCGTGAAACACATCATGGCGTCGGGTGCGTTGCCGCCGGCATTCCCGGCCATTCGGATCGATGGTGAGCTTTATTGGGACGGCGGGATCCTTTCGAATACTCCAACAGAGGCGGTGTTCGATGATAACCCGCGCAAGAACTCCCTGATTTTCGCGGTCCATATGTGGAATCCGTCGGGCGCAGAACCGACGACGATGGCCGAAGTGCTCAATCGGCAGAAGGACGTGCAGTACTCCAGCCGGATCGCGAGCCATATTGCGCGCCAGCAACAGGCGCATCGTTTGCGTCATATCATCCAGCAGCTGGCGGCGCGAATTCCGGCGACGGAGTTTGACGAGGCGTTGCAGGAACTGGCCGGATATGGCTGTTCGACGCGGATGCACGTGGTGCGGCTGTTGGCTCCGCAACTCGATCGCGAGAGCCACACCAAGGACATCGACTTCAGTCCATCGGGAATCATGCAGCGCTGGGACGCCGGATATGCCCACACCAAAGCGGTTCTTGATCGTTCTCCCTGGATTGGCGAGTTCGATCCGCTTTCGGGAGTGATACTTCACGAGCAAATGGAAATCATGCCTGTCGCCGCGGAATGACGATCCGCCAAGCCTTAGGACGACGACAGCTGTTTGCGGTACAGCGCGCCGTAGCAGGCGGCCGAAGCGCCCCAGCTGAACGACCGCGCCATCGCGCTGCGGCGCATCGAGTCGAGGCGATCCTTGGCGTTGAAGGCCGCGAAGGCGCGGCGGACGCCGCCGAGAAAGGATTCGGTCGACGGCTGCTTGAACAGAAACCCGGTTTCGCCGTCGAGGATGGTTTCGGCGAGGCCACCGGTCTGGTGACCGATCGGCAGCGATCCGAATTTCTGCGCGTACATCTGGCTGAGGCCGCAGGGCTCGAAGCGGGACGGCATCAGGGTAAAATCGCTGCCGGCAAAAATCCGCCGCGCCTGGCCGTCATTGAAGCCGATCGTGACCCCGATCGCATCCGGCCTGCGGCGATGCGCATCGACCAGCGCCTGCTCGATGGCCGGCTCGCCGCTGCCGGTGACGATGATCTGTCCGCCGGCCTCGATGATCTCGTCGGCGGCGGACAGCACGAGGTCGATGCCTTTCTGGTGCACCAGACGCGCCACCAGGCCGAAGATCGGACCGCGCGACAGCGCGAGGCCGAACTGCTGGCGGACGTAATCCGAATTGGCGCGCTTGCCTTCCCAGTCTCCGGCGCGCGAACGGCTGCGCCAGTTGCGCGCAGACCCGCGGATCCCAGCTTTCGTCGATGCCGTTCAGGATGCCGGTGAGCTGCTCGGCGTCGGAGCGGCGGCGCAGCAGGCCTTCGAGCCCGCAACCCAGTTCCGGCGTGGTGATCTCCCTGGCATAGGTCTCGCTGACCGTGGTCAGATGCGAGGCGTAGACGAGGCCGCCCTTGAGAAACGACATCTTGTCGTAGAATTCGAGACCATCGATGTGGAAGGAATCTCTCCGGCGCCCCGATCCGCCGCAGCGACTCCTTCGGGAACAGGCCCTGATAGGCCAGGTTATGGATGGTCAGGATGCTCGGGATCTTCACCCCGTTCCAGGCGAGGTAAGCCGGGACCAGCGCGGCCTGCCAGTCGTTGACGTGAACCAGATCGGCCTGCCAATTCTTGTCCAGCGTGCCGGCCGCCAGTTGCGCAGCGGCTGAGGCAAATCTTCCGAAGCGGACATCATTGTCCGGCCAGTCGCGGCCGTTGGCATCGCCGTAGGGATTGCCGGGCCGGTCGTACAATTGCGGACAGAGCAGGATGTAGATCGGCAGGCCATCCCTGGTCGAAGCCAGTCCGAGCGAGCAGGCCGGCATTTCCGCCAGCGCCGGGCACTTGCCGACGATCTGGATATGGGTGAATTGTTCGACGACGTCCCGGTAGCCGGGGAGGATGATCCGGACGTCGCTCCACAGCCGTAGCGCCCGGGGTAACGCCGCCGAAACGGCCGCCAGCCCGCCCACCCGGACGAAGTCGTCCATTTCAGTTGTAACGAACAGGACCTTCAAGAAATGCCCTCGTACCAGCCACTTATGGCGCCATGCAAGAACGGTTCCAGTTTTGCTGCAGTGCGAAGAAAAGATCGAATTGGCAGATGGGCGGCGGTGACTCTGGCTCTCTCTTGCCGGGAAAAGCTTCCCAGAAATGACGGCGACACTTAGGGTCTTTCGGTAGCCAACAATATCGTAGTTCGGGGGGAGCCTGGGATGACAGAACAGCGAGGTGGCGCTGATAATTTGGGCAAGAGCCTGCAGGGGCTTCGCGTGCTCGACTTCTCGACCACGATTGCCGGTCCGCATTGCACCCGCATGCTGGCTGACATGGGGGCCGAGGTCATCAAAGTCGAGTCCGCCGAAGGCGAGACGATGCGAACCCGCCCGCCGGTTCGAGACAATTGCAGCACCGTTTTCGGCGAGCTCAATGCCGGCAAAAAGAGCCTCGTGCTCGACCTGAAATCGCCGGACGGGATTGAGGTCATCCGCCGGCTGGTGGCCGACAGCCGACATCCTGGTCGAGAACTTTCGCCCGGGTGTGATGCGGCGGTTGAAGCTGGACTACGGCTCGCTGCAACAGCTCAATCCGCGGCTGATCTATTGTTCGATCTCCGGATACGGCCAGACCGGGCCCTCGGCGGAACTGCCGGCTTATGCGCCTGTGATCCATGCCGCTTCCGGCTACGACATGGCCCATCTGTCGTACCAGCCGGGGCGCACCCGTCCCGATTATTGCGGGATTTATCACGCCGACGTCCTGACCGGCGTCTATGCCTTCGGCGCCATCATGGCGGCGCTGCACCAGCGTCACGGGTCGCAACAGGGTCAGCACATCGACGTCTCGATGCTGGAATCGATGCTCAGCCTGACGCTGAACGAAGTGCAATGGTCGCAATTCGAGGTGGCGTCGCCGAGCCGCCCGATGTTCGGCCCGGTCGAGACCGCGGACGGCTATGTGATGGTCGCGATCGCCAGCGAGAAGACATTCCAGGGCCTGGTCAAGGCTGCCGGCCATCCCGGAATGGATCAGCGATCCGCGCTTTGCGAAATATGCCGATCCGGCGCGGCAACTGGAACGACCTGATGGACGGCATCGAGACCTGGTCGCGCACGCTCTCGACGCAGCAATGCCTCGCCGCGATGAACAGACATGGCGTTCCCTGTTCGGCCTATCGCACGCGTTGCCGAAGCGCTGGCCGATCCGCAGCTCGCGCATCGCGGCGCGCTGGCCGAAGTGGAAGACGACGGCGGCACCTTCAAGGTGATGAATTTGCCGTTCCGGATGTCGGGCGCCGAGGTGTCGCGCGGGCAAGCGCGCGGCGACGCTGGGCGAACACACCGTGGCGTTGCTGAAAGAGAGCGGCCTGTCGGAAGACGAGATCGCGGCCTTCTCCGGCAAATTGCCGATGGCGCAGCCGGTGTCCTGGATGTCCGTCGCAGGGTATCCTTGCAACAACAAGAATAACGGGAGAGAAGCGATGAAGAGTTTCCAGGTCACCGATTTCAATGCGCCGTTGCAGGAGGTCGATGCGCCGACGCCGCAGCCGTTCGGGCACGCAGGTGCTGCTCAAGGTGAAGGCCGCCGGCGTCTGCCACAGCGACCTGCACATCTGGGAAGGCGGCTACGATCTCGGCCATGGACGCAAGCCGCTGTCGCTGAAAGACCGCGGCGTGTCGCTGCCGCGCACCATGGGCCATGAGACGCGTCGGCGAAGTGCTGGCGTTCGGACCTGACGCCAAGGACACCGGCGGCCTGAAGGTCGGCGATATCGCGCTGGTCTATCCCTGGCTCGGCTGCGGCAAATGCGAGACCTGTGCCTCGCCGGCGACGAGAACATGTGCGTGGTCAAGCCGAATGCGCTCGGCGTCTATTGCGACGGCGGCTATGCCGATCACATGACGGTGCCGCATCCGAAGTATCTCCTGAATCTGAAGGGCCTCGATCCCGTCACCGCGGCGCCCTATGCCTGTTCCGGCGTCACCACCTACAGCGCGCTGAAGAAGGTCGAGGCCGATTTCAACACCCCGATCGTGATCTTCGGCGCCGGCGGGCTCGGCCTGATGGCGCTGTCGCTCTTGAAGGCGATGGGCGGCAAGGGCGCCATCGTGGTCGATATCGATGCGCGCAAGCGCGAAGCCGCCGAGGCGGCCGGCGCGCTCGCGACCGTCGACGGCGGCGCGCCCGACGCGCTGGAGCAATTGGCGAAGAAGGCCGGCGGCCCGATCCGCGCGGTGATCGATCTCGTCGGCAACGCCAAGACCACGCAGCTCGGCTTCGACTGCCTGACCAAGGGCGGCAAGCTCGTGCATCGTCGGCCTGTTCGGCGGCGGCGCGCCATGGGCGCTGCCGCTGATCCCGATCAAGGCCATCACCATCCAGGGCAGCTATGTCGGCAATCTGCGCGAGACCCAGGAATTGCTCGATCTGGTGCGCGCCAAGAAAGTCGCGCCGATCCCGGTGACGCCGATGCCGCTCGCCAAGGCCAACGAGGCGCTGGTCGATCTGCAGAAGGGCAGACTGGTCGGCCGCGCGGTGCTGACGCCGTAGCGATCATCGTCATTGCGGGACGAAGCGTAGCACCAGACCCGGAATTTCGAGATTCCGGGTTCGATGCTTCGCATCGCCCCGCAATGACAGATCTACACATTCCAAGGAACCCCCATGTCCGCCAACGACGCCCTCCACATCGCCGTGCTTGGCGGCGACGGTATCGGCCCCGAAGTCATGGCGCCGGCGCTTGAAGTGCTGCGCAAGATCGAGGCGACCTCGGGCCTGAAATTCCGCTTCACCGACGCGCCGGCCGGCGCCAACGATTATCTCGCGACCGGCAAGTCGATGCCCGACAGCACCGTGCGGCTGTGCGAGGAGGCCGATGCGATCCTGCTCGGCGCCTGCGGCCTGCCGTCGGTGCGCTATCCCGACAACACCGAGATCATGCCGCAGGTCGAGTTGCGGTTTCATTTCGACCTCTATGCCGGCGTGCGCCCGGCGCGGCTGATTCCGGGCGTGCCGAGCCCGATCGTCGGCGCCGATGCGCGCGGCATCGATCTGGTCGTGATCCGGGAATCCACCGAAGGCCTGTTCGCGTCGATGGGCAAGGGCGTCGTCACCCATGACGAGGCGCGCGAGACGCTGGTCATCACCCGCAAGACCTCGGAGCGGCTGTTCGAGTTTTCCTTTCGCCTCGCCGAGCGGCGCAAGGCGCGCGGCAAGCCCGGCGCGCTGACCTGTGTCGACAAGGCCAATGTGTTCAAGGCGTTTGCGTTCTTCCGCGAGATGTTCGACGAGGCCGCCAAGCGCCATCCCGATGTGAAGGCCGACCGGCTCTATGTCGACGCCTGCTCGGCGCTGCTGGTCAAGCGTCCCTGGGATTTCGACGTCATGGTGATGGAGAACATGTTCGGCGACATTCTCTCCGACATGACCGCCGGCCTGATCGGCGGCATGGGCATGGCGCCGTCGGCCGATATCGGCGATCGCCATGCGGTGTTCCAGCCCTGCCACGGCACCGCGCCCGACATCATGGGGCAGGGCAAGGCCAATCCGACCGGCATGATCCTCTCCGCCGCGATGATGCTGGACTGGCTCGCCGACAAGCATGGCCTTGAAGCCGCCGCGGAAGCCGGCGAACGCATCGAGCGCGCGGTCGACAAGGTCTATGCCGACGGCATCAAGCCGATGGAATTCGGCGGCAGCAACGGCACCGCGGATATCGCAAGAGCGGTGCTGGAGGTGTTGTAGGAATCGTAGCCACTCTTGCTGTCGTCCCGGCGAACGCCGGGACCCATACGCCGCGGCTTTTCGTTTGAAAGACGGTGTTCGACGATTTGAGCACAACCCCACGCCCTGGGGTTATGGGTCCCTGCGTCCGCAGGGACGACGTTGTTGGATTTGGATTTCGAACAGCCAAGACGTCATTGCGAGGAGTTCTTGCGACGAAGATTTCATGGGGAGTGGATAGCGACCGAGTTCTGAGGCCAGACTGAGGTTGCTGAAACCATTCAACCTGGAGACGACGATGTTACTCGATCATCCTTCCGACGGACTGACCGCTATCCGCACTCATATTGGCGCAATTTTTGTTTCGCTGGAACTGAGTTGATCGACCTGGCTGGTGACGTCGTTGTCGCCCGGCAAAGGCGAGAAGATGTCCAGGCACAGCGTCACGGCCGGCGATGTGGCCGGGCTTTTGGCGCTTTTTGCAGAGCTCAAGCGCAAGGCAGAGGTCCGAACCGGCGAAAGCTATCCGATCATCACGATCCAGGAGGCAGGACTGGACGGGTTCTGGCTGCACCGTGTTCTGCAACAGCAGGGGATCGAGAGCCACGTGGTCGATCCGGCCTCGATCGCGACGCCGCGGCGGCAACGACGCGCCAAGACGGACCGGCTCGACGGCGAGACCTTGTTGCGGGCGCTGCTCGCCTACAAGCGCGGCGAGCCACGGGTGTGTGCGATGGTGGTCGCGCCCTCGCCCGAGGAGGAGGACCGGCGGAGGCTTTGCCGCGAGCGGCGGACATTGATCGAGGAGCGCGTCACGCATGTGAACCGGATCAAGGGGCTTCTGTTCGCGCAGGGCATCTTTGATTATGCCCCGTTGCGGCGCGACCGGCGGCAGCGGCTTGAAGCGTTGCGCACCGGAGACGGACGGGAGCTGCCGTCGCATTTGAAGGCGCAGATCGGCCGTGAGCTCGATCGGATCGAGTTGCTTCTGGGACAGATCAAGGCGGTCGAGACCGCGCAGGATGCGCTGCTGGCGGCGGCGAGAAAGCCTGCAAGCCAGCAGGCTGCGCCGGACCCGGTCACGATGCTGCTCGCCTTGAAAGGAGTGGGCGCCAACTTCGCCGCCGTGCTCTGGTCGGAGGCGTTCTATCGGCAGTTCGCCAACCGCCGCCAGGTCGCCGCCTATGCCGGCCTTGCGGCAACGCCCTGGCAAAGCGGAGGCATCCGGCACGAGCAGGGCGTGTCGAAGGCCGGCAATCCCAGGCTGCGGACCACAATGGTCCAGCTCGCCTGGCTGTGGATACGTCACCAGCCGCAATCGGCGCTGACGCGCTGGTTCAAGCAGCGAAGCCAGCAAGGCCGCACGCGCGCGATCGTGGCGCTGGCGCGCAAGCTTCTGGTGGCGTTGTGGAAGTATGTTACCCAGGGCGTCGCCATCGAGGGGGCTGTGATGAAGCCCGCCGCCTGATCCGGGACCAAGCCCAACAGCAAGCTCTGCCGCCCGCACGCAACCCAACAACCTTAGCCCATCTGCCGAGGCCCGATCAGCCTCGGAAGATCCGGGTGGACGAACCGATGGATTGCATGGCTTCAAACGCCGCAACGAAGAATGGCCTCGTCCTCTCGAGCCTGCCCGCCGCAAGCGGAATCCTGGTGCGTCGCCTCGCGCGACGACCGAATGTGAGTTTGATCCGGCAAGCAACCCGGATCGCAGAACCGGCTCGAACCCTGGATCGCAACTACGAGGATTGCAGATGATGCCCTGACCGAACCGCCAACACGAGGAGTGCTGCTGTCGTTCCCGACGGGTCAAGCATGATGGCGTGCTCGCTCAACTCAAGGCCAAGCCGCTGCGCGGCGACCCTGAAGGGTCGGCCTTGACTTGATCTGCGCGCGCCATCCTGCAAACCCCGCGGTCGGGACGAAGAGGTGGCCGCAGTCGAACAAAAAGGTGACTGCTCATTCTTGACACACACATTCCCCATGTGAGCAATCCAGCTTGCTTTGCGCGACGAAAGTAAGAAAGTTGGATTACTTCCGCCTTCGCTCGTTGAGCTACGGCGGACATGTGGCTGCGCTCGCAATGACGGTGAGAGACATGACTCCGCATTCCCGCGGCACGATTTCGCCCAGGTTGTGTCTGTCGTTCCGCCCGAAAAGGGCGTGGGGAATGCCGGGCGCCCAATGCACCCATAGCCCCGCGTGCAAAAAGGTAGAAAGCACACGAGTTAGTCCACTACGAGTTCACCGGAATTACCCGACATTCCCGCACGCGACGGTTTACGGCTTATACGCGCTCTCCTCGGTGAGCCCCGCTCTGTTGCCACCGTCGCTAGCGATTTGTCTTCGCCAACTTGACACCGGCGTGAGGGTGTCAGGACCACACGATTTCGCCATCCGCGTCAGTACCATTCGTCTTTGGCACCAGCCGCGTCCATCGCATCCCGCACCCTGCGTTCGTGACGACCGCGAACGCCCCTTCTGGGTGGGCGGGGACGGGCAAAGATGTACATCTGATTTGATACTTCTGGAAAGAAGAATATTTTTGATTAACAGAAAAATAACAGTTGACCGAGGCATGGTGTAGTCGCAGCACTCGCAGCCGCTAAATCTGGACCATGATGCTGAGCAGCCGGCGTTCGGGAACGGGTATCTCCCCGGTTTGAAATTGCAATCTCAGCCACTACCATACGCAAAAAGGATGGTTTGCATGAAGCGACGTCAATTTCTCGGTGTGCTCGGCGCCACGACGATTGCCTGGCCGTTGGCTGCGCGGGCCCAGCAAGCCGAGCAAATGCGCCACATCGGCGTGCTGGTCGGATTGGCGCCGGACGAGAACGGTCAGGCTGCGGCCGGGTTTCTGCGGGGCTTTCGCGATGCCATGCAGCAGTCAGGATGGATCGAGGGAAAAAACATCCGCATCGACTACAGGTTTGGCGGTACGCTCGCCGACCTCACCAAAACCGATGCCTCCGCCGCCGAACTGGTGGCGCTCCATCCTGAACTGATTTATTCACAGGGATTGCCGGCGACCCTGGGTGCCGTCGCAGGGTTGGTAGGAATTAGGGTTGGCGTAGTCTCCGGGGTGATCAACCTCGAATTGTCGGGCGTTGAAGCGTCGGACTGGAGACTACGCCATGAGCAAGGTTACCACGAAGCCTGATTCCATGCAGCCTGTGACTGAGATGGCTGTTGATCTTTTCGACAACTGGTTCGATCCGATCGAGACCGAGGTACGGGCTCGGGCGCGTCAGTTCATCGAAGAGTTGATCCGCAGCGAGCTCGATACCGCGCTGGCACGGCCGCGTTATGAACGAAGCAAGATGGCCGGCAATGAAGCAGGAGCCTGCGTCACCGGCCACCGTCATGGCAGCCGGACGCGCTCGCTGACGGGCACGTTCGGGCCGATCGAAATCGCGGTGCCGCGAGCCCGGCTGACCACGCCGGAGGGCGGGACGGCGGAATGGAAGAGCCAGGCTTTGCGGGCCTATCAGCGGCGCACGCTTGCCGCCGACGCGCTGATTGCAAGCAGCTATCTTGCCGGCACCAATACCAGGCGGGTGCGTCGCGCGCTGGCGGCGCTGTTCGGCGGTACGGTCGGCAAGGACACGGTGAGCCGGACCTGGCGCAAGGTCAAAAGCGACTGGGACGCCTGGAACAGCCGCTCGCTGGCCGAGGAGCCGATCGTGCGCCTGATCCTCGATGGCACCGTCGTCCAAGTGCGGCTCGACCGCAAGGCAACCTCGATCTCGCTGCTCGTTGTGCTGGGCGTACGAGCGGACGGCCAGAAGGTTCTGCTCGCGATCAAGAGCATGGGCGGCGAAAGCGCCGAGGCATGGCGCACGGCGCTGGACGATCTCATCAAGCGCGGGCTGCGGCGTCCCGAGTTCCTTATCGTCGATGGTGCACCAGGGCTCGACAAGGCCATTGCCGCGGTCTGGGACGGCGTGCCGGTGCAACGCTGCACCGTTCACAAGCATAGAAACCTGCTCGCCCATTCCCCGGAGCGTCTGCACGACGAGATCACGGCCGACTTTAACGACATGATCTATGCGGCCACACCCGATGAGATCGCCTTTCGCCGCAAGGCCTTCCTCCGCAAGTGGCGGCTCAAGCATCGTGCCGTTGCCGACAGCCTGGAGGAAGCTGGCGATCGCCTGTTTACCTTCGCCCGCCTGCCGCCGAGCCAATGGCGTAGTCTACGCACGACCAACGCAATCGAGCGGCTGCACGAAGAGTTCAAGCGCCGCATCAAGACACAAACAGTGTTGCCGTCAGCCGACACTGCCGCGATGTTGTTCTGGGCATTGCTTGCATCGGGGCAGATCAGCATGCGCAAGGTCGATGGCTGGCAGACTCTCGCCACAAAACCCATCGATCAGCCAATTGACCTCGCCGCTTGAAACGATAACTTCATGTTACCCGGAATACGCCATTCCGAATTCCAACCACATTCCGGACGGCACCCGACCCTGGGTCTGCAGCGGAAAACAAAGACAATTCCTGTCGTTTTCACGCAAGTTGCCGATCCCGTGGGCTTCGGATTGGCCGATAGTCTGGGACACCCCGGCGGCAATATCACCGGCTTCGTGGTCTGGGACCTTTCGATCGGCGGCAAATGGATGCAACTGCTTCGGGAGTTGATACCCGATCTCACCGACGTCGGAATCCTCTACAATCCGGACACCACTGCCTATGCGCCGCCACTGGTCGCGTCCGCCAGGGCCGCCGCTGCAAGCGTGCGTGTCACCGAGTGTCACGCGCACGATGACGGTGAGGTCGAGGCCGCGCTTTCCTCTCTCAGCCGCCAGCCGCGTGGCGCGCTGCTGGTAATACCGGAGCCGTTCACGAACGCGCATCTGGATTACATCGTCGCCCAATGCGTGCGATTTGGGCTGCCGGCCCTTAATTCCGTTATCAATGCGGCCGATCGTGGCGCATTGATTTCCTACACCGTTGTGCTGGATGAACTGATACGCAAGCCCGTCACTTACATTGACCGAATCCTGAAAGGCGGCTCGCCGAGCGATCTGCCCGTGCAGGCGCCGACCAAATATGAGCTGTCGATAAATCTGAAGGCAGCAAAGGCGTTGGGGCTGACAATACCCCCGACGCTGATGGCGATCGCCGACAAGGTCGTCGAATAAGGCGAAGATACATCGCGTGGCGATGTTCACTCCCCTCCCACTACGCGTCCTTACGCGGGGCGGGGAGGGGAGAAGAGCGCACGGACCCAAGCGACGCGGAAAGCGCCCTACGTCACACCCGCGGCCTTCAGCCTGGCGATCTCGTGCGGCTTGTAACCCAGCGATTCCAGAATCTCGTTGTTGTGCTCGCCGAGGTCAGGCGTGGCGGTTCGGATCGCGCGATCGAAACCGGTCATCTCGCAGGGCTGCGCCACCAGGTTTTGCTCGCCGAGCCTGGGATGCTCGATCGATCGGGCGATGCGCAGTTCCTGCACCTGCGGGTCGGCGAAGACGTCCTTGATGCTGTAGACCGGGCCGCAGGGCAGGCCCGCTTCGACCAGGATTTCGAACCATTCGCGGCTGGTCTTGGCGCGTAGCGCGCCGGCGATCATCTCGTTGAGCGCTTCCTTGTTTCGGCTCCGCAACGGGGTGGTGGCAAAGCGCGGGTCGGTCGCCATCTTTTCCCGGCCGATCAGCTCTGCAGAATTTCTGAAAGTTCTTGTTCCCGGTGGCCGAGAGATTGAGAAAACTGTCGGCGGTGGGATAGAGCCCCATCGGCGTGTTGGTGGGATGATAGTTGCCTTCCTGCGGCGGCACCTTCTTGTCGATCAGCCAGCGCGTCGCCTGGAAATCCAGTAGCGTAATGCCGGCCTCGATCAGCGAGGTCTGCACCCAGCGGCCTTCGCCGGAAACTTCGCGGTCGAGCAGCGCGATCAGCACGCCCTGCGCGAGGAACGCCCCGGCCATGATGTCGGTGACGGCGACGCCGACGCGGACCGGACCCTGGCCGGGAATCCCCGTCACCGACATGATGCCGGTCATGCCCTGTGCGATCTGGTCGATCGAGGGCCGCGACGTGTAGGGGCCATACTGGCCGAAGCCGGAAATGCTGCCATAGACGATTTTCGGATTACGCTTTTTCACGGATTCATAGTCGACGCCGAGCCGGCGGGTGACGCCGGGCCGCATGTTCTCGATGATCACGTCGGCCTTTTCGGCGAGCTTCATCAGGATCTCGCGGCCTTCGTCGGTCTTCAGGTTAAGCGTGATGGCGCGCTTGTTGCGGTGCAGGTTCTGGAAGTCCGAGCCGTCGCGGCGGCCGGACAATTCGTCGGCTTCGCCTTCGACCGGCGGCGGCTCGACCCGGATCACGTCGGCGCCCCAGTCGGCCAGCGTGCGGACGCAGGACGGACCGGCGCGCGCCAGCGTCAGGTCGATCACCTTGAACCGCGACAGCGGCAGCCGGGACGCCTGCGATTGCGGCGCGGGCGATGGTGGATGCATCGACGGATTTAAGCATGGTGATCGTCCTGAATCGGAATGATGTGCGAGGGATTGATTTCGAGCCAGACTTTCTGGCCGACGGTAAAGACGTTGAGCGGCGGCGACAGGATGCGCAGCCTGAGATCGCTGGTTTCGGACTGAAACCCGTAGTCCCAGGTCTCGCCGAGAAAGGCGCGCTCAACAATGTTGCCGGGCAGGACGATGTGGTCGCCGGCGGGGCAGGCCGGATGCAGCGCGATGTTTTGCGAGCGCAGCGAAAATTCGCAGGTGCGGATCGGCCCGCGCCCGTCCAGCCGCGCCGAGGCTACCTCGAACCCCTTGAAAGCGACGCTCGAACCTGTTCGGCTTGCCGTCGAGGATGTTGGAGCGGCCGATGAATTCGGCGACATAGCGCGTCTTCGGCCGGGCATAGAGCGTCAGGGGATCGTCGATCTGCTCGATGCGGCCCTTGTTCATGACGGCGATGCGGTCGGACGTGGTCATGGCTTCGGACTGGTCGTGGGTGACATAGATCGAGGTGATGCCGAATTCATTGTGCAGGCGGCGGATTTCGCCGCGCATCTCCTCGCGCAGATTGGCGTCGAGATTGGACAGCGGCTCGTCCAGCAGCAGGATTTCCGGCTGCACCACCAGCGCGCGGGCAAGCGCCACCCGTTGCTGCTGGCCGCCGGAGAGTTCGTTGGGATAACGCGCGGCGAGGTGACGAAGCTGCACTACATCGAGGATATGCCCGACCCGGCGCGTCTGCTCGTCCCTGGCGACCTTGCGCATCTTCAGGCCGAACGCGACGTTCTGTTCGACCGTCATGTTCGGCCAAAGCGCGTAACTCTGGAAGATCATCGACATCCGCCGCTTCTCGGGCGGGAGCGAAATGGAGGCCGACGACATCGGCTTGCCGTCCATTTCCACGGTGCCCGATGTCGGCGTCACGAACCCTGCGATCATCCGCAAGGTCGTGGTCTTGCCGCAGCCGGACGGGCCGAGCAGCGAGACGAATTCGCCCGCGCGCAGGTTGAGATGGAGATCGTCGACCACGGTGAGGCCGGCGAATTTCTTGGTCAGGCCCTTTAATTGCAGCTTGTCCATCAGGTGCGCCTCAGCATGAAGTCGCGGCCGAGGATGATGGTGCCGATCAGGGTCACGACGCCGGTGACCGTGAGCAGCAGGACCGAGATCGCCGAGAGCACTTCATACTGCCCCTGTTCGCTCAGCTCCAGTGTCAGCACCGAGACCACGCGGGTCTGCGGCCCCGACAGGAACATCGCGGTCGAAAGCTCGCGGGTGCCGATGATGAAGATCAGGAGCCAGCTTCCGAACAGCGATTTCTTCAGCAGCGGCAGCACCACCAGCCACAGCGCGCGCGCCTGGTTGCCGCCGGATATCCGCACCGCTTCCTCGAGTTCGGGGTGCAGGCCCTGGATCGCCGAATTGGAATTGGTGAAGGCGATCGGCAGGAACCGGGTGACGAAAGCGATCACCACCAGTGCGCCGAGGCCATACAGCGAAAACGGCGGCGGCGCATAGGCGGCATAGAAGCAGATCGCCAGCACGATGCCGGGCACCGCGAACGGCGCCAGCGTGATGCTGGCCAATAGACCAGAGAACGGAAGAAGTCTTCGCTGGGAAATGTAGGCCACCGCAAAGCCGAGGCAGGTGCAGATGGTGGCGGTGATGATGGCGTATTCGAAGGTGTTGAACAGCGCCTGCCGCACCGTCATTTGTTCGAACAGCACCGCCTGGAAATTATGCAAGGTGAAATTCGCCGATGACATCGGCAGGGCCCAGGCCTTGCTGAACGAGGTCTGCAGGATGATGCCGAGCGGCATCAGCACCGACAGGCCTGCGATCGCCATCGCCCAGGCGAACAGCACCCAGCGGAACGGCGCCGAGCGCCATCGGTTCGCGATGGCCGCCCTTGCCGCCGACGGTGACGTAGCTCTTGCGCGCCAGCAGACGGCGCTGCACCCACAATAGCGCGATGGTGATGCCGACCATCGGCATCGAGAAGGCGGCGGCGACCTCGACCCTGACCGGGTTTTCGAAAAACGCCGCCAGCTGCGTGGTCACGACATTGAAGCCGGCGGGAATCGCAATCAGCGCCGGCGTGCCGTAGAGCCCGAGCACTTCGAGGAACACCAGGAAAACCGAGCCGAGGATCGCGGGCAGCGCCATCGGCAGGGTAATGCGCAGCGTCGTCTGCGCCGGGCCAGCGCCGAGGATGGAGGCGGCTTCCTCCATCTCGGTCGAGATCAGATCGAGTGCGGATTTGGTGAACACGTAAATCAGCGGAAACGAATACAGTGCGGTGACCAGCGCCAGTCCCCAGAAGGTGAAGATGTTGAAGGGGCCTGATGATGCGCCTGTCGCGGCCATCCATGCCTTGTTGATCCAGCCGGCATTGGGACCGCCGAGCAATATCCAGCCGATGGCGCCGACAAAGGGCGGGATCAGGAACGACGCCAGCACCATGACATGCACGAAACCGCGCGCCGGGCATATCGGTGCGCGACACGCCCCATGCCAGCGGGATCGCGATGATGCTGGCAAAGATCGCCGCCACGGCGCCGAGCTCCATCGAATTGACCAGGGCCTGCACGTAGCGCGGCCGGCCAAACGCGGTGACGTAATTGGCGAAGGTGAAGCTGTGGTCGGAGGCTTTGGTGAAGCTGTCCTTCACCAGCTGGAACAGCGGATTGGCTACGAGAAAGATCAGGATCGCCGCGATCAGCAGCGCCACCAGCGTGGTCGGAGTGACGGCGTTGCGGATCGCCGCAGCCCATCGCACCGGGACCGCGGTGGCATTTCGATCGCTCGCTATCCCGATCTCGGCCATGCCATCATGATCCGATGCGTTGTCGGGTCACGCGCTACCGCCCTTTGAATTGCGGCTTGCGCTTTTCCATGAACGCGGTGCGGCCCTCGCGAAAATCCTCGGAGTCCATGCAAGCGGTCCCGATGTTCTTGATCGCGTCCATGTCGCGATGGCCGGCGTCCTTCAGTATCTCTGCGATGGTGATCTTGGCGGCCTTGATCGCCAGCGGCGCGTTGCCCGAAATGGTGCGGGCGATTTCCATCGTCGCAGTCATCAGCTCGGTATCCGGAACCACGCGATCGACCAGACCGATCCTTAACGCTTCGGCCGAGTCGATCCGCATCCCCGTATACATGATGAGGCGCGCCCAGGACGGACCGACCAGCGAGACCAGGTTGCGCAGGCCGTCATAGCCATAGGCGATGCCGAGCCTGGCGGCGGGAATGCCGAACTGGCTGTTGTCCGACGCGATGCGGATATCGGCGGCCATCGCCACCTGCATGCCGCCGCCAAGGCAGAATCCCCTGATGCAGGCGATGATCGGCTTTGGATAATCCGCCAGCAGCGCGCGTTGCGCCGCGCTCTTCCTGGAATATTCTTCCGAGGCAGCGGCGTTGTGGCGGGTCTTTTCGAACTGGCTGATATCGGCGCCCGAGACGAACGCCTTGTCGCCGGCGCCGGTCAGGATCACCACCCGCACCTTCGGATCGTCGCGCAATTCGATCAGCGCGTGGCCGAACCCCTCCCACATGTCGAGCGACATGGCGTTGCGCTTCTGCGGATTGTTGAAGGTGATGACCCCGACGCCGTCATCGACCTTCTGCAGCATCTTGCCGTCGGCATAGGATTTTTCGGCGCTTTTGGGGACATCCAGCATGGGTGTGGCTTTCGGTGAAGGTTGCGGTGCGTAGGGCGGGTTAGCCGAAGGCGTGATCCGCCAATTTCGGTGCGCGAAGGCGGATTACGCTAACGCTAATCCGCCCTACGGCCTAGTCTCACGATGGTGAGGAACGGGCCGAAATTCGCGCGCTCGAAGGCCGGCCTGGCCTGCATTTTCGCCCACCATTCGGCGACGCGGGGGTGTTTCTTGGCGCTGACTTCATCGGGCGCGATTTCCTCGTCGATGCGTTTGACAAAGGGGGCTGCCGCGATATCGGCGATCGAATAGGCGTTGCCGACCAGCCAGCCGGACGGCTTCAAGGCGATTTCCATCCGGTCGAGCAGCAATTGCACCAGTTTATCGCGTGCCGCGCCGCGCTCTTCCTCGGTGTAGGGTTTGCGCGCCGCCCGGATCCAGGCTTCCTGGCGCTCCTTGCTCGGGATGTTCTTGAGTTTTTCGGCGAGTTCCTGATCCGACCATTGCGACGCCGTTTTCGCCAGGTGGTGTCGCCAGTTGAAGATGATGAGATTGCCGATCAGGCCGTCGATATGCCGGATCCAGTTGCGCATTTCGGCGCGCTCGTAAGGCGTGTCCGGGCGGAGCGGCGGATCCGGGAAAGTCTCGTCGAGATATTCGCAGATGGTGCCGCTCTCGTGCAGCGGCTTGCCGTCATGGATCAGGGTCGGGATCACGCCGAGCGGATTGATTTTCAGATATTCCGGCGAGTGATGCTCCATCCTGGTCATGTCGACGACATGGCCTTCGTAGGCGAGGCCCTTTTCCTCGAGGCAGAGCCGGACGCGGCGCGAGGCGCTCGAGCGCCAGCCGTGGTGCAGGACGATCATGATCGGCTCCGTGGATTTATGATGCGCTCACACGCCGAACGTGTCGCGCCACTTTTCGGTGAGTTCGGGAATGCCCTTGATGATCTCGGCGATGGTGGGGCGGATGGTCTTGAGATCGTCGAGCTTCCTGTATCCGGCGGGCAACACCGTGTCCTTGCGCAGCGGCAGGCCGAATTCCTCGATGTCCTCCTGGGCGTTTTCGGCGGAGTAGCAGAATTCCATGAACAGCTTGGCGGCGTTGGGATGCCGGGTGTTCTTCATGATCGCCGAGCCCGAGATCATCAGCACCGCGCCCTCTTCGGGATAGGCCGCCGCGATCGGATTGCCCTGGCTGGCGTTGCGCAGCACCAGTGCGGTGGGGCTGGCGCCGACGCTGCGTTCGCCCGAGACCAGCACGGTGACGGTATCGATGATGGAGCGGCCGACATGCGGCTTTAGCGCCGCGAGCTGCTCGAAATAATCCCAGCCGTACAGCTTGTTGAGCTGCACCACCCAGGTGCCGACAAAGCCGCTGAAGCCGGGATGGCCGACCACCGACTGGCCCTTCCATTTGGGATCGATGAATTCCTTCCAGGATTTCGGCGCCTGTTCCGGCTTCACCTTGTTGGTGTTGTAGGCGAGGCTGACGGTGGTGGCGTTGACAATCTGATAGGCGTCGTCGGGATCGACATTGTGGAAACGTGCGTCGATCTGATCCATCGCGCGCATCCTGTAGGGCATCAGCAGCCCGCGCTCTTTCAGCGCCACATATTGCCCCATATCGGTGGTGGCATAGATGTCGCAATTGGCGGCGTTGGCCTGGGTGTCTTGGCTGATCCGCTGATAGAGCACCTGCGCGGTCGCACGCACCACGTTCACCTTGATGCCGGGGAACGCCTTGGTGAAAAGCGCGCCATGCTTTTCAGCGCGGTCTGACGGCCAGTAGGCCGTGTACCAGCTGACCTCGCCTTCCGGCTTGGCTTTGGCGTAGAGTTCGGCGATGTAGTCGGCCTGCGCGCTCGCCGGCCGCAGGCCCATGAGGGCGGCGGCGGCACTCCCGGCGACAAAGCTCCTTCGGTCGATCGGCATGCGCCCACTCCCTGATATCAGCGGGCGCTCTCGGGCGCCTTGTGGCGTCAGTTCACCATTGATTTCGGGAGCGCGCAAATGTTCTTGTGGGGTGCATCGGAACCTCCGCCGCACGGCATCATCCCGGATCGAAAGCCGCCAAATCCATGAAAACCGCTGTCGTCCGCATTCACCGCCATGGCGGTCCCGAAGTGCTGCAATATGAGGAAGTGGAACTGCGCGATCCCGGCCCCGGCGAGGTGCAGATACGGCAGACTGCGATCGGCCTGAATTTCGCCGACACCTACCAGCGCGAAGGCGAGGCCGGTCCGCATGATACCGCGACCATGCCGATCATTCTGGGCGGGCAGGGCGCCGGCGTCGTGGAGGCGGTCGGCTCCGGTGTGACCGGTTTCAAGGCCGGTGACACCGTCGCCTGCATCCATCCCGGCGCCTATGCCGAACGGCGTAACGTTCCGGTCGAGCGGGTGCTGCATCTGCCGCCGCCAATTTCCGTGGAGGTCGCTGCCGCGACGCTGCTGCGCGGCCTCACCGCTGAATATCTGGTGCGGCGATTGTATAAGGTGAAGCCCGGCGACACCGCGTTGGTCCACGCCGCGGCTGGCGGCATGGGACTGATCCTCGGACAATGGGCGAGCGCGCTTGGGGCCCGCGTGATCGGCACGGTCGGCGCCGACAGCAAGGTCGATATCGCGCGGGCCCATGGCTGCAGCGACGTCATCGTCTACAGCCGCGAGGACTTCGCTGCGCGCACGATGGAATTGACCGACGGCGTCGGCGTCGACGTGATCTATGACGGCGTCGGCAAATCGGCGTTCCTGAAATCGCTGGATTGCGTGCGGCCGATGGGCATGGTGATCAGTTACGGCACCGCTTCGGGCAACGTCGGCGCGTTCGACCTGCAGCTGTTGCATCGAAAATCGATCATCGTCACCCGGCCGACGCTGCGCACCTGGATCGCGAAGCGCGCCGACTACGAGACTGCCGCCGCGGCATTCTTCGACGCTGTCATCTCAGGCAAGGTCCGCGCCGAGGTCAACCGCAGCTATGCCTTGCGCGATATCAGGCGCGCCCATGAGGAATTGCAGAGCCGCGCCACCACAGGTGCTGCGATCCTTATTCCCTGACGACAGGCGCGGTCGACGTCGGCGGATTGGGATTAACATCATGTTGGGTTGCCCGAACAAGTTGGTCATTTCTGTTGGACAGGCAATCATCTAGTTTGAGACGACGGACGGCTTCACGCAAAGCCATCGGCCGTGGGCCGGCAAACAACAAGATTCAAAGCCCGAGGGAGAAACGACCATGAACGGTAATCGTGTGGCCGCAAGGGTTGCGGCGTTGTCACTGCTGCTGGGAGTCAGCGCCGGAGTTGGGCCCGCTTTGGCCGCGCCGCTGGCCTGCGATGACGGAATCAAGACGGCCTTTCACCCCGATGCCGATACGACCGTTATCGCGGTCCGCCCGGTCAAGAAGGGCGAGGAACTGGCCTCGCAAGACGTACCGAAGCCTCCGATCGTGGCGGCTGCCGACCTCTGCCTGGTGAAGCTGTTGGTCGGACCCGGCGTCACCGCGGAAAAGGACAATACCGCGCGCTCCTGGTCGCAAGGCATCGGGATCGAGGTCTGGCTGCCGGCGCAGGCCAACTGGAACGAACGCATTCGCAATTACGGTGGCGGCGGCTGGGTCGGCGGCGGACATCGCTTTGCAGACAAGATCGGCAGCAAGACGCCGGCCATCGTCAACGCCAATATGGGCTACGCGTCCGGAACGACCGACGCCGGACAGCCCTGGTACCAGGATGGCTCGTTCACCTTTCTGTCGGACGGCAAGGTCAACAGCGAAGCGTTTCGCGATTTCTCGGTGCGCGCGATGGTCGAGCAGGCCGTCAAGACCAGGCAACTGGTCACGCTGTATTATGGAAAGGCGCCGAAATTCAGCTATTACGACGGCCATTCGCAAGGAGGCCGGCAAGGCCTGAAGATTGCTCAGGATTATCCCGAGCTCTACGACGGATACATGATCGCGGCTCCGGCGCTGAGCATCCCGATGTTCTCCACGACGGGGCTCTACGCCCAGATCGTCATGAAGACCGATCTCGGATACACCGCCGCGAACAAGGCCGAGGCCGCGGCCTTTGCCGCCAAGGTCGACGCCGCCAACAAACGTGCGGTCGCCGCCTGCGACAAGGCCGGGCTCGGCTTTCTGCTCAATCCGTTCCAGTGCGACTACGATCCCGCGCGCAATGCCGCCGCGCTGTGCGCCGGTGCGGTCAGCGATGGCGTGACCGGCAGCAACGCCGATGCCGCAACCTGCATGAGCCCGAAGGAAGCGACCGTCCTCGACAAGATCTGGTTCGGCGCCACCGCCGATGGCAGCTTTGACGCCAAACAGACGTCCGAGAGTCGCGCCGGCCAATCGCTCGGCAAAGGGCAGATATGGTGGACCTTCACCAGGGGGACGCCGATCGCTTCCCTGATCACCAGCGCTTCCACCGACGGCGTCGCGCTGGCGCTGCAGGATGTGCGCTACGCCGCCGACGCCGGCGCGACGTCGTCGATTCCGATCACCAACGGATCGACCGCGGTCAGGAACAAATGGCTGGAACTCGACTATCGCGGGCTGGCCGATGCCGCGACCAAATATGTCGCAGCACAACCCACTCTGTTCAGCAATCTCGCTACCGACAAGACGGATCTCGGCAAGCTGCGCGACCTCGGCCGCAAGGTGATCGTGTATAACGGGCTGGCCGACGACGCGATCCCGCCCGCCGGCAGCATCAACTATCACCGGCGCGTGGCGGCGGTGATGGGCGGAGATTCCGAGGTCGCGAAGTTCATGCGGATGTACCTGGTCCCGGGTGCGGCGCACAGCTCGCAAGGCCGGCCCTATACGGTCGGCGGCCGCAACGACGCCGTGCCGACGCCAAAACTTCCCGGCAATGCCAACCAGACGCCGACGCGCGAGCAGGACCAGTTCTTCACCGCGCTGGTCGATTGGGTGGAAAAGGGAACCGCGCCCGAGGACATCCTGCTGACGTCGCGGGACAACAGCGTCAGCTATCCGGTCTGCGTCTATCCGAAAATGACGACATGGAACGGCAGCGGACCGGCGACGCAGGCCTCAAGCTTCAGTTGCAAGTAGGCCGTCTTCTCCCCTCCCCGCCGCTGCGCGGAGGGAGGGGAGAAGAATGCATCAAGCCTATTGCGCCAGATGCGCCGTCAACGGATGATCGGCCGCCTTGCTGAAGAACGCTGCTTCTTCGGCGGTGGCTTCCAGCAGTTGCGTATCCTGGTCGTAGATGTCGTTGCGGAACTGGATGGTCTGGTCCTTCGTCATCCACGCCGTCAGGTAGATCCAGGCCACCGGGACTTTCTTTGGCAGCGCGATGTCCTGGCGCTGGCCGGTGGCGATGGCGGCGTCAATGGCGGCGCGGTTCCATTTCGGCATCTCTTCCTGCAGCAGCCAGGCGGCGAGGTCGCGCACATTGTCGACCCGCGAGCAGCCATGCGAGTCGAAGCGGTAGTCGTCGCTGAACAGATTGCGCTGGTTGGTGTCGTGCATGTAGACCGAATACGGGTTCGGCATGTCGATCTTGACGGCGCCGAGCGCGTTCCAGGCGCCGGATTGCTGGCGCACCGTGAAATTCGGCGTGCGCGCGCCGGACCAGTCCACCGAATGCGGGTCGATCGGCGCGTCGTGGGAATCGAGCACCTCCATGTGCATGCGTGCGAGATAGGTCGGGTCCTTGCGCATATGCGCCGAGATTTCGGTTTTCGAGATCGATGACGGCACGGTCCAGGTCGGGTTGAGATTGACGCTGGTGATTTCGGCGGTCAGCGTCGGCGACGGCTTTTCGGTCTTGCCGACGATCACGCGATAGCGCCGCACCACCTTATCGTTTTCGACCGCTTCGGCGAATGTCGCGGGCAGGTTGACCACCACATAGCGCTGCCCGAACGGGAAATTCATGTTGCCGAGGCGCTCGAGCGAGGCCTCCAGTTGCTTGATGCGCTTTTGCACGGGAACATTGAGCGCGGCGAGGGTACGCGGCGTCACGGTTCCGGTGGCCGCCAGGCCATGCCGCACCTGGAAGCGCTTGACCGCTTCGGCGACCGCATCGTCATAAGGACCGGTGGCCTTGTCGTCGGCCAGGTCGCCGCTGATGAGGAGACGCTGGCGCAGCAGGTCGTCATTCGGGCCCGGCACGCCGATCGCGAATTTGGCGTCGGCGGGTATCGTCGGCCAGCCGCCGCGGACCGCAAGATCCGAATAGCTCAGCGCGGCTTCCTTGATCCGCTGCGCGGTTCCCTCGTCATAGGTCGGTTCGTGCGACAGCGCCAAGGCCGCCGCAGAGCGCGATTCCGGAGTCGACGCGGCTACTGCCGGCTTCGCCGGTACGGCATGCGCCGGGCGCCGCACCGGGTGCGGCTGCGGCATCTGCTGGGCCGGGGGCTGTGCCGCCGTGGAACCGGCTGCATCCTGGCCAAACGCCGGCGCCATCGACAGCATCGTGGCAAGGGTGACGATTGTCATTCTTCGCATATTGGAATTCCCGATACTGGATGCGCCGCGCCGGCGCTGAAATCGACGAAATCGGCCGTTCAAGCCGAACGAATGACGGGATGCTGGATCCCGCGATGATGTCTGGAAATCTAGTTCATGAGGGTTGCATTCTGATTAAGTTGTTATTGTGGCTGTTGCAGTGCCGCGAGATGCGGAATCGGACTTTGGTGGCATTTTGATATGTCGTTGTGGCAGCTAGGATGGTTCGTGAAAAAACCTTGAAAAACAAGAGTTTCGGGAGCACCCATGTCGTTGACGCGCCGAGAGGCGATGGCCGCAGGCGGGCTGGCCGTGCTGATGGGGCAGGGCAGATCGGCCCTGGCCCAGCCGGCCTATCCCAGCCGGACCATCAAGATGATCGTGCCCTATCCGGCCGGCGGCACCACCGATCTGCTCGGCCGCATGGTCGCCGACCAGCTCCAGAGCGGCCTTGGCGCGACGGTCATTGTCGAGAACAAGCCCGGAGCCGGGACCACGCTTGGCGCGAACCAGGTGGCGAGGTCCGAACCGGACGGCTACACGCTGTTGATCGCAACCTCGACCACGCTCGCCATCAACAAGACGCTCTACAGGAAGCTGCCCTACGATCCGGTCAAGGATTTCACCCCGATCGCGCTGGTGGCCGGCGTGCCGTTCGCGCTGATCATCAATCCGTCGCTGCCGGCGAAGACGCTGTCCGAATTCATCGCCTATGCCAAAGCCAATCCGGGACTGGCCTATGGCTCGGCCGGCAATGGCAGTCCGCAGCATCTCGGCGCCGAGATGCTGAAGGCCGCGGCGGGCATCGATATCCGTCACGTCTCCTATCGCGGCAGCGTGCCGGCGATGCTCGACGTGATCGCCGGGCACATTCCCTTCATGGTGGTGGATCTGCAGCCCGCGCTGCCGCAGATCCGCGATGGCAAGGTCAGGGTTCTCGGCGTCACCACGCCCAAACGCGTCGCCGCGGCGCCGGATATTCCGACGCTGGCCGAAGGCGGCCTTCCCGGTTTTGAACTCGTGGCATGGCAGGGCATCGTCGCGCCCGCCGGCGTGCCGCGCCCGATCGTCGACCAAGCTGGCGGCGCAGATCGGAAAGCTGGTTGCCGATCCCGCAATCGCAGGCGAAGCTGACCAACATCGCGCTGGAGCCGCTGCCGGGATCGACGCCGGACAGTTTTGCAGCCTATATCAAGACCGAAGTCGATCGCTGGGCCGCCATTGTCAAGAATTCGGGCGCCGAGCTGGAATGACGATGCTCCGAGGCGTCGATGCCGCGATGACGATGTGCTGATCGTCGGCGCAGGACCGGTCGGGCTGACGCTCGCGATCGATCTGGCGTGGCGCGGCATCGACGTCACGGTGGTGGAGACGCGCGCGCCGCGCCGCACCGCCCGAGCCGAAATGCAATCACGTCGCCGCCCGCACCATGGAAATCTTCCGGCGGCTCGGCGTCGCGGAAAAGGTGCGCAACGCCGGATTGCCGGCGGATTATCCGCACGACATCAGCTATCGCACCACGTTCACCGGGCAGGAATTGACGCGGATTCCGATTCCGTGCCGCCGCGACCGCTTCACCGAGAAGGACGGCCCTGACGGCAACTGGCCGACGCCGGAGCCGCCGCATCGCATCAACCAGATATTTCTCGAACCGATCCTGTTCGAGCATGCCGCGGCACAGCCGCGCATCCGCATCATCAACCGGACATCGGTCGAAGACGTCGTGGTCGAGGATACGTCCGCGAGCGTGAGCCTGCGCGATCTCGAAACCGGCGCGGTCAGGCGCGTGAGCTGCCGCTATCTGATCGGCTGCGACGGCGCGCGCTCGATCGTTCGCAAGGCGATCGGCGCCGAACTGTCCGGCGACGCCATCGTGCAGCGCGTGCAGTCGACCTATATCCGCGCGCCCGGCCTGATCGATCGCCAGCAGCACGCGCCCGCCTGGGGCACCGGCTCGATCAATCCGCGGCGCTCCGGCATGGTCTATGCGATCGACGGCCGCGAGCGCTGGCTGGTGCACAATTACATGAAGCCCGGCGAGGCCGATTTCGATTCGGTCGATCGCGACGCCTGCATCCGGACCATCCTCGGCGTCGGACGCGGACTTTCGAATACGACATCATCTCGAAGGAAGACTGGTACGGACGCCGCCTGATCGCCGACAAATTTCGCGACCGCTGCGCGTTCATCGCCGGCGACGCGGCGCATATCTGGGTGCCCTATGCCGGTTACGGCATGAATGCCGGGATTGCCGATGCCATGAACCTGTCGTGGCTGCTGGCCGCGCATCTCAACGGCTGGGCGCCGTCTGCCATTCTCGACGCCTATGAGGCGGAGCGCTGGCCGATCACCAGCCAGGTCTCGCGATTTGCGATGTCGCATGCCGAGGCCGAAATTCGCCGCCGCGGCGCGGTGCCCGAAGAAATCGAGGATGCGGGTGCCAGCGGCGAACTGGCGCGGCAGGAGGTCGGACGTCTCGCCTACGAGATCAACGTCCAGCAATATGCCTGCGCCGGTCTCAACTTCGGCACCTATTACGATCGCTCGCCGATCATCGCCTATGACGGCGCCGAAGCAGCCGGCCTATACGATGAACAGCTATACGCCGTCGACGGTGCCGGGCTGCCGCACGCCGCATCTGTGGTGCGAGGACGGCAGCTCGCTCTATGACGCGATGGGACCGGAGTTCACGCTGCTGCGGTTCGATCCGGCGATGGACGTCGCGGCGCTGGAGCTTGCCGCCCGCCACCGGGGCGTGCCGCTGAAGGTGCTCGACATCGGGCGATCAACGGCCGCCACTGCTCTGTACGATGGCGCAGGCCTGGTGTTGTCGCGGCCGGACCAGCATGTGGCCTGGCGCGGCAATACGCTGCCGGCCGATCCGCTCGCGTTGATCGATCGTGTCCGCGGCGCTGCCAACCAGGGCGTGAACCCATAAAGAAGGGTCGGCAGAACATCTGCTCCGTTGCTGATGGCGGCCTCAAGTCGGACATCGCGCCACGCCCGAAAAGTGCCAGCGACGAAGTCTCGTTATTCGATCACCTCGTCGGCGAGCGCCAGCAAAGTTGGGGGTACGACCATGCCGAGCGCCTTTGCGGCTTTCTGATTGATCACCAGAGTGAATTTGCTCGCTTGCTCGATCGGGAGAATACGATGCTGATTGGATCGGGGGCTTGCCCGCCAGCAAGGCGCCTGGGCTAATTTCCAGCGAAACGAAATCGCAAGGACCCGATCAGCGCATATCAACACAGCCGCGGAACGTGATCGAACAGATTCTTCAACAAGATCGGCAATGTGGCGTATTGCGACCCCGTATGACAAACTCGCGGCAACTACCTGGCCTTCATCAGGCTCGCATCAATTCGCATTTGGCTGCATGTTATTCGGAAAGTCCCGCAAAGCGAAGGCCATCGATGAAGCGCGGTTTGTATGCTGGAAGCGAACCATGGAAATATTCTCGATCCGCTCGCCGGGATTTATCCCGATCCGAAATTCGATCCGTCGATCCAGCGGCAAGGCTGCATTCTGCTCGGCCATCCCTCGCTGGACTTCCGCGGAACTGCGAACGGCGTCAACCGCGCTGGCAAACTCCATCAGCACGCCGTCGCCGGCTGTAACCGGCGACATCCGCCACGAGCACGGCCGCCAGCCGCCTTACCACCCGTTCGCCCATGAAGGAGTTGCCCTCTGGATTGTGGTGATTTCGGTTTCGAGGCATCAAAGCATATCGGGGGGCCGGCGGGCTAGGCTGGGTGCTACTTCCGCTCCCGGTCAAGCACCGAACTCTACCTGCGACCGTCCCCCGCTTTACCGCCGGGAACGGACCTCGGCAGGCGCCTGCGGGATGCGAGGGCGGGGATGGATTAAGCCGACGAAGCCAAAACCGTTTTCCACCGATGCGGGAACCGGTTCGGGCCAGGAAAACGCGTCAATCGAAGAATCCATAGCCCCGTTTCGATTTGATCGAAACGGAAAGGCTCTAGGCTTCGTTGGCGGCGATCGATTCCATCAGGGACACCAGCTGACGCTGGACGGTCTGGTCCTTGATCTTGCTGTAGGCCCGCAGCAGCCGGAGGCTGAACGCGCTGTCGAGAAACAGCAGGCTTTCGACTTCGCGCGCCTTGCCGTCGCCGTCGTAGAAAAACGTCACGGGCACATCGAGCGCGGTGGCGATCTGCTGAAGACGGGCGGCGCCGACGCGGTTGACACCCTTCTCGTATTTCTGAACCTGCTGGAAGCTGACGCCAAGTTTGTCGCCAAGCTCGGCCTGGGAGATGTGTTGCTCGACGCGCCGCAGCCTGATCCGCTTACCCAGCTCAATGTCGGGTTTGCCGGCGCTGCGCTGCTTCATTTTTTTCGCTGCTGATTTAATCATGCTGTTTTTGCCGTCCTCGATCGTAAAAACCCAACAGGTGGGTCAGGGATTACCCCTTATATACCCTTCTTTCTATGCCAATTTAAGGTTTTCCTGGAGGGATGAATTCATCGTTAAATTACAGGAACCTTACGAAACGGAAAGCTTCCATAGACCGGTCAATTTTGCACAGTATCGCGAAATGTTTCCGCGAACGACACGAGAAAGGCAGCCAAATATCCGGTAATGGCTGCTGCAAGTTGATCCCAGAACTATAATGTTCCTTCAGCAGGCGCAACTGAGGAAACTCTCGTCGCGCTATTGACCCCGGCAGATCGGCCGTCAGCCACAGACCTGACATTTTGGTTGTTCTCTGGGTAGAACACGCCTCTGCGGTGCAGGCCTGTACCGGGGTCGCTATTGGGCAGAACATTTGGCGAACCATGGTCGCGGTCGGAAAAACGCCGGTGACTAATCCAGAACAACGGGTTGCATTCCACTGTTGCAACTCTTGAGGGATGGCGGCGCCGATGCGACAAAGAATCGCAGCGTTTGAGATCGCCGCAAGCCCGCGTCGTGTGCCGCGCCCTTGCTGAAGCCGGGGACGGAAATAAGCGGCGGCCGCCCCCGAACTCCGGGGATCGCCAGATCACAACATCGTTGTCCGCACCCGCTCGGCTCCGCCATCATTGCGCATTGCGGCGCATCCGCTACATCAAGCCGGGGCCGAGGCAGGAAGCTGCACGCTCCATTGGATGGCGACGATAGCATGATTCACGAAGTCTCGATTCCGGCGGCGTTGCTGGCCGGTCTTATCAGCTTTCTGTCGCCCTGCGTGCTGCCGCTGGTGCCGCCCTATCTGATCTACCTTACCGGCGCCACCATCGAGCATGTGGCCAATGACGAAACGGCGGCGGCGTCGAAACGCGCGGTGATGATTTCAGCCGTGATGTTCGTGCTGGGGTTTTCCACGGTGTTCGTGGCGCTCGGCGCCAGCGCGTCTTTGATCGGAAGCCTGATCCGCGCCTGGTCGGCGCAGCTCTCGATCGTTGCCGGCATCGTCATTATTCTCATGGGTTTGCATTTTCTCGGGCTGACGCGGATCGCGTTTCTGATGCGCGAAGGCAGGCTGACGGCGCCGAAACCGGTCGGACTGTGGGGCGCCTATGTGATGGGGCTGGCGTTTGCATTCGGCTGGACCCCATGCATCGGGCCGATCCTGGCGGCAATCCTGTCGGTGGCCGCCGCCGAGGCAACGGTGACAAAAGGTGCGGGCCTGCTCGCGATCTATTCGCTGGGCCTCGGAATTCCGTTTCTGCTGGCGGCTTTCATGATCGAGCAGTTCTCGTCGCTGTTTGCGCGGATGAAGCGGCATCTCGCCAGCGTCGAGCGGGCGATGGGCGTGCTGATGGTTCTTACCGGCATCGGCTTTCTCACCGGCTCGGTATCTGCGATCAGCATCTGGCTGCTGGAGACATTCCCAGGTCTGCAGAATTTCGGCTAGAGCGCTTGATCGGTTCTGCAACATTGTCCAATCTTCGCTGGGCGACGACCAATGAATGTCGGGTCCGCGTTATGATGCGCGAAACCGGGGGACACATGACTCGGCGAAACGTTTTCAGCATTATATCGATCATCGTTTCTGGATTGGCCTTGCTGTCAGGCGAGGCGGCCGCCCAGTCATCGTTGCCAAACACCTTGCCCGCTGCCACCGCCAATACAGGCGGAATTAGTTTGTCCAACGCGGCTGTGGCATTCCAGGTGCGTGACGTCGAATATCTCCAGGTTGACGGGAAGACCTTTCAGGCCACCGTCTACCAGCCGGAGGGATCAGGCCCTTTTCCCGTGATCCTGGATGTTCACGGCGGAGCCTGGGTGCGTGAGGACGTTAGCCGGAATGAGCACGCGATCATGGACAGAGCTCTCGCCGCGATGGGGCTGGTCGTGGTCGCAATCGATTATCGCCAGAGCGCCAATTACCACTACCCCGACTCTGTTGCAGATGTGAATTTTGCGCTGCGCTGGCTTCGAACGAATGCGTCCAGGTTCAACGGATCCCTACAGACCGTTGGCGTGTTCGGCTCTTCGAGCGGTGGGCATCTTGTCTTGCTGAATGGCTTGAGGCCATCCGACGCTCGATATACCGCGATACCATTGGCCGGGCCGGCAGCGACAAGCTCCAGTCCGGACTACATGATCTTGGTCTATCCGATTTCGGACCCGCTTGCGCGAAGGGCCTACGCCGCCGAACTTGGCAACAACGCTCCGGTGAAATCCACGGACATCTATTTTTCGGCGCCCGGAAGCCTTGAGGACGGCAATCCCCAGTTGATCCTGGATCGTCACGAACCGGTCAGGCTGCCACCGGTGCTGTTGCTGCAGGGCAGCGCGGACGCAAACGGCGTCGTCAAGGACACCAACGTGTCGCCGGACATTCAACGGCGATTTGCCGCTTCTTATGCTGTCGTGGGTGGCAAGCTGCAGCTTGAGCTGTTGCCCGGCGCTCTCCACAACTTCGTCAACGCGGATGGCCCGAATCTGGATCGCGCGCTTGCCTTGATGAAAATATTTATTGAGAAGCAATTGGCCGGCCGATAGAGGCCCGGTCGTATTAGACGCCAACTTTTTTGGGGATGAAGGACATGCAATTTACAGTCATGAAGGGTTTGCTCGGTTCAGCGGTTTGTTTGCTCGCGGTCTTCGCCGTCAATGGGCCGTCGGCGGCAGATTCTGTTGAAAACCAGTGTCGCGCTGCAGTGCGTGCTGAAATGATGGGACCTGAATGTAGAGTAGCGAATCCTGCGACGAGGTCGCATCCCTGCGGGATTACCACCGCGGGCCCGCGAATGGCTGAATACACCGACAAAGTAGTAAAATGTGTCGCGCGCGGCGGTCCGGGACGATAACAGGCCGGCCGGCAGACCCGGCGTGAAGCCGGGAAGGGGCGGCGGGGACATCATCATGAAAGTACCCCGTCGCCATTTCCTGCATCTGGCGGCAGGTACTGCCGTATCGCCCGGCGTGTCGCGGACCGCACGGGCGGAAACCTATCCGGTGCGACGTCGGCTACGCCGCCGGCGCGGCGAAGCTCGTTCCGATCGCGTACCTGGTACCCGGGCCTTGCCGGTTCAAGGATGAAGGAACGATTTGCCGATCTCGGCGGAACAGTGCTTTCTGGCTCACCGGCGGATTTCGGCAGGCTGATCGCCGACGAAACCGGGAAGTGGGGCAAGGTGGTCAGGTCGGCCAAACATCAAGGCCGAGTGAAGCTGATCCAATAACAAGGAAGAAAATTTTGTTGGAAACTGTAACGCCGGGTTCGTCGCACACGGCGGAATCCATCAGTGCCCGTCTTGAACGCCTGCCGGTGACCCGGCAACTCCTGACAATCCGGATGGTGATCGGGACCGCGACATTCTTCGACGCCTATACGGTGCTGGCGATTGCGTTCGCAATGCCCGTGCTGGTGCGCGAGTGGAAGCTGTCGCCTTCGGAAATCGGCATGATCCTGTCGTTCGGCTATCTCGGCCAGCTTGTGGGCGCCGTGGTGTGCGGATGGCTGGCCGAACGCATCGGCCGTGTCAGGGTATTGTGGCTGACCATTACGCTGTTTGTCGGCATGGACATCGCCTGCCTGTTCGCGACCGGCGCCGTCTGGATGATCGTCTGCCGCTTCATTCAGGGGATCGGCACCGGCGGCGAGGTGCCGGTGGCGAGCGCCTACATCAACGAGATGATCGGCGCCGGCAAGCGCGGGCGTTTCTTTCTGCTGTACGAAGTCATCTTTCCGGTTGGGCTGATGTTCGCCGGCGCCGTCGGTTATTTTCTGGTGCCGATCTATGGCTGGCAGGCGATGTTCGTCGTCGGGCTGGTGCCTTCGGTGCTGATGCTTCCGTTGAGTTTCCTGATGCCGGAATCGCCACGCTGGCTGGCTTCGCGAGGTCGGTTGGCCGAAGCCGATGCCATCGTCGGCCGCTTCGAAGCTTCGGCGACACGGTCCGGCATTGTACTGGCCGAGCCGCGGCCGATCCCGCCACCGGCCAAAACGCGCAGTGACTGGCGGGAGATGTTCCGCGGCGTCTATCGCCGCCGAACCCTGATGCTGTGGGCGCTCTGGTTCTGCGCCTACATCGTCATCAACGGCATGATCACCTGGATGCCGACACTGTACCGGGAAGTGTTCAGGCTGCCGCTGCAAACCAGCCTGGCCTACGGCTTCGTCACTTCCGCCTGCGGCGTGGCGGCCTCCGTCATCTGCGCGCTGCTGATCGATCGGGTGGGACGGAAAAACTGGTACAGCTGGGCCTTCGCCCTTGGAATCCTGCCGCTCGCCACCCTTGCCATCTCCGGCGCCGACTCGGTGATGCATGTTCTGGTGCTGGTGTCGCTGGCCTACGCCATCGTTCAGACCGTTGCGTTCTCGCTGTTTCTCTATTCGGCCGAACTTTATCCGACCCGGTTGCGGGCGCTTGGCATCGGTTGCAGCAGCGCGTGGCTGCGGCTGGGGTCTTCTGCCGGCCCGCTGGTGGTCGGCTATGTCTCGGGCGCGTTCGGCATTCACTGGGTGTTCGCCGTTTTTGCTTGCGTGCTGGCGCTGGGCGCGGTGGTGACCCGGCTGTTCGCGGTCGAGACCGCGGGAAAGTCACTCGAAATCCTGTCGCCTTGATTGATCCCGCCATTCTTCATTCGGAGTAACGTGCCTTGTCCGATCTTATCGACGCCTGGACCCACATCTTCCCGCGAGCCTATTTTGCCCGATTGCAGTCGATGGCCTCGGCGGCGGGTCCGCTGAAGCGATGGCTGGAACTGAAGTCGCTGTACGATCTCGAGCATCGCTTTCGGCTGATGGATAACTTTCCCGGCTACCGGCAATTGCTGACGCCATCGATGCCGCCGATCGAGGATCTGGCCGACGGAGCGGTCGCCGTCGAAATGATGCGGCTGATGAATGACGGTCTTGCCGACCTGGTCGCGAAACATCCCGGCCGTTTCCCTGCTTTCGCCGGAGCGCTATCCCTGCACGATGTCGACGCCGCATTGGCCGAAATCGGCCGGGCCGACGCGATGGGCGCGGTCGGTTTCCAGCTCTGCACCCATGTGCGCGGCATGCCGCTCGACGATCCGCGTTTTGCGCCCGTGTTCGACGAGATCGCGCGGCGGGGACTGGCGATCTGGCTGCATCCGATCCGCGGGCCGACGCCGGATTATCCGACCGAGAAGAAGTCGCGCTACGAAATCTGGTGGTGTTTCGGCTGGCCCTATGACAGCACGGTCGCGATGTCGCGGCTGGTGTTTTCCGGACTGTTCGACCGTCATCCCGATCTGAAGATCATCACCCATCATATGGGCGCGATGATTCCCTATTTCGCCGGCCGGATCGAACAGGGCTGGGGGCTCGAGATGGGATCGCGCACGCCGCCGGCCGATGCCGACCTGCTGCCCGGTCCCTTGCTGCGCCCGGCCCAGGACTATTTCAAGATGTTCTACGCCGACACCGCGCTTTCGGGCGCCGTGGGCGCGACCCGCTGCGGTCTCGACTATTTCGGCGCAGACAAGGTGGTGTTTGCCAGTGATTTTCCGTTCGACGCCGAAGGCGGCAGTTATCTGGTCCGGGAAACGGTCAGGGCCCTCGACGCGCTTGAACTGACCCCAGCGGTCCGGCATCAGATCGATGTCGGGAATATCTCGAAATTGATCCGGCGCAATTAGTGCGTAGGATGGGTGGAGCGCGGCGATACCCATCATGTCGCCGCGTCTGACGCTGGGGGCGGATATGCGACGGCGGGATTTTGTGACCGGGGCGGTATCGTTTGCTGCGGTGACGCGTGTCGCGGCGCAGCCTGTCGCCAACAGCCGACGCCTGGTCATCGTCGATGTATCGACTCCGCTCTCACGGTTGTATGAGAACAGCGGCAGCAACTACCGTATCTTGTTTGCCGAGCTTCGGCGTCTCGGGCAGATCGAGGGGCAAAACCTTACGGTTGAGCGTTACGGAAACGAACAGAACCCGTCAGACCCGGCCTCCTTCGCGGCGCAGGTGATTGGAACCAATCCGGACGTGATTTACGTCGTCGTCCCTTTCTCTGTGTTTTTCAGGGGGACCAAGAAAATCCCGCTGGTCACCGTATCTGGCGATCCCGTCGCGGCCGGTTTCGTCCAGAGTCTCGCTCGTCCCGGCGGCAACGTCACGGGTGTCAGCGTCGATGCCGGCCCCTCGATACACGGCAAGCGCATCGCGTTGTTGCGTGAAATGTTTCCGGCGATGTCGAAACTGGGCTGTATCGCCGGGCGAATTCAATGGGAAAGCGGGGTGGGCGCTGCGGTGCGCGCCGCCGCTGACACGGCGGGGGTTTCACTCATCAGCCAGCTGGTCGATTTTCCCGGCAACGCAACAATCTACGGCAACGCTATCGCGCAGGCTTGCCGCGATGGTTCGGATGCGATCATGATGGTGGATAGTCCGGACGTGTTTGTGAACCGTGTTTCGATCGTGCAGTCGATTGCAGAGGCTCGGATCCCGGCTATTCATGCAATTGCCGATGCCGTCAATGTCGGAGGCCTGATGGCATATTCCTTCGACTTGAACGAGGTGATAGTGCGCGCGGCCGCCGATATCGACGCCATCCTGCGTGGCGCCAATCCCGCTGACATTCCCTACTATCAGGTTTCCAAATTCGAGTTGTCGATCAACCTCAAGACTGCCAATGTGCTCGGACTTAGCGTGCCGACGACGCTGCTGGCCAGCGCCGACAAGGTGGTCGAATAAAGCCTGCCATTTTTCATCGCCGGCCATCGGACCCTAACCCTGATCCTCGAGCGTGCAGGTTACCGTGTAGACCACACCGCGCGGGAGAAAGTCGACGGTGGCTTCGCCGCCGAGCTGATCGCGGGCACTGCGCTCGATCAGACGCGATCCGAAACCGCGCTGGATCGGGGCCGTGACGTGCGGCCCGCCGGCCTCGGTCCAGATCAGCCGCAATTTTTGCGTGGCGTTCTCCGCCAGCACTTCCCAATCCAGCGCGATGGTGCCGGTATCGTTCGACAGCGCGCCGTATTTGGCGGCATTGGTCGCGATCTCGTGCACAATCATGGACAGCACGACCGCGAGCCGGGGTGACAGCGGGACCTTCGGTCCGGACATGCGCATTCGCCCGGGATTGTTGAGCAAATAGGGTTGCAGAACACGATTGACCACGTCCTGCAATTCGGAGCCTCGCCACTTCTCCGTGCTCAGGAGATTGTGCGCCTCCGCCAGTGCGCCGAGCCGGCCTTCGAAGGTCTCGCGTTCGGACCGGCTGGCGCTTTTGAAAGTCTGCACCGCGATCGCCTGCAGGATCGCCAGCGTGTTCTTGACGCGATGATTGAGCTCCTCGATCAACAGATCGTGCAGCATCTCGCCGCGGGCGATCGTGGTTGCCATCCGCACCGCAAAGGCCAGGCCGATCAGCAGCAGGACACTTCCGATGATGCTGGTGATCGCCAGATTGCGCCACAGCGGCCCGACCAGGGAACCTTCCGCAATGCCGGCGGCCACGGTCCAGCCGGTGAGCGAGGATCGCGCGAAACTGGTGATCAGGTGCACGCCCTCCAGCGAGACGGTGGGAAGCGTCGCCTCGGCGGTGTTATGCATTCCGGCATACAGCGACGATGAAGCGCGCTTGCCGATCGTCTCCTGCGGGTTCGGCACCCGCGCGAAATTGATGCCGTCGCGGTCGAATATCGAGATCGTCCAGTCCTGACTCGGACGCTGTTTTTCGATAATGGCCTGGAATATCTCGATCGGCGGACTGAACGAAATATCGTAGAGGACTTCGCCGTCCCGAACCACCGGCACCTCGACGGTCACGATCGGCCGCTGCTTCACCGCGCCGATGAACAGATTGGAATATTGCGGGCTCCTTGTCGCGAACACCTTCTCCACGATCTCGAGGTTTTTGCGCAAGGGAAGGTTTGCGGTGTCGGAAGCAGCCGAAGAGAACAACTGGCGGCCTTCGCGATCCGCCACCAGCACAACGCCATCCTTGGCATATTGGTCGAGGAAACCCTCGGCGATATGGCGAAAGTTCTGGAAGTCGCCGCTGCGCACCGCATTGGTGAGCGATAGGACCTGGAGCCCACCGGTCATGCGCTGCACCTCGGCATCGAGCACGAGGCGGATGCTGCGCACGGTTTCGAGGACGCGCTGGGAGGCGTCCCGGCGGTCCTGTTCGTAGTCGTTGAAGACGATCACGGCCGCGAAAATAATCAGCGGCAGCGTGGTTCCCGCAACCAGAAGGGCAAGACGTACTGGCAGTGAGAGTTTTCGCACGCGGGTTCCCGGATATTGCATTGGTCGCGGGTGCGCCAAATCGGCGGGAGCACCAAATCGGCGAGAGCATAAGAGTCGCGCAGGAAAATCGCCACGGGTTTCAGGAGCTGGCCGGGTTCCGTCCGGTAGCGCGAGTACGGAACCCGACCTTAGAGATTGCTGTCGGTGATCGCGGCATAGACCATGGTGCGCAGTTCGCGCCGGACCGGATAGGCGCTCGACGGCAGCACCTGGGCCATGAAGATGGCGATCAGTTCTTCCGCCGGGTCGATCCAGAACGCGGTCGATGCGCCGCCGCCCCAGGCATATTCGCCGGCGCTGCCCGCGATCAGCGTCTGCGCCGGGTTCATGGTGACGGAGAAGCCGAGACCGAAACCGATGCCGTTGTAACCCGCCTCGGAGAACATCGACCGCGACATTTCCGGCAGATCGCGTCCGCCGGGCAGATGGTTCGACGTCATCAATGCCAGCGTCTTCGGACCGATCAGCCTGACGCCGCCGAGTTCGCCGCCGTTGAGCAGCGCGCGGCAGAAAGTCAGATAGTCGGCCGCGGTCGAACACAGCCCGCCGCCGCCGGAGATGAACGACGGTGGCGAAAGGAACGAACTGACGGCCGGATCGTCGTAAAGCGTAATGCTGCCCTTGCGCCACTGGCTGAAACACCATGGCGCCCGAGGGGTCGGCCACGTAACACGCCGCGAAACGGTGAGCCTTGTCGGGGGGCACGAAAAAATCGGTGTCGTTCATGCCGAGCGGATCGAAGATGCGCTGCTTCAGGAACTGTTCGAACGGCATGCCGCTGATCTTGCCGACGAGATAGCCGATGACATCGGTGGAGACGGAATAATTCCAGGCCTCGCCGGGCGAAAATTCCAGCGGCATTTTGGCAAGATCGTCGATCATCGATTGCAGCGTGCCGGATTTCTCGACCTCGCCGATTTTCAGCTCGCGGTAGGCGGCGTCGACATTGGACGCTGCTGGAAGCCATAGGTCAGGCCGGAGGTGTGGCGCAACAGGTCGACGATCAGCATCGGCCGCGACGGCGGCCTGGTCAGGAACGCCGGCAGCGTTCCGGCCTGAAACACGCCGAGATTTTTCCATTCCGGGATGTATTTGTGGACCGGCTCGTCGAGCGCGACGCGGCCTTCCTCGACCAGCATCATGAAGGCCACCGAGGTGATCGGCTTGGTCATCGAATAGATGCGGAAGATGGTGTCGTCCTTTACCGGCGCCTTGCGCTCGACGTCGGCAAAGCCCTGCACCGCGCTGTGGACGATCTTGCCGCGGCGATAGACCAGAAGCTGCGTTCCCGGAAAGCGGCCGGCTTCGATATAGCGGCGCTTCAGATGATCCTCGAGGCGGTCGAAGGCCGGCCTTGGACATGCCGGCGGATTCGGGCGAAGCGGGGGTGGGGGCTAGCATCGGGGGCCTGATCCTGGGTGTTATCCTGGGAACTGTCGAGGATGGCCTTGATAGCCGAAAAGTGTGATCCGTTCCAATCGCAGCCTGCTTACGCCGGCCGGTCCGCTGGTGTAGGCTGACCCCATAATCGCATACAGGACAGCGCCAATGCCCCAATTCAACGACACCGAACTCACCGAAGCCGTCATCCGCAGCTTTGAGGAAACGCCGGACCCCCGCGTCAAATTCCTGATGGAAGAGCTGGTGAAGTCGCTGCACGGTTTCGTCCGCAAGACCGATCTCACCCAGGATGAATGGATGTATGCGATCGATTTTCTGACCCGGGTCGGCCAGAAATGCACCCCGACCCGGCAGGAATTCATCCTGCTGTCCGACGTGTTCGGGGTTTCGATGCTGGTCGACGCGGTCAACCATCGCGAGCGCGAAGGCGCCACCGAGACCACCGTGCTCGGCCCGTTCTATGTCGGCGAGCACAAGCAGATGCCGCATGGCACCGATGTTTCGCCGCCCGGCCATACCGGCGAACGGATGTTCGTGCAGAGCCGCGTCACCGATCTGCAGGGCAAACCGCTGGCGAACGTTCCGGTCGACATCTGGCATGCCGACGATGACGGCTATTACGATTCGCAAAGGCCGGGCTATCTGATGGAGGGGCCGTCGCTGCGCGCCAGATTCATCACCGACGCCGATGGCCGGTTCTTCTTCCGCACCATCCTGCCGTGCAGCTATCCGATTCCGACCGACGGTCCGGTCGGCCAGATGATCATCGAAACCCGGCGTCACCCGATGCGGCCGGCGCATGTGCATTTCCTCGTCAACGCGCCGGGCTATGAGCCGCTGATCACCCACGTCTTCATCGAAGGCGACAAATATCTCGACTCCGACGTGGTGTTCGGGGTGAAGGACGAACTGATCTCGAAGATCGAGCACCACACCGATGGCGTGATGCCCGACGGCAAGCCCGCCAAAGGCCCGTGGCACCTGATGACCTATGAATTCCACATGCGGCCCGGTGCCGGCGCCGCGCCGAAGCCGATGATGGCGGCGACCGAAGCCGCCTGAACGACCTCGTGCGTTCCGTAGCGGAGCGCGTGCTGGTAGGCCAGCAACGACGACGATGATGCACGCCAGAATAGCGGTCGTGCATTTCCAGAACAGCGACGGATTGCGCTCGATCAGCGGCGGCGAAGCGCCGAGATAATTCGCATTGGGATGGCGAAGGTCGAATGTGTATTCCGACAGGCTCTCGTAGCGCTTGTCGGGATCGGGATGCACCGCCTTCCTCAGCGCGCCATCGATCCATGCCGGGATCTCGCGCTGGTCGTCGATGGCCGGTTCGTATCGCAGCTTGCGGAACTGCGATCTCGTTCGCGCTCTCGCAATCTGCGGAGCCGTAGGGCAGATTTCCCGTCAGCATCTGATAGGTGATCACGCCCAGCGAGAACATGTCGGAGCGCGGCGAGCCGCTTTCGCCGAGGAAATATTCCGGCGCGGTGTATTGCACGGTGCCCAGAATGTCGTTGTGGCCTGCGGGTGGCGCGGCTTCGGCCACGCCGGCGATTTTGGTGGAACCGAAATCGATGATCTTCACGGTGCCGGTCTTGTCGATCATGATGTTTTCCGGCCGCAGATCCTGGTGCAGCATCTCCATCCGGTGAAAGGCGCGCAGGCCCTGGGCGATCTGCTCGACGATGCCGCGCACCGTTTCCAGATCCGGCTTTGGATTGTCGATCATCCATTGGGTCAGGGTTTGCCCGTCGATGAATTCGGTCACGACATAGAGGAAGTTGCGCTTGCTGGAATGCGAAAGCGGTTTCAGTACATGCGGGCTGTCGATGCGCCGGGCGACCCACTCCTCCATCATGAATCGCTTCAGATAGGCCGGATCGTCGCGCAGGTCGATCGACGGAATCTTGATGGCGACCAACGCATCGGTTTCGGTATCGACCGCGAGATAGATGTGGCTTCGGCTGCTGGCGTGCAGTTCCCGGACGATTCTGTAGCCGTCGAACACCATCCGCGCGTCCAGCAGCGGCGGCAGCGGCAATTCGGACGCTGGCCCGAAAACCTCGCTGGCCTCGCGATCCGGCAATTCGTCGATGCGGACGATCTGGACGGTGAGGTTGTCCGGGCTGCCCTGCCGGTAGGCCTCCTCGACGATCGCCTTTGCGGCCTTGTCCAGATCGTCGGGGTTGTCATTGATCGCCTCGGCGACAAAACGGTTGCCGACATGTTCGTAAGCGCCGTCGGTCGCGAGCAGGAAGACGTCGCCTTTTTCGATCTGGATCGCCTGGTAGTCGATTTCGATCTGGGGATTGATCCCCAATGCGCGGCCCAGATAGCTCTGCTCGGACGAAACAATGACCCGATGGTCGTCGGTGAGCTGCTCCAGCGTGTGGCCGGCCAGCCGGTAGATTCGGGAATCGCCGACGTGGAAATAGATGCGCGGTCGTCGACTTGATGACCATGGCGCTCAGGGTGCAGACATAGCCCTTGTCCTTGTCGTAGGCGTACTGGCTGCGCCGGGTCTGGGAGTGCAGCCAGGAATTGGTCGCGGCCAGCACGCGCTGGGCCGATGTCTTGACCGACCAGGATTCCGGCGTGCAGTAATAGTCCGTCAGAAAGCTCTTGACGGCCGACTCGCTGGCGATCTGGCTGACATTGCTGCTGCTGATGCCGTCCGCCAGGACGATGGCGATGCCTTTCAGGCCCAATAGCGGCTGGTCCGGAATTAAAACGCCGTGAAAATCCTGATTGATCTGTTTGCGACCTTTATCAGAATATTGCCCGACCGATATTTGCAGTTCACGCGGCATTCACTGGGTACCAAAACAAAAGGAGCCTCACCTTAACCCGGCGAGGCTCCTTCGTTTGGCTCAAATCAGGCGGCGGCGCGCTGGCCGTCATGGCGGCATCGCGCTGCGGTGCCGTTCTGACGTGGGTGGCGTACAAGGTCAGGCCGGTGAACGACAGTCCGCCGACCAGATTGCCGAGAACGGTCGGAATTTCGTTCCAGATGAAATAGTCCATGATCGAGAATTTGGCGTGGAGCATCAGCCCCGACGGAAACAGGAACATGTTCACGACGGAATGCTCGAACACCATGTAGAAGAACACCAGAATCGGCATCCACATCGCGATGACCTTGCCGGGGACCGTCGTCGAGATCATGGCTCCGACGACGCCGGTGGAGACCATCCAGTTGCACAGCATGCCGCGTATAAACAACGTCGCCATGCCGGCCGCGCCGTGCGAGGCGTAGCCGAGCGTCCGGGCTTCGCCGATGCCTGCCGATCGCCGCGCCGACCTTGTCGGGATCCTGCGTGAAGCCGAAGGTTGTCACGAACGCCATCATGAAGGCCACCGTAAGAGCGCCGGCGAAGTTGCCGATAAAGACAAGGCCCCAGTTTCTCAAAACGCCGGCCAGCGTCACGCCCGGCCGCTTGTCGATCAATGCGAGCGGCGCCAGCACGAACACGCCGGTCAGCAGATCGAATCCCAGCAGATACAGCATGGAAAATCCGACCGGAAACAGCAGCGCTCCGACGATCGGCTGGCCGGTGTTGACGTTGATCGTGACGGCGAACCAGGCGGCCAATGCGAGGATCGCGCCGGCCATATAGGCCCGGATCACCGTATCCCTGGTGGACATGAAGATCTTGGATTCTCCGGCATCCACCATCTTGGTGACGAATTCCGAAGGCGCTAGATATGACATTGAAAGTCCCCTTTGTTCTGGTGGCGAAATTGAACCGGTTGCGCGGTGATCGCAGCATTCTGACGAGATGCGGCCATCCCGGATCACGCATTGCCGTCGGGAACGGGTCGCTCACTTGAGCGCTCAGGATTTTGGCGTCATCGCCATCCTGTCTCTGACCGGACCCGATAAACAGGGATGTGCGAGCCGGTTCGAACCGGCATCGCGACCGACTGCGCCAAGCTTCCTCGACGAGGTGGCTTCGAACTTGTCCCTTAAGTCTCGGCCGATGACGGCTTCAACAATTTCGGCGGACCGCAGTCTTCATTGACTAGCGAGTTATCGATGCAATCGACATGCCAGCGAATGGGCACGGCCGGAGGCTGGAAAGCCGGTTTTTGCAGACGCTTTGGCGCGTTATCGGACGCTGCAAACAGAGCCGGATGCCGACGTCTGACCGATCCCTGCTCAATTATTGTGCGCCGCACAAGAATTGAGCGAATCGCAAATTTAGGATGCGGATGCAGCTTCGCGGATGATCCGGCGGCGAACCAGCTAACCATCTATAAGATATCATAGTTTTTCGCACTGCGGCAGCTTGGCACAAAGCTTGAATAGTTTGATGCTGACGCCATTGAAGCCGTCCTTCGAAACCAATCATCCGAATTGTGACACCGCCAGACCGGGGCCTCCCCGGAGCGCGCCTCTATGCCTTCAGCAGATCGCCCGGTTGCACGCCCGTCGAGAAAGGAAATCTTCAAATGAGCAAGCGACCCGACCTGGATTTCAGAATGGAAGCCGGAAGATGAGACGTTCTGGAATTCGCACCGGCAAAGTCGATCGCCCGGCGCAATCTGATCTGGTCGATCGTCGCCGAGCATGTCGGATTTTCGGTCTGGCTGATCTGGAGCATCGTCGCGACCAAATTGCCGGCGGCCGGCTTCCACTACACCACCGACCAGCTGTTTCAACTGGTGGCGATCCCCGGGCTGATCGGCTCGCTGATGCGATTTCCCTACACCTTTGCGGTGACGACGTTCGGCGGCCGCAACTGGACCATCTTCAGCGCAGTCGGTGCTGTTCATCCCGACCTTCGGGCTCGCCTATTTCGTCAGCCAGCCCGACACGCCGTTCTGGCTGATGCTGCTGGTGGCTTCCACGGCGGGTCTCGGCGGCGGCAATTTCGCCTCGAGCATGGCCAACATCTCGTTCTTCTATCCCGACCGCATGAAGGGCTGGGCGCTCGGCCTGAACGCGGCCGGCGGCAACATCGGCGTCAGCAGCGTGCAATTGCTGACGCCCGATCCTGATGGGCGTCGGCCTTCATCAACCTCTATCAGGCGACGCCGGTTTCGGGCGTCTATCTGCAGAACGCCGGACTGATGTGGATACGTGCCGCTGATCATCGCGATGTTCGGCGCGATGTTCTTCATGAACAACCTGACCTCGGCCAAGTCCTCGTTCAAGGACCAGCTCGCCATCGTCAAGCGCAAGCACACCTGGATCATGGCCTTCATCTATGTCGGGACGTTCGGCTCCTTCATCGGCTACTCGGCGGCGTTTCCGCTGCTGATCAAGACGCAATTCCCGGCGGTCACGATCGCCATCGCGTTCCTCGGACCGCTGGTGGGTTCGCTGTCGCGTCCGCTCGGCGGCCTGCTCGCCGACAAGGTCGGCGGCGCGATCGTGACGTTCTGGAATTTCATCGCGATGGGGGCGGCGACGATCGGCGTGCTGTACTTCGTCGGCATCAAGGATTTCACCGGCTTCCTGGTGATGTTCCTGATCCTGTTCGTCACCACCGGCGTCGGCAACGGATCGACCTACCGGATGATCCCGTCGATCTTCCGCGAGGAGAATCTGCGGAAGGCCAGGGGCAAGGGCGAAGCCGGCCGGGCGCTCGCCTTGAAGACCGCCAGCATCGAGAGCGGTGCCGCGCTCGGCTTCATCGGCGCGATCGGCGCCTGCGGCGGCTACCTGATCCCGAGCGGTTTCGGCAAGTCGATCGCCATGACCGGCGGCCCGCAGCTGGCGCTGGAAATCTATCTGGCGTTCTACGCGGTCTGCCTCGCGCTCACCTGGTGGTTCTACCTGCGCCGCAGCCCCGCGGCAGCTGGCGCGACCAGCCTCGCCGAAGCGCGGGTGTGAACGATTGAGCGGAACGGCCTCGTCCCGCTCGCGGGACGAGGATTCGCAACAGTCAACAGCAGGAGAGAAACATGACACCCGACCAGGTCAAACTCGTGCAGGAAAGCTTCGCCAAGGTCGCGCCGATTTCGGAAACGGCGGCGGTGCTGTTTTACGATCGCCTGTTCGAGATCGCGCCGTCGGTGAAAGCCGATGTTTCCCGCCGACATGACCGAGCAGCGCAAGAAAGCTGATGGCGATGCTGGCGGCGGTCGTGAACGGCCTCGGCAATCTGGAATCCGTGCTGCCCGCCGCGAGCGCGCTGGCCAAACGCCATGTCGGCTACGGCGCCAAGGCCGAACATTATCCCGTCGTCGGCGCCGCGTTGCTGTGGACGCTGGAAAAGGGACTTGGCGACGGCTGGACGCCCGAGGTCGCGGATGCCTGGACCGCGGCCTACGGGACGCTGTCCGGCTACATGATTTCCGAAGCCTATGGCCGCCCGCAGGCCGCCGAGTAAGGACACGTCCGTGAGCGAACCGCTGGTTGTCGTCGGCAATGGAATGGCCGCCGCGCGTCTGGTCGACGAACTGGCGAAGGTCGCGCTTGGGCGTTACGCCATCGCCGTGATCGGCGACGAGCCGCGGCTGGCCTATAATCGCGTGCTGCTGTCCTCGGTGCTGGCCGGCGAGACCGCGTCGCATGATATCGAGCTCAAGCCCGCTACGTGGTGGCGCGACCGCGGCGTCACCCTGAAATATGGCTGCGCTCGCCACCGAGATCGATGTCGGCCGCCGCGAACTCAAGATCGCCAACGAAGAAAGCATCACGTTTTCCAGGCTGATCCTCGCCACCGGCTCGACGCCGCTGCGGCTCAACGTGCCCGGCGCCGATCTTGCCGGCGTGCATACGTTTCGCGACAGCCGGGACGTCGATCTGTTGCTGACGCTGGCCGCGCAGAAGAAACGCGTCGTCGTGGTCGGCGGCGGATTGCTCGGGCTGGAAGCCGCCTATGGCCTCGCCAAGGCCGGCGCGCCGGTGACGCTGATCCATCTGATGGACCGGCTGATGGAGCGTCAGCTCGATGCGCCGGCGGCGGAATTGCTGAAATCGCTGGTCGAGCGCAAGGGCATCAGGATCCTGCTGAATGCCAACACCGCGCGGATTCATGGCGAGACCCGTGTCGAAGGCGTCGAACTCGACCGACGGCCGCCTGATCGATGCCGACGCGGTGATTTTCGCGGCCGGCATCCGGCCGAACGTCGCGCTGGCCAGGGACGCCGGCATTGCCGTCAATCGCGGCATCGTGGTTGACGATCATCTGCAGACCGCAGCACCGGATATCTTTGCGCTCGGCGAATGCGCCGAGCATCGCGGCATCTGCTACGGCCTGGTCGAGCCCGCCTACGAGCAGGCGCGGCGTGCTGGCGCGGCATCTGGCGGGCAGGGCCTCGGCCTATGACGGCAGCGTGGTCGCGACCAATCTGAAGGTCTCCGGGCGTGGCGGTGTTTTCCGCCGGCGATTTCATGGGCGCGGACGGCAGCGAAGCCATCGTGCTAAGCGATGTCAGGCACGGCACCTACAAGAAGCTGGTGATTGCGAATGGACGGCTCACCGGCGCGGTGCTGGTCGGCGATACCGCTGATGCGCTGTGGTATCTCGAATTGATCCGCAACCAGAAGCCGATCGCCGCGCATTCGCGCCGACATGATGTTCGGCCGCGCGCTCGCGCTTCCGTCGGAGGCGGCGTGATGACCGGATGGTCCAGATGACGGCGTCGATCCGGCGCTTGCGCGCCACGCGCACGACCTGTCCCTATTGCGGCGTCGGCTGCGGCGTGCTGGCGACGCCGGATGGCGGCGGCGGTGCGGCGATCGCGGGCGATCCCGAACATCCCGCCAATTTCGGACGGCTCTGCTCGAAAGGCTCGGCGCTCGGCGAAACGCTGGCCTTGAGGACCGGCTGCTCTATCCGATGATCCGCTTCAGCAAGGGCATCATGGAGCGGGTGGCCTGGACCGATGCGCTCGACCACGTCGCGCATCGCTTCAAGCACATCGTCGCGCGCGACGGTCCCGGTGCGGTGGCGTTCTATCTCTCGGGCCAGTTGCTGACCGAGGATTACTACGTCGCCAACAAGCTGATGAAGGGATTCATCGGCAGCGCCAATGTCGATACCAATTCGCGGCTGTGCATGGCCTCCTCGGTCGCGGGCCACCGCCGCGCGTTCGGCGCCGACACCGTGCCCGGCTGCTATGAGGATCTCGACGAGGCCGATCTGCTGGTGCTGGTCGGCTCCAACGCGGCGTGGTGCCATCCGGTTCTGTTCCAGCGCATGCTCGCCAACAAGCAAAAACGCGGCGCGCGCATTGTCGTGATCGATCCGCGCCGGACCGATACCGCCGGCGATGCCGATCTGTTTCTGGGTCTGAAGCCCGGCACCGACACCGCGCTGTTTTCACGGTCTGCTGGCGCATCTCGCCGACACATGGCGCGCTCGACCACGACTATATCGAACGGCACACCTCCGGTTTTGAGGACGCGCTGGCGCGGGCGCGCAGCATCGCCGGCAGCGTTGCCGCGACCGCGCTGGCGACGGGACTGACCGAATCCGACGTCGCGGACTTCTTCCAGATGTTCCGCACCACGCCGCGCGTGGTCACGCTGTATTCGCAAGGCGTCAACCAGTCGGCGCAGGGCACCGACAAGGTCAACGCCATCCTCAATTGCCATCTTGCGACGGGGCGGATCGGCAAACCGGGCGCGTCGCCGTTTTCGCTGACCGGGCAGCCCAATGCGATGGGCGGCCGCGAGGTCGGCGGCCTCGCCAACCAGCTTGCCGCGCATATGGGGTTCACGCCGCCGGATATCGACCGCGTGCGCCGGTTCTGGAAGGCGCCGCGCATCGCCACCCATGAAGGGCTGAAAGCCGTCCAGATGTTCGAGGCGATCGCGCGCGGCGAGATCAAGGCGTTGTGGGTGATGGGCACCAATCCGGCGGTCTCGCTGCCGGACGCCGATGTCGCGCGCGCCGCGCTGAAAAAGCTCGAACTGTTCGTGATCTCGGAGAATGTGCGCTCCAACGACACCGTCAATGCCGGCGCGCATGTGCTGCTGCCGGCGCAGGCCTGGGGCGAGAAATCCGGCACCGTGACCAATTCGGAACGGCGCATCTCGCGGCAGCGCGCGTTTCTCAAGCCCGCCGGGAGAGGCCAAGCCCGACTGGTGGATTGTCAGCGAAGTCGCGCAGGCGTCTCGGCTTTGGCGCGGCGTTCGATTTCAACTCGGCGGCGGATATCTTCCGCGAACATGCCGGCCTGTCGGCGTTCGAGAACAATGGCGGCCGCGATTTCGATATCGGCGCGCTGGCGTCGCTGTCGGACGAGGCGTTCGATGCGATGGCGCCGGTGCTGTGGCCGATGCGTCTGCGGCGATATCCGAGCCGCAGCAGCGTTTTTTCGCCGAAGGCGGATTTTTCACCAACGACCGCAAAGCGCGCTTCGTCGCGCCGGAAATTCCGGCGCTGCGGACCGAGACCACGGCCGGACGGCCGCTGCGGCTGAACACCGGCCGCATCCGGGATCAATGGCACACCATGACCCGCACCGGCAGCAGCCCGCGGCTGGGCCAGCATCTGCCGGAGCCGTTCGTCGAGATTCATCCCGAGCGACGCCGTCCGGTTCGGCGTCGCCGATGGCAGCTTTGCGCGCGTCATCACCGATTACGGACAATGCATTCTCAAGGTCGTCGTCAGCGAGCGGCAGCAGCGCGGCATGCTGTTTGCGCCGATCCACTGGAGCGAAGGAAACCGCTTCCGCCGCGCGGGTCGGCGCGCTGGTGGCGCCCTTCACCGATCCGTTTTCCGGCCAGCCCGAGAACAAGGCGACGCCGGCATCGATCGTGCCTTATGAATATGTGTTTCGCGGTTTTGCGCTGTCGCGCAGCAGCTCGAATTGCCGGCGCATGTCTGGTGGGCGCGCGTGGCCGTCAGTGGCGGCTACGGCTATCTGCTCGCCGACAATGCCGATCTGGCAAGATGGCAATCCTGGCTGCGCTCGATCGCCGGCGGCGATCTCGCCGAATACAGGGATTTCGGCGGCGGCGTCTACCGCGCGGCGTCGTTTGCAGGAGACCGTATCGACACCTGCCTGTTCGTCGGACCCGCGCACGATGCCGGCGACTGGGGCGTGGTGAAGAACCTGTTCGCGGCGGATGCCCTCAGCGACGATGCAGCGCCGGATGCTGCTGTCGGGCAAATCGATGGACGGGCTCGCCAGCGCCGGTCCGATCGTCTGCGCCTGCTTCGGCGTCGGCCGCACCACGATCTGCGACGCCATCGCGGCGGGCGCGGGATCGGCCGCCGCGATCGGCGCGCAACTGAAGGCCGGCACCAATTGCGGTTCGTGCATTCCGGAATTGAAGCGCCTGATCGCGCAAAACGCGATCGTTGGTCCCGTGTCACGGGTCGCCGCGAACTAACGCGAATGCTGACTAATTCAGGGAACCGCATGGAATCAGCGGTGTTTCAAAGGCACGTGCAGGGTACCGGTAACGGTTCGCGAGTCACTCCAGTTTTTGAAGTGCAAGCAAGCCGTATTGGTGTAGGAAAACCATTCGCCGTTGAAAGTGGCATTCCAGCCTTCAACATTGAACGATCCAGCAACCGGCCTCGCCTCGTCCAGCGTATACGGCTCTGAAGGACATCGACTGATCTCAGAATTGGCAACGCCGGCCGGTCACGACCCAGGTTGAATGGTATGGGTCCGCTGGATTGTTGCTTGGCGCTCCCGTGCAGAGCTGCACGAAATAGGATGCCGGTACGCCGGGAACGGGGAAACAACCGGCAAATCCGCCCGGATATTCGGTAAAGTTTGGGCCGTGGCACGGGTAAGCCGTTGGTGTTGGGGCCGGCGCTGGTGCTTGTGCAAATTCGGAGTTGGAACAGGCGCATTTAAGCAGATTGCTCGCGACCGCCCCGACCCTGCGGTCATAGTAGTCCGAGATGATGCCAGCTACCGTTCCGGCGTTTGAGCGGCACGAATCGGCATTGGTGATGCCTCGTGTCGCGAGGATGTTTCGCATGGCATTGATGGCGCTGACGGTCTGCACATACATGGGGTGCGCGGTCCACTGTGCGCATTCCAGTTGGCGAGGCATCACATTGGGCGGAATTGGGTTCGGTATATTCGGATAGCACCAGCCAAATGCCCCTTCCGACTGCCCATCCGGGCAAGCGAGCGCGGGCACCGAGAAGCCAGCCATCGTCAAAAAGGTACAAATCACGGGCAAACTGAGATAGCGCAATAAATTCAACATTTGAAAACTCCCCCGAGCAATTTCGGCTCTGGATAAATCTGTTTGAAGTTAATCTGATTGGCGCGATTTCCGAGCCAGGCTCGACAGGTTCGTCCCTCTCCAGGGCAAGCAGGCCAACCAGGGGTCTCTCGACAACAGTGGAGTGGGGAGGAAGAAAATATCGAAAAAGACTATGAAAAACACTGTGAACTGCGAAAAAATAAATACTTAAGTCACGGGTGATCTCCCAATCTTACACCTACGGTAGTCCAACAATATTTTAGACGACTGTCAAGCGGTGTAGGGTGATCAAATCAAACTGACGCAGACGCCCCTCACCGTGCATTCAATTTGATGACGTGGGCGCGTTGACCATCAAAGGAAACACCGAGATGTTATCGGAAAAACAGCAGCAGATGGTGGCGCTCTTCGAGAAGCACGTGGCCGCGGAGCTCGCGGGCGATCTCGACACCACAATGGCCACGATGAGCGACGATCCTCATTTGAACCACGTCCCCACCATGGCGGGAGGTGTCGGTCAGGCCGGGGTCCGTGCTTTCTACCGCGATCATCTCGTCGGCAAGTTCTTTCCGCCCGACGTGAAGATGGTGAGCGTGTCACGTACCGTCGGAGAGGATCGAGTGGTGGAGGAACTCTTCATCAGTTTTACCCACACGACAGTGATTGACTGGCTGCTCCCGGGCGTCGCGCCGACCGGCAGAGCGGTCGAGATGGCTGTTGCCGTGGTGGTCGGCTTCAGGAATGACAAGATCTCCCACGAACACATCTATTGGGATCAGGCCGGCGTGCTCATGCAGGTTGGATTGCTCAACCCTGCCGGTCTCCCCGTGACCGGCGCCGACAGCGCACGCAAGGTGTTGGACCCGAAGTTGCCGCCCCGCGCGTTCTGAGCGGCCTGCCCCGGATTGCGCTTCGCTGCATCCGGGCTACAGTCGGAGGATGATGTATCTTGACGGCCCGCCGAAATTGATCGGCACCACCATATTTTCCGCGATGCCCGATGCCTTCCGGCGCAAGGGCACGCGCACGGAGTGGGCCGACGCCAATCGGCCCAGCCAGGCGAGCGATTGCTTCATCGAAGGTCCATCGTTTGATGCCGACGGCCATCTATACATCGTGGATATTCCGTTCGGACGCATCTTCCGGATCGCGCCTGACGGCACATGGACGCTGGTGGTCGAATATGACGGCTGGCCCAACGGGCTGAAAATCGGATCCGACGGCCGCATTCTGGTGGCCGATTACAGGCACGGCCTGATGGAACTCGATGCCAAAGCGGGTCAGATGCGGCCGTTGCTGACATCGCGCCATTCTGAATCCTTCAAGGGATGCAACGATCTGTATATCGCCGGCAATGGCGACATCTACTTCACCGACCAGGGACAGACCGGGCTGCACGATCCCACGGGGCGGGTCTATCGGCTGTCGCCAGCGGGGCGGCTCGACTGCCTGATCGATACCGGCATCAGCCCGAACGGCCTGGTGCTTGACCCCACCGAAACCGTGTTGTTCGTAGCGATGACGCGAGACAATGCGGTATGGCGCGCGCCGCTGATGAAAGACGGCAATGTCTCGAAGGTCGGCCGCTTCTGTTCGACCTTCGGCCCCAGCGGACCTGACGGACTGACGATGGAGAAGGCCGGCCGGCTGTTCGTGGCGCACGCGTCGCTCGGGCATGTGTTCGTGTTTGCGCCCAACGGCGAATTGATCGCGCGGATCAAATCCTGCGCCGGGCCAAGCTGCACCAATGTCGCCATCGGCGGCGCCAACCGCGACCGGCTTTATGTGACGGAGTCGGTGACGGGCACCGTGCTCGTCGCAGATATCAGCGTTCTCAATTCGTCATTGCGAGGAGCGTAAGCGACGAAGCAATCCAGTTTTCTTCTTATTCAAAGAAAGCTGGATTGCTTCGCTTCGCTCGCAATGACGTGTAATCTTACAGTCTTGCGAAGGCATTGAGAGGCGAAGTTGAGAAAGCAGCAATTCGGCGGCAACGGCCCGCAGGTCTCCGTGATCGGGCAGGGCACCTGGTATATCGACCGCGGACATCGCGGCAATGCGGTCGCAGCCCTGCGCCGCGGCATCGAACTCGGCATGACCCATATCGACACCGCCGAGATGTATGGCGATGCCGAACTGGTGGTCGCCGAAGCGATCGCGGGAAAACGCGACGAGGTTTTCCTGGTCTCGAAAGTTTTGCCGAGCAACGCCTCGCGGCGCGGCACCATCACGGCCTGCGAACGGTCGCTGAAGCGGCTGAAAACCGACCGGCTCGATTGCTATCTGCTGCATTGGCGCGGATCGTATCCGCTGTCGGAAACCGTCGCCGCGTTCGAGGAACTGGTCAGCGCCGGAAAAATCAAAAGCTGGGGCGTCAGCAATTTCGATACCGACGATCTCGATGAGATGCTCGCCGTCGCCGGCGAGGGCAAGATCGCCTGCAACCAGGTGCTCTATCATCTTGCAGGAACGCGCGATCGAGCACGCGGTCATCCCGTGGTGCGAGCAGCACGGCGTCGCGGTGGTTGCCTATTCGCCGTTCGGCCACAATGATTTCCCGTCGCCGCGCAGCAATGCGGGCGAGGTGTTGCAGACCATCGCGGAAGCCCATGGCGCATCGCCGCGTCAGGTCGCGCTGAGCTTTCTGACGCGCGAAACCATCCGTGTTCGCGATTCCAAAAGCCTCGACGCCGGAGCATGCCGCCGACAATGCCGCGGCCGGCAAGCTCGTGCTCGGCGACGACGAAATCGCCGCGCTCGACAAGGCCTTTCCGCGCGGCCCCAAGCCGCGCGGTCTGCCGATGCTGTGAAAGTGCCTCGTCATGCCCGGGCTTGTCCCGGGCATCCACGTTCTTAGCTGCCGCAGCAAGAAAGACGTGGATGGCCGGGACAAGCCCGGCCATGACGAAAAGTAAATCATTTTTCGGGCGCTTGGAAAGAGCCTGAAAATATCGGATCCATTTTCGGTCCGGCTCTCAAGACGAGGCAGGAATATGGCAAACTGCGGCGAGCCGCCGCGCGCAATCGCGCATATCGGCTGCCTGTTTTCGGACCTTGTCGCGAAAGGCCAAATATCATCTTTTGGACGCTCACCCAATTCGATAATTTCCGCCCGAGTTCAGCTTTGACCCCGCCATCCGCCGCAGCCGCCAGGCTGGACAGCATTCCATTGCCTTTGCCCGAGAAGAAAATCGCCGCTCCGGTTGCGCCCGCGCGCGCCGACCGGCCGTTCCGCGGCATCGCGCTGATCCTCGCTGTCCACCATATTTCTCGGCTGCTCGGATGCGACCGCGAAATATCTGTCGGCGACACTGCCGTCGATCGAGATCGCCTGGATCCGGCTTTCTGGTGTTCGCACTGATCATGGTCCCGGCGATGCTGCCGGGTTCGCCGCTCTATGCGATGCAGACAGATCGTCGCGGCCTGCACCTGATGCGCGGCACAGCCCTGCTGGCGTCGTCGCTGTTCTTTATTTCCGGCTTGCGGTTTCTGCCCATCGCGGAAGCCTCCGCCACCGGCTTCGTCGCGCCGCTGTTCGTCACCGCATTGTCGATATTCTTTCTCGGCGAACGCGTCGGCCTGCGCCGCTGGATCGCGACTGTGGTCGGTCTGGTCGGCGTGCTGATCATCCTGCGGCCGGGCTCCAGCGCGTTTCATCCCGCGGCATTTTTCTCGATCGTGTCGGCGGTGGCCTGGGCCGCCACGCTGATCATGACGCGGATGCTGAGCGGAACGGAGCGCGCCATCACCACCATGACCTATTCGTCGATCGCGGGCGTCTGCATCCTCACGGCGATGGTGCCGATCGGTCTGGGTCGCGCCGAGCTGGAACGATATCCTGCTGGGCATCTTCATCGGCGTGGCATCGACGGCGGGGCAGTGGATCGTGGTGCTGGCTTTTCGTTATGCCGATGCCTCGGTGCTGGCGCCGTTTTCCTACACCCAATTGCTGTGGGTCAGCATCCTCGGCTTCCTGATCTTTGGCGAAGTGCCCGATGTCTGGACCGTGACCGGCGCGGCCTTCATCGTCGCCAGCGGTCTCTACACCGCGCATCGCGAACGGGTCCGGCGGTCGCAGCTATTGGCGCTGGAGGCCGAGCCGTCTCCCAACGCGTGACTTGGTGCCGTCCCGGCCGCCGAGGCGGAACGGCACCTGTTGTTATCTTCACACCGGCAGCGCGATCGAATATTTCACCTGGCTCAGCGCAAAGCTCGACTCGATCGAGGCGATGCCGTCGAGCCGGGTCAGCTTGTTCTTCAGGAACGCCTCGTAGGACGACAGGTCGGCGGCGACGACGCGCAGCAGATAATCGCGGTTGCCGGTCATCAGGTAGCATTCCAGCACCTCGTCCCATTTCGAGATCGCTTTCGCGAAGCGGTTGAGGTCTTCCTCCTTCTGCCGCGCCAGCTTGATCGAGATGAAGACGCTGACATGCAGGCCGAGCGATTTCTGGTCGACGGTCGCGATATAGCGCGTGATCACGCCGCGCTCTTCCAGCAGCTTGACCCGGCGATGGCAGGGCGACACCGAGAGGCCGACCTTGTCGGCGAGCTCCTGCATGGTGGTGCGGCTGTCGGATTGCAGCAGGCCGAGGATTTTGCGGTCGATGGCGTCGAGGGTGTGCATTGGGATGAACTCGGGTTTATGGGCGTTGAATTGGTAATTTATCCCAATTTATGGTGGTATGTCGCGACAATTTGAGATTTTTAGCGTCGGCGGTCTCGCTAAACATCGGGTCCGTCAATCGCGCTGCAGGGAGCATCGCCATGCCAATCGAACCCGCACGCCTGGAATTGCTGTCGGCGCTGGCCCGCAAGGTGCTGTGGCTGTCGTCCTGGACCATCCATCACGCCAACCACGTCAGGCCCAATGTCGACGGCCTGAAGGTCGGCGGCCATCAGGCCTCGTCGGCGTCGCTCGCCACCATCATGTCGGCGCTGTATTTCTCGGTGCTGCGGCCGGAAGACCGCGTCGCGGTGAAGCCGCATGCCAGCCCGGTGTTTCACGCCATCCAGTATCTGTTCGGCCACCAGACCCGCGACAAGCTGGAAAATTTCCGCGGCTTCAAGGGCGCGCAGTCCTATCCGTCGCGCACCAAGGACACCGACGACGTCGATTTCTCCACCGGCTCGGTCGGCCTCGGCGTGGCGCAGACCCTGTTCGCCTCGCTGGTGCAGGATTACGTCAAGGCGCATGGCTGGATGAAGGACCGCCCCGAAGGGCGGATGATCGCGCTGGTCGGCGACGCCGAGATGGACGAGGGCAATATCTTCGAGGCGCTGCTGGAGGGCTGGAAGCACGGCCTGCGCAACACCTGGTGGGTGGTCGACTACAACCGCCAGAGCCTCGACGCCGTGGTGCGCGAAGGGCTGTGGGAGAAATTCGAATCCATGTTCCGCAATTTCGGCTGGGACGTGGTGATCGTGAAATACGGCCGGCTGATGCAGGCGGCGTTTGCCGAACCCGGCGGCGAGGCGCTGCGGCGCTGGATCGATGCCTGCCCGAACCAGATGTATGCGGCGCTGTGCTTCCAGGGCGGCGCTGCGTTCCGCAAGCATCTGCGCGACGAGATCGGCGACCAGGGCGAGGTGTCGCAACTGATCGAGCGGCGCAGCGACGACGAATTGCTGGAGCTGATGTCCAATCTCGGCGGCCACGACATGGCCAGCATGATCGAGGCCTTCGAGTCGATCGATCACGACCGTCCGGTCTGCTTCATCGCCTACACCATCAAGGGCGTCGGCCTGCCGTTCCAGGGCCACAAGGACAACCATGCCGGCCTGATGACGGTCACGCAGATGGAGAAATGGCGCGGCGCGCAGAACATCCGGCCCGGCCATGAATGGGAGAAGTTCGAGGGGCTGGCGCAGGAGCCGGCCAAGCTGGAAGCGTTTCTCGCGCGATGCGCCGTTCAATCGCGACGGCCGGCGGCGGCTGACCGCGCCGATCATCGAGGTGCCGCAGCAGCTTGTCATTCAAGCCGTCGCCGCAGATGTCGACGCAGCAGGGCTTTGGGCTCGTGCTCAACGAACTGGCGCGCGGCGACAGCGAACTGGCCTCGCGCATCGTCACGGCGTCGCCCGACGTCACGGTGTCGACCAATCTCGGCGCCTGGGTCAACCGCCGCGGGCTGTTCGCGCGCGCCGAAAAGGCCGACCTGTTCCGCAGCGAGAAGATTCCCTCGACCTTCAACTGGGATTTTTCGCCCGACGGGCCAGCACATCGAACTCGGCATCGCCGAGATGAACCTGTTCATCCTGATGTCGGCGCTGGGCCTGTCGCACGCCATCAACGGCGAACGGCTGCTGCCGATCGCCACGCTGTACGATCCCTTCATCGAGCGCGGCCTCGATGCGCTGAATTACGCCTGCTACCAGGACGCGCGCTTCATGGTGGCGGCGACGCCGTCGGGCATCACGCTGGCGCCGGAAGGCGGCGCGCATCAGTCGATCGCAACGCCGCTGATCGGCATGGCGCAGGACGGCCTCGCGTCGTTCGAGCCGGCCTTTGTCGATGAACTGGCCGTCATCATGGGCTGGGGTTTCAGGCATATGCAGGCGCGAGGCAGCAGGCGAGGGCGGTTCGGTCTATTTGCGGCTCTCGACCCGCACGCTCGACCAGCCGCAGCGGATCATGACGCCGGACTTGCAAAGCGGCATTACCGACGGCGCCTATTGGCTGCGCAAGCCGGGGCCGAACGCCGAAGTCGTGATCGCCTATACCGGCGCGGTCGCGCCCGAGGCGATCGAGGCCATCGGCCTGCTCGGCGAAAGCCGCCGGGATGTCGGGCTGCTGGCGGTCACCTCGGCCGACCGGCTGCATGCCGGCTGGACCGCGGCGCGCGGCCTTGCGCCGCGATCGTCGCGGCATCGCAGCATCTCAGCCATATCGAAAGACTGCTGGCGCCGCTGCCGCGCGATTGCGGCATCGTCACCGTGATCGACGGCCATCCGGCGACGCTGGGCTGGCTCGGCAGCGTGCGCGGCCACCGGGTCGAGGCGCTCGGCGTCGAGCATTTCGGCCAGACCGGCACGCATCGACGACCTCTACCGCCACCACGGCATCGACGCCAACGCCATCATCGATGCGGCCGAAAGCCTCACCGCCGGCGCGCCGGTGCGGCACCGGAAGATGGCGGTTTAGCCTGGTCGTCCCCGGCGTTCGCCGGGGCGTCGGATGGGCCCGTCTTGCTTCGGTCACACCGCACCCCTTATATATTGCGTCTGCCGCAATGCGGCGTCCCGCATATGGCGGGTTCAATTTTCCCGGCTTTCGTGCAAGGATGCCTGCCGAACGCTCCGTTCCCCCTCCATTTGCCCCCGAAATCAAGAGGTTTACGATGGTCAATCGCATGCAATTCTACATCGATGGCGCCTGGGTCGATCCCGCCGTCAAGAAGTCCACGCCCGTCGTCAATCCGGCGACCGAAGAAGCGATGTATGAGGTTGCGCTCGGCTCCAAGGCCGATGTCGACAAGGCGGTGGCCGCCGCCAAGCGCGCCTTCGAGACGTTTTCGCAGACCACCCGCGAAGAGCGCGTCGCGCTGCTCGAGAAGATCATCGAAATCTACAAGACCCGCATGAAGGATATCGGCGCTGCCGTCTCCGACGAGATGGGCGCGCCGCTGCCGATGGCGGAGAAGCTGCAGGCCGGCGCCGGCCTCGGCCACATCGTCAACACGCTGGAAGTGCTCAAGAACTATCATTTCGAGGAGCCGCTCGGCTCCGCCATGGTGGTGCGCGAGCCGGTCGGCGTCATCGGCATGATCACGCCGTGGAACTGGCCGCTGAACCAGATCGCCTGCAAGGTCGCGCCGGCGCTCGCCGCCGGTTGCACCATGATCCTGAAGCCGTCGGAATTCACGCCGTCCTCGGCGTTGATCTTCGCGGAAATCCTGCATGAAGCCGGCGTGCCGAAGGGCGTGTTCAACCTCGTCAACGGCCTCGGCCCTGAAGTCGGCGCCGCCATGAGCGAGCATCCGGATATCGACATGATCTCGTTCACCGGCTCGACCCGCGCCGGCGTCGATGTCGCCAAGCGCGCGGCGCCGACCGTCAAGCGCGTCAGCCAGGAACTCGGCGGCAAGTCGCCGAACGTCATCCTGGAAGGCGCCGACCTCACCAAGGCCGTCACCGGCGGCGTGATGCACATGTTCAACAACTCCGGACAGTCCTGCAACGCGCCGTCCCGGATGATCGTGCCGCTGTCGAAGATGAAGGAAGTCGCCGCCATCGCCAAGGGCGTCGCCGACAAGACCAAGGCGGGCGATCCCCGCGCCGAAGGCACCACCATCGGCCCGGTGGTCTCCCGCATCCAGTGGGACAAGATCCAGGAGCTGATCCAGAAGGGCATCGAGGAAGGCGCCACGCTGGTGGCCGGCGGTCCCGGCCTGCCGGAAGGCGTCAACAAGGGCTTCTATGTTCGCCCGACCATCTTCGCCGACGTCACCAAGGACATGACGATCGCGCGCGAGGAAATCTTCGGGCCGGTGCTGACCATCCTCGGCGCCAAGGACGAGGAAGAAGCCGTCAAGATCGCCAACGACACGCCGTATGGTCTGGCCGGTTACGTCTCCGCCGACACCGTCGAGACCGCCCGCAGGGTCGGCCGCCGCATCCGCGCCGGCAACGTCAACCTGCAGGGCGTGCCGAACGACCGCACCGCGCCGTTCGGCGGCTACAAGCAGTCCGGCAACGGCCGCGAATGGGGCAAGCTACGGCATGGAAGAATATCCTCGAGGTCAAGGCGGTCGCCGGCTTCAACGCCGCGTAAGCCTTGCGATTATTGCAGCGCCGGGGCGGGATCGAATCCCGTTCCGGCGTTTTGGCGTTTGTGGGAGTGCGCCGAAACAATCTTAGTGTCGTCCCTGCGAAAGCAGGGACCCATAACCACAGATGTGGTCTTTGCGGAAGGTCTCTCACACCGCCTCTAAAACGAGCGGCCGCGGTGTATGGGTCCCTGCTTTCGCGGGGACGACCGTTGATGGGATGGCCTATCCCCCCGCGCGCCCTGCGTGTTCACATACAGCGCGTAGATCGACTGGCTCGCGGCCATGAACAGGCGGTTGCGCTTCACGCCGCCGAAGCAGAGGTTGGCGCAGCGTTCGGGCAGCGCGATGCGGCCGATCATGACGCCGTCGGGCGCGAACACCACGACGCCGTCGAGTTCGGGATCGCCCATGCCCCAGCCGCACCACAGATTGCCGTCGATGTCGCAGCGCATGCCGTCGGGGGTGCCGGGGCCGGCATCGACGTAAGATGCGCTTGTTGGAAATGGTGTCGCCGCCGGCCGACACGTCATAGGCGAGGATCTTGCGGTTCGGGCACGCCGCGCGATTCGATGACGTAAAGAATCTTTTCGTCCGGCGAGAAGCACAGCCCGTTGGGGCCGAGCACGCCTTCGGCGACCATCGTGGCCTTTCCGGTCTCGCCGTCGATCCGGTAGACATTCATGTCGAGTTCGGGCTCGGCCTTGTAGCCTTCGTAATTGCCGAGCAGGCCGAAAATCGGATCGGTGAACCAGATCGAGCCGTCGGATTTCACCACGATGTCGTTCGGCGAATTCAGCCGCTTGCCTTCGAAGGAATCCATCAGCACGGTAATCGAGCCGTCATATTCGGTGCGGACCACGCGGCGCCCGCCATGCTCGCAGCCGATCAGGCGGCCCTGGCGGTCGCGGGTGTGGCCGTTGGCGAAATTCGACGGCTTGCGGTAGATGCTGACCGCGCCGGTTTCCTCTTCCCATTTGATGATGCGGTTGTTGGGAATGTCGCTGCACAACAGATAGCGCCCGTCGCCGAACCACACCGGGCCCTCGGCCCAGCGCAGCCCCGTGGTCAGCCGTTCCACGGCAGACAGTTTCAGCCAGTATTTCTCGAACCTGGGATCGAGCGCATGGATCGCCGGATCCGGATAATAGGTCGCCGGCTGCCAGCCGGCGCGAGGGGATGGCTCGGACATTTGCTGTTCTCGTTGCTGTTCGTGCTTCCTCACAGGTCCTCGTCTGCTATCACCGGCATCTCGCGGCGGCAAGCATCGGTGGCGCGGGGCACGCTGGCGCGGCAGCGCTTGCCGCAGTGCGGCCACCGCGCCATACTCGTTGCAAGCTGCAAACATGAGGGATGAAATGCCACGCATATTGATGACCGGCGCGTCGGGGGGAATCGGCACATCCTTCCGCAAATTGTTGCCGCCGATCTATCCGGATCTGCTGCTGAGCGACCTGAAAGCGCCGGCCGATCTCGGACCCGACGAGAAATTCAAGGCCGCCGATCTGGCCGATCTCGCCGCAGGTCGAGGCGATCTGCGAGGGCGTCGACGGCATTCTGCATTTCGGCGGCTATTCGGTCGAAGGCCCCTGGGATGCCATCCTGCAGTCCAACATCATCGGCGGCTACAATCTGTTCGAGGCGGCGCGCAAGAAGGGCGTCAAGCGCGTCGTGTTTGCCTCCTCGAACCACGCGATGGGGTTCTATCCGCGCCATCACCGCATCGGCACCGATGTGACGGCGCGGCCGGACGGCCGCTACGGCGTCAGCAAGGTGTTCGGCGAAGCGGTTGGCGCGCTCTATGCCGACAAGCACGGGCTGGGCGTGACCTGCATCCGGATCGGCAATTTCGGCGACCAGCCGCTGGATCACCGCCGGATGGCGATCTGGCTGAAGCCGGAAGACCTCGTGCAGCTGTGCCGGATCGGGCTCGATCATCCCGACATTCATTTCGAGGTCTTGTATGGCGCGTCGTACAATGAGCGCGCCTGGTGGGACAACCACCGCGCCTACGATCTCGGCTACCGTCCGACCGGCCGCAGCCGAGGATTTTCGCGAGCACGCCATGGCCGAGCAGGCCAAGCTGCCACCCGATCCGGTCGGCGATTTCTACCAGGGCGGCCCGTTCTGCAGCATCGAGTTCGATGGCGACAAGAGCAGGATCATCGATTGGAAGAAATAGCCGCTGTCATTCCGGTGCGCGCGAAGCGTGACCTCAGACGTGCAACTGCACATCGGGGAATTTCGAGATTCCGGGTCTGGTCCTTCGGACCATCCCGGAATGATGACATGGTGAAGGGATACGACTCATGGCTGACGGATTGCGCAAGGGTTTGACGAGTTACGGCGATGCCGGATTTTCGCTGTTCCTGCGCAAGGCCTTCATCAAGGCGATGGGCTATTCCGACGATGCGCTGAACCGGCCCATCGTCGGCATCACCAATACCTATAGCGACTACAATCCCTGCCACGGCAACGTGCCGCAGATCATCGAAGCGGTGAAGCGCGGCGTGATGCTGGCCGGCGCGATGCCGATGGTGTTTCCGACCATCTCGATCGCGGAGAGCTTTGCGTTTCCGACCTCGATGTACCTGCGCAATCTGATGGCGATGGATACCGAGGAGATGATCCGGGCCCAGCCGATGGATTTCGGTCGTCGTGATCGGCGGCTGCGACAAGACGCTGCCGGCGCAGATCATGGCCGCGGTCAGCGCCGACCTGCCGACCGTGGTGATCCCGGTGGGGCCGATGGTGGTCGGGCATCACAAGGGCGAGGTGCTCGGCGCCTGCACCGATTGCCGCCGGCTGTGGGCGAAATACCGCGCCGGTGAAATCGACGAGGTCGAGATCGAGGCCGTCAACGGCCGGCTCGCGCCGTCCGTCGGCACCTGCATGGTGATGGGCACCGCCAGCACCATGGCCTGCATCACCGAGTCGCTGGGCCTGTCGCTGCCGATGAGCGCGACCATTCCGGCACCGCATGCCGAGCGTTTTCGCTCGGCCGAAGCCAGCGGCAAGGTCGCCGCCGAAATGGCCAAGGCGAAGGGCCCGAAGCCCAGCGAACTGCTGACGCCAGCGGCGTTCCGGAATGCGCAAGTGGTGCTGCAGGCGATCGGCGGATCGACCAACGGGCTCATTCATTTGACCGCGATCGCCAACCGCACCGAACATCGCATCGATCTCGAAGCCTTCGACAAGCTCGGCCGCGAGGTGCCGGTGCTGATCGACCTGAAACCGTCGGGCGAGCACTACATGGAGCATTTCCACCATGCCGGCGGCGTGCCGAAATTGATGGCGCAGCTCGGCGATCTGATCGACCTCGATGCCAAGACCATCACCGGCGCGACCTTGCGCGATGTCGTGGCCGGCGCCGAGGAGGTGCCGGGGCAGGATGCGATCCGTCCCCGCAACGATCCGATCAAGCCGGAAGGCGCGATGGCGGTACTGCACGGCAATCTCGCGCCGCGTGGCGCCGTCATCAAGCATTCGGCGGCGAGCCCCAAATTGTTGCAGCATACCGGCCGCGCCGTGGTGTTCGATTCGGTCGAAGACATGACGCTGCGGGTCGACGATCCCGATCTCGACGTCACTGCCGACGACGTGCTGGTGCTGCGCAACGCCGGGCCGAAGGGCGCGCCGGGCATGCCCGAAGCTGGCTATCTGCCGATCCCGAGGAAGCTCGGGCGCTCCGGCGTCAAGGACATGGTGCGGATCTCGGATGCGCGGATGAGCGGCACGGCATTCGGCACCATCGTGCTGCACATCACGCCGGAATCCGCCGTCGGCGGCCCGCTGGCGCTGGTCAGGAACGGCGACATGATCCGGCTCGATGTTCCAAAGCGCAGCATCGACCTCCTGGTCGATGCCGCAGAATTAGCCAAAGCGCCAGGCCGCAGCTTGCGCCCGCCGCGACGCCGGATTGGGCCAAACGCGGCTACGCGCACCTGTTCAATGAAACCATCCTGCAGGCCGACGAAGGCTGCGATTTCGATTTCATGCGCGGCAAGGGGAAGTAGGAGTTCCTCCCGCTGTCATGCCCGCGAAGGCGGGCATCCAGTATTCCAGAGCAGTGGACGAGGCCGAGATGCCGCGGCGTACTGGATCATCCGCATTCGCGGATGATGACGATCTTTTGGGCGGTGGTGCTATCGCGTCTCCTCACCACTGCTTTTCCATCTCGCAGCTGCGTTGTCGCATCCGCGCGATGTCTAATTGACAATCTAACAGCCCCGATGGGATGATGAAAAAAATCATCAAAAGGGGGAGACAATGGGACAATTCAGCAGAATTCTCGGTGCGTTCATGGCCGCGTCGGCGATCATGGCCACCGCAGGCGCCGGCGCGCAGGAGGTGAAGCATTATCGCTTTGCCTACGATCAGCCGAAAACCACCGGTTATGGCATCGTCGGCGATATCTTCAGCGACAAGCTCAAGGAATTGAGCAAGGGCACCATGCTGATCGACCAGTATCCCGGCGCGCAGCTCGGGCAGGAGCCGCAGGTGCTCCAGCTGGTGAAATCGGGCGATATCGAGTTCTGCATTTCCTCCTCGGCCAATGCCGCGACGCTGTCGCCGCAGGCCGGCGTGATGTCGATGCACTTCCTGTTCCGCTCCGAGGCGCATCTCATCAAGGCGATGGCCGATCCGGGCGTCGGCAATGCGGTCAAGGCGATGATCGCGGAGACAGTGCAGGGCGCGCATGTCATCGCGCTCTCGACGCTCGGGCTTCGCGACATGTATTCCAAGCGCGAGATCAAGAAGGTCGAGGACATGAAGGGCCTCAAGGTGCGCGTGCAGGCGACGCCGACCGAGGACACCATGTTCCCGGCCTATGGCGCCCAAGTCGTGCACATGCCGTTCGGCAGCGTTTATACCTCGCTGCAAACCGGCGTGATGGATGTCGCGGAAAACGGCGTCAACGTCTATCTCGCCAACAAGCACTATGAGGTAGCCCCCGTGCTGTCGATGACCGAACACGAGGCCAACAACAGCCTGATCTGGGTCAGCGACAAGCTCTGGAACAGCCTGACGCCCGAACAGCAAGGCTGGGTGCAGACCGCGGCTACAGAAGTCAACAAAAACGAGCCTGCGAAAGCCATCGAACTCGAGCATCAATCGCAGGACAAGCTGAAGGCGATCGGCGTGAAAGTCGTCACCGACGTCGACAAGTCGGGCTTCATCAAGATCGCCGACCCCTATCTCGACAAGCTCGCCCAGGAGCTCGGCCCGCATGCTGTGAAGGTCAAGGACCTGATCCGGGCGATCAAGGATTAGGCCGAAAACACCACATTAAGTGTCGTCCCCGCGAACGCGGGGACCCATACGCTGTGTTTTATCGTTCGGCACCGGGCCCACGACCTCCTGTCATAATTGACGCCGGTGGTTATGGGTCCCGGCGTTCGCCGGGACGACTGGGAGTTAAACGATGACCATCGCCGAAAAACTGGTGCTGCAACGGCAGCATCACCTGAAATGGCGATCGTTCGACAAGCTCGAACTGGTCCTGATGATCATGTGCGGCGTGCTGTGCTTCGGTTTCTCGCTGTCAGTCATGTTCGACATTGTCACGCGGACCATCGGCCATCCCTGGCTGTGGCTGCAGGAAGTTACTTCGACGTTCTTTATCTATGCGATCTTCATTGGGGCGTCGGTCGCCACCCGCCGCAACGATCATTTGTACCTGACCGCGATTTCCGAGGCGATGCATGGAACGCCGCGCATGATTGCCGAGATCATCATCCGTCTGGTGGTGCTCAGCGTCGCATTCTGTCTGATCTGGTTCGGCTACATCAACTATCTCAGGGGCTTCGGCAGTTTCCGCCTGCCTTCGGGCACGCCGATTGCCTCGCTTTACGCGGCTATTCCTTTCGCCGGCGCGTTGATTGCACTGTTCACGGTCGAGCAGCTGGTCAACGGCATCCGCAACGGATTTGACCATCCCGAGCCGCCGGAAGACGATCGGGACATGGCAGACATCGACGCGAAGTTCTACGAAGAAGGTCGGCCTGTGAGCGCCCCTCTCATCCTCGCACTGATGTCGTTCTGCTTCCTGTTTTTCGGCTATCTCGGCGTGCCCGTGCCGTTTTCGCTGATGGCCGGCGTGTTTATCGGGGCGGCGCTGACCGACGTGTCGCTCGCCGCGATTGTCCAGAAGATCTTCGACGGCATGGATTCCGAAGCGCTGCTGGCGATCCCGTTTTTCCTGCTGGTCGGCGAACTCATGAGTTCGGCCAATGTGGTGGTGCGGATCGCCAACCTGTCGCTGTCGCTGGTCGGCCATATCAGGGGCGGGCTGTCGCAGGTCGTTGTCGTCTTCAGCATGTTCTTCTCGGAAATGTCGGGATCGACCACCGCCGACGTCGCCGTCATGAGCCGCGCGCTCGGCGGGCCGATGAAGCGGGAAGGCTATAGCCCCGCCTTCATCGCGGCGATCATCGCGTCCGCTTCCACCATCGCGGCCCTGGTGCCCCCGAGCATCACCGCGGTGGTCTACGGCGCGGTCGGCAACGTCTCGATCGCCGGGCTGTTCATGGCCGGCATTGTACCGGGACTGATGATCGGCTTCGGCCTGATGATCTATTGCTATTTCTTCGGCCCCACCGGCATGCGCAAGATGCGCGCGCCGTTCCGCCAGGTGATGTTCGCCGCCGGCGACGCCGCGTTGCCGCTGATGATCCCGGTGATCCTGCTCGGCGGCATTCTCACCGGCTGGTTCACGCCGACCGAAGCCGGCGTCGTCGCCGTAATCTACATCATCGTGGTGGTGATCCCCGCGCTCAATCGCGGGCATATCCGAAAAATTCCCTACGACTTCTGCCTCGCCGGACTGATCTTCTCGCTGCCGCTGATCACCATCGGCGCCGCCAACGCGTTCGGCTGGATGCTGGCCTATCTGCGCGGCGCCATCGTGATCGCCGACTGGATCACCTCGATCGCCGGCAGCGACCCGCATATCATGATGCTGCTGCTGGTGCTGCTGTTCACGGTGGTCGGCGATTTCATCGAGCCGGTGCCGACCATCATCATCTTCATGCCGCTGGTGAATGCGCTGACCCAGGCCGGCGACATCAACGGCGTGCATATGGGCGTGGTGCTGATCGCGACGCTGGCGTTCGGACTGATCACGCCGCCTTACGGTCTGGTGCTGCTGATGGCCTCGAAATTCGTCGGCGTCAGTTTCGGCAAGGCGCTACGCGCGGCGCTGCCGATCTATGTGGTGTTCCTGGTGACGATCTGCTTCACGATCTATTTCCCCAAGGTGGTGTTGTGGTTGCCGAAGCAGGTGATCCCGGAGTCGGTAGGCTGCTTCAAGTCGCCGGCGGGGACGGGGTATATTTGTCCGAATTGAAAATCCCACGGACGTCATCCTTCGAGGCTCGCAATCGCTCGCACCTCGGGATGACGATCGTGTTTGTTGCCGCGTTATCATTTCCCCTTGCTGGTAAATTTCTTCACCGCCGCGCGAAATTCCTCGGTTTGCATGGCTTCGATGATCTTTGCTTCCTCGGCGTCGAGTTGTTGTTTGGTCGGTGTCGTCGCGGCCTGGTAAACCAATGACTTTGTGCCGGCGATGGCGGCTGGCGGGTTCTGCGCCAGCCGCTCGGCGAACTGTCGGGTCGCCGCCTTTAGTTCCGCTGCGGGAACGATCTTGGCAACCAGACCCCAATCGTGCGCCTGCCGGGCCGAGAAGCTGTCTTCGGCAAGAAATATCTGCAAGGCGCGACGGACGCCGACGGTGCCAACCATGCCGACGGTGCTGCCGCCGTCCGGCGAAACGCCGATCTTGGCGTAGGCTGGCGTAAAACGGGCGTCATCGGCGGCGATGCAGAGGTCTGCGACAAAGGCCAGTCCCATGCCTGCACCGGCCGCCGATCCGTGAACGCTGGACAACACGATCTTCGGCATCCTCCGCAAGGTCTCGATAAACGCATGATAGTGCTTGAGCAACTCCCCGACCACAGGCGCGATGGTGCCGGCGGCTGCCGCTGCCCCAATGGTCTGCAGATCGCCGCCGGCGCTGAATGCACGGCCGACGCCTTCGATCACGAGCACGCGAATAGTGTCGTCGGCCTCGACTTGCGCGCCGAGCTGTTCGAGTTTTTTCGCGATTGAAAGATCAATTGAGTTGAAGGCTGCCGGTCGGTTCAGCGTGATGATGGCGATCGGGCCTTCGATCCGCAGCAGCGCGGGATCGTCGGGCGGGGAGGCTGCGGCAGGGTCAGGCACTGGCATTTGAAGCCTCGATGTCAATGAACTCGCCCGGCATTTAAATAGCAGAAGGCAAGAGGTGACAATCCCCGGCGAAGTCTGCAAAATGCGGACAAGCGGCCGCGTCGCAACCGGTCGACAACGGGAGTGCGCGTAGTGAGCATGGATACGACAATCGACCGTTCGGTTTCGACCGTCGATCCGTTTTCGAACGAGTTCCTGACCGATCCCTATCCGCATCATCAGGCCTTGCGCGAAGCCGGACCGGTGGTCTGGCTCGAGCGTTACGGGATATGGGCGATGGCCCGGCATCAGGAAGTCCGCGATGCGCTGACGGACTACCAGACCTATTGTTCCTCGGCCGGGGTCGGCTTGAGCGATTTTCGCAAGGAGCCGCCGTGGCGTCCGCCCAGCATCATCCTGGAAGCCGATCCGCCATTACACACGCGCACCCGCGCGGTGCTGACCCGCATCCTGTTGCCGGCGGCGGTCAACAAATTGCGCGTGACGTTCGAGCGCGAAGCGGAATCGCTGGTCGCGCGGCTGGTCGAGCGGCGCGAATTCGATGGCATCGCCGATCTCGCCGAGGCCTATCCCTTGAAAGTGTTTCCGGATGCCGTGGGATTGTCCGAGGATGGCCGCGAGAACCTGCTGCCCTATGGCAGCCTGGTGTTCAATTCGTTCGGCCCGCGCAACGATCTGTTCAAAAACGCGATGGCCAATGCCGGTCCCGTGCGCGACTGGATCATGTCGAAATGCAGCCGTGCGGCGCTGGCGCCGGGCGGGTTAGGCATGCAGATTTTCGAAGCCGTCGATAGCGGTGAGCTGACGGAAGAAGAGGCGGGCATGCTGGTGCGTTCCTTCCTGTCGGCAGGCGTCGACACCACCGTCTATGGCCTCGGCAACGCGCTGTACTGCATGGCGCGCTATCCCGGGCAATGGACGGCGCTGCGCGAAAATCCTGCGCTGGTCCGCGGCGCCTTCGAGGAGGTCTTGCGCTTCGAGGCGCCGCTGCAGTCCTTTTTCCGCACCACCACAAAAGCGACCGAAATGTCAGGCGTCACCATTGGCGAGGGCGAAAAGGTGCTGCTGTTCTTTGCCGCGGCCAACCGCGATCCGCGCCGCTGGAATGACCCCGACACATTCGACGTCAAGCGCCGCGCGGCAGGCCACATGACCTTCGGTACCGGCATCCACGGCTGCGTCGGCCAGGCGGTGGCGCGGCTGGAGACCGAGGCGGTGCTGACGGCGTTGGTCAAACGCGTGGCGTCGTTCGAACTCACCGCTGAGCCTACGCGCCGGCTCAACAACACGTTGCGCGGGCTTGACACCCTGCCGCTCCGCGTTGTGCCGGCCTGATGCGATGACGCAAGGACCGATCCTGATCGTCGGCGCCGGGCACGCGGGTTTTCAGCTCGCAGCTTCGTTGCGGCAACATGGTTTTGCCGGGCCCATCGGCCTGATCAACGACGAGGCGCATCTGCCCTATCAGCGGCCGCCTTTGTCCAAGGCCTATTTGAAAGGCGAGGGACGCGCCGACAGCCTGATGTTCCGGCCGGACAAATTCTACCGCGACCAGAACATCGAGCTGATCGCGGATCGCGCCGTCTCGATCGATCGCGGCGCGCGCAGGCTGTTGCTGGCATCCGGCGCCTCGCAGGAGTATGGCCACCTGGTGCTGGCCACCGGCGCACGCAACCGGCTGCTTGATATTCCGAACGCCAGCCTAGCCGATGTGCGTTACTTGCGGATACTGGATGAAAGCGAAACCTTGCGGCAGCGGATCGCGCCGGGCCAGCGCGTCGTCGTGGTCGGCGCGGGGTTCATTGGTCTCGAGTTCGCCGCCACCGCGCGCGCCAAGGGCCTTGAGGTGGACGTGGTCGAACTCGGTCCGCGCGTGATGGCGCGCGCGGTCACCGCGGAAATCTCGGCTTACTTTCAGGAACGCCACGCCGCCGCTGGCATCCGCATCCATTTCGGCGTGCAAGCCACCAGCATCGAGGGTGACGGCGCTGACGTCACCGGCGTCAGCCTCAGCGATGGCCGGCATATACCAGCGAACCTTGTCGTGGTTGGCGTCGGCGTGCTGCCCAATGTCGAGCTGGCCGCCGAAGCCGGCCTGCCGGTCGCATCCGGGATCATCGTGGACGAGCAGTTGCTGACGTCGGACCCGGATATTTCAGCGATCGGCGACTGCGCGCTGTTCGCAAGCCCGCGCTTCGGTGCGCCGCTGCGGCTGGAATTGGTGCAAAACGCCGCCGACCATGCGCGCTGCGTCGCGGCGCGGCTGACCGGCGATGCCAGAACCTATGATGGCCTGCCATGGTTCTGGAGCGACCAGGGCCCCGACAAGCTGCAGATTGCGGGGCTGACCACCGGATACGATCGTGTCGTGGTGCGCGGCGATGCCGGGCAGGGATCGTTTTCGGCGTTCTGTTACAGGGACGGGCAACTCGTCGGCGTCGAGTCCGTCAACCGCGCCGCCGATCACGTGTTCGGACGGAAAATCCTCGGCCTGAACCGCTCGATTACGCCGGAGCAGGCGGCGGATTTGGGTTTCGATCTGAAGGCGGCGCTGGCTTGAATCTCGATGTCGTCCCGGCCTCCGCGCCGGGACCCATACGCCGCGGCCTTTCGTTGTGGCGAGGTAGCAGTCGCCTTCTTCCAGTTACAAACTGCCGGGATTATGGGTCCCGGCGTTCGCCGGGACGACATGCGGAGAAAGCGATCGCCACTTCCGCTGCTGTCGGCATCGACGGCGCGGCGCCCATCCGCTGCACGCAGATCGACGCCGCAGTGTTGGCATAAACCAGCGCTTCGTGAATTGATTTGCGTCCGGCGAGTTGTGCTGCGACTGCACCGACAAAACAATCGCCGGCGCCCGTTGTGTCGACGGTTTTGACCGCGCGGCCCGGAATGACCACGGGCTCATCGTTGACGAGAGCCAGCACACCGCGCCGGCCCAGCGTCACGCAGGTGATCTTGTCCTTGCCTGTCCGCAACGATCGCGCCGCTTCGATAAAACGCGCGTTATCGTCGGTATCGCGGAGTTCGGTCTTCGCCAGCAAGCCAAGCTCGCTCTCGTTGAGGATCAGGATATCGACGAGATCGAGCAGTTCGGTGTGGCATTCGATCGCGGGCGCCGGATTGAGGATGGTCGCGGCTCCAGCCGCACGCGCCCGAGTAAAGAATGCGTCGATAGCGGGTAGCGGTATTTCGAACTGGCTGACTGCGATGTCGCTCTTGGCGAGCTTGGGCGCGGTAACATCGGTGGCACTGACCATCCCGTTCGCGCCGGGAATGACGACGATGGTGTTGTCGCCGTTGGCGACGGTAATTATCGCCGTACCGGTATGGGCTTGCGGCGTTTCCCGCAAAAAACTCAGGTCGATGCCCTGTGCCGCAAGGAACGCCTTCAGCTCGTCGCCGAACGCGTCCTTGCCGATGCGGCCGATCAGCGTCGTCGGCGCGCCGAGTTTGGCCGCCGCCACCGCCTGGTTCGCGCCCTTGCCGCCGGGAAAGTAAAGCACCGCATGGCCGGCTATGGTCTCGCCGATACGGGGATGCCGCTCGGCCGTCGCCACCACATCCATGTTGATGCTGCCGGCAACGAAAACGCGGCTCATGCTGGCGCCCGATTCATCCCGTCACACGCCGCTTGCGAACGCCATCTTGACCACTTCGATGTCGGTCAGGGTCGGCAAGCCGGCCTCGTTGCCGAGGCGCTGGATCTTGAATGTGGACGCAGCGCGCGCGAACACGAAATGGTCATGCCAGCTTTTGCCGGGATGGCTCAGGTATGAATAGATATAGGCGCCGTGGAAGACGTCACCCGCGCCGTTGGTGTCGATGACGCGCTCGCGCGGGATCGGAAGCGCCGGCAGGCTGCGGACGGCGCCGGTTTCGTCGTACCACAACAAGCCCTTCTCGCCGAGCGTGACGCCGCCGACGCGGCAGCCGCGGCTCTTGAGGTAATCGAGCATCTCTTCCGGTGTCTTGGCCATCTGCTCGCATAACCGCTCGGCGACGATCGCGACGTCGATGAATTCCAGCAGTTCGTGGGTATTGCTGCGCAGGCCGCCGCCGTCGAGCGAGGTCAGGATGCCGGCTTCGCGGCAAAGCTTCGCGTAATGGATCGCGGCGTCCGGCTGGTGGCCGTCGATATGCAGCGCGCGGCAGCCCTTGAGATTGAGGATCGGAAACGGATGAATGTGCTCGTCGTCGCGGCAGCGCACGATCGCGCGCTTGCCTTCCTTCGGCATGATGAAGGACAGCGAGGAGGCGTTGACCTTGCGCGGATGGATCGAAATTCCATACTTCGCGCTCATGTCCTGGAACATCCGCCCGAGCCAGTCATTGGCGACGGTGGCGATCAGGTCCGGCACGATGCCGAGCTTGGCGCAGCAGAACGCCGCGGTCACGGCGTTGCCGCCGAACGACACCGCATAGTCCCTGGCGACATGCTTCTCGTCCCCGGTCGGCATGTGGTCGGTAATGAAGACAACGTCGATATAGGTCTGTCCGATGAAAAGGGCTTGCATTCGTTTTCCGTCGTGCGGTGAAGGGTGGTCCCGGCGGCGCCCCTACTTTAGCACTGTCTATCCCGGATCATTCGCTAAAATTATTGGCAGCCGGGCCGGTATCGCTTGAGATAAGCCTGTGGCGGGACTACGACCGTTCGGGGGGCATTGTCGGCGTGCTGCGCGGGTCCATAGGGCTTGCAGCGCCTGAATTCCCGCAGAAACGGCAAAGGAGAGGGAGCGATGACCGTCTATTCCGGTCCGGTATTCGACATGGCGGTGAACCAGTTCGGCGTCATTGCCAACCATCTGTCGATCCCGATGGACGAGCGCGACCGGCTGCTGCTGCCGAAACGGGGGATCACCGTTTCCTGCCCGATCCATCGCGACGACGGCTCGATCGCGGTGTTCGAGGGCTATCGCGTGCAGCATCACCTCACCCTCGGACCCACCAAGGGCGGCACACGGTTTGCGCCCAGCGTCGATATCGGCGAGGTGGCGGCGCTGGCGATCTGGATGAGCTGGAAATGCGCGCTGGTCGGCCTGCCCTATGGCGGCGCCAAGGGCGGCATCCGGGTTGATCTCTCGACGATTTCCAGGCGCGAGCTGGAGGCGCTGTCGCGGCGCTACATGCAGGAGATGATCCCGTTCGTCGGTCCCCATACCGACGTGATGGCGCCGGACATGGGCACCAACGAGCAGGTGATGGCCTGGTTCATGGACACCTATTCGATGCATCAGGGCCATACCGTGACCGAGATCGTCACCGGCAAGCCGGTCGCCTCGGGCGGGACGCTGGGACGGCGCGAAGCGACCGGGCGCGGCGTCGCGCATCTCGCCAGGCGGGTGATGAACGAACTCTCGATCGACCTGAACAACGCCACCGCCGTGGTGCAGGGGTTTGGCAATGTCGGCTCCTATGCCGCGCTCGGATTGCATCAGTTCGGCCTGAAAGTGATCGCGGTCAGCGACCACACCGGCGCGCTATACGATGCCGCCGGCCTCGATATCCCCGCGCTGATGCGGCACGCCGGCGCGCATGGCAGCATCGCCGGGTTTTCCAGCCAGATGCAGTTCGACCCCGCGCAAATTCTGACGCTGGCCTGCGACGTGCTGGTGCCGGCGGCGATGGAACGCGTGATCGACGCAGGCGTCGCGGCAAACCTCAAATGCCGCGTGCTGGCGGAAGGCGCCAACGGCCCGACCACGCCGGATGCCGACCTGGTGCTGGAAAAACGCCAGAATGAAATCTTTCTGATCCCGGACATCCTGTGCAATTCCGGCGGCGTCGTGGTCAGCTATTTCGAGTGGGTGCAGGACCTGCAGCAATTGTTCTGGGAAGAAGAGGAAGTGACGCGGCGGGAATATCACATCCTCGAGCGCGCGTTCGACCAGATGGTGGCGCGGGCAAAAGCCGACAAGATTTCCCACCGCACCGCCGCGATGGCGATCGGCGTCGAGAAGGTCCGCGCCGCCAAGACCACGCGGGGCCTTTTTCCGTGATCACCGGGCTCGATCACGTCGTCGTTCTCGTCAGCGACATCGAGGCCGCGGCGGCGGGGTACCAGACGCTGTTTGCGCGCTCTCCGGCGTGGCGAAACACCAGCGATGGCGCCGCACGCGTCCTGTTCACCCTCGACAACGTGACGCTGGAGCTGATGTCGCCGGATGGCGACGGCACGGCCGCGGACCGTATTCGTGCGGTTATTGCAGAGCAGGGCGAGGGGCTGGCGAGCATCTGCTTTCGCACCCGCGATATCGAGAGAATGCACCGCAGGCTCGATCGGCTGACGCTGCAATCCGGAGCCGATTGCCGAGGTCGAAAGTCACGACGAGACGTCGGGCGCCACGCTATCCTGGAAGCGAACCCGGGCTGCGACCACCGCTACGCGCGGGGTCCGGGTGTTTTTCCTTGAGCTTGCGAAAGAGCGGCGGCTCTCGGTCCGAACCATGCCCGCATCGATCACCGGGATGGACCACGTCGTGATCGCCACCGCCAACCCCGAACGCGCCATCGCGCTTTACGGTGCACGGCTGGGTCTCGACATGGCGCTCGACCGTTCGCATCCCGATTGGGGCCGCCTGATGTTCTTTCGCTGCGGCGATCTCGTTGTCGAGGTGGTGCACCGGCCGGGCCAGGACACCGATGCTGAAGCGCGACAGGCTTTGGGGCCTGAGCTGGCGTGTTGCCGACATCGACGTGACGCGGACGCGGCTGGTATCATCGGGTATCGACGTGTCCGAGGTCCGCCCCGGCCGCAAGCCGGGAACGCGGGTGCTGACGGTGCGGAGCGCCACTTGCGGCATCCCCACGCTGCTGGTGGAGCGGTCGGCGCGGCCACAATGATTTCTTTTCAAGGACACCGGAATGGATTTTGAAACTCTTGTGAAGACCCGCCGAAGCGTGCGCGGTTTCAAACCCGAACCGGTGCCGCGCGCCGTTATCGAGGAAATCATCGAGGTCGCCAAGCGCGCGCCGTCGTCGATGAACACGCAGCCCTGGCACGTCCATGTCCTGACCGGCGAGCCGCTGGAGCAGGTCCGCCGCCGCAACATGGAAGAGATGATGGCCGGCGCCAAGCCGAAACGCGACATCGTTTCGCACGGCGAATATCAGGGCGTGCATCGCGGCCGGCAGGTCGACATCGCCAAGAAGCTGTTCGGCGCGATGGGAATTGCGCGCGACGACAAGCCGATGCGGCAGGACTGGGTGATGCGCGGCTTCCGGCAGTTCGATGCGCCGGTCTCGCTGGTGCTGGCCTATGACCGGATTCTCGATCCCGGCGCGGTCTGTCATTTCGATCTCGGCGCGCTCTGCTACGGCATCGTGCTGGCGGCCTGGGATCGCGGGCTTGGATCTGTCATCAACGGCCAGGGCATTACCCGGTCGGATATCGTGCGGGAGGTTGCCAATATTCCCGAGGACCAGGTCATCATGACCTGCGTCGCCATGGGCTATCCCGACGAGAATTTTCCGGCCAACGCCGTCACCTCCGACCGGAAGCCGCACGACGATTTCGTTCGCTATGTGGGGTTTGGGGATTAGCGAAAGAAATTGTAGGATGCCATACTCTCCGGGGGAGACCGATATGCCGTTTTCGCTCTTTCGCAACGCGCTGTTGCGTCTACAGTTGCGCACCCGAATACAGTCTCGCTGATCCCACTGGAATAAAAATGCACGCCCCCGCCGAAACTACGTCCTCCTGGCCGGAGGATATCTTTACGGTCTTGCAGCGCTTCGATGTCCGTCAAGTGCCTTACGTGCCGGATGCCGGCCATTCTCAGCTGATCGAGCGCGTGCTGGGCGCGCCCACGATGCGAGCGGTGCCGTTGACCACGGAAGAAGAAGGCGTGGCGCTGTTGGCCGGCGCCTGGGCCGGCGGCCAGCGCGGCGTACTGTTGATGCAATCGAGCGGCGTCGGCAATTGCGTGAACATGCTGTCGCTGACCCAGATTTTCCGTCTGCCGTTTCTGACTGTCGTGACGATGCGCGGTGAATGGGGCGAATTCAATCCCTGGCAGGTACCGATGGGCTCGAGCACCGAAGGCGTGTTTGAGCTTTCAGGGATCAAGGTATTGCGGGCCTCTCATCCCGGAGAAGTGCGCGAGGTCATGGAGGCCGCCGCAGGGCAGGCCTACAACGCCTGCACGCCAACCGCCGTTCTGTTGTCGCAGCGCCTGATCGGCGCCAAGGTTTTTACCAAATGAGCAAAGCAAACCTTCTCGATCGGCGCAGCGTCGTCGGCAGCCTGTTGGCGGATCGCAAAGGGGCCATCGCGGTCGGCGGATTGGGTGCCTCGACCTACGATATTGCCGCCGCCGGCGACCACGACCGCAACTTCTATCTCTGGGGCGCCATGGGCGGCGCCGTGATGATCGGATTGGGTATTGCGCTGGCGCAACCCACGCTGCCGGTGGTCGTCATCACCGGCGACGGCGAGATGCTGATGGGGATGGGGAGTCTGGCCACCGTCGCGCTGCAGAAGCCCGGCAATCTCACCATCGTGGTGCTGGACAATGAGATCTATGGCGAGACCGGCGGGCAGGCCAGCCATACCGCTGGAACCGTCGACCTGATGGGTGTGGCGAAATCCTGCGGCATATCGGACGCCCGCGAACTCTCGACCATGGCCGAGATCGAGGCCCTCGCGGCTTCGATGCAGGACGTCTCCAGCGGGCCGCGCTTTGCCAGCGTCAAGATCGACAACGCGAATCTGGAACGGGTGCTCTCCAGCCGGGACGGTCAGTTCACCGTGGGGCGTATCCGCGGGTCGCTGGGGTTTAAGCCCATCTAGTTTCAGCAGAATTGGTGCACCGCAGTAAGTTCCTTGACATTTGCCTAAGTGAGTGATTACTCACACGGCATGTCCACATTACGCATGACCAGCGATTTGCGGCGGCAACTGATACTGAGTGCCGCCAAGCGGTGTTTCGCCCGCAACGGCTTTGCCGGCACTACGACCAAAAGTGTGGCCGCGGCGGCCGCGATTTCCGAAGGATTGCTGTTCAAGCACTTCCCGACCAAATCGGCGCTGTATGCGGAAATCCTCGCTGAAGAGTGTGAAGCCGATCCCGATCTGGCACATCTGCTCGGGCAGGAGCCGTCGACAGCGACCCTGGTCGAACTGGTCAAGGGCATGGTCCGGCACTTCATGCAGATTGCGGATCTCCCGGACGAGCAGGAGTCGCAACGGCTTCGGCTGATGACCACGAGCCATCTCGATGATGGCGAATTCGCGCGATTGCTCTATGCGAAAGTCGGCGATCTGATCGGGCCGGTTTTCATCTCGTCGCTCGATCGTGCCGTGGCGGCGGGCGAGGCGTCGCGAGTAGGAAGCGCGCCGCTTAACTTGTTCTGGTTCGCGCATCACACCGTGCTGATGGCGGCGCTGGCACGACTTCCCGCCGTTCCCTGTCTCGCTTACGGCAATGCCGCCGGTCTCGAGCGGCAGCTTTGCGAATTCATTCTCCGTGGAATTGGTCTTAACGAACCCGCGATTGTTTCCCACCTGGATCGGGCCATGGCGCCTGATCCGGGGCAGCCGGTAACTGCAGAAGGTGCATGATATGAACATTGTGACCGAATCCAATATTTCGGGCCAGCCGATCACCGAGAAGCCGCGCGCGCGGCCGGTTCGGATGGTGCGCTGGTTCATCATCGTCGGCCTGCTGCTGGCGCTGCTGGTCGGCGCGCTGGTCGGCTTCAATGCCTTCCGCAGCCACATGATCGCGCAGTTCTTCGCCAACAATAAGCCGCCGCCGGCAACCGTTACCGTTGCCGAGGCGAAGAGCGAGGTGATTCCGAATCTGTTGACGGCGGTCGGCGATCTCGCCGCCGTGCATCAGGTCAATGTCACCTCAGACGTCTCCGGGCGCATCACCGACATCCTGTTCACGGCCGGCGCCAATGTGAAGGCCGGAAGCCCGCTGCTGCAGCTGTTCGATGGCCCGGACCAGGGCGATCTGGCGAGCTTCAAGGCGCAGGCGATCGGGGCTCAGCTCGCACTGGACCGCGCCAAGCAACTCGCCGCGCGGCAGTTTGGTCCGCAGGCGACTGCCGATGCGGCGCAGGCGACTTTCGATCAGGCCAATGCCGGCATCGCCAAGACACAGGCGATCATTTCGCAGAAGCTGGTGCGCGCGCCGTTTGACGGCGAACTCGGCGTCCGCCATGTCGAGGTCGGCCAGTTCCTGACGGCGGGCACCCAGATCGTGTCGTTGACGGACCTGTCGGAGCTGTATGCGAATTTCACGGTCACGGAAAAGGACAGTGCAGCCCTCCAGACCGGCCAGACCGTGCGCATCGCGGTCGACGCCTATCCCGGCAAGACCTTCGAAGGCAAGATCACCACGATCGAACCGCAGATCGCCACCGACACGCGGAACATCCGCGTGCAGGCCACGCTCGCCAATCCCGATCGCATTCTCAAGCCCGGCATGTTCGCGACCACGATCGTGGTGCTGCCCGACAAGCCGGCGGTCGTCACGGTACCCGAAACGGCGGTCGATTACACGCTGTACGGCGATTCCGTTTATCTGATCACGGAGAAGAAGGCGGATGACGGCAAGACCAGTCTCACCGTCGTTCGCACCTTTGTGCGGACCGGCAACCGGATTCACGGACGCGCCGAAATCGTCAGCGGGCTGAAACCGGGCGACCGCGTCGTCGCCGTCGGCCAGCTCAAGCTGCAATCGGGAGCGGCGGTGGCCATCTCCACCGACCCGGCTCCGCCGATTCCGGCCAATCCGCCGCGGTATTGAAGCATGATCCGGACATGCGAGGCATGATCCGGACAAACGAAAAACAGAGATGAGATCAGGGTCCGATTGATCGGATCGCGATCCAACGGAGCGTATTCGATGGTCTGGACCGATATCTTCATCAAGCGTCCCGTTTTGTCGGTTGTCGTCAGCCTGCTGATTCTCCTGATCGGCTTTCGGGCAGCGACCAGCCTGCCGATCCGGCAATATCCAAAACTGTCGAATACGGTCGTCAACGTCACCACCGTCTATCCCGGTGCGTCGGCGGATCTGATTCAGGGATTCATCACCACCCCGATAGAGCAGGCCGTCGCATCCGCCGAAGGCGTCGACTACATGACCTCGTCCTCGGTGCTCGGGACCAGCACCATTCAGGTCTACGTCAAACTGAATTTCGATCCCAACCAGGCGTTGACCGAAGTTCTGGCCAAGGTGAATTCGGTCAAATATCTCATTCCGAAGGAATCCAACGATCCGGTCGTGACCAAGACCACCGGCCAGACCACCGCCGTGATGTATCTCGGTTTCTCCAGCGAAGTGCTGTCGGGATCGGCGATCTCGGATTACCTGACGCGGGTGGTGCAGCCTGTGCTTTCGACCGTCGATGGCGTGGCTTCCGCGGATATTCTCGGCGGCCAGACCTTCGCGATGCGGCTATGGCTCGATCCCGTCCGCATGGCCGGGCGCAATGTTTCGCCCGGCGATGTATCCCTCGCGATCGCTGCGAATAATTTCCAGGCGGCGGCGGGCCAGGCCAAGGGCTTTTTGATCGTCTCCAACGTATCGACCAACACCGACCTGACGAATCTCGAACAGTTCAAGCGCATGATCGTCAAATCCAAGGACGGCGGGTTTGTGCGAATGGAGGACATCGCCACCGTCGAACTGGCGGCGCAGAGCACCGACGCCAGCGTCGCCTTTAATGGCGAGCATGCGATCTTTATCGGCGTGCAGGCGACGCCGCAGGGCAATCCGCTGACGCTGGTCAAGGGCGTGCGCACGCTGTTTCCGGAACTGGAGCGCAACCTGCCGCCTTCGATGAAAATGAAGGTGGCATACGATTCGACCAAGTTCATTCAATCCTCGATCGACGAGGTGGAGAAGACGCTCGGTGAAGCCGTCATCATCGTGGTGGTGGTGATCTTCCTGTTCCTGGCGTCGTTCCGTTCGGTGATCATTCCGGTGGTGACCATCCCGCTGTCGCTGATCGGCGTCTGCAGCCTGATGCTGATGGCCGGATTCAGCTTCAACCTGCTGACGCTGCTGGCGATGGTGCTGGCGATCGGGCTCGTGGTCGACGACGCCATCGTGGTGGTGGAAAACATCCATCGCCATCTGGAGGAGGGCAAACCTCCGGTGCAGGCCGCGATGCAGGGCGCGCGCGAGATCGTCGGCCCCGTCGTCTCCATGACCATTACGCTCGCCGCCGTCTACGCGCCGATCGGTTTCCTAGGCGGTTTGACGGGTTCGCTGTTTCGCGAATTCGCGTTCACGCTGGCCGGATCGGTGATCGTTTCCGGTGTCATCGCGTTGACGCTTTCGCCGATGATGTGCTCGATTTTCCTCAAAAGCGCCGAGGAAGGACGGTTTGCAAAGGTCGTCAACCGGGTGTTCGGATCGATGACGCGCTGGTACGGCCGTCAACTCGACCGCTCGCTAGACTATCGCCCGATTACCGGGTTGTTCGCGTTGACCATCCTCGGGCTGGTCGGTTTCCTCTATATGCACACCTCGAAGGAACTGGCGCCGGAAGAAGATCAGGGCATCGTGTTCGCCGTTACCAAGGCGCCGAAATACGCCAATATAGACTACGCGGACTTCTACGGCGAGAAGCTCGACAGGGCATTCGCCAGCTTCCCGGAGACCGACCTTCGCTTTGCCATCAACGGTATCAATGGCCCGCAAAACGGGATCGCCGGCATGCTGCTCAAGCCGTGGGACGAGCGGGAGCGCTCCTCGATCAAGCTGAAGCCGCTGGTGCAGGCGCAGCTCAGCAAGATCGAAGGCGTCAACGCGTTTGCGTTCAACCTGCCGCCCTTGCCGGGCGGCCCCGGCGGATTGCCGGTGCAGATGGTGATCAATTCGACCAACGGATTTCAGGCGATCTATGAGCAGATGGTGAAACTGAAGGATGCCGCGCGCAAGAGCGGCTTGTTCATCGTCTCCGACAGCGATCTCGATTTCAACCAGCCGGTGGTGCGGGTCAAGATCGACCGCTCGAAGGCAAGCGATCTCGGCATCACCATGCAGAATATCGGCAATACGCTGGCGACGCTGCTGGGCGGAAACTACGTCAACCGGTTCAACCTCGAGGGGCGATCCTATCAGGTCATTCCGCAGGTGCCGCGCGGCCAGAGGTTGTCGCCGGAGGCGCTCGGCGGATATTATGTGCCGACGGCGACGGGCCAGCAGATACCTCTTTCCACAGTCGTTTCGATCGAGACGGCGACCGATCCGAACGCCCTGACCCACTACAATCAGTTGAACTCCGCGACCTTCCAGGCGGTGCCAATGCCCGGCGTGACGGTCGGAACGGCGGTCGACTTCCTCGAGGGCGAAGCCAACAAGCTCCCGGCCGGATTCAGCCACGACTATCTCGCGGACAGCAGACAATATGTGCAGGAAGGAAACCAGCTTGCAATTACCTTTGGTTTCGCACTGATCATCATCTTCCTGGTGCTGGCGGCGCAGTTCGAGAGCCTGCGCGATCCCCTGGTCATTATGATCAGCGTGCCGATGGCGATCGTGGGTGCGTTGATTCCGCTGTTCTTTGGCGCTGCCACGATGAACATCTACACCCAGGTCGGATTGCTGACGCTGGTCGGGCTGATCAGCAAGCACGGCATCCTGATGGTCGAGTTCGCCAACGAATTGCAGCTCAACGAAAGTCTGGACAAGCGCTCGGCCATCGAGATGGCGGCCCGGGTCCGGCTTCGTCCCATCCTGATGACCACGGCGGCGATGGTGACCGGGTTGCTGCCGCTGTTGACCGCGTCGGGCGCGGGCGCCGCCAGCCGGTTCTCGATCGGGCTTGTCGTCGTCGCCGGCATGTCGATTGGAACGCTGTTCACGCTGTTCGTGCTTCCGGCGGTCTATGTCGCCATCGCCACCGACCACCGAGCGGGAGCCGCATCCGAGCGGAGCAAGCAGATCGCGGAATTCGATCTGGGACCGAAGGCACTGAAGGCGACCTGAGTCCCAGGCCGGACAATGTTTTATCTGGCCGGTGGCGCTGATCTTCGCCGTCGCTTTCGCACCGTCCCGTGATACCCTGCCTGCGGGGCGCGGGATTGCCTGGGCGCCCCGACAAGCGGATGCCGCCATGAAACGGCGCGAGTTCATCAGCCTGATCGGTGGCGTCGCGGTTGCGGCGTCGGGACCCGCGCGCGCGCAACAGCATCGCGTCAGGCATGTCGGCATGCTGATGGGATATGCGCAAAACGAGCCGGATACCCAGGCGCGCATGGCGGCGTTCAGGGAGGCCTTGGAACAACTCGGCTGGAAGGACGGCGGCAATGTTGCGATCACCTATCGCTTCGGCGTCGGCGAGATCGACCGGGTTCGTGGTTACGCCAAGGAGCTGGTCGAACTCAATCCGGACGTGATCGTCTGCGAGACCACGCCGACGCTGAAGGCGGTGGCGAACCAGACGTCGACGATCCCGATTGTCTTTGTGTCGGTGACCGATCCGGTCAGCGACGGGTTCGTTGCCGATCTGGCGCACCCCGGCGGCAATATCACCGGTTTCACCAATTTCGAAGCGACGATGGGTGGCAAGTGGATCGAACTGCTCAAGAAGATCACGCCTTCGTTGAAGCGGGTCGGAGTCATCTTCAATCCGGATACCGCGCCCGGCGGTGGCGGCTTTTTCCTCAAGTCGGTGGCGGCGTCGGCGCCGGCTTTGCAGGCCGAGGTGCTTCCTTTCCCTGTCCATAATGACGGCGAAATCGAAAGCGCGGTCAAAGGACTCGGAGGCGAGGCGGACGGCGGCCTCGTCGTCATGCTGGACGTCTTCACGGCCGTGCATCGACCGGCGATCATCGCGCAAGCCGCTGCCAGCCGGGTGCCGACGATCTTCCCCTGGCGGTTTGGCGCGGCCGATGGCGGGCTGGCGTCCTACGGGGTCGATGTGACGGAGCTGCACCGGCGCGCCGCGGCCTATGTCGATCGCATCCTGAAGGGGACCAGGCCGGCCGACCTGCCGGTGCAGCAGCCGACCAAGTTCGAGCTGGTGATCAATCTCAAGACCGCGAAAGCGCTGGGAATCGAGGTTTCGCAGATGCTGCAGGCGACCGCCGACGAGATCATCGAGTGATCCTCCCGCACCGCCGCAAGAGACAATGCCGCCGGTTCTTGCTAAATGGGGCCGGATGAGCATTTCCCTGCATTCCGACACGCCCCAGAGCCGGACGGTGGCAGCTTCGCCGGCGCCGGAGGTTGCTCGCGCGGCCGGGGCGCCGGCCGCGAAAATCCGCAGCCGGCTGTTCACCAAATACGTCGCGCTGTTCGTGGCGGTGGTGGGCGTGGCGCTGCTATCCAACGGGATTTTCGAGGTTTTCTTTTACTATCGCGAGCACAAGGTCGCGCTGATCCGGATTCAGCACGAACAGGCCGAGGCGGCGGCGGCCAAGATCAGCCAGTTCATCAAGGAAATCGAAAGCCAGCTCGGCTGGACCACCCAGTTGCCATGGTCGGCGGGCTCGATCGAGCCGCGCCGATTCGACGCACTGCGGCTGTTGCGGCAGGTGCCGGCCATCACCGAACTGGCGCAGATCGATTCCACCGGCAAGGAGCGGTTGCGGGTGTCGCGGCTGGCCATGGACGTGGTGGATAGCGGGGTTGATCTGTCGAAGGATCCGAAATTCACCGAGGCCGTCGCCCACAAGGTCTATTACGGGCCGGTCTATTTCCGCCGCGAAGTCCGAGCCCTATATGACGCTGTCGCTGGCCGGCACCCGCAAGGATGCCGGCGTCAGCATCGCGGAGGTCAATCTCAAGCTGATCTGGGATGTGGTGTCGCAGATCAAGGTCGGCGAGCGCGGTCATGCTTACGTGGTCGGCGCGCAGGGACGGCTGATCGCGCATCCGGATATCAGCTTGGTGCTGCGCAACACCGACATGTCGAAGCTGGTGCAGGTGCAGGCCGCCCAGAACGGTACGGCGAATTCGGGCCCTGACGCGCTGCAGGGCGCGCGCAATATCCAGGGACAGGAGGTACTGACGGCGTCCGCACCGATCGCGCCGCTGGGCTGGACCATGTTCGTCGAATTGCCGGTCGAGGAGGCCTATGCGTCGCTCTACCTGGCGCTGCAGCGGCTGGCCATCGTGCTGTTGGGCGCGCTGATCTTCGCGGTGTTCGCCGGGGTGTTTCTGGCACGGCGCATGGTGGTGCCGATCCAGGCGTTGCGCGCGGGCGCCGAGCGGATGGGCGGCGGCGATTTCGCCCAACGCATCTCCATCAAGACCGGCGACGAACTCGAAGGTCTGGCCAACCAGTTCAACGACATGGGCGCGCGGCTGCAGGAATCCTATACCGACCTCGAGAAGAAGGTCCAGCTTCGCACCACCGAACTCAGCGAAACCCTGCAGCAGCAGACGGCAACCGCCGATGTGCTCAAGGTCATCAGCCGCTCTGCGTTCGACCTGAAGTCCGTGCTCACGACCCTGACCAAATCGGCCAAGGCACTGTGCGGCGCGAATTCCGGCGTGATTTTCCTGCGCGATGGCGACGTCCTGCGGCTTCAGGCGGAATCCGGTGCTCCGCCGGCCATGATCGATTTTCTGCGTGAACATCCGATCAAGGCGGGGCGCGAGACGATTTCCGGCCGCGTCTTCATGGACGGGAAGCTTGCGCATCTGCCGGACGTCACGGTCGATCCCGAATACAATTTTGGCATGGCGCCCGAATTGGGCGAGTTTCGTGCGACGCTCGGCGTGCCGTTGATGCGCGACGGCGCTGTGGAAGGCGTGCTCACCCTGACAAGGCCCGAACCCGGTCCGTTCACGGCTCGGCAGATCGAACTGGTGCGGACGTTCGCCGACCAGGCCGTCATCGCCATCGAGAATGCAAGACTGTTTACCCAGGTGCAGGATCGAACGAGGGAATTGTCGCTTTCGCTCGACGAGTTGCGCACCGCGCAGGACCGCCTGGTGCAGACCGAGAAGCTGGCTTCGCTCGGCCAGCTCACTGCGGGCATCGCGCACGAAATCGAGAATCCGCTCAATTTTGTCAACAACTTCTCGGCCTTGTCGGCGGAACTGGTCGACGAACTGAACGACGTGCTCAAGCCGGCCGCACTCGACGACAAGGTGCGGGAGGAGATCGACGAACTCACGCATATGCTAAAGGGCAATCTCGAAAAGGTGGTGCAGCACGGCAAGCGCGCCGAATTCGATCGTGAAAAACATGCTGCTGCATTCGCGCGAAGGCGCAGGCGAACACCGCTCCGCCGACATCAACGCCATTGTCGAGGAGAGCCTCAATCTGGCTTATCATGGCGCCCGCGCAGAAAAATCCGGCTTCAACATCACCCTGCAGCGCCATTTCGATTCCGGCGCCGGCATGATCGACCTCTATCCACAGGAAATCACCCGGGTATTTCTCAATCTGATCTCGAACGGGTTCTATGCTGCCACCAAGCGCAAGGAAGCCGGCGAGGAACGCTTCGAACCTGTTCTGAGCGCGACCACCAAAAACCTCGGCAACAGGGTCGAAATCCGGATCCGCGACAATGGCACCGGCATCCCTCTGGAAGTGAAGGAGAAAATGTTCAATCCGTTCTTCACCACCAAACCCGCGGGCGAGGGCACCGGGCTTGGCCTGTCGATGAGCCATGACATCGTGGTGAAACAACATGGCGGCACAATCGACGTCGATACCGAGCCTGGCGTATTTACCGAATTCATCATTACGCTGCCACGGACGGCGGCACAGACACATTCCGGAGGCCCACATTGAGCGTTTACATTCTCGTCGTCGATGACGAGCCCGACGTTGAAGCCCTGTTTCGTCAGCAATTCCGCCGCGACCTGAAGTCCGGACGCTTTATGATGGAATTCGCCCCGTCGGCGCCGGCAGCATTGGTCCGCGCTGCCGAGATCAGGGATCCGTCGCTGATCCTGATCCTGTCCGACATCAACATGCCCGGCATGAGCGGACTCGAAATGCTGCCCAAGGTGCGGGCCGAGCGGCCCGACGTTCCCGTGATCATGATCACCGCCTATGGCGATGCCGAAACAAGGCGCAAGGCGATCGAGCGCGGTGCGGTCGGTTTGCTCACCAAACCGATCGATTTTGCGTTGTTGCGCCACGAGATCGATACAAGGCTCGGGCAAGCCGCATGACCGCTACAATCCTCGTTGTCGATGACGAGCCCGATCTCGAGGCATTGGTGTTGCAGAAGTTCCGCAAGCAGATCCGAGAGGGCACGGTGGCGTTCGTATTCGCTCATGACGGCATCGAGGCGCTGCAATCGATCGAGAATCATCCGCAGGTCGATATGGTGGTGTCGGACATCAATATGCCCCGGATGGATGGGCTCTCATTGCTGCAGAAACTGCAGGAAGCCGAGGAGAAGAAATCGACCATTATCGTGTCGGCTTATGGCGATATGAGCAATATCCGCACCGCCATGAATCGAGGCGCGTTCGATTTCCTGACCAAGCCGATCGATTTCGGCGACCTCGAAATGACCATCGACAAGACCATCCGTCATGTCGAGACGATGCGCGATGCGCGCCGCCGCCAGATCGAGGCCGAGCGCGCCCACGCATCGCTGTCGCGATATTTTTCGCCGCAGATCGCCAGCCGGCTGGCGTCGGTCGGCGAAAGCAACGGCATGGAGGTGCATCGCCGCGAGGTCGCGACCATCTTCACCGACATCACCAACTTCACCTCGCTGGTAGAGACGGCCGCGCCGGAAGTGCTGGGCGCGCTGCTCAACGAATATGTCGGCGGGATGACGGACGTCGTGTTCGCGCATGAAGGGACCGTAGCCAAGATTATCGGCGATGCGATCCAGATTCTGTTCAACGCTCCCGGCGATCAGCCGGACTACGCGACCCGCGCGATCGCCTGCGCGCATGATCTGGATGCCTGGGCGCAGGCGTTTCGCGGGCGCTGGAAGGAAAAAGGCGTGAATTTCGGCGTGACGCGCATTGGCGTTCACGCCGGGCCCGCGCTGGTCGGGAATTTCGGCGGCAGCCGCTTTTTCGACTACACCGCCTACGGCGACACCATCAACATCGCGGCACGGCTTGAAGCCGCCAACAAGGTCCTTGGCACACGCATTTGCGTCAGCGCCGCGATTGCCGCCGGCACCAAGAAGTTTCAGGGCCGACCGGTCGGCGACCTGATGCTGCGCGGGCGCAGCGAGCCGCTGCGAGCCTATGAGCCGCTGTCGGCGACCGCGTTCGCGAGCCCGACAACAGCGCAATATTCGGAGGCCTTCGCCAAGCTCGAAGCCGAGGATGCCGCTGCGATGCCAGCCTTCGCCGCCCTGGTTGGGCTGCATGCCGACGATGCGCTGGCAGGCTTTCATCTCCGGCGGCTGCTCAACGGCGCCAAGGGCGTCCGCATGCAACTGGAATAGTCGAAGCAAGAGGATATCCAAACATGACGAGCGAGTTTGCAGCCGGTAACTACAGTTTTATTCCAGCGGTGTTTCAATATTCCGCGGGTGCTGCCGCCAGTCCCGGCTATGAGATCGAGCGGGTGCGGTTCGACAAAATGCCGCCGCTGGCCGAAGGCTTTGCGCTGGTCAGGAAATATATCGAGGCGGCGGGGCGGCCGCTGACCTCGTTCTGCGCCTGCGAACTGCGCTCGCCGGCGGCGTTCACCGATCAAGGGTTTCGCAATTTCAATCTGCATTATGTCGAGACGCTGAAGGAATGGGGCATCTACGACGGCACCACCAACCCGGTGGCGCGCAGCAATGTCTGTCCCGAGATTGATCCGCCAGCCGAGCCGTCGTTTTATGCCTTTTCCTTCACGCGTCCGAGCCCGAACACCACGCCGAGCTTCGTCATTGCCGGCAGCGGTGAATCGCTCGACGGCGGCGCCAGCTATGCCGAGCGTATGGTGCGGTACCGCGACATCAGTCCGGATGGGATTGAGAGACAAGGTCCGCTACGTGGTCGCCGCCATGGAAAAGCGCATGGCGGCGTTCGGTTTCGGCTGGAAGGACGCCACGGCGGCGCAGACCTACACCATCCACGATTTTCATCACGTCTTTGCCGAGGAACTGGTGCGCCGCGGTGCCGCGCGCTCCGGCCTGACCTGGCATTTCGCCCGGCCGCCCGTGATCGATCTCGAATACGAGATGGATTGCAGACGGGTGTTAAGAGAGATGGTGATATAAGCTGTTGCAACGGGCGCATTTCACCTCTCCCGATGGGAGAGGTGATGAAAGGCTATCGCTCCCTTGGATCGAGCGCGTCGCGCAGGCCGTCGCCGACCAGGTTGAACGACAACACCACCAGGAAAATCGCAAGCCCCGGCCACAGCGCCATCCATGGCGCGTTGGTGAGGAAACGCTGGGCGGAGTTGAGCATGCTGCCCCAGGACGGCGCCGGCGGTTGCTGGCCCAGTCCCAGGAACGACAATGCCGCCTCGGCGATGATCGCGGCGGCAATCGACAGCGTCGCCTGCACCAGTAGCGCGGGCATGATGTTCGGCAGGATGTGAAACAGCGCGATCCGCCAGCGCGGATTGCCCATGGCGCGGGCGGCCTCGACATAATCCTCGACCTTGACGCTCATGGTCTGGCCGCGGGTCAGGCGCACAAAGATCGGCGTAGTGGTGATGCCGATGGCGATCATGGCGTTGCCGAGGCTCGGTCCCAGAAACGCTGCCAGCGCGATAGCGAGGATCAGGAACGGGCAGGCCAGCATGGCGTCGGTGACGCGGCTGATCAGGGCGTCGATGAACCCGCCGCGATAGCCCGACAGCAGCCCGAAGGGCACACCGATCCCGAGCGCGATCCCGACCGAGATCGCACCTGCCATCAGCGAGGCGCGTGACCCATAGACCACGCGGCTGAGGATATCGCGGCCGAGATCGTCGGTACCGAACCAGTGCAGCGCCGAAGGCGGTTTGCGCACCAGGGTCCAGCTGGTCGCGATCGGATCATAAGGCACAATCCAGGGCGCAAGCACCGCGAGCAGGATGAAGATCGCGATCACGATCAAGCCCACCACCGCGCCCTTGCGCGCAAACAGCCGGCGCAGCGCGCGCCGCGCCGGGCTTTCCAGTTCGTCGGAGGCGACGGGAATGGCGCCAAGTGCAATTTCGGCCATGCGCTACGCCCTCAGCCTGGGATTGACGAGGATGTAGGCGATATCGGCGACCAGATTGAGCGTGATGTAGATCGTCGCCGTCACCAGCACGACGCCTTGCACGACGGCGTAATCGCGATTGAACACGGCATCGACGATCAGCTTGCCGAAGCCGGGAATTGAAAATATCTGCTCGGTCAGCACCGCGCCCGACAGCAAGGTGCCGAGTTCGAGCGCACCCAGCGTGATAATCGGCGTCAGCGCGTTGCGCATGGCGTGCTTGAGGATGACCGAGCGCTCGGACAGGCCCTTGGCGCGGGCGGTGCGGACATAGTCGCTTTCCAGCACCTGCAGCATGGCGCTTCTGGTGTGCCGCATCAGGATCGCGGCGATGGCGTTGCCGAGCACGAAGGCGGGCATGATGGTCGCGGCAAGGCTGGCGCGCCAGTTCTCGGTGAGCGGCACATAGCCCGACGCCGGCAGCCAGCCGAGCTCGATCGAGAACAGGAAGATCAGCATGATGCCGAGCCAGAAGTTCGGCGTCGAGATGCCCCACAGCGCGAACAGATTGGCGCCGTAGTCCCAGGCCGTGCCTTTCTTCACCGCCGAGACGATGCCGGCGGGAATGCCGATCAGAAACGCGATCACGATCGCCATCGACGCCAGCTGCATCGTCACCGGGAGTTTTTGCGCGATCAGCTCGCGCACCGGAACCTTGATGCGCAGGGATTCACCGAAGTCGCCCGATAAGACACCCTTGCCCCAGTAGAAATACTGGATCGGGATCGGCTGATCGAGCCGGTATTGCTGGCGGATCTGCGCGATGACGGCGGGATCGTGTTCCTCGCCGGCCATCACCAGCGCCGGATCGCCCGGCAACAGATGCTGCAGCGAGAAGATCAGGACCGACACAAAGAACAGCGTCGGGATCAGCTGCACGATGCGCCTGGCGATGAAACTCAGCATGCGACGCGTACCGTACGACGCCCGAGAATTTTTGATGCGACTGCCGGTGATCGCAACATCGTTCCCTCCCCCCTTGTGTGGGAGGGACAGGGAGAGGGGTAACCCAACGGGGTTCTGTGGGTGTGCCACCCCCCACCCCGACCCTTCCCCACAAGGGGGGAGGGAGCAGAGCAGGGGTTTGCGCTGCTCATCCTCACTTCAGCTTCAGTCCGGTCACGCGCACCAGTCCGTCGGGCATCTGCTTGTAGCCTTCCAGCCTGGTGGTATGCGCGATCAATATCCTGCGGTGGAAAATGTAGAGGATCGGCTCTTCGTCCAGCACGAGCCTGGTCAGCTTTTCATAGATCGCCTTGCGTTGCGCCTGGTCGGTGACGAGACGCGCTTCGTCGAGCGCCTTGTCGGCGTCGGCATTGGACCAGGCGCTGTAATTCTGCGGGGCGCCGGTTTTCTGGAAGATATAGGAATTGCCGTCGGGATCGATCCGTCCGCTCCACGCCAGCATATAGGCCTGGTAGTCTCCAGCCTCGGCCGCCTTCAGCGAGGTCGCAAATTCCGTGACCCTGATCTTCATGTCGAAGCCGGCCTCCGCCGCCATCGACTGGATCACCTGCGATACGGCTTCGGTTTCCGCGCCCTTCGGCACCATGAAATCGACGCTGACCGGCGGCGTGACGCCGGCTTCCTTCAGCAGCGCCTTGGCCTTGGCGACGTCGCGCTGCGGCACCGGAAAAGACTTCTGGTAGTAGGGATGATCGGGATTGATCCACTGATTGCCGGGCTTGAACTCGCCGTTGAACACGACCTGATTGATCGCTTCGCGGTCGATCGACAGGTCGAGCGCCTGGCGCACCTTTGCGGATTGGCTCAGCGGACCCTTGGCCTTGTCGTTGCCGATGTTCAGCGTCACGCCCTGGTATCCGAGCTCGATCGCGGTCGACAGTTTGAGTTTCGGGTCCGCCGACACTGCCTTGATGTCGGTCGCCAGCAACCGTTCGATCAGATCGAGCCCGCCGGACTTCAGGTTGGCGAGCCGCACCGTGGCATCGACGATCGGGAGAAACACCACGCGGTCGATGAAGATGTGGTCCTTGTTCCAGTAGTCGGCGAATTTCTCGAACACCATGCGGTCCTGCTGCACGCGTTCGACGAATTTGTAGGGGCCGGCGCAGACCGGATGCAGCCCGAATTTGTCGCCTGCCTCTTTCGCCGCCTTGGGCGAGACCATCATGCCGGAGCGATCGGTGAGCTGGGCAATCAACGGCGAGTACGGTGTCTTGAGCACGATCTTGATGGTCAGGGGATCGACGACATCGACATGGTCCACCACGGCAAGTTCCGGCTTGCGGAAGGAACCTGCCATGGTGATGTGGCGCTCGATCGAGAATTTTGCGGCCTCGGCATCGAACGGCTCGCCATCGTGGAATTTCACGTTCGGCCGCAGCTTGATCGTGACCTCCTTGCCGTCGGCCGAAGTCTCGTGGGACAGTCCGAGCTGCGGCACGATGTTGAGCTTTTCGTCGATGTCGAACAGCTTGTCGCAAAAGGCGGCAAACACGATGCGGCCGACATAGGTCCGCGCCAGCGTCGGATCGAGAATGTCCGGATCTTCCGCAAGGCCAATCCGCAGCGTGGTCTGGGCCTGAACGCCTGCCTGAAGCGAGAGCAATAATGCCGCTGCTATTGTGGCCAAACGCAAGATTTTCATTGAACTATTCTCCCTGTCTACGAATTCAGATAATCGCCGGCGGCACGGCCCCGACTATACCAACCCCGGAAGCAGCGGCTACTTCCGCGCTGCCGCTGAAAGCCGCCACCAATCGCTCCAGCGATGGCGAAAACGCACCACTGGCGGGAACGACGGCGTCCGGCGGCGGCAGTTCCGCGACACGATGGCAGGCGGTAGCGTGGCCGGCGCTATCCGCAAGCAGGTCTGGACGTTCGATGCGGCAGCGCTCGATCACATAGGGACAGCGGGTATGAAACCGGCAGCCCGAGGGCGGATTGAGCGCGCTCGGCATCTCGCCCTGCAGCAGCATGCGGCTGCGCTTTGCCCGCGGATTGGGCACCGGGATCGCGGATAGCAGCGCGCGGCTATAGGGATGGCGCGGCGAGGCGAACAGCGCCCGCGCATCCGCGGTCTCGACGATGCCGCCGAGATTTATCACCGCGACGCGGTCGGCGATGTGTTTTACGACCGCCAGATCGTGCGAGACGAAGATATAGGCGAGGCCGAGCCGGTCCTGCAGATCACGCAACAGGTTGAGGATTTGCGAACGGATCGACACGTCAAGGGCGGATACCGGCTCGTCGCAGATGATCAGTTTCGGCTCGACCGCGAGCGCACGCGCAATCGCGATGCGCTGGCGCTGGCCGCCGGAAAATTCGTGGGGGTAGCGGCGCGCGAAGCGCGGCTCCAGCCCGACCAGACGCAACAATTCTTCGACGCGTTCGCGGCGGCGGGCCGGTGGTACGAGGTCGTGCAGCGCCAGCGGCTCGGTCAGGATCTGGCTGACGGTCATGCGCGGGTTCAGCGAGGCGTAGGGGTCCTGAAAGATGATCTGCGCATCGCGGCGGAACGCGCGCAATTCGTTGGCGTCCATCGCGAGCAGATCGCGGCCCTCGAAATTGACGCTGCCTGCGTCGGGCTCGATCAGCCGCAATACCAGCCGGCTCACGGTGGATTTGCCGCAGCCGGATTCGCCGACCAGCGCCAGTGTCTTGCCGGCATCGACGCGAGAAGCTGACACCGTCGACCGCCTTGATGAACGCGGTCGGCCGTCCGAACACCGAACGGCCGGCGACGAAATGCTTGACGAGATTTTTCACTTCGAGCAGCGCGGTCATACGCCATCTTTCCGAAATCTCTCGTGTCCCGGGCGCAGCGCAGCGTGCAACGATGCGCTGCAGAACCGGGACCCAGCTTGTGGCGCGATGGGCCCCGGTTCAACGGTGCAGCACTGCGTGCTGCGTCGCGCCCGGGGCACGAGGGAGGATAACCCAGCCATCACGACACCAGCCTCTCCAGCGGCGCCTTGATGCAGCGCGACCAGTGACCGGGGCTCACCGCCACCATCGGCGGCGGCGCCGCGACGCAAGCCTCTCCGACGAACGGGCAACGCGCGGCGAATCGGCAACCTGGCGGAGGCGCGGTCATGTTCGGCACCATGCCTTCGATGGTGGCGAGATGCGTCGCTTGCCGGTCGAGCCGCGGGATCGAGCCGAGCAGGCCGACGGTGTAGGGGTGCTGCGGCTGCACGAACAATTCATCGACCGGGGCGCGCTCGACGATCTCGCCGGCATACATCACCGCGACCTCGTCGCAGACTTCGGCGACCACGCCGAGATCATGGGTGATCAGGATGATCGCCGCCCCGCTCGCCGCCTTCAGCTCGCGCATCAAATCGAGAATTTGCGCCTGCAAGGTCACATCGAGCGCGGTGGTCGGCTCGTCCGCGATCAGCAGGCGGGGATCGCAGGCCAGCGCCATCGCGATCATGACGCGCTGGCGCATGCCGCCCGAGAGCTTGTGCGGATATTCGTCGATCCGTTGTTCCGGCGAGGGGATGTGGACGCGACGCAATAGGTCGATCGCCCGCTCGCGCGCGGTGCGCCGCTGTCCGCCGCGATGGCGCAGGATGGTCTCGACGATCTGGTCGCCGATGGTAAAACTCGGATTGAGCGACGTCATCGGCTCCTGGAAGATCATCGCGAGGCGATTGCCACGGAGGTCACGCAGGGTCTGGTCGGGCACCTCCAACAGATCGAAGCCGTCAAAGCGGATCGAGCCGGTGACTTCGGCGGAATGTTTCGACAACAGCCCCATGATGGCGAGCGAAGTCACGCTCTTGCCGCAGCCGGATTCGCCGACCAGCCCGAGCGTCGCGCCATTGGCCACGCTGAGATCGACGCTGTCGACCGCATGGGTTTCGCGGCCGTCGTCACCATGGAAGATGACGCGCAAGCCTTCGATTTCGATCAGCGGGACTTGCGTCATTTCTGGCCCGCAATCGCGGCTTCGATTCCGGCGTCGATGGTCTTGCGATCGGTAATTCCCGCCGGGTTGGTGCGGCTCGGCAGATATTTCCGGAAATGCACCCAGCGCTCGCGGCTGACTTGTTCGAGGCGTTCGAGTTCGGCCAATGGATCTGCGTGGTCATCGACGCGCAGGTCGAGCGCCGACCATTCTTCCTCGTCGTGGATCAGAAGGGCCGCGGACTGCTTACCGCGCTTGTCGCCGCCGGCGGCTTCGCCCGCCCGCATCGCGGCGATCAGGCGTTGTGCGAACGGGAGGTTTTTGCCAGCGATATAGGCTTCAGCCGTATCGTCCAGCACGCAGGCGCCGGCAAGCATGTTGCCGGCGATCGAAAATCCCTTGCCTTCGATATGTCCGCACCAGTCGACGCAGTCGTCGCCCGGTATGGGAAGCGATGCGCCCGCTTGGCATCCATGATGTGCAATTGCCGGCTTGCGTTGCCGCTATCGGCTGCAATGAGCGTCTTCACGATGTCCCGTGGAGCGTGTCCCTCGCGCAGCAGTCTCAAACCATCGATGCCGTAATAGGGATTGACCAGCGCCTGCGTCGCGATGCCGCCGATGCCGGCGGCGATATGCGGCACGCGCGCCCCGACGGCGAAAAATCGCGTCGCGACGGCGATGCCGAACTGGCCGGTGGCGGTGTCGCGGGCGATGATCGACCAGGTCATCTTCGTTCTCGGCCCTTACCGTCCGGCCGCGTAGCCCTGCATGCCCCGCGGATTGGCCGCGGCGCGGCGGCGGCGGCCGAGTCTTGAGGCGGCGGTGAGGCGGCCTTCCGACCAGTCGGGACCGGTCTCGACGATGTGGCCGCGGTCTTTCAGGGTATCGACGGTCGCCTTGGATATGCGGTTCTCCACCACCAGCACGCCGGGTCGCGCGGTGCGCGGCCAGAACGAGATCGGAAAGTGCTCCGAATGCCAGGCGGGCGCGTCGATCGCTTCCTGCAGGTTCATCCCGGCGTGGACGTGCCGGAGGAAGAATTGCGCGATCCACTGATCCTGCTGGTCGCCGCCGGGCGAACCCCAGGCCATGTACGGTTCGCCGTCACGCAACGCCATGGTCGGGCTGAGCGTGGTGCGCGGGCGCTTGCCCGGCGCCAGCGATGCCGGGTGATTTTCCTCGAGCCAGAATATCTGCGCGCGGCTGCCGAGGCAGAAACCGAGTTCAGGAATCACCGGAGAGGACTGCAGCCAGCCGCCGGACGGTGTCGAGGAGATCATGTTGCCGGCCTGGTCGATGATGTCGAAATGCACGGTGTCGCCGCGCACCTCGCCGAAACGGCCGACGGTGGGCTCGCCGGCGCCCATCGCGCCGACGGCCTCGCGGAGGCCTTCCTGGCGGCGCAGCTTTACCACCGAACCGAAACCTTCGACCGATCCGGGGACGAAATCCATCGACGCCTTGTCTTTCGAGATCAGCTTGCGGCGCTCGTCATTGTAGGCATCCGACAACAATGTCGCGATCGGGATTTCGCTGAACTTCGGATCGCCGTAGAATTTTTCGCGGTCGGCAAAAGCGAGCTTGGCGCATTCGACCTGCAGATGAATAAACTCCGGGCCCGCAGGATCGAGCCCGTCGAGTTCGAACCCCTTCAGCAGCGCGAGTTGCTGCAGCATCACCGGGCCCTGGCTCCAGACACCGGGCTTGCAGACGGTGTAGCGGCCATAGTCGGAAGTGAGGGGGGCTTCGACGGTGGGCTGCCAGCGCGCCATGTCGTCGGCGCGCAACACGCCCTTATGCGGCGAGCCGCTGACGTCCATGACCTCCTGCGTGCGGCAGAATTTGTCGATCGCCTCGGCGACGAAACCGTGCGACCAGGCCTTGCGCGCAGCCTCGATCTGGGCGACGCGGTCGGCGCCGGCGCTTTCGGCCTCCTTGAGGATGCGGGCATAGGTTTCGGCAAGCGCCTTGTTGGTGAAGAGCGTGCCGGGCTTTGGCACCTCGTTGTTCGGCAGATAGACCGCCGCCGAAGTAGGCCAGTATTTGCGGAACATCTGCTCGACGGTCTTGATGGTCGCTGAAGCACGCTCTACCAGCGGGTAGCCGTCGCGCGCATAGGCGATGGCGGGCTCTAGCACGTCGCGCAGCCGCAGCGTGCCGTAATCGCGCAACAGCAGCATCCAGGATTCGAAGGTGCCGGGAACGCAGGCGGCGAGCAGCCCGGTGCCGGGCACCATCTCCAGCCCCTCGCTGCGGTAATGCGCGATGGTGGCGCCGGCCGGGGCGGGCCCCTGGCCGCAGATCACTTCGGTTTTCCCGCGTCTGGTGTCGTGCACGATGATCGGGACGTCGCCGCCGGGACCGTTCAGATGCGGTTCGACCACCTGCAGCGTGAACGCCGTGGCGACGCCGGCGTCGAAGGCATTGCCGCCTCTTTCCAGGATACCCATCCCGACCGCGGTCGCGATCCAGTGGGTCGAGGTCACCACCCCAAAAGTACCCTCGATTTCAGGCCGGGTGGTGAACGGATCGGGATTGATTTTGCTCATGGAATTCTGTTCCTGCGGCTGAGGTCGCGGACGTAGCGCACTTGACCACAGCCGGGGCGGCCTGCCAACCGGCACCGGGCACGCCGCCGCTCCCATCCCTGTGATCAGGCCGGAACGGTTGCCGCGGCTGGATTGTTGACGGCATGGCAGGCGACGCCGTCGATCAACGCGGGGGCTTGCCTCCGGCATAGATCGAACACCAGCGGGCAGCGCGGGTTGAAGGCGCAGCCCGACGGCGGATCGATCGGATTTGGAATTTCGCCCTTTACGGGAATGCGCTGGCGGCCGGACATCGCCAGATCCGGCACCGCGCCGAGCAGCATTTTCGTGTAGGGCATGCGCGGATTGGCGAACAATTCCCGCCCTTCGGCGATCTCGACGATGCGGCCGAGATACATCACGCCGATACGGCTCGCCATGTGCCGGACCACGGCGAGGTTGTGGCTGATGAAGAGATAGGTAAGCCCGAACTTGTCCTGCAGGTCGCGCATCAGATTGAGGATCTGCGCCTGCACCGAGACATCGAGCGCGGAAGTCGGCTCGTCGCAGACGATGAATTCGGCTTCGGAGGCGAGCGCGCGCGCGATCGCGATGCGCTGACGCTGTCCGCCGGAAAATTCATGCGGATATTTCCAGCCGTCATCGGCGTGCAGGCCGACCAGGGTCAGCAATTCGCCGACGCGCGCCTTGATGTCGCGCTCGCCCTGGATCAGGTCGAAGGCGCGGATCGGCTCGGCCACGATCGCATCGACCCGCAGCCGCGGATTGAGGCTGGCATAAGGGTCCTGGAAAATCATCTGGATGCGTCGGCGCAACTGCTGGCGCGCCTGCAATTGCCTGGCGTCGCTCATCGAAACCCCGTCGATGACGACTTCGCCCGAGGTCGGCGGCAGCAATCCGACGACCATGCGCGCGACCGTGGTCTTGCCGGAGCCGGATTTACCGACCAGGGCAAACGTCTCGCCCTTGGCGATATCGAACGTCACACCGTCGACCGCTTTGAGAAATTCGAGGTGGCCGCCTTCGAGCACCCGGTTGAGCCAGGGTTTGGAGACATCGAACACCCGGCGCAAATTCCTGACATCCACAAGCGGCGCCGTACTCATGCCGCGTTCTCCGCGGCGGCGGTATGATAGAGGTGGCAGGCGACATCCTGCGTTCCCTGCCGGATCGGCTCGGGCCGTTCGATCCGGCAGCGGTCGAACGCGAATGCACAGCGCGGGTTGAAGGCACAGCCCGGCGGAATCGCCGACAGCCGTGGCATCGAGCCGGGGATTTGCACGAGACGCGCGGCGTCGCCCGCAAGCGTCGGAATCGCGCCCATCAAGCCTTTGGCATAGGGATGCAGCGGGTGCTGCACCACGTCCTGCACCGGGCCGATTTCCGCGATCCGGCCGGAATACATCACCGCGACCCGGTCCGAGGTCTCGGCGATCACGCCCATGTCATGCGTTACCAGCATCACGGCGGTGCCGTGGTCACGTCCGAGCCGCTTGATCAGTGAGATGATCTGCGCCTGCACCGAGACATCGAGCGCGGTGGTCGGCTCATCGGCGATGATCAATTCGGGTTCGGCGCAGATGGCCAGCGCAATCACGACGCGCTGGCGCATGCCGCCGGAAAACTCATGCGGATAGGCATCGATGCGCTTGTCCGGGGCGGGAATGCCGACTTCGGCCAATAGATCGATGGCGCGCTTGCGTGCGGCCGTCTCCGACAGATTGAGATGGGTGCGGATGGTTTCGACCAGTTGGTCACCGATCCGGTACAGCGGATTGAGGCTGGTGAGCGGATCCTGAAAGATCATGCCGATGCGCTTGCCGCGGATACGGCGCATCTCTTCCGGCGGCAGGTTGTCGATCCGGAGCCCCGACAGGTAAATCTCGCCGCTGGCGATGCGGCCGGGCGGATCGATCAGTCCGATCACGGCAAGGCCGGTGACGGATTTTCCGGCACCGGATTCGCCGACCACGCCCAGCACCTCGCCCTTGGCGATGTTGAATGAAATCCCATCGATCGCGTGCAGCACGCTGCGGCGGGTGACGAAATCCACCCGGAGGTCACGCACGGAGAGAACAGGTTCGGTCATGCGATCATTCGCGTCATCGCAGCTTCGGATTGAGCGCGTCGCGCAGCCAGTCGCCAAGCAGGTTGATCGAGAGGATCAGCCCTGCCAGCGCGATGCCCGGGAATGCCACGATCCACCACTCGCCGGCGAACAGATAATTGTTGCCGATGCGGATCAGCGTTCCCAATGACGGCATGGTGTCTGGCATGCCGGAGCCAAGATACGACAACGTCGCCTCGGTGATGATGGCGAGCGCGAGATTGATGGTGGCGATCACGAGAATTGGCCCCATCGTGTTGGGCAGCACATGGCGCAGCATGATCACGGGCGCCGGCAGCCCGATCAACTGGGCGGCGGCGACGTAATCCTTGTTCTTCTCGACCATGACCGAGCCGCGCACGGTGCGGGCATATTGCACCCAGAAACTCAAGCCGATGGCAAACACCAGCACCGCCAGCGTGCTCATGGCATCGAGCCGGTTGCCGAAAATCGATTTGACGACGCCGTTGATCAACAGCGCGATCAGGATGGCGGGAAAGGTGAGTTGGACGTCAGCGATGCGCATGATCAGGCCATCGATGGCGCCGCCGAAATAGCCGGCAATCAGGCCCAGCATGATGCCGAGGGTGCCGGCGAAGATGACGCCGAGTACGCCGACCGTGAGCGAAATCCGCAGGCCATACAGAATAGCGGAGAAGACATCACGGCCCTGTTCGTCGGTGCCGAGCAGGAATGGACTCTGACCATCGGCTGTCCACAGCGGTGAGATGCGCGAATTCATCAATTCAAGTTGCGAGGGATCGAAGGGGTTTTGCACCGCGAGCAGCGAAGCAAAGATCGCCAGTAGGAAAAACAGCGCGGTGATGGAGGCGGCCACCATGGTGAGCCGGGAGCGCCTGAACGAATAGAACACGTCGCTCTGGAAGGCGCGCGTGAACCGGCCTGCCGGCGAGGCGGGCGTACCGGCATTTCCAGCGTCGGTTTCGCCTGCTTGGGGTACGAGAGTTTCGGTCATGCCAATCTCCCGGTCACGCCGGACGGCTGATGGTCGCACGCAGCCGGGGATCGACGATCGTATAGAGAATGTCCACGATCAGATTGATGGTGACAAAGATCAGCGACACCACGAGCAGATAGGCCGCCATGATCGGAATATCGACATTCTGCACCGCTTGCACGAATAGCAATCCCATGCCCGGCCACTGGAAGACGGTTTCGGTAATGATTGCAAATGCAATAACCGAGCCAAATTGCAGGCCGGCGACGGTGATGACGGGCACCAGCGTGTTCTTCAGCGCATGACCGAAATGGATCGCCCGCGTGGTCAATCCGCGCGCGCGTGCGAACCTGATATAATCGGTACGCAGCACTTCGAGCATTTCGGCGCGCACCAGCCGCATGATCAATGTCATCTGGAACAGGCCGAGCGTGATCGAGGGCATGATCAGCGCCTTGAGGCCGGACACCGTCAATAGTCCGGTGGTCCACCAGCCGATCCGCACGATCTCGCCGCGGCCGAACGACGGCAGCCAGCCCAGCACCACCGCGAACAGGTAGATCAGGAGAATGCCGATCAGGAATGTCGGCAGCGAAATCCCGATCAGCGACACCGCCTGGAAGATCTTTGCGAGAAACGAGTCACGCCTCAGCGCCGAATAGACGCCCATCAGGATGCCGAACACCAGCGCCAGTATTGTAGCACAAGTGGCGAGCTCCAGCGTCGCCGGCATCCGCTCCTTCAGCAGGGCCGCCACCGGCTGGCGGAACGTATAGGAGACGCCGAATTTGAATTGCGCGGCGTTGGCGAAGTAGCGCGCGAACTGCAGCGGCACGGGATCGTCGAGGCCGAGCGATTTTCGGATCTCGGCGCGCTGGGCGGCAGGTGTGTCGATCGAGACGATCTGGTTGACCGGATCGCCCGCGAAACGGAACATCGAAAACGAAATGATCCCGACCGCGATCATGACGCCAACAGCTTGAATGGCCCGGCGAAGAGTGAAAGCGAGCATGTGGTTCTTTCGCTTGTCAGGCCGGAGGAAACGAAAAATCCCGGCGCTTTGGGCGACCGGGATTTCTTCTCGTTATTCCTGTTTGGTGGCCCAGTAGAGCCGCACCTGGTTGTCGGCGCGCTGCACCAGTTTGACCTTTTTCGATACGCCCCACGCCAGCGCCTGCTGGTGCAGGGGAATGTAGGCATAATCCTTGGCGGCGATTTCGAAGGCCTGCTTGATCAGCAGGTCCCGCTTGCCGGGATCCGTTTCCTGCAGGACCTGGCCGGCCAGCGCGTCGAACTGCTTGTTGCAATAGCCGCCGACATTGTTGTTGCCGCCCCCCTTCGACGGATCGTCGCGGCAACCCATGATGTCTTCCATGACATTGTGGGAATCCATCGTGGCGGGCGTCCAGCCCAGCATGTAGAACGAGGACTGGAATCCGCCGGCCTTGAGGATCTTGGCGAAGTAGAGCGCCTTGGGTTGCGCCAGCAGATTGATCTTGATGCCGACCCGCGCCAGCATGCCGACGACGGCCTGGCAGATGGCGGCGTCGTTGACGTAGCGGTCGTTGGGGCAGTCCATGGTGACTTCGAAGCCGTCGGGATAGCCGGCTTCGGCAAGCAATTTCTTGGCGCCGTCGGGATCGTATTTCGGACGGACGAAATCCCCCGACAGCTTGAACAGTTGCGGCGCGATCATCAGCGCCGACGGCGTCGATAGTCCGCGCATCACCCGGGTCTTGATCAGTTCGACATCGATGGCCTTGAAAAAGGCTTCGCGGACCCGGATGTCCTTGAACGGGTTCTTGCCCTTGATGTTGGAGAACAGGAGTTCGTCGCGGATCTGGTCCATGCCGAGGAAGATGGTGCGAATCTCCGGCCCGGTCATGACAATCGCATTGGGGCTGCTATTGACCCGCGCGATGTCCTGGACCGGCACCGGCTCGATGACGTCGATTTCGCCTGACAACAATGCGGCAACACGGGTGGCTTCGTTGCTGATCGGAGTAAAGACAATTTCCTTCAGATTATGTTCGGGCTTGCCCCACCAGTTCGGGTTGACCTTGAACACCGTCTTGACGCCGGGCTGATGGCTCTCGATGAAGAAGGGACCGGTACCGTTTTCATGCAGCGAGGCGAAGCTCGGCGTGGTCGCGGCAACCGGTGTCGGTGCAACGGCGTCGTTATCCTGGCACCATTTCTTGTCCATGATGTACCAGGCGTCCCACTGCGAAGTCAGGATGGGGTTGGGCTTGGTCAGGATGAAATCGACGGTGTAGTCGTCGATCTTCACCACCTTGGCATCGATCGGAACCAGTGTCTGGAAGTCGGAGCCCTTGGCGCGAACCCGTTCGGCGGAGAACACCACGTCGTCGGCAGTAAAGGGATCGCCGTTGTGGAATTTGACGCCTTTGCGCAGGTGGAAACGCCAACGGGTCGGCTCCGGGGTTTCCCAGCTCTCCGCCAGGGCCGGGACAATCTGCAGATCCTTGTCGCGGGCGGTCAGCCCCTCATAGACATGACCGTGATGGGCTATGGTGGTTGATTCCCGCAACGTGTAGGGGTCCAGCGATTTGAGGTCGCCCTGGTTGGCGTAGCGCAAGGTCTGGGCCGATGCCGGGACAAACGCAAAAGCGGCGATTGAGATGGCCGCTGCAAGCAAACCTGGACGTACCGACATGTGTTCACGTTCTCCGCTGTGGCGTGGTCATTTTTCGCAATATCGATGTCTATATCGGGTCTATTGTTGCCAGAGTTTAGCCGCCGCGCAAGCGCGATTTCCGCAGGCGCAAGCCGGTTTGCGCGACGGTGCCTTAATAACTAGCTTGGCGAGGCGGCAAGCGACGCCACGCAATTGTTCGATGGGAGCGCCGGATGGCGGAACTCAAGGCCGACGTTCTCGTATTGGGCGCAGGCATGGTCGGTGTCGGCGCCGCCTTGCACCTTCAGCAGCGCGGGCGCGATGTCATTCTGGTCGACCGCCAGGAACTCGCAGGCGAGGGGACCAGTTTCGGCAATGCCGGCATCGTCGAATGCGCGTCGGTGTTTCCCTACATGTTTCCGCGCGATTTCGGACAAATCCTGCAATATGCGATGAACCGCGCGCCTCAGGTGCGCTATGCCTTGTCCGACCTGCCGGAGTTTCTGCCGTGGCTGGTGCGCTACTATCTTGCGTCCTCGCCGCAGCGGGCGCTGCACAGTGCGATGTCAGAATTGCCGTTGATCCGGCGCAGCCTGATCGAGCACGAAGCGCTGGTCGCCGAGGCCGGGGTGCCGGAGCTGCTGCGTCGAACCGGATGGATCAAGCTGTTTCGATCCGATGCGACGCTTGCCAACGCGGCGCGCGATTTCGAACGCGCCAGGCAATATGGCGTCGAAGGCGAGATTCTCGATGGCAAGGCGATCCTCGCGCGCGAGCCCAATCTCACTGGCGATTTCGCCGGCGCGGTGTATCTGCCCGCCCCCGGCTTCGTGCCTGATCCAGGTGGACTCGCCAAGGCCTATGCGGCGCTGTTCAAGCGCAAGGGCGGCCGGTTTTCGGTAGGGGATGCAAGAACGCTGGAACAAGGCGCCGGCGGATGGCGCGTTGCGGGACCGGACGGTGCGGTTTCCGCGCGGGAAGTCGTGGTGGCGCTGGGACCATGGTCGGACCTGGTGTTTCGTCCGCTGGGATATTCGATTCCGCTCAGTGTCAAGCGCGGCTATCATCTGCATCTGGCGCCCGCCGGCAACGCCGTCCTGCATCATCCGGTGCTCGATTTCGATAACGGCTATCTGCTGGCGCCGATGAATCGCGGCATCCGCCTCACCACCGGCGTCGAGTTCGCGCGCCGCGATGCGCCGCCGACGCCGATCCAGCTCGAGCGTGCGCTGCCGCGGGCGCACGCGCTGTTTCCACTGGGCGAGGCGATCGACGCCCAACCCTGGATGGGTGCGCGGCCCTGTTTGCCGGATATGATCCCGGTGATCGGCAAGGCGCCACGCCATGCCGGGCTGTGGTTCGATTTCGGTCACCAGCACCACGGTCTGACGCTCGGCCCCGCCACGGGCCGTTTGCTGGCGGAAATGATGACCGGCGAGACGCCATTCGCCGATCCCACGCCCTATGCGGTGGAGCGTTTCGGTTGATCTTGAATTCGCGAAGCGAATTTCGGGTGAGGGGGACTCTCAGCGAGCGTGCCCGTTGATAGAGCCCTCACCCCGACCCTCCCCGTGGAAGATGTTAAGAACGGGGAGAGGAGTATATCTCTCACCGCTTGCGTCGTGCGGCCTCTCGTGGCGATACTGCGCCGGGCTGCCCAATCAGGAGCACATATGAAGGTAAACATTGAAATAGATTGCACGCCCCTTGAGGCCCGGCAGTTCTTCGGGCTGCCGGACATGAAGCCGATGCAAACGGCTGTGATGGACAAGCTGCAGCAGCAGATGATGGCCAACATCGAAAAGCTTTCGCCGGAAGCGTTGATGCAGAGCTGGTTCACCTTCGATCCGAAAATCACCGAGCGGTTTTCGGACATGTTCGTGTCAATGGCAGGGTTGGGTTCGGGCGGTACAACCACCAAGGATGAGGCAGCCACCAAGGCCAGCAAATAGTGACGTCACCCGACCGCAACGAACCGCCGGCGAAGCGCGAGCTTCGTCCGCCAAGCCTCGGCCTATTGATGGCCGAGGTGCGAGGGATATTCGAATTCAACGCCAGCCTGTTGCTGTCGCCGCTGCTGATGCGCGCGCCGCGTGGCGACGGGCATCCGGTGCTGACCTTTCCGGGCTTCCTTGCCGGCGATCTGTCGATGGCGCCGATGCGCAGATATCTGCGGGAACTCGGCTACGACGCCCACGCATGGAAAATGGGCCGCAACATCGGCGGCTTTTTGCGGATGCGAGCGTTACTACGGGACCGGCTCGCAGAAATTCACAACGCCGCCGGCCGCAAGGTCAGCATCGTCGGATGGAGCCTTGGCGGCGTCTATGCGCGCGATCTGGCGCTGCAGGCCCCGGAGATGGTGCGTTGTGTCGTGACGTTGGGGAGTCCGTTCACGGGTGACGTGCGCGCCACTAACGCCAGACGGCTCTACGAAGCGTTGTCGGGCGAGAGGGTCGAACCACAATCGGAGCTTCGCAAGGCGGTTGGCGGCGACTTGCTGGTTCCTGCTACCTCGATCTACTCACGCACCGACGGCGTCGTGAACTGGCAAACGAGCCTGTTGCGTCCCTCCGATACTGCCGAGAATATCGAGGTGCGTCTGGCCAGCCATCTCGGGCTCGGCGTGAACGCGGCCGTTTTGTGGGCGATTGCGGACCGTCTGGCCCAGGCCGAGGGCCAATTCAGGCAATTCGACCGATCGGGACCCTTTGCCATTGCATATGCGCCCGCTGAGCGGGCACAATCCTGACCAATGTCCCGGAAACCGGGACCACCTGAACGCCAGAAGCGCCACCAAGGCGCCACCTGATTTGTGCTTGGGAAGGAAAATTCCCGGGAGGAAATGATGAGTGACGCCAAAAAGCTGTCCTCGATGGACGCTTCTTTTCTGTATCTGGAAACGCCGGAAATGCCGATGCATGTCGGCAGCATGGCGATCTTCCGCCTGCCGGAGGATTACAAGGGCGACTTCTTCGAGGACTTCAAGGCGATGATCGCCGCGCGGCTGCACATCGCGCCGATCCTCAAGGCAAGGCTGGAAAAGGCGCCGCTCGACATCGATCATCCCTCCTGGGTCGAGGACGATCAGTTCGATATCGACCGCCATATCTTCCGCGGCAGCCTGCCGGCGCCACACGATCGCGCGACGCTGGAGCGAATCGTCGGCTGGATGCACGCCAAGCTGCTGAACCGCGCCCGTCCGCTGTGGGAGTTCTATGTCTTCGAAGGCATGAAGGACAACGAGATCGGGCTCTATTCCAAGATGCATCACGCCTGCATCGACGGCGGCGCCGGAGCGGCTCTCACCAGCATGATCTACGACGTGACGCCGGTGCCGAGGCAGGTCGAGCCGCCGGCGGCGCGGGCGAAGGTCGGCCAGGAGCCGCGCGATATCGCCGCCAACTTGATCGATTCCTACCAGCAGCTCTGGCGCCAGCCGTTTGGCGCCGCGGCATCTGCCAAAGGCATCGACCTGCCGCGTTCCGGCAAAAGCGATCTCGGATCGATTCTGTTCGACAACGCCATGTTCCAGATCGAAAGCGCGGTGAAATTCGTCGGCAGCGTGCCGGCGATGCTCAAAAGCGTCTCGGACGTGGTTGCCAAGATTTCCGATCCGAAATCGCGCGACAGCATCGCCAGCATGGTGTCGCCGTCGACGATCCTGAACAAATCGATTTCCTCGGAGCGCAGTTTTGCCGGGGTGTCGATTTCCCTGTCGCAGGCAAAGGCGCTGGCGAAACAATCCGGCGGCAAGCTCAACGACGTCGTGCTGGCGATCTCCTCCGGTGTGGTGCGGCGCTATCTGCTGGAACGCGGTGCGCTGCCGGCGAAATCGATGACCGCGGCAGTACCGATCTCGCTGCGCGAAGAGGGCAATACCGACGCCAACAACCAGGTGTTCGGCATGATCTGCTCGATCGCATCCAATATCGAAGATCCCAAGGCGCGGCTGGAGGCGATCATCGCGCAGTCCACCAAGTCCAAGGAGATGTCGCATCCGCTGCGAGCGATGATGCCGCAGGTATCCAACATCTCCATGCTGGGCGCGCCGATCATGGTCCAGATACTGGCGCTGCTCTATAGCCGCTCCAGCCTGTCGGACGTGCTGCCGCCGGCGGCGAATATCACGGTGTCCAACGTGCCCGGCCCGCGCCAGACGCTGTATGCGGCGGGTGCGGAGTTGCTGCATATTTTCCCGGTCTCGATCTCGACCCACGGGCTGGCGCTCAACATCACGGTGCAGAGCTACCGCGACCAGCTCGACTTCGGCTTTATCGCCGGCGCCAACATCATTCCGCATGTCCAGGTGTTGTGCGACATGCTGCCGGGAGAATTTGCGGCGCTTGAAGCGGCCTACGCGCCACCGGCGGAACTCAAGAGCGCGCCGCGCCGACGCAGGAAATCACAATGATCGAAATGCCACCGCTGCAATTCGCCGAGACTAACGGTATTCGCATGGGCTACTACGAGGCAGGTCCGAAAACGGACACGCCACCGGTCATTCTCTGCCATGGCTGGCCGGAAATCGCGTTTTCGTGGCGGCACCAGATCAAGGCGTTGTCCGAAGCCGGCATCCGGGTGATCGCGCCGGATCAACGCGGCTATGGCGCGACCGATCGGCCCGAGCCGGTCGAATCCTACGACATCGAGCATCTGACCGGAGATCTGGTCGGGCTGCTCGACCACCTTGGAATCGACAAGGCGATTTTCGTCGGCCACGACTGGGGCGGTTTCATCGTCTGGCAGATGCCGCTGCGGCACATCGATCGCGTCGCCGGCGTGGTCGGCATCAATACGCCGCATACCCCACGTGCGCCGTCGGATCCGATCGAGCTGCTGCGCAAGCGCTTCGGCGAACACATGTATATCGTGCAGTTTCAGGACCCCGGGCACGGTCCCGACAAGATTTTTGGCAGCCGGGTCGAACAGACCTTCGACGCCTTCATGCGCAAGCCGGCGCCACGCCCCGACGGCGCGCCGGCAGAGCAGGTGGTCGCCGGCGTCGGCGCTTCGCCGCGGCTTAATCTCGCATTTCCGCAAATGATCGCCGCTTACGACGCCAGACACGATCCGCGGACGCCGATCCTGTCGCCGGAAGAAAAGAAGGTGTTCGTCGACACCTTCACCAGGACCGGCTTTACCGGCGGCATCAACTGGTACCGCAACATGTCGCGCAACTGGCAGCGCTCGGCCGAGATCGACCATACCGTGCGGGTGCCGTCGCTGATGATCATGGCCGAGAACGACCAGGTGCTGCCGCCGTCCTCTGCCGACGGCATGGAGAAAATCATTCCCGATCTCGAGAAATACCTGGTCCGCGGCAGCGGCCATTGGACGCAGCAGGAAAAGCCCGATGAGGTCAGCGCCAGGCTGATCGAATGGCGTAGGAAGAGATTTGGGTGAAGCTCGGTCGTCATTCCGGGATGGTCCGGAGGACCAGACCCGGAATCTCGAGATTCCGGGTTCGATGCCTCGCATCGCCCCGGAATGACGAATCCGAGCGGCCGCTTCGCTCGCAATGACGGACTAATCAGGAGAACCCTACCGCAATGGCGTCCACGAACAGACTGAGCCCGATCCCGCACCCGCCGAAGAAACCGGTGGTCGGCAACATGCTGTCGCTGGATTCGACGGCGCCGGTGCAGCATCTGGTGCGGTTGACCAAAGAGCTCGGGCCGATCTTCTGGCTCGACATGATGGGCGCGCCGCTGGTGATCGTCTCCGGCCATGATCTCGTCGACGAGCTCAGCGACGAGAAGCGTTTCGACAAGGCGGTGCGCGGCTCGCTGCGCCGGGTGCGCGCGGTCGGCGGCGACGGCCTGTTCACCGCCGATACCAACGAGCCGAACTGGAGCAAGGCGCACAACATCCTGATGCAGCCGTTCGGCAACCGCGCCATGCAGTCCTATCACCCCAGCATGGTCGATATCGCCGAACAGCTGGTGAAGAAATGGGAGCGGCTCAACGGCGACGAGGAGATCGACGTCGTCCACGACATGACGGCGCTGACGCTCGACACCATCGGGCTGTGCGGCTTCGACTATCGCTTCAATTCGTTCTACCGGCGCGACTATCATCCGTTCGTGGAATCGCTGGTGCGCTCGCTCGAGACGATCATGATGACCCGCGGGATTCCGATGGAGAATCTGTGGCTGCAGAAACGCCGCCGCGATCTCGCCGCCGACGTCGCCTTCATGAACAAGATGGTCGACGAGATCGTCGCCGAGCGCCGCAAGAACGCCGAAGCGGCCGAAGCGAAGAAAGACATGCTCGGCGCCATGATGACCGGTGTCGATCGTGCTACCGGCGAGCAGCTCGACGACGTCAACATCCGCTACCAGATCAACACCTTCCTGATCGCGGGGCACGAGACCACCAGCGGTCTGTTGTCCTGCACGATCTATGCGTTGTTGAAGCACCCCGAAGTGCTCAAGAAGGCCTATGAAGAGGTCGACCGCGTTCTCGGGCCCGATATCGAGGCCAGGCCGACCTACCAGCAGGTCACGCAACTCACCTATATCACGCAGATATTGAAGGAGGCGTTGCGGCTGTGGCCGCCGGCGCCGGCCTATGGCATCGCGCCGCTCAAGGACGAGACCATCGGCGGCAAATACCAGCTCAAGAAAAATCAGTTCATCACCGTGCTGGTGATGGCGCTGCATCGCGATCCCAGTGTGTGGGGACCGAATCCGGATGCCTTCGATCCCGAAAACTTTTCACGCGAGGCCGAGGCGGCGCGTCCCGTCAACGCCTGGAAACCGTTCGGCAACGGCCAGCGCGCCTGCATCGGCCGCGGCTTTGCCATGCACGAGGCCGCACTTGCGATCGGCATGATCCTGCAGCGCTTCAAGCTGATTGACAATCATCGCTACCAGATGGTGCTGAAGGAGACGCTGACCATCAAGCCGGATGGATTCAAGATCAAGGTGCGACCGCGCGCCGATGGGGATCGCGGTGCTTACGCGGGCCGGGCCACGACGACATCTGCGGTATCGACGGGCGTCGCGGCGCCGCGCGTGCGCGCGCGGCCGGCGCACAATACGCCGCTATTAGTGCTCTATGGATCGAACCTCGGCACCGCCGAGGAGCTTGCGACCCGCGTCGCCGATCTCGCGGAGGTCAACGGCTTTGCCACCAAACTTGCGCCCCTCGATGACTACGTCGGCAAACTGCCGGAGCAGGGCGGCGTGTTGATTTTCTGCGCGTCGTATAACGGCGCGGCTCCCGACAACGCCACGCAATTCGTCAAATGGATCGGCAGCGACATGCCGAGGGATGCGCTGGCGAAGGTGCGCTATGCGGTGTTCGGCTGCGGCAACAGCGACTGGGCCGCGACCTATCAATCGATCCCGCGCATCATCGACGAGCAGTTGAAGGCGCACGGCGCCAGGAGTGTGTATACGCGTGGCGAGGGCGATGCCCGCAGCGACCTCGACGGCCAGTTCGAGGCCTGGTTTGCCAAGGCGGCACCGCAGGCGGTGAAGGAATTCGGCGTCGACTCGAACTTCAGCCGCAGCGCCAACGACGAGCCGCTGTACAGTATCGAGCCGGTAGCGCCTTCGGCGGTCAATCCGGTGGTGGCGCTCGGCGGCGCTGCGCCGATGAAAGTGCTGGTCAACAGCGAATTGCAGAACAAGTCCGGCGCCAACGCCTCGGATCGATCGACCCGGCACATCGAGGTGGAGCTGCCTTCCGGCATCGCTTACCGGGTCGGCGATCATCTCAGCGTGGTGCCGCGCAACGATCCCGCATTGGTGGACTCGGTCGCACGCCGTTTCGGATTCCTGCCGGCCGATCAGATCCGCTTGCAGGTCGCCGAAGGCCGCCGCGCGCAATTGCCGGTTGGCGATACCGTATCGGTCGGGCGGTTGCTCTCCGAGTTCGTCGAACTACAGCAGGTCGCGACCCGCAAACAAATCCAGATCATGTCGGAACAGACGCGCTGCCCCATGACCAAGCCGAAACTGATGGTCTATGTCGGCGACGACTTTGCCTCCACCGAGCGTTATCGCGTCGATATCCTGGGCAAGCGCAAATCGGTGTTCGATCTGTTGGAGGAATATCCGGCCTGCGAGTTGCCGTTCCACGCCTATCTGGAAATGCTGTCGCTGCTGGCGCCGCGCTATTATTCGATTTCGTCGTCACCCTCAGGCGATCCCGCGCGATGCAGCGTCACCGTCGGCGTGGTCGAAGGGCCCGCGAGTTCCGGCCGCGGCGTCTACAAGGGCATCTGCTCGAATTATCTTGCCGGACGCCGCGCCGGCGAGATCATCCATGCCACCATTCGCGAAACCAAGGCGGGCTTTCGGTTGCCCGACGACGCTTCGGTGCCGATCATCATGATCGGCCCGGGCACGGGCCTCGCGCCGTTCCGCGGCTTCCTGCAGGAACGCGCCGCGCTGAAAGCAAAGGGCGCGACACTGGGCCCGGCGATGCTGTTCTTCGGCTGCCGTCATCCCGATCAGGATTATCTCTATGCCGATGAGTTGAAAGCCTTCGAAGCCAGCGGGATCACTGAATTGCACACCGCGTTTTCACGCAGCGAGGGTCCGAAGACCTATGTGCAGAACCTGGTCGCGGCGCAAAAGGATCGGGTCTGGAGCCTGATCGAAAACGGCGCGATCATCTATGTCTGCGGTGACGGCGGAAAGATGGAGCCGGACGTCAAGGCAGCCCTGGTCGCGATCTATCGCGAACGCTCAGGCGCCGATGCCGATGCGGCGCTGCGCTGGATCGACGATCTTGGCACACGAAGCCGTTACGTGCTGGACGTCTGGGCGGGCGGGTAGCTCTGCCCACGAGCCTTCCCGCATGCGGAACCATCCTGCGGCCGACGGGTTGGATTCCCCGCGATGAACTGCCGGAATGCGCTCACCGGGCTCTGAAAGACTTCATGAAAATTGATCCACAAATCACCTTCGACGGTTCGGAATCCTCGGATGCCGCGCGCGCCCAGATATTGAATGAAGTGGAGCGGCTGGAAATCCACAACAAGCGTATTACCGCTTGCCGGGTGACGGTGATCGCCAAAAGCCACAAACATCGCCATGGCACCGGCTTCCAGGTCCACATCTGGCTCACCATTCCGCCGCACCGCGACGTCGTCGTCAACCACGCGCCCGACGATGCCCGGCACGAGCACGCCGCGGTCGCGATCAAGGATGCGTTTGCTTCGGCCCGACGCCAGCTCGACGATCTCGCGGCGTAGGATTTACCCCGCCTGCCGCGTTGCCCCATGCGCATGCGTGGCGATGGCGTCGACGATCTCCGGCCACATCGACACCGGGAGCGCGTGGCCCATGCCTTCGACCATCAGGAGTTTGGCGCCGGGAATCGAAGCCGCGGTGTCCTTGCCACCCTCCGGGCGCACCAAGGGATCGATGGTGCCGTGAATAACCAGCGTTGGTGCTTTGACCGCGCGTAACCTTTCCTTGCGGCTACCCGACGCAAGAACGGCGCGGAGTTGTCTTCCGACGCCGGCGGGGTTGAGGCCGCGTTCGAAGTTGCGTTCCGCGCGACCGCGATCTCGGGCTTCCTCCTCCGGAAAGCTGCCGCCGCGCAGGATTTTCCAGGTCTGCGCATGACGCGCGAAATATTCTTCCTTGGTGGTGGGAGGCGGGGCCACCAGCAGGGCCATCGCCTCGCGGGTCGGTGGCGGCACCTTGGGATTGCCTGTTGTCGACATGATCGAAGTCAGCGAGCGCACCCGCTGCGGAAACGAGATCGCGATTTCCTGGGCGATCATGCCGCCCATCGACGCGCCGACCAGATGCGCCGACTTGATGCCGAGCACGTCCATCAGCCCGATCACATCTTCCGCCATATCCAGCAGTTTGTAGGGCGCTGCGACGGGGATCTTCAGGAACCGCAGCTTCAGCATTTCGACCGGGGTCAGGCGCTTGCCGCCGGTCATCCTCGAGGATTTTCCGATGTCCCGATTGTCGAAACGGATGACGCGAAAGCCGCGAGCCGCAAGCGCGATGCAGAAATCATCGTCCCAATGGATCATCTGGGCGCCGAGCCCCATGATCATCATCATCGGTTCGGCGTCCGCATCGCCGAAGATTTCGTAACAAATATCGATACCGTTGGCGTGCGCAATCTGCGGCGGCTGATGGGCCAGTGAATTCACGTAAAAGGTCCTTCAAATAACGTAGCGATGGCGTCCTCTATGGCACGATTTTTCGCGCTGCAGAAGGCGTTCGGATCGCGTAGCTGACAAATCGACGCATCGTAATGTTGACCGTCCCTGCACAACGGTGTGGTATGCCAAAAAAGGCGGGATTCGTACCTGTCGTCAATCTCCGGGGAACGCCCAATGGCAGACAAGAGCACCGATCCGGTCGCGATGTGGCAGAACATGATCGGCGAGATGGAGAAGGGATTCAACTCCTTCGCCAACCAGGCGATGGCGTCGCCGGAATTTTCCAGGGTCGTTAACCAGGTTGGCGGCGCCGCGTCGGGCGCGCAAAAGCAGCTCGGCGATCTGATGGAGAAATATCTCGTCGGCATGAACCTGCCGAGCCGGGCGCAGATGGTCAGCATGGCCGAGCGTCTGCAGTCGATCGAAAGCCAGTTGAACGAGATCAAGGCGCTGCTGCACCAGGTCCATCATAATTCCGGCGCGCCCGATGGCGGCTACGTCGCTGCGCCCAGGCCGCCGCGCACCAAGCGTCCGCGCTCCGCGGGCGGAGAGACAAAATGAACGCTGCTGGCCCAAACGTTGCGGGCCTCGATCTGGCATCGATCCCGGACCGGATTCAGTCCGAGGTGCAGCGTGCGATCCAGCGCAGCATCAAGGGCGTCGAATATATTTCCTCGTCTGGACCCTCGCTGGGTTCGACGCCAAAGGATATCCTCAGCGTCCGCGGCACCATGAACCTGTACCACTACCGGCCGGTGGCCGATGAGATCTACCGCGTGCCAATCCTGATCGTGATGGCGACCACCAACCGCGGCTACATCCTCGACATGGTGCCGGGTCAGAGCTTCATCGAGTTTCTCCTGAAGCGCGGCTACGACGTCTACATGCTGGACTGGACCGCGCCGAAGCCGGAAGAGAAAAGCCTGCGGATGGAGGATTATGTCCTCGACTTCATCCCGGATTGCGTCCGCCAGGTTCAGCGCGATTCCGGCGAGACTGACGTGACCGTGATCGGCTATTGCTTCGGCGGCGTGCTGTCGCTGCTGTATGGCTCGATCTTCGCCGACGGGCCGATGAAGAACCTGATCTGCTTCACCACGCCGGTCGATTTCCGCGAGATGAAGCTGTTCCAGAATTTCGCCGACCGGCGCTATTTCGACGTCGACAAACTGATCGACAGTGTCGGCAATGTGCCGCCCGAAATGATTCTGTCGTCGTTCGAGATGTTGCGGCCGGCGTCGCGCGCGGCAAGCCAGGTTCAATTGTGGGAAAACATCTGGAATGACGAATATGTCAAATCGTACCGGATGTTCGATCGCTGGGCGACCGATACGCTACCATTGGCCGGCGAGTATTTTCGCACCATCACCAAAGACCTGATGTGGGACAACAAGCTCTACAACGACACCATGTCGGTCGGCGGCCGGCCCGCGGATGTCGCCAAGATCAAGGTACCGTTCCTGCATGCGGTCGCCGAGCACGACCACATCGTGCCCTATGATGCGGCAAAGCCGCTGGTTCAAAAGATCGGCTCGGCCGACAAGGAAGAGGTGATCCTGAAAGGCGGTCACGTCAGCCTCGTCGCCGGCGCCAACGCCATCAAGCGGCTGTGGCCGAAACTGGATTCCTGGCTGGGTGAGAGATCGACATGAGTGAAACACGTGCCTATCCGCGCCGCGTGGCCACCGAGGCCGGCGAGATCGAGATCAGGTTGATGTCGCAGGCGGATGAAGCCGCCGTGCTCGACTTCGCGCAAAAGCTCCCGGTGCATGATCTGCTTTTCCTGCCGCGCGATATCAGCGAGCCCAAGGTGCTGGCGGCCTGGGTCAAGGAGATCGAGCGCGGAGGGATCGTGAGCCTGCTGGCGGTGAAGGCGGGCGCGGTGGTGGGATGCGGCACGCTGGTGCGCGATCCCCTGTCCTGGTCGCCGCATGTCGGTGAAATCCGCAACGTGGTCTCGGCGGATGTGCGCGGGCAGGGCGTCGGACGGGCGCTATCGCAGGAGACCTTTGCGCTGGCCTTGAGCGCCGGGCTGGAAAAGCTTGTCGTGCAGATGACGGTCGATCAAACCGGCGCCATCGCGATCTTCGAGGGCCTCGGCTTCAAGGCCGAAGCCCTGCTGCGTGACCATGTGAAGGACAAGTCGGGCCGGAAGCACGATATCGTGGTGCTCGGGCATAATGTGGCGCAGGTCCTGGCTCAGATGGAAGCCTATGGCCTGCCCGGGGCTGTGCAGCACTGAGCCGGCCCATTGGGCAGTTTGCTTAAAACGGCAGCCTATCACGAATTCGTGATGTCGCACTGCACCATTGATGTTGCGATGCACCATTAGCTATGGCATACCCATCTCGCCCCGGGCCAACGCAGGACGGGGTTAGCCCATAGCTTAAATCAGAGGATGGAGAGACCCCAATGACCACTGAGACCAATTCCGTGCTTGAGAGCGTCAAGCAGGCCTTCGCGCCCGTCACCGACGCGTTCAAGAACATCGAAGTTCCCGAGGCTGCCCGTGACTTCGTGAAGAAGACGGCCAATACCGCCAAGGACCGCGCTGCCGACCTGCACGCCGGTTCGGAGAAGGTGACCGCCGCGATCGAGACCGCCGTTTCCGGTTCGGTTTCCGAGGCCGCCAAGATCAGCCGCAACATCCAGCAGGCGATCTATCAGGACACCGAAGCCTTCTTCGCAGGCATCGACAAGCTCGCTTCCGCCACCTCGCTCAACGAAGCCGTTCAGATCCAGTCCGATATGGTCCGTGCGCGCGGCGAAGTGCTGATGTCGCGGGCGAAGTCGACCACCGAATATCTCGGCAAGCTCGTCGCCGACGGTGCCAGGACCGCGCAGGACAATTTCTCCAAGGTCTACACCAAGACCGCCTGATCGCGATCGACTGACAGCTAATCATTCGAAGGCCCGCTTTATGCGGGCCTTCTTTTTGCGGTGCTACTCTTCCGTCATTGCGAGGAGCGCAAGCGAGCCTCGAAGCAATCGCATGGACTGCTGCAACCTCTTGTCGTCGCGCGCAAGCTGAATTGCTTCGCTGCGCTCGCAATGACGGAAACTGCGTATCGTTGCGCGTATGCAATCTGGTTCGACAGCTCGACCATGCCCGCTCCCGCCACATTCTCCTTCGACTTCCCCCGGCGACGCCGCGCGGGCGGCCGAGTTGCGGCGGGTCAAGGCGCTGGCGACGCTGGTGCTGGCGGGCACGCTTGCGGTGTTCGTCACCGCGAAAGCGTTGCTGCATGTGCATCCCGTGTTCGGCTTCGTCGCGGCGTTCGCGGAAGCCGCCACCATCGGCGGACTGGCGGACTGGTATGCGGTGGTGGCGCTGTTTCGCAGACCGTTGGGATTGCCGATCCCGCACACCGCGATCATCCAGAGCAATCAGCACCGCATCGCCGACAAGCTCGGCGAATTCATCGAGCTGCATTTTCTCGAAGCTGGACCGGTCGACGCGAAGCTGCGCCAAGTCGATTTCGGCTCTTTCATCGCCGACTGGCTGCGCGACCGCAAACGAAGCACCGATCTGGCACGCTTCGCGTTGCGTCTGTTGCCTGAAGCCGTTTCGGCGACGGAGACCTCGGGCCTGATGACGTTCATCACCCGCCGGATCACCACCCAGTTGCAGTCGATCGATCTGGCGCCGCTCGCCGCCGGCACCTTGCGCGCTTTCGTTCGGGAGGGCCGGCATCAGGGCCTGCTCGACGATATCCTGCGCGGGGTGCATCAATCGCTGACGACAGCCGGAAACCATGGCGTTGATCCGCGAGAAAGTCCGCGACGAACTGCCGACGCTGCTGAAACTCTATCGCGCCGACAAATTCCTGGTGAACAAGATCGTGGCGTCCGCGACCGCCTTCTTCGACGACGTGCGCAACGATCCCAACCATCCGTTCCGCGGCGAGTTCGATCGCATGGTGCTGTCGTTCGTGGACCGGCTCGGGACCGATAAAACCTACGCCGATCGCATCGACGGACTGAAGCGCGATCTGCTGGCGCGCCCGGAACTCGGAGATCTCGCGCGCAATATCTGGTCGAATACGCGCAGCTTCATCGAACGCAGCGCCAGCGGCGAAACGCAGGTGTTGCAGCAGCATCTGGCTGGAATGTTCGTGGCTGCGGGCGAAGCGCTGGCGGGCGATTCCGAATTGCGCGGTGAAATCAACGCGGGCCTGGTCGCCGTGCTACGGAGTTTTATCGCTGACCAGAAGAGCGGTGTCTCCAGCTTCATCTCCGATCAGGTCAAGTCCTGGGACATGGGACAATTGATTTCGCTGATCGAAATCAACATCGGCAGGGACCTGCAATACATCCGCTTCAACGGCTCGTTGATTGGCGGCTTGGCCGGCCTCGGGCTTTATACGGCTGAATTCGTGCTGCGCTGGCTGTGACTTTTACATCACTGAATCCCTTTTAAGTGGGGATAGCTATTGTCGCCCGAGGGGTCACCCGCTTGAATGCTGAAATCAGCGTCCTAGCTTGAATCCAGTGATTGTTGCGTTGCGGAACGATTTGACGAGGTTTGCGTCTTCCTATGGTTCATTCGCCGGCTGCCGGGATTTCAGGGGCTGGCTTTGAGAGGAGCTACGATGTCCGCCACTGCCCAGACGCTGCCCCCGCCATCCAAGACCCTGATGTTCCTGGAAGGCCGCGCCATCCACGAACTCGGCGCGTTTCTCGGCGCCTTGCCGCTGCTCAGTCTGGCGCCGAAGGGCGACGGTCATCCGGTGCTCGTGCTGCCCGGGCTGGTGGCTTCGGACACCTCGACGCGACCCTTACGCAGCTTCCTGAAAAATCGCGGTTATGCCGTCAGCGGCTGGCGGCAGGGCCGCAATCTCGGCCTGCGCGACGGCGTGCAGCACGCGATGGTCGATCTCGTACAGGAGCTCAACGATACCCATGGCCGCAAGATCAGCCTGGTCGGCTGGAGCCTCGGCGGTCTTTACGCGCGCCAGCTTGCCAAGATGATGCCGGATCGCGTGCGCAGCGTGATCACGCTCGGCAGTCCGTTTGCCGGCAGCCCGAAGGCGACCAACGCCTGGCGCGTCTATGAGTTCGCGAGCGGTCGCCGCGCCGATGAAGAGGACGGCCGCTTCGGCGGCGCGCTTGCCGAAACGCCGCCGGTGCCGACCACCGCGATCTTCAGCCGCACCGACGGCATCTGCGCGTGGCAGGGCTGCATGGAAAAGCCCTCGACGCACTCCGAGAACATCGAAGTCGAAAGCAGCCATTGCGGCATGGGCCATCATCCCGCCGTGGTCTACGCGGTAGCCGATCGTCTGGCGCAGCCCGAAGGCCAGTGGGCGCCATTCGACCGCAGCGGCTGGCGCAGCATCGTGTATCCGGATCCGGCAAGGTAAGGAGACGGTTTCTTGCCTCGCCCCGCTTGCGGGGAGAGGTCGAAATTCGCAAAGCGAATTTCGGGTGAGGGGGACTCTCCGCGAGTCCCGCTGTTGAGACAGCCCCTCACCCCAGCCCTCTCCCCGCGAAGTGCGGGGCGAGGGAGAAGTAGCACCGCCGTTGTTTCAAATCCCCGAAACGCGCTATGCGTTGCGCATGGCGCATCCGCTTGCCCGCATCATTGAACAGCTCAAGCGCGAACCCTCGCGCACCGGCTCCATCGTCATCACCGTATTCGGCGATGCGATCGTGCCGCGCGGCGGTTCGGTCTGGCTCGGAACGTTACTGGAGTTTTTCGGCGCCATCGACATCGACAGCGGCGTGGTGCGCACCGCGATGTCGCGGCTCGCGGCCGACGGCTGGCTCGAACGGCGCAAGGTTGGCCGTAACAGCTTTTACCGGCTGGTGAAGAAAGGCCGGCAGACCTTCGATGCCGCCACCAGGCACATCTACGATCCGCAGCCTTCCGACTGGACCGGACGTTTTGAGCTGCTGCTGATTGCCGACGCAGAGGATCGCGACGCCGCGCGCGATGCGCTGAAGAATGCCGGCTTCGGCAGTCCATTGCCGGGCGTGTGGATTGCGCCTTCGGGCGTGCCGGTGCCGGAAGAAGCCGCGCACGCGATCCGGCTGGAAGTATCCGCCGAGGACGACAGCGGCGGACGACTGCTCAGCGCAAGCTGGCCGCTGCAGCGCACCGCGGATGCCTATCTGAAATTCATGAAAACCTTCGAGCCGTTGCGCGGCTGGATCGGCCGCCGCGAGGGGCTCTCGGATGCCGATGCGTTCACGGCGCGGATCCTGCTGATCCACCATTACCGGCGGGTAGTGCTGCGCGACCCACTGTTGCCAACGGCGTTGCTGCCACGAGACTGGCCGGGCAGGGCGGCCCATCAACTTTGCGGCGAAATCTACCGCGGCATACTTCCCGCGTCCGAACAATGGCTTGACCGGAATGCCAGCAATGAAAAAGGGCCGCTGCCTGCCGCCGGCGCGGAACTGGCGCGCCGTTTTGGTTGAGCCTCAATGTGTTACAAAAATAACTTGTATGTTGTATTTTTTGTTATATGTTAATCGAAACCTTCTTGGAGAATCCGGGCTTCTTGGAGATCGGCCATGTATACGCAAGCGCTCAATACTTCCGACGCCGATGATCGCCATGTGGAAGACGCGACGCGCGCGGCGCAATTCCAGGCGCGCATCGACGCCGATGAGCGCATCGAGCCGAATGACTGGATGCCCGCGGCCTATCGCAAGACGCTGACCCGGCAAATCTCGCAGCATGCGCATTCCGAAATCGTCGGCATGCTGCCGGAGGGCAACTGGATCACCCGCGCGCCATCGTTGCGCCGCAAGGCAGCACTGCTCGCCAAGGTGCAGGACGAATGCGGCCACGGGCTTTATCTCTATGCCGCCGCGGAAACGCTCGGCGCCTCACGCGAGGAACTGGTCGACCTGATGCTGGCCGGCAAATCCCGCTATTCCTCGATCTTCAACTATCCGACCCTGACCTGGGCCGACATCGGCGCGATCGGCTGGCTGGTCGATGGCGCGGCCATCATGAACCAGATTCCGCTGTGCCGCTGCTCCTACGGTCCCTATGCCCGCGCCATGATCCGGGTGTGCAAGGAGGAATCCTTCCACCAGCGCCAGGGTTTCGAGATCATGCTGACGCTGGCGCGCGGCAGCGAAGACCAGAAGGCGATGGCACAGAACGCGCTCGATCGCTGGTGGTGGCCGGTGCTGATGATGTTCGGTCCGCCCGACAAGGCGAGCCAGCACAGCGACACCTCGACCAAATGGAAAATAAAGCGCTTCTCCAACGACGAGCTGCGCCAGAAATTCGTCGATGCGACGGTGCCGCAGGCGAAGTTTCTCGGCCTTACCATTCCCGATCCCGGCATGAAGCAGAACGCGGCAGGCAATTGGGAATACAGCGCGATCGACTGGGACGAATTCAATCAGGTCCTGGCCGGCAACGGCCCCTGCAACCGCGATCGCCTGGCGGCGCGCCGCAAGGCGCATGACGAAGGCGCCTGGGTGCGCGAGGCGGCCCAGGCTTATGCCGAGAAGCGCCGGCAACGACAGACGGCGCAAGCCGCCGAATAATTTCGAGGGAGACCGCCATGGCCACGCCGAATGTTCCCCTGTGGGAAGTCTTCATCCGCAGCCGCAACGGGCTGGCGCACAAGCATGTCGGCTCGCTGCACGCGACAGACGCCACGCTGGCGTTGCAGGCCGCGCGCGACATCTACACTCGCCGCGGCGAGGGGTTGTCGATCTGGGTGGTGCCGTCGAATGCCATCACCGCTTCCGATCCCGCCGAGAAGGGCATGATGTTCGAGCCGGCGGAATCCAAGATCTACCGGCATCCGACGTTTTACGATGTGCCGGATGAAGTCGGGCATATGTGAAGTACCGACTCATCCTGAGGAGCGCAAAGCGCGTCTCGAAGGATGGCGACAGGAAACGGACTCGCGGCCATCCTTCGAGACACGCGCAAAAGCGCGCTCCTCAGGATGAGGCCGGAGAGTGAATGAACAGGTTAGTCGATATGGCCACCGCTTCCATCACCGTCTCCGAAACGCCGCTGGTGCTGTACACGTTGCGTCGCGCCGACGACGCGCTGATCCTGGGTCATCGCCTGTCGGAATGGTGCGGTCACGCACCCATGATGGAAGAGGACATGGCGCTGGCCAATATGGGCCTCGATCTGCTGGGGCAGGCGCGCGAACTCTATTCGTATGCGGCCAAGGTGGAAGGCAAGGGCAATGACGAGGATACCTTCGCCTACCTCCGTGACGTCAGGCAATACCGCAATCTCCTGCTACTCGAGCAACCGAACGGCGATTTCGCGCGCACCATGGTGCGGCAGTTTTTCTATGCGGCGTTCGCGGATCTTTATTGGCGCGCGATGATGCAGTCGACCGATGCCACGTTGGCGGCAATCGCGGCGAAATCCGAAAAGGAAAGCACCTATCATCTGCGGCATTCGTCGGAATGGATCGTGCGGCTCGGCGATGGCACCGGGGAAAGCCATCGTCGCGCACAGACCGCGATCGACGATCTCTGGGCACTCACCGGTGAAATGTTTGAAGCCGACGACAGCGAGCGCGAGCTGATCGAGGCCGGTATCGCGGTCGATCCCGCGACCTTGCGGCCGCAATGGCTCAACACGGTTTCCGGCGTCGTGGCTGAAGCGACACTGGTGCTGCCCAGGAGCGGCTGGATGCAGCAGGGCGGTCGCAGCGGCCGGCACAGCGAGCATCTGGGCCATCTCCTCAGCGAATTGCAATCGATGCAGCGGACGTTTCCGGGTGCCACATGGTGACCGTCCTGCAAAACGATGCCGATCTGCGTCAGCGCGCGTGGGATGTCGCGGCACAAGTGGTCGATCCCGAGATACCCGTGCTCACCATCGCCGATCTCGGTGTGCTCAGGGACGTCGCGGTGACCGACGGTCATGTCGAGGTTGCGATCACGCCGACCTATTCCGGTTGTCCCGCGATGAACATGATCACGCTGGAGATCGAACTGGCACTGGAGCGCGAAGGTTTTCGCAATTCCAAGGTCCGCACCGTGCTGTCGCCGGCCTGGACCACCGACTGGATGAGCGACGACGGCCGCCGCAAGCTCAGGGAATACGGCATCGCGCCGCCGCAGGCCGGCAGTGGCCGCCGCGCGCTGTTCGGTGAGCAGCAAGTGGCCTGTCCGCAATGCGGCTCCGGCGATACCGAAGTGCTGTCCGAGTTCGGCTCGACCTCCTGCAAGGCGCTGTGGCGCTGCAAGAGCTGCCGCGAGCCGTTCGACTATTTCAAGTGTCACTAATGGTCGTCACCCTGAGGTGCCGTAGCGAAGCGAAGGCCTCGAAGGGGGCTGGCAAATACCGGTCCCGCTTCCATCCTTCGAGGCTCGCTGCGCTCGCACCTCAGGATGACGGATTGAGGTTGTGATGTCACCGATTCCTCGCTTCCATCGCCTCGCGGTGAACGAACTGCGCCGCGAATCCGCGGATGCGGTTTCGCTGACATTTGCGATTCCGCAAGCGCTGACCGACGACTACCAATTTTTCCCAGGCCAATATCTGACCCTGCGTACGACCATGGACGGCGAGGAAGTGCGCCGCTCCTATTCGATCTGCTCCGGCCCCGACGACGGCGAACTCCGCATCGCCGTGAAGAAGGTCGAGGGCGGCGCATTCTCGAGCTGGGCCGCGGATGAATTGAAAGCCGGCGACGAGCTCGACGTGATGACGCCGACCGGACGCTTCGGCATCGCGCATGCCCCTGATGAAGCTCGGGTCTATGTCGGCTTCGCCGCCGGCTCCGGCATCACGCCGATCCTGTCGATCGTCAAGGGCGTGCTGGCGCGCGAGCCCGACAGCCGGTTCTTTCTGTTCTACGGCAATCGCTCCACCGGAGGCATGCTGTTTCGCGAAGCATTGGAGGAACTGAAAGACCGCTTCATGCAGCGGCTCTCGGTCTTCCATGTCATCTCCGGCGAGGAGCAGGATATCCCGATCCTGCACGGCCGGCTCGACGGCGAGAAAGTTCGGGTGCTGCTGCGCTCTCTGGTGCCGGCCTCAAGCGTCGATCACGTCTTCATCTGCGGCCCCACCGGCATGAGCGAGGACATCGAGGCGACCTGTCGGGATATCGGCATTACCGCCGATCGAATCCACGTCGAGCGTTTTGTGTCGGAGTTCGGCGGCAAGCCGCGTCCCAAAGCCGTCGTCGTGGCCGGCGCGGCGCCGAAGGCGATGGCCGCGTTGATCATCGACGGCAAACGCCGCGAGGTCCCGGTCGCCGAAGGCGAGGCCATTCTCGATGCGGCCTTGCGCGCCGGCATGGATCTGCCGTTCGCCTGCAAGGGCGGCATGTGCTCGACCTGCCGCGCCAAGCTGGTCGAGGGCGATGCGCGGATGGAAGTGAATTATTCGCTGGAGCCGTGGGAGCTTGAGGCCGGGTTTATCCTGACGTGTCAGGCAAGGCCGGTGTCGGACCGGGTGACGGTGGATTACGATCACGTGTGATGCCTAACACTCGTCATGCCCGGGCTTGTCCCGGGCATCCGCGTTTCTTCGTGCTGAAAAAGGACGTGGATGGCCAGGACGAGCCCGGCCATGACGGCTTATCCCTTCCGCCTCTTATCGTACACGCGCCTGGCCTTGCCCAGCGAGCGCTCCAGCGTTTCCGGCGCCACCGCCTTGATGCGTGCCGTGATCCCGATCGTGTTCTTGATATAGGTCGCGACCTTCTCGGTATGTTCGGCCAGTCCGTTGCCGTCCCAGCTTTCGGGACGGGCTTCCGCCAGTACCGTCATCTCGTCCATCCGCCCCTCGCGGGTCAGTTCGATGATGAAATGGCCGCCGCACCAATCCGTCGCCAGCAGCACTTCCTCGATCTGGGTGGGGAACACATTGACGCCGCGCAGGATGATCATGTCGTCGGAGCGGCCGGTGACCTTCTCCATCCGCCGCATGCCCGGCCGCGCGGTACCCGGCAACAGCCGGGTCAGGTCGCGGGTGCGATAACGGATGATCGGGAACGCTTCCTTGGTCAGCGAGGTGAAAACGAGTTCGCCCTTTTCGCCGTCGGGCAACACCCTGCCGGTCTCGGGATCGATCACTTCGGGATAGAAATGATCCTCCCAGACATGCAGGCCGTCCTTGGTCTCCACGCATTCCTGCGCCACGCCGGGGCCGATCACTTCGGACAGGCCGTAGATGTCGGTGGCGTCCATGTCGAACGCCGCCTCGATCTCGCCGCGCATCGCATTGGTCCAGGGCTCGGCGCCGAAGATGCCGAACTTTAATGACGATTTGCGCGGATCGAGCTTCTGCTTCCTGAACTCGTCCAGGATCGCCAGCATGTAGCTGGGCGTCACCGTAATGATGTCGGGCCTGAAATCGTTGATCAGCTGCACCTGCCGCTCGGTCATGCCGCCGGACACCGGGACGACCGTGCAACCGAGTTTTTCTGCGCCGTAATGCGCGCCGAGGCCGCCGGTGAACAGGCCGTAGCCATAGGCGTTGTGCATGATCATGCCGGTGCGCCCGCCCGCGGCGCGGATCGAGCGCGCCATCACGTCAGCCCACATGTCGATATCGGCCCGGGTATAGCCGACCACGATCGGCTTGCCGGTGGTGCCGGAGGAGGCGTGGACCCGGACCAGTCTTTCGCGCGGCACCGCGAACATGTTGAACGGATAATTGTCGCGCAGGTCGGTCTTCACCGTGAACGGAAACCTGGCGAGGTCGGAAAGCTGCTTGAATTCGGATGGATGCACGCCGGCTTTGTCGAACGCCTTTTTGTAGTGCGCGACATTCTCGTAGGCGTGCGCGAGCGTCCAGGCCATGCGCCTGGTCTGCAGCGCCATGATCTCGTCGCGGGATGCGCGTTCGGCCTCGTCCATCTCGGCGCGATAGCCGCTGGTTTTGGAGTGAAGATCGGTCGAAGCCATCGCGCGTTTCCTGCTATTTCGATTTGGTATCTGTCTCAGCCGATGGCACCCACACGCCGCCGATAGTGCGGGAGTGACCGCGCATCTCGGCAATCGCGATATCATCGACCGTGACGCGCACATCGTAAATTCCTGAACGTCCGGTGCGCGAGATTTCGCGCGCGGTCGCAACCAGCCGGTCGCCGAGCCTGCCCGGCTTGATAAAGGAGATGTTGCACTGCGCCGCCACCGCGCGCTCGTTGCGGGAATTACACGCAAAGGCAAAAGTGGAATCTGCCAGCAGAAAGATGAAGCCGCCATGAGCGATGCGCTGGCCGTTGACCATATGTGGTTGCACCGTCATCGTCAGCACGGCCCCGCCCGGCCTGACTTTCAATATCTCCATGCCGAGACCGCTGGAGGCGTCGTCCTCCGCCCACATCGCGTCCGCGCAGGCGCGCGCGAGATCGTCGGGCGAAAGTGGGGCCTTGACGTTCACTGCGGTCTTCCCGGAATCGGAGTTGGGGCCAAAACGTTCTCCCTGAAACGGCGGGGCTTGTTGGAACAAGCCTCTTGAACTAAGCGATCAGTCGGTTAGTCATGATGCCAAGCGGCGATGCTGTCAACGATGCCGGCGGACGCCAAACGCGCTCGAAAAGCCGCAAGCGAAACCGGGAAAATTGATGATGCCTAAGCCCGAAAAACCGAACGGTCCGGCTGTCCCCGCCGAGGCGCGTTGCGTCCGCTTTGCGGCGAAGGCCCCCGATGCGGCTGCGCTGGCGCCGGTGGTCGAACGGCAGAGGTTGGCGCGGGCCGCAAATGAACTGCTGATCGAGGTCAAGGCCGCCGCGGTCAATCCGTCCGACGTAAAAGCCGCGACCGGCCTGATGCCTTACGCGGTGTTTCCGCGCACGCCCGGCCGCGACTATGCAGGCGTCGTGATCGATGGTCCGGCCGACTGGATCGGCCGCGAAGTGTTCGGCTCATCCGGCGATCTCGGGATCCGGCGTGACGGCACCCATGCCACCCATCTTGCCGTCGAGGCCGATGCGGTGGTGGCGAAACCACGAGACCTGTCGTGGGAGGAGGCCGCCGGGATCGGCGTTCCCTTTGTCACGGCGATGGAAGGCTTGCGCCGCGCCGGCATGCCCACGGCCAACGAGACCGTGCTGGTGATGGGCGTCAACGGCAAGGTCGGACAGGCCGCGGTGCAGATCGCAAGCTGGCGCGGCGCACGCGTGATCGGTGTGGTGCGCAAGAGCGAATCCTATGAGGGCCACGCCAATTCCAAAGTCGAAGTCGTCGTTTCTTCGGCCGTGGATGTCGCCGCGCGCGTCCGCGAACTCACGGCAGGCAAGGGCGCCGACATCGTGTTCAACACCGTCGGCAATCCGTATTTCGATGCGGCGAACAAATCGCTGGCGTTGCGTGGCCGTCAGATCCTTATCGCCACCATCGAACGAACGGTTCCGTTCAATATCCTGGAATTCTATCGTGGTCAGCATACCTATGTTGGCATCGATACGCTGGGGCTGTCGTCGATCGCGACGGGCGCGGTGCTCAGGGAACTCGGCCCTGGCTTTGCCAGCGGCCACCTGAAACCGTTTCCGATTCAGGCGAGCGCGATCTATTCACTGGACCAAGCGAAGGCGGCTTTCGTAGCGGTCGCGGGCTCTTCGCGCGATCGTGTGATTTTGAAACCTTGACCGTCATTGCGAGCCACCGGGTCGCGCGAACGCGCGCCCGATGACAGGCTCCGCGAAGCAATCCAGCTTTCTTCTGTTCAAGAAAGCTGGATTGCTTCGTCGCTTACGCTCCGCGCAATGACGGATGGCGCGAGCAGTGCTATTGACTAGAGCATTTTCCGCCTGATGTGGGTCATTACGCGTATCCGGCATGTCGAAAGTAGTTTGCGCACTGCTGGGGTGCAAATGTTTTGATGAGCCTTCCGATCAGCTTCATCAGCGTTGTCACGGTGCGAGCAGCCCCCTTGCGCAGCGCCGTTTTCAGCTTCGAGAATGCCATTTCGATCGGATTGAAGTCCGGTGAGTAGGCCGGCAAATAGCGCACTTTGGCGCCGACCGCTTCGACCGCCTGGCGAACGCCGTCGATCTTGTGAGTGCGCAGGTTATCCATGAAGACGATGTCGCCTTTGCGCAGCGTCGGCGCAAGAGTCTGTTCAACATAAGCGAGGAACGATGGCCCATCCATCGCACCGTCAATGACAAAAGGCGCCGTCAGGCCATCGATGCGCAGCGCGGCAACGAGCGTCAGCGTTTTCCAGTGGCCGTGCGGCACGCTCGCAACGAGACGCTGGCCACGTGGTGAACGGCCGCGATGCCGGACCATCTTGGTCGTAACCGCCGTTTCGTCGATGAAGACGAGGCGCGACGCAACAAGCCTGGATTGCTCGACCCTCAGCTCGGCACGCGCCGCAGCGACGTCAGGACGATCCTGTTCGGCAGCGTGCAAAGTTTTTTTTGAACGTGATGTCGTGGCGTTCGTAAAAGCGCCAGACCGAGGTCGTACCGGTTTTCAGCCGCTTCTCGGACTTGAGCCGCGCCCAAATCTCGTCGAGCGTCAAATCCGGCTCCGCCGCGACCAGATCAAGCAGCCATTGGCGATGTGCCTCAAGCGGCGAGCGACTGTGGCCCGTGCCGGGCAGTGCCGCTACACTGCCCGATGACGCCCAACGTTCGATCCAGCGAATTGCAGTCGAGGCGCCGAGACCGAGCACCCGCGCCGCTTCCCGTCTGCTCTCGCCGTCTTCGACAAGCGCCACCACCCGCGCCCTGAGGTCGTTCGAGTATCCCTTTGCCATCGCCTGACCTCACCGTTGCTGTCAAGCAACTCGAATCTGATTTGCGACCCTTTGGGAACCCTCTTATTGTTCCGATTCACATCAACCGAAAGCCGCTCTAGTCGTTGTTTGGTTCGGAGAAGACGCTCCATGGACACCGCCAATATTGTCATCCTCTCCGGTCTGCTGATCGGCCTGATCTACGGCTCGGTCGGACTCTTGAGCGGCTTCTGCCTGATGAGCAGCCTGCGCGGCTGGTGGGCGGAAGGCGACGGCCGGCTGGTGCGGACCTACGCGCTGGCGCTGGGCGTGGCGATCGCGCTGACGCAATTGCTGGCGACCAGAGGCACGGTCGATATCGGCAAGTCGATTTACCTGCAAGCGACGTTCTCGGCCCCCGTGATGTTCTTTGGCGGATTGCTGTTCGGCTACGGCATGGTGATGTCGAACGGTTGCGGCTCGCGTGCCCTGGTGCTGCTCGGGCGCGGCAATCTGCGTTCGTTCGTGGTGGTGATCGTGCTCGGCATCTTCGCCGAAATGACACTGAAGGGCCTGATCGCGCCGGCGCGCATCGCAGCGGTACAGGTATCGCAGATCACGGCCAAGCTGACCTCGGTGCCGGCACTGCTGTCGGCGGTCGGCCTTGGAGTAACACCCGCGCGCGCGCTGGCCGCTTCGGTCATCGGCGCGGCACTCATCCTGTTTGCGTTCGCGCATCCGCCGTTCCGGCGTTCGCCGGGCCAGATCGCTGCCGGTCTTCTGGTCGGGATCTTGATCGCGGCAGGCTGGTTTGCGACCGGCCATCTCGGCGCCGACGATTTCAATCCAACGCCGGTGACGTCGTTGACCTTCATCGCGCCGATCGCGGATGCGCTGCAATACGTCATGCTGTCGACGGGATCGACACTGAATTTCGGTATCGCCACCGTCGGCGGCGTGCTCGCCGGAAGCCTCGTCACGGCACTGGCGACGGGGCGCTTTCAGTGGGAAGGCTACCGGTCGCCGCATCACATGCTGCGCTCGGCCGGCGGCGCCGCGCTGATGGGCGCCGGCGGCGTGATGGCGTTCGGTTGCTCGATCGGGCAGGGCCTGACGGGATTATCGACATTGGCGCTGGCATCGTTCGTGGCGGTCGCGGGAATTCTGGCAGGCACCGCCGCGGGCCTGCGCGGCGCGCTTCGCGTTAGGCCGCTGGCTTAGAACTCACTCTTCTCCCTCGCCCCGCACTTGCGGGGAGAGGGTTGGGGTGAGGGGCTTTCTCAACAATTTCGGCTCGCGGAAAGTCCCCCTCACCCGAAGCCTTCGGCTTCCTCTCCCCGCATTCGCCTTCGCCCGAAGGCGGGCTTCGGCGGACAAGAGCGGGACGAGGTGAAGTCAGGCCCGCTGGCTTGATATCGCGAGCCGCATCACGTCGAGATAGCCTGATCGCACTTCCATCCGCCTGATAAAACCCTTCTCCGTCAGCAGGCGGTGCGCTTCGGGCAGGCGGTAGCACGGCAGATACATGAACAAATGATGCTCGGCGTGGTAGTTCACCCAGTAGGGCGCGATCAACAGCCGCTCGACCGGATTGGCGCGGGTGGTGCGGGCGTGGCTGAAGGGGTCTTCGCCGGTGGAGGTGCAGGCATGTTCGGCGATGTTGCGGACGCGGGTCACCAGCGGCAGCCAGGTCGCCATCGCCAGTACCCAGACGCCCCAGTACCAGATGCCGGCGCCGGCCAGCCAGAACAGAGCGAACATCAGCGCATTCACGCCGAGAAACCGCGCCATCTTGTCGGCGCCGCTGGAGACAAAACTTTCGTGCGACACTTCCTCGTCGGCACTGCCACGCCTGAACAGCGATAGAAACAGGGGCAGGCGCTGTTTCACAAACGTCTGTCCGGTGAGATCGCGGATGGCCTTGCGGGTGTAGCTCTCCCTGGTGATCGGAAACGGCGCCGACAGCGACAGATCGGGATCCTCCGGCTGCTGGGTGAATTTGTGATGCTGCAGATGATAGGACCGGTAGCTGGCGAGATCGGCTCCGACCGGCACCGCGCATAGCCATTGTCCGATCCATTCGTTGATCGCCTTGTTGGCGTGCAGTCCGCCATGCGCGGCTTCATGCATCAGGATGGCGAGGCCAAGCTGCCGCGTGCCGACCACCATCACCGCGATCACCCATGTCAGCGGATTGGGCCACAGCGTCACCAGCGCGACCGCCGCGATAATCGTGCTCCAGGCATGCACGACCAGCCACAGGCCGCGCAGCGAACTGCGCGAGGTCAGTCGGCTCCACTCGGCAGGCGTGAAGACGGCTTTTGGATCGACGCGTGCCACGACCGGCATAGGTGGCTCCTTTGATCGGATGATACGCCGGCTTGCCCGAGCGTCAATCCGCCGCGTGGGTGACGATGTGAATCTCCGAGGTGAGGGTGCGGTGCACCGGACACTTGTCGGCGATCTCCATCAGCCGCTTGCGCTGGTCGGCATCGAGCGCGCCTTCCATCGCGATGGTGCGATCGATCTGGTCGAGCATGCCCGCTTTGGTCTCGCACTCGGCGCAGTCCTGCGCATAAATCTTGCTGTGCCTCAATGTCACCGTCACGCGCTCGAGCGGCAGCGCCTTGCGGTCGGCGTAGAGGCGCATCGTCATCGAGGTGCAGGCGCCGAGTCCGGCGAGCAAGAAGTCGTAGGGCCCGGATCCTGAATCCTCGCCGCCGGCCGCCACCGGCTCGTCGGCAAGCATTTGATGCGGCCCGATAGTGACCGTCTGCTGGAATTTGCTGTTGCGGGTTTCGCGCACCACGACATTGCGCGGCGCTTCGCCGAGATCGGCGGCAGGCTCTGATACGACGGGATCGATGTAACGCTCGGCCCAGGCGGCAATGACGTCGGCGACATAGGTCGCGTCACGCTTGCCGGTCAACAAATGGTTTGAATCCGCCAGCGACACGAAACTCTTGGGATGTTTGGCCGCGAGGAAAATATGCGTGGCGTTGTCGATGCCGACGGTGTCGTCGGTCGGCGCATGCATGACCAGCAACGCCTTGTGCAGTTTGGTCACATGCGCCATCAGGCCGTGCTCGGCGATGTCGTCGAGGAATTCGCGGGTGATATTGAACGGCCGGCCGGCGAGCGAGACTTCGACCTTGCCTTGCCTGCGGATGTCCTCGATGCGGTCCTTGAACAGTCCGGTGACATGGGCGGGATCGGAAGGCGCGGCAATGGTGACCACGGCTTTGGCGTCCGGAATCTGGCCGGCGGCGGCGAGAATGGCGGCGCCGCCGAGACTGTGGCCGATCAGAATCGCCGGCGACGTGCGGGTCTCGCGCAGATGGTCGGCGGCGCGGACCAGGTCGGCGACGTTCGAGGAGAAGGTCGAATTGGCGAAATCGCCTTCGCTGGAGCCAAGGCCTGTAAAGTCGAACCGCAGCACCGCGATGCCTTTGGCCGCCAGCGTCGTCGCGATCCGTCTGGCCGCCAGCACGTCCTTGCTGCAAGTGAAGCAATGCGCGAACAAGGCATAGGCCAGGGGTTCGCGCTCCGGCAGGTCAAGCGCTGCCGCCAGTTGCTGGCCGTCGGAGCCTGTGAATTGGAAACGTTCGGTTGGCATGATCGGACCTCCGTGATGCGCTGGCTTTTACCTCTCCCTTGGGAGAGCATAGGCGGCCTGCGACCGCCGTCCTTAAAATAGAACGCCATCGCCGAAAACTTGCCCTGCATTCCCAGCGGCTTGCCAAAAAGCATATCATGAACAAATGCCCGCACGGGTCTTTCCCACCTCAGAGCTGAGATCGAGAACCGACGCCGCCAGATAGAACGGCAATGGCGGGAGATTCGGTAACTTCAGCGGGCAGGGATACCAACCAAGTGAGCGGAGGAGTTTTCTGGACCGGATGCTGCCCTGGGTGGACGACCTGTGCGCCCCGCGCGCTAAGTCGGTAGGTGAGGACCGGCGGTGGGAACTGTTTGCTCCTGGTTTCATTGTCCATGGCAGCACCGTCTGAAATGCTGCTTTACGCGGTCTCGTCCTTTCCCTGCTAAGTTTAAGGATGAGACCGTGTTTAGTCGGGACACTCCGGCTTGTGGTTTCGGCCGCACTCCTGCTCCACCAGGTCGACAAATTGCGTGAAAGTGAGCAATATTGCTCATCATTTATAGTTTCCCGCTTTTCGATAGAAGGTGGTCGAGCAAAATGTCCGACGCCAATCTTTGACGCGCGACCTGGCGGGATTTGATCGGGGGCTTGATGCGGATTGTCATTTTAGAAGAGAGTCAGGTTGTTTTCTTTCAACTTATACCAAGCATGACCGCGGCGGATTTGAACGTCGAGGACGCCTTCATGGCGTCTTCCGTTAGGTCGACAAAGTTATCACCGCGCGATCGGGTTTCGCGCCGATAGTTTTGACGGCCAGAAAGCATTCTTCACGGACGACAGCTCACCTGTCGCAGCGGCGCACCCGATGTCCGGTGCCTCGTAGAGAAGTGCGAACCATGCAGACGGGCCAATTGCGCTAGTTGCAGACCACATAGGCTGAATAAGGCGGGCAGCGCGTCGATCTCTCTCGATCATAATTATTGGGCAGGGCCGACGGATTTTGCGGCGGTGCGGTTCTGATCCGGTACCTCTGTTGCTTCAACGGCAACGCAACTGCCGGAGGCGACGAGACAGTTACGCCAGCGGCCTGACCATTCTGCGCCATAACCGGTGCTGCCAAGCCCAGAATTAGTAACGCAACGGGTAGTCCGGCTGCGCGCCCTCCGCGTCGATCCCAGTGCTGCGGTTTGGACGAGAGAATTCCAAACCACAGCCATTCGTGGTTGCGGGCCGCGAAGTTGCATTTCGGCAACAGGCCAGTGAATTCGGATTTGAGCATCGAACCTCCCTATTGCAGGACTTACTCGCGTTGCTCAACAATTATGCTTGATTTAGACGAACTTGTGTTTTTGCAAAATAACACAATCGATTCGCAGGGGATTGGAAATGAAAAGGCTATTTGCATCCGCAGCGGCGACACTGGCTTTGGGATTGACCTCCGCGTACGCTGCGGACATGCCGGTCAAGGCGGTCAAGGCGCCTCCACCACCGGTTTCCATGTGGGAGGTCGAGGTCGGCGTTCGTTATTTCTACAGCAGTGGCCGCACGCGCTATACGCTTGGAGACCCATTCGTGCCTGGGCAGACCAATTCTCAGCTGACTTACAAGAATATGGATAGCAACGCCGGCGAAGGTTTTGCACGGATTGACCACTCCAGCGGATTCTTTGCCAAGGGCTTTGTGGGTGCGGGCAACATATTCAAGGGCGTTCTCAATGACGAGGACTTCCCCCCCGCCATCGCCCCGTACTCCAACACGGTTAGCAGCATCAATAACGGCAAGCTTTGGTACGGCACGATCGACGCCGGTTATGCCTTCTACAAGACGCCTACAGTCAAGATCGGTGCCTTCGTCGGTTACAACCATTTCTATGAGACTGCCAACGCTTATGGCTGCCAACAAGTCGCTGGCAATGCCGCGATTTGCGGCGTACCGATTGCGGGCAGCGTGTTGGTGCTCAGCAAGACTGAGAACTGGGATTCGCTTCGCATCGGTTTGAATGGCGTGTTCAACATTGCTCCCCAGTGGAAAGTGACTCTGGATGGCGCGTACTTGCCTTATGTCAGCCTTGGTGGGTTCGACAATCACTGGCTGCGGCCAGACATCAACCCGCTGCCTCAGGCCGGACATGGCTGGGGATACCAGCTCGAAGGTATCTTGGCTTATGACGTCACCAGAAATCTCAGCGTGGGGGTCGGTGGCCGCTATTGGTACGCCAAGACCGACAGCGGAACGACTCAGTTTCCTGGAGTACCTCCGTCGCCAACGACGTTTACCTACGAGCGTTACGGCGGCTTCCTGCAGGCGTCTTACAAGTTTGGCGAAGGTCCTGTGGTTGCCAAGTACTGATATGACCTAACAGGTGTCCCTCTATCTTAAGCCCCGGCATTTCGCTGGGGCTTTTGTTGAGGCCAAGCTCAACTCTTGGGTCAATCATACCGTGAGTTGGACCGGCTCTTTTACTGAAAGCCGGTGATAAGAAAAAACAAACTGATCGACCAATCTTTCGCAAGATGCTGCCCCGGCGGCAGAACGCTGCTCCCAGGGGCGCCTGGTCTTTCCGGTGAGAAGGCGGCCCTCGCGCGCCCAGCGCTGCTTGCTGCGCGTCAATTTGCTGTCCGGAGGCGGTTCCTTCTCGTGGGTCATCTCCGGGGCCATCGCTATTCGTGACGGTGCATCGCGGATTCATGCTTGGTGTCGCGCATGGTCGCGTAGATGATCAGCGACAGGCAGATCATGCCGCTGAGATAATAATAGAACCAGTCCTCGTGCCCGAGGCTCTTGCAATATAGCGCGACCATCGGCGCGGTACCGCCGAACACCGACACGGTGATGGCGTAGGGCAGGCCGACACCCAGTGCGCGGACCGTGGTCGGAAACAATTCCGCCTTCACGATGGCATTGATCGAGGTGTAGCCGGCGACGAAGATCCAGGCGGCGCAAATCAGCAGGAACGCGGTGAACGGCGACTTCGTCTCCTTCAGCGCGGTCAGGATCGGGATTGTCGCAAGCGTGCCGGCGACCCCGAAAAAGATCAGCAGCGGTTTGCGGCCGATACGGTCGGACAGCGCGCCGTACAGCGGCTGCAGCAAGGTCGCAAAGACCAGCGTGCCGAAAATCACCCAGGTGGTCTGATCCTCGGTGAGGCCGACCGACAGTTTGACGAAGGTCTGCATGTAAGTGGTGAAGGTGTAGAACGCCGCGGTGCCGCCGGCGGTCAGGCCGACTACCAGCAGCAGTTCGCGCGGATATTTCAGCAGGCCGACGATCGAGCCGGTCGGCCTTGCAATCTTCCTGGCTTCCTCGAACGCCTCGGTTTCCTGCAGATTGCGCCGCATCACTGCTGCGAAAATCGCCAGAAGCGCGCCGATCACGAACGGAATCCGCCAGCCCCAGGCTTTCAATTCCTCCGGTGTCAGAAATACCTTTTGCAGCAGCAACAGCACGATGATCGCGGTGAGCTGGCCGCCGATCAGGGTGACGTATTGAAAGCTGGAATAGAAGCCGCGGTGTTTGGGGTCGGCGACTTCGCTCAGATAGGTGGCGCTGGCGCCGTATTCGCCGCCGAGGCTCAATCCTTCGATGACGCGCGCCAGCGCCAGGATCACCGGCGCGAACAGGCCGATCGAGGCATAGGTCGGCGTCACCGCGATGATCAGCGAGCCGAAGCACATGCAGAGCACCGACAGCGTCAGCGACAGCCGCCGGCCGTAACGGTCCGCGATGTAGCCGAATAGCCAGCCGCCGATCGGGCGCATCAGGAAGGTGGCGGCAAACACCACGGCGACGTTGAGCTGCTGCACCACGGGATCGCTGTTGGGAAAGAACGCCGGTCCGAAATAAAGCGCGAAGGCGGTATAGGCGTAGAAGTCATACCATTCGACCAGATTGCCGATCGATCCGATCAGGATCGCCTTGATCCGCCGCTCCGCATCCTGAATATCGAAATGGTCGTCGGCCGCGGGGTTCAAAACTGTCACGTCATATCTCCTGTAAAAGTTTCGTCATTGCGATGGATTGCTTCGCTGCGCTCGCAAGGACGGGCTAGTCTTTCTTTCCAAACAAGATCGGAAGCTGCCGTGGTCCACGCACGGTGCCTTCCGACCATGTCACCTGTCCGGCCGGATCGAGCCTGAAATCCGGGATTCGCTTCAGCCATTCCTCGATCGCGACCGTCATCTCCATGCGCGCGAGGTTGGAGCCGACGCAGCGATGAATGCCGAGGCCGAAGGCGGCGTGGCGGTTCTCCTTGCGGTCGATCAGCACCTTGTCGGCATCGGGAAACACGGCTGGATCGCGGTTGGCGGCGGGAAACGACAGCAGCACCATGTTGCCGGGCAGAATCGGGCAGCCGGCGATCACGGTTTCCTTCATCACCTCGCGCGCCATCGTCACCGGCGCATAGGCGCGCAGCAATTCCTCGATCGCTGAGGGCATCAATTCCGGCTCCGCGATTAAACGGTCGCGGTCAGCGGGTGTCTTCGCCAGATGCCACAAGGACGCGCCGATCGCGCTCCAGCTGGTGTCGATGCCCGCGATCAGCAATAGCCGCAGCGAGCCCAGCACGTGGACGTCGGTCAGCGGCTGGCCGTCCTTGTCGCGCGCGTTCATCAGCGTCGAGATCAGGTCGTCGGTCGGATGTTTCCTGCGAAGCTCGATCTGGCCGGCGAAGTACGAGGTCATTTCGTGGACCGCGGTCATCAAGGCGTTGTCGTCCTTGATGCCGAGCTCAAGGATGCCGTGAATCCATTTGATGAAGAGGTCGCCGTCCTTCTCGGGAATGCCGAGCATGTGGGCGATGGCGCGAACCGGGATGTGTCTGGTGTAGCGCGCCGCGGCGTCGCATTTTCCGTCCGCAATGAACTCGTCGATCAGCTCGTTGCAGATCGCGCGCACCCTCGGCTCCAGCTTTTTCATGGCGTCGGGTGTGAACGGCGGCAGCAGCAATTGCTTGGCCGGTTTGTGCACCGGCGGATCGGACGTGATCGGCGGCGCCGACTGCACTGCCTCGGGCCTGACGTCGCGCACGATGACGCGACGGGAGGAAAAATGCTCGGTGTCGTAGGCGACCTGCTTTACCGCCTCATAGGTGGTCGGCAGGTAGCAGCCGAGGAAGCGCTTGGTGTGGACAACAGGGCATTCGGCGCGCAGTTCGTCCCAGATCGGAAATGGATTCTCGGTCCAGCGCGGATCGGTGTGGTCGAAATCGTGGACCCAGTCGGTGACGGGGGCATGATGGGTCATCAGGGAAACTTTCTTTTGCTCTCGCTCGACTCATTCACGCGCTTGAAACCACCCAGATGGATGAGTTTGCGGGCGTATCAGTCTTCGGTAATTTCAATCGCAATTTCCGGGCAATTGGACTGCGCAAGCCACGCCTTGTCCTCAAGTCCGTTCGGAACAGTGCCGTCTCCGACCTCGTGCGCGTTGCCGAATTCGTCGAGATCGAACAGTTCCGGAGCCAGCGATTTGCAGCGGGCGTGCCCCTGGCACTTCTCCTGGTCGACGTGTATTTTCAGCGTTCCGGACATTTTTTCGCGTTTCCTCGTCGTCGCATCGGCGACTGTGTTTGCGGCGATTATAGCGATGGCCGCGGGGTCCGCCAGCGTCCAAATCGGCGCCATACGTCGTCCAAAAAGCAATTGCAGAACTGCGGGTTTACCCAAAGCTCGTCATGCCCGGGCTTGTCCCGGGCATCCACGTCTTGTTGTGGCGGCAGCAAGAAAGACGTGGATGGCCGGGACAAGCCCGGCCATGACGAAAAAGCGAGGCGTGCGGCTACCTTGCCGGCCTCGGATCAATCGGCGTGGTGCCGCGCAGGCCCAGAATATCCTCCAGCACCCGGGCCCCTGCCAGCAACTGCGCCTCGCCACGGGGGGCGGCGACGATCTGAAGTCCGACCGGCAGACCTGACGCCGTGAAGCCGCAGGGCAGCGACAGCGCCGGACAGCAGACCAGCGTGATTGCATAGACGATACCGAGCCACTCGACGTAATTGTCGAATTTGTGGCCCGCACATTCGGCGACGTAGCGATTTTCAATCGGAAACGGCGAGACGATGGTGGCCGGTGCCAGCAGCAGATCGTACGTCTTGAAAAATTCGATGGTGCGTGCCGTCATCTCGACGCGCTGCGCCTCGGCCCGTGCGATCTGCTCGACCGTCAGCTTGAGGCCTTCCTCGATATTCCAGATCACCTCGGGTTTGATCTGATCGCGTTTGGTCCGCAGCAGTGCTGCCTTGCTGATGGCAAAATCGAATGCGCGCAGAACATGAAAGCATTCATGGGCCTCGCGCAAATCCGGATGCGCTTCCTCGACGATCGCGCCGGCCTCGGCGAAACGTGCGGCGGCCTTGCGGGTAATGGCGGCTATCTCGGGATTAACAGGGGTGATCCCGAGATCGGACGAATAGGCGACGCGCTTGGGTCCGTTGCCAGAACGGGCGGCTGACAGGAAAGATGCCGGCAGCGACGGCAGCGACAAGGGATCGGCCGGATGCTCGCCGCTCATGGCGTCAAGCAGTAACGCCAGGTCCCCGACATTGCGCGCCATCGGACCCTGCACCCCGAGATTGCGATCGATCGCTGCCGCAGGCGTATGTGCGACCCGGCCGATGCTCGGGCGCATACCGACGACGCCGCAAAAGCTCGCGGGGTTACGCAGGGAGCCCCCCATATCGGAGCCGTGCGCGAGCCAGGCCATGCCGGTCGCGAGCGCTACCGCTGCGCCGCCTGAAGAGCCGGCGGCCGATTTCGAGGTGTTCCAGGGGTTGAGTGTGGCGCCGAACACTTCGTTGAAGGTATTGGCGCCGGCGCCGAATTCCGGCGTATTCGATTTGGCGTAGATCACGCCGCCGTTGTTTTCGAGATGTTCGACCAGAATGTCCGAGCGGGCCGGGACGTTATCCCGGTAGATCGGCGAGCCCTGTGTGGTCAACACGCCCTCGACATTGGTCAGGTCCTTGATCGGAATCGGCAGCCCCGCGAGCAGGCCGCGTTCGCCGGCGGGTTTCTGCATCAGGGCCCTGGCGTGTGTCCGGGCGCGATCGAAGCACAGCGTCGGCAGGGCGTTGACCTTGCCGTCGACTTCGGCGATCCGTTGCTCCAGCACGTCGAGCAGATCGAGCGGCGAGACTTCGCCTGATCTCAGTTTATCGACCACGGCACACGCCGTCGCCCGCGCCAGTTCCTGATCAGCCACTTGCCATTTCCCCGTCGTTTTCGCTTCTCGATCGCGGATTGGGTAGCGGTGTAAAACATTTTGCGGCAAAGTGGAAACGCAGGAATTTTTCCCGATCGGAGATTTGAGCATGACGACGCCGTTCGACGCGCTGGACTGGCGCGGCATGAGCCAGCACGACCGCGACCGTGGCCTCAATAATGGCGTCGCGGTGCCTGAAAGCATCGAAATGGTCGCGGGCTGGGACCGGCGGTCCACGGAGATGCGGGCGCGGCATCCCGGCCATCTCGATCTTCGATACGGGCCGCGTGAGCGCAACCGGATCGATTTCATCGGAGCCGCGCAAAATGCGCGGACGCTGCTGTTCATCCATGGCGGCTACTGGCAGACCCGCGCCAAGGAAGTTTTCACGCTGATTGCGGAGGGGCCGATGGCGCACGGCATCAATGTCGCGTTGATCGGCTACACGCTGGCGCCGGATGCGACGCTGGACGAGATCGTCGCTGAAATCCATGCCGGCATCGATTTTCTGGCCGGGCAATTGCCCGGGCTTGGCGGAGACGGGAAGGGGATCGTGGTATCCGGCTGGTCTGCGGGCGGGCATCTGACGTCGATGGCGCTGTCGCATCCGCAGGTGAGAGCGGGCATGGCGATCTCGGGCATTTACGATCTCGAGCCGATCCGACACAGCTATCTCAACGAAAAACTGAAACTCGATGGCCCGATGGCCCACCGCAACTCGCCGGTCATGCAACATGGCGGCGCGATGAAGCCGCTGTCGCTGGTGGTCGGCAGCGCCGAATTGCCGCTGTTGCGGAAGCAGACCGCGGATTTTGCCGGACACCGCGCCAAATACGGATTGCCGGTGACCTATGAGGAAATTCCGGCTGCCAATCATTTTACGATCATGAACGAGTTGATATCGCCTCGTGGGCGGATCACGACGCTGATCCGCCAGTTGTTCGAGCGGACATCGGGCTAATCGTCATCTTTCGGCGCTGTCAATCAAACCAGCGTCGCGGCGATCAGGCTGCTCACCTGGGGCACGTTCTCAATTCCCCATAGCAGGCGCAGCAGATTGTCGACGCGGTCGGCGGCGAGGTGCTTCTGCGCCATCATCCGGAACTTCTCCTCCATTTCGGCATCGGTCATCGGATTTTTGAAGTGGCCGCGGTGATATTCGACACGGACGGTTTTGCGGGAACCCGATTTGAGCACGACTTCCAGTTCGCACAGATTGAACTCCTGCTCGGTCCTGTCGGCTTCATCCGATGGCAGGCACTTGATGCGGCCCACGAGGTCGAGCAGGCGCGGGTCGTGCAGATAGGGGTCCTCGTAATATTCGGGCTCGATCTTGCCGTACATCAGCACCAGGCTCGCCGCATAGGGGATGCTATGATCGGCGGTCTCGTGCGTCTGCGGCCGCCACTTGTCCGGTCCGTCCGCCATGACCTTGATGGCCGAGCGCGAGACCTGGATGTTGACCTCCTGGATGTCGTCCGGGCTTTTGAAAAATGGCCGCGCTTCCACCGCGGCCTGGGCGACGGTCTGCGAGAACTGGCCGACAGGGAAGCGTTTGGTGAAGGCGCGCCGGATGCCGTAGGGCTCGCCGAGTTGCGGCGGCTGCACCGGCTGGCGTCCCATCACCTTGAAGAAACCGTAGCGTCCCTCGAAAATCTGTCCCGGGCCCGTCATTCCGTTTTGCGCGAGTTGCACGGCAAAGATCGCCTTGCGGCAGGCGTCGGCCGCCGCAAATGCCTTCCAGTTCGACAATTCATCGGCGCGGCCCTGCCGGGTCGCGGTGTTGCCGCCGACCGTGATCCCGATGGCGTGAACCATCTGCGGCGCCGTCAGCCCCATCAGGCGGCCGGCGCCGACCACGGCCGCGATGCCTGTGATGGTAGAATGGTCGATGCCGTTGCCGAGATAGTCGAAGACATCCGCGATCTTGCAGAATACCTCGTAGGCCAGCACGGTCGCGGTGATGAGATCGCGGCCGCTGCGCGCGCCGGCTTCCGCCGCGGTCAGCAGCGCAGCGATGGTATCGCTCGGATGCCCGGCGCCGTGGGTGAGGCTGACAAAGGCGTCGTTGAAATCGAGATACCGGATCATGACGCCGTTGGCGAAAACCGCCAGGTCCGGACTGGTCTTGATGCCGCTGAACAGGACGGTCGCGGGCTGTTTTGAACTGACGTCGCCGGCAAGCTTGAGCGCGATCCGGCTCGGACCCGCCGTGTAGCCGCCGAAGGCGCAGCCGATGGTATCGAGAATGCTGCGCTTGGCGATGCGGATGACGTCTTCGGGAAGGTCTTCGTATCTCAGTCCGATCGCGTAGCGGGCAAGCGTTTCCGCGAGCGAAACCTGATCTTTTGCAACTGTCGGGAAATTTTGCCCAGTCTGCGCCAGCGCCGGAAATGCCGGCGCACCTGCCGCGAGGCCGGCCGCGGCCACCTGTCTGAGGAAACGACGGCGCTCGACGTCGGGCATTGAAGCTAGCCCCAACCCGCGCTGATCCCGCCATCGACGGTGAAGATCACGCCCGACGTATAGCCCGAGCGATCGGATGCCAGGAACGCCATCAGGTCGCCGATCTCCCTGGCATGCGCGGGGCGGCCCATCGGCATGCCCTTCTGGAATTCCTTGTAGCGGCTTTCGTCGCCGAACTGGCTTTTGGCGCGGGTTTTCAACAGTGTCACGTGACGGTCGGTGCCGACGGGGCCGGGATTGATGCCGACCACGCGGATGTTGTCGGCCAGGCTCTTGCCGCCGAGCGCGCGGGTAAACGCCATCAGTGCGGCGTTGCCGGCGCTGCCGCAGATATAATTGGCGTCGAATTTTTCACCGGCTGCACCGATATCGTTGACGATGACGCCGTGGCCGCGCGCCTTCATCTGCGCGTAGATGGCGCGGGTGAGATTGATATAGCCGAAAACTTTCAGTTCCCAGGCATGGCGCCAGGTCGGCTCGTCGATCTTGTCGATCGATCCGCCGGGAATATCGCCGGCGTTGTTGACGAGGATGTCGATATCGGAAGCATCTTTCACCAGCCCGGCGATATCGGCGGGATTGCGCAGGTCGACGACATGCGCTGTCGCGTCGATCTGGTGCGCCGAGCGCAGCCGCTCGGTGAGCGCCTTCAACTGGTCGCCGCTGCGGGCGGCCAGGCGGAGATGGCAGCCCTCCTCGGCAAAGGCTTCCGCGGCCGCGGCGCCGATACCCTTCGAGGCGCCGGTGATCAGGACGGTCTTGCCGCGCAGATGGAGATCCATGGGGTGCTCTCTTGATTTTGATGGGTTCTGTCGGTGAATTTCCACTGTTAGGCTGTTGCCGCCGAGGCGGTCAACATTGCACTGCAGCGTTGCGCCGCGGTGAAGTTTGGTCCATTGCAATCCCCTCAAATAAACCCGCCGGCGCCTAGGTTGAAGGAAACCCCCGATGAGCAAGAAGCAATACCGGATCGCGGTCATTCCCGGTGACGGCATCGGCAAGGAAGTCGTGCCGGAAGGCCTGCGCGCGCTGGAGGCTGCCGCGAAGAAACACGGCGTCAGCCTGCATTTCGATCACTTCGATTTCGCCTCCTGGGACTATTACGAAAAGCACGGCGACATGATGCCGGAAGACTGGAAGGCGCAGATCGGCAAGCATGACGCGATCTATTTCGGCGCAGTCGGCTGGCCCGCCAAAATTCCCGATCACATTTCGTTGTGGGGGTCGCTGATCAAATTCCGCCGCGAGTTCGACCAGTACGTCAATCTGCGTCCGGTGCGGCTGATGCCGGGCGTGCCGTCGCCGCTGGCCAACCGCAAGCCCGGCGATATCGATTTCTGGGTGGTGCGCGAAAACACGGAAGGCGAATATTCCTCCGTCGGCGGGCGCATGTTCCCGGATACCGACCGCGAATTCGTCACCCAGCAGACCGTGATGACGCGGATCGGCGTCGACCGCATCCTGAAATTCGCGTTCGAACTGGCGCAATCGCGGCCGAAGCAGCATCTGACCTCGGCGACCAAATCCAACGGCATTTCCATCACCATGCCGTATTGGGACGAGCGCGTTGAGGCGATGGCGAAGAATTATCCCAAGGTGAAGTGGGACAAGTATCACATCGATATTCTCACCGCGAATTTCGTGCTGCATCCGGACTGGTTCGACGTCGTGGTCGGCTCCAACCTGTTCGGCGATATCCTGTCCGACCTCGGCCCGGCCTGCACCGGCACCATCGGCATCGCGCCGTCTGGCAACATCAATCCGCCCGGGCTTTTTCCGTCGGTGTTCGAGCCGGTGCACGGCTCCGCGCCCGATATCGCCGGGCAGGGCATCGCCAATCCGATCGGCATGATCTGGTCCGGCGCGATGATGCTGGAGCATCTCGGCGAAAAGGCTGCGGCGGCGTCGATCGTCGACGCCATCGAGCGCACGCTCGGGGAGCGCACGCTGCGGACACGCGATCTCGGCGGCAATGCGGATACGACGGCCTGCGGCAAGGCAGTCGCGGAGATGGTGGAGTAGGAATTTCTTCCTTCTCCCCTTGCGGGAGAAGGTGGCTTCGCGAAGCGAAGACGGATGAGGGGTCGCGGTCTATCGATAGAACCCCTCATCCGACGCGGACTTCGTCCGCGCCACCTTCTCCCGCAAGGGGAGAAGGGAAGTAAGAAGCCGCCTTACTTCCCCTTCGCGATCCTGCGGCAATGCACCCACGCCGCGCTCATCAGGTTCTCGCTCGCCTCGGGCGTGCGGAATGCCGAATGCGCCGACAGCGTCACATTGGGAAGCTTGATCAGCGGGTGATCCACCGGTAACGGCTCGATGTTGAAAACGTCGAGCCCGGCATGCCTGATCTGGCCCGACTGTAGCGCCTCGATCATCGCCTCTTCATCGACCAGCGCGGCACGCGCGGTGTTGACCAGAATCACGCCCGGCTTCATCGCCTCGATACAGGCGCGGGAGACGAAGCCGCGGGTCTCGTCGTTGAGAAGGAGGTGCAGCGAGACCACGTCGCTTTCCGTCAGCAGTTCTTCATATTCGACAAATTCGACACCGGCGGTTTTCTTCTTTGGCGACCGGTTCCAGGCAATGACGCGCATGCCGCTGCCGCGCGCGATCCGCGCCACTTCGGTGGCGATACCGCCGAAACCGATCAATCCCAGCGTCTTGCCGGTGAGCTGCATGCCGTCCTCGCGCAGCCAGTTGCCGGCGCGCATCTCGCGGTCCATCGCGGCGATGCCGCGCGCGGCGGCCCACATCAGCGCGATGGCGCATTCGGCCACCGCGGTGTCGCCGTAACCCTTGATCAAATGCACGGCGATGCCGAGTTCGGCGAGTTCTTCCGGATTCATGTAGCTGCGCGCGCCAGTGCCGAGAAAGACGACGTGCTTCAGGCCGGTGCAGCGCCGCGCCACATCAGTCGGCAGCGGCGTGTGGTCGATAATGACGATCTCGGCGCCGTCCAGGATCGCGGGCATCTGGTCCGGCGTGATGTCGGCGTCGCGGTTGATGCGTATCGGCGGATCGCCGGCCTGGTTTTGCCGCTCGAAAATATCCGCCAGCGATCCATTGGCATCGACAAAAACTCCGCGCACAGAAGATCTCCGTAAAGTTCAGGAAACGACGCCGGCGAGCGCCAGCACGGTATGCATCAGCACGTTGGCGCCCGCCGTGCAATCGGCCTGCGTCGCGTCCTCGAGTTCATTGTGGCTGATGCCGTCCTTGCAGGGCACGAACACCATCGCCGCCGGAATCCGGGTATTGAGATTGCAGGCATCGTGACCGGCGCCGGAAGTGATGCGGCGATGGGAATAGCCGAGCGCGGTGGCGGCATGCTCCACCGCATCGACCAGTTGGGCATTGAAATGGGTCGGCGGCTTGCGCCAGATCAGGTCGAGCGTGACCTCGACCTTGCGCCGGGCGGCGATTTCGGCAACGGCGGAGCGAAGCGATTTATCGAGCGCGTCCATGATGGAGCCATCGGCGCTGCGGCAATCGACGGTAAAGGCGATTTCGCCGGGAATGACGTTGCGCGAGGGATTAGCGATCACGGCTTCGCCGACGGTGCCGACCGCCTTCGGGCCGTGCTCTTTGGCGATGCGCTCCATCGCCAGCACGATCTCCGACAAGGTCGCAAGCGCGTCGCGGCGCAGCGGCATCGGCGTCGAGCCGGCATGGCTTTCAAAACCGGTGATCTTGCCATCGTACCACAATACGCCCTGGCCGGAATCGACCACGCCGATGGTCTTGCTCTCGGCTTCCAGGATCGGGCCCTGCTCGATATGCAGTTCGACGAAGCTGCCGAATTTCTGCGTGCCGACAGGGCTTTCGCCGCGATAGCCGATGCTGTCCAGCGCCTCGGCCACGGTGACGCCCTCGGCGTCCTTGCGCGACAGGATGTCCTCGGTGGTGAAATCGCCGACATAGGCGGCCGACGCCATCATCGCCGGCGCGAAGCGCGAGCCTTCCTCATTGGTCCAGTTGGCGATGCAGATCGGGATTTCGGTTTCGATCCCGGCATCGTTCAGCGTGCGGACGACTTCGAGCGCGGCCAGCGTGCCGAGGACGCCGTCGAATTTGCCTCCGGTCGGCTGGGTATCGAGATGCGAGCCGAGGCCGACCGGCGGCTTCGACATGTCGCGGCCTTTGCGGAGTGCAAACATCGAACCCAGGGCATCGACATGGACGTCCAGCCCCGCTGCCTCGCAGGCGTTGCGGAACCAGTCGCGCACCTGCTTGTCCTCAGGCCCAAGCGTCAGCCGCCGCACGCCGCCTTTCGGCGTGGCGCCGAATTTCGCGGTTTCGTGAATCGTATCCCACAGGCGCGCGGAATCGATCTGCAGATTGGACGCGATGGTGGTCATTCAGCTTCCGAAAACCGTTGGTGCGCGTTGCTGCCTTGCATGGTAGAACCTGCCAGGCCCACCTGTCGAGGCATGGAGCGCTCTCCCAATGATTGTCGGTCTGGCGAAAAAAGAGCAAGAGGTTCACAGCGAGGAAATGCTTCCCAGTCTGGAGGCCCGGCTGGCGTACCGCAACGGCATGGTGTCATCCACCGCCGGCATCGCCAACGGTTTCGTTCAGGGCAATCTCGCGATACTGCCGGAGAAACTCGCGGCATCGTTCCACAGGTTCTGCCAGCTCAACCCGAAGCCCTGTCCGATCATCGGCATGTCCGATGTCGGCGATCCCCGCATTCCTTCGCTCGGGCTCGATCTGGACATCCGCACCGACGTGCCGCGCTACCGGGTCTGGCGCGACGGCGAGGTGGTGGAGGAGCCGACCGATATCATGGCGCACTGGCGCGACGATCTCGTGACGTTTGTGCTCGGATGCTCGTTTTCGTTCGAGGAAGCGCTGATGGCGGACGATCTGCCGATCCGTCATATCGAGCGCAATGTGCGGGTGCCGATGTACCGCACCAATATCGCCTGCCAGCCGTCCGGACCGTTCGCCGGTCCCATGGTGGTGTCGATGCGGCCGTTCAAGCCGGCCGACGCCATCCGCGCGGTGCAGATCACCTCGCGTTTTCCCGCCGTGCACGGCGCGCCGGTCCATCTCGGCCATCCGCATTCGATCGGGATAAAGGATATCGCCAGGCCCGACTATGGCGACCCGGTGCCGGTGGCGCCGGAAGAAATCCCGGTGTTCTGGGCCTGCGGCGTGACACCGCAGGCGGTGATCGCAGCCGCAAAGCTCCCGTTCGCGATTACGCACGCGCCGGGATTGATGCTGGTGACGGATCTGCGGAACAAGCAGTTGGCGGTGCTGTGATCGTCATTCCGGGATGGTGCGTTAGCACCAGACCCGGAATCTCGACAATTCCGGGTTCGATGCTGCGCATCGCCCCGGAATGACGGCATCCTTCAATCGTGCCCATGATCGGGCAGCGTCAATCCAAATGTCTTCGACAAGTCCGCGATTTGCGCCGGCGTCAGATAGCGCGGGTTCAGCCCACGCAGCAGCAGATAGAGTTTCGCGGTCTCTTCGAGTTCCTCGATCGCGAATACCGCAGCCTCCAGCGTATCGCCTGAAACCACCGGGCCGTGATTGGCCAAAAGCACGGACGAATATTTCCCGGCGAGCCCTTTGATCGCGTCGGCTACCGCCGGATCGCCCGGCCGATAATACGGCACCAGCGCGGTGGCGCCGCATTTCATCAGATAATAGGCCGTCATCGGCGGCAGCGCCGCGCGAGGGTCGATCTCGGGCAGCATCGACAGCGCGACCGAATGCGTGGAATGCAGATGCACCACGGCGCGCGCGGCGCCGCGGGTCTGGTACAGTGCGGTGTGCAGCGGCACTTCCTTGGTCGGGGCATCGCCGGAGACCAGCTTGCCGTCGGCCCCGAGCCGTGACATCCGTGCCGGGTCGAGCGAGCCGAGCGACGCATTGGTCGGCGTTACCAGCCAGCCGCCATCTTCCGTTCGCACGCTGATATTGCCCGACGAGCCCGGCGTCAGCCCGCGCTCAAACAGCGAGCGGCCGAGGCGGCAGATTTCCTCGCGAAGCCTGGTTTCGTTCATGGCATTTCCTTGCGTGATTTGTCCCATGCTTTGGCAGCGCGGCCAAGCCGTGTTATCCGTAAGCCAACAACGAAAACAGGGAACGCCGCATGCCCGAATCCGCCTCGCCAAAACGTATCGCCGTCATCGGATTGGGCTCCATGGGCTTCGGCATGGCGACCTCGCTGCGGCGTGCCGGGTTTGCCGTCACCGGCTGCGATGTATCCGATGACGCGGTGGCGCGGTTTGTCGCCGATGGCGGCGCGGGCGCGAATACTCCGGCACAGGCGGCCGAAAAGGCCGGCATCGTCGTCAGCGTGGTGGTCAACGGTGCCCAGACCGAAACCATCCTGTTCGGCAAGGATAGCGTCGCCGAAACTCTGGCGAAAGACGCGGTCTTCATTTCCTCCGCCACCATGGACCCCGATGTAGCGCGTCGGCTGGCGAAGCAGCTGGAAGCCACCGGCCGGCATTATCTCGATGCGCCGATATCGGGCGGCGCGCAGCGCGCCGCGCAAGGCGAACTCACCATCCTCGCCTCGGGCAGTCCCGCCGCCTTCGCCAAGGCGCGGCCGGCACTCGATGCGATGGCGGCAAAGCTCTACGAACTCGGCGACGCCGCGGGGCAGGGTGCGGCCTTCAAGATGATCAACCAGTTGCTCGCCGGCGTGCATATCGCTGTCGCCTCGGAAGCGATCACTTTTGCCGCCAAACAGGGTCTCGACATCCGGAAAGTCTATGAGGTGATCACGGCATCCGCGGGCAATTCATGGATGTTCGAAAACCGCATGCCGCATGTGCTGGACGGCGATTACACCCCGCGCAGCGCGGTGGAGATTTTCGTCAAGGACCTCGGCATCATTCAGGACATGGCGCGTACGGCAAGATTTCCGGTGCCGGTCGCTGCCGCAGCGCTGCAGATGTTCCTGATGACGGCAGCCTCCGGCATGGGCCGCGACGACGATGCCTCGGTGGCGCGGATGTATGCCCAGGTCACCGGTACGCATCTGCCGGGCGAGCCGAAATAGTTTCAACAAACAAGAGGACAGTCGATGCCCCGTTTTGCCGCCAATCTCACCATGATGTTCAACGAAGTGCCGTTCCTCGACCGTTTCGATGCGGCGGCCAAGGCCGGCTTCACCGCGGTGGAATTCCTGTTTCCCTACGAACATCCGGTCGCGGCCGTCGGCGAGCGGCTGCACCGCAACGGCCTGACGCAGGCGTTGTTCAACCTGCCGCCGGGCAACTGGGCGGCTGGCGAAAAGGGTTTTGCGGCGCTGCCGGATCGCTTCGCCGACCTGCAGCAGAGCCTGCGCACGGCGCTGCCTTATGCGGAGGCGACCGGCGTCAAGCGGTTGCACCTGATGGCCGGCATCGCCGAGCGCAGCAATCCCCGGGCGGTAGAGGCATTTCGCAAGTCTGTGATCTGGGCCGCGGAGTTTCTCAAACCCCACGGCATCGACGTGGTGCTGGAGCCGATCAATCCGCGTTCGACGCCGAACTATTTCCTCAACGATTTTCCGTTCACGCGCGACCTGATCGCCGACCTGAACATCCCGAACCTGAAATTGCAGTTCGATATCTTCCACTGCCAGATATTGCATGGCGACGTCACCATGAGGCTGCGGGAGATGATGCCGATGATCGGTCATATCCAGATCGCCAGCGTCCCCACCCGCAACGAGCCGGACGGCGAGGAATTGAACTTTCCGTTTCTGTTCGCCGAACTCGACCGGCTCGGTTACGAGGGCTTTGTCGGCTGCGAATATAATCCGCGGGGCAAGACCACCGACGGCCTCGGTTGGTTCAAGCCCTATGCCGGAGTGAAGCCGTGACGCTGGCCGGCGAGATTTCTCTTGGCTGCATCGCCGACGACTACACCGGCGCCTCCGATCTCGCCAACACGCTGACCCGTTGCGGTCTGCGCACGGTGCAGACCATCGGCGTGCCCTCGGACGATCTCGATCTGCCCGAGGTCGATGCGGTGGTGGTGTCGCTGAAGAGCCGCTCGATCGAGGCCGGGCTCGCGGTCACGAAATCGCGCGCGGCGGAAAAATGGATTCGCGACCGCGGCGCTTCGCATGTGCTGTTCAAGATCTGCTCGACTTTCGATTCCACCGACGCCGGCAATATCGGCCCCGTGATGGACGCGCTGCGCGCCGATTCCGGCGACGCCATCGTGTTGGTGACGCCGGCCTTTCCGGAGACCGGCCGCACCATCTATCAGGGCAATCTGTTCGTGGGCTCGGTACCGCTGAACGAGAGTCCGCTGAAAGACCATCCGCTCAATCCGATGCACGATTCCAATCTGGTGCGGGTGCTGGCGCGCCAGAGCAAAACGAAAATCGGCCTCGCCGATCTCGCCTGCATCGCGCTCGGGCCGGATGCGGTCCGTGCCCATCTGGCCGATCTCGCTGGCAAAGGTGTTGGTGCCGCCATTGCGGACGCGGTATTTGCGCGCGATCTCGAAACCATCGGCGCCGTGGCGCTGGATCATCGGCTCTCCGTCGGCGCTTCCGGTATCGGGCTCGGGCTTGCCCGCGCGCTGGTGGCATCGGGCCGCGTCAAATCGAATTCCGCGACCGGCATTTCCGATGCTCCCGTCGGCGGACCGGCGGCATGCCTGGCCGGCAGTTGCTCGCAGGCGACGCTGGGGCAGATCGCAAAGGCCGAGCAGGCGATGCCGGTACTGCATCTCGATGCCGAGCAGGTCGTCGCGGGCAAGCATGAAGCCCAGCGTGCGCTGGCGTGGGCAAAGGAGCGGCTGGCGAAAGGCCCGGTCCTGATCGCCAGCAGTTCGACGCCGGATCAGGTCGCGGCCTTGCAGGCGCGCCACGGCCGCGACGCCGCCGGCCATGCGATCGAGCAGGCGATGGCCGACATTGCCGAGGGGCTGGTCGCGTCAGGCGTGCGGCGGCTGGTGGTGGCCGGCGGCGAAACCTCCGGCGCCGTGGTGGATCGCCTGGGCATTCCCGGCTTTCTGGTCGGTGCGGAAATCGCCGCCGGTGTCCCGGTATTGCGCGCGGTCGGCGCCAAGGAGGGCGAGATGCTGCTGGCGCTGAAGTCCGGCAATTTCGGCGGACCGGAGTTTTTCTCCGACGCCCTGAAATTGATGCGCTGAATGGAGCCGGCAGTCTCAAGATGTCGGAAGCGATCACACTGCCGTGAGATTTCGCACTGGTAGCGGTTGGAGTCAGAGATAGTGGCCTGCTGCATAGCGGCAAATCCCTCGGTGCATTGGCTATTTCGCGCCAGTTCGGGTAAATCAGCGCGGGCGAGTTGGCCGCCGGCCTCGAACCCCCGCATCTTTGGTTTGACCGAGGAATAGCCGTTTTATGATCGCGTTAGTCCGCATCGCCCTGAGCCGGCCCTATACGTTCGTCGTGCTCGCGTTGCTGCTGCTGATCATCGGCCCGCTGGCCGCGCTTCGCACACCGACCGACATTTTCCCGGATATCCGAATTCCCGTGATCGGCGTGGTCTGGCAGTACACCGGCCTGCCGCCGGACCAGATGGCCGGACGCATCACCACGCCATTCGAGCGTTCCTTGACCACCACCGTCAACGATATCGAACACATCGTCGCGAATTCCTATAACGGCTTCGGCATCGTCAAGATTTTCTTCCAGCCGAACGTCGATATCCGTACCGCGAATGCCCAGGTCACCGCGATTTCGCAGACGCTGATCAAGCAACTGCCGCCCGGCTCGACACCGCCGCTGATTCTCAATTACAGCGCCTCCACCGTTCCGATCATCCAGGTGGCGCTGTCGGGCGAAGGCCTTACCGAGCAGAATCTCGCCGATATCGGTATCAACCAGCTGCGCACGCCGCTGGTCACGGTGCCGGGAGCGGCGATTCCCTATCCGTTCGGCGGCAAGCAGCGTCAGGTCCAGATCGATCTCGACTCGTCCGCCCTGCAGGCCCGCGGCCTGTCGGGACAGGACGTCGCCAACACGCTGGCCGCGCAGAACCTGATCACGCCGGTCGGCACCCAGAAGATCGGCGGCTTCGAATACACCATCCAGCTCAACAACTCGCCGCTGAAGATGGAAGACCTCGGCAACCTGCCGATCAAGGTCGTCAATGGCGCCATGGTCTATATCCGCGACGTCGCCAGCGTCCGTGACGGCAACCCGCCACAGACCAATATCGTTCACGTTGACGGCAACCGTTCGGTGCTGATGATGGTGCTGAAGGCCGGGTCGATCTCGACGCTCGATATCATTGCCGGCATCAAGCAGAAGGTCATCGACGTCAAGAATACGCTACCGGATGCGCTGAAGATCGGATTTATCGGCGACCAGTCGCTGTTCGTCCGCGGCGCGATCACCGGTGTCGCCAATGAAGGCGTGATCGCGGCGTTGCTGACCAGCGTGATGATCCTGCTGTTCCTCGGCAGCTGGCGCTCCACCGTCATCATTGCCGTCTCGATTCCGTTGGCCGTGCTGGGCGCCATTATCATGCTGTCGCTGATCGGCGAGACGCTCAACATCATGACGCTCGGCGGCCTGGCGCTGGCCGTCGGCATCCTGGTCGACGACGCCACCGTCACGATCGAGAACATCAACTATCATCTGGAGCAGGGCAAAGCCGGTCGAACAGTCGATCCTGGACGGCGCCAACCAGATCGTGACGCCGGCTTTCGTCTCGCTGCTGTGCATCTGTATCGTGTTCGTGCCGATGTTCTTTCTGACCGGCGTTGCGCGCTTCCTGTTCGTGCCGATGGCCGAAGCCGTGATGTTCGCGATGGTCTGGTCGTTCATCCTGTCACGCACGCTCGTGCCGACGATGGCGAAATACCTGCTGCAACCGCACGTGCATCATCCCGAAGGCGAAGGACCGCCGCCGTCGCGCAATCCGCTGGTCAGGTTCCAGCGCGGCTTCGAGGCGCGCTTTGAGAACATTCGCGGCGGCTACCGCGATCTGCTGACGATGGCGATGGGACGCCGGCCGGTTTTCGTCATCGGATTTCTCAGCCTGGTCGCGGCTTCGTTCCTGTTGGTGCCGTACCTGGGGCGCAACTTCTTTCCGTCGGTCGATGCCGGCGGCATCCTGATGCATGTCCGGACCCAGGTCGGCACCCGCGTCGAGGAAACCGCCAACCAACTCGCCGACGTGCAGAAAGCGATCCGCAAGATCATCCCGCCGGATGAGATCGACACGCTGGCCGACAATATCGGCATGCCGATCAGCGGCATCAACATGACCTACAACAACACCGGCGTGATCGGTCCGCAGGACGGTGACGTGCAGATCAAGCTGAGGGAAGGTCATCGGCCGACCATCGAATACGTCCAGGCGCTGCGCGAGCAGTTGCCGCGGCTGTTCCCCGGCATGACGTTCGCGTTCCTGCCAGCCGACATTGTCAGCCAGATCCTGAACTTCGGCGCGCCGGCTCCGATCGACCTTCAGGTCCGCGGTGCGGATGTGAACGCGAATTTCGCCTATGCCAACAAATTGCTGAGCCGGATTCGCCGGATACCCGGCATCGCCGATGCCCGCATCCAGCAATCGCCGAACAACCCGACCTTCAATATCGATGTCGACCGCACCCGCGCGCAATATGTCGGATTGACCGAACGCGACGTCACCAACAGCCTCGTCGTCAATCTGGCCGGCAGCGCGCAGGTGGCGCCGACCTACTATCTCAATCCCGACAACGGCGTGTCGTATTCGATCGTGATGCAGACGCCGCAATACCAGATCGAACTCGCTGAGCGCGCTGCAGACCTTGCCGATTACCGCGGCCGGCGCGCCGCAGTCGCCGATTCTCGGCGGCATCGCCGATATCAAGCGAACGATCTCCAGTGCGGTGGTCTCGCAATACGACATCCAGTCGCTGGTGCAGATTTACGCGACCCCGCAGGGGCGCGATCTCGGCGCTGTCGCTGCCGACGTCAGGGCCATTGTCGCGGATACCGCCAAGGATGTGCCGAAGGGCTCATCGGTGGTGCTGCTCGGCCAGGTGCAGACCATGAACAGCGCGTTCTCCGGGCTGCTGTTCGGACTGCTCGCCGCGGTCGTGCTGATCTACTTTTTGATCGTGGTGAACTTCCAGTCCTGGTCCGATCCGTTCGTGATCATCACGGCGCTGCCGGCAGCGCTCGCCGGCATTGTCTGGATGTTGTTCACGACCCAGACCACGCTGTCGGTGCCGGCGCTGACCGGCGCCATCATGTGCATGGGCGTCGCCACCGCCAACAGCGTGCTGGTGATCAGCTTCGCCCGCGAACGCTATGAGGAACTCGGCGATCCCGTTGCTGCGGCGCTCGAAGCCGGATTCGTCCGTTTCCGCCCGGTGCTGATGACCGCGCTGGCGATGATCATCGGCATGGCGCCGATGGCGCTCGGCCTTGGCGAGGGCGGCGAACAGAACGCGCCGCTTGGGGCGCGCCGTGATCGGTGGACTGATTTTTGCAACGATTGCCACGCTGATGTTTGTTCCCGTGGTTTTTAGTATGGTACACAAGAAACAAGGCGCCAAAGCCGCCGCCCTACCGGAGACGTCACATGCCCACTGAAAATAGCTCTCCGGTCTCGCGCCGGAAGTTGGGCATTGTCGGGATCGTGGCCGTGATCGGCGCACTGCTGGTGGTGGTCACCGGTATCCGGGCCCGTGAAGATTCCGGCGCCAAGTTGCGCGAATGGACCGACAACCAGGCCGTTCCGACCGTGGCCGTGGTGCTGCCCGACGCCAAGGTGCTCAACCCCACCATCGACCTGCCGGGCCGGCTCGAGGCCTATTATCGCGCGCCGATCTTTGCTCGCGTCAGCGGCTACCTGAAGAGCTGGAGCGCCGACATCGGCGCCAAGGTCAAGGCCGGGCAGGTGATCGCCGAAATCGAGGCGCCCGACCTCGACCAGCAATTGCTGCAGGCACGCGCCGATCTTGCGAGCCAGCAGGCCAGCGCGAAACTGTCCGAAGCCACGCTGAACCGCCGCAAGACCCTGATCGCCTCGAATTTCGTCTCGATGCAGGAAATCGACGAGCGCACCGCCGACCTCTCCAACAAGAAGGCCGCGGTCAATTCCGGCCAGGCCAATGTCGAACGGCTGGAGGCGCTGGCCGGCTACAAGAAGATCACCGTGCCGTTCGACGGCGTGGTCACTTCGCGCGATACCGACGTCGGCGCCCTGATCAACGCTGGCGGCGGTTCTGGCCCTGCGATGTTCGTGATTTCCGACATCAAGAAGCTGCGGGTCTATGTCAACGTGCCGCAAAGCTACGTGCCGGCGATCAGGATCGGCGCCAAGGCCGTGATCTCGATGCCGGACTATCCGAACCGGACTTTCCCCGCGACGGTCGAAGCCTCGTCGCAATCGGTCGATGTCGGTTCCGGCACGACGCGGATGCAGTTGGCGCTCGACAATGCCAACGGCGAATTGATGCCCGGCGGCTACGCCAATGTGCGCATGAGCCTGACGCGCGACGCGGTACCGCTGCACATTCCCGCCAGCGCGCTCATTTTCAACCAGAACGGTCTTCGGGTGGCCACTGTCGGTTCCGATGACAAGGTGCTGTTCAAGACCGTGACGGTCGCTCGCGATCTCGGCCGCGACATCGAACTGGCGTCCGGCATTTCCCCCGACGACCGCATCATCGTCGCTCCGCCGGACGGCATCGCCGACGGTGATCCGGTCCGCGTCGCCGGCGCCAAGGGCGGCAAGACCGACAAGGTGTCGGAAAAGCAGGACGTGAAGGGGTAGGGGTTCCGCTGCCACCGCAACCCTCGCCGTCATCCTGAGGTGCGCGCTCTTGCGCGCCTCGAAGGATGGGCCGCAACCACCGTTACCGTATCCATCCTTCGAGGCTTGCCAAGGGCTCGCACCTCAGGATGACGGTGGCGGTTGCATCATCCCACCTGCCATTCCAGCACGCCATCCGCCGCGCCGACGATATCGCCCACCGACCCCACCGGCGTGCGGTCCATGTTCTGCAGATGCGCCAGCGTCGCGCCGTCGTGTGCCGGCACCCGCGCCAGCGCGCGGGCATTTTGCGGAGTGCGCAACATCACCACGCCGTGGTCGACGTCGCCGTTGCGGCCATAGATCACTGTAAAACTTTCGACCGAACCCTTGCCGCTGGCCTCGGTAACGAACTCGGGCACTGCGCCGCGACGCCGGTCGGCCTCGGCTTGTACGCTGGTGTCCTGCGCAAGCTGCTCCTGTGGCGGCTGCCGCGAGAGCACCAGCGCGTGGTGTTTGGTGACAAAACCGCCCTGGCCGTAGAGCAGGCCGAGCTTGGCGCCATTGCGCAACTTCCGCACCATCGCGCAGGCCGCATGCGTCATGTAGGTGTTGAGCGGCGCACCGAAGAAGGTGAGCCCGCCGGTCACGGTCGGCTGCACATCGGCGCCGAGGCCCAGGGTTCGCCGCGCCATCTTCGGCACGCAGGGGAAGCAACTGTAGAGCTCGATCGCGTCAAACGCCGTGCCGTCGCCATCGACAAGTTTCATTACCGCGTAGAGTACGGCGTTCTGCGCGTGACTCTGGAAAAACTGGTCGCGCGCCAGATAGTCGCGCGGTTCTTCCGCCGATGCGCCGCCCAGAATGTGAACCAAGCGATCCTCGGCAATCCCCGCGGCGCGGGCTTTGGCGAGGCTGGTCATCAGCATCGCTCCGCCCATATTGACGGTCGGATTGGCCACCATCAGCTTGGTGTAGGGCCAAGCGATCAGCCGGTTGTCCGGCGTCGGTGTCGTAATTTCATCTGATGTGAATTGCCGCTTCAGCCAGGCATTGGGATTTTGCGACGCGACGCGCGAATAGGTTGACCATAACTGTCCTGATTCCGCCATCGCCTCGCGCGGGATCTGGCCCCAATGCGCCGAACTCGCCGCTTCATAGAGTGGATAGACTGTCACCGGACTGAACACGCCAAGTTTCACGGCCATCGGCTTCTGGAACGCGGCGCCGCGTTTGGCCTCCGGCACGTCATGTGCGTATGGGGTCCACGGCAGGGTCACGCCGGCGCGCTCGGCCTTGGTCGCAGTGGATTGGGCTTCGGCGCCGCAGACTGCGGCGACGCTGCATTCGCCACGCGCGATGCGCTGTGCCGCCTCGTGCAGATAGCGGATCGGGCTCTCGCCGCCGACCGGGCCGTAATAGGCATGCGCGGGCTGGATGCCGAGACGTTCGGAGAGCTGCTTTTCCGGGTCGCGGTAGCGCCAGCTCAGGAAATTGACGATGTCGAGCGACTGGATGTCGCCGAGCAATTTGCCGCCGCTGTCCTGTTCGGCGCGCCGGAGCGCTTGCTCCAGCAGCGCGAGCGGCTCAAGGCCGGCCGCGATCTCCTTCGGGCGATCGACGATTTCGCCGACGCCGACGATGACGGGGATACGGTCTTCGAGGATGAGGGTGTTGGACATTTTATTATCGTCGCTTTCGCTCATATGTTTCAGCCGTCATTGCGAGCCAACGGGTCGCGCGAACGCGCGCCCGATGACAGGCTCCACGAAGCAATCCAGTTTTTCCGAAGAAGGCTGGATTGCTTCGTCGCTTCGCTCCTCGCAATGACGAGCTGCCAACATCTATTCACTCACCAGCGCGTTCATGTGCTCCACCGCCTCGACAAAATCTTCCTTGAATTCCTGCACCACCGCTCCGGCCGATTTCACACTGTCGATCAGGCCGACGCCCTGTCCGACGAAGTAACTGACGAGGTCGCGCGCTTGCGCGTTGCCGGCGGCTGCCGAGCGATCGATCGAGTTGAAGGCGTCTCGGCTGATGATGCTCTGCAGCGGCATCGGCAGCGCGCCGGGGCTGTCGGGTCCGCGATCCCAGGCGTCGGTCCAGACCGAGCGTAATTGCCGCGCCGGCTTGCCGGTGCGGCCCCGGGAGCGGACGGCGTCGCGCGACGAGGCGGCGATCATTTTTTCACGGAAGATTTCGGTGGTCTCGGATTCCACCGTCGCCAGCCATACCGAGCCGGTCCAGACGCCGGCCGCGCCCATCGCCATGCACGCCGCCATCTGCCGTCCGGTCATGATGCCGCCGGCGGCCAGGACCGGCACGTCACGGATCGGCTTGATCGCCTTGATCACTTCGGGCACCAGCACCATGGTCGAGACCTCGCCGCAATGGCTGCCGGCCTCGGTACCCTGCACCACGAGAATATCGACGCCGGCTGCGACCTGGCGGATCGCGTGCTCCCTGGCGCCGACCAAGGCGGCAACTGGCACACCGTATTTCCTGCCCATCTCGATCATCGCCTTCGGCGGCACGCCCAGCGCATTGGCGATCAGGCAGATCGGATGCCGGAACGATGCCTCAAGTACCTCCAGCGCGCGCGTCGCGTCGAACGGCTGCGGCTGGTTGTCGGCGACGTTGGTCGTGGTCAGTTCGACGCCGTATTTTTTGAGAAGATTGCGGGTGAAGTCGCGATGTTCAGGCGTGACTCGCTCCTCAAGGCTTTTCCAGGTGACGTCCGTTTCGCCCGAAGTCGAGATGTTCTCGGGGATCAACACGTCGAGACCGTAGGGTTTGCCATCGACGTGGTCGTCGATCCATTTCAACTCCTGCTCGATCGAGTCAGGCGAATGCGCGGTGGCGCCGAGCACGCCGAAACCGCCGGCGCGGCTGACCGCGGCCACCACGTCGCAGCAATGGCTGAACGCCAGCAGGGGGAATTCAACTCCCAGCATGTCGCAAACAGGCGATTTCATGGTTGCGTTCACTCCCCACGGCAGCTTTGGTGCTGCGTTTTCCAGCCTTAAGAGAACGCTAGCGCATCGGGGGATGGAATGCCAAGCGGGGCCTCAGAGTCTGGAAGCAATAAGTATCGTGTCCCGGACGCGGTGCAGCGTTCTTCACGCTGCTCCGCAGAGCCGGGACCCAAGCTATACGATGCGGTACAATGGCCCCGAATCCTCGGGAAGAGGTTAGGGCATTTTTGTCTCTTGCGCTTTCGCGCCGCGGGTAGAATGCTGGTCCACAATACGACAAGAATCCCAAGGGAGTCCGAAACCATGTCTGCCCTGCCATCCGCATCAGGCAAAAGCCACGCCACGGGTACAGAAAGCTACGATGTCGTCGTGGTCGGCGCGGGCTTTGCCGGAATGTACATGCTGCACAGGCTGCGGGGGCTTGGACTGTCGGCCCGCGTCTATGAGCAGGGCGGCGATGTCGGTGGCACCTGGTACTGGAACCGCTATCCCGGCGCGCGCTGCGACGTCGAGAGCATGCAGTATTCCTATTCGTTTTCCGATGAACTGCAGCAGGAATGGAACTGGACCGAGCGCTACGCGCCGCAGCCGGAAATCCTGAAATACGCCAATCACGTCGCCGACCGTTTTAATCTGCGCAGCGATATCCAGCTCAACACGCGCGTTGACAGAGCGGTGTTCGACGAGAATTCCAATACCTGGTCGGTAACCACGTCCAATGGAAAGACCTTGACGGCGAAGCATGTCGTGCTCGCCACGGGATGTCTCTCCAACGCGAAGATGCCGGAAATCAAGGGTCTCGCCGACTTCAAGGGCAAGGTCTATCACACCGGGCACTGGCCGCATGACCCGGTCGATTTCACCGGCCAGCGCGTCGGTGTGATCGGCACGGGCTCATCGGCGATCCAGTCGGTGCCTGCGATCGCCGAACAGGCCAGCCATCTCACGGTGTTTCAGCGCACCGCGAATTTCAGCATTCCCGCCCGCAACGCCGCGCTGACTCCGGAAGAGCGTGAGTCGTTCCGCTCGAACTATCCCGAGATCAGGCGCCTCGCCCGTGAAGAGATGAGGAACGGCATTGTGCAGGAATTGCCCGACAGGGGCGCGCTCGACGATGGCGACAACGAACGTCGCGCCAAATACGAAACGCGTTGGACTCGCGGCGGCCTGACCTTCATGGGCGTCTACAACAATCTGGCCCTCGACAAGGCCGCGAACGACACGGCGGCTGACTTCGTCCGCGAAAAGATCGCGGAGATCGTCAAAGACCCCGAGACGGCCAGGCTATTGCAGCCCAACAACCATCCGATCGGGTCGAAGCGCATTTGCATCGACAGCGATTATTTCGCGACTTTCAATCGCCCGAATGTGTCGCTGGTCGACATCAAGTCCAATCCGATCGAGGAAATCACCGCCAAAGCGGTGCGCACCGGCGGAAAGGAGTATGAAGTCGACGCGCTGGTGCTGGCCACCGGCTTCGACGCGATGACAGGCTCGGTGGCCAGGATCGAGATTCGCGGCCGTGATGGCCAGACGCTCAATCAGAAATGGGCGGAAGGCCCAAGGACGTATCTGGGCCTGATGAGCGCCGGCTTTCCCAACCTTTTCATCATCACCGGGCCCGGCAGCCCGTCGGTGCTGAGCAACATGATCGTGTCGATCGAGCAGCACGTCGACTGGATCGCTGACTGTATCGGTTACATGCGCGACCGCGGTCTTGATGCGATGGAAGCGAAAAAGGACGCTGAGGACAATTGGGTCGATCACGTCAATGAAGTGGCCCATGGCACGCTCTATCCGCAAGCCAATTCCTGGTACATGGGCGCCAACGTCCCCGGCAAGCCGCGCATCTTCATGCCCTATATCGGCGGCGTCGGCGTTTACCGGCAGATCTGCAACGACGTGGCGGCAAAGGGGTATGAGGGATTTGTGCTGACGGCGGCGGAGCGGGCGCAGAGGGTGGTGGCGTCATCCTGAATTCCTCATCGTGAGGAGCGCACCCGTTTGGGTGCGCGTCTCGGAGGATGGCCGCTTGCACAGCGTTTGGGCCATCCTTCGAGACGCGCGCAAGAACGCGCTCCTCAGACCGTATGTCCCTTTGCGAATTGGAGGCGACTCACCCTCGATGCGAATACGAGGGTTACCCGGATAGGCCGGGCAGAGCCTCACGCAAGGAGGGCGAGTCATGGGTGAATATAGCGATGCTTTTGTGGGTTTCGATACGTCGAAGTTGCGCAATGCGGTTGCGATTGCGGACGCTGGCCGGGGTGGTGAAGTTCGGTTTTTTGGGGAGATCGAGAACACGGCGGCCGCAACGGCGCAGCTGGTTCGGAAGCTTTCCGCCAAGTACAAGCGGCTGACGTTCTGCTACGAGGCAGGGCCGACCGGCTACGGGCTGCACCGGCAGATCAAGGCTCTTGGCTTCGAATGCGTGGTGGTGGCGCCCTCGCTGATTCCAAAGCGGCCAGGCGACAAGGTGAAGACTAACCGGCGTGACGCGCTCAGCCTGGCGAAGCTGCTGCGGGCCGATGAACTGACCGCGGTGTGGGTGCCAGACGGACGTCACGAGGCGATGCGCGATCTGACGCGGGCGCGCGAGACGGCGATGCTGGATTTGCGCACCAAGCGCCAGCATGTCTCGGCCTTTCTACTGCGGCTGGGAAGGCCTTATCCGGAGCGCAAGAAGACCTGGACCAAGGCGCATCTGAGCTGGATCGCGAGCCAGAAGCTTGAGCATCCGCAACAGCGCCTTGTGCTGGAGGAGATGATGCTGGCGACCCGTCAGGCGCAGGAGCGCCTCGTTCGCCTGGAGCAGGCCATCGCCGCGGCCGTTCCGGAATGGTCACTTGCGCCGGTGATCACCGCATTGATGGCCATGCGCGGCATCGATCTGGTCTCGGCCACAACGCTGCTGGCCGAGATCGGCGATCTCTCGCGGTTCCGAACGCCGACCGAGTTGATGGCCTATCTCGGGCTCGTGCCTTCGGAGAATTCGACCGGCGACACCGTCAAGCGCGGACCGATCACCAAAGCCGGTAACCGGCGTGCCCGGCGCATGTTGGTGGAGTGCTCGTGGAGCTATCAGCATCCGCCGCGGGTCGGACAGGCCAAGCAACCGAAGGTCGATGCGGCGCCGCCAGCGATTCGCGAGATTGCCTGGAAGGCGCAGTGCCGGCTGTACCGGCGCTATCGTACGCTGATCAGGAAAGGCAAGCTCAAGACCGTGGCCATCGTTGCGATCGCCCGCGAACTCGCCGGCTTCATCTGGGCCGTCGCTCGCGCCGTCACCACCGCATCTGCCGCGGCTTAAGAGGCTTGGCAAGGGGAGCCAGGCGGTCAAGGCCGAGCGCTAACCAGAGAGCCGTGCGCAGGGGCAGTGGTCCGGCGAAGTGATAAATCTCGTGCAATGGCGGGAGCAGAGCCGCGGCAAGGGGAATTCCCGATCATCCTGTGTGACCGATCGCTAGATCGACGTCCGACCTCAGACCGGGACAGCCCCAGACGAACCTACGGACATGCGTGAACCCGCGAATAAGAGCTTGTTGACCGACGTCTCTGGGCTCTGCTTCCACCCTTGCACGATCATCCCCCCTTCATGCTTCTCCGCAATTCCGGAGAAAACCATTCGTCATGCCTCTACTCTTGACATGGGACATAAGAGGATGAGGTCCTGGTGTGTGGCGACGACCTATCTCAAAACGCCGTATATCCGCCGTCGATCACAAAACAATCCGCGGTGTGATACGACGACGCCTGGCTCATCAGGTAGACCGCGATGCCGCCGAAATCGGTTGGCTCGCCGAACCGCCGCATCGGAATCCGCGGCATCACATTGGCGACGAATTTCTCGTTGGCCATGATGCCCGCCGTCATTTCGCTCTTGATCCAGCCCGGCAGGATGGCGTTGGCGGTGACGCCCTGGCGCGCCAGTTCGACCGCGAGCGCGCGGACCAGCGCGTTGATGGCGGCCTTGGTCGCGGCGTAGTGCTCGTTGCGCGCGGTACCGAACAGCGAGGCCAGGCTCGAGGTCGCGACCAGCCGGCCGAACGGATCGCCGGCGGTGGCGCGTTCGGTCATGTGGCGGGCGGCGGCCTGGAATACATGGAACACGCCGTCGAGATTGGTGGCGAACATGCTGCGCCATTGCTCCTCGGTGCGGTCGATGAAGGCGTGGCGTCCGCCGCCGCCGATGCCGGCATTGGCAAAGCAACCGTCGACCCGGCCGAACGTTTCCAGCGTCGCCGCCATCGCCGATTTGACCGAGGCGGGATCGCTGACGTCGCAAATCATGGTATCGACCTTGCCGGCGCAGCCGGCCATGGTCGCGGCGGCATTTTTGTTCTTGTCGGCGTTGCGGCCCCAGATCGAGACGTTGCACCCGGCCGCGGCCAGCGCCTGCGCGATGCCAAGACCGATGCCGCCATTGCCGCCGGTGATGACGGCGCTGCGGCCGGAAAGATCGAAGATTTTCATGACGTTTTCCTCAGGCGTTTCCATTGTGTTCGGCGCGTGTTGAGCGGCGCGCGCGAATGTCCTGATACGACCATGGACAAGCCCGCCCGGAAAATCAAATATGAGTCCGAAATTATCGGACCCTGACAGGCCGCGGATCGACAACGCGGGCCAAACCTCACGAGGAAACCCATGCAGTTCAAGCACGTCACGCTCGAATTCGACGGCTCCGTCGGCATCCTGAAACTCGATCATCCCGAGGTGATGAACGCGGTCTCGATCGATATGCTGGGCGGCCTCGGCGAGGCCCTCGACGAGATCGGCGACAGGAAGGCCGACGTGCGTTGTCTCGTCCTCACCGGCGCCGGTCGCGCCTTTTGCACCGGGGCCAACCTGCAGGGCCGTAACAACCAGAAGCCGGGCCGGAGCAACGCCGGTGCGGCGCTGGAAACCGCGTTTCATCCGTTCCTGCGCCGCCTGCGCAACCTGCATTGCCCGATCGTGACCTCCGTCAACGGCCCGGCCGCGGGCGCCGGGATGAGCTTTGCGCTGATGGGCGATATGATCCTGTGCGCCCGCTCGTCGTATTTTCTGCAGGCTTTCCGCCGCATCGGTCTGGTGCCGGACTGCGGATCGACCTGGCTGCTGCCGCGATTGATCGGCAAGGCGCGCTCGGTCGAATTGTCGCTGATGGGCGAACGGCTTCCCGCCGAGAAGGCGCTGGAATGGGGGCTCGTCAACCGCGTCCATGACGATGCGGTGCTGATGGAGGAAACCATGAAGCTGGCGCATGAGTTGGCGAACGGCCCGACCGTCGCGCTGTCGCTGATCCGTAAATTATACTGGAACAGCCCCGACAATTCGTTCGAGGACCAACTCAATCTGGAATTCGAGTCACAGAAAATCGCGGGCTCGACCGAAGATTTCAAGGAAGGCGTCGGCGCCTTCCTTGAAAAGCGCCCGGCGAAGTTCAGAGGCAAATGATGGAGGCGCTGCTCAGGCGCAGCGTGGCGTCGTGGTGTTCGGGAGCAACCGGCGTGAGCCATGCGTCACGCCTCTCCGGAGGGGCCAGCCAGGAAACCTGGTCCTTCGATATCGTGCATCCCCTGGGGAATATCGGTGCGATCCTGCGCCGCGCGCCGCAAGGATATGGCGCAGCCCCCGCGCGCGCGGCCGGCCTGAATGCCGAAGCCGCCCTGATGCAGCGCGCTCATGACGCCGGCGTCCCATCGCCGCGGGTGCTGCATGTGTTGCAGCCGCAGGAGGAACTCGGTACCGGCTTCATCATGGAACGGGTCGAGGGCGAAACCATCCCGCGCAAGATTTTGCGCGACGACGCCTTTGCGGAAGCGCGTCCGAAACTGGCGCGACCAGCTCGGGCAGGTGCTGGCCATGATTCACGGACTGGACCTGACGGCACTGCCTGAGCTTCGCCGCATGACGGCCGGCCGGGAAATTGCCGAACTCGAGCGCGACTACCGCAGCTTCGACTGGCCGCGGCCGGTGTTCGAACTGGCCTTGCGCTGGCTGCGCGACCACGATCCGGGTCCGCCGCAGGAGATGACGCTGGTCCACGGCGATTTTCGCCACGGCAATCTCATCGTCGGCCCGCAGGGCGTGCGCGCGGTGCTGGATTGGGAACTCGCGCATGTCGGCGACCCCATGGAAGATCTGGGGTGGATCTGCGTCAATTCGTGGCGCTTCGGCGAAATCGACAAACCGGTCGGCGGCTTCGGCACCCGCGAAGAACTATTCGTCGGCTACGAGGCCGCCGGCCGCCGCGTTGATCCCGGCCGCGTGATGTTCTGGGAAGTGATGGGCACGCTGCGCTGGGGTGTGATGTGCTGCGGCATGATGCAGCGTTTTCGCGCGGGGCCTGAGCATTCCGTCGAGCGTGCGATGATCGGGCGGCGTTCGTCGGAGACCGAAATCGATCTGTTGCGGCTGCTGGCGCCGAGAGGAAATTAGCATGCAGGACGAACCGACGCCGGAAGAACTCATCGAGGCGGTCGCGGATTTCCTGCGCAACGACATCGCGCCGGTCATCAGCGGACATAACGCGTTCAAGCTGCGGGTCTCGATCAATGCGCTCGATTTGGTGACGCGCCAGCTGGCGCTGGAGCGAGGTAGCGATACTGCGGAAGTTTCGCGTTTGACACAGCTCCTGGGTATCCAAGGCACGCTTGGCGAGCTCAACCGCGCGCTCGCCGATCGCATCGCCAGTGGCGAAGCCGATCTGCAAACGCCGGGGCTTGCCGATCATCTGTGGCAAACCACGATGGACAAGCTCGCGATCGATCAGCCGAACTACGCGGCGTATAGGAGGGAGTTGGGGACGAAAGGGAGAGCGTAAACCGCTATCTCCGCCGTCATGCCCGGCCTTGTGCCGGGCATCCACGTCTTTCTTCCTTGTGTTCAACAAAGACGTGGATGGCCGGGTCAAGCCCGGCCATGACGATGAGAATTACTTCCCCAGCCATTTCGGCGGCCGCTTTTCCGAAAACGCCTTCGGCCCCTCGATATAATCCTGCGACGCCGCCATCGCCTTGACCGCGGGGTATTCGCGCTGCTCGGTCATGGCCTGCTCCAGCGAGACCGCGAGACCCTTCTGGATGGCCTGCTTGGAGGCGCGGATCGACATCGGGCTGTTCTTGCAGATGGTCTCGGCCCAGCGCTCCGCCGCCGCCAGCACTTCGCCTTGCGGCACCACCTCGTTGACGAAACCGAGTTCATGGCCTTCGCGCGCGCTGACATGGCGCGCGGTCAGGATCATGCCCATGGCGCGCTTCAGGCCGATCTGCCGCGGCAGCCGCTGCAATCCGCCGGCCAGCGCGGCGAGGCCGACGCGCGGCTCGGGCAGTGCGAAGGTGGCATTTTCGGAAGCGATGATCAGGTCGCAGGCCAGTGCGACCTCGAAGCCGCCCCCCATGGCGACGCCGTTGACGGCGGCGATGATCGGCTTGTCGCAGTCGAACCGCATCGTCAGCCCGGCGAAGCCGCCGGTGTCCCAGCCGCGCTTGCCGCCCGCCGCCTGCCATTTCAGGTCGTTGCCGGCGCAGAACGCCTTGTCGCCGGCGCCGGTCACGATCGCGACCCATTGCTCGGGGTCGGCGGCGAAATCGTCGAACACCTTGTTCAGTTCGAAATGCGCGTCGATGTGGAGCGCATTGTACACTTCCGGGCGCGACAGCGTCACAATCGTGATCGGGCCCTTGCGTGTCACCTTGGAGAACTTCAGATCCATGTTCGCTCCCATCTTTTATTATTTAGGCCGCAGGCGTTTGCTTGACTTGGTTTCCACTTCTCACCTTAATCGATCCCACGGACCGATGTCACGCGGGCTTACAACAACGCCAAGAAAACACATCTGGGAGAACTGTCGTGGATTTTGCATTGCCGGCCGACCTGGTCGCCTATCTTGCCGAACTCGACCGGTTTATCGCGCGCGAGATCAAGCCGATCGAGGAGGCCGATGACAACATCCGCTTCTTCGACCATCGCCGCGAATGGGCACGCACCGATTTCGAAAATGGCGGGCTGCCGCGGCATGAATGGGAAGCGCTGCTGCGACGGGTGAAAAATCTCGCCGATGCCGCCGGGCATCTGCGTTTCGCGATCCCGAAGCGCTACGGCGGCAAGGATGGCTCCAATCTCTGGATGGCCGTGATCCGCGAACATTTCGCGGCGAAGGGATTGGGCCTGCACAACGATTTGCAGAACGAGCATTCGATTGTCGGCAATCTGCCGCTGGTGACCATGCTCGACCGCTACGGCCGCGACGACCAGAAGGCGATGATCGAAGGCTCGATCACCGGAAAATATCGCATTACCTTCGGCCTTACCGAGCCCGAGCATGGCTCGGACGCCACCCACATGGAAACCCGCGCGGTGCAGGCGACCCGTGACGGTGTCGCCGGGTGGGTGATCAATGGCGAGAAGATGTGGACCACCGGCATGCATGTCGCGACCCATTGCGCGCTGTTCGCGCGCACCGGCGGCAATGACGGCGACGCACGCGGCATCACCTGTTTCCTCGTGCCCGCCAAAACAAAGGGCCTGAAGGTCGAAGAATATATGTGGACCTTCAACATGCCGACCGATCATCCCCGCGTCAGCCTCACCGATGTGTTCGTGCCCGATGATGCGCTGTTCGGCGAGATCGGCAGGGGACTGTCGCTGGCGCAATGTTTTGTCCATGAGAACCGCATCCGGCAGGCTGCGAGTTCACTGGGGGCAGCCGTGTACTGCATCGAGGAGAGCGTGAAATATGCGCGCGAACGTAAACCGTTCGGTCGCGCGCTGGCGGAGAACCAGGCGATCCAGTGGCCGCTGGTGGAACTGGCGACGCAGGCCGAGATGCTGCGGCTGTTGATCCGCAAGACCGCCTGGGAGATGGACAAGCTCACCCAGGCGCAAGTCGAGCACACGCTGTCCGACCGGGTCTCGATGTGTAATTTCTGGGCCAACCGGCTGTGCTGCGAGGCCGCCGACCGCGCCATGCAGGTGCATGGCGGCATGGGCTATTCCCGCCACAAGCCGTTCGAGCACATCTACCGCCACCATCGCCGCTATCGCATCACCGAAGGCAGCGAGGAAATCCAGAAGCGGAAAGTGGCGGGGTTTTTGTTCGGCTATATGGGGGCGGGGAAGCATTGAGCTGCCCTAAATCGTCATGGCCGGGCTTGACCCGGCCATCCGCGCGCTTTGATGGACAACGAAAGTAAGACGTGGATCACCGGGTCAAGCCCGGTGATGACGAGAGAATGCGTCGCGCTGCCTCGTCTAATTCACCTGGCGGTCTTTCCCCTCCCAATAGGGATCGCGCAGATGCCGCCTTAAAATCTTCCCCGACGCGTTGCGCGGCAGCGCTTGAATAAAATCCACCGATTTCGGCGTCTTGAAGCCGGCGATGCGCTCGCGGGTGAAGCCTATGATGTCAGATGCGTTCGCCTGCTTCCCCGGCTTCATCACCACGATCGCCTTGACCGCTTCGCCCCATTGGTCGTCGGGGATGCCGACCACGGCGACTTCGGCGACATCGGGATGATCGCAGATCGCGCTTTCGACTTCGGCGGGATAGATGTTTTCGCCGCCCGAGATGATCATGTCCTTGATGCGGTCGTGGATGTAGAGGTAGCCGTCCTGGTCCATGTAGCCGGCATCGCCGGTGCGCAGCCAGTTGTCCGCGTCGAGCGTCCTGGCGGTAGCTTCCGGCAAATTCCAGTAGCCGGCCATGTTGGAGCCGGAGCGTGTCGCGATCTCGCCGACTTCGCCCGGCGGCAGCCGCTTGCCGTCGGCATCGAGGATCGCAAGCTCGACGCCCGGCAGCGCTTTGCCGGCCGAGCGCATCCGGTCCGATCCCTCGACGTGGTCCTCGGGAGCCAGGGCGACGATGGTGCCGGTGGTCTCGGTCATGCCGTACATCTGCACGAAACCGCATTTGAATACGGCGATGCATTCCTTCAACAGCGCCGCCGGAATCGGCGAGGCGCCGTAGAGCATGAATTTCAGCTTCGAGAAGTCGACCTCGCGGGCGCGCGGCTGCCGCACCACGAACTGCATCGCGGCCGGCACCATGAACAGTTTGGTAATGCCGGAGCGCTCGAAGAAATCCAGTATTTTGGTAGGGATCGAATTCGCGCGCGATCACGCCCCTGGCGCCGTGATAGAGGCCGAGCACGCCCCAGCCGGAGCCGCCGATATGAAATACCGGCATCGCCACCAGCGAGACGTCGTCTTCGGACCATTTATTCCAGTCGGGCCGCTCGGCGCCGCCGGCCCGCACCAGGTTCAGGAAGTTCGCATGCGACAGCATCGCGCCCTTGGGCTTGCCGGTGGTGCCGGAGGTATAAAGCTGGATCGCGATATCCTTGGGCGAGACCGGTACCTTCGGATCGTCGCTGCTCTGCGCGTCGCGCCAGCTCGCAAAATCCTGCCAGCCCATCGCGCCGCCCTCGGTCGCGATGAAAGTACGCACGCTTGGCAGCTGTGCCTGGATGCCGCGGACCTGTTCGATGAACTCCGGCCCGACGAACAGCACCGGCGCCTTGCAATCCTCGACGATGAAGGCGATCTCGGGACCGGCCAGCCGCCAGTTGACCGGCGCCATCACCACATTGGCCTTCATCGCGCCCAGCAGCAGCTCGAAATAGATGTCGCTGTTCTTGCCGAGATAGGCGATGCGCTCATGCGGCTTGACGCCGAGCGCCTTCAATCCATGGGCGACTTGATTGGTATGCGCGTCGAAGTCGGCATAGCTGGTCCGGCGTCCCTCGAATTCGAACGCCATGGTGTCGCCGCGGGCCTTGCCTTGCGCGCGGATAATGTCGGCCAGATGGGTAGCCTCGTCGACCTCAGACATGTTTCCCCCGTATCAATAATTGTCGTCAATTGCGAGGAGCGTAAGCGACGAAGCCATCCAGCTTTCTTCAGGCAAAGCTGGATGGCTTCGCGGAGCCTGTCATTGGGCGGCGCTTTGCGCCGACCCGTTGGCTCGCAGTGACGAAAAGTCTACTTTCGACAACTCACCCCCTCGCAGTCCGGTCCTTTTCGTTCTGCGCCTTGATCGAATCGCGCGCCTTGGTCCAGTCGGCGTCGGACCAGTCGCGCAGCTCATAGAAGTTGCCGCCGGTCGCCAGCGCCTGGCCGCCGTCCATCGCGATGGTCTCGCCGTTGATCCAGTCGCAACCACCTGAGATCAGGAACACCGCGAGGTTCTGCAACTCCTCCATCTTGCCGACCCGGCCCATCGGATTTCTCGCAATGGTGCGCGCGCCGGGCTCGTCGCCGGGGTTGAGGCGCTTGCTCATGCCTTCGGTCGGAATTTCGCCGGGCGCGATGGTATTGAGCCGGATGCCGTAATGGCCCCATTCCGTCGCCAGCGACATGGTCATGGCATGGATCGCGGACTTGCTCATCGCGGAGGGCACCACATAGGGGCTGCCGTTGCGCACCCATGTCACCGTGATCGATACCACATTGCCGCGCTGCCTGCTGGCGATCCAGCGCCGGCCCACCGCATGGGTCACATAGAAGGTGCCGTGCATGACGATATTGGCGATCGCATCGAAACCGCGCGGCGTCAGGTCCTGGGTGCGCGAGACGAAATTGCCGGCGGCGTTGTTGATGAGGTCGGTGAGGGGGCCTTGCGTGAAAATCGCCTCGATCATCTCGTCGACCGCGAGCGGGTTGCGGATATCGACGCCGTGGCTCGTCACCCTGCCGCCATGCAGGTCCATCAACTCGGTGGCGGTCTCGTCACAGACGCCCTTGCGGCGGCCGCAGATATGAACCTCGGCGCCGAGCTGAAGGAAGCGCGCGGCCATCGACTTGCCGAGCCCGGTTCCGCCGCCGGTGACGAGGATGCGACGACCGGCGAGAAGCTGTTCGCTGAACATCTGTGGTTTCCGCCCTGATGGATTGTCTGTTAATTGGTTGATCGACTAAAACCGGACAACGCCATTCTGTAAAGCGTCAACCGCAGCAAGAGCAGGGGGAATTCGCATGGAGGACCGCGTCAAGGTCACCATTTCGGACGGGGTTGCCGACGTCCGGCTGGTGCGGGCGGACAAGATGAACGCCCTCGACGCCGCGATGTTCGAAGCGCTGGTGGCGGCCAGCGGCCGGCTCGCCGGGGAAAAGGGCGTGCGGGCGGTGGTATTGTCCGGCGAGGGCCGTGCGTTTTGCGCAGGGCTCGACATGGGACGATTCGCCGCGATGAAGGAGGGCGGCGGTGACGGGATCGCGGGCGGCGAAAAGCGCGACCTCACCGTACGCACCCATGGCCTCGCCAATTTTCCGCAGCAGGCGGTGTGGGGATGGCGGCAATTGCCGGTGCCGGTGATTGCCGCGATCCAGGGCGTGGCGTTCGGCGGCGGCTTCCAGCTCGCGCTCGGCGCCGACATGCGCTTTCTCGCGCCGGACGCGCGGATGTCGATCATGGAGATCAAATGGGGCCTGATACCGGACATGGCGGGAACGCCGATCCTGGCCAGCCTGGTCCGTGACGATGTCCTGCGCGAGCTGACCTATACGGGGCGGATTTTCTCGGCGCAGGAGGCGCTTGCTTACGGCCTCGCCACGCGCATTTGCGACGACCCTCGCGCCGCCGCTTTCGAGGTCGCCCGCGAGATTGCCGGCAAAAGCCCGGACGCGATCCGCGCCGCCAAGCGCCTGCTGAACAATCTCTCCGTCGATCCCGGCCCGGCGCTGCTGGCCGAATCCGTCGAGCAGATGAAACTGATGGGCGGGCCCAACCAGCTCGAAGCGGTCCGCGCCAATATCGACAAGCGCGCGCCGCGGTTTTCGGATGTTTGAACAGCACACCGCATGCCCGAGCCGTCATTGCGAGCCAACGGGTCGGCGCAAAGCGCCGCTCGATGACAGTTCCGCGAGCAATCCAGCTTTGCAGAAGAAAGCTGGATTGCTTCGTCGCTTCGCTCCTCGCCATGACGACTTGAGCAGTTTGCGTTTGTCAAGAAACTGATTAGTTATGACCGAAACATCCTCACTCTTTCTCGGCATCACCAGCGGCGATCGCAAGCGCGACTTCACCGAAGTCGCCGATCGCGCTACACGCATCGCCGGAGGCTTTGCCCGGCTTGGCGTCAAGGCCGGCGACAGCGTCTGCATACTCATGCGCAACGACATCGCCTTCCTCGAAGCGGCCTATGGCGCGATGCGCCTTGGCGCCTACGCGGTGCCGGTCAACTGGCATTTCAAGCCGGAGGAGGTCGCTTATGTCCTGAAGGATTCCGGCACGCGGGTCCTGATCGGCCATGCCGATCTCTTGCATCCGTTGCGCGATGTCATTCCCGCTGGCGTTACCGTCCTCAGTGCCCCGACGCCGCCGGAAATTCTCTCACACTACATCGTCGATCCCGATCAACTCGCCACGCCGGGTTTCGCGGCCGATTTTGAATCCTGGCTCGCTCGCAATTGTCCTATGACGGGCCGGCGCTGCCGCAGCCGAACAACATGATCTACACCTCGGGCACCACGGGTAACCCGAAGGGCGTGCGGCGTAACGCGCCGACCCCGGAGCAGGCCATCGCTTCGGAACAGGTGCGCGCGCTGATCTACGGCTTGAAACCGGGCGTGCGCGGACTGCTGCCGGGGCCGCTGTACCATGCCGCGCCGAATTCATTCGGCCTGCGCGCCGGTCGCCTCGGCGGCGCGCTGGTGCTGATGCCGCGGTTCGACGCGGAAGAATTCCTGCGGCTTGTCCAGGAGCAGAAGATCGACACCGTCTTCATGGTGCCGACCATGTTCATCCGGCTGCTGAAGCTTCCGGAAACTGTACGCCGGAAATACGACAACTCGTCGCTTCGCCATGTCATCCATGCCGCCGCTCCTTGTCCTGCGGATGTAAAACGCGCGATGATCGAATGGTGGGGGCCGGTGATCTACGAATATTACGGCAGCACCGAATCCAGCGCGCTGACCTTTGCCAATTCCGAGGAAGCACTGAAAAAACCCGGTACCGTCGGCCGGATTCTGGATGGTGTCGAACTCCGGTTCCTCGGCGAGGACGGCAGGCCGCTGCCGCAGGGCGAGATCGGCGAGATTTATTCCCGCGTCGAGGGCAATCCGGATTTCACCTATCACAACAAGCCGGAAAAGCGCGCCGAGATCGAGCGTGACGGTTTTATCACCTCGGGCGACGTCGGGTACATGGATGAAGACGGCTACGTCTTCCTCTGCGACCGCAAGCGTGACATGGTGATCTCGGGCGGCGTCAACATTTATCCCGCCGAAATCGAGGCCGCGCTGCATGCGGTTCCCGGCGTGCACGACTGCGCGGTGTTCGGCATTCCCGACGATGAATTCGGCGAGGCGCTGATGGCGGTGGTTGAACCGCAGACCGGGCTGACGCTGGATATCGCTGATATCCGCGCCCGGCTCAGGACTTCGCTGGCCGGTTACAAGGTGCCGAAGCACATCGAAATCCAAAACAATCTGCCGCGCGAGGATTCCGGCAAGATTTTCAAGCGCCGCCTGCGCGATCCCTTTTGGGAGCAGGCAGGCCGGAGGATTTGATATCGTCGTTCGGCTCCTTTTCCGTTCTCCCATAAGGGGAGAAGGAAGAAAGGGGTGCCCGCCTTCGCGAGAAGACGAGGCACTCCGCCCGTTTCTTGATCTTGCATCCGCCGTCAAAAATTGCGACTGAAAGAGGCCGGGCAGTTTTCTGGAGTTTCGTCATGTCATCCCAGATCATGCCTTCCGACCCCGTCGTACGATCCAATCGCAGCGAGGATATCGCTGCCCTTGAAGAGGATGTGCGGCTTCGCGAAGACATCCGGCTGCTGGGGCGCATCCTCGGCGATACCGTGCGCGACCAGGAAGGCGCCGATGTGTTCGACCTGGTCGAGCGTATCCGGCAGACCTCGATCCGGTTCCACCGCGACGATGACAGGCCGGCGCGGCGCGAACTCGAAGTCATCCTCGACGGCATGTCGACCGCCGAGACCGTGCGCATCGTCCGCGCCTTCAGCTATTTCTCCCATCTCGCCAACATCGCCGAGGACCAGAACAACATCCGGCAGATGCGGGGGCTGGTGGGCACGCCGAAAACCGGCACGCTGACCGGCACATTGGCGCATGCGCGCGCAGGCCGGGATCAGCTCGGCCGATCTGCGCAAGTTTTTCGGCAGCGCATTGGTCGGTCCGGTCCTGACCGCGCACCCGACCGAAGTGCGCCGCAAGAGCACCATCGACCGCGAAATGGAAATCGCGGCGTTGCTCGACCGGCGCGAACGGGTCCAGCTCACCGCGGAAGAGAGCAAGGCCGCCGACGAGCAGTTGCGCCGCGAAGTGCTGACGCTGTGGCAGACCAATCTGTTGCGCCGGACCAAGCTCACCGTGCTCGACGAAGTCGGCAACGGCTTGTCGTTTTACGATTACACCTTCCTGCGCGAAGTGCCGCGGCTGCATTGCGCGCTGGAAGACCGGTTGAACGAGGAAGACAGCGGCGAACAGGGCGAACTGGCGTCGTTCCTGCAGATGGGAAGCTGGATCGGCGGCGACCGCGACGGCAATCCCTTTGTCACCGCGGAAGTCATGCGCGGCACGCTGCGCCTGCAGGCGAGCCGCGCCTTGCGTTTCTATCTCGAAGAACTGCATGCGCTCGGCGCCGAGCTGTCGATCGCCGCGCATCTCGCCGATGTTTCCGAGGAACTGCGGAAGCTGGCGGAGCGTTCGCCCGACAAGTCGCCGCATCGCAGCGGCGAGCCGTATCGGCTGGCGGTTTCGGGAATCTATGCCCGGCTGTCCGCGACCGCGCAGAAGCTCAAGATCGAGACCACGCGACGGCTGCCGGTAGGCGAAGCCGCGCCCTATGCAAGCGTGCAGGAACTCAAGGCCGATCTCGACGTTCTCGACCGCTCGCTGATCGCCAACAATTCCCGCGTCATCGCGCGCGGACGGCTTCGCCTGCTGCGCCGGGCCGTGGATTGTTTCGGTTTTCATCTCGCCAATCTCGACATACGGCAAAACTCCGCCGTGCATGAGCGCACCGTCGCCGAATTGTTGGACGCGGCGACGCCCGGCATGTCCTATCTGGCGTTGAACGAGGAACAGCGGATCGCGCTGCTCACCAGCGAATTGCGCGACCCGCGGCCGCTGACCTCGGCCTTCGTGAAATACAGCGACGAGACGGTAGGCGAACTCGCGATCTTCCATGAGGCGGCGGCGTCGCATGTCGCCTATGGCGCGGAGGCGATCCCCCAATGCATCATCTCGATGTGCAAGGGCATCTCCGACATGCTGGAGGTGGCGCTGCTGCTGAAAGAGGCCGGTCTGGTCGATCCCAAGGGCCGCAGCGCGCTCAACATCGTGCCGCTGTTCGAGACCATCGAGGATTTGCAGGCCAGCGCCTCGATCATGGACCGGCTGTTGTCGATGCACGATTACCGCAAGCTGGTGGACAGCCGCGGCGGCGTGCAGGAAGTCATGCTGGGCTATTCCGACAGCAACAAGGATGGCGGTTTTGTCACGTCGGGCTGGGAGCTCTACAAGGCCGAGATCGGCCTCGTCGAAGTGTTCGAGCGCCATGGCGTTCGCTTGCGGCTGTTTCACGGCCGCGGCGGTTCGGTCGGCCGCGGCGGCGGGCCGAGCTATGACGCGATCATCGCGCAGCCCGGCGGGGCGGTGAACGGCCAGATCCGGATCACCGAGCAGGGCGAAATTATCTCCAGCAAATATTCCAACCCGGAAGTCGGCCGCAACAACCTGGAAATCCTTGCGGCCGCCACGCTGGAGGCAAGCCTGCTGCAGCCGCGGCAGAGCGCGCCGAAGGCCGAATATCTCAAGACGATGGATGAGCTGTCGGCGCTGGCCTTCAAGGCCTATCGCGGTCTCGTTTACGAGACTGAGGGGTTTGCGGACTATTTCTGGGGTTCGACCGTCATCACCGAGATCGCCACGCTCAACATCGGCAGTCGCCCGGCCTCGCGCAAGAAAACCCGCGAGATCGAGGATCTCCGCGCCATTCCCTGGGTGTTCAGCTGGGCGCAATGCCGCCTGATGCTGCCGGGCTGGTATGGCTTTGGCAGCGCGGTCGAGCAATGGGTCAAGGAGCATCCAGAGAAGGGCATGCCGTTCCTGCGGGAGCTCTACCGCGAATGGCCGTTCTTCCGCACGCTGCTGTCGAACATGGACATGGTGCTGGCGAAAAGCTCGATCGCGATCGCCTCGCGCTATGCTGATCTGGTAGCGGACGCGGCCTTGCGTGAAAAGATCTTCGGGCGCATCCGCCAGGAGTGGCAGACCTCGATCGATACGCTTTTGGATATCATGGGGCACGAGCGCCTGCTGCAGGGCAACCCGCTGCTGGAACGCTCGATCCGCAACCGCTTTCCCTATCTCGATCCGCTCAACCATGTGCAGGTAGAACTGCTAAAGGAGCACCGCGCGCAAAATCCGGACGAGCAGGTGCTGCGCGGGATTCAGATCACCATCAACGGGATTTCGGCGGGGTTGCGGAACAGCGGGTAGGGCGAACACGTCCCTATCCTGGTCATTCCGGGATGCGCCACTTGGCGCAGGCCCGGAATCCATACTCCCGCTTCGTGGCTATGGATTCCGGGCTCGCGACTTCGTCGCGCCCCGGAATGACGAAGCTAAATCGCATCCCAGTTGAAAATATCCGCCGAACGATCCAGCTTGTAGAACGATGACTTCAACGCCGGCATACCGTGCTCGGCGATGGTCTGCGGGGTCCAGCCTTCGGAACGGTGGATCGAGCGCAACGGCCGCGACTGGCCCATCAGGAAGATCTCGTTCATCCGCACCGCGAAGATCTGCCCGGTGACGTCCCTGGCGGCGTCGCTGAGCAGGAAGGCGCAGAGCGGCGCGATCTTTTCCGGGCCCATCTGCTGAATCTTGGCGACCCGCGCCTTCTCGGCTTCGGTCTCGGTCGGAATGGTCCCGATCAGCCGGCTCCAGGCAAACGGCGAGACGCAGTTGGAGCGGACATGAAACCGTTCCATGTCGAGCGCGATCGACTTCGACAGGCCGACGATGCCGAGCTTTGCTGCGGCATAATTGGCCTGGCCGTAATTGCCGACCAGGCCCGAGGTCGAGGTGAAATGCACGAACGCGCCGCTTTCCTGTTCGCGGAACAATCTTGCCGCCGCATGCGAGACATAGAACGAGCCCATCAGGTGAACCTTGATGACGGATTCGAACGCGTCGATGCTCATGCGGTGGAAGATCGCGTCGCGCAGGATGCCGGCATTGTTGACGACGCCGTCGAGCTTGCCGAACGTATCCACCGCCATCTTGACGATCCGGCTGGCCGGGATCGCTTCCGCCACCGTCTCGAAATTCGCCACCGCGGTGCCGCCGCGCTTCCTGATTTCCTCGACCACTTCCTCAGCCGGCGTCGCGCTCGATCCCGAGCCGTCGGCAGCGCCGCCGGGGTCGTTGACCACGACCCTGGCGCCCTCCGCCGCGCACAACAGCGCGATCTCGCGCCCGATGCCGCGCCCAGCGCCGGTGACGATGATGGATTTTCCGTCGAGGGATTTGGTCATGGTATTTCTCCCGGTTGAGCCGCTCGTTTCTATTCACCTCGCCCCGCGTGCGGGGAGAGGTCGGCGCGTAGCGCCGGGTGAGGGGAACTCTCCGCGAGTCCATCTGTTGAGAGAGCCCCTCACCCCAACCCTCTCCCCGTGAAGAACGGGGAGAGGGAGAAGAAAGAGCGTCGCCTCGCTCACCCGTTACTCATCTCTCGTTCGTAAAAATAATCGTCCCGCTTGCCGCGAACATGCCGCCGACGCCGTGGCACACTGAAATCTTCGCGCCCGGCACCTGTGCCGGTGCGATGCCGCGCATTTGCCGCACGCTTTCCTGCAACGCATACATGCCGTACATGCCGGAATGCATGTAGCTGAGGCCGCCGCCATTGGTGTTGAGCGGCAGCTTGCCGCCGGGGCGCGTATTGCCGTCGGCGATGAACTTGCCGGTCTCTTCATGCGGCATGAAGCCGAGATCGCCGAGGCCGTACAGCGGCAGATGCGCGAAAGCGTCGTAGATCATCAGGTGATCGACGTCCTTGTGACTGATGCCGGCTTCCTTGAAGGCGAGGGGGCCGGCGACCTTGAAGGCGCGCGAGGAGTCGAACGTCTGCATCTGGCTGACCATCGGCGTCTCCACGCTTTCGCCGGTGCCGAGGATATAGACCGGCTTGGTCGGAAAATCCTTGGCACGGTCGGCCGAGGTCAGGATCAGCGCGCCGCCGCCGTCGGTGACGAGGCAGCATTGCAGGATGCGGAACGGATAGGCGATCATTCGCGAATTCAGCACGTCCTCGACCGTGATCGGCGCCTTCATGGTGGCGCGCGGATTTTTCGCCGCCCATTCCCGTTGCACCACCGCGACGGATGCAATTTGTTCATGGGTGATGCCGTGAGTTTTCATGTAGCGCAGCACCGGAATCGGAAACATGCTGGCCGGAGTCGAGACCCCGTAGGGCAATTCGAACTGGCCGTTGAGGCTGTCGGGTCCGATCATGCGCGGGGTGCGGCCGATATTCGACTTGCCGCTTTCGGCATGCGTGATCAGCACGGTCTTGCACAGCCCGGCCTCAATCGCCGCGGCGGCATGGCGAACATGCAGCATGAACGAGCAGCCGCCGACGGACGTGCCGTCCACCCAGGTCGGCGTGATGCCGAGATAATGCGCGATCTGCTGCGGCGTCTCGACCGCGGTGGCAAAGCCGTCGATATCGGACAGTTTCAGTCCGGCATCCGCGATGGCGTTCAGCGCTGCATCGGCATGCAACTGGATCTGCGACACATTCGGGATTACGCCGAGTTCGGTGGTTTCGGCAGCGCCGACGACGGCGACCTGGTTCCTGCGCATGATGTTTTACCCCTTCGCCGGACGAAACAGGGGAAGGGTGATCTTGTCGTCAAGCTTTTCGAACGCGACTTCCAGCTTCATGTCGAGTTGCAGCGCCTCCGGCGTCTGCGGGCAGTCGACGATGTTGCTCATCATGCGCGGGCCTTCGTCCAGTTCCACCACCGCGATGGCGTAGGGCGGCGTGAAGCCCGGCACCGGGCGGTGATGGATCACGTAGCTGTAAAGCCTGGCCTTGCCGCTGGCCTTGAAGATGCTGACCTTGCGCGAGGCGCAGGCTGGGCAGAACGGCCGCGGCGGGAAATAGACATTGGAGCAGGCTTCACAGCGCTGCAGTCGAAGTTCGCCTGCCTGGGTGCCGTCCCAGAAATGCTGGGTTTCCGGCGTCGGTTTCGGTCGCGCGCGCGTCGGCTCGGCCATCTGCGATTCCTCCCTGGGCGGGCTGTTCGGCCTGCTATTTTACGATCTTGATGCGACATTGGACTGTCCCGCGTCAACGGTCCAGCTAACTTGCGCATGCCGCGTATTCCGGCACGCGCACAATGGATGAGGCGGGAACGCTTGTATCCCCCTGAGCCGGCGCGGTAGATATGGGCCAGAACCAAGAAAATCGGGAGGATTTCATGTTGAAGATCACGGGCGCGGCGCTGGCCGCGGGTTTGACGTTGGCCGCGCCGGCTTATGCCGCGGATGCGCCGGCGGAAATCAAGATCGGCACGCTCTATGCGTCATCCGGGCGTTTCGCCTCGATTTCGATGCCGGTTCACAGCGCGCTCAAGCTCTGGATCGACCAGAAAAACGCCGATGGCGGCGTTTACGTCAAGGCGTTCGACAAGAAAATCCCGGTCAAGCTCGTCGCCTATGACGACCAGAGCAATACCGCGACCGCGTCCACGCTCTACAACCAGTTGATCACGCAGGACAAGGTCGACCTTTTAGTCGCGGACTCCGGCTCGGTGCTGACGGCGCCGGCGGTCGCGATCGCGCGCGACCACAAGATGTTCCTGTTCGACCAGACCGGCACCGGGGCCAGCTTCTTTTCCAAGGACAATCCCTACATCGCGCTGATGGCCGATCCGGTCTCGACGGTCTGGCCGAAGCCGGTGGCGGATTTCGTCTCGCATGACGGGCCGGGCCTCGGCATCAAGAAGATCGCCATTCTCTATGCGACCAATGAATTCACGGGAACGCAGGCCAACGCGTTCCGCAAATTCGTCAAGGAGTCCGGCGCGCCGATCGAGATCGTCTACGACCAGGGCGTCCCGACCGAGACCACCAACTACACCGTGATCATCAATAACATCAACAATACCCAGCCGGACGCGGTGATCCATTTCGGTTACGCCCCGAACGACATCGCGTTCCTGCGCAATGTCGCCGACGTCGGCGTCAAGTTCAAGATGCTGTTTTCGATCTATGCCGGGCTCGAGACCGAGCTGCTGGAAAAGAACGTCGGCGAAAAGGGCCTCGAGCACGTCTTCACCTACGTGCCGCCGTCCGAACTGGAATATCCCGTCAATTTCGGCATGAACATGAAGGATTACCGGGCCGCCTGGGACAAGAAATATCCCGACGGCAAGATCGAGTTCGGCTTCAACGCAGTGGCGGGATACACCACGGGCCTCGTCATCGAGAAGGCGCTGTCGGTGGCGACCAGCCTCGATCAGATGGAGTTGCGCCGCGCCACATTCAGCCTGTCCAACGAACTCAAGACGCTCGACGGGACGTTTGCCCTCGACGAGATGGGCGGCCAGATCGGCGAATTGACGCCGCTCGGGCAGCTCAAGCTCGACGAGCACGGCCATATCAAGTTCGTCTCGATCTACCCGCACGAGACCGCTACCGGCAAGCCGGTCTATCCGCGTCCATGATCCGAATGCAGGCCGATAGCCGGATGCCGGGAGCGATGCGCTGATGGTCTACGCGCTCGTCGCCGGCGTTCTGTTCGGCCTGTATTTCAGCCTGGTCGGCATCGGCCTCAATCTCGTGTTCGGCGTCATGCGCATCGTCAATCTGGCGCATGGCGACTTCCTCATGCTCGGCGCCTTCGTTGCGTTCGGCGTGGTGACGCTGGCCGGCATCGATCCGTTGTTCGCGGTGCCGCTGGCCTTCGTGGTTTTCGTTCTGGTCGGCCTGCTGCTGTATTGGGTGCTGGTGCCGCGGCTGCAGGGTTCGGTGAACCCGGAAATGCTGTCGATCATCCTGTTCTTCGGCCTGTCGCAGGTGATCGAGGCCGTCACCACGATTTTCTTCGGCACCAGCGAACGTTCGATCCAGAGCCGGTTGCTCGGCACCGTCTTTCAGACCATCAAGGTCAAGTTGTTCGGCGGCAAGCCAGACGGCAGCGGGCCGATTTTTATTTTCGGCCAGGGATTTCCGGCCGCCTGGGTGATCGCGGCCATTACCAGCCTGATCGCGATTGCGCTGGTGTACGTCTATTTGTACCGAACCCGGCTGGGTACGCTGACGCGCGCCGTGATGTCGCGGCGCGACGAGGCGCTGGCAACCGGGATCGATGTCGATCGTGTCTCTGCCGCGGCGTTCGGGATCGGCCTCGGACTTGCCGCGGTGGCCGGCGTGTTTGCGCCCTTCATGTTCGGATCGGTGACGCCGGCGTTCGGCGCCGATGCTACCGTGACGTCGTTCGCCATCGTGGTGTTGGGATCCCTCGGCAATCCCTTGGGGACGGCATTGGGCGGCGTGGTCTACGGCGTCTGCTACATGCTGGTGCAGACCTATCTCAGTTCATGGGCGGACCTTCTGCCCTATGTGCTGGTGATCTTTATCCTGCTGCTGCGCCCGAGCGGCATCCTGGGAAGGCGGGTGCGTGTTGCCTAGCGCGCTCCGGCATACATTGTTCATCGTAGTGCCGCTGCTCGCGGTGTTCGCGGTGCTGCCCGGCATCTATCAAAATCATCTGCTGCTGTTCAATTTTGTCATCTTCCTGATCCTCGCCCAGGGCGTCAACATCATCTATGGGTTCACCGGTTACCTGCCGTTCGGCTATGTCGGTTTCTTCGGCGCCGGCGCGTATGGTTTTGCAGTACTGGTGATGCATTATCAGACGCCCGCGCTGGCCGCGGTGTTGTTTGGCGGGGTTGTGGGGATCGCGTTGGGGCTGTTGCTGACGCCTCTGTTGCGTTTGTCCGGCGCTTATTTCGCCATCGCCAATCTCGCGGCCTCGCTGGCGGTACTGCATTTCGTCGCTAATCCGGCGCTGGAGAACATCACGCGCGGGCCGTACGGCGTCTCGCTGACCGGCACGTTCAATCCGACGCTGGCCTATAATGCCGCGCTGGTCGTGCTGGCGCTGACATTAGGCATGGTCGTCTTCCTGAAGAACTCGCGCTTCGGTCTGGCATTGCAGGCGGTGCGCGAAGACGCGGTCAGCGCGTCGATGGCCGGCGTCGACGTGGTGCTGATGCGGGTGATCGCGTGGCTCGCTTCCGCGCTGGTCGCCGGTCTCGCCGGCGGCGTTTATGCCTGGTACGTCTCGGTGTTCTATCCCGACAATGTCTTCAGCGGCGAGTTCAGCATCTTTGCCATCGTGTTCGCGCTGTTCGGCGGCGTCGCCACCATCTCCGGCCCGATCGTCGGCGTGCTGATCCTCTACGGCATCTACAATCTGATCGGTTTTACGACGCCGCAATATTTTCAGTTGATCTATGGCCTGCTGATCATGGGGCTGGTGCTGTTTTTGCCCGCCGGCCTGGTGTCGCTCGCAACGCGCAGGGGCTGGCATGTCCCTTGATGACGCGCCCATTCTCAACGTCTCGAAGCTCGTCAAACGCTTCGGCGGCTTTCACGCGCTTGATGGCTTGAGCTTCCATGTCGCTTCGGGCGAAATCCTTGGCCTGGTCGGACCCAATGGTTCCGGCAAGACCACCGCGATCAATGTGATCTCGGGCCTCTATGCGCCCGATGGCGGTGAGGTGGTGCTGGATGGCGAGTCGATCGGCGGCGTGGCCTCGCATAAACTGGTCCATCGCGGCATCAACCGCACCTTCCAGATTCCAAAGCCGTTTCTGTCCTTGACGGTGCGCCAGAATATCGAGGTGGCGCTGGCCTATGGCCGCGCCGCGGTGGCGCCGCCCGAGCTGGCCGCGTTGCTTGACGAATACCGGCTCACCGAAGTGGCCGACCGTCCGGCAGCCGACCTGAACAACGCGCAGCAGAAGATGCTCGATCTGGTCCGCGCGCTGGCGACGCGCCCACGATTGCTGCTGCTTGACGAACTCGCCGCCGGCCTTAATCCCGCGGAACTCGACTGGATCGCCGAACGCATCAGGGCGCTCGCGAAAACCGGCATCGCCATCATTGTGGTCGAGCATCTCATGGGCTTCATCGAGCAGATCACCGACCGCGTCATCGTCATGAATGCGGGCAAGGAGATATTCGAAGGCAAGCTTGCGGTCGCGGTGCAGGTGCCGCAAGTGATCGAAGTGTTTCTCGGAGGCGAGCATGCCGTCTGAAGCCGCGCCCCTGCTGCATGCCGCCGGCGTCGATGCCGGGTACGGCACCATGCAGGTGCTGTGGGGGGTCGATCTCGATGTGCGACCGGGCGAAACCGTGCTGCTGCTCGGCGCCAACGGTGCGGGAAAAACCACGTTCCTCAAATCGCTGGTCGGCCTGATCGAGGCGCGGCAGGGCAACATCACGCTCGGCGGCGAGGACGTGACGCGAATGCGCTCCAGCGACCGGATGAAGCTCGGCATGACATACATGTCGGAGCTTGCAGTGTTTCCGGACCTGTCGATCGAGGAAAACATTCGCGTCGGCGCGCAGGCGCTGGGCCATGCCGATCCCGGAGCCCGGGTCGAGGAACTCTATGGCCTGTTTCCGGCGTTGCGTGAAAAGCGCCGGGCGCCGGCCTCCAGTCTCTCCGGCGGTCAGCGCAAGATGCTCGGTATCGCCAAGGCCTTGGCCGCCGAGCCGCGGCTCCTGGTGATGGACGAGCCCTCAGCCGGGCTGTCGCCGCTGTTCGTCAAGGAAGTCATTCGAATCCTTAGCGATCTCCGCGGCAAGGGGCTTGCGCTTCTGATTGCCGAGCAGAATATCGGTTTCCTGGAAGTCGCGACGCGGGTATTCGTGCTGGAGGGCGGACGTATCCGGTTCTCCGGCACGGTCGCGGAGATGACCGACAATGCAGCGCTGCGGCGCGCCTATTTCGGGCTGAAGTGATGCGCACCATCAGGATAGGATCAGGCGCCGGCTATTCGGGCGATCGCATCGAGCCCGCGGTCGAACTCGCCGAAAAGGGCGGCATCCAGTATCTGGTATTCGAATGCCTCGGCGAGCGTACCGTAGCGCTGGCGCAGCAGGCGCGGATGAAAAACCCGGAAGGCGGTTTTGATCCGCTGCTGGAAGAGCGGATGCGCGCGGTGTTGCCGCTGTGCGCCGCCAAGGGCATCAAGCTCGTCACCAATATGGGCGCGGCCAATCCGCTGGCGGCGGCGCGCAAGACCGCCGAGATCGCCAAGTCGCTTGGATTGTCGTCGCTGAAAATCGCCGCCGTGATCGGCGATGACGTGCTCGATGCCTGCAAGGACGGCGATTTTGCGATCATGGAGTTCGACGGCACCATCAAGCAGCTCGGCAACCGGCTGCTTTCGGCCAATGCCTATCTCGGCGCCGAGCCGATGGCGCGCGCGCTCACGCAAGGCGCTGATATCGTCATCACCGGCCGCGCCTCCGATCCCGCGCTGTTCCTGGCGCCGATGATCCATGCGTTCGGCTGGGCCATGGATGACTGGAATCTGCTGGGGCAGGGCACCGTCGCCGGACACCTGCTGGAATGTGCGGGGCAAATCACCGGCGGCTATTTCGCCGATCCCGGATACAAGGATATTCCCGATCTGGCGCGGCTCGGCTTTCCGATCGGTGAAGTCGGCGAGGACGGCAATCTGGTCATCACCAAGGTCGCAGGCTCCGGCGGCGCGGTCACCGCGCAGACCTGCAAGGAGCAGTTGCTCTACGAGGTGCACGACCCCAAACAATATATCCAGCCCGACGTCGTCGCGGATTTTTCGCAAGTGAAGGTCGAGGAGATCGCCCCCGATCGCGTGCGCGTCAGTGGCGGGCGCGGGACGAAACGCACCGATACGCTGAAAGTCTCGGTCGGCTATGTCGACAGCTTTATTGGCGAGGGGCAGATTTCCTATGCCGGCCCCGGTGCGCTGGCGCGGGGACGGCTGGCGCTGGAGATCGTGCGCGAGCGGCTGAAGCTGACGGGCGTGGCTGCAAGCGAATTGCGGTTCGAACTGGTCGGCGTCGAGTCATTGCATGGCGCGCAAGTTTCTTCGCATGCCAATGAGCCCTATGAGGTCCGCGTGCGCGTCGCCGGGCGCACCGAGAATTTGCGCGAGGCCATCCGGATCGGCAATGAAGTCGAGACGCTCTACACCAACGGCCCCGCCGCCGGCGGCGGTGCGTTCAAATCGGCGCGCGATGTGGTCGCGGTCGCGTCTGTGTTGCTGCCGCGCGAACTGGCAAAACCGTCCGTTCAGTTCGTGGGGGCGTAAGTGACAAAACTGCGCGAGATCGCCCATTCCCGCACCGGCGACAAGGGTAACACCTCCAACATCTCGGTGATCGCCTATGACGAGAAGCATTATCCGTTGCTGCTGGAGCAGGTCACCAGTGCACGGGTCAAGGCGCATTTCGCCGGCGTCATCGAAGGCGACGTGGTTCGCTATGAGCTGCCCAACATATCGGCGCTGAATTTCGTCATGACCGGCGCACTCGGCGGCGGCGTGACACGGTCGCTGGCGCTGGATGCGCACGGCAAGTCGCTCAGCTCGGCGCTGCTCGATCTGGACATCGAGGATATTGATTCTTAACCGTCATGCCCGGGCTTGTCCCGGGCATCCACGTCTTAGTAACGTAAGGCAGACAAGGATGTGGATGGCCGGGACAAGCCCGGCCATGACGGGGAGAACAATCGACCATGACGAATACTCCGACGCTCGCGACCTTAGCCGCCGATCTCGCCTCTGGCCGCACCAGCGCGCGCAAGCTGGTCGACGAATGTCTCGCCAAAATCGGCGACGCCTCGGGCGAAGGCCAACGCGTCTTCATCCATGTCGATGTGGAAGCAGCGATCGAAGCCGCCGAAGCGATGGACCGGCTGCGCGAGGTCAAGGCCGCACCTTCGCCCTATGCCGGGATTCCCGTCTCGATCAAGGACTTGTTCGACATCCGGGGGCAGGTCACCCGTGCCGGTTCGCGGGCGCTGGAGGATTTGGCGCCGGCGGAATCCGATGCGCCCGTGGTGGCGCGGTTGCGCCGGGCCGGCTTTGTCGTGATCGGCCGCACCAACATGACCGAGTTCGCCTATTCCGGCATCGGCATCAATCCGCATTTCGGCACCCCGAAGGGCTCCTGGAATCGCAACGTCGGCCATGTGCCGGGCGGATCGTCGTCGGGCGCCGCGGTGTCCGTCGTTGACGGCATGGCGCACGGCGCGCTCGGCACCGACACCGGCGGCTCCTGCCGGATTCCGGCCGCCTATAACGGCATTGTCGGCTTCAAGCCGACGCAATGGCGGGTGCCGCTCGACGGCGGCGTGCCGCTGTCGTTCACGCTCGACAGTTTTGGGCCGCTGGCGCGTACGGTAAAATGCTGCGCGGTGCTCGATTCCGTGCTGGCCGATGAGACCATCATGCCGTTGCAGCCGCGTCCCATCAAGGGCATGCGTCTTGCCGTGCCAACGACAATCGCGCTTGACGATCTCGACGACGCCGTGGCGAAGACCTTCGAGCGCGCCCTGGAGACGCTGTCGCGCCAGGGTGCGCTGATCGAACGGATCGCTATGCCGGAATTCCTCGATGTCGGCGTGATGAATTCCAAAGGCGGCTTTGCGGCTGCGGAAAGCTATGCCTGGCACCGCTATCTCCTCACCAGCAAGGGCGACGTCTACGACCCCCGCGTTTACAGCCGCATCCTGCGCGGCGAAGCCATCAGTGCCGCCGATTACATCGATCTGTTGAATGCGCGCCGTTCGCTGATCGCGCGCGCCGAAGCGCGCATCGCGCCCTATGATGCGCTTGTCATGCCGACCACCGCCAACACGCCGCCCGTGATATCGGACCTCGCCGACGACAAGGCTTTTACCAGCGCCAATCTGCTGTCGCTGCGCAATTGCACGCTGATCAACATGATCGATGGCTGCGCGATTTCGCTGCCCTGCCATCGCGAGGGCGAGGTGCCGGTTGGGCTGATGCTGGCTGCATCGGGCGGATCGGACCGCCGCATCTTCGAACTCGCCGCCGGAATGGAGGCCGCACTCCGTGTTTGACCTCGCATTCATCGTTGACGCCCAGGACACCACCACGCCGCTGACGCTGGCAATCGACCAGGCGGTGATCGCCGGCTGGACTGGCCGCGATCCCGTCGCGCGCGACAAGCACATCGCCGAACTCGAAGCGATCGGCATCGCGCGGCCCGCCACCACGCCGATCTATTATCGCGTCTCGGCGCGGCGGCTGACCACGACCGACAGCATCGAGGTCTGCGGCGGCGATTCCAGCGGCGAGGTCGAGTTCGTGCTGATCGGCTGGCAGGGCCGCATCTTCGTCGGCCTCGGTTCCGATCACACCGACCGCAAGGTCGAGACCTATAGCGTCACCGTGTCGAAGCAGATGTGCGACAAGGTGATGGCGTCGACGCTGTGGGAACTCGAAGACGTCATCGGCCATTGGGACCGCATGATCCTGCGCGCCTGGGCATGGATCGACGGCGCGCGGGTGCTGTACCAGGAGGGCACGCTCGACGGCATGCTGCCGGTGGCGGAACTGATTCGCGGCAAATTCGGCGACGCGGGCATGCCCGACGGCTGCGCGATGTTCGGCGGCACTTTTGCGGCGAAGGGCGGAATCCGGCCTTCCGACCGCTTCGAGTTTGAGCTTGAGGATCCCGTGCTCAAGCGCAGCATCCGGCACGCGTATGATGTGATCGTGCTGCCGGTGTTGGGGTAAAACCCCTCACCGCGTCGTCCCGGCGAACGCCGGGACCCATACGCCGCGGCCGTGCGTTGGGGCAGTGTGTTCGATACCTTTTCAAACAACAGACGACCGGGATTATGGGTCCCGGCGTTCGCCGGGACGACGCGTTGAGACGGAAATCGGGTGGCGCGAAGCGATCCGATTTGCGAAATTGGCCGCCATGAAATCAGCCGCAAACACCCTCATCCGTCCTGTTCCCTCCGGCATCGCCTCCCGCGTCGACGCCATCGACTGGCCCCAGGCCACCGCCGATCTCGACGCCCAGGGCTGCACCGTCCTGAAGGGCGCTGCTCTCCCCCGACGAATGCCGCGCGCTGTCCGCGCTCTATCCCGACGACAGCCGTTTCCGCAGCCGCATCGTGATGGGACGCCACGGCTTCGGGCGCGGCGAGTACAAATACTTCTCCTATCCGCTTCCCGATCTGATCGCGGAATTGCGCCCCTTGCTGTATGCGCAGTTGCAAAGCACGGCCAATCGCTGGAATGAAGCGATGGGCATCGATATCCGTTATCCGGAAAACCACGACGCTTTCCTGAAACGTTGCCATGCCGCCGGCCAGACGCGGCCGACGCCGCTGCTGCTGCAATACGGCGCCGGCGACTACAACTGCCTGCATCAGGACCTCTATGGCGAGTATCGTGTTTCCGCTGCAGGTCGCGATCCTGCTGTCGGAACCGGAGCGCGATTTTACCGGCGGCGAGTTCGTGCTGACCGAGCAGCGCCCGCGCATGCAGTCGCGGCCCGAGGTGGTTCCGCTGCGCGCAAGGCGATGCGGTGGCTTTTGCTGTGCATATCAGGCCCGTGCAGGGGACACGCGGATTCTACCGGGTTAATCTGCGCCATGGCGTCAGCCGGATCCGTTCCGGCCACCGCCACACCGTCGGTGTGATCTTTCACGATGCGAAGTGAGTGCCGTTGACGGCCGATCTGTTTGCCAGCGTTCCGGATGTGCGGCCCGCGCGCGAAGCGATGGCGGAGGGCGCCGTGCTGCTGCGTCGGATTTGCCGGGCCGTTCGAGGCTGACCTGATCGCCGACATTGAAGCGATCGCGGCGCAGGCGCCGTTTCGCCACATGGTGACGCCGGGCGGCCATGAGATGTCGGTGGCGATGACCAATTGCGGCCGTGCCGGCTGGGTCACCGATCGCAGCGGCTATCGCTACGATGCCAACGATCCCCTGGCCGGAATGCCATGGCCGGCAATGCCGCCATCGTTTCGCCGGTTGGCCGCAGAGGCCGCGGCAGAGGCGGGCTTTGCAGGATTTTCGCCGGATGTGTGCCTGATCAACCGCTACCAGCCGGGCGCGCGGATGTCGTTGCATCAGGACAAGGACGAAACCGATTTCGATGCGCCGATCGTTTCGGTGTCCTTGGGCCTGCCGGCTGTCTTTCTGTTCGGCGGGTTACAGCGCAGCGACAAGCCGCAGCGTTATCGATTGGAACATGGCGACATCGCGGTATGGGGCGGCCCGTCGCGGCTGTTCTTTCACGGCGTCGCGCCGCTGGCGGACGGCGAGCATGCGCTGCTTGGGAAGCAACGGATCAATCTGACTTTTCGGAAAACGCGCTGATTTCCCTCCCGCAAGGGGAGAAGGGAAGAAGCGCGCCCGCCTTTTCATCAGAGCGTCCTCCGGTCTATGCTTCACTTGCCGGGAGACGCCCATGAGTGATATCGCAGATTCCAACCTCGCCAGCGCCAATCGCGCCGGCATATATCTCGCGGTCCTGCAACTGGTGTTCACGCTGGGCTGGACCACCTACGTCATCTATCTGCCGAAGCTTGCCGCCGAAGTCGGGATCGCGCCGGCGGCCGTGATCCTGATCCTGATGCTGGATCAGGCGATCTTCACCATCACCGATACCGCGATGGGGATCGCCGCCGACAGGATCGCGCCGTTCGTCGGCCGGCTCGGCGTGTTTGTCGGGAGCCTGACCGCGCTGTCATGCGCGGCGTTCGTCGCGCTGCCGTTCGTGGCCGGCACCGGCCCGGGCGCGCAAGGCTGGTTCATCGCGCTGATCGTGATCTGGGCGATCACCTCGTCGGCGCTGCGCGCGCCGCCGCTGACGCTGCTGGGCAAGTATGCCGCCAGACCGTCGATCCCGTTTTTATCGGCGCTGACGATGCTCGGCTACGGCGTGGCCGGCGCGGTATCGCCCTATCTCGGCGTGGTGCTGCGCGACCAGGATGCGCGGCTGCCGTTTGTGATCTCCAGCATCGTGCTGCTGATAACCGCGCTGGCGTTGTCCAGGGTCGAGCGCGGGCTGGCGCGGTATTCTCCTTCGAACAAGCCGGCCGAAGCTGCAAAACCGCTCGGCAAGGTGCCGGTGATCTTCATCGTATCGATGGTCATTCTGGCGCTGGGGTACCAGTTGCATTTCAGCATCAACAGCGCGCCGTTCTTTCTGCGCTTCGCCAAGCCCGGCGATCTGCAATGGCTGATGCCGGTATTCTGGATCGGCTTCAACATCGCGATGTTTCCGGCCAGCGTCGTTACAAAGCATCGCGGCGGACTGATCGTGATGGGCGTCGCCGGTCTGTTCGGAGCGCTGGCCGTGCTGGGCGCGGAACAGGCCGGAAATCTCAATATGCTGATCGCCACGCAATTCATCGCGGGCGCGGCCTGGGGCTGCATGCTGATGAGCGCGGTCTCGGCGGCGCTGGCGATCGGCCATACCGGCGCGGAAGGCAGGGTGGTGGGCCTGGTATTTTCAGCGCTGGCGCTGGCGACCTTCGCGCGGATGGCGGCGGTGGCCGGCGGCCTGCAGAAGCTGCCGGAATATGCGCCGCTGCTGCATTGGGCGCCGGTGGCGTGCTGGTCGGTCGCCGGCGCGGGCCTGCTGGTGATCGCGGCGTCGCGGGTTACGGCTTCGCCGGGTGAATGAACTTCCACGGGCTGACTTCCGAATCCGTCGGCACCTCGATCGCGATCACATAAGGACCGCCATCGGCAAGCGCCTTTTCCAGCGCCGGACGGAAACCCTCCGGCGACGTGACGCGCGCCGCGCCCGCGCCGAAGGACTCCGCGAGTTTGACGAAATCCGGATTGACCAGGTCGGACGCTACCACGCGACCATCGAAGCGCTCACGCTGGTCGCGCCGCACATTGCCATAGGCATTGTTGTTGAAGATCAGCGTGACCACGCCGATCTTGTACTGCACGGCGGTGGAAAGTTCCTGCACGCCGAACATGAAGCCGCCGTCGCCCGTGATCGCGACCACCGGACGATCCGGATTCGCGACCTTGGCGCCGAGCGCGGTCGGAAAGCCCGAGCCCAGCGTGCCCTGATAGCCCGAGGTGATGAACGTGCGCGGCTGGTAGACCGGAAAGCCGTACCAGGAGGCGAAGCCGAACTGCGACAATTCATCGGTCACGATCGCATTCGGCGGCAGCACCTCGCGCAGGATGTTGAGATACGTCATCTGCGGCTGGATCGTCTGGATCTCCTTGAGCGACGTGGCCGAAGCCTCGCGGATCGCGGCGCGCCGGCCGCGGGCTTTTTTGTAGCCGGCCTTCCTGACCGCCGCGAGCAGTTCACTGGTGCCGGCCTGCGCATCGGCGACAATGGAGGCGTCGGTTATCAGACGCCGCATTTCCACGGGATCGATATCGATGCGGATGGATTTCAGGCCGTCGGGGCGAAACGGCCAGCGGAATCCGGAAGCCGGCAATTCCATGCGGGTGCCGATCCCGATCATCAGGTCGGTCTTCGGCCAGAGCTTGTAGGCCGCCGCCATCGTCAACCCGAGTTCATGCGCGTTGGAGACGATGCCGCGGCCGCTGCGGAACGCTACCACCGGCGCGTCGATCAGTTCGGCCAGTTCCAGGATTTCATCCGCAGCGTGGATGGCTCCACTGCCGACAAAGATCATCGGCGTCTTGCTGCCCGCGATCAGTGCGGCGGCAGCCTTGACGCGCTCGGTGTCCGGCTGCGGCGCCGGAAGCAGATCGAACGGTTTTGAAGCGGCAACGTCGGCGCGTTGCGTGAATACATCCCACGGCATTTCCAGCGCCACCGGCCCGCGCCGGCCCGACAGCATCTCCTGAAACGCGCGCGAGACCAGCGAAGGCGCCGCATCCGGATATTCGATGCGGTCCGCCCATTTCACAAACGTCCGCAGCGTCGCAAGCTGGTCCGGCATCTCATGCAGATGACCGCGGCCCTTGCCGAGGAACGCCGTCGGCACCTGACCGGTGAGACACAGCACCGGTTCGTTCGATCCGAACGCGGTCAGCATCGCAGCACCGGCATTGAGCACGCCGGGCCCGGGCACCACGCTGAACACCCCCGGCTTGCCGGACGATCGCGCATAGCCGAACGCCATGTAGCCGCAGGCCTGTTCGTGGCGGGCGCCGATCACTTTCAGTTGCGCTTGATGGAAAGCGTCGAACAGGCCGTAGATCTGCGCGCCGGGCAGGCCGAACACGGTATCGACGCCGTGCGCGACCAGGCCGCTAACGATTGCTTCGCCGCCTGAAGTTGAAGGCATTAGGTTGTCCAGTCTCTTGCAGAACTATTCATACGGTTTCGTCGATCACGCCGTTGCGCAACACGCCGATATTGTCGGCCTCGACCTCGATGATGTCGCCGGGCTTCAGATAACGGGGCGGATCGAACCGCGCACCGGCGCCGGTCGGCGTGCCCGTGACGATGACGTCGCCCGGCACCAGCGTGGTGAAGGTCGAGATGTAGTTGATCAGATAGCGAAAGCCGAAGATCAGCCGGCTGGTGCGATCTTCCTGCCGCAACTCGCCGTTGACATGCGTGGTGAGGCGGATATCGGCGATCTGTGCTTCGTCGATGTACGGCACGATCCACGGGCCGAGGCTGCCGGTGGATTTGAAATTCTTGCCCTGCGTCACGTTGAACTTGGCATGCCGCACCCAGTCGCGGATGGTGCCTTCATTGCACAGCGTCACCGCGGCGATGTGATCGAGCGCCGCACTTTCCGCGATGTGCCGCCCGGCCTTGCCGATGACCAGCACCACTTCGCCTTCATAATCCAGTTGCGCCGAAGCACGCGGCCGAACCAGCGGCGTGTTATGGCCGACGAACGAGCGCGACGTGCGCAGGAACATGCTGGGATATTTCGGCGCGTCCTGGCCGTCCTTGTATTCGGCGTTGCGGTCGGGATAGTTCACGCCGATGCAGATGATCTTCTCCGGCGCGGGAATCGGCGGCAACCAGGTGATTGCGTCGAGCGCATGGTCCGGTGAATGCCTTGCGCTGTCTTCTAAGAGTTTTGTCAGCGCGCCGGCGGCGATCACTTCTCGGAGCGTCGGATAATCCTTGCCAAAGCGCGCGGAGAGGTCGACGATTCCGCCGTCGGTGACGGCGCCGTAGCGGGTCGATCCGTTGACGGAGTAGGTGGCGAGGCGGGGAGAGAACATTTAAAGTTCCGATTGGTTGATGACGTAACCACCGTCATTGCGAGCGAAGCGAAGCAATCCAGCTTGCTTGAACAAAGCTGGATTGCTTCGTCGCTTCACTCCTCGCAATGACGACAATGGATCTATCCAGGGTTCATCCCCTTGGCTTTGATCACTTCGTATCTGCGGCGGGAGTAGTCAGAAAAGCAATGAACGCCTTCGCGCGCATCCTCGTCCTTGGTTTCCGCAGCAACTGCCGCCGTGAAAACCAGTTCCTGTTGCAACTCGGCGGGAAACGAACCGGCAAGTTCAACGCCGGGAGCTATCAGCACGTTGGTAAGGAATACGCCGAGTTCGGCTTCGCCGCTGGCGACCGCCGGTGCGATCTGAGGCGGCCCGGCCTGCACCCTGGTCTTGGCTTTCATCGCTTCCTCGATACCGAGACGTGCGAATACGCTCGACACATACGCGCCCGCCGCGCTTTGGGGAACAAAGGCGATCGATTGCGCGTCGAGTAGCGTCTTTTTCAGTGCATCCGGCGTGCTGACGTCAGGCTTTGGTGCGCCTGCACGAACAGCGACGCCGTAGCCGGCGCGCGCGATATCGACGGTCGGCCCGGCCACGAACCGGGCTTTTGCAGCGGCATCCTTGAACAGGTCGATCGGAACGACGCCGAGGTCGAACGGCTCGCTTGCGGTGGCCTTGATCAGATTGGGGGTGGAGTTGAAATGGATGGTCAGCTTGTGGCCGGTCGTTCGCTCGAATTGCGGGCCGAGTTCGTTCAGCACGCCGGTCAACGAGCCGCCTGCCAATACCCTCAGTTCGGCGGCGTGAAGGCCGGCCATCGATGGCAGCGCAAGCGCCAACCCCAGCAAAAGCATTTTCATCAAACCCTCGTCCTAATCCGCGATCGTGACGTCGGCGACAAACAGCGGCTCGCGAATCTTCTGGCCCGGAAACGACGATCCTTGCTCGAACCAGGAGCGCGGCGCCGGCGCGCCCCACAGCGTCTGCCGGCGCGGGTCTTTCAGCGACCAGCGCAGCGGGTCATGGTCGTGATCCCCGGTGAAGTAATCGCTGGTATAGAGCTCGAGACGATGGCCGTCGGGATCGCGGATATAAAGAAAGAAAGCATTCGAGATGCCGTGGCGGCCGGGCCCACGTTCGATGTTTTTCAGGAAGCCGCTGGAGGCCATCACGTCGCACAGATGGATAATATTCATCGCCGTTGGCACCCAGTAGGCAAAATGGTGCAGGCGAGGGCCCTTGCCGTTGGTGATGGCGAAGTCGTGCACGTTGCCCTTGCGATGCATCCACGCCGCGGCGATACGTCCGTTGGGTCCGTCCTCCTCGCCATATTCGGTCAGGCGAAAGCCGAGCCGCGCGTAGAAGTCGACGGTGTCCTGCACTTCGGCGGCGAACACGTTGAAATGGTCGAGCCGCTGCGGATGACAGCCCTTGTAGAGGTCATAGCGGCGCAAGAGATGCGGGCGCTTGTCCATCGATGCATAGAGCTCGATCTGAAAGCCGAAGGGATCGGTGAACTGCAGGGTGCGGCCCTGGAACGGCTGCTCGGCAAACGCGTAAGTGATGCCGTTCTCGGAAAAGAACGCCGCGGCCTTGTCGAGATCGGCCTCGTTGCCGACCTTGAAGCCCATCCGGTTGCAGGCCGCGACTGCCGCCTTGCGCAGCACCAGCGAGTGATGCTGATGCTCCTCACTGCCGCGCAGGTACACCGCCTTGTCGTCGCGATCCTCGACATGCAGGCCGACGGTGTTTTCGTAAAATTCCCGGCTCGCGTTGAGATCCACCACGTCGAGCACGGCATGGCTGCAGCGGATGATGTTGAAGGGCGGATCGAAGATATGGGTAGGGACGGGCATTGGTATTGTCCTAAAGCGTCGATTTCTTGCTTACCTCTCCCCTCGTGGGAGAGGTCGGATCGCATCGAAAGATGCGATCCGGGTGAGGGGTTACGGTCTATCGGCGAGAAGCAGGTCCAACGATAGACCGGAACCCCTCACCCCAACCCTCTCCCGCAAGGGGAGAGGGAGCCCACCGTCGTTGTTGCTATCGCAGCCACACATCCATCAGATGCCGGGCTCCTGTCCCAGCTTCTGAATCTTGTGCGTGCCGCGCGCCAGCGAGACGTGCTTGGTTTCCATGTAGAAGTCGAATGAATAATCGCCGCCGTCGCGGCCGATGCCGGAGGATTTCATGCCGCCAAAGGGTGTCGGCAGATGGCGGACGTTTTCAGAGTTCAGCCAGATCATGCCGGCTTCCAATTCATCGGCCACGCGTAGCGCGCGGCCCATGTCCGACGTCCAGACGTACCCGGTGAGGCCGTATTGCACGCCGTTGGCGATCTCGACGGCTTCCTTTTCATCCCTAAACGGAATCACCGTCAGGAACGGGCCGAACACTTCCTCCTGCGCGACCCGCATATTGGCATGCGCGCCGGTGACCAGCGTCGGCTGCACATAGTGACCGCCGCCGGGGCCCTCATGCGCGCTGCCGCCAACCGCGATCACGGCGCCGTCCTTCCGCGCGACGTCGAAATAGGAGCAGACCTTTGCCAGATGCCGCTCATGGATCAGCGGGCCGATTTCGGTGGTGGGATCGAGCGGATGCCCGACTTTCAGGGCTTTGACGCGCGCGGTCAGTCTTTCGATGAACTTGTCCGCGATGCCCTGCTGGATCAGGAGCCGGCTCGACGAGGTGCAGCGCTCGCCGTTGAGCGAGTAGATCATGAAGACGACGGCGTCGAGCGCGCGGTCGAGATCGGCATCGTCGAACACGATCACGGGGTTCTTGCCGCCGAGTTCGAAATGCACGCGTTTCAGGGTAGGCGCACCCTGCGCCATGATCGCTGAACCGGTCGCACTTTCTCCGACAAAGCCGATCGCCTTGATCGCGGGATGCTCGGTCAGCGCCTTGCCGGCTTCCTCGCCGATGCCATGCACGGTGTTCAGCACACCATCGGGCACGCCGGCCTGTTTCACCAGTTTTGCCAAAAGGTCAGCCGTCACCGGCGACCATTCCGCCGGCTTGTGCACGACGGTACAGCCGGCGGCCAGTGCAGGGGCGATCTTCCAGGTCGAGAGCATGAACGGCGTGTTCCACGGCGTGATGACGCCGACCGGGCCGATCGGCACCCTGGTCGACACATTCCAGTGCTCCTCGCTCGGCGTGTTCAGGCCGTCGCGCGCATCGGCGCATTTGTCGGCGAAGAAGCGGAAATTCTCCGCCGCCCGGATCGCGGCCTTGGCCATGAAGCGGTGGGCCTGTCCGGTATCGATGCATTCCAGTACGGCGATATCGTCGGCGCGGTCTTCGATGGCGTCGGCTACGCGATGCAAGAGCTTCTTGCGCATCGTCGCCGGCATGTCGCGCCAGGCCTTGAAGGCCTGCGCCGCCGCGGTCGCGGCGCGATCGATATCCTCGGCATTGCCGCGCGCAACATTCGCCAGCACGGCGCCATCGACCGGCGACCTGGTCTCGAAGGTGGCGCCAGAGATCGACGGCACGGTCTTGCCGTCGATGAGATGGCCGATGCCCTCGGCCTTCAGTTTTGCCAGCAGGGGCGCGACGCGGTCGCGGTTGGCCTGGAACGCATCTTTCGGCGTGACCTTATCCATGGGCGGGCTCCGCTTTCACAGACTCGGCTTTCTTCAGGGCCTCATGGATGTTGTTGCGCTTCCAGCTCATGTCCTTGTCATTGATCTGCATGTCGAACGACAGCGCGAAATTGCTGCTGGCGAAGACCGGATCGAGGTAGCGCGAGAGCGCGTTGAAGACGTGTTCGCCGGCCTTCTTGCGGGTGGCGAGATCGCGCCCTTCGCCGAGGCGTAGCAGCATGGCGATAAAACCGTAATCCCTTGCTCCGTCCGCAATGGCGTAATGCTCGCACCTGACCGCGCGGACGCGGGTGCCACCGACGGGAAAAATCCCGGTCTCGATCGCAGCCTTGCGCACGACCTCGCACACCGCGCCCATATCGACCAGCGCATCGAGATTGGCTGAATATTCAAGCGTGAAGTGGGGCATGGTGTGATCTCCAATGATCGAGATTCTATCGTGATCTTACAGCAACGAAGGTGCGCCCCCTCTCCCATGGGGAGAGGGCCGGGGTGAGGGGGTACGGTCTATCGATGGAGCGTAACCCCTCACCCGGATCGCATCTGGCGATGCGATCCGACCTCTCCCGATGGGAGAGGTCGAAGAACTCGCAAGTCGTGATCCAATTCATGAGGCAAACTCTTGCTGTTATCCGTTATGCATTACGCGAAGTAGCAGCTCACCGAGCCATAGGGGCCGTAGTCGGCCTGGATGGTATCGCCCTTGCGCGCCTCGATCGGGCGAATGAACGAGCCTGACAGCACCACCTGACCGGGTTCGAGCGCGAGCCCCAGCGGCGCGATCTTGTTGACGAGCCACGCCATGCTGGTGGCGGGATGGTTGAGCACGCCGGCCGCAAGCCCGGTTTCTTCCAGCTGACCGTTACGATAGCACAGCGCGCCGATCCAGCGCAGATCGGCTTCCAGCGGGCGGAAGGGGCGGCCACCCATTACAATGCCGGCATTGGCAGCGTTGTCGGCGATGGTGTCGAAACTCTTGCGGGTCGATTTGGTTACGGGGTCGATCCGCTCGATCCTTGTGTCGAGAATTTCGAGCGCCGGCACCACGAAATCGGTGGCGTTCAGCACGTCGAACATCGTGCAGTCAGGGCCGGCCAGCCGATGCTTCATGATAAAGGCAAGCTCAGCCTCGACCCGGGTGGCGATGAAGCGGTCGGTCGGCACCAGCCCGCCGTCGGCGAAGAACATGTCGTCGAACAGCACGCCGGAATCCGGCTCGTCAATATTGAGCGCGCTCTGCATCGCCTTCGAGGTCAGGCCGATCTTGTGGCCCTTGATGACGCGGCCCTCGGCCAGCTTGATCTCGACCCATGCCTTCTGGATGGCATAGGCGTCCTCGATGGTGATGCCGGGATGATCCTGCGAGAGCTGCCGGATCTGCTTGCGCGTCTTCTCCGCCTGATGCAGCCGCTCGGCGGCAAGACGGATATCGTCCTTGGTCAGGGCCATGCTTGCTCGGTCACATCGGAGTTGGCGAGTGCGGAAATCCGGTTAACATGTTAAATGTATCGGATCAAACCGAATTGGCGGTTGTTGCAGCGCAAAACGCTGGCGTTGCTGAAGCAACTCAAGCCCTGAACATGGCACAAAAAAAATTATCCGGAAGCGCCAGTTCGACAGATAGGGCCAGCGTCCGGCGCGTGCCGATGCGCGATTTCTCCCGTTCGCTGCCGATGTCGTTGCTACGCGCCCGCGAAGCCGTGATGCGGCATTTCCGTCCCTCGCTGCGCGACCACGGACTGACCGAGCAGCAATGGCGCATCCTGCGCGCGCTGGCTTCGGTCGACACGATCGAGGTCACGGAACTGGCGCGGGTCGCTTTCCTGCTGGGACCGAGTCTGTCACGGATCCTGCGCGATCTCGAAGCGCGCCATCTGATCGAGCGCCAGGTGGCGAAGGCCGATCTGCGCCGCGGCGTGGTCTCGATTTCGGCCAAAGGCCTCAAGCTGATCGAGGCTGTCGCGCCCTCATCGGAGGCGATCTACGCCGCCATGACCCGGCGTTACGGCGCGCGCAAGCTCGCCGATTTGCAGGACATGCTGGCCGCGCTCGAAAACAGCCTGTCGGAACCGGGGGTGGGTGATGAGCGGGAAGGCTGATATCGGCTGCACATCGTTTGAGCAACGAAGGTCACGATCAACGCTAGGGGAATAGGAAAGGCCGGTCGGCGTTAATCTTCGTCGACGGCTGCGCCTCGCGATGCCTTCCTGCCTTGGAAGAAATCACCGCAATATCAATTTACTCCGGACCCAAGAGTCCGTAAGTACCCGGTCGGTTTCGCGTCTGTCGCGGACTACAAACAAGAATGGCCGGCAACGAAGCCCGGCCTCAGGGAGAGACGAATGAAGCTAACGAGACGCGACTTCACCGCCGGCCTGGCCGCTGGTATCACCACACCTTATGTGATCGGCAGCGCCGCTCGCGCGCAGGGCGCGACTCTCAAGATCGGCATGTGCGTGCCGGTGACCGGTCCGGCCGCGGAGCAGGGGCTTTGGGCGCAGAACGGCGCCAAGCTGGCGCTCGCCGCGGTCAACAAGGCCGGTGGCGTGCTCGGCAAGCAGGTCGAACTGGTTATTGAAGACGATCAGACCACCAATCCCGGCATTGTGCTGGCGTTCTCGAAGCTGGCAGCTCAGACCGACATCGTGGCGTTCCTCGGCTCGATCCGTTCGACCCAGGTGATGGCGATGGCGCCCGATGTGCTCAAGCTCGGCAAGCCCGTGATGATCGGCGGCACCAATCCCGACCTGACCCACATGGGCAATCAGTGGCTGTTCCGCTTCCGTCCCAACGACAGTTATTCCGGCCGCGTTATCGCCGATTACGGCGTCAACACGCTCGGCAAGAAAAAATGGGCGATCGTGCATTCGACCGACGCTTTCGGTTCCGCGGGCGGCAAGGCGCTGTCGAACGCGTTGGGCAAGCTCGGCGCGCCGCCGGTACTCGACCAGGGCTACGCCAACCAGAGCCAGGATTTCACCCCGGTCGTGCTGGCGGTGAAACAGTCGGGCGCGGATGTGCTCGGCACCTACTTCACCTTCGAAAACGATCTCGGCATCTTCGCCCGGCAGTTGCGCCAGCTCGGCGTTAACATTCCCTGGGTCGGCTCGCCCTCGGTGGTGGCGGTGTCCTCGACCAAGCTCGCAGGTCCGGCCTTGTTCGGCACCTACGGCGTGGCGGACTACGCGGAAGATTCCAGCCCGGCTTCGAAGGCTTTCGGAACGTCCTATCGCGAGGCCTACAAGACCGCGCCGGATAACCAGAGCGCCTGGCCGTACGATGCCATCACCATCCTGTCGGCGGCGATCAACAAGGCCGGTTCGACCGACCCGAACAAGATTCGCGAGAACATTCTGGGCTTGAAGAAATACGCCGGCGCGGAAGGCGAATATAATTTCGACCAGAATGGCGACGGCCTGCACGGCTACAACGTCGTGCGCAACGAAAAGGGCACGATCGTCTACGACAAGCACATCGACTTCAACGATTGATCGCGACAGCCGGCCGCTTCGATATCGGAACAGGCCGGTTCGCATCACTCAAGATCGGCGCAGCACTCGATGCCGCGCCGATCTCCCACCCGGATTTCGGCCCGCGCAGAACCAACCAAAACTAATTGTCGGGCCACCAGCTTTCCCTAACCGAGCGTTGCCATGGATCTCGCGTTACAATTACTGTTCACCGGCATCGGCATCGGCTCGGTCTATGCGCTGGTCGCGCTCGGCTTCGTGCTGATCTTCCGCGCCACCAATGTGGTGAATTTCGCGCAAGGCGAGTTCTCGATGGTGGCGGCCTATCTGATGGTGGTGTTCGCCGTCGATCTGGGCTGGCCGTACTGGCTGTCGTTCCTGCTGGCGTTGGCAGGCATGGCGCTGCTCGGCGCGATCTTCAATCTCGGGGTTTATTATCCGCTGCGGCATCGCACTTTCCTGCCGGTCATTATCGCCACCATCGGTGCCTCGATCCTGCTGGCCAATTCGGTGCTGGCGATTTACGGACCGCAACCGCAGGTGCTGGAGGGCTGGTTCGAAACGCCCGGCATCCAGCTCGGTCCTGTTTATCTCGACAGCCAGTATCTGCTGATCATCGCCGTCACCATCGTGCTGGTGATTTTCAATTACTGGTTCTTTGAGAAAACCATGCTCGGCAAGAAACTGCAGGCGACTTCGCAGGACAAGGAAATGGCCTCGCTGCTCGGCATTTCCGTCTCGACCATGATCATGATCACCTTCATCTATTCGGCGGTGCTGGGCGGTCTTGCCGGCATCCTGGTGGCGCCCGTGCTGTTCGTCTCGATCCAGATGGGTTCGACCATTGCGCTGAAGGCGTTCGCCGCCACCATCATCGGCGGCTTCGGCGACGTCGCCGGCGCAATTATTGGCGGTCTCGCGCTCGGCATCATCGAGACCTTTGGTGCGGCCTATGTTTCCGTGCCCTACAAGGACGGCTTCGCCTTCCTGGTGCTGGTTGCGTTTCTGGTGTTTCGGCCGCAGGGCATCTTCGGCGAACGCGTCGCGGAGAAAGCATGAGCGCCCCCAGCGACAACATGCCGATCTCAGTGGACATGCCGCGCACCAAACCGCTGCTGATCCGTCATCTGCCGTATTTCATCGGGTCGGCGATCGTGGTGGCGCTCGCAGCTACCGTGCAATTCGACGGCTATATCCACAACATCCTGATGCAGGCGACGACCTTTGCGATCGCGGTGTTCGGGCTGTCGGTGGTGCTCGGACTCTGCGGCCAGATCAACCTGGCGCAGGCGGCCTTCTTCGGCCTCGGCGCCTATGCCGTCGGTTTGGGTACGTCGGACTACCATCTCAGCTACTGGCTGTGTCTGCTCGGCGCATGCGTGATCTCGCTGTTGGCCGGGGCCTTGCTGGGCGTATCGACGCTGCGGCTCGGCGGTCATTATCTCGCCATGGTGACGATCTCGTTCCAGCAGATCGTCACGCTGGTCATGATCAACACCATCTGGCTGACCCATGGCCCGGATGGCGTGCCCCGGATCGGCAGGCCCGATCTGTTTCTGTCGGCGCAGTCCTATCTGGCCTTCTGCGTCGCGATGCTGGCGCTGGTCGGCTACCTCGTCTGGCATCTGTCGGACACGCGGCTCGGGCGCGCCATGCGCGCGGTGCGCGACAACGAGCTTGCCGCCGGCGTGGTCGGCATCGACGTCTTCCGCACCAAGGTTTCGGCGTTTGCGCTCAGCGCTGTGCTGGGCGGATTGGCCGGCGGGCTGTTCGCCGGCGGATTCGCCTATGTCAGCCCGGACCAGTTCTCGTTTGCCGAGTTGGTGGTGTTCCTGACGATGTCGCTGCTCGGCGGCGTGGCGTCACCGATCGGTTCTGCGATCGGCACGGGATTGCTGATCCTGATTCCGGAATGGCTGCGATTCCTCAAGAGCGTCCCCGGGCTTTATCTCGCGATCTACGGATTGTCGGTTATTCTCATCATCCGCTACATGCCCGACGGCATCTGGGGATTTGTCAATATCGCCACCCAGCGCTGGCGCGCCAAGGCCAGGGTGCATGCCGCTGGCCTGGCGCTGCTGCTGAAGCCAGCGACCATCGGCGGCAACATGGTGCTCGAGGTCAAAGGCCTCGCCAAATATTTCGGCGGCCTCAAGGCGGTCGACGACGTCGATATCGAGGTGCGGCGCGGCGGCGTTCATGCGCTGATCGGGCCGAACGGCTCCGGCAAGACCACGACGCTGAACGTACTCTCCGGTCTCTACCAGGCCACCGCGGGCAGGGTGCTGCTCGACGGCACCGACGTCACCGAGATGCCGCCGCATCTGCGCGCCGCCGCAGGGCTGGGGCGGACGTTCCAGAACATCCGGCTGTTCCGCTCGATGACGGCGCTGGAAAATGTCGTGATCGGCGCCGAGCGGCCCGGCAACACATTGATCGGCAAGGGTGGCGAAGACGCGCTGATAGCGCGCGCGATGTCGGCACTCGACATTCGTCGGCCTCGGCGCCCGCGCCAACGAACTGATCTCGAGCTTCTCCTACGGCCACCAGCGGCTGATCGAGATCGCGCGAGCGCTCGCCGCCAATCCGACGCTGCTGCTGCTCGACGAGCCCGCGGCCGGATTGAATTCCAGCGAGAAAAAGGACCTGCATGAATTGCTCAAGCGCATCGCAGCGCAAGGCCTGACCATCCTGATCATCGATCACGACATGACGCTGGTGTCGGAAGCGGCCCAGCACATCACCGTGCTGAATTTCGGACGCCGCATCGCGGACGGCGAATTGATGGCGGTGCTGCGCCATCCCGATGTCGTCTCCGCCTATCTCGGGAGCGACTGATGGCGCTGCTCGAAATCAGCGACCTGATCGTGCTTTACGGCGAGATCGAAGCGCTGCGCGGCGTCTCGCTCAGCGTCGATGAGGGGCAGGTGGTGACGCTGCTCGGCGCCAACGGCGCCGGCAAATCGACCACGCTGCGCGCGATCTCGGGACTGGCGAAGCCCGCTGCCGGCGAAATCCTGTTCGACGGCAAGTCGATCGCGGGCCTCGGTCCCGAAACCATCGTCCGGCTCGGCATCTCGCATGTGCCGGAAGGGCGGCGGGTTTTCCCGGGCCTGACGGTCAAGGAAAACATCATGCTCGGCGCATCGAACCGCCGCGCCTCGAAAGCCGAACTGTCGCGCGAAGCCGACGCGATGTTCGACCTGTTTCCGGACATCCGGCAGTTCTCCAATTCGCTGGGCTGGACCCTGTCGGGCGGCCAGTTGCAGATGGTCGCGGTCGCGCGCGGCCTGATGGCGAAGCCGCGGCTGTTGCTGCTGGACGAGCCGTCGCTCGGGTCTGGCGCCGGTGATCGTGCAGGCGGTGTTCCGGATCATCTCCGAAATCCGGCGCAACACCACGGTGCTTGCTGGTCGAGCAGAACGCGCGCATGGGACTTTCGGTCGCCGATCACGGCTACGTGCTGGAGACCGGCCGCATCGTGCTCGGCGGCAAGCCGGACGAATTGTGGGGCAATGAAGCCATCGCCGCCGCCTATCTCGGCGGCCACGCCAAAGTCAGCGCGTAGAGCAAACGCCAAGACGAGCGAGTCTATCCAATGGTCACTATCAAGCTTCAAAACCTGATCAACTTCGTCGCCGAAGATTTTCGGCCATTCGGACTCCTCGGCCGAAGAAGCGAGGCGCATCGCGACGTATCTCACGACCGCCAATCTCACCGGGCATGACAGCCACGGCGTGATCCGGGTGCCGGTCTATATCCGCTGGAAGAAGATGGGCTCGGTGGTGCCCGACCAGACCGTCGAACTCGTGGTCGATACGCCGTCGCTGGCGGTGATCGACGGCAAGTTCGGCTACGGGCAGACCGTGACGCCGCAGGCGGTCAAGATCGGCATCGAGAAATGCAAGAAGGTCGGCCTCGCCGCGGTGGCGCTGCGCAATGCCGGCCATATCGGCCGCGTCGGCGACTGGGCCGAGATGGCGGCCGCCGAAGGGCTGGTGTCGATCCACTTCGTCAACGCCGCGGGCTCGCTGCTGGTTGCGCCCTATGGCGGCGTCGAGAAGCGGCTGTCGACCGCGCCCTATTGCGTCGGCATTCCGCGCCAGGGGCAGGACGCCGATCGTGCTGGATTTTGCCACCTCGATCGTCGCCGAAGGCAAGGTGCTGGTCGCCAGCCGCGGCGGCAAGAAACTGCCGAAGGGCGCGCTGATCGATGCTCGACGGCACCTTGAGTGAAGACCCGACGGTGCTGTACGGGCCGTACACCGCCGAAGGCCCGCGCGACCACAGCCAGGGCACGGGCGCGATCCGCGCCTTCGGCGAGCACAAGGGCTCGGGCCTGGCGCTTTGATCTGCGAACTGCTCGGCGGCGCGCTGACCGGCACCGGCGCGACCGCGCCGAACCGGCGTTTCGCCAACGGCATGTTCGCGATCTATATCGACCCCAAGGTGGTCGACACCAGCAACTTCTTCGACGGCGAGATCTCGCGCTATGTCGACTTCTCAAGGCCACCAAGCCGGTCTGCCGGCGGCGATGCCGTGTCTGATTCCGGGCGATCCGGAGGCGGAAAATGCGCGCCGAGCGCACCAAAAACGGCGTACCCTTGCCGGATGACACCTGGGCGGCGATAGTGAATACCGCGCGCGAAGTCGGCGTCAGCGAAGTCAGCATCCAGCGGGCCACGCAGTGAGGCATCGCAACAAATAAGACCTCATCCTGAGGAGCGGCGTCTTCGCCGCGTCTCGAAGGATGGGCAGCGACACTCATGGTTCGAGACGGCGCAAGAGCGCCTCCTCACCATGAGGACCGAAAGTACTCAAACCGGCTGAAAGCAAAAAGGAAACGCGACCAATGGCAAATAACGTCAAGAAAGTATGGGCTTCCGGCAAGGCCGTGGTGAACGGCTGGCTCGCGATCCCCTCGGGCTTCTCCGCCGAAGTGATCGCGCAATGCGGCTTCGACAGCGTCACCGTCGACATGCAGCACGGCGTGCAGGACTATCAGTCGATGGTGCAATGCTTCCAGGCGATGCACGCGCCATCCGGTGACGCCGATGGTGCGCGTGCCCTGGAACGAGCCCGGCATCATCGGCAAGGTGCTCGACGGCGGCGCCTATGGCGTGATCTGCCCGATGATCAACACCAAGCAGGAAGCGGAAAACCTCGTCCAGTACGCCAAATATCCGCCGCGCGGCACGCGCTCCAACGGCCCGATCCGTTCCGGCATGTATGGCTCGGCCGGCACCTATCAGCAGACCGCCAACGACGAGATCGTGCTGCTGCCGATGATGGAGACCAAGACGGCGATCGAGAACATGGAATCGATCCTCGACGTCCAGGGCATCGACGGCGTCTATGTCGGCCCGTCCGATCTCGGCTTCTCCTACGGTCTGGTGCCGAAGCTCGATCGCGACGAGCCGGAAATCCTCAAGATCTACGAGAAGATCGTCAAGCGAATGCGGCAAGCGCGGCCTCCATCCCGGCATCCACTGCAGCGGCGCCGACGGCGCGGTGCGCGCGATCAATATGGGCTTCAAGCTGGTGACGCTGTCGAACGACAGCGGGCTGATGATGACCTATGCCAAGATGCAGATCGCGCAGACCCGCAAGGAAAGCGGCGGCAAGGCGTAACGTCTCGTGTCCCGGACGCGGTGCAGCGTCTTGACGCTGCGCCGCAGAGCCGGGATCTGTTTGCTGCTGATTGCGTGGGCCCCGGATCAGCAGCGCACCGCTTGCGCGCTGCGCAGCGTCCGGGGCACGATAGTTCTGAGGAGACATCCCATGGCCCCAGCCCCCGTCATCCGCCTGCATCCCGACGACGGCGTGCTGATCGCGCGCTCGACCCTGCCGCCCGGCATGGTGGTGGCGGAGGGTGTCACCACGCTCGAGCGCATTCCGGCCGGCCACAAGGTCGCGATCCGGCCGATCGCGACGGGCGAGCCGATCCGCCGCTATGGCCAGATCATCGGCTTCGCCACCGCCCCGATCGCGCCCGGCCAGCACGTGCACGTGCAGAATTGCGGCATGGGCGATTTCGCCAAGGACTACGCCTACGGCGTCGACGCCACGCCGACGCCGAATTTCGATCTGCCCGGCGACCTTCCAGGGCATCCGCCGCCCCGACGGCCGCGTCGCCACGCGCAACTACATCGGCATCCTGACCAGCGTGAATTGCTCCGCGCATGTCGCCGGCGTGGTCGCCGACATGTTCAAGCGCAATCCGTTCACCGGCGACGATCCGCTGGCCGACTTCCCCAATGTCGATGGCGTGGTCGCGCTGACCCACAAGACCGGCTGCGGCATGACCCAGGACGAGCCGCTGCGCATGCTGCGCCGCACGCTCGGCGGCTATGCGCGGCACGCGAATTTCTCCGCACGTCATCGTGCTGGGCCTCGGCTGCGAGGTCAACCAGATCGGCGGCCTGATGGAGGAGCAGAAGCTCGCCGGCCGTCTGCGCGCGATGGACATCCAGGACATCGGCGGCACCCGCAAGACGGTCGAGGCCGGCGTCGCCTTCGTGAGGGAGGCGCTGGCCGAGGCCAACAAGGTCAAGCGCGAGCCGGTGCCGGCCAGCGAGCTGACCGTGGCGCTGCAATGCGGCGGCTCGGACGGCTATTCCGGCGTCTCCGCCAATCCGGCGCTGGGCGCGGCGAGCGATCTGCTGGTGCGCCACGGCGGCACGGTGATCCTGTCGGAAACGCCGGAGACCTACGGCGCCGAGCATCTGCTGACCCGCCGCGCGGTCAGCCGCGAGGTCGGCGAGAAGCTGGTCGCGCTGATGCGCTGGTGGGAGGAATACACCGAGCGCGAAGGCGCCGAGATGAACGCCAATCCGTCCCCCGGCAACAAGGCCGGCGGCCTGACCACGATCCTGGAAAAATCGCTGGGCGCCATGGCCAAGGCCGGCAGCACCAATCTCGTCGATGTCGTGCACTACGCCGAAGCCGTCACCAGGAAGGGCTTCGTGTTCATGGACACGCCCGGCTACGACCCGGTCGCGGCGACCGGGCAGGTCGCCGGCGGCGCCAACCTCGTGTGCTTCACCACCGGGCGCGGCAGCGTGTTCGGCTGCAAGCCCGCGCCGTCGATCAAGCTGGCGACCAACTCGCCGATGTTCAAGCGTATGGAAGACGACATGGACGTCAATTGCGGCACCATCCTCGACGGCGACGAAACCGTGCAGCAATGCGGCCAGCGCATTTTCGAGCTGATGCTGCAGCGGCTTCCGGCGAGCCGACCAAGAGCGAGAGTTTTGATTTCGGCGGCGCCGAGTTCGCGCCCTGGGTGCTTGGCGCGACGATGTAGGGCGGGTTGGAGGCGAAGCCGTAACCCGCCACTTCAGAGCACGACGGGTCGCGTCGCGACCCTGCTTGATTGGGATTTCGTTGATCGACGAGACTGGCTGTGGCATAAGTACCGGCGAGGTCATGCAATGCTTTCCGTACCGCTGAACCCTGATATCGAGCGCAGACTTTCCGAGCTTTCCAAACGCACGGGACGGTCGGAGAGCGACTTTGCCCGCGAGTTGATTGAGGGAAATATTGAAGATCTCGAAGACCGGTATTTGGCGGAAAAGGCGATTGAAGAAGGCGGCCCGCGGTTAACCGGCGAACAGGCGCGCAAAGAACTTGGGCTGGAGCATTGAGTATAGCGGCCTTGCGCTGAAGCAGCTTAAGAAACTGAGCCGCCCGGTTCAGGCGGAAATCCTGGACTATATGGATAAACGGATTGCGATGGCTGCGAATCCGCGCGACTTCGGCAAGTCGTTGCGGCACGATAAATTGGCCTGTGGCGCTACCGGGTCGGCGATTATCGTATCATCTGCGAACTGAACGATAAGGTAACAGTCGTCACGGTGCTGGCGGTCGGTCACCGCAGCACGATCTATGACTGAGAGAGCCCGATCTTGCGACGAACTCATCGGAAGCTAAAGCGACTAACAAGCCGCTACATGAGCAGCAGCGAATCTCGTCGTCATTGCTGGAAGATGAAATGGATCGGGTATTGCTTCAGGGTCGATAGCTCCTAACGTGTGTATAAGAGAGGGACTGGCCCCTTATTTATTACCAGGAGCAGCCATCATGGCCGCGATCGAACGCGTCAACATCGCCTTGCGCGCTCGCGATGTCGAGGAATTGCGCCGCCGCTGGGATACCGGCAAGGCGAGCGGCCTGGCGGATGAGGTGAACGTGCGCGACCTCATCGTCGCCGAGAAAAGCAAAAAAGCGCGGCATCGTTGATCCGCATCTTTTCGTCATGCTTAGGTTTGTCCAGAACATCCGTGTCTTTCTTGTTCCATGACGTGGATGGCCGGGAACAAGCCCAGCCCTGACGAACAAGGGTGAAAACGCCCTGAATCCGCCCCCCACATAGGCACTCGCTGCCCGTTGTTAGTGCTTGATCCATATCGGAACCAGTGTTCTGCTTAAAAAAGCTGCTGGAGCACCCGCCCATTGTCGATCTTTGTCGCACTACATCACGTCACGCATTACAAATACGATCGTCCGATCGACCTCGGCCCTCAAACCATTCGGCTGCGGCCGGCGCCGCATACGCGTACGCCGATTCTGAGCTATTCGCTCAAGGTCACGCCATCAAATCATTTCGTGAACTGGCAGCAGGATCCGCAAGGCAACTGGCTGGCGCGGTTTGTCTTCCCGGAAAAGGCCACCGAGCTGAAGATCGAGGTCGATTTCTCGGCGCAGATGACCGTGATCAATCCGTTCGACTTTTTCGTCGAGCCTTATGCCGACAGTTTTCCATTCGCCTATACCGACGATCTCAAGACCGAATTGGCGCCCTATCTGGCGACATCGACGGAAGGCCCGCTGTTCGACGCCTATCTGGCCGCGATTCCGCGCGAAGCGCCAAGCACCGTCAATTTCCTGGTCGATCTCAACGCGCAGCTGCAAAAGAAGATCAGGTACATCATCCGCATGGAGCCGGGCATCCAGACGCCCGAGCAGACGCTGGCCTCGGGCGCAGGATCGTGCCGCGACTCGGCCTGGCTGCTGATCCAGCTGTTCCGGCACCTCGGGCTCGCCGCCCGTTTCGTCTCGGGCTATCTCATTCAGCTGCGTCCCGACATCGATCCGGTCGAAGGACCGCGCGAGGTCGAGAACGATTTCACCGATCTGCACGCCTGGGCCGAGGTCTATCTTCCCGGCGCGGGATGGATCGGGTTCGACGTCACCTCGGGCATGCTGACCGGCGAGGGCCATATTCCCGTCGCCGCCACGCCGCATTACCGCTCGGCGGCGCCGATCTCGGGAGCGGTCGGTTTTGCCGAAGTCGAATTCGGCTTCGAGATGAGTGTCAAGCGGATTCGCGAAGCGCCGCGGATCACCAGGCCGTTCTCCGACGCTTCCTGGGCGCGTCTCGACAAACTCGGCGAGCAGGTCGATGCAGACCTCAGGGACGGCGACGTCAAACTGACGATGGGCGGCGAGCCGACCTTCGTGTCCGTCGACGATCTGGAATTGGCGGAATGGAATATCTCCGCCGTCGGTCCGACCAAGCGCGGGCTGGCCGACGATCTCATCCGCAAATTGCGGACGCGATTCGCGCCGGGTGGCCTCTTACATTTCGGACAGGGCAAATGGTATCCCGGTGAAAGCCTGCCGCGCTGGGCCTTCGGCTTGTACTGGCGCAAGGACGGCGTGCCGATCTGGAAGAACTCCGACCTGATCGCCAAAATCGAGGGGCCGCGCAAGGCCGGCATCGCCGAAGCCGAACAATTTGCCGAAGCCGCGGCCAAAAAACTCGGTGTCGATTCCGAATACATCATGCCGGCGTTCGAGGACCCTTCGCACTGGCTGCAGAAGGAAGCGGGACTGCCGCCGAATGTCGACCCCAGCGATTCCAAACTGTCGGACCCGGAAGAGCGCTCGCGGATGGCGCGGGTGTTCGATCAGGGCCTCAACGTGCCCAAGGGATTCGTGCTGCCGATCCAGCGCTGGAATGCGGAAGCCAGCCAGTCTCCCACGCGCTGGCGCAGCGAGCGCTGGAAACTGCGCCGCGGCAATCTGTTCCTGACCCCCGGCGATTCTCCGCTTGGGCCTGCGGCTGCCGATCGCCTCATTGCCGCATATTCCGGCGGAGGAATTTCCTTACATCGTCGAGCAGGATCCGATGGAGCCGCGCGACGCGCTGCCGGTCTATGACGGGGCGGCGCCGGCTGAAGCGGCGCCATCTCAACAGGTGCAGGAGCAGCAGATCAGGTCCGGCGGCGTGCGCACCGCGATGTCGATCGAAATTCGCGACGGCATTCTTTGCGCCTTCATGCCACCGGTCGAAAGACTGGAAGATTATCTCGAACTGGTCACGGCGGTGGAGTCCACCGCCGAAGAAATGCAGATGCAGGTGCATGTCGAGGGTTATCCGCCGCCGTTCGATCCCCGCGTCGAAGTCATCAAAGTGACGCCCGATCCCGGCGTGATCGAAATCAACATCCAGCCGGCGGCGAGCTGGCGCGAAGCCGTCGATATCACCTTCGGGCTTTATGAGGACGCGGCCAAGGTCCGGCTCGGCGCCAACCGCTTCCTGGTCGATGGCCGGCATACCGGCACCGGCGGCGGCAATCATGTGGTGGTCGGCGGCAGCAAGCCGGAGGACTCGCCGTTCCTGCGCCGGCCCGATTTGCTGAAGAGTCTGGTGCTGTACTGGCAGCGGCATCCGTCGCTGTCCTATTTGTTCTCGGGCATGTTCATCGGACCGACCAGCCAGGCGCCGCGTATCGACGAGGCGCGGCATGACGGCCTCTATGAACTGGAAATCGCGCTGGCCCATGTGCCGCCGCCGGGCATCAGGGCCCCGCTGTGGCTGGTCGACCGGCTGTTCCGGCACATTCTTGTTGATATCACCGGCAATACCCACCGTGCCGAAATCTGTATCGACAAGCTCTATTCGCCTGACGGCACCACCGGCCGGCTCGGGCTGGTTGAATTCCGCGCATTGGAAATGCCACCCGATCCGCGTATGTCGCTGGCGCAGCAGTTGCTGATCCGGGCGCTGATCGCAAAAATCTGGCGCGAGCCGCAGGACGGCAAGTTCGTGCGCTGGGGCACCACGCTGCACGATCGCTTCATGCTGCCGCATTTTCTCTGGGAGGATTTCCTCGGCGTGCTCGCGGAACTGCGGCAATCCGGTTACGATTTTTCACCCGACTGGTACGAAGCGCAGCTCGAGTTTCGCTTTCCAGCGTTTGGCCGCGTCCATCACGGCGGCGTCTCGCTCGAAGTGCGACAGGCGCTGGAGCCGTGGCATGTGCTCGGAGAAGAGGGTTCCGCCGGCGGCACCGTGCGCTATGTCGACTCGTCGGTGGAGCGGTTGCAGGTCAAGGCCAACGGCTTTGTCGAGGGACGCCATGTCATTACCTGCAATGGGCGGCGGATGCCGATGACGCAGACCGGGACATCGGGCGAGGCGGTCGCGGCGGTCCGCTTCAAGGCCTGGCAACCGGCATCCGGCCTGCACCCGACCATTCCGGTGCATGCGCCGCTGACATTTGATTTAATTGATACCTGGAACGGCCGCTCGCTGGGCGGCTGCGTCTATCATGTCGCCCATCCCGGCGGCCGCAGCTACGACACCAAGCCGGTCAATTCCTACGAGGCCGAGGCGCGGCGGCTGGCGCGATTTCAGGATCATGGCCATACGCCCGGCAAGATCGATCCGCCGCGCGAGGAACGCACAATTGAATTTCCCCTGACCCTCGACTTGCGGACGCCGCTCCTGCATTGAAGATGGTGCGGTTTTCGGGAGAGTCGGTTATGGCGGCCCAGGCCGGCCAGGCAAGTCAGAGAAGCAAGGTCCGTCCGGGCAACCGGCGGGTGGCGCAGTGGACCCGTGACTATATCCGCCTGCCTGGAATTCCCGACGAATTCATTGCCCCTGACGGTACGCCGCGCGAGGTATGGAGCCGGTTTTTCGACGCTTTCGCCGGCCTCTCGCCTGCCGAAATCGAACGCCGCTTCGGCTCGGCCGACCGGCAATTGCGGGAAGCTGGCGTCACCTATCGCCCGCCGGGCGAAACCGCCGACCGGATGTGGTCGCTCAGCCATCTTCCGCTGCTGATCGACGAAGCCGAATGGCAGCAATTATGCGCCGGGATCGTGCAGCGCGCGGAATTGATCGAGCTGGTGCTGAGCGATCTCTATGGCGAGGGCCGGCTGGTGGCCGAAGGGGCGATCCCCGCAGCGGCGATCGCCGGCAGCCCGGAATATCTGCGCTCGGTCTGCGGCATCAAGCCGCCGGGCGGACGCTATCTCAATATCTACGCAGCCGATATCGGCCGCGGGCCCGATGGGCGCTGGTGGGTGCTGGGCGACCGCACCCAGGCGCCGTCGGGCATGGGCTATGCGCTGGAAAACCGCCTGGTGCTGTCGCGCGCCTTCGCCTCGCTCTACAAGTCGATGAATGTCGAGCGGGTGGCGCCGTTCTTCGAATCGTTCCGCGACAGTCTGCGAAGCAGCGCCGACCGCGACGAGCCGCGTATCGGATTGCTCACCCCCGGCGTTTTCAGCGAGACCTATTTCGAGCACGCGACGCTGGCGCGCTATCTCGGATTTCTGCTGGTCGAGGGCGATGACCTCGCCGTCAGCGGCGACCGCATTCATATCCGCACCGTCGCCGGCCTGAAGCGGCTCGACGTGCTGCTGCGCCGGGTCGATTCCAATTCGCTCGATCCGCTGGAACTCGATGCGTCCTCGCAGCTCGGCGTGCCCGGCCTGATTGACGTGCTGCGCAAGAACGGCGTCGTCGTCGCCAACATGCCGGGCTCCGGCGTGATGGAGGCGAGGGCGCTGCTCGGCTTTCTGCCGAGCCTGAGCCGGCGCTTCTTCGGTGAAGAATTGAAGATGCCGCATATCGCGACCTGGTGGTGCGGGCAAAAGGACGCGCGCAAGGAAGTGCTGTCGCGGCTCGACGAATTTGCCATCGAGGGCGCTTACGGCCGGGGCGTGCCTGGTTTTCCGGGCAACGGCCCGATCCTGCCAAGCCAGTTGCGGCCGGACGAGCGCGAGCGGCTCAAGACCGCGATCGAAAATCGCGGCATCGATTATGTCGGCCAGGAACTGGTGCGGCTCTCGACCACGCCGGTATGGGACAACGGGCACATCGCGCCGCGTCCGTTCGTGCTGCGGGTGTTCGCCGCCGCCACGCCTGCCGGCTGGACCATCATGCCCGGCGGCTTCTGCCGGATCGCCGAGCAGCTCGACGCGCGCGCGGTCTCGATGGGCGATGGCGCGCGTGCGGCGGATGTCTGGGTGGTTTCCGAAAAAGCTGTTTCGACTGCGACCTTGCTTCCGGCGGTCGACAATGTCCGGATCAGGCGCATCGCCGGCCTGGTGCCGAGCCGCGCTGCCGACAATCTGTTCTGGCTGGGGCGCTATCTCGAACGCGCCGAGGCGACGCTGCGGCTGGTGCGGGCGCTCGGCGTGCCCCTGCGCGATCCCGGCAAGGGCGTCTCGGCCGATGCAGCAATCGGTCGAGCGCGTGCAGCGGCTGTCTGGTGACCTGGGGCGCGGCATCACAGGCCGCGCGAGCGCAGCCTGCGAAGATCGCGGCGGAGGCGCTGCAAAGCGAAGAAAAATTCGGCTCGGCGTTATCGCTGGTGCGGTCGGCGCAGCGAACCGCGACATCGCTGCGGGAACGTCTTTCGCCTGACGCCTGGCAGGTCATCACCGAAATGGCGGAGCGCCTGGCCGAGGAAGTCGAGGACGACGAAGGCGTGGTCAGCGCCGCCGAACTGACGTTGCAGGAACTCGCAAGCTTCGCGGGGCTGGCGCAGGAAAACATGAACCGCGCCGCCGGCTGGCGCTTCCTCGAAATGGGCCGCCGCGCCGAACGCGCCATCAACACCGCGCGGTTCGCGCGGCAGTTCGCTTTTGACGAGGCCGGCGGTGAAGACCTCGATGTCCTGCTGACGCTGGTGGATTGCCAGATCACCTATCGCTCGCGCTATCTGGTCGGGCCGTTGCTGGCACCGGTGCGCGATCTCGTGATTCTCGATCCCTACAATCCCCGTTCCGTCGCGTTTCAGGTTTCGACGCTAAACGAACATATTGCCAGTTTGCCGGTGCTGAAGGAGAACGGGCTGATCGAGCGGCCGCATCGGCTCTCGGTGGCGCTGCAGGCGATGCTGACGACGGCGGAGGCCGCCTCGCTCGACACCAAAACGCTGTTCGCGCTGGAGCAGGATCTGCTCAATCTCGCCGACGCCATCGGATCGCATTATTTCCCGCATGGCCCCAAGGCGAGCCGGCCCGAGAAGCTGACGGGCCTCGCGTGATCTACGACATCCGTCACGTCACCACCTACAGCTTATGAGAGCCCGGTTTCCTTCGCGCGATGTTCGCTGCGGCTGGAGCCGCTCAGCGGCGGCGGCCAGCAATTGATTTCGCACGGCGTCGATATCAAGCCGCGGCCGGCGGAGCGCACCATACGGCACGATTTTTTCGGCACCCATACCGAGAGCATCCTGATCGAAACCCCGCATCGCACCCTGCGCATCGATTCGAGATCGCGGGTGTCGGTCTGACCGCCGCGCGCCCGGCCGCGCGGCGCCAAGCCCGGCATGGGAAAGCGTCCGCGACGTCGCCTTCGAGGCCACCAGTCTCGGCCCTTCATCGCCGATCGGTTATGTCTTTGCCAGCCCGTTGGTGCCGGTGCAGCAACCGGTCACGGCCTATGCGTCGCAAAGCTTTGCGCCGGGTAACGGAATTCTGGCCGGCGCCGTCGACCTGATGCACCGGATCCGCACCGAATTCAAATACGATCCGAAGGCGACCGTGATCTCGACGCCGCTCGAGGAAGTGTTCGAAAAGCGCCATGGCGTCTGCCAGGATTTCGCCCATGTGATGATCGCGGGCTTGCGCGGCCTCGGGCTGCCGGCGGCCTATGTCAGCGGCTATCTGCGCACCATCCCGCCGCCGGGCAAACCGCGGCTGCAGGGCGCCGACGCGACCCATGCCTGGGTCTCGCTGTGGTGCGGCGAGGAGATGGGCTGGATCGGCTTCGATCCGACCAACGACATCCTGGTCGAGAACGATCACATCGTGCTGGCGGTGGGGCGGGATTTTTCCGACGTCTCGCCGGTCGACGGCATCATCGTCGGATCGCGCAAGCAAAAGCTCGGCGTGGCAGTGGATGTGCTGCTGGTGGAATGAGCCGGCCCGCACCATCCCAATCTATGACGTCATCATTCTCGGCGCGGGCGCCGCCGGCCTGATGTGCGCCGGCATCGCCGGCCAGCGCGGACTAACAGGTGCTGGTGCTGGAGCAGGCGCGGCATCCGGCCGAGAAGATTCGCATTTCCGGCGGCGGGCGCTGCAATTTCACCAATCTGCACACACAGCCTGCGAATTTCCTGTCGGACAATCCGCAGTTCTGCCGCTCGGCGCTGAGCGGCTACACCCAGCGCGATTTTATCGCACTGGTCGAAAGATACGGCATCGCCTGGCACGAAAAGACGCGCGGGCAATTGTTCTGCGACGGCTCGTCGCAGCAGATCATCGACATGCTGCTGGCGGAGTGCCGCAAGGCCCATGCGCAGTTGCGGCCTGGGTGTGCGCATCTCCGCTGTCTCGAAAAACGAAGATGGTTTTGCCGTTGTGACCGATCAGGGCGAATTTCGCGGCACGCTCGCTGGTGGTCGCGACCGGCGGGCCTTCGATCCCGAAAATGGGATCGAGCGGGTTCGGCTATAAAATCGCCGAGCAGTTCGGTCTGAAAATCGTGCCGCCGCGCGCCGCGCTGGTGCCGCTGACATTCGACGCGGCGCTGCTGGCGCAATTCAAGGATTTGTCCGGCATTTCGGTCGATGCGGTCGTGACCTGCGGCAAGACCCGCTTCGACGAGGCGTTGCTGTTCACCCATCGCGGCCTCAGCGGCCCCGCGATCCTGCAGATATCGTCCTACTGGCGCGCGGGCGATGACATCGTCATCGACATGGCGCCGCAGCACGATGTCCTGGCCGCGCTGAAGCAAGCGCGCCGCGATCATCCCCGGCAGGAACTCGCCACCGCGCTGACCGGCTTTCTGCCGAAGCGGCTGGCGCAGACCGTCGCCGAGCGGATTGCTGGCCCTGCGAGGCTTGCCGACTTCTCCGACAAACTGCTCGCCGAGATCGCCGCGGCCGTGAAGGCGTGGCACGTCAGGCCCAACGGCACCGAAGGCTACCGTACCGCAGAAGTGACGCTCGGCGGCGTCGATACCTCGGAGCTGTCCTCGAAAACCTTCGAGTCGCGTTCGGTGCCGGGACTGTATTTCATTGGCGAAGTCGTCGACGTCACCGGCCATCTCGGCGGCTTCAATTTTCAATGGGCCTGGTCGTCGGGAGTTGCAGCGGGCCGGTACGTCTAAAACAATTTCCACCTCTACTGCTGCCCGGCCGCTGCATCGGTGTGCGATTGCGGAAAGTAATCCGTGGTCGATTCATCGGCGTTGGGCAACCGTGACTTTATGTTGGCATGATGATTTGCGTGAATTGATAATGGAAAAATTGTAGCACGACCGCGGAACATTTGTGTCACCTCCCGGTTTTTCGCTTATGGTTTCCGGGAGGTTACGATGCGCCTTCTCTTGATCGGACTGTTTCTGAGCGCCAGTCCTGCGTTCGGTCAGGAAAAAATATCCTTTCCAGTCACAGTGCCTTTCGAGTGCTCACAGTTGGCAGAGCGCGAGCACGTACCGTCCATCATCGAAAATCGGTATCAAGCCGCTGTTGCGCGGGTGAAATTGGCTCGCCTTAGCAACGACGATCCCCTCGTATCCCAGTGCAAGCAGGCGATCGCCCGCGTCAAGGCGACGATGAGCAACTAGTCATGTATGTGTAGCCAGCCTAAAATTGCGTGATGAATGAGTCGCTGGATATTGCGATGGACTATCTCATGCGCACCGGACAAGCCGTGAAATTCAGAGAAGTCCAAGCTCGGGCGGCGAATACCATCGAGGCTGCTTGGCGTGGCGGTGTCAGAAACCGCTTACGCCTAGTGAATTGCGCTATCAACGCAGTCGAAAAATAGCCGGGCGGTGCTTGACCGAGGAGTTCTCCTCCCGCCCGGCTATCCGAGCCCTGGGTAAGAGAGGCTCTTCCGACAAATAACGCACAGCAGTTACGTTCCAAAGAAAATGGCCCCGGTCAGGGGCCATCTATCTTACATGCCTTCTTTTCTCATCATGTGGCGCATCATGTGAGGGCGATGATGGCGCATCCCCATATCCATGTGGCGGTGCATGTGGCGATGCATGCCCATGCCCTTGTGCATCATGGGCTTGTCGCGAGCCACTGCGGGAGCCGCGATTGCGATAGTGGCCAGAGCCGCCAAAACGTAGGAAATCTTCTTCATTTATCTCTCCTGGAGGATGGTTTGTAGCGCTAGACAATCCGAATCTAGATGATTGGTTCCTCACCGTTAAGCGGAGAATTCTGAACGGTTGTTCAGGTTGGCCAGCTACTGCTTGTTCTTGATCGCTACCTTGGCGCGCCTTGTCGTTCTATCTGGCTTCGCTATCTGGCTGTCGTCCAAGTACTACGGCAATGCCGGTGAGGGCGTCCCGGTTCTGGGTGACGCGCTGGACCTGTAAAATTCGAAGCCCTATTCGATCACTTCATCGGCGAGCGCCAGCAACTGTGCCGGAATTTCCAGGCCGATCGATTTTGCGGTCTTCAGATTGATGACGAACAGATAACGGGTCGGCGTTTCGAACGGCACGTCGCCGGGTTTGACGCCCTTCAGGATCTGGTCGGTCATCGCGGCGGCGCGTTCGAAGGATTCCTTCAGATCCGGGCCGTAGGACATCAGGCCGCCTTCGCGCACCAGCGGGTCATACTCGTAGATCGCCGGCAGGCGATGGGTATTGGCATAGTCAAACACGCGCGTGCGGTTCAACATCGTGAGTGAATCGGACACCATCAGGATGGCGTCGGGCCGCTCGCGGTCCATCACCGCGAAGGCCTCGTTGAAATCGTCCGGTTCGCGCACGCCGACGGCTTGAACGGCAAAGCCCATTCCTTCGGCCGATTTGGCGGAGGCGTCGTAGCGCATCGACATCCCCAGATCGTCCTTGTTCCAGATCATCGCCACGCTGTGCAGCTTCGGCAGCAATTCCTTGAGCAACCCCATGCGCTTGGTGGAGAGCGTCGTCGCCACATCGGATATGCCGGTAAGGCTGCCGCCCGGTCGCGCCAAACTCTCAACCAGTCCGGTCGCTACCGGATCGCCCGCGCCAAACGCCGCGACCGCGGGAATGCCGGCCATCTTCGCGGCCAATATGGTCGGATATCCCCAGGTCACCACGATATCGACCTTGTTCGCCTTCAAATCCTGCATCAGCCGCGGCAGTTGGTCGGGATTGATCTGGCGCGGACCTTCGAACGCGAGATTCTGTCCCAGGACATAGCCGCGCTGCGCCAGCCCGCCGAGAAGCATTTTCGCATTGGGGCTGGTTGCAGGAACCGGTCCGACGGGGCTTACCACCGCCAGCCGGAACACCCTGGCGGGTGCTTGCGCGCGGGCGGCGCGCGATGAAGTGATGGCCGCTCCCCCAAGGAGAGCGATGAACTGGCGTCGCTTCATTCCGGATATTCCAAAGCTTGCGTATATCCAAGGCTCGCGTATCCGAAAAACCTAGCAGCTTCCGCGCCGGGCAGCGATCACAATGCAGGGCGGGACTTCGGGTATTTTGGCGGTCGCCGCTGAAATGACAAGGCAAACCCGTTTCACGCATGGGAGCATGCCATTTCATCGGCCTTCGGAGGCTGTTCCAATCGGCTTGGCCCGTGTAGGCTCCCCCGCCTGCGGGCCTGAGAAAGGTGAGCCACCAATCACTTAAGGCGCGGGCAGACCGAGGGAGACGTTGGAACGACCATGACGGACATCCGATATTTGGCGCCGGGTACGCTTGACGAAGCGATCGGTGCGTTTGCTGCTGCCGGGAGTGCCGCGCGCATCCTCGCCGGCGGCACCGACCTTCTGGTGCAGATGCGCTCTGGCGCTGTGAAGCCGGGTCTGATCGTCGACATCAAGAAAATCGCGGAGATGACTGCCATCGAGGAAACCGCCGATGGCGGCTTCCGCGTCGGCGCCGCCGTTTCGGGCATGGCGCTGTTGGAGCATCCGCGCTTCGGCAAGGTCTGGCCCGGCGTGCTGGAAGCGATCAACCTGATCGGCTCCAAGCAGGTGCAGGGGCGGGCGTCCGCGGGCGGCAATCTGTGCAACGGTTCTCCGGCCGGCGACAGCGTGCCCGCATTGGTCGCATCCGGCGCCATCGTCACGCTGCAGGGCCCGAACGGCCGCCGCGAGATGCCGGTCGAGAAAGTGCCGGCCGGTCCCGGCCGCACCAATTTGTTGCCGGGCGAGATCCTCGTCAGCTTTGCCTTTCCGCCGCGGCCGAAAGGCTCCAGCGATGCTTATCTGCGCATGATCCCGCGCACCGAAATGGACATCGCGGTGGTCGGCGTCGGCGTTAATCTCACGCTGAAGGATGGCGTCTGCACCGCCGCCCGCGTCGGCCTCGGCGCTGTCGCGCCGACGGTGCTGCTGGTGGAAGCGGCAGCGTCCGCGCTGGTCGGCAGCAAGCTCGACGATGCCGCTATGAATGCGGCTGCTGCCGCGTGCTCCGCCGCTTGCCGGCCGATCGATGACAAGCGCGGCACCATCGTCTATCGCACCAAAATCGCCGGCGTGCTGCTCAAGCGCACCGCCGCCATCGCCGCCCAGCGCGCGCAAGAAAAGATTTGAGGAATTGAGATCATGGCCAAACTGCATGTTTCCACCACCATCAACGGCGAGCCGGAAGAGTTTCTGTGCGAGTCCTACGACACCATGCTCGATGCCTTGCGCGGTCCGCTCGGTCTGACCGGCTCGAAGGAAGGCTGCGCCTCCGGCGATTGCGGCGCCTGCAGCATCACGCTGGACGGCCGCCTGGTCTGCTCCTGCCTGATGCTCGCGGTCGAGGCCGAGGGCCACGAGATTCGTACCATCGAGGGCCTGGCCAGGGGCGATCATCTGCATCCGCTGCAGCAGAAGTTTCTGGAAATGGCGGCGCTGCAATGCGGCATCTGCACCTCGGGCATGCTGATGGCGTCCGACGCGCTGTTGAAGAAGAATTCGAATCCGAGCGAGGAAGAAGTTCGCTTCTGGCTCGCCGGCAATCTCTGCCGGTGTACCGGTTATGACAAGATCGTGCGAGCGGTGATGGAAACCGCCGCTGACATGCGGGAGACAGCACAATGAACATCGTCACCAACAACAAGTGGATCGGCCAGCGCACCATCCGGCCCGACGGCGCCGACAAGGTCACGGGCCGCGCGGCGTTCGCCGCCGACACCAACATGCCCGGCATGATCTGGGGCAAGGTATTGCGCAGCCCGCATCCGCACGCCCGCATCAAGTCGATTGACACCTCGAAGGCCGAGGCGCTGCCGGGCGTCAAGGCGGTGGTCACCGCCAGGGATGTGGTCGACTTCCCGATCGACAAGTCCGTGATGCTCGGCATCCAGGACATGCGCTGGATGTGCCGCAACGTGATGGCGCGCGAGAAGGTGCTGTTCCCCGGCCATCCCGTTGCAGCGGTCGCCGCCACCACGGAAGCGATCGCGGCGCATGCCTGCACGCTGATCGAGGTGGATTACGAAGTGCTGCCGTGGGTGATCGAGATCGACGACGCGCTCAAGCCCGACGCGCCGATCCTGCACGAATTCAATAAATTCGATGGCAAGCCGTCCAACATCGCCGGCAAGCTCGAGGTCAAGAAGGGCGACATCGCCGAAGGCTTCAAGGGAGCCGAGGTGATCGTCGAGCGCACCTTCACCACCCGACCGGTTCATCAGGGCTATATCGAGCCTCATGCCTGCCTGATCAGCGTCGGCGCCGACAACAAGACCACGATCTGGAGCTCGAGCCAGGGCCAGTTCATGGTCCGCGCCATGACCGCGTATCTGACCGGGATTCCGCAGAGCGACATCCGCGCGATTCCGGCCGAAATCGGCGGCGGCTTCGGCGGCAAGACCATCATCTATCTCGAACCGCTGGCAACGCTTCTCGCCAAGAAGTCGGGCCGTCCGGTCAAGATGGTGATGACCCGTGAAGAGGTGATGCGCGCCACCGGGCCGACCTCGGGCTCGAAAAGCACCGTCAGGATCGGCGCCAAAAAGGACGGCACCATCGTCGCAGCCCAAGGTACCTTCTATCTGCAGGCCGGCGCGCTGCCGGGTTCGCCGATCCGCGGCGCGGTGGGTTGCAGCTTCGCGCCCTACGATATCCCGCATGTGCTGTCGGTCGGCTTCGACGTGCTGTCCAACCGCTCCAAGGTCGCGGCCTATCGCGCGCCCGGCGCGCCGATCGGCGCCTTCGCGGTGGAGTGCGTGCTCGACGAACTCGCCGAGCAGTTGAAGATGGACCCGCTCGAACTGCGCTTGAAGAACGCCGCGAAGCAGGGCACCAAGGCCGCGCACGGACCGGTGTTCCCGCGCATCGGCTACATCGAAACGCTGGAAGCTGCGAAGGAGCATCCGCATTACACCGCGCCGCTCGGCAAGCTGCAGGGCAGGGGCGTCGCGTCCGGCTTCTGGTTCAACGCCGGCGGCGAATCCTCGGCCCAGGTCAACGTTACCGAGGACGGCAACGTCGTGGTCACCACAGGCCATCCGGATGTCGGCGGCTCGCGCGCCGCGATCGCCAATATCTGCGCCGAACTGCTCGGCATCGACTACAAGCGCGTGTCGGTGCTGATCGGCGATACCGCGACCGTCGGCTTCTCCAATCTCACCGGCGGCAGCCGCGTGCTGTTTGCCTCCGCGATGGTGGTGACGCAATCGGCCGACAAGATCATCGCCACGCTGAAGGAGCGCGCGGCGAAGATCTGGGACATCGATCCCGACGCCGTGAAATGGGAAAACGGCGCGGCGCATCCCGCAAGCCCCAACGCCGGCGAATTCCCGCCGCTGACGCTGGAAGAACTCGCGGCCAAGGCGCCGTCGATGGGCGGGCCGATCGGCGCCGGCGTGCAGCTCAACACCGAGGGCGCCGAAGGCGGCTTCGGCACCCACATCTGCGACGTCGAGGTCGATGTCGAACTCGGCATCGTCCGCGTGATCCGCTACACCGCGGTGCAGGACGTCGGCCGCGCCATTCATCCCGGCTATGTCGAGGGCCAGATGCAGGGCGGCGTCGCGCAGGGCATCGGCTGGGCGCTGAACGAGGAATACATCTACAACAAGCACGGCAAGGTCGATAATGCCGGCTTCCTCGACTATCGCATGCCCGTCTGTTCGGACCTGCCGATGCTCGACTGCGTGATGGTGGAAGTGCCGAACCCGCAAGCATCCGCAGGGCGTCAAGGGCGTCGGCGAAGTGCCGCTGGTGCCGGTCATGGCCGCCGTCGCCAACGCCGTCTACAACGCGCTCGGAAAGCGGTTTTACAGTTTGCCGATGTCGCCGCCGAAAGTGCTGGAAGTGATCGACGCGCGAGCCGAGGCTGCGGAGTAGACTAAACGCATAACTGCTCGATATACCCACCGCTGTCATCGCCCGCGAAAGCGGGCGATCCAGTATTCCAGAGACGCCAGCGATGGAATCGAGAAGCCGCGGCCTACTGGATTTCCCGCATTCGTGGGGAATGACGATTTCTTGTAACCGGCAGGCGGCCACCGGCGCATGACTGATTCCGAGAAAGCCGCAAAAGTCCTCGAAGCCCTGAAGGCGGCCGAACGCGAACCGGCGCAAACCGCGCTGCCGATTCTGAACGGCCTCGTCGGGCTGGTTCAGGGCGGCGCCGAGCAACCGCTGGAAGTCGAGGAAGCGCGCTCCAGCGCCTTCCTCGCCATCTGCGAAGTCGGAAAAGCACTGCATCGCGGACAGCCGGCGGAGCGGCTGTGGGTGAGCGGCGATTGAGGCGACGGAACGGTGGCGGGCGCTGGCGGGGTGAGGGCTAAGTCACGAACGACAGCGACAAGTAAAGGTAGTCCGTAGCCCGGATGAGCGAAGCGAAATCCGGAACGCTTGTTTCCTCCCCGTATCACCTTCTCTTTATTCGGGCATTCCCTATTGATTTCGATCATCGCTTGCGCTTGTGTGGTGCCGGTTTCGGGGGCTTCGTATGCGTAAACTAGGAATCGCGGCGCTTTGCGTCGCGCTATGCGGTTGTGCGTTCCAACGCGTACAAACAGCCCAAGACGCCAGGGCGCAAATGGTGGGCTTATCGAAAGAGCAGGTTTGGCTTGCATGGGAGCCCCGGCAAATAAGGCTGCTGAGGGAGCGACCGAGGTTTGGGGCTATGCCTCCGGCAATGGCATGACTGTGGCCGGCGCTAGTTATGACCGATACGGTGGGACGGCCGTGTCCTCCAGCCAATTCTGCAACATCAATGTCGTGATGGCTTCCGGCCATGTAACGGCGGTCAACTATACAGGTCCGACCGGTGGGCTGCTTACCGCCGGCGAACAATGTGCGTACGCTGTCGATCCCTGCGTTAAACCGCGATAAGGAATATCATGCGCAGGATGGCTTGAGCTATTCGCGAAACCCCATCAAGGTCAGGATGTGATGTAGTCCATGGGTATCGCTCTAATTCACCATCGTAGACGTTCGCAATTATCCTTTGCGAAACGATTCTATCGATGCGACGTAGTCAGAAGGAAAATTCGCCTCGCGCGCCGCGTCAACAATAAGCTTGTGATAGTCACTATCCGGCTCGAATTGTCCTTCTGGAATTGCTTGATAGGCTTGGCACCTGTAATTGGAACCCGACGACGTCTGCACACCTACAAGAATGGGCTTGTAGGCAGTCGGATCTTCAATGTCGAATCGAGTGCCTCCATTTCTGATTTTGCGACGCTCCAAATTACGCCCCAGACCTTCCGATGCGCCGCGTCAACTATACTGGCGACTCCGCCATCGCGGTAAGTGCCTTTCCTGTTAAAGACTAGTGCGAAGTTATCCAAAAAGCCAATTCCCACTTTTTGAGCGCTGGGTACACGTTCTTGCATTTGTTTCGCGCTCATATTTGAGCCGTATGCGAAATAATAGACCCGTGAAGTTAACATTCACGAACGGCCTGTGGTGACGAAACGCGGAATGCCGATTTGTCGAGTCGCATCGTTAGCAGGCCGTCTCGGAGATCGACCGCAAGTCTGGTGTCTCTCTCAATAAAAACGGCCGCTCCTGCGAGGTTTGCCGGCCGAGATCCGAACATCGCTCTTGAAGTTATCATCATCTCGACGACGCATGTTTCTTTCAATTCGGGATCGATAATGCAGATGCTAGTCATCTGAGCTTGAGTGGGCTCACGTAATACGAATAGTTCGAAGGACGCTGGAAACTCCCGGACTAAGCCCTCCAACATGCTCGTCCAAACTTCACTGGTGTCCCGAGATGTCTGCACGCGAACAACTCTGACATTGTTGCGTAGTGCCGTTTTTATTGCATCATTGTAGTTACCAGCTATTCGCGCGCTGTGGTCACCAAAGCCTTCGCCCGAGACATAAATCTGGCGCTTTGCGAGATTTATCTTTTCAATAAAATATTTGTAGAACGGCTCGTTAAATTCGTTTCCATCTGATGGTGAAAAATATTTGAACGATACGCTCCTTTCTTCGGCTTTTTCTCTCTCCGCAGAACGCTGCTTCCGAGTGACAAAGTACGTTGCCAAAATACCGACTAACGTGCTTCCGGCGCCACCGAAAATGGCTTTTATCCAGCTTGTCTCATCCACCAATCTCTCCTTATATCATCCACCACCAGGAAAATATTGACTTCATAAAATCGCACGATCGCGCGCTTAAGTTTATAAAAAATATCACACAATCCGAACAAGATCGCAAGTTCGAAGGATGGGTATCGCTTCGCTCCACCCATTACACGGTTTATGCGTAAAGCGGCGGTTGCGCCTAAAGGTTAGTCTGCCTTGCAACGAGCGGAGAATCACATGACAGCCTGGATCAAAAAACTCATGGCCCGTCTGCTCACCAATCCTGAGGTCAAAGCCGGCCATGACGCTCCCACTCCGGATTCCGATCGCCGCAGCTTTGCGACGGCTGAACTGTCTGACGAGAGGGCGAAGGCTATAGGAGCCTCACAGTATGGGCGAGCGGCACGTGCATCTCAATGCTGTGCTTGGATCTTTCGCCGCATGGTCATCGCACCCGCAACGCAAGACTGACCTCGCGCGCGTGATCCCGGACAAACGGCGACGTCCCACTCACCCCGTCTTCCCCATCACATACGGCTTCAGCATCGCATACATCATGCTGTGCGTCGGCGTCGGCACGCCGAGCTGCTTGCCGAGATCGGCGACCTTGCCGGCGAGCCAGGGCAATTCCATGCGGTTGCCGCGGTCGAGATCGAGCGCCATCGAGGCCTTCATGGCTGGCGGCATGTGGCTGGTAAGGCCGACGACTTTTTCGATCGCGTCGGCGGGCAGGGCGATGCCTTTGGCTTTGCCGACAGCGATCACTTCCCGGTAGGCGGCTTCGAAAATCGGGCGCATATCGGGATCGTCGCGCAGTTTGCCGATCGGCTGGCGCGACAGCGCCATCGATGCCGGAGTTGCTGGCGAGCAGGATGAACTTCATCCAGAGTTCGGTCAGGATCTGCTCGCTCAAGGTCGCATCGAAACCGGCCTTCAGGCACAGCGCCAGAAAATCCTCGCCGCGCCTGGTGATCCTGCCGTCGAGTTCGCCGAAGATCATGCGCATGAAGGTGCCGACCTGCGTGATCACGCCGGGGGCCGTGATCGAGGCGCTGATCTGCGCCACGCCGCCCATCACGGCCTTGTCGCCGAGGATCGGGATCAGCCGTTCGGCGGCGTCGATGCCGTTCTGCAGCGGGATCACGGCGGTGTCGGCGCCGATCAGCGGCTTGATGCGCTCCCGGCGCTTTCGACGTCCCACAGCTTGACGCAGAACAGCACGATGTCGACCTGGCCGATCTCGTCAGGATCGTCGGTGGCCTTGGTCGGCACCAGATGGGTCTCGCCGCGCGGCGCTGAGGATTTTCAAGCCTTGGCTCTTCATGGCGGCCAGATGCGCGCCGCGCGCGATGAAGGTGACGTCGGCTCCCGCCTTGGCCAGCGCCGCGCCAAATCCGCCTCCGACTCCGCCGGCGCCGACAACCGCAATACGCATGATGTTCTCCTGACTATGGCGATGAACATGCGTAGGGCGGATTAGCGAAGCGCAATCCGCCGTCTCAGCGATGACAAAGAGGCGGGTTACGCTATCGGCTAACCCGCCCTACGGTTTTTCAAACCATCCGGTGCAGGGCGCAAAGCTTGTTGCCGTCGGGATCGCGCAGATAGGCGAGATAGAGCTTGCCGGCCGCGCCCTCGCGGATGCCCGGCGGCTCTTCGCAGGTCTTGCCGCCCTGGGCGATGCCGGCCGCGTGCCACGCGTCGGCTTCCTCAACGGAAGCCGCGGTAAAACCGACCGTACCGCCATTGGCGCAGGTCGCGGGTTTGCCGTCGATCGGCAGCGACACCGAGAAAGTCCCGGTTTTGGTGCGCCAGAAAATCCGATGGCGGTCGACCCGGCCGGGCGGCACGCCGAGCGTCCCCAGCAGCGCGTCATAGAACGACTTGGCTTTTTCCAGATCGTTGGTGCCGATCATGACATGCGAAAACATCTGGTATTTCTCCCTAATATGCGCCGGGCAGTCGAAGCCGCTATGCGCGTCGCTTTTTTGCGGGGCAAAACGTAACAGTGCTGGTTTGGATATGGAAGTGTCGCGAACGGGTTTTCGACGGGTAGTGCACCGTGATCGTAGCCCGGATGTAGCCAACGGGTCGCGCGAATGCGCGCCCGATGATAAACTCCGCGAAATCCGGGACAGTGTGCTAATTGATAGAGCCGCCTGCGGGTGTTGCTGCGCTCTACCCAGGCTACGGGTCATCATTGAGGACGAATTCATGACCAGAAAGCTCCCGAAGCGAGGCTTGCCGCCAATGCATCCCGGCGAGCTTCTCCGCGAGGAGATTTTGCCGGCCCTCAGTCGGCCCAAGACGGAAATCGCCAGGCTGCTCGGGGTTTCTCGTCAGACGCTCTACGATGTCTTGAGAGAAAGGCAGCCGGTCACTCCGCTGATGGCGTTGCGGCTCGGCAAGTTGTGCGGAAACGGTCCCGATCTCTGGCTCAATCTGCAAAAGCGATACGATTTGCATCGGGCGCAGCAGGAACTCGGAGAGAAGATCAAGAATATTCCTACACTGGAAGTCGCCTGAAGGCCGTCTGCTACGCGTCATCCCGAGGCGCGAGCCGACGGTCTGGCGCACCGGCGCGCTAACAGGCTCCGCTAGGCTCGAAGGGCGAGGAGCCGGGCTGTCATCCATGCGGCATCTTTCGCCTTCCAGTTTCCAAGGCTGATGGTAACATCGCCCGATCCTGGAGGGCCTCGGTGAAAGCTATCACGGCAATTGCCGCCAACAAGCTGGGCAAGTTTCTCGCCAGGGATTTTCGCCGCGTTTTCGGTCCGGCGCATGACGATATGGCGGAGCGGCTCGGCTCTCTCGCGCGGAGCACCATCGAATGCCTGGCCAGGAGCGATGCGCTGTACCACAATTACGAGCACACGCTGCAAGTCACGATGGTCGGGCGGGACATCCTTGAAGGCATGACGCTGTCGCAGCGGGTCGAGCCCGCCGACTACAGCCATCTGATCATCGCCTGCCTGTTGCACGATATCGGGTACATGCGCGGCATCCTGAGCGGCGACACCGAAACCGAGTTCGTGATCGACCGCAGCGGCAAGAAGGTGACGCTGCCGCGCGGCTCGTCCGATGCGGCGCTTTCGCCCTATCACGTCGACCGGTCGAAACTGTTCGTGTTCGAGCGGCTCGGACATTCACCGACTATCGACGCGACCCGTGTTGCCGCGGCGATCGAGATGACGCGTTTCCCGGCGCGCGCGGCCAATGGCGGTCTCAACGGGCTGGAGCCGAAACTGGTTCAGGCCGCCGACCTGATCGGACAGCTCGGCGATCCCATGTATTCGCGAAAGGCCAACGCGCTATATTCCGAGTTCGAAGAAATCGGAATGAACCGGCAACTCGGCTATTCGTCGCCGGCCGATATCATCGACAAATATCCCGCCTTCTTCTGGAGCAGCGTTTCAGCGCATATCGAGGACGGCATAAAATACCTGAACATGACCGTCTCCGGCCGGCAGTGGATCGCCAACCTGCACCATCACATCCTGTCCGCCGAACACGCCCATCGCTTCATGGGGCCTCAGCGTTGAGGGCCAGTCGCTCGCATGACGGTCGCCGGAATGTGCACAACTTCAACTGTCATCGTTCGGCTTGACCGGACGATCCCGTATCCCAGAGACGACAGCGATCGAACCAAAAAGCCGCGGCGTACTGGATCCCCCATCCGCGGGGGATGACGACCTGTTGTGGAGTAGCCGCCTTTGCCTGCCCGCCAACTCTGATAGGCTTGGCCGCAGCCATCGTGAGAACCACCATGATCTATCGCCACGCCATCGACGCAACGACCTACGTGTTCGATGACCTGCGCGATCTCCTGGCCAAGGCGACGCCGCCGCGGTCCGGCGACCGGCTGGCCGGCGTGGCGGCCGATACGGCGGCGCAGATGATCGCGGCACGGATGGCGCTGGCGGATGTTCCCTTGCGGCAATTCCTGCAGGAGACCGTCATTCCCTACGAGGACGACGAGGTCACGCGCCTGATCATCGACAGCCACGACGCCGCGGCCTTTGCGGCGATATCGTCGCTGACGGTCGGCGCCTTCCGCGACTGGCTGCTGTCGGATGCGGCCACGACATCCACCTTGCAAAAACTTGCGCGCGGCATCACGCCGGAAATGGCAGCTGCCGTGTCAAAACTGATGCGCAACCAGGATCTCATTCTGGTGGCGAAAAAATGCCAGGTAACGATCCGCCTTTCGCAACACCATCGGCCTGCGCGGGCGGATGAGCGTGCGGCTGCAGCCCAATCATCCTTTCGACGACGCCAGGGGCATCACCGCGTCGATCCTCGACGGCCTCCTATTGGGATCGGGCGACGCCTGTATCGGCATCAATCCGGCCAGCGACGATCCGGCCATCATCGGCGGGCTGCTGCGGCTGCTCGACGACATCATCACGCGGCTGCAAATCCCTACTCAGAGTTGCGTGCTCAGCCATGTGACGACCACGCTGCGGATTGATCGCGCAGGGGTTGCCGGTCGACCTGGTGTTCCAGTCGATCGCGGGCACCCAAGGCGGCCAACCGGAGTTTTGGCGTCGATCTCGCGCTGCTGGGGGAAGCCCACGCAGGCCGGCCAATCGCTGCGGCGCGGCACGGTCGGCGACAATGTGATGTATTTCGAAACCGGGCAGGGCTCGGCCCTGTCGGCTAATGCCCATCACGGCGTCGACCAGCAGACCTGTGAGGCGCGCGCCTATGCGGTGGCGCGGGCGTTCGATCCGCTGCTGGTCAACAGCGTGGTCGGCTTCATCGGCCCGGAATATCTCTATGACGGCAAGGAAATCATCCGCGCCGGGCTGGAGGACCATTTCTGCGGCAAGCTGCTCGGCCTGCCGCTCGGCGTCGACGTTTGCTACACCAACCATGCCGAAGCCGACCAGGACGACATGGACAATCTCTTGACGCTGCTGGCCGCCGCCGGCGTCACCTTCATCATGGGGGTGCCTGGGGCCGACGACGTCATGCTGAACTACCAGTCCACCTCGTTCCACGACGCGCTCTATGTCCGCGATCTCTTCGGCCTGAAGCGGGCGCCGGAATTCGACGACTGGCTGCTTCGGGTCGGGCTGGCCGGTGCCGACTTTCGGCTCGCCGGCAATTCAGGCCTGCTGCCCGATTTTGCCTCGCGGCTGATCGCCTAAAGCGCGACGCCGAAAGCCGGCGCTGCGGCCCTTTACCCGGAATAAATCCGCCGCCACAATGTTGAAGAATTTGTAGCCCAGCGTTGAAGTTAGTGCTTAAATCCAGAGGAACGCAGAGGAAGTTTGATGAGAGCTGAGGGCATTGAGACGGTGCGGCGCATCCTGTGCGTCTTTCCGCGTTATACGTCTTCATTCGGCACCTTCGAATACGCCTATCCCCTGACCGACGGCGTGCAGGCTTTCATGCCGCCGCAGGGTCTGTTGCTGATCGCGGCCTATCTGCCCCGAGCACTGGCCGGTCCGTTTCATCGACGAAAATATCCGCCCCGCCACGGCGGAAGACTTCGAATGGGCGGAAGCGGTATTCGTCAGCGGCATGCATATCCAGCGCCAGCAGATGAACGATATCTGCCGCCGGGCGCATGCCCATGATCTCGCGGTGGCGATCGGCGGGCCCTCGGTCAGCGCCTGTCCGGACTACTATCCCTCGTTCGACTATCTCCACGTCGGCGAACTCGGCGATGCCACCGACGATCTGATCGCGCGGCTGGCGCGCGACCCGTCGCGGCCCGAGCAGCAGGTGGTGCTGAAAACCGCCGACCGCGTCGCCATGACCGACTTTCCGATTCCGGCCTACGAGCTTGCCGAGGTCAAAAAATATTTCCTCGGCAGCATCCAGTATTCGAGCGGTTGCCCCTATCAGTGCGAGTTCTGCGATATTCCGGGACTGTACGGCCGCAATCCGCGGCTGAAATCGCCGCAGCAGATCATCGCCGAACTCGACAAGCTGCTGCGAATGCGGCGTGACCGGCTCGGTGTATTTCGTCGATGACAATTTCATCGGCAACCGCAAGGCCGCGGTCGACCTGCTGCCGCATCTGATCGAGTGGCAGAAGACGAACCGGCTATGTGATGCGGCTGGCCTGCGAGGCGACGCTCAACATCGCCAAGCGGCCCGAGATTCTCGAAAAAATGCGCGAGGCGTTCTTCGTCACGGTGTTCTGCGGCATCGAGACCCCCGATCCCGACGCGCTGAAGGCGATGCACAAGGACCACAACATGATGGTCCCGATCCTGGAAGGCGTGCACACCATCAACTAGCTACGGCATGGAGGTCGTCTCCGGCATCATCATGGGGCTGGACACCGACAAGCCGGAGACCGGCGATGCGTTGCTCGCCTTTGTCGATGAATCGCAGAATTCCGCTGCTGACGATCAATCTGCTGCAGGCGCTGCCGAAGACGCCGCTGTGGGATCGCCTCGAGCGCGAGGGCCGTCTGATCCATGACGACGACAGCCGCGACTCCAATGTCGATTTCCGCTTGCCCTATGACCAGGTCGTCAGTTCATGGCGCAAATGCATGGAAGTCGCCTACCAGCCGGAAAAGCTGTATGCGCGCTATCAGTACCAGTGCGATTACACCTACACCAACCGGCTGAAAGTGCCGGTTACGCGCCGAGCAGAAAAGCTGGGCCAACATCAAGCGCGGGCTGATCATGCTGCGCAATATCTTCTGGAAGGTCGGCGTGCTCGGCGATTACCGGCAAGGTGTTCTGGAAATTTGCGCTGGGCCGGCTGCGGCATGGCGACATCGAGGGCCTGATCGCCTCGACGATGATCGGGCATCATCTGATCATGTTCGCGCGGGCGGCCTCGGTCGGCCAGCAGAACGCGTCGAACTATTCGATCCGGCTGCGCGAGGCGTCGGTCCCTGCCGAGTAATCGGACCATGAAACCGCCGGTGCCGTCATCCCGCTCGCTGCGGGATCTGCGCGAGCTGACCCCGGCGCGCGTCGGGCTTGGCCGCGCCGGCGCCAGCCTGCCGACCATGGCGCTGCTCGCCTTTACGCTCGACCATGCGCGCGCCCGCGACGCGGTTCATGCCGTTTTCGATGTGGCCGCCATCGCCGCAGGCCTTGGCGAACTCGGGCTTGAGGCGCTGCGATGTCCAGAGTAGCGCGCGCAGCCGCGAAGGACTATCTCAGGCGGCCCGATCTCGGGCGAAAGCTCGATCCGGCTTCGCAGCATCTGCTGACCAGCCAGCATTCGGGTTCGTGCCAGTTGGCCATCGTCATCGGCGACGGCCTGTCGCCGTCGGCGGTCAATGCGCATGCGGTTCGCGCTCGTCCGCAATCTCATTCCGCGGTTGGCCGCATGACGGGATCGCGATCGGCCATGCCGTGGTCGCCACGGGTGCGCGGGTGGCGCTGGGCGATGAGATCGGCGCGATTCTTGGCGCGCGCATGGTCGTCATGCTGATCGGCGAGCGGCCGGGCCTGTCCGCGTCGGACAGTCTCGGGGCCTATCTGACCTTCGCGCCCAGGACCGGCCTCACCGATGCCGAAGCGCAATTGCGTTTCCAACATCCACGCCGCCGGCCTCGGCTATGACGAGGCCGCGTTGCGGATCGCGTGGCTGGTCCGCGAGGGCCTCGCGCGGGGAATCACCGGCGTTGCGCTGAAGGACGAAAGCGGCGGTCAAACCGCGCCGCGCATCACCATTAATCCAGCTCGGCATGATAAATCGGCAACCTAGGCCGCTAATCATCGCATCCGCGGCGATTTTGCGCGGCCGGCTCCGCTTGCGAGAGGCCGATGAGACCTGCTACATCTGCCGCGGACAAATTTATCGCATGTTTTCAAGGGCTAGCGCCGATCAGCACCCGGCCAGATTCGGCCGGCTTTGCGCCCTGGAACTTAAGCTGTACAAATTGAACTGATGCGAGAACTGGACAGGGCATGCTCGAAAAGAACAGCGACAGTGAGGTCCATGTCGAGAAGATGGAGAAGCGGCCGACCGACAGCATCGCCTTCGGGCTGGAGCGCATCGGGCTGATCGCGGTTCAGAAGCCGGTTCTGTCCTGCATCATTCTGGTCGGCCTGATCATCGGCGCGCTGTTCGGCATCCAGCGCATCAAGATCGACGATTCGCTGAGCCAGTTGTTCCGGTCCAATTCCAAGGAATACCGGCAATACGAAGCGGAAACCAAGCGTTTCCCGGCGACCGAATTCGACGTGCTGGTCGTGGTCGAGGGCAAAACGCTGCTCGAGCGAGACAATCTCGAAAAGCTGCGCGATCTCGTCACCGACCTGCAACTGGTCGACGGCACCCGCGGCATTATCTCGCTGTTCTCGGCGCGGCAGGCGCCGGCGCCCGGCAAGCTGCCGGCGGCGCTGTTCCCCGAGAAGCTGCCCGAAGGCGCCGACTACGACAAGTTCATCGAGACCGTCAAAAGCAACGAGATCATCCGCGGCAAGCTGTTGTCCGAAGACGGCACGCTGGCGCTGGTCGTGCTGTCGCTCGAACCCGAGATCGTCGCCAGCAACGAGCTCAGCAAGACCATCGGCGATATCCGGAAAGCCATGGCCGAAGATCTCAAGGGCAGCGGACTGAAAGCGGAATTGTCCGGCGTTCCCGTCATGCAGCTCGAAATCCGCAACGCGGTCAAGCGCGACGGGCTGACCTACAACATCCTCGGCATTCTCGCCGGCTGCATCATCGCGATCATCTTCTTCCGCAAGGTATCGTTCATGGTCGCCGCGGCGTTTCCGCCGATCATCGCGATTCTGCTTGCGCTCGGCGTTCTCGGTTGGGCCAATTTCAATCTCAACATGTTCCTGAACGTGATGACGCCGCTGATCATGGTGATCAGTTTCTCGGACTCGATGCAGCTCACCTTCGCGGCGCGCGATCGCCTGATCGCGGGCCAGGACAAATACACTGCGTTCAAGAATGCCGTGCTGGTGGTCGGACCGGCCTGCGTGCTGACCCATGGTACCGCAGGTATCTCGTTCATCGCCCTGCAATTCTCCAATTCCGACCTGATCCGCAAGTTCGGTGAAGCGGGACTTGCCGCCACCATCATCGCGCTGATCGCAGTGCTGTCGCTGGTTCCGGTGTTCGGCGTGCTGCTGGTGCGCAACGAAAAGCAGTTCGCGGTCAAGTTCCGGGGCGCCGACGCCGGCGTCCAGGCGCTGCGCAATTTTTGCTACTGGATCGCGGTGCGCATGGTCGGCCGCCCCGGGCTGTTCAGCCTGATCGCGGTAGCGGTGGTCGGCGGCCTCGCCGTGGTCTATGCCAATCTTGAGCCGCGCTACCGGCTGGCTGACCAGGTGCCCGACAAGCAGCAGGCGGTTGCGGCGAGCGGACGGCTGGACGCCAAGCTCACAGGCGCCAATGCGATCGATGTGCTGATCGAATTCCCCAAGGGCGTTTCGCTTTATGCGCCGGATACGTTGCAGACCATCGCCGATGTCCACTCGCTGGTGGAGAAGCAGGCCGGCGTCGGCAATGTCTGGTCGCTGGAAACGCTGCGGCGCTGGCTGGCCGAAAAGGCCGGAAGTTCGGACGTTGCGACGCTGAAGGAGTACGTCAATCTGATTCCGGAGTATCTGGTGCGGCGTTTCATTTCCGCCGATCAGGACGCGGTGGTGGTATCGGGCCGGGTGCCCGACCTCGATTCGAGCGAAATCCTTCCCGTCGTCGAAAAGATGGATGGCGCGCTGGACGCTGTACGCAAGGCGCATCCGGGTTTCGAGATTGCCGTTACCGGTCTGTCGGCGATCGCCGCGCGCAACAGCGCCAACATGATCGAGAAGCTGAACCGCGGCCTCACCATCGAATTCGCGCTGGTTGCCGTCTTTATCGGACTGGCGTTCCGTTCATGGGTGGTGATGCTCGCCTGTATCCTGCCCGGCATTTTTCCGGTGGTCCTGTCCGGCACGGTGCTCTATGCGTTGGGGGAGGGCCTGCAGTTCGCCAGTGTGGTGGCACTGACAGTATCGTTTGGCCTTGGGCTGAGTGCGACGATTCACTTCCTCAACCGGTTGAGGCTCGAAACGACGCCCGGCGTCAGTCCGGAACTGGCGGTCGAGCGCGCCACTGTGCTGGTCGGTCCGGCGCTGATCCTGACCACCGTGGTGCTGGCCTGTGGCCTCGTGGTGACGGTGTTTTCCGACCTGCCGTCGCTGCGGCTGTTCGGCTGGCTCAGCGCCTTTGCGATGGTCGCGGCCCTGATCGCGGATTTGTTTATCCTGCGGCCGACGGCGATGTGGCTGATCAATCTGCAGCAGCGGCTTCACGGCACGCACGTTGCGGGAAAACCGGGGGAGTAAATAAAAACCCCCGGGTGTGACCCGGGGGCGGCAGTAGCCGATCTGAGCGGATGCGGCTCAGCTCTTGGTCATCGTGATGTTGACGCCCCGGATCTCGCCCTTGGAGCTGATCTGCACCACCTGTTTGGTGCCGTTGGTTCTCAGAGTGAGATTGGCGGCAAAGCCGGCCGCTTCGACGAAGACGTCGATCTGGCCGCCGCCCGCGGTGCCCTGGAGGTTGCCGTAAATGTTGCGGCTGGCTTCGCTCCAGCTGCCGGAAATCCGGTCGCCCTCGCTCTTGACGTCGCTGCTGAGGTCGAACTTGTAGCTGTCGCTGGCGCAATGCAGATTTTGCTTCAGGACCAGGCCCGAGACCTTGTAGTCGGCCTTGCAGCGCAGGTGTTCGTTGGTTCCATCGGCGAGGGCAACCGTTCCGGTTCCGGACCAGGCTCCATCGAAACCGGCAAACGGACCTGACTGGGCGTGGCTCGCCGAGACCGACAACAGGAGTGCCGCGCCAACGCCAGCCGCCTTGATTGCCTGCCCGAGCAGACCGGAACCAAACAGTTTCATATCGAGTTTCCCATTCAAAATTGACATTCTATTGAAGAAATGTCTCGCCGCATCGAAGGTTTAGTGTCGCCGCAGTTTGTTAGGTTCAAATCAGAGGTGTGCCTTGCTCATGCGACCGCCGTTCATCGCCACCGCTTCGCTACGGCGAAACCAGCAAAAGCCGCGGATACCTCCTGCTTTTATCGTATAGCATGTAGTTATCCGCGGGGCTTGTACGCAACAGCTAACTAGTGAAAAAGACTGGTCGAGAAATAATGTTTTAATTTCAAATGGTTATGGATATGATCGCGCAGATCAACAGGCGCCGCGTATATGGCAACGCGCCGCCGTCAATTTAGCCGCATTTGCCAGTGCTGTTGCCTTGCGGCTCTGCTTTCGCTGCACCCTGAAGTCTGAATATCCGACCCGGTTCATGCCATGCGCTGACCGGGCCCGGAATTCTCTAGCGTCTGTATAAAGGAAGATGATGCATAAAGTTCTCGTCGCTCTCACGCTTTTGTCGATATCGGCTTCAACCGGCGCTCTCGCGCAACAGCCGCAGCGCAGCGGCACGCCGGAGGAACAGAGGGCTTGTTCGCGCGACGTGCAGCGCTTCTGCCGCCCGGTGATCGATCAGGGCGATCTCGTCATTCTGTCCTGTCTGCAGCAAAATCGACCCAAGCTGAGCCCGGCCTGCAACAAGGTGCTGGTGAGCCACGGGCAATAGTACGGTAGGCCCGTCGGGATACCCCCGTCGGCTACAGCCTGCCATTGGTACGTGCGGACCCGGTCCGCATGCCGGGCAAGGGATAGCATTGGTTTTAGCGGCGTATTCCCCTATACGGGTCCGCGATCCCATCGCATGCGCGGGATCGCCGGAGCATGCGAAACACCCTGCCCAGACGAATGTAGCCAGTGACCACTGCGAGCGAACTGCGATCCGGCAAGACTCACCGCGACGAGAACTTCCCGGTCGCGTCGTGGATCATTCATCCGCGCCACCGGGCATTGATCCTGGCGTTCTACAATTTTGTCAGAACCGCCGACGACATTGCCGATCACGCGACACTGGGCGCGCAGGAAAAACTGACTTATCTCGACCTGCTGGAAACCGAATTGCTGGGCCAGGGCGACAGCCAGCCCGAGGCGGTCAATCTGCGGCATGCGCTGGCAGAGCGTTCGATGGCCCCGCGCCACGCGCTTGATGTGTTGATCGCGTTCCGGATGGATGTGACCAAGCTTCGCTACGAGAACTGGGACGAAGTGCTGCACTATTGTCGGTACTCGGCCATGCCGGTCGGGCGCTTCATGCTCGACGTCCATGGCGAGAGCACCGCGACCTGGGCGGCCTCCGACGCGCTGTGCGCCGGTTTGCAGATCAACAATCACCTTCAGGACTGCGGCAAGGACTATCGCGACCTCAACCGAGTCTATCTTCCGCGCGACGCGCTCGCTGCAGCCGGCGCTTCGGTTGAGCAACTCGGACAGGAGAAGGCGCCCGCGCCGCTGCTGCAATGCCTGCACGCGCTTGCCGTGCGGACCGAGGGTCTGCTCCACGAAAGCAGATCTCTCAGCACCGAGGTGAGGGACACCAGGCTCGGAATAGAAATCTCGGTGATCCAGGCGTTTGCCGACAAGATCGTCGGTCTTTTGAAGGTACGCGATCCCCTGAGTGAAAAGGTGCATCTGGGCCCGCTGCAATTGCTCGCATACAGCGCGAGTGGGGTGGCAACCGAGATCGCCCGCCGGGCGATCGGACGGCGGCCCGTATCGAAACCGGCGGCCGGCGCATGACGCTCGAGACGGCGGCAGCCAATGCGAGCGACGGGACTGCCGCGTCCGGCAGTTCGTTCTATGCCGCGATGCGGATTCTGCCGCGCGAGCAGCGCGAGGCTATGTTTCAGATCTACAGCTTCTGCCGGCGGGTCGACGACATCGCGGATTCCGATGGCCCGCGGCCGGAACGGCTCGCCGCGCTTCAACAATGGCGTGACGATATCGAGGCGCTGTATCAGGGCCGTCCGCCGGCCCGATTGTGGGACTACGTCGCGTCTGTCCGAAGGTTCGATCTGAAGCGTGAGGATTTTCTCGCCATCGTCGATGGCATGGAAATGGATGTACCGCAGGATATCAGGGCGCCGGATCTTGCGACGCTCGATCTGTATTGCGATCGCGTCGCCAGCGCGGTCGGACGCCTGTCGGTGCGGGTATTCGGTCTTGCCCATGACGACGGCATCCTGCTCGCGCATCATCTCGGACGTGCGCTGCAACTGACGAATATCCTGCGCGACATCGACGAGGACGCTGCGATCGGCCGTCTGTATCTGCCGCTCGAAGGCCTGCTGCACGCAGGGATTACCTCGACCGATCCGCTCAAGGTTGCTTCCGATCCGGCGTTGCCGAAAGTATGCGCGCCGCTGGTCGAAAAGGCGCGGACGCATTTTGCCAAGGCCGACGAAGTCATGGACCGCAATCCACGCCGCGTGGTGCGCGCGCCGCGAATCATGTCGAAATATTATCGCGCGATTCTGGAATTGCTGGCGACAAGGGGATTCGTGTCGCCCCGTTTGCCGGTTCGCCTCAACAAGGCTTCGCGCATCGCCATTCTGCTGCGCTACGCATTCATCTGATGCCAAAGACTGTTCACATCGTCGGCGCTGGAATTTCGGGCCTCGCGGCAGCCGTCCGGCTGGCCAATGCCGGTTGCAAGGTGAATGTCCACGAGGCCACCCAGCAGGCCGGCGGCCGCTGCCGGTCGTATTTCGATGCGGCGACCAATCTTACCATCGACAACGGCAATCATCTCCTGCTCTCCGGCAACAGCCACGCGGTCGCTTACGCGCGCTCGATCGGCACCGAAGCAGGGTTGGTCGGGCCGACAAGCGCGCGATTCCCCTTCGTCGATCTCTCGACCGGCCAGCGCTGGCAGCTGGACCTTGGCGACGGCCGATTGCCTTTGTGGGTGTTCGATGAGGCGCGCCGTGTCCCCGACACCGGCGTGCTCGATTATATGGCACTGATGCCGCTGATCTGGGCGGCGCCAGGCAAACTTGTCGCCAACACCATCCCCTGCGAGGGAACGCTCTACCAGCGGCTGGTCCAGCCGCTGCTGCTGGCGGCGCTGAACGTCGATCCGCCCGAAGGATCTGCGGGACTTGCCGGCGCGGTGGTGCGGGAAACGCTGCTGGCGGGGGGCCAGGCTTGCCGGCCGCTGATCGCGCGCGATGGCCTCAGCGCGGTACTGGTCGAACCCGCGATCGAGCTCCTGAAGGGCAAGGGCGCCAGTATCCAGTTCGGCCATGAGCTGCGCGAGTTCGGCCTGTCGACTGACAGCATCGGCGAATTGAAATTTGGCGAGGACAGTGTCTCCATCGCATCCGACGACGCTGTGGTGATGGCGGTTCCACCGCGCCCCGCGGCGATGCTGCTTCCAGGTCTCAAAACGCCGACCAAATTCCGCGCGATCGTGAACGCGCATTTTCGCTTCGATCCGCCAAAGGACATGCCTGCGATCATCGGGGTCGTCGGTGGCCTCGTGGAGTGGCTGTTCGCATTCCCGCAGCGGCTGTCGATCACCATCAGCAATGCCGACCGGCTGGTGGAGTTGCCGCGCGAGGAATTGGCGCAGGCGATATGGCGGGATATCTGCAAAGCCGCGGGGCTGCAAAGCGAGCTGCCGCCCTGGCAGATCGTGCGCGAACGCCGCGCCACCTTCGAGGCCACGCCGGAACAAAACGCGCTGCGGCCGGGCGCTGCCACCAGCTGGAAAAACCTGTTTCTCGCCGGCGACTGGACTGATACGGGGTTGCCGGCAACCATCGAAGGATCGGTGCGGTCGGGAAACCGCGCCGCCGATCTCGTCCTCGCGATGCGGACCTGATCGGGCACAATCGGATGTCGAGCGAGATGCAATCCGGCAACAACAGCGTTGGAACTGATGACGCGCTGCAGGCGAGCATCGCGGCGGCGACGAGCGCCTTGCTCGAGTACCGGCAGCCCGACGGCCATTGGGTGTTCGAACTGGAAGCCGATTGCACCATCCCGTCGGAATACGTGCTGCTGCGCCACTATCTCGGCGAGAAGGTCAACACTGCGCTCGAGGCCAGCATCGCAAACTATCTGCGCCGGGTGCAGGGCGCCCATGGCGGCTGGCCGTTGGTGCAGGACGGCGATTTCGACATGAGCGCCAGCGTAAAGGCCTACTTCGCGCTCAAGATGATCGGCGATTCGCCTGACGCACCGCATATGGTCCGCGCGCGCGAGGCGATCCGTTCGCGCGGCGGCGCTATCCACAGCAACGTTTTCACGCGTTTCATGCTGTCGATGTTCGGTGTGCTGACCTGGCGGAGCGTGCCGGTGCTGCCGGTCGAGATCATGCTGTTGCCGATGTGGTCGCCGTTTCACCTCAACAAGATTTCCTACTGGGCCCGCACCACGCTGGTGCCGCTGATGGTTCTGGCGGCGCTGAAACCGCGCGCAAGGAACGTCAGCGGTGTCGGCATCGATGAGCTGTTCCTGCAGGAGCCGCATTCGATTGGAATGCCTGCCAAGGCGCCGCATCAAAGCTGGGGCCTGTTTGTGCTGTTTCGCGGCTTCGATACCGTATTGCGCGCGCTTGAGCCGCTGTTTCCGAAGAAGCTGCGCGCCCGCGCGATCACAAGCGCAGTGGAGTTCATCGAACTGCGGCTGAACGGCGAAGACGGCCTGGGCGCGATCTATCCGCCGATGGCCAATACCGTGATGATGTACCAGGTGCTCGGCAAACCGGCGGATTATCCGCCGCGCGCCGTCACGCGAAGGGGGATCGACAAGCTGCTGGTGATCGGCGAGGAAGAGTCCTATTGCCAACCTTGTGTCTCGCCGGTGTGGGACACCTCGCTGACCTGTCACGCCCTGATCGAGGCTGGCGGCGAAGAAGCATTTCCTCCGGCCAAACGGGGCCTGGACTGGCTGCTGCCGAAGCAGGTGCTGGACGTCAAGGGCGACTGGGCGGTGAAGCGGCCTGACGTGCGTCCGGGCGGCTGGGCGTTCCAGTACAACAATGCCTATTACCCCGATCTCGATGACACCGCCGTCGTGGTGATGGCGATGGATCGCGCGCGGCGCATTACCAAAAGCGGCGAATACGACGCCGCGATCGCGCGCGGGCGCGAATGGATCGAGGGGATGCAAAGCCGCGATGGCGGCTGGGCCGCCTTCGACGTCAACAATCTCGAATATTATCTCAACAACATTCCTTTCTCAGATCACGGCGCGCTGCTCGATCCGCCGACCGAGGACGTCACCGCCCGCTGCGTCTCGATGCTGGCGCAGTTGGGTGAGACTGCGCAAAGCAGCAAGGCGGTCGCCGACGGCGTGGCCTATCTGCGCCGGACCCAGCTCGCCGAGGGATCGTGGTACGGCCGCTGGGGGCTCAACTACATCTACGGTACCTGGTCGGTACTATGCGCGCTCAATGCCGCCGGCATCGACCCCCGGGATCCCACGATACGCAAGGCGGTGGATTGGCTGTTGTCGATCCAGAACGAGGATGGTGGCTGGGGCGAGGACGCCGTCAGCTACCGACTCGATTATAAGGGTTTTGAGGGCGCGCCGACGACCGCCTCACAAACGGCATGGGCCTTGCTTGGATTGATGGCGGCGGGCGAGGCCGGGAATCCTGCGGTCGCGCGCGGTGTGGAGTACCTAAAAAGCACACAGACCGAAAAAGGCCTGTGGGATGAACAGCGCTACACCGCGACGGGCTTTCCGCGGGTGTTTTATCTGCGCTATCATGGTTATGCGAAGTTCTTTCCGCTCTGGGCGTTGGCGCGGTATCGGAACCTCGGGAACACTGACGGCAGGGTGGTAGGGGTCGGAATGTGAATTTGGGGGCGGGCGACGACACCATCGCGGTCAATCCAATTGACCCGCGGCCGGTGCTTATTGTGACCGGTTTGGTGCAGGAGGCCCGCATTGCGGCCGGGCCCGGCATGACTGTCATCTGCAGTAGTAGTGATCCTCAGCAATTACGGGCACTTCTGACGGTATTCGATCCCACGACCATCAGGGGCGTCATCAGCTTCGGGGTCGCGGGTGGCCTCGATCCTACGCTGAAATCGGGCGACGTGGTGGTGGCGACCGAGGTCTTGGCCGGCGACGTACGCTGGCTGGCCGGTCTCGCGCTCAATGAAGAACTGATCGCCAGCGTGGCGCTAGGCAGCCGCCGGGTGGTCAGAGGTGGCCTTGCAGGCGTTGAGCGGGTGGTAGCCGCCCGGGCCGGAAAGGCGGCGTTGCGGTCGGAGACGGGTGCTGCTGCCGTCGACATGGAGAGCCATATTGCCGCAGCCTATGCCGCCGAAGCGGGCCTTCCCTTTGCTGCCTTGCGTGTGATCAGCGATCCCGCCAGCCGCGCTTTGCCGGAACTGGCGATCGCCGCGATCAAGCCGAACGGCGACATTGACCTGCGCAAGGTACTGCGCGGCGTGGCGCGCAATCCCCGGACGCTGCGCGCGCTGGTCTCGACCGGAATCGATTTCAACCGCGCGCTACGCAGCCTGCGCGGCTGTCGAGGCTTTCTGCTGGGCGGCGAGGGCCTCGTCGCGGCGGATATCTGAGGCGCGGCGCGCAAGGCTTCGCACCTGTCATCAGACGCAAAAAAGGGCGCGACTCGCATCGCGCCCTTTTCGATTTTGGTCCGCGGTCGGCTCAGGCGGCGGACGAAGCCTTTTGCTGCGTCTTCAATTGTGCCGCTGCCGCCTCGTCGCGGCGGATATCCGACAGGCGCTTCTGGACTTCCGCGGAGAAGATGTACTGCGCGGGACGCTGGTGATCGAGATTGATCTCGGGCGCCATCGGGCCGGTGGTGCGCACGCCGCGCAACGCCACCCACATCGCCTTCAATGGATTGGCCAGCGCTGCGTTGGCCGCGGTCGGCTCGTAGCCGCAATGGGCCATGCAGTCGGCGCACTTCTCGTATTTGCCAGTGCCGTAGGTTTCCCAGTCCGTGGTGTCCATCAATTCCTTGAAGGTCTTGGTATAGCCTTCGCCGAGCAGGTAGCAGGGCTTCTGCCAGCCGAAGATGTTGCGGGCCGGCATGCCCCAGGGGGTGCATTCGTAGTCCTGATTGCCGGCCAGGAAATCCAGGAACAGGCCGGAATGCATGAAATTCCACTTTTTGCCCTTGCCGAGCGCGAATACGTCGCGGAACAATTTCTTGGTCTTGGTGCGGTTGAGGAAGTGCTCCTGGTCGGGCGCGCGCTCATAGGCGTAACCCGGCGACATTGAAACGCCGACGCCGAGTTCAGTGGTGAAATCCAGAAACTTGGCGATGTCCTCTGCCGCATGCCCGTCGAAGATCGTGGCATTGACGTTGACGGTAAACCCCTTGGCCTTGGCGGCCTTGATCGCCGAGACCGCGCGATCGAACACGCCCTTCTGCGAGACCGCCTTGTCGTGATGGTCCTTCAGGCCATCGAGATGCACCGAGAAAAACAGGTAGGGCGACGGCTCGAACAGATCGAGCTTCTTCTCCAGCAGCAGCGCGTTGGTGCACAGCGAGACGAATTTCTTGCGCGCCACGAGGCCGCGCACGATCTCGCCGATTTCCTTGTGGATCAGGGGTTCGCCGCCGGGGATCGCCACCATCGGCGCGCCGCATTCGTCGGCGGCATCCCAGCATTCCTGCGCCGACATCCGGCGATTGAGGATTGCATCGGGATAGTCGATCTTGCCGCAACCGACACATGCAAGGTTGCAGCGAAACAGCGGCTCGAGCATCAGCACCAGCGGGTAGCGCTTCCGGCCCAGCATCTTCTGCTTCATCATGTAGCCGCCGATGCGGAGCTCTTTGAAAAACGGTATTGCCATCACAAGTTTACTTTCCAGGCCAGGTTCTTTCCGGACCAAGTAGAGAGTTAGACCGCCGCCAGTTCAGCCGGAAGCCGGAATTCGATATTTTCTTCCCGTCCCGGAAGCACCGACACCGCAACAGGTCCAATTCGCCTCAACGCCTCGATCACGTCATCGACCAGAACCTCGGGAGCCGAGGCGCCGGCGGTGATACCAACCGCCTTCGCATCCTTCAGCCAATCCGGATTGAGTTCGCTGCCGTCGGCGATCAGATAACTCGCGACCCCGACCTCGGTGCCGATTTCGCGGAGTCTGTTGGAATTGGAACTATTGGTGGCCCCCACCACCAGGATGACATCGACGAGTTTGCTCAGGTCTCTTACCGCAGATTGACGGTTCTGTGTCGCATAGCAGATATCCCGGATATCCGGACCTTGAATATCTGTAAAACGAGCCTGAAGGGCAGCAATAATGTCCTTGGTGTCGTCCACGCTGAGGGTGGTCTGGGTGATATAGGCTACCGGCGTGTCCGCCGGCAGCGTCAGCGCCGCGACATCGTCGACATTCTGGACCAGCAGAACCGGGCCTGGAACCTGACCCATGGTTCCCTCGACCTCGGGATGGCCGGCATGACCGATCAGAACCAGCGCGCGGCCCTTCGACATATAGCGCTTGCCCTGGTTGTGGACCTTGGTGACCAGCGGGCAGGTCGCGTTGAGCACCGGCAGGCCGCGAACCGCGGCTTCCTCCTCGACGCTCCTGGCGACGCCATGGGCGCTGAAGACGGTGACGGCGTGCGGCGGCACTTCCGACAGATCCTCGACGAAGATCGCGCCCTTGTTCTTCAGGCTTTCGACCACGTATTTGTTGTGCACGATCTCGTGGCGCACATAGACCGGAGGGCCATACTTCACGAGCGCGCGCTCGACGATCTCGATCGCTCGCACCACGCCTGCGCAAAATCCGCGCGGCTGGGCCAGAAACACTTCCATGGGACGCCCGTTACGCAAGTTGCACCGAATTCATTCTGCTTCTCCGCCACTGCCTAGAATAGCTGCAATATCCGCACCACGGCCCGGTTATGCACCGGATATCCTCTAAGCGCATGGAGGCACTAAGCTTTGTGTCAAAAAACCATCGATTAGGAAAGCCGTTTGAAACCATGTCCCTGCAAGCGCAGAGCCTGTACCGGTAATTTAGTACAGTTAGCGACTAGAACTTAGGTCGATGGAACTCCCGAACCCTCACCCGTTCGTCACTTTACCGCGGGTCAATCCCGACTATACAGCGCTGAGCCCGGTTTCGGCGCATTTAGCGTCAAAACAACATTAGATCGGCTGATGGAACTCCGGTAGATACCGGACGTTTCCCGGCCGGCCGGTAACCGTTGGAAAGAGAAATTGTGCTGACAAGCATTGTCGTATCCGTTGTCAAATATTGTACCCGATATGCCGCTCCTACCCTCCTGATCGGCCTCGTGCTGGCGATAGCGGCGGGCTTCTACACGGTGCGGAACTTCGAAATCAATACCGACATCAACACCCTGATTTCAGCCAAGCTGGATTGGCGCCAGCGGGATGTCCAGTTCGACAAGGCCTTTGACAGGGACAGTACGATTCTCGCGGTGGTGGATGCTCCGACCCCGGAACTCACCAGTGTCGCGAGCAATGCGCTTGAGAAGAAATTGTCCGGCGATACCAAGCACTTCAGGACGGTCGAGCCGCTCGGCGCCGGAGAATTCTTCGACAAAAACGGGCTGTTGTTCCTGCCCACGGACGAAGTCCGCAAGGTGACCGGCGAATTCGCATCGGCCGCCCCGTTGATTGAGATCATGGCCGGTGATCCCAGCATCCGGGGTTTGACCGGCGCACTTGAAACCGGCTTGGCCGGGGTCAAGCGCGGCGAGGTCAAGCTGGACGACACCGCACGGCCGTTCTCGCTGATCGCCCAGACAGTGGAGGACGTTCTGAAAACCGGTTCTGCGAACTTCTCCTGGCGCCAACTCGTCAGCGACAAACCGTTGACCGACGCCGATCGACGCGCCTTCATCGAGTTCAAGCCGATCCTCGACTTCAATGCGCTGGAACCGGGCAAGGATGCGACCGACGCCATCCGGCAGGCGGCCAGCGACCTCAATCTCGCCGGTGAATATCGCGCGCGGGTCCGGTTGACCGGCCCGGTTCCGATCGCCAACGAAGAGTTCGCGACCGTGGCCGACGGTGCCGTGGTCAACGGCATCGGCACGGTCCTCGTGGTGCTGTTTATCCTGTGGATGGCGCTGCATTCGGCCAAGATCATCTCGGCGGTGTTCATCAACCTGTTCATCGGCCTTTCCATCACCACCGCCGTCGGCCTGATGATGGTCGGTTCGCTGAACCTGTTGTCGATCGCGTTCGCCGTTCTGTTCGTCGGATTGGGCGTCGATTTCGGCATCCAGTTCAGCGTCCGCTACCGGTCGGAGCGATTCAAGGGCAACGATTTGTCGGGCGCGCTGGCGGCGGCGGCCGAGCGCTCCGCGGTCCCGCTTTCACTGGCCGCCATGGCGACGGCGGCGGGATTCCTGTCGTTCCTGCCGACCGACTACAAGGGCGTATCCGAGCTCGGCAAGATCGCCGGTGTCGGCATGCTGGTGGCTTTCGTCTCCAGCATCACGGTGCTGCCGGCGCTGCTGAAACTGCTCAATCCGCCCGGCGAAATGGAGCCGGTCGGTTATGCGTTTCTGGCGCCGGTCGATCATTTCCTCGAGGAGCATCGTGTCGTCATCATCGTCGGCACGCTGGCGGCCGCGGTCGCCGGGCTGCCACTGCTTTATTTCCTGCATTTCGATTTCAACCCGATCAATCTGCGCAGTCCCAAGGTCGAGTTGATCGCGACATTTCTGGATCTGAGGAAAGACCCGAACACCGGCGCCAACGCCATCAATGTGATGACCAATTCGGAAGCCGACGCCAGAAAGATCGAGGCCCGGCTGGCGAAATTGCCGGAAGTGCTTGAGGTCAGGTCGCTGGATAGTTTTGTGCCGCAAGACCAGCCGGCCAAACTCAGGCTCATCGCCCAGGGCGCCAAGGTTCTCACTCCCGCGCTCAATCCGGACTCCGTCGACGCGGCCCCCTCCGACGAGGAGAATGTCGAGGCATTGAAGAGCTCGGTGGAAAGCCTGCGCAAGGCGGCCGGCGACGGCAAGGGTCCGGGGGCACAGGCCTCGCGGCGGCTTGCCGATGCGCTGTCCAAGCTTGCCGACTTCGAATCAGGCCACCCGTGACAAGACCCAGGCCATCTTCGTCTCGCCCCTGAAAGTGGTGCTCGAACAACTCAAGAACTTCCTGCAGGCGGCGCCGGTCAGCCTGAATAATCTGCCGGTCAATCTGGCGGAGGGCTGGAAGACCAGGGATGGCCTGATGCGCGTCGAGGCGCTGCCGCGCGGCGATCCCAACGACAACGAAACGCTGCGCAAGTTTGCCGGCGCCGTGCTGGCCGCGGAGCCGACCGCGATCGGCGGGCCGGTATCCATCCTCAAGTCCGGCGAGACCGTTGTGAAGGCCTTTATCCACGCCGGCTTCACGGCGCTGATCGTGATCAGTGTTCTGCTCTGGCTGGCGTTGCGGCGCGTCACCGATGTGCTGCTGACGCTGGTGCCGCTGCTGGTGGCGGGCGCCGTGACGCTGGAAATCTGCGTGCTGATCGGGTTGCCGCTCAACTTCGCCAATATTGTCGCACTGCCGCTGCTGCTCGGCGTCGGCGTGGCGTTCAAGATCTATTACGTCACGGCCTGGCGCACCGGGCGAACCAACCTGCTGCAGTCGAGCCTGACGCGCGCGATATTTTTCAGCGCCTTGACCACGGCCACGGCGTTCGGAAGCCTGTGGCTATCCAGTCATCCGGGCACCGCCAGCATGGGCAAATTACTGGCGCTGTCGCTCGTCACCACGCTGGCAGCGGTGTTGCTGTTCCAGCCGGCGCTAATGGGTAAACCGCGCGATGTCGGGGAGTAGGCAGATGTCGCCCACGGCATCGGAGGGTTGCCCGTTCGCAGCCTGCTTCTGACCGGGCGGTTTGGGCGCCTCGCCGATCGATGCGGTCGTCCTGGGTGCTGCGGCCGTTGTCACCGCGGCGCCGGATTTGGGCAGCACGCCCCTGGCCATGCTGTTGACGGGGCTTGAGGGAATCGGCCCCGCTACCCGGGTCCAGGTTTCGCCGCCGCAGAGAAAGCCCAATACGCAGCCTTGATCTCCATCTGGTCCGGGCCTGTCGGCTTGATCGTGGAGCTATAGTACTGGCCGTCCTTGGCATTATAGACTTGGCCTTCCCACTGATCGGCGCCGGGTTTCTTCTTCATATCGATCAGGATCGGCATGCCGAGGGTCGGTCTGCTCTGTTTTGAGACATCGGGATTGTTGGTATCGCGGCCGCCCGGTGTTTTCTCCCACGACACCACGCCCCACATGCTGCCATTGCATTGCGCAACGCGGATATTGGCGACACCGTCCGCCACCCTCCAGTCGCCCGTAGGGTCGGCCGCCAGGGCTGGCGCGAGGCCTACCGTCAAAGCGATTCCGGAATACACTACTGTACGCATGATCTTTTTTGGGCAGTGCAACATGATGCAAACCTGTGCTTAAGTGAGATGATCAAAACGTGGGCAAAACGCCGCATTGAGTGTTTTCAGTTGACGAGACGACCAACAACCGAAGTATGTAGCTGATGCTATATCCCAATTTAGACGTTTCCGAGATGTTCGTGGACCGCCAGGCGCAGCGCAGTTCCATGCATGCGCGGCATCTGAACGAGCAACTCGTACGCGTATTGAAGACCATCGGCTACGACGTCGGCTTTCAGAAGGGCCAGGGCCAGTACCTCTTTGATCGTGACGGTGCGCGCTATCTCGACTTACTGAGCGGGTTTGGCGTTTTTGCGATTGGCCGCAATCATCCGGCGCTTCGCAGGGCGTTGAAAAGTGTTCTGGACAGCGACCTGCCGAATCTCGTGCAACTCGACGTTTCGACGCTGGCCGGTGTGCTGGCCGAGCGCCTGCTCGACTACGTGCCCTATCTCGACAAGGTCTTTTTTGCAAATTCCGGGGCAGAATGTGTCGAAGCTGCGATCAAATTCGCACGCGGCGCCACCGGGCGGCCGGGTATCGTCTACTGCGCCCACGCCTTCCACGGCTTGTCCTATGGCGCGTTGTCGCTCACCGACGATCCGAACTTCCGCGGCGGGTTCGAGCCGCTGCTGCCGGGATGCACGTCGATACCCTTCAACGACCTCGCAGCTCTTGAACAGGCGCTGTCGTCGCGCCAGGTCGCCGCCTTCATCGTCGAGCCGATCCAGGGCAAAGGCGTCAATATGCCCACCGATGAATTCCTGCCGGGCGCGGCGGCATTGTGCCGCAAGTACGGCACATTGCTGATCGCCGACGAAATCCAGACCGGGATGGGCCGCACCGGAAGATTTCTGGCGGTCGAACACTGGAATGTCGAACCCGACATGGTGCTGCTCGCCAAGGCGTTGTCGGGCGGTCATGTTCCGGTCGGTGCGCTGCTGACCCGCAAGAGCATCTTCGACAAGATTTTCAACCAAATGGACCGCGCGGTTGTGCACGGCTCTACGTTTGCGAAAAACGATCTGGCGATGGCGGCCGGAATCGCGACGCTCGAAGTGATCGAATCCGAAAAGCTGGTCGATGCGGCCGCCAAGCGCGGCGCCGAACTTCGCCTCGCGCTGACCCGGATGGTCCCCGGCTATGAATTGCTGAAAGAGGTTCGCGGCAAGGGCCTGATGATTGGCGTCGAATTCGGTCCGCCGAAATCGCTGCGCCTGAAAGCTTCGTGGAACGTGCTGGAGGCCGCCAACAAGGGCTTGTTCTGCCAGCTTATCACGGTGCCGCTGTTCAAAGATCACAAGATCCTGACGCAGGTCTCCGGCCACGGCAGCCACACCATCAAGCTGCTGCCGCCACTGACCATCACCGAAGAAGATTGCAGCTGGATCGAGAGGGCCTTCGATTCCGTGATCGCCTCCAGCCACAAGGTTCCCGGCGCGATCTGGTCGCTCGGCAAGACGCTGGTGGACAACGCGGTGCGGAAATCGGCGTAAAAGGCCGCAGCTTTCAGTTCTTGCTGATGTGCAGATGCAGTCCGGCCCGCTTTTGCAGGTAGCCGATGACGCTGAACAGGTTTCTGGCTTGCGGGTTACCGCGCGGTCCGAACATTCGGATCAAACTCTTGGGCGGTGTCGAGGTCGCGGCTCCAAGCTTTTCAAAACCGACCGTGGCCTTGATGTAATCTCGAAGGATTGTTTTCCCCGTTTCAATATCGCCCTCAAGCATGACTTCGATACCCTCTCGCAGAAGCGCTTCGGCGAAGGACGGGTCTGCCGCCACGTGGGTTTGAACGAGTTTCTTGAAGCTTCGTGTTTGGGCCATGTCTTCGTTATTCCCTATCGCTTTCGTTTGCCCTGTTTGTAATCGCGCCAGCAAGCGATGGCATTTTCAATATCTCGTTGTTGTCGTTTCTTCGTGCCTCCGCAAAGCAGGATCACCACCATGTCACCATCCCGTCCGAAGTAGACTCGGTAGCCGGGACCAAAATCGATTCTGTATTCAAGTGCGCCCTCACCGACGGACTTCACGTTCGAGAGATTGCCTTGTTCCATGCGGGCAATCGCTGTTGTTACCTTTGCCCGCGCAACGGATTCCAATTCCGCGAACCAATCTGCGAAAGGGCTACGTTCACCCGAGATATAATAACGAATCTCAAGCATGGACCGAACGGTAACATAAGTGTTACCTCTTGTCCATCGGGATTATGACGGGCGATGACGTTCTACTCTATCCCACCGTCCCAGTCCGCATCGCCGTCTCGAACTTCTCGCCGAACTCGGCGAGTTCATCGGCGGCGAGGTCGCTCACCGCCCAGTAGTTCAATCCGCGTTCGCTCCAGCGCCGGATGTTGAAGCCCTGGAGGGTTTCGGTTTTCGCCGCCTTGCGTTCGGTGCTGGCGGTCTGGGCGACGAACAGATTGATCACGTGCTGGCGCCGGCGATACACGATGGCGCCGATGGCGCGGGCGTCGACATAATCGAGCCGGCCGCCGATCAGGGTAAAGCCTAGCGCGGTGAGGTCGACCACCGGCGGCGCCACGTCCAGTTTGCCGTTGAACCAGGGTTTTACGGTGTGCTGGTCGGTTGAGATCACGTCGGTGAGGTGGCCCGCCTGCAACGAGCGCAGATGCGCCGAGACGACTTCGGATTCGATGCGCGCCTCGTCATCGTTACGCAGCACGATGGCGACAATGCCGGTCGCGGCGATGGCGGATACCGCCGATCCCATCGCAAAGCCCCGCAGCACGGCGCGCCGGCTCGGCGCCCTGGTCCGCGGCAGTGCCGCCTCGATGCGCTGGCGCAGCTGCGGGGGCGCCGTGAAGCGCAGATCGGCGTTCGCAAAAGCCTTGCCCATTTCGCGGTAATCGGCGAGCAGCGCGGTGCAGTGGGGGCAGCCCGCGACATGGTCTTCGACGTCGCGCGCGTGTCCGGCATCGAGCTCGCCGTCGATCAGCGCGTGCAGAAGGATTTCAGCCTCGTCGCAAGTCATCTCAAGGACTCCTGTTGCGCCGTCCATGCCGACCGCAGCATGGCGCGGGCGCGCGCGAGACGGGACATTACGGTGCCGACCGGCGCGTCGATGATGCCGGCAATCTCGCGGTACGACAGATTTTGAATTTCACGCAGCACGAATGTCTCCCGGAACGGTTCTTCGAGCGCTCCCACCAGTTCCTGCAGTGTGCTTGCATCACGGCGGCGCAACAGCTGCGCTTCCGGCGTCTCCTGCGCTTCGTGCCACAGCGGCGTTTGCTCGACGCTGTCGGGTACCTCCTCGACGGTGGTCGTAAGTGAACCCGAGCGCCGCGCGAATTCGGCTCGGCAGACATTGCGCACGATCGCCAGCAGCCATGGTTTCATCGCCGGGCCGCGATAGCTGTCGAAATGCCGGAGCGCGCGCAGGTAGCATTCCTGCACCGCGTCCTCGGCGTCGGCGGGCTCGCGCAGCAGATAACGCGCCAGGGTGTAGACGTCGTCGAGATGCGGCAGTGCGGCGTCGCGAAAACGCCGCGCCTTTTCCGGATCGTCGTTGGCAGCGTTGACCGGCATCGCCTTCGGTTCGGCTTTCGTCGAAAATGCGCCTGCCCGGCCGGTTTCGATCCACCGGCCGGGCAGGGCTGTGATGCCTTGGTTCGGGGGGCTATTCAACCTTGATCGTTCCGGTCATGTGCGGGTGCAGCGAACAAAAATACTTGTAGTCGCCCGTTGCCGTGAACGTGAACGAGAAGCTGTCATCGGTATCCAGCGTTTTCGACCTGAACTTGCCGGCCGAGACGATCGTGTGCGGAATGTCATCGTGATTGCTCCAGGTGACGGTGTCGCCGACCTTCACTGTGAGCTGTGCCGGCGCAAAGGTGAAGTTGTCGATCGATACGGTGGTTTCCGCGCAGCGTGCCGCGGGCATCTGGGTAGCCAGCACGGCTGCGACGGCCACCCGGATGCCAAGATTGCGAAGGGTCGTTGGGATCATGGCGAAACCCTCAGCCCTGCAACGGTGTGTCGATGATCGCAAGGCGCTGCTCGCCCTGCTTGAAGTTAATGCTGGCAACCCCGAGCAGTCCGCGGAGCTTGTCGTCGGCGACCTTCATCGGCCCAGGCGAGGGGGCGGTGCCCGGCGCGGGTTGCGGGAACGCGGTCGAGCGCGCGGTGTGGAAAGTGACGTTGCCTTCGACTTTCTGCATCACCTGATGGATATGGCCGTTGAGCACCGTGACCGAGCCGAAGCCCTTGAGATAATCCAGCGCGCGGGCGCCGTCCTCGGTGCCCCAGCCCCATTCCGGGTAGACCGTCCACAGCGGAATATGGGCGAACACCACGATCGGCGTCGATTTCGAGCGGCCCTTGAGATCCTGCTCCAGCCATTCGAGCTGCTCGGCGCCGAGGTTGCCGAGGCCGCCGGCCTTGAGGTCGACCACATTGACGAGGCCGATGAAGTGGACGCCGCTGGCGTCGAACGAGTACCAGCCCGCGCCCTTGGCGCCGCGGCCGTAACGCTCGCGGTAGAACTTGACCTCCTCGTCGAGGAAATCATGCTCGCCTGGCACGTAATGCACATCCAGCTTGGCCTGCGAGATGATGCGTTCGGCGTTGTCGAACTCGGCCTGCTTCGACAGATGGGTGATGTCGCCGGTGTGGATCATGAAGGACGGTTTGACCGGCATGGCGCCGATCTTGCCGATAGCCTCTTCAAGTGTGCCGAGTGCGTTCGGGTTGGCCGGCTTGTCGAAGCCGACATGGCTGTCGCTGATCTGCAGGAAAGTAAGATCCGCCGGTGCGGCCGCCTGCGCGGAGCCGACGATTCCCAGCGAACGCGGCACGCCGCCTGAAATGGTCCAGAGCACGCCGGTGCCGGCCCAGGTCATGCATTCCAGCACCCGGCGGCGGCTGACGCCTTCATCATTGTGGTCGTGATCGCTCATGACAAACCTCCATGGACCCTTGATTGGGTTTCCACGGGCTTGATCGGGCGAGGGCAGGGTTTATTCCCGGAGCGGATGACGATTCCGTGATCGCAGAACGCGCCCTGAGCTCTCTGCAACACAGCTGTCGTGAGACTGTCAGCATAGTGTCAGCTGAGATGCGTAAATCGGGTTCGCGTTTCCACATTAATGAATCGGGAGAGAAAACATGAGCGACCACGCAGGCGTCGTGCATCATCACAAGGCCGCCGAACACCACGAGCATGCCGCCAAGCATCATCGTGAAGCCGCCAAACATCACGAATCAGGCGATCATGAAAAGGCCGCGCACCACGCCCACAGCGCCCATGGCCATGCCAGCCACGCCGAACATCATCACACCGAAGCCAGCCGCCATCACGCCGAGCATCACGGCTCGAACTGAATAAATCGGGATGCAGAGTAGCGTTGCGCCGTCCCTTCCAGGGGACGGCGTTTGACGTGCTTTATCGCGAATCCTTCCAGAATCATCCCCGCGCCTTTTTCGGCGATCATCGCGGTCGGTGTATTGGTATTCCCGGAAGTGATTGCCGGCATCACTGATGCGTCGACGACGCGAAGCCCGGCCATGCCATAAAACCGCAGGCGTTCGTCGACCACGGCAAGCGGATCGCTCGCGGTGCCCATCTTCGCGGTGCCGATGGGATGAAAAATGGTGGTGCCTATATCGCCCGCCGCTTTCGCCAGCGACGCGTCGTCGTCGCCGACCGAAGGGCCCGGCAGAAATTCCTGCGGATGATAGGCTGATAGCGCCGCCTGCTTCATCAGCCGCCGCGTAGTGCGGATGGCGTCGGCGGCGACCTCGCGATCCTCGCCGGTCGACAGATAATTCGGCGCGATGGAAGGCGCCTCGTCCGGCTTGCTGGAGCGAATCCGCACGGTGCCGCGCGAGGTCGGCTGCAGGTTGCAGGCGCTGACCGTAATGGCGGGAAAACGGTGCAGGGGATCGCCGAACTTGTCGAGCGATAGCGGCTGCACATGAAACTGGATATTGGCGCGCTCGCGACGCGGATCGGAGCGGGTGAAGATACCAAGCTGCGACGGCGCCATGGTCAGCGGGCCGCGGCGGCGAAAGGCGTAGTCGAGGCCCATCAGGCCGCGGCCGATCAGCGAGTAATAGGTCTCGTTCAGCGTGCGCACACCGTCGACCTTGTAGATCGCGCGCTGCTGCAGATGGTCCTGCAGATTGCGGCCGACGCCCTGGCGGTCGAGCACGGTTTCGATCCCGAGCGGCGCCAGCCAGTCCGCGGGCCCGATGCCGGAGCGGTGCAGCACCTGGGTCGATCCGATCGCGCCGGCGCACAGGATCACTTCGCCTTTGGCGCGGGCCTCGACGATCTCGCCGCCCTGGATGAAGCGGACGCCGACGGCGCGGCCCTGCTCGACGATCAGGCGATCGACCAGCACGTTCTTTTCAAGCCGCAAATTGGGGCGATTGAGAACGGGCTTCAGGAAGCCACGCGCGGAAGACCAGCGCCGGCCGCGCTTCTGGTTGACGTGGAAATAGCCGACACCCTCATTGTCGCCGGTGTTGAAATCCGCAATCCGCGGGATCCCCATTTCCTCCGCGGCGTTTGCTACCGCATCCAGAATATCCCAGGACAATCGCGGCGCCTCGATGCGCCAGCCGCCGCCGCTGCCGTGATGCGCGCTCTCGCCCAGAAAATGATCCTCCAGCCGCCGGAACGCCGGCAGCACGTCGTCGTAACCCCAGCCGGCGAGGCCGAGCTGGCGCCAGTGGTCGTAGTCGGCAGCCTGGCCGCGCATCGAGATCATGGCATTGATGGCGGAGGAGCCGCCGATCACCTTGCCGCGGGGATAGGCCAGCGAGCGACCGTTGAGGCCCGTTTCCGGCTCGGTCCGGAACATCCAGTCCGAACGGGGATTGCCGATCGCAAAGAGATAGCCGACCGGGATGTGAAACCAGATCCAGTTGTCGTCGCCGCCGGCCTCCAGGATCAGCACGCGTTTGGCGGGATCGGCCGAGAGCCGGTTGGCGACGATGCAGCCGGCGGTGCCCGCGCCGACCACGATATAGTCGAAATCACCTTCAAGCTTTTTAGACATTTCCCGAATCCACGCCGTCAAGCCATTCCCGTCATGCCCGGCTTTATGCCGGGCATCCACGTATTTTCTTCGTTTTGTCAAGTCAGACGTCGATGGCCGGGACAAGCCTGGCCATGACGACGACGCTTCGATGATGTTACTCGATCACCTCGTCGGCACGGGCGAGCAGCGTTGGCGAGATGTCGATGCCGAGTTGTTTAGCCGTCTTGAGATTGATCAACAGTTCGAACTTGGTGGGCTGCACAACCGGCAATTCAGAGGGCTTTTCGCCCTTCAGGATGCGGCCGACGTAGACACCGGCTTGCCGCCAGGTGTCCGCCAGGTTGGCGCCGTAGCTGAAAAGACCACCGGCTTCGACATCCCCGCGCCCGATACAGATCGCCGGAATCCCGTGGCGAAGTCCCGTTGTGATGTGCAAGCCCCGGCCGTTAAAGCCGAACAAGGGATCGGTGCTGACAAGAAACGCGCCCACCTTCAAACGGCTCATGGTCGCGAAAGCTTCGTCGAACTCGTTCTCGCTGATCGTGTTGATAACATGAAGGGTCAGCCGCAGGGCCTGTGCCGCGGCCGTTGCCTCCCTGGTCTGGACGTCCGCGAGCGTCCCTTTCGGGTTCACGAGCAGCGCCACATCGGAAACCTGAGGGAGAATCTCCCGCAGCAGCTCCATCCGCTTTGCCATCAGTGCCGTTCCGATAAAGGTCGCACCGGTGACATTGCCTCCGGGCCGGTTGAAGCTTTCAACAAGGCCGTCGCCGACTGGATCGCCGCCATAGGCAAAGACGATCGGTATCGTCGGCGTGGCCGCCTTCGCTGTACGCGCCGGGACCGGCGATCCCGTTGCGAAAATGACCGAGACCTGGCTGTTCACAAGCTCCGCCGCCAGCGCCGGCAGCCGGTCGAACTGGTTTTCCGCGGAACGATAGACCACGATCAGGTTACGGCCTTCGACGTAGCCACCATCCTTCAATCCCGCCCGAAAGCCATCGATGGCCCAGTCGGCGATTTCACCTGAAGTGAGTATCCCCAGTCTCGGCTGCTGCTGGGCTGGTGCTACCGCCGGCCATACCGCCGACATGCCGATCAGTGCGATGAAGTCGCGCCGCTTCATTTCTGCCCCTTGTTGCCCTGCAGATACACCGGGTCAAGTCGGTTGGACAAGGATGCGGGGGAGCAAGCCGGCCGATGTCCGCGATGGTCATCGGGCCGGTCCGAACCTGACGGAGACGTATTGGGCGGACCGCAGGCCCGTGCTACAGCCAAGCAAGCGCTCAACCCGTAACCGAGTATTTCCCATGCCCATCGTTAATCGCGTCGCCGATCTGCAACCCGATATCCAGGCCTGGCGCCGGGATATCCACGAGAACCCGGAACTGCTGTATGACGTGCACCGCACCGCAGCATTCGTGGCCGATCGGTTGCGGGAATTCGGCTGCGACGAAGTGGCGACGGGCCTTGGGCGTACCGGTGTCGTCGGCGTCATCAAGGGCCGCAAGCCGGCGGGCAAGGGCGACATCAAGGTGATCGGACTTCGCGCCGACATGGATGCGCTGCCGATCGAGGAGGAGACCCATCTTCCCTACGCCTCGAAGACGCCGGGCAAAATGCACGCCTGCGGCCATGACGGCCACACCGCGATGCTATTGGGCGCGGCGCGTTATCTCGCCGAGACCCGGAATTTCGTCGGCGACGCGGTGGTGATCTTCCAGCCGGCGGAAGAGGGTGGCGCAGGCGCGGATGCCATGATCAAGGACGGCCTGATGGACCGGTTCGCCATCGATCAGGTCTACGGCATGCACAATTTCCCGGGACTTCCCGTAGGCTCGTTTGCGATCCGCTCCGGTCCTATCATGGCCGCGACGGACGCGATCGATATCCGGATCGAGGGCCTGGGCGGCCACGCCGCGTATCCGCACATGAGCCTCGATTCCGTTCTGGTCGGCGCGCAACTGGTGACGGCCCTGCAATCGATCGTCTCGCGCAACGTCGATCCCCTGGAATTGGCGGTGATTTCGATCTGCGAATTCCACGCCGGCAACGCCCGCAATGTGATCCCGCAAACCGCCGAGCTGAAAGGCACCGTCCGCACCCTGACCGCGAAGGTGCGAGAGCTGGTCGAAAAGCGCGTGCGCGAAGTCGTCGCGGGCGTGGCGCAGATGACGGGAGCGAAGATCGAAATCGATTACATCCGCGGCTATCCGGTGACGGTCAACCATGCCGCGCAGACCCAGGTCGCCACGCAAGTGGCCAAGGAAATCGCCGGCGACAATAACGTTCACGGTGTGCCGCCGATGATGGGCGCGGAAGATTTCTCCTACATGCTGGAGGCCCGTCCGGGCGCGTTCATCTTCTGCGGCAACGGCAACAGCGCCGGATTGCATCACCCCGCCTACAATTTCAACGACGAGGCGATCGTGTTCGGCACGTCCTACTGGATCAAGCTGGTCGAGAACACGATGGCGGCGTGAGGGCGCGGCTGGACGCGTTGCGGCACTTTCTTCCTCCCGCAAGGGGAGAAGGGAGGGGCTCGCTCATTTTGAAAATCACGCCGCGCGCGCCGATTTTCGCAGCAGCTCCGCCGCGATCTTAAGATCGTCGACGAAAGCGCTGATATTCCCGCGCCCTGGCGTCGGCATCGGGCAGCCGCAGCAGATAGGATGGATGCACCGTCACGAGCGCCTTGAGGCCGTCGTCAAGATCGATCAGGCGTCCGCGGTTTTTATTGATCGGCGTGGCCTTGCCGAGCACGCTTTGCGCGGCGGTGGCGCCCATCGCCACCACCAGTTCCGGCTTGATCGACGCAAGCTCGCGTTCGTACCAGGGGCGGCAGGCCCGGATCTCGGCCGTGTTCGGCTTCTGGTGCAGGCGGAATTTTCCGCGTGGCACAAACTTGAAATGCTTCACCGCATTGGTGACATAGACCTTGTCGCGATCGACGCCGGCTTGCTCGAGCGCGCGGTCGAGCATCTGGCCGGCTGGTCCGACGAACGGTTGGCCTGCGAGGTCTTCCTTGTCGCCGGGCTGCTCGCCGACCAGCATGATGGAGGCGTGCTGCGGGCCTTCGCCGAACACGGTCTGGGTCGCGTCTTTCCAGAGATGACAGGCGCGGCAACCGGCGGCCTCCTCGCGCAAGGCCCTGATGCTTTCGGCAGACGCTGGATGCTCAGACTTCATGGATGGCTCCGGCCGTTTCTGCGATTTGTGCGGTTCCGTTGCGGCATTGGCGATCATCGCGTTGGCCGAGCGCCCGGCGCCGGCAATCAAAGGCTTAATCAACGAGGCCTCCGGCAGGTTCCGCCAATATTTCTTCGGCATCTCGGTTTGCATGGCTTTGACCTTCAACCGCGCCGGATTGAAGATGCTGGCATAGTAACGCAGCCAGGTTTCCTCCAGCCGGTCTTCCGAAGGCGCCTCGGCCTTGCCGGCGCCGGGCGTGAAGCTGACGGCCTGGCCGTCCCAATGCGCGCAGACCTCCGGCGTCAGGATCGACCAGGCCATGTCGGCGAAACGCCGCGCGAAAAACGATGCGGTGGCCTCGACGATGTGATGCTCCGGCTCGAACCAGGCGACGAAGCGCGAGTCTGGGTTCTCGGCCGATTTCGCGGAAGCGGACAAAGGCCTTCATCTTGTGCTGGTCGCGGTGCACGGCCTTGGCCATACCAGCTACACGCGAAATATCGGGATCGGTGGCAACCGCCAGCAGATCGGGATGGCTCCGCAGCCGCCACAGCAGCCGATAGATCAGTGCAAAACGCTCGGGGTCTCGATGCAGGATGGCGGACTGCGCCAGTTCGACGAATTTGGCCGGGACACTGAACGTGCCTTGCGCTCCGGGTTGCGGCACGGGAGTTGATGGTGCGAACAATTCGGATGCGTGGCCTGGCACGGTCCATGTCACATCGCGCGGATGGATATCGCCGAGCGCCAATGTACGCGCGGCTTTGCGCCAGCCTTCGAAGTCGGTTTCGCTGTCGAGGGCGATGAAGTGCATCTTATTGTTCTCCAGTTCTCGCCGCCGTCATCCTGAGGTGCGAGCCCTTGCGAGCCTCGAAGGATGGCAACATACTCGGCGCGTGCTTCCATCCTTCGAGGCGCGCAAGAAAGAGCGCGCACCTCAGGATGACGGCGGCATGCGTTGCACGGTCAAAACCCGAACCCCAACTGCGCCGGCTTCGGCTTGAATCGTTCCACCAGCCGTGCGCTATCCAATAGATGCGGCGAGGGGCGATGATCCGACAGAACGATGAACGGCAGTGCCTTGTTGCGCGGGATGTGCAGCCGGGCGAGATCGGCCGCGCGGATCGATGTCACCCGGCGCGTGGCGATGATGCGGTCGACGGCCCTGGTGCCGAAGCCGGGCACGCGCAGCAGATCCTCGCGGCTGGCGCGGTTGATATCGAGCGGGAAGCGATCGCGGTGCCGTAACGCCCAGGCCAGTTTCGGGTCGATGTCGAGCGACAGCATGCCTTCGGCCTGTTCGACGATTTCGCCGACATCGAAACCGTAAAACCGCATCAGCCAGTCGGCCTGATAGAGCCGGTGCTCGCGCAGCAGCGGCGGCGCGGACAAAGGCAGCGAACGGCTGGCGTCCGGAATCGGACTGAATGCGGAATAATAGACGCGCTTGAGCCGGTACGAACCGTAGAGATTGGCGCTGGTGTTGAGGATGGTCTGGTCGCTGGCGGCATCGGCGCCGACGATCATCTGCGTGCTCTGGCCGGCCGGCGCAAACCGTGGCGCGGTGTTGCCCTTTGGCGTGGCTTTTCGGCCTTCCTGGGCTTCATCGAGCTTGAGGCGCAGCCGGCCCATGGTGCGGCGGATCGCGCGCACGTCTTTCTCCGGCGCCAGTTTGGCGAGGCTCGTTTCCTCGGGCACTTCGATATTGATGCTGAGGCGATCGGCATATTTGCCGGCTTCCGGCGATCAGCGCATCGTCGGCTTCCGGAATGGTCTTGAGATGGATGTAGCCGCGGAAGTGATGCTGCTCGCGCAGTTTGCGCGCGACGCTCACCACCTGCTCCATGGTGTAGTCGGCGCTGCGGATGATGCCGGAGGAGAGAAACAATCCTTCGATATAATTGCGGCGATAGAAGTCGAGCGTCAGCTTCACCACTTCATCGACCGTGAAGCGCGCCCGCGGCACGTTGCTGGTGGCGCGGTTGACGCAATAAAGGCAGTCGTAATTGCAGGCGTTGGTCAGCAGGATCTTCAACAGCGAGATGCAGCGTCCGTCCGGCGCGTAGGAATGGCAGATGCCCATGCCGGCGTCGGTCGAGCCGATGCCCTTGCCGTCGCGGCTATCCCGTTGCTCGGTGCCGCTGGAGGCGCAGGACGCGTCGTATTTGGCGGCATCCGCCAGGATTTCCAGCTTTCGTTGCACATCCATCGCTTAAATCCCTTTGATTCCATTCATGAATCGCACGGGATCGCAATCCCGATTGACTCCGCGGGCCCTGTTAGCTTTATATTAGAACATATCATGAACAAATGAGCCAGCTTCTGGTTCTCTTCCAAACCAGGCGGCAGCTCAAATTTCGAAGGAACGGGCGCATGAGCGGCGCACGCACGAACACGCTTGCGAGCTTTGCGCGGCAGCATCGAGCGCATCGAAACGCCATGCCGACGCCACGGCACCCGGCCGGGTGCGGCTCGGTCATGCCGATGCGGATGCGGCGATGCAGGGCGGGCTTGCGATCGGCGCGGTGCATGAGGTGTTCGCGGAAGGACAGACAGAGTGCCGCGGCGACGGGTTTCATCGCAGGCCTCGCGGGACGGCGTGGCGGCAGCGGCGGCCGCTGGTGTGGGTGCGGCAGGATTTCACCGAAATTGAATCGGGCGCGGTGTCGATGAGCGGGCTGGCCGAACTCGGCCTCGATCCGCGTCTGCTGGTGACCGTGCGCGCCGCCGATGTCGACGCCGCGTTGCGCACCGCCGCCGACGCGCTGGCCTGCGATGCGCTTGGCGGCGTGGTGCTGGAAGTCTGGGGCCAGGCGCGGCAGCTCGATCTCGTCGCCAGCCGCAAGCTGACACTGGCCGCGCAGACCTCCGGCGTCACCGCGCTGTTGCTGCGGGTGGGCGCGGAGCCGGAGCCTTCGACGGCGGAGACGCGATGGATCGTGCGCGCGGCGCATTCGCCGCCTTCAGTCGTATCGCATGGGGCGCGCCGGTGTTCGACGCGCAGCTTGTCCGCAACCGTCATGGCCCTGTCGGGCGGTGGATCATGGAATGGAAATGTGATGAGTGCCTTTTCAGCAAACCGGCGGCGTATCCTCAGCCTGTGGCTGCCGCGCCTGCCCATCGACCGCATCAAGCGCCAGCTTTCGCGCGGCGACGCGCACGGGCTAAAGCGTTTTCAAGCGAAGTGGGTACCGGTTCGCGTGAAGAAAACGCGTCCAAAACCAGAATGCTAGCGATCATCCCTGCATCGTCGTCGCCAAGCAAAACAACGCGCTGCAGATTTCCGCGCTGGATGATGCCGCCGCCGAGCTCGGGCTTGAGATCGGCCTGCCGCTGGCCAATGCCCGCGCCATCTGTCCGCAACTGCAATGTATTCGATGCCGATGAAGCCGCCGACATCAACGCGCTGAACGCCATCGCCGACTGGTGCGACCGCTTCACGCCGCTGGTGGCGCTGGATGCGCCGCATGGCCTGTTTCTCGACATCACCGGCTGCGCCCATCTGTTCGGCGGCGAGGCCGCGTTGATGCGGATCGCTGTGCGATGCGCTGACGCGGCAGGGCTTTGCCGTCAGCGCCGCGATTGCCGGCACCTCGGTCTGCGCGCGCACCATGACGCGCGTGATCTCCGGGCAGATCATCGGCGACGGCGAGGAAGCCGAGGCGGTCGCGCCGCTGCCGGTGTTCGCGCTCGGCGCCGACGATGCCATCACCCGCGGCCTGCGCCGCGCCGGCCTGAAAACCATCGGCGATGTCGCCTCGCGCGCGCGGCATGAAATCACCGCACGGTTCGGCGCCGATTTCACCGTCGTTGCTGGAACAGGCGCTGGGGCAGGGCGATGCGCCGATCAGCCCGCGCAAGCCGCTGCCGGATTACATCGTGGAGAAGCGGTTTGCCGAACCGGTCGCCACCGAAGCCGTGATCGCGGCGACCTTGTCCCGGCTGGCGCAGATGCTGGTCACGGCGATGGACCAGCAGGGCAAGGGCGCGCGGCGGCTGGAGGCGAGTTTCTTCCGCACCGATGGCGCGGTGCGCGCGATTGTGGTGGATACCGGCCAGCCCGTGACCAAGGCTAGCGTGATGGACCGGCTGTTTCGCGAGCGGCTCGATGCGCTGAACGATCCGCTCGATCCCGGTTTCGGCTTCGATCTGATCAGGCTATCCGCCAGCCGCACCGAAATCGTGGTGCAGCAGCAGCGCGATCTCGATGCCAATGTGCATGACAATGACGAGTTGACCGCGCTGATCGACCGCATCGCCGCGCGCATCGGCGGCCGGCGCGTGGTCGTGCATCTGCCGCAGGACACCCATATCCCGGAGCGCGCGGTGCTGGCGGCGCCGGCGCAGCATCATCTGGCCGCGGCCATGCATGCGGCATGGCCGGTGCGGGTGGAGAGCGAACCGCCGTTGCGGCCGCTGCGGCTGTTCGAAAAGCCGGAGCCGATCAAGGTGCCGTTTGCCACCGTCCCCGACGGGCCGCCGCATCATTTCACCTGGCGGCGCGCGACCCATGCGGTGGTGCGGGTGGAAGGCCCCGAACGCATCGCGATGGAATGGTGGAAGCAGGAGGGACAGGCCCTGACGCGGGATTATTTCCGGGTCGAGGACGAAGCCGGACTGCGCTTCTGGATTTACCGCGACGGGCTTTACGGCAGCGAACTCACCGACGACGAAGGCAAGCCCGTTCCTGCCAACTGGTTCGTGCATGGGCTGTTCGCATGAATATTCCTGTCGGCATTGCGCCAATGCCTGACTATGCCGAAATCGGCATCACCACGAATTTCTCGTTCCTGCGCGGCGGCTCGCATCCGCAGGAATATGTGCATCAGGCCAGCGAGTTGCGGTCTTCCCGCGATCGGCATTGCCGATCACAACACGCTGGCCGGCGTGGTGCGGGCCTACAAGGAACTCGGCAATCCCGAGGTCACGCACAAGCCGAAGCTTCTGATCGGTTCGCGTCTCGTCTTCATCGACGGCACGCCGGACATCCTGGTCTATCCGCGCGACCGCGACGCCTATGGCCGGCTGTGCCAGTTGCTCACCCGCGGCAAGCGAGGCGACGACACACAACAAAATCGAGAAGGGCGAATGTCATCTGACGCTCGATGATCTCCTGGAATTTGCCGAAGGCCAGCTTCTGGTCCTGACGCTGCCGCATCGTTTCGAGACGGCGAAAGCGCTTGATGTGCTGGATCAATTGCAGCGCAGCCGCGCCGATGGCGTATGGCTTGCCGCGAGCCTGTTGTATCGCGGCGATGACAAGCGCCGTCTGGCGCGGCTGCATGGCATCGCCGCCAAAGCCCGCGTGCCGCTGCTGGCGACCAACGAGGTGCTGTATCACCATCCCGCGCGCCGCCCGCTGCAGGATGTTCTGACCTGCATTCGCGAGAAGACCACCATCGACGCCATCGGCAAGCGGCTGGAGGCCAATGCCGAGCGCTATCTCAAGCCGGCGGCCGAAATGGCGCGGCTGTTTCGCGATCTGCCGGAGGCGATCGCGGAAACCATGCGGTTTGCCGATCGCATTACGTTTTCGCTGGATCAGCTCAAATACCAATATCCCGACGAGCCGGTGCCGCCGGGCAAGACCGCGCAGCAGCATCTGGAAGATCTGACCTGGGCGGGCGTTGAAAAATATTTCGACGACAGGATCGATGACGCAGCTCCGCGCCACCTTGCGAAAAGAACTCGATCTGATCGCGGAGCTGAAATACGCGCATTATTTTCTCACCGTGCATGACATCGTCCATTATGCGCGCAGCCAGAACATCCTCTGCCAGGGCAGGGGATCGGCGGCGAATTCGGCCGTGTGCTACGTGCTCGGCATCACCTCGGTCGATCCGACCAAGGTCGATCTGTTGTTCGAGCGCTTCATTTCCAAGGAGCGGCTGGAGCCGCCCGACATCGACGTCGATTTCGAGCATTCGCGGCGCGAGGAGGTGATGCAATATGTCTATCGGCGCTACGGCCGCCACCGCGCCGCGATCATCGCCACCGTCATTCATTACCGGCCGCGCAGCGCGATCCGCGATGTCGGCAAGGCGCTGGGGCTGACGGAAGATGTCACCGCTCTGTTGGCCGATACCGTCTGGGGCAGCTGGGGCGACGGCCTCGACGAGATGCAGGTTCGGCAGGCCGGGCCTCGATCCCAGCAATCCCATGATCCATCGCGCGGTGGCGCTGGCGGCCGAACTGATCGAATTTCCGCGGCATCTGTCGCAGCATGTCGGCGGCTATGTGCTGACGCAGGACCGGCTCGACACCTATGTGCCGATCGGCAATGCCGCGATGGACGACCGCACCTTCATCGAATGGGACAAGGACGATGTCGATGCTTTGAGCATGATGAAGGTCGACGTGCTGGCGCTGGGCATGCTGACCTGCATCCGCAAATGCTTTGACCTGATCGCGGACCACAAAGGCGAGCGCTACGAACTGGCGACGGTCCCTCAGGATGTCGACGCAGGTCTACGACATGCTGTGCCGGGGTGAATCGCTCGGCGTGTTCCAGGTCGAAAGCCGCGCGCAAATGAACATGCTGCCGCGGCTGAAACCGCGGATGTTTTACGATCTCGTCATCGAAGTGGCGATCGTGCGGCCCGGCCCGATCCAGGGCGACATGGTGCATCCCTATTTGCGGCGGCGGAACGGCATCGAGAAGGAAGACTATCCGTCGCCCTCGTCCGAAGCATGGCGACAAGGACGAACTCTACAAGGTTCTGCACAAGACGCTCGGCGTGCCGCTGTTCCAGGAACAGGCGATGCGGATCGCCATCGAGGCGGCGAAATTCACCTCCGAGGAAGCCAACGGGCTTGCGCCGCGCCATGGCGACGTTCCGCAATGTCGGCACCATCGGCAAATTCGAAGACAAGATGATCAGCAACATGATCGCGCGGGGCTACGATCCCGAATTCGCGAAAAACTGTTTCAACCAGATCAAGGGTTTTGGCAGCTACGGCTTCCCGGAAAGCCATGCCGCGGCCTTTGCCCAGCTTGTCTATATCTCGTCATGGCTCAAGCATTTCCATCCCGATGCCTTCTGCTGCGGATTGTTGAATTCGCAGCCGATGGGATTTTATGCGCCGGCGCAGATCGTCGGCGATGCCCGCAACAACGGCGTCGAGGTGCGTGAGATCGATGTGTCGTTCAGCCATGCGCAGAATACGCTGGAGGAGCGAAGCGGAAAGTATCACGCAGTGCGGCTCGGCTTTCGCCAGATCGACGGATTTCACTGGACCGATCCGGACGAGGAGCGGTTGAAGGCCTCTCAACTAGCTCATTCCGGGGCGCGCGTAGCGCGAGCCCGGAATCCTCGATAACCACGATCGGGAGTATGGATTCCGGCGTTCGCGCCAGGAGGCGCGTCCCGGAATGACGCAGCCCGACTGGGCCGAGCGCATCGTCGCCGCGCGAACCGCGCCGTCCGCTTCACCTCGCTGGAGGATTTTGCCCGCGACACCGGCCTTGCCCAAGCGCGCGCTGATCCTGCTGGCGGATGCCGATGCGTTTCGCTCCATCGGGCTCGATCGCCGCGCAGCTTTATGGGCGGTGCGGCGGTTGCCGGATGACATCCCGCTGCCGCTGTTCGAGATCGCCGCCGCGCGCGAGCAGCCCGACGAGAATGCGCGGCCCTGCCGCTGATGCCGCTGCCGGAACAGGTGGTCGCCGATTATCAGACCATCCGGCTGTCGCTGAAGGGCCATCCGATGGAATTCCTGCGGCCGATGTTTACGAAAGAACGCGTCGTTCCCTGCGAAGCGGTTTGCCATGCCAACGACAAGAAGCGCGTCCGCTGCGCCGGCGTGGTGCTGGTGCGGCAGCGTCCGGGCAGCGCCAAGGGCGTTGTGTTCATGACGCTGGAGGACGAAACCGGCATCGCCAATATCGTGGTGTGGCCGAAGGTGATGGAGCAGTTCCGCAAAGAGGTGATGGGCGCGCGGCTGATCCTGGTCGAGGGCTATATCCAGAGCAGCCCTGAAGAGGTGACGCATCTGGTCGCGCAGCGTTTGTTCGACCGCTCCCGCGACCTGACCGATCTCGCCAACGACGCGCTCGCGCGCAAGCACGTGGTGCCCTACGGCACGGCGCTGAATGACGACCGCCGCGATCACCTGGAAAATCCCGCGCAGAAAATCCGCCATCCGCGCGAATGTGCGGATCCTGCCGCCGTCGCGGGATTTTCATTGAAAGCGCGAACCCATAATTCGAGCCCGTGCGGCTCGCTCGATGCTCTGCCATGATCCAGATAGCGACCGAATTCCGCAACGCAGCGGTATGACGCGATGTGCCAAAAGCAGACATTTGTTGGTATGATAATCCTTTGCATGGTTGGGGGGCACAATGAGAATTGGTTCGGTGATTGCGAACGCATCAATCGGAATTATTGTGGCGATGGCTCTAACAAACGTGGGGAGCGCTGCGGAGCTCAAAGTCCTCAGCACTCATGCAGCTTTGGAGGTGCTAAGCGAGCTCAGTCCTCAGTTTGAGCGAGCCACCGGTAATACGTTGTCGTTTGGTTACGACCCAGCCAATGTAATCAAGCGCCAAATTGAAAACGGCGCGACCTTGATGTGGTCCTTATTACACGATCGGCAATCGACGATTTGACCAAGCAGGGCAAAATTCTCCCGGATACGCGCGTCAATATCGGCCGCTCAGGGCTCGGCGTGGCTGTACGCAAGGGCGCGCCCAAGCCCGACATCAGCACCGTGGAAGCTTTCAAACGGACGTTGCTCGCCGCGAAATCAGTCATCCGTTCTACGGAGGGTAACAGCGGCCTTTATTTCGAGCGCCTCACGGACCGGCTTGGAATTGCAGATGAAATGAAAGGCAAAGTCACACTGGGACCGAGCGGTCGCGTTGCCGAGTTTGTTGCGAGAGGTGAGGTTGAAATCGCGGTGCAACAAGTCAGCGAACTCCTGCCGGTCGTCGGAGCTGAATTTGTCGGTCCGTTCCCGCCAGAAGTGCAGCTCTATACTCTCTTTGCAGTCGCCGTCGGCACAGGCTCGAAGGAACCGAACGCGGCCAAGGCCTTCGTCGACTTTCTTGCGACACCGGCGGCCGCTTCCGCGATCAAATCCAAAGGGATTGAACCAGTGCTCAATTAAAGATGGCGTTGGGGTGTTTGACGACCCGCCATCACCGCAAACCTACTCCGGAGCGGCGCCGACCGGCGGGCCGCCGGGCGGCCGGTGCAGGAACGTGATCGATGCAAATGCGCCGAGCCACGAACCGAGGGCCGCGAAAGCGACATAGATCCAGTTTTCGGTGTAGCTGATCACGGCATAGGATGAGAGCAGATACCATACGCTGCTCCACGTCGCCGCCGGCACGCGCTTGCGCGCCACCACGGCGGAAGTGAACATGACATAGACCGCATCCGTTGCGGCCGTCGCGAGCAAAACCCCTCCGGCAGTCAATGGGTCGATGGCAGCCATTGCAACTCCTTCCATGGTAAGGCAGAGCTATCAACGTTTAGGGAAGAGGGACCGTGATGCAAAGCCCCCGCGAAATCCTGGCCGATCTCTGGACCTCCGCCGGCGGCGATCCGTGCCGCGCTCGACGCCGTCACGCTGACCGGCGACGAGCCGCAATTGCCGTCGTCGTTCCGCGTTGCCGCCGCGGCGCAGGCCAGCATTGCCGCGGCGGGGCTGGCGGCCGCGCAGATCTGGAAATTGCGCAGCGGGCAATGCCAAAGCGTTGCGGTCGATATGCGCCATGCCGTCGTCGAATGCCGCAGCGAGCGTTATCTGCGCGTCGACGGCAAGCCGCCGCCGCCGGCCTGGGATGTCATCGCCGGCGTCTACAAGACCCGCGACCGGCGCTTCGTGCGGCTGCATACCAATTTCCGGCATCACCGCGACGCCGTCTGCAAGGTGCTGAACTGCAAGCCGGAGCGCGACGAGGTTCAGGCCGCCTTGATGCAATGGGATGCCGAGGCCTTCGAGACCGCGGCCTATGCCGCCGGCGGCGTGGTCGCGATGATGCGCTCGCATGAGGAATGGTCGGCGTCGCCGCACGGCGCAGGCGCTGGCCGCGCTTGCCTGCGATCTCGATCGAAAAAATCGGCGAGGCCGCGCCAAAGCCGTGGCCCGCGGGCGATCGTCCGCTGGCAGGCTTGCGCGTGCTCGATCTGTCGCGGGTGATCGCCGGTCCCGTCGCGGGCCGCACGCTGGCGGTGCATGGCGCCGATGTGCTGCTGATCTCGGGTCCCGATCTGCCGGCGATCCCGTGGCTCACCATCGATACCGGCCGCGGCAAGCTGTCGAGTTTTGTCGAACTCGGAAGCGAGCAGGGCCGCGCGAGCTTGCGCGATCTGCTGGCGAGCTGCGGATATTTTCTCGCAAGGCTATCGCCCGCGCGCGATCGCGGCTCTCGGCTTCTCGCCGGAGGATGCGGCGCAAATCAATCCCGGCATCGTCTATGTCTCGCTGTCGGCCTATGGCCATGCCGGGCCGTGGGCGGAGCGCCGCGGCTTCGACTCGCTGGTGCAGACCACGACCGGCTTCAATCATGCCGAAGGGCAGGCCGCCGGCGTCGACGGGCCGAAGGAATTGCCGGCGCAGATGCTCGATCATGCCACCGGCTACCTGATGGCGTTCGGCGCCATGATGGCGAAGGCGCGCCAGGCGCGCGAAGGCGGCAGCTGGCATGTCCGGGTGTCGCTGGCGCAGACCGGGCGCTGGCTGTGGAATCTCGGCCGCGTCGCCGACGGTTTTGCGACCGCGGATTTGAAGGGCGAAACCGTCAAACCCTTTATCGAGGAAATCCCTTCCGGCTTCGGTCCGCTGCAGTCGGTCAGCCATTCGGCGCTATTGTCGAAAACGCCGGCGTTCTGGGCGCGCCCGGCGATGCCGCTCGGCAGCCACCCGCCGCAATGGCCGGCGCGCCATTAGGGAACGGACCTGCCGGCTTCCCGATTCTGCAATATAATTTAAATATAAACGGCGGGGCTATTGGCGTTTTTTAGGTTGTTTGAAATATCAATTGGGCACTATTAGCGCACCGATGAGGCAGTCTTTGCCGGAATCATCGCCGACGTTGACCAGGCCCCATGCTTTCGAAATTTATCCAGCGATTGCAGTTGCTTAGCCGCACGACAACTGGCCGTTGGCGCGGCCTTGCTGGCGCTCGCCGGCGCGGCCCTGTTCGGGCTTCATGCATATCGGCGGGCGCAAAGCCGGGCAATTCCGAGATGTCGAGCCAGTCCCGCAAGGGAGCAGCAGCGCTACACCCCGACCCCGGCCGAATGGGCCAGCCTGACCACCGAGCCCGTGACCGAACGGACGTTCCGGGCCGAGACCGTCACCGAAGGCAAGATCGCGGTCGATGAGGATCGCTCGACGCCGGTGTTCTCGCCCTATGCCGGCCGGGTCACCAAGCTGCTGGCGCGGCCCGGCGACAGCGTCACGCAGGGCCAGCCGCTGTTCGTGATCGAGGCCGCCGACACCGTGCAGGCGCAGAACGATTTCATCGCGGCGATGACCGGACTTGAACAAGGCGCAAGTCGGCGCTCGATCTGGCGCAGTTGCAGGACACCCGCGCCAAGGATCTGTTCGAGGGCAAGGCGGTTCCGCTGAAGGATTATCAGCAGAGCCAGGCCACCCTGATCCAGGCGCAGAACGATCTGCGCTCGTGCGCAAACCGCGCTTGAAGCCGCGCGCAACAAATTGCGGATCCTCGGCTTCACCGACGAGGCGATCACGGCGTTTCAGGACAAGGGCCGCATCGATCCCAACACCACGATCTTCTCGCCGATCGCCGGCACGGTGGTGCAGCGCAAGGTCGGTCCCGGCCAGTATGTCAACGCCGGCGCCAGCGATCCGGTGTTCGTGATCGGCGATCTCTCCACGGTCTGGCTGACCGCCTTTGTGCGCGAAACCGATGCGTCGAAGGTATCGGTCGGGCAGGAATTGGCCTTCAACGTGCTGGCGCTGCCGGGCCGCCCGATCTCAGCGCGCGCATCGACTACGTCTCCGCCGCGATCGATCCGGCGACCCGCCGGCTTCTGGTCCGCGCCACCATCGACAACAAGGACGGTCTCTTGAAGCCGGAGATGTTCGCCAATGTCACGATCTATTCGCCCGGCGATCACCCGGCGGTCGGCGTGCCGAAGCAGGCCCTGATCTACGAGGGCGATCAGGTCCGGGTCTGGGTCGCCCATGACGACAAGTCGATCGAACTGCGCCAGATCAAGACCGGCCTCACCAATGGCGATCTCGTCGAGGTGCAGGGCAATCTGAAACCCGGCGAGCAGATCGTTACCAAGGGCAGCCTGTTCATCGACCGGGCCGCATCCGGCAGCTAGGTCTTCCACAGTCCTACGCTGAAAGCTCCGATCTGAATGGATCGCCTCGTCGCCATTGCAGTCAGCCGCCGCTATTTGATGGTGGGCCTGTTCGCCATCGTGATGATCGGCGGGCTGATCGCGTTCAAGCAGCTCAATATCGAGGCCTATCCCGACCCGACGCCGCCGATGGTCGACATCGTGACGCAAAGCCCGGGATTGTCGGCCGAAGAGATCGAACGCTACATCACCATTCCGATCGAGACCCAGGTCGCCGGCATCAAGAACCTGAACACCATCCGCACCGTTTCGCTGTACGGATTGTCCGACGTCAAACTGCAGTTCTCGTTCGACTACACCTATGACGAGGCGCTGCAGCAGGTGCTGAACCGGCTGTCGCAACTGGCGCCGCTGCCGGGCAACGTGCAGCCGGGGATTTCGCCGACCAGCGCGATCGGCGAAATCTATCGCTATCGGCTGGCAGGGTCCGCCGAACTACAGCGTGCTCGACCTCAAGACGCTGCAGGACTGGGTGTTGCAGCGCCGCTTCCGCGCCGTGCCCGGCGTGATCGACGTCACCGGCTGGGGCGGCAAGACCAAGACCTATGAGCTGCAGGTCGATTTCAACAAGCTGGTCGCCAACGGACTGACGCTGCCGCAACTGCTGCAGGCCGTCAGCAATTCCAACATCAATGTCGGCGGCAACACCGTCAATATCGGCACGCAATCCGCCGTGGTGCGCGGCGTCGGCCTGATCCGCTCGATCGACGATCTCGCCAACACCATGGTGTCGCAGAGCGGCGGCAATCCCGGTGCTGGTCAAGGACGTCGCCACCGTCACCGTCGGCGAGAAGCCGCGGCTCGGCATCGCCGGCCTCGATCGACGACGACGACATCGTGCAGGGCATCGTGCTGATGCGCCGCGGCGAGCAGAGTTCGCCGACCATCCTGCGCGTCGAGCAACTGGTGGCCTCGATCAACAATTCCAGCATCCTGCCGCCGGGCGTGCAGGATCGAGCGCATCTACGACCGCAAGGACCTGATCGACATCACCACCGCGACCGTGCTGCACAACATGGTGGTCGGCATTCTCCTGATCGTGCTGCTGCAGTGGATTTTCCTCGGCGATCTGCGCAGCGCGCTGATCGTCGGCGCCACCATTCCGTTCGCGCTGTTCTTCGCGGTCATCATCCTGGTGCTGCGCGGCGAATCCGCCAATCTGCTGTCGGTCGGCGCGATCGATTTCGGCCTGATCGTGGACGCCACCGTGATCATGGTGGAGGCGATCTTCCGCCGGCTGTCGCAGACCACCGCACTTTCGCCGGCCGAGCAGAGCCATATCTCGACCGACACCACGATGGGCATGAAGAGCCATGCCATCCTCTCGCGCCGCCGCCGACGTGTCGCGCTCGATCTTCTTTGCCGCCGCCATCATCATCGCGGCGTTCCTGCCGCTGTTCACGCTGAGCGGCGTCGAAGGCAATATCTTCGGGCCGATGGCGCGGACCTATGCCTACGCGCTGGCCGGCGGCCTGCTCGCGACCTTCACGGTCACGCCGGCGCTGAGCGCGATCATCCTGCCGTCGCACATGCAGGAGACCGACACCAGGATCGTCGCGTTCCTGCACCGGCTGTATGCGCCGGTGCTGGCCTGGGCGCTCGACAACCGCAAGCTGGTGATGGCGGGCGCCGCCGGCCTTGTGGTCATGACCATTGTCGGCACGCCGCCTGCTCGGGCTGGAATTCCTGCCCAAGCTCGAGGAGGGCAATCTGTGGATTCGCGCCACCTTGCCGCCGACCATCTCGCTGGAGGAGGGCAACGCCTATGTCAACGAGATGCGCAAGGTGATCGCGCAGCCGCCCCGAAGTGGAATCGGTGGTGTCGCAGCACGGCCGCCCCGACGACGGCACCGACGCCGCCGGCCTGTTCAACGCCGAGTTCTTTGCGCCGCTGAAGCCGGTCGGCGAATGGCCGGGCACCCATGACAAGGACGAACTCACCGCGCAATTGCTGGCGCAGCTGCAGGACAAGTTTCCCGGCGTCGAGTTCAACTTCTCGCAATATCTGCAGGACAACGTTTCCGAAGCCGTATCCGGCGTGAAGGGCGAGAACTCGATCAAGCTCTACGGCAACGATCTGCAGGCGCTGACCGACACCGCCAACAAGATCAAGTCGGTGCTCGTCGACCGTGCAGGGCATCACCGATCTCGCGGTGTTCACCTCGCTCGGCCAGCCCACCATCCAGATCGACATCGACCGCGCCAAGGCGGCCCGTTACGGCCTGGCGCCGGGCGACATCAACGCCACCATCAAGGTCGCGATCGGCGGCGATACCGCCGGCGATCTCTATGAGCCCGGCAGCGACCGGCATTTCCCGATCATCGTGCGGCTGGCGCCGGAATATCGCAAGAGCGCCGAGGCGATCCAGAACCTGCGGATCGGCGCGCCGGCCCGAACGGGACCATCACGCAGATGCCCCTTGAGCGAGGTCGCCTCGATCAAGCTGGTGTCGGGCGCGGCCTATATCTACCGCGAGCAGCAGGAGCGCTATCTGCCGATCAAGTTCTCGGTGCGCGAGCGCGACCTCGGCGGCGCGATCCGGGAAGCGCAGGACAAGGTCGCCGCACAGGTGCAACTGCCGCCGGGATCGCGGATCGAGTGGGTCGGCGAGTTCGGCAATCTGCAGGACGCCATCAAGCGGCTGTCGATCGTGGTGCCGATCAGCCTGGCGCTGATCGCGGTGCTGCTGTGGTTCAATTTCGGCTCGATGACCGACACGCTGCTGGCGATGAGCGTGATCCCGATGGCGATCTTCGGCGGCGTGCTCGGGCTTGCTGATCACCGGCATTCCCTTCAGCGTGTCGGCGGCGATCGGATTCATCGCGCTGTTCGGCATCGCCGTGATGGACGGCATCATCATCCTGTCGCAGTTCAATCAGCTGATCGACGAAGGGCTATGACCGCATGCGGGCCGTGATCCGCACCGGCGAATTGCAGCTTGCGCCCGGTGCTGATGACCTGCGTGGTCGCGGGCGTCGGGCTGTTGCCGGCGGCGCTGTCGGCCGGGATCGGCTCGCAGGTGCAGAAGCCGCTGGCGGTCGTGGTGGTCACCGGCATGATGCTGGCGCCGCTGGTGATCCTGGTGACCCTGCCGGTGCTGATCTCGTTCTTCTCGCGCCGGGCACGTTAGATGATAGTGGGCACATGCCCATGATTTTTGCCCACTCCGATTGTGGTTGACGTCACCTGACGGTGTCCCTTGATTGCCGCCGGAAGACAAAAAACCGCGGGAGAACGCCATGCGGACCGGGGAACACCAGGGTCAAGCCGCCAACTGCCAAAACCGCCGACCAGATTCTCGGCGAAATCCGGGACTATTGCCGCGCGACGCAGACGGCCGAATCCACCTTCGGGCGGCTCGTCGTCAATGACGGCAAGCTGGTGTCGCGCCTGCGCGACGGCGCCAAAATCACCACCGGCACGCTGGACAAGGTCCGCGCCTATCTGTCCGAACATCATCAGGCCGCGCCGCCGCTGCGCGAAGCAGGCCGCTGCCGGCTGCGAAGGCGGCCAACGGCGCTGCCGTCGAGCCCGACATCGCAGCCCGCCGGTTTCCGGTTCTTCGACAACCGGCAGAAATACCTGCTGTTCGTCTCGACCTGCAGCGAGAAGACCGAGGTCGCCAACCGGATTTCGCTCGAACTCGGCAATCTGCAGCCGTCGCCGCCGGCGCTGCGGATCTTCGACGCCGGCGTCGGCGACGGCACGGTGCTGTCGCGGGTGATGCGGGCGCTGCATGCGCGCTTTCCGACCATGCCGCTCTATGTCGTCGCCAAGGAAATCAGCTACGAGGACGTGCGGCTGACGCTGGAGAAGATGGCCGACCGGCTGTTCGAACATCCCGCCACCGTGCTCGTCGTCACCAATCTCTATTATGCCGAGGCGCCCTGGCTGACGCCGCGTTCGGCGACCGCGGCGCAAGGCCTGATCTGGAAGGACGTAGCCCTCGTCGGGCAATACCGCGCACGGCTTTGCCGAGCAGATCGGCGAGCTCGAAGGCTTCCTCGCCGAGAACTGGCGCGCCGGCATCAGCCCGAAAACCGGCAACCCGGTCTATCAGCGCCCGATCATTCTGACCTTGCGGCGCGAGGACCATTCGTTCCTGCTCGACCCGATCATGCCGCGGCCGGGACGCGTGATGGCCGATTACGATCTGGTGATCGCCTCGCAGCCCTATCGCGCGCGGGCCAGCGTCGAATTCAAGGCCTCGAAAGTGGTGGCGCCGCTGGTGCGGGCGCTGCGGCCCGGCGGCCGGCTGATCGGCATCCATTCGCATGGCGACGATCCCGGCATGGAAATCATCGAAGGGGTCTGGCCCGGGCGACAATCCCTTCACGGCGGACCGTCACGCGCTGCTGCGCCAGGTCAAGCACGAACTGGGCTCGGCGGCGCGGCATTACAATTTCAACGCCTCCTCCGATGCCCGCTCGATCTTCCGCTACCGCATGCACACGCTGCCCGACGAAGTCAGCGGGCCGATCGGCACCTCCACGCTGTTCGCGGCCTGGAACGCCGCCATCTATGTCGCGCAGATCGAGGATGTCAGGCTGTCGGAGGTGGTGCGCGACGGCCGCTACCTCGAGGCCACCGACCGGGTGCTGAAGAAGCATGGCGGGCTCTGGTTCAACGACGAAACCTATGTGATTTCGCGCCGCGGCGAACATGACGCAGGGGAGGGAAGCTCATGACCGCACCGTCATCCGTCGCATCCGGCGCACTCGCCGCGCTGCTGCCACCGGCTTCGGTCGAGATCTCCTCGAGCGGCCATCAGTTGCAGGAGCTGAAGGATAATTTCGCCGCCGGCATCGACGTCACCATCACGTTCCTGCCCGGCGATAATTACCGCAACAATGTCGATACCGCGGTCGCGTTGCGCGCCGCCGGGCTTCAATCCGGTGCCGCATATCGCCGCGCGAGAAATGGCCTCGCGCGAAGAGCTCGACTGATTTTCTGGCGCGGGCGCGCGGCGAGGCGGATGTCAAGCGCGTGCTGCTGATCGCCGGCGATGTCGCGCGCGTCAAGGGCCCGTTCAGGTCAAGCTCCGACATTCGCGCCTGCGGATTGATCGAGGCGCGCGGCATCGAACGATTGAGTGTGGCCGGTCATCCCGAGGGCCACCCGTATCTGGAAATGGCCGATACGCATCAAGGGCGCTGACGGCATGGCGCGACTGGGGCCGTCAGACCGGTATCCATGTCGACGTCCTGACGCAATTCTGTTTCGAGAGCGCGCCGATCCTGCAATGGATCGGACAGCTCGATGCGAATGGCGTCGACCTTCCCGTGATCGTCGGGCTTGCCGGTCCGGCGACGCCGGCGACATTGACGAAATTCGCGCTGCGCTGCGGCGTCGGCAATTCGCTGCGCTCGCTGCGCAGCCAGATCGGCCGCTTTGGCCGGCTGCTGACGGACAACGGACCTGACGACGTCATGCGCGGCCTGCTATCGGCGCCTCCCGCTGCGACAGAGGCGATTGCCGGATTCCACCTGTTTCCGTTCGGCGGCTTGCGCAAGGCTGGCAACTGGCTGCGCGAGTACGGCACGGAAGAATTAGCTCCCCTCCCTCCGCGCGCGCTTGCGCGTGGTGGGGAGGGGTCGGGGGTGGGGGGTGCCGCGGCATTTACCGAAGCAGCGGTCCCAGCCGATAGACCCCCCACCCCCGACCCCTCCCCACCGCTGCGCGGAGGGAGGGGGGAAAAGCACTAAAACCCGTAGAGCCGCGCCGGATTGTCGACGAGTATCTTCTTGCGGATCGCCGCGTCCGGCTCCCACACCGGGAGCTGATTGAGCAGGGCGCCGTCGTCGATTAAAAACATCGGCGTCACGTCGGTGATCTTCCGCTCCGGCGGCGTCACCGAGTCCGGATGCGGCCAATCGGTGCCCCAGAGGATGCGGTCGGAATTGGCTGCGATCAGCGCCCGCGCCAGCGAGGCTGCGTCGGGATAATCGGGCGCACGAGTCGAGGCCCGGTAGCCGCCGGAGATTTTCACATAGGCCTTGCCGGATTTTACCAGCGCCACGAGGTCGGCGAAGCCCGGCTGCTCGACGCCGCGCTTGGCAATCGCGCCGCCGAAATGATCGAACACCACGGGCACCGGCGAGGCCATTACCAGATCCTTGATCGCGGACACCATGCCGAGCGTGGTGAACAACTGGATATGCCAGCCGCGCGCTCGCATGCGAGCCGCGGCGGCCTGAAAGCGTTGCCGGCCGACTTCGGGATCGTGCACGCCACCGGTCCAGAGATTAAGCCGCATGCCGCGGAAGCCCGCGGCGTGCATGGCGTCGAGCTCGCGACTCAGTGGTGTTGTCGTCGATCACGGCGACGCCGCGCGCGGTTGCGCCCCGCGCCTGGATGCCGAACAAGGTCGCCGAATTGTCGGCGCCGTAAACGCTCGGCGTCACGATCACCACGCGTTCGATGTGCAGCGCCTTGTGGAGTGCCGCCATCTGTTCGGGCGACGCCGGTTCGGGCGTATAGACCCGGCCCGCGAAGTACGGAAATTGGGCGGGATCGCCGTGAATATGGGTATGGCAATCGCAGGCACCGGCGGGCACGTCGAAATTCACCGGCGTGATGGTTTCGGCTGATGTGACGGTCATGGCGCTTTATTCCGCAGGCGTGGCGGCATTGGCGCGCGCATCATGGCGGCGGGATCGCCGGCCGCGCGTGCCGCAAGGAGGGGGAGGAGGCGCCAGGAGACTTTGGCGATGGTGCGGCGTTCGATTCCCGTTATGTCAGGTGATGTTGGCATGAAATTCATCCCCGCGAAATATGATGCGGCGCGTTTTGTGCGCGCCTGTTGCTTGCCAATAGCGTGAACGCTTAAGGGCCCTTTCGCAAGATGATTCCGGTCGTCATTCCAGGATGCGCCTTCTTGGGCGCAGGCCCGGAATCCATGCTAGCGGTCGTGGCCATGGATTCCGGGCTTGCGCCAAGCGGCGCACCCCGGAATGACGATTTCCGAATTTGGTTGGCGCGTCAGTTCACACTCGGAACGAACAGCTTCACATCCTCCGGCAACAGCAACCGGTCCTGCACCAGTTGCTGCGCAGCCTTCGCGATCGCGGCGGCGCGGTCGCCTTCGCCGGGATAACGCTCCGCCATCGATAGTCTGGAGTCACCGCTCTTGATCCGCTCCTCGCGTGTCGCGGCGAACGGGATCATGGAGCCATTGTTGTCGCAGAGTTCGCCTTCGCCAAAACCTTTCTTGCGCAGGTTCCAGCCGGTATGGGTGGCGATCGGGGCTTCCAGCGTCGGCAAATGAATGCCGGCGATGTCACGGCCATCGGCGTCGGTCTTCGGCACGAACACCGGATAGGCCGCGCCCTTGCTCGGCGGCATTTCGTCCGATTTGATCAGCGTCGGCCGCGCCATCCGGCTGGTGTAGCCAAAGTCGGGAATTTTGGGATAACCCGCGCTTCGGCCTCGGGCGATACCAACGTGCCGTCCTTGAGGCTGGGATAACGGCTGGCCGGCGGCAGCGTGCCGTTGCTGATCCAGCCATCGAGTGCCACCAGCAACGCCCGCTCCGGCGGACCGGCGTTCAGCGGATTGGTCGGGAATGCGCAGGTCTTGACCATCTCGGGCTTGGCGTAGGCCATCGCATTGTGCTGCAGGTTCGAGTTCAGGAACAGCCTGATATTGTCGGGCATCTCAAGCGCGTTGCCTTGGGTGTCCGTCACCACCAGTGAGGCGCGCTGCTGATAGAACTCGAGTTCGCTGTCGGTCTTGATGATCTTCGGGCAATTGTTGGCGGCGAGGCAGCGCGCCAGAAAACCGTCGCGTCTTTCCGGTCAACGCATCCGTGGTCACCGGATAGGTGAAGGGAAAGTCCGCGCCGGGATACAGCATGTCGGCATGCTGATAGGGCGAGCGGCCGGGCTGGCTGAAGCGATAATTGGTAAAAGTCTTCTTGCCGCCGGAGATATGCGGCAGCAAGCCTTCGAACACCATGCGGCCGGCCTCGTCGGCGTTGAAGCCGAGATAGAGATAATCCTGCAGATAACGCCCGCTCTGCGAAATGCCGAAGCCGATGGCGCGGTCGATCCGGCCCTGCGACGGGATTGGCAGTTCCCGCCGCATCCGCAGTGTCGTTGCGCAGGAACGAAACGATGTCGCGGGTGGCGGCGAAACCAAGTCCCATCACCTTGGGATCTTTGGCGGTGTAGATGAATTCATAGATCGCGCCGGCATCGAAACCGTCCGGCCGCGTGATCGCGATTTTGGTCGGGCTGTCGAAGCTAAATTCGAGACCCGCGGGCGTCGAGCGCGGATCGGCCTCGCGCTGCCGCACGCTGATTTTCGCATGCGCCGGATCGAGATCGGCCGCGGGATAGCTCAGCGTCGCATTGGTGAGCGCATCGTCGTGGTCAAAGATAAAATCCTCGCGCGCCAGGCCGATGATCCCCGCCGCGATCGGCGGGGAGAATGTCATGCGACCGCCGCCCGGCACGATATCGCCCTGCCAGCCGCTCCACACTACAGTGTAGCCGCGGTTCATCAGGAAGCCGTTGCCGGCATCCGAGGCTTTGACGAAATCGTTGACGCGGGACGGGCAGGTCGTTGAGCAGCGCGAAACCGGGCTTGGTGCCGCGATTGAGCGCCTCATAGAGCAGCCGCCGGTTGCCGTTGGCCGCATTGGTCGGCCGCAAGATCTCCACATCGGTCACGGCTTCGACCAGGCCTTGCGCGTTGCGCGGCGCGCGGTCGAGATCGACGATGACAGTGTTATGCGCATCATCGGGCCTGACCGCGATGGTGGCGCGCGCCACGATCCGGTCATAGGTGCCGATGGGTCCGAAACTGCGGCCCTCGAAGGCCGGGGATTCCACGCGCACGATTTCGAATTTGACGAGCTTTGGCGGCAGAGGGGTTGGCGAGGCCGATGACGCCGGCGGTCAGAATGATGGCGCTCAGCAGATGCCGCATGGTGTTCTCCCCCGTTGTCTGCGCCGGGCGTTGCGCCGCCGCGGTCTTGCGCGGGAGGGTATAGGTAAATTTGGCCCGGGTGAAGCCATCGGGTCGGCGCGAAGCGCCGCCGATGGGCCTCCGGGCTGCGGACCCGGAGCGTTGCGCGTGGATTGATTTGTCCGACCTGTCAAGTCCTCCGCGTAAAAATATTCTGCTTTTCAGAACAGCCAAATCAGCGATACATCTTTGCCCGTCCCCGCCCACCCAAGAGGGGCGTTCGCGGTCGTCACGAACGCAGGGCGCGGGATGCGATGGACGCGGGATGGTGCTTGTGACGAGAGCACCAGTCGCGGATGGCGAAATCGTGTGGTCCTGACACCCTCACGCCGGTGTCAAGCTGGCGAAGACAAATCGCGCAGCGACGGTGGCAACAGAGCGGGGCTCACCGGGGAGATCGCGTATAAGCCGTAAACCGTCGCGTGCGGGAATGTCGGGTAATTCCGGTGAACTCGTAGTGGACTAACTCGTGTGCTTTCTACCTTTTTGCACGCGGGGCTATGGGTGCATTGGGCGCCCGGCATTCCCCACGCCCTTCGGGGCGGAACGAAATGCAAAACCCGGGCGAAATCGCGCCGCGGGAATGAGAACTCATATCTCACAACGTCATTGCTTCGTCGCAAGGGCTCCTCGCAATGACGGCTGTTGGTGATCGCGCAACCCACTCAACTGTCGTCCTCCGCGAAAGCGGGGGACCCAGCATTCCAGAGACGCCAACAATAGATCGAGAAGCCGCAGCGTACTGGATCGCCCGCCTTCGCTGGCGATGACAGTTGTGGATGTTGCGAGAGATTATGGTCGACGTCCGCCTCCTACTGCCCCGACGGCGTGCGCAGGCCGTGCCAGGCGTCGCGGACCTGATGGTAGTGCACTTCGGGCAGGTAGTCCGGCGTGTTGAGCGCGAGCGTCTTGACGTCGAGCCGCCCGATCGCGCTGAGCAGGGTGTAGGAGGCGATCACGCGGTCGCGCTGCGCGCCGATCAGGCGGGCCTTGGCCGCGATCAGGTCGGCCTGCGAGTTCAGCACGTCGACCGTGGTGCGCTGGCCGCCTGCGGCTTCCTTGCGCACGCCTTCCAGCGCGACGCCGGCGGCGCGCACTTCGGATTCGGAGGCCGTCACCGCGATCTTGGCGCCTTCATTGGCGACCCAGGCGCCGGTCGCCGCGGTGCGCGCCTGGTTGCGGACCTGATCGAGCACGAGGCGGCTTTGCGCTTCCAGTTCCTTGGCCTGCCGGGTCTGCGACGCCGCGGTGCCGCCGTCATAGATCGGCGCATTCATCTGGCCGAGGATCGAGGCCTGATCGGTCCCGAAGGTGCCGAGGGTCGGAATCGGAATCCCTGCTGCGGCTGACATTGCCCTGCAGCGTGATGGTCGGCAGCAGGCTGCTCTCGGCGACGCGGATCGTGGTCGAGGCGACATCGACGTCGAAGCCGGCGGCGATCACGGCGGGATGTCCCTTGAAGGCCATGGCGATGGCCTCGTCGCGGCTGGGCGGCAGATAGCGGTCCACCGTTTCGGCGGGGCGCAATTGCGCCGGCGGGTTGCCGATCACCTGGGTATAGGTCGCCTGGCTGATGGCGAGATTGACTTCGGCGGCGTTGAGGTCGGCAAGGCCGCGGGCAAGCCGCGCTTCGGCCTGCGAGGTGTCGGTCGGCGTCACGTCGCCGGCCTTGAGCCGCCTCTGGGTGATGCCGAGGGTCTCGCGCAGGAAGGCGACATTGGAGCGCTGCGCCTCGACCAGCGACTGGTTGGCCAGCACATTGGTGTAGGCGGTGACGGCGTCGAGCAGCACGCCCTGGCCGACATTGCGCAGCGCTTCGCGGCCGGACTGCACCTGCAGTTCCGCCACCCGCACGCTGTTGGCGGTCTTGTAGCCGTTGAACAGCGTCTGAGTCACCGTCAGCCCGATGGTCCAGGGTTTCAGGGTGGCGGATTGCATGGTGTTGTCCGGCAAGAGGTTGCGCACCGCCTGCAAGCCGCCGGTCAAACTCGCAATGATCTGAGGCCGGTAGCCGGCCAGCGCCTGCGGCACGTTCTCGTCGGTGGCGCGTTGCCGCGCCCGTTCGGCGTTCAGCTGCGGACTGGATTGATAGGCCTTGACCAGGGCCTCCGGAAGGCCTTCCGCGCGCGCGTTGCCGGCGGCAAAACCAACGCAAGCCACCACGCCAAGACAAATGCCCGACCGAAGCACGCGCCTTCCCACGTGGCCAACTCTAGCGGCACGCCCTGCCATGTGAACCCGCAACCAACCCGGACATCCGCCCCCGCTGACGCCTTCGACCCATTTACCTGTTTAGAGGCGGCCGCCGCCACAGGCAAACCACCAGGCAGGATAACCCCCGCTCATTCGGCGGTTTGCTGTTGCCGGTTCGTCACAGACGCGAATATCGGGCAAATGCGCTATAGAGGCGGCGCCGCGTTCGATTCCAGGCGCGGGCATTCCCGATCGCGTTCAGGCAAAATCCCCATGCCCAAAATGTTCTCCGATCCCGACGACATTGCGGAAGACATCATTCGCGACGTCGGAACCAATCTCGTGGTCGGACTGCCGCTCGGGCTCGGCAAGGCCAATCACATCGTCAACGCGCTGTACGCGCGCGCGAGCGCCGACCGCAGCATCGATCTCACCTTCTTTTCGGCGCTGACGCTGGAAAAGCCAAAACCGTCCAATTTGCTGGAGCGGCGTTTCATTGCGCCGGTGATCGACCGCTTGTTCGGCAGCTATCCCGATCTGGCCTATGCCGACGCGCTGCATGCGGGTGCGCTGCCGCCTAACGTGAAGGTGATCGAGTTTTTCTTCCTAGCCGGACAGTGGCTGCACATGCCCTATGCGCAGCAACATTACATTTCAGCAAACTACACCCATGCGGCGTCATATCTGCTGGCGCGCGGGCTCAACGTCGTCACCCAATTGGTGGCGAAGCGTGTCGTCGATGGCGTGACGCGCTACAGCCTCTCCTGCAACACCGACACCACGCTGGATATTTTACGCGCCCGCGCGCAAGGAAGCGCGTCATTCAAGCTGATTGGCCAGGTCAATTCCGAATTGCCGTTCATGCCGGGCGCGGGCGATCTGCCGGCGGATGAATTCAGCGCCGTGCTCGACAGCCCTGCGACCGAGTTTCCGCTGTTCGCGCCGCCATCGGAGCCGGTCAGCGACGCCAAATACGCCATCGGCCTGCATGCGGCAGGCCTCGTGCGTGACGGTGGCACGCTGCAAATCGGCATCGGCCAAGTCGGCGACGCGCTGGCGCAGGGGCTGATTCTGCGCCACCGCGACAATTCGCAATATCACGCCATCATGAAGCGTCTCACACCCGACGTGCCGGTCGCCGCCAGGGAAACCGGCCCGTTCGAGAAGGGGCTCTACGGCGTCAGCGAAATTCTGTTCGAGGCATTTATCGCCTTGATCGACGCCGGCATTCTCAAGCGCGAGGTCGACGGCGTGGTGCTGAACGGCGCGTTCTTCCTCGGGCCGAAATCCTTCTATCGCAAGCTCCGCGAGATGACGCCGGAACTGCTGGCGCGGATACAGATGATGCCGGTGTCGTTCACCAACGAGCTCTATGGCGGCGAAGAGAGCAAGCGCCGCGCTCGGGTCGATGCCCGCTTTATCAATAATGCGATGATGGCGACCTTGATGGGAGCGGTGATTTCCGACGGACTGGAAAACGGACAGGTCGTCAGCGGCGTCGGCGGGCAGTATAATTTCGTGGCGCAGGCGTTCGCGTTACATGGCGGGCGCTCGATTCTGACAGTCGAGGCGGCGCGGCGGGAAAAAGCCCGCAGCGTTTCCAACATCCGCTGGAGCTACGGCCATGAGACCATTCCGCGACACCTGCGCGACGTCATCGTCACCGAGTATGGCGTCGCCGATCTCAGGGGAAAATCCGACTCCGACGTGATCGCGTCGATGCTGCAGGTCGCCGACTCCCGTTTTCAGAACGACCTGATGCGGCAGGCCAAGGACGCCGGCAAGCTGCCGAAGAATTATGAGATTCCGGCTGCGTATCGTCAGAACTTTTCCGAGCGGATCGCAAGCGCGCTAAAGCCCGCACGCGACGCGGGCCTGTTGCCGTCGTTCCCGTTCGGCAGCGATTTCACCGAGACCGAGCAGCGGCTGATCCCGGCGCTGCAAATCCTGCAGGACGCGCAGCGCTCGCCGCTGAGCCTGCCGGGATTGTTGTGGCAGGGATTTTTCGGGAGACCGGATGCTGCCGACAGGGAATGTCTGGCAAGGCTCGGCCTCGAAGCGCCCGCCACGTTATCCGAACGCGCCTATCGCGCGCTGGTCAGTGCGGCGCTGGTGCGAAGCCGGATAGATAACTCTAGTGTCGTCCCGGCGAACGCCGGGACCCATACGCCGTGAAGACGCGTTAAGGCGATGTGGTTGATACCTTTACTAACAACCAAAGCCGGTGGTTATGGGTCCCGGCGTTCGCCGGAACGACAGGTGAGGGTGACGCTCCGTCTACCTGTTCCTGTTCACCGGCTTCCGCTTCTCGATGAACGCCGTCATTCCCTCGGCACGATCCTCCAGCGCGAAGGTCGAATGAAACAAATTGCGTTCGACGTTGATGCCTTCGGACAGCGGCGTCTCGAAGGCGCGGTTGATGGCTTCCTTGGCCATGGCGGCGGCCGGACGCGACATCGAGGCGATTTTTTCCGCGGCGGCCAAAGCCTCGTCCATCAATTTGTCCGCGGGAACGATACGGCTGACCAAACCTGCGCGCTCGGCTTCCGCGGCGTCCATCATCCGTCCGGTGAGGCACAGATCCATCGCCTTGGATTTGCCGATCGCGCGCGTCAGCCGCTGGGTGCCGCCGATGCCGGGAATGGTGCCGAGCGTGATCTCGGGCTGGCCGAATTTGGCGGTATCCGCGGCGATGATGATGTCGCACATCATCGCGAGCTCGCAGCCGCCGCCGAGCGCGTAGCCGCTGACCGCGGCGATGGTCGGCTTGCGGCAGGTGGCGACGCGGTCGGCGCCGATGGTGGCGAAATCGCTTGCGAACATGTCGATGAAGGTTTTGGGCTGCATCTCCTTGATGTCGGCGCCCGCCGCGAAGGCCTTTTCCCCGCCCGCCAACAGGATGCAGCCGACCTTGTCGTCGGCCTCGAGGTCGTCGATGGCTGCTGCGATTTCCCGGAACACGCCGAACGACAGCGCATTGAGCATTTTCGGGCGGTTCAGCGTGACGATGCCGACCGCGCCTTTGCTCTCGACAATGATGTGCTCGAAGGTAGCCATGTCCCATCCCGCGCCAGGTTTCGCGGCCAATGTGCCCGCTGGCGGGATCGGCTACAAGTGGGGGCGGGTCCCGGACGCGACGCAGCGTACTTAACGCTGCTCCACAGAGCCGGGACACACACTTCCTTGTCCAGTCTGTGTGCCCCCGGCTCGACAGCGCATCATTTCATGCTGCGCAGTGTCCGGGGGACGGGCGCCCCCTACGCCATGAACATCCGCGCCGCCGAGGCCATCGTCAGCAGCGCGCCGAAGCCGATGAAGAGTTTCCCGATCAGCGAGGTCTGGTCCCAGGTGGAGCTTTCATTGCTCCGGGCCAGCACGGGGGCGGCCGGTGCGTCGGCCGAGGCCATCGCCAAGGTCGGAGCGGGGGAGGCACTTGCTTGCAGCGCGCGATCGACATCGTTGAGCTGGTCGGCGGATACGACCTGGGTTCCCGCGCGAGGCTGCGCAACGGCGGCGCTGTCAGGTGCGGCCTGCAGCATGTTATTGGCTCGAGCTGTCATCGCCTTGACGTTGCTGGCCGCGACGTCGGCGGACGTCAGTTCGGCGTTGGCGTTGGCCACCGACGGCGGCAGCGCGGATGGACTGGCGTTGTCGTCGGCAACGAGATCGGGGTCCTTGCCGGCGGGCATGGGTTTCAGCGCCAATTTGCTGGATTTACGACGCACGACCTTCTTCCAGGGACGCAAACTCTGTTTGGCATTTTTGTTCAACGCGAGTGGTGCTGCCGAGTTCGCCGCCGTGGCCGTGCCATTGGCGATGATCGCGGCTTGCGATGGTCCCGCGAAACACAGCCATAATCCCGTCGCCAGTATCAATGCCGAGCGCCCGCTGGCTTTGATTATCATGTGGCAATCTCCCCGTGTTGCCCGCCCCCGATAATCAAAGGAGACCTCATGGCGTGTCCGCAGCGCGGCGGAAAAAGGGAATTTTCGGGCGAGTCCAGGCGAAAACGGGGCAACAACCGCCGAGCGTGAGCTATTCGAGACGGTCGTCCGCGAAATCACGTGGCATCGATGCGGGCGGGTGTCAGCCGGAGCGAACGATGTTATGAGCCTTCGGGTGCGAACCTTGACAATATCGGAGCTGTCATCACGACTTCGTGATCGACGTCTCCAGACGTAACAAATTGAAAGATCGAGCGAATTGCCAAGTGGGAGCGCGCGTGCGCGAACGTGAAGATGAATGGACCGGCCTGATGCAGTCAGCCATTTCGGGGGACGATGCGGCGTATCATCGTCTGCTGAAGGCTGTCACACCGGTGCTCCGGGCCGCAGCGCGCCGCGGTCTGGCGCGGGCAGGGCAACCGGTCGATCAATCCGAGGATATTGTGCAGGATATTTTGTTGGCTGTGCATCTGAAACGGCATACCTGGGACGCCAACGCGCCGTTCGCGCCCTGGCTGTTCGCGATTGCCCGCAACAAGCTGATCGATTCATTGCGCCGCCGCGGCCGGCGGGTGTTCGTCAACATCGACGATTTCGCCGAGACGATCCCAAGCGAGCCTGCCGCCGAGACGGCGCCTGCCGCTGAGGTCGCGGCCCAGTTGCAATCGCTGCCGGCGCGGCAACGCGACGTGCTGCAGTCGATCGCGGTGGACAGTGCGTCGATCAAGGATACGGCGGCGAAACTTGCGATGAGCGAGGGCGCGGTCCGGGTGGCGCTGCATCGCGGACTGGCCAGCCTCACCGCCAGGCTACGGGAACACTGAGAATGGAAACCGATCAGCTCATTCGGACGCTCGCGGCCGACAACGCCCATCGTTCGCGTCCCGTGGGGTTCGTGCTGGCGCTGTCGCTGCTCGCGGGGGCGCCGTTCTCCGTGGCGCTGTTCATGGCGGGGCTGGGCATGCGGCCGGATTTCATGACCGCGATGCATAACCCGTTTTTCGACCTGAAATTTGCGGTGACGCTGGCGCTGGCGATTGTGGCGATTACGATCGGCCTGCGTCTGTCGCGGCCGGACGCGTCGCTGAAGGGCTGGGCGTGGTTGCTGCTGATTCCGGCCGGACTTCTCGCGGCCGGTATCGGCAGCGAGATGATGATGCCGCAGCGGCTGCCGATGATGACGCGCCTGGTTGGCAGCAATTCGCGGGTCTGCATGACCGCGATCCCGCTGTTATCGCTGCCGCTGTTGGCGGCGGCCTTGATCGGCTTGCGCCATGGCGCGCCGGCACGGCCCGCGGTCGCTGGTGCGGTGGCCGGGCTGGTGTCGGCGGGCCTGGCGGCGACGCTCTACGCCTCGCACTGCACCGACGATTTACCGTTGTTCGTGGCGACCTGGTACACCATTGCGACCGCGCTCATCGCCGCGCTCGGCGCGCTGGTGGGGTCGAGGGTATTGCGGTTTTGATCCGCGTCACGCCGCCGATGCCGCGGCCTGCTGCATGCAGCCGGTAATCGGATCAGGCGCTGGCGATGCGGTTGCGTCCCCGCGCCTTGGCTGCGTAAAGCGCATTGTCGGCGCGCGTGAGAAACGAATCCGGCGTCTCATTCGAGTTCAGCGTCGCGACCCCTGCGGAAATCGTCAGCCTCATGGCGGGCGAAAATGCGCTCCAGTCGAGGTCGGCGATGATGGCCCGCAACCGGTCGAGGATACGCGCCGCTTCGTCGCCGGGTGTGTTGGGCAGCACAAGCAGGAATTCCTCGCCGCCGTAGCGGCCGAACTTGTCGACGGTGCGGATGTTGGCGAACATGGTGATGGCGAATGTCCGCAGCACTTCGTCGCCGATCGGATGGCCGAAGGCGTCGTTGATGCGCTTGAACCAGTCGAGGTCGATGAGCGCGATCGAGCAGGGCGTCTTGCCGTGCCGGGCGCAGAGGATCTCGTCAGCCAGCATCCGCATGATGCAGCGGCGGTTGAACGAGCCGGTCAGTTCATCGAGTTCCGCGAGTTCTTCGATGCGCTTGTACGCATCGTTGAGTTCGACGCCGCGCTTGTACAGCTTCTTGCGCAGCGAGTGGCCGTAAAGTCCGACGAAGGCGCATTGTCCGACGGTGAGGATGAAGCACAGCGCCGCGGCGAGGCGCTCGGTGGGGGTGGCGACCGGCATGCCAATGGGAATCCGGGTAAACAGGAATATCGGGGCTATCCCCGATGCCGTCAGCGTCCACGCGATCGCCGCCTGAAACTGCGTCATCCGCAACGCGGCAACACCGAAAATGAGAAACAGCACGTTCAGGAAGGCGTAGCCGATCTGGGGCGCAGCCAGCAGAAACCCGAGCTGGATCGCGACATGGCCGGCGACCTGAAAAACCGTGAGGTAGTGATCTTCGAAACGATCGCTGATGTGGGTTTCGGACAGGGCGGCAAAGACGCCGATCAGGGTCACGCCGGACAAAAAGAATGCCGACGGGATCAGCACCGGAATGGTGCCGGCATGGACGTAAATCGAGAGGGCCGCAGCGCCCAGCGCGTAGCTGACGGTCTGCACCGCGTAGTAATGCCTGCGATACGCCACGCGGCGCTTCAGCACATCCAGCGGGAGCCCGGCGGCCAGCGCGATCGTGCCGCTGGAGGCCTGATCTTCAAGCAGTGAAGCTGCGCTGATCATGTCCCGCCGTCGTGGAATGATATTGCGAAACTTTAGGGAGAAAAGCCTTTAGGTTTGGTATCTTTAGGTTTGGTATCTTTCGCACCCCGATCCGGTCCGTCGAAAGCCGCCTTTGCGCTTGTTTCGCAATGAAAATCGGCCTGATCCGTCTGCCGGGACAGCATGCGCCGAAACCGGGCAGCAGGGCGGCGAGGGTTGTTCGTTGGTGCCAATGTTGTTTTGCGGAACCAAGCCTTGCTAAGGTCGGCAGTGGATGGCCGGGTCACAAAGGAAGCATTGCCCTACCATGATACCATTCTCTTGGCTTAGGTGGTCTTTCTACGCCCAAAAGCTGATCGGTGGCCCGCTCTCGTGCGGCAGATCTCCGATCCCTGCCAGTACTTGCGATAATTTGAAGAATCTTGCCTTTTCGGTCGAACCGCCCGCCTATCCCATCCGACCAACCTTGCGAGACGGCCATTGAGCGCTACACAGGCGGCTACGGACAACGTCCTGATCGCTCGGATCGCTCAAGGCGACCGCCTCGCCATGCAGGTGTTGTACGGAAGGCACCATGTCAGGGTGTTTCGTTTCGGGTTGCGGCTCGTGCGGGACGAACAGGTTGCGGAGGATCTCATCAGTGAGGTTTTCCTCGATGTGTGGCGCCAGGCTGGCAAGTTTGAAGGTCGATCCGCCGTTTCCACCTGGTTGCTGGCGATTACGAGATTCAAGGCCCTGTCGGCGCTGCGCCGCAGGAAGGACGTTGAACTGGACGACGAGGCCGCCAACGCGATCGAGGATACGTCCGACGATCCCGAAGTGGCGGTACAGAAAAAGGATACCAGTGACGCGTTGCGCAAGTGCCTGACGGCGCTTTCGCCTGATCACCGGGAGATCGTCGATCTCGTCTACTACCACGAGAAGTCCGTGGAAGAGGTGGCCGAGATCGTCGGGATACCGGAGAACACCGTGAAGACGCGCTTGTTTTATGCGCGCAAGAAACTGGCCGAGCTGCTGAAGGCAGCCGGTGTAGAGCGAGGCTGGCCATGATGGCAACGAGCAAAATAATGCTGGACCAGGAGCCCGGCGAAATAGAAATGCTGTTGCCGTGGCATGCTGCGGGCACGCTGAACCCGCGCGATACCCGCCGCGTCGAGGAAGCGCTCGCCCGCGATCCCGAACTGGCGAAACAATACGCCGTGATCCGGGAAGAATACGCCGGGACCATCGATCTCAATGAAAGCCTGGGAGCGCCTTCGACGCGCGCAATGACCAAGCTGTTCGCAGCGATCGACGCGGAGCCTTCGCGCAACCCGTCGGGCTCGCGCAATATCTCGGCGCGGATCGCTGAATTTTTCGCAATGCTTTCGCCGCGGACGCTGGCCTGGTCGGCGAGCGTCGGCGCGCTGGCGCTGTTGCTGCAGGCCGGAGTCATCGGCGCGGTGCTGGTGAAGAACCAGAACGCGCCGTTCCAGACCGCGTCGTTGAGCATGAACGATCCTGCCACCCGTGCTTTGGGGCCGGAAACGCCGCCGCGCGCGCTGGTGAGGTTCGCGCCGGATGCCCGCGTGGCCGACATCACCGCGCTGCTCGACAGCTATCAGGCCTCGATCGTCGATGGCGCCAAGGGCGGCCTGTTTCGGCTGCAATTCGGCAGTAAAGCCATGAGCAAGGACGAAGTTGCCGGTCTCATGAGCAAGCTGCAAGGCGAGAAAATCGTCAGCCTCGCGGTCGCGACGCCTTAGGCTACGCGCACTTCTTCAAGGCAACCTGAGGTCCCATGGTCCATGATCGTGCGAATTTGCGGATGAAAGTGCTGCGGGCGGCATTGGCGCTGGCCGCAGCGGCAGGGGCATCCGCGTGGCTCGATCAGCCGTCGGCTCAGGCGCAGAACATCATGCGCTCGCCCAACATCAATATCGGCGCGCGCATTCCGAGCATCGATGCGAATATGGCCGGCAGGGTTTCCGGGCTGGACCGGGCGACACCCAGGATCCGTCCCGCCTGTAGCGGCGCCTATCGCGACAGCAATGGCGGATGCTCGGATCAGCCGGTCACATCGTCCGGTGGCGGCAGCGGCGGTTCGGCAGCCAAAGCCAAAAACAAAGCCAAAAACAACGGCCCGGGCCGCAATGTCGTGCAGACAGCTCTCGATCTGCACCCGGTCGCTGGACAATTCGTGGCCGAGATTGACGGCTCGCTATCCGACGCGCAGGCCGATGAGCTGGCGCGGCGCCATGGCCTGGTGCGCGTGCAATCGCAGAATTTTCCGCTGATTGGCGCCACGATCGGCCTGTTCCGCATCACCGACGGCCGTCCGGCGGCAACGGTAAGCCGCGAATTCGGCGCCGACGCCAGTGTCCGGTCGGTGCAGCCGAATTTCCGTTACCTGCTGCAGGAGCAGAAGGCCGCATTGAGCGAGGGCGATCCCGCGCAATATGCGCTCGCCAAGTTGCGCCTGCCCGAGGCGCATGTGCTGGCTCGCGGCGCCAACGTCACCGTCGCCGTGATCGATTCCGGGTATAGACATCCGGCATCCCGAACTGGCGAACGCGATTGCCGATGCTTTCGACGCGCTCGGCAGCACGGAAGGTCCGCATCTCCACGGCACCGGCATTGCCGGCGCGATCGTGGCGCATGCGCGGTTGATGGGAAGCGCGCCGGCAGCGCGGATTTTGGCGATCCGTGCCTTCGGCGTGGCGTCAAATGGTGCGGAAAGCACGTCGTTTGTCATCCTGAAGGCGCTCGACTATGCCGCTTCGCACGGCGCGCGGATCGTCAATATGAGCTTCGCCGGTCCAAAGGATGCGTTGATCGAACGCAGCATCGCCGCCACCGCGGCCAAGGGCATTGTGCTGGTCGCAGCCGGCGGCAATGCCGGACCGAAATCGCCGCCGCTCTATCCCGCCGCGAACCCCAATGTGATTGCGGTCAGCGCCACCGACGCCCAGGACAGATTGTTTGCAGCCTCGAACCGCGGCGGCCATATCGCCGTCGCCGCTCCCGGGGTCGATATCTTCCTGCCGGCGCCGGATGAAAAATATCAGATGACTTCCGGTACCTCGTTTTCGGCCGCCTATGTCAGCGGCCTGGCGGCCCTGATGCTGGAGCGCAGTCCCTCGTTGAAGCCGGATGAAGTGCGCGCAATCCTGATGAAAACCGCCCGCGATCTCGGAGCTCCCGGCCGCGACGATCTGTTCGGCGCCGGCGAAGCGGATGCCTTTGCCGCGGTCTCGGCGATCGCTCCTGCGCCGGCCGCGCCGGTCGCCGCGGCCTCGGACAAGCTTTTGGCGGAGAAAGCCGGGGACCGGCAGGATATCCCTGCGACCAGGGCCTTGAACCAACCGGCGGCCACCATGGCCGGCGAAACCAATCCCCCCGCCGCGCGATAGAGCGTTTTCGAGAGGAAGCCTGCCCCAGGCTTGATCCACGTAGAGACCGGTCCTGAAAGAAAACGCGTCAAGCTGGGACTCCAGAGCCCGGTTTCGATTCGATCGAACGAGAAAAGCGCTGGATTTCCGACCTCAAAATCCCCGCCGAAAAAGTAAAAAAAAATCGCAGGTCATTTGAACGCAGGCGGTGCCGTCTGCGACGAATAGGGGTGGGAGCGGTTACCCCTCCCCATCGAGGCTGTATTCGGCGCGAGCGCCCATCCACCCCAAGCGCCCATATAGCTTGACCCGTCCGGTTGTCCCCCCGGACGGGTCTTTCGTTTTGGGCAGCCCTACCATCCCCTGGCAGCTCTTGACTGTGAACAATGTGGATAACCCGCGATTTCTCTGGGCCTCGGGCGGTGGTCGGTGTCCATTGGTGACATCTGCTGGACAACGCAAAAGTTTTCCACAGGATATGCCTGTCACGTCTGATTGATTCGTCTCCGGTTGCGTCGGCGTTCCGTTCTCTTCTCCTCACGGGCTGGTTCATGACACATCGAGTTGACGTGGCAGAAAGCCGCGACGTTGTTGCGCGCTGGTGCGCCTTGGCCGAGCATCGGCTGGAATACCTCACCGAGCTGCTCGAGACCGGCCGCTGGCGCCGTTTTCACACCGAACTCGCCTTTCTCGAGAATATCGAGGAAGCCAGGACCGCGGTGGAAACCTGGCGCGGTCTGGCGGCGCGCGAAGCCTCGCGGCAAAATTCGGTCGCCATTTCCTGGCAGAGCCGCGTTGAGGCGCCGCGTGGGGACACGTTACACGATCAGGCGCATCGGCCTTCTTGGCAGCCGGCGGAGATTCCAGCTCCAACGCCGCCATCCGATGTTTCGATTGCCGCCGAAACCGGATTTTTTTATTCGGTCGAAGCGTCTTCCGCGCCGGCTCCGGACAGCGCTTTGGAAATGGTGCAGGCTGCGATGCGATAGCACCGGTTACGCGCCAGTTATCGGCGGGCAGGCTGCGGCTTTGCCCCCCCTGCAAATTTCTCACACTTACCTGCGCACCGCATTGGTTCCCACCACCACCTGGGCAAAGCGTTGCGCGCCTTCGGTCGAAAGATCTGCGGTGATCGGCCGGGCGTGATCAAGTCCGACCACGGCGCCGCGTGGTGTTTGCGAGATCATGTTGTTATTGACTAGGGCGGTGCCCGCACCCGAGGTCACCGACACGCCGATTCCGACAAAGGAATTGCGGATCACATTGCCGGATATGACGACGTCGCGCAGATATTTGCCCCAGCCAGCGATGATTCCGAACGATGGCGCGTTCTCGATCACATTGCCGGTCACGGAAGTATCCGCCTCGACATATATACCGACGCCGGCATCGTCGTCGGGGGCGGTACCGATCGGCCGTTTCGGCAGCAGGTTGCGGATGATGTTGCCCTGCACCACCGCGAGGCGTCCGCCCTCGTTGAAATTGCAGACGGAAACCCCCAGCGCCGCGCCATCCACGGTGTTGTTGGCGATCACGGCGCCTTCGAACGAAAATTCGGAATACAGCGCTACCTCGCGGACGTCGCTGACACTATTGCCTGCAATCTGGATGTTGGACGCCGAATTGCCGCGTACCGCCGAATAATCGCAGTTGCGGATGCGGTTGCCGCGCACAATCACGTTGCCGGCGCGAAACGCATTGATGGCGTTGCCGTATTGCCCGGAGCCGCCGGCGCCGGCCTTGATGTCCTCGATGCGGTTGTCGAGCACCTGAGTTCCGTCATCGCCGATCGCGGTGCGCAGGATCTCGATGCCGTTGTCGTTGGTGCCGGTGATGGTGTTGCGCGAAACCAGCAGGCCCAGCGCGTCGAACGACACGATGGCCGTCGATGCGATAGCGGCGAGGATGTTGCCGCTGACCTCGCCGGATACGTTCTCGAACCAGATGCCGTTGCCGCCGCTGCCCGATATCTCGCAATCGCTGATGCGGATGTCGCGTCCGGCGAGGCAATGCACGAGGCCGCGCCGCGTCGGCAGCGCAATACCACTGCCATCGAGCGTGATGTTGGCAAGCCCGATGCCGCCAGCGCCTTCGCCCAGAAGCATCGATGCGCCGCCGGTGAAAACCAGCCTGGTCGCGCCGCGTATGCCGATGAGCTGGGTGCCGCTCTGCAGACGCAACATTCCGGTGCGGTAAACGCCCGGCGGCAGCGCGAGCGGAACCTGCGCGCGCGCGGCTTCATCGATCGCACGCTGCAAGGCCCTGGTTTGATCGTCGGCGCTGCCCGGCCGCACGCCATATTGCGTGGCGTCGCGTCCGAGCGTGGAGGTGAGTGGCGCCGCGCGGGCGGCATCAGGCGACATCGCCAGCGCGCCGGCAACGCCGGCGGCGGTTGCTCCCAGGATATGGCGGCGATTGACGTTCATGATCGCGTCTCCGGCGGACGCGATTTGCGCGCGCCCGCCGTAATGGAGTAACGCAAAAATGCGGCATCGCGTGGCGAAGGTGAGGGCGTATGCGGGCAATTGTTGGGGGTAGGGTTAATGGGATCCGCCGCCGTTACCGGATCAATACGGTGTTCCGTCCTTGCGGAAATAGCCTGACGCGTTCGCGTGGAGATCGACGTCCGGATAGAATGTCACATCGGTTTTCAAGCCGGCCGATCCGATCTCGAGCACGCGCGCGGTCTCGCCGGATCGATTTTGCAGATGATGTCCATTGGCGTCGCCAGGAAGAAACGCTGCGCAGTCGCCGGGGTGCAGGACTTCCTCGCTGCCTTCCGTGACCAGCACGACCTCTCCTTCCAGCACGTAGACGAATTCCTCCGCCTCGGTGTGCCAGTGCCGCTGGCTCGACCAGGCTCCTGGAGCTAGCTCAAGCAGGTTGATGCCGATCTGCTTGAGGCCCGCCGCGACCGCGAGTCGGCGGCGAATCTTGTCCTGACAGGCAGCCGCGAATGGCTCGGGGTATCGGGAGCCGGCCGAAACCGGCGCGCCCTGGATATCGATCTTCTTCATTCCGGCCTCGCGTTCCGATCCCGTACCGCCCTTCGTGCCGCCTTGACCGTTTCCAGCAACATGGCCTCACCGGCGTCGACCAATTCTTCCAGCGTGATGCGATGTTCCGCGCCCTTGCGTTGCGAGGCGCTATCGCGTGCGATCAGCGGCACGTGCACGAACGTCGCGAGGTGGGGACCGTGGTCGACGCCGACAGCCTCGATCGCGCGCCAGCTCAAATAATTGCAGAGATAGCTGCCGGCATTGCGCGAGGCCCGTGCATCGACGCCGGTGCCCAACGCCGCGCTCAGCAGTTTGGAGACATGCGGTCCGAACATCAGGGCGTCGGCGCCGCCCGATATCGATCCCTTGCGCACCCGCAGGTGGTCGGCGTCGGGCCATAGCGTGGTGACCGCGTTGCGGGCGCGGGCCTCGATCCGGACATAGGGTGTGCGGGAGGCGAGGCCGAACATCAACAGCGCATCGGGTCTGCGGTCCGCCAGCAATTCCGGCAATTGGCGATCGACCGCGCGATAGCTGACCGGGAAGATGTGGCCCGATAATTCGACATCGCTCAAGGCGGGGCGGCGCAAGCGCAACAGCCGCGCCACCAGCGGTTGGGTCGGATTATACGGCGCGCCGGGAAATGGCCCGAAGCCGGTGATGAGGATGCGAAGGCATCGGGACATATTTCAGCAGGCCTCCAGCGCCGGCTAGCGGTTGATCTCGATCAGGAGCACCCACGCGTTCATGCCCGAGGTGATGAAGGAAAGCAGCATTCCCGCCGGAAGAACGTAGAGCCCGTTCCAATCGCCGCGCCAGAGCAGCGTCGCCGCCGCCGCAATGATCAACCAGGTCGCGACGTGAGACAGGATGAACATGCGCAACGTGGTGCTGCGGTATACCGGCTCCAAAGTGCTCCACTGCACCCGCTCCAGATAGGTCAGCGCCGTCAACTGCATCGTCGCGACGAACAGAATCTCGCCGCCGAACAGCCGGGGTGTTTGCGCCGGCACCAGCGCCAGCGATGAGATGACCAGCACCAGCAGCAGCATGATCAGGGCTTCGAGACCGCGCTCCGCGATCCGACCGAGTTCAAGGATGCGGCTCTGGTTTACAGACAGGCTGACGAACAGCAGCCCGGCGAGCGCCGCCGAGGCGCTCAGTTCTCCAAGGAAAAAGTTGGCCCAAGGCTCCACGCGCTGACATTCCCTTTGCTGTCGTCACGATTTCGCCGGACAGAATTAACCGATCTGCAGGAACACGGGGAGAGGGTTACCCCAGCATCTCCGCGATCTGTTCCGCCGCCAGCGCCGGCGTGATGCGGCCATCGGCGACTTCGGCTTCGATCTTCTTCACGCGAGCGCGCACGCCGGGATCGGCTCGCAGCCGCGCCAGCATTCGCTGTTCCAGCATCGACCACATCCACTTCACCTGCTGCTGCCGTCGCCGCGCGTCAAAATCGCCCGAAGCGTTCATCGCGGTGCGGTGATCGAGAATTTTCTGCCAGAGAGCGTCGATGCCCGTGCCTGCAAGCGCCGAATAGGTAAGTACCGGCGGATGCCAATGCTCCGAACGTGGAGTGAGGATATGCAGCGCGCCGCGATATTCGGCCGCCGCAAGATTGGCGCGCTGGATGTTGTCGCCATCGGCCTTGTTGACCGCGATCATGTCGGCAAGCTCAACCAGCCCCTTCTTGATGCCCTGCAATTCGTCGCCGGCGCCCGGCAGCATCAGCGCCAGGAAAAAATCGGTCATGTCGCAGACCGCGGTCTCGGATTGCCCGATGCCGACGGTTTCCACCAGCACCACGTCGAAGCCCGCGGCCTCGCACAACAGCATCGCCTCGCGGGTTTTTGCCGCGACCCCGCCCAGCGTGCCGGAAGCCGGCGAGGGCCGGATGAAGGCGCTGTCGGAGGCGGACAGCCGCGCCATCCGCGTCTTGTCGCCGAGGATCGAGCCGCCGGTGCGCGCCGACGACGGGTCGACCGCCAGCACCGCAACCTTGTGGCCGCGTTCGATCAGGAACATCCCGAGCACGTCGATGGTGGTCGATTTGCCGACACCGGGCGAGCCGGTGATGCCGACGCGGATGGCGCGGCCGGTATCGGGCAATAGCGCCTGCACCAGATCGCGCGCCGCGGCCTGATGGTCGCCGCGCCGGCTCTCGATCAGCGTGATCGCGCGCGCCAGCGCGGCGCGGTGGCCGGCGCGGAGATCGTTGGCGAGGGCGATGATGTCGAGGAAAGTTGCGGGGGGTGGCCGGCATCTAGCGCGGAAGAATATTAAGTCGAAGCCGGCCGGCCGCCTGTCTCATGGCGTTGTCAAGCGTAGCGAGGGTCGAATAGCTCGTCATGCTCAAGTGGACATAAGCTGCATCGTATAGTGTCAGATTTTGGCCTTCGGCGAACTCAATCAATTCGGAAATGCGCTCCATCCGCGGTAGCGGTTCGATCGAAACTTCCAGCCCTTGGAGTTCGATCGAAATCTGCGCAAGACGTCCGAAGTCGATTTGCTTTCGTCGAACCGCTGTCAACAAGGCGTTGCCGAGCCCGTGAGCCGGAACGACCACCCGATCGATCGTCAGCGCTTCGTTCAGTTCCTGAGCCGGAAAGCCAGGCTCGTTCAGAAGCCATGCGACGGCCGCTGATGCATCGAGAACAATCAATGACGCCCCTCATTGATCCATTCCTTGATCTCTTCGTGTGTTGCACCGACATTTAACTCGCCAGCGATTTGCTGGAGACGCGCAATGGCCTTTCGGCGCCGTTCAATCTGCTCCGGCGTTAATTCACTGCTCCGCGGATGTTTGTTTTCGCGAACCAGCCGTGCCACCGGCACGCCGTCACGCGTGATGATCACTTCATCTCCCGTCGACTCGATTTCAGCCACAAGCTTATTGAGCTGGGATTCGGCTTCCGTAATGGCAACGTGCTTCATCATTTTACTCCGCCGCCTCGCTGTGCCCGAGCCTTGCATTGAGCTTGTGGATCAGCTCTTCCGCGGCATCCGAGATCACCGTGCCCGGCGGGAAGATCGCCTCTGCGCCAGCCTTGTACAGTGCGTCGTAATCCTGCGGCGGCACCACGCCGCCGATGATGATCATGATATCGTCACGGCCCTGTTTCTTCAGCGCCGCCTTCACTTCCGGCACCGCGGTGAGATGCGCTGCCGCCAGCGACGACAGGCCGAGAATGTGCACGTCGTTTTCCACCGCCTGCCGCGCGGCTTCATCGGCCGTCGCGAATAGCGGCCCGATATCGACGTCGAAGCCGACATCGGCAAAGGCGGACGCGATCACCTTCTGGCCGCGGTCGTGGCCGTCCTGGCCAATTTTTGCCACCAGAATTCTCGGGCGGCGCCCTTCGGCATCCTCGAACGCATCGATCAGCGCCTGCACTTTTTCGACCCGGTTGGACATGGTGGACGCCTCCCGCTTGTAGACGCCGGTGATGGACCGGATTTCGGCGCGGTGCCGCCCGAACACCTTTTCCATCGCATCGGAGATTTCGCCGACGGTGGCCTTGGCGCGCGCGGCATCGATCGCCAGCGCCAGCAGGTTGCCATTGCCCTCGCCGGCGCTGCGGGTCAGCGCCGCCAGCGCGTCGTCGACGTCTTTCTGGTTGCGCTCTTTTTTCAGTCGCGACAGCTTGTCGATCTGCAGCCGCCGCACGGTGGAATTCTCCACTTTCAGCACGTCGATCGGCGCCTCGTTGACCGGCTTGAATTTATTGACGCCGATTACCGCCTGCTTGCCGGCATCGATCCGTGCCTGCGTCTTGGCGGAAGCTTCCTCGATCCGCAATTTCGGCACCCCGGCCTCGATCGCCTTGGCCATGCCGCCGAGCGCCTCGACCTCCTGGATGTGGCCCCAGGCCTTGGCCGCAAGGTCGTGGGTCAGGCGCTCGACATAATAGGAGCCACCCCAGGGATCGATGATCCTGGTGGTGCCGCTTTCCTGCTGCAGGAACAATTGGGTGTTGCGCGCGATTCTCGCCGAAAAATCGGTTGGCAGCGCCAGCGCTTCGTCGAGCGCATTGGTATGCAGCGATTGGGTGTGACCCTGCGTCGCCGCCATTGCCTCGATGGTGGTGCGCATCACATTGTTGAACACATCCTGCGCGGTCAGCGACCAGCCCGAGGTCTGGCAATGGGTGCGCAGGCTCAGCGAGCGCGGGTCCTTCGGATTGAACTGCGTCAGCAGCTTGGCCCACAGCAGCCGCGCCGCGCGCATCTTGGCGACTTCCATGAAGAAGTTCATGCCGACGGCCCAGAAGAACGACAGCCGCGGCGCAAAGCGGTCGACATCGAGACCGGCCGCCAGACCCTGCCCGGAGATATTCGACGCCGTCGGCCAGCGTGTAGGCGAGTTCGAGGTCCTGCGTCGCGCCGGCTTCCTGCATGTGATAGCCGGAGATCGAGATCGAATTGTATTTCGGCATCTTCTGCGATGTATAGGCAAAGATGTCGGAGATGATCCGCATCGAGGGCGCCGGCGGATAGATGTAGGTGTTGCGCACCATGAACTCTTTCAGAATGTCGTTCTGAATGGTGCCGGAGAGTTTTTCCGGCGGCACGCCCTGTTCCTCGGCGGCGGCGACGAACAGCGCCAGGATCGGCAGCACCGCGCCGTTCATGGTCATCGACACGCTCATCTGGTCGAGCGGAATGCCCGAGAACAGCGTGCGCATGTCGTAGATCGAATTGATCGCCACGCCGGCCATGCCGACATCGCCTGTCACGCGCGGATGGTCGGAGTCGTAGCCGCGGTGGGTGGCGAGGTCGAACGCGACCGACAGTCCTTTTTGTCCGGCGGCGAGGTTGCGGCGATAAAAGGCGTTGGAATCTTCCGCGGTGGAGAATCCGGCGTATTGTCGGATGGTCCAGGGCTGGTTGACATACATCGTGGGGTAGGGGCCGCGCAGATAGGGCGCGATGCCGGGCCAGGTCTCAAGGAAGTCGATGCCTGCGAGGTCGGCCTCAGCATAGCCCGGTTTTACCAGGATGCCTTCGGGCGTCAGCCATGGCTCTGCGCCGCCGGCGGGTTCAGCGCGGGCGGCGTTTTGAAAGGCGATATTCGTAAAGTCTGGTATGCGGCTCATGGGTTGCCATTATAGCACAGGCGGCCTTTGCGGTCGCTAGTCATGGTCCGCATGCTGGTAGTTAACAATGCCGTCAAGCTTGTCCGGACCGTAGTTCTGCAGCGTGGTCTGGCTCGGCAGGTTGGCGATCGCCACCACCCAGCCAAGCCGGGATTCGGTTCCAAATTGCCGGGTCGGAACCACCCGGTCCGGGCGGTCGAAAGCCCCGGTCATGATCTCGATCCGCGGTCCGTCAATGCGACGGAAACTGAGCGGCGTGCCGCAATCGGCGCAGAAATCGCGCTCGGCGATGGAGGAGGAGCGGAACGCGGCGGGTTTGCCGCGGGTCCAGGTGAAATCACCGCGCTCGATATCGGCCAGGGAAGCGAACGGCGCACCTGTTGCTTTCTGGCACATCCGGCAATGGCAGATGCTGACCCGCACCGGGGCTGCCGACACGGCAAAGCGAACCGCGCCGCATTGGCAGCCGCCGGTCAGGACCGGTTTTGTTGCCGATGTCATGGCTTCTCCGTCAACCCGTAAGCTTCCTGCAGGGTCGCCAATGCATCGCTTCCGGCAAAAATGAAATGGCCGACGCCGGCTGCGCGCAGCGAGGTTTCCCGATCGCCCGGCCGGCCTGCCAGATAGATATGTCTTGCGCCTGCGGCCTGAAGCGCCTGCGCGGCGGCGGTTGCTTGCTCAGCATAGACTTTGTCGGAAGAACACAGGCAGACGAGCGCCGCGCCGGAGGCTTTAAACGCAGCGGTGAGAGCGGCGAGATCGGAAAATCCCTCGTTGTCGATCGCCTCGATCCCGCCGGTCTCGAAGAAACTCTTGGCGAACGTCGCGCGTGCGGTGAAGTCGGCGGGGGTGCCGAGATTGGCGAGAAAGACCCTTGGCCGCGCGCCAGTTGTTTTCAGAAGGTGGTCCGATTTGTCACGCAACGCTTCGAACGCTGCAGCCAGCCGCATCGGCGGCAGGGCGTCGAATTTTATTTTCGCTTCGCCATAGGGCGCGAGCACGACCGGGTTCGCATCCAGCACCGTGATGGGGGTCTCGTGCAGGTTGGGGAATTCGCTGGCCCCGGTCAGCGCCTCCTTGCGCCTGGAAATGTTTCCTTCACGCGCCTTCCGCGTCTCGGCGAGTTTTTGCTGGATCAGGTTTTGTTCAAGCGCCGCGAAGACGCCGCCGGCTTTTTCCGTCTCCTGGAATAGCGACCATGCGGCTTCGCAAAGCTGCTGCGTCAGGGTTTCGATGCCGCCGGAGCCGGCGGCAGGATCGGACACCCTGGCGAGATTGGATTCCTCCAGCAGCACCAGCTGGGTATTGCGCGCCGCGCGCCGGGCGAATGCATCCGGCAGTCCCAGCGCCAGCGTATGCGGCAGCACGTTGATGGCGTTGGCGCCGCCGAGGCCGGCGGAAAATGTGGCGATGGTCGCGCGCAACATGTTCACGTAAGGGTCGCGCTGGGTCAGCATCCGCCATGCCGTATCGGCGGCGATGAAGATTGGCTTCGGGGTGAGGCCGCAGCCTTGTTCGATCCGAGCCCACAGCAGCCGCAGCGCGCGAAACTTTGCCATGGTCAGGAACTGATCGGCGTCCGCGGCAAGCCGCGCATAGACCATGCCTTGCGCATCGTCCAGCGCAACACCGGCGCTTTCCAGCGCGCGCAGATAGGCAAGGCCGGTCGCCAGCACGAACGCCAATTCCTGGACCTCCGATCCGCCGGCATCATGGATCACCCGTCCATCGGCGGGAGCGAACGGACCTTTGAAGCCCATCGCCGACAAGCCTTTCATCGCGCCGGTGACGGCCGGCACAATCTCCTGCCAGGTGTAGGGGCTTGATCCCCAAACGGCGCAGGCGCCGATTGGATCGAGGCCGAAACGGATGTCGCAAGCCGCGGGGCTTACACCCTTGCGCTTGACATATTCGGCGACATGAATCGCGGCCATTCGCGACTGCGGACCGATCTGCAACTCGACGGTAATGCCGGCATCGATGAAGACACCATCGAGAACCTTATCGATCGCTGCCGCCGTCGGTTCCAATCCAAAACCATGCGCGCCATTGGCACCTGCGAAAACCAGCGTCAGTCCGTTGGCGCCGTTTTCCAGATCGTGCAGCGCCTGCGCGTTGGCCATCGCCGGATCCGGGTGATCGATCCGCTGCATGATCTGCCAGGGTGCCGCCGCGGCCCGGCCCGCTATAGGTGCGGCATCATGCGCGCGCGTGTAGATCGGCTCGATCTTCAACCCGTCATAGGTCTTGCTGACCAGCCGTTCGAACGGCGCGCCCTTCAGCACGCCGTCGACCAGCTTGCGCCAGTCGTCATAGTTCGCCGGCGCGAAATCGGCGGCAAGTTTCAGGTCGTCGGTCGCAGATGCCATTCGGCTGACAGCTCCAGGAGCGGCTTTATCGGCCGGAAAATGCCACGTGCCGCCTGCCAAGCCAAACGGTTGTTTTGGGTAGGGGGGTTAGCCGAGATCGGGCAGCCGTTCGATTCCCTCGGTCGATAGCTCTGCCAGCGCCGCGTTGAGGTTGCGCCCCGCGATGAGGCGTGTCGGCGCGATTTCCAGCAGCGGCACCAGCACGAAGGCGCGTTCGAACAGGCGAGGGTGCGGCAGCTTCAGTTCCGGCTTTTGAATCGAAACATCGTCATAGGCGATCAGATCGAGATCGAGGGTGCGCGGGCCCCAGCGCGTTTCCTTGGCTCGGTTGCGGCCGAACTTCGCTTCGATCTTGTGCAACGCAAACAACAATGCGTGGGGGTCGAGGCTGGTTTCGATTTCGATACAGGCATTGATGAAGCGCGCTTGCTGCTCATCGCCCCAGGGCGGCGTGGCGTAATCCGACGACCGCGCCAGCACAGCGCCTTGCGTCATGCCGCAGATATTGGCGATAGCCTTTTGAAACGTCGCGCGGACGTCGCCGACATTGCCGCCGAGCGCGATCAAGACGTCAGCCATGCGGAGGCTTCGATCGGGCCCGCGTCAGGACAACGCCGACATCGTCGAAAATCGCGGCGATCGGCGCATGCGGTTTGTGTACAGTGACCTTGAGCGCGCTGATCTTTGGAAATGCCGCCAGGATGGCATCGGCAACCGCGCCGGCCGCACGTTCCAATAATTTGTAATTGGCGTTCTTGAAGGCTGCCGTCGCGGTCGCAACCACGTTGGAATAGGACACAGTATCGGCAAGCCGATCGGTGCGCGAAGACTCCGACAGATCGGCGGAAAGTTCGAGATCGATGACAAAACGCTGCCCGACCTCGGTCTCGTGTTCCATGACGCCATGGCGGGCATGGATGACGACGCCGGTGATGAAGATGGTATCGGTCATCGCTTGTTCCAAATCGCCGCCGCCACCCGCAGCGCCTGCACGGTTTCCGCCACGTCATGGGTGCGGATGATCCGCGCGCCCCCCTTGGCCGCTATCAGGTGCGCCGCAATCGAGCCGCCGAGACGCTGATGTGGTTCCGACGGCACGACCGAGGCGATAAACCGCTTGCGCGAGGCGCCGACCAACAGCGGCAGGCCGAATACGCCGAGTTCGTCGAGCCGGGCCAGCGCCGTCATGCTCTGTTCGGGGGTCTTGCCGAAGCCGATGCCCGGATCGAGCACGATATTGCCGCGCGAAATACCCGCTTTGTCCGCGATCGCAAGCGAGCGCGCAAAATAGCCGGCGATGTCCTTCATGATGTCGAGTTCGGCGTCGGCACGGTCGCGATTATGCATGATGATGACAGGCGAATTGCGCTCCGCCAGCAGCCCCGCCATCCGGGGATCGCGTTGCAGGCCCCAGACGTCGTTGACGATGGTCGCACCTGCATCGAGCGCGTAGGCCACGACTGCCGATTTCATGCTGTCGATGGATACGGGAACGCCGAGGGCCACGACATCTGCCAATATCGGCTGCAAGCGTTTCAGTTCTTCGTCTGATGTGATGGGCTGCGCGCCATAGGGACGGGTCGATTCCGCGCCGATGTCGATGCAGTCGGCGCCTTCGGCGACCATGCGCCGGGCCTGCGCCAGCGCACGCTCGGGCGCGATAAACTGTCCGCCATCGGAAAATGAATCCGGCGTAACATTCAAGATGCCCATGACAGCGGGATCTGGCCGCACGACAAGTGCGTTCAGCACCGGATGATCTGCCGGGATGGCCACAGCTGCCGGTCGGGACGTGGTCGCGATCATGCGGTCGCTTTGCGCGGTCCGTGCATGGGAGTCAAGATGCGGGGCGGGCCGGCGGCCAGACTGGCCGGGCCCTCTGCGACGTGTCTAGTAGGTGATTTTGGGCTGCAGCTTGCGGGCGTGCGCGATCAGCTGCTCGACCGACTTTTCCGAAGGCAGCACGCGAACGAGTTTGCGCTTGATATTCACTTCTTTCATGTTCTGCGCCAGGCGCGAGGGATTGCGGAGCGCAAGTTCCCGGACCGTCGTGACCCCGGCGGCACGCACCAGTCCGACCTTGGCCTTGCCCATCCCGGGAATCCGCATGTAGTCGGAAAAATTCGCCCATTCGAGCAATTGCTGCTCGCTGATGCCGGTCTTCGCCGCGAGCGCCTTGCGTCCCTTGACGGTGCTGGCGGCCTCAAGCAGCGCTTCAGTGGTGCGAATGCCCAGCGATTTCAGTTTCGAAGCCGTGAAGGCCGACAGGCCATCAATCTCGGAGATCGGATATGTCATGGTGCTCAATATGAAATGGGTCTCAAGCGAACTGACTGAGGCCCGGTGTCCCTGCGATGATCTCGCCCATCTGATCCGCTCCGATTTTGTCGCGGCAGAACCTGAAAAGTTCACGAGCCACATTCTGAATCTCGGCCATGCCCAAACCGAGTCCCATCAGCCTGGTGCCAAGCGCCATCAGGCCGCCGCCCATCAACTTGCTGAGACCACCGGCGCTGCCGGAGGCGGCGATTGCCGCTTCCGCGCCCGGAATCTTGTCGATCAAGGTCTGAACTTTGTCGGAAGGACCCTCGTTGCGAAGAAAACCCAGAATAATTCCAATGGTTTTCTCGGCCACAACATTGTCGATGCCGGCCTTTGCGGCCAGCTGCTCTACAAATTCGTCCATATGACCCCGCCCTCAACCGGTTGCGTGCCGGCTCCTTAGCTTGTGAATTTATCTTGATCGCCTGCGATACGAATTACAAGAGATGACCGCATTTGGACGTGCAATTCAGGTTCGATCGCGCGTCGAGTGTTGCTGCAATGCAAGTGGGTTGCGAAATTCACGGCATATTGACGCAGTACGCACTCTGTCCTCTGTCGAGATCGAACAGAACGTTGAGATGCGTGGTTCCGGATCGTTGGGTACGTCAAGCAGTTTGACCGGTTTCAATCGGCCCGCAATATGCGGTATGATCGTTGCGCGCAGGCCACAGCAAAATCCCTGATGCACGCGAAGAGGCGATGTGATGGCACCATCCGATAGCAAGATCGCCGATACCGAGGAGAAAATTTTCATCGGCAAGGGTGAGGAGCCGGCCTGGCTGACGCTCGGGCTTGGAAATCGCCATGGCCTCGTCACCGGTGCGACCGGAACCGGCAAAACCGTCTCGCTGCAGGTGATGGCGGAAGGATTTGCGCGCGCGGGCGTTCCGGTTTTCGCCGCCGACATCAAGGGTGACCTCTCCGGCATCTCCGAAATGGGTGAAGCAAAGGATTTTATCGTCAAGCGGGCGAGCGATATGGGTCTTGCCTTCCAGCCCGACCGGTTTTCGACGATTTTTTGGGATGTGTTCGGCGAGCAGGGCCATCCGGTGCGGGCCACGGTCTCGGAAATGGGTCCGCTGCTGCTGTCACGCATGATGGATCTCAACGATGTCCAGGAAGGCGTGCTGAACATCGCGTTCAAGGTGGCCGACGAGCAGGGATTGCTGCTGCTGGACATGAAAGATCTGCGGGCGATCCTGTCCTACATCGCCGAACACGCCGCCGACCTGACCACGCAATATGGCAACGTCTCGAAACAGACGGTTGGAACCATCCAGCGCCAGCTTCTGGTGCTGGAAAATCAGGGCGCCGACAAGTTTTTCGGCGAACCGGCGCTGGCGCTGAAGGATTTCATGCGCACCGACAGCGATGGCCGCGGCATGGTCAACATCCTGGTGGCCGACAGACTGATGCAGAGCCCCCAGCTCTATGCGACCTTCCTGCTGTGGATGCTGTCGGAGCTGTTTGAGATCTTGCCGGAGGCCGGCGATCCGCCGAAACCCAAGCTCGTGTTCTTTTTCGACGAGGCGCATCTGCTGTTCAACGATGCGCCGAAGGCGCTGATGGACAAGATCGAGCAGGTGGTGCGGCTGATCCGCTCGAAGGGCGTCGGCGTCTATCTGGTGACGCAAAATCCGATCGACGTGCCGGACAAGGTGCTCGGTCAATTGGGCAACCGCGTGCAGCATGCGCTTGCGCGCCTTCACGCCGCGCGACCAGAAAGCCGTCGCGGCGGCGGCGCAGACCTTCCGGCCCAATCCGAAGCTCGACACCGCCCAGGTCATCATGGAATTGGGCAAGGGCGAAGCGCTGGTGTCGTTTCTGGAAGGCAACGGCACGCCGGCGATGGTCGAGCGGGTCATGATCCGGCCGCCGACCGGCGCGGATCGGGCCGATCACGCCCGAGGAACGCAAGGCGATCATGGACAAGAGCCCGGTGAAGGGCAAATACGACACCACGATCGATTCCGAATTCCGCCTATGAGGTGCTGCAGAAGCGCGTCGCCGGAACCGCGGCCTCCGCGGATGGCTCCGCTCCGGCCGCCGGCGGAATTCTTGGACAAATCGGCGCCATCGTCGGCACGATTTTCGGAACCAACGTCTCGCGCGGCAAAATGTCGACCGGTCAGGTCATCGCGCGAAACGTCACGCGCTCGGTCACCAACAAGGTGGTTGGCGGGGTGGTTGCCGATCTCGGCAAATCGGTGGGCGGCTCGATCGGCGGTTCGGTCGGCCGCGCGCTGGTGCGCGGCGCGCTCGGCGGACTGCTGCGGCGATAGGACATTCGTTCATTCGCTTTTGCTACGACGTGATCCTCCTGAATCCTTTGCGGAAAGTGTGCGTGTGCTGAGATATCCGTCGTTGCGAGCGCCGCTCGATATTCTCTTTCTGGTCTGCTGTCATCGCGCTGACCGCCGACGTTCTGGTTCCGGAAATCTGGGGGCAGCGGAAAGACCAAGGACTATCCGCTCTGGTTCTGGGCCGGGCAGCAGGTGCTGCAGGGCAGGGATCTCTATCCCAACGGTCCCGATGGCTATTTCGAATTCATCTATCCGCCGCTGCCGGCGGTTCTGCTCGCGATACCCAGCTATTTCGGCAAGATACCTCTCTATCTGGTTTTGTCGGTTCTGAATGCAGCGGCGTGGTGGATGACGGCGCAATTCTCCAACGCGATGACGGGCTCGGGACGGACGCCCGGCCCGTGGCTGTTTGCGCTGCCGGGCTTTCGTCACGGTGACCTTTGTTTTCGACATGTTCGATCTCGGGCAGCCCAACCTCGTTCTGCTGGCGATGATGCTGTATCGGTTTCTGGCTGCTGCAGCACGATCGCCCCTGGGGCGCGGGAAGCCTGTTTGCGCTGGCAACCGCGATCAAGGTTTTTCCCGGTGGCGGTGTTTCCCTATCTGCTTTGGCGGAGGCAGTGGGCAGCCGCCGCCAGCATGGTGGTGTTCCTCGGTATTTTTTCTGTTCGTGGTTCCGGCTCCGGTGCGCGGCTTCCAGCACAATGTTTCGGAATTGAAGACCTGGGTTCAGGGAATGGTCGGGACCAGCTCCGAGCAGGGTTTCGGGCAGCGCGCGAGCAGAACTGGTCGTGGGTCAATCAATCCATCATTGCCGTGACGCATCGGCTGACCCGGCCGGTCAATTACAACCAGGACGATCCGGCCAAGCCGCCGCGGTACATGAACCTGCTCGATCTCGATTTCAAGACCGCCAACTGGGTGGTGCTTGCGATCTCGCTCGCGATCGGACTTGGATATGTCGCCGTGATGCCGCCGCGCGATCGCGGATGACGCCGCGCTCGAACGCCGAAGAACTGGGTATCCTGTTCTGCCTGATGACGGTGGCCTCGCCGCTGGCCCGGCAGTATTATTTCATGTGGCTGTTCTTTCCGATCACCGTCCTGATCCATCGGGCGGCCTATGATCCGCGTCCCGCGGTGCGGGCGGGGACGATGGGCGGTGCTTGGGATCGCGGTCGGCCTGTTATGCCTGTCGCTTCCGTTTTTTCCAAACGACCTGCAGGCCTTCGGGAACAATCTTGCTGCCACCGCCGTGATTGCCGGAGGACTGGTCTGGCACATGCTGCATCCGCTGCCGGATGACGCAGCCGGCGCCTTGTCTGCGGCAGAGGGCGAGCTACAACCTGCCATGCCCAGACCAACCCCGCTAGTCTTCGGAGGGAAAATCGAAAATGTCCAGCGCGCCGCAACTTCAGCCGGTTCTCGACCGCATCGACGCCGATTTCGACAACAGCCTGGAGCGGCTGTTTGCCCTGCTGCGGATCAAATCGATCTCGGCCGATCCGGCCTTTGCCGGAGATTGCAAGGCGGCCGCGGATCATCTGGCCAGGGATATCGCGACGCTCGGTTTCGACGCCCAGGTCAGGCCGACGGCCGGTCATCCGGCGATCGTCGCCAAGAGCGAGGCGAACGGCAAGCGGCGGCGCGCGGCCGCATGTGCTGTTCTACGGCCATTACGATGTGCAGCCGGTCGATCCGCTCAGTCTCTGGCACCGTCCGCCGTTCGAACCCGCCGTGACCGACCATGCCGACGGACGGAAAATCATCGTCGCGCGCGGCGCGGAAGACGACAAGGGCCAGTTGATGACCTTCGTCGAGGCCTGCCGGGCCTGGAAATCCGTCACCGGTTCGCTGCCGCTCGACGTCACCATCGTGATCGAGGGCGAAGAGGAGGTCGGCTCGAAGAATTTCGTCCCGTTTCCTGGAAGCGAACAAGGCCGACCTCAAGGCCGACTTCGCACTGGTCTGCGACACCGGCATGTGGGATCCCGAATACGCCGGCGATCACCACGTCGCTGCGCGGGCTGGTCTACGAGGAGGTGCGGATCAAGGCCGCCAATCGCGATCTGCATTCCGGCCTGTTCGGTGGCGGCGCGCAAAACCCGATCCGGGTGCTGACCCGTATTCTCGGCGGACTTTTTGACGATGACGGCCGCATCACCATTCCCGGCTTCTACGATGGCGTGAAGGATTTGCCGCCCGATATCCTCGCGCAGCGGAAAAGTCTCAATCTCACGGCGGATTCCTTTCTCAAGCCGATCGGTCTGTCCATTCCCGCCGGCGAAAAGGATCGCTTGCTGATCGAGCAGGTCTCCTCGCGCCCGACCTGCGACGTCAACGGCATCATCGGAGGCTATACCGGAGAGGGCTCAAAGACCGTGATTCCGGCGGAAGCCTCCGCCAAGGTCTCGTTCCGGCTGGTCGAGGGGCAAGATCCCGTGAAGATCCGCAATGCCTTTCGCGAGTATGTCACCGCGCGGCTGCCGGGTGATTGCAAGGCGGAATTTGCCGGTCATTCCAACGCGCCGGCGATCGCGCTCGACTGGAACATGAAGCCGCTCGCCGCCGCCAAGCGCGCGCTGACCGACGAATGGGGCAAGGAAGCGCTGCTGATCGGTTCCGGCGGTTCGATCCCGATCGTCTCGGATTTCAAGCGCACGCTCGGTCTCGATACCGTGCTGGTGGGTTTTGGTCTCGACGACGACAACATCCATTCGCCGAACGAAAAATACGACCTGAAATGCTTTCACAAGGGCATTCGCTCCTGGGCGCGTATTCTCGCCGCACTGGCGGATGCGCCGAAAGGATAGGATGTCTTGGCCGGCGGCTCGCGAACTGCCCTCACCGACGAATTCTGGCGTGGCTTCCGCGAAGCCGGCGGGTTGCAGCACGACGATTACGACGTGGTGGCGTTTGGCGATAGCGCAGCGATGGCGACCGAACTGGCCGAACTCACGGTTGCCGGGACCAAGCGGGCTACCGCCGGACTGGCTCGCCAGTTCGGCCCCGAAAAGGAGGCGCCGCCCGTCCTTGGAGGTTACGTCGTGCTGGTTGACGGCAACGGCCGGCCGCGCGCGATCTGGCGCACCACCGAAATCCGTTTCGGGCCATTGAACTCGGTCGACCAACGGTTTGCCTGGGATGAAGGCGAGGGCGATCGCACCCGGGACTGGTGGTTGTCCGCGCATCGCCGGTTCTTTGGGCGGCAAGCCGCGACGCAGGATTTTACCATGCATGACGAGATCGAAACCATGTTCGAACGGTTCGAGGTGGTGTGGCCTGCCGAGATTGCGGATCGGAAGCCGGCCGTTTGATCGCGCCATCTGAAAGCAAAAACGCCGCCCGGAATTGGGCGGCGTTTTGAATTCGGAAGTGCAGAGGTCGTTGGCGCGATATTACACCAGAATTTCCAATTCTCAATTCTTGTAGCCGGGGTCGAGGCGGTCGACCTTGCGCAACAGCGCCGGCCACACCAGCGTGGTCGAACGCAGTTCCTGCGCGGTCGGGGTTGGCGAACAGCGCCGCGTTCTTGTCGACCACGGCCTGCTCGACCGGATAGGCCGTCGGTCCCAGCATGCGGGTGCGCACCTGCATGGTGCAGGCGCGCTCCAGATGGAACATGCGCTCGAAAGCAGAAGCGACCGAGCGGCCGACCGTCAGCGTGCCGTGATTGCGCAGCAGCATGTGGTTCTTGGTGCCGAGGTCCTTTTGCAGGCGCGGGCGCTCGTCATGGTCGAGCGCGATGCCTTCATAGTCGTGATAGGCGAGATCGTGGGTGACGAGCTGCGCGGTCTGGTTCATCGGCAGCAGGCCTTCCATGCGAGCTCGCCACGGCCGTGCCGTCGGGCGTATGCAGATGCAGCACGCAGCCGGCATCCTCGCGCGACTTCGTGGATCGCCGAATGGATGGTGAAGCCGGCCGGGTTGATGTTGTACTGACCCTTGGTCAGCAGATTGCCGTCGAGATCGACCTTGACCAGGCTCGAGGCGGTGATTTCGTCGAACATCAGGCCGTAGGGGTTGATCAGGAAGTGATGCTCCGGTCCCGGCACGCGCGCGGAGATGTGGGTGTCGACCAGATCGTCCCAGCCGTAATGCGCGATCAGGCGATAGCAGGCGGCGAGATTGACCCGCTGGCTCCATTCGGCATCGGTCATTTCCGACGGCACTTCCTTCAGGCGAGCTTCCGCTGGCGACATGGCCGGTTTCTCCCGTGTGACTGCTGATTTCATGCCGAGGATAGCCCCGCAGGTGCCTCGCAGCAAGGCGCGGGGCCGGCGTGGCAGTTATGCCTTGCCGGCGCGTGTCGGCGTCAGGGCGCCGGAATCGCCAGCAGGCTGGAAATGCTGCGGCCGCGAATATCGTAGACTCGCGCGAACACGACGTCGTCGCGCTTGATTTCCACCATCACCGGCGCGGTCAGGCCCTTGCAGTAGAACTCGCCGAGCGTCATCGCGAAGTCGGCGGCATGGCTGTCCCAGCCGATCGTGAAGTCGGGGCCGAGCGCGACCTGCGCCGGACGTTGCGGACCGCACACCGCGACCTTCCATTTGCGTCCGTGCGGCGGCGCTTCCTGCCGCTCGATCGAGTTCCTCGCGCAGGCCGTCGGACGCCTGCTTCAGCGCAAGACCCCAGTAGTCCAGCATGTACCGGTCGTCGGCGCCGCGCACCGTGCCGGCGATATGATTGAAGTGGGTGTATTGATAGGGGTGCAGCCGGATCATTTCGCTGAGCGGCAACAGCAGGCCGAACGCGAATATCGCGACGGCGGCGGGCTGCCAGCTGCGGCGATTTTCCTTGAGCCAGTTCATGCCCCACGCGAACGCGACGCCGGCCAGCACCGTCATCGGCGGAATCACGAAGATGAAATGTCGGATGCCGTTGTAGAGCGCCGGACGCTTCACCATCGCAACGATCAGCGGCAGCGTCGCCGCGAGTGTCAGCATCAGCAGGATGGTCTTGCGGCGGGCCGCACATCGGTGCGCGACAGCGAGATCAGCGTGCCGAAGACGCCGGCGATGGTGAGACCGAGCAGCACTTCGGGAAGCTGCAGCGCGAACAGGGTCGGCAGATACGACCAGGGCATGTCCGGCACCGACACCATGGCGCCATCGAACATTTCCTTCCACGGCTTCTCGAAGAAGTACGAGAAATACGTCAGGGCCCGAAAGGGATTGCCGGGCTCCATGATCGACCACGGCCAGATCAGCCCCATCACGAGGTAGCCGAAGATCAGGCCAGGCAGCAGCACATAGATGACGTGCAGGAACCGCCGGATGGCGTCGCGGGCGCCGTGGGTGTGGATCTCGTCGAGAAACAGCGGCACGAAGCCGACCAGCGCATAGAACAGCGCCAGCCCGCCGAGGATGCGCGAGCCGATCGACAGGCCGGCGCCAAGACCGACGATCAGGATGGTCCGCGGCGAAGGCTGCGGATATTCCTCGGCCAGACGGACCAGGCCGAGCATCAGGATCACCATCGCAACGGCGAACGGCGCGTCCTTCGGATTCATGAACATATGCCCGTAGAATGTCGGGCATAGCGCCAGCAGAAGCAGTGTTACGAGTCCGGCAAGCGGGCCGCCGACGCGCCGGCCGAGCCGCCACGTCACCGCAAGACCGATCACGCCGACGACGGCGCCGAGCAGGCGGCGGGTTTCGAACAATTCGAGCGGAATGACCTTGTGCAGCAGTGCCGCGGCCATGTCGAAGCCGCCGCCATACATGTAGAGATTGGCGAACGACAGCGCGCTGGTATCCTTGAAACCGGAGCCGTACATCCGCAGCAGCAGGTCGGCATATTCGGCGTGGGTGTAGTCGTCCCAGCCGAGGCCGTAGTCGCGAAACGTAAAGCTTGCGATCAATGCGACCGCTGCCAGCACGACGATGGCAAGGTCGTCACAAGTCCGCTCCACCGAGCGCCGTGCGGGCGTATCGATGGCCGAAGTGGTAATGGATGACATGGCTATTGGTAACCCGGTGTCCCCTGTGGCCCAGCTTTAGCGCTTTTGGGCCTCGTTCCCCGGCATCCATATAGCGCAGTTCCATACCCAAGTAATTGGAAATTGTGGCGTAATTTCCCTGATGCAATGCAGCAATCGCCAGCAGGGTAAAAATCTTCGCGGGCCTGGATGATGCGTCGCGCGATGGCCGGAGCCCGGTTCATATTCACCTTGTGCGATTGGGCCGACGCTTTGGCTCGGGAACCGCACCCCACAATTGGCGGTTGGCGATGTACATAATATGACGGTATCGTGGGATTGACGGCTTGCGAGCTATTCGAGCGCAGCCGAGGGGTGAACTCGATGATGGCCGCGTTGTTGGTTGCCGGGATTGGCGTTCTATTGGTTGGCGTCCTGGCAATCGGTTTCGGAATTCCGGTCAAGGAATTCAGTTTCGGCAATACCCTGATTCTCGTGGGCGCGGTCACGGCCTGCACCGGAATGATGCTGGTCGGGCTTTGGACGGCGGTTCGGGAATTGAAGAATATGGCGCAACGGCTTGGCCCCGGGATGCATACCGGAGCCGTACTACAGCCGGCCGTCGCAGACGCCACGGCGCGCGGTGTCCGGGAAAATGAGGGTTTCCTGTCCGGTGGCCACGAGCCGGGACGGGAAAACCCGGGCCTTGCGGAACCGGCGGTGGCCTCATCCGGAGTATCGCGGGCGCCGTGGCAGGAGGAAGCCGCAGCGCGCGACCGGACGCGCGTCGACGCTCCACCCGCGGCGGAATCCGTCGAGCCCGCGCCGGCCGCCAAGCCGAAGCGCAATCTGTTGTTTTCCTCTCAATCGCGCAAGGAGCGTGAACGCGCCGAGGCGCGAACCGCCGATCCATCCGCGATTGCCGCGATTGACGTTCGTCCCCCCGCGCCTCCGGTTGCCGAATCAGATCAGGTGTCGCCACCGGCGAACTTCGACGACGCCTGGCCGCAATCGGAACGCGCCAAACCCGCCGCGCCGTCGCAGTTGCGCACCAGCCGCGCGCCCTCGACGTTTGCCGACGCTGCCACCGCGCCGCCTGTGGCGGACCGTCAACCGCCGGTAGCGCGCCCGGAGAATCCGCCGCAGGTGACGGTGCTCAAATCAGGCGTGGTCGATGGAATGGCCTATTCGTTGTATTCCGACGGCTCGATCGAGGCGCAGATGCCCGAAGGCATGATGCGGTTCGCATCGATCGACGAACTACGATCGCATCTCGACCAGCGTCCATAAGCGGCAGTAGTGTCCGGTTCTCGCATATTGACGATCTTGAGAAGGTTCAGGCCATGACGGATGCTGCCGGCAAAAGTTTCACCGACCTGACCGCGACGATCGTGTCGGCCTACCTCAGCCACAATCCGACCCCGGCATCCGAAATTCCGGCTTTGATCAGCCAGGTTCACGCGGCGTTGCTGCGGCTCTCGACCGGCCGGAACGAAACGCCGCCGGAGCCGGCCAAGCCGGCGGTGTCGGTCAAGAAATCCATGACCCCCGACTATCTGGTGTGTCTTGAGGATGGCAAGCGCTTCAAGTCGCTGAAGCGGCATCTGCGCACGCAATACAACATGTCGCCGGAGCAATACCGCGACAAATGGAACTTGCCGCCCGACTATCCGATGGTAGCGCCGAATTATGCGGTGGCGCGTTCGCAGCTTGCCAAGAAAATGGGGCTGGGGCAGCAGCGGCGGCGAAAAAAATAAGTCGCGTTGCTTTCAGGAAGCCGCGGCCACTGCCTCGCGGGCGTCGGAGCGGATGCGCTCGACCATGGCGCGCAAGCCGTTGGAACGCTGCGGCGTCAGATGCTCCCGAAATCCAAATTCGTCGAACACCGCGATGGCATCGGTGGACAAAATCTGCTGCGGCGTGCGGCCGGAATAGAGCGTGAGCAGGATCGCAATCAACCCGCGTACGATATGGGCGTCGCTGTCGCCGAGATAATTCAGCCTGGGTTCGTTGCCGGCGCTGCGATCGACCTGCCTGGAGAGCCAGACCTGGCTGGCGCAGCCCTGCACTTTATTGGCCGCGGAATGCTCGGCTTCCGGCATCGGGTGCAGCGTGCGGCCGAGTTCGATGACATACCGGTAGCGGTCGTCCCAATCGTCCAGCAACGCAAAATTATCCCGGATTTCTTCGATCGTCGTCATCGTGTCCCGCGTTCGATCCCCACGTCCTATATAGGACGGCTGGGAATCGAAAGCGAGTTTGTTCCCGCGCAGAATTCGCGTTACGGCGCCGATGGGATACGCCAGTTCGTCAGCAGATCCTCCGGCGTCAAAGTGTCGCGCGATGCGGTTTCCTCAAGCTCGGCGCCCCCGCCGATCGAGCCGGTACGGTCGGATGAACGCTTGTCGGTGATGATCTGATACAATTTGCGCGCGCCGTCCTGGGCACGGTGGGAGAGCACGATCGCTGCCTGGCCGCCGACTTCGCAGGCTGCCGGCTGGCGCTTGCAGAATTGACTTCATGTCCGATACCGCCGCGGTTGCCGCCGACACGGCTTCGGACGCTCCCAACTGCGGCAGTTTGTTCGAATTCAGGCGTCTTGTCACGCGGCAGCAGCACGAGCACCAGCCCGAGCCAGAATGCCATGCGAAGCAGAAAAAACATCTCGCGACCCCGGCCGTCTCTTCGATTCCGTTGCGGGTTTTACCCGTCAATCCGTTGCGGTCCTTCCGCAACCGTTGCGGTTGTCCTCGCAATCGGTTCCCTGACTAGCAGCCGTCGATAAATCGCCGGTGTTTGTATTGAGGTTAAATCGCCTAAAATGAGCCAAAAACCCGAATGATTTGATTCGGTGTAAATTTTCGATTGATGCGGGATTTTGCGGTAAAATCGGCACGCCGCGTCTATCCACCAATTCGAAACCATATCGCTTCCGTTCTGGAAACCGGTCGTTCACCATCTGCACCGAATAAATCCGTTTATCGCATGCGAAACACCGTCGATGCGACGCCTTTGGTCGCGGCCTCGCCCGCCTTAGCGTTCGCTTAATTTCGCTCTGACAGGTTGAGGCAACGATAAAGGGGGCGCTCCGGCCACGTCTGTTTGACGAGCAGGCCGAAGCGCTAAGGCGGTGACGATTTTGAATATCATCCGCGATTGTCTTGATGCGCTGCTGCATCCGTCCGCGCGATATGACGCGCTGACGGGTGCGCGCCATCGTGCGTTCATGGCGCCGCGGTTGCTCGGAAGCCTGGCGGCGTTCGCTGCTTTTCCGGTCTATCTGGCGATGCGCGGCGCACCCACGGCGCTCGAGGTCGTGGCGTTCGCATGGCTGATCGCGCCGATCCTGCTGTCGTGGTTCCTGTCGCGCACGGGCCGCTATGAAGGCGCGCATGTCTTGTCGTCGCTGGCGCTGACCGGCTTCGTCATTACGGTGGCCATGATCACCGGCGGCATCGAATCCTTTGCCGCGATCTGGCTTGTGGTTGTCCCGCTCGAAGCGTCGCTCTCGGCATCGCGCCGCGTGGTCGCGTTCGCTTCGGCGCTGGCGTTGAGCTGTGCCGGCCTGCTGATCACTCTCGGGCATTTTGAGTTGCTGCCGGTGTCGGATGCGAGCACGGCCTTGCGTGGCGTGTTCATGGCGTTCGGTGTCGCTTCGGCCACGCTCTACGCCGCCGGCCTGGCCTTCGGCGCGGAATCGCTGGCGCGCACAAGTGTCTCGCTGCTTTCTGTCGAGGAAGACCGCTATCGCCTGCTGGCGCGCAACATGAGCGACGTGATTTCGCGTCATCGACGCAACGGTGCGGTTCAATTCATTTCGCCCGCGGCTGAGACGTTGCTGGGAACACAGGTCGCGCAATTGCTGGGCCATGGTTTGTTCGACCGCGTTCATGTCGCCGATCGTCCGGCCTATCTCACCGCACTTTCGGACGCCGCGCGCGGCGGCGAGGCGCGCAGCGTCGAATTTCGCCTGCGGCGGGAAAACCCGCGCAGCAACGAGTGGGGTCAGGCTCATTCGGTCGATTTCATCTGGGTCGAGATGCGTTGCCGGCCGCTCGAGCAGGCCGCGCATGCCATGGAATCCGAATCCGGGGTCGTTGCCGTCATGCGCGACGTCACCGATCGCAAAATCCAGGAACAGGCGCTCGATCTGGCGCGCACGGCCGCCGAGCAGGCCGATGCGTCCAAGAGCCGCTTCCTCACCACCATGAGCCACGAACTGCGCACGCCGCTCAACGCCATCATCGGATTCTCCGAGATGATCGTTCAGGAAGACGTGCTGATGGTCGATGCGGTGCGCCGCAAGGAATATGCCCAGTTGATCAACGATTCCGGCCAGCATCTCCTGTCGGTGGTCAATGGCATTCTCGACATGTCCAAGATGGAATCCGGCAATTTCGAGATTACGCCGGAGCCGTTTGCGCCGCGCGCGGCGCTGCTCAATTGCTGCAACCTCCTGGCCCTGAAGGCGCGGGAAAACGGTGTGGACCTCGTCACCCGCGCTCCCGAGGATATGCCCCTGATGATCGGGGATCCGCGCGCGTTCAAACAGATCGTGCTGAATCTGGTTTCCAATGCCGTCAAGTTCACCGAGCGCGGCGGCACGGTGACGGTTTCCGCAGGTATCGAGGGAGCGCGGCTGCTGCTTCGCGTCACCGACACCGGAGTCGGCATCGCGGCCGACGATCTCAAGCGGATCGGCGATCCATTCTTCCAGGCGGGCAAGACCTATCAGCGGCGGCACGAAGGCACCGGCCTCGGGCTCTCGATTGTGAAAAGCCTGGTCGGGCTGCATTCCGGCGAAATGACCGTGCAAAGCAAAATCGACGAAGGAACCACCGTGACCGTGGCGCTGCCGCTGGCGTTCACGCCAAAGGCCGAGCAGCCGTCAAGCAATATCGCAACGCTCACTCCGGTGTTGCGATCCGCAACGCAGGATCAATCGCATCAGGTGAAAAAAAGTGCCTAGACAAATTGCAGGTGATATCGAGGCGCCGCGCCGCCGCCGCGGCGCCAATGTGGCTGCGATCGAAGCGGAGAACGAGCACGGTCCTGTGATGCGCGTTTTGCTTCACAGTCCAAAGGACGTGGTCGCAGCCGCGCTGGCCTTCGCCGTGGTCAGCGCCATCATCGCCAACGCGCTGTTCCTGCAGGCGGGACATCACCCGGCGCCGATGTTCGGGTCGATGGTTGCGATTCCGGCAATCCCGGCCGCGCCTGTCAGCCCGCTGCCGCGTCCGCGGCCGATCGAATTGACGATAAAATCCACCGAAACGCCGTCGGAACCAAAACCTGTTGAATCGAAGGCGGCGGATCCGCTTGCCAATCTGGTCAAGGCGACCACCGCAGCGCCCGTAGCGCCTTCGACCGTGGTGCGACCGCCGGCGCCGATCCCGGTTGGCACGGCCAATACCGTGGGATCGCGCAAGGTCGCCGCGGTGCAACGTACGCTCACGGAATATGGCTACGGCCAGTTGAAGGCGACCGGCACGGTTGGCGCGGACACCCAGGCCGCGATCCAGAAATTCGAACGCGAGCGCAAGATGCCGGTAACCGGACAGATGTCCGATCGGCTGGTGCGCGAACTGACCGCGATGACGGGAAAGCCGATCGATTAGAGCTTAGCCGGGCTGCAGCAGCGGTCGCAGATTGCGAACATCCGTGACCGTCTCGATCGCGAACGCCGTCCTGATCAGCTGTTCCGACTTTTCCCGTCCGAGCACAGGCGCTGCGAGATCGCGGGCCTTGTCGATCACCTCACTGCGCGTCATCGGGTTACGCGGCGTGCCGCGAACAGCCGAAACCCGCTCCGAAAGCCGGCTTCCGTCGGTGAATTCGATTTCGACAATGGCGACACGCACCGGCAACAGCTTGGCGAGTTCTTCATCGTACACCAGGGTTACCTTGGCGCGCTGGCGCAAGGCAGCGGGATCCTGCATGCGCGGCGTATCATGCGCGCCGCGAAACGATACGGTCTTGTCGAGCAGCATCACGGCGACCATGTGCTGCAGGCAGATGTCGGGGATATCGCGGTTGTCGACGACCGTCGCGACGGGAGGGGCAAGGCGGACGGTGACGCGCTCGCACCTGGTCGGCCTCGAAAGGCCGTTTGCCGCGGATCGCCTCGACCGCGTCAAGTGGTCCCTGGATCGGCGAGCCGACCGTCCATTTCTTGATGTCGGTTTGCACGATCTCGTAGCGTTCGCCGAGTTTCTCGATCAGCTGCTCGGGCCGTGGTTTGGTGCTGTAGGCGGCAAAGAAATTGTCCGCGCCCGAGAACACATCGTCGACGCCGTTCCAGCCGGATTTGACCAGCAGCGCCGAGGTGACGCCGTTGCGCGCCGGCATGCCGGCAAACACGAAGGCCTTCTCGATGTGATCGGTATCGCGCCGCCAGGAACGAATCCCCGAGGATTGTTGCGCGGTGTAGTCGAGCGCCCAGCGCATCTGGCGCGCGTCGAGACCGGCGGCGCAGCACGCCGCGGCGGCCGATCCAAAGGTTCCGGCGATACTGTGCGTGGCCAGGCTGCTATCGTAGCTGAAATTGGCGTCACCCATCGCGAGGATCACGCGCGTGCCGATGTCATAGCCGAGCGTCACCGCGCGCAGCAGGCGCGCTCCATCGATACCGAATTCCTCGCCGGCCGCGAGGGCCGCCGGAACGACCGAACAACCGGGATGGGAATGCGAGTCATTGTGAGAATCGTCGGTCTCGTCCGAATGCGCCATTACTCCGTTCGCGAGCGCGGCATCGATCGATGCTGCGGTCAGCGTCGAACCCACGATCGTCGCGTTGCCCTTGGCGCTGCGTTCGCGGCTGTAGCGCTGAGCCGCCTGGCCGGGTGGCAATTCCGATCCGGAAATCATCGCCGCCAGGGTATCGAGCAGATGATGTTTGGCCTGCTCGGACGTTTCGGCCGGAAGCTCACGCGTGCCGGCGGCGCTCATGTAGGCGCTGAGCGCGCTCATGACCGGTCCAGGACCTGAGGCTTGCGCGAATAGGCGCTTGGGCAGGCTCAGCACCGTTGCGCTCGTTGCCGTCAGCCTGAGAACGCGTCGCCGATTTATGCTTTCCTCCCGGGCGGCTTGCTGATTGTTCGGCGTGCGCACAGTTCGGTGTCGCGTCCGGATCGCCGTCAGCGGCGGCGACGTCCAACACAAATAGGCGTTTCGCTTCGTCCGCGTCAAACGGGGCAGCGTTATCGATCGGGAGTTCGAGCGCAAGCACACATCAGTTCGTGGACCCGTCCCGATGTGTTGTCCGACGCGCCAGCTTTGCCGCCAAATTCAAGCCGACACCCGGTCGGCTCCACGGACACACCGCGATGCAGATCGCGCATCCCTGCGTCTCGTTGAAAAACGGCAGGCATCGGTCGAAGTCCACGTACCATTTCTCGGCGCCGCGGACCATTTGCTTGGACGGGCTGATAGCCTCTGGCGGGCAGGCGTTCTCGCAGATCCTGCAATTGGTGCAGAACGAGTTCGACCTCGAACGTGCGCTTCGGTGTCGGCATGAACGGCGCATCGGTCAGAACCGCTGAAATCCGGAACGACGAGCCGTATTCCGCATTGATCAGCGAGCCGTGTTTGCCGAGTTCACCGAAACCGCAGGCGATCGCCGGCGGGATCATCATGACTTTCGATGTCATCGGCCCGGTCAATGGCTCCGCGTCCCAGCCTTGCAGACGAAGCCAGCCGGCAACAGACTTGGCAGCTGCCGCGGCCCGACCGTATTGCCGGACCACTTCGGCGCCGGCCGTCGCCTCCGGCGCGGTCGCGATCTGTTCGTAGTCGTGGGCAAAGCCGAGCATGATGATGTTGTGCTGTGGCGCATGCTGTCCTTCGTAGACCCACACCGGCTCCATGCGGGCCACGCCCCACATGTCGAACTTGCCATCGTCTCCAAACTCGGCAATCGCCTTGTTCCAGTCCTCCGGGAGACGCGCTACGGGGTCGCCCGTGACTTCGGGCATCGAGGAGGCCAGTACCTTTGCGCGCTCCTCGCGCGCCCTGTTCATGTGCGGGTTGCCTGGATCGACCCGATAGAACCACCGCTGCATCCCGCCGTGTGCGATCGTGTCGGGGTCTGGTGCCCAGTACACCATGCGCGGCCGGCGCGATGTCGTCTCCCCAAGGCCGTTGATGGTGTTGCCAGAGATCGCCGGTTTCAAGGCAATCTGCGCAGGGTCCGGAGAAAACGGCCGGTGTCGATTGGGCATCTTCAGCAATCCTCGAAGCTCTCAGCCGTGGCTGGTTAATTTAATATTGACGGCGCGGCGGCGTCTACTGCGAACCGACTTCACGCGAAGCCTGGCCATCCTTTACCGATATATGGACAGCGGCGCTCACACTTAACTGCCGGTGAGGAAGTTCGCTCGAATGCGGTGTTCGCCGGGGTCTCGTCCTTAAAGTTTGTCAGCTAGACAAGGTCTGCGAAGGGCGCGCGATAATCGCGAACCTGACCGTAACAAACCGGATCGGCAGCGTCGCTGCTTCCCGGAAACAAGCAAGGATAGGACGCAATGATCTGGGACCTGGTTTGGATTTGGGTGGGGCTGGCCGCTCTGCTCACCGTCATTTCGGTTTGGCGCGGTATGGCTCCGAAACAGGCCGCCATGCCCTCGGTCGGAAACAATATGCCGGGGGCCTGATCGAAGCTCGGGGTATCTTGCCGCCCACTAGGTTGACGCCCTAGCTTCGACATTTCCGCTGGCCTATCGTCTCTGATGCGATTGAAATCCAGCATCTGGGTGGCGGCCTATTTGCGCCGCTGCCAGACCGAGGGGGTATTCGGCGCCGTGCGCAAGCGCGGCGCGGAAGAGGCCGGCGCCGTTTTCGTCAAGGTAGCGTTGCTCGACGGCACGGCCATGCTGTACGCGCCGGCGCCGCAGACGGTCTATGACGACAGCCGGCCGATCGAGCGGATTTTTGCAGCTACATCGCCGCAGCCGATACCGGAACAAGCGGTGGAAGAGCGGATTGCGAAAGAGCGGAAGTTCGACCCCGACGTCTGGATCGTGGAGATCGAGGATCGGGCAGGGCGGCATTTTCTCGATCTGGCGAAAGGCTAGCTTCCCGATCCCTGGGAAGCGTTTCGCGTGCCGGAGGCGATGCCGGGCTGGACGGCCGGGCGGGTTTGCGCAGGCGCCGGGCGGGCGCGATGGCGTTCGTCGTCGTAAAGCGCAGGACGATATTTGGCGCGGGTCGCCGCGACGGTCGAGCCGCGCCACGCTGCCAGCATCACCAGAGCGGATCGTTCGCTCAGACGGTCGTACAGGTCCGACAGCCGGTAAACGCTGGCGACAGATTGTCCGAATTGGGGAATGAATATCAGCACGCGCTGGAAGACCGGACCGGGCATGCCCAGCGCCTTGAGTGCGCAAGCCAGCGGCTCACCGCCGGGATCGCTGACCACCTGGGTTGCCATTTTCATCGGTAGAAACAGCGTCTCGCCCAGTTCCCGCGTGAAGTTTTCGATATCGGAGGCAAGTGCGGCCATTTCCAGCGTCTCGATGGCACGGGCGGCAAAAATCGCCGGAACGCGCGAAGCACCCTTGATCGGGGTTTCCTCGAGACTACGCAGGATCAAGCCGCGCTCACGGGAACTGGCGCCGAAAAACATGTCGTTGATCTCGGCAGCATCCTTTGGCTGCATCGACAAATGCGACGTGATCCGCAATTGCGTCTCGGTCAATGCCTTTACCGGTGGCGGCGCTGAAGGAGCTTCAGGAATCTCTTGCGCGAGCGGAAGTTGCTGATCGGGACCGGTAGGTTTCAGTCCGAGTTTGTCCAGGACTTCAATCGGTGTATCCGGATATGTCGCAAGGCGCTCCCGCACGGCCACGCGCGTCGCGTCGTCAACATGATCGATCAGGCGGGAACTGAGTTCGACGAATTGTCGCTTCTCGTCGCCGTTGTGCGAGCTGGCCTTGACGTAAAGGTCGGTCAGCACCCGCAGCAGCGTCGGTCTGATGTCGACGCCCTCCCGGCGGGAGAGTGTCATGAGGCCGTCGAAACCCGGGAAAAGTGGAGGTGCGGTCATGTCAGGATACGCGACTGAGGGATGCTGGCGCGAGAATATGCCCTGTCGCTTTAATATCGCGTTAAGGAAAACAACCGGTGAAGACCCGGCATCGTATTCTCATCTCATTGTGCCGCGTTGAGCCACTCACAATTAAGATGCCGTTAACCATGCCCTGATTTTAATGATGGCGTGTCGCCAGCAAATCAAATCGTGTCGGAGCGGCAACCAGAAAGAGTTGGACATGGGCACCATCATCGAATTTCCAGTGGATGCGGCCTTGCGGCGGCCGGGCTCAACCACGGATGGCGCCCCGCGCGAAGGCATGGGGATCGTCGTGATCCTTCCCGCGATCCGGATCGAACGCACCCCGGATGAAACCAGTGGCGGCAGCGGACCGGAAGAGGGCGCCGCCCCGCGCCGTCGTCGCCGTCGCCGCACCTGACGCGATATTTCGATATTTACGACCCGGACAAGATTGAAGGTTCGGTGCGCACCAGCTTCAAGCTGATATCGCAACTGTCATCGCACAAACTCGCCGACGCGGTTGCCCGCATGGAACGGAACACCTCGATGGCGCGACGAAAGGTGCCTGGAGCGATCAGCGTTTGCCGCCGCGTACCGGAGGTGCGGGGGGGCGCGCGGGCTCCTCCTGCTTTGCCGGCGGCGCGTCGGTCTGCACCGCGCAGCTCGATCCCGCGAGCGTCGCCTGGGCCTGGGTCATCAGGCTGGGCTCCGCCGCGAGCGCCTTCAGCACGATCAGCCCCGTCGCTGTCGGAGAATCGATAATCAGGCGGTCGGCCGCTGTCACGTCCTCATCTTCCGGCAGTTCGGCATGCTGGGCTTCGGTCATCAGATCGAGCTCGATCACCTTGCGTCCTGCGGAGCGGTCGTTGATCGCGTAATAGGCGACCTCGTTGCGGGTATAGAACGACACCGACGTGTAGGCCTGGCTGACGGGGACCGCGAGCTTGATCGGGCCGCCCGACAGATCGTAGCGGCAGATCGCAATCGCGAACGCCGGGTCCATGAACGGCATCGGTGCGTGATCGGGATCAGCCGGGGGCAGCGTGGTGACGGCATTGAGCCGGGTCATCGGCGTCAGGCGCGAATAGGCATCCTGGGTCGCGATGCGCGGCAACGCCAGCACGCTGACGAGATGCACGACGCCGCCCAGCAGCACCCCCGCGACAATGGTGAACAGCAGGCGGATCATGGACACCCCACCGTGGTAATCGAGGGCATCGGCGCGTCGCGCTGGGTGCGCGTCGCCACGCCGACCGGCGTATCGTAAAGCCGCAGCATCAGCGCATACCGCTCGATCCCGCCGGTGGGCAACCAGTTCCCAGACCGAGATCGCGACGCTATCCGGACCTCGAACGTGCCGTCCGCGCCGCGGATGATTTCCTGGCTGGTGAACCCGTAACGTTGCAGCGAATTCGCAACCAGCAGGCCCTTCTGGTTGTAAAGCGTCAAGGTCCAGAACCGCGCCGCCGGCGTGACGCCGCTGACGACCACGTCGCACCGCCCGTCGAGCGGCCACTTGCGGTCGTCGGTGGTCGCCGAGAAGGCCACGCCGTCGCCGGTGCCGACCGGCAGTTCGCCGCTGCGGGCGATCGACGCCCGTGAATAAGGATCGATGTCCGCGGTGCCGGTCTTGGGCCGGGCGGTCCAGGCGCCGATCCGCAGCGTGCCGACATCGGTGCCGCGCGTTGCCGTCATCCATGTCGTGCCGAGGCCGACGACGGTGGCGACGATCAGCGCCAGCAAGGTGATGAAGATCAGCCGCACGGCTAATTCTTGCGCGGCGACGATGTGGCCGGATCGCCCGGTACCGCCGCCGCAAAGCTTTCCGGGAAGGCGATTGTGTTGGACGACAATGGCTTGACTGGCTTCACCGGATCGCTGGACGAGGTCCGTCCTGCGGTCTTGCCGGCTTCGTCGAGCATTTTTTCAACGCGCACCAGAATATCCGCTCCGCGCTTGGTCAGGATCGGCGGCGGTCCCGGCTTCTGTTCGGGAGATTTCGAAACGCCGTTGGCCGCAACCGTCGCAGAGACCGGTCCGGCCGGAAGTTTCGTACCAGCACCGATGCCGGCGATCTCCTTGATCTCGACGCCCTGATGCGCCGCGACCATGATGTCGTGCCAGGTCTGTGCCGGCAGCGAGCCGCCGGTCATGCGGTTGGTCGCGGAATAATCGTCATTGCCGTACCAGACCGCGCAGGTGAAGTTGCCAGTATATCCGACAAACCAGGCGTCGCGATAGGCGTTGGTGGTGCCGGTCTTGCCGGCAGTCGGAATGCCGTCGAGTGCGGCCCGCCGCGCGGTGCCTTCGCTGACGACGTGGCTCATCATGCCCGCCATGTCGGCGGCCACCGAGGCCGGAATGGCCTGCAGCGGCTTCTTGCCGTCGCGGTCGAAGCGCCAGACCAGATCGCCGGCGCCGGTGCGTACTTCCAGCACCGCATGCGGCGTGACCGATTTGCCCTTGTTGGGGAATGTCGCATAGGCCACCGCGTGTTCGAGCACGGTGACTTCGTCGGCGCCGATCGGCAGTGACGGCGTGTCCGGCAGCGGCGCCTTGATGCCGAAGCGGCGCGCCACTTCCACGATCTTGGCGCGGCCGGCCTTCGGTCCGCCCTTGCCGCCGATCGCAATCGACAGTTTCACCGGAACGACGTTGATCGATCGGGTAATCGCCTGCGTCAGCGTCACCGCGCCGGAATAGGAATGGCCGTAATTCTGCGGACACCAGTTACCGATGCAGACCGGGCCATCGACCACGATCGAGGTCGGCTTGAAGCCGTTGAGAAGGGCGGTGGTGTAGACATAGGGTTTGAACGATGACCCGGGCTGCCGGTAGGCGTCCACCGCGCGGTTGAACTGGCTGGCGCCGTAGTCGCGGCCGCCGACCATGGCGCGGACGCCGCCGTCGAGATCGCTGACGACGGTCGCGGCCTGGGTCGCGTGATAGTCGCGGCCGAACTGGCGCAACTGGTTTTCGATGGCGTCCTCGGCGGCGTGCTGCACGTTCATGTCGATCGCGGTGCGAACCACGAACACGCGTTCGACGTAGGATTTCGGAAATGTGTCGACCAGCTTGCGCATCTCGTCGAACGCCCAGTCGAGATAGTAGTTCGGCGAAGCCTCGTCACGGCGATCGACTGCATTGGCCGGATTGCGCCGTGCGCCAAATACCTGACCTTCGGTCATGAAACCGGCATCGACCAGGTTATCCAGCACCTGGTTGGCGCGGGCGCGGGCGGCGGGCAGGTTGATGTGCGGCGCATATTTGGTAGGCGCCTTGAACAGCCCGGCGAGCATCGCCGATTCCGCCAGATTGACGTCGCGCGCCGACTTGTTGAAGTAGAAATGCGCGGCGCCATCGACGCCGAAGGTGCCGCCGCCCATGTAGGCGCGGTCGAGATAGAGTTTCAGGATTTCATTCTTGGTGAGCCTCGTCTCCAGCCAGATCGCAAGAAATGCCTCGTTGACCTTGCGCTCGATGGTGCGTTCGTTGCTCAGGAAGAGGTTCTTCGCCAACTGCTGGGTGATCGACGAGCCGCCTTGTCTGACGCCGCCGGCCTGCGCGTTGGTCAAGAGCGCGCGGAAGGTGCCGGCGACATCGATGCCGAAATGGTCGTAGAAGCGGCGGTCTTCGGTTGCGAGCGTAGCCTTGATCAGGTTGTCGGGAAAATCCTCCAGCGGAATCGAGTTATTATGCTTGATGCCGCGGCTGCCGATCGGGTTGCCGTAGCGGTCGAGAAACGTCACCGCGAGATCGGATTTTTTCAGCCAGTCGTCGTCGGCGGTTTCGCGAAAGGCCGGCACCGCCAGCGCGAGCATCAGGACCAGACCGCCGAGCCCGATGGTGGCGGCTTCCGACAGCGGCTCGATGAAGACCCAGCGCTTCCAGCGGCCGACATAGAAGCGGTCCATGAAGATCGAATAGCGCTCGTAGAGCTCGCGCGCGCCGACGGCGGAAGAAAACAGCGTCGAGTTCGATGCGCGAATTGAGATCCAGCATCAGACGCCGGATTTTTTCCTTCAATTCTGGTGGCAGGATTTGGCGCACCGGGGCCCTTGGTCTGTTCGAAAGCGCTCAAGCACCCAGCCCGGGCACTGTCGAGACGTCTTGCTGGAATGTTGCGGCAAACCCAAGGCGCTGTTGCGCTTTTGGGGGACTTGGTGACTATCTAACCGAGCGGGGGCCATAAACCAATGGCCGGGCTGGCGATTTTGACAGGCAGGGCTAACGCCGTCGGGTCCCCCGGAACGGCTCGACAGGTGCTGCTTGCGCGATTGCCGCCGCACCCCCTAGAAGGACCCGATCCGCCATGGCGCGAAAACCTCAGGGATTCATGACCGCAAGCCCCAAGCCGCCCTCCGATCAAGAGGGATTCTTCTGGAAAACCAAGACGTTGGAAGAAATGTCCAGTGTTGAATGGGAAAGCCTGTGCGATGGCTGCGCGCGCTGCTGCCTCGAAAAGCTCGAGGATGAGGATACCGGCAAGATCTATTTCACCCATGTTTCCTGCAAGCTGCTGGATGCCGGGCTATGCGCCTGCAAGGACTACCAAAACCGGTCGGACCAGGTTCCCGATTGCGTCAGGCTGACGCCGGAAAACGTCCGCACCTTGAACTGGCTGCCGCCGAGCTGCGGCTATAAGCTCGTGGCCGAAGGCCGCGATCTCTATTGGTGGCACCCGTTGGTGTCCGGCGATCCGAATACCGTGCATGAAGCCGGTGTTTCCGTGCGTGGCCGGGTGCAGGGGACCGAGAACGAAATCGCCGACGCCGATCTCGAAGATCATATTGTGCAGTGGCCCGCATTGTTGCCGAAGCGGGCGCAGCTCAAGAAGCGGCCCAAATCCTGAACATCTCGCGCTGACTTGATCACGCAATTGCGATGGCGCCCTGGCGGGACGCACCCATGCGTGCAACCCGCTGCCCCAGCTTGAATTTTCCGCATAAATTACGACCGATATCGTGATTCCATGCGGCTTCCGTCGCGCATCAGATAAAACCAAGTCCGCATGAACAAGTACGAACGCCAGAGCCGCGATCCGGCTGACCACGAGACATTGTCCGAAGCGATCGAGCGCGATCTGCCGGAGATGCCGACCCAAGTCATCAGCATCGACGACGCGCCGCCGATCGCGCCGCGTGCGCCGCTGACACAGAGCGAGGTCCGCACCATCCTGATGAGCCTGATGCTGACGATGTTTCTGGCCGCCCTCGACCAGACCATCGTCGCGACGGCGCTGCCGACCATTGGTCGGCAATTCCGCGACGTCTCTAGTCTGTCCTGGGTCATCACAGCCTATCTGCTGGCCTCGACCGCGGTGGCGCCGGTGTTCGGCACGCTCAGCGATATCTACGGCCGCCGGGCGATGATCATCACCGCGCTCAGCCTGTTCATCGTGGGCTCGATTCTGTGCGCGCTGGCGCCGAACATGCCGATACTGATCCTGGCGCGCGGCCTGCAGGGCCTTGGCGGCGGCGGCATCATGCCGATCGTGCAGACCGTGATTTCCGACGTGGTGACGCCGCGCGAGCGCGGACAGTATCAGGCCTATTTCAGCGGCGTATGGATGGCCGCAGGTATCGGCGGGCCTGTCATCGGCGGGGTGTTCGCCGAGCATCTGCACTGGTCGATGATCTTCTGGATCAATCTGCCGCTCGGGGCCGCATCGCTGGCGCTGCTGTTGCCGAAGATGTCCAGAATTCCGGTATTTCACAAGAGACGCAAAATCGACTGGCTCGGCGGCCTGTTGCTGATGGCTTCCGCCGTGGTGTTCATGCTGGTGCTGTCATGGGGCGGCAACCGCTATCTCTGGCTGTCGCCGACGATCATGGCGATGCTCGGCGCGTCGGTCGCGCTGACGGTCGCCTTTGTGTGGCATGCCCGCAATGCGCAGGAGCCTTTCCTGCCGCTGCAACTGATGGGCGGGACGGTGGTGCCCTACGGAATGGCTGCCGGCGGCTGCGCGATGGGCGCGATGCTGGGGCTGACTGTGAACCTGCCGCTCTATTACGAGGTGGTCTACCATCTCAGCGCCAGCGAAGCGGGGCTTGGACTGATTCCGCTGGCGGCCATTTCGACCGGAGGCGCTGCGGTCGCCGGCCAGACCATGGCCCGCTCCCGGCGCTACAAGCGGGTGGCGATCATCGGAAATTCCTGCGCGGCGGTGGTCGGCTGCGTGCTGGCGGCGACCACGCTGCCGCTATGGGGCCTGCTGGTGCTGTTGTCGCTTTTCGCGCTGGGACTTGGCACGACATTTCCGATCAGCGTGGTCTCGCTGCAGAATGCGGTGTCGCGGTCGCAGGTCGGCTCCATTACCGGCGCCATGAATTTCTTCCGCGCGCTGATGGCCTCTTTCATGGTGACCGCGTTCTCCACCATTCTCCTGATGGCGCTGGGCGCCGATATTTCGCTGAGCGGAGAGCATCGCGGCCCCGTGAGTTCGATTGCCCCAGCCGACATGGCCATCGCGTTTCGTTATGTGTTCGGGGCCGCCGCAGCGCTGGTTGGAGCAGCCGCGTTGTTCATGGTGTTGATGGAGGAACGGCCGCTCCCCGGACCAAAATTGCCGATGGAGTTGGCGGAGTAGGGCGCTCGCGTTTCGCCTGTCGAATCAGGGGAACAATCGCCCCGCATAGCGATTGATTTTCATATTCACCTGTGAGGATTGACCATGGACGACGCAACATTTCGGCCCGGCATGGCTGAACGCGCGATCGATACAGCCGCCGACGTATCGCGAACCGTTGGCGAAGTGACCGGGGCGCTGCATGTCGCGGTCGAACGATTAAGCGATGCGATCGTGGCCGCACGGCAACCGGGACGGCCGCTTGCCACCATCAGCGCCATCACCCGCGAAGCGCCGCTGGCCAGTCTGTTCGTGGCGTTCCTGTTCGGGATAGCGGTGGCCCGGCGGCATTAGTAGATCTGGCGCGACGCGTGGCTGTGGCTAGGCATGGACCGTGATTTGATCTAACAGCGGCGCAAGCAATCAGACCCTGGTCTGACCCGTTGACACGATCGACAAGGAGCCGGCCATGAGCAAACCCACCGTCGAGCAAGCCCGAATGGGCACCGAGGGCATCGCCTTCTGCATCGCACGAACCCTGATCGAGCGCGACCCGTCGCTGAAGGCGCCGATGCGCGCCAATTTGCGCAAGATGTGGGAACTGCTGGAAGAGCGCGAAGACCACGGCGCCGCCGACATGGTCGACACCATGATCAAGGCGCTGAACGATCCCGCGTTTTTCAAGCCGTAAAGGCCTGGGCCGCAACCAGCATTTGTCGGGCTTCGGCAAGTTCGGCAGGCTCGTCGTCGCCGATGAAGACAGCGACGGCGTCCTGTAGCGGTGCGACACCCTTCTCCCGCATTCCCTTGTTAGTCCAGACGCGCGAAAGGCCGATGGCCGCCCGCAGCCCGAACAGGCGCGTCTGTTGCTGCTTTGATATCGCGATGGCCCGTTCGAACTCGCTTATCGCTACCTCGAAACTCGCCGGGTTGATCCGCAACAGGCATTCCGCGCGTCGCCGATGGATTTCCGGAAGAAAGGACCCGACACCCGGTTCCTTGATCGTCTGCAGAATGCCGTCGAGCGGCTCAAGCGCCCGCGTGAGTTGCCCATCTTGCAGCCGGATGTCCGAAATCAGCCCTGCGTAGAAGGGGGGCAGCGGACCGGTTCTCGAAACGTGTGGGAATTCCGCTTCCATGATCCGGAGGCCATCGCCGAGATCACCTTCGGATGCCCTGATCCATCCGGATACGTAGACGGCGATTGATCGCTGCGGCGGCAAATTGAACTTGTCCGCGACTTCGAACATACGCTGCGCCAGTCGCGCGACGGCGGCGCGATCGCCGATGATCTGGTATCCCGTCATCGCGTTCATGCAAGCGAACGCCAGACTGTTTGGATTTCCCAGCCTTTCGCCAAGTGCGACACCCCGGTCGATATGGTCTCTGGCTTCCCGGATGTTGCCGAACTGCGCAAGTCCCAGTCCCAGCACCACATGGGCGCAGACTCCTGGATCATGTCCGCCGAACTCCGCGCCGAGCCGGCCGTGACGATCCGGGTCGTAATGCCGGATGCCTTCGCGGCCGTCGGTCAGCACCCTTTCAATGTCGCCGCGGAAGAACGCCGTCGACCAGCGGCAGTGGATCGCTTCGAGCAGCAAAGCTTCGTCCCCGGATTTTTGTCCAAGCGCGACCAATTGTTCCGCTCGATCGCGTGCCGTGGCGGTTCTGCGGCTCAGATTTGCGCAGAACCACAATCCCCAGAGTGCCTTGAACAACGCATGCTCGCTGCCCGATGCTTCCGCGATATCGTAAGCCCGCTGGTAAACCAGTTCGACCTCGGAGCTTTGCACGCCCCTTAAAATGACGATGGCGGGGCCCTCCTTGAGCAGGATCGCAAGCTCCCGCCGGTCGCGGTCCTCGCCGGAAGGCAATTGGCGTGCTTGCGCTAGCGCCGCATCGAAATGGGCGACCGCCTCGGCATAGGCCGAGCGGGCAACCGCGCGATCGCCGGCCCGTTCGTAATAAAGGCAGGCCTGATCGGCCAGACCGGCGAGGTTGAAATGATGAGCCAGTAATTCCGGTTCGGCTTCGGCTTGCGCGGGGAAACGCGCTTCAAGCGTGGTTGCGATGCGCTGGTGCAGCACCTGACGCCGGCTCTTGAGCAGGCTTTCGTAGGCGGTATCCTGCACCAATGCATGCTTGAAGCTGTGCCGCGCATCCGATGGTGCGCCGGTATGGAATAAAAGTTCAGCGTCCTCCAATTGTGCCAAGGCCGATCGCAGCGAAGCCTCGTCGCGCCCGACCACGGCGTGGAGCAGCGCGAAGCTGAATTCGCGTCCAATCGCAGCTCCAACCTGCGCGATCTCCTTCACCAACCCCAGCCGATCAAGCCGCGCCATCAGCGAATCCTGCAGTGTCGAGGGGATCGCCAGTGGCGGCAGCGGGCCGTCGAGGCGGTAGTGCTCGCCGTCCTCGATCAACAATCCGGATTCCAGCACATGCTTGGTCAGTTCTTCGACAAACAGCGGCACGCCATCGGTCTTGGCGAGGATTTGCGCCATCACCTCGGCTGGTAGTTCACGCCCACCCGCGACGCGCTCGACCATGGTCTCGGCCTGGCCGCGATCCAACCGTCCGAGTGCCACGGTCGCGACGTCGGACAGGCCCTTCCAGGGCGCCTCGAATTCCGGCCGGAACGTGATCAGCAGCAGGACCGGCAAATGCCTGATCCGCTCGATCGCAAGATTGAGCAGTTCGATCGACGTCGCATCGGCCCAATGCGCATCCTCGAACAGCATCAGGACCGGCTTTTGCCGGGCCAGGCCCTCCATCTGATCCAGCAGCGCCGAAAGTGTCTGCCGGCGTTGTTGCGCCGGCGACAGGCCAAGCGGCGGATAGCGGTTGCCAACCGGGATCGACAGCAGCGCGGCGATCAGTGGTGCGATCTCCAGCATGCGCGCGCCGGACTGCTGCAGAACGGTTTCGATCTTGTCGAGCTTGCTTTCGGGGCTTTCGTCCGGCGCGATCTGCGCGGCGCGTTCCAATTGTTGCACGAACGGATAGAGCGTGCTGTCGCGGTGAAACGGCGAACATTGATGACGCAGCCGCGTATGCGGTTCGTCAGCGATCTGCTCGGCGAGCCAGGCCGAAAAGCATGACTTGCCGATGCCGGCCTCGCCGGAGATCAGCACGATCTGGCCTTTGCCTTGCCACGCCTGCTGTTGGAGCTCGCGCAACAGCGCGCTTTCCGCCTCGCGTCCGACAAAACCAGTGAGCCGGGCTGCATGGCCGGCCTCAAATCGGCTCTCGTTCGAGGCCGCTCCTTCCACCATCCAGGCTTCGACTGGTTCAGTCAGGCCTTTGACGAAGTGTCGGCCGAGATCGCGCAGGCGAAAACGATCATGCAGCAACCGGCGCGTGGTGGCTGCGATCACGATGCTGTCGGGCTCGGCCAGCGCCTGCAGGCGCGCGGCGAGATTGGGCGTATCTCCGACGACGGCCTGCTCCTGCGCGGCACCGTGTCCGACGAGATCGCCGACCACCACAAGACCGGTGGCGATGCCGATGCGAACTTGAAGACTGTCGTTCGCGCGCGTCTGCAACTTGCCGACGGCACCTGCGATTTCCAATCCCGCCCGGACTGCCCGTTCGGCGTCGTCCTCGTGGGCGTGCGGAAAGCCGAAATAGGCCAGGATACCGTCGCCCATGAATTTGGCGATAAAACCGTCATAACGTGCGACCACGCCGGCGCAGGCATCCTGATAAATGCGGATCACTTGCCGCATATCCTCGGGGTCAAGCCGCGCCGACAATGCAGTCGAGCCGGCGAGATCGCAGAACATGACAGTAAGCTGCCGGCGCTCGGCTGCGTCTTCAGCGGCGGGGCGCGCCAGACTTGTAGCGCTCGGGGCAGCAACCGTTCCGTCCAGACTGCCTATCGCCTTGAGGATTTGCTTGCGGGGTCCGAGCGGCAGGCCGAGTTTTTCGAGATCTGCCTCGGTCAGATCGGAAAGAACATCAGCTTCGATTTCACTGTCACGAAAAACGCCCTCGTATTGTCCGAGGCCGAGGCCGCGCAGCCAAGCCCCGACATCCATGAGCGCTCCCCGTCCGGTTCGCGCCGATGATGGTCCGACAGAAATGGCGTGTCCAGTGTATCAACCGGAACCGCGGTCAGGTTCCCGGCCTGGAAACCTCGGTCTCCTTCGAGGTGATGAACTCCAGCAGCACCGGGATGCCTTCTTTGGTTTTGGCGATACCGCGCTGGATGGCGGGAATGATGTCTTCGGGTTTGGTCACCCGCTCGCCATAGCCGCCGAAGGCGCGCGCCATCGCGGCATAGTCGCCGGAGATATCGGTCGAGCGGTATTTCTCGGTCGAGATCGGCATCACCTTCAATTCGATCGCCATGCTGAAATTGTTCAGCAGGATCGACATGATCGGAATCCGCTCGCGCACCGCGGTCTCGAAATCCATTCCGGTAAAGCCGATCGCAGCATCGCCCCAGACATTGATGCAGAGCTTGTCGGGCTTTGCCAGCTTGGCGCCCATTGCCAGCCCCAGACCGTAGCCGAGCTGGGTGGTCTTACCCCAGCCGATATAGGACAGGGGCTCGACCGCCTTCCAGAATGGCGAGAGCTGGTCGCGCGGACTGCCGGCGTCATGGGTGATGATGGTGTTGCTGATGTCGACGGTATGCTGCAAATCCCAGAGCACGCGATAGGGGTTCAGCGGCGCGTCGTTGTGGGTTAGTTTCGGCATCCACTTCGCCAGCCATTCCTTGTGCGACGCCGCGATCTCGGCAGCGACAGCGGTCGCATCGCGATCCGCCTTGACGGTCTTGCCGATTTCTTCCAGCAGCGCGTCGAGGACCAAGCCCGCATCGCCGACCAGTCCGATCCTGGCTTCGACATCCTTGTTGAGATGCGCCGGATCCAGTGTCGAATGGATGATGGTTTTGCCCTTGGGCATGGCAATGCCGAACGAGGTTTCGGTGAACGAGCAGCCGATGCCGAAGATCACGTCGGCCTCGGCGAGGAATTTCGGCACTGCGCGCGGTACGGCGAGGCCGCCGGAGCCGAGCGACAGCGGATGTGTCTCAGGGAAGGACGACTTGCCGCCGAGGCTGGTGGTCACGGGAATCGCAAGCCGTTCGGCGAGGCGTTTCAACTGCGGCCAGGCTCGCGCATAGTGCACGCCCTGGCCGGCATAGATCACCGGACGCTTGGCGTTGACGAGCAGCGCGGCCGCCTCCTTGACGTGCACGGGATCGGCGCCGTAGCGGGTGCGCAGCACCGGGGCATAGTTCAGCGGCTCCGGCACCTCCTCGTTCCACATGTCAGCGGGAATTTCGACGATGACCGGTCCGCCGCGGCCGTTCTTCAGTTTTGTAAATGCGCGGCGGAAGATGTTGCAGACTTCGGCAACGATATTGATCGGCTCGGCCGACTTTGCGAACATCCGCATCGCCTGGCTGGAATTGAAGTTCGGATCGATATTGGCGAGCCTTCGCGCATAGCCCATCGGCAGCACCAGCACCGGCACCGATTTGCCGTAACATTGCGCGACGCCGCCCATGGCGTTCTCGGCACCGGGGCCGTGCTGCATACAGAAGGCGCCGATGGTGTGTCCGGAGGTTACTCGCGAGATTGCGTCCGCCATGTGAATGCCGATGCGTTCCTGCCGCACCATCACCGGGCGGATGTCGGCATTGGCTGCATATTCGATGAGGTGATTGACCGGGTAGCCGCAAAGGATCTCGATGCCCTCACGCTTCATGATTTCCGCGATCGCGGTGCCAAGTTTCATGCCGATCTCTCCCCAATTCGGCCGATGTTGGGCTCGGCCTGTGGGCACAGTTGGAACAGGAATCCATGGATCGGTAAAGCGTCCGTGCCGGGTCTGCCACGAAACTCTGGTATTCCGTCCTGCAGCGTGGCGGGAGGGAAGAGCGAATGCCCGTCATCGACGCCTTCCAGCGAAACCCGTAAGCGTCGATCAAGCCGGCAAGGGCTCGGGAAGCACGTAGTTCTGCGAACATCCCAACTAACCGACTATTAACCATATCCAGCGAAACTCCGGCCACGAAAACCATTTTTTCAGGTTCTCTCAGCCGGAATTTTCAATGAATGTCGCCGCCCTGAACGGAGAAAACCCGTTTCGCTGGCTTAGCCGTTGCGCTCTCTTTGTCGCTTTCGCGCTATTTATGATCGGCAGCCAAGCCGCCTCTGCCGCGGTTTCGGTCAATCCAGCCACGCTGCCGGCCGGCACCCAGGGGATGGCCTATGACCAGACCGTTGTCGGCGCCGGGGGAACAGGCCCCTACACATTCTCGGTAACGACCGGTACGCTGCCCACCGGTCTTTCGCTTGACGGATCGAGCGGCGATCTGACGGGAACTCCTTCGGCTCAGGGCGTCTACAATTTCACGATCCAGGCAAAGGATAGCCTCAACGCCACCGGTTCGCGCGCCTATACCGTGGGCGTCGGCACGTTCTCGCTGGCGGTGCAGCCGAACACGCTGCCGAACGGTACGCAAAACGTTGCCTACAATCAGACTCTCACCGCCGTGGGCGGAAATCCGCCCTATACATTCACCCTGTCATCGGGAACGCTGCCGACCGGCTTGACCCTCGCCGCTGGTGGCATCCTCAGCGGAACGCCCACCGTCGCCGGTTCGTACACGTTCATCATCCAGGCCCAGGACGGCGCCGGCGACACCGGCTTTCGTACCTACAGCAACCTTGTCATCGGCGGCAATTTTCTGACGATCGCACCGTCGACATTGCCGAACGGCACGCAAGGCATCGCCTACAATCAGACCGTGACCGCGAGCGGCGGAATCGGTGCGCCCTACACTTATTCCGTCAGTGCCGGAGCGCTGCCGTCCGGTCTTTCGCTCAACACCAGTACGGGAGTCATCAGCGGCACACCGAGCGCCGGCGGCTCGTTCAACTTCACGATCCGTGCAGTCGATGGCAACAATAATTTCGGCACCCAGGCCTACACCGTGCTGATCGGGAGCAATTCGCTGACCATCAATCCGGCCAGCCTGCAGAACGGCACGCAAGGCACCGCCTATAGCCAAACGGTGACGGCAACCGGCGGTACCGGCGGTCCCTACACCTATTCGATCGGTTCGGGCACGCTACCGACGGGCCTGTCGCTCAATACAAGCACCGGGGTCATATCAGGCACGCCAGGCGCCGGCGGCACCTTCACGTTCACTGTGCATGCGGTGGACGGCAACAACAATTTCGGCAATCGCAGTTACACCGTCGTCATCGGCACCAATTCACTGACGGTCACTCCAAACGCTCTGCCGGGCGGCACCCAGGGCGTGGGCTACAGCCAGACCATCGGCGCCACCGGTGGCACCGGGCCTTACAGCTTTGCTGTGACGGCGGGTGCGCTGCCGAACGGATTGTCGCTCAATGCTTCCACCGGCGTGATATCAGGCACGCCCAGTGCCTTTGGTCCGTTCAACTTCACGATCCAGGCTACCGACGTCAATTTCAATACGGGATCGCGAGCCTATACCGTCAACATCGCGCCGATCCCTTTGACCGTGAATCCGCCGACGCTGCCGAACGGCACACAAGGCGTAGCCTATAGCCAGACCATCACGACCGCAGGTGGCACTGGACCCTATACCTATTCCGTATTGTCAGGCGCGTTGCCGACAGGACTCTCGCTGAATACCGGCACGGGAGCCATCACGGGAACGCCGACCGCCGCGGCAACCTACAATTTCACGATCCAATCGACCGACTCCACGCCGAACACCGGTACGCGCAGCTATTCGGTCACCATCGGCACCAACTCGCTGACGGTAAATCCCTCGAGCCTGCCGAACGGCAGCCAGGGCATCGCCTATAATCAGACCGTCACCGCGAGCGGAGGCACCGGGCCCTATACATTCGCCGTGAGTTCAGGCGCGCTGCCGACGGGCCTTTCGCTCAACGCTGCAACCGGCGCCATCACCGGCACGCCGAGCGGAAGCGGGGCAGCGAACTTCACGATCCAGGCCACCGACAGCACTGGCAATATCGGCAGCCGCGCCTATGCAGTGAACATCGGCACCGCGTCGTTGAACGTAAATCCTGCAAGCTTGCCAAATGGTAGCCAGGGCATCGCTTACAATCAGACCGTCACGGCCAGCGGCGGTACCGGGCCTTACACATTCTCGGTGATAACCGGCGCGTTACCGACCGGCCTTTCCCTCAATGCCGCCACCGGCGCCATCACGGGAACGCCAGGCGGCAGCGGGACATCGAATTTCACGATCCAGGCCCTCGACAGTACCGGCAATATCGGCAGTCGTGCCTACGCGGTGAACATCGGCACCTCCACATTGACCGTGAATCCTGCAGGCCTGCCGAATGGCAGCCAGGGCATTGCGTATAATCAGACTGTCACGGCCAGCGGCGGCACCGGGCCCTATACCTTCGCACTGATTTCGGGCGCGCTACCGGCGAGCCTGTCGCTCAATGCCGCGACCGGCGCCATCACGGGAACGCCGAGCGGAAGCGGGACAGCGAATTTCACGATCCAGGCCACGGACAGCACCGGCAATATCGGCAGCCGCGCCTACGCGGTAAACATCGGCACCTCCACCTTGACGGTAAATCCTGCAACCCTGCCGAACGGCAGTCAGGGCATCGCCTACAACCAGACGGTCACCGCAAGCGGCGGAAACGGGCCTTATACGTTTTCGGTGATTTCGGGCGCGCTCCCGACGGGGCTTTCGCTCAATGCAGCGACCGGCGCCATCACGGGAACGCCGAGCGGAAGCGGGACATCGAATTTTACGGTCCAGGCCACGGACAGCACCGGCAATATCGGCAGCCGTGCCTACGCAGTGAACATCGGCACCTCGACGTTGACCGTGAATCCTGCAAGCCTGCCGAACGGCAGCCAGGGTGTTGCCTACAGCCAGATCGTTTCCGCAAGCGGCGGTACCGCGCCCTATACCTTCGCGCTGATTTCGGGCGCACTGCCGACGGGCTTGTCGCTCAATGCCGCCACCGGCGCCATCACGGGAACGCCGAGTGGCAGCGGGACAGCGAACTTCACTGTTCAGGCTACGGACAGCAACGGCAATATCGGCAACCGCGCCTATGCAGTGAACATCGGCACCGCGTCGTTGACCGTGAATCCCGCAAGCCTGCCGAACGGCAGCCAGGGCGTTGCCTATAGCCAGACCGTCTCCGCAAGCGGTGGCACCGCGCCCTACACCTTCGCGCTGACTTCAGGCGCATTGCCGACGGGCCTGACGCTGAACGCTGCGACCGGCGCCATCACGGGAACGCCGAGCGGAAGCGGGACATCGAATTTTACGGTCCAGGCCACGGACGCCAATGGCAACATCGGCAGCCGTGCCTATGCGGTGAACATCGGCACCGCGTCGTTGACGGTCAATCCGGCAAGCTTGCCGAATGGCAGCCAGGGCATCGCATATAACCAGACCGTCTCCGCAAGCGGCGGAACCGGACCCTATACCTTTGCCCTGATTGCGGGCGCACTGCCGACGGGCCTGTCACTCAATGCCGCGACTGGCGCGATCACAGGCACGCCGAGCGGAAGCGGAATTTCGAATTTCACGATCCAGGCCACTGACAGCATCGGTAATCTCGGCAGCCGAGCCTATGGGGTGAACATCGGCACCTCCACCTTGGCGGTGAATCCTGCAAACCTGCCGAATGGCAGCCAGGGAATCGCGTATAACCAGACCGTCACCGCGAGCGGCGGCATCGGGCCCTATACTTTCGCGCTGATTTCGGGCGCGCTGCCGACCGGCCTGTCGCTCAATGCCGCGACCGGCGCCATCACGGGAACACCGAGCGGAAGCGGGACATCGAACTTCACGGTCCAGGCCACGGACGCCAATGGCAATCTCGGCAGCCGAGCCTATGCGGTGAACATCGGCACCACGTCGTTGACGGTAAATCCTGCGGCCTTGCCGAATGGCAGCCAGGGCATTGCCTATAGCCAGATCGTCTCCGCGAGCGGCGGCACCGCGCCCTATACCTTCGCGCTGATTTCGGGTGCGCTGCCGACGGGCCTTTCGCTCAACGCTGCGACCGGCGCCATCACCGGAACACCGAGCGGCAGCGGGACATCGAACTTCACGGTGCAGGCCACGGACGCCAATGGCAATATCGGCAACCGTGCCTATGTGGTGAACATCGGCACCGCGTCGTTGACGGTAAATCCTGCTGCCTTGCCGAATGGCAGCCAGGGCTATTGCATACAGCCAGATCGTTGCGGCCAACGGCGGCACCGCGCCGTATACCTTCGCGCTGATTTCGGGCGCATTGCCGACGGGCCTGTCGCTCAATGCTGTGACCGGCGCCATCACAGGCACGCCGAGCGGAAGCGGGACATCGAACTTCACGGTCCAGGCCACCGACAGCAACGGCAATATCGGCAGCCGCGCCTATGCGGTGAACATCGGCACCGCGTCGTTGACGGTGAATCCTGCAAGCTTGCCGAATGGCAGCCAGGGCGTCGCGTACAACCAGACCGTCACTGGCAGCGGAGGTACCGGGCCTTACACATTCTCCGTAATAGCGGGCGCGCTGCCGGCCGGCATGTCGCTCAATGCCGCGACCGGCGCCATCACGGGAACGCCGAGTGGCAGCGGGGCAGCAAATTTCACGATCCGGGCGATCGACGCCAACGGCAACATCGGCAGCCGCGCCTATGGCTTCAACATCGGCACCAACACGCTCACGATCAATGCACCCACTCTGCCGAACGCCTCGCAAGGCACCGCCTACAGCCAGACGCTAACGGCGAGTGGCGGCACCGGTCCCTATACCCTCGTGCTGATTTCCGGAGCGCTTCCGGCAGGACTTTCGTTCAATCCGTCCACGGGCGCGATCACGGGAACGCCGACCGGCAGCGGCCCCTCGACGTTCACGATCCAGGCGACCGATATAAACGGCAACATCGGAAGCAGGACCTATACGGTCAATGTGGGCACCAATGCCCTGACCATCAATCCGACCGCCCTGCCGACGGCGCCGATGGGCCGGCCCTACAACCAGGCGCTCAGCGGGGTCGGCGGCACCGGGCCTTACGTATTCTCCCTGCAGTCCGGTGCGCTGCCGCCGGGGCTGTCGATCAGCGCCGCCGGTCTGATCACCGGTACGCCGACGGTCGAGGGAAGTTTTGCTTTCGCAATGCTGGTTCGCGACATCAACGGCAATTTCGGATCGCGCTCCTATACGCTTTCGACCTCGCGCGGCAACCCCGCCAACGATCCGGAGGTTCAGGGATTGGTGGCGGCGCAGGCAGCGATGGCACGGCAGTTTACCGACACGCAGACCTCGAACGTGCTGCGGCGGCTCGAAGGGCTGCACGCCAATTTCAACCCGTGCGGACTGAATTTCGGGATCAACGCCTCGACCTACATCGCGCCGCAGCCTTATCCGATGGATCCAACCACCGGCGGTGCGTTTCCTCCCGTCAACAAGGATCCGCTGCCGCCGCCGCCGCGTCCGGCGTCGCCGTTATCGGGCTGCGACCCATGGGGCCCGCCGATCTCGATATGGGCCAGCGGCGCGCTGGAGTTCGGCAGGATGACGAGCACGGGACTTACCGACTCGACCAAATTCTCGACCTCAGGGGTGACAGCGGGCATCGACGCGCGCGTCGCCGACCGGCTGATTGTCGGCGCTGCCGTCGGATACGGCCTCGGCCACACCGACATAGGATTGAAGGGCACCGTCACCGACGGCACCAACCTCGATGGTATCGCCTATGCGAGCTACAAGCTGTCGGACTCGATATTTCTCGATGCGCTGGCGGGTGGTGGATCGCTTGGTTTCAACAACAGTCGCTTCGTTACGCTCGACGGCGGCACGGCGTCGGGTCAACGCACCGGCAGCACCTGGTTCGGGTCGCTCAGTCTGACCTCCGAAATGCAGCGCGGTAATATCAAGTTCGCGCCCTACGCACGGATCGACGCCATGATGGCGCGGTTGAATCAATACAGCGAGACCGGCGATCCCCTCGGGGCGCTGACCTTCCAGTCGACCAATATTTCGTCCACGGCCGGCGTGGTCGGTCTGCGAGGCTCCGTCGACATCAAGAATGGCGGCGACACCTATACACCGAACGTGCGGGTCGAATACAAGCACGCGCTCGACAACGGCTTCACGCAATCGATGTTCTACAACCAGGTCGGAGCGGGCGGAGTCTATGCCCTCAATACGCCCGATACGACGCGAGACATCTTTACCGGAGCCGTCGGCGTGCGCGCGCGCTTCGGTAGTTCCGCGACGATCGAGCTCGAATATAGCCTGAGCGGGACCCCGTCGCGCGACACCTCCTGGGAGAGCCAGACGGTTCGCGCCATGGCGCACTGGAATTTCGACGCGAACTAGCGGGAACCGGGAAAACCTGCCATCGTCTTAATCGATTGTTCAGCGCGTTCATCAACGCGTCGGCAACTAATGGGGCTTAATTTCGCTTCGGGGTGGAGGGCGCGGAAGTATCCGCTGGTGCTGGCAACAGGAGTTTCGGATGCAGCGGCTGGTTTCAAGATTCCTGTGCGATGAATCCGGCGCGACTGCGATCGAATATTGCCTGATCGCTACCGGTATCGCATTTGCAATCATCGGAATGGTTCAGGCCATTGGTCCGCAGCTCAGCACCAAATTCACCTCGGTCAACAACTCGTTGAAATAGGCGAAGCCGCGGTCGCGACCTCATTCATCTTCATTCGTCTTCATTCATCTCCGTTCAGCGCCCGCAGCATGCCGATGCGCGCGAACATCAGCCAGCCTCCGCCGGTCTCGGCGGCGTTGATCAGGTTCTCGACCGCGACCTGCCAGCGCTGCTGCTGCTGAACCTCATGCGGCAGTTTCATGATGTAGTCGGCGGCGTGCTGCAGCGTAATCAGCGTGGCACCGCCGCGCAGGCGTATCGGGTCTTCGAACGGCGTCGACCACGGCATCGGATGCTACCGCAACCCGCCGTCCGATTATCCAGCCTTCTTCGATCGGGTGGAGACGCGAACCGGCTTCTCCGCTTTCTTCGGTTCTTGCTTTTTGGGTTCTTCCTTGGCGGCGCGCTTGCCGCCGCCGCTGATCGGCAATAGCATCTCGCGCTGGCCCGTTGCGGCCTTGCGCGGCTTCTTGCCCTTGGCCTTGGCGGGAGGCGTCGACTGCTTCTCGCTGGCAAGGCTGCGCTTCAGCGCATCCATCAGATTGATGACGTTGCCGCCGGTTTTCGGCGCGGCCTTCGCCGTCGGCAGGCCGTTGCGCTTTTGATTGATCAGATCGATCAGCGCGGATTCGTAGCGATCCTCGAACCGCTCCGGCTCGAATGAGCCGGACTTCTTCTCGACGATATGCCTGGCCAGATCCAGCATGTCCTTGGTGACCTTCACGTCCTGGATGTCGTCGAAATAGTCATGCTCGCTGCGCACCTCGTAGGGGTAGCGCAGCAGCGTTCCCATCAGGCCCTTGTCCAGCGGCTCCAGCGCGATGATGTGCTCGCGGTTGGTCAGCACTACGCGGCCGATCGCAACCTTGTTCATGCTGCGGATGGTTTCGCGGATCACCGCGAAGGCGTCATGGCCGACCTTGCCGTCCGGCACCAGGTAATAGGGGCGGATCAGATAGCGGCTGTCGATGTCGGTCTTGGGCACGAACTCGTCGATCTCGATGGTGCGGGTGGATTCCAGCGCGATGTCGTCGAGCTCGTCCTTCGACACCTCGATGTAGGTGTCGGTGTCGACCTTGTAGCCCTTCATGATGTCGGAGGCTTCGACTTCCTCGCCGGTGTCGGCGTCGACCTTGGCATATTTGATGCGATGGCCGGTCTTGCGGTTGATCTGGTTGAAGCTGACCTTCTCGGTATCCGAGGTCGCCGGATACAGAGCGACCGGACAGGTCACGAGCGAAAGGCGCAGAAAGCCTTTCCAGTTGGCGCGGGGGGCCATGGGATACTCCAAACGCTGAACGACGACCGGCGACGATACCACCGGGGAACCCGGATTTAAGGCGGCCCGGGAGGGAATCTCCCAACGGCGTTAACCGTGCAGGGAACCTTGGCCGAGCCCCGTCGGTTGCGAGGCTGGTTTGGGGACATCGGACATCCCGAAAATCCGGAACATCATTCCCAATCATGCGTTTCTTTTGACAGATGCTGCTGCAAGGCATCGCTGGCAATATTGATCGAGGTCATCATGGCAACACAACAACGGGGCCACATCGTTGAAACCGCGACCGAAGCGCGTCAGGCCGAACCTGGCCCGTCGGTGCTTGCCCTCCTGACGGCCTCCACCGGTTTGGCGGTGCTGATCCTGGGCGTGGTCTGGTTCGTTTTTTTCCGTACCTGACCTGATCCGAACAGGCGATCGGCGCCGCTGGGCGAACCCAATTGCTTGAGCGCGGGCAAACGGGGAACTAAATAGCAGCCCCGCATGTCCTGACGATTCAGCAGCCGATGAGCCTGACCTACGTTATTCCCGACATTCACGGCCGGAATGATCTGCTGAGTGAAGCCTTGGCGGCTGTTACCGCTCGCCCGGCCGGTGCCATCGTCATGCTCGGTGACTACGTCGACAAAGGGCCGGAAAGCAAGCAGGCGATCGACCGGCTATTGGCAGGCGTCCCCGATGGATGGCATTTGATTGCGCTGAAGGGCAACCATGACGTCATGATGCTACAGGCGTTGCGCGACCCTTCGAAGATGGCGATCTGGGTCGGGAAGGGCGGTGACACCGCGCTGGCCTCTTACGGAGGCGATCCCGCCGCAGTGCCCGAAGCCCACATCGCATGGCTCGACCGACTGCGGTTGATGCATGTCGATAAACACCGGATTTACGTTCACGCCGGAGTTGATCCCGCGATTCCATTGACGGAGCAGAGCGAGACGACGCTGTTATGGAAACGCTATCCCAAGGGATTCCCGGACGGGTTTGGTGAATTTCACGTCGTTCATGGCCACGATAATTTTCCCGAAGGCCCACTGTTATATGAGGGCCGTACCAACCTGGATACGCTGGCGTGGCGGACCGGACGGTTGGTAGTCGGGATATTCGACGATGACAGGCCGGGTGGTCCTGTCGATTTTATCGTGGTCAGAGGATCGCCTGCCGGACAATAGCCGCTGGCGCTGCCTTCGCGCCGCCCCTATTGGGGCTTTCAATTCGGCGTGTTAGGCATCGAAGTAATGTGAAGAAAAAGTAACATGCGATATGTGCTGTGTTCATAGCCCGTTCACGCCGGTAGGGCTCATCTGATGGCGGATATTGTGCGCCTCACTTGTGGAGACCAGCTTGCGCCTGCTCGTTGTTGAAGATGACCCGGACCTCAACCGCCAACTGACGACGGCGTTGACCGATGCCGGCTATGTGGTCGATCGCGCCTTCGACGGCGAAGAGGGGCATTTCCTCGGCGACACCGAGCCCTATGACGCGGTTGTGCTGGATATCGGCCTGCCGAAGATGGACGGCATCTCGGTGCTGGAGGCATGGCGCCGCAACAAGCGGACCATGCCGGTTCTGATCCTGACCGCGCGTGATCGCTGGAGCGACAAGGTGCAGGGTTTCGATGTCGGCGCCGATGACTATGTGGCGAAGCCGTTTCATCTTGAGGAAATCCTCGCCCGGATTCGCGCGCTGGTGCGCCGCTCCAGCGGCCATGCCCAGGTCGAACTCACCTGTGGACCGGTGTCGCTCAACACCCGCACCAAACGCGTCAGCGTTATCGGCAATCCGATCAAGCTGACGTCGCACGAGTACAATCTCTTGGAATATCTCATGCATCATACCGGGCGCGTGGTGTCGCGCACCGAACTGGTCGAGCATCTCTACGACCAGGATTTCGATCGCGACTTCAACACCATCGAAGTGTTCGTCGGCCGCATCCGCAAGAAGCTGGAGGTCGAGATCATCCAGACCGTGCGGGGGCTTGGCTATCTGCTGACGCCGCCGCCGTCCGGTTCCTGATCAACGGGGTTGATCGGCGACCGGACTTATCCTCTGGTTCGAGCATGATCTTGTCCGAAAACCGCTTCACACCTTTCGGGATCGTGCCCTGATGCGCGGCAGCTCGCTCGCCACCCGGTTGTTCCTGTCTGCGACCGCATGGGTAGTGGTGATCCTGGTCATCACCGGCTTCATACTGTCCTCGGTGTACCGCAACGCTACCGAGCGCGCCTTTGATCGCCGCCTCAATCTCTATCTCCGCACCCTGATTGCGGAGGTCGCAACCCCGGACGAGCCTCCGGACCATCAGTTCCAGTCGCTCGGCGAGCCTTTATTCGAATTGCCGCTGTCCGGCTGGTATTGGCAGATCACCCGCACCGATGGAGAAAAAGCCGAACCGCGCGCGTCGCGTTCGCTGTGGGACAAGAAGCTGCCGAAGCTCGAAGAGCAGGGCGCCGAATTGACCGCGGCCGGCATTCGCCTCGGCTATGTCGACGGTCCCGAAGGCCAGAACCTGCGAATGGTGGAACGGCCGGTCGATCTCGGCGCCGATGGCAAGTTTCTGGTCAGCGTGGCTGGCGACGCCACCGAAATTTTCGACGAAACGCGCTCGTTCGACTATTACCTCGGCGGCACCTTCGCCGCGCTGTCGATCGTGCTGGTGCTGACCACGATCTTCCAGGTCCGCTTCGGCCTTGCGCCGCTCAAGCGCATTTCGGATTCGATCGCCGATATACGTTCAGGCCGCGCCGAACGGCTGGAGGGCGAATTTCCGGTCGAGATCGCACCATTGGCGCGCGAGACCAACGCGCTGATCGACGCCAATCGCGAAATCGTCGAGCGCGCCCGCACCCATGTCGGCAATCTGGCGCATGCCATCAAGACGCCGCTGTCGGTCATCGTCAACGAAGCTGCCGCCCATCGCGCCGATCCGTTCGCGGTCAAGGTTCTGGAGCAGACGGACGTGATGCGCGATCAGGTGGCGCACCATCTGGAGCGCGCGCGCATCGCCGCGCGTCCCACCATTATCGGCACAGTCTCGGAGGTTGCGCCTGTCATCGAGGCGCTGCGCCGGACCATGGAGAAAATCCATCGCAGCCGCGGCATCGCCATCGACGTCGAGGCCGACGTCAGGGCGAAGTTTCGTGGCGAGCGGCAGGACCTTGAGGAGATGGCCGGCAATCTCGTCGACAACGCCTGTAAATGGGCGACGTCGCTTGTGTTCATCGAGGTGCTGGTGGAACCGCCGGTGGAGTCCGGCGCCGGTCCGATGCTACGGATTATCGTCGATGATGACGGGCGCGGGTTGTCGGCGGCCGAGCGCGCGCAGGTCTCGCGCCGCGGCCAGCGGCTGGACGAATCCAAGCCGGGCTCGGGGCTCGGTCTGTCGATCGTGGTCGATCTGGCGGCTTTGTATGGCGGCAGTCTCTCGCTCGGCAGCGCGCCGATCGGCGGCCTGCGGGCGGAACTGGTGCTGCCGGGAGTGTGAACGGCTGCTTGGGAGCAGAGCAGCTACTTGATCTTGTTGATGCGGCGTAAATCCGCATCAATCCGCGATTGCCAGCCTGGACCTTTGGCCTTGTAGGCCTCCAGTACCTGTCCGGACAGACGCAACGAAACCAGCGTTTTGGTTGGAGCCTTGTTCGGGCCACGTCCCCTCCGGATCGAGGCCGCGAGACCGGGCAGGGCTTCCGCAAACGGTTTTGCGGTCGCCATTTCTTCGGCGGTCAGTTCGTCGCTTTGAACCTCGTCCCAATCCTTCCTGGTATAGCCCGCGCCCGGCTTGAATGACTTCTGCCGCTTACCCATCGATCAATCTCCGTTCCCTTCGACTCGCCGGCCGCATGCTGATGACGCTGAGGGCTTCGGTTCCCAGCCGCGGGGCGTGTACGCCTTTGCACAATTCCAAACGAAATCTTAACGCCGGCGCTTTTATCATGCGCATTGGACGCGTTGGGCCGTCCGCGACGACGGGCTTCATACCGGACGCATGAGCCAGACATCGACCGAGCGGCTGAGGGATTATCTCGCGCAGCTTCCGCCGCAGGCGCAGGCGTTGCTGATGCGGGAGTTCGAGCGCGCCATCGAGCGCGGCGAAGATACGGCGGTAGCGGCCCGCGTGCTCGAACAATTGCGCAAGGTGGCGCGCGGAACCGAAGAGGAAGCGCGGCCTCGCACCGACGACCCGGCGCGGCTGCTGTTTCGTCCGCTCGAGCCGTTTCTGATCGAAGGTAAGTTACCGGCGCGGCCAGGCCAGGTTCGGCGCGCTTCATTGCTGCTGGTGTGGGAATGGCTGAACCGCGATGGCGCTCCCGCGCACGCGCGCGAATTCGTCACGGCGCTTCCCCGGATGCGCCAAACAGGAACCTCTGCCGATCTCAATGCGGCGACCCATAAATTCCAGCTCGCTGCGGCGGATGCGATCCACAAGATTGTCACGCTGGCATCCGGCGGCGACCGGCAACTCGCGCTGGCCCGCGTCGGTTCGCCGGATGTGATCGAGGATTTGCTGCCGATTGGTTCGGTACTCGGGGGTCGAGAAGCGCTGGAGACGCTTAACAACCGGTTGCCGGGTTCCTTGCGGGTTTTCTCGGAACCGCAGATCGCATCTGTGAGCACCTCTCTCGGCGATCCCACGCTGCAAACCCCGCAACTGCTGCCGTTCGCGCTGTCGCTCGTCATGCAACGCTTGATCGCGCCGTGGCAAATCATCCGCCTCGCCATCAGGATGGCGGCTTCCGACGATGAAATACGCGTGGCGGCTACTCCCTGTGGCGTTGCGGTTACCATGACGCTGCACGATCTGTCCGGCGTCGCTGCCAGTCTGCGGTCGGATATCAAGCGCGGCCAGTTCGACAACGCCGCTGAACACCTAAAGATCCTCCATGACGGCATGCGCGGCTTGCGGACCGAGCTTGACCTGCGCAATGATTCTGTGTGGAGCAAGCAGCTGATGTCGATCCGGGACGAAATCTCCGACGCCCTGCAATCGGAGATCGACAGCGTGCCGCACCGTGTCAGGCGTTTGCTGCATCAGTGCGCCGACAAGGATCTTTCCGCCGATGCCAATGTCGACGCGGGTGACGTCGATGAGATTGCCGCATTGATCGATTTCGTCGCGGCGTGCCGTAGTTATGCCAACGAGTTCGCGATCAACGAGGTCACGTTGCGGGCCTATTCCGATCTGCAACAATATGTCGAGCAGTCCACCGAATCGCTCGTGCAGTCGCTGCGCGGCGGCGACGCCAAAACGCGGACCTACCGGCAGATGCAGGTCAAGGCGGCGATCCGTTTCTGCGACGTGTTGTTCGGCCGGGATTATGCGTTGCTGATGAGCCGGGCGGTTGAAAATGCGCTGATCGGCGAAAGCCAGCCTGCGCGCGCCGGGTGATCCTGTAATTTCCTATTGTTTACAAGGGTTTCGCCGCCGCAATTGTCGATTGCCGGGCTTGCCGCCGTTGGTGTAAAGCGGCGCATCGGTGCCTCTGCATTGGCGCCGTTCCATCGGAACCCGTTGCATGACGCTGTGGTTCGTGTTCGCGCTGATGACGGCCGCGGCTGTTTTCGCCGTGCTTTGGCCGTTGGGCCGCGGGATCCGGCTGCAAAGCGACGGCAGCGAGGCAGCCGTTTACAAGGATCAACTCTCCGAGATCGGTCGCGATCTGGCCGCGGGGCTGATTGGCGCCCCCGAAGCGGAGGCCGCGCGCGTGGAGATTGGCCGGCGCCTGTTGGCGGCCGCCGATCATCAGCGCGATCCGCCCTTTGCGTCGAACATCGTGTTGCGCCGATCCGCCGCGATCCTGGCCCTGGTCGGGCTGCCGATCGTGGCGATCGCTATCTACCTTCCGCTGGGATCGCCACGGCTTGCCGATTTTCCGCTGGCGGAACGCACGCGTGCACCCGACGCCACGCAGCCGCTCGACAATCTGGTGGCGCAGGTCGAGGCGCATCTGGAAAAAAATCCAGCCGATGGCCGGGGCTGGGCCGTGCTGGCGCCGGTGTTGGCGAAGCTCTGGCGCTATGACGACGCCGTCAGGGCCTATCGCAATTCGATCACGTATAATGGCGAGAATGCCGGGCGCCGGGCCGATCTCGGCGAAGCCCTTGTCGCCGCGGCCGGCGGCGTCGTGACATCGGAGGCCAAGGCTGAATTCGAACGCGCTGTCGCGTTGAATGCGGATGAGGCCAAGGCGAGCTACTTTCTGGGCGTTGCTGCCGAACAGGATGGGCGCACTACGGAGGCAGCTTCGATCTGGAGGACGATGCTGGCGAGGGCGCCAACCGATGCGCCGTGGCGCCCGCTGGTCCAGGCCGCTTTGGCGAGGGTCAATGCCGCCGGTTCCGGTGCCCCGGTGCTGTCGGACGACACCGTGGCGGCTGCGAAGGACATGAACGAGGCCGATCGCGGCGCCATGATCCGTGGCATGGTCGACCGTCTGGCGACGCGATTGAAAGAGAATGGCGACGACGTCGAGGGATGGCTGCGGCTGGTGCGGGCCTATATGGTGATGGGCGATCGCGACAGAGCGAAAATCGCATCGATGGATGCCCGTCAGGCCGTGGCCAATGACGCCGAGCGGCTGCGGCAATTGAATGATGGCCTGAAAAATCTTGGGCTGGACGGATAAGTGATGACGCGAAAGCAGCGGCGCTTGACAATGATCGGCGGCTCGCTCGCGGTGCTTGCCGTGGCGGCGGCGCTGGTGCTGAACGCGATGCGCGATTCCATCGTGTTTTTCTCGACGCCCGTGATGGTGGCCGAGAAGCACATTCCGCCGGGTAAACGCTTCCGGCTCGGCGGCCTTGTTGAAAACGGCTCGCTGGTACGCGGCGATAACCTCGCCGTCAGTTTCAAGGTGTCGGACGGCAACGCGACGCTGCCTGTTGCCTACAAGGGAATTCTCCCCGATCTGTTCCGCGAAGGGCAGGGCGTGGTCGCCGAAGGCGCGCTCGATCCGTCCGGCGTGTTCAGGGCCGACACCGTGCTGGCCAAGCACGACGAGACCTATATGCCGAAGGAAGTCGCGGACGCGCTGAAGAAACAGGGGCACTGGAAAGACGATTACGGCGCGAAGCCTGTTTATAACGCAAAATCCGCCGGCACCCAGGGAGCGTCGCAGTGATCGCGGAAGCCGGACATTACGCGCTGGTGCTGGCGCTGGCGCTGGCGCTGATCCAGTCCACCGTGCCGATTTTAGGCGCGCGCTGGCATGATCCCGCTTTGATGAATGTCGCGCGCTCGACGGCGCTGGCGCAATTGCTGTTCGTGGCGGTGTCGTTCGCGGCACTGGTCACGCTGCACGTCACCTCGGATTTTTCCGTGATCAACGTGTTCGAGAATTCGCATTCGCTGAAGCCGCTGATCTACAAGATCACCGGCGTGTGGGGCAATCACGAGGGATCGATGCTGCTGTGGGTGTCGATCCTGGCGCTGTTCGGCGGCCTCGTCGCGGCGTTCGGCAATAACCTGCCGCTGTCGCTGCGCGCCCATGTGCTGGCGGTGCAGGCCTGGATCGCCAGCGCGTTCTATCTGTTCATCCTGTTCACCTCGAATCCGTTCCTGCGCATCGCCAATCCGCCGATCGAGGGCCGCGATCTCAATCCGGTGCTGCAGGACCTCGGCCTCGCGGTCCATCCGCCGTTGCTCTATCTCGGCTATGTCGGTTTCTCGATCTCGTTTTCCTTCGCCGTTGCCGCCCTGCTCGAGGGCCGCGTCGACGCGGCGTGGGCGCGCTGGGTGCGGCCGTGGACGCTGGCGGCGTGGATATTCCTCACCCTCGGCATCGCGATGGGTTCGTACTGGGCCTATTACGAGCTGGGCTGGGGCGGCTGGTGGTTCTGGGATCCGGTGGAGAATGCGTCCTTCATGCCGTGGCTGGCGGGCACCGCGTTGCTGCATTCCGCTGTCGTGATGGAAAAGCGCGACGCGCTCAAGGTCTGGACCATCCTTCTGGCGATCCTGACCTTCTCGCTGTCGCTGCTCGGCACCTTCCTGGTGCGTTCGGGCGTGTTGACCTCGGTGCACGCGTTTGCGACCGACCCGACACGCGGGGTGTTTCATTCTCCTGATCCTCTGCATTTTCATCGGCGGCAGCCTGACGCTGTATGCCTGGCGGGCGTCGGCGCTGAAGCAGGGTGGCCTGTTCGCGCCGATCTCGCGTGAAGGCGCGCTGGTGCTCAACAATCTGTTCCTGACCACCGCCTGCGCCACCGTGTTCATCGGCACGCTCTATCCGCTGGCGCTGGAGGTGATCACCGGCGACAAGATTTCGGTCGGCGCGCCGTTCTTCAATCTCACCTTCGCGCCATTGTTTCTTCCCTTGATGATCGCGGTGCCGTTCGGGCCGTTGCTGGCGTGGAAGCGCGGAGACCTGCTCGGCGCGGCGCAGCGTTTGACCGCCGCCGGCGTCGCGGCATTGATCGCCATTGCGGTCTTGTGGGCGTGGACGCGCGGCGGCAGCGCCTTTGCGCCGCTCGCCATCGGGCTTGCGGTATTCGTTATTGCCGGGGCGTTGACCGACATCGCCGAGCGCACCGGACTGTTTCGCGTGCCGTTTTCAACCGCGATGCGGCGCGGGCGCGGATTGCCCCGTTCGACCTGGGGCACGGTATTCGCCCATGCCGGCGTTGGGGTGGCCCTGATCGGCATCGTCTGCGAGACCACCTGGAATAGCGAATACATCGGATCGATGAAACCCGATGATGTCGCAAGGATTGCCGGATACGAATTGAAGCTCGATGGTCTCGCGCAGCAGCAGGGTCCGAATTTTCGCGAGATGGTGGCAAGCTTCACGGTCAGCCTCGATAGCCGGCGGCTCGGCGATATGATGCCGTCGAAGCGCAACTTTACCACGCGGGGATCGTCGACGACGGAAGCAGCACTTCTGACGCGCGGCGCCAGCCAGCTTTATATCTCGCTCGGCGATACCGCTGCCGACGGCGGGATCGCCGTACGTATCTATTACAAGCCGCTGGTGCTGCTGATCTGGTTCGGTCCGGTGCTGATGGCTTTCGGCGGCATGCTGTCGCTGTCGGATCGCCGGCTGCGCGTCGGCGCGCCGAAGCCTGCCAAGGCTGCACGCGGGTTGCAGGCGGCGGAATAGGTCCTCGGGACGAGGGAAGAGACCAGGTGCGGAAGCTGATTGCAATTTCATTCGTCGCAGCAATCCTGACTCTTGCGGGAGTGAGTGCTTACGCCGTGCAGCCCGACGAGATCATGGCCGATCCCGTAAAGGAATCGCGGGCGCGGGATTTGTCGCGCGAATTGCGCTGCATGGTCTGCCAGAACCAGTCGATCGACGATTCCGAAGCACCATTGGCGCGCGATTTGCGGCTGCTGGTGCGCGAACGGATCGCAGCCGGCGACAGCGACACCCAGGTGATCGATTTTCTGGTGGCGCGCTACGGCGAGTTCGTCCTGCTCAAGCCGCGATTGAACTCCCACACCTGGCTGCTCTGGCTGTTGCCGCCGCTGGCGCTCGCTGGAGGCGCGTTGGCGCTGTGGACCCACAACCGGTGGCGTTCCAGATCCGCTGTGGCGGAAGATCAATCACTGTTCAAATTGAGCGCGGATGAAGAAGCGCGGCTGGAACGCCTGCTCGCAGCAGAACCGTCGCCGGACAAGCCGGTTTAGGGCCGAAAAATTAGGTTTTTTGGCCTGCGATAAACTGCCGCATCGGTTCACGGCTTTATTACAAAAGTTTAATTCCCCCGCCAGCGCGCCGTAAGGCGGAAAACCCCATCTTCAGAAGCATCAGGTGCTCGCCCCCGCACCGTCGATTCAGGTTCTGGAGACTCCTATATGACCGACCGTCCTACCGATCTTTCGTCCTTTCCGTCCTATCGGGCGCCGCGCCGTTCGCTGTTTTCGGCGCGCAAATTCGCGCTGATGGCGTCAGTCGTCGCGGGCCTTGGTGTCGCCGTTTACGGCTTTGGCCCGTCGCATGGCCCGGTCGATGTCTTCACCAGTACCGCGCATGCGCAGGTCAACAACGAAGTCCGCAAGGTCGCGCAACCGATCGGCTTTGCCGACATCGTCGAGCGCGTGAAGCCGTCGGTGATTTCGGTGAAGGTCAATATCAACGAGAAGGTCGCGTCGAAAGACGACGGCGCCAACAACGACGACTCGCCGTTCCAGCCGGGCTCGCCGATGGAACGTTTCTTCCGCCGCTTCGGCGGACCCGATGGCCTGCCCCCGGGCCTGCGCGGTGGACCCCGCGGCGGACGCGGCGCCGTCACCGGTCAGGGCTCCGGCTTCTTCATCTCGGCCGACGGCTATGCCGTCACCAACAATCACGTCGTTGACGGCGCCGACAAGGTTGAAGTCACCACCGACGACGGCAAGACCTATAGCGCCAAGGTGATCGGCACCGATGCACGCACCGACGTCGCCCTGATCAAGGTCGAGGGCGGTTCGAACTTCCCGTTCGCCAAACTTTCGGACGGCCAGCCCCGCATCGGCGACTGGGTGCTTGCGGTCGGCAATCCCTTCGGCCTCGGTGGTACGGTGACGGCCGGCATCGTTTCGGCGCGCGGCCGCGACATCGGCAACGGTCCCTACGACGATTTCATCCAGATCGACGCGCCGGTGAACAAGGGCAACTCGGGTGGCCCGGCCTTCAACACCGAAGGCGAAGTGATGGGCGTCAACACCGCCATTTACTCGCCGTCGGGCGGCAGCGTCGGCATAGCGTTCTCGATTCCGGCTTCCACTGTGAAGAACGTGATCGCCCAGCTCAAGGACAAGGGTTCGGTCAGTCGTGGCTGGATCGGTGTCCAGATCCAGCCGGTCACGCCTGACATCGCCGACAGCCTTGGCCTGAAGAAGGCAGAAGGTGCGCTGGTTGCCGAACCCCAGGCCAACGGTCCTGCCGCCAAGGCCGGAATCGAATCCGGTGACGTGATCACTGCGGTCAATGGCGATACGGTCAAGGATGCCCGTGAACTCGCCCGCACCATCGGCGCTCTCGCGCCCGGCAACTCGGTGAAGCTCAACGTGCTGCACAAGGGCCAGGACAAGGTCGTCAGCCTGACGCTCGGCCAGTTGCCGAATTCGATGGAAGCCAAGGCCGATATCGACAATGGCGACAAGGGCGGTGCGACCCGCGGAACCGACGTGCCGAAGCTCGGTCTGACACTGGCGCCCGCCAACAGCGTGGCCGGCGCCGGCAAGGATGGCGTCGTCGTCACCGAGGTCGATCCGAAGAGCGCTGCGGCCGAACGCGGCTTCAAGGAAGGCGACGTCATTCTCGAAGTCGCCGGAAAGAGCGTTACCAATGCCGGCGACGTGCGCGAGGCTATCAATGCCGCGCGCTCCGACAACAAGAACAGCGTCCTGATGCGTATCAAGAGCGGCGGTTCATCGCGATTCGTCGCGATCCCGCTGGCGAAGGGATAAGCACTGGACGTTTGCGAAATGGAAAGTGTCGCCGGCATCAGTCGCCCCCGCTGACGGCTCTTTCCGGGGAGCGGGTCGAAAGCCCGCTCCCCACCGTTACCTTCCGATGGAACAACGCCCCCCTCCGTCGGAAGGCACTAAGGGCGGTGAAGTCCCCCAGCTTCACCGCCCGCTTTTTCGATCTGATCGGGAAAACGCGGTTGTCTTGCATGCGCAAGCCGGCCGCGCCATGGTGACGGAAGGCTTGATTCACTTGATCGCAACCGAAACCCAGATGCGCCTGCTGATTATCGAAGACGACCGCGAGTCCGCCGACTATCTCGTGAAGGCGTTTCGCGAAGTCGGCTACGTCGCCGATCTCGCCAGCGATGGCGAGGAGGGACTTGCGCTCGCCGACAGTGGCGATTACGACGTGCTGGTGATCGACCGGATGCTGCCGAAGCGCGACGGCCTGTCGCTGATCGGCACCCTGCGCGAAAAGGGCAACCGCACCCCGGCGCTGATTCTCTCCGCCCTCGGCCAGGTCGACGACCGCATCAAGGGCTTGCGCGCCGGCGGCGATGACTATCTGCCGAAACCCTATTCTTTTGCCGAGCTGCTGGCGCGGGTCGAAGTCTTGTCGCGGCGCCATGGCGGCCCGGCCGAAGAGACCACCTACCGGGTCGGCGATCTCGAACTCGATCGCCTGTCGCATCGGGTTGCGCGCGGCAAGGATGAATTGACGCTGCAGCCGCGCGAGTTCCGGCTGCTGGAATATCTGATGAAGCATGCCGGGCAGGTGGTGACGCGCACCATGTTGCTCGAAAACGTCTGGGACTATCATTTCGATCCCCAGACCAATGTCATCGACGTGCATATTTCCAGGCTGCGCTCCAAGATCGACAAGGGTTTCGAGCGGCCGCTGCTCCATACCATTCGCGGCGCGGGGTACATGATCCGTGACGGCATTCGGTAAGCTGATCCGCACCACGGCGTTCCGGTTGACGCTGGCCTATCTGTTTCTGTTTGCGCTGTTTGCGGCATCGCTGTTGGGCTATTTCGCCTGGAATACGCGGCGGTTGATCACCGAGCAGATCACCTCGACGGTGAACGCGGAAACCGGCGAGATCAGCGATATATTCGGGCGCCGGGGCTTGCGCGGTCTGGTTTTCACCATCGAGAACCGGGCGTTGCGGCCGGGCGCCAATCTCTATCTCGTCACGGCGCCGAACGGACAGGCGTTGGCCGGCAATGTCGGCTCGCTGGCGCCGGGCGTGATGGCCACCACCGGCTGGACCGAAACCGCCTATCGCCGGCTGGACGAGCAGGACGCTGCCGACCACCGCGCGCTGGTGCTGGTCACTGAAATGTCCAGCGGGTTCCGGCTGCTGATCGGACGCGACCTCGACGAGCGGCGGCGGTTGTTCGGGATTGTCGCGAAGGCCGCGCAATGGTCGCTGTTGATCGTGATCGTGCTCGGGCTTGGCGGCGGCATCTTCGTCGCGCGGCGCGTGCTGCGCCGGATCGACGCCATGACGGGCACTACCCAGCGCATCATGGCGGGCGATCTCAGCGGGCGGTTGCCGGTCGGGCGCAGCGGCGATGAGCTCGATCGTCTGGCGGAAAATCTCAATGCCATGCTGGAGCGCATCGAGGCCCTGATGGTCGGCCTGAAGGAAGTATCCGACAACATCGCCCACGACCTGAAGACGCCGCTGACAAGGCTGCGCAACCGCGCCGAAGAGGCGTTGGCGAAATCCAGCAACGAGACGGAATATCGCTCCGCGCTGGAACGCACCATCGAGGAATCCGACGGCCTGATCCGCACCTTCAACGCGCTGCTGATGATCGCGCGCGCCGAGTCCGGGCAAGCGCGGGGCAACATGGACGACTTCGATGCCGCCGACGTCGCCAACGGCATTCACGAACTCTACGAGCCGCTGGCGGAAGACGGCGGCATGACCCTGCGTGTCAAGACCTCGCCGGCGCCGCTGCACGGCAACCGCGAATTGATCAGCCAGGCGCTGGCCAATCTGGTCGAGAACGCGATCAAATACGGCAAGCCGGTCGCGCAGCCGCTCAATGCTGATGCTGCGGCGCTCGCTAGGGAGATCCTGATCGAGGCGCGGCGCGACGGCGACCAGGTGCTGCTCCGCGTCACCGATCACGGACCCGGTATTCCCGAGGCCGACCGTAAACACGCGGTTGAGCGCTTTGTACGGCTGGAGGCCAGCCGCACCCAGCCGGGCTCCGGCCTGGGATTGAGTCTGGCATCGGCGGTGGCGACGCTGCATGGCGGTGACCTCAGGCTCGGTGACAACAATCCGGGATTGTCGGCGACCCTGACCGTTCCGGCGCGGGTCGCCACCGGCGACAGGCTTGCGGCTCAAACACCGGATGTGCCACAGAAGGTGGCATGACCCCATCCGCTGACGGCGATGCGGACCGGCATCGTCTGGCCGCGCGTTTTGCCGACGCTCCGTATCTGTTCGATCCCGACAAAGCCGCGCAACGCCTGGCCGATTGGCTTGGCGATCTTGCGCCGGCGCCGGCGGCTGCGATCCGTGGGCTCGCGGAACAGTTTCCATTCGTCAAATCCATTGTGTTGAGCATCGCCGAAGCCTCTCCCTATCTGTTCGATCTGATGCGCGCCGATGCCGCCCGCGCGATCCGGCTGCTGGAATGCGATCCCGAGCCGTATCTAGCCCAATTGATCGAAAGCACCCGCCGCGGCGTGTCGGCGGCGGCCAGCGAAGCCGATGCGATGCAATTGCTTCGCCGCATGAAATCGGAAGCGGCCTTGCTGGTCGCGCTCTGCGACATCGGCGGGGTCTGGCCGGTGATGCAGGTGACCGCGGCGCTGACCGATCTTGCGGTCGCCTCGGTGCAATCGGCGCTGCGCTTTCTGCTGCGACAGGAAGCCGCGCGCGGAAAGCTGTCGCCGTCGAACCCCGACAGGCCCGAAGACAACAGCGGCCTGGTTGTGCTCGCGATGGGCAAGATGGGCGCAAGCGAGTTGAATTATTCCAGTGACATCGATCTGATCGTGTTCTTCGATTTGGCAGCGCCCACACTGGCGCCGGACATCGAGCCGCAGCCGTTTTTCGTCCGCGTCACGCAGGGCCTGTCGCGGATTTTGCAGCAGCGCAACGGCGAGGGCTACGTATTCCGCGTCGATCTGCGGCTGCGGCCGGATCCCGCCTCGACGCCGGTGGCGATCTCGACCGCCGCGGCGCTGCATTATTATGAACGGGAAGGGCGGACCTGGGAACGCGCCGCCATGATCAAGGCGCGGCCCTGCGCCGGCGACGCCAGGGCCGGCGAGCAACTGCTCGCCGACATCGCGCCGTTCGTCTGGCGCAAGCATCTGGATTTCGCGGCACTTGCCGACGTCCACGACATGAAGTGGCAGATGCAGACCTTTCGCGGCCAAAGCGAGATCGCGGTCGAGGGCCACAATGTCAAGATCGGCCGCGGCGGCATCCGCGAGATCGAGTTTTTCGCCCAGACCCAGCAATTGATCGCCGGCGGCCGGCATCCCGAATTGCGGGCGCGGCCGACGCTGGAAGCGTTGAAGGTGCTGGCCTCGAGCAACTGGATCACCTTCGAGGCGCGCGATGAGCTCACCGCGGCCTACCTGTTTCTGCGGCGGGTCGAACACCGCCTGCAGATGGTCGCGGACGAGCAGACCCATACCTTGCCCGAGGAGATCGAGGCGGTGGAACGCTTCGCGCGGTTCCTCGGCTACGGCAGCCGCGCGGCGTTCGCTGCGGACCTGCTTTCGCATCTCGACATTGTGCAGGGGCATTACGGCAAGCTGTTCGAGGGGGATCCGACCGGCACCGCGCAGTTGCCGGCGGTGGACTATGGCGGCGGTCCCGACGATCCGCGTCTGATCGAACATCTGGCGGCGCTTGGCTTCCGGAAGCCGCCGCTGGTGGCGAAAGCCGTGCAGCAGTGGGTCGCCGGCGGCTATCGCGTGTTCCGGATGGAATCGACCCGCAGCGCCTTCCTCGAATTCCTGCCCGCGCTGATGGCGGGTCTGGCGCACGCCGAGGAACCCGATAACGCGGTGGCGGCGTTCGATCGCTTCCTCGGCGCGTTGCAGCGCGGCGGGCGGCTGATTTCGCTGCTCAGCCAGAACCGCGACCTTGTCGCTTTGGTCGCTCTTGTTCTGGGTGCGGCGCCGCGTCTCGGCGACATGCTGGCGCGGCAGCCCCAGATCATGGACGGGCTGATCGATCCGCGCTTCTTCGGCGCGATGCCGGACCAGCGCGAATTGTCCGCGCGGCTTGCGGCGACCCTGGCGGACGCGAACTCCTACGAAGAATTTCTCGACCGGTTGCGGTTGTTCGGGCAGGAAAGCCTGTTCCTGATTGGCGCTCGCATCCTTTCCGGCACGGTCTCCGCGGAGAAGGCCAGCATCGCCTTTGCCGACGTCGCCGAAGGCATCGTCCACACCGTGCATGGTCTCGTGACCGATCAGTTCGCCGCCCAGCACGGTCGCATCAAGGGACAGCAGACGGCGATCCTGGCAATGGGCAGGCTCGGCAGCCGCGAGATGACGGCTTCTTCCGATCTCGATCTGATCCTGCTGTACGATTTCGATCATGAACATCCGGATTCCGACGGCGCGCGATCGCTGCAAGGCGCGCAGTATTTCGCACGCTTCACCCAGCGTCTGATCAGCGCCTTCACAACGCGCACCAATTACGGCGTGCTGTACGACGTCGACATGCGTCTGCGCCCCTCCGGCCGCGCCGGCCCGGTCGCCTCGCGGCTGGATTCCTTTGCCGAATATCAGGAGCGCGAAGCCTGGACCTGGGAACACATGGCGCTGACCCGCGCGCGGGTGATTTCCGCACCACCCGAACTTCGCGGCAAAATCGAGAATGTCATTCGCAAGGTGCTGACGCGGCCGCGCGAAGCGGCTGGAGTCGCTGCCGACGTGGCGGACATGCGGCGTGCCATCGCGCTGGAGAAGGGCGAGCGCGAGGTCTGGGACCTGAAATATGCCGCCGGCGGCATGGTCGATATCGATTTCATCGCGCAATATCTCCAGCTGGTTCACGCCGCCGCCAGGCCCGATATTCTCAATGTCAGCACGCTGCATGTGCTCGACAACGCCGCGCGGCTTGGCGTATTGCCGCAAGCATCGGTGGAAATCCTGCGCTCGGCGACGCGGCTCTATCATGACCTGACGCAAATCCTGCGGCTCTGTGTCACGGAAAAGTTCAAGCCGGAAACCGCGGGCGAAGATCTGCTCCGCGTGATGGTGCGGGCCGGCGACGCTCCGGATTTCTCGTCGCTGGAAGCGCGGGTGCGGGAAACCCAGACCGAGGTGCGCCGCGTGTTCCGCGAAGTGCTCGAGGGCGGCTAGCGCGTATCGTTCCTGCGAAAGCAGCAACGACGCCGAGCGTGATGCAGTCGCTCCACCAACAAAATCGCCATTGCCCGGCCGCGCGCGCAGTCGCGCCGACGCGGAGTCCTGAAGACGGCCTCACGCCACTTGCGGTCTCCGCGCGATGACGCCTTCAGTTCGTGCCCGCACCTCGGGCGAGGCGAGACAGGTGGCGACCGCCTCATAGCCCGGGGCGCCGGGATAGGGGGCGACGGTCATCGGAGGGCTGTGATTGGCGGGACAGAAAATGATCGTCTCATCCGGTCCCACCGCGGCGAGGTCCAGGATCGCGCAGGAGCGCGTCATCAGGTACAGCGGCCTTGCGCCGGGTCCTCGACGGCGCAGATGATCGATCAGGGCTTCCTGCGTCGCCCGGTCCAGGCCCTGTTCTACCATGTCGACCACCACGATATCGGCGCTCTTTGATTCGAGTCCGGCAAGAAGGGCGATCAGGGCATCCGAGACCGCCGCACCGTCTTCAATCAACCAGTCCATCGTCTGATCGACCCTGGACTTGAGTGCCGGGTCGGCGTTCAGTTGCGCCTGCACCGAGGCGGGCTCCGGCCGGTCAAGCCCCAGGAAGACGCCGTTGGGCAAGGTTTCCGCCAGGCGTTTGGCCAATCGTGTTTTGCCGCAGCCCAACGGGCCGGTGATATAATTCAACGGCTTTACGCCGCTGAGTTCGAACCGCTCGCCGCCCCAGGGCCAGGGAAGATCGAAAGCGACATCGAATTGTGTGCCCGGCCGGAGCAGGTGCATCAGTTCGCCTGTGGTCGGAGACTTGCCCTGCGCCAGACCGGCCCTGATGTCACGAATCTTCTCGACCGTGCCGGTGAGCTGTCGGATACGGCCTTCGAGTGCAGCCTGATGCGCGGCCAGCGCCGGCTCCAGGGCTTGAGGCTCATCGCCGAGCACGCGTGCGACTTGCGCCAGGCTCAGTCCGAGCGTGCGCAAGGTGACGATCTCGGCGGCCCGGGCCATCTCGTCGGGGCCGTAGACGCGCCATCCGGCCGCGGTGCGGCCCGGGGTGATCAGCCCGTGTTGTTCATAGAGCCGCAGCGCCTTGGCGGAGACGCCGAGTTTTCGCGCGGCGCTGGAGGGGCTGAGGAATGGAGCGGAGGAGCTCACGAATCACCTCGTTGTCTGTCTGACCGCTATCCTTATCCGGGCAGCCCCAGGGGCCGGGTCAAGAGGATGTTGGCGGTGTCAGGCAATTTCTTTTCGCACGTGGGAACTTCGGCTGATCCCGCCTATGCCGCCACGGACATCTTCGCCTTGCCCGCCGCGGTATCGCGCGGCAGCGACACGCAAACGATGGTGCCGGCGCCGAGTCTGGAGCGCAGCCGCATCGATCCGCCATGGAGGTTGGTGAGCGACCTTGCGATCGCAAGGCCCAACCCCGAGCCGTGATAGGTCTTGGTAAGCTGGCTCTCGACCTGCTCGAACGGACGGCCGAGCCGGGCCAGCGATTGCGGAGAGATGCCGATGCCGGTGTCGGCGATCGTCAGCACGATGGAATCATGGCGTACCCGGCCGCGCACCACCACCCTGCCGCCATCGGGCGTGAATTTGACCGCGTTGGACAACAGATTGACGATGATCTGCTTGATGGCGCGGCGATCGGCCACCACCGCAATGACGCCCTCGATATCGGTGTCGAGCACCAGGTTCTTGTCGTCGGCGCGGCCCGAGACCACGCGCAGCGATTCCGCCAGTGTCTTCGACAGATCGAGCGACTCCATGTCGAGTTTCATCCGGCCGGCCTCGATCTTCGACATGTCAAGAATGTCGTTGATCACTTCCAGCAGATATTTGCCGCTGGTCAGGATGTCGTGACAATATTCCCGATACTTGTCCGATCCCAGCGTGCCGAACAGGCCGCTGCCCATGATCTCGGAAAATCCGATGATGGCGTTGAGCGGCGTGCGCAGCTCGTGGCTCATATTGGCGAGGAATTTGGATTTGGTCTGGTTGGCTTCCTCGGCGCGGTTCTTTTCCTCGGAATATTTTTCGGCGAGGTCGGCGAGCTCGATGGCCTGCTGCTCGAGCGCGGTCCGCGAGCGTTGCAGATCGACCACGCTGGCGCGCAGGCGAAGGTCGTTGTCGACCAGTTTCTGTTCGTGTTCCTTGATGCGGGTGATGTCGGTGCCGACCGAAACGAAGCCGCCGTCCTTGGTGCGGCGTTCGCTGATATGCAGCCAGCTGCCGTCGTCGAGTTGCGCCTCGAAGGTGCGTGCGCCCGGCGACTGGCCGGCTTCGTGCGAGCGGGTGCGGACCTCCGGCATCGAGCCTACCTCGATCACGGTCTCATAGGAGGTGCCCGGCGTGACGGCCGAATCCGGCAGCCGGTGCAGGCGCTGGAAATGCGAATTGCACAGCACCAGGCGATCGCCGGCATCCCACAGCACGAACGCTTCCGGAATGGTCTCGATGGCATCGCGCAGCCGCAGGTCGGCTTCGACGGTTTTCTCGGCGAGGCTCTTCTGCTCGGTAATATCGACGGCGATGCCGATCAGATGCAGGCCGGCGTCGGAGGCGCCCTGGCTGAGCTCGCAGCGCACCCGCAGCCAGATCCAGTGGCCGTCGGTGTGCTGCATGCGAAAGGTCTGGTCGATGTGATTGATCTTTGTGGAAATAAGCTGGTCGGCGATCGCGAACAGGTCGATGTCGTCGGATTTCACCAGCGCGTTGACCTCGCCGAAAGTCAGCAGATCGCTGCGGGTGTCGAGGCCCAGCATCGTGAACATCGATTGCGACCAGAAAATTCGTCCGCGCGACAGATCCCAGTCCCACAACCCGCAGCGTCCGCGGTTGAGTGCGGTATCGATCCGGCCGCGCACGGCGTCGTTGATCAGGTCGCCTTCGCGGGCGCGGGTCGATTGCCAGTGAAACGCAAAGCCGAGGATCAGCACGACAAAACCGGTGGTGGCCGAAAGCGTCACCGACAGCGCCGCATCCGAACGCCACAGCGAGTTGGTCTTTTCCTGGACGATGATGAGCTGGCCCGGCAGCGATTTGACGAGGCGCTGGATCGCCAGCGCGCCGCCGCCGTTCGGCAGGATCATGTCGGAGGCGTTGCTTTGCTGGCTGGACGCGGTCAGCAATTGCGCCATCGAGATGACGTCGAGAATCCGGTCGGCGTCGTCGGGGCTGGCCTCGAACGGCACGCGGGCGAGCACGCGCTGGTCAGCGCCGATGACGATGACGTGCCGGCCGGCGGCGTTGCCCCAGGGGGGAAGCAGGCCCGGCAGCAGCTCCTGCAAATGCTGGATCGACGTCAGGCGATCCTGCCTGACGGACGCGATGCGATCGAGTCGCTCGGCGAGATAATCGGCAGCCGCCGCGAGGTCGCGCTTGACCGATGCGCGCTTTTGCCGGTTCTGGTCGACCACCTGCACAAAAGCGCCGAGGCAGATCGTGATCAGAAAGGCGATGATCAGCGTGGGCACGGCACGGCGCAGCGCAGGCTCCGCTATCAACAGCCGGTGGTAGGCCGGTTTTGCGATCGATTGCGCCAACCCCTTGATCGAATCGGATTGAACGCACGCGCTCGCCGCGTGTGCACGCGCCATGCCTTTAGCCCCTCGAAAAAAACTTTTTTGCACCCGATTCGGAAGGACCCCAGTCACTCACCGAATCAGTGCAGAGTTGAATCCAGTTTTGCCGGGCTGTCGAGAGTCAACAATTCGTTAACGCGAAATAAATCTTGTCCAAAGGAGAATCGGAACTCTGAAAGTGAGTCCGAAACGGGAACGTGGCCTGTTTCTATTTCAGTCCGCGTATGGCGGTTCGGCGTGGCTGATGACGCGCTTCACGCTCGGAAACGCCCGGCGCAACGCGCGCTCGATTTCATCGACGTTTTCGTGGACCCTGATTACGCTCATCGAGGGCGCCGCGCGGCAATGGAAGTTGACGATTTCGCCGGCCTCGGTATCCCGCACCCGCACATTATGGATGTCGTGGATCTCACCGTCGGCGGCAAAGCGCGTCAGCGCGTCCGCGATCGCTGCGACGCGTTCGGACGCGGCGTCGGATCCCAGCGGCAATTCCGGTTCCAGCGGCTCGATATGGGTGTCGACTTCGACATCCTCACCGAACTCGTCACGGATGTTGCGCTCGAGATCATGGGCGATGTCGTGAGCTGATGTCAGCGCCATGTCGCCGTCGACTTCAAGGTCGATGCTGACGGTCAGCTTGCCGCCGAGATCGTGAACAGTGACATGATGGATGGCGAGACCGGAATTGCGCGCGATCACCATGATGCGCTCGCGCACGCTCTCATTGTTCAGCGCAATCGGCACGGCGGTGAAGGTCAGGTCGGCATCGCCGAGTGCGGCGGTGACGGCGGCTTGCGCCTTGCGCTTGATCTCCTCGACGCGGTCGATCGGGAGCGTACGCGGCACCTTCACGATAGCGTCGATGAAATTGGTCGGGCCGACCATGCGGACCCTCAGGCGTTCGATGCCGACCACGCCCGGCACTGCCCGTATCGCGGCGCCGGCCCGCTCCGACACACCTTCAGGCGCACGGTCGAGCAGGGTTTCCACCGTTGAGCGCGCCAGCCGCAGGCCCAATAGCGAAATCACGACGGCTACGGCGATGGCGGCGGCCGCATCGCCCCAGGCATAGCCAAGCCCCGAAAGCACCAATCCGATGATGACGGCGATAGAACCCAGCACATCGGATGCAAAATGCAGCGCGTCCGCTGCCAACGCCTGGCTTCTGGTGTTGCGCGCGGCGCTGTGCAGCGCGCGCGCGCGCCAGAAATTTACCGCGATATCGAGCAGCAGGACGATAAACGGAATCGCCGACAGCATCGGCGGCGGTGCACCTTCGCGCAGGCGGCTCCAGGATTCGACGAGAATGCCGCCTGCCAGCACATAGAGCATCGCGATGACGCCGAGCGCCGAGATGCTCTCGATCTTGCCGTGGCCGTAGTGATGCTCCTCGTCGGCGGGGCGATCGGAAACCCGCACCACCAGCCAGGTGATGATGGTCGCGACCAGGTCGACCGAGGAATGCAGCGCTTCGGAGATCAACGCGAGACTGCCGATGGCGAGGCCGACGACGAATTTGGCCGCGGCCATGAAGGCTGAAGCGAAAATCGAAATCGCCGCGACGCGCGATTTGGCACTGGGGAGTGGAGGATTCATCGGCGGGGGTTTAGCAGCCCGTCGCCGCACATTAAAGCGGCGATTGGATGCGCAATCGCCACTCACTTGCAGAAGCGATCGGTCGCGTATTGTACCGATTTCAAACAGTGCCCGAGTTCAAGGCAATTGGGTGTGGCGAATTTCTGACGGCTCCCAGACCGTCGAATTTTTACAACAAACGCCGCCTAATCCCGCAAGAAGCTGCTCAGGATGCCCGCTAGTTATCCGCCATCGGCATCAACAAAGGTTAATTCGCCGTACCTAGATCCGGCGTGCATGCGTTGCGTTGTCGACGCCAAATCCTCCAATCCCCAGCAGCAAAGCGAGAAGTCTATGAGCACGATCACGACCAAGGACGGCACCGAGATTTATTACAAGGATTGGGGCAAGGGACAGCCGATCGTGTTTCACCACGGTTGGCCGCTCAGCGGCGACGACTGGGACAACCAGATGATGTTTTTCCTGTCGAAGGGATACCGCGTCATTGCCCACGACCGGCGCGGCCATGGCCGTTCCAGTCAGACCGATGTCGGCAACGACATGGATACCTATGCCGCTGATGTGGCCGAACTCGTCACCAAGCTCGGCCTGACCAATGCGATCCATATCGGCCACTCCACCGGCGGCGGCGAAGTCACGCGCTATGTCGCCCAGCACGGCAACGGCCGCGTCGCCAAGGCCGTCCTGATCAGCGCGATTCCGCCCGTGATGGTGAAATCGGAAAAGAACCCCGGCGGCACGCCGCTGGAAGTGTTCGACGGCTACCGCAACGGGCTTGCCGCCAACCGGGCGCAATTCTACATCGACGTCCCGGCCGGGCCTTTCTACGGCTTCAATCGTCCCGGTGCCAAAGTCATCCAGGGCGCCATCGACAATTGGTGGCGCCAGGGCATGATGGGCGGGATCAAGGCCCACTACGACTGCATCAAGGTGTTCTCGGAAACCGACCACACCGAAGATCTCAAGAAGATCACCGTGCCGGTGCTGGTGATGCACAGCGAAGACGACCAGATCGTGCCGTTCGCGGACGCCGGGCCACTGTCGGCGAAGCTGCTCAAGCACGGCACGCTGAAGGTCTACAAGGATCTGCCGCACGGCATGCCCACGACGCATCCCGATATCGTCAACGCCGAAGTGCTGGCCTTCATCAAATCCTGAGGCGTTGAACCGACTGGCCGGCTTCCCCGGTTTTTCGAGGAAGCCGGTTTTTTTGTAGCTGAGAAAAAACATGCGTAGGGTGGGCAAAGCGAAGCGTGCCCACCATAAAGCGCAAGCGCGCTGCAAGATGGTGGGCACGGCGTAACAATGCTTTTGCACACCCTACGATGCGGAGATCCCTCTGAGGCCCGCGTGTTCAACGGCCAGCGCGAGCAGGCCGCTTGTCTGCAGGTCCTTAACGAAACCGCGCAGATATTCCACGGCGCTCTCGCGACCCTTAGGAATCGCAATCGCAATGTGTTCCACGCCCCAGCGGCCGTCCAGCACCCGCGCTCCCGGCATCTGGTCGGACATTTCGAACAGCGTCGGCTTGTTGGTGGCGAAGGCATCGAGTTCCCCGCGTCCGAACATCTCGATGGCATGCCTGAAGTTTGCCGCAGGCACCACGGTCGCATTGCGCAGGATGTTCGGAAGCGTTCCTTGCGAAGTGCTTCCCTGGGTTACGCCGGTCCGCAAGCCGGCGTTGTCGAGGTCTGACATCGTCGCAACCCGGGAATTGGCGGGGATCAGATAGCCCAGTTCAACCGAAAGCAATGTCGGGCTGAATGCGACGATGGCCGCGCGCGCCGGCGTTGCGTTGCTGAGCGTGAAATCGACGTCTCCCGCCGTCATGCCCTCGAGCACGTCCGCAATGCGCTGATAGTTCACCTGCTCGAACGGGACATCGAGCCGTTTCGCCAGTTCCCTGCCGAGGTCGATGCAAACGCCGCGGGTTTCTCCAGTCGTGCTGTCTCTCGCCACCGACAGCGGACTGCCGGCAAAAGCGCCGACGCGCAATCTGCCCTCGGGAGCCAGGATTTCGCGCACGGTCATAGTTAGCTCCACGCGTTTTCTAAATATTTATCTAGATAAAAGGCTTGATAATTGTCTAGACAAAACTTATGCTTGGATATGGAGTTCGACTGGAACCCGGCCAAATGCGCAAGGAATATCACCGAGCGCGGTATCGACTTCGCGGACGTTGTCGTGGGTTTTGCGGATTCCAAAAGGAGAGTGGTTATGGACGCGCGCAAAGACTACGGCGAGGTCCGTTACAATATGCTTGCCAAGGTCAATGGGCGGGTTTTCCACGTCACCTTCACCGAACGCGGCCGGATTATTTGGATAATCTCCGCACGAAAAGCAAACAAACGGGAGCAGCAGCGGCGTTATGGCTAAGGCAAAAGTGCGTGCCGTCCTGGTCGGTGGCAAGCCCTTCCAAAGGAAGGCAGACGGGAGTTTGGTGCCGCTCAAGGGCAAGACCGATTGGAAGCGTCTCGATCGGCAGACCTCTGCTCACACGGAGGCTATTGCCATCAGGGATCGCGATGGCCACCCGATGTCTGACGAGGAATGGGCCATGGCCGAGGTTATTCATCCTCAGAAGGTCCCTGTGGGCCTCAAGCTCGATGATGACGTGTTGGGATGGTTCAAGTCCCAAGGCAAAGGCTATCAAACGCGGATCAATACGATACTGCGGCGCTATTACGAAACTCATCGCAAGGCCGGTTGACAACGCACGGTGGGCATGGCGCAAGCGCGCCTTTGCCCAGCCTACGGATCGCTGCACCGCGTCAGGGACACGTCGAGCCGCTACAGCGTCACCACGATCTTGCCGAGGTGCTTGTTGGCCTCCATGTGCTCGAACGCCTCGCCGATGTCGTCGAATTTATAAACCTTGTCGATCGGCAGTTGCAGCTTGCGCGATTCCACCGCGCCCCAGATGTCCTTGCGGACTTCGTCGAAGATCTCGCGGACTTCCTCGATCGAGCGGGTGCGGAAGGTGACGCCGATGTAGTTGATGCGGCGCGCCGCATGCAGATCGAAATTGAAATCGGCGTGGGTGCCGCCGAGCCGGCCGACATTGACGATGCGGCCCTTGATTTTGGTGGCCGCCAGATTTTGGCTGGCAACCATGCCGGAGACCTGATCGACGATGAGGTCGACGCCTTCACCATTGGTGGCGTCCAGTACTTGCTTGACCCAGCCGGGATCGCTGGAATCCACCGCGAGGTCAGCGCCGAACTCCTTCAGCCGTCCGCGGCGCATCGCATCGGTCGAGGAGCCGATCACCAGTTTGGCGCCCTTGAGTTTTGCGATCTGCATCGCCATCAGGCCGACGCCGGAGCTGGCGCCCTGGATCAAAACGGTCTGGCCCGGCTGCAACGCGCCGTTGGTCACCACCGCATTGTGCATGGTGGAGAGCGCGACCGGCAGGGTGGCCGCTTCCTCGAAGTTCATGTTGGAGGGGTTGCGAAACAGCCGTCCGTGATCCGCCAGCGTATATTCCGCGAACGCGCCGCCGCCGGAGCCCATCACCTTGTCGCCGACCTTGACGCCCTTGGCTTCCGGACCCAATTCGGCGATCTCGCCGGTCCATTCGATCCCGAGCACGGTGCCGACGCCGCCGGCGCTGCCATGGACATGACCCTTGGTCATGCCGAGGTCGGCGCGGTTGAGACCGCAGGCGTGCACCTTCACCAGCACCTGCGTGCCTTTCGGCGTGGGTTTGGCGACATCGGTGATTTCAGCGCCGTTGGCGCCGTAGACATAGGCCTTCATGGAATGGCTCTCTTTTGGTTTTGATGGGATAGGAAGCGCTTTATTCCGCGGCTTCGCGGCGGTTGCCCGACATCATGCCTTCGAGCCGGCTCGCGATGATGGCTTCGGCGTCGCGCATGATGCGCGACACCAGTTCGGCGCAGGTCGGGATATCGTGGATCAGTCCCTGGACCTGGCCCGCCGACCAGATGCCCTCGTCGGCATCGCCGGTCGCATAGACCATCTTGCCGCGCGCGCCGGCCACGAGTTCGCGCACCTGCTCGAAGGTGGCGCCGCTCCTTTTCGATGCGCGACGACCTGCTGGCTGACGGCGTTTTTGGCGACCCGCGAGGTGTTGCGCATGGTGCGGAAGATCAGCTCGGTCTCGCGCTCGTCATTGGCGACGATCTTTTCCTTGATCAGCTGGTGGATCGGGCTTTCTTTGGTGCACATGAAGCGCGTGCCCATGTTGATGCCCTCGGCGCCGAGCGCCAGTGCGGCAACCAGGCCGCGGCCGTCGCCAAAACCGCCGGAGGCGATCATCGGGATCTTCACTTTGTCGGCGGCGACCGGAATCAGAATCAGGCCGGGCGTGTCGTCCTCGCCGGGATGGCCCGCGCATTCAAAGCCGTCGATCGAGATCGCATCGACCCCCATGCGCTCGGCCGACAGCGCATGACGCACGCTGGTGCATTTGTGCACGACCACGATGCCGTGCTTCTTGAATTCGGTGACGTGTTCCTGCGGCTTGTTGCCGGCGGTCTCGACGATCTTGATGCCGCTCTCGATGATGGCCTGGCGGTATTCCGCGTAAGGCGGCGGCTTGATCGACGGCAGGATGGTCAGGTTGACGCCGAACGGCTTGTCGGTGAGCCCGCGGCAACGCGCGATCTCCTTGGTGAGATCTTCGGGCGTCGGCTGGGTCAGCGCGGTGATGAAGCCGAGCGCGCCGGCATTGGCGACGGCCGCGACCAGTTCGGCGCGGCCGACCCACTGCATGCCGCCCTGCACGATCGGGTGTTCGACACCCACGAGATCGGTGAATCGCGTCCTGATCATGATGCCCTCTGAACCGTTTCCTCTGCGCGCGCTTATACGCGCCTGTTGGTTTTCGACGGCAGGATGCCGCCGCGTCCAGGCATATGTCCACGGGGGAGGGGCGGTCAAAATGGCATCCGCGAGGCCGGATGGCCTCGCGCTTCAGGCCGAAACCTTCTGCCTGGCCGCGGTGGCCTCATCGTCGAAGGCCGCGCTGATCTCGCGGATGCTGATGACGCCGACCAGGCTGTAGTCGTCGATCACGGGCAGATGCCGGATGTGCTTTTCGTTCATGACGTGGCGGACGTGTTCGAGCGTATCGGTCGAGGTGCAGGAGACCAGTTGCTGCACCGAAATCAGTTGCGCGACCTTCAGGTTGACGCCGGCCGCGCCATGCTCGGCGACGGCGCGGACCACGTCGCGTTCGGTGAACATGCCGACCGCGGTATTGCCTTCGGTGCGGACGACATCCTTGACCACGAGCGAACTGATATTGCCGGCGCGCATCAATTGCGCGGCGATAGCGACAGTCTCATTCATCCGGATGGTCGCAACGCGTCCGGCTTTCTTGCGCAGGATGTCTCCGACGATCATCGCAACCTCCCTCAATCGGCGCTCGACGTTTATGCGTGGCTAGCTTGGTATACATTATGCCAATTGTCAATTTGAATGCCAGTGGTCGCAGCGCAAAAAAAGAGGCGCACCGGAGTGCGCCTCTTAGCATCGAAGTATGAAGCTTGATCAGGCGGCCCTGATGTTCCGCGCCGTGGCGTCCGGCGGTGGCTTCATTGCCCAGGATGAAGGCGCGCCGCATCGGCTTGATCACGAACAGAGCCAGCAGCGCCGCGGTGGCGTTGAGCGCAACCGCGATCACGAACACCGCCTGCCAGCCATATTTGGCGGCGACGATGCTCGCCAGCGGCACCAGCAACGAGGCCGTTCCCTTTGCCGTGTACAGCATGCCGTTGTTGGTGGTGGCGTATTTGACGCCGAACGTATCGCCGCGAGGTCGCGGGAAACAGGCTGTAGATTTCGCCGAACACGCCGAAATACACCGCGGTCGCCAGCACGAACACGATCGGAATGTTGCCGTAGGCCGACAGCGTCAGCAGCATCAATGCTGCGGTCCCGAACGCGATGAACATGGTGTGCTCGCGGCCGATATGGTCGGAGACCCAGCCGAAGAACGGACGGCCGAAGCCGTCGAAGATCCGGTCGAGCGAGATCGCAAAGGTCAGCGCGGCCATCTGGAAGCCGAGCATGCCGACGGGTTGATCGGCGATCTTGAAGTCGTGCGCGATCGGCGCGATCTGCGCCGCCGTCATCAGGCCGCCGGCCGCGACCATCACGAACACCAGATACATCACCCAGAAGATCGGGCTGCGCAGCACCTGCGGCGGTGTGAAGTCGATCTTGGTCTGCGGCAGATTGAGCTGCTTCTTCTTCGGCCGGCATCGCCTGCGACGGCTTGCGCAGGAAAAACGCGAGCAGGCAGACGATCACGCCCTGGCCGATGCCGAACGAGAAAAACGCGCTCTGATAGCCGCTGGCGGCAATCATGTTGGCGATCGGCACCACGGTGATCGCAGCACCCGCGCCGAAGCCGGCGGCGGTGGCGCCGGCGGCGAGGCCGCGGCGGTCGGGAAACCATTTCAGCGCATTGCCGACGCAGGTGCCGTAGACCGAGCCGGCGCCGATGCCGCCGATGATCGCGGCGATATAGAGCAGCACCAGCGAGTCGGCGTAGGAGTTCATCACCCAGGCGATGGTGATCATCACCCCGCCAAACGCGATCACGACGCTCGGGCCGTATTTATCGACGAACCAGGCTTCGATCGGAACCAGCCAGGTCTCGGTCACCACGAACAGCGTGAAGGCGAGCTGGATGGCGGCGCGGCCCCAGTGAAATTTGGCGTCGATCGGATCGACGAACAGCGTCCAGCCATATTGCAGGTTTGCGATCATCGCCATGCAGACGATGCCCATCGCAAGTTGCAGCCAGCGGAAGTACGGAGCCTTCGCCTGGCGGCGCTGTGGTCTGTGCGGTGGCGGACATCGTTTCTCCCAAGGCACGCTTCTGTTTAGTGACGAGCGTTACCAGCCATCATTTTGGTATGTGATATGCCAGAGCGCAAGCGATTATTCCGTCACGCGGTTCCGACTGCTCAATTTGTCGCAGCATCAATACCGGCCGTTCACGGAGTGCTCGGAGTACGCGCAACAAAATGGCCCCGGAAAACCGGGGCCATCAGTCGAAAGTCGTGTTTCAGACGGCGCCTCGAAACGAAAGAAGCGCTCTCAGAAACGCTGGATTTGCAGGGTCTTACAGACCGGGATAGGGCAGGTCGCCGTTGCGGATCGCGATGTGGGCGCTGGCCATCAGCAGCCGGTCGATGGTAGCCATGAACCGGCTGAAAAGACTGACGGACGGAGCGTATGGGAGGGAGGCGATTTTGGACATTTCAGTCCCCTTTTCGAGAGGGCAGCGGATCGGCTGCATCGTGCTTCAAGGGTCAATCTAGGTATGCCAGATACCAGCAGCAATTGACCTGTTTGCATGGCAGCATATTATTTATTGCAATGCAACATAAATGAGACAATCGGGTTTTCGAATAACAAAAAGGCCGCCGGAACGACCGGCGGCCTTTGCAAGCAATCCATGAGGTTCTGCGCCTATTCGGCGGCGACCTTGCGCGGCGGGTCGAGTGCGCCGGAATCGTGGATTTCCGCGACCTGATGATCGGTAAAGCCGAGCACCTGGCGCAGGATTTCGTCGGTGTGTTCGCCGAGCAGCGGCGAGCGCGTCACCTCGGTCGGGCTGTCGGACATCTTGATGGGATTGCCGACCGACAGGTATTTGCCGCGCTCGGGATGATCGACCTCGACCACGGTGCCGGTGGCGCGCAGCGACTGGTCTTCCGCCAGTTCCTTCATCGACAGGATCGGCCCGCAGGGAATGTCGTCCTTGTTGAGGATATCCATCGCCTCGAACTTGGTCTTGGTCATGGTCCATTGTTCGATGCGCGCGAAGATTTCGTTCAGCCGCGTCAGCCGCGCCGGCGGCTTGGCGTAATCGGGATGGGTCTTCCAGCCGGGCTCGCCGATGACATCGCAGATCTTCTCCCAGACCGGCGCCTGCGTGATGAAATAGATGTAGGCGTTGGGATCGGTCTCCCAGCCCTTGCATTTGAGGATGCGGCCGGGTTGTCCGCCGCCGGAATCATTGCCGGCGCGCGGCACCGCGTCGCCGAACGGAATGCCTTCGCCGAACTGGCTGTATTCCTTCAGCGGACCGTGGGCGAGGCGCTGCTGATCGCGCAGTTTGACGCGCGCCAGATTCAGCACGCCGTCCTGCATCGCGGCGGTGACCGCTGGCCCTGGCCGGTCACGGTGCGCTGATAGAGCGCGGTGACGATGCCGAGCGCCAGATGCAGGCCGGTGCCGCTGTCGCCGATCTGCGCGCCGGTGACCAGCGGCAGTCCGTCGCGGAAACCGGTGGTCGATGCCGCACCGCCGGTGCATTGCGCGACGTTCTCATAGACCTTGCAGTCCTCGTAAGGACCGGGCCCAAAACCCTTGATCGAGGCCACGATCATTTTCGGATTGATGCCGTGGATTTTCTCCCAGGGAAATCCCATGCGGTCGAGCACGCCGGGGCCGAAATTCTCCACCAGCACGTCGCAGCTCTTGATCAGCGCAGTCAGGACTTCCTTGCCCTTGGGGTTCTTGGTGTCGAGCGTGATCGAACGCTTGTTGTGGTTGAGCATGGTGAAATACAGGCTGTCGACATTCGGCACGTCCTGCAACTGACCGCGCGTGATGTCGCCGACGCCGGGTCGCTCGACCTTGATCACATCGGCGCCGAACCAGGCCAGCAACTGCGTGCAGGTCGGCCCGGACTGGACGTGGGTGAAATCGAGAATGCGAACGCCCTTCAGCGCCTTGGTCATGGTCATACTCCATCAGAAAATGTTGGTCGTCATGCCCCGCGAAGGCGGGGCATCCTGTAATCGCCGTCGGTTCAGTTGGGCACGCTCGTCATCACGATAGTCCGGTGGTTACTGGATTCCCCGCCTGCGCGGAGAATGACGCGGATAGATACGGGTTTATTTCTTCTTCAGCTTGCTCTGCGGATTGAGGTTGCCGATGCGGCCGCTTTCGCTGCCGGCGCCGGGATCGAGCACCGCGTTGATCAGGGTCGGCTTGCCCGAATCCATCGCAGCATTGACGGCGCGCTTGAGTTCGTCCGGCGAGGTCGCGTTGACGCCGACGCCGCCGAACGCCTCCATCATCTTGTCGTAGCGCGAGCCCTTCACGAACACCGTCGGCGCCGGATCGGAGCTGACGGAATTGACGTCGGTGCCGCGATAGATGCCGTCATTGTTGAAGATGACGATGCAGACCGGCAGCTTGTAGCGGCAGATGGTCTCGACCTCCATGCCGGAGAAGCCGAACGCCGAGTCGCCTTCGACCGCCAGCACCGGCTTGCCGGTCTCGATCGCGGCGGCGATGCAATAGCCCATGCCGATGCCCATGATACCCCAGGTGCCGACGTCGATGCGCTTGCGCGGCTGATACATGTCGATGATGCCGCGGGCGAGGTCGAGGGTGTTGGCGCCTTCGTTGACCAGGATGGCGTCGGGCCGCTCCTTGACGATGGTGCGCAACACGCCGAGCGCGCCGTGGTAATCCATCGGCGAGTTGTTGTTCATCAGCCGCGGCGCCATCTTGGCGACGTTGTCGTCGCGCTTGGTCTTGACCGCGTTGGTCCAGTCCGCCGGCGGGGCGGTCCAGTTGCCCATGCCCTGCAGCAGCGCCGATACGCAGGAGCCGATGTCGCCAACCACGGGTGCGACGATCTCGACGTTGGAGTCCATTTCCTTCGGCTCGATGTCGATCTGGATGAACTTCTTCGGCGCATCGCCCCAGGCCTTGCCCTTGCCGTGCGACAGCAGCCAGTTGAGGCGCGCCCCGATCAGCATCACGACGTCGCTGTCTTTCAGCACCGTGGAGCGGGCCGCGCCGGCGCATTGCGGATGGGTGTCCGGCAACAGGCCCTTGGCCATGCTCATGGGCAGGAACGGAATGCCGCTCTTTTCGACCAGCGAACGGATGGCATCGTCGGCCTGCGCGTAGGCCGCACCCTTGCCGAGAATGATCAGCGGGCGTTTTGCACTTTTGAGCACATCGAGGGCGCGCTTGATCGAGTCCGGCGCCGGAAGCTGTGCCGGTGCTGCGTCGATCACCTTGACCAGCGATTTCTTGCCGGCCTCGGCATCCATCACCTGACCAAACAATTTTGCGGGAAGGTCGAGATAGACGCCGCCGGGACGTCCCGAGACCGCGGCGCGGATCGCACGCGCGAGGCCAATGCCGATGTCGGCGGCATGCAGTACGCGGAACGCCGCTTTGCACAGCGGCTTGGCGATGGCGAGCTGGTCCATCTCCTCATAGTCGCCCTGCTGCAGGTCGACGATCTCGCGCTCGGACGAGCCGCTGATCAGGATCATCGGGAAGCAGTTGGTGGTGGCGTGGGCGAGCGCGGTCAGGCCGTTGAGGAAGCCGGGCGCCGACACCGTGAGACATACGCCGGGCTTCTTGGTCAGGAAGCCTGCGATCGACGCCGCATAACCGGCGTTCTGCTCGTGGCGGAACGAAATGACCCGAATGCCCGCGGCCTGCGCCATGCGGCCGAAATCCGTGATCGGAATACCGGGCACGCCATAGATGGTGGTGAGGCCGTTGAGCTTGAGCGCGTCGATGATCAGGTTGAAGCCGTCGGTCTGCTCGCGCTCGGCTTCGGCGGTATGGGCATCGATGGTTTGTACTACTGCGGACATTCCGCTTACTCCCTTGTCGTTCCTGATGTGGACGAGTTCGTCGTCTCGCAAAGTGTTCTGCTAGAGCAGGGGCTGTTACGTAAAAAGTTCCTGGCCGTGGGTCTCGACATAGGCGGCAAGGCCCAGCGTGTGATCGCGGGCGCGCTTTTCGGCCAGTTCCGTGTTGCGCTCTTCGAGCGCTTCGATGATCGCCATGTGTTCGGGCAGCGAGGTCGCCATGCGCTCGACCCGTCCGATGGTCAATTGCCGGTAGCCGCGCACATGCAGCAGGATGTCGTTGGTCATATCGACCAGCACCGGCGACTCGCTGAGCGAGATCAGCGCCTGATGGAATGCGATGTTAGCCTTGGAATATTCCTCGACATTGTCCTGCGGCAGCCGGTCCTTGCCGAAATTCTTGAAAAAATCCCGCAGCGCCGAGATGTCCTTCTTGCGCGCGGTGGTGGTGATCAGCCGTGCCGCCATGCTCTCGAGCGCGGCCCAGGCGCGGATCATGTCGACGATTTCGGTCTTGGTACGGCGGACCACGACAATGCCGCGGCGTGGCACGGTCTTGACGAAGCCGTCCTGCTCCAGCATCGCGATGGCCTCGCGAATGGGCGTGCGGCTGACGCCGAGGCGCTCGGACAATGCGCGCTCGTCGAGCATGACCTGCTCGGGCGTCGCATAGATGTCCATCTTCAGGATCGCTTCCTTCAAGGCTTCGTATGCCTTGTTCTTGAAGCTGGTCTCCGGCACAATCCGGACGATCGCAATATCTGCCTCAGCCATTGACGGCGGCGCCTTGGTTCGTTTCCGCATGGGCATGACGGATCTCCTGCACGGGAGGCGTCTTTTTACCGGAAGATTTTCTATCCGATTTTTGGCATACCAAATGCCAGAATGTCAAGTTGTCGGTATTTTCCGCACTTCCGGCAATCTGCGCGACTTGACAAGGTCCTTTCTGGCATACCAAATGCCATCATCAGCCAGCCACCCGGCTCCGGAACAATGATGCCGATCAAACGCGAAATCGCGTTCTTGATCGGCTAGATACGGACCTGAGCGCGCCGCACCGGCAAACAATTAAAAACAGACGCCAAGGAGGAAGCCAATGTCGAATTCCAAAGATGCGGTCCGCAAAATTCTGGATGCCGTCAGAGCGGACAAACGCACGAGCCTGACCGCGCCGGAAGGCAAGCTGGTATGCGACGCCTATGGCATCCCGGTTCCGAAGGAAGGCGTGGCCACATCCGCTGCCGAGGCTGCGAAGATCGCATCCGAGATGGGCTTCCCCGTCGTGATGAAGATCGTCTCGCCGGACATCCTGCACAAGACCGAAGCCGGCGGCGTGATGGTGGGCGTAAAGACCGCCGCCGATGCCGAAGCCAACTACGCGACCATCCTGGCCAACGCAAAGAAGTACAAGGCCGACGCCAAGATCGAGGGCATCCAGGTCCAGCAGATGCTGCTGGGCGGGCAGGAAGTCATCATCGGCGCCGTCACCGACGGTTCGTTCGGCAAGCTCGTGGCCTTCGGCCTCGGCGGCGTGCTGGTCGAGGTTTTGAAGGACATCACGTTCCGGCTCGCGCCGGCCACCAAAGACGACGCACTGTCGATGCTGGACGGCATCCAGGCCCACGAGATGCTCAAGGGTGTGCGCGGCAGCGATCCCGCCAACCGCGATGCGATCGCCGACATCATCGTCAACGTCTCGAAGCTGATCACCGATTTTCCCGAGATCAGCGAGATGGATCTCAATCCGGTATTCGCGACCAAGAGCAACGCGATCGCCGCCGACGTCCGCATCGTCGTCGACTTCGATCCGAAGCCGCCGCGTCCGCGTCCGAACCATGACGACATCGTGCGCCAGATGAACCGGATCATGAAGCCGAAATCGGTCGCGGTGATCGGCGCCTCCGCCGAGAACGGCAAGATCGGCAACTCGGTGATGAAGAACCTGATCAACGGCGGCTACAAGGGTGAGATCTATCCGATCCATCCCAAGGCCGACGAGATCATGGGCAAGAAGGTCTACAAGTCGGTCAAGGACGTGCCCGGCGAAGTCGATATCGCCGTGTTCGCGATCCCGGCCAATTTCGTCGCAGCCGCACTCGTCGAATGCGGCGAGAAGAAAGTGGTCGGCGCGATCCTGATCCCGTCGGGCTATGCGGAAACCGGCAATATCAAGGGCCAGGAAGAAATCCAGGCCATCGGCCAGAAATACGGCATCCGCCTGATGGGGCCGAACATCTACGGCTTTTACTACACCCACGCCAATCTCTGCGCGACGTTCTGTACAGCTTACGACGTCAAGGGTTCGGCGGCGTTGTCGTCGCAGTCCGGCGGCATCGGCATGGCGATCATCGGTTTCTCGCGCTCGGCCAAGATGGGCGTCTCGGCCATCGTCGGCCTCGGCAACAAGTCCGATATCGACGAGGACGATCTGCTGACGTTCTTCGAGCAGGACGACAACACCCAGATCATCGCGCAGCATTGCGAGGATTTGAAAGACGGCCGCGCCTTCGCCGAGGTGGCAAAACGCGTCTCGAAGAAAAAGCCGATCGTGGTGCTGAAGGCAGGCCGCACCTCCGCCGGCGCCAAGGCGGCGAGCTCCCACACCGGCGCGCTGGCCGGCAACGACAAGATCTATGAGGACGTGTTCAACCAGTCCGGCGTGATCCGCGCGCGTTCGTTGCGCGACATGCTGGAATTCGCCCGCGGCATTCCGGTGCTGCCGACGCCGAAGGGCGAGAATGTCGTCATCATCACCGGCGCGGGCGGTTCCGGCGTGCTGCTGTCGGACGCCTGTATCGACAACAAACTGTCGCTGATGACGATCCCGCCGGATCTCGATGCGGCGTTCCGCAAGTTCATTCCGCCGTTCGGCGCCGCCGGCAATCCGGTCGACATCACCGGCGGCGAGCCGCCGATCACCTACGTCAACACCGTGAAGCTGGGGCTGGAAGATCCGCGCATCCATTCGCTGATCCTCGGCTACTGGCACACCATCGTGACGCCGCCGATGGTGTTTGCGAAGAACATGGTCGAGGTGAAGAACGCGATGAAGGCGAAAGGCATCGAAAAGCCGATCGTGGCGTCGCTGGCCGGCGACATCGAAGTCGAGGAAGCCGCCGATTACCTCTACCAGAACGGCATCGTCGCCTATGCGTACTCGACCGAAATTCCGGTTGCGGTGCTGGGCGCGAAGTACAAGTGGGCGAGGGGCGCGGGGCTGCTGTAAAACTCTATCAACGTCATTCCGGGATGCGCCACTTGCGCAGGCCCGGAATCCATAACCACGATCGTTACGATGGATTCCGGGCCTCGCGCGATGCGCGCCCCGGAATGACGGATTCAATTTACAACGCCTGCCGCACCCCAAGACCGAGCATGAACCGCTCCCTGATCTGCACGGGATCCCTGCGGGTTTGCCCGACGCCGGGCTTGTCGTCGATCCGCACCGCAATTAGTGTCGGCGCCGCCGCCGTCAGCGACTGATCGATCAAACGTTCAAAGTCCTCTTCGTCCGCCGCCCAACTGCTGTTGGCAAGACCGCAGCCGATGGCGATGGCGACGATGTCGGCGACCGCGGCGGCGGGCGTCGGTTGCGCGCCGGTGATCTGGTAGACGCCGTTGTCCATCACCACCATGGTCAGGTTCTTCGGCGCCTGCGTCGCGATGGTCGAAAGACATCCCATCTGCATCAGCAGCGAGCCGTCGCCTTCCAGTGCGAAAACGCGGCGCTTCGGCTGCGCCAGCGCAACGCCGAGCGCGATCGGGAAGGCAAGGCCCATGCTGCCCAGCATGTAGAAATTCTGCGGCCGGTGGCCCGGCGGCCCACAGATCGAAATTGGTATTGCCGATGCCGCCGACCACGGCTTCCTCGTTCTTCAGCTTGGCGACCAGCCGCGAGGTGAGATCGAACCGGTTCATCACCTTGGTGTTGCGGGCAGGGGTGTTGGTTTGCTGAGCCATGGGTTCGCTCACTTCTCGATGGTGCGGTTGGCGGTCAGCAGCGGCGACAGGATGATCGCCACCGGCGCCTGCGTGGTGATCGCCTGCTTGATCGAGCGGTCGACGATGAACTCGAACTCGTCGAGCCGGGTGCAGGTGTGGTGTTCCATCGCCAGCGAATCCAGCACCGGGCGCATGGTGCGGCAGACCAGCGATTGCCCGTAGTTGAATTCGCCGAGCGTGCCGCGCTCGGACACGAACATGATCAGCGGGATCTGGTAGGGGATCGCCAGCGAGGCCAGCACGTTGGCCAATGTCGCAAAACCTGAGGTCTGCATCAGCACCGCGCCGCGCATCCCCGCCATCCAGGCGCCGGAGACGATGCCGACGGCTTCTTCCTCGCGCGCGGTGGGGAAGGTGGTGAAGAACGGATCGGCGTGGATGTTCTTGATCAGCGCCGTCAGCACGCGATCGGGCACATAGGGCACCAGCCGGATATCGTTGCGCTTGAGCGTCTCTTGCACCACCTCGGGCCAGGTTCGTTGTTTCTGGGGCGATGTTTGTCCCTCGGCAGCCGCCATCGAACTCTCCCTTGTTTTGCGATGTTTTTGAGCCCGATTGGATCGCGGCCGTTGGTCGAGGCGCCGAAACTTGACGCGATCGGCGGGATTGTCAACATGCCCGCCGGTACCCTTGATCTGCGCCTTGCGGCGGTGCCATGGTCAATGCGGGCGTGCGATAAGCCAATCAACAAGACGATCGGGAGAGGCGCGATGGGCAACTGGTTCCGAATCCTCGCCGCGGTTGCGGCGATGCTGAACGCGGGCGGTGTAGCGTTCGCGCAGGCCCCTTACCCTGCGCGGCCGGTGCACATTTTTGTGCCATATCCGGCCGGCGGTGCCGTCGATATCCTGTCGCGCACGCTGGGAGATGCGGTCTCGAAGGTGTGGGGCCAGGGCGTCGTGATCGAGAACCGTCCCGGCGCCGGCGGCGTGATCGCGTCGCAGGCGCTGGTGAATGCGGCGCCCGACGGCTACACGCTGATCGTCGTCGCCAGCGGCCATCCCACCAATTCGTTTCTGTACGACAAGCTTCCCTACGATACGTTCAAGGACTTCACGCCGATATCGCTGCTGGCCTCGTCGCCCAACATCCTGCTGGTGCGCGCCGATTCTCCATTCAAGACGCTGGCCGACATGATCGCGGCGGCAAAGGCCAAGCCCGGCAGCCTGTCGTTTGGCCATTCGGGAACGGGAACATCGACGCATCTGGCCGGTGAACTGTTGAAGAATCTTGCCAAGGTCGATATCAGCGCCATTCCCTATAAAGGCGGCGCGCCCGTGATCAACGATCTGCTGGGCGGGCAAATTCCGATGTCGATCAACAACGGCCCGGAATCGGTCGGGCAGTTGTCGGCAGGCTCGGTGCGGGCACTCGCCGTCACCACCGCCAAGCGGGCTTCGTTCCTGCCCGACGTTCCCAGCATGGGCGAGACCGTGCCGGGCTACGACACCGAAGTGTGGTGGGGCCTGCTCGGGCCGGCCGGCATGCCGCCCGACATCGTCGCAAAGCTCTCGCATGATTTCGTCGCGGCGCTGAACACCGATGCCGTCAAGGAGCGCCTGACCAAGCTCGGCGCGACGCCGATCGGCAGTTCGCCGCAGGAATTCGACGCCAAGATCCATGCCGACTACGACAAATGGGGTCCGATCATCAAAGCCGCCGGCATCAAGGCCGAATGATGCCGTGGCCGTGCCGATGATCCCCGCCTGCCTGCCGCCGCGCGAAGTCACCCGGCCCAAAGTGCCGCCGCCGCCCGGCGCCTGCGATACCCATGCCCATGTGTTCGGGCCCGCGGCGCAATTTCCCTATGCCGACGACCGCAGCTACACGCCGCCGGATGCGCCGCTGGCAAAATATCTCGGCATGCTCGATACGATCGGTTTTGCGCGCGGTGTGCTGGTGCAGGGCAGCGCGCACGGCCATGATAATTCCGCAATGCTCGACGCGCTGGCGCGCACGCCCGACCGGCTGCGCGGGGTCGCGGTGGCGGACGCCGATATCGCGCCGGCCGAATTGCGCGAATGGAATCAGGCATCGGCGTGCGGGGATTGCGCTTCAATCATTTCTTCCGCGACGGGCAATTGCACTATCGCGGCGGCGTGCCGCTGTCGGCGGCGCAGACGCTGGCGCCCGTGATGGCCGAACTCGGCTGGCATCTTCAGCTCTGGATCGATGTGAAGGATTTGCCCGAGACCATCCCGGTGCTGAAATCGCTGGGCCTGCCAGTGGTGATCGACCACATGGGCCGCTCCGATGCGCGCGCGGGCACGGGCACGCCGGGTTTCCAGAGCCTGCTGCGCGCGGTCGGCGAGGGCTGGTGCTGGAGCAAACTGTCCGGCGCCCACCGCATCAGCCGCGATGCGCCGGATTATCCGGACGCGCAGCCGTTTCATGAAGCGCTGGTGCGGGCCAATCCGGAACGGCTGGTATGGGGCGGCGACTGGCCGCATCCGCGCATCGAGGGCGAGATGCCCGATGCCGGGCATCTGTTCGAATTGTTTCAGCGCTGGACGCCTGATACGGCGACGCAGCATCGCATCCTCGTCACCAATCCCGCACAGCTCTACGGATTTCCGAACTGAAGGCGCAAGCAGCAATGACCGTCAACAACAAGCGCGTGTTCTACGTCAAATATCTGCCGAACGAGATCTATGCCGACATGCTGCGGGCGCGTCCCGACGTGCGGCTCGACCGGCTCGAAAACGAAAGCCCTGAAGAAGTCTATGCGCCGATCCTGGCCGCAGCGCATGCCTACCAGATCGGTGCGGCGCGCGATGAACTCGCGCCGCATTTCCATGTTCACAAGGATCTGCTGCGGCGCGCGCCGAACCTGCTGATCGTCTCCAGCAATGGCGCGGGCTTCGACCCCGTCGATGTCGACGCCTGCACCGAAGCCGGCGTGGTGGTCGTCAACCAGTCCGGCGGCAACGCCCATTCCGTCGCCGAGCATGCGCTGGGAATGCTGCTCACGCTGTCCAAACGCATCATCGAGGCCGACCGCGCGCTGCGGCGCGACCCCAATGTCAACCGCAACGCGCTGATGGGCACCGAGGCGCAGCGGCAAGACCATCGGCATTGTCGGCCTCGGCAATGTCGGCCGCCGCATCGCCGAACTCTGCAAGGGCCTGCTCGGCATGAAGGTGCTGGCCTACGATCCCTATCTCACCGCATCCGAGATCGCGGCGCGCGGCGGCCGAGAAGGTCGAACTGGACGATCTGCTGCGCCGCTCCGACTACGTCTCGATCAATTGCCCGCTCGACAAGGACAATCGCGGCATGATCGGCGCGCGCGAATTCGCGCTGATGCAGCCGCATGCCTATTTCATCACCACCGCGCGCGGCTTCATCCACGACGAGGCCGCGCTGCCGGAAGCGCTGCGCAACAAGCAGATCGCCGGCGCCGGGCTCGACGTCTGGTCCAAGGAGCCGCCGCCGGCGGATCATCCGCTGCTGCAATTCGACAATGTGCTGGCGAGCCCGCATACGGCGGGCGTGACCAAGGAAGCGCGGACTGAACATGGGCAAGATCGCCGCCGAGCAGATGCTCGACGCGCTCGACGGCAAGCGGCCGCCGCGCATCATCAATCCCGAAGTTTGGCCGGCCTACGCCAAGCGTTTCGAGCGGGTGTTCGGATTTACGCCGAAGTAGCGCGGAGGACGGTTTTCGGGAGAGAAAATTTCTCCCGTGGCCGGCCGAACCCGGCAATAAATCCACTGTGAACCGGCCTCCGGCGACGCGCGCGTTGCTATTTTCGCCGCGCCCTCGACACGCCGCTCAGGCGGGGCCATTTCCATGGTGCGCGTCGGAATGCTTGTTCCGCCGGCGCAAGAGGAATTGGCACCATGCGACAGTTGAATTCATTGCTGCGCTCGGCACCGGCCCGGATCGGACGCCGTTCGCCCAGATCGTCGCCATCGCGGCGGCGAGCCTGCCGGATGCCGGCGCGTAAGCGTTACGCCAGCGCTGCCGCCGCAGCCTGTCGCCTCCGGCACCACATCGTAATCATAGAGCCGCTTGCGGAATGTCGGCGTGGGCTGTGATCTCGGCATCCCTGACACCCAGATCGGAATTGGCTGAATCGTAACGCAGCCCGCTTTCGCGCGCGCCGCGCTGGACCTGCGCCACGCGCTCGCGGCGCAGTTGCTCGTAGGCGAGCAAGGCGCGGGGAGCGCTGGCGCTGGTCCGCGCGCGCCGAGAATGGTCGCGAGCGCCATGCCGTCCTCGATCGATTGATTGGCGCCTTGGCCGAGATGCGGCAGCATCGGATGCGCGGCGTCGCCGAGCAGGCTCAAGCGATCCCTGGTCCAGACCGGCAGCGGTTCGCGATCGTACAGCGCCCAGCGGAACGTCGTCTGCACGTTGCTGCAGGACACTGATCGATGCGCGGATCCCAGCCGGCGAATTCGCGCCGGAGAATTTCGGGATCGCCGGGCGCCGACCACGATTCCTTCATCTCCTCATCGGTCGGCACGAAGCCGACATAGTTGAGCAGTTTTCCCGCGCGCACGGGAAAGACCAGGAAATGCCGTCCCTTGCCGAGCCACATCTGCCAGCGGTCGACCGGCCAGTCCGGCACGCGCTCGATGCGGCACCAGGCCGCGATAGGCGACGGAGCCCGAGAATGTCGGCTGTGAGGACGGAAACACGAACGGCCGCAAGTTCGGAATGAATACCGTCGGCGGCGATGACGATATCGGCCTCGACCGAGGCGCCGTTGGCGAACGACACGCGGGCGGTGGTTGGCCGTCCTGCTCGAACCCGGTGCAGCGATGGCCGGTATGCACCATGCCCGCCGGCAGCGCTGCGGCCAGCATGTCGACGAGATCGGCGCGGTGCATGCCGAAGGTGGCGTTCCAGCCGGAGGAGTCCGTCACCTGCACCGGCGCGATCGGCGCGCCGTCGTGGCGGAAATAGCGCGAATTCGGCGCCGACCCGCGCGCCCCATTTCTCCACCGCCGGTTCCAGTCCGACCCGCTGCAGCTGGCGCACGCTGTTGGGGGTGAGAAACACGCCGGCCCCGATTTCGCCGATGGCAGGCGCCTGCTCATAGACCGAAACCTCAAGACCCTGCGCGACCAGCGCGTTGGCCGCGAACAGGCCTCCGATCCCGCCTCCGACGATCGCAACACGAGGACGGGACTGCACCATTCAACTCCCTGATAATGGAAGGGTGAAAAAGATCGGCCGCGGCGTTGTATCCTTCCACAGACCAAGGCATGTTGCCAACGCGCGCGGTCAAGACCGCGCCGGAACACAGCAAAAGGCGTCGCATGGCATACGGCATACCCAGCCCTGGTTTCGCCGGCCGCTGCGTGACGGCGCTGGCGCTTGTTCCTGGCGCTCGATGCCGGTTCGGCGCGCGCCGGAGGATTATCCCGATCATGCCGTGAAGATCGTCGTGCCCTTTCGCGGCCGGCGGCACCGCCGATGCCGTTCCGCGCCTGGTCGGCGACTGGCTGTCGCGCAAATGGGGCCAGCCGGTCATTATCGAGAACCGCACCGGAGCAGGGGGCAACATCGGCGCCGAGACTGGTCTATCGCGCGGACCCCGACGGCTACATGTTGCTTTCCTCGCCGCCGCCGCCGCTGGTGATCAACCAGAATCTCTATCCGCAGCTCGGCTTCGATCCGGCGAAGTTCGAGCCCGTCATCGTGATGGCCCATGTGCCGAATGCGCTGATCGTCAATCCCGGAACGGTTCCGGCGTCGAGCGTGTCCGAACTGATCGAGTATCTGCGCAAGAATCCCGAAAAGCTCGCGGCCGCCACGCAAGGCACCGGCACGACCTCGCATCTCACCGCCGAACTGTTCCAGGTGATGGCCAAGGTGAAGCTGCGCTTCATTCCCTATCGGGGATCGGCGCCGGCGCTGCAGGGCCTGCTTGCCGGCGACGTCGACCTGATGTTCGACAATCTCGGGGTTTCGCTGCCGCTGGTCAATGCCGGCAATCTCAAGCTGCTCGCGGTGGCCTCCGCGCAGCGCCTGCCGTCGCTTCCCGACGTGCCGACGATGGCCGAAACGCTGCCGGGCTTCGAGGCCGTCGCCTGGTACGCGATCGTGGCGCCGCCGGGAACGCCGAAAAACATCACGGAAAAAATCAACGCCGACGTGAACGAAGCCCTGCGCCAGCCCGAATTGCGGGATCGTCTGAAGAACCTTCGGCCGAAACGTTCGGCGGCTCGGTCGAGAAGATCGGCGAAGTACATGCAGCGAAGAAGTCGAGCGCTGGGGCAATGTGATCAAGGCGGCGGATATCAAGCTGCAATAGCCTTGCGGAAACGGGCGAAAAATCCGTCACCGTCACTGACACAAACTCGTCTCAATTTCGTGATCACACCCTGTTCAAACGGGGAGTAGTGTGTTTGAAAAATAATTCCAGGGAGCCGACAATGGACAATCTGATCCGCTATCGCGCCATGGCTTCATTGTGCCGTCAGCACGCAGCGTACAATCCGAACGAAAGCTGGAAGCTGCTCGCCCAGGCCGAGCACTGGGAGCACCTGGCCGGACTGGCAGCGTCTTCGCACTTCGATGACCGCAACGCCGACAATTCGAACGCTCAAACCGGAAAGCTGTCTGCGGCCTAAGCGGACGCTGCGTCGGATAGGTCTTCGTCAAAGGGCTTCATCCTCGTCAGCAGGGCAAGCAGTTTCCGTTTGCGGATCGGCTCGATGACGAGACGGTCGCCCTCACGGTACATGATGGCTCTGTCACCCGCAGTTCGAATTCGGCCGGAATTCGCACCGCCTGGTTGCGGCCTTTCCAGAATAATTGACAAGCTGCTGGTCGATCATCGCCAGCAATTTAGCATATGCCAAAGGCCCGTGCTAAAATAAGCCAGGCTGACAAGGCGGTTTCCCAAAATCGATTGGATAGTCTTCCACTAAGAATCAAATGACCTCAACACGTTAGACACCAAATCCTCCGTCGCCCCGATGATGGACTGGACCGACCGTAGCAAGAAACGGCTTAGAATCAATGGCTTCCACAATTCGAGAGTGGTCATGTAGGAATGGCGTCGTATCTGTCTGCACGCACAGGAATCGCTTGGAATTGTGCGATCTTAAGGGTGCACGGGCGCAAGGACGTAGAATAATGCGGGCTATGCAACCAAATATCTTCCATCTCCATTCGGCTTAGCTAAAATCTCCCCTCGTGGTCCCACAGATGGACGTAGACGGGGGAGTTCAAAAATGAGATCGCTCATTCTTGGCGTGGCAATCTTGGCGACTGCCATCGCTTTCACACCTAGCGAAGCCAGAGCTTGGTTTTGTTATGTTCATGAGGGCGCGGCCTGCAGAAGCTCTGCCCTCGGTAACATGGATTCAACCTGCACAAACCCCTGTAATGTTGCTTTAGAGATTTCGCGCATCCACGGCATCAGACAGGACCAAGCCGACACCCTCTTCAAGGTTTTTGGGCACAACGAAAAAGCTATCAATGCCGCTGCGAAGAAATTGAAGGTGCAGCCGTAAACGCGGTCTTGGCGAGCCGCATTGGTCCGCCGGTCGATGTATTCCGCCAGATCGTTGATACGCCCTTAGCGGTCTTTTGACGGGCCTCCATTTTGATCATTGGATGACGATATCTCCCGCTCCAACCTTCCGGGCCTTAGGCCATTATTCGGCCGGCGAGCTATCTTGGTTCACAAGCCTTTGCGCGCGGCCCAAAGGGCTACGGAAGGCGGTGAAAGTGCTGCGATCAACCGGGTTGAGTTCACTTGCTCCACACCCACCAGTAATCGAGCAGCAGTTACTTCGCATCCAGACGCATGCCGCCGCCTGAGTGGCAAAGCAACAATTCAATTTTATGAATGGTCCACCACAGAGAACATTGTCAGGGGCGGGTCCGCACACAAATTTTCCGGCGCAGGCGCCTACGCCGGGCTGGCCACATACCTGCACGCTCTGGGCTAGTGCCGGCCCGCAGCACAAATTAAATACAGTAGCAAACGCTAGAGCTTTCGGGACATTTGTCATTGTCACCCTCAAGTCTTCGTCACCCTCCACGAAACGATCAACACTGTAACTGTCCGAAGCCTCATATTAATCTCATGGGGCACTTTAGAAGTTTTCTTGGTATTTTTCTCACTACCTATTTGCAACGACCGCGGTCCATCCATCTAAAAATGCAAGCGCCGGAGCAGCAGTCGCTGTTATTGTCACATTTCTGATCCGTCGCTGTGCATGCAATCTTAGTGTTGGGTCGACGAGTGACGCCGGGCGCGCGTTCACTTAAATGTAAATCGGTATCAGTCGCCGTTGCTGCCGCTACTAACTTGCCCTCTGCCGCCACTGCAGCTGCATGTTTAAATCCAGATGAAATCAACGGGAGCATTGTTGCGATAACCAAGCTCGTAACGATAGACATGCGTTTCATTTCAGATTACTCCTTCGCGAAGCTGGTGCTCTCTGTTGGTGACTTTCTACACGCTACACGCGAATTCGCAGTCACGCAAATGGCGGGACCTATGCCTTTCTAAGATGTGGGTGGAAAGAACTGGCGCGCAATGGACCTCTGTATCCTCAATCTAAGATCGAGTTCCTGCCGACATCTTAGTAACTACGTTGGAGTTAGCCTACTATCAACTAGCGATGCTATTTCGCTTACGTAAATGCTGGATGAACGATTGATTGACTTCAAATTCTCCGTTGCCCCGATGATGGACTGGACCGACCGGCATTGCCGGGTGTTCCATCGTCTGATGACGCGGCGTGCGCGGCTTTATACCGAGATGCTGACGACCGGCGCGATCCTGCATGGCGACCGCCAGCGGCTGCTCGGTTTCGATGCCAGCGAGCATCCGGTGGCGCTGCAGCTGGGCGGCTCGGACCCGCGCGATCTCGCGCGGGCTGCGCAAAATCGGCGAGGATTTTGGCTACGACGAGATCAATCTCAATGTCGGCTGCCCGTCCGACCGGGTGAAGGATGGCCGCTTCGGCGCCTGCCTGATGGCGGAGCCTGATCTGGTCGCGCGGGGCGTCGCGGCGATGAAGCGCGCGGTGAAAATTCCGGTCACCGTCAAATGCCGGCTCGGCATCGACGACCAGGATCCGGAAATCAGCGCTCGATGCGCTGGCGCGCGGCGTGATCGCGGCCGGCGCCGATGCGCTGATCGTGCATGCCCGCAAGGCCTGGCTCAACGGATTGTCGCCGAAGGAAAACCGCGACATCCCGCCGCTGTGACTATGACAGGGTCTACCGGCTGAAGGCGGCATTGCCCGGCACGCCCATCATCATCAATGGCGGCATCGCCAGCGTCGCGGAAGCGAAGCAGCATCTCGGGTTTGTCGATGGCGTTATGCTGGGACGCGCGGCCTATCAGGAGCCGTGGCGATTGCTGACGGTCGATCCCGAACATGTTTGGCGAAGCAGCGCCCCACGCGACCATGAAGGACGTATTCGAGGCGATGATGCCGTACATCGAGCGCGAGCTCGCCGGCGGTACGCGGCTGCATTCGATCGTCACGGCATTTCGTCGGCGCCTTCCATGGCGTGCCGGGCGCGCGCGCCTTCCGCCGCCATCTCGCCGAGAACGGCGCCAGGCCGGGCGCCGGCGTCAATGTGCTGCGCGACGCGATAGCGCTGGTCGAGGACCGTGTCGCGGCTCCGATCGCGGCGTAGTCGCTAAAACCCGTACAGCTCGTTGGCATTCTGCACGAGGATGCGATTGCGCAACGCTCTCGTCGGGCACCCATTCGGCCAATATATCGAGCAGGTCGCCGTCGTTGGGCATTTCACGGCCGTTGAGATTGACGTGCGGCCAATCCGAGCCCCACACCATCCGCTGCGGCGCGTGCTTGACGAAGGCGCGCGCGAGCGGCGTTACCGATGGATAAGGCATGTTTTCCAGCGTGCAGCGCATCGGGCCGGATAGTTTCAGCCAGACCCGGCCGGTGTCGAGCATGCGCAGCACGGCCTTCACCGCCGGCTGATCGACGCCGCCGGCCGCCGGAATGCTGGCGAAGTGATCGAGCACGATGTCGTTGGGCAGCGCCAGCAGCTTGTCGGCATATTCGACGATGTCGGTTCCTTCAGGGTAAAACTGAACGTGCCATCCGTGTTCATGCGCGCGGGCGGCGTTGGCGGGATTGAGATGCGGCACGTGGGCGCCGCGCCTGGCGCTCATCATGCGCAGGCCGCGCACGCCGAGCTTGCCGAGACGGGCGAATTCAGCCGACGCTGCGTCATCGGGCATCAGCGCGATGCCGCGGAAACGCTTCGGATATCTGGTCAGCACATCGGCGAGCATCGTGTAGTCGCGGCTGTATCCGCCGGGGCTGACGATCACGGCGGTGCCAAGGCCCAGCACGTCCTGCAGCGAGAACAGGTCTTCCGGCAGCGCGTCGCGCGAGGTGTAGGGACTGATGTCGGCGAACGGATATTTGTCCGACGGGCCGAACAAATGGATGTGGGTGTCGCAGGCGCCAGGCGGCGCTTTCAGCTTCGGTTTCTTCGGGTGCATATCAGGACCTTGAGTCAGTCTCGACATCGGCATTCTCTCGGCCAAATTATTGCAAGGCTATTGTTGCAAGGTGATGTTAGCGGCTTTGGCGAGTTCGCGCCATTGCACCAGTTCGCGCGCGATCAGGGATTTGAATTGCGCCGGCGTGCCGCCGACCAGATCGACGCCGTCGCGTTGCAACCGCTCGACCATGTCGGGCGCGCTCGCGGCCTTTGCGCTGGCCGCAGCCAGCCTGTCGATCACCGCCTGTGGCGTGCCTGCCGGCGCCATCAGGCCGATCCAGAGAATGCCTTCATAGCCCGGCAAGCCCAGCTCCGCGATCGTCGGCACATCCGGCATCAGCGCCGATCGGTGGCTGCTGGCGATGCCCAGCATGCGCAGGCCGCCGGCGTCGACCTGGCCATGGGAAGTGGCGTAAGTATCCAGTTTGAGCTGCACCACGCCTGAGAGCAGATCGGTCATCGCCGGCGCCGCGCCCCGGTAGGGAATATGCGCGACCTGAACCCCGACCCGCCGCAGCAGCAATTCCATCGTCATGTGCGGCAAGGTTCCGATGCCGGCCGAGGCATAGTCGAGCTTGCCCGGATTCTGTTTCGCGTAGGCGACGAATTCGGCGAAATTCTTGAAGGGAGCCGCCGGGTAGCTCACCAGCACCTCCGGCACCTCGGCGAGGATCGAGACGGGGACGAGATCCCGTTCCGCGTTGTAGGGCAGCGAGGGCTGCAGCGCGGCATTGATGGTGTGGTTCGGCGTCGCGATCAGCAGCGTGTAGCCGTCGGGCGAGGCTTTGGCCGCGGCGTCGGTGGCGACGATGCCGCCGGCGCCGGACTTGTTCTCGATCACAAAGGCCTGACCTAGGTCCTCGGCGATCTTCCCGATCATCACGCGCGCGACGATATCGACCGCGCCGCCGGCCGGAAACGGCAACAGCACCCGCACCGGCCGTTCCGGATATTCGGCGAAACCGCTGATGGTTTGCGCCAGCAGCAGAACGAGGGCCGCGAGCGCCAGCGAAACCGTGCGTGAAAAGGTCATGTGTATATTCCCGATCGGTGTTTTCATCCTTCGAGACGCTCGCAATCGCTCTCGCTCTCGTGTCCCGGATGCGGTGCAGCGTTCTTCACGCTGCTCCGCTGAGCCGGGACCCAGCTTCGCAGCATGCACAATAGGCCCCGGATCAGCAGCGCACCACGCCGCTAACGCGGCGCGTTGCGCAGCATCCGAGGCACGCCGGAATCTCATCCTTGGGATACGGCTCTCGAACCATCAGGCCATGGAACGCGAATGCGCGGCTCAGGGATAGCCGTGCAGCATCAGCCGGTCGGCGTGCACTTCCCAGCTTTCCAGACGATCCAGAAAGCTCATGCCGAGCAGATTGGTCTTCATCTGGCCTTGCGGCACCACCAGCGCCGGCACCGAGCGTTCGACCAGCTTGCCGATGGCGAGGCGGTCGAGCGTCAGCCGTGCGGCCCTGGTGTGTCCGCCGGCGGTCTCGACGTGGACATCATATTCGAGCAGTTCCAGCGGCAACCCCGCCGCCTTCGCGGTCTCATAGGTCAGCACAACCGAGGTAGCGCCGGTGTCGATCACCATCGGCGCGCTGACGCCGTTGATTTTGGCCTGCAGCGCGAATTCACCGCTCTGGCCGCGCGCGATCTGCACCGCGCGGGTCGGCGATGTGGTTTGCCTCTGCAACAATTCCGAGACGGTGTTGCTGGCACGCGCGATCTGGTTCGGGATCGCCATAGGCGACGACGGCGCCGGCCATCGCCACCAGCACGAGCAATGACGAGCAGGAAGCGGCTCATAGCGGGCCTCCCGCGCCAAGCAAGTCGGTCGGTCAGTCGGCCTTTGAAGCTGCCGCGCTCGCGAATTGCACCAGCCCCGCGTCGCGCCATGCGCGCCGGCAGCACGTCCATCACGGCCTGCCGCTCCGCGCTGTCCATCCGGTGCCAGCGCGCGATCTCCGGCAAGCGTGCGTCCGCAGCCGAAGCAAAGGCTGGTTCTGGGATCCATCATACAGACTGCGATGCACGGCGTTTCTTTGCTCATCGAGGGATAGTGAAGTGGCTTCGGTGGCTTGCGCAAGTGCGGCGGTTATAGCCCGGTGCCGGCGCTCATGATCGGCTTGTTGCGGGCCCGCCGCTTGTCGTCGGGTGGCGTCGCAGGTTCCGGTTGCAGCGGCGGAGCTTCCTCGGCCATCGGCGCCAGCGCCGACATCACGCGCTCCGGCGGGAAGGTGACGATGACCTCGGTGCCGATGCGCAGTTTCGATTTCAGCGTGAAGGTGCCGCCATGCATGTCGATCAGGCTCTTGGCGATCGGCAGGCCGAGGCCGGCGCCTTGCTCGGCCGATTTGATCGAGTTGGAGCCCTGGCCGAATGACGCCAGCACGATCGGGATTTCATCTTCCGCAATGCCGGAGCCGGTATCCTTGACGCTGAGATATTGCCCGCCGGACGCGGTCCATCCGACTTTCAGCCAGATTTCCCCGCCCTGGGGCGTGAACTTGATCGAGTTCGACAACAGATTGAGCACGATCTGGCGGGTGGCGCGCTCGTCGCCCCACACCCGCGGCATGCCCTGCTCGAACACTTCATGGATGGTGATGCCGCGGCTGGAGGCGCGCAGTTTCAGCAGATGATGGCAGTCGGCGACGACATGCACCAGCGACACCGCTTCCTCGTTGAGTTCGTATCTGTCCGGCCTCGATCCGCGACAGATCGAGGATTTCATTGATCAGGTTGAGCAGATGCACGCCGGAATTGTGAATGTCGGAAGAATATTCCTTGTAGACCGGCACCGCATGGCCGCCGAAGATCTCGCTCTTCATCACCTCCGAAAACCCCAGGATCGCGTTCAGCGGCGTGCGCAATTCGTGGCTCATTTGCGCGAGAAACCGCGACTTCGCGACGTTGGCGGATTCGGCACGATGCCGCGCTTCGTCTGAAATCGATTTCGCCTGCTCGAGCTCGCCGATCAGCGCGTCCTTTTCCGCGCGCGCCTCCAGCGTCGCCAGCGTGGTCGAATGCAGGCGATGGGCGAGCAGCGCAAAATATGCCTTCGGCGGCGAGCGCGAGCAGCGCCAGCACGTAATTGTCGAACGAGCCGCTGAGCACGAAATTCACTGCGATCGCGGTCGTCACCGGTGCTGTCGCCACCAGCGCTGCGATCGGCAGGCTTGCCGCCAGCATGCTCGATACCGCGATCACCAGCAGCATCAGGAACATCATCAGCGTGTTCGAGGCCACGTCGAGGCCGGGCGGATGGATCAGGATCGCGGTCCAGCACAGGCCGTAAAGCAGGTCGAGCAGCACAAAGCGCGTGCGCCATTTGCGGGTCGCGGCCGGCGAGGCGGGCTCGGCGAGGAAGCGGCGGCAATTGCGGATGATGGCGGCATGAATGCAGAACATGCCGCAGGTCCACGCGGCGGCCGAAGCCAGCTGCATCCAGAAACCGAACAGCAGGCCGGTCGCCAGCAGCAACAGCATCACGACATACGACGCCGAGATGCGGGTCTGGGCATATTGCAGCAGCAGTTCGCGATCGAAGGCGGGGCGGGTTCCGCTGGTCGACGTTAACCGGTCCCGGGCCTCGCGCACCCGCTGCGCGGCGATGCGGCGGTTTTTGACCGGCGCGGCGACAGGCTTTTCAGCCGGAAGCTGGACGATCTTCGGGCTTGTCGGCGGGTTTACTCATCAAACAACACAAATCCTGCCCGCTGACCGCACGGGTTTTTACATTGTCTATCTCTGGCGCTAAATCATTAAGAGCTGCCTTAAAGGGATAAAGAATCCGGTTAACGAGAGATTAAATTAACCGTTTTCGCCCTTGCGGGATCGGCCGCTCCGGCAGGTCGACGTATGCTTCGCCGCGGCAGCCGTCCCCGATTGCTTCCGGCCGATCGGGCGGGTATCGGATGCCCGCGCGATCATAATTCTTCGGGCTTAAACCTTATCGGGCACTCTGCGGAGTGGAGGCGATGCGCTTCAGTTGGACCGGTTTGATCCTGGCGCCTTTGCTGGTGCCGCTGGTGTTTTGCGCGGTCATGCTGGGTTTTCCCCAGACGTTCAACTCGGTATTGTTGTTCCTGATCCTGTTGGTACCGAGCTGTATCGTCTCCTATGGCACGACGATATTTCTGTTCCTGCCCTCGCTGTTTCTGTTTTCCTTGTGGCGGCCGATGACGGGCCTGAAGGTCTGCCTGCTTGGCCTGGCAATGGGCGCTTTGGTGTACGTGCCGCTGACATGGATGGAGTGGAAAAGTTCTGGCCCGGATTCCGGACCTCCGACAGAAAGCTTCACCGTGTTCTTCCTGCGCTGGGCCGCCGATCCGATCACGGCGATGTATCCGCTGGCTGGACTGGTGACGGCGGGGCTGTACTGGGGGCTGGGGACGCGGCGCCGCCGGCAAAAATAGGGAAGTGGAGATGGCGATGGATGATCGAACGATACGGGCGGCGCTGCAGCGCCATTGGGATGCTTCGGACGCCGGCGATTTCAAGGTCGAGCATGAAATCTACCGCGAGGATGCCGTGCTCGACTATCCGCAATCGGGAGAGCGGATCCGCGGCCGGCACAATATTCAAGAGAGCCGGTTCGTTCAGCCGAACAAGAAGCGTTTCACGGTGCGGCGAATGATCGGTAGCGGCGATCTCTGGGTCACTGAATTCGTGCTCACCTATGACGGCGTACCGTCATACACGGTGAGCATCATGGAATTCCGCGAAGGACGCGTGGCTCACGAAACGCAATATTTCGCCGATCGATTTGAGCCTGCACCTTCCCGTCGGCATCTTGTCGAGCGAATAGGGGAAGGCAGGTCGTCCTGAAGCAATTTCCAACACGGCTCGATGCACTGTTCTTCTCCCCTCCCTCCGCGCAGCGGCGGGGAGGGGTTGGGGGTGGGGGGTCTATCAGCATGAACGCTGCTTCGGTATATGCCGCGCTACCCCCACCCCCAACCCCTCCCCGCCACGCGCAAGGGCGCGTGGGGGGGAGGGGAGTCAAGGGTGCGTGCGGCGCTCAGCGCTCCAGCCGCGCCAGCAGGCTCGATGTATCCCAGCGCTTGCCGCCCATCTTCTCGACTTCGGCATAGAACTGATCGACCAGCGCGGTCACCGGCAGATTGGCGCCGTTGCGTCGGGCTTCGGCGATGCAAATCGACAGATCCTTGCGCATCCATTCCACCGCGAAGCCGAAATCGAATTTGCCGTCGTTCATGGTCTTGTAGCGATTTTCCATTTGCCAGGATTGCGCCGCACCCTTTGAGATGGTCTCGACGACCGCAGCGACGTCGAGTCCGGCCTTCTTGGCGAAATGAATTCCTTCCGAAAGGCCCTCGACCAGCCCGGCGATGCAGATCTGGTTGACCATTTTTGTCAATTGGCCGGAGCCCGCGGGCCCCAGCAGCTTGCACATCCGGGCATAGGCCGCGATCACGGGCTCGGCGCTGGTGTAGGCGTCTTCCTTGCCGCCGCACATCACGGTCAGCACGCCGTTTTCGGCGCCGGCCTGGCCGCCGGACACCGGGGCGTCGACGAATTTGAAGCCAGGCCTGGTCGCCTCGGCATCGAGCTCGCGCGCGACTTCGGCGGATGCGGTGGTGTGATCGACGAAAACCGCGCTCTTCTTCATGCCAGCAAAGGCGCCGTCCGCGCCGAGCGTGACCGCGCGCAGATCGTTGTCATTGCCGACGCAGCACATGACAAAATCCTGGCCCTCGGCGGCGGCCTTCGGCGTCGGCGCCGTCTTGCCCCCGAACTTCTCGGCCCATGCCTTGGCCTTGGCCGGATTGCGGTTGAATACCGTCACCTCGTGGCCACCTTTTTTGACGAGATGTCCTGCCATGGGAAAACCCATGACGCCGAGACCGATAAAAGCGACTTTAGCCATGTCTAACACCTTGGGTTTTCGCCGGCCTTGCCAACAGGCTGCCAGGCGGTGTTTTTGGGGGAGGGTGGTCGAGAACCCGCCCGATCTCGGGCAAGTCCTCAAGGCAATGACGGAACCCGCAGCATAAACCGCGGGGCACGAAGGGCAATGTCTCCATTTGGCGGGCGGGCAGGGTTTAGTGCTAGAATGGCGCCAAAACAACTAAGCCAAGACAACTAAAGCGGCAACCAAAGCAAAAAAAGGGAGCAGTCCATGAGTGTCGGTTTACTCGATCATTTCAACATCCGGACCCGGAAACTCGGGGACACCGTGCGGTTCTATGAAGAAGTGATGGACCTCACCAACGGCGACCGGCCGAATTTTTCGTTTCCCGGCGCCTGGATGTACAGCGAAGGCAAGCCGGTGGTCCATCTGGTCGATATTTCCAAGACCGATGAGGCGCAGAAACCGGATTCCGGTGTGGTCCACCATGTCGCCTTTGCCAGCCGGGGTTTTTACGGCATGAAACAGCGGCTCACCGCGAAGGGGTTGCCGTTCGACGTTCGCGAGGTGCCCGGTGTCGAGGTCTGGCAGATTTTCGTCACCGACCCCAATGGCGTGATGATCGAACTCAATTATGAAATGGCCAAGGAGCCTGCCAAGGAATCCGTCAAGCAACCCGCCTGACGCGGTATCCTTTTGCGCCGGTTCGCTCTATGTGTCCGGTCCTGAAATGACCGGGTGTCGGGAGATACGCATTGAGCGTGACGCAGCAGCAGGTTCTTGAAAGTCTGGCCAAAGTGGCGTCGCCGCGCGGCGTCCCCTTGAGTCGCGCCGATGTGCTGTCGGCGATATCGGTCACCGACGGCAAGGTGTTCTTCTCGATCAATGTCGATGCCACCGAGGCCCGCGCCTGGGAAAGCGTTCGGGCCCAGGCTGAAGCGGCCGTGCGAGCCATTCCCGGCGTCACCACTGCCATGATCGCGCTCACCGCCGAGCGCAAGGCTGGCGCCACCGCGCCACCGCCGCATCGCCATGCCCACGGCGTACCGCACGCGTCATCCCATCCGCCATCGCAGCAACCGGGGCCGAACTCGCCGATGTCCCGGCAGTCGGAAATTCCCGGCATCGCCGCCGTTATTGCGGTCGCCTCGGGCAAGGGCGGCGTCGGGAAATCGACCACCGCGCTCAACCTGGCGCTGGGCCTGCGCGATCTCGGCTTGCGCGTCGGTCTGCTCGACGCCGACATTTACGGGCCTTCGATACCGAGGCTGACCGGCATCCGCGAAAAGCCTGCGCTCAACGACGACAGGAAAATGATTCCGCTGCAGCGTTTCGGGCTGGCGATCATGTCGATCGGTTTTCTGGTCGAGGAGGATACCGCGATGATCTGGCGCGGGCCGATGGTGATGTCGGCCATCACCCAGATGCTGCGCGATGTCGCCTGGGGCACGCTCGACGTTCTCGTGGTCGACATGCCACCCGGCACCGGCGACGCGCAACTGACGCTGGCGCAGAACGTGCCGCTGAAGGGCGCGGTCATCGTTTCGACGCCGCAGGATCTGTCCCTGATCGACGCGCGGCGGGGACTGGCGATGTTCAGGAAGGTCAATGTGCCGGTTCTCGGCATTGTCGAGAACATGAGCTATTTTCAGTGCCCGCATTGCGGCACCCAATCGGACATTTTCGGCCACGGCGGAGCACGGCACGAGGCCGAGCGGCTGGGCGTGCCGTTTCTGGGCGAAATGCCGCTGCACATGTCGATCCGCACCACGTCGGATTCGGGTACGCCGGTGGTCGAGAGCGAACCCGAGGGCCCGCATGCCGCGATCTACCGGGCGATCGCGGCCAAGGTTCGCGATCAGCTTCAGGGTGTTATCGCCGCAGCCTGAGCGGTCGCGCGAGCCGCGCGACCCGGCATATGCGACTTTCGTTTAATCAATCCTGTCATGCCTTGGTCGCGTTTTCGTTGCCGAACTTACGTGTTAAGACCCCCCGCGAGAGCGTCTCCGATTGAAGCGAAATTGGCTTCTTTCCATAAGGGAATGCTCAGAAAATCCGGGAAACGCCCCAATAAGGAGATGATTGAATGAAGCGTCGTGATTTTTTGAAAGTGTCGGCAGTCGGCGCCGCAGGGGCCGCCGTGGCTTCGCCCGCGATTGCGCAATCGTCGCCCGAAATCAAATGGCGCATGACGTCCAGCTTTCCAAAATCGCTCGATACGATTTTTGGCGGCGCTGCGGAGATGTCGAAATACGTCGCCGAAATGACCGACAACAAATTCCAGATCCAGGTCTTTGCCGCCGGTGAAATCGTTCCCGGTCTGCAGGCGCTCGACGCCGCCTCCAACGACACCGTCGAATTGGCCCACACCGCCGCGTATTACTACGTCGGCAAGGATCCGACCTTCGCGATCTACGCCTCGGTGCCGTTCGGCCTCAATGCCCGCCAGCAGAATTCCTGGTGGTACCAGGGCGGCGGCATGGAGCTCGGCAACGAGTTCTTCAAGAAATTCGGCGTGATCGGATTTCATGCCGGCAATACCGGCACCCAGATGGGCGGCTGGTTCCGCAAGGAGATCAAGACCGTTGCCGATCTTTCCGGACTGAAGTTTCGCATCGGCGGCATTGCCGGCCAGGTGCTGCAGAAGGTCGGCGTGGTGCCGCAGCAGATCGCCGGCGGCGATATCTATCCCGCGCTCGAGAAGGGCACCATCGACGCGGCCGAGTGGGTCGGCCCCTATGACGACGAGAAGCTCGGCTTTCAGAAGGTCGCCAAATATTATTATTATCCCGGCTTCTGGGAAGGCGGCACCGCGGTCCATGCGTTCTGCAATCTCGAGAAGTGGAATACGCCTGCCGAAGAACTATCAGGCGATCCTCGCCAGCTGCGGCGGCGCAGGCCAACAGCTGGATGGCGGCGCGCTACGACATGCAGAACCCCGGGGCGTTGAAACGCCTTGTGGCCGGCGGCACGCAGCTTCGTCCCTTCACCAATGAAGTGCTGGAAGCCTGCCTGAAGGCGACCAATGAATTGTGGGCGGAGATTTCGGCGAAGAACGCCGACTTCAAGAAATCGATCGACGCGATGCAGGCCTATCGCTCCGACCAGTATCTGTGGTGGCAGGTTGCCGAATACACCTTGACAGCTTCATGATCCGCTCGCGCACCCGCGGCTGATACGTTTCAAGCGGAATACACCTTAAGTAGCAGGGATGAGCCCGGCTTCCGTGGAGGAGGCCGGGCTTTTTCGTCGCGGTGCCTCAGTTCGCCATGGAAATCCCGCGGCGGATGCTCCATGGTCAAGGCAAGCCTCGAAACGAAGGCTGCCGGCACACACACCAAGCGGAGGGAATTTCCATGAAACGTCGTGACTTCATCAAGGCTACCGGCGTCGGCGTCGCGGGGGCGACGATTGCCGCGCCGGCGATCGCGCAATCGATGCCGGAAATCAAATGGCGCCTGACCTGCAGCTGGCCGAAATCGCTCGAGACGCTGTACGGCGGCGCGGTGGATGATGGCAAAGGCCGTCGGCGAGGCGACCGACAACAAATTCCAGATCCAGGTATTTGCCGCCGGCGAAATCGTACCGGCCCTGCAGGTCGTCGATGCCGTGCAAAACGCTACCGTCGAAATGGGACATACTGCGTCCTATTATTATTTCGGCAAGGATCCCACCTTCGGCTTCGGCACCTCGATTGCGTTCGGCCCCAATGCGCGGGCCAATCAGGGCTGGTATACCCTTGGTGGCGGCAAGGAAGTTCTCAACGAGTTCTACAAGACCTACAATCTGGTCTCGCTGCTGGCGGGCAATACTACCTGTCAGATGGGTGGCTGGTTCCGGAAGGAAATCAACACGCTCGATGATCTCCAGGGCCTGAAATTCCGGATCGGCGGATTCCCGGGACGGGTGTTGCAGAAACTCGGCGTGGTGCCGCAGCAGATCGCGGCCGGCGACATCTATCCGGCGCTGGAGAAGGGCACCATCGATGCCGCCGAGTGGGTCGGTCCCTATGACGACGAGAAGCTCGGCCTCTACAAGGTCGCGCCGCACTATTACTATCCCGGCTGGTGGGAAGGCGGCTCGATGCTGCTCGCCTTTGTCAATCAGGACAAATGGAATGCATTGCCCAAGCACTACCAGGCGATACTCGAGCACGCCGGCCATTACGCCAACACCTGGATGATGGCCAAATACGACCTGGTCAATCCGCCGGCGCTCAAGCGCCTGCTCGCCGGCGGCACCAAATTGCACGGCTTCTCGCCGGCGATCATGGAGGCCTGCTTCAAGGCCGCCAAGGAGCTGCACGACGAAATTTCGTCAACCAATGCAAGCTTCAAAAAGGTCTACGAGTTCACTCAACAACTTCACCAATCCGGCCTATCAATGGTTCCAGGTCGCCGAGCTGAGCTACGATTCATTCATGGCGCGTCATCTGCGCGGCTGATCGCAGTTCAAGGGAAACGACAACAGGCCCCGGAGTTTCGGCTCCGGGGCCTGTTGTGTCGCTAGCCAGGCGCCTTGATCGCTTCGTCACCGATGCTACCGCGCGTTCGCCGCCTGATCCGCCATCGGTCGCCACTGAGGAGGCTGCGGCCCGCCAGCAAGGACTCCATGGCGATAGGCGCGTGGCGTCGAGCCGAGGTGATGGAAGAAGAAGCGCGTAAAGTGGCTTGGTGCGCTGAATCCCAGGAATTCCGCCACCGTATGGATCGGCGCCGAGCTGTTGCTAAGCCAGTCGATTGCGTGCTCCAGACGCAGCGAATTCGCGTAAAGCCGGGGCGTGACGCCGGTGCACTCACGGAACAGATGGAAAAAATGGGGTCGCGACAGGCCGGATACCTTGACCCAGACATCGACATTCTGTGCATTGGTCTGTGCCGCGCGGATGTGGTCGATTACCCGGCGGATGCGGAAATCAACGCGAGGTGCCTGCACTCTTTCCTCGGTAACGTTGGCGGCGTCCCACGTGGCTGAAAAGCAACGCAGCAATTCGTCGGCATCGCCGGCTGTCGCCTGGCCGCGCGCCATGCGTTGCTCGAGATAGGCTGCCGCTTTGCGCAGGTTTGGGTCGATGCGTTGGCAGGCGCCATCCTTGCCCCTTTGCACCAGCATGCGCGCCGCATCACGGGGCAGTTCCAGATTTACCGCGAAGACGCGGGTGCTGGCGCCATCCGATGCCAAGCCCCCGTGCGGCACCCACGGACGCAACAGAACCATCGTATCGTCGCACAGGATATGGCGGCGTCCTGCCACAAGGATGGTGCGATCCGGGCCGTCGATCTTGATCAGGCCTTGTGCCTGCGGGTGAGCATGCTCGACGATATCGCTACCGAGATCGAGCACCGCCACGCGTCCGTAGCGCCCAACAACAATCTGCGGGTCCGGCGTCATTTTTGACAACAGTTCCTCGCTGCGATTTTTCGCCCGTGGTGTCCAGGGCAAAGCGCGTGCCATCTTATCCGGCCCGTATCCCGATAAGCAAGGTTCCCCAACCTCAGTAGCGGGTCGGACAGACGGTAATTTTCCGACTGAAGGGTAATTTTTCAGGCCGCAGGGTAACGACGGACGTCCTCGCAACACTGATAATATGCCTGAATTTGCAGCAATCAGATAACAACCGTGGAAAGTCATGCAAAGGACAGCTCTGCTCGTCGTGGATATGCTCACCGACTTCCTGGCCCCAAAGCCGGGGCTCGAAACGCCCACCCACATCACGTCTCTGGTGGAGAACAACCAGAAGGTCTGCCGGGCCGCGCGCCGAAAAGGCGTTCCCGTCGTTTTTGTCAACGACGCGTTTCAGAAGACTGAAATCCCCATCGACCGGCATTTTAAACTCTCCATTCCGCACGCCATCATCGGCACGCAGGAAGCGTTGGTGGTGAAGGAACTCGAATACGATGAAAGCAAGGATTTCATCGTCGACAAGAAGCTCTATGACGGCTTCTACAACACCCGCCTCGACTCCATCCTGCGCGAACTTGACGTCAAATACTGCGCCATGACCGGGACCTGGACCAATGCCTGTGTTCAACACACCGCGATGGGCGCCTTTTGCCGAGGCTACGATGTAACTCTTCTGAAGGATTGCTGCTCTTGTCCGGATGAAGCAGAACATGAGCACGCGCTGGCCTACATGAAGAAATTCTATGGGGCGGTGGCAGTCGATTCCGCAGCCTGGATCGCAAGCCTGTAAGGAGAAGGCACATGAAAGCCAATTCAATGCTCAAATCAGTGATGCTGACAGCGGCCTTGGCGGTCGGAACGGCGCATGTCACGGCGGCCGAGGAGAGCTATCCGATTGGCGTGTCGCTCGGGCTCACCGGCGTGCAGGGCGCCATAGCGCAGCGGCAGATCAAGGCCGTCGAACTCGCGGTCGATACGATCAACGCTAAAGGCGGTGTGCATAATCGTCCCCTGAAACTGATCGTCGAGGACGATCAGACCAAGCCGGAAATAGCCGTCACCAAAGCGAGCAAGTTGATCGACCAGGACAAGGTCGTTGCGATAGTCGGAGGCGGAAGCGGTGACACCGCCATGGCGATCGGCGCCCTCGCCGAACGCAAGCAGGTTCCGTTGCTTACCCCCACGGGTTTCAACAACACCGACGCACAGCGCGCCTACAAATACAGCTTCATGATGATCCCAAACTACGATGACGCGATCGAAAGCCTCGTCAAATATTCGGTCGACAGGCTGTCCTGCAAGAAGATCGGCCTCCTGCGACTGACGCGCCTGTGGGGGGTCCAGGCATCGGATGCCTACAAGACGATGGCCAAGAAATACGATGTCAGTCTGGTGCGCGAGGAAACGCTGTCCGATGGCGACAAGGACATGACGCCGCAACTCACCAACATCAAAGCAGCGGAGCCCTGCGCCGTCGGTATCTGGGCGGCGGTCCCGGCGGCGGCGATCTCCGTCAAGAACGCGCGGCAACTCGGCATTGAGGTGCCGCTGTTGGGCAATCCGATCTTCGCCGCGAGCACTACTCCGGAGATTGCCGGCAAGGCAGCCGAAGGCATCATCGGATCGGCTACCTTGGTCGCCTCCGACCCGCTGCCGCGGCAGCGGGATTACGTTGAGGCCTATCAGAAGAAATACAATCTCGCCGCCGACATGTGGGATGCCGCAATTTTCGACGCCGTCAATCTCGTGGCAGAGGCGATCTCGAGGTTGCCGGCCGACAAGGTGACGGCGGAAGCCGTGCAAGGCAGGCTCGCCGCCATCAAGCACTATGAAGGTGCGGGCGCTGTCGTGGATTTCACGACAAACCATTGGCCTCTGTCGGAGAGCTGGGTCATGATCCAGGTAAAGGACGGAAAAGCAGTCCGGCTCACAAACTGACGTATCGATGACCGGCGCGGTGGAATGACAGCGGCTCAGATTCTCCAATTCGCTTTTTCCGGGTTGACGCTGGGCTGCATCTACGCGCTGGTCGCCCTGGGCTTCACGATAATCTTCAACACGACGGGAATCGTGAATTTCGCTCAGGGTGATTTCGTCATGCTCGGCGCAATATTTTCCGCCAGCTTGTCGTCGATCTTCGGCCTGCCGCTTTTCGCGGCGGTTCTGCTCGCGGTTGCCGGCGTGGCAGCGGTCGGTGCGTTGATGGAGTGGAGTTTGATCCGGTCGCTGCGCGAGGACCGTAGCCTTTTCATACCCGTCATGATGACGATGGCGGCGTCGATCGTCTTCAATGCCTCAGCGCTAATCATTTGGGGTGCAGACCCGCTGCACCTGAACGCCTTCTCCGGCGAGATGCCGCTCAGGTTCTTCGGCGCCACGCTGGTGCCGCAAATGCTCTGGATTGGCGGCGGCGTTGCCGCCGTCATGCTGGGGCTCGCTTTGTTTTTCAGATTCACCTGGCTCGGTCAGGGCATGCTCGCATGTGCGATGAACCGTGATGCTGCCGCCGCGCTGGGGGTGAACGTGCGAGCCATGGTCTTGCTTTCGTTCATCTGCTCGGCGGCGATCGGCGGGTTTGGCGGCGCACTGGTGACGCCGATAACCATGGCCACGCACGATATGGGCGGTCCGATGACGCTGAAAGGCTTCACCGCGGCGATCATCGGCGGCCTTGGCAGCGTGCCGGGCGCACTTCTCGGCGGACTGCTTCTCGGCCTGTTCGAATCGATGAGCTCCGGCATTATTTCGTCCGGCTATCGCGACGCCATAGCTCTGGGCCTTCTCATCCTGGTGCTGATGGTCAAGCCGTCCGGGATTACCGGCGTGCGGCGCGTGAGGCGCTGACGGTGGCTCGTTCATTGAACCGTTTGTTTCTCCCGGCAACTTGCGCGCTCGCCGTGCTTCTGTATCCGCTGTGGCTCAACGAGTTCCTCGTAAGCATCTCGGTGGTGACGGCGATCTATGTCATCCTGCTCAGCGGGCTATCGCTGTTCCTTGGTTATGGTGGCCAGTTCTCGTTTGCCCAGGCGGTGTTTTACGGCGTTGGCGCCTATACATCCGGGCTTCTCGTGACGCGGCTGCAAATTCCGCCGGCCGTGGCTTTCATCGCGTCGGGCATAATGGGCGGGCTGCTCGCCTTCCTTCTCAGTGCGCCGATCCTGCGACTGCGTGGTTACTATCTCGCGGTCGCGACGCTGGCCCTTTGCCAGATATTCAACGTGTTGGTGATCGAGAACTTCAAGATCACAGGCGGCCCAACGGGAGTTTATGGCATTCCGCCGTTCTCGCTGTTCGGTTTCGAGTTCACCACGCCGCGCAGCTACCACTATCTCGTCTGGATCGTCGCTGCGCTCTGCCTGATGTTTGTGCGAAATCTGATGCGATCGCAAGTCGGGCGGTCGCTCAAGGCGATCCAGTCGAACGAGGATGCCGCACTCGTCCTCGGTGTCGATACGCTCGGTCTGAAGACCAAGGTGTTCGTGCTCACCGGAGTTACAGGCGCGCTCGCCGGCAGCCTGTTCGCTCACTTCGTGTCCTATGTTTCACCCGGCACGTTCACAGTCGATCTGTCCATCTGGACGGTCGTCGTGCTTACCGTCGGCGGCGTGCGAACAATCTCCGGCATCGTGCTGGCCGCTGCGTTCACGACAGTGTTTCCGTTCCTGCTCGGGCAGTACCAGAACTACAATATGCTCGTGTTCGGGATCGTTCTGATTCTGGTTCTCAAGTTTACGCCGGACGGCGTCGCGAGCCTCATAGAGACTTGCGTGATGCGGCTTTGGCGCCGGCCGGTCGCGGATCATGCCTGACAAGCCGATCCTCGAACTCAAGGACGTGTCCAAACGCTATTCCGGGCTGGAGGCGCTGAGCCATGTAAGCCTGGTCGTACCGCAAGGCGCCGTCACGGCGCTCATCGGCCCCAACGGCGCCGGAAAGTCGACGCTTTTCAATCTCGTCTCTGGGCTCGAGATGCCGACTTCGGGACAAATTCTCTACGCCGACGTCGACGTCACGCTGATGCCCCCATACAAGCGCTCTCTCCTTGGTATCGGTCGCGTTTTTCAAACGCCGCGCCTGTTCGACCATCTCACGGTCCTCGAAAACGTCATGGTCGGATTGCACTCCCGTTCGGGCGTATTGCGATCGGGGCTACGCCTGCCCGGTACGCGGGCCGAAGACGCACGCAATCGGGCCGAGGCAATGGAGCGATTGGCCTTCTTCGAGCTCTGCGACGATGCCGAACGCGCGGCCAAGGAACTCGCCTTTGGCGGCCAGCGGCTGCTGGAGGTGGCCCGGGCGCTCGCCGGCGCGCCCAAGCTCCTGCTGCTTGACGAGCCCACTGCGGGCTTGACGCCGGCAGAAACCGACAAGTTCTCCGAAAAGCTTCGGACCGTTCTGGCGCAGGGAGTTGCAATTCTGATCGTCGAGCACGATCTGCGTTTCATTTCGTCCATCGCCGACAAGACTATCGTGCTCGCGTATGGGCGCACGATCTATGACGGCGACCCGGCCGGCATCCGGCGCGACGCGCGTGTAGTCGAGTCCTATATCGGCACCCGCCGGGAGCGGTAACATGCTTAACGTCCATGGTCTTAATGCGCACTACGGATCGATCCACGCCGTCAGGGATGTGTCGCTCGAAATTCGCGAGGGCGAGATCGTCACTATCGTCGGACCGAACGGCGCCGGCAAGACGACGCTGTTGCGAACGGTATCGGGACTGCATCGGACCTCATCCGGCACCATTACCTATCGCGAACAACCCATTGCAAATCTGGAACCTCATCGCATCGTACGGGCTGGATTGACGCAGGTTCTCCAGGGCCGGCAGATATTTGACGACATGACAATTCTTCAAAATCTCCGGATGGGCGCCTATCACCGTTCCGACCGCACGGCACCGACGCTGAAGCGCGACCTCGACGAGGTCTTTACCTACTTCCCGCGAACTCCGGGAACGTACCGGGCAAAAGGGCGGTACGTTGAGCGGTGGCGAGCAGGTCATGCTGGCGATCGGACGGGCATTGATGTCGAAACCCCATCTGCTGTTGCTCGACGAGCCCTCCTTCGGGCTTGCGCCCAAAATGGTGGATGCGGTTTTCGACGCGCTCCTTGCGCTTCATCAGGCCGGACGGACCATCGTGCTGGTGGAGCAGAATGCCGAATTGGCCTTCGATATCGCGCAACGCGGCTATCTCATGGTGCTCGGCCGCATCGTGCTGACGGGCCCGACCGCCGAACTCCGTGACTCGGACCTGGTGATCGACCTTTATCTCGGCCAGGCGGGGTCTGCCGAGACGCACCGCACACGTTGAAGCACTCGAATGTTCGACCTTGGTCGGGGCGATGCCGCGGTCTTGATTCAGGCTGCCTGACCAGGGGAGTTTTCCAAAAAAAGAAAAAAGGGCAGGGCACGCCGTGAAACGCGTCATTGCGCCTTGCGAGAGCCCGCACGGACTTCCCTGACGCAGTCAAATCTGCGCCGGCGCCGGGGAGGCCGCCATGTACCAGTCGGCCAACTCGCTCCCGGTATGGAATCCAACGTCCGGGGAAGCCGACAGCAGATCGAGCATGTGCTCCAGTTCGTGAATGCGGTGCGGCACCGAGATCAGATGCGGATGCAGGCCCAGCGCCAGGACGATGGCGCTTTCCCGGCATTCCTTCTCGAACCGCCGCAGCGTCAATTCAAGCCGCTTGGCCATCTCGCCGGTGGCGTGGCGCTCGACGGCATAGATGATCGAGTCGTTGATCTCGAGATTATACGGCATGGCGATCATCGGGCCGGCCGTCGTGCGCATCCAGGACGGGCGGTCATCGACGACCCAGTCGCACACGTAGTCCACGCCTGCGCGCTTGAGAATATCGGCTGTCTCCAGCGTTTCGCGCAAGCCCGGCGAAAGCCAGCCGCGCGGCCTGATCCCGGTAAATCCGGCGATCTTGTCGAGGCTGGCGCGAACAAGCCCTTCCTCGCCGCCTTCGACGTGGTTGATGGCCTTCTGGTGCATGCCGTGGCCGATGAACTCCCAGCCGGCGTCGCGGATCGCGATCGCCGCCTCCGGGTAGGCGTCGATCACACCGGCGTTGAAGCTGGTCGAGGCCGCGAGCCCCCGCGAAGCAAAGGCATCGAGAATGCGCGGCAGGCCGGCGCGCATGCCGTAATCGGCCCAGGAAAAATTCGGCACGTCCGGAACCGTCTCGCGCCCGTGCGGCGGCGTGATGATGGTACGCGGCATCGGCTGGTCGAACTGCCAATTCTCGACGTTGACAACGAGATGAACCAGAATGCGTTTGCCTTGTAGCGGCGGCAGCGGCTCGCGCGCCGAGGAAAGCTGGTAGGGAATTCTGGGATTGGCCATCGCCTTGCCTTCAGTGGTGTGCGGTAATCTTGATGTCGGCCATGATTTCGGCCTTGTAGGCGGAAAATTCCGGGCTGGTCAGGCTGGCGATCGAGCGCGGCCTGGCCAACGCGATCGGGATGGTTTTGACGATACGTCCGGGACGGGCCGACATGATGCAGATGCGGTCCGACAGCAGGATCGCCTCATCGATGTCATGGGTCACGAACAGAACGGTCGTGCCCAGCTGCTGCCAGACATCGAGCAGAAGCTGTTGCATCGACAGCCGCGTCTGCGCATCGAGTGCGCCGAATGGCTCGTCCATCAGTAACGCGCGCGGGTTCATCACCAGGACCCTTGCGATGCCGACGCGCTGACGCATGCCGCCGGACAGCTGCACCGGCAAGGCATCCGCAAACGATGCAAGCCCGACCAGCTCAAGCAGTTGACGGGCGCGCGATTCGTACTCGGCGCGCGCCATGTCCTGGACTTGCGGGCCGAACACGACGTTCTGCCAGACCGTCAGCCATGGAAACAGCGCGGCTTCCTGGAACACGACGCCGCGGTCGGGCCCAGGCCTCGTGACCGCGGCGCCGTCGAAAAGAAGTTCACCGCTGGATATTTTCTCGAATCCCGCGAGCACGTTGAGCAGGGTCGATTTCCCGCAGCCCGATGGGCCCAGCAGCGCGACGAACTCGCCTTCATCGACCGTCAGGCTGACGTCTTCAAGCGCCCGGATCTGTCTTTGGCCGGAATAGGTCTTAGAGACTCGGTCGAATTTGATCGTGCCCATCTGCTGCCTCAGGACTGATGCGATTGCAGGCGACGCCAGGTCAGGACCCAATGTTCGATCTGCAGGATGATGAGATCGCTCAGCAGCCCGAGCAAGCCGATCGACGCCATGTCGGCGATCACGACATCCATGCGTCCGACGTAATAGGCATCCCACAGTACGTAGCCGAGGCCGGATTTGACCGCCACCATCTCGGCGACGATCACCGCCGTCCAGCCGATGCCGAGACCGATCCGCAATCCGGTAAAAATGGAAGGCAATGAAGCCGGAAGCACGACGCGGCGCAACACCGTCCAGCGCCCTGATCCCATCATCAGCGCGGCGCGGATCAGGTTACGTTCAACGTCGCGGGCGCCCTGTGCGGTGTTGAGCACGATGGGAAAGAAGGCGCCGAGCGAAATCAGAAAGATCGCGCCGATATCCCTGATTCCGAACACGGCAATCGAAAACGGAAGCCACGCCGTGATCGGTATCGGCCGCAACAACTGAATGGTGGGATCGAGCGCTCCGGCCGATACGCGATTCCAGCCGATCGCGATCCCCGCGGGAACACCGACCAGGATGGCGCACAGAAAACCCTTGCCGACCCGTTCGGCCGAAAACAGCACGTTGGCGAGCCACGTGCCGCTATAGGGATTGAGCCCGAGGCCGGCCGGTCCGAAAGCCCAGACGCGCCAGGCTTGCCAAACCCGATCCGGCGTCGGCAATACGCCGCCGAACAGCGAGCCGCCACGGCCGGCGAATTGCCATATCAAAACGATCGCCAGTGGCAGAACGATCGCCAGGATGGCCCGTCGCACGCCGCGACCGGCGATGAGTGAAACGCCTGTCCATATCGGGACAGGATTACGCTTATCACTGGTGTCCGAGCTTACCCGCCCGGTCAAGCTCGACATACCGTCATGCTCCTGCCGCTGGTCCAGACGAGAAACTACTTCGCCATCGCCTTTGTCACGAACGAACCATCCCAATTCGCGTCGATCTGGTTTGACACGTCCTTCTGGATCACACCAAGGTCGGCAAACGCCTTGGCCTGGCGCTTGATCTGATCTGGCGAAACGACTTCACCGAGCTTGATAACCTTGGCCGCCTCGGCGGCGATGTTGGGCGCCATTCCGGAAAGCTGGGCATAGGCATCGGCGAACTTCTGCGGCGACCCGGCCAGCTCTTCCTGCGTTTTCAGATAAACCCAAACGAAACGCTCGACGGCGGCCTTCTTGCTTTCGGCCGCGGTTTTCGATGCCACCAGCAGGCCGAGTTCGGCGCCGACGGCCTTCGACGATCCGTATTCGAGGTTTTTGGCGAAGTAGCCGTAGCCATCCATCACTGGGATCGACTCGAACGGCTCCCAGGTTACGAGGCCATCGACATCGCCTTTTTTGAGAGCCTGATCGAAGTTGGCGCCGCCACCCTGGATGTTGACGGCCTCGAAGCTGCTGTAGGGGACGCCCTTTTCGACCAGGGTAGCCGCGAGTTGAAACCAGACCGCGGAGCCCGGAGCAATCGCGATCTTCTTGCCCTTGAGGTCTTCCCACGACTCGAATTTGGTCCCGTTCCGGCCGATCACGTATTTCGGCGACGAGCCGACACCCATCAGGCCGACGATATTGGTCGAGCCCTGCGCCAATGAGATCGCCAGATCGGCCGGTCCAACCGACGCCATGTCGAGCGAACCCGCCAGCAACGCCGTTCTCGCATCGGCGTAACGCACGAACTCGACGAGCTTGAGATTGACGCCGAGCTTTTTCAATTCGTCGCCGATCAGGATCATCGGGGCAAGATGCCCAACCTTCTGATAGCCGACCGTCAATTCTACCGGTACCGGCAGCGGCGCGGGTTCGGGCCCGACGGCGGTGGCGGGCAATGGCATGAAACCGACGATGGCGGCAACGAACGCCAACTTCGCAAGCGAGCTTGCCTTCGTCAGCGGTCCTGGGATCTGCATGGTCACTCTCCGTTGCATAGGTTCACTTTTCGAAATGTCCCGGTCGTTCTTTTTGGTCTGGATGACGCGCCGGCGCAATGCCCCGGCTTCGTCTTTGTCGGTCATCGACCAGTTCCTTCTCGGCGGCAATAGCGGATGCGACGGCGCCCGGCACCCGGCCATGCCAATCTGTCATCGCCTGGAACTTCATGGCAACCCGCAGCAGCACAGCCTCGCTGTTCGGCCGCCCGACCAATTGAAGACCGACCGGTATGCCGCGGTCATCGAAGCCGGCGGGAAGCGCAAGCGCGGGCAAGCCGAAATAGTTGACGAAGCGGGTGAACCGGCTGAGAGCGTACAATGTTTTGGCCGTGAAGCCGGGCGAGACCGGATCGACCTCGCCGAGACGCGGTGTGCGGATCGGAACCACCGGCAGGAGGGCAACATCCGCGTCGCTGAGATAGCGATCGATAAATTCGAAACGCAGTTGTTCGCGCGCCGCGAGCGCCTCCGAAAGCTGGTTATCCGTAATGGAGAGGCCCTTGCCCAGCCGTCGGCGCAGCATGGGGTCGATCCGGTGGTCATTCAATCGAGCCGCGTGGGATCGCGCCGCCTCTGCCTGCATGACAATCATGGTGTTGCGGTCGGCTTGTTCCGGAAAGCCGGCGCGTCCGACCATCGGCATTCCAGCGTCCGCCATGGCTTCGATGGCGCGCCGGCAATTGCGGGCGATCTCCGGATGACACTCCGTCAAAGCGTCTTCGAGTATTGTGGCCGTATTGAGCGGCGGTTGTGGCTGCATGGATTCGTCGATAAGTGCGCCCCACACCGCGGCGACATCGGTGGCGGCGCGAGCCAGGATACCGATCGTGTCCAGGCTGGGCGCCAGCGGCATGGTACCATCGACGGCAATACGCCCCCAGGTCGGTTTCAGCGCGGTGACGCCGCAGCAATGCGCAGGGATACGGACCGACCCGCCGGTGTCCGAGCCGAGGGCGGCAAAGCAGCAGCCGGACGCGACCAGCGCGGCCGACCCGCTCGACGATCCACCCGGCGCGAACTCCGTGTTCCAGGGATTGAGAACGTTACCACGCACGGCATTGATGCCGGACGGCTCATAGGCCAATTCCGTCATGTCGGCGGTCGCCATCAGACAGGCGCCCGCCGCTGACAGGCGATCGACGACACCGGCGGCAACCGAACTGTTGTCCATGGGCTCGCCGCAGCCCCAATGCTGCGGCGTCCGACCGGTCGCGATCATGTCCTTGGTCACATAGGGCAGGCCGGACAGCGGACCAGGGGCGATCGGCGCTGGCGACAACTCCTCGCCAACGGCATGCAAGCTGCGGCCGATGCCGCGGATCCGGCTGCGGCATCGCTCCGCAGCGAGCACCCGATCGTCCTGCGAAAGCGACGACCAATCCGGGAGGCGCGCAGCGTCTGACATGGCGATCAATGGCAACCCGACAGACCGGCACACAACGATCGAACTGCTTGACGCAGGTCGTCGTGTTCGCCCGGCAACGCAACGGTGAAAGACATCAAACGCCTCTCCATCCGCTATAGCGGGTTTTTGCGGGCTGCGGAATTACAATTCCCGCACCGTCCGGCAATTGAACCGACACCAGATACGGCCGCACCAAGCCAGGGTAGCCCCGCCGATTGAGGCGTATTGCGGCCCGGATCGGTGCTTGATGAGCGGATGTTTGAATGCAGTTTCTCCTTTATGAAATCGTCGCTCGCATTGTCGCGATCTATTTATGCATCGATTGCTATCGCAAACTGCGGCATGGCCTTGCCGAGGGAAAAATCGCGTCCTTCAGTCCCGATCCCGTCAACTGGTTTCTGGAATTGTTTCAGGACCCGTCATATCGGGTTGCTCACAGGGATGCTGCGCCGATCCGATACTGGATAGAAATGGGCTTCCGGATCATCTCGCTGGTCGCATGCCTGTTTGTTGCGATATTGGGGTGGTGGCACCCGAACACCTGACCGTTCGCTGGCGGCACTGCCGGCGATCGTCCTGTTTCCGTTTCTGCCGACGACCCGCGGGAAGTCACCACAGAAATTGTCCGACTTCTCGCATTGAGTTCGCCTCAAAATGGATACGCCGCTGTCTTGATTTGACATAGCTATCGTCTGAGCTAGTCTGCCCAATAAGGGAGCTATCCCAAAAAAGAACAAGGAAAAGGGCAGGGCACGCCGTGAAACGCGTCATTGCGTCTTGAGAGAGCCCGCGCGGACTTCCGTGCTTGCGCCTTTTCATATCCGGAACTACCGCTTCCAATGGCCATCCGATCTACTCACCTCCTGGGCATTTGAGGTCGAGACGCTTGTGCTCGGCTGGTACATCATGGTTGAGACCGGCTCGGTCCTGCTGCTGACCGTGCTTGCATCGCTGCAATATGTCGGAACCCTGGTCGCACCGATATTCGGGATGATCGGGGACCGGATCGGGCATCGGGATCTGCTGGTCGCGATGCGCCTTGCCTATACGGCGCTTGCCGCGATCACGATGACGCTTGCGCTGACCGGACATCTGTCTCCGCTTGCGATCATGATTATCGTTGCGATCATGGGTTTGATCCGCCCTTCGGACCTCGGTGTGCGCGGTGCGTTGCTGGCCGACATCATGCCGGCCGGGCAACTGATCGGGGCGATCAGCCTGGCGCGCACGACGCAGGACAGCGCGCGCATTGCCGGCGCTTTGACCGGCGCAGGCTTGTTTGCCGTTCTTGGCATCGGTTTTGTCTACGTCGTCATCGCCAGTCTCTATATCACGGCGGCCATCCTGATGTTGTGCCTGACCCGGCCGCCGCAATCTCTCCGCCCGATCGAGCATGACTTGCTTGGATTGTCTTTCCTGCGTGACCTCAAGGAGGGCATCGTTTATTCCTGGAGCGGTCCCGGCATGCGCGCGGCGCTCTGCGTCGCATTCCTTGCCAATCTGACGGCGTATCCGCTGACGAACGGACTGCTTCCCTACGTGGCGCGTGAAATCTTCCACACCGACCAGACCGGTCTCGGCTATTTGTCGGCGAGTTTTGCGGTGGGCTCGCTGATCGGTTCGATGACGGTCGGCCTGGCGGGCGGGCTGCGCATCGCCAGGCTTTTGATCGGCGCGACGCTGGCCTGGTACGCGATGCTGCTGGTGTTCGTGGAGATCAGGGTCATGCCGGTGGCGATGTGCTGTCTTGTACTCGCCGGCATCGCCCAGAGCATGTCGATGATTTCGGCCGCCGTGATTCTGATGCGCACCGCCAGCGCGCATCTTCGCGGCCGCGTGATGGGAGTGCGCATGATGGTCATCTACGGCATGCCGATTGGCCTGCTTGCGGCCGGCAGCCTGATCGATCTCATCGGCTATTCGGCGACCGGCACGCTCTATGCGGCCTCGGGGCTCATTGCGATGACGGCGATCGCGCTGCGCTGGCGCGCCGATCTCTGGCCGGTGCACGCGCCGGCGAATACGCGGTGACGCAGTGGGGCATTCACAGGCCCCGGGGCAAATCACCGGCCGGGGCCCCATTCCCGGCGCTGCGGTGATCTGGAGCTTGTGCGAAGGACATGGCCGGATATCGTCGCGCTGATCGGAGAGGCTGTCCCAAATCGAAGGACGATCTGGCTGAAGAGGTTTCCACGACGGTCAAGCAGCTTCGCGACGGTGGCGTGCTGTCGGCGAAGCCGGGAGAGATCGGTCCGGAAATGATCGGGTGCGATTGAAGATGAACATCATGGTCACCGGCGGGGCCGGCTATATCGGCTCACACACCTGCGTAGAATTGATTCGCGCCGGATATTCGGTCCTGATCTTCGATAATTTCTGCAACAGCCATCCGGAAGTGCTCGACCGCATCAGGCGTATCACCGGCGTGATGCCTGCATTGGTGCGAGGCGACATTCGCGATCGCGCAGCACTCGCGCTAGGCATTCGCAGCCCATCCCTGCGACGCCGTTATTCACCTCGCCGGGCTTAAATCGGTCGCCGAGTTCGGTCCGCCAGCCACTGGCCTATCAGGACAACAACGTGGCCGGCGCGCAGGTATTGTTGCAGGCGATGGGCGATGCGGGTATCGAAAGGCTGGTGTTCGCGTCGTCAGCCACCGTCTACGGCGAAGCTTCCCGCCTGCCGATCGCGGAAGACCATCCGCTCGCGCCAACCAGTCCCTATGGACAGACCAAACTGGTCGTCGAGCGGATGCTGGGCGAGCTGGCACGCGCGTCGGACTCATTCGGGGTCGCGGTGTTGCGCTTCTTCAACCCGGTCGGCGCGCATGAATCCGGTCTGATCGGCGAGGACCCGATTGGCGCGCCGACCAACCTGATGCCTTGCTTGTCCCAGGTCGCGGTCGGACGGCGGCCGCATCTGACCGTGTTCGGCAGGGATTACGACACTCCCGACGGCACCTGCGTCCGGGACTATGTTCATGTCATGGATATCGCGGCGGGTCATTTGCAGGCGCTGCAATGCCTCGACAGGCAGCGCATCATCACGGTCAATCTGGGCACCGGACGGGGATGCAGCGTGCTCGAACTGGTCGATGCTTTTTCAAAGGCGTGTGGCGACGCCATCGCGCTTGAATTTGCGCCGCGGCGCGAGAGCGATGTTGTTCGATGTTATGCAAGCGCCGAACTGGCCCGGCAGGTTCTGGGCTGGCGAGCCAATCGCGATATCGGCGACATGTGCCGCGACGCATGGCGCTGGCAAAGCAACAATCCAGACGGATATCGAAGTGGGTAACTGCGAAAGAAGCGCCCCTGGATTCACACCAATTGATGTGAGTGCACGTTGGGCGATTTCACTCCCATTCAAATTCAACGCGCCTTCGCTTGTCGACGGACACAAGGCTTGTTTTGAATTCCTTTACCAAATTCGGCGAGCGCCGCGTCCGCGGTGCGTTTGTCAGTTCCATGTAAGCTTGGGAGAGTAGTTCTGCTCGGAAGCGCCTGAGACGGCTAGTTACCGTCTCGCGCTCGAAAAGTTCAAGTGCCTCCTTCGCGACAAACGCGGCAACGCAGCAGTTGTTTTCGCGACTGCGTGTGTGCCGCTGCTTCCAGCGGTTGGCTGCGCGCACGACCATCTCATTCCGGGTTGCGGTAACTTTGAAATGCCAAAGTTTCGATCTGCAAATCGCCTGACGACGCTGGTCCTTCAGTTCCTGAGGAACCGGAAGGCCAATGTTGCGGTGATATTCGCGCTTGCGATGGTCCCTACCATTTACCTGTTGGGGATGACGCTGGACTATACGCAGGCGGTTCGCAAGCGTTCGCAATTGAACGCGGCAATCGACGCCGCCGCCATTGCGACGGTTACGCCGTCCATGATGGCGCAGTCCAACAGTGCCGCGACGACGGCCGCAACGAACATCTTCAACGCCACGGCCAAAGCTCTTTCCGGCCTCGCCGCGGCGCCAAGCTTGACCGTCAATATCACCAACAGCGGCCTGGTCCGGACCTCGACGCTTTCCTATACGGCGGCATCGACCAACAATTTCCCCGCTCTTCTCGGCGCCCCTGCCTGGCCGATCGGCGGGACTTCGTCGGCGAGCGCTTCGGGTGCGCCGAATATCAATTTCTACCTGTTGCTGGACGACTCGCCTTCCATGGCGATTGCCGGGACTCCGGCCGGCATCACGACCATGGTCAATAATACATCGTCCCAGGGCGGCTGCGCCTTTGCCTGTCACGAAACGCATCCATCGAGCGATAATCTGGGCAATCCCGGCGGCGAAGACAACTACGCGCTGGCGCGCAGTCTCGGCGTCACCCTGCGCATCGACCTGATGTCCCAGGCCGTCGCCAATCTTATGAGCACGGCTGCGACGGAGCAGGCGGCCAACAATAATACCTACAAGGTGGCGATCTATACGTTCGACTACGCTTTTAATACGGTATACGCGCCATCCGGACTGCCGTCGACAAACCTTTCGGCGGCTGCCAGCGCGGCTTCCAACAACATTCAGCTGCTTCAAGTCTACGACAACAACTGCCTGACGTCGTCCAATTGCAACAACGACACCGATACCGACTTCTCGGACGCCTTGCAGAGCCTCAACATTATCATGCCCAATCCGGGCGGAGGTACCAGCAACGCCGGCGATACACCTCAGGAAGTCGTGTTTCTCGTAACCGATGGGGTCGAGGATAAGGTCGTATCGAGTTCATCCGCCTGCTCGCAAACCGTACTTTCAATGGGTTCGGGGCAATACCGGTGCCAGCAACCGTTCGACACAAGCTGGTGTACCACGGTCAAGAATCGCGGCATCCGCATCGCCGTGCTGTACACGGAGTACCTCCAGCTGCCGACCAACTCCTGGTACAATTCATACATAGCACCAATTGATAGCCCGTCCGCATCCACCGGCCTGATAGCGACCAACCTGCAGTCATGCGCGTCTCCGGGACTTTTCTATGATGTGCAATCCGGAGGAGACATTACCGCGGCATTGAATGCCTTGTTCCTGCTCGTGGTGAAGACGGCCGCGCACCTGACGCATTAGGAAATTGCATCGTGACCCCGACATCAGCAACCGGACCAGCAGATCATCGCCGTCGCCGCAAAGGCTTCCTGGTCGACGAGAATGGCGCGACCGCCGTCGAATTTGGCCTGGTCGCCGCGCCATTTGTCGCGTTGCTGGTGGCGATCATTCAGACTTTTCTGGTTTTGTTTGCGTCGCAGCTGCTGGAGACGGTGGTTACCCAATCCAGCCGTCTCATTCTGACCGGCCAGGTGCAGGCCGCGAGCATGACACAGAGCCAGTTCGCGGCACAGGTTTGCGACCAGGTTGCGATCCTGTTCAATTGCGCCAACCTGATGATCGACGTGCAGAGCCCCACCTCGTTTTCCGCGGCGAATACCTCAACACCGACCCTGACCTTCGATGCGAAGGGGAATGTCACCAATACCTGGCAATACAACCCGGGAACCCCGGGGCAGATCGTCGTGGTTCGCGTGATGTATCAGTGGCCGGTGTTCCTCGGGCCGCTCGGCTTCAATTTGTCCAATCTTTCGAATGGCAATCGCCTGATCATGGCGTCGGCCGCCTTCCAGAATGAGCCATGACGATGATCTCGAGATCCAGCGTAACGACGGTCCTGAAGCGCTTGCGCGATTTGTGCGGCGATCGTCGCGGCGTGGCAGCGGTCGAGTTTTCCATCGTCGTGCCATTCATGCTGGCGCTTTATATCGGCGGTGTAGAACTCGGCGACGGCCTGGCGATTCAGGTCAAGGTTACAGACACGGCGCATATCGTCGCCGATCTCGCCACGCAGAACACCAGCATCAGCAACGCCACCATGATCAACATTCTCAATGCCTCCTCGGCGACGATCGCTCCCTATTCGTCGTCCAATATCGTCGTCACCGTCTCGGAAGTAAGCACCAACTCCAGCGGAACTGCGACGGTGACCTGGAGCGATTCGTTCAACGGCACCGCAAGGCCCGTTGGACAGGCGATGACGCTTCCGTCGTCGCTGGCCGGGCAGGCGAATATTTCGCTTATTCTGGGGGAGGTTTCATATTCCTATACCCCCAATTTGGGCGGCGCGATCACCGGCACGATGTCTCTTACAGACAGCTACTACCTGTATCCGAGAAACTCGACGTCGATTACCCGCGTCAACACGTAACCGCCTGTCGCAGGCAGTCTCGACCCGGGCAGAAATCCGAACTCAGTTTTGAGTGATTTTGCCGGTGGACCCGGCAAGCCTGCTCAAGGCGACGTTGAGTGCCAAGTGCGGCTACAAGATCGGGTTTCAACCCGATTTAGGTGGCGAAGAACAAATACTGTTAGCCTATATGGGATTCGGGATTACATTGATCGTCCGCGCGGCGCTCGGCTCGTTTTCCGCGGGCGCCGCCAGCGCAACCGCATATGGATGCTGACCTGCGGATGATTGCGACAATAGTCGGATTGGCTGCGGATCTAGTAATTTTCTACGCCCGAGCAGCGCCTTTGGCCTGGCCGCTGCTACCGCTTGCCGCAGCGGGCGATGATTTCGGATGGAGCAAGGCATGGAACGTAACCTCTATGACGAGCCGCAATTTGGAGCGGATGCACGTGCGATCCGCAGCGCGTTGCGGTTTCGCCCCGAGCATGTGCGGCGCGAGGTCGAGGCCGGGCGCTGGACCTCCGACACCGTGGCGAGCTGGCTGGAGCGCTGGGCGCGCGAGACACCGGAAGCGATCGCCGTCGCATCGCCTGGACACATGCCGCTCACCTATGCGGCGGCGCTGGATCGGGCGGAACGCCTGGCCACCGCGTTGGCGACGCTCGGCGTGCGGCGTGGTGACGTCGTTACGGTCCAGCTGCCGAGTACGGCCGAATTTGTCATCATCTATTACGCGGTTGCGCGTCTTGGCGGCGTCCTGTCGACCTTGCACATGCCGTATGGTGCAGGCGAGGCCGAACCAATCCTGCGGCATTCCCGCGCGTCTATCGTATTTTGCGGCGCGGCCAGCGACAAATCCGATCCACCCGCCTTGTTCGCGGCGCTGGCCCGGGACCTGCCCAATCTGCGGCACGTCATCTCGGTCGGGCCGCCGCGCCCCGGCGCGCTCTCGTTCGAGACGCTGATCGCTGCTGCCGATCGGATTCCGTTACCGCAGCCGGTTGCGACGGACCCAGCCCTGCTATGCTACACATCGGGAACATCCGCCGCGCCGAAGGCGGTGCCGCACAGCTTCCAGTCGTTGCTTGCCAACCCTCGCCAGTGCCTGCCGGTGTTCGATCTTGGCGCCGGCGACCGTGTGTTGAGCGCTTCGCCGCTGACTCATGCGTTCGGTCTGTTTGTGGCGAACGCGGCTCTCATGGCCGGCGCGACCCTGGTGCCGCTGCCGGCGTTTACACCGCCGGCGCTAGCGGCATCGCTGAAGAATGATCGGCCAACTCATCTCTTTGTCGCACCCGCTCACGTCGCGGCGTTGCTCAAGGCTGGATTGCTCGAAGGCTGCGATTCCGGCGGTCTCCGCCTGGTTGTCGTGTCGGGATCATATTGCGCGCCGGAGCTTAAAAGCGCGCTTGAGGACAGGTTGGCCGGGGGGCGAGTGATCGAGCTCTGGGGAATGACGGAGACCTTCGCGGTGCTGCTCGGTGACCCAAATCAGCCGGACCGGGAGCGCCACGAGTGGATCGGCCCGCCTACCGCCGGTAGTGAGGCGCGCGTCGTGGACCTGCAAGGAAGCCCCGTACCGGCCAATGTCGAGGGCGAGTTGCAAGTGCGCGGCTGCTCGGTATTTGCCGGCTATTTCGACAATGCCTCCGCGAATCACGGCCTTTTCGGTGAGGACCATTGGTTTAGCACAGGCGATCTCGCGGTCATGAGTCCGACCGGGACCGTCCGTATCACCGGGCGAACCAAGGACCTTATCAATCGCGGCGGGGTCAAGATCAATCCATCGGACGTTGAGGCGCTGATTGACCGCCACGAGGCTGTCGTTCAGAACGCGATCATACCGATGCCCGATCCAATCCTGGGTGAGCGCGCTTGCTGCTGCGTCGTGCTCAAGCCCGGTATGACGTTGAGCCTCGATGCACTGTGCGCCTGGTTGGCGCATCAAGGCGTCGCCAAGCTCAAATGGCCCGAGCGGCTGGTGCCGATCGCCGAAATGCCGATGACCCCGACCCGCAAGGTCATCAAGAGCGCGCTCGCGCGGTATCTGCGCGAATAGGCCTCCGGCTGCCTGCGGTGAGGGATTGACCTGCCGACACACGCTTGACGGTGTGTCAGTTCTCTTCTCCGCCGATTGCAATCGCTGGAAATTCCGGCAACTCTATCGCATCGGAGCAAACTTAATAAGTGAGGGAGACTTACGCCATGGCCTTTTCGCTTTACGACGCAACTGTCGCCAACTACCTCCAGATGCTCGGCGCCGTCGGCGGCTTCCTCGAGAAGAGTCTCGCACATTTCCGGGAGAAGAGCATCGATACGGCCGGGATCCTCGAGACGCGGCTTGCACCCGACATGCTGCCGTTCCGTTTCCAGATCGCCTCGATCGTACATCACTCGCGCGGTGCGATGGAGGCGGCGAAGAACGGCGTGTTCGGACCGTCATCGGATAGACCGGACCTCGACTATGTCGCACTTCAGGCACTGGTGACGGAGGCGCGAACCGAACTCTCGGCCTTGACGCCGGAGGCTGTCAACGCGCTTCTCGGCCGCGATGTCATCTTCAAGGTCGGCGACCGCGAGCTTCCGTTCACGGCGGAAGGCTTCCTGATGTCGTTCTCGCTGCCGAACTTCTTTTTCCACACCACCACGGCTTACGACATTCTCCGCCACGCGGGCTCGCCCCTTGGAAAACGCGATTTCATAGGCAGGATGAAATTGAACAGGTAAAGCCTTTGGCCGATTACTGCGGTGCATGAGCCTCTTGTTGGCACAGACCAGACCTCTAACGATGTCCGCAGGTCGGTCGCTATGGGGGTAAACCGGGCATGGCGCGGACGGCCCAATTCGGTCCTGCGCCGCCAACAATCGCGCAATACCTGAACGGCGGTTATCCGACCGGTGCCAGCGAGTTCGTGCAGGCGCCAAACAATTCGGACCAAAAAATTGGCCTGCGTATGAACCTCGATTTCATCCGCGCCGAAATCAAGCGGATGCGTCGGCAAGTCAGTCGGCAGCATGAACGAGTTCAAGCGCCGCCATCCATTCGCGCATCTGGGTGTGTTTTTCGGAAATAAGTTGAGAAGTTTCCGCCAACCTTCTCCAGGCATCAGCGTGAGCCAGATGTCTTTGACGAAAAGCCGGATCGTCAATTGCTAGTCCGCGATATAGCGCTTCCATATCCGTATAGTGCTGTATTCGATCCCGATATTGCCGTATTCGATACATCACGCCTCACTCCAAATTTCAGAACTCCATCGAAATTTGCCGCCGTCCGTTTTCATCAACCGCGAACTGACGAACGAGCGTATCGGAGTAGCTGGCGGGCATCTCTAGTACCGCGTCTGAATAGCTTGGGCTATCGTCTACGAGCTGTTGACGAACGAGGAGCATGGCACAATTATCATGCAAGGAATTTGCGTTGCGCGGTCAATATTGCTCAAATTTCAAAAAAAACTTGTCGTTGACGAAACAGGACCACCTCAGGATACAAATAGGATAATCACCGCCTCACGCGGATCAGATGGCGCGGCCTTGTGCGCTCATCCAAATCTTATTCCGCAATATCGGGATCACGATATGTCCGCCATAGCGCGACAAGTCGGCGTGAGGCTTGAACTCCACAAAGCCGCAATCCGCATCGCCGTTTTCTCGCGCTAAACCGGGTTGCTCACGAATTTACAGATGTTATCAACCCGGCAAGTCGTCGAATACTTGGCCGAGGCTTTCTGGAATCAGCGCGGCATTTGATCGGGCAGGGGATAGCTTTGCCTTGTTGCCAGACGGAGCCGCCAGCCCTTCGCACAACTCGGTGAATAGCGGATCGCTCGCATCGAGTTCGTACGCTTGATTGCACAAATTCGCCGCCTTCTTCCGTTCGCGACGCCAAAGCGCAACAAATATTGACGAATAGGCAATGTTTCGGGAGATCGGTGGAAATCCGCCCTCAATGTTGGGAGAGGCAAACAGGCCGAAATAGGGATTCGGCGTTCGCCAATCGCCGTAGGTTTCGGTGAGGAAACGATCGCTGTCGTCGGGAATCTTTGACGCCGACGTCGTGCCACCGGAAATCGACAAGATCGAATGGTCGGTGAACCCACTTCATCGGGTGGCCACTGATACTTATGCCACACCACATATGATCAGTTTCCCTAAAGAAGCGGAAGAAATCGATGGCGACTTTTTCTCTCCAGAAATATGCGATCAGAGGCCCGTCCTGGCCGGGATCCCACGACAATTCGAAATCGGGATCCGTCGCCATGGCGCGGCGCAAATCTTCCGGAGTCACCGCCGCGCTGATGCCAAAATCGAGATCCTTGTCAAAGCTGATAAAATCGCCGTGCCGGATTGCGCCAAGCAGCGTGCCACCGGTCAGAAACGGTTCAATGCCAGCTGCATCAAGACAACGCATGACTGCGCGAAGTGCCTCGGGGTACATCGCCAAAGGATAGCTGTAAGATGGAACGACGGGCTCTGGCAGCGCCAAAGCACCGGCCGCCGCGAGGCGTCGTAGGCCGTCTTCCAGGGATTTCGTCGACATCGTCAGGTTGCGGGATTTCAAAACAGATGCTTTGCCGTAATTGGCAAGAGCCTCGCCGTAAAGCCAGGCGCTACTCCGGCGGTTGGCCCCACCTTGGTCCGCACCGGATTCGTCGGGCTCAAGCAACAGCGCGTTATCGAAGCTCGCCATCGCTTCTTCCTGGCGGCCAAGTTGAAGCAGTGTATTTCCGCGATTAACGACGGCTTCAAGGTAATTGGACTTAATGGCGATGGCAGTATCGAAGTCTTGCAAGGCGTCGTCGTAGCGGCCCAGCGTTTGTAAGGCGACACCTCGATTGTTCATCGCTTTCGGATATTGTGGCTTTATGGCAAGCGCTCGATTGTAGGGGGCCAACGCATCTTCGTAGTATTTGCGCCCGGCAAAAATGTTTCCAATGTTGAAATAGGCTTCGGCATATGAAGGTTTGGCAAGAATAGCTCTCTCGAAATGTGTGATCGCTTCCTGGAGGCGCCCCAATGCTTGACAGGCGTTGCCCGCGGTGAAGTGTGCCGCCGCGCTGGTCGGCATGATTTCAATCGCCTTGGCGCAATAAGCGATCGTCTCTTCGGGGTAATCCAGCAATTCAAAAACGACCGCGAGATTGATGTTCGCTTCCACGGAGTTCGGGATTTGGTCCAAGGCGCTGCGCAGCAGGCCGATGGCCTCATCGAACCGTCCCTGTTGTGCGCGGATAAGTCCAAGGTTGTGCAGACTATCGAAATCGTCGGGCTTGAGTTCGAGCGCGCGCTCATACAGGAGCGCTGCATCGTCCGTTCTTCCGCCTTGGTGCAGCCGGTGCGCTTCGGGGGTGATCGTATCTGGGGGGCCTTTTTGCAAACCCGGCGTGATCGCCGTCGAAGTCGGCGAGACATCTGCCGTGAACGTATTTGATGTCGGCGTGGCCGGATAACCGATCTTTTTACTCATCTATGCCTCGCGACGGTCATTCGTCTTTAGCGGTGAGGAGCTCCCAGCGATAGCCGCCGATGCTGACGTGCTGTGAGCCCAACCCACGATGGTTCATTTTTGCCACACTTGGTCAAAATGTATTGGACGTCGCTGAAAGTGGTCAGTTCGGAACACGTCAAACGAAACGATACCGGCCAAAGACAATGGTGACAGTTCTAAGACGCTGTTGTGGCTCCTGGGAGATAAATTCATGGCTGGTTTTCAGACAAAATTCCGAATTGCGCTTTGCTCGAGCGTTTCGTTGGTAGCTGTTATCGCCGTGTCGGCTCCGGCCCTCTCGGCTGATTTGCCTCAAAAAGCCCCGTTATATAAGGCGAAGCCAGTGCCAGAGTATGGCGTCCTCACCATGTGGATGGAGGGAGGCGGATTTTGGAACGGCGGTTCGTCGATTGGTCTCTTTGCCCCGGTTCCATTCAGCGGATTATTTGCCGCGACCGGCCTAAACGCTACGCCCCGGCAACAGCCCGGTGCCGAGGGTGCCTTCGGAGCCGATTATAAACTCGCGAATTCGCCTTGGCATGTCAGCTTCGACGCGCGCTACGGTGGGTCGACATCCAGCACGCAAGCATTCACATCAGGCTTTCTACCAGGGGCGGCCGTAACGAGTTCGGCCTTGGAGGCCGCCGCGTCGCGGCAAAGCCATTTGGTCGCCGATTTGATGCTGGGGTATGATATCGGCGGCACCGGTTCGACCCAGTTGCAATTCGGTGTCAGATTTGCCGACTTGGAAGCAACGCTGAACTCGTCGTCCTCGGCCAACTGCGTTGGCACCGGAACCGGGGTGGGCTCAGGCACAGGCTCAAACAGCATCTGCACGGGAACGGGTACCGGTAGTGGTACCGCCACGCTCGGAACTGTCGGGATGGCAGCCCTGAGCGCGAATGAGCGAAGCCAATTCATCGGTGCTGGCCCGCGCGCAGCCATTGTGGGTAGTGTTCCAGTCGCTCAAGGGTGGGGGATCGACTACATGGGTGGCGTCGCGGCACTGTTTGGCGACCGCAAGCTCTCGGTCACCGGTACGGCATCAAGTAACGTGGCGCTTCTGGGATTTGGTCCAACCGCCGCTTTGACTCCGTTCTCCGCAGTGTCCAATGGATCGACCACGGTATTTAACGCGGATGCGTCGATCGCCCTTGCATATTGGCTCACGCCTCACGCGAAAGTCAGCGTAGGAGTGCGCTTTGATGGATACTGGAACGCGTTCAAAACCGTCAACGCGACCGGAAATATCGTAAGCGCCAATCAACTATACTATGGACCTTTCCTCAGATTGACGGGGCAGTTCTGAGCGGATCCTGCCGCGGCAAACTCGTAAACGGAACGGAAGCGCGGTGAGGAGATCGTGCGCAAACAAGACGATGAAGCGTGATGATTCGAAAAAAGATCATCACGTTTCAAGCCTGTGCTGCCTTTCAAAGAGAGTTACGCAGACTGCCCTCCCGCAGTCGCGCCGTGACGCGTTCGATAATCTCGCGAGACGAAATTCCGCTCGTATAAGTCACCAGCTTGATCCGCGCGGTGGGAATGAGGTCGGCATACCAGCGGGCAACTTCGTCAGGATCGAAATCGTTTCCGTGGCAAGCAAAGTCGGCGCCAATGCTGTCCAGGAAGGCGCAGGTACAATGAAGCGGCGACGGCTCATCGAGGACGCGATCAACGTAACGGCAAGCACGAACGACGGCTGCTCGTTCTGCATAGCTCATGATGGGAGCCGGCTTGTAGGTCGACGCATCCTGGTCCGAGACCACGCCAACGATCAGTCTGTCGCCCAGAGCTCGTGCTTGGTTGAAGAACTCGACATGACCTGCATGGAACAGGTCGCAGACAACGTCAACATACACCCACACCGGCATTCGTACTGTCATTTTTCCAAACCCCGAGATCTGATATTTCGCTCTTCGTCTCTCGCACAAATGTCTGAATGAAGGAAGTTCGTGAATATTGTTCCCGGCAAAGGTGATCAGGTTTCCGAGCGGGTCTCGTGCTTGCCCGCGAACGCCCTTGCTATGGCCAATCTCAGTGTTTTGACGCTTAATCTCGGTCTGCTGGCATGGCGTCCCTTCGGCTTACGGGGCATCTCTATCGATCGCCACATCGACGAAAGGCTCGCTGCCGCACCGATTCATTTAAGAGCGATTGGCGCCGATATCATCGCGCTTCAAGAGGTCTATTCGAGCCGAGACAGCGATTATCTGCGGACATCGCTGATCGAAACCCATCCCTTTGCGTTTGTGCCTCGGAGGGTGCGATCCCTGCTCGGCAGCGGTTTGATGTTCCTGTCTCGCTATCCCATCGTCAACGCCGAATACATACTGCAAAACGGTACACTCGGACTTCACCACGCTGTATCTGAAAAGGCTAGCCTGAGCATTCAGGTTAACGTGCCTGACTATGGCGCCGTGCGACTGCTTAATGTTCACCTGTCTGCGGAAAGTTCGGAGCGTTCCTCTCGCGAAAGCCAGCGGAACAAAGATCAATTTTCCCATATTGAACATATTTTGTCGGTCGTTCGCGGGGAAGGTCAAACGCACATCCTCCTCGGAGATTTCAATAGCAGTCCCGATGTCAATCCCGAATTCTATCAACGCATTTTAGCCGCAGGCTTGATTGACGCCTTCGCCCGGGTTGCAAAACCCGAAGAGGTGGAATCCTCGGTGACGTGGGATAGTTCAAACCCAATGAACGCCGTGGGCCGCTATCGCAATTCGCCTAGTCAGCGTATCGACCATGTCTTCGTTTCAACGACATTCGCTGAAAGGACGATCCCGATCGCCGGCAGGATCGAGTTCAGTCAACCCACAATTGTCATTGATGCTGGGCAGAAAGTGACCCTCTCGGATCACTACGGCTTATCTGTGCGCTTCGCACTTGGAGCGTGAGCCGATCATGTCCGCTTATGGCGCGTTGAGCCCCTAGCCTTGTCGCCCATTGGGGTTTCTTCACCGGGCTCGCGTTGCCGCGCAGCATCCGACGCGGACATTCGCCCTAGCCGAGCAATCCCCCGTTGTGGTTTGATGCCTGCGCGGATGGGTTCGCGATTCAGGGGAGCACTTTGACCAGCGCATGTGGCAAACAGTGCTGCGAGAGGCCATTCAGTGGGAATTTCGATGTCCGATTTCGCGCTTTGGCTGCAGGGTCTAGGCCTCGAGAAATACGGCGAGGTCCTGGCAAGTCACGATATCGACCTGACGGTAGTCCCGGACTTGACCGAGCAGGACCTGGAGAAATTGGGTCTGTCACTCGGTCACCGCCGCAAATTCATGGCTGCCGCAGCCAAGTTTCGTGCGGCGTCGACTTCATCGCCCGGCGGCTTCGGCGCAGGTCGCAGCCGCCCAGTCAAACTGGCGCCGCAGGTCGAGCGCCGCCAGCTCACCGTCGTATTCATCGATCTGGTGGGCTCGACCGCGCTCGGAAGCGAGCTGGATCCGGAAGACCTTATCCGGCTGCTGCGCCAATATCGGGAAGCCTGCGTTGCGGCGATTGGCAAATACGACGGATATATCGCGCAATACCTTGGCGACGGCATACTCGTGTATTTCGGCTTTCCGCAGGCGCAGGAGCACGCGGCCGAACGCGCAGTCCGGGCCGGTCTTGGAAATCGTGGAGAAAGTCGGACGGCTGAAGCAACCTGACGGACGACCGCTGCAGTGCCGCGTGGGAATCGCCACCGGTCTCGTCGTTACGGGGGGAGCAACCGGCGTTGGCGCGGCGGGAGAGGAGACGTGTCGTCGGCGATACGCCCAATCTGGCGGCCCGGCTTCAGTCCGCTGGCCGAACCTGGTTGCGTACTTGTCGGCCCCTCGACGCACCAACTCACCCGTAATTTTTTTGACTATTCACTTCTCGGCGAGCACGCCGATCAAGGGCTTCAACGAGCCGGTTTCGATCTGGAAAGTGCTTGGTGAGAGCGCAACCGAAAGCCGGTTCGCCGCCGCTCATGCCGCGGCTGCCGGTCCCATCGTCGGACGCGAGCGCGAACTGGCATTTCTTGTATGACGCCTGGCAGCGCGCGACGCGGGGAGACGGACACGTCGTGCTGCTGGCGGGCGAGGCCGGGATGGGCAAGTCGCGGCTGCTGGAAGCGCTTGCCGAGCGAGTACGGGAGGATCCCCATCGTTTGCTGCGCTGCCAATGCTCGCCCTACCACCGCAACAGTGTTTTGTTCCCGTTCAAGACACTGCTGCGCCACAGGCTCGATCGTCAGACCGCGATTTTCCGGTCCCAGGAAAATCTGGATCGTATCAGCCGAATGTTAAAGCGTGTCGGCCGGCACGCACGTTCATCGACGTTGCTGCTGGCGGAGTTGCTCGAGGTTTCTGCCGACGACACGCTGTCCCCCATCGAGATGACTCCCAATCAGCGCAAGGAGGAAACTCTCGCAATTCTCGAAGACCTGTTGATGGCGCCGCTGGACGGGCCGGTGCTGCTGTTGCTGGAGGACGCGCACTGGAGCGACCAGACGACGCAAACCCTGATCGATCGGTTACTGAAGCGCATCGGAAGAGAACACGCGCTAGTCCTGATTACCCATCGTCCGGAACTCAAGACGAACTGGTCCGAACATCCCCAATGCACGCTCATCACTTGCAAGCAAATAGGGCACGAGCACTGTGCGGCGCTGATCCGGCAACGTCGCCAGCCGGATGCAAATGGACGACACGCTGATCCGGGAGATCGTGACGCGCAGCGACGGGGTGCCGCTGTTTGCTGAGGAATTGACGAAGGCGGTACTGGATTTGCGCTCGCTGGGTGCCAGCGCAGTGCCCCTCACCCTACAGGATTCGCTGATGGCGCGGCTTGACCGGCTGGGGCCGCGCCAAAGACATCGCCCAAATCGCCTCCGTCATCGGGCGTCAATTCTCCTTTGCGTTGCTGGAAGCGGTTGCCGGCGTGCAACGACAGCGACTTTCGGACCGCCCTGGCGCGCTTGCGCGAAGTCGGGCCTGATCTTTGAGGCGGGAAGCGACGACGAATCGAACTTACAGCTTCAACCATTCGCTGGTGCAGGAAGCGGCCTACGAAAGCCTTTCCGCGGACCCGTCGTCAATCGCTGCACAGGGAAATTGCGCGCTCATCTCGAATCCCGATCCGCGCGACGGGCGAAATCGAACCGACGCTGATCGCGCACCATTACAGCCGCGCCGGAGAAGCGGAGAAGTCGTTCCATTACTGGTTGCTCGCCGCAGACCGGTCCGGTCAGCGTCTGGCGTTTGCCGAGTCCGTCGCCAATCTCACTTCCGCGCTGGCGGAAGCGGAGCGTGTCGCCGATCCGAAACAGCGCGCACGTCCTTAAAGCTTGATGCGCAACTTGAGCTGGGTGCGACGCTCGCCATTCACAGAGGTCCGCAAACGCAGTGAAGCGGAATCGGCGCTGCAAGAGGCAAAAGCGCTCGCCACAAGAGGTGAATGCGGGACCGCAGTTGTTTCAGGCGACCTGGGGATTGTATCTCAATGCGGCGCGGAACCGGCGGCTCGACGAGGTCGAGGTCCTGAGTGCAGGAGTTGACGACGCATCAGCCGGGAAATTGACGACGAGGATTTGCAAGTTCGAAGCCTTGCATCACCGCTGGGGTACCGCATCTTTCTTCGGGCAAACGGCGAATTGCTCGAGTACGCGGCGGAAGGCATTGAGCAATATGATCGCGATCGCCATCACAAGTTTTCTCATGTCTTTGCCGGCCATGATCCGGGGGCCTGCGCCTATTGCTCACGGGCTGTGGCGCTGGCCATGGCGGGTCGCTCCAGGAGCGTAAGGCCTGCGCTGGACGCGGGTCTTGCGCTTGCAACTTCCCTGCAACATCCCTTGACGCTGGCGTTCTTTCTCAGTTTCGCGTGCTATGCGCTGCATATTGTTCGGGATGCGAACGGCTGCCGGGAGTTCGCCGAACAGCTCACGCAGGTATCGGCCAGATACGATTTTGCCGGCTACCCGTGCCGTCGGATTGTTCATGCGGGGCGCGGCCGATGCGTTGCAAGGTGAGGACGCAGCATCGCGCTCAAGCAAATGGAGCCATCCTATGAGGCGACGCTCGGTTACGGATTTACGGGTGTGCTTCCCGGCGTCATCTTGGCCGACGCGCTGGCGAGCGCAAACCGCAACCAGGAAGCGCTGGCTTTGGTCACGGGGCTTCTCGAAAAGTCGAGGACACCGGAACGAGGCCCCTTTATTTCCGAGCTGTGGCGGATTCGTGGAGAGATGGTGCTGCGACAATCAGCCGCCAATTCGCGGGAGCGGAACTCTATTTCGGAACCGCGCTGCGCATTGCCGACAAACAGGGCGCAAAGGTTTTTCGTTTGAGTGCCGGGAACCGCTCGCCCGGATGCTCGCTGAAGGAGGCCGACGAGAGGAGGCGAAGTCGGTTCTCGATCATGTGAACGCGATCAGGCTGGACGAATGGGACGGACCTGAGATCGCGATCGCCACCCAACTGCGGTCGGATCTCGGCTAGATCGTCACACGAAAGTCAGCAGGTCGATGTCCGCTTCCGGGACTTCTTCAGTCCTTGCGCAATGTCCGACTCGAAGTCCGGATCAGGCGACATCATTCGATCACCTCGTCGGCAAGCGCGAGCACCTTTGCGGGAAATTCCAGACCCAGCGATTTCGCGGTCTTGAGGTTCAAGACCATTTCGAACTTGGTTGGCTGAATGACAGGCAGGTCCGCGGGCTTCTCACCTTGGAGCAACCGGGCAGCATTAGGCGGCAACCTATTTGATTTACTCTGCCGGCTGCAGGCCTTTGACCCAGTTGGGCTGGCGCATCGCGTGAAGAACGAGGGGGATACCGCAGAACAGCACCGTACCGGCGGTCACCAGCGTGACGTAAAGAACGGGCGAGCCCACCGGCAATTGATCGGGCGGGAAAAACGCAACCACGAAGCTGAAGAGCACGCCCAGGAAGCCGACGCCGGCGGTCAGCCACATGCCAACCAACCCACCCGGGATTTTGAAAGGTCTTGCCAGATTTGGCTCGGTGTAGCGAAGCTTGATGGCGGCCGCATACATCAGCATGTAGGCAATCAGGTAGAGAGCGATCGTCATCGCAGAAACCAGGAAGAACACCACGGAGACATCGCTGATCACGAAGTACAGGCAAGACATCACGGTAACGACCACGCCCTGAACCAGAAGGATGTGCGTCGGCATGCCATGCGCGTTCGTTGCGTGCAGTGCGTAGGGCAACTCGCCATCGCGCGCGGTCGCAAGCAATCCCGCGGCTCGGGCTGCCGAGCCAGGCAAACACGCCGGAGACCGCGCCGATTCCGACCAGCAGCGACAGCAATTGGGTCAGCCATCCCATGTGCCAGATGTCGGAAATGATCGCGCCAAACGCGTCGAAAACGCCGGATTGCAGGGAAATCTTTTCGTAAGGCAGGATTCCCGAAACGGGGATCGCGCCCAGGGCGAAGATCAGCAACGAGATCATCGCACCCAGCAGAATCGCGGCCGGATATCGTTTCGGGTTTTTCATTTCGGTGACGAATACCGCCTGCACTTCAACGCCCGCGAACAGCAGCACGATGCCTGCGAGAAATGCGACCGTACCCAGGCCGTGGATCGCGGGCCACAGGCGCGCATGCCCGTTCTCCGACACGGCGGGATCGGTGAGATGTTGCCAGGCTATCGGATGTCCCGATGCAATCCAGTAGCCGAACAGCAGAAGAAGGACGGCTCCCGGAAGGATCGTCCCGATGATGAAAGTCCAATTGGCGACTTTGGCGAAAACCTCCACGCCCTGCAGAACGACGACGGTCGCCAGCCAATAGACGACGATGCAAAAGAGGCCGACGTAAATTCCGTTCTTCGCAAGATCGGGAATGCCGATAGTATAAGCAAGAGCCGCCGCTCCAAACGTCAACGCGACCGGATACCAGACCACGTTTTGAATCCATTGCAGCCAGATTGCCAGAAACCCCCAGCGTATGCCGAAGGCCTGCCCAACCCAGTCGTAGATGCCGCCTTTTTTGTCGGCAAAGGCGCCGCCGAGTTCGGCCGACACCAGCGATGCCGGAATAAGGTAGAATATGACCGTGAATGCCAGATAGGCAAACATCGTCATCTCCTCCTTGGCGAGCAGGGGCAGACCGCGCAAGCTGGTCACCACGGCCGCCGCGGTCATCAGGCCAATCGAAACGATGCCGAGAGTCTTCTTGCTATCCTTAACCGGTGTCATGACGCGGTCTCCAGTCTTCGATCGATCTGATGATGTCGATATTTCAACTTCGGCGAATGCCGCGTTGGGTTGAGGATAGAAATGGAGCCGGGGTCTTACGCCGGGATCCTTGCCTTCGGTACGCAGCTTGGGTCGGAGTCTTGCGTTCGGCCGCTGCCGGCGGTGCGGGCAGCTTTTCCTTCGGCAACGCATGATGCGTAAAGGTCGTGCTGTCCGCCGCCGAGGCCGGATTGATCGACGGATGCTTTTGCAGGTAGTCGATGGCGCGCCGAAAATCCTCGAGCAGCATGTCGGCCATATCGCGGCTGAAGCCATGCCGGATCAGCAGCCGCATCACGACCACTTCGGTGATATTCGGCAACATCGTATAGGCCGCGGCCTGCCAGCCGCGCATGCGCAAACGGTCCGAGAGATCGAACAATGTGTAGCCGGGCTTGGCGCCATCCTTGATAACCCAGGAAACGGCGGGAATGCCCTTGGCGCTGGAGCCGTCGAAAAACAGTTCGAACGGTCCAATTTTCTTTATCTCTCGCCCGATATATTGCGCGGTGTCATAGGCATTCTGCTGAATGCGGCGATAGCCTTCGCGCCCTAGCCTGAGGAAGAGATAGTACTGCGATACGATTTGACCGCCGGGCCGCGAGAAATTGAGCGCGAAGGTAGCCATGTTGCCGCCCAGATAGTTCACGTAGAATATCAGGTCTTCCGGCAGATCGCTCTTCTCGCGCCAAACCACCCAGCCCACGCCGAGCGGCGCCAATCCGTATTTATGTCCGGAGCCGTTGATGGAGCGGACGCGGGGAATTCGGAAGTCCCAGATCAGGTTCGGTTCGACAAACGGCGCCACGAATCCGCCCGAGGCGGCATCCACATGGATCGGAATATCGAGGTGCTTGTCGCGCGCCAGACGGTCCAGCGCTTCGGCCACCTCTGCAACCGGTTCATACTGGCAAGTGAAAGGTGACGCCGAAGGTCGGCACCACGCCGATTGTATTTTCGTCGACCCTCTTCAGCACCTCTTCCGGCGTCATGCCCAGCCGGCCGTGTTCAAGCGGTATCTCCCGCAGTTCGACATCGAAGTAGCGGGCGAACTTGTGCCAACAGACTTGCACCGGGCCGGTGATGATGTTCGGCTCTGTCCGTCGGTTTGCCGGCGGCTTTCATCCGCTCGCGCCATTTGTGCTTCAATGCCAGCCCGCCCAGCATGCACGCCTCGCTTGATCCCGTGGTGGAGCAGCCCGTTGCGTTGACCGATTTGGGCGCATTCCACAGATCGCTGAGAATGGCGACGCAACGCTTTTCCAGTTCCGCGGTGGCCGGGTACTCATCCTTGTCGATCATGTTCTTGTCGATCGAGGCGTCCATCAGTTGATGCACCTCGCTGTCCAGATAGGTCGAGCAGAACGTCGCGAGGTTTTGCCGGGAGTTGCCGTCCAGAAGCAGTTCGTCGCTCACCAGCGCGTGGGCGACGTCAGGCCGTAGCCCCGTCGAGGGCATCCGATACTTGGGAGTCGATACGTCGGCCGCCTCCGTCCCGTAAATATCCGCGTCGATCTGGTCGAAAATTTCGTCTCGAGAATGCAGCGCCATATGGATTTCCTTCACTCTTAAGAGTGCAGACGCCTGGGCTGAGTTAAATCCAGGCCGTACTTGCATTCCCGGTTGTTTCGCCGAAATTTACCTTTGGACCTGTAGACGCGACAGGCTCGGAATCTACCTAGTCAAACGACTCAACGCTTGGGCATTTTCGAGAAGCTGCCGGCGCGCGTCAAGAAGTGCTCAAACTAGTAATCCAGTGCCCGTTTCAGATATCGGACGAACATCTCGGCGGCGATCTGATTGCGAATATTTGAATTGGCTGAGCGCGAATCATTTGGAACGAATGACGGCTGGACGGCTTGCCTCCGCAAGGATGTCGTATCCGGCATAGATGTCCCCGAACCGGCCTCAGTGTGTACCCCGGCGCTGAGGCCGTTTCTTCTCGGCAGCAGAATTCCCGAGTTCATTCGGTCGAAGCGGTGTGTCGTCCAATAAGTGCAAAATGGGTTTCGACGACATAGGAGTGACGGCTATGGATTATTGTGGCGTCGAGTTCACGGCCGTTGAGTCTGCCGAAGGCTCCTCATGGAAGTGGCAGCTTTCGATCTCGGACAAAGACAAGATGAAAGCCAGTGGCGAAAGCGGCAAGTCGAGCGGCTGCCATCACGCAGGCACATGAGGCGATTGGAGAAGGCTTGCGCGCCAACGCAGAACCGGAAGTTGAAGCGGAACTGCCGCAACTTGCCAGTGACATCCTCCATGTCCTTCATGGCGCGCGCGGCCTGCCTTCCAAGGAAGCGGTCAATGGGCTGCGGCCATTTGTGAATGCGATGCGCAACCGGGTTTCCGGAAACGACCATCTTGCAGACGCCGCGGCTGGTGCCGTCGGCGCGCTCATGCAGAAACTTGAAACCCAGGGCGTTGCCACGGATGATCTTTGGGAAGAAGCCATCGAGGCGTCGCTCAGCTTTGCGAACGAGGCCGCCTCAACGGTCACGGTTTCCGAACGCTTTCTGCGGACACGCAGACGTCCTGAGTAATTTCCGAACCTAGCGGCCAAGCGGCGACGGTAGCTATCCTGCGTCGCACGCAGGCGATTCCTGTTGAGCATACCGCGCACCGGGAACGAATGTGGCCGACACCTTTACGGACTATACGCGAAAATTCAGAAATGTCCTGATGGCATTCGCTTCCCTGCCCTGATTGCGTCCGATCTGCGTGCGGCGCCTGCCGCGCCGACGTGTGAAGCTCTAATTGGCGGCTCTCTGCCGAACGCCGAGATCACGACCGCACAATCCTACAGCGCGGGCCAGTTGGTAACCGGCATTACCAAGGCGCCGGTCGGGCTTTGCCGGGTAGCAGGCACCGTCAGGCCGAGCAGCAACTCGAATATCAAATTCGAGGTATGGATACCGACAGACGGAAGCTGGAACGGAAAGTATGAGCAGATCGGCAATGGCGGCTTTGCCGGCACGATCTGGGTATCGTACATCGCCGATGCCGTCTCGCGGGGATACTCGGCGGCTGCGACAGATGACGGCACGTCTGGCCCTCCTGTTGGCGCCGCAACATTCATCGGACATCCAGACGTTTTGAAGGACTTTGGATACAGGGCTCTCAAGGTCACAACTGACAATTCCAAAGCGATCATCAAGCGCCTGACCGGCAAAAATCCGAGCTATTCCTATTTCAGTGGTTGCTCCGATGGAGGCCGAGAAGCCTTCATGGAAGCACAGCGATATCCGAATGATTTCGACGGCATTATCGTCGGATCGCCTGCCAACGATTTGGTAGGACTTGGCGCTTCATTTCTCTGGAACATGCAGGCGTTGCTGGCTGGCCCGCAGACGCATGGAGTGCCAGATGCTTACGTTCCGACAAGCAAGGTCACATTGCTCAGCAAGCTGGCGATTTCAAAATGTGTTGGAAAAGATGGCGGAGTTTCCACCGATACGTTCCTCAACGATCCAACGATTTGCCACTTTGACGCCGTAGCCGGGCAATGCGCGGCTGGCCAGGATCCGGATACGTGCCTGACATCGGCACAAGTCGAAGCCGTCGAGAAACTCTATCGCGGCCCTCATAATTCGAAGGGAGAACTCCTTTTCCCGGGTTACGAACCGGGCACCGGATCGAACGCGACGGACTGGCCTCAATGGCTAGTGGGCACTTCGTCGACTGCCCCGGGCAGCCAATATGCGCTCACGGCAGAATTCTGGTGCAACGCCGTGCTTGGCAAACCGACTTGTCCCCTCCTTGATCTTACCGGTGAATTCAAGACGGCCACTCAATCCATCGCCTTGATGGCGAACTCGACCAATCCCGACCTCAGTCAGTTCAGGGACCATGGCGGTAAACTGATCCAGTATGCTGGTTGGGCCGACAGCGCCATCGCGCCAGAGAACGGTCTCAACTACTATCGGAAAGTCACAAGTGTGATGGGAGATGTGCAAAATTTCTACCGGGTTTTTATGGCCCCCGGCATGGCGCATTGTTACGGCGGCCCCGGTCCCAACTCGTTTGGAAACGGAGACAACCATGGACCGGTCGTCGATGCGGACCACGACATTCTCAAGGCGCTCGAACTGTGGGTTGAAAAAGGGACAGTTCCGGAAAAGATTATCGCCACAAAATACCATGACGATAACCCGCAGCACGGCATCGCCATCCAGCGACCGTTATGCCCCTACCCGAAAGCTGCGGAGTATGACGGGCATGGCAGAACCACAGATTCGTCAAGCTTCAAATGCGTCGCGGGTGAAGTTCAGCGCGATCCGAGAAATCGTGGCGTTCAAGCGGCATACAGATAACTCATCGAATCGAGTGCGACGACGTACCTGTAGCATTCCATGGACGCTGCATTTTACCACGTTTTTTGACGAACACCGTGATCAATTCTGACCACAGTTGCCCCGGAGTTTCATGAGAAGAAATGCGTCGTAATATCTTGTTCCGTCCGTGAAACTAAGTTGTGCAGACCGACTTGTCACACGACTGCACGAAGCAGCGGAGTGAAAGCCAATGCACATTTGCAAAATGCCGGATCAGGACGACACTCGCCCCAACAATCGCCCAACCGGACTGCATCCAATTTCGGCCGCTGCGTTTGAAGGCGCCATCAACAAACCAATCCTGCATCATATCGACCAGGCCACGAAGTGCGCGGAATGCCATGTTCTCAGAGAAAAAGAAGAACTGTTTCTCAGGTTGTTTGGACTACACGACGCCGCGGAGAAGCGCCTCGCGAGCTTGACCCTTCGAGAGGGGCAGATCATGAAATTGGTTCTTTCCGGGCATCCCAGCAAGAACATCGCTGCGGATTTGGGCATCAGCCAGCGCACCGTCGAAAATCATCGCGCCTCGATCATGCGGAGGACCGGTTCCAGGTCGCTTCCAGAACTGGCTCGCCTGGCAATTGCCGCCGACTGGACAATGCCCGTCACGCAACGCCACGAGGCGGACAGCGCCCGAAGCCCTCAATAATGCGCCACGCAGCAATCGCTCTTCCTGGAACTGAGTTCAACGATTTCCTGTTCGCGCCGATCGGCGAGGATAGAAATGGCATGCTGGTCAGCGTCCTTTCGGGGCTGGCCCGGTTGGATATAGACCCTTGGCAGGAAGCCGCAGAATTAGCGCAGTCGACGAGAGAGATGGCGACTCAGAGGCTGACTTCGCTCATCGGTGCCCTGCGCGACACGGAATCGGCATATCCCGATCCTCCCACGATTGCCGCTCGTTTGATTGCGCTTCTTCCAAAGCCGAGGCAATCCAGCAACCGATTGAGTGGTACTTCGAACGACTCGGCCCGACCAAGCCTTGGTGGATATATGTGATCATGATGGCGTTCGTGGTGGGCACCCAATTTTTGGTTGCAAGTCAGAAGCCGCCGGCAAATGCTGGCAACGTTCAGACAGGCTCAAGCACGGCTTCTTCGCAGAGTCCGCCGGTGAATGCCGGTCAATAGCGAATAAATGGTTTGCTATATTGAAGGAGCACTCTGCCGGTATTGGTATTTTCCAGACCTCACGCGATGTCCAACTCGAGTCCGGAATACATTCACCAAAGCGGACGTTTCCGGCTCGCCTGAATTTAAGCGTTCAGGACCTGGATTTCACCGCTACTTGAATTTGGGCGGTTCGCTGAAATCGAGCGGCGGAAGCTCGACCTGCGGAATATCGATCTGGATCTTGTTGGGATCGACGGTCGAAGGCTTGTCGAGCAACGCCGTGACCGTAATCGGGAACGCGATCACCAGCGCCACCATGATGGCCTGCAATCCGACCCACGGCAGCGCGCCCCAATAGATGTCGGAGCTCTTGACCTCTTTCGGCGCGACGCCGCGCAGATAGAACAGCGCGAATCCGAACGGCGGATGCATGAACGATGTCTGCATGTTCACGCACAGCATGACGCCGAACCAGATCAGCGCGGCATCCGGGCCGACCACCGGCGCCAGGATTTTCTGCGCGATCGGCGCGATCATCGGCAGGATGATGAAGGCGATCTCGAAGAAATCCAGGAAGAACGCCAGGAAGAAGATGAACAGGTTGATGAAGATCAGGAAGCCCCAGACGCCGCCGGGCAGCGACGTCAGAGATGCTCCAGCCATACGCCGCCGGAGACGCCGAGGAACACCACCGAGAAGCAGGTCGAGCCGATCAGGATGAACACCACCATGGTGGTGATGCGCATCGTGGTCTCGTAGCCCTGCTTGATCAGGTCGCGCAGTTCCGGAATCCGCACGGCCTCGATGCAAATCCAGACCACGGCGAAATAGGTGATGGCAAAGGCGAGTTTGAAGATCAGTCCCTCGGTCAGGAAGATCCCGACCATGGTGCCGATGCCGCCGGCGATCACGCCGATGATAGAGCAACTTGCGCCCGGTGGTGCTGAAATCCTTGCTGTGGATCGCGGCGAGCACGATGGCGCCGACGGCGCCCATCGCGCCGGCCTCGGTCGGCGTCGCAAGACCCAGCATCATGGTGCCGAGCACGACAAAGATCAGCACCGCGGAAGGGATGATGCCGAGCAGGCATTTTCGCCACAACGGCCAGCCGGTCAGCGTGCGCGCCTCGAGCGGCACCGGCGGCACATGATCCGGCTTGAAAATGCCGAGCACGAAGGTGTAGCCGGCGAACAGCAGGATCTGGAACACCGACGGCCCCCAGGCGCCCAGATACATGTCGCCGACCGACTTGCCGAGCTGGTCGGCCAGCACGATCAGCACCAGCGACGGCGGCACCAGCTGGGTGATGGTGCCGGAGGCCGCCAGCACGCCGGTGATATAGCGGATGTTGTAGCCGTAGCGCATCATCACCGGCATCGAGATCAGCGCCATGGCGATGACCTGCGCTGCCACCGTGCCGGTGATGGCGCCGAGAATGAAGCCGACGATGATGACGGAATAGCCGAGGCCGCCGCGGATCGGCCCGAACAGCTGGCCCATCGAATCCAGCATGTCCTCGGCGAGGCCGCAGCGCTCGAGCACGGCGCCCATGAAGGTGAAGAACGGAATTGCCAGCAGCAGGTCGTTGGAGAGCACGCTGCCGAAGATGCGGCCCGGAATCGCCTGCAGAAAATTAAGGTCGAAGAAGCCGAGATGGATGGCGAGGAAACCGAACGAGAGCCCCATCGCGGCAAGCGTGAAAGCGACCGGGAAGCCGATCAGCATGGTCACGATCAACCCGCCGAACATCAGCGGCGGCATCGTTTCCAGCGTAATCATTGCGTCGGCCTCTCGTATTTCGCGTCGATCGTCACCTGGCCCTGCAGTGCCAGGATGCGCTTGATGACTTCCGACACGCCTTGCAGCGCCAGCATCACGAAGCCGGCCGGGATCACGAATTTGATCGGCCAGCGGAGCAGGCCGCCGGCATTGCCCGAATATTCGTTGACGACGTAGGCCTGCATGAAGAACGGCCAGGACAGATAGGCCAGCAGCAGACAGGACGGGATCAGGAAGAACAGCGTGCCGATCAGATCGAGCCAGAGCTGGCCGCGTTCGCTGAGGAACAGATAGAAGATTTCGACCCGCACGTGCTCATTGCGCTTGAAGGTATAGGCCGCGCCGAACATCACCAGGATGGCGAACATGTACCATTGTAGTTCAAGCCAGCCATTCGAGCTGTAGCCGAAGGCGTAGCGGATCATGGCGTTGCCGGCGCTCACGATACAGGCGGCGAGCACCAGAAAATTGCAGACGTAGCCGATCTTTTCATTGATCTGGTCGATGAAGGTACTGACCGCCAGCAACGGACGCATCGTGTTCTCCCCAGCGGTCGCCATCATGCCCGGTCGATCATTGCAACGCGCATGGCTTCGCCATCGCGCGCCAAACGCGAAAGCCATGATTGATGGCAAAACGGCTCATTGCCTGAAGCGATCGCAACGATATTCCCCCCTGATCCATGTCTCTGCCGTCTTGACCGCGCCGTTTCCGGCGGCTCGCGGCTTTTCCAGCCGGGCAGGCATGAGACCGACGCACCATCCCAGCGCAACACGCTGCCGTCAATTGGAAGTTTGTTGATAGTGAAGGGGAATATCGGGCGAGCGCCTGATACCGCGCCCGTGGTCAAAACTTAACCGCCGGTGACGCTCATGTGGCGGCTGACGCTCGGGCGATTGTGCCGGCGATCGATGATGAAATCGTGGCCCTTTGGCTTCAGGCCGATGGCGCGGTCGATGGCGGCGGCGAGCAGGTCGTCATCGGCGGAGGCCCGCAGCGGCTTGCGCAAATCGGAGGCATCCTCGTGCCCGAGGCAGGTATGCAGCGTGCCGGTGCAGGTGATCCGCACCCGGTTGCAGGACTCGCAGAAATTATGGGTCATCGGCGTGATGAAGCCGAGCTTGCCGCCGGTCTCGCTGACGCGGACATAGCGGGCAGGGCCGCCGGTGTCTTCGTCGAGGTCGGTCAGCGTATAATGCTGGGCGAACCGCGCGCGAAGCACGGACAACGGCACATATTGGTCGATGCGGCCTTCGCCGATGTCGCCCATCGGCATCACCTCGATCAGCGTCAACGCCATGCCCTTGCCGTGCGCCCACTCCATCAGCGCGGGCAGCTCTTCCTCGTTGGTGTTCTTCAGTGCCACCGCGTTGATCTTGACCGCGAGGCCCGCCGATCGCGCGGCTTCGATGCCGGCCAGCACCTTGTCGAGATCGCCCCAGCGGGTGATGGCCCGGAATTTCGCAGGCTCCAGCGTATCCAGCGAGACGTTGACGCGGCGTACGCCGCAGTCGGCGAGTTCGCCGGCAAAGCGCGCCAGTTGCGAGCCGTTGGTCGTCAGCGTCAGCTCATTCAGTGCGCCGGTGCCGAGATGGCGCGAGAGCGAGCGCACCAGCGACATGACATTGCGCCGGACCAGCGGCTCGCCGCCGGTCAGCCGCAGCTTGCGCACGCCCTTGGCGATGAAGGCCGTACAAAGCCGGTCGAGCTCCTCGAGCGTCAGGAGATCGGCCTTGGGCAGAAAGGTCATGTCCTCGGACATGCAGTAAAAGCAGCGCAGATCGCAGCGATCGGTGACCGATACCCGCAAATAGCTGATGGTCCGGCCAAACGGGTCGGTCATCGGCTGCAGCAGTTTTTCGCGAGGACTCGTCAGGGGTCCGTTCATCCAGCAAGCCTTGCACCATGCCTGGTCATCGTGGCAACCGCCATGATCGCAGGTGGGCGGTTCCGCAACCCCAATCTATGCACGATGTGAGGTGCGTACAATCGGCAAGCGTGCCGTGCAAGCCGTCAGCGGGTGGATCGCATCGGCGGCAGCGCAGGCTCGGGGAACGGCGATCCCATAGGCTGTGCCGCAGCCTTGGGCGGCTTCGGTTTTTTGGGCCGCATCACTTTCTTCACCGGTTTCGGCGGCGGGCCGAGCGGCTTGAGTTCCGCAAATACCGGATTTGGATCGATCGTGGTCGAGCCGGAACTGCTGATCACCTGCACCGGCATCGTGGTGGTCTCAAACCGCGGCAGCGTATAGGTGACGGTGAAACCGAGGTCGGGAGCGGTGATGGTGACCGAACACGGTGTCTTGCAACCCGGTCCGACCGATGTCCGGGCATCGGCTCCTGCCGGCGCCGATTCCAGCTGAACCTGCAAGGTCGCCGGCGTCGACTTGAAAACGTCCATTGAGGAGCAGCCGGCCAGGCTCAATCCAGCTGCGGCAATCACGATTACACGACGCATGGCCAACCCGTTACTTTAATGCGGCTAACCGCCACATCCGGCGTCGACCATAAGAGCGTCAAGGGGCCTGCGCAACGGCGCCGAACCAGATCGTTAATTGATGGTTAATTCTCCAGCTTAATTCAATAAAATCAATTATTTATGTGCCTGAATCAGGCTTTCGACCGCCCCAGGCAGGTCGCGGAAATGGCCGATCAGCCGGTCCGGTTTGAGGTCTGCGACCGGAACCTCGGTATATCCAAATTCGACACCGATGACGGGAATACCGGCGCGCCGCGCCACGCCGATGTCGGGACCGGCGTCGCCAACCATGATCGCCGAACTCAATTGCCCGCCGGCCCGCGCCACCGTCTGCCGCAGGATCGCAGGGTCGGGTTTCGACACGCCGAACGTGTCGGCGCCGCAAATCGCGGCAAATCGGCCGCTCAATCCGAGCTGGTCGAGCAGCCGTTTCGACAGCCATTCGAGCTTGTTGGTGCAAACCGCGAAGCGACAGCCGCGCCCGGCGAGATCGTCGAGCGCGCTCTCCAGGCCTTCGAACGGGCGCGAGGCGTCGGCGATATGGGCTGCGTAATAATCGATGAAATCGCCGGTGAGCCGGGTGACGTCTTCGGCGCCCATGGCACGGCCCTCAAGCTCGAGGCCGCGCTCGATCAGCTTGCGGGCTCCGGCGCCAATCATGGTGCGCGCCGAATGCAGCGGCACCGGGGGCAGTCCCTCGCGGTGGAGGATAAAGTTCAGCGCGCCGATCAGATCGGGCGCCGTATCCACCAGCGTGCCGTCGAGGTCGAATACAACAGTAAGGGCAGGGGCCATGGCGGATCGCTATCGGTCCCCGCGCCATCATGCAAGCAGGAAGGCGGGCTGATGTCGGGCGGCTTTATCAGTAGCACCGCATGATATTTATGGTCTGCTCCTGGCCGTCTCGCCCTTCAACCGCGACCGCTTCGGTGGGACAACTCGGCACATAGGGCCGTTCGGAGGGGGTCACCGCCGGCGGATATCGATGCGCCCAATCCCAGGGAACATCATATGTATAGGTGTAGTGGATATCGCCCGACACGGGTCGCGCACCATCGACCGGTCCGCCGTTGAACGAGTCGTAGAAACCGCCAGCCGTGTCCGGCCAGATCGTGTTTCTCCGGTGATGCCGGAGCAACTGGTGATGGCCAATCGAATGTGCCGCGGCAAATTTGCCGGGCGCTCCCGGCTTGGCGAATGTCTCGCTCGCGGCAAGCATAACCGCTGCTGCGCCGACAGACGCGATAAACCACCCATACATTCGATGCGTCATGGCACGTACCAACCCGGTTGATCGTCACGCGGGGAACGCTAGGCCGGCGGTTTTGCGCCCGCAAATACAGACTTAATTATTAGTTAAGGTTTAATGTTAACGGAGGGGCGCCTCCCTCGTCGGCGCGCCGGTGCGCGCCCGGCGGGAGAAGCGCCCCGGTCTCACTCCAAGTCGCTGTTCCTGCCCGTAAAACGACGCTATATGCCCCGTTGGACACCGCCGGACGCATCGCCGGCAGCAGCATTCGAGGCGTTCAGACGTGAATTCGGCTTTGGACATCGACGGATTGAAACGGCAGGCGGCGGCGCGCGCGCTCGACTATGTGCGCGACGGCATGAAGCTCGGCCTCGGCACCGGCTCGACCGCGAAGCATTTTGTCGAGCTTCTGGGCGAACGCGTCCGCGCCGGGCTCGACGTGATCGGCGTGCCGACGTCGGACGCGACGGGTGCCGATGCGCTACGCTGCGGCATTCGGCTTACCACGCTGGACGACATCGACCGGCTCGATCTGACCGTCGATGGCGCCGACGAAATCGATCCCGCGCTCAACCTCATCAAGGGCGGCGGCGGCGCGTTGCTGCGCGAAAAGATTGTCGCGGCGGCATCGGATCGCATGATCGTGATCGCGGATGATTCGAAATGGGTCGAGGTTCTCGGCCGCTTTCCGCTACCGGTGGAGGTCATCCCGTTCGGCCTGTCCGCGACGCGGCGGGCCATGGAGGCGGCATTTGCGGAAAGTGGTGTTTCCGGGCAAATGGGGGTCCGAAAGGGCCGGGATGGCCATGTTTTTGTCACCGACGGTGGCCACTGGATTGTCGATGCCCATCTGGGACGAATTCCCGATGTCGCGCGGCTGGCGGCGTCGCTGGCCGCGATACCGGGCGTCGTCGAGCACGGGCTGTTTGTCGGCATGGTGAGCGTGGCAATGCTTGCGGGGCCGCGGGGAATTCGCGTTATTGAACGGCCTTGAGCCGCAATTGGGAGAACAGCAATGAAGAGTCTTTCGAAAATCTGGCCGGTCGCCTGCCTGGCGCTGGGGTTGGCTTTGACCGGCGTTCCGGCCGGGGCGCAGACACCCGCGCCAAAGGAGCCGTCGCCGGCGGCGATCGCCGCGGCCAAGGAAATTCTTGCCATGAAGAGCGCCAGCAGCATGTATGCCAACGCGGTGCCCAGCATGGTGCAGAAAACCAAGGACGTCCTGCTGCAGACCAACCTGAACTATCAAAAGGATCTCGATGAGGTTGCCATTATCGTGGTCCAGACGCTGGCCGGCCGCGAAAAGGAAATCGGCGATGCGATGGCGAAGATGTACGCCACCGATTTTACCGAACAGGAACTGAAGGACCTGGTGACGTTCTACAAATCACCGCTCGGGGCGAAATTGCTGGTGCAGGAACCCAAGACGATGCGCAACAGCATGCAATATATGAGCGCGTGGGCGTCGAATTTCGCCGAGATCGTCAACGGTCAATTCCGCGCCGAGATGCGCAAGCGCGGCAAGGAGATCTAATACATGATAACCTCGCCCCGCTTGCGGGGAGAGGCATAAGAGGCGCAGGAATCGGGGCTGGCATGGCTGAGTTCGACGTCGATCTGTTCGTCATCGGTGGAGGCTCGGGAGGCGTGCGCGCCGCCCGGATCGCCGCCGGTTACGGCGCGCGGGTCATGGTCGCCGAAGAATACCGGATGGGCGGCACCTGCGTGATCCGCGGCTGCGTGCCCAAGAAGCTGTTCGTGATCGGATCGCACATCCACCACGAGATCGAGGATGCCGCCGGCTTTGGCTGGACCATCCCGCCGGTGACGTTCGACTGGCGCACCCTGGTGGCCAACAAGGACAAGGAAATCGCCCGGCTCGAGGGCATCTACACCACCAATGTCGAAAAGGCCGGCGCGCATGTGGTCAAGACCCGCGCCGTCATCGAGGATGCCCATACGCTTCGGCTGGCCGACGGCAAGACTGTCACGGCGAAGTATATCCTGATCGCGACCGGCAGCGCGCCCAATCACGGTCCGGCCATTCCAGGCATCGAGCACGTGATTTCCTCGGATGAGGCGTTTCATCTGCCGGAACTGCCCAGGCGCGTCGTGATCCAGGGCGGCGGTTATATCGCGCTGGAATTCGCCGGCATTTTCGCCGGCTTCGGCGCTGACGTCACCGTGGTCTATCGCGGCGGCAACATCCTGCGCGGTTTCGACGAGGATGTCCGCAACCACGTCCGCGCCGAGATGGAGCGGCAGGGCATCACCATCCTGACAGGTTGCACGGTCGACAAGATCGACAAGCATGGCCGCGAATTCACCTCGCACCTGTCGAACGGCTCCAGCATTGCCTCGGATCTGGTGATGTTCGCCATCGGTAGGCATCCGAACGTTGCCAATCTCGGGCTGGAGAATGCCGGCGTCGCCATCAACCCCAAAAATGGCGGCATCGCCGTCGATGCTTTCTCGAAGACGTCGGCGCCGAGCATCTACGCCATCGGCGACGTTACCCACCGCATCAATCTGACGCCGGTTGCGATCCGCGAGGGTCACGCCTTCGCCGACACGGTGTTCGGCAAGCGTCCGGTGCAGGTCGATCACGCCACCATTCCAACAGCGGTGTTCTGCCAGCCCGAAGTCGGCACGGTGGGATTGACCGAGACCGAAGCGCGCGAGCGGTTCAGCCATGTCGATATTTACAAGACCGATTTCCGTCCCATCAAGTCGACGATGTCGGGCCGCGAGACCCGCATCCTGATGAAGCTGGTCGTCGACGGCTCGACCGATCGCGTGGTCGGCTGTCACATTGTCGGCGACACCGCCGCCGAAATCGTCCAGGCCGTCGCCATCGCGGTCAAGATGAAAGCCACCAAGGCCGATTTCGACGCGACCTTCGCGTTGCATCCGACCGCTGCCGAAGAACTGGTGACGATGCGGACGCCGACGGCGCGGTATGTGAGAGAAGCCGCGGCGGAGTAGAGTTATCTGAGAGTCTTGACGTCTTGCTATTTACCGCTTTCTCCGACGATCTTAAGCTGGAAGTTCCGTCGTCGGAGGATTGAACGTGCCCATCATATTATACGACCTCGCCGGCCGTGATCCGGCACTGCGTTTCTCGCCACGCTGCTGGCGCACCCGGTTCGCCCTTGCCCATAAAGGGCTTCCCGTAGAGACCATCCCCTGGCGTTTCCACGAGGCAGAAAAATTGCCGAAGCCTAGTCTGGGCCGCGTACCCGTGATCTGCGATGGCGAACAGGTCGTTCACGACAGTTGGAATATTGCTGAATATCTGGAAGACGCCTACCCGGATCGTCCCAGCCTGTTTGCGGGTTCGGGCGGGCGAGCCCATGCGCGTTTTGTCAATGAGTGGGCGGAAACCGTCCTTGCGCCGAATATCTTGCCGATGATCGTCCTCGATCTTTTTCAGTCGGTCGATTCCGGCGACCAGGCCTATTTTCGCGAGACCCGCGAGGTGCGGCTTGGCAAGACGCTTGAGGCCGCGCAAGCGGGCAGGGAGCAACGCCTTCCCGCATTCCACGCCATGCTTTCGCCGCTTCGCGCGACGCTGTCAGTTCAACCCTGGCTGGGCGGGATGGCACCGAGCTACGCCGACCACATCGCCGCCGCCGCCTTCATGTGGCCGAGTTGCGTCAGCCGGTTCAGCCTGATCCCGTCCGACGGACCGATACTGGATTGGTGGCAGCGCGTTCAGCTCCTGTATGGCGGTTTGGCGGGCAATGCATCGCGGTCCTGATCGCGAGCGACATTCGCGGGCCGTTGATACGTCTGACGTCAAGACCGATCCGATCACGCGAGACCCGATATGACTATAACCGCCTATCTCGCCGGCCCCGACGTGTTTTTTCCCGAGGCGGCCGCGCACGCCGCGAGGAAAGTGGAAATATGCCGTCGCCACGGTCTGCGCGGCCTGCCGCCGCTCAATGAGGATATCGAAACGGTGGCAGCGCCGGATATCTGGCGGGCGATCTATGAAAAGGACATCGCGATGATGGAGCGAAGCGACATCATCATCGCCAACCTGACGCCGTTCGGCGGCGCCTCCGCGGACGCCGGCACCCTGATCGAGGTCGGCTGGTTTCTCGGAAAGGGCAAACCGGTCTTCGGTTATTCGAACAGTTCCGAGACCTTCGAGGCACGAATGCGCAAACAGCTCGGCGCGGGGCACGCGGATTTTGCCATCGAGGGTTTTCATTTGCCCGACAATCTGATGATCGTCGGCGCGGTTTCCAGCGGCGGATATCCGGTGTTTGTGCCGAGAGACGGCAGGGAGCGCGGCTTCGATGCGCTCGATGTGTTCGAGACCTGCGTGGAAGCGGCGACTCGTCATGCTGCGGGTCGGGTGGGTGAGATCTCCTAAGGGCTTTTTACCGGCGGAGCGGACCTGGCCGCAACGCGGCCGTGACGCCACGTCCCCAGCCACCAGTAAAACCCCGCCGTCATCAGGCCGGCCACGGGATAGATGGCTGTCAAGGGATCGGCGGCCCAGCGCACCAGGAACAGAAGGGGGTTTTCTGTTGGAGGTCCGGAATCCGGACCGCTGCTCTTCCACGCCATCAATGTCACCGGTACGAATACCGCCATGCCCAGCACCAGGCCCAGCAGGCAGACGTTCAGGCTGGTCAACGGCCGCCATGAGGAAAGAAGAAACAGCGCGGGCAGGAACAGGAATATCGTCGTGCCGTAGGAGATCATGCAACTCGGGATCATCAGGATCAGGAACGACAGGACCGGACTATTGGTCCCGGTCAGGCTCAGCAACACCGAGGCAAACAAAAGCGGCGCCAGCAAAGGCGCCAGCATCAGGCCGGTCCAACTGAAGCGCATCGCCTCTGCTCCGTCGCGTATTCGCCGCCGCCTGGCGCGAAGCAGTTCGCGCAGGTCGGCTGCGATGTCATGACCATGCTAGTACGATCCAAGCCACACCCGGCAAGTTCGCCCCTGCGCCGGAATAACAATCGCCCGAGGCAATTCCGCTCCGGCGCCGCATCGTCCGAGCGATTGCGCCTCGTCGAGGTCGATCGACACATAGCGTCCGACCGTTACCTTCACCCGGTCGGCGCGAGTTGCGTCGAACGGAGAGGGATTGGCGATCAGCGTCGCTCCCGCTTCTTCCGACCACAGCGATTCCTTGTCATCTCGGGATGAATTGATCGTGCATCGATAACCCGGACGGCCGGGCAGGCCACACCGGAACACATCGACCGCAATGCTCCGCACCACACCGTCCGCAAGCGTGACACTCGCCGCGCCGGACGTGCAACGCGCCTTCACTTCAAACTCGCATACACGAGTCTCCGTCCCGCCGGCGCTCGCGATACCGATCGATGCCGTCACCATCAGGAGGAGAATTGCCGGGTATTTGAAGTGCCTCAAGCACGCCACCGCAGGATTGGACTCGTAGAGTCGAGATCGATCGTTGAATTGTCTTTTTATCTTTAAATTGTCTTTTGAGCTTTTTGACGCGTCGGCGAGCAAAGCGGTTCAATTGCCAGATCTAACAAATGGAATTGCCCGTTTTTGAATCGAACCGGTCTGAATTCAAATGCATGTGATGTTGCCCAGGAATCACAGCGACGTGAAACAAAGTGTTTTGGCGGATGCAGGTGAGTCACCTACTTTGAGCGGGCGACCAAAAAGGCTGTGGGGCCTTATCAAGAAGGAAAAAAAGCGATGAAAAAACTCATCCTGTTCACTGCTGCGTTGTTGATCGCAGGCCAGGCGGGCGCTTACGCGCAGGGCAGCGACCATGCCGTCAGGCACCACAAGCGCCTGCTGAATGCGCACGCGCAGTGGCGCGATCCCGCAGGCGCACTCGATTACCGCGGCCCCGAATATGCTCCGCCGGCATACGCTCCGTATTACAACTCTCCTTCTTACTTCAATTCCGATCCGGAAGCGGAAGGCCGCACCAGCGGCGGCTAACATTTTCAGGACAGTGTAGTCCAGCTGCGATGATGGGCGGATTAGCGGGGCGCATCAGCTCAGCGTAATCCGCCGCCGAGCAAACAAAAAAGAGGCGGGTTGCGCTACGCTAACCCGCCATACCGGCCCTAGGGACCGCTTCATTTTGACCCGACGGGCAAATCACCAAGTCCTGTCAAGCCTTCCCACCAAAAGTATTCTGCTTTTCAGAACACTCAAATCAGCGATACATCTTTGGTCGTCCCCGCCCACCCGGAAGGGGCGTTCGCGGTCGTCACGAACGCAGGGTGCCGGGTGCAAGGGCTCCTCGCAATGACGGTTGTCGGAATCGCGCAACGCTCTCTGCTGTCGTCCTCCGCGAAAGCGGGGGACCCAGTATTCCAGAGACGTCAGCGATAGAATTGAGAAGCCGCGGCGTACTGGGTCCCCCGCATGCGCGGGGGATGACCACCGATGATGGAGCGAGCACCGCACATCACACTTTCAGGTGTCGTCATGCTTTCAGGTGTCGTCCCGGCCGCTGTTCCCACGACGCCTTCCGCAGCGGCCAATTCAGCTTTGGCCGCATAGACTTGCGTTCGGGGCGTGTCTTGGCAGGCTGAATTCCAACTGGCGGTCCGGGGTGGGCCTGTGTATAACCCGCCCACTTTGCTACCCACCCGCCCGGTTTTCGAGAAGGCGGGTAAGTAGCGGTTTTTGCTCAGGAGTTGACGTCATGTCCGAGCGGTGGACACCCGACAGCTGGCGCGCCAGGCCGGTGCAGCAAGTGCCCGATTATCCCGATGCCAAGGCATTGGCCGATGTCGAGGCGCAGCTTGCGACGTTTCCGCCGCTGGTTTTTGCAGGCGAGGCGCGCAACCTGAAAAAGGCGCTTGCGCGGGTCGCCGCAGGCGAGGCCTTCCTGCTGCAAGGCGGCGACTGCGCCGAAAGCTTCGCCGAGCATGGCGCCAACAATATCCGCGATTTCTTCCGCGTCTTCCTGCAGATGGCGATTGTGCTGACCTATGCCGGCGCGGTGCCGGTGGTGAAGGTCGGCCGCATCGCCGGGCAATTCGCCAAGCCGCGCTCCTCGCCGATGGAGAAGATCGACGGCGTGGAATTGCCGAGCTATCGCGGCGACATCGTCAACGATATCGCGTTCACGGCGCAGGCGCGCACCCCGGATCCGCGCCGTCAGATCGAGGCCTATCGCCAGTCCGCGGCGACGCTCAATCTGCTGCGCGCCTTCGCCAAGGGCGGCTATGCCTCGGTCGACAATGTGCATCAATGGATGCTCGAATCGGTCAAGGGCTCGCCGCAGTCGAAGCGCTACATGGATCTGGCCGACCGGATTTCCGAGGCGCTGGATTTCATGCGCGCCTGCGGACTTGATTTCGCGCTCGATTCAAGCCTCGGCACCACCGATTTCTTCATCAGCCACGAGGCGCTGCTGCTCGGCTACGAGCAGGCCTTCACCCGGGTCGATTCCACCAGCGGCGCCTATTATGCGACCTCGGGCCACATGATCTGGATCGGCGACCGCACCCGGCAGCTCGATCACGGCCATGTCGAATATTTCCGCGGCATCAAGAATCCGATCGGGCTGAAATGCGGCCCCTCGCTCAAGCCCGACGAATTGCTGCGGCTGATCGACGTGCTCAATCCGGACAATGAGCCGGGGCGGCTGACGCTGATCAATCGCTTCGGCGCCGACAAGGTCGGCGAACATCTGCCGCAATTGGTCCGCGCCGTGCAGCGCGAGGGTCACGTCGTGGTGTGGTCGTGCGATCCGATGCATGGCAACACCATCGCCTCGAACAGCGGCTACAAGACCCGGCCGTTCGACCGCATCCTGTCGGAGGTGAGGTCGTTCTTCGCCATCCATGCGGCCGAGGGCACCCATGCCGGCGGCGTCCATCTGGAAATGACCGGCCAGGATGTCACCGAATGCATCGGCGGCGCCCGCGCCATCACCTACGAGAACCTCAGCGATCGCTATCATACGGTGTGCGATCCCCGCCTCAACGCCGAGCAGTCGATCGACATGGCGTTCCTGATCGCCGAATTGCTCAAGCAGGAACGCGGCGGCAAGATCAAGCCGATGCCGGTGGCGGCGGGACTTTAGAGTTGCTGCGGTTCTGGCGGGCCACCATCAATACGCGCAACGGCCTCGCCTTTGCGTTCCGCTCCGAGCAGGCTTTTCGCGAGGAACTGTTCGGGCTGGTGATCGCGGTGCCGCTGGCGTGGCTGATCGGCGTCACCGCCATGCGCCGCGTCGAGCTGATCGCCGCCGTGGTTCTGGTATTGGTCGTGGAGTTGCTCAACACCGCGATCGAGAAGCTTTCCGACCGGCTGACGACCGATCATGATCCGCAGATCGGGCGGGTCAAGGACATGGGGTCGGCGGCCGTCGGGGTATCGCTGGGCATGGCCGGGCTGTTCTGGCTATTTGCCATCGCCGAACGCATGGGCGCGGTCTGAAAGCATGCAATTGCAGTTTGCCCCAGCCAGAGGCACCATCATTTCATGACCGACCTGTCCGATTATTTCATCATCACGCTCGCCCAGTTGAATCCGACGGTGGGCGACGTCGCGGGCAACGCCGAGAAGGCGCGCGTGGCGCGCGCGCAGGCGGCGTCCCACAGCGCCGAACTAGTGGTGTTTCCCGAACTGTTCATCGCCGGCTATCCGCCGGAAGACTTGGTCCTGAAGCCGGCGTTTCAATCGGCCTGCCGTGCCGCCGTCGAGCAATTGGCGCGGGAAACTGCCGATGGCGGGCCTGCCATGTTGATCGGAACTCCCTGGGTCGAGGACGGCAAACTCTACAATGCCGTAGCCCTGCTCGACGGCGGACGGATTGCCGCGCTCCGCTACAAAGCCAATCTGCCGAATTACGGAGTGTTCGACGAAAAGCGCCTTTTCGAGCGTGGCCCCGCCGCGGGGCCGGTGACGATTTGGGCAGTCCGGGTTGGGGTCCCGATCTGCGAGGACATCTGGCTCGAGGAGTCAGACGAATACGAAAACGTCGTCGAGTGTCTCGCCGAGACTGGCGCGCAAATCCTGGTGGTGCCGAACGGCTCGCCCTATGCCCGCGACAAGAACGATCTGCGGCTGTCGATCGCGGTGGCGCGCGTCACCGAAAGCGGGCTTCCGCTGGTCTATCTCAACCAGGTCGGCGGTCAGGATGAGTTGGTGTTCGACGGCGCGTCGTTTGCGCTCAACGCCGATCTGTCAGTGGCGACGCAATTGCCGGCTTTCGAGGAAAACGTCACGACATTGCGCTGGAGGAAGACGGATCATGGCTTGCGCTGCCTCGGTCCGGTTGCGCCGGTGCTTGACGGCGACAAGGGCGACTATGCCGCCTGCGTGCTCGGCTTGCGCGACTATGTCGGCAAGAACGGATTTCCCGGCGTGCTGCTCGGCGTCTCCGGCGGCATTGATTCGGCCTTGTGTGCGGCGATCGCGGTTGACGCGCTGGGCGCCGATCGTGTTCGCGGCGTGATGCTGCCGTTCCGGTTCACCGCGCAGGTATCGCTCGACGACGCCGCCAAACTCGCAAGCGCGCTCGGCATTCGCTACGAGGTGCTGCCGATCGCGCAGGCCGTGCATGGGTTCGAGGAGATTCTTTCCGGCACCTTCGCAGGATTGCCGCGCGACATCACCGAAGAAAACCTGCAGGCCCGTACCCGCGGCACGCTGTTGATGGCGATCTCCAACAAGTCAGGTGCGATGGTGGTCACCACCGGCAACAAGTCGGAAATGTCGGTCGGCTACGCCACGCTCTATGGCGACATGAACGGCGGCTACAATCCGATCAAGGATATCTACAAGACCGAGGTGTTCAGGCTTTCGTCGTTGCGCAACAGCTGGAAACCGGACGGCGCGCTGGGACCTTCGGGCGAAGTGATCCCGGTCAACATCATCACCCGGCCGCCGACCGCTGAATTGCGCGAAAACCAGACCGACCAGGATTTGCTGCCGCCCTACGACATGCTGGATGCGATCCTGGAACGGCTGGTCGAGCGCGAGGAGCCGCTGGCCTCGATCATCGCCGCAGGCTTCGATCCTGCGGTGGTGACACGCATCGACCGGCTGCTCAACATCGCCGAATACAAGCGGCGGCAGGCGGCCCCCGGCGTCAAGGTCACGCAAAAGAATTTCGGCCGCGACCGCCGCTATCCCATCACCAACAAGTTTCGCGATGCGGGCCAGTCGCTGCCCGAACCCGACGAGCGGCTGGTGTCACGCGCCGGCCGCGGATCGGCGGAAGCGTTCGAAGGGTAGGGGGATTATTTCGCCGGGATAAAGGTCGGTCCCACCGTGCGGATCGGCTTGTCTCCCGCCGCCCCCGTTGAATTGGGCGCGGCCGCAGGACTTTCAGGCGCCGCAGCGGGCGGCGTCGTTGCCGCCGCGGTTGCGGGTGCTGCGCCTTTCTTGGCGGCGGCCGGAGCCTTTGGCGTGGGAGCGCGCGACAGTTTCTTCGCGCTCTCTTCGGTGACGATGATATCGCCTGCCTGTTCGGCGGCGGCCTTGTCGTCGATGCTCTTCAGCGCGTCGGACCAGGTCTGTCCGGCCGCCTTGCAGCCGCAGGAGGGATTGAATTCGGTGCGATACTTGAAGGCGTTCGGCGAGGACGAATAGGGCAGGCCGCTGATCGATACCGCCTGGTTCATGTCTTCGCCGGGATTGCGGTAGCTGAACAGCGTCGCTTCCGCCGCCGGGCACAATGCCTTGCAGGTTTTCTCGTCGTCCGGAAACCGGGCCGGGACGGTGGCGAACGAGATCGGGAAGTAAGCGCCGTCGCAGGAGCGCACACAGACGGTGCGGTAGGTGCCGGATTGCGGGCCTAGATCGGCGCCGGGTGGCGCGTCCGGATTATTGTTGCCGAACAGATTGTTGAGGAAATTGCCGCCGCCGGCGCCACGCGCGAGGGCGGCATATTGCGGCCCGCAATTATTTTGCGCCAGCGCGGTCAGAACCGAACGGCGCTGGTTATCGCGATCGGGATTGCCGAAGCCGGCTCCGCCCGTGCGCAGCCGCTCGAGATTGCTGGTGATCTGATCGAGATTGGCACGCATCTGCTGGATCTGGTTGTTGACCGGACCGCATTGCGCGGACTGACCGGAAAACAGCGAGAAAAATCCGGAACTGTCGCAGCCCATCCGCTTTGCCTGCGACGTGACGCGGTCGAGTTCGCCTTGTTGCCTGGTGGCGGCATCCTGGAAGCGCCGGATCTGGTCGTCCTTGGCGGGGTCCCCGCTGCCGCCGCGGTCGATGGTCGCCAATTGCGCCTCCAGCCGCGGACACATCGGATTGACGACCGCGCCCTGCTGTGGCGGCGGCCCCGGCGGATTGTTCTGCGCCGAGGCGTCGGCAGCGCCCAGCGCGATGCCGCCAAGCAGCAAGGCGCAGGCCACGATCGATCGGGGGAAGGGGGTAATCAGCGTGTCAGGCATATCCGGCCATTAGAAGGGTTCCGCGGCCTGAAAACCGACGGCTCCGGAACCCGGAGGTCTCGGAGACAACAGACGCGGCCCAGCCCGCGCCTCCCTTAGCCGCTTCTCAGGGCAGCGTCACGTCGTTTCCGGGGCGCCGGTGTGGCGCAATCGACCTTCGCGAAAGGTCTTAGCGCTGGCAGGTAATGGCAACATACTCGTTGCAACCGGCATGGCTGCAATTTCCCGCCGCCGCGGGAACCGAACCGGTTATTTCGTCGGGGTCGACACGGCGGTACGACAAGGCTTCGGCGAAATCCCGCGACTGACAATAGAATCTGGCGGCAGAGGCACCACATTTCTCGCCCTTGGCGAGGCACTGGTCGACGCCGTACCCTTCCGCCTGGTTGGCGATAATGAAGACGCGGCTGTCGGCGAATGCGGCGGAAGCCGCGAGCAGGGCTACGCTGGCCACAAGCAGGGAGAAAGATCGCATCATGCACCGGGGAATCAGAGGATTGCGCCGTCATTTGATAGACCGAAAACGTTAAAAAGGGTTAACCATGGCCTCCAGGCGATTTCGTCCCCAAATTGGCATTATCCCCAGCTTGACGGGTTCCCCCCGGTTGGCCCATGGTGTTCCCGATGTACGGTTTCCTCGCCATTTGCGGCATTTGCCGCGAGATTATGAGCTAGCGATTCGCTGGCTGAGGCCGTCTTTTCTCGCACGAGATCACTGGACGCCCGGCCGCAAGGGACGGGATATCCATGGATTTGCACCTCTACAACACGTTGACCAAGACGAAAGAGCGAGCTTTTAAACCGCTCAATCCAAACAATGTGCGCATGTATGTCTGCGGACCGACGGTCTACGACTTCGCGCATATCGGCAACGCACGTCCGGTCATCGTGTTCGACGTGCTGTTCCGGCTGCTCCGACACATCTACGGCGCCGATCACGTCACCTACGTCCGCAACATCACCGACGTCGATGACAAGATCAACGAGCGGGCCGCGCGCGATTTCCCCGGCCTGCCGCTGAACGAAGCGATCCGCAGGGTTACGGAAGTGACTGCGAACCAGTTCCATGCCGATGTGAAGGCATTGTGCTCACTGCCGCCGACTTTCGAGCCGCGCGCGACCGATTTCGTGCTGCCGCGCGCCGATGGCAAAATGGACATGGTGACATTGATAAAGCAATTGATCGTACGTGGTCATGCCTATGAGGCGGGTGGCGAAGTGCTTTTCAGTACCGCGTCGATGCCTGACTACGGCGCGCTTTCCGGCCGCAAACTCGATGAGCAACTGCCTGGTGCGCGTGTTGCCGTCGATGCCCACAAGAAGAACCCCGCCGACTTCGTATTGTGGAAGCAATCATCCGACAGTGAGCCGGGCTGGGAAAGTCCGTGGGGCAGAGGTCGTCCAGGCTGGCACATCGAATGCTCGGCGATGAGCGAGGCCTATCTCGGCGATGTCTTCGATATTCACGGCGGCGGTCTCGATCTGATCTTTCCTCACCACGAAAACGAACTTGCTCAATCACGTTGCGCGCACGGCACACCTATGATGGCAACCGTCTGGATGCACAACGGGTTCGTTGAAGTCGAAGGTAAGAAGATGTCAAAATCTCTTGGGAACTTTCGGACAATATCAGAACTTCGCGAAGACTGGCAGGGCGAAGTCATTAGATACCAAATGCTGATGAGCCATTATCGTCAGCCATTAGATTGGACTGAGTTTACCTCACGGGAGGCTCAGTTTATTGTCGATAGATGGTACGAATTTCTTAGAGATTTCGAGCATGTTAACAATGAAGAGATCGATGTCGAAGTTATACGTGCTCTTGCGGATGATCTAAACACGCACGAAGCTCTAGCGCGATTATCGGTTTTATTTGAGCAAGCCAAGAAGAACCGAGCCTCGGCGCCAACTTTTATAGCGACCGCTCGGCTTCTTGGATTTCTCGAGCAGACACCGAAAGAATATTTTTCATTTTATGAAGCCGCTGGCGGGCTAGTTCCAAAATCTAGTCCTTTGATTCTTGATGAGTTGCAAACATTGCGCAACCGCGTGCGGGAAGCGAAGGACTTTGAAAAGTCGGACTATCTAAGAAATATCATTTATTTGTACGGATATCGCGTGATCGATAGCCCAAACAATAAATCAATATTGGTTCCTGCTGAAAAAGATTTCTTTTCCGTTTCGGCTGGCGCGCGAGCGAAGCTTTCTATCGCGAGCCGTCGTGCGATGGCTGAGGCTGCGAGCGACGCGCGTCCTTCATTCGAAACTGGTTTTGCAAGCAAATATGGTAAGATTTTTAATTACTCGCACGAATTCAATCGAACGTTATTAGATGCCTACTCAGCGTTGGAGCTTGAACTTGGTTCCGGGACCATTACTATTGAAGACCTGAGAGGGGCGCTTGTAGACGTCGTGCTCAGCAATCTAGCAGTCCCTGTGAGATTTGGTCCAGATGTCGTTGCGAGCGCCGTCCTTATTAAGCTACTTTCGGGAGTAATAAAAACCTATGACGTCTTTTTTGACAATAACGTCATGGCGATTCCTGATGGGGCCGAATGGCGAATAGGCAGCGTGGCGGTTGTAGACGGTTCGACGCTGCGTAGCGCTCTTGCGCCTGCGATGGATTCCAAATTCAAAGAACTAGCATCCTCTGGCGATATGACTCGGTCCAATTTTCTCGTTCGAATCAAATCTTCTTCATCCGCGCTGAGGCACAGGTCGCTTACGCTGATCCGAGCATTTATTACAGCTAATCGGTTTCTTATGTATGGTTTTAAAGAGAGCGTTGAGAACTCTATACCTTCTATGCCGTCTATAGGTGATCTTGAACATGGCGTGGAACGAAGTGTTGCTGCCGTAATGAGGTTGGCTAGGGCCAATGACGAAACCTACATTCTCCCGGGAATTAAGTTTTCTTTTCCTTATAGATTGACCGAACAGTTCATCGCGCACGCAAAAAATCACGTTCTCTACGACAAATTGTCAGAAATTCTTTCGCTTGGTCTTTTTCGTCCGATCACGAGAGAGCTTCTTGCTCTCGACCGTCTTTGTCGCGCTCGGAACACCGACGATCCGTTCGCGCGTCTTCTATGGAGTATCGAAGCGGTTGAGACTTTTTGCGGGATGGATGAATTTCCAGAAAAGAGCTTACGTGAAGTCGTGGAGAGCAAGCTCTCCGATGCGAAACTTGTTTCCACGGATTTGAAAGTTATCTTAAGACAATCAGATAGATTTAGCAGGCTTCGCCATCGTCCAGGTTTCGTGAGCGATCATGAGGCGTCAGGTGCTCAGCATTTCGCTGAAACAATTGTCATGATTTTGCTTAATCATTCCATTGTGAGTAGAGCGGAAATCCTACAATGATCGCGCGATGAGCAAGCCCGACACGCCGTTTCCAAAACACTGGCGCTATTACATCTTCATCAAATGGGCCGTCATTGTGGGCGCGATCCTGCTGGCGCTGAAACTGTTTGGAGTATTCTAGAGGTGGGACAGGCTCTGCCAAAACCTGCACTCCGGCCATTCCTTGCCGCCGATATTCCCGTGCTGGCGGCGATTTTCGTTGCCGCGATCGAGGAGTTGACCGGGGAAGATTACAGCGAGGCGCAGCAGCAAGCGTGGGCATCTGCCGCCGACGATGAGGAGAAATTCGGCAAGCGGCTTGCGGGCGAGCTGACGCTGATCGCGACGCTGCAGAATTCGCCGGTCGGGTTTGCTTCGCTCAAGGGGGCCGATCACATCGACATGCTCTATGTGCATCCCAGTGCGGCCGGCCAGGGCGTGGCGTCGATGCTGTGCGAGGCGCTGGAAAAACTCGCGGGCGGCCGTGGCGCCAGGAGTCTCACGGTCGACGCCAGCGACAATGCGGAGCCGTTTTTCCTCAAGCGCGGCTATGTCGCCAGGCAGCGCAACACCGTGACGGTCAACGGCGAATGGCTTGCCAACACCACGATGCAGAAGACGTTGGGCCAAGCCGCGCCGCCGGGAGCACCGTCATGAGCCGCGAACGCCTTTATCTGTTCGACACCACGCTGCGCGATGGCGCGCAGACCAACGGCGTCGACTTCACATTGCACGACAAGCGAATGATCGCGGAGATGCTGGACGAACTCGGCATCGACTATGTCGAGGGCGGCTATCCCGGCGCCAATCCCACCGACACCGAATTTTTCGCGCGGAAGCCCGATTTCAAACATGCGAGCTTCACGGCGTTCGGCATGACGCGGCGGCCCGGCCGTTCGGTCTTGAACGACCCGGGGGTGGCGGGATTGCTGGAAGCCAAGGCCGACGCGATCTGTTTTGTCGCGAAATCGTCGGCCTATCAGGTGCGGGTGGCGCTGGAGACCACCAACGAGGAAAACCTCGCCTCGATCCGCGACAGCGTGAAGGCGGCAAAAGATGCCGGGCGCGAGGTCATGCTCGACTGCGAACATTTCTTCGACGGCTACAAGGAAAGCGCCGAATTCGCGCTCGCCTGCGCCAGGGCGGCCTATGACTCCGGCGCGCGCTGGGTGGTGTTGTGTGACACCAACGGCGGCACCATGCCGCATGAAGTTGAAGCCATCGTCACCGAGGTGACGAAGCATATTCCCGGCGATCACGTCGGCATCCACGCCCATAACGACACCGAACAGGCCGTCGCCAATTCACTGGCTGCGGTACGTGCCGGCGTGCGGCAGATCCAGGGCACTCTGAACGGTCTGGGCGAACGCTGCGGCAATGCCAATCTTTGTTCGCTGATCCCGACCTTGCGCCTCAAGCCCGAGTTTGCCGACGCCTTCGAGATCGGCGTGTCCGCCGACAAGATGGCGACCCTGATGAAGGTATCGCGGACGCTGGACGACATGCTCAACCGCGCGCCCGATCGTCATGCGCCTTACGTCGGCGAAAGCGCCTTCGTCACCAAGGCCGGCATTCATGCCTCCGCGATCATGAAGGATCAGTCGGCTTATGAGCATGTCTCGCCCGAAGCGGTCGGAAACCGCCGCAAGGTGCTGGTATCCGATCAGGCCGGCCGTTCGAACGTGATCGCCGAGCTGGACCGGGCCGGCATTCCCTATGACAAGAACGATCCCAAGCTGGTGCGTCTGGTCGAGGAGCTAAAGGACCGCGAAGCATCCGGCTACGCCTACGAGTCCGCCAACGCCTCGTTCGATTTGCTGGCGCGGCGTACGCTGGGCAAAGTGCCGGAATACTTCCGGGTTGAGCAGTTCGACGTCAACACCGAGCAGCGCTACAATGCCAACGGTCAGCGCATCACGGTGGCGATGGCGGTGGTGAAGGTGGACGTCGCCGGCGAGAAGCTGATCTCGGCGGCGGAAGGCAACGGTCCGGTCAATGCGCTCGACGTGGCGCTGCGCAAGGATCTCGGCAAGTACCAGAAATATATCGAAGGCCTCAAGCTGATCGACTATCGCGTGCGCATCCTCAATGGCGGCACCGAGGCGGTCACACGGGTGCTGATCGAGAGCGAAGACGAGGAGGGCGAGCGCTGGACCACGATCGGTGTATCGCCCAATATCATCGACGCCTCGTTCCAGGCGCTGATGGATTCGGTGATCTACAAGCTGGTGAAGTCGAGCGCCCCGGCGTGAGGGTGACCCAGCTGTGCGAGCAAAGCGAAGCAAAGACGACGCCGCGGCTACGTGAAATTACAGGCGTCGCGCGACCTCGGGCGACATCTGCTTGCTCTCTTCCGAAGCCCGCGCAGCGGCGGACTGCAGCCGCGGCAGGATATCTTCCACCCGCTCGGCCTTCAGAATCTCGATAGCCAGGGTCGGCCGGATGAATTGCGTGGCGCGCATATGCGCCAGCAGCGCCAGAAGCGGTTCCCAGAAGCCGTCGATATTCGCCAGCAGCACCGGCTTGGTGTGGCGGCCGAGTTGCTGCCAGGTCAATTGCTCGACCAATTCCTCCAGCGTGCCGATGCCGCCGGGCAAGGCGACGAAGGCGTCGGAGCGCTCGAACATCAGCCGCTTGCGCTCGTGCATGTCCGGCGTGACGATCATTTCCTGGACCCGCGACAAGGCGTTTTCACGGGCCGTGAGAAATTCCGGGATAATCCCGGTGACGGAGCCGCCATGATCCAGCGTGGATTTGGCAACCGCGCCCATCAGCCCGAGCGAGCCGCCGCCATAGACCAGCCGGACGTCGTTTTCGGCGAACGCCTTTCCCAGCGCTTCGGCGGCTTCCACGAAAAGGGGATTTGTGCCGGGGCCGGAGCCGCAATAGACACAGACGGTTTTGATTTTGCTCATGTTCCGCATGTGGCACTGCAGCGTAAAGCCGTCAAGCCTCGTGGATTCGCCAAGGACGGTTAAATCTGCTCGCAAATACCGGAAATTGCGAAAGAATCGGCCCTTCGGGGTGCAAGCGGCGATCAAACGCTCTATATGACCGGCAGAATGAAAATCGACAGAAAAAACGCTCAAGGCGGCGATCCGGTGCGCCGTTTGGCTCCGGGTTCTTGACCGATGGCTCACCCTGATTCGGCGCCGGGCGCCGGCGACACATCCCCTTCCAGCAAGGCTATCGAGCAGGCGACCCTGATCGGGACGCTGATACATCTGTGGCCGTATATCTGGCCCGGCGACCGCGCCGATCTCAAGATGCGCGTGGTCTGGTCGGTGGTGCTGCTGCTGTTCGCCAAGGTCGCGACGCTCACAGTACCCTTTACGTTCAAATGGGCGATCGATGCGCTGACGGGCGCCGATACCGCGCCGGTGCAATCTTCGAACTGGACGATGTGGCTGATCGCCTCGCCCCTGATCATGACCGCCAGCTATGGCGGCTTGCGCGTGCTGATGGCGGTCCTGACCCAATGGCGTGACGGAATTTTCGCGCGGGTGGCGATGCACGCGGTGCGCAAGCTCGCCTACCTCACCTTCGTCCACATGCACGAGCTGTCGCTGCGCTTTCACCTGGAGCGCAAGACCGGAGGATTGACGCGCGTGCTGGAGCGCGGGCGCTCCGGCATCGAAACCATCGTGCGGATGGTGATCCTGCAACTGGTTCCGACCGTCGTCGAGGTATCGCTGTTGACGGCGGTGCTGCTGTGGAAGTTCGACTGGCGCTATGTGCTCGCCACCGTGATCACGGTCGTGGTCTTCATGTACTACACCTATATCGCGACCGAATGGCGGATCGAGATTCGCCGCAAGATGAACGATTCCGACACCGAGGCGAACACCAAGGCGATCGACTCGCTGCTGAACTACGAGACGGTGAAATATTTCAGCGCCGAGGAGCGCGAAGCCACGCGCTATGACCGTTCGATGGAGCGCTATGAGAAGGCCAGCGTGAAAACCTACACCTCGCTGGCGGTGCTTAATACCGGGCAGGCGATCATCTTCACCATCGGTCTCACCACGACCATGCTGATGTGCGCGATCGGCGTCCGCAACGGGAAAAATACCGTCGGCGATTTCGTGATGGTCAACGCCATGATGATCCAGCTGTATCAACCCCTGAATTTCATGGGCATGGTCTATCGCGAGATCAAGCAGGCGGTGATCGACATCGAGAAGATGTTCGGCGTTCTCTCCTGGAAGCCCGAGGTCAAGGATGTTCCCGGCGCCAAGCCCTTGATCGTGACGACGGGCAATGTGCGGTTCGACGATGTCCGGTTCTCCTACGATCCCGAACGTCCGATCCTGAAAGGTCTCAGTTTCGAGGTACCGGCCGGCAAAACGGTCGCGATCGTCGGGCCGTCCGGCGCCGGCAAGTCGACGATTTCGCGGCTGCTGTTCCGTCTCTATGATCTGTCCAGCGGCCGGATCCTGATCGATGGCCAGGATATCCGGCAGGTCACGCAGGCCTCGTTGCGGGCGTCGATCGGCATGGTGCCGCAAGATACCGTGCTGTTCAACGATACCATCCGCTACAACATCCGCTACGGCCGCTGGGACGCCAGCGATGCCGAAGTAGAAGAGGCGGCGCAGCTTGCGCAGATCGACGGTTTTATCAAGATGTCGCCGAAAGGCTACGATACCCAGGTCGGCGAACGCGGGCTGAAGCTATCCGGCGGCGAGAAGCAGCGCGTCGCGATCGCGCGCACGGTGCTCAAGGCGCCGCCGATCCTGGTGCTCGACGAGGCGACCTCCGCACTCGACAGCCACACCGAACAGGAAATTCAGGACGCGCTGGAGCGGGTGTCGCGCAACCGCACCTCGCTGGTGATAGCGCACCGGCTGTCCACCATCGTCGGCGCCGACGAGATCATCGTGCTGGATCAGGGCCGCATCGCCGAGCGCGGCACCCACTCCCAGCTTCTGGCAAGGAGCGGACTTTATGCCAGTATGTGGAACCGGCAGCGCGAGGCGCAGGAAGCGCGCGAGCGGCTGGCGCTGATCGCCGACGAGAACGAAGCGCCCAACCGGACGCCGCCGCCCGTGGTTGAAGAGGTGCTGGTGACGCCCGATGCGGCGGAGTGAATGCGGATCGAAAATCTGCCATTCGCCACCGCGACACCTGACAAACTTGCTACCGACGAACAAGTGCGAACCGTTTGCGCCAAACACGGCCAATAAAATCTGCTATAGACTTGCGGCCCTTGCCGATCTCGCTCACAAGGCGACAGAACACAACGGATTAGTGAACCCAATGTCCATCGTTGATTCCATCCGCGCGCAAATTCCGCCTGTTCATCGGGAGGGCTACCCGTTCATCGGCGGCTTTGCCGCGGCCAGCCTGGTCCTGTTCTGGATCTGGTCGCCGCTGGGCTGGATCGGCGCCTTGCTGACGGTATGGTGCGCGCTGTTTTTCCGCGATCCGGTGCGGGTGACGCCGGTGCGCGAAGGCATCGTGGTGGCGCCGGCCGACGGCCGCGTCTCGATGGTGACGCAAATATTGCCGCCGGCCGAACTCGGTCTCGGCGACAAGCCGCTGCCGCGGATTTCGATCTTCATGAGCGTGTTCAACTGCCACGTGAACCGCAGTCCGGTGGCGGGGCGGATCGACCGGATCGCCTATCGTCCTGGCACCTTCATCAACGCCGAACTCGACAAGGCGAGCGAGGACAATGAGCGCAATTCGCTGGTGATCTCGACACCGGACGGGCGCGTCGGCGTGATCCAGATTGCAGGCCTGGTGGCACGCCGGATCGTATCGTTTGTGCGCGAGGGACAGTCGATCGGCGCCGGCGAGCGGTTCGGCTTGATACGCTTCGGATCGCGGCTCGACGTCTATCTGCCGGAGGGCACCCGGTCGCTGGTCTCGGAAGGCCAGACCGCGGTAGCGGGTGAAACCATTCTGGCCGATTTCAGGCAGGGCGACATCGGCCGGCTCTATCGCGCCGATTAACCATTCGCGTCACGGGGCCGTGTGGCCGAGCGCCGCAATGGCGCCCCCGGTTGTCGCTTGCTATATGTGATCCCATGCAGATGCCCGTCGATCCCAAATCTCCGGAAAGGCGGCGCCGCTTTCGCCCGATTCCGGTGCGGATGCTGGTGCCGAACTTCATCACGTTGCTCGCGATCTGTGCGGGCTTGACGGCGATCCGGCTCTCCACCGAGGGGCGGATGGAACTGGCGGTGGCGGCGATCGTGTTCGCGGCCGTGCTCGATGGCGTCGACGGCCGCGTCGCCCGCATGATCAAGGGGCAGTCGAAATTCGGCGCGGAACTCGACAGCCTCGCGGATTTCGTCAATTTCGGCGTGGCGCCGGGGCTGATCCTGTATTTCTGGCAGTTGCATGAACTCAACAATGGCGGCTGGATCGCGGCGATGGTTTTCGCAATCAGCGGCGGTTTGCGGCTGGCACGTTTCAACGCGACCATGGACGATCCGAACAAGCCGGCTTTCGCGGCGAATTTCTTCACCGGCGTTCCGGCGCCTGCCGGGGCCATTACCGTGCTGTTGCCGATTTATCTCGCATTTCTGGGATGGCAAAAACCGCCCGCCGTACTGACCGCGCTGTATACGCTCTTGATCGCGTTCCTGATGATTTCGCGGCTGCCGGTGTTTTCGGGCAAGACCATCCGCCTGCGGGTGCCGCCGGAGATGGTGCTGCCGGTGTTCGTCTCGGTGGTGCTCTTTATCGCACTTTTGATCGGCTATCCCTGGCATATCCTTTCGGCCTGCACTGCGCTCTATCTCCTCAGCCTGCCTGCGGGATGGAAATCCTATCGCGACCATGAGCGCAACGCCGCGGTACAGGCTGCAACACCGGCCGTCGTGGTAACGCCGGCTCCCGCGCCGCCGCCTTTCGCGCCGCCGCCGGCCGCTGAACCGGACGAGGATGATCGGCCCGCCCGGTTGAACTGAGCGGTTTTGCCGATCGGGCGTTTGTCGGCTATATGGCTGACCGACCCACGGCTTTCAAAAACAGCCGGCCCAAAAATCAGGAGAGAACGCCGTGACCGATACCGCAACCGCGCCGCTGCCCGCATCCGTCCTCGAGGCGCTGGCGCGCTACGACACGCCCACGATCTGCAATGCGATGGAAATCGTCGCGCCGGAGCGCCGGCTGATCGGCTACACCACCAAGCCGCTGGTATGTCCTTTCCCCGAGCTGCCGCCGATGGTCGGCTATGCGCGCACGGTGACGATCCGCTCGGTGCTCAAGTCCGGCCTTCCGGCCGATGAGCAGTCGAGACGGCGGATCGCCTATTATGAATATGTCGGCACCGGCTTCGGCCCGCGCATCACCGTGATCCAGGATATCGACGGCCCCGACGTTGGCTACGGCGCATTCTGGGGCGAGGTCCAGAGCAATGTGCACAAGGCGCTGGGTTGTCTCGGCGTCATCACCGACGGATCGATCCGCGACATCCCGCAATGGGCGCCGGGCTTCCAGGCCTTGGCAGGCTCGATCGGGCCGTCGCACGCCTGGGTCCATGCCGAAAGTTTTGGGGGCGAAGTGCGGGTCGCCGGGATGACCGTGCGATCGGACGATCTCATTCACGCCGACAGCCACGGCGCCATCGTGATACCGATCGACATCGCCGCGAAGCTGCCGGATGCGGCCGACCTCTGTGGCCGCCGCGAAACGCCGATCCTCGAGATCGCCCGCAGCAAGGATTTTACCCTTGAGAAGCTGAAGCAGGCCTTGGCCAGGTCGGCCGAAATCCACTGATTGCCGACGCCGACGTTTCAACGCCAAGGGGAGAGATGATCGGTCTTATTCGTCGATGACGGGGTTGCTGAGAATCCCGAGTTTCTCGATTTCAACTTCGACGACATCGCCGGCTTCCAGAAATCTCGGCGGCTTGCGCGTGAAGCCGACGCCCGCGGGAGTGCCGGTGGCGATGACGTCGCCGGGCACCAGATCGAAAATCTCCGATGAATAGTTGATCAGCCGCGGGATCGAGAAGATCAAATGCGAGGTATCGGACGATTGCACCGTCTCGCCGTTGACCCGCGTCTCCAGCTTGAGCCTGGTGGGATCCGGCACCTGATCCGTGGTCACGAGCCACGGGCCGAACGGTCCGGTACCGACGAAATTCTTGCCGGCGGCGATCTGTTGCGCGTGCCGCTGATAATCGCGGACGCTGACGTCGTTGTAGATCGAGTAGCCGGCGATGTGGCTCCATCGCTTCGCTCTCTGGAATGTGGCGACCGCCTTTTCCGATCACGACGGCGAATTCACCTTCCCAATCCAGATGCGTCGAGACTTTCGGCCGGATCACCGGCTGGTTGTGCCCGACCTGCGAACGCCATACGCGCAGGAAGATCGGGGGAAATTCGGTGATCTGGCGATCCATGCCGTGCGCCACGGCTTCCTTGTGATGATCCATGTAGTTTCGGACCGCGCAGATGATCTTCTCGGGACGAGGGATGACCGGCAGGTAGCTGATTTCCGAAAGCTTCAGATCCGGCTTGTGGGCCGCGACGATCTGATCGCGCTTGGCAAAGTCCGCGCTGGCAATGAAGTCAGCCAATGTCGGGAACTGCCGGCAATGCCTTGCCGAGATCGACGACTCCATCGCCGACCACGGCTCCCCAGCTCTCTTTTTTCTGAAGAGAGAATGACAACAGTTTCATGCCCGGGCCTTTCTGTTTCTTGAAAATGATTTGATGCGGGGCTTCGCCGAACTCAGGGGATCAGCAAATGCGAAGCGTATTTGACGACATTGTTCGCCGTGCTGCGGATATGCCGGTCGATCAGAGAGACGGCCAGATCGGTATCGCGGGCGATCGCCGCTTTCATGATGGCTCGATGCTCTCCGGCCTTGTCGCGCGACTGCGGACGAAACATCGAGGACAGGTTCCGGTAACGCTCGGCACGCTCGAACAGCGCTGCGCGCATGCCGAACAGCGTCGGCGAGCGGCCGTTTGACACCAATGCTTCATGAAACTGGCGGTGCGCGATCTTCCAGTCGGGATCGTCGACGTGTTTGCCGGACAGGCGCTCTTCGATCCGCGAAAGACGATGCAGCGTCGATATGACGGCGACTTCCCAGTCATCGCCGCCATGCTCGATCGAACGTCTGAGCAGCTCGATCTCGATCAGGGCCCGCGTGCTGGTGACGTCGAGCAGGTCTTCGACGGTGACCGGCGCCACGCGATAGCCGCGCTGTTCCTCGGCGAGCACCAGGCCGTCTGCGGTCAGGGATGTCAGCGCCTCGCGCAGGGTCGTAAAGCTGGCGCCGAAGGCCAGCCGCAGCGTATCGAATTTCAGCGGCTCGCCGGGTTTCAGCCGGCAGCCGACGATATCCTCGCGGAGCCGATGCGCGATGTCGGCGGCAAGCGTTTTGCCAAACTCTTTGCGTGATCTGACGGCCGGAGCGGTCATGGCTTCTCTGCGGTCGTTCGGTCCGCACAGCATGAAGCAGCAAGGGGCTTATTGCAATAATTTTCGCAATAGCTATTATTTTCGAAAATAAGGGCGGCCCGAGGAAACGGATTCCGATGAAAGCTGTGCAGGTACAAAGGCCGGGAGGCCCCGAGGCCCTCGAATATGTCGATGTGGAGATTCCGCAGCCCGGTCCGCTGGATGTGCAGATCAGGGCCGAGGCGTTCGGGGTCGGCCAGCCCGATGTTCTGATACGGCGCGGCGTCTATAAATGGATGCCGCCCTTGCCGGCCAATCCCGGAAATGATGTCGCGGGACGGATTTCCGCTGTTGGAGCCGGAGTCGATGGCATCCGCGTCGGCCAGAAAGTGCTGCTGAGTGCGCGCGATCTGGCGCAGCGCGGCGGATGCTATGCGGAATATGTGGTCGCGCCTGCGGACGCCGTGCACATCCTTCCCGAATCCGTCAGCGTCGAAGATGCGGTTTGTCTCGCGAACTATCAGGTGGCGTGGGCGTTGCTGCACGAATGCGGCGAGCCGCAATCCCGCCGACAGCGTTCTGGTGATAGGCGCCGCCGGTGGCGTCGGTACCTCCGTGGTGCAACTCGCCAAACTGGCCGGCATGCGCGTGATCGGAACGGTCAGCACGGAAGAGAAGGCGGCTTTTGCAAAATCCAACGGAGCCGACGACATCATCTTCTACCGCACCGAAGACGTCGTTGCGCAGACCCGCCGCATCACCGATGGACGGGGCGTCGGGCTGGTGCTCGATCATGTCTGCGGCCCCGAATTTGTTTCCTATCTCGGCGTGCTAGGAAAATGGGGGACGCTGGTTTCCTATAATGCGTTCGCCGGGCTGCCGGAGCAGAACCTGATGGCCGAGATGCGCAACTATCTCGACGTCTGTCCCGCCGTCCGATGCTTTTCGTTTCACATCTACGACCACGACCGTCAGGGGCGCCGGGCTATCATGCGCGAGGTGATTTCCGCGCTCGAAAACGGCGCTATCAAGCCTGCCATTTCCGCCCGGTTGAAGCTCGCCGAAGTGCGGAGAGCGCACACGCTGCTCGAATCCGGCGCGGCGCTGGGCAAGATCATCATGACGCCGTGAAAGAAAAGCGAAGCTGCCCGGAATGAATGCGGAGAAACCCATGATCAAGGCGAGGCGTATCAGGCATGTCTGCTTTTCGACGCCCGATCGTGCAAGGCAGGCCGATTACTACGAGTCGATTGTCGGGCTGGGAATCGTCGTCCACGACTCGGATCGGATATTCCTCGCGACGGAATCCGAGGAACTCGCAGTTATCCTGGAGGCGGGCACGGAACCGGTCTGCAAGCGCATTGCGTTCGAGGTCGCGCCGGATATCGATGCTGCCGATCTCGGCGCCGATCTTGCGGCTTCCGGCATCAAGTCCGATGTTCGCAGCGACAGTGCGCCCGGGGTTTCCCGTTCGCTCGTCTTCACAGATGCGGAAGGGACGGAGATCGAACTGATCTCCGGCTGGAACGCCAGCCCCGCCACGGAGCCGGGCAGGGGTATTGCGGCCAACCGGCTCGGCCACATCGCAATGTACACCGCCGATCCACTGCGCACCTCGAAGTTCTATTCCGAAGTGCTGGGCTTTCGGGTCTCCGACTGGATTGAACAGTCCTTTGTCTTCATGCGATGCGGCGCCGATCATCATTCGCTCAACTTCGTGCAGGGCGAGGGGCGGCGCATGAATCACGTCGCTTTCGAGTTGCGGGATTCCTCGCACATGCACCGCGCCTGCGATCTGCTCGGGCGCAACAGGATGCAAATCCTGTGGGGCCCGGTCAGGCACGGACCCGGCCACAACGTCGCGGTCTATCATCGTAATCCCGACGGGCAGGTCGTCGAGATGTTCTTCGATCTCGATCGCATGACGGATGAGGAACTTGGTTACTTCGAGCCGCAGCCATGGCATCGGGACCGTCCGCAGCGGCCGAAAGTCTGGACAGGATTGCCCCGCGATATCTGGGGGTTGCCGCCGACACCTGAACTTACCGAGTTCAGACGGAAAAATTGAGCACCTTGCCGGTTGCAGATGGGAAAGCAGAGATGATGGACGTTCAATATCGATTATCGCGGCGCCGCGTTATTCGATTTGCTGTGTGTGCGATCGCGCTTTGGCTTGTCGCGCCTGCCGCCCACGCGCAGCCTTATCCAAATCGCGTGATACGCATCGTTCACGGATTTGCTGCGGGAGGAGCTGCCGATACCTTGTCCCGTATCATGGCGGAAGGCATGTCCCGGCAATTGGGACAAACCATCATCGTCGAGGCGAAGCCGGGAGCGGGAGGCAACATCGCATCCGAAGCCGTCGCCAGATCTGCACCGGACGGTTACACGCTCGGGCTCATCACCGGCGGCCACGCTATCTCGGCGGCGTTGTACAATTCGCTCGGCTATAAACCGGTCGACAGTTTCGAGATGATCTCGACGGTTGTTTATTACGCGCTGGTGATTGCCGTCCGCAGCGATTACGAGGCCAAAACGCTCGGTGAGTTGATCGCGCTCGCCAGGGCGAAGCCGGGCGCGCTTAGTTTCGGGTCCGTTGGATTTGGCAGTACCCACCATCTTGCCGGCGAATTGCTCAAAAACGCTGCCGGCATCGATGTGGTGCACATTCCCTATCGCGGCGATTCCCAGGCGATTGCCGCGCTGCTGGCGGGCGATGTGCCGATGATTGTCGGCACCAGTGTTCTGGTTGCTCCCCAGATCGAAAGCGGGAGTGTGCGCGGTCTCGCCGTGACGTCGTCCGAGCGGAGTAAACTGCTGCCGAACGTGCCTTCGGCCGCGGAGGCCGGCCTGAAGGATTTCGACGTCCGGACATGGGCAGGGCTGATCGCGCCAAAGGGAACGCCGCCGGAAATCGTGGCTCAACTCAACAAGGCCGTGCTGGCGACGCTGGCCGATCCACAGGTCAAGGCCCGGCTGGAGGCCGCGGTCGGTGGCGAGGCGCGCGGCAGCACGCCCGCCGAAATGCACGATCTCCTGACCGCGGAAATCAAAAAATGGAATGCGGTGATCGATGCGGGAAAAATCCCCAGGCTATAGTCGAGAACCGTAGTTGTTGCCGACCGGTTGAGGATTCCGGCCGCCGCTAGCGCGAGAGCGCAACCTGCTGGCCGGCGGTGGTCTTGCCTTCAAAACGGTCCGGCCCGGCCGGCATCAGCTGCGCCAGGATTTGTGCGTTGTGATCGCGTATCGCGAGACCCGCCTCACTGTAGGTCCACTTCCGGCTGGTGAAGAAATTGAACGGGCAGCCTCCGGCCGGGGCGATGGTGCCCTCGGTTGCGCCCTGGACCGCACCCAATGTCATGGCGCAGGACGCCGCTCCGGGCGATGAAAGCGTCCAGCGGCCGGCGAGGTTGGAAGGCGGACCCGCAGCGGAGCTGACGGCAGGCGCAGCGCCGGCCGGGGCGGCGCTGTCCACGCTAAAACGGTCGCTGCCGCCGCAGGCTGCCAGCAGCGTGGTGCAGAGAATGACCGGAAGGGCGAAGCGGAATTTCATCAAAAGCGGTGCCAAAGGGAAAAGCGTACGCCGGTTATGCTTAGCAGACTGCGGCGATGGTGTCAGTCCGATCGCCTATCACGGCTTTGCGCGTTGGGCCGTTGCGTGCAAACGGGAGGTACGCACATCGCTGCCTATCGCTGGGCGGCCAGCGCTTGCCGGCCGAGGTTGGCGGTCTTCTGGAAATGCTCGCAGAGCAGCTTCACGGCTTTGTCGGCGTCGCGGGCGATGGTGGCTTCCATGATCAGCCGATGCTCGTCGCGCCCGCGCGTTCGCTTCGCGGCGGGTGTGCGGGACAGGTGCCGATAGCGGTCCGCGATATCGAACAACTGCTCGCAATATTGTCGCAGCAGAGACGATCCGGACGCCGCGATCAGGCTCGCATGATAATGTCGGTGCGCCACCTCCCACTCGGGATTGACAAGGACGTTGTCCTGATCGTCGGGATCGACCCAACGCGTCACCCGGGACAGCCGGTGGAAGGCAAGCACGATCTGTTCTTCCCAGTTCGCATCGCCGTTCTTGATGGATTCGCGAAGCGCGATTTCGTTGAGCCAGCAGCGGGTTTTGGTCAACTCGTCCAGCTCATCGACCGTCAGCGGCGCCACCGAAAATCCCTGCAAGTCGCTTTGCCTCACCAGGCCATCGCGTGACAGCCGGTTGAGGGCTTCGCGGATCGGGCTGATGCCCACCTTGTAGCGCTCGCAGAGTTGCCGGATGCGCAGCCTGCCGTCGGCCGAAAATTGTCCATCGGTGATGTCGCGCCGCAGTTGGGCATAGGTCGCCGAGGCAAAGGTCTCGCCATCGCGGCGGCGGGCTTTATCGAATTTGGTTTTGGTCATGACGATCCATATACCACGCCGGGGCAATGCCGTAATGATCGATAATATATCAAAGTTGACAAAATGATCGATCATATTTAAGCGTAGCGTCGCGCGCTGGACAGGGTTTCAAACCGGCCCAAGGCGGCAAAGGGGCGGGGATGGATCTCGGACTTAAGGGTCGAAAAGCAATCGTTTGCGCTTCGTCTCGGGGGCTCGGGCTGGCCTGTGCGACGGCGCTGGCGCGAGAGGGCTGCAACGTCTTCGTCAATGGCCGCGATGCGGAACACTTGACGGCTGCCATGGCGACTATCCGCGGCGCTGGATTTGAGGCGACACCGGTTCAAGCCGATATCGGGCAGCGTGCCGGGCGCGAGAAGCTGGTAATGTCATGCCCCGCGCCTGATATCCTGGTGACCAACAATCACGGACCGGCGCCCGGGGATTTTGCCAGGTTCGACGAAGGCGATTGGCTCGAGGCCGTGGAGCAGAACATGCTCGCACCCCTGATGATGATCCGCGCTGTGCTGCCGGGAATGCGCCAGCGCAAATTTGGCCGGATCGTCAATATCACCTCGGCGATGGTCAAATCGCCTCGCCCGGGAATGGAGCTCTCCACCTCGGCCCGCGCGGGACTAACCGCTGCCTGCAAGGCGATCTCGATCAAGGCTGCCGCCGACAATGTCACCCTCAACAATCTGCTGCCGGAGCGCATCGATACCGACCGCCAGAAATTCATGGCCGAGCGCATGATGCGCGACCTTGGCATCGACCGCGATGAGGCGCGGCGCAGGATCGCCGAACTCGTTGCCTGCGAAGCGTTTCGGCCGCCCGGACGAATTCGGCGATGCCTGCGCTTTCCTGTGCAGCGCGCAGGCGGGCTTCATCACGGGACAGAACCTTCAGATCGACGGAGGCGGTTACAGTGGACTCATCTGACGGCAGGCCGAGGCCAGCGTGGAGGCGCGCATGACAATTCCCAAGCCGGTGTTCAGGCCTTCCTTCAACATGACGCGCGCAAGCCATGTGGTGCTGCGCGTCCGCGACCTCGCCAAAAGCCACGCGTTCTATGTCGATACGCTCGGTTTCGTCGTGACCGAGCGCCAGCCGGACAGGCTCTATTTGCGCGGGCTGGAAGAAGCCTGCCATCACAGCCTGGTTCTTGAACAGGCAACGGAGCCGGGCTGCGCGCGCGTCGGCATGCGGGTCCTTACCGATGACGATCTCGACGGCGCCAGGATCTATTTCGAAAGCAACGGACAATTGGCGCAGTGGGTCGAGGTCGAACATCAGCGCCGGACGCTGCACACCACGGATACGGCCGGTGTGCCGCTCGAGCTTTGTGCGAACATGGGCACGCGTCCGCGTCAGATCCTGGCCGCAAGCGCATTCAGGGGGGCCTGTCCGCAGCGTCTCGATCATTTTCAGATCATGACGCCGCAAATTCGCGAAGCGCTCGAATTCTACATGGGCATGGGATTCAGGCTCTCCGAATATATCGCGGTGGATGACTCGGACGACCTGACGGCGGTTTTCCTGCAACGCAAGGGCAATCCCCACGATATCGTGTTTGCGCGCGGCGCGGGGCCTCGCCTGCATCACACCGCCTTCGTGGTGCCGGAGACCTACCATCTGATGTTCGCGTGCGACGCGCTGGCTGAAAACGGCTTCGGCAGCAGCGTCGAGTTCGGTCCGAACCGGCATTTTGCGCCGGGCTTCGCGCGTTTCGTCTATCTGCGCGATCCGGATGGGCATCGCATCGAGCTGTTCACCACGCACTATCAGACCATCGACAGCGAGGACGAACCGGTCCGGTGGAACGTCTCGCAGCTTCGGGGCGGCTGGGGCGGTCGCCCGCCCGAATCCTGGTTGTCGGAAGCAACTTCGTTCACGGCCGGGCCGCGCTGAGGAACGCGATGAGCGCGCGCGAAAAACATAAGGCGCAGACCGACGTGCTGATCGTCGGAGGCGGTCCGGTCGGACTGACCGCCGCGTTGTTGTGCGCCAGGCTGGGCCTGTCCTGCATCGTTCTCGAACGCCGCGAACGCCGGCAAGGGCCGCCGCGCGCGCACGCCGTCAACCCCCGAAGTCTCGAAATCTGCCGTGCGCTCGGCATTGACCGCGAGGCGATCGCCGCGCGGTCGGCGCCTCCGGAAGAAGGCGGCTTCGTCCGTTTCGTCACCGGCCTGTCCGGGCATGAACTCGGTTGCCTGCCTTACGAGCGGCAGGATCCGGCCGCGCTCGCGTTCACGCCGACGCCGCTCGTCAATATTCCGCAACCTGAATTCGAAGACATTCTGCTGGAGCGGGTGACGATGTCTCCTGCGATCGAGCTGCGGCGCAGGCACCACTGGGTTTCCGCAACTCAAACCGGATGCGGCGTCGTTTCGGCGGTCGACGCTGGAGAGCAGGAGCACTACCCCATATCGAGCCGATATGTTCTGGCTTGTGATGGCGCCGAAAGCAGCGTTCGCAGGTCGCTATCGATTGAAATGCCGGGCGTCGAGCGAATCCAGGATCGCATCATGATTCATTTCGCGGCCGACCTTCGGCCGCTGCTCGGCGATCGTCCGGCCGTATTGTACTTCATTGTCGATCCGAAGGGCCCCGCGACATTGATTGCTTACCGGCTCGAGTCGACTTTCGTTCTGATGCACCGGTACGACTCCACGCAGGAGCCTGCATCCGCCTTCACGCCCGAGCGCTGTCTGGCGCTGGTGCGGGACGCAATCGGAACCAGCGCAATGCCGGTCGATATCCGGCACATCAGCCCGTGGACGATGACGGCGCTGCTGGCCGAGCGGTACCGGGACGGCCGCATTTTTTTGGTCGGCGACGCCGCGCATCGCTTTCCGCCGTCCGGCGGCCTCGGTCTCAACAGCGGGATCCAGGATGCACACAATCTGGTCTGGAAGATCGCTGCGGTCGAAGGTAAATGGGCTGGCCCGGATTTGCTCGACAGTTACGAGCGCGAGCGCCGGTTCGTCGCCGAGGTCTATTCCGCCCAGAGCCACAAAAACGCGCTGGAGATCACGCGACTTTATCAATTCGTGGCCGATCAGGAACGCCTGTCGGGCGGCGACAGCCAAAAATTCGAACAACGGCTGATCGAGGCGCAACGCGATGGTTCGCTGCCGCGCCTGATCGAGCAGCAACGCGAGCACTTCGATAGTTTCGGGCTGCAATTGGGCTTCAGCTATTCAGCCTCGACGGACTGGACCGCGCATGTGTCCGACTACCGGCCGCAGATCGCGGTCGGCGCGCGCATGCCGCATGCTTGGATCGTGCGATCGCAGCAGCGCGTATCGACCCTCGATCTGCTCGCGCCCGACCGGTTCACGCTGCTATGCGGCAAGGCGCCGTCGCGATGGAAGGCCGCCATCGATGGCGCCAGGGCGCCGGTCCGCATCGCCGCCATCGACACCGACTTCGAGGATGCGTCGGGGTCATGGACCGTGCTTGCAGGCAGCGAGCCGACATCGGCGATTCTCGTTCGTCCGGACGGACACATCGCCTGTATCGCGGCCAACGACAGCGACGAAAATTTCCAAAAAATAAAAAACGCGCTTTGCCTTGGTGGAATTCCTGGCGGCGCAGAGGACATGATAGAAGGGAGAAAACAATGATCTCACATCGACGCAATGCAGGTATCGCGGTGACAATCCTGCTCACCGTTGCATTTTCACAGCCGGCACGCCCGGGCGATTTCACGGGACCCGGCGTATCCTCGACGGAGATCAGGATCGGGAACACGGCGCCCTATAGCGGCCCGGTATCGGGCCTCGGCGTGACGATCAAGGCCGCTGCGGCCTATTTCGACAAGCTTAATGAGGAAGGGGGCATCAACGGCCGGAAAATTCGCTTCCTGAGTTATGATGACAGCTACAACCCTTCCAAGACCGTTGAGCAGACGCGCAAATTGGTCGAGAGCGACGATGTGCTGCTGATATTCGGCTCGCTTGGCACGCCGACCAGCGCAGCGGTTCAGAAATATCTCAACAGCAAAAACATTCCGCAGCTGTTTGTAATGACGGGCGCATCGCGATTCCACGATCCCGAGACTTCGCCGTGGAGTATGGGCTGGCCGCTGGCGCTGCACGACGAAGGCCGGGTACTCGCGAAATACCTGGCGGCAAGTCTGCCGGAGGAGCCGATCGCCGTACTCTACCAGAACGACGACTTCGGACGTGACGTCCTGAAGGGTCTGAAGGATGTCCTCGGTCCACGCGCCTCGAAGATCGTCGCGGAATCCTCCTACGACGTCAGCGCGCCAACCATCGACTCCCAGCTGGTGCAGTTGAAGGCCTCCGGTGCAACGGTGCTGGTCAATATTGCGACGCCCAAATTTGCCGCACAGGCTATTCGCAAGACCGCGGAGCTGGGATGGAAGCCGAAACTGTTCATTCCGCAAGCTTCGGCCTCGGCCGGCACCGTTCTCAAGCCGGCGGGATTCGACAATTCGCAGGGCGTCCTGAGTTGGGCTTCCTACAAGGATCCGACCGATCCGAGCTGGAAGGATGACGCCGGCATGAAGGCATGGACCGCATTCATGGACCGTTACTATCCCGGAGGCGACAAAACCGACATCTCGAATGTCGTTGGCTACCTGCTGGCGCAGACCCTGGTCGTCACGCTGCGGCAGGCGGGTGAAGACCTGCGGCGGGAGAACGTGATGAAGCAGGCCAACAATCTGAGAAATGTCGGGCTGGACATGCTGCTGCCGGGGATCGCGATCGATACCGTCCGCAGTCCGTTTACACCGATCAATCAAGTGCAGATGCAGCGCTTCGCCGGCAAATCCTGGGAACGCTTTGGCGACGTTATCGCGCCCGATGCGACGCGATAGCGCGGGAGCCGCAAATGTCCAGCAACCAAAGCAAAGGTCTCAGCCGCCGTTCGCTGCTTGCCGCCGGCGCTGCGTGGATCGGGAGCGTGGCCGCGACACCGCTGGCTGCGCAGGCGCGGCCGGGCACGCCGGCCGATTCGATGGTTGTCACCTTGCTGGGCACGGGCGATCCCGTGCTGAGCACCACCCGGTACGGCATGTCGACATTGGTTCAGGCCGGCGGCCTCAACATTGTGATCGATGCCGGCCGCGGATGCGCGGTGCGCCTCAGCCAGCTTGGGATATGGCCAGGCAAAGTAGATGCGGTGCTTATCACCCACTTCCATTCCGATCACCTGAACGGGCTGCCGGATCTCTGGACCATAGGATATCTGGGGCCGCCCGCCGTCCGTCGAAAACAACCGCTGGAAATATGGGGACCAACCGGCATCGCCCGCATCGCAAAATCCATGCGCGATACCTTTGACGATGACGTTCAGATCAGGTTGGCCGATGAGCATGTATTTGACGCGGGAACGCAGGTCGTGGCGCATGAATTTCCGGCGGACGGACTTGTGTTCGAACGCAACGGCGTGCGGGTAACCGCGTTCTCGGTAAATCACGGTCCGCTGATCAAGCCGGCTTACGGATACCGGATCGATTTTGCAGGACGCTCGGTCTTGTTGTCAGGCGATACCAGGTTCGATGAGAATCTGATCGCGCATGGAGCTGGCGTCGATCTTCTGGTTCACGAGGTGGCGGTAGCGCCAAAGCCGCTACTGGATGCCCCGTGGGCGAAGGCCATCCTCAATCACCATACGACGCCGGAAGAAGCTGGAACGGTTTTTGCGCGCACCAAACCGCGCATGGCTGTCTTCAGTCACATCACGCTCATCGGGGATGCGGATAATCCCAGACCGCAGGAACACGAGATTGAGACGCGCGCACGCACGACCTGGGACGGAAACCTTGTCGTGGGGTCCGACCTTACGCGTTTCGTGCTGACCGCCGAGGCCGTATCGATGCAGCGGTTCGACCACGCCAGGGGCGTCTACGATAAATAACGACGAAGGCTGCGCCTTGTCGACTACTGAGAGGCCCCGGGAAGTTACTCCGGGGCCTTTGTTGTCGTATCCGCTTTGAGCGACTGATCCTACCAGCGGTTATCCCAGCCGTTCCGCCATTCGGGATTGGCCCGGCCATGGTTCCGGGGCCGAACCTGGTCGAATGCAAGCCGCGGATTGGTGGCGCATTCGCCGCGTTGTCCGCTCACCGTAGCCATGCACTGCTGGTAGGACGTGAAGGAACAATCGCCGTTGAAGCCATTTGATTCGGTGCGGGCGCACCACGCATAGTCGCGGGCCATTGTCGGGCTTGAGGTTGCGACGATGAGCAGGGCGGAGAGTGCAAAGAGTGAACGCATGTCTTTCTCCATCCGGGTTGTTTCTGCACAATGCCCATTTAAGTCGTTGGTTCCGACAGACGGGTTCGATCCGGAAGTTGTGATGCGCGCTGATGTATGGCGCAGCAGAACCGGACAAGCGGAACCGGGCAAAGCGGAACACCGCCGCCGGATGGTTTGATGTCCAGTTTTACAAGTTGTTTTTATTAACAAGTTGTTATGCCTACCAATTCGGTAACGCGTCTTTAATGGCAGATACGTAGGGTCCATTACGCGGCCCGGACTGCCGCGCCACCGTCGAGGACGGCCGGCAATTCGCGTACGCATTGGAGTTACCATGGATATCATGACGAGCATCGGGCTCGTGTCCGGCATTCTTGTCGTGACAGTAATGGTATTCATGGGCGGCGATCTGCAGATGTTCGTCAGCGAGCATGCCTTGATCATCATCTTCGGCGGCTCGATCGCCGCCACCATGATCCGGTTTCCGCTGAGCGCGATCCTCCATGGCCTGCCGCTTGGCGCGAGGTTTGCCTTCACGATGAGCCGTCTGTCGGCGCGCGATCTGGTCGATGAACTCGCCCGCATCGCGGAAATCGCCCGCAAGCAGGGACCGCTCGGCCTGGAAAAGGTCGAGACCGACGAGCCGTTTCTGGCCAAGGGAATTCGCTACGTCGCCGACGGCTACGATCTCGAATTCATCCGCGACAATCTCGAACGCGACCGCGACAATTTCCTGATGCATCTCGACGAGGGCGGCAAGATTTACCGCGCCATCGGCGACTGCGCGCCGGGCTTCGGCATGATCGGCACCCTGATCGGCATGGTGCAGATGTTCGCCAACATGACCGATCCGTCGAAACTCGGTCCGTTCATGGCGACCGCGTTGCTGGCGACGCTGTACGGCGCGCTGGTGGCAAATCTGTTCTGCCTGCCGATCGCCGACAAGCTGCATGGCAAGCTGCTCGACGAGGAAACCAACCGCACGCTGATCATCGACGGCATTCTCATGATCCGCGATGCCAAGAGCCCGACGCTGGTGCGTGAAATGCTGCTGGCCTACTTGCCGGAACAACACCGCCACGAGGAAGGCGAGCCGGTTCCGGCATGACAGCCCGGTCCGGTTCGAAAAACCAGAAATGGTGAAGAAAAAACGTGGCGCCGGGCACAGCGGAGGGCACGGGTGGTTCGTGACCTTTGCCGATCTGATGGGCCTGATGATGAGCTTCCTGGTGATGCTCGTCGCATTTTCCACCATGGACAACAACAAGCTCAGGATCGTCGCGGGCTCGATGCGCGACGCCTTCGGCACCCAGACCGAGGTGCGCTATTCCGGCATCGTCGAATCCGACGGTCTGCCGACGCGGCCGAAGCTGAAAAATGCCGAGCATATTTCCCCGGAACAATCATCCAATACGCCGACCCCGGATGAGCAGGAGCGTAGCCTCAGCGCCGGCGCCCGCCTCAAGATCGATCGCCAGTTCGCGCTGGCCTCGGCGTCGCTGCGGCAGGCGTTGCAGGACATGCCGGAACTGACGGAAATCTCGAAGCACATCATGTTCGAGGAAACCAATGAGGGCCTCAACCTGGAAATTGTCGACCAGGACGGCCGGTCGATGTTTGCCGATGGCTCCAAGGTGCCGTACGACCGCACCCGCCGGCTGATCCAGAAACTCGCGTCCCCCCTGAAGGCTATTCCGTTGCGGGTTTCGATCGTCGGTCACACCGCGGCGGGCTTTCAGCCGACGCGAAGCGACTATGGAGCGTTCGATCTTTCAGCCGATCGCGCCAACGCGGTGCGTCAGATTCTCGAAGGCGAAGGCTTGCCGCCGGCACATATTTTCGCCGTCTCGGGCAGGGCCGACGGGCAGCCGCTGTTTCCCGACGATCCCTCGCTTTCAGCCAACCGCCGCGTGACCATCACGCTGATGCGCGAAAATCCGCCGCTGCCGCCAGACCTGAAGCCATAACTCGCTCCTGTACTATATTACCACCTCCCTGCAACTATTGGCCGCCTCAGTGGACTGAAACCGGGTGGCGCCAGCGTGCTATGGTTGATCGGTTGACTCACTTGTCGGAAGCGTCGATAGCCCGGCCCGGATCAAATCAACCCATCGAGCGTTCTCTCAGAAATCATGGCTCTCAGCGGGACAACGACCGAAGCTCATGTCGATGCGCCGGGCACGACGGGCTTTTGGGCCCTGACGCTGGGCAGTATCGGCGTGGTGTTTGGCGACATCGGAACCTCGCCACTCTACGCGTTCCGCGAGGCCGTCGGAGCGGCCTCGGAGGGTCATCCGCCAAGCCGCGTCATCGTGCTTGGGGTTTTGTCGCTGATCCTGTGGGCGCTTTTTATCGTCGTCACCGCCAAATACGTGTTGCTGCTGCTGCGTGCCGACAACAACGGCGAGGGCGGCACGCTTTCGTTGATGGCGCTGGGGCAGCGCGCGCTGGGCCGAAGAAGCTGGCCCTTGCTGGCGCTGGGTGTGCTCGGCGCCTCGATGTTCATCGGCGATTCCATGATCACGCCGGCGATTTCGGTGTTGTCGGCAGTCGAGGGCCTCAAGCTCGCAGCTCCCGCGCTCGAGCATTACGTGGTGCCGCTGACGGTTTTCATCCTGGTGGTGCTGTTCGCCGTTCAAAGCGGCGGCACCGCGCGGGTCGCAACCGCATTTGGACCCGTGATGATCCTGTGGTTCAGCACGCTGGCGGTGATGGGACTTGTTCACATCAGTGACGACCCTTCGGTGCTGGTGGCGATCAATCCCTGGTACGCGATTCATTTTCTGCTCTCTCACGGCACCATCGGGCTGGTGACGCTGGGCGCGGTATTTCTCGCGGTCACCGGCGGGGAGGCGCTGTATGCGGATCTCGGCCATTTCGGGCGCAAGCCGATCCAGGCCGGATGGCTTTACTTCGTCCTGCCGTCGCTCCTGATCAACTATTTCGGTCAGGGCGCGCTGGTGCTCTCCAATCCGGAGGCGATCGAGAACACGTTTTACCGGATGGTCCCGGAAATCATGCTGCTGCCGCTGGTGGTGCTGGCGACCGCGGCGACGGTGATTGCCAGCCAGGCGGTGATAACCGGCGCGTATTCGCTGACCCGCCAGGCGGTGCAGCTTGGCCTGTTGCCGCGTTTCGAGGTCCGCTACACCTCGGAGACGCATGCCGGGCAGATTTATCTGCCGCGCGTCAACACGCTGCTGCTGACCGGCGTATTGCTGCTGGTGCTGCTGTTCCGCACCTCGAGCGGACTGGCGTCCGCCTATGGCATCGCCGTCTCCACCACCATGGTCGCCGACGGGATCATGGGTTTCGTCGTGATCTGGAAGCTGTGGAACTGGCGCGTGGCCACCGCGGCTGCGGTGATCGTTCCGTTTGTTGTCGTCGACATGACATTCTTCAGCGCAAATCTCCTGAAGCTGTTCGAAGGCGCTTGGGTGCCCCTGCTGTTCGGGTTTACGATGGCGATCACGATCTGGACCTGGCGCCGCGGTGCCGCGATCCTGATCGCCAAGACCCGGCGCATCGAGGTGCCGCTGAAGGATCTGATCAAGAGTCTCGAAAAGCGCCCGCCTCATATCGTCAAGGGCACCGCGGTCTTTCTCACCAGCGATCCGAATTTCGTGCCGACCGCGCTGTTGCATAATCTCAAGCACAACAAGGTGCTTCACGAGCACAATGTGATCCTGACGATCGAGACCGCGCAGACGCCGCGGGTCGATCTGTCCGATCGGGTCCGGATGGAAACCATCAGCGACAAATTCGCCACCGTGCGCCTGCGCTTCGGCTTCATGGAATCGCCGAACGTGCCCAAGGCGCTGGTGATCGCGCGAAAGCTCGGCTGGCAGTTCGACATCATGGCGACGTCGTTTTTCGTCTCAAGGCGCTCGCTCAAGCCGTCCGCGCAGTCGGGAATGCCTCAATGGCAGGACCATCTGTTCATCGCGCTGAGCCGCTCGGCGAACGACGCCACCGACTATTTCCAGATTCCCACCGGGCGGGTGGTCGAGGTCGGAACCCAAGTCACGATTTGAAGCGCGCATGGGCCGATCTATGCATTTTTGCATGGCTCCGGCATCAAAAACAGTTAGCCATGCCTTGAACGCAGGACTATAAGCCTGCCTCGCTTTGCTATTGTGCAGTGAAGCATTTGGGGCGTCCGCTCTCATGACCAGTGATGTGTTAGTTCCCGCCCCGGAAACGGCGGCGGCTAATGGCCATGGCGACGCGCATTCCACCGCCGGCTTCAAGGCATTGATGCTCGGCAGTATCGGTGTCGTCTACGGCGATATCGGCACCAGCCCGCTGTACGCGCTGCGCGAAGCCGTCATTGCAGCCGGTGGGGCCACGGGCACTGTCACAGCCCAGGCGGTGCTCGGCGTTCTCTCGCTGATCCTGTGGGCGCTGATCATCGTGGTGACGCTGAAATATGTGCTGATCCTGCTGCGCGCGGATAACCATGGCGAGGGTGGAACGCTGGCGCTGATGGCGCTGGCCCAGCGCGCGGTCACGCATGGCGGCGGCGCTATCGTGCTGCTCGGAATCATCAGCGGCGCGCTGTTTTACGGCGACGCCGTCATCACGCCGGCGCTGTCGGTGCTTTCGGCGATCGAGGGCATCAAGCTCGTCACCTCGGCGTTCGATCCCTATGTGGTGCCGCTGACGGTGATCATTCTTTTTGTGCTGTTTGCAGTTCAGTCGCGCGGCACGGCGCATGTCGCCGCTTTCTTCGGACCGGTGATGTGCGTCTGGTTCGCGGTGATCGCGATTGCGGCAATTGTTCCGATCATGCAGCATCCCGAAGTTCTGTATGCGCTCAATCCGCTTTATGCCGTTTCCTTCATGATGCACCATGGTGTCATCGGCTTTGTCACGTTGGGCGCGGTGTTTCTCGCGGTCACCGGCGCCGAGGCGCTTTATGCCGACCTCGGGCATTTCGGCAAACGGCCGATTCAGACGGCATGGCTGTTCATTGTGCTGCCGTCACTGGCGCTGAATTATCTGGGGCAGGGTGCGCTGGTCATCGCCGATCCCAAGGCGATCGAAAATCCGTTCTTCCTGATGTTTCCGGACTGGGCCTTGTTGCCGATGGTCTGTCTCGCCACGGTTGCGACCGTGATCGCGAGCCAGGCGGTCATCACCGGCGCCTATTCGCTGACGCGTCAGGCCATCCAGCTCGGCCTGCTGCCGAGATTTGAAATCCGCCATACTTCGGAATCACATTCCGGCCAGATCTACATCCCGCGCGTCAACATGCTGCTGCTGATCAGCGTGACGCTGCTGGTATTGCTGTTCCGTTCGTCGAGCGCGCTGGCGTCGGCCTATGGCATTTCCGTCACCGGAACCATGGTGGTCACGGCAATGATGGGATTTGTCGTGATCTGGCGGGTCTGGAAATGGTCGCCGTTCGCCGCCGCAGCACTTATCGCTCCCTTCCTGTTTCTCGACCTCACCTTTCTTGCGGCGAACCTTTTGAAGGTGTTCGAGGGCGGCTGGGTGCCGCTGGCGCTGGGATCCGTGGTGATGCTGCTGATGTACACCTGGCGGCGCGGCAGCCGGCTGTTGTTCGAGAAATCGCGCAAGCTGGAATTTCCGCTGACGGACCTGGTGGCGATGCTGGAAAAACGTCCGCCGCAACGGGTCCCCGGCACCGCGGTGTTCCTGACCAGCGATCCCGCCAGCGCGCCGACCGCCCTGATGCACAGTCTCAAGCACTACAAGGTGCTGCACCAGAAGAATGTCATTCTCACCATCGAGACCGCGCCGACGCCGCGCATCGATCCCAGCGAGCGGGTGCGGCTCGAAGAGATCAGTGCGACCTTCTCCAAGGTGACGCTGCGGTTCGGATTCATGGAATCGCCCAACGTGCCCCGGACGCTGGCGATCGCCCGCAAGCTGGGCTGGCAATTCGACATCATGTCGACCTCGTTCTTCCTGTCGCGGCGGGCGCTGAAGCCGGCCGCGCATTCCGGCATGCCGCGCTGGCAGGACCATCTTTTCATCGCCCTGAGCCGTACCGCCAACGACGCCACCGACTATTTTCAGATTCCCACCGGCCGCGTGGTCGAAGTCGGAACGCAGGTCACGGTCTAGGCCGCAATCGCGCTCACTTAAATTCTTTTTCGTGGCTCCAACCTTTGCCACCAACTCGATGAAAGCCCATTTGCTCCCAGAATTTGGCCGCCTGCTCACTACCTGCATTGACGGTCAGCATCCGAACTTCACCGATCGCCTGCCGGATCAGGGCAACAGCGATAGCGCGCGCGGCGCCTCTCCGTCTAAATCGCCGACGCACATAGAGCCTGCGCATCCGCCAGGCCGGTATTGACGATCGTTCCGGCTCATCCGTGATAGCTCCGATACCCGCCAGATCGTCCCCAATGTAAGCCGCAAAGATGGCATGGAACATCGCCGGGCTTTCGTCTAATTCGGAAGCCAAACGACTCATGTGACGATGTCCATCCGCTTCGGCGTCCTCTCTCAATATGCCGAAGGCAACTGGAAGTCGGTCTGAAATCGCTATGACAGATACGGTCATGAAACTTCGGCTTGTCCGCAAGTGGCTACGGGCAATCGATCGGTCGATGCCCTTTGCAACGGGGTCATTTTAACTCAGTCTGTGGGCTCCATGCTGGTAAGGTACCCTGGTGCCGTCGCAGGGTTGGTAGGAATTAGGGTTGGCGTAGTCTCCGGGGTGATCAACCTCGAAATCGTCGGGCGTTGAAGCGTCGGACTGGAGACTACGCCATGAGCAAGGTTACCACGAAGCCTGATTCCATGCAGCCTGTGACTGAGATGGCTGTTGATCTTTTCGACAACTGGTTCGATCCGATCGAGACCGAGGTACGGGCTCGGGCGCGTCAGTTCATCGAAGAGTTGATCCGCAGCGAGCTCGATACCGCGCTGGCACGGCCGCGTTATGAACGAAGCAAGATGGCCGGCAATGAAGCAGGAGCCTGCGTCACCGGCCACCGTCATGGCAGCCGGACGCGCTCGCTGACGGGCACGTTCGGGCCGATCGAAATCGCGGTGCCGCGAGCCCGGCTGACCACGCCGGAGGGCGGGACGGCGGAATGGAAGAGCCAGGCTTTGCGGGCCTATCAGCGGCGCACGCTTGCCGCCGACGCGCTGATTGCAAGCAGCTATCTTGCCGGCACCAATACCAGGCGGGTGCGTCGCGCGCTGGCGGCGCTGTTCGGCGGTACGGTCGGCAAGGACACGGTGAGCCGGACCTGGCGCAAGGTCAAAAGCGACTGGGACGCCTGGAACAGCCGCTCGCTGGCCGAGGAGCCGATCGTGCGCCTGATCCTCGATGGCACCGTCGTCCAAGTGCGGCTCGACCGCAAGGCAACCTCGATCTCGCTGCTCGTTGTGCTGGGCGTACGAGCGGACGGCCAGAAGGTTCTGCTCGCGATCAAGAGCATGGGCGGCGAAAGCGCCGAGGCATGGCGCACGGCGCTGGACGATCTCATCAAGCGCGGGCTGCGGCGTCCCGAGTTCCTTATCGTCGATGGTGCACCAGGGCTCGACAAGGCCATTGCCGCGGTCTGGGACGGCGTGCCGGTGCAACGCTGCACCGTTCACAAGCATAGAAACCTGCTCGCCCATTCCCCGGAGCGTCTGCACGACGAGATCACGGCCGACTTTAACGACATGATCTATGCGGCCACACCCGATGAGATCGCCTTTCGCCGCAAGGCCTTCCTCCGCAAGTGGCGGCTCAAGCATCGTGCCGTTGCCGACAGCCTGGAGGAAGCTGGCGATCGCCTGTTTACCTTCGCCCGCCTGCCGCCGAGCCAATGGCGTAGTCTACGCACGACCAACGCAATCGAGCGGCTGCACGAAGAGTTCAAGCGCCGCATCAAGACACAAACAGTGTTGCCGTCAGCCGACACTGCCGCGATGTTGTTCTGGGCATTGCTTGCATCGGGGCAGATCAGCATGCGCAAGGTCGATGGCTGGCAAACTCTCGCCACAAAACCCATCGATCAGCCAATTGACCTCGCCGCTTGAAACGATAACTTCATGTTACCCGGAATACGCCATTCCGAATTCCAACCACATTCCGGACGGCACCGGTACCCTTAGCGTGGGTCTTTCATATTTGACTGTTGGATCTCGCATGGGGGCTGCAGTTCACCGCCGGGCCACGCTTGAAGACGCAACACTTCTGTTCGAAGTGCGGCGAAAATCGATCCTTGAACTGACCGCGCCGGCGATTTCCTTCGAAGAAGCCGGGACCTGGGCGATGCAGCTCACGCCCTCCGGGATGGAGCGAAAGCTTCGCGAACTGGAAATATGGGTTGCTGAGCTGGATGGCACGGTGGCCGGGTGGGGCGCCGTTCGCAGTGACTATCTTGAAGGTCTGTACACGGCGCCCGAATATGCCGGCCGGGGTGTCGGCTCGGCGTTGCTTGACCGGCTCGAAGGATTGCTGCGTGGTCGGGGCGTTGCCGTGCTTCGTGCGGAAGCAAGTTCAAACGCCAGCGGTTTCTACTTCCGACGAGGCTACCGAGCGATCGGTCCTCAAACGCCTGAAGGGGCCTGGCCCATGACGAAGCAACTTCTGACCTGAAAACAAGCCCGCCAGAGAATAACTGCACCACGCCAACAAGGGCACGCGGGGCTCGGGCCTTGGCGGCCTTTTAAGCCGTTTGCAGCGCTTGATTTTCGCCGCGCGAGAGGCGACTTTGCCCGCCGGAATGGCGGGGCCAGTTGGACCCTTGAAGCAGGTTGTCGGGAGGGTAACGTGGCGGACCATCAGGTGCACGATTTGACGCCGGAAGACGTATCGAAGGGAATGGACGAGGGGCGTTATCTCCTGGTCGACGTCCGCGAGCCGAATGAAGTCGCGGTGGAGGCCTATCCGGGCGGCGTCGTGGTTCCGCTTTCGGGTTTCGACCCCAGGGATATTCCGGACCCGCAGGGCAAGCAGGTGGTTTTTGCCTGCCGTTCCGGCAAACGATCCGTGACGGCGTCGCTGGCGGCGCAGGCCGGCGGCTTGCCCTATGACAAGCATCTTGCTGGTGGAATAATCGGCTGGAAGGCTGCGGGATTGCCGACCAGGACCGGCGGCTGATCGCTCCTATGACTTCCAATTCCATATCCATGAACAAGGTTTTCGCCGACCTTCCGGTCACGATTTTCGAGGCGATGTCGCAGTTGGCGCGCGACAACAACGCCATCAATCTGGGGCAGGGATTTCCGGATGACCCCGGGCCGGAGGACATCCGCCGCGCGGCGTCCGATGCCGTCATGGGCGGCTACAATCAATACCCGTCGATGATGGGCATTCCCGAACTGCGGCAGGCGATCTCGGCGCATTACGAACGCTGGCATGGTCTTGCGCTGGATCCGATGACCGAGGTGATGGTGACATCGGGAGGCACCGAGGCGTTGACATCGGCGATCCTGGCGGTGGTGGAGCCCGGCGACGAGGTCGTGGTGTTCCAGCCGGTGTACGATTCCTATCTGCCGATCATCCGCCAGGCCGGCGGCATTCCGCGGCTGGTGCGGCTGGAGCCGCCGCATTGGCGCCTGACGGAAGAGGCGCTGCGGCGCGTCTTCAATCACAAGACCAAGGCGGTGCTGTTCAACAACCCGCTCAATCCCGCCGCGGTGGTCTACCCCCGCGAGGACCTCGAACTGCTTGCGCGGTTCTGTCAGGAGTTCGACGCGGTTGCGATCTGCGACGAGGTCTGGGAGCACGTGATCTTCGACGGCCGCGAGCATATTCCGCTGATCACGATTCCGGGCATGCGCGATCGCACCATCAAGGTCGGCTCCGCCGGCAAGATTTTCTCGCTGACCGGCTGGAAGATCGGCTTTGTCTGCGCGGCGCCGCCGCTGTTGCGGGTAGCCGCCAAGGTGCATCAATTTTTGACCTTTACGACCGCGCCCAATCTGCAGGTAGCGGTCGCCTACGGCCTCGGAAAGCCGCAGGATTATTTTCTCGACATGCGCAAGGAACTGGCGCGAAGCCGCGACCGGCTCACGCTGGGGCTGGAGAGCATTGGCTTTCCGGTGCTCAAATCGCAAGGCACTTACTTCCTCACCGTCGACCTTTCGCCGCTCGGGCTCAACGAGACCGACGAGGCGTTCTGCAAGCGTATCGTGACCGACTACAAGGTTGCGGCGATCCCGGTGTCGGCTTTCTATGAGGAAGACGCCGTGACGTCGGTGGTGCGGTTTTGCTTTGCCAAGAAAGACGCCACGCTCGATACCGCGCTGGAGCGGTTGTCGGACGCAGTGCACCGCCGGTAAGGAGCAAACGATGCGCCGACCATAGCCGCATGTCCGATCCGATTTGTTGCCGCCGTTGCCGCGATCTTCGCGTTGTCTCCGCCTTCCGCGAATGCGGAGGAACGCACGGTCAACTTCTATAACTGGTCGAACTACATGGCGCCGGGGGTGCTGGAAGATTTCACCAAGGAAACCGGCATCAAGGTCGTCTACGACACGTTCGACGCCAACGAGACCCTTGAGACGCGGTTGCTGGCGGGAAAATCCGGCTACGACGTCGTCGTTCCCACCGCGTATTTCCTGCAGCGCCAGATCAAGGCAAATATCTTCCAGAAGCTCGACAAGTCGAAACTGCCGAACCTGGCCAACGCCTGGCCGGTGGTGACGAAGCAACTCGCGATCTACGATCCCGGCAACCTCTACGGCGCCAACTACATGTGGGGCACCACCGGCATCGGCTACAACGTCAAGGCGGTGCAGAAAATTCTTGGGCCAGATGCCAAAATCGACAGCTGGGACATCGTCTTCAAGCCGGAGAATCTGGCAAAATTCAAGGATTGCGGAATTCACATGCTGGATTCCGCCGACGATATTTTCCCTGCGGCCCTGAGCTATCTCGGGCTCGATCCGAATTCGACCAGGCAGGCCGATCTGGAGAAGGCCGCCGATCTCGTCATCAAGATCAGGCCCTATGTCCGCAAGTTTCACTCATCGGAATATCTCAGCGCATTGGCGACCGGCGAGATTTGCTTCGTGGTGGGCTGGTCCGGCGACATTATGCAGGCGCGCAGCCGCACCGAGGAATCCAAAAACGGCATCGAGATCGGCTACGCCATCCCGAAGGAGGGCGCGCAGATGTTCTTCGACAATCTGGCGATCCCGGCCGATGCGAAGAACGTCACTGAAGCCTATGCGCTGATCGACTATCTCTACCGGCCCGAGGTCGCCGCCAAAAACTCGGATTTCCTGTCCTACGCCAACGGCAATCTGGCGAGCCAGAAGCTGGTCGATCCCAAGATCCTCAACGACAGGAATATTTATCCCGACGAAGCGACGCAGAAGAAACTGTTCGTGATCACCGCGCGCGACCCGGCCACGCAGCGCATCATCAACCGGCTCTGGACCCGGGTGAAGACGGGAAGGTGATTGCGTCCGAGACGGTGCAGCCGGCCGCCCGGGTAGAACGATCACCGGCAGGCTGCGAGCTAGACGGCCGTCTCGGCCTCAGCAGTATCGGCGTGGATTGCCTTCCGGAACAGCCGTTCTGTGGTCTGCGCGAAAATGCCGATTTGGTCAGCCGCCAGCGCTTCGCAGTTCGTCGATATGTTGCGTCAGCAGCCAGCCGGCGATCGGCCAGATCGACGGTGCCTCCGGCGATGAAGTGGCGGCGATAGCCGGTCATGTCGGCATGTTCACGAATTGGCGAGACAAGCCGATGGGTTTCGCAAGGGCTCAACCCATCCTACGGATGCAGGTCCGTTTGTTAAGAATTTTATTTCGTAATTACAGAATTAGCTCTTGACTAGTTCTGATTTTCGGATTATTCATGTCGCGTCCCGTTCCTTCCAAAGGGGCGGCTCGCGATCGTCACGGACGCGGAGCGGGATGCGGTGGACGCGGATGGCGCTATTGACGAACGGCGCCGATGCGGACGGCCAAATCGTGTGGTCCTGACACCCTCACGCCGGTGTCAAGTTGGCGAAGACAAATCGCCAGCGACGGTGGCAATAGAGCGAGGCTCACCGAGGAGAGCGCGTATAAGCCGTAAACCATTGCGCGGGGAATGTCGGGCGATTCCGATGTGACCGTAGTGACTACACTGGTGTGCTTTTCTATTTCTGCACGCCGGGCTGCGGGTGCATCGTGCGCCCGGCATTCCCTGTGCCCTTTGGTTTCATTGGGCGGACCGAAATGCATAACCCGGGCGAAAATCGCGTCGCGGGAACGCGGAGGCTCGCAATTACGCTGATAGGCTGTTTGAAATACGATAAACTCCAGCCGAAGCTTTCGAGGCGCTACCGCCAGCGGCGGTGCAGCCACAGCCATTGATCCGGATATTCCCGAATCCAGCCTTCGACGACAGACGCAATCGCCTGCGTCGTTCCCTGAATATCGATTTGCCCCGCGGCGTCGCGCACCGGCTTTATTTCCTCGGTCAATTCGGCGCGAAAGCGATTGTCCGGCAGGCGGATGATGCGCGAGCCGTGAATCGGACATTCGACCTGCCGCAGCAGCCGCGCCAGCATCGGATTGGCTTTGGTCCTGCGGCCAAAAAACGTCACCTCGACGCCATTGGTGAGATACTGGTCGACCAGCATGGCGACGTGCCGGTTATCCTGCAGGGCTTCCGCCAGCTTGAGCGGCGCGTCCCGGCCGGCCGGAATCAGCGTCCCCATTTTGACCGCGCGGGTTTTTTCGATGGCTCGGTCGGCGGACGCGCTGTTGGGGCGCCTGAACAGGATCGCCACGTCGAGGCCGTGCGCCGCCGCGGCCAGCGCCGGCAATTCCCAGTTGCCGAGATGGCTGGCGAAAATCAGCGCCGGCTTGCCGTCGTCCCGCAACTGATCGAACAGTTCGATGGTGCGTCGTGGAATTTCGATCCGGCTGTGCTCGGGATGATCGCGATCGTAGTCCCAGATGTGATCGAGATGGGCGAATTCGGCGCCGACGCGGCCGAGATTGTCCCAGACGCCGGTCAGGATGGTCTCGATTTCCTCGGGCGATTTTTCCGGAAAAGCGGCTATCAGATTTTCACGGCCGATGCGGTCTTCGCGCAGCTTTGTGCCAATGAAGCGCGCGATCCGGCCGAACAGGTTCGCCGTCTTGACGGGATCGAAATAGCGGGTGGCGCGCAATAGCCCGATCGTCAACGCGCCGACTACGGCTTCGCCGAGCGGCTTGGTCGCGTCGCGAATACGGGCCTTGGCGCGAAGCAGCAGGGGATGCATCAGGAACCAATGATGAGTTTGCCGGACAAAAGCGGGCTTGCGATCGCCACGTCAGCGCGGGAGCCAGGCGATCAGATTGGCTCGCGCGTCAGCACCAGCGAGGCATTCTGGCCGCCGAAGCCGAACGAGTTCGACATGACGGCGGTAACGCGGGCGTCGCGGGCCTTGTTCGGGACCACATCGAACGGAATCGCCGGATCCGGTATTTCATAATTGATGGTCGGCGGTATCCGCTGATGCTCGAGCGTCAACAGCGAGAAGATGGCTTCGACCGCGCCCGCCGCCGAAATGGTATGGCCGACCATCGACTTGTTGGACGATACCGGAATTTGCTTGGCGCGTTCGCCGAACACGTTGGAGATCGCCAGATATTCCATCTTGTCGTTTTCCGGCGTGGCGGTGCCGTGCGCATTGATGTAGTCGATTTGATCCGACGTCATGCCGGCATCCGCCAGGGCCTTGCGCACGCAGCCGATGATCGGCTTGCCGTCCGGGCTCGAGCGGGTGCGGTGAAACGAGTTCGGTCAACTCGCCGCAGCCCGCGAGCACTCCGAGGATCGGTGCGCCGCGTGCGGTGGCGGCTTCATAGCTCTCCAGCACCAGCGCGCCGGCGCCCTCCGCCATGACGAAACCATCACGATTCTTCGAGAATGGTTTGGACGCAGCCTGAGGCTGATCGTTCTGGGTCGACAATGCCGACAGCAGGGAAAACCGCACCAGGGCTTCCGGATTGACCGAGCCATCGGTCGCAACGCACAGCGCCGTGTCGGCTTCACCTCGGCGGATCGCCTCCACGCCAAGCTGGATCGCGGTGGCGCCGGATGCGCAGGCGGTCGAGAGCGAAATCGGCGATCCCTTGGTGCCGAACGTTTCCGCAAGATGACTGGCCACCGAACCGAACATGAAGCGGTGATGAAATTGCGCGAACTTGCCGCCGCCGCTGACACGCAACAGGTCGCCATAGTCGAATTCCGTTTTGCCGACGGCGCGTCCGACTTCCAGCCGTTGCGGCCATTCGACTTCGACCGGCGCCACCGCAAGAAACAACGGTCCCGGAAAATCACCCTTGCGCCCGATGCCCGACTGTTCGAGCGCTTCTTTCGTGGCGATTTCGGCGAGTTTTTCGCTCAGCCCCGTCGAGGAGAAAGGATCGACCGAAACAAAGTCCACGGTTCCGGCCATCGTCGTCTTCAGGCCATCGATCGGAAAGCGTGTGACGGTGCGGATCCCGGATTCACCCGCGGTCAGCCTCGTCCAGTTGTCGACCTTGCCGGCGCCGAGCGATGTCACGACGCCCATTCCGGTCACGACGACGATCGGCCGGCCGAATGTATCGCGTGGTGCTGTCATGATGTTCCCCGTCAGTGCCGCCGCCGTGTCTACGTGATCGCCTCGACCAGCGCCAAGCCTTCGCCCTGCCAGTGACCGGCGCCCATCACGACGATCTGGGTCGGGGGCTCGGTCGTTTCAACCTCCAGCCCCGTCGGGTCGTTCGGCGGAAACAACGCCCCGCGCGAGATCGAAAGCGCCGCCAGCGCGATGCCCAGTGGAAATTGTGTTTCCAGGGTATGGCCGAACATCGTCCCGGTCGCACGTACCGCATAACCGGGGTGCTGCCGGAGGAACGCTTTTTCCTCCGAGGTGACGGGTTCGACGCCGGTGGTACCGGTGATCAGGTTGCCGTTATCGTTCAGCGCGCCGAGTTTCGGCCACAGCGTTTCCAGCGATTTTGTCACCGCACCCGGTTGCTTGCGTTGCGCGAGGTCGGCGACGACGTTGGTCAGCCTTGCGTAAGGCCTGGCGCCGCGCGCCTCGGCGTGCGCCCGGGATTCGATCACCAGAAAAACCCCAGCCGAACCCAGCGCAAATCCGCTGCTGTTTTCCCGTGCCCATACCGGCGCGTATGTGTCCGTCAAATTGAAGTCGCCGAACTCGTAGAGCACCAGCAGGTCAGAGCGCTCGCCATTGTGGCCGGCGCCGACCAGCGTGATGTCGCTTTGACCGGAGGCGATCCGCGCCAGTGCGATCCGCGCCGCGTCGATGCTGGCGGCTTCTTCGCCCATGAAGGTGCGCGATGTTCCGGAAACGCCGTGGACGATGGCGATGTTGCCGGCGAGCAGGTTGGAGAGCTGGGCCAGAAACAGCGTCGGCCGCAGGTCGTTCATCAGCCGTTCGTTGAGAAAGGCTGGACCCGAATTACCCCGGGCATCGGCGTTCAGAATGGCAATGTCGACGGCGATATCGCGCTCGCCGCCGCCGGCGGCGACGATCATGTCCATCCGCCCGAGGATTTCCTGGTTGCCCTTGACGCCCGCGGAATCCAGCGCAAGTCCGGCCGCATAGGTGCCGATGCGCTGCCAAGCTTCCATCTGACGCTGATCGCCTTTTTTCGGGATCTGGGCATCGAAGCTCACCGGAGCCAGCGGGTGAACGATGTACGGCGCGAAACGCTTCTCCTCGACATTGATCCGCCGCGCGTTGAGGGCGTCCCAATGCGCATCGAGCCCTTCGCCGAGCGACGATACGATGCCGATACCGGTGATCCAGGCCTCGATCGGACCGGGCTTGGAGGAATTCAGCTCAGTCATGCGCTATCGCCTGCTGCGGAAAGCCGATTTTTTCGGCCATGGCATTCATGTGTCCACGCAAGGCAGGGTCGGGGAAGGGGATATGGCGGAAGGTGAGGGTAGCGCTGCACTTCAACTCGGCGCCGACGCGGGCTTTTGCCGAGGTGACGGCAAAACCCGAGCCCTCGTGCTCGATCCTGGCTTCGATCGTCAACAGTTGACCGGGACTGACAAAACCCCGCATCTTGGCTTCCTTCACGATCGCCAGGAATGGCATGCGCTCGAAACTCAGCACGCCGAGCAACAGCCAGCCGGAACTCTGCGCCATCGCTTCGGTCAGCAGCACGCCCGGCATGATCGGAAAGCCCGGGAAATGTCCCTCGAAGATGGTGTTGTGCTCGGGAACCTGAGCCTCGACCGTAATCGTCTTCTCAGCCATGTTGAGGTCGAGGATACGGTCGATCAGCTGGAAATATTCAAGCTTCATGGCCGGCGATTAGGCGCCCGTGCCGGTGCCAGCGCTCGCGTTCTTGGCGGCGACCAGTTCGTCGATGCGGTCGGCGAGGTTTTTCAGCACGAAGTACTGCTCGGTCGTGGCCTTGCCGTCATTGACTTCCTGGGTCCATTTCTCCAGCGGCATCTTGATGCCGAACGCCTTGTCGATCGCGAACGCAATGTCGAGAAAATCGAGGCTGTCGATGCCCAAATCGTCGATGGCGTGGCTTTCCGGGGTGATGGTGTCGCGCGGAATGTCGCAGGTCTCGGCGATAATGTTGGCGATCTGATCGAATGTGGCAGACATCATTAAGCCTTTGATATATTGGAGATAAATTCCGGATCGGCGTGCGGAATGGGGCCGTCGTCCCGGAATGCCCTATCCGCCAGCCAAAGTCGAGTGCCCGTATATCGGAGCGAGGCTCCAAGTTCAATGGAGGCAGCGCAACGTCGATCGGATTCGAGGGCTAAAACAGGACGGATTGGCCTGAAATGGCTAGATATGCGGGGCGGAAATTCGCGCGCAATCGCGGCGGCCCATCAGTACGCAATCCTGGGTTTTGCGCATATCCGAGATGCTCATGGCGAGCCATATTCCAATGGCGGTCAGCGCCACCGTAAACGCAAAGGCTGCGACATTCGCCAGCATGCGATGGCGAAAATCATCCGGTTCATCTCGCTCGCGCTCATAGCGTGACAGATCATTCGCCGCCGGCCAATGGTCCTTGGGTTGAACGTCTTTGAGCTGAGACCCGCCTAGGGCCGGCTCGCCAAAGCCGAGGCGCCGACCCGGCGGATGGGCCGAGGTGCGCGGGCGGAATTGGAGCACGCGATGCTCGTCATCCGCCATTATGGGCCGCTGGGTTTTCACTGTTGCCAGCTCCGAAACATCCTCGATTTATTTAGCACGCTTGCGGCGCGTCTTACAGAAAATGTTGACATGGCACGGATGCGAAAATCTATCCCTCCATAGTCTCATGGAACCGGCCGTAGTCGACCCTGAGCCGGCCGTCTTCCGCAATGCCGAGAATATCGGCGTAGCGGTGCCCGAAACGAATATCGGAGTAATCGTAGGTCTTTCGGGCATGGACGGTTTGCGCTGCAACGACGTCATATCCGGACACCACCAGCGCGAGCGAGGCCTTTACAGCCGCGAGATCATCCGCGGTTATCCCGCAAAGCGGGCTGTTCTCATCGAGGACATGATACAGCGTCCAGCTCAGCGCCAGCCCGGGATTCTGGTTTTGCGTCAATTGCAGTTCGTAGAATTGCCTGAGCTGTTCGCCTTCCATGCTCACGATATTCTTGAACAACCACAATTTGGCAGTGGCATTGCTGATGATGTTATGACGCTCGTTGGCGAGGCGCAGCATCAGCGTCGGCTTGCCGTCGTGCCTGCAAACAACGGGGTTGTCGGCGAATAGCAACCGGGCCTTCGGCCGCGAAAACCGGGCAAAGATCAATCCGGTCATCAGCGACATCGAGAAGATGCCCGTGAACAATTCCACCGTTGCGATGAAATGTCCGTAGTGGGTATCCGGATGCATGTCGCCATAACCGGCGGTCGAAAGCGTCTCGATGCTGAAATAGAGATAGTCGATATAGGCGCCGCCGGGCACGTTCGAGATCGGCTGATTTCCGATCCAGTAGAAAAAGGCGAAAACCGCGTTGAAGGCGACGAACACCAGCGCGGCGCCGCCGATGAAAGCCGGCCAGGACGCGGTCAGACAGCGATGGCTGATGTCGGCCCAAAAACTGAGGTGAAGGCCCTCGGTGATGATTTCCCGATCGCCAAACCGGACGATTTGTGCCTTCGGTATTCGCTCGCTTTGGCTCTTGGCCATCTTTTCGAATCTCAGGTGATGCCGGGCAAAGGCATTTAACAGCCCGAGGCACCATGCCATAATCGCGGATATTTCAGCGGAATTTTTGTCAGGTGAGATACAGGTCAGACAAGGGGAGTTCAGGTCATGGCGAACACGCGCGAACCGTTGGTGCAGCCGATACCGATCCTGTCGCTGCGCCCGACCCAGATGACGGTGGGAATGCGGGAGGTCAAGGAAAAGCGCAAACGCTGGCGGGAACACAAGTCGAAGAAGAAGCAGGCGGAGCTCTTGGGGAAACATATGATCCCGGTCGTTCTGGGGCCAGACAAGCGTTACTACGTGGTCGATCACCATCATCTGGCGCGCTCGCTTCACGACGAAGGCGTCAAGGACATCCTCGTTACCATCATCGGCGACCTCTCCATGGTCGATCGTGACGCGTTCTGGGGCGTGCTCGACAATAAAAGATGGGTGTATCCCTACGACGCCAAGGGCGATCGCCGCCCCTTCAAGGAAATTCCAAAAACGGTCGCAGATCTCAAGGACGATCCGTTCCGCAGTCTCGCCGGCGAACTGCGGCGTGCCGGAGGTTTTGCCAAGGATACCACCCCGTTCAGCGAATTCTTGTGGGCGGATTTCCTGCGACGGAAAATGTCTCGCAAGGGCGTGGAAGCCAATTTCGAGAAATCGATCGAGAAGGGGCTGGCGCTGGCGAGGAGCAAGGACGCGGTCTATTTGCCCGGCTGGTGTGGACCGGCCACGGATGATTAGGACGCGAACTTCCAACCAGGGGGTACATCTAATATTCGAAGCACTCCAGCCAGCTAATTCCCGGCCGGTCGATCTGTCGTGAAGCTCTGGATCTGGGGACTTTCAACTGGTGGCTCGTCCATCGCACATTGACGCCAATCCGGTGTCGTGCATGCGGACGGCCAGCCGCCGCCAAGGGCCATAAAAAGAGCCGCGGTATCGGAGAGACGATTGGCCTCCGTCTGCACGCGGATCACGGCCGCCGTCAGGTAGGTCTGTTGCGCATTGAGGACCGCGAGCTGGTTGACCTGACCCGCGTTCAGTTGTTTCTCTACAATATCGAGACTGGCCCTTGCAGTATCTTCCGCGCGTCGAGCGGCCTTCATGGCTCGGGCGTCTGATTGCAGAGCACGCAATGCATCGGCAACATTCTGAAACGCGGTAATGACGGTGGACCGATATTGAGCTTCCGCCTGGGCCAGCGCCGCCTCAGCTGCCTTCTGTTTGTTATAGAGTGTAAAACCATCGAAGATAGGCGCCGTCACGCCGGCAGCGAGCGTGTAGAATCCCGTGCCCGGCGTGAAGCTTTGCGCAAGATTGTACGCACTGGATCCGCCATTTGCGGAGAGCACGATGTTCGGAAGCCGGGCTGCGATCGCAACTCCGACCTGTGCGCTTGCCGCATGCATGTTGGCTTCAGCCGCCCTCACATCTGGACGCTGATCAACGAGCTTGCCGGGGAGGCTGACAGGGAGGTTGGTTGGTAGCTTGAGATTCGCAAGATCGAATTTCTGCGCCACCTCGTCGGCCGACAGTCGCCCGGCGAGGGCTGTCAACAGGTCGCGTTGTTGAGCAAGTTGTTTCTCCAGAGGAGGGAGCAATTCTTCTGCCTGCGCGAGTGCTGCGTCCTGGGCGAGCACGTCAGCCTGTGCCGCCTGACCGAAATTGAACTGGCGCTTCAGAATGTCGAGAAGATTGCGCTCGATTGCAACGATACGCCGGGTCGCGGCGATCTGGCCGCGCAGCGATGCCTCCTGAATTGCTGCCGCGACGACATTGCTGGTGAGGGCGAGGTAGGCCGCCTCGAGCTGAAACAATTGCTGCTCGGTTAGAGCATCAAGGCTTTCGACGGCCCGACGGTTGCCGCCCCAGACATCCGGTACGAATGACACGGTCAGCTGATTGGTCACAAGCGTGTACTCGGTCTGCGGCACCGAACCAAGATCACCGAACACTGACCCGGCATTGGAAAACAACTGTTTGGAAGACGTTGAATTGCCTGTTACTTGCGGAAAGAACAGTCCACGCTGCGCTTGCGCGTTGTATTGAGTAACCCTAATCGCGGCCTCGGCGGCCTGCAAATTTGGATTGTGATCGACCGATTCCTTGACGAGATTGTTGAGTGCCGTGGAGGCGAATGCCGACCACCACCGCGCCGCGACAGCCTCGCCTGTGACGAAGTGTTGGCCTGGTACCCGAGGTCCGCCCGGACCGGGACTTGGTGAGGCCAGTTTGCCGGGGACATAGCCGTTGACGTCGGGTGCGGGGGCGGGCGTGAAATCCGGTCCCACGGCGCAGCCTGAAATAGCCAGCGATATGACAAACGCTGCGACCGCGCCGGCATCAGCCCGACGTCTGCGATCAAACGTGGCTCGAGCCGGGTAGACAAGCGGCCATCGAGGATCAATTCGCCCTACGCGTAACATATGATCGAATCCCTCAGGGCTCGCGAGATCCCTGTTCCAATCGACGTTCCGGATTGCTTTCGGCGGTCTCTATGTTTTCGGCGGTGTTCGCGATGCTCTCGCCTTTGGAGAGAAATATCTTGCGGAGCGCGGGAGCAACAACCAGCAGCAGTAGCGGCCCGATGAACATGCCCCCGACGACAACCGTTGCCAGGGGACGCTGGACCTGGCTTCCGATGCCGTGAGAGATCGCCGCCGGAAAAAGCCCGACGCCCGCCGAAAGCGCGGTCATCAACATCGGCCGCATCCGTTGCTCCGCGCCATGGAACACCGCCGCCGCGACATCCATGCCCTGTATCCTGAGTTCGCGGAAATAGGTGATGTTGAGAATTCCATCCATCACGGCCACGCCAAACAGCGAGATGAAGCCGATCGCTGCGGACACACTGAAATCGAGCCCGGCGAAATAGAGCGCGATCAATCCGCCTCCGATCGCAAAGGGGATGCCCGCGACGGCCAGGAGACTGTCGCGCAACGAATTGAATAGTCCGTAGAGGAGAACAAGAATCAAAAGCAATGTGATCGGCACAACGATGAGCAGTCGCTGCTTCGCATTTTGAAGGTCGTCGAACTCGCCAGCCCAGAGGATCTGGTATCCGTTCGGAAGCTTGATCGCCTTCGCAACGCGCTCCTGTGCCTCCGCGACGGTGCCGCCGAGATCGCGGCCGCGTACGCTGAACTTGATCGGAATGAAGCGCTGACTACGCTCGCGATAGATGAAGGATGCGCCGGTGTCGAGCGTGATGTCCGCGAGCTCACTGAGTGGAACATACCCGTTCGTGCCCGCCGGTGTTTGATAACCGACTTTGACGGTGCGAACGGCGTCAATACTGGCGCGATACCTGGGATCGAGCCTGACGGCCAGACCAAATTGCCTGTCGCCTTCCAGGATCGTTGTAGCGATGGTGCCGCCAAGTGCCGCTTGAACGACGGTGTTGACGTCACCGGTATTGAGACCATAGCGCGCGGCTTTTTCGCGATCGATCCTGATGTTGAGGTTGGGTTGACCCAGGAGGTGAAATATTCCGAGGTCGGCGACCCCCTCGACCTTCGCCATCTCGTTCATCACCTGGGATGCAAGTATCTCCAGTTTCTCGAGGTTAGGTCCGACAATCTTGACCGAATTGGCGCCTTTCACCCCAGACAGTGCCTCTTCGATATTGTCCTGGATATATTGCGAAAAGTTCAAGCCAACGCCCGGGAGTTCCTCGCTGAGCTCCTTCTGCAATCCCTCGGTCAGTTTATCCTTGGTCAGATCAGCCGGCCATTCGTCGAATGGTTTGAGTGGCGCGAATAGCTCGACGTTGGAGAACGGCGAGGCGTCGCTGCCGTTATCCGGCCGGCCATGCTGCGATACAACGGTGAGAACCTCGGGATGCCGCAGCAAAATCTCGCGCATCCTGGCTGTCGCGTCGGTGCCCGCATCGAGCGAGATCGTGGGCGGCATTGCTGCCCTGATCCATAGGTTGCCCTCCTCAAGGGCAGGCAGGAATTCACTGCCGAGCCTCGATGCAGCCATCACGCTCAAGGCAAGGAAGACGGCTCCCGCTATCACGGTAATCTTCAGGTTTCCAAGCGCCCAGCGAAGCACCGGGGTGTAAGCCGAGCGCAAGGTGCGCACGATTATTGTCTCGACCTCCTCGATGTGCCCGGGAAGCAGCAACGAAGCCAGCACCGGTGTCACCGCAAACGTCGAGAGCAGCGCTCCGGCAAGGGCGTAACCGTAGGTTCGCGCCATCGGGCCGAATATCTGGCCCTCCACACCCTGCATCGTGAACAGCGGCACGAAGGCGGTCACCGTGATCGCGGCCGTGAAGAACACGGCCTTATCGACCTGCAGCGCGCTGACGAAGATGATGCGCAACCGCGCCGTCCATAGCTGGCTTGCGGTCGCGTGGTCCGCCATGGATGTCGGATCTGGCCCCCAATACCCTTCGGAAAGATGATGAAGTAGTGTTTGCCGGTGCTCCGGGGTTGACTGAAAGTTTCGATAGATGTTTTCCATCATGATCACGGCCGAATCGACAATGATGCCGAAATCGACCGCGCCAAGCGACAGCAGGTTTGCGTCCTCTCCGCGCAGGACCAGAATGATGATCGCGAAGAAAAGCGCGAACGGAATATTGGCGCCGACGATGATGGCGCTCCTGAGATCGCCCAGGAAGATCCATTGAATGAGGAATACCAGCAGACAGCCGAAGATCAGATTGTGCAGAACCGTATGGGTGGTCACCCCGACCAATGAACTGCGATCGTAATATGAGACGATTTTGACCCCGGCCGGCAGGCTTCCATCGGTGTTCAGCTTTTCGACCGCGGCCTGGACGCGCGGAATGATATCGTTGGTGTGCTGGGTTCGTCCCATCACGACGATCGCCGCTGCAATATCGTCGTCGTGATCCCTGCCTGCAATGCCAAGCCGGGGAACGTAACCGATCGAGACTGTGGCGACGTTCTTGACCTGTATGGGCAGTCCGCCTGACTGGCTCAGAACAACGTTCTCGATATCCTCGACCCTGTAGCCTTTGGTGACGTCATCAGCGCCGCCACTGTCGACCAGACCGATACCGCGGATGTTGACCGATTGCTGCCCGATCGTGATCTCCCGGCCTCCGACATTGATATTGGCATTGCCCAGCGCGGCGATAAGTTGAGGAACGGTGATATTGTAGGCTTCGAGCTTGTCCAGGTCCGCATCGACGTTGAACTGCTTTGTTGTTCCACCCCAGGCGTTGATCTGCACGACTCCCGGAACGGTCAGGAGACGCCGGGTAACCACGTAATCCTGCAGCGTGCGCAGATTGGTAAGTCCAAAGTGCGGGGGGCCGACGATCTGATAGCGGTAGATTTCTCCGACCAGACTGGACTGTTGAATCTGGGCGACCTGATTGCCCGGCAGATTGACATTTTGCTGTAACATGATCGACGCTTGCGAAAGCGCGAAATAGTAGTCGACGCCATAGGCGAACGTCACTCGCACGAACGATAATCCATAGAAAGAAGTGGAGCGAATATTGACAACGCCGGGCGTGGGATAGAGACCCACCTCCATCGGAATCGTGTAATATTTCTCCATCTCCTCGGCAGACAGACCCGCGGCCTGCGCGGTGATTTCTAGGATGACGGGCGCCGGGTTAGGATAAGCTTCGATATTAAGCCGCGAAAATGCGACAAGCCCGGCTGCGCAGAACACCAAAAGACCAAGGACGATGATCGCGCTGCGCGTCAGACCGAACTCAAGTAGCGACTTAATCAAGTGACCCCGCAGTCCGTATCTGGCCCAAGCGCCCCTGAGCCGTTCAACCGGCGTCGCCCAACAGAAGCATGTTGTTCAAAAACACCGCTCCTTCCGCGACAGCGGTTTCTCCTGGCTGCAGGCCCTCGAGTATCTGGTCCCAACCGTCCTGTTGCAGACCAACCCTGACGGTTCTTTTCGTGAAGCGGCGGCCGTCGCTGGTGACCCACACCGTCATCGTTCCATCACCTTCCCGGACGACGCCCTCGGCGGGCACCGCGGGCGAACGGACGGGGTCTTCAACACGAATAACAAAGCTGGCCAGCATGCCTGAGCGCAGCAGATGCTGGGGATCGTCGATTTCGGAGCGGACAAGCTGCCGATGTGAATTCGGATCAATCATCGCCCCGACGGTCGTGACGCGCCCCTTGAAGATCGTGTCAGGATATGCGGGGACTCTGACCTCAACTTCCTGGCCGAGTTTGTAGGCAGGCACATCTGTCTCGATGACGTTCGCCAACATCCACATCGTCGACAAATCCGCGACCGAAAACGGCGCCGGTGCATTGCCGGGCTGAGTCAGTAAGCCCGGTGCAGCGCTGCGGGCGACGATCTTTCCGGAGATGGGGCTGGGAACGACGAGCGTCGATTCGACCTTACGGTCAATCAGAACCCGTTCGATCTCGGCGTCGGACTTCCCGAAGATGCGCACCGAATCCTTGGCTGCCTTGAAGTTTCCTTCCGCAGTTTGCTCATCCGACGTCGCCTGATCGACATCCTTCTGGGCGCTGCCTCCTGCCTTCAGAAGCGCCGTTGCCCGTGCCAGCGTTCGCTTCTGCAGTTCAAGGACTCCGGAACTTGCGAGCAGCGATGATTCCGCCTGCAGGAGATCGGGACTGTCGATCGTAAACAGGATATCGCCGAGTCTGACCTCGTCGCCAATGTTGTAGAACGCCTTGAGGATTTTTCCCGGATACTGAGAAAATACCTGAACGAGCATATTTTCGTTAAAGTTGATCGTGCCGACAGATGTCTTCAGAAGCGCGAATTCGCGCGATCCGACAGGGCGGATCTTTAGTGTCGCCGCTTGTTTTTCGGACAAGTCGACAAACAACGCTTCGGCGTTTTCGCCTGGCTTGGGTCGATCAGCAGCGGCAGGAGCCCGTTGCTCTCCCGGTCTTGCTCGACCGTCGGCAAGACCAATGAAGCCTTTGCTACAGAACAGTGCGTATCCGACTCCCAGAATCGCGGTGAACAACACGGCAATCGATCCGGCGCGCCTCGATAATTTCCCGAACGCATTCACGTCAATTTACCTGGCAGTTTGCTCTTGAGCAGCAAGATCATCAGCGCCGATACGACCTTGTCATTAACGCGTCGCGCTTACGTCAACCTTACAGGCCGCGCATCGTCTAAAAGTGATTTCATAAAGGAATGAAGCCGCTTCATAAAAAAGAAATAGTCAAATCTGAAAGCCAGACCCTCATTGCCGACACAGCATACAGTTTGCCCGATGCGTTGCGCGATTTGAGTGCAATCGCCGGCTCATCGATCGCGGTCCTCGCGCGCATTGAATCGGTTGCACGCTGATATGAATCATCGCTTCGAGCGGGATGTGCAGTCTACATTGTCCGGACAATCATCGGCGGCGACAAAGGACCCTGAGACCTTCCGGACCCGTCGAGACGTTGGCTACGGACGATGGAGGCCAACCTTACGCGAGCCTTACACAGCTCTTGGCCGCAAGAGTTTTCGTTCTTGCCTGCCGGGAGAAAAAGGGCTCTTTGCATTCCTTGGGATCGTGTTCTGGTCAGCTCATGCGATTGTTGATTGTCGAAGACAACGAGCAACTGGCAGAACTGCTGGTTAAGGGCCTGCAAACGGCGGGATACGACACCGATGTTCTGGCAACAGCGGCGGATGCTCACGCCGCGCTGTTAACCGTATCCTATGCCGGCCTCGTTCTCGATCTTGGGCTGCCGGACGGAGACGGTTTGGCTGTTCTTCGCGAACTCCGGCACCGAAAGAACCCGTTGCCTGTGCTTGTGCTCACGGCCCGCGGCGGACTTGATGATCGCGTTTCCGGGCTGCGCAGCGGCGCCGACGATTATCTCGTGAAGCCGTTCGCCCTGGAGGAACTGGTAGCCCGACTGGAAGCCCAGTTGCGCAGATCGGGTCAAATGCTCGGCAACTCGCTTCGCATCGGCAATCTGGAATTTGATTTCCAGAACAGGCAGGCGGCAATCAATGATGAACCGCAGGTATTGTCAGCCCGCGAAACCGCGGTGCTCGAATTGCTCATGCGCGGCAAAGGCAGGGTAGTTTCGAAGAAGCAGGTTGAAGATCACATCTTCGGCTTGTCCGGTGACGTCGCATCGAATGCCGTCGAGGTCTATGTGCACCGCCTGAGAAAACAGCTTTCCGAGAAAGGCGCCAAGGTCACAATCCATACGATTCGCGGCGTCGGCTATCTCATCGCCGAGGAAAAAATGTGATTCGATTCAAATCGATCATTTCGCGTATCGTAATCCTGCATGTCATTGCGGTGCTGATCACGTCGGTCGTGATGTCGCTTGCGCTGTCGTGGTTGCTGAACTTCGCGACAGATAACATCCACAATGAAGCGATGGCAGAGCAAGCCGTAGCGGTTGCCAAACATCTCGTTCTGAACGCCGATGGAAGCGTTTCACTGGAATTACCGCCGGAACTTCAGGGTCTCTATTCCCAACCCTATGGCCGCTATTCATATGCAGTGATTGACGAGAAGGGGCGCGTTCTGATCTCTTCTCTCAAGGACCGGACGGCAGTTTTTCCCGCCGACCCGAAATCCGCAAGCGTCGAATTTCTGAAGATGCGGATGGATAACGCGGCGATATCGGGTGCCAGCATTCCCAAGGCAGTCAATGGTCGGACGCTATGGGTCCAGACGGGCGAAGACCTCGCCAACCGCGACGTTATCATAGATGACATCGTTTCCGATTTTTTCAGAAACGTCGGCTGGATCACGTTGCCGATCCTCATGTTGCTCCTGATCACCGACATTGCCATCTTCCGGCGTGCTTTGCGGCCTTTGAAACAAGCTTCGGAAATCGCGCAACACATCGGACCGGCCCGGACAGAGGTTCGATTGCCTGTTGACGAGATTCCAAGCGAGGTTCGGCCCCTTGTCTTTGCGGTCAATCAAGCGCTCGACAGGCTTGATGAAGGCTTTCGCGTTCAACGCGAATTCACCGCGGACGCGGCCCATGAACTTCGTACGCCTTTAAGCATCCTGCGCACGCGCGTTGATACGCTGGATAATCAGGGCATCGCCGGGGTCTTGCACCAGGACATCGAATCCATGAGCCGCATTGTGGGACAATTGCTCGATATCGCGGAGCTGGATGTTTTTGTTATCGATCCCAACGACAGAGCGGACGTGCGAGAAGTCTGCGCCGAAGTTGTGGAGTTCATCGCTCCGATGGCGTTGGAGCAGGACAAGGATGTCGCCTTGCTCGGCGCCGATGCACCGGTGTGGGTCAAGGGTAATCCGGAGACGTTGTTCCGTGCTATCCGCAACCTGGCTGAAAACGCCATCAAGCATACTCCACGGGGAACCGTCGTGGAGTTCACTATTGGGGAAGATGGCACGGTTAAGGTTGCAGATAGAGGACCTGGCATAGCGGAGGAGGAGCGTGATCTGATCTTCCGGCGTTTCTGGCGTCGCGACCGCAGCCAATCCGGAAGTACCGGACTGGGACTATCGATCGTGCGGCGAATTGTCGAACTCCATGGCGCGACCATCGACGTCGAAAATCGTGCGATGGGAGGGGCGCAGTTTAAGTTGTCTTTTGTGAAGCTTGAGGCGGAGAATGAGTTGGCGATGAAGAGGGCAGCCGAACCGCCACGCTAGCTGTTCGGCGGGCCATCTCGTGTCTCAATCGCCGGATTGTATCCGGTATCCGAAGCCGGCGATCTTACTTCGGCAATCGCCCCATTATGTAGAATTCGTCGTTCGGCCGCATGCCGGTGACGTTGGCCATCCGGTTCGACAGCGCAAAGAACGCCGAGATCGCGGCGATATCCCAGATGTCGTCGTCGCTGAAACCGTGGCTGGCAATATCGGCGAAATCCTGCTCGGAGACCGTGTGCGCCCCGGCGCTCACCTTCATTGCGAAGTCGAGCATGGCGCGCTGCCGCGGCGTGATATCCGCCTTGCGGTAGTTGATGGCGATCTGGTCCGCGATCTGCGGGTTCCTGGCGCGAATACGCAAGATCGCGCCATGCGCGATGACGCAATAGTGGCATTGGTTGGCGCTCGAGGTGGCCACCACGATCATCTCGCGCTCGGCCTTGGTCAGGCCGCTGTCTCTCTCCATCAGGGCATCGTGATAGGCGAAGAACGCGCGGAATTCGTCCGGGCGATAGGCCAGCGTCAGGAACACGTTCGGAACGAAGCCGGACTTCTCCTGCACCGCCAGCAGACGGGTGCGGATATCGTCCGGCAGTTTATCGATCGGAGGCGTCGGGAAGCGTTTTGCAATGGGCTGCGTCATTGGCCAAGATTCCGGCTTGCATCGCTTGATGCGATCGTACCGACCATAGTCGATGGCGGCCCTCCCGGAAAGCGTACCTCAAAGAGTTACGCAGGGTCCCATCAGCGCAGCGGCTTTTTCAGCAGCGAGAAACGGTCGTTATCGGTTCCCATCGAGGGCTGCAGCATCGGTGCTTCCACCGGACGTTCGTTGATGACGGGATCGTTGGGAACATCGCGATTCGAGGTCGCGCCGCGCCAGCGCTCCAGCACGGCGCTGACGAAATGCATGTCGTGGCCGGCGGCGACCGACGGCACCGTCGAAATCGCGGCTTCGCTGCGAGGCAATTGATACACGGGTACTTCCTTGAAGCGCAGACGGGTCGGAAGCGCCACGCCTTCACCGAAAGCCAGCACTTCGCGGGTGCCGAGCGAGGGAACGAACGCCAGCAGGTTCGCCGCGGCGTCCGATACGGCCGAGCGCAGCAGCGCCTGGTCGCGATCGTTGGCAAGGCGCATCGCGAACAGCGTGTTGCACTGGGAAATGATGGTGGCGTCGAGTTCGGCGGGGCGTTGCGTGACGAGCCCGAGATAGACGCCGTATTTGCGGCCTTCCTTGGCGATCCGCGACACCGCCTTGCGGGTAGGTCCGAATCCGATGTTGCGGTCGGCGGCGGCGTAGCGATGGGCCTCTTCGCAGACAAACAGCAGCGGCGAAACGCCGTCGCTCCACAGTCCGAAGTCGAACGCCATGCGGCACAGCACCGACACCACGGAATCGACGACTTCGGCGGGAAAGCCGGCCAGTTGCATGATCGTCATCGGCTTGCCATTGGCCGGCAGCCGGAACAGGTGGCTGATCACTTCGGCCATCGTGTCGCCGCCAACATTGGCGTTGTCGAACATGAAGGCGTAGCGTGGATCGTTGCGCACGGTCTCGACGCGCGAAATCAGCTTGTGGTAGATGATGCGCGAGGAGCGGTTCTCGAGCTTGCCCATGCGCTCGTCGATCAGCGAGATCAGGTCGACGAGGCGATAGGGCACCGGCGTATCGACGGTGTACCCGATCACCTTGGGATCGATGCGTTTCAACCCGACGCGGTCGGTGTTCTGGTACTGGGTATAAATACCCTTCGCCATCGGAATCACTTCGGCGAGAATGTCGAGTTCTTCCGGCACGCCGGGGCGGCCGGCGAACAGAACGTCGACGATCTCTTCGAAATTGAACAGCCAGAACGGCAGCTTCAGATTGCGCGGATTGAGAACCTGCGCCCGGTTGCCGAAGCAGCGGCCATATTCATTGTGCACGTCGAGCAGAAACACCCGCAGGTGCGGTCGAGATTTGAGGATTTCATTCAGCAGCAGCGATACGCCGCTCGATTTGCCGACGCCGGTGGACCCCAGCACGGCAAAATGCTTGGAGAGCATTTCCTCGATATCGACATAGGCGATGACGGACGGATCCTGCTGCAGGGTGCCGACATTGATCTGGTCCGAGCCGGACGGTGCATAGACCGTCCGCAGTTCCTGGCTGGTGATCAGCTCGACGGCGTCGCCGATGGTGGGATAATTGGTGACGCCGCGCTGGAATTTGGGACGTTCCGGTCCGCCGAGAATTTCGCCGAGCAGATCGACCGAGGCGCTGGCGATGTAGTTGGCGGAAGCCGGCAGATCCTCGCAGGATATTTCCGTGATCATGGCGATGATCGTCGAATTGGCGCAGCGGATGCTGACGAACCTGCCGACCGTCGCCCGTAAGGCGGACATGGCCATCTGGGTTGTCGCGTGAAGCCCAACCCGGGCGAGGGATCCACGCACCAAAATTACACTTCCAAAAGATGTCACGATGTCGAACCCAGTCTGTATGAATTGGCGTCAATGGCTATGCGTGAGGCTGCAATATGCAGGAAGTCGCTGGAGAAACGGTTAAACGGGTGGAATCCAGGATGCGTTAAAACTGCGGCATTTTGGCTGGCATTCTCAGCAGCGGACGGCAGGGACGGGCTTCAGTGGCGGGTTTTGCCGCAAAATCGACGTTTTTGGCACCCGCACCGTTGGCGCCAATGCTTAATCCGATTAACATTCGGTTTACCAAATGCCGGAGCAGTGCGGTCTGGCGCTGAGAAAGTTTTCAGGGGGATCCGGAGGTGAACGAGCGGATCGTCATCCGTAACTCGGCAGATATAACTGCCATCGAGAACGCCGGACTTGACGCGTTCCTGCCGTCGGCAACGCCGTTCGGGCTTATCGAGAGTGCCGCGAGGCAGCAGCCCGACCACTGCGCGCTGCACTATCTGGCGGATGCGGATGATCCCGGCAAGGACGTGCAAATCTCCTACGGTATGCTCGTTCGCAGGATTCGCCAGGCCGCTAATCTGTTCCGCCGCCTGGGCGTAGGCATGCAGGATTCCGTCGCGATCCTGATGCCGCATGTCCCGGCCAGCCAGATCGCCTTGTGGGGTGCGGAAGTCGCAGGGCGCGCCTGTCCCATCAATCCGATGCTGCGGCCCGAACATGTCATAGCGCTCCTGACCGCCGCCCGCGCCAAGGTCGCGGTCGTGCTCGGCGCCAACAACGATATCGATATGTGGAATGCGATTGTCCCGGCGCTGCGCAAGGCCAGATGCGTCACGCACATCCTGCATGCGGATGCGGACGGTCCCACGCCGGATGCGGACGGCTGTTTCGAAGAACTGGCGGCGGCCGAAAACGGAACCGGCTTCGATTTCGATTGCGCCGATACGCCGGATGCGACGGCTGCGTATTTTCACACCGGCGGGACCACCGGTGCGCCGAAACTGGCCTTGCACACGCATCGCAATCAGGCGTTCGTCGCACGCAGCGCCGCGCTGATGTACGATCTTCGGCCCGAGGACGTGTTGATCAACGGGTTTCCGCTGTTCCATGTGGCCGGCGCATTCGTCTACGGCCTTTCGGTTCTCTCGGCAGGCGGTACTCTCCTTGTTCCGACGCGGCTCGGAATGCGAAACCGGAGCTTTATCTCCTCGATCTGGCGGCAGGTGGAGCGGCATCGGGTGACGGCGATCGGCGGCGTGCCGACGGTGATCAGCGCGCTCAATTCGGTAGCGGTCGATGCGGACATTTCATCGCTGCGGGTGATGCTGACCGGGGGTTCTCCGCTGCCCACCGAACTCGCCGATGTTTTCGAGCGCGGCACCGGAAAACCGGTTCGCAACATTCTGGGCATGACGGAATGCGCAGGGGTCGTCACCATCGAACCCTTCCAATCGCCGCGGACCGCGGGTTCGACCGGGCTGCGCCTGCCATTTACCGACGTCAAAATCTTTCATTCGTCGGGCGGCGAAGTCGATCTCGACTCGCCCTGCGCGACCGGAGCGAGCGGCATCGTCGCCTTGCGCGGGCCGCATGTCGGCCCCGGCTACAGCGACGCCAGGCGTAACGCCGGGACCTTCGAGGAGGGCTGGCTGATCAGCGGCGACCTCGGGCATGTCGATGCCGAAGGCCGGCTCTTTGTCACCGGCCGCGCCAAGGATGTCATCATTCGTGGATCGCACAATATCGATCCGGCCATTATCGAGGACGCGTTGTTGCAACATCCTGACGTCGCCATCGCAGCCGCTGTCGGGCAGCCGGATTGTTACGCCGGCGAATTACCGGTCGCGTTCGTGACGCTGAAAGAGGGCGCCACCGTGAGCGGTGAGGAGCTTCGCGGCTTCCTCGTGCCCATCATCAGCGAACCCGCGGCATTGCCCAGGATGGTCTCGATCCTGCCTGAATTGCCGATGACGCCGGTCGGCAAAATCTACAAGCCGACGCTGCGGCTGATCGCAACGAGGCGGGCGATCGAAGCGGCGCTTTGCGGCGTGAAGCTCGCGCCAGACCAGTTCGAGATCACGGCATCCGAGACAGAAATCGTCGTTCATGTCGCAGACGCGGAATGCCGGGAAGCCGCCGCACGAGCGCTGGTCGGAATGCCCGTTACGTACGAAGTTCGCCTGCGCTCAAAAGTCCTGTCATGAGCGGCAACGGATAAGCATCGTCGGCGGAGGCTACGGCTTCTCTTTTACCGCGCCCCTCAATCCCGCCTGCTGCTGAATCTGCGCCACCAGCCCGCTGGCCTGCACTTCCTGCGCAAATCCTGCAACGAACGGAAGCGCTGGCTCGCGTCCCCTGGGAATGCCGATGGCCATGTGCTCCAGTCCCCAATTGCCATCCAGTATCCGGGCACCCGGAAGTGCATCCGACATTTCGAACAGAATGGCCTTGTTGGTGGCATAGACGTCGAGTTCACCACGACGCAGCATCTCGATACCAAGCTTGACGCTCTCGGCGGCAATGACGGTGGCGTTCTTGAATTTCGCGGAGAGAACCCGATCCGAAGTGCCGCCTTTGGTGACACCGATCCGGATTCCAGTGCGATCCATCTCGTTGGGGCTGCCGATCGATGAGTTTGATGGTACCAGGTATCCGAGTTCGATCGCCAGCAGCGGCTCGCTGAAGCTGATGACGCTTGCGCGCGCCGGCGTGGCATTGGTCACCGTGAAATCGATCTGACCGTCCTTGATCGCGTCGACCACGTCGGCAATTCGCGGGAAGGTGACGTATTCCGCCGGCACGTTGAGGCGCGCGGCCAACTCCCGCCCGAGGTCGTAAGTCAGGCCGTGTTTTTCACCGGTAGCGGCATTTGTCACCATCGAGGTAGGGCTGCCCGCGTAGACGCCGATGCGCAGATGGCCTGATGGAGCCAGCATTTCCTTCTCGCCACCGGCACTGGCGCAAAGCATTCCCAGCGTGCCGATCATCATTCCGGCGATCAGCAGGCTTGCAGCGAAACGCGACGTTGCAGCGCGTGGACCCGTGAGCGAACCGAACATTTGAATGACCTCATACTTGCGACGCGCCAACGTTTCGCACTATAGGCCCGCTGCTATTATTGACTAGACCTGATCTTTTGTACGATAGTACAAATGATGGTCCGCAAGCCCGCCAGCCGAAAAACGACGACCCGCAAGCCCAATTTGCGGGAGGCGATCCTGTGCGCCGCGGAGGAGCTGTTCGCGACCAATGGCTTCAATGCCGTTTCGATCCGCGACATCGCCCGCGCCGCCGGCGGCAATCCGGGCAGCGTGACCTATCATTTCAGGACCAAGGACGGTCTGCTGCTCGAGATCTATAATCGCCACTGTGGACCGATGAACCGCCGGCGTTCGGAATTGCTGGCGGCGGCGAAACGGGTGCGCGACCTGCAGGACCGGCTTGAGGCGATCGTACGCGCCTATGTGTTGCCGGCATTCTCTTCCGGCAGCGATCTTGCCGGGGGAGGTGCGCGTTTCACGCGGCTCCGTGCCGTCATGTCGGCTGAGACCAACGAAGTTGCGCGCCGGATTATCGCCCAGACCTTCGACGACACCAGCCATGCCTTTATCGACGCCGTTCACGAAAGCTTGCCGCATATTCCGCGTACCGAAATCGTCTGGCGCAGCCACTTCCTGCTGGGTGCGCTGTACTACACGCTGGTGACGCCGGAACGCGTGTCGCGCCTGTCGCGCGGCGGCGCCGATGGCGCCGATCCCGGCAATGCGATCGAGCAGCTGGTGCGCGCCACCGTCGCCTCGTTGCAGGCGCCCGCATTCGAGACGGAGGCGCCGAGCCAACGATCCGCGGCGGCCGTCAAAAGCTGACAAGAAAAAACAGACAAAAGGAAGCACCATGCCCAAGACTGCTTTAGTCGTTTCGGCCCATCCGGGGGATTTCGTCTGGCGCGCAGGCGGCGCCATCGCGCTGCATGCGAGAAAGGGCTATCGCGTCAAGATCGTGTGCCTGGCGTTCGGCGAACGCGGCGAATCCCAGTTCGCCTGGAAGCAGGCGGGGATCACCATGGAAAAGGTCAAGGCCGGCCGCAAGGACGAAGCGGAGCGGGCCGCCGCCGCGCTGGGCGCCGAGATCGAGTTCTTCGACGCCGGCGATTATCCGCTGCGCCTGACGGATGCGCATATGGACCGGTTGATCGACATCTATCGCGAGCTCAATCCGAGTTTTGTACTGACGCATTCGCTGGAAGATCCCTACAACGTCGATCATCCGGCAGCGGCGGCCTATGCGCAGGAAGCGCGGATCGTGGCCCAGGCGATGGGCCACAAGCCGCAGGCCGACTACAGCTACAGCGCGCCGCCGGTGTTTTTGTTCGAGCCGCATCAGCCGGAAATGTGCAATTTCAAGCCGCAGGTCATCCTCAATATCGATGAGGTCTGGGACATCAAGCGCAAGACCTTCGAGATTCTCGCGGCGCAAAAACATCTCTGGGCATATTACGAGCGGGTGGCGCTACAGCGGGGCATGCAGGGAGGTCGCAATTCGGGCAAGGCCATGACCTATGGCGAGGCCTATCAGCGGCTATTCCCGATGGCGATGGAGGAACTGGCATGAAGACGGTCGTTGTCCGCAACATCCAGCGCGCCGACGCCGGCGTCGTCAAACGGCTGGGCGCGCTCGGCACCTCGACGGTGCATGAAGCCTATGGCCGCATCGGGTTGATGAAACCCTATATGCGCCCGGCCTGGGCCGGCGGCGAGGCCGCGGGCACCGCCGTCACCGTGCTGGCGCAGCCCGGCGACAACTGGATGATCCATGTCGCGGTCGAACAATGCAAACCGGGCGATATCCTGGTGGTGGGCTGCACCACCGATAATACCGATGGCATGTTCGGCGACCTGCTGGCGACCTCGCTGATGGCGCGCGGCGTCACCGGTCTCGTTCTCGATGCCGGCTGCCGCGATGTGAAGTCGCTGCGCGAGATGGGCTTTCCGGTATGGTCGCGGGCGATCTCGGCCAAGGGGACGGTCAAGGCGACGCTCGGCGCGGTCAACATTCCCGTGGTCTGTGCCGGCGTCAATGTCGAGCCCGGCGATGCCGTGGTCGCGGACGACGATGGCGTCGTCGTGATTGGACGTAAGGACGTCGGCGATGTCGTGGCCAAGGGCGAGAAACGCAAGGCCGACGAGGATGGCAAGCGCCAGCAACTCGCGTCCGGCGTACTCGGTCTTGACATGTACAAGATGCGCGAAGCGCTGGCGAAGGCCGGTCTTGTCTATGTCGACCACGCCGGAGACGCCTGAGGTGACGGTCCACTTGCGCACATTGCTCGGCGATCATCCCTGTACGCGGGCGCTGAAGGATGGTTCGGTCAGATCCGATTCCGTCACGCTCGATTATGTTGAGTATTCGCCGACCAACAAGGGCTTCAAGCCGATGGTCCGTGAAGGCGCGTTCGACGTCTCGGAGATGGCGATCGTCACCTATCTGATGGCCAAGGCCGTCGGCAAGCCGATGGTGCTGCTGCCGAACGTGGTGGTGGCACGGTTCCAACACGCTTATGCCGTCTATCGGGCCGAGCTTGGCACCTTGAAGCCGCGCGATCTCGAGGGCAAGCGCGTCGGCATCCGCTCCTTCACCACCACCACCGGCGCGTGGTTGCGCGGCATTCTCGCCAACGATTACGGCGTCGATCTCGACAAGGTCAATTGGGTCACCTTCGAGGACGCGCATGTCGCCGAATTCCGCGACACAACGGAGCGCGCGCCGCAGGGCAAGCAGATCATCCAGATGCTGCTCGACGGCGAACTCGACGCGGTGCTTGGCGAGAAAGTGGAGCGCCCCGGCCTGAAGCCGCTGTTTGCGGATGCGGCAACGGAAGAGAAATCGTGGTTTGCCAAACACAATGTGATGCCGATTAATCATATGGTGGTCGTCAGCGAGAAACTGTCGCAGGCGAATCCGCAAGCGGTGCGTGAGGTCTCGGGGATGCTGAAGGAGAGCGCCGCATTGGCGCCGGGGCCGCTCGCCGTACCGAATTTCGGCGCCGACGAGATGGGCCGCTCGCTGGCGTTGATCAGCAAATATACCGCGCAGCAGGGGCTGATCCCGCGCGCCTTTACCGTCGACGAGTTGTTCGACGATCTCACGCGCACACTGCGCTAAAGGAAAACACGCGAATGAACCCCGAGCCGATTTTCGACCTCGCCCATCTCGGCCACATGGAGTTGTTGACTCCAAAACCCGACGAGAGCCTGAAATTCTTTGTCGACGTGATGGGCATGACCGTCTCCGGCCGCAAGGGCGAGTCGGTCTACCTGCGCGGCTGGGACGATTACGAGCGCTACTCGCTGAAGCTGACTGCCTCGAAAACCTCGGGGATGGAGCACATGGCGCTGCGGGCGCGCAGCCAGCAGGCGCTGGAGCGTCGCGTCGCGGCACTGAAGGGATCGGAATTTGAAATCGGCTGGATCGATGGCGATATGGGGCAGGGCCCCACCTTCCGCTGCCGCGATCCCGACGGCCACATCGTCGAACTCTATTACGAGACCGAATGGTATCAGGCGCCGCCCGAACTCAAGCCCGCGCTGAAAAACCAGGCGCAGCGCTTTCCAGCGCGCGGCGTCAATGTGCGCAGGCTCGATCACCTCAATTGCCTCGCGGTGGACATCAAGGCCAACCGCATCTTCTTTGAAAAGTATCTCGGCTGCCGGCTGACCGAGCAGATCGTGCTCAATGACGGCACCGAAGCGGCGATGTGGATGACGGTGTCGAACAAGAGCTACGACTTCGCCTATTCACACGATCACTCCAACACGCCCGGCCGTTTCCACCACGTCACCTATGCGCTCGACAGCCGCGAGGAGATCCTGCGCGCCGCCGATATTTTCCTGGAGAACGGCGTCTATATCGAGACCGGCCCGCACAAGCACGCGATCCAGCAGACCTTCTTCCTCTATGTCTACGAGCCCGGCGGCAACCGCGTCGAAGTCGCCAATGCCGGCGCCCGGCTGATCCTCGCGCCGGACTGGAAGCCGATCGTGTGGAACGAGGAGGAGCGCAAGAAGGGCCAGGCGTGGGGGCTGAAGACGATCGAGTCGTTTCATACCCACGGCACGCCGCCGGTCGGGGCCAGCTGAGCGTTTCGACGGATTCGAAGGGACACCGTTGTCCCACCGAAAAATACGCGAGCTTTTCGAGCAGGTTAGACTGGATGGATTCTCGACACGGGACGGATTCTCGACGAAGCACGCCCGCCTGAACCGGCAGCCAGGTTCGGCGAGCCCATTTACTTTGTTTGTTCCGGACCTTCGCAGCAGGGGTGGTCTGGATGTTGCCGGGGTGTATGCTGCGCTGTGGCACCCGTGTGCCACCAGCCAAGGTCCGGACTTGCCGTCCAAGAACTACCTGGTCTCCACAGCCAAGATGAACGCACAAACTCGCGAAACTGCTGGCCCTCCCAAAGGCGAACGTCATCGATTGACGATTCTTTTCTCCGACCTGGTGGGGTCCACCGCGCTGGGCAGGGAAATGGAATCGGAAAACTTCTCCGAGTTGCTCGGCAATCTGCGCAATATCTGGCATCAAGCCGCGATCAAGCACGGCGGCCGGGTGATCAGAACGCAAGGTGACGGCGCTCTTGCCGTGTTCGGCTATCCGCAGTCGGGCGAGGACGACGGCCGGCGGGCCGCGGAGGCCGCCCTCGACATTCACGAATGGGTCGGGCAGTTGCGCCATGACGGCTTGCCGCCGGCGCTGCTGCCGTTGCGCATGCATTCGGGCATCCATGCCGGCACGGTGCTGTTGTCCGAAGGCGACGTCGAACGCGGCCGGTTCGATCTGATCGGCGACGTGGTCAACACGGCGGCCCATCTGTCGCGGCGGGCGGCGGCCGACGAAATCCTCGCAAGCATTGACGCTCTCGGGCCACATGCAAATTTCTTTGAACTTGGTCGGGACCGCGGCGCCGCCGGTTCGGATGCCGGACTGCCGCAGGTGCATGCGGTGCTCGGACGCGGCTCGGCCACCCGGCGATTTGATGCCACCGCTCGCCGCGGCCTGACGCCCTTCATCGGCCGCGGCGAGATCGTCGCCTTTCTGACGGGTTTCCTCAACATAACGCATCTTGTCGCGCGACGCTGCGCGCTTGTTGTCGGCGGCCCCGGGCTCGGCAAGACGCGGTTGCTGGAGGAGGTGCTGCAACAGTGCGACAACGGAGCCTTTACGTTGCTGCGCGGCGGCTGCGAGAGTTATATTGGAGCCGAGGTCCTGCAGCCTTTCGTGCAGATGCTGCGAACCTCCTTCGGAATTCTGCCGGACATGCCAAAGGGCGAGGCCGCAAGGGTCGCCCGCGCCGCGTTGCAGCCTTGGCTGGCCGAACTGGGCCCGCGTGCCGAATCGATCCTTGGACTGATATCGGCCAGCGGCGAGGCACGCACCGGCCGCTCTACCACCGATGGCGTGGTCGGCGATCTCCTGGTTTTCTTTACGGCGCTGTCTGCAGCCACGCCCTTGGTCATGGTGATCGACGACTGGCAATGGGCCGACGATGCGAGCCGCCAGTTGCTGGAGGCGTTGCTGCAATTGCCCGGAGGCCCGCGGGTCATCCTCGCCAGCCGGCCGCGCGAGGACGGCACCGAATGGATTTCCGGCGCGCCGCATATGGTGGTGGTTCCGTTTCAGGGATCGGAAACCGACCTCGCCGTGCGGCGCTGGCTGCCTCAGGCCGACCCGTTCCTGGTCGCGCGCATCCACAGCTATGCCGGCGGCGTGCCTCTGTTCATTGAAGAACTCTGCCACTCGGTTTCCGCCGGCAGTCCTTCTTATTCGCTGGAAGGCCGCGGCGCGCAGGGCTGGGTAGCCACGCTGGTGGCCTCGCGGCTGGCGCGCCTGCCGCCGGAGGAGGTCAGCGTGGTGCGCGCCGCGGCGGTCATCGGAAACACGGTACCGAACGGGTTGCTGGTTTCGGCCTGCGACAGCGTGCCCGATCAGGCGACGATGCGGGCGCTGGCGGACGCGGATTTTCTTTTTGCCGATCCGGCGGGCGGCGGATTCCGGTTCAAGCACGGCATCACCCGCGATGCCGTTTATGACTCGATTGGCTTGAGCGAACGCAAGGCATTGCACCGGCGTGTCGAAACCGCGCTGCTGGCGCGGTCGGAACATACCGATCGTGAAGACGCGCTCGAAGCCCTGGCCTACCATTGCCGTGGTGCGGACCACTGGGAAAGTGCGGCTCATTATGCCGAGCGCGCCGGCGACAAGGCGATGGCGGCGTTCGCGCTCGATCGCGCGCGCGTGCAGTATCTCGTCGCCATGGAAACGCTCGATCGCGTGCCCAAGCGCACGCACGATCAGTCGCTGCGCTGGTGCCTGCTCGCCAATAAACTCGGCATGGCCAGCATATTCGATCCGTTGTCGCTGAGCGATGACGTCTCCATTTTCGAGCGGGCGGTCGCGATCGCGCGCTCGCTGGATGATACGAATGCGACGGCGCGCGCGCATTACTGGCTCGGTTACATGTGCTACGGTTTTGGACGCTTCCATGAAGGCGAGTACCACGCGCGACAGGCGCTGGTGCTGGCCCGCGAGGCAGACGACCCGCGGCTCGCTGCTCAGGTCGAGGCCTGCCTCGGACAGATACTTGCGGCGACCTGTCAATACGAACAGGCGATCGCTTTGTTGGACCAGGCCGTCTCGGCCAAGCAGCAACGCAGTCGGCCGGGTGGCGGCGTCGCCATCGGTTCGGCCTACGCGCTTTCCTGCAAGGCGGGAGTGCTCGCCGATCTCGGCGCGTTCGACGAGGCGCGCGTCTGCCTGCGGGAAGCGACCGCCTTGATCGGCGAATCGAGACATCCGGTCGCCAACTCGGTGCGGAACTGGGAGGCGGTTACCCTGATCTGGCAGGGCCGCTGGGAGGAAGCGGAGCGGATCGCAACCGAGTATGCGCGCATCGCCGAGAACATGCGCGGCCTGCTGTTGCTGGCCGCCTGTCGCGCCGCCGTCGGGTTTTCGCGGTGGACGCTGACCGGAAGCCCCGATGGCCTGCAACAGCTGCGCGACGCGGTGCAATGGATGGAAGGACGGCGCTTTCAGTTCTACACGTCGGTCTATTTCGGCTGGCTGGCCGAGGCCTGCGCCGCCGAAGGTGAAGTCGACAATGCCCGGCATTACGCCGCCTACGTGCTGCGCCGCGCGCGCAAGGGCGAGCGGCTGGGCGAAGCGTCGACGTTCCGTGCGATGGCGCGGATGGCGGCAGCCCGTGACGATTACACCGCCAGCGAGCGTTGGTTGCGGCGCGCCGAAGCCTCGGCAAAGCGGCGCGGTTCGCCGCGTGAGGCGGCTTTGAACCAGACCGTACGCGGAGAGCTTCTTGGTCGGCGGGGCGACGCCGAAACGGCAAGTCGGACGATGGCGGAAGCGGCCGAGAAACTGCGCGGGTTCGGAATGCATTGGCACGCCGAGCAAGCCGTTCGCGGCCCTCAAGCGATGCGCGTCGTTTAGATGCCGAGACTTTTCAACCTGGCTTCGATCAGCTTCGCAACGAGGTCATAGCCGTCGCCCTTGGGGTGAAGCTCGTTGTTCCAGAGCCGGGCGTAATCATCTCCGTACGCCTTCGCCAGCGTGCCGGTCAGGTTCACGTGGTGGACGTTGGGGTAGGCGGTTGCCACCCTTGTCACCATGGCGTTAAGCCGGTCGATCAGTTGCTTCATCACTTCTTTCGCCAGGTTCAAATCGGGTAAGCCGCTGGGGAAGGCCGCGATCTGATAGCCGCTCGCGAGAAAGTACGGGTTGAGCCACGGTCCGATCGAAAAACCCAGGATGGTATCGCCCCTGCCATCGGGAATCGGATGGTCGTAGGCGTGAAGGATGATGGGAACGTTGGTGCTCGCGGTCAGCGTCTTGAGGATCGTGTCGTAGTAGTTGAACAGCGTGCCGTCGATAAAGCTGGCCACCTCGGCTTCGATCAAGGCAGGCGCTCCGGCACTCAGCGGCCGGAGCATCTTGAAAAGCGGTTGTTGCCCTTGAAAGCCGGACACGACATCGTTGCCGCCGCCGCCGACCAGCAGGGCCTTGATATCGGGCTGATCGGCGATGTAGTTCGTCACGTCTCTCAGAAAAGACGGCTGGGCCATGTCGCTCAACGCCCGGCCGGCATATGCAAAATCGGTGGTGTCGCTCGCGATATCCTTGTAGCCGAGCGCGCGGAGCGACTTGACCAGATTGGGCCTGGTCACCCCGTAGTCGCGGTCCCATTGATCGAACAGCCAGGAATCTCCGATCGCCATCAGCGGCGTCGCCACAGCATCCAGCCGCAGCTTCTCTCCGGCCGCGAACTTCGAGTTGTAGGCCGGATCGATCGAAATGGTGGCCTGCCGCTTTGCCTTGAAGGCCGCATCGGGAGGCGGCAATCGCCCGTCCAGGGCGATCGTCAGGGGGCCCGGTCCGACGCGCAACGGCAACGGCGTCTCGACGAGGGCGCTGAAGAAGCCGATCATCACGGCCAGCGCCGGGTCCGCTCCGGGACAGGCATGAGTTGGGTGGGATTTCGCCTTTCGATTGCCGCCGAATGCATTGTGAAGATCGGTTCGGCCTTCCTCGAGGTTTTGCTGCGTGGCTGAGATCGCGGCTGCGACAACAATATCGCCGGGATTGACGGCCACCTGATGCTGACCCTCGCCCAGCGTAAGCGAGGCGGTCGCCGTTCGCCACAGCAGATCGGGCGCGGCGCGCAGTTGCATGGCGGGAATGAAGTCGTCGCCGAGGCGGCTGCAGGCTTCCGTGAAATCGGCCGCCTCAGTGCCGCCAAGGCGCGCGCGCAATGACCATAGATTGCCTTCGCGCAGCCACTCATTCAGGATTCTGAGCACGTTGCCGTCGACCGTAGGGACAAAGCCGATCACTCCACCCACGATCGTACGTGCCGCGAACGCGGGGTCCGCGTTGCCCGGCGGGGAGTCAAGCACGGCCCGGGCAACGGGAGCCGTGATTGTCGGGCCGAAGCGGTTCAGGAAATCGAGCATTGCCGTTTGCGTAGCAGCGCCGTGTGCTTCGCCGATCGATTTAACTTCCGGTCCCGGATGCGGTTGGAAGATATAGCGGGACGGCGACAGAAAATGTCCAGGGTAGTTGGGCGGCTGGCCCTGCTGCCAATCCCAGCGGTAGCCGCTGCGGCGGAAATAACCGCCGTCTGGCGAGAGCCCGAACCACTCCTCGCAGAAGTCGGCGAGCAGTGGATCGACGAGCTCCCTTGCGTCCACCGTCAGGTCCCAGTTGCTGTCGCCATCGTGTTTTGCGTATTCGATGGCTTCATTGACCAGCGCCTGCAACGCAGCAAGAGTTCGACTTTCTGGCCTTCTGAAAAGTTGCTTGCGGGTCAAGCTTCATGATGGCGTCATTGCAAGCCTTGGAATCACGCCAATAGGTTCCGTCCGCGCCGGCATCCAGCCCGAGATAGATTTCGCCGAACGATCCGTGCATGCGCGGCAGATAGCCCTTGACCGACAATTTGCCGGAGGGATCCAGCAGCACCTGGTCAACCAGGCTTCGCTCCCCCACCAGTACGCCGAACGGCGTCTTCAGCACGCCGCCGTGACGTTCGCGAATCGCGGCCCAGATCGACGCGGTGGTGAAATCGGAGGCGGCTACGGGATCTTCGAGCGCGGTTTTCCAGGCCGTAAAGGCTTCCGCCTCGCCACGATGCGCTTCGATGTCGCGGAGCCGGGCGATCTGTTTTTCGCCTGCTTCCGCACTCCATATCACGGCTCGCTTGCGACCCTGCGCCGTGGCACGCGCCTGCAGGCTTGCGAGCGCCTGCCTGGAAGGCGCGAACAGATAGGCGCCCCATTCGAGTCGCACGAAAGGACGCGGCTCATCGTACAGGTGGTCCGATCCGTCGAGCGCCATACGGACCGTTTTCCCCTCATGCTCGAAGCGGAAATAACGTCGCCGGCCGGGTTCGGCGATGCCGAAGAACGGATCGGTCTGGCCGGAATACGAACCCGAGCTGTTGCCGCCGTTCAGCCAGCTTTGCACCTGTTCGTATTGTTCGCCGAGATTGGCATTGTAGGCCATGAAGATAAGCCCGCGCTCCGGAGCGGGGCTTTCGCTCGCGCCCGAAGCGCGGTCGCGCGGTGGGCCATAGGACATGCCTCGGCGCACGAAGCGGGGAGGCCGGCTGCCGGCTTCGGGATTCCTGATCCGCGGATTGACGCGCCGGATGTGGGCATGAAACGGGCACAGTGCTCCGTCCCTGTCACCTTCGAAATGAAAGTCGTTTGAATCCGGACCTGGATTCGCGACCGCGGCCAGCGGCTGACCGGCCTTGGTCGGGTGGTCGTCGGGCCAGCGTCCCATCATCTTGGCCATGAAGTCTTCGCGCCCGAGCGAGAGCCCTTCGGCCGCTGCGTCGGCCTGGGCGGCCTTCAAGGCTTCCTCGAGCGCGTCGACATCCTGACGCAGCTTGCGCACCGCCAGGAAACTGCCGTCCTGCAGAAGCGACCGGATAAATTCCGGCGCGTCCTCATATCCGCTGGTTTTGTCGGCCAGGTTCGGATAGCCGCACAGGATTTCACCGAGGTTGACCTGGTTGGGATAGCGCGTGCCGGCATCGCTTTTCCTGAACACCGGATTGGAGGTGCCATCGAGGAATCCGAAATGTTCCTTGACCCGGCCCTTCGCATCGCGCAGGCGTTGCATCCATTGCAGCGACAGCGGCTTCACGCCCGGGCTGTCGGCGACCAGCTTCTGCATCGCCGCCATCAACTGCGCTCTCGACTTTGCCGCGTCGGTGTTCGGGGCTTTCAGCCGGATCTGGATCACCGCGTGAACGCCACTGAGGTCGATGCGTGGCGCCGAGTTGTCCTCGCCGATGTCGGGGGCATCGACGCCGAGATGCCAGTTGAGCGCCGGCAGACGCCAGTGCCGGGGATGATTGACGCGCAAGTCGCCGAGCAGGCCGGCGCGGCGCTCCATGCCCTGCACGAATTCATCGGGAAGCAGGTGCATCTCGTCGTCGGTCAGGCCGGCAGCGCGCAGCCCTTCGGAGGTAAACGCGATGTTGGTCGCAATCTGACCTGACTGCAGCAGTATCGGCCTCCGAGGTGAAGGGCAGAACTTTCAACAACGCCGCCAGTGCCGCCGGCTTTTCGAAGCCGAGCAGAAGCATGCATCCGTGATCGACATCGGGATAAGCGGTCAGGATACCCGCCCTGCACGTTCTTGGCGTCTTTCAGCGGCGGCTCCGCCGGCGGCTCCAGCGGCAGTCCGCGCCTGGCTTCGGGTTCCGGGGGAGGGGGCTTGAGCAACCAGAGAACCGCCTCCTCGAAACGCTTCATCGCCCGAACGATGCCGGTCTGGTAGACGCCGTCGCTGAGCATCTGCCGGAACTCGGGGAGAAGCTCCTGCGCCGCGCGATTGAGGATCTCGCCGTCGTGGGTGCCGGGCAGATAATAGTCGGCCAACCTGTACAGACCCACCAGGCTTTTGACGCCAAGCCGGAACGGCGGCACTCCGGCATCCTGCTTGGTCATCGGGACGCCAAATCCGGCATTGGTCGGATCGGTGCCGATTGGGCCGCCTTTGCCGAACAGCGACTGCCGCGCGATATCCTCTGCCGAGGGAATCCGGATATGCGTGATGCGCTGCTCGTCGATGGCCCCGGCCTCGCGGCGCTGCATCCGTTCCTGCATCTTCAGGTAACGCGTATCGTCGACGGTCAAAGCGGGAGTGGCGTAGAGAAAATACGCCTCGCTCTGTGCATTTTTCAGCCATTCGCCCCATTTCTCGTAACTGTTCTCGTAGCCATTGACGTAGTTCTCGGTGTTGCAGAAGATGAGGTCGAGCAGCCGCGCGACCTTTTGCCAGATCACGCGCACATAGGATTCCCAGGCGCCATCGAACGTGACCGTGAGCAGGACCGTATCCTCCGGTTCCAAAACGGCGATGCCAACCGAATGGATCACCCCCACGCGCTCGACGGCGTCCGACAATATGCGGGCGAGCTCGTATTCGAAGGCGCCCGACCGGCCGGCATGCAGGGTGCGCAGCACCAGTTTGACCCGGGTCTTGTAGGTCATGGAGTCCAGCGAAGGGATCAATCCCTTTTTGATTCTGGCAACGACCCTGAAATCCGATGTTCCGCCGAGGTTGCCCGACTTGATCGATAAATCCCGACGCATAGATGAAAGCCCCCTGCAACTTTAAGTCGTCATTCTGCCGCATCGCCAGAGAATGCGTAAGTCCAATTCTGGCGGCTTCTGCCCAGCGATTGTGTGAACCAGTTCACAATTGAGACGTTTCCTTCGGATCCGGCGCGAAGATATGAGGCTCTCGGTCGCTCGATGGACTGCGGTGAGCTTTGCGGAATTTGCGACGGGAAAAACAGGCTGGAGTTTTCCGACACTATCAAACTGCGTGTCTGGTTCCAAATCAGGAACCTGAGGAAAGGTTCTCCGGGGCAGAGCATGATCGGTCGAGTTCAACCTTGGTGCTCCATCGTCGACCGAGTTTCCGCGCGCATCGAAGGCAAAAGTAAAACCTGCTATCGACGAAGGTTCACAGCGACTGTGAGCAATTGGAACTCGCTGTGGCAGCTGTGCAACTGATCTGAAGAATTAGAAATGGAACTTGCCCCTCGGTTGTCAGCGCAAGTTGACTCGAAAAAAAACCTAGAGTTGACTTTGTATTCGACGTGCGTAGTTGCGCTGTCCGAACTTGTTGTGTCGATTTTAGTCGATTTGAGTGGGGTTAGTGATGTTGCGTGCAATTTCCGTCGTCGGTATTTCGAGCGTGCTGGCCTGCTCTTCAGCGTTGGCGCAAACAGTCGATCCCGGCAGCGGCGTTTCGCCTCAGCCAATTCAACAAGCGCCCGGTCAGCTTCCCGGTGTCGATGTTTCGCGCACGCTCAACCCGCAGACGATTACCAACGCGAGCCAGACGACGAACGTCGCAATTCCTTCGTATACGGCTCCGGCGGATACGTCGTCGGGGCCCACCGCTTACAATGTCGGCGCGTTTTCCGTTTCGCCGTCGGTAACCCTCGGCAGGTTCTATGATGACAACGTCTTTGCGACGGCCACCAACCGTATGTCAGATTTCACCTCGTTCGTGCGCCCGGGGGTCAGCTTCAAGCTGAACGGCACCGGCGACGCGACCATCGTCGGCGGCGCTTACATCGAGCAGCGTTGGGCCGACCGGTTTTCGTCGGAGGATCAGACCAACGGCGCGATCGCCGTGAATTCAACCTATGCGGTCAACTCCAGCACGCAGCTCGTCGGACACTTCCAGTATTTGCATTCCCATGAAGATCGCGGGTCGGTCGAGTTCGCAGTTTCAGCAGTTCGACAGACCCATCGGCTTCGACCAAGTCGATTTGGCCGGTGCAATCAATAAACGCTTTAACGGCTGGTGGACGTCGGTCGGCGCCGCGGTGACCGACGTCAGGTATGAAAATCCCACGCTGAACGGCGTCGTGGTCTCGCAGAGCTACCGCGATGGCGATATCGTCCGCGTGCCGGCGCGCCTCGGCTTTGTCGTTGCACCCCTGACCAGCGTGTTCGTGGAGGGTTCGGGCAACTCCCGCGATTTCGATATCCATTCATTCGACTCCAACGGCTACCGCGTGGTCGGCGGCGTGCTGTTCGAAACCGGCCCGGGAGCGCGCGTCAAAGGCGAAGTATTCGGCGGCTACATGAATCAGTTATACCAGGGCACGGGTTTTCAGGACATCTCGACCTGGACCTATGGCATGGCCATCGCCTTCCTGCTGACACCGCAATTGACCGCGACGTTCGAAGGCCGTCGCGATCCCCGCGAGGCTTCGCTGTCCGGCGGACAGTTGGTCGGAACGACGGGCGACGGCGTCAGCGTCATTCAGACAACCGCGGCGGGACGCCTCGACTATCTGGTGGTGTCGAATGTCGTGCTGAGCGCCGGCGCCAATTATGTCGATAATGCCTATCTCGGCGCCGGGCACGATCATGCCTGGGGCCCGACCGCCGCGCTGCGGTGGTATTTCAATCCATGGGCGACCGTTAATTTCGATTACCGCAATATCGACTACAACCAGAACATTCTGATCCCGACGGGACCTTCGATGACGGGCTATCGGCGCAATGTTTATATTGCCTCGATCTCGGCCCGGTTTTGAACATCCTTGTTCTCAATGCAAAGGGGCCGCACATGGTGCGGCCCCCTCACGTTGTTTCCGGCGGATGACGCCTAGCGCGATGAGCTTATCCGCTGCTTCTTCATCGCCTCCGCCACCCGCGGCACTTTCCGTGCCACCAGATGACAGACACCGATCACCCGTCGTTCGTGTTCATAGCGACGGTAGAGGCGGGGATCGCGGAAGATCGCGATACACTGATTGGCGAGCTTGTCGAGATCGGCGGCGCTGAGGTTGCCGATCGCGTCGTTGGCGCTCGCAGCCGCGAAGCCGCCGAGATCGACACCGCCGCCGCTTCCGCCGCCGCCTCCGCCGTTCTGACCGGTTGCGCCGGTATCACCGGTATTGCCAGTATTGCCGGGTTCGCCCGGGGTCCCTGGGGTGCCCGGCGTTCCCGGAAGTCCCGGTGTGCCAGCAAGTCCCGGCGCACCCGGTGTTGCCGGCAGCTGACTGACAATCGTTCCCAATACGCCGCCAACGTTCACCTGAACATCGACATTGGCATTGGTCGGGTCGGTGGTGGCGCCACCCGTTGCCGTAACGATCGGGGTCGGCGTCGTGGTCGGAGCGGTATTGACGCCGACGGTCCCGGTCAGGATCGGTGAAACGGTCGTACCGCCGCCACCGGGTGTGGTTCCACCTCCGCCTCCATTGTCGCTGCCGGCTGGCGCCAGCGCGACCACCGTGCCGCCAACGACCGGCACGCTTCCGCCCGAACTTCCGACCGTGGTTCCAGTGCCGTTCAAGACGCTGTTGTTTGAACTCACGACCGGCACAGCGCCGCCCGAATTGCCGGTCGTATTGCCGGCGTTGTCAAGCACCGAGACGTTGTTGCTCAACGCACCTGGCACGGTCGCGCTGTTTCCGGTCGTGTTGTTGGGGCCGTCCAGGATGGCGGTATTGCCGGCAACGGGACTCTTGACGCCTTGTGTGCCGGTGTTGTTGTTGTCCGCATTCAACGCCGAGATATTCTGTGACGCGAGACCGTTGCCCGATCCGGAATCGCCCGTCTTGTTGTTCGAGCCGTTGAGGACGGCAACGTTGCCGTTGGAGAGCCCGTTGCCGTTGCCGGTGCCGCCGACCTTGTTGCCGGCCGCATTCAGCACGGCCACGTTGTTCGACGTCGCGCTGTTGGCAGAGCCGCCGTCACCTGTTGACGTGCCCTTGTTCAGCACAGCCGCATTGGTTGCGCCGGCCAAGGTATTGCCCGTGCCGCTCTGACCCGTGGGGCTGTTCTTATTGAGAACCGCGGCATTGGAGCCGATCACATTGCTGCCAGACCCGGTGTTGCCGGTATTGCTGCCCCTATTCAGAACGCCGGCATTGTTCGACGCAAGACGATTGCCACTGCCGGCGTCGCCCGTTTTACTGCCGAGGTTCAGAACGCCGGCATTGGTGCCTGCGAGCTGATTGCCGCTGCCGGTCGTGCCGGTGCCGCTGCCGCTATTGAGGACACCGGCGTTGGTGCCGGCGAGCTGGTTGGCCGTGCCGGAATCACCGGTGGGGCTAGCTCGGTTGAGCACGCCCGCATCGGTACTGCCCAGTACGGTTTTACCGGAACCGGTCTGACCTGTTCCGCTGCCCTGGTTCAGGACGCCGGCATTGGTCGCGGCGGCCAACGGATTGTTGGTGCCGGTGGTGTTACCGGTTGCGCTGTCGCGATTCAGAACACCGGCGTTGGTGCCTGCGAGCTGATTGCCGCTGCCGGTTGTGCCAGTGCCGCTGCCGCGATTAAGGATGCCGGCATTGGTGCCGGCGAGTTGGCTGGCTGACCCGGAATCGCCGGTGGGGCTGTTGCGGTTGAGCACGCCCGCGTCGGTGCTGCCAATTACGCTGTTGCCGGAACCGGTCTGACCGGTTCCGCTGCCGCGGTTCAAGACGCCGGCATTGGTCGCGGCGCCCAGAGGATTGCCGGTGCCGCTGTTGCCGGTTGCGCTGTCGCGGTTGAGAATGCCCGCGTTGGTGCCTGCGAGCTGATTGCCGCTGCCGGTTGTGCCGGTACCGCTGCCGCGATTGAGGACACCAGCGTTGGTGCCGGCGAGCTGGTTGGCCGATCCGGAATCGCCGGTTGGGCTGGCGCGGTTAAGCACACCCGCATCGGTGCTGCCGAGCACACTGTTGCCGGAACCGGTCTGACCCGTTTCGCTGCCGCGGTTCAGTACACCGGCATTGGTTGCGGCGCCGAGGGGGTTGTTGGTGCCGGTGGTGTTACCGGTTGCGCTGTCGCGGTTCAGAACGCCGGCGTTGGTGCCAGCGAGTTGATTGCCACTGCCAGTCGTGCCGGTGGGGCTGCCGTGGTTGAGGACACCCGCATCGGTGCTGCCAAGCACGCTTTTGCCGGACCCGGTTTGACCCGTTCCGCTGCCCTGGTTCAGGACGCCGGCATTGGTCGCGGCGCCGAGGGGGTTGTTGGTGTCGGTGGTGTTGCCGGTTGCGCTGTCGCGGTTCAGAACGCCGGCATTGGTGCCAGCGAGCTGATTGCCGCTGCCGGTCGTGCCGGTGCCGCTGTTGCGATTGAGAACGCCCGCATTGGTGCCGGCGATCTGGTTGGCCGATCCGGAATCGCCGGTATGGCTGCCGTGATTGAGAATGCCGGCGTTTGTCGCCGCGAGCTGGTTGCCGCTGCCGGTTTGTCCGACATTGCTGCCGGCCGCATTCAGGACGCCGGCGTTGGTTGTCGCGATGCCGGAGGTGCCGCTGCCGCTGTGGCCGGTGTCGCTGCTGTTCAAAACAGCAATATTGGTCGAAGCCAGACCATTGTTGCCGCTGCCGGTGTTGCCGGTGTTCGAGCCGGCCTTGTTGAGCGCACCCACATTGGTATCCGCGATACCGGTTTTGCCGGTCCCGGTGTTGCCCGTGTTGGCCCCGGATTTGTTAAGCGCCTGGGCATTGGTCGTAAGTACCGGTTTTCCCTTTTGCAGATCCGGCTTGACGCTTGCGGTCACCGGCTTGTTCGACGGGCTAACCGAGAGTTGGTTGGCGAGTTGACTGGTCTGCGGTGTCTTGTTCGATCTGTTAACCGCGAGCTGGTTGGTCTGCGGCATTGTGTGCGATCGGCTGATCGCCAGCTGGTTGGTGTGCGGCGTTCTGTTTCGAACCCTGGTCGACATCATGCCGCCGTTGCTGAATGTGCTGCCGCCGGAGAAGAAGCTGCTGCCGTTGGTGAAGTTGGAGGTGAAGCCGCCGCCATTGTTGAGCGCACCGGCGCCGCCGTTGACGCCATTGGTGCCGACCGAAACGCCAAGGCTGCCTGCGCCCACGGAAAGGCCACCACCGCCGATCGAAAGACCGCCGCCGCCGACACCGCCGACTGACACGCCGCCACCTCCGACGCCGCCGACCGATACGCCGCCGCCACCGACCGAAACCGACACGCCGCCGAGGTGCACGCCGGCTGCGAAGCTCGGTGATGTGATCGCCGTTGAAATCAGAAAGAATGCTGCGCCAGTGCGCAGGGCATAACGCGATAAATTCGTGCGCGCCGTGTTTGTCATTATCGCCTCCATTGAAAGTTTATTTGCCGATACAACCGGGGAAAGTTTGTTGCGGATACAACCGGGCGATTTGTCCTCAGTTCCCAAAATTAGTTTCGCCGGAATAAAAAAATGGTCTTGCGGGAACTTAAGGATGACGTCGCAGTGCTGTCACGACTGCGCCGCGCTTTAATTGCGAGGCATTCCCGAAGGATGGAGGATTTCTCGAAGGATGATCGTCAATCTCTCGGAGAAAGATGCGTCAAATGCGATGATTGCTGGCGCCAATTTGCAGATTCAGCGAATCATTCGACGAAGAAACTTGCAAAAAATCCGTCAGCTTCCTTGACTAAAACGCGACGCGACCGGGTTCCAATCCTTCGGACACGCCCACGTGCAATACGGTTGAAATGACGCGCCGCACACCCTTCGATATTTCGTTGCAGGCATCCTGATAAAATCAACCCTGGAGCGAGGCTGAATATCGGTTCCTGGGCGAACGGAAGAAGCGACCGCCACCTTCCGGAGCGCCCGGCAGCCTGTTATCGTTGCGAGCGTTCACAACGCAGGCGGGAGCTCAAAGAGCCTCGTATCAAAAAACATTCGGGAGGATATCACCATGAAACGCTGGTCAGCTCTGGCCATCGCATTGCTTCTGTGCGGGTTCGCCGCCTTCTCCTATTCGCATCGGGCGTCGGCCGCTGACGGGTGGGTCACCCTGTTCGATGGCAAGAACCTCGACAACTTCAACCAGGTCGGCGACGCCAATTGGCGGATCGAGGACGGCGTTGTCGTTGCCGACAAGGGCAACGGCTTCCTGGTCACCAAGAATACCTACGCCGACTATCAGGTCCGGGTCGAATTCTGGGTCGAGACCGAGGCCAACAGCGGCGTTTTCATCCGCTGCAGCGATCCCGACAAGATCACCGGCGCCAACGCCTATGAAGTGAATATCTGGGATGTGCGCCCCGACCCGAGCTACGGCACCGGCGCGATCGTCAACGTCGCCAAGGTCGATCCGATGCCGAAGGCGGGCGGCAAATGGAACGTCTACGAGATCACGGCCAAGGGTTCGGCCTTCACGGTGGTTCTCAACGGGCAAAAAACCGTCGACGGCGCGCAAGACGCCAAGTTCGCCGCCGGCAAGATCGCGCTCCAGCACGGCCTCATGCTCAAGAACGCCAGCGGCGGCGTGGTGAAGTTCAGGAAGGTGGAAATCAAGTCGCTGTAAGCAGGCGAGACTAGTTTTCTCACGCCAGATTTTGGACCTCACGAGTGGATGATGCAATGTCCGCTCGTGAGGTTGAATGACGGACGGCCTCAAGCCGATCGTGGCAATTTCCGGGGTTACGAGCGGCTTCAGGACGGGTGAACTGGATCGGGCAGGGGTCGGGTGGCCTGCGCCTTCCGCTGCTGCTTCAAATCCGCTTCATGGTCCCGTCGCCAATCACGCGAAGGTCGATCTCGTCGATCAGATGCGAACGGAGCGTCTCGGCGGCACTCGTGTCGGCCATCGTCTGTTCTAATGTACTGATGTTCGATCCGAGTGACACGATCCCGCCCAGCACCGCGGCAATCGATCCGATCGCGATGATCGCATTGGTTCCGAAGAAGCCGAACGTCATGAGCAACAGACACACAGCGCCGCCGGCTATTGCTGCCTTGGAAACCAATATGATCTTTCGGCATCGCTCGGCGACTTCGGCAAGTTCCTCGAGTTCCGCTTCGATCCGTGAAATCTCGTTGATGGGGGTGTCTTCGTCAGTCAGATTCAAGATCGAGGTCCGGAAGGTTCGGCGGACTCACGCCGTGTCCGCTCTTTATCCTCACTAACGCCGGCCTAGTGATACTGTTGAAAAGCAGACGAAATATCCTCATGGTTAGGTCGATGCCTGTGGTGGGGAAGGAAAATTTCTGACCGTCGGAATGCCTGGCTGCTGGCGATAGCGGACCAGCTTCGTGTCGAAGGGACAGTGATAGGAAAGCTTTCCGTACGGAGAGATAACAGGCGCAGCCGCGAGTAATTATGCTGTATTTCATTTCTTGCAATCTATTCGAATTCCTTTGTGCTGCCGTCTGCGTACAGTAGCTTCCGAGGCAAAAATTTGATCTTAATGTTTTGCAACTCCGCGCTTCGTAAGCGTTTATGGCTCTCCATAAACTGATTGTATTCTAGTTCGCCACTCCACAAGACGTACGGACCATCGCTCATCGGTAGCGGCTGATTGATGGCAAGCTTAGTTGAAAGAAGTTCGTTGTCGAGAAGGTCAGTGAAAGTTAAAACACCGTCGAACGCTTGAAGTGCCTGCTTGTCCCTGTTGACTATTGCGAGTTGAAATTCGATAGCAGAGTCCACCGCTGGACGAGCCCTGAAATTGGCTTCCCTAAACTTTTTCGATATGAGCGTTAGGTCAATTGGCGACGGTTCAATGACTTTCTTCTGCGGCGTTTTTATCGGCGAATTCAGTTTGGCATTTATCGCTGACTGCGAATCCATTAGCCCTGTTGGCAATCGAACCCTCACAAGACGCCAATCACCGCTCCAACTTAATTCCAATCCAAAAGGTTGCTTGACCTCGGGGTCGGGAGAGACAATATCCGCCCTGAAGGAAAACGGACTACCATCGAAAAATGCATAGGTGACCTTGTCCCAATCTATTTTCCGAATTTGATCGATGTTCTTGACGGCGGAAGGATTTGTGGAGGGTTCCGACTGCTTCTGATTCCGAGCTAAAGCGGCGACACCTTGAGGGGTGACGTAGCCGTCCACCATGTTGTTGATAACGGCTGGACCAAATAGCGCAGCTAAGCCTTTCCCCATCGCGTCATCGGAATTCCCTTTATTGCCCATTAGCTTTATTATCGAAGCGTTCAAGTCCCCCCGTAAACCTTGACGCACGTTGTTCCAGTCTACTCGACGTTCGAGAGTAGAAACGTCACCTTCGCGTACAGCGGTCATTAAAGAAAGCAGCGCATAGTACGGCCATGCGACCCACAGGACTCCCCCGAATACCGCAATGTATGACAACGTTACGACCCGGCGACTCCAAGAGCGTCCTTTTCCAACAACAACAGGAGGAGGAGCTAGATTTTGAAATAGGGAAGTGAGGTGCGGCTCATGTTTCGCCGAAATCCATGACGACCCACCTTCAATTTGGACCTTGTCATCATCCAGAATCTGATTGCGCTCTACCATTTGCGCTAAAGTCGTTCGGTCAAAGGGACCGTAAACCTTAGAGTCCACAAAGATATACCAGCGCAGTCGTTTGGGTGGCTGTAGTTCAGCCGTGGTCATCGACGCCCCTCCCCCGCACCGATTGTTCCGCAACCAAAAAATGAAGGCAATAGCTAAATCGCCCGGCAGCGTGCAACGCTGACTTAGATATCGGTCCGTGTTGACACGGCGAACGCGCCGACAATCAAAGCGGTGCGCAAGCTTTCGATTTATGAGCGGAGTCGTCTGCGCATAATTAGGTCGGGCCGTCGTTCATTCTATAGGTCCCCGCTCGGCTAACGCGCTTGCATGCCACGAGCGGTTTCTCGCAACCATTCAAACTCGGGATTTGGCGTTCGCAGCCGTGGCGCACCTCCACGCTCCGCTAATTTAGCCCGTCGGAATTGTTCTCTAAGTTTCCGCAGATCGGCGACTGCTGCCGCACAAGTGCCAGCTTGAATATTGCGTTCTGCCCAGCGCTGCATCTCCGGGTTTTCAGCAAGATATTTTTCCACCGCTTGGAGCTTTGGCAATGTGAGTTCGCGAATGCGTCGCCCGCCATCGTTCGCAGCGTACGCTTCGATTAAAGCTTGTAGGTAGAGTACGTCCCGCAACTCCCGTTCGTCCTGTGCGCGACCGAACGACGTGTCTTGTGAAGGTTCAAGCTGGACGCCTGTCCCAAGGATGTTGAGCATGACCCGCGCGACCGTCTTATTGCCCTTCACAAACCAAGTGCCCATCACGGCGGTTGCTCCCGATCAACCCGGCTCTATGTCACCTTTGAGTCGGAGCAAGGGCAGGCGGCTCTTTGTCCACAGGGCAGTGGCGGTGGGCAATCAAAACCCGGCCATGGCCGCCAATTGGCTGGCCTAGCGCACCTTCTCTTCAAATCCCTTGGTCGCGTTCAACGCAGCTTTGGCAATGTCGCGACTTTGGTCCGCAAAATCGTTGCTATACGTTCGCAGGCTTGCCGGGAATTGGGGCACGCCGATCTTCACTAGCTCCGCGCGCAGATAATCATAGTAAAAGTATGCCGATTTCCAAAGCGAGGTCGAACTTCGGATAGTTCTCGATTTCGACTCGCCTCGGGTCAAAATGCGCGACCGACCTGTCGCGATAGGTTTTGGTCTCTTGCCAGTAAGCTTTCCATTTGTCCTCGGTGATGCCGAGAGCACTGAAGAGGTCTTGCCGGAATTGATCCGAGTCGGCTGCGAGCGTTTTCCAATGCAGCGCTTGATTACCGCCACCGTCCGCGCCGAACAACTTGCACCAATCCTGAACGGCGGTGTCGGTGCAGTTGCCATAGATCAGCCGCCAGAAATTCAGGTGCGGGTTGGGGCAGGCGCTCGCCAGAGTTCGCGGCGCAAGCGGATTTTGCGCACGACCGTTGCCAGCAAATCGACCGCTTCCGTCATCGCCGCTTTGCGGTCCATGGGCGTGCTTCCGCGTTGCTTGATTCGTTGCTTCCATGCCGTACAGTTGCCGTACAAAATGGTCCAAACGTGTACGGCACGCCACTTAAGAAAACGCACATTCTGCAATGATATCAACTGGCTGGGGAACTAGGATTCGAACCTAGACAAACAGAGTCAGAGTCTGTTGTGCTACCGTTACACCATTCCCCAATAATTCCTAAACATATTCAATAGTTTATGAGAATGTCCGGAATCTCTTGTGGCGGATTCGTCAAGATCCGGCCAAGGCGTGCGCCGTTCTACCCGCTCGCTCCCGGCCTTGGCAAGCGCGCGGCGATGCTGTTCCTGAGAGCGGGGCGACGGCGCAATGCCGCGGCATTTGCGGCGCGGTTCGCGCGGCGGTCAGGGCAGGGCGCATGAGCGTGTATTTCGAAGAGCTGGATTTTCGCCCGACCCCGATGGGGGTGCTCAGCCTGCGGCGGCGCAGGCAGCTTGCCACCGGCCTCGACATCTTCGAGATCAAGCTCGGCGACGAATTCCTGATGTCGAGCCAGTTCACCGTTGCCGAAATCGAACTGGCGCGGCTGGGACTGGCGGCCTTGCCGCGCGCGACAATCTCGACGTCGTCGTCGGCGGTCTCGGGCTCGGCTACACCGCGCAGGCGGTGCTGGAAAATCCGAACGTGCGGTCGCTGATCGTGGTCGATGCGCTGGCGGAAGTGATCGAATGGCACGAGCAGGGCTTGCTGCCGCTCGGCAAGCAACTCACCGGCGATCCGCGCTGCCGTCTGGTCCATGGCGACTTCTTCGCGATGTCGCATTCCGCCGGAAGGTTTCGATTCCGCATATGCCGGGCCGCCGCTTCGATGCGGTGCTGGTGGATATCGATCACTCGCCCACGCAACCTGCTGCATCCGCGCCACGCCGCGCTGTACCAGCCGGAGGGGCTTGGCGCGGCTTGGCCGCGCATCTGCAACCCCGGCGGCGTGTTCGCGCTGTGGTCGAACGACCCGCCGGACCAGGCGTTCGACGCGGTGCTGGCCGGCGCCTTCGCGACATCGGCCGCGCATGTCGTGACCTTCGACAATTCGTTCGGCGATCACGACGCCACCAACACCGTCTATGTCGCCACCAGGGCCGCTCTGCCTAGCGGAAAGGCAATTGCCGGGCCCGACGTCGCTGGCGATTGATGACCTTGAACGGGACCGAGCCCGCGACTTTCGATAACTTGCCCATGCCAACGGGTCATGCAATGCTGACAGGCCAATAAATAGGGGATCGGCGGGGCGGCGACGCCTCGCGTCCTGGCTTTCAAGAGCCTGGCATCGGGTGGCACTTTTCGGAGACGATCACATGAGATTCAAGCATATGCTCGGGCTGCTTTGCGCCGCCTCGATTTCCGCCGTCGCTGGCGGGCGCCGCGTTCTGCGCAGGAGAACGACCGTCAAGATCGGCGCGATCTTTCCGCTGAGCGGCGGCGCCGCCAGCGCCGGCGTCCATGCCAAGGCCGCGATCGAAACCGCGATGGATATCATCAACAACGCCCATCCCGAACTCGGCAATTTCCCGCTGGCCAAGAACGCCGGTCTCGCCGGTCTCGGCGGCGCCAAGGTCGAGGTGGTGTTCGCCGACAACCAGGGCAGCCCCGCGACCGGGCAGAACCAGGCGCTGCGGCTGATTACCGAGGAGAAGGTGGTCGCGATGACCGGCGCCTATCAATCCGGCATCACGCTGACCGCAAGCGCGATTGCCGAGAAATACGGCATTCCTTTCGTCAACGGCGAGTCGGTCGCCGCCAACCTGACCGAGCGCGGCTTCAAGTGGTTCTTCCGCACCACGCCGATCGCGTCGGACTTCGCCAAGGTCTATTCCGACTTTCTCAAGGACATGAAGGCGGCAGGCGCCAAGACCGACAGCGTCGCGCTGGTCCATGACAACACCGAATACGGCACCTCGGTTGCGGGCGTCGATCACCAGCGTGTTCAAGGAAAACGGCCTGACCACCCCGATCGACATCGCCTATGCCGTCAACGCCACCGACGTGCAGAGCCAGGTGCTGCAGCTCAAGGAGAAGAAGCCCGACGTCGTCATCATGATCGCCTACACGTCGGACGCGATCCTCTATGCCAAGACCATGCAGGCGCTCGACTACAAGCCTCCGATGATGCATCGCCGACGATTCCGGATATTCCGATCCGTCCTTCATCAAGGCGGTCGGCAAGATCTCGCAGGGCGCCTTCAACCGCTCGTCCTGGAGCGTCGGCCCTCCGGGCTCGCCGACGGCCATCATCGCCGACATGTACAAGAAGAAGAGCGGCGACGAGATGGACGACACCGCCGCGCGCCAGATGCAGGGTTTCCTGGTCCTGATGGAGGCGATCGACCGCGCCGGCTCGACCGATCCCGCCAAGATCCAGGCGGCGCTGAAGGCCACCGACCTGAAGCCCGATCAACTGATGATCGGCTACAAGGGCGTCAAGTTCGACGACAAGGGCCAGAACATCCTTGCTGCCGGCGTCATCATCCAGCTCCAGGACGGCGAAAACTATGTCCGCGGTCTGGCCGAAGGCCATCGCCGAGAAGCCGCCCGTGATGCCCTACAAGGGCTGGTGATATCGAGGGGGCGGGGCATCGGTCCCGCCCTTTTCATTTTCTGGCATCGGTATTCGAACCCGCAGGGCTCGACTTCCGGCATGTCGTTCGTTCTCGTTCAGGTGATTGTCGGCGGCCTGTTGCTGGGCGCGGTCTACGCGCTGTTTTCCTCAGGGCTCACGCTGGTCTGGGGCATGATGAACATCGTCAATTTCGCCCATGGCGATTTCGTCATGCTCGGAATGTACGTGGCCTTCATGGTCTACACATTGCTCGGCGCCGGTCCGTTGCTGGGCGCGCCGCTCGCTGTCCTTGTGCTGGCGACGCTCGGGGTCATCGTCTATTTCGGACTGATCCGCGCGATCATGAAGGGGCCGATGCTGGCCCAGATTCTCGGCACCTTCGGGCTCGCGCTGTTGCTGCGCTATTCGGTGTTCTGGTGGTTCGGGGCGAACTTCCTGTCGCTGCCGGGAAACATCGTCGGCGGCACCTTCGATGTCTGGGGCCTGCGCATCGAGGCCTCGCGCCTGCTGGCCGGCGTGGTCGCACTGGTGGTCACGCTCGGACTGCATCTGTTGCTGACGCGCACCTCGCTGGGTTCGAAAATGCTGGCGGTCGCGGAGGATTCCACCGCGGCGCAATTGATGGGCATCCGGCCCGATACCATGCAGGCGATTGCATGGGCGATCGCCGCAGGAGCGACCGGGCTTGCCGGCGCCTTGATCGCGACGTTCTTCTATATCGTGCCGACCGTCGGTGAGACCCTCGGCATTGTTGCGTTCGTCACGGTGTCGCTGGGTGGTTTTGGCAGCGTGCCCGGCGCGCTGATGGCGGGGCTGCTGATCGGGGTGATCGAATCGCTGTCGGGGTATCTGCTCAGCGCTGTCTACAAGGACATCGTGGTGTATTCGCTTTTCCTCGGCTTCCTCTGGTTCCGGCCGCAAGGCTTGATGGGCAAGACGTGATGCGGCGCTTTTTGTGGCCCTCGGTGGTGCTGGCGCTGGTCATCGCCTATCCGCTTGTGTTCTCGACGCCGTTTCTGCAGCGGCTCGGCGCGCTGGTGCTGCTGTATGCCATCGCGGCGTCGGCCTGGAATATCGTCGGCGGCTATGCCGGCCAGGTGTCGGTGGGCCATGTGGTTTTCTTCGGATGCGGCGCCTATGCCGCGATGGGCGCTTATGCGCATTTCGCGCTGTCGCCGCTGGTTGGAATTCCCGCCGGCATCGTCTTCAGCGTGGCGATTGCCGCGATCATCGGCGTGCCGACGCTGCGTCTGTCAGGACATTATTTCAGCATGGCCACCATCGCGGTGGCCGAACTGGTCCGGTTGATCGTCACCAACACCAACTATCTCGGCGCCGCCGTCGGATTGAGCGGTCCGACCGTGCCGCGCAACCTGTTCGATCTCTCGTTTATATCGGCGCTGCCGTATTATTATCTGTTTCTGACAGTCCTGGTGATCACGCTCGGCATTACCTGGTGGATGACCAATAGCCGGATGGGATTTTATCTCCGCGCGATCAGGGATTCAGAACGCGCGGCGCGCTCGCTCGGCGCTCCCGCCAGCCGCACCAAGCTTTACGCCTTCATGCTAAGCGCGGGCCTGACCAGCGTCGCCGGCGCGCTTTATGCGGTGATGTTCGGCTTCGTCGATCCGGAATCGGGGCTCGGCATCCTGATCTCGGTGAAGATATTGATCATGGCCGCGTTGGGCGGCGCCGGCCTGCTGTTCGGTCCCCTGGTGGGGGCTGCGATCCTGGTGCCGCTTGAGGAAATCTCCAACAGTTTGCTCGGCGGCAAGGGCGCGGGCCTGACGTTCGTCCTGTACGGCGCCATCATCGTATTGATCGCGCGCTTCCAGCCCGGCGGCATTCTGAACCTGATCATACGGCTGTGGGCAAAACGCAAGGCGCCGGAGATACCCGTCGCCGCGGGAGCCACCCATGCTCCTTGAAGCCCGCGACGTCACCAAGGCCTTTGGCAGCTTCAAGGCGGTGGATGCAGCTTCCGTGACGCTGGAGCAGGGCGATATCCTCGGCCTGATCGGTCCCAACGGCGCCGGCAAATCCACCTTCTTCAATTGCCTCACCGGCGATCTCATTTCGACATCCGGCGCGGTGTTGTTCGAAGGTCAGGACATCACCGGATTGCCGCCGGAAGCCCGCGCCCATCTCGGCCTCGCCCGTTCGTTCCAGGTGCCGCAGACGTTCGAGAGCATGACGGTGCTGGAGAACGTGATGATCGGCGCGTTCCTGCGCACCTCGCATCGCGCCGAGGCCGAGACCAGGGCGCGCGCCGTGCTGGAGCGCGTCGGCATGAGCCGGCTGGCGGATGCGCCGGCCCGTTCTCTCGGAACGCCCGGCCGCAAGCGCCTCGAGATCGCCCGCGCGCTCGCCACCGAGCCCAAGGTTCTGCTGCTCGACGAAGCGATGGCCGGCCTGACCCAGCGCGAGGTGCAGCTTGCCATCGATCTGGTGCGCGATATCCACCGCTCCGGAATTACGCTTGTGATCGTCGAGCACATCATGGAAGTCATCATGTCGCTGGCGACGCGCGTGGTGGTGTTCCACCAGGGCCGCGAAATCGCGCGCGGCAGCCCGCGCGAGGTCACCAGCAACCCGGCCGTGATCGAAGCCTATCTCGGCAAGCGCGCCGCCAAAGCCGCCGCGGGCCATACGCCGGTCGAGTTGATGGGCGGTCCCGTGACATGACCGCGGCTTTGCTCACCATCGAGCATCTGGAAGTCCGCTACGGCGACCTCATCGGGGTGTCCGATGTGTCGCTGGAGGTGCCCGCCGGCAGCGTGGTGGCGCTGCTCGGCTCCAATGGCGGCGGCAAGACCACCACGCTCAACGCCATCGCCGGCCTGATCCCGCTCTATTCCGGCTCGATCCGGTTCAACGGCGAGGAGATCGGCGGCAAGACCGCTTTTTCGATCGTGCGCAAGGGCCTTGCGCTGTCGCCGGAGGGCTGGCGGCTATTCGTGCAGCAAAGCGTCGAGAATAACCTGTTGCTGGGGGCAACCCCGCTACACGACAGAGCGCGGGTCGCGACGCTGCTTGCGCGGGTCTACGAAATCTTTCCCAGGCTTGCCGAGCGGCGCAGCCAGCGCGCCGGCACCATGTCCGGCGGCGAGCGGCAGATGCTGGCGGTTGGCCGCGCCTTGATGAGCGATCCGAAACTGCTGATGCTGGACGAGCCGTCGCTGGGCCTCGCGCCAGCCGTGGTCGAGTCGATGTATGACACCTTCGGGCGTCTGCATCGCGAGGGGTTGACCATCCTGCTGGCGGAGCAGTCGATCGAACTCGCGCTGGAAGTGTCGGACTTCGCCACCGTTTTGCAGGTCGGCAAAAGCGTGCTGTCGGGTACCGCGGCGGCACTGGCCAACGATCCGCAGGTACAGAGGGTATATCTCGGCACCAGCTGACGCGGTGCGCGAACCTGCGGAATCAACCGCGGTCGCGGGTTGAAGGGGAGGAATGCATGGGCGCAGCCAACGGTACGCGCTTTGGCGGCACGATCGGCACCACCGTCGCCAGCTCAAAACCGTGGTGGCCGCCGACAGCCCAGCCGCCGGCCGGCGCGCCCAACATCCTGGTGGTGCTGTTCGACGATGTCGGCTTTTCCGATTTCGGCTGCTACGGCTCGCCGATCAGGACGCCGACCATCGACAAACTCGCCGCCGAAGGGTTGCGCTACTCGGGCTTTCACACCACCGCGATGTGCTCGACCACGCGCGCCGCATTGCTGACCGGACGCAACCACCATTCCGTCGGCGTCGGCTGCCTCGCCAATTTCGACAGCGGCTATCCCGGCTATCGCGGCAAGATCGCGCGCGAGGCCGGTACGCTGGCGGAAATGCTGCGAGCGCACGCCTATCGCAACTACATGGTCGGCAAATGGCATGTCACGCCGCTGACCGAAAGCGGCGCCACCGGACCGTTTGACGGCTGGCCGTTGGGTCGCGGTTTTGACCGGTTCTACGGCTTTCTCGATGCCGAGACCGACCAATACGCGCCTGAACTGGTGGCCGACAACACCCACATCGATCCGCCCGGCAGTTATGCCGACGGCTATCATTTGACGCAGGATCTGGTCGACCAGTCGATCCGCTTCATCGCCGATCACACCGCCGATCGGCCCGATTTGCCGTGGCTGACCTGGCTGGCGTTCGGCGCTTGCCATGCGCCGCATCAGGCGCCCGCCGATATCATCAAGAGCTATGACGATGTTTTCGCGCACGGCTGGGACATCGAGCGCGAGCAGCGTCTGGCACGGCAGAAGGCGATGGGACTGGTGCCGCCGGATACCAGGATGCCGGCGCGCAACGACGGCGTGAAGGCTTGGGACGAGCACAGCGCCGACGAGAAGCGCATCTTCACCCGGCTGCAATCGGCGTTTGCCGGCATGCTCGATCATGCCGACCGGCATCTGGCGCGTCTGGTCGCATTCCTGGAAACGGCCGGCATTCGCGACAACACGTTGATCCTCGTGCTGTCGGACAATGGCGCCAGCCAGGAAGGCGGGCCGCTCGGATTCGTCAATGCGATGGGGCCGTATAATTTCCGCCCGGAGCCGATACCGGAGAAGCTGCGGCGGATCGACGATATCGGGGGCCCGGACTCGCATACCAATTTTCCGCATGGCTGGGCGATGGCATCCAACACGCCGCTGCGCCGCTACAAGCAGAACACCCATGGCGGCGGCATCCGCGATCCCTTTGTCCTGTCATGGCCGAAGCGGGTCACCGCCAAAGGCGAGATGCGCCATCAGTTCGTTCATGCCAGCGATCTGACGCCGACCTTGCTCGAACTGGTCGGCGTCAGTGCGCCGGCCGAGATTGCCGGCGTCAGGCAAATGCCGATCGAGGGTGAAAGCTTTGCCCGCTCGGTCGCGGATGCGTCGGCGCCGTCAAAGGGTCAGCCGCAATATTTCGAGATGTTCGGCCATCGCGGCCTTTGGCACGATGGCTGGAAGGCGGTGTCCTATCATCCGCCGGGCACGCCGTTTGAAAACGACAAATGGGAGCTGTTTCACCTCGAGAAGGATTTTTCCGAGGTTAACGATCTCGCCGCAAGCGAGCCGGAACGGCTGGCCACCATGATCAAGACCTGGTGGAGCGAGGCCGAAAAGCACAACGTGTTGCCGCTCGACGACCGCTTCGCACTGCGTTTCGCGGAGAATGCCGCCCGTTTTCAGGGCGCCCGCCACAGCTTCGTGTTCCATGCCGGCATGGGCCACGTACCGACCGATGTCGCCCCCGATGTGCGCAGCCGCAGCTACACCATCGAGGCCCATGTCGAGATCGACGCCGATGCCGAAGGCGTGCTGATCGCGCATGGCGACGCCACCTCAGGCTACAGCCTCTACCTCAAGGACGGCTTGCTGGTGCACGATCTCAATGTCGGCGGCGGCCATGAGATCGTCAGTTCCGACCGCAAGGTGCCGGCCGGTGCGCGTCGGCTCGGGGTGCATGTCGAACGCCTTGTGCGTGACGTAGCTCCGGCCAAGGGCGCGCGCACCGGAATCAGCGCCTACACGCTGTTGATTGACGGCGAGCCCGCAGGCTCGCTGCAGACCCAGCATGGATTTCACAACCTGATCTCGTGGTCCGGCCTCGACATCGGCCGCGATCGCGGCAGTCCGGTGTCGCATTACGACGCGCCATTCGAATTCACCGGCCGCCTGCTGCGGGTGACGGTCGCCATGCATAACGACCAGAAGCTCGATGGTGATGGAGTAGGGGACACTGAAATGGCGCGGCAGTGAGAGCAGCGCACCCGTCATTGCGAGGAGCGAAGCGATGAAGCAATCCAGCTTTCTTCAGTCAAGAAAGCTGGATTGCTTCGCGGAGCCTGTCATCGGGCGGCGCTTCGCGCCGACCCGTTGGCTCGCAATGACGACAGTGGGCCACTTTGTCTCGTCGGCGAGCGCGTGAGAAAATCAAATCACTCGGCGGCTTGCTTGATCGAGCCTTGCTCGCCCTCGGCGTGAGCCTGATCGGCATCATCGGATCGGCCCCAGCCCGCGAACGCATTCGAGAGCCGGTCGAGATAGAGATAGATCACCGGGGTCGTGAACAGCGTCAGCGCCTGGCTGACGATCAGGCCGCCGACCATGGCATAGCCGAGCGGTTGGCGGATTTCCGAGCCGGTGCCGGTACCCAGCATCAGCGGCACGCCGCCAAGCATCGCCGCCATCGTCGTCATCATGATCGGACGAAACCGCAGAATCGCGGCCTTTCGGATCGAAGCTTCCGGCGACAGGTGTTCGTCGCGCTCCGCCGAAATCGCGAAGTCGACCATCATGATGCCGTTCTTCTTGACGATGCCGATCAACAGAATGATGCCGATCAACGCGATCAGGCTGAAGTCGTAGCCGAACGCCATCAGGATCGCGAGTGCGCCGACGCCGGCCGACGGTAGCGTCGACAGGATCGTCAGTGGGTGGATGTAGCTTTCATAGAGAATGCCGAGGATCAGGTAGACCACCACCAGCGCCGCCAGGATCAGCAGCGGCACGGTGCTGAGCGACTGCTGGAACGCCTGCGCGGTGCCCTGGAAGCTGGAATTGAGCGTGGCGGGCGCGCCGAGGTCAGCCATCGCTTTCGACACGGCGTCGGTCGCCTGCCCCAGCGCGGCGCCCTGCGCGAGGTTGAAACTGATCGTAATCGCCGGAAACTGGCCCTGGTGGCTGATCGAGAGCGCGCGCACCGGAACGGTGGTCCAGGTCGCGAATGTCGCCAGCGGCACCTGATCGCCCGTGGTCGGCGACTTGATATAGAGCTTGTTGAGCGTGTCGAGGTTGCCCTGCAACTCGGGCAGGATTTCCAGGATCACATGGTAGCTGTTGAGCTGGGTGAAATACTGGGTGACCTGGCGCTGGCCGAATGCGTCGTACAGCGTATCGTCGATCAGCTGCGGCTGGATACCGTAGCGTGAGGCGGTGTCGCGGTTGATCTTCAGCTGGAGCGTGGTGCCCTGGGACTGCTGGTCGGTCGCGACGTCGCGCAGTACGGGCAAGGTCTGCATCTTGGCCAGAATCTTCGGCGCCCATTCGCTGAGTTCGTCAAGATTGGCATCCTGCAAGGTGAATTCGAACTGCGTGCGCGTCGGCCGGCCGCCGAGCCGCACGTCCTGCGCCGCCTGCATGTATAGCCTGGCGCCCTCGACCTTTTCGAGCTTGGGACGCAGCCGGGCGATGATCTGCTGGGCATTGGCGTTGCGTTCATTGCGCGGTTTCAGCGTGATGAACATGTTGCCGTTGTTGCCGGCCCTGCCGCTGCCGCCGATCGCCATCGCCGCGGTGGCGACGTCGGGGTCGGCCAGCACGACTGCCGCAAGCTCCTCCTGCCGCGACTTCATGGCGGCGAAGGAAATATCCTGCGAGGCCTCGGAGGTGGCGCTGATCAGGCCGTTGTCCTGCTGCGGGAAGAAGCCCTTGGGGATGATGACGAACAGGTAAACCGAAAGTCCCAGTCCCGCGAAGAAAATCATCAGCGTCGTCAGGCGCCAGCGCATCGCGACATCGAGACCGCGCTCATAGGAATTCAGCATCGCGTCGAACGCACGCTCGCTCCATTGATAGAAGCGGCCGTGCTTGGTTTCGCTGTGCGCGCGCAGGAAACGCGACGCCATCATCGGTGTCAGCGTCAGCGACACCACCATCGACACGAAGATGGTCATCGCCAGCGTCACCGCGAACTCGCGGAACAGGCGCCCGATGATGCCGCCCATCAACAATAGCGGAATCAGCACGGCGACCAGCGAAATACTGATCGACACGATGGTGAATCCGATCTCGCTGGCGCCCTTGTAGGCGGCGGCAAGCGGCTTCTCGCCTTCCTCGATATAGCGCGTGATGTTTTCCAGCATCACGATGGCGTCGTCGACCACGAAACCGACGGCGATGGTCAAGGCCATCAATGACAGATTGTCCAGCGTATAACCGAATACCCACATCAGCGCGCAGGCGCCGAGCAGCGCCAGCGGCACCGTCACGGTCGGGATCACGGTGGCCCAGAAACTGCGCAGGAATACGAAGATCACCATCACGACCAGCACGATGGTCAGCAGCAGCGTGAACTGCACGTCCTCGACCGCGGCCCGAATGGTCTGGGTGCGATCGCTGATGACTTCGATCTTGATCGCCGGCGGAATCGCTGCCACCAGCCGCGGCAGCAGCGACTTGATCTTGTCGACGGTGTCGATGACGTTGGCGCCGGGCTGCTTGTAGACCACCAGGAATACGCCGCGCTTGCCGTTGGCCCAGGCCGCCTGCTTGGCGTCTTCCGGTCCGGTCACGGCCTGGCCGATGTCGCGAATCCGCAACGGACCGCCATTGCGGTAGGCAACGATGACGTCGTTCCAGTCCTTGGAATCCAGCATCTGGTCGTTGGCGTAGATCGTATAGGCGCGCGTGTCACCGTCGATATTGCCCTTCGGGCTGTCGACCGTCGTGATCGCGATCTGGTTCCGCACGTCTTCCAGCGAGAGACCTTTGGCGACCAGTTTGGCCGGATCGACCTGGACGCGGATCGACGGCTTCTGCTGCCCGCCGATGATGACCTGCGCCACGCCCGAAATCTGGCTGATCTGTTGTGCGAGCTGGGCGTCGACCGCGTCGCTGACCGTCGTGAGCGGCAAGGTATCCGATGACGCCGACAACAGCAGGATCGGCGAATCCGCCGGGTTGACCTTGCGGTAGGTCGGCGGCGAGGGAAGGTTCTTCGGCAACTGGCCGCTGGCGGCGTTGATACCGCCCTGTACGTCATTGGCGGCGCCGTCGATGCTGCGGTTGAGGTCGAACTGGATCGTAACGGACGCGGTCCCCAGATAGCTCGTCGAGGTCATCTGGGCGATGCCCGGGATCTGCGCGAACTGCCGTTCCAGCGGTTGCGCCACGGAGGAGGCCATGGTCTCGGGGCTGGCGCCCGGCAATGTCGCGGTGATCTGGATGGTCGGAAAGTCCACCTGCGGCAGGGGTGCGACGGGAAGCAGCGGATAGGCGACAAGACCGACAAACAGAATGCCGGCCATCATCAGCGAAGTACCGATGGGATAGCGAATGAAGGGTGCTGAAATCCCGCCGCTCATTCCTGCTTGACCTTGGGTTGCGCCGGATCCGAACTCGCTACCGCCGTGCCAACCAGCGTGCCGGGCTGGACCTTGTACTGGCCCGAAGTGATCACTTGTTCTCCCGGCGAAAGGCCGTTATCGACCACCGAATGGCCGTCGATCGATGCGCTGACCTTGATCTTGCGCAACTCGGCCTTGTTGTCCGAGTTGACGATGTAGGCATAGAGCCCAGCGGTGCCGTGCTGTACGGCATCATCGGGAACCACGGTGGCATCCTTTAGCGTCTTCACCAGAAGCCGCGTCGAGACCGATTGGCCCGGCCATAATGCGTGATTCTTGTTGTCGAACACGGCCTTGAGGCGAATAGTGCCGCTCGTGGTGTCGACCTGATTGTTGACCACGGCCAATTTCCCGTCCGCCAGCGGTTTCTTGCCGTCGGTCGTGATTGCGATGACCTTCAGCGGCTGTGACCGCCTGCGCCTCGTTTATATACGGTAACTGCTCTTCCGGCGCGGTGAAAATGACGGCAATCGGCTCGATCTGGGCGATCGTCACAATTCCAGTCTGGGTCGAGGCATTGACGATGTTGCCGAGATCGACCTGGCGAAGGCCGGCGACACCCGAGATCGGCGCCTTGACCTGGGTGTAGTCGAGCTGGGTCTGGGCGTTGAAGATGGCCGCTTCGTCGGCCGCGATCTGCGCGGTCAGTTGCGCCACGGTGGAGCGCTGGGTGTCGGTCTGCTGCCTCGTCGCGAATTCGCCGAGCTTGGTATAGCGCTGCAAATCCAGATTGGCGTTGGCGAGATTGGCCTCGTCCTGCGCCTTCTTGGCCTTGGCCTGATCGAGCGCCGCCTGGTAGGGCCGGGGATCGATCTCGGCGAGCAGGTCGCCCTGGTTGACCAACTGGCCTTCCTGGAAGGCGATCTTGTCGATCTGGCCATCGACGCGGGTGCGGACCACGACGGTGTTGAAACCCTGAACCGTCCCAAGCCCGGTCAGATAGACCGGAAAGTCGGATTTCTCGACCGGCGCGATGGTGACGCGGACGGCGGGGCGCGCTGTCGCCTTCTGCGCGTTCTTCGCCGCAGTCGCTTGATCTTCGCCGTAAATCGCTCCCAGCCGAAATACCCCAGCGCAACGACGGCAACGGTCAGCAAAATCCAACGGATAGTTCGGGATCTGGTCATGCGGGCTCTGGCTCATGATAGAACAGAAAACTAACTACGGCATCTTGAAAACAGTTCCTAGAGGCTCAATATATAATATGCGTGCACTTAATGTGTAAACACACTATATCTTGAGAATTCTAAACATTCGGAAAGCTTTCGGGACAACTAAGCACGTACCCTGCAACCGTATCTTACAGGCCATGTCTCTCGATCTCAAACTGCAGCTGGTCGCGCAACTCGTGGAAAGTTCGCGGTTGTTGCGTAACTACATCGATACACCGCGCCAAGGGGCGGGGAACGACCCGCGCGCAGTGGATCGTGTTGTTCCGGTTGCGGCAGCAGGAAGGCCTTTCGCAGGTCGATCTGGCCGAAGTGCTGGAGATGCAACCGATCTCGCTGGTCCGCCTGCTCGACCGCCTGGTCGAACAAGGTCTTCTGGAGCGCCGGCAGGATCCGAATGACCGCCGCGCCAATCGTCTGTTTCTGACCGGCGCCGGCCGCCGGCTTGTCGACGATCTCGACAGCCTGCGTGCCTCCATTGCGACTGGACGTCATGCAGGACATCCCGGCTGGAAGCGATTCAAACCAGCCTTGATGCGCTCCGACACATCAAGGATCGCATCAAGGGCTTTGCCGAGCATCCGGATCCGCGTATCGCGGCGGAATAGTCTGAAGTCGCGGCGAAGGCGCGTGGGGTTCACTCGCGATTTCGTGTGCGCACTTCGTCTCAGTTTAGAACGATTTCAAACTCGGAATTTAGAATCGTTTTCGATCACGCGATGTCGTGGCGCATTGCGCCTTTTTTCTGGCGCGCGGAGCATGTTACGGGATGCCACGCCCGCAGCCTCGATCTTCGATACGACGCTGCTGATCGAGGCCTGGTGGAGCGGCTTGGGCGAGATGACCCTGAAACGGTCAAATTGACCGTATCTGTCGCAATCTGATCCGCTAGCCGGGCCAACCATGAACGCATCATATTTTCGAACGACCTGTGCTGTGATTGTTGCGCTGGCGGTGCTGTCGCTGGCGTTACCTTCATCGGCACAACAGAAAGCCAACTCCGGCGCCCGCAGCAGGCTCCTGCGTCGTCGCAGCCGTCAGTCGTCCCAGCGCAAGCAGCACCCGTTCCCGCGCCGCCAGCGGTCTGTTCAGCCGGCCCCGGCGGCGGCCGCAGCCGCGACGCGATGCAGCTCCAGCCGGCAGCAAGTCGCTGAAACCATCGGTCCGTGACGCTGCGCGAACTGTCGCCGTGGTCGATGTTCCTGTCGGCGGATATTCTGGTCAAGGCTGTCATGATCGGCCTTGCTTTCGCCTCGCTGGTGACATGGACCATCTTCATCGCCAAGATGATCGAGCTGTCGCTGATCCAGCGCAAGCTGCGCGCGGCACTCGGCAAGATCAGCGATGCGCGGTCGCTGGCGGAAGCGCAATTCGCGCTCGGCTCCAAGGACAGCGTGTTGTCGTCGCTCTTGGCCGCGGCGATGCGCGAGGCGCGGCTGTCGGCGGGAATTTCCAGCGACAGCGGCATCAAGGAACGCGCGGCCTCGAGCTTTGCCGAAATCGTGCGCGCCGAAGCGCGCCGGATCCGGCTCGGCATGGGACTGCTCGCGACCATCGGCGCGACGTCGCCGTTCGTCGGACTGTTCGGCACCGTCTGGGGCATCATGAACAGCTTTATCGGCATTTCGAAATCGCAGACCACCAATCTGGCCGTGGTGGCGCCCGGCATCGCCGAGGCGCTGCTGGCCACCGCGTTCGGCCTGGTCGCGGCGATCCCGGCCGTCATCATCTACAATCATTTCGCGCGCGTCACCAAAGGCTACCTCGAACTGGTCGGCCGCTCGTCGGGCGCCGCGGGGCGGCTGCTGTCGCGCGATCTCGACCGCACCCATGTCAGTTCGCTCGGCGGCACGCATTCGCGCGCGGCGGAGTAGGCGATGGGCGCTTCACTGGCAGACACCGAACTCGACGACGACGCGGATTTCGCCGAAACGCACGAGATCAACGTCACGCCGTTCATCGACGTCATCCTGGTTCTGCTGATCATCTTCATGGTGGCGGCGCCGCTGTCGACCGTCGATCTGCCGATCGATTTGCCGTCGTCGACCGCGACCCCGCAGAAGAAGCCGGACAAGCCGACCTATGTCAGCATCAAGCCCGATCTCGCGGTCGCGATCGGCGAAAACCTGGTGAAGCGGGTCGATCTGGTCCGCTCGCTCGACGCGATGGCCAGACGCGACAAGGACCGCTTCATCTTCCTGCGCGCCGATCGCGCCGTGCCCTATGGCGAGATGATGGACGTGCTGGAAATCCTGCGCGCCGGCGGCTACTCGAAGATCAAGCTGGTCGCGCTCGAAGGCGTTCCGGAAGCGGCTGCGCCGCCTGCCGCGCCCGAAATCCAAAGCCCTAGAACCTAAAACCCTGATCCAAAGCGTCCAATCGCGATGTCCGACTTCGACACCGAACCAAAACCTTCGCGGCGGCTGTGGATTTTCGCAGCGGTGGCCGCGCTTGCGCTTCACCTGGGCGGTGCGGCGCTGGCGGTCGCGCATTTGCAGACCGACGATCCTGACGATTCCCTCGGCGCGCCGGCGATCGAGATCGGTCTGGACATGACGCTCGCCGCGCGTCGAGGCCACCGACCTGCCGGTCGGTGCCGGACACCGATGCGTCCGTCGCATCGCCGGCGCTCGCCGAGCAGCAGGCCGTGGTCAAGGAGACCGATCTGCCAAAGGATGTGCCGACCGAAACGGAAGATCCCGATCGGGTGGTGACGACCGAACGATTCCAAGAAGCCGAAAGAAGACGATCCGAAAGTCGCCGCGGTGCAGACCTCGGCTTCGACGGAATCGGTGGCCGCGGAAGCAACCGCGATGCCGAGTTCCGACAACATCCAGGAGGGGCCGCGCTCGGTCGCGCCCGCGCTCGGCACCGGCGAAAGCGCACGGCGCGTGCGGGCGACCTGGCAGAAGGAACTGGTCGCCCATCTCGACAAGCACAAGCGCTATCCGGCTGGAGAGCTTGCAAAAGAGCGCCGAGATCCTGGTCAATTTTGTGCTCGACCGGCTGGGCCATGTTCTTCGACCAGCATCGCCAAGGGATCCGGCGATCCGGCTTTCGACGAAGCGGCGCTTGCCATGGTGCGGCGCTCCGACCCGGTGCCGCAGCCGCCGCCGCTGATCGCCGACGAGGGACTGAGTTTCACCTTGCCGGTGATCTTCCGCGTCAAGGGCAAGAGCTGACGACGGGCTCATTTCCGCAAGGAAAGCTGGACCGCTTCGCCCGCAATGACGGCCGTTGGATCGCATAACGCTCTCCATTGTCGGCATCCGCGGAGGCGGTCAACCGATACTCCGCGGCGTTAGGACGAAACGAGAGCCGTTTCGAATCGGGTCACGCGGCGTTCACGTCAGCGCCAGAAATATCGAAACGCCGACATAGACCACGACCAGGCAGGCAAATATCAGCGCCACGGGAAGCCGGGGTTTGGCTTCCGGACCGCCTGCGGTCCTTGGCGCTTGGCCGTTGAACAGCCGGGCGTTTGAAGGCCGTGACATTGTCGGTCGCCGGATCGCTGGAATGAGCCCTGATGTCGGGCGCCGCGCCGGAACCGCCCATTTCCTCGTAATAGCTTTTGTAGAGCAGAGTGGATGGTGGCGTCGGTCGCCTCACGCTCCGGCATCTGATTGAGAAGCGCCTGTAGCTGGCCAGGAATTTCTGCGCCTCGGGCGGCAAAGCGGAGCCGCCATTGAGCTTGGCCATCATCTTCCAGGTCGCAAAATCCGCGCGCGCCTTGGTATCGGCACGTCGCGCGATCAGCATGTCGGCTGCTTTGATCAAGATGGCCCCGGTCTTTTGCGCGTTAATCCAACCGATTACGCGTTGCCGCTTAACAAGAGAATCAGCCGGATCACGATATCCGGTCGATCGTCCGCAGTATCGCCGAAATAACATCAAGATTTAGACCGAACTGCTTGCCGGCCATCGGAAGAATGATCAGAAATTCCGATCAGGATCAGCATCCCGTACGGTTCCAGCCGCGACAGCGGGCGCGCCAGCACGTCGGGCAACAGGCCGACCGCGACCCGGCCGCCGTCCAGCGGCGGGATCGGCAGCATGTTGAAAACCGCCAGCACGACATTGATGACGAGCGCGTTTTTGAGGTTGTCGGCAACCCATTGCGCCGCATTGGCGGGCGACAGGCCCAGCAGATGGAACGCCAGCGCCGCGAGCAGAGCGAGGACGATATTGGTGGCGGGCCCGGCCAGCGCCACCCAGACCATGTCGATCCGCGGATTGCGCAGGGCGCGGAAATTCACCGGCACCGGCTTGGCGTAGCCGAACAGGAACGGCGAGTGCGACAACAGCAGGATGGCCGGCAGCATCAGCGTGCCGAAGGGGTCGATATGCCGGAGCGGATTGAAACTGACACGGCCGAGGTCCCAGGCGGTGTTGTCGCCGAAATGGTGCGCCACAAAACCGTGGGCGGCCTCATGAAAGGTGATGGCGATGACCAGCGGCAATACCCAGACCGATACGTCGTAGAAGGTGCTGTTCACAAGCGTCATCCCGGTTCGTGCCCGTTCAGCGTACAGGCTATCACGGATCGCCCTGCGGATATTGCGGCAAGCCATCCGTCGATCTTCACCCAATCCATCTTTTCGGTGACCCAGATGTGTTCGGTCGGCGCAAAGGCATTGCGGTCGTCGAAGGCGGCCAGCGCCACGCCGGCCGCCGCCGGCTCCTTCGCCAGGAAAACAGCCGCGTGCCGCAGGTCTTGCAGAAAACACGATCGAGCGCCTCCGAGGAGGCATAGCGGCGCGGTGTCGCCTTCAACCGTCAGATCGCTCTGCTTGAACAGCGCGCGGGCAAAGAACGGCGATCCCATCGCCTTCTGGCAGTTGCGGCAATGGCAGATGCGGACATTGATCGGCTCGCCCTCGGCCTTGAACCTGACCGCGCCGCAGAGGCATCCGCCTTCCCGGGTCATGGTAGCTCCGTTTCCTCATCCCGAGGAGCGGTGACTTCACCGCGTCTCGAGGGATGCAATAATACGCGTCTCATGGTTCGAGACGGCGCAAGAGCGCCTCCTCACCATGAGGAGTTGAGTAAGTCGCGCGGCCGCCGGAAATATCGAACACCGCGCCGGTGGAAAACGCGCAATCCTCCGAGGCCAGCCACGCCACCATCGCCGCGAGTTCTTCGACCAGAACGAAACGGCCCTTCGGAATCTTCGAAAGCATGAAATCGATGTGCTGCTGCGTCATCTGGTCGAAGATCGCGGTCTTCGCCGCGGCCGGGGTCACCGCGTTGACCGCGATTTCGTAACCGGCGAGTTCCTTGCCGAGCGATTTGGTCAGCGCGATCAGGCCGGCCTTCGACGCGGAGTAATGCGCCGCGTTCGGGTTGCCTTCCTTGCCGGCGATCGAGGCGATGTTGACGATGCGGCCGTAGTTCTGCTTGACCATCGAAGGCACGACCGCCTTGCAGCAGATGAAGGGCCCGTCGAGATTGATGCGCAGCACCTTGCGCCATTCGTCGAGGTCGGTTTCCCATACCGTCTTGTTGATCCCGGCGATGCCGGCATTGTTGACGAGGATGTCGATCTTGCCGAGCGCCTTGAGCGTGGCGTCGCGCGTCTTCTCGACCGCGGCGAGGTCCGACACATCGACCCCGAACGCGGTGACGCCGGCGCCGATTTCCTTGGCGGTCTTCTCGGCGAACGGCAGATCATGATCCCAGATCGCGACCTTGGCGCCGGAACCGACAAAACGCTCGGTGATGGCGCGCCCAAAACCCTGCGCGCCGCCGGTAACGACGGCGCAGCGGCCGTTGAGATCGATCTTGTTCATGTAGAAGCCTTTGGTCGGATGAGTGTCAGAGCATGTATCCGCCATCGACAACAAGGTCGACGCCGGTGGTGAAAGCGCTTTCGTCGCTGGCGAGATACACGGCCATATCGGCGATTTCCTCCGCGGTACCGAGCCGGCCCATCTTCTGGCGGGCGACGAACTTTTCGCGTCCGTCCGGGCCGGCCGCGGCGGCGCGCTGCAGCATCGAGGGCGTTTCCACCGTGCCGGGACAGATGCTGTTGCAGCGGATGCCCTGGGTAATGAAATCGAGCGCGACCGAGCGCGTAAGCAGCGAAACCGCCGCCTTCGACGCGCTGTAGACATAGCGGTTGGCCGGCGGCCGCAACGCCGCGCATGACGAGATGTTGACGATGCTGCCGCCTCCGCCCGCCAGCATCGCCGGCAGGAACGCCTTGATGGTCCGGTGCATGGACTTGACGTTGAGGTCGAACGAGAAGTCCCAGTCTTCCTCCGAACATTCCAGGATGGTCCCGTGGTGCACGAAGCCCGCTGCGTTGAGCAGGATGTCGATCTTGCCGACATGCTTGGCGAAAGCGTTGACGTCGGCGGTGTTGCGAACATCGAGCCGTTTCGTCTCGGCGATACCTTCCCTGGCCAGGGTGGCGATGCCCTTTTCATTGATATCGGTGGCGATCACGGTGGCGCCCTCGCGCGCGAATGCGATGGCGCAGGCGCGTCCGATGCCCGCCGCCGCTGCGGTGACAACGGCGCGTTTGCCCTTGAGGCGGTCTGACATGGTGTTCTCTCCAATCTCTAAGAATGTGTCTGCGTCATTCGCAGGTGCCCTGCGAACGCAGGACCCATACTGTCGGTCTCGTCAGCAATATGTGGGAGACCTTTGATGGATTGAGCCGTGGTCATGAGTCCGCGTTCGCAGGGACGACAGAAGCGGTCTAGTGATTATCCCGCGCAACGCCGACGGTGCCGGCGATGTCGTGATAGCGGGTTGCGAACTCCATGCAGGCGCCGGTGGCCTGCTGGCCGACGGTCGAGCGATAGAGCTCCTGCCACGGCGTCTGGTTGGCCGGATATTTGAAGCCGCCATCGGCCTTGAGCTTGGCGTGGCGCTTCTTGAGTTCCTCATCCGAGATCAGGATGTTGGCGCTGCCCTTGTTGAGGTCGATGCGAACCTTGTCGCCGGTCTGCAGGATGGCAAGGCCGCCATTGGCGGCGGCTTCCGGCGTGGCGTTCAGGATCGAGGGCGAGCCTGAGGTGCCGGACTGGCGGCCATCGCCGATGCAGGGCAGGGACAGGATGCCGCGTTTGATCAGGGCGGCCGGCGGCTGCATGTTCACGACCTCGGCGCCGCCGGGATAGCCGATCGGCCCGGTGCCGCGCACGAACAGGATGCAGTGCTCGTCGATATTGAGCGCGGCGTCGTCGATCCGGTGGTGATAATCCTCCGGGCCCTCGAACACGATGGCGCGGCCCTCGAACGCATTCAGGTCCTTCGGGTTGATCAGATAGCGGTCGCGGAATTCCTTGGAGATCACGCTGGTCTTCATGATCGCGGAATCGAACAGATTGCCGCGCAGCACCAGGAAGCCGGCGTCCTTCACCAGCGGCTTGTCGTAACTCCAGATCACGTCGCCGTCGGGTTTCGGCGCCTCGCGGCAATTGTCGCCCATGGTGTGGCCGTTGACGGTCATGGCGTCTTCGTGGATGCGCTTGTGCTGCATCAATTCGCGCACCACCGACGGCACGCCGCCGGCGCGATGGAATTCCTCGCCGAGATAGAAGCCGGCCGGCTGCATGTTCACCAGCAGCGGAATTTCGTGGCCGTATTTCTGCCAGTCGTCGATCGACAGTTCGACGCCGATATGGCGGGCCAGCGCATTGATATGGATCGGCGCGTTGGTCGAGCCGCCGATCGCCGAATTGACGACGATGCAGTTCTCGAACGCCTTGCGCGTCAAAATGTCGGACGGTTTCAGATCCTCCCACACCATTCCGACGATGCGCGTGCCGGTCTCATAGGCGATCTGGCCGCGCTCGCGGTAGGGGGCGGGGATCGCGGCACAGCCCGGCAGCGACATGCCCAAGCGCCTCCGCCAGCGAATTCATGGTGGAGGCGGTGCCCATGGTGTTGCAGTGGCCGACCGACGGCGCCGACGAGGCCACGATGTTCATGAACTCTTCGTAGTCGATATCGCCCGCGGCCAGCTCCTCGCGCGCTTTCCAGACCACGGTGCCGGAACCGGTGCGCTGGCCCTTGTGCCAGCCGTTCAGCATCGGGCCGCCCGAGAGCACGATCGCGGGCATGTTGACGGTGGCCGCCGCCATCAGGCAGGCGGGCGTCGTCTTGTCGCAGCCGGTGGTCAGCACCACGCCGTCGAGCGGATAGCCGAACAGAAGTTCGACCAGGCCGAGATAGGCGAGGTTGCGGTCCAGCGCCGCGGTCGGGCGCTTGCCGGTTTCCTGGATCGGGTGCACCGGAAATTCCATCGCGATGCCGCCGGCGGCGCGGATTCCTTCGCGGACCCGATGCGCCAGTTCGATATGATGGCGGTTGCAGGGCGAAAGATCGTTGCCGGTCTGCGCGATGCCGATAATCGGCTTGCCGGACTGCAGCTCATGCCGGGTCAGGCCGTAATTCAGGTAGCGCTCGAGGTAGAGCGCGGTCATTCCCGGGTTGTGGGGATTGTTAAACCATTCGCTGGAACGAAGTTTGCGCCTGGTGACGCCGGTAAGCGGCTTGTTCATGGTTTCTCCCGCAGCGCACACGCCTTATTTTTGTGCGTAATGTTCGTATTGGCGGGGCGATGTTTGCATGCCAACGCCCGGTTCGCAACGTTTGCCGAAGGATGCGATAACCTCTTACGACTTTGATCCAACGACATGGCCAAAAAATTCTGGTAAGACCCCGGTCAAATCAAGAGACGACCGGGGCATTTGCCTTCAGGCGTTGTGTGTTTTGGGAGGGATATTTATGTCGTCGGTGCAGATTCGGGACGTTCGGAAATCGTTTGGCGGCTTTGAAGTCCTGCACGGCGTGTCGATCCCGATCGAGGACGGCGCTTTCGTCGTCCTGGTCGGCCCCTCCGGCTGCGGCAAATCGACCCTGCTGCGGATGCTGGCCGGGCTCGAAAACATCACCTCCGGGACGATTTCGATCGGCGACCGCGTGGTCAACAACGTCCAGCCCAAAGAGCGCGACATCGCCATGGTGTTCCAGAATTATGCGCTCTATCCGCATATGACGGTCGCCGACAATATGGGATTTTCGCTCAAGCTGCGGGGCGCCAGCTCCGACGAGATCAGCAAGGGGGTCGCGCGCGCCGCGGAAATCCTGGCGCTGACGCCGCTGCTCGATCGCTATCCCCGGCAATTGTCCGGCGGCCAGCGCCAGCGCGTGGCGATGGGACGCGCCATCGTGCGCGATCCGCAGGTGTTCCTGTTCGACGAGCCGCTGTCCAACCTCGACGCCAAGCTGCGCGTGGCGATGCGCACCGAAATCAAGGAACTGCATCAGCGGCTGAAGACCACCACGGTCTATGTCACCCACGACCAGATCGAGGCCATGACCATGGCCGACAAGATCGTGGTGATGCATGACGGCATCGTCGAGCAGATCGGCACGCCGCTTGAACTCTACGACCGGCCGGACAACCAGTTCGTGGCCGGCTTCATCGGTTCGCCCGCGATGAATTTCCTCAAAGGCAAGGTGAAGGTGAACGGCAGCGCCAGTTTCGAGGGCCCGAACGGCGTCAAGCTGCCGCTGGCCTCGGCGCCGGCCAATTCCGACGGCCGGCCCGCGGTCTACGGCGTGCGGCCCGAACATTTCACCATCGCCGATGACGGCGCGGAAGCCGAGATCGTGGTGGTCGAGCCGACGGGATCGGAAACCCAGGTCTTCGCCAAGCTCGGCGGCGAACAGGTGGTCGCGGTATTCCGCGAACGCCATCAATTCAACCCGGGCGACAAGGTCCGGCTGAAACCGGATCCCGGCGCTCGTGCATCTGTTCGACGAGGCCACCGGGAAACGGCTGAACGCATAAAAAAACGAAAATCAAATTCAAAGGGAGGATGGACTATGCATGACTTTACTCGCCGCACGCTTCTTCAGGGCGGCACCGCGCTGGCGGCAGCCGGCACGCTGACCGGACCGGCGCTGTTCGACTTCGCCAAGGCCTGGGCGCAGACTGCGCCGTGGAAGGCGGAGCAGGGCGCCAAGCTCACCGTGATGCGCTGGAAGCGCTTCGTGCCGGCGGAAGACGATGCGTTCAACGCGATGGTCGCGGCGTTCAAGACCGCCACCGGCACCGAGATGAACGTGTTCAGCGAATCCTTCGAGGACGTGCAGCCGAAGGCTTCCGTCGCCGCGAATACCGGCTCGGGCCTCGATCTGGCCTGGGGTCTGCACACGCTGCCGCAACTGTTTCCGACCAAAGTGCTGAAGATGAACGACGTAGCCGATTATCTCGGCAAGAAGTACGGCGGATGGACTGACGCCGCGGCCAAAACCTGCAAGCAGGGCAACGATTGGCTCGGTATTCCCGTCGCGACCATCGGCGGCTACATCACCTACCGCAAATCGGCTGTGGAGAAGGCGGGCTTCAAGGAGGTCCCGTCTGACTTCCCGGCCTATCCTCGAAATGTGCAAGGCGCTGAAGAAGAACAACACGCCGGCGGGCTTTGCGCTCGGCCATGCCACCGGCGACGCCAACGGCTGGCTGCACTGGGTGCTCTGGGGTCACGGCGCCTATACCGTCGACAAGGACGACAAGGTGATCATCAACTCGCCGGAAACCGTCAAGGCGCTCGAATACTGCAAGGCGCTGTCCGACACCTTCATTCCCGGTGTCGCCTCCTGGAACGACTCGTCCAACAACAAGGCGTTCCTGTCGGGTGAACTTTACCTGACGGCGAACGGCATCTCGATCTACGTCGCGGCCAAGGACGATCCGGCCAAGAAGGATCTGGCGGACGATACCTACCACGCGTTGTGGCCGGTCGGTCCGGTCGGCAATCCGACCGAATTGCAGCTCTGCGTTCCCGATCCTGGCGTTCAACTTCACCAAATATCCGAACGCCGCGAAGGCCTTCATCGCCTTCATGCTGGAGAAGGAAAACTTCGAGAAGTGGCTGACCGGTGCGCGGGGCTATCTCACTCACACGCTCAACGCCTACGACTCGGCGCCGGTATGGACTGCCGACCCGAAGAACGCGGTGTTCGGCCAGGCCAGCAAGCGCGCGCTGCCAGCATCCGGCATCGGTACGCCCGGCGAGAAGGCCGCGACCGCGATCGCCGACTTCCTGGTGGTCGACATGTTCGCCAACTACTGCACCGGCCGCGAAGACGCCAAGGGCACCATAGCGATCGCCGAACGGCAGTTGAAGCGCATCTATCGTTGAGTAAAATCGGGCGGGCCGCGAGCGATCGCAGCCCGCTCGATCTGATATTCCGCCGCATGCAGGGTGAAGACGGCATCGCCAGGACCAAGGGATTTCGTCAATGGCCGACATCGCACTCCAACCCCGGATGGCCAAGGCGCAGATACGCGAGGCCACGACCTGGGACCAGCTCAGGACCAACCGCAACTGGCTTGGTTTCTGGTTCATGCTGCCGGCGATGGCATTCCTGATCTTTTTCCTGGCCTATCCGCTCGGCCTCGGAATCTGGATTTCATTCACCGACGCGCGCATCGGTCGCTCGGGCGTTTACATCGGGACCGAGAATTACGAATGGCTGTGGGGCGATTCGATCTTCTGGCTCTCGGTATTCAATACGCATGTTGTACACCTCCGTCGCCAGCGCCATCAAATTCGCGGTCGGTCTCTACCTGGCGCTGCTGCTCAATGAAAACATGCCGTTCAAGGCCATGCTGCGCGCGCTGGTGCTGATCCCCTTCATCGTGCCGACCGTGCTGTCGGCGCTGGCATTCTGGTGGATATTCGATTCGCAATTCTCGATCATCTCGTGGTCGCTCAAGCATCTCGGCCTGATCACCCAGAACATCAACTTCCTCGGCGACGTCACCTGGGCGCGGACCTGCGTGATTTTCGCCAATATCTGGCGCGGCGTTCCCTTCGTTGCGATCACGCTGCTCGCCGGTCTGCAGACAGTGCAGCCCTCGCTCTATGAAGCCGCGACGCTAGACGGCGCCAGCAAGTGGGAGATGTTCCGCTATATTACTTATCCACTGCTGACCCCGATCATTGCGGTGGTGATGACATTCTCGGTGCTGTTCACTTTCACCGACTTCCAGCTGATCTGGGCGATGACGCGCGGCGGCCCGGTCAACGCCACGCATCTGATGGCGACCTTGTCGTACCAGCGCGCCATCATCGCGGGCCAGCTCGGCGAGGGCGCCGCGATCTCCAGCGCCATGATCCCGTTCCTGCTGGCCGCGATCATGGTGTCGTGGTTCGGACTGCAGCGCCGCAAGTGGCAGCAGGGAGAGAATAATGACTGACCTTCCTGCGCAGAAGCCGTCGATCTCAAGGCGATTTTGTCGACCCCGGCGAGGGTCGATAACAGCGAGGGCATGAGCTATCTGCAGTCGGTGCCGCGCCGGCTGGTGACGCTCTATCTGCCGCTGTCGATCATCGTCATCATCCTGCTGTTTCCGTTCTACTGGATGGGGCTGACGGCGATCAAACCGGACGACCAGCTGCTCGATCTCGACAAGTTCAATCCGTTCTGGACCTGGAATCCGACCTTCAAGCATATCCACAAGCTGCTGTTCGAAAGCTATTATCCGCACTGGCTGTGGAACACGATGTATGTGGCGGTCTGCGCCACCTTCCTGTCGATCGTCGCCAGCGTGCTCGCGGCCTATGCGATCGTGCGGCTGCGCTATCGCGGCGCGCAGTGGGTCGGCGGGCTGATCTTCCTGTCCTATCTGGTGCCGCCGTCGATCCTGTTCATTCCGCTCGCCACCGTGGTGTTCCAGTACGGACTGTTCAACTCGCCGATGGCGCTGATCCTGACCTATCCGACCATCCTGATCCCGTTCTCGACCTGGCTGTTGATGGGCTATTTCAAGACCATCCCGTTCGAGCTGGAAGAATGCGCGCTGATCGATGGCGCCAGCCGCTGGCAGATCCTGACCAGGATCGTGCTGCCGCTGGCGATACCCGGGCTGATCTCGGCGTTCATCTTCTGCTTCACGCTGTGCTGGAACGAATTCATCTACGCGCTGACATTCCTGCAATCGACCGCAGAACAAGACCGTGCCGGTCGCGATCGTCAACGAGTTCGTCGACGGCGACATCTACCGCTGGGGATCGCTGATGGCCGGGCGCGCTGGCGGGTTCATTGCCGCTGGTGATCCTCTACGCGTTCTTTGTTGAACACTATGTGTCGGCGATGACCGGAGCCGTCAAAGAGTGAGCGTGCGGGCCCGCGTTTAGAGAACCAGAATAAAAAGGAGTTGGGTCTTTGCATATTCTCATTCTCGGCGCCGCCGGCATGGTCGGCCGCAAACTGACCGAACGGCTGTTGCGCGACGGCCGTCTCGGCAAGCACGACATCACCCGCATGACCCTGCATGACGTGGTCGCCCCGGCAAAGCCCGCCAATGCCGGATTTCCGGTGAATGTCACGTGCCGGCGATTTCGCGGTGGCGGGTGCCGCCGAAAAGCTGATCGCGGACCGGCCCGACGTGATCTTTCACCTCGCGGCGATTGTTTCCGGCGAGGCCGAGCTTGATTTCGACAAGGGCTACCGCATCAACCTCGACGGCACGCGGATGCTGCTCGACGCGATCAGGCTGGCCGGCGGCGGCTACAAGCCGCGCGTGGTGTTCACTTCCTCGATCGCGGTGTTCGGCGCGCCGTTCCCCGACGCCATCGGCGACGAGTTCTTCCATACGCCGCTGCTGAGCTACGGCACCCAGAAGGCGATCGGCGAACTGCTGCTGGCGGATTATTCGCGCCGCGGCTTCATGGACGGCATCGGCATCCGGCTGCCGACCATCTGCATCCGCCCCGGACTGCCCAACAAGGCGGCTTCCGGCTTTTTCTCCAACATCCTGCGCGAACCGCTCGCCGGCAAGGAAGCGGTGCTGCCGGTGTCCGAGGACGTCCGGCACTGGCATGCCTCGCCGCGTTCGGCGGCGGGCTTCCTGGTTCACGCCGCGACCATGGACACCGCGGCGGCCGGCGCTCGCCGCAACCTCACCATGCCCGGGCTCTCCGCTACCGTCGGCGAGCAGATCGCGGCGCTTGAAGCGCGTGGCGGGCGACAAGGTGGCGGCCCGGATCAAGCGCGAACCGGACCCGTTCATCATGGGCATTGTCGCCGGCTGGCCGCGTAATTTCGACGCCAAACGGGCGGTCCAGCTCGGCTTCACGACGGCCGAAAAAACCTTCGACGACATCATCCGGATTCACATCGAGGATGAACTCGGCGGCAAGTTCGTGGCCAATAGCTCGAGCAAATTGCGGATGCGGCGATGACAGAAGTAGCCAGCATCGGCGAGTGCATGATCGAGCTGAAGCAGGCCGGCGGCGGCCTGTATTCGCGCGGCTTTGGCGGCGACACCCTGAATACCGCGGTCTATCTGGCTCGTCTCGGCGTCGGCGTCGATTACGTTACCGCGCTCGGCGACGATCCACTTAGCGATGAGATGCTCGCGGGATGGAAGGCGGAGGGCGTCGGCACCGGTCAGGTGCTGCGGCTGCCGGGCAAATTGCCCGGCATCTATCTGATCGGCACCGATGAGAAAGGCGAGCGCCGCTTCTTTCACTGGCGCGACACCGCGGCGGTACGCAGGCTGATGGATTTGCCTGAAACCGCGGCCATTCTGGATTCGTTGGCAAGCTACGACCTCATCTATCTCTCGGCGGTGACGCTGTCGCTCTACGACGACGAGGGACGGGCGCGGTTGTTCGCCGCGCTCAGACGCGCGCGTGGATCAGGGGCGCGCGTCGCCTTCGACACCAATTTTCGCGTCCGCGGCTGGCCCGATCTCGATGTCGCGCGCGCCGTGTTTGCAGAAGCCTTCGAGGCTGCCGATATCGTGCTGGCTTCGACGGAAGATTTGCTGCCGCTGTATCCGAAAGCCGGTGCCGAAAGCCTGATATCACGTATCTCAAGCCCGGAGGCCGTGTTGCGACTGCCTGAACCCGCGAGCATCGTGCGCTTCGCTGGCGTCTGCGCACCAGATCAAGGCCGAACCCGTCACCAATCCGGTGGTCGACACCACGGCGGCTGGCGACAGTTTTTCGGCGGCCTATATTGCCGCACGGCTGGCGGGAGCTGAACCTGTCGAAGCCGCGCGACGCCGGGACATCGGCTGGCTGGCGTCGTGGTGTGCCATCCCGGCGCGATCATCCCGCGGGCGGCGATGCCTGCAAATATCGCGGCGAAATCGACGGAACCTCGCAGGGCATCCTTATGAGCGCTGCATACAAGAAAAGCTCGCTGACCTCTTGAGGTCGGCTCTCGTGATCCCGGTGCTCACCATCGAACGGCTTCGCGGATGCCGTGCCGCTGGCGCAGGGCGCTTGTCGCAGGCGGCGTGCGCGTCCTCGAAGTCACGCTGCGGACGCCGGTGGCGATCGAAGCCGCCAAGGCGATCATCGCCGAGGTGCCCGATGCCATCGTCGGGATCGGCACCATCCTGAACGCGGATGATCTCGCGCGCGCCGAAGCGCTCGGCGCCAAATTCGGCATCAGCCCCGGCGCCACGCCGGAATCTGCTCAAGGCCGCCGCCGCCAGCGACTTGCCGTTCGCGCCGGGCATCACCACGGCATCCGAACTGATGCAGGCGCTGGCGCACGGCTTTGACCTCGTCAAATTCTTTCCGGCCGAGCAGTCCGGCGGCATCAAGGCGCTGCGGGCGTTGGCGGGACCATTTCCGGACGTGCGGTTTTGCCCGACCGGCGGCATTGGCGAGGCCAACGCGGCAGCGTGGCTGGCGGAGCCCAATGTGGTCGCGGTGGGCGGCTCCTGGCTTTGTCCGGCGGCCGATATCAGATCCGGCAACTGGGCCGGCATAACCGCCATGTGCGATCGGACCATGAAATTGCTGAAACCGGCGTGAAGTATTCGGACAATCGGCTACACACCTCAGGCATCAAACAGGGAGAACGACCATGACAGCCAGCATCGTCGGATGGGCGCATACGCCGTTCGGCAAGTTCGATACCGAGACCGTCGAGAGCCTGGTGGTCCGGGTCGCGACCGAGGCGCTGGCCGATGCCGGCATCTCGGCCGCCGATGTCGATGAAATCGTGCTCGGGCATTTCAACGCCGGCTTCTCGCCGCAGGATTTTACCGCCGCTTTGGTGCTGCAGGCCGATCCGCACTTGCGCTTCAAGCCGGCGACACGGGTCGAGAATGCCTGCGCCACCGGATCGGCGGCGGTGCATCAGGGCATCCGCGCGATTGCGGCGGGTGCCGCGAAAATCGTGCTGGTGGTCGGCGTCGAGCAGATGACGCGGACGCCGGGACCGGAGATCGGCCGGAACCTGTTGCGGGCGTCCTATCTGCCTGAAGACGGCGACACCCCCGGCGGCTTTGCCGGGGTGTTCGGCAAGATCGCGCAGGCCTATTTCCAGAAATATGGCGACCAGTCCGATGCGCTGGCGATGATCGCCGCCAAGAACCACAAGAACGGCGTCGCCAATCCCTATGCGCAGATGCGCAAGGATTTTGGCTATGAATTCTGCCGCTCCGAGAGCGAGAAGAATCCGTTCGTGGCCGGGCCGCTGAAGCGCACCGATTGCTCGCTGGTGTCGGATGGCGCGGCTGCCTTGGTGCTGACGGATTCGGAAACCGCCAAGACCATGGGCAAGGCGGTCAACATCAAGGCAACCGCGCATGCGCAGGATTTCCTGCCGATGTCGAAGCGCGACATCCTGCAGTTCGAAGGCTGCACCGTGGCATGGCAGCGCGCGCTGCAATCGGCCGGCGTGCAGCTTTCCGATCTGTCGTTCGTCGAAACCCATGACTGCTTCACCGTCGCCGAACTGATCGAATACGAGGCGATGGGCCTGACGCCGCGCGGGCAGGGCGCCCGCGCCATCAAGGAAGGCTGGACCCAGAAGGACGGCAAGCTGCCGATCAATCCCTCCGGCGGATTGAAGGCCAAGGGCCACCCGATCGGCGCCACCGGCGTTTCCATGCATGTGCTGAGCGCGATGCAATTGCTGGGTCAGGCGCCCGAGGGCATGCAGATCAAGAATGCAAAACTCGCCGGCATCTTCAACATGGGCGGTGCGGCGGTCGCCAATTACGTCTCGCTGCTGGAGCCTGCGAAGTAAGCGGCCGGATACGTAGAGGGCGCGGGCGATGAACGTGGCCGAATGGCTGGCGTCGATGGGACGGCTCCGCCCCACAGCGCCTGCATTGCTCACCGGCTTCGATCTCGATGCGGACTATGCCACCTTTGCGCGCCGCGCCGCTTCCATCGGTGCGGCGCTGGCGCGCGACTACGGCATCGCGGCCGGCGACCGCGTCGGCCTGTTCGCCAGCAATTGCACGCAATATCTCGAATGCCTCTATGGTATCTGGTGGATCGGCGCCGCCGCCATTCCGATCAACGCCAAGCTGCATGGCCGCGAAGCCGCGTGGATTCTCGGCGATGCCGGCGCCAGGCTGACGTTCATTTCCGACGATACGGCTGAGGCGTTGGCGGAAGCTGCATCCGAATTGCCTGCCGCCATGAAGACACTGTCGATGGACAGCGCCGCCTATCGCGCCATGCGCGAGGGCGAGGGCGCGCGCGATCCACTGCCCCGCGAGGTCGATGACCTCGCCTGGCTGTTCTATACCTCGGGCACGACGGGACGTCCCAAGGGCGTGATGCTCAGCCACGGCAATCTGGTGGCGGCCACGCTGTGCTATATCGCCGACGTTGACCAGGCGACGCCGGACGATGTCTCGCTCTATGCCGCGCCGATTTCCCATGGCGCCGGGCTCTATCATCTGCCGCATGTCCGCATGGGCGGCCGGCACGTGATTCCGGAATCCGGCGGTTTCGACCCGGATGAAGTGCTCAATCTCGGCCGGCAGCTCGGCAATGTCGTGATGTTTGCAGCACCCACGATGGTGCGGCGGCTGGTCGATGCCGCGAAAAAGCGCGGCGAAAACGGCGAGGGCCTGCGCACCATCATCTATGGCGGCGGGCCGATGTATCTTGCCGATATCAGGGACGCGATCGCGACCATGGGCCAGCGCTTTGTGCAGATCTACGGCCAGGGCGAATCGCCGATGACGATCACCTCGCTGAGCCGCGACTGGCACAAGCGGACAGATCATCCGCGATATCTCGAACGCCTCGCCTCGGTTGGCCCGGCGCAAAGCGTGATGTCGGTGCGCATTACAGGTCCCGACGGCAAGCCGCTGCCGGCGGGCGAGACCGGCGAAGTCGAGGCCAAGGGCACCGCCGTGATGCTCGGCTACTGGAACAATCCGAAAGCCAATGCCGAAACGCTGAAGGACGGCTGGCTCCGCACCGGCGATGTCGGGCGGCTCGACGAGGACGGTTTCCTGACGCTGTCGGACCGCTCCAAGGATGTGATCATTTCGGGCGGCACCAACATCTATCCGCGCGAGGTCGAGGAAGCACTGCTGACGCACCCCGATGTGCGCGAAGTCTCGGCCATCGGCGTTCCCGATCCGGACTGGGGCGAAATCGTGGTTGCCTGCGTGGTGCTTGAAAACGGTGTTGCGGCTGATGATGCGAGGCTCGATGCGCATTGCCTCGCCTCGATCGCGCGCTTCAAGCGGCCGAAGCGGTATGTGTATCTCGACGCCCTGCCGAAGAATAATTACGGTAAGGTGCTGAAGACCGAGTTGCGGGTGATGATGGGGAAAACATAACCGGTCCATCGTCGTCCCGGCGAACGCCGGGACCCATAATCCCGGTCATCTGTTGTTGCCATGCTGTTGCTCCAACCTTCGTAAAAATACGGTCGGTGGCTATGGGTCCCGGCGTTCGCCGGGACGACGCTGAGAATGCACCCATACTCTCTGAACCCTTGATCTTCCCGCCGGCCTGCCGTTACTAGCTCAGACAAAATATCCGGGAGCGAACCGAACCATGGGACCATTGGAGGGCGTCAAGGTCATCGACATGACGACCGTGCTGATGGGACCCTATGCGACCCAGATGCTCGGCGATTACGGCGCCGATGTCATCAAGGTCGAAACGCACGGATGGCGACGTGACGCGGCTGATCGGGCCGACCCGCCATCCCGGCATGGGACCGGTGTTTCTCAACACCAACCGCAGCAAGCGCAGCATCTGCCTCGATCTGAAGAAGCCCGCCGGCCGCGACGCGGTGTTGCGGCTGATCGCGACCGCCGATGTGCTGGTCTACAATGTCCGTCCGCAGGCGATGGCGCGGCTGCAGCTCGGCTATGACGTCGTGTCGAAAGTCAATCCGCGCCTGATCTATGCCGGCGTGTTCGGCTTCGGCCAGGACGGGCCCTATGCCGCCAAGCCCGCTTATGACGACCTGATCCAGGGCGCGACCGCGCTGCCGGCCTTGATGGCGCAGACCAGCGACGGCATTCCGCGCTATGTTCCCAATGCGCTGGTCGATCGCATCGTCGGCCTCAATGCCGTCGGCGCGATCTGCGCCAGCCTCGTGCATCGCGACCGCACCGGGCGCGGCCAGCGCGCTGGATATTCCGATGTTCGAGACCATGGCGGGTTTCGTGATGGGCGACCACATGGGCGGTCTCACCTATGAGCCGCCGCTCGACAAGGGCGGCTACGCGCGGCATCTGTCGCGCGACCGGCGGCCCTACAAGACTTCCGACGGCTATATCTGCGTGATCGTCTACAACGACAAGCAGTGGGAAAATTTCTTCAAGGCCACCGGCCGCGACGATCTGCGCAACAATCCCAAATTCGCGACCTTCGCCGGGCGCGCCGTCAATATCGACACGGTCTATGCCGAACTCGCCCGCATCTTCGAGACCCGAACCACCGCCGAATGGACCGAACTGCTCGAGCAAGGCCGATGTGCCGGTCATGCCGATGCACGATCTCGAAAGCATGCTGCAGGATCCGCATCTGGTCGCGACCGACTTCTTTCCCGTGGTCGATCATCCGACCGAAGGCGCCGATCCGCAACATGAAGGTGGCCGCCACCTGGTCGGAAACCCCGGTCGGAGCCGACCCGGCTGGCGCCGCGCCTGAACGAGCACGGCGCGGAAATCCTGCACGAAGCGGGCTTCTCCGCCGACGAGATCGCGGCATTGGTGCGCGACGGCGTCACCACGCGCCGCCGACAGCACGCGGGATTGAGACGCATGGATTTCGCGCTCACCGCCAACCAGGAATCGATCCGCGACGCGGTCGCAAAAATCTGCGCGCGGTTCGACGACGCCTATTGGCTGAAAAAGGACAAGGAGGGCGGCTTTCCCGGCCGACTTCCACAAGGCGCTGGCGGATGCCGGCTGGCTCGGCATCTGCATTCCCGAGGCCTATGGCGGCTCGGGTCTCGGCATTACCGATGCCGCGATCATGATGCGGACGATTGCGGAATCCGGCGCCGGCATGTCCGGCGCGTCCGCCGTGCATATGAACGTGTTCGGGCTCAATCCCGTGGTCGTGTTCGGCAACGAAGAGCAATGCAAGCGGATGCTGCCGCCGATTGTCGACGGCACGCAGAAGGCCTGCTTTGCCGTGACCGAACCCAATACCGGCCTCAACACCACGCAGTTGAAAACCCGCGCGGTGCGGACCGGCGACAAATATGTCGTCAACGGCCAGAAGGTCTGGATCTCCACCGCGCAGGTCGCCGAAAAGATCCTGCTGCTGGCGCGCACCACGCCGCTGGAGGAGGTGAAGAAGCCGACCCACGGCCTCAGCCTGTTCTATACCGATTTCGACCGCAGCCGCATCGCCGTGCATGAGATCGAGAAGATGGGCCGCAAGGCCGTCGACTCCAACGAATTGTTCATCGAGAATTTTGAAATCCCGATCGAAGATCGCCTCGGCGAGGAAGGCCGCGGCTTCGAATATATCCTGCACGGCATGAATCCGGAGCGCATCCTGATCGCCGCCGAAGCGGTCGGGCTCGGCAAGCTGGCGCTGTCGCGCGCCGCCGCCTACGCCAAGAGCCGCATCGTGTTCAATCGCCCGATCGGCCAGAACCAGGCGATCCAGCATCCGCTGGCGAAGAACTGGATGGAGCTGGAAGCCGCCTGGCTGATGACGCTGTCGGCGGGCTGGCAATACGATCAGGGCCTGCCCTGCGGCCCGGCCGCCAATGCCGCGAAATATCTCGCCGGCGAAGCCGGCTTTCAGGCCTGCGAGCAGGCCGTGATGACCCATGGCGGCTTCGGCTACGCCAAGGAATTTCATGTCGAGCGTTATTGCGCGAATCCCTGATCCCGCGCATCGCCCCGATCAGCCCGCAGCTCATTCTCAGCTTCATCGCCGAGAAGGTGCTGGGCCTGCCGAAGTCGTATTGATGATGGACGAGTTCACAAATCTCACGAGCGTCATTCCGGGATGCGCCGCTTGGCGCAGGCCCGGAATCCATACTCACGATTGTGGTTATGGATTCCGGGCTCGATGCTGCGCACCGCCCCGGAATGACGGGGCAGGAGATGTTGCCGCCATGAGCTTCATCACCGGCGTCGGACTGACTTCATTCGGCAGGCATGAGGGCTCGTCGTCGCTCGACCTCATGAGCAAGGCCGCGGAGCTGGCGATTGCCGATGCCGGCCTGAAGCGCGCCGATATCGACGGCATCCTCTGCGGCTACTCCACGGTCTCGCCGCACATCATGCTCGCCACCGTGTTCGCCGAGCATTTCGGCATCAAGCCGGCCTATGCCCACGCCGTGCAGGTCGGCGGCGCCACCGGGCTGGCGATGACGATGCTGGCGCATCATCTGGTCGATGCCGGCGTGGTCAGGCATGTGCTGGTGGTCGGCGGCGAGAACCGGCTGACCGGGCAAAGCCGCGACGCCTCGATCCTGGCGCTGGCGCAGGTCGGCCATCCCGATTACGAGGTGCCGCTGGGGCCGACCATTCCGGCCTATTATGGCCTCGTCGCCTCCCGCTACATGCACGAATACGGCGTGACGCAGGAAGACCTCGCCGAATTCGCGGTGCTGATGCGCAAGCACGCGCTGACGCATCCCGGCGCGCAGTTTCACGATGCGATCACGGTGGCCGATGTGATGGCCTCGAAGCCGGTGGCGTTGCCGCTGAAACTGCTGGATTGCTGTCCGGTGTCCGACGGCGGCGCGGCGTTCGTCGTCAGCCGCGAGCCGACCGGCGAGACCGGCGTGCGCGTGCGCGGCTGCGCGCAGGCGCATACCCATCAGCATGTCACGGCGATGCCCGCCTTGAGCGAACTCGGCGCCGAGATCGCGATCGCGCGGGCAAAGGCCGCATCCGGCGTTGCGATATCGGATGTGCGCTATGCCGCGGTCTATGACAGTTTTACCATCACGCTGGCGATGCTGCTGGAAGACCTCGGCCTTGCCGGGCGCGGCGAGGCGGCGGCACGGGTGCGATCGGGATATTTCAACCGCGACGGCGCGATGCCGCTCAATACCCATGGCGGTCTGCTGAGTTACGGCCATTGCGGCGTCGGCGGCGCGATGGCGCATCTGGTCGAAACCCATCTGCAGATGACGGGACGCGCCGGCCATCGCCAGGTGCGCGATGCCTCGATCGCGCTGCTGCATGGCGATGGCGGCGTGTTGTCGTCGCATGTCAGCATGTTCCTGGAGCGGGATCGCGATGAGCGGACTGGACCACGGGCGAGGAAGCGATCGTCTATCAATCCTGCGCGGCCTGCGGCAGCGTGCAATATTTCCGCCGCAGCTTTTGCGCGGCCTGCGGCGCGCCGGACCCGGTCGAGAAACGCGCCAGCGGCGAGGGCACGGTCTACGCGACGTCGCTGGTGTGCCGCGCCGCCACGCCGGAAACCCGCGCGCATGTTCCCTACAACATCGTTCTGGTCGATGCGTCGGAAGGCTTTCGCATGATGGCCCATGGCGATAACGATCTTGCCATCGGCGACCAGGTCACCGCGCGGTATGCAGCCGTTCGCCGGCCGTCTCGTTCCATACTTCCAGAGGACAAAACCATGAGCCGTCTCAAGGCCGCCCTCGATCCAAGATCTGTCGCCATCATCGGCGCGTCGGAAAATCCCAACAAGGTCGGCGGCCGTCCGGTGCATTACCTCGACAAGTTCGGCTTCAAGGGCAAGATTTTCCCGATCAATCCGTCGCGCGCCGGAAGTGCAGGGCTACAAATGCTACAAGAGCCTCGCCGATCTGCCGGAAGCGCCGGAAATGGTGATCGTCGCGGTCGCCGGCGACAACGCCATCGGCGCGGTGGACGATTGCGCCGCGCACGGCGTCAAGATCGCGGTCGTGATGGCGTCGGGCTTCGGCGAGGTCGATGCCGTCGCCGGCAAGGCCAAAGAGCGGCGCATGGTCGAGGCCGCGCACAAGGCCGGCATGCGCATCGTCGGCCCGAATTCGCAAGGGCTGGCCAATTTCGGCACCGGCGCGATTGCCAGCTTCTCCACCATGTTCATGGATATGGACCGCGCCGAGGGGCATGTCGCGATGCTGAGCCAGAGCGGCGCGCTGTCGACGGTGCCGGTCGGCTTCCTGCGCCAGCGCGGCATCGGCGTCCGCCACACCCATGCCACCGGCAATGATGCTGACATCACCGTCGGCGAACTCGCGGTCGCGGTGGCCGAAGACCCCGAAGTAAAGCTGCTGCTGCTCTATCTCGAAAGCATTCCCGACAAGAAATATCTGGAAGAACTCGCCGCCGTCGCGCTCGATCGCGATCTGCCGATCATCGCGCTGAAATCCGGCCGCTCCGAAGCCGGCCGTCAGGCGGCGCAGTCGCACACCGGCGCGCTCGCCAACGAGGACCGCGTGGTCGATGCGTTCTTCGAGCATCACGGCATCTGGCGCGCGCCTGACATGCGCGGGCTGGTCGAAGCCACCGAACTTTATCTGAAGGGCTGGAAGCCCAAAGGAAGACGGCTCGTGACCATCAGCAATTCCGGCGCGGTCTGCGTCTTGACGGCGGATGCGGCGACCGCCGTCGGCATGCCGATGGCGAAACTGTCCGACGAGACCGACAAGAAGCTCAAGGGCATCCTGCCGAGTTTTGCCACCACCACCAATCCGATCGATCTCACCGCGGCATTGTTGTCCAACAGCCGGCTGTTCGGCGACATCCTGCCTGTCATCGCCGAAGACCCTGCGGCCGATGCGTTCCTGATCGGCGTGCCCGTCGCCGGCCCCGGCTACGACGTCGAAGCGTTCGCGCGCGATGCCGCGGCATTCGGCAAACAGACCGGCAAGCCGCTGGTGATCGCGGCGACCCAGCGCAGCGTCGCCGATCAGTTTGCAGCGGAAGGCTCGTCGGTATTTCCGACCGAGACCGAAGCGGTGATCGCGCTGCATCAGTTCCTGGCCCATCGCGAATTGATGGCGCGCACGCTGGCGCGAAAGGCGACGCGGGCCAAGGCCGCGCCGCCGCCGGTTTTGTCCGCGGCCACGACGATGCTGAACGAAGCCGACAGCCTGGCGCTGCTGGCCGCGCGCGGCATTCCCGTGGTGGCGCACCGGCTGTGCCGGTCGCGCGCCGAGGCGATCGCGGCGTTCGAGGCGATCGGCGGGCCGGTCGTGGTCAAGGGCTGCTCGGCCGATATCGCGCACAAGTCCGAGCTTGGCCTCGTCAAGCTCGGCGTCCGGACGCGCGAGGAGGCCGGCGAGGTCTGGGCGCAGATGGAAGGCATCATCCGCAAGCACGGCGCGCGGTTCGACGGCGTCATCATCGCCGCGATGGCCGGCGGCCGCCGCGAGATCATGATCGGCGCGCACCGCGATCCCGTGTTCGGTCCGGTCGTGGCGGTCGGCGACGGCGGCAAATATGTCGAGATTTTTCGCGACACCACGTTGCTGCTGCCGCCATTTACGAAAGACGATGCGAAGGAGGCGCTCGGCAAATTGCGGATCGCGCCGCTATTCGCCGGCGTGCGCGGCGAGCCGCCGATGGATGTCGATGCGCTGTGCGATGCCGTGGTGAGGATCGGCGAGTTGATGCTCGATCCCGCGGCGAAGGTGATGAGCCTCGATCTCAATCCCGTGCTGCTCGACAGCGCCGGCAAGGGCTGCGTCGTGGTGGATGCGGTGGTGTTTCAGGGGTAGCCGTCATTGCGAGCGAAGCACGACAATCCAGTTCAGCGAGGAGCTGGATTGGTCGCTGCTCGCAATGACGACTACCGCGAATAAAAACCGGCGATGACGAGCATGGCCGTCACCGCCAGCATTTGCGCAAGCGCTTCCGAGGCTGCCCTTTTGGTGGCTTCCTTCATGTAGTTCTCCCTAGACTTGGGCATGAGTCATCGTTGCCCGCGAAGGCCTGACGGCTCGGCGTCTTTACTCGGAACACCCCGCGACGAATATTCGCTTTAACAAGTCCCCACTCAGCGAATATCGACCGTGCCAGAATCGAACAGTAATACGGCGGGATTTTGGCTCGCGCGTAGCCGGTTTGTGCGCGTGTGATGGATTTTTGAAGCGACCCGCGTTGCTTCGACGGATGACTGCGAGGCATGATCGGGAACTCGGCAGCGCTCAGACGCGCAAGCCCAATCAACAATCAGGAAACCCAGGTAAAACCATGGCCCGCATCGAATATTGCGATCCCGCGAATGCCAGCGATCGCACCCGCGAAATCCTCGGCAAGAATCGCAACGCCAATATCTTCCGCATGATGTCGCATTCGCCGAGCTACTTTGAGCAATATTGCAGGCTCGGCGGCGCCATCCGGCATAAGGGTGAACTCGATCCGGTGGTGCGCGAACTTGCCATCACGCGCACTGGCATTCTGTGCGAAGCGCCGTACGAAATCGTCGCGCACAAGCGCATCGGCAAGGGTGTTGGTGTCACCGATGAGCAAAACGCCGCCTTGGAAGATTGGAAGTCCGCCACCTGCTTTAACGAGGTGCAGCGCGCCGCACTCGCTTTCACCGACGAAATCGTCGGACTGCGCCGCCCCACCGACGCGACCTTCAATGCCATTGCCGCAAAACTGACGCCGGCGGCGCTGGTCGAACTGCAACTCTCCGTCGGCTTCTACATCATGACGTCGAAATTCCTGGAAACCTTCGCCATCGACATGCAGCCGGTGGAGCAGGTGGTCTGAGCGCACGAGATCGCGCGCCTAGTTCGCCGTCAGCAAATTCACCTTGGTGTTGGCCGCGATCAGGCGGTCGGCGAGCAATTGTGCGAGATTGCGCATGATCCGTTCGCCGGCACGCGAATGCATCTCACGAAAGCGCTGGAAATCGCCAAGCGGTACTTCGAGGCAAGTGACCGACTTGTCAGCCACCACGTCGGCGGAGTGCCTGGTTTCCAGTAACGCCATTTCACCGAACGCCATTCCCGCCGTCAGTGTCGCGAGGCGGATACCGCCAGGCAATGTGACGTGAACGACGCCGCTTTTGAGAAAGAACAGCGACGGCGCGGATTCGGCGGCTGATAGAATGGTCTCGCTGGGTTGATAGGTCCTGATCTTGCCAAGGGTCGCGAGATCGGCAAGTTCCTCCACTGTCAGTCCGGCCAGCAGCGCCTGGTCAGACAGTTCTGTCATTTCGACGGACTCGATGCTGCCGCCGTGGCGGTAGATCACCTGGTCTTCAGCCCATTCGATGGCGTCGTCGAGCGAGCGGAAGTGGCGAACATTCGAGATGCCGCCGGCCCATTCCGTCACGGCCAGCCATGGCGAGGAAGACCTTTCGACGCTGGAGAGGATCGCGGTGATGTTGAAGGCGGCCAACTCGCGAAAACCTTCGACCAGCAGACGGGCGCCGGCGCGTGTCATCGCCGCGACGCGGCGAACATCGAAAATGATGAATTGCGGTCGCGGTTTGGCCGCCAGCCTTCGCGAGATGTAATCGACGTTTGAAAATGTCAGCGTGCCCACCAATTCGATGATGCGGACATCCTGATGATGCGCAGCCAGAAGTTTCTGCTCCTGCGGCCGCCGGGCACGGCGCGACCAGCTCTTGCCCATGTCGTAGTCGGCGATGATGCTGTTGCGGGAGTCGTCGCTGCGGTTGAGCATGTGCAGGTCGTAATGCGATGACAGCGCTTCGCAGACCTTGATGCCACGCACGCTGTTGCCGTGCTTATCGAGGCGAGGGGAGTAGCTGCCGAGCCCGAGCCGCGCCGGCAGTGCCGCCAGGATACCGCCGCCGACGCCGCTCTTGGCGGGAATGCCGACCCGATAGATCCATTCGCCGGCGTAATCATACATGCCGGAACTGGTCATCACCGACAGCGCCCGCGAGATCGCATAGGGGCTCAACACCTGCTCGCCGGTCACGGGATTGCGGCCGCGGTTGGCCAGCGTCGCGGCCATCACGGCGGTATCGCGCGCCGTCAGCAGGATCGCGCACTGGCGAAAGTAAACCGACAGCACGGCGTCGACGCTGTCCTTGACCACGGCGGAGTTGCGCAGGAGATAGCCGATGGCGCGGTTGCGGTCGCCGGTCGCACTTTCGGAAGCGTAGACCGCCTCGTCGACCCCGAGTTCGCGTCCGGCAAACCGGCCGAGCGCCTGGCGGATATATTCGAACGCGCCGTCGCCCTTGGCCTCGTGGATCAGGCCGGAGCAGGCGATCGCGCCGGCGTTGACCATCGGATTGAACGGATGGTTGTCGGCGTTGAGCCGGATCGAATTAAATGGATCGCCCGAGGGTTCGACGCCGATCGCGCCTTCGACACGCGCCGCGCCCAGCGTATCCAGTGCCAGCGCGAACACGAACGGCTTCGACATCGACTGGATGGTGAAGGGAATTCTCGTGTCGCCGACCTCGTAGACGTACCCGTCGAGCGTGGCGAGGCTGATGCCGAAATGATCGGGATCGGCCTTGCCGAGTTCGGGAATGTAGTCGGCGACGGCACCGGCGGTTTCCGCCGAGAAATCGGCGTGGCAATCGCGGAGGAATCTCAGCAAGGGTGACGTGGCGTCGGCCCAGGCCGACGATACGGGATTTCCGGACAGTGCTGATTTCATCGCCTCGTTCTGCCGCGCTTTCACCGGCGCTGCAACCGGCCCGTGGTCATGTCTTGCGGATGCAAGGAGCGTTCCCGAAGTCCTGCCCGGATGAGATCGAAACGGAACTATTTGACACGTTTCCGGCACGAAATGGCTTCGTGTTGGGCAGGACTAGCATGAGAGTGTGACTCGAAATGCAGCCATTAAAATCGCGGTTTTACCGAAAGCTCGCCATGCCCGGGCTTGTCCCGGGCATCCACGTTCCACAGCCGCGGCCTCAAGAAAGACGCGGATGGCCGGGACAAGCCCGGCCATGACGAAAGTAAATCACTTTCAAGGGCTTAGAAAGCCCGAATTGTTTACGCCGCGGCCGCCTTCACCGGCCGCGAGATGGCCAGCGTGATCAGCGCCGCGATGATGCATAGCGCGCCGGCGGCGAAGAACGCCGGCAGATAGGTCGCGAGCAGCGTGCGCGACAGGCCGGCGCCGAATGCCGCGGTCGCAGCGCCCAGTTGATGGCCGGCAAAAATCCAGCCGAACACCAGATTGGCGCGCTCCGGCCCGAACCGTTGCGCGGTCAGCCGCACCGTCGGCGGCACCGTCGCGATCCAGTCGAGCCCGTAGAACATCGCAAACAGCGACAGGCCGTAGAACGAGAAATCGGTGAACGGCAGAAACAGCAGCGACAGGCCGCGCAGGCCGTAATACCAGAACAGCAGATAGCGGTTGTCGTAGCGGTCCGACAGCCAGCCCGAAGCGATGGTGCCGAAGAAATCGAAGATGCCCATGGCGGCGAGCAGGCTGGCGGCCTGGACCTGCGGAATGCCGAAATCGAGGCACATCGGAATCAGATGCACCTGGATCAGGCCGTTGGTGCTGGCGCCGCAGATGAAGAAGGTGGCGAACAGAATCCAGAACACGCGCGTCTTCGCCGCATCGCGCAGCGTGCCGAGCGCCGCCGCCATGATCGGCGCGTTGTTCGGTGGCGGCGCCGGCAGCGGCTCGGTGCCCTCGTCGCCGAACGGCCGCAGGCCGACATCGCTTGGACGATCGCGCATCACCATCGCCACCGCAAAGGCCGCGACGCCGAGCATCGCGCACATCAGCCCCAGCGCCACGCGCCAGCCCATCCGTTCGGTGAGGCTGGCCAGCAGCGGCAGGAACACCAGTTGCCCGGTCGCGACGCTGGCGGTGAGGATGCCGACCACCAGCCCGCGCCGCGCCGCGAACCAGCGCGCGGCGACGGTCGCGCCGAGCACCAGCGCGGTCATGCCGGTGCCGATGCCGATCACCACGCCCCACAGCAGCATCAACTGCCAGACCTTGGTCATCGCCAGCGAGACCACCAGCGCCGAGGCCACGATCAGCAGCGCCGACAGCGTCACGTTGCGCAGGCCGTAGCGGTTCAGCAAGGCCGCCGCGAACGGCGCCATCAGCCCGAACAGGATGAAGCGGATCGACAAGCGCCGAGGAAATCTCCGCGGTGGTCCAGCCGAACTCGTTCTGCAGCGGCACGATGAAAACGCCGGGCGCGCCGACAGTGCCGGCGGTGATCAGCGCGGTCAGGAAGGTCACGCCGACCATCACCCAGCCATAGTGAATGTTGCGGCGGGCGAGGGCGGCGGACAGCCAATTGGAGATCATGCGATGTTCCTGCCGGCGTCGCCGGTGACACAAGGGCGGATGCGATATTGCGAGCGTTAGTGAACGATGCGCTCGATGGCAATGGCGGTGGCTTCGCCGCCGCCGATGCAAAGTGCCGCGACGCCGCGTTTCAGGTTTTGCGCTTCAAGCGCATGCAGCAGCGTGACGATCAGGCGCGCGCCGGTGGCACCGATGGGATGACCGAGCGCGCAGGCGCCGCCGTTGATGTTGAGTTTCTCTCGGGCGATTCCGAGGTCGCGCTGTGCCGCCATCGCCACCACCGCGAACGCCTCGTTGATCTCGAACAGGTCGACGTCCCCGACGTTCCAGCCGATCTTGTCGAGCAGCTTGCGGATCGCCGGAGTCGGCGCGGTCGTGAACCATTGCGGCTCCTGGCTGTGGGTGGCGTGGCCCTTGATCTCGGCCAGGAGCGGCAGCCCGTCGCGATCGGCGAGCGAGCGTTTTGCCAGGATCAGCGCCGCGGCGCCGTCGGCATTGGCGGAAGAGGCGGCGGGCGTAATGGTGCCGCCGGCGCGAAACGCCGGCTTCAGCCCGGGAATTTTGGCAGGATCGACTTTCATCGGAATCTCGTCATTGCCGATCGTGCGCAGTCCGGCCTTTTCGGCCACCGTGAGCGGCACGATTTCGGCCTTGAAGGCGCCGCCTTCAACCGCCTTGCGCGCACGGCTCAACGTTTCCATGGCGTAAGCGTCCTGGTCGGCGCGGGTGAATTGATAGGCCTCGGCGGTGGCCTCGCCGAAATCGCCCATTGAGCGGCCGACTTCATAGGCGTCTTCGAGGCCGTCCATCATCATGTGGTCGATGATGCGGTCATGCCCGGCGCGATAGCCGCCACGTGCCTTCGCCAGCAAATAGGGCGCGTTGCTCATGCTTTCCATGCCGCCGGAGACGACGATATCGGCAGAGCCGGCATTGATGATGTCATGGGCCAGCATGGTGGCCTTCATGCCGGAACCGCAGACCTTGTTGATGGTGGTGGCGCCGGTGGCATCCGGCAGCTTGGCGCCGCGCGCTGCCTGCCGCGCCGGGGCCTGTCCCTGTCCGGCAGGTAGTACGCAGCCCATGAACACCTCGTCGATCCGTTCGGGCGACAATCCGGCCCGCTCGACGGCCGCGCCGATAACATGGGAACCGAGCTTGTGGGCGCTGAAGGAGGAAAGATCGCCCATGAAGCGGCCCAGCGGCGTGCGGGCGGCGGAAACGATGACGACCGGATCGGAAGCTGTGGCCATGGGGACGCTCCTCAATTCGTGCGGGCACGGCTGTGCCTTTGAATGATATCCATCATATTATGCACTGCGGAAATTGCAATGGCGAGTGCGGGTAAAATTATCCGGATGTGCGTACTTCCCTTCTCCCCTTGCGGGAGAAGGTGGCGCGCAAAGCGCGCCGGATGAGGGGTCTCTATCCGCGGAGACAGACCCCTCATCCGTCTTCGCTTCGCGAAGCCACCTTCTCCCGCAAGGGGAGAAGGAAAGACGGCAGCCGCGAGGCTCCGGTAATTACCGCTTCCGGTCGATAAACCCCTGCATCAGCCGCTGCGGCTCGCCGGTCAGGAACGATTGCCCGAATACGCCGATGCTGAGATCGACGGATTCCTTCAGCGGCAGTTCTTCCCATTGCCGGAGCAGGGCTTTCTGCGCGCGCAGGGCTTCCGGGCCGCATTCCAGCAGGCCTGCGACGGTTTTCTCGACCGCGGCATCGAGGCCGCCTTCCGGCGCGACCGCGTCGACCAGCCCCCAGGCCAGTGCGGTGGGCGCATCGATATTTTCAGCCGTCATCAGCAGCCAGCGGGCGCGGCCCCAGCCGATCAGCCGCGGCAGCAACGCCGCATGGATCACGCTAGGGAATCCCGACCTTGACCTCGGGCATGCCGAATTTGGCATCATGCGCGGCAACCCGGAAATCGCAGGCGGCGGCGACTTCGAGGCCGCCGCCGAGGCACCAGCCGGGCATCCGGGCAATCACCGGCGCCGGAAACGCCCGCACCGCTTCGCAGAGATCGCGCAAGCCGGTGATGAATTTCTCCGCCGAGAGTCTGATCGAGCCCGGCCATTTCCTTGATGTCGGCGCCGCCGATCATGCTCTTTTCGCTCTGGCCGGCCAGGATCAGCACGCGAATATTGCGTTCGGTCGCCAGCGCTTCCAGCCCGTCGCGAACGCCGTTGATCACGGGCGTTCCCAGGATGTTGAGCGAGCCGGCGTTGCAGATCGTCAGTCTGACGACGCCGCGCGGGTCGCGATCGACGCCGCAATAGGGATTGAGCATGTGCATGGTCAGGTCTCGCAGGCTGGGTTCACCGGTTCGAGCAGGTTCCCGGTCAAACCGACGGCTTGTCAAGGCCGCGTGCCGTCCGCGGCGGCCAGTCCGCTTAAATAGATGCAGCTTTTCCCGACGAATTCCGTTATTATATGACCACAAACATCTTATGGGACCGCCGATGCGCTATTCCAGGGAACACAAGCTCGAAACCCACGCCCGGATCGTGAAGAAGGCCTCGGTGCGGCTTCGCGAAAAGGGCGCGCATGGCATCGGCGTCGCCGACCTGATGAAGGACGCCGGCCTCACCCATGGCGGGTTCTACGCCCATTTCGATTCCCGGGAAGCGCTGGTGATCGAGGCCTTTGCCGATGCGATGGACCGCTCGACCGAGCGCTGGCGCAAGCTCGCCGAGCAGACGCCGCCGGACAAGCGGCTGGCGACCATCGTGAAATCCTATCTGACGCCGCTGCATCGCGACGATCCCGGCCATGGCTGCGCGGTTCCGACGCTGGGCGCGGAAATCGCCCGCGAGAGCCCCAAGACCCGCAAGGCCTTCGCCGCCAAGCTGGAGCAGATGATCGACATGCTGGCCGCGCAAATACCCGAACTGCCGCGCAAGGCCGCGCGCAAGCAGGCGATGGCCGCGATCGCGACCATGATGGGAACGCTGGTGCTGGCCCGCGTCGCCGGGTCAGGCGAATTTTCCGACGAGATTTTGGGCGCCGGTCGCGACGCCGTGCTGGATCGCGCGACGGCGGCGAAGAAGTCCGCTCCGAAGAAAGCCACGGCGTCCGCGCGGCACTGATCGGGCCCTCACGGCAAATTGCATGCGACGTTGGTCGTAGGCGGCCGAAAACGCCGATTATGCCCGCATTTTCGCAAATCGCGCTGCGCGCGGAAACCCTTTCCAAACCCCGTAAAGACTGCAAGATGCCGCAAAACCGGCCCTTGCAATTAAGCTCTTGGAGGAACCATGCGCTCAATCGGACATTTCATCGGCGGCCGCGAGGTCAAGGGCACATCGGGCAGGTTCGCGGACGTGTTCGAGCCGATGACCGGCGACGTCCAGGCCAAGGTGGCGCTGGCCTCCAAGGCCGAGTTGCGCGCCGCGGTCGAGAACGCCAAGGCCGCGCAGGTGGAGTGGGGCGCCACCAACCCGCAGCGCCGCGCCCGCGTGCATGATGAAGTTCCTCGAACTGGCGCAGCGCGATTACGACAAGCTCGCCGATCTGCTGGCGCGCGAGCACGGCAAGACCGTTCCCGACGCCAAGGGCGACATCCAGCGCGGGCTCGAGGTGGTCGAATTCGCCTGCGGCATTCCGCATCTGATGAAGGGCGAATACACCGAAGGCGCCGGCCCCGGCATCGACATCTATTCGATGCGGCAGCCGCTGGGCGTGGTCGCCGGCATCACGCCGTTCAATTTCCCGGCGATGATCCCGATGTGGAAATTCGCGCCCGCGATCGCCTGCGGCAACGCCTTCATCCTGAAACCGTCGGAGCGCGATCCCGGCGTGCCGATGATGCTGGCGGCATTGATGATCGAGGCCGGCCTGCCGCCGGGCATCCTCAACGTCGTCAACGGCGACAAGGAAGCGGTCGACGCCATCCTCGACGATCCCGATATCAAGGCGGTCGGCTTTGTCGGCTCCTCGCCGATCGCGCAATATATCTACGAGCGGGCGGCGGCCACCGGCAAACGCGCGCAATGTTTCGGCGGCGCCAAGAACCACGCCATCGTGATGCCGGACGCCGACATGGACCAGACCGTCGATGCCCTGATCGGCGCCGGCTACGGCTCGGCCGGCGAACGCTGCATGGCGATCTCGGTCGCGGTGCCCGTCGGCAAGACCACCGCCGACCGGTTGATGGAAAAGCTGATCCCGCGGGTGGAATCCCTGAAGATCGGCACCTCGATCGATCCGTCCGCCGATTACGGCCCGCTGGTGACCAGGGCGGCGCTCGAGCGCGTCAAGAACTATGTCGAGATCGGCATCAAGGAAGGCGCGAAGCTCGCGGTCGATGGCCGCGGCTTCAAGATGCAGGGCTATGAGAACGGCTTCTACATGGGCGGCTGCCTGTTCGACAACGTGACCAAGGACATGCGGATCTACAAGGAAGAGATCTTCGGGCCGGTGCTCTCGGTGGTGCGCGCCAACGACTACGAGGAGGCGCTGGCGCTGCCGTCCGACCACGACTACGGCAATGGCGTTGCGATCTTCACCCGCGACGGCGACGCCGCGCGCGATTTCGCCGCCAAGGTCAATGTCGGCATGGTCGGCATCAACGTGCCGATCCCGGTGCCGATCGCCTATTACACCTTCGGCGGCTGGAAGAAATCCGGCTTCGGCGATCTCAACCAGCACGGCCCGGATTCGATCCGCTTCTACACCAAGACCAAGACCGTCACCGCGCGCTGGCCCTCCGGCGTCAAGGAAGGCGCGGAGTTCTCGATTCCGACGATGAATTGACCGCGTGGTCCTGAATGAATGATACCACCACAAACCTAATCATAAGAGAGCGCAGCACGCGCGTCTCGAAGGATCGCGGTTAACGTGCACGTCGCCTGTGGCCAGCCTTCGAGACGCATCGCTACGCGATGTCCGCAGGAAGAAGTCAGGACATGATGTCGATATGATGCTAAACCCTGGAAACACCGCGCTAGGAAGGCACTGATCGCAGATGCAATTCGCTCTCAACGAGGACCAGATTGCGGTTCGCGACATGGCGCGGGAGTTTGCCGCGGAAAAAATCGCGCCGCATGCGATCCGCTGGGACGAGGAAAAGCATTTTCCGGTCGATGTGATGCGCGAGGCCGCCGCGCTCGGCATGGGCGGGGTCTATATCCGCGATGACGTCGGCGGTTCGGCGCTGACCCGGTTCGATGCGGCGCTGATCTTCGAGGCGCTGGCGCAGGGCTGCCCGACGGTGTCGGCGTTCATCTCGATCCACAACATGGCGTCGTGGATGATCGATGCCTATGGCAACGACACCCAGCGCAGGAAGTGGCTGCCGAAACTCTGCACCATGGAACTGTTGGCGAGCTATTGCCTGACCGAGCCGGGTTCCGGATCGGACGCGGCGGCGCTGCGGACGCGCGCGGTGCGCGACGGCGACCACTATGTGCTCAACGGCCAGAAGCAGTTCATTTCCGGCGCCGGCCAAGGCGACCTCTATGTGGTGATGGTGCGCACCGGCGGCGACGGACCTTCCGGCATCTCGACGCTGGTGGTCGAGGGCGACACGCCGGGGCTTTCGATCGGCGCCAACGAGCGCAAGATGGGCTGGAACGCGCAGCCGACCCGCGCGGTGATCTTCGAGAATGCGCGGGTGCCGGTCGCCAACCGGCTCGGCGACGAAGGCATCGGCTTCAAGATCGCGATGGCCGGGCTCGACGGCGGACGCATCAATATCGCGGCCTGTTCGCTCGGCGGCGCGCAATGCGCGCTCGACAAGTCGCTGGCCTATATGCGGGAGCGCAAGGCGTTTCGGCAAGCGGCTCGACGAATTCCAGGCACTGCAGTTCCGGCTTGCCGATATGGCGACGGAGCTGGAGGCGGCGCGGACCTTTGTCTGGCGCGCCGCGGCGGCGCTGGACCGCAAAGACGCCGACGCCACCATGCTGTGCGCGATGGCCAAGCGTTTCGGCACCGATGTCGGTTTCGAGGTCGCCAACCAGGCGCTGCAGTTGCACGGCGGCTATGGCTATCTCAGCGAATACGGCATCGAGAAGATCGTGCGCGACCTGCGCGTGCACCAGATTCTCGAAGGCACCAACGAAATCATGCGGCTGATCGTGTCGCGAAAACTGATCGAGGGCGCGCGATGACGGCTACCGCAGCGGCTGCGGCGAACCCTGAACCCGATCTGATCGTGCGGCGCGAAGGCGCGGCCGGCGTGATCCGGCTCAACCGCCCGAAGGCGATCAATGCGGTGACGCTGGAGATGTTTCGCGAGATCGACAAGGCGCTCGATGCGTTCGAGGCCGATCCGGCTGTAAGCGTGATCCTGCTGGAAGGCGCGGGCGAGCGCGGCCTTTGCGCCGGCGGCGATATCCGGGCGCTCTACGACAGCGCGCGGGCCGGCGGCGATCTCGGCAAGATATCCTGGGCGCGAGGAGTACATCCTGAACGCGCGCATCGCCAAATTCGCAAAACCCTATGTCGCCTTCATGGACGGCATCGTGATGGGCGGCGGCGTCGGTCTCTCGGCGCATGCCAGCCACCGCATCGCCACGGACCAGACCAAGGCTCGCGATGCCGGAAGTCAGCATCGGCTTCTTTCCCGATGTCGGCGGCACCTGGCTGCTGTCGCGCTCGCCCGGCGAGCTCGGCACCGTATTTCGGGCTGACCGGGCAAGACCATGAATGGCGCCGATGCAGTCTATGCCGGATTTGCCGACGTGGTGGTGGCCGCGGATAAACTGCCGGCGCTGCGCAAGGCGCTGACTGAAGCACCCGTCAACGCGGACGCACGCAAGTGCGCGCCATCATCGATGGCTTTGCTACGGCGAACGTCGTTGCGCCCATCGCCGCGAAGCAACAGAAGATCGATGCCCTGTTCGGCCATGACACTATCGAGGAAATCGTCACCGCGCTGGCGCATCATACTTCCGAATTCGCGCAGGCGACCTTGCAGGACCATTCTCGAGAATTCGCCGACCGGATTGAAGCTGACGCTGAAACTGCTGCGGATGGCGCGCCATTCAGCGTCGCTGGAAGAATGCCTCACCCGCGAATACGCGGCGGCGCTGGAGATTTTCGTCAACCACGATTTCCCGGAAGGCATCCGCGCCGCCGTCATCGACAAGGATCGCAATCCGCACTGGAAGCCGGCGCGGATCGAAGAGGTGACGCCGGATATCATCGCGCGCTATTTCGTGCCGCGCGGCGCCGATGAACTGACATTCCCGAACCACAAAACGAGAGCAGCACACATGACCAACATTGCATTCATCGGTCTCGGCAACATGGGCGGCCCGATGGCCGCCAACCTCGTCAAGGCCGGCCACAAGGTGGTAGGCTTCGACCTGGTGCCGAAGCCTCGCGCGACGCAGGCCAAGGCCGACGGCGTCTCGATCGCGCGACAAGGCGGCCGAGGCGGTGAAGGGCGCCGACGTCGTCATCACCATGCTGCCCGCCGGCAAGCATGTGCTGTCGGTATGGAACGATATCATTCCGTCCATCGCGAAAGGCGCGCTGATTATCGATTGCTCGACCATCGACGTCGAAAGCGCCAAGCAAGCCCATGCGCTGGCCGGCCAGCACGCATCTGCCTCGATCGATGCGCCGGTGTCCGGCGGCACCGGCGGCGCCAAGGGCGCGACGCTGACCTTCATGGCCGGCGGCGACGCCAAGGCGTTCGCAGCGGCAAAGCCGATGCTGGAAAACGATGGGCAAGAAGATCGTGCATTGCGGCGAGGCTGGCGCCGGCCAGGCCGCCAAGATCTGCAACAACATGATGCTGGCGATTGCCATGATCGGGGTCTGCGAAGCCTTTGTCGCTGGCCGAAAAGCTGGGACTGTCGCATCAGGCGCTGTTCGATGTGGCCTCGACCTCATCGGGTCAGTGCTGGGCGCTGACCACCTATTGCCCGGTGCCGGGCCCGGTGCCGACCTCGCCCGCGAATAACGAATACAAGCCGGGCTTTGCCGCCGCCCTGATGTTGAAGGATCTCACACTGGCGCAGGACGCGGCCAAGGCCAGCGGTGCCGCCACACCGCTCGGCAAGCACGCGCAGGAAATCTACAAGACGTTCGATGCCGCAGGGCATGGCGGGATGGATTTTTCCGGGATTATGCAGCATGTGCGTGAGTTGGCGGGGAAGTAGAGGTCGTCATCCCCGCGTGAGCGCAATTGCGCTCATCGCTGGAGGTGCGAGCCCTTGCGAGCCTCGAAGGATGATCGGCTCGGTGATTGCGGCCCATCCTTCGAGACGTCGCGCAAGAGCGCGGCTCCTCAGGATGACGGCGGAAAATGCGGTGAAAGCGGTGAAGGCTTAACATGACGACCTTCCAGGACGCACGCACCTTCCTGCTCCGGCATCGCACCGACTACGATGCGGCGGTGAAAGGCTTCCGCTGGCCCGATCCGGTGCCGTTCAACTGGGCGCTGGACTGGTTCGACGCCGAACTGGCGCGCAACGCTGACAGCAAGGATCGCCCGGCGCTGTGGATCGTCGATGCCGGCAGCAACAAGGAGACAAAACTCTCCTTCGCGGCGCTGTCGCGCCGCTCCAATCAGGTCGCGAACTTCCTGCGCGCGCAGGGGCTGAAGCGCGGCGATCATCTGCTGCTGCTGCTCGGCAATGTCATTCCGCTGTGGGAGACCATGCTGGCGGCGATGAAGCTGGGCGTGGTGGTGATCCCCGCGACCACGCTGCTGACGCCGGATGAACTGCGCGACCGGCTCGATCGCGGCCGCGCCAGGGTCGTGGTGGCGACGCAGGATCAGGTCGCGAAATTTGCCGGACTCGGCGGCGACAATCTCATTCGCGTCGTGGTCGGCGCGCCGTCGAAGCATGAGGGCTGGCTGGCCTACGAGCAAGCCGGCGGATTTCCCGGAATCGTTCGAGCCGGATGGGCCGACCCATGCCGACGATCCGATGCTGCTGTATTTCACCTCGGGCACGACAGCAAAACCAAAACTGGTGCGGCACAGCCAGCGCAGCTATCCCGTCGGCGGACTGTCGACGATGTACTGGCTCGGGCTGCAGCCGGGCGATATCCATCTGAATATTTCCTCGCCGGGCTGGGCCAAGCACGCCTGGAGTTGTTTCTTCGCGCCGTGGAATGCCGGCGCCACCGTGTTCGTGGTCAACCAGCCGCGCTTCGACGCCAAGGGATTGCTTGCGACCATCGGCCGATGCGGCGTCACCACGCTGTGCGCGCCGCCGACGGTGTGGCGGCTGTTCATCCAGGAGAAGCTCGCGACCTTCAAGGTCTCGTTGCGCGAAGTCTGCGGCGCCGGCGAGCCGCTCAATCCCGAGGTGATCGATCAGGTCAAGGCGGCGTGGGGCCTTACCATCCGCGATGGCTATGGCCAGACCGAAACCACCGCGCTGGCCGGAAATTCGCCGGGACAGAAGGTGAAGGTCGGATCGATGGGCCGGCCGTTGCCGGGCTATCGCGTGCAAATCACCGACGGTGACGGACATGTCACGAAAGAGGGCGAGGTCAGCCTGGTTGCTCGGCGCGGACCGGCCCGCAGGCCTGATGCAGGGCTATCAGGGCGACGACGGTTCCTTGAGCGGCGCCGATGGCGATCTCTATCGCAGCGGCGACGTGGTGTTCGCCGATGACGAGGGCTATCTCACCTTTGTCGGCCGCTCCGACGACGTCTTCAAATCATCCGATTACCGCATCAGCCCGTTCGAGCTGGAAAGCATCCTGCTGGAGCATGAATTGGTGGCGGAGGCCGCAGTCGTCCCCAGTCCCGATCCGATTAGGCTGGCGATCCCCAAGGCCTATGTGCTGCTGGTGTCGGGCGCGGAGCGTTCGCCGGAAACCGCACTCTCGATCTTCCGGCATTTGCACACCCGGCTGGCGCCATTCAAGCGCATCCGGCGCATTGAACTCGTGACCGAACTGCCGAAAACGATCTCGGGCAAAATCCGCCGCGTGCAGTTGCGCCGGCTGGAACACGACAATGATCGCGGCGACGCGTTGCGCGGCCAGGAATTCCGCGAAGAGGAATTCCCGGAACTGCAGAAAATTCGGTCAGCGGGATCGGCGGAGAGTTGACGCATGAATGAAGTCTGGAAAAAGCCGCCGGTGTCGTTGGAGGCCTATCAGGGCATGGTCGGCCATGAAGTCGGCGTGTCGTCCTGGCACCTCGTCGATCAGAATCGGATCGACGTCTATGCCGACGTCATCGAGGACCATCAGTTTATCCACATCGATCCCGAACGCGCCAAACGCGAAACGCCGTTCGGCACCACGGTGGCGCACGGCTTCCTGACGATGTCGCTGATGAGCATCATGTCCTACGAGGTCATGCCGGTCATCGAGGGCACCACCATGGGCGTCAATTACGGCTTCGACAAGCTCCGCTTCATCTCGCCGGTGCGCGCGGGCTCGCGGGTGCGCGGCCGGTTCACACTGACGGAAGCGAGGTTGCGCAAGCCGAAGGAGTTGCAGTCGCGCACCAGCGTGACCGTGGAGATCGAGGGTGAAGAGAAGCCGGCGATTGCGGCCGACTGGCTCGGTCTGATTTATTTTGCGTAATCATCAACCGTCATGGCCGGGCTTGTCCCGGCCATCCACGTCTTGCTATGCAGCAACCAGGAAAGACGTGGATGCCCGTCACAAGACCGGGCATGACGAAAGAACACACATCCAGGAATTCTAGCTCATGACAATCAGGTTTGACGGACGCGTCGCCATCGTTACCGGCGCGGGCAATGGTCTCGGGAAAGCGCATGCGCTGGGGCTGGCCAGCCGCGGCGCCAAGGTCGTCGTCAATGATTTCGGCGGCGCCCGCGACGGCACCGGGGGGTCGCTGACCCCGGCCGAAGCCGTGGTCGAGGAAATCCGAAAGGCCGGCGGCGAGGCGATGGCCGACGGCGCTGACGTTTCCAACTTCGAGCAGGTCAAGGCGATGGTCGCGAAGGCCACGGAAAAATGGGGCAGCGTCGATCTGCTCTGCGCCAATGCCGGCATCCTGCGCGACAAATCCTTTGCCAAGATGGAGGTCGCGGATTTCGCCAAGGTGATGGACGTGCATCTCATCGGCACCTTCTATTGCTGCAAGGCGGTGTGGGACGGCATGCGCGCGCGCAATTACGGCCGCATCGTCGTCACCACCTCGTCGTCGGGACTCTACGGCAATTTCGGCCAGGCCAATTACGGCGCGGCGAAAACCGGCATGATCGGGCTGATGAACGTGCTGGCGGAGGAGGGCCGCAAGACCGACATCCGCGTCAACACGATCTCGCCGACCGCGGCCACCCGGATGACGGAAGAACTGCTGCCGCCGCAGGCGCTGGCGCTGATGAGGCCGGAAGCGATCACGCCGGCGGTGCTGTATCTGCTGGGCGAGAATGCCCCGACCCGCACCATCATGGGCGCGGGCGCGGGCTCGTTCGCGGTGATCAAGATCATGGAAACCGAAGGCATCAACCTGCCACCGTCGGAGTGGACGCCGGACGCGGTGGCAGCCCATTTCGCCGAGATCAGCGACATGGGAAAGCGAAGGCGCTGGAAGGCGCGTTCCAGCAGACCCAGAAATACGTCGAGCAGGCCGCGGCACGGGCCGGGGTGAAGCTGTAGAAAGTCGTCATTCCGGGGCGCGCGTGAGCGCGAGCCCGGAATCCATAACCACGATCGGGAGTATGGATTCCGGGCCTGCGCCAAGGGGCGCATCCCGGAATGACGGTGGTTAAAGTCGGCACCTTCCGGGATAATCCGTCCTGTGTCACAACCCTCAAATCCCAAAGTCGCCGTCATCGGCGCCGGACCCGCCGGCCTGATGGCGGCCGAGGTGCTCGTGCAAGGCGGGGCAGCGGTCACCATCTATGACGCGATGCCATCGGTGGGCCGCAAATTTTTGCTTGCCGGGCGCGGCGGACTCAATCTGACGCACAGCGAACCGCTGCCTGCGTTTCTCACGCGCTACGGCGCGGCAGCTCCGCATCTCGCCTCCGCCGATCGACGCATTCCCGCCGGATGCCTTGCGCGCCTGGAGCGAAGCACTGGGACAGCCGACCTTTGTCGGCTCCAGCGGCCGGGTATTTCCGCAAGCCTTCAAGGCCTCGCCGCTGCTGCGCGCGTGGTTGCGGCGGCTGGATGCCTGTGGCGTGCAATTTGCGCTGCGCCATCGCTGGACCGGCTGGGACTGCGAGGGACATCTTTCGTTCCAGGCGTCCGGGGGGATGCGGACGGTTGATGCGAGCGCGACCGTACTCGCGCTCGGCGGCGCAAGCTGGCCGCGGCTCGGCTCCGACGGCGCATGGGTGGATACCCTCGCCGCGAAGGGCGTGGCGATATCGCGGCTGCGATCCGCCAACTGCGGCTTCACTGTCGCCTGGTCGGACATTTTCCGCGATCGTTTTGAAGGCCAGCCGCTCAAGGGCGTCGCGCTATCGTTCGGATCGCACACCGTGCGCGGCGAGGCGATCATCACCAAAACGGGCATCGAGGGCGGCGCGATCTATGCGCTCTCGGCCGATTTGCGCGAGGCGATACTCGCCGAGGGACAGACGACATTGCATATCGCGCTGCGGCCCGACGCCGAAATGAGCGATCTGGTCGCGCGGCTGTCCGCGCCGCGCGGCAAGCAATCGCTCTCCAATTTTCTGCGCAAGGCAGCGCATCTGTCGCCGGTCGCGATCGGCCTGTTGCAGGAGACGGCGATTGCGTCCGGCGTGTCGCTGTCGTCGCTATCGCCTTCGTCGCTCGCAGGATTGATCAACGCCGTGCCGATCAAGCTCAATGGCGTGGCGCCGATCGCGCGCGCGATCTCGACCGCGGGCGGGATCGCCTTCAGCGAACTCGATGCCGATTTCATGCTCCGCCGCTTGCCGGGCGTGTTCGCGGCGGGCGAAATGCTGGATTGGGAAGCGCCGACCGGCGGCTATCTGCTGCAGGCGTCGTTTGCGACCGGGGCGGCGGCGGGCAGGGGCGTGTTGAAATATCTCGGTCCTCATGGTGAGGAGCGCAGCTAAGCTGCGCGTCTCGAACCATAGATGTTTGCAGCCATCCTTCGAGACGCGCGCAAGTGCACGCAGGATGAGGATCAGGTCACCGCAACTTCCCCCGTGCCGCCACCGGCAGCACGCCGATGATCTCGTCGCCGCGCACCATCACCACCTCGTCCATCATGTTGACGACGACGCAGACGTGGTTCGGCACGATCCGCACGACGTCGCCGACATTGGGCCGGGTGTTGCTGCGGGTGAGATCGAGAAAGCCGTGCTCTTCGGCGAAGCGCGCGATCTTGGCTTCGGGATGTTCGAGGATCAGCCCGTGGCCGTCGAGGCCGCCGCCGGTGTCCGACGTCAGCGTCTTGGAGCCGGCATCGAGAATGCCGCGATCGGGGCCGGCGCGGCTCACCACGGTCGAATAGATGTTGAGCGCGCAATCGTCCCAGGTGGCGACGCCGGCCGCGACCTGCATCCGGTCGTTGTAGATGTAGGTGCCGGGCCGATGTTCGGTGGCGCCCTTGAGCTTGCCGACATTTTTCAGGTTCGGCGTGCCGCCGGTCGAGACCATCGCGGCGTCGAGCCCGTGCGCGCGAACGCCGGCCAGCGCCTCGTCGTAGAATCGTTGCGCATCGGCCCAGCCGGTCTCGGTCGGGTACAGCATGAAGCCGGCGAAGTTCAGTCCCTTCGAGGCCGCGATCTCGCGCGCCAGCGCGATGGCTTCCGCCGGGGTTTCGACGCCGGCGCGCTTGCGCCCGGTGTCGCATTCGACCACGACCGAGAGCGGCCGGCCGGAAGCCGCCGCCGCCTGCGGCAGGCCCGCGATCACCACCGAATTGTCGGCGGCGACCGTCATGTTGGCCTTGGCCTGCAGCGCGCCGAGCCGCGCCATCTTCTCGTCGCCGATCAGATTGTAGCTGATCAGGATGTCGTCGATCCCGGCCTCCGCCATCACTTCGGCCTCGCCGAGTTTCTGGCAGGTGATCCCCTTTGGCGCCGGCCGCGATCTGCAGCTTCGCCAGCATCGGGCTCTTGTGGGTCTTGATATGCGGCCGGTTGGCGACGCCGGCGGCATCGCAGGCGGCCTGGATCTGCGCGATGTTGCGCTCGACCCGGTCCATGTCGATGACGGCGACGGGCGTGCCGTATTCGCGGGCGATTTTGGCGGCGAGGGGTGTGGTCATGGGTAATCTCTATGTTCGGCGCCGTTAGATGGGTAGAGCGCAGCGAAACCCATCATGTCTCGTTGGGATTTTGATGGGTATCGCTTCGGTCAACCCATCCTACAACTCAGGCCTGTTCAATCTCTTCGCGCAGCACTTCGAGCTCCAGCCATTTGTCTTCGGCTTCCTGCAGTTCCTTCTGCGCTGTCGTCAGCGCATCCGAGGCCGTGTCGAATTTCTTGCGATCCTTCTCGTAGAGATTGGGATCGTCAAGATGCCGCTGCTGCTTGGCGATCTCGGCCTGCAGTTTGGCGATGGTCTTCGGCAGCGTTTCCAGCGCGTGCTTTTCCTTGAAATTCAGCCGGCGCTTCGATGTGCCCGAAGGCGTGCCGGCTTTTCGATCCCTTGTTGCTGTCCACGGCGGCAGCCTTCACCGCCTCGCGCTTCAGGTCGGCGCCGCGCTGCGCCAGCATGTCGGTATAGCCGCCGGCATATTCGACCCATTTGCCGTCTGCCTTCCGGCGCGATCACCGAGGTCACCACGCGATCGAGGAAATCGCGGTCATGGCTGATCAGGATCACGGTGCCCTCGTAGTCGCCGAGCATTTCCTCCAGCACGTCGAGGGTTTCGAGATCGAGATCGTTGGTCGGCTCGTCCAGCACCAGCAGGTTGGAGGGTTTTGCCAGCGCGCGCGCCAGCATCAGCCGGCCGCGCTCGCCGCCCGAAAGCTTCTCCAGCGGCGTGCGCATCTGCTCCTGCGCGAACAGGAAGTCCTTCATGTAGCTGACCACATGCTTCGGCTTGCCGCCGACCATGACATTGTCGCTGCCGCCGCCGGTCAGGGCATCGGCCAGCGTCGATTTGGGATCGAGGCTTTCGCGGTGCTGGTCGAGCGTCGCCATCTCGATATTGGCGCCGAACCGGATGGTGCCGCTGTCCGGCGGCTTGGCGCCGGTCAGCATCTCGATCAGCGTGGTCTTGCCGGCGCCGTTGGGCCCGACGATGCCGATGCGGTCGCCGCGCTGCACCCGGATCGAGAAATCCGTCGACGATCTTTCGCTCGCCATAGGTACGGCCGATGCCCTTGGCCTCGATGATCAGCTTGCCGGATTTGTCGGCTTCTGAAGCGGCGAGATTGGCGTTGCCCGCGGCGCCGCGATAGTCGCGGCGCTGTTCGCGCAGCGCGTAGAGATTGCCGAGCCGCTTGACGTTGCGCTTGCGGCGGCCGGAGACGCCATAGCGCAGCCAGTGTTCCTCGTTGACGATTTTGCGGTCGAGCTTGTGCTGGTCGCGCTCTTCCTCCGCCAGCACCTCGTCGCGCCAGGTCTCGAAGGCGGAAAAGCCGCGGTCGATCTGCTTGATCTGGCCGCGATCGAGCCACGCGGTCGAGCGCGACAGATTGGACAGAAAGCGGCGGTCATGGCTGATGATGACCAGCGCGCTGCGGCGGCTGTTGAGTTCGCCCTCCAGCCATTCGATGGTGGTGAGATCGAGATGGTTGGTCGGCTCGTCCAGCAGCAGGATATCGGGCGAGGGCGCCAGCACCCGCGCCAGCGCGGTGCGGCGGGCTTCGCCGCCGGAGATATGCGCGGGGTCTTCGTCGCCGTGAAGCCCGAGCTGCTCCAGAATGTAGCGGGCCTGATAATGGTCGTCGCCGGGGTTCAGGCCAGCCTCGACATAGTCCAGCGTGGTCGCGAAGCCCGAAAAATCCGGCTCCTGCGGCAGATAACGGACGGTGGCGCCGGGCTGCACGAAGCGGCTGCCGCTGTCGGGCTCGACCAGGCCGGCGGCGATCTTCAGCAGTGTCGATTTGCCGGAGCCGTTACGGCCGATCAGGCAAACGCGCTCGGATTGCGACACCGACAGTTCGACGCCCGACAACAGCGGCGTGCCGCCGAAGGTCAGCTTGATGTCTTTCAACTGGATCAGCGGAGGCGCCATGGTCTTAATTCAACTTTGTTTCTGTGCGGGCGCGCCCGCTGCGCTGGATGCGGCGGATGGTCTGGTCGAGCGCCGACAGGAACGCCGAGCGGTCGCGCGGCGCGAACGATCTGGGACCGCCGGTGACTTCGCCCGAAGAACGCAGATCGGTCATCAGGTTGCGAACCGCAAGCGTCATGCCGATCGATTGTTCGGTGAACGGCTTGCCGTTCGGCGCGATCACCTCGGCGCCGGCCTTCACGCAGCGGCTCGCCAAGCGGAATATCGGAGGTGATGACGATATCGCCTTTGCCGGCGCGCTCGGCGATCCAGTCGTCGGCGGCGTCCATCCCGGAACCCGCCGCGATGCGCTCGATCAGCGGATCCTGCGGCACCCGGATGAAATTGCCCGCGACCACGCTGACGGGCAGGCCGTGGCGCGCGGCGACGCGGTAGATTTCGTCTTTGACCGGGCAGGCGTCGGCGTCGACATAGATGCGGGTGGGTGTTCAAATCTGGCGTCATCGGTTGGGATTTGGTCGGGGAACGCTGTCGGCGCTTCTTGAGCCGCGTGGTACTCCATCGGAGGCGGAATTGCGAGCAAAACAGCGGCCGGGAACACGCTTGCCACGGCATTTTCTTCGCGTACGATTATCGGCAGAAAAGACCGCTAAATCACGGGGAAACGGGCATGACCACGTCGAGCCGTATCGCGTCCAGGCCTACAACACCTCCAAACTGTCCGAGAACAAGATCCATGACGATGCGGTGGCGCGCCGATTCGGATTCAGCGGCGGGCTGGTGCCGGGCGTCGATGTGTTCGCCTATATGGTCCATCTGCCGGTGGCGAAATGGGGCCGCGCCTTTCTCGAGCACGGGCTGATCGAGGCGCGGTTCGTCAAGCCGGTCTATGACGGCGAGATCGCCGATGTCACGGGTGCGGAAAGCGACGGCGTGCTTTCGATCGAGGTCGAAAGCCGCGGGCAGCTCTGCGCGACCGGCAGCGCCTCGCTGCCCGCGTCGGCGCCGTCGATTTCGATCGGCGATTTCAGCGAAATGGCGCCGGTGGCGGAGCGCAGCCCGGTCAATGTGGCGTCCTATGAACCCGGCAAATGGCTCGGCACGTTGCCGCGCGCCTGGGCCGGCGATGCGGCGACGGAATATCTGACCGACGTGCGCGAGACCGATCCGATTTACGCAAAAGAAGGTCTCGGTCATCCCGGCCTGCTGCAGCGGGTCATGAACAAGGTGCTGGTCGACAACGCCATTCTCGGCCCGTGGATTCATGTCGGCAGCCGGATGCAGCTATTGTCTGCCGGCGCCAGCGGCGATGAACTGACCGCGCGCGCCAAAGTGACCGGCAATTACGAAAAGAAGGGCCATCGCTTCGTCGAGCTCGACGCGCTGGTGGTCGCCAACGGCCGCACGCCGCTGGCGCATTGCCACCATATCGCGATCTACCAGCCGCGCGAACAGGCGGCGGCATGACTTGTCGTTGCCGGGCTTGACCCGGCAATCCATCCTTCGAGAGACTTTTGCGAAAGTGGATGGATACGCGGGTCAAGCCCGCGTATGACGAGTGAGGGCGCTTTGCCACGGCATTTCTCTACTGTCGTCCTCCGCGAAAGCGGGGGACCCAGTACGCCGCGGCCTCCCGGTTCTATTACGACTTCCTCTGGAATACTGGATCGCCCGGTCAAGCCGGACGATGACAGTTGTGGGATTGGCGGCGAAGAGCGTTACGCCGCCTTCACTTCGCTTCGCATCCCGGATCGCGCGCCAGACCCGTTCCGGAGTCAGCGGCATGTCGATTGCCGTGATGCCGTATTCGGACAGCGCATCGAGCACGGCATTGACGATGGTGACGAGGCTGCCGGCGCAGCCGGCTTCGCCGCAGCCCTTGGTGCCCAGCGGGTTCGATTTGGCCGGAGAGGGATGATCGCCGATCTGTCATCAACGGAACGTCTTCCGCGCGCGGCAGCGCATAGTCCATGAACGAGCCGGTGATCGGCTGGCCGCTTTCGTCGTAGCTGACCTCTTCCATCAGCGCCTGGCCGATGCCCTGCACGACGCCGCCATGCAACTGACCGGCGACGATCATCGGATTGACGACGGTGCCGAAATCGTTGACGGCGGTGTAGCGCACGATCCGGATCACGCCGGTTTCGGGATCGATCTCGACTTCCGAGACATGACAGCCGTTCGGAAAGGTCGAAGGCGTTTCCTTGGTGTTGTGATCGACGTCGAGCGACGACGGCACGCCTTCCGGCATCTTGCCTTCGCGCAGGCGCTGCGACAGCTCCATGATGTCGATGCTGCGGTCGGTGCCGGCGATGGTGAAACGCCCTTGCGCGAATTCGATGTCGCCTTCCGCGGCCTCCAGCAGATGCGCGGCGGCCTGCTTGCCCTTGGCGATGACAAGTGCCGCGGATTTCGACGATCGCGGCTCCGGTGGCGGTGATGGAGCGGGAGCCGCCGGTGCCGTTGCCGAAGCGCACGAGATCGCTGTCGTTCTGTTCCAGCGTGATCTTTTCAAAGGGCACGCCGAGTTGCGAGGAAAGCACCTGCGCGAAAGGCGTCGCATGGCCCTGGCCGTAATCGAGCGTGCCGGTGGTCAGTTTCACCGAACCGTCGGGCTCGAACGTGATCTTGCCGAGTTCGCCGCTCGGAGGTGCGGTGACTTCGAGATAGGAGCCGACCGCGATGCCCCGCAGCTTGCCCTGCTTGCGGCTCTCTTTCTTGCGCTTGGCGAAGTTGGCGTGATCGGAAATCTCCAGCGCCGTGTCGAAGACGCCCTGGAAATCGCCGCTGTCATAGGTGACGCCGGAGGCGGCCGCGAACGGCAGTTGCGCCGGCTTGATGAAGTTGCGCTTGCGCAGCGTCAGCCGGCTGATGCCCATCTCGTCGGCGGCGCGATCGATCAGCCGCTCCATGTAGTAGTTGGCCTCGGGGCGTCCGGCGCCGCGATAGGCGCCGAGATGCGTGGTGTTGGTCAGCACGCATTTGATATCGACGCCGAGCAGCGGCGTGCGGTAGACGCTGGCGAGATTTTTCGCGGTGTTGAGCGACAACGGCCCCGGCGCCACGCCGGTGATGTAGGCGCCGAGATTGCCGTAGCCGTTGAGGCGCACCGCGAGAAATTTACCCTCGGCGTCCAGCGCCAGCTCGGCGTGAATATTTTGCGAGCGGCCCTGGCTGTCGGAGAGAAAGCTGGTGGACCGCTCGTCGGTCCATTTGACCGGTTTGCCCAGCACCTTCGCCGCATACAGAATGCACATGTATTCGGGATAGTTGATGTTCTTCATGCCGAAGGAGCCGCCGACATTGGCGGTGAGGATGCGAACCTTCTCGTTCGGCAGCTTCATGTTCTTGGCAAGCATGGCGCGGTTGCCCGAGACGCCCTGGGTCGGAACCTGGATCGTGAAACGATCGCTGGCCTTGTCGTAGGAGGCCAGCGCCACGCGCGGCTCCATCGCCACCACGGCGACGCGGTTGTTGACGATGTCGAGCTTGGTCACATGCGCGGCAGCGGCAAAGGCGGCATCGATTTTGGCGGTGTCGCCAAAGTGATAGTCCAGCGCGACATTGTTCGGGATGTGATCGTAGAGCTGCGGCGCGCCGGGCTTGGTCGCCTCCTCGGCGCTGGTCACGGCGGGAAGCGGATCGATGTCGACCACCACGGCTTCGCCGGCATCGCGCGCCTGCGCCAGCGTCTCGGCCACCACGAAGGCCACGGCGTCGCCGACATAGCGCACCTTGTCGGTCATCAGCGGCATGCGGTTGGTCTGCAGCAGCGGCGAGCCGTCGCGGTTTTTCAGCGGCAGGCCGCAGGTGAAGGGATCGTAGCCGGCCGCCGCGAGGTCGGTTCCGGTCCACACACCGAGCACGCCCGGCATCGCCTTGGCGGCCGTCGTGTCGATGCCGCGGATGATGCCGTGGGCGTGGCTGTGACGCACGATCCAGGCATAGGCCTGTCCCGGCAGGTTGAAATCGTCGGTGTATTTGCCCTTGCCGCGCACCAGCGTGTCGTCTTCCTTGCGGCGGACCGGCTGTCCGACGCCGTATTTTTGCAGTGCGATAGCGTTGTCGAGGGACGACGGGGACGTGTGATCTTGCATCGAAATGACCTGAAATGGCTGGTTTTTGCGCGATTTCGCAGCTTCCACTGCAGATAACGCACGGCGACTGCCCTGCCGACAACGCCTGATTGGGCATGGTCCTTGTGTGAACGGCTGTTGCGCCGTCCCTGTGCGCTGCTAAAGTTTCCGTGAACGGAAATTCCTCGTCGGCCGAAACTGGCCGCGGAAAGACATTTGATGAACGATGACACGCGGCTTCGCGACGGCCTTGGGCCGCGCGCAAGCCCGGCAGGGTCGGCTGCGGCAGGCGACGGCGCGCAAGCCGGGCCGGCATCGGGTTCCAGCGTCTATGCCGCGCTCGACCTTGGCACCAACAATTGCCGGCTGCTGATCGCCTGTCCGACCGGCGACGGATTTCGCGTGGTCGATTCGTTCTCGCGGATCATCCGGCTGGGCGAGGGAATCTCGGCGACCGGCAGCATCAGCGAGGCCGCGATCGAACGCGCCATCGCCGCCTTGAGCATTTGCCGCGACAAGATCCAGTCCAAAAAAGCCAAGCGGCTGCGGCTGATCGCGACCGAAGCCTGCCGCGCGGCGTCGAATGCCGACGCCTTCCGGGACCGAGTCGCCGCCGAGACCGGCATCCGGCTTGAGGTGATCGACCGCGAGACCGAAGCCAGCCCTCGCGGTGATCGGCTGCTCGCCGCTGCTCGATCCGCAGGGGCGGGGCGCCATCCTGTTCGACATCGGCGGCGGGTCGACCGAACTGGTCCGGATCGAGCGCGATCCCGCCGAGCCAAACGCCACGCCGCGCATCAAGGCCTGGATGTCGATCCCGCTCGGCGTCGTCACGCTGGCCGAGCATTTCGGCGGCAAGGACGTCACCCCGGAATCCTATGCGCGGATGGTGCAGGAGGTCGCGCAACATGTGGCGCCGTTCGCGGCCGAGCACGGCGGCGATCTGCGCGACATGCATCTGCTCGGCACCTCCGGCACGGTCACGACGCTGGCCGGAGTCCATCTCAATCTGCTGCGCTACGATCGCCGCCGGATCGACGGCGTCTGGCTGAATGACGCCGACGATCACCGCGACCATCGCGCGCCTGCTCGGCATGAGCTACCAGGAACGCGCCGCCAATAATTGCATCGGCGTCGAGCGCGCCGATCTGGTGCTGGCGGGCTGCGCCATTCTCGACGCGATCCGCAACGCGTTCCCGCTGCCGCGGCTGCGGGTCGCCGACCGCGGCCTGCGCGAGGGCATGCTGGTCGAGATGATGCGCGAGGACGGCGCGCTCGGCGGATGCCGATAGGCGCAGCCGCCCGCGATGTGCTAGCAACCCCCATGGCAAAAGACACCACCGGACGGCTGCGGGTCACCGTCAAGAGCGGCGGCCGGCTCAAGCTGTCGTCGAAACTCTGGCTGGAGCGGCAGCTCAACGATCCCTATGTGGCGCAGGCCAAGCGGGACGGCTTGCGCTCGCGCGCGGCCTACAAGCTGATCGAAATCGACGACAAGTATCACTTCCTCAAATCCGGCATCACGGTGGTCGATCTCGGCGCCGCGCCCGGCGGCTGGAGCCAGATCGCGGCCAGGCGCGTCGGCGCGGCCGACGGCAAGGGCAAGGTCGATCGCGATCGACCTGCTGGAGATGCCGGAGATTTCAGGCGTCAGTTTCGCGCAGCTTGATTTTCTGAAAGACGACGCGCCGGAAAAACTGCTGGCCATGATGGGCGGCCGCGCCGATGTGGTGCTGTCCGACATGGCCGCCAACACCACGGGCCATCGCAAGACCGATCAGCTACGCATCCTCGGACTGGTGGAAGGTGCCGCCGCATTCGCTGCCGACGTGCTCAAGCCCGGCGGGACATTCGTCGCCAAGGTATTCCAGAGCGGCGCCGACGCCACGCTGATGACGCAGCTCAAGCGCGATTTCGCCACCGTCAAGCACGTCAAGCCGGCCTCGAGCCGCAAGGATTCCTCGGAGCGCTATGTGCTGGCGATGGGATTTCGGGGTGTGGCAACTGATCGGCGCGAGGCAGACATGCCGTCATCCTGAGAGCCTGACCGAAAAAGCATCCAGTATTTTCAGGCTCTTTCCAAACGCCTGAAAATGATTCACTTTTCGTCATGGCTGGGCTTGTCCCGGCCATCCACGTCTTTCGCTTCGCTGTCTTGGCCGTGTACCTTGGGTGGATCCATCGGATAGTGTTCGGTTTCATACGCGTCGATCAGCGTCGCCAGTGTGTCAAGCCGATCACCCTCTGGGGTACCACTCTTCGCGCCCCACAAGCGCTCTACCTCGGCGAGTGCGGTTTCGTATTCGGCCTCGGTACGAATTGATTTCAATTGGGTTGTCACGCGCTCACCCCAGCCTTTGATCCCGCGCATTGGCCGTCTCGGTCGCGGCGGTCTCTTCCGGTTCGGCGTCGGGCTCGCCGCTGGGGATCACGACAACGCCGCGTCCCGATACCTGGTGACCGGCATCGGCCGGCATCTGGTAAAAGAAATACGACGAAATCGTCGAGATGACCGACACCACGAGGAAGCCGAGCGAAAAATCGCCGGGGCTGAGTTCGGTCGCATGATGCAGCCACATGCTCGATTCCACGGTTGCTGCGCCGACGGCAACGCCGGCGGACACCGCCAGTTGCTGGTTGACGCTGACCAGGGTGGTGGCCCGGCTCATCTGCGCCGGTTCGACTTCGGCATAGGCCAGTGTGTTGATGGCGGTGAATTGCAGTGAGCGGAAGAAGCCGCCGACCACCAGCAGGATCATGATCAACAATAGCGGCGTTGTGATCGTAAACAGCGCGCAGGACGCGAGAAAGACGGAACTCACGACCGCGTTGATGGTCATGATGTTGCGAAAGCCGAAGGTCCGGATGATGCGCGCGGCCAGCGTCTTCATGCCCATGGCGCCGGCCGCCGACGCAAATGTCACCAGCCCCGAATTGAGCGGGGTCAGGCCGAAGCCGACCTGCAGCAGCAGCGGCAGCAGAAACGGCAGCGCGCCGATGCCGAGGCGGAACAGGAAGCCGCCGATGATGCTGGCGCGCATCGTCGGCAATCGTAGCAGCGCGAAATCCAGCACCGGCGAGGCCGTGCGTCTGGCGTGGATCACATACAGCGTCATGGAAACGGTGCCGACCGCGACCAGTGCGACGACGAGCGGCCAGGGCACCAGATTGAGCCCCGCGATCGAAAGCCCGAATGCGATGCCGCCGAGCCCGATCCCGGCCAGCACCAGCCCGTAGAGATCGAAGCGTTCGGGGTCTTCGCTGCGGATCGGATCGATGTAGCGCAGCGCCATCACGATACCGAGCAGCCCGATCGGAATGTTGATCAGGAAGATCCAGTGCCAGGTCAGATAGGTCGTGATGAATCCGCCGAGCGGCGGGCCGATCACGGGACCCACCAGCGCCGGCACCGTGACCCAGGCCATCGCGTTGACCAGCGCGCTCTTGTCGATCGAACGCAGCAGCACCAGCCGTCCCACCGGCGTCATCATCGCGCCGCCGAAACCCTGCACGATGCGTGCGATCACGAAATCAGTGACCGAGGTGGACAAGGCGCAGCCGATCGAGCCCAGCATGAACACGGCGATGGCGAGGCTGAACACCATGCGGGCGCCGAAGCGGTCGGCGGTCCAGCCGCTCGCCGGAATGAACACCGCCAGCGACAACAGATACGAGGTGATCGCCAGCTTCAGCGTCAGCGGGCTGGTGCCGATATCGGCCGCGATCGCCGGCAGCGAGGTCGCGATCACGGTCGAATCCATGTTTTCCATGAACAGGGCGGTGGCCACGATGAGCGGGATCAGGCGTTCTCTGGTCATTTGGATTCGCTGGCGAGGGCAGGAAAAAAGGCTTGAACAGGCGGCTTATCATCGCATTGCCGGAGAGGCCATCGCGGAAGCTCCGGAACCACCAAAATCCTGCGTGACTTGCATCTTCGGGCAAGGTGCTAACTTTCACCTGTCCCCCCAGGTGAGAACCAACTCTTGCGGAACGCGGCAAACCACCTAAATCCTGCGTGACGCCGCCGCCGGAGTTCCGACGATGATCTATGTCCTTGCCGTGTTGTTGCCGCCGCTTGGCCTGTTGCTGAACGGGCAGCCGTTCGCGGCCATCTTCAACCTGGTCCTGATCGTGTTTTGCGCGATTTTCGGGCTGATTTTTCACGTTCTTCTGCTGGTGCCGTCGGCGCATGCCGTGATCGCCGTGCACATGAAGCGGGAAGAGCGCCGGCACCGGGAAGTGGTGGAGGCGATCCGCCAGCATGGTCCGCCGCCGGGTTATCGGTACTGAACTCCGCGAAAACCGGGTTATCCGCGCTGATCGAACGGCCTGTGCATGGCTGCCAAACCCTTTGATTCCATGGGCTGCCATGCTATCGACCACCGCCAACCCTATCGATGGGCTTTGATTCGACGACGATGCCGTGCATCGCCGGCAAATTGGCTCATCCTGCGGTCAGATCGCGGCGACAGGCCGCTGAACGGAGTTGGCCATGGCGGTAATTCAGGGAATACGCGAAGCCTATACGTTCGATGACGTGCTGCTCAAGCCCGGCCTCTCGGACATCCTGCCTTCCGATGCCGATATCCGCTCCCGCGTCACCCGCTCCATTCCGCTCAACATTCCGATTATCGCTTCCGCGATGGATACCGTCACCGAAGCGCGGATGGCCATCGCCATGGCGCAGTCCGGCGGCATCGGCGTCATCCACCGCAATTTCGATGTCGATGGCCAGGCCGCCCAGGTGCGCCAGGTCAAGAAGTTCGAATCCGGAATGGTGGTCAATCCCCTGACCATCGGTCCCGATGCGATGCTGTCGGATGCGATGGCGCTGATGAAGGACCACGGTTTTTCCGGTATTCCCGTGGTCACCGGCGCCAGCAAGGGTGTGCCGGGCAAGCTGGTCGGCATTCTCACCAACCGCGACGTGCGGTTTGCGACCGATCCGCGCCAGAAAATCTCCGAACTGATGACGCACGAAAACCTGGTGACGGTGCGCGAAGGCGTCAGCCAGGACGAGGCGAAGCGGATGCTGCACCAGCACCGCATCGAGAAACTGCTGGTGGTCGACGATCAGTATCGCTGCGTCGGCCTCATCACCGTCAAGGACATGGAGAAGGCGGTCGCGCATCCCTTGGCCTGCAAGGATGCGCAAGGTCGGCTTGCGTGTGGCGGCGGCAACCACCGTCGGCGAGGGCGGGTTTGAGCGCACCGAGCGGCTGATCGACGCCGGGGTCGATCTGATCGTGGTGGACACCGCGCACGGCCATTCCTCGCGGGTGCTCGAAGCCGTCAACCGCATCAAGCGGCTGTCCAATGCCGTGCAGGTGATCGCCGGCAACATCGCCACCACGGAAGGCGCGCAGGCGCTGATCGATGCCGGCGCCGACGCGATCAAGGTCGGCATCGGCCCGGGTTCGATCTGCACCACGCGGATTGTCGCCGGCGTCGGCGTGCCGCAGCTGACCGCGATCATGGATGCGGTGGAAGCCGCCAAGAAAGCCAACGTGCCGGTGATCGCCGACGGCGGCATCAAATTTTCCGGCGATCTGGCCAAGGCGCTGGCCGCCGGCGCCGACATCGCGATGGTCGGCTCGCTGCTGGCCGGCACCGACGAGACGCCGGGCGAAGTGTTCCTGTGGCAGGGCCGCTCCTACAAGGCCTATCGCGGCATGGGCTCGGTGGGCGCGATGGCGCGCGGCTCCGCCGACCGTTACTTCCAGCAGGACATCAAGGACACGCTCAAGCTGGTGCCGGAGGGCATCGAGGGGCAGGTGCCCTACAAGGGCCCGGTCGGCAACGTCATGCATCAGCTCGCCGGCGGCTTGCGCGCGGCGATGGGATATGTCGGCGCGAGAAACCTCGCCGAGTTCCACGAGAAGGCGCAATTCGTGCGCATCACCGGCGCGGGCCTGCGCGAAAGCCACGTCCACGACGTCACCATCACGCGTGAAGCCCCGAACTACCCAGGCGGGGTGTAGTTCGGCAGCCTTAAATTGACCACCACAGGAGTGGCAAAACGCGGTACGGTTCAGTCGCCGGAACGCCGTTCGTTCTCTCGCAATCCGCGCGCGGATTGCGCCTGCGGTTCGCAAGATTGCGCTCAACATAATTCAGAAAAGAAGTTGGTCATTATGGTCGATTGGTCGGACGACAGGGTTGCTGCGCTTTCAGATCAGGATCTGAAGAATCTGCTGGTTAATGCGGAGCGGAAATCCGTCGCCGAGGTCATCGCTCAGTGCAAGGCCGAGATCGACAAGCGCCAGGCCGCCAAACCGCGCAAGCGGCAAAACCGCGTACCGAAGTGAAGGAATTCGAACACGAGATGTCCGGCCAGCTTGCCACGGTCGGCAAGGAGATGGCCGAGAAGTACGACCTCTCGGAAGAGACCGCGAAGGCGAAGTCGGTCGGCATCAAGGGTTTCAAGGCGCACAGGCTGCTGGACGCCAAGGGCTACGCCAAGCTCGGCGGCATGCAGCGCGACGGCTCGGTCGCGGTCGACCGCTATATTTCCTACCGGCGCGGCAAGGACATCGTCTCGCTGAGCGTGTTCCTCCTCAAGGATCAGCCGATCGAAGCCCACGAGTTTCACGTGATCGCGCCGAAGGCCTTGCTCGACGGCGCAAAGCCGGTGGCCGAGATTCGTCCTACCGCGACGGAGGCGCAAAAGCAGTCGGCCGACAGCGGACTTGCGTTCAAGGATTTGCCGAGTGCGGCGGCGGCGTTCGATGCCGCGCTGGCGAAGATCACGGCTTAAATTCGAGCCGTCAGTCCGGTTCGCGCTGACGCGCGCCCCGGAATGACATAATAAACCCGGAGGAAACACACCATGCCGCAACAGGCAAAACGCGTCGTTCTCGTCTCTCGCCCCGTCGGCGAGCCCAAGGCATCGGATTTCCGCATCGAGGAATTATGCGCCGCCGACGCCCGGCGAGGGTCAGGTGCTGCTGCGCACGATCTGGCTGTCGCTCGATCCCTATATGCGCGGGCGCATGAGCGATGGTCCGTCCTATGCGACGCCGGTGCCGATCGGCGGGGTGATGGAGGGCGGCACGGTGTCCGAGGTGATCGCCTCGAACAATCCGGGCTTTGCCAAAGGCGACATCGTGCTGTCGCGCGCCGGCTGGCAGACCCACGCGCTCTCCGACGGCACGGGCCTGCGCAAGATCGATCCGAAGCTCGGCCCGGTCTCGACCGCGGTCGGCGTGCTCGGCATGCCCGGCATGACCGCCTATACCGGGCTGCTCGATATCGGCAAGCCGCAACCCGGCGAAACCGTCGTGGTGGCGGCGGCCTCCGGCGCGGTCGGCTCGGCGGTCGGGCAGATCGCGAAGATCAAGGGCGCGCGCGCCGTCGGCATCGCCGGCGGCAAGGACAAATGCGATTACGTCAAAAAAGAACTCGGCTTCGACGATTGCCTCGATCACCGCGATCCCGATCTCGCGGCAAAACTGAAGCAAGCCTGCCCGAAAGGCATCGACGTCTATTTCGAGAATGTCGGCGGCGCGGTGTTCGAGGCGGTGTTTCCGCTGCTCAATGCGTTCGCGCGCGTGCCGGTCTGCGGCCTGATCGCGCATTACAACGACACCGAGGCGACAGCGCCGAAATGGGCGTCCTCGATGATGCGCGCGGTGCTGACCAAGCGCCTGACCATCCGCGGCTTCATCGTCAGCGATTTCGCCGCACGCCATGCCGATTTCCTGCGCGACATGTCGGGGTGGGTGCGCGAGGGCAAGGTCAAGCATCGTGAATTCGTCACCGAGGGACTGGACAGCGCGCCCGCGGCGTTCATGGGGCTTGCTGAAGGGCGCCAATTTCGGCAAGCAATTGGTGCGGGTCGGGCCGGACAAGGCGTAGACGCCGGCGCAAATCAGGCAAGATGTGAGCGGAAACCTGAGGGGAGCGGGAATGAACGAACCCGTCGATGTCCTGATCATCGGCGCCGGCGCCTCCGGCGCCGCGGTGGCCTGGAGCCTCGCCGACACCAAGATGCACATCCTCTGCCTCGAGCAGGGCGACTGGATGAACCCCGCGAAATATCCCAGCACGGGCCGCGACTGGGAAGCGCGCGTTCTATGGCGATTACTCGCCCAGCCCGAACATCCGCGCGCGGCCCGAGGACTATCCGATCAACGACGACAATTCGCCGATCAAGGTGGTGAACTTCAACGGCGTCGGCGGCAGCACCATCATGTACACCGCGCATTTTCCGCGGCTGCATCCGTCGGATTTCCGCGTGCGCACGCTGGACGGCGTCGCCGACGACTGGCCGATCGATTACGACACGCTGGAGCCGTTCTTCGCCGAGAACGACCGCATGATGGGCGTCTCCGGCCTGGCCGGGCGATCCCGCCTTTCCGCCGACGCAGCCGCCGATGCCGCCGCTGCCGCTCGGCAGTTCCGGCGCCCGGCTCGGCCAAGGCGATGAACAAGCTCGGCTGGCACTGGTGGCCGTCGGACACGACGGTCGCCACCACCGAGTACGAGGGCCGCGCGCGCTGCATCAACCTCGGCCATTGCACGCCGGCCTGCGCGCAGGGCGCCAAGGCCAGCACCGACATCACCTACTGGCCGCATGGCGCTGCGCGCCGGTGTCGAGTTGCGCACGCATTGCCGGGTGCGCGAGATCACCACCAACGAGGACGGCATGGCCACCGGCGTGATCTATTACGACGAGGACGGCGTCGAGCAGTTCCAGCCCGCCGAAGTCGTGGTGATCGCCTGCAACGGCATCGGCACGCCGCGGCTGCTGCTGAATTCGGCCTCGGGACGCTTTCCCAACGGGCTGGCCAATTCCAGCGGGCTGGTCGGCAAGAACCTGATGTTCCATCCGTACGCCCAGGTCTACGGCTATGTCGACGAGCCGACCGACAGCAACCGCGCGCCGCCGACCTGTCTCGTGGAGCAAGGAGTTCTACGAGACCGATCCCTCGCGCGGCTTCGTGCGCGGCTATACGTTTCAGTTCGGCCGCGGCGTCGGGCCGGTGTTCGAGGCGGTCGCCAGCGAAGCCAAGGGCATCCTGCCCTGGGGCGAGGACCATCACGACGCGTTCCGCCGGCTCAACGGCCACCGGCTGGCGGCATCGGCGATCTGCGAGGACCTGCCGGAAGAACACAACCGCGTCACGCTCGATCCCGTGCTGAAGGACAGCCACGGCATTCCGGCGCCGCGGATCGACTACACCATCAGCGAGAACAGCGCGAAGATGATGGAGCACGGCATCGCGCGCGGCAAGGAGATCCTGGCCGCGGCCGGCGCCACCGACATCTGCATCAACAGTCCGATCCTGTACGGCGGCTGGCATCTGCTCGGCACCGCGCGGATGGGCACCGACCCCGAACGCTCGGTGGTCAATGAATGGGGCCGCTCGCACGACGTGAAGAACCTGTTCATCGTCGACGGCAGCATGTTCGTCACCTCGGGCGGCGTCAACCCGACCTCCACCATCCAGGCCCTCGCGCTCTACATCGCCGACCAGATGAAGCAGCGCCTGGCCAATCTGTTCGATTGAGGACGATCATGTCCGCGGACAACAACTCTCACACCCCAGACAGCGCGACGATCTGCGCACCGTCGCCGCGATGATGATTCCGGCCAGCACGCGAATACGACGTGCCCGGCGCGCGACGACGCGGCCGATCCAGGCCGACATCCTGGCGACGCTCGGCCGCGACGCGCCGGGAGTGCGCGAGGCGCTCGATCATCTGGCGCAGCTTGCCGGCATGCCGCTGGCCGATCTCGATGCCGCGCGGCGCGAAGCGGTGGCACAGGAATTCCGCGCACGGGCGGTGCCGCCGCGGCGACGCTCGTTCGCGTCGTGCTGCAATGCTACTACCGCGACGACCGCGTGGTGCGCTCGCTGGGCCTGGAGCTGCGGCCGCCGTTTCCGAAGGGCTATACGCTGGAGCAGGGCGACTGGTCGCTGCTCGATCCGGTGAAGGCGCGCGCCCCGATGTGGCGGCGTACGAGCTAAGCGGTCCGCTGTCAGGCAAAGAAGCGCATGATGATCCGAGACATCCGGGGTTGGGCACGGGAACATGAGTGATATCGCGACGACCATTCAGAAAGCGCGGGAACAATCGATTGGCGATCTTTTGCGGCGTTCCGCGCAACGTGAGCCGAACAAGGATGCGGTCATCTGCGGCACCGTTCGCTGGACGTTTGCAGAGTTGAATGCGACCTGCGACCGGTTGGGCAGGGGACTGCACGGTCTCGGGATTCGAAAGGGAGACCGCGTGGCGGTGCTCTCGCGAAATTCACACGCATTTGCGGCCTTGCGTTTTGCGGTTGCGCGGATCGGCGCCATTCTGGTGCCGATCAATTTCATGCTGAATCCGGACGAGATCAATTTCATTCTGACCAATTCCGGCGCGAAACTGCTTGCGGTCGGCCCTGATTTCATTGGGGCCGCACGCGCTGCCACAGCCAAGGGCTGCGGCGTCGAACAACTGGTCTGGCTGCCGGCCGAGGATGCGGCGGTGGCGCCGGCCGAGATGACCACTTTCGACGATTGCTGCGCAGCGATGGCGCTCCGCTGGAAACTTCGGTCGACAGCCGCGATCCCGCGCAGATCATCTACACCAGCGGGACAGAATCTGCTGCCGAAGGGCGCCATCCTGACCCACGAAGCCGTCATGTGGCAGTATGTCAGTTGCATCATCGACGGCGGGATGGCGGCGGACGACAAGGTCCTGCATGCGCTGCCGCTTTACCATTGCGCGCAACTCGACGTCTTTCTCGGCCCCGCGGTCTATCTCGGGGCGACAAGCCTGATTACCGGAAAGCCGACCGCGGAAAATATCCTCTCGCTGATCGCCGCGCACCGGATCACGTCGTTCTTCGCGCCGCCGACGATCTGGATAGCCCTGCTGCGTTCGCCGGCCTTCGCTGCCACGGATCTGTCGACGCTGCGAAAGGGCTATTACGGCGCTTCGATCATGCCGGTGGAGGTTTTGCTCGAATTGCAGCGGCGCCTGCCGAACGTGAAATTCTGGAATTTCTACGGCCAGACCGAGATCGCGCCGCTCGCGACCGTGCTGCGGCCGGAGGATCAGTTGCGCAAGGCGGGATCGGCGGGCAAGGCCGTGATCAATGTCGAAACCCGCGTGGTCAATTCCGCTTTGGAAGACGTAGCGGAGGGCGAAATCGGCGAGATCGTTCACCGCTCGCCGCATCTGATGTCGGGCTATTACAACGATCCGGTAAAAACCGCCGCGGCGTTCGCCGGCGGCTGGTTTCACAGCGGCGATCTCGCGACCATCGATGCCGAAGGCTACATCACGGTCGTCGACCGCATGAAGGACATGATCAAGACCGGCGGCGAGAACGTCGCCAGCCGCGAGGTCGAGGAGATGATTTACCGGCTGCCGGGGGTCTCGGAGGTTGCGGTAATCGGTCTGCCCGATCCGCGCTGGATCGAGGCGGTGACCGCGATTGTCGTTGTCAAGAAAGACGCGACGCTCGACGCGGAAGCCGTGGTCAGGCACTGCGCCGATACCATGGCGCACTTCAAGGTTCCCAAACGCGTTGTCTTCGTCGACAGCCTGCCGAAGAATCCCAGCGGCAAACTGCTCAAGCGGGAACTGCGCCAGCGCTATCTCGGCAGCGGCACGCTGGACGACGCGGTCCAGAAAAGTTTTGGGACTTGAGGCCGCCTTCCGCTATCCCCGCCGAACGCTGGCGCCGCCGTCGACCGGCAGCGTCACGCCGGTGATGAAGTTGGCTTCGTCGGAAGCCAGAAATAGTGCTGCGTTGGCGACGTCCCAGGCGGTGCCCATCTTCTTGCGCAGCGGCACCTGGGCGTCGCGCGCGGCCGCGACCTCGGCGCGGGTCTTCCTGAATTCGCGGGCGCGGGTGTCGACGGCCATCGGCGTGTCCATCAGGCCGGGCAGGATCACATTGGCGCGGATGCCGTATTGGGCGTTCTGGTAGGCGAGTTGCTCGGTGAAGGCGACCATCGCCGCCTTGGTCGCCTTGTAGGCGACGTAGGGATAGGTCGAGATCACCGCCATCGAGGAGATGTTGATGATGACGCCGCTTTGCTGCCGGCGCATGATCGGGATCACCTGCTTGGCCGCGAAGATGCAGCTCTTGAGGTTGATCGCAACGCAACGCTCCAGCGCTTCCTCGGTGAAGTCGAGCAGTTCGGCGTCGCCGCCGGCGAGGCTGACGCCGACATTGTTGTGCAGGATGTCGATGCGGCCCCAGCGCGCCTGCGGCATCTCCGACCATCGCCTTGATATCCGCGATTTTGGTGACGTCGGCCTTGAAGGCCGCCGCCGTGCCGCCGTTGGCGGCGATCATGTCGACGGTCTCCTGGGCTGAACCGAGATTGTGATCCACGCACAGCACCTTGGCGCCCTCGCGCGCAAAAGTCAGCGCGGTGGCGCGGCCGTTGCCCATGCCTTCGCCGGGGCTCTGCCCGGCGCCGACGACGATGGCGACGCGATCTTTCAGACGCATGTCATTTCACTCCCGGGATGGGGTACTGCTGCAGTACCTCTTTGTAATAGGGCTCGTTGTCGATCTTGCATCGTGGCGAGCACGCGCACCACGGCGCAATAGAAGGCGATGGTGAGCACGAGATCGGTCATGTGCTCGTTGCTCAGGTCTTTCCTGATCTCGGCAAAGGTGGCATCCGACATCGCAAGCTCCCGCACCATCTCGCGCGCGCCTTTCAGGATCGCGCGGGCCAGCGGCTCCAGCTTCGAGGGCTTGCCCTCGGTTTCCGCCATCAGGCCTTCGATGTCGGCGTCGGTGACGCCGAACTCCTTGCCGATTTTGACGTGGTGGGTGAATTCGTATTCCGACTTCTCCATCCAGCCGACCTGCAGAATCGCAAGTTCGCGCAGCCGCGGGTCGAGCTTGCTCTTGAAGCGGATGAAGCCGCCGACGCCGTTGAAGGCGCGCGCCATGTCGGGCGAGTTGACCAGTAGCTTGTGCAGGTTGGTATTGCGCTTGAGCATGTCGCGATATTCGGGCGCGACCTGGTCGGCCTCGAGATAGGGCAGGCGGGCCATCTTGTGCGTTCTCCTTCTAGTCAGCGATCGCGTGAATCGCGTTCCGGTCCCTGCAGCGTGACGCCGCCGTCGACCACCAGCACCTGGCCGGTGATGTAGCGGGCGTGGTTGCTGAGCAGGAATTTGACGGCATGGCCGACGTCCCAGCCGGTGCCCTCGATCTTGAGCACCGAGGCATTGGCGCGCTGCGCGCGCGCGGCCTCGCTCATGCCGCGGGCATAGACCATCGGCGTGTACATCGGACCGGGGCAGATGCAGTTGACCCGGATATTGTCGCGGCCGTGATCGACCGCCATCGCCTGGGTGAGGCCGATCACCGCGGCCTTGGAGGTGGTGTAGGTGGTGAGCCCGCGCGGCCGCAGCGCCGAGATCGAGGAGATGTTGACGATCGCGCCGCCCTTGGCGGTCTCGATCATCGCGGGGATGGCGTATTTCGAGAGCAGGAACATGGTCTCGACATTGACCTGCATGATCACGGCGATATTCTTCCGGCTTCTCGTCGACCACGCTGCCGCGGCTGCCGATGCCGACATTGTTGTCGAGGAAGTCGAGCCGGCCCAAGCGATCGACGGCGGCCTCGACCAGCCGCTTGCAGTCGGCTTCCAGGGTAGCGTCGCAGGCCACGCGCCGCAGCCTCGCCGCCCTCGGCTTCGATCATTTCGACGGTGCGTTCGGCGAGTTCCAGATCGAGATCGGCCACCAGCACCCTGACCCCGGCGCGCGCCAGCAGGATCGCCGCCGCCCGGCCATTGCCGATGCCGTCGCCCGCGGCTCCGCCGCCGCTCACGATCGCCACCTTGCCGGCCAGGCCGGCATCGTCCTCGGGTCCCGTCATGGCGTTTCTTCCTTTTGTGGGACCACGATATCAACGCGCGTGCCGGCAGAGAAGGCATATTGCCGGCCAGTGCCATCCAGGGCAGGTGATCGAGTTGCGGTGCCGCCGCGGCTCCAGGTCAAACGCATCTGTCGTCCATCGCCGCAGCACGCACAGCGCATGGCTAGCTCTTCGAAGCCGCGCCGGCCAGCGAATCCAGGTCGACATCGACAAGGCCGGGCACCCTGACATGACGGACCTCGAAGCTGTCAGGCTGGAAGCGATATTCGACCAGACCGACTTCCTTGATGCCGATCACATCCTGCCGCTTGTCGGAAATGATGAAGCCCGCAGAGGGCGCCCAGATGTGGCGGGTGTGGCCATGGGTGAAATCGCGGCGCTGGTGCACATGGCCGCTGGCGGCCAGTCGCACGTCGACGGCACCCAGCATCTCCACGAGGCGGCTGCGGGCCGGCATCGGCACATAGCGTATCGCAGACGCCGCGAGTTCGGGATCGTCGGGCGAATTCAGATAGAGCGGCTTGTGCAGGAACAGCGCGACCGGCTTGCCGCGGGCGCTGGAGAGTTGTGAAGCCAGCCAGTCGAACTGCTCGGCTTCGCCGGCGAGGCCGGAGTTCATAACCAGCGAATTGAGCCCGATGAAATACCAGCCGGCGGCCTCAAAGCTCCAGCGGTCGTCCCCGAACATCGAAAGATATGTCTGCCGCCTTGGTTCGGTGACCGGTCCGGTCGGCACCGGACCAAGTCTGGTCGGGTTGTCACCGATGTCATGGTTGCCCGGCAGACAACGGCAGGGAACCGGAAGTGCCGCGTGCAAGGTGCGGGCAAATTCGAGATCGTCGGGATTGGTCGGCGCATCGTAGGCAAGGTCGCCGCTGTTGACGACAAGATCGGGCCGTGTGGCATCGATGTATTCGCTCACGCTATGAAAATTGTCGGTCAGGCTCCGGTGACGGCGGGCGAGATGGGTGTCGGAAATCTGGGTCAGGCGAAATTCGGGCATGCGGCATTCCTTTCGGTCGGATCATGTCGTTGCCGATTGTCGGAATGATGAAATTGACCGGCATTTGTTGTCACGGCGGAGTGCTGCCGCTATAGCGGGGGGCGCGCTCAAGCCCGGGGAGATTTTCGATGTCGGTTCAAATGGTTTTGCTGCCTGTTTTCGTGCTGGTCGGCCTCACCTTCTTTCTGCTGCTGTGGATGGCCGGCGCCCGCCGCAATGCGCTGGTGAGCCGGCAGACCAGGATCAAGGACATCGCGCTTGGACAGCCGAACTGGCCCGCACCGCGCCACCCAGATCGGCAATTGCTACAGTAACCAGTTCGAGCTGCCGCTGCTGTTCTACATCCTGATCGCGCTGGCGCTGCCGCTGCGCCATGCCGACCTCGTGATCGTGCTGTTGTCGTGGGTGTTTGTGGTGACTCGCTTTGCGCATGCCGGAATCTTCGTCACCTCCAACGACCTGAACCAGCGCTCGCTGGCGTGGTTTGCCGGCGTGCTGGTGCTGTTTGCGATGTGGCTGTACTTCGCGCTGAAGATACTGCTGTTGATCTGAAATTTTCCAACCGAAAGTCTTGAATGACTCCCGCAGCGCGGCTCTCCGCCGCCATCGAACTGATCGGCAACATCGACGCCCAACGCGTTCCCGCGGCGAAGGCGCTGAAGGAGTGGGGAACCGCGCACCGCTTTGCCGGCTCGGGCGATCGCGCCGCGATCTCGGGCCTGATCTGGGACGTGCTGCGCCGGCGCGCCTCCAGCGCCTGGATCATGGACGAGGATACGCCGCGCGCGCGGGTGCTGGGGATGTTGAAGCTCGAGCGCGGGCTCGATGCCGATTCCATCGCTGCATTATGTGATGGCGGCCGTTTCGCGCCGGAACCGTTGAGCGACAACGAACGCTCGGCACTCACCTCGCGCACGCTTGAACATGCGCCGGCGCATATCGCCGGCGATTATCCGGAATGGCTTGACGGCTACCTCGCGCAGGTGTTCGGCGACGACCGCGTGGCGGAGGCGACCGCGATGGCCAGCCGCGCCCCGCTCGATTTGCGCGTCAACACCTTGAAGGCCAAACGCGAAAAAGTGCTGGGCTCAACCGCGCATCTCGGCACCGTGCCGACGCCATGGTCGCCGCTCGGCCTGCGCATCGATCTCGGCGCCGACGCGCGCAATCCCGGCATTCATGCCGAGGAGGATTTCATCAAGGGCGCGATTGAAGTGCAGGACGAGGGTTCGCAGCTCGCGGCCTTGTTGTCGAATGCAAAACCCGGCGAGCAGGTGATCGATCTCTGCGCCGGCGCCGGCGGCAAGACTTTGGCGCTGGCGGCGATGATGCAGGGCAAGGGCAGGTTGATCGCGACCGACAGCGACAAGCGACAGCTCGCGCCGATCTACGAGCGGCTGTCCCGCGCCGGCGTGCATAATTGCGACGTGCGCACGCCGAAGGGGCCGAACGACACGCTCAGTGACATCCACTCTTCCGCCGATCTGGTGCTGATCGACGCGCCCTGCACGGGAACCGGCACCTGGCGCCGCAACCCCGACGCCAAATGGCGGATGCGCCCCGGCGCGCTGGAGGTGCGGCTGAAGGACCAGGTCACGGTGCTCGACCGCGCCGCGGCCTTGACAAAACCCGGCGGCCGGATCGCCTACATCACCTGCTCGGTGCTGCCGCCGGAAAACAACGAGCAGATCCGCGCCTTTGTCGCGCGCCATCCCGAGTTTTCCGTCGTGCCGCCGGCAGCAGACCATGGCCGTGCTGTGGGACAAGGCCGAAGAATTTCGCCGCCGCCACGCTGCAATCCGCCGGAGGGCCTGCTGATGACGCCGCGCCGGACCGGCACGGACGGGTTTTTCGTGAGCGTGCTGAGGAAACAGGCGTCTTAATCCGGTCATTCCGGGGCGATGCGCAAGCATCGAACCCGGAATCTCGAGATTCCGGGTCTGGTGCTGCGCACCATCCCGGAATGACGTCTATCCCCAACAAGCCCGGCAGGATGAGCGCGGAAGGGTTGCGACCCCGCCTTTAGCAGCGTAATTCCTGTCCATGACAGCCCCACAGCCCGCAGCAGAGTCGGCGCCCTCCGTGGCCTCGGCGCATGACAAGATTCTGATCGTTGATTTCGGCAGCCAGGTGACGCAACTGATCGCGCGCCGGGTGCGCGAGGAGGGCGTCTATTCCGAAATCGTGCCGTTCCAGAAGGCGGAAGCGGCGTTTCTTGCGATGAAGCCGAAGGCGGTGATCCTGTCCGGCGGGCCGGAATCGGTGCACGAGGCCGGCTCGCCGCGCGCGCCGCAGGCGATCTTCGACTCCGGCGTGCCGGTGCTCGGCATCTGCTACGGCCAGATGACCATGGCCGCGCAACTCGGCGGCACCGTCGAGGGCGGTCACCACAGGGAATTCGGCCGCGCCGATGTCGAGGTGAAAGCCGAAAGCCGGCTGTTCGATTCCACCTGGGGCTTGGGCGAGAAGCATCCGGTCTGGATGAGCCATGGCGACCGCATCACGGCAGATGCCGCCGGGCTTCGTCGTCGCCGGCACGTCCGCCAATGCGCCGTTCGCCGTGATCCAGGACGAGAAGCGCGGATATTACGGGCTGATGTTCCACCCCGAAGTGGTGCACACGCCCGATGGCGCCAAACTGATCCGCAATTTCGTCCGCAAGGTCGCCGGCCTCACCGGCGACTGGACCATGCGCGCCTTCCGCGAGGAGGCGATCGAGAAAATCCGCGCCCAGGTCGGCCGCGGCCGCGTGATCTGCGGGCTCTCCGGCGGCGTCGACTCCGCCGTCGCCGCGGTGCTGATCCATGAGGCGATCGGCGACCAGCTCACTTGCGTGTTCGTCGATCACGGCTTGCTGCGCAAGGACGAGGGCAAGACGGTGGTCGACCTGTTCCGCCACCACTACAACATCCCGCTGGTTCATGTGGATGCCTCGAAACTTTTCCTCGGCGAACTCGCCGGCGTCAGCGATCCCGAACTCAAGCGCAAGACCATCGGCCGCCTGTTCATCGACGTGTTCGACGCGGAAGCGAAAAAGATCGGCGGCGCCGATTTCCTGGCGCAGGGCACGCTCTATCCCGACGTGATCGAGAGCGTTTCCTTCACCGGCGGCCCCTCGGTGACGATCAAGTCGCACCACAATGTCGGCGGCCTGCCGGCGCGCATGAACATGAAGCTGGTCGAGCCGCTGCGCGAATTGTTCAAGGACGAGGTGCGCGTATTGGGCCGCGAACTCGGCCTGCCCGAAATCTTCGTCGGCCGCCATCCGTTCCCCGGCCCCGGCCTCGCGATCCGCTGTCCCGGCGACATCACGCCGGAGAAGCTGGAAATCCTGCGCAACGCCGATGCGGTCTATATCGACCAGATCCGGAAGGCCGGCCTCTACGACCAGATCTGGCAGGCCTTCGCCGTGCTGCTGCCGGTGAAAACCGTCGGCGTGATGGGCGACGGCCGCACCTATGAATACGTCGTCGGCCTGCGCGCGGTGACCTCGACCGACGGCATGACCGCGGACTTTTATGGTTTTGACATGAAGTTTTTGGGCGAGACGGCGACGCGGATCATCAACGAGGTGAAGGGCGTCAATCGGGTGGTGTATGACGTGACGTCGAAGCCGCCGGGGACGATTGAGTGGGAGTAGCAGGCATTCCCTGGGAGATATAATGGAAATCGAAGGTTCTGTGGCCTTGGTAACGGGCGCAAACCGCGGCCTTGGCAAAGCCTATGCTGACGCCTTGCTCGCTGCGGGTGCAGCCAAAATCTACGCGGGTGCTCGCAATCCTTCCCTCATCACCGATAGCCGACTGATACCTGTCAAACTCGATATCACCTCATCAAGCGATGTCGTGGCGGCGTCCGGCATATGCGACGACGTCAATATCCTGATCAACAATGCCGGCATCATGTTAATGTCCCCGATGCTCGGAGATACTTCGGACGAGGCGCTGCGACAGGAGATGGAGGTCAACGTTCACGGCCTCCTTGCAATGATCCGCTCTTTCGCGCCGGTTCTTGCCAGAAACGGCGGCGGGGCGATCGCCAACATGCTGTCGATCGCAAGCTGGTTCGTGTATCCGTTCAACGGCACTTATTGCGCCTCCAAACACGCCGCGCTCGCAGTTTCCGACGCGGCCCGGATTCAACTCAAAAGCCAGGGCACCCAGGTCGTCGGCGTCTATGCCGGACTGATCGATACGGAGATGGCGTCGGGCTATGACCGGCCGAAAACCGCGCCGCAGCAGGTCGCCGAACGCACGCTGGAAGGCATCAGGATGGGCCACGATCACGTGTTGGCGGATACGAGCGCCGAGGAAATGTGGCGGGCAACACGATCAGCACCGGCGCAACTGGCTATGACAATGCAGCAGATATGGGATCAAAGAGACTCGTAGCGCACGTCCGTTCACGGCGCTTTTTGGATATGCCCGCGCTGGCAAGCGATGTTAGCTGTCATCGGGGCGCGAGACGCCGACCCGCTGGCGATGATCAAAATGGAGAACTCAACGCATGCGATGCTTGCTGACCATCCCTGTATTACTCGTGATCGCAACGAATACAGCTCACGCCCAGGGCTGTAGGGCGGAATAGCGAAGCGTATTCCGCCAATTCAACTTTTCTCGGCGCAATACGCTTCGCTATTGCGCCCTACGATCGCTAGGGGTCCTCTCCGCTCACACCCAGTTCTCAACCCTGATCCCCGCCATCCGGCTGAATTCGCGCATATTGTTGGTCACCACGATCAATCCTTCGCTTCGGGCATGGCCGCCGATCTGCATGTCGTGCGAACCGCAGGGCGTGCCGGCGCGCTCCAACTCGGCTCGGAGCTGACCGTAGTGCGCGGCGGCCTTGGCTTCGAATGGCAGCACCTCGAGCCGTGCCGTGAATTGCTCGATCGCCATCAGGTTATCGGCGCGCCGCATCGACTTCTCGGCGCCGTAGTGCAACTCACCGAGCGTGATGCTGGAGATGCAGAGTTGGTCGGCCAGCGTGTTGAATTTCTCGCGCAAGGCCTGGGGATAATTCTTCATCACATAGATGCAGATATTGGTGTCGAGCATGTAGGTGAGCATCAGAGCGGCTCGCGCTCCTCAGTGGGCGGCTGCTCGCGCTCGACCATGAAGTCCTCGCTCACGCGCGGACCGTTCTGAAACAGATCGTCCCATCGCTTGCCCTGTGGTACGATCACGCGGCTGCGGCCGATCTTCAAAATGTCGACCTGATGCACGCCCTCGGGAAAAGCGACGGCCTTGGGCAGCCGGACCGCCTGGCTGCGATTACTAGTGAATACGGTGGAGCTTGCCATGGCTTGACCTATGTATATCCAAGTGGGATATACATAACATCATTGTGCGTTTTTGCAAGATTGTAGTCACCCAATTCCCGGCGCCCGCGGCGGCGGCAACATCCACGATATGTCACCGAGCAATTGGTGGGTATCGCTTCGCTGCACCCGTCCTACAGAGACTGGAATACTGTATCACCGCTGAAACCCGTCACCGGGCGGCGCGAGGCGCCAGCCCCGTGGCGATGACGAAGATGGAGAACTCAACGCATGCGACCTCTGCTGACCCTCTTTGCATTACTCGTGATCGCAACAGGCCACGGCTCGCGCCCAGAGCGACTCCCCGGGTTTCCAGTCGCCGTCCAAAAATATCGCCTGCGCGTTCTTCGTCGACGGCAAACAGAATGCCATTCGCTGCGATGTCGCGGTCATGGACGTCAAGCCGAAACGGCCGGCCGATTGCGATCTCGAATATGGCCAGGCCTTCATGATGGATGCGAGAGGCGGCGCGGAACGCATCTGCTATGGCGACGCCCTGACCGACAAGCCGCTGCCGGTCGTCGGCTATGGCGAGGTCTGGCAACGCGGCGGCTTTACCTGCACGGTCGAGGAGACCGGCGTCACCTGCTCGAATGCCGATCGGCACGGGTTTTCGCTGTCGCGGGCGAAGCAGGAGCTGTTTTGACGCGTGCGTGGAATGGGTTGAGCCGCTCGCGAAACCCATCGTCCATTTGCAAATGTTGATTGATGGTGGGAGCGCGGGCATCGAAGGATTCCATGGCTCACGGTCTTGGCACAATTCCCCGGGGGAAAACGGCGACCTGTATCGGTTCGGCATCTTGCAAGAACAGCCGGCTGACCGGAATGTATTTCGATGGAAGCCACAAGCCGAAAACTCAACTATCCCGCCGAGTCGAAAAAGCAACCCAAGCTCGCGCGCACCCATGCGCCATCAAATCTTTCGCCGCTGGAATGGCAACGTGCCTTGCGCCGTCAGTTCGGCCGCGAACAGGCTTTTGAACTTGAAAATCTGGGAACCGAGCCGTTTTTCTCCGAGTTTCGGGTCCGCAATCCCGCTTCGAAATCGAGCTACCGGGTGGCGATCCGGGGCCTGGGGCCCGGTGGCAATTTCTGCTCCTGTCCCGATTACGCCACCAGCGAACTCGGTACCTGCAAGCATCTCGAATTTACGCTGGCCCGGCTGGAAAAAAGGCGCGGCGCCAGGACTGCGTTTGCGCGCGGCTATCAGCCTGCGTTCTCCGAATTGTATTTGCGCAATGAGGGCAGGCGCTGCGTGCATTTCCGCGCCGGAACGGATTGCCCGCCGGCGGTGCGCGAGGCTGCCGCCGGTTTGTTCGACGCCGGACAGGACGGAATGCTGCCGGAGCAGCGTTTTGGCGAGCTTGAGCATTTCCTGACCACGGTCTCTACCTCGGGTCACGAGTTGCGTGCCTATGATGACGCGCTCGATTTCATCGCGGGAAGACGGGATGCGGACCGGCGGGCCGCGAAACTCGATCGGTTGTTCCCGCGCGGCGCGGAGGATCCGCGGCTGCTGGCCCTGCTGAAGGTGCCGCTCTATCCCTATCAGGCCGAGGGCGCGTTGTTCGCGGTGCGGGCCGGCCGGGCCCTGATCGCCGACGAGATGGGACTGGGCAAGACCATCCAGGCCATCGCCGCGACCGAGATCATGGCTCGGCATTTCGGCGTCTCGAAAGTGCTGGTGATCTGCCCGACCTCGCTCAAATACCAATGGCAAAGCGAGATTGCACGGTTTGCCGGACGACAGGGTAAAACCGCGGCGCGTGTCATCGCGGGCGGACGGGCGCAGCGACAGAAAGAGTACGCGCTGGACGATTTCTGCAAAATCACGAACTACGAAAAGCTCCAGCCCGACCTCGACCTGATCGCAGCCTGGGCGCCGGAACTGGTGATCGTCGATGAAGCGCAACGGGTCAAAAACTGGAACACCATCGCCGCGCGCGCGCTGAAGCGCATCGACAGCTCCTATGCGATCGTGCTCACGGGCACTCCGCTGGAGAACAAACTTGAAGAACTGATCTCCATTGTCCAGTTCGTCGATCAGCACCGGTTGGGGCCAACCTGGAAACTGCTGAACGAGCATCAGGTCAAGGACGAAGGCGGGCGCGTCACCGGTTATACCGGGCTGGAAAAGATCGGCCAGACGCTGTCGCCGGTCATGATCCGCCGGCGCAAGTCCGAAGTGCTGCGGCAATTGCCCGGCCGCACCGACCAGAACCTGCTGCTGCCGATGACCGAGATGCAGACGGAATATCACCGGGAAAATGCCGACGAGGTGGCGAAGATCGTACGTCGCTGGCGCAGGACCAGATTTTTGTCGGACAAGGATCAGCGGCGCCTGATGTGCGCCCTACAGAACATGCGGATGTCCTGCAACAGCACCTATCTGTTGAACCAGGAGACCGACCACGGCGTCAAGGCCGATGAACTGGCGACGCTGCTGGATGAATTGTTCGCCGATGCTGAGGCCAAGGCGGTCGTGTTTTCACAGTGGACGCGGACTCACGACATCGTCATTCGCCGGCTTGAGGCGCGGGGCATTGGCTATGTCAGCTTCCACGGCGGCCTAGCATCGGAGAAACGGCCGGCGTTGATCGAGCGGTTCCGCGATGACCCCTCCTGCCGCGTGTTCCTTTCCACGGATGCCGGCAGCACCGGCCTCAATCTGCAGCATGCGTCGACCCTGGTGAACATGGACCTGCCGTGGAATCCCGCGGTGCTCGAACAGCGCATCGCGCGCATCCATCGCATGGGTCAGACACGGCCGGTGCGGATCATCAATTTCGTGTCAAAGGGCACCATCGAGGAGGGCATGCTTTCGGTGCTCGCGTTCAAGCACTCGCTGTCGGCCGGAATTCTCGATGGCGAGAGCGGTGAGATTTCGCTCGGCGGTTCGCGTCTCAACCGCTTTATGAAGGATGTGGAAAGCGTCACCGGGCGGATGGGCGAGGGCGAGGCGGTGACGCCAGCCGAGGAAGTCGGGAATACCGCCATTGCTGACAGCGCCGGACCCGCGGAAGCTCAACGCGTGGATGAAAACGCCGGCGCGGCCGAGACGGCGATCACGCGGAATGATGCGGCCAGAACGGCACCCGGCAAAACTCCCGATCCGTGGCAAGCCCTGTTGCAGGTCGGCCTGCAGTTGACCGCCGCGCTGGCGGCCGCCAACGATCCCGGCGCTTCGGCGCATCCATGGATCGAGCGCGATCCAGCCACAGGTGCGCCAAACCTCAGGGTGCCGCTGCCTTCGCGGGAAACCGCGACACAGCTCGCCGATGCGCTTTCGGCGTTCGCGGACCATTTGCGGAGCAGGCCTGGGTGACGTGACATCGACGAACATTACCATTTCCGTGATACCGCGAGCTGACCCAACAGCTGCGAACGGGTCGGTTTCGTGATTGATCGCGTCTTGCTGCACAGCGAATTCCGATCTATATGACTACTGTAGTCATATTTGAGAGAGGCGGTCATGCGCAAGATTCAGCTCCGTGACGCCAAGGCGAGCCTGTCCGAAGTGGTCGATCAGGCGATGCAGGGAAAGCCTGCGGTCATCACCCGTCACGGCAAGCCACAGGTTGTGGTCATGAGCTACACGGAGTGGGAGCGGCTATCGAATGTTCCGAGTTTCGGTCGTCTGTTGATGGCGGCGCCATTGACGGCTGACGATCTGCCGGGCCGCAACCAGTCGGGCGTGCGGGCAACCGACCTCTGACTTCCGTGTATCTCGTGGATACCAACGTCATTCCAACGGCGGCCCCATCCCGACCTGTGCCGTCAGCGCTTGTCGAATGGATGGACAGGCATTCCGCCTCCTTGTTTCTGTCGGCGGTCACGGTGGCGGAAATCGAGGACGGAATTGCCAAATCGCGGCGAGAGGGCGCGGGACGCAAGAGCGCAGAGTTGGCGGCGTGGCTGGAGACGGTGCTTCACCTGTACGGCGCTCGCGTGCTTGCCTTCGACATACCGGCAGCGCGGATCGCCGGTGCGATGGCGGATCGTGCGCGAAGCCAGGGCCACGCGCCGGGATTCGCCGATATCATCATCGCCGCTACGGCACAGCGTCACGGGCTGACGATCCTGTCGCGCAACCTCAGGCATTTCGAGCCGTTGGGCGTCGCTGTCATTGATCCTTTCGCCTCGCTGCCGCCTGGACGCGGTAGACGCGGGAGCTACGACTGACGAATGGCCGTTTGGGAGTAGGATCGCCGCTAGCCGAACGTCTTGTTGGTGTTCCTGAGACGTTGCGCCAGCACCCGCATCACCTTCAGCGCGAAATAAGGCGTCTGGCTCACCAGAAACAGAAACTGCTTTTCGGAGACCGCGACCAGTTCAACGTCGGTGACGGCGATCGCGGTCGCGCTGCGCGGTTCGTCGTCGATCAGCGCCATCTCGCCGAAAATGGATTCGGGCGTAAGCTCGGCGACATTACGGTTGCCGATCTGGATGCGGACCTGCCCGCTCTTGATGACGAAGAGATCGAGGGCGTTGTCGCCTTCGCGGAAAATGGTGTCGCCCGCCTTGAAAGACAGCGCCTCGGCGCCATTGCCGGTCAACACGCCGAAGCTCGTGTCTTGCTTCATGGATCGCACCATCTGCTGGACGGGTCATGTTAGGAATTCGGCATTCCTCAGGCAAGTTTCCACCAGGTCTCGCGTCAGATCGCGCAACGCGCACGATCAAAGGCTGCGCGGGGGAGGAAGGGGTGCTCCGCCTTAGCGACACAAATTATGCGATGAATTAGTATTGACTAATGCATTAGTCATTGCTAATGTGATTGGCATGATCGAAGCCGCTCGCCATCGACGCCGTCATGCGCACCCTCGCCGATCCCACCCGGCGGGCGGTGTTCGAGCGGATCGTCGGTTCCGACGAGATCACCGTGGTCGAGCTGACGCGCGGCAGCGGGGTGACGCAGGGCGCCATCTCCCAGCATCTCAAATCGCTGAAGCAGGCCGGCCTGGTCGCCGAACGGCCCGAGGGCCGCAACGTCTATTACCGCGCGCGAGCCGGAGGGCCTCGCGCCGCTGGTCGACTGGATGAGCCATTACGGCGTGTTCTGGCGCGAGCGGCTTCGCCGATCTCAGAACCCTGTTGAAGGAGATCGATCCATGAACGACGCCGCATTGAAATCCGGCACGACTCGCACGCAGGACATCGTGGTCGAGGAGGTGTTTCCGCATGCGCCGGAGACGATCTGGAAGACGCTGACGACGCGCGAGCTGATGGGCCGCTGGCTGCACATGACGCCGACCGGGTTCGCGCCGGTGAAGGGCACGCGCTTCACCTACCAGACCACGCCGGCCGGCGCATGGGACGGCGTCATCCACTGCGAGGTGCTGGAGGTGATCCCGAACGAGCGCCTCGTCTATTCCTGGAAGGGCGGGCACGAGGGCAACGTCGGCTACGGCTCGCGGCTGGACACGGTCGTCACCTTCACGCTTGTCCAAGGTCGAAGCCGGCACGCGCCTGCGCCTGGTCCATTCCGGCTTCGTGCTGCCGAGGAACGAGACGGCGTTCAAGAACATGAGCGGCGGCTGGAAGAAGGTCGTGCCGAGCATCGGCGCCATCGCCGCCGAGCAGGGCTCCGCGAAAAAGCCACACTAGAACAGTACGCACCGGAAGCAAGGAGATCACGTCATGCAACACACCACCGATCGTGTCGCCGCAAGAATGGGAAGCCGCGCGCGAGCAGCTGCTGGTGAAGGAAAAGGCCCTGACCCGCGCCCGCGACGCGCTGGCCGCCGAGCGGCGGCGGATGCCGTGGATGGCCGTGGAGAAGGCCTATGTGTTCGACGGGCCCGAGCGGCAAAGCGAGCCTGCTCGACCTGTTCGAGGGCCGCCGTCAGCTGATCGTCTACCGCGCCTTCTTCGAGCCCGGCGTGCACGGCTGGCCGGAGCATGCCTGCATCGGCTGTTCGCTCGGGGCCGACCAGGTCTCCCACCTCGCCCATCTGAACGCCCGCGACACGACGCTCGTCTACGCCTCGCGCGCGCCGCAGGCCGACATCGCGCGGCTGAAGGCGCGGATGGGCTGGGAGAAATCCCCTGGTACACCATCACCGACAGCTTCGATGCCGACTTCGGCGTCGACGAATGGCACGGCCACAACGCCTTCATCCGCGACGGCGAGCGCATCTTCCGCACCTATTTCATCAACAGCCGCGGCGACGAGGCGATGGGCACCGTCTGGAGCTATCTCGACATGACGGCGCTCGGCCGTCAGGAGGAATGGGAGGACTCGCCGGAGGGCTATCCCGCAGAGCCGGCCGTACAAATGGTGGAACTGGCACGACAGCTACGTCCCCGACGCCGCGCCCGACCCGAAATGGGTCGAGGTGTCGGACGCCGGCGAGGCCGCGTTTCGCAAACGCGGCTAGTCGGATGACGCCGCGGCATCGCCTGGCTGTCGCTGGCGGCCGCGCCGACCTTCGCCATCATGGCGCTGCTTGCGGGCATCCATGATGGCGCCATGCCGGATATGCTGTGCCCGGCCGCGCCCGGCGCATCGCCGCTGACCGGAATGGTCCCGATGTACCTGCTGATGAGCGCCTTTCATTCGGCGCCATGGCTGAGGCTGATCGCGAACGGGTGAGGCGGCGCTTGTCAGGTCTGATCGACGTTCCCTGAATTGTTCGAACCGTCGATATCGACCCTATCCCCAAAACCGGCTTCTACGATCAGATATAGCAGCCCTTTGCTGCGCTGCTGCCGGTGTAGACCGTTGGCGCGATGGGCGAAGGCCGGACTTACGAATACGTCGTGGGCCTGCGCGCGGTGCCTCGACCGACGGCATGACGTGGATTTCTTTGCCTTCGACATCAGTTCGTGGGCGAGACCGCGACCCGGATCATCAACGAGGTCAAGGGCTTCAATCGGATTGCGCATGAGTTGTCGGGGACGATTGAGTGGGAGTGACGGGGAAAAGCCTGCCTTGCTACTTGAGCTGCCCCGCAAATGCGCAATATGTGGTCGTGGGGCATTAAGAGTTGGCTATGACCAAACAGCAACAGGGCCTAGTTCATTCGGCGGAAGCTGCCGCACTGGGCTTCTACTATCAGGCATTCTTTGCGCTGCTAACTTTACTCGCCCAAGAGACCGATAACGCGGCGGTCGGGATCGAGCAGCTCGACGATGTGGATTTGAAGGTAGATGGTCACAATTTACTTTACCAACTAAAGCACTCAATCAGCAATGCGCCTTCGCCAATAACGCTTAAGTCGAAGCAGCTTTGGAAAACACTGAAGGTCTGGATCGACATCCTGCCATCGCTGACCCTTTCCGAGACCACTCTCCACTTGGTGACGGTCGCCAAGCTCGGGCTCGATAGCCCGCTCATTGTCCTGACTAGCCCGGACGCCGAACGAGCCGATCTTGTTGAGGCGATGGCGCAAGAAGCTCAGCGTGTCTCGGACGCCCGCGCCGCGGCCGTTAACGCTTGCAAGATGCTGCCCTATGCCGACCGCGTCGATGGCTGCGCAGCTTTTCTTGCTCTGACAGATACCGAGCGGCTCAATCTCCTGCGCCGCACGGTAATTCAACACGATAGCCCGACGGTGGCAGCCATCGAGGAGAAAGTTGCTGGGTATTTGAATCTTCTCCCACCAGAACAGCGACCGACCGTGCACGACTGGTCGAATGGTGGGATCGGCAGATCGTCTATTCGTTGTGCGGCAAACGAGAGCGGGTCATATCGCGTAGTGAATTGCAGCATCAGATCAGCGCCATCGTCTCTGACATCGAGCAGGACAAGCTCGTGCCGGACTTCGAGGTAGCCAGCCCACCCGAGGATTATCAGCCTGACGGCATGCTCGCCCGCCAAGTCAAACTGGTCGATGGAAAGGCATCGGATCTCTCGAAAGCGATCCGGGAGGAATGGAAGGCCCGCGAGCAGCGCGCAAAATGGCTCAACGACAGTCCGGCGATGGCAGCCACGATCAACGACTATGATGTTGTGCTTGAGGAGCACTGGTCCGATCGTCACGGTCAGATGGATGAGGAATGTGTCGAGCTCGATCACAAAGGGAAGTGCAAATCTGGCCTCAAACTCCTGCGATGGACACATGAGGAAGCACCTAGCGTGGTACGACCGATCTCCCTCGGTTGGAACGCGGCCTATTATGTCCGTGGCAGCTATCAGGTACTCGCGATCGACTTGAAAGTCGGCTGGCATGCCGACTATGCCAAGCTGCTCGGCGATGTTGAATGAACTTGGCCCATGACATTTATTCGGAGACTAATCCGGCGTTCTGCGCGCACGCCCTTGTGGCCTTTACGACCGCCTTTCTTTCGGTGAACGACAAAGGCCCCGAAATCCCGGCAGTGTATCTTGCTTTGCCGGTTGCCATGGCCGGTGATCTTAGTCGTACCTTCTATGGGACCAACAAGAACACTGGCTTGTTGGAATGGTTGGAGCGTCACCCGCAGGTACAAATCGGCATCGCGAATTAGTCAATACGTCAATGGGCATGGTCACGGATGCAATCTGTTTTGGCTGCTTCAGCCGCGTTCTCGTCGTAAATCCGGATGCCCGGCTGGGGTTGGGTGCTCAGAAGGTAAAAAAGAGCGCGGTTGCCGCGCTTAGTGAGCTACCCGGCCAGACGATCAAGCGAGCAGAGCGGCTCGGTTTCTGGTTCGCCGCGGCCGGTTCCACCCGTACAATGTTCGACATGATGGGTCTCACGGTATGACGCGTTGGAATATCTCCACGATTTTTTTTCTCAGCGGATCGGGCGCGCGGCGGGACGTGGAACTCAAGCCCGGTATGAACATCATCACCGGCGCGTCGGGCACCGGAAAGTCGACTCTTATCAAGGCGATTGATTACTGCCTCGGGTCAAGCAAATGCGAATTACCCGCCATGTTCGTCGTCGTAGCGTGGCGGTCTGGGTCAAGTGGACGTCGGGCGATGCGGAGATAGTCATCGGTCGCATCGTTCCTCCGGTTGGCCAAGCCACAAGCACCCGTATGTTTGCGTCTTCAGGCCGGAACCTGTCCTTGCCACCAACTGTGGCCGATTTTGAAGGCAGTACGACCTTGGAGGCCGCCAAAGCGTTTATCGAGCGAGCGTTTGGGATTGGAGACTTGGGAGGCGAGGCCGACGCGACTGCTGGCGGACGTGGGAAGGCCACCGTTCGCCACGTCACCCCGTATCTGTTCGTGACTAAGGAGGTCATTTACAGTGAGACGGTCCTACTTCATGGCCTTGAAAAAGCAGACAAGGCCCGGGATATCCTCGCGACGATGCCTTACTTTCTTCAGGTTAATGACGAGGCAAGCAGCTATGGCTCAGCGGCGCTTGCGCCAGTTGCAGCGTGTGCTCGACAAAGAGGAGGCCCGTGAGCTATCTCGAGTTGGCAGCCAATTCAAGCCTTAAAGCAACGCGCCGCAAAGATCTGCTGGCGGAAGCGCCATCGGATTGGGATCGCACCAGCGCCATCGGCTGAGGCCGGAGAGGTGGAATTGCTCGCTCAGATCAAGACAGTGTCTGAAACACAGCTTGAGGCGAACACCTATCCTACCGAAGGGGAACTGGGCGGACTCAATTGCGCCGCCGCGAAATCCTGGGAGTTTTGGGTGCAGCCCGACGCCAATTGCAAGCAACCCGGAGCAGGATCCGCGAAGCGTCTGGATTTGAGGGGGCTGTGACCCGGCAACGCGAAAAGCTCATGCTGGCGGAGCATCTTCATCTTCAGGACATCGCAGACGTTTGCCCACTGTGTCACGCCCCCTCCGAGCTCGGCCGCGAAACGGCCAAACTACTGCAGACGACACTTACGACTGTGCGGGAGGAGAGCGCTGCAGTCGAACGGGTGAAACCCAAATTGGTCGAGCACGACCGGACTCTCGAGGAAGAGATTGCGCGCCTCAATAGTGAACTTCGACAAGTCGACGACCAGATAAGGACTTGGCTGCGACAAAGTGACGATACGCGCCGGATGGCCGATCTAGCTCAGTTGCGCGCGCATCTCCTTGGCCGCGTTTCGTTCTTCTTGGAATTCGAGCGTTGATGAACCGCACCAGGCGTTGCGCGATTTGAGCGTGCTGCGGTCGGAGATCGCTGAACTTGAGGCCCGCGTTGACCGCGAAGCTAAGGAGATTAAGCTCAGGCGGGCAGAGAATAAGATCTCTCAGTTTGCGTCGGAAGCTTTTGCGGCATTGCCGACTGTTGCTCCTTGCGTTGGCTCTGAGCTTGACTTTTCTTCGCGCCAGCCTGAGGTCAGGATTATCGAGGCCGATAGTGGTGCCGTGCTACGGATGCCGGACGTTGGCTCCGACCAGAATTATTTGGCGGTGCACATCTCTCTATCCTTTGCGCTGCAGCGCTACTTCGAGACCGTTATGGCACCGGTACCCGGGGTGCTTGTGCTCGACCAAATCAGCCGACCATACTTCCCAAGTGCAGAAGATGAAGACGAGAAAGAGATTGCGGGTGGGGAGGAAGACGAGGATGTGCAGGCTATGCGCAAGCACATCGACTTTCTTTTCGCCGAAAGCTGCTCGCCGGTCCAGCATGCAGATATTATTAATCGAACACGCATATTTCGCCGATGATCCCCGTTATGTGGCCGCCACCCGTGAACGATGGACCCGGGCTTCGGGCCGCGCCCTCATTCCATTAGATTGGCCGGTCCGCGACGACGCGTGAGCAAAACATCCTGGATACCGCGCACTTAATTTCAGTCTTCTGCTTGCTGGGATCACGGTAGCATTGCAGTGGACAACCTAGCTTGCTGCCCACACATCGCCTCGCTCAAAGAAACCTGCCGCCGCCACCATTCTGCTGTCGGTTCCACCCCATCCCATTCGTCTTTCACCCAGAAGCCATTGGGAGATTGAACATGACCAATTCCAGTTATCGCTGGGTGATCGTCGCGGCCGGCGGCCTGCTGGGCTGTGTCGCGATCGGCGGCATGTTTTCGCTGCCGGTGTTCCTGCAGCCGATCGCGCGCGATACCGGCTGGTCGGTCACCGGCGTGTCCAGCGCCATGACGATCGGCTTCCTCGCGATGGCGTTCACCAGCATGGTCTGGGGCACGCTGTCCGACCGGTTCGGGCCGCTGCCGGTGGTGCTGACCGGTTCGATCGTGCTGGCGGCAAGCCTGGCGCTGGCGAGCCGGGCGACGTCGCTGCTGGCGTTTCAGATCATGTTCGGCCTGATGGTCGGCGGCTCGATCTCCGCGATCTTCGCGCCGATGATGGCCTGCGTCACCGGCTGGTTCGACACCCATCGCAGCCTCGCGGTGTCGCTGGTCTCGGCCGGCATGGGCATGGCGCCGCTGACCATGTCGCCGCTCGCCGCCTGGCTGGTCTCGCAACCATGACTGGCGCACCTCGATGCAGGTCATGGCCGCCGTGGTCGCCGGCATCATGATCCCGGTGTCGCTGCTGGTGCGCCGCCCGCCGGCGCTCGCGGCGGCGAACGCCGCGCCGGCCGGCGATGGACGCGCCGCCGGCGGAGATGTCGGTCGGGCAGGCGATGCGCTCGCCGCAATTCATCATCCTGCTGGCGACCAATTTCCTGTGCTGCGCCACGCATTCGGGCCCGATCATCCACACCGTGAGCTATGCGGTCACCTGCGGCATCCCGCTGATCGCCGCGGTCACGATCTACAGCGTCGAGGGGCTGGCGGGGATGGGCGGCCGCATCGCGTTCGGCCTGCTCGGCGACCGTTTCGGCGCCAAGCGCGTGCTGGTCGCGGGCTTGCTGGCGCAGGCGTTCGGCGCGCTGGCTTATGTCTTCGTGCGCGAGCTGGCCGCGTTCTACGCGGTGGCGGCGCTGTTCGGCTTCATCTATGCCGGCACCATGCCGCTCTATTCGGTGCTGGCGCGCGAAAATTTTCCGCTGCGGATGATGGGCACCGTGATCGGCGGCACCGCGATGGCCGGCAGCCTCGGCATGGCGACCGGGCCGGTCGCCGGCGGCCTGATCTACGACAGCTTTGCCAGCTACGCCTGGCTCTATATCGGTTCCTGGGCGGTCGGCCTCGGCGCGTTCCTGATCGCGATGACGTTCCGGCCGTTTCCGAAGGCCGGGACGCAGGCGGCCGCGGTGGCGGCGTGAAGCGGATTGGGCTAATATATTTTCCGAATTACAGAATAATTGCTTGACTTGATTCCGGTTCTGATTTACAAAAGTGCCGTCCCCGCCCACCCAGAAGGGGCGTTCGCGGTCGTCACGAACGCTGGGCGCGGGATGCGATGGACGCGGCTGGTGCCAAAGACGAATGGTACTGACGCGGATGGCGAAATCGTGTGGTCCTGACACCCTCACGCCGGTGTCAAGTTGATGGAGGTGACTCCATCAGCGACGGTGGCAACAGAGCGGGGCTCACCGAGGAGATCACGTATAAGCCGTAAACCGTCGCGTGCGGGAATGTCGGGTAATTCCGGTGGACTCGTAGTGGACTAACTCGTGTGCTTTCTACCTTTTTGCACGCGGGGCTATGGGTGCATTGGGCGCCCGGCATTCCCCACGCCCTTTGGGGCGGAACGACAGGCACAACCCGGGCGAAATCGCGCCGCGGGAATGCGGAACTGCGTCCGACGAATATTAACGCGCGACACATTCAACGTCATCCAGAGGTGGTGGTTTTTTTAAAATTAAATCCGCAACCGTCGTCCCGGCCTCCGAGCCGGGACCCATAATCACAGGCCGCAGGGTTGCGCGAAAGCCGTTGAGCGTCACTTAAACGATAAGCCTCAGCGTATGGGTTCCCGCGTTCGCGGGAACGACGGGTGAGAGATTGGCGCTCGCAATGACGGCCGTTGGATCGGTTTTTCCATTGCTCCGTATTGACTTACATAACCTACCGGCTATACGTTCATTCCATAGCCAACGAGTTATGTATTTCGATGCCGAAAGCCCATGACATCCTGTTCCGATCGCTATCCGATCCGACGCGGCGGGCGATCTTCGAGCGGTTGTGCCGCGACGGAGAACAGACCGTCGGTGCGCTGACGGCGCGGGCGGGGATCTCGCAACCGGCGGTCTCGAAGCATCTCGGGGTGCTGCGGCAGGCCGGACTAGTGCGCGATCGCCATGAAGGCCGCCAGACGCATTATACCGCGCAGCTTGCCGCGCTGGCGCCGCTGATCGACTGGACCAGCCAGATGACCGGCTTCTGGCAAAGCCGGTTCGACAAACTCGAAGACCTGCTCAAAAGGATGGACCAGTGAGTAAGCCCGCGACGAAGAAAGCGACGACGATGAAGAAGAGCGCGAGCGGTTCGAAGGAAACGAAAGCAGGCGACTCTCCCTCCAGGTCGATCGATGCGAGAATCAAGGAATTGAACGACTGGCGTGGCGAAACGCTCGCCCGGATTCGGGCGCTGATCAGGCAGGCCGTCCCGACGTGGTCGAGGCGTGGAAATGGCGAGGGGTTCCGGTGTGGGAGCACGCCGGAATCATCTGCACCGGCGAGACCTACAAGAGTGTGGTGAAGACGACTTTTGCCAAGGGCGCCGCGCTGGAAGATCCCTCAGGCCTGTTCAACTCCAGCCTCGAAGGCAACACCAGGCGCGCGATCGATTTTCACGAGGGCGACAAGATCGATGAGAAAGCATTGAAGGCGCTGATCCGCGCGGCGGCGGAATTGAACGTCTCAAAGAAATCGAAACGCGCGTGAGATTTGAGTTCACGATTCGTCAACTCCCCTCCCTCCACGCGCGCTTGCGCGTGGCGGGGAGGGGTCGGGGGTGGGGGGTAGCGCGGCATACGCGCTGTCGGTATTGCCCGCGGAGAGACCCCCCACCCCCAACCCCTCCCCACCGCTACGCGGGGGGAGGGGAGAAGAAGAGCGCTTCGTTTCGACCACCAAAAGGATGAACCCATGAACCAAGCCGCAACCGAAACGCGTTCCGTCATTATCGAGCGCGAGATTCCCTTTCCGCCCGAAAAACTCTGGCGCGCGCTGACGCAGCCGCAGTTGATCGAGGAGTGGCTGATGAAGAACGACTTCAAACCTGCGGTGGATCACCGCTTCAATTTTCGCGCCGACTGGGGTGCCGTCGATTGCAAGGTGCTCGCCGTCGAGCCGAACAAGACGCTGTCCTATACCTGGGACGCCTATGGTCTCGAGAGCGTCGTCACCTGGACTCTCACGCCCACGAGCGCGGGCACTCATTTGCGTATGGAGCAGTCGGGTTTCCGGCTGGATCAGGCGCAGGCCTACGGCGGCGCCAAACAGGGATGGCAGCAGTTCCTGGCCAAGCTGGAGGAGGCATTGGCGCGGATGGAATGATGCGGCCGGGCCGTGCGCTGTTATGGGATGACGGGCGAGCGGAAGATCGGTAGCTTCCCCTGAACCCAACGAGAACAGGAATCCCCGAGATGGCACGCGTGCGCTGTATCACCGAAATGGGCATGGGCGTCGACGTTCACGGACGCGACGCCACCAAGGCCGCGCGGCGCGCGGTCTCCGACGCCATCCGCCATTCCAGTCTCGGCTTCTTCCGGATGGTGGGGAAAACGTCAAAAGACATGTTCGTCGATGTCACCATCGGCGTGCCAGATCCAGCCTCGGTCGACACCGCCGCGGTCGCGAAAGAATTGCCGTACGGCACGGTGACCGTCAGCGCGGTCAAGGGCGGGCTGGAAGTGCCGGCCGAAAGCGGCGGCGATGCCATCATCATTGCGAATGCGGCCGTCATCGTGAGTTTGGAGGACGGGACGAGTTAGAGAGCGCCTTTCCCTCCCGGAGCGTTGGCCGCTGTGTGGCTGAAGCTGTGCTCAAATTCCGCGCTTCAGCAGTTCATAGACCGCCGGATTTTCCGCGCAGGCTCCGAGCCCGCATTCCAGCAGTGTCGAGACCACGTTCATTGCGGTCAGGCCGATCACCAGCCAGACTGCGATATTCGCAAACGCGCCGGGCGCTACCTGCGGCGCGTCGTCGCGCTCGAACTGGCGGTCGAACAGCAGCATCGCCGCCAGCAGCACGATCGCCGCGGCAAAGCCGATCAGGGCCCAGCTGTAATAGTGATAGCCGAACAACGCCGAGCCGTAGCCGGCATCACCGGGCAGGATGTGCAGCAAGATCTGGCGGGTCGAAAAGGCGGCGCCGGCGGCGGCGGCCAGCAGCGACATCGCGTAGTGGCTGGGACGCGGGCCCCAGCGGATATTCATGATGGGACCCACCGCGAGCACCGTAAACTGCAGGCGCTGCATCAGGCACAGCGGGCAGGGCAGTTCATGCAGCAGCAGTTGCGCCGTGAACGCCGCGGCCAGAACCAGCGCCACCGCGTAGAGGCTGAGCGCGTTCAGGGTGATGGCGAATGCGCGGGTCATGGATGCATCAGAACGACAATTGCAGCGTATCGGTGGCGTGGCGCAGATAGGTCGCGACGGAGGCGAGCAGCACGACGGCATATACCGTCAGCGCCAGGGATCGCGGCCCGTCCCATGCCACCAGCATGACAAAGGTGACGGCCAGAAAGAGTGCTGTGAATTCCATCGTCGCTCCGGATCGCGTGGCGGTAATTCTACATGGATTCGCCGCCGGGGTTGTATAAAAGAGACCAACGAACTTCCGCGACCCATTCCGCGAGCCTGCCATGGCCACAGCAGTACTTCCCTCCGCCGCCCGGCATCAGCCCTGGTACAGGGTCCTTTATGTTCAGGTTCTGATCGCGATCGTGCTCGGGGTCGCAATCGGATATTTCTATCCCGATCTGGGCAAGGAGCTGAAGCCGCTCGGCGACGGCTTTATCGCGTTGATCAAGATGATGATCGCGCCGGTGATCTTCTGCACCGTGGTGCACGGCATCTCCTCGATGGGCGATTTGAAGCGGGTCGGCCGGGTCGGGCTGAAAGCGCTGATCTACTTCGAAGTCGTCTCGACGGTCGCGCTGGCGATCGGGCTGATTGTCGGCGAGCTGCTGCAGCCCGGGCACGGCTTCAACATCGATCCGGCCTCGATCGATCCCAAGTCCGTTACCTCCTACGTCACCCAGGCCAAGCAAGACGGCGTCATAGCCCATCTGCTCGGGATCATTCCGGACAGCTATTTCGGCGCGCTGGCCCGCGGCGATCTGCTGCAGGTCCTGCTGATCTCGATCCTCTCCGGTTTTGCCATCGCCTTTCTCGGCAAAGCCGGCGAGCCGATCTCATATGCCGTCGACCAGGCCGCCAAGATGTTCTTTGGCGTGATCCGCATCATTGTGCGCGTGGCCCCGATCGGCGCGTTCGGCGCCATGGCATTTACGGTCGGCGCGTATGGGCTTGCCTCGCTGTGGAATCTGATCGCATTGGTCGCGACGTTCTACCTGACCAGCATCCTGTTCGTGGTGCTGGTGCTCGGCGCGATCGCCCGCCTGTCGGGTTTCTCGATCCTTCGCTTCATCGCCTACATCAAGGACGAGTTGCTGATCGTGCTCGGCACCTCGTCGTCGGAGACGGTGCTGCCGCAGATGATCCAGAAGATGGAACATCTCGGCGCTTCGCGGTCGGTAGTCGGCCTCGTGATCCCGACCGGCTACAGCTTCAACCTCGACGGCACCAACATCTACATGACCCTGGCGACCTTGTTCCTGGCGCAGGCGACCAACACCCATCTCACGATCTGGCAGGAACTCGGCATTCTCGGCATTGCCATGCTGACTTCGAAGGGCGCGTCCGGCGTTACCGGCGCTGGCTTCATCACGCTGGCGGCAACCCTTTCCATCGTGCCGGACATCCCGGTGCAGTCGATCGCCATCCTGGTCGGCATCGACAAGTTCATGAGCGAATGCCGCGCGCTGACCAATCTGATCGGCAATGGCGTGGCCTGCGTCGTCATCAGTCTCTCGGAAGGCGAACTCGACACCGACAAACTGCACGAGACGATGGCGCATCCGATTGCGCTTGGCGAGGCTCTCGAGCCCGGCGCGAGCTGAGCAGCACGGAAAAACCGGCTCAATCGAGGCAGGCGGACAGGATGACAAAATCGATCACCATCTACGGCATCAAGAACTGCGATACCATGAAGAAAGCCCGCGCCTGGCTTGACAGCCACGGCGTCGCCTACAGCTTTCACGACTACAAGACCGAAGGCATCGCGAAAGATAAACTGAAACAATGGAGTGACGATGTGGGCTGGGAAACCCTGCTCAATCGCGCCGGCACCACATTCCGGAAATTGCCCGACAGCGACAAGGAAGACCTCAACGAGCGCAAGGCGCTGGCGCTGATGCTGGCGCAACCATCCATGATCAAGCGGCCGGTGCTCGATCGCGGCGGCAAGCTCCTGGTCGGTTTCAAGCCTGAGGTTTATGCCAGGGAGATGGCGGCGCGCAAAGCCTAGCCCGGTTCCGTCACATCACCCGCGATCTTTCAAAGCGCAAATTCGGATCGAAATACCGTTAATGGCAGCCTTCCGGGCCATCGCCATCGAAAATGCGTTTGGTGAACGACAAAAGTGCTGTTCCGCCATTCGACCAAAGGCGAATCCGGATCAAAGCCGATCCGGATATGCCCAGCTTTGCACCTTGCCTAAACCTCGCCGTTAACGGCATATTCCGCCCGGAGGCGACCGGTCCGGGAGGGAATCCAGGACATCTGGGACCGGGCGGTACAGGGAAAATCGGCCACGCGCGAAGGACATCGCGTTTGATGGCTGATGGGGGAAATTTGATTGGCCGATGAGTTCATTCTCGAAACCCACGGATTGACCAAGGAATTCGCGGGGTTCTTTGCCGTTCGCGATGTCGATCTCAGGGTCCGCCGTGGCAGCATTCACGCATTGATCGGTCCGAACGGGGCCGGCAAAACCACGTGCTTCAATCTTTTGACCAAGTTCCTGAGGCCGTCAGCCGGCCAGATTCTCTACAAGGGACAGGACATCACCGCGCTGGCGCCGGCCGAGGTGGCGCGGCTCGGCCTGGTGCGCTCGTTCCAGATTTCGGCGGTGTTTCCGCATCTGACCGCGTTGGAGAATGTGCGGGTCGCACTGCAGCGTGAGCACGGCCACTCCTTCGATTTCTGGCGTTCCAAGACGGTGCTCGACCGCTTCAACAACCGCGCCCATGAATTGCTCGACGATGTCGGGCTCAGCGAATTCGCCAATACGCCGGCGGTCGAGATGCCTTATGGCCGCAAACGCGCGCTGGAAATCGCCACCACGCTGGCGCTCGATCCGGAAATGATGCTGCTGGATGAGCCGATGGCCGGGATGGGCCATGAAGACATCGACAAGGTCGCAGCATTGATCAAGCGTATCTCCGCAAAATACACCATCCTGATGGTCGAACATAATCTCAGCGTGGTGGCCAACCTTTCCGATACCATCACCGTGCTGACGCGCGGTCATGTGCTGGCGGAAGGCAACTACGCCGATCTGTCCAGGGATGAGCGCGTCAAGGAAGCCTATCTGGGGGCGGGTCATGGTTGATTTAGCGATGGCCACCGCAACCAAATCAGTGCCGGCATCCGGCGCGGCCGCGCCGGTGCTGTCGGTACAAAATCTCGAGGCCTGGTACGGCGAGTCCCACATCCTTCACGGCATCAATTTCAACGTCAATGCCGGCGAAGTCGTCACGCTGCTTGGGCGCAACGGCGCCGGCAAGACCACCACGCTGAAATCGGTGATGGGCATTATCGCCAAGCGCACCGGCTCGATCCGCTTTGCCGATCAGGACATCATCCGCGCGTCGTCGGACAAGATCGCGCGCATGGGCGTCGCCTTCTGCCCCGAGGAGCGCGGGATTTTCGCCAGCCTCGACGTGCGCGAGAACCTGCTGCTGCCGCCGATCGTGCGCAGCGGCGGATTGTCGCTGGACCAGATCTTCGAGCTGTTCCCCAATCTCAAGGAACGGCTCAACAGCCAGGGCACCAAACTATCCGGCGGCGAGCAGCAGATGCTGGCGATCGCGCGAATCCTGCGCACCGGCGCGCGGTTCCTGATGCTGGACGAGCCGACCGAGGGTCTCGCCCCCGTCATTATCCAGCAGATCGGCCACACCATCGCCCGGCTCAAGTCGGAAGGCTTCACCATCCTTCTGGTCGAACAGAATTTCCGGTTCGCCTCGACCGTGGCGGACCGCTTCTACATCGTCGAACATGGCAAGATCATCGACGGTTTCGCCAATTCGGAACTGCAAGCCAATATGGACAAGCTCCATACCTATCTCGGCGTCTGAAAAACAATGAGAAAAATCAAAAAGAGGAAATCAGTATGAAGAATAAAATCATCTCGTCATTGTTGCTGGGCACCGCGCTGACCCTTGGCTCCATGAGTTTCGCGGCGGCGCAGGACAAGAATGTGAAGATCGGCGCGCTGTCGGATCAATCCGGGCTCTACGCCGATCTCGGCGGCCCGGGCTCGACGCTGGCCGCGCAAATGGCGGTCGAGGATTCCGGCCTTGCCGCGAAGGGCTGGAAGATCGACATCGTCTCCGGCGATCACCAGAACAAGCCGGACGTCGGCACCGCCATCGCGCGGCAGTGGTTCGACGTCGACAAGGTCGACATCATTGTCGACGTGCCCAACTCCGGCGTGGCGCTCGCCGTCAACAACGTCGTCAAGGAAAAGAACGGCGTCTACATCAATTCGGGTGCGGCGACCTCGGATCTGACCAACGCGCAGTGCTCGCCCAACACCGTGCACTGGACCTACGACACCTACATGCTGGCCCATACCACGGGGCAGGCGCTGGTGAAGGCCGGCGGGGACACCTGGTTCTTCCTTACCGCCGACTACGCGTTTGGTGCCGCGCTTGAGCGTGACACCACAGCCGTGATCAACGCCAACGGCGGCAAGGTCGTCGGCGGCGTCAAGCATCCGCTCAATACCGCGGACTTCTCCTCGTTCCTGCTGCAGGCGCAGGCCTCGAAGGCCAAGATCATCGGGCTTGCCAACGCCGGTGGCGACACCACCAACTCGATCAAGCAGGCGGCGGAGTTCGGCATCGTCAAGGGCGGTCAGAAGCTCGCGGCGCTGTTGCTGTTCCTGACTGACGTCAAGGCGATCGGCCTTGAGACCGCGCAGGGCCTGAATTTCACCGAAACGTTCTACTGGGACATGAACGACCAGACCCGGGCCTTCTCCAAGAAGTTCGCTGCACGGATGAAGAGCGGCGCACCGCCGACCATGGTTCATGCCGGCGTCTATGCCGGCGTGGCGCATTATCTCAAGGCGCTGGAATCGCTCGGCGGCAATCCCCATGACGGCATCAAGGTCGTCGATAAAATGAAGTCGATGCCTACGGACGATGCGCTGTTCGGCAAGGGCGAGATTCAGCCCAATGGCCGCACCATCCATCCGGCCTATCTGTTCGAGGTCAAGAAGCCCTCGGAGTCGAAGGCTCCCTGGGATTTCTACAAGCTGATCGGCACGGTTCCGGGCGATCAGGCCTTCACACCGCTCGCCGAAAGCAAGTGCGCGCTGTTGAAGAAATAACTACGATGACCCGTCGGCCTCAGGGCCGGCGGGCTCCATTTGGCGTTACAATTGAACTGAGTGCGAAAGACGAAGAAAGATGCAGGCTCTCTACGCGCAGCTTCTGGTGGGACTGATCAACGGTTCGTTCTACGCGCTGCTCAGCCTTGGGCTCGCCGTGATCTTCGGGATGCTCAACATCATCAATTTCGCCCATGGGGCGCTCTACATGATGGGCGCCTTCTGCGCCTATTTCCTGTTGAACCTGTTGAACATCGGCTATTGGCCGGCGCTGATCCTGGCGCCGATCGCTGTCGGCATTTTCGGCATGATCCTCGAGCGGACCATGCTGCAATGGCTTTCCGGGCTCGATCATCTCTACGGGCTGTTGCTGACATTCGGAATGGCGCTGATCATCCAGGGCGTCTTCCAGAATTATTTCGGCTCGTCCGGTCTGCCCTATGCGATCCCCGACGAGTTGAAGGGCGGCATGAATCTCGGTTTCATGTTCCTGCCGATCTATCGCGGCTGGGTCGTGGTGTTCTCGCTGATCGTGTGCCTGCTGACATGGTATCTGATCGAGCGGACCCGGCTCGGCGCCAATTTGCGCGCCGCCACTGAAAATCCGACGCTGGTACGCGCCTTCGGCATCAACGTGCCCCGGATGATCACGCTGACCTACGGCCTCGGCGTCGGCCTTGCAGCACTCGCCGGAGTGTTGTCGGCGCCGATCAACCAGGTTCGGCCGCTGATGGGAGCCGACCTGATCATCGTGGTGTTCGCGGTGGTGGTGATCGGCGGCATGGGCTCGATCATGGGATCGATCATCACCGGTTTTGCGCTCGGCGTGATCGAGGGACTGACCAAATACTTTTATCCCGAGGCCTCCAACACCGTGGTATTCGTCCTGATGGTGCTGGTGTTGCTGGTGAAGCCGACGGGACTGACAGGGCGGGCGAGTTGATATGACAGCGATGACCGACGACACCCTGCCGGTAACCCCGCGCACCCTGCGCGACGAGATGATCGTGTTCGGCGTGATGGCGGCGTTGCTCGCGGTGGTGCCCTGGACCGGCATCTACCCGTTCTTCGTGATGCAGGCTTTGTGCTTCGCGCTGCTGGCCTGCGCCTTCAATCTCTTGATCGGCTATGGCGGCCTGTTGTCGTTCGGGCACGCGATGTTCCTTGGGACCGCCGGCTATGTCACCGCGCATGCGCTGAAAGTCTGGGGTCTGACGCCGGAACTCGCCATCGTCGCGGGCACCGCGGGCGCGGCGGCGCTCGGTGTCGTCACCGGTCTGGTCGCGATCCGCAGGCAGGGCATCTACTTCTCGATGATCACGCTGGCGCTGTCGCAGTTGTTGTATTTCATCTATCTGCAGACCCCGTTCACCCATGGTGAGGACGGCATCCAGGGTATCCCGCAGGGACGCCTGTTCGGCATCTTCAATCTCGCCCAGCCGACCACGCTCTATTACGTCGTGCTGGTCGGGTTTCTGGCCGGTTTCCTTTTGATCTATCGCATTATCAATTCACCGTTCGGCGAAGTGCTGAAGTCGATCCGCGAGAATGAGCAGCGCGCGATCTCGCTCGGCTACAAGACCGATCAGTACAAGCTGCTCGCCTATATCCTGTCCGGCACGCTGGCGGGATTTGCCGGTGCGCTGAAAGTGTTCGTCGCCCAGAATGCCTCGCTCACCGATGTGCACTGGTCGATGTCAGGTGAAATCGTGCTGATGACGCTGGTCGGTGGCCTCGGCACCGTGTTCGGTCCGGTGGTCGGCGCCTTCGTGATCACCGCCATGCAGCAATATCTGGCTGGTTTCGGGCAATGGGTGACGGTGATCCAGGGCGTGATTTTCGTGGCCTGCGTGCTGACCTTCCGCCGCGGGATCATCGGCGAAATCGCGCATTACTTCCGAAGGTCGCTCTAACCCGCTGTTTTTCGGAACTTCCCGCCGCCCATAAAACGGTGGATGACCTGATCTTGCACGGCCGCGGCTGTCTGTTTCTGCAGAAAATGGATTATGACAGGCAGGTGACGGTCGCCATATCAGACACCGTATTTTGACAATCGGATTACCCCATGCTGCGCTGGTTTCACTATTTTTTGCCGAAGGAAGAGCGGTTTTTCGACCTCTTCGCCCGGCATGCGCAGACGGTGGTGCAGGGCGCGCAGGCGCTGCAGGGCATGCTGCGCGGCGGCGAGGAAACCCCGGTATTCTGCCAGCGCGTCAACCAGTTCGAAAACGACGCCGACAGTATTACCCGCGAAGTGCTGACCGCGGTGCGCCGCACCTTCATCACCCCGTTCGACCGCGTCGACATCAAGAACCTGATCACCTCGATGGACGACGCCATCGACCAGATGCAGCAGACCGCCAAAGCCGTCATCCTGTTCGAGGTGCGCGATTTCGAACCGCCGATGCGCGAGATCGGCGCGCTGCTGGTCGAATGCGCCAATCTGGTCGGCCGCGCGCTGCCGCTGATGCAGTCGATCGGCGAGAACGTCGCGATGCTGACGGCGATCACCGAGGAACTCGGCAAGCTCGAGGGCCGCGTCGACGATCTGCACGACATCGGCTTGAAGGAATTGTTTCTCAAGCATCGCAACGCCAGCGCCATGGATTTCGTGGTCGGCGCCGAGATCTACAAGCATCTTGAAAAAGTGGCAGACCGCTTCGACGACGTCGCGAACGAGATCAACAGCATCGTGATCGAACAGGTATAGGGCAGGGCCGCGCAGTGGACGCCACGCTTGGTCTTCCGATTCTGGTCGGGTTAATCGCAGTCGCGCTGCTGTTCGATTTCCTCAACGGTTTGCACGATGCCGCGAATTCGATTGCGACGATCGTGTCGACCCGTGTGTTGCGGCCGCAATATGCCGTGATCTGGGCCGCATTTTTCAACTTCGTCGCTTTTGCGGTGTTCGGGCTCAACGTCGCCCACACGATAGGCACCGGGATCGTCGATCCCAGCGTGGTCGATGCGCAGGTGATTTTCGGCGCCCTGGTAGGCGCTATCGTCTGGAACCTGATCACCTGGGCGTTGGGAATACCATCCTCCAGTTCGCATGCCTTGATCGGCGGATTGGTGGGCGCCGGAATGGCGAAGGCCGGACTCTCGGCCGCGGTCTGGAGCGGCCTGTCCAAGACGTTGCTCGCCATCGTGCTGTCGCCGGCGGTCGGGTTTCTGCTGGCGCTGGTGCTGGTCGCGATCGTGTCATGGGCGTCGGTGCGTTCGACACCGTTTGCGGTCGACCGCGCGTTTCGCATCCTGCAATTCGTTTCGGCTTCGCTGTATTCGCTAGGCCATGGCGGCAACGATGCGCAAAAGACCATGGGCATTATCGCGGTGCTGCTGTTCTCCGAAGGCCATCTCGGCACCGAATTCTTCGTGCCGTTCTGGGTGGTGCTGTCATGCCAGGCGGCGATGGCGCTGGGCACCCTGATGGGCGGCTGGCGAATCGTCCGGACCATGGGTCTGCGCATCACCAAGCTGACGCCGATGCAGGGGTTTTGCGCGGAGACCGGTGGGGCCGCGACGTTGTTCATCGCGACCTGGCTCGGTGTTCCCGTCTCGACCACCCACACCATCACCGGCGCCATCGTCGGCGTCGGCGCCGCGCGCAGGGTATCGGCAGTGCGCTGGAACGTCGCCAGCTCAATCGTCTATGCCTGGGTCATCACGATCCCGGCTTCGGCGACTGTGGCCGCACTGGCCTACTGGACGGTAGCGCTGGTGCGGATTGCGCACTGACTGGAGTTTCGCCGCTGTGTCCTTATATTCGGGGCAGCCTGAATGCTCCTTGATCCGGCCCGGTTTCCCTGCCAAACGCTCGCGCAATGTCCGATCTCGCCCTCATAGCCGAATCGCCGCCCCGCTCGCTGCTTGCCACTGAAGTGGCGCGGCGGCGCACCTTTGCGATCATTTCGCATCCCGACGCCGGCAAAACCACGCTGACCGAAAAGCTGCTGCTGTTCGGCGGCGCCATCAATCTGGCTGGTCAGGTCAAGGCCAAGGGCGAACGGCGCAACACTCGTTCCGACTGGATGAAGATCGAGCGCGACCGCGGCATCTCGGTCGTCACCTCGGTGATGACGTTCGAATTCAACAACCTCGTGTTCAATCTTCTGGACACGCCGGGCCATGAGGACTTTTCCGAAGACACCTATCGGACGCTGACCGCGGTCGACTCCGCCGTGATGGTGATTGACGCTGCCAAGGGCATCGAGGCGCGGACGCTGAAGCTGATCGAGGTCTGCCGTCTGCGCGACATTCCGATCATCACCTTCATCAACAAGATGGATCGCGAAAGCCGCGACACGTTCGATCTGCTCGACGAGATCGAGAAGACGCTGGCGCTCGACACCACGCCGATGACCTGGCCGGTCGGCCGCGGCCGCGACTTCCTCGGCACCTACGACATTTCTACCGGAGGCATCCGCCTGCTCGAAGGCGGGGGCGCCAAGACCGGCGCTGCCGAGAACATCGACGTCGCCGAACTGGCAGGCCGCAACGCCAACCTCGACGTGGGCGAAATCACTGAGGAACTGGCCCTGGTGAAGGAAGCCAGCAAGCCGTTCGATCTGGCGTCCTTCCGCGAAGGCCACATGACGCCGGTCTATTTCGGCAGCGCGCTGCGCAATTTCGGCGTCGGCGATCTGCTCGAAGGCCTCGGCAAATTCGCACCGCCGCCGCGCGCGCAGGACAGCAATTTGCGCAAGGTGGAGGCCGCCGAGCCGCGCATGAGCGCCTTTGTGTTCAAGATCCAGGCCAATATGGATCCGAACCACCGCGACCGCATCGCGTTTGCCCGCCTCTGTTCGGGCAAGCTGACCCGCGGCATGAAAGCGAAGCTGGTGCGCACCGGCAAGAACATGTCGCTCTCCAGCCCGCAATTCTTCTTCGCACAGGATCGCGCGTTGGCCGATGAAGCCTTTGCCGGCGATGTCGTCGGCATTCCCAATCACGGCACCTTGCGGATCGGCGATACGCTGACGGAAGGCGAAGACATCACCTTCGTCGGCGTGCCCTCGTTCGCGCCGGAAATCGTTCGACGCGTGCGGCTTACCGATGCGATGAAGGCCAAGAAGCTGAAAGAAGCGCTGCAGCAGATGTCGGAGGAGGGCGTGGTGCAGGTGTTCCGCCCGCGCGACGGGGCGCCCGCGCTGGTCGGCGTGGTCGGCCCGTTGCAGCTCGACGTGCTCAAGGCGCGGCTCGATGCGGAATATTCACTGCCGGTGGAGTTCGAGGTCTCGGAATTTCAGCTGGCGCGCTGGATTTCGTCGGACGACCGCAAGAAGCTCGAGGCATTCATTGCCAGCAACGGCTCCGGCGTCGCCGACGACGTCGATGGCGATCCGGTGTTCCTGGCCAAGAATGAATTCTATCTCGGCTACACCAAAGAGCGCGCCGAGGGAATCGTGTTTTCCAGCATCAAGGATGTGAAGAAGAAGGGGTGATGTCGAGCACCGTAGTGGTCCCCGGCTTGACCGGAGATCCAAGTGCGCCGCAACCCTCGATTTCATCTGCACTCTGGAATACTCGATTCGTCCGGTCAAGCCGGACGATGACAAACCCAGCGACCGCCTCCGCCGACGTTCATCCGCGAAATCTCGTCGACGCCAGAAATATTTTTTCTGGCACCGACGCAAATCGCTTCGCGAGAAGGCAAATGTCGCCCGCTTTCGCCTTTCAGTTTGAAATACGTACGTACTACGCGCGTACTACGTAAAACGGAGTGTTAACATTTGCGCGACTAACAAAAGAGGTGAGACGATTTATGGTTGTACTTCGAAGCCTTCGCTGTGTGTGAGGAATGCTTCTGCTTCTGTGAGGAACTCCAATGCCGCAAATCCTTTGCTGGCGCACCATCGCCCGAGATCGTGTTGCTGCGGCAATCGTGCTCGCAAGTCTTGCATTCCCCTCCCTCAGTCATGCGCAAGCCATCAACCTTGGTACTGCGGCGAATTTCGCGGTGTTGGCGGGCTCGACCGTGACCAACACCGGCACCACCGTACTGCAGGGAAGTCTCGGGCTGTCTCCGGGAAGTGCGGTGACGGGATTTCCACCGGGTATGGTTATCGCCCCGGGCGGCATTTTTGTTGGCGATGCGGTCGCGATTCAGGCACAGATCGACCTTGCGATCGGCTACAATCAGGTGGCGAGCAAACCGGCCACGGCGGATCTGACCGGCCAGAACCTTGGCGGCCTCACCCTGACGCCCGGCGTCTACAATTTCACCTCGGCCGCGCAACTAAATGGCGTCCTGACACTCAACGCGCTCGGCAATCCGAATGCGGTCTTCATTTTCAATATCGGAAGCACGCTGACGACCGGAAGCGCATCGATCGTAAACATGATCGGCGGCGCGGTCGGCAGCAATGTATATTGGCGGGTCGGCAGTTCGGCGACGCTGGGAACGACGACGGTCTTCGTCGGTGACATCCTGGCATTGACCAGCATCACGCTCGACACCGGAGCCAACATCACCTGCGGCAGCGCGCTCGCACGCAACGGCGCGGTGACGCTCGACACCAACCATATCTCGATCGGAAGTGTGCCGGCCTGCGCCATGTCGGCCCTGTTGTCACCGACGCCGGATGGCTCGACACCGGGTGGGCTGGCGCCGGGTCTGCCGGGTGCGGGCGGCGCACTGACGGCAATCAACGCCGCTTTCGCAAAGGCATTCGGCCCGGGTGGCAGCGGTACTTTTCCAGCGGGCTTCCTGGCATTGTCCGGGTTCTCGCCGGCGTCGCAGGCCATCGCGCTGCAGGAACTGGCGGGTGAGGCAAGTACCGCGGTTGCGCCGGCGGGAATCCTCGCGATGAATTCCTTTCTCGCGATGGTTCTCAATCCCTACGCCGGCGGGCCCCTCGCTGCCAACCGTTCGGGATTTGGACCGGCGCCCCCCGAGGTGATCCTGAAGACTTTGGGTTATACGCCTGACCAGAGACTCCCGAACCAGACGCCAGCTTATGGCGCGATCGATCGAGCCATCGCCGCGGCCGATTTCGATCCTCGCCGCTGGAGCATCTGGGGCGCCGCCTATGGTGATCAAAGCCGGATCAGCGGCAACGTCGATCTCGGAACCCATGATCTGACCGCGAGCACCTATGGTTTCGCGACCGGCATCGATTACCGTTGGTTGCCAAACACGATCGTCGGCTTCTCGCTCGGCGGTGGCACGACAAATTTCGGCCTGTCGGACGGGATGGGTGGCGGCCGGATGGGTATGTTCCAGGCCGCGGTCTACAGTTCAACAAGAATTGGGGCCGGCTACATTTCGGCGGCCCTCGCTTACGGGTGGTATGACACCACGACCAATCAAACTCTGTCGTTCCTCAGCTTGGACCGGCTGACCGCACACTTCGCAGCCAACGACATCGGCGGCCGCGTCGAAGGCGGCTATCGCCTCGTTAGTCCGACTGTTCCTTTGGTGCCGGACATTGCAGTTACGCCTTATGGCGCGGTGCAGGCGCAGGCTTTTCATACGCCGTCCTATTCAGAATATGCGACGTCGGACTTCGCCAGGAATTTCGGCGCCAGCACGACGACGGCAGTCCGGACCGAACTCGGAAGCTGGGTCGACCAGACCTATCGACTCAACGACGAGACCAGCCTGATCTTGCGCGGCCGGGCCGCATGGGCCCACGACTTCGTGTCCGACCCCCTGATCAATGTCGGGTTCCTGGCACTGTCCGGCTCGGCATTCACGGTGCAGGGCGCGGTGCTGCCGAGCGATCTGGCGCTGGTGACGGCGGGTGCCGAACTTCGCTGGCGAAACGGCATTTCCGTCGCCCTGCAATTCGACGGGGAGTTCGCCGAGCATGGATTTCAATATGGCGGCACCGGCCGGGTGCGCTATAGCTGGTAGCGGCAAAATTGCAGCCATATTCGTGAGCTAAGCCTGCGTTCATGCTGCGGCAAATATCTGCCATGCTTGTCGTCGTCTGCCTCGCTGCGGCCGGGTCCGCCGATGCCCGGCGCCGCCACCAGATCGACGCCACACCATTTTCCCATGCGCCCTGCAGCGTACTTGACAGGCGGCCATGCACGCCGTCGTTCTGCAGCGTCTTCAACCATGGCCCGTGCATTCCCGAAATCGACTATCCCTATGGCGAGAATCTGCAGCTGACGGTCGAAAGCGTTCCGTCGCATGATGACGCCGCCAAATATATCAGGCCCGACCACGATCTCGACAGCATCGGCGATCTCTTTGCGGAGTTGCGCTCCTGCTGGTCGCCGCCGCCCGCCGATGCGGCCCGCGCAGGCATGCAAATGTCGGTTCGTTTCAGCTTCAAGCGCTCCGGCGAGATCATCGCAGTCCCACGCATGACTTTCGCCACGGTGGGAGTGTCCGCGGACATTCGCGACACTTACCTGAAGGCCATCAACGCCTCGCTCGACGCCTGCATGCCGCTTAAATTCACCAGCGCGCTGGGCGGCGCGCTCGCCGGAAGGCCGATTGCGATCAGGTACGTGGATAATCGCGAACCGGAGCAGCCATCGGGCAAGCCGTGAGTTGATCATTCCACGCCTTGCCCCTACGCTCGTCATTCCGGGGCGCGCCGAAGGCGCGAACCCGGAATCTCGAAATTGTCTGGCGGAATTTCAACTACATCTAGATTCCGGGTCTGGTCCTTCGGATCATCCCGGCATGACGACGAACGAGCAAAAGGAGAACATCATGGGCCTGTCGGTGATGATCCTGGGCCTCGTGCTGTTCCTTGGCGTCCATACCCTGACCACCCAGCGCGAGCTGCGCGCCCGCGCAATCGCGTCCCTGGGCGAGGGCGGCTACAAGATCGGCTACGCCGTGGCTTCGGTTGCCGGGCTCGCGCTGATCGTCTGGGGGTTTGCCGATTATCGCGCGACCGGGTGGATCGATGTCTGGTATCCGCCGAAGGCGTTCAGGCACATCACGGTGGCGCTGATGCTGCCGGCCGTCATTCTGGTGGTGGCTTCCTACGTCCGCGGCCGCATTTACGCCACGCTGAAACATCCCATGCTGGCAGGCGTCAAACTGTGGGCGGCAGCGCATCTGCTCGCCAATGGCGACCTCGGCTCGATCATCCTGTTCGGCTCGTTCCTCGGCTGGGCGGTGTTCGACCGGATTTCGCTGAAACATCGCACCGATCCCGGAGCACCGCCGATTCCGGTGGGCGGACCGGGCAATGACCTGATCGCGATCGCGGTGGGCATCATCGCCTATCTGGCGCTGGCTTTCGCGTTCCATCCCGTCGTGATCGGCGTGCCCGTCGTCGGCACGTAATGCCCATCGACGCGTGGTCGTGAATTGATTCGATCAGCCATGGCTTCGCGACGTTGCTAACGCAGCCGTGATGCAACATGTTTGTGAAGGAACGAGCGCGACGGGTCTTCGTTCGTTATACGTACGGTGAGGCGCGGCGATAAGGAGATTGAACAATGAAGAATTCGGTGTGGGTGGCGATGGCCGTCGGTGTGGCGGTGCTTTTCGCCGTCGGCCAGGCCGAGGCCGCCAAGAAATTTCACGGGTCTCATCGCGCCTATCGGTCGCATGCTCCAGCCGTGAGCAATCCGGACCCGTCCGGTGGTAATGCGGCGGCCGGCGGCAACAACGCCAATTCCATGAGCGGCTCCAACAGCGCGGGCGAGAACGCCAATGGGCGTACCAGTGGCGGCAGGGGCTGATCTTCAGGGGCTGATCTTGCAATTGCGATCGGGATGTTCGGTCTCAGTACCGCCACGACGTTGAGATAGTTGGCGCGGACGGTCGCTAACGTTGTCGTGAAGGAATAAAGGCGGACGCCTTTGGTTTCTTTGTAGAGGGAAAACCCGGCTTAAAAACGCGCCGAGGGAGAAATTGAACAATGAGGACTCTGATTCACGCGGCGGTTGCCGTCAGCGTTGCCTTGATGCCCATCGGCTATGCCGAAGCCGCCAAGCGAATCCACAAAACGCAGAAGATGCGCTACGCCCCCATCGTCCGAAACGTGCCGGCGGGATATCCACCGGCGGGGTACGCCATGCCCCATAACGCCGCGGCCGAAGCCAACGACGCCAATGGCATGAGCGGACCTAACAGCGCTGGAGAGAACGCAATCGGGCGCACCAATTGCTGCTGAAATTAAGCATGTCCTGTTCCGGGTAACGCTTTGATCCGTCTGGCTTTGCCTTGCCAGCGCCATATCGCTAGGGTATCGCCGCCGCCACGCCGGGATCGGGCATGTGGCAGGGTCCGCCGCTTTGGCGTGGCTCGCCGGGGATGGGATGCCTTTAAGTGTCTGAATTATTTGATGAAGTCGACGAAGACGTCCGTCGCGATCAGCTCAAGAAGCTGTGGGACCAATATTCGATCTATATCATCGCCGGCGCCTTGCTGATCATCGCCTCGGTGGCCGGCTGGCGCGGCTACCAGTATCTGGAAGCCCAGAAGGCCGCCGAGGCCGGTGCTGCCTTCGACAAGGCGGTCGAGCTCTCCGAAGCCAACAAGCATTCCGAGGCCGAAGCCGCCTTTACCAGCCTGGCCGCCAACGCTCCGTCTGGATATCGCGTGCTGGCAAGGCTTCAGGCCGCGGCGGAAGCCGGAACCCGCGATCCGCAGGCCGGAGCAAAGCTGTACGACGACATATCGGCCGATCGCAGCGTCGGCACGGCGGAGCAGGAACTCGCCAAAATTCGTGCCGCCGGACTGCTGCTGGATACCTCACCCTATTCCGCCATGCTGACTCGTCTTGAGTTCCGCCGCAGCACCGGGCGCAACGTTTCGCCATACCGCGCGAGAACTGCTGGCGCTGTCAGCCTGGCGCGCCAATGATACGACGGCAGCGCGGCGCTGGCTGGACCTGATCGCCAATGACGGCGAGACGCCGCCCGGCATGCGCTCGCGCGCCGAAGCGCTGCAGGCGCTGCTCCCGCCGGTCGCAAAGAGCTGATCGACCATGCGCTGCTCGCAACGACTGATCGCTGCCGTTGTCCTGATCGCGCTGTCCGGCGCGCTGGCTGGCTGTGCCGGCGGTTTCGGCAACTTCGATCCCACCGATCTCCTGGATTGGCTCGACACCAAGAAGAAGCTGCCGGGCGACCGCAAGCCGGTTTTCCCCGACGGCGTGCCCGGGCTTGAGCAGGGCGTGCCAAAGAGCCTCTACAAAGGCTCGGCGCAGGAGCAGATCGACCAGCAGAACGCGCAAGCTGCCGCCGCTCCGCCTGTCGAACCTAAATCGAAATCTGCGAAATCCAGGGGCAAGCAGCCGGCGGTCGCGAGCACCGCTCCGGCGGCGGAGCCGGATTCCGGAGCGGCGGCCGAGGAAGAGGGCGGCGCCGCTGCGGCGCCGCCGGCTCCCAAGCCCAAGAAGATCGTGCGCAAGCGCACCACAGCACCTCCGCCCGATGCGTCGGCTGCGCAATCGGCTCCAGCGGCACAACCGGCGCAGCAATCGGCATCGCCGTTCCCGGCGCCGATGCCGGGCGGCACCGTCACGCGCTGATTTTCCGCGTTCATCGTATCGACACGCGCTTGATTCTTTGATCTGCGCGTATTCTTGGCGCAAAACCGCTACAGACTTCTGCCGAACAGGCGCGCAGCGCACGGATCATGTATGTCCTTCACGATTGCCATCATCGGCCGGCCCAACGTCGGAAAATCGACGCTGTTCAATCGGCTGGTCGGGCAGAAGCTCGCGCTGGTCGATGACGAACCCGGTGTCACCCGCGACCGCCGGGAAGGCGAGGGGCGGCTCGGCGATCTCAATTTCACCCTGATCGACACCGCCGGGCTCGATGAGGGCGCCAAGGGTTCGCTGACGGCGCGGATGCAGGAACAGACCGAGGTCGCGATCGCGCTCGCCGATGCCTTGATGTTCGTGGTCGACGCCCGTGCAGGCCTCACGCCGAACGACCGCGCCTTTGCCGATTTCGCCCGTCGCGCCAACAAGCCGGTGGTGCTGGTCGCCAACAAGAGCGAGGGCAAGCAGGGCGACGCCGGCGCGATGGAAGCCTATGCGCTCGGCCTCGGCGAGCCGGTCCAGATTTCAGCCGAGCACGGCGAGGGCCTCAGCGATCTCTACGACGCATTGCGCGTATTGATGCCGGAGCCGGTCGAGGCCCCCGAGGAATTCGACGATGACGACATCATCGAGCTCGAGGATCTGTCGAAGCGGCCGATACGCGTCGCCATCGTCGGGCGCCCCAACGCCGGCAAGTCGACGCTGATCAACCATCTGCTCGGCGAGGAGCGGCTCTTGACCAGTGCGGAGGCCGGCACCACCCGCGATTCCATTTCGGTCGAGATTACCTGGCAGGGGCGAGACTTTCGCGTGTTCGATACCGCTGGCCTGCGGCGGCGCTCGCGGATCGAGGAGAAGCTCGAAAAGCTGTCGGTTGCCGACGCGTTGCGCGCGGTGCGTTTTGCCGAAGTCGTGGTGCTGATGATGGACGCGCAGAACAAGTTCGAGGAACAGGATTTGCGCATCGCCGACCTGATCGAGCGCGAGGGCCGCGCGCTGGTGATCGCGGTCAACAAATGGGATCTGATGGGCAAGCAATCCAGCCTGATTTCGGCGCTGCGCACCGACGCCGATCATCTGCTGCCGCAGGTCAAGGGCATGCCGATTGTCGCGGTATCGGGCCTGATGGGCGAGGGTATCGACCGGCTGATGAGCGCGATCGAAGAGGCCTATGCGGTCTGGAACCGGCGGGTGCCGACCGCGACGCTCAATCGCTGGTTCGAGCAGGCCGTCGACGCCAACCCGCCACCTGCTGTATCGGGCCGGCGGCTGAAGCTGAATTACGTCACGCAGGCCAAGGCGCGGCCGCCGAGTTTTATCCTGTTCTGCTCGCGCGCGGATGCTGTGCCGCAATCCTACTTGCGCTATCTCGTCAACTCCATGCGCGAGTTTTTCGACCTGCCGGGCACGCCGGTGCGGATCACGCTGCGCGAGAAGGCCAATCCGTTCGCCCACAAGCGCAAGCGGCCGTCGTGAGCGGCGAGGCTTCCGAGAGCGCCATCCAAACGCACCCGATGCGCGGCGCGGCGGCGGCCTTTATCTTCGTCACCATCCTGCTCGACATGTTCGCGCTCGGCCTGATCATGCCGATCCTGCCCAAGCTGGTCGAAAGCTTTCTCGATAACGACACGGCGAGCGCGGCGCGTATTTTCGGCCTGTTCGGCACCGCCTGGGCGTTGATGCAGTTTTTCTTCTCGCCGATCCTCGGCGGCCTGTCGGACCGGTTCGGCCGGCGGCCGGTGGTGCTGCTGTCGAATTTCGGGCTGGCGCTGGATTACGTGCTGATGGCGCTGGCGCCGTCGCTGACCTGGCTTTTCATCGGCCGGGTGATCTCGGGCATCACCTCGGCCAGCGTCTCGACCGCCTTCGCCTACATCGCCGACGTCACCCCGCCCGAACAGCGCGCGGCGGTGTTCGGCAAGATCGGCGCGGCCTTTGGCGCCGGATTTATTCTTGGACCGGCGCTCGGCGGATTGCTTGGCGGTCTGGACCCCAGGCTGCCGTTCTGGGTCGCGGCGGCCTTGAGTTTCGCCAATGCACTGTATGGCTGGCTGATCCTCCCGGAATCGCTGCCACCGGAGCGCCGCGCGCCGTTCCGCTGGAAGAGCGCCAACCCGCTGGGTGCGCTGGATCTGCTGCGTTCCGACCGGGCGCTGGCGGGACTATCGGTGGTGAACTTCATTGCCCAACTGGCGCATGTGGTCTTGCCATCCACCTTCGTACTCTATGCGACCTACCGCTACGGCTGGAATACGACCACGGTGGGTCTCACGCTGGCGATGGTCGGCATTTGCGCGATGGCGGTGCAGGGCCTGGCGATCGGGCCGATGGTGCAGCGTTTCGGCGAGCGCCGCGCGCTATTGCTGGGGCTGTCCTGCGGCGCGATCGGCTTTCTGATCTTCGGTGCTGCGCCAAGCGGGCCGCTGTTCTGGCTCGGCATTCCCGTGATGGCGCTGTGGGGTGTCGCGGGTGCTGCGACGCAGGCGCTGATGACGCGGCTGGTGGCGCCGGATCAGCAGGGTCAGTTGCAGGGCGCGACCTCGAGCGTGCAGAGTGTGTCCCAGCTGCTGGGGCCGTTTCTGTTCACGCTGACATTCGCCTGGTTCATCGGCGCGCACGCCCCGCTGCAATTGCCGGGCGCGCCGTTCCTGCTGGCATCGGCGCTGCTGGTGCTGGCGCTGGTGATCGCGGTGCGGACGCTGGCCCGGCGCTGACGCGTCATTACGAATTCGCAAGGCGGGCAAAGCGAAGTGTGCCCACCACTCAGGCATACGACGATAGATGGTGGGCACGGCGCAGTGCGCCTTTGCCCACCCTACCAGCCCTGCTACGCCGTCACTTCTTCAGCAACGGACACTCGCTGGCCTCGACCGATTTGGCCGCGTCTTCCGGCGAGATCGTGGCGATCAGCTTGTAGTAATCCCAGGGGTATTTCGACTCCTCGGGCTTCTTGACCTCGAACAGATAGGCCGGAATAGATTCGGCGGCCGTCGGCCCGCAGCGGGCCCTTGCCGAACAGGGGATCCTCGGTCGGAATCTCCTTCATCTTGGCCACGACCTTGGCGCCGTCATGCGGATTGCCGCCAAGCGCTTCCAGCGCCTTGAGATAGTGAAGCACCGCGGCATAGTTGCCGGCCTGGGTCATCGACGGCATCGCATGATTGCTTGCTTTTTCCGAGAACCGTTTCGCAAACGCGCGAGTCTGGTCGGTCCGGTCCCAGTAGAAGGACTCGGTGAAGGTCAGGCCCTGCGCGGTTTTCAGGCCGAGCGAATGCACGTCGTTGATGAAGAGCAGCAGAGCGGCGAGCTTCTGGCCGCCCGCCACGATACCGAATTCGGAGGCCTGCTTGATCGCATTGGTGGTGTCGCCGCCGGCATTGGCGAGGCCGACGATCTTGGCCTTGGATGACTGCGCCTGCAGCAGGAAGGAGGAGAAGTCGGAGGTATTGAGCGGATGCTTGACGCCGCCGAGCACCTTGCCGCCATTGGCGGTGACGACAGCCGTGGTATCGCGCTCCAGCGCGGCACCGAACGCATAATCCGCCGTCAGGAAGAACCAGGTATCGCCGCCGGCCTTCACCAGCGCCTTGCCGGTGCCGGTGGCGAGCATGTAGGTGTCATAGGTATAGGAGATCGTGTTGGCGTTGCAGGCCTTGCCGGTAAGGTCCGCGCTCGCTGCTCCTGAGTTGAGCAGGATGGCGTTCTTCTCCTTCACGAGGTTGCTGACGGCAAGCGCCACGCCGGAGTTCGGCGTATCGGAGATCGCATCCACCTTCTCGGTGTCGATCCATTGCCGGGCGATGTTGACGCCGACATCCGGCTTGTTCTGGTGGTCGCCGCTGAGCACGTCGATCTTCCAGCCCTTCGCCGCAAGACCGGAATCCTCCACCGCCATCTTGATCGCGACCACGGCCCCGGGGCCGTTGATGTCGGCATAAAGGCTCGACATGTCGGTCAGGACGCCGATCTTGACCGTCTTGTCCTGGGCCAAAGCAGGAGTTGCGAGCGCCAGTCCTGCGCAGGCAAGAAGTGCGGCAGTGTGCCGCGATAGTGTCGTCTTCATTTGGATGTCTCTCCAGATATGGCCGGTGGCTTTTTCTTGTTTGAAGCCTGTGCCCGTCCTCGGTTGATTGTGAATGTGTTATTTCAGCGCATCCGAGGTCAGCTTGAATTTCTGGATGCGCTTTCCGGTGTCGACTTCGGCGGTATAGACGTTGCCCTTGGCGTCGACCGCCATGGCGTGGACCCAGTGGAATTGCCCGGCGTTGCGGCCGTTGCGGCCGAAATGCCGACCACGGTGCCGTCCTCACGCTTCAGGATGCGGATTTCGTTGTTCTCGCCGTCGGCGCTCAGCAGATAGGTCTGCTTCGGATCGGGCCAGACCGCGACGTCCCATACCGCGCCATTGCCGAGCGTGTTCTTCTCGTAGAACCACTCCTTGACGAAGGTGCCGTCCTTCTTGAACACCTGGATGCGGTCGTTGATGCGGTCGCAGACATAGACGAAGCCGTCATTGGCGACCTTCACGCAATGCACGGGATTGCCGAATTGCTGCGACACCGGCGCCTTGGGATCGTAGGCCGCCTGCTTGTCGTCGTTCGGCGGCTTGCCGTAGGCGCCCCAGTGCCGCTTGTAGGCGCCGGTCGTGGCATCGAACACGATGACGCGGCGGTTGCCGTAGCCGTCGGCGACGTAGAGCTCGTTGGCGTCCTTGTCGATAGGTGGTCTCGGCGGGCTTGCCGAGCATGGTGGTGTCGTTGCTGCCTTTGGTCGGCGCGATCTTGCCGATCTGCAGCACGAACTTGCCGTCGTCGGTGAATTTCAGATCGCGACGTTGTCGTTGTCGGCGTTGCCGCTGAGCCAGACGAAGCCCTTGTTGTCGACTTCGATGCCGTGCTCGCGGCCGACCCATTCATAGCCTTCGCCGGGCCCGCCCCAGGAGCGCAGCAGATTGCCGTCGGCTGTCGAACTCCAGCACCGGCGGCGCCGAGACGCAGCATTTCGAGCGCGGCGGCGTCAGCGCGGCGCCCTTTCTCGTCGTCGGTCAGCGAGCGCGGGCGATGGAACACCCAGATATGTCCCTTGGCGTCGACGGTGATGCCGCCGACCTGGCCGATGATCCAGTTGTTCGGCAGCGGCTTGGGCCAGGAGGCATCGACCGCAAAGGTGGGGACGTCGCCGGCCTGCGCGGCGCGCGGCGAGCGCCGATATGCCGATCAATGCAACGGTTGCGACAAATGCGAAAGCAGTACGTATCGCCTGAGCGCGATGGTGTATCGGCGTCATGGCATCCTCCCGATATTTTTGACTGCGGTTTTCCCGCTTGGGGGCAGTGAATAGGGGAGGGGAAGAGGAGTCAATTGCGTGGGCGCAGCCCATAGCGGCATATTAAGCTGTCGTCGCCCGCGAAAGCGGGCGATCCAATACGCTGCGGCTTCTCGATACGATCGTAGCCGCCTCTGGAATACTGGATTCCCCGCTTTCGCCGGGATGACACGGGAGGTTGGGTCGGTCACCCCGGCAGCCGAAAATCCATCAGCGTCCGGGTCGGGTAATCGTAGAGCTTGCCGGTCTCGCGCCAGTCCGGCGCGCACATCGGCAGGATGAATTCCGCGGCCTGTTCCGGCGTATCCAGCGTCAGCGGGTCCTCGCCGGGAAAAACGGTCGCGCGCATGCGGGTGCGGATCGGGCCGGGGTTGAACAGATTGACGCGGATAGCGGTCGAGGCGGTTTCGTTGGCCCAGACCCGCGCCAGCGTTTCCAGTGCCGCCTTTGAGGCCGCGTAAGGGCCGACATAAGCCAGCGCCTTGCTGGCGGCGCCCGAGGTCACGAACACCGCGCGGCCGGCGTCGGAGTTTTTCAACAGCGGCTCCATGCAGCGGATCAACTGGAAGTTCGCGGTGACGTTGACGGCCATCACATCGTTCCATGGTTTTAGTTCGATGTGGCCGAGCGGTGACGACGGCCCGGCGACGCCGGCATTGCCGACGAGAATGTCGAGCTTGCCGTGACGCTCGTTCAGTGCCGCGCCGAGCCTCGCGATGCCGTCGGAATCGGTGAGATTGAGCGGCACCAGCGTCGCCGCTCCGCCGTCTTTCCGGATCTCGTCGTCGAGTTCCTCGAGGCCACCCTGCGTGCGCGCCACCGCGATCACATGCGCGCCGGCCTTGGCCAGCGCACGCGCGGTCGCATAGCCGATGCCGCGCGAGGCGCCGGTGACGAGAGCGATGCGGGAGGCGAGGGGAAGGGGCATTCGACGAATTTCGTCAGCGTCGTCCCTGCGAACGCAGGGACCCATACGCCGTGAAGGTTATGATGCGGGCGTTTCTAAATAGTCATTCCGGGATGGTCCGTAGGACCAGACCCGGAATCTCGATGAGTTGGAAGTTCAAAACGTAACAATCTCGGGATTCCGGGTTCGCCGCTTCGCGCCGCCCCGGAATGACGCTTCGCGTCAGCTCGCTTCCGCCAGCAGCGACAGTTGCCGCGGCTGCGCCTCGGTCTGGGTCAGGTCGGTCAGCGGGGTCGGATAGTCGCCGGTAAAGCAATGATCGGTGAATTTGGGATGCGCGGGGTCGCGGCCGGGCTCGCCCATGGCGCGGTAGATGCCGTCGACCGACAGGAACGCCAGCGTGTCGGCGCCGATCAATTGCCGCATCTCCTCGAGATCATGCGTCGCCGCCAGCAGGCCTTCGCGATCGGGGGTGTCGATGCCGTAATAATCGGGATGCGTGATCGGCGGCGAGGCGATGCGGAAATGCACCTCGCGGGCGCCGGCGTCGCGCATCATCTTGACGATCTTCTTCGAGGTGGTGCCGCGCACCAGGCTGTCGTCGATCAGCACGATGCGCTTGCCTTCGATCGCGGCGCGGTTGGCCGAATGCTTCATGCGCACGCCGAGTTCGCGCACGCTCTGGGTCGGCTGGATGAAGGTGCGGCCGACATAGTGATTGCGGATGATGCCGAGTTCGAACGGCACGCCGCTTTCCCTCGAGTAACCGAGCGCGGCCGGCACGCCGGAATCCGGCACCGGCACCACCACGTCGACGTCGACATGGCTTTCGCGGGCGAGTTCGGCGCCCATCGCCTTGCGCACGTCATAGACCGAGCGGCCGCCGACGATCGAATCCGGCCGGGAGAAATAGATGTATTCGAAGATGCAGGGCCGCGGCGGCACCGGCGGAAACGGCTTGTGGCTCTGCGCGCCATGGCGGTCGAACACGATGACCTCGCCGGGCTCGACGTCGCGGACGATATTTCGCGCCGATGATGTCGAGCGCGCAGGTCTCCGAGGCCAGGATCGGGCAGCCGTCGAGTTCGCCCATCACCAGCGGGCGGATGCCGAGCGGATCGCGGGCGCCGATCAGCTTCTTGTTGGTCAGCGACACCAGCGAATAGGCGCCCTCGATGGCGCGCAGCGCCTCGATGAAGCGGTCGATGAAGCGGTTGCGCTTGGACTGCGCCACCAGATGCAGGATCACTTCGGTGTCGGTGGTGGATTGCATCATGGCGCCGTTGCGCACCAGTTCGCGGCGCAAGGTCAGCCCGTTGGTGAGATTGCCGTTATGGCCGACCGCGAAGCCGCCGGCATTGAGTTCGGCGAACAGCGGCTGCACGTTGCGCAGGATGGTCTCGCCGGTCGTGGAGTAGCGCACATGGCCGACCGCGATGGTGCCGGGCAACCGCTCGATGACGTCGCGGCGGGAAAACGTATCGCCGACCAGGCCGAGCCGCCGCTCGGAATGAAACCGGGTGCCGTCGAAGGAGACGATGCCGGCGGCTTCCTGGCCGCGGTGCTGCAGGGCGTGCAGTCCGAGCGCGGTGATGGCGGCGGCGTCGGGGTGGCCGAAAATGCCGAACACGCCGCATTCCTCGCGCAGCGTGTCGCCGTTTAGATCCTGATCAGTGAGGTCGAGAGGGTCGTAGCGTGCGCGGCGTTGGTCGGAAGGGCTCTGTTGACGGTCCATCGCGCCTCTCTTTTGGCCTGAATGATCAACGGGCCGCGGGTTTCTCGATCAGCTTTTTCAGGCTGTCGCGGGCAGGTTTGCTATAGCCATCACCTGCGCGCCGGCGCTGCCGCCGGATCGGTGTCAGTTTGTTCGTCGTCGGGCTTGTTCTTCTTGAATCTCTTCAAGATGGTGTTCTCGGGGTCATCCGGCAAGAGCGACATCAGCCAATCGCCGGTTCCCTGCAGCACCACCCGGGACTTCGCGCCTGTCACCCAATCCGGCCGCTGCTTGTCGGGAACCAGCCAGCTGAAGAACAGGAACGCCACCACCACGATCAGAAGGCCGCGGGCCAGCCCGAACAGGAACCCGAGGGTGCGGTCGAGCGCGCCGATCCGGGAATCCAGGATCATGTCGGAAATCCGCACCGTGATGATGGAGACCACGATCAGGGTGCCGATGAACACGCCGGCCGACCACGACGACGCTCGCGACCGTGTCGTTGTTGAAATAAGTCTTGGCGGTCGGCAGCAGCTTTCGCGAAGGCATAGAGCGTGACCAGCGCCGCGGCGCCCCAGGCCGCGATCGACAGGATCTCGCGCATGAAGCCGCGCACCATCGCGAGCAGGCCGGAGATCAGCATCACCGCGAGCAGAACGAGATCGAGTATCGTTATCGGCATCGGCTGGTCAGGTCCGCATCAAAAGTTCGAAACCGCGAATCGGCATGTCGGTGCCGCCCTAAGTGACGGTGATATGGCATATCCCGCAAGGCCGGGAATCGTGCAACCGGTCCCTGCGCGCGGGTTGTATAGCGGCGAGGGCGGGCAAGGTCACCCCGCTTTAGCCGTTCTCCCGGCGGAATCGCGCCGGTGTGGCATTTTTCTCAGGCGCGTCCTCCCGGGTTCGCTCCCGATCCGCCGGTTTGTTTCCCCTTGGCTGCCGCGGGCGGCGATATCCGCGACCAGGCTGGTCAGTCCGCCGACGGTATTGAGGACGAGGCCGGCATCGCCGCCGGCGTCGCCGCGCGCCGATTTCGGGCAGCACGGCGCGGCCGAAGCCGAGTTTGGCCGCTTCCTTCAGCCGGGCCGAGGTCTGCGCCACCGGCCGCACCGCGCCCGACAGCGAAATCTCGCCGAAATACACCGCATCGGTCGGCAGCGGCGCATTGACCAGCGACGACACCAAGCGCGGCGGCGGCGGCGAGGTCGGCCGCGGGTTCCTGGATCCGCAAGCCCCCGGCGACGTTCAGATAGACGTCATGGCCGGACAGCTTGACCCCGCAATGGGCCTCCAGCACCGCCAGCACCATCGACAGCCGGCTCGGGTCCCAGCCCACCACGGCGCGGCGCGGGGTGCCGAGCGAGGTCGGCGCCACCAGCGCCTGCAATTCCACCAGCACCGGCCGGGTGCCCTCGATCCCGGCGAATACCGCGGTGCCCGGACTGCCGAGATCGCGCTCGGACAGGAACAGTTCGGACGGGTTGGAGACTTCGCGCAGGCCGAGCCCCGTCATCTCGAACACGCCGATCTCGTCGGTCGGCCCAAAACGGTTCTTCACCGCGCGCAGGATGCGGAATTGCTGCGAGCCTTCGCCCTCGAACGACAGCACCGCATCGACCATGTGCTCGACCACGCGCGGCCCGGCGATCTGGCCGTCTTTTGTCACATGGCCGACCAGGATGATGGCAGGCGCCGGATTTCTTGGCGAATCGGATCAGCGCCTGCGCCGAGGCGCGCACCTGGGTGACCGTGCCGGGCGCGGATTCCACCGTGTCGGTCCACATGGTCTGGATCGAATTCGATCACGATCAGCCGCGGCACCGCGCCTTCCGACAGCGTGGAGACGATGTCCTCGACCGAGGTTTCGGCGGCGAGTTGCACCGGCGCATCCGCAAGCCCCAGCCGCTCGGCGCGCAGCCGCACCTGCGCCACCGCCTCTTCGCCGGAAATATAGACCGCGCGGTGGCCGGCCCGCGCCATCAGGGAGGTGGCCTGCGTCAGCAGGGTCGATTTGCCGATGCCGGGATCGCCGCCGACCAGCAGCACCGAGCCCCGCACAAAGCCGCCGCCGGTGACGCGATCGAGCTCGGCCATCCCCGAGGGCAGGCGAGGGGCGTCCTCGCTCTTGCCGGTCAGGCTTTCCAGCTGAAACAGCCGCCCCTTGCGCCGGGAGCGGATCGAGACCGGCATCGAGGTGGCGCCGGTGGTGTCCTCCTCGGAAAGCGTGTTCCACTCGCCGCAGGACTCGCACTTGCCCTGCCAGCGATTAAACGCCGCGCCGCAGTTCTGGCAGACAAAGGAGAGGGTGGATTTGGCCATGGGGAATCAGGATGGATCCGAGGATTGGAACCTCTTCATAACACGAAATCCTGAATAGTTCCTATTTTGTTCTTATGTCGCCTGGGTACTGGCCCTCTTTCCATCGGCAATTTTGCTTAATGATCCCTTTTGAAAGGATGGGCGGCCCCCTTTCGATACCAAATTTACACGCTGAAGAGGTACTCTGCTCCCTAGGGGATCGAGGCTGCTGGAGGTCTATTATCAAACTCACCAGAAATATCGTGTTGTTTGCGCTGACTGGCGCCACGGTCGGCTTTTTGTCGGCTCTATTAATTGAGCTAACCGGCCATCCATCCTGGTATTTCCTGGCGATGGCCATCAGCGCCGCCGCACCCAGTTTGTATCTCGCCATCAACTATGTTCCGAAACTAGATGCGTTTCGAAACGCCTGCCGGCGCTTGTCGTTTTGGAGCCGACTGGGCTTGGTCCTGCTGATGGTCGCGCTGACGCTGGGAACTAAATGGATTTTCGACACCAACCCTCGCGACTACCATTATTTGCCGCTGTTGCTGCCCGTGATCGCTACCGCGATCATATTCGGTTTTCCTTGGGCGTTGTTCGCGGTCATGGTGACGGCGCTGGGGGCTGACTATTTTTTCGCGCTGCCGGAATACAGTTTCGTGCTTACCGAATGGGAAGATGCGCTCGGGCTAGCGGTGTTCGCCGTCATTGGCGCGCTCGTAGCATTGCTGATCAACGATTTCCGTGATTTTTGGGACCATTGAGGCGATCGCAGGTCGGTTAAGCAAGGCCTCTAGGAGTGCTTTGATCCGAATGGGTGCTTTGGCGGGTCTTCCGGTGAAGCAACCATCATCCCGACAGTTGGTCGCGTATTGTCCGTCGCTCCAACGAGAGCCTCAGGGTGTCGTCTTTTCCACCTCCTCGTCCATGCAAATTCAAAGACGATGGAGAGTTTTTGAATGAATCTGTGGGGACTTGGTCTGCGATGGCGCAACATGATTTTCACGGGGGTCAGAGATAGGGTTCTGAACAACGGCCACCGCCACTCAAGCGTTCCGCAGGTATAAATACCTACGCCGTTTCCATTGGCGGCCTCGCGCTTCGCGCTCGCTCGGGATCGACGATCATCCTTCAAAAGCCCTCTCAATATCGGCAATAACGATCTTCCGCATCTTCATCATGGCCTGCATGGCGCGATCGGCCTTTTTGCGATCGGGATCGCTGAGGTAACGGCCAAAGCCTTGGGCACCACCTGCCACGACAGCCCGAATTTGTCCTTCAGCCATCCGCATCGCGATTCCTCGCCGCCGTCGGCGGTCAGACGGTTCCAGAAGTAGTCCACTTCTTCCTGGGTCTCGACGCTGATGAAGAACGAGACTGCCTCATTGAACCGGTATTTCGGGCCGCCATTGAGCGCGTTGAACTTCTGGCCCTCAAGTTCGAAACTTGCCATGAAGTCGTTGACGGTTTCGACCCTGGCATTGGGGAACACCGATTTGTAGAAGGCGACGGCCTCGGGGACGTTGTTGTCGAACCAGAGGAACGGCGTGATGGAAGTCATGAGCGATGTCCTTGTTGAGTGATTTCTGATCGGTCGGCTCATCTTCGGAGGACGAACGGCGGGAAAGGAATCCGACAACGCATAAGGCACCTGTTATCGGCCGATTTCGGCTTTGCGTTTTACTGGATTTGTCACCAATACCGGGAAAGAATGAGGCCATGGCTTATTCCTTGGCGCGGATCGACTCCTATGTCGCCGGCAAGGTCCGGCCGGATGGCCCGGGAATAGCGCTCGCCGTTGTCAAGGCGGGTGTCGTCGTCTACGCAGCCGGCTATGGCCTCGCCGACCTGCGAGGTGATCCGGTGACACCGGAGGTGATGTTTCACCTCGCCAGTTGCGGCAAACAGTTTACCGGCCTCGGCATTGCGATGCTCGCAGGCGAAGGGAAACTCGATTTCGACGATCCCATAGGCCAGCACCTTCCGCTGCTCGCCGGCTTCGGCCCGCAGGTCACGCTGCGCCGGTTGCTGCATCACACTTCGGGGATTCGCGATCTCTATGACGATGACGGTATCGAGCAAGTGCTGGCCGGCTGCGATCGGGCGACCAATGCCGATATGATCCGTACCTACGTCGATCTCGGTTGTCCGATGACCGCGGACGCAAGCCGGCCGGGCGACGCCTTCTGCTACAGCAATTCCGGCTACGATTTGCTCGGCGCCGTGATCGAGCGCGTATCAGGCCAGTCCTACCATGACTTCTTTCAGCACCGCGTGTTCGATCCCGTCGGTATGCAGGATACGTTTTCAGTGCCCGACCGCAGGGCCGGCGATTCTCGCTGTGCGACGGGATATATCCGCGACCGTCAAGGCGGCTATGTCGCGCATGGCGGTACCGGGTTCGACGACGTCGTGGGGTCGGGGTCGTTCTACACGACCGTTTCAGATCTCTGCCGCTACGACCGCGCCCTGGCGACGAACCGGCTGCTCGGTGAGGCCGGCATGCGGCCAATTTTCAGCAGCGGCCGGACCAACGACGGCACTTCCGTGGGTTACGGATTTGGCTGGTTCCTGGAAACCGAACGGGGCATGCGTTTCGCCGAACACGCAGGCGAATGGAACGGGTTCACGTCGTATATGCGCCGCTTTCTCGACCGTCCCTTCAGCATCTTCCTGCTCTCGAACCATCCCGACCTCGATTTGTTCGAGATCGCGCGGGAGGCAACGGCGGTCTTTGACTGATCCCGTCCCGCCGCGCTGTTATGGTTGCTGTGGTCGAGACGTTCTGGCTCCGGCGCGGCTGATGATCGACGAGAGCAGGCCCCGATGGGAGGCGATCCAGTCGTATGACGGACGGCCGATCAGACGGCTGAAAACCGGCACATAGAACAATGGCGCCTGCCACCACAGGCCGGGTACGCGCAACACGACGTATCGATAGGCCTCGAACCCCGGCAATGCCCGGCCGTCGGGCAGCACGAGGTAGAGGGCCTTTTCCATTTGCTCGTCACTGACGATGGGAGAAGGATCGGCGCGGAAGTTGCGCACCTTGATCTGAGCGAGGCCGTCGAAGGCCAGAAACCACGCCATCGAACGCACGCAGAATCCGCATCTTCCGTCGTAGATCATTTCCATCTCGCCCATCGCGCGCTTCCACGCCGCAGCCAGGCGCGCCAGCCACTCCTCGCGCAGGAAGCTCATATGGCCCATGATCATCACGAAGGAGAAATAGAACAGGCCCATGAGCAGCCCGAACTGCAAATGGAGAAATATCGCCGCTACCAGCAGATAAGGGCGGGTGTTACGCTGCCAGATCAGGAACGGGAACGCGATCTCGATCAGAATGGTGCCGTAGGTCGCCAGAGTTGCGATCCAGTAATGCGACGCCAGCACGCCCAGGACGAAGTTGTTGAGGTACTCTTCGGTGGTGAAAACGATCCACACGGCATCGCCGCTCCACCAGTCGGCGCCCTGCAGTTTGCTGATGGCGCTGTAGAAGAACAGCACCGCCATCTGGATTTGCATCAACCGGATGCAGGCGCCGGCCCAGGCACTGCGGCAGGGCGGCAGCCGTGCCGCGAGATCGCCGAGTTTTGCGGCGCGCACCATGCGCACCCGGTCCATGCTCAACCCGCGTCCTATCGGCGCGAAACACAGGATGTAGAGCAGGCTGGCGTCGATGCAGTCGACCCCGTAGGTCAGCATCGGGTTGCCGTAATCGTAGGAGATCTGGCCGATCAGCACGATCCATTTCACGTAGCGTGTCCGCCATCCCGCCATCAAGGCGGCGCAGCTCAGCAGAAACAGACCGTGGAAAGCGACCCATTGCCACGGTGCGCTAAAATAGAAGAAGACCGATTGCATCCAGGGATCGCGCATCTCGACCGCGGCGCGCGGCGTCCAGCCGGTCTCGCTCCACAGATCGAAAAGATAGGGCGTTGCCTGCGCGTAATGCAGCAGCAGCGCCGCGCCGATGCCGATGCGGGTGATCTCCAGCGGCGTAGTCGCACTCTCCTGAAACCAGATTTGCGACCAGGTCCGGTTGAGCGATGCGAAGGTGTCGTGGATGTTTCGCGTGAGCATCACGGGACCGGACATTCGACGGTCTTCACCGGGTACTCGGCGATGAATTCGGGATCCATCGGATGCCTGCCGCTCAATTGGTCCGCAGCCGTGAAGCTCGCCTGCTCGTCGTAGAGGAAGGTGATCGAGACCGGACGCAACGCGGCATGCTGGTGGCACAGCAACGCGCCGGCGCGATCGGCATAGATGTCGGGATTGTCGATGATGGAAAAATACCAGGCCCTGAACCAGATATAGTCCGGATGAAACCAGCTCAACCGATCCGCCGGCGTAAATGCATGCGTGACCCCGGCGGCATCCTCGATAGTGTAGCGAAGTCGACCGGAGCCGATGGCCGGCGCGAAGAAATCCCAGGTGTTGTCCAGGGCGAACAAGGTCAGATAGGGCTGCAGTGCTGCACGCAATGTCTGCACCGATACGCTCGCGGCCGGGGCCGGCCCGATCACCATGGCAAGGGTGTGCCAGGCGACGAATGCCGACATCGCAAAACAGGTCAGGCGCTGCCGCCAGCTATTCCAAATCATTCCGAGCCCGATGAATGGATCTGTTGAGCGTCAGACCGGCTCCCGGAGGACCACGCGTACTTCCTGCAAAGTAAAGCGCAGGAGCTGATTGGCCTGCCGCTTTTTCACTAGCATGCAGGCACAGAACGGTCCATCGCCCGGACCGGTGTAGCGCAGCTGACGCACTACGGCGAATGCGCCGCGTTCCACAGCATCGACAGCCCCGACAGCAGCATGATCCCGTCCATGACCAGCCGGAACACGTTGGCGTCGAGCTTCAGCACAAACCGCTTGGCGATGAAGGCGCCGAACATCAACGACGAGCCGGCGATCACGCCTTTCAGCGCGATATCCGGCGTCAGCGCGCCGAAGCGCTGGAAGGTGATGGACTTGCTGACATAAAGCCCGAGCGAGCTTGCGGCTTCGGTGGCGAGGAACGCGCCCTTGGTGAGGCCGTAGAACAGAAACAGCGGAACGCTCAGCGGACCCGTCGAGACCACGATGCCGGTGAGGTAGCCGATCACGGCGCCGCCGATCGCAAGATGCCACAGCGTGAATTTGAGATCGTGCCGGGCGAGCCAGTGCCGCGCCGGCACCATCGCGATGAGAAACAGCCCGATTGCAATATCGACCGCGTGCGACGGCAACACCAGTAGCGTGCGCGCGCCGAGCGCGGCGGCCGGAATGCCGGTGACTGAATAGGCCGCACAGGCGCGCCAGTCGACTTCGCGCCACCAGGCAAGGATGCGGGACAGGTTGGCCATCACGGCGGCGATCGCCATGATCGGCACCGCCTCCTTTGGCCCGTATTGATAGACCAGCACCGGCATCAGCATGATCGACGAGCCGGTGCCGACGATGCCGCTGATGGTGCCGGCGAGGAGGCCGACCGCGAGGACGAAGATGAAGCTCAAGGGATGGGTCTCTCAGCAAAAGCGCGGGCAGGAGTACGGAATCATATCTCGACGTCATTGCGAGGAGCGTTAGCGACGAAGCAATCCAGTTTTTTACTTCAGCAAAGCAAGCTGGATTGCTCACATGGGGAATGTGTGTGTCAAGAATGAGCAGTCACCTTTTTGTTCGACTGCGGCCACCTCTTCGTCCCGACCGCGGGGTTTGCAGGATGGCGCGCGCAGATCAAGTCAAGGCCGACCCTTCAGGGTCGCCGCGCAGCGGCTTGGCCTTGAGTTGAGCGAGCACGCCATCATGCTTGACCCGTCGGGAACGACAGCAGCACTCCTCGTGTTGGCGGTTCGGTCAGGGCATCATCTGCAATCCTCGTAGTTGCGATCCAGGGTTCGAGCCGGTTCTGCGATCCGGGTTGCTTGCCGGATCAAACTCACATTCGGTCGTCGCGCGAGGCGACGCACCAGGATTCCGCTTGCGGCGGGCAGGCTCGAGAGGACGAGGCCATTCTTCGTTGCGGCGTTTGAAGCCATGCAATCCATCGGTTCGTCCACCCGGATCTTCCGAGGCTGATCGGGCCTCGGCAGATGGGCTAAGGTTGTTGGGTTGCGTGCGGGCGGCAGAGCTTGCTGTTGGGCTTGGTCCCGGATCAGGCGGCGGGCTTCATCACAGCCCCCTCGATGGCGACGCCCTGGGTAACATACTTCCACAACGCCACCAGAAGCTTGCGCGCCAGCGCCACGATCGCGCGCGTGCGGCCTTGCTGGCTTCGCTGCTTGAACCAGCGCGTCAGCGCCGATTGCGGCTGGTGACGTATCCACAGCCAGGCGAGCTGGACCATTGTGGTCCGCAGCCTGGGATTGCCGGCCTTCGACACGCCCTGCTCGTGCCGGATGCCTCCGCTTTGCCAGGGCGTTGCCGCAAGGCCGGCATAGGCGGCGACCTGGCGGCGGTTGGCGAACTGCCGATAGAACGCCTCCGACCAGAGCACGGCGGCGAAGTTGGCGCCCACTCCTTTCAAGGCGAGCAGCATCGTGACCGGGTCCGGCGCAGCCTGCTGGCTTGCAGGCTTTCTCGCCGCCGCCAGCAGCGCATCCTGCGCGGTCTCGACCGCCTTGATCTGTCCCAGAAGCAACTCGATCCGATCGAGCTCACGGCCGATCTGCGCCTTCAAATGCGACGGCAGCTCCCGTCCGTCTCCGGTGCGCAACGCTTCAAGCCGCTGCCGCCGGTCGCGCCGCAACGGGGCATAATCAAAGATGCCCTGCGCGAACAGAAGCCCCTTGATCCGGTTCACATGCGTGACGCGCTCCTCGATCAATGTCCGCCGCTCGCGGCAAAGCCTCCGCCGGTCCTCCTCCTCGGGCGAGGGCGCGACCACCATCGCACACACCCGTGGCTCGCCGCGCTTGTAGGCGAGCAGCGCCCGCAACAAGGTCTCGCCGTCGAGCCGGTCCGTCTTGGCGCGTCGTTGCCGCCGCGGCGTCGCGATCGAGGCCGGATCGACCACGTGGCTCTCGATCCCCTGCTGTTGCAGAACACGGTGCAGCCAGAACCCGTCCAGTCCTGCCTCCTGGATCGTGATGATCGGATAGCTTTCGCCGGTTCGGACCTCTGCCTTGCGCCTGAGCTCTGCAAAAAGCGCCAAAAGCCCGGCCACATCGCCGGCCGTGACGCTGTGCCTGGACATCTTCTCGCCTTTGCCGGGCGACAACGACGTCACCAGCCAGGTCGATCGACTCAGTTCCAGCGAAACAAAAATTGCGCCAATATGAGTGCGGATAGCGGTCAGTCCGTCGGAAGGATGATCGAGTAACATCGTCGTCTCCAGGTTGAATGGTTTCAGCAACCTCAGTCTGGCCTCAGACTCGGTCGCTATCCACTCCCCATGGAATCTTCGTCGCAAGAACTCCTCGCAATGACGTCTTGGCTGTTCGAAATCCAAATCCATCAGCGTCGTCCCTGCGAACGCAGGGACCCATAACCACAGGACGCGGGGTTGCGCAAAGATCGTTGAACACCGTCTTTCAAACGATAAGCCGCGGCGTATGGGTTCCCGCGTTCGCGGGAACGACGGGTGAGAGAATAGCGCTCGCAATGAAGACGGGTGAGAGACCGCACGGGGACGATCCTCACCCATGCACCAGCGCCTTCGCGATCATGCAGTGGATGCCCTTGGAGCCGTTCACGGTCTGCGTCACCCGCAGGTCGGCAGCCAGGCTGCAGAGGGTGTAGGCATCCTCGCGCGACAAATTGCGCTTTTCGCCGAGCAACACGATCATGTCGCGCAGCGCACGCACCACGCATTGATCGAGGTCGGGATCCATCGCCATGGTCATGTAGTGATCGGGCGTCTCGGCGCGGGGATAGGCGAGCTTCAAATCCTTGCGCAATGTCAGCCGGAAACGTCCCTGCAGCGCGGTTTCGATCGCGGTGACGCAGACCTCGCCGTCGCCCTGGGCGCCGTGGCCGTCGCCGCAGGAAAACAAGCCGCCCGGCACGAATACCGGCAGATAGAGCTTGGCGCCCGGCGTCAGTTCCTTGTTGTCAAGGTTGCCACCCATCGCGCGCGGGATCAGCGAGGTGATGCGGCCCCAGGCCGGCGGCGGCGCGACACCCATCACGCCGAAAAAAGGTTTGAGCGGCAGGTCCAGTCCCCAGGGCAAGCGGCCCACCATCCGCTTCTGGTCGAGCGGAATGTTCAACAGGCGCATCTCGTGGAAATCGTCGGGCAGGGTGCCCGCCAGCGGCCGGATCAGGTTGTAGCCCCAGTCCTGCCGGAGCTTGACGTCGAGAATATCGACTTCGAGCACGTCGCCGGGTTCGGCGCCCGCGACCGCAACCGGGCCGGTCAGGATATGGCCCGGCACCATTCGCTCGTTTTTGGCATGCACATCAAACAGTTCGGAAGGGACGTGAAACTTGCCCCGGTCCGGCACCACCTCCGGACCGCCGGTGATGGTGTCGATGGTGACTTCATCACCGCTGGCGATGGCGAGGACCGGTTTCAGCTTCGCTTCGAAGAAACCCCAATGGCAGGTCTCGGGGCTGGAATGCAGATGATGATGGGTCATGGGGAGGGCTTCTGGTTGGGGCGGGGTGGTGAGTGTGCCTTTGATAAAGGAGTATGTCGATTGCAGCTTATCTCATTCGTCATTGCCGGGCTTTGTCCCGGCAATCCATCCTCTTGGGAAAGGGCTTTTTTAGAAAGATGGATGGATACGCGGGTCAAGCCCGCGTATGACGACCTCTGATGTTCAAGGAGCACCTGTGTTCTTCGCGCTCTCCAAAACGCTCGGCGTCATGGCGTTGCCGACAAACTTCCTGATCGGGATCGGTCTCGTCGGCGCGATTCTGCTGGCCACGCGATTTACATCGCTCGGCCGCAAGCTCTTGATCGCGTCGGTGCTGCTGCTCGCGGTCTGCGGCTTCTCGCCGCTTGGAAACTGGCTGCTCTATCCGCTGGAAGCGCGGTTTCCGGCCTGGAATGCGGCGCTTGGCCCGCCCGATGGCATTGTCGTGCTGGGCGGGCCGATCGATCCCGAGCTTTCGCTCGCCCATGACACCACGGTGTTTCGCGGCTCGGTCGATCGGGTGATCGCGACCGCGGCCCTGGCGCTCCGCTATCCCAAGGCACGCATCGTCTTTTCCGGCGGCAACGCCAATCTGGTGTTCGACGATACCGCCAAGGAAGCCGATTTCGCGCTGTCGGTATTCGAGCGCCTCGGCATTCCCCGTGAGCGCCTGGAAATGGAAGGGCGTTCGCGCAACACCCAGGAAAATGCCGAATTTTCAAAAGCGCTGGTAGCGCCGAAAATCGGCGAACGCTGGCTGTTGGTGACGTCGGCCTATCATATGCCGAGATCGGTCGGCGTGTTCCGCAAGGCCGGATTTGCGGTCGAGCCCTATCCGGTGGATTGGCGGGTCGGCGGGCGCGCGGATCTGCTGGCGTTCTCGATCTACGCGATCGAGGGACTCGGCCGCGTCGAAACCGGGATCCGCGAATGGCTGGGCCTTGTGGCCTATCGGATATCGGGCAAGACCGGCGCGTTGTTTCCCGGGCCCGACTAGCAGCGCCGGTCGCAACCGGCCGGCAATCGGGCTAGGATCGAAGCACAACCGGACAAGCTGTTCCGGGCATTTGGGAGTTGACGCCATGCAGCAGCAAACGCCGCCGGAGCAGTTCGATCTGGCCGGCATTGTAGCCGATCTGAATAACCTGCTGCGGCTGAAGACCACGGTGATCGGCATGAAGATGTTTGCCTCCGTCGACGAGATGGCGGCGATCCCGAAGATCAGGCGTCCCACCGCGGTTCACACCACCGACCAGATCGTCAGCATGGCCTCGCGGCTGGGCTGGACCGTCGGCATCACCGCGGACGATCTCGTGGGTGCGCAATGCCGGGCGGTCATCGGGCTGGCGCCGCAGGACGAAAAATGGCTCGCCGGTCAATCCTATGTCGGCGTCTGGCATGAGAACGCCGAGGATGCAGCCAAGCGCCAGCAGGCGCTGGATGTCGTTCCCTACGGCCAGTACCAGGCGCTCGTCGTCAGCCCGCTGGCCAGCGGCCGGCTCAATCCGCCGGACATTTGTCTGGTCTATGCGACGCCCGGCCAGATGATCATTCTCATCAATGGCCTGCAATACACCGGCTACAAGAAGTTCGAATGGGGCGTGGTCGGCGAGACCGCTTGCGCCGATTCCTGGGGACGGGCGCTCAAGACCGGCGAGCCCAGCTTGTCGCTGCCATGCTATGCCGAGCGGCGCTATGGCGGCGTGCCCGATGAGGAGATGTTGATGGCATTGTCTCCGGCGCATCTGGCCAAGGCGATTACGGGCATGAAGGCGCTGGCCAAAAATGGCCTGCGCTATCCGGTCGCGCCCTATGGTATCCAGAGCGACGTGCGCGCCGGCATGGGCGTGTCCTATGCGAGGAAATAGAACGGCCTCGCACCAGCTGGATATCTGACATCAAGGAAGTGAAGATGAAGCCTTCGTCGAAATTCGACATCATTGTCTATGGCGCCACCGGATTTACCGGCCAGCTTGTCGCCGAATATCTGGCGCAGCACTATCGCAATGACGGCAGCCTGAAATGGGCGATGGCCGGCCGCAGCCTGGACAAGCTGGCTTCGGTGCGTGACGCCATCGCTGCTCCTGCCGACACGGCCTTGATTGTCGCCGACGCCAGCGATCCAGCCTCACTGAAAGCCATGGTCGACCAGACCAGATCGGTGATCTCGACGGTCGGTCCGTATCAGCTCTACGGCTCCGACCTGCTCGCGGCCTGTGTTGAAACCGGCACGGACTATCTCGATCTCTGCGGCGAGCCGGTCTGGATGCGGCAGATGATCGATGCGCATGAGGCCGCCGCCAAAGCGAGCGGTGCGCGCATCCTGTTTTCCTGTGGCTTCGATTCACTGCCGTTCGAACTCGGCGTATTCTGCGTCGAGAAGGAAGCCCGCAAGGTTTTCGGCGCGCCCGCCAGCCGTGTCAAAACCCGTATCCGGGAGATGAAGGGCACGTTCTCCGGCGGCACCGCGGCGAGCGCCAGAGCGTCGTTTGCGGCGGCGGCGAAGGACCTGACACTGGTGGCCATGTTCCAGAACCACTTCGTGCTGACGCCCGGCTTCGAAGGCCCGAAGCAGCCGCGCGGCAACAAGCCGGTGCTGGACGAGGATCTGGGCTCATGGACTGCGCCGTTTGTGATGGCGAGCATCAACACCCGCAATGTGCATCGCTCCAACATGCTGATGAATTTTCCTTACGGCAAAGACTTCGTCTATGACGAGATGATCCTGACCGGTCCCGGCGAGCAGGGTGAAGCCAACGCCAAGCGTGTCGTCGCCGCGGTCAATGCCGAGCGGATGGGCGCTGTGGACGGTCCGAAACCGGGCGAGGGTCCTTCGAAAGAGGAGCGCGAGAATGGCCGCTACGACCTGCTGTTCGTCGCCATCGGCCCGGACGGGCGTCAGGTCCGCGCCGCCGTCAAGGGCGATCGCGATCCCGGCTACGGATCGACCTCGAAGATGATCTCGGAATGCGCGATCTGCCTGTTCCGCGATACGCCCGATGTCGCGGCCGGCATCTGGACCCCCGGTGCTGCGATGGGCGAGGCGCTAATCAAGCGGCTGGTCGACCATGCCGGCCTGACTTTTGAGATCGAGGCATAGCTGCCGGCACGCTGTTGCCGCAATTCAGACGACACTGGCAAAGCTGGAACAAGCGATTCTCCGCTCGATTCCTTAGGAGAACATCCGGGGGAAGTATCTTTCAGATGTATATCGCCGTATTTGTCCTGGCCGCTGCCGCCGGGTTGTTCTACGTCGCAGGCCATGACGGGCTTTGGGCCAACCCGCTTTGCGTTTATGGCGGTGTTTTTTGCGATCATCCGGAGTGGCTTGGCGCTGCGGCTCTGCTCACGCTGCTTTGGGCAGTGTTCGTGAAGATCTAGAACTCCGGCCCCGCATCTGGCTCACTGTACGTGGCCTTGTAGCGCTGTGTCGCGGCGAACATGCCCCACATCGCCCCCAGCATCATCCAGAAGTGCCGCCAATGGTCGGTGTCGATCACAAAGCTCTCGCCGACGGTGCCGAGGAAGGCTGCGAAGATCGCAAGATAGGCGCGTTGCCAGGGCACGCGCACGAAGACGTGCCGGAATCCCATGATCACCGAGATGAACACCAGCGCGGGATAGCAGATGCCGGCGATCCAGCCGCCGGACATGAAGGCGTTCAGATAGGAATTGTGGGTATCCTCGGGGAAGTAGCGGGAAAATTGCAGCGGGCCGATGCCGAACGGCAGATCGAGCGCCATGTCGGCGCCGAGGATATGCCGCCCGAACCGGCCGAAGCGGCCTTCGTCATAGCTTTGATCGAAGCTCGCCCGCTGCCGGAACATTTCGCTGATCGAGTCGAACGACAGCAAGACGCCGATCAGGATCACCACGACGATCACGGCGACCACCGTCATCACGATGATGCGCGAGCGCTGTCCGCGCGAACGGCTGGTCAGCACCATCAACGCCAGCATGAAGGCCGAGGTGAGAATAAGTCCGCCCCATGCCGCGCGCGAAAACGCCAGCAGGATCGCAAACGCCATGATGCCAAGCGCAATCGTGCTGCGGAACGATTTTGCGAAACTGTCGGAGACCACGCTTTGCAGCGCGAACAGTGAGGGCAGGATCAGGAACGCGCCCAGCACGTTCGGGTCCTTGAAGGTGCCGCGGGCACGCTCGTACAGCGTCAGCAGGTCATGCCCGCCGGGGACAAGGTTGAAATAGCCGGCGATGCCGGCCAACGCCGCAATCACGCCGCCCACGATCAGGCCGCGGCGAAGCATGTCGAGCCTTGCCGCGGTGTCCTCGGACACCACCATCGCGAAGAACACCACCGTGACCGCCATATACCAGGAGGTGGCGATCCAGTTGGCGACGTCGGACTTGTCGAAGAAGGGGATGGCGCTGATGGTGTAGCCGATGTTGACCAGGAACAGCAGCAGCAGCAGCGGCATGAAAACCAGCCGCAGTCGCAGGCCGGTCGCAAAGAAAACCACGGTGGCAACCAGCGTCGCCAGTTCGTAGGGGCTCGGTTCGATGAAAACGATCGCGCCGCTTGCTCCGACCAGCCAGACCAGCGCGCGCTGCAACGCCAGAACGCCGGGCGCGGCCGTCATCGATGGAAGGGAGCCCTCGGCCGCCGCCGCATACGCCATCACACACTCACAAACGCAACTAACGCAACTCGCAACAGAACTAGTAAGCGTTCTCGTTCTTCGTCATCAGCGCCAGCGGCGTCTTGAGAAGAATGAAGAGGTCGAACAGCACCGACCAGTTCTCGATGTAATAGAGATCGAACTCGACGCGCTTCTGGATTTTCTCTTCGCTGTCGACTTCGCCGCGCCAGCCGTTGATCTGCGCCCAGCCGGTAATGCCGGGCTTGACGCGATGCCGCGCGAAATAGCCGTCGACCGCTTCGTCGAACAGCCGGCTCTGCAATTTCCCCTGCACGGCGTGCGGGCGCGGGCCGACCAGCGAAAGATTGCCCTTGAACACGACATTGAAGAACTGCGGCAGTTCGTCGAGACTGGTCTTGCGGATGAAGCGCCCGACCCGGGTGACGCGGCTGTCGTTTTTGGTCACGACCCTGGTGGCCAGCGGATCGGCCTGGTCGTGATACAGCGAGCGGAACTTGAACACATCGATACGCTCGTTGTTGAAACCGAACCGCTTCTGGCGGAACAGGACCGGACCCGGGCTGTCGAGCTTGATCGCAAGCGCCACCAGCGCCATCACGGGCGCCGCCAGCAGCAGGGCGAAGGCGCCGACGATGCGGTCGAACAGCCATTTCATCACCAGATCCCAGTCGGTGATCGGCGCCTCGAACACATCGAGGGTCGGAACCTTGCCGAGATAGGAATAGGAGCGCGGGCGAAAGCGCAGCTTGTTGGTATGCGCCGAAAGCCGGATGTCGACCGGCAGCACCCACAGTTTTTTCAGCATCTCGAGTATCCGCGTCTCCGCCGAAATAGGCAGCGCGAACAACACGAGGTCGACGCGGGTGCGGCGGGCAAATTCGATGATGTCGTCGACCTTGCCGAGCTTGGGGCTGCCGGCGCAGGTCTCGAGCGCACGGTTGTCGTTGCGGTCATCGAACACGCCGAGAATATCGATATCCGAATCGTCCTGGGCCTTGAGCGCCTCAACCAGTTTTTCGCCGTTCTGATCGGAGCCGACGATGATGGTGCGGCGATCGAGCCGGCCTTCGCGCGCCCAGCCGCGCACCATCGCGCGCAGCGCCAGCCGTTCGGCAATGAGCGCGGCAAGGCCGCAGAAGAAGAATGCCGACAGCCAGAGCCGCGAGACCTCGCTGCCGAGCTTGGCGAAGAATGATGCGCCGATGAACAGCAGGAACACGAACGCCCAGGAGGAGATCATCCGCGTCATCTGCCGGAGCTGGCCGCGAAATATCTGGACTTCGTAGATATCGGAAGCCTGGAAGCTGACCACCGTGGTCGCGCTCACGCCGAAGATGGCCCCGACATATTCCCAGTGAAAGCCGCTATGGGGCACCACATATCCGAGATAGAGCGCGATGCCGACGAAGCTGAGCAGCACGAAATCGGCGGCGCGGACCGCGCCGGCGATCACGATCGGCGAATACGCCCGCTGCACGGCCCGGTTGGTCACGGCAAGAGCCGCCGGCGACAGCCGGCGACGCCGTTCGACCGCGGGTCGGCCCGGCGTGGCGGCCGCCGCGGCTGCGGTCGCGGCGTTGAGCATCGAGCGTGCGTTGATCGGTTCCACTTGATCCAAGTCCGTTCTGGAAAGTCCGTATGTACATGCATTTAGGTATGCGCATGCCGGGCGGAATTCCCCGTCTCAGGACTTAAAGGACAAATCGGAAGAAACTGTTATCGTTGGTAAAGAACGGTTAACGATCTGCAAACGCCTGGCGGTAGCCCGCCATCACGCCTTCGACCATCGCGTCTTGCGAAAAATGCAGCAGGATTCGCTGCTGCAGCGATTTGGCGCGCGCCAATGCCGCGATGGGATCGTCGAGCGCGGTCTTTATGGCGTCGGCCATGGCATCCACGTTGCCGGGGGCAAACAGGGCATCGGCGTGGGGACCGAAAATTTCCGGGATGCCGCCAACATCGGCCGCCACCATCGGAATTCCCGCCGCTGCCGCCTCGATCACGACATAGGGCATCGAATCCCCGCGCGACGGCACCACCAGCAGGTTGCCCTTTGAAAAGCCGTAGCGCGCCTTGACGTGGCCGATGAAACGCACCGCCTCGGTCAGTCCGAGCCGTTGAATTTGTACCTTGAGCGCCTCGAGTTCCTCGCCGTCGCCGGCCAGCGTCAGCGTTACCGGCCTGCCGCCGGCGCGCAAGCGCGCCACCGCATCGACCAGCAGATCGGCGCCCTTGATATTTCTGAATTCGCCGACATAGACGATGTCGCTGGCGTCGGCCGCTTTCTCGACCGGATCGAATTCGTCGGCGGTGACGCCATTGAACACGCAGCGCACCAGCCCCTTTGGGGTGCCGATCATCCGCTGGTAGGTGTCGCGCGCAAAAGCGCTTTCGAACAGGAACAGGTCGGTATTGTTCATCAGCGCGCGTTCAAGCCGGCCATAGAACGCGCCTTTGAGTGTGTTCGGCGCAAAATGCAACGAGCCGCCATGCGGCGTGTACACATTAATGACATTCTTCGAACGGGCGATCAGGCGAACGAATGCGCCGGCCTTGGCGCCGTGTCCATGCAGGACGTCGGGCTTCAGCCGCCGTGCCAGGCGCATGAAATGCGCCCACACCAGCAAGTCTGCGGGGTGCGGTTCGCGGCGAATGGCGATGCGGTGAACGCCGAGGGTGAGGCGCGGCGCGATCTCCGCCAGCGCCGTCTCGGCGCGATCGCTGCCGGTGAGGCTATCGGCGACGATGCCGACGTGATGACCGCGGTCGGCCTGTCCGTTGGCCAGATCCAGGATGTGGCGGAAGATTCCGCCGACCGGCGCGCGCACCGTGTGCAGTATACGTAGCGGCTGGTCTGCAACAGGAGCCATCATCAGAACCAGCGTTCGCCGACCAGAACGGTATCGCCTGGACCGATCGCAGTGCCGAGCGGCACCACGACGCGCATAGCGCCTGAACTGTCGGTGTGAGTGAGCGTGACGCGGTCGCGCCGGGCGCGCGGCGAGAAACCGCCGGCGATGGCGACGGCGCTTTCGACGCTCATATTGGGCACGTAGGGGTATTGGCCCGGGGCCTGAACTTCACCCAGGATAAAGAACGGCCGGTAGGATTCGATCTCCACTGCGACCGAGGGTTCGCGGATATAGCCGTTGCGCAGCCTGGCGGTAATTTCCGACGCGAGGCCCGCGGGCGTTCGACCGCGCGCGGACACCGAGCCGATCAGGGGCATGGTGATGGAGCCGCCGGCATCGATCGCGTAGGTGTTGGTGAGGCCTTCCTGACCGTAGACCACGATCCGCAGCTTGTCGCCGGCATCGAGCCGGTAGGCCGTGTCATAAGCCACCGGCATCGGAGCTGTGGCGTAAGACACCGCGATCGGGGCAGGGGTGATGCCGTAGGGTTGCCCATATGCAATGGAGTCGAGACTGCCTTGAGGCTGAGCCATCGCGACCGGCGCGGGTCTGCCCATGCAGCCCGACAGAGCGAGCGCGGCAAGCAGACAGGATATAGCGGCGCGCGCGCCTCGCATCGGACAACCCACAGGCAAAGTATTGATTCCGATTAAGGACTTCCATGGTTAACAAAGTATGATCGCGGCGTTCCGGCCTCGATATCGGCCTGGCAAACCGGCGGAATTAACCCAGCGGCAACCTTAATGGAGTGTAATCGCGGCAGTTGAGTTGGATAGTTGCGTCCGCGGGAGTGTGCGATGCGTTTAGCGTTCTGGCGTGCGGCCAGGGATAAGGCGCTGGTCCAGAAGGCCAGCGCCAAGCCTGCGCCGGCGGCTACCGGCCGGCTGCCGCGTCCGAATCCGGCGATCTGGATCTGCGCGCGCTTGGCCAGGCGCTGTCGCGCAATCGTGGCTGGATCATCATTCCGACGGTGCTCGTCGCCGTGCTCTCGCTCACCGTCGTCAATCTGATCACCCCGCGATATAAATCCGAAGCGCGCATCCTGATCGATGGCCGCGAGAACGTCTTCCTGCGGCCGAACGGGGAGCGCAACGACGAACAGCGCGCCGGTCTGGATGCCGAGGCCGTTACCAGCCAGGTCCAGCTTCTGCTGTCGCGCGACCTCGCGCGCGAGATCATCAAGAAGAACCGGCTCGCCGAGCGGCCGGAGTTCGATCCGGTGCTGCGGGGCCTGTCGCCGCTGAAGTCGCTGCTGGCGTTGTTTGGGATCGGCCGCGATCCGTTTTCGCTGACACCGGAAGAGCGCGTGCTGGATGCCTATTTCGACCGGTTCACCGCCTACGCCGTCGATAAATCCCGCGTCATCGTCATTGAATTCCAGTCAAGCGATCCGGATCTCGCCGCGCGCGTCGCCAACTCGATCGCCGAAGGCTATCTGGTGTTGCAACAGGGCGCGCGGCAGGAACAGGCCAAATCCGCCAGCCAGTGGCTGTCGGTCGAAATCGACAGTCTGCGCAAGAAGGTTTCGGAAGCGGAATCCCGGGTCGAGGATTTTCGTTCGAAATCGAGCCTGTTTGTCGGAACCAACAACACCACGCTCTCCAACCAGCAGATGGGCGAACTGAATACGCAATTGAACAACGCCCGGGCGCTGAAGTCCGATGCGGAATCCAAGGCGCGGCTGATCCGTGAAATGCTCCAGAGCGGCAAGCCGATCGAGGCTTCGGAAGTGCTCAATTCCGAACTGACCCGCAGGCTGTCCGAACAACGCGTCACACTGCGCGCGCAGCTGGCCGAGCAATCCTCGACGCTGCTCGACGGCCATCCCCGCATCAAGGAGCTGAAGGCGCAGCTCTCCGATCTCGACGGCCAGCTTCGCGAAGAGGCCAGCAAGATCTCCCGCTCGCTCGACAATGATGCACGTATCGCCAGCGGCAGGGTCGAGGGGCTGAGCGCCAGCCTCGAGCAATTGAAGAAGCAGGCGACCTCGACCAACGGTCAGGATGTTCAGCTCCGCGCGCTTGAGCGTGAAGCCAAGGCGCAGCGCGACCTCCTGGAATCCTATCTGGCGAAATACCGCGAGGCCAATACCCGCGAGAATATCGACGCCGCACCCGCGGATGGCCGGATCATTTCCCGCGCCAGCGTTTCCAACACGCCGGCCTATCCGAAGAAACTCCCGGTCGTGCTGATCGCGACCCTGGCGACCCTGATGCTCAGCTCCGGCGTGATCCTCACCGGCGAACTGTTGCGCATGACGATGCCCCGCGCCGCGGCCGCGTTCGGGTCTTCCCTGGCTTCGGTCCGCGCGCCGGCCCCGGCGGCTCCGGCATTCCGCGAATCGTATCCCGGCGCTGCGCCTCAATTCGCCGAATCGGCGTCTCAACTCGCCGAAATCGAGCAGCTCGCCATTCATTTGCGCAACGCAGGCGATGCGGCGCGCAAGGTTACCATTCTCGGCACCGCCTCGGGCGAGAGCATCAGCTTGACGGCGCTGACGCTGGCACGCCTGATTGCGCGCAGCGCAAGGGTTGTGGTGGTCGATCTGTCGGCGTCGTCGCTGGCGATCCCGGCAGCATCGGTCGATCCGGTGGCGCCGGGGCTCGCGGAACTGATGCTGGGTGAAGCCTCCTTTTCGCAAGTCATCACCAAGGACCGGCTGTCGCGGGTGCACCTGGTAAGCGCGGGACGCCAGGGCTCCGATCGCGCGCTGCTGCAGTCGCCACGGCTGCCGCTTGCGATCGATGCGCTGCTTCGGGTTTACGACCATGTGTTGCTCGACGCCGGGACTGCCTCCGACCTGCCGGCGGAACTACTGACGGCGCATGCCCGCGCCGTCGTAGTGCCGGAGGCATCGATGGCTGCCGAGGCCCGCAACCAGATGAGCGGTCAGCTCAGGGCGACCGGTTTCAGTGAAGTGACGATGCTGAGCAAACCGTCGCAACCATCGGATGCCGCCGAGGCCGTCCTCCGGGCCGCGGCCGCCTGAACGCGGCGTTCGCAGCGGTGGGTGATAAACCGCCGTAGTTCCTGCCCGCGGGACGTGCCAGTCTCAGCTCCTGAAACTGCGGGAGCATCCGCGTCATGCGTCGCCGCATCTTCTGGACGATCATAGCCGGGTTACCGCTGCTGTTGATTACTTTGGCCGCAGGCACCGCTGTGGCGTTGCCGGTGGCGCGCCATTTGGCTCGGCCATGTTGAATCCGCCGGATCGGTTGTCGTCGCTCGCCGAAAACAGCCAGGTTCATTTTGAGCCTGGCGCGGAAGACTATGCCCATGAGGTCGCTGCTCTGGTCCCGGGGGCCATCGCTACCATCGGGACATGCGCTCCCTCTGGCAGGAATTCGCACAGAAGTAATTCAGGGCATCAGCGGAACGCGGCGCGCAGCCGTTGCGCCATGTCGTAGAGCGCAGGGTTATGCTTGACCAGATGCTTGGCGCGGTTGATGCCCGACATCGCCGCTGAAGCGACCTTGCCGCGCAGGCTGAGCGGGATGAAACTGTCGAAAAGCGGCTCATCGCCCTTGCAGAACAGCCTTTTATATTCGTCAGACCCGACCCCGAGATCGAGCGCCCGGTAGCCGCGCTCGGCATAGTGGTCGATGATGTCGCGCATCAGGATCAGTCCGGGGCTGTGGCGCGAGTTGCCGGACAGGCTGTAGGTATTGAACATCATCGAAAAGCGATGTCCGTCGGCGACGCCGGCAAAGATGGCGATCACCTCGTCGTCGCACTCGAGCGCGTGAATGTCGATGGCGCGATTGCCGCCTGAAAGCTGTGTCATGCAGGCGTTGCGAATGAAATTCTCGACGCCGGGTTCGGCGAACACGTCGGGGAGCTTCTGCGCCGCCATCCGCCGCGGCTTGACGAAAAAGAACCAGTCGAGCAGCCGCCTGATATCGGCCTCGTCGGTTGCGACGTGATAGCCATAGCCGGCCAGCATCTGCAGCTTGCGTTCCTTGCCCCTGAGCCGGCGGCGGAACGAACTGCTTATCCGGGCCGTCGGCGGCTGTTCCGGCACGATCGTCATCAGCGGACAATCGTTGGCGCAAGGCTGGCTCGGCAGCAGCGCCATCGGATTGGGTAAATCCCGCCAGTGCAGCGGTTGCCGCGTCAGCGCCAGAACATCGGCTTCGGACCGCGCCGCTATGGCCGATACCAAAGCCTCAAGATCGGTCTGGCTTGCGGCGGCGGCAAAATCCGGGTCCCACAACGCCATATTGAAGGTGGTGTGTTTGCCTCCCATGAAACAGGCGGTGCGCACGCCGTGTTCATGCCGAAGCGACAGCGGAAGCAGCAACAGCGGCCGGCTCTCGCTGTCGTAGGCGATCACGATGAAAGGCTGAGCGCCCTCGCGCTCTCCGACCTCGCATTGCCATGGCTTGAGGAAATCGAATTGCTGATACGGCGTGAACAATTGTTGCCGGTCTTCGAGGTGACGCCAGATCGTCTCGGCCGGGTCGAGATCGGCCAGAATCTCGACGCCGGCGATGCCGCTCGCTTTCGGCCATGCGGGCGCTTGCCCCGTCCGGCTTTCGATCGCGGCAGCCATGGTCATCGCCAAACCTGTCTGAAGGGAATTATTTACAATTTTCGGCTTTGACCGACCTTTGCAAAGAAATGTCAACAAAGAGTAATGACAATGCGGCTGCGGCCGGGCTGGCTTTGCCGCATTGCAGGGGCGGAACGTTGCCATCCTACAACAGGTTCTTGACAAGGCTTGGCCTCGAGCTCGCCTATTTCAGCGGTTTTGCGCGGATAAGGCAGCGCTGGTCCGGAGGCGCCGGCGTCATTCTGCGATTCGAGCGCGTGCGCCCGCAGCGCGCTACGCGCTTTCAGCCGCTCCGGTCGCGGGAAATCACGCCCCAATTCCTCGATCGAGCGATCCGCGCACTGAAGCGCTGGAAATTCGAGATCGTTTCGATGGATGAGGCCTGTCAGCGGGCGGTCCTGCAGGCTTCGAAAAAACGCTTTGTCTGTCTTACTTTTGACGGCGGCTACAAGGACCTGATGACATCGGCCTATCCGGTGCTCTCAAGACACGGCGTTCCCTTCACGGTTTATCTGCCGACCGCATTCCCGGACGGCCTCGGCGAGGCCTGGTGGCTGGCGCTGCAAGCCGTGATCGCGCGCGAGGATCGCATCAGTCTCGTGATGGACCGCAAGGAGCAGCGCTTCAACGTCGGAAAAAACTCCGAGAAAAACCAGCTCTATCGTTTTCTGTATGGCTGGATGCGCGGGCTGCAGCCGGCCGATCTCTCCTTTGCGATCAACGATCTCTGCAAGCGGTACTCCGTCGACCTCGCGGCATTGTCGCGCGAGGCCTCGCTGAACTGGGAGGATCTCGCCAGGCTTGCGGCCGATCCGCTGGTGACGATCGGAAGCGCCACGGTGAACTATCCTGTTCTGTCGAACCTCCGGGATGCCGACGCGTTGCGTGAGATCACGATGGGCAAGGCAGTTGCGCAGACCGCATTCCGCCGCGACGTCAAACATTTCGCCTATCCGTTCGGTGACCACGCGTCATGGCGGCGGCAGCATGCCGGGATGGCCGAGGAAGCCGGCTTCGCCAGCGCGGTAACGGCGATACCGGGCGTCGTCGAGGCCGAGGGCAAAACCAGGCTTCATACGTTGCCGCGCATCGGCTGGGACGGGCGCTGCGATTTGCTGCGCGTCCTGCGCGTGATGCTTTCGGGCGTGCCGTTTCCCAAGCTGAAGCGCGCCTGAGCCGCTACCCGCGACGATTTGTCTGCTGGGCATCCGGCCGCGCCATCCAGCTGATGATCGGCATCGCGGGCAGCACCCAGCCGATGCCGGCGACGACATAGAAGATGGCCTGCAGCAGCCCGGAATTCGCCAGCCACGGCGTCTGCGCCACCGTCATGCCCATCAGCGACCACACCACCACGAGCACCAGCAGCGCGATGGTTCCGAAGAATTTGCGGGTGCGTATGGTCATGACGGAAATGTGCAACTCGGTACGACCGGCGCTCTTTGCGCGCGGTAAGGGGCGGACTATAAGGTGCGCGCAAATTCATTCAAGCGCAGCTTTGATGACCGGTATTCCCAGACAACAAGCGACCAATCAGCGCGCCGTCAAATGGTGGCTGGGGACGGTCGTTGTCCTGATCGCTGTGATGGCGCTGGTCGGAGGCATGACGCGCCTGACCGAATCCGGTCTGTCGATTGTCGAATGGAAGCCGGTCACGGGAACGCTGCCGCCGCTCGACGCCGCGCAGTGGACGCAGGCGTTCGACGCCTACAAGACCATCCCGCAATATCGCGAACTCAATGCCGGGATGACGCTCGACCAGTTCAAGACGATCTTCTGGTGGGAATGGAGTCACCGGCTGCTCGGGCGCGTGATCGGCGTCGCGTTCTTGCTGCCATTTCTCTGGTTCCTCTGGCGCGGCGTTTTGAGCGCCGATCTCAAGATACGGTTGTGGCTGATCTTCGGGCTCGGCGCGCTGCAGGGCGCGGTCGGCTGGTGGATGGTGGCGTCAGGACTTTCCGAGCGGGTCGAGGTTTCGCAATATCGGCTCGCCACCCATCTGGCGCTGGCGTTCCTGATTTTTACCGCCATTCTCTGGACGCTGCGACGAATGGTCGATGGTTCGCCCTCGAACGCGTCTTCAAGGCTGAAATTCACCGGCGTGGCGCTGCTGCTGCTGACGTTCGTGCAGCTTTATCTGGGCGCGCTGCTTGCGGGCCTGCGCGCCGGGCGCATCTACAACACCTGGCCGCAGATCGACGGCGCGCTGGTTCCATCGGCGGCGCGGTTGTTCTTCGAGGAGCCGTGGTGGCGCAATCTGTTTGAAAACACGCTCACCGTGCAGTTCGAGCATCGCATGGTGGCCTATGCGCTGTTTGTGCTGGCGATCCTGCATGCGATCGATGCCGTCCGGTCGCGGGCCGGGACGTCGGTGGTCAGCGGCGCCTTCTGGCTGGCGGCGGCGGTCACATCGCAGGCAGCGCTGGGCATCCTGACGCTGCTCAACCAGGTTCCGATCGTACTGGGACTGGCGCATCAGGCCGTCGCGATGTCGGTTCTCACGCTCGCGATTTTTCAGGCCGAACGGTTGGTGGCGCGGCAACCGGAATCCGAGCCGCACAAACTGGTTGTGCCGGCCGGCCAGCCCGGCTGAATGGAGCGATTTTAATTTTCGATGCTGCTGCGGAAGTGCCCTGTTTGCGGGGCTTTTGCGCCGTTGCGCGCCGGTTGACGAAGTCGTGTGGACTTCCGTAGCTTTACTTCAAGCATTTGGGCGATAAAACGAGCCAGCCAAAAACCCGGGTTCGCCATGTCGTCTGCATTTATTCAAGCCGCCGTCATCCTGCTCCGCGAGGGGCTGGAGGCCATGCTGGTGATCGCGGCACTCGCCGGCTATCTGACCAGGGCCGGCGCCGCCCATCGTATAGCAGCACTATACGGCGGCGCGCTCGCCGCGGTCGTCGCCAGCATCATCGCGGCCTGGCTGTTCGCGGTGCTCAATTCGGGCGAGCACAGCGATGTGCTCGAAGGCATCATCATTCTCGTCGCCGCAAGCCTGATGCTCTATGTCAGCGGCTGGCTGATGGTGAAGCAGGATCCGCGCGGCTGGCAGGATTATCTGGCGCACAAGGCCGATCACGCGCTGGCGCAGGATACGGTCTGGGCGGTCGCCGCACTGGCCTTCCTGGCGGTGTTTCGCGAAGGCGCCGAAACCGTGCTGTTCATCAACGCGCTTGCCGGCGCCGAGGGCGGCTGGAGTGCCGGCCTGTTCGCAGGCCTCGGTGCGGCGACGGCCGGGCTGGTCGTGCTGTTTTATTTCATCAACCTGATCATGCGCAGGATTCCGCTACGGCCGTTGTTCATCATCACCTCGGCATTCCTGTTTGCGATGGCGATCAAGTTCATCGGCGAAGCCGTGCAGGAATTCCAGGAACAGTCGATCCTGCCGTTCACCGAACTGAAAAGCGTGTCATGGCTCGGCGCGATCGGCTTGAATCCGACGCTGGAAGCTTTGTCCGCGCAGCTTCTGGTGATCGTGTTCGCTCTGGCGACCTATTCGGTGGTCCACCGCAACAACCGGCTCACCCGCGAGGACAAGGCCGCGATGCGCACGGCGAAGCCGTGAGGCGGTTACTCAAGGGATACTTTCGAGAAACGGATTGACGATCGCCAGGTTGCCGAATTTGCGGCCGTGTTGCATGTCCTCGCTGTAGAGGGTGTCGCATCCGGCCTCAAGCGCAGCCGCGACGATCAGCGCATCGCAAAAGCTAACGCCGCGATCGCGCGCGAGCCCGAGGGCGGCTTCATGGGTCGATACAGAGATATCGCGCACGCGACCTGTCCGACTGCGCACCAGCGAAAGCATCTTCGCGATTTCGAGCCATGACCATTTGAGCTTGCCCCGTGCAACGTTGGCGAACTCGTTCAATACCTGGACACTGATGATGCCTCCGGTTGCCAAAATCCGTTCCGCGGTCGGGCAGCGTGGATCATCGGACATAAAGGCGTAAATCAGAACATTGGCGTCCAGAAAAGGTTTCACCGCGAGTTGGCATCATCGCGGTTCCAGACAAACCCTCTCGATTTGTTTTTTGCAAAGCGCGGAGCTTGAGCAAAAAATCGCCTTTGCCATCGTTTTTTGAAATCACAATGGTTTGAGCATCCTCAGACGTGACATTGACATCGTCGCCCTCCGCGATCCCTAGGCGCTCGACCAGCTTTTTGGGAAGCCGTACCGCAAGGCTGTTTTCCCCATTTGGACACGTGCATCCGGTTCTCCATGATATCCTGATTTTGATGTATATCATGGAATTTCAAGCGCGCGCCGACTATTCAGAAGGCCGTCGTTGCTTCGTGTCCTTGCAGTGACTCGGAAGGTTACCCTCAGGTCCCCAGCGCCTGCTCCAGGTCCGCGATCAGATCTTCCTTGTCTTCGATGCCGATCGACAGCCGCACCACGTCCGGGGCGGCGCCTGACTTGATCTTGGCGGCGTCGTCGAGCTGGCTATGCGTGGTCGATGCGGGGTGAATTACCAGCGAGCGGGTGTCTCCGACATTGGCCAGGTGCGAGAACAGTTTCAGGTTCGACACCAGATTGACGCCGGCCTCATAGCCGCCCTTGAGGCTGAAGGTGAACACCGCGCCGGCGCCCCTTGGCGCGTATTTGCGGGCGAGGCTGTTGTATTTGTCGCCCGACAGGCCGGCGTAATTCACCGCGGCCACCGCTGGATGCGCCAGCAGCCATTCCGCGACCGCTTTGGCGTTCTCGCAATGCTTCTGCATCCGCAGCGGCAGCGTCTCGATGCCGGTGAGGATCAGGAACGCATTGAATGGCGAGATCGCCGGCCCGAGGTCGCGCAAGCCGAGCACGCGGCAGGCGATCGCAAAGGCGAAATTGCCGAAAGTCTCCTGGATCTTGATGCCGTGATACTCCGGGCGCGGCTCGCTCAGCATCGGATATTTGTTGTCCTTCGACCAGTCGAAGGTGCCGGCATCGACAATGATGCCGCCGAGCGAATTGCCGTGGCCGCCGAGAAATTTCGTCAGCGAATGCACCACGATGTCGGCGCCGTGATCGATCGGGCGGATCAGGTACGGCGTTGCCAGCGTGTTGTCGACGATCAGGGGAACGCCGGCCTTGCGGGCCACCGCGGAGATCGCCTCGATATCGGTAATGGAGCCGGAGGGATTGGCGATCGACTCGATGAAGATCGCCTTGGTGTGCGGCGTCACCGCGCGGGAAAAACTTTCGATATCGTCGGGATCGGCCCAGACCACGTTCCAGCCAAAGCTCTTGAAGGCGTGGGTGAACTGGTTGATTGAACCGCCATAGAGCTTGCGCGCGGCGATGAACTCATCGCCGGGCCGCAGCAATTGCTGCATCACCACGACCTGCGCGGCGTGTCCCGATGCGACCGCGACCGCGGCGGTGCCTCCCTCCAGCGCGGCGAGACGTTCTTCCAGCACCGCCTGGGTCGGGTTTCCGATCCGGGTATAGATGTTGCCGAACGCCTGCAGCCCGAACAGCGAAGCGGCATGGTCGGCGTCGTTGAACACGAACGAGGTGGTCTGGTAGATCGGCGTCACCCGCGCGCCGGTGGTGGGATCGGGCTGCGCGCCGGCGTGCACGGCGAGGGTGGAAAATCCGGGAAGACGATCGGTCATGGTGATTTCCTGTTTTGCCTGGATACGTTTTCTCCTCATCCTGAGGAGCGGCCTCTTGGCCGCGTCTCGAAGGATGAGCTTCGCAAACTCATGGTTCGAGACGCGCTTCGCGCTCCTCACCGTGAGGAATTTGTTGGCGTCATGCTGAGGGCAGGAACATCCTCCGTCAAGGCGTGTGCATCGCCGCCCGCCGTTTCAATATAATCGTGCTTCACGACAAGACGATATCGAAAGAACTTTCTCGTCCGCGCGCTAAACGGAGTCGCTCTTGTTTTTCGCGGCTCGATCGGATGCCGCGGTTTCGCCGCCGCCGACACTCATCCGGTTCAAGGACAGCCGCATGCCCTGGGTCGGCATCGGCGCGCGCTTCGAACTCAGCGTGCGCGAATTGACGCCCATCCACGAAATCTCCGAGGACAGCCGGCCATATTCGATCTTCGGGCAGCGGTTCATCACGACCTTGATGCCGGCGGCCTCGGCCTTTGCGGCCGCCGCATCGTCGCGCGCGCCGAGCTGCATCCAGATGACTTTCGGCAGCGGGATCAAGTTTAGCGCTTCATCCACCACCGGCATGATGTGGCTCGAATTGCGGAAAATATCGATCATGTCGACGGGACGGCCGATATCGTTGAGCGAGGCGACGAAGGGTTTGCCGAGCAGGCTCTTGCCGACATGGCCGGGATTGACCGGGATCATGTCGTAGCCGCGCTGCGCCAGGTATTTGAAGGCAAAGTAGCTCGGCCGCACATTGACCGGCGAGGCGCCGACCATCGCGATGGATTTCACGCCGTTGAGAATTTCGCGGATGTAGCTGTCGGCGTAGGCGTCGTGGTTCATTTCAAAAATTCCAATCCCTCATGGTGAGGAATCAAGGTTGTCATTCCGGGGCGATGCGAAGCATCGAACCCGGAATTGTCGAGATTCTTCGGGTCTGGTGCTAGCGCACCATCCTCGGAATGACGGTCACCGGTCCTGCCACTTCGGCTCGCGCTTTTCGATGAAGGCGCCGATGCCTTCCTCGGCGTCGCGGGCCATCATGTTTTCGGTCATCACCTCCGCCGCATAGCGATAGGCGTCGGCAAGGCTCATTTCGGCCTGGCGATAGAACGCGGCCTTGCCGAGCTTGACGGTGTAGGCGGATTTGAGCGCGACCTTTTGCGCCAGCTCGATCGCGGCGTCGCGCTCGGTGCCGGCGGTGACGACGCGATTGACGAGACCATAGTCACGCGCCGTTGTCGCCGAGCATCGGCTCGCCGGTGAGCAGCATTTCCATCGCCTGCTTGCGCGGAACGTTGCGCGACAGCGCCACCATCGGCGTCGAACAGAACAGCCCGATATCGACGCCGGGCGTGGCGAAGGCCGCCGCCTCCGACGCGACCGCGAGATCGCAGCTTGCCACCAGCTGGCAGCCGGCGGCGGTGGCAATGCCCTGGACCGCGGCGACGACCGGTTTCGGCAATTGCACGATGGCCTGCATCATCGCGCTGCAGGCGGTCATCATCTCGGCGAAATAGGCGCGCCCGCGATCGGCATCGGCGCGGCGGGCGGTCAGTTCCTTCATGTCGTGGCCGGCGGAAAAGGCCGGACCGTTGGCCGCGATCACCACCGCGCGGACGCTTGGCATCGTCGTGAATATCCTTCAGCGCCGCGTGCAGTTCGGCGATCAGGCCTTCCGACAGGCTGTTGCGGGCCTCGGGCCGGTTGAGCGTGAGCACCGCGATGCTGCCGACGCATCTCGCGCAGCAGGACGGGCGGTTGCGGTCGGCGCGGCGCGGGCGGTCTGGCTCTGTCATCGAAATATCCATTTGGGCATACGCGTCATCCTAATGTAACAAGCAGCGAGAGGCGAGGGCAGGCGGAGCGACATGGCGATTGCGAAAATGAGCGTGGCGGAACTGGAAGCGTTTCTGGTCCGGGAATTCCCCCAGTCTTTCGGCAGCGGCGATACCACGATCGAACAGTGCCGACGGTGAAATCCTGCCTGCTGCGCCAGCGCTACAGCGACCGCATGCTGCGTCCGGGCGGCACGGTCTCGGGACCGACGCTGATGGCGCTGGCCGATTGCGCCATGTATGTGGTGCTGCTGTCGGCGATCGGCCCGGTCGGCCTTGCGGTGACGACCAATCTCAACATCAATTTTCTGCGCAAGGGCCAGCCCGGGCAGGATGTGCTGGCGGCGGCGAAGCTTTTGAAGCTGGGCAAGCGGCTGGCGGTCGGCGAGGTCAATCTGCTGTCGGGCACGTCGCCCGATCCGATCGCCCATGTGACCGCGACCTATTCCATTCCAAATCCTTAGATGATTTATACGGTAATATAACACCATATTTATAACCTATTGTTTTTACTTATAAAATAATTATCATCGCTAGGCATTGACGCGCGCGGCGCGTGCTTATCTAGAAACCCGCGCAGTTCGGCGCGTCATGCGCCGATGTCTCCTTTCACGGATTTCCTCACATGAAAACATTTTCGGCAAAGCCAGCCGAGGTGACGAAGAAGTGGGTGCTGATCGACGCCAAAGGTCTGGTGGTCGGCCGGCTCGCTTCCCTGGTCGCGATGCGCCTTCGCGGCAAACACCTCCCGACCTACACGCCCCATGTCGATTGCGGCGACCACGTCATCATCATCAACGCGGCGCATGTCGTGCTGACCGGGCGCAAGCGCGACAACAAGGTCTATTACAATCACACCGGCTTCATCGGCGGCATCAAGGAGCGCACCGCGAAGTCGATCCTCGAGGGTCGTTTTCCCGAGCGCGTGGTCGAGAAGGCCATCGAGCGCATGATCCCGCGCGGGCCGCTCGGCCGCGTGCAGCTCGGCAATCTGCGGGTTTACCCCGGCCCCGAGCATCCGCATGAGGCCCAGCAACCCGAAACCGTGGATATCGCTTCGATGAATCGCAAGAACATGAGGGCCGCATAAGATGTCCGACACCATGCAGTCTCTCGATCAATTGTCGGCGTTGAAGCCGGCAACCCCGGAAGCGCCGAAATACGTCAAGAAGGTCGACAAGCAGGGCCGCGCCTACGCCACCGGCAAGCGCAAGGACGCGGTCGCCCGCGTCTGGATCAAGCCCGGCGCCGGCAAGGTCACCGTCAACACCCGCGAAGTCGAAGTCTATTTCGCCCGTCCGGTGTTGCGGATGATGATCCAGCAGCCGCTGGTCGCAGCCGCACGCGCCGGCCAGTACGACGTCGTCTGCACCGTGGCCGGCGGCGGCCTGTCGGGACAGGCGGGTGCCGTGCGTCACGGCATCTCGAAGGCGCTGACCTACTTCGAGCCGGATCTGCGCACGGTTCTGAAAAAGGGCGGCTTCCTGACCCGCGACTCGCGCGTGGTCGAGCGCAAGAAGTACGGCCGCGCCAAGGCGCGCAAATCGTTCCAGTTCTCGAAGCGCTAATCGCTTCGATAAAAATAGCCGCGAATGCGGCGTATATGAAACTCGAAAGGGCGCCTCAAAGGCGCCCTTTTTGTTGACCGATTGCGGAGGAGTTGACGCAGTTTTTCGCGAAAACTTGCACGCCGGCGAATACGGATTTCCAACACCGATCGTCAAATTCGAAGATGGCGAGGATCGAATTCGATCTCGTCGCATTGAGTTACATCGCACAAGACCACCGGATACGCGCATGTCACTCGATACCTCAACGCTCTATCTGGTTGCAGCCCTGGTCGCCGCGATGCTCGGCGGCATGCTGCTGTATTTCGGCCGCAGGAGCGGATCGTCGGCGCTGAACTGGTGGGGCTTCGCCTATCATCCTCGGCGCCGGATCTGTCGCAACTATGGACGCTGGCGAACGGTGCGCTCGGTCGAATTGTTTTCGATGGCACTCGACGCCGTCGGCCTGGTGGCCTGCGGCATGGTCTGGAACGCCGCCCGCGTATTCCATGGCCGCAAGCCGAACTGGCCTGGACTGTTTCTGGGAGCTTTGGCTTGGGTCGCGGCGGCCATGACCCTGCCGACTGACGCCATTGCGTTGCATATGACGCTGGGTGCCGCGATCGTTGCGATCTATGCGGCGCTGACAGCGTACGAACTGAGTTCCGAGCGGCGCAAGACGTTGCAAAAGCGCTGGCCGACCATTGTCGTGCCGATGCTGCATGGCTTCGTGCTGATGCTGCCGATTCTGCTCGGCGACGTGCTGCGTCCGCATGACCAGCGGGTTTGCCAACAGCATCTGGGTCACCGCCTTCGCGATGCAGCTGGTGCTCTACGCGGTCGGAACCGTCTTCATCATCTTCATGCTGGCGTCGGAGCGCACGGTGAAGGCGCACAAGACGGCGGCGTCGATGGATCCCCTGACCGGCATGTTCAACCGCCGCGGTTTTGCCGAGGCGACATCGCGCATGATCGAGCGCGAAGCCGCCGCCGGGCGCCCGGCAACGGTGCTGATGTTCGACATCGACCATTTCAAGTCGATCAACGACCGGTTCGGCCATCCCGCCGGCGACGAGATACTCAAGCTGTTTGCAGCCGTCATGACCAATACGTTGCGGATGACCGATCTCTCGGGCCGGATCGGCGGCGAGGAGTTCGCGGCGTTGTTGCCGTGTTCGCTGGAGGACGGCGTGATCGCGGCGGACCGCGTGCGCGAAGCCTTTGCGAACTCCGGCGTCGCGGTCGAGGACGCGCCGGTCGACACCACCGTCAGCATTGGCGTGGCCGGCGGCCCCGCCGGCACCGAACTCGAAATCCTGCTCGCCGCGGCCGACACCGCGCTCTACACGGCCAAGCGGAGCGGCCGCAATCGCGTCGAGGCGGCGATCGAACTGCCGCTGTCGCTGGAAGACCAGCGGCTGAAAGTGCTGGCGATGCGGCGGCCGGCGCATGTCGTGCGCGCGACGTTACACTTGCTGGCGAAATCGCATATCGGAACGCGGTAATCTTCCGTTTACCATTCGATCCCTACACTCGGCAGCATGATCGCAGCCCGCAATGATAGCGCCGACGCGGCCCTGGTTTCGCTGGAAGCCGCCGCGGCTTCGGCACGCAGCGGGTTTGCCTGCATGTTCTCCAGCTCGGACGAATTCGAAACCGCGCTGATCACGGAACGGCGCGCGCAGGGACGCTATGCTGCGCCACGCACCCCTTGGCCGTTGCTGATGTTTGTCGGCTGCGCGCTGGTGATGGCCGGAGCGGCGCTGCTGTTCGGCTAGAACTCTCGAACGGCACGCCCGGATTGCGGCTGGTTCAGGCGACCGATGCGCCGCGCTTGTGGGCGTACATCGATTTGTCGGCTGCCCTGAAAAGATCGCCGGCGGTGGTGCCGTCGTCCGGATAAAGCGCAAATCCGACGCTGGCGGACAGGAATATCGGATGCTGCGCAGGTCCGATCGAGCAGGTGATTCCCGATCCGAAATGGGCGCGCACTCGGTGGGCGAACAGCGGATCGCAATTGACCGGAAGCACCACTCCGAATTCGTCACCGCCGATCCTTGTTGTCACATAGTCGGTGCCGGCCTTGTTCCTGAGCTCCAGCGCGAGCCGTTTCAGGGCCTCGTCTCCGGTCAGGTGCCCGTGCTTGTCGTTGATGAATTTGAGATTGTTCATGTCGACGATGATGATTCCGGTACGACCGCCGGTTTCCTCGGCATGCGACAACGCCAATTGCAACTGCGCATCGAACATCGCACGGTTCGGCAATCCCGTAAGCGCATCGCGTTGCATCGGCGAAACGTCGATATGCGTCAGTACGGCGTGCCGTGCGCCGTTGAGTTCGACCACGGATATCAGCACCTGAAACCAGCGGTGGATCCCGTTGAACGGACAGGTGTAGGTCGCGACAAAGGAGGGGCTCTCGCCTTGCAGAACCGCTAGCAAGCCAGTGAGAATCTCCGCCACGTCGCAACCGCGCCCGATAGCGGCCTCGCATTCGGCGATATAATTCCAACCCGGCTGTTTCGGCAAAAGCCCGCCGATGCTTGCGGTTTCCTGCCATTTTCGATTGCTGTGCACGATCGCGCCGGTGCGATCCACGACGGCAATTTCTGCGATGACGTAATCGGAGAGATCGAGCTCGACATTCTGAATCAACGGAGGCTCGCGCAATTTCACGAACAAAGCGTTCGGAGTGGATTTTCTGGCTGGGTATGATGGTAGGACGAAGGGACTTAAGGTTTGCCGGCAAGTTGCGGCGTATTTGATTTAAATCGGGTATTTCGCCTGGATCGCGTCGGGTCTTGTGTTCAATATCGCTCACCAACGTTTCCGGTCGGTGGCTCTATGATCCAGGCGCGGTCTGCGCCACGGCTTCACCTCTCGGCACTTTTGCGCTACATCCGCGGGATCCAACTTCAGCAGAGATTTTCCAGATGATCACCGAAATCGCACAAATCGACGTCAAGCCGGGCAGCGAGAAGGACTTTGAAGCCGCCGTCGCCAAGGCACGGCCGCTGTTCCTGCGCGCCAAAGGCGGCAAGGGATTCGAACTGCACAAGTCGATCGAGAAGCCGTCGCGTTACCGGCTGATGGCGAAGTGGGAGACGCTGGAAAATCACACCGTCGATTTCAGGGGCTCCGAAGATTTCACGGCATGGCGCGGACTGGTCGGGCAGTATTTTGCGGCACCTCCCGAGGTCGAGCACACCGAAACCGTGGTGACCTCGGCGGGATAAACGGCTCACGCTGTGTCGGTCGCCTTGAAATGGTCGATGATCACCTTCACGACCGCCATCAGCGGCAGCGCCAGCGCCAGGCCCCAGATGCCGAACACGACACCCAGCAGGATCTGGAACGCAAACAGCGTTGCGGGTGGAATTTCAAGCGCCTGACGCTGCAGGATCGGCGTCAGGATATAGCTTTCCAGCGCGTGAATGCCGAGGAACAGCACGAAGGCGCTGGCGGCGGCGACCCAGCCCGAAGCGAGACTGGCCAGCACCACGATCAAGCCTGCGATCAGCGCACCGACCGTCGGGATGAAGGTGAGCAATCCGGCCTGGATGCCCAGAATGAACGAGCTCTGGACACCGATGATCGCAAGACCGACCCAGGTGACGAGGAACACCACGGCCATGGTCAGTATCTGCGCGATCAGCCAGCGCTCCAGGGTCTCGCTGATGCGGTCGACGATGACGGTGACGCGGGCGCGATGCTGCGCCGGGGCCATGTACAGCAGGCCTGTCCGGTAGACGCCGGGCTGGGCTGCGAACGCCAGTCCCAGAAACAGCACGATGAAGAAATTTCCGACCGCGCTCACGGCGCCGAGAATGAGTTTCAGGGTCTGGCTCACAATGGCGCTGCCGCCCGAAGCGATCGCTTCGGCGCCGGAAAGGTTGTGCGTTGCCGGGGCGTCCGGTTTTGCCGATGCCGATGCCGGCGCAGTTGTCGGCTCGGAGGACGCTGGAGGCTTGGCGGTCGCATTGCCGAAGTCGAGATAGCTGGTGTCGATGCCGTTTTTCTCAAGGAAGGCTTTGACGTTCACCAGCTGCGACTTGATCGTATCGCTTAGCGCTTTGGCCTGTTGCGCCATGGTCGTGCCGCCGAGGAACACCACACCCGACAACAGGCTTGCCAGCACCAGGCAGACGATGGCCAACCGCAGTGCGTGCGGCAATTTGACCACGCGGCCGAACAGTTCGGTGAAGGCGTTGAGCGCGACACCGAGCAGCATGCCGGCGAAGATCAGGAACAGCGTCGCGGCGTAGTACCAGGTGAACAGCACTAGCGCTGCAAACACCACGACGCCGATGCCGCCGACCGATATCGCCCACGCCAGATCGTTTCGGGCTTGAACACGATTCTCGGTCGGGACGGTCACGCTGATTCCTTTTTGCTCTGTCAGGCACTCTTTCGTCAAACCTGCCCGGGATCAAGCGCTCATGGGCCGCGGTTTGACGCTGGCGTATTCATTGTGCCAAGCGATATGCCGAACGGCGAGGGCAGGCGGCATGATTTCCAAATGGCTCGGGCCGCTGGCTTTGTTGGCGGCGCTGGTGATCGGCGATCAGATTCGGATCAACCGGCCCGGCCACAAATACCGCCTGACCGTGGCGGTGGAAACGCCCGAAGGAATCAAATCGGCTTCCGGCGTGATGTCGGTTCATCCCGACCGGGGCTACAGCCGCCACGGTCAAACCCGGACCCGGGGCGATGCCGTATTGGTCGATCTCGGCGGCGGCAAAAACCTGATCGCGCTGATGGCGCATCTCGACAACAATTCGGTCGATCTCGATGGCATGAACTACTTGGCCCTGCGCGCCTTTAACGCCGCCGGGCGCAAAACATCCTTCAACGAGATGAGCCGGATGACCGGCGTCGTGCCGGTGCAGGGCGAGGTATTGCCGGTGCTCGCGAGCTTCTCCGATCTGAACAATCCCGGTACCGCGCGCTTGGTAGTGCCGGACGATCTGGCGGCGGCGTTGGGAAAGGGATTTCGCCTGCAGGGCATTTCGGCCGAGGTGGTGCCGAACGGCCTGTGGCCGCTCGATTTCGGCGGGTCCCTCGGTGAGCCCGTGACACGAGGGATTGAGGCGAAATTGCCGTGGTTGAATGGGATGGAAAATGCCGCAGGGAAGGCGCTCCAGGCTGCCGGACTGAAAACCGGCGAAGCGATTGATCCCCGGGACGCATTTACGCGGAAATAGCATCGCGGCTGTGCGGAGCTACAGGTTGATCATGCCTGCGCCGGGAGGCATGATCGACCCCTATTCGCCGCGAAAGAACTGGAAACCATGCAATGAGGAGGCCGGTGGTCGGTGTGATCGGGAACGCCTATCGCATCGAAAATCGATTTGCGACCCAGATGGTCGGCGAGCGCAATCTCCGCGCGGTGGCTGAAGTCTCCGGCGCGCTGCCGCTGATGTTTGCGGGCTCGCCCGAGATCACCGATATCGGCGCGTTGCTGGCCGCGGTCGACGGCATCGTGCTGACGGGCGCCCGCGCCAATGTCCACCCGACGCGTTTTCGCACCGAGCCGAATCCAAAACACGAGCCCTACGATATCCCGAGGGATGACGTGGCGCTGGCGCTGTCGGAGGCCTGCGTCGCCCGCGGGGTGCCGCTGTTCGGCATCTGCCGCGGCCTGCAGGAGATGAACGTCGCCTTCGGCGGCTCGCTGCATCCGGAAATCCGCGAATTGCCGGGACGGATGAACCACCGGATGCCGCGGCTGGAAAACGGCGAAATCCACCCTGATCCGCTGGTGATTTTTGCCGACCGGCATGAGGTCAGTCTGGTGCCTGGCGGCGCCTTTGCCAAACTGCTCGGTTGCGAGACCATCCGCGTCAATTCACTGCACGGGCAGGGCATTCTCGCGCCCGGCGAGCGCGTCGTGGTCGAAGGCACCGCCGAAGACGGCACCATCGAGGCGATCCGGATCGCGGACGCGCCGGGCTTTGCGCTCGGCGTGCAATGGCACGCGGAATATGACCCGCAACGCAATCCCGTCAACCGCGCGCTGTTCGAAGCCTTCGGCAAGGCGCTTCTGGCGCGAAGGCAGCAAATTTAGGCGTGCGGCGGAGTGTTACGGTTGGGATGGCATAGACCCGCCAGCGTATCGGTTTCGGCTGTACATGACGTGCTCGATTTGCTTGGTCGCGCCACTGACGTTGGCCACTCTCCGGTGCGAGTCAGGCTTTCTCGCAGGGCGACTTTGCGCTGTGACCCGAACGCGATGCCTGGCGGCCTGAGGATGAGGGCGTTCAAACTTGCGAAGCACCAAATGCGTATCGTCGCGAACTGTGTGTGGCTGCTTTTATTCCTCGTTCTGCCGACCGGCGTGTGCGCCGGAACCTTGGACGATGATTTGATCTTTCCCGCCTCGCCAGAACCATTCGGTTACGCCAAGGCAAGCCGAATGTTCAAGCCGCAGGGAGCGGGTCCATTTCCGGCGCTTGTCATGCTCCCAACCTGCGGCGGGCACGAATCGCGCCATGTTTTCGACGTGTGGGCGAAGGCCGCGCTTCAACGCGGTTATGCGGTATTGGTGGTCGATCCCTTGACGCCACGGGGCGTGACAGCTCCGGGAGAGAACTGTCGTCCGCCTTCCAAGGTTCGTGAGTGGCGCTTGCGCAAGGATGCATTTGATGCAGCAGAACATTTGAGGAAACAGCCGTTTGTCGATCCCGACCACATCGGACTGTTAGGGCTGTCACAGGGCGCAATGGCTGGCTTAGGTGTGGCCGCAAGTCTCAGAGAGACACCGCATGGCGAACCTGTCTTCCGCGCGATCGTATCGAATTACCCGGTTTGTTTTCTTGCGAACCTTCGGATTCCGGGACGCGGTCCCGTAACCGTCAACTTTGTGCCCGAAGAAAGGATTACGGTGCCGCTTCTGGTGCAAATGGGTGACCTCGATAACGAGGGGCCGCCGCAGGATTGCATGTCGCGGCTCCAGGCGCAGAAGGATAAAGGTGCTCCGATCGAAATGGTCGTCTACAAAGACGCGACCCACGGTTGGGATATCGGGAGGAACTTCACCAAGACAGCCGCGAACGGCCAGCAAGTCACTTATCGATACAATCCCAAAGTGACCGCGGATTCCGTTAAACGCGCTCTCGAGTTCTTCGACCAGCGTGTGCGCTAGGCGTTTTTTGATGCCAGGGTAATTGATGGGCCATTTCGGCCCGGAGTTGGGGTAACGAAAAGTTCTAAACGAGAGAACACCGGCAGTCATCGGCGGATGGTGAAAACGACGTGAATGAGACCCAGCTCGGACATCAGCCAAAGGGCGGGAGCGCCACCGACCGCTGACGGGGAGCCATGGCGATCTCGTGATTCGACAGAAACGTGGAGGCTGACCGACGACTTCCTGTGGCAGCCCCCTCCGGCTACTTCCTGTTGTCCTCGCAGAACTTCAGCGCACCAAACACCTCGCCGGCTTTCGGCGTCTCCAATTCGATGCTGTCGTCCTCATCGTTCGCAAAATCGAGATAGAATTTCCTGGCGCTCTTCAGCTTTTCGAGGATCGATTGATCGTACTCGAACACGCCGCGCACGGTTGTCTCGTCCATTACCTCCCATTTGGAGGCCTTGTAGATGTCGTCATCGTCAGTCGTGAAATCGGCGCGCAAAATCTGGCCTGTCTTGTCCCACTCCCAGCCCTCATAAATGATCACAAATGCGATTGTCTTGTCGGAAAAGCTCAGCACGACCGCGTATTGGCGATCCTGGTCGTTGGCGTCCTTATAACTTCGGCTCGCATTGCAGTGAGTATCCTGCGACCGCTTCTCGATAACCCAGTCGCCGATCTTGGTCGCCTGCGCGAGTGCAGGCGTCGCACAAAGTCCGCTGAGCAATGCAGCGGCAAACAGTCGTTTCATGGTATCTGCCTCCAGCCAGGTCACCCAAGCTGCCACCACTCCTGTTACGCCGCAAGGGGCCGCCATCGCCATGCCGATCCCCACTATCCAAACGTGCTGAAATCCGCCGTGGCATGCCCGCGGAAAAAGCAACAGAAATGAACGAGGCGACCGGGTTATGTCGCCTTCTGGCACTTTCGGGCATGATCGGATGTCCGACTTGAGTTCCGTTGTGCGCACCAAAGCAGACGTCCGCCGACGGTTCCGAGTTTGCCCCACGCCCTGGCTGGTTGGTTGCTTGGTCGGGTTCAAATATAAGTTGAGATCAAGGAACAATTCCGCGTTTTGGTTGTTTTGACCTATCGCGAGTGCCGTGGAACCGGTAACCCAAGCCTGCTGTTCCCACGAAAAATGTTCGAAGCCAAGACGCGAGCAACTGGCCCGGGCTGATCCCTTTGGCTCCACAAGAAAGTGCCGGTCATCATGGCCTCAATCCCGTCTGCCGTTCCTCGCACCGTTCTGGTGGTCGAGGACGAGATGATGCTGCGCATGCGCGCGGTCGATATCGTCGAGGATGCCGGTTTTAATTCGGTCGAAGCCATCAATGCCGACGATGCACTGGCGATCCTGGAATCCCGCTCCGACATCGAACTGCTGTTCACGGATATCCAGATGCCGGGCAGCATGGACGGCCTCAATCTGGCGCACGCGGTCCACCAGCGCTGGCCGCTGATCAAGATCATCCTGGTGTCCGGCCAGTTGAAGCTGACCGAAGCCGACAAGCCCGTTGACAGCCGTTTCTTCGGCAAGCCGCTCGACGGCAAGCAGATGATCGCCGAAATGCAGGACATGATCGGCAGAGGCTCGCTGAAAGTCGTGCCGGATGAAGTCGCCGCTGTGATCGCAAGGACCCCGTATCCGGAATCGGCCGGCAGGGTTGTCCGGCAGGAATCATCGGGTTCGACACAGGAATTCCTGACCGCGGAGAATGACAGCCTCCGCCTGTTGCTGGAGCAGGCCAGTATCGACGCCGAAGTGCTGCTTGCACAAGCGGGCATCGACGCCAAGGAGCGGGAAGCCGCCGACAAGCTGCAGAAGCTCATTCTCGAAGAGCTGCATCATCGCATCAAGAACACGCTGGCGACGGTCAGCGCCATCGCGTCGCAGAGTCTGCGGACAGCGACCAGTATCGAGCACGGTCAGCATGCCATCGAAGGCCGGCTGGTCGCGCTGGGCCGCGCACATGATCTTTTGCTGCAGGCCAGATGGGCCAACGCCAGCCTCGAGCAAACCATCAGCGGCGCCACCGAGCCCTATGTCAGTGTAGGTTCCGGGAGAATCTCGATAGCGGGTCCCGACATCAGGATAACCTCGGGCGCGGTGATCGCGCTTGCCATGACGCTCAACGAACTCTGCACCAACACCACCAAGTTCGGAGCGCTGTCGGTACCTTCGGGCCGCATTGAAATCGTCTGGAAGATCGATGAAGCCACCCAGCGGCTGCATCTGACCTGGGCCGAGAAGAATGGCCCGCCGGTGCATGCGCCTTCCCGGCAAAGCTTCGGCACCCGCCTGATCGGATCGCTCGGACACCAATTGAAGGGCGAAGTGCATCTCGCCTATGACGCGGCCGGATTGGTCTACGCGCTGGACGTGCCGATGGCCTCGCTGGTCGCGCCGGCGTGATCTGCAGCCGCGTTCCTTCACCATGAGGAAGCGGTTGCTACGTTCAAAACGGTTTTTTCCGGCTTGCACGCAAAAACTAATTTCCTGAAGCAATTCAAACCCGAACACCCTGTCAAGTCCTATCTGAAAAAATATTCTGCTTTTCAGAATACCCAAATCAGATGTACATCTTTTCCCGTCCCCGCCCACCCAGAAGGGGCGTTCGCGGTCGTCACGAACGCTGGGCTGAGGGATGCGATGGACGCGGCTGGTGCCTTAGACGAATGGTACTGACGCGGATGGCGAAATCGTGTGGTCCTGACACCCTCACGCCGGTGTCAAGCTGGCGAAGACAAATCGTCGGCGACGGTGGCAACAGAGCGGGGCTCACCGAGGAGATCGCGTATAAGCCGTAAACCGTCGCGTGCGGGAATGTCGGGTAATTCCGGTGAACTCGTAGTGGACTAACTCGTGTGCTTTCTACCTTTTTGCACGCGGGGCTATGGGTGCATTGGGCGCCCGGCATTCCCCACGCCCTTTGGGGCGGAACGAAATGCAAAACCCGGGCGAAATCGCGCCGCGGGAATGCGAAACTGTATCTCAACGTCATTGCAAGCGACGACGTGTCCGCCGTAGCTCAACGAGCGAAGGCGGAAGCAATCCAGCTTACTTCGCGCGAAAGAAAGCTGGATTTGCTTCGCGGAGCCTGTCATCGGGCGCGCGTTCGCGCGACCCGGTGGCTCGCAATGGCGGCTGTTGGCTGTTTGAAATCCAAATCCAACAACGTCGTCCCGGCCTCCGAGCCGGGACCCATAACCACAAGAAACAGGGTTGTGCAAAGGTCGTCAAACACCGTCTTTCAACGAAAGGCCGCGGCGTATGGGTCCCGGCGTTCGCCGGGACGACGTTGATCGATTGGGCGATTGATTGCTACGCCGCCTTGTTCAGCTTCTCCACCTTCACGCCGCCGCCTTCCAGCAGCATCACGCGGTTGAGCAGCTTCACCAGCGCGTAGACGGATTCGATCGCAGGCGCAGGCGTGTTGGTCAGCTTGGCCATTTCCAGGATCGAGCCGATCAGCGCCTCGGTTTCCAGCGAGCGGCCGGCTTCGACGTCCTGCAGCATCGAGGTCTTGTGCGCGCCGACGGCTTCGGCGCCGGCGATGCGCTTGTCGATGGAGACGCGGAAGGTGACGCCGAGCTTCTGCGCGATGTCCTGGGCTTCCTTCATCATGGTCGCCGCCAGTTCGCGGGTCTCGGCGAACTGGCAGATATCCACCAGCGTGGCGTGGGTCAGCGCCGAGATCGGGTTGAACGACAGGTTGCCCCAGGCCTTCAGCCAGATCTCCGAGCGGATATCCGGCAGCACCATCGATTTCAGCCCGGCCTTGATGAAGACGTCGTGCAATTCGCGCACCCGCGGGGTGTCCTTGCCGTCGAGTTCGCCGATCGGGAAGCGATCGCCCTCGACGTGATGGATCACGCCCGGTGCGGTAGCCGCCGCTGCCGGATACACCACGCAGCCGATGATGCGGTTGGCATCGATGTTCTTGGTCAGCACGCCCGAGGGATCGAGGCTTTCCAGTTTGTGATTGTCGTACTTGCCGCCGAGCTTCTGGAAGTACCACCAGGGCAGGCCGTTCTGCACGGTCAGCACCACCGTATCGGGACCGAGCATCTGGTCGATATCGCGCACCACCTGGTCGAGGAAATGCGCCTTCACCGCCAGCACCACGATGTCCTGCTTGCCGGCTTCGGACGGCTTGTTGACCGCCTTCATCTTGGCGGTCTGGACCTTGCCGTCATGCCATTCCAGCTTCAGTCCGTTCTTCTGGATCGCGGCAAGATGCGCGCCCTGGTCGATCACGGTGACGTCCTCGCCGGCCAGCGCGAACTTGGCCGCAAGCAGACCGCCGATGGCGCCGGCGCCGACGATGCAGATCTTCTTCTGTTTGGGCGGGGCGCCCGCAAGATACGGGCTCGGCAGCACCTGGTCGAACCTGTTGCTGAGGCTGCCGACGCCGTCGATCACGATGTCGACGACGTTATTGGCGTCGCCCATGGTGCCGGCGCCGAGCGAGGTGCCGCAGGCGATGATGTCGCCCGGCATCAGCGTCACGTCCTTGGAGATGGCGGCGACCAGCTTGTGCGGCGGGAAGAACATGTCGGCGACGGGATAGTTCTGCCGCTCCTTGCCGTTCAGCACGGTCTTGACCGACAGCTTCATCGGATCGACGCCGGTCGCGATCACGGGACCGAACACCCCGAAGGTGTCGAAACTCTTGGAGCGCGCCCATTGCTCGAACGACTTGTCCTTGCGCAAGAGATCGACGGCGGTGACGTCGTTCACGCAGGTGTAGCCGAAGATGTAATCGCCGGCCTCGGCTTCGGTGATGTTGAAGCATTTCTTGCCGATGACGACGCCGAGTTCGCCCTCGTAGATGATCTTGCCGGCATAGGTGGCCGGACGCTCGATCGGCTTGTTGGCGGGCCAGTAGGAATTCGGCGCCTTCAGGAACCAGAGCGGCTCCTTTCGGCTGCTTGAAATCGTTCTTGGCCGCGAGCTGGTGGAAATTATTCCACAGGCAGACCATCTTCGAAGGCTGGCATGGCGTCGAAAGCTGACGTCGGAGAGCTTCAGGGTCTCGCCGCTCGGCTTTGCGCCCGCGAACATGTCGCCGGTGTGAACCGTGATGGTGTCGCCTTCCAGCGTACCGAAACCGGTCTTGCCACCCTGTTCAAAACGGACCCATTTTGCCATCTGCGATCTCCTCCGGTGCTGTCAAGGCAGCGTCATTCGACCGCGCGGCCCTTATCCCATTGTAGTCGCAACACCGATCCCCGCAACCATGCACTGCATCATTGGGGCGTTCCGCAAATCTCCGGTATACTCTCCCGACAAGAATCGCGGCGGCCGGTGAACGGCCGCGCAAACCAGGGGAGGATGCTTTGCGAGACCGGAAATGGTCGCGGCGTGACGTGCTCAGGGCATCGACGGCATCGGCCGCGGGCCTGCTTTTCGCGCAACCGCTGAGGGCCGCAGCGCCGCCGCCGACCGCGGTTACGCCGGCGCTGATCGAAGCCGCGCGCAAGGAAGGCAAGGTCTCCTATTATTCGGCGCTGGAGCTCAACGTCGCCGAGCGCCTGGGCAAGGCTGTTCGAGGCCAAATATCCGGGCATTGCGGTTCGCGTCGAGCGCTCCGGCGCCGAGCGGATTTACCAGCGCATCGCGCAGGAGCAGGGCAGCGGCATCAACGCGGTCGATGTCGCCAACTCTACCGACCCTGCGCATTATCTCGACTGGAAAAAGAGCGACTGGCTGGCGCCTTATGTTCCCGATGATGTCGCCAAATATTTTCCCGCCGATCAGTTCGATCCGGACGGCACCTACGCGACCTCCTGCGCCTGGATTGAGGCGATCGGTTACAACACCGATCTGGTCAAGCCGCGAGGACGCGCCGAAGAGCTATGCCGATCTGCTCGATCCGAAATGGCAGGGCAAGATCGTCAAGGCGCATCCCGGCTACAGCGGCGCCATCATGACCGCGACCTTCGTGCTGGCGCGCGATCTCGGCTGGCCCTATCTCGAAAAGCTCGCGCAGCAGAAGGTGATGCAGGTGCAGTCGGCGGCCGATCCGCCGAAGAAGATCCTGCTCGGCGAGCGCGCCGTGATGGCCGACGGCAACGACTACAATCTGCTGCTGCTCAAGGACCAGGGCAAGCCGGTCGAGGTGGTCTATCCGGCCGAAGGCGCGCCGCTGATCATCGTGCCCTCCGGCGTGTTCCGCAGCGCGCCCAATCCGAACGCCGCACGGCTGTTCCAGAGCTTCTTCTTCAGCGCCGAAACCCAGCAAATGCTGGTCGACGATTACGCGCTTCGCTCGTTCCATGCGCAGGTCAAGGAGAAGCCGGGCCACATCGCCGCTGTCGCAATCGAAACTGCTGAAGGCCGATCCGGCCGCGGAAGTGCTGGCGCAGAGCGAGGACATCAAGGCGCGCTATTCCAAGATTTTCGGGGTGTGATGCAGCCGTGAGGCCAAAAATAAAAGGCGCTCCGGGTGGAGCGCCTTTCGATCTCAGCAGGTTTTGCTCGCCGGATTACAGCGAGTAGTACATGTCGAATTCGACCGGATGCGGCGTCATCTCGAAGCGCTCGACTTCGGTCATCTTCAGCTCGATGTAGGCGTCGATGAAGTCGTCGTCGAACACGCCGCCGTTCTTGAGGAAGCCGCGGTCCTTGTCGAGATTTTCCAGCGCCTCGCGCAAGCTGCCGCACACCGTCGGGATCGACTTCAGCTCTTCCTTCGGCAGGTCGTAGAGGTCCTTGTCCATCGCCGGACCCGGATCGATCTTGTTCTTGATGCCGTCGAGACCGGCCATCAGCATCGCGGCGAAGCCGAGATAGGGATTGGCCATCGGATCGGGGAAACGCACCTCGATGCGCTTGGCCTTCGGGTTGGTGGTGTAGGGGATGCGGCAGGAGGCCGAGCGGTTGCGCGCGGAGTAGGCGAGCAGCACCGGGGCTTCATAGCCGGGCACCAGGCGCTTGTAGGAGTTGGTCGACGGGTTGGTGAAGGCGTTGATCGCCTTGGCGTGCTTGATGATGCCGCCGATGTAGTAGAGGCAGGTCTCCGAGAGGTCGGCGTATTTGTTGCCGGCGAATACCGGCTTGCCGTCCTTCCAGATCGACTGGTGGCAGTGCATGCCCGAGCCGTTGTCGCCGTAGACCGGCTTCGGCATGAAGGTGGCGGTCTTGCCGTAGATGTGCGCGACCTGGTGGATGCAATATTTGTAGATCTGCATCTGGTCGGCCATCAGCGTCAGCGTGTCGAACTTCATGCCGAGTTCGTGCTGGGCGGAGGCGACTTCGTGGTGATGCTTCTCGACCTTGACGCCCATCTTGGCCATGGCGCCGAGCATTTCCGAGCGCATGTCCTGCACCGAGTCCTGCGGCGGAACCGGGAAGTAGCCGGCCTTGGTGCGGATGCGGTGGCCGAGATTGCCGCCCTCATATTCGGTGTCCGAGTTGATCGGCAGTTCCGACGAATTCAGCTTGAAGCCGGTGTTGTAGGGCGTGGTCTGGTAGCGGACGTCGTCGAATACGAAGAACTCGGCTTCCGGTCCGAAGAACACGGTGTCGCCGACGCCCATCGACTTGACCATGGCCTCGGCCTTCTTGGCCATGCCGCGGGGGTCGCGGTTGTAGGGCTCGCCGGTGGTCGGCTCCAGCACGTCGCAGGTGATGACCATGGTGGTTTCGGCGAAGAACGGATCGATCGTCGCGGTGACCGGGTCGGGCATCAGGCACATGTCGGATTCGTTGATCGCCTTCCAGCCGGCGATCGACGAGCCGTCGAACATCGTGCCTTCGGCGAAAATATCCTCGTCGATCATGCCGATGTCGAAGGTGACGTGCTGCCACTTGCCGCGCGGGTCGGTGAAACGCAGGTCGACGTATTTGACGTCGTTGTCCTTGATCGATTTCAGGACGTCTTTGGCGGTCTTCATGAATACCCCTTCTGGCTTACAGATCGATCGTGCACGGTTCCGCGGTGTGACCGCGGGGCCATGCTCTTACAATCGGGGGATGTTCAATACAATATCGGCGGGTTGGCAAGCCGATTCAGATGGCATCGAGGCCGGATTCACCGGTTCGGATGCGAATGGCTTCCTCGATGTTGGACACGAAAATCTTGCCGTCGCCGATGCGGCCGGTCTGGGCCGCGCGCCGGATCGCGTCGATCGCCCGCTCGACCAGATCGTCTCCGATCACGATCTCGATTTTCACCTTGGGCAGAAAATCGACGATGTATTCCGCACCGCGATAGAGTTCCGCATGGCCCTTCTGCCGTCCAAACCCCTTGGCTTCGGTGACGGTGATGCCCTGCAGTCCGACTTCCTGAAGCGCTTCTTTCACCTCGTCGAGCTTGAATGGCTTGATGATGGCTTCGATTTTTTTCACTGAACGCCTCCCGGGCACTTCCATTTTTCAGACTGCAGGTTTCAGGTTGCGCACGGCGCGCAGCTTGTTCGATTATTCGGGCAAACCCATTCACTGAGCGCGACGCTCCAGAGCGCCTTCCTCAAAAGCAGGGTCTATGCCAAGTTATCCGGGCGCCTGATTTTGAAACGTTATCAGGCGATTAACGGGCCCTTGGTGACGGTAGGACCAACACTCCCAGCATACCGGAGCCCATGGAATAGGCAATTAGATCAATCGGTATGCAATAGTGGAAGTTGAATCGCGTGAGAGATCTGGAAATGCCTCAGTAAAAGGCGTTTTCAGAGGAATTTGCCATGGAACTTCTCACAACTGTTGAGATGGAACGCGCGGATAGGTTGACCATTGCCGCCGGTACTTCCGGTTTCGCGCTGATGCTGAGCGCGGGTCAGGCCGTAGCTGAAGCCGCGATCGAGCTGGTGGAGGAGGGGCCGATCCTTGTGGTTGCCGGGCGCGGCAATAATGGCGGCGATGGTTTTGTGGCGGCGGCCGAACTGGCGGCCCGTGGCCGCGAGGTCTCGGTGATCCTGCTCTGTGAGCGCGATAGCTTGCAGGGCGACGCGGCGCTGGCGGCACGCGGTTGGAAATATCCGGTGCTGCCGTTCAATCGCCAGGCGATCGGCAAACCGGCGTTGATCATCGATGCGCTGTTTGGCGCCGGTCTCAACCGACCGGTGAAGGGCGATGCGCTCGAGATGATCGAGGCTATCAATGCCAACGGGGCGCCCGGTTCTCAGCGTCGATCTGCCGAGCGGCGTCAACGGCACGACCGGCGCCGTTATGGGCGTCGCGATCCAGGCCACGGAAACCGTGACGTTTTTCCGGCGCAAGCCGGCGCATCTGCTGTTGCCGGGCCGGCTGCATTGCGGCCGGGTCCGTGTCGCCGATATCGGGATCGGTGCCGACGTGCTTGCCGAAATTCAGCCGCAGGCTTTCGAAAACACGCCGGAATTCTGGCGAAAATCCTTTCCGGTGCCGCAGATCGACGGCCAGAAATACACCCGCGGCCATGCTCTCGTGGTGTCAGGGGATATCGCCGCGACCGGCGCGGCACGGCTGTCAGCGCGCGGGGCGTTGCGGGCCGGCGCGGGATTGGTCACGCTGGTCTCGCCCAGGGATGCGCTCGCGGTGAATGCGGCGGCCCTCACGGCCGTAATGGTTCGCCCTATCGACACCGCGCTCGAGTTTGCCGAACTTCTCACGGACAAGCGCCTGAAGACATGTGTGATTGGACCGGGTGCCGGCGTAGGCGACCGGATTCGCGATTTCGTCCTCACGGCACTGTCCGCTGGGCGAACCCTCGTGCTGGACGCCGATGCGCTGACGAGCTTTGCGACCGCGCCCGATCGTCTGTTCGAAGCCATCAAGGCATCACCGGATTCCAAGGTGGTCCTTACCCCGCATGAAGGGGAATTTCCGCGCCTGTTCAGCGATATCAGCAACAAACACCCGCATCGCTCCAAACTCGAACGGGTCAGGGCCGCCGCTGAACGCTCCGGCGCGGTCGTCCTGCTGAAGGGGCCGGATACCGTGGTGGCGTCACCGGAGGGACGTGCTGTTATCGCCGACAACGCGCCACCCTGGCTCGCGACCGCAGGCGCGGGCGACGTGCTGGCAGGAATGATCGCTGGGCTACTGGCGCAGGGCGTGCCGGCCTTCGAGGCCGCCGCGATGGGGGTCTGGATGCACGGCGAGGCCGCGCGCGAGGCGGGCCCCGGGCTGATCGCGGAAGATCTGCCGGAAACGCTGCCCGCGGTTTTCCGGCGGCTCTATGACGCGTTCGGCATCGATTATTAGGTCACCAGATATTTCGCCACCGCCGCCTCGTCCCAGGCAAGCCCGAGGCCGTGCCCGCGGGCGGTGATCGCGCCATCGACGATCTTCACCGGCTCGACAAGGATGGCACGCGCGAGATCGAGAACCTCCAGCCAGTGCGCGGTCGGCGTCACCGCCAGCATGTGCGCGCTGGCTTCGGCGAACAGATGGCTCGACATCGGGATCGACGCGGCCTCCGCCTGTCCTGCGACGCGCAGCCAGCCGGTGACGCCGCCAACCTTCATCAGGTCGGGCATGATAAAGTCGCTGGCGCCGGCCGCGATCGCTTCGGCAAAGCCGCGCGGAAACCACCAGTTCTCGCCGGATTGAATCGAGATCGGCGAGGTCTCGCGCACCTGCGCATGGCCCTGCAGGTTTTCAGCCGCGACCGGCTCTTCGATCCAGTGCAGGTCGTAAGGTGCCAGCCGGGCGATGCGGCGGCTGGCCTCTGCGGGATCGAGCGACTGGTTGAAATCCAGCATCAGCGAAATATCCGGACCGATCAGCGCGCGCACGCCTTTGACCATCCGCTCGTCGTTGGCGAGGTCGCCGTCGCCGCCCTTGATCTTGATGCCGCGAAAACCCTGATCGAGCGAACGGCGCAGGTCCTTCTCGTCGGCGACGGGATCGACCACGCCATAGCTGTCATAGGCGCGGATCGGCCGCGGCGATCCGCCCAGCAACTCGGCCAATGGCTGACTCGCCGCCTGCCCCAGCACGTCCCAGAAGGCCATGTCGAGGCCTGATACCGCCATGCCGACCAAGCCTTGCCAGCCGAGCAGCCTGAACTTGGCATCCATTGCAGACATCAGGTCGAACGGCGCGATCGGCTTGCCGGTCAGATCGCGGCCGATCTCCTGGATCAGATGCACCAGCGGGACAAGCGTCAATTTGCTGTAGGCAAAGATGTAAGAACGTCCGGTAAGCCCTTGATCGGTCGTGACATCGATCAACACCAGCGGCGCTGCCTCAATGACGCCGAAAGCGTTCTTCACCGGCCGCGAGATCGGGGCAATGACGCCCCGGGCCCTGACGTTGCGAATGGTCGGCATGGTCTTGCTCATTCTGGTTTCCTCACTCGACACTGTACCACCGCAACAGCCGCGGCGCCGCCCATTCGGTTGCAAAAGTCTCCATCAGCCAGCGGCCGGGAGTTTGAGTGGCGAAGGCGATGCGCTGGGTCTGCCCGGGTTCGATCGCCAGCGTATCCAGCCAGAACGGTTTCCAGCCATCGTCGAGCCGGTCCAGCACCCTGAAATGATGCCCATGGAGGTGGAAGACTGCCGCGCGTTCGGCCCGATTGGTCAGGGCCAATACCACCGCGCGGCCCGCCTTGGCTCGGAACGCAGGCGAGCCGGTTACTTTGAAGGTCTGCGGCGTCACCCAGTCGGCTGGGGCTCCGCCGAGCGGGATATCGAAGCGCAGGGCATTCCTGAGGTCGAGTTGAGCGGGCAGGCCATTGGAGGGCAGCGCTGGCGCCACTGGAGGTAACGCAGGCCGGATTGGCTGATCGCCTGACGTAACCAGCCGGGCTATCGGGCGAGCTTCCCTGCCGTCATGCAGGAGAATGGAGGATACCGAAGCCGGCGGCGCCGATGCGTCGATGAAGACATCGGCCCGTGCGCCCGGGGCCAGCACCAGTGCACCATTACGCGCGGAGAAAGGCTCGGCCGGCTGACCGTCGAGGGCCATGACGCGGACGTCGAGATCTTCTATTTTGACAGCAATCACATTGCGTTGGCAGCCATTGATAAAGCGAAACCGCAGGCGTTCGTTGGTTCGCGCCGGGATGTCGAGCGTACGCTGCCCGTTGATCGTAAAAAGCGGCTTGGCATCCCCTGGATCAAGGCCGGGTGCGATTGCGGTGCCGTCGGGGCGGAGCCGCCAGTCTTCGATCAGAAGCACCTGGTCGCGATCGACGCCGACGGCCTCGCTTTCGCCGACGATCAGTGCCAGACCCTGTGACGGTAGCGCCTGGCCATCGCCGAGTAGCCTCAAGTCGCACAGGAAGGTGCCGGCGTGACGCAAGGGAATCACGAAGGTTTCCCTGGCGCCCGCTGCGAGCGGCGCGCGTACCGTCAGCGGCTCAACCGCCGGGACGCCATCGATGCCGTGGCAGTTGAGCACCACAGGAACCGGTAGATCGTTGGCGCATGTGATTTCCAGCTCGTCGCCACGCTTGAAGCGCGAGACAGGCTCATAGCCGCCCAGCAACCAGACCGGCGTATCCGGACCGCTCGGACGTAAGGCGATGCCGCCGGCTTTGGCCTGCAGCATCAGCGCCGGCCGCCCTTGAGCCGATACCGGCGAGGGCATCGCCGGACCAAGGACCGCGGCACCCAACCCAGCCAGCAACTCGCGTCGATTCACCGGGAAAATGCTGTCCGCCATTGTTGATGCGGACCATTTTCCACCCGATATGTCCAGTTGCGGCGGTATCGTCAGGCCGGGCTTTCGAAAGGCCATTTTTTTGCTGCGAACGGGTGAGCCCATGTTATAAGCCCGCCGCCCGCGGTATTGCGGCCGGATATGACGCTATCAGCGGGCGTGGCGGAACTGGTAGACGCGCTGGATTTAGGTTCCAGTGACGAAAGTCGTGGGGGTTCGAGTCCCTCCGCCCGCACCAAGCGCCGACAGCGTTTGCGCAACGAATTCCGGAGGACGTATCCGAGAGGATATGGGTCCACCGAACCACCGGCGTCGGCTCCAGGGCCGCGCTGACCAGATTGATGATGTCCGGCATTCAGGCCGGACCAAGCGGGAAGAAGATTGACGCCATGCAGATCACCGAAACCCTTGCCGAGGGATTGAAGCACGAATTTTCGATCAGCGTTCCCGCATCGGATCTCGACGCCAAGGCGGGCGCCCGTCTTGTCGACCTCAAGGACAAGGTCCGGCTGAACGGCTTTCGTCCCGGCAAGGTGCCGGTGAGCCATCTGAAGAAGGTTTATGGGCGTTCGGTAATGGCTGAAACCGTCGAGCAGACGATCCGCGACACCAACACGCAAATCTTCACGGAGCGCGGCTTCCGGCTGGCAAGCGAGCCCAAGGTCACGATGCCGACCGAGGAAAAGGCGGTCGAGGACATCCTGACCGGCAAATCCGATCTCAATTACACGGTCTCGATTGAAGTTGTGCCCGCGATCCAGCTCGCCGATTTCAAGAGCTTCAACGTCGAGAAGCCTGTCGTCGAGGTAACTGATGCCGACGTCGATGAAGCCATCAAGCGCATCGCGGACCAGAACCGGACCTACGCCGCAAAGGCTGAGGGCGCCAAGGCCGAAACCGGCGACCGGGTCACTATCTCCTTCAAGGGCACTATCGATGGCACGCCGTTCGACGGCGGCGCCGGCGAGAATATCCAGGTCGTGATCGGCGCCGCCCAGTTCATTCCGGGCTTCGAAGAGCAGTTGATCGGCATCGCAGTCGGTGAAACCCGCAATCTGAAGGTCTCATTCCCCAAGAACTATGCCAGCGAGACGCTTGCAGGCAAGCCGGCCGAGTTCGAGACCACAGCAACCGCGATCGAAGCGCCGCAGGAAACCGTCATTGATGACGAGTTCGCCAAGACGCTCGGCCTTGAATCGCTCGACAAGCTAAAGGAAGCCGCGCGCGAGCGGCTGGCGGCTGAGTTCGCCGGCGCTACCCGACAGAAGGTCAAGCGCCTGCTGCTGGATCGCCTCGACGAGACCCACCGCTTCGAGGCGCCGCCGTCGCTGGTTGAGGAAGAATTCAAGCTGATGTGGAATTCGATCAAGGCCGAGATGGAATCCGGCGGCAAGACGTTCGCCGATGAAGACACTACCGAAGAGGCCGCCGAAGGCGAATACCGCAAGATCGCCGACCGCCGGGTCCGGCTCGGTCTGGTGTTGTCGGAGATCGGCGAAAAGAACAAGATCACGGTTACCGACGACGAAGTCAGCCGCGCGGTGATCGAGCGCGCCCGCCAGATGCCGGGACGCGAGAAGGAGGTCTGGGACTACTACCGCAACAATGCCGGCGCGCTGGCCCAGTTGCGTGCGCCGATCTATGAGGACAAGGTCGTCGACTTCATCCTCGAACTCGCTACCGTGACCGAAAAGAAGGTTACGCGTGAAGAGCTTTACGCGGACGATGAAGCGGAGAAGAGCGCGGCCTGACGGTTTACCGGCGTTAAGGATGCGCGGCGAAACACGCGTGGCCGCGGTGTCCGTCGCTATGCGGTGCTGCGCAAATCAGCTTCAACTTGCTCCGCGCGTGTTTGCCCGGTCTTGTTACCGGTGAATTGGTCCATATCTGTGGGCCAAGTTCTTTAAGACACGTCCTTGAAGTCCTGCATCACGGGACGTTCGTCCGCGCATGGCAAGGTTTGAGTTCGCTTGCGCCTTGCCGATGGATGTTCGCTCCCACCAACCTGACTACGAACCTTTGGGTGATTAATGCGCGATCCGGTGGAAACCTACATGAACCTCGTGCCGATGGTGGTCGAGCAGACCAATCGCGGCGAGCGTGCCTACGATATTTTCTCGCGCCTGCTCAAGGAGCGCATCATCTTCGTGACCGGGCCGATCGAGGACGGCATGTCGACCCTGGTGGTCGCGCAGCTTCTGTTTCTCGAAGCCGAGAATCCGAAGAAGGAAATCTCGATGTACATCAATTCGCCCGGCGGCGTCGTGACCTCCGGGCTGGCGATGTACGACACGATGCAGTTCATTCGCCCGCCGGTGTCGACCCTGTGCACCGGGCAGGCGGCGTCGGCCGGTTCGCTGCTGTTGTGCGCGGGGGCCAAGGACATGCGTTTCTCGCTGCCCAATTCCCGCATCATGGTCCACCAGCCTTCCGGCGGCTTCCAGGGCCAGGCCACCGACATCCTGCTGCACGCGCAGGAAATCCAGAACATCAAGCGGCGGCTGAACGAGATTTATGTCAAGCACACCGGACAATCCTACCAGATGATCGAGGATTCGCTGGAGCGCGACCGCTTCCTGACCGCCGAGCAGGCCCGCGAATTCGGACTTGTCGACAAGGTGATCGAGAAACGCTCGGAAGAGCCGACGCCAAAACTACCGTAATACTCGGGTTCCCTCGGGCGCGTTGCGTTAACGACCCGCGGCAGGGTCAATATGTCCGCCAACGGCACTTCCGTGCCCGATCCGGACAGAAAGTTCCGCTTTCGTGCTGGTTTGGCGCCGTGGCAATCGCGCAACGCTGGAGCGATTTCGGCATCTTGCGCTCGCAAGACGCGCCGCAAATCACGGTATTGTAACGATATTCGGTGGTCCGCCCGATTAGCGAATTCTTGATAGTCGGGTGTCACCATGGTTGGCTACGTGAGATCGGTTATGATCGTTCGGAGATTCGAGTTAGCCGCGATTCGTGCGGCTCTGTAGCGTAGGGTCTTTTTTGGTACGGATTTTGCTCTATCTAGTGTTCTGTGACGGTTGGCGCCGGAATGGGGCGATCGAGCGGACGGGATCGAACGGCGGACGGAGACGAGAATGAGTAAGGTCGGCACGAGCAACTCCAAGAACACGCTGTATTGCTCGTTCTGCGGCAAGAGCCAGCACGAAGTCCGCAAACTGATCGCGGGCCCAACCGTATTCATCTGCGACGAATGCGTTGAACTGTGCATGGACATCATCCGCGAGGAAAACAAATCCTCGCTGGTGAAGTCGCGCGACGGCATCCCGACGCCGAAGGAAATCTGCAAGGTCCTCGACGACTACGTGATCGGCCAGAGCCATGCCAAGAAGGTGCTCTCGGTCGCCGTCCACAACCACTACAAGCGGCTCAACCACCAGACCAAGCACAACGACGTCGAGCTTGCGAAGTCGAACATCCTGCTGATCGGTCCCACCGGTTCGGGCAAGACGCTGCTGGCGCAGACGCTGGCGCGGATTCTCGACGTGCCGTTCACGATGGCGGATGCGACGACGCTGACCGAAGCCGGCTATGTCGGCGAGGACGTCGAGAACATCATCCTGAAGCTGTTGCAGTCGGCCGACTACAATGTCGAGCGCGCGCAGCGCGGCATCGTCTATATCGACGAAATCGACAAGATCAGCCGCAAATCCGACAATCCGTCGATCACCCGCGACGTCTCGGGCGAGGGCGTGCAGCAGGCGCTTCTGAAGATCATGGAAGGCACCGTTGCCTCCGTGCCGCCGCAGGGCGGCCGCAAGCATCCGCAGCAGGAGTTCCTGCAGGTCGACACCACGAACATTCTCTTCATCTGCGGCGGCGCCTTCTCGGGACTTGAGAAGATCATCTCCGCGCGCGGACGCTCGACCTCGATCGGATTCGCGGCCCAGGTGCTGGCGCCGGAAGATCGCCGCACCGGCGAAATCTTCCGTCACGTCGAGCCCGAGGATCTGCTGAAATACGGCCTGATCCCGGAATTCGTCGGACGTCTGCCGGTCGTCGCCACGCTGGAGGATCTCGACGAAGCTTCGCTCAAGAAGATTCTGACCGACCCGAAGAACGCGCTGGTCAAGCAATATCAGCGGCTGTTCGAGATGGAGAACATCGAACTGACCTTCGCCGACGAGGCGCTTGGCGCGGTCGCCCGCAAGGCGATCGAGCGCAAGACCGGCGCGCGGGGCCTGCGCTCGATTCTCGAGAGCATTCTGCTGGAAACCATGTTCGATCTTCCGGGTCTGGAAGGCGTCGAAGAGGTGGTGATCTCGCGTGAAGTGGTCGAGGGAACCGCCCGTCCCCTCTACATCTACGCCGACCGTTCCGATCGCGCGGTCGAGACCAGCGCCAGCGCCTGATCGCGCTGGACGGGTTGAGCATTCCAAAGCGATGGCTGCCGGTCCTTCCGGCGGCCATATTGGCGCAGGTTTCGCTCCGGATATCTCGCGTGCTTAGCCCCAATCGGCGGGGCTTTTCTGACGACTTGACACCCCCATGGCCGATAGCCACCTAATGTTGTCGGCGGCGGAAATTTCCTCAAGGATTCGCCGCAACAACGATCCGGGGAAGTAAGGCCGCCACGCGGCCAAGCCATCCGGAACACCTCGGCACCTTGTGGCGGTTGCGCGAAATTGCGGACTGCGTGCAAGGGGGCACAACAAAAGGAATAGGCCATGACGACCCCGAAACCCCGGCCATCTATCGTCCACGGCGAAAGCCACTCTTATCCGGTGCTGCCGCTGCGCGACATCGTCGTCTTCCCGCACATGATCGTGCCGCTGTTCGTCGGCCGCGAGAAATCGATCCGCGCGCTCGAAGAGGTCATGAAGAACGACGCCCTGATCATGCTGGCGACGCAGAAGAATGCGTCGGACGATGATCCGACCCCGGATTCGATCTACGAGACCGGCACGCTCGCCAGCGTGCTGCAGCTGCTCAAATTGCCCGACGGCACCGTGAAGGTGCTGGTGGAGGGGCTTGAGCGTGCCAGGGTCGAGAAATACTCCGACCGTACCGAATACTACGAAGCCACCGCCATCGCGCTCGCTGACACCGATGCCACTTCGGTCGAGGCGGAAGCCTTGTCGCGCTCGGTCGTGTCCGACTTCGAAAGCTATGTGAAGCTCAACAAGAAGATTTCAGCCGAAGTCGTCGGCGTGGTTCAGGCCATTACGGATTTTGCCAAGCTCGGCGACACCGTGGCAGCCCATCTCGCCGTCAAGATCGCGGATCGCCAGGCCATCCTGGAAACGCTGTCGGTCACCGCGCGACTGGAAAAGGTGCTCGGCCTGATGGAGAGCGAAATCTCCGTACTGCAGGTCGAGAAGCGCATCCGTTCGCGCGTCAAGCGCCAGATGGAGAAGACCCAGCGCGAATATTATCTGAACGAGCAGATGAAGGCGATCCAGAAGGAACTCGGCGACGACGAAGGCCGTGACGAACTGGCCGACCTCGAAGAGAAGATTGCCAAGACCAAGCTTTCCAAGGAAGCGCGGGAGAAGGCGCAGCATGAGCTGAAGAAGCTGCGCCAGATGTCGCCGATGTCCGCGGAAGCCACCGTGGTGCGCAACTATCTCGACTGGCTGCTGTCGATTCCGTGGAACAAGAAGTCCAAGGTCAAGAAGGATCTGGTCGCAGCGCAAACCACGCTGGACGATGACCACTACGGACTTGAGAAGGTCAAGGACCGCATCGTCGAATATCTCGCGGTGCAGTCGCGCGCCAACAAGCTGACCGGGCCGATCCTGTGCCTGGTCGGTCCTCCCGGCGTGGGCAAGACCTCGCTCGGCAAGTCGATCGCGAAGGCGACGGGACGCGAATTCGTGCGCGTCTCGCTCGGCGGCGTGCGCGACGAGGCCGAGATCCGCGGTCATCGCCGCACCTATATCGGCTCGATGCCCGGCAAGATCATCCAGTCGATGCGCAAGGCGAAGACCTCGAACCCGCTGTTCCTGCTGGACGAGATCGACAAGATGGGCGCCGATTTCCGCGGCGATCCGTCGTCGGCTCTGCTTGAGGTTCTGGACCCCGAGCAGAACTCGACCTTCAACGACCACTATCTCGAGGTCGACTACGATCTTTCCAACGTGATGTTCATCACGACCGCGAATACGCTGAATATTCCCGGCCCGCTGATGGACCGCATGGAGATCATCCGGATCGCCGGCTACACCGAAAACGAGAAGGTCGAGATCGCCCGCAAGCATCTGATCCCGAACGCGATCGCCAAGCACGGCCTCGATTCCAAGGAATGGTCGATCGACGACGATGCGCTGCTTGCTGATGATCCGGCGTTACACCCGCGAAGCGGGCGTGCGTAACCTTGAGCGCGAGCTTTCGACACTGGCCCGCAAGGCGGTGAAGGAGCTGATGATCTCGAAGAAGAAGGCGGTGAAGGTCACCGAGAAGTCCCTCGAGGAGTTTCTCGGCGTGCCGAAGTATCGCTATGGCGAGATCGAGAGCGACGATCAGGTCGGCATCGTCACGGGCCTTGCCTGGACCGATGTCGGCGGCGAGTTGCTCACCATCGAAGGCGTCATGATGCCGGGCAAGGGCAAGATGACGGTCACCGGCAATCTGCGCGATGTGATGAAGGAGTTGATTTCGGCGGCGGCGTCTTACGTTCGCTCGCGCGCGGTCGGCTTCGGGATCGAGCCGCCGCTGTTCGATCGGCGCGATATCCACGTCCACGTGCCGGAAGGCGCCACTCCGAAGGACGGACCTTCGGCCGGCGTTGCGATGGCCACCGCGATCGTCTCGATCATGACCGGCATCCCGGTCCGGCACGATGTCGCCATGACCGGCGAGATCACGCTGCGCGGGCGGGTGCTGCCGATCGGCGGCCTGAAGGAGAAACTGCTGGCCGCCGCGCGCGGCGGCATCAAGACGGTGCTGATCCCCGAGGACAACGCCAAGGATCTCACGGAGATTTCCGATGCGATCAAGGGCGGCATGACCATCATCCCGGTGGCCCGGCTCGACGATGTGATCTCCCAGGCCCTGGTGCGCCCGCCGGTGCCGATCATCTGGGAAGAGGACACCAAGCTGCCGGTCAAGCCGGACGCTGCCGAAGAGGCGCCCGGTGGCCTGACGGCGCACTGAACGCGTTCAGCAATCAACAGCGGCGTCCCGTCCGGGACGCCGCTTTTTTTGAGCCGTGCATACGCCCAAGGGAAAATAGTCGTCCGTGAAGAACCCGATTTTAGGCTGGAGCTGGTTGAAGGGTTGCCATGAGCGCGGCGCTTATCAGACACAACAAAAGCCTTAGCCAGCGGATCAGGCGGCGGAAGTTGTAGCCGACGGCTGCGAGGATGGCGTTGGCAGCATCTCCCCGACGGTACCAGAGATAGTTTCGGCCCATACGATGCTCGGCCTTGAGATGGCCGATCACGGGCTCGACAGCGGACCTGCGGCGCAGTTCGCGCTTGATGCTGGGTGTCAGCCCTCGCTTCTGGCCGGAGATGAAGACCCTGAACTTGTGGTCTGGCGGTGCATTGTGGCCGCGATATCCTTTGTCGGCGAGGATGCGCGAGATGGTGTTGCCGGTCAGCGCCTCCATCTCCGGGATCACGGTGGCCAGGGTGTGTCCGTCGTAGGGGTTGCCCGGCAACGCCTTCACATGGGTGACGAACTGGCCGCCCTTACAGTGCTTGAGGGTGGTGGCAACGCTGACCTTGACGCCGAACTCGTAAGGCCGGTGGGCTTTGCCCTTGCCGATGCATTCGACTTCCGGCGCGTGCAGGGAATAGACCTTGGGTCCGCGCTGGCGCTGTTGCTGCTCGCGCACGCGCCGTGCCAGCATGAGCAACGGTGCGAACCCGGCTTCGAGCCCGCTGTCGCCCTCGATCTTGCGGGTGATGTCGCGAATGACGCGGCCGAGATAGGTGCGCAGCTTCTTCAGCATCCGGTTGGCGCGATTGAACTGCTTGGCATGGGCATAACGCTGGTGCTGGATCAGGGCGAACTTGCCGACCCGTGTATAGGACTGACGCAAAGCCACCCCGTGGTGTTTCGCCAGCCGCACCAGTTTCTCGCGCGCCCGGTTCAGAAGCTTGGCATCGGTGGGGAACATCACGTTCTTGGGCTGCACCGTGGTATCAACGATCACCCGTGACAGCTCGGAGGGCTTGATCGCCTCGGTTTTGGTGGCCACCGACAGGCTTTCCTGGAGCAACGCCTGCAACCGCTCCTCGCCCATCCGGTTCCGCCAGCGCGTCATTGACGAGCGATCGAACACCAGCCGGTGCTGGAAGAACTCCTCGCCGCAGAAGTACTGATAATAGGGGTTCTCGACCCAGTGCTCGCACAGCACCTCGTCCGACAGGTCATAGCTGTGCTTGAGGATCGCCAGCCCCGCCATCAGTCGCGTCGGCAGCGGCGGATGGCCGGGATCGTCGCTGTAGACCTCGCCGAAGCGCTCTTCCAAAAATTGCCAATCCACCGTCCGCGCCAGCTTCGCCAGCGGATGGTTCATGTCGATGATCTGATCGAGCCGGGAGCGAAACAGATCCTGCTCGCCCGTCTCCCGCCGTTCCCGTGGCCGCATCTGCCCCCCCGCCAAATCATCTTCCAGGGGAGTAAATCACGAATCAAATTTGCAAGGAATCCCCTTTCGAATGGCCGGTTTCCGGCAAATTCGATGTCCACGGCGCGTCGATTTAAGATTCCAAATCAAAGGCTTGGGAATTCTTCACGGACGACAAAATAATTTGAAGCGGTGGTGAGGAGATGTTCCTTACAGCCGATCAACATCCTGCTTCAGCTTGGCGACGAAAACGACAACATGCTGGATGCATCCCTTACGGTCGATCAACGGTGTTGCATCCTTCGAGCGCATGAAACCGCGAACCTGCGAGCGCGCTGTGGTCTTGCCGCGACGCGACGTTGACGACCCATGGATGAACATCACATAGGGCCGGCCGTTGCGCCGCGCCTCCTCGAGACTGGCCAGGACGAGGGCGGTCACGTCAGCCATCGCCTGCGCGTAGGACATCAACGACGGGTCGCGCTTGCCGAAATGCAGATTGACCTCGTCGGACTTGGACAGGTTGAATTGCGACCGGTATCGCTCCCAGGAGCCTCGGCCTGGCTGAAACTTTGTCGTCACGTTTTCGCGTCCCATGTATTATTGTGGTTCAACAATTTTCGCGCCGGATAAACCCGTTTTTAGCATACCCGAGGCCGCACCCACCACAGCGAGCTATGAAACCGGCCTCGGATGGTAGTCAGATTGAAGCCAGCCCGGCAGATATGGTGCCGTTCGGCGGTGCCCTGGATCAATAATCTCGTGGAATTGCCGGGACGGTCGATGGACTAACGGCATCGCGATCTTGCGCCGGGGACTATGGCGGGGCTAAACAGGGCGCGAGGGCGGCTAGCTCAGCTGGTTAGAGCATCTCGTTTACACCGAGAGGGTCGGCGGTTCGAATCCGTCGCCGCCTACCAGCCTTCACTCGCTTTGCGAGCTTCGACGTTGCAGCGACGCGCGTTGGAGCGAACTCATCAACTTCAACAGGGGATCGCTGGCGTGAGCGACCGTCGATTTTATATCGTTTTGACCGCGCTCCTGTTTGGGCTTGCCGCCGCGGAGATCGCCTACGGTGTGCTTGGCCCCTTCTCGGTTTCGCCGCAGCGAATCGACGAACTCAGCAGCATAAATCGGGCCCGTTAGCGGGCCCAATTTGCAAAGTAACGCAGGCGAACTATCCGTCAGCGACCCTGCGTTCTCTGCTGCACCAGTCCGAGATAGCGGCTTTTCGCGTCCGGCGGGACCTCGTTCCTGACGGCAAGATGATGGATGCAGTTCATCGCAAGATCGTACGATCCGTAACAATGATGGGCGATCAGGGCGAGATGCTTCAACTGCTCGCTGTCCATCGCGTCCGATTCGGTGAAGTTGCGCACAAAAACAATGTCGGCCTCCACCAATTGATTTAGCGCGGCGGCCGGGTTTGCGCCGACCATCGGCGCGATCATCCTTTTGTTGATCGCCGCGAACATGTGGGGAATGAAACCGAGGCTTCGCAGCTCGAGACTCACATCCCCGAAAACCGGCTGGTCCTTGTAGAGAGCCACGAACGAAATCTCGGTGTGAACAGCCATCGCATTGGCGAGGCGGGTGCGACCGTTTTTGAAGACTGCCAGTTCCGATCCCTGAATATCTATTTTCAGCAGATCCAGTTCGCGGATTTCCGCGATGTCGTCGAGCCTGCGGGTGGCAAGCTTGACTTCACCGACGACCTTGCCCAGTTCGGAAAATCCGGGGAAGTGGGTCAGCACTTTTTCATCGGGCTGCAACAGGCTGGCAAAACCGAGCCCACGGCAAATCTTCAGCGTATGCGTGCCGCCGTCGCCGACCGCATAGGGCAGGTAGGTTTCAAGATCGCCCTTTGCGGCATTGAGCCGTCTCAGCGCCTCGGGGTGGGGGTCGAACCCGACGACACGACAGATCCGCTGCCGCAACATTTCCTGGTAGGGCGGGTCACCATCGATCGGATTGGCGCCGATATCGACGACGGCCGTCAGCCGTTGCGGTCGCAGCAGATCAACCAAACGTTCGCTGGCCGGTTGAGACATGATGTGATGTGGCGCCCCGCTATACCGGGATACCGTCGCACCATAATATCTCGTAATCAGCTAGGCAAATCGTCGCAGAGTCGGGGATTTCCCCAGTGCCATCCTGCGGCCGAAGGATTGTCACCTCTCCGTCGGGAGGGGCACAGTGATCCGTAACTTGCAGACAAATCGGAGCCGCCCATGCCCATGGAACCGCCGACAGGCCATGACCAGAATGCCGACCAGATTGCCTACTGGAACGGACCGGGCGGCCAGCGCTGGGCCGATCGGCAGCAGTCGCAGGACATCCTGCTGGCGCCGGTCGCCGACCTGCTGATCGATCGCGCCAAACCCAAAGCAGGCGAGCGCATTATCGATGTCGGTTGCGGCGCTGGAGCCACGACGTATGGCGCTCGCGCAGAAAGTCGGCCCCTCCGGCCATGTGCTCGGCGATCGATATCTCGGCGCCGATGCTGGACCGGGCGCGGCAGATTGGCGCCGGAGGGGCTGCCGGTCGAATTCGCGCTGGCCGACGCCACGGTCTATCCGTTCGAGCCGGCCAGTTTCGATCTGCTGGCCTCGCGCTTCGGCGTGATGTTCTTTGCCGAGCCCGCGCTTTCATTCGCCAATATGCGCAAGGCGTTGCGGCCATCGGGCCGGCTGGCATTCGCCTGCTGGCGCGAGCCGCGCGACAACCCGTTTTTCATGGCGCCGCTGCAGGCGGTCTACAAGCACGTCCCGAAGCTGCCGCCACCCGGGCCCGGATGATCCCGGGTCCGTTCGCATTCGCGTCCGAAGCGCGGGTGAACCGTGTCCTGGCAGAGGCCGGATTTACCGTATCGCGATGGAGCCTTGTGATCTGGCGCTCGATACCGCGATCGGGCGGGGCCTTGAGGCTGCGGTCGAAGCGCGCGCTCGAAATCGGGCCGGCCAGCCGAGCGCTGGATGGCCACCCGGCTGACGTCAGCGCCGCCGCCACCAATTCGGTTCGCGAGGCGCTGGCGGCTTTCGCCAAAGGGCAGACAGTGCCGCTGCCGGCCTCGATCTGGATCGTGACCGCGGCAAGTTCGTAAATCTCGAAGCGCTAGGCGCGCTCCTCCCAGATCATCGCCAGATGGACGATGGTCTGAACGGCCTTCTCCATGTCCTGCCGGCTGACCCATTCCAGCCGCGAATGAAAGGCGTGCTCGCCGGCGAAAATGTTGGGGCAGGGCAGGCCCATGAACGACAGCCGCGAACCGTCGGTGCCGCCGCGGATCGAGCTTTTCACCGGCACAAGGCCGGTGCGGCGGATCGCTTCCATCGCATGGTCGATGATTTCGGGATGACGGTCGATCACCTGCTTCATGTTGCGGTATTGCGGCTTGATCTCCAGCCGGTAGCTCGAGCGCGGAAAGTCCTTCATCACGGCCTTGACGATGTTCTCCAGCAGGGTTTCTTTCTCCTGCAATCCCGCATCGGTGAAATCGCGCACGATGAATCTGAGCGTGGCCTTCTCCAGCGCGCCTGAAATGGCGATCGGGTGCAGGAAACCTTGCTTGCCTTCGGTGGTTTCCGGCGAGCAGGTGTCCTTTGGCAGGCGGTCGACGATGGCAGCGGCGATCTTGATGGCGTGCTCCATCTTGCCCTTGGCGTAACCGGGATGGGTGCTGACGCCTTCGATCGTGATCGACGGCGCCATCGGCGGAGAAGGTTTCGTCCTCGATATTGCCGGCACTTTCCCCGTCCATCGTATAGGCGAAATCGGCGCCGAGCTTTTTCAGGTCGGCCTTGTCGACGCCGCGGCCGATCTCTTCGTCCGGGGTGAACAGGATCTTGATGGCGCCGTGTTTGATCTGCGGATTGTGAATCAGGAACTGCGCGGCATCCATGATCTCGGCAAGGCCGGCCTTGTTGTCGGCGCCGAGCAGCGTGGTGCCGTCGGAAGTGACGATGTCGTTGCCGATCTGATCGGCCAGCGCGGGATGTTCGGCAGCACGGATGATCTGCGTGGGATCGGCCGGCAGCACGATGTCGCCGCCGCGATAATTCCTGATCATCTGCGGCTTGACGTCCTTGCCGGTGCAGTCGGGCGAGGTGTCCATATGCGAGCAGAAGCAGATCACCGGGACTTTCTTATCCGTGTTGGCCGGGATGGTCGCGTAGACATAACCGTATTCGTCGAGATGGGCGTCGCGGATTCCCATCGCCTGCAGTTCGCTTGCGAGCAGGGCGCCCAGGTTCTTTTGCTTTTCGGTGGACGGGCAGTTCGGCGACGACGGGTCCGACTGGGTGTCGATCATCACATAGCGCAGGAAGCGCTCGGTTACGGTATGCGTGAACTCTGGCGAAATCACCGTCAAAACCAAGGGTTAAGCAGGAGAGTTATACCGGAAGAACGAGCGTCATTCCGGACGGCCAAGGTGCAACGCTCGGAATGACGCAAATCGGAGTTGGACGCGTGTCTTGTCAGACCGCTTCCTTCAACTCCTTGGCCGCGCGGAAGGCAACCTTCTTGCTGGCCTTGATGTGGATCGCTTCGCCAGTGGCGGGGTTGCGCCCCATACGGGCGGCGCGCTTGCGCACCTGGAGGATACCGAGGCCGACGATGCGGATGCGTTCGCCCTTCTTCAGGTGTTTGGTGATCCGGCCGACCAGATCGTTGAGAATGGCTTCGGCGCTCTTCTTCGACAATTCGTGCTCTTCCGACAGACCTGCCGCGAGATGTTTCAGCGTGACGGTGGTTGGTGTCGCTGCCTTCTTGGCCATATTTGGCTCTCCTCGGTTTGTTTGATGGCTCAGGAACCTTAGACGTAGCAGGCCTTAAATGATTCGGTCCGCGCCTGCCTACGCTGTTTAGCCCGTAAATAGCCTATTATTTGCATCGACATCGCAAAAAGGCCCGATTTGCAAGGGGATTCGCAACAACCTTGACTAAGAGGATGCGCGCCTTTAAGTCCTGACTTCTGCGCGGACCATTGTCAGGTTACGGCATCCGCGGGAGTAGCTCAGTTGGTTAGAGCGCCGCCCTGTCACGGCGGAGGCCGCGGGTTCGAGTCCCGTCTCTCGCGCCAGTTTTTTCAAAACTATGGCCGGACGCCCCGGCGCATGGTCGTCACTTCAGAATGCACCATCATACTTCATCGTCGCGTCGAGCGCGTCCTCTGGAATCCACAGGCAGCCCTGCTTCGGCCATGCCAGGCAGGCGTAACCGTCGTTCCACTGTCTGACTCTGAACATTCCGGCGTGAAGTCGAGCACACCGGCCCTGCGCAATGGCGGAACGCATCTCAGCCCTGCCTTGGGCATCCCTTGTCAGTGAAGCCATGGTTTTGCTGTCGCTTTGCTTGAGGCACCCAAGGGCGGTTTCCTTGAGCCGGTGAGGCGGGCTGGCGGTCGCCGGGGAGCTTGTCGCGTACAGCAAGGCGATCGCAGCGCCGATACACACCGGTTTTGCCCATGACCAAAATGTCTTCATTCGATGCACCTTGTCGCAGCACAACGCAAAAGGCCGCCCGGGGGCGGCCGCATTCCATAGCGCTGGATCAAGAGTTCGTCTCAGCGGACGACCGAAGTATCCGAACTCGTCACCATGACCGCCTTGCCGGCCTTAATGACGTGGGCGGTCTGGGTGTAGTCCGAATTGACGCGGGCGGAGATGCCGAAACCAGCTACCGCGATCCCCGCAACAAGGGCGACCACCACGATTTTCAGGTGGGTCGCGCGATCAGCTGAGTGAATGGAATGGTTCATGTGAGCCTCCAGACGTCTTTACCGCTTGTCGTTGACGGTTGAGATACGCCGGCCCTGTTTCAGGACGGTTTCGTGGGTTCCGCAAAATGGTTTCGTCGGCGGGAAATCGTCGGGAAGGGCGGTACGGCATGCCCGGATCGGGGATTGCCAAGACCTTGCGAACTTTAACCGTTCGGCCGAAACTGCCCGACAAAGGCGCCAAAGCGCTACGGGGAGAAAACAACAATGAAAATGACCCGCCGGAACATGCTTGGGGTTGCCTCCGCAGCAGCCTGGGCCGTGACCGCCCGCAGCAAGTCCGCCAGCGCTGCCGCCGAGTTCGATTTCAAACTGGGCGTCAATACGCCGGACGCCCATCCCCTGACGCTTCGGCTGATCGAGGCGGCCAAGGCGATCGGCGCGCAATCTTCCGGCCGCTTGAACGTCACGGTATTTCCAAACAGTCAGCTCGGCGGCGATCCCGAGATGCTGTCGCAGCTGCGCGCCGGCGGCATCGAATTGCTGGCCGCTCCCAGCCTGACGCTGTCCACGCTGGTGCCGCTGTCGGGTCTGCCGAGCATCGGCTTCGCGTTCGGGTCTTATGACCAGGTCTGGGCCGCGATGGATGGCGGCGTCGGCGATGTCGTTCGTGACGCCATCGGCAAGGCCGGGATCGTGCCGATGACGAAAATCTGGGACAATGGCTTCCGGCAGATCACGTCGTCATCGAGCCGGCAACTCAACAGCGTCGAGGATCTCAAGGGGTTCAAGATTCGAGTCCCCGTCACCGCGCTCCTGACATCCTTATTTTCGGGGCTCGGCGCGCTGCCCTCGAGCATCAGCGTCAGCGAGCTTTACTCGGCCCTGCAGACCCACATCGTGGAAGGACAGGAAAATCCACTGGCGCAGATTTCGACCAACAAGTTCTACGAGGTGCAGAAATATTGCGCGCTGTCGAACCACTGCTGGAGCGGCTACTGGATCGTCGCCAACCGCCGCGCGCTCACCGCTCTGCCGGCCGATTTACTGGAGATCGTCAACCGCAATTTCGACGCCGCGGCTGTCAAGGAGCGTGCCGATCTCCTGGAAATGGACCGCTCGCTGCAGGCAGAACTCACCGCCAAAGGCATGATTTTCAACAAGCCCGATCCCGTGCAGTTCAGGGCGGCGCTGGTCAAAGCGGGCTTCTACACGCAGTGGCAGAAGACTTATGGCACCGAGGCCTGGGCGCGGCTGGAACAATATACGGGTCCGCTGACCTGACGGCATTTGGCTCCAACCCCGTCCTGGGATAGCCGGTTACGACAGGGAATCCCGATCCCGTGATGCGCGACCCGCCCGGCCGCCACTATGCCGCCACGAGTTGTGCATCATTCAATGCCAACACTGCGCCGCTCGTGCGATTCGCGCTTGCCCCGGAGACAGCCCATGCCTCTCGTGAAACTCCGTGCGTCAACGATCCTCGGCGCGTTCGAAGAGGCGCAATCCGAACTGGTCGGTAAGGCCGTGGTTCTGATGGACGGTAAGGCCGGAACAGTTGAGCATGTCTGGCTCGACGAACTTCACGGTTTGCGAATCTCCATCGCAGGCCACGACGGAAAATGGCCGATCTCAACGATCAAGCTCGCGCAGAGCTAAAGGGGTGAATGTGCGCCGGTCGATCGTGGCCGGATTTCGCTCAAGTTGGCGCAAATCCCGGCGAACGATGAAAGCTGGCGCTGACCAAATCAACAAATTCTGCGTAACTGAGCAATTTTGATCACGAGCCGGATTGAATTCGAAGTGCAGAATTGATTTAGTCATCGGCATCACCCGGTGACCGAGAGTGGACATAGGGGGCTCGCATGCCGTCTGTTGCCCGTGAAATGCCGCAGGATCAGCCGCTCTACAGCAGAGCGGAGCTTGTTGAGCACAGGCGCAACATTTTGCGCTATGCGCGTTCGTTTCCGCCCGGCCCCGAGCGGAATCAGCACCGGCAGATCGCCCTGTCGCTTCGCGCGCTGTTCAGGAACCGAAAATGGCTTGATGCGCATACCGTCGAGGGCTCGGGCGGCTACTGAGTGACTGCCTTGGCGTGAGGCCTAATCCAGCTGATGTCACGTCGCCCGCTTGATATCCGCGCGAATGGTTTGCGCGGCCCACACGAACAACAATGCGCCCAGCGTGGTGGCGACCGCGGCCGACAGCAGCGAGTAGCGCACTGCGTTGGCGCCGTAGTCGTTCTTCAGCGCATCGTTGATCATACCGACCGCAAGCGGGCCAACGCCCTGGCCGAAGCAGGTCGCGGTCAACAGGATGAACGCAGTGGCCAGCGCACGCATGCTGGGCCGGGCGACGGTTTGCGCGATGGCGAAGATCGGCCCGAGATGGAAGCCGACCAGAAACGAGGTCAGCGCCAGCGTCGCAACCATTGTCGTGAAATCTGGCGTCAGCATGCAGACTGCAAACACCGGCCCGGCCAGCCCCGAGGTGATCGCCGGCGCCCACAGCTTCCAGCGGTCGTCGCGGCGGCTGATTTGCGCCACCACAAAGCCGCCGAACAGCGTGCCCGCCACTCCGAACAGGCCCTTGAAGGTGCCGGCATAGGTTCCGATTTCGGCGCTGCTCAGATGATGCACGCGTGCCAGAAAGGGAGGGATCCACGCTGAAGTGGCGTAGTTGGTATAGGACGTCAGGCAAAAGCCGATCAATACGATGACGAAGGTCTTTTGCGACGCAAGAAAGCCCAGCGTCGGCCCGATCGGTTCGGGCGTAAAGGTCTCCGCCATCGCGCCGCGCCGGGGTTCCGAAACCGTCAGCCACAGCACCGCGGCAAGTGCGATGCCGGGCAAGCCCGCGGTGAAGAACGCCGTGCGCCAGCCGTAGTACTGGTTGATATAGCCGCCGATGAAATAGCCGAGGAACACCCCGAGATAGGTGCCGATGGCGTAGACGCCTAGCGCGCGAGGCCGCTCGTTCTTGTCGAAGAGATCGGCGACGATCGACTGCGATGCCGGTGTACCGGCGGATTCGCCTATACCGACGCCGATTCTGGCCAGCGCCAGCGTGGCCACGCTCTGCGCCATGCCGCAGAAAAATGTCATCGCGCTCCAGAACGCAAACGCGATAGCGACGATATTGCGCCGGTTGAAGCGGTCGGCGATCCGCGCGATCGGAATACCGAGCAGCGAATAGAACAACACGAAGCCGAAGCCTGCCAGCAGTCCCATCGTGGTGTCACTGAGCGTGAATTCTTTCTTGATCGGCTCGATCAGGACGTTGAAGATGGTGCGGTCGAGAAAATTCAGCGCATAGACGATCGTAAGCAGCGCGAGCACGTAGTACCGGCGGGCAGACGGTCTCGCGGCGGCATCGGCTGGTACCGCCCCCTCGGGCGCGAAGTCGACCATGGTTTCCCCCTGATATTTTTTCACGTTCACGCTTCGCGGATGAAATTCCCCGCCTCGAATTCGACCGGCGGCGCGTGCTGATCGAACGAAACCCCGATCGGGTCGGCGCCGGCAGCCATGGCGTCGAGTTGATCGCTCAGCATCCGCCGGATCATCAGGATGCCGCGGTCGCTCTGGCCGAAATGCTCTTCGGAATGCAGTGTCATCGGGCCCTGGCCGACCTGCGCCTCGTAGTCGCCGGGGAATTGCTGGTGTTCCTGTTCGGTCATGTCCCACCAGAACTTGCCGTTGAATTTCGAGCGCATCCGCCCGATATCGCCGCGCTGCTTAACCCGTCCGGCGACGTAGATGCGGAACGAGGTATCGTCGATCGGCAGCGTCCAGCCGATCGATTCGACGCGGGCAAATTGCGCGACCCTGGGATTGGGCACCACGCGCAGGGTAGGGAGGGCGGCTTCGGTAACCCTGTAAAAAATCTTGCCGTCGTCCTGGTTGCGGATCGAGCGCACGGTGACGCCGCGCGGCGACATCTCGAATTTCACCTCCGGCATCGAGGCCATCATGTTGGTGAATTGCGGCCCGCTGAACGAGCCGTGCAGCACCGGGACATGGTAGGGGTCGACCACGTTTTCGAAATGCTGCAGCCAGTTGCAGGGAATGACGGCCGGCCCGCCGCCACCGATCGAAGTGTCGTCGGCCTCGACGAATTCGCCGTCGTCCATTTTTTCCAGAGCTTCGTAGCGCGGCAGCACCGGCTTCTTCTCAGCCGGTCCCATATAGGCGAAGATCAGCCCGTAAAGCTCCTGAACCGGATACCAGGGCTGGCGCACCTTGTCCCTGAACTGGCCGCCATCGGGCTCGCAGGGCTGCTCCAGGCAATGGCCCTCGGTGTCGAATTTCCAGCCATGGTAGCAGCAGCGGATGCCGTCCTCCTCGACCTTGCCGTAATAAAGCGTAGTTCCGCGGTGGCAGCAGCGCGCATGCAAGAGGCCGATGCGGCCATGCTTGTCGCGGAACAGGATCAAATCCTCGCCCAGCGCACGAACTTTTTTGGGGATGTCGGTGGCATCCCCGACCAGACCGATCGGATGCCAGTAGCGCCGGAGCAGTTCGCCCATCGGCGTGCCGCGTCCGACCTCCGTTAACTCGGTCCGGCTAACGGAAGGCTTCATGGCGTAGGCGGTGCCGAGATCGCGATCCCGCTGGGTGATGTTCATTGCCGTTCCTCCGGTCCGTAAGCCTTGTCGGCCCTTGTTTTTGGCTCTTGGGCAGGGTGGACTCCGAGCCGGGGGCGGTCAATCCCGTAGAGGAGGGGCTTGTCGCTGGGCCCCTCCGCAAACGGCACCTCACCAGGAGTTTTCCGGCCGCGCGCAGGCCGGGGAGGAGCCGTCAAAATAGCTTGTCTTGCGCGCTTTGTTGCGCTGCGCTAAGCCTCAGAACAATTCCAAACTAACGAATCTGCGGGGTGTCCAGAACCGCAGGAAAAGGCTCCGCCGATGACCGGCATTTTGCAAAACTATCTCCCCCTTGTGGTGTTTGTCGGGGTGGCAGGCATTATCGGTCTGGTTCTGCTGATCGCCCCCTTCATCGTCGCCTTCCAGCAGCCCGATCCGGAAAAGCTTTCCGCCTATGAATGCGGATTTAACGCTTTTGACGATGCCCGCATGAAGTTCGACGTGCGGTTCTACCTGGTGGCGATCCTTTTCATTATTTTCGATCTCGAAGTGGCTTTCCTGTTCCCATGGGCGGTGGCGTTCGGGAAGCTGGGCGCGACCGGTTTCTGGTCGATGGTGGTTTTCCTCGGTGTCCTCACCGTCGGCTTTGCCTATGAATGGAAGAAAGGCGCGCTCGAATGGGACTGAGCCCGACTACCGCAACGCCAGGATTTGCACCGGCGGTGGCGCCCGCCGCGACCGGCATTCTCGATCCGTCGACCGGAAAGCCTGTCGGCGCCAATGACCCATACTTCCTCGAGGTCAATCATGATCTCTCCGACAAGGGCTTCTTCGTTGCCGCTACCGATGACCTGATCACCTGGGCTCGTACCGGCTCGCTGATGTGGATGACCTTCGGGCTTGCCTGCTGTGCGGTCGAGATGATGCAGGTCTCGATGCCGCGCTACGATGTGGAGCGCTTCGGCTTTGCACCGCGCGCCTCGCCGCGGCAGTCCGACGTGATGATCGTTGCCGGCACCCTGACCAACAAGATGGCGCCAGCGCTGCGCAAGGTCTACGACCAGATGCCGGAGCCGCGCTATGTGATCTCGATGGGATCATGCGCCAATGGCGGCGGTTATTATCACTATTCCTATTCGGTGGTACGTGGCTGCGACCGCATCGTCCCGATCGACATCTACGTGCCGGGCTGCCCGCCAACGGCGGAAGCGCTGCTGTACGGCATTTTGCTGTTGCAGAAGAAGATCCGGCGCACCGGGACGATTGAACGATAAGAGAACGCCATGACTGATCCCACAGACATGATCGTACCTCTGCTTCGCGAAATGCGAACTGAGAATTTGGCGCAGCACGAGCAAACGCGCGCATTGGTGATGGCCGGTGAATTTGAGGAACGGATCGAAGCCCTCGAAAACAAGATGCGAGAGTTAGAGGGTCACAAGTGAGCAAGCTTGCCGAGTTGGGCGAAACGATCAAGTCGGCGCTACCCGGCATCGTCACGGAATCGATGGTCGCTTTCGACCAGCTCACGATCAACGTTGAAGCAAGCAAGATCGTCGACGTCGTCAAATTCCTGCGGGACGATCCCGGTTGCCGCTTTGTCAGCTTCATCGACGTGACGGCGGTGGACTATCCCGGCCGCGAAAAGCGTTTTGACGTGGTCTATCATTTGCTGTCCCCGACGCTGAACGCGCGCATCCGGCTGCGCGCGGAAGCCGACGAGACCACCCAGGTGCCCTCGATCATCGAGGTTTTCCCTGGCGCCGACTGGTTCGAGCGTGAATGCTACGACCTCTATGGCGTGATCTTTACCGGTCATCCCGACATGCGGCGTCTGCTCACCGATTACGGTTTCGACGGCCATCCGCTGCGCAAGGATTTTCCGCTCAGCGGCTTCGTCGAGGTCCGCTACGACGACCAGGAGAAGCGGGTGGTCTATGAACCCGTGCGTCTCAATCAGGAATTCCGCAAGTTCGATTTCCTCTCGCCATGGGAAGGCGCCGATTATCCGGTTCTGCCCGGCGATGAGAAGGCGGGGCCGAAGGTCTGATCATGAACGAACAGAATCTCCGCAACTTTACGATCAATTTCGGGCCGCAGCATCCCGCCGCCCATGGGGTGTTGCGTCTCGTGCTGGAGCTTGACGGCGAAGTGGTCGCTCGCGTCGATCCGCATATTGGCTTGTTGCATCGCGGCACTGAAAAACTGATCGAGCAGAAGACCTATTTGCAGGCGATCCCGTATTTCGACCGGCTCGACTATGTCGCGCCGATGAACCAGGAACACGCGTTCTGTCTGGCGGCGGAAAAGCTGCTCGGCATTGCCGTGCCGCGCCGCGGGCAGCTGATCCGGGTTTTGTATTGCGAGATCGGCCGCATCCTGTCGCATCTGCTCAACGTCACCACCCAGGCGATGGATGTCGGCGCGCTGACCCCGCCGCTGTGGGGCTTTGAAGAGCGCGAAAAACTGATGGTGTTCTACGAACGTGCCTCCGGCAGCCGGATGCACGCGGCGTATTTCCGGATCGGCGGCGTGCACCAGGATCTGCCGCCGAAACTGATCGACGATATCGATGCCTGGTGCGAACCGTTCCTCGGCGTGGTCGCCGATCTCGAACGGCTGCTGACCGGCAACCGCATCTTCAAGCAGCGCAATGTCGACATCGGCGTGGTGACGCTGGCGCAGGCCTGGGAATGGGGTTTTTCGGGCGTGATGGTGCGCGGCTCCGGTGCGGCGTGGGATCTGCGCAAGGCCCAGCCTTACGAATGCTATGCCGAGATGGATTTCGACATTCCGATCGGCAAGAACGGCGATTGCTACGATCGCTACTGCATCCGCATGGAAGAGATGCGCCAGTCGGTGCGCATCATGAAGCAGTGCATTGCAAAACTGCGCGCTGCCGACGGGCAGGGACCGGTTGCGGTCGAGGACAACAAGATCTTCCCGCCGCGCCGCGCCGAGATGAAGCGCTCGATGGAATCGCTGATCCATCACTTCAAGCTCTACACCGAAGGCTTCCACGTGCCGGCGGGCGAAGTCTACGCCGCGGTCGAGGCCCCGAAGGGCGAGTTCGGCGTCTATCTCGTCGCCGACGGCAGCAACAAGCCCTACAAATGCAAGATCCGCGCGCCGGGCTTTGCGCATTTGCAGGCGATGGATTTTATCTGCCGGGGTCATCTGCTGGCCGACGTGTCGGCGATTCTCGGTTCGCTCGACATCGTGTTTGGAGAAGTGGATCGGTGATGGCGCAGGCGCCCATCCAGTTTGATCGGTCTACCGGCGTACTCGAAGGCGCGAATGCGTGGGAGCGCCTGGCCGCGCTTGCTTTATCGGCGGGATCGAAGGTGGCGTCGACGTTTTCCCATCGCGGCTACAATGGTTGCGCCAATCTGTTGCGCAAGACGCTGCCCGAGCGCGATATCTCGATCAAACTCAACCCCGATGCGAGGTTCGAATTTCCCTATGGCGACGGATACTGGAGCAAACTGCTCAACCGTTCTTTCTCGTACGAAGACGAGCTTGAACTGCTGTTTCAGGATTCCGTTGGGGTCGATTACACGCTGCTCGATTGCGGCGCCAATTATGGCTATTGGTCGGTACTGGTCTCCAGCGCGCCCTATGGTTCACACAGGGCGATCGCGATCGAACCGTCGTCGCAGAATTTCGCCAAGCTCAAGAACAACGCCGAGATCAATGGCAACCGTTTCGAGGCCATGAAATGCGCGATCGGCGCCGCGCGAGGCACCGCGCGGCTGTCGGGCACCAAGCATGAAGCGTTCAGCATCGCCGGCAATGCGGGCGACGATGGCGAGGACGTTCCGGTGATCGCACTGGATAATCTGCTCGATGACGGCAAGATTTCGGCGACCGGAAAATACCTGATCAAGCTCGACGTCGAAGGCGTCGAGATCGAAGCCATCAAGGGCGGCTCGCGGTTGCTGCAGGCCGATAGCGTGTTGTTGTGCGAGGAGCACGGCAATGATCCCAATCATACGGTGTCGCGCTATATCCTCGATCAGACACCGCTCAAGCTGATCGTGTACGACCCGCGGACCAATCGCCTGGAAACCGTCACCGAGCTTTCCATTCTCGACCGCATCAAGGTTTCATCCCACGTCGGTTATAACGTATTCGGCACCGCAAGTGCGTTCTGGCAGGACCGGGTCCGCGCCCTGAACGCCAACGCGGCTCGCCGCGCGCAATGAGAGACTGAGAGCCATGTCCGTCCGCCGCCTGGCACCGAAGGAACTGCAGCCCGCGAACTTCACGTTCACGGAGGAGAACCTTGCCTGGGCCAAACAGCAGATCGCGAAATTTCCTGAGGGCCGCCAGGCCTCCGCGGTGATACCGATCCTGTGGCGGGTGCAGGAACAGCACGACGGCTGGGTTTCGGAAGCCGCGATCCGCGCCGTCGCCGACCTGCTTGAGATGCCCTATATCCGTGCGCTGGAGATCGCGACATTCTACACCATGTTCCAGCTGCAGCCGGTCGGCAAGAAAGCCCATGTCCAGGTCTGCGGCACCACGCCATGCCGGCTGCGCGGCGCCGGCGATCTGATCGAGGTGTGCCAGAGCCGCATCCATCACGATCCCTTCCATCTGTCGAAGGACGGCAATTTCAGCTGGGAAGAGGTCGAGTGCCTTGGCGCCTGCGTCAACGCGCCGATGGTGCTGATCTGGAAGGATACCTACGAGGACCTGAACAAGGAGAGCTTCGGCAAGGTGCTGGATGGTTTCGCATCCGGAAATCTTCCAAAGCCCGGACCGCAGAACGGCCGTCAATTCTCGGCGCCCGCGGGCGGGCCGACCACGCTGAAGGAGAAAGCGTGACGCGTGTTTGTACATTGAGGACCGCGGGGCCGGGGAGCGTCGGTGCGATGAGGAACTGGCGCTACATTGCCCTGCACGCGTTGGCAGCGGCTGGATTCATGTTCCTTCTGCAACGCTATGCGATGAATGGGTCGCTTGATTCAAGCCTGCTATGGGCGCTGGCCTTCGGCGGATGCGCCGCCGGGCTCGCCTACATGCAGTCCAAACGCTGATCGAGGAAGTTCAAGTCATGCTCGACGACAAGGACCGCATCTTCCGCAATCTCTACGGCCTCGATGACTGGGGCCTCGATGGCGCACGGCGCCGCGGCGCCTGGGACGGCACCAAGGCGATCATCGACAAGGGCCGCGACTGGATCATCGCAGAGATGAAGGCCTCCGGCCTGCGCGGCCGCGGCGGCGCAGGTTTTCCGACCGGCTTGAAATGGTCGTTCATGCCCAAGGAATCCACCGATGGCCGGCCGAGCTATCTCGTGGTCAATGCCGACGAGTCCGAGCCCGGCACCTGCAAGGACCGCGAGATCATGCGGCACGATCCGCATCTGCTGGTCGAAGGCTGCCTGATCGCGAGCTTCGCGATGAACGCGCATGCCTGTTACATCTACGTGCGCGGCGAATTCATCCGGGAGCGCGAGCATCTGGAAGCCGCGGTCGCCCAGGCCTATGAGGCGAAACTGATCGGCAAGGACAACATCAACGGCTGGCCGTTCGACCTTTATGTGACCCACGGCGCCGGGGCTTACATCTGCGGCGAAGAGACGGCCCTGCTTGAAAGTCTCGAAGGCAAGAAGGGCATGCCGCGGCTGAAGCCGCCATTCCCGGCCAATGTCGGTCTCTATGGCTGCCCGACCACGGTCAACAATGTCGAGTTGATTGCGGTCGCGCCGGATATCCTGCGACGGGGCGCGGCCTGGTTCGCCGGCATCGGCCGGCCCAACAATGTCGGCACCAAGCTGTTTTGCATCTCCGGCCATGTCGAGCGTCCCTGCAACGTCGAAGAAGCCATGGGGATTCCATTCCGTGAACTGATCGAGCGCCATTGCGGCGGGGTTCGCGGCGGTTGGGACAATCTCAAGGCGGTCATCCCCGGCGGCTCGTCGGTACGCATGGTGCCGGCCGAACTGATTATCGATACCCCGATGGATTTCGACAGCCTGGGCAAGTTGCGCTCCGGTCTCGGCACGGCGGCCGTGATCGTGATGGACAAGTCGACCGACCTGATCAGCGCGATCGCGCGGATTTCCTATTTCTACAAGCACGAGAGTTGCGGCCAGTGCACACCGTGCCGCGAGGGCACCGGCTGGATGTGGCGGGTTTTGACCCGGATGGCCGAGGGCCGCGCCCACAAGCGCGAGATCGATATGCTGCTGGAAGTCACGACCCAGGTCGAAGGCCATACCATCTGCGCGCTGGGCGACGCCGCGGCATGGCCGATCCAGGGCCTGATCGCGCATTTCCGTCACGAGATCGAAGAGCGTATCGACGCCTATTCCCGCAAAGCCGACGTCGACGACGCCGGCATTCTCGATCCTGCCCACATGGTCGCGGCGGAGTAGTGTTGATGTCGCAACCGAGCCTTTTCTGGTGGCAGAGATACGGAACCCTCGCGCAGATGGCGCAGGCGACCGTGGCGTTGCTCGGCTTTGTCGCGATCCTGTTCCAGATCGACGAAATCCGCTCCAACAACCGCGCCGTCAGTGCACGGCAGGCGTTTCTCGGTTACACCAATCTTGCGTTCAAGAATCCGAAATTCTCGGCGCCGAACTACGATGCGATAAAGGTAAGCAGCCACGACGAGCAGGTTCAGTATGAAAGTTTCGTCTCTTATTTCCTCTATGCCTGCGAAGAGGCGACCGCCGCGTTCGCGGACAGGCGCGAATGGTTGGCCTCCTGCGATTACGACCTGAAGCCGCATCTGCCGTTCCTGTGCGAAAAGAACGCCGCGGAGCCGGCTTATCTTTCGACCTACAATACCGACACCCAGCAATGGGTGAAGGCGTCCTTGAAAACCGCCAGCGTTACACCACCCGATTGCAAGCTCGGAAAGACCTAGAGCGCATGACCAAACTCATCGTCGATGGCAAAGAGATCGATGTTCCCGCCGAGTATACGCTGCTGCAGGCGTGCGAGGCGGCGGGAGCGGAAATTCCGCGCTTTTGCTACCATGAGCGGCTGTCGATCGCCGGTAATTGCCGGATGTGTCTGGTCGAGGTGAAGGGCGGTCCGAAGCCGGTGGCAAGCTGCGCCTGGGGCGTGCGTGATTGCAGGCCCGGCCCCAAGGGCGAGCCGCCGGAAATTTCGACGCGCTCGCCGATGGTGAAGAAGGCGCGCGAAGGCGTGATGGAATTCCTGCTGATCAACCATCCCCTGGACTGCCCGATCTGCGACCAGGGTGGCGAGTGCGACCTGCAGGACCAGGCGATGGGTTACGGCGTCGACACCAGCCGCTTTGCCGAAAACAAGCGCGCGGTCGAGGACAAATATCTCGGCGCGTTGGTCAAGACCTCGATGAACCGCTGCATCCAGTGCACGCGCTGCGTCCGCTTCGCCGCCGAAGTCTGCGGCGTACCCGAGATGGGCGCGACAGGCCGCGGTGAAGACATGGAGATCACCACCTATCTGGAGTTGGCCCTGACCTCGGAACTGCAGGGCAATCTCGTCGATATATGCCCGGTGGGCGCCTTGACCTCGAAGCCTTATGCGTTCGCGGCAAGGCCGTGGGAGTTGGGCAAGACCCAATCGATCGACGTGATGGACGCCGTCGGTTCGGCGATCCGGATCGATACCCGCGGCCGCGAAGTGATGCGGATCCTGCCGCGCGTCAATGAGGCCGTGAACGAAGAGTGGATTTCCGACAAGACCCGCCACATCGTCGATGGTCTGCGCACGCAGCGGCTCGACCGTCCTTATATCAGGGAAAACGGCCAGCTCCGCGCTGCGTCATGGGCAGAAGCGTTCGCGGCCATCGCCTCGAAGACCGGCCGCATCGACGGCAAGCGGATCGGCGCCATCGCCGGCGATCTCGCGGCGGTCGAAGAGATGTTCGCGCTGAAGGATTTGCTGGCGAAGTGCGGCTCCGTCAATCTGGATGTGCAAAGCGGCGATGCTTTTGATCCGAAGGCCGGCCGCGCTTCCTACCTGTTCAATCCGACGATCGCCGGCATCGACCAGACCGACGCGCTGCTGATCGTGGGCGCGAACCCGCGCAAGGAAGCCGCCGTCCTCAATGCGCGGATTCGCAAGCGCGCGCGCAGCGGCGCGCTCAAGGTCGGCGTGATCGGGCCCAAAGCCGATCTCACCTATGCCCATGATTATGTCGGTGCTGGAACGGATTCGCTCGGCGATCTCGCCGCGGGCAAGCATTCCTTCGCGGACGTGCTCAAGGGCGCGAAGCATCCGATGGTGCTGCTTGGGGCCGGCGCGGCGGCGCGGCATGACGGTGCTGCGGTGCTGGCGCTGGCGGCGAAGCTGGCCGCCGATTTTGGCGCAATCAAGGATGGCTGGAACGGTTTTGCCGTTCTGCACAACGCTGCGTCGCGTGTCGGCGCGCTCGATATCGGCTTTGCGGCCAACGCCGGTAGTCTGAACGCGGCTGAGATGACCACGTTCGGCACCCTCGACGTGTTGTTCCTGCTTGGCGCCGACGAGATCAAGGTGCCGGACGACACCTTCGTGGTGTACATCGGCACCCATGGTGATCGCGGCGCCCATCGTGCCGACGTGATCCTGCCCGGTGCGGCCTATACCGAAAAGCAGGGCCTTTACGTCAACACCGAGGGCCGGGTGCAGATGGCCAACCGCGCGGCGTTTCCGCCGGGGGATGCTCGCGAGGACTGGGCCATCATCCGCGCGTTGTCGGATATGATGGGCAAGAGGCTGCCTTATGACAGCCTCGCGGCGTTGCGGCAGGCCATGTTCAAGGCCGTGCCGCATTTGATGCGCGTCGACCAGATCGAAGCCGGCAATGCCGCCGATATCAGCACGCTGGCAGGCAAGGTCGGCAGTGTCGAGAAGGCGCCGTTCACGACGCCGGTCGAAGATTTCTACCTGACCAATCCGATCGCGCGGGCGTCGGCGGTCATGGCTGAATGTTCCCGCCTGGCCTCCGGGCAGATGCTGACAGCAGCGGAGTGAGCGTGACCTGATGGCTGAATTCTGGACAAGCACGTTGTGGCCGTTGATCGTGATGATCGCGCAGAGCGTTCTGCTGCTGGTCGTGCTGCTGATCGCGATCGCCTACATCCTGCTGGCCGATCGCAAGATCTGGGCGGCGGTGCAGATCCGGCGCGGCCCCAACGTGGTCGGTCCCTGGGGCCTGTTCCAGTCCTTCGCGGACTTGCTGAAATTCGTGCTGAAGGAGCCGATCATTCCCTCCGGCGCCAACAAGGGCGTGTTCCTGCTGGCACCGCTGGTGAGTTGCGTGCTGGCGCTGGCGGCCTGGGCCGTGATCCCGATGAATCTCGGCTGGGTGATCTCCGACATCAATGTCGGCGTGCTCTATATCTTTGCAATCTCGTCGCTGTCGATCTACGGCATCATCATGGCCGGCTGGTCGTCGAATTCGAAATATCCGTTCCTGGCGGCGCTTCGCTCGGCGGCGCAGATGGTGTCTTACGAAGTCTCGATCGGTTTTGTCATCATCACGGTGCTGCTCTGCGCCGGTTCGCTCAATCTCTCGGCCGTGGTCGAAGCGCAGAATTCCAAATGGGGATTGCTCGGCTGGTACTGGTTGCCATTGTTTCCGATGTTCGTGATCTTCTATGTCTCTGCGCTGGCGGAAACCAACCGTCCGCCGTTCGACCTGGTGGAAGCCGAATCCGAACTGGTGGCGGGATTCATGGTCGAATACGGCTCGACGCCGTATCTGTTGTTCATGCTCGGCGAATATGTCGCGATCACCACGATGTGCGCGATGGCCGCGATCCTGTTCCTCGGCGGCTGGCTGCCGCCGATCCCTTACGCGCCGTTCACCTGGGTGCCCGGAATCATCTGGTTCGTGCTCAAGGTATTCTTCATGTTCTTCCTGTTTGCGATGGCGAAGGCGATCGTGCCGCGCTACCGCTACGATCAACTGATGCGGCTCGGCTGGAAGGTTTTCCTGCCGATATCGCTGGCGATGGTGGTGATCGTCGCCGGCGTGCTGCAATTTGCGGGGCTCGCTCCGAAATGAGGTCGCTATGAGTGTCAATATCGGTGCCACAGCCCGCTCGCTTCTGCTGTCCGAATTCGTATCGGCGTTCTTTCTCGCCATGCGCTATTTCTTCAAGCCGAAGCCGACGCTGAACTATCCGTTCGAGAAAGGCCCGATCTCGCCGCGCTTCCGGGGAGAGCATGCGCTGCGCCGCTATCCCAATGGCGAGGAGCGCTGCATCGCCTGCAAGCTGTGCGAGGCGATCTGCCCGGCGCAGGCCATCACCATCGAGGCCGGCCCGCGCCGCAATGACGGCACCCGCCGCACCGTGCGCTACGACATCGACATGGTGAAATGCATCTATTGCGGATTGTGCCAGGAGGCCTGTCCGGTCGATGCCATTGTCGAGGGACCGAATTTCGAATTCGCGACCGAGACCCGCGAGGAACTCTATTATGACAAGGCGAAACTTCTCGCCAACGGCGACCGCTGGGAGCGTGAGCTTGCGAAATCGATCGAACTCGACGCGCCGTACCGCTGAGGTGAGGGCATGATCCTTCCCGCGCTGTTCTTCTATCTGTTCGCCGGCGTCTGTGTGGCTTCGGCCGTGATGGTGATTGCGTCGCGCAATCCCGTGCACTCCGTGCTGTTTTTGATCCTGGCCTTCGTCAACGCCTCCGGACTGTTCATTCTGATGGGCGCCGAATTCCTGGCGATGATCCTGGTCGTGGTCTATGTCGGCGCGGTCGCGGTGCTGTTCCTGTTCGTGATCATGATGCTCGACGTCGATTTCACCGAACTGCGCGAGGGTTTCAGTCAGTACCTGCCGTTCGGCCTGGTGATCGGCGCGATATTTCTTTCGGAATTGCTGCTGGCCGTCGGCGGCTGGGTCATCAATCCGGGAATCGCGAAATCCATCACCGCGGCGATCCCGGGCAATGTCAGCAACACCGAGGCGCTCGGCCTCGTGCTCTATACCAAATACATTCATTACTTCCAGCTCGCGGGCATGGTGCTGCTGGTCGCGATGATCGGCGCCATCGTGCTGACGCTGCGCCACAAGGTCAGCGTCAAGCGGCAGGACATCAACGTGCAGAACGCGCGGACGCCGGCGCTTGCCATGAGCGTGCGCAAGGTGGCCTCGGGGCAGGGCCTGCAGGACGCCGACGCGCCGGAGTGGGTGCAATGACGATCGGTCTTGGACATTATCTGGCGGTCGGCGCGATCCTGTTCACGCTCGGCATTCTCGGCATCTTTCTCAACCGCAAGAACATCATCGTCATCCTGATGTCGATCGAGCTGATCTTGCTCGCGGTCAATATCAACCTGGTGGCGTTCTCGACCTTCCTTGGCGACATCGTCGGCCAGGTATTCGCGCTGCTGGTGCTGACGGTGGCCGCGGCGGAAGCGGCGATCGGTCTGGCCGTGCTGGTGGTGTACTTCCGCAACCGCGGCTCGATCGCGGTTGAAGACGTCAATCTGATGAAGGGCTAGCGCGTCACATGATCCAGGCAATCGTCTTTCTGCCGCTGATCGGCGCGCTTCTGGCGGGGCTGATCGCCATCTTCGGGGCGCATGCGCGCAACCCGAGTGGCGATACCGTCGAACACCATGACGACGCGCATGGTCATGGCGCGCCCTCGGTCAGCGAAGATGCCGGTGTTATCCATGCGTCCAGCCACGAGCCCGACGGACACGATGATCATGGCCATGACGACCACGCCGTTGAACCGCCGGCAGCCGGATCGCGCGCGGCCGAACTGATCACGACCGCGCTGCTGTTCGTTTCCGCCGGTCTGTCCTGGATTGCCCTGGTCGATGTCGGCTTCATGCATCACGACGTCCGCATCGCGCTGTTTCCCTGGATCAATTCCGGCGATCTGCAGGTGGCCTGGTCGCTCCGCGTCGATACCCTGACCGCGGTGATGCTGGTCGTGGTCAACACCGTGTCGTCGCTCGTGCATCTGTATTCCATCGGTTACATGGACGAAGACCCGAACCGTCCGCGCTTCTTTGGCTATCTGTCGCTGTTCACCTTCGCGATGCTGATGCTGGTGACCTCGGACAATCTGGTGCAGATGTTCTTTGGCTGGGAGGGCGTCGGCCTCGCGAGCTATCTGCTGATCGGATTCTGGTACCAGAAGCCATCGGCCAATGCGGCTGCGATCAAGGCCTTCGTGGTCAACCGCGTCGGCGATTTCGGCTTTGCGCTTGGCATCTTTGCCATTTTCATGCTGATCGGCTCGACCGATTTCGAGACGATCTTTGCCGGCGCGCCCGGGCTTGACCGGCAAGACCATCGATTTCTTCGGCTGGCACGCCGATGCCCTGACATTGACCTGCCTGCTGCTGTTCATGGGCGCGATGGGCAAGTCGGCCCAGTTCCTGCTGCACACCTGGTTGCCGGACGCCATGGAAGGCCCGACGCCGGTGTCGGCGCTGATCCATGCCGCGACCATGGTCACGGCAGGGGTATTCATGGTGGCGCGGCTGTCGCCGCTGTTTGAATTGGCGCCCAATGCGCAGACGGTGGTGATGTTCTTTGGCGCCACCACCGCGTTCTTCGCCGCGACCGTCGGTCTCGTGCAGAACGACATCAAGCGCATCGTTGCCTATTCGACCTGTTCGCAGCTCGGCTACATGTTCGTGGCGATGGGGGCGGGCGCTTATTCCGTCGGGATTTTCCACTTGTTCACCCACGCCTTCTTCAAGGCGTTGCTGTTCCTCGGCTCCGGCTCGGTGATCTACGCGATGCATCACGAGCAGGACATCCGCAACATGGGCGGGCTCTGGCGGAAAATACCCTATACATTCGCGGTGATGTGCATCGGGACGCTGGCGCTGACCGGCTTTCCGTTTTTTGCAGGCTATTTTTCCAAGGATGCGATCATCGAGTCTGCCTACGCCTCGCACAATCCCTTGGCCTTCTACGGTTTCCTGATGACCGTGATCGCGGCGGGTTTGACGTCGTTCTACTCCTGGCGCCTGATCTTCAAGACCTTCTTCGGCGAACCGTACGACCACGAGCATTTCGAGGCCGCGCACGAGTCGCCGCTGTGGATGCTGATCCCGATCGGCGTTCTCGCGGCCGGATCGATCTTCGCCGGTTTCCCGTTCAGGGAAATATTCGCCGGCGCCAGCGTGGAAGAGTTCTTTCGTGAATCCGTCAAGATGCATCCCCACATCATCGAGGACATGGAAGCGATACCGGAGTGGATCAAATTCCTGCCGACCGCGATGATGGCCGTCGGAGCCTATGTGTCGTACATCTTCTATATCCGGCGGCCCTATATTCCCGTCGAACTCGCCCGCCAGCAGGGGATGCTCTATCAGTTCCTGCTCAACAAATGGTACTTCGACGAGCTGTACGACCTGATCTTCGTGCGGCCCGTCAAGTGGCTCGGCCGCTTCCTGTGGAAGGTCGGCGACGGCTATATCATCGACGGTTTCGGACCCGATGGTGTTTCGGCGCGGGTGCTTGATGTCACCCGCAACGTCGTCAAGCTGCAAACCGGCTATCTCTATCACTATGCGTTTGCGATGCTGATCGGCGTCGCCGGGCTGATTACCTGGTTCATGTTCGGCGTGGGAGGCCAGTAAGTGATGACCACCTGGCCCATTCTCTCCGTCGTTACCTTCCTGCCGGTGGTCGGCGCGCTGCTGATCTATATCAGCCGCGGCGACGACGAAGCCGCGCGGCGCAATTCGCGCTGGATCGCGTTGTGGACCACCTTGATCACCTTCGGGGTGTCGCTGATCCTGGTCGTGCGCTTCGATCCGGCGCAGCCGGACTTCCAGTTCGTGGAGAAGATGCAGTGGCTTTCCAGCGGCATCACCTATCACATGGGCGTCGACGGCATTTCGCTGCCATTCGTGATCCTGACCACCGCATTGATGCCGTTCTGCATACTCGCGAGCTGGAAATCCGTGGTCATGCGGGTGCGCGAATACATGATGGCGTTCCTGCTCCTGGAAACGCTGATGGTCGGCACATTCTCGGCGCTCGACCTCGTGCTGTTCTATCTGTTCTTCGAAGGCGGCCTGATCCCGATGTTCCTGATCATCGGGGTGTGGGGCGGTCCGCGCCGGGTCTATGCCTCCTTCAAGTTCTTCCTCTACACGCTGCTCGGCTCGGTGCTGATGCTGTTGGCGATCATGGCGCTGTACTGGAATGCCGGCAGCACCGACATTCCGACCCTGATGCACACCGCCGTGCCGCGTTCCCTGCAGACCTGGGCATGGCTGGCGTTCTTTGCCTCCTTCGCGGTGAAGATGCCGATGTGGCCGGTGCATACCTGGCTGCCGGACGCCCACGTCGAGGCGCCGACCGCGGGCTCGGTGATCCTGGCCGCGATCCTGCTGAAGATGGGCGGCTACGGTTTCCTGCGGTTCTCGCTGCCGATGTTCCCGATGGCGTCGCATGATTTTGCGCCATTGATCTTCTCGCTCTCGGCCATCGCCATCATCTACACTTCGCTGGTGGCCTTGATGCAGGAAGACATCAAGAAGCTGATCGCCTATTCGTCGGTGGCCCATATGGGCTTCGTCACCATGGGAATCTTCGCCGGCACCACCCAGGGCGTCGCCGGTGGCGTATTCCAGATGATCTCGCACGGCATCGTGTCGGGTGCGCTGTTCCTCTGCGTCGGCATCGTCTACGACCGCCTGCATACCCGCGAGATCGCCGCCTATGGCGGCCTGGTCAACCGCATGCCGCTCTACGCGCTGGTGTTCATGGTCTTCACCATGGCCAATGTCGGTCTGCCCGGCACCTCCGGCTTCGTCGGCGAATTCATGACGCTGATCGGCACCTTCAAGGTCTCGATAACGACCGCCACCTTTGCCACCCTCGGGGTGATCCTGTCGGCCTGCTATGCGCTGTGGCTCTATCGCAAGGTCGTGTTCGGCGCGCTGGTAAAGCCGTCGCTGGCGAGCATCAAGGATCTGACGTTCCGCGAGAGCCTGACGCTGATGCCGCTGGTGATCCTCACGATCCTGTTCGGCGTCTATCCGAAGCCGGTGCTCGACATGTCGGCGTCGTCGGTGCAGCAACTCGTCAACAACTACAACACCGCGATAACTGCCGTGAAGGCAGCCGCGCTGCTCCAGTAGGTCAGGCATATGAATTTTCAGAGTGCAGGTTATCAATTGCTGCCGGTGCTGCCGGAGCTGGTGCTCGCCGTCGGCGCCATGCTGCTGCTGATGATCGGGGCCTATCGCGGCCCGCAGACCACCAGCCTCGTCACCGGTCTCGCGGTTTGCCTGCTGGTCGTGACCGGCGTGCTGGAGCTGTTGCTGCCGGCCGGCAAGCTCACCACCTTCGGCGGCAGCTTCATTGTCGATGATTTCGCCCGGTTCCTGAAAATCCTGGCGCTGATCGGCTCGGCAGCGACCCTGATCCTCTCGGCGGAGTTTCTGGCCGATCCCTCCAGGCGCATCTTCGAATATGCGATTCTGGTGCTGCTCTCCAGCCTCGGCATGATGGTGCTGATCTCAGCCGGCGACCTGATCATGCTCTATCTCGGGCTGGAGCTGATGTCGCTCGCGCTCTACGTGGTCGCGGCCAGCAATCGCGACAACGCCAAATCCACCGAAGCCGGCCTGAAGTATTTTGTGCTTGGCGCACTGTCGTCGGGCATGCTGCTGTACGGCGCTTCGCTTGATCTACGGCTTTACCGGCACCGTCAGCTTTGCCGGCATCGCCGCCGCGGCCAAGACCGGCAGCATCGGCATCGTGTTCGGCCTGGTGTTCCTGCTCGCGGGACTCTGCTTCAAGGTTTCGGCGGTCCCGTTCCACATGTGGACGCCGGACGTTTATGAAGGCGCGCCGACGCCGGTCACGGCGTTCTTTGCCTCTGCGCCCAAGGTCGCAGCCATTGCGGTGTTCACCCGCGTAGCGCTCACGGCGTTTCCGGGCATTGTCCCGCAGTGGCAGCAGATCGTGGTGTTCGTCGCAATCGCCTCGATGATCCTCGGATCGTTCGCCGCCATCGGCCAGAAGAACATCAAGCGGCTGATGGCCTATTCCTCGATCGGCCATATGGGCTTTGCGCTGGTGGGACTTGCCGCGGGTACCGCCGAGGGCGCGCAGGGCGTGCTGGTCTATATCGCGATCTATGTGGCGATGACGCTGGGCTCCTTCGCCGTGATCCTGACCATGAAGCGCAGCGGTCAGCACGTCGAGAACATCAGCGACTTCGCCGGCCTTTCGCGCACCAATCCGTTGCTGGCGTTCTTCTTTGCCATGTTGCTGTTTTCGCTGGCGGGGATTCCGCCGCTCGCGGGTTTCTTTGCCAAATGGTACGTGTTCGTCGCCGCCATCAAGGCCGGCCTGTTCACGCTCGCCGTAGTCGGCGTACTCTCCAGCGTGGTCGGCGCGTTTTACTATCTCACTATCATCAAGGTGATGTATTTCGACGAGCCGCTGCCGGCGCTCGACCCGATGCGGGTTGAATTGCGTACGGTGCTGGCGGTTGCCGGCCTGTTCAACATCTTCTTCTTCGTCTATCCGGGGCCGCTGGTGAGCATGGCGACGGTCGCAGCGAAGTCGCTTTTCTAAATGGCATTTTTGCTCGGTCCGCGGGCCATATCGGCGGGTTATCGGCTCGTTGCGTTCGATCATATCGGTTCGACCAATGCAGAAGCCATGGCGGTCGCGCGCGGTGGCGAGCAGGGGCCGAAGTGGTTCGTCACCTCGGAGCAGACGGCCGGACGCGGGCGAAGAAACCGCCCCTGGATCGCGCCACGTGGTAACCTTGCCTGTAGCATTCTCGAAGCATTGGACGTATCGCCGTCCTCGGCGGCGACGCTGGGGTTCGCCGCCGGGCTTGCGCTCGAAGCCGCCTTGAAAAAAACAAGAGTCGAAGCCTCGGCGGGATCGGAACAGATGCAATTTTCGCTGAAATGGCCCAACGACGTGCTGGCCGGGCAGCACAAGCTCGCCGGCATCCTGCTGGAAGCGGAAGCAGTGGGTGATCGGCTGGCGGTCGTGGTCGGCATCGGCACCAATGTGGTTGCGGCACCCACGGGCACGCCAACGCCGGCGACCTCGCTGGCGGCCTTGGGCGTTACGGTAAGCGCGGAGAGATTGTTCGCCGAGCTGTCGGACAGCTGGGCGGAGTTCCACGGCATCTGGGACCAGGGGCGCGGCTTTGCGGAAATCCGGCGGCTCTGGCTGGAGCGCGCGGCGGGGCTTGGACGGCCCGTCTCGGTCAAGGCCGGCGGCAAGACCGTCAAGGGGATATTCGACACCATCGATGACAGCGGTTGTCTGATCATCGGCACGTCCGACGGCAAGCGGGTCCCGGTCTCGGCAGGTGACGTGCATTTCGGCTCGGCGGCGTCGGCGGGGGCAGCATAATGTCGCGACCGGACGAACTGACCTTTGCGCCGCTTGGCGGCGTCGGCGAGATCGGCATGAACCTGTCGATCTACGGGCTCGGTAACCGCCATCAGCGTTCCTGGCTGGCGGTCGATCTCGGCGTCTCCTTTGGAGACGAGGAGCATCTGCCGGGTATCGATCTCATCATGCCGGACATCCGCTTTCTCGAAAAGGAGCGCAAGAATCTCGTCGGTCTCGTTCTGACCCACGCCCACGAAGATCATTTCGGCGCCATCATCGACCTCTGGCCGAAGCTGAAATGCCCGATCTACGCCACCAAATTCAGCGCCGCGCTGTTCGAGGCCAAATGCGCGTCCGAGCGTAATCCGCCGAAGATCCCGGTTACGGTGGTGCCGTCGGGCGGACGGATCGATCTCGGCCCGTTCAATGTCGAGTTCATTCCGGTGGCGCATTCGATTCCGGAATCCCATGCGCTGGCGATCCATACCGAAGCCGGCACGGTGCTGCATACCGGCGACTGGAAGATCGATCCGACCCCGATCATCGGCGTGCCCACCGACGAGCGGCGCTTGCGCGAACTCGGCGATGCCGGCGTGCTGGCGCTGGTCGGTGATTCCACCAACGCGGTGCGGGAAGGGCGCTCGCCGTCGGAGGCGGAAGTCGCAAGGACCATCACCGAACTGGTGAAAGCGGCGAGGGGCCGCGTCGCCGTGACGACCTTTGCCTCCAACGTTGCGCGGCTGCGCGCGGTGGCGGATGCCGCCAGGGCCGCCGGCCGCGAAGTGGTGGTGGTCGGACGCGCGATGGAGCGCGTGGTCCAGGTGGCGCGCGAAACCGGCTACCTCGAGGGCGTGCAAAGTTTCCGCGGCGCCGACGTCTATGGCCATCTTCCGCCCGACAAGGTGCTGGCGCTGTGCACCGGAAGCCAGGGCGAGCCGCGCGCGGCGTTGTCGCGTATCGCCAATGACGATCATCCGCAGGTGACGCTGAACAAGGGTGACTGCGTGATCTTTTCCTCGCGCACCATTCCCGGCAACGAGAAGGCGGTCGGCGCCATCATTAACGGGCTGGTGACGCAGGGCGTCGAGGTCATCACCGACCGTACTCACCTGGTCCATGTGTCCGGCCATCCCCGCCGCGACGAACTGCGCGACATGATTTCGTGGGTGCGCCCGCAACTGCTGATCCCGGTGCACGGCGAGGCGCTGCATCTGTTCGAGCACGCCAAGCTGGCCCGTGCCGCCGGGGTGCCGAAGGTGCTGATCTGCCGCAACGGCGATCTGGTGAAACTGGGTCCGGGCGATCCCGGCATCATCGAGCAACTGCCGTCGGGGCGGCTGTTCAAGGATGGTTCGATCCTGGAGGATTCCAAATCGCGCGCCGTGGTCGAGCGGCGCAAACTGGCCTTCGCCGGCAGCGCCTTTGTGGCCATCGCGGTGACCGACAAGGGCGAACTCGCCGACGATCCCCAGATCGATCTGGTCGGAATCCCCGAGAAGAACACCGCCGGTGAAGTCATCGACGAGATTGTGTTCGACGCGATCGTGTCGACCGTGGAAGGCCTGCCGCGCGCCAGGCGGCGCGATCCCGATGCGATGGCGGAGTCGGTGCGACGGGCGGTGCGGGCGACCATCAACGAGCATTGGGGCAAGAAGCCGTTGTGCTACGTTCACGTGCTCACGGTGTAAGGCGGAGGTGGTTTCATGCTGGGCCGGCTCAATCATGTGGCGATCGCGGTCAAGGACGCCGAGAAGGCGGCCAAAATCTACGGCGCGGCGTTCGGCGCCGATATTTCCGCGGCGGTGCCGCTGCCGGAGCATGGCGTTATCACCGTGTTCGTGACGCTGCCCAACACCAAGATCGAATTCATCCAGCCGCTCGGCGAGGCCTCGCCGATCGCCAAATTTCTCGAGCGCAACGCCGACGGCGGCATCCATCACATCTGCTACGATGTGCCCGACATCATCGCGGCGCGCGACACCCTGATCAGGGAGGGTGCGCGGGTGCTCGGCGATGGCACGCCGAAAATCGGCGCCCACGGCAAGCCGGTGCTGTTCCTGCATCCGAAGGATTTTTCCGGCGCGCTTGTCGAAATCGAACAGGCCTGAGCCGCGATGGCCTACACCATCTCCACCGCGTTCGCGATCTACTTCGTCTTGTGGTGGATCGTGCTTTTTGTCACGCTGCCGTTCGGCGTGCGCAGCCAGCACGAGGATGGCGAGACGCTTCCCGGCAACGACCCCGGCGCGCCGGTCGCAACCCAGATGGGCCGCAAGCTGATCTGGACCACGGCGATCTCGGCGGTGGTCTACGCCATTGCGATGCTGGCCTATCACGCCGGCTATCTGAACGTGGAGCGGCTGACGAGGCTGATGGGGATGCCGCTGTGAGATTGGATTTGACGGACCGGGAGGCGAGAAAATGACTTTCCAAAGAACCGTTGTCGGACTTCTGATCCTGACGATCGCGGGTCTTGCAGGCGCGTTCTACATGAACTGGAGAACGTTGACCCAGCTCCGGACCATGAAGGCCTTCGTAGAGGGCTATGTCTTTGCCGAAGCGGTGGCGGCTTGCGAAAGGGCGCAGAGCTCGACACCGTTCAAATGGAACACGGGGACCAATACGTCCGTGATCGGATTGAATTCGGTCAAGCTCGACAAGTACACCATTATTGCGAGCTACACGCTGGTCGCCGACGGCGTGTTTTGCGATTATGACCCGATCAAGAAGAAGGCCGACATCGGATCGAATTTCCTGGAGCGGGAGTAGGGCTTCGGGCGGTCTGATGCCCGCGTAGTGGATCTTTTCAAATTATCAAACAGCTAATAACCGTCGTCACGAGCGCTATTCTCTCAACGTCGTCCCGGCGAACGCCGGGACCCATACTCCGCGGCTTTTCGTTGGACAGACGGTGTTCGACGACTTTGCACAACCCCACTTCCTGTGATTATGGGTCCCGGCTCGGAGGCCGGGACGACGTATTTGTAGTAACCGTCATTGCGAGCCACCGGGTCGCGCGAACGCGCGCCGGATGCCTCGCAATGACGAGCATCCTCGATCCCGCGGCGCGATTTCGCCCGGGTTTTGCATTTCGTTCCGCCCGAAAAGGGCGTGGGGAATGCCGGGCGCCCAATGCACCCATAGCCCCGCGTGCAAAAAGGTAGAAAGCACACGAGTTAGTCCACTACGAGTTCACCGGAATTACCCGACATTCCCGCACGCGACGGTTTACGGCTTATACGCGATCTCCCCGGTGAGCCCCGCTCTGTTGCCACCGTCGCTTAAGCGATTTGTCTTCGCCAGCTTGACACCGGCGTGAGGGTGTCAGGACCACACGATTTCGCCATCCGCGGGTGATGCTCTCGTCCAAAGCACCATCCCGCGTCCATCGCATCCCGCGCCCAGCATTCGTGACGACCGCGAACGCCCCTTCTGGGTGGGCGGGGACGGGCAAAGATGTATCGCTGATTTGGGTATTCTGAAAAGCAGAATATTTTTACGCGGAGGACTTGACAGTGTGTTCGGGTTTGAATTGCTTCAGGAAATCAGTTTTTCCATGCAAGTCCAAAAAAGGTTTCTGAACCGCAGCACCCGCTGCCTCATGGTGAGGAGCGCCGTGAGGCGCGTCTCGAACCATTCGGCACGCTGCCTCTTCATCCTTCGAGACGCCGCGCAAGGGCGCGGCTCCTCAGGATGAGGTCGGGATTTGCGGCTCGCGCGGCATTTCGCCCTGCGCGACGACGCCATCGATCTCCGCCAGCAATTTTCGCCACGCCTCGGTCATCTCCGGCGACCAGTCGGGCCCGAGAAGCTCCCGCAAGCTGTCCGCGATCACGCCAAAGAATGCGGCGAACAGCTCGCGCGGCGTGCCGTAGGCGTCGTGCGATGACGCCTCGCAGGCGATCAGGCGAAAATGGCCGCTGCGCTCGCCGGCGAAGTCGAGAATCGCGTCGATGGTCAGCGCCAGCATCGAGCCCTTCACCAGATCGCTGCCCTGGCTTCGGAACATCGGCTCGGCCTCGGGATGTTCGCGAAACAGGCGCGCGTAGACCAGCGGCGTCAGATCTTCGCAACGTTCGGCGGCGAGTTCAAAGCTGTGCCGGATTGGATTGCTGGAAGCCGTCATCTAAGCCGCGCAAAAAAATCTGCGTGATATTTTTCAAAGCATCTCGAAAAAAAAGAGCAGGGCGCAAGCCCTGCTCCAGAAATTGTGTCGACCCTATTTCCCCGCAAACTTGGATTTGATTTTGATTGGCGGGGCGACGCTGCTTGTGCGCGCCAGGGCTCCTCCCGAGACTTGGACAACCAGACTTGGACCACCAGACTTGAACCTTGCGGCCAGCCTGAGCCCGCACTGGTAGACCATCTTTTTCGTCTTGTCATCATTTTCAGCAACGATTGTTCAAAATTCGAGCATATTGCGAAATGATCGGGAATTCGCCACTCACAGTTGCATCTGTGCGTCTCAATCCGCTTTGGGGTAATCGGGTAAGGCGGGGAATGTCGTGGGAAATGCCTGCCACGCAGCAACACCGGACCGGTCGTGTTATTTCATCGCCGCGTGCCGAGAGGTTTCATTTTCGAAGCCCAGGGACGGCGCGATAGCGCCGACGCACCGGGAACCTGATCTCGACTCCCAACTCGCTGCATGATTAGTTGGCAGTTCGAGAAAGGTGGTTGGCTGATGCGCCGCTGGACGGGAAAATTCCTCCCCGTAGTCCTGGTTGCCCTGATGGTGCAGATTTTCGCACCGATCGGAGCGACGTGGGCGGCCAGCATCGCCGCGTCCGATCCGCTGCAGGCGGCTGTCATCTGCCATGGCGATGCAGCCGGGGGCCAAACCGGTCACAGCGATCCATCCGGCCAGCCGCGCGCCCATGAGGGCGCCTGTTCGATGTGCTGCCTGGCCCATGCGGGGGCTTCCGTCGATACGCCGCAGATGGCCGCGGTGCCGACGCCCTACCGCCGCGTCATCAGCGTGGTCTGGCGCGACGCCACCCCGGACCAGTTCGGTTCCCGAACCGGCTCCCACGCCCAGGCGCGCGCCTCCGTCCCTTTCCTGACCGAATCCTGGCGAACCAGGCGCGGCCGCGGCTGCGCTTGAAATGCATTGAGCAGGCCATCGAGTTGCGTCTGGACTTTGCGACAAACCGATGCGCCGGGTTCACTGATACCTGGAGAGTATTTCCCCGCATCCGCGATGGTAAGGGCGAGCGTTAGAGGCGCTACAAGGCACGTTTCCGGTTCTCTCCAGGTCTGGTTTTTGACACCGGTGAAAATGTGCAAACCATCCTAAAACCCCGGCGCGGTTGCGTCGGGGTTTTTGGCGTGATCACGGAGGCACGCGGGATATTGCTTGCGGATGAACAGGAAGCCCGGCGCACTTCCAGGCGCACCGGGCAAACGTCTCGTTGCCAGGCCGAGCAGGTTTACCCGCTCAAGACCGATCAGGGCGTAGCCATGTGCCATACGCCATTGTTGAAGCCGTCGCCGGTGGTGTCACCCGGCGCACTGTCCTTTTTCCAGGCGTAGAGGGGCTTGCCCTTATAGGCCCACATCATCTTGCCGTCGTCACGCGCAAGGATTGTCCAGTCGCCGGAAGCCTTGGCGTCGGCACTGGCCATCAACGGCGGCCAGTTCTCCGCGCACGGGCCGTTGCACATCGACTTTCCACCCGTGTCCTTGTCGAAGGTGTAGAGCGTCATGCCCTTGCTATCCACCAATGCCTTGCCTTTGGGGGTATCGGCGATTTTGGCGGGAGCCATTTGCGCCGACGCCATCGAACTCATGCAAATGACGGCCGCAGCCGCGATCGCGAACGCTTTTAACATCATGACGGTATTCCTTCTGTTCCGGTTTGCCGATGCGCAGGTATCAGCAACGGAAACTCCGGCAATGAAGACTTATTCCTTCAACCTTCGCAGGTTCGGAAGAATTCCATTCCCGTGCTTGAAACAACAAGCGTGATTGATCTTTCAACGGACGTCTTGAGGAGACAAGCGGTTCAGCTTGGGCACGATGCTGCTGAAGCAGTGCGTTCTCGACAAGCCGTTGCGCGGGTGTTAGGAAAGAGAAAGCTCGTTGGGGAAAATCATGCGACGGCGGCTGGAAGCCTGTATTCCAATCGTGATGTTGGCGCTTTTGGTGCAGCTGTTTGCTCCGATCGCCGCGTTTCGCGTTGTCGCCAATGCCGTCTCCGATCCGCTTTATATGGCATCGATCTGTTCCGGGATGACGTCTGCTTCCTCGGACATCCAGACGGCGCCAGCCAAGGCGCACGATCAAGGGAATTGTTGCGCCTTCTGCGGGGCCGGTCATGGCGGGTCAATTGCCATCGATCCGCCACCGCTCATTTTTGTAAGTCTGCAGCGGCAGTACCAGCGCGTATCGTGGCTGGAAGCTGTGGACACCGTGGCCACCATCCGAGTCGGCTCGAACTCGCAGGCGCGCGCGCCTCCGTCCATTTCCTGACCTGTCGAACATCCGAACGATTGGCGCGGCTGGGGCCGTGCCGGTTGGTGCAGTTCAGTAAGCTGGCCTTCGCGCCGGTGTCAGGATTCGATCCATGTTTCGTTGTCGCGTTTCGAGTAGCGCAAGCGCGCTGGCGCTTTGCAGCGCATTTTCCGCAATTCCTTCCATGACGCACGCGCAGACGGCCGATCGGCAGTTGCCGCCTGTAACGGTGGAAGCGCCGGGTCAACGCCAGGCGATCCGGCCCGCCGCCAGGCCGCAACGATCAGCCTCGACGGCGCGGCGCAGCAGGAAGCCGGCGGTGACAGCGGCGGCCAATCCGCCGGTCGTGCAGAGCGACAGCGGTGTCAGCGCATCGCTCGCCACGCCGCCGATCAAGCAGCGATTCGGGCTGCCGCAGGAGTCCTTCAGTATCACGGCGAAGCAGATCGACGAGACCATCAATCTCAAGGACCCGGAAGACGCCGTCAAATACATGCCAAGCCTGTTCGTGCGCAAGCGCAACGACGGCGACAACCAGGCCGTGCTGGCGACGCGTAGCTGGGGACTTAATTCGAGCGCGCGCACGCTGATCTATTACGATGATCTGCTGATCTCCGCGCTGATCGGCAACAATAATTCAGGCGCGTCGCCGAAGTGGAATTCTGATTTCACCCGAAGCGATCGCGCGGATCGATTTTCTCAACGGGCCGTTCGCCGCCGCCTACCCGGGCAATTCCATCGGCGGGGTGCTGCTGATCACCTCGAAGATGCCGGACAAGCCGTTCGCGGTGGCGAAGGAAACGGTGTCGATCATGCCGTGGAATCAATACGGCACCAGGGACACCCATGTGACCAGCCAGACCAGTGCGGCGGCCGGCAATCGCGATGGTGCGTTGTCCTGGCTGATCACGGCGAACTACCTCGACAGCTACCAGCAGCCGCTGACCTATACGACCAATGGCTCGGTACCGGCCGGAACAACCGGAACATTCCTGGCCCTCAACAAGCAGGGGCAGGTCGCCGATGTCGTCGGAACCGGCACGCTGGCGCATTCGCAGCAGACCTCCGGGAATCTGAGGCTGGCTTACGATGTCACGCCGCTGCTGCAGGCGACGTATTCGCTGGGCATCTGGAACAATCATCAGATTTCCAATCCGCAGACCTATCTGACCTCGACGGCGACGGGCGCTCCGACGTTTGGCGGCGTTTCGGGATTTGCGGGCAACAAGTACATCTGGGATCAGACCCATCTCAGCAACGCCGTGTCGCTCAAGAGCGACACCAGGGGCGTTTACGATTTCGACCTTTCGGTCTCCAGCTACAATTACCTGCAGGATATCATGCTCAACCCGTTCACCGTGACGTCTACCGGTGTAGGCTTTTCGCAGAACGGCAAGATCACGCGCAACGACGGCACCAACTGGCAGAATGCCGATGCCAAGGGCATCTGGCGCCCCTTCGGCTATGACGGCCCGCAGGAAATCAGTTTTGGCATTCACGGCGACCGGTACCGGCTGGAAAACCCGGTATTTGCCTCGGCGGTCTGGAACGCGACATCTTCCACGGGTACCGGTCAGCTCTATTCCGACGGGATCGGCGAAACGCGCACCGGCGCTTTGTGGTTGCAGGACGCCTGGAAGATCGTCCCCAACCTGAAACTGACGCTGGGCGGACGGCTGGAAACATGGCGCGCGCTGGACGGCTTCAATCTCAATACCAGCGTCAATTCAACCACCGGCGCCATAACCTCGACGACCTCGACCAGTCAGCCGGAACTCAACTCCACCAATTTCTCGCCAAAGGCGTCGCTGTCTTACGATCCCAACAAGGACTGGAACATCACCGCGAATTTCGGCGAGGCCTATCGTTATCCGACGGTTACCGAACTCTACCAGAACGTTGCCGTCAGCAACGTCGTGGTGCTCCCCAACCCCCTGCTGACGCCGGAGCAGGATTTCACCGGCGAGCTCAATATCGAGCGTCACTGGACCGATGGCCGGGTCAGGCTGACGCTGTTCAACGAGCGGACCAACAACGCCATCATCTCGCAGACCAACACGGTCACCGCCGCCAACAACACGCAGGTGATGGCGACAACCTTCAGCAACGTCGCGGCGATCCGGATGCGCGGCATTGAACTTTCGGCGGAAAAGAACAACGTGCTGGTGACCGGCCTTCAGCTGTTCGGCAGCGTGACCTATGTCGATTCCCGCATCCTGTCGGATCCGAACTGGACCGGGACCGATCCCCTGACCAAGCTTCCCGACAGCGTCGTCGGCAAGCGCGTGCCCTATGTTCCGGACTGGCGGGCGAGGCTGGGGATGACGTATCGGCCGAACGAGAGCTGGGCCTTCACGGTGGCGGCGCGCTACAGCGGCAAGCAGTATTCGACGCTGGATAACACCGACATCGTTCCTCACGTTTACGGCGCATTCGACAATTACTTTGTTGCGGACATGAAGATTCACTACAACGCCACGAAGAATTTCGCGTTCGATTTCGGGATCGATAATCTGTTCAACGAGCAATACTTCCTCTTCCATCCGTTCCCGGGAAGAACCTTCGTTCTCGCCGGGAAATACACGTTCTAGGTCGTGCCTGGGCGAAACAGGAAACCAAAGGAAAATCTGATGAACAAGCTCTCACGGACTCTCGGTTGCGCCGCGCTTACCGCGGCGCTGTTCACTGTCCCCGCGCAAGCCCAGGAGGTCAAGGCCGGTGATCTCGTGATCACGCAGGCCTGGAGCCGGGCGACGCCGAACGGCGCCAAGGTCGGCGGCGGATATCTGACCGTCGAGAACAAGGGCGCGGCGCCGGATCGGCTGATCGGCGGAGCGGCCGACGTCGCCGGCAAGGTCGAGATCCACGAAATGGCCATGAGCAACGGCGTGATGACGATGCGCCCGCTCGACAAGGGGCTGACCATCGAGCCCGGCAAGACCGTGAAGCTCGCGCCGGGCGGCTATCACCTGATGATGTTCGACCTGAAGACGCCGCTCAAGCAGGGCGACAAGGTGCCGGTCACGCTCGAGTTCGAAAAAGCCGGCAAGGTGAAGCTCTCGCTTGACGTGCAGGGCGTCGGCGCAGCGGCGCCCGCTGCCGCGTCCGGCGGCATGGACATGAAGAACATGGATATGAAGAAGATGCCGGATCATTCCGGCATGAAGATGTGAGGCCGCAGATGACGAAGGCAGGCTATCTCTGGGCCGGGCTCGCCGCGCTCGCGGTGTCGCCGGCCAGCGCGCATATCACGCTGGAAGCCAAACAGGCGACCATTGGCGAAGAATACAAGGCGGTGTTCGCCGTGCCGCATGGCTGCGCCGGTTCTGCCACCATCAAGATACGCGTTCAGATTCCCGAAGGCGTGATCGCGGTGAAGCCGGTGCCGAAGACCGGCTGGAATGTGGAGACGATCACCGGCAAATATGCCGCAAGCTACGATTATCAGGGCGTCCCGCAAACCGAAGGCGTCAAGGAAGTGGTGTGGAGCGGCGGCAAACTTGCGAGCGACAAGCATGACGAATTCGTCGTGGGCGCCTTTCTGACCGGCGGTCTGAAGCCGAACACGATGTTGTATTTCCCCGTCGTGCAGGAATGCGAGCAGGGGATCAGCCGCTGGATCGAGATTCCGGCCGAGGGCGATGCACATGCCCACGGGCATGACAGCAAGGCGCCCGCGCCGGGTGTTCGCCTAATGCCGAAACAATAACAGCCGTCATGATGCGCCTTGTCGCCGGACTGGCGGGGCTGCTGTCGGTTCTCTGCTTCGCATCAGGCGCTCACGCCCATGCATCGCTGGTCTCGGTGCAGCCCGGCGACGGCAGCATTCTGGCGGAAGCGCCGAACACGGTGCAGTTGCAATTCAACGAAGCGGTGACGCCGGCCCTTGTCCGCCTGATAGACGCCGAGGGCAGGGTGCGCGACGACGCCGATGTGCACGCCTTCATGACGAATCCATCGTGATCACATGCCTGCCACGCTGCCGCGGGGCACCCAGGTCGTCAGCTACCGTGTGATCTCCGCGGATGGTCACCCCGTCGCAGGCTCGCTGGTGTTTTCGATCGGGGCCGTGACGGGAACGCCGGCTGAGCAACTGAATGCCGGTTACGGCGTTGCCGGCCTGATCTGGCTGACGCGGATCGGCGTCTATCTCGGACTGTTCGCGGGCGTCGGTGGGGTGTTTTTCAGCACCTCAATCGCGCAGACCCGCGCAGGTTCAAATGTTGTTCGCGCCGCCTTGATCGTCGGTCTCATCAGCGCCATGGCATCGCTGGGCCTTCAGGGTCTCGATCTCCTGAACCTTGGCGTCGGTGACCTCGCGATATCGGCGCCATGGAAAGCCGCGCTTGACACCAGCCTCGGGCCGTCGCTGCTGATCGGAATCGCTGCGATGGCCGCAAGTCTTGTCGCGCAGCAAAGCGGATCCCTGAGTGTGGTGCGCGCGTTGTCGGTGCTGGCGATGGCGGGTGTCGGCGTATCGCTGGCCACAAGCGGTCACGCCAGTACGGCGCCGCCGCAATGGCTGACCCGGCCGATGGTGTTCCTGCACGGTGTCGGCGTCGCCTTCTGGGTCGGTGCGCTGGTGCCGCTGGTTGCGATGGCGCGGCGACCGGGGTCGGGGCTGCTCCCGGCATTGAATCGGTTTTCGCGGGTGGCGGTCGCGGTCGTGGCCATGCTGGTGCTGACCGGCCTCATGCTGGCGATCGTGCAGCTTGAGAGTTTTCGCGCATTGGTCGAGACCCGATACGGGATCATCCTGTCGATCAAGATAGCGCTGGTTGTCGTCCTGCTCGGTCTTGCGGCGCTGAACCGGTTTCGGCTGACGCCTGCTCTGGCGAACGATGCTTCGAAAACACAGCCGCTGGTGCGCTCGATCCTGATCGAATGCGTGGTCGTGGCGGTCATTCTCGCTGTCGTCGCCGGCTGGCGTTTTACGCCGCCGCCGCGGGCGCTGGCAGCGAGCGTCAGTGCGCCGCTGGCGGTTCATATCCATACCGAGAACGCGATGTTTCAGGTCCTGATTTCGCCGGGCAAGGTCGGCTCCGACGCCTTCGTGCTGCAACTGATGAACGGCGACGGCAGCCTGCTCACCGCCAGGGAAGCCCTGCTGACCCTGAGCCTGCCCGAGCGCGGCATCGAGCCGCTGGAGCGCAACGCGGTCCTGGGTGCGGACGGCTATTGGCATGTCGGCGGCGTGCCGCTGCCCTATCCCGGCCGTTGGCACATGCGCATCGACGCCCTGGTCACGGACTTTGAGAAGATCACGCTGGAGGACGACTTCGAGGTGCTGGCGCGGTGAAGGGCGTAACGCGTTTCGTCTTCTTGCGCGGCCCTCCGCTTGCATCGGTCCCATCCGGAGAGTCTGTGAGCAATCAGTTTCGTGTCCCGGACGCGGTGCAGCGTTCTTCACGCTGCTCCGCAGAGCCGGGACCCACGCTGTACGATGTGCACGATGGGCCCCGGATCAGCAGCGCACCACGCCGCAAGGGCGGCGCGTTGCGCAGCATCCGGGGCACGCCCCAGCCACGCCGGCCGCTTTCGCGCCTTATTCGCGCGGTCAAACTCTTTCCGCAAAACAACGATAAATCCGCTGCTTTAGCGGCATTTAGCGCTCCCGCCCTTGTGTTTTTGCATCCGATCCGGTTTCACTGGAGGCCTCCCGTCTCCCACCAATTCTTCCCGAGTGTATCCATGCGATTGTCGCGGTTTTTTCTGCCCATCCTGAAGGAAAATCCCAAGGAGGCCGAGATCGTGTCGCATCGCCTGATGCTGCGCGCCGGCATGATGCGGCAGGAGGCGGCCGGCATCTATGCCTGGCTGCCGCTGGGCCTGCGGGTGCTGAAGAAGATCGAACGGATCGTCCGCGAGGAGCAGGACCGCGCCGGAGCGATCGAACTGTTGATGCCGACGCTGCAACTGGCGGATCTCTGGCGCGAAAGCGGCCGCTACGATGCCTACGGCCCGGAGATGCTGCGCATCACCGACCGGCACAAGCGCGAACTGCTGTTCGGGCCGACCAACGAGGAAATGATCACCGAGATTTTCCGCGCCTACGTCAAATCCTACAAGAGCCTGCCGCTCAACCTCTATCACATCCAGTGGAAATTCCGCGACGAGCAGCGTCCGCGCTTCGGCGTGATGCGTGGCCGCGAATTCCTGATGAAGGACGCCTATTCCTTCGACATCGACGAGGCCGCCGCGCGCCGCTCCTACAACCGGATGTTCGTCGCCTATCTGCGCACCTTCGCGCGGATGGGTCTGAAGGCGATCCCGATGCGCGCGGAAACCGGGCCGATCGGCGGCGATCTCAGCCACGAATTCATCGTGCTCGCCGAGACCGGCGAGTCCGCCGTCTATTGCGACAGCGACGTGCTCAATCTGCCGGTGCCGGGCGAGGAGATCGACTACGACGGCGATCTCAATCCGATCATCCAGCAATGGACCTCGGTCTATGCCGCCACCGAGGACGTCCATGACGCCGCGCGTTTCGACCGCGAGGTGCCCGCGGAGAAGAAAGTGCAGACGCGGGGCATCGAGGTCGGCCAGATCTTCTATTTCGGCACCAAATATTCCGACAGGATGAAGGCGATGGTCGCCGGCGCCGATGGCGCCGAGGTCGCGGTGCATGGCGGCTCCTATGGCGTCGGCGTCTCGCGGCTGGTCGGCGCCATCATCGAGGCCTGTCACGATGACGCCGGGATCAAATGGCCGGAGGCGGTGGCGCCCTTCAGGGCGTCGATCCTGAATCTGAAGCAGGGCGATTCCGGCACCGATGCCGCCTGTGAACAGCTCTATCGCGAACTCACCGCCAAGGGCGTCGAAGTGCTCTATGACGACACCGACCAGCGCGCCGGCGCCAAATTCGCCGCCGCCGACCTGATCGGCATCCCCTGGCAGATTATGGTCGGGCCGAAGGGCCTTGCCGAAGGCAAACTCGAACTCAAGCGGCGCAGCGACGGCAGCCGCGAGAATCTCAATCCCGCCGATGTCGTGGCCCGGCTGACCGCATAATGGAATTATCCACCGGCCGGGCCGGGTTATCGGCGGTTACGGCTACAATTAGCCCGAATCGTCTGTAAACCGGGCTATGGATGAAACCATGAGCGAGCCAGTTCGAACCCCACCTTTCGCCGCCTTCGAATGGCTGCTGTCCGGACGCTATCTGCGGGCACGTCGCAAGGAAGGTTTCATCTCCGTCATCGCCGGTTTCTCGTTTCTCGGCATCATGCTCGGCGTCGCCACGCTGATCATCGTGATGGCGGTGATGAACGGCTTCCGCAAGGAATTGCTGGACAAGATCCTCGGCCTCAACGGCCATCTGCTGGTACAGCCGCTGGAATCGCCGCTGACCGACTGGAAGGACGTCGCCGAGCGCATCAACCAGGTGCAGGGCATCCGTCTTGCCGCCCCTGTCGTGGATGGCCAGGCGCTGGCCTCCTCGCCGTTCAACGCATCGGGCGTGCTGGTGCGCGGCATTCGCGCCGACGACCTCAACAACCTCACCTCGATCGCCAACAACATCAAGCAGGGTACGCTCGAAGGCTTTGACGACGGGCAGGGCGTCGCCATCGGCCGCCGGCTCGCCGATCAGTTGTCGCTGCATGCCGGCGATAGCATCACGCTGGTCTCGCCGAAAGGCGCTGTGACCCCGATGGGCGTGACGCCGCGGATCAAGCCCTACAAGGTCACGGCGGTGTTCGAGATCGGAATGTCTGAATACGACTTCGAGTTTCGTGTTCATGCCGCTGCCGGAGGCGCAGGCCTATTTCAACCGTCCCAACGACGTGACCGCGATCGAGGTGTTCACCACCAATCCGGACAGGATCGACACCTTCCGCAAGACCGTGACCGAAGCGGCGGGGCGGCCGATCTTCCTGGTGGACTGGCGGCAACGCAACTCGACCTTTTTCAATGCGCTGCAGGTCGAGCGCAACGTGATGTTCCTGATTCTGACCATGATCGTGCTGGTGGCGGCGCTGAACATCGTCTCGGGTCTGATCATGCTGGTCAAGGACAAGGGCAGCGATATCGCGATCCTGCGCACCATGGGCGCCTCGCAGGGGTCGATCATGCGGGTGTTCCTGATCACGGGGGCGGCGATCGGCGTGGTCGGCACGCTGACCGGGTTCTTTGTCGGCGTGCTGATCTGCCTGAACATCGAATTGATCCGGCAATTCCTGTCTTGGCTCACCAGCACCGAACTGTTTTCGCCGGAGCTGTACTTCCTCTCCAAGCTGCCGGCCGAGATCGATGTCGGCGAGACCGGTGCTGTCGTGATCATGGCGCTGACGCTGTCGTTCCTCGCCACCCTCTATCCGTCCTGGCGCGCCGCCCGCCTCGATCCCGTCGAAGCGCTCCGGTACGAGTGAGGTAGAGATGGCGGAGCAGGGGGCGGAAGATGTACCGGTGGTTTATCTCCACGAGATCAAGCGCCGGTACATCCAGGGCGAGACCACGCTGACCATTCTCGATGGCGCCAAGCTCGCGCTGTGGGCAGGGCAGTCGGTGGCGCTGGTGGCGCCGTCGGGCGCCGGCAAATCGACGCTGCTGCATATCGCGGGCCTGCTCGAAAGCCCCGATGACGGCGAGGTCTATGTCGGGGGCGCGCCGACCTCGCAATTGTCCGACACCGAGCGCACCCAGATCAGGCGCACCGATATCGGCTTCGTCTACCAGTCGCACCGGCTGCTGCCGGAATTCTCCGCGCTTGAGAACGTCATGCTGCCGCAGATGATCCGCGGCCTCAAGCGCGCCGAGACCGTCAAGCGCGCCACCGAAATCCTCGCCTATCTCGGCCTCGGCGAACGCATCAAGCACCGGCCGGCCGAGCTTTCCGGCGGCGAGCAGCAGCGGGTGGCGATCGCGCGCGCCGTCGCCAACGCGCCCCGCGTATTGTTCGCCGACGAGCCGACCGGCAATCTCGATCCGCACACCGCCGACCACGTGTTCGGGGCGCTGATGCAACTGGTCCGGGCCACCCGCGTGGCGATGCTGATCGCGACCCACAACATGGAACTGGCGGGACGCATGGACCGGCGGGTGTCGCTGGTGGACGGCCAGGTGGTCGAGTTGGATTAGGGGATCTCGCTAAAACGAGACGGCATTTGCCCGATTAACCAAAAGCCCCTCATTCCCAGACACTCCGACATTCGGCCTCTTGACTCCCAGAACAAAACAGCAACAATGTTCGTCATATGTTCCAGAACCGAGGAGGCGGGCATGTTGAAGACATTCGTGGAAGAGGCTGCGGCACTGGCGTCGATCGTGCTTTTTGTCGGGATGATCGCGGTCTGGGCGCAGCTGATCCCCCAGCTCTGAGTCGCGGCCGGTTGGGCCGGCACGGGGCCCTGTTTTCGGGAAAGCGGGGACGCCTTGTCCCGGCTGGCGGTTCCGCGTGGACAGAGGCGGATGGAGGCTTCACCATTGAGGAGCGAGTCGGCCCTGGCGGTCGCGAGCCCCCTCAAGCCCGGTGATTGCTTTCCTCCATGACCCAGAAGCCTTCGGCAACCATGTCCAATGCCGGATTTATTCATCTCCACGTCCACAGTGCCTATTCGCTGCTGAAGGGGTCGATCAAGATCGAGAAGCTGGTCGAACTGGCCAAGGCCGACCGCCAGCCGGCGCTGGCGCTGACCGACACCGACAACATGTTCGGGGCGCTGGAATTCTCCGAGAAGATGGCGGGCTACGGCATCCAGCCCATTATCGGCTGCGAGCTCGCGGTCGATTTCGGCGACCAGGACCCGAGCGCCCGTAACGCGCTGGCCGCGGGCCCGGCGCGGATCGTGCTGCTGGCGGCGCGCGAGCGCGGCTACCGCAGCCTGATGCGGCTGAACTCGCGGGCGTTCCTGGAGACGCCCGTCAATCAGGCCCCGCACATCAAGTTCGAATGGCTGGAAGGCGACGCCGACGACCTGATTGCGCTCACGGGAGGACCCGAGGGCCCGATCTCGCTGGCGATCCACGCCGATCATGCAGCGCTTGCGGCGACGCGCTGCGACCGGCTGGCGTCGATGTTCGGCGACCGGCTCTATATCGAGCTGCAGCGCCACGGCATCGACCGGGAGCGGCGGGCCGAAACCGGCCTGATCGATCTTGCCTATGCCAAGGGGCTGCCGCTGGTCGCGACGAACGAGCCGTATTTCGCCACCGCCGATGATTACGAAGCCCACGATGCGCTGTTGTGCATTGCCGGCGGGCGCCTGATCGCCGAGACCGACCGCGATCAATTGACCCCGGATCATCGCTTCAAGACCCGCGCCGAAATGGCCGTGCTGTTCGCCGACCTGCCGGAGGCGCTGGCCTCCACGGTCGAGATCGCCGAGCGCTGTGCCTTCCGCCCGGTCACGCGCAAGCCGATCCTGCCGCGTTTCACGGTCGGCGCCGGCACCCATGCGGCGGACGCCGAAAGCGATGAAGCCGCGGAATTGCGCCGTCAGGCGGAGGAGGGCCTGCGCAACCGGCTCAGGATTCACGGCCTCGCCCAGGGCACTTCGGAAGAAGACTATCGCGCCCGGCTCGCCTTCGAGCTCGACGTCATCACCCGCATGAATTACGCGGGCTATTTCCTGATCGTGGCCGACTTCATCCAGTGGGCGAAGGCCGAGGGCATTCCGGTCGGACCCGGCCGCGGCTCCGGCGCAGGCTCGCTGGTAGCCTATGCACTGACCATCACCGATCTCGATCCGATCCAGTTCGGCCTGCTGTTCGAGCGCTTCCTCAATCCGGAACGCGTCTCGATGCCCGATTTCGACATCGACTTCTGCCAGGACGGCCGCGATCAGGTGATCCGCTATGTGCAGAAACGCTATGGCCGCGATCAGGTCGCCCAGATCATCACCTTCGGAACGCTGCAGGCGAGGGGCGTGCTCCGCGACGTCGGCCGGGTGCTGCAAATGCCCTATGGCCAGGTCGACAAGCTGACCAAACTGGTGCCGCAGAATCCTGCGGCTCCGGTGACGCTGGCGGCGGCGATCGCGAGCGAGCCGAAGCTGCAGGCGTTTCGCGATGAGGACCCGGTGGTGGCCCGCGCGTTCGATATCGCGCAGCGCCTCGAAGGCCTGACCCGGCACGCCTCGACCCACGCCGCCGGCATCGTGATCTCGGACCGGCCTTTAAGCGAACTCGTGCCGCTGTACCGCGATCCCAAGTCCGACATGCCGGTGACCCAGTTCAACATGAAATGGGTCGAGCCTGCGGGCCTGGTCAAATTCGACTTCCTCGGCCTCAAGACGCTGACGGTGCTCGATCTCGCGGTGAAGCTGTTGAAGCAGCGCGGCGTCGAACTCAATCTGGCGCGGCTGCCCCTCGACGACGCACCGAGCTACGCGATGCTGGCACGCGGCGACGTGGTCGGCGTGTTCCAGGTTGAAAGCCAGGGCATGCGGCGCGCGCTGGTCGATATGCGGCCCGACCGCTTCGAGGACATCATCGCATTGGTCGCGCTGTATCGTCCGGGCCCGATGGCGAACATTCCGACCTATTGCGCCCGCAAGCATGGCGACGAAGAGCCGGAATACCTGCATCCCATGCTCGAGCCGATCCTGAAAGAGACTTTCGGCGTCATCATCTATCAGGAACAGGTGATGCAGATCGCCCAGGTGATGGCGGGCTATTCGCTCGGCGAAGCCGATCTGCTGCGCCGGGCGATGGGCAAGAAGATCCGCAAGGAAATGGAGCAGCAGCGCGAGCGCTTCGTCTCCGGCGCGATCGAACACGGCATCCAGCCGGCGCAGGCCGACACCATCTTCGAACTGCTCGCCAAGTTCGCCGATTATGGTTTCAACAAGAGCCACGCCGCGGCCTATGCGCTGCTGTCCTATCACACCGCCTACATGAAGGCGCATTATCCGGTGGAATTCCTGGCGGCGTCGATGACGCTCGACCTCAGCAACACCGACAAGCTCTCGGAATTTCGCGCCGAAGCGCAGCGGCTCGGCATCAAGGTCGAGGCGCCCTCGGTCAACCGTTCCGGCCCGACCTTCGAAGTCAGCGACGGCACCATCTATTACGCGCTGGCGGGCCTCAAGGGTGTCGGCGCCCAGGCGGTCGAACTCATTGTCGATGCCCGCAAGGACGGGTTGTTCACCTCACTGGCCGATTTCGCTGCACGGGTGAACCCGCGGGCGATCAACAAGCGCGTCATCGAGAGTCTGGCGGCGGCCGGCGCGTTCGATGCGCTGGATTCCAATCGGGCGCGGGTGTTCGCCGGCGCCGAGGCCATCCTGTCCGCATGCCAGCGCAGCCACGAGGCCGCGACCATGGGACAGAACGACATGTTCGGAGGTGCTGCCGATGCGCCGACCATCATGCTGCCGCAGGTCGAGCCCTGGCTGCCCGCGGAGCGGTTGCGGCGCGAATACGACGCCATCGGGTTTTTCCTGTCGGGACATCCGCTCGATGATTACGCCGTGGTGCTGAAACGCCTGCGGGTGCAGTCCTGGGCGGAATTTTCGCGCGCCGTCAAAACCGGCGCGACCGCGGGCAAGGTGGCCGCCACCGTGGTGTCGCGCATGGAGCGACGCACCAAGACCGGCAACAAGATGGGCATCATCGGGCTATCGGACCCGACCGGCCATTTCGAAGCGGTGCTGTTCTCGGAAGGTCTGGCGCAATACCGCGAGGTGCTGGAGCCGGGAGCGGCAGTGCTACTGCAGCTCGGCGCCGAACTGCAGGGCGAGGACGTCCGCGCCCGCGTTCTGCACGCCGAACCGCTGGACGCCGCCGCGGCCAAGACCCAGAAGGGTCTCCGGATTTTCGTCCGTGATACCAGGCCGCTGGATTCCATCGCCAAGCGGCTGAACATGCCGGAGGCGGCATCCGCAGCCGGTCCCGCCCGCGGCGCTGCGGCCAAGTCTGCGCCGGGAGCAGGGGCCGATGGCGACGTTTCGCTGGTCATCATGCTCGATCTCGAAACCGAGGTGGAAATGAAGCTCCCCGGCCGCTTCAAGGTCTCGCCGCAGATCGCCGGCGCCATCAAGGCAGTGTCGGGCGTGGTGGACGTGCAGACGGTATAGCTCGGCGAATAGGCGCGATTCCGGGAGCTGACGATGGATGCCTTGCATATCGTCGAGTTGTTGGGCGAGGGGGAGGGATTGCCGGTCGATGCGATCCGTGCCGCTCAGGCCAATCGCGAAACGATGGCGCCCGTGTTCCTGCGGAGCATCGACGAATTCCTGTCGATGGGAAGCGAACCGGTCGCGCCGGGTGCGTTGTTTTTTATGTTTCATCTGCTCGGCGAGTGGCGCGAGAAGTCGGCGTATTGGCCGCTGGCTGTATTGCTGCGGTTGCCGCGCGACGTTCTCGACACGATTCTCGACGGCGCTATTACCGAGACGTCCCATCGCGTGATGGCGTCCGTTTTCGATGGCGATCCTGAGCCGCTCTACGACATCATTCGGGACAAGGAAGCCGACCAGTTCATCCGCTCGCGCATGTGTCAGGCGATCGCCATGCTGACGCGGCGAGGCGATCTGCCGCGCGCTGCGACGGAGGAATTCCTGCGCGATTGCTACTCGCAACTCAAGCCGCAGCAGGACTGCTACGTCTGGCAAGGCTGGCTCGATGCCATAGCATGGCTTGGAATGGCCGAGTTGAAACCGCTGGTCCAGCAGGCCTTTTTGCGGGGTTCGATTGATCCGGGATGGCTGAGCTTCGCGGATTTCGAAAAGGACTTGCAGCACGCGATTGCGCATCCCGAAGCTGAACCACTGCATCCCGACGGCAGCCACGCTCTGTTTGGCGATACGATCGCAGAGTTGTCGGATTGGGCTTGCTTCAAACCGGAAGAGCGGCGCGATGAGTCCAAACGGAATCCGCCGATGTCGTTCAGGGTACCCCATCGCGAACCCCTGCGTAACGTGGGCCGCAACGATCCCTGTCCCTGCGGCAGCGGGAAGAAGTTCAAGAAATGCTGTCTGGATGCGCAAATGTATTGAAACGCGGCATCCCGTGGCAGGGTCGGGTCGTGGACGAGGTTTGGCAATGCCGGCAGGTCGGGTGAAGTGGTTCGACGCCACAAAAGGCTATGGATTTATCGTGCCTGATGACGGCAGCAAGGATATGTTTGTGCATATCACGGCCGTCCAAAAGGCCGGCTACACCATTCTCGTCCCCGGCGCACGCGTCAGCTACGAGGTGAAGCCAGACCAGGACGGCAATCCCACCGCCAAGAGCCTCAAGATCAGCTAAATTGGTGCGGCGACTATTCCGTTTCGAGGTCTTCCAGACGAACCCCGCGCCCCGCGCGCAAGCTGTCGCGCGCCTGCTCGATCCGGCGTAGAAATCGCGGATCGTTTTCGAGCCGGTATTCGAACCAATCCTCTTCCGATTCGAAACCAATCAGGATTCCGGCCGTCTTGTCGTGTGATGACGATCTCATGGGTCTGGTCCGGCGAGAATAACGAACGGAAGGGTCGTGGACTAAGCGGCCAACACCGCTCTTTTCACGCCCTGCGGCAGCGCGATCGAGCGGAAGGATGTCTTCGGATAAAGATAATCTTCTCCGGATTCATCAACGATCCGAAGCAGACCATGCTTCTCGGCGGCGGTATCGCGAAGCGCGACGTAAATTTTCCGCTTCTCCAGCGACGCCGCGTAACCCTCGTTTTCGATGCAAACCACCAGTTGTTTCGCTTGTGCCATGGTTTCACTTTTCAAAGCAGGTGCTTGATTTTGTACTCTTTCCGTCCGATTCCCGCAGCTTCGTACCAGTGTACTTCAGCTAGGAGGATAGTGCCATCCGCCAACCGAACGCGCGCGATTCCCTTGCGTTTGCGCCAGCGACCGCGCCCATAAATCCGCCGCAGTCGGGCTACTTCACGAATCCCGGACCCCGTAGCGAAGGTCTCAATTTTAGTGATTTCGCCAAGGATTTCGAACTCCATCGACGGATGGTGTAGCCATCGCCGAATACCGTCAATGGGTGGCCAAAACCGGCCCTATTTCCTTGCTTCTCCCGGAAATCCCGCTATATACCGCGCCATCTCACACGGAAGCATGGCTCAAAAGGCCGTCCGGTGGCAGCCGGGCCATAAGGCTCGTCTGCTCACACGCTTCCGGAGGAACCAACCGGAGAACTAGACTATGGCGCTTCCCGATTTTTCTATGCGCCAGCTGCTTGAAGCTGGCGTGCACTTTGGCCACCAATCGCACCGCTGGAATCCGAAGATGGCGGATTACATTTTCGGCGCCCGCAACAACATCCACATCATCGATCTCGCCCAGACCGTGCCGCTGTTGCATCGCGCGCTGCAGGCCGTCAGCGATACCGTCGCCAAGGGCGGCCGTGTCCTGTTCGTCGGCACCAAGCGGCAGGCGCAGGATGGCGTCGCCGAGGCTGCCAAGCGGTCGGCGCAGTATTTCGTCAATTCGCGCTGGCTCGGCGGCACGCTGACCAACTGGAAGACGATTTCCGGTTCGATCAAGCGGCTGCGGCACCTCGACGAGGTGCTCAATTCCGGCGATGCCAACGCCTATACCAAGAAAGAGCGGCTGACGCTGCAGCGCGAGCGCGACAAGCTCGACCGTTCGCTCGGCGGCATCAAGGACATGGGCGGACTGCCCGACATGATCTTCGTGATCGACACCAACAAGGAAGACATCGCGATCCAGGAAGCCCAGCGGCTGAACATTCCGGTCGCCGCGATCGTCGACACCAATTCGGACCCCAAGGGCATCACCTATGTGGTGCCGGGCAATGACGACGCCGGCCGAGCCATTACGCTGTATTGCGATCTCATGGCCCGCGCCGTCATCGACGGCATTTCGCGGGCGCAGGGCGATTCCGGCATCGATGCCGGAGCCCTGGCGCACCCGGTCCGCGAGGAAATTCCGGTGGCGCCGCAGCCCGTGGGTTTCCAGGGGCTTGCCGGTCCGCGAGGGGCTGCCGACGATCTCAAGAAGCTCACCGGCGTGTCCGGCGCGATCGAGAAGAAGTTCAACGATCTCGGCATCTTCCACTATTGGCAGCTGGCCGAGCTCGATCACGACACCGCGCACAAGATCGGCGAAGAAGTCGGACTTCCGAGCCGGGCCGACGGCTGGGTAGCCCAGGCCAAGGCGATGACCGCGGAAGCGGAATAACGCAAACAGCACGCTGGCCGGGAGACATTCCCGGCCACCCCCTTTCAATTTACGACATTCCTGGCGGTGGATGACGGCGAGGGCCAAGGCCGCGCCGCCGCCCTGACAGGCAGAGGACGTGCAACAATGGCAACAATCACAGCGGCGATGGTCAAGGACCTGCGCGAGACCACCGGCGTCGGCATGATGGACTGCAAGCAGGCGCTTTCGGAAAACGACGGCGACATGCAGGCGGCGATCGACTGGCTGCGCAAGAAGGGCCTGTCGAAGGCCGCGAAGAAGGCCGGCCGCGTCGCGGCGGAAGGCCTGATCGGTGCGGTGACGGCGGGCACAAGGGGCGTTGTCGTCGAGGTCAATTCCGAGACCGACTTCGTTGCGCGCAACGAGCAGTTCCAGGGACTGGTCAAGATGATCGCGCAGGTCGCCCTCAAGGTCGGCGGCGATGTCGAGAAGATCAAGGCTGCGAAGGTCGGCGACGTGACGGTCGAGACCGCCATTGCGGATGCCATTGCAACCATCGGCGAAAACATGACGCTGCGTCGCGCGGCCTTGCTGGAAGTCGGCAAGGGCGTGGTGTCGAGCTATGTACACAACGCCGTGATCGAAGGCGCCGGCAAGATGGGCGTGATCGTGGCGCTGGAATCCGCCGGCAAGACCGATGAACTCGCCGCACTCGGCAAGCAATTGGCCATGCATGTCGCCGCCGCCAATCCGCAGGCGCTGGATGCGGCTGGTCTGGATCCGGCCGTCGTCAAGCGCGAAAAGGACGTGCTGGCCGACAAATACCGCCAGCAGGGCAAGCCGGAGAACGTAATCGAGAAGATCGTCGAATCCGGCCTGAAGACCTACTACAAGGAAGTCTGCCTGATGGAGCAGGCCTTCATCCATGACAACGCCAAATCGGTCGCCCAGGCGGTGAAAGAAGCTGAGGGCAAGGTCGGCGCGCCTGTGAAGATCACCGGATTTGTGCGCTATGCTCTGGGCGAGGGAATCGACCGGCAGGAATCCGATTTCGCCGCCGAAGTCGCAGCGGCCAGCGGGCAGAAGAAATAGCCGGACGATTTCCCAACGGCGTCATAGGCCGGGAGTCATCGCACGGGCCAGGGAAGGCAAATCGCATCATGGGTGAGCCGATCTATCGTCGCGTGGTGATCAAGCTCTCGGGCGAATATTTCGCCGGCGCGCAATCCTTCGGCATCGACCATCCGACCATCGACCGGATCGCCGGCGATCTGATCGCGGCCCGCCAGCTCGGCGCCGAAATCGCCGTCGTGGTCGGCGGCGGAAACATCGTCCGCGGCGTGGAAGTGTCGTCCCGCGGCGTCTCCCGTCCGATCGGCGACACCCTGGGGATGCTGGCGACCGTGATGAACTGCCTTACGCTCGAGGCCGCCCTTGAGCGGCGCGGGCAGCCCGCCCGTACCCTGTCGGCGTTCGTCATGCCGCAGATTTGCGAGCTGTTTACCCGGTCCCTCGCGCACCGGTATCTGGCCGAGGGCCGGATCGTGCTCCTCGGCGGCGGAACCGGCAATCCGTTCTTCACCACCGACACGACGGCCGTGTTGCGGGCGGCCGAAATCGGCGCCCAGGCCGTGCTCAAGGCCACCAATGTCGACGGCGTCTACAACGCCGATCCGAAAAAGGACCCTTCGGCGAAGCGGTTCGAGCGTTTGACCCATTCCCAGGCGATCGAAGGCGGCTACAAGGTGATGGATGCGACCGCATTCGCGCTTGCCCGCGAGACGTCGCTGCCTATCATCGTATTCTCGATCGCCGAACCGGGTTCAATCGGGGCGATCCTGCGCGGCACAGGTCACGGAACAATCGTCGCCAGCTGATGCGGGGCGCCGGGGCAAGATAAGGGCCCGGACGACGAGTTTTCGAACAGGGAGAGCGGTATGCCTACGGGTAGTTTCGACATCAACGAATTGAAGCGCCGAATGCAGGGCGCCACCCAGTCGCTGCGGCATGAACTGGGCGGATTGCGAACCGGCCGCGCCGCGGCTTCGATGCTGGAACCGGTGCAGGTCGATGCCTATGGCACCCACATGCCGCTCAATCAGCTCGCAACCATCAGCGTGCCGGAGCCGCGGCTGCTCTCTGTCCAGGTATGGGACAAGTCGATGGTCAAGGCGGTGGAGAAGGCGATTGTCGATTCCAACCTCGGTCTCAGCCCCGCGACCGAAGGCCAGGTCCTCCGTCTGCGCATTCCCGAACTGAACGAGGATCGCCGCAAGGAATTGGTAAAAGTGGCGCATAAATATGCCGAAGCGGCAAAGGTCGCGGTCCGGCATGTCCGCCGTGACGGCATCGATACCGTCAAGAAGCTGGAGAAAAACCACGAGATCTCCGAGGACGACCAGGAACGTCTCGCCAATGATGTGCAGAAGGCGACCGACGCGACGATTTCGGAGATCGATCAGTTGCTTGCGGCCAAGGAAAAGGAAATCCTCACTGTCTGAGGCCTTGAAAGACAGCGCCGAGGATTGAGCCAGGGAACAAGTGATGTCGAATGCCGCCGCCCCAGCAGCCAAAGGACCGGACCGATCCGACGGTCCCTTGCATGTGGCGATCATTATGGACGGAAACGGACGCTGGGCGGCCGCTCGCGGCCTGCCGCGCGCGGACGGCCATCGCCGGGGCGTCGAAGCGTTGCGCCGCGTCGTTCGGGCGGCGGGCGAACTCGGCGTTCTCTATCTGACGATTTTCTCCTTCAGCTCGGAAAACTGGTCGCGGCCGGCGACCGAAATCGGCGACCTGTTCGGTCTGCTTCGGCGCTTCATCCGCAACGATCTGGCGACCTTGCACCGCGACGGCGTCCGGGTGCGCGTGATCGGAGAGCGGCAAGGTCTGGAGCCCGATATCTGCGCGCTTCTGAAAGAGGCGGAAGACCTGACTCGGGACAATAACCGCCTCAACCTCGTCGTTGCCTTCAATTACGGTTCGCGGCAGGAAATCGCCCATGCGGCACAGCGTCTTGCCCGCGAGGTCGCCGAGGGCAGGCGGGACCCGGCTTCGATCGACGCCGATGTGCTCGGTCAATACCTCGATGCACCGGATATTCCCGATCCCGATCTGATCATTCGCACCAGCGGCGAGCAACGGCTGTCGAATTTTCTGATGTGGCAGGCCGCCTATAGCGAACTGGTGTTTGTGCCGATCCACTGGCCCGATTTCGACAAGGCCGCGCTTGAAGGAGCGATTGCCGAATATGCCAGGCGGGAGCGCCGTTTCGGCGGTCTTGCCGCGAAAACCGGCTCGTGACCGAGGGCGAAGCCGCGCCGGCGGCGGTGGCCGAGCCGGGGTCGCGCAATCTTGTGATACGCGTCGTCGCGGCGCTGGTGCTGGCGCCGCTTGCAATCGCGATCGCTTATGCCGGTGGCTGGCTGTGGACCGGTCTGGTGACGCTGGCCGCGATCGGCCTCTACGTCGAATGGCTGACGGTCGTGGGTGCGGTACGGCAGGCGCGCGTGGTCGAGTGCGGTGTTGCGGCATTGGCGATCTCCGGATTTTGCCTCGCCTCGGGGCGCATCGATGCCTCGCTTGTCGCGCTGGCGCTCGGTCTGCTCGGCGTTACCTTGTTGTCGCCGGAACGGCGCGGCTGGACCGCGACGGGATTTGTCTATGCGGCCGCGGCCGAGATGGCATCGGTGCTGGTGCGCCTCGACCGGTCCGAGGGATTTGCGGCGCTGATCCTGATCCTGCTGGTGGTGTGGGTGACCGATATCGGCGGTTATTTCGCCGGCCGCGGCATCGGTGGCCCGAAACTCTGGCCCCGGGTCAGTCCGAAGAAGACCTGGGCCGGCGCCATCGGCGGCTTTGCCGCGAGTCTTGCGGTCGCCTTGGGATTTGCCGCATTCGGACTTGGCAAGACCGGCCCGCTGCTGGTGCTGGGGGCGGTACTTTCGATCGTCTCGCAACTCGGCGATCTGTTTGAATCCGCTGTAAAGCGGCGTTTCGGCGTCAAGGATTCCAGCCATATCATTCCGGGGCATGGCGGCTTGCTGGACCGGCTCGACGGATTTGTCGCCGCGGTGGTGCTGGCCGCGATTTTCGGGTTTTTGCGGGGTGGCGTGGATGGCGTCGGCCGCGGTCTTATGGTTTGGTGACATCATGAGCGCAGTACCATTGCGTAACAGCAAGGCCGCGGCATCTGCCGTACGCGCCGTCACCGTCCTCGGCGCGACCGGTTCGATCGGCGACAGCACCATGGATTTGCTGAGGGCGTCCCCCGAGCGCTATCAAATCGAAGCGCTGACCGCCAATACCAACGTCGAAGCCTTGGCCAGGCTCGCGATCGAATTCGATGCGCGATTTGCGGCCATCGCCGATCCCGATCTGCTCGAAGATCTCAAAGACGCGCTGGCCGGCACCGGCACCGAATGCGGGGCCGGGGACAGCGCCATCATCGAGGCGGCGGCGCGTCCGGCGGATTGGGTCATGGCCGCCGTCAGTGGCGCAGCCGGATTGAAACCGGCGCTTGCGGCGGTCGACCGGGGAGCGACCGTGGCGCTTGCCAACAAGGAATGCCTCGTCTGCGCCGGCGATTTCTTCATGCAGCGGGCGGCGAAAGCCGGAGCCTGCATCCTGCCGGCCGACTCCGAACACAATGCGCTGTTCCAGGCGCTCGGGTCAGGCAATCGGGAAGAACTGGTTCGTGTCATCATCACCGCCTCGGGTGGACCGTTCCGGACCTGGGCCGTCGCTGACATCGAGCAGGCGACGCTGGCGCAGGCGTTGAAACATCCGAACTGGAGCATGGGACAGAAGATCACCATCGATTCGGCCTCGATGATGAACAAGGGGCTTGAGGTCATCGAGGCCTCCTATCTGTTTGCGCTCACCGCCGACGAGATCGACGTTCTCGTGCACCCCCAATCGATCATCCACGGCATGGTCGAATTCAGGGATCGTTCGGTGGTTGCCCAGTTGGGTGCGCCGGACATGCGCACACCGATCGCCCATTGCCTCGGCTGGCCCGACCGAATTGTCGGCCCGGCGGCCAAGCTCGACCTCGCCAAGATCGGACAACTGACCTTCGAGGCGCCCGATTTCGACCGTTTCCCGGCACTTCGGCTGGCCTATGACGCGCTGCGGACCGGCCGTGGCGCGACCACGGTGTACAACGCCGCCAACGAGGTGGCGGTCGCGGCGTTCATTGCCGGCAAGATCAGGTTCGGGGCGATCGCGCGGCTGGTCGAAGCCACGATGGATGCCTGGATTCGCTCCGGAAATCTCGCGCCATTGACCTCGGCCGACGACGCCATCGCCGTTGACCATAATGCGAGAAATAAAGCGGTCACCCTATTGCCTCAAATTGCCTTAAAGGCATCCTAGAAGGTTGGGGACCGGGCTTTGCGGCTCTGGTTGAGGGGAATCGGATGTCCGAGTTTTTTCTGCATAGTTTCAATACGTTGAGCCATGGTTTCGTCGGATACATCATTCCCTTCCTGTTCGTGCTCACCATCGTCGTTTTCTTCCACGAACTCGGTCATTTCCTGATTGCCCGGTGGGCGGGCGTGAAGGTGTTAACTTTCTCGCTCGGCTTTGGGCCGGAATTGGCCGGTTTCAACGACCGGCACGGCACGCGATGGAAGATTTCAGCCATCCCGCTGGGCGGCTACGTCAAGTTCTTCGGCGATGACAGCGAGGCCTCGACCCCATCGGCCGAAGCGCTCGCCAACATGACCGAAGAAGAGCGCGCCGGCAGTTTCCATCACAAGAAAGTCGGACCGCGCGCGGCAATCGTGGCCGCCGGTCCGATCGCCAATTTTCTTTTGGCGATCGTGATTTTTACCTGCCTGTTCACGTTTTTCGGCAAGCCAAGCACGACAGCGCGAGTCGATAAGGTCGAGGCGGGAAGTGCTGCTGCGGCAGCCGGTTTTCAGGTCGGCGACGTCGTGACGGCGATCAACGGGACCAGCGATCGGAAGTTTCGCCGATATGCAGCGGATCGTCAGCGTTCGCGCCGGCGAGCCGCTGGCGTTCACGATCAAGCGCGGCGATTCCACGCTGCAATTGACCGGGACGCCGGAACTCAGGGAAGTGAAAGACCCGTTCGGAAATGCCCACCGGCTTGGCGTGCTGGGCATTACCCGCGCGACTTCGCCCGGCGATGTTATGACCGAGCGCGTCGACCCTGCGACCGCGCTTTGGCTTGGCGTCAAGGAAACCTGGTTCGTGATCGACCGTACGCTTGCCTATATCGGCGGCGTCTTCACCGGGCGCGAAGCGGCCGATCAGGTCGGCGGCCCGCTGCGGATCGCCCAGATTTCAGGTCAGGTCGCCACCATCGGTCTTGCCGCGCTGGTTCACCTTGCCGCGGTTCTCTCGATATCGATCGGATTGCTGAACCTGTTTCCGGTCCCGCTGCTCGATGGCGGTCACCTTTTGTTCTATGCGGTCGAGGCGGTGCGCGGACGGCCGCTATCGGATAGGGCCCAGGAGATGGGATTCCGAATCGGACTGGGTCTGGTGCTGATGCTGATGGTGTTTGCGACCTATAACGACATCTTGCATCTGGCCGCATCGTGAAACGGCTTTTTTGTGACGTTGCCGATGGGCAACGTCTTGGAATGAAAATGGAATTGCGCTGCGATAGGACGTTTGCCGCCCCGGCAAAATTGGCTACAAGCGGGGCAACAAATGGGAATTCTGCCGGTTCGTAGGGGTGCGACCCGGCAGTGGAATGACAAGGGCGCGTTGCGCATGAATGTTGGAATGCGAGTACGGGGGGGCTTGTTGGCCGCCCTGATCATGTTCGCCCTGCCGGTCGCTGCCTCGCTGGCGGCTGTGCTCGTGTCCTCGCCTGCCGCCGCCCAGACCGTGGCTTCGATCAGGTCGAGGGGAACCGGCGCGTCGAGCTGGAAACCATCCGCTCCTATTTCAAGCCGGGCCCCGGCGGCAGGCTGGATCAGGGCCGCATCGACGACGGCCTGAAGGCGCTGATCGAGACCGGTCTGTTCCAGGACGTCAAAATCAATCAGGCGGGCGGCCGCCTGGTGGTGACCGTGATCGAAAACCCGGTGATCGGCCGCATTGCCTTCGAGGGCAACAAGAAGGTCAAGGACGACCAGCTTTCGGCGGAAATCCAGTCCAAGCCGCGCGGCACGCTGTCGCGTCCGATGGTCCAGTCCGACGCGCAGCGCATCGCCGAAATCTATCGCCATTCCGGCCGTTATGACGTCAGCGTCACGCCTGAAATCATCGAACAGCCGAACAACCGCGTCGATCTCATTTTCACGATCGTCGAGGGTTCGAAAACCGGCGTCAAGTCGATCGATTTCATCGGCAACAGTTTTTATTCGTCCTATCGCCTCAGGGACGTCATCAAGACGCGCGAATCGAATCTGCTGAGCTTCCTTGGCGGCGCCGACCTCTACGATCCGGACCGGATCGAAGCCGATCGCGACCTGATTCGCCGCTATTATCTGAAGCACGGCTTTGCCGACGTTCAGGTGGTCGCCGCGCTGACGGAATACGATCCGGAGCGCAAGGGCTTCCTGGTGACCTTCAAGATCGAGGAGGGCCAGCAATACCGGGTTGCCTCGGTCAATTTCCAGTCCAGCATCGGCACGCTCGACGGCAACTCGCTGAGCAGCTTCTCGCGCGTCTATGTCGGATCGCTCTACAACGCCGAAGCGCTGGAGAAGTCGGTCGAGGAAATGCAGATCGAGGCCTCGCGGCGGGGCTATGCCTTTGCGATCGTGCACCCGCGCGGTGATCGCAATTTCGAGGCGCATACCGTTTCCATCACCTTCGCCATCGACGAAGGTCCGCGGACCTATATCGAGCGCATCAATGTGCGCGGCAACACCCGCACCAGGGACTACGTCATTCGCCGCGAATTCGATCTTTCCGAAGGCGACGCGTACAACCGCGCGCTGGTCGATCGCGCCGAGCGCCGCCTGAAGAACCTCGATTTCTTCAAGACGCGTGAAAATCACGACCGAGCCCGGATCTTCGAGCGATCGCGTGATTCTCGTGGTCGATCTCGAAGAGAAATCCACCGGCGACTTCTCGGTTTCGGGCGGCTATTCAACCACCGACGGTGCGCTGGCCGAAGTCAGCATTTCCGAGCGTAACTTCCTCGGCCGCGGCCTGTTCGCGAAGGCGTCGGTGACCTATGGCCAGTACGCGCGCGGGCTTATCGCTTTCGTTTGTCGAGCCGTATCTGCTCGACTACCGCGTCGCGCTCGGCCTCGACATGTTCTACCGCGAGCAGCTTGCCGAACCAGTACATTTCGTACGGCACCAAGACGCATGGGCTTCAGCCCGAGGGTTGGCTTCACCTTGCGCGAAGATCTCTCCTTGCAGCTTCGGTATTCGATTTATGAGCAGGAAATCTCGCTGCCGTCCTATCTCGCAAACTGTAACAACAATCCGACAAACTGCGTTGCTCGCCTTCAACCCGTCGCCGGCCTATGCGTTGCCAGACCGGAACTCCTGCGGTAGGCACCATGACAGCCGGAGGCCAGACCGCTACCGACGCTTCGGGCATAGGCCTGTGGTGCTACAGCGACGGCGAAGCTTCGTTGCCGGTTCGCCAGGAACTGGCGAGCGGCCGCACGTTGACCTCGTCGGTCGGCTATTCGCTGGATTACAACACGCTGGACAACAACAAGAACCCGACCGACGGCCTGCTCGTCGACTTCAAGCAGGATTTCGCCGGCGTCGGCGGTGACGTCAGCCTATCTCAAATCGACGATCGACGCGAAATACTACACGCCGCTGGTTTCCGATATCGTCGGGTTGATCCACCTCCAGACCGGCATGCTCAACCAGGTCGGCAGCAACGAGCTCCGGATGCTCGATCACTTCCAGATGGGTCCGAACCTCGTCCGCGGCTTTGCCCCGAACGGCATCGGTCCGCGCGACCTCAATCCTTACGGTACGCAGGACGCGCTCGGCGGCACCAAATATTGGGGCGCGTCGTTGGAAATGCAGATGCCGTTCTGGTTCCTGCCGAAGGAAGTCGGGTTGAAGGGCGCGGTTTATGCCGATGCCGGCGGGCTCGTGGGATTATCAGGGACCGACGACTGGGCCGCCACCGGCGAAGTCAACGACGCCGTCAATTCCAATTGTATCCGCCGACGCGATCGTCCCCAGATCCCAAGCCGGGAACTCTGTACCGGACTGGTGTACGACAGCAGCAACGTCGTCCGCACTTCGGTGGGTGTCGGTCTGATCTGGGCGTCGCCGTTCGGTCCGCTGCGCTTCGATTATGCGATTCCGATCACCAAGGGTCCGTACGACCGCGTGCAGCAATTCAAATTTGGCGGCGGAACATCGTTCTAAGGCGTTTTCGAGCGAAGTGGATGCCGGTTCGCTTGAAGAAAACGCGTCAAAACAAGGAAGAGCATTCCGGTTTTGATTGATCAGAACCGGAGCTCTGTTTCAATCAACGGCCGGACCGCGACGGGTGGAATGGCGCAGCCGACATTTTTCGAACAACCACCTTCGTCGACGCTGGCCGATATCGCCGCGTTGACGAAGGCGCATCTGGTCGATGCGTCGCGGGGCGGCCAGCAGGTCAGGGGGCTGGCTTCGCTCGACGAAGCCGGCCCGATGCATCTGACGTTTTTCGACAATCTGAAATACGCCGACCAGCTCGCCTCGACCAAGGCGGGCGCATGCCTGGTCAGCGAGCGTTTCGAGGCCAGGGTTCCCGCCCATGTCGCGGTTTTGCGCGCGGCCCATCCGTTCCGCGAATTTGTGAAGATCGCGCGCGAGACTGCATAGCGACGCGCTGCGCCCGCAATCCTGGTTCGGCGTCGCCGGCATCGCGCCATCCGCCATCATCGATCCGACGGCGCATCTGGAAGACGGCGTGATCGTCGATCCGCTTGCCGTGATCGGCCCCAACGTCGAAATCGGCGCCGGGACGGTGATCGGTGCGGGCGCCGTGATCGGCGCCAATGTCAGGATCGGCCGGGATTGCAATGTCGGCGCCCGCGTACCGCTATCCAGTTCGCGCTGATCGGCAACGACGTCCTGATCCATCCCGGCTGCAGCATCGGACAGGATGGCTATGGCTTCGTGTTCTTCGGACCGGACGGCCATTTGAAGGTGCCGCAGACCGGCCGCGTCGTGATCCAGAACCACGTCGAGATCGGCGCCGGCACCACCATCGATCGCGGCAGCCTGCGCGACACCGTGATCGGCGAAGGCACCAAAATCGACAATCAGGTCCAGATCGGCCACAATGTGACGATCGGCAGGCATTGTCTGCTCGCGGCCCAGATCGGGCTGGCGGGCAGCCTGACGATTGGCGACAATGTGGCGCTGGGGGCCAAGGTGGGGATCAACAACCACCTCCACATCGGCGACGGCGCCCAGGTCACGGCGATGAGCGCGGTCAAGGACGACATTCCGGCCAACGGGCGCTGGGGCGGCTTCTTTGCCAAACCGACCAAGCAATGGTTCCGGGAGATCGTTGCGGTGGAACGGCTGGCGCGCGATAGCGGCACGGCCGGTCCGAAGGGCGAGGGGCAGGAGTGATGGAGGAGGCAGCGGTCAAATTTGAGCTCGTGGATATCAACGAGATCCTCAAGACGCTGCCGCATCGCTATCCCATGCTGCTGATCGACCGGGTCATCAGGATCCGGACCGATTACAGCGGCATCGGCATCAAGAACGTCACCTTCAACGAGCCGCCGTTTCTCGGTCATTTTCCCGAGCGTCCGGTCTATCCGGGCGTGATGATGATCGAGGCCATGGCGCAGACCGCAGGCGTCATCGGCATCAAATCGGTCGAAGGCACCGAGAAGCCGCGCGCGGTTTATTTTCTCACCATCGACAAGTGCAAATTCCGCAAGCCGGTGATGCCCGGCGATACCATCGAATATCACATGCGCAGCATCGGCCGCCGCAAGACCATGTGGTGGTTTCACGGCGACGCCATCGTCAACGGCGCCACCGTTGCCGAGGCCGACGTCGGCGCGATGCTGACCGACTGACGTGGCCTTCTGACGCGGCCTGGTGCGGGCGCGCGAGGGAGCAAACGACATGACTGACACGAATGAAAAAATCGACAGAATGGAGCCGCTTTTGTTTATCGCGCAGGCACGCGTTGCCGTGCTGATGCAGCTTGTGCGAATCCTGTTCAGGGACAGGGCGGCGGCAAACGGTCAATCAAGCGATGAAATATTGAAATGGAGCGAAGAGCTCAAACTGTTCTTCGAAAATCGATTGCCGCCGGGCGCGGAGGCGGGGGCCTACATGACCGCGGCGGTCGATGACTTTTCAATCTGCTGGCCGCCGAGGTCAGAGACGATCGGGCAGGCGTGTAGGCAGAAGCCGGCGCGCCTGTCTGGCTTGCGAACGGGCGCATCCAAACATGCCGACATACGGCGTAACACTACGTCACTGGACAGGTCCCGGCATGTCGCGCTAACCACCGGAAAACCCATCACTATTAACAGCCGCGCCATTAGCCGAGACCGGACCATTCGATGAGTACGATCGATCCCACCGCGCGGATTGAGGATGGCGCTGTGATCGGCGAGGGCACCTCGATCGGTCCCTACTGCATCATCGGCCCCCACGTCGTCATCGGCGCGGACTGCAAGCTGATCGCGCATGTCCATGTCACCGCGCAGACCACCATCGGCGACGGCTGCACGATCTATCCCTTCGTCTCATTGGGCACGCCGCCGCAATCCCTGAGGCTATCGCGGCGAACTCACCGGGCTTGAGATCGGCGAGGGCTGCACCATCCGGGAGCAGTCGACCATGAACGCCGGGACTGTTGCCGGCGGCGGCATTACCCGGGTCGGAAAGCGCGGCTACTTCATGAATTGCAGCCATGTCGGTCACGACTGCCAGGTCGGCAATGACGTGATCTTTGCGACCTCGGCGACGCTGGGCGGTCACTGCGAGATCGGCGATTTTGTTTTCATCGGCGGGCTGTCGGCGGTGCACCAGTTCACGCGGATCGGGCCGCAGGTGATGGTCGGCGGCGTCTGCGGCGTGCGCGGCGACGTGATTCCGTTCGGGCTCGTGAACGGCCAGTACGCCAGCCTCGAAGGCCTCAACATCGTCGGCATGAAACGCCGCAAGTTCACCCGCGAGCGTCTCGCCACGGTACGCTCGTTCTATCAAAAGCTGTTTCATGGCCCCGGCATTTTTGCCGAGAGGCTGAGCGCAGTGCAGCCTTTGGCGGCGGAGGATCCTGCGATCGAGGAAATCCTGCGCTTCATCGACGACGGCAAACATCGCCCGCTCTGTCTTCCGGCTGACGACGGCAACAGGCATTGATGATCTCCGGAGCCGCGACATCCGAGCCCTTGCCCATTTCATCGCCGGTCGGCCTGATCGCAGCCGGCGGCGTCATGCCGTTTGCGGTCGCGGACTTCGCTGGCCGCGCGCGGCATCGGCTGCGTCGTGTTCGCACTGAAAGGCGCCTGCGACCCGGTGGCCGTGGCGCGCTTTCGCCATCACTGGATTTCGGTCGGGCAGGTCGGCAAGGCGGTCAAGCTGTTCCGCGCCGAAAATTGCCGCGATCTGGTTTTCATCGGCACGCTGGTGCGGCCGGCTCTGTCCGAAATCCGGCTGGATTGGGGTACGCTTCGCGTTATCGGCCGGGTGCTGGCGGCGTTCCGGGGCGGCGACGATCATCTGCTATCCGGTATCGGCCGCATCCTCGAACAGGACGGCTTCCGGATGGTAGGCATCAGGGATGTCGCTCCCGACCTGCTGATGCCGGAGGGATGTGTCACCCGGGAGGCGCCCGACGAAAGTGCCGCTGCCGATATCGCAAGAGGACGTGAAGTGCTGGCGCGCGCTCAGCCCGTTCGACATCGGGCAGGCCGCCATCGTGATCGACGGCCATGTGGTCGGGGTGGAAGACATCGAAGGCACCGACGGATTGCTGGCGCGGGTGGCACGGCTGCGCGCCGAGGGCCGTATCCGGGCCAGGGCCGCGCGCGGCGTGCTGGTCAAGGCGCCCAAGAGCGGACAGGATCTGCGGTTCGACCTGCCGACGGTGGGCCCGCGAACCGTCGAGGGCGCTGCCACGGCCCAGCTTGCCGGAATTGCCGTCGTCGCCGGCAACACCATCGTGGTCGAACCGCAGACCATGATCGAGACAGCGGACGCCGCCGGCCTGTTCGTGACCGGTTTGCCGGCGTGATGCCGGCGCCAGCAGCAGCCGCCGTCGCGCGAAAAATATTCCTGATCGCGACGGAGGAATCCGGCGACCGGCTCGGCGCCAATCTGATGAAGGTGCTGCGCCAGCGCCTTGGCGGCGCCGTGCAGTTTGAAGGCGTCGGCGGCCAGTCGATGGCGCGCGAAGGACTGGCGTCGCTGTTTCCGATCGAGGAACTGTCGATCATGGGATTGGCCGCCGTCGTCAAGCAGTTGCCGAAGATCCTGCGGCTGATCCGGCAAACCGCCGAGGCCGTGAGCGCGGGCCGCGCCCGACATTCTGGTGATCATCGACAGTCCCGATTTTACCCATCGCGTGGCGCGGCGCGTGCGCGCCCGCGATCCCTCGATCCCGATCGTCGACTACGTATCGCCCTCGGTCTGGGCGTGGCGGCCGGGCCGGGCGCGCGCGATGCGTGCCTATGTCGATCATGTGCTGGCCCTGCTGCCGTTCGAGCCGGAGGCCTATCGCAGGCTGCACGGTCCGCCCTGCAGCTATGTCGGTCATCCCCTGACCGAGCAGATCGGCCTGCTCCGGCCTAGCGCCGACGAGCAAAAGCGCCGGGACGCCGCAGCCGCCGGTGCTGCTGGTGCTGCCGGGAAGCCGCCGCAGCGAAATCCGGCATCACATGGCGGTATTCGGCGAGACGCTGGGCCTGCTGCGCAGCCAGGGCGTGGCGTTCGAATTGATCCTTCCGACCATGCCGCATCTGCAGGAAGCGGTGGCGACGGCGCTGAAGGACTGGCCGGTGCAGCCGCGGATCGTGATCGGCGAGCAGGAAAAGCGGGCGGCGTTCCGGATCGCGCATGCGGCTCTCGCCAAGTCCGGCACCGTGACGCTTGAGCTGGCGGTTGCCGGGGTGCCGATGGTCGCGGCCTACCGGACCGGAGCGATCGAGGCCTGGATCCTGCGGCGAGCGATCAACGTCAATTCGGTCATCCTGGCCAATCTCGTCGTCGGCGAGAATGTCGTGCCGGAATTCCTGCAGCAGGATTGCACGCCGGAAAAGCTGGCCGGCGCGCTGCGCGACGTGCTGACGGATTCACCGATGCGGCGGCGGCAGGTCGAGGCTTTCGCAAAGCTCGACGCGATCATGTCGACCGGCGACCAGCCGCCGAGCGTGCGCGCCGCCGACATCGTGCTGGCGCCGCTCCGCAAGTCGCGCGGATAAGACCTTACGCCGCGCTTGTCGATATCGACGTAGTCGCGGCGGGTGACGCCGGTATAGAGCTGGCGCGGACGGCCGATCTTCTGCTGCGGATCCTCGATCATCTCGCTCCACTGGCTGATCCAGCCGACGGTGCGGGCGACCGCGAACAGCACGGTGAACATCGAGGTCGGGAAGCCCATCGCCTTCAGCGTGATGCCCGAATAGAAGTCGACGTTCGGATAGAGCTTGCGGTCGATGAAATACGGATCGCTCAGCGCGATCTTCTCCAGTTCCAGCGCGACCTTCAGCATCGGATCGTCGCCGTGGCCGGTCTCCTTCAAGCACCGCGTGACACATCTTCTGCATGATCTTGGCGCGGGGATCGTAGTTCTTGTAGACCCGATGCCCGAAGCCCATCAGGCGGACTTCGCTGTTCTTGTCCTTTACCCGCTTGATGAATTCCGGAATCTTGTCGACCGTGCCGATGTCGGCCAGCATCGCCAGCGCCGCTTCGTTGGCGCCGCCATGGGCCGGCCCCCACAGGCAGGCGATGCCGGCGGCGATGCAGGCGAACGGATTGGCGCCGGAGGAGCCGGCGATCCGCACCGTCGAGGTCGAGGCGTTCTGCTCGTGGTCGGCGTGCAGGATGAAGATCTTGTCGAGCGCGTCGGCCAGCACCGGATTGATCTTGTAGTCCTCGCACGGCACCGCGAAGCACATGTTGAGGAAGTTCTCGGCAAAGCTCAGCGAGTTCTTCGGATAAACGAAGGGCTGGCCGATGGTGTATTTGAACGCCATCGCGGCCAGCGTCGGGATCTTCGCGATCATGCGCATCGAGGCGATCATGCGCTGGTTCGGATCGTTGATGTCGGTGGAGTCGTGATAGAACGCGGCCAGCGCGCCGACCGAGGCCACCATGACCGCCATCGGATGGGCGTCGCGGCGGAAGCCCTGGAAGAACCGGGCCATCTGCTCGTGCACCATGGTGTGGTGGATCACGCGATTGTCGAAATCGGCCTTTTGCGCCTTGGTCGGAAGCTCGCCGTACAGCAGCAGGTAGCAGGTTTCGAGGAAGTCGCCGTGTTCGGCCAGCTGTTCGATCGGATAGCCGCGGTATTCCAGGATGCCGGCGTCGCCGTCGATATAGGTGATCTTGGACTGGCAGCTGCCGGTGGAGGTGAAGCCGGGGTCATAGGTGAACATGCCGGACTGGGCGTAGAGCTTGGCGATGTCGATGACATCGGGCCCGACGGTGCCGCTCAAAATCGGGAAATCGTAGGTCTTGTTGCCGACCGTCAGTCTTGCGGTTTTGGTTCTGATTTTGCGTCCATCGTGAAGTCCCCGATGAGATCGTTGCGAAAACCGGCGGCCGCGTGCGCCATTACAGCAGGGATGGCGAGGGAAGCCGGGATATTCTAGAAGCACCTTGTAAATGGGTATCGTATTGCTGTGTGCACTGCAAGATGGCCGTCGCTTGGCTGCCATCCAACCTTATGAGGGAGGCCTGATCGCCAAGCCGGGCCAGGCATTCCTGCCGTCCCAGCACCGCCAGGACGTCGAAAATTCCTGGCGACGTGGTGCGTCCGGTCAGTGCCACCCGCAGCGGCTGGGCCACCGCGCCAAGCTTGAGGTTGTTGGTTTCGGCGAATGCGCGCACGGCGGCTTCGGTGGTTTCCGCGCTCCACGGCGTCACCGCTTCCAGCGCCAGGCGCAGCTTTGCCGATCAGTTCGCGGTTTTCCGGCGTCAGCAGGCCTGCGGCTTTCGGTTCGATCTCGAGCGGCCGGTCGGCAAAGATGAAGTAGGAGCTGTCGATCAGCTCGATCAGGGTCTTGGCGCGCTCCTTGAGGTGCGGCATCGCCTGCAGCAATTGCCCGCGCGTGGTGGCGTTGAGCTTGGCCTTGAGAGCCGCACCGTCGGCGACATAGTCCAGCACGTCCTCGAACATGGTCACGAGGGATTGATCGTCGGCGTGGCGGATATAGTGGCCGTTGAGGTTTTCCAGTTTGGCGAAATCGAAGCGCGCGGCCGAGCGGCCGATCGCCGGGCAGGTCGAACTCGGCGATCATTTCCTCGGTCGAAAATATCTCCTGGTCGCCATGGCTCCATCCGAGCCGGACCAGGTAATTGCGCAATGCCGCCGGCAGATATCCCAGGGAGCGATAGGCATCGACGCCCAGCGCGCCGTGGCGTTTCGAGAGTTTCGAGCCGTCCGGTCCATGGATCAGGGGAATGTGGGACATGCTGGGAAGGTCCCATCCCAGCGCATCGTAGATCTGCTTCTGGCGCGCGGCGTTGATCAGATGGTCGTCGCCGCGAATGACATGCGTGACGCCCATGTCGTGGTCGTCGACCACGACCGCGAGCATGTAGGTCGGATTGCCGTCGCCACGCAGCAGCACGAGATCGTCGAGGTTTTCGTTCTGCCAGACCACGCGGCCCTGAACCTGGTCCTCGATCACGGTTTCGCCGGTCTGCGGCGCCTTGAGCCGGATCGTGGGCTTCATGCCGGCAGGCGCTTGCGCCGGATCGCGGTCGCGCCACAGCCCGTCATAGAGCCGGGTGCGGCCCTCGGCGCGGGCCTTTTCGCGCATCGCGGTGAGTTCCTCGGGCGTGGCGTAGCAGCGATAGGCCTTGCCGCTGGCCAGCAACTGTTCGGCGATTTCGCGGTGACGCGCGGCGCGGGTGAACTGGTAGACGACATCGCCGTCCCAATCGAGCCCGAGCCATTTCAGGCCGTCCAGAATCGCCGCGATGGCGGGTTCGGTCGAACGCTCCCGGTCGGTGTCCTCGATCCGCAGCAGCATCTTGCCGCCGCGCTTCGCGCGCATAGAGCCAGTTGAACAGCGCCGTGCGGGCGCCTCCGATGTGGAGAAAGCCGGTCGGCGAGGGTGCAAAGCGCGTGACGACGGAATCGGTCATGACAGCAGTGGAGCTCGAAGACTGGGATTTGGTACAAGAAGACTTGGATTTTGCACAAAGAGGGGATGCGCCGGGCGCGGTGGTGTATAGCAGGAACCGTGCATAACTAAAGCCTTCCTTGGAAGCTGCGGATTTGGCAGAACCTGCGCTGAATCCGAACGGGAACCAGCATGACAGCAGAACCGGCGGCGGCAGAGGCGGGGCGCGATTTCATTCGCGACATCGTCCAGGCCGATCTCGACAGCAACAAGCACAGCCGGATCGTGACGCGCTTTCCGCCGGAGCCGAACGGCTATCTGCACATCGGGCATGCCAAGTCGATCGCGCTCAATTTCGGCATCGCGCAGGAATTTTCCGGGCAGCTGTAACCTGCGGTTCGACGACACCAACCCGACCCGGGAAGAGCAGGAATATATCGATTCGATTCAGGCCGACGTGCGCTGGCTCGGTTACGACTGGGGCGCCAACCTGTTTTACGCGTCGGATTATTTCGAGCGGCTCTATGGCTGGGCCGAGGGCCTGATCGAGGCCGGTCACGCCTATGTCGACGACCAGTCGCAGGAGGAAATCCGCACCACGCGCGGCACCCTGACCGAGCCGGGCAGGAACAGTCCGTTTCGCGATCGCACCGTGGAGGAAAACCTCGATCTGTTTCGCCGCATGAAGGCCGGCGAGTTTCCCAACGGCGCCCGGGTGCTGCGCGCCAAGATCGACATGTCCTCGGGCAACATCAACCTGCGCGATCCCGTGCTCTATCGGATCCTGCACGCCACCCATCCGCGCACCGGCGACAAATGGTCGATCTATCCGAGCTATGACTACGCCCATGGCCAGTCCGATGCGATCGAGGGCGTCACGCATTCGATCTGCACGCTGGAATTCGAGGACCACCGGCCGCTCTACGAATGGCTGCTCGACAAGCTGCCGGTGCCGTCGAAGCCGCACCAGTACGAATTCGCCCGGCTCAATCTCACCTACACGCTGCTGTCGAAGCGGGTGCTGACCGAACTCGTGCGCGGCGGCCATGTCGCCGGCTGGGACGATCCGCGGATGCCGACCATTGCCGGGCTGAAACGGCGCGGGGTGCCGCCGGCGGCGGTGCGCGAGTTTGTCAAGCGCATCGGGGTGGCCAAATCCAACAGCGTGGTCGATGTCGGCATGCTGGAATTCTGCATCCGCGAACTGCTCAACAAGTCGGCGTTGCGGCGCATGGCGGTGCTGCGGCCGCTGAAAGTCGTGATCGAGAATTATCCGGAAGGCCAGAGCGAGGAACTTGAGGCCATCAACCATCCGGACGATCCGGCGGCCGGCACCCGCAGGATCGCGTTCGGCCGCGAGCTCTATATCGAGCAGGACGATTTCATGGAGAATCCGCCGAAGAAATTCTTCCGGCTTTCGCCCGGCAATGAAGTGCGGCTGCGCTACGCCTATTTCATCAAATGCCGCGAGGCGGTGAAAAACGCCGCAGGCGAAGTGATCGAACTGCGCTGCACCTACGATCCCGCCACCCGTGGCGGCAATGCGCCCGACGGCCGCAAGGTCAAGGCCACCATGCACTGGCTGTCGGCGGCGCAGTCGAAGCCTGCCGAAATACGGCTGTACAATCCGCTGTTCGGCAAACCCAACCCGGACGCCGCGAACTTTGCCGCCGATCTCAATCCGCAGTCGCTGGAAATCCTGAAGGGCGCGCGGATCGAACCTGCGATTGCGGAGAGCCATTCGTCCGAGCCCGTGCAGTTCGAGCGGCAGGGCTATTTCACGCGCGATCCGGATTCGACGCCGGATCATCCGGTGTTCAACCGGACCATCGGCTTGCGCGATACCTTTGCGAAAGAAGTTGGGAAGAGCTGAGCGTTTCAAATCCGGGGGTAGCCGGCTCGCTATCTGCAAGGTGTTGCAATGAACGATCCAGAACAGAGCGGAAATCAGCGCAAGGCGGTGGCTGGTTTAGCCATTGCCGTGGTGCTGCTGGTGGTCGGCGTCTGGCTGGCGCATCAACTGACCGCCGCCAGCAGATTGCAGGACTGCCTGATGTCGGGACGGACCAATTGCAACACCATCGAGATGCCCGCGCGGTGACCAGCAACCGTCATTGCGCGCGAAGCGAAGCAATCCAGCTTCTTTGCGCAAGGCAAGGAAGGAAGCTGGATTGCTTCGCCGCTTACGCTCCCCGCAATGACCTTGATGGATAAGAGTCCGCATCCCCGCGACGCGATATGTTCAATCGCCTCATCGGCAATATGGTTTCGTTAAATGTTTCCGGAGCGTGTGCGTAGGCAGTCGTGAGGGCGAGAAGAGTAAAGCCGTCATTGCGGGGAGCGCAGCGACGAAGCAGTCCGGCTTTCTTTGCGCGAAGCAAGGAAGGAAGCTGGATTGCTCACATGGGGAATGTGTGTGTCAAGAATGAGCAGTCACCTTTTTGTTCGACTGCGGCCACCTCTTCGTCCCGACCGCGGGGTTTGCAGGATGGCGCGCGCAGATCAAGTCAAGGCCGACCCTTCAGGGTCGCCGCGCAGCGGCTTGGCCTTGAGTTGAGCGAGCACGCCATCATGCTTGACCCGTCGGGAACGACAGCAGCACTCCTCGTGTTGGCGGTTCGGTCAGGGCATCATCTGCAATCCTCGTAGTTGCGATCCAGGGTTCGAGCCGGTTCTGCGATCCGGGTTGCTTGCCGGATCAAACTCACATTCGGTCGTCGCGCGAGGCGACGCACCAGGATTCCGCTTGCGGCGGGCAGGCTCGAGAGGACGAGGCCATTCTTCGTTGCGGCGTTTGAAGCCATGCAATCCATCGGTTCGTCCACCCGGATCTTCCGAGGCTGATCGGGCCTCGGCAGATGGGCTAAGGTTGTTGGGTTGCGTGCGGGCGGCAGAGCTTGCTGTTGGGCTTGGTCCCGGATCAGGCGGCGGGCTTCATCACAGCCCCCTCGATGGCGACGCCCTGGGTAACATACTTCCACAACGCCACCAGAAGCTTGCGCGCCAGCGCCACGATCGCGCGCGTGCGGCCTTGCTGGCTTCGCTGCTTGAACCAGCGCGTCAGCGCCGATTGCGGCTGGTGACGTATCCACAGCCAGGCGAGCTGGACCATTGTGGTCCGCAGCCTGGGATTGCCGGCCTTCGACACGCCCTGCTCGTGCCGGATGCCTCCGCTTTGCCAGGGCGTTGCCGCAAGGCCGGCATAGGCGGCGACCTGGCGGCGGTTGGCGAACTGCCGATAGAACGCCTCCGACCAGAGCACGGCGGCGAAGTTGGCGCCCACTCCTTTCAAGGCGAGCAGCATCGTGACCGGGTCCGGCGCAGCCTGCTGGCTTGCAGGCTTTCTCGCCGCCGCCAGCAGCGCATCCTGCGCGGTTTCGACCGCCTTGATCTGTCCCAGAAGCAACTCGATCCGATCGAGCTCACGGCCGATCTGCGCCTTCAAATGCGACGGCAGCTCCCGTCCGTCTCCGGTGCGCAACGCTTCAAGCCGCTGCCGCCGGTCGCGCCGCAACGGGGCATAATCAAAGATGCCCTGCGCGAACAGAAGCCCCTTGATCCGGTTCACATGCGTGACGCGCTCCTCGATCAATGTCCGCCGCTCGCGGCAAAGCCTCCGCCGGTCCTCCTCCTCGGGCGAGGGCGCGACCACCATCGCACACACCCGTGGCTCGCCGCGCTTGTAGGCGAGCAGCGCCCGCAACAAGGTCTCGCCGTCGAGCCGGTCCGTCTTGGCGCGTCGTTGCCGCCGCGGCGTCGCGATCGAGGCCGGATCGACCACGTGGCTCTCGATCCCCTGCTGTTGCAGAACACGGTGCAGCCAGAACCCGTCCAGTCCTGCCTCCTGGATCGTGATGATCGGATAGCTTTCGCCGGTTCGGACCTCTGCCTTGCGCCTGAGCTCTGCAAAAAGCGCCAAAAGCCCGGCCACATCGCCGGCCGTGACGCTGTGCCTGGACATCTTCTCGCCTTTGCCGGGCGACAACGACGTCACCAGCCAGGTCGATCAACTCAGTTCCAGCGAAACAAAAATTGCGCCAATATGAGTGCGGATAGCGGTCAGTCCGTCGGAAGGATGATCGAGTAACATCGTCGTCTCCAGGTTGAATGGTTTCAGCAACCTCAGTCTGGCCTCAAACTCGGTCGCTATCCACTCCCCATGGAATCTTTCGCTTCGCTCGCAATGACGTCGGGACATGACATCGCATTTCCGCGACCGGGATCGCGTCGGCTTAAACAAGCCGATCACTTCGTGCCGAACATCCTGTCGCCGGCGTCGCCGAGGCCGGGCACGATATAGCCGTGATCGTTCAGCTTCTCGTCGATCGCCGCCGTCCAGATCGGCACGTCGGGATGTTCGGCGTGGAAATGCGCGATGCCCTCCGGCGCCGCCAGCAGGCAGACGAAACGGAGATCGCGCGCGCCGCGGTTCTTGAGCAGCGACGCCGCCGCACAGGCGGAATTGCCGGTCGCCAGCATCGGGTCCATCATGATGACGGTGCGATCCGACAGGTCGTGCGGGGCCTTGAAAAAATACTCCACTGCCTGGAGTGTCTGGGGATCGCGATAGAGGCCGATATGCGCGACCCTCGCCGAGGGAACCAGCGCGAGCATGCCGTCGAGAAAGCCGACGCCGGCGCGCAATATCGGGGCGAAGGTCAGTTTCTTGCCGGCGATGACCGGCGCCTTCATCGGCGCCACCGGGGTCTCGATGTCGATCAACTCCAGCGGCAGATCGCGCGTCACTTCATAGCCGAGCAGCATCCCGATCTCGTTGAGAAGCTCTCGAAACCCCTTGGTCGAACATTCGCGCTCGCGCATCAGCGAAAGCTTGTGTTGAATGAGGGGGTGGCGGACGTGATTGACGATGTTTTCTGTCATGCGATTGTTTTGTCCAGCCGGACCGATCTCGTCAATTGGAATTTGATTGATACGGTGACGAGGCGAGACCGACGAAAGTTGCGCCAGGTGGCGCGGCCTGTTTTTTCCAGTATTCCGCATCCGTTCCGCTATTCGCCTGGAAATAGCTTGCAGTAGCATTGCCGGCAGTGACGTTGCGGTGGGTAAGGCCGGATGGCAGAGCGGGGCAGGGCTCCAGGCCGGACGCAGGGGTTTGCGGGGACATGGCCGCCGCGCGAGGCGGCGTGGGCCGGCGGCGCGGTGCCGGCCGGCTTCGACGCATGGTCGTCCTTCATCGAGAAGCTGCGCGCGTGGACTGTCGCCGAAGCCGGCGCCGGTCGTTTGCTGCCCTGGGTGCCCGTCGCCTTCGGCGCTGGAATAGCTTTTTATTTCACCGCGGATCATGAACCGGTTGCCTGGGTTACCGCCGGGGCCGCCGCCATACTCTCCATTGCCCCGTTTCTGCTGCGGCGGCACAAGAGTTTTCCGGTCGCCGTGATGATCGCCGCCATGGCAGCGGGGTTCGCTGTGGCGACATGGAAAACGGCCATCATCGCCCATGGCGTGCTGGCGCGGCCGATGTTTTCGGTGTCGCTCTCCGGCTTCGTCGAGACCCGCGATATCCGCGAGCGCACCGACCGCTTCGTGCTGCGGGTGACGCGGCTGGAAAGCCCGCGCGGGCAGATGAAACTGGAGCGGGTCAGGCTGTCGGTGCGCAAGGGCACCGCGCCCGAGGTCGGCAGCTTCGTCGAATTGAAGGCGCGGCTGCAGCCGCCGCTGTCGCCGATGCGGCCCGGCTCCTACGATTTCGGCCGCGACATGTTTTTCCAGGGCATCGGCGCGTCCGGCTTTGTCACAGGCGCCATCAAGACCGTGGAGCCGCCGGTCAGCGGCGGTCTTTCGCTGCGCTACGCGGCCATCATGCAGGGTCTGCGCGATGCGATCGATGCGCGGATTCGAACCACGCTGGACGGCGACAAGCGCGCCATCGCCACCGCTCTTTTGACCGGCCGCCGCGACGCCATCACCACGCCGGTCAACGATGCGATGTTCATCTCGGGGCTCGGACACGTGCTGTCGATTTCCGGCTATCACATGGCGGTCGTGGCCGGCGTGGTGTTCTTTGCGGTCCGCGCGCTGCTGGCGCTGATCCCGGCGCTGACGGCCGGCTTTCCGATCAAGAAATGGGCGGCGGCCGCTGCCCTTGCCGCCGCGGCGTTTTATCTGCTGCTGTCCGGCGCTGAAGTCGCGACCCAGCGCTCGTTCTTCATGACGGCGGTGGTGCTGATCGCGGTCATGGTCGACCGCCGCGCCGTGACGTTCCGCACGCTGGCGGTGGCGGCGATGATCGTGCTGACGATGGCGCCGGAAGCGCTGGTGCATCCGAGTTTCCAGATGTCGTTTGCGGCGACGCTGGGACTGGTGGCGCTGATGCAGATCGGCATGCCGCGTTTGTTTGCCTCGCCCGACAACTCCGCCACCGCGAAGGTGGCGCTATGGGGCGGGCGCGAGATCATGATGCTGACGCTGGCCTCGCTGGTGGCGGGACTGGCGACCACGCCCTATGCCGCGTTTCACTTTCATCGGGTGACGCCCTATGGCGTGCTCGCCAATCTGGCGGCGATGCCGGTGGTGTCGGCGCTGGTGATGCCGGCGGGCATGCTCGGCCTCGCCGCGATGCCGTTCGGGTTCGACGGCGTGTTCTGGTGGCTGATGGGCGTCGGCATCGACTGGATGATCGCGGTGACGCAGTGGGTCGCGGCGCTGCCCGGCGCGATCGGCCGCATGGCGGCGTTCGGGATCGGCCCGCTGATCGCGGCGAGCGCGGGGATCATCCTGCTCGGGCTGTTGCGGACGCCGCTGCGCTGGTCCGGCGCGGTCATGCTGGCTGGTTTCGGTGGTCTGGGCGCTGATGGTGCCGCAGCCCGATATCCTGATTTCCGGCGACGGTCATAATGTCGGCGTCCGCGGCAGGGATGGCCGGCTGCATCTGATGAAGACCGCCAAGGATGCGTTCCTGCTGAAGGAGTGGCTGGCGGCCGACGCCGATGCCGAGGCTGCCCGCCGATGCCTCGCTTGGCGAGGGCGTCTCCTGCGACGAGGCGGGCTGCGTGGCGCAGATGGACGATGGCGCCTTCGTCACGCTGGCGCTGCGGCCGGACGCGCTGGGCGACGATTGCGAGCGCGCGGCGCTGGTGGTGACGGCGCGGCAGGCGCCGCCGTCATGCGCGGCGCCGGTGATCGATCAGAACCGCCTGCGCCGGCAGGGCGCGCTGGCGCTGCGGCGGACCGGAGACGGATTTGCGGTCGACGCGATCAAGCCGAGAGGCTTCGACCGGCCGTGGTCGCCGGCGGTTGCCGGCGATGCCGAGGCCGAGACCAGCCTCGTGCGGCGCGCAGCTCCAGGTTCCGTGGATGCGACGCCGGCGGAAGCCGACCTGCAGGCCGAGGAGTGAGGGAGAATACGCTAGAAAAAGCCGGGGCTGATATCCACGCCGTAGGTCATCAGCATCAGCGAGACCAAAAGACCAGCGCAGCACAAAAGCCCGAGCTGCTTGATGATTTCGGTTTCCGATGAGGTTGTAGGAAACGCACGTGCGAGAACTTTTGCGATAGCAGCCATTTGCGACCTCCAAAGCAGCCCCAATCGATGGGTCTGTCAGGGTTGGTCTAAAGTTCAAAGCGTTTCGAAAAATCGTTTAGCTGCGGGAATTTAAGTGGAACCGGATGGAACCGGCATTGTGAAGTCGTCATTTCGGGGCGATGCCAACGGGTCCGCGCATAGCGCCGCCCGATGACCGCATCGAACCCGGAATCTTGAGATTCCGGGTTCGCGTCTTTCGACGCGCGCCGGAATGACGATGTGCCCTCAATACTTCCGGTAAAGCCCGATCAGCTTGCCCTGAATCTTGACCCGGTTCGGCGGCAGGATGCGGACTTCGTAGGAGGTGTTGGCCGGTTCCAGCGCGATCGAGGCGCCGCGGCGGCGGAAGCGCTTCAGCGTGGCTTCCTCTTCGTCGATCAGGGCCACCACGATATCGCCGGTCTCGGCGGTCTCGTTGCGCTGGATCAGCGCCATGTCGCCGTCGAGAATGCCGGCGTCCACCATGGAATCGCCGCGCACTTCCAGCGCGTAATGTTCGCCGGAACCGAGCATGTCAGGCGGCACGCTGATGGTGTGGCTGCGGGTCTGCAACGCCTCGATCGGCGTGCCGGCGGCGATGCGGCCCATCACGGGCACGGCGACGGGATGCTCGCGGTCATCCTCCGAGCCGCTGCTGCCGCCGCCGCGGACCTTGCCGAGGGTGCCTTCGATGACGCTGGGCGTGAAGCCGCGGCGGCTGTTGCCGTTGCCGCTGCCCGAAAGCTCCGGAAGCTTGATGACCTCGATGGCGCGGGCGCGGTTGGGCAGGCGGCGAATGAAGCCGCGCTCTTCCAGTGCGGTGATGAGGCGGTGGATGCCCGACTTCGAGCGCAGGTCCAGCGCGTCCTTCATCTCGTCGAAGGAGGGCGGAACGCCGGACTCCTTCAGGCGTTCGCTGATGAATCGCAGCAGTTCATATTGTTTGCGCGTGAGCATCTCGAGCAGTTCCCCAGGTTGCGATCGTCAGTTGTTGATCGGAGTCTCCTGAACCCGAACGTTTGGTCGAGACCCAATTAGTGGCATCAATTCAGAAACAAATCATGAACGGACACTATATGTTCCATATGTGTTCCGCAACCACTTAATTTCCCGTCAACAAAACCAGGTTTTGTCGGGAAGGCGGCGTTAAAGGCCGTCAGGCCGGCAGCCGCAGGATGTCGCAAGCCGAGCCCGCGGCGGCGGCGGGCGCAAACGGCGGACGGATCACAAGCGCCCGTGCCGCAGCGAGATTTCCGAGCAGCGAGGAGTCCTGATGGTCGACCGGCGTGGCGATCAGGGTGCCGTCGGCGCGCGCTTCAAGGCGGGCGCGCAGATAGTCTTCGCGCAGGTCGTTGGCGGCGAGATCGCGCCCGAGCAGCGCGGTCTCGCTGGCGTGGTGGATCGATCTTGCGGCCCGACAGCGCGCGAATCAGCGGCACCAGAAACAGGAAGGCGCAGACATAGGACGACACGGGATTGCCGGGCAGGCCGATCACCCGCATCGCGCCGAGCCGTGCCGTGCATCATCGGCTTGCCCGGCCGCATCGCGATCCGCCAGAACGCCATCGCGACGCCTTCGGCCTCCAGCGACTGCTTGACGAGGTCGTGGTCGCCGACCGAGGCGCCCGCCGGTCGTGATCAGGATGTCGGCGCCGCAGTCGCGGGCGCGGCGGATGCCTGCCGTGGTGGCCTCAACGGTATCGGCGGCGATGCCGAGGTCGATGGTCTCGGCGCCCTCGGCGCGGGCCAGCGCGCGCAGCGCATAGCCGTTGGAATAGACGATCTGGCCGGGGCCGGGGGTCGATCCCGGCATCACCAGTTCGTCGCCGGTGGCGAGCACCGCGACCTTGGGGCGGCGGCGCACCGGCAGCTCCGGATAGTTCATGCCGGCGGCCAGCGACAGATCGCGGTCGGTGAGGCGGGTGCCGCCCGGCCAGCAGCACGTCGCCCTTGCGGAAATCGACGCCGGCGGGGCGGATATGCCGTCCCGTGACCGCGGCTTCGGTGATGCCGATGCTGTCTGCCGTCCACGGACGGTGTCTTCCTGGATGATGACGGCGTCGGCGCCATCGGGGATCACGCCGCCGGTAAAAATCCGCACCGCTTCGCCGGCGCCGATTTTCTTCTCGAACGGGCGGCCGGCCGCGACCTCGCCGATCACCTTGAGCCGTACCGTGGTATCCGGCGCGTCGGCGGCGCGCACCGCATAGCCGTCCATCGCCGACATCGCCTGCGGCGGCTGGGTGCGCAATGCCGCGACGTCGTGCGCCAGCACGCGGTGATAGGCGGCATCGAGCGCGACCATTTCCTCGGGCAGCGGCTCGGCGCCGGCAAGAACCGCAGTCAGCGCGTCGGCAACCGGCATCAAGGCCAAACGAAAACTCCCAAGTTTCTAGACTCCGAGTGCGGCGAGCGCGTCGGCCACATCATCGGGCGACGTCACGTGAACGCGCGATCAGGCCACGTGCCCGCGCGCCTTCGATGTTGGCGGCGAGATCGTCGAAGAACACGATCCGCTGCGCCGGCATGCCGATCGCTTTCACCACATGATCATAGGCCGCCGCGTCCGGTTTCCGAAGCCCGATCGCCGACGACAGGAAGATTTCGCGGAAATGACCGAGCACGTCGGCATACGCTCTCGAGAAATGTTCGACATGGGCGCTGTTGGTGTTGGAGAAGGCGTAAAGCGGCAGATGTCGCGCCGCGCGCGCCAACAGTGCTGATATCCCCGGCATCTCGCCGATGAAAACCGCGTTCCAGCCCTCGAGCAGCTGCGCATCCGTGACATCGATCCCGAGCGATTCGCGCAAACCGGCAAAGAATTCGGCGTCCGTCGATCTCTCCGGTTTCATGACGTTTGAAGCTGTCGTTGACTGTCAGTTTTCCCGTCAGATGCGCAGGCTCGCAGCCGGCGTGACCGGCCCAGCACGCCATTACCCTGTCGAAATCGATATCGATCACGACGCGGCCGAGATCGAACAACAGCGCGTCGGCGGCGCCGGGGGCAAGCTGAGGCGGGGTCATGGCGGACGTGTACGAAAATCCCGGGAGTCGAGCAACGATGGTGCGAGCACTAATCCGCCAGCGCGAAGGCCTTACACCAGCCATCCCTGCTGACTTCGCCCTCGACCACCTTGCAGGCATTCGGGGCTTCGAACAGCGTGCAGGTGGCGCAGCTGTAAATATCCTTCGGCGTGTCCTGATATTCGGCTTGCTGCCGCGTCATTTTATCCGAGGCCGCGGTCGGCGACGTCCGCAGCAAAATCGCTGGCCATGCCGTCGCTGCGCCAAGCCATGTCATGAAATCGCGGCGCTGCATGTCGGAACTCCGCATTGAAGAGGCGGCATATTAGCGATTCAGGCGATGGCTTTACAGGGGCTGGAGTCAGCTGGAGTCAACGGCGAGACCGAGGCCAGAGTCACAAATAAGCTGAAACGAGGCTCTTGCGGCGATGAAATTGGAGGGGATAGCCTCAGAGGAGATTTGAACGGCGATTTTGGCGCCCGAATAGCTATAACACCGTTAGGATTACCCTTCCGTGCCAACGATGGTCGCTACCGCAATGAGCAAAATGGCAAACCATACAGGAAACGAGCCCTGGCTATCTCTCGAATCTGCCTCTTGGTGGTTCGATAAGTCCAGCGTCGTTTTGGCAGTCAGCTTGCTTGTTGGTTTTGTGTGTACGGTTATCATTATTGTAACCGGCACAATCAAAGAACACCATTGGGACCTCGCCCGCGAAAGAGCGAACGAAAGGATCGCGCTTGTAAACGAGGAAACAGCGCGGCTTTCGGTTGAAGCCGAAACGGCACGAAAGGAAACCGCGCAGGCCAAGCTGGAATTGCAGCAAATACGGTTTCCGAGAAGTCTAGATTCCGAAAAGTTAAAATTAGCACTCGCCGACATCCCGGCGCAGTTTTTCGAGGTGCTGTACAACCAAAATGCGGCGGATGGCTCCAGTCTGGCATTCCAAATCTTTGTAACCTTGAATATCGCGGGCTGGAAAACTGACCAAAAACTCCCGGCGCCCTTGACGCCCCAGCAGGGACCGGTTGAACTTCGCGACATATATCCATTGCTGCCTTTAGCGCAGCAAGCCGGAGGATCAGAATTGGGAGTTTCTGTCGTGACTAAAGGTCCGATAAGCGACGACGAAAAGTCACCCGAACGAATCCTTGGCAATGCGCTCCTGCACTCGGTGGCCTCACCTATACGGATGGTAGGCGGCGGCAAGGACGAGAGCATGCCAGCAGGCAAAATTCGGGTCATCGTCGGCGCTAAGATTCCGTAATTCGTCTGAAGGAACGAATATTAAGATTGATGAGGCCAATGGGCGCCCGCGCTGACACGGCGCTTCTCCTAGCTGACGCTATCCTCCGTATAACTAGGATTTCGGCCAATGCCCGTGTGGCGTTTGTGCCGTAATACAAGATTTAGGCCCTAGCGCATCTGCTGCGTAAAGCCCGCCATGCGTTCGGCGATCAGCATCAGCACGATCGTGAAGATCACGATCACGCCGGAGGCAGCCGCAGTGCGGACGTCGAGATTGGTCTCGATCTGCTGCCACAGATGAATCGGCAGGACTTCGGTGCGCTCGTCGGCCAGAAACAGCGACACCGGGATATTGTCGAACGAGGCCATGAACGCCAGGAACGCGCCGGAGCCCAGACCGGGCGCGATCAAGCGGCAGGGTGACGCGGCGGAAGGTCATCCATTGGCTGGCGCCGAGGCTGTGCGAGGCGTCCAGCAGCGCCGGATCAAGCTGCGACAGGGAGGCGATCGTGGTGCGCAGCACGAACGGCACGCAGACGATGACGTGGCCGAGAACCAGCAGCGGAATGTTCGGCGCAAGCCCGAGCTTGTTGATATAGACCAGAGCGGCAAAGCCGAACGCCAGCGCCGGCAACAGCAGCGGCGACATGAACAGCATGTCGCTGACGCGAACCCATTTCGATCTGGATCGCGCGATGCCGATCGAGGCCGCGGTGCCGAGCACGACCGAAATCAGCGTGGTCCAGATCGCGATCACCAGGCTGTTCCAGGCCGCGCGCTGCATCTGGTCGGCGTCCAGCAGCGCGGTGTACCAGCGCAGCGAAAGACCCGGCGGCGGAAATTTCAGCGACTCCGACGGTGTCAGCGACGTGATCAATACGATGATCGTCGGCGCGATCAGGAACACCATGGCGAAGATCGCCGCGGCGAGCGAACGCGATCCGCAGCGAGGCTGCTTCCCAATCGATGGCGTGCCTAGGGGCGGGCATAGGTCTCGCTCCTGCGCCCGAGCGCGCTCAAGATGCCGACGATGATCAGCACCGCGATCATGAAGACCACCGAGATCGCCGCCGCGAACGGCCAGTTATTGGCGCCGACCGCCTGCTGGTAGATGTGCAGCGGCATGTAGATCAGCCGCGCGCCGCCGATCAGGGTCTGCGTCACGAAGGCGGTGATGCAGGCGGTATAGGTCAGGATGCATCCGGCGATCACGCCCGGCAGCGACAAGGGCATCGTCACCCGCCACAGCGTCTTCCATTCGCCGGCGCCGAGCACGCGCGACGCATCCGACAGATTCGGATCGATCTTCGACATCACGGTCAGGATCGGCAGCACCATCAGCGGCATCTGCACCTGCGCCAGCACCATGACGACGCCGGCCTCGGTATAGAGCAGCTTCAGCGGCTCGTGGATCAAGCCCAGGCCCGAGCAGGATCTGGTTGATGACGCCCTGCCGGCCCAGGATGACGATCCAGCCGAAGGTGCGCACCACGACGCTGGTCAGGATCGGCAGGATCACCAGAAATACGATCACGCTCTGCATGCGCGGGCTGGCGCGGGTGCAGATCCAGGCGATGGGATAGCCGAACGCCAGGCACAGCAGGGTCGCCTTGACGCCGAGCAGCAGGGTTTCCCACAGGATCGAATAGTTGAAGGGATCGCCGAAGAACTTGGCGTAATTCGCCAGCGTCCAGGTCCTCATCGCGATCTCGCCATGCAGCGACAGCGCGATCAGGACAACCAAAGGCGCGACAAAGAACGCGACGAACAACGCCGCGAGCGGAAGCACCAGTCTGGATTCGGCGAGTCTGCATCGGTTACGCTCTTGATCTCGCGGTTGAAGCGATCGATCAGCGCGCCGCGCTGCGGATTGAGCTTGGCCCAGTCGAAGCCGCGGACCTTGGCGAGGTCGTCCTGGGTCTTCGCCAGCGACCTGGTGATGGCGCCCTCGAGCATGACCTTGGAACTGGTGGGGATCGACGTCATAGGGCGGCTTCATCATCTGCGCCTGGATCGCCGGATCGAGATGCAGGTCGATGTACTTTACCGCCAGATCCGGCTCGGCCGCGTTTGCAACCAGATGCAGGCTGGTTTCCCAGCCGGCCGCACCGGTGTCGGGAATCGCGAACTCGACCGGAACATCCTTGGCCTTCAGGGTCTGCACGAAATTGAAATTATAGGGCGCGATGTCGATCTGCTCCTGCTGCCACAGCGTGGCGAAGGCGCCGAGATTGGCGCCGATCGCGCCGACATTCGGCAGCAGTTCGCGCAGCGCCTTGAAGGCCGGCTCGAAATCGGTCTCGCTGCCGCCCTTGATGCGGTTGAGTTCGGCCAGGAAGGCGATGCCGAGCTGGCTGTTGAGCGCGGTGAGGCCGACACGGCCCTTGTATTTCGGATCCCACAGGTCGTCCCAGCTCTTCGGCGGGGTGGTGATCTTCTTCGGGTTATAGCCGATGCCGATCACCTGCATGGTGATCTTGGGGCCCCATTTGTCCCGGAATTTCGGAATCAGGCCGGAGAAGTTCGGCGACTTGGCCGCGGGATATTCGACGATCAACCCTTCCTTGACGGCATCGAGCACCTGCGGCGTGTCGAAGAAGGCGACATCGAAGGGCGGGCGGTTGCCCTTGGCCGCGGTCAGGCGCGCGACCTGATCGGTGCCGAGCACGATCGACTGCGTTACGGCAGGCGCCGGTCGCGGCCTTGAAGGCCGGCGAGATGACGTTGCGATCGGCCTCGTTCCAGGTGCCGGGGAACGTCGCGGCGACCAGCGTCTGCGATTGCGCGCGAACGATCGCCGGCATGGCGAGGCCGGCGCCGAACGCCGCGGCGCCGCCGATCAGTCCTCTACGGTCGATGCGATAGATCATGGCAAAACTCCTTCGGTGGATCAGGTTACTGGGAAAAACGTGACAGGCGTCGGGCGAGGTCGGCGCGACCTGCACCGCTTCGCCGGTCTGCCGCAGCGTGATCTGGCCTTCGCGCGGCCTCGCTGACCTTGAGCGTGGCGCCGGCGGCGATTTCGACTCTCGTAGACGACATGCGAGCCGAGCGGCATGACGGCCTTGACCGTGCCGGGCAGGCCGCCAGTCGCCACCACGCGCAACTGTTCGGGCCGGATCGAGACGACGACCTTGCTGCCGTCGGCGACGCCGGGCTTGGCGGCAACGTCGATCCCGACACCGCCGGCAGAGTCGCACCTGCGTCGGCGGGCCGCTGAAAAATTCGCCCGGCAGCACGTTGGTGGTGCCGACGAACTGGTTGACGAACAGCGTCTGCGGACGGTCGTAGATTTCCGTCGGCGTCGAAACCTGCTCGATATTGCCGCGCGACATCACCGCGATGCGGTCGGCCATCGAGAGCGCTTCTTCCTGGTCGTGCGTCACCAGGATCGTGGTGACGCCGGACTCGCGCTGCAGCCGCTTGACCTCGATCTGCATGTCGAGCCGCAGGTTCTTGTCGAGCGCGCCGAAGGGCTCGTCGAGCAGCAGTATCTTCGGATCGATGGCAAGGCAGCGCGCCAGCGCGATGCGTTGCTGCTGGCCGCCGGACAATTGCCGCGGCTTGCGGCCGGCAAATTCGCTCATATGGACCAGCGCCAGCATCTCATCGACGCGCTGCGGCGATTTTGTCGCGCGGCCATTTGCGCGCCTGCAAACCGTAGGCGACGTTTTGCGCCACCGTCATGTGCGGGAACAGCGCGTAATTCTGGAACACGATGCCGACGCCGCGCTGGCTCGGCGTCAGATGATCGACCGGCTGGCCGTCGAACAGCACGCGGCCATCGGTCTGCCGGATAAAGCCGGACATGATCCGCAGCAGCGTCGATTTTCCGCAACCGGAGGGGCCGAGCAGGGCCACCAGTTCGCCGCCGGCGACGTCGAGATTGATATCGCGAACGGCGGTGAAGTCGTTGAAACGCTGGGTGATGCTGTCGAGGGTAAGCCGGTGACCACGATCCGTCGCCATCATCTGAGAGCACGCAATCTACGTTTTAACCGGCCCGTGACGATTGCGTGGAAACGGGCTTGCGTCAATACCGGTTCTGCGGCGGCCGCCGAAAAAGCCATTCGGTCGGTCCCGAGCCGATTACAAATTGGACATGAACGCGGATTCCGGCTTTGCCGCGTCGCTGCAGCGCGTATACCGTTCCGGCTCGGCGACGAGGAATAGCCCGGGAAGATATCCATGACGGAGATGTTGCTGTTTTCGCCGCTGACCGATCCGGGGCGTCGAGCTGCGCAACCGCATCGTGGTGCCGCCGATGCATCAGTATTCCGCGGTGAAGGGTTTTCCGACCGACTGGCATCTGATGAATGCCGGAAAATTCGCCGCCGGTGGCGCCGGCCTCGTGGTCGTCGAATCCACCAAGGTCGAGCGGCGCGGCTGCGGCACCGTCGGCGATCTCGGAATTTGGGACGACGCCTTTGTCGAGCCGCTCGGCGCGGCTGGTCAAATTCATCAAGCAGCAGAATTCGGTTGCCGGAATCCAGCTCGGCCATTCCGGCCGCAAGGCGCGCGCCAACCGTCCGTGGGAAGGCGACGGGCCGCTTGCAGCGAACGCCCGAGATCGACGACTGGGATGCCTGGGCGCCGGTGGCGCCGAGCGCGATTGCCCACAGCGAGAAATGGCCGGTGCCGAAGGCGCTGGAGCGCCACGAGGTAAAGGACATCGTGCAGGCCTGGGGCCAGGCGGCGCGGCGCGCCCATGAGGCCGGCTTCGACGTGCTGGAACTGCACGGCGCGCATGGCTATCTGGTGCACCAGTTCCTGTCCGAGCGATCCAACCAGCGCACGCGACGAATATGGCGGCTCCGAAGCCAACCGGATGCGCTTCATCACCGAGATCACCGAAGCGGTGCGCGCGCACTGGCCCGACCACAAGCCGCTGTTCGTCCGGCTGTCGGTGGAAGACAATGCCGGCTGGGGACCGGAACAGAGCGCGCGGCTGGCGAAAATCCTCAAGGGCAAGGGCGTCGATGTCATCGACTGCTCGTCCGGCGGCATCACCGACTCAGCGCCGATCCTGGGCAAGGAAATCAAATACAGCTACCAGGTGCCGCTGTCGGAATATGTCCGCCGCCACGCCGACATCATGACCATGGCGGTCGGCCTGATCATTCATGGCGACCAGGCCGAGCAGATCCTGCGCGACGGGCAGGCCGATCTGATCGCGGTCGGCCGCGAGATCCTCAACAACCCGAACTGGCCGATGGATGCTGCCCTGAAGCTCGGCGTCGAGGGTCCGTTCCGTAACGTACCGCCGCAGTTCGGCTATTGGCTGGGAACCCGCGCCAAACGCGGTTTCGGCACCCAGCCCTCGACCTGGCAGAACGGCATCGAGGACACCAGAAAAGTGCTGTAGGCAAGGCCGTCGCCTCGCTCACGCCGCATTGCACCAACAGAGCTATGCTTCAGGATTTCAGTGACGAGTTGGACGCCTCTTACCCGACCGGTGATGGGCAACAATTGACAGCGAAAAGGTTCGCAAACAATGCGCAAGAATTCCCTCTTTTTCCTCGGCGCGGCGGCAGGCGTGTGCCTGACCCTTCTCGTTACGGGGCCCGCGGGCGCCCGGCTGGTCGCGGCGGCCAAGGCCGCAGCCAGCAGCGACACCTATTCGCAGCTCAATCTGTTTGGCGAGGTGTTCGAGCGGATCAGGACCGACTATGTCGAAAAGCCCGACGACGCCAAGCTGATCGAGGCGTCGATCAACGGCATGATCGCCGCGCTCGATCCGCATTCGCGCTACATGAACGAGAAGGCCTGGCGCGACATGCAGGAGACCACCCGCGGCGAGTTCGGCGGGCTCGGCATCGAGGTCACGATGGAAGATGGCCTGATCAAGGTGGTTTCGCCGATCGATGACACGCCGGCCGCCAAGGCCGGCATCCTGTCCGGCGACCTGATCACCCAGATCGATGACGACGCGGTGCAGGGGCTCACGCTCGAGCAGGCCGTGAACAAGATGAAAGGGCCGATCGACACCAAGACCAAGCTGAAGATCATGCGCAAGGGCACCGACCAGCCGATCGAGGTTTCGCTCACCCGCGAAGTCATTCGGGTGCAACCGGTCAGCTACCACGTCGATGGCGGCGATATCGGCTATATCAGGATCAGCCAGTTCAACGAGCAGACCACCGATGGGCTGAGGAAAGCGATCACCGAAATCGGCAAACAGATTCCGCAGGACAAACTGGCCGGCTATGTCGTCGACCTCCGCAACAATCCGGGCGGATTGCTCGATCAGGCGGTTTCGGTCTCCAGCACGTTCATGGCGCGAGGCGAGGTGGTCTCCACGCGAGGCCGCACGCCGGAGGAAACCCAGCGCTTCACGGCGCGGGGCGGCGATCTCATCAAGGGCAAGCCGCTGGTGGTGCTGATCAACGGCGGCTCGGCATCGGCTTCCGAGATCGTCGCCGGCGCGTTGCACGATCACAAGCGCGCGACCCTGATCGGGACCCGCTCGTTCGGCAAGGGCTCGGTGCAGACCATCATCCCGCTCGGCGCCGGCAACGGCGCCATGGCGCTGACCACCGCGCGCTATTTCACGCCGTCCGGCCGGTCGATCCAGGCCAAGGGCATCACGCCCGATATCGAGGTGTTGCAGGATGTGCCCGACGAGCTGAAGGGCCGTACCGATACCAAGGGCGAGGCTTCGATGCGCGGACATCTGACCGCCGAAGGCGCCGAGCAGACGGGCTCGCAGGCCTACGTTCCGCCGGACGAGAAGGACGACAAGGCGCTTGCCGCGGCGTTCAACCTTTTGCGCGGCGTCACCGTCAACGCCGGCGTCCCCGCACCCGCAAGGCGGTGGTTCCGAACTGAGCCGACGGGCTCAGGCGACCGCTACGGATTGCCCATGGTGTGCGAACAATAGCCGTCTGGTCTCCGCCGCAGGCTTGGCGGCGCTGAACAGGTAGCCCTGCATTTCGGTGCAGCCAAGTTCGCGAAGCAAATCGCGCTGCTGCTCGGTCTCGACGCCTTCCGCCGTGGTCGTCATGTGACGGGCGGCGGCGATATTCACCACCGCCTGCACGATGAAAGACGAGCCGTTCGGCTTGGCGATATCGTTGACGAAGCAGCGGTCGATCTTGATCTTGTCGAACGGAAAACGCTGCAGATAGCTCAGCGACGAATAGCCGGTACCGAAATCGTCGAGCGCGATCCGCACGCCGATGGCGCGAAGCTGATGCAGAATCGGCAAGTGCTGCGTCGTCGTCGCGAATAAGCACCGCTTCGGTGATCTCCAGTTCCAGCCGGTTCGCCGGCAGACCGGACGCCGCCAGCGCCGCGACGATCTTCAAGGCCAGCGTGCCGCTCCTGAACTGAACCGGCGAAACGTTGACCGCCAGCTTGATATCGCCGGGCCAGGTCGCTGCCTCCGCGCATGCGGTCGTCAACACCCATTCGCCGAGCTGGTTGATCAGGCCGGTCTCTTCCGCAATGGGAATGAATTCCGAGGGCAAGATCATGCCGCGCTCGGGATGCGCCATCGCACCAGGGCTTCGCAGCCGATGATCCTGTTGTCCTGAAGGCTGACGCAGGGCTGGTAGTACAACTTCGAAAGCGCCGTCCGTTATCGCCTGGCGCAGATCCATTTCCAGCAGGCGCCGGGCCTTTACCCGCGCGTCCATCTCCGGCTCGAAGAAACGCCAGGTCCGCCGGCCGGCGGCCTTGGCGGCATACATCGCCAGATCGGCGTTCTTCAGGATCTGATCGAGATCGGCGCCGTCCTGCGGAGCCAGCGCAATGCCGATGCTGGCATCGGTGGTGACGTGATGACCGAGACATTCATAGGGCTCGCGGATCGCATCGAAAACCCGCGTCACGAGGTCGGATAACGTCGGCGGTATCCGTGACCACGGTCTGAACGATGGCGAATTCGTCGCCGCCGAGCCGGGCGACGAAGTCGGTACCCTCGGTGCAGCGGCGCAGGCTGACCGCCACCGATTTCAGCAGTTCATCGCCGATCAGATGTCCGAGCGAATCGTTGACGCTCTTGAATTCGTCGATGTCGATGTAGAGCACGGCCAATTGCTCGGCCCGGCGCGATGCGAGCCAGTTCCCGCTTCAGCTGTTCATGAAACAATACCCGGTTCGGCAGGTCGGTCAGCGCATCGTAATGCGCGAGGTGCGTGATCCGTTCTTCGTTGCGTCTGCGCTCGGTGACATCCTCATGCGTGGTGACCCATCCGCCGTCCAGCAGCGGCTGGTTGACGATCTGTATCGAGCGTCCGTCGGCGGTTTCCACGATGTTGCGCGTGACTTCCCCCAGCGCCACGTTGCGCAGACACGTCGAGCAAAAGTCGTCGACGTCGCCGTTGAAGGATCCGGTCTGCTTTTCGATATGCGACAAGTTCGCGAAAGCTGCAGCCGGGTTTTACCACCTCGGGCGACAGCGCCGTACATCTCGATATAGCGCTGGTTGCTGACGACCAGCCGCTCGGACGAATCGATACAGCAGCAGGCCCTGGGTCATATTGTTGACGGCGATGTCGAGCCGCTGCTTTTCCATCGTCAGCCGCTGCTGCGACACCCGATGCTGCTGCGACAATTTGCGAACGGCGAGAAACAACATGGCGGCGATGACAAGCACGAACAGCCCGGCCGCCAGATCAGAAATCTGATTTGCTGCCGCCAATCGGCCAGTGCGGCTGTTACTGTCGTCGTGGCGATGACAACGATCGGGAAGCCGCTCAATTGGCGCGCGGAGCCCAGGCGCTGCTGACCGTCGATGGGAGCGGTCAAACGCAGGGTCCCGTGATCGGCCTTCGACAGCACCTTCCGGAAGAAGGGACCATTTGAGAAATTTTTACCGATCAGCGACTTCGTTATGCGGGTAAAGAGCCAGCAGCGTTCCGTCGCGATGGAACATCGAGATCAACGCGTCATCTCCGAGCGCCAGGCTGGCGAAGAATTTTTCGAAATTGGCCGGTTCGATACCTCTGCCAATCGCCCCAGGAATTCGCCGTTCGGTCCGGTTATCTTTCGGGCGAGAACGGTGGTCCAGTCGGCCCGTGATACGGCTGTATACCGGTTCGACCAGCAACCCCGGCGAATTGGGGTCCGATTTGAAGGCCTTGAAATAAGCCCGGTCCGCGACGTTGACGGCCGGAATGGGCCAGGCGCCCGATGTGTTGATCAGCGTTCCGTCCGAATCGAACAGATTGATACCGCCGACATACGACAATGCGCTCAGCTTGGCCTTGAGCATCAGATGCACGTCCTGACCGGACATACGACGCTTGTAGGCCTCGCTCGAAGCGACCCCGCTCGTTTGTATATACGCGGTGAGGTCTCGTTGAACGAACTCGAAATCTTTGAGTTGCTGATCGAAGTGCCGTGCCAGCAGCAACACCGTGTTTTCCAGCTCGCGTTCGCGATTTTTCAGCGCGCGCTCGCGGAAATTGCCCGCCATGATGGTGGTGCCGATCGTGATCGCGGCAATCAGCAGGATGCCGCCGACGACCAGCCAGCGGATTGGACTTTCCCGGAAATAATGTTTCGAACTGAACAAGGTGGTCTTGTTTTCCGTCATTGGCCCAAATCGCCGCCCGGGCCCAACGCCCGAAGCAACCTTCAGGCTGTAAAAACATGGCTACGCCGCCGGGATGGAAGTGGCGTTAGGAACTTGAGTTAATGCAGGATTAACGGCGGCGCGGTGCAAAGACGCGGCATGATCAAGAGCCACGTCCGACGATGCGCCGGCTTGTTGCTGCCATGGAATTTGACCGGGGTTCCATTTGGGAACTCAAGCCGAATACAAAAGCGACGCGCGTTTTCGACATGACGGCGCCGATTGTGTTCACTTTTGTGCTCGTGAAAAGTGCGCTCGCTTGGCTTGGATTCCGCCGGTTGAGCTGCAAATTTTTCAATGGAACCAATGGATTCCGGCCCCGATCAATCAAACTTTTACTATCTGGCGTTATGAATGGCCGGCTACCGATTTCGTGCGAATTGTAACTAGCGCCCGCTATCTGCGGAACCGACCGAGAGCTGTGACAATGAAAAAAGTTCTGAAGGATTTTCTTGCCGACAAATCCGGCGCAACAGCAATCGAATACGGATTGATCGCGGCCGGCATTTCGCTTGCGATCATCGCCGTCGTGAACGGGCTTGGCGCCAGGCTCAGCACCAAGTTCACCTCGATCAACAACTCGCTGAAATAGCGGCTTGACCATCAATGCGAATTGCGGCGCGGCCTCTGCGTCGCCGCGTTAATTTTTTTTGACGCTTCAATCCCCGGCGCGATAGTGGCCGGACTTGCCGCCTTTTTTCTCGATCAGATGGATGCCATCGATTCGGACGCCCCGTTCGATCGCCTTGATCATGTCGTAGATCGTCAGACACGCCACCGACACCGCAGTCAGCGCTTCCATCTCGACGCCGGTCGGGCCCTTGACCTTCACGGTGGCGCGGACGATGCAACCCGGCAGCTTGTTGTCCGTCACGATATCGAGCGTCACCTTCGACAGCGCCAATGGATGGCACAACGGGATCAAATCCGCGGTGCGCTTGGCCGCCATGATGCCGGCGACCCGCGCGGTGCCGAGCACGTCACCTTTTTTGGCATCGCCAGAGATGATCAGGTCGAGTGTGGCCTTGCGCATGACAACGCGGCCTTCCGCCACCGCCGTCCGTTCGGTCGGAGACTTGGCGGAGACGTCCACCATGCGTGCTTCACCTTTTGCGTCGATGTGGGTGAGGGCGGAGCCGGCCTGGAGGATTTGCGCGGCATCGGTCAGCGTGTGCCGGTCGCACGGAGTGCATCGCTGCGCGTCAGCAACGCCCGCGTCGCCGCCGCGACGTCGGCCTGCCGCATCAGGCTTTCACCGACCAGGAACGTCGACATGCCGACGCGTGCGAGGCGCGCCAGATCGTCCGCGGCGAAGATGCCGCTTTCGCCGACCATCAGGCGGTCCTTCGGAATCAGCGGCGCCAGCGCCTCGCTGGTCGAAAGCGTGGTCTCGAAGGTGCGCAGATTGCGGTTGTTGACGCCGATCATCGGCGAGCGAAGTTTGAGCGCGCGATCGAGTTCGGCGCGGTCATGGATTTCGATCAGGACATCCATGCCGTGGGCGAGGCTGGCGTCCTCGATATCCCGGGCCGCGGCATCGTCGAGCGCGGCCATGATGATCAGGATGCAGTCGGCGCCATGGGCGCGGGCCTCGACCACCTGATAAGTATCGTAGATGAAATCCTTGCGCAGCACCGGCAAATCGGTGGCGGCGCGCGCCGCGACCATGAAATCGAGATGGCCCTGAAACGACGGCGTATCGGTCAGCACCGAGAGACATGCCGCACCTCCGGCCTGATAGGCTTTCGCGAGCGCAGGGGGATCGAAGTCGGCGCGGATCAGCCCTTTGGAGGGCGACGCTTTCTTTATCTCGGCAATCAGCGCGTATTCGCCGTGATCCAGTTTTTCACGGATCGCGTTGACAAAACCGCGCGGCGGCGGTGCGGCGCTGGCCCGGCCTTCAAGGCTGGCGAGTGGATGCGCACGCCTGGCGGCGGCGATCTCCTCGCGCTTGTAGGCCTCGATCCTGGTCAGGATATCGGACACGTCAGGCTCTTCGATCGTTGGAAACCGCGATCAGATGCTTCAGCCGCGATGCCGCGGCGCGGCTGTCGAGCGACTTGGCGCCGATCGCGACGCCTTCCTTCAAATCCCCGGCCTTTCCAGCCACGATCAGGGCCGCGGCGGCGTTCAGCAGCGCGACGTCCCGAAAAGGGCTCGGGACGCCGTCGAGCACGGTTTGCAACGCGATGGCGTTGGCGTCGGCATCGCCGCCTTTCAGCGCGTCGCCGCCGACCATGGTCAGACCGGCTTGCTCCGGTGTTACCTCGAAGGTGCGGATATTGCCGTTCTCCAGCGCTGCAACGAAGGTCGGGCCGGTAAGGGTGATTTCATCGAGGCCGTCGGAGCCGTGCACCACCCAGGCGGATTCGGCGCCGAGATTCTTCAGCACCTGCGCCAGCGGCTGCACCCATTGCCGGGAGAACACTCCGACCATTTGCCGCTTGACTCCGGCCGGATTGGACAGAGGTCCCAGCAGATTGAAAATGGTGCGCGTCGCCAGTTCGACGCGGGTCGGGCCGACATTCTTCATGGCGGGGTGATGCGACGGCGCGAACATGAAGCCGATGCCGGTCTCGGCTATGCAGCGGCCGACATGCTCCGGTGTGATATCGATTTTGACCCCGAGCGAAGCCAGTACGTCGGCAGCCCCCGAGCGCGACGACAGCGCCCGATTGCCATGTTTGGCAACCGGCACGCCGGCGCCCGCGACAATGAAAGAGGCGCAGGTCGAGACATTGACCGAACCGGAGCCATCGCCGCCGGTGCCGACCACATCGACGGCATCGGCGGGAGCCTTGACGCGCAGCATCTTGGCGCGCATCGCCGAGACCGCGCCGGTGATTTCGTCGACGGTTTCGCCGCGTACGCGCAGCGCCATCAGCAGTCCGCCCATCTGCGAGGGCGTAGCCTCGCCGGACATCATGCTGTCGAAGGCGGATGCCGCCTCGTCGCGCGACAATGTCGCGCCGGTGGCGACTTTTCCGATGATAGATTTGAGGTCGTCCATCGGGTGATTGCTCAGTTGTTGCTATTGGCGCCCGTCACCTGCGCGAAGGCGGCCTCGTTGATGCTGGTGCCGATGTTGGCTTCAATCCTGGTGACGTATTGCCCGACCTGCTCATCGGTCATGCCGCGCACCAGAGTCTCCTTCACTTTCTTCATCTCCTCAGACGCAAGGTCGACCGGAGGCACAGTCACATCGGTGAGGCGGAACACGATCCATTCGTCGTTGCGGACGCCGGGGGTTTCTCCGGCGCTGCCCTTGGCGATGCGAAACGCCGCCGCAACCGCAGCGGAGGGCAGTTCTGGCAGGGAGGCATCGCGCCTGAAGCCGGCGGCGGTTTCGACCTTCAATCCCGCCGCTGCCGCCTGGTCGGCGAGGCTGCCGCCGGAATCGAGCTTTTGAACCATCTCGGCCGCCTTGGTGCGCAGCCGGCTGGTGATCTGGTCGTCGCGCCATTTCGCCTCGACCTGGTCCTTGACCTCGTCAAGGCTGCGCTCGTGCGACGGCATGATGCCGAGAACGTCGTACCAGACGCTGCCGCCATTGAACGGGATCGGATCGTTGTCGACGCCGACGTCGCTGCCGAAGGCGGGCCCGACGACATCGAGGCCGGGGGGAATGTTGGCGGGCTGGCCGGTCGGAAGCCGGCCGGAGCGATCGACAGCGTCGATGGTGACAGCGGTGAGCCCCAGTTTCTGCGCGGCCTCGATGACGCTGGCGCCGCCGCCGCGTTCATCTTCCATCTTGTCGCGCAGTTCGCCGACCGCAACGCGCGCGCGCTCGGCCGCGATTTCTTTTTTCAGGTTGGAAGCGACACTCTCATAGCTGGGTTCGACCGCGGGCTCGATTTTGCCGATCTTCACCAGGGCCACGCCGAACCTGCCTTGCACCGGCTGGCTCACATCGCCGGACGGCAGCGTAAAAGCCGCGTCCGCGACTGCGGGGTCGATGATGGCGGATTTCGCGATCATGCCGAGGTCGACGTCGGTCGGGTTGAGGCCGCGTTCTTTGGCCAGATCCTCGAATGAAAGTCCCGACATGATGCGCCCGCGCGCCGCCTGCGCTTCTTCAGCGTTGGGAAAGACGATCTGCGAGATCTGGCGCCGTTCCGGCGTCCCCAGTTTGTCGCGGCGCTGCTCGAATACCTTCCTGGCATCCTCGTCGGAGATCGTGCTCCACTTTCCGACTTCCGCAGGGTTGATGACGACAAAGGATATCTTGCGATATTCGGGCGCGCGGAACTGAACCTTGTGATCGTCGAAATAGCCGGCCAGCGTCTCTGGCGACGGCGGATCGATGGTTCCGGCCTGGGCGGCGTCGAGTTTGACGTATTCGAGCGAACGCTGTTCGGTCTGGAAGCGGCTCAGCGCATCGATCAGGACTTTCGACGGCTGCAGACCGGCCGAAATCGTGCCTGCGATCTGACGCCGCAGCGATACCCGCCGCTGGTCCGCGACATAGCGCGCTTCGCTATAGCCGAATTGCCGGATCGTGGCCTGGAAGCGCTGCGGATCGAAATTGCCATTCACTCCCTTGAAATTGGGATCGTTGAAGATCATGCGCATGGTCTCGGCGTCGGACTGTCCGAGCCCCATCCGACGGGCTTCTTCGTCCAGCGCGGCTTCCGCGATGGTCTGCTGCAGCAACTGCCGGTCGAGGCCGAAGGCGCGGGCCTGATCCATCGTCAACGGGCGGCCGAACTGGCGGCCGATCTGCTGCAGTTTCTCGGTGTAGAGCTGGCGGAATTGTTCGGTCGAAATCTCGGTCCGGCCGACCTTGGCGAGCGTCGATTGTCCGAACCCCCTGAAGATGTCGGCGATGCCCCAGACGCCGAAACTGATGATCAAAAAGCCCATCACGACGGTCATGATGGTCTTGCCGAGCCAGTTTGATGAGGCGTTTCGTAGTCCTCGAAGCATGGGTATATCTTCTATCTGATGATTAAGATATTGAATTTATTATATTTTCCGGCTTCCAGTTCGCGACTCAACCGGCAGTGCGGGAATAGAATAGATGGCCTATTTTCGATCTCGGCACGGTCTAGCTTGCCTATGGCCCCGGCTGCAAGCCGGTCCAGTTCGCGGACACCAGGACCGACGGTATGGTTATAGACCGCCGCTGAAATCGAACTGGCGTCCGAAACCCGCCGATGCGTCCCGTTCCTCGAATTGAATAAGCTGTTCCGACGAGTTTATGAGTCGGAGAAGCATCCTTTGAAAGTCCACTGGAATGCGGGTATTGCCGCGGCGCATCGATTTTTCAAGAGCATCAGCGATGTCATTTTTCGAGATATCGCCCTTCGAGTATTTCTCAATTGTAAATTGCCCTATGGCGGAAGAGATATTCCGGGGCTGAAAGGGCGTTCGATAGCCTTTCCGCGTCTCTGGGCCCAGTTGATAATGTCGTTCGTGGTTTGCGGCCCGCAGTTCCTGGCGGTAGCAAGATCGTTGTAAGTTAATCTTTGCAATAACGCGTCGGATGGAAACCATCTGCCTCGTATTGGATTCTCGCCGACCAAAGCCACCGCCAATTCTTTCAAAACAGGTTTCCTGCAGATAAGACGATCCATACTAGGATGAACGCTTGCTTCTGCAAGAGAGGCGGCTTCAACCCAAGGGCAAAATGTAGGCAATATATCGTTCGCTAAACTTTATTGATTCCAATCGGTTCTACGAAAGTCACATTGACAGAAAGGTCATGAAAGAAACTCTTGGTGGCAATGCACCGTTGCGTGCCGTGGCGTCCCGTTGCCCGTAGTCTGACGCAACAACAGCCAAGGTGCGCCGCAACAAGCAAGGTCTCCAAGGAGGATGACGATGACCAAAGAACTGTTCGAAAAAAGCGTGAATTCGTCGGTATCGCGCCGTTCGCTATTGCAAGGCGGTGCGGGGTTAATCGGCGGATCGATCCTGGCGGGCGGCATGACCTTGCCGGCAATGGCTGCTGACCAGCCGCCGATTGGAACCTGGCCCGCTGGATCGCAAGGCGGCAAAGTCTTCATTGGCGCTTCGGTGCCGCGTACCGGGACCTATGCCGTCCAAGGTGAGGATGAACTTAAAGGTTATCAGCTCGCCGTCGAGCACATCAACGAAGGCAATGAGCTGGTTCAGAAGATCTCGCCCAAAAGCAAGAAGGGTGTCCTCGGCAAACAATTGGAACTCGGCGTCGCCGACTCGGCCGCCAAGCCAAACGAAGCAGTACAGGCGCAGCAGCGATTTATTTCCGAGAACAAGGCGGTGATGATCACCGGCGGCACGTCGAGCGCGGTCGCGGTCGCGCTCAACAAACTGGCGCAGCGTGAGAAGGTATTATTCGTCTGCGGTATTTCCGGTTCGAACGACACGACCGGCAAGGACTGCGTACGTTACGGAGTTCGTCAGAATTTCTTTGGCCAAACGGCTGCGGCGGCCATTGCACCGGTTCTTGTCAAGGCGTTCGGCAAGGGCAAGAAGGTGGCGTACATGACGCCGGATTACACCTACGGTCATACAGTTACAAAGTCGATGCAGGACAATACCGCGACCGACGGCTGGACAACTGTGACTAACCAGGTTTCGCCACTCGGAGCGCCTGACTTCTCGTCCTATCTGCTCAATGTAGCCAATTCCGGCGCCGATATTCTCGTCAACGTGAATTGGGGTCATGATGCGGTTCTTTCGATCCAGCAGGCCAAGCAATTCGGCGTGCTCGACAAGATGAAGCTGGTCGTGCCCTACCAGGTGCCGTTCCTGGCGCGCGAAACCGGTGGCCTGATGCAGGGCGTCTATGCGGCTACCGACTACTGGTGGACGATCGAGGACAAATTTCCGCTGGCCAAGATGTTCAATGCGGCCTTTGAAAAGAAGTATGGTTACAAGCCGGAATGGGGCGCTGAAAACGCCTATATCAGTTTCGTGCACTGGGCGCGAATGGTCGAGGAGGCCGGCAGCTTCTATCCACCTGACGTCATCAAGGTCTACGAGAAGGAAGAAGTCATTCCATCTCTGGTCGGCGATGTGTATTACCGGAAGGAGGACCACCAGTGCGTCCGCCCGGTCATCATCGTCAAGGGCAAGCTCGAGAAGGACATGAAGGGCAAGGAAGACTATTACGAAATCGTCGAAATCGTACCCGGCAAGGACCTGATGCAGAAGCCGGACGCATTCGGCTGCAATCTCGGCGACTATACCTAAGTTCGACAACATCGGGGCGCCGCGGGCGGATTATTGCCGCGCGCGGCGCCTCTCTTATGATACTTATGATGGCTATTGCTGAGTATTTCTGAAGGCTGCGGGATCGCGCGACAATTCACATGGTCAATTGGGCTAATTTCATATCGCAGGTCTTTAACGGCCTGGCGCTCGGCGCGTTGCTGGCACTGATATCTTCCGGGCTCACCATCATCTATGGCACGCTCGGCGTCCTGAACCTCGCGCATGGCGCGATGTTCATGCTGGGCGGCTACGCAGGATATGTCGCTTACGGCTATACCGGATCGTTTGTCGCCGCGGTCATTGCCGGATCACTGTTCGTGGCTATCGTCGGCATCGTGATGGAGCGTGTCATCATCCGGCAATTTTACAGCCGGCCGCACGAAGATCAGCTTCTGGTGACGTTCGGTCTCAGCATTGTTTTCGTCGAACTGGTGCGCCTCGCTTTCGGCAGTCAGTCGCAAATCGTGCCGCCTCCCTCGCTGTTCGCGGGCATCACTTCACTCGGTTTCCTGTTTTATCCCACATACCGGCTGGCTGTGGTGGGGATCATCGCTGTCGCGCTGACTGTCATGTTCGTCGTCCTCTACCGCACGCGGATTGGCATGATCGTGCGCGCCGGTATCGAGGACTCCGCCATGGTCGATGCGCTCGGCATCAACGTCTATCGCGTGTTCATGATCGTGTTCGGCATCGGTGCGATGGCGGCGGGTTTTGCCGGAATCGTCAATGCGCCTGTGGTGTCGCTGACGCCCGGTATTGGCGACGATATCCTGGTGCAAACTTTTGTGGTGGTCGTCATCGGTGGTGTTGGCTCGTTTCCGGGCGCAATTCTGGGCGGTCTGATTGCAGGCGAAATCATAAGCATCACCTCCATGTTCAATCCCGGCTACGCTTACGTGATGTTGTTCGCGGCCATGGCTCTGGTTCTGGTGGTGCGGCCCTATGGCCTGCTCGGCACCAGCGGCCGCGAATAAGGTAACCCGCTGATGTTCAGGAAAAACCGTTATCTCGTCGAGCTGTTGACGGCAGCCGGGTTGATCGTAGCGCCTTTCGTCCTGCCGTATCTCGGCTTTGCCCCTAATACCGTCAACCGCATTCTGGTCTGGGGCCTGTTCGGGATCGGCTTCGATATCCTGTTCGGCTATACTGGCCTGTTGTCGTTCGGACAGTCCGCCTTTTACGGCACCGGTGGTTTCGTCGCGGCCTATCTCTTGACGCGTGCCGGCTTTCCCAACGTTTTCCTTGCGCTGGTCATAGGCATGATCTCGGCTGCCGTGGTCGGCTTCTGCGTCGGCTTGATTGCGCTGCGCCGCACCGGAATCTATTTCGCCATGATCACGGTCGCGATCGCGGAAGTATTCTTCTTCGTCGAATTCAACCCCCTGGCCGATTTTACCGGAGGCGAAAACGGTTTGCCTGGAGTGCCGACACCGAGTTTCAATCTCGGCTTTACAACACTTCATTTCACCAACGGCTGGTCGCTATATCAGTTCCTGGCGGCATGCTATTTCGTCGGTATCGTCATCGCGCTGCGTATCGTACGCTCACCCGTCGGAGCGGTTTTGAGTGCGATCCGCGACAACCCGCTTCGTGCGCAGGCTGTCGGCCACAACATCCATAGCTACAAACTGACCGCCTTCGTGATTGCGGCGGCTTATGCAGGGTTCGCTGGCGGTCTGCTTGGCGTATTGCAGGCCTTTATGCCACCCGACGCTTTCACTTTCGAGACGTCGGGCCAACTGGTGATGCAAACCGCCATCGGCGGCATTGGGACGCTGTTCGGTCCACTGTTAGGCGCCGCGATTTGGCTGTTTCTCCAGGACTTCCTGCAGTCCGCGCTCGGGCTCGGTGCGGCCTGGAAGCTGGTGCTCGGCACCGTGTTCGTACTGCTGGTTACTTTCCTGCGGCGCGGCATCATCGGCGGGTTGAAGGATTTGTATGAACTTGCGACCAACCGCAAAACAACGGCCGAGGTAACCGAATCGGAGTTGCTTGCCGACTTCAACGAAGCTCCAACGATTGCCGCCGCCGCAATGATCCCGCACAAACGCGCCGGCGATCGCACCAGCGGGCCGATTTTGCAGGCGAGCGGGCTGAGCAAGCGTTATGGCGGGCTTCTCGCCAACAGCGATATCGACTTCACCGTCAATCATGGCGAACTGCGCGGCGTTATCGGGCCGAACGGCGCGGGCAAGTCGACTTTCTTCAAGATGCTGACCTGCGAGATACCGCCAACCTCGGGCACGATCATGTTCGAGGGCCGCGATATCACGGGTAAGAGCGTCACAGACGTCTGCCAACTCGGCCTGACCAAGAGCTATCAGGTCAACCAGCTTTTCACGCAATTGACGGTGCGCCAGAACCTGACGGTCGCAGTACTGGCCGATTTGCGTGGGAAATTTAAACTCGATCTGTTTCGCGACCCGGACTCAATCCCGGGTCTCAAAGAGCAGGTCGAACAGACCCTGCAATTGGTCCGGCTGGCTGGCCGGCCGGATACCAAAGTCTCGGATCTGGCCTACGGCGAAAAGCGGCGTCTGGAAATCGGCCTTGCGCTGGCAACTTCGCCAAGTCTCTTGCTGCTCGACGAGCCGCTCGCAGGCATGAGTCCGCAGGAACGTATCGAAACCGTCAAGCTGTTGAAGTCGATCAGCCAGGGCCGCACCATGATCGTGATCGATCACGATATGGACGCATTGTTTGAACTGGCACAGCGCGTCACGGTTCTGCAGGAGGGGCGCGTGCTGGTAGAAGGGACGCCCGACGAAATCAAGGCCAATCCGGCGGTCCAGGAAGCCTATCTCGGTGGGGTGTTGGAATGAGCCTGCTGGAGGTTTCAGGCCTGAACGCCTATTACGCCGACTCTCATATCCTGTTCGATGTCGCGATGCGGGTCGAGCGGAACGAGGTCGTCGCGTTGCTTGGCCGCAACGGTGCTGGCAAGTCGACGACGCTCAAAAGCCTGATGGGTATGGTGACGCCCAGGAGCGGTAAAGTCATGCTGGACGGTGTGGAGCTTGCTGGAAGCAAAAGCCACGTCATCGCCCAGGCCGGCATGCAACTCGTGCCCGAAGACCGCCGCATCTTTGGCAGCCTCAATGTAGAGGAAAACATCATCCTCGCGGGATTGACCGCTGCGAAAAAGTGGCCGCTGGAACGCATATATGAAATGTTTCCGCGCCTGCAGCAACGACGTGGCAGCCGCGGAACCGATTTGTCGGGTGGCGAGCAGCAGATGCTTGCAATCGCCCGCGCGCTCGTACGTGACCCGAAGATCATTCTGCTCGACGAACCGTTCGAAGGTCTCGCGCCGGTAATTGTGCGCGACCTGGTCAAGGCCTGCCGTGACCTCGCCGCGGCGGGACAGACCATCGTGCTGGTGGAACAGAATCTGGCCGCGACGTTGGCATTGGCAGGTCGTGTCTACATCATCAACAACGGTCATATTGTTCACGAGGGACCGGCGCAGGAGATCAAGGCGCAGCCACAGATATTGCAGCGCTATCTTGGTGTCTGATGCATGATCGAGTTGTTCGGCGGCGCAACATCCGATTTGGAGCTGCCCCCCGCGCTCTGCTAGCTCTTCTGTCGCAGCTGGCACTTGAGGAAATTCAGACATGACACCCATTCGACCGCTGATCGCCGGCAATTGGAAAATGAACGGTCTTAAGGCCTCCCAGACCGAATTCGAGGTCATGATCGCAGGGGCGGTGGGAGTTGCCGCCAAAGCCGATCTTCTGGTGTGCCCGCCGGCGACGCTGATCGCGGCCTTCGCCGAACAGGCAAAAGGCTCAAAAACTCTCGCGGTTGGCGGGCAGGATTGCCACCCCAAGGCATCAGGCGCCCATACCGGCGATATTTCGGCTGAAATGCTTGGAGATGCCGGCGCCAGCGCGGTCATTGTCGGCCATTCTGAGCGGCGCGCCGATCACGGCGAAAGTGATCTGCTGGTCCGGCAGAAGGCCGAGGCGGCATGGCGGGCGGGGCTCGTTGCCATCGTCTGCATCGGCGAAACCCGGCACCAGCGCGATGGCGGGCAAACGCTCGATGTCTGCGGCGGACAATTGACGGGCTCGCTGCCGGACGGGGCAACGGCGGCCAATCTGGTGGTGGCCTATGAGCCGGTCTGGGCGATCGGCACCGGTCTCACCCCCACGGCCGGAGATGTCGAGCAAGTTCATCGGTTTATCCGGGATTCTCTGGTCGCGCGCTTCAAGGAGGAAGGGGCCCCGATTCGCATTCTCTATGGCGGCTCCGTAAAACCCTCGAACGCGGCGGAATTGATGGCCGTAGCCAACGTCAACGGCGCCCTGGTAGGGGGCGCCAGCCTGAAAGCGTCGGACTTTCTTGCGATTGCGGCGGGGTGCCCTTAAGTAGTTTGAAATGCTGGAATTAGCGGCTCTTCAAAACCCGTTCGGGGGGTGACAATGCCCCGTCCGATCGTGTAACACCGCGCCACTTCAACCCCCGCAAGCCTGTGCAGCCGAACACCGGCGCCTTGGGCTTGTGACGGAAGGTAGCAATGCAGACTGTCGTTATCGTAGTTCACCTGATGATCGTCGCGACCCTGATCGCAACGGTGCTGCTGCAGAAATCCGAAGGCGGCGGCCTCGGCGTCGGCGGCGGCGCCGGCTTCATGTCGAGCCGAGGCACCGCCAATTTGCTGACACGCACGACCGCAGTTCTTGCGGTCGGTTTCTTCATGACCAGCCTGTTCCTGTCCTGGCTTGCGAGCTATGACCGCAAGCCCACTTCCATCATCGACAGCAGCCCGGCCTCGCAATCGCAGCCGGCCGGACCTGCGACCCCCGCGCCGCCGCTGTCGCAGGGTGGCGGCCTCCTGGATACGCTGAAGAAGTCCGACGCGCAGCAAAACCAGCCGGCGCCGACAGGCCCGCAGGCCCCGCGGTCGCAATAAAGCAGGGTGGCCATGCAGGACAGTGTCTACTGTCTCGCATGAACAATCACCATTAACTTGCTGAAATGTATTTCATTTTCACGTCACCCACAGCCAAATAAAATGTTCGCTGGGGGCGGGATTCGTTTTGGCGAATCGCACCGGTAGCCTTAAAGATTGGGTCCCATGGCGCGGTATATCTTCATCACCGGCGGTGTGGTTTCCTCGCTCGGAAAGGGTCTGGCTTCAGCGGCGCTCGGCGCCCTGCTGCAGTCACGGGGTTACAAGGTCCGGCTGCGCAAGCTCGATCCCTATCTCAACCTCGATCCGGGAACGATGTCGCCGTACCAGCACGGCGAAGTATTCGTCACCGACGACGGCGCCGAGACCGATCTCGACCTCGGCCATTACGAGCGCTTTACGGGACGTCCGGCCACCAAGGCCGACAGCATCACCACCGGACGCATCTACCAGGACATTCTCACCAAGGAACGGCGCGGCGATTATCTCGGAGCCACCATCCAGGTGATTCCCCACGTCACCAACGCCATCAAGGATTTCATCCTCGACAGCAACGACGACTATGACTTCGTGCTGTGCGAGATCGGCGGCACCGTCGGCGACATTGAGGGGCTGCCGTTCTTCGAGGCGATCCGCCAGATCAAGAACGACCTGCCGCGCGACCACGCGCTCTATGTCCATTTGACGCTGCTGCCCTTCATTCCCAGCGCGGGCGAATTCAAGACCAAGCCGACCCAGCATTCGGTCAAGGAACTGCGCTCGATCGGCATCCAGCCGGATATCCTGCTGTGCCGCACCGACCGCCCGATTCCCAGGGAAGAGCGGCGCAAGCTCGGCCTGTTCTGCAATGTGCGCGAAAGTGCCGTGATCGAGGCGCGCGACGTCGACAACATCTATGCCGTGCCCGAGGCCTATCACGCCGCCGGACTCGACGACGAGGTGCTGGCGGCGTTCGGCATCGTGCCGAAGATTCCGCCGGAGCTGCAGAGCTGGCACGTTATCAACGAGCGGGTACGAAACCCGGAAGGCGCGGTGACCATTGCCATTGTCGGCAAATATACCGGCATGAAGGACGCCTATAAATCGCTGATCGAGGCGCTGTCGCATGGCGGCATCGCCAACAAGGTGAAGGTCAATCTCGACTGGATCGAGAGCGAAGTGTTCGAGAACGAGGATCCGGCGCCGTTCCTCGAACACGTCAACGGCATCCTGGTGCCCGGCGGCTTCGGCCAGCGCGGCGCCGAAGGCAAGATCCGCGCGGCGCAGTTCGCGCGGATGCGCGACGTGCCGTATTTCGGCATCTGCTTCGGCATGCAGATGGCGGTGATCGAGGCGGCGCGCAATCTGGTCGGCATCGAAGAGGCGAATTCCACCGAGTTCGGCCCGACCCCCGAACCGCTGGTCGGCCTGATGACGGAATGGCTGCGCGGCAATGAGCTGGAAAAGCGATCGAATGCCGGCGATCTCGGCGGCACCATGCGGCTCGGCGCCTATCCGGCGGTCCTCAAGCGCGGCAGCCGGGTGTCGGAGGTCTATGGCGGCGCCACCGAGATTTCGGAGCGCCACCGCCACCGCTACGAGGTCAACACCGCCTACAAGGACCGGCTCGAACAGCACGGCCTGCGGTTTTCAGGCCTGTCGCCCGACGGCGTGCTGCCGGAGATCGTCGAATACGAGGACCATCCCTGGTTCATCGGGGTGCAATTCCATCCCGAACTGAAATCGCGCCCGTTCGAACCGCATCCGCTGTTCGCGTCGTTCATTCAGGCCGCGGTGGTGCAGTCGAGGCTGGTGTAAGGCGGACGTTCAGCTCGCCTTCTTGGCGATCTTGCGCAGCGCGTCGTCGATCCTCGACTGCCAACCCGGTCCCTTGGCCTTGAAGTGCGAAATCACCTCGGGGCTTAGCCGGATCGAGACTGCGATCTTGGTTGGAGATTTCTGTGGCCCGCGTGTCCCCTTGAATTGAGCGAGTAATTCCGGAGGCAGGACTTCGGCAGGAGGCCTTGCCTTGGCGAAATCCTCAGCGGTCCACTCCGGATTGTCGTCGTCAAACACCGGCTCTTTCGATTTACGGGACATAGCGCCTTATCTCCTTCGTATGCGCGCGCCGCAGGCTGATAGGCCGCACATTGCCATTTCGATTGGTGAACGCCAGATAGTACGCAACGCCGTCGATAAAGCCGTATGCGCGATAGCGAACCTCGCCGTAGTCGCGTCGGTCGTCGACAAAAGCCACTTTGATGTCGAGATCGATCCAGCGCGCGAGCGACACGCCATGCTTCGCTAGGTTGGTCGCTTCCTTGGCCGGGTCGAAATCAGCCATTTATCGTATATACAATCTGTTCTGCGGCCGGTCAAGCCGGGCAGGGGTGCCATGTGTTCGGCCCCGCAAGACAGCTCCGCTTGCAGCCGCTATAAGCGGCGAAACAATAAGGGAGGACTACCGATGATTTTGGAAATGCGCGTCTATCGTTGCGTACCGGGCCGGCTGCCGGCGCTGCTGAAGCGGTTTGACACCATGACGCTGAAGTTGTGGGAGAAGCACGGCATCAAGCAGGCCGGGTTCTTCACCACGGTGATCGGCGAATCCAACCAGGAACTGACCTATTTTCTGGCGTGGGAATTGCTGGCCGATCGCGAGAAGAAATGGACCGCATTCCAGAGCGATCCCGACTGGATCGCGGCGCGCGCCAAGACCGAAGAAGACGGCCAGATCGTCGGCAACATCGTCAGCCAGCTGCTGGCGCCGACCGCATTTTCCGCGGTGAAGTGAGCGGCATTTCGAAAGCGAAAGCTTGATCGAATGCCGCATGGTCTCGACCGGATCGTTCACGCCCTCCGCGATCTCGATGCGGCGGCGGAGTTCTATCGCCGCGCCGGCTTTACCGTCGGCGCGCAACCGCGGTTGAATACGCGCGTGTGGGTTGACCCGCTCGGCCGCTGCCCGGCATGGTCCGCTCGAATGTAAGGAAGAAGTCTTGAGCGCCACTCTTTCAGCTGCGCCGGCGGTATCGGCCGGATCGGTCGAATTCGGCAATGATTTGCCGATTTCGATCATCGCCGGACCGTGCCAGCTCGAGAGCCGCGCGCACGCGCTTGAGGTGGCAAGCGCGCTGAAGGAGATCGCGGCGCGGCTGAAGATCGGCATCGTCTACAAGACCTCGTTCGACAAGGCCAACCGCACCAGCGTATCCGCCGCGCGCGGCATCGGCCTGACGCAGGCGCTGCCGATCTTTGCCGAGATACGCTCGTCGCTGGGCATGCCCGTGCTCACCGATATCCACGAGGCGTCGCAATGCGCCGAGGTGGCGAAGGCGGTCGACGTGCTGCAGATCCCGGCGTTCCTGTGCCGGCAGACCGATCTTTTGCTGGCGGCGGCGGCGACCGGCAAGGTGGTCAACGTCAAGAAGGGGCAGTTCCTGGCGCCGTGGGACATGGCCAATGTGGTGGCCAAGATCACCGGCGCCGGCAATCGCAATGTGCTGATCACCGAGCGCGGCGTATCCTTCGGTTACAACACGCTGGTGTCGGACATGCGCGCGCTGCCGATTCTCGCGCGCACCACCGGCGCGCCGGTGATTTTCGACGCCACCCATTCGGTGCAGCAACCCGGCGGCAAAGGCACCTCGTCGGGCGGCGAGCGTGAATTTGTCCCTGTGCTGGCGCGCGCCGCGGTCGCGGTCGGCGTCGCCGGCGTGTTCATCGAAACCCATCCCGATCCCGATCATGCACCGTCTGACGGGCCCAACATGGTGCCGCTGCGCGAGTTCGAAGCTCTGGTGCGGACGCTGATGGCGTTTGACGCGCTCGCCAAAAGCGCAGGGACTTGATGCTGCAAACCGCACTGCGGCCGCATGACCAGCGCATGCCACCCGCGCTCAACATCATTGCGCTGTCGACCTTTGCCGCCAGCCTGTCGGCGCGGGCGCTCGATCCGGTGCTGCCGCATGTCGCCACCGATTTTGGCGTCAGCATCGCCACCGCGGCGGGGTTTGCCTCGGTGTTTGCCTTTACCTTCGCCATCATCCAGCCGGTGCTGGGGGCGGCAGCGGATTTGTTCGGCAAGGCGCGTCTGGTGATCGTGTGCCTGGTGCTGCTCGGCGTCGCCAACATTCTCGGCGCGCTGTCCTCATCGTTTTCGGTGTTGTTCGCTACCCGGATTCTGGCCGGCATCGGCGCCGGCGGCGTGTTTCCGATCTCGCTCAGCCTGACCAGCGATCTGGTCGGGCCGGAGAAGCGACAGGTTGCGATCGGGCGAACCCTGGCGGGGTCGATGACCGGCAATCTGCTCGGGGCATCCTTGTCGGGCCTGATCGGCGACTTCCTCGGCTGGCGTGGCGTGCTCGCCGTTCTCGGCTCGCTGGCGGTGGTGGCATCGGTCGCGGTCGCGATCGGCTTTCGCGGCGGCGTACTGGCGAACGCGCCGGCCAAGGTCGATCTTTCGGTGCTGCGGCAGGGCTATCGCACGATTTTCGCCAATCCGAACGCGCGGGTCTGCTACACGGCGGTATTCATCGAAGGCTGCTGCGTGCTCGGCCTGTTTCCCTATATCGCATCGTTCCTGTTCGAGCAGGGCGTCACCAGCCTTTCCATCAGCGGCCTCGTGATCGCCGGCTTCGCGGTCGGCGGACTGTTCTACACCATCAGCGTATCGCGAATGCTGCCACGGTTCGGCGTCAAACGCATGATGGTGGCTGGCGCCTTGCTGATGGGCCTGCAACTCGCGATCATCGCCTTCGGTCCGCTTTGGCAATTTCAGGCGCTGAGCTTCGTCCTGATGGGCTGGGGCTTCTACATGATCCACGGCTCGCTGCAGGTATTCGCCAGCGAACTCTCGGTGGAAGCCCGCGCCACCGCGCTGTCATTGCATTCGTTTTTCTTTTTCATGGGCCAAACCGTGGGGCCGATCGCCTACGGCTTTGGCATCCTCAATGTCGGCAAGGTCCCGACCATGCTCACCAGCGCCATCGTCATCGTGGTGCTTGGCGTCGTCTGCGCAAGGCTGCTGCATCAGACCAGACCGGCGGATGCGGCCGCCCGGCCAGACATCTAAAGGCGGTTTGGCGGGGTATGGGCCATTTCATCACGACAAGGTAGCGCCACACCTCAATGTTTGATTTTAATAAAATGCAACCTTTGGTCACAAGAGGGGTTGTCTCCCCGTAAACCAGGGGAAACAACAGATGGTACCGCTCCGTTCTTTATCGTCACGTTTGTCGAGCGCAATTGCGCCGCCTTCTTGTCCGCAATGCCAAACGCTGATGAGCCACGCGAGCGTGATCCCGGGTCTCGGCAATATCAGCCATCGCATTTTCGAATGCGCGTGTGGCCAGCTCCTGCTCAAGCCCGAGGAGGTTGCCGGCGCGGCAGACGATATCTGACCGTCAGTCCGGCCCCGCAGGTTCGTTCGAGAACAAGCGTATCGCCGGGTTTCATTTCTTCCTGCATCGCATCGCAGCAAGCTTCCCAGGAGACGACACGTCCGGGAAGCGCGTGGCAGAGATCGCCTGCGTTGACGAGAATTTCTAAATGCCCTTGCGTGGCGGAACGCGCCAATTGCGCCAGCAATTCTTGCCTAAAGCGATCAATCGAAACCATTTGCGGCTCCTTTTTCGGAGTCGGCATAGCACGGTTATTCACGGGAAAGCATTTAATCGATGCAACCTGCGTAAGGTGCAACCTCGTCTAAAGCGTGTTGGCGCGTCCGCGCAGTCTCTTGTGCCGTCGCTTTGTCGCACCCATAATGGCCGGGCTTTCCGAAGCGGAAGCCGAAGAAGAAAAGCCATGCGCGCATTGTCATCGATTTTATTTGCTGCGCTTATGTCTCTCGCCGGCAACGGATCCTTGCTGGCGCAGACGGCGGACCGCACTATCGACGAAATCAAAACCGAAACCCTCGCCAGGGCGCAGACCGGGGCTTACCCTGCACTGGGCATCCAGCCCGGCGACGCCAGCGATGCGCTGGGAAGGATCACCACCCGGGATCCCGACCAATGGGCCGCCGCATGGAGCGCGGTCGCCGACGGCTACATGGCGAAGGCGAGGGCGGCGAGCGACCCGAAAGAGGCTGATGCCAATTTCTTGCGTGCCTGGCGTCTCTACTATTTCGGTCAGTGGCCGGCCCCAACCTCCGCCGGCAAGCAGGCGGCCTACCGGCACGCCGTCGAGGCCTACCTGCTGCACGCCAGATATTTCGATCCTCCGCTCGAAGTCGTTCGCATTCCCTTTGAGGGCCGGGAGATCGTCGGCTATCTGCGGCTGCCGGGAAATGCACCGCGCCCCGTGCCGTTGGTGCTGGCAATTTCAGGCTTGGACAGCCGCAAGGAAACGGTCGCCGAAACCTATGCGGCGGCTTTGCCCGAGGGCATCGGCTTTTTTGCGGTCGACAGCCCCGGCACCGGAGAGGCGCCGCGCAAGGCCGGCGAGACCTCCGACGTGATCTATTCGCGCGTGCTCGATTATCTCGCGACGCGGCCCGAGATCGACAAGAGCCGCATCGTCGTGCACGGCCAGAGCTTTGGCGCCTACTGGGCCGCCAAGCTCGCGCATACCGAGGCAAGCCGCCTTGCAGGTGCGGTCACCCAGTCGCCGCCAATCCATCGTACCTTTCAGCCGGATTTCTTCCGAGGCCGGATGTACACCCGCGAATATCTGTTCGACCTGCTGCCGGCCAGCCTGTTCGTCTACGGCATGACGACATCAGACGAGTTGCTGGCGTTCCTGCCGAAGATGTCGCTGCAGGCGCAGGGATTGCTGGGCAAGCCGACGGCGCCTATTCTGGTGGTCGGCGGCACCAGGGATACCCAGGTGCCGATCGACGATCTCGAACTTCTCATCAACAGCGGCAGCGAGCCGCGCGAGGCCTGGATCAATCCGGTCGGCGGACACATGGGACGCACCGCCTCGACTTGGCCGGATCCGGTGATTTTCCGCCAGGTCATTCTGCCCTGGGAAGTGCGGCATCTCAGCCCGAAGCACTGAACCAGGCCGCCGAGTTTGCCGCCGTCAATTCAGCGGCGGCGGTTGACGAATGCTTCATGAACCGCGGGCGCTCAAAACGATGCGCACTGTCTGCAGTATCGCGAGGACGTCCAAAAGGAGCGAACGGTGCTTGAGATAGTATAGGTCGTACGAGAGTTTCTCTTTTGTCTCCTCGACCGCGAGGCCATGGTGTGGATGCCCTTCGTGGTGAAGCTGCGCCCACCCGGTGAGCCCGGGCTGGATCAGATGCCGCGCGTTGTAATACGGAATGCAGGCGTTGTATTTTTCGGCCAGAGTCGGGGCTTCCGGCCGCGGGCCGACGAACGAAAGGTCGCCTTTCAGGATATTCCAGACTTGCGGGAATTCGTCGATGCGGAACAGGCGGATCCATCTCCCGACCTTTGTCACTTCGAGTTCGGTTTTTCCGCTGTGCCCATAATCGCCGGCGTCGTTACCCGTCATGCTTCGGAATTTGAGTATATCGATCTGCTGCTGGTATCGGCCAATGCGCGGCAGCGTCACGAATATCGGGCCGTTATCCTCCACCTTGATCGCGAAGATCACGAACGGATAGACGATGAGAGAAACCAGCCCTATGACAAGTGCGCCGATGATATCGACGCCACGTTTTAGTGCGTCGTACGCCCGCGTGGAACTCGCGTTGCCCAATACCCATTCATAGTCGATGAGCGAAAGCGGCACGCGCTCGAATATCTCCTGATACAGGTCGATGGCGTCGACGAGTGCGAATCCGCGGTTGTGGAAGGCTGCATCGTAGAGGATCGGAAGCGCTGCGGTGACGGCCTTGTCGGAGAAATCGACGACGATGAAGGTCACATCCTCCTCGGCAGCGCCGCCGCTTACCCTCTGGATGACCTCATGCGAAGGCATCTCATTGGTGTCGATAACGTAGTCGAGCGTGAACGGATACCGCCCGTCGCGCGCGATCTCGCCGGCGAGCTGTTTTGCGTCCGCTCCGGATGCAACGAGCACGCCCCTGAGTTTACGAGCGCTCCTGATCCTGGGATAGAGTGCGATGCGCCAGAAAAGGATCAGAATGCAGGAAACGAACAGGTATATCACGAGCACCGTCTTCGGCGCGATGCCGAAGGCGGGTATCAGGAAGAAAAAGATCGCGGCGATGACGACGTTGATTGTTTGCGCGGACAAGATCGTGGTGAGCAGGCGGCTGCGGAACAATGGCGTGTGGCGGCCATATAATCCGGCAAGGAAAAAAACCGCGGCCCAGGCAACGAAGAGGAGCGAGAACGGCTCCAGGTGCTGCTTGAAGAGCGCGGCGGACGGCGGGCTGAGATAACGCAATGCGAGCGTGAGCCACAAGGCTGCAGCAAAAATGACGATATCGCCCAGCAGAAGCGTCACGTATTCGCGCTTCGGCACGAGGGTCATGGTGCTATTGTCATGCCATGAAGGGCCGCCGGCGTGAAAATATTACTTTCGCCGAACATGGATTGTCCGAGGATCAGAGCTGCAACCCCGGTTTCCACTTCGGGCTACGTAACCGGGCCGGGATTGAACAGCGCCAGCGAATTGAAGATTCCCCATTTGTCGGACCAGGTTTTCCTGCGTCCGCTGGCAACTTCCAGAATGAGATGAAAAAGCTCCCAGCCGACCTCCTCGATAGTGGCCTTGCCGGTGGCGATGGTGCCGGCATCCAGATCGATCAGATCGTGCCAGCGTTGCGATAGATCGCTTCGGGTGGCGACCTTGATCACGGGGGCTGCGGCGAGACCGTAAGGTGTGCCTCGTCCGGTCGTGAACACATGCAGCGTCATGCCGGATGCCAGTTGCAGCGTGCCGCAAATGAAGTCGCTGGCCGGTGTCGCGGCAAAAATCAGGCCCTTTTCGCGGACGCGTTCGCCGGGTGACAGCACGCCGGAAATCGGGCTGGTGCCGGACTTGATCACCGAACCCATGGCTTTTTCGACGATGTTGGACAACCCGCCCTTCTTGTTGCCCGGCGTGGTGTTGGCGCTGCGATCGGCTTCGCCGGTCTGCAGATAGCGGTCATACCAATCCATTTCGCGGATCAGCGCGTCCGCTACATCCTGGTTGACCGCTCGCGGCGTCAGCAGATGGATGGCGTCGCGCACCTCCGTGACCTCGGAGAACATCACGGTGGCGCCGGCGCGGACCAGGAGATCGGCGGCAAAGCCGACGGCGGGATTGGCGGTGACGCCGGAAAAGGCGTCGCTGCCGCCGCACTGCAATCCGACGACAAGGTCGGCGGCCGAACAGGTTTCGCGGCGGCGCTTGTTCAGCGCGGTCAGCCGTTTGTCGGCCATCTCCACAATGGAGGCCACGATTTCGCCGAAGCCGGTCAGGCTCTCGTCCTGCATGCGAACGATATCGGAATCATCCATGGAAGCGGAGGCCATTCCCTCCGGCAGCAACAATTCCGGCTGCAGTTTCTCGCAGCCGAGACCAACGATCATGACTTCGCCGCCGAAATTCGGATTGCGCGCCAGATTCTGCAAGGTGCGGATCGGCACCGCCGCGCCCGGCGCGTTGATGGCGACGCCGCAGCCATAGGCATGGGTAATCGCCATCACGTCGTCGACATTTGGATATTTCGGCAGCAGTTCCTCGCGGATGCGTTTGATCGCAAAATCCACGGTGCCGGCGACGCATTGCACGCTGGTGCTGATCGCCAGAATATTCCGCGTGCCGACCGTGCCATCGGGATTGCGATAGCCCTCGAAGGTAAAGCCCTCCAGCGGCTCGGAAGCGGGCGACGTTCCCCGCGACTTCGGAAGATTGGTAAGCGACGGCGCCTCCGGCATCAGCACCAGGGATTCCCTGACCCAGCTTCCCCGCGCGATCGCTTTTGCCGCATGGCCGATCACTTCGCCGTAGCGGATGATGGCCGCGCCCGCCGCGATATCCTGCAACGCTACCTTGTGGCCCTGCGGGATTTGCTCGATCAGCTTCAACCCGCCGGCAAACTCGGCGCCGGGATGCAGGCCGCCCTGATTGGCGATGATCGCGACATTGTCATCCTCGCGCAGCCGGATGTAGAGCGGCGCGTTGGCCTGACGTTCTTTCTGCAGCAGCATGCATCACCCTGATTGTGCCTGTCCGGACCGAAGCCTGGTGAACTCCGTGGTCGGTAACGTCACATGTACAGGATGTTTCGGCGGTTGTGTAGAACCGGACAGAGGCGATGCGACGGGCCAAGGTTGGTTCGATGGCGACGGTTTGAATGGAACCGCGCGGCGCGCCGCCGGCATTCACCCCCGGCCGCGATAGGGCGCGACGCCCTGATCGGGAATCCAGATGCCCGTCGGCAATTTGCCGGTCTGCCAGAACACGTCGATCGGAATGCCGCCGCGCGGATACCAGTAGCCGCCGATGCGCAGCCATTTCGGCTTGATCTCGGCGGCTAGCCGCTTGCCGATCCCGACCGTGCAGTCCTCGTGGAATGCGCCGTGGTTGCGGAAGCTCGCGACATAGAGCTTCAGGGATTTCGACTCCAGCAGCCAGCGGCCCGGCACGTAATCGATCATCAGATGGGCGAAATCCGGCTGGCCGGTCACCGGGCAGATCGAGGTGAATTCCGGGACGGTGAAACGCACCACGTAATTGGTGTCGGTTTGCGGATTGGGCACACAGTCGATCTGCGCTTCCTCAGGGGAGGTGGGCCATGCCACCGCGCGGCCAAGCTGCAGGACTTTCGACTTCGGCGATTTGTTGGGCGTTTTCGGCATGATGGTGCTCTCCGGCTGCCGATTTCTTAGCCAATCGGGTCGCCGAGGTCACGCGGCCTTTTCCCTGATGAGGCGTTGCTATAGAAACATTGCAAACGTCCATCATCCCGAAATCCAGAGGCACTCATGACCGCCATCGTCGATATCATCGGCCGCGAAATTCTCGACAGCCGCGGCAATCCCACGGTCGAGGTCGATGTGGTGCTGGAAGATGGCTCGATGGGCCGCGCGGCGGTGCCATCGGGCGCCTCGACCGGCGCGCATGAAGCGGTCGAGCTACGCGATGGCGACAAGGCGCGTTATCTCGGCAAGGGCGTGCAGAAGGCCGTCGCTGCCGTGAACGGCGAAATCTTCGAGGCGCTCGCCGACATGGCGGTCGAACAGCAGGTCCAGATCGACCAGGTCATGATCGATCTGGACGGCACGCCCAACAAGAGCCGGCTCGGCGCCAACGCCATCCTCGGTGTCTCGCTGGCCTGCGCCAAGGCCGCGGCGGAATCCTTCGACATGCCACTCTATCGTTATGTCGGCGGCACCGCGGCAAGGACGTTGCCGGTACCGATGATGAACATCATCAATGGCGGTGTGCACGCCGACAACCCGATCGACTTCCAGGAATTCATGATCATGCCGGTCGGCGCCGCGACTTTTGCGGAGGCCCTGCGTTGCGGTTCGGAAATCTTCCACACCTTGCGCGGCGAATTGAAGAAGGCCGGCCACAACACCAATGTCGGCGACGAGGGTGGCTTTGCGCCGAACCTGCCGTCGGCGGACGCCGCCCTCGAGTTCGTGATGGCCGCGATCGGCAAGGCCGGCTACAAGGCCGGCGGAGACGTGATGCTGGCGCTGGATTGCGCCGCCACCGAATTCTTCAAGGACGGCAACTACGTCTATGGCGGCGAGAACAAGACCCGCTCGCCTTCCGAGCAGGCCAAATACCTCGCCGATCTCGCCGCGCGCTATCCGATCGTCTCGATCGAAGACGGCATGTCGGAAGACGACATGGATGGCTGGAAGGAATTGACCGACCTGATCGGCAGCAAGTGCCAGTTGGTCGGCGACGATCTGTTCGTCACCAATGTAACGCGGCTGGCCGACGGCATCAGACACGGCCGCGCCAACTCCATCCTGGTCAAGGTCAACCAGATCGGAACGTTGACGGAAACGCTGAGCGCGGTCGAGATGGCCTACAAGGCGGGCTATACCGCCGTGATGTCGCATCGCTCCGGCGAGACCGAAGATTCCACCATCGCCGATCTCGCGGTCGCCACCAATTGCGGCCAGATCAAAACCGGCTCGCTGGCGCGCTCGGACCGGACAGCGAAATACAATCAGTTGCTGCGGATCGAACAGGAATTGGGAACCCAGGCAAAATATGCGGGCAAAGCGGCGCTGAAGGCGTTGGCGTAGCGCCGCGCACGTCCGGACCACGCGTATAAAAGACAAAAAGACAAAAAGACAAACGGGAGGATTGATATGAGCGCCGACATCAAGACCGGGCTGCAGCTTCGTTCGCTCATCAGGAAAAGCGGCGAACTCGAGATATCGCTGGCAAGCGTCGCCATTCCGGAGCCCGCCGAGAACGAAGTCGTGGTCCGGGTCGAGGCTTCGCCGATCAATCCATCGGACCTCGGCCTTTTGGTCGGTGCTGCCGACATGGCGACCGCCAAGGCGTCCGGCACCCCGGACGCGCCTGTTATTACCGCGATGGTGCCGGAAGCCGCGATGAAGGGGATGGCCGGGCGGCTCGATGAATCGATGCCGGTCGGCAACGAGGGCGCCGGCGTGGTGGTCAAGACCGGGTCGTCCGATGAAGCCAGGGCATTGATGGGCAAGACCGTCGCCATGATCGGCGGCGCGATGTATGCGCAGTACCGCACCTTGCGGGCCAGGGATTGTCAGCTGCTGCCGGAGGGGACCACGCCCGCTGAGGGCGCCTCTTGGTTCGTCAATCCGTTGACCGCGCTCGGCATGACCGAGACCATGCGTCGTGAGGGCCACAAGGCGCTGGTGCATACCGCGGCGGCCTCCAATCTCGGCCAGATGCTCAACAAGATCTGCCTCAAGGACGGCATCGAGCTCGTCAACATCGTGCGCAGCCCGGAACAGGCCGATATCCTGCGCAAGATCGGCGCCAGGCACATCGTCGATTCCAGTGCTGCGACGTTTATGGACGACCTGACCAATGCGCTGGTCGAGACTGGTGCTACGCTGGCGTTCGACGCCATCGGCGGCGGCAAGCTCGCCGGGCAAATCCTGACCTGCATGGAGATCGCGATCAACAAAACCGCCAAAGTCTACAGCCGCTACGGCTCCAGCGTGCACAAACAGGTGTACATCTATGGCGGTCTCGATACCCGTCCCGTCGAATTGAACCGGGCGTTCGGCATGGCCTGGGGCGTCGGCGGCTGGCTGTTGTTTCCGTTCCTGCAAAAGATCGGCCCGGCCGACGGACAAAGGCTGCGGCAGCGGGTCGCTGCCGAACTCAAGACCACGTTTGCCAGCCACTACACCAAGGTGGTGTCGCTGCAGGAAGCGCTGCAGCTTCCCAATATCGCGGTTTATGCCAAGCGGGCTACCGGTGAAAAATACCTGATCAATCCAAACAAGGCCGGCTGACACTGTGGGTGCGGCGTAGTCGGATGATTCGCGCAGGATGATATCTGCCGGGCCGTGTCCGGCGTATCGCGTAACGGGAGTTGTTGAAACGGCTTTTTAAAAGGGGGAAATGCAATGTCGACAGACCTTAAGTACCTCGCCTTGACCGCTATCCTCACGGCATCGTTGTGGATTCCCTACGTCGTCGCGCAGGTGAAGACCAACGGAAGACTGCAGCCTGCGAACTATCTCGATCCCACCCAGCGGCCACTGCCGCTCTGGGGCAAACGTGCCGATCGAGCCTATATCAACGCGGTCGAAACCTTCGCGCCGTTCGCTGCCCTGGTGATCGTGGCTCATCTTGCCGGCAAAGCCGATGCGATGACGGCGTTCTGGGCGATGGCCTTCTTCTGGCTGCGGCTCGCCCATGCCATCGTATACCTGCTTGGCATTCCCTTTATCAGGACGCTGATCTTCACGCTCGGCTATGTCGCGGTGGTCGGGATATTCCGGGAAATCATCAGATAATCGTCGCCCGCAGGCGCGGGAGGCGTGTTGCGCGCGCGACAATGACGCTTGCGTTCCGCCGACAACGGCGCGAACATTTGCGCCGCCAATGCATGCGGAAAAACCGCAGCGAGACCAGGGGAGAATTCGCTAATGACTGACTTCAAGACTGATCTGAACCGCCGTCATCTTCTTGCGGGAGCTGCTGCCGCGGGCGCTGCAGCCGCCCTGGCGCCATTCGGAACCTCGACCGCGCGCGCCGCGGTGCCGGCCTCCGGCGCGCAGGCGCCTGGTTTCTATCGCTACAAGGTCGGTTCCTACGAATGCACTTCGATCAATGATGGCGCTCGTTCGTTTCCTCTCCCGGATACGTTTGTAAAGAACGTTCCCAAGGAAAAGGCGCTGGAGGCAGCCGAAGCCGCCTATATGCCGAAGGGCATGGTAACGGTGCCGTTCAACCCGCAGCTTATCAACACCGGCAGCAAGCTGGTTCTGATCGATGCCGGCAACGGCGTGGCCAATTTCGAACCGACCAAGGGCGCGGTCGGTCGCACCTTGCAAAATCTCGCCGCCGCCGGCGTCGATCCCAAGAGCATCGACGTCGTGCTGCTGTCGCATCTGCATCCCGACCACACCAACGGCATCCGCGCCGCCGACGGCTCGATGGCGTTTCCGAACGCCGAGATCATGGTGCCTACAACCGACTGGGCGTTCTGGACCAGCGACGAGAACGCCGCCAAGGCGCAGTCCAACGAAATGATGAAGAATTATTTCGCCAACGTGAAAAAGACCTTTGCCGGCATTGAATCAAAATTGACGAAATACGATTGGGGCAAGGAAGTCGCACCGGGCATCACCTCGATCGAGGCGCCTGGTCATACCCCGGGCCACAGTGCGTTTGCCATTGCCTCTGGCGGTTCGAAAGTCCTGATCCAGTCCGATGTCACCAATATCCCGGAGTTCTTCCTGCGCAATCCGGATTGGCACGTGGCCTATGACGTCGATCCGGAAATGGCGCAGAAGACCCGCCATAAATTCTATGACATGGCGGCGGCGGAGAAGGCGACGGTGGTGGGCTTCCACTTTACCTTCCCGTGCATCGGCCACGTCGAAAAGGACGGCGCCGGTTATCGGCTGATCCCGAGTGCCTGGAATCCGGTGATCTGATCGTCATTTCGGAAATTAGACGCAGCAGGCCGTCCCGCTTGGGCGGCCTGTTCTGCTTTGGGCCGCCGGCGCGAGTTGAAATTTCGTCGGTTCATGCACTTGCATCTTTTTCGGACATGGGTAAGGGTGAGGCCAGCCGCTTCCGCCTCTGCCATCATAAGGAAACCCCATGGCCACACCGCACCCCGTCGTCGTCATTGTCGGCAGCCTTCGCAAAGAGAGTTTTTCGCTCAAGATCGCCAACGCGCTGGCCAAGCTCGCACCCGCCCCGATCAAGCTGGAGGTCGTTACCCTGCACGACATCTCGTTTTTCAATCAGGATTTTGAAGCCAATCCTCCCGCCGATTGGGTGGCGTTCCGGGAAAAAATCCAGAAGTCGAACGGCGTGCTGTTCGTCACGCCCGAATACAACCGTGCGATCCCCGGGGTGCTGAAGAACGCCATCGACGTCGGATCGCGGCCCTATGGGAAGAGCTCGTTTCTCGGCAAGCCGATCGGCATCGTCAGCAATTCGCCGGGGCCGCTCGGTGGCGTCAATGCGGCCAAATCCCTGCAGAACATCCTGCCGGGCATTTCCGGGGTTATCATGGGGCAGCCGGAAATCTACCTGAACGGCGTTGGCGACGCCTTCGACGACAAGGGCGAACTGACCAAGGAATCGCTGCAAAAGGTGCTGCAGCAATACATCGACGCCTTCGCGGTCTTTGTCGAGAGGCACAACAAATAGGCGACCGCGCGTATTCCGCAAAGCATGCCCTCGGAGTTGGTCCGAGGGTGGACCTGATTTTGCGACCAGAATACGCACAAAATCAAAGACGAGCGCGGTGGCCGATTTTAGGATTCCATTAACCGGGCCGTCGCATCTTCGGCCCATGGTTTCGCGCACACGACTAAAATCCCTGCTCACCGGGCTGGCGCTTTATGCGATGGCGGCGGCGATGGTCGGCTATTTCGGCGTCAATGCCTATACCGGCAAGTATGGGCTGAATGCGCGGCAGGAACTCGATCAGGAGATCATCGCGCTGACCTCCGAACTGGCGCGGCTGAAGCGGGAGCGCACCGAGGGCGAGCAGCGCGTTTCGCTGCTGAGGTCCGACCAGGTCGATCCCGATATGCTCGACGAACGCGCCCGCTATCAGCTCGACTACGCCAATCCGCGCGATCTGGTTCAGACGGCCAATCCGAACTGACGTGCCCATTGTCCTGAGGTTGGTGCACCTTTGCGCGCCTCGAAGTACGGGCTGCAAACTCATCCTTCGAGGCCCGCACCTCAAGGACGACGTGGGCGTCAATTCCGCTAATTACAAAACCCGTCAAAATCAGTTTCGAAAATGTCGCTTTCATTGCACTGCGGCATAGCGATATTTTCGCAAGCTCACGCAATCCTTTCGCAGCGGTTTGACTTGGGTTAGAGAGGGCATTCCATCCTCTGATCCGGAATTGCCATGGCCGCACCAAAGAAAGACGCCGCAAAGGAAACCGACCAGCCAGCCGGCCATTCCTTTGCTCCACCTCCGGAATTCAGCCGGGATCAGGAGTTGGGCGCGCTGCGCGACATGCTTTTGATCCGCCGTTTCGAGGAAAAGGCCGGCCAGCTCTACGGAATGGGCGCGATCGGCGGCTTCTGCCATCTCTACATCGGCCAGGAAGCCATCGTCGTTGGTATGCAGATGGCCCTGAAAAAGGGCGATCAGGTCATAACGGGATACCGCGACCACGGCCACATGCTGGCCTGCGGCATGGAAGCCAAGGGCGTGATGGCCGAACTGACCGGACGCCATGGCGGCTATTCCAAGGGCAAGGGCGGCTCCATGCACATGTTCAGCAAGGAGAAGAATTTCTTCGGCGGCCACGGCATCGTCGGCGCCCAGGTGTCGCTCGGCACCGGCCTCGCCTTCGCCAACCGCTACCGTGGCAACGATTTTGTCAGCCTGGCCTATTTTGGCGATGGCGCGTCGAACCAGGGCCAGGTCTACGAAAGTTTCAACATGGCCGAGCTGTGGAAGCTCCCGGTGATCTACATCATCGAGAACAACCGCTACGCGATGGGCACTTCGGTGACGCGCTCGTCCGCGCAGACCGATTTTTCCAAGCGGGGCATCTCCTTCAACATTCCCGGCGAGCAGGTCGACGGCATGGACGTCCGCGCGGTCAAGGCCGCCGGCGACAAAGCCGTCGCATGGTGCCGGGCCGGCAAGGGCCCCTTCATCCTGGAAATGCAGACCTACCGCTACCGCGGCCATTCGATGTCGGACCCCGCTAAATACCGGACCCGCGAAGAGGTCGATAAGGTGCGGCACGATTCCGATCCAATCGAGCAGGTTCGCAACCGTCTGCTGGCGGCCAGGATGACCGAAGAAGAATTAAAGGCCATTGACGCCGAGGTGCGCGAGATCGTCAACGCTGCCGCCGATTTTGCCCAGCATGATGCCGAGCCCGACCCGGCCGAATTGTGGACCGACGTTTATCGCTGAGCGCGGAAGTAACTTAGGACTGAATTTTTCGGAGTTGATATGCCAATTCAAGTGCTGATGCCCGCGCTGTCGCCGACCATGGAAAAGGGCAACCTTTCGAAATGGCTGAAAAAGGAAGGCGAAGCGATCAAGTCCGGCGACGTCATCGCCGAGATCGAAACCGACAAGGCGACGATGGAAGTCGAGGCGACGGACGAAGGTACGCTTGGCAAGATACTGATCCCCGAAGGTACCGCCGACGTCGCGGTCAACACGCCGATCGCGACCATCCTGGCCGACGGCGAAAGTGCTGCCGATCTCGGCAAGGCGAGCGCCCCGGCGCCGAAAGCGGCGGCAGTCGCGCCCGATGTGAAAGAGGAGGTCGCGGAGTCGCGCGCGCCGGTTGGCGAGGGCAAGCCCGCGATCAGCGCGCCGCCAGCGCCTGCCGCACCGAAAGCCGCCGTCGAGCCCGATCCCGAAGTGCCTGAGGGTACCGAGATGGTGACGATGACCATCCGCGACGCGTTGCGCGATGCGATGGCCGAGGAGATGCGGCGCGATCCCGACGTGTTCCTGATGGGCGAAGAGGTCGCGGAATATCAGGGCGCCTACAAGGTCAGCCAGGGGCTGCTGCAGGAATTCGGCGCCAGGCGCGTCATCGATACCCCGATCACCGAGCACGGCTTCGCCGGCATCGGCGTCGGCGCCGCCATGGGCGGCCTGAAGCCGATCGTCGAATTCATGACCTTCAACTTCGCCATGCAGGCGATCGACCAGATCATCAATTCCGCAGCCAAGACGCTGTACATGTCGGGCGGGCAGATGGGCTGCGCGATCGTGTTCCGTGGACCGAACGGCGCGGCATCGCGCGTCGCCGCCCAGCACAGCCAGGACTACTCGGCCTGGTATTCGCAGGTGCCGGGTCTCAAGGTGATCGCGCCGTTTTCGGCCGCCGATTACAAAGGCCTCTTGAAAGCGGCGATCCGCGATCCCAACCCGGTGATCTTCCTCGAGAACGAAATGCTGTACGGCCATTCGGGTCCGGTGCCAAAACTCGACGATTACGTGATCCCGATCGGCAAGGCGCGGATCGTGCGCTCGGGCGGTCACGTCACCCTCGTTTCCTGGTCGAACGGCATGTCCTACGCTTTGAAGGCTGCCGACGAATTGGCGAAAGAGGGCATCGAAGCCGAACTGATCGATCTGCGCACGCTGCGCCCGTTGGATACCGACACCATCATCGCTTCGGTGAAGAAGACCGGCCGCGCGGTGACGGTAGAGGAAGGCTGGCAGCAGAATGGCGTCGGCGCCGAAGTCGCCGCCCGCATCATGGAGCATGCCTTCGACTATCTCGATGCGCCGGTGGCGCGGGTCTCGGGCAAGGACGTGCCGATGCCTTATGCCGCCAACCTCGAAAAGCTCGCTTTGCCGTCGGTGGCCGAAGTGGTCGCAGCCGCCAAAGCCGTTTGTTATCGGTGAGCCATGGCCGGTCCCAGAGAACAGCCATTGCCTCCGGATGTGATGGGCCGCGATGATGCGACGGAAGTATTGCGCGCGTTTGTGCTCGATGGCGGATTGTCCATCGCTTTCACGCGCGCCTTCGACGAGCCCGACATCTGGGGCCTGCTGCTGGTCGACGTTGCCCGTCACGCCGCGCGGGCCTACGCACGCGAAAGCGAGTACACCGAGGATGAGGCGTTGAGGCGCATCATCGACATGTTCGAAGCCGAAGTCGCGCGGCCGACCGATATGGGCAGCACCGCGCCGCGGTCGCAACAGGGTCACTGACGATGGCAATTGAACAGATACATTTCGACTTCATGGCGGAGGCCATCCGCGAGGCGGAAAAGAGCATCTCGCAGGGCGGCTTGCCAATCGGCGCGGTGCTGACGCGTGACAACAAGATCATCGCGCGCGGCCATAACAACCGGGTGCAGGAGAAAAATGTCATCCTGCATGGCGAGATGAGCTGTTTGCGCGACGCGGGCGTGATCTCGTTTCACTACACCGTCATGTACACCACGCTGTCGCCGTGTTCGATGTGCGCCGGCGCGATCGGGCTGTTCAAGCTGTCGTTGCTGGTGATCGGCGAATCCGTGACGTTTCCCGGCAGCAAGGACATTCTGACCCAGTTCGGCATTCCCTATATCGATCTTGGGGATCAGCGATCGATCGACATGATGAAGTCATGGCGATCGGTTCCCGCCAACGAGCGTCTGTGGCAAGGCGACATCGGCAATTGAGGCGGATCCCTGAGCTTTCATCGGGTGCGGTGACACCCAAACGGTCTTTGGTTGGCTTCGACGCAAGACAACCAGCAAAAAGTGTTCTGTGAGGTCGGTATGCCAACCAACATTCTGATGCCCGCGCTGTCGCCGACGATGGAAAAGGGAAACCTTGCCAAGTGGCTCAAGAAAGAGGGCGACAAGGTCAAGTCTGGCGACGTCATCGCAGAGATCGAGACCGACAAGGCGACCATGGAGGTCGAGGCAGTCGATGAGGGCACGATCGCCAGGATCGTGGTGCCCGAGGGCACCCAGGATGTTCCGGTCAATGACGTGATCGCGGTGCTCGCCGCGGACGGCGAGGATGTAAAGGCGGCCGGGGCAGGAGCCACAAGCGCGCCGCCAAAGGCGGCTTCACCTGCCGAAACGCCTGCTGCTGCGAAGCCTGCGCCCGCACCTGCAGCCCCGCCAGCCCCAACAGCGAAAGCTGCCGCACCTGCTCCTGCCGCTCCCGCTCCGCAGGCGGCTACAGTCGCGCCGCAGACCAACGGCCACGCCCGCACGTTCTCGTCGCCGCTGGCCCGTCGCCTCGCCAAGGAGGCCGGCATTGAGCTCACGCGCATCAACGGCTCCGGCCCGCATGGCCGCATCATCGCGCGCGACGTCGAGGAGGCCAAATCCGGCAAGGGGCTGAAAGCACCGGCGGCACCTGCTGGTGCGCCAGGTCCCAGTATTGCGCCGTCGATGTCCGACAAGCAGGTTCTCGCGCTGTTCGAACCGGGCAGCTACGAGATCATCCCGCATGACGGCATGCGCCGCACCATTGCGCAACGCCTCACCGCGTCGATACAGACCGTCCCGCACTTCTATCTGACGATGGACTGCGACATCGGCAAGCTTCTCGTCGCGCGCGAGGAAATCAACGCCACCGCGCCGAAAGACAAGGAAAAGAAGCCGGCGTACAAGCTCTCGGTCAATGATTTCGTCATCAAGGCGCTGGCGGTCGCGCTGCAGCGGATTCCCAATTGCAATGTGAGCTGGACCGATGGCGGCATGCTCAAGCACAAGCATTCCGACGTCGGTGTGGCGGTAGCGATGCCGGGCGGCCTGATCACGCCGATCATCCGCAACGCCGAAACCAAATCGCTCTCCGCGATTTCAGCCGAAATGAAGGATTTTGCGGCACGGGCGAGGGCGCGCAAGCTCAAGCCCGAGGAATATCAGGGCGGCACCACGGCAGTTTCCAACCTCGGCATGTACGGCATCAAGGATTTCACGGCGGTGATCAATCCGCCGCATGCGACCATTCTGGCGGTCGGCACCAGCGAAGAGCGTCCGGTGGTTCGGGCCGGCAAGATTGAGATCGCGAACATCATGAGCGTGACGCTGTCCTGCGACCACCGCGCCGTCGATGGCGCGCTCGGCGCCGAACTGATCGGCGCGTTCAAGATGCTGATCGAAAATCCCGTCATGATGATGGTGTGAGATAACAAGAGGCGCCCGTGCGCCTCTTTCTTTTCCTCTGTTACGAGCAACGGCAATGCCCGACACATCCTTCGACGTCGTCGTCATCGGCTCCGGCCCCGGCGGCTATGTCACCGCGATCCGCGCCGCCCAGCTTGGCTTCAAGACCGCGATTGTCGAGAAATCCTATCTCGGCGGTATCTGCAACAATTGGGGCTGCATTCCGACCAAGGCGCTGCTGCGCTCGGCGGAAATCTATCACTACATGAAACACGCCAAGGATTACGGGCTGTCGGCGGACAATATCGCGTTCGATCCGAAAGCCGTAGTCGAGCGTTCGCGCGGTGTCGTGAAGCGCCTCAATGGCGGCGTCGAGTTCCTGATGAAGAAGAACAAGATTGCGATCATCTGGGGCGAGGCGACGCTGGACGCGCCCGGTAAATTCTCGGTCAAGAAATCCGAAGCCGCGGCGCCCAAGGGCGCGCTGGGCGAGGGCGCCTATCAGGCCAAGCACATCATTGTCGCCACCGGCGCACGACCGCGCGCATTGCCGGGCCTCGAGCCGGACAAGAAACTGGTCTGGACCTATTTCGAGGCGATGGTGCCGGACAAGATGCCGAAATCGCTGCTCGTGGTCGGTTCGGGCGCCATCGGAATCGAATTCGCCTCGTTCTATCGCACCATGGGCGCGGAGGTGACGGTCGTCGAAGTGCTGCCGCAGATCCTCCCGGTCGAGGATGCGGAGATCGCCGCGTTCGCGCGAAAACAGTTCGAGAAGCAAGGCATCAAGATTTTGACTGGCGCCAAGGTGACAAAACTCGACAAGAAGGCCGATAGCGTCACCGCGACCATCGAGGACGGCAAGGGCGGCAGCCAGGCGTTCACCGTTGACCGGGTGATCTCGGCGGTCGGCGTGGTCGGCAATATCGAAGGTTTTGGTCTGGAAAAGCTGGGCGTGAAGACCGAGCGCGGCTGTATCGTGATCGATCCGTTCTGCAAGACCAACGTGCCCGGCATCTACGCTATCGGCGATGTCGCCGGTCCGCCGATGCTGGCGCACAAGGCCGAGCATGAAGGCGTTATCTGCGTCGAAGCCATCAAGGGCATGCATCCGCATCCGATGGACAAGCTGCTGATTCCCGGTTGCACCTATTGCCATCCGCAGATCGCGTCGGTCGGCTTGACCGAAGCCAAGGCCAAGGAAGCCGGGCGGGAAATTCGCGTCGGACGCTTTCCGTTTGTCGGCAACGGCAAGGCCATCGCGCAAGGTGAGGACCAGGGCATGGTCAAGGTGGTGTTCGACAAGAAGACCGGCCAGTTGCTCGGAGCCCACATGGTCGGATCTGAAGTGACCGAACTGATCCAGGGTTTTGTGGTGGCGATGAATCTCGAAACCACCGAGGAAGAGTTGATGCACACCATCTTCCCGCATCCGACCATCTCGGAAACGATGAAGGAAGCCGTGCTCGACGCCTACGGCCAGGCGCTGAATATGTAATGTAGCTTGTCATGCGCGGGCTTGACCCGCGCATCCATCGCACTTCACAAAAATCTTCAGTGGATGGATCGCGGGTCAACCCCGGCAATGACGGATGCAGAGAGAAAGAACAACCCCGTGAAAGACAACGACAATCTCACCACCGAGCGTCCGACCTTCGTCACCCATCTCGAATGCGCCATGGAAGGCGATCATTATCCCGCCGACCAGATTCACAATCTGTCGAAAGCCGGCAAGCCGCTGTTGGTGCGTTACGACCTCGCCGGGGTGAAGAACGCGCTGACCAAGGATGCATTGGCGCAGCGGCCGGCCGACCTCTGGCGCTATCGCGAAATGCTGCCGGTGCGCAAGGTCAGCGACATCGTCAGCCTCGGCGAGGTGATGACGCCGCTGATCCGCCTGCCAAAGCTCGGCAGGAAACTCGGCGGCGCCGAAATCATCGTGAAGGACGAGGGACGGTTGCCGACCGGATCGTTCAAGGCGCGCGGTCTTGTGATGGCAGTGTCGATGGGCAAGGCGCTGGGCATCAAGCACATGGCGATGCCGACCAACGGCAATGCCGGCGCGGCACTCGCAGCCTACGCCACCAGTTGCGGCATCAAGACCACGATCTTCTGTCCCGCCGATACGCCGGAAGTGAATGTCAGCGAGATCGAATTGCAGGGCGCCACCGTCTATCGCGTCAACGGCCTGATCGACGATTGCGGCAAGATCGTCGGCGAGGGCAAGGCCAAGGCCGGCTGGTTCGACACCTCGACGCTGAAGGAGCCGTACCGGATCGAAGGCAAGAAAACGATGGGGCTGGAACTGGCCGAACAGCTCGGCTGGGACGTGCCGGATGTGATCTTCTATCCGACCGGCGGCGGCACCGGGCTGATCGGCATGTGGAAGGCGTTCGCCGAACTTGAGGCGATCGGTTTCATCGGCTCCAGGCGGCCACGGATGGTGGCGGTGCAGGCGTCCGGCTGTGCGCCGATGGTGCGCGCCTTCGAGAACGGCACCGAGCATGCGGCGCGCTGGGAGGACGCCCATACCATCGCCTCCGGCATCCGCGTGCCGCAAGCGATCGGAGATTTTCTTATCCTGCGCGCGGTGCGCGAGAGCAAAGGTTTTGCCATCGCGGTGACGGATGAGACGATTTCTGCTGCGCTGAACGAAGTTGCGCGCGAGGAGGGCCTGCTGCTGTGCCCGGAAGGCGCTGCGACCTATGCCGCCTATAAGCAGAGTCTCGCCGACGGCCGGGTGACGAAAAATGACCGGGTGATGCTGTTCAATTGCGCGACAGGTCTTAAATACCCGTTGCCGCCGGTCACGCGCACGCTCGATCGCCACGCGCCGATCGATTACGCCAGGCTGTAATTTTCGCGGCAGACGCGATGGAGAGCTGAATGCGGAAGATCATTCTGGCGGCGCTGGTTGCGCTGCTGACGTCGGGCGGCAGCGCGTCCGCCGAGACTTTCCCGTCGCACCCGATCACCATCATCGTGCCGTTTGCGGCCGGCGGTCCGTCCGATGCGATGATGCGCATCATGGCCGAGCGCATGCAGCGAACCCTCGGTGAAACCCTGTTGATCGAGAACGTGACGGGCGCCGGCGGTTCGCTTGGCGTTGGCCGCACGGTGCGGGCGGCTCCCGACGGTTATACCGTCGGCTTCGGGCATCTTGGCACCAACGTCGCCAACGGTGCGATCTACAAGCTCGGCTACGATCTGGTGGCCGATCTCGAGCCGGTCGTGCTGCTGCCGAGCAATCCGATGATCATTGTCAGCAAGAATGCGGTTCCGGCCAAATCGCTGAAGGAGCTGCTGGCCTGGATGAAGGCAAAGCCTGCGCCGACCACGGCCGGCACCGCCGGCGCCGGTTCGGGCAGTCACATCGCCGGGCTCTATTTTGAAAACGTCACCGGCATCAAGCTGCAATACGTGCCCTATCGCGGCACGGCGCCGGCGCTGAACGACCTCGTTGCCGGACAGATCGATATCATCGTCGACCAGACCTCCAATTCCATCAGCCAGGTGCGCGCCGGTACCATCCGCGCCTATGCCGTGACCGACGAAAAGCGGGTCGATTCCGCGCAGGACATCCCGACCACCGATGAGGCCGGTTTGCCCGGGTTTCACATGACATTGTGGTCTGGACTCTGGGTGCCGAAAGACACCCCGAAAGCCATCGTCGCCAAACTCAACGCGGCGGCGGTCGATGCGTTGAACGATCCGGCCGTGCGCACCAAGATGGAGAACCTTGGGCTGCAGATGCCGGCGCAAGACCAGCTCACGCCGGAAGCGCTTGGCACCTGGCAGAAGGCCGAGATCGCAAAATGGTGGCCGATGATCAAGGCTGCCAACGTCAAGGTCGAGTAGCCATCGGGGGAGCTTTCCCGGCAACACCTGCTTGATGATCGGGGAAACGCCATGACGGTTCCTGCAGACTTCGCCAGTCAGGACTATTTTCGCAATCCGGCCGCCGCGATCGAGAAGCTTCGCGCCATGGGCCCGGTTGTCGAAGTGCGGTTTCCGATCATCGGCAGGGTCTGGACGCCGACCACGCAGGCGCTCGCCGATCAGGTTTTGAAGGACACCAGCACTTTCACCATGCGCGGGGACAACGGCGCGGTCGCCGGACTGCAGTGGTGGATGCCGCGTATCCTGCGCACGTTTACCAACAGCATGTTGTCGATGGACGATCCCGACCACAGGCGGTTGCGCGATATCGTGGACGAGGCGTTTCGGCGCCGCGCCGTGCTCGGCATGGAGCCGCATATCGGGGCTATCGCGGACCAACTGGCCGATGAATTGTTTGCAGAAGGAAGCCCGGCCGACCTCGTGGCGCGCTACGCGCGCAAGCTGCCGCTATCGGTGATCTGCGAACTTCTCGGGCTGCCGCTTGCCGACCGACCAAAATTCATCGCCTGGGCCGATGGCTTCACCCGTTTCACCGGCATCGCTGGATTCATCAGTTTGATCCCGAACATCCTTGCCATGAAGCGTTATATCGAACGCCATCTTGAGGCGGTTCGCCAACGGGGCGGGGAAGGGTTGATCGCCGAGATCGTGCGGGTCGAAAAGGACGGCGGCCAGATCAGTCCTGACGAAATTGTCGCCATGGTGTTCCTGTTGCTGCTTGCTGGGCACGAGACCACCACGCACCTCATCAGTGGATCGGTGCATGAACTGCTGAAAAATCCCGATCTGCGCGACTGGCTCGAACAGGACTGGAGCCGCATCGACCTGGCGGTCGAGGAATTCCTGCGCTTCATCACGCCTGTGCAGTTCACCAAGCCGCGCTTCGTGCGCAGGGATATCGAACTCGGCGGCGTGCGACTGCGAAAGGGGCAGAAGATCATGGTCATGCTGGCTGCCGCCAATATGGACCCGCAGGCAAATCCGCATCCGGAACGGCTCGATTTGCAGCGAAAGCCGAACCGGCACATCGCCTTCGGCACCGGAATCCATTTCTGCCTTGGTCATCAACTCGCGCGGATCGAAGGCAGATGCGCGCTGAAATCCCTGTTCCAGCGTTGGCCCGCTTTGACGCTCGCGGTCGATGAGCGGGAAATTTCCTGGCGCAAACGACCCGGCATCAGGGCGATCGTCCGCCTGCCGGTCATGGCCGACCCGGAGCGGCCGCTGGTCAATGCACAGGCCGGCTAGGCAACCTGCGTCGCGTGATGAAACCTTAGCCGAAAAAATTTTTGAGTAAAAAAATGGCTCGCCGCTTCGTGATGCCTGCGGGAGTAATAATTGTCATCAGCCATCGTTATCTCCAATGCACAGGACGCGACGCGAGACGCAATTGCCTCGCGAGCAAGCGTTCCACCAGGGAGACTAAAATGCGAAAGACAATTCTCACAGCCGCTGGTACGGCGTTGATCGTTTTATCGGCGGTTCAGTTCGCCGCGGCGGCGGAGCATCATCGTGCTCACAGGGCAGTTCGCGCGACGGCAGCGACCAGCGAGCAATTCCGCAACTCGAACGCGGCGTTGCCGGTTGTTCAGCCGGACTGGAATTATGGTGGCGGATATTACTACGGCGGCGGAATGTCTGCGCCCGCCGGGCGCTGATTATCCGGCTCCAGAGTTGATCAAGGGCCGGCCGCATCAGCGGCCGGCCCTTTGCGTTGGCCTCGCGGTTGCGTACCCGCAACGAATGTTGCGAGGAAGTCACACTCGGCGAACATTTGGCGTCCGGCCGGGCTGACACCATGCCGCGCCGCTATTTGGCCACACCCCTCCACGAAATCATTCTTCGTAGGCCACGGTGCTCGCAGCGCGATGGGAACCTGATTTTTCCCGGGAAAAGCGAGTTGGCCGAGGAAACAGGTTCGCGATGGACGCCAGGACCAACATCGAAAAGCGACTCCCGAGCCGTCATCGCACGGCGGTTCAGGAATACGCGTCGCGTTGTTCGCATCGCTCGATCGATGCTGCGCTGCACCGACCGGCGATCGCCGATCAATGCGGCATCAAGTCAGGTTTGGGCGCAACTGAAATCTTCAAAAAGACACCGTATGTCGCGGATTTGAAGCCGGGCAGTCGTTATGTCGCCAAAGACGTATTCGAGATTGGCGGTCTGCCGCTTCTCGCCATCGTCGAAACAGTTAACGTAAAGTTGACCGACGCGGAGACGGTTGAACGTAAGACCAAATGGCAAGTGCGCCAGACCAATCATAGGTCAGGTGCGCTGTGGAAATATGCCCAACAAATTGGGCCGGTGGTGGATGGTGCCGTTACCCGTCCGGGTGGTGCGCACGAGAAACAGTGTTATGCGGGTATCTGAGCGTATCGTTTTTGCGTTGATTTTGGGGGCGGCGCCGGTGGCCGCCCCGGCGTTGGCCTTTGACGGCGCGCCGTCCAATCAGCAGGATACCGCGATACCGGTCGTCTCCGCCCAGCCAGGTGCGGCGACGGCGTTGAAAAAGGCGATTCCTCCATCCCCGGCCGATACCACCCTGACCTCGCTGCAATATGCCGCCGAAGGCGGTCATCCCGTCGCGCAATGGAAATTGGGTCGGATGTACGCCGACGGCGATGGCGTCGCCCAGAGCGATCTGCTGGCTTTCGATTATTTCAGCCGCATCGCCAATGCACATGCGGAAGACAGCCCGTCGGCGCCGCAGGCGGCGATCGTCGCCAACGCCTTTGTCGCGCTGGGCCGGTACTACCTCAACGGCATTCCAAATTCGAAGGTCAAGTCCGATCCGGAGCGGGCACGGGAGATGTTCTCCTACGCCGCGTCGTATTTCGGCAATGCCGACGCGCAATATGATCTGGCCCGGCTCTATCTGCGGGGCGTCGGCTCGTCGCGGGAGGACTTCCGTTACGGCGCCCGCTGGCTCGGCCTTGCCGCCCAGAAGGGCCAGCATCAGGCGCAGGCCATGCTCGGCCAGATGCTGTTCAACGGCGAGCAACTGCCGCGTCAGGCCGCCCGCGGGCTGATGTGGCTCACGCTGGCGCGCGACAGTGCGGCGCCCGATGAGCTCTGGATCAAGGAAAGCTATAACAAGGCCATCGCCAAGGCATCCGACGACGACCGCGCCATGGCGTTGCAGATGCTTGAGCATTGGGTGCAGGGTCGCAAGGACTGATCTGTCCAGGCGTAGAGCGCAGGTGGAGCCGCGAAAGCGTGCCCAACCCCTGTATAACATTCGTTTCAATCCTGGATGAAAACAACGCAAAGCGCTTTTGGCGCCCGTGCGAATCGGTGTGCACTCGCGTGAACGTGAATGCGACCGCCGCTCGACACGCCCATATCGGTGGGGCCGGGACAATATTTCAATCCAGAGGCGATTATGATCAGACCCGATCGACGGACTGCTTTTGCAGCAACCTGCTTTGCACTTGCGACTCTATTTCTGCTGGCGCCCGCGGCCATTCCGCCTGCGCTCGCCGGCGGCGGGCCGCCCTTCTGCGTGCTGCGCGGAGGGACGGATGGCGCCGGCAGTTCGCCGCAGGACTGTCGGTATTCCGACTATCAGGCATGCCTGCAGGCCGCGGCGAGCTTGCGCGGCAATTGCGTGCAGAATATCGACTACCAGGGCGAGGCGTCGAGCGCGATGGCGCAGGCCCCGGCCCGGGTGAGACAGCGGCGCTAGATAACCCGATGACAAAAACGCGACAGGCGAGGCTGATGGCCACGGCGCTGCTGGCCTGTGCTGTCATGACTGTATCGGCGTCGTGGGCAACGCCGGTCGCGGCGGCATCCGACGTGCCGCCGTATTGCGTGATGCGGGGCGGTCCGCGCGGGCCCGGCAGCCTGCCGCAGCTCTGCCGCTTCTTCGATTATCAGGCATGTCTTTGGGCCGCCGCCGACCTGCACGGCAACTGCGTCCAGAACATCGACTATCACGGCGAGATATCGACCGCGCCGGGCCCGGCCCGAACGCGGCAGCGGCGCTATTAGCCCCGACGCGGATTCGTCAGCACGGCTTTGTCGGCTACAAAACCCGATTGTGTCCGCGATCCCCGGGGCTTATGCACTTCACATATTGTGAACCAACAAGCCGCCCGCCCGGGAAGGAACTCGCCGTGACAAAGTCGGACATCGTCATCATAGATCGCCATCCAGGCCGCTCGGCCCAAACCATCGGGGTTGCGCGAGAACTGGGCACCGACCTGGACCTGATCCACGAGCCGTCGGTCGGCGTGGTCGGCACCAAGGGCGACAGCCAGTGCTACATGGGTGTTGCAGCCAAGGTCGATGCGATCCATGCCAGCCTCAAGAGCCGGATCGGCAAAGGCACAGGCCAGCTGAAGCTGCGCCTGGTCCAGCCGGAATATACCATCGCGACCTCGGACGGCATCCGCAACGGCACGCGCGAAATGCGCTATTCGCTGATCGGGCGTGAGGTGACCCACGATGCGCTCTGCGAACATCTGAGCGCCACCGGGCTCGCCGGCACCATCGCCGTCGTCGCCTGCGACAAGCCGCCGGTCGGCACGCTGGCTGCGCTGCTCGAGCACAATCAGCCCGCGATCATCATGTCGGACGGACCGATCCATCCCGGCACCGATCCGAAAACCGGCGAGAAGCTCGACATTGTCAGCGCCTATCAGGTCGCCGGCAATCCCGATGCCGAATACCGCCACCACATCGCCTGCCATGCCTGTCCGGGTTACGGCAGTTGCGGCGGCATGTTCACCTACAACACCATGCAGACCTTCATCGGCGTCGTCGGCATGCAGCCGCTGCACATGGTGGCCCCGCCGTCCGACGATCCCCGCCGCCTCAAGGAGTTTCCGGACCAACTGGTCGAGTACCTCGCGCAGATGATCGCGAAGGGCCTGAAGCCGCGCGACATCGTGGTCCGCGATTCGATCCGCAACGCCGTCATCGTCGCGATGGCGATCGGCGGCTCCACCAACGTCACGCTGCATGCGCCGGAGATCACGCGCGCCGCCGGCTACGCCGACTTCTGGAAAGAGGTCATGACGCCGGCAGAGTTCAACCATCTGTCACAATACGTCGTTCCGGTCCTCACCGACGCCCGGCCATATGGCAAGTATTCGATGGTCGACATCGACCGGGTTGGCGGCGTGCAGGTTATCGTCCGTGAACTGCTGGAGGCCGGGCTGCTCAATGGCGAGGTGATGACCTGCACCGGCGAAACGCTGGCCGGGCAGGTCGAGCGCCTCGGCGCCAAGAGCGCCGACGGCACCGTGATCTATTCCGTCGCCAGGCCCTACAAGCCGACCGGTGGCCTGCGCGTTCTCGGCGGCAACCTGTCGCCGGAATTCTCGGCCATTCTGAAACTGGCCGGCGTCGAAGGCGGGTTGGAAAACAATCTTTTTCGCGGCAAGGCGTGCGTGTTTGAAGGCGAGCAGGCGCTGCTGGCGGCGCTCGACAAGACACCCGAACGGTTCCAGAACAACGACATCATCATCGTGCGCTACGAGGGTCCGAGCGGCGCGCCGGGCATGCCCGAGATGCTCGACCCGACCTCGCGCATCACCACGCTGTGCCGGGAGCGGGGAATCGTGGTGGCGCTGATGACCGATGCGAGGTTCTCGGGCGGATCGGTCGGCCTCGTCATCGGCCATGTCGGCCCTGAAGCCGGCCTTGGCGGACCGATCGCTTTCGTTCAGGACGGTGACGAGATCGTCGCGGATCTGAACAAGAACGAACTCAACTGCACGGCGCTGGCGGACCCCGCCGTTCTTGCGCAGCGCAAGGTGGTTTGGGACAAGGAGGTGGCGGCAAACGGCGGCATCCATCCCAATTGCGGTGAGGCTGACACCCGCCTGTTGCACCGCGCGCGGCTCACCGCCGTCCCCGCCACCCGCGGTGGCGGTCTGCACCCCAATCGCGAGGTCTGGGTGCGCCACCCCCGCGAAGCAACCCGGTCGGGCTTCGTGCCGGCCAACAAGCACCGGCCGGAGGCGAAAAAGGCGTTCTAGGCTATCAATTGGCGCGTCAGAGGCGGTCGGGCAGTCAGGCCGCCTCCAGATCGAGATCGATCCAGACCGGGACATGGTCCGACGGTTTCTCCCAGGCGCGTACATAGCTGTCGATTCCGGCGTCGATCAGCCGGTCGCTGGCCTGCGGCGAGAGCAGCAGGTGGTCGATGCGCAAGCCGTGGTTCTTCTGCCAGGCGCCCGCCTGATAATCCCAGAACGTATACTGTCCGGGCGCGTCGGTGACGGCGCGCAGCGCGTCCGTCAGCCCGAGCCCGAGCAGGGTCTGAAAGCTTTCGCGGGTGGCGGGGCGGAACAGCGCGTCATTGACCCAGGCAGCCGGATTATGGACGTCCTCGGCGTGCGGAATGACATTGAAGTCGCCCGCCAGAATCAACGGCTCCTCGGTCTTCAGCCGCTGCCGTGAATATTCAAGAAGCCGGGACATCCATTTGAGTTTGTAGGGGTATTTGTCGGTGTCCGGCGGATTTCCGTTGGGCAGATAAAGGCAGGCGACACGCACCACGCCTTGCTTGAGCGAAACCACGCCTTCGAGGAATTGGGCGTGGACGTCTTCATCGTCGCCGGCCAGACCCGGCGTGGCTTCCTCAAGCGGTAACTTCGACAGCAGCGCCACGCCGTTGAAGCCCTTTTGGCCGTGGGTGACCACGTTGTAGCCAAGCGCCTCGATCTCTTCTCGCGGAAAGGCCTCATCGAGGCATTTGATTTCCTGCAGGCAGACGATGTCCGGAGAGCAGTCCTTCAGCCAGGTCAACAGATGATCGAGCCGCTGTCGGATCGAATTGACGTTCCAGGTGGCGATGCGCATGACGTGGTCCGGTGGCGATGAAGGCGATAGTGAGGGGTGCGGGCTGCAGCGAGCTGAGAGACTGGATTTTTGCAGAGTAGGGCCGCTTGCGCTCAGTTGAGGCCGCCGCTCCCAGCGGGCGGGCGCGTTTTATCCGTTCGCGCTCGCGCGGCGAATGCATGGCTTCCCATAAATCGCTACGCCGCTGCACATTCAGCCAGAAATCCGGAGAATTGCCGAACACACGGGCCAGGATCAGCGCAGTCGGTGCGGTCACGGCTCGACGGTTGTTGCACGACTCGTTGACGTGCTTTCGTTGCACACCCATGGCTTCGGCCAACACGGCTTGTGTCAATCCCATCGGCTCCATGAATTCTCGAACCAGGATTTCCCCGACACTGACCGGCTTGCGTTTAGTCATCAGCATCGCTCACCTCACGTGCCGGACAAGCGAGACTATTCAGATCGAAAAGCTCGTCCCGCAGCCACACGACGCCGTGGCATTCGGATTGACCACCCGGAACGACGCGCCAATGAGGTCGTCGACGAAATCGACTTCCGAGCCGGCCAGGAACGGCACCGAGGCCGGATCGACCAGCACTACGGCGGCATCGCGCTCAATCACGAGGTCGTCGTCGGCCTGCGCGCGCTCGACGTCGAACTTGTACTGAAAGCCGGAGCAGCCGCCGCCCTCGACGCTGATGCGCAGCATGGCGCCGTCGCCCTCGGTTTTGAGAATTTCCCCGATGCGGCGGGCGGCCCGCTCGCTGATGGTGACGCTGGCTGCTGTCATGGTGGCTCCGAAGCTCATTCTGGCGGGAATCGCAAAAGATTTGAATAACCCGCCAGCCATAGTTAAGTGCGCCGAGGTCAGGAATCAAACGCTAATCGAGTGCTTTTAGGAGGTCTAAAACGCCGTGTCGGTCGGAATGGCTGCCCCTCGCTCGGTCTATGCCTGCGATCCCGACCGCAGCAGGGGACGGCTGTTCAATGAGCTTCCCAGTAAGAGCCGCAGCCCGTTCCGGCGCGATTGCGACCGGGTGATCCATTCCACCGCCTTTCGCCGCCTGAAGCACAAAACCCAGGTATTCGTGTTCCACGAAGGCGATCATTACCGGACCAGGCTCACGCATACCCTCGAAGTCGCCCAGATCGCCCGCGCGCTGGCCCGGCAACTCGGCCTCGACGAGGATCTGACGGAAACGCTGGCGCTGGCGCATGACCTCGGCCATCCCCCGTTCGGCCATGCCGGCGAACGGGCGCTGGACACCTGCCTGCAGGCCTTTGGCGGGTTCGATCACAATGCCCAAACCCTGCGCGTCGTCACCGCGCTGGAGCATCGCTATCCCGAATTCGACGGGCTCAACCTGACCTGGGAAGCGCTTGAGGGCATCGTCAAGCACAACGGGCCCCTGATCGACAAAAGCGGTGCGCCGGCCGGGCGCTACCGCGACCGCGGCGTGCCCCTGGGGATCGCCGAATACAACGCGGCCTACAATCTGGAACTGTGGAGCTTTGCATCGCTGGAGGCGCAGGTCGCCGCGATCGCTGACGATATTGCCTACGATGCCCACGATATCGACGATGGCCTGCGCGCCGGGCTTTTTCGGGTCGACGATCTCAAGGTGATGCCGCTGACCGCGGAGATGATCGCGGATATTGCCCGGCATTATCCCGATCTCGACGATGCCAGGCGCGGCGCCGAACTGGTGCGCGAACTGATCTCGTGCCTGATCGGCGCGGTGGTTGCGGAAGCGGAAAAGCGGCTCGAAGCCGCCCGATTGCGATCGGTCGACGACGTCCGCAACCATGGCCGGGTGCTGATCGCGTTTCCGGATGGTGTGGCGCAGGCCGAGGCCGACATCAAGGCATTCCTGAAACTGCGGATGTACCGGCATGACAGGGTGATGCGAGTGATGGACGACGCGGAGTCGATCCTGTTCGACCTGTTCGCGCGTTACCAGGAGACACCCGGCGATCTGCCGGCCGAATGGCTGCCGGCTGATGGTGAGGACAGCGACACCGAACGGGCGCGCCGGATCGGCAACTTCATCGCCGGGATGACCGACCGCTTCGCAATGACCGAGCATCAAAGGCTTTTTGACTCGACCCCCGATTTGCGTTAGGCGGCGGCCATGGTCGGTTCAGTCTCCTCGCTGCATCTCTTCGCCAATGTGCTTGCGCGCGTGCATGCGGTTTGCAGTGCGCTCGCGGTGGAGGGCGGATGGCCAGAGAGCGTCGATCTGTCGCGCGTCGTGGTCGAGCCGCCGCGCGATGCCTCCCATGGCGATATGGCGACCAACGCCGCGATGGTGCTGGCGAAGGAGGCGAGGGCAAAACCGCGTGATCTGGCCGAGCAGATCGCCGCAAAATTGCGCACCGACGATCTGATCGCGTCGGTCGATATCGCCGGTCCCGGCTTCATCAATCTCACCTTGAAAGTCTCGGTCTGGTCGGACGCGCTGCGCACCGTGCTGCGTGAGGGCGAAGCTTACGGACGCAGCGGGACGGGAGCGGCCGAGAAGGTCAACGTCGAATACGTCTCGGCCAATCCGACCGGGCCGATGCATGTCGGCCACTGCCGCGGTGCGGTGTTTGGCGATGCGCTGGCGAGCCTGCTGGCGTTCGCCGGCTTTGACGTCACGCGCGAATACTACATCAACGACGCCGGCGCGCAGGTGGACGTGCTCGCGCGTTCGGCGTTCCTGCGCTACCGCGAGGCGCTGGGCGAGGACATCGGCGAAATCCCGGAGGGGCTTTATCCCGGCGATTATCTGAAGCCGGTAGGGCAAGCCCTGGCGGCCGAATTCGGCGAAAAGCTAGAGGCGATGCCGGAAGCTGAATGGCTTCCGGCCGTGCGCGGCAAAGCCATCGCGATGATGATGGAGGAGATCAAGGGCGATCTGTCAGCGCTCGATATCAGGCACGACGTGTTCTTTTCCGAGCGCTCGCTGATCGAAACCGGCAACAATCGTGTTGCCGAAACCATCGATTATCTTCGCTCCAAGGATGATGTCTATCAAGGTCGCCTGCCGCCGCCGAAGGGCGCGCCGGTCGAAGATTGGGAAGACCGCGAGCAGACGCTGTTTCGCGCCACCGCGTTCGGCGACGATGTCGACCGCCCCCTGATGAAGTCGGACGGCTCCTATACCTATTTTGCCGCTGACATCGCCTATCACAGGAACAAGTTCGACCGCGGCTTTCGCAACCTCGTCGATGTCTGGGGCGCCGATCACGGCGGCTACATCAAGCGCATGCAGGCGGCGATCAAGGCGGTCACCTCCGGCGAGGCCGCGCTGGACGTGAAGATCGTCCAGCTGGTGCGGCTGTTGCGCAATGGCGAGCCGGTAAAGATGTCGAAACGCTCCGGCGATTTCGTCACGCTGCGCGAAGTCGTCGACGAGGTCGGTTCCGACGCGGTGCGGTTCATGATGCTGTTCCGCAAGAACGACGCGGTGCTGGACTTCGATCTCGCCAAGGTCCGGGAACAGTCCAAGGACAATCCGGTATTTTATGTTCAGTACGGTCACGCCCGCGGTCATTCGATCTTCAAGAACGCCCGGGTGCTGATCCCGGAGTTGCCGGAAGAAACCGTCGCGCGGTCGGCGTTCCTGGGCGACGCGGCCGTGGAGCGGTTGACCGATCCTGCGGAACTGGACCTGCTGCGTCGGCTGGCGCTCTATCCCCGGATCATCGAGGCGGCGGCGGTGGCGCATGAGCCGCACCGAATCGCCTTTTACCTCTATGATCTGGCCAGCGAATTCCACGCGCTATGGACCAGGGGGCGCGATTTGCCCTATTTACGCTTCATTATCAATAATGATGCAGAGGTTACAAAGGCGCGACTGGCTTTGGTCCAGGGCGTCGTCTCGGTTCTGGCGTCGGGCTTAGCCGTTCTTGGCGTTCACGCTCCAGACGAGATGCGATAGGGGGGCTCACCCTCACATGGGGATATGTGAGGGTCTGAAAGCAGCAGGTTCGTTTGCTTAAACGAGTTAGCGGCTTTCCCGAAGGGGACGCATCGTCACGATGGCTGATAGATATCAGGACCGACCCTTTCCCGCGGACGACGATTACGGTCGCGGTCATTCACCTGCGTCTGCCGGTGACGAGGGCGATCCCCTGGCCGAACTGGCGCGGCTGATTGGCCAGACCGACCCCTTCGCGGTGGGTCGGCCGAGCCAACCGGCGGCGCCGCGGCGCGATCGGCACCAGCCTCCGGCGCCGGTAGATGCAGATGACGGCCCTGCCGCCGGCCCGCCGCCGTGGATGCGGCGCGTTGCGCGTCAGGAAGCCCCTCCGCAGGAAGAGCCAGCCGAGCAGGATTACCCACAAGATTACCCGAGCGCGGTGCATCCATTGCATCGCTACGCCGCCCAACACGCTGCCCCGGAGCCGGAATATCATCCGGCGCCGCCGTCGGCCGACGCCGAATACGAGCCCGATCCGTCGCGCTATGACGATGCGCTGTACGGCCAGGTCGATCCCGGCCCGCTGGCTTTACCGCGTGAACCGGCCTATCCCGACGACCCCTTCGCCTATCGGGACAGCTATGACGAGGGCGCCGAAGAGCCGGCCCCAAAACGCGGCGGCGGCCTGGTCACCGTTGTCGTGGTTCTGGCGCTGGCGCTATTGGGCACCGGCGCCGCATTCGCCTATCGCACCTATATTGGATCGCCGCGCAGCGGCGAGCCGCCGATCATCAGGGCTGATACGGGTCCGACCAAGATCGTGCCGACACCGCTCGATGCCAATGCCAAGCTGCCCGACCGCATGGCGCCAGGCGACGGCACCGAGAAAATCGTTCCGCGCGAAGAAGCGCCCGTCGATGTCAATGCCAAGTCCGGACCACGGGTCATTTTTCCGCCGCTGAACCAGAATGCCGGCCCGCCCGTCGCCAGCGTGGCTCCGGCCAGCCCGCCACCGGCCACCGCCAGCAATGGCACGCTGCCGAATAGCGAGCCGCGCCGGATCAGAACCCTTTCCGTACCCGCCGATGTAACCAGTGGAGCCACGGCGCCAGTTGCGGCGCCGGCAGCAAAACCGCCGGTCGCAGCCGCCCATGCGGCGGCGCCGCCGTCGCAGGGCGTGGCTGCTACACGAAGCGCGCCGGCGCCCGCTGCGAATGCGCCGTTGTCGCTGTCGCCACAGGCCGCTTTGCAACCGGCCCCTGTCGCGGAACCGCGGACCCGGATGGCCGCCAACACGCCGGAGCCGGCTGCCGCGTCCAATGGCGGCGGCAGCGGGTACCTGGTTCAGGTCTCCTCGCAGCGCAACGAGGCCGACGCGCAGGCCTCATTCAGGGCTCTGCAGGGCAAGTTCCCCGGCGTGCTGGGATCACGCGCTCCCGTGATCAAGCGCGCCGATCTCGGCGAAAAGGGCGTTTACTACCGTGCCATGGTCGGTCCGTTCGGCTCGCCGGACGAGGCGTCGCAGTTCTGCGGTAGCCTGAAGACCGCCGGCGGACAGTGCGTCGTCCAAAGGAATTAACGGCCGTTTCCTTGACCCCCGGTGTAGACGCGGGCTAATCGGCCGGCATGAACAGCCGCGCATTCATCACGGGCGTATCGGGTCTTCAACTCAGCGCTGCCGAACGCGAATTCATCGGAGAGCAGCGGCCGTGGGGCTTTATTCTGTTCAAGCGGAATGTTGAGACACCTAAACAAGTAATTCGTCTTGTTCAGGAATTGCGAGACGTAATCTCTGACTTGGATGCGCCGATCCTGATTGACCAGGAGGGCGGCCGGGTGCAGCGGCTCGGCCCGCCGCACTGGCCGGCCTATCCGCCCGGAGCGATGTTCGGCGCGCTTTACGATATCGATTCGGCGCTGGGTCTGGAGGCGGCCCGGCTCAGCGCCCGCCTGATCGCCGCCGACCTGACCGATCTCGGTGTCACCGTCGATTGCCTGCCGCTGGCGGACGTTCCGGTCGCCGGCGCAGATGCCGTGATCGGCAACCGGGCCTATGGAACCGAGCCGGCCAAGGTCGCCACCATCGCCCGCGCCGTGACCGAGGGGCTGGCGCAGGGCGGGGTATTGCCCGTCCTCAAGCACATTCCCGGCCATGGAAGGGCCACCGCCGACACCCATTTCAGGCTGCCGGTGGTCGATACTTCCAGAACCGAGCTGGAACGGACCGATTTTGCCGCGTTTCAACCGCTGGCGGGCCTGCCCGATGGCCATGACCGCACATGTTGTGTTTAGCGCACTCGATCCCGCCCAACCGGCGACGACTTCTGCGACAATCATCGAACGGGTGATTCGCGGCGTGATCGGGTTCCAGGGTTTGTTGATGAGTGATGATGTGTCCATGAACGCACTCGCGGGGTCGATCGCCGAGCGCACGCGAGCCGTTTTCGCGGCCGGCTGCGACATGGTTCTGCATTGTAATGGCGAACTGGACGAAATGCGCGAGGTCGCAGGCCAGACGCCGGAATTGTCGGGCAAGGCGCTGGAGCGCGCCAGGCGGGCGCTGGCGTCGCGTAACGCGCCACAGCCGTTCGATCGGCAGGCGGGACGGATTGAACTGGATGCGTTGATCGCTCGGGCAGGGATGACAGGCGCATGAGCGCGGAAATTCTATCGTTTGAAACCGGAAGGCCGGCGGAGCTTTCCGACGACGAACCGTCGCTGGTCGTCGATGTCGAGGGCTACGAGGGCCCGCTCGACCTGCTGCTGGCGCTGGCGCGGCAGCAAAAGGTCGACCTCGTCCAAAATCTCCATTCTGGCGCTGGCCGACCAGTATCTGGTGTTCATCGAGGCGGCGCGAAAAATCCGCCTGGAGCTTGCCGCCGACTATCTGGTGATGGCGGCATGGCTGGCGTTCCTGAAATCGCGGCTGCTGCTGCCTGAACCGGCAAGCGCTGATGGTCCGAGTGCCGAGGAAATGGCCACCGCACTGGCCAACCGGCTGCGCCGGCTTGAGGCCATTCGCGAAGCCTCCAACCGGCTGATGAACCGCCCGCAATTGCAGCGCGATATCTTTCCGCGCGGCAATCCGGAATTGATCGCCGAAATCCGCCATCCCCGGTTCACCGCGACCCTGTTCGACCTGCTGACCGCCTATGCCGCGCAGCGGCAGCAGCGGGTGCTGGCAACGGTGCATCTGGCCAAGCGCACGGTGTGGTCGCTGGTGGAAGCAAGGGCTTCGCTGGAGCGGCTGATCGGGCTCGCCGAGGACTGGAGCCGCCTCGACGAGTATCTGATCAACTACGTGGTCGATCCCTCGCAAAAGGCCACCGTTTTTGCCTCCAGCTTCGCAGCTGCCCTGGAACTGGTGAGGGAAGGTGCTGTGGATCTGCACCAGAAGGAGGCGTTCGCGCCGCTGTATTTTCGTAAGCGTCCGCCGCAGACCTCCGACGCGATGGCCGCGCCGGAATTGCCGGCCGAGTAAATTGGAAGAAGGAAATCGAGCCATGGCAAGCCTGGCGGAAAAACGCATAGCCGATGTCGAGGAGGGTCCAGTGGATCCACACGCGCGGCCCGAGGAATTGCGGCTGTTGGAAGCGCTGCTGTTTGCCTCGACCGAACCGCTCGATCAGGCGGCACTGGCCAAGAAGATGCCTGACGGCGTCGACATCAAGGCCGCGCTGGCGCAACTGCAGGCGGATTACGCCTCGCGCGGCGTCAATCTGGTTCGCGTCGCCAATAAATGGACCTTCCGCACCGCGGGCGACCTGTCCTGGCTGATGACGCGGGAGAGCACCGAGACGCGGCGGCTGTCGCGAGCGGCGATCGAGATGCTGGCGATCATCGCCTATCACCAGCCGGTCACGCGCGCCGAGATCGAGGAAATCCGCGGCGTGATCACCTCCAAGGGCACGCTGGACGTGTTGCTGGAGACCGGGTGGATTCGCCCCCGCGGCCGGCGCAAGACGCCGGGCCGTCCGCTGACATTCGGCACCACCGAGGCCTTCCTGTCACAGTTCAGCCTGGAGGCGCTGGGCGATTTGCCGGGCCTTGAGGAGCTGAAGGGTACCGGGCTTCTGGACTCGCGGCTGCCGTCCGGCTTCAGCGTTCCCGCGCCTTCGGATGATCCGGCGTTGCGCGATGACGAGGATCCGCTGGAGATCGGCGATCTGGAACTTGCACTGGCGCCGGCGGTCGAGCCCGAAAACGACGGCGAAAGCTGATTTTGCGACCGACGATGAGGCGTTGCCGTACCGGTTAACGGTAGCGGCAATCCGCCGCGTTAACAGGGATTTGTCGCGGCTTAAGTCCTTGTTTTTGACACCTCCCGAGCCTAGTTTCCCCCAAAGATTGGGCCGGGTCGCCGGCCTCTCGCGTTTGGAGGATGCAGGATGGGTTCGCTTAGCATTTGGCACTGGATCGTCGTGATCGCAGTCGTCCTGCTGTTGTTCGGCCGCGGCAAGATTTCCGATCTGATGGGCGACGTCGCGCAGGGCATCAAGGCCTTCAAGAAAGGCATGCAGGACGATGACAAGGCTGCGGAAAAGCCCGAGCCGGTGAAGACCATCGACCATAACGCGACGCCGTCCACGGCGGCGCGGTCGGATGTCGGCAGCAAGGCTGTCTGAGCCAAAAATCTCGGCGCATGGCTGCGGCAGACCCCATCGGTCTGCGCGTTGATCTTGGCGCAGGCTTGCGGCAAGACCGGGTGGGGAAGCCGCGGGGTGAAACCACCTCGCGCGAGCGGAAACTTTCATGTTCGACATCGGGTGGAGTGAACTGGTCGTCATCGCGGTTGTCGCGCTGATCGCCATCGGCCCGAAGGAATTGCCGGGCGTGCTGCGCATGGTCGGGCAATGGATGGGCAAGGCGCGCAAGATGGCCGCCGAATTCCAGGGCCAGTTCAACGAAGCGATGCGCGAGGCCGAAATGGCCGACCTCAAGAAGTCGTTCGACGACATCAAGGACGCCGCTACCGGCTTCACCAGCAATAACATCATGACGTCGCTGCAGAAGGATGTCGGCGATGCGATGAATATCGGCGACATCGACAAGCCGGCGGTCTCGCTTGAAGCACCGGTGGTTTCGGCAACCGACACGCCGGCAGCGTCAAGCGACGTGACGGTCACTCCTACGACACCCGAGCCGCCGATCCCGGAAACATTTACCGAGGCCGACGCCCACGCGCTGGCCAGCGAGCCGCTGGCGATCACCCGGGAAATCCAGCCGCAGCCCGCGCCAGCGGACACAACGCCCACAGACCCCGAGGTTCTCAAGGACGCCAAAGCGTCATGAGCGCCGAGGACATTGAGGCCAGCAAAGCGCCGCTGATGGATCACCTGATCGAGCTGCGCTCGCGGCTGATCAAGGCGCTGCTGGCGTTCGGCGTCGCCTTCATCTTCTGCTTCTTCTTCGCCAAGCAGATCTACAACGTGCTGGTGTGGCCGTTCGTCTGGGTGGCGGGGCCTGAGAATTCGAAGTTCATCTACACCGCACTGCTGGAATATTTCCTGACCCAGTTGAAGCTGGCGCTGTTCGGCGCCGGTTTCATCTCGTTCCCGATTGTCGCCGCGCAAATCTACAAATTCGTGGCGCCCGGCCTCTACAAGCACGAGCGCGGCGCGTTCCTGCCGTATCTGATCGCGACTCCGTTTTTCTTCGTGCTGGGATCGATGCTGGTGTATTTCGTGGTGCTGCCGATGCTGGTGCGGTTCTCGCTCGGCATGCAGCAGGCCGGCGGCGCCGAGACCGCGCAGATTGAACTGCTGCCGAAGGTCGGCGAATATCTGTCGCTGATGATGTCGCTGATCTTCGCGTTCGGCGTTGCGTTCCAGTTGCCGGTGATCCTGACGTTATTGGGCCGGATCGGCATCATCACCGCAAAACAGCTGCGCGAGAAACGCCGCTATTTCATCGTGGTCGCCTTTATTATCGCCGCTGTCCTGACGCCGCCCGACGTCATCAGCCAGGCCTCGCTCGCGCTGCCGCTGCTGGCGCTGTACGAAGGCTCGATTATCGCCGTCGCCATGGTGGAGAAAAAAGCCGCCGCGGCAAAAGCCGCCGCTACGCCGCCATCTGCGGCCCCGCCGCCGCCGAGTCCGACACCGGCGGAGTAGCTCCGCCGTCATCCTGAGGTGCGAGCGTAGCGAGCCTCGAAGGATGTGCTGCGTGCACCTCGTCAGCATCCTTCGAGGCTCGCCGAAGGCGGCGAGCACCTCAGGATGACGAGCATTGTGCGGCGCCTTTCGGTGTTCCAAAACCCCTTTATTCGGGTTACTGGATGCCCGCGTTCGCCGGCACGACTTAAGGACCAATTGCCATGCACGATATCAAAGCGATTCGCGACAACCCTGCTGCCTTCGATGCCGCGCTTAAGCGGCGCGGTTTGGAGCCGTTGTCGGCGTCGTTGCTGGCGATCGATGAGAAGCGCCGCGCGGCGATCCTGGCCTCGGAACAGGCGCAGGCGCGGCGCAATTCCGCGTCAAAGGAAATCGGCGACGCCAAGAAGGCGAAAGACGCCGCGCGTGCCGCCAAATTGATGGCCGAGGTGGCTGAGCTCAAGACCACCATGCCGCAGCTCGAAGCTGCGGCCAAAGCGGCCGACGAAGAACTCGCCAGGGAGCTCGCGGCGATTCCGAACCTGCCGCTTGACGATGTGCCCGACGGCGTCGACGAGCACGGCAATGTGCAGCGGCATGTGTTCGGCGCGATCCGCAACTACGCGTTTGCGCCGAAGCCGCATTTCGATCTCGGCGAAGCCATGGGTTTTATGGATTTCGAAGCCGCCGCCAAATTGTCGGGCGCGCGCTTTGTTGTGCTGAAGAAGGGTCTCGCCCGGCTGGAGCGCGCTATCGGGCAATTCATGCTCGATCTGCATACCAACGAGCATGGTTACACCGAGATCAATCCTCCGTTGCTGGTACGGGATGAAGTGATGTTCGGAACTGGGCAGTTGCCAAAATTTAGAGACGATCAGTTCATTTCTGCAGAAATGAAATGGCGCGACGATCGCCTGAATGAGATTATTGCTCCACTTGATGACGAGATAAAGAGACGCGGCGCAGCAAGTGCAAAGAGCGTTTTGAATGATTTGAAAGAGGAGGCACAGACCAAAGAACAATTTTGGCTTATCCCCACCGCTGAAGTCCCGCTGACAAACCTCGTCCGCGAGTCCATCCTCGATGTAAAAGAACTGCCTATGCGCCTGACCGCGCTGACGCCGTGCTTTCGTGCGGAGGCTGGGGCCGCGGGGCGCGATACGCGCGGCATGATCCGCCAGCATCAGTTTACAAAGGTCGAACTGGTCTCGATCACGACGCCCGACAAAAGCAGGGACGAGCATGAGCGCATGCTGGCCTGCGCCGAGGAAGTGCTGCGGCAACTCGATCTGCACTACCGGGTGATGACGCTGTGCGCCGGCGACATGGGGTTTGCCTCGCAGAAGACCTACGACATCGAGGTCTGGATGCCGGGTCAAGGCGAGGGCGGAGCTTACCGGGAAATCTCAAGCTGCTCGGTGTGCGGCGACTTCCAGGCCCGGCGGATGGACGCGCGCTATCGCGGCCCCGACGGCAAGCCGCATTTCGTGCATACGCTGAACGGCTCCGGCACCGCCGTCGGCCGCGCGCTGATTGCTGTCATGGAAACCTATCAGCAGGAGAACGGCTCGATCGCCGTGCCGGACGTTCTGCAGCTCTATATGGGCGGCGTGAAGCTGATCGAGGGCGACGCCCGGTAGTTGCGTCGATCGTCGCGTCCGACCTACCGCGGCCCTGTAGCAATTGAGAGACACCGCCGCCGCGATATAGTCGACATCATGTTCTTCGGTGTTGCGAAGCTGCCGCCCCTCGATATCCTCTGACCCGCGATGAGCCGTTCATGAGCGAGCAGAGAAAATGCCGTTGCATCGCGATATCTTCTGGATCGGCAAGCAATGGTCGGTTACCGGCTATGGATTGCAGGCGATCGATCCAAAGCTGAAAGGCAAATTCGACATTGAGGTTTCCCGGATATGGGACGATGGCCTGCGCAAGGCATTGAGCGACAAAAAATGGTTCAATGCCGGGGATTTCGACAAGGGGCTTGCGCAGGCCCGCAAGCATTATCCGCAGCCACCCCGCAAGGCCGTTCGGAAAGTCCGGCAGGTTTCGGTTGCGCCGCCTTTGCCTGACAAATCCAGAGTCGGAAACGACAAGCCGAAGGCTGTTCCGAAAGCGAACCCAAATCCTGCATCAGCAAATTTTACGATGCGTATCATCGGCTGCCGTGCAAGGTTTCTGCCGACCTTGCGCGTCCGTGTGCGCTGGCAGCATTGACGCCAGGGCGGCGGTCCGTCCTCCGATTCATTTAAGTTTTTCAAAGTGAGCGATACTGAACACGGCGCGAGATGCCGGACAGGCCAATGTGAGACATCATCGGCGGCTCATTGCAACTCGGTGATAGCGAATTCGGTAGCGCTGCCAGGTCAGCGCAGGATGCATCATGCCCGAATATCGGCCGATATCTCCAGCACACCTTTCCGCGATCGAGCGGCCACGCTGCCGGACGTGCCAACAGAATCGCATGCTGTTGTCGAAGCTGGAGGTGAGCCCGTCCGGCTTCGACTACCGCACGTTCGAGTGCCAGAAGTGCGGTCGCGTTGAAACGGCGGTCGCATCGAGCGATCCTATGGAATGCGGAGCGCGCGGCTGGCTCTCCGGCGAGCTGAAGCCGCCGACGTAGGATTCGTGCTGCTTCCTTGATTGCCACACTGCTTCTGCTCACAATTATCGTGGTAGCTCGATACTGACAGGCTCGCCTCCGCAGAACGCCGGCGCCATGCGGTTGTGCCAGTATCTCCCGCGCGGTTTTGAGTCGCCTACCGGACATAATTGTGTTAATATGGAAGTATCACCGCGTCGCCCTCGGCTTTTGCCGGTGACTGAGAGTGTTGTGCTCCCGCCAAGACACGGAGCATCACAATGCCTAACCGGGCACCATTTCCGCCGTCGAACGATACATTCGATCCCGAGGCATTTCTCGGCCGGGACGACGTTGGAAAAACCATCCAGAAATACGCCAAGAACGAGAAGATTTTCAGTCAGGGGGAAATCGCCGACGCGGTCTTTTTCATCCGCAAGGGAAAGGTCAAGATCACCGTTTTATCCGAACACGGCAAGGAAGCGGTGGTCGGGATACTGGCGGAGGGGCAATTCTTCGGCGAAGGATGTCTCGACGGGTCAAAATTGCGTACCGCAACCAGCCACGCGATCGGAGAATGCGTGATTACGTCGATCTCTAAAGCCTTAATGCTCGAGAACTCTCGGAACGGAGCCGAAATTTGCTGCTTTTTTCATGTCCTATCTGTTGTCCAGAAACAGCCGGATCGAAGACGACCTGATCGACCAGTTGTTCAATTCCAGCGAGAGACGATTGGCGCGGCTGCTGTTGCTGCTGGCGAATTTCGGCCAGGAAGGCGCCACGGCGCCGATCTCGATCAACCTCAGCCAGGAAACCCTGGCCGAAATGATCGGCACCACGCGATCCCGGGTGAGCTATTTCATGAACAAATTCAGGAAAAGCGGCTTCATCGACTACAATGGAAAGATCGAAGTTCACAGTTCGCTGCTGGACGCGGTGTTGCGGGACAAGCCGCGGATCCATCGAGACGAGTAGGCGGGGCACGAGGCTTGGCTGCCTAAGCCACGGCCACCAGTCGTGCCCGCCGGGAAAGGAATAGTTGTTTCAGTTCTGCCGCCGGCTTGGCCGCGCTGAACAGGTAGCCTTGCATTTGCGTGCAGCCGAATCCCCGAAGCAAGTCGCGTTGCTGCTCGGTCTCCACACCTTCCGCCGTCGTCGTCATGAGGCGGGCCGCGGCGATGTTCACCACGGCCTCCACGATCGAAGACGATCCGTTCGGTTCGGCGATATCGGTGACGAAGCAGCGGTCGATCTTGATCTTGTCGAACGGAAAGCGCTGCAGATAGCTCAGCGAGGAATAGCCGGTGCCGAAATCGTCAAGCGCGATCCGCACGCCGATGGCGCGAAGATGGTGCAGGATGGCGAGCGCTGCCTCGTCGTCGCGAATGAGGACGGCTTCCGTGATCTCCAGTTCAAGCCGGCTCGCCGGCAGACCGGACGCCGCGAGGGCGCCGATCACCTTCAGGGCCAGGGTGTCGCTTCTGAACTGGATCGGCGAAACGTTGACCGCGATCTGGATGTTGCCGGGCCAGGTCGCGGCCTCCGCGCAGGCCGTGGTCAACACCCATTCGCCAAGCCGGTTGATCAGGCCGGTCTCTTCCGCGACCGGAATGAACTCGGCGGGCGAGATCATGCCGCGTTCGGGATGCCGCCAGCGCAGCAGGGCTTCGCAGCCGGCAATCCCGTTGTCACGCAGGCTGATGAAAGGCTGGTAGTGTACTTCCAGCCCCCCGTCCCTTATCGCCTCACGGAGATCCATTTCGAGGCTGCGGCGCGCTTTTACCCGCGCGTCCATCTCCGGCTCGAAGAAACGCCAGGTTCGTCGTCCGGCGGCCTTGGCGGCATACATCGCCAGATCGGCATTTTTCAGGATATGGTCGAGATCGACACCGTCCCGTGGCGCCAGCGCGATGCCGATGCTGGCGTCGGTGGTCACCATGTAACCGAGGCATTCGTAGGGTTCACGGATCGCACGGTAAATTCGCGCCACCAGATCGGTGATATCCGCCGGACGCTTGATGGCGGTTTGAATGATGGCGAATTCATCGCCGCCGAGCCGGGCGACGAAGTCGGTCTTTCCGATCGAGCCGCGCAAACTTGCGCCCACCGATTTCAGCAATTCGTCACCGATCGAATGGCCAAGCGAATCGTTGACGTTCTTGAACTCGTCGATGTCGATGTAGAGCACCGCCAGTTGTTCGCCTGCGGGAATTCTTCCGAGCTCCCGTTCGAGCAAGTCCCGGAACAGCACACGATTGGGCAACTCGGTCAGCGCATCGTAATGCGCCATGTGGGCGATTCGTTCCTCGGCGCTCTTACGCTCCGTTATGTCTTCCAGTGTCGACACCCACCCGCCATCCGACAGCGGTTGGTACAGGATTTCGATCGAGCGCCCGTTTGTTGATCTGGAAATCTTTTGAAACGCTTTCCCAAGGGCCATTCGGCCTGAAAGCAGCGTGCAGGTTTCATCGATGTCATCGAAAAAAGTTCCGGTTTCCTTGCGGTGTTGCAGCAGCTGACGAAAGGTGCAACCCGGCTTCACCACCGAGGTCGACACGTTGAACATCTCGATAAAACGTCGGTTGCAGACGACGAGGCGCGCCGATGAATCGAACAGCAGAAGCCCCTGCTTCATGTTGTTGATCGCCGTATCGAGGCGCTGCTTTTCCAGCTGGTGTTGCCGCGACAATTGCCGAACCACCAGATACAGCATGACGGCGATGACCAGGACCAGCAGACCGGCAACGGCGACCAGCAATCGTGTCTGATCCCGCCAATCGGCCAGCGCCGCCGACACACTGGTGGTGGCGACGACCACAATCGGAAAATCGCTCAGCTGGCGTATGGCCCCGATCCTGTCCCGGTCGTCCACGACGCCCTTTTTACGTGCGCTGCCATGGTCGGCGCTGGATAGAACCCTGAAGAAAGGGCCAGTCGAAAAGTTCCGTCCGATCAGTTTATCGACATGCGGATAACGAGCCATCATCGTTCCATCGCGGTGGAACATGGAAATGACCGCGTCATCTCCAATCGCCAGCGGCGTGAAGAATTTCTCGAAACTGGAGGTCGCGATGCCTCGCGTCAGAACCCCAAGAAACTCGCCGCCTGGTCCGCTTACCCTGTAAGAGACCAGTACGATCCAGGTGTCCTCCACGAGCCGGCTTTTCACGAACTCAATCAAAACCGGTGTCGACGCGGAGCCGGATTTCGCTGTCCTGAAATAAGCGCGGTCGGCAATGCTGATGGCAGCCGGACGCGGCCACACCGACGAGTTGATCAGTCTTCCTTCCGAGTCGAATATGTTGATGCCGGCAACGTCGGACGATCCATTGCTCTTGCTTTTGGAGAATCTCGCGCATTTCCGGAGTGGACGCCTGACGCGCGAAAGCCTCGCTGGATGCAATTCCGGTCGAACGGATGTTGGCGGCGAGGTCTTTTTGAACCACCTCGAACTCCTCGAACTGCTGGTTCAGGTGATTGGCCAGCAACAAGACGGTATTTTCCAGTTCGCGCTCGGTGGTATTCAACGCCCGCTCACGAAAGCTGGCGACCGTGACGGCAGTTGCGATCGCGATAGCTGCAATCAGCAGCGCGCCACCAAGGATGAGCCGTCGAACCGCACTTCCCCCAGCCTGCGGTTTGAAATCGAGTGCCTCGATGTTGCTGGCTGTCATGCGGTTCCGGCCGGCAGGTTGGGTGATTTGCGCCTTGCCTCGCGCCAAAACCATCAATACGGGCTACGCATGCAGGTGGCGTTAGGATTTCCCCTAAATGAAGAGCTAAAAGCGGAAGTCCGTAAGCATGATTTCTTTTTGCCTGGTGGCAGCTTTCCGGGATTAGCTTCAAATGCATGGAGACCGCTAGACGGGAAGGCAACCAGACTTATGACGAAATCGTGGGAGTGAGCGATATTGACCGGATGCTCCGCGGCATGGCGTGCAAGATCGACCGGCTCGCCACGATTGCGGCGATCAAGTCGAAGACAGGTGGGGCATGCCGGCTATTGCACGCGTCGTAGAAGCTGATCCTCCGCTTTACACGAGGTCGGAACTGGTCGAGCACCGGCGCAATATTTTGCGGTATGCCCGGCTGTTCCCGCCCGGACCGCAACGCAATCAGCATCGGCAGATCGCCTTGTCGCTTCGCACCCTTTTCAGGAACAGGATGTGGCTGGAAGCCAATGTGTTGAACGACGCGTGAGTGTTTCCTTGGGCTGACCGGTCGTTCGAATTCGGCGAACTCTCTTGTAGTCAGCGACGCGTTTTTCATCGGCCAGGTCAACCGGCGCGGCGGCGATCCGGTCACCGGCGCGGAGCAAACCACCCGCTCCATGCCGGCGACGGCGTCGCGGTGGTGGTGGTCCGGCGCGGCGGGCAACCGATCAACCCCTTGTTCGAAGTACAGCGTGAAAAGGTCCGGGCCGGCCGCCTGACGTTTTGGAACGCATACCGGACGCGCGTGGTGTGGTTTGCCTCCATGGCGATAGCCGGATAAGACGGCACCCGTGATGAAATCAATCGAAGAAGGCAGTTAGAAGGATGCGGATTCTCTGCACCAATGACGATGGTATCCATGCCCCCGGCCTGAAAATCGTCGAGGAGATTGCCCGTGCCTTGTCCGAAGACGTCTGGATCGTGGCGCCGGAACTCGATCAGTCCGGCGTTTCGCACTCGCTGTCGCTGAACGATCCCTTGCGGTTGCGCGAAGTCGGTCCGCGCCATTTCGCAGTCCGGGGCACGCCGACCGATTGCGTGATCATGGGCGCACGCCACATCCTGGGTGAAACCACGCCGGATCTCGTGTTGTCGGGCGTCAACAAGGGGCGCAACGTCGCCGAGGACGTGGTCTATTCCGGCACCATCGCCGGCGCGCTGGAGGGCACCATTCTGGGAATTCCCTCGTTTGCGCTGTCGCAGGAATTCAGCATGGAGACCCGCGACAGACCGCTGTGGGAAACCGCGCTGAAATTCGGCCCCTCGATCCTGCGCAAGGTGATTGCAGCCGGTGTGCCCCGGAATACCGTGATCAATGTCAACTTTCCCGCCTGCGCGCCGGAAGATGTCAGGGGTGTACGGGTGACGCGGCAAGGCAAGCGCAATCTCGGTTTCCTGAAAGTCGACCAGCGCCGCGACGGCCGCGGCAATCCCTATTTCTGGATCGGGTTCGAGCGCGCCGCCGTGATGGACACGCCGGCGGAGGGTACCGATCTCGCAGCCCTTGCCGCGCGCTACGTGTCGGTAACCCCGTTGCGGCTCGACCGCACCGACGACGAATTCTCAGCGGCGCTGACGGCGACGCTGAAATAGGGTGCTTTCGAACAAGCGGCCATCCTTCGAGGCTCGCAAGGGCTCGCACCTCAGGATGACGACGGAGCTTGCTGAGGAATCGAGACTAAGGAGAGGCTTGAACGGATCAACGGATCGTCATCCTGAAGTGCTCGCCGTCTTCGGCGAGCCTCGAAGGATGGAGTTCAGCCGCGCTTTGGCAATCCGGCGCGGCGACGCGACAATTCACTGACTTTGGTCCAATCGGAGCACAGCAACGCCTCCTTCTTGGCGCGACTCCAGCCCTTGAGCTGACGTTCGACCGCAATTCCGTCGGTGATACGTTCGAAATGCTCGGACCAAACGAGGACGACAGGCCGCCGCAACAACGTGTAACCTTTGTACGATCCCGCGTTATGCTGATCGATGCGGGGAGCGAGATCGTCCCCGGTGGAGCTTCCGACGTAATACGAGCCGTCGGCGCAACGAAGCATATACACGAATATCCCCATCGACACCGTCCTTCGAGGCTACCACCTCAGGATGACGTCGACCGGACAACTGTCAATTCAGTTTCGATAAAAGCTAAACCGTGGCGCCCTTGAGGGCGCTCTCGATCATGCGGGCCAGTGTTTCGAGCTGGAATGGCTTCTGAAGCGCGGGCCGGTCGCGGTATTCCTCGGGGAGGCCGGATGAGCCATACCCGGTCGCGAAGATGAACGGGCGATTGCGTGCCTTGATCAGTTCGGCTACCGGCGAAATCACCTTGCCGTTGACGTTGACGTCGAGGATGGCGATGTCGAACTCGGTGGATTGCGCCAGCTTCATCGCCTCATTGATTTCGCCGGCTTCGGCAGCGACGCTGTAGCCCAATTCCTCGAGCATATCGGCAACCATCATCCTGATCATGACTTCGTCCTCGACGAGGAAGACAGAACCGCCCGGCGGCCGCGTCGCAGTCATGATGGAATCCTTGCCCTTCCAGGAACTCAGGTTCGCAAATAAGGCCGCCGGGCGCAATGTCAACGTGGGTGGTGCACCGCATCCAATCGGCCGATTTGGCGCCTTTGAATGCGATGATGCCGAATTGATTGCCCGGTCCCCAACACCGGGGGTAATCCGGGTTCCGGCGCCGGAACCCTCATTTCAGGGGAATTTCGTCTTAAAAATTTCGTCTCAATCGCGGCGGCGCGGTTTCCATCAACAGTTCAGACGCGGCGCGCTAGACTGCGTTATGCCCGCGACTCAACAGCCACCTGAAAAGATGATGTTTCAGCTCAACCTGCGGCGGCGCGGGATCAGCGATCAAACCGTGCTGCGCGCCATGGAAGAAATTCCGCGCGACATGTTCGTGGAGCCGGCGGACCGCGCCGATGCCTGGCGCGACAGCGCGCTCGGCATCGCCTGCGGGCAGACCATCAGCCAGCCGTTCGTGGTGGCCTACATGACCGAACAACTGCAAATAGGGGCCGGGCATCGCGTGCTCGAGATCGGCACTGGGTCCGGCTATCAGGCCGCGATCCTGTCGCGGCTTTGCCGGCAGGTGTTGACGATCGAGCGTTATCGCACGCTGGCCGACAGCGCCCGGGCGCGCCTGAAAAGGCTTGGATGCGACAATGTCGAGGTGATGCTGGGCGATGGCTTCGACATTCCGGCCGATGCGGGTCATTTCGATCGCATCATGGTGACCGCGGCGATGGAGCAGATTTCCGAAGCGTTAACGAGCCGGCTTGGGCCTGGCGGCATCCTGATCGCACCGGTCGGTCCGCACCAGGGCACCCAAACCTTGGTTCGAATCGTCCAGGACCGATGCCGGCCTCGATCGCAAGGCACTGGTCGATGTGCGCTTCGTACCGGCGCTGCCGGGCATCGCGCGCGAATTGTAAAGTTACGGATCGGCTGTCCCGCCAACGTCTTATTCGTAACCTTAAGCGGTTGTTTACTGGGGAGGTGTTTACTCAAAACAGTAATTTGTTGCGTACGAGTGAGTAACCATGCCCCGTGTAGTCGAGTTGCTTTGCTCGCGCCGCTTGCCGCACGCAGCGGCGCTGGCGCTGATGTCATTTGGTTTTGCCGGCTGCTCCGCCGACATGTCGACGCGCTTCGCGCAAAACCCCAATACCAATCCCTACGCATCGCAGCCGGAAGCGACCGGCTCGGTGCCGGCTCCCGCGGTCCAGCGCCGTGAACTGCCGCAATATTCCCGTCCGCAATATCAGCAGCCATATCAGTCCTCGGCATTGCCGCCGGCGATCGCTGCGCCGCAATCCTATCCGGCCACCAGTGCAGGCGTTTCCGGAGGAGGGCGCGGGCTCGCCTCCTATTCCCCGCCGGCCCATCCGCAGCTCGATACCACCGGCAGTGTCGCGCCGCGCTCGGTCGCGGCGGTCCGTGGACCCGGACAAGGCGGCACCACTATTATTGTCGGCACCAGCGACACGCTCGAAACACTGTCGCATCGCTATAACGTTTCACCCGCTGCGATCCTGCAGGCCAATGGCTACAAGGGGCCGCGCACCCTGTCGCCGGGTCAGCAGCTGATCATTCCGCGTCAGACCGCAAGCGCTGCGGCAGCGCCGGCCGCGCCAACGAGCAAGGCGGCCGTTGCCGTAAGTTCGCCACCGAGCGTTCACGTCGTCAATCATGGTGATACGTTGCTCAGCGTCGCCCGTCGCAATCACGTGCCGGTGGCGGAGCTGGCGAGAGCCAACAACCTCGATCCTTCGGCAAAGCTCAAGCTCGGCATGAAGCTTAGCGTGCCCGGTGCGAAAACCGCGGCGGCGGCAGCACCCGTGGCGCAACCGCTGGCCGCTGCGCCCGCCGCACCCGCCGCACCCGCCACCCAAATGGCTACGACGGGCGGCGATGCCCAGCAAAAGGTTCGTCTGGCCCAGACCACCACGACATCGGAGGAATTCTCGGCTGAAACGCCGGCCAAGGCTGCCGAGGCAACCGGCGCGCTTCCGACCTTCCGCTGGCCGGTGCGCGGCAAGGTGATTACGAGCTACGGCGCCAAGACCAATGGCAAGGCCAATGACGGCATCAACCTGGCAGTACCCGAAGGCACGCCGGTGAAGGCCGCCGAGGACGGCGTCGTCGCTTATTCCGGCAATGAACTCAAGGGATATGGCAATCTGGTTCTGGTTCGGCACTCCAACGGTTACGTCACCGCATATGCCCATGCGAGTGAACTGCTGGTGAAGCGCGGAGAGACCATCAAGCGCGGCCAGATCATTGCCAAGTCGGGTCAGTCGGGCGACGTGGGGTCGCCGCAACTCCACTTCGAGATCCGCAAGGGATCTACCCCGGTTGACCCGCTTCAATTCCTCAACGGGGCATAGGGTCTTCGTCTTTTGTAAGGCGCGCTGCTTCGCTATTTACGATTCGATCATACCCTCATTCGATTACTTCGTCCGCGGTGGCAAGCAGCGTCGTCGACAGGCTGATGTTGCGTGCCCTGGCCGTCCTGAGATTGATCACCAGTTCGAACTTGGTCGGCTGCTGAACCGGCAAGTCGCGCGGATCGGCTCCCTTGAGAATACGATCGATATAGTCGGCCGAGCGCAGGAACAGGTCGGCATAGTGGATGCCATAGGACATCAGGCCGCCCGCCGCGGTGAACGAGCGGGTGAAATAGACGGTGGGAAGCCGATGCGTCGCAGCAGCCGCCAGAATGGTGTCGCGATGCACGATGGTGAAAATATCCGTCAAAACCAGTAATCCGGCACGCTGCAGCCGTGCAAGCTCTGCGATTGCGGACTCGATCTCGGGAGCATCGCGGCACTGCGCGCTTTGTACCGTGATGCCAAAGGCAGGCGCCGCTTCATGGATGGCCTGCATCATCAAGCCGGCATAAGGGGCCGTGGCCGGATTGTACAACACCGCCACCCGAGCGACTGGCGGCGCTACCTGGGCCAGCATGCCAAGCCACTTGCCGGCCATCAGCGCGTTGAAATCGGAAAAGCCGGTGACGTTACCGGCCGGATGCGCCAGGTTTTCGACAAAGCCCTGGCCGACCGGATCGGTGACCATGGTAAAAACAATTGGAATTGTGCTGGTGTTGCGTCGCAGAGCTATGACAGACGGGCTGGTTTGCGCGATGAGCACGTCCGGCCCAAGCCCCACCAGTTCTGCCGCGTAGCGATCGAACAATGCGGGATCGCCGCCGGTCCAGCGCCAGTCGACGCGAAGATTTGTCCCCTCCTGCCAGTCAAGCGCGCGCAGGCCCTGCATCAGGGCGGCGACGTAGGTTTGCGCCACGGGATCGTCAGCGAGATCTCCCATCAGCACGCCGAGGCGGCGCGGTCCAACCTGTGCCGGCGTCTGCGCCATCAGGGGACGCTGTGCCAGGATGGCGGCAATTCCGGCAAGAACCGTGCGGCGTTTCACGACAGACAACCTCCGGCGCGGCGGGAATTCGGCGGGCAGATCGCGAGCGAGCGTTTCAAAATCCAACCACTATTGTCTTTTTGGAAGAAAATACAATGAGTTAGAGGGGTGTCTGGTAATTTGCAACGCTGGAACTGCGTCATTATTTGCGGTTTCCGGCCTCTACTTGCCCGTCAGTCTCACCCCCAGCCGTCCCGCCAGTTCCTGCGTAAACTGCCAGGCAACGCGGCCGGAGCGAGAGCCTCGCGTGGTCGACCATTCCAGCGCTTCGCGCTCCAATTCGTCATCCGGCAAGCTTGATGCCGAAATGGCCGCAATAGCCCCTGACCATCGCGAGATATTCGTCCTGGCTGCAGCGGTGGAAACCGAGCCACAACCCGAACCGGTCCGACAGCGACACCTTCTCCTCGACCGCTTCGCCGGGATTGATCGCGGTCGAGCGCTCGTTCTCGATCATGTCGCGCGCCAGCAGATGCCGCCGATTCGAGGTCGCGTACAGGATCACATTGTCCGGCCGGCCCTCGATGCCGCCTTCCAGCACCGCTTTCAGCGACTTGTAGGAAGCGTCATTACCGTCGAACGACAGGTCGTCGCAGAACACGATGAAATGGAAAGGCGAGCTTCGCAGCAAATCCATCAGCGCCGGCAGGCTCTCGATATCCTCGCGATGGATCTCGATCAGCTTGAGCCGATCGGCCGGCTTGCGGTTGAGGTTGATGCTGGCGTGGGCCGCCTTTACCAGCGACGACTTGCCCATGCCGCGGGCGCCCCACAGCAGCGCATTGTTGGCCGGCAGGCCATTGGCGAAACGCTCGGTATTCTCGATCAGGATATCGCGCATCCGGTCGATACCCTTGAGCAGGCCGAGATCGACGCGGCTGACATGCGGCACCGGCGCCGCGCGGCCGTCCGGATGCCAGACAAAAGCGTCCGCGTGCGCGAAATGAATTGGCCGCACTGGGAGCAGGCGACGTCGCGGACAAATGCGCTGCAATCGCTTCGAGGGCGCGCGCGATCCGCTCGTCAGCATATCCGTTGGACGACGCCGGCGGGCGTTTTGTCGCGGCTGGAGAAGATTTGCGTGGCGCGGTCTTCGACGCGGCTTTGGAAGCGACGCGAGGCGCGGTTTTGAGGGGCTTTTTCGACATCTTTGGGGTTCCTGACCACGCACCCATATCGGGGCTTTCAGGAGGCCGCAAGTCACGCGATTCAAACGCAAAAGCAAGGGTAAATGAAAGGTCTGGCGGCGTTGCAATTGGGCCGCTGGCCGCTATAGTCCGCGCGAATTTGCCTGAACCGGCCGGACCCCGAAGTGTCGCCGGTTGGCCCCTTTCACGAGGATAACTCCGCGATGTTCATTACCCCTGCGTTTGCCCAGGCCGCAGCCGGCGGCGATACCAACAGCATGTTGATGTCGCTGCTGCCGTTCGCGCTGATCTTCGTCATCATGTATTTCCTGATTCTGCGGCCGCAGCAGAAGAAGGTGAAGGACCACGCCGAACTCGTGAAGAACATCCGCCGCGGCGATACCGTCGTCACCTCGGGCGGCCTGGTCGGCAAAGTGACCAAAGTGGTCGATGACGACCAGATCGAATTCGAAATCTCCGACGGAGTCCGCGTCCGCCAGATGCGGCAGATGATTTCGGGCGTGCGCGCCAAGGGCGAACCGGCGAAGGAAAAAGTCGAGGTCGTCAAGGACGACACGCCGGCCAGCTAGCGTTTTTCGAAGCGCGCCGCTCTTTTCAAGAATCTGACGGGTCAACTCGATGTTGTATTTCACGCGGTGGAAGGCGCTGGCGATCATCCTGACTGCGCTGGTGGTCTGCCTTTGCGCCGTTCCGAATTTCTTCCCCGAGGCCACCGTGAAGAACATGGCCGCTGTGGGCGCAGCGTCACCTCGTGCTTGGGCTCGATCTGCAGGGCGGTTCGCATATCCTGCTCGAGGTCGATTCCAACTCGGTCAAGAAGGACAAGCTTGACCAGGTGCGCGACGACATTCGCCGCACCCTGCGCGATGCCAAGATCGGCTATACCGGCCTTGCGACGCGAACCGATAACGTCGAGGTACGCATCACCAAGGACACCGAAGTGCAGAATGCGCTGACCAAATTGCGCGAGTTGTCGCAGCCGCTCGGCGGCTTGCTCGGTTCCAGCGGCCAGCGCAGCCTGGAAGTCAGCGACGCCGGTGGCGGACTGATCCGCCTCACGGTGCCGCCCGCCGCGATCGCCGAGCGCGTGCGTCAGTCGGTCGAGCAGTCGATCCAGATCGTCGAGCGCCGGGTCAACGAACTCGGCACCGTGGAGCCGCTGATCCAGCGCCAGGGGCTGGATCGCATTCTGGTGCAGGTGCCGGGCCTGCAGGACCCGACCCGGCTGAAGGAATTACTCGGCAAGACTGCGAAGCTCGATTTCCGCATGGTGGATACCACGGTGCCGCCGGATCAGGCCACCGACGGACGGGTGCCGCCGGATTCGGAGTTGCTGCCGAGCACCGAGCCGAACAGGCCGCCGGTCGTCGTCAAGAAACAGGTTCTGGTTTCCGGCGGCGAACTGACCGATGCCCAGCCGGGTTTCGACCAGCGTTCGGGCGAGCCGATCGTCAGCTTCCGTTTCAATACCGCAGGCTCGCGCAAATTCGCGCAAGCGACTTCAGAAAATGTCGGGCAACCCTTCGCCATCGTGCTCGACAACAAGGTGATTTCCGCGCCCGTGATCCGCGAGCCGATCACCGCCGGTTCCGGCCAGATTTCCGGCAGCTTTACCGTGCAGGCGGCTAACGACCTCTCGATCCTGCTGCGCGCCGGCGCGCTGCCGGCGCCGCTGACCATCATCGAGGAGCGCACGGTCGGACCGGGGCTCGGCCAGGACTCGATCGAAAAGGGCGAACTCGCAGCCTATGTCGGTTCGATCATGGTGATCGTGTTCATGCTGGTGACCTACCGGCTGTTCGGCGTGTTCGCCAACATCGCGGTCGCCATCAATGTCGCCATGATCTTCGGCGTGCTGTCGCTGTTGAATGCCACGCTGACGCTGCCCGGCATCGCCGGCATCGTGCTGACGGTCGGCATCGCGGTCGACTCCAACGTGCTGATCTATGAGCGCATCCGCGAGGAACTGCGCGGCGGCCGCAACGCGATTTCGGCGATCGACGCCGGCTTCAAGCGCGCGCTGTCGACGATTCTGGATTCCAACATCACCACCTTCATCGCCGCCGCGGTGCTGTTCTATATCGGCACCGGACCCGGTGCGCGGTTTCGCCGTGACGCTCGGCATCGGCATCATCACCACGGTTTTCACCGCCTTTACGCTGACCCGCCTGATCGTGGCGGGCTGGGTGACGGTGGAAGCGGCCGCAAAGCGTACCGATTTAGGGAATGCCGGCTGTGACACATTTGGTTCTCATCGGACTGGCCGTCCTTATTGCAGTGCTGACGGTTGTCAGCTGCTTCGGCTGGCTGCCGTCGCTGCGCATCGTGCCCGACGACACCAAGTTCGATTTCACCCGGTTTCGCCGCATCAGCTTTCCGATTTCGGCGTTGCTGTCGATTGTCGCGATCACGCTGTTCTTTACCCACGGGCTGAACTTCGGCATCGACTTCAAGGGCGGCACGCTCCTGGAAGTGCAGGCCAAGTCCGGCACCGCTGACATTCCGGGGATGCGCGCTACCCTGGACGGATCTGGGTCTCGGCGATGTGCAGTTGCAGCAGTTCGGCGGGCCCGCCGACGTCTTGATCAGGGTGGCCGAACAGCCCGGCGGAGACGCCGCGCAGCAGGCGGCGGTGCAGAAGGTCCGTGGCGCGCTCGGCGATGCCGTCGACTACCGCCGCGTCGAAGTGGTTGGACCGCGCGTATCCAGTGAATTGCTGGCCTACGGCATGCTCGGCCTGATGCTCGCGATCTTTTCGATTCTGATCTATCTCTGGTTCCGGTTCGAGTGGCAGTTCGCGCTCGGCGCCATGATCGCCAACGTCCACGATATCGTGCTGACCATCGGCTTCATGTCGATCAGCCAGGTCGATTTCGATCTCACCAGCATCGCGGCGCTGTTGACGATTCTCGGTTACTCATTGAACGACACCGTGGTGATCTATGACCGCATCCGCGAAATGCTGCGGCGATACAAGAAAATGCCGATGCCGGATTTGCTCAACGAGTCCATCAATTCGACGCTGTCGCGCTCGATCATCACCCACGTCACGGTCACGCTGGCGTTGCTGGCGCTGCTGCTGTTCGGCGGTCACGCCATCCACAGCTTCACGGCGGTGATGATGTTCGGCGTGGTGCTGGTCGGCACCTACACCTCGATTTTCATCGCGGCGCCGATCCTGATCTATCTCGGCGTCGGCACCCACCGGGACGAGGCGCCGGAAAAGCCGAAGAAGAAGTAGCCATGCCGTCGCCCTCGGACGCTCCGCATCTTCCGAGATCGGCGCCGATCGAGGCCTACGGCAAGGGCGGGTTTGCGTTTGCCGACATGTCGCATCGGGGCTCTCTGCTATGCCTGCCGGATGCGATCTGGGCCTGGCCGGTCACAAGGCCTGAGGACATCGACAGGGCGTCGCTTGCCCGCGTGTTCGCCGCGGCCGCCGGTATCGATACGCTCCTGATCGGCACCGGCGCCGGCGTCTGGTTGCCGCCGCCCGATCTGCGCGAGGCGTTACGCAGGGGCAGCATCGTGCTGGACACCATGCAGACCGGACCTGCCATCCGCACCTACAACATCATGATCGGCGAACGGCGGCGGGTCGCTGCGGCGTTGATCGCGGTGCCATGAGCAGCACAGACACGCACAAGGATTCTGCGGGGTTCTGCGCCGAGTTGGTCCGCTCGCACGATTTTGTCCGCTATGCATCCACGCTGTTCGTGCCGGCCGCGCAGCGTCGCGGATTGCTTGCGCTGTACGCTTTCAATGTCGAGATTTCCCGCGTGCGCGAGCAGGTCAGCCAGCCGCTGCCCGGTGAAATGCGCCTGCAATGGTGGACCGACATGCTCGCCGGCACGGGTCATGGCGGCATCGAGGGCAATCCGGTTGCGGCCGAATTGCTGCTGGCGATCCGGAACGGGCGTCTTCCGGTCGAGCGGCTGTCGCGACTGGTCGATGAGCATCAGTTTGATCTCTACAACGATCCGATGCCGACGATGGCGGCGCTGGAAGGTTACACCAACGATACGTCGTCGGCGCTGTTCTCGCTCGGCGCAGCAATTGCGGGTCGTCAGTCCGAGGAGATCGAACACCTCGCGCGCCATGCTGGATTGGCGCAAGGCTTTGTTCAGGTCATCTCGGCTTTGCCGCGGGATGCGTCCCGGCGTCAGCTGTTCGTGCCGCTGCAATTGCTGGAGCGACACGACAGTGGCATCGAGGAAGTGTTTGCAGGCCAGCAGACCCCGAAATTGCGCGCTGCGCTGGATCAGCTGATCGGCGAGGCGCAGGGACATCTCAAGACCGCTTTCGAGTTGCTCGCACAGGTGCCGCCGCAGGTAAGGCCGGTATTCCTGCCGCTTGCGCTGGTTGCGCGCGACCTCAAGCGGATGGCACGCGCGGACAACGATCCGTTCCTGCCGCGGGTGACGTCGAGATTGCGGACGCTATGGACATTGTGGCGGGCGTCGAAGTTGGAGAAGTTTTCATAGCTTGGCAGGCCGTGATGCTCCGCGAAAAGCGGGGCATCCAGTACGCCGCGGCCTCTCAGATCTATCGCTGACGTCTCTGGAATGCTGGGTCACCCGCCTTCGCGGGTGACGACATCCGTTGGATGTGGCGGCGCCAGATCGGCCGCCTCGAAATTGAACCGGTCCCGCAAGTTCTTGCGCGACTCCAGGATGCTCTTCAAAAACGCGCGATCGGTCTCGCCCGTCATCATCGGCTCAATCAGGTCGAGCTGATTTATCGCAACCAGTTGCAGGATCTCGGTGCGGATGCTGCCGGCGGCATCGCGCGGCAAGGCCTTCACCACCTGGATATGTTCGGGCGATTTTAGACCCTTGGCCGCCGCAAGTTGGGTGCGCAGTTGTGCCTCGACCGCGGCCCGGTCGGCCTCGACGAAGGCATAGAGGCCGACGCCGGTGCGCCGGTCGGCAAACGCCACGATGGCGGTATCGCGAACCTCGGGGTTTTTCCGGATCAGCTCGATCAGCACCGGCGCGTCGTTGACCAGCCGCCGGCCGCCGCCTTCGCGATCGGTAAAATTGAACAGCCCGCGGGTGATGGCGCGATAGACTTTCTTGCCGGTCGCAAGCCAGATGCTGGCGACAAAAGATTTTCGCGCGAGGATATTGCGCTCTTTCGGCGTCAGCGCCTCCGGCGCGTAGCTGCGCTTGTGCTTGAGGAGATGCCGGATATCCTCGTAGGCGGCGATCCGGAACAGCCGGTTGCGGGTCTTGAAACAATGCGCCAGTTGGAAGTCCGTGACGTAGGCGCGGCCGTCATTGCCGCGCAGCCAGTTCTGTTCCTTGGCAAGATCGTTGTGGCAGATACGGGCGCGGTGCAGCCGGTGCAGCACCTGTTTGGCGGAGCGGAAATAGGCGATGTCTCCAAACGGCTTTGCCAGATGCAGCGCTACTCCATTGATGAATCCGCGGACCAGCGCCTGCCGGCCAGCCCATAACAATTCCGGTCCGGCATCAAGACCACGCGCCAGCGCCAGCGCGCGGCGTTCACGCCCGAACAAATGGTGTGCCGGGATGGCGGACCACCATGGCACCTGATCGAGCCGGCGCAATACCGCGTCGACTTCGCCATTACGGTCGCGGAAGCGACCGCGCTCGACGGTAGAAAAGACGTCGCGCTTGAGCAGTACGCCCTCGGTCCATTGCGCCGACAGGACGGCGGCGTCGTCTTTCGGCAAGCTCATGAGATACTCACGCCGCCGCTGCAATATGAAGGCTGTCGGCGATCCAGCGATCGAGATCCGCAAGCGCGCGGGCGCTGATCGCCTGCTTCTTGGCAACGGTCTTCTCGTTGCCGCGCAGCCGCGTGCCATCCGGCTTTTTTGTTGGCGCATCCGCAAGCGGTGGAAACAGTCCGAAATTGATGTTCATCGGCTGGAACGAGCGCGGGCCGGCATCGATGGTCTCGATATGGCCTCCGGTGATGTGGCCGAGCAGCGCTCCCAGCGCCGTCGTCGCCGGCGGCGGAGCCAGCGTCCGCGAGGTGGCATCGGCGGCGGCATAGAGGCCGGCCATCAATCCAATGCTGGCGGATTCCACATAGCCTTCGCAGCCGGTCATTTGACCTGCGAAGCGCAGCCGCGGCTGCGCACGCAATCTTAATTGCGCATCCAGCAGCTTCGGCGAATTGAGGAAGGTGTTGCGATGCAGGCCGCCGAGCCGGGCGAATTCCGCCTTCTCCAGCCCGGGAATGGTGCGAAACACGCGCTGTTGCGCGCCATGCTTCAGCTTGGTCTGGAAGCCGACCATGTTGTAGAGCGTACCGAGCTTGTTGTCCTGGCGCAGTTGCACAATGGCATAGGCTTTCACGGTCGGATCGTGCGGGTTGGTGAGCCCGACCGGCTTCATCGGCCCGTGACGCAGGGTTTCGCGGCCGCGCTCGGCCATCACCTCGATCGGCAGGCAGCCGTCGAAATAGGGCGTATTGGTCTCCCATTCCTTGAAGTCGGTTTTTTCGCCGGCAATCAGCGCATCGACGAAGCCGTCATATTGCTCTTTGGTCATGGGGCAATTGATGTAGTCGGCGCCGGTGCCGCCGGGACCAACCTTGTCGTAGCGCGACTGAAACCACGCCGCCGACATATCGATGGAATCCCGGTGCACGATCGGGGCGATGGCATCGAAGAACGCCAGCGCGTTCTCGTCGGTCAATTGGCGGATCGCGTCCGCAAGCGGCGCAGAAGTGAGGGGGCCGGTCGCGACGATGACATTGCTCCAGTCCGCAGGCGGCAAGCCGCCGATTTCGCCGCGATGAATTTCGATCAGGGGATGCTCCTGCAGAGCCTTGGTGACGGCTGCGGAAAATCCGTCGCGATCGACCGCCAGGGCGCCGCCGGCGGGAACCTGGTTGGCGTCCGCGGCGCGCATGATCAGCGATCCCAGCCGGCGCATTTCGGCGTGCAGCAGCCCGACCGCGTTATTGGCGGCATCGTCGGAGCGGAAGGAGTTGGAACATACGAGTTCGGCCAAGCCGTCGGTGCGGTGGGCTTCGGTCATCCGGTCGGGCCGCATCTCGTGCAGGACGACGCGGACGCCCGCCTGAGCGATCTGCCAGGCCGCTTCGGAGCCGGCAAGGCCGGCGCCGACGATATGGACGATTTCGGAATGAGATTTGGTGCCGGTCATGGCACAGGCGTAGCGCGTTTTCCGGCGCAGTGGAATCGGGTTTGCAGCGCCTATATGCCCGATACGACAACGCCCGCGGGTGAGGCGGGCGTTATCCGTGGCAAGATCGGCCGGATGGCATCAGCCGTTATAGGAACCTGCGGCTACGCGCGGAATGTCCGAGCGATCGAGGCCGATATCGGCCAGTTCGCGATCGTTAAGCTGGGACAGTTCGCTGACATTGCGCTGATAGTCCCGGAACGCCTGGATCATGCGGATGAGCGAGAGCAACATGGGTAATCTCCTTGTCATTGCGATTCAGCTCTTGGAGGAAGCCTCATCGTTGAAATGAATATAGAGCAGATTTCGCAGTTCCGGCAGCTCAAATGCTGCGGTGCAGCTAATCCTAAAACGCATGGCAAATGCAAGAAATGATTAACCCGTCAGCAGGCCTGCCTAATCGAGTGAACCACTGAGGGTTGGTTTTTGCGGCCGGACGCTCGGTAAATGACCAATTTAGGAACGGTATTGTCTGCAATAACGACAAAGACACTTAGGAATTCACATGGTCATAACTCGGAGGAAAATCAAGGAAGAGTCGGTGGAAGCCGAACTGACTAGCCTTCCTATATGATCAGTGTGTCGATTCAGCATGCGTGATTCGCATGCAGTATACATAAGAGAGAATTATAATTCATTCCTACGTTCCAAGATAGACTCGTCAAGCGCCCCAGAGGTGTCCGAATTGCGGCTCAAATTCAAGGTGTTCGAAGAAACTCGACAGGGCGCTTCAGCGCCATGACTCCCGATGGGCGGAATCCGGCTGCATTCGGCGATCCCGGTTCGTGCCCGCGATGTTGCTCGGCCGAATGTCGACGAGTTTACGATTTTCCGATTCGACCATCGGCGGACGACACTGTCGAAGCAGATGCCAGCACCAATGACCGGAGCAGCAATCAGACGGCCGAAGGTCCGGATTGCCTCGCCGCATCGTTCGCAGCGATGACGCAGCACCGATCCGATTCAGTTGAGCGAGTATTTCGAGACCGCGACGCGTCGGCAATTCGTTACGAACCCGTAATGAAAAAGCATCATCGCGCATGCGGCCTCTGCGTGGTGCGCCGATCACATTTTTCTCGCGCGAAATTCATTCCGAAACTCTCCGACAATCGCCAACAATCATTCCACAGATTCCGGCAATGACGTCGGATCTGTTCTAAAACGAAAGAAATGGAAAGTAACATGATCAATAAGTTACTCGGAGCAGCCGCAATGGCTGCCGTTATCCTCGCAGTTGCACCGGCGTCCGCAGCGAAAATGATGGCAGGCTGCAGTGGCGACAACATGATGAAGACCGAAAACTCGGTCGAAGCCATGGCCGACGGTCCGACCAAGGACATGGGGCGAAAGGAAATCGTGGATGCGCAAACCGCGATGCTCGCCGGCAAGATGGGCGCATGCGGAATGCACATCAGCAAGGCGATGCACGCGACCATGATGAAATAAACGGGACGCGGCACCGGTCGCCCTCGCGCGACCGGCTGCTCGCGGCCGTTTCAGGGCGCGCGCGAAAGCTGGGTAGCGAAATAGGCGATCGTCTTGGCGTAGACCTCGCTCTTGTTCCATTGCTGGATCACGGCAAAATTCGGGCTGCCCGGCTCCCAGTCCTTGCCGCGTTGCCAGCCATAGCGGGCGAGAAAGTTGGCCGTCGACGCCAGCACATCCGGCGGACTGTGCAACAGGTCGCGGCGGCCGTTGTCATCGAAATCGACCGCGAATTTGATATAGGACGACGGCATGAACTGGGTCTGGCCGATTTCGCCGGCCCAGGCGCCGCGCATTTCCTGCGGCGCGAGGTCGCCGCGCGCGACGATGCGCAGGGCGTCCATCAATTCGGCCCGGAACATCTCCGAGCGCCGGCAATCGTAGGCCAATGTCGCCAGCGAGCGGAACGTCGGAAATTTTCCGATGTTGACGCCGAAGTCCGTCTCCAGCCCCCAGATCGCCACCAGGACTCTCACCGGGCACGCCGTAGGTTTGTTCGATGCGCGACGATCACCGAGCCATATTGCTTCAGCATGCTGCCACCGCGGGTGAGGCGGGGAGGCACCATCCGGCCCGAGAATTCCTCAAAGCTCTGGGCTGAAGACCTGCTGCGAATGATCCCGCGGACAGCACCCCCTGATCGAGCGTCACGCCGTTCAAGCTGGATGCGATCGCGGCTGGGGCAATTCCCTTGGCGGCGGCTTCGGTCTTGAAATCGTCCAGCCAGGCCTGAAAGTTGCCGCTGCCGCAGGCAACAGCCGCCAGTGCGGGCGCTGCCGATATAATCAGGACGACGCTCAGCGCAAATGCTCTGAGATGAAAAGCAGGGGGCATCGGGAATGTAGCTCCGAAATAATTCGCGAATGAAGAACGTTTCCCCGACGACGGGAATGTCCGTGGCAACCGCGGCCAAAACAAGGCTTCCTTAACACGGTTGGCGGGACACCGCGAACGCTTCGGCATCTGCCGCCACGCTGCGATACCGACATTCTTCACACGCGCCGCATCCCTCGACCAGTCGGCCGCCCGGCGTCGGAGCCGGCGCCGGGCAGCGAACGGGTGGCGGGTGCCGCTGCCGGGGTCAGGCGCCGTCCTTGCGCCGCCACGGAAACAGGGCGGCCGGAAAGTCCGCCGCGGAACGCTTTTCCCAGTGCGCACGGGGCGTTTCCGGCCGCGGATTGGGATCCGGCGCGATCACCTCGCGGTAGAGATGCCAGGTGGCGTGGCCGAGCAGCGGGATGACGACGGCAAGACCGAGGAAGAACGGCAGCGATCCCGCCACCAGCAGCACCGCGACGATCAAACCCCAGGCCGCCATCGGCACCGGATTGCGCGCGACGACCCGCAGCGAGGTCACCATGGCGTCGCCGGCGCCGGCGTGACGGTCGAGCATCAACGGGAACGAAACCACGCTGATGCACAGCGCCACCACGGCGAACAGGAAGCCGACGCCGCAGCCGGCAATGATCAGCCACCATCCCTGCGGCGTCGTCAGCACGCGCCGGGCAAAGTCGGGAATGCTGGCCGCGGCCTCGTAACCGAAGGCTGCGACATAAATCGCCTGCGCGGTCGCCACCCAGGTCACGAACAGCGCCAGCAGCAGCGTTCCCAGCCCGAGCATGGCGCCGAACGATGGCGAGCGCAGCACCTCCAGCGCATCCCAGGCGGAAGCTTCCTCGCCGCGCTCCCGGCGTCGGCTCAGTTCATAGAGGCCGAGGGCGGCGAAGGGACCGAGCAGGGCGAAGCCCGCCGCCAGCGGAAACAGCAGCGGCAGCACGGAATAGCCGAGCACGGTGCGCGCCAGCACCAGGCCGAGCACCGGATAGATGATGCAGAGGATGATGGCGTGGCTCGGCACCGCCTTGAAATCCTCCCAGCCGAGCCGCAACGCCTGGTGCAGATCGGAAAGCTGGATGGTCCGGATCACCGGCGCCGGGGCGGTATCCTGCGCCTGATGTAATAGTGGAGTGACATTGCCGGGAAGTGGGGTGGCCATGGTCGTTATCTCCCTTGTCGCAGCGGCCGATCGTCACGCCCGATGGGGGCGAACGCGAGCCGCTTTGCGAAAACGATCACGATCAGGCCAGACGCGAGAACAGGTTACCGAAACTGGCCATGTCGCGAACTGAGCCCTCAGCGTACCCCCAATTCGCAATGCCAGCGCTCACGGTTCGGTGAATGTCGCATTGGCAAGCGCATCCGGGGTTGCTAGAGTCTGGCTGGTCCGGTCCGGCGTTGCCGGTCACTCGAAAACAGCGCCGCACAATCTTCACACAATCACACAGGGTCATTGGGAGTTTCACGATGAGCATTTTTGGAAAAATCATGAGCGCGATCTTCGGCACCTCGGCCACGGCCGCGCCGGCAAGCGGTGGTACGGCCGCCAGCACCGGCGCATCGGCGGGTTCGGCGGCAGGTTCGTCGTCCGCATCGGCCGCGCCGGGGCAAACCGTCGATGTCGCGCCGATCCTCGACAAGGCTGTCGCCGCCAAGGGCGAGAAGCTGGAATGGCGCACCTCGATCGTCGACCTCATGAAGGCGCTCGATATCGACTCCAGCTTTACCGCGCGCAAGGAACTGGCGAAGGAACTCGGCTACACCGGCGACAGCAACGATTCCGCGACCATGAACATCTGGCTGCACAAGCAGGTGATGGCCAAGCTCGCCGCCAATGGCGGCAAGCTGCCGCCGGAGATCAAGCACTGATCTTCCGGTTCGAGTGATGGAAAAGGCCCGCCTTCGTGCGGGCCTTTTTGTTGGCACGTTCACCCCACGAGATCCGCGTATTCCGGATGTTTGTTCAGATAATCCACCACAAAGCCGCAGCCGGCGATCACCTTCAATCCGTCCGCGCGGATCAGCTCCAGCGCGCCTCGCACCAGTTCTGAAGCGATACCGCGTCCGCGCAGGTTTCGCGGCGTTTCGGTGTGGGTGATGATGACAGCCGATGGCGTGAGCCGGTAATTGGCAAACGCCACCGCGCCCTCGACCTCCATCTCGAAGCGATGTTGCGCCTTGTTGTCGCGGACGCTGCCTGTGGCCATGACTGCGGTTTCCCAAATTGTCTGAGCACTTGATGTAGGCCCGTGAACCCGGCGGCGCAAACCGGCGACCAAGCGGAAGTGAGGCTGCATGGATGGATATATGCGCTCTTTGGCCTGCCTGACCGTCTCGATGCTGGGCGTCACACTCGTCCTCGCACAGCCTTCGGCCGCATCCACAGAGCAGGGCGACCCGGCCTGGCAGACCTGCATCGGCGCCACGGCCGCTCCGGACGACCGGGTCGCGGCCTGCACGTCCGTGATCGACGCCAAAACGGAGACCGGCCGTAGACTGGCCGCCGCCTATTGCAACCGCGGCCACGGCCTGACCGAAAAGCGCGAGTTCGATGCCGCGCTGGCCGATCTCAATGAGGCCCTGCGGATAGATCCGGCCCATGCCTGCGCCTATACCAACCGCGGCCGGGTCTATGCCTTCAGGCGCGACCTCGACCGCGCCATTGCCGACTATGATGAAGCGATCCGCCTCGATCCTTCGCTGGCGCTGGCCTACAACAATCGCGGCGACGCCTGGTTCGGCAAGGGCGATCCCGATCGCGCGCTGGCGGATTTCAGCACCGCCATCAGGTTCGACCCGGCGCTCGCGATCGCCTATGGCAACCGCGGTTTCGTCTATTATCGCAAGCGCGACATGGCGCATGCGATTGCCGACTACAGCATGCAAATCAGGCTTGCGCCCAACGTGCTGGCTTACATCAACCGCGGCAATGTCTACCGCGATTCCGAACAGCTCGATCTCGCCGCCGCCGATTATGCCGAGGTGATCCGGCTGGCGCCGGAGGATGCGCGGGGCTGGCGCAACCGCGGCATGATCCGGCTGTACCAGGGCGACAACAAGGGCGGCCTCGCCGACTACGACAAGGCGCTGCAATACGATCCCGCCGACGTGTTCTCCTGGAACAATCGCGGCCAGGCACGGCTGCGGCTCGGCGACAGGCCGGGCGCGATCGCCGACTTCCGCAAGGCGCTCGAACTGCGGCCCGATCTGCGGATGGCCCGCGACAACCTGCAGAAGCTTGGCGTCACGCCGTAGCGGCGTCCGTCGTATCAGGCTTCCCGTCAGGCCGCTTCTTTCAGGGACTCTTTTAGCATGTCGCGGATCGACCAGGCTTCGCCGTCGCTGGTGCCGCTGATGTCGTCGATCTTCCACTGTCCGCCCTCGCGCACGAAATTGTAGCGGACCACCTGGTCGGCCGGTTTGGCAGGCGGCGCGCGGTGGCCGGTGATGGTGACCGCGATAATGGCCCGGTCAGCCTCGAGCTTCTCGGTGTCCACCTTGAACGATTTCACATCCGGATCCTGCGAATTGGTGACGGGATCGAAATCGATCGGCCCGACGTCGTCCTTTGGCGTGTGGGCATCCGCATCGGCCCATAATTTGATCAGCGATTTGGACAGATACTTCGCCTTGGCCGCCTTGTTTTCGATGATGAAGGCGCCGCCGCCATTGCCCTTGCCTTTGGCCGCCCGGGTATAGATGGCATTGACGATCGCAACGGGATCGTTCGGAGAGGGCGGTGCAGCGGCGGCGCGACGCGATGCGCCGGCAAGCAAGCCGGCTGTGCCGGTCAAAATCAGCGCTCGGCGGGTTATCATGGGGAATCCTCAAATCGGTTGGCGTGCTTATAGACCGGAACCGGTCTTTCGATCATGGTCGGCCTTCACGAACTCGTCGCACGGGAGAATAGCATGGCCAACGAAAAAGGCCCCAACGTCAAGAAAAAGCAGAAGTGCAAGAATTGCGAGGGCAAGGGCCTGCTCAAGAAGGGCGACAAGGTCGTCAAATGCCAGCGCTGCGGCGGCACCGGTTTTCGCTGAGGATGACTGTGCGCCGGCTATTAACAACGGCCGGTAAATCTGGTTCTATTTTCATTGAGACGCGGGCCGAGGAAAGCAGGTTCGCGAATGTGCGGGTTTATTTTCAAGAGGGTTGATCCATGAAGCTTGTCTGCATCGTGCTCGGTGTGCTCCTGCTCGTCGTTGCCGCCGTCTATTTCCTGGTTCCGGCCGACCAGTTGCCGGGCTTCTTTCCCGGACACCAGGCCGGCGTGACGCGTGTGCACGCCAAGCACGGCATCGTCGCGGGTGTCGCGGGCCTGGTACTGCTGGCGCTGGGGGCGTGGATGGGGCGGAGGTGAGGCTACTTGCTGAAGGCTGACCGCGCTCTCTCACCCGTCGTCCCGGCCTTGAGCCGGGACCCATACACCGCGGCCCTTCGTTTGAAAGACGGTGTTCGACGATTTGAGCGCAACCCCGCGCCCTGGGACTATGGGTCCCGGCGCTAAGCCGGGACGAGGTTGCGGATTCAATTTTCAAACAGCTACCGCCGTCATCCCCGCGTGAGCGCAATTGCGCTCATCGCGGGGATGACGGCGAGTGTGTTGCGCGTTGGTATTCGTTTGACGCAGTTTCGCATCCCCGCGGCGCGATTTCGCCCGGGTTTTGCCTTTCGTTCCGCCCCGAAGGGCGTGGGGAATGCCGGGCGCCCAATGCACCCATAGCCCCGCGTGCAAAAAAGTAGAAAGCACACGAGTGTAGTCCACTACGAGTTCACCGGAATTACCCGACATTCCCGCACGCGACGGTTTACGGCTTATACGCGATCTCCTCGGTGAGCCCCGCTCTGTTGCCACCGTCGCCGAAGCGATTTGTCTTCGCCAGCTTGACACCGGCGTGAGGGTGTCAGGACCACACGATTTCGCCATCCGCGATGATGCTCTCGTCACAAGCACCATCCCGCGTCCATCGCATCCCGCACCCTGCGTTCGTGACGACCGCGAACGCCCCTTCTGGGTGGGCGGGGACGGGCAAAGATGTACATCTGATTTGATGTTTCTGGAAAGAAGAATATTTTTGATTAACAGAAAAATAAGAGTTGACCGAGGCGTAGTGTAGTCGCGGCGTTGGCAGCCCCTAAATCTGGCCCGTCGGGCGGCGGCGGCTTCTATCTGGAAGGGCGGGCCACGCCTCAAATCATCGCAATTTGCGCACGTGAATGTTGATGTCGAGGTCGATCTCGCTGACGCAGGTCTGCGTCGTCAAATGCGAGCCGCCCTCATGCCAGCGGCCATTGCGCGCATGAGCATTTTCGACATTGGCGAGTTTCAGGCAGCGCCATTGCGGCAGCTTGCCGCTGCTTTCCCCGGCGAATTGCCAGGCCAGCACGACCTCCTCGCCGCTTTTGTTGGTGCCGATGATGTGCGGACAGAGTTCGCGGACGCCGCCACCATATGTGCAGGTGACCTGCTGCTCGGCGAGGATGGCATTGCGGAAGACGGTGTAAGCGGGACTTGGCATTGGGGGTTGAGAGGGTTCGGGCCACTATCCGGGATTGTAGGGTCGCATTAGGATATACGCGTGAAACCGATCTTGTTCCCTGGAATCGGAGCCCATGGCGAGACGAAATAAACCGATCAACATGCCCGCGCCGTATCTCAGGCGGGTCTGGCTCGATCCGACGCGCATCGCCGACCGCGCGGCCTATCCGTTCTGCCTGCCGTTCCTGCGCGACGACTTCGAACAGGATTTCGATCGGCCGATCACGATCATTGTCGGCGAGAACGGCACCGGCAAATCTACCCTGCTCGAGGGGATCGCGGTACTCGCGGGCTATGACGAAGCCGGCGGCGGCAAGGGCTACATGCCGGTCGACCATTCCAACGCACTGGAGAAGATGGGCGGACAGCTTTCAGGCGCGCTGCGCGCCGGGCTGGCTGCCGAAGATCACCAATGGCTGGTTCTTCCGGGCCGAGAGTTTCTTTTCCGTCGCCCGATATCTCGACGAGGCGGCACGCGACGCCTTCAGCGGACCGCCGCCGCCCGACTTTCTCTCCCATTCCCACGGCGAAGGCTTCTTGCGGTTCTTCGAGGAGCGCTGCCAGCGGCAGGGCATCTTCATCTTCGACGAACCGGAATCGGCACTGTCGCCGTCGCGCCAGATGGAATTCCTGAAGCTGATGCGCCGGATGGAAGATAGCGGGCATTGCCAGGTCATCATGGCCACGCATTCGCCGATCCTGATGGCCTATCCGGGCGCGCGGCTGCTGCGGCTTTCGAAATACGGCCTGGAGCCCGTGACCGTCGAAGAGACGGATCACTACAAGGTCATGCGCGAGTTCTGCGCCGATCCGACCGGGTTTGTCGAGGCGGTGATAGAGGAGTGATGGATTCCGAGATCGCTGTAGGGCGGATTAGCGTCAGCGTAATCCGCCATTGGGCCTCGGGATCGGATCGGCGGATTACGCCTGCGGCTAATCCGCCCTACGGACTGATATGCGGTGAAACAGGAGATGCTTCTTATGAATGAATGGACATCGCTGGTGGCCTCATGGTTGCCGTTTCTGGTACTGATTGCTGTCTGGTTCTGGTTTTCGCGCAGGTCCGGAATGCAGGCGCGGGGACCGTCTGGAACGACCATGATCGATCTTTACGAGCAACAGGTCGCTGAGTCCCGCCGCATGAACGTCATGCTGGAGCGCATCGCGGTTTCGCTGGAGAAGCACGAGAGTTCGTCGCTTCCAAAGAATTAGCTCCCGCGATTTTGTTTCGAATTCAGCAAGGGCGATGCGCACGAGGTCGAGATCGTCGACTACCACAGAGGTTGAAAATCATGGCTCCCGTTGTTCACCCCGGCCGGTTATTGAAGCGCGAACTGGTTGCTCGCAAGCTCAGTGCAAACCGACTATCGCTCGATATCGGCGTTCCCTCCGGGCGTATTACCGACATCCTCAATGGCCGCCGCGCGATCACGGCGGATGCCGCGGTACGGCTTGGGCGCTACTTTGGCAACGGTGCGCCATTCTGGCTGGATTTGCAGGGACAATATGACATCGGCGTCGTCGAGCGGGAGAAGGGCGCAGAGATCGCCAGACGCGTCAGGCCGGCAGATGCGGTGTGAGTAGTTGCCCTTGCGAGGCAAATTGAAAGCATGGCACCACTGTTCTGACAAATGCCACACTCGATCCACGATAAAACGCAATTGGCCAGGAAAGCCCGCATCCTGATCAGAGCGTTGATCGATTGCGCGAAGGCCGGGATCAAACCGAGCTTTGTCACCAACCAGATGATTTGGGGAATCTCGCTTTTCCTGGAATGCGGAAGATTTCACCGCGAGAACCGGCGAACCTATCACCGCGTCAGCGACGCTGCCAGGCTGGTGCGGGAGTCCGGCGACAAGGACTGGAAAAGGCAAGTCACGTTCGAACATGTGCGCCCGATCAACGTGATCTATCAAATGTTTCTGGACGAGAGGAAAACCCTGACCCTTGATCGGGCCGCCTTCATCATCGGCGAATATCCGCCGATCCTGATCACAATGGAAGAAGAGACCCGACAGACGAAACTCGGCTTCCAGCATGGCGGCGAGCCGGCACAGCGATACGCCCACATTCCGATTTCGGGGTTTAGTTTGCGTGCAGACGATACGCCGCGTTGACGCTCCGTCGGTTGCTGCGTTTCGCCTGCCACCGGCATGCAGGATGGGTCGGCAAAAAAGACATGCATTTCTTGGGGGCCTCGAAGGCGATACCTATCGGTCACAAATTTGCGAAGATAGAGACGGTGGGAAAGGGAAAGGGCTCAAACCTGGCCTACGGGCTATTCAGGTGGATAGCGAGGCGGCGCTAGCTCCACCATTCCGGCGCTGCGCGAGCTTATTGATCAGATTCCAAGTCTGTAGGACGAAAACGATCTCACGCACGCGTTGATAATGGAAAGAGAGTTCGATGTTGCGGATAACGGCAAACGCAACAACGGCGACCAGTATGGGAAGCGCAAAGGCCTCGAAATTCTCGACCCGCCAAATGCCGGTCTTGTAAACAGCGACAAGATTGGCCGCTAGAGCATTTTCCGCCTGATGTGGGTCATTACGCGTATCCGGCATGTCGAAAGTAGTTTGCGCACTGCTGGGGTGCAAATGTTTTGATGAGCCTTCCGATCAGCTTCATCAGCGTTGTCACGGTGCGAGCAGCCCCCTTGCGCAGCGCCGTTTTCAGCTTCGAGAATGCCATTTCGATCGGATTGAAGTCCGGTGAGTAGGCCGGCAAATAGCGCACTTTGGCGCCGACCGCTTCGACCGCCTGGCGAACGCCGTCGATCTTGTGAGTGCGCAGGTTATCCATGAAGACGATGTCGCCTTTGCGCAGCGTCGGCGCAAGAGTTCTGTTCAACATAAGCGAGGAACGATGGCCCATCCATCGCACCGTCAATGACAAAAGGCGCCGTCAGGCCATCGATGCGCAGCGCGGCAACGAGCGTCAGCGTTTTCCAGTGGCCGTGCGGCACGCTCGCAACGAGACGCTGGCCACGTGGTGAACGGCCGCGATGCCGGACCATCTTGGTCGTAACCGCCGTTTCGTCGATGAAGACGAGGCGCGACGCAACAAGCCTGGATTGCTCGACCCTCAGCTCGGCACGCGCCGCAGCGACGTCAGGACGATCCTGTTCGGCAGCGTGCAAAGTTTTTTTTGAACGTGATGTCGTGGCGTTCGTAAAAGCGCCAGACCGAGGTCGTACCGGTTTTCAGCCGCTTCTCGGACTTGAGCCGCGCCCGAATCTCGTCGAGCGTCAAATCCGGCTCCGCCGCGACCAGATCAAGCAGCCATTGGCGATGTGCCTCAAGCGGCGAGCGACTGTGGCCCGTGCCGGGCAGTGCCGCTACACTGCCCGATGACGCCCAACGTTCGATCCAGCGAATTGCAGTCGAGGCGCCGAGACCGAGCACCCGCGCCGCTTCCCGTCTGCTCTCGCCGTCTTCGACAAGCGCCACCACCCGCGCCCTGAGGTCGTTCGAGTATCCCTTTGCCATCGCCTGACCTCACCGTTGCTGTCAAGCAACTCGAATTTGATTTGCGACCCTTTGGGAACCCTCTTATTGTTCCGATTCACATCAACCGAAAGCCGCTCTAGTGCAACGAAGATACCGGCTCCCGATACTGGAATAAGCGCTCGGCTTCCGTACCAAACCGACGAGATCAGGCGAACGTGTGCCTCGTTCCGCTGTATATCGAAGTACATCCGGCTGTCACGCTGCTTGATCGATAGCTTGATGGTATTGATGAAGTGCTTGCTTCGCTTTCGCGCGTTGATCTCCCGCGCACCGTCGTTCTCGTCTCTTTGAAAGTCGGCACCGGTCCAGGGGACGAGCGATGCAAGGTCGTCAAATCCCCGTTCTTCAAGATATTCCTTTATATGCCCATACGGGAATTCATCGCATTCGTTCCTGCGAACCCGAACACAGCCGCTTTTTTTGATGTCATTCCAACAGCGATCGATGCTCTTCTGATCCGGCGCTTTTGGATTCTGACGGTAGAGCAAGTGGCCGGCCACGAAGGAAAAAATCACGAACGTCACAAAAATAACAACTGCATTCTTCGACAGAAAATCTTCAAATCCAGTATGTTGAAAACCGCAACACACCTCTGTCCGCATGGCAATCAGCGGTGGTACCAATGCGACAAAAGTTAATACGATATAACAAAAGCCGGGAATCATTATGCCGAAAATATCGATCAGCATTTCTTGAAGAACTAAGACAACCGTGTCCGGCTTTGGAGCCACGGGCGCTGGTTCATTTGGACTGTCCTGTACCGGCATGGCAGTCGCCTCCGCACCACATTGGGGCTTGGTGAAGTAAACCTCACAACTTTAACGGGTGTATCGGGGCTGTTGTCAACAGGAATTATGGGCTGCCTGTTAGCCCTACGAGGGCCGCCCCAGGACCGCAGGACGCATAGCGTATTGCGCTGCGGGCGTGCCGGGGGGCCAAGGAAGAGGCGGAATACGCTATTCCGCCCTCAAGCTAAAACGGAACATCATCATCGATAAGACTTCCTTTGGGGGATGGCGGTAGGGCCGCCACGGGCAGGGGAACATTGGTTACGATGAATAAATTTGTGATGTCCTCACGGTCCATGAATAAGACTTGGCTGCGTTTGGAGGCGTCGAGCCGCTCGCCAAGCCAATTCCTTGCCGCTTTGGTGATCTCTCCACCAGCGACAATGAAAGCATGATCGACGAGCACGCGACGACTAGTTTCTGGGTCAAATATCTCGTGACCCAGCATCATCGTGGTTTGATTAAGAATCTCGCCGATATTCGCTGTGCCGCTTCTGCTCATACCAGCCGCATCAAGTTTGTCACGTTTGGCCTGCAAACCGAAATACAGTACATGCTGTGTCGGTAGAGTGTAGCGCATCCAAATATCTTTGCCGTATTCGAGTGCTTTATCCTTATGACCAGCGGCAGTAACACGATGAAAACCAAGCTGTCGAAATAGGGGCAAGAGCACATCTTGTATGAGTTGGTCCTCTGAAGCATTGTCGAGAAATGTTGCTAGAAGCTCGCGGCGGACCAATTCGTCCTTTGAAAGCGGACGATGCGGATTCGCGGACGGCGCAGCGACCGCGCCAGTGCCGATGTGCCGAAGATAGCATTTTCGATCCGTCGCATAGAACGCCTCAAATCCTTCTCGCGCGAGCGCTGTATTCAATTTTGATAGTGCGGCGGTGCGATCGGGATCGCCATCGGTTGCGTCACCGAAATCCATGAGCGTTGTGATGACACGACAGAAAGTCTGTGGTGGAGTTTGTGCGTCCGCATGTGGTTCGGCCAGGATCTGTTGAAGTACATCTGACACCCAAGCTGCGCGGGTTGATCCGTCATGAGCGAAATCAGCGTCAGCGTCTCGAAAGAAACGAGTAATGTAGCTGCTACTACGATAGACGAACGGCATCCCAACGCCGTTGCCGCAGATCAAATCGGCAATTTCGTCAAGGGTGCGCTGTCGCCACTTCATCTATTCTCCTGATAGCTAAAGGGAGCGCTGGCGCAGGTTCGACGTGTACCAACTACTCCGCCGCCTCGTCCGTCCGCCGCTTCCTTCGCCCGCCGCCATCCGCCTTCGCCAGCACTGGCGCCAGAAACGTCCCCGTATAGCTCCGCGGCGCCTTCACGATGTCCTCAGGCGGGCCCCAGGCGACGATTTCGCCGCCGCCGTCGCCGCCCTCGGGGCCGAGGTCGATCACCCAGTCGGCGGTCTTGATCACTTCAAGATTGTGCTCGATCACGACCACGGTGTTACCTTGCGACACCAGTTCATGCAGCACTTCCAGCAGCTTTTTGACGTCGTGAAAATGCAGGCCGGTGGTCGGCTCGTCCAGGATGTAGAGCGTGCGCCCGGTGGCGCGCTTGCTCAGTTCCTTGGCCAGTTTGACGCGCTGGGCTTCGCCGCCGGATAGCGTGGTGGCCTGCTGGCCGACATGGATGTAATCGAGCCCGACGCGGTGCAGGGTCTTGAAGGTTTCGCGCACGCGCGGCACCGCCTTGAAGAACTCGGCGGCTTCCTCGACCGTCATGTCCAGTACGTCGGCGATGCTCTTGCCCTTGAACAGCACTTCCAGGGTTTCGCGGTTGTAGCGCTTGCCCTTGCAGACGTCGCAGGTGACGTAGACGTCGGGCAGGAAGTGCATCTCGATCTTGATGACGCCGTCGCCCTGGCAGGCCTCGCAGCGGCCGCCCTTGACGTTGAACGAGAAGCGGCCGGGCTCGTAGCCGCGCGCCTTGGCTTCGGGCAGGCCGGCGAACCATTCGCGGATCGGCGTGAACGCGCCGGTATAGGTCGCGGGGTTGGAGCGCGGGGTGCGGCCGATCGGCGACTGGTCGATGTCGATGATCTTGTCGATATGCTCGAGGCCCTCGATGCGGTCGTGCGGCGCGGCGCCTTCGCTGGCGTTGTTCAGCTTGCGCGCGATCGCCTTGTAGAGCGTGTCGATCAGCAACGTCGACTTGCCGCCGCCGGAGACGCCGGTGACGCAGGTGAACAGCCCCAGCGGGATTTCCGCCGAGACGTTTTTCAGATTGTTACCGCGCGCGTTGATCACCTTGATGGTACGGCGATGGTTCGGCGGCCGCCTCTCGGGGATTTCGACCGACAATTCCCCGGTGAGGTATTTCCCGGTCAGCGACTTCGGATTGTTCATGATATCCGATGGCGTGCCCTGCGCGACGATATGGCCGCCATGCATGCCGGCGCCGGGGCCGACATCGACGACGTGATCGGCGAGCCGAATGGCATCCTCGTCATGCTCGACCACGATCACGGTGTTGCCGAGGTCGCGCAGCCGCTTCAGCGTTTCCAGTAGCCGCGCATTGTCGCGCTGGTGCAGGCCGATCGAGGGCTCGTCCAGCACATAGAGCACGCCGGTCAGCCCCGAGCCGATCTGCGACGCCAGCCGAATGCGCTGGCTTTCGCCGCCGGACAGCGTGCCCGAGGCGCGCGCCAGCGTCAGGTAGTTGAGGCCGACATCGAGCAGGAACGACAACCGCTCGCGGATTTCCTTCAGCACCCGCGCGGCGATCTCGTTCTGCTGGGCGTTGAGCACCTTGGGCACGGTCTCGAACCATTCGCCGGCGCGGCGCACCGACAGTTCCGAGATTTCGCCGATATGCTTGCCGCCGATCTTGACGCACAACGCTTCCGGTTTCAGCCGATAGCCGTGGCAGGCCTCGCAGGGAATGTCCGAGAAATATTTCGCCAGTTCCTCGCGCGCCCATTCGCTCTCGGTCTCGCGGTAGCGGCGGTCGATATTGGTGATGACGCCTTCGAACGGCTTCCTGGTGTCGTAGGAGCGGACGCCGTCTTCATAGGAGAATTTGATCTCATCCTCGCCCGAGCCATGAAGAATTGCGTTCTGGGTTTTTTTCGGCAGGTCCTTCCATTTGGTGTCGAGCGTGAACTTGTAGAATTTGCCGAGCGCGGTCAGGGTCTGGATGTAATAGGGCGAGGATGATTTCGCCCATGGCGCGATCGCGCCCTTGCGCAGGGTCAGTTCCTTGTCGGGAATGACCAGCTCTTCGTCGATATGCTGCTCGATCCCGAGCCCGCCGCAGGCCGGGCAGGCGCCATAGGGGTTGTTGAAGGAAAACAGCCGCGGCTCGATTTCCGGGATCGTGAATCCGGAAACCGGGCAGGCGAATTTTTCCGAGAACAGGATTCGCTCCGGCCCGCTCTTGTCGTGGATTTTTGCGACTTTCTTCGCGGCAGACTCGGGTTGCTCCCTCCCCCCTTCGGGGGGAGGGTTGGGGAGAGGGGTAGCGTCAGACGCCGGCCTTTGTAACTTACCCCCACCCGACTGCTTCGCAGTCGACCTCCCCCTGTCAGGGGGAGGTGAAACGACAGCCGGTGCATCCGCATACTCAATCACCGCCAGCCCCTCGGCGAGCTTCAGCGCGGTCTCGAAGGACTCCGCCAGCCGCTGGCCGATGTCGGCGCGCACCACGATGCGGTCGACCACGACGTCGATGTCGTGCGGGAATTTCTTGTCGAGCACCGGAGCGTCGGCGAGTTCGTAGAAGGTGCCGTCGATCTTGACCCGCTGGAATCCCTTCTTGAGGTATTCGGCCATTTCCTTGCGGTATTCGCCCTTGCGGCCGCGCACGACAGGCGCCAGCAGATAGAGCCGCGTGCCCTCGGGCAGCGCCAGCACGCGGTCGACCATCTGCGAGACGATCTGGCTCTCGATCGGCAGGCCCGTGGCGGGCGAGTAGGGCACGCCGACCCGCGCCCACAACAGCCGCATGTAGTCGTAGATTTCGGTGACGGTGCCGACCGTGGAGCGCGGATTCTTCGAGGTGGTCTTCTGCTCGATCGAGATCGCCGGCGACAGGCCGTCGATCTGGTCGACGTCGGGCTTTTGCATCATCTCGAGGAACTGGCGCGCATAGGCCGACAGCGACTCGACGTAGCGGCGCTGGCCCTCGGCATAGATGGTGTCGAACGCCAGCGAGGATTTTCCGGATCCGGACAGGCCGGTGAACACCACAAGCTTGTCGCGCGGAATTTCCAGGTCGACGTTCTTGAGATTGTGCTCGCGCGCGCCGCGAATGGTAATGGCGCGCATCGCCGAACCGAGCTGGCGTTTCGCCTTGATCACTTCATCCATGGGGCATTCCAGGCGCGTTCGGGGGCGCGACGTTCGGGGCGCGCATCTTCCGGAAAGCCGGGATCGAACGCCAATGGGTGTTTTGCGAACATAGGAAGAACGCGCTGGGATTTCCAGTGCTGCCCGCAAACCATCAACGGTTTGTTGGCGCATGGCGTTTTGCGGCGAAGGGGAACCGGTTCGCGTCGGGAAAACGCGGCAAATAATTGGCGGCAGCAGGCAGCAGCTCGACTGCGATGAAAACAAAAAGGCCGGCACGAGGCCGGCCTTTCGGGATGCGGAAGCTCAGGCTGAAATCAGTATTTCGCGATCACCGGGCCACCCCAGCGGTAGTTCACCCGCACGGTGACGAGATCGGCGTCCTGACGGATGCGATCCTCGCGCGTAAACGCGCCGCCCAGCGTGAAGAAATCCTTGGTCTTGTTGCCAAGGAACAGATGATCGTATTCGAGCGCAGCCGACCAGTTGGGAATGAATGCGTATTCAACGCCGGCACCGACCACACCGCCCCCACGGACTTCACTGGCCCCGTCAATGAAAGCGCCGGTGGCCTGGGCATAACCGCGATACCTGTCCTGGACCGCGGCGCCGCCGCCCTTGACGTAGATCAGGGCAGTGTCGAAGGCGTAGCCGACCTGCGCGGTGGCGAGACCGAAGGCGCCGATCCGGGATTGATCCACGACCGCCGGTGTAAACAGGCTGATGTTGCTGCCTCGCAAATTGGCCCAGTCGCCTTGCAATTCGATGCCGAACACAAAGGAGCTGGTCTGCCAGCGGAAACCGGCTTGGCCGCCGGCGACGCCGCCGGTGGCGTCATGGCATCCTTCACTGGCCAGGAACGGCCCGCCGATGCCCGTATTCTGGTCCCAGCATTTGCGGCTCGATCCCCAACCGCCGTTGACGCCGATGTAGAGGCCGCTCCAGTCGTAGAGCGCGGCATATATCGTCGGCGTCTTGCCGTAGGCAATCGGCATGTCGGCGGCGATGGCCGGAGCGGCCATGCCCATCGCGACAAAACCAATAGCTGCCAGCAGAAGCTTCTTCATCGGTGTACTCTCAAACGCTCGTCTGTTCGCTTCGCGCAACGCCGAAGCGTTTCAAAATCAGACGCTGTCGTCGCAAAAATTTGGTCCCGTGCGCTAACATAGCGGAACCGGCGGGAAATTCCGTCTCCGAAATGCAACACTTGGGAGTTAAGTGAATCGTCCGGAAGACAATGATTTATCGACATTTTCCGCAAACCCGATCGAGCCCGTCTGTATTCCGCGCCATCACCTCCTGGTGGGGGCTCCGCGGCACTCAGGCTTTTCCGTTCAGGTGAATTATTTTCGCAGAACAAAACTGGAACATTGCGCCGGGAAGCGCTATATGTGGATAACCGGGGATCGCCGGGGCTTGCGGGATCGGCGAGCGTATAGGGTCGGTTTCAGGATGGTCCGCAAGCTGCGCTGACAGCGAGCCCGCGGCCGGTTCAATGGTTTTGCCAGTGATTTTTGAGAGTGGAGAGCGGCAATGGCGGGAAGTGTAAACAAGGTGATCCTGGTCGGAAATCTCGGCAAGGATCCGGAAATCCGGCGGACCCAGGATGGGCGGCCGATCGCCAATCTGAGCATCGCGACCTCGGACACCTGGCGCGACAAGGCCACCGGCGAGCGCAAGGAAAAGACCGAGTGGCATCGGGTGGTGATCTTCTCCGAGCCGCTGTGCAAGATCGTCGAGCAGTACCTCAAGAAAGGCGCCAAGGTTTACATCGAAGGCGCGCTGCAGACCCGCAAATGGACCGACCAGGCCGGCGTCGAGAAGTACTCGACCGAGGTGGTGCTGCAGGGATTCAATTCGACACTGACCATGCTCGATGGCCGCAGCGGCGGCGCCGGCGGTGGCGGCAATTTCGGCTCCGATGAGTCCGGCGGCGATTTCGGTTCCGGCGGTCCGTCAAGCGCAGCACCGCGCCGTGCGGTAGCGGCGGCCGGCGCGCGCAACAGCGACATGGACGACGACATTCCGTTCTAGGTCGGGGTCAGCCTCGCGCGCGCTGCGAGGCTCGGCCTTTGTTCGGACCGAGTGAAAACAAGAGCCAAGCGCCATGAGTTCTTGCGCCGCTGTTGAACGCCGCTCCCGCGATTCCGCTGCATGCCTTCGCGGCCATGACCGCTTTTGTGCTGGGTGTGGTGCAGCTTGCCGCGCCCAAGGGCACGCTGCCGCACCGGACGATCGGCTGGATCTGGGTCGGCCTGATGATGACGGTGGCGGCCAGCTCGTTCTGGATTCACCAGATCCGGCTGGTCGGCCCCTGGAGCCCGATCCATCTGCTGTCGATCTTCACGCTGCTGATGGTGCCGCTCGCCGTATGGCGGGCGCATCAGCACCGGGTCGCGGATCATCGCCGCATCATGATGCTGATTTTCTCCGGCGCGCTGGTCGTCGCGGGGCTGTTCACCCTGGTGCCCGGACGGATCATGCACGCCGTCATTTTCGGCCCCTGAGCAGGCCCGAAAACGCCGACCGCCAGGACGGGTTCCAAAGGGCCATTTCCTGGCCCGCCATAAGCGGCGTCGCGGACCCCCTAAGTCTCTGGAAAAACGAAGGGAAAAACCACTCGCGCCGGTCCGTTTAGGGTGGTTTTTGGACCCCCGATGCGCTATATGATTCTTGACTGGAACTGACCGGATTTTCCCCCTTGTCTGACAATGAAGATGCGAAGCCCGGAGAGCCGCCGGCGCCTTCCGATATTCGTCCCGTATCCATCCTCGACGAGATGAAACGCTCCTACCTCGATTACGCCATGAGCGTGATCGTGGCGCGCGCGCTGCCGGATGCGCGCGACGGTCTGAAGCCGGTGCATCGCCGCATCCTCTATTCGATGTACGAGCAGGGGCACACGCCGGACAAGAAATACGTCAAGTCCGCGCGCGTCGTCGGTGACGTGATCGGTAAATATCATCCGCACGGCGACCAGTCGATTTACGATGCGATGGTAAGGATGGCGCAGGATTTCTCCATGCGCCTGCCGCTGATCGACGGCCAGGGCAATTTCGGCTCGGTCGATGGCGATCCGCCGGCTGCCTATCGATATACCGAGGCCCGGTTGACCAAGTCGGCACTCGCCGTTCTCGGCGATATCGACAACGACACGGTCGACTTCCAGCCGAACTATGACGGCTCCGAGAGCGAGCCTCGGGTTCTCCCTGCCAAATTCCCGAACCTGCTGGTCAACGGCGCCGGCGGCATCGCGGTCGGCATGGCCACCAACATTCCGCCGCACAATCTCGGCGAAGTCATCGACGCCTGCGTCGCGCTGATCGACAATCCGGCGCTGACCATCGACGACCTCATCAACATCATTCCCGGACCGGATTTTCCGACCGGCGGCATCATCCTCGGCCGCCAGGGCATCCGTGGGGCCTATCATCTCGGCCGCGGCTCGATCGTGATGCGCGGCAAGGTGAAGATCGAGGCCTTCGGCAAGGACCGCGAAGCCATCGTCATCACGGAAATTCCCTATCAGGTGAACAAGGCCACCATGGTCGCGCGGATCGGGGAACTGCATCGGGAGAAGACGATCGACGGCATTGCGGCTCTGCGCGACGAATCCGATCGCGACGGCTACCGCGTCGTCGTCGAACTCAAGCGCGACGCGATGGCGGATATCGTGCTCAATCAGCTCTATCGCTTCACGCCGCTGCAAACCAATTTTGCCGCCAACATGCTGGCGCTGGATTCGGGCCGGCCTCAGGTGATGAACCTGAAGGATTTCCTGACGCTGTTCATCGCGTTCCGCGAACAGGTGATCACGCGCCGCACCAAATTCCTGCTCAACAAGGCCCGTGACCGCGCCCACATCCTGGTCGGTCTTGCGATCGCGGTCGCGAATATCGACGAGATCATCCGCGTGATCCGGACCTCGCCCGATCCCAACACCGCGCGCGATATCCTGATGTCGCGCGACTGGGCGGCGAAAGATGTCGCCGCGATGATCACGCTGATCGACGATCCGCGCCATCGCCTCGCCGAGGACGGCACCGCGCGGCTGTCGTTCGAGCAGGCCAAGGCCATTCTGGAGCTGCGGCTGGCGCGGCTCACCGCGCTCGGCCGTGAGGAAATTTCCGAAGAACTCGACAAGCTGGCGGCGGAAATCGCCGACTATCTCGACATCCTGCGTTCGCGCGCCCGCGTTCAGACCATCATCAAGCAAGAACTTGCCGATGTGAAAAAGGAGTTCGCCACTCCGCGCAAGACCGTCATCGTCGAGCATGAGGACGAGGTCGAGGACGAGGACCTGATCCAGCGTGAGGACATGGTGGTGACGGTCAGCCACGCCGGCTACGTCAAGCGGGTGCCGCTGTCGACCTACCGGGCGCAGCGCCGCGGCGGCAAGGGCCGCGCCGGCATGGACACACGCGACGAGGATTTCGTCAGCCGCCTGTTCGTGGCCTCGACCCATACGCCGGTCTTGTTCTTCTCGTCGCGCGGACAGGTCTACAAGGAAAAGGTGTGGCGCCTGCCGATGGCGGCGCCGAACGCCCGCGGCAAGGCGCTGATCAACATCCTGCCGCTGGAGCAGGGCGAGCGCATCACCACCATCATGCCGCTGCCGGAGGATGAATCCTCCTGGGCCAATCTCGACGTGATGTTCGCCACGACCGGCGGCAATGTCCGCCGCAACAAGCTGTCCGATTTTGTCGACGTCCGGCGCTCCGGCATCATCGCCATGAAGCTCGAGGAGGACGAGGCGATCGTCGACGTGCAGATCTGCACCGAGCGTGACGACGTGCTGCTGACCGCCGCCGGCGGCCAGTGCATCCGCTTTCCCGTCACCGACGTGCGCGTGTTTACCGGGCGCACCTCGATGGGTGTGCGCGGCATCGCGCTGGCCGGGCAGGACAAGCTGATTTCGCTGACCATCCTGCGCCACATGGATGCCGATGCCGAGGAACGCGCCGCCTATCTGCGCCGCGCCAATGCGGTGCGTCGCGGCGGCGCCGAGGAGGAGCCGGGGACCGACAGCGAGGACGCTTCCGGCGCCATCGAGCTCGGCGAGCAGCGCTATGTCGAAATGTCGGCCGGCGAACAGTTCGTGTTGACCATCAGCGAAAACGGCTATGGCAAGCGCTCGTCGTCGTTCGAATACCGGACCACGGGGCGCGGCGGCAAGGGCATTGTCGCGATGTCGGTGAACGGCCGCAACGGCAAGCTGGTGGCGTCATTCCCGGTCGAGGATTCAGACCAGATCATGCTGGTCACCGACAAGGGCCAGCTGATCCGCTGTCCGGTCGAAGGCATCCGGATCGCCGGCCGCTCCACCCAGGGCGTCATCGTGTTCGATACCGCCGAGGACGAGCATGTGGTGTCGGTCGAGCATATCGGCGAGGACGCCGAGAACGGGAATGGTTCGTAAGTCATTCCGTGGCGACGCGTCGACGTCGAACCCGCAATCTCGAGATTCCGGGTTCACGCGAAGACGCGTGCCCCGGAATGACGACCGATCTTAAATCTCGATCTCCGTCCCGAACTCCACCACCTGCTTGGTCGGCACGCCGAAGAACGCCGCCGAGCGTTCGGCGTTGCGTTGCAGGAATGCGAACACGGTCTCCCGCCACATCCACATGCCCGGGACATCTTCGCTGGGAATGATGGTCTCGCGACCGATGTAGTAGGTGATGTCGGTGAGATCGATCCCGGGCAATTTGCCTTGCGCGCAGGCCAGCCGCAGCCCGTCGTAGATGGTGGGATACTGCATGAAACCGTAATGCAGGATGACACGGGTGATGCCTGTAATCACTTCGATCACTTCGGCGCGGTCTTCGTCAGGGATGCGCGGCGCTTCGGCGATCAGCACGGTGACCAGCAGCACGCGCCGGTGCAGGACGTGGTTGTGCTTGACGAACTGCGTCAGCGCCAGCGGCACGCCGTTGGGAGCGGAGGCCAGGAACACCGCGGCGCCGTCAAGCCGCCCCTGGCATCGGTTGATGGCGGTCTCGATCAGATCCTCTTCCGGCTGGCGCAATTTGCCGCGAGCGCCTTCGACCAGCTTGACGCCGCTGCGCCAGGTCAGCATCAGGAACGCGACGATGCCGGCCAGCAGCAGCGGAAACCAACCGCCTTCGAACAGTTTGGTGGAGTTGGCGGCAAAGAAGATGCAGTCGATGACAAAGAAGAAGCCGTTGACGGCGATCACCAGGATCGGCGAATAACCCCACTGGATCGCGACCAGTGCGGCGAGCAATGTCGTGATCGCCATCAGCAGCGACACCGCGATGCCATAGGCGCCGGCCAGCGCATCCGACGTTCCAAAGCCGATGACGGCGCCGAGCGTGGCTGCCGCCAGCAGCCAGTTCACCAGGGGCACATAGATCTGGCCGATCGCGCTCGATGTGGTGTGCCTGATCTGCATACGCGGCAGGAAGCCGAGCTGGATCGATTGCTGCGTCAGCGAGAACACGCCCGAAATGATCGCCTGCGAGGCGATCACGGTGGCCACCGTCGCAAAGGCGACCAGCGGATAGTGCAGCCAGTCCGGCGAGAGCTGGTAAAACGGATTGTCGATCGCGCTGGCGTCGGTGAGTAGCAGCCCGGCCTGTCCGAAATAATTCAGAACCAGGGCGGGAAGCGCCACCGCGAACCAGGCGAGCCGGATCGGCAGCCGGCCGAAATGGCCCATATCCGCATACATCGCTTCTCCGCCGGTCACCGCCAGGAAGGCGGCGCCGAGGATGGCGAAGCTGACATGGAAATCCTGGTGGATCAGGAAATCGAGGGCGTAAAACGGGCTGACCGCGACCAGGACACGGGGTGCCTGCACGATACCGTGGATGCCGAGCAACGCGATGACCAGGAACCAGGCCAGCATCACCGGTCCGAAGATATTGCCGATAAATCCGGCACCCTTTTTCTGGACGATGAAAAGCCCGATCAGGATGATGATGGTCAGCGGCACCACCGCCGGCGTCAGCGAGGGCGCATCGACCTTCAGGCCCTCGATCGCCGACAGCACCGAAATCGCCGGCGTGATGGCGCCGTCGCCATAGAGCAGGGCGGCGCCGACCAGGCCCACGATCAAAAGCTGCGCGCGCCATGTGCCCGGCTGGGCATTGCGGGCGGACAATAGCGCCAGCAGGGCGACGATGCCGCCTTCGCCGCGGTTGTCAGCGCGCAAAATCAACAGCGCGTATTTGAGCGAAATGATCAGGATCAGCGCCCACAGGATCAGCGACGCCACGCCGAGGATCGCTTCCGGGACGAGTTCGCCGCCGTGGGCGGCGGCCTTGGCCGCTTCCTTCAACGCATAGAGCGGGCTGGTGCCGATGTCGCCATAGACGACGCCAAGCGCTCCGATGGTCGCTGTCCATGGCAGGGCATTGGAATGAATTGAAGCTGCGACCGGCGTCGTTGTCACTGGCTGACCCCCAAGGCTTTTCGCACAAAGCTGTCGCACCCGCCGGCTCAGGGTGCCAACCAGGGCGCAATCAGGGGCCAGTGTGCGGCCTCTCGCCGCAAATTACTACAGGATTGGCTTTCTTTGCCGGGGTCGCGTGAATCCCGGTCGATCAGCCGGGGCTCGCGGGATGGGCGCTCCCGGAATCAGTGAGGTCCCCGGGGGGCATCCCGGGGACCTCAAGCCAGAGCAACCTGGCAGTTCTGAAGGTTAAACTTTTGGGGTCGCGACGCTTATGGAGTGCGGTCAGCGGTAACGAGGCGGGCTTCGCGGATCGCGGTCTTGGATCCGGCGACGCGCAGGCAGGAAGCCTCGAAATTCGGCCAGGCTTTCTGCGAGCAATCCTTGCCGACGGCGTGGATGTCGAGCCGGTCGCCCTTGGCGAGGGCTTGCGGCACGCTGGCTTCGACCTGCGGAGCAAAACCCGGAAGCACGGTAAGTGCAGCGGCGACGAAGGCGGCGATGGCGATGGCTGAAAGAGTCTTGATCATGACGGTCCCCTGTCATTGGGCCGTTTTCGGCCCGTCGTTTAGTTGGCGTATTGATAGCTGGCGCCGGTTTCCGGATTTCTTCGCCAAAAGCGGAAAATGGTTTCGTCCCGCCGGAGTTTTGTTTCGTCGCCCTTGCGGGGACGAAACAGAGCCGGCTTGCATAGGAGACGCGCTGACCCCCCAAGTAGTTCAGGGGCCTGCAAAATATAAATTCCGGTCGTTGGCGGCCCGGCCACCGGTCCGGCTTGCCGGGCCGCCCGGGGCGGGGTAGACGGGTTTATGCCCCGTATCGCGCTATATCCCGGCTCTTTCGACCCCGTTACCAATGGCCATCTGGACGTAGTCCGGCACGCCGTCGGCCTCTGCGACCGGCTTGTGGTCGCCATCGGGGTTCATCCCGGCAAAAAGCCGCTGTTTTCGACCGAGGAGAGGCTGGAGATGGTCAAGGCGGTTTTCGCTCCCGTAGCTGCCGCGGCCGGCTGCGCCTTCGACTGCACCACCTATGACAATCTCACGGTGACGGCCGCGCAAACGGCCGGCGCCACCATCATGATCCGCGGCCTGCGCGACGGCACCGACCTCGACTACGAGATGCAGATATCCGGCATGAACGAGACCATGGCGCCATCGGTGCATACGGTTTTCGTTCCGGCCTCGGTTGCGGTCCGCCCGATCACCGCCACACTGGTACGCCAAATCGCGGCGATGGGCGGCGATGTATCGGCGTTCGTGCCGCCGTCGGTCGTGGCCAGCCTCAAGACCAAATTCGCCGGCTGATTCAGCTGGCCGCTTCCTCTCACTCCGGAGTTTCCATGATCCGAATTCTCGCCGTTTTCGTCGCCCTGATTTGCGCTGCCCCCGCCATCGCCCAGTCGCTTCCGGCCGGTCTCGACAAGGCCAATGCGATCGTCATCGACACCACCAAGGGCCGCATCGTGTTCAAGCTGCGCACCGACCTTGCGCCCCAGCATGCCGAGCGGATCAAGCAGTTGGCGCGCGAGGGCTATTACAACAACGTGCCGTTCCACCGCGTGATGGACGGCTTCATGGCGCAGACCGGCGACGGAAAGAATTTCAACGGCACCGGCGGCTCGAAATATCCCAACCTGAAGGCGGAGTTCTCCAACGTGCCGTTCAAGCGCGGCATTGTCGGCATGGCGCGGCGCGGTGACAGTGTCGATACCGCCAACTCGCAGTTCTTCTTCATGTTCGCCGATGGCTCCAGCCTGAACGGCCAGTACACCGTGATCGGCGAGGTGGTATCCGGCATGGATGTGATCGACAAGCTCAAGAAGGCGCCGCCGGGCTCTTCGAGCGGCGTCGTCACCGATCCCGACAAGATGGTGAAGGTGCAGGTCGCATCCGACATCAAGTGAGCCTCTAGGGAGATTTGGCGATGCCGCGCCGCAAACCGCTTGTCTGGTTTGTCGCGGCATTGCTGTTGTCCATGAGTGCCGCTTCGGTTCAGGCCGAGCCCGAGCAGCTCGACAGCATCAAGGAGGTGTTTGCGAAGCTGCGGACCTGCTGGAAACCGCCGCCGGCGGCGCGGGCCAATCCGGGCATCGACATCACCGTGATCGTGAGTTTCAACCGCGAAGGCAACATCCTCGGCCACCCCAGGATCACCTATGAATCGGAACAGGCCACCGACAATGACCGGCTGATGTACCGCATTGCCGTGATGGAGACATTGCAACGCTGCGTGCCGTTGCCATTTACCGAGAGCATGGCCGGCGCCGTTGCCGGCCGTCCGTTTGCCGTCCAGTTTCACAATCGAAAACCTCCACCCAAACCCGTAGAGAAGAGAGCATGGCTGACACCGAAAATACTTTGATCCTCGAGACCACCCAGGGGCCGGTCACGATCGAAATGCGGCCCGATCTCGCGCCCGGCCACGTCGCGCGGATCAAGGAACTGGTGCGCGAGGGCTTTTACGACGGCATCGTGTTCCACCGCGTGATCGACGGCTTCATGGCGCAGACCGGATGCCCGCAGGGCACCGGCACCGGCGGCTCCGGCAAGAAGCTCAAGGCCGAGTTCAACAAGGAGCCGCATGTGCGCGGCACTACCTCGATGGCGCGCGCCGCGAGCCCGGATTCCGGCGACAGCCAGTTCTTCATCTGCTTCGACGATGCGTCGTTCCTCAACAACCAGTACACGGTCTGGGGCAAGGTGACCTCGGGCATGGAAAACGTCGACAAGATCAAGCGCGGCGAGCCGGTGAAGAACCCGGACAAGATCGTCAAGGCGCGGATGGCCGCCGACGCGGCGTAAGATAACCCTGTCATTCCGGGGCAGCCCGCAGGGCTGAACCCGGAATCTCGAGATTCCGGGTTCGCGCTAATGCGCGCCCCGGAATGACGTTGCGAGACAACGCTGGAGCGCATCGCGCCAATGCGCACCGACCTCTTCGACTTCGAACTTCCCGCAGGCAGCATCGCGTTGCGGCCGGCGAGCCCGCGCGATTCCGCGCGGATGCTGGTGGTGGAGCCGGACGGCGTGCTGCGGGACCAGATCGTGGCCGAGCTTCCGCGTTGGCTGGAGCCCGGCGACCAGATCGTGGTCAACGATACCAAGGTGATATCGGCGCAGTTGAAGGGCCGCCGCATCGGCCGCGAGACCGAACCGAAGATCGAGGCGACATTGATCAAACGGCTCGATGGCTCGCGCTGGCAGGCGCTGGTCAAGCCAGCCAAAAAGCTGTCGCAGGGCGATACGATCCGCTTCGGCAATGAGGGCAAAGTATGCCTGCTCGGTCACCTCGATGCGGAGGTCGAGCACAAGGGTAGCGACGGCGAGATCACGCTGTCATTTTCATTCCACGGGCCGATGCTCGATTCCGCCATCGCCGATCTCGGCACGCCGCCGCTGCCGCCCTACATCGCCTCGAAGCGCGCGCCCGACGAACAGGACGCCGCCGACTACCAGACCATGTTCGCCGCCAACGAAGGTGCGGTGGCTGCGCCAACCGCGGGTTTGCATTTTACCCCGGCGCTGGAAGCGGCGTTACGCGCGCGCGGGGTCGGGATCCACCGGATAACGCTGCATGTCGGGGCGGGGACTTTCCTGCCGGTCAAGGTCGAGGATACCGCCGGGCACAAGATGCATTCCGAATGGGGCGCCATTTCCCGCGAGACGGCGGATGCGCTTAATGCCGCCCGCGCCAAAGGCGGCCGCGTCGTCGCCGTCGGCACCACTTCGCTGCGGCTTTTGGAAACCGCCACCACGGAAGACGGCACCATCCAGCCCTGCGCCGGCGAAACCGCGATCTTCATCACGCCGGGTTATCGCTTTCGCGCGGTCGATATTCTCCTGACCAATTTTCACCTGCCGCGTTCGACGCTGTTCATGCTGGTGTCGGCCTTCAGCGGGCTCGACGCGATGCAGCGCGCCTACGCCCATGCGATTCGTGACGGTTACCGGTTCTATTCCTATGGCGACGCCTGCCTGCTGTTTCGTGATAGATCGGTCGGATGACGGCAGCCAATCATTTCGAACTCAGGGCAACCGACGGGCAGGCGCGAACCGGCCTGTTGACGACGCCGCATGGCGCGGTGCGGACGCCGGCCTTCATGCCGGTCGGCACCGCGGGCGCGATGAAGGGCATGCACTGGCGCGAGGTGCGCGATGCCGGCGCCGATATCGTGCTCGGCAACACCTACCATCTGATGCTGCGGCCCGGCGCCGAGCGCATCGCAGCACTTGGCGGCCTGCAGGCTTTCACCGGCTGGAACGGTCCGATGCTGACCGACTCCGGCGGCTTCCAGGTGATGTCGCTGGCGCAGTTGCGCAAGCTCGGCGAACGCGGCGTGACCTTCCGCTCACATATCGACGGCGCCAGGGTCGAATTGACGCCGGAGCGGTCGATCGAGGTGCAGCGGCTGCTCGGCTCCGACATCGCGATGCAACTCGACGAATGCGTGCGGCTGCCGGCCGAACACGGCGATATCGAGCGGGCGATGCAGCTTTCGCTGCGCTGGGCGGAGCGCAGCAAGCGCGCGTTCGAGACGCGCTCCTGCCGGCTACATGCTGTTCGGCATCGCGCAAGGCGGCGACGTGCCCGAACTGCGGCAGGCCAGCGCGCGCGGGCTGGTCGATATCGGCTTTCACGGCTACGCCATCGGCGGCCTTGCGGTCGGCGAGCCGCAAGCGGTGATGCTGGCGATGATCGAGGAGGTGGCGCCGATCCTGCCGCAGGATCGTCCGCGATATCTGATGGGTGTCGGCACGCCCGAGGATATGCTGGAGGCGGTGGCGCGCGGCATCGACATGTTCGATTGCGTGATGCCGACCCGCAATGGCCGTCACGGCATGGCGTTCACGCGATTTGGCCAGATCAACCTGCGCAACGCCCGCCACGCCGACGATATCAGGCCGCTCGATGAAGAAAGCGCGTGGCCGTCGACGTCAGGCTGTTCGCGCGCCTACCTGAATCATCTGGTCAGGTCGGGCGAGACGCTGGGAGCGATGCTGCTGTCGGAAATCAATATCGCCTATTATCAGCACCTGATGCACGGCATCAGGGAGGCGATTGCACAGGGAACGTTCGAGGATTTTCGCGAGCGCACGCGCGCACAATGGACGCAGGGTGATATTGCGCCGCGCTGAAACTAATACTCCTCTTTCAGAGTATCGGTTGGGCCGTTACGATGCGTTGCCTCCATGCGTCTTCTTGGCTTTGGGGATCGGGAATGAGACGGCGGCAATTTCTGGGTTTTCTCGGTGGCGCCGCGATCGGCTGGCGATCGCAGGCGGTTGCCCAGAAGGCACCCGCCCGCATCGGATTTCTGGCGAGTGGCGCGGCGGCATCGATCAATAGCGAATACCAGGTCAAAGCCATCAAACGAGGGCTTGAGAACAATGGCTTGGTCGAGGACCGCGACTACATTTTCGAACCGCGCTTCGCATCGGGACACTATGAACGGTTTCCCGAGATGGCCCGCGAACTGGCTCAAGCCGGCGTGAGCGTGATCCTTGTGAATACGATTGTTTCGGCGCGCGCGGCGCAGAGCCTTGTTCCGTCCGTGCCAGTCGTCATGATGTCGATCAACGATCCGGTGGGGGCCGGTCTCGTTGCAAGTCTCGCAAGGCCTGGCGGTCACACCACGGGCATGGCGACGCTGAACGAAGACCTGACGCCCAAGCTACTTGAATTCCAGCGCACGACCCTGCCCACCGCAACCTCCATTGCCGTGCTGTTCAATCCGGCAAACTCGACAAACTCGGTGTTTCTGAAAAGTCTTCAGGCACAAGCGGGTGCCGTGGGAATGTCGGTGCTGCCGATGGAGATGCAGTCACGGGACGAACTGGAAGCTGCGTTCGCCGCACTGCCGGCGCGACGTCCTGACTTGCTTCAGGTCATTTCCGATTCAGGCATACTGGATCTGAGCGATCGTATCGCCGCTTTGGCTCTTGCAAACCGTCTTCCCAGCTTCGCGACCAGTCCGGACTTCGCCCGGCTTGGCGGCCTGATGGCGTATGGCGCCTCGCGCGAACTGCTCTATCTGCGATCGGGCTATTTTGTGAAGAGAATTCTGGATGGCGCCAATCCAGGCGACCTGCCGGTGGAACAACCGTCGCGAATTGAATTGTGGATCAACCTGAAGACCGCAAAGGCGCTCGGCCTCACCGTACCCGCGCCGCTGCTCGCCATCGCCGACGAGGTGATCGAGTAGATCGATCAGTTGCAGGCGTACCGCTTGATCGAATGCTTGGTCACGAAACCATAGCCGCAGGTATCGCAGCTCCAGAGATAGCTGATGGCATTGTCGGACAGGTACGCGGACGATTCCGCTGCCACCATTGAGGCGGCGCAAACCGGGCAGGCCGGCAAATCGCGGCCACGCGGGTCGGGGTGAGAAACGCCGGTCGACAGGACTTCAGCTAGTGCTGGCATCGTGACCTCCTTGCGATCTGAACCTGATAAAAGCATATCCGCATTTGTTTGACGATGTCGCAACACAATTGCGTTGGTTTTAGGTTATTTGGCCGCTTAAAATTTTTGCAATGCAACGTACGGGTATACAATCGGATTCAGACTTGCGGATTCAGGCTTGCACATCGTCACAAGCAGTCCCTATTGAAGAACCAGCCCGCCAATTTTACACAGATTGCTTCCACATTGCCTGCACGGGAGTTTGTCATGGACGCGTCATCAGCTACGGGTGCAGTGCACCGTCCCGGCCGCGGCCGGGTTTTCGACAGCATCGTCGATGCCGTCGGCGATACCCCGATTGTCCGCCTGCTCAAATTGCCCAAGGCGAACGGCGTCAACGCGACCATTCTCGCCAAGCTGGAATATTTCAATCCGGCGGCGAGCGTGAAGGACCGCATCGGTGCGGCCATGATCATCGCGATGGAAAAGGCTGGCATTATCAATGCCGATACCGTGCTGATCGAGCCGACCTCCGGAAATACCGGCATCGCGCTGGCCTTCGTCGCGGCCTCGCGCGGTTACCGGCTGAAGCTGGTGATGCCGGAATCGATGTCGATCGAGCGGCGCAAGATGCTGGCGTTCCTCGGCGCCGAAATCGTGCTGACGCCGGCTGCGCAGGGCATGAAGGGCTCGATCGCGACCGCCGAGGAACTGGTGCGCACCACGCCCAATTCGGTGATGCCGCAACAGTTCAAGAACCTTGCCAATCCCGAAATTCACCGCCGCACCACGGCGGAGGAAATCTGGAACGACACCGGCGGCAACATCGATTTCTTCGTGGCCGGCGTCGGCACCGGCGGCACCATCACCGGCGTCGGGCAGGTCTTGAAGCCGCGCAAGCCTTCGCTGCGGGTCGTCGCGGTGGAGCCCGAGGAAAGCCCGGTACTGTCCGGCGGCCAGCATTCGCCGCACAAGATCCAGGGCATCGGCGCCGGCTTCATTCCCGACATTCTCGACCGTTCGGTGATCGACGAGATCGTCAAGATCAACAGCGCCACCGCCATCGAGACTTCGCGCGCGCTGGCGCGCAACGAAGGCATTCCCGGCGGCATCTCCTCGGGCGCTGCGATCGCAGCCGCCCTTGTGATCGGCAAACGGCCGGAGAACGCCGGCAAGACCATCCTGGCGATCGTGCCGTCATTCTCCGAGCGCTATCTGTCGACGGCGCTGTTCGAAGGGATCTAGAAATGCCGGATCAACCGAGACGGCCCCGAACCCTGAACGACGCGCGCACCGAGGCTGAAGCCGCGTTCAAGCGAACCACCACCAAGGTGGCGGAAGCGCCGCCCAAGCCGGCCGCGATTCCGGGCGTGAAAGAACTGGTTTCGCTGCGGATCGATCAGGACGTTCTCGAGCACTTCCAGGAAGGCGGGCCCGGCTGGCAGGACCGGATCAACGACGCGTTGAGAAAGGCCGCGGGCAAATAGGCTTCGCATCGATGCATTTGCGCACCGTCGTTTCCCCGTTCGTTGCCCTCTGCGGTCTCGTGTTGCTTTTGCTTTGCCTTCCGGCGACGCCGGCCGATGCGGAGATGGTGCCGTTCAATTGCATCATCCTGCCGGGTGAGGAGGCCGCCAGCATCCTGATCACGAACACGCTGGGTACCGAGGCGACCTGCATCGTGACCTGTACATTCTCGACCGTTAAAAACGCCAGCAATCCGCAGATCGCCTGCGCCAAGCCGGTTCCGGCGGGCAAGGAGATCGAAATGTGCCGATTAACCTCGATCGGCGAGAAAATAGTGAAGCTGACAGAGGGTCGGGCCGAGTGCACGAAACTAACCGTGCCCCGGTGAGCCCGAACGAAAATCCGGAAGACAGACCGGGACGTCAGGTTGCCGCGCGTGCGGGAACCGGATCGGCGGCTTTCAGATTCAAAAGATTGCCGGCGAGGATCAATGCGGCGCCCATCACCGTGAAAATATCGAGCCGTTCCGAGTAGATCAGCCAGCCGGCCAACGCGGTGAGCGGAACCCGCAGGAAATCCATCGGCAGCACCACCATCGCATCGGCATGCAGCATCGCGCGCGCCATGCAGTAGTGGGAAAACGTGCCGCAGAACGCGATCACCGCGATCCAGCCCCAGGCCCGCGGGGAAGGCGGAATCCAGACGTACAGATTGGGGAGAAATCCGGCCGCGGCCTGGATTGTTAGCATCCAGAAAATAATCGCCACGGTATTTTCGGTGCGGGTCAGGGATTTCATCATGGCGACGGAAATGCCGAATCCGACCGCGGCGGCAAGCGCGATCAACTGGCCCGGATTGATCTCGCCGGTCGCCGGCCGAACGATGACGATAACGCCGACGAGGCCGAGCGCGATCGCCGCAACCTTCCAGACCGTCATGCGCTCGCCGAGAAAACTCGCGGCCAGGATGGCGGTCCAGATCGGCATGGTGAACTCGATCGACACCACCTGGCCCAGCGGTATCAGCGTTAACGCGTAGAACCAGCCGAGTTGGGCGGCATAGTGAATGAGATTGCGGCCGATATGCTGCAGTGGCCGCTTCGTCGTCATCGCGGCGAAACCTCCGGAGAGGCGGACCAGCGGGTAGAGCAGGCACAGACCGATGAGACAGCGCAGCTCCATGATCTCGAACACATTGAGTTCCCGTGTCGCCTCGCGGCCGGCAACCGCCACGATCAGCATCAGGGCAAGCCAGCCCGCCATCCACAGTGCGGCCCTCGGTTTGGAAGGTGTTCGGTCCATCGGGAGCGGAAAGCCATGCATGCCGCCGAAAGTGCGGCGCGGGGGTGACGAGGGGAGGCCGGTATCGGCGACCGCGCCACACTTTGCAACGCGTAAATATGCCGACGCAGTGATGCGCTGGGGATGCGATCGGTGCTAAGGATCGGTCAATCATTACTGTCATTCCGGGACGCGAGTGCAACGAGCGGACCCGGAATCTCGAGATTCCGGGTCTGGTCCTTCGGACCGTCCCGGAATGACAACCATAAAAACCGGGAGAAATCGCTGATGCAAATCCTGCAACCGGCCGAATGGTCGAAACCACGCGGCTTTTCGCACGGCGTCGCGGTCGATGGTCCCGGCCGATGGATCGTGCTGGCCGGCCAGACCGGCGGCGACGAAAAGGGCGACTACCAACCGGATATGGCCGGCCAGGTCGGCGACCGCCCTGCACAGGATCATCAAGCTGCTTGGCGAGGCCAAGGCCGGTCCGGAACATATCGTTCGCTTGACCTGGTATCTGACCAGCCGCGCCGAATACGAGGCCGCCGGCGCCGGCATCGGCGCGGCCTGGCGCGAGACGCTGGGGCGGAATTTCCCGCCTTCGACGCTGCTCTACATCGACGGCCTGGTCGATGCCCGCGCCAAGGTCGAGATCGAAGTCACCGCATTCGTAGCCACGGCCACGTAGGATAACTGCACCGATGACAAAACGATCGACATCCGCGGATTTTGTGACGGCCTTCGCCACCGGCTGGCCCGAGAAGCAGCCCGATATCATGGTGCTTTCGCTGACCACCGCAAAAGGCGTTCAGGATTTTGCCTTCAACAAGGAACAGGCGCTGCTGGTTGCAAAAACCATGAAAGAAACCGCCGACCGGCTGGCCAAGCCGAAAACCGGCTGAGGCAACGGATTTACGAGCGCGACAGCGAAATCGTAGCGCCCCTGAACGCGGTCTCGGTCTTGATCACGACGGACTGCTTGTTGCCGCGCGTGGTCAGCGAGATGTTGGCGTTAAATCCGGGAGCGCTCGCGACGACCTGAAAATTGCCGTTGGCGCCATGTCCCTGCAAAGTCCCGTTGACGTTGCGGCCGGTCTCGCTCCAGGTCCCCGACAACGCTCCGGCGCCGTCGGCGACGACATTGCTGGAGAGATTGAATTTGTAGGTCGCTGGCGCAGGTGAGGGTCTGGTTGAGCCCGTTACCGCCGGCGCCCACGGCGTAGGTGGCGCGGCAGCGTATCCGCTCGCTGGAGCCGTCGTCGAGGGTAACGGTGCCGCCGCCGGACCAGTTACGCCGGCGAGGCCCGTGAACGGTCCGGATTGCGCGTAGCTTGCGGATACTGAAATGGCTGTCAGGAACAAGGTCGAGAAAAGCGTGACGGCTGCGAATATCAGCCGCCGCGCTAGCGCTGATTTGTCGTTACTGCCGCGAAGCTTCCCATCGGCCGCTGCACGGTACGCCCGCAGATGCCCCATTCCATTTCCCCGATCCGGCGTTGCCACTGAGTTGACCGTTCGCATATGCACCATTGATCGAGACCCGCACAAGTCCCTCCCGTCCGATGCTGCCGGAGACTTCGGCACCGGCGGCTGAAACCTTACCGTCCGACACCGTCAGCGTCGAGCGTGCTCGATGGGTTCGCAACTGCCATTTTTTGTCACAACCGTCACGCTCCAGAGCCCGTCATAGGGCGACTGGGCGGTGGCGGGAGCGGCCGCAAGGACCGCGGCGGCGGTGAGAAGTGAGCCACAAAATATAGTACGAATGCGATTGTGGCGCATGAATTCAATCCCCGAATTTTGATGTGATGACGCGGCTTATTCAGGCACAATGTGTTCAAAGTTTGCTGCACCGCGGCAACACGAAAAGTTCCCGTACATATCAAATATTTGAGGAGGAGATTGGTTCCGGGTTCGGAACAATTGTTTTATCGTGATTCGGCCATGCTGGGCTCTGCCAGCCAAAAATACGCCGAAATACCGCCGCGACTAGGAGCAGTGTGCCTTAGTCGGACAGGCTTGGCGCCTTGGTGGCAAATTGCTCGTCCTGCGGTTTGGCCGGCAGGCTGTTGTGCGCTTTGGCGTAATCGATGACTTCGCCGAGCAGTTTCTGGCCGAGCGGCGCCAGCGCGCGTTCCCACAATTCGCGGGCGGTTTCGCCCTTTTTGACGAAACACCATTCCTGGGCGGCGATGGCGCCGGCGTCCATGCGGTCGGCGAGATGGTAGACGGTGCCGCCGGCGATCGGATCGCCTTCCCGGATCGTCCATTCGATCGCCGCGATGCCGCGATGCCGTGGCAGCAGCGAGGGGTGGTAGCCGATACCCGCCGAGCCTTGCCGCGGCGAGCGCCTCCTTGGCTGATCCGGGCATGGCTATGCGCGGTCACGATCAGGTCGGTACCGTCGGCGATTTCCGAGGCGACCACGAGCTTGGGATTGGCCTGCACCGTGACCTCGATTCCGGCGGCCCGGGCCGCCGCGGCAAGCCGGTCGTCGGCGTCGGCCACCACGACCCTGACGATGTCCACGCCGTGTTGGCGCAGCATGTCGAAAGTCGTCACGCCGAAATGGCGGGAGCCGACGAGGGTGATCCGCATGGTGGTTCCGTCCGTCGTGAGCAGGTCTATCGCCGTCGATAACACGCCGCGGGCGCCGCTCGGCCGAGGGGGGCGCGGGTTATCAACAGGACGCGATACCGGAACAATGCAGCCGGTGCCTTGGTTGTCAGACACCCCAGATGGAGAAAATCCCATGCAAAAGATTCCCACAATCACCGCATTCGCGGTCGTCGCCCTGCTGATCGCGCCTGCAAGTTCGTTCGCGCAAGCGACCGGCGGAGCGACCTCGGCCAGCCCTGCTGGCACGCCGCCCGCGGGATCGGCGGGTGCCGGGACGACCGGTGTCAGCGGCATTCCGGCCGGTCCGGGCAGCGTCGGCGGCAACAACAATTCGATTAACGACCCCAGCGGTGTCGGTAATGCAGCCAAAATGCCGACGCCGAACACGACGGGCAGGGCAACGGGCACGCCAGGCCGTTAGCCCGCGCCTTACCGGATCAGCCCGGCCAGCCTCGGCAGGGTCAGGCTGATCTCGGGGATGCAGATGATCAGCAACAGGCCAGCAAATAGCGCCAGCATGTAGGGCACATAGGTGCGAAAATGCTGGCCGACGCTGAGGTTGGCAAAGCGCAGCGCCATCAACAGGCCGACGCCCATCGGCGGCAGGAACAGGCCGATGCCGACGGCGGCGGTCTGCACGATGTTGAAGTGGATCGGATCGATGCCCATCGCTTCTGCGATCGGAAACACCACGGGGATCAGCACGACCGCGGCGGGCAGGCCCTCCAGCACCATGCCGAACAGGCAACTCATGACCGCGGTTCCGATCAGGAACAGCCACGGATGTCCCTTCAGCGGCCCGAGCATCTGGCCAAGCAATTGCGGCACGCCGCTGACGCCCATCAGGTATTGATAGACCGAGGCGACCGCGAGCAGGAACACCACCGCCGCGGTGAGGATCGCGCTGTCATAGGCGATCTGGCCCATCTCGCGCCACGAGACGTTGCGGTAGTAGAGCCTGGCGGCGAGGAAGGCGTAGCCCGCGACCACGGCGCCGGCCTCGGTCGCGGTGATGATGCCGAGGATGAAGCCGGCCAGGATCACGAACGGCACCACCATCGGCACGGCGGCGTGAAGGGCCGCGTGGCCGAGACCCGCAAGGCTCGGCCTGCGTATCCACCGGCCAGTCGTTCTGGCGGGCGCGGACGTAAACCACCGCCATCAGGCACAGCATGATGACCGCGGCCGGAACGAAGCCGGCGACGAACAGCGCCACCGCCGAGGTGTTGGTGACCTGCGCGATCACGATCATGAAGATCGCCGGCGGCACCAGCATGCCCATCGCGGTGCCGGCGGCGATCAGCGAAGCTGAATCGCGCGCGGTCGTAGCCGGCCTTGGTCAAGCGGCGGCATCAGCGCCGAGCCGAGCGCCGAGACCTCGGCCATTTTCGATCCGCAGATGTCGGAGAAGAAATACGCCACCACGATCACGGACATGCCGAGCCCGCCCTTGACCCAGCCGATCAGCGCGCGCGCCAGTTCGACCAGCGCGTGGCTCATGCCGCAGCGCTCCATCAGATTGCCGGCGAACACGAAGGCGGGGATCGCGAGCAGCACCCAGCTCTGCGATCCCGACACCAGCGCCGAGGCCAGCTGCTGCATCGGGTAGCCGCCGATCCACAATCCGGCGACGCCGGCGATGCCGAGCGCGAACACGATCGGCATCGAGAGCAGGATCAGAATGACAAAGACGATGACGACGGTCGCAAGCAGCATCGATGGTCCCGCTCAGTGCTGGGGTTCGCCTTGCGGCAGCGGCGAGATCATCACGGCAACGCCGTAGACGGCGATCAGGATGCCGCCGACAACCGACGAGGCGTAGAGCCACGCGAGATTGATTTCGAGGCCCGGCGTCGTCAGCGTGCGGTTGAGCAGGCAGAGCTTGAAGCCGTACCAGGCCACCAGCAGGCCGAAGCCCGCGATCAGCGCGTGATTGAACCGGTGAATCCACAATCTGCGCGGCCTCGGGCAGCCGGTGCACGAACATGGCCAGCGAAAAATGCGTGCGCGACTGGATGCCGATCGCCGCGCCGATCAGCGTCAGCCACGCCAGCGACAATTCGCCGACTTCCTCGACCCAGGTGAACGGCACGGGATCGACATCGAGCCAGTCGGTGATGGCGCCGACGAAATAGCGCAGGATCACGCCGACCAGGAGGTTGACGATGGCAAGGATGATCAGCGCCGTGACCGCGAATTTCGGGACGGCTGACAGGATACGCAGCATGCGCGATGGATTCCGGATGGGGCGGGCAGGGGCCATGAAAGTCGGGGACCGAAGATTGAACTCCGGCCCCGCCGCTAGATCAGGCCTTGAAGCCTTCGATCTCGTCCCACAAGGCGCCGTATTGGGCCTTGTAGGCCGGCCAGATCTTCTCCTGCGCCACCTTGCGGAATTCGTCGACCTTGGCTTCCACCACGGTCATGCCGAGCGGCTCCAGCTCGGACTTGGCCTTGGCGAAATTGTCGACCGACTCGGTGGCCTCGCGGATCTTCTCCTGCGCGGCGCGCGACAGATCCATGATCAGCTTCTGCTGGTCCGGCGTCAGCCCGTTCCAGACCTCGAGATTGATCACCGCGTTGGTCGGGCCGTAATTGTGATAGGTCATCGAGGCATATTTCGAGACTTCGTAGATCTTCAGCGCCTTCATGTTGACGATCGGCAAGTCGCCGCCGTCGATCACGCCCTGCTTGGCGGCGGTGACAACCTCGCCATACGCCATCGGCACCGCGCTGCCGCCGAGCCCGTTGATGGTGTCGCCGAAGATCTTGGCCTGCTGCACCCGGATTTTCATGCCGCGCAGGTCCTTCGGCTCGACGATCGGCTTCTTCGCCGGTCCAGAAATGGCGGAAGCCGTAGTCGAAATAGCACATCACCTTGAGCTTGTAGTTGTCCTGGATCTGCTGGCTGATCTTGTCGCCGATCTTGCCGTTGAGCATGGCGTAGGCCGAGGCGTAATCCTTGACCAGATAGGGCACCAGCAGCGCGCCCATTTCCGGAAACACGGTGGCGGCCGCACCCGCCGGGCTGCCCATCGCGATGCTGCCCGACTTGACCGCGTTCATGATCTCGAGCTCCTGCGGGATCAGGGTCTTGCCGAAGAACTGCATGTCGAGCGCGCCCTTGGACTGCGCGTTGACCTCCTTCGCCATCCAGTCGAACGCGACCGCGGCCAATTCCGGGACCGCATTGATGTGGGCGAACACGAGCTTCTTCGGCTGGGTTTGCGCGAAGGCCGGCGCGCGGCCGGTGGCGAGAATGCCGGCCATGCCGGCGCCCGCACGCAGAAGCGTGCGGCGATTGAGCGGGATGCGGCTCACGGGAGCTGACATGGGGAATCCTCCAAGGGTAATTTTTTTGTTGCGGTTCAGCGGCCGGACAGGGAGATCGGCAGCCAGTCCGGCAGCAAGCTTACAGCATAGCGGGCGCGTTGCCAGTGGGATGCGGAGGGTTTGTCGGACGGGAAAACGTCGGCCCGGTCCGATCCCGGTACCGGCGAGATTTCAGGTGGTGATTTTCAATACCCGTCGGGGAGAAGCCGGAGCTGCGGTTTGGGCCGGCCGCGATCGTTAAATTCTTTCAGGAATTGTCTTTTGCGGGCGATATGGAGTTCGGCCTCCTTCAGATGACCGCGCAACTGTTTACTGCATTCCGTTATCCGGCTGCGCGCTTCGCGGCGCTCCGGGGCCGCAAGCGACGGATCTGCGAGTTGCATCCACGCAACCCGGATCAGTTCCTTGAGGCCGCGAATGTCGCGATCGATCGCTTCCAGCTCTGTCATCCCCAGCCAGCCTAGAAATAGACGAGGCAATGACTTCGAAGTAGCTCTGATTCGCCTTAATCGTCCAACGGATATCGCGTTGTTCCCCGATGAACACCGGTGGCCGCGGCAAATCTGCATCGGTGCCGACCTCAACGGCCGATTGCATTGCAGCGTATGCGCCGCAGATGCCGGTCCGTCAGGTAAACCGAAGCTGTTTCAAACCGCTGTGAGGATGTCCGGGATGCGCGTGGACGGGTAAGGATTGCTGCGCCAGCGAGCCCGCCGTGCGGTCCGCAATGTTCATGCAGGGTTCATCGAGAACAAGCACATTGCACGGGATTACGATTTTTGCTGCAAACACAGGGAGTCCAGGGAAATGAATAGTAAGCTTCTTTCGATCGCGGCATCCGCCGCCTTGTTGTGCTTCACAAGCTTCGGTGCGCAGGCCATGGACGGCTGCGGCCGTGGCTTCCACCGTGGCGGGAATGGCAACTGCTATCCCAATGAAGCTGTTGTAGTTGTGCCCGCCCCGGTCGTGGTGGCGCCGGCGGGGGTGGTCTGCGGGCCGGGAATGCGCTGGCATCCGGGACGGCGGCGCTGCTGGGCTTACTAAGTTCGTCGAACCGGTTGGCGGCAATGCCCGGTAGCCTGTTTTGAATTCGAACGGCCATCTCGCAGTCGCACAATTTGCGCAAATGAAGCCCCGGAAATGCCCGGGGCTTTTTTTGCGTGCACGATTTGCGCGGAGCAGTCCCCACGCGAACCCGGGTGGTGAAATTTTGGGCGGCCTGTAAAAGGAGCCCGCCAACCGGGTCCGCTCTTCATGTTGCAATCCCCAGCTTCCGTTGAGACCAGGGCTTCCTGGATCGTCGCCTCCGTAGCGCTGCTGGTGCTTGGGATGTCGTTCGGCGCCGCCTGGATCACCGCGGTCGCGCTCAAGGACATCGCCAGCGAAGTCGGCGGGTCGCGTTCGGTTCCCGCGCTCGCCAGTTCACTGGCGTGGCTCGGCTCCGGCGCCGGCGGCATTATCATGGGCCGGATCGCCGACCGGGTCGGTACGCGCTGGACGGTGATTTCGGGCTCGCTGATGATCGGCCTTGGCCTTGCGATTTCGACGCTCGGGCCGCCGTGGCCGCTGTGGATCGGCCACGGGTCTGTTCATCGGCCTGATCGGGCTCGGCGGCATCAATGCACCCTTGTACATCTATGTCAGCCGCTGGTTCGACCGCCGGCGAGGCTCGGCGCTGGCGCTGATCTCGAGCGGCACCTATCTCGCCGGCGCGACTGTGGCCGCCGGTGTTCGAGCAGGTGATCGCCCATTTCGGCTGGCGGCAGACGATGCTGTGGTATGCGCTCGCCGAGATCGCTGTCATCGTGCCGCTTGCCGCGATCTATTTTCGCGCGCCGCCGGAAGTCATGCATCCGGTCATGGCGCCCGCAGCCGGTTCAATCAAGGCGCGTGTGCTCGGCTGGCCGCCCAATGCCGTGTTCGCCGCGATGTGCGGCGCCGCCGTGCTGTGTTGTATTCCCATGGCGATGCCGCAGGGTCACCTGGTCGCCTTTTGCAGCGACCTCGGCATCAGCCGGTCGATGGGCGCGCTGATGCTTTCGGTGCTGCTCGGCACCGCCTTCGTGAGCCGGCAAATCTGGGGCCTGATTTCAGATCGTATCGGCGGCCTCGCTACCGTGCTGATCGGCTCGGCCTGGCAAGCCGCATCGATGACGGCGTTTCTGCTGACGCAGAATGAAGCCGGCCTGTTCCTGGTGGCTGCCGCTTTCGGGCTCGGCTTTTCCGGCATCATCCCGGCCTATGTGCTGGCGGTGCGCGAGTTGTTTCCGGCATCGGAAGCCTCCTGGCGAATCCCGACAATGCTGCTGTTCAGCGGCGGAGGCATGGCCGCCGGCGGCTGGATCGCCGGCCTGCTGTACGACCATCTCGGATATTACGCGCCGGCGTTCGCCTTCGGCGTCGGGACCAACATTCTCAATCTGCTGGTGGTCAGCGTACTGGTCGGGCGGTGGCGGCATCGCGCGGTGCAGATGGCATGAAGGTCGATTTACTTCGGCCCCACCGTCCCCGTTTCCTTCAGGCGGGAAGATCTCACCCATCCGGAAACGTTGTTGCCGGTCCTGGGGTTTACGTACATCACCGAAGTCCACCCGTCGTTGGACTGGGCGTAGGCGATGAGTTGATCGTTCGGGATCACGAAAACGCCTGCCAGCAGGCAATTCAGGTTTGGGGCTGAATAAAACTGCAAGCGTCCCGTTCCAATCACCACCTCACCGAGAGGGGGCGAGAATGCCGGGATGTTCGCAGTGCCGGTTTCGGGATCCTTGCAATCGGCAAATGCCGGAGCGGACAAGAACAGGGCAAAGGCAGTCAAGATCGCTCTTACCCGCGGCATTCCTGCAATCTCGCGCAACTGCGAGACAATCACTCCGCCACGAACGAAGTCGTTTTGGTGCCGGAATTGTAACGCAGTCTGAGCGCGGTGAACTTGCACAGGTTGACGTTGCGCCAGAGCACGGCCTCATCGTAATTCGCCCAGATCACCTTGATGTTCCAGACGCAACCCTCGTCATCATCATCGAATTCGACATAGGTGCTGTCCTGGTTCTTCAGGTTGCCGTCGAGTTCGTTGTCCCACTCATCGAGGCCGTCATCGGGCGCGTTGAACCCCAGAAACTTGATCGCATATCCGGTCTCGTTGATGACGGAAATGTTGCGGCTATCCGCGGCAAAGGATGGCAATGCAGCCAGGGACAGTCCTGCGACGATCAGCGCCGCGAAAAACGACTTCATTTCGCATCCTCCTTCAAATTGAAACGTGCGCGTAACATGGATGAAAATCGCAACGACTGGCAAGCGGCTTGACCAGCTATTGTTAAAAGGTTGCGAAGCGACCGGCGAATATTTCATCTTTTCAAATACTGAGGGTCTGTCCGGAGGCAGCCTTCCGGTTCTTCGCAATCGGGCAGACAATACCAAAAATTGGATTGCTACCTGCGGAACGTCGTAGGACACTCCGTCATCACCCGGCAGCACTAGCCTCCAGCGGGACTGATCCATGAAATCCGGTTCAAGCAGCGTCATGATGGAGCAGATGCCGCTCGAAATAGGAGCGCTCAAAAACCTGATCGGGAAAACCGATCCTGTGATCGTCGAGGTGGGCGCCAATGTCGGCCAGACGACGGAGGAGTTTTTGAGGGAAATGCCGATGGCTCGTATTTATTGTTTCGAGCCGGAGCCGCGGGCAATTGCAAAATTCAAAAGCCGGATCGATAGCCCGAATGTCAAACTGTTCGAATGCGCCGTGGGCAACCAAAATGGTTTTGTCACTTTCAATCAATCATCGGGAGGTCCCGAAGAAGACTGGAATCAGTCGGGATCGATACGGAAACCGAAACTTCATGCGGAAGTCTGGCCATGGGTCAAATTTGAAACCCAGATTGAAGTTGCAATCACCCGTCTGGACGACTGGGCAAGAACTGAAAATATATCTGCTGTCGATCTTATCTGGGCCGATACACAGGGAGCGGAAATCGACCTTATTGAAGGGGGTTTGTCGGTTTTGAGAAACACCCGATTCCTGTACACCGAATACGGCGCCCAGGAATGGTACGAGGGCCAGATCTCACTCGATGAAATGTGCGCTGCTCTGGAGAAAATTGATTTCAATCTGATCAGATTATTTCAGATCGACGCGCTGTTCTCCAATCGGGCGTTGAACAAATCGATTTTTGACGTTGCGGGAGGCGCGATCGAGAGCCGCCGTAACGCACCCTGTCCATGCGGGTCCGGCCGTAAATTCAAGCACTGCCACGGGAAGTTGAGTTCCTAGTTTTGCCGGAGCGCCTGAAGCTGACTTGAATATCGGTCGCCTGTCTTGAAGCGCAGGCAGCAAAAAGCCCCGGACGATGCCGGGGCTTTTAAATTCAGGTTTGGGAAAGCTCAGTACTTCGCGACGACAGGTCCGCCGAACCGGTAGTTCAGACCGACCAGCACCGTCTGGAAATAATTCCTGTCGGAAAGAAGGTAGGGATTTGGAAAGCCGCAAGCCACGCCGCAGTCGTAACTATAGGCCGAGGTTTTGCTGCCGAGACCGATATAGTTATATTCGGCGAAGACAGACCAGTTCATGTTGAACTTGTATTCGGCGCCGCTGCCGACGGTCCAGCCCACCCGGCTGCCGCTCGCTTGCCCGGTATAGGCGGGAAAGGGAGGTGCCGCGACGGGGTCCGCATCCGTGAATTTCTCATGCACCCAGGCCGCGCCGCCCTTCACATAGAACAAGGTATCGGGAGTCACGAGATACCCGAGGCGTGCGGTCAGCGTGACAAACCAATCGGCGTTGGTTGAATGGGATTCGCTGAAGTCTCCTGAATAGGCGAAGGGATCGATATGGCTTCCTTTTACGCCCGCCCCATCGAACATTCCCTGAATGCCGACCAGCCAATTCCCGGCGAACTGATAATCGCAGCCCACCTGGCCGCCGCCTACCACTCCGCTGCCGGTGTCGCCTCCCACATCCGCAAAGAATCCGGCGTTGCTGGGGTCGACGTCGGTTGTATGGTTTCTCTGCCAACCATAACCAATGTTCCCGCCTACGTAACAGCCGGTCCAGCTCGACACCGCTACCATCGGAGGTATTTTGCTATAGGTACGTGCCGGAAGATCAGCGGCGGATGCCGCGCCAATGCCGACAGCGTTGGCGACTAGCGCAGCAACAATCAGTCCGTAATTTCGCATTTTTTTCTTGCTCCAAGGCTTTGCCCGAATCCCGAAGATTCAATAGCAATCTAACTGCGACAGCTTGTTCTATGTCTTACCATTTGAGAAACAGAGTTGGATTTTGTCCGGACTGTTGCAAAATTGCCGTTGGTTGGAACAAAAGATTTGGGGAAAGCAGGCAGGCGGAACGGAACCTCTCGCATTGTCCGCTTTTTGTTAACCACGAATTGCTTGTCAAGCCGGGATCGTAGCAGCGCCCGGGTGATGGTCATAATTGACCCGCAATACCCGTAGACCAACCGTGCATGGGTGTTGTTGCGTATTTGTCGAATGGGCGAAAGACCACGGTGTTCGCAGGAGCGACGCTGCTGTCGAGCCTCTTGCTTGGCGGATGTGTTGCGACTTCTACCTCCAGCTCATCGTTAATGGACGCGCGGGCCGAGGCGCCGGCGTCGCCGAAAACAGGCGGTTATCCCGCGCTGGCAAATCCGCCGCCGGATCGTGAACAGCACAGCATGACGCCCGACGAACGGCTGAAGCTCGAACGGGAACTGATCGCCGCGCGGGATCGCCAGATGGCGGCGGCCAAAGCCCAGGGCGGCCCGATCGAGCCCATCAAGCCTTAATCGTCCGCAGCCCAGGGCACAGTGCCGCTCTTCCATTTGCCTTCGACCTTGTCGGCATCGTCGATCAGTTGATCGATGAGACTGATCGGCTTCTTGTCCGGATTTTTCCTGCAGAAATCCTGGATCAACGGCAGCAGCTTCTTCTCGTTCATGAGAGAGAGGTCGACATACTGGCTGTCGCCCTCCAGCAACGAGATGTTGGCGGCGCTCATGTAGCCCTGGACCCAATAAAAGATCAGGGCATTGGCGGTATTGTTAAAGCCATCCGCCGGATTCATGTCCTTGGCCAGCTTTTCACAGGAAGCCAGGCCTATTCCGGCCGTCGTCTGCGGCTCCGCCGCAGCGACTGCGGTGAAACCAAACAAACATGCAGCAAAAGCCGGCAGCCGATAGTGATTGCGTTGTGTCGCGCTCATGAAAGCCCCCTGTTTGCAGCGCTGGATGCAGGCGCAAGCCGATCGCCTGCGCAAGCGGTCGTCTCCGACAATAGACCGGATAGCATCCTTCAGCGAGAACTGAATGCGGACTTGCCGGCGGCGAAGCCAAAGCCGGTCAAGGACGCCCTCGGTCGCCGTGGCGTAAACCCGTCGTTAAGATTCATCTCGCGCTGATTTAAGCGACTCCGATTCGTTCTTTGAGAACGGAATGGAGTCAGATGGAGAACAGGAGCGGGCGATGAGGGTGGATTTGCGCGACGACGATTGGTTCGAGGCGAAGGGTGCGGCTGGTCCGTGCGCAGTAATCGGCTGCGATCGATCAGGTCGCGGATATTCCAGGCGGCGGCGTTACAATCTGTTCGGCCGCCTCACACCTGGCGCGGATATTCATTCGCGCGATCCGGACATGCGTGAAGGGTGTGCCCAACTTCCGCGCCTGCGTTCGGCAACTGACGATGCTGCGCTTGAATTTCGCCGCTGCCCGCACGGCCGTTCCACCAGCTGCGGCCAAAGCCGAAAGCTGTTTCAATTCTTCGTCGGTCCAGGGTCTGTTCCTCACGAAACTAACTCCTTACGATGTGCGGCCCGTCTTTTTCAGGCAGCTCACGGCGATATCACAAGCGCCGCCGACAACGCCGACGCGATGGAATTTATTTCATGGCGTGCAGATAATTCGGAAAAGTTCCATTGGTTCCTTAGTTAGGGAACCGCCATTTATTTATGCAGGCGCCTTCGCAAGAACTTTTTGCGCTCACAATGCGAAAGAGATAATATGTTGGCGGCTGGTGTTGGAGTTTGGAACTATGCGTCTCAGGACCATCTTGTTGAGTGCTGCTTTTTGTTTGCTTCCAGTTGTGACGACGCAGGCGGCAACGCTGGTTCCCACGGGGGGCGATGTATACGATCGCACAGGCAGCCGGGGCTTTCATAAGGTGACTTCGACCACCGAGGTTCAGCCCGGAGACACGGTGATGGCCGGTCCCAATGGCAGCGCTCAAATCACCTTGAACGATGGATCCGTCATCACCGTTGGACCGGGGCAGACGGTAATTGTTCCCGAAAAACGCCAGGCGGCGGATGATCCCAATTTGGGTCAATACCTGGTAGGCGGCGCAGTCGCGGCCGTTTTCGGCGTCAGCATTTATGAAATTGTAAATGGCGGTGTAGCTGCTGCCCCCCCTCCGGTAAGTCCCTGATCAATTCAGCGGTCGCAAAGGTTCCAGTCAAAAGAGTCCCGCGAGCCTGACGTCGTGACACGCAAAACCGCCTCTGACTTTCGTCAGAGGCGGTTTTTGAACATGGGGATCGCGGCTGGCCGATTGCCTTGCAGCGATTCCGCGCGCGGTTTGCTAGTTGGGTGAAGTCTCCACGTAGAACAAATCAAAGTACTTGGCTTTGTCGTCCTCGCGCTGGATCTTTATGCACTTGCTGTAATATGGGTCGTTTGGAAATATGCTGCGCGATACCCAACCAACCGTTCCGCAGCTGGAACTTCCGGCGCCGACACATTGCTGATTTGGTTGTGCATCCTCGTGAACGTAGCACCAGGTTCGGTACTGTTTTCCATAGGCCGCATCGAGGCACAGTAGCGGCGGATTATCCGGGTTCCACGATGTGCCCGCAAGATGCGTTGCATTGGCTGGAGGTGTTCCGCCTCCGCACCAGTCAACCTGATAGAGGTTGGGCGAACCGCTGCCCAGCATGCACGATCCCGCCGGAACGGCGCCGTGTATCGTGGTCTGCGCGCAGGATTGCCTGCACTGCTCCGGATAAACCGACGGATCGGGAACGGAAGGGAATTGAAAACTGATTCCGGCCGAAGGATTGCTTTGATCGACGCAGCGACACTCACATCCGGCCAGCACCGTTGTGGCGCTCAAAGCCAAAAAGACCGCAGCCAGACATGCAGAAATCAATGCTTTCATTTCAAATTCTCCAAATAAAATCCTGACGTAATATCGAACGGTAACGATTTGCCGGACTCCCCGCAATCCGGACATGCCGGATTCCCCGGCGAAAGCTTTCGCACGCGCTTCGGTTGCGCTAACCCGTTCATTTTGGGGAGATCATCATGTTGGCAAGGATAATTTTGGCTGGCTCCGCTTTGATTGTCGCGACACCATGCGCCCTGGCGCAGGTCGCTACCGACTGGTGCACCGCCGACGCAAGGCCGGCGGATGCGATGCAGTTCGGGCCTGAAAAGCCCGTGGGAAACGGCTCCGTTTACTGGAAATTCCCAAGCAGCAATCTGCCGCAAAAAGTCTGGTGCTACGCTCACGACGACCATGGAAGATCGAGCCAGTGCGTCGGACTTTCAATTCACCAGGACGTCGGGACAGAGTGCGGTTCCCTGAGCTGGATAAGACGAGAGGTTCGTCCCAGCGGTGTGTTCAACGAAACCGAAATACAGTTCGAGAACCAGCATTCCAGTGATTGGAGATACTTCTCGATTTGGTACAAATAGAGCGCATGACCTGAGGCGTTCGAATTCAAAAAATTCCGCGTTAAAGGGGACTGACGATGTCGGAAACGCGCGCATCCGTTCGTCCTTCGTCAGTTCAAAAATAAACGGAGGCCCCATGGGCAAGGTGCGCGTCGCGGGTTTTGGCGTTTCCATCGACGGCTTCGGCGCCGGCCCGGACCAGAGCCTGGAGCATCCGCTCGGCAAGCGGGGCGGGGAATTGATGAACTGGTTCTACCCGACCCGGGCCTTTCGATCGATGATCGGCAAAGACGGCGGGACCGACGATCGCTTCGCCCGCGCCGCGATGGAAGGCTTCGGCGCCTTCATCCTCGGCCGCAACATGTTCGGGCCGGCCGGAGACGATTGGGGCGGGCCCGACTGGAAGGGCTGGTGGGGCGACAATCCGCCGTACCACGCGCCGACCTTCATCCTCACCCACCACGCCCGCGCGCCGATCGTGATGGAGGGCGGCACGACCTTCCATTTCGTCACCGACGGAATCGAGGCGGCGCTCGCCCAGGCGAAGGCCGCCGCCGGCGACCTCGACGTGAAGATCGGCGGCGGCGTTTCGACGGTCCGCCAGTATCTGCTTGCAGGCGCGATCGACGAGTTGCACCTGGCGCTGTCGCCCGTCGTTCTCGGCCGTGGTGAATCCCTGTTCGCAGGCATCGACCTGCCAGGCCTCGGCTATCGGGTGACGGAGGCGGTTCCCATGGAGCTGGCGACGCACGTGGTGCTGACGCGCTGACGGTAGGGTGCGGGCGCGGCCGGAAAACATCACGGTTGCTATGGCCGCTTCAATATTACTCTCCAGAGTCCCCGGAGGGGCTATTCACTAGGCGAGGGCGCTTCCCCAATTGAGATTGGTATAGCCCGCCGCCTGAAGCTCCTTCAGAAGTTTCATTTTCCATGCGCCTCGGTCATCCATCTCGGTGTATCCGATGCCGGCAATGTCAGACGGCAGTTCAATCGTCCCCTTTTTCAGGGCGCAGACGCGCTTGCGGCCGAACCGGCCAGCGAACCAAAACATTTCCCCGATGACATTTTGTCGGGCCCTGGGTTGGAGGTGTGCATGGTCCATTCCACCAACATCGTCTGGTGTCAAAAGTACGATAGCAAAACCGGCGCCCCCGCCATGAACCTCGAATTTTTCGATGATCGAACGACCTCCGTTCGGCATCCGGTGCAGCACAATTGGCTTTAGACCCACGCGCTTCACCAGCAGTTCGACCTCGTGCTCGGCGGGCGTGTCCCGGCCATGAACGATAAAAATCTCGTCGCTGGTGTTGGGAATTGCAAACGGAGGCTGGGAGGGCGTTTCGCCCAATTCTGCCAGGTCTTCTTCCAGTGATCGGATGGCCTGGTGCAGCAATGCCAACGAGTTGGCTTTGCCTTCCTGTAGCCACTGGTGAACTTTGTAAAGTGGATCAGGACCACCGCCCAAGACGAGACCGCCCCGATCAAGATTCGCTGCGGGGCTGAAGCGGTGGTGGCGAGGCGAATTGTGCCCGAAGACGATGTCGAGAGTGTTGGCGATGGCCGCTTCGATCGCGCCTGTTTCCGGTGCCCAGCGCTCTTTGACAGCTTCCGGTTGAAAGGCCTCGAGCTCTCCAATTCTCTTCTGGAGCCGGTCAATGCCTTGCCTGATCTGACTAGCTCGCGGTTGCGGGCCCACTTTACGAGCCATTGCTTACGCTCCTGTTGGCATTTATTTTGCCAAAATAGTGCCCACGCAAGCGATTTCCAGAGTACCGGGGTGCGGGCAAAAAAAGACGCAAAAAAGCTATTGAATTTTGGTGAGCGCGGAGGGACTCGAACCCTCGACCCAATGATTAAACGTCACGTGGATCGCTTGGTGGTAACATCTTGTTACGCCTAGCTTTAAGACCCAAAATCACCAAAATATCAGATAAATCAAGATGTTCAGCGTTGCGCGGGACTGGAAGGGCTGGTGGGGCGGCAATCCGCCGTACCACGCGCCGACCTTCATCCTCACCCACCACGCCCGCGCGCCGATCGTGATGGAGGGCGGCACGACCTTCCATTTCGTCACCGACGGAATCGAGGCCGCGCTCGCCCAGGCGAAGGCCGCCGCCGGCGACCTGGACGTGAAGATCGGCGGCGGCGTTTCGACGATCCGCCAGTATCTGCTTGCAGGCGCGATCGACGAGTTGCACCTGGCGCTGTCGCCTGTCGTTCTCGGCCGTGGCGAATCCCTGTTCGCTGGCATCGACCTGCCAGGCCTCGGCTATCGGGTGACGGAGGCGGTCCCCATGGAGCTGGCGACCCACCTCGTGCTGACGCGCTGACGGCCGGGAGTGGGACAGGACACCTCGGCAACGAGATTGAATTGTCGAAACGCCGTTGCCATCCTTTGTCACGGATTCGCCTCTCGATCTCAGTTCAAATTCGGACGTGGGTCTGCACCTCGTCCTATCAATTCCGCAAGATGATCGTCTGCCGGACAGACGACGATCCAATATACCGGACCACGGCCCGCCTTGATCCACGGTAAGAACAAAAAACGAAAGAGCTCGATCTTCACAGTGATGAATCGCTGATCTCCTCGATCGTAAACGCCCTGTTCGAAACCCCAGTGCATTTCGTCGGGTAGGTTCCGGCACGGCATCGATGTGCCACCGACGACATAAGGGAGGCAGGGGTTTCGCCCAAGAATATAGTCCGGGAGTTGCGACGGCACTGCATCGAGGCCGAACATAGCGACAAGCCCAGCATGTGCGATTTTAGCCAACATCCGACAAAATTCGGCCTGCGGTACTGTTAAAGTATAACTTGCTGACTGCGCTCCCGCATTGACGAGGTTCTGCACTTCCTCGTTTGCCAGGGGATCATCGCTGGATGACCAAGAGACGAAATCGATGATTCGATCGAACAGCGGTGTCGGCTGTTTCAAATGCAATATTCCCGGACTTTCATACTTCGGAAGAAAAACAGGAAGCAGTGGACTGCTGTGGGCCGGGATTTCTTCAAACCGCTTCTCGCCGGCGGCCTCCACCGTGATCGATACAGTTCGAATGCCTCCTTTCCGTTTATGCGTGGAACTATGAAAACCGAACTGGCTCCTAAAAGCTCCAAACATTTCGCGGGAAACCTTCTGCTCGAAGTCGCGTGTGATACTCGCACACCTCTTGCAAGACGCTTCGGCAATGACCCAGTTTCCACCAAGTGATTTAGGGATAATATGCTCTCTCGTCAGGTCATCGGGCGATCTGCAATAGATACAGCGCCCGACCGGGCCGTATCGATGGCGTGACGAGTCTGTGAACTTCGACATTGTTTAAGTCCCCCGAAGCCCAGTCCGCGAGGTTAAGTAGAAGCCCGTTTTTAGCCACTAATCTCAGTAGAGCGGGCCACTTGATCTAGTCTTTGGGCGGCATCCCATTGTAAACTCTGGCTGCCGCAGACCTCGAAATCAGCCGAAATGGATAATAATTTTCCCGAAAGTTGAAGCGTATCACTAGGCCGCGACGGCGCGGATCGGCTGCTTTGACCCAAACGACTTTTCCCCAGCCTGCAAAATTATTGGGACGAGCAGCATCGATGCTCTCGTTTTCAAAGGTCAGCCTGTTGGACATAGTCGTTGGCATTGGCTTGCCCTCTGGCGTTTCGCAATCGCATTTGGCAAGACGCATGTCCCCTGGGCTTACGACGTCGATGCTGTGAATTGTCAGATCGATGTCTCTTCTGTTTTGAGCATCGATGACTCCGCGCATCCATCCGTCTTTAGCGTTCAAGACTTCGACGATGAAGCCCACCCTAGGCGCTAGTCGTTCATCCTCAATCTCGAACCGGTTTCCCTGCCTGACAAATGTAGAGATAGTGAATATTGCGGACGTCACACTCACCCCTAGAACGACCAAGCTAATCGTTGGGCCGATCCAGCTTTGCGATAGAAAAGTGCGAACACTCTTTGAAATTTCTGCCATCAGAACAAAGTGTCCTCTAGCGGCAGGATCAATTCCGGCCCGGTGTTGCCGACATTGCCGATCTTGTTATCGACTTTCCAGATTTTCAACCATTCGTCGGACATGGCCGCAGCAGCGCCAGCAGCTCTTGTTCGGTCGCCGATTCTTCACCGAGCCAGTTCGGCCAATCGGATTGGCCAAGATCACAGGCATCCGGTTATGGATTTCCGCCATGGAGTCGTCGAGCGCTCAGGTGCGCTAGTTGGTGAGCGCGGAGGGACTCGAACCCTCGACCCCATGATTAAAAGTCACGTGCTCTACCGCCTGAGCTACGCGCTCACTTAGCCCGGCTGTGTAGGGGGCGCTTGGGTGCGGGTCAATAGCCGGCAGGTGCGCCAACGGGCAGGCGGGACAACTAGAATTCCGCAAGCAATACTGGCTGTTAGCGGCTTGTTCTTCAAGCGAGTTTGGCGTCGGAAATCGCGTCGCCGTCAGTTCGCTTCCCGGTGAATCTCCGACGCCACCGGCTGGGAGGGGCCAACCACCGTCGGCATCGCCACCGGGCGCAGTCCGATCAGTTCGGCCGTCCGCACGCCGGTGTTGCGCCAGAACGCAAAATCGTTGATCCGCGAATTCTCCAGGATGGCGATCGCCACCGCGGACAGGAACGGCAGGCTCTCCAGCACCAGCACGGCGGCGAAGATGTAGATTTCGCGGACCTGCTTGAAGTTGTTGGTGACGACCAGCACGGCCGCGCCGACCAGCAGCAGCACGCCGATCACGGCTTCCCAGAACGCCTGGAATTCGACCGACATCAGCGACAAGCCGCCCTTGGAGGTGCGGGCGAACGGCGAGGTGCTCGGTGATCAGCCCGTTCGCCACCGCGCGCGACACCGTCCATTGCACGGACATCGCGGCGACCATGGCGCCCAGCATCTGTCCCGATCTTCACCGGCACGCGCAGGCGATACAGCGCCACGAAATGCACCAGCGAGACCACGAACGAGGCGATGATCGGCAGCGTCAGAATCCTGTCGGGAATGGCGATGTCGGCGAAGGCCACGATCGGCACCCAGATCAGGTTGAGGATCGCGACCAGCACGCCGAGGCTTTCGGCGCCGAGCCAGTTCAGCCAGCCCAGGGCGAATTCGCGGCGCTGATCCGGCGACAGCCGGCTGGCGCCGGGCAGAAACCGCCGCCAGTGCTTCTTGACGATCTGGAAGCCGCCATAGGCCCAGCGGTGGCGCTGCTTCTTGAAGGCTTCATAGGTGTCGGGCAACAGGCCGTAGCCGTAGCGGCTGTTGGTGTAATGCGTCAGCCAGCCATGCTCGATGATGGCGAGGCCCAGATCGGTGTCCTCGCAGATGGTGTCGCCGGCCCAGCCGCCGGCCATGTCCATCGCCGCGCGCCGGATCAGGCACATGGTGCCGTGCACGATGATGGCGTTGGCCTCGTTGCGCTGGACCATGCCGATGTCGAAGAAGCCGGCATATTCGCCGTTCATGATGTAGTGCATCAGCGAACGGTTGCCGTCGCGATGATCCTGCGGCGCCTGCACGAGGCCGACGCGGGGATCGGCGAAAACCGGCACCAGATCCTTCAGCCAGTCCGGCTGCACCACATAGTCGGCGTCGATGATGCCGATGATCTCGGCATCGACGGCGGTGCGTTCCATCGCGATGCGCAGGGCGCCGGCCTTGAAGCCCTGGACCTTCTCGGCGTTGATGAACTTGAAGCGCTCGCCGAGCGCGCGGCAATGATCCTGGATCGGCTGCCAGAATTCCGGATCGGGCGTGTTGTTGATGATCACGACGCATTCGAAATTCGGATAGTCCAGCCGCGACACCGCATCGAGCGTCTGCTTGAGCATCTCCGGCGGCTCGAAATAGGCCGGCACGTGGATCGAGACTTTCGGGAAGGTGATGGCGTCGCCGATGGTGGCCGGCGCCACGGCGCGCCCTTGACGATCAGCCGGCGCGGGCTCGCGGCCAAAGGCAATGGCGGCGATTTCCTCGATTCGCGCCATCGCGATCAGCACCAGCGGCACCAGCAGGATCAAGCCCAGCGTCAAGCGCAAAGGCCGAGCCGAACACGAAATAATGGCCGGTCCAGTAGGCGAACACGGTCGCGACCCAGGCGCCGACGCCGTTCGCCGCCGCCGACAGCAGCAGCGCCTGCATCACCGTGGGCGTGGCGAGCCGCAGGATCGGCAGCGACATCAGGACGCCGACCAGAAGCGCGATGGTGGCGAGTTTCCAGTAGGCGTCATCGACCACCGGACCCGACCACGCGAATTTGGGTTCGCGCGCGGCGTTGAGGATTCCCCAGTAGGGACCGACGCCGCCTTCGAAGAATTTCCAGGGCTGATCGATCGCCTCGACGATGTTGTATTCCATGCCGATCGGCTTCGGCGCGGCTGACGAAATTGCGCAGCGTCACCGCCTGCTCGAACGGGCCGGGCATCGGCGTTTTGCAGATTATAGCCGGCGCTCGGCCAGCCGAATTCGGCGATCATGATGCGCTTGCCGGGAAAGGCATCGCGCAGTTTCTGGTAGATGATCAGCGCCTGATCGACCGCCTGCTTGTCGGAAAAGCCTTCCCAGTAGGGCAGGATGTGCGCGGCGATGAAGTCGACCGATGAGGCCAGTTCAGGGTGTTCCAGCCAGATGTTCCAGATCTCGCCGGTCGTGACGGGAACGTTGACCTGTCCCTTGACGCGCTGGATCATCTTGATCAGGTCTTCGATCTTCTGCTCGCCGCGGTAGATGGTTTCGTTGCCGACCACGATGCCGTTGACGTTGCCGTTGTGCTTGGCCAGATCGATCGCCGACAGCATCTCACGCTCGTTGCGTTCGTCGTTCTTGTCGATCCAGGCGCCGACCGTGACCTTGAGGCCGAACTCATTGGCGACCGGCGGCACCAGTTCGCTGCCTTCCGTCGACGTATACAGGCGGACCGCCCGCGTCAGGGTGGAGAGCTTCTTCAGATCGGCGCGAACTCTCTCGGAGTCGCCGATGCTGTCGGCTACGATGTGACCTCGTTCGAACGGTGCGTAGGAAGCGCTGGGCAGGATGCCCCTGAAGTCAGGCGCCTGCTGCTTCTCCCGCAACACGCCCCACAGGGCGGCGTGAACGGCGGCCACAAACACCAGAACGGCAACGACGGCGCGCATTCGCGACTAAACCATACGGGGTCAATATGGCAGGGAAGCGGATCCGTCCCCGAGATCCGACCAAGTCAGCGGCAAACAGAGCATAACTCTGCCACGCAATTTAACAACTCGTATGACGCCATGGCGTTTTGAGGGCGCGAGCAATCCAAACTGCAAAAATCCGGATCGTTCCGGCGACGCGCAGGGCTTATTTAGCCGGCGCGGGAGCCGGGGCTGCCGCCGCGGGCGGTGCGGCGGCGGCGGCCGGCGGAGACGCGCCGGTGGTCGGGGGCGTGGCCGGGGTCGCGACTGCGGCCGCCTGCGGTTGGGCGGCCGGATTGATCCAGCAGGCGTGGACGCGCCCGTTCAGGCTGTCGGGAACCTTGGGATCGATCGCGCCGAAGAAGCGCACCAGGCAGCGGAACGTCGCCTGGACATGGCCGCCGGGGCAGCCGAACCGGTCGTAGAGATCGAGGTGGCGGAACGCGGTGTCGAGATCGTCGCGCCACATCAGGACCACGACCCGGCGGCCGAGCCAGACGCATTCGGGGTTTCCGGCCGGGCCGTTGATGGCCTGCGACGCCTCGACGAATTCGTCGGTCTTGCGCTGAGTTGTCCTTGGCGGCATCGGCCGGTGCGGCGGGGTTGCCGGCGCCCGGTTTGTCGGCTGGTCCTGGGTCTTGAAGGTCGCCGCTTTGGGCGAAAGGCGCTTCCGATGCCGATCAGCAATGCGAGCCCGGGAACGGCGAGGTGACGCAAAACCGCATTTTGAAGCTGAAGCACACCGCGACCCATAAATTCCCCGATTTATCCCGGTTTTTGACTGCTGTACCCGCCGGCTAATCCTGGCGCCCCGGTTTGATGCCGTTCAAATAGGTCCCCAATACGGCGGAGACGCCGCCGGATTCCCATGACGGACATTTCGGATTTTGTCCAGCAAAGTCACAACTTTATCTAGTCGTGGTAAAGCCGCAGCGCGGGAAGGGCAGGGATTGCGCATATCCTGCTCTTGGCAGACGCGCCGATGACCGGCTAATCGACGATCCTCGCCCGGAGGATGGAACCGATTTCTCTTCGTACGCCGCTGGCGCTTCTCGTCTTGTCCCTGGGCGCGATTGCTGCCGTGTGGTGGTGGCTGGCCACGCCCATCACGCTGGCGCGCGCGCCCGATCGATCCCGGCGCCAAACTGTTGTGCGTGTCCTATGCGCCGTTCCGCGACGCGCAGACGCCGCTGGTCGCCGACCACGCTGATCGCGCCGGAACAGATCGCCCAGGATCTGGCGCAACTCGCCAAAATATCCGACTGCGTGCGCACCTATTCGATCGACAACGGCCTCGATCAGGTGCCGCGACTCGCCGCGAAAGTGGGGCTGAAAGTCATCCAGGGCATCTGGCTCGGCAGCAACCGGCTGAAGAACCTGGCGCAGATTTCGATCGTGGTCGGCCTGACCAAGGAATATCCCGGCGTCATCACGTTCGGTCGTCGTCGGCAACGAGGTGCTGTTGCGCGGCGAGATGACCGCCGCCGACCTTGCCGCCACCATCCGCTCGGTCAAGTCGCAGGTCACGGTTCCCGTCACCTATGCCGATGTCTGGGAATATTGGCTGCGCAACCGCGAAGTCTATGAAGCCGTCGATTTCGTCACGATCCACATTCTGCCCTATTGGGAAGACTTCCCGATCCGCGCGAAATATGCCGCCGCCCATGTCGATTCCATCCGCCAGCGGATGGCGGTGGCGTTCCCCGGCAAGGAAATCCTGATCGGGGAGACCGGCTGGCCGAGCGAGGGACGGATGCGCGAGGGCGCGCTGCCGTCGCGCACCAACCAGGCGCGGGTGGTCTCCGAAATCCTGGGGCTGGCCAAGCAGGAAAATTTTCGCGTCAACCTGATCGAGGCCTACGACCAGCCGTGGAAACGCCAGCTCGAAGGCACCGTCGGCGGCTATTGGGGCCTGATCGATTCCGTGCAGCGCGCGCTGAAATACCCGCCGGGCGAGGCCGATCAGCAATTTCCCGTTCTGGAAGCTGCAGATGGGATGCGGCATGGCGCTGAGCGTGCTGGTGTTCGGCGTGGCCTGGCTGACGCTGCGCCGCCGGCCCTGGACGCCGCGGCTGGCGTCCTGGCTCGCGGTTGCGCTTGTCGGCGACCGCCGCCGGCATTCTGCTCGGGGTCGCCGGCGACAAGATGTTTTATGAAAGCTACGGCGTTCGGCGGCTGGCTGCGCTGGGGCGCCTTGCTGGCGGCGGGGATGGCTGCGCCGCTATTGTGCGCCAATGCGCTGATGTCCGGGCGGGCGCTGCCGACCTTTCTGGAATTGCTGGGGCCCCGCGAGGACAGAACCCGGTCGGTGCGTGACGATACTGCTGGGAGCGGTATTGATCGTGACGGTGCTGATCGCGCGCCGAGACCGCGTTGGGTTTCGTGTTCGATCCCCGCTACAAGGATTTTCCGTTCGCAGCGCTGACGATGGCGGTGCTGCCGTTCGCGACGCTGATGCTGCTCAACCGCCCGCAGGAGGGCGTCCGCCCGATCGCGGAAGCGGTATTTGCCGGGCTGTTTGCGATCGCAGCGCTCTACACGGTGTTCAACGAAGGGCTGGACAACTGGCAGTCGCTGTGGACCTGCGCGCTGTATTTCCTGCTCGGCGCTTACGCTGTGGCAGGCGCGGGGCGTGCAAATCCCAAAATAAGCAGCCCGATCGCTATTCCCGACAGTTCGATATTGTAGAGCACGATGCCGAACCCGGCGGCGATCACCCCGCCGGTCAGCAACACGATCGACGGCCGGATCAGATGCAGCACGGCAATGACAAGGGCGGTGATGCCGAACACCGAATTCTTGAACAGCGCCGTCGCCAGGATGCGGGTCTTGCACAACAGCGTCTGCAAGCCGGCATCGCAGGCCAGCGCCACCGTCGACAACTCGATCGCGAGATAGCGCAGATAGAGCGCGTAGCCGACGGTGAGGAAGCCGACGACCAGCAGCCATTGCACCTGGTAGGGCGTCAGCCGGAACGGATCCTTTTTCATGCGCCGAATATGATCGGGAATGCGGTCCGCGACAACCCGGCGCTTTCAGCGATTGAGTTAATCTTATAGAATAACAAGAGAAATTGACAGTAAGGCATTGCAAACATGTGGCTTATTTTCAAATCTCTACCGCCTGCCGAACAGTGCATTGAGTGGCCTCGCACTCGCCGGACTGCGCCTGCGTGGCGCCGGCTTGATGACCGCAGCCTGCGGTTCGTCAGCCTGCATCGCAAGACGCTGACCGTCGAACACGGTCGTCGCGCACGTCTTCCGGGCTGCTGTCAGCGCTGCGCATAGCTTTGCCGCCGCCGTGGCATCGCTGAGCGGCCCGGCAATCAGCCGGAGCAGCACGGCGCCGCGCCCGCGATTGCCGTCCTTTACCGCAACGACGGGGTGCAGCGCCGCCAGCGCCGTGTTGGATTTGGCCAGGCCTCGCCACAATGTGCGCAGGCCGCTTAGCGAATTCCCGGTTCCCAGCTCGACCGCAAATTCGGGGCGCTGGACGCCAGGTTTTGTATCCGCCGCTGGCGGAATCGAGCCCACGGCTTCAGGTGCCGGCGCTTCCGGTTCGGTCAGCTTTGCAGCGGCAGCATCGGGCAGCGCCGGGCTGGCGGCCGGCGCACCGGAACCGGCGGGCGCAGCGGAAGTGACCGCAGCCGCGGTGGTCTGTACGGGGGCAATGGCGGGAGCAGCCGCCGGCGTGGACTGCGGTCCGGCGGACGCGGCGGGCGTCGCCGTGGCAGCCGTTTGTTGCCGCGCGATCGATCCAGTCACGGAATCCAGGCCCTGTTCCAGCACGGCCACGCGGGCATACAGCCGGTCGCGGTCGCTGCTGAGCGTTTCGACGGCGGACGCCAGCCGTCGCGCCTCGTTCTGGCTTTCTTTCGCGATCGTCCGGAGCTGCTGCGCCTGCCGCGCCAGATCGTCGGAGGCGACCTGATCCAGATTTATCCGGAACGCCGACTGACTGGCCAGCACGGCCAGCAGCACCGCGACGACGGCGCCGACGCCCCACGCCCCGAGCCGCCAACGCGAGCGGGGGCCGACATCGTCCTCGTCGGCCAAAAAACCGCTCAGCAAGCCGCCGGTATTTTCGGTCTCGAAGCCTTCATGCGGATGATCGGGATTTGCTTCCATACGACGTATCGGCCCTCCCGGGGCCTGCAGATCCCTGCCGAATCACGGCAGACGATATCAGGAAATACGCCCCGATCCTGAATGCAAGCCGCCGGTCGGATCATGAAACGGATTTCGCATGACGCGAAAACGCTTTATAGGGCGGCGGCGCAACTTTGCCGCGCCAGCCTCAGGGAATCCACAGGGAATTCGAATGAACGCTCGATCCAGCCTGACCATCGTGCTTGCGGCCGGCGAGGGCACGCGCATGCGCTCCTCGCTGCCGAAGGTGCTGCATCCGGTGGCCGGACAATCGCTGCTGGCGCATGTGCTGGCGGCGGCCCCGAAAGGCGAGGGCGCAGCCCTGGCCGTGGTGATCGGGCCCGATCACGCCGCGGTCGCCGACGAAGTAAAACGGATGCGACCGGATGCGGCGACCTTCGTTCAGCGCGAGCGTCTGGGCACCGCGCATGCGGTGCTGGCGGCAAGGCCAGCGCTGGCGCGCGGCGCCGACGACCTGCTGGTGGTATTCGGCGATACGCTGATTTCAGCGCAGACGCTGGAGCGGATGCGCGTGCCCCTGACCAGGGGGGCAGCGCTCGCGGTGCTCGGTTTTCGCGCCGCCGATCCCACCGGCTACGGCCGGCTGCTGGTCGAGAACGACCGGTTGATGGCGATCCGCGAACATGCCGATGCCAGTGCTGAGGAGCGCGCGGTCACCCTTTGCAACGCCGGGGTGATGGCGTTCGATGGCCGCAAGGCGCTGGAAATCATCGAAAAAATCGGTAACGCCAACGCCAAGGGCGAATATTATCTGACCGACGCCGTCACGACCGTGCGCGAGATGGGACTTGAGGCCACCGTGATTGAAACCAGCGAAGATGAAGTGCGCGGCATCAACACCAAGGCCCAGCTCGCGGAAGCCGAGCAGGTCATGCAAACCCGGTTACGCAAGGCCGCACTCGATGCCGGCGTGACCATCATCGCGCCGGAGACGGTCTATCTTGCCGCCGATACGACCTTCGGCCGCGACGTGACCATTGAGCCCTTTGTGGTGATCGGCCCCGGCGTCACCATCGCCGACGGCGCTGTGATCCATGCGTTTTCCCATATCGTGCAGGCGACGATCGGCAAGCAGGCGTCGGTTGGGCCCTATGCCCGGTTGCGGCCGGGAACGTCGCTGGGCGACGGCGCGCGGATCGGTAATTTCGTCGAGACCAAGGCTGCGATCCTCGAGGCCGGCGTCAAGATCAACCACCTTTCCTACGTCGGCGACGCCCATGTCGGCGCCGGTGCCAACATCGGCGCGGGCACCATCACCTGCAATTATGACGGCTTCAACAAGCACCTGACCGAAATCGGCGCAGGCGCCTTCGTCGGCTCGAATTCGTCGCTGGTGGCGCCGGTGAAAATCGGCCGCGGCGCCTATATCGGCTCGGGCTCGGTGATCGCGAAGGATGTGCCCGACGATGCGATGGCCGTGGAACGCAGCCAGCAGACCACGCGCGAGGGCGGCGCCAAGCGCTACCGCGAGCTGAAAAGCAAGACCAAAACGTGATGCGTCACGGCTTGACGGCATCTGTTAAGTTTTCCGTTTAACGCTGTCTCAATCCGCAATAATTATTGAGTATCTAGGCGCCGGCGATTCTCGTTAAGAGGTGCGGGTGCTGTCAGGCGATTTTCGCCGATTTGGAGAGATTGATCCGCATGTGCGGCATTGTGGGAATTCTGGGACGCGGTCCGGTCGCCGATCAGATTGTGGATTCGCTCAAGCGTCTCGAATATCGGGGCTATGATTCCGCGGGCGTTGCCACGCTGGAAGGCGACCATCTGGAGCGCCGCCGCGCCGAAGGCAAATTGCGCAATCTCGAAGCCCGGCTGAAGGCCGAACCACTCGCCGGTCATGCCGGCATCGGGCATACCCGCTGGGCCACCCACGGCAAGCCGACCGAGAACAACGCGCATCCGCACGCCGCCGACGGCGTCGTCGTGGTGCATAACGGCATCATCGAGAATTTTCGCGAATTGCGGCAGATGCTGGAAAAGCAGGGCGCCAAATTCGTCACCGAAACCGACACCGAAACCGTTGCCCACCTGGTCAATTCCTATGTCCTCAAGGGCGCGTCGCCGCAGGACGCGGTGAAGGCGTCGCTGCCGCAATTGCGCGGCGCGTTCGCGCTAGCGTTCCTGTTCAAGGGCCATGGCGATCTGATGATCGGCGCTCGCAAGGGCTCGCCGCTGGCAATCGGCCATGGCGATGGCGAGATGTATCTGGGCTCGGACGCGATCGCGCTGGCGCCCTTCACCGACACCATCAGCTATCTCGAAGACGGCGACTGGGTGGTTTTGTCCCGCGAAGTCGGGGTGATCTACGACGAGCAGGGCTCGGTGGTGAATCGCGAGGTGCTGAAATCCGGCGCGTCGTCATTCCTGGTCGACAAGGCGAACTACCGCCACTTCATGGCCAAGGAAATCCACGAGCAGCCGGAAGTCGTCGGCCACACCCTGGCGCGCTATGTCGATATGGCGACCGAGCGGGTGACGCTGCCGGTCAAGCTGCCGTTCGACTTCAGGGATGTCCAGCGCGTCTCAATCATTGCCTGCGGCACGGCCAGCTATGCGGGCTTCGTCGCCAAATACTGGTTCGAACGCTTGAGCCGGCTGCCGGTCGAGACCGATGTCGCGTCGGAATTCCGCTACCGCGAGGCGCCCTTGCGCAAGGGGGATCTGGCGATCTTCATCTCGCAATCAGGCGAGACCGCCGACACGCTGGCAGCCTTGCGCTACGCCAAGGAGCAGGGCGTGCACACGCTCTCCGTCGTCAACGTGCCGACCTCGACCATCGCGCGCGAAAGCGAGACCGTGCTGGCGACCCTCGCCGGTCCCGAGATCGGCGTCGCCTCGACCAAGGCGTTTACCTGCCAGTTGATGGTGCTGGCCGCGATTGCCGTCGCCGCCGGCAAGGCGCGCGGCGAGTTGTCGGACACCGACGAAGCCCAGCTGGTGCATGGCCTGGTCGAAATCCCGCGGCTGATGGCGGCCGCCCTTGCCACCGAGCCGCAGATCGAGAAGCTCGCTCGCGACATCGCCAAATGCAGCGACGTGCTCTATCTCGGCCGCGGCACCAGCTATCCGCTGGCGCTGGAAGGCGCGCTGAAGCTGAAGGAAATTTCCTATATCCACGCCGAAGGCTACGCCGCCGGCGAACTCAAGCACGGGCCGATCGCGCTGATCGACGAGAACATGCCGGTGGTTGTGATCGCGCCATTCGACCGGGTGTTCGAAAAGACCGTTTCCAATATGCAGGAAGTCGCGGCCCGCGGCGGCAATATCATCCTGATGACGGATGCCAAGGGAGCCGCGGAAGCCACCATCGAGTCGCTGGTGACGATCCTGCTGCCCGACATGGACGCGATGTTTACGGCCATGGTATATGCGGTTCCCGTGCAGTTGCTAGCCTATCATACCGCCGTCATCATGGGGACGGACGTCGACCAGCCGCGAAACCTTGCGAAATCGGTCACGGTCGAATAGCCGCAGGGCGGCGCCGTCCGGGCATTGGTCACTTCAAAAACCTGCTAGGATGGCTTAGGTGGCAGTGTGCCGCTTCGACCAACCCGGGAACCCCCATGAACCGCGACGAACTGCCTCCGACCCTACCTCCGGCCGAGCTGCCGCCGGACCCGCCGCGCGGGTTTGTGGCTCGGTTCCGGAACTATTTTCTGACCGGACTGGTCGTCGCCGGGCCGATCGCCATCACGTTCTACCTGACCTGGTGGTTCGTGAACTGGGTCGACAGCCTGGTTCGGCCGTTCGTCCCGATCGCCTACCGTCCCGAAACCTACCTGCCGTTCGGGCTGCCGGGTTCCGGGCTGATCGTCGGGGTATTTGCGCTGACGCTGCTGGGGTTTCTCACCGCCAACCTGATCGGGCGCACGCTGGTCGATCTCGGCGAAAAAATCCTGGGCCGGATTCCGGCGGTGCGCGCGATCTATCGCGGCCTCAAGCAGGTGTTCGAGACCCTGTTCTCCGGTTCCGGCTCAAGCTTCCGCCGTGTCGGCCTGGTGGAATTTCCCTCGCCGGGGATGTGGTCGATCGTGCTGATCTCGCAGGCGCCGAGCGTCGAGATCGCCAACAGCCTGCCGGGTCAGGAGCCGCATATATCGGTGTTCCTGCCCTGCGCGCCGAATCCGACCACCGGATTTTTCTTCTATGTGCCCAAAAGCAAGATCATCGAAATCGAGATGAGCGCCGAGGATGCCGCGACATTGATCATGTCCGCCGGCGTGGTGCAGCCCGGCTCCGATCCGCAGAAGCGGATCGCCGCATTGGCCGAGACCGCCAACGCCGCGCGGCTGGCGAATGCCGCTCGGCTGCAGCCGATGCCGGCGAAGGTGGAGTAGTATCCGGCGCACGGGGAAGTAGCCGAATTGCTTAAATATGCTATATTTGATCGCATGAACGCCGAAACAAAAACTTTGCTAGAGCAGGTTCAGTCCTGGCCTGCCGAGGATCAGGAAGAACTCGCCGACGTTGCTCGCGAGATCGAATCGCGTCGTACCGGCGTGTACCGACTATCTGACGAAGAGCGAAGCGCAGTTCGTGCTGGAATGGATGACGCTCGTCGTGGTGACTTTGCTTCTGAAGAAGAAATGAACGAGTTTTATCGGCTGCACAGTCGTGTATGAACGTTCGTTTTACCCGAACGGCGCAACGCGATCTGGATCGAATTCACACCTACATCAATCAGTACAGTCCGACTATTGCTTCGCGTCTCGTTACTCGCCTGATCAATCGCGCGCGGGAGTTGGCTGACAATCCGTTGGAGGGACGAGAAACGGATGAACCGAACGTTCGCGTAATTGTCGAATCTCGTTTGCGTTATTTCATTTTTTATACCGCTACCGCAGACGCGATTCATATCAACCACATTCGTCACACATCACGCCGCCGTCCACGTGGCTTGGGGCAGATGAAGTTCGCACAGAATAATCAACCCGCCCCGATCAATGGTATCGCCTCATCCCGTTCGAACAGATACAGCAACACCCGCAACGCATCGCCCCGCGCGCCCTTCAGTTTCGGATTGTCCTTCATGATCCGCAACGCTTCGTCGCGGGCCTGCGTGATCAGTTGGCCGTGCACGTCGGTTCGCGCGATGCGGTAGCCGGGCAGGCCGCTTTGCCGGATGCCGAGCACGTCGCCTTCGCCACGCAGTTTCAGGTCTTCCTCGGCGATGCGAAAACCGTCAGTGGTTTCACGGATCACCTTCAGCCGCGCCGTCGACATCTCGTTCAAGCGGCTCCTTGTACAGCAGCAGGCAGGTCGAGGCTTCCGAGCCGCGGCCGATGCGGCCGCGCAGTTGATGCAATTGCGCCAGCCCAAAGCGCTCGGCGTTCTCGATCACCATGATGGTGGCGGCAGGAACGTCGACCCCGACCTCGACCACGGTGGTCGCCACCAGCAGGCCGATTTCGCCCGCCGCGAACTGCGCCATCACCCGGTCCTTCTCGGTTCCCTTCATCTGGCCATGCACCAGGCCGACGCGGTCGCCGAAACGTTTCTGCAGGCTTTCGAATCGCTCGGTGGCGTTGGTCAGGTGCTCGATGCCCTCCGCCTCGGATTCCTCGACCAGCGGGCAGATCCAGTACACCAGTTTTCCGGCCTTGAGCGCGCGGCCGACGCCTTCCATCACCTCGTTGAGACGGCTGTTCGGGATGGCGCGGGTGTCGATGGCCTGCCGTCCGGCCGGCTTCTCGCGCAATTCCGAGACATCCATGTCGCCGAAATAGGTCAGCACCAGCGTGCGCGGGATCGGCGTTGCGCTCAGCACCAGCACATCGACGGCGTCGCCCTTGGCGGTCAGCGCCAGCCGTTCGCGGACGCCGAAGCGATGCTGCTCGTCGACCACCGCCAGCGCGAGCGCCTTGAAGATCACGTCGTCCTGGATCAGCGCGTGGGTGCCGACCAGGAGATCGATCTCGCCAGCCTCCAGCCGCGCCAGCAATTCGCGCCGCTCCTTGCCCTTTTCGCGGCCTGTGAGGATCGCGACCCGCATGCCGGCACGCTCGGCCAATGGCGTGATGGTCTTGATGTGCTGGCGCGCCAAAATTTCCGTCGGCGCCATCAGCGCGGCCTGCTTGCCGACCTCGGTGACGGCGGCGGCAGCCAATAGCGCCACCACGGTCTTGCCCGATCCGACGTCGCCCTGCAGCAGTCGCAACATCCGCACCGGCTGGCGCAGATCTTCCGAGATCGCCGCCGTGGCCTGTTGCTGCGACATCGTCAGCGCGTAGGGTAGCGCGTCGATGATCTTGTGGCGCAGATCGCCGTCGCCGGCATGGCGGTCGCCGGCCGGGCGGCGCAACTGCGCGCGCACCAACGCCAGCGCCAGTTGACCGGCCAGCAATTCATCGAAGGCCAGTCGCGACCAGAACGGACCGTCGGGCAGGATATCTGTCAGTTCGACCGGAATGTGGACGCGGTGCAACGCTTCGGCGATCGGCGGAAACTTGCACCGGCTGACAACCTCCGGGCTGATCCATTCCGGCAGATCCGGCAGTTTTTGCAGCGCCTGCGCGATGGCGCGGCGCAACGAGCCCAATGCCAGGCCTTCTGTGAGCGGATAGACCGGATCGATGCCGGAGAGTTTGGCAAATCCGGCTTCGTCGACCACGCGGTCGGGATGTACGATCTGCGGGATACCGTCATACATCTGCAAGGTGCCAGACACGTAGCGCTTGGCACCAATCGGCAGCAGCTTTTCGACATAGCCGGGTTTGGCCCGGAAAAAGGTCAGCACAACGTCGCCAGTATCATCACTCGCATAAACCAGGAGCGGCGCGCGGGAATTGTGCGGCGGAGGCGGCCTGTGGCGGTCGACCGTCACCTCCAGCGTAACCACGGTTCCAAGCGCAGCATCGCGGATTTTCGGCCGCGCCCGGCGGTCGATTACGCTCGCCGGCAGATGCAGCAGGAGATCGACCAGCCGTGGTGTTTCATCACGGCCGAGCAGATAGCGAAACAGTCTGTCCTGCTTCGGTCCGACGCCGGACAGGCTGGTGACCGGCGCAAACAGCGGATTGAGCAGAGCAGGGCGCATCGGGGGAAATTCCAGGACCGTTTCGCGTGAGAGGAGGGCTGACATTCCCAATCCCGAACGTTATATCAACCCGGCCCGGCAGCACGTCCGGGCTTTTGGCGTTTGCACTGGAATCATTGACATGACCGGATCGACACGATCGAGCGAGGGGCTCGACGACCGCCGCAAGCGGCTCTTGTTCCGCTGCTGGCATCGCGGCACCCGCGAGATGGACCTGATCCTCGGCCGGTTCGCCGATGCCGAGATCGCCGGCCTTGACCGGAACACGAATTGACGCAGTTGGAGCATCTGATCGAGGTGCCCGATCCCGATCTCTATGCCGCGCTTGATCGGCGACAAGCCGCTGGCGCCGGAACATGCCGGTTCGCTGTTCGACCGCATCAAGTCATTTCGCGCGGTGGATCACAGCGCATGAAATCGCCGACCCGATCGCCGGCGCAATTGCTCGCGCCAGGCCGCGCGCTGACCTTTGCCAATGTCGCCGAGGGCGCCGAGGGCCTGGTGGTCTCGGATCTGGCGCGCGCGGTGGCGGCACGGCCGAAACCGCCGGCGGTCAGCCTTGCCGTGATCTGCCGCGACGGACCGCGGATGCAGCAACTGGCCCGGGCGCTGGAATTCTTCGCGCCCGATTTGCCGGTGCATGCAGTTTCCGGCCTGGGACTGCCAGCCCTATGACCGGGTGTCGCCGCATGGCGGCATCCTGGCGCAACGGCTGACCACGCTGGCGCGGCTGTCGCGGCTGGCAGGCAGCGAGAAGCCGCTGATCGTGCTGACCACGGTCAACGCCATCGTGCAGCGGGTGCCGGCGCGCGAGACCATCGCGGCGCAGGCGTTGTCGGTCGCGCCCGGCCATGTCGTGCCGATGGATTCCATCGTCTCCTGGCTGGAGCATAACGGCTACAACCGCTCCTCCACGGTGCGCGAACCCGGCGAATATGCCGTGCGCGGCGGCATCCTCGATCTGTTTCCGGCCGGGCTCGATCAGCCCGTGCGGTTCGATTTCTTCGGCGACACGCTGGAGTCGATCCGCTCCTTCGATGCCGAAACCCAGCGCACGCATCTCGACATGCGCTCGCTCGATCTGGTGCCGATCTCGGAATTCCAGCTGGTCACCGAGACCATCCGCCGCTTCCGCATGGGTTATGTCGCGGCGTTCGGCGCGCCCGAGCGCGACGATCCCTTGTATGAGGCGGTCAGCGAAGGCCGCCGCCATCCCGGCATGGAGCATTGGCTGCCGCTGTTTCCAGGAGCGGATGGATACGCTGTTCGATTATCTCGGCGACGCGCCGGTCGCGATCGAGCCGCAAAGCGAGGACGCCGCGCGCGAGCGCTTCAAGCAGATCGCGGATTATTACGAGGCGCGGCGCGAGGCGATGGAGCATCCCGGCGGCGGCGCGGTCTACAAGCCGTTGCCGCCGGACCGGCTTTATCTGACCGAAGACGAATGGACCAAACGCCTGGATGAGGCCGCGCTGGCGCGGCTGACGCCGTTCGCCGTGCCCGACGGCAGCGCCGGCGTGGTCGATGCCGGCGCGCGGCAGGGACGCAACTTCACGCCGGAGCGCGCCGACAGCCTCGTCAACGTGTTCGAGGCCGTGGTCGCGCATGTCGCGGGCGCTGCAGGCCCAGCGCAAGAAAGTGGTGATCGCGCTGTGGAGCGAAGGCTCGCGCGACCGCATGGGCAGCATGCTGCGGGATCACAAGCTGCTCAACCTCACCAGCGTCAATAGCTGGCGCACGGTGCAGGCGACGCCGCGCAACGAGGCGATGCTGGCGGTGGTCGGCATGGAATCCGGCTTCGAGACCGACGATGTCGCCGTCATCAGCGAGCAGGACATTCTCGGCGACCGGCTGGTGCGGCCGCGCAAAGCGCAGCCGCAAGCTCGATAATTTCATCTCCGAGGTCACGAGTCTGGCCGCCGGCGACCTCGTGGTTCATGTCGAGCATGGCATCGGCCGCTTCGTCGGCCTGCAGACGCTTGAGGTCGCCGGCGCGCCGCATGATTGTCTTGAACTGCACTATGCCGCCGAAACAAAACTGTTTCTGCCGGTCGAGAATATCGAACTGCTGTCGCGCTATGGCTCCGACCACGCCCATGTCGAACTGGACCGGCTCGGCGGCAGCGGCTGGCAGGCCCGCAAGGCCAAACTCAAGAACCGCATCCGCGAGATCGCCGGCGAACTGATCAAGATCGCCGCCGAGCGGCATCTGCATGAAGCGCCGAAAATGCCGGTGCAGCCGCATGTCTATGACGAATTCTGCGCGCGCTTTCCCTATGAGGAAACCGAAGACCAGCTCGGCGCCATCACCGCGACCCTGAAAGACCTCGAAAGCGGCCGGCCGATGGACCGGCTGATCTGCGGCGACGTCGGCTTCGGCAAGACCGAGGTGGCGTTGCGCGCGGCGTTCGCGGTCGCGCTCGACGGCAAGCAGGTCGCGGTGGTGGTGCCGACCACGCTGCTGGCGCGGCAGCACACCAAGACCTTCACCGAGCGGTTTCGGGGTTTTCCGGTCAATGTCGCGCAGGCCTCGCGCCTGATCGCGACCAAGGAATTGAACCAGGTCAAGAAGGGCCTTGCCGAAGGCGCTGTCGATATCGTGGTCGGCACCCACGCGCTGCTCGGCAAATCGATCAAGTTCAGGGATCTCGGGCTTGCTGATCGTCGACGAGGAGCAGCATTTCGGCGTCGGCCACAAGGAGCGGCTGAAGCAGTTGCGCGCCGAGGTTCATGTGCTGACGCTGAGCGCGACGCCGATCCCGCGCACGCTGCAACTGGCGCTGACCGGCGTGCGCGATCTCTCCATCATTGCCTCGCCGCCGGTCGACCGGCTGGCGGTGCGCACCTTCGTGGCGCCGCACGATCCCCTGATGATCCGCGAGGCGCTGCTGCGCGAACGCTACCGCGGCGGCCAGGCGTTCTATGTGGTGCCGCGGATCGAGGATCTCGCCGGCGTCAAGGATTTCCTCGACAAGAACGTGCCGGAGATGAAGGTCGCGGTCGCGCATGGCCAGATGCCGCCGACCGTGATCGAGGACATCATGTCGGCGTTCTATGACGGCAAATACGATATCCTGCTGTCGACCACCATCATCGAGTCCGGCCTCGATATTCCGAACGCCAATACGCTGATCGTGCACCGCGCCGACATGTTCGGGCTGGCGCAGCTCTATCAGTTGCGCGGGCGGGTCGGGCGCTCGAAACTGCGCGCCTATTCGCTGTTCACGCTGCCGGCGCAGCAGAAGATCACCGCGCAGGCCGAGCGGCGGCTGAAGGTGCTGCAGTCGCTGGAAACGCTCGGCGCCGGCTTCCAGCTCGCGTCGCACGATCTGGATATCCGCGGCGCCGGCAATCTGCTCGGCGAGGAACAATCCGGCCATATCAAGGAAGTCGGGTTCGAACTGTACCAGTCGATGCTGGAGGAGGCGATCCTCAACCTCAAGGCCGGCGTGGTCGAGCCGGCGGCGGACCGCTGGTCGCCGCAGATCACGGTCGGCATGCCCGTGCTGATCCCCGAGGAATTCGTCGCCGACCTCTCGGTGCGGCTGTCGCTGTACCGGCGGCTGGCCGATCTCGATACCGACGACGAGATCGACAATTTCGCCGCCGAATTGCGCGACCGCTTCGGCGTGCTGCCGGACGAGGTGCGCTATCTGTTCAAGATCGCGGCGATCAAGGGCTATTGCCGAAGAGCCAATGTCGAGAAGGTCGATGCCGGCCCGAAGGGCGTGGTGATCACCTTCCGCGACAACAAGTTCGCCCATCCCGAGCGTCTGGTCTATTTCATCCGCCAGCACGGCCAGGCCGCGAAGGTGCGGCCGGACATGAAGGTGGTGTTCTTGCAGGAATGGGAGACGGCGGAAGAGCGGTTGATGGGCACGACCGAAATTCTGCGGCAGCTCGCCAATCTGGCCGAGGACCGCAAGGCGGCGTGATTTAATGTCGGTCGTCATCCTCTTATGTCCCATGTCAAGAGTAGAGGCATGACGAATGGTTTTCTCCGGAATTGCGGAGAAGCATGAAGGGGGGATGATCGTGCAAGGGTGGAAGCAGAGCCCAGAGACGTCGGTCAACAAGCTCTTATTCGCGGGTTCACGCATGTCCGTAGGTTCGTCTGGGGCTGTCCCGGTCTGAGGTCGGACGTCGATCTAGCGATCGGTCACACAGGATGATCGGGAATTCCCCTTGCCGCGGCTCTGCTCCCGCCATTGCACGAGATCACTTCGCCGGACCACTGCCCCTGCGCACGGCTCTCTGGTTAGCGCTCGGCCTTGACCGCCTGGCTCCCCTTGCCAAGCCTCTTAAGCCGCGGCAGATGCGGTGGTGACGGCGCGAGCGACGGCCCAGATGAAGCCGGCGAGTTCGCGGGCGATCGCAACGATGGCCACGGTCTTGAGCTTGCCTTTCCTGATCAGCGTACGATAGCGCCGGTACAGCCGGCACTGCGCCTTCCAGGCAATCTCGCGAATCGCTGGCGGCGCCGCATCGACCTTCGGTTGCTTGGCCTGTCCGACCCGCGGCGGATGCTGATAGCTCCACGAGCACTCCACCAACATGCGCCGGGCACGCCGGTTACCGGCTTTGGTGATCGGTCCGCGCTTGACGGTGTCGCCGGTCGAATTCTCCGAAGGCACGAGCCCGAGATAGGCCATCAACTCGGTCGGCGTTCGGAACCGCGAGAGATCGCCGATCTCGGCCAGCAGCGTTGTGGCCGAGACCAGATCGATGCCGCGCATGGCCATCAATGCGGTGATCACCGGCGCAAGTGACCATTCCGGAACGGCCGCGGCGATGGCCTGCTCCAGGCGAACGAGGCGCTCCTGCGCCTGACGGGTCGCCAGCATCATCTCCTCCAGCACAAGGCGCTGTTGCGGATGCTCAAGCTTCTGGCTCGCGATCCAGCTCAGATGCGCCTTGGTCCAGGTCTTCTTGCGCTCCGGATAAGGCCTTCCCAGCCGCAGTAGAAAGGCCGAGACATGCTGGCGCTTGGTGCGCAAATCCAGCATCGCCGTCTCGCGCGCCCGCGTCAGATCGCGCATCGCCTCGTGACGTCCGTCTGGCACCCACACCGCGGTCAGTTCATCGGCCCGCAGCAGCTTCGCCAGGCTGAGCGCGTCACGCCGGTTAGTCTTCACCTTGTCGCCTGGCCGCTTTGGAATCAGCGAGGGCGCCACCACCACGCATTCGAAGCCAAGAGCCTTGATCTGCCGGTGCAGCCCGTAGCCGGTCGGCCCTGCCTCGTAGCAGAACGTCAGCCGCTTGTACTTGGCGGAAAGCTTCCGAACCAGCTGCGCCGTTGCGGCCGCCGTGTTCTCGATCTCCCCAAAAAACCGAACTTCACCACCCCGGCCAGCGTCCGCAATCGCAACCGCATTGCGCAACTTCGACGTATCGAAACCCACAAAAGCATCGCTATATTCACCCATGACTCGCCCTCCTTGCGTGAGGCTCTGCCCGGCCTATCCGGGTAACCCTCGTATTCGCATCGAGGGTAAGTCGCCTCCAATTCGCAAAGGGACATACGGTCTGAGGTGCGAGCTCTTGCGAGCCTCGAAGGATGGCAACAGGCACCGTACTCGCGGCCATCCTTCGAGGCGCGCAAAGGCGCGCACCTCAGGATGACGGTGGAATTTGTTTTAGAAGGAGAATATTTTGTATGGAGGGCGAAGCCAACGGGTCGTGCGAACGCGCGCCCGATGACAGGCTCCGCGGGCCCGCCATCGAACATTGCAAGGGCGGGCACGGCGCATGCGCGCTTTTGCCCACCCTACAAAGCTACAAGAAGGTTACTTCGGATACTTGAACTCAGGCGCGGCCTTCAGCGCGTCCTTGGTGGTGTTCATCGACGCCAGCCACTTGTCGTTCTTGGTGTCGTAGCGGACGTTGACCGAGGAGGGCGATACCGCGACATAGTGCTCGCCCATGCCGAGGAAGCCGCCGACCGACAGGATCAGCGCGTCGACCTGGTGATTCTTGATGGCGAGGTCGGTAATTTCGCCGACCGTTTCGTCCTTCTGGTTATAGACGTTGAGGCCTTTCAGCTTCGACGAGAACATTTCGTCTTTCGACACCGTCTGGAACTTGGCGTCGGCGGGCGCGGAGCCGGTGGTCTTGGCATCTTCCGAGAAGGCCGGGCTTGCCAGCAAGACGACGGAAGCGGTGATCAGTGCGATTTTCTTCATTGTGTCCTCCATTGCAGAAAAGATGCTCAACAATGCGAGGCCGGAAAAAACGTTCCGTAATTAATTTGAAGAACTTTGTTCTAGGAAGCCGCACGGCGGGCTTCGTCGCCAAGCCGGGCCAGCAGTGATTTCGCGGTGTCCGACGGCAGCATCGTCGCGAGCGTGACGGCCGGTTCCGGCCGCGTCTCGCGTTTGCCGTGACTGGTATGGCGCATGACGCTGGACAGCCGCCGCGCGATCATCTGCGCGGTGCGAAGATCGGTCTCGGGGAATACCACGAGGATCGAGCCACCGTCCTGAGCGGCGCCAAAATCCATCTGCCGCATCAGGCGGCTGATAATTCGGGCGCCATCGAGTTGCGCGCGTTCTTGCGCCGGACCGAATGCGAAGCGTGCTATCGACAATCCACCGCCGCCGGACAGCGTTTGGTAGACCGATGTTGCAAAATCGCGATGGAACGCCGCCGAAGTGAGCAGGCCGGTCCTGGGATCGAGCAGGCCGCCGGCGTCGATCGAGCGCAGCGTGCGGCGAAGATGCACCTCGAAGGCATGCTGGCGGATCAGCGGCAGCGTGTTCACCGCAACGCGTTCGGGGTCGCCGGATATGATCTCGAGGTTGGGCAGGTCGTAGGCCTGCGCCAATTCATCCGAGGTCAGGAGGATCGGTAGGTTGCGAAAACGCAAATCCTCGGCCAGCACCGTGAGGAAGGCGTCGATCACGCGCGCGCTGAAGCCTTCGCCCAGCACGATGCCGTCGATGTCGCGCACATTGAGATGTTTCGCCGCGGCTTCGATGCTGAGTGCGCCGACCACGTTCATCCGCTCGCCGAGCGACACCGAAAGCGCCGGGTAAGCCGAGCCGCGGCCGAGCAGCAGCGCGGTGGCGTTGCTGATCGTATCGGCATTGGGATGCGGCGCCACCGGATCGGAGTCGAGCCGGCGCATCACGGTGGCATGAAGGGCTTTGACACGCAGGGCTGCGCGCAGGCGCGCTGCCAATCGATCGAAATTATTTCCGGTTTGCGAAAACGGAACGGCGTTTGGCGGCAGCGCCGCCTCGGGATCGACAGCGATCAGCGGCAGATAGGGCCGCCGGGCGGCGATCTGTTTTGCCAGCAGTTCGAAGCGGGGTTGCGGAGCGTCGGACATCGCGGCGAGAACCGCGGCCGGTTGCAATTGCTCGACGGCGCGGGACGCTTCGGCCCAGTTCATGTCGACGACCGGAAACATCCCGGCTTCGTCGAGCGCGCCGGCGAATGGTGGCCGCCCGGCGGTCGATACGATCAGGATCGGGCCTTGCTGGGACATCTGAAAACTCGGGATCAACGCGCGCGATGGAACGCGCCAATCCTAATTTGCCGGCCTTAATGTCTAGTCAACGACATCGCCCGGTTTCGATCAGATCGGGCTGGCGGAATCGCGAAACGCTTCCACCATCAGCGGGTTAAGGCCCAGTTCGGCGAGCGCCTCGCGGGCGCGGGCATTATCAGGGCCGCGTCCGACGAGGCGGTAGCCGCTCAAGCGATCGGGCAGTGCGGTGAGCAGAGCGCCCTGTCCGAGCCGCCTCGCCCATTCCTGCAAGTCCTGCGACAGAAACCGGTAGCCGCCGACGGCCATGATGCCCGGGGGCGGCGCAGTAATACCGATCGCTCCGGTCGAACGGTCGAGCCGCGCGGCATAGTCGGTATCGACGTGATCGCGCGGCGGCGGGACCATCGCGTCATCCGCCAGAAACTCCGGTGCATAGGCTGCCGCGGCAACCATCGGTCCCCGCAACGCCAGAGTTCCCCTCGGCGTTAGCAGGATTTCGCCCGCGATCGACGAGGTCTCGACGTCGCGCGGTGCGCCGTGGGGCCCGGGCAGGATGGGCGCCGGCGCGCCATCGGCCGCACGGCGGGCGCCGAACAGCCCAGCTTCGCCGAACAGGTAAACATCGGTCAGCGTCGCCTGCGGACTGTTCCAGAGCACGCTCGATGCGACTTGCTCCGGTGCTCGCCAAAGGCCGACCACATTGCGCAAGGTCGGCAGACGGGTCGGCAAGTCGATCTCAGTCAGTCGCAACGCCAGTTGCGCGGGCGCGATCAACGTGTCGCAGCGATCCTCGTTGATCTGTTGCAGAAATATGTCGCCATCGAACGGATGATGCAGCACCAGCGTTCCGCCTGACAACAGCCAGATCAGCAGGGATGAAGTCAGGCCCGCGAACGAGGACGGCGCAAATGCCGACATCACGGTGGCACCCTGGGGCACCTGGCTTTCCAGAAAAAGCGCCAGACCACCGGCAATCAGATTGAGATGGGTGCGCGGAACCGCACGAAAACCATCCGATGTCACGTCGAACGAGATGATCGCGGCCTTCCGGCCATCCTGCATGAGCGCGCGGGGGGCTGCCGATGTACCTGACATGGCAAGATCAAGCGACGCCATGCCCTCCGGCAGGTCGTCGCCAAAGCCGCAGACATGGCGGATCGAGAATGCTTCGGCGGCAGCGTTCATGGCAAGATCGGCATGGTCGACGTCGTCGATTCGGGCTGTGGTGACGATCGCCCGGGCGCCGATACAATTGAGCGCGACCGTCAATTCCTCTTGCCGCCACAGCAGCGGCAGCAAAGCCACGACAAGTCCGGCGCGTTGCGCGGCCAGCACGGTCAGCATGAATTCAACGGTATTCGGCAATTGAACCGCGACAATGGAATTGGCGGGCAGGCCGGCTTCGATGAAATGTGCCGATAATGCCGTTATCGACCGATTGGCTTCTGCAAACGTCAGGCGTTTGGGCGGCTGGCCGGTGATGCGAGCCTTGTTGAGGGGATCGCACAGCGCCAGCGCGTTCGGCCGCCGGGCCAGGATCCGCCGAAACAGTCCATCGAGGGTCTGCATTGCGCTGGTCTGGATCACGGGATCATTTCGGTCGAGTGTCCGGTCTTTGCCACCAGGTCTCCGGAAGATACCCGGTCAAGGCGGTGGCGGAGGGCCGTTCTATCCGATTCCAGCGCGCGATCCATTGCTCGCCGATGTTAAACAGCGGAATAGCGTAGAAACCCGACATCAGCGTCCGGTCCAGTGCGCGCACAGCGGAAACGAACGCGGGATGCTCGCGCGCCTCCAGCATGGCCGCGATCAGGGCGTCGATGGCAGGGTCTTTCGCACCCATGTAGTTTCGCGTGCCCGGATTGTCTGCCGCAGCGCTTCCCCAGTAGAACGATTGTTCGTTGCCGGGTGACAGCGACTGATCCCAGCGATTCCAGATCATGTCGAAATCGAAACCGAGCCGGCGTTGTTCGAATTGCACGGCATCGACCGCGCGCACCGACGCCTCGATGCCGGCGCGCTTCAGGTCGCGCGTGAACGCCAGCGCGATCCGCTCCTGATCGCGCGTCGTCACCAGGATTTCGAAGGTGAGGGGCGTTTTGGTCGTATGCTGCCGCAACACCGTGCCGTCGAGATCGTAGCCGGCCTGCGATAACAGACCAAGCGCGCTGCGAAGCGTGGCGCGGTCGCGGCCCGAGCCGTCGCTGACGGGAAGGCGGTAGCTGCCGTCGAGAATATCGGGAGCCATATGCGCAGCGTATGGTTTCAGGAGCTCGCGCTCGCGCTCGTCGGCGCTGCGGCCATATGCCGACAGTTCGGATCCGGCGAAGAAGCCCGCCGCGCGCGCGTAGAGCCCGAAGAAGTAATTGCGATTGATCCATTCGAAATCGAACAACAGCGTCAGGGCCTGGCGCAGGCGGATATCGGCAAACACGGGCCGCCGCGTGTTGAACACCAGGTATTCCGAAGGTTGCGGCATGCCGGTCTTGATGACATCGCGGATCACCTCGCCATCGCGGGCGGCCGGAAAATCATAGCCATCATGCCAGCGCAGGGGTTCGGTTTCGACGCGAAAGTCATATAGGCCGCGTTTGAAGGCCTCGAACTGGCCGTTGGCCTCGCGATAGAAGTCGAGCCTGATCTCGTCGAAATTCCACAAGCCGCGATTCACCGGCAGGTCGCGGCCCCAATAATCGGGGTTGCGCGTCAACGTTACGCTGGCGCCGGGTCTCACCGCGCTGACCCGATAGGGACCGGAGCCGGTGAGGGCCGTCATCGAAGTTTCTTCGAAGGTTGCCGCATCGACGGCGTGCCGGGGCAATATCGGCATCAATCCGAGGATCAGCGGCAACTCGCGGTCGGGGGCGCCGCCGAAATCGAACCGCACCGTGAGCTTGTCCGGTGCTTCGGCTTTTGCGACCTTGGAATAATAATAGCGATGGTTGGGGCGTCCCTTGTCGCGCAGCAACCCCCAGGAAAACAGCACATCGTCGGCAAGCACGGGCTGCCCGTCCGCAAAACGCGCCGATGGATTGAGATGGAAGGTGACGTAGCTCCTGGCATCGTCGGTCTCTACGCTCCTCGCCAACAGGCCATAGAGGGTGAAGGCCTCATCATTGCCGCGCGCCATCAGGCTCTCGATCACGAGGCCGCGCATCTGCTGCACGGCAACGATTTGCTGCACCGCGAGACCCCTGACGATCAGCGGGTTGAGGCTGTCGAAGGTGCCGGCAAGTCCCTGCACCAGCCGGCCGCCTTTCGGCGCATCCGGATTGGCGTAGGGCATGTGAGTAAAATCGGCCGGGAGAGCCGGCACGCCATGCATAGCGATGGCATAGCTCTCTGCCGCCGACGCCTCGTCGGGACCGGTCGCCAGTGCGAGGCCAAAAGCGAGTACCCCACACGCAAAAGTGTGGACGCACAGGCCCTTCGAAAGGGGCAGCCCAGCGCGCGAATGTGATTCGATAGTTCTCACATCAGCATTTTATCATAGCCGCATGCATCCGGCCCCGGCGTACATCAGGGATGCTTGTCGGCATTGATCTTTTCGTCCGCCACTGTATGAAGGCGGGCAATTGACCAAGACGGCGGGGCCTGTCACGCATCTGCCTCAATTGGCAAGGAGACAGCCGCCCAAACGGCTAGGTGTCAGTGCCTGCAGCGGTTTCGGGCGCTCCCGTTCAGAAAGGGTTTTCCGCAATGAATTTCCGTATCTTGGCCGCGCCGAGGCCACGTGGGCGGTTTTTTGCCCTGTTGGCGGCAACCGCACTGACCGCCGTTTTGCTGGTTCCCGGCGTCCAGGCTCAGGCGCCGGCTCCCGCCGCTGCGCCGAAGGCCAAGGCTGCGCCAAAGGCGGCACCCAAGGCAGCACCCGCACCCGCACCGTCGGCTCAGGCAGCGCCGCCGGCAGCCGGCGCTCCCGCGCCCGGTGGTCAGCCCCCGGACCAGCAGGTTCAACTGATCTATGCACCCTGGACCAAATTCTGCCTGAAGGGCCAGGATGCCAACGCCAAGCAGGTTTGCTTCACCGGCAAGGACGGACGCATCGAGTCCGGCCAGCCGGTGATCGCGGCGGTTATCATCGAGCCCGAAGGCGAGCCGAAGAAGATCCTGCGCGTCACGCTGCCCCTGGGCATGCAACTGGTTCACGGCACCCGCGTGATCGTCGACAACAACCCCCCGGCGCAAAGCCCCTATGTGATCTGCTTCCAGAATGGCTGCATGTCGGACTACGAAGTCACGCCCGAACTGATCGCCAATATGAAGAAGGGCCAGAACCTGGTGGTCCAGGCGATCAACTCCAACGGCGCGCCGCTGACATTGCCGCTGCCACTGGCCGAATTCGCCAAGGCCTATGACGGTCCGCCGACCGACCCCAAGGTATTCGAAGAGACTCAGAAGAAGCTGCAGGAAGAGTTGCAGAAGCGCGCCGACGAGGCCCGCAAGAAGCTTGAGCAGAGCCAGCCGGGAGGCGCGAATCCGGCTGCGAAATAAAACGACTGTTCAGTCCAGAAAAAGGGGCGCTCGGACCGAGCGCCTTTTTTGTTCGAATCTTCCCCGGATGCATTGCGAGCGTTGCGCTGCCGACCCGGAGGGCGCTGCACCGCATCTGGGACACGAGACTAATTCAGCGACGGGTTCCGCGGCCGATAGCTGCCCGATTTGTCCTTGACGAAAATCTCGGCGACCTGCGAATGCCGGATCGGCTCACCCAATTCATCGGGTAACAGATTCTGCTCGGAGACGTAGGCGACGTATTCGGATTCCGAATTCTCCGCGAGCAGATGATAGAAAGGCTGATCCTTGTGAGGCCGCACGTCCTCGGGGATCGACAACCACCATTCCTCGGTATTGCTGAATTCCGGATCGATATCGAAAATCACGCCCCGGAACGAAAAGATCCGGTGACGGACGATCTGCCCGATCTGAAACTTGGCGGTACGCGCTTTTATCATGTCAGGTCGAATAGACCATGATTGTGGCCGATGCTAGAGGCAAACCGGCGAAATAACCTTTGCTTTTACTGATCGGCCATGAGTCCCGGACGGGCCACCAACAAGGAAAAAGACGCCCGCCGATGGTCGATATTCTCAATCTGGCAGTACCGTATTTCAGCCTGATCTTCATCGGCTTTGCCTGTGGCAAGGCAAGGGGATTGCCAGAAACCGGTCTGCCGTGGATGAATTTCTTCCTGCTGTATGTTTCGCTGCCGGCGCTGCTGTTCGGAATCATGTCGAAGACGCCGTTCGAGCAACTCAACAACCCGCCGTTCCTGATTGCGACCACCCTCGGCACGATGTGCGCGTTCGTCCTTGCGATGTTCGCGGGCCGGTTGATCGGGCGATTGTCGTTCCGCGAAGCGACGCTGGCCGGACTTTCCGGGGCCTATGGCAATATCGGCTATATGGGCCCCGGTCTGGCGCTGGCTGTACTCGGCTCGAAGGCTGCGGCCCCCACCGCGCTGATCTTCTGCTGCGACAGCATCTTCCTGTTTTCGATCGTGCCGCTGTTGATCGCGGTCACCGATGGCGAACGCCGGCCCTTGTTGCACACGCTTGGCATAGCGGTGCGGCAGATCGTTTTGAATCCGCTGATCATGTCGGCCTGCGCCGGAGCACTCGCCGCGGCGTTCCACATCCATCCGCCGGTCGCGATCGACAATACGCTGTTGTTTCTGCAGAACGCCGCGGCGCCGGTGGCGCTGTTCGTGCTTGGCGTGACGGTCGCGCTGCGGCCCTTTGGTCGCGTGCCGTGGGAGGTGCCCGGTGTCATCGCGGTCAAACTTCTGATCCATCCATCGGCCGTTTTCGGATTGATGCTGCTGTTCGGACCCTTCACCCAGCCGTGGGCGGCCACGGCGGTACTGATGGCCTCGTTGCCGCCGGCGTTGAACGTGTTCGTGATCGCCCGGCAGAACGACACATGGATCGAGCCGGCATCGGTCGCCGTGCTGATCGGAACGTTCGCATCCGTGGTCACGCTCACCAGCGTGATGTGGTTTATCCAGACCGGCCGGCTCGCGTTTCCGTAGCCTGCCGCGTTGACCGCCACGACGGCGCCAGCCCTTCGCGCATCGCGAGCCGGCGAAGCGGGGCGAACGAGCCGATCAGATGCAGGCCGGCCGCGCGCAGGGTTTGCATGGGCAGGAAATCGCTGAGCAGGGATCGGTTGGCCAGATCGATGGCCCAGGTCCGGCTGCTGACATCGGCGCGCCGGGCTGAATCGTAGCGCTTGAGTACTTGGGACGAGCCGGGATCTTCGCCTGCGTGCAGGGCGTCCCGCACCAGTTCGGCTATGTCGGCGGCATCGCGCAGTCCCATGTTCAGGCCCTGCGCACCGATCGGCGGCAGCACATGGGCGGCTTCGCCAACCAGCGCGATGCGATGCTGTGCGAATTGCCCGGGCTGTTCGATTGCAAGCGGAAAAAAATGCCGTCCGGCCTCGACCGTGATGCGGCCGAGAATCGAATGCGATTGTTTCTCCGCGGCTTCGGATAGCTCTGCATCGGATAGCGCTATCAGCCGCTGGGCTTCCGCTGGCGCTGCAACCCACACCACGCTGCAGCGCTCGCCGGGCAGCGGCACGAAAACACAGGGACCCTGTGGGGTATGAAATTCCGTGGAGGTATTTCGATGCGGCCGCGAATGACTGATGTTGAAGGTAATCGCCGCCTGAGGAAGTTCTCGGCGCTTGACCTCGATACCGGCGGCTTGCCGACACATCGATTGCCGCCCGTCGGCGCCGATCACAAGGCGTGCGCTCAGTGATTTGCCTTGGGCGGTATGAAGCGCGGCATTGCCGTCATTCGGGCTGATGGTGTCAGCCTCATCGTCGAACCGCGTCAGGTTGGAAAGCTCGGCCGCGCGTTGCTCCAGTGCTCCGATCAGCGTGGAGTTGTCGATGTTGTAGCCGAACGCATCCAGACCGATTTCATCGCAGCAAAACCGAACTTCCGGCGCACGGATCAGGCGGCCGGTATCGTCGACCAGACGCATCGTCCGCAAAGCGGCCGCCTTGTCCGCGCAGCGCGACCAGACATCGATCTGCCCCAGGAAATCGACGGAGCCACCGAGCAGGGCGGTGGTGCGATTGTCCGCATAGGGCGCGCGGCGGGCAATCAAGGCGGTTTGGGCGCCGGCTTGCGCGCCGGCTTGCGCCACCGCAACCGCCGCAGCCAATCCGGCCGGCCCGCCGCCGATCACGACGACGTCGTATGTATCTGAGGTCTGGTTCATAGCAATACAATTGACGTTCCCGGCTGCCTTTTCAAGCCCGCATCGCGGGCGTCACGTTCCACACAAATACGCGTCGGAACGCCGCAAGCGTGGATGTGCAAACCGCGGCGATTCCTGATAGCACTGCCGGCCAATGGATCAGGCAAGCCGACAAGATACTTCGCCCGCATCGCCGGGAATGCGCGCCGCCGCATTTTCCGTGCATATCTTCACGGCGCTGGGGGCAGGCATCGCCTTGATCGCCATGCTTGAAGCCGTGCGTGAGCACTGGGCCGCGATGTTCGCCTGGCTTGGGGTTGCATTGCTCGTCGACGGCATCGATGGCCCAATCGCGCGGCGGCTCGACGTCGCGCGCGTGCATCCAGACTGGTCCGGCGAGGTGCTCGATCTTGTGGTCGATTTCGTCACCTATGTCTTTGTGCCGGCCTACGCGATCACGGCCAGCGGTCTGCTGTTGCCGGTTGCGGCGCCGCTGTTGGGGGCTGGCATCGTCGTCACGGGTGCGCTCTATTTCGCGGATCGCCGCATGAAAACTCCGGACAATCATTTTCGCGGCTTTCCGGCATTATGGAATGCCGCGGCATTTTATCTGTTTTTGCTGCATCTGCCGCCGGCGCTCGGCAGTCTTGGGATAGCCGTTCTGATCGGATTGACGTTCGCGCCTTTCAATGTCGTTCACCCGGTCCGGGTGGTGCGCCTGCGTTGGCTGACGCTGTCGCTGGTTGGGGTCTGGGCGGTGCTCGTGACCATCGCGCTGGTGTACGACTTCGATGTGGGGACGCCGGTCAAGATCGGGCTCTGTGCGATCGCCGCCTATGTCGTGGCAAGCGATGCCATAATCCGGTTCGCGGGGTCGTTCAGGACATGATCGAATTGTGGGCCAGCCCCGAGGCCTGGGCGGCATTGCTGACCCTGACCGCGCTCGAAATCGTGCTCGGCATCGACAACGTCATCTTCCTGTCGGTTATCGTCTCGCGCATTCCGCAAGCCCAGGCCACGCGCGCGCGCCAAATCGGGCTGGCGCTGGCGCTGGTATTTCGTATCCTGCTGCTCAGCCTGCTGGTGTGGTTGATCGGCCTGACGCAGACCGTGATTACCGTGCGCGGCATCGCGCTGTCGTGGCGCGACATCATTCTCATCGCAGGCGGCCTGTTCCTGATCGGCAAGGCCACCCACGAAATTCATGCCGAAGTGGAAGCCCGCGACGAAGAATTTGCGGTCACGCCGAAGGCCAGCGCATTCTTCTGGGTGATCGCCCAGATCATCGTCATCGACATGGTGTTTTCTCTCGATTCGATCATCACGGCGATCGGTATGGCGCAGGATCTCGAAATCATGATTGCGGCGGTCGTGATCGCATGTCTCATTATGTACCTTTCATCAGGGCCGGTTGCAAAATTCGTGGCGGAGCATCCGACCACCAAAATGTTGGCGTTGGCTTTCCTGGTGCTGATAGGCGTGGCGCTGGTTGCGGACGGATTCCAGTTTCATATTCCGCGCGGCTATATCTACTTCGCCATCGTGTTTTCGGCCGCGGTCGAATTCTTCAATGTGCTGGCCAAGCGGAACCGCAAAAAAGCCGCCAACTAGAATGGACGCGTTGGCGCGGGCATCGAGTTGACAACGTGGCTTCGATGGCTTTCGCTTGACCACAACGACTACCAAGGGAGAACCTGGCATGACCAAGGCCGTACGCGTGCACAAGGTAGGGGGCCCGGAAGCCCTGGTCTATGAGGCGATCGATCTGCCGGCGCCGGGGCCCGGCGAGGTTCGCATCCGCCAGCACGCCGTTGGCCTCAATTTCATCGACGTGTATTACCGCACCGGCCTCTACAAGGCTCCGGGCTTGCCGTTCATCGCGGGTAACGAAGCGGCCGGCGAGGTTACTGCGGTCGGCCCCGGCGTGACGCACTTTCATCCCGGCGACCGCGTCGCCTATTATTTCAATCTCGGCGCCTACGCGTCCGAGCGGAATATTCCGTGGGAGAAACTGGTCAAGCTGCCTGACCACATCACCTACGAGCAGGGCGCGGTGCTGATGCTGAAAGGGCTGACGGTCTGGTATCTCCTGCACAAGACCTTCAAGGTCGAGCCGCACCACAGAGTCCTGATTCACGCCGCTGCCGGCGGCATCGGCCTGCTGGCGTGCCAATGGGCCAAGGCGATGGGCGCGCATGTCATCGGCACCGTCGGCACCAAGGCCAAGGCCGATCTCGCGCTCGCCAATGGCTGCGATCATGTCATCCTCTACAACGAGGAAGATTTCGTCGCGCGGGTGAAACAGATCAGTCGCAGCGAGTTGTGCGACGTGGTCTATGACGGCGTCGGCAAGACCACATTTCCCGGATCGCTGTCCTGTCTCAAGCCGCGCGGAATGTTCGTGAGTTTCGGTAACGCCTCGGGTCCGGTGCCGCCATTTGCTATAGCCGAGCTCAACAATCACGGTTCGCTGTTCGCGACGCGGCCGAAACTCAATGACTATGTAGGAAAGCGTTCGGAATTGCTGGAGGGCGCCGATACGCTGTTTGCCGCCGTCATCAACGGCAAGCTGCATGTCCCGATCAACCACGCCTATGCGCTAAAGGATGCGGCCAGGGCCCATATCGATCTGGAGGGGCGGGCCACGACAGGTGCGGCGATCATGCGGCCGTAGTGATTTGCGTTCAATGGCATGGAACTCGAATGGAACCAACGGAAACCCAGCGTGTTGTCAGTTCATCGTTATCACAAGATGGAGGCCAACATGACTTTCGGAAAGGGTGCTTTGCTCTGGTTGATCGGAATCCCGCTGCCGATCATTCTTCTGCTTGCCGTGTTCATGCATCACTAAAAGGCCAGAAGATGCTACCGCTTAGCGACGATATCGATTTCTCCACGGTCGACTGGACCGATCGGGCAAATATGACGCGTCGCTATGCCGAGGGACTTCCCCCCGGCGGCAGGCATAACGCAGAAATGGATCGCGCGCTGGCGTGCGAGGCTCTCGCACACAGCGGCGATCTGTTGCTGCTAACTTCAGAAGCCAAATTTCCCGGCTAAAATCCCGCGACGCTGCCGTGCAGGTCATATTGATCGGCACGCTCGATTTTCGCGGTGACGATCTCGCCGACGCGAAGCGGGCGGCGGCTTGAGACATAGACTGCACCGTCGATCTCCGGTGCATCTGCTTTCGAACGCCCTTTAGACACGGTCGGACCGACCTCATCGATGATGACCTGTTGCCGCGTACCCACCTTGCGTTTCAGCCGGCGTGAGGAAATGGTCTGCTGCCGGGCCATCAAGGCGTTCCAGCGCCCGGTCTTGATCTCTTCCGGCACGGGATTGCCGATTGCATTCGATGAAGCACCCGCGACAGGCTCATATTTGAAACAGCCGACGCGGTCGATCTCGGCTTCCTCAAGCCAGTCGAGCAGATAGGCAAAGTCCGAATCCGTCTCGCCGGGAAAGCCGACGATGAAGGTCGAACGGAGTGTCAGTTCGGGACATTCCTCGCGCCACTTCTTGATCCGGGCCAGCGTCCTGTCCTGTGCCGCCGGACGCCTCATCGCTTTCAGGATTTCCGGACTGGCATGCTGAAAGGGGATGTCGAGATAGGGCAGGACCTTGCCCTGATTCATCAGGCCGATGACTTCGTCGACATGGGGGTAGGGGTAGACATATTGCAAGCGAACCCAGGCGCCGAATTCACCGAGTTCCTTGGCGAGATCGAAAAACCTGGCGCGGACCTCGCGATCCTTCCACGGGCTCGCGGCATATTTCAGGTCGACGCCATAGGCCGACGTGTCCTGTGAAATCACCAGCAATTCCTTGACGCCGGCGGTAACCAGTTTCTCCGCCTCGCGCAGCACATCGTTGGCCTGCCGTGACACCAGATCGCCGCGAAGTTTCGGGATGATGCAGAAGCTGCAGCGGTTGTTGCAGCCTTCCGAAATCTTCAAATAGGCGTAGTGCCGCGGTGTCAGCTTGATACCCTGCGGCGGCACCAGATCAAGGTGGGGATTGTGCAGCGGCGGCAGCGCGCGGTGCACGGCATCGAGCACACTCTCATATTGCTGGGGCCCCGTGATCGAGAGCACACCGGGATAAGCGGCCTCGATCTGCTCGGGCTCAGCACCCATGCAGCCGGTGACGATCACCTTGCCGTTTTCGGCCATCGCCTGACCGATGGCGCCGAGCGACTCCTGCTTGGCGCTGTCCAGAAAGCCGCAGGTGTTGACGATCACGATATCGGCGCCATCATGTTTGCGGGCGAGTTCGTAGCCTTCGGCCCGCAGCCGCGTGATGATGCGCTCGGAATCCACCAGCGCCTTGGGGCACCCCAGGGAGACAAAGCTGACTTTGGGCGCGGCGGCCTGTTGCATGTTTTGATATGCCCGATTGATGGGCAGGAGCTAGTCCCAATTGCTCATAATTACAAGGCTTTAAGCCCGCATCCGGCGTGCTAAGGATGGATTGGCCGCGAATGCGAGTGATCGATGGGCGCCGAACAGTCTCCTAAAATCGTCATTGTCGACGAAAGCCCGATCCGCGCCGCGATCCTCGAGGAAGGGTTGCGCGAGGCAGGCTTTACCGGCGTCACCCACATCAGCGAGATGCATAATCTGCTGGCCCGGATCTATGCTCTCGATCCCGATGTCATCGTGATCGATCTGGAAAATCCCAGCCGCGACGTTTTGGAGCAGATGTTCCAGGTCAGCCGCGCCGTGCGGCGGCCGGTTGCGATGTTCGTCGATCAGAGCGATGCCGCCTCGATCCAGGCTTCGGTGGATGCCGGCGTCTCCGCCTATATCGTCGACGGGCTGAAGAAAGAACGCCTCAAACCGATCCTCGATCTCTGCATCTCGCGCTTTAACGCTTTCGCGAAATTGCAGGAAGAACTCGATCGCGCCAAGTCGGCGCTGGAGGATCGCAAGGTTATCGACCGCGCCAAGGGAATCCTGATGAAACTGAAAGGCCTGACCGAAGACGAGGCCTATGTGCTGCTGCGCTCGACCGCGATGCGCGAGAAAAAGAAGATTGGCGAGATCGCACAGTCCGTCCTGACGGCGTCGGAGCTGCTGAAATGACTCAACCGATTCACATAGGTTTCATTCCGCTGGTCGATGCCGCAGCGCTGATCGTCGCCGTCGACATGGGCTTTGCCGCGGCGGAGGGACTCGACGTCACGCTGGTGCGGGAAGTGTCGTGGTCGAACGTCCGCGACAAGCTCAATATCGGCCTGTTCGATGCCGCGCACCTGTTGGCGCCGGTCGCGATCGCGTCGAGCCTCGGGCTCGGCCACGTCAAGGTGCCGATCGTGGCGCCCTTCAATCTCGGCCTCAACGGCAATGCCATTACCGTGTCTCCCGCGCTGCATGCGGCGATCATGGCCGAAATCGACGGTGATCGCTTCGATCCGATGGTCACGGCGCTGGCGTTGTCGCGCGTGGTTGCGGCACGTCGCAAAAGCGGCGCGGAGCCTTTGACCTTCGGCATGACGTTTCCGTTCTCGACCCACAACTATCAGCTGCGATTCTGGATGGCCGCGGGCGGCGTCGATCCCGACGAGGATGTGCGTCTGGTGGTGCTGCCACCGCCTTACATGGTGAACAGTCTCGCCAGCGGCCATGTCGATGCATTCTGTGTCGGCGCACCCTGGAACTCGATCGCGGTCGATCTTGGTATTGGACATATCCTGCATTTCGTCGCTGACATTCTGGTCACCGCCGTGGAGAAGGTGTTGGCCGTCCGGCAGGACTGGTCGGAGAAAAACGCTGCCGTCGTGGCCGGCCTGGTCCGGGCGCATATCCGCGCCGCCGAATTCATCGAACAGCCGCAAAATCGCGCCGAGGCGGCGCGGATCCTGGCCCACCCCGAGCGGATCGGCGTCGATGCCGATGTTATCCAGCGTACGCTGGACGGCCGCCTGAAGATCTCTCCCGATGGTGTGATGCGCGAGAGCAACCGCTATCTCCTGGTCGGGCGGGAAGGCGCGACCCGGCCCGATCCCGTGCAGGCGGCATGGCTCTACGCCCAGATGGTGCGCTGGGGACAGGCCTCGATCAGCCATCAGGCGCTAAGGACGGCCGAGGCGGTGTTCAGGCCCGATCTCTACGACGCGGCGCTTGGGCACCCGGGCAAACCAACTGACGCTGCCGACCCCGTAGGGGCCTTTGCCGGGCCAGCGTTCGATGCCAACGACATTGCCGGACACTTGGCAGCATTCGCGATTGGACGCCGGAAGCCTTGATATGTGACCCTGCGCTAAAATCGGGCATCAGCCGCAAGAGGCTAGTTTTTGGGCTGCTTGCTCAAAATTAGCGGCAATACAGGGCGGCCGGGTTCCAAATCCTCAGCTTAAATAGTTGAAATGCCTGAATATTATATGGGGCGCGGCATGGCACACAACTTGAATGTTGCAGTGCGGCCAGACGCGGTGATGCCGTTGGCCCCGTCCAAGATGGATTTCCGCAGCAACGAAGCTGGTCGGACCGTTCCTGAGAAATTCGGCCCGGCGCCCTCCGCCGAACCAATCTCAGCGCGGTCACATTCCCTTTCCGTTGAAGCCACCGATCGTGGCCGCAGGAGCTTCGTCACGCATTATGAAAATCGAGACCCTCCCCATCGACTTTACCGACGAGCAGAAGCGCTATCTTGAGGGTTTTACTTCCGGACTGCAGATCAGCCGGGTTGGACGTGGCCTCGGCGGTGCTGCCGCCGGCAAAGCAAACGCGGAGCCAACAGGGCCGGAAGCATCGCATATCAAGGCGCAGGATCGCGTCACGGCCTCCGGCAAGAAGCTTGTCGACCAGGAAAAGTGGAAGCGTGAACAGCATCCATTCGACGCCTATCCGCGACTGAAAGAGCAGGCGCTGATCGATGCGCGGCCTTCGCCCGCCGACAATTTCCGCTGGCGCTACTATGGCCTGTTTTATGTCGCGCCGGCGCAGGACTCCTACATGTGCCGCTTGAGGATTCCGAACGGCATCCTCAAGCACTGGCAATTCGCAGGGTTGGCGGACCTGGTCGAACCCTTGTGCGGGCCTTTCGCCAACGTCACCACCCGCGCCAACCTGCAGGTCCGCGAAATCCCGCCGAAGAACGCGGTCGCCTTGATCGAGGGTATCCAGGACCTCGGCCTGTGCTCGCGCGGCTCCGGCGCCGACAACATCCGCAATGTCACGGGCACGCCGACCGCCGGGATCGATCCGCAGGAATTGCTCGACACCCGCGAATATGCCCGGGAGTGGCACTATCACATTCTCAACGACCGTTCGCTGACGGGACTGCCGCGCAAGTTCAACGTCGCATTCGACGGCGCCGGCAAGATCGCCGTGCTCGAAGACACCAACGACATCGCGTTTGCAGCCGTTGAAGTGAAGGACGGTTTCGGCGTCGAGCCCGGCATCTGGTTCAGGCTCGGAATCGGCGGCATCACCGGCCATATGGATTTCGCCGCCGATACCGGCATTATCGTCAAGCCCGCGGACGCCACCAAAGTGGCCGACGCCATCGTCCGCGTCTTCATCGATCTCGGCGATCGCACCAACCGTCTCAAGGCGCGGCTGAAATACGTCATCGATGGCATGGGGATGGACAAGTTCCTGGTGCTCGTCGAGGAGAAGCTCGGCCACACCTTCACGCGCGTGCCGCAGGAAGCCATCGCCCCGCGGCCGGTATTCGACCGCACCGCGCATATCGGCGTGCACAGCCAAAAGCAGGCAGGCCTGAACTGGATCGGCGTCGCGTTGCCGCTCGGCAAGGTGACCTGCGAACAGATGCGCGGACTGGCAAAAATCGCAAGGGATCTCGGCGACGGCGAAATCCGCCTCACGGTCTGGCAAAACCTGCTGATTCCGGGCGTGCCCGACGACAAGGTGGCGCTGGCCACGGCCGCGATCGAGGCGATCGGCCTTGCGATCAAGACCTCGGAACTCCGCGCCGGGCTGATCGCCTGCACCGGCCGCGCCGGCTGCAAATTCGGACTCGCCGACACCAAGCGCACCGCCGCACGCATTGCGGACTGGTGCGACCCGCGGGTCACGATCGACACGCCGATCAACATCCATCTCACCGGCTGCCACCATTCCTGCGCGCAGCATTACATCAGCGACATCGGCATGATCGGCGCGCGCATCGCGGTCGGCGATACCGACGACACCGTCGATGGCTTTCATATCTTCACCGGCGGCGGCTTCGGTCCGGAAGCCGAGGTCGGGCAGGAGGTTTTTCACGACGTCAAGGCCGAGGACGCGCCTGTCTATGTCGAGCGGCTGCTGAAAGCCTATTTGTCCCATCGCGCGTCGGCCGATGAGACGTTCCTGATGTTTGCGCGCCGCCACGACGGCGAAGCGCTGCGCAAGCTGGCCGATGCCGAGGTTTCCGCATGAACCAGATGACGCCGCCGCCGAAAATCGAAATCATTCCGTCCAGCGCGCCGTTCTCCGAGGCGCAGCGTTCCTGGCTGAACGGCTTCTTTGCCGGACTGCTGTCGCCGACGCGCCGGCGCCGCTGTCGGCGGAGCAGGGCGCTGCGCCTTGCAGGGCGGCGATGGCGACGACGGCGAAGCGCCGTGGCACGACCAGACCATGCCGATTGCGGATCGCATGAAGCTCGCCGAAGGCCGCCCGTTGCGGCGGCGCATGATGGCGGCGATGGCGCAGCAGGACTGCGGCCAGTGCGGCTACAACTGCAACGACTATTCCGATGCGATCGCGAACAAGGCGGAAGCGCGGCTCAATCTCTGCGTGCCCGGCGGCAAGGAAACCGCGCGGATGCTCAAGGCGCTGAACGAGGAGATGGAGAAGACGCCGGCCGCGTCGCCCGGTTCGGCGGCGCCCGCCGTCGTCACCGCGCCTGTTATTACGGCGGAGCTCGGGTCGTTCGCGCGACAATCCGGTTTCGGCAAAGTTCGTGTCGCGCCGCCTGCTCAACAAGACCGGATCGGAAAAGGAAACCTGGCATATCGATTTCGACCTCAGCGGCTGCGGCCTCGATTATGTCGTCGGCGATTCCTTCGGCATCTTTGCGCGCAACGATCTCGGCCATGTCGACCAGATCATCGCGCTGCTCGGCGCCTCCCATACCACCGAGGTCAGCGGCAAGACGCTGCGCGAGGTCCTGCTCGACGACGTCTCGCTGGCGCCGGCGCCGGATACGCTGTTCGAACTGATCTCGTTCATCACCGGCGGCGCGCAGCGCGAGAAAGCTCGCGCGCTCGGGCGCGGCGAGGATCCCGACGGCGACGCCGCGACGCTGGACGTGATGGCGGTGCTGCAGAAATTCTCCAATGTGCGCCCGCATCCCGAAGCCTTCGTCGAGGCGCTGGAGCCGTTGCAGCCGCGGCTCTATTCGATCTCGTCGTCGCACAATGCCACGCCCGGCAAACTGTCGCTGACGGTGGATTGCGTGCGCTACGTCATCGGCAAGCGCAAGCGGCTCGGGCTGGCCTCGATGTTCCTCGCCGAGCGCATCAATCCCGGCGACGAGCTCAAGGTCTATGTCCAGAAGGCCCATGGCTTCGCGCTGCCGCAGGATCCGGCAACGCCGATCATCATGATCGGGCCGGGCACCGGCGTCGCGCCGTTCCGCGCGTTCCTGCATGACCGCCGGGCGACCGGCGCGACCGGCAAGAACTGGCTGTTCTTCGGCCATCAGCGCAGCAGCAGCGATTTCTTCTATGCCGACGAACTGAACGCCATGAAAACGTCGGGCCTGCTGACGCGGATGTCGCTGGCGTGGTCGCGCGACGGCGACAAGAAATTCTATGTGCAGGACCGCATGCGCGAAGTCGGCCGCGAATTGTGGACGTGGCTCGCCGAGGGCGCCAACATCTACATCTGCGGCGACGCCAAGCGGATGGCAAAGGATGTCGAGCGCGCGCTGGTCGATATCGTCGCGCAGTTCGGCGCGCGTTCCACCGACGAGGCCGTCCGCTTTGTCGCGGAACTCAAGAAGACGGGCCGGTTCCAGCAGGACGTGTATTGATGGAACCGGTTCCGTCAATCAGCTTCAAATTTGAACGAATAAAATTCTCGCACGAAATCGCCGGCATAGAATTTTCGTCTGCAATCGCTACTCCGTAGAGCGTCGGTATCGCTATTTCTGCGATCGTCTTGCATCCAGCCGCGAACAGTATTCCACTATGTTCGATGGGGCGTTGGAGATCGACCATGCGCGAACTATCGGCGGAAGCCCGTCTGCACCTTTACGCACGTTCCCTTTCGGGACGAACCGGACGAGGAATTCAAATGGCCGCGTTCTACGGCGCATTCGCCCTCATTGCGGCCGTGGTGTTCGGCACGCTGTCGGTTCATCCGTTCTAGGCGTTACTGGATCATCGTCTTGAACGGCGCGACCTCAACGCCGGCGTCCTTCAACGCCTGCCGCACGCCGCGGGCGATATCGACCGCGCCCGGGGTATCGCCGTGAATGCATACGGTATCGGTGCGCATCTTGATGACCTTGCCGGTGACCGAGACCACCGCGCCGTCCTGCACCATCCGCACCACGCGCTGCGCGATCGCCGCGGCATCATGCAGCACCGCGCCGGGCTTGCGGCGTGAAACCAGTTGGCCGTCATCTTCATAGGCGCGGTCGGCGAACACTTCGTGCACCATCGGCAGGCCGGCGGCTTCGCCGGCCGGCACCAGCTTCGAATTGGCGAGCACGACAAAAATCAGATTGCGGTCGACCGCCTTGATGGCGGAGGCCATCGCCCGCGCGGTCATGTCGTCCTCGCAGGCGACGTTCGAGAGCGCGCCGTGCACCTTGACGTGGGTGACCTTGTGACCGGCCATGGTCGCGATCGCCTGCAACGCGCCGATCTGGTAGGCGACCATGTTTTCGATCTCGGACGCCTTCATGCCCGGAAACGGCCGGCGGCCGAAGCCGTGCAGGTCGCGGTAGCCGGGATGCGCGCCGATGCTGACGCCGCGCGCCTTCGCCAGGTCCACGGTCTTGCGCATGGTGTCGGAATCGCCGGCATGAAAGCCGCAGGCGATATTGACCGAGGTGGCAAGACCGATCATGTCGGCGTCGTTGCCCATTTCCCATGCGCCAAATCTTTCGCCGAGATCGCAATTGAGATCGATTGTCATGATGATGTGTCCGCTTGCGTGAGTGAATCGGACTAGTCCTGCAGTGTCCGCAGGCGATGGAATTTGCCAGGTTCCGGCATCGACGGCGCTGACGGCGGCGCCGGCGACGTTAGCATCTTGCAGCGCTTCGATGTTGAGATCAAAATTTTCGATATCCCGGACGCGGTCGGGCAGGGCGCGCAGCAATTCCGCGAATTTGCGAAGCTCGGCCTGCGCCTCGGCCATGCTGATCGCCTTGAAGCGAAAGCCCTTTCCCGCCGGAATCTGCGCAAACCGGCCGAGATCGGCTGATATCACGGTTGCGATCTTGGGATAGCCGCCGCTGGTGCCGCGATCCGGCATCAGCACGATGGGCTGCGCCGTTGCCGGGCACCTGGATGCTGCCGTTCACGGTGCCGTCGGAGACGATGTTGTGGCCGTGCAGATGTTTGATGGCGGGACCTTCGAGCCGATAGCCCATGCGGTCGCTGGTCGCCGATATCTTCCACTCGCTGTCCAGAAACAGCTGCTGTGGCCGTCACCGAATTCGTCGTCCTGCGGACCCAGCACCACGCGGATCGGTGCGTCCGCCGACGGCGGGCAGATCGATCCGGCGCTCGGTCAGCGCCGCTTGCGGCCGCTGCCTGCAATTCGTCGCCGGCCTGCAGCGGGCGCGGATAGGGACTGCCGAGCCCGGCGCGCGCATTCACCGCGAGGCTGCCGAACATCGGCTCGCCGGCAATGCCGCCTTCGATCGCGAGATAGCTGAACGAGCCGCCGCGGGCAAAACCGAGCGTCAGGGTCTCGCCATCGGCCAGGGTCATCGAGGTATCCGAACGCAACGGCGCGTCCGGCGATATCGGCGTTGCGCGATGCGCCCGCCAGCGCGACGCGAACCGCGCCGTCGCGCGCGGTGAACGCGGCGCCGAACGGGCCGATTTCGATGGCGGCGGCGAACAGCGCATTTCCGACCAGACATATTCGCCGCTGCCAGCGCCAAGCCGGTCCATCGCGCCGCTCGGCGTCAGACCATAACGCTGCGCGCCGTAGCGGCCGCCGTCCTGCACCGAGCTTGCGGGCCCGATGGCTGAAATGACGAGCTTGCTCATGAGGCGATCAACTCGGCGACGATTTCGCCGCGTTCCGGCGGCGCGATCCTGTTCGGCGAAGGTTTTGGCATCGACGGCCGAAAACGTCACGTAGTCGCCGGGCTCCAGCAGGAAGATCGGATCGCGATGCAACTGGTAGGTTCTGACCGCGGTCTGTCCCAGCAGATGCCAGCCGCTTGGCCCGGCGAGACATTGCACGCCGGTCTGCACGCCGCCGATCGAGATCGTGCCGGCCGGCGTCAGCAGTCGCGGATTTTGCCGCCGCGGCATCTGCAGTCGATCCTCAAGGCCGCTGAGATAGGACCAGCCCGGCGTAAAGCCGATCATGGCGACGCGATAATCGCCGGCGACATGCCGTGCCACGATATCGTCCGGCGTCGTATCGAGCGTTTTGGCGACGTCCTCCAGATCGATGCCGTGCTCGCCGCCATAGACCACGGGAATGCGCCAGCGCCGCGTTTTCGCTGTCGGAGGCACCGGCAGCCTTGCGCCAGCGCAACCAGCTTCGCAGCCAGCGCGTCGAAACCGATCTGCAGGGGATCGTAATGCACCAGCAGCGACCGATAGGTCGGCACCGTCTCGGTCACGCCGGCGATCGGCCTCACGCGCCAGCGCCGCGTCGAGCGCCAGCACCCGCTGGTTCGCCGCGTCATCGATGTTGCGGGCAGAATTCCACCGTGATGGCGCTGTCGCCACTCGGCAGAAGTCGGGGCGGGGGGAGTGTCGCGGCCATGACCTCACAAACTCGCGGGGAAGGTGTTTTTCGCTCAATATATCGTGCTTGTCACGCCGCCATCGATACTCGCCCTTGACGCGATGCGCCCGCCCCGCAAGATGCGCCAGTTCGATCAATTCCCACCCGGAGCTGCCTTTTCGATGTCCCTGACCCCAGAAGCGATCAAGACCCTTTCACGCGTCTCCACCGCCACCATCACCACGGTCCTGCTCAAGAAGGGCCTGCGAAATGTCTGGATGCGGGGCTCGCGTCCGCTGCAGCCGGGACAGCCGCGGCTGGTCGGGCCGGCCTTTACCCTTGCGTTTCGTGCCGGCGCGCGAGGATCTGGCGACGCCGGAATCCTGGTCGTCGCCGATTTCGACCCGGACCGCGATCGAAGCCATGCCGGAAGGCTGCATCGCCGTGGTCGATGCCATGGGCATCACCGATGCCGGCATCTTCGGCGATATCCTGTGCGCCCGCATGGTCAAGCGCGGCGTCACCGCACTGGTGACCGACGGCGTGGTGCGCGATCTCGAAGGCGTGCTCGGCACCGGTCTGCCGGTGTGGTGCGACGGCTTCGCGGCGCCGCCTTCGGTCGCCGGGCTGACCTTCGTCGGCTGGGGCGAGCCGATCGGCTGCGGCGGCGTGGCGATCTTTCCGGACGACATCATCGTCGCCGATCAGGATGGCGCGGTCGTGATCCCCAAGGCGTTTCTCGATCTCATTCTGGCGGAAGGCGCCGAACAGGAGCGGATGGAAGCCTGGATCGTCGAGCAGGTGAACGGCGGCGCCGTGCTGCCGGGTCTCTATCCCATGAACGCCGAGACCAAGGCGCGCTACGCGGCCACCAAGAAATAATCGACGGACACAAAGTCCGAAAACAGGGAGGAGACCCCATGGATATTCATCTCGCCGGTTCGCGGCCCGACCCGTCGCGCGCCCAAGGAATACTTCACCGGCACGGTGTTGCAGGATCCGATCATCGACGACCGAAGCTCCGGCGCGGCTTGTGGTGAACCGCGTATCGTTTGAGCCGGGCGCGCGGACCAATTGGCATACCCATCCGCTCGGCCAGACGCTGTACGTGATCGCCGGCGTGGGCCGGGTTCAAACCAAGGGCGGACCGGTGCGCGAGATCCGTCCGGGCGACGTGGTCTGGATTCCGCCGGGCGAAAAACACTGGCATGGCGGCGCTCCGACCACGGGCATGACTCATCTCGCGATGCAGGAAGCGCTCGACGGAAAGACCGCGGACTGGATGGAGCCGGTGACGGATGCGGAATATGCCGTGTCAGGTCGGCATCCTAGCCGCGCAGCGGCTAAATCCGCTGCGCGGTCCAGGTGCCCGAGCACAGCGCGCCGTGCCAGGTGCCCGATCCCGATGTCGCGGTGAGGTGACCGGAGCCGACCGCCCGCTTCATGCCGCTGATCAGGGTCACGCTGATGGTGCCGGCATCCGCGACGCGGCCTGACGCGGTGACCATGGCGTTTCCGGATGCGACCTGGCCGTTGCTGATGCCGATCGCGACGCTGGTCCCGCTCGGGCAAGCCGAATTGCTCGATGCGATCTGGACATTCCATTCGCCATCGAATGTCGCAGCCGCGGCAGGCGTGGCGATCGGCGCTGCCAGCAGCAACAGGATGTGGCTGGCGATGATTGTTTTGCGAAAGTGTCCCATGACGTTCCCCTTTGTTCCGATGCGATCTAACTCGCACATCGGCTCGTCGGGGAATGTGACGGGAGTCACACTAGAAGGATCGAGAGCGCAAATTTCGCGTGAAACAGGTCGGTCACGGCGCGAGGCCGGTCGCTGGCATGCGGTATCCAGCGAGGCCAAGGCCTTCCATACCGGCGACGATGCCTTATGCCACGGACCGTCCGAAGCGCACATCTAGTTCAGCCGGCTCCAGGTCTGGCCGCCGCAGAACATGCCGCCGAAGGCGCAACCCTGGACGCGCAAGGCGTCCGGAGCCTTTCAGCGCGATCGTCGAGTCATAGGTGCTGCCGGTGTTCGGGTCGAAAATTCGCCCGCTCCATTTGGAATCCTTGCCGGGCTTCATATTGATCAGAACCTGCTCGCCGTTCTGGTTCGATTTGGCATCGACGGAATATCCGCAGAGATTGGCGCCGCATTGCTCGATCCGGACCTTGCCTTCTTTCTCTTCGGTCAGCCAAACGCCGAGCGGTGAGGTTGCCGACGGAGCTGCCGAGGGCGCGGGGGCAGGCGGGGATCGGCTGCTTCGACGCGGCGCCGTCGCGACGACCGGAGGCGGTGCGGGCCTGGCGGCGGGAGCCGGATCCGGCTAGAGCTTGCGCGCGGAGCGCCAGCCGGGGGCCGGATGGCTGCGTATCCGCCGGCGCGACATTCGCGGGGCGGTGTTCGGCGCGGCGCAGGCGCAGCCGGGGCAGCCGTCACGGCGCGGGACCGGTCGGCCGCGGGGCGCGGCGCTGCCTGCGGATCGATCTTCGCCTGCGTCAGGCGCCTGCTTGCGCGCGACGGTCGCTGTCCTGTCGTTATTCGAACGTTTGTTCCGGCGTCCGGTGTTGTCGTAGACGCCCGGTATCGAAACCGTGCCGCGATCCGGGTCGATGCGAATGGTGCGTCCGCCGTATTCGAAGGTGTATTGAGCCTGCGCGGCCGAACTCGCCAGCAAAAAGGCGGCGATCGCAAAAAGCTTTCTCATCATGACCTCCTGAGCAGGCGAAACCTCGGTCCCGACCCTACGCGCTCGGCAGCGGTTCTCGGCAACGTGACCTAGGTCACTTTCATCGAATGAGTCGCGAATTGCCCGGCTTGGGTTCAATGCGGCGTTCGCGAGCCAGTTTAATTTAGGACAGCACGGGCGGTCAATTTCGCGCGCAAAAGCCGATCATCCGGCGGCGGGGATTCATTCAAACCAGGCAGCATAGATTTTCCTGAAGCTGCCGTCTTCGGTTGCAGATGTGCAGCCACTGATCGACGAAGTCCTTGAGGCGGCGTCGCGCTGCAGCCAATAGGCTTTCTCGGCAAAGTCGAACGGCTTGTCCGGATGCACCGCGCAGAGCACGCCGGCATGCAGCTTCTGCTGATACCGCGTCTCCGACGAATCCGTCATCATCAGATCGGCATTGCCGCTTGGCGATCTCGTCGAAGATCGTGACATTGTCGTTCTAGGTCTTGATCTCGGCGTTTTTGACATTGGCCTTGGCAAACCGCTCGTTGGTGCCGCCGGGATTGACGATCACGCGGGTGCCGGGCTTGTCGATCTCGGCGAGGGTTTCGTATTTGCCCTTGTCCGAGCAGCGTGCGATCGGCGTCTTGCCCTCGCGCATGATCGGGGTGGAGAACATTCCCTTTTTCTGCCGGTCGAGCGTGATCGAGATGCCGCCCATCGCGATATCGAAATTGTCGGCCTCGAAATCCTTCATTAATTGCGGCCACGCGGTCTGGACATATTCGACCTTGACGCCGAGCGCCTTGCCCAGCGCCTCCGCCATATCGACGTCGAAGCCGCGGAATTTGGAGGTCGTCCTTGTCGAGATAGCTGAACGGCAAATAGTCGCCGGTCATGCCGACGCGCAGCGTTCCGCGTTTTACGATGTCGTCGAGGCGGGAGGTCTGCTGGGCCTGCGCCGGAGCTGCGAGCAGAAGAAAGGCGGCGGCGAGAGCGGTCAGGATTCGAAACATCGGGATTTTCTTTCGCACGCGGCAGATTTTGGTGAGGAAATCGTCGTCGCGGCAGTTTACCGCACGACCGGTTTCAACTCAGACAACCCCGGAAAGCCATGGCCCGGCGCATTAAGCACTCGGATCAGGTTTTGCGGATTGAGCGAGAGGAAACCCAGACGTGACCATCTCGATGCACCAGGCCTCGGTCGGCGTTTTCACGCAGTTTCTCGGCAGTTTGTCCGATCTTCTCGACCATGCGGCTGTTTATGCCGAGGCCCGCAAAATCGATCCTTCGATTCTGCTCAACACGCAGCCTCTATCCCAACATGTACAACCTCGCGCGCCAGGTCGGCGAGGCCAATCGCCATGCGGTGTTCGCCTGCGCCCTGATGGCCGGCGTGGAACCGCCGGTATTTCCGGACTCCGAGCCGGACATTCCTGAACTCAAGGCACGCATCGCCACCGCGATCGATTTTATGAACAGCCTGCGGCCGGAGCAGATCAACGGCGCCGCCGACAAAGAGGTGGTTTTCACCTTCCGCAACGGCTCGCAGCGCACATTCACCGGCAGGTCGCTGCTGCTTACGTTCAGCGTCCCGCAGTTCTTTTTCCACGTCACCACGGCCTACGACATCCTGCGCCATTGTCGGCGTCGATCATCGGCAAGAAGGATTTTCTGGGAACGCCGGCCAAGGCATCGCCGGACTGAACCGGCTACATTTCGCCGCTGATTTTCCGGGCAAGATCTGCAACGTGCGCTGTTTTGCACCGGTCATTTCGCCCTTGAGCCGCTCGAAGCGCCGCCGCACTTCGCTGGCGCGATCGTCCACGAACTGGATGGCGGCTTCCTTCGACATCGGTCCGCTGGTGATGGGCCGGGAATTTTCGCCGATCGTCTCGTCGACATAATAGTCGCCGTGATCCTCGCGGCGTGCCGTCCATTTGAAACGGAGCGCTGCCATCGGGCCGGGACCGGTTTTCGAGTAGACCATCCGCTGCGACCGGACGGACACGACCGGCTTTTCCTCGCTGCGGCCTTTTCGGGTTCGTGGCTGGCTTCCGGTTGATCGAGGATGCTGGCGATGGCCGCGAGTGCATGATCGGTCGGGTCGCTTTTACTCAAGGTATCGGCCTCCGGACAGTTGTCGCAGCGAGCAAGGTCCTCAACTGCAGCCGCGATATCCCTACCTTGCGCTCGAATGCGGCTGAGTTTTGTCGGTCTATGCGCAAATCCGCGCAATTTGTTTCCGTCGGCCGCACCCGCGCAGATCCGGTCTCGGCGCCATCAGGCGATCACACGGCCGTTCGCGCAATAACCGAGCACGTCCTGATTGATGACGTTCTGCTTGATCGGTTCGCCGTCGAGCGCGCTGAGGATATTGCGCGCGGTTTGCACGCTCATGCGGTCGACCGCTTCCCATGTCACGCCCGCGACATGCGGCGCGATGATGACATTGGGAAGCTCGAACAGCGAATGTCCGACCGGCGGCGGTTCCTGCTCGAACACGTCGAGACCGGCGCCGGCGAGCTTGCCGGACGAAAGCGCGTCATACAGCGCCTTCTCGTCGACGATGCCGCCGCGCGCGGTGTTGATCAGATAGGCCGTCGGCTTCATGCGCTTCAGCCGCGCGGCGTTGAACATCCCGACCGTCTCCGGCGTCTTCGGGCAGTGCACGCTGACAAAATCGGCGCCCGGCAGCGCCGCGTCGAGATCGGCTGACCGGCTCGCAGCCGGCCGCCTTGATCTCGGCGGCGCGGCTTGTAGGGATCGTAGATCAGGACGTTCATTTCCATGGCAAGGCAGCGTTTGGCGGTTCGTGTGCCGATGCGGCCGAAGCCGACGATCAGAACCGTCTTGCCGAAGAGATCGTAAGGCAACAGCCCGAGCCGGGTCGCCCATTTGCCGTCCTTCACCAGCGTATGCATTTCGATCGGCGCGCTTGGCCAGCCACAGCATCATGAACATCGCCTGTTCGGCGACGGAGGGAGAATTGGCGGTGCCCGCCACCATCAGCGGCACCTTGCGGCGGCTCAGCGCGGGAACGTCGACGGCGTCATAGCCGACGCCGATCCGGGTCACGACCCGCATATCCTGCGACGCCTCGAGCTCCGGTTCGCCGAAACGGGTCGCGCCCAGCGCCACGCCGTGAACCGGCGCCTGCTCCTTGAGCATGGCCTCGAAATCCTTGGCGGATATCATATTGGGGAATTCGACCAGTTCGATGTCGTCCCGGTCGCTGAACAGGGCGCGTCCCTGTTGTGACATCGATTCAGTGATGAAAATTTTCTTCTTGTTGGTCGCCATTCCCGATTCCTTGCCCAGCCGCTGGCCTTTTCTTGTCATGCGCCCGTCAAATGACGGCGCCGGTGGCCTCGTTTAGCAGGTGCATATTGTTGAGGTCCACTGCCAATCGAAGCGGGCCGCCGTCGCGGGCGCCGGCGTTGGGATTGACCCGCCCGCAGACCTGCGCGCCTTCGAGCGTGAAATAAATCAGCGTCTCCATGCCCATCGGTTCGGTCACGTCCAGTACGGCGTCGAAGGCCTCGACCCCGGGCTCCGGATGCGCTTTCGCTTCGGTGATATGTTCCGGCCGCAGGCCCAGCAGCAATTTCTCGTTGCGCGCGACGCCCTGATATCGGGCCGCGCGGGCCGGCGGCAGCGGAAAGGCGATGCGGTCGGTCAACCGGATGTTCAGCTTGCCGGCGACGTCCTCGAGCCGGCACGGGCATGAAATTCATCGCCGGGCGAGCCGATGAAGCCGGCGACGAAGCGGGTGGCCGGGTTGTGATAGAGATCGTTCGGCGTCCCGATCTGCTCGATGCGGCCGTGATTCATCACCACGACCCGGTCGGCCAGCGTCATCGCCTCGACCTGGTCGTGGGTCACGTAGACCGTCGTGGTGCGGACTTTCTGATGCACCTTCTTGATTTCGATCCGCATCTGGACCCGCAGCTTGGCGTCGAGATTGGACAGCGGTTCGTCGAACAGGAAGACCTTGGGGTTGCGCACGATGGCGCGGCCCATCGCGACGCGCTGGCGCTGGCCGCCCGACAATTGCTTCGGCTTGCGGTCGACCAGTTCGACGATGTCCAGCATGCGGGCGGCTTCGTCGATCCGCGTCTTGATCTCGGCCTTGGGATAGCTGTTTCAGGCGCAGTCCGAACGACATGTTTTCCGCGACCGTCATGTGCGGATAGAGCGCGTAGTTCTGGAACACCATCGCGATGTCGCGATCCTTTGGCGGCACGTCGTTGACGACGTCGCCGCCGATCATGATGTCGCCGTCGGTGATGTCCTCAAGCCCCGCGATCATCCGCAGCGTGGTCGACTTTCCGCAGCCGGACGGTCCCACCAGCACGACGAACTCATGGTCGGCGATGTCGAGATCGATGCCGCGCACCGCCTCGACGTCGTCGTAACGCTTGATAACCTTACGCAACGTCACGTCAGCCATGAGATTCAACCCTTTGTCGCGCCGGCGGTGAGGCCGGCGATGTAGTAGTCCATCAGGAACGCGTAGATGATCAGCGGCGGGGCCGCGCCGAGCAGGGCGCCGGTCATGATCTGTCCCCAGTTGAACACGTCACCCTTGATCAGGGTGGTGATGATGCCGACCGGCAGCACCAGTTGATCGGTCGAGGTCGTGAACACCAGCGGATAGAGAAACTGCGCCCATGAGACCGTGAAGGCGAAGATGGTCGCGGCGATCAGGCCGGGCAGCGCGACCGGAATGAAGATGCGCGTCAGCGTCTGGAACCATGACGCGCCGTCGATGATGGCGGCCTCGTCGAGTTCCTTGGGGATCGAGGCGAAGTAGCCGATCATGATCCAGGTGCAGAACGGCACGGTCAGCGTCGGATAGACGATCAGCAGCACGTACCATCTGTTGATCAACTGGATCCCGGTCCAATCGCCGAACACCGCGAACATCTTGAACAGCGGCATGAACAGCAGCGTGTCGGGGATGAGGTAGGTCAGGAACACGCCGGTTGCGAGCGTCGCCGAGCCCCAGAACCGCATCCGCGCCAACGCGAATGCCGCGGGCACGCTGATCAGCATGGTGATGGTCACGACGAAGATCGAAACCATCGCGGAGTTGCAGAAAAAATCGTCAGGAACTGGTTCGATGTCAGCAGTCCGACGTAGTTGGACAGCGTCGGATGGAATACCCACCACGGGTTGGTCGCCGCCGAAATCTCGGCGCTGCTCTTGAGCGAGGTGATCAGCATGTAGAGCGGCGGCACCAGCGAGAAGATCGCAAACAGCGTGAGAAAGAAGTACGACCACCGCAGCGCCCAGGTGCGGTCGCGGCTCATGCTGCCATATTTGACCTTGCGGGTCGGCGCGGCCTTGTCGATCACGACGGTGCTTGCCATCAGGCTTCATTCCCGCGTTTGTTGATGTCGCGCAGGATGAAGATCGCCGCGATCGCCGAGGATCGGGACCATGAACAGCGAGACGCTGGCGCCGAGCGGAATATCGCTGCCTTCGATACCGATCCTGAACGCCCAGGTCGCGAAGATATGGGTGTGGTCGAGCGGACCGCCGGCTGTGAGGATGCGTACGATGTCGAAGTTCGCGAAGGTGACGATCAGCGAAAACAGCGTCGTGATCGCGATGATGTTGCGCATCATCGGCAGCGTGATGTACCAGATGCGCTGCCACCAATTGGCGCCGTCGATGGCCGCGGCTTCATAAAGCTGCTCGGGCACCGATTTCAGCGACGCCAGATACATGATCATGAAGAACGGCGCGCCGTACCAGATGTTGACCAGGATGACCGAGAAGCGCGCCCAGTTGGCGTCGCCGGTCCACGGAATCGGCCCGATGCCGAAAAACGAAAGCGTGTAGTTGAAGGCGCTGTAGGACGGATCGAACAGCCACAGCCATGCCAGCGTGCTCATCGCCGGCGGAATCACCCACGGCACCAGCAGCATGCCGCGCCATTTGCGCTGGCCCTTGGCCGGAATGTTGTGAACGAAATGGGCGACGATGAAGCCGATCAGCGCCTTGAAGATCACCGCCGTGATCGCAAAAATGCAGGACTGCTTCACCACCAGCCAGAAAGTGTCGCGCTTGAACAGGAATTCGAAATTGCCGAGGCCGACGAAGCGCTGCATCGACTTGTTCAGGGTCGCCAGATGCAGGGAATAGAACGCCGGATAGATCACCAGAATTGCGATCAGACAGGATCAACGGCAGCGTCATCAGAAAAGCCGCGGTCGATTTGCGCTTCATCGCGGTGCGCAGACTGGCGCGCTTGCGCACCGGTCGCGTCTGGGGAACGCTGTTCGGCTGAAATGCGACATCAACCATGATGCATCTTCCTCGCGCGGTTTATTCAGAAACGGGATTTTCAGAGCAACGTCGTTCGGTGGCGGTACGCCGCGGTCGGCCTGCGGATTGAAGCACGGCCGCCGCGCACGCAATCCGCGGCCTCAGCTGCGCATGAAGCCTTCACACTCGCCTTCGCGCCCAGGCCAGCGTCTTCTCCATCGCTTCGCCCTGATAGTAGCGCAGGCACATCTTGGTCATGGTCGCCTGCGCATAGATCTGCTGGGCGATCTTCGGCGGCGCCGGCGACGCGGCGATCGACAGGTTCTGATGGTTGTAGGGATTGGGATAGTGGAAGAGCGTGCCCTTCGGCGGGCCTTCTTCCGCCCAGACCTTGAAGGTGGTCAGCTTCTCGAACGCCGGCAGATCGTAGCCGCCGCTGGCCGTCACCATCTTCTCGACCGCAGCCGGCTGCGACAGATGCACCAGCAGGCTCTTGGCGGCCTGCCTTGTTCTTGGAGAAGTTCCAGATGGTCCAGAAATAGGGCAGGAACGGCGCAAACCGGCCCTTCGGTCCCGACCGGGAAGCCGTGGGTCCAGCATTGCTCGGCGACTTGCGGCGCATCGCGCTTGGCGACCGCCCAGGCGCTCGGCGGATTCATGATCAGGGCGCCCTTGCCGGAGACCAGCCACTTGTTGTTCGAAGCGTCGTCCCAGGCCGCCACATCCGGCGGCAGGAAGGCGATCAGTTTCTTGTAGAATTCGAGCGCCTGCCGCACCTCGTCGGTCTTGACCGTGACGTTGCCCTTGGCGTCGACGAGCTGGGCGCCGAACGCGAGGAAGAACGCGCCGGCGGTATCGACGTTGTCGGTGGTCTCGCCGAGACCGATGCCGAAGGGGACGCCGCCCTTGTGGCAGGCCTCGGCCGCCTTCAGGAACGTATCGGTGGTCCAGTTGTCCGCCTTGGGCGGGCTGCCCGCCGGGTACATTTCCTGCACATCGATGCCGGCGTACTTTTTCATCAGGTCGATGCGGGAGCAGGGGCCCTTGATCTGGCTGCCGACGCAGGCGGGAACACCGAGCCACTTGCCGTCCAGTTGGCCGAGATATCTGCACCGTGCCGTTGACCGCGCCGTTCTGCTTGATCAGCGGCTCCATGATGTCGTTGACGGGCTCGAGCAGTTCGGAATTGGCGTGGGGCCACCAGGTCGGCATCGCGAAGATGTCGTGGCCGGATTTTGCCTGCGCTTCGGCGGCGATGGTCAGCAGGTTCTTGTTGCCCTGGCTCGGTGATGTAGTCGATCGAAACCTCGACCTTCTCCTTCTCGGCCCATTCGTTGACCAGATCGGTAGAGGCCTTGTTGGCGCCGGGCACCCAGTGATCCCAAAAGCCCATCGTCAGTTTGCCGGCTGCGTGAGCGCCGCGAATATAGGGCGCGGTGATCAGCGCGGCGGATGACAGCGCGGTAGCGGCTACGAATTGTCGGCGAGACAGCTTTCTCCGTGACATGGCATTCCCTCCCTGCTGAGCCAAAATGTGCTTGTTTGTTTTTTTACTCCGTCTAGCTGGCACGCTGAAAACTGCCATGCGTGGGAGCGCGGAGATTTGTTTTGAAGATCAGAGCAGAATTGCCGGCATCTGTCGAGAAATCACGCGGATCGGGTTCTAGAACTAACGTGGTGTGCACATTGGTCGCAGCCGATCGGGCTTCCGACCGCATGCCATCGACAGGGTCGCGGCGAATAAATATTGCGCTGCGGACACTGGTCGGCGCAGGTATCACTTGCAAAGGTGCGCGATTGCGCCGCAGTCTGCCACGCTATCGGCTGTAACCGTTTCATCCGGCAAGCCTTTCCCTCGGCGTTGACGAGGCGGCGCGACGGTGGACTCGCTCGGGGCGAAAACGATAATGTCCGAATCATGCGGGAAACTTACCGCCCCGATATTGCTCAGCCAACACATCGCGATCGACCATGGAGACCAAATAATGATCAGCCCGACACCGAGCAGCGCGCGCGCATTGGAGATTGCGTTTCGCGCTCGGGGCAGTTGTCGTCGCACTTTTCTGCGCACCGCTCGACGGTCGAGGCGCAAGGGCTGGTTCAAGGCGTTCAACAGGGAGCCAAGGAGGGCAACAAGGCGGCCGGCCCGGTCGGCGGCGTATTGGGCGGCGCCATCGGCGGCGTCGTCGGCGTGTTTACCGGCGTGTTCGGGCGTTGGCAAAAACACGCAGACGCCGCCAGCGAACGAGCCAACGAGCGAAACAAAGGACGGCCAAAGCCGGCAAGGGCGCCAAAGGAACGGCCAAGAGGAGCCGCAGGATCAGCAGCAGCCGCGTGCTGACCCAGGACGGCGCGCCGCAACTGAGCGCCGAGCAGATTGTCGCCAACAGCGACGCCAATATCGACCGGATCAAGGCCGAATTGAATCTGACGCCCGAGCAGGAGAAGAACTGGACCGGCTTCAACAGCGCGATGCACTATCTCGGGCATAACGGCGCCGATCGTCTCAATTTGCGCATTGCGCGCGCCAAGCGCGATCCGCCCGACGACATCATCGAGCAGATGCGCAACGAAGCCCAGTTCCTCAACGATCGCGCGGTCGATCAGCGCAACGTGGCCGATGCCGCCGAGCCGTTGTTCGCCAGCCTCGACGACAAGCAAAAGGCGATCTTCATCGAGGAGATGGTGCGCTTGAGCCATGAGCGCGGGCTGGATTAGCGCCGGTTCAAGGAAAACGGCCGCGAATAGCCGGCGCGCATGCCTGGGGCAACCGAAAGGCGTGACGACGCTTCAGCTTTCGACGTTGGTTTTCTTTGCGTGCGGTTTGCGGGCCAGACGTTGCCGTTCGGAGCGACGTACTTTCCGGTCTTTTCACACGCCGCCAATCTGAACGAGTTGAAGCAGGCCGCCGGGGCGAACCCCATTTGACCGTGCAGGTCTGAGCCCTGCTGTTGCAGGTTTCGCCTTGTGCAAACGTGGTGGGGACAACAGCCAGAGTGAACAGTGCAATACTCGAAATGGCGAGTTTCATTCTAACCTCCCGATCGATTTTCTTGTTGGTTTGATTTCGGTAGAGCGTCTGGCAACGCTCTACCGACCTGCTGGCGACACGGACAACACGCGCCGGATTGGAAGCCACGCATCATGACTTTGGGGAAATTCAGCTCCACGCCGACGCCGTCGGGATCGTAGAGAAAGAACTGGGTATCGCCGGTGCGCGGCACGATGCTCTCGCGGAATTTCACGTTTCTGGATTGCAGGCGCTTGCGCACGCCGTCGACATCGCTCGCGGCAAAGGCGATATGGTCGAGGCGGCCGGTGTCCTCGTATTTCTTCTCGGTGCCGCGCACCACGATGCCCTCGCGCGGCTTGCGCGTGCCCATCAGATGCACGGTGGCGGTGCCGCCCGAATAGAGCCAGTAGCCGGGAAATCGAGCGGCGGCCGGTCGCCGTTCTCCAGTCCCAGCACGTCGCAATAGAAATCCTTGGTGCGCTCGAGATCGGAGGGTTCGATGGTGTAATGCTGCAGTCCGCCAAGTGGCATGGTGTTTCTCCTTAGACGAAGGTGAGGTCGGTATCGGCGCCCATCATCCAGGCGCCGACGGTTTCAAAATGCTTGAGCTGGCCCTGCAATTGCTGGGTCACGGTGTGGATATCGCGAAAACGGCGCTCCAGCGGGTGATCATCGAAGATCGAGGTGGCGCCGGCGGCATGGTAGGCGAAATCGACCGCCTCGCGCGCCTTGTGGATGGCGTGGGTCGCGGCCATGCGGACCGTGATGCGCTGCTCGACCGTGATGGAGGCGCCGGCGCAAAGATCCTTCCAGATGTCGGCCATCGACTGCAGCACGAAGCCGCGCGCGGCGCGAAGATTGACCTCGGCCTGGGCCAGGCTGGACTGCACCACGGCATTGTCGCGCAGCGGGCTCTTGCTGCCGCGCGCCACCTTGTTGCGTCGCCATATCGATGAAGCAGTCGAGCGCGCCGCGGGCGATGCCGCAGGCGACGCCGGCGAAGCCGACCTGGTAGCAGGTGCCGGCGCCCATGCGGTAAAGCGGGCCGCTCTCGCGGCACTCCTTGTCGAATTCGCGGGTGATCGAATGGTCCGACCGGACGAAGAAGTCGTTCGAGCGCGAACTGGTCGCTGGCGGTGCCGCGCAGGCCGACCGTGTTCCAGATATCGGTCCATTGCACGTCCTCGGTGCGGACCAGCATGGTACGCTGCAGCTGGCTTGCCATCGGCGTCGAGTTTGGGCGAGCCGTCGGCCTGATAGATCGGACTATGCGCGCCGAGCCAGGTGGCGTGACGGCCGCCCGAAGCTAAAGGACCACACGCCGGTGACCCTGTAGCCGCCTTCGCATTCGACCGCCCTGACCTTGGGACCGGGACCCCAGGCGACCACGGCGCGCGGATCGTTGCCGAAGATCGCATGCGCCACCGGCAGGTCGAGATAGGCCGCCGACATGGCGCAGCCGCCGGCCTGGCTCAGGCACCAGGCGGTCGAGCCATCGGCGCGGGCGATGGTCTCGATGACATGGAAGAAGGTGAGGGGGTCGGTCTCGATCCCGTTCGAGGAACGCGGCAGCAGCAGGCGGAACAGCCCGGCCTCGTGGAGCTTGTCGAGCAGGGCCGGCGGCAGCCGGCGCTTGCTTTCGATTTCGTTCGAAGCGGCCGCGACCGCCGGGCGAACGGCCTCGGCACGGGCGATCACGGCCTGGTCGCCCGCTGAGGTCGGCAGAAGGTCGCGATCAGCGTGTCCAAGGCAGTTCTCTTCGAACCGGTTTGATCAGGCGACGGCCAGTTCCTTGTCGATCTGTTCGATCGACTTGCCCCTGGTCTCCATGCCCGAGGAAATAATACACCGCCCCGGCCATCAAGAACCAGCAGCCGAGATAGACGAAAGCCAGCGGAATTTGCGGCAGCGGCACGTCGGGCTTGAGGTAATTGCCCGAGCCCACGATCAGGGCGAGGCCGACCGGGCCGATGATCTTGCCGATGCCGCCGAAGCCGTAGGCCGAGCCCATGCCGGTTGTCCGCAGATGGGAAGGCCAGACTTCCGCCGCATAGGGCCCGACGATGGCAAAGCCGCCATCGGCGAAGAAGTAGGCGACGGCCAGGATCAGCCAGAACGCCGACACGCCCATGATCATGGCGTCGTAATTGTAGCCCGCCACGATGGTCAGGACGCCCGCGCCCGAAGCCGAGCAGGCCGCCCGCATTGCGCCGCCCCATCAGCTCCGAGAAAAACGAGAAGGAGAGGCGGCCGATGAAGCCGAAGACGGTCAGCAGGATCATCATCTTGGCGGCTTCCTGCGGCGTGACCTTGAGCAGCAGCACGAACAGCGACGGCACCCAGAGCGTGATGCCGTAGACGCCGGTCTGCGCGCCGGCATTGCCGAGCCAGGACACCAGCAGGCTGCGGGGATATTTGAAAAGATCGAGCCAGTTGGCCTTGATGATCGGGCCGGCGTCGGCGGCCGTCGGCATCGGCAGCGCGGACGGCTCCATCTGCAGCGCCCAGGCGAGCGATTTGCGCGCTTCTTCGTAGCGGCCCTGGCGGCAGAGCCAGCGCGGCGATTCCGGCACCCAGAGGCGAACCAGCAGGACCAGCAGCGCCGGCAGCACGCCGATCGCGAACAGCAGCCGCCAATCGCCACTGCCGATATTGGCGCCGAGCACGGCGCCAAGGCCGGTGCCGAGCGGGATGACGCAGGTCACGAGGCCGCCGACCCAGCCGCGCTTGGAGGAGGGCATGAATTCCTGCACCAGCGGCAGGTCCACGCAATAGAGCCCGCCGACGCCGACGCCGACGAAGAAGCGCATGATCGTGAGATAGATCCAGCCATTGTCGGGCGTGAAATACAAAAGGCCGGTCGCGATGGAGAAGTTCAGCACGGTGCCGATAAAGACCTTGCGGCGGCCGATCCGGTCGGCGAGCCAGCCCCAGACATAGGCGCCGATGATGGCGCCGATGCCGGAACTCATCAGCACGATGGCCGACTGGCCAAAGGTCAGTTTCCAGGGTCCGATCAGGAAGGCGAGCACGAAGCCGATCAGGAAGTAGTCGAAGAATTCCAGCGCGTCGCCGATGATGGCCGCGGCAAGGATCTTGATCTGGTTGCCGGTCAGACTCGTCCGTCGATCGAGTATCTCGAACATGGCGTTTCCCCGTTGGCGCATGTTCGTTTTGAGCGGGCGTCGCGCCTACGCACCGACAGTAGCGGCAAAGCTATCCCTTCAGCGCGCCGAACGGAAGAGTGCCGTCGCGCGAAAAGGCCGGGCACCTCCGCACCAACGAGGGCGCGCACGGTCCGTCGAAGCGGGCCGGAAATCAGTGCCTGCAGAGCCGTTGTCGGCGATCCTATCCGGCCGGAAGCGGCAAGCGCACTTTATTTAATCATTTGCGCTAGCCTGCGGCGTCAAACGGTGGCTCAGGGCGACCATGGAAGAAAAACGCAAGCATCCGCGGACCGAAATCGATCGAGCCGGCATTCGTGTCGGTCGGGCGGCTCCGTCATGCGCTGCATGGTGCGAAATATCTCGCCCGAGGGCGCCGCCATTGACGTGGAAAACCCGGCCTTCGTTCCCACACACTTTCGTCTGGTCATGGCTAATAACTCGATCGGTGCACGAGTGCAGAATTGCCTGGATCCAGCAAAAACGGATCGGCGTGACTTTCGTTGCAGTGCCGCGATAATTATCGCGCCGGCTGGTCGGGTTGCTATTTTTTCAGCAGCGATTTGATCTTCTTTTCGAGATCTTCAAACGGCATCGAGCCTTTGAGCCTTTCGCCGTTGATGAAGAAGGTCGGCGTTGAATCGACTTTGAGGACCTCATAGGCGAACTTCTGGTCGGCGCCGAGCTTGTCGAGCAGGGATTGATTGTTGGCGCAAGCCATTACGGCCTGATCGTCCATACCGGACTGTTTGCCAATCATGGTCAGCGTCGGACTCGTATTTGCCAGCAATTGTTCCTGTTGCTGGAACAAGGTTGCGACGGCGCCGAAATACTTCTCGGCATCGTTGTTGGCGATGCAGCGCGCCAGCATCGAAGCAACGGCTGCCTTGATATCGAGCGGGAATTCCCGGAACACGAACCGCACCTTGCCTGTTTCGATATATTTCGATCGCAGCATCGGGAAAACGTTTTCACCGAATGCCGCGCAGTGCGGACAGCTCATCGAGGCGTATTCGGTGATGGTGACCGGAGCCTTCACCGATCCGAGCGCCATATCGGGCAGGGATACCGGCTTTGCCACGAGGTCAGGGGTCGCATTTTGCGCCAAGGCTTCATTGCGGGAACACAGCGACGCCAATCCGATCAAGGCGGTAAACAAGGCCCAGGACAGGACGGCGAAGCGGCGACTGACTATCAACGGCTAACTCCGAAATCGGCATTGTGCCGGGTCAGGCAACGATTGTTCGCTATCTTGAAACGTCCATTTTGGCAATGGCACGAAGGGGCCGAACCGATAAACCGGCGGCGATCTTGTGGCGCCGCCGAGTTCATGATCATGTGGCGCAGGGCTGACCACACGTCGCGTTGCGACAAGCGTTCGGCTCGACGGACGAGAAAAAGACGGTTCGCCGGACAAGAAAAAAGAAGAGAACAATGTCCGAATTGCTTGAAGGCTTCAGTGAGACCCGCATCAAGACGGCTGGCGCGGATATCGTGGTCAGTTACAAGGGAAACGGGCCGCCGCTGCTGCTGATGCACGGCAATCCCTTTACGCGTGTGTCCTGGCACAAGGTGGCGCCCCGGCTGGCGGAGGAATTCACGGTCGTTCTTCCCGATTTGCGCGGTTATGGCGACAGTTCCAAACCGGACGGCGGCGGCGATCACTCGGCTTACTCGTTTCGCGCCATGGCGCAGGATCAGATCGATGTCATGCGCCATCTCGGCTTTGAGAAATTTTGGGCGGGCGGACATGATCGCGGCGCCCGCGTGCTGCACCGGCTGTGCCTCGATCATCCGGATGCCGTGACGAGAGCGGCCTTCATCGACATGCTTCCCCAGCATTATCTCCTGACCCACGTGACCAAGAATTGGGGCATCTTCTCCTGGCACTGGTTCTTCATGGTGCAGCCCAATCCAACCCCGGAAACCATGATCAGCGCCGATCCGGAATTTTTTATTCGCCGCAAGCTTTCAAAGACCGCGCAAGGCACCAGCTTTTTCGATCCCCGGGCGCTGGCCGAATATATCCGGTGCATCAAGGATCCCCGGACCGTCTACGGAATGTGCGAAGACTACCGGGCGACGTTCGGCGTCGATCTCGACATGGATACGGTCGAACTTCGAAGGCGGACGCAAGGTCACATGCCCTGCGATGATCCTGTGGGGTGAAAAGGGTGGCGTCGGACGCAACCACGATGCCGCGGCGGTCTGGTCGCAATATGCGACGCAGATCGAGCGCACCGCGACGGTCCCGTCCGGACACTACCTTCAGGAAGAATGTCCCGACGAAACCTATCGCGAACTGCGCACATTTTTCGCGGTGACATAGTCGACGCACAACAAGACGTGGCGCCGTCGCGCGATGGCGGGCGCGGTTTCTCCCGTCACCGGAACGGGCAGGGCCCGCGGCAATTTCCATGATCGGGAAGCCTTCACGTCGGAAGAACATTCTTCCGCATTCCCGCGGCGTCAATCGCCCGGGTTTTGCCTGTCGTTCCGTCCCAAAGGGCGTGGGGAATGCCGGGTACCCAGACGGCCTTTCCAGGATTCCGGCCACTAGTGAAAGAGAAAGCCCGAATGAAGGCCCGCTAGAAGGCTCACTAAATGAGTGTCTATTGGGGTCGGACCGTCGTGATTGCCAGGATCGATAAAGCCATCGTGCCCGCTGTTCGTCCATTGGAATGAAGCCGGCAACGGGCTATTGGGCGCATCGTGGAAGAGAGCCGCGAACGGGCCGCCGCTGGCCAAGGCGGGCGCATTGAAGAGGGGTGTGGCCGGGCCCGCGACATGTGCGCCATTGCCCGCATTGTCTCCCGGCCCAAACACGAACGTGTCATTGTTTACAACTGCGAGCGACGGCACCATCGCTATCGGAGTTGTCGCACTTGCGGACGTGCCGAAGAAATTGCTCGCAAATTTCACGGTCGTGTGTTCCTGAACGCTGCCCTCGGTGGCGGTGATGGTCTCGGTCTGCGACACTTGTGAAGCCAGTGTGGTCGTGAACACACCGCTGGAGTTGGTCGTCCCGGAGGTGGCGCCGAAGTGGTTAAGGATGCCGCTGCCCGACAGCGTTACCGCCGTGCCGGCCACGGGATGGCCATTGGCATCCTCAACCGTTACCGTCAGCGTGGTGGTCGAGACACCGTCCGCCGTCACGGTCGAAGGGCTGGCCACGATGGTCGAGGTCGCAGCCGACGGCGTTCCCGACGGCGTCCCCGCAGGACCCGTTACAGTGAAACTCTGCCAGGCGCTCCACAAGGTTCCGTCACTGACGCGAACCTGCACCGAATCTGCCCCTCCGAAGCTCTCGTAGGTCAGTTGCGAAAGCTGCGCCGCGGTCACATCAATCTCTTGATTGTTCGGTTGTGCGACACCGTTTAGAAAAAACTGACCGTGGCTGGTATCCTTGAACGCGTAGGTGACGATCGCATCGGAATCGGGATCGGAAGCGGTAACGAACGAAGAGGCCGCAACGGGCGTGGAATTGCTGCTCAAAGTGACGTTCGCAACCTGTCGCCACCGGCGCACGTTCGATCGCAATTTGCGACGTTGTGTTAAAGGTCGTCGTTCCGTCATTGGCGGTCCAGGTGACGGTTCGCAACGGATGGCTTCCAGTCGAAGTGTCGGTTCCCGTATCCTGATACGAAACCTGGCTCAGCAGCGTATCGTAGACGGCAAGCGTGGCGCTTCCGCTTAGTGTCAGAGTGTCGGTACTGGCGTTCCAACTCGCGGTGACGCCATTGCCGACCGAGCCGTTCTGCACGCCGTTGACGAAGAGCAGGTCGCCTGCGACCGCGCTCCCGCTGCCATTCGCGATCTTGATCGTTGCGCCCGACAACGTCGAATGGGCCGCATCCGTAATAGTCGGCGTACCGCTCAGAAGTGTAACGGCTGCCCCGCCCTGGGCCGCCTTGGATGATGTCGCGGAAACGGCGATGTTTGCCGGAGTTGCAGGACCCGTTACAGTGAAACTCTGCCAGGCGCTCCACAAGGTTCCATCGCTGACGCGGACCTGCACCGAATCTGCCCCGCCGGAGCTCTTGTAGGTCAGTTGCGAAAGCTGCGCCGCGGTCACATCAATCTCTTGATTGTTCGGTTGTGCGACACCGTTTAGAAAAAACTGACCGTGGCTGGTATCCTTGAACGCGTAGGTGACGATCGCATCGGAATCGGGATCGGAAGCGGTAACGAACGAAGAGGCCGCAACGGGCGTGGAATTGCTGCTCAAAGTGACGTTCGCAACTGTCGCCACCGGCGCACGTTCGATCGCAATTTGCGACGTTGTGTTAAAGGTCGTCGTTCCGTCATTGGCGGTCCAGGTAACGGTTCGCAACGGATGACTTCCGGTCGAAGCGTCGCTTCCCGTATCCTGATACGAAACCTGGCTCAGCAGCGTATCGTAGACGGCAAGCGTGGCGCTTCCGGTCAATGTCAGGGTATCGGTACTGGCGTTCCAGCTCGCGGTGACGCCATTGCCGACCGAGCCGTTCTGCACGCCGTTGACGAAGAGCAGGTCGCCTGCGACCGCGCTCCCGCTGCCATTCGCGATCTTGATGGTTGCGCCCGACAAAGTCGAATGGGCCGCATCCGTAATAGTAGGCGTACCGCTCAGAAGCGTAACGGCTGCCCCGCCCTGGGCCGCCTTGGATGACGTCGCGGAAACGACGATGCTTGCTGCAGGTGCTGAAGAGACCAGGTTGAAGCCCAGCGCATCCAGCATTTCCCTGTCGATGGCCGAAAGGGTCTGAACTCGTATTGTTGCTGTAATATTCGTCGAATGGGTCGTTCGGGGTCAGGTTGCTGGCGGGCGAGTTGAGAAAGTCGCTTGGGTCGGAATTCTGGCCGAAGCCTGCAATTTTCGTAACGCCGCCATTCAGGGAGAAGTAGGACGCCGCGGCTGGAATGTTGTCCGTAAAAAGGTAGTTGCCGGCGCTGGTGAAGCGAAAAAAATCGAAAATATCGGGTTGCGAACCATAGGGGACGCGTCCCATTGCATGCGTCAGTTCGTGAAGCGCAACGCCGACCAGCAAGTTCGGATCAATGTCAGTGGCAAAGGTGGCACTGCCGTCATCGGTGGTCGTGCTGTTGGGGGACAGCAGTCCGAAGGCCTTCAACTGGGCGTTCCAGACGGCAACCTGGGACTGGCCCTGGATCGTCGAGCCCTTCGGCAGCGCATTGAAAGTCGTATCGCCCGGTGTGGCATCGGCGATGAGATCGGTCCTGACCGTCGAATAGCTCACATATTGTCCGTTATCGGGGCCTGCCGCCGCGCCGCCGCCGGTTCCGCTGTAATCGATCTTGATGTTGACCGTGATCTTGTTGGAGATGTTCTGCGCCAGGATCGTCGCAGCCTGCTCGATACCTTGCCGGAAGCTGGCCGGCGCCGCCGTGGCGGCCGCATCGAACACGAGATTCATGTTGAAGCCGTTCGGATTGTAGACGCCGACTCCCAGCGACGAGACAATGACGGTGGAGGTGGCTCCGACTTGCGCCGCCATCGCCTGTATGGCTTCGCCGGTAAGGGCCGGGGTTGGCGGCGGTGGATTGTCCCCGCCAAGCGGCCAGATGGAATTGAACTCAGCGGCGGTAAAATCAAAAAAGCTGTTAAGCAGATCATGCGGGTCAAAGGCGGATTTCATCTTATTCCCTGATTCCTAATTGGAATTTTCGCAAAACGCGCTTTCCGGTTCGACCTGCGCCTGCGCCGATACCGAGTTGCGACCAACATGATCCGACCCTATCACAATACCATGGCTTCATTCGACGATGATAGTTTCCGAAAACTTAATTTGCGGTTTTCCAGGCCAAATCGTGGAGGGCGCAAACGTCCGACCGACGAAGATGGGTTACCCGGAGTAGTCGCCCGCCATGCTATCGCGCGGCAAAGGCAGGCGCATGGAAAAAGGGATAGTCGTCGTTGCTTCCGACGATGACGGCCATGGGGCGGGGCAACACATTGCGCGGCGCGAAATCCCGGACGGCCAAATGCACTAATACGGCTACGTAACAGGCGCCGAGCACTCGGGCCTGCTGTTCGTCCGTCGTGGGATTTGTGCGGTTGATGCGGTAGACGGCACCATACAGGTCCGCGATACCTTTTACCGAGATTGTGTCGTCAAGCTCCTCGAAGTGTCCTACCCATTTGGGTTTCCCTAGCCATCTGGATATGTTGCTTTGGTAGCATCCCAGCAAGCCAGTGCGGTCGGAAGTCGAAAACGGCCATTCAACAAAATCGGTGTAATAGTTTGTCTCGATATGCGGTTCCAGAAGACCGTTCTCGTCCGGGAAACTTCCGAGGTGGCTGGGCGAACTGAAGTCGATCCCGATCGCTGTGATGTTGTTCCCTCTCTTGTCGTATTCTTCAATCGCTTGTGGCAAATTGTTCCAGCCGTCGAGTTCAACGTCTTCCGGGCCAATCGTAAGGAAACGCGCCGGCAACGGTCGGCCTGGACCGCAAAACCCTTCCATGAGAGTCTTCAGGCGATTGGCAGCGTCATCGGCCTTGCCAACGCGAAGATACATTTCGATCTCCCATCGGAATTCGGGTTCGGGCAGTCCGCCTATGATCAAATCATCCGCCATTTGCCTCGCTCCTGGCTTGTCGCTCTTGGCTTGCTTTTATCGCTGGGGCCACTTGACGTGTAGCGTGCATGAAATCAAGGCACGAGTGGCGATCCGCTGCCGATTTGTTCGGCCATGATAGACCTTCCACATCTCAGCTTCCGGCGTAGGCCACCAACGCCGAATTGGTCAGCGCCCCAGGATCGATTTCGAGATATTTGAGATGCCCGCCCCACTGTTCGCCGGCCGACGATGCGCCGGGCCGCAGCGTGGTCACGGCAGGCAACGCGCCGCTGCCCGACGTGACAACCGCCGCACCATTGAGCGAGCCGGCGAAATCATTCGCCGCAACGCGAGCCGCGAGTTTAAAAGGGGTCGAATTGGCAACCGTCCCGAGGTTGAGGTTCGCGACGTCGGACCCGGACACCGTGACCACCAGTCGTACCGCATTCGATGCATCGCGATAAAGCCGGATCCGGTTGCTTTCGCTGTCGTCGTCGATTTGCGCCAGTACCGTGGCGACACTGTTGCGTGGCGTGCGTCCGGCGACCTTGAAGGAGTTGACCGTTGACGACCAATCCCATGCCGTTACCGGGGCGGCCAGCGCGTCCGCGGTACGCATGGGGATGCTCTCGTTGATCAGTGGCGAGCCGACAATTGCCGCATTGCCGGCGTGGCCGCCCCACACGATAATCGTCTCGGTTCCGGACCAGGTGTTGAATGGGTAGTTGGTCTGATGCGTGGCCGTCCCGAGGGCGATGCAGATGGCAGTCCTGCCGGCGAAGCCGGCGCGGATGAATGCGACCCAGCAGAAAAGCCAACCGCCTCCCCAATCCTCAATGCCGGCCGTGCAAGATGATTCCTTTCCGACGACCGTTTTTGCCTGAAGATCGAATGTCGCGGTATGCATGAGACTGTCATCGCGATTTCCCATCCAGAAGTATCGCCACGTCCCGGCTCTGACAAATATCCCGTCACAAGCGGGCCCGAGAGCGATCGTATAGTCTTCCGAGGCGCGCGCCGCGCCGGTGGCGGCGCGGGCCGTCAGCGTGTCAGCGTCCATGCATCCGTTCGGCGCGAGCGTCGTATTCGACGTTACGCTGCACCCGTTCGGCGACCAGTTCGTAAAAATCGTCGGCGAGTGATTGAGCCGGGTGAAGGCAGGTTCTATCCGATAGCCGAGCAAATTCCCGCCAACATCATATTCCGGCGCCCATTCCGTTGGAGCCGCCGCGCGCTTTGTCGCGGAATAGTCGAGTCGAAGATTCTGCTGAAGTTGTTGCACCTCGCGATGATGATAGGCGCCGTCATGCATGATATTGAACTGGCTGGTGTCGGGCCGGATGACGATGCCTTCGATGGCGGTCGCATCGGGGAACGTCGCTGTCCCGACAAACGTCCCGTCGCCGGCCTTGTAGGCATCCGCGAAGCCGATCACGCCGTTGGCCCCGCAGGTGCCCCAAATGTAGTCTCGTGGCGCGTCGTACCAGAGACCGTCGTAGCCGCCATTGCGCGACTTCGCCGGCACGTTATAGGCGCGAATTACCGCGCCGGTTGTCTTATCGACCAATTCAAGCGTGTAAAAGACGCTGACCCACAACGCATCGCGCAAGCTGTCATAGGCTACACCGTTGATGCGGATAAACGCCATCGATCCGCCGGCATCCGTGCCCGAGATCGTCATGTGGAGGAGCCAGTTAACCGCGCCGATCCACAATGTGCCGTCGCTGCTGTCGAAGGTTATGCCCTGCGAGCCGTTTGTCCTGTCAGTCCCGGGAAAAATCGAACCAAGATCGTACTCGGCGAGCTTGTTCCACGACGCGTCCAGCTTGATGACCGTCGCCGTCGCGAGATCGGCCCCATCTTCCGCGGTCTGACCGAAATTGTTCAACCAGTAATACGTTCCATCGAACGTCAGGCCGGTGCCGGTAACGCCTGTCGGGCCGGCGTGCACGCCGGTCGGGGAGGCGTATCTTTTCTGTGCGGAATGATAACCGAACAAATGCGGCGTTTCGATCAGGGCCGCACTGGCGTCGAGGATTTGCTTGGCCTGGTAGTCACCGGCGAAAAGCTGTTCCGGCGGTCCGGAGAATCCTTTCGCCGTGACGATCCCGGTCGCGGAGTCGAGAATGAAGGAGATGCCCGACGTTTTGCTTGCCCCGGACGCGGCGGCGGATGTAATTGCCGATCGCCCCAGAGCCGAACACCCCGCCAACGCCGCAGCGCCACCGAGCAGGTCGCGACGTCGCATGAGCCGTCTTGTCTCGGCGTGCGAGATCGGGTGCGGCACGGCAGAAGCTCCTATGGCGGGTGGCGGAAGGGGTGGGATTCGAACCCACGGTACCCTTGCGGGCACGCCGGTTTTCAAGACCGGTGCCTTAAACCACTCGGCCACCCTTCCGTTGCTGCGGTATCAATCACTTGGCGGCCGGAAGATCAAGAACGGGCGGAGAACAATCCCTGGTATGGCCCAACAACACACCTCTGGAATCAGCAAACCGGCCGCGAAAGCCCGGATCGGTTAATTCGGCAGGAGCATCGTCGGTACATATTATTTCTGACCGCCAAATCCCTTCAGCATCTTGTCGTTGTCGACCCTGCCGATTTCAGCTCCATTTTGCCTGTAGATAAGGCGACCGTTCGACCCCGGAGAATTCAATGTCAAATTGTTGCCGCCCTGAATACTGGCGAACTGCGGATAGCTGCCGAGAGGTCCACCGACGGCCAGAGGATAACCCGTGACGACTGGAGTCGAACCCCTGCCACTTTCGACATAGCAATTGGTGAAAACTGCCGAGCATGTGCTCGAACCTGTGCGATAACTGCCGGCCACGTTCCCCGCCACCGCGCAATCGGTCCAGCCGCAGCCGAACTTGCTGTTGTCGTTGATACCGAAGCCTCCGCAATGAGTGACTTTGACACCTCGCGCGCTGCCGGTGTTGGCGTCGGCTCCGTCGATACAAATTCCATCGTCGCCACATTCATCGACCTTGACACGCGTCAGCTCCCACCCGTTGGCGTTTCCGAGTTGGTGGCCTGCATTGCCGTGGATGAAGATTCCCTTTCCGCCAAAACTGCGGACAACGAGATCTCGTCCGCAGAAGAACCCGGCGTCACACTCAATCCCATGACCGGAAACGCTTGCGCTCAAGGGATGAAGCTGAATGCGTTCAATTGTGGTTCGATCCGCAGAGCCACCGAATGGCGAGGTATTGTTGCTCCAAATCCTAAATCCTGTGATCTCCGGGGCTGTCCAGAAAATAGTCGCTGCGGTTTGCGGTTGATCGCCTTCACCGTCGCCCGTCAGGATGATCCGCTTGGTGATATTAAACGTCGAACCAAGATCGTAGCCACCCGCCGGGACATAGATTTGTCCGCCGCGCCAGTTTCCCTTCGGGCTCAAACTGTCATGCGCAGCCTGGAGCGCGGGAGCGCAGTCGTAGGTGCTCTTGTACGCCGCGATCGCCGCGCGCTCGTTCGCCGGGATAAAGTCGAGAAGATTGATCATTTTTTCAAAGCCTCGTTACGGATCAGGCAGTCACGTTGTACGCCGTTCCGGTGCGAGCGGCATTGACGGTGTCGCCGACCGCCGGAGGTAGGCGGGCCGGTCCCTTGTAGCCGAGCATGCGCTGGTTCCAAGCAACGCAGGCGAGAATATCAGCCAGCTTGCGCGCCTCTGTGGCCCGCTCTCCCAAAAATGCGCTCCATGCGCTCCCGCGCCGCTGGCGGAACTCCTTGTTTCCGAGTTCCCCGGGAACCTGAAGTATCCTCTTCCGCTTCCCCTTGAGAGTGACGACATCTCAATAACGTCGTCCGGCGCGAGGCACGCCCGTGGGCGTATGGGGGCAGGGTAGCCGTGGCCCCCAGCAGGCATGCGGTCATACGTTCCCGGCCCAATATGCCCGTGATCATCAGCTGAGGAGGTTCGCCCTGTGGGACCGTTTCGCGGAGCAGAGACACATCCAAGATCGGTCCTCAAAGCCGTCAGCTGGCGGACCCTGGGAACGATCGACACGTTTGCGATCAGCTGGTTCATGACCGGAAAGGTCGTCATCGCGGGTTCGATCGCCGGGCTCGAGGTCATCACCAAAATCGCCTGGTATTACCTGCATGAGCGGGTTTGGGCGGCCATCTCCTGGGGCAGGCGCCGGGACCGGTAGCGATCCCAAAACTGCCAAAACGCCGACATTAGCCGATTCGCCAAGTCAACCATTGATTTACCACCCCAATGCTCTCCCCATTTCCGCCGCCTTCGGCCTGCGATATGTTCATACCTTGATGCGGAGATGGGCCGTATCGGGGAAGTATGGCCGCGGAGCGCCTTGCAAAGCAGGCGCGCAGCCGGGCGGAATGGTAATTGGGGCGTATGGGGATTCGACGGCCAGATCCGTTCGTGCGGGCGGCGCGCGAGCGGCTGCCGCCGTGGCGGCATGCCTCTTGCTCGCCAATTGCGCGTCTTCGGACAAATTTGCCAGCCGGGTTGATCCCAAATACGGCGTTTCCTCCAGCCCGCGCATGGTGGCGCTTGGCGACCCCGTGCCGAAGGGCGGTGGAACCTACCGCGTCGGCAAGCCGTACACGGTAGGCGGCCGGGTCTACGTTCCCGAGGAAGACACCAACTACCGTGAGGAGGGCCTGGCCTCCTGGTATGGCGATGATTTTCATGGCCGGCTGACCGCCAATGGCGAAGTGTTCGACATGGCCTCGCTGACCGCGGCCTCTCCGACGCTTCCAATGCCGTGTTATGCCCGCGTCACCAATCTCAGCAACGGCAAATCGCTGATCGTCCGCGTCAATGACCGCGGCCCATACCACGGCAACCGCTTAATGGACGTCTCGAGCAAAGCCGCCGAACTGCTTGAATTCAGAAGCAATGGCGTCGCGCGGGTGCGGGTCGAATATGTCGGCCGGGCGCCGCTTGAAGGCTCCGACGATCGACAGCTGATTGCAACGTTGCGCACGGGAATGCCGGCGCCATCGCCGTCGCTGGTCCGGGTGGCGTCCGCCCACCCGTTCGTTCCGGAAATTCCGTCCGGCCGTGGCCGTGGTGCGATCCGGGGCGAGGTTCCGATGCCGGAAGGACGCCCCTACAGCCTCGGCAATACCTCGGCCGACCAGGCGTCGATCAATGCGACGTCCGAAATGTCCGCCTCCAGCCGCGCGCGGTCAGGTGGCCGTATCCTGGAAAATCCGCGCGCCGTATCTTACGCAAACGACGCCAATTATGCCCCGGGCGTCAGGCCCGTCTCCGCCTATGCACCGGTCGATCCGCGGGGTCCGAGCGAATTGCTGGCCGGACGCGGGCTTTATTGAGCCGCCGCCAAGCGGCATTCAGCTCGCCTGTTCGCGCAGGAAGATATCGATCCGATTGGCGGAAATGCTGCGGGTGGATGGCATCGCTTTTCCGCCTTGTTTGCACGATTTTGTAAGGCAATTGCAGCGCGGCACGATAGATTCCCTTGACCCGGCGCCGCAATCGGACCGGCGCCGCGGGATCGGGCAAAACCCGTGTTGTTTGCGGTACTTGCAACTGCTAGAACGCCGCGCTCAGGGCACCTTCAATGGCTTTCGGCAATCCAATTTTCCACACACCCGGATCGGCGACAGGGCGCCTATGGCGCAGCCTGCTTACCGCCGCGGTCGCGATCGCCGTGGGCTGTGGCGGCATCGTCTATGCCGCCAACAACAGCGTGCAGGGCGCCAAGAAGGAGGACAGCGGTTTCGACGGCGACGCGCCGACCGCGATCCTGATCGAGGCCTCGAGCGGCAGCGTCCTGTTCGAGAAGAATGCCGATGAGCTGCGCCCGCCCTCCAGCATGATGCAGCTGATGACGGCCGAGGTGGTGTTCCACGCCATCCAGAACGGCGACGTCAAACCCACCGACGAATACCGGGTCAGTGAAAATGCCTGGCGCCGGGGCGGCGCGCCGGCGGGCGGCCCGACCATGTTCGCGGCCATCCATAGCAAGGTCTCGGTCGACGACCTGTTGCACGGCGCCATCATCCTCAATGGCAATGACGGCTGCATGGTGCTGGCGGAGGGCATCGCCGCCAATGAGCGAATCTTCGCCGACATGATGACCAAGCGCGCCCGCGAAATCGGCTTGACCAAATCGACTTTCGCCAATTCCACCGGTCTGCCCGATCCCGGCAACAAGATGACGGTGCGTGAACTCGCCAAGCTGGCGCGCTACGTGATCCAGACCTATCCGGAACACTACAAATTATTCGGCGAGCGTGAATTCACCTGGAACAAGATCCGCCAGCAGAGCCGCAATCCGCTGCTGACCACCTATGAGGGCACCGACGGTCTCAAGACCGGATACACCAAGGACGGCGGCTACGGCATGGTCGCCTCCGCGGTGCAGAACGGCATGCGGCTGATCGTCGTCATCAACGGCCTCGACGATCCCGACGATCGCGTCTCCGAAGCCAAGAAAATGCTGGAGTGGGGATTTCGCAATTTCGAGGCGCGAACGCTGTTCGCGCCCGATCAGCAGATCGGCTACGCCAAGGTGTTCGGCGGCGACAGCCGCTCGGTGAGGCTTGCCAGTTCGCGAGCCGATCAAGGTGATGGTGCAGAAAAACGGCAACGACAAACTGATCGCACGCGTCGTCTATAACGGGCCGGTGCGGGCGCCGGTCGCGGCCGGCCAGCAGGTCGGCGTCGTCAGGGTCTGGCGCGGCGCCAATGTCGCCATGGAAGCGCCGGTCTATGCGGCGGAAGCGGTGGGCACGGGATCGACCATGCGCCGCGCGATCGACGGCGCCAGCGAACTCGTGATCGGGATGTTTCGCGCGGGCGCCGAGAAACTCTGACCATGGCCGAGACAGCGGTCAAACGAACCCCCGGACGCGGACGATTCATCACCTTTGAGGGCGGCGAGGGATCGGGAAAATCCACCCAGATCAAGACGCTCGCCGAACGTCTGGAGGCGGCAAAGCTGCGCACCATCGTCACGCGCGAGCCCGGGGGATCGCCGGGCGCTGAAATCATCCGCCATCTGGTGCTGTCGGGAATGGGCAAGCTGCTCGGCCCCGACGCGGAAACGCTGTTGTTTGCCGCGGCGCGCGACGATCATGTGCACACCGGTCATCCTGCCGGCGCTGAACCAGGGAATATGGGTGCTGTGCGACCGGTTTTCGGATTCGACGCGGGTGTATCAGGGCAGGCTGGGGCAGGTTGCGCCCGCGTTGCTCAATGCGATGGAGCGGGTCACCATCGGCGATCTCAAGCCCGATCTGACCATCATTCTCGATATCCCCGTCGAAATCGGCATGCAGCGCGCCGCCGCGCGGCGCGGCACCGGCGCGCCGGACAGGTTCGAAGCCGAAGACGTCCAGTTTCATCAGCGAACTGCGCGACGCCTACCGGCAGATCGCCGCCGACGAGCCGCAGCGATGCGTGCTGATCGACGCCAATGCCGATCCCGATACGGTGGCCGCCAAGCGTCTGGGCCGCCTTGCGCGATCGCCTGTTTGCACGCGATGCCGTCAACCTGGCCAGTTCGGCATGAGCGCCCGTCAGGTCGAAAACCAGATTGCAGCCGTCCATCCGCGCGAGACCACGGCGCTTGTTCGGGCATCGCGAGGCCGAGATGGCGCTGCTCAACGCCTATCGCAGCGGACGCATTCCGCACGCCTGGCTGATCGGAGGCGCGCAAGGCATCGGCAAGGCGACGCTGGCCTATCGCATGGCGCGGTTCGTGCTCGCGCATCGCAATCCGCTCGCCGCCGATGTGCAGCGCGCCGAGACGCTCGACGTCGATCCCTCCGATCCGGTCGCGCGCCATGTCGCGGCCGGCGCCCATGGCGGCCTGCTGACGCTGGAGCGCTACCCTCAACGACAAGGGCGTGATGCGCACCGTGATCACCGTCGACGAAACCCGCGAAACCATTTCGTTTTTCGGCTCGACCGCGGCGGTCGAGGGCTGGCGGGTCTGCATCGTCGATACCGTCGATGAACTCAATCCCAACGCCGCCAACGCGCTGCTCAAGATTCTTGAAGAGCCGCCGCAGCAATCGCTGTTTCTGCTCGTCAGCCACGCGCCGGCGCGGGTGCTGCCGACGATCCTGTCGCGCTGCCGCAAATTGCCGTTGCGGCCGCTCGCCGACGATGACGTCATCCGCGCCGCGGCACAGGCCGCCAACATCGCGGTCGACGATCCCGCGCTGATCGAGGCGGCCGAGGCGGCGGAGGGCAGTGTCGCGCGCGCGCTGACGCTGCTCGGCGGCGATGCCATCAAACTGCACCAGCAGACCGCGGCGTTGCTGGCGACCCTGCCGCAGGTCGATCCGCGCGAATTGCATGCGCTGGGCGAGGCGCTCGGCGGCAGCGACCGGGTGGCGCTGGCGGCCTTCATCGACAGCGTCGATCGCTGGGTCAGCGAACGCCTGCGCTGCCGACGACGCCAACGCCAATGCGAACCTGCCGCGCCTTGCACGGCTGGCGGAGGTGTGGGAAAAGATCAGCCGCGCCGCGCGCGACACCGCAGACTACAATCTGGAACGAAAACCGCTGGTTTTCTCGGTGTTCGGGCTGCTTGCGGAAGCGACGCGGTAAGCGCTCCGCCCGTTCTCAACCCAATGATTTGGATTAAGCGATAAAAGGAATTCGCAGTGGCCGCCAAGAAAACTTCGAAGAAAAAAGTCAAAGAAGGCAGCGCACGCGCAGCCAAGGCCGTGGCGTCAAAAAAGCGCGTTAAAAAGACCTCCGCAAAGAAAGTGGCAAAGAAATCTGCCAAGAAATCTGTCACGAGGAAATCTTCAAAGAAAGTTTCGAAGAAATCCGGAAAGAAAACGACGTCAAAGAAGCCAGCTCCCGCGCCAAAGAAAGCGTCGACGCCGTCAGAAGAAACCGATCGCGAAGCCGAAAGCTAGTGTTCCGAATAAGCAGGCCGCTCCCGTCGCCAAGCCTGCACCGACAGCCGCGCGCGGAAATATCTTCTACATCACGACCGCGATCGCCTATCCCAATGGCGTGCCGCATATCGGCCACGCCTATGAGGCGATCGCGACCGATGCGCTGGCGCGCTTTCAGCGGCTCGACGGCAAGGATGTCTTCTTCCTGACCGGCACCGACGAGCACGGACAGAAGATGGTCCAGACCGCCGAGCTGGAAAAGCTGCCGACGATGGAGGTCGCGACCCGCAATGCGCAGCGCTTCAAGGAAATGGACCAGCGCCTGAACGTTTCGTTCGACCGCTTCATCCGCACCACGGAAGAACAGCACCATCGCTCCAGCCAGGAGATCTGGCAGCGGATGGCCGCCAATGGCGACATCTATCTCGACAGCTATGCCGGCTGGTATTCGGTGCGCGACGAGGCCTATTACGCCGAGGACGAAACCGTCGTCGGCGAGGACAAAGTGCGGCGCGGGCCGCAGGGCACGCCGGTCGAATGGGTCGAGGAGAAGAGCTACTTCTTCAAGCTGTCCGCCTATCAGGACCGGCTGCTCGCGCTCTACGACGACCAGCCCGATTTCATCGGACCGGATTCGCGCCGCAACGAAGTCGTCAGCTTCGTCAAGGGCGGATTGCGAGATCTGTCGATTTCGCGCACCACCTTCGACTGGGGCGTCAAGGTTCCCGACGATCCCGACCATGTGATGTATGTCTGGGTCGACGCCCTGACCAACTACATCACCGGCGTCGGCTTCCCCGACGAGAGCGATGCGAACTGGCGCTACTGGCCGGCCGACGTGCACATCATCGGCAAGGACATCATCCGTTTTCATGCGGTGTACTGGCCGGCGTTCCTGATGTCGGCGGGCATCCCGGTGCAGAAGCGCGTCTATGCCCACGGCTTCCTGTTCAGCCGCGGCGAGAAAATGTCGAAGTCGGTCGGCAATGTGGTCGACCCCTTCAATCTGGCCGACCAATACGGCGTCGACCAGGTGCGCTATTTCTTCCTGCGCGAGGTGCCGTTCGGACAGGACGGCAACTACAACCACGAAGCCATTGTCGCGCGCATCAATGCCGATCTCGCCAACGATCTCGGCAACCTGGCGCAGCGCTCGCTGTCGATGATCGCCAAGCAGCTCGGCGGCGTGTTGCCGGAGCCCGGCGCGTTCACCGACAACGACAAGGCGATCCTGGCGCAGGCCGACGGCATGCTCGAACTGGCGCGAACCGCGATGGCGACGCAGCAGATCCATCAGGCCTCAATGCGATCTGGGCCGTCGTCGCCGAAGCCAACCGCTATTTCGCGGGCGAAGCGCCGTGGGCGCTGGCGAAGACCGATCCGGCGCGTCAACGCACCGTGTTGTATGTGACCGCCGAAGTGGTTCGGCAGATCGCCATTCTGGCGCAGCCGGTGATGCCGGAATCCGTCGGCGAAGCTGCTGGACAGTCTCGGCGTGCCCACAGGACGCAGCGCGACTTCGCGGCACTCGGCGGCGCCACGCGCATCAAGGCGGGCACGCAACTGCCGGCGCCGGTCGGCGTGTTCCCGCGTTACGTCGAACCGCCAGCGGCTTGAACGGTCACGCCATGCTTGTCGACAGCCACTGCCATCTCGATTTTCCTGATTTCGCCGACGATCTCGACGCCATCGTGGCGCGAGCGGCGACGCGGGTATCGAGCGCATCGTCACCATCTCGACGCGGGTGCGGCGCCTTGGCGGGTTGCTGGCGATCGCCGAGCGATTTCCGGACGTCTATTGCTCGGTCGGCACCCATCCGCATCAATGCCGATGAGGAAGACGGCATTGCCGCCGACGAACTGATCGAGCTGACGCAGCATCCCAAGGTCGTGGCGCTGGGCGAGGCGGGGCTGGATAATTTCTACGAGCACGGCTCACGCGGCGCGCAGGAACGCGGCTTTCCGCGCCCACATCGCGGCGGCCCGCGCGACCGGCCTGCCGCTGGTCATTCATACCCGCGACGCCGATGAGGATTGCGGCCGCATCCTCGAAGATGAAATGGCAAAGGGATCGTTTCGCGCGGTGCTGCATTGCTACACCGGCGGCCGCGAGCTTGCGATGAAGGCGATCGCGCTGGGCCTGTCGATTTCGTTCACGGGCATTCTGACCTTCAAGAAGTCGCAAGCCTTGCGCGACCTCGCGGCCGAACTTCCCGGCCGATCGCATCATGGTCGAAACCGACGCGCCTTATCTGGCGCCCGGCAAATTTCGCGGCAAGCGCAACGAGCCGTCCTACGTGGTCGAGATCGCCAAGGTGCTGGCGGAAACGCGCGGCGTTTCGTTCGAGGAGATTTCGCGTCAGACCACCGAGAATTTCTTCCGCCTGTTCAGCAAGGTGCCGCCACCGGCGGCCATGGCATGACGCTGACCCTGACCATTCTCGGCTGCGGCTCCTCCGCCGGCGTGCCGCGTCCCGCGCTCGGCTGGGGCGCCTGCGATCCCGCCAATCCCAAAAACCGCCGCCGCCGCTGCTCGTTGCTCGCCGAACGGACATCGGATCGCGGCGTCACCCGGATCGTGATCGACACCTCGCCCGATCTGCGCGAGCAGTTGATCGACGCCGAGGTCGATCACATCGATGCGGTGTTTCTCACCCATGAGCATGCCGACCAGACCCACGGCATCGACGATCTGCGCTCGGTCGTGCTGCATCAGCGCAGGCGCATTCCGGTCTATCTGAACCAGTCGACCGCCGACCATATCCTGCTGCGGTTCTCCTACTGCTTCGTGTCGCCGCCCGGCAGCGACTATCCGCCGATCCTGGACCATCATTCGATCGAGGCCGGCGAAAGCCGCACCATCGAAGGGAAGGGCGGTCCGGTGACGCTGTCCGCCTTCATCCTGCAGCACGGCAATATCCCGGCGCTCGGCTATCGCATCGGCGACGCCGCCTATACGCCCGATGTCAGCGACATCCCGCCCGAGAGCTGGCCGTATTCTGGAAAATCTCGAACTCTGGATCATCGACGGGCTGCGCTATGCCGGACATCCCAGCCATTTCAGCGTCAACGATGCGCTGTCATGGATCGAACGCTTCAAGCCGCGCCGCGCCGTCATCACCAACATGCATTCCGACCTCGACTACGAGGTGCTGCGTCTCAGCCTGCCGCCAGACGTGATCCCGGCCTATGACGGCATGCGGCTGACGCTGGAACGATCGGACTGAACAGCCCCGCCACGTCTACCGCAGTCGACGATCTCGTGGTATGAACGTGCAATTCAACATTTGCGGGGGCAAGACCATGAAATCGGGATTTACATTTCTACTGGCTGCCTTCTGGATGATGTCATCCGCCCCCGCGCACGCCGTCGTCCTCGATCTGGCGACGATGACGTGCAAGCAATTCATCGAGAGCGACGCGGACGAGATCAAGATGGTGCTGACCTGGATGGACGGGTGGTACAAGGGCGACGAAGACGACGCGATTATCGATACCGAGGTGTTCGTCGATAACGCGAAGAAATTCGGTACTTATTGTGCGAAGAACCCCACAAAGAGCATCGTCACCGCCGCCGAAGCGATCCTCGGCAAATAAGCCAGCGCGCGATCATGCCGATAACGTAACCGGAAGCCCTGATTTGGCGCTGGCCTGGACCGCTTCGAGCATCGCGGCGATATCGATCGATTCGGCCGGCGTCGCACCGGTCCATTGCGCCGGACCGGAAGCAACCAGCCGCGCGAAGGATTCGGCTTCGTAGAGAAAACCACTGCCGCCGTCGGCCGCGACGACTTCCGTGGCCGCATCGATCTTGGTGCCGCGCCGCACGATCATCGTGGCGGGCCGCCGACCGGCGGATGATTGAAATAATTGGTCTCGATGGTTCCGGCGTCGCCGGCGATCAGAGCGTGTCGGTGAAAACAGGTAGCAAGGCTGCACGACATCTGCGCCAGCAGGCCGTCCGGAAATTCCAACGTCGCCAGCATGGTCTGATCGACGCCAGTATCCGACCAGCGAACGGTGGCGCTGACGCGTTGGGGCGCATGCCCGACACCAGGCGGATCAGGCTCAAGGCGTAGCTGCCGGCATCCAGCAGCGCGCCGCCGCCGACATCGGGCTTCATGCGGATATCCGCGGGATCGGAAAACGACACGCCGAAACTTGAACGGACGATCTGCGGCTTGCCGATCGCCTTGGCCGCCAGCAATTCCCTCAGCTTTCCGGTCAGCGGCTGCGCGAGATAGGGATAGGCTTCGACCAGATGCACATTGTTGCGTTTGGCGGCGGCAAACATGGCGCGTGCATCGGCGGCCGTCGTCGCCAGCGGCTTTTCGCACAGCACATGCTTGCCGGCTTCGGTCGCGCGGATCGACCATTGCGCATGCAGCGTATTCGGCAGCGGATTGTAAATGGCGTCAATCGCCGGATCGGCCAGTAATTCTTCGTAGGAACCCAGCGCGCGGCCAACCCCGGTTTCCCTGGCAAACGCCTCCGCCTTGCCGCGGTCACGGCTGGCGACGGCCGACACGCTGACCAGTTCCGAGGCCGCGACAGCACTGATGAATTGACGGGCGATATTGGCGGCGCCGAGAACGCCGATCCGCAGAGGTCTGGTTTGCGCCATGACAGTTTCCTTTCACGCCTTCGCACTATCGGGTGTGGCAATCAGATCCTTCGGCACCAGCAGCAGCGCCGGGAGCATCAGGGCATAGACGATCGTGATCGCGATGACGCAAACGGTAAAGCCGCCATAGTCATCGTAGAGCCTGGTGCCAAGCACATCGCCAAATCGCTGGACCACGAAATAAAGGCTGCCGGACATCATCAGCATCGTGCCCTGCAAACCGCGCGGGCAGGAGCGCATGATCAGGTCCAGATAGGCGCCGGTGGCTACGCCGCCCATCAGTCCGATCGGCGCGGCGGCGATCAGGGCCTGCGTCATGCTGTGAATGAACAGCAGCGGGATCATCTGGGGGACAGCGATAACAGTTCCCCATAACAACAGGGTTTTCAAAGGAAATCTTCGGCAGAGAAATCCGTACACGATGAAGGTGGGAATAAAGGAGGCGGCGAAAATCGCATTCCATTGGCCCCATTGGGCGTCCGTGGCATGCAGATTGTTCTGAAGGTGATACTGAAGCGGTGTCGCCGACCCCGGCGCGAAATTCCACAACAGCCAGATCAGCAGCGCCGGATAGATCGGCCAATGGCGTACCAGCCGCTTCAAATCCGCGACCGGGCGGCCGTCGCCTTCGGCCCGGATATTGTCGAACACCGCGGCCGGGCGCCATAGCGCATACAGCGCGATGGCGGCCATGATTGCGGCGCCAACCAGGAACAGCATGCGCACCGCCTGATCCGGATTCTTCTGTTCCATCAGACCGCTCAGGGCGCCGCCGAGCAGCAGGGCCACGAAGGTGGGGATCGACAGGAACACGTTCCACACCGCGCTGATCTGGCCGGTCATCGCATGTTGCTGGCCGATCGTCGAAGTCAGTCCGTTTTGGGCGCTTGAGACAAAAAGGAACGAGACCGTCACCAGAATCGACCGCAACCAGCAGCGTCACATAGGTGATGGAGGCGAACGCAAAGAACACATAGAGCGCGGCCGTAACGGCGCCAAACAGCAGCATGAAACCGCGGTCTCGCATCCCGAAGGGATTCCAGACATCGCGAATGAATCCGAAAACAAACGACAGATAGAGCGGGATGGCCGCGACAAGCCGGAAATCGGCGACTTCATGCGCGGTCAAATGCAGACGGTTTTTCAGAAAGAAGCTGATGGGGATATCGATCAGGCCTCCCGATGGTGCACCGAAGGCCAACAGAACGATCAGGATGGCCAGGTAGAGGAAAATGGTTTGCCGCGCTGACGAGGAAAGAGGCGCGGGAGCAGCCACGACCGCGGACGAGGAAAGGTCAGTCGTCATGGCACGCGACCTCCCCTGTCGCGCAAAAACTCCCTCAACTCGTCGTCCCGGCCTTGAGCCGGGACCCATACCGCGTGATCCTTCGGTTTGGAAACGCTGTTGAAGGAGTCATCATAGCTACAAAGGCCAGTGATTATGGGTCCCGGCTCAAGGCCGGGACGACAAGGGGACCGGCGCTTCAAGCTGAAATCGCCTTGGCCGAATTCACCTGATTTCGCAGCATGAATTTCTGGATCTTGCCGGTCGATGTCTTCGGAATCGGCCCGAACACCACGGCCTTGGGCGTCTTGAAGCCCGGCATCTGGGCGCGGCAAAACGCGATGATGTCGGCTTCGGTGGTGTTGGCGTTGTCCTTCAATTCGAGGAAGGCGCAGGGCACTTCGCCCCATTTCGAATCCGGCTTCGCCACCACCGCCGCGAACAACACCGCCGGATGCTTGTAAAGCACGTCCTCGACCTCGACCGATGAGATATTCTCGCCGCCGGAAATGATGATGTCCTTGGAACGGTCCTTGATGATGACATAGCCTGCTCGTCGAGCACGCCGAGATCGCCGGTATGAAACCAGCCGCCGGCAAAGGCTTCGCGCGTGGCCTTCTCGTTCTTCAGGTACCCCTTCATGACGATATTGCCGCGGAACATCACTTCGCCGATGGTCTCGCCGTCGCGCGGCACTTCGCGCATGGTTGCGGGATCGATCACCGTGACGGCTTCCTGCAGCGGGTAGGGCACGCCCTGCCGGCGCTTGAGTTGCGCGCGCTGATCGGCCGGCAGGTCGTCCCAGCCGGGCTGCTCCGCGCACACCGACGCCGGACCATAGACCTCGGTCAGGCCGTAGACATGGGTCAGCTTGATGCCGATGTTTTCGGCGCCTTCCAGCACCGCGACCGGAGGTGCTGCGCCCGCGATCAATCCAACGACCGGCCGCGCGGCGGATTTCGTCGGCGCGTCCGGCGCATTGATCAGCGTGTTGTAGACGATCGGCGCGCCGCACATGTGGGTGACGCCGTGCGCGGCGATCAACTCGAATATCTTCGATGGATCGACCTTGCGCAGGCAGACATTGACGCCGGCCGATGCCGCGATGGTCCACGGAAAACACCAGCCGTTGCAATGAAACATCGGCAGGGTCCAGAGATAGACCGGATGCTGGCCGAGATTTCCAGCAAGGATGTTGCTGACGGCGTTGAGATAGGCGCCGCGGTGATGGGTCACGACGCCTTTCGGATTGCCCGTCGTGCCCGAGGTATAGCTGAGCGCGATGGCGTCCCATTCGTCCGAGCGGCAATTGTCGTAACGAAATTTTCATCGCCCTGCGCCAGCGCGTCCTCGTATTCGATCTCGCCGATGCGCTTGCCGTCCGGGAAAGCCGCATCGTCGACATCGACGACGAACGGTTTTGGGCCTCTCATCAGCGTCAGTGCTTCCGCGATCACGCCGGAAAATTCCGGATCGACCAGAATGATCTTGGCGCCGCCATGATCGAGCTGAAAGGCGATGGAGGCTGCATCGAGCCGGATGTTGAGCGCGTTGAGCACGGCGCCCGCCATCGGCACCGCGAAATGCAGCTCATTCATCGCCGGGATATTCGGCAGCATCGCCGCGACCGTATCGCCGTGGCCGATGCCGCGGCCGGCGAGATACGACGCAAAACGCCGGCAGCGCGCATAGGTCTGCGACCAGGTGAAGACTGCGGCCCTCATAAACCGTGCTGAGCATGATCGGGATAGACCGCGGCGGTGCGCGCCAGGAAGCTCAGCGGCGTCAGGGCGACGAAATTGGCGTGCGTCTTGTCCAGACCGATGCCGTACTGGTTCTGCTCGCCGCTCATCGGTCAAAACTCCGTTCCGTGACCTCACAGGAACCCGATCGAAATCCACGGGAATATCGCCACCACGATCAGGCCCACCAGCAGCGCCAGCAGATAGCCCCAGATCGGCCGGATACCCTCGGCGGGATCGACGCGTCCGATGGCGCAGGCGGCATAATAGCCTACTCCGAACGGCGGCGCGAACAGTCCGATGCCCATGGCCAGGATGATGATCATGGCATAGTGGACCTCGTGCACGCCGACCGCGCGCGCGATCGGAAACAGCAGCGGGCCGAACAGCACGATCGCCGGAATACCCTCGAGCACGCTGCCCAGCACCATGAAGGCCACGATCGAGACCGCGATGAAGGCCGCCGAGCCGCCGGGCAGGCCGGTCATGGCGGTCGCCAGCGCGCGCGAAAATCCGGATTGGGTCAGTCCCCAGGCCATGCCGGTGGCGGTGCCGATGATCAGCAGGATCGCGCCCGACAGACAGGCGGTCTCGATCAGCATCGGCATCAGCCGGCGCCAGTCGAACTGGCGATAGACCAGAAGGCCGTAGATCAAAAAACCGATCACGAATGCCATAGACGATGCCGATGGTGGAAACCTCGGTCGCGGTCGCGATCCCCTCGACCACGGCGGCGCGGATCACGAACGGCAGCGCCAGCGCGGGCAGGGCGATCACGAAGCGATCTTGCCGATCTCGCCGCGGGTCGCCCGCGTGACGTGGCTGAAGGTCTTCACCGCGATAGCGCCACCACACCAGCGCCGACAGCGTGATCGCCAGCACCACGCCCGGCAGCAACCCGCCGGTGAACAACGCCGCGATCGAAACCCCGGTCACCGAGCCGATGGTGATCAGAACGAGGCTTGGCGGAATGGTTTCGGTCTGCGCGCCGGTGGCCGCGAGCAGGGCGACGAGATCGCCGGGCTTGGCGCCGCGCGCCTTCATTTCCGGAAACAGCACCGGGCGCCACCGCGGCCATGTCGGCGGCCTTGGAGCCCGAGATGCCCGAGACCAGATACATCGCGCCGACCAGCACGTAATGCAGGCCGCCGCGGACATGGCCGAGCAGGCTCGCCAGAAACGCCACCATGGCCCGCGCCATGCCGGTCATCTCGATCAACAGCCCCAGGAACACGAACAGCGGCACCGACAGCAGGATCAGATGGCTCATGCCCTCGTCCATGCGGCCGATCAGCACCATCAGCGGCGTATGCGTGGTCAGCGCCAGATAGCCGAAGATCGCCAGTCCAAACCCGAAGGCGATGGGCACGCCGGCGAACACGCAGAAAGCCGGCCACGCCGACAAAGAAGATCACCAGATTGATATTGCCGAGCGGCCGCAGCCACGGCTGCGCCAGCCAGAACACCGCGATCAACAGCGACGACCGACAGCACGGCAGCCAGCACGACCTTGATATCGCCGACCCGCGCCAGCCGCAGAAACGCGAACAGCGCCATCAGGCAGATGCCGACCGGCAGCGCCGCGGCGCGCCAGATGTTGGATATCTGCAGCGCCGGCGTGGTGATGAAGCTTTCTTCGTAGGCGTACTCGTAGGACGGCCCGACGATCAGCAGCAGGAACGCCAGCGCGGCACAGGTCGCGACGACGTCGAGATAGGCCCGCATCGCCGGCCTGGCGCTGGCAACGACGCGCGGTCATCCGCATGTGCTCGGAACGGCGAAACGCCACGGCCGCGCCCAGCATGGCCAGCCACAGGAACAGGATCGACGCCAGTTCGTCCGACCAGATCAGCGGGCTATGCAGGCCGTAACGCGCAACCACGCCGGCGAACAGGATGACGATCTCGGCGACCACCAGCAGCGCCGCCGGAATTTCGACCAGCATTCCCAGGGCAGGCTTCCAACGGATGCCGCGCGCGAGCGGCGGCGAGGGGACACCGCCTCGCCGTCCGCCACGATGCGAGCCCTCGGCGTGAGCCATGGAAAACCTTCGACGATCCGTTACAGCCTGCCGTTACGACAGCTTGCCGACGGACTTCTCCAGCAACGCCCAGGCTTCGTCGCCATATTTGCCCTTCCACTCCGAATAGAACCCGGCCGAACGCAGTTTCTCGCGGAACGGCGTCGACTTCAGGCTGATTGAACACCAGCCCCTTGCCCTCGAGTTCGCCGCGCAGATTGCCGTTGAGCTTCTCGGTGTCGGCACGCTCTTTCACCGCAGCCGCGTTGATGTTCCTGGCGACGATGGTGCGGATGTCCTCGGGCACCTTCTCCCAGGCGCGGCGGTTGGCGAGGAACCAGAATCCGTCCCACATGTGATTGGTCAGCGAGCAATATTTCTGCACTTCGTACAGCTTCGCCGTCGAGATCAGCGCCAGCGGATTTTCCTGGCCTTCGACGATCTTGGTCTGCAGCGCCGAATAGACTTCGCTGAAATTGATCGAGGCGGGCGAGGCGTCGAACGCCTTGAACATCGAGGTCCACAGCGGCGAGACCGGCACGCGGATCTTGAAGCCCTTGTAATCGTCCGGGCTCGTTGATCGGCTTGGTCGAGGACGTGGTCTGGCGGAAGCCGTTGTCCCAGATCTTGTCCATGGCGACGAGATTGGCCTTGGCGATTTCGCCGCGCACATAGGCGCCGAGATCGCCGTCCATCGCCTTCCAGACCGTGGCGTAATCCGGGAATGCGAAGCCGATGCCGTTGATCGAAGCGGCCGGCACCAGCGTGGCCAGGATCAAGCCCGACAATGTGAAGAACTCGATGCCGCCGGAGCGGATCTGGCTCAGCATGTCGGTGTCGGAGCCAAGCTGGTTGTTCGGGAAAACCTGCAGGTCGAAGCGGCCCTGGGTTTCGGTCTTGATCGCCGCCGCCATCTCCTTGGCGCGCACATTCATCGGATGGCTGTCCGGCGCGTTGTTGGCATATTTGTAGGTGAATTCGGCGGTCTGCGCCCGCGCCACAAACGGCGCGCCGACGCCACCCAGCACGGCCGTGGCCGCCGAAGCCTTGAGTAGCGTGCGTCGTGAAAAGCTCATCTGGTTTCTCCCATCGATTATTGTTCTTGCGAGACGCCACCTTACGGTCTCGGGATCGCCGGGTCATCTGACATCTCACTCGCGATGCGGCTTATTGCAGTGTCGATCGCGGTCGGCAACATTGGCGGTACAAGGCCGGGCGCTACAGTTCGCCGAACTGCCGGTTAAAGCCGGATCGATGCCGGAAACGCGCGCCTCGTGGCCTCGATGGGAAGACAGTCACTTCATGTGAACTGTCGATATTGTCATATAAGTATCTGATTTTGCTTTGTATATAAATATTCCATAATATACCTTATGCGAATCGAGGAAATAGGGTCAGCTTGCTTTTGGCACGCCCGTGGAGCTAGGCCGCCGACAACGAGTTCGACGACTTCACGACCGTCCCCAGCTCGTGTCCAAGGTGACGAGAAGCTCGTCCAGTTGCGCGAAAGTCTCGGGCATCCCACCCTCCATCCCGGCGGTGGCAGCGTCGAGTGCTTCCTTCGAGGGATAGAGTTCGCGCATGACCAGCAGCGTCTGGCCGCCTTTTTCCTCGAAGGTCACCGTGGTGACGGCGCCGTCGTCACTTTCCTCGTTGGTCCAGACGAGGCAGGAGTGCGGTGTCACTTCGATGTACTCGCCGAAGAAGGCCATCATGGGCTTTGAGGCCTCGTTGCCGAACTCGAAACGGTACCTGCCCCCGACACGAGCATCCACCTCGCAGGAAAGCAGGATCACGCCTGCCGACTTCGGTGCCCACCAGCGCTTGAGCAGTTCGGGCCTGGTCCATGCCTCGAATACGAGGCGCGCCGGGCCGTTGAAGGTTCGCGTAACGACCAACTCACGCTCGGACTTCCGTTCCACCGTCGTGCGGTTCGTGGGGGCGGGCTCACCGTCTCTTGTTGCGTCCATCGACCTTATCCTTCCGTTTCAATTCCTCGACAACCTCGTCCAGCGAGTCGAAGCGCGCGTCCCAGAGCTGGCGGTAGCCCTCGATCCACGCCGCCTCTTCCTCCAGCCGGCGCAGACCGAGCTTGCAGGTCCGCACACGCCCGACCTTGTTCGTGGTCACGAGCCCCGCCTGCTCCAGGACGCCGATATGCTTCTTCATGCCCGTGAGGGTCATGTGGAATTTCTCGGCAAGGTCCGTGATCGAAGCGTCTGCACGCCCGAGCTGCTCCAGAACGCCGCGTCGGGTGGCGTCCGAGAGCGCGGCAAAAGAGGCGTCGAAGCGAGTCTGGCTATACTGAACCATATGGTTCAGTATGTAGCGTACGGATTGCTGGCATGCAACCCGGAACGAATAAAGCGGGCGCGAACAGCGCTGAAAGCCGCCCTCCCCATCCACGAACAACGAGCCAACCCCCGGCGCGGGTCTTGCAAGGCCGAAGGCATCATCCTTGAGGCCGGCGTCCATGAAACTCTCGATCAAGGCGGAACTTGTCTACAGCTTTGCGGACGCGACGCAGATCATCGCCAATATCGAGGCATCGCAGACCTCGGATCAAATCATCCTGTCGGAATCGCTCGACGTGCAGCCGCCGGCGCGCCTGCTCGCCGACAAGACACCCTACGGCGACCGCAGAATACGTGCCGCACTCTCCGGCGAGGTCGCCATCGCCTACAACGCGACGGTCGAAAACAATCTTCGACAATTGCTCCCCGCTGCTGGCCGGCAGCATGTCTGGTCGGACCTGCCGGGCGACGTGCTGCCATTCCTGTTGCCGAGCCGCTTCTGCCCGTCCGACAAGTTCATGCGGTTCGCACAGCGTGAGTTCGGCGGCGCTGGCGACGGGGTGGCGCGGGTGATGGCCATCCTGGAATGGATTCACCGCAACGTCGATTACGTGGCCGGCGTCAGCAACGCCGAGACCACGGCTGAGCGGACCTTCGTCGATCGCGCCGGAGTGTGCCGCGATTTTACGCATTTGGGCATTACGCTTTCGCGCGCGCTTGGGATTCCTGCCCGCGCCGTCAGCGCCTACGCCCTCGAACTCAATCCGCCCGACTTCCATGCCATTTTCGAAGTCTATCTCGAAAACGGCTGGTGGCTGATCGACCCGACGCGATTGGCGCCGATCGAAGGCATCGTCCGGATCGGCAGCGGCCGCGACGCGTCGGATATCGCCTTCCTTACCTCGGACAAGCAATGCCAGGTGCTCAGGCAGACGATTGAAGTTTCACGGGCGTGATAGCCCTGCTAAATTTGTCAGAACGCGCTGCAACAATTTGGAGTGGATGCAGTTGTAATTCGCGCGATGGCGCGCCGGACATCAGGGGGTTTCGTGCCAGTCAAATCAATCGAAGAAGGCCTGCCCAATCCATTGGGCTCGCATTGGGACGGCAAGGGCACCAACTTTGCATTGTTTTCGGCCAACGCTACCAAGGTCGAGGTTTGCCTGTTCGACGAAACCGGGGAACGCGAACTTAGCCGCGTGGAGCTTCCCGAATACACCGATCAGGTTTTTCACGGCTACCTTCCCGATGTCGGACCCGGCACATTCTACGGCTATCGCGTCCATGGTCCCTACGAACCCGCCGCCGGCCATCGCTTCAATCCAAACAAGCTGCTGCTCGACCCCTACGCCCGTGCCCATGCCGGTTCGCTCAAATGGGACCCGGCCGTGTTCGGCTACAAGATGGAGACCGGCGACGACACGACCTTCGACGAGCGTGACAGCGCGCCGTTCATGCCCAAATGCGTGATCGTCGATCCCGACTTTGACTGGAAGGGCGAAGCCGGCCGGCAAGCCGTGCCGTGGGATCAGACCATCGTTTACGAAGTCCATGTCAAAGGCTTCACCAAAAAATATCCAGGCCTGCCGGAGAACCTGCGCGGTACCTATGCCGGTTTCGGCAGCCGTCCCATGGTGGACTATTTGACGGCGCTCGGCGTGACATCGATCGAGCTGTTGCCGATCCACACCTTCGTCAACGACAGCAATCTGCTGGAGAAGAATCTCACCAATTACTGGGGCTACAACACCATCGGCTTCTTCGCGCCCGATCCGCGCTACGCTTCGAATGTTCCCCACAGTTTGCGCGAATTCAAGGAAATGGTGTCGAACCTGCACGCCGGTGGCCTCGAGGTGATCCTCGACGTCGTCTATAATCACACCGCTGAAGGCAACGAACTCGGACCCACGCTGTCGTTCAAGGGCATCGATAACGTCAGCTACTACCGGCTTCCGGCCGACAAGCGCCGCTATATCAACGACACCGGTACCGGCAACACGGTCAATCTTTCGCACCCGCGCGTCATCCAGATGGTCGCCGACAGCCTGCGCTACTGGTCGGAACACATGCATATCGATGGCTTCCGCTTCGATCTCGGCACCATTCTGGCGCGCGAGGTCTACGGATTTGACGAGCAGAGCGGCTTCCTGAAGGCGGTCGATCAGGATCCGGTGCTGGCCCAGGTCAAGCTGATTGCCGAGCCGTGGGATTGCGGACCGGGCGGCTACCAGGTCGGCGGTTTTCCGCCGGGCTGGGCGGAATGGAACGACAAATACCGCGACACCGTGCGTGATTTCTGGCGCGCGGAAGCCACGGTCGCGCAACTGGCGCCACGCATCTGCGCATCGAGCGATCTGTTCAATCACGGCGGCCGCCGCGCCTGGGCCAGCGTCAATTTCGTCACGGCCCATGACGGCTTCACGCTGAACGACTGGGCCAGCTACAACGACAAGCACAACGAAGCCAACGGCGAAGACAACAAGGACGGCAGTTCCAGCAACCGGTCCTGGAATTGCGGCGCCGAGGGTCCGACCGATGACAAGGCGATCATCGATCTCAGGAATCGCCAGAAGCGAAACATGCTGGCGACGCTGCTGCTTTCGCAGGGCACGCCGATGCTGCTGGGCGGAGACGAATTCGGCCGCACCCAACATGGCAATAATAATGCGTATTGCCAGGACAGCGACATCTCCTGGTTCGACTGGAATCTCGGTGACGGAAGCCAACGACCTCCTCGCCTTCACCAAGCGCCTGATCAAATTGCGGCAGTCCCACCCTGCCCTGCACCGCAGCCGTTTCCTGACCGGGCAGCATGACGCGGAGCTCAACGTCAAGGACGTGACCTGGATCAACGCCAACGGCAAGGAGATGCAGGACGCCGACTGGAGCAACAGCTGGATGAAATGCTTCGGGATGCTGCTCGACGGACACGCCCAGAAAACCGGCATCAAACGGCGCGGACAGGACAAGACCGTGTTGATGATCCTGAACAGCTATGAGGGATCGGTCGATTTCACCTTGCCGGAATATGAAGGCGGCGAAGGCTGGTCGCTGCTGCTCGACACCAACATTCCCGACGCTCCCCCGGAAGCCGCGTTCCAATCCGGCAGCGTGTATCTGGTCACCGGGAGGTCGTTGCTGCTGTTTGCGGTGAACACGGGATCAGCCCAAGTTTAACGGCCTTTGAACTTCGGCTTCCTCCGGCCGAGGAACGCCGCGACACCTTCCCTGTGATCCTCGGTCATGCTCGCCAGCGCGAACTGGTCGACGTCCATATGGCTCGCGAGATCGTCGAGCGCATGCGTGAGCCGGTTGACGGTCAGCTTGGTCATCGCGACTGACAGCGGCGGCTGCGCTGCGACTTTGGCGGCCAGCACCATCGCAGCATCGAAGGCCTTGCCGGGATCGGCCACCTCCTCCACCAGGCCCCATTCGTAGGCTTCGGCCGAACTGATGCGCTGGTCGGCCAGGATCACCGCCTGCTTGGTGCGGGCCGGTCCCATCAGATGCAGCATGCGCGGAATGCTCTGCCAGCTCATGTTCATGCCGAGGCCGATCTCGGGCACCCGGATATGGGCATCGCGGGCCATCACACGAAAATCCAGCGCCACGGCGAGCGCGATGCCGCCGCCGATGCAAAAACCCTCGATGGCGCCGATGGTGATCTGCTCCATCTCCTGCCAGGCGCGGCTCAATCGCGGTCCGAGCTTGAGGTGCCGGCGCAAGGTCCCGATATCCATGGTCGCGCGCGACCGGCCTTCGGCATCCTTCAGATCAAACCCGGCGCTGAACGCCTTGGGCCCGCCCGTGAGCACGACAACCGAGGTGTCGCTGTCATCCTCAAAACTGCGCGCGGCCTCGGTGAGCTGGCGCATCGCTTCGGGCGACAGCGCGTTGATGCCGTCGCCACGGTCGAAGCGCACCACCGCGATGCGCCCTTCCGGCCCCAGGCCTTTTTCTATCGTGACAAAACCCGCCAAGCCGTGGCCTCCCTGCCCCGCGCTTCTACTTTGCTCTGTCCGATCATCGCCACGCAGGCCCGCAGCGCCAGCAGATAGGAGTCGACCCCGAAGCCCACGATCTGACCTTTGACGATCGGGGAAATCACCGACAGATGCCGGAACTCCTCACGGGCGTGAACATTCGACATGTGGACCTCGACGATCGGCCCGGTAAAGATCGCCAGCGCGTCGCGCAAACCATAGCTGTAATGCGTCCAGGCGCCGGCATTGATCATGATGGCGTCGATGCCGTCGAGAAACGCCTGATGGATCTTCAGGCAGATCGCGCCCTCGTCGTTGGTCTGATAATTTTCGACCTCGACACCGAGTTCCCTGGCGAGGCCCTCGATGCTTGCGTAGATGCCCTCAAGCGTCACCGTGCCGTATTGGGCGGGATCACGCTTGCCGAACATGTTGTGATTGATGCCATGCAGCGCTAAAATCTTTGTCACACCGCCCTCCGTGATGGATATTGCGACACCTTTTGGTGTCGACGTTTTCAGACTGTTACTTCGGCGCAAATTGCGTTGAAACCGGCGTTCCCGTCAATGAATGATGTTGTCGAGAGCCGTGAGATTGCCGTGCCCGGATAGGGCATGAAACGTGATTTGGAGCTTCGCCATGGAATTCACTCGCCGCCGGTTTCTGCATCTGACCGCAGGCGTTCTGGCGCTGCCGGGATTCTCGCGCCGCGCTCTGGCGCAAGCCTATCCGTCGCGGCCGATACGAATCCTCGTCGGCTTCCCTGCCGGCGGCACCATGGACATCCTGGCGCGTATCACCGGTCAATGGCTGCACGATCGGCTGGGTCAACCTGTCATCATCGAGAACCGGCCGGGCGCCAGCAGCAACATCGCAACGGAAGCCGTCACGCGTGCGGCGGCCGACGGTTATACGCTGCTCGCGATCGGTTCGCCGAACACGATAAACACGACTCTCTACGGGAACCTCAATTACAACTTCATAAGGGATATCGCTCCGGTAGCGAGCACCGTTCGCCTGCCCGACGTGATGGTGGTGAATCCGGAGCTTCCGGCAAAGACCGTTCCCGAATTTATTGCCTACGCCAAGGCCAATCCGGGCAAGCTTGCCATGGCGTCGGCGGGTAACGGGACGTCAGGGCATATTGCCGGCGAATTGTTCAAGATGATGACCGGCGTCGATCTGCTGCACGTTCCCTATCGCGGCGGTCCTCCCGCCGTGACGGATTTGCTCGGCGGCCGGGTCCATGTGCTGTTCGATATCGTGACCAATTCGATCGAACAGGTCAGGTCCGGAAAGCTTCGGGCGCTGGCCATGACGGCAGCGGAGCGTTGCGCGGCGTTGCCGGACGTCCCGACCGTGGGCGAATTCGTGCCGGGTTATGAAATCAGTTACTGGACCGGCTTCGGTGCGCCCAAGGGTACTTCAGCCGAAATCGTCGAGAAACTGCACAATGAGATCAATGCGGCTTTTGCCGATCCGTCGATCAAGGCCCGGATTGCCGATCTTGGCGGCACGCTGTTCCCAAGTTCGACCGCCGACTTCGCCGCTTTCATCGCCGCGGATACCGAGAAATACGCCAAGGTTCTCAAATCTGCGGGAATCAAGGCGGACTAGCAAGGCGGGCTAACTAGGGCGCGGAGCTTACAGGGTAGAAGCGGACATCGACCAGCTGACGATCTCCCAGAAACCGTCGAAAATGACTCAAGGCGGACAATTGAACCTTTCCCCTAGGCTCTCCAGACCACTTGAGCTCTGGCAACGAATTGCAGTTCGATCATTCCACCATCTTGATCATTCATGACCAATCAGGTTTCCTTTGGCCAATTCCTGGGATCGTCATAGGGCGAGCCACCAACGTCGGCATAGCGTTCGCGATAGTATTGGCCAAGATAATTTCGAAAAAGAAAAATCCGGAAGCGCTTTGCGGCTGCTAGACGCTCGTCCGGGGAGCGATAGCCCGCATCGTCTGCGGCAAGCGCCTCCAATCGTTCCAGGCAGGCCACAGAGCCGTGCAGCCCAAGGGCATTGTAGGCGCCTTGATCCTCCTGATACATTCTAAATTCGGAAGAAATGCCGATGTCATTCAATCGATTGACGGCGGCCTGGAACGAGGGGTCGGTCTCGTAATATGCACGCGCGGCCTGCATGCTCTCGCCCAACTGAGCTCTTTCTTCCGCAGTGGCGTCACGTCGGTTGAACATTATGGTATGGACTTCGGCTCGACCGAACTGAAGAGCGACTGTGGTGTAGAACCGGTCATTCACTTTGAAGCGCCGCCAATACCGGTAGTATTTCACAAGACCGCGCCCTTTGGCATCGGGAATCGGGTTGAAGAGCCAGCGCCAGCCGTTCTCGATCCTGAAATCAGTGGGCGGATTGTGAAAACTAAAGCGTGGCAAACGATGTATGACAATCTCGCTCAGTAGCCAGCCGGGCTGGAGCTTTTGCAAGAACATGTCGGTCGGGTGAGGGCTCGGTCCGGTCATCGCTGGTTGACCTAGTGTGTCAGCGGGCCATCAGCACCCCGGGCCTGCTCTACCAATCGCGTTGCTTCAGCGCGGTTTATAGGTACCCGGACTAGAACGGCACCCCACCGGCGACAGCGGTGCGCTCCATGCGCCGCCGTTCGGGATAATAGTCGTTGGCGGCATAGTGCTGCGTCGACTGGTTGTCCCAGAACACGATCGCGCCGGGCGACCAGCGCAACCGGAATTGATATTCCGGAATTTGGGCCTGCGCGAACAGAACCTGCAGGATCGCACGACTTTCATCCGGCTCCATATCTTCGATACGCAGCGTAAATTGCGGGTTCACATAGATCGATTTCCGGCCGGTGACGGGATGGGTGCGCACCACGGGATGTGACGGATTCGGGAATAGTTCCTCCATCCGGCGCAACTTGGCCTGATCTTCATCGGTCTTCTTGAACAGCACGCGGAAGTTCTGGAAGTCGTGCACGGCCTTGAGGCCCCCGATCATGCCCTTGAAGACGCTGCTGAGGCCGTTATACGCGGCTTCCATATCCGCCCACAGCGTATCGCCGCCGACCTGCGGCATGATCTGGCAGCGAAGGATGGTATATTTGGTTGGCGTTTTCCGGAACGTCGTGTCGCTGTGCCAGACGTCCGTCGACAGCACCGGGTTATCCCTGTGATTGTCGAGCACCAGAATTTCGGGAAACTCGCCCTGCGGACGCATCGGGTGAACTTCCAGTTCGCCGAACGGCCGGCTGATGGCGATGTGCTGTTCCGTCGTTAAATGCTGATCACGGAGCACGATCACCTTGTGCTCGATCAAGGCGGCTTCAAGCGCCTTGAATGTTTCCGCGTCGAGGCCCTTCTTGAGATCGAGGCCGTGGATTTCTGCGCCAAGCTTTGCGCCGAGACGTTCGACGGTGAAAGGCGCGGACGTTGTGTCGGGAATATCGGTATTGGCCTCGGCAGTGGCAAGATTGATATTCATCGGGTGTCCCCTCGCAGCTATTTCCGGTCGGCCAGCAGACCGCCTACAGCTCTTGTTCGGTTGCCGATGCTACCTCGCGAGCTCCAGGGACAACAGCAAAATCGGTCCCCGTGCGGAAGCTTGTGCTCGAGATCGGCAATATCAGCGTCATCCACTACGCAGGCACCGTTAGCCGACGACGACGCCTGGAACGTGCCGCCGATCGCGCGCCCCGTGGTTCGCCGATCGAATTGAAGCCGGGGAGATTTTGCATAACTCCCGCATCCCGCCGTCGTTATCCCGGCTCAAAGCCCTTCGATTTGAACACGGGGGCAGCGACCGGTCCGTTCAGGAACTGGATCAGCGATTTTGCCGCCTCCGGTACCTTGCTGCTGGCCCCGATCCCGGCAGCGAACCTTGTCATGCTTGCGAACTCGCCGGGCAACGGTCCCACCAGTTGCGCACCCGACACAGGCACGATTTCCGAAGCTTGCGCCACGCCGATCTCGGCCTCACCCTTGGCCACGACATCGCCTGCTTGCGCGCCCGGCACCAGAATGGTCCTGGATTTCAATTGTTCGGTGATTCCAAGCTGTTCCACCACACGTGCGAAATAGACCCCGCTTGCTCCGCCCTTGGCCGGATCCGCATAGACGATGGATTTGGCGGCGAGCAGCGTGCGCTTGAGGGCATCGACCGAACTGATGTCCGGTTTCGGCGCACCGGCACGCACCGCCACTGCCACCGGCGTGCCGACAACGCTGGTGACGCTGCCGGGCGCAAACTTGTCCTGCTTCTGAAGTTCGTCCATCACCGGCCGCGACAGCATGATGATGTCAGCGGTTTCGCCGGCGATAACGCGCTTCCTGATATCGGCGATCAGGCTGTATTCGATCTTGAGCTTGTTTCCGGTCGCGCGCTCGAATAGCGGAGCCAGTTCATCCAAAGCCGAAGTCAGCGCTACCGAAGTCAGCACCTTGACTTCGGCCGTCTCCGCAGCAGTTCCTTCGACCGTTGCGATCGGGCAAAGCAGCAACCCTGCAGCAACAGCTATCGCAAATCGTCGCACAAATGAGCTTCCGGCCATGGTCGCTTTCTCCCTAAGCAGGGCTTTTCGATGCCCGTTGAAAGGCAAGCTAGCGCATGCATTCTGCCCGGACAACTCCAGTCGTTTCCGCCGAGCATCTCTCCGCATCCAATCGGTGGAAATAGCGATCGGCCCGGCTCCTTTCGCTGGGATCAATGCCCATCTTGCGGCATCCTGATCTCCCCAGGCCTCGGTGCACCATGCCCCCTTCCCGCGACATCAAAGGCTTGCTCGAAATCATGGCGGCGTTGCGCACGCCCGGCACCGGCTGTCCGTGGGACCTCGAACAGAATTTCGCGAGCATCGCGCCCTATACGATCGAAGAAGCCTACGAAGTCGTCGACGCCATCGCGCGCGGCGATCTCGACGATCTGTGCGACGAGCTCGGCGACCTGCTGCTGCAGGTCGTATTCCACGCCCGCATGGCCGAGGAGCAGAATGCTTTTGCGTTTGGCGACGTCGTTGAAGCCATCTCGCGCAAGATGATCCGACGGCACCCGCATGTGTTTGCCGACAAGGATGGGAAACTGACGCCATCGCATGTCAAGGACAACTGGGATCGCATCAAGGCCGAGGAGAAGGCCGAGCGCGCGGCGCGGCGGCCACCGGAAAAGACCATGCAGAAGTCGCTGCTGTCAGGCATCAAGGCGGGGCAGCCGGCATTGACGCGGGCGATGGAATTGCAGCGCAAGGCGTCCAGCGTTGGTTTCGACTGGAACGATCCGCGCGCGGTGCTGCACAAAATTCGCGAGGAAGCCGACGAGATCGAGGCGGCGCTGGATCACGGCGATGCCGGCAAGCTTGCGGATGAGACCGGCGATCTGCTGTTCGCGCTGGTCAATCTGGCGCGCCATGTCGGCGCCGATCCCGAAATGGCGCTGCGCGGCACCAACGCCAAATTCGAGCGTCGGTTTGGCCATATCGAGCGCGCGCTGGCGGCGCAGGGGCGCGCACTGGAGAGCGCTTCACTGGCCGAGATGGATGCTTTGTGGAACGAGGCTAAGCGCGAGGAATAGAACTCGAGACGACAGTTACACCGCGTGCGGCACCGCGTCGAAGCGATTGACGATAATGTCGTGCTTGGTCTCGTCGACGCGCACCGTCATGTCGAAGCGCCCGTCGTGAAACTCCTTGTTGAGGATTTCCGAGTTGCGATGCAGCCAGCTGATCCCGGCGCCGTCGGCGGCGTCGATCGACAGATCGAGCGTGGTGCGGGTCGCCGCCAATCGTTGTTCGATCGCCGCCAAAAGTGCATCGACCCCCTCGCCGGTTTCGGCGGAGACCAGGAAACACGGCCGCTCTTGCGGCCTGCGGGCAGCGATATTTTTCAGGTTCTCGCGCTCCTCGGGGTCGAAGCGGTCGATCTTGTTCCAGACTTCGAGGATGCGCTGCCCGGCGTCCGGATCGATGCCCAGCTGGCGCAGCACGGTATCGACGTCGCGCTGCTGCGCATCGGCGTCTTCATGCGCGATATCGCGGACGTGCAGGATCACGTCGGCTTCCAGCACTTCCTCCAGCGTCGCCCGGAACGCCGCAACCAGTTGCGTCGGCAGGCTGGAAATGAACCCGACGGTATCGGACAGCATCGCCTTGCCGCCATGCGGCAGACTCAGCGCCCGCAAGGTCGGATCGAGCGTCGCAAACAGCATGTCGACGGCCTGCACATCGGCATGGGTCAGGCGGTTGAACAGCGTCGATTTTCCGGCGTTGGTATAGCCCACCAGCGCCACCACGCGATACGGCACCCGCTGCCGGCCGGCGCGATGCAGCCGCCGCGTCGCCTGGACCTTCTTGATCTCGTTCTCCAGCCGGGCGATGCGGTCGCCGATCAGGCGGCGATCGGCCTCGATCTGGGTTTCGCCGGGGCCGCCCATGAATCCGAAGCCGCCGCGCTGGCGCTCCAGATGCGTCCATGATCGCACCAGGCGGCTGCGTTGGTAGTTGAGGTGCGCCAGTTCAACCTGCAACGCGCCTTCCCTGGTCTTGGCGCGGCGGCCGAAGATTTCGAGGATCAACCCGGTGCGGTCGAGAACCTTGGTGTTCCAGGCTTTCTCCAGATTGCGCTGCTGGATCGGCGAAAGCGCGCAGTCCATCACCACCAGTTCGATGTCGTGCCCGGTGATCAGCCCGACGATTTCCTCGACCTTGCCCTTGCCGAGATAGGTCGCGGGCCTGATCTGGCTGACCGGCGCGATCAGCGCATCCGCGATGGTCAGATCAATGGCGCGCGCAAGACCCACGGCCTCCTCGAGCCGGGCCTGCGAACCCCTGACGACATGCTGATCCGTCTGCGCATCGGGATCGCCGCGGCGCACGCGCAAGATAAGGGCCGATGACGATCACCCGCCCGGTTGCTTTGCCCTCTGCCGGCCGCGGACGGTCGGCGCCCCCTTCAAGGTTTCGGGGTTCCAATCAGATCACTCTCAAGCCGGCGCATCCTCGCCGCCTTCGAACAACTGGATCGGAGCCCCCGGCATGATGGTCGAAATCGCGTGCTTGTAGACAAGCTGCGAATGACCGTCGCGCCGCAGCAACAGGCAGAAATTGTCGAACCAGGTGACAATCCCCTGCAGCTTTACCCCGTTGACCAGAAAGATCGTCAGTGGCGTCTTGGTTTTGCGAACGTGATTAAGGAAGGTGTCCTGTAGATTTTGTGCGCGGTCTGCCGCCATTGTTTTTATCCCGCAGTCTTGTTTGCTTCTTTTTATTGAACCGGGCGCGGCCCTCTTGAGGAGCCGTTCCCCGGTCGCCGGCTTCCCTGAGATCCCCCTCCGGGCGCGCGGCGGTACGATTAGAGGGCAGGCTTGGTTTTTAGGCAAGCCAGTTCGCGCGTCAGCCGCGTCGAACGCAGGCGCAATTGGCCCAAAAGGCACGGAAATAGCCGAAATTCCCAAGCAATTGCATGGACCGCGTCGCTAAGCCGCTCAACCGACCCCAAGCGCCTTCAGCTTGCGGTGGAGCGCCGAGCGCTCCATGCCGACGAATTCCGCCGTGCGAGAGATGTTGCCGGAAAAGCGGCTGATCTGGGCGATCAGATAGTCGCGCTCGAACACTTCCCGCGCCTCGCGCAACGGCAGGCCCATGATGTGTTCGCCGTTGTTGCTGGTCGGCATGGCCGGCACCATCGAGCCCACGTCCTGCGGCAGCATGTCTGCCGTGATGATGACTTCGGGTCCGCCGCCCGCCAGGATCATGACACGCTCAACATTGTTACGAAGCTGCCGGACGTTTCCGGGCCAGACATGCGACTGCAGCACCGCCATCGCATCCTGGCCGATCTGGCGCTTTGGCAAGCCCGTCGCGATCGATATCTGATCCATGAAATACTCGATCAATTCAGGGATATCCTCGCGGCGCTCCGACAGCGGCGGCACCCGGATCGGCACCACGGAGAGCCGATGATAGAGGTCCTCGCGGAACCGGCCTTCGGCGATCTCCTCCTCCAGATTGCGTGCCGTCGAGGAAATGATGCGGACGTCGACATTGACCTTGCTGGTGCCGCCTGCGCGCTGGAACGTCTGATCGACCAGCACCCGCAGGATCTTGTTCTGGGTCTCGCGCGGCAGGTCGCCGATTTCATCGATAAACAGGGTGCCGCCATGCGCCTCCTCCAGCGCACCGGCCTTGCGCGGCTGCTCGCCATTGGACTGTTCGACACCGAACAGCTCGACTTCCATGCGTTCCGGCGTAATCGCCGCGGCGTTGATGACGACAAACGGTCCTTCGGCGCGGGCTGACGCGTTGTGCAGCGTACGCGCGGCCAGTTCCTTGCCGGCGCCGGAGGGACCGACGATCAGAATGCGGCTATTGGCCTTGGCGGCCCGGTCGATGGTCTGGCGCAGCTGGTTCATGCAGGCGGAGCGCCCGGTCAGGATGCTGGCCGCCGGCGCAAGCTGCTTGAGTTCCTTCACCTCGCGCTTGAGCCGCGAGGTCTCCAGCGCCCGCGTCGCCACCAGAATGAGACGGTCGGATTTGAACGGCTTTTCGATAAAGTCGTAGGCGCCGCGCTTGATCGCGGCGACCGCGGTTTCGATGTTGCCGTGCCCGGAGATCATCACCACGGGAACATCGGCGTGGTCCCGCTTCACCTGCTCCAGCAACTGCAACCCGTCGAGCTTGCTGCCCTGCAGCCAGATGTCGAGAAACACCAGATGCGGACGGCGATTGGCAATCTCCGCCATCGCCGAATCGCTGTCGCGCGCGGTCCGGGTGGTGAAACCCTCGTCGTCGAGAATGCCGGCGACCAGGTCGCGAATATCGGCTTCGTCGTCGACAATCAGAATGTCACTTGCCATGGGGTACGCCCTGTCTCGTCAATTGCCTGTTGCGGCTTCGATTTTTGCTTGATTGTTGGTCGCGTCGGGTAGTTCGGCGGTTTCAGACGCCGGCGCTTTTGTTTCGGCAGCCGGCGCTTTTTCTTCTTGCGAAGCTTGCTCCTGCTTCGGAGCATGGCCCGATACCGCGAACCGCAACCGCATCCAGGCTCCGCGCGCGCCCGGCCGGATATCCGCGGCATCGTTGAGTTCGATCTTGCCGCCATGGTCTTCCAGCACGCGCCCGACGATGGCGAGGCCAAGGCCGGTGCCCTTTTCGCGCGTCGTCACATAGGGTTCCAGCAGACGCGCGCGGGCCACCTTGGGCAGTCCGATCCCGTTGTCGATGACGTCGATCACGATGTCATCGTTTTCGCGCGCGGCGATGACATCGATGCGACCCTTTGTCAGTTCCGCCGCCGGCACGGCCTCAATCGCTTCCGTGGCGTTTTTGATGATGTTGGTCAGCGCCTGCGAAATCAGCCGCCGGTCGAACTGCGCCCGCATCGGCTCCTGCTTGATCTCGGCCTCGATATCGATCTCGGGATGGCCGACCCGCATCAGGAAAACCGCCTGGCGCACGGTGTCGGCGACATCCTCGCCTTCGATCACAGGCTTGGGCATCCGCGCGAAGCGCGAGAATTCGTCGACCATCCGCCTGATATCGTCGACCTGCCGCACGATGGTATCGGTGCATTGCTCGAAGATCGCCTTGTCCTCGGTGATCACCCTGCCGAATTTGCGGCGAATGCGTTCGGCCGAAAGCTGGATCGGCGTCAGCGGATTCTTGATTTCGTGGGCGATGCGGCGGGCGACGTCGGCCCACGCCGAGGTCCGCTGCGCGGAAACGAGTTCGGTAATGTCGTCGAGCGTGATGATGTAGCTGTCGCGCGACTGGCTGGTCTGCTCGGCGCTGACGCGAACCGAAAGATTGCGTTCCTGGCCGTCGCGCAGAAGCGTGATCTGGCCCTGCACCAGCCGCTGGGTGCCGTCGCGCGCCGTTTTCATCATGTCATCGAGTTCGGGCAGCACGTCCGATAACGGATGATCCAGCGTCTCGGATTCCGCATGGCCGATCAGTTTTTCGGCCGAGCGGTTCATAATGCCGACACTGCCGGAAGCATCGACGCCGATGATGCCGGCGCTCGCCGACGACAACACAGCTTCGATGAACCGGCGGCGGCTGTCGATGAGGTCGCTGGCGTTGACCAGATCGTCGCGCTGGGTCCGCAACTCCTGCGTCATCTTGTTGAAGGTCTCGCCAAGCTGCGCCAGATCGCCTTCCGAACGATGCACCGGCACCTGGACATGCAGATCGCCGGTCGAGACGATGTTGGCCGCGCTCATCAGCCGCCGGATCGGCGCGACCAGCCAGTTGGCGAAATTCAGCCCGATCAGAACCGAGGCCATCAGGATCGTCAGTCCGATCACCGCGAACATCAGCGCCACGTTGACCTGAATGCCGAGCCGGCGCGATTCCAGTTCGCCATACTCCGCGACGCTCGCCTCGGTTTGCGCGAGCTGCGCGACCACGTGGGGATCGAGCAGACGCGCCACATACAGAAAGGTGTTGTTGAACGCCCGCAACTTGATCACGGCCGCGACATAATTTTCTTCGGGGAATACCGCGATCTGCGGCTCGGTTTCATCGACATTGTTGCTCAGGAATTCGGCCGCCGGCGTCGTGAAGGCCACCTGAATGCCGGTTTGCGCGGTCTCCAGGACATTGCGATCCTTGTCGATCAGCATCGCGCCCGGCAGGTTGCGCGCCGCAGCGCTTACCGTCAGCAGTTCGCGAAATGTTTTGCGATCCTGGTCGAACAATGGACGGGTATGAGCGATATCGTTGGCCATTCCCAGAATGTCGCCGCGGATAAGCTGCGCGTGTTCCTGGGTATAGGCGCGGGCGATGCTCAGCGAGTTCTGAATGACCTCGCGTGTCGGACCTGAAAACAGCCGATCGAAGCCGCGATCGATGGTCACATTGGCGACGATCGCGACTGCCACGGCCGGAAGCACGGCGATGATGGAGAAAAGGCTGACGATCTGGATATGCAGCCGCGCCGCCGCCCGGCCACGGCGGCGGGCCTGAACCACCTGCCAGACTTCGCGGATGATGATGCCGACCAACAGGACGATGGTTGCGGTGTTGATCAGCAGGAAGGAAACAACCACCCGAGGTGACGGTTCGATACGGGTCAGGCCGGTCAGCACCAGGAAGGTGAGGAAGGTCGACAACAACGCCAGGCCGACTGCAATCGGCGCCAGCCATCGCCGCAAGGGCGACACCTTGGGTTCGGCTAACGACGGATCGAACGATACGGCGGAGGTCTCTGCGCTGGTCATTCCGGCAAGGTGAGCTGAAGGCCGTCCGCCGGTAGCGGACTGATGCATTCATACCACATTGTTGCCGAATTACGACAATTCCGCGGCGTGTTTTGCCGCCGAAACGTGCATTTACCCGGGTTTACAGGGCGTCAAAAGGCCGCAAATCGCCTAGTTGCCGCTTCGGTAGACTTGGATGTCGAGGTCGCGGATCTTTTTCCGCAGCGTGTTGCGGTTGAGCCCGAGCAGGTCTGCGGCCCGGATCTGGTTGCCCCGGGTCGCCGCCAGCGCCGCCGTGAGCAGCGGCACTTCGATTTCCTTGAGGATGCGGTGATAGAGGCCGGGCGGCGGTACCCCATTGGGAAATCCGGAAAAATGCGATGACAGATAGGCCTCGACCGCGCCGCCGAGATTATCGACGCCGTGGTGGACGCTGCCGCCCGAGGTCACGGCCGGAGGCGCCAACTCGCCGTCGATCACCGAGCCGGTGATGACGTCCTGCGGATACAACGCCGCCAGCCGGCGCGCGAGGTTTTCCAGCTCGCGCACATTGCCGGGCCAGCGATGCTGCTTCATGCGCTCCAGCGCCAGGGCATCGAGTTTTTTCGGCGGCAGTCCGTCCTTCTCGGCCAGCGCGAAGAAGTGTCGGATCAGATCGGGCAGATCCTCGATCCGCTCGCGCAACGGAGGCAGGCGCAGCGGCACGACGTTGAGGCGGAAGAACAGGTCTTCGCGGAACAGGCCCTGTTGAATCAGGATACGCAAATCCTTGTTGCTGGCGGCGACGATGCGCACGTCGGTCTTGATCGGCGTGCGGCCGCCGACAGTGGTATATTCACCCTGCTGCAGCACGCGCAACAAACGGGTCTGCGCCTCCATCGGCATGTCGCCGATTTCGTCGAGGAACAGCGTTCCGCCCTCGGCCTGCTCGAAGCGGCCGGAGGCCCGGGTGTTGGCGCCGGTGAACGCGCCGCGTTCATGGCCGAACAACTCGGACTCAATGAGATCGCGCGGGATCGCCGCCATGTTGACGGCCACGAAAGGACCGTTGCGGCGCTTGCCGTAGTCGTGCAGCGCCCGCGCCACCAGTTCCTTGCCGGTGCCGGACTCCCCGGAGATCATCACGGTAAGATCGGTTTGCATCAGGCGCGCCAGCACCCGGTAGATTTCCTGCATCGCGGGCGAGCGGCCGACCAGCGGGATCGAGTCGAATTCGGCTTCTTCGGCGTGATTGGCGACCCGCTCCTTTGGCTCGGCCAGCGCACGGCCAACAATCGCGATCAGTTCCTTCAGGTCGAATGGCTTTGGCAGGTATTCATAGGCGCCGCGTTCGGACGCGCGGATCGCCGTCATGAAAGTGTTTTGCGCGCTCATGACGATGACGGGAAGATTGGGCCGCATCTTCTTGATCCGCGGCAGCAGATCGAACGCGTTCTCGTCGGGCATCACGACATCGGTGATGACGAGATCCCCCTCGCCCTGGCTGACCCAGCGCCACAAGGTCGCCGCGTTTCCGGTGAGGCGCACCTCGTATCCGGCGCGCGAGAGCGCCTGATTGAGTACGGTGCGGATCGCGGTGTCGTCGTCCGCGACGAGAATACTACCTGCGGGCATTTTTATCCCTCATCTGGAGTCCTGTGAGGCATGCGGCGGCGTACCCGAAACGTCGTCGCGATTGCTGTCGAGGTGCTTGGCGGTGTTGAACATCGGCAGCAGCACACGGAAAATGGTTTTCCGGGGTTGCGATTCACATTCGATGATGCCGCCGTGATCGCCGACGATCTTGGCGACCAGCGCCAGCCCGAGCCCGCTGCCGGTCTGTTTGGTTGTGACAAAGGGATCGAACAGGTTCGGAAGCAGGTCTTCCGGCACGCCGGGGCCGTTGTCCTTGACGCAGAATTCGAGCGGCAGCGACACCCGGGATTTCTTGCCCGGTACCGACAGCCGGACACCCGGGCGGAATGCCGTGGTCAACTGGATTTCCGCGTCGCTGCCGAGATCGGCCACGGCCTCGGCGGCGTTTTTCACCAGATTGAGAAACACCTGAATCAACTGGTCCTGATTGGCCAGCACCGGCGGCAGTGACGGGTCGTATTCCTCCACGAACCGGATATTGCGGGCAAAGCCCGACTGCGCCAGCCGCTTGACGTGATCCAGCACCGAATGAATGTTGACCGCGCCGCGCGCCACCGGGCGATCGTCGCCGAACACTTCCATGCGATCGACCAGCGTGACGATACGGTCGGCTTCATCGCAGATCAGCCGGGTCAGCATGCGGTCTTCCGACGACGCCGCCTGCTCCAGCAGTTGCGCCGCGCCACGGATGCCTGACAGCGGGTTCTTGATTTCATGCGCCAGCATCGCCGCCAGCGCGATCACCGAACGCGCCGCACTTCGATGCGTCAATTGACGGTCCATCTTGTCGGCGATGGTGCGTTCCTGCAGCATCACCACGATATGGCCGGGGCGCTCGGTGAGCGGCGCGACGTGAAGATCGACCTGGCGATCGCCGCCGATGCGGGGCGTGCCCAGATCGACCTTGTATTCGTTGACCGGCGAGCCGCTTGAGCGCACCTGATCGATCAGCGCCAGCAAAGGGCTGCCGAACGGCACCAGTTCCTTGAGCGACTGCCGCTGCAGAAATTGCGTCGAAATCTCGAAAAACGATTCCGCGGCCATGTTGGCGTCGACGATCCTGCCATCGGGTGCGATCAACAGCACCGGATTGGGGAGTGCGTTGAGGATGGCGTCGCCATCTGACGTCACCGGCCGGAGGTGTCCTGCGGCTGAAGTCATGCGGCAGCACTCCATGCAAAATCGTCGAACGCGTCTTCCAGGGAGCGGTGCACCTCGTGCGGCTGTTCCGAGGTCAGCACCTTCTGCCGCCAGGCCTTGAGCGTCGGCGCCGGCGCGCAGCTAAGGCTTGCCGCAACGTCGAGCGCCCAGCCGAGATGCTTGCGCGCGTGGCGAAGCCCGATCCGCAAGCCATAATGGCGGCAGACTTCATCATAGAGCGTGCGGATATAACGGAGCTGCTGGACCAGCGAAGGTGCTGCTTCAGCGATCCCGGTTTCGATGCGACGTCCGATCTGGCCGGGCAACCAGGGCTGGCCCTGTGCGCCGCGGCCGACCATGACGGCGTCGGCGCCCGACATCCGCAGCGCCGACATCGCTTTCTCGTAGGAGGTGATGTCGCCATTGACGACAAGCGGAATACCAATGGCATCCCTGACCGCGCGCACCGCGCCCCAATCGGCTTCGCCCTTGTAGAATTGACAACGCGTGCGGCCGTGCACCGAAATCAGCTGCACCCCGGCGGCTTCCGCGCGGCGCGCCAGTTCCGGCGCATTGCGGGAATTGTCGTCCCAGCCGAGCCGCATCTTCAGCGTTACCGGCACTTTCACCGCCGCTATCGTCGCCTCGATCAGTTTCAGCGCGTGATCGAGATCGCGCATCAGCGCCGAGCCGGATTGACCGCCGGTCACGTGGCGCGCCGGACAACCCATGTTGATATCGATAATGTCAGCGCCCGCGGCTTCCGCTATCCGGGCGCCTTCCGCCATCCAGCGGACCTCGCAGCCCGCGAGCTGAACGACATGCGGCCCTACCCCCGTCGCCTCGCATCGTAGCCGTGACATCGGGCGGCCATGGGCGAGATCGTCACTGGCGGTCATTTCCGAGACCACGAGCCCGGCCCCGAGTTCCGCCGCCATCCGCCGGAAAGGCGCATCTGTGACGCCGGACATTGGCGCCAAAAGAACCCGGTTGGCGACCTCAATATCGCCTATTTTCAACGGCTTAGAGCGTGAAAATTCCGGGCCTGTCACGGGCTTCTCGTTTTTCTAACAAGCGCCTCATCGCGCTTGCCGGGAATCATTTTGAGCACAAATCTTGTGCAGTCAAGCTTCATGCCTACACTTTAGACAATTCTGGCAATCTTGCAAGTGCACTGCAGCAAAATAAGCTTTTCCCACAGCTATCCGGAATCGTTCTGTTCTGGTGGCCCGGCATGATAAAGGCAGTGCGCCCAGCGCACCAACGCTCCCCGTCATCTCCTGAATCATCAGTAATTTAGCCCATGCCGAAACCACAACGGACTGCAGCCATCCTTGTCGCAGCCGGCCGCGGGCTGCGGGCTGGCGCGGGTGGACCCAAGCAATACCGGTCGATCGGCGGGCAGACGGTGATTTTTCGGGCGATGGAGCCGTTTTGCCGCCATCCACAGATTTTTGCGGTGCAGCCGGTTTTGAATCCCGACGACACCATCATGTTCAACGACGCCGTCAGCGCTTTGAAGCACGAGACGCCCGCCAATGGCGGCGCCACCCGCCAGGATTCGGTGCGTGCCGGACTTGAGGCGCTAGCGAACCAGAAGCCCGACATCGTTCTCATTCACGACGCCGCGCGGCCATTTGTGACCGCGGCGCTGATCTCGCGCGCCATTGAAGCCGCCGATCGCACCGGCGCTGCTGTCCCCGCGATACCGGTTACCGACACCATCAAGCTGATCGGCTCGACTGGCCATGTCGAAGCAACCCCGGAGCGCGCGCGGCTGCGGATCGCGCAAACGCCGCAGGCGTTTCGCTTCGATGTCATTCTCGACGCCCATCGCCGCGCCACGCGCGAGGGCCGCAGTGATTTCACCGATGATGCGGCGCTGGCGGAATGGGCGGGATTGACGGTGGCGACCTTTGAAGGCGATCCTGCCAATATGAAGCTGACCACCCCGGAAGATTTTGTCCGCGAAGAAGCCCGCCTCGGCGCCGCACTCGGCGATATCAGGACCGGCAGCGGCTACGATGTCCACGCCTTCGGCGACGGCGATCACCTGATGATCTGCGGCGTGCGGGTGCCGCACACACGCGGCTTTCTCGCCCATTCCGACGGCGATGTCGGCCTCCATGCGCTGGTCGATGCCATCCTGGGCGCACTGGCGGACGGCGATATCGGATCGCATTTTCCGCCGAGCGACGCCAAATGGAAGGGCGCGTCCTCAGACCAATTCCTGAAATACGCGATCGAGCGCGTCACCGCGCGCGGCGGCCGGATTGCCAACCTCGAAGTGACGCTGATTTGCGAACGGCCGAAGATCGGACCGCTGCGCGACGCTATGCGGGCGCGGATCGCCGAAATCGCCGGCGTGAACATCTCGCGCGTCGCCGTGAAGGCGACCACCAGCGAGCGGCTCGGCTTCACCGGCCGCGAAGAAGGCATCGCCGCGACCGCGAGCGCCACCATCCGCCTGCCCTGGGCCGAATAAGATGAGCGGCAGCGACACCCGCGCCCTCTCCCGCTCGCTGCTCGATCTGTGCCGGATGCGCAAACTGACGATCGCTACCGCCGAATCCTGCACCGGCGGTCTGGTCGCCGGCGCGCTGACCGATATTCCCGGCTCCTCCGACGTCATCGACCGTGGCTTTGTCACCTATTCCAACGATGCCAAGCGCGACGATGCTCGGCGTCAAGGCGTCGACGCTGGCCGACTTCGGCGCGGTCAGCAAGGAAACCGCAACCGCGATGGCGGTCGGCGCGCTGGAGAAAGCCGGCGTCGATCTCGCCGTCTCCATCACCGGCATTGCCGGTCCGGGCGGTGCGACGCCGGGCAAGCCGGTCGGGCTTGTGCATTTCGCGGTCGCCGCCCGCGACGGCCGAATCCTGCACCGCGAATGCCGCTTCGGCGCGATCGGCCGCAGCACGGTGCGCCAGCGCTCGGTGATCGAAGCGCTGAAAATGCTGACCGAACTGGCGCGCGGACCGCAGCCGCCGGCCAAGCCGCGCCGCGAACCCACCAGCCGTCTGCATCCGCGCGTCGCGCGAACGCCGCGGCGCAGCGCGGTCAAGCGAAGGCGGCCGGCGCGGGCGTAGTTCTCGTGCCCCGGACGCGGTGCGCCACGCAGTGGTGCGCCGCTGAGCCGGGGCCCATGGACGGTGCAGGCTCCCTCGATGGGTCCCGGTTCGGCGACGCATCGCTGCGCGCTGCATCGCGCCCGGGACACGATGCTATTGTGCCTTCCCGTAAATCGCGTCCGCGCGCTTTTCGAACGCAGCGGCAAACCGCTGAAACGCGGTGTCGAACATCGTGCCCATCAGCATCGCCAGCATCCGGCTCTTGAATTCATAGGCGAGAAAAAATCCGACGTCGCAATCGGTGTCCGATCTCGGCTCGAACGACCAGCGGTTCTCGAGATTGCTGAACGGTCCCTGCAGATATTCGACCAGGATTTTCAGGTTGGGACGGTCCAGCGTCACCCGGCTGGTGAAGGCTTCGCGCACCAGCTTGAACGACACCGTCATGTCGGCGATCACGATTTCGGTGCCGTCGGGCTTTGGCGTGCGCTGGCGTATCTTGAGCGACTGGCACAGCGGCACGAATTCAGGATAGCGCTCGACGTCGGCGACCAGATCGAACATCTCTGGCGCGGTGTGATGAACCCGGCGCTTGCTGGAGAATTTCGGCATCGCTCGGGGCTCTAGCGGGAGAGCGCCGCGCGCGCCGCCTGCAGCCTGGCAAAATCATCGCCGGCATGATGCGACGAGCGGGTCAGCGGGCTCGCCGACACCATCAGGAAGCCCTTGGTGTAGGCGACCTTCTCATAGCCCGCGAATTCATCCGGCGGTCACGTAGCGCATCACGGCGTGATGCTTGCGGGTCGGCTGCAGATATTGCCCGATGGTGAGGAAATCCACCTCCGCCGAGCGCAGGTCGTCCATCACCTGCAGCACTTCGTGACGCTCCTCGCCGAGGCCGACCATGATGCCGGACTTGGTGAAGATCGTCGGATCGATTTCCTTGACCCGCTGCAACAGCCGGATCGAATGGAAATAGCGCGCGCCCGGCCGCACCGTGAGATAGCGCGACGGCACGGTTTCCAGATTGTGGTTGAACACGTCGGGCTTCGCCGCCGCCACCACTTCCAGCGCGCCCTCCTTGCGCAGGAAATCCGGCGTCAGGATTTCGATCGTGGTGGTCGGGCAGCGCGCGCGGATGGCGCGGATGGTCTGCGCGAAATGCTCGGCGCCGCCATCGGCAAGATCGTCGCGATCGACCGAGGTGATCACGATATGGGCGAGCCCGAGCTTGAAGGTGGCTTCCGCGACATGCTCCGGCTCCAGCGCATCGAGCGCGCCGGGCATGCCGGTCTTGACGTTGCAGAAGGCGCAGGCGCGGGTGCAGGTGTCGCCCATGATCATGAAGGTGGCGTGCTTCTTGTCCCAGCATTCGCCGATGTTCGGGCAGCCCGCCTCCTCGCACACCGTGACGAGGCCGTTTTCCTTGACGATCTTGCGGGTGTCGGCATAGCCGCGCGTATTCGGCGCGCGCACCCGGATCCAGTCCGGCTTCGGCGGCGACAACGCGTCCGGCCGGTTCACCTTTTCGGGGTGACGCGGGCGCAGCGGCGTGGCGGAAACGGTATCGACGACGACGACCATGGAAACGTCCGTTCTGAGAAACTCTAGCTAATCCGCTGGACCGGGAACTGCAACCTGCCTCGCCTTGCCGCGCGCCGGAAGCTCTAGCATAAGCGTCTGAATGGCTCAAAACCGCACCCCGGACGACGCCAAAGCTCGGCAAGCCGCTGAAACGCAGCTTCTTTGCCCGCAGCGTGCACGAGGTCGCGCCCGACCTGATCGGCACGACGCTGCTGGTCAACGGCGTCGGCGGCATCATCGTCGAGGTCGAGGCCTATCATCACACCGAGCCGGCCGCGCATTCGTTCAACGGCCCGACGCCGCGCAACATGGTGATGTTCGGCCCGCCCGGATTTTCCTACGTCTATCGCTCCTACGGCATCCATTGGTGCGTCAATTTCGTCTGCGAAAAGGCAGGCTCCGCCAGCGCGGTGCTGATCCGCGCCTTGCAGCCGACCCACGGGATTCCAGCGATGCGCCGCCGGCGCGGCTTGCATGACGAGCGATCGCTGTGCTCGGGTCCCGGCAAATTGTGCGAAGCGCTGGGGATCACCATCGCGCACAGCGAATTGGCGCTCGATCAGCGCCGCCGTTCGCGCTGCATGCGCGGACCGGCAAGGTTGAAGTCGTGACGGGGTTGCGGATCGGCATCACCAAGGCGGTCGAACTGCCGTGGCGATATGGGCTGAAGGGTTCGCAGTTCGTCAGCAAGCCGTTTGCGGAATAGTATTCCATCGTCATTGCGTCGGCGCTAACCCCGTTGGAGTTGTTCCGGGCCGGCACGGCACAAAGGCGATAGGCGTAAAGGTGTAAACCGCCTCGCCTTTCTGATTGTAGAGAATCCACTTCACCAGAACGGTGCCCTGAGGCTTTGTCCTGGAAGGCGTCAGGCCGACGACTTCGCCCTCGAGATGGACGACGTCGCCGGGCCTCACCGGCAACATCCAGCGCAAACCGTCAACCCCGAGACCGACGAGCGGATGCGGACCGAACGGGTGGATTTGTACCGCAAGGCTCATGGCGATGGCGGCCGTGTGCCATCCCGATGCCGCCAGGCCTTTGAAAATTGTTTTTTTGGCAGCTTCATCATCCAGGTGAAACGGCTGCGGATCGTATTTGGCGGCGAACTGCTTGATGTCGTATTCCGAGATTTGAGCGGTCCCGCTTTTGAAACGCATCCCCAAAGACAGGTCTTCGAACCATTCGATCATCGTTGTATTCCCAGGTTAGCGTCGCTTTTGTGCCCGGACCACATGGCCGCCCGATCCTGTTCGGATGCCCTGCTTCAACGCGCCGTAGAAACGCTCGGTGAGTTCGGCAATTCCGAGATCCTCGACCTCCCCGAAGCCCTTGTTGCGCAGCATCTCGGTGAGTTCAGGCGGATCGAAGAAGCTGAGCCATGGCTCGCCCCGCGCAGCCGCGCCTTCCGCAATGGCCATGATAACGGCGCGGCGATCGGCCGGGTAGTTCTTGAACGGCTCGGCATAGTCGAACACCACTTCCGCTTCCGGCACACCGGCGATGAAATCCAGTGTTGCCGATACCGCCTCGCGCGTCAGATACATCCCGACGCCGAGCCACTGAAAGAACGCGGGCCGATCGGCCTGAAAACCGGCGGCGGCCAGTCCATCCGCGAGGCTTTGCCGCTCGAAATCGACGGGGGCAAAGGTGAGCGACGAGGGAATTGCGATGTCGGCTTCCTTCAGGCGCTCGCGTTTCCAGCCTTGGGTGGCCGGATAATCAACCTCGAACACGCGGACACTGAAATCGGTATTACGCAAAGCAAATGTATCGAGGCCGGCGCCGAGCACGACGACCTGGCGCACGCCGCGCGCCACGCTCGCGACAAGCAAATCTTCCGAAAACCGGCTGCGTGCCGCGATGAACAGCCGCATCGGCCGCAGCGCGGGGTTGGCGGCGATCTCTTCGAGCCTGGCGCGGGCTTCGGCATCGAGAATTTTCAGAGCCAGGGGATCGCTGAAGATACTGCCGCCGTCGAGAGTTTGATGGAGCGCCCGATAGGCGGCCGCGCCGCTTGCCGTTTGACTTGGCTGGCCTGTTTGCATGATCGGCGATCCCGCTATGCCGTGTGCCTTGGCTGTAGGGTGGGTTAGGCGAAGGTGTAACCCACCCTTTCGCGATGGCGACGTTGGTGGGTTACGGCTTCGCCTAACCCACCCTACAATCTTTACGCCGCGTTTTTCAGCCGCTCCAGCGCCTCAAGGATTTTGGCTTTGCGCGCAACCGCCGCATCGCGTTTTTCCTTTTCCTCCTCGACGATTTCTTCCGGCGCGTTGGCGACGAATTTCTCGTTGGTCAGCTTGGCATCGACACGCTTGATGTCGGCTTCGGCCTTGGCCATTTCCTTGTCGAGCCGCGCCTTCTCGGCCGCAAGATCGATCACGCCCTTCAGCGGCAACGCCGCCACATCGCCGCGGATCAGCAATTGCACGGCGCCTTCCGGGGCACGGTCGGCAAAGGAAATGTCCGACAGACGCGCCATCCGTTTTACGACATCGTTCCAGCGTGCGGCGCGCTCCTTGATTTCCGCGGACGCGCCGACCAGCAGCAGCGGCGTCAGGGTCGCCGGCGTGATGTTCATTTCCGCGCGCAGCGAGCGAATGGCGGTCACGAGATCGACCACCCAGCCGATTTCGGCTTCGGCAGCCGGATCACTGAAATCGGCGACATCAGGCGTGAAAAGAATCGGCGGCATCAATGCTTCATTCGGCGAAGCCGTCGACATCAGGGCGAATTGCTCCGGCGTCAGCGCGCTGGCCTTGCGCGACCATGGCGCCAACGTCAACAGGCCGTCGCGTTTCGCCGTCACCGCCCACAGTTCCTCGGTGATGAACGGCATGAAGGGATGCAGCAGTTTGAGGATTTCGTCGCGCGCCCACGCCACCATCGCGCGGGTCTCCGACTTGGCCGCCCCCTCCTCGCCCATCAACACGGGCTTGGCCAGCTCCAGATACCAGTCGCAATAGACGTTCCAGACGAAACGATAGATGGCATTGGCGGCGTCGTTGAAGCGATAGGCTTCGATCGCTTCGGTCACTTCCCGCGTCGCATGAGACGTCTCGTGCGCGATCCAGCGGTTCAGCGTCTGCGTGGCCTTGGTCGAATCGAAATCCGACGGCAGCGCGCAGGCGTTCATCTCGGCGAAGCGGCAAGCATTCCACAGCTTGGTCGCGAAGTTGCGGTTGGTTTCGACCAGTTGCGGCGAGAGCTTGATGTCGTGGCTGTGCGCCGCGCCACGCGCCAGCGCGAAACGCAGCGCATCCGCGCCGTAGTCGTCGATGACGCCGAGGGGATCGATGACGTTGCCTTTCGACTTCGACATCTTCGCGCCCTTCTCGTCGCGCACCAGGCGGTGGATATAGACCGTCGAAAACGGCGCATCCTTCATGAAATGAAGGCCCATCATCATCATCCGGGCGACCCAGAAGAAGATGATGTCCCAGCCGGTGACGAGCACGTCGGTCGGGTAATAACGCTTCACATCCGTCTCATCGTCGGGCCAGCCGAGCGTCGAGAACGGCCACAACGCCGAGGAAAACCAGGTGTCGAGCACGTCTTCGTCGCGGGTGATGAAGCCCGCGCGCTTGGCCGGATCGAGCGCCATCTCGCGGCCCTGCTCCGGCGTAATGACTTCCTGCTCGACGTAATAGCCGAGCGCGTTGCCGACGGCTTCCTCCTCGGTTTCGGCGACGAACACCTTGCCGTCGGGCCCGTACCACGCGGGAATCTGATGGCCCCACCAAAGCTGGCGCGAGATGCACCAGGGCTGGATGTTCTCCATCCACTCGAAATAGGTTTTTTCCCAGCTCTTCGGCACGAACACGGTCGCGCCACTGCGCACCGCAGCCATGGCCGGCTGCGCCATGGTGTGAGCGTCAACGTACCACTGGTCGGTCAGATAGGGCTCGATGACGACGCCGGAGCGATCGCCGTGCGGCACCATGTGGATGTTGGGTTCGATCCGCTCGACGAAGCCAAAGTCTTCCAGCCGCGCCACGATCTGCTTACGTGCAGCGAACCGGTCGACACCGTTCAATTCCTCCGCAAGCTGAGCCGAGCCTTCCGGCAGACCGCGCAGATAATCCTCGTTGCCAACCAGCGAGACACGGGCCTCCGGAATCGAACACGTTGATGCGCGGCAGGCCGTGCCTGTTGCCGACCTCGAAATCGTTGAAGTCGTGCGCCGGCGTCACCTTCACCGCGCCCGAACCCTTGTCGGGATCGGAATATGCGTCGGCCACGATCGGAATCCTGCGGCCGACCAGCGGCAGGATCACATGCTTGCCGACCAGATGTGTGTAGCGCTCGTCGTCCGGATTCACCGCGACCGCGCTGTCGCCGAGCATGGTTTCGGGTCGCGTGGTGGCGACCACGATGAAGGTCGAAGGATCCTCCGGATCGAAGGTCTTTCCTTCCAGCGGATAGCGCAGATACCACAGGCTGCCCTTGACCTCGATCTGCTGCACTTCGAGATCGGAAATCGCGGTCAGCAATTTCGGATCCCAGTTCACCAGCCGCTTGTCCTTGTAGATCAGCCCTGCGCGGTGCAGTTCGACGAACACCTTCACCACAGCGCGCGACAGGCCCTCGTCCATGGTGAAACGTTCGCGCGACCAGTCGCAGGACGCGCCGAGCCGCTTCAGCTGGTTGACGATGACGCCGCCGCTTTCGGCCTTCCACTGCCAGACCCGCTCGAGGAATTTGCCGCGGCCGATGTCGCGGCGGCCCGGCTCCTGCCGCTCCATCAATTGCCGCTCGACCACCATCTGGGTTGCAATGCCAGCATGATCGGTGCCGGGCTGCCACAACACGTCGCGGCCGCGCATCCGCTCGAACCGGCACAGGATGTCCTGCAAGGTGTTGTTGAGCGCGTGCCCCATATGCAGCGATCCCGTCACGTTCGGCGGCGGGATCACGATGGTGAAGGGTTTGGCGTCGCGCCGCTCGGGCCGGCCGGCCTTGAACGCACCGCTTTCTTCCCAGATGCGGGACATCCGGGCTTCGATATCGGCGGGCTGGTAGTTTTTCTCGATCATCTCGGTCAATCTTGGAATTGCAACGCGCTAGAAAGCCGCCGGAACGCGCCAAGTCAACACGGCAGCCGAGGGCGGAAAGCCAAGCTAAAGCCCCGTGCGGTGGCTGAATGAGGGCCGCCGGGCGCCCCAGGGGGATCGCAACGAGATCGGCAGGCTAGCGTCCGCGCGAAACCCGCTCGATTTCGGCCTTGACGATGCGCTCCACCAGGCCGGGCAGATTGTCGTCGAGCCAGGATTTCAGCATCGGGCGCAGCATTTCCCTGACCAGGTCTTCCAGCGTCCGCGCGTTGTTGCTGAGCACGGTATTGGCCAAGGTGTTGAAAGCGGATTCGACCGCCGACACGGTCGAGCGCGACAACATCTGCGGCGGTGGCGCGGGCGGCGGCGGCGCTACACTTTCAAGCGGCGGCGGCTCGAATACGGGCTGGCGATGCACCGCACGGGGCGCGATGGCTTCGGTAAATTCCAGGTCGTCTTCCAGTTCGATCCGGTGCAACCCCGGCGGCGGCGCATCGGGCAACGCCATCTCGTCAGTGAGTTCGAACACCTCGCCGTCCGGCAACGGCGGCCGTATCTGGGCCTCCGATGTCGCTTCATCGAGGCCGGCCAGCATGGCTTCGATGTCGTCCTGGCGGTTGGAACCTTCCGGCGCGGCCACCGGTTCGGAGACGGGAGCGACCGGAAATGGCGCCACCCTGGCAGCCGTGGGATCAGCCGACAGCGGAAAGTCCTTCATGACCGGCAGCCTGGGGGGCGGCGGCCGCAGCGTCGGATTTCTCCGGCCTCGCAGCGGCTTCCGGACCGGAGGCCTGCTCGGAACCCGGCGGTTTGGTCTCGTCATCGGCAATGATGCGCCGGATCGACGCCAGAATCTCCTCCATCGAGGGTTCCTGGACCTTTGCAAGCTGCGTCATGCCAGACTCCACATCATCAACGCCCTCGTATGCGTTTTACACCGGGCAAGAAGATTTACCGCTTCCGGATGCGCTGGCTTCGGATTTTCATCGCGCAAGCCCGACTTGTCCCCAGATCAAGCACCATCCGGCATATCGCGCGGGATACTCGCCCCGGTCCGAGGGCCATGGCTCATCACGAAGCCAAGGACGGCGCGAATCGCTCTGCTGCCACCGGCAAAGCTATGTCATGGCAACAATTGATTGCAAGCAAGCCTCTTGATGCAGAGAAGCCTCGGCGCGCGGCGCGCCAAACAGGGCCGTTTGCCGAAGAGACCATGCGCTGTTTTGGAACACAGAGCGCGACCTCGCGCTCCAAGGATACAAGAGGTCAGTTGCAGGCGACGGCGGTTCCCAACTCAGCGGCCGTCGGGCGTGCGAACGCCGAACCAGCTGTCACGCACCTGCTGGTAATGCACGCTCGGATCGTAGGTCGTGGTCGCAAGATTGAGCACTTGCGGCGACAGCCGTCCCACCGAGTTCAAGCACCGCATACGACGCCACCACGCGATCATGCTGCGCGGTGACGAGCGCGACCCGGGCGTTGACCAGCGCCTGCTGGGCGTTCAGCACGTCGAGCGTGGTGCGCTGTCCGGCCTTGGCCTCTTCGCGCACGCCGTTGAGCGCGATCTCGGACGCCGTCACCTGCGATTGCGCCGATGCCACCTGCGCCCTGCCCGCCACCAGCTGGCCCCATGCCGTCACCGTGTTGGCGCGGGTCTGGTCGCGGGTCTGTTCGAGAACGAGACGCTGCTGCGCCAGGGTTTCCTTGGACTGGCGGATCAGCGAATATTCGGCGCCGCCCTGATAGACCGGGACCGAAAGCTGCGCGACCGCCGAGGCGCCGAACGACCGGTACGTCGTCATGGTCTGTTCGTAGGATTGCTGCACCGAGGCCACCAGCGACACCGTCGGCAACAGCGCGCCTTCGTTGACCTTGACCTGGAGATAGTTGACGTCGATGCCGAACATCGCCGCGGTGACGTTCGGATTTTCGAGTCAGGCTGAGTTCGACCGCACCGGGCAGCGTTCCCGGCAGAAAGCGATCCACCGGCGAGCCCGGCGCCAGCTGCTCCGGTTCGTTGCCGATGATGCGGCGGAAATTCGATCGCGTCGTGGTCAGGTTGGATTCGGCGGTCAGTTGCTGGGTTTTGCCGGCCGCCAGCTGCGCTTCCGACTGCGCGACGTCGGTGCGCGTCACTTCGCCGACATTGAAGCGGTCCTGGGTCTGCTTCAGCGTCTGTTCGAGCACGCGGGTATTGCTGCGCTGAACCTCGACGATGGCGGCATCGCGCAGATAGTCCATGTAGATGGTGGCGGCCTGGAGCAGAACCGTCTGCTCGAGCACCCGCAACGCTTCGCGCGCGCCGGAAACCTGGCTTTCCGCGGCGCGGGTCTTGTTGGCGGTTTGCTGGCCGTTGAAAAGCGTCTGGGTGATCGGTGAGCGCCGACGCTGCGCGGCGGATCGATGCCGTGGATTTCGGTTCTGACGATGGCGGTCGGCGAGCCGCCCTGGGTGGAATTGGTATCGGTATATTGGTAGCCGGCGCTGGCGGTGAGCGCGACCTTCGGGCGATAGCCCGACAGTGCCTGCGGCACGTTTTCGTCGGTGAAGCGCACCGATGCGCGCTGCGCGTTGAGCTGCGGGTTGTTCTGGTAGGCGCGCACCAGCGCGGCCTCCATGGTATCGGCCAGGGCAGGCGTCGGGCCCAGATATGCCATCAGAAGGACCGCAGCCGCAGCTCCGGTAATGACCTTCACCCCACGCATACTTCGTAATCCATCCATTCCATCAACCGGTTCGAGCGCGCTTGAACCGGGTATTGCCTCATTTCGAGTCAGTATCCCGCCACACCCTATTCCGCGCCATAGCGCGACGGAACCCCCGCGGACCGATCCCGGTGGAAACTCTTGACGTGGGGCATCCGGGCCACACTTGCCAAATTCGAAGGTATTTAGGGGTTCCGAATGCGCTAGAAAACGAAGGCGGGAAGCCGCTCCAGTCCGGGCAAAACCGGCGCCACCGCATCGAAAAGCGCCCGGTTCCCGAAATCGTCATGCGAGCGCGTCACGATCGTCGCCCGCGGCGGCTGCGTCGTGGCGAAAACGCCGACCAGCCGGCCGCCTTCCTTGAGCTGGGCATACAGCCGCTCCGGGCATGATCTCGGTGGCGCCATCCAGCACGATCACGTCATAGGGCGCATTCGCCGGATCGCCCTCGGCCGCCGCGGCCGCCTGGACCGTCACATTGCCAAGCCCGAGCCCGGCCAGCACAACCCGTGGCCTTGGCGGCCAGCGCCGGCATCGCTTTCGGTCGCCGTTACCCGCCCCGCCAGCCTGGCAGCCACGGCCGCCGCATAGCCGGTGGCGCAACCGACCACCAGAACGTTGTCGGTGTCCCCGATCTCGGCCGCCTGCAGCATTTTCGCCAATCACCACCGGCTTGATCAGGAAGCGCTTGGTCGGCCGCCTCCGCTGACCTCGAGATCGAGGTCGAGATAGGCCATCGCGCGCTGATTTTCGGGAACAAATGCCTCGCGCGGCACCTCGAGCATCGCATCGATGATCCTGATATCGGTGACGTCGCTGGGGCGCACCTGACCATCGACCATTTTCTGGCGGGCGGTCGAAAAATCGGACATGGAGCGAACCCTGGATCGACGAACCTGATCGGCGGCTGGCCGCGGAACGAGCAAGACCGGGTCATCTTTGGTACAAGGTTCGCCAAAACGCAACATGCGACTGCCGCGCGCCGAAGCCCGCGACTCCTCGGCCTGCCACGCCCCGTTTGGGTCGGAACGCGATCTATTCGATGGTAACGGCGAGCCGCCCGATCAGCCGCGCCACCTCGTCCAGCTGGCAGAAATCATGGTCCTCGACCGCCTGCGCCAGGCGGGCGAGACATTCGTCATCGCTCATCGAAGGCGTAATCGCTGGGAACGATCGACGGCATCGGCCTTTATGAAATCGGTCTGCTGCTGGGCATCGAATCACCTCAAGGGAATCCGGCACGTACCGAAGGTCTGCGGCGAATAAGTCATTTTGGCGTCTGCCGAGGTCACGGAATCGGCAGCGTCTGCCCTCGGCCATGCGTCCGAACCGAGATTTTCGCGCCGTGAAGAAAGGCCGATAACTCCCTGCGGCGTCACGCAATTCGAGGCGTTATGGCGGCAGCGCCAAAGCCGCCTATTTCCCGCTTTGCAAGCTCGGAGCGCTTTGTTATACGCAGCCGCGTTGCGAACCCCTTTTGCCAAACCAAACCTTGGGGTTTCGCCTGTTCCTCGGTAGCTCAGCGGTAGAGCATTCGACTGTTAATCGAATGGTCGCTGGTTCGAAATCCAGCCCGGGGAGCCAGCCATCGTTCAAACCGGCAAATTTGCATAAGCAGCCCCGCCCGCGTTCAGGAACGCTTCAATAGCTCGCGCACGGCCTTGCGGCGCCACGAATGGAACGCGCGCCTCTTGCTCATGGCCGAAGTCACCGCTTCACGCTGCAGAAGTCGCCGGGCGATCGCTGAATGCCGCGTCGGCTTGAGCGCGGTCGCAATCTCCAGGCAGCGAGGGCGCGAAAACAAGCCGCCGGCAAGCTCAAGTCCCGAGACGCACGCCAGGCGAGCGCCGGTTTTTCCGACCATCGCCTCAAATCGGCTTTCCTGTTCGATACCTGACAGCCCCTCCGCGGCCAGACAAATATCGACGAGAGGTTGCAGTCTCTCGAACTGATCCCCCGCGCCGGCATGGATCAGGGCGATCAGCAGCAGCGCGGCCGGGCTTTCCGGCGCCCCCGCGATGACTTCGTATGGGAGCGAAACGACATCGCGGATCATCGGTGTGTGGACGAGGTCGATTTGAACTTCAATCATGATCGCCGCATTGACCCTGTTGAGCCATTTCCATTCGCCATGCGGCTCGGTGTCGGACCGGGCGGGTTCAAATCCATGCGCGTCGAGGATGCTCCCGAGCTTTTCGACAGCCTCGGGCGCGGCTAGTATATCGATATCGGTATAGCCTCGCAGGAACGCATGCGGATAAATGGTTCGCGCGAACACCGGTCCCTTGATGATCGAAGCGGGCAGACCGGCGGCATCCGACATGACGAGGTCGCCATGATGGCGCAGGATGGTGCTGAAAATCTGATTGCCGCGGTTCCGGTCGTTTGCATTCGTTCTCAATTCGGCAGACCGAGCCTCTGAAAAAGGAAAACGCCGCAGCAGAGCCGGCAGCACCCCATGCCTATCGGCCTGCTCGACCAGTTTCTCCTCGGCGCGGGCTGTCAGCAGGGGCCGTGGCATCGGCAAGGCCGTTCCGGTGGCATCGGCGCAATAGATCAGCCAATTTTCAAAACGGCGATTCGTCCACATGGCCTGACCGTTCTATTGGGCGCTTCGCGTGGTCCGCCGCGATGCCGGCATGGAGCTTGTTACGCTATCGGCTGCTCAGAAACGGAAATAAATGAATGTTTTGACGGGCGAATATACTGTCAAGCAGAGCACCAACGCTATTCCCGTGCATCCGCCCAATAGCCAGGGCATCAGCCGGCGCCGCGACAACCGGACAATCAGAGGCGCGCAATGATGGGCCAGCGGCACCGTTGCAAAGATGAAGATGAACCTGACATCGTCGGACATCTGCCGGCCGTCGAAGGCGAACATGTGCCGGATGAAGTCGAGCGCAAAATCCACGGACGGCGAACGGAAGAACACCCAGGCCAGGGTCACCCAAGCTTGACAGAAAAACCAGCCGAGGGTGTCGATTCTTCCAAACCCGCGGAAGCGCCGCAGCCATCGCTCTGCGCCAAGGCCTAAGCCGTGCATGGCGCCCCATGCCGCGAAATTCCAGCCGGCACCGTGCCACAAGCCGCCGAGCAACATGGTGATGCACAGATTGAGCGTTGTACGCCAGTGGCCGAGGCGACTGCCGCCGAGCGGGATGTAGAGGTAATCGCGCAACCATCGCGAAAGGGTGATATGCCACCGCCGCCAGAAATCCTGCAGCGTCCCGGCCAGCATCGGAGCCCGGAAATTGGCCGGGAAACGGTAGCCCAGTAGACGCGCCATGCCGAGCGCCATCAGGCTGTAGCCGGCGAAGTCCCCATAGATCTCACAATAATACAGGAACGCGACCGCCCAAAAGTCGATCGCCGCGACAAGCCTGGTCACGCCGTCCGCCGTCCAGAATGGATCGATCGCCGCGCCGATGTTGTTGGCGGCCACCGACTTGAGGGCAAAACCGACGATGAAATACTGGATGCCGGTGGTGAGGTCGCTTGCGCTCTGCAGGCGATGTTTGAGCTGCGGCCGCAACTGCCACGTTCGAATAATCGGACCAGCGATGACGTGCGGAAAAAAACTGAGATAGAAAAGATAATCCAAGAGCGGTAGCCGCTTGGCCCGGCCACCGGCGAGATCCACCAGGTAACTGATGATGTGAAAGATGTAGAATGACATCGCCAGCGGGATGCCAAAGGCGAAGATGGGGATTTGGATCCAGTTCCTCCGAGCCGCCGTCTCAAAGATCAGGTCCGCGTATTTGAACATCGCCAGCACACCGATATTGCCGGCAATGGCGGCCGCGAGGATGTAGCGAGCGACGCCCGGGCGGCTGCGCTCCAGCGACCACGCGACGGCAAAATTGATACCTGCCACGATCAGCAGCAGCGCAAGATCGAACGTTCCATAGGTCGCGATTAGAAACCAGCTCACGAGCGTGAATACGAGCTCCTTGAGCGTCAGGCCGGGCCGACCGAAGGCCTGCACCAAACGTGTGAAGGCGGCGAGCAGGAAAAGCAGAAATATGAATAAAGTATCGGTGTAGTTCACGTCCCCGTATTCCCCCGATCGCCTTCGCGATCCCGCGTTACCGGGACTCCGATTTCAATTCGGCGATCAATTGATCCGCCAGTCGCGCCGTCGCCTTGCGCCGCCCGGCGTCGTCGAGATGGCGCATGTTGTCGATATACGTCATGCCTGACGGGTCGATCGGCAAATACCGGATGTGGATCATTTCGGCGACGCTGCCGACATTATCGAGCGTCACGCCGTCGGCATTGAAAAATGGCGTCAAGGTATAGAAGCATTTCAGGTTGCGCCGGCGACAATACTCCGCGTCGGGCAGCAATCTCCATGTCGACTCAGCGGGAATTGGGTTGTGCTCGGCCGGTATCGCCGGCGGCGTTTGCTGGCGATGATATCGGTCGCCAAAAACCGGATGCCAGAAATCCTGCGGATCCGCCGTTGCCCAACTGCGGAACACATGGCTGGTGAGTTGGCGGGTCACCCGCAGCTCGCGGTCTTCGAACAACAGCCGCGGCAGGACGTGGTCCTTGAGCCAGTCGCCCGCGTAATCGAACCACAGGGAGAATATGCCGCTATAGGCGCCTGCCAATCCGGCCGCGTGGACCTGATCGGCGATCGGTGAGAACCCGTCTTGGGGCTCGAAAAGATCGATGATGACGATCTTGTCGCGGATATCGTTCAATTCGATAATCCGGCGCGTGAAGGCGTGGCCATCGGCGTCACGGCCAAGGTTCATCGCTTTGATCGGCCGGCCTAACGCCTCCGCCAGCGCCGTACTGAGTTGCTGGGCGTCGGCGCCGAGTTCGATGTGAGAACTGCCCAGCAGCAGCACGTCGCTGTCTCGCATGCGCTGACGGAACCCGAGGATGCCGTACTCGAAAAGATAATGGTCGGCATAGCCGGTCCGATAACTTGAAACATAGTCGCGCAAAGGGTTGACGAACGCCGGGATCGGAGCGCTCCAGGTCTGTCTTGGTGCGGCCCAAATATCCAGAGCGACGGTACAAGCGAGGCTGGCTGCTATCCCGATAAGCCACACCTGGCGGATGTATCTCGATCGAGCAGAGGACATTTGCATTCGGCTCCCGGTTCTAGGCACGCGGAGGATGCCTGAACGTCGTGCTGTTGATAACACATGCGGAAGCCTCGGCCGAAAAGCGCCCGATTGCCTGCGCCCCGGATAGGCTCTAAAGTCGGACATGGTGCTGAGGACGGGCGCATGGACGAAGATCAAGACCGCGAATTGTCGCGGCGTAAACTGCTCAAGCGGCTCGCCCTCGGCGGCGCTGCAGTTTCGATCACCCTGCTCCCCTCAAACTGGGTCAAGCCGCTGATCGAGACCATCGTGGTGCCGGCTAGCGCTCTATCCGGGCCGCATCCGAGCCGGCACGCCGCCTCGCCTTCGCCATCGCGGCCTGCTGCTGTCTCGGCAAGTCCGGCAGCAAGTCTTGCAGCAAGTCCAAGCCCTGCAGCAAGTGCAAGTCCTGCGGCAAGCCAGTCTCCGGCCGGGACACCGAACCCGTCCGCAACTCCGGCCAGCAGCATCTCAAGGACGGCGCAGCCGAGCGTGAGCGCAAGTGCGACCCCGGGGCCCTCTGCGACGCCCTCTGGAACTCCGCGCCCGAGCAATACCAAAACCAAGGACGCGGCTCCGTCGGAAAGCACGACCCGGACGCCGACGCCATCTAACACGCCGGTTCCCAGCGCAAGCAGTAGCGCGGCCGCATCGCCAAGCCCGTCACAGAGCCCCTCATAATCCTCGATTCCCCGGCGAATATCGCAACGTTACAAGGTTCATGGCCAGCATCTTCGTTCAGATCGCTTCGTACCGGGATTCGCAGTTGCTTCCCACACTTCGCGATCTCAACGCCAAGGCGCGGCACCCGGAGCGGCTGCGCTTCGGTATCTGCTGGCAGCGAGACGAGACCGAGAGCCTGGAAGAATTCGCCAACGACAAGCGCTTCCGCGTCATCGATGTCGATTACCGCAAAAGCCTCGGCCTCGGTTGGGCCCGGCAGAAGACGCAAAGCCTGTACGAGGACGAGGACTATACCTTCCAGGTCGATTCCCATCATCGCTTTGTGCAGGGATGGGACGAGGAACTACTCGCCATCATCAAGCTCGCCGATAGTCCAAAGCCGGTCCTCACCGCTTACGCCCCTTCGTTCGATCCGTTCGACACGTCGGGCAATTTCAGCCAGATACCCTGGGCGCTCAGTTTCCATCGGTTCACGCCTGATGGCGTGGTGTTCTTCCAGCCCGTGGAAATCACCGACTGGCGCGAACGCACCCGGCCGATTCCGGGGCGGTTTTTCTCGGGGCATTTTTCCTTCACCTCCGGCGAATTCATCCGCGAGGTCCCGCAAGATCCGAACTACTATTTCAACAGCGAGGAAATCAACATGACCGTGCGGGCCTTCACGCACGGCTATGATTTCTTCTATCCCCACCGCATGATCATGTGGCACGAATACAGCCGCTGGTACCGGCGGAAACATTGGGACGATCATACGGCCGAGAACGGCGCCGAAGTTCCCTGGACGACCCGCAACGAGCAGACATTCCACCGCAACCGCCTTCTGTTCGGCCAGGAGGACGGCGAGATCGACCTTGGCCCGTTCGGTTTCGGGACCGCGCGCACATTGCAGGATTACGAGCGTTTCACGGGCATCAATTTTCGCCTGCGCATGGTCCAGCCTTATACCTGGCAGAACAAGCCGCCGCCGAATCCCGATATCTACACGACCGACCAGGAGTGGATCGCAGGTTGCGTGAAGGACTTCTGGACCCGCATTCGTCCACCGGCCGAAGCTATCGATCGCGATGCCGATTATGATTTCTGGTACGTCGGCGTGCACGACGAGTTCGATCACGAGATCGATCGGCGCGATCTCGACCGCGACAACGTTGCGCGCCTGCTGTCGCAGCCGCGGATCGAGTTCATTCACCGGTATCGCGCGCAGGAGAAGGCGCATTCCTGGACGATCTGGCCGCACAGCCGCACGCGCGGCTGGCTCGAAAAACTTACGATGCCGCTCGAGGGCTGAGCCGCGAGCATTGCGGCACACCGGCGCCGCCGGGCGTGGGGCCGCCCGGTTCGTCAGCCCGCCGGCACGAACTCGAGCGACTGCATGATCGCCGCAGCGCAGGCATCGAGATCATCGTAGTGAAGCTCGAATGCCGGCACGCGACGGACGAGATCGCTGATGTCACCGAACCCGTGGTCAGGGTGGTGGTGCGCGTTGGTGACCGAGCCCATCAGATGGATTGCGGCAGCGCTTTTCGTCAGCGGACGCAGCATGGTTTCGGCGCGGCGCACGTAACGCGGAAAGATCAGGCGGTCGAGCGATACCGGGGCCGGCGGGAGCGGCGACCGCGGCATGACCAGCAGGGCGTCCGAGGCTTCGAGGAGACGCCCCTCCCGGCGCGCCACCTTGATGACCCCGGGGATGACGAGATTGGCGTCAAGCTCGAGGCAGAGCGGGCGCACAAAGGCATGCAATCCGGCGCCAGGCACCGAGACCGCCATCATCTCGTCGCTCAGGCAGGCAAATCCGCGGTGGTCCAGCCACGCCGCAAGCGTGGATTTTCCGGAGCCCGAAGGACCCGGCAAAAGGATACCACGACCATCGACAGCGACGGCAGCAGCGTGCAGCAGAATCTCCTGCAAGCAACCGGCCGACAGGCCATGCATCACCTCTGCCAGCAGCAGCCGGGCTGCATCGCCGGGCGCTTTTCCACGGTAGACGACTGAGCCATCCCTCCACAAGACGAACGTCCCCGGGGCATCGCTTGCGAGTTCGAAGCGAAGGCAGGGGGTGACTGGGGCTACCGGCGGAAAGCGTCCAAAAAGGAACTGGGCCAGCGCGCCGGCTTCCGCACCGCGTTCGATCAGTTCGATCGTACCGACGGCGAAACTGACAAGTCGGCGGCGGCTCATGCCATCTGGATGGAATTGTGGCTGGAAAAACGCTCCAATGCGTCGTGGACGTCCTTGGAAATATCCGGCGTTTCCGGAAACGCATCCCGCAAAAGTCCGACGATTTCGGACACCGAGATGGTGCCGTCGCACAGTCCCCAGATCAACGACGCCGTTACGTTTAGGCACAGCGCCTGCCGCTTGTCCGGATAATAGAGTATCAACTCGTCGTCGAGTTCCTGCATCAGGAACCCGTCGCGTCGCTGCGGTCGATCTGAATCCTGCATACGGCCTCATAGCACATTCCGCCGCGAGTCTGCACCTGCCGGTTGATTGATATTCGTCGCATCGGCCCCCTCAATTTGCTTGACACCCGATTGATTGCAAATCACGCTGCCCGCGCTGGGATCGGCACGATCCCGGTTTTGACGATGGGCTGGCTGCGGCCAGGGCGTAGGGCATGCTGGGCAGTCGGGATTATTCGCGCGTGCTATGCCGCGCATCGCCGCCCATCATTCACGCGTAACCACGGTCGCCGCACGCGATGTCGACCATTTTCGTTCAGATCGCGTCGTACCGGGACGCGCAACTGCTGCCGACGCTGCGCGACTGCGTTGCCAAGGCCGAGCATCCCGACCGGCTGCGCTTCGGCATTTGCTGGCAGCACGATGGCACTGAAAGCCTTGCGGAGTTCACCAGCGATCCGCGGTTCCGAGTCATCGAGGTTGATTATCGTGAGGCTCAGGGCACCTGCTGGGCTCGCGACAAGGTCCAGCGACTCTACGAGGACGAGGACTACACGCTTCAGATCGATTCCCACCACCGCTTCGTGGAAAACTGGGACTCCGAGCTGATTGCCATGTTGAAGGCCGTGCCGCGGCCGAAGCCGCTGCTGACGTCCTATGCGCCGTCCTTCAATCCGCAAACCGGGGCGATGGACGACAAACCTTATGCCCTCAAATTTACCCGCTTCTTCAACGAAGGAGCGCTTTCCATCTACCCCGTGACCATCGACAATTGGGCCGAACTGACTGAACCGGTTCCGGCGCGGTTCTTCTCCGCCCATTTCGCATTTACGTACGGCTTTTTTTGCCGAGAGGTTCCGTACGATCCCAACTACTATTTCCTCGGCGAGGAAAGCAACATGGCCGTGCGGGCCTTTACCCACGGTTACGATCTGTTCCATCCGCATCGGATGATCCTCTGGCATGAGTACACCCGCGACCACAGTCCAAAGCACTGGGAGGACCATACCCCTGAAAAAGGCGCGACTGTGCCGTGGTGGGAGCGCAATGATGAAAGTTTTCGGCGCAACCGCATTCTGTTCGGCATGGAGAACGACGAACTCGACATCGGCCCGTATGGTTTCGGCAACGTTCGCTCCCTGAAAGATTATGAGCGGTATGCCGGCATCAATTTCCGCCTTCGGCTCGCCCATCCCGATACTTATTTCAACAGGCCGCCGCCGACACCCGATGTTTTTGTCACCGACGAGGAGTGGTTCAACGGCTGCCTGAAGAATTTCTGGACCAGCATCAGGGTTCCGGCCGAACACGTCGATCGCGATACCGATTACGACTTCTGGTACGTCGGTGTACATAATGAGCACGATCAGGAACTCTACCGGCAGGATCTCGGGGCCGATGACCTCGCGCTGGTTCTGGAAAAGCCGCGTGCCGAATTCATCTTCTTCTATCGGTCGCAGTTCAAGGCGCATTCCTGGACGGTGTGGCCGCACAGCGGCACCCGTGGCTGGCTGGAGAAGATCACGCGGCCTATCAAGCCATGACACCTTTGGCGGCGGACCTGACGCTGGTGACGGGAGCTGTCGATATCGGGCGGCAGGAACTGTCGGGTGGATTCGGCCGACCGTTTGATTTCTACCGCAGAAATCTCGATGCGCTGCTCGATCTCGACGTTCCGATGGTCATTTACGCCGATCCGGGTCTGCGGATTCCCGGCTCATCGTACGGGCGCAAGCTTGTGCCCACCGATCGATCGTGCCTGGAGCGCTTCGCCTATTTCGACGAGATCCAGCGAATCCGCACCTCCGCGGCCTGGCGCAGCGGGGCTGTATGGCTCCCGGAAAGCCCGCAGGCGGGCCTTGCGCATTACAATCCGCTGGTGATGTCGAAGCTGTTCTGGCTCGCCGAACAAGCGCGCGCAAATCCGTTCGGGACGCGTCACTTCGTCTGGCTTGACGGCGGCATCACCAATACCGTCCCGCTCGACCTCCTGATCGAGTCCCTGCGTGCCGAAACGCTTGCACGCTATCTGCAAAAATTCCTGCTGCTCTGCTATCCCTACAGGGCGGAGGGCGAGGTGCACGGCTTCGCACACAAGGCGCTGGCGCGCTACGCAAATGTTCCCGCGATCGAATGGGTTGCCCGCGGCGGCTTCTTCGGCGGCGCCGCCGCGTTTGTCGTGGAGGCGGCACGACTTTACGACGCGATGTTGAGCCATACTCTCGGCCAGGGGCACATGGGAACAGAGGAAAGCGTATTCACCCTCCTCGCGCATTTGCATCCTGGCGTGTTCGATCGTTTCTTCATTGGAGAGGACGGCATGGTAGCTCGCTTTTTCTCGCAGCTTCGCCGGACGTAAAAAATGAATTTGGTCGACAAGAGAATTGACGATGCGTTGCTCGAACTCGGCCCCGGCGGCGATAACGTTGTGGTGGTCTGCTTTGGAACGCCAGACGGCACCCTGAAGCGCACCAGCGGATATACCGACCTCTTTGGCTGGCGTCAGATCGTGATCAGCCGCATACCGCCCTGGAGTTGGCCAAACAAGGTGCTTGATAGAAAGCGGATCGACCACATTGACGTGCTGCATCTTGAAACCAAAAAGAACGACTGGAATATCCTCAGACAGATCGACCTCGAACGATTCCGGCCGCGGCTCATTCGATTGCGGCGCGCAAATCTGAACCGTGCCGACCTGTTTTCCGCGGTCCGTCATCTCGGACGCCACGGCTACGACATCGAGTGGTTTTACGACGAATTGATAGGGATTTTGCCGGTCCACGCGGAAGCCATCCCTGCGGCGACCAGCGACCAAGCCGAAGCCCGGGTCGCTGCGACCGCGCGCGACGGCGATCAATCCGCGCTCTACGTCATGAGCTACAATTTTCCCGACCAATTCCGCCTGTGGCTCGAATCGGTGGAGCGCGCCGATCCGGCGTTGCTCGCAACGCCGACGCGATTTCTGCTCGACAATTCGGTCGATCCCAGCACCCGTGCCGGATACGATTTGCTGTGCCGGCGCTATGGTTTCACGGTGCTCCGGCACGGCAATCTCGGCATAACCGGCGGCCGCCTTTTTTGCGCCAGGCAATTCGACGAGCTTTCGCAGCTCGATGCGCTGTTTTGGTTCGAAGACGACATGCTGTTGCATCCGCCGGGCGCACCGCTTTGCCGCAACGGTTTGCCCGGCTATGTGCCCCGTTTGTCCGAAGTGAGCCGCGCCATCGTCCGCCGCGAAGAACTCGAATTCCTGATGCTCTCATTCACCGAATTTTTCGGCGATCACCATCTCAATTGGGCCTGGTACCATCTCAACCACGAGCTCCGCGACCGTATTTTTCCGGACGGCACCTTCCGTACCCACATCCGTCATTCCGGAGTTGAGCAAGGCGTCTCCTATATCGTCGGCAACGTGCATTACGACAACTGGCCGACCTACATGACGCGAAAAGGAAATACCCAGATGTTCCTGGAAGGCGAGTTGAGGGATCCCTGGGAAGGCGTCTATATGGAGCGCGGCTTCAACCTTCAGCACAGCGGAGAAATGAAGGGCGGTGTATTGCTGGCCTCTCCGATCAATCATTCCCGCTCATTCATTTATCCCGCCGCCGAACGGCGGGAATTTTGACGCGCGCCGGCCATCCCCGCTGGGCTAAGATTTATCCTCCAGGAATTTCGTCCAGCAGACGACGGGCCCGCGGCTAAGCGGCTCATCAGCGGAGATACCATGCGGGTCGTGATCTGCGGCGGTGGCGTGATCGGCGCCTGCACCGCCTATTTCCTCAGTCGTCGTGGCATCGATGTCATTGTCGTGGAACGGACCGAGGTGGCCGCCGCGGCCTCCGGCAAGGCCGGCGGTTTCCTCGCGCTCGACTGGTGCGCCGGCACCCCGCTTGATGCCCTGGCACGGCGAAGTTTTGCAATTCACGCTGGCCTGCCTCACGAGATTGCAGGCGATTGGGGTTATCGCCGCATGACCGCCTATAGCGGCTTCGTCGTTTCTGAGCGGGAAGCTCGGCGGCAAGTCCCGCCCCTGCTCCCCTGGTTGTCCGACGGCGTTGCCATTGCATCCCGGCTCGGCACCACGGAAACAACCGCGATCGTTCACCCTCGCGCGTTCACCAGCGCGATGATGAGCGCCGCGCAGGAGCATGGCGCCGAACTGCGCCACGGGCGGGTCACCGGCATCGTCCAAGACACGAACGGGACGACCGTGAGAGGTGTCGAGGTCGACGGTGGCGTCATCGAGGCGGATGCCGTCGTCCTCGCGATGGGACCCTGGTCACTGCTGGCCGCTGAATGGTTGTCGCTGCCAGCGGTGTTCGGACGGAGAAGTCCGAGCCTGATCTACGACACCGGCACGGATGTTCCCGCGGATGCGCTATTCCTCGACTATCAGGAGCAAAGCGGCGCCGTCGTGTCGGTCGAAGTGTTCCCGCGCGCCGACGGTCACACCTTCATCACCGCGCTCTCCGACGAGGCCCCGCTCCCGCTCGACCCGGCCGCCGTGACGCCCAGACCGGGCGAGATCGACCGCCTCCAGGCGATCTGCGAACGACTGTCGCCGGTCTTTCCCCCCGACAAGATCATCGCGCGGCAAGCCTGCTTTCGTCCGGTAACACAGGACGGCCTGCCGCTGATCGGCAAGGTGCCGCAGAGCGAGGGCGCCTATGTGGCGACAGGCCATGGTCCCTGGGGGATACTCAACGCACCAGCCACCGGCGAAGCCCTGGCCGAGTTGATCGCAGACGGCATCGCGCGTAGCACCGACCTCGCACCGTTCGACCCGATCCGGCTTCCGCCGCTGAAGCGCCGCTAAACTTCGGCCACCGCATCGCCCCACGGCTGGAAGGGCTCGGTGGCGCCGCTGTTGGTCGTGCCTTCGCGGAGCACGATGCTCGGACAGGCGAACTTCATCGGCAGGGTCTGGATACGCGCCTCCTCATAGCCGAACCGGGCACCCAATTCTTTTCGGACCGGCATCGGCAACCGCACGTCGCCGATGACAACCTCGCCCTCGCTCGCATCGAGACGGGGCTGGTGGATCGCTTCATCCAGATCCATGCCGTAGTCCATGACAAAGGACAGCATCTGCGTCACGGCGGGCAGAATGCGCCGGCCGCCTGAAGCGCCGACGGCGAGGCGGCGGCCATTGGCGGTTCGAGCCAGCACCGGCGTGTAATTGGTCAGGCAACGCTTGCCCGGCGCCAGCGAGTTCGGTCCGCCGGGCGTCGGATCGAACCACATGATGCCGTTGTTCATCGTCACACCGGTTTGCGGCAGCACGTATTTCGAGCCGAACGTGGACAACAGGGTTTGCGTCACTGCCGCCATGTTGCCCTCGCCGGTCCACCACCGAAAAATGGGTGGTGCAGGCCGGTGCAAGATGCTCGGCACCCAGTGCGCGCCTGCCGTCGGCATCGCCCATCTCGACCAAACGCTCGCGATAGGCGGATTGCAGCGCGAGAGCGTAAGCGGTGTAGGCCGATGCGTCCGGCTCGCCGCCCGCGGGCTGCAAGCTCTCTTCAAGCCGGCGCAAGGTGTGCGCGAGGGTTGGACCGCACGTCAGTTCGGGTGTCGCGTACACCGTGCCGCCGCGATAGGGAATGATCAGCGGCTGGCGCACATGCGCGCGGAAGGAACGGAGGTCATCGACCGACAGCGCCCCTCCTCCGGCCAGAACATCGGCCGAGATGCTGCGCGCCAAATCGCCTTCATAGAAATCGCGTGGCCCCCGGGCCGCCAGATGGGCCAGGGTGCCCATGAGCCGGTCTTGCGGCAGGCGGACGCTGGACCTGATACCCCATTGCGGATTCGGCGGCAGGCCGTCCTGGAGGTAAGTGGCCGCACTCGCGGGATACCGCCGCAGGTCTTCCGCCGAACTGGAAATCATCAGGGTAGTCCACCAGTCCACCAGTAGACCGGCGCCAGCCAGATCGATGCTGGGCTGGAGCAACTCGCTCCACGGCATCCTGGCGTGCCGACGATGCGCCTCCTCCATACCGGCGACAACGCCGGGGACCGCAATCGAGCCCGGACCATGAAGGTTGCGGTCGTCCCTGCACTCGCGGCCAGGGGAATATGTCCGAGGCCGCGCCGTCGCCGGTCAGCGGATAGTCTTCGGGGCGAAGACCGGCCGACGCTCGCATTCCGTAGTCGATGACTTCATAACGATCCTCGATGGCGCGATAGAGAACCATCGCGCCGCCGCCGCCGAGGCCACTCATCCAGGGCTCCAGCACCCCCAGCGCGAACGTGGTCGCGACCACCGCGTCCACGCAGTCCCCGCCTGCTGCCAGCACCGCGGCGCCGACCTCGGCCGCCTTGCGAGACTGCGCGGCCACGATGCCTTCCCTGGAGGTGACCGCCGGCTTGCGCACTTGCTGGGCGTTGCTGAACTGGTCGCTCATACTGGTTGCCCCACGTCAGAGCTGGCAAATTTGCCTTGTCGCCTCCTCTACTACGCGGCGTTGGAAGCAATCGCAATTTTTCCTCACTGCGGGAACACCGCCCGGCAGGCATCGCTGAGGCTCGCCCTTTGCCGCCGCAGGCATGCGGTGATGGCCCGCACGTTCGGGATTTCACCGGCGCACAGACGATAGACGTCGGGCGTGCAGGCCCTTCGCTGCTCCGGGGTGGCGATATCGGCCATCGCAGAGCCGGTTGCGGACAGCGCGAGAAGGAGGCCGAGCGGTAGAACCCAGGAAACTCCAAAAAGCCTCGTAAACTTCGTTTTCATGGCAGCGTCTCCCCGTTTGCCGACGCCGCAGCGACGCCAGGCTGATCAGGGCGAATACGCAAAAATACGCCTCCAAAAATGTGATTTTTCTCACATTCGGCCGCTGCCGGACCGATCTGCTTTCAAGCAATGCGGCAAGAGATCGGTAACCAAGCCGGGCGTGCCAGCGGGATCGATACAATTTGAACAATCTATTCAATCAGGAGACAAAACACTTTTGAGATTGTGCGCTCACGGAAACTCCGGAGAGAGCACCATGAGCGAAGTTGAATTCAACCGATTGCTGGATGCCGTGATGACGGCAATGGCGCCGGTGCCGGAGCCGCACGGCTTGGTTCATTCGCTGGATCAGTTGCCGAAAGCCGCCAACGACAACGGACCAGCCTGGCCGTTCATCCCATTTCCGGAAGGCTGGTGCGCCTCCTGTTGATGCCGGCGCGAGCCTCTCGACGCCCGGCGCTTTTTCGTTACCCCGCCAATTTGTTCGTCATCACCAGCACGACTTGCGGCGATCTCTTAAATAATCGACGTAAATACTTGATTATATTGATGGAGGCCGCGCCCGGAATTGAACCGGGTTAAACGCTTTTGCAGAGCGGTGCGTAACCAATCCGCCACGCGGCCCATGGGGGCGAACTCTTATACGCCCTCTCCCGGATAGGCAACCGACGGCGTTTCAGGCGCGCTTGCGGCGGCGGTAATCCCGCTTCGGTTTCGGCTTTGGCGCGAGCTCGGGCATCGTGCTTTGCGCTTCACGATATTTCGCCAGCATCCGCTCAAAGCTGCCATTCAGCGTCTCGGCGATGTCGGGCCGCTTTTCGAGGCCGGCCAGCAGCATGGCCGCGGCCTCGATGGTGGACAGGCCGTCGCGGCGCGGCTCCTTGCGCAGCTTGCCGTAGCGTGACGGATGCGCCGGGCCGAGAATGACACGCTGGCATTTCAGCATCCAGGCATTGCGCCACCACAGCGCTTTGGCCTGGCTCCAGGTGCCGTCCAGCAGCACGATGCCTTCGATGTCTTTCAGAATGCCTCGCTGATTGTCTTCGACCTCGCCCTTGCGGTTGATGGCGACGATATCGCGGTCGGTTTCCAGATCGGCGACTTTCGCCGAACCGAGATACAGCACCGCCCAGCGCGACGGATCGTGCACGGGACGCCCCAGAGCCTTGGACAGACTCGGCCATGACAGGCCGATCTTCACGACCGCATTCTTCAAATGCAGCGCGGCCAGCCTTGCCGTGCCAAGCGCCCTGTCCTGCTCCTGCGGATGCTGCAGGATCAGCAGCGAAATCCGGCTTTCGATCGGGACGATGCTGTCACAGATGCACAGCGGCACGGGTTTGAGACAGTGCGGGCATTCCGGTATCGCCGCCGCGGCGCCGGTGTCAGGTTCTGAATGTTTCGACATCCGCCCGCTATACGCTTGCCATCCACGCGCTTCAACAACGCAAAAGCGCCTATTCCGCCGGTGCGGCGACCGCTTCCGGCTCGGATCGCCGCCGCAGCCGGTCGATCAAGAGATAAATCACCGGGGTCGTGTAGAGGGTCAGGATCTGCGAGACGAACAAGCCGCCGATGATGGTGATGCCGAGCGGCCGGCGCAGTTCGGTGCCGGGGCCGGTCGCCAGAACCAGCGGAATGCCAGCAAACAGGGCTGCCATTGTCGTCATCAGGATGGGACGGAACCTGGCGCTGCAGGCCTCGAAGATGGCGTCGGCCGACGACAATCCACGATGACGCTCGGCGTCCAGCGCGAAATCCACCATCATGATGCCGTTCTTCTTGACGATGCCGATCAGCAGAATGATGCCGATAAAGGCGATCACCGTCAGCGGCGTATTGGTGACCTGCAGCGCCAGCAGCGCGCCGAGGCCGGCCGACGGCAGTGTCGAGATGATGGTCAGGGGATGGGCGAGGCTCTCGTAGAGCACGCCCAGCACGATATACATCGCCACCAGCGCGCCCAGAATCAACAGCGGTTGCCGCCCGCTGGTCTTGTTGAAATCGCCGGCATTGCCGTCAAAACTGCCGCGGATGCCTTCCGGCATGTGCAATTCCTCGACCGCGCGCTGGATGTTGGTGGTCGCGGCCTCAAGCGGCACATCGGGCATCAGATTGAACGACACCGTGGTGGACGGAACCGATTGCGAATGAAACACCGCCAGCGCCGACAGATCGCGCTTGTAATTGCACCACAGCCGATAGCGGCACCTGCGCGCCATTGGCGCCGGCGACGAAGATATGCTCGAGATTGGAGGGATCGCTCTGGAATTTCGGATCGATCTCCAGCACCACCATGTACTGGTTGCGCTGGGTGTAGACGATCGAGATCTGCCGCTGCGAAAACGCGTTGTTGAGCGCGTTGTCGATGTCCTGCACGCGGACGCCGAGGCTCGACGCCGTCTTTCGGTCGATCGCCAGCGTCAGTTGCAGCCCGCCGGGATCGCGGTCGCTGGAGACATCGGTAATGCCCTCGACGGTCTCCATGCGCTTGCCGACCAGCGGCGCCCATTTCTGCAACAGATCGAGATCGGTGCTCGACAGCGTGTATTGGTAATCGGAATCGCTCTGCCGTCCGCCGGCGCGGATGTCCTGTGCCGCGAACATGAACAGGCGAATGCCTGCGACCCTGAACAGGTTTTTGCGCAAGCGATCGATCACCAACGCCGTGGTCGATCCCCTCCCGCTCGGCGGGCGGCTTCAGGGTGATGAACATGGTACCGCGGTTGGAGGTACCGCCGCCGGGACCGCCGCCGCCGCCGAGCACGGACCCGATTCCCGCCACGGCCGGATCGGCCATCACGATATCCGCAAGCTGCTGCTGCAGCCCGAGCATCGACTGAAACGAGATATCGGCGGATGCCCGTGTCGCGCCGATGATAAAACCGCTGTCGTCGACCGGGAAATATCCCTTCGGGGTCTTGATATAGAGCGTCACCGTCAGCGCGATGGTGGCGAAGAAGACCAGCATCGTCAACAACGGAAAACCCAGCACGACATGCAGGGTGCGCTCGTAGAACGACACGATGCGCGACAGCGAGCCCTCGATGATCCGGTCCAGCCAGGTGGCGCTGCTCGAAGTCGTCTCCTTGACATAATGCGCGCAGATCATCGGCGTGATCGTCAGTGACACTACGGTCGAGACCACGATGGCGAAGGTCAGCGTCAGCGAAAATTCGCGCAGCAGCCGGCCGACGATACCGTCCATGAAAATCAGCGGCGTGAAGGCTGCGATCAACGACAGGCTGATCGAGAGCACCGTGAAGCCGATCTGCCGGGCGCCTTCGAGCGCCGCCTGATACGGCCGCATGCCATGCTCGAGATTGCGGTACATGTTCTCGATCATGACGATGGCGTCATCGACCACGAAACCGACCGAAATCGCCAGCGCCATCAGCGACAGATTGTCGATCGAAAAACCGGCAAGCCACATCCCGGCGCAGGTGCCGGCCAGCGCCAGCGGCACCGAGACGCCGGCTGCGATGGTCGGCGTGATCCGGCGCAGAAACACGAACACCACCAGCATCACCAGGAACACCGTCGCCAGCAGCGTCAGCTGCATATCCTGCACGCTGGCGCGGATGGTTCCGGTGCGATCGACCAGAGTGGATATTTCGACGCCGGCGGGAATCCATTGCTTCAGGTCCGGAATCAGTGCGCGCACACGATCGACGGTATCGATGACGTTGGCATCGCCCTGCTTGGTGATCTGGATCAGCACCGCCGGCTGCTTGTTGAACCAGGCGATCGACCGGCTGTTGCGGACGGAATCCTCCACTTCGGCGACATCCGATAGCCGGACGAAATTGCCGTTCGATGCTCTTGATCACGATATCGCGGAACTCGGCTGCGGTTCGCATTTGCTTGTTGATCGACAGCGTCTCGCTCTGTCGGCCGCCGTTGAAGATGCCGACCGGCCCCAGCGGATTGGCGTTGATGATCGCGTTCCGGACGTCGTCGGTGGCGATGCCCGCGTTCGACAACGCCACCGGGTTGAGCGCGATGCGGACCGCGGGCTGGTCGGCGCCGCTGACCGTGACTTCGCCGACACCCGGCACTTGCGAGATGCGCTGCGCGATCACGGTATCGGCGACGTCATAGATTGCGCTCGACGAGATCGTCTTCGAGGTCAGCGCCAGCACGAATACGGGCGCCGCCGCGCTATTGGCTTTTCGGAAGCGCGGCAGCGACGGCAGATCGCTCGGCAAATCGGCAAGCGAGGCGTTGATCGCGGCCTGCACGTCGCGCGCGGCGCGATCGATGTCGCGGCCGATGGCAAATTGCAGCTGAATGCTGGTGGTGCCGAGCGAACTGGTCGAGGTGATCTGGTCGATCCCGGCGATTTCACCAAGCCGCCGTTCCAGCGGTGCGGCGACAGTCGCGGCCATCACAGATGGATCGGCTCCCGGACGCGTCGCCGAAACCCGGATCGCCGGAAAGTCGACATTGGGAACGGCGGCGACGGGGAGAAAATTCGTAAGCTACCCCGCCGACCAGAAACAGCCCGATCGCCAGCAGCGTCGTGCCGACCGGCCTGCGGATAAACGGCTCGGAGATCGAAGATGCCATTACTGCATCCCCTCGGTGGCTCCCGCGACCGGCGGTACCGGCACTTCAGGTCCGACCGGCGGCACCGCCTTCTCGATCCGGCGACTGATCCGGTCCAGCGCCAGATAGATCACCGGCGTCGTATAGAGCGTCAGCAACTGGCTCAACAGCAGCCCGCCGATGATGGATATGCCGAGCGGAAACCGCAGCTCGGCGCCGGTGCCGCTTTCCACCGCCAGCGGCAGCGCGCCGAACAAAGCAGCCAGCGTCGTCATCATGATCGGGCGAAACCGCAACAGGCAGGCTTGCACGATCGCTTCGGGCGCCGACATGCCCTGATGCCGCTCCGCCTCCAGCGCGAAGTCGATCATCATGATGGCGTTCTTCTTGACGATGCCCATCAACAGAATGATGCCGATCAATCCGATCACCGACAAATCCTGCCCGAACAGCATCAGTGCGAGAATCGCGCCGACGCCGGCCGACGGCAGCGTCGAGAGAATGGTGATCGGGTGGATGTAGCTCTCATAGAGCACGCCGAGCACGATATAGATGGTGACCAGCGCCGCCAGGATCAGCCACGGCTGTCCCGCCAGCGATTTGGAAAACTCCGCGGCGTCGCCGGCAAACACGCCGACGATGCTGCCGGGCATCGCCGATGCGGTTCTCGATCGCCCGGACCTCATCGACGGCGTCGCCGAGCGCTGCTCCGGCCGCGAGATTGAAGCTGAGCGAGACCGCCGGGAATTGCGCCTGATGCGAAATCGCCAGCGGCGCCGTCGTGCGGGTCAGGGTCGCGACCGCCGACAGCGGCACCTGCGCGTCGAGCGCGCCGGGCAGATAGAGCTTGGAAAGAATCGACGGATCGCGCTGGTACATCGGCAGCGCTTCCAGCACGACCCGATATTGATTGGCCTGCCCGTAGATAGTCGAAATCTGACGCTGCGCGAAGGCGTCATTCAGGGTGTCTGTCACCGCCTGCAGGTTGACGCCGAGCTGGCCGGCGCGCTGGCGGTCGATATTGAGATCCGCGCGCAAGCCACCGTCCTGCGCCTCGGAGGAAACGTCGCGGAACAGCGGGTCGCGGCGCATTTCTGCGACCAGATTGTTGGCCCACAGCGAGACCAGTGCCGAGTCCGTGCCGGTCAGGGTGTACTGATATTGCGAGCGGCTGGACTGGGTGGAAATCTGCACATCCTGCACCGGCTGAAAATAGATCGTCATGCCGGGGATCGACGCCACCCGTTGCTTGAGGCGCGCGACAACGGCGGAAACGTCGTCGCGCCGCTCGCCGCGCGGCTTTAACGTCATCACCAGCTGTCCGACATTGGTGGTCGGGTTGACGGAGCCTGCGCCGATCACGGAAACGACGCCGGTCACGTCGGGGTCCGCCCTGATCGCTTCCGAAGCCAGGGTCTGCCGGGACTGCATTTCGGCAAAGGAAACGTCCGGACCGGCCTGGGTCACCGCGGTGATGGAGGCCGTGTCCTGCAACGGCAGGAAGCCCTTGGGCGCTACGACATAGAGGATCAGGGTCGCGGCAATGGTGGCGAAGGTGACCAGCATGGTGGCGCGCTGGCGTTCCAGCACCCACAGCAGCGTGCGATGGTAGAATTCGACCATGCGGTCGATGCCGCGGCTGACGGCCGCAAGCCCGGGAACGACAAGTTCTTCGCCGGTGTGCTTCAGAAGCCGCGAGCACATCATCGGCGTCAGCGTCAGCGACACGATCGCCGACGTCACCACGGCGATGGTCAGGGTCAGCGCGAATTCGCGGAACATCCGCCCCACCAGTCCCGACATGAACAGCAGCGGGATGAACACCGCAATCAGCGACACCGTCAGCGAAATCACGGTAAAGCCGATCTCGCTGGCGCCCCGCAGCGACGCCGCCATCGCGGATTTCGCCGTTCTCCATGTGGCGGACGATGTTCTCGATCATCACGATGGCATCGTCGACCACGAAACCGGTGCCGATCGTCAGCGCCATCAGCGACAGGTTGTCGAGACTGAAGCCCGAAAAATACATGATGCCGAAGCTCGTGATCAGCGACAGCGGCAGCGCCACGCCGGCGATCAGCGTCGCCCGCAGCGAGCGCAGGAACAGCAGCACCACCAGCGTCACCAGCACCACGCTCAGCACCAGCGTGAACTGCACGTCATGCACCGAGGCCCTGATGGTGACGGTGCGGTCGCTGACCACGGTCAGATTGACACCTGCGGGAACCGCGCGTTGCAATTTGGGAATTTCCGCGCGGATCTGGCGGACGACTTCGATGACGTTGGCGCCGGGCTGGCGCTGGATGTCGATGATCACGGCGGGCGTGCCCTGGTACCAGCCGCCGGTGCGGTCGTTCTCCAGCCCGTCGACGATGATGGCGACGTCGCCGATCGTGACCGGCGAGCCGTTGCGGTAGGCGATGATGACGGGCCTGTAGGCGTCAGCGGACGTGATCTGATCGTTGGCCGTGATGGTGTAGGCCTGATGCGTGCCATCGAGCGAACCCTTGGGACCGGAAACATTGGCGCCGGCGATCGCGTTGCGCAGATCCTCCATCGCAATGCCGTAGGCGGCGAGCCGCGCCAGATCGGCCTGCACCCGCACGGCCGGTTTCAGTCCGCCCAGAATCGCGACGCGTCCGACGCCGGAAATCTGGCTCAGGCGCTGCCCGAGGATGGTGTCGGCGAGATCGCTCATGGCGCGCAGCGAAATCGTCTCCGACGTCAGCGCCAGGGTCAGAACCGGCGCGTCCGCGGGGTTCACCTTGGCGTAGGTCGGCGGATACGGCAGGGTTCTCGGCAGCACGCCGGCCGCGGCGTTGATCGCGGCCTGCACGTCCTGCGTCGCGCCATCGATGTCGCGGTTGAGATCGAATTGCAGGGCAATCTGGCTGACGCCGAACGAACTGGTCGAGGTCATCAGCGATAGCGCCGGAATTTGCCCGAGCTGACGCTCGAGCGGCGCCGTGATCAGCGAAGCGATCACGTCGGGGCTGGCGCCCGGCAATTGCGTCGTCACCTGCACGGTCGGAAAATCGACCTGCGGCAGCGCCGACACCGGCAGCGCCCAATAGCCGAGCGCGCCGCCCATCAACAACGCGATCCCCAGCAAAGAGGTCGCGATCGGCCGGCGGATAAATGGTTCGGAGACGCTCATGGGCGCGTGCTCGCGGCTGTTGGCTCAGGCATTCAAGCGGATGTCGTGGATGTCACGGCGACGACTTCGCAGCACCGCCGGATGGCTCGCCTTGCGCCGGCCCGGTCTGACCCTTTGGATCGCCCTCGCCCCGCTCACCCCTCTTGCCGCGGCGCTCGCCGTCCTTGCCTTGCCGTCTTTGCTGACCGTCCTTGCCTGACCGTCCTTGCCTTGCACATCCCTGCTGCTGCGCTTTTTGCGGGGCGCCAGATCGGCGGTCGGCGCGCTGTCGTCCTTGCCGACAATCACTTTCGAGCCATCGGCGAGATTGGCAAAGCCGGTCGTGACCACGCGATCGGAGGTCGACAAGTCCGCTGGCGATAACGGCGTCATTTTCGTTCTGCTGCGTCACCACGACCGGCTTGGCGCTGACCACATCGCCGTCGCCGATCACATAACTGAACGTTCCAATCGGGCCGCGCTGAACCGCTGAGGTCGGAACCACAACCGCTTTCAGGAGCGTATCGACCTTGAGCCGGATATTGACGAACTGGCCGGGCCACAATTGGAGATTGGCGTTGGGAAATTCAGCCTTGAGCTTCAGGGTCCCGGTGGTCGGATCGACCTGATTGTCGATGCCCGCCAACTTGCCAGTGTCGACCACTGTCACGCCGTCATTGCCGAACACATCCACCGCGAGCGGTCCCTTGGCGGATGCCGCGTTGACCCGCACGATCTGCTGCTGCGGCAGGCTGAACTGCACCGCGATCGGCTGCAACTGGGTGATGATGACAAGACCGGTGGTATCGGCAGCGTGGATGATGTTGCCCTGATCGACCTGCCGCAAGCCGGTGCGGCCCGATAATGGCGCGATGATCTTGGCGTAGCCGAGCGTCGCCTGCGCATTGTCGATCGCGGCCTGGTCGGCATTCACCAGCGCTTCCTGCTGGGCGACCACCGCGCGCTGGGTGTCGGCCTGCTGCTTGGAGCCGGCGTTGGAAACGGCAAGCTGCTGGTAGCGGATGAGGTCGAGGCGCTGGTTGGCGAGCAGCGCCTCGTCCTGCGCCTTCTTGGCGACGGCCTGATCGAACTGCCGCCTTGTAGAGCACGGGATCGATCTCGCCGAGCACGTCGCCCTTCTTGACGTCCTGCCCTTCCGTGAAATTGACCGAGATCAGTTTGCCGTCGACCTGCGAGCGCACCGTCACGGTATTGAGGGCGCGGACCGAACCGACGCCGTCGAGATAGACCGGCACGTCCTGGATGCGCGGCGTTGCCGCCAGCACCGGCACCGGAAGATCCGGACGCGCCGCCCGCGCGGTTCGTACCCTGCTTCTGTTGCCACGTGGTCCAGCCGATGTAGCCGAGCCCGCCGACGATCAGGAGCGTAATGGCAATCGAAACCGTGCGGCGGCGCGCGCTCGACGCCACGCGGGCGACGCTGTCGCCCGCCGCCTTCGCCGTTTCATTCAAATCCGGTTTAAAGAGCATTGACCGGCTTCTCCATCTTCGGCTCCCAGCCGCCCCCCAGCGCCTGATAAAGACTGACGATCGCCAGCAATCGCGCCAGTTTGGCCTGCCACAGCACGTCTTCCGCCTGAAATAACGTCAATTGGGTATTTAGCACAGTTACGATGTCGGCGGTTCCGGCCCGAAGCTGTTGTTCGGAAAGCTGAAAAGCCCGCCGCGACGCCGCTCACGACCTCCTGCTGCAGCCGCAGCTTGTTGGTGGTCTGGCGAATCGAAGCCAGCGCATTATCGACGTCGGTAAATGCCGAGACCACCGTCTTGCGGTAGGTCTGCAGCAATTCGTCCTGCTTGGCCTTGGTAAGTTCAAAATTGCCCAGGATCACACCGCCGTCAAAAATCGGCTGCGTCAGGCCGCCGACCAGGCTGAAGAACGCCGCATGGGGCTGGAACAGCGATACCAGCGCCGAGCTTTGATAGCCTCCGTTCGCGGTCAACTGGATGCTCGGAAAGAACTGCGCGCGGGCGCTGCCGACATTGGCGGTAGCCGAGGCCAGTTGCGCCTCCTGGCGCCTGATATCCGGCCGCTGTGTCAGCAACTCCGACGGCAGCCCGGGCGTGACGCGCGGCGACCATGATTTGATCCATCGAGCCGCCGCTGACATGCACGCTTTCCGGCGGACGCGAGACCAATAGCGCCAGCGCGTTGATGTTCTGGTCCAGGGTGAGCCGCAGCGGCGGAACGGCGGCGCGCTGGTTGGCCAGCACGCTTTCCTGCTGGGCGACGTCGAGATCGGTTCCGGTGCCGGCCTTCAACCGCTGCCTGATGGCATCCAGGATGCGCGAACGCGCTGGCGATATTGCTCCCCGCAGTGCGGATGCGGTCCTGCGCGGCAAGCACCTGGAAATAAGCATTTGCGACTGCAGTGAGGGTCGTCAGCGCGACCACTTCGCGGTCAAAGCGGTTCGCGGTCGCGGTTTCGCTGGGCGGCCTGGGCGGCGTCGCGATACTGGCCCCAGAAATCGAGTTGATAGCTGGCGCTGAGCGAGGCCTGGTAGTTGACGACTTCGCGTCCGCCATTGGTCAAGCCGCTGGCGCTGGAGCCGGAGGTCCGGGAATAGGCTTCCTGGCCTCCCGTGCTCAGGCTTGGCAGCAGCGGAGCGCCGGCGACGCGCGCCTGCGCGTCGGCCTGAATGAAACGCGCTACGGCAGCCGCGATGTCGAGGTTGACCTTCTGGGCCTCCTCCATCAGCGCCGTCAATTCCGTCGAACGGAAGCCGCGCCACCAGTCCAGCGTTGGGGGCGCATCCGGGTCGGTCAATCGGCCGGCCTTGTAGCCTTGCGGAATATCCAGCGCCGGATCGGGCAGGTCCTGGGTCAGGATGCAGCCGGCAGAACTGACGACGATGCAAAGTGCGGCGATCCGTCGCGCCTGCGCGGTCCACCCGAGGCCTCAAGAACCGCCAGAACGGCTCGCGGACGATACTGACACAAACTGACCGCGACACGCTCACCGGGTGATGCTTCCGTTGGAACTGAACCACCCATTCTAGCCCCGGGATCAGGGCGCGGACAGTCCCGTCGCGGCTCTAACAAGGCCATGCCGGGAGCCCGCAGGCCGGCGGGACGAGGTATTGGCCTTTACTATCGGATTTTGCGGCGATTGGCGTGGCCACAGCGCAACAGGCCAACTTGAAACTCCGGAACCCCCGTACCGTAGCTTTGGGATAACCAAGGGGACTGGGAATGCGCGTCGCTGTTATCGGAACGGGAATTGCGGGCAACGCTGCAGCCTGGGCCCTGTCGAAGCGCTATCCGATCACGGTCTACGATCGCGACATCAGGCCCGGCGGCCACAGCCACACCGTCACTATCGACTATGACGGAACGCCGCTTTCGGTCGATATCGGCTTTATCGTCTACAATGAACTGAATTACCCTGACCTGACGGCGCTGTTCGCCCATCTCGATGTCGAGACCGTGGAAAGCTGCATGAGCTTTGCGGTCACAGCCGACGCCGGCCGTTTCGAATGGAAGGGCGGCGGGGATAACTGGGGCGAAACTGCCAAAGGATTGTTCGCGCAGCCGCGAAATCTGTTGTCGCCATCCTATCTGTGGATGCTCCGCGACATCCTCACCTTCAACACCCAGAGCACCGCGGATTATGCCGCCGGTCGGTTAGCCGGCTTGACGCTTCGCCGAATATTTCAGCGGCCGCAAATTCGCGCCGCGACTGCTGACCGATTATCTGGCGCCGATGGGAGCCGCGATCTGGTCGGCGCCAGCAAGCCAGATGCTGGATTTCCCCGCCGAGAACTTCGTCGCGTTCTTCAGCAACCACCGCCTGTTGCAATATGACCGTCCGGTCTGGCGCACGGTAAAGGGCGGCAGTCGGTGCTATGTGGAGAAACTGACTTCGGCTTTCAAGGATCGGATCAGGCTCGGCTGCGCCGTGACGTCGATCGACCGGAAGCCGCACGGCGTCGTGGTCCATGACAGCCATGGTGGACACGACAGCTACGATCACGTCGTGATCGCATCGCACAGCGATCAGGCGCTGGCGATGCTGTCCGACGCGGACGACCGCGAACGAACCATTCTCGGCGCCATCGGTTATTCGCCCAACACGGTCTATCTGCATCGCGATATCAGACTGATGCCGAAACGCAGGCGCGCCTGGGCGTCGTGGAATTTCCTGCGCTGGCAGCGCGAGGGAGCGGCCGAAAACGATGTCGCCGTGACCTACTGGATGAACCGGCTGCAGGGCATCGACGATGACAAGCCACTGTTCGTCAGCCTGAACCCGCCCTTCGCGCCGGATCCGGCACTGACCTTCGGCAAGTATATGTGCGAACATCCGCAATATAACGCCGCGGCCTTTGCTGCGCAAAAACACCTGAGCGAGATTCAGGGCCGGCGCCATACCTGGTTCTGCGGCGCATGGACCGGATACGGTTTTCACGAGGATGGATTGAGGTCGGGTCTGGCGGTCGCCGAAGCGCTGGGCGCCTCGGTGCCGTGGCGCGAACCGCCGCCCGAACTGGCGCAGGCCGCGGAGTAGTGATGCCTGTTAGCACTGCCAAAGCTGGACCGAGCGACGACAAGGACGCCGCGGCCGCGCTTTATTTCGGCGACGTCATGCATGCGCGTCTCAAGCCGATCGGCCATCGTTTCAGCTACCGCGTCATGAGCCTGCTGATCGATCTCGACCGGCTCGGCGACGCGGACCGCCAGTCCCGCTTGTTCGGAGTCAACCGCACGGCACTTTACAGTTTCAACGAGGCCGATCATGGGCTGCGCGACGGCTCACCCTTGCGCGCCTACGCACAACGCTGCGCGGATGAGCACGGCATCGACCTCACTGGAGGCCGCGTGCTGCTGCTGTGCTATCCGCGACTGCTCGGCTACACCTTCAATCCGCTGTCGGCCTATTTCTGCTATCGCGCCGACGGCGGGCTTGCCCTGACCATCTATGAGGTCCGCAACACGTTTGGCGACATCCACGCTTACGTGCTCCCGGTAAAGCCGGGCGAAATCAGCGATGCCGGAATCCGGCAGCAACAGGAAAAGCTGTTTTACGTCTCGCCCTTTGTCGAGATGGCGATGCGTTATCATTTCCGAGTGTCGCCACCCGGACACACCGTCAAACTGCGTATCCTCGAAACCGACCGCGAGGGCCCCCTGCTCGCAGCCACCTTCAACGGCCGCCGCCGCGCGTTGACCTCGGCGGCGCTGTTGCGGTCGTTCTTCGCACTGCCGCTGGTTACCTTCAAAATCGTCGCGGCGATCCATTGGGAGGCGTTGCGGCTATGGCTCAAGGGAGCCCGGCTGGTGCCACGTCCAGATGACGCAGGCGCAAAATCCGCCAATACCATCTTGGCGAACGGCGGACGCAACGATTATACTGGCGCTGCGTTATCTGCCGGCGCGCGGGAGCCCGGACCGACGGACGAGCGCTCTGGTCCAGTGAAGCTCGGGATTTGCACGGACAGAACTCAGAGCCACATCGATGGGTCTGCACATGTCCGCCTTGATATCCGTCACCCCCGACAATGTGGAAACCGTGCTCTCCGATTTGCCCCGTCTTGTCCGGCTGGCGTTCGGATTCGGCTCGAAGCTGCGGCGCGGCACGCTTGACGTCACGCTTCCCGATGGCCGCACGCTGCGGCTGGGCGGCATAGAGCCGGGACCGGCGGCGGCCATGAAACTCTACAGTTACGGCTTTGCCTCGCGGCTGCTTAACGGCGGCGACATCGGAATTGCGGAAGCCTATCTGCACGGCGAATGGGACACGCCCGATCTCACGCAGTTTCTCTATCTCTTCTGCGTCAATCACGATCTGATCCAGCAGATGCTCGGCAACAATCCGGCTGATGCGCTATGTCCAGATCGTCAGGCACTGGTTCAACCGCAACACCAAACGGCAGGCGCGCCGCAACATCTATGCGCATTACGATATCGGCAATGCGTTTTATTCGGCATGGCTCGATCCGAGCATGACCTATTCCTCGGCGTTGTTCGAGGATCACACTCCGGATCTCGCGACCGCGCAAAACAACAAATACCGCAGGCTCGCCGAAGCCATCGACCTGCAGCCCGGCCAGAAATTGCTGGAGATCGGATGCGGCTGGGGCGGCTTTGCCGAATATGCCGCCAAAACCTATGGCGCCAGCGTGGTCGGGCTCACCATCAGCAAGGAGCAGCGCGATTTCGCGCAGGCGCGGATGCAGAAGGCCGGCCTTGCCGACAAGGTCGAGATCCGGCTGCAGGACTACCGCGACGAGCGCGAGCAGTATGACCGGATCGCGTCGATCGAGATGATCGAGGCGGTCGGCGAGCAATTCTGGCCGAAATATTTCTCGCAGCTGCGCGACCGGCTGCTGCCCGGCGGGCTTGCCGGCATCCAGGCCATCACCATTCAGGACAGCCTGTTCCAGACCTATCGCCGCGAGGTCGATTTCATCCAGCGCTATGTTTTTCCCGGCGGCATGCTGCCCTCGCCCCAGGTGCTGAAATCGCTCGGCGAACGGTTCGGCGTTCCCGTTATCCGCGAACGCATTTTCGGGCAAGATTATGCCAAGACGCTCGCGATCTGGCGAAATAATTTCCGCGCCGCCTGGCCCAACCTGATGCCGCTCGGATTCGACGACCGGTTCCGGCGGCTGTGGGAATATTACCTCGCCTATTGCGAGGCCGGCTTCCTGTCCGGAAATATCGACGTGCGCCAGGTGGTGTTCGCGAAGGCGAAATAGCGGCGCAAATCGTATCGCGAGCGTTAGCTTGTGCGACCAGCGGCGGTCCACTAGGGTCGTCCGATGATCGAGCAATAACCGGCATTTTCCAGACATGACCATCAACAACGACGTCGTCGAAGCGATCGGCAATACGCCGCTGATCAAACTGAAGCGGGCCTCCGAGGCGACCGGCTGCACCATTCTCGGCAAGGCCGAATTCATGAATCCGGGACAGTCGGTCAAGGACCGCGCCGGCAAATGGATGATCCTCGAAGCCGAAAAGCGCGGCGAGCTGCGGCCGGGCGGTCTCGTGCTCGAAGCAACCGCCGGCAATACCGGAATTGGCCTTGCGGTGGTGGCGAGCGCGCGCGGTTACCGGACATTGATCCTGATCCCGGAAACCCAGAGTCAGGAAAAGAAGGACATGCTGCGGCTCTGCGGCGCCGAACTGATCGAAGTACCGGCGCTGCCCTACTCCAATCCGAACAATTACCAGCACCTCGCCAAACGGCTTGCCGATCAACTGCGCAAGAACGAGCCGAATGGCGTGTTGTTCGCCGACCAGTGGAACAACCTGGATAACGCCAAGGCGCATTACGAATTGACCGGCCCGGAAATCTGGCAGCAGACCGGCGGCAAGGTCGACGGCTTCATCTGCTCGGTCGGATCGGGCGGAACGTTGGCGGGAACCAGCGCCTTCCTCAAGGAAAAGAACAAGGATATCGTCATCGGTTGCGCCGATCCGCGCGGGGCTGCGATGTACGAACTGTTCAAGCACGGCCAGGCCAAGGCATCGCCGGGCAGTTCGATCACGGAAGGAATCGGTCTCGGCCGCGTCACACCCATCATCAAACAAGCCCGGGTCGATGAGGCTTATCTCATTCCAGACGAGGAAGCCGTGCCGCTGATCTACGAATTGCTGGAGCACGAGGGCCTTTGCCTCGGCGGCTCCACCGGCATCAACGTTGCCGGTGCGATCCGGCTCGCCAAGCAGCTCGGACCCGGCAAGACCATCGTGACCATTCTGTGCGATTCCGGAAACCGCTATCAATCGAAGCTGTTCAACCCGGATTTCATGCGCTCGAAGAACCTGCCGGTGCCGGAATGGCTGGAGAAGCGCAGCAAGATCGAACTGCCGTTCGAGAAGGTGTGACGCCTCTGCCGTCAAAATGCGCGGCTGCCGAATTCTGTCTTGCTGATGCGCGCGATACGTTCCGCAGCAGCCGATGTTGCGGCAGGTCTTGGCGTCGGTCTATCCGGCGTTCGGTAGGCGTCGTTGAAGGGCCTTTCATAGTCGCCGCTCGGCCAGAACGTCAGAGCCAAAATAAGTCCGAGGTTGACCAGCCCTCCGACCATCGTTCCGCTGTGGTCGTGGTCGAGCGACCATGCCGGGATTTTGCCCGCGATGACCTTGTCGATGATCAGGATCGTGATCCATGCCGGAATGACGCAGACCGGATCCCATCCAATGTCCCGGATACGCATGGACTGCAACGTGAAGGTCATCCATGCGAAAAACGCGATGGCGACGAGCGTCGGCCACGTCATCATGGCCTCTGACTTAAGCGTTCCCCTCGGGCCGTTTTGAAAAACATGACTGGCAATGGCAAAGCAGATGCCGGTCATCACCACCGCCAGCGCAATCGTGGCGAGAAAATACTGCAACCGCCCGAGACGGGCATTGAAACCAAACAGCAAACCCAGCATTGACGCCCCCTTTTCACGCCAAAAAGCCACAAATTGCTTTCCGAGGCCTGAATGGTGACAGCGGGTGCAGACTTATGGTTTCCAACTGCTTTCCGGAATCCGAAAAATGTGACGTGGTCTCGTCACGGACCTAAAAATTCAACGTCGTTCCCGCGATATGGAATGTCAGGAAAAACCACCCGATCATCACGCAACTTGCGGCCATCAGGGAATGATGGATGCGCGACCATCGGCTGCCGGCGGCATGGCGCCAGAACGATATGGCAGCCCATAGCGTCGGGACGGCGCCGAAAACACCCAGCCATGCCAGGGCATAGAACACCAGCAACCAGGGATCGAGAGCGTCGCCTAAAATGGCGTAGTCCGAACTCATTGCAAAAAGCGCGGCAGCGGCGCCAATAACTGCCGCATCGACCAGCATGACCAACCTGGCGGCAAGAAAGTTGGCCCGGTCACTGCGGTCCTCGCTCCACCTCCGCTTGCGCAAGCTGCGCCATAGCGCGCCAACCGGCCAGGCCAGCAGCGTCAAGAGAACCACCGCTGAACTCACGGCAAGCGCCGGCACGATCCATCGCGCATCGGCAGACCAGGGAGCGCGCTGCATGTAGATGGCCGGCTGGGCAAAATAAGACTCCGGGCCATTGTCCACGAAGGCGATGTGCGCATTTCCTGGCGTCAGATAGAGATTTCGTTCAATGTGCTTCAACGCCGCGCCTTCGCCGAACGGCCAGATAGCTGCGAACAATCGTGCACTCCCGGCCCGGTCGACCTTGACGACGAATTCGGAAAACAACACGTTCAACCGTACAAAGGTCGATTCAGCGCGCCGGCTCGATTGGTAGGTGCCGGCCATATCGGCATTGTCGGGGAAGGAACGGGCGCGCGCATCGATGGCATCCGGTATAGCCCGGGGCAGAAAACGCCGCGCAATCGCCGCCGCGGGCTGGGGTATCTGCTGCGCTGCCGTAGCCTCGCCGATCCCGTCGCGCGACACGAAAACTCCAATTCCCCGCTCGCGGAAGATCCTCAGATCACTGAAAAAGGTCGTGGTTTGTCCGTCATGCCCGATCGCGTCGCGGTCCGCCACTTTGCTTCCGATGAATACCAGACCGAGATATCCGGCCGGTGTCGCGTTGGCTGGCGTCATCATCTCGTCGAGCCGCGCCTTGGGCAGGATGCGCATGCCGTCGAGTTCGCCGCCGTTGATCAATGCGCGGATGAAGCGGCCCATATCCGCTCCCGTCGCCGAAAGTCCGCCGGCCGGAGCCACGATGGTTTCGAAGAACGCCAGCGGCGGCTTGTCCGAACTGCGGTAGCCTTTCGCCATCATCGGCTTGAGATCGTCCGGCAATGGCTGGCGGAACGTCGAATGGTTCATGCCAAGCGGATCGAGAATATGCCGCTGGATATAGGCGGCGAAGGCCTCACCCGAAGCGCGTTCGACGATATATCCGGCAAGCGCGAAGCCGTAGTTCGAATAGGCCTCGACATCGCCTTTGGGGAAGATGCGTTGAGGCAGGCCGTTGGCAAGCCAACGCCCGAGCGGTTCGGGTTCGCCACCCCTCAAGAACAGTCCCTTGAAATGTTCCTCGAAACCGGCGCGGTGCGTCAGAAGACGGCGCAGCGTGACGGGAACGCCGTCCGGCGGCGTCGGAATGGCAAAGTCGATGTATTCGTTGACGTCGCGGTCGAGATCGAGTTTGCCGGCGTCTACGAGCTGCATCACGGCGATGCCGGTGAAGAGCTTCGAGATCGATCCCGGCCGCACCAGCGTCGCATCGGCGGTGAACGGCTTTTCGGCGGCAATATCTGATAAGCCATAGCCCTTGGCGAATACTGTCGCATCGCGCGTCGCCACAACGACCACGGCACCGGGACCTTTATGTTTGCTGATCCATTCGGCCATCAGCGGATCGACCACGCTGGCGACGTTGTCGGCTGTCAGCTCAAGCCGCGCCTGCGCCGCCGCTGTGCCGGCGCCAGCACCGGATGCCACAACGGCGAAAACGACCGGGAAAATCAGGCGCAGGAAACCGGCGACATTCATGCCGAGCCCGGGACGAGTTCAGGGGTAGTGGCCTCAATTTACCGCAAGATCTGGCTGAGGAACAGTTTGGTCCGCGCGTGCTGCGGATTGGAGAAGAAATTCGCCGGCGTGTTGGCTTCGATGATCTGGCCGGCATCCATGAACACGACGCGGTTGGCGACTTCCCGGGCAAATCCCATTTCGTGGGTGACGACCAGCATGGTCATGCCCTCCTTGGCCAGATCGACCATGGTGTCGAGCACTTCCTTGACCATTTCCGGATCGAGCGCCGAGGTCGGCTCGTCGAACAGCATGACCTTCGGGTTCATGGTCAGCGCGCGCGCGATCGCGACGCGCTGCTGCTGGCCGCCCGACATCTGGCCCGGATATTTGTTGGCCTGATGCGGAATCTTCACCCGCTCCAGATATTTCATCGCCGCGGCTTCGGCGTCCTTTTTCGGAATATTGCGCACCCAGATCGGCGCCAGCGTGCAATTCTCCAGCACCGTCAGATGCGGGAACAGATTGAAACTCTGGAACACCATGCCGACTTCGCGCCGGACGTCGTCGACGCGCCGCAGGTTCGGCCCGAGCTCGATGCCGTCGACGACGATCCGGCCTTCCTGGAATTCCTCCAGCGCGTTGATGCAGCGGATCAGCGTCGATTTGCCGGAACCGGACGGACCGCAGATCACGATGCGCTCGCCCTTGGCGACATCGAGGTTGATGTCGCGCAGCACGTGAAAATCGCCGTACCACTTGTTGAGGCCGGTGATGCTGACGATCGGAGCTCGCGGTCATGGTCATTTGCTCAATTGCGCCGATGTGCGTTCAGCCGGCGTTCGACGAACAATGAATAACGCGACATTCCAAAACAGAACACGAAGTAGATCATTCCGGCAAAGGCAAAGCCGGTAAACAGGGTGGTCGGCGTCGCCCAGACCGGATCGGCGAACGAGGCGCGCAACGAACCCAAGCAGATCGAACAGCGCGACGATCGACACCAGCGAGGTATCCTTGAACAGCGCGATGAAGCTGTTGACGAGGCCGGGAATGACGTGACGCAGCGCCTGCGGCATCACGATCAGTCCCGTGGTCTTGCCCCAGGACAGGCCGAGCGCGCTCGCGGCCTCGCCCTGCCCGCGCGGAATCGCCTGCAGGCCGCCGCGGATCACTTCGGCATTATAGGCGCCGGCAAACAGCGCGATGCCGATCAGGACCCGCACCAGCCCGTCGATGGTGAAACCCGCCGGAACGAACAGCGGCAGCATGTAGGTCGCGAAAAACAGCACCGTGATCAGCGGAACGCCGCGCCAGAATTCGATGAACGCAATCGAGAAAATCCGGATCAATGGAATCGTCGAGCGCCGGCCCAGCGCCAGCGCGATGCCGACCGGCATCGAGGTGACGATGCCGGTGACCGACACCACCAGCGTCACCAGAAGGCCGCCCCACAGCCTGGTATCGACGACCGGCAATCCGCCGCGGTCGAGCCCCATCGCGGCGATCACGACGCCGATGCCGGCGAAGATCGCGAGACTGACGACGAGCGCGCGCCATCCGGTGCGAATGCCGCCGCCCAGCAGAACAGCAGGATCGAAACGATGGCGGCGGTGGCCGCGAAATCGATCCATACCGGCTGGCTGGACGCCTGGATCTGGTCGCGCAGCCAGGTCAGCGGCGAGATCAGGTAGGAAAGTCCGACGCCAAGCCAGATCAGCGGTTGTCGCCAGCCCGTCAAGCAGCGGCCGAAATATCGCCGACGATTGGGCGGCGCGCGCCAACTTGCGGCCCGCCTCCGCCGATGCTGCTGGCTAACCCCGGCCAGTAGTCCGCGGTCCAGCTCACGCCGAAACCGCTCAAGCCGCCGCCATGCAGCAGGAAAAACGCGACGATCGGGAAAAGCGAAGAAAAACAGGCCGGCGTTGAGCCCCTTGGCCGGCAGCCGCGGAATCAGACAGCGGCAACAGCAACAATGCACGGCGAGGAGGAAAGTCAGATTGACCCGCCATCGCTCCGGCTCCGGGTAAAATCCGTAGATGAATTGGGAGAACTTCGCCTGCACATAGGGCCAGCACGCGCCGACCACATGGCCGGCATTCTCGGCCAGACATGCATTGCGGTCGGTGCCGTGTCCAGACCGCGTCGATCAGCAGGAATTTAACCGGTGGAACGACGGTGAACCACAGCAGCAACACGCCCACGATCGTGAGCAGGATGTTGGTCGGCGAATTGAACAGCCGCGTGCGCAGAAAGCCGACAAAGCCGGTGGTCTTGACCGGCGCGGGGCGCTCGGGAACGAGTTCCTGCCGGACAAAGGACGAAGCGGCACTATCGCTCATGCGCCGAGACTCCGGCTGAGCCGCCAACCGTAGAAACTCATGATCGCGCTGGTGACCAGCGAAATCAGCAGATAGACGCCCATCGTGATCGCGATGATCTCAATCGCCTGCCCGGTCTGGCTCAGCGTCGTGCCGGCGAATACCGAGACCAGATCGGGATATCCGATCGCCACCGCCAGCGACGAGTTCTTGGTCAGGTTGAGATACTGGCTGGTGAGCGGCGGCAGAATCACGCGCATCGCCTGCGGCACCACGATCAGCCGCAATGTCGAGCCGCGCGCGAGGCCGAGCGATGCCCCGGCTTCCATCTGTCCCGTTGTGAACCGACTGGATGCCGGCGCGCACGATCTCGGCGATGAAGGCGCCGGTATAGGTCGACAGCGCCAGCGTCAGCGCCACGAATTCCGGAATGACGCGCGAACCGCCGGCAAAATTGAAGCCCTTGAGTTCGGGGAATTTCAAACGTAACGGGCGCGCCGAACACCAGCGACGCCAGCAGCGGCAGGCCGATCAGCAGGCCGAGCACATAGGGCCAGATCCTGATCAGCCGGCCGCTCTCGAACAATTGCCGGCGCGCATAGCTTCGCAACGCCAATGCGGCCACGATCGCAACCAGCGATGGCGATCGCAAAAGGCTCCAGCCGAGATGGGCGATCGGCTTTGGAATGACCAAGCCGCGATTGCTGAGAAAGAAGCTGCCGAACAGCGAGATGCTCTGCCGCGGATTGGGCAATGCGGCCGAGCACGGCGAGATACCAGAACAGGATCTGGAACAGCAGCGGCAGGTTGCGTATCAGCTCGACATAGCCGCCGGCGATAGCGCGACAGCAGCCAGTTCGGCGACAGCCGGCCCAGCGCCACCATAAATCCGATGATGGTGGCAAAGAAGATGCCGATCACCGCGACCAGCAGCGTATTGAGCAGGCCGACCAGGAACACGCGGGTATAGGGATCGGATCCGGAATACGGAAATCAGGTTCTGGCTGACGTCAAAGCCCGCGGTATTCGACAGAAAGCCGAAACCGGACGTGATCCGCTGCGACTGCAGATTGGCCCGCGCATTGGCGACGATCTCGTAGCCGATCCAGGCCAGAACGGCGACGAACAGGATCTGGAAGGCAAACCCGGCCCAGCCGGCGCGACCGCCGAGCGCGCGACGCAGTCTGGCGACAAACTGCGGCGGCGGCGATCGGGCCTCAATGCTCATCGCCGTAGGTCCGCCTCTTTGCTGCGATCAGCGGATCGGCGGCGCGTACTGAATTCCGCCCTTGTTCCAGAGCTGGTTGAGCCCGCGGGCAATCCCGAGTTTCGAGCCGGCGCCGACGTTACGGTCGAAGGCCTCGCCGTAATTGCCGACCGCCTTGACGATCCGCGATACCCAATCCTTGGTGACGCCGAGCTGTTCGCCGAGATTGCCGTCGGTGCCGAATGCCCGCTTCAGTTCGGGCTTGTCGGACTTCGCCATGTCATCGACGTTCTTCTGGGTGACGCCGAGTTCTTCGGCATCGACCATCGCAAACAGCACCCATTTGACGAGATCGAACCATTGATCGTCGCCGTGACGCACCATCGGGCCGAGCGGCTCTTTCGAGATCACTTCCGGCAAGCACGGCGTGGTCGGCGGGATTGGCGAGCTTCAGACGTTCGGCATAGAGCTGCGATACGTCGGACGTGAAGACGTCGCAGCGGCCGGACTCGTAGGCCTTGACGGTTTCGTCGGCTGCAGCCGAACGCGATCACCTCATACTTCATGTTGTTGCCCTTGAAGTAGTCGGCGAGATTCTGCTCGGTCGTGGTTCCCGTCTGCACGCAAACCGAGGCGCTGTTCAGTTCCAGCGCGGAATTGACCTTGAGCGACTTCTTCACCAGGAAGCCCTGCCCGTCATAATAGGTCACGCCGGTAAAATTGGCGCCGAGCGAGGTATCGCGCGACAGCGTCCAGGTGGTATTGCGCGAGAGCACGTCGATTTCGCCGGACTGCAAGCGCGGTGAAACGATCCTTGGCCGACAACGGCACGAACTTCACCTTGGTCGGATCGTCGAAGATCGCAGCGGCGACCGCGCGGCAGATATCGACGTCGAGCCCGGTCCAGTTACCCTTGTCGTCGGGCGACGAGAAGCCCGGCAAGCCCTGGCTGACGCCGCAGGACACCATGCCGCGGTCCTTGACCGTCTTGAGGGTCTGCGCGGTCGCGGCCTGGCTCGAAAGACCGGCGGCAAGAGCAAGGGTGAAAACCAGAGATACGCGTTTCATGGCAAAGCCTTTCAAGTCTCGTCCGGGAACATTTGCTTAGCATCGCGCGCGCCGACGGGCCAACCCTTGCGATCCATACCTGCCGACGCCGGCCTCACAGGCCATTTGACGCGTAGTCCGGCTGAGCGATGGATCGAAGGTCGCGGCAGGCCCCTCAACGTGCGGCGACTGAATAGCTGCCACGCATCACAGAACGACTGGCGGGCCGGGTCAAGGGGTTGACGTGCCATGTTCTGTGTCCTGTTACTAACAAACCCGGCCCGAACCCGGCATCCCGGCGCACTTTCAGCGGGCGCCGCGGCTCGCGGCAAAAGGTCTTTTGGTGGCGGCGCAGGCATGAATTTTTCCAAAGGACGACCACGAATCCCGCTGAAGGCGGAAACCACGCTGGTGACGGCGGGCCGCGACACCAAGGCGCAGAAGGGTTTCGTCAATCCGCCTGTGGTCCATGGCTCGACCGTGCTGTATCCGACCGCGGAAGACCTGCACGCCCATCGCGGCGAGTTCCAGTATGGCCGCCGCGGAACCCCGACCACCAAGGCGCTGCAGGAAGCGCTGATGGCGCTCGAAGGCCCGCAATGCGCCGGCGTCGGCTCGCGCCTTCCGGGCCTGTCGGCGATCACCACGACGCTGCTTGTCGGTGACTGAAGGCCGGCGACCATCTTTTGGTCTGCGACAACGCCTATCGCCCGACGCGGAATTTCTGCGATGGATTGCTTGCCGGCTACGGCGTCGAAACCAGCTATTTCGATCCCTCTGTCGGCGCCGGCATCGCCGGATTGTTCAAGCCGAACACCAAGGCCGTGCTGGTCGAGGCGCCGGGTTCGCAATCCTTCGAAATGCCCGACATTCCCGCGATCGCGGGCGCAGCGCATGCGCGCGGCGCGCTTGTGATCGACGACAACACCTGGGCGACGCCGCTGTTTCACCGCTCGCTGGAACAAGGCGTCGACATCAGCATGCAGGCGGCCACCAAATATATCGGCGGCCATTCCGACATCATGTTCGGGACCATCTCCGCCAACGCGCGGGCCTGGCCGCATGCTGGCCGAAGGCATCCGCATGCTCGGCGTCTGCGCCGGACCGGACGACGTGTTCCTGGCGTTGCGCGGCTTGCGCACGCTTGCGGTGCGGCTGGCGCAGCACCACACTTCCGGGCTGGAGATGGCGCGGTGGCTGGCGGCGCGGCCCGAAGTGCTCAGGGTGCTGCATCCCGGCCTTGAGAGCGACCCTGGCCACGCCATCTGGAAACGCGATTTTACCGGCGCGTCCGGCCTGTTCAGCATCGTTCTCAAGCCCGCGCCGCAACAAGCCGTCGATGCGTTGCTCGATACCGTCAAATTGTTCGGCATGGGCTATTCGTGGGGCGGCTTCGAGAGCCTCGTCATCCCGTTCGACTGCGCCGGTTATCGCTCGGCCACCACATGGGCGCCTGGCGGTCCAACCTTGCGGCTGCATATCGGGCTGGAGAATGTCGAGGATCTGAAAGCCGATCTCGCGCGCGGATTCGAGGCGTTCAACGACCTGGTTTAACCCTTCGCAGCCCGCCGATCGTCCCCACGATTTAACGTTGGGGCGATCTATCCGTCAGACTGCGACAGCGTCAAGTTCGGCGCCGGGAAGTATCCGCACGTCTTCCATATCGACATTCCAGAGCGGAATCTGGAAATGAAATATGGTGCCGCCACCGGCCGCGTCGCGGAATCCGATCGTTCCGCCATGCTGCGCGACGATTTTGGCGGCAATGTTAAGTCCCAGTCCGGAGCCACCCTTTGGCGCCCCGCCATCGTTCCTGGCCTGCGCGAATTTGCCGAAAATGCGTGGTTTGAATTCCTGGGGAATGCCGGAACCGTGGTCACGCACCGTTACGCTGGCAGCGCTCGCGAGCAGTTCGACCATGATGACGATCTCGTCATCCGGCGGCGAAAACTTGATCGCGTTGGACATTAGATTGGTCAAGACCTGGACCAGCCGATCGGCATCGGCGCGGACCAGGCAGTTCGACGGTATCATCTCGAAACGAACTGTAACGCCGCGCGCTTCGGCAAGGGCACAGTTGGCATTGATCGTTTGCTCGATTGCGGAGCGAAGATCGACCGGGGCAAATTCGCACAGCATCTGACCGGATTCGATTTTCCCAATGTCGAGAATGTCGTTGATCAGCCGCACCAGCCGCTGGGAGTTGGCGTGGGCTATCGATATCAACCGGCCGGCCGCCTCCGGCAGCTTCCCGGCGACTCCCGCCGTCAACAGGCCGAGCGATCCGGCGATCGAGGTCAGCGGTGTGCGCAGCTCATGGCTCACATTCGCGACGAACTCGTCCATCATGCCGGCAAGGCGCCGCGCGTCGTGCGCGTTGCTCTCCGCCTCACGGTGCTCCCTGACCGCAGACGGCAGCCAGCGTAGCAGCAGCAGGCTGAGCACGACGCAACCCGCGACGACGTTGGTCAATTTGGGAATGATGAGCAGGTAAGGAGTACCCAATATATCAACAACGCCGGCCGGAAATATCCCGTATTGGCCGCCGAAGTAGACGCCGAAGTAGAGATTCTCGACAATATTGCGGGTCGTATCGATGGCGACGACGGCCAAAAGCAGGCGCGTGGTGCCGAAAACGCGCGGGTTGCGGGCGTAGAATACCAGGAGTGTTGCCAGCACCGTCAGCCAGAGAACCACGATTACCCAATAGATCAAGGCGGCTGCAAGGGGCATGAGATGCCTGGATCAGCGTGATCCACTCCATGGGAAAAACGGCTGCACCGTCTCGGCGATCCCGGGCGAGCGCGCAGACGTGCCGGACCGCAGCATGGGCTTGCGGAGTATCCGGAAGGGTTAAGATTTCGGATCCGCGAAGAACTATTAGTACGTAGCTGCCACGGCAGTAATACGTATTGGACGGAGCGACCGCCGGTTGTTGTCTCGTGGCCGCATCCATTTACGGCATTTAACGGCGGGTAGATTTCGCTATGCACCCGAGAGAATCTTGCGGACGCGGCTGGCCAGCACGTCCTGCGAAAACGGCTTCTGTATCAACGACACCCCGGGATCGAGCCGGCCCTGATGCACAATGGCGTTGCGGGAATATCCCGTCATGTAGAGCACCTTCAGGCCGGGCCGGCGCTGCACGGCCTTGTCGGCCAGCACGCGTCCGTTGGTGCCGGGCATCACGACGTCGGTCAAAAGCAGATCGATCGGTGCGGAGTTGTTGATGATGGTGAATGCGGCTTCCGCGTTGGCGGCCTGCCGCACCTGGTAATTGAGACTGGTCAGCGATTCCGCGACGTAGCTGCGAACGGCCGGATCGTCTTCGACCACAAGCACGATCTCCCGGCTCCCTTTCGGGATATTTTCCTGCGTCGCGTTGACCGGAACGGGTTTGGCCTGGGCAAAGCTGCGGGGAAGATAGATTTTGACCGTCGTGCCCTCGCCGATTTCGCTGTAAATCCGGATATGCCCGCCGCTCTGTCGGACGAATCCGTAGACCTGGCTTAGCCCAAGCCCGGTGCCCGACCCGGCCGGCTTGGTGGTGAAGAACGGATCGAACGCCCTGTCGATGACATCCTTCGGCATGCCCGCGCCGGTGTCTGTCACCGCGATCATCACATACTGACCCGGCTTCACGCCCTCGGCCGTCTCGCAATAATGCTCGTCGAGATACGCATTGCCGGTTTCGATGGTCAGCTTTCCGCCGGCCGGCATCGCGTCGCGTGCATTGATCGCCAGATTGAGAATCGCGGATTCCAGTTCGGCGCTGTCGGCTTCCGTCAGCCAGAGCCCCGCGCTTCGCACCGTCTCGACCGAGATGGTTTCGCCGAGCGTGCGATCGAACAGATCCGACATGCCCGCGACCAGTTTGTTGGCATCGATGGGCTGAGGATCGAGCGGTTGACTGCGCGAAAACGCCAGCAGCCGTTTGGTGAGTTCCGCCGCGCGCTCCGCTCCCTGATGCGCGTTGACAAGCTGCGCCCTTGCCTTGCCGTCGGACACTCGCCGAAGCGCCATCTGCAGATTGCCGAGAATGATGGTGAGCAGGTTGTTGAAGTCGTGGGCGACACCCCCGGTCAGCTGTCCAACGGATTCCATCTTTTGCGACTGACGCAAACTGGCTTCGAGCGCTTCCCGCCGTTCCGCTTCCGCAAACAGCGCCGTCGTCCTCTGCGTCGCCAGCAGGATCAGCACGACGAAAAACAGCGTCGCGGGAATGCCGAAGATCAAATGGCCCGCCATGTGCCACAGCCAGCCCTGGACGATATCGGCGGTTTGCAGGCTCGACGTCACGTAGAGCGGAAAACCCGGCAGTTTGCGCGCAGAAAAACGGCGCTCGACCTGGTCGATGTTTGAGACGGCGGTGTATTTTCCGCCGTCCGGGCTGCGTGCAATCAGTTGGGCGAAGGTCACCGAGGCCGCCGGCATCAGATCTGCCGTGGCCGGCGCGGGATACCGGGCGAGAAACTTCGCATCGTCCCGTATCAACGCGAAACTGGCGCTGGTCCTGGCCGCGAGCGGCGCAAAGAACTTCTCGAACGCCTGCGGCGAAACCGATATTTCGGTCAGTCCGACGAAGGTGCCCGAACTGTCCGAACGGCGCTTGCTCACCGGAAAGATCACGCGATCGGTCATTTTGATGCGCAGCACGTCGCCAATGTGGATGCCCGCGTCAGTCGCAAGCTGGCTCTTGAGGTAGGCGCGATCGGGAGCATTTGCGGCCGGAGGTAGTGGGAAGAACAGCGAGGATACAATCGCATTCGCCTCGTCATCCAGGATCCAGATCGATGCGACGTCCGGAAGAGCCGACGCGAATTGCTTGAGCCGCTCGCTCAGTTCGGCCTCACTGGCGCGAAGCGAACCGTTGGTCCGGCCTCGCGTGATCTGTTCGACGCTGTCGAATATGACATTGATCGATTGAAAGACGCGCAGCACCTGCTCCGACGCGATGTCGAGGCCGTGCTCGATCCGTTCATCGGCGTTGTCGAATGCGGCCCAATAGTTGGTCCAGGAGGCGTAGCAGAACAGCAGGAATGGCAACACAATGCTCGCCAGGAGCATCGACCGCAGACTTCGGAGGGCGGCGTCGCGGCGCTGTCGCATACGAAATCGGACCCTCGCTGCTTGAACGGTGCGGCTCTCGGATATCAGGTGCGGAGGATTCCCGATAGATGGTTTGGCGGTTCGCTCTTGAAGCCGGTGGAACTCGTCACGCGAGATCGCAATAGGAGTTGCGTCGGGATACTCGCGCGCGCCAGTGTGTCCGCTTCGATCCACAGCCAGCCTGGGGGGGCGCCTTGTAAACCCGTGAAAATTGGCTAAACTCAAGCGTCTGCTTATCTTTTTAACGCCCTGACCTTCAGGTAATTTGTCTTGCCGAGCACCCGTTCCGCATTTTTGGGCGTCATCGTTTTATCGATGATGGCGTCCGCGGCTTTGGCTGAAAAACGCGTTGCGTTGATCATCGGCAACTCCGCCTATCGCAACGCGCCTCGGCTTACGAATCCGTCCAACGATGCGGCAGTCATGGCGGAGACTTTCAGGAAGGCAAGCTTCGATACCGTAGAGGCACGCAACGACCTTAATGCGACCGACATGCGGCGGGCTTTGCGGGACTTCGGTGACAAGGCCCGCGATGCCGACATTGCCGTGGTGTATTACGCCGGGCACGGTATCGAAGTCGATGGCACCAACTATCTGATCCCGGTCGACGCGTTGCTGGAACGCGACACCGATGTGTTCGACGAAGCTTTTCCATTGGATCGAATTCTGGTCGCAGTCGAGCCGGCCAAACAGTTGCGCCTGGTCATCCTCGATGCCTGCCGCGATAATCCGTTCGCCAAAACCATGAAGCGCACGATCGGTTCGCGCTCGGTGGGACGCGGTCTCGCCAAGGTCGAACCTTCAAATCCAAACACGATGATTGCCTTCGCTGCCAAGGCCGGCTTGACGGCTTCCGACGGCGACAGCAACAGCCCATTCGCCAAGGCGCTGGCTCATCATCTGACCAAGCCCGGCCTCGATCTGCGCAAGGCGTTCGGGTTTGTGCGTGACGACGTTCTGAAGGCCACCGGAAACAAACAGGAGCCGTTCGTCTACGGCTCGCTGGGAGGTGACGATCTGGCTCTGGTTCCCGCAGCGCCCGGCCCCGCTCCCACCGCCGCGTCCCCGAGCGCCGCCCCGGCTGACGCGAACTATGGCATCCGGCGTGACTATGAACTGGCCGCGCAAGTCGGCACGCTGGAGGCGTGGGACTTCTTTCTGTCGACCTATACCGAAGGCTTCTACGCCAAGCTCGCCACCGCCCAGCGCAACAAGCTGCTGGCCGAGCAGGCACGGATTGCGGCTACGGAAAAGGCACGCAACACGGCGGACGAGCAGCAGCGTCTTGCAGCGGAAGGCGCGCGTGCCGCCGACCAAGCCAAGGCCATCGCTGCCGCGAAAGCAGCCGAGGATGCCCGTGTTCAGGCCGAGAAGAAGAAAGCCCTTGAAGACGCCAAGGTAGCCGAGGCCGAACGCGTCAAAGCCGCGGCACTGGCGAAAGGGAGCCAGGACGCGCGCATTCTCGCTGAAAGGAAGAAGGCAGCCGAGGACGCCGAGGCTGCCGCCGCCGAGGCAAAGACCGCCGCCGATACCAAGGCCGCGGCGTCCGGTTCCAGCGACAGCAAACCGGTCGGACCGGTCGCATCGCTCACGCCGTCAGGCCAGGATGGCGATGCAACGCCGCAGAAAACATCACCCGATCCAGCCGACATTCCGCGCCTGCTTCAAGTCGAACTGCAGCGTGTCGGCTGCAACACCGGCGGCGTCGACGGTTCCTGGAACGCTTCGGCCCAACGCGCCATGAGCCTGTTCAACCGCAATGCCGGCACCAAACTGGACGTGAAGGTTGCAAGCATCGACGCACTCGACATCGTCCGCGGCAAGACCGCCAGGATCTGCCCGCTGATCTGTGAGCACGGATTCAAGGCCGAAGGCGACAAATGCGTCGAGATCACCTGCAAATCCGGTTTCGAGGTCGGCGACGACAATACCTGCGAGCGGATCGAGAAGCCTGCCGCCAAGCGCGACAAGCCGGACGTGAATGTGCGGCCGGAGAAAAAGCCGGTGGCGGTAGCTGCCCCGTCAGAACCGAAGCCCGAGCGGTCCACTGGCACCAAAAGCCCTGGGGCTATGTACGCGCAGTGCCGACAACAAGTGCTGGCGGCGGGCGGCGGCAGGCGTGACAACAACACGTTCACCCGAATCGACGCCTGTGCCCGCAATGGCGGTCACTTCTGAGGCCACGGGTACGTCTCCAAATCGCGTGCGGAACTCATCCCCGTCTCATTCAATCACCTCGTCGGCGCGGCCGAGCAACGCCAGCGGAATCTCGATGCCCAATGCCTTTGCTGTCCTGAGATTGATGATCATCTCGACCTTCGTGCCCTGCATCACCGGCAGGTCGGCCGGCTTCTCACCTCTGAGAATCCGCCCCGTATAAATTCCAGCCAAACGATGAGTTTCCTCGATATAACCACCGTAACTCATCAATCCGCCGGCGGTCGGAAAAGCGCGCTGGGCAAAGATGGTCGGCACCTTGTAGCGATATGCCAACGCCGCAAGTTGCTCGGCATGGCTATTGGTGAACACATCGAGGACGACGACCAGGCCGCCGGCAGGCTTTTCATGGAACCCGGAAAAAGCTTCTTCCAGCTCACGATCGGTGCTCGCCTTCAAGATCAGCAACTCCAGTCCGAGCTTCCGCGCGGCATCTTCGATATCTGCGATCTGGCGCGCCCAGGCAGTGCCAGCCTTCGGATTACCGAGCGCAGCAAGGGTTTTGGCGGCGGGAAGTGCTTCATGCAGGAATTCCAACCGCTTGCGACCGGCCTCGAAACTCAGCTGGCTGACGCCGGTAATGTTGCCGCCGGGATGGTTCAGGCTGGGAACGAGTTCGATTTCGACGGGATCGGCGCCGGTCTCGAACACAATCGGTATCTTCGTTGTCGCCGCCTTGGCGGCAAGCGCGCCAGGCGCGCTGCCCGGCACCACGATGACAGCAACGTCACGGCGCACGAGATCGGCTGCCATGGCCGGCAAATTTTCGTAGTGATTGTCAGCCCAAAGGTATTCGATTTTAACGTTGCGCCCCTCGTCGAAGCCGGTTTCGCTGAGACCCTGGCGAAATGCCTTTAACCGGCCGGCCCACACATCCGGCGAAGCGCTGCCGAGATATCCGATCACCGGCATCGGCTGTTGCGCGTGCGCCATCGACGGCCAAAGTGCTGCGCCGGCCGCCAGTGCCATGAACTTACGCCGCCTCATTCGATCACCTCGTCGGCGCGGGCAAGCAAAGCGATGGGCACCTCGATGCCGATGGACTTTGCAGCCTTCGAATTTATGACCGTTACGAATTTCGTGGCCTGCTCGACCGGAATGTCGGCAGGCTTTGCACCCTTGAGAATCTTGTCCACAAAGGTTGCCGCGCGCCGCCACAGGTCGACGAAGTCGATTCCATAGGCCGCGAAGCCTCCGGCCCTGGCGGATTCAGGAAAGCCGCATGAGGCGATCCGGTATTTGAGAGCGAGCTTCGCGGTGGCTTCCGAATTGTAGATCAGCATCGGGTCTTCCGTCACCACGAAAGCCCCCACCTGTTTGGCGGCCATGGCGGCTATCGCCCCCTCCAGATCGGCCGCTTCGCGCGCCGCGAACTCCGAGAGCTCCAGTTTGAGCGGCTTGGCCGTCAACCGCATGGCGGCGATGATCGCCTCGGCCGAGCGATTGGCCGGATTGAACAGAATACCCGCTCGGGTAAGGCCTGGCAGTGCCTCCTTGAGCAATTCGAGCCGCTTGGCGGCCAGTTCGGGAAGGAAGTACGATGTTCCCGTCACGTTGCCGCCGGGCCGTGCAAGGCTCGACACAAGGCCCATTGCCACGGCGTCGCCGACCGAGGCGAAGACGATCGGGATCGTCGATGTCGCCCGCTTGACGGCGGAAACGCCGGGTGTGGTAGCCGTTATGATGACATCGGTTTTGAGATCGACGAGCTGGGTGGCCAGTTCCGGAAGCTGGTCGTAGTTGCGTCCGTCGAGCCAGCGCGTCTCGATGTCGAGGTTCTTGCCTTCGATGTAACCGAATGAAGCGAGCGCGGTCTTCAACGCATCGAAGCGTGTCGCCTCCGCCGCGGCCGACCCCAGGCTGAGATACCCGATCCGGTAGAACCTGTCGGCCTGCTGGGCCTGCGCTGCGAACGGATATGACGCTGCCGCGGCACCCACCAGACCGATAAATTCACGACGCCTCATTCCATCTCCTGCCCCATAATCGCATCCTGGCGGCGAACGCTTGAATTTCGATGCGGTCAACCTAGTGTATTTTCGCACCGACAGGAGGCCCATGAAAAGCCCAAACCAGCAAACTGACGACAACGCTACGGAACTGAAGGTCTACAGCACCATCGGCGTGCAGGGTGCGGTCGAAGCGCTCGTTCCGCAATTCGAAAAAACCAGCGGCCACCGATTGCTCATGACGTGGGCCACGGCTCCCATGCTGGTCAAACGTCTTCAGAGCGGCGAAACCGCCGATGTCATGATCCTCAATCTCGCTGGCATCGACACCATGAGCAGGGAAGGTCGGATCGCGCCCGGCTCGGCGGTGACATTGGCAAGTTCAGCTGTCGCCATCGCGGTTAAAGCCGGCGCGCCGAAGCCGGATATCTCCACGCCCGAGGCGCTCAAGAAGACGCTGCTGTCGGCGAAATCGATCTCCTATACCGATCCCGCCGCCGGCGGCGCCAGCGGCATTTATTTTGCGAAGTTGCTGGAGCGCATGGGGATAGCCCGCGAGGTCAACGCCAAAAACAAATATCCGCCGCCCGGCGGCTACTCCGGCAATTTCCTGCTGACCGGCGAAGCCGAACTCGCCGTGCAACAGAAACCAGAGTTGATGCATATTGCCGGCACAGACATCGTCGGCCCGTTGCCCGGCGATCTCAACATGGTCACGACGTTCGCGGCCGGCGTAGCGGTGGACAGTCAAAACGGCGAAGCCGCGAAAGCGCTGGTCGCATTTCTGCGTTCGCCGGAGGCGGCCGTCGTGTTCAGGGCAAAAGGGCTGGACACACCCTGAATGTAAAAGAGATCAAGCCTCGCCCGAGGCCTGCCGTCCGTTGACGATGATGAAATACAGATTGCGGACGTAGACCACGAGCCCGAGCGCCTGCCCCGCGATGAACACCGGATCCCGGCGGTACAGCGCATAGACCAGCAGCAGCAGGCCGCCGCCGATCGAGAAGAACCAGAACGCCACCGGAATCACGCTCTTGCGCGCGCGTTCGGAGGCGATCCACTGCACCACGAAACGCATGGTGAAAAATCCCTGCGCGACAAATCCCAGGATCACCCAGCCGTCGAACTTGATGACGAAGACGTCGTGCAGATAGCTGGCGAGCATGTTGAACAGGTCGGTCATGTCGAAGTCACCTCGGTCGCAACGGGCGTCGGCTTCTTGCGGCGGATCAGCCACCATACGCCGGCGAGATCCATGATGCCGATCCAGAGCCGGTCGAAGAAGCCGTAATTCGAAACACCGGAATGGCGCGGACGGTCGATCACGTCGACATAGGCGATCTCATAGCCCTCGCGGCGCACCAGCGCCGGCAGGAAGCGATGCAGCCCGTCGAAATAGGGCATCATCAGGAACACCTCGCGCCGGAACGCCTTCAGGCCGCAGCCGGTGTCGCGGGTGCCGTCGCGCAGGATGGCGTTGCGCACGCCATTGGCGACGCGCGACTGCATTTTCTTGAATCCGGTATCCTTGCGCCCGACCCGCTGACCGGCGGCAAGGCCGACGCGTTCGCCGCCATTCTCGATCGCGGCAATCAGATCCGGCAGAAACGCCGGATTGTTCTGGCCGTCGCCGTCGAGCGTCGCCACGATGGCGCCGCGCGCGGCGCGAACCCCGCTGCGCACCGCCGCCGACTGGCCCGACGATGTGGCGTGACGGATCTGGCGCAGATTGCCGCGCTGCTGCATGATCGCGGCCAGTCGCTCGGCGGTCGCATCGGTCGAGCCGTCATTGACGTAGATGATTTCGTAGGCCCATCGGCCGTCGAGCGCGGCAGCGATCTCGGCGATCAGCGGCGCTACATTCTCGGCCTCGTTGCGCACGGGCACAACGATGGAAACGGCCACCGCAGCTGCATCAGAAGATGGCAAATCGGTACTCACGGTTTGCGTTGGCCTGTCGCGGGAACCGCCATCGTCCGTGGCTCGCGGCGTCCGCTTCTTATGGGGCCGAAGCCTCGCGGGCAACCCTTTTGAGGCTTCCCGGCAAGGCTCTTCCAAGCGGCAAAATGCTGCCGTCGCGGCGGATGGCGAAACCCAGCCGGCGCGCAGCGAACCAGTAGCGCACCGCCATCGCGCCGACCACGCCGACCAGTGCGCCGGCGACCACATCGCTCGGATGATGCGCCAACAGCACGAGGCGGCTGACCGCAATCAGGACGGCATAGACAGCCATCGCCATCCGCGGCCGCGGCCAGACTGCTGACACCGCGAACGCCAGCGCAAAGGCCGTGATGGCGTGCGCCGACGGCAAGCTGGCATAGGCCTCGGTTCCGGCGAAATGCACGAAGTTGAAGGCATTGGCCTTGCCGCCGACAAACGGCCGGCCGCGTCCGACGATCCATTTGATGACCTCGCCAAACAGCACCGGCACCAGCACGGCAAGAAACACGAACTGCAGGTGCGTTCCCAGACGGAGCAGCCAAAGGCGCGAAATTCCATGCGATCGTGCAACCATGATCGCGATACCGAACAAGGCCACCGCCAGCGCCCACAACACATGGGCGGCTTTGCCGAAGTCGGTGAAAAAGCGAACCGGCCAGAGACCGGCGGTGTCGCGCGGCGGCATCAGGCCGATCTCGCGCGCATCCAGCGCGTACATCAACGTGATGATCGCAGCACCCAGGATTGCCGTGAGCCACACCACATGGAGGGCGGACCTGCGCGCCGCCTCAGCCCGCCACGCATGCGATGGCGCGCGAATGAGCTGTGTCAGCGACAGTTGAATGACGGCGGCAAGCCGGGAGAAATAATTCGATCGCGCGTCGATACCGGCTTCGCCAGACATTACTCCGTACCTTCGGAACGGAACACGGCGATGGAAACCGCCCTGCCTTGCGAAATATTATAGCCGTCGACGCGGGCGGCGACGTTGTAGCGCAACCCGATGGCTTCGGCGCGCTGCGCAAAGCTTCGCTCGGTACGCGCTTCCACCAGTGCGAACCTGCAACTGCCCTGCCCCAGAAAATCCGCCGCGCCCGAGCCGTCGGTCAGCACTGTAGAGGTGCCGGTCATGAACACGAGGCTTGGTTCCTGAAAGCCCGCTGCGGCTGCTTTCGGCCCGACGCAGACAACGTTGCGCAACGCGCGCGCGATCTCTGCACTCGGGAACAGCGGCGTCAACGCCGGCATCACGACGCCATAGATCGTCGCGGCCAGACATATCGCCGCGACGGCCGCATTAAGCAGCGAACGTTCGGCGCGGTTGTCGTCGTAGAGCCACCACGCGAACAATCCGAAGATCAGCGCCGCGGCTGCGAACGGCCACGCCAGAAACACCAGCTGGCGCGTCACCGTGATGGCTCCGACCACGGCCGCCACGGACGCCACGGCCGGAATAATGAACCACCATGCCGCACCCCGTCTCAACCACGAGCGCGACAGCACGCGGCGCTCCAGCGCACCGACGGTAAGGATCGCTATCGCGGGATAAAGCGGCAGCACGTAATGCGGCAGTTTGGTCAGCACCAGTTCGAACACGATCCAGGACGGAATCAGCCACGCCAGCAGAAATTGCGCGCCGGGCTCTCGCCGCGCCCGCCACACCGCCGGCGCAGCCATCCCGGCGAGCGGCGCGCCCGGCCAGAACGTCACCCAGAACAGCAAGCAGATAGAGTCCGGGCGGCGCGCCATGGGATTCCTGCGCCGCAAGCTTGCTCAGCATGTCGCCGCCGATCGAATCCGCAAAAAACGCATCGCCGGCGCGCCAGAAGATCGCGACGAACCACGGCAGCACCAGAACCAGCATCCACATCAGGCCCCACACCGGGCGCAGTCGCCAAAGCCATGCCGCGGAGCGATCGAGGATCGCCAGCGTGACGACCGTCAGCGCGACGAACATCAGGATCAGCGGTCCCTTGAGCAGGATGCCGCCCGCCAGCGCGGTCCAGAAGATCGCCGGCCAGGTCCATGGCGGATGCGCAGGGTCCTCGCCGCGTTGCCAGGACAGATAGACCCGCGCCATCGCGCCCATCGCCGCGACCACCGTCAGCAGCAGCATCGCGTCGGTCTTGGCGAGCCGCGCCTCGACGCCGAGCAACACCGAACTGCACATGATCAGCCCGGCCAGGATCGCGCCGCGCCGCGTCACGAATGCCAGCGCGGTCCAGTAGGTCAACAGCACCGCGCCGATGGCGCCGATCAGGGAAGGCAAACGATAAAGCCAGATCCGAAGCTGCGCCCCCGGCAGGCCCAGCGCCGACGCGGTTTCGACCGCGGCCGACTGCAGCCAGTAGATGCCGATCGGTTTCTTGTAACGGACGTCATCCTGGAAGCGGATGTCGACGAAATCGCCGGTTTCGATCATCTGCTTGGTCGCCTGCGCGAACCGCGCCTCGTCGCGATCGATAGCCGGAATATTGAAAAACCCGGGCAGAAACAACAACAGCCCGCAGAGCACAAGGAACGCGACCGCGCGGACGATGGCTGCCGGTGGCAAAATCGAGCACGCGCACCAGCCTGCTGCCCGGATTCACCCGGGTTTTGGGCTCGCGCGGCGCGCCAAATCGGGGACGGGCAAAGGTCTCGGCCATCGGTTCCGCATACGCCGAAACCGCTATTCCGGACAACCGGTTAGCGCAGCTCTATTGAATTCTGATGACAACTGTGTCCGCGGCGCCCGTGGCGTCGATGACGGTCAATCGGGCAAAACCCGGCCCGGGTGGATCGACCAGCCGCTGGCGGCGGCCGTCGATCTCGCCCACCGACACACCGTTGACCAACATCGTCATCGGCAGCACGCCGCCGGCGACCTTGACCGGCATCGCCGAGAATTGCGCCGCGCCTGAGCGATCGACGTCGATCCGCGAGCCGTTCAGCGGAAACTGGATGTGCGGCGCCTGTTCGCCGCCGGTCCGGACCAGTTCGCCCACAGGGCGGAACCGCCGCAACGGCAGCGGAAGCTTGGCATTGCTCGCCAGCAGCGCGCCCTTTGGCGGTTTCGGCAGCGGCGCCGCCAGTTTGCCGGTGCGGGCAAAGGCGTCGAACAGGATCGGCGCGGCGGCGGTGCGGCCGACCAGACCCGGCACCGGCGCGCCGTCAGGACGGCCGACCCAGACGCCGATGGTCATGCGGCCGTCAAACCCGACCGACCAGGCATCGCGGTAGCCGTAGCTGGTGCCGGTCTTGAACGCGATCCGGTTATGCACGCCGTTCTCCGGCGGCGGCGTGCCGATCAGCACATTGCCGACCTGCCAGGCCGCGACCTGATCCATCAGCCGCAGCGGATCGCGATGCTCGTCCTGTGCCTGCATGATCTCGCGCAGCGGCCGCGTGGTGCCGAGCCGGGCCAGCCCGCAATAAAGCTGCACCAGATCCTGCAGCGTGATGCCGACGCCGCCGAGACCCATCGCCAGTCCCGGCGCTTCGTCCTTTGGCAGCACCAGATTGCCGCCGGCCTGTTTCAGCCGCGACGACAGCCGGCTGGCGCCGACCCGATCCAGCAGCACGACGGCCGGCACGTTGAGCGACAGTTGCAGCGCCTTGCGCACCGGCACCGTGCCCTGAAACGTCATGTCGAAATTTTCCGGCGCGTAGGAGCCGAACCGGATCGGCCGGTCGTCGATCAGGCTTTCCGGATGCACGAAGCCATCCTCGAAGGCGAGGCCGTAGATGAACGGTTTCAGCGTCGAGCCCGGCGAGCGCACCGCGCGGGTCATATCGACCTGCCCGGCGCGCCGGTCGTCGAAATAATCCGGCGAACCGACCCGCGCCAGCACGTCGCCGCTTTCATTGTCCACCGCGATGATCGCGATGGAAATATTCGAGCCCAGTGCCAGCGCGCGGTCGCGCGCCAACGCCTCGAGCACTTTCTGCAGGCTGGAATCCAGCGTCAGCTTGATGACCGACGCATCTTTCACATTGACGACGGCCTGGTCTGCGGAATGCGGCGCCAGGATCGGCATCGGCTTGCGCAGTCGCGGTACGGACACACCCTTGGCCTGCAGCGCATCTTCTTCCGGCACGCGGCCATCTTCGACCATGCGATCGAGCACGCGATCCCGCGCGGCGCGCGCGATATCCGGGTAACGATCGAGACGGCGGGTTTCCGGAGACTGCGGCAGCGCCACCAGCAGCGCGGATTCCGCCAGCGACAATCGCTTCGGCTCCTTGCCGAAATAGGCGATCGAGGCGGCGCGCACGCCTTCGAGATTGCCGCCGAACGGCGCCAGCGCCAGATAGAGATCGAGGATCTGGTCCTTGGTCAGTTGCCGCTCGATCTCAACCGCCCGCACCATCTGGCGCAGCTTGGCATAGACCGAGCGCTCGCGCCGCGGCTCCATCAGCCGGGCCAGTTGCATCGTGATGGTGGACCCCCCGGAAACGATGTGGCCGCGCGTCCCCAATTGAAACGCGGCGCGCCCCAGCGCCAGCGGATCGACGCCGGCATGGGAACAGAAGCGCCGGTCTTCGTACGCCAGCAGCAGCTTGAGATATCCAGGATCGACGGCTGTTTTGGCATCGACCGGCAACCGCCAGCGGCCATCGGCCATCGCATAAGCGCGCAGCAGCTTGCCGTTGCGATCGACGACGGTAGTCGAGACTTGCCGGGCCTGCGCGAGCGGCAACGGGCCGAGCGAGATGACCCACGTCGCGAAAGCGCCGATCAACATCAAGCCAGCGACGGCCGACGCCAACGCAATCAACTTGATCCGCTCGCCAACGTTGCGACGGCAGCTTCCGACATTATGGTCCCCGCTTCACTCATTTCGCCGGACGCACCTCGACCGAACCGGTGCCGCTGCGGCCGTAGCGCGAGGGATTGTACATGTCCTCGACATAGGCCTGCGGCAGCACGTATTTGCCGGGCGAGACCGCGCGCACCACATAGGCCACCGTAAACACCGCCTTGTCGTCGGCGGCACGGTCGATCGCCGCCGTGAAGCGATCGTCGCGGAATTCGGTATTTTCCGGCTCCTCGCCGTCCTCGATCCAGTCCAGCGTGCCGGTATCGCCCGACGAGACCAGATGCGGATTGTCGATCTCGAGGCCGGCCGGGAGATAATCCGACACCATGATATGACCGAATTCCGGCTTGGCCTCGGTGACCTTCAGCACCACCGCGAAGCGGTCGTTCTGTTTGGCTTTGGTCACATCGGCCGGCTTGCCATCGAGCGTGAAATAATTGCGCTCGATCTTGAAGCCGTTCGACGCCGCGGGCTCCGGCGTGATCGGCGAGCCGCTGACCGAGACCACCGCCTGCACCGGCGTATCGCCGGTGTTGGTGATCTTGACCGGCTTGCCCGCCATCTGCATCGGCCTTGTAGCTGCGATAGAGCGCGGTCTTGACCGGCGCGCCGTCGATATCCAGCGTCAGGTTTTCCTTGGCCAGAGCGCGCGACGCCAGCACCAGCCAGGCATTTTCCTGGGTCGAGGTGTAGGGCGTCAGCCCGCGCGCCACTTCGACGCGTTGCACCGCCTGCGTCAGCGTCGCCTTTGGCGCGTTGCCTTCGCTGGCGAGCGAAACCAGTGCTGCGGCATCGCGCAAGCGCGCTGCCATAGTCGACCCGGCCGAACTCCAGCACCGGCTTCGGCGCCAGGCTTTCGAGCGCCGCGGCATAAACCCGCTCCGCCCTGCTCTTGTCGCCGACCAGCGCAAGGGCCGCCGCCAGTTGCGATTTGGCGATGGGGGTCGCGAGATTGGCGAGTTTGGTGTCGGCGAGATAGCGCAGGTCGCCGATCGGTGCGGCGCCATTGCGGGCAAGCACGTAAAGGCCGTAAGCGAGGTCGCGGCCGCCGTCCTTTTCCGGCTCATTCGCGTTGACGACCGAGTTGCGGATGCGATCGAGCGCGGTCTTGAACAGCACATCCGGCACCGCAAAACCCTTTTCGCGGGCGCGGGTCAGGAAGTCGGTCACGTAGGCGTCAAGCCAGGCGTCGTCGCCGCCGGCCGACCACAACCCGAACGATCCGTTCGAGCCTTGCCGCGCCAGCAACCGGTCGATGGCGTCCTTGATGCGCTGGTCCACCGCGGTGTCCATCGCCAGATGCGCGCCGGCCGCGAGATCGTTGACATACAACAGCGGCATGGCGCGGCTGGTGATCTGCTCCGAACATCCATACGGATAGCGATCCAGCGCCTTCAGGATGGTCGCGGCATCGAGTGCCGTGGACAGGCTGACCGACAGCGAGACGCTGCCGGTGCCCGACACGAGATCCGAGAACATGTCGGACGTCAGGGTCAGGCTCTCGCCCTTGGCCAAAGTGCGGATCGAACGGCGCGCAAGGATTTGCGTCGCCGCCTTGACGTCGAGCGCATAGTGCCGCGCCAGCGTCAGGCCGTCCGGTCCCTTGATATCGACGTCGAGATTAGCCGTTCCCGCGCCGCCGGCATCGAGCGCCAGCGCCATCGAGGTGCGCTGCTTGGCGGCAAGCTTTACCGTCGTCGAGGGATTGCCCGTCACCTTCACGGGCCCCGAGGTCTTGACGTTGATGGTGTAGTCGCCGGCAACGCCTTCGACGTTGTCGAGGTCGAAACTCATGGTGCCATGATCGCCATTGAGCAGGAAGCGCGGCAATGTCGCCGTCAGCACCACGGGATCGCGGATGGTGACGTCGGTCGTGGCGCGGCCGAGCTTGGTCGCGGTCCACGCCACCGCCATCACCCGCGCGGTGCCGGCGAATTCAGGGATTTCGAAACTGATCTCGGCGGTGCCATCAGCGGCAACCGTGACGATCCCGGAATACAGCGCCAGCGGCTTCTGTGTCGGCGGGCTGCCCTGTCAATTCGCCGGCCGCGTCGCCGCCGGTCTTGATCTGGCCGCGGGTGCCCTGCATGCCGTCGATCAATTGCCCGTAGAGATCGCGGATTTCCGACGTCATGCGGCGCTGGCCGAGATAATAATCGTCCGGCGCCGGCGGCTTGTAGTTGGTCAGATTGAGAATGCCGACATCGACGGCGGCGACGACGATCTTGGCGTCCTCGCCGGGATTGAGGCCGGCAAGCTTGACCGGCAGTTTCAGCGTGCTGCCGGGACGCACCAACGCCGGCGGCGAAAGATTTACCGCAAGCGTACGGGTCTTCTTGTCGATGCCGAACCATTTCAGGCCGATCGCCCGTCCCGGCATCCGCTGGGCCGCGGCATCGAGCGGACGGCGCAAGGTCGCCACCACATAGGCGCCGGTGCCCCAATCCTTGCCGACGGGAATCCTGACCTGCGCGGTGCCTTCCTTGACGTCTGACGTTTGCGTGGTCAGCAAGCGGTCGCCGAGCACGTTGACGGTCGAGCTTGCCGGCCGAGCGCGCATTGACCGACACCACCATGGTGTCGCCGGACTGATATTCCGGCTTGTCGATCGAGGTCTCCAGCAGATCGGGCGTGTCGGCGCTGCCATCGGAATACCAGCCGACATCGAACTGCACCGATGTCAGCGGCCCGTCGGCATCGGTCGATTTGACATCGAGGCGATAGCGGCCGGGCTGCGGCGACAACGTCACCCGCGACGGCTTGTCGGCGGCAATCGTCAGATCGCCGTCGGCAACGCGCGTGGTGGTCTTGACCGGCTCGTATTCCCAGGACGAACTCTGGCGATACCATTGATAGCGGGATTCCAGCTTCATCAGCTCGTAGCGCAGGCCGTCGCGCGCCAGCGGTCTTGCCGTCGGGGCCGACGAACACGACGTCGAAAGCGGCCTTGTCGCCTTCCGCGACGCTCTTGTCGCCGAACAGCGGCTTGACGCCGATCATCGCGGTGGCGGGTGCGACCGGCAGCACCAGTCTTGCGCTCGACCGCGCGGCCGCCGGCTTCCGCCATGCGAATGAAGATCTGGGCTTCCTGCGGCCGCGTCGATGACGGCGGCTTGGCCAGGCTGACCGGGAACGTCGCGACGCCGTTGGCGTCGGCCTCGGGCAGGTTTTCGATCGGCGTGCGCTCGTTGCTGGTGGTCTCCTCATCGGCGACGCCGAACTGATAGCCGGCAAAGCCCGGCCGGCCCGCGGCCGGCGCGACCAGCATGTCGCCTTCGAGCTGCAGGCCCGAGGCCGGCGCGCCATAGAGGAAATGGCCGTCGACCTTGAGTTCTACCGGAGCATCAGCTTTGATCTGCTTGTCCTTGGCCGTTAAGTCGAATTCGATCCGCTCGGGGATGTAATCCTCGACCATGAAGGTGGTTTCGCCGACCGATGAGCCCTTGGGATCGGTGAACGCCCGGACCCGCCAGGTCCCGGCCGGGACGGCCGAATTGAGCGCCAGCGCCAGGCTGCGCCCGCCGGCGCCCTGATCGGGCAGGACGGCGCGGCGGAATTCGACGCCGTCGGGGCGCTCGATCACCAGCGTCAGCGGCCCGCCGGTCACGGCATTGCCCTGGCCGTCGCGCAGCAGCGCGGTCAGATAGACGGTCTCGTTGGAGCGATAGACCCCGCGCTCGGCATAGACGAACGCATCGGCGCCCGCGGGCACCGCGCGGCCGGAAACGCCGCGATCGCTGAGGTCGAAGGCGTCGGTTTTCAGGCTGAGGAAGGCGTAGTCGGCCTTTTCGCTGGTGACGGTCAGCATCGCCGGCGACAGACCGCCCTCGCCGCGCGCCAGCCCTGCCTCGAACAGCACGTGGCCGGAATCGTCGGTCTTGCGGGTGGCCAGAATCTCGTTGTTGCGCGCGACCAGCCGCACCTCGGCCTTGCCGACCGCGTCGGTCGACGCCAGCGAATTGACGAAGACGTGGATGCCGTCATTGCCGGAGAACGCCGTGAGGCCCAGATCCGAGACGATGAACCACTGCGTCGCCAGCGAGCTGTCGTCGTCGTTGCCGGGGGTCTTGGCCGCCGCGGTCATGACGTAGACGCCGGGCTGCAGGTCGCCGAGCGCCTGATCGACCGGAAACGCCGTCGTGACGTCCTGGTTGAGCGTGGTCGCGGTCGCGAGTTCGCCCGACCAGACCTTCACGCCGCGCTCGTCGCCGAGGTCGGACAGCTCGTATTTGTTGAGCGTGCGCTGAAAATCGCTGCCGATCACCGTATTGATCAGGTTGCGGTCGCCGATCCGGAACACATTCACCGACACCGCCGGCGTGTTGACGCTGACCAGCGGAATGCCGCGCTGGCCGGTGCGCGGCAGCACATAGGCCCGCCCGGTGAAGCGCACGAACGGCTTGCGGTCGCGCACATAGATGTTGAATTCAGCCGATTTCGGCAGGGTTTCCTTGACGCCGGACGGCAGCCCGGCGCGCAGATTGATGTTGTAGCGCTCGCCATGCTTGAGGCCGTCGACGCAGAGCTGCTTGCCTTCCGACGACAGCGCCGGCTTGTCGTTGCCCGCCAGCGCCAGGAACGGCGCGAAATCGGTCCGCTTGGCGAGGTCCTCGGAGAACTGGAAACAGGCCCGCGGCGACGCGCCGTCGGAATCGACGGTATAATCCAGCAGCCGGAAGCCGTGCTCGTCGCGCATCTTCTCGTATTGGCCGCGGACGTCGGCGACTTCGCGCAGGTCGAGCGACAGCCGCAAGCGTATCCAGCGCCGGACGCCACAGCTTGCGTTCGGACAGTGCGCGGCCGAGCACGGCCAGCGCGTCCGCTTCATCGCCGGCATTGGCGGCGCGCTGATAGGCGATGTAGGCCGCGGTCGAAGCGCGCTCCAGCAGGAAGGTCTGCTCGCTGCTGTTGGCCGGGCGGATCTGGAAAATGGTGCGGGCCAGCCGCAGCCAGTTGCCGCTGTCCTCCGGTGACGTGGCGGCGATCTGCCCGAGGATTTGCAGGCCGGTGCGGAAATCGTTGCGCTTGAAAGCGGCGTCGGCATCGGTTCGCAAGGTCGCGCCCGACTTCGCAGACCGGCCCGCCTCGCTCTTGATCTGGGCTTCCAGCTTGATCGCCGAATCCGCCAGATCGTCGCGTTTGAAGGCCTTGTCCGCCGCCTGCGCCGTGACGAGGCCAAGCGCCAGCGTGGCGCAAAGTGTTGCGGCGCGAACCAAACCGATCATGATGGAGCTCCCTGAGCGGACGAACGCCGCTTGTCGAACAGAAGTGCGTGAAAAGGTGACGGACTCATGGCCATCAAAGGGGGTAGCGAAAAAGTCGCATGCGACATAGCCGTGATGAATCCCCGTCACTGCCCGCAGCCGTGACGCCCGCTTGTCTCGCTGCGGACCGCCCATAACGATCCGCCGCCTGGTTTCGTCGGTCGATCGCCGGAAAGGGTTCATTGGCAGATGCTCATCATACCGCCGCTAACAGCTCTATCCGCGACGGCATCTCGCCGTCGCACGGCCAATCGTAAGTTAACCACGTCGATTCCGGCGACCTCAGAGAATGTCGCGTTCGCCCCATTGTTCGGATGAATGCGAGGTGAATTCGCAAAAATCGGAGCGCGGCGACGGCGGCATAGCTAAATTCTGAAAGTTCGTGCTAGATTTTGATGAATTTTGGGATTGCACGACATGAAGCAGGAGACGGCGCTCGGCTCGAAGCCGGACAAGAAGGCGATCGCCACCGCCATCCAGCGCTATCTCGACGCCAACGGTCTGGCGCGCAAGGACCTCATTCGGGAGCATCTGTCCAAATCGTCGATCGAGAAGCTGTTTCAGGGCGACTTCACGGAACGAACGCTCAACAAGGTCGAGGGCATTCTCAAGACCAGTTTTCGAGCGCCATCCCCACGCCCAGAGAAGAGACCGCCGACCAGATCCGTCGGCGGATATGTCTTCGATGCCGTCGACTATCTGCAAGGCGACTATCTCTGCGTTCGTCCGATGTTCGCCAACCCCGCCAACTTCAACGCCTATCTGATCACGATCATCTGGAGCGACGAGCGCAAATGCCTCGTGTTCGAGGAAAAGTCGCGCTTCGACGGAAAATACCGCCAGCAAGGGCACGGTCCATATTCCGTTCGGGACGGCCTACATGAATCTGGTCAGCGCCAACGCCGGAAATGTGCGAACCATCCTGCTGTCGCTGCCGGATTCCGACGGCATGATGCGCGGCATCATCAGCACGCTCAGCAATCCCAAGGGCTCGGTCTACATCCCCGTCGCCGCGCCCATGGTGCTTCGCAAGCTGCGCAAGGCCGAAGAGCCTGAGCTTGGCATCATCGCGGAAAATCATCGCAGCCATGACGAATACCGATCGTGGCTGGCGACCGTATTGACGGAAGAATTCGGCATCTTTGCCGTGCCGCAGGCACCGCACCGCAAGAGCGGCGGCAAGCCCTGATCGCGCCGGTTTGCGGCGCTAGCGCGCCGCCGAGCTTGCGGTCGGCCTTGTTGATCGACTGCGCTGACATCGCCGAGCATCTTGCGGCCTTCGGACATCAACGCGCCCGACGTCTTGTTGAAGCTTTCGACCAATTCCCGCATCGAAATCACGGTCGGCAGCAGTTCGCCGCCGCTCTTGTCGCTGGCGAGGCTGTCCAGGAAGCTCTGGGTTTTGGTCAGGCCGCTGTCGACGGCATCGACGCCGGCCTGACGGCGCTGTCCACGACGCTGTCGATCTTGCCGGTGCTGCTCGCCAGCGACGCCGTGAAGGTCTCGAAACTCAGCAGCGTGTCTTTCAAGGCGTCCTGTTGTCGGCGATCACCTTGTCGACGTTGCGCAGCGCCACCCGGATCTTTTCCTGGGTATCCAGCAGCGCCTCGGGATCGGCGATCAGGACGGGAATGCCGTCTAGTCCAGCGGAACCTGCGGATGCTTCGAGCGAACCGCCCGTGAGCGAGATCGCCGCTATGCCGGTCAGCCCCTGAAATTCCAGCCCGGCCAGCGTGTCCTTGCGGATCGGCGCGTTGTTGTCGACCATGGTGAGGGCGACCACGCGGCGGGGATTGTCCAGCTTGAGCGAAATCACCTCGCCGACCCGGATACCGCCGAAATTCACGCTGCCGCCCTTGCGAAGGCCCGAGGCGGGTCCTTCGAAAATGACCCGCAGCGGCCTTTGCTGCTGGGTGCCGGCGAATTTCCTGTAGCCGAGAAAGCCGCCGAACGCCCCGGCGATCAACGCCAGGGTCACCGATCCGATCATCAGGCTGCTTGTCCGCGATTTCATGGTCCAGACCCGGCTTGCCGGTGCGCCAGCTCAGGGAGTTCGGCGCAGTCAGCCATTGTACGAACAAAGCCGACCGAGGGGTACTGCCTCTGTTGTCACGGCAAAAGCCCGGAACATGCCGGCCAGCCGCGGATATAGTCGCGCCGGGCCGGTCAAAATGGTTGGGAACGGGCCTGGCCGGGAAGCTGATTTTTCATATTGGCAATGATATGAAGCGTCCCGACGGTCCCATAGCTCAACTGGATAGAGTAACGGATTTCTACTCCGTGGGTTGCAGGTTCGAATCCTGCTGGGATCGCCAGTTTCACCGCTATCGCTGTCGTCTGCGGCAATGCCTTTCGGCAACTCGACCCGGCGTTCGTGACCAACGTTTCTAAAAGTTCGACTGCCGGTCGATGAATTGGGCTCCGAACTCGCAACCAATTCGCCACGCCAGGCGGCAATGCCGCCGGCCTTCGGCGAATAGAACGGTGAATTCGGCGGGAACCTCGAGATTTTCCGCGATCATCCGCATTCCACCGTCCGAAATATCCACGATCGTGCAGTCACGAGGCAACGAGCCGACCCCGAACTGGATCTTCGCCAATCCCGTGTATGCGCGACGTTCGTTGCGTCTTCGACTTTCCCACATTTCCGCTACCCAAGCGTCCCCACGATCGAAACACCCCGAAGTCTCACTCAAAAAATCTGAACATCACACTCAGGTCTGCCTCAGCCTGGCTTTCGCCGCGGTAGGAGGCGTCAACGATACGCCGGCAGGCCTCCACAGTGGCGTGATCCCCCAGATCATTGGCCGCCTCAAGGATTGTCCACGCCATTTCCGTCAAGGGCTTCTCCAAATCGACGTCGTCCTGACCGGTCATCGTGCGATTTCTCCGCAAGAGCCTCCGATGAATTGCGTAAGTATAGCCCGCAAAATTGAACGATCGGATCATCGTCGCGATAAAAGGCAAGCTATCCCGTTAACGAACCGTTTGGGAAAAGGTCGATCGCGAACCCGTGACCGAACTTCGCCGCGAAGACATCCGGGGATACCATTCCAGGTTCCAATGAAACCATTTTGTCGCCCCGCGAAAGCATCCTGAAACGAACCGCGGATATTGTTGACTTCATTCAATCCCGAGCAGGAGATTGTCATGAATGCAATTGTCGCAAACGTTCTGATGCGTGAGGCCGCCAGGGCACAGACGGCTACCAGCCCGCTCAAAACCGTCACGCTGTTTTGCTGCGTCGGTTTGCTCGCGTCCCTCTGCATGGCGTCTCTGGGATTTGAGATCGCTACCGGTTTTTTCTAAGGCTGGTGCTCGCTTCCGGTCATCCCGGACGCCGCTTAGCCCTGCCCGTCCTCCAAACCGTATTCCTGATAAATGGTCAGAGGATCGATCTCGGGAAATAACCTGCACTTTGCCTGTGCCAGGTGCAGGGTCACGGTCCCCGGCTGGCAACCGGCGGTCAAAAGCTTCCTGATATCGTCCATATGTTTTTGCGGCTGGTGTTTTGACGGAAGCTGCTCCAGCGCGATCAGCGCCGTCGCCAACGCTTCGGTGACGACCCATTCGTCGTGACCGGTGATTCCTTTTTTTGACATCCCAGACCACCTTGGCTGATCGGTGCGTTACTTGGCCGGCGGACATAGCCTAGAGCAACGGACCATCCCGGCAAGGATTTTCGGTCGGCGAAATGGCCTCGACTGTTGCGGTTCAATTTCATGGAACCATTTCGCGAATGCCGACGTTGGATTCCCTTCTCGTGCAAAGCGCGGTTTCCAAATGCAGAAATCTTTCATTGTCGCCGGCAGTATGATTCTGGCGCTGGCTTTAGCTGGTTGCTCCGACCCCAAGGGCGACAAGGGCGACAAAGGGGATACCGGCGACGTTGGTCCGGCGGGCTCGCCGGGGCCGCAAGGCCCCCCCGGCAGGCCGGGAAAGGACGGCAGGGACGGTGTATCGCCGGCTCCGCAGTTTCGCGTGGTGCGCTCCTCGGCAGATGGCGCGATGACAAATCCGGCCATCTGCGCGGTCGACGAGGTCATGGTAAGCGCAACCTGCATATCGAAGACCGGGACGGTCAATCAGGCGCCCAAGACCATTGGCGATAATGGCGCGAGTTGTGAGCCGCAGTCAGGCCAAACCGACACACCAGCGGCGGTTATTCTCTGCGCAAAGCGCGAAAAGTGAGATTAACGCCGGTCTCGAAGATTGCAGAATACGCGGTCGACGGAGGTTCCGTTTCGTATCAACGCGGCGTGAGGTCAGTGGTCGAGATCATAATTCTCGGGTTGTCGCCACGCTCGAACTGTCCCGAAAAATATTTGCGGCTGGCGCAATTCACGATGTGGTCCTTGAGGCGCCTGAATTGCTCATCGCGCTGGTGTGGTCCGACCGCCTTCGCGTTTTCGGCGTCGTCCATCGCGGCATCGGAAACCGCGCATTGAATCTCTTTTTCACCATCATAGATCACGAATCCGACAGACCTGGTGTGGGACGAGTGCCGGTGACATCGTACATAATGCAGGGGCATAAGGATATTCGACGTCGGTTCGCGATCTATGTGAATTGAACGCCCAGCTGCTTTTCGTCAGCCCAGGTCACCTTGCAGGCCCTGGAATGCTCGCCCGACATCGCCAGCTCGAAGGCACCCGGAATCCCATAGGTCGTCTGGACCTGCAGACAAGCGCCCGATTCCGAAAGACTACGGATTGTGCAGGGGATCTGACAGCTGCCGAAAGAGACTTTTCCGGATTTGAACTTTCGCTGCCGTGCAGTTGCTCGTCGATTATCCATAGCTTCTGCCCCTTAAATCCCTAATGCAACTGCTGAATGTAGCGGGCAACAATTTCCAAAATGATAATAAAGCTCTGTCACTTTTCGCTTGGTTAATCCGCAATTGCCACCTGGAACGGGGCTCGCCTGGCCTGCCGGAATCGCCAGAATCTCGCCGGCGGCAAGCGGTGCGGCGCTGATGCCTGGCGGCAACCCTTGTTTTCGGGTTGGTCGGGTGGCCGAAGCCTCAGTTTTCGCGCGACATCGGGCCGGTTAGCGGATAATTGATGGCAAACCAGATTGCCTCACCCAAACCATGAAAGCGACAAGGCCCGTTCAATGAGTGGATTCAAGGAGCCCAGCTTCGCAGACCGACAGAAGGCGGCGCAGGAAGCGAGGAAGAATATCCTCGACAAGTTTCGCGCCAAGCCGGGCCTCGACGATCCCGCGGTTATGCAGCGGCAGGCCGAGCGCGAGGCGCAGGCCGCCGATCGCGCCAAGGCCAGGCTGGCGCGCGACGCCGCCAAGGCCGAGAAGAAAAAGCGCGAGGCGGAAGCGGCCGAACAGGCCGCAGCCCAGCTTGCGCGTGAGAAGGAAGAAGCCGCCGCCCGCGAAGTGGCGCTGGAGGCCGAACGCAAGGCGGCGCGCGATGCGCGCTATGCCGCCCGCAAGAAGCGAAAATAGGCGGAAGTTCCGGACAGCGTAGCGCGAGGACGTCACAGGCCCGCCCCATTTGAGGCGGGCCTGTAGAGAAGGCGCCGGGCCTAGTTCTTCTTCATTCCGTCATCTTTCTTCATGCCATCCTTCATGGCGTCGTCCTTCTTCATCATGCCGTCTTTCTTCATGCCGTCGTCCTTTTTCATGCCGTCCTTGGACATGGTGTCTTTCTTCATGCCGTCGTCCTTGCCCATCTTGTCCTGAGCGAAGGCGGCAGGCGCAAGCGCCAGGCTGAGCGAAACAACAGCGGCCGAAATTCCGAGCGCGATGCGGGTGCGAGTGGTCATGGGTTGATCATCCCTTTGAAGCCGGTTTTGAAAAGCGACGGATGCCGCTATCTCCAAAACGATCCGGGATGCGCGTTTGTTACCCGAGGTCCGAAAAAATTTCGACATGGCGGCTTTTCACGCGATCCCTGGGGTTTCGAACAATGTGCCAACCGGTCTTGTTTCGCTAAATCGCGTAACGTGTGCGCCGCAGCATAACGGGGCAAACGGCTTCAGCCTCGAACTATCAGATTAGAGAACATTTAGTTCAAGACGGGCTAACATGCCCGCAACGCCCGCCTGAACGATTCCATCAAAAATACCCCAGGGAGATTTCCATGCTCACTCGCCGCCATGTCCTTGTATCCGCCGTCGCCGCGCCCGCGATTCTTCGCTTCGGGACCGGGACAGCGCACGCCGCAACCACCCTGAAAATCTCGCACCAGTTTCCCGGCGGCACCATCGACAAGGGCGATTTCCGCGATCGGCTGGTGCGGGTGTTTGCCGCGGAGATCGCCAAACGCAGCGGCGGCGATCTGGCGGCCGAGATCTACCCGAACTCGTCGCTGATCAAGACCAACGCGCAGTTCTCCGCCATGCGCAAGGGCGCGCTCGACATCAGCCTGTATCCGCTTTCCTACGCCGGCGGCGAATTGCCGGAAACCAATATCGGCCTGATGCCCGGACTCGTTTCCACCTATGACCAGGGCTTGAACTGGAAGAAACAGCCGGTCGGCAAGGCGCTGACCGATTTCCTCGCCGACAAGGGCATCATCATCCTGACCTGGATCTGGCAGGCCGGCGGGGTCGCCAGCCGTTCGAAGGCGATCGTGGCCCCCGAAGACGCCAAGGGCCTCAAGGTGCGCGGCGGCTCGCGCGAAATGGACATGGTGCTGCAGACCGCGGGCGCTGCCGTGCTGTCGGTGCCGTCCAACGAACTTTACGCGGCGATGCAGACCGGAGCCTGCGACGCCGGCATCACCTCTTCCACCAGCCTGATTTCGTTCCGGCTCGAGGAGGTCGCAAAATCTCTGACGTCGGGCGCGGATGCCTCCTACTGGTTCATGTTTGAGCCGGTCTTGATGTCAAAGTCGATTTTCGACGGTCTGCCCAAAAAGCAGCAGGACATCATTCTCGCCGTCGGCACGGAGCTGGAAGCCTACGCCAAGAAGGGCGCGCAGGACGACGACATCGAGGTCTCCAAGGTTTATGAGAAGGCCGGCGCCAAGGTCAGCAAGCTCGATGCGGCGACCGTCGGCAAATGGCGCGATATCGCACGCGATACCGCCTGGAAGGACTACGGCGCGAAAACCCCGATGGCAGCCAACCTGCTGAAGCTCGCGGCCGAAGTCTCCGCATGATGCATGGTCCGCTTCCGGATCAGGCCGGTCACCCCGACATCGTTGCCGGCAATGCGCTGGTGGCGGCGCTGGAACGCGGGCTCGCGTTTTGCAACGATATCATCGTGGTGCTGGCGGCGATCGCGCTGATCGCGGCCTGCGCCATCCTCAGCTACAGCGTGATCGGCCGCGCCTTGTTTCACAGCCCGAACTACTGGCAGGATGAGGCCGCGGTGTTCCTGCTGGTCGGCGCGACCTTCATGACATCGGCCTATGTGCAGGGACAGCGCGGCCATATCGGCATCGAGGCATTCGTCGGATTGCTGTCGCCGATGGTCAACCGCATCAGGCTGTGGCTGGTCGATGTCGTCAGCTTTCTGTTTTGCGCGTTCTTTGCCTGGAAATCCTGGACGCTGACGCATGAAGCCTGGGTCGACGGCCAGGTGTCGAATTCGATGTGGTCGCCGCCGCTGACGATCCCCTATGGCCTGATGGCCGCGGGGATGACGCTGTTGTGCCTGCAGATCCTGCTGCAGATCGTAATTCCGCTGACCGGACCGGCGCGCCGATGACCGTGCTGGGAATTGGCATCAGCTACGGTGTGGCGACACTCGTCGCGATGTTTTCAGGGGTGCCGATCGCGTTTGCGCTGGGCGCGGTCGCCGTGGTGTTCATGGGCATCTATATGCCCGCGGCATCGCTCGATACCGTGACCCAGAACGTCTACGAGGAAATGGCCTCGATCACGCTGCTGGCGATCCCGCTGTTCATCCTCAAGGGTGCGGCCATCGGCAGGTCCCGCGCCGGACAGGATCTGTACACCGCGCTGCATGCCTGGCTGCACCGGGTGCCGGGCGGGCTTGGCGTCGCCAACGTGTTCGCCTGTGCGCTGTTCGCCGCGATGGCAGGTTCGTCGCCCGCCACCTGTTCGGCGATCGGCTCGGCGGGGATTCCGGAAATGCGCAAGCGCGGCTATTCCGGCGGTTTCGCCGCCGGAATTATCGCCGCCGGCGGCACGCTCGGCATTCTGTTGCCGCCGTCGATCACCATGATCCTGTTCGCGGTGGCGGCCGAAAAATCGCTGGCGCGGCTGTTCCTGGCGGGCATCGGACCCGGGCTATTGCTGGTGTCGCTGTTCGGCGCCTATGCCGTGGTCCATTTCCGCAAGGAGTACGCCGCCGCCAGTGCCGTCTACGCCAATACCGGCGTTACCTCGGCCATCCTCAAGCGCGACGATTTTACGATGGCGGAACGTTTCAGCGTGCTGCCGCGGGTGCTGCCGTTCCTGCTGTTGCTGACGGGGGTAATGATTGCTCTGTACGGCGGCTTTGCCACGCCGTCGGAAACCGCCGGGCTCGGCGGGCTGCTGGCGCTGATCCTGATTGCCTTGATCTACAGCGTTTGGCGGCCGGCCGATCTGGCGCCGATCCTGAAATCGACGATCCGCGAATCCACCATGCTGATGATGATCATCGGCATGTCGCTGCTGTATTCCTACGTCATGAGCTATCTGCACATTTCCCAATCGGTCGCCGAATTGATCGTCGCCATGCACCTGCCGCGCTGGGAATTGCTGGCGGCGATCCTGGTCATGGTGGTGATGCTCGGGTTTTTTGTGCCGCCGGTGTCGATCATCCTGATGACCGCGCCGATCATCCTGCCGCCGCTGCGCGCTGCCAATTTCGACATCATCTGGTTCGGCGTCGTCATGACCATCGTGATGGAGATGGGGCTTATTCACCCGCCGGTCGGTCTGAACATTTTTGTCATTCGCAACGTCGCGCCGGATATTCCGCTCAGCGACGTGATCTGGGGCACGTTGCCGTTCGTGCTCCTGATGATGGTGGCGGTAGTGGTGCTGTGCTTCGTGCCGGAGATTTCGACCGGGCTGCCGAACCTGGTGATGGGATCGGACGGGGGAAGGTGAATTCGTGGGGTGGCAAAGCGAAAGCGTGCCCACCATTCCTTCCTCGCATAAAGACGGTGTCCATGGCGCGGATGCGCCTTTACGCACCCTGCGAGAAACTATTTATAGTACACTTTTATTGTTGACGAAGCAGCCCTTTGTTGTGTACGAATAATGCCTGTTAAGATTGTTTGGGACCAACCGAAGCGCCTGGCGAATATCGCCAAGCACCGCTTGGACTTCGCCTCATTGACTGATGAGTTCTTCACAGACGCCCTTGTCATCTCCGCCAAAAGCGGTCGTCACCTTGCAATCGGCAAGGATGTGAACGGCGTCATCTCCGTGGTGTTCGCAATCCTTGGCCTCGAGGGAATTTCAGTAATCTCGATGCGTCCCGCTTCGGAAAAAGAACGGAGGCTCTACAATGCCCAAAGCTAAAACCAGGCGCCCCAAGCCTGGCTATACCAAAGCAGACATCAAGGCTGTTTCCGCTAATCCGGAATGGACGAAAGAAGACTTTGCCCGAGCAAGGCCGTTTAGCGAGGTTTTTCCCGAGATGCATGCCAGCATCAAGCGATCGCGCGGGCGCCCGAAAGTTGATAACCCGAAAGAGGCCGTTACCCTGCGATTGGCACCGGATGTCGTCGAAAAGTTCAAGGCAGCCGCAGGCGACGAATGGCGCGCCAGGATGGCAAACGCCCTGAAACGGGCGAAGGTATAGGCTTCCCATCGGCATGCGGCGACGCATCGCGGTGGATAGCAAATCCTGTCGCCGTCGTTAGCCCCCGAGCTCGGCAAGATGGAGGCTGGACTGAAGCGAGTTCGAACCCGTGTCATGACGTGGTGGAATGACTGAGCCAGAATCAGCTAGCGCGGCTGCCCTTTCGCATTCAACGCGGCCGCCACGCGACTCACCGGCGGCCGCCCGATCAAGCGGCTGATCGCATTGGTGGCCGCGACCAGCTTCGCCATATCCACGCCGGTCTTAATCCCCATGCCCTCCAGCATGTAAACAACATCCTCGGTCGCGACATTGCCGGTGGCGCCGGGCGCGTAGGGACAGCCGCCAAGACCGCCGGCTGCTGAATCGATGATTCGGGCGCCCTCTTCCATCCCGGCATAAAGGTTGGCCAGCGCCTGGCCGTAGGTGTCGTGGAAATGCATCGCGAGATGGGCCATCGGCACCGAGCCGGCCACCGCGCGCAGCAACTGCCGTGCCTTGAGCGGCGTGCCGACGCCGATCGTGTCGCCGAGCGAGATTTCGTAACAGCCGAGCTCCCAAAGCGTGCGGGCGACGTCGACCACGGCCTGCGGCTTCACCTCGCCGTCAAAGGGGCAACCGAGCACGCAGGAGATATAGCCGCGCACTTTAATGCCCTCGGCCCTGGCTCTGGCGATCACCGGCTTGAACCGTTCGATCGATTCGGCGACCGAGCAATTGATGTTGGCGCGTGAAAAGCCTTCCGAGGCCGAAGCGAACACAGCGATCACTTTCGCGCCGGCGGCGCGTGCGGCCTCAAAACCCTTTTCGTTGGGAACCAGCACATGGAATTCGGCGTCCGCATGATGATTGACGCCGCGCAGCACCTGGTCCGAATTCACCATCTGCGGAATCGCCTTTGGCGACACAAAGGCGCCGACCTCGATCGTGTGCAGGCCGGCGCCGAGGAGCGCCTCGATAAAGGCGATACGATCGGCGACACCGACGGACGTTTTCTCGTTTTGCAGGCCGTCGCGCGGCCCAACCTCGACGATGCGCACCGTATCGCTCATGCCGATATCACCCAGCCGTCGGCTCGACTTCGGCGAGTTCGACGCCTTCCTGCACGATATCGCCGACCTTGCATTTTATCACCTTCAGCACGCCCGCGAACGGCGCGCGCAAGGTCTGTTCCATCTTCATGACCTCAAGCGTCAGGATCGGCGCGCCTTTCTCCAGAACGGCGCCTACTTCGGCCAGCAGCGCCACTACGGTGCCCGGCAGCGGCGCCACGATCTTGTCTTCACCGACCTGCTCCTCGTCGTCACCGCCGAAGGGATCGACCCAGTGCAGGTCGAAGCGGCCGTTGCGGGTTCGTACATAGATTTCATGGCCGTCGATGACCGCGAAAACATGCGACTTCATCCCGTCAAGCATCGAGATCGAAGCCGCCTTCGGCCGCTGGTGGCGAACGTGAAGGCAAACTCCCGTTCGCCGATCGACCAGGTCTGCGAAGGCCCGTTGCCATAGTGCAGGCCGATCTCCTGTTCGGCTCCCTGCCCGTGCGCGAAACTTGAACACCCGCTGCCTGCGGCCGACCGGCATCCAGCCCGCGGTAAGCCACGGCGAATACGCTCTCGCCGCGTGCGTGCCGTGTACTCCTGCAGCAGGATGGCCGCGACAGCCGCGCAAAGCTCGAGATCGCCGGGCGCCGCCTGCGCCGGCGTCAGGTCCTTCAATTCGCGCTCGATGAATCCGGTGTCGATGGTATTGGCGCGCACCGCCGGATGCGTCACCAGCGCCGACAGGAAGGGAATGTTGGTGACGATGCCGCGAATGTCGGTGTCTTCCAGCCCGCGATCGAGCCGCTCGATCGCGGCGTCACGGGTCGGCGCCCACGCGATCATCTTGGCCAGCATGGCGTCGTAATGCGGCGAGACGGTATCGCCCTCGCGGTATCCGGCATCGATGCGCAGGCCGTTGGACGGTTCCGGCGTGCGCCAGGTCCTGATGCGACCGACCGACGGCATGAAATTCCGGTGTGGATTTTCGGCGTAGACCCGTGCCTCGATGGCGTGGCCGTTCAGCCTGATTTCATCCTGCGCCAGCGGCAGTTTCTCGCCGAACGCCACCCGCAATTGCCATTCCACCAGATCGATACCGGTGATCAGCTCGGTCACGGGATGCTCGACCTGCAGCCGGGTGTTCATCTCGATGAAGAACACGTCCTTGCCGTCGGAGACGAATTCGATGGTGCCGGCGCCGACGTAATTCACCGCACCCGCCGCCTTGCGCGCGGCGGCGCAGACCGCCTCGCGCTGCGTGGCGTTGAGCGTCGGCGACGGCGCTTCCTCGATCACCTTCTGGTGCCGACGCTGCAGGGTGCATTCGCGCTCGAACAGCGACAGCAGATTGCCGTGGCTGTCGCCGATCACCTGGACCTCGATGTGGCGCGGATTTTGAACGAATTTTTCGATCAGCATGCGGTCGTCGCCGAACGCCGCCTTGGCCTCGCGTTTGGCGCTGACAAGGGCGGCGGCCAGCTCATCGGCCGAACGCACGATCCGCATGCCGCGGCCGCCGCCGCCGGCGGAGGCCTTGACCAATATCGGGATAGCCGACCTTCTCGGCGGCGTTTGCCAAGGTCGCCTCGTCCTGGGCTTCGCCGTGATAGCCGGGCACCAATGGCACGCCTGCCTTTTCCATCAGCGCCTTGGAGCCGGACTTGGAGCCCATGGCCGTCATCATCGCAGCGGTGGGGCCGACGAAAACCAGTCCGGCGTCAGCGCAAGCCTGCGCAAATTCGGCGTTCTCCGACAAGAACCCGTAGCCCGGATGCACGGCCTCGGCGCCGCTCGTACGCGCGGCTTCGAGCACGCGTTCGATGTTGAGATAGCTGTCCCGGGCCCGCGCCGGGCCCAGCAAGACGGCTTCATCGGCCATTCCAACATGCATCGCGCCGCGGTCGGCTTCGGAATAAACAGCAACCGTGCGCAGGCCCATCGCCCTGGCGGTGCGAATGACGCGGACCGCGATCTCGCCGCGGTTGGCGATCAGCAGGGTACGAAATCGCCGGTACTGGGCTTGCGATTTCATCGTCACATCCTGAACAGGCCAAAGCGCGTCGGCTCGATCGGCGCATTGGCAGACGCCGAAAGCCCGAGGCCGAGCACAAGCCTCGTGTCGGCGGGATCGATCACGCCGTCGTCCCACAGCCGCGCGGTGGCGTAATACGGATTGCCCTGGGCCTCGAACTGCGCCCGCGTCGGCGCGCGAAACGCGTCCTCTTCCTCCGCCGACCAGGTACCGCCCTTGGCTTCGATATTGTCGCGCCGCAGCGTGCTCAGCACCATCGCCGCCTGCTCTCCACCCATCACCGAGATCCGGGCATTCGGCCACATCCAGAGGAAGCGCGGACTATAGGCGCGGCCGCACATGCCGTAATTGCCGGCGCCGTGGGAACCGCCGATCACGACGGTGAATTTCGGCACGCCTGCGGTCGCCACCGCCGTCACCAGCTTGGCGCCGTCGCGCGCGATGCCGCCGGCCTCGTATTTCTTGCCGACCATGAAGCCGGTGATGTTCTGCAGGAACACCAGCGGGATATTGCGCTGGCAGCACAGCTCGATGAAATGCGCGCCCTTCAGCGAACTTTCCGAGAACAGGATGCCGTTGTTGGCGATGATGCCGACCGGATAGCCCCAGATATGGGCAAAGCCGCACACCAGGGTCTGGCCGTACAGCTTCTTGAACTCGTCGAACTCGGAGCCGTCGACCAGACACGCGATGATGTCATGCACGTCGAACGGCTTGCGCCCGTCGACCGGCACCACGCCGTAGAGGTCCTCCGGCGCAAATAACGGCTCGCGCGGCGCGCGCATGTTCAGCACCGCACGCTGCGGCGGTTTCAGCGTGGCCACGATGCGCCGCGCGATCCCGATCGCGTGGCTGTCGTTCTGCGCATAATGATCGGTGACGCCGGATTGCCGCGAATGGACGTCGGCGCCGCCGAGTTCTTCCGCGGACACGACTTCGCCGGTCGCGGCCTTCACCAGCGGCGGCCCTCCGAGAAAAATAGTGCCCTGGTTGCGTACGATGATGCTCTCGTCCGACATCGCCGGGACATACGCCCCGCCAGCAGTACAGGAGCCCATCACGATCGCAATTTGCGGAATGCCGGCAGCCGACATCTGCGCCTGGTTGTAGAAGATGCGGCCGAAGTGCCGTTCGTCGGGGAAAATCTCGTCCTGCTGCGGCAGGAATGCGCCGCCGGAATCGACCATGTAAATGCAAGGAAGATTGTTCTGGCGGGCGATATCCTGCGCGCGCAGATGCTTCTTCACGGTCATCGGATAATAGGTGCCGCCCTTGATGGTGGCGTCGTTGGCAACGACGACGCATTCTCGCCCCGCGATACGCCCTACCCCGGTAATGATGCTGGCGGAATGCACATCGCCGCCGTACAGGCCGTGCGCGGCCAGCGGCGACAGTTCGAGAAAGGCCGTTCCCGGATCGATCAGGAGATCGACGCGCTGGCGCGCCAGCATCTTGCCGCGCGAAGTGTGCCGCGCGCGCGATGCTTCGCCGCCGCCACCCGCCACGGCATCGAGCTTCTCGCGCAGTTCGGCGACCAGCGCGCGCATGGCTTCGGCGTTGCGTGCGAAATCGGACGAGGTCGGGTCGGTACTGGAATGAAGCGGCATGGCCTTCGGATGTTATTGTGCGCCGCAATCCGACATTGGGGCTGGCGTCATGGTGTCACTGCGCCCCAGCCTTAGGCAACCCAGAACTTTCCGGATCAGCCGCCGTCGATCTAAGTCTTAGTGGGTCCAAGGCCCCTTAGTGAGTCCAGGGCTCGCCGCGCCGGAATGCGAAATTGTCGGCATAGGCAGCCTGCCGGCGAGCGGGTTCTTTTGGTTCGAACACCTGATACGGGATGCCCTCGCGCTCGCAATAGGCAACGGCATCTTCCCTGGTGTCGAAACGAAGGGTGAGTTGCTGCTTCATGTCGCCGGAAGAGGTCCAGCCCATCAGCGGCTCGATCGCGCGCGGCTGCTCCGGCTCGTAGTCGAGCTGCCATTCACGGGTCTTGGCGGTGCCCGATTGCATCGCGTTTTTGGCCGGCTTAAAGATGCGTGCGGTCATGGCTGGCTGGACCCCGTGGTATATGCGGCATGCAGGCGCGTGGCGGAAACGGCCGATCTGGTATAGAGACAAATTTCGGGAATTTGACCGGTGATTCCTGATTTTCGATGTACCATTTTCCCGACCGGTATAGTCATTATGCTGCGCTGTGACAATCTTGCCCGGTTGCGCGGAAAAAGCTCCGTCCCGCAACCGGTTCTTCTCGAAAGCCTCACGTCGAAACGGCCCCCATGAAAATCCACGCAATCCTGCCTGTCAAAGGGCGCGATCTCCGGCTCGACCTGTTTCGCGGGGTGGCGAACTGGGCGATTTTCCTGGATCACATTCCCGATAACGTCGTGAACTGGATCACCACCCGAAATTACGGCTTCAGCGACGCCGCCGATCTGTTCGTTTTCATCTCGGGATACACCGCATCGTTCGTCTATGCCCGCATGATGATCGAGCGCGGCGTCATCACCGGCGCGACGCGCCTGACCAAGCGCGTCTGGCAGCTCTACGTCGCGCATATCATCCTGTTCGTGATCTACATCGTTTCCATCGGCTACGTCGCGCAACGCTACAGCGACCCCGACATCATCAACGAATTCAACGTGGCGGGCCTGGTCGACAACCCGATCGAAACCCTGCGCCAGGGATTGCTGCTGAAATTCAAGCCGGTCAACCTCGACGTGCTTCCGCTCTATATCGCGCTGATGGGATGTTTTCCGCCGGTGCTGTGGCTGATGCTGCGCCGCCCCGGCCTGACCATGCTGGGTTCGATTGCGCTGTGGCTGGCGGCGCGGCAGTTCGGCTGGAACCTGCCGGCCTATCCCGCCGGAACCTGGTACTTCAATCCATTCTGCTGGCAGGTGCTGTTCGTGTTCGGCTCGTGGTGTGCGCTCGGCGGAGCCATAAGATCGCGCGCCATCGTCAACGCCCCGGCCACGCTTTATTTCTGTATCGCCTATCTCGTCTTCGCGATGGTGATGACGATGGCCGGAAAATTTCCGGATTTCGGCGCGCTGTTCCCGCACTGGCTCTATGATACCTTCAATCCCAACGACAAGACCAACCTTGCGCCCTACCGCTTCCTGCACTTCGTCGTGATCGTGATCTTGGTGGTCCGGTTTGTGCCGAAGGATTGGTCGGGGCTGGAGTGGAAAGTATTCGATCCGCTGGTGGTGTGCGGCCAGCAGTCGCTGGCGGTGTTCTGCGTCGGCGTGTTCCTTTCCTTTGTCGGCCATTTCGAACTGATGATGAGTTCAGGCTCGCTGTTCGCGCAGATTTTCGTCAGCATGACGGGAATAGCGATCATGACGATCGTCGCCTATTACATCTCCTGGTCGAAAAAGCAGGACAAACCGCTGCCCAAGCCGGCGGCAGCCACAACCAAGCCGGCGGCAACCGCAACCAGGCCAGCCTGAGCCGGCTGGCTGCGGTAAATCCGATATTCGTCCTATTGAGTGGGCGGCTTGACCAGCCGGCCTTTCGACGAAAATTCGCCCCACTCGGCGGACCAGCCGATAGCGTCCACGTTTCGCGTTCCGCGCAGCGCGAACGTGGCGCCCTGCGGGTCCGTGCAACGAATTATCCAGCTACCGCTGGATAATTCGAGTGGCCCCTCGAAGATGTTGCCGCCCGCGGCCTTCACCCGTTCCGCCGCCGCCTCGACATCGCCGACATCGATGAAATAAAGCCAGGCCGCGACTGGCTGTGACGGACGTTTGGTGACCATGCCGCCGATCGTCTGACCGCCGGCGGAGAATGACTGATAGGTACCCGCCGAAAGGGCTGCGGCGTCCGCTTTCTGCCAGCCAAACAGCTCGCCATAGAAACCGAATACCTGCTCCCAGTCATCGGCTAGCAGCTCGTGCCAGCCGATCCAGCCGGCCTTGTCGAGTTCGGCGGGCTGTCGCAGGCCGGGTTCCAGTTGCTCGACCAGCGCAAACGCCGCCGTTTGCGGGTCGGCGACGATCGAAATGCGGCCGATGTTGGTGTTGGTCGGTGGGACGTAGACGGTTCCGCCAAGGAGCTTGAGTTGTTTGGCCGTAGCGTCGATGTCGTTGACGCCGACATACCCCGCCCATCGCGGCGTCGCGCCTGATTTCCTCGCCTGTTCCGGCAACTCCATCAGCCCGACGACCGGAACCGTTCCCGCGGTGAACAGGGAATAGGCGAGATCCGGCGTGGACGCTTCTCGCACACCCCATCCAACGACTTCGGCGTAGAACGCCTTGGTCGCTCCCAAGTCCGTTGTGATCAGTTCGTACCAGACGAAACGCCCGGGATAATCGACCATGCCGGTTTCTCCGTTCGCGCCAACAAACAGGCGCGGCGCCGCGAATGCAAGGACGGGCGCCTCGTCGGCCACGAACGCAGCGCAGCGAAAACGGTATATTCCGGTTTGTGATGTGGCATTTTGATTGCAGGCTTCAATTTATTCTCGAATTGTTCGGCTGCGATCGACGGGATTCGCCTTCAATCAAGGGCATTTCCTGATTCATCGGTGTTGAGGGCGTCTGCGGACGAGACCGATGAATATAACCTGACCGGATCGGCATCAGCCGTTTCATTCATGAAGATGAACCTTGTGCACCGCAGTTTGTTATCATCCGAGTTGTCAGCTTGCAGGTCGCGCCTCATTGCGATACAGTCTGTATGCTGGACTCAAAATATTTTTTACTAGGTATGGAGGATCCGAACTATGCCAAGAGTGAAGCAAGTGTCGAAACGTAAGCGCGTGACCAAGGCCGCTATACCGGCATTGGGTGCCGCTGGATTGACTTTTTCCATGGCGGGCGGCGCATCTGCCGCACTCGCACCGACGGCTGAGACGCCGCTGAACGTTACGCCGACTCACGAGTTCACTCTTGGTATGGAGGAACTCTCTGACGTCACCCTGGCGACCTTCCATGTCTTCGACAAGGAGAACACCGGATCGGTTCGCGGCATGGTGCAGGAAGCCCGTGGCTGCGGTTGCGGCGGACGTGGTTGCGGCGGACGTGGCTGTGGCGGACGTGGTTGCGGCGGACGCGGTTGCGGCAGAGGCTGCGGTTGCGCCGGTTGCGGCATCGGCTGTGGAGGCTGCTGTCTGTCGTGGGGTGGTCCTTGCCGCCTCTGCTGACCTGATCGCCTTCCGATTACGTTGATAAACAGAGATCGTTATGGCCGGGCTCGACAAAATCGACCCGGCCAATACATGTTTTATTTGCAGTGCTACCAGCATGCGTAAATGGGCAAAGTGAGCATGCTGACGTCATGAAACGCGATCGTAGAACCGCTTCTGCGCGGCACGCCGGCAAGGACATTCCGCAGTTCGCGCCGAATTTCACCGTCTATGTGTTGCCGCCCGACGTCGTCTGCCTCTACTCGGAAGACCGGAAATTCTTTCTTCACGGCGATCTCTATTGCGCCCTCGCCTCCGCGATCGCAAAGGGCGGCAAGAGCCTGCAGCAGCTCGTTAGCGAGCTGGGCCGCAAATTTCCGCCCGGCAATGTCGAAGAAGCGCTCAAAGGGCTGATCGAACGCCACTATATCGTCCCGGTGGCGCCTGCTTCCGCGGTTACCGGATTTTGGGCGAGCCTCGGCCTGCCGCCCGGAATGGCGGAGCAAAATCTCGAAAATTGCCGGGTGCGCGTTGAATTGATCGACGTAAAGGGTGCGGCGGAATTCTCTGCCGCCCTGAGCGATCTCGGCGTTCGAGTCGTCAAGCGGCCTGCGGACCTGACGGTTACGCTGGTGAACGATTACCTTGAGCAACGGCTGGCCGAATTGAATCGCCAGCACGTGGCGGACAAGACACCGTGGCTGCTGGTGCAGCCCTCCGGCGCCTTTCCCCTGGTCGGACCGGTGTTCAAGCCGGGCGAGCGCGCCTGCTGGACCTGCCTCTTCGATCGCATGATTCGAAACCGGGAGATCAAGGGGTTCCTCGAACGCGGACCCGCGCGCGCTGTCGCCGTTTCGCCGCTCGTCCGCAACCCGCTCGGACAAGGCGCCATCCAGTTTGCCGCCCTCGAAGTTGCCAAAGCGATCGCCACCGGCTTTCGCACCGAGTTGAACGATCACATCGTCAGTCACGATTTGCTGGGCTCGGCCGTCGCGAAACATTACGTGGCGAAGCGCCCGCAATGCCCGACCTGCGGCAGCAAGAAACTGCGGGATCCGCGCCGGAAGCCGGTGCCGATCGAGCTTGGCGCCGGCGCCAAACTGGTCATGACCAGCGGCGGATACCGGACCGTATCGTCGCGGGCCACGGTGGCGCGGTTCCGCAAGCACGTCAGTCCCCTCACCGGCGTGGTCACGCGGCTTGAGCGTATCGAAGCCGATTTGCCGATGAACACCAATTTTCTCGCGACGCACAATTTTTCCGCGCCGGCCCAGAACGTCGATCAACTCAGGCAAGCGCTGAGTGGCCGCAGCTACGGCAAGGGCAGCACCGCCGAGCAGGCCGAGGCCAGCGCGCTGATGGAGGCGATCGAGCGCTATTCTGGAATTTTTCAAGGCGACGAGATCAGGGTCACAAAGCGATTCACGGATTTTGCGCCGGGCGAGGCCATTGCTCCCAACGATGTGCTGCTGTTCAGCGAGGCGCAATCCCTCGAAGCCGAGACGGACGACTCCGACAACCCACATGCCGCGCCGGCTGCCTTCGATCCATCGGCCAGGATCGAATGGTCGCCGGTCTGGTCGCTGCGCGACCAACGCTTCAAATATCTTCCGACCAGCATATTGTATTTCTTCTACCGCGCCGCCCACGCGGATTCCAACGGCTGCGCCGCCGGCAATACGATCGAGGAAGCCATCGTCCAGGGGTTCCTCGAACTGGTGGAGCGCGATGCCTACGCGATCTGGTGGTACAACAGATTGCAACGACCGGCGGTCGATCTCGGCCAGTTTGACGATTCCTACGTTCGCGACCTGCATAGCCAGCTTGCCGATACCGGGCGCAAACTGTGGGTGCTCGATATCACCAGCGATCTCGGCGTTCCGACCTATGTGGCGATATTGCACTGGATGCAAAACGGACAGGAAAACATCGAATTCGGTTCTGGCGCGCATTTCGACAAGCGTATTGCGTTGCTGCGGACGTTGACCGAGCTGAACCAGTTCATGTCGATCGGCCTGATGAACGGCGGCACCGGCGAGAAACCAAGCCTCGACGGCGACACGCCGTTGCGTCTCGCCGACTGGCCGTTTTTGACGCCAAGCGACGCGCCGATGACCGGTCCGGATGCCGATCCGAAGGCCGGCCTGCTCGAAACCACCCGCGATCAGGTCAACGCCTGCGTCGATATCACCACCCGGGCCGGTCTCGATTTCCTCGTGCTCGATCAGACGCGGCTCGATATCGAGGTTCCGATCGTCAGGGTTATCGTTCCCGGACTGCGGCATTTCTATCGCCGGTTCGCGCCCGGCCGGCTTTACGACATCCCGATAAAACTCGGATTGCGCGATCGGCCGTTGCCGGAAAGCGAACTGACGCCGTTCCCGCCCCATAGCTAGAGGATCATCCGCTTTGCGTGCTCCCGGAAAAAGCACAGGGAAGCGGATCGCAGCACCGGCGCTTTCCGTCCGGCTGATCCCCCAGATCGCGCTCGAAACGCAAGCGGACGGCAAGATCGCCGCCTGCATCGGGGAACATCGGATCGGTCTCGGAAAATTCAACACCGACACCATCAAGCGCGCACAGGCGCTGCACACCGGGCGGGCGCTGGTTTCATTCGCGTCCGACGGACCAACGCCCGACCGCGAAATCGAGCTGTTGGTCCGGCGCTTGGCGCAGCGCGGTCTGGTGGAATACCGCTTCGGGCGCGCGGGCGACGACAAGGACCTGTTCGTCATCGAACCGCAGGCTTCCGACTACTGGCCGCGAATTCCTGAAATCGGGGATGCCGAAAAGCTGGTATTGTCGCGGTTCGCCTATTTGCGACGGCGCGGTAACGCGATGGTGCTGGAATTGCCGCGCGCCGGCGCATTATTCAGGTTAGGCGATCCCGATATCGCCGCCGCCATCGCCACGCTGTCGGTGCCGCGACAGCTCAAGCAGCTGCGGCGGCAGGACGGCTTTCAAGACGTCACGCTGCTGGCGCTGCTGGTGGACTGCGCAATGGTTTTTCGGACCGACGCTGATGAGGGCGACAACCCGCGGGCGAGCGAGGGCGACGATAACCTCGTGCTATGGGACTTTCACGATCTTCTGTTCCACATCCACAGCACCGAAGGCCGGCAAGCCAGCCCGATCGGCGGACTTTATCCGTACGCGGACGTGATGCCCCCGCCGCCGGCAGTGCGGTCGAGTTGGCCCGGAACGACTATCGATCTCGGAAAGCTTTCGACCGCCGCTCCGGAAACGCCGTCGCCACTCGCGAAGCTCATGCAGGCGCGCCATTCAACGCGCGACTTCGACGACAAGCAGCCGATCACGCTGACCGAGCTCGCACAGTTTCTCGATGGCGCTGCGCGAGTGCTGACCAAATGGACCAGCACGGTCGATCTCGGTGACGGCAGCGGCCCCGCTGTCGATTATACCTCGCGACCCTATCCGGCGGCCGGCAGCGCCTATGAGCTCGAACTCTATCTGGCGGTCGCCAATTGCGACGGACTGGCGCGCGGGTTTTATCACTACGATGCCGACGCCCACGCGCTGGCGCCGATCGCCGCGCGCCCGCATGAGGTCGACGCCCTGCTGGCGTCGGCCGAATTTGCCATGGATGCGGCCGCCGTGCCGCAGGTCCTGATCACGATCGCCGCGCGCTTCAACCGGATTTCCTGGAAGTACAGCGGCATAGCCTACGCGCTGATCCTGAAGGATGTCGGCGTGTTGATCCAGACGCTCTATCTCGTGGCGACCGAGATGGGGCTCGGCGGCTGCGCGATCGGGACCAACAATATCGACCTGTTCGCGAAGATGACGGGCATCGAATTCCACATCGAGGGCCCGGTCGGCCAATTTGCGCTCGGCCGCGGCGCGGACCTGAGCAATTCCGGCTGAAAATCCGGCGGACGTCAATTACTGATGCCCGGGCGGACTGGCCTCGGAGCTGGGCTTGTTGCTGTCGATCGCATTCCGCAATTCGCTGAGGTTCTCCGCCGAGCCGACGAAGAGATCGGAAGGGTTGCCCCGCGCTTCCATCATCCCGGAATATATCTGATCCTTCGCATCGGCATTGAGACCCATGCCGGCGAGGTATTGCAGACGCAGGTTGCGGTCCCTGTTGATCGCTGCGCCCTTCAGCCAGGCCGCGAGATCGGGCCCGCGGCCGGCATAGCTCGACATCAGATCGATCGCCGATTCGAAGCCGATATCGCGCAGGGATTTGGCGGCGCGCGCGTTGTCGGGACGATTGAATCGTTCCACCGCCTGGTCGACATCGATCGGCGCGGGATCGAGCTGGCCGTACAGCACCACGTCGCCACCGCCTTCCCGGTCGTTGACCCAAACGATGGCATTTGGAAAAACCGCGAAGAATGTCGCCATCTCGCTCTGCACCGCCTCCATCGAGGTCTCATCGAGCGGAACCCAGTGCGTGACCACCCCGCCCGGCTTGAGATGCCGCTTCACGTGCTGGAAATATTCCTGCGTGTAGAGTGCGGCCGAACCCTTGACCCAGGGGTTGATCGGGTCGCTGGTGATGATGTCGAACTTCTCCCTGGAAGTAATGATGAAGCCGCGCGCGTCGTCGTAGACGATCTCGACCCGCGGGTCTTTCACCACGTTGAAGTTCTCCTCGCTGAAAAAGCCGGAAATCATCTGCGGGATCAGCGGTTCGATTTCACAGATCACGATGCGCTCGATCTCGGGGTAAGTGACAAAGCTGCCGGCCGTGACCCCGGCGCCGAAGCCGACGACAAGCACGGACCGGGGTTTCGATCCCATCAGCATCGGCAGGTTGCCGAGCATTCGCTGCAGGCGCATGTCGACCGGATGGCTGCCTGCCTCGATTTTGCCGCTGACGTGGAAATAGCGGGTATTCTCCTCGTCCTCCGACACCGCTACGGACGAGTTTCTTCCCTCGCCGATATAAAGCAGCTTCGGCTCGAACAGCGGGTTCATGATGGTGCGGCCAAGGGCGTACAACTCACCGGTAACAGGTGGCGTGCCATAGGCCAGCAACGCGGCGACGGCCGCGACCGCCGTGACGGTACCCAGAACCGCGGCAAAGGAGACCCGCCGGCCGGCTGTGGTGAGGCCCGCGCGCAACGGGACCAACAGGATCAGCATCGCGGAAACCGCTGCGACGACAATCAGTATCCGCTGCGACCATTGCGTCCCGACCGCGGGGATCAGGATCAGGCTGAAGCCGACCGCGCCGATGATCGCGCCGACCGTATTGGCCGCATAGACCGCCCCGACCGTGCGTCCGGCATCCTCGTGCTGGGGAGCGGCGGCCGCGAGTGCCAGCGGAAAGCTTGCTCCCCACAGGCACGCCGCCGGCAGCACGGCCCACAGGCAGCGGGCCAGGTCGATCTGGAATGTCAGCCACGGATTCAGGCTGAGCCGTGGATCGACCGGCCAGTAAGGCAACCAGGCGTCGATGTTGAATGCAGCCCAGGTGATAGCGACGACCAGCAGGAACTGGCACCAGCCAAGCATCACCAGCGAATTTCTTGCGCCGCGCCCCAGCAGCGATCCGGCACTGCTCCCTAATCCGAGCCCGAACAGAAACACCGCCAGTATGATCGAGAACGTGTACACGGATGGACCGAGCAGCAGCGACAGCAGCCGGGTCCAGACAACCTGCGCGCCGAGCGCGGTCAATCCCGAGATCGCGATAGCCAGGTAGGCGGCCATCGATTCCAGCCGCAGCGGCGGACGGCTGGCGACAGTCGACGCGGCAGGCGCGCGATACGGAGCAAATGCCGCAAGCAGAAGTGCCAGCGCGGCGCAAAGCCCGTTGATGGCGACAGCAACGAAGGTGGCGCTCGCCATGTCATATAGCCGCAGCAGATAGAAGCCGGCCAGCAGGCAACCGACCACGGCGCCCACCAGATTGCCGGTATAGAGAATCCCCAGCCAGGAGACGCCTCGTGGCGTCCGCTCGATCCAACGCGCCGCGCACGGCAGGGTCGCCCCCATCAGCGCCGTCGGCGCCAGCAGGAATACCACACACAGCAGCGCGCGGAACGGAATCCCCGTGAAGCCTTGACCGGCGACGCTTGCGTAAAGATCGGCTGCCGGGGCAAGAAAATACAGCACCAGGATGGCGATCAGGCCGATGCCGAGTTCCAGGCCGGCATAGACCCTGAGCGGATGGAACGAGGCCGGAATGATGCGGGCGAAGACAAGGCTGCCGAAGCACATGCCGCCCATGAAAGTTCCCAACAGCACCGCAAGCGAGGCCGCGGTCGACCCGATGATGAATTCGAGCAGCTGGAACCAGACGATCTCGTAGATCAGTGCGGCCAGGCCGCTACCGATAAAACAACACAGTACGAGCGGATAGAATTTGCCTGGTGCTGCGGCTTCCGGCGCTTGGTCGATGTCGATCATCGAATTCCCTGAACCTCGGTGCGATGTCACGATATCGCGGACCATGCCCGACCTGCATTGTCCGGTCCAGCGCAGAGCGGCGCGATCCCGCGATGCCGGCGTGTCGAACGGTAAGCGAAAAATTCGGGGACATCGACTACGCCCGCCATTCACGGGGATCGATCGGCAGGCGCGCCCTCAACATAGTGCTCCGCGACATTTGCCCGCAGGTTGAGAACGCCGACGCGCGCATCAAGTTTGCGACCGCGGGCCGCGCCTCCGGATCCCGATCACCTCGACCATGGCGGATGCTTCTGAAGCCTTGCTGGTCCAGCCCTAAGCGTGTATCGACGTCGTTTGCCAATTAATCGGGGTATAGCGCAGCCTGGTAGCGCGGCAGTTTTGGGTACTGCAGGTCGTTGGTTCGAATCCAGCTGCCCCGACCACTCTCAAATTCGACCGGAATTCGAGATCTACGCGACGTCATCAGATACCCGCCGCAACCGCCTCATTGGCCATTGAAAAGCGGATGCGCGACGCGGTCGCCGGGAGCGATCCCGTATTTTCTCGCCGTGCCTGCAATCACCTCAAGCACACCCTTTGCGAGACCTCCCGAAGGGATGATCCTGGTCGATTGCGGCTCGGTATTTTCGGCAATGCGCAGGATGCGGCCGTCGGCCCGGATGAAAATCATGTCGAGCGAGATGAAGGTGTTTTTCATCCACATCGACACCTGCTGTTCCGGCGAGAAGTCGAACAGCATGCCCACCCCGTCCGCCAGTTGCTTGCGGTACATCAGGCCGGTTTCCTTCTCCTGTTCGGTCGTTGCCATTTCGACCGAGAAAACGTGCACGCCGGACTTGGTGACAATCTCGAGCGGCTGGAAACTGGCCGCATGCACATCGGCGGCGCCGAGGCTGCACAGCGCGACCACCGCGGCCAGTACGATCCAGAACCGCGCCCGAACGGAACCTCGACAATAATTGAACGACGACATCGCGATGGCCCAACCATAAAGGGGATTTCATTGCGGCGACCCTAGCCCGACGATCGTGGCAATTGCCAGACCATCGGCACGGCGACGCGATGCCGTTTTCGGCATCGGCTGGCTGCTTGGGTTGGCTCCAACGCGGATCGCCGAGCGATCAGTGCGAGGAAAGTCCGGGCGACCCGGTCTCGGGCTGGATTTCGGCCGCCATCATGCCCTTCGAACCGGGTCCGAACCGCACCAGCACATACTGGCCCGGGCGCAGCTCGGTCATCCCGAAGCGGCGCAGGGTTTCCATGTGAACGAAAATGTCGGGCGTTCCCTCGCCGCAGGTCAGAAAGCCGAAACCGCGCAGGCGGTTGAACCACTTCACCTGTGCCCGTTCCAGTCCGCTGGTCGGCGTCACGCTGACATGGGTCCGCGGCGGCAGCATCTGCGCCGGGTGGATCGCGGTCGAACTCGTCCATCGAGAGGATGCGGAACGCCTGATAGCCCTTCTGGCGCTGCACGCATTCACAGACCAGCCGCGCACCCTCGTACGCGGTTTGATAGCCATCGCGCCGCAGCACGGTGACGTGCAGCAGCACATCCGGCCAGCCATTGTCCGGCACGATGAAGCCATAGCCCTTTGATGCGTCGAACCATTTGATGACGCCCGAGATTTCGACGAGGTTGGCGGCAGTTTCGCCAAGGCCCGAAAACGCATCGATCGCCGGATCGCGCTCGGCGCCCCCAAATTCGTTCGGCCCAATCCTGCCCGGTCCGGCTCCGGTCAATACCGGGCCTCCAGGCTTCTTGGACTCAAATCCGTCCGACCCCATGACCCCGGACCCCATCAATTATCCACAGCTCGTCATCTATCGCGACGAAGCCGACACACGCGCCCACCAATGACAATTCACGATGACGCCACGCGAATCTCTCGAATCAAAAGATAACACTCCCGCTTGCCGCGCATAGATAAAAAACAATTTTGCCGGGAGCTATGAACAGTCTTGCACAGGCGCGAATCATTTGGGCATCAATTGCCCACGAACGGTCCCAGCGTTTCCCCGATATCGAACGGGATCACCAGATCGGCAAGTTCGTCCTGGTCGGTCGGCTCGTTGTTGATGATCACGAGTTTGGCGCCGCAGTTCCTGGCCAGCCGCGGAAATCCCGCGGCAGGCCAGACCACCAGCGATGAGCCGATCGCCAGGAACAGATCGCAATGCTGGGCAAGCTCGGTGGCGCGGCGCATCTCATCTTCCGGCATCGCCTGCCCGAACGAGATGGTGGCGGTCTTGACCGGCTCATCGCACACCGGACAATCGGGCGCGCGCGCCGTTTCGTCGAAGCGCTCCTTGACCCAGGCAAGATCGTAAGCCCGCCCACAGCCGATGCAGCGCGCATAAGTGGTATTGCCGTGCAACTCCACCACATGATCCCCGGCGAAACCCGAGACCTGATGCAGATTGTCGATGTTCTGGGTGATGATGGCGGGAATCTTGCCGGCCTTGTAGAGCGAGGCCAGCGCGCGGTGGCCGCGACCCGGCCTGGCCGCGGCAAAGGTCGGCTCCATCGCAAAGCGCCGCCGCCAGGACTCGTCCCTTGCTTCCTGGCTGGCGACGAATTCATCGAACGGGATCGGGCGGTTGCGGGTCCACAACCCGCCGGGCGAGCGGAAATCGGGAATGCCGCATTCGGTCGAAATGCCCGCACCCGTAAACGGCAAAATCGTCGGTGCCCCGGCGATCATATCGCCGAGCTGTTCCACGCCGCTGCGAAGATCTGACGCGATCATCGGGATGGTCCGGAGGTTTGGCCGGAAGCAGCACTATCACGCCGGCGGCGTTCGAAAACGATTGCCACTACCGAAGGCTCAAACCTCCGGATCGCGCTGACCTCCGACTGCGGCTCATGCCGCCTTTGCCATCGGCTCCTTGACCTCGTCGCTCTTCTTCTCGTCGCCCTTTTTGGCCTTCGCGACCGGAGCCGCGGCCAGCAATTTCTTCGCCGGCTTGCCGTACACGGACAGTTTTTCCAATTCGGCTTCAAGCTCGGCCTGTCTCGCTGCGACCTTCTCGAACAGCTTCTCGGTGGCGTGATCGCGCAAGCTTGCGAGTTCCTCGATACCAAGTGAATCCAGATCGATTTTGGCCATGACAGTCTCCCGTTTTCTCGGCGTTTTGATGTGGCTACCGGGAAGGTGGGCGCCCGACAAGGACGGTGACGATTTTATCCACCGCCAACGTCGCATCACAATCCCGCAACCTCATGCCCCAACTCACGCCCCAATCGCGGTCACCAATGGCGGCGGGACATAAATTAAAAGGATGGGTATGACCGAACAGCAGGAACGGCTCGCACGGGAGCGCGAAGAAATCGCCAGGCGCGTGGCAAAGTTCAAAGCCACCCAGGAAAAATTCGAACGCGAGCGCGAGGAATATTTTGTGACGACACTGGAAAACGCACTGGGCAGATCGGGACGTGATGGTTCCGGAGATCGTCATTTGCGAGCCACCGGATCGGTGCAGAGCGCCGCCTGATCACGGGCTTTTCGCGATAACGGAGTCAGCCGCCGGTCACCGCTTTTTCTTCTTTTCCTTTTTCCCGAAAATCGAATTCCAGTTATCCTTGTAAGCCTGCGATACCGGCTTCTGCCCCTCGCCCATGCCCTTTCGCGACGGCGCGGCGTCGGCCTGTACGGCTTCAGTCTTTGCGCCATCAGTCTTGGCGCCTTCGGCCTTCACAGCTTCAGCCTTGGGCGCACCCTCGGCGGCCTTGCTCCCGGTAGCCGCTTCCTTCTTCGGTACAGCGTCGCTGGTCTTCCTGTCATCCCTGGCCATATTTTTTCCTGACGCCGGTTTCATCGCCTGCTTAGCGCATCCGCCATCAAACCGCGCATGAAAAAGCCCGGAAGCGGTGCTCCGGACTTTCTCATTTCTCACTTACCAAACGCGGCGATAGTAGCGATGGCGATAGTAGGGCCCGCCGTAATAGGCATACGGTCCAGGACCGTAATATCTCGGGCCGTAATATCCCGGTCCGTAGTAAGCCGGACCGTAATATCCGTAGCCCGGCCCGTAATACGGCCCGTAGGCGCCAAAAGCGCCCGCGGCAATCGCGCCGGCGGCGAGGCCGAAAGCCAGCCCGGGGCCAATGCCGCGCGCCTGCGCCGGCGCGGTCACGGTGGTTGCGCCGATCACGGCAACCGCAGCCAAGACTGCAAGTGCTTTTCTCATGGGTAAGTCCTCCATTGGTTACCTGCGATATAACGCGGAGTAATTTTGTTGGTTGCAGGGGAACCTGGTTTTTGGCGGAAAATCAGGCCTCGGCAAGGCCGTCCGATTTTCTTCCGATCGAGCCAGTCGCGGACAATTGCGTGAGGCTAATTATCCAGACCGAAACTTTTTGGCCGTAGGTGTAATGGACCGGAGGTATCCAGTGATTGACGATAAAGTAAGAATCAAGTGCAGCAAATGCACGCGCGTATTTCGGGAACGGGCGCAAAAAGTTCGCAACGGGTTTCAGACCAACTGCCAGCATTGCAACCGGCTGATCACTTTCGAACTGGGCTCGGAGGATCCGAACATCCGCCGTGCGCTGTCGAGCGCAAAGGACATCAGATATATCGTGGAAGTGAACGCGAAGCAGGCACGGGAAGCGGAAGCGAAGCTGGCTCGTGGTCCGGCGTGATCGGGAAACCATCGCGGCAACTGCGCCAAGCCTCGTTCAAGGCCGAACCTCGCGCGCAAACGCCCCTGCCCCTTTGCAAGGTCAGAGAGAAAACAGTCCCATGATAATCGGGAAGATGAAATAGGCAGCGATGCCGAGAAGGCCTCCCAGAACAAGCCTCGCAATCCGCCCCTGAACCTTCGTATCCAGCCAGGCACACACCTTTACCGCAGCCTGCTTTAGCAGGTCTGCAATGAGCAGCCTGATCAATCCGAACAGAAGCTCTCCGAACAGTTTGGCCATCCGGGTATAGTCGCACCTGTCTCCGCGGCGGTTCAATTGCGCGAGGCAAGTTCGGGAATGGCGGCGCAAGATTCCCGCCCCACCGGACATCTTCAACTTTCGTCCTCAGGTGCGATGTCATCCGCGAAGCAGCGGTGGGGAACGGTGAGCGGAGATTGTTCACCCTCTGACTCCATTCCGTTCTCAAGGAACGAATCGGAGTCGCGCAAATCGCGCGCGGTGCAATTCTTAACGGCCGGTTTCGATACAGGAGACAGCCCTTGGCAGGGCTTTGTTTTGGTCGCGGCCTTCGCTCATCCGAGCGGATCGGGGCCGAAGCGGTTGGGTCCAACAGTACCGCGCAGGCAGGCCCAGTAGATCAGCACGAACATTCCGATGATCGTGAATGTGATCAATATCCACCAATAGGTTCGATCGATGTCGTGAAGGCGGCGAGCACATATGGCGAGGCCGGGCAGCAGCAAGACAAGCCCGGTGATCCCGCTGACGATACTTATATCGAGTATTCCATCGACGATGTTGGCGGCAATGCTGACGAGAATGCTGAAGAGCGTCCAGTACCAATATTCTGATCTGGAAGCGCGGCCCCCGAACTGGACGTACTTGCCAAAGCCCGAACTGATCGCTTGTACGAAATTCATTTTGCTGCCCCCGGCTGGATGGGAGGATTAGGTCATAAAAGGAGGTCCTTTTCCAGCTTTTTGCCTTTACTTCAGCCGAGGCCGGAGGCAGTCACAGCCTGACCAATGGTTTGAACTTTGCGATATTTCATCGGCCGCTTAGCAAAATCCGCAACGCGGAAGTTCTTCGCTTCGCCTCCCCGAATCGGGAGGCGTTGCTTTGATCGAAGCCTGCGCCGCCCATTGAACCTTCAGCCTGCCGGCGCGTCCAATCCTTGAAGCGTCGATCCCCATCCCGCTTCCCCCTATGAACACCCCGCTTCCCCCAGGCGGGGTTTTCGACAGGGTGCTGCCCATTCCAGCGATGGGAGTTCCTTCGGGGCATAGAGGACTTCGCATGCCCGGATGGCTTACTCAGCTTGCAGCTCTGATCGCCCTGCTCGGAATCATCAGCCTGTGCTTCTGGAAAGCCCGAGGTGTGAAGCCGCGCGAAGGGAATCGCGACGACAATCAGACGAACTATTTCACCTACAAGGATTTCTGAACCTGTTGACGAGATTCCGGCGTCGGCGGAGTGACGGAACCAACGGAAGACCAGCGGGTTATTGCAGGACTTCCAAGCTCAAAACCCCGCTCATGCCCGAGCGGGGTTTTTGCTTTTGTGCCGGAACGAAACAGCTTTTTGCGCATTAACCATCTGAATGTCAGGCGACGTTCACCACCGAAAGACCCTGTCCTCCCCCGGCAGGGTTTTTCACTGCCAAAGGGTCTCGGTCATGAATGAAGGTTTCCCTCCGCACACCGTCGGCTTCATGCGTCGCAAGCGCGAGAAGGAGCAGGGCAAGCGCGAAGAGCAACCTTCACAATCCTGATCGGTGGGGCCCCCGATTGGTTCCAGCCGGTACCGGGGTTGCTTACAGACACTGCGACATACTGGCCCTTCGCGAGCACGTGATTGGCATTTGAACAAAGAAACTGAAATTGTCGGGTGCCTTCATAGGGCTCCAAGGAAACCCCGCCGCAGCGCGCCCCCCTGCACCCGGCGGGGTTTTTTGTTGACGAGATTCTGGCATCGGAGCACGATTCTGCATCCGAGTTCGGGAGCGCCGAACGCCCTACAGCGATCCTTGGAAACTTCTCATGCGATGCAGCGGTTGTAGAAGCATAATTCCTGATGGCTCTACTGTCTGCCCGTCGTGCGGTAGTGTTATCGGCACGCCCGAGGAAATAAGTCGTCAGTCCAGGATGCGGGTTATTGCTATCGTCATTTCCATAGCCGTCCTTATCGCATGGAGCTACTTTCACCCGCGGTAGCTTTCCAGTGTATCGCCCTTGGCTTTCGCCCAGGCCGGCATCGTTCCTGCCCCACAACGCACAACAGACCCGCACGCAATACCTGCCCTTTGGTACGATTTGCTGCTATTTACTGCCCCCGTATCGCCTAGCGATAAGAAAATCACCCAAATGTTCTCAGGGAGACAACAACCATGCGTTACCTCCACACCATGCTGCGCGTCCGCAATCTCGATGCCGCGCTGAAATTCTATCAGGACGCGCTGGGACTGAAGGAAGTCCGGCGCATCGACAACGACAAGGCGAAATTCACGCTGGTGTTCCTGTGCGCCGCCGAGGACGAGGCTCTGCTCAAGAACACGCCGAAGAATCGCGGCGCGCCGCTGGTCGAACTCACCTATAACTGGGACGAGGAGAAATACGGCGAGGATCGCTATTTCGGCCATCTCGCCTATGAGGTCGACGACATCTACGCGACCTGCGACCGGCTGATGAAACTCGGCATCACCATCAACCGGCCGCCGCGCGACGGCATCGATGGCCTTTGTGCGCTCGCCCGATCTGCATTCGATCGAGCTGTTGCAGAAGGGCGATCCCAAGCCGCCGGCGGAGCCGTGGACCTCGATGCCGAACACCGGACATTGGTGAGACGCTTTTCTGTTCAGCGTGCCGGAACCCGACGATCCCCTTCGCGTTCTCCATGCACAAGGAATGCATGGAGGCTGACATGGGACGAGGACTTCTGCTCTGGCTGCTGGGCGTGCCGATACCGGTGATTATTCTGTTGTGGTTGTTCTTCGGCCGCTGACCTCCGTCGCGTCCACGCGCCGTACCCAAATCAGGCTTCGCCGATGGCGGAGCCTGATTTTTTATGCCATTGCGCCACGCAAATTTTTCCCATGCAGCGAGCTTTTTTGCGAAAACTCCGATATGACCGGCGTAAAGCTGCTTGTCGGGAGGAAACGCGTGGCGAACAACAATCAAGGTCAGTTGAAGATCTGGGGCCGGGCCAATTCGGTCAATGTGCAGAAAGTGCTGTGGTGCCTGCGCGAACTCGATCTCGCCTATGAGCGCATCGATGCCGGCATGGCGTTCGGCCGCAATACCGAACCCGAATATCTCGCGATGAATCCCAACGGGCGGGTGCCGACCCTGGTGGACGGCGATTTCGTGCTGTGGGAATCCAATTCGGTGATGCGCTATCTCGTGATGGCCTATGGCAAGGGATCGCCGCTTTATCCCGCAAGCGCCGAAACGCCGCGCCGGCGTCGACCGCTGGCTGGACTGGACGCTGTCGACCATGCAGCCGGTCGATCGCCCGGTGTTCTGGGCGCTGGTGCGAACCCCGGTCGAAAAGCGCGACATGGTCGCGATCCAGAAGGACGCCGACGCCGAAGCCGTGCAATGGCGGATCGTCGATGCCCAGGTGGCGACGCGGCGCTTCATCGAAGGCGATGATTTCACCATCGCCGACATCGCGCTCGGCGCCTATGCCAGGCGCTGGTTCGGGGTCGAGGGCATCAGCAAACCGAAACTGCCGCATCTCGAACGCTGGTTCGCGCAATTCGCCGGCCGGCCCGGATTTCAGCAATTCGTCGCGCCGCCGATGTCGTGAGGACTCAAAATCCCGAGCGCTCGAACAGCACGATACAGACGATCACGACCAGCGTGACCGCGGTCACCACCAGACGCGTGGTCCAGTTCATGCCGCGGCTGACCCACCACAGCAGCGCGCAACCCATGACGACGGGAACGATGATATCGAGTGGCAATGGCTTGCCTCGCTTGCGGCTCAGCGCCCGCCGCTGGAGCTGCGGACGCCCAGGGTGACGGCGCCGCCGATCATCACGCAGGTGTCGGTGCCCTCGACCTTGACGAAACCCGGACCATAGGCTGCGCAGGAGTTGACGGCGCCGGCTCCCTTCAGCGGGAGCAGCTTGCTCCGACGTTGCCGAATTGTCCGGCTTCGGAATGCGAAGCGGCTCGGCCGCGGCGACGGAGGCCGGCAGCATCACAGCGAGGATCGCAAGAAGGATTTTTCGCATCCGGCCTTTTATCGCGCGGGGGCGCTTTAGGCTACCGGACGAACTTGACGCCCAGCGACTTGCCGCGGCGCCAGACCACCTCGCAGTTCCGCCCCGTCCGGGCGTCGCGCGAAAACGCCAGCCGCAGCTTGCCGGGCAACACGTTGGGATCGTCCACCGTGATCTTGGCGCCGGAGGTGGACATATCCTGCACCACGCAGGGGCGCGCCGCGAAGCCGCCGTCCAGGGTGATCCAGCCGGACTGCTGCAGCGATTTGCGGGCTTCCCGCTTCTTGGTGGCATCCGGCCATCTCAGGTACTCCGACGATCAGCGGTATCCCTACCCCGGTCAGGCTTTAGAAACCGTTGATACCCGCGCGAGAATTCGGGCTTTTCGCTGAGGTATCGGAGGGGTTGCGCCAGCCTTCAAAACGGGATTTCCGGTGGCTTGCCCGGCCGCGCAAACGCCACTATACGTTCGCCCGCCGCCACCGGGGTCAACCGTCCGGGTTCGGCGCCGCATCAGCGCAAGTCTCAAGACCACGTCACAAGACATTGAGTTGCCGGGTATATTTGTTTGATCTATGCGAAACGGCAGTGCCGCGACCGGGTCGGTCGGGGCGAAGCTGACGTTTTGGCTCCCTTCGTCTATCGGTTAGGACGCCACCCTTTCACGGTGGAGAGAGCGGTTCGATTCCGCTAGGGAGCGCCAATCTTTCAATGGCTAAGGTCCCGGACCTGGTTCCCAAAATTCACCAGATCCCGCAGCGTCGACCTGATCATCGAGCGTGATCATCGTCACGCACCAGCCGAACCATCTCCGCCAGAATACCGCCTCGCGATGCAACCCTGCTCAGGTGAAGGCCGATGTTCCGGAAAAATGCGATTCTCGTTGTTGCTGCGATAGTGCTCACGAGGTGCCCCGCCGCGGCCCGACAGTACTATCGGCTGATCGAACCAACCGCGGCGTGCGTCGAGCTGAAGGACGCACGTCACTTCGCACGTTCGCCGGCTTCGTCGCTGGATAACCTCGCCGGAACCAGTTGCCGCCGGCTGTCGGGATCGAGTTTCCAGGTCGATCAGGATGAAGGCGACTTCGCGTGCCTGCATCTGGCGCGGAGAGAATGCTTGTGGGTTCCGTACCGGCTGCTCAAGGGAAACGGTTTTGACGACGGGGTGTTCTGACCGAGGTCGAGACGCTTCGGGAGCAGTTATCCGCCCGCTACGTCGACCTCGCCTGCGCTTCCAGATGACGGCTGTAGCGCGACATGGCAAAGCAGAAAGCGAAATAGATCAGTCCCACGAACAGGTAGACCTCGACGCTGAACGATTGCCATGCGGGATCGACGATGGCGGTCTTCGCCGTAGTCAGGAGGTCGAAGATGCCGATGATCAGCACCAGGCTGGTATCCTTGAAGAACCCGATGAACGTATTCACCAGCGGCGGGATCACCTGGCGGATCGCCTGCGGCAGGATGATCAGGCCGTTCTTCTTCCAGTAGGACAGGCCGAGCGCGTCGGCGGCCTCGTGCTGCCCTTTCGGAACGCCTGCAGGCCGCCGCGCACGACTTCGGCCAGATAGGCGCCGGCGAACAGCATGAAGGCGATCTGGGCGCGCAGCAGTTTGTCGATGTTGATGCCGTCGGGCATGAACAGCGGAAACATCACGCTCGCCATGAACAGCAGGCTGATCAGCGGCACGCCGCGGATCAGCTCGACATAGAGCACGCAAAGCGAGCTGACCGCGGGCAGTTTTGAACGGCGGCCGAGCGCGACCAGGATCCCGAGCGGAAAGCCGAAGGCGAGGCCGAACGTGGCCAGGATCAGTGTGATCGGCAGCCCGCCCCAGCGATCCTGGGAAACAAAGGAAAGCCCGAACACGCCGCCCCACATCAGCACGCCGATCGCGACCAGTGCTGCGGCCCAGAGCAGCGCCAGCTCCTTGCGCCAGAAGTTGCGCCGGCTCGACACCAAGAACAGCGCGATGAACGTCAGGATGGCGAGCGCGGGCCGCCATTGCTGGTCGTACGGATACGTTCCGAACAGGATGAAGCGATACTTTTCGGGAATCACCGCCCAGCAGGCGCCGAGTCCGCGGATCGCCCGGCACGCATCGGTCCGGTTGTCCGGGAACCGTCCAGATCGCATTCCAGAAACCCCATTGCGCGATGCCCCAACACGCCTTGGCCAGCAGGAAGATCAGCAGCAGCGAGACAACGGTCGAGGCAATCGACGACGAACAGGTTGGTGCGCAGCCATCGGATCGCGCGGCCTCCGCCGCGCATGCGCGAACGCGATTCCGCTGGCGGGAAGCGGATTTTCCGGCGCATCGGTCACGACGGTCATCGATCAGCGCTCCACCAGCGCGATGCGCGCGTTGTACCAGTTCATGAACAGGCTGATCGAGGCTGATGGTCAGATACACCGCCATGATGAGCGCGATGCCCTCGATCGCCTGGCCGGTCTGGTTCAGCGTCGTGTTGGCGATCGACACGATGTCCTGATAGCCGATCGCAACCGCCAGCGAGGTGTTCTTGGTCAGGTTCAGATACTGGCTGGTCATCGGCGGAATGATGACGCGCAAGCGCCTGCGGCAGGACGATGTGCCGCAGCACGAAGCTGCGGCGCAGGCCGAGCGCCATGGCGGCATCCCATTGGCCCCTCTGCACGGCCTGGATGCCGCTGCGTACGATCTCGGCGATGAAGGCCGAAGTATAGGTGACGAGCGCCAGCAGAAGTGCGCGCGTATTCCGGCGACAAGGTCGATCCGCCGACGAAATTGAAGCCGCGCAATTCCGGCAGCGTCACGGTCCAGGACACGCCCAGCCCCCACGACAGCAGCGCCGGCAGCGCCACCGCCAGAACCAGCGGATAAGGCCAGAACCGGCGCGGCTTTCCGTCCAGCAGCCGGCGTGCGACCAGGTGCCGGCGCAGCGCATATGACGCGATCAACCCGGCCGCGGCCGCCGCGATCACCCAAAGATTTCCGTCCTCGATCGGAATCGAGGGGATGACCAGGCCGCGGTTCGAAAGAAAGACGCCGTCGATCGGCCTCCATGCCGCGCGCGCCGCCGGGAGCCCCTGCATCAGCACGTACCAGAACAACAGCTGCAGCAGCAGCGGGAGATCGCGCAGCACCTCGACATAGACAGCGGCCAGCCGCGACAGCAGCCAGTTGGCCGACAGCCGCGCGATGCCGATCAGCGTTCCGAACACCGTCGCCAGCACAATGCCGATCACGGCAACACGAAGTGTATTGACGACGCCGACGAGGAAGACGCGCAGATAGGTGTTCTTGGGGCTGTAGGCGATCCAGGCGTCGGCAATCGGCATGCCGGCCTCGCGGCCGAGAAAGGCAAAACCGGTCGAGATGCGCCGCGCCGACAGGTTGTGAACGGCATTCGACCAGAGCCATGCGACCAGTGCGACCGCGATCCCGACCACCACGATCTGCCAGGCAAGTCCGACCCAGAAATCCCGGGTCAGCTTGGCGCGCTGCCGCTTGCGCGGCGCAGGTTCGGACGCGGTTATCGTCACAGCGCAAGGATCCTTCCGGGCAGCAGCGATCTCCAGGCCATGCGCTCGCCGAGCGCGCTTCATATGTTGCATAAAAAGTCATTTTCTGCAACATATGTTGCATGGCCAGACCGCAACCCAAATCCTCGCCCTTCAACCAGCTGTGCAGCGCCCTGCCCTCGCTGCCGCTGCGGTTGCGGGAAGTCGGACGGTTCGTCGCCGCCAATGACTATGACGCCACCACGCGTTCGATGCGCGATCTCGCCGCCGCCGCAGGCGCCGATCCCGCCTCCTTCACCCGGCTGGCGAAGGCGCTGGGTTATCAGGGATGGGACGCCCTCCGCGCCGCATTGACGGAGGCGCGCCGGCCCGCGCAATCCTCCCCGTTCTCGGGCCGAACCAGGGCACGGCGCCAAGGGCCCCATGCCGACGTCACGCTGGTGGCCGACAAGCTCGAGGCAGAAGCAGCAGGCCTTTCCCGCATTTCACCTGACGCCGTGGCCGGCGCAGCCAGGACGCTGCAAGGCAGCGCGGCGGATCTGGATTGCCGGTTTTCGAAGCTGCCGCAGCGTCGCGGAATTGCTCAACTACCAGCTTCGCCTGTTCCGGCCCGACGCGGTGCAACTGGTGGGCGGCTCGGGGCCTGAGGATCTCGACCTCGGCGCCTTCGGTGCCGACGACGCCGTCATCGTCATCGGGTTCGCGCCCTATTCGACGGCAAGCGTGTTGTCGGCGCGCGCGGCGCATCGTTCCGGCGCAGCCTTGATCGCGATTGCCGACACCGCCGCCGCACCGATGGCCGAGGGCGCCGATCACCTGCTGCTGTTCGAAGCCGCCGCCTCGCCTGGATTTTTCCCGAGCCTCACCGGCGCGATTGCGATCGCGCAGTCGCTGGCGGCGGTCAGCTTTGTGCTGGGCGGCGCGGGCGCCAAGCGACGCCTCGAAGAGACCGAAGCGCGGCTTGCGGCGATGTCGGAATATGTTGTCGAGAAGGATTGAATCTCATGAACGCCAGCCACAGCCGCGTGCTGCATCGAAGCCTGCGCGAAACGCCGCCCCGGGCCGTCGGCGGCGAAGGCGTGTGGCTGATTGCCGAGGATGGCCGGCGGATTCTCGATGGCTCCGGCGGCGCCGCGGTTTCCTGCCTCGGGCATCAGCATCCGCGCGTGATCGAGGCCATCTCGCGGCAGGCCTCGAAACTCGCTTTTGCCCATACCGGCTTTTTCTCGTCGGAGCCCGCGGAGGAGCTGGCCGAGCGGCTGGTCGGTGACGAGCCCGGCGGCCTGGGCTACGCCTATCTGGTCAGCGGCGGATCGGAAGCGATTGAAGCCGGCATCAAGCTGGCGCGGCAGTATTTTATCGAAAGCGGTCAGCCGCAACGCCAGCGCTTCATCGCCCGCCGCCAGAGCTATCATGGCAACACGCTCGGCGCGCTGCCGCCGGCGGAAACGCCTGGCGCCGCGAGCCCTATGCGCCGTTGCTGTCATCCGCCTTCAGCCATGTGACGCCGGCCTTCGCCTATCACGAGCAGCACGGCGACGAATCCGAAGTCGATTTCACGGCGCGGCTGGCGGCCGAACTGGAGGCTGAATTCCAGCGCCTCGGGCCCGACACCGTGGCCGCCTTCATTGCCGAGCCCGTGGTCGGAGCCACCGCCGGATGCGTGCCGCCGCCCGAAGGCTACTTCAAAGCGGTGCGCGACATCTGCAACCGCCACGGCGCGCTGCTCATCCTCGACGAGGTGATGTGCGGCATGGGCCGCACCGGCACGCTTCATGCCTGGGAACAGGAGGGCATCGCGCCGGACATCCAGGCCATCGCCAAGGGACTGGGCGGCGGCTACCAGCCGATCGGCGCGATGCTCGCAAGCACCGACATCGTCGATACGATCCGGCAGGGCTCGGGCGCTTTCCAGCACGGACATACCTATCTGGCGCATCCCCTCGCCTGCGCCGCGGCGCTCGAGGTGCAGCGGATTATCGATGAGGACAAACTGCTCGAGCGGGTCAGGGTTCTCGGCAATCAGCTCGAGCGACGGTTGATCGAGCGTTTCGGCAATCACCGGCATGTCGGCGATATCCGCGGGCGCGGCCTGTTCCAGGCCATCGAACTGGTCGCCGATCGCGCCAGCCGCGCGCCGTTCGATCCCGGCCTCAAGCTCAACCAGAAGAATCAAGGCCGCCGCGTTCGAACATGGCCTCGCCTGCTATCCCGGTGGCGGGACGATGGATGGCCGCAGCGGCGACCACGTCCTGCTCGCGCCGCCCTACATCGCGACATCTGACGACATCGACATGATCGTCGACCGGCTCGGGTCCGCCGTCGACAGCGCATTGAAAACCGTTGGTCACTAGGAGGAGGAACAGAAATGAAGAGAATCGTCATTGCGACAGGATTGCTCACTGCATGGGTTTCGGGAGCCACCGCCGGAACGCTCGACACGGTCAAGCAGCGCGGCACGCTGGTGTGCGGCGTCAGCGCCGGCTTTGCCGGATTCTCCGCGCCCGACTCCCAGGGCAATTACAAGGGACTCGACGTCGATTATTGCCGCGCACTGGCGGCGGGTGTTCTCGGCGACGCCGGCAAGGTACGTTATGTCGCGCTGACGGCGCAAAACCGCTTCACCGCGTTGCAATCCGGCGAGATCGACGTGCTTTATCGCAACTCGACGCAGACCTATCTGCGCGGCGTCACCCTCGGCCTGCGGCAGGGACCGGTCAATTTCTATGACGGCCAGGGTTTTGTGGTCAAACGCGACAGCGGCGTGAAGGATCTGAAGGGGCTGAACGGCGCCACCATTTGCGTCGCGCAGGGCACCACCCACGAAGTGACGCTCGGCGATTACGGTCGCGCCAACGGCATCGAATGGAAGCCGCTGGTGTTCGATCGCGTCGACACGATGTATCAGACGTTTTTCGGCGGGCGATGCGATGCGATGACCCAGGATGCCTCCGCGCTCGCCGGCGCGGTCACAACCGCAGCCCCGAACCCTGCCGACTACGTCGTTCTGCCGCAAACCATCAGCAAGGAACCACTCGGGCCATTCACGCGAAATGGCGACGAGGTCTGGACCGATATCATCGCCTGGCTTCACTACGGCCTGATCGAGGCGGAGGAACTCGGCGTCACCGCGGCCAATGCAGAAGAAATGTCGAAATCCAGCAGCGTGCCGGCGATCCAGCGCCTGCTCGGCAATTCAGGCGAACTCGGCTCGCGCCTTGGCCTCGACAACAAATGGATGGTGCAGGCCATCAAGGCGGGCGGCAACTACGGCGAGATATTCGAGCGCAACGTCGGCAAGGCCAGCCCGCTGAAGCTCGATCGCGCCCTGAACGCGACCTGGAACAAGGGCGGCCTGATGTACGCGATCCCCTTCAAGTGAGGATGTCGTGCCGCGGCTGGCGGGTATTACATCCGCTGCCGCGGCATTTTGTACCTGCCTTGACCTCGCGGATAGAAGTTGCGAGGCCGCGTGATGATGAGACTCGCTTGTCGAGTGCCGCTTTCCCGATGTGCGCATTGCCCCGGATAACGACCACGGCGCGGACATGCCCGCATGTGCGATAAGCGGAAGTCGCGAATATCATTCAAACGACCGCCAACCGTCTGGAGATCGGACCGCCGCCACTGTCTTTGAGTGCTGGAAGAGGCGCAGGCGGCGGAATGAATCGTCCGCGCAGCAAGGTCGTGGCCTGGGCAGCGTCAACCGGGCGGCTGAAGAAATAGCCCTGTGCGAATTTGCAGCCGGCCGATGACAAAAACCGCGCATGCTCCGCACTTTCGACGCCTTCTGCAAGCACCTCCGTGTCCAATTCTTCGGCAAGATGAATGGCAGCGCGAACCACCGCGGCGCATCGGGTTTCTGTCGTGCAATTCAGGATGAGCTCCTGGGCAATCTTGATCCGGTCCACCGGAAAGTTGGTGAGATAGTTGAGTGATGAATAACCCGTGCCGAAATCGTCGATCGCGAGTCTCAGCCCAAGAGTTCGCAGGCGCGCAATGATGTCGCGATGGTGTTGCGTGGCTTCCATCAGGACAGATTCCGTTAGTTCGATCTCGATTCGGCCCGGTGCAATTTTCCAACGCGCGAGACTTGCGACGATATCCTGCTCAAGCTCGGATCGCTTGCACTGGATGGCGGACACGTTGACCGCGACCGAGGGCGCATAGATACCTTCGTCCTGCCAAACCCGCATCTGACGGCAAGCTTCATCGAATACCCATTTACCCAAGTCGACGATTGATCCGGTCTTCTCTGCGATCGGAATGAACAACGCAGGGGATATCGAGCCGCGCTGAATATGATTCCACCGCACCAGCGCTTCAAGCCCGACAATGCGGCCGGACTCGATGTCAACCTGAGGCTGGTAATGCAGGGCGAGGCCGCCGCTTTCTATAGCGGCCATGAGTTCTCGACCGAGAATTACGCGGTCGCACGCAAGCTGATCGAACGTCTTGTCATGAATGCAAACGCGATTCCGGCCGGCATCCTTTGCCCGGTAAAGCGCCATGTCCGCTTGCATGAGCATGGCGTCCGGGCCGTCCAACCCCTCGACATAACGCGAAACCCCGACGCTGGCCGAGATGCGCGCGGCGCGTCCTTCAAGCATCGAGGTCTCATTGAGCACTGCCACGACTTTCGCGGCCAGTGCCTCGCTGGCGCCTTCTGCACCGGCATTAGACTGCAGGATGGCGAATTCATCGCCGCCAAAACGCGCAACGCAGTCGGCGTCGCCGGTCACGGCGAGCAGGCGTTTGCCAACTTGCACCAGCAGAGCGTCACCGGCCGGATGGCCCATCAAATCGTTGAAATCCTTGAAGTGGTCGAGATCGATGTACAACACGGCAAAAGGTACGCCGCTGGACTTTGCCTTCTCGAACGCCGCAGCTATCCGCTCTTGAAAGACTCTGCGATTGGCGAGTGCGGTGAGAGGGTCAGTACGCGCCAACTCACTGATGGTCTCATTGGCTTCAGCCAGTTTACGGGTATGCCGGTTGGACAGCCACATGAAGGAAAAGATCACCCCGGTCAGGCATAGGCCGGCCGTGAGGATGCTCCAGGCCCTGGGGTGCGCAAGGGGGGATCTTTGCTCGGGAACAGCGATCATCTCCCATTGACGATCCGCAACGTCGACTTTGCCCGACCAATGAAAAGCCGTAGCGATCTTGGCGCGCCGGCTCACCGCGAGCGGCCCACCCGACGGTTTCAGCAGGCTGGTGTAAATCGGCTGCTTGCTTGAACCGGCTTCGGATGAAAAGACGTAATAGTCAGCCGGGATGCGAATTCCGCGCAGGGTCGCGGCGATCATGGTGTCGATCTGAAATACACCTTGCACAAAACCCACGAGATTGCGGCGGCGCTCTTCGATCGAGTTGTGCGGCAGACCGCGTTTGTAAATCGGCAGAACAACGAAGAATCCGATGCGGCTGCCGGTTCCCGATTGCAGCGTGAATTCCTGCGAGGCCACCAGCATGCCGCCGTCTCGCGCCTTTTCGAGGGGCTGCTGGCGAATGCCGCCATCGGCCAAATTCAACCCACGCACCAGGCGAGTGCGGATCTTTTCCGTCGTGTAGTAGACCGGAAAATACTCGGCCGCAGGGGGCGACGGACCGAGCTTGCCGTCTTCGCTCACCGAACGGATGCGATAGTCTGCACCGGCCGCCTGTTGAGCTGCCTGCTCGTGGGCCGCCCTATCTTCGTTTAGAATACGGGGCACCCAGGAAAGGCTCAAGATTGCCGAATGATTCCGCACCAAACGATCGGAAAAGGTCAAAAATTCCTGCTCACCGACCTCCGCCGGGGCGGACTTAAACAACGCGCGGAGCGCAGACAGGTTTGCCAGGTACTGATTTATGCCGTTCTGAAGGACCACGGCCATATTGTTCACACGAAGATTGAATTCGGCCGCCGAAGTCCGGTCCTCCAGACCCGAGACAATGAACCAGCCCGTAATCGACAAGGCCGACCCAAGAACAGCGAACATCCATATCGGCACGCGATGCCGGATGCCATGTCGTGTCATACAGTTCATCGCAGCCCCTGCTCCAGTGATAACTGGCCGCCATGAGAAGCGATGGAGCAGATTTTGCACCGGTATATCTACTAGTTTGCCGGCGTACTTCGTCGAAGACGGTAACCAAATGGCAAAGAAACCGTCAGGCGTTCGCTTCGGAACGCTCGATGTTGCCGACCACGATCCGCACCAGGTCGGCCACGTTCTTGGCGCCGAGCTTCTGCATAATGTTGGCGCGATGAAAATCAATCGTGCGAGGACTGACCTTGAGCCAGCCGGCCGCCTCCTTGCTGGAAGCGCCGCGCACGATTTGAGCGAGAACTGTTCGCTCGCGCGAGGTCAATAACTCGTGACCTGCGAACGGCCGCGACAGTACGAGCAAGGCTTCGCCAAGACTTTTGATCTCCCGCCTGGCGTGTTTAAGTTCTGGCGTCTCCGAAAATTCCCACTGACCTCGTCGTCGGGCGACAGTGAAGTGATGGGCCCGCGCAACGTCGAGTACATCGACCGCGCGGCTCGTACTGAGCGAATAGGTGCACAGGACAAGCATGGGACGGTCTTCCAGCGATTCATCCAATTCTTGTTCGTATTCACGAAATTCGTTCCAACGATTGAGTTCAATCCAAAACGCATTGCCGCTGATCCGCAAGCCATCGAAGCCCTTGTCGAGCGCAAATTGCAACTTTTCATGCCAGCCGCTCGTGATCTTTTTTGAATCGAACTCGTCGCCCTTGAGGTACCAATCGTAACCAGGGAGAATCTCGAATTGACCGCCAGCCGCGCGATTATCGAGATCGGGAATGTCGCGACGCAACACAGCCCACGCCTCATCCTCCGTGATCGGTTCCGAGATTGCCCAAACGCAGTACTCATTGCTGTCGAGGCCAGCCTTGAGGTACACGGCGTTGGCATCGAGCAGATCGGCTTTCGTCTCGTAAAACAGGCAGATATGCGAACCCCAGGGCATATCGCCCATGACGCGAATGCCGGTGGGCCGTAATGGCGTCCGCCCGCTCAGATCAGAAGAGCCGCCCTCGCGGGCGTGCTCGGGCGGCTGCTCAATCTTTGCTGATTTGCGCGACGACTTCGCTTTCCCGGGGGCCTTCATTGGCAGCTCCGCAAGGTTTCGCGCGAACTGTGCGCCATTTGTCGTCATCACTCAAGGGTTGAGCCAGCCCCCATAGCGACTCAATCCGGAGCATTTGCTGGCAGCAAGAGCGTCAGGTGGTCGAGGCTCAATGTCCTCGCGGCAATGAAACGGAACTTCCGCTCCGCCCCCCCCCAAAAACCGTACATCGTCGGACCAAGAAGGTTCGCCCGGTTCGTGCCAGGAACGCAACTGAACTGGAGGTCAGCCTAGCGGCTAGCTGTGCGTGGCGAATGCTGTGGACAGCGAAGTCGTTCCCACCGCGTGGCAGCTCCGCGGAGAGAGTCCTTGTGGGTATAGGACGACCGCTGTATGGCCGCTCGCCGCATCGGCGTAGCAGCCTAAGGCCCAAAGCTCTCCGGCAGATCGCGCCATAGAGCGCCTGACCGCAATATCCGGAAGATGCCGTTGAGGACACGTCGATCGCTGACCCTCGGCACGCCGCGCGGCTGGTTCGGAAGGAACGGCCTGATCGCAATCCGCTCAAAGTCCGTGAGTTCGTATCTCATAATTCGAGGCCCCGGTTCGGGAGCTTAAATCACGGTTATCTCGGTGTTCGCAATGCCGAATTGCAGCTCCGAACTGGGCCGGATAGCGGGCGTGCTGCAGATATGTCGAGGCGACGCGAATGACCTTGACCGGACATGCGACCGCTTGGACGCGCATCGAAAAATCGCCTACGCTCAGCTTGAGAGGGTCAACCGGCAATGAAACGACGCGAGTTCATCACGCTTTTCGGCGGTACGGCTGTGGTGTTGCCACTTGCTGCGCGCGCGCAGCAGTCGGCACTGCCAGTGGTCGGTTTTCTTGGCGTCGGGTCGCTGCAGTCTGATGCGTTTCGCGTGGCCGCGGTTCGACAGGGCCTGACCGAAGCCGGTTACATCGAGGGACAGAACGTCGCATTCGAGTATCGCTGGGCAGAGAATCATAACGAGCGGTTGCCGATGCTCGCGGCCGAACTGGTTCGTCGTGAGGTTGCCGTGATCGTCGCGATAGGCGGCATCACTTCGGCCATGGCGGCCAAGTCGGCCACCGCAATGATCCCGATCGTCTTCGAAATGGGTGGGGATCCGATCAAGTCGGGACTTGTCGCCAGCCTTAGCCGACCCGGCGGCAACATCACCGGCGTGGGCATCTTACTTGGTACGTTGATCCCGAAACAGTTTGAGATCTTGCACGAGACGGTTCCGAATGCGGCGCTGATCGGCTTTCTCGTAAACCCAACGGTCGCCGATGCCGAAACCAACATGAGAACCGGCCTGGCTGCGACGGAGTTTATTGGACGGAAACTACTGGTCGTAGAGGCCGGCACCGACAGCGAACTGGAGGCAGCTTTTGCCACGCTAGTTCAACAGCGTGCGGGCGCGCTCGTGGTCGGTGTTGATCCTTTCTTTATCAGCCGGCGCGCCAGGCTTGCTGAACTGGCAGCACTCCAAAAATTACCAGCGATCTATACCCTTCGCGAGTTTGTGATTGCCGGCGGCCTGATGAGCTATGGCACCAGCCTAACCGATGCACTTCGCGTGAGCGGCCTCTATGCGGGTCGGATACTCCGGGGCGAAAAACCAGCCGATCTGCCAGTCCAGCAGTCCACGAAAGTCGAATTGGCTCTTAATCTCAAGACCGCCAGGGCCCTTGGCCTGACCGTGCCACCGACCTTACTCGCCCGAGCCGACGAGGTGATCGAATAGGTAGCTTACTTCCGAAATTGTCACAAACCGGACCAATCCTGCCGGTTTAATGATGTCCGCTGATCGGGGTAGATCGGCGGGACGGTCAAACCGCCGCGATTGACCCGTTGTGATAGTCGGAAACACCCGCCGCGAACTCCATTATTGGACCTTGGTCGGCTCCCCTATCCGTTCGCAGAAACGAATGAGATCGCCAAAAGGATCAATCGCGAAAGCCAAGAAACCTTTGATAGAATTCATCTGCCCTGGCGATGTCAAAGATGCGTAGAATAGGCACGACCGAATTTAAGCTGATCTCCATGTTGCACCCCATTCCATTTCCAGTTTGAACGACGTCTCCGGTTCAAGCGGGTTTTTCGATCCTCTTCTTTTTGAACTGCGAAATCGCTTCAGGGGAGAGCTCGATCTTGAGCGCACCGATGCCAAGATCGTATGAGTAATTCCGACCGGAGGTCTTCGATAGATTTTGAGTTACAAAAACTCACCGCCGGCATGATCATCAAAGCCGAAATCGCGCCATTCCCCTGCCTCCCTTGGCGAAATCCGGGATTGTTTCTGATTTGAAGAATTTGACTTGACATCTTCTGATTTTCGGATTATACATCCGCCGTCCCGTTCCTTCCAAGGGGCGGCTCGCGATCGTCACGGACGCGGAGCGGGATGCGGTGGACGTGGGAGGCGCTATTGACGAACGGCGCTGACGCGGACGGCGAAATCGTGTGGTCCTGACACCTCACGCCGGTGTCAAGTCGGCGAAGACAAATCGCCGGCGACGGTGGCAACAAAGCCCGGCTCACCGGGGAGAGCACGTATAAGCCGTAAACCATTGTGCGGGGAATGTCGGGCGATTCCGATGTGACCGTAGTGACTACACTGGTGTGCTTTTTTATTTTTGCACGCCGGGCTGCGGGTGCATCGCGCGCCCGGCATTCCCTGCTCCCTCTTTGGGGGCGAGAGGTTCATGCAAAACCCGGACGCATCGCGCCGCGGGAATGCGAAATCATGTTCAGACGGCGAATTTCGACGTCGCGTAGCGACTTGTCCACCGCAGCGCAACGCGCGAAGGTGGCAGCGACGAGCAATGGATATCGCCGTTGAATATGGCGGCGAATTTGACCAACCAGCAAGGACCGAGCCGATGCCCGATAATCGCCTGCAAGCCGACGGCGCCCGGGTCCTTGCCGATCTCAATGCGCTGCGTGCCATCGGCGCCTACAAGACCGGCGTTCACAAGCCGACCTTCTCGGAAGCCCATCTGCGCTCGCTGGCAATGGCTGGTCGCAGCGGCTGCCCGAGGCTGGACTTGACGCCGCGATCGACGGCATCGGCAATGTGCTCGGCACCAGCCCAAAACCGGACCGAAGCTGCTGGCGGGCTCGCATCTCGAAAGCCAGAATTTCGCCGGCTGGCTCGATGGTCCGCTGGGCGTCGTCTATGCGCTCGAAGCCGCGCGCGTCATCAATCCCGACTCGAGCATCAACGGCGCGGTTGAAGTCGCTGTATGGTGCGACGAGGAAGGCCATTTCGGAAGTTTCCTCGGCAGCCGCTCCTATGTCGGCGGCGTCACCGAAGCCGACATCGACGCCGCGCGCGACCGCAGCAGCGGCAGGACCATGCGGGATGCGCTGCGCGATGCCGGTCTGGCCGGACCGGCCGCGCGCGCACGCCGAACCCGGGCGGCATATCGGATATCTCGAGGCGCATATCGAGCAAGGCCAGACGGCTCGAAAGCGGCGGCCTTGCGATCGGCATCGTCACCTCCATCGTCGGCATCTGGCAATACCGCATCAGCTTTGACGGCGAGCAAAACCACGCCGGCACGACGCGGATGGAGGTTCGCAAGGATGCCGGCCTGGCGCTGGCGAGGTTCTGCGTCGATATCGACGACCGGTTCCCGAAGTTATGCGGTCCGCGCACGGTATGGACCACCGGCCGCATCACGCTCGATCCCGGCGCGCCGAGCATCATCCCGGGCCACGCGGAAATGCTGTTCCAGATTCGCGACGAAGACCCCGCGCGTGATCGAACGCCTGGAGTATCTGCTGCGCAGCATGGCCGCGGAGGTCAGCGCGACAGGGACGCTGCAGCGTCGCGGTGGAGCGCATCCGCACCGGCGCGCCCGCCATGATGGATGCCGACTTCCAGCAGGCCATCGAGGCCGCGAGCGCCGCCCTGGCCGGCGGCAGGTCGGTCCGCATGCCCAGCGGCGCCGGTCATGACGCGCAGGTCCTCGCCACCATCATGCCGGCCGGGCATGCTGTTCGTGCCCTCGATCGGCGGCATCAGCCATCACTGGACCGAAAACACCGACGATGCCGACATCGTCACGGGCGCACAGGTCTTTGTCGAGACCTGCCGGCGCCTGCTGGCGCAATGAACGATGTTTGTCCGCCGGCGTTGTCTCCAACGTTCGTAAAAACTGGCAACACCGTTGATTTTGTTGAATAGTCGTCCTTAGGCAGCGCCGGCATCTGGCGCCCGGTTCCGCCGGCCAAAACATGGGGTTGAAATGAGACTGTTTGCCGTATTGTCGCGATTTGCGCGCTGTCCCAGACCGCTGCCGCCCAGATCGCCGGACTGCAAATCGATAGCCGATGCCGGCGCCCGGCTAGCCTGCTACGACAGGGCCGCTCCGCCGGCGCCGACGGTCGGAAGCCGTTCCCGCGCAACCCGGCGGAGAAGGCCGGCCTCGCGCAAGGCTCGGTCGTCAAAAATTCCAAGATCGACAATTCGAAATACGTCGATACGATCGGCGCCGGAAGACGCGCTGATGAATGCGCGGCTGAAGAATATCTGCAGGGGCTGCTGAGCGGATCCCGGACGCGCGTTCCGGACCACCTGTTCGCCGCGTAGCGGCGTATTCAAACGTGTAGCTAACACCGAAAAAATGGCATATTTGCCATAGCCATGAACCTTCTTGCCTCCCTTCCGACCGTGATCGGCACCGCGGCGGTCGCACCGGCGCTGCTGGTGCTGTGGCTGGTGATCGCCGCCGACGAGCGCCCCGGACCGCCCGCCAGGGTCTGGACCGGCGTTTCGTGCTCGGCGCCGCCAGCATTTCGCTGCTGGGCGTGGCGCGCGCGCCGTTCATGTCGATCCTCAACGCGCCCGAGAGCCCCTGGGTGATGCAGGTGCTGCATTCGGTGTTCGGGGTCGCCGCACCTGAGGAAATCGTCAAGATTCTCGTCATCGTCGCGGTCTCGGCGCGGCGCCGGCGTTTTGCCGATCCGATGGACACCGTGGTCTATGGCGCCGCCGCGGGCCTCGGCTTTGCGGCCTACGAAAACCTCGCTTATCTGATCCAGCATCAGGAAATGTGGCGATCGCTGGCGGCGCTGCGCAGCGTGCTGACCGTGCCGTTCCATGGCTCGCTCGGCATCATCGCCGGCGCGTATCTGGCGATCGCGCGCTCCGGCACGGCGCTTGGCGCGCACCGGCACCACCGCGACTGGGCGCGCATCTCGAGCCGGATCCTGATCCTGCTGGGGCCGCTGGCGCTGCATGCGGCGTTCGATTTTCCGCTGCTGACGCTGCAGCAAAATCCGGACATCGATCCGGCAACACCAGGCTGATCCTGGGCGCGGCCAGCGTGCTGATCGGATTCAGCTCCATCGCCTTTGCCGCACGGCTGGTGCGGCGGGTCGGCCGCCATCACGCGCCGCGCACCGACACCGCGCGCGAGCGGCTCAGCCAGTTGCGCCGGATGTGGGCGTTGCTGGTGGCTGGGCGGCGGCGCGGGATTTGCCGGGCTGGTCTTTCGTGCTGTCGTCGATCCATCACTGGTGGGTCAATCCCGAGCGCGACACGGCGCTGGTTCTCATTCCGGTGGGCCTGGTCTCGATCGTGATCGGCATCGCGTTGCTGGTTGCCACCACCGCGATCTATATTCTGGGCCGCAACCGGATGCGCACGACACACCGCAGGGCTTTTCATCCGCGTCCGGTCAGGGCTAGACGAAATTTGTCAACTTTTGGCGATTTCCTGCTCTTATTTTGCCGGCGCGAGCGAACGAATTTGACCCCTGCGGCGAAGAGCGCGCGCTATACTGGCGACATTCCGTGTGCCGGCATCGGGAGATTTTCAAATGACCATTCCCCAGGACATCAGCCACTCTGCAATCCAAGATGAGCGCCGCCGTTCGCGAGCACTGGAAGGCTTTTCTGTTCGAAGGCATCCTGCTCGTGGTTTTGGGGTTGGCGGCGATGGTCGCGCCGCTGATCGCGAGCCTTGCGTTTACGATTTTCCTTGGCTGGATGTTCCTGATCAGCGGCATCGCCGGCCTCGCCATGACGTTCTGGGCGCGGCAGATGCCGGGCTTCTGGTGGTCGCTGATCTCGGCCGCGCTGGCGGTCGGCGCCGGCATCATTCTGCTGGCACGGCCCGCGCAGGGCGTGCTCACCCTGACCATCGTGATCGGCGCCTATTTCCTCGCCGAAGGCGTCGCCACCATCATGTATGCGCTGGAGCATCGCCGCGAATTGTCCGAGCGCTGGAGCTGGATGCTGTTCTCCGGTCTGCTGGACATCCTGATATCGGCCATGATCATCACGGGCCTGCCGGGCTCGGCGGAATGGGCGATCGGCCTTTTGGTCGGCATCAATCTGGTGTTCGGCGGCGCATCCCTGATCGGAATGGCGCTCGCCGCACGCAAGGGCTGACGGAAGCCCTCAGCAACCGCGGCAGATGCTCTTGATCTTGCGGTCGAGGGCGGCATCCTCGCGATTGACGGGATCGTTCGGATCGCTGAGGTTTTTCTCCGAAGGCACCTGATCGGCGCGCGGCTGGCGGTGACCGACCGGAGCTTCGCGGGACGGTGCCGCCGAATTTGGCGATTTGGTCTGGGATCCCGTGCCCGCCGGTCTGCGCGAGCGCTACCGAACCGAACATCAGTAACGCCATTGTCGTGATCAGCTTTCGCATCTGAATTCTCCACCAACAGAGAAACACAACTCACTGCTTCGTGCGGTCGCCTCGGCCCTTCCGCCCGTCCGGTCATCGCGCCATCATGGTTCGGAGGATAGAGATGAACGTCGCCGCAATAGTCGACCACACGATAGCGCGTTTCCGGATGCCGTTCACCGTGCCTGGGAAAAAGAATTCGCTGCCGACAGATAGTTCGGCCCGACCGGCGCCTTGCCATGGCCGCCGGGAATATCGAGCACGTATTCCGGCTGGCATAGTCCGGAAACCCGGCCCCGCAGGCTTCGCATCAATTCCTGCCCCTGCTCCAGCGTGGTTCGCAGATGCGCCGTGCCGGGCGCGAGGTCGCCATGGTGCAGGTAATAGGGCTTGATCCGGCATTCGACAAAAGCCGCGCATCAAGCGCTTCCAGCGCTGCGGCATTGTCATTGACGCCGCGCAGCAGCACCGACTGGCTCACCATGGGAATGCCGGCGTCGACCAGGCGGCGCAGGCGGCGCGGGCGGCTTGCCGGTCAGTTCGCTGGCATGATTGGCGTGCAGTGCAACCCAGGTCGCAGCGCCCTCGACCTTCAACGCCGCGACCATCTCGCCGCTGATGCGCGCCGGATCGGCCACCGGCACGCGGGTATGAATCCGGATGATCCTGACGTGATCGATCGCGGCGAGCTCCGCCATGATCTCGGCCAGCCGCCGCGGCGACAGCATCAGGGGATCGCCGCCGGTCAGGATGACTTCCCAGATTTCGGGATGCGCGCGGATATAATCGAGCGCGCCGCGATAGGCGGCATCCGACAGCGCGGTCGCCTTGCCCGGCCCGACCATTTCGCGGCGGAAACAAAAGCGGCAATACACCGCGCAGACATGAACCAGCTTGAACAGCACCCGGTCGGGATAGCGATGCACGATGCCGTCGCACCGGCGAATGCGCGTGGTCGCCGATCGGATCGGCGCTCTCGCCGGGCTGCGTCAGCAATTCCTCCGGCCTGGGAATGAACTGCCGCGCGATCGGATCGTCGGGATCGCTGGGGTCGATCAGCGCGGCAATATCAGGCGTGATGGCGATCGCATAGCGCGCCGCGACCTGTTCCAGATCGGCAAGATCAGCCGCTGGCGCAAGCCCGTGCGCGACGAGTTCGGCGGGCGGCGCAACGTCGCGGCTGGCGTGATCTTGCTCATGCGTCACCCGCCGGCGGCGTCCATACCACCTGATCGATCCTGCGTCGCGCCGCTCGCCAGCATCACCAGCCGGTCGAAACCGAGCGCGACGCCGCTTGCTTCCGGCATCGCGGCCACGGCGTCGAGAAAATCCTCATCGAGCGGGTAGCGCTCGCCGTAGCGCCGCTGCTTCTCGTCCATCGCCTGCGTGAAACGGCGGCGCTGCTCGGCGGCATCGGTCAATTCGCCGAACCCGTTCGCCAACTCGACGCCGCAGGCATAGATCTCAAAGCGTTCGGCGACGCGCGGATCGGACGCCTTGGTCCGCGCCAGCGCCGCTTCCGGCGCCGGATATTCATACAGCAGGGTCAGGCGTCCCTGCCCCAGATTCGGCTCGACGTGCTCGACCAATATCTTGCTGAAAATATCCGACCAGGTGTCATCCTCGGCGATCCGCACCCGCTCGTTTGCCGCCGCCGCGAGCCTTGCTCGATCGCCCGCGCCGTCGTCGATGGTGGCCAGCAGGTCGATACCGGCGAACCGGTCGAACGCGGCCGCCACCGTCAGCAGCTCCGGCTCGGCAAAGGGATCGGCGCTTCTGCCGCGAAACGAAAATCGTCCGATGCCGGTCGCCTCGGCGGCGTGCGCGATGATCACGACGCCATCGGCCATGACAACATCATAGCCCGCATTGGCGCGGTACCATTCCAGCATGGTGAACTCAGGCAGATGCAGGTCGCCACGCTCGCGATCGCGGAACACCCGCGCGAACTCGAAAATCTTTGTTTCGCCCGCCGCCAGCAATTTCTTGCAGGCGAATTCCGGCGAAGTCCGCAGATAACGCATCGCACGCGCCCCATCGGCGGCGGCAAGCTCGGTGCGCGGCGCATGCAGATGGGTCTCGTTGCCCGGCGAAACCTGCAAAATTCCGGTTTCGACCTCGGCAAAACCCTGCTCGTCGAACCATGCCCGGACAGCCCGGGTGATGGCGCCGCGCGCGGCCAGAAACGGTCTGACATCGGCATGGCGATCAGGCGACCACCACGGCGACGGTCCGCTCGCGGTCTTGCCAACGGGATTTCGGGTCATACGGGCGGTCCGGGTTTAGCGAAGGTATTGATCCGAACCATTGGCACATCTCGGCGACTAATCGTGAAATGGATACAACTATGTTTGACCGTAGACTACGAGGCGCTTGGATTGTGCTGTGGCTTGGTATCGCCACGGTGGCGCCGGCTCGTGCCGATGGGCCGGAGGTCGATTTCAAACCAAAGGCCGAAGGGACCTTTGTATCCCCCGATAAGTCCATGCGGATCGAACAATATGCCAAGTCACAAAAAGACGAGAGTCTCCTGTTCCAGTTCTGGACATTCGACAGTGATCATCGGCATCCGTTTCTCCTGAATCCCGGCGAAAATGATGATTTGGCGGGTTATCAGGCCGGATTTCGTTTCAGCCCGGACAGCCAGTGGCTGGTGCGAATGCAAAAGCTAGGAGCCGGCTACCAGACGCTCTTTCTGTATCGCAGGAACGGTTACCAATTCTCGCCGGCGACCAAAAAACCCCTTGGCGATCTGGCCTGGGACTATTTCTTCACGACGCCGGCCTCAAGGAGGATGCATCGAGACCCAAAGGACCCGTATTCGCTCGACCATGCCTTCGTGGGACTGGTCGCGGGGATGGAAGACAACTATGCCTCGATGGGACAGCATTGGCCCGACAGTCGCTATATCGTCGTCAGCCTGTCGTTTGACATGCAGGGCGAGGACGAAAAGACCCCTTGGATCGAGGGCTGGCGCTGCGTCTATGACTTGAAGACGCAGACATTTTCGGTGCCGCCTGACTTCGCCAAAAACAACGCGAAAGCCATCAAGTATCCCGAACCGAAATCGAAGTGACCGGGGTGCTCGCGCCGCAGCGACCCGGTCGTTTTTGACCGCCAATGGAACGCTCCGCAAGCTCCTAAAACACTGGCATCACGCGGCAAAATCAGTATGTTGCAGCCCGAAACCGGCTCACAGGCCTCGGGACGCCCTTGTCCGGATCGTGCCCGGCCCAGAATATCAGGAAAAACAGCTTTGAAAGTCATCGCCAGTTCTATTCGCAAGGGCAACGTCATCGAGCAGGACGGCAAGCTCTACGTGGTTCTGACCGCCGAAAATATCCATCCCGGCAAGGGAACCCCGGTCAGCCAGATCGAAATGCGCCGCATCAGCGACGGGGTGAAAATCTCCGAACGCTACAAGACCACGGACCAGGTGGAGAAGGCGACCATCGAGGACCAGAATTTCAACTACCTCTACAAGGACGCCGACGGCTTCCACTTCATGAACAACGACAATTACGACCAGGTCCAGGTGCCCGAGGACGTCATCGGCAACGCCGCGGCGTATTTGCAGGAAAACATGACCGTAAAGCTGTCGCTGCACGGCGTCATTCCGGTGGCGATCCAGATGCCGCAGCGCGCGACGCTGGAAGTGGTCGATACCGAGCCGGTCACCAAAGGGCAAACCGCATCGTCGTCCTACAAGCCGGCCATGCTGTCCAACGGCGTACGCACCAACGTGCCTCCCCATATCGGCACGGGAACGCGGATCGTGGTCATGACCGAGGACGGGTCGTACGTCGAACGCGCCAAGGACTAGGGCCGGCCGGACATGACGTGACGCCGGAGGCGACGCCATTGCGACCGAAGTTTTCCGGGTCTCGCTGTTTCCGCTTCCTGGCGTGTCAGTTGGCAGCATTGTTCGCCGGGACCGGCTGGCTTGCTGCCGACGAATTCAAAACACCTGCCGTATCGGCCGTGCGTGTCGAGTGGCGCGCCGTTCTCGATCAACTCAGGTCGGAAATCGGCACCCAGCCGTCGGTCGTATCCGCCTTTACGTTTTCCGGCCAACGCCGGCTTCCGGCATTCGATCCGCGTTCGACACCGGCGCTGGTGCAATTGAACGCGGTGACCTCGCCTTTCTTCATCGGCATCGGCCGCAGTCCGGTACCCGTGCTGCTGCCGTTCGACACCGCAGCATTTCTCGACGCCCGGCAAAACGACGCGCCGGCGAGCCTCTCGCTATCGCATTATCAGGCCGACTTCCGTTCCGCCGACCTGTTTGATGCCGGACCTGCCGGCTATGACGCGCTGTTTTCGCTCGAACCCGGCGCTGGCGAGGGCATGCCGAAGCAGACCTACGCCAAACCGGTCGAAGTGCAGATCACCGGCTCAATCCTGACCTATGACATCAGCGATCCCCGTGGCAACAAGGGCGAACCGGTCAAGGCCCTGGCGGCACAATTCCCTGACCTGCGACGCTTCATCCGGGAAGGTTACGTGCGGTATGCCTTCACGCGTTTCGGCGTGCCCTATGTCGTATCGATTCAGTGTCTGGATAGCACGCCGCGTGCAAGGCGTCTGGCCTGTCGCGAGGCCTATCCGGTCGCCGAGCGCTTCCTCAAGGCGTTGCGCATCGCCGGCGGCCTGCCCTCTCGTCCACGCATGGATATCCCCGCCGGGATCGCCGAGCGACCGACGCAGCAGTCCGCCGATTTCACCTATCGCCCGAGCGGCGACATCATTGCCAACAGCGGCTATCGCAAACAGGGTGGCGACGCTGATCCCAATGCCTATTCGCAAATCCGGTTTCCGCTGGAGAAGGCTCCGGCCTTTGTCCACTCGCAATCCTACGGCAAACGCAAATCCGGCGCGAAGCCCGACGACACCGTGGGCAGTAATACCAGCTATCCCTGGCAGGACAATTTTTGCGAATCCCGCAGCTTTGAGGTGGGACAATGCGCCGGCGGTTTTGGCCATCAGGGACAGGATATCCGCCCTGCGCCGTGTCCGCCGCGCAACGAAGGCGGGGAACGCTGCGAGGCCGACCAGCAGGGTGTGGTCGCGGTTCGCGACGGCGTGCTGATCCGTTCGGCAAAGCAACAGGCCGTGACGTTGCAGATCAACAGCCGCAACGAACACATCCGCTTTCGCTACATGCATATGAACCCGGCGAAGATGGATGACGACGGCGTTCTCAACGGCCGCATCGTTGAGGAAAGCGAAAAAATCGGACTGGTTTCCAACTATCTGGACCATCCCAACGGCACCACCCGCCATCTGCATTTCGACGTCCAGGTGTTCACGCGCGACGGCTGGCTCTGGGTCAATCCCTACCTCACCCTCATCTCCGCCTATGAACGCCTGATCCGCGGACGTGGACGTGAGATCGGGCCCGAACCCGCCTCGTCGCCCGCCGTGGCGCATGCCTCGCCGGAGGACGTGGTCCGTCCGGACCCGCAGGAGGGCAGCGAGAACTAGAACGAACTCACAATTGCAACAGCGGGTCTTCGCCCGCTCAGAGGGAGGCGAAAAAGATGGCCGCAGTCGAGCCGTCCGCGATCCAGTACGTCGATGTGCCTGACTACCCGGGGGCACATTCTCCCTACTCGCACGCCGTCGTGGCCAACGGTTTTGTGTTCGTTTCAGGACAGATACCTGTCAGGCCCGGCGGTGGTCCCACCGAGATTGTCGGTGAAACGATGCAGGAGCAGACGCGTCAGGCGCTGCGCAACGTCCAGACCATCCTCCAAGCTGCGGGCAGTTCGCTCGACCGCGTGGTGAAAGTCACCGTATTGCTGGCACGACCCGACCTCTACAGGGAGATGAACGAAGCGTATGCGGAGTTTTTCCCGGGGCCGAAGCCGGCACGGGCCATGGTCCGCTTCGGTGCCGATATCCCGGGCGTGCTGGTCGCTATCGAAGCGGTTGCTCTGGCCTGAAATGCGGTCCGAAAGTGCCGAATATCTCCTGCGGAGACCGCTGGTTCCACCGCACCAATGACCTTTGCCGCGCCCTGCCCTGGACCGCTAGACTGACCGCATGGGACCATCTGATTCTCGCAATATCCTGAGCCGCCGCGCCATGCTGCAATCCGGCTTGAGCGCGGGCGCCCTGCTCATGCGTCCGCTCGCCACCTTTGCCGCTTCGTCTCCCGGTTTCGACCAGTGGCGCGATGGCTTTCGCGCCCGCGCGCTGGCCAAGGGCGTTTCGGACGCGACCTATATGCGCGTGATGGGCCGCATCGAGCCTGACATGACCGTGTTCAAGCAGATGGAGAAGCAACCGGAGTTCAACGAGGAGACCTGGCAATACATCAATCGCCGGGTCTCGGACTGGCGCATCATCGCCGGCAAGGAAGCTTTACGGAAGAACGAGGCGCTGTTTGCGCGGATCGAACGGGATTTTGGCGTCGAGCGTGGCACCTTGCTGGCGCTGTGGGGCGTCGAATCCGCGTTCGGCGATCCCCAGGTGCAGCAGAACCATATGCGGCCGGTGTTTCCATCGCTGGCGGCACTAGCCTGGAACGAGCCGCGCCGCCGCGCCTATTGGGAAACCGAACTGATCAACGCATTGAAGATCGTCGATCGTGGCTGGGGCACGCCGGAGGAAATGCGCGGTTCCTGGGCTGGCGCGATGGGACATACCCAGTGGATGCCGGAAGTTTGGCTCAACGTCGGCATGGATTACGATGGCGACGGTCGGGTGTCGCCATTCGGCAAGCCCGACGATGCGCTCGGCTCCAGCGCGCGCTTTCTGGTCGACCGCGGCAAGTATCACCGCGGCGAACATTGGGGCTATGAAGTCCGCGCAACCGGAGCCGCGAAGAGCGGCAGTCGAACCTACGCCGCCTGGTCGAGCGCCGGTGTCTTGCGCGCCGACGGCCAGGCGTTTCCGCAACCGCATGCATCGGCGAAAATGTGGGTGCCGGAGCAAGGTGGCCCTGCGTTCCTGCTGGGTCCGAATTTCTACGCGGTGCGCAGTTACAATCCTTCGATGAACTACGCGCTCGCGATTTGCCATCTCGGCGACCGCATTCTCGGCGCACCACCGTTCATCCAACCCTTCCCCGGATCGGAGCGCGCGTTGACGTTGGCCGAGCTGCAGGAATTGCAGACGCGATTGACAAGAGCCGGCTTCGACACCGGCGGCACTGACGGTCGCGTCGGCAACGACACCATGCAGGCGGTCAGGGATTATCAGGCCAGGATCGGATTGCCCGCGGACGGGTATGGCGGGCTGCAAGTGCTGGCGAGGTTGAGACAGGGCATTTAGCGCGCTACTTTTCAGTTCGTCATTCCGGGGCGATGCGAAGCATCGAACCCGGAATCTCGATCGTATCGTCAGTCTTCGGTGAAGAATCGCCATTCTCACGTGGGCACGAGTTCTGACTGCGGGAAGATCGCCTTCAGGATGAGGCGCAACACAATCCTGATCCACCTGATCAGACGGCGGAAGTTATAGCCGGCGGCGGCGAGGACAGCGTTGTTGAGGTCGCCTCGGCGGTGGGCGAGATAGTTGCGGTCCATCCGGTGATCTTGCTTGAGATGGCCGATGACGGGCTCGACGGCGGCACGGCGTTTCATCTCTCGTTTGATCGCCTGCGTCACGCGGCGCTTCTGCTTTGAGGTATAGATCTTGAACTGGTATTCCGGCGGCGCATTATGACCGCGATAGCCGGCGTCGGCATGGAGCCGTTCGATCGTATTGCCGACCAGTTGCTCGATCGCCGGAATGACGCCAGCCAGCGTATGGCCGTCGTAGGGATTGCCCGGCAGCGCTTGCGCATGGAGGACGAACTGGCCGCCCTTGCTGCGCTTGAGGGTGGTGGCGACGCTGACCTTGACGCCGAACTCGTAAGGCTTGTGCGCTTTGCCCTTGCCGATGCATTCCACTTCCGGGGCATGCAGGCTGTAAACCTTGGAACCGCGCTGTCCGCGCTCCTGTGCTCGTACCCGTCGAGCGAGACTGAGCAGGAGAGCGAAGCTGGCCTCGCGCCCATGGTCGCCTTCGATCTTGCGGGCAATGTCGCGGATGACACGGCCCAGATAGGTCTTGAGCTTGCGCAACGCCTTGTTGGCGCGCTTGAACTGCTTGGCATGGGCGTAGCGCTGGTGCTGGATGAGTTCGGACTTGCCGACCCGCGTGTAAGACTGCCGTAGCTCCACGCCGAGCTTTTTGGCGAGCTTCACCAACTTCTCGCGGGCCCGGTTCAACAGCCTGGCATCGGTCGGAAAGGCAATGTTCTTCGGCTGCACCGTGGTGTCGACAATGACGCGCGAGAGCTCCGAGGGCTTCATCGCACCAGTCCTCGTTGCCACCGCCAGGCTCTCCTGCAACAACGCCTGCAGCCGCTCCTCGCCCATGCGGTTGCGCCAGTGGGTCATCGAGGAGCGGTCGAGCGGCAGCCGGTGCTGGAAAAACTCCTCGCCGCAGAAGTACTGGTAATACGGATTCTCGATCCATTGCTCGCACACCACCTCGTCGCTGAGGTTGTAGGTGTGCTTGAGAATCGCCAGCCCCGCCATCAGCCGCGTCGGCAGCGGCGGCCGGCCGGAGCCGTCGGCATAAACCACGCCGAACTTCTCTTCCAGAAACCCCCAGTCGATCGTTCGCGCCAGCTTCGCCAGAGCGTGATCCATGTTGATGACCTGGTCGAGCCGCGAACGAAACAGATCCTGCTCGCCGCTCTCCCGCCGTTCCCGTGGTCGCATCCAACCCTCCGCTCATAACCTCGAGCAGCAGAGAATCACGGCCTTCAGATTCAAGGGAATCCCAAACTTCAATTTGCAAGAAAATCGACGCAGCTGCCCGACTTTCCAGCAAATCCAATTGCAGAAATTCCGGCGATTTCTATTGCCTATCAAACGCTTTGGGATATTTCACGGAGGACTCGTCATGAGATTCCAGGTTCACCGCTGCGCGTTGCCCCGGAATGACGGGTGAAACTACCTGATCACCGCCGGCCCCTGATCCAGCACCGCGACATCCAGGACGCGAAACTGCACGCGCTCGGTGCCCTGCCAGCGATCGACAGCGAGCGAACCCGCTACGTGTAGCGGCTGCCCGCGATTTTGGGTCAGGGCGTTGCCGAGTTTCTGGCCGACCGAGCGAAATGCGATGCCGTTCACAATAGCGCCGTCGCCGGATTTGAATCGCAGCCGCAGATGGGCCTGCCCAACTTCGTCGGCATAGATCAATTGATGTGACGGCAGCGCCACCACGGGTTCCGGATTGCCTGAGCCGAACGGCCCTGCCCGATTGAGCGTCGCTGCGAATTCGGTCGTGACCGCGCGTGCGCTGACCGCGCCGTCGATGAACAGCTCATTGTCGTGCCGGGAACTGGCGACATCATCGGCCAGCGTGCTTTCCATATAGGCGCGGAATTCCGCCAGTCTTTCCTTGCGCAGGGTCACGCCCGCGGCCATGGCGTGGCCACCGCCTTTCATCAACAAGCCGTCCTTCACCGCCTGACGCACGGCCTTGCCAAGATCGACGCCGGAGATCGAGCGGCCCGACCCGGTACCGATACCGCCCGGCTCCAGCGCAATGGCAAAGGCGGGCCGCGAAAACTTCTCCTTCAGGCGCGAGGCGACCAGACCGACCACGCCGGGATGCCAGCCTTCCGACGCCGTGACGATGACGGCGCCCTTGTCTTCCAGCCCGAGCGAAGCCAGCGCTTCGGCTTCCGCCTGTGCCTCCGCCATCTGTTCGATGACGCGGCGTTCGGTGTTGAGCCGGTCGAGTTCGGCAGCAATCCGCGCCGCCTCGGAGATATCGCCCTCCAGCAGCAGCCGCACCCCGAGATCGGCGCGCCCGATCCGGCCGCCGGCATTGATGCGTGGCCCCAGCATGAAGCCCAGATGCCAGGCCTCCGGTGGACCGTTCAGCCGCGACACGTCCATCAGCGCGGTATGTCCGACATGATCGCGGCGGCGCATCGCGATCAGGCCTTTTGCAACAAAGGCGCGGTTAAGCCCGATCAACGGGGCGACGTCGGCGACGGTGCCGAGCGCCACGTGATGCAGCATGCCCAACAGATCCGGTTCCGGCATCTCGCTGGTCCAGAAACCCCGCGCACGCAGTTCCCGGTTCACCGCGACCAGCGTTACCAGCACGAGGCCGACGGCCGCGAGATGACCGAGGCCTGAGAGGTCGTCAGGCCGGTTCGGATTCACCAGCGCATCGACCTCGGGCAATTCATCGCCCGATTGATGGTGATCGATGACGACGACCGACATGCCGAGACGCTTTGCTTCGGCCAGCGGCTCGAAACTGGTAGTGCCGCAATCCACCGTCACCAGCAATGTTGCGCCTTTCCCCGCGAGCATGCGCACCGCCTCGACGTTGGGGCCGTAGCCTTCGAAGATCCGGTCGGGAATGTGGATCAGCGGATCGAGCCCGCAATGGCGCAGGTGCCACGCCAGCAGTGCCGCAGATGTAGCGCCGTCGACGTCGTAGTCGCCGAAGATCGCGACCTTCTCGCCGGCTGTGGCCGCGTCCGCGATGCGCTTGGCGGCAACCTCCATCTGCGTCACGGTATACGGATCGGGCATCAGTTTGCGGATGGTCGGATCGAGGAAATCCTCGACTGCATCGATCTCGACATCGCGCCCCGCCAGCACCCGCGCCAGCATTTCCGGCAGATGATAACGTTGCGCGATCGCCAGCGCTCGCGCCGCGCCGCGCCCATCGAGCCGGTCGCGCCACAGCTTTCCGGTCGCCGAATGTGACACGCCGAGAAACGCCGGCGGCGCTTCGATCGGGATTGCGGATGCGGGGAGCGACATGTCCGCAGCAAATAAGAAAGTGTGCCCGCAGTTCAATGATTCGCCGCACGCGGGCTCAAGTTATACCCGTCATCCCGCGCAAAGGCGTTGGCTTGAGTGCTGGAATAGCATCGGCGCGGGCTAACACCCCATCCGATCCGCGATCCCACCAAAATCCGCAGCGACGATATCCCAATCGCCGGTGGCCTCGAAATCGTATTTCTGCAGCGGACCGTATTCGGTCGGGCGCGGAACGAAGGCGGTTTTCAATCCCAGTTTCTGCGCGGCCTTCAGGTCCCCATTATGAGCCGCGACCATCATGACCTGCTCCGGCTTGAGGCCAAGCAGGCGCGCGGCGCCGAGATAGGTTTCTGGATCGGGCTTGTAATGTTCGAATAGTTCCGCGGACATCACGAGATCCCACGGCAGCCCTGCGAACTTCGCCATGTTGGTCAAGAGCGCGACATTGCCGTTCGAGAGCGGGCTGATGATGAACTTCTTCTTCAGCCGGGTCAGGCCGTCGACGCTGTCCGGCCACGCATACAACCGGTGCCAGCCCCGGTTGAGGTAATCCAGATCGGCTTCGTTCAGGCCCTGAATTGAAAACTGCGCGACCAGTTTTTCCAGCGACTGCCGGTGCAGCGCGTCCAGGATCATGTAGCCGCGCTCGGGGTGTTTTCTCACCTCATCCATCGATGCCGAATACACCGCGCGCCAGCCATCGACCAAAGCGGTCCAGTCGGCTTTGACGCCGCGGGTTTCCGACCATTTGGTGAAGTCCGCGATCAGGCTGGAGCGCCAGTCGACCACGGTACCGAACACATCGAACACCAGCGCCTTTACGGCCGAAATATCGGACATGTCCATTTCCTTTCAGACCTCGTCATTCCGGGATGCACCAGACCCGGAATCTCGAGATTCCGGGTTCGACGCTTCGCGCCGCCCCGGAATGACGGCTATTGTTCAAAGCACCTTGCGGTACTGGATGAAGCCGAGATTGTCGGCCATCTTGTCGTACAGCGCCCGCGCCTGCGCGTTGCTCGATTGCGTCAACCAATACACCCGGCTCGCGCCGGCCGCTTCGGCCCTCTGATAGACCGCCTCGATCAGCGCGCGCCCCAGACCCCGGCCGCGCGCGCTGTCGGCGACGAACAAATCCTCCAGATAACAATATCGCTTGGGAGCCCAGGTCGAGCGATGGAACAGATAATGCGCGAACCCGGCGAGATTGCCATCGACATAGCCGCCCAGCGCAAACATCTGCTCATCCGGATCGTGAAACCTCTGCCAGGCGAGATCGCTGATCTCCCGCGTCAGCGCCGTCTTGTAGAAGCTGAGGTAACCCTCCCACAGCGGATTCCACGCCTCGCGTTCGTCTTCGCCGACCGGTCGTATCAGGATCGTGCCGGTCATTCGCGCGTCAATCGAGATGGAATTTTTCGAGTTGCCGATGCTCGGCCTTGATGTAGCGCACGGTGCCGGTGACCGAGCGCATCACCACCGTCTCGGTCTCGATGACATCCTTCCGGAACTTGACACCGGACAACAGCGAACCGGTGGTGACGCCGGTCGCGGCGAACAGGCAGTCGCCCTTGGCCATGTCCTCGATGCCGTAGATCATGCGCGGATCGGTGACGCCCATCTTGCGGGCGCGTTCGCGTTTTTCGTCGGTGTCGAGAATGAGGCGGCATTGCATCTGGCCGCCGATGCAGCGCAAGGCAGCCGCCGCCAGCACGCCTTCGGGAGCACCGCCGGTGCCGATATACATGTCGACACCGGTATTGTCGGGATCGGCGCAATGGATCACGCCCGCCACGTCGCCGTCGGTAATGAGACGCACCGCGGCCCCTGTGCCGCGCACGGCGGCAATGATATCGGAATGGCGCGGACGATCCAGCATCAGCACGGTGATCGCCGACATGTCGACCCCCTTCGCCTTGGCCAGGCGGCGAACATTGTCGGCGGCGGGAGCGTCGAGTTCGACCACGCCTTTGGCGTAGCCGGGACCGACCGCGATCTTCTGCATGTAGACATCGGGCGCGTGCAACAGCGTGCCGCCGTCCGCCATCGCCATGGTGGCGATCGCGCCCGGCATGTTCTTGGCGCACAGCGTGGTGCCTTCGAGCGGGTCCACGGCGATATCGACTTGCGGGCCGGCGTTCATCCCGACCTTTTCGCCGATGAACAGCATCGGCGCCTCGTCGCGCTCGCCCTCTCCGATCACGACGGTGCCTTCGATCGGGAGCTTGTTGAGCTCGCGGCGCATGGCGTCGACGGCGGCCTGGTCGGCCGCCTTCTCGTTGCCGTGACCGCGCAACCGCGCCGCCGACACCGCGGCGCGTTCCGTCACTCGCACGATCTCGAGCGTGAGAATGCGCTCCAGCAACAGCTGCGGCGGAACGGAAATATGGGTCGACATCGGCAAAACTCCCCTAAGACAGTACCGCGGACGTCCCGGTCCGCACAAATCGTGGCGCGCCTCGCAGCGCTAGTTCTTTTCGATCCGTATCACCTGCGGCCGGCCGTTGATCACCTTGTCGCGCTGCACGGCCTGCAGCGCGCGATGCACCGCGTCCTCACTGGTCGCATAGGTAATCAGGATGACCGGTACCGGCGAAGCTTTCCTCGCAACACCGCGGACGTCAACGCCGTCGGGGTGCCGCTGCACAATGGATTCGATGGAAATCTTCTGTTCGGCAAGGCGCGTGGCGATGGTCGCCGCGGTGCCCGCCAGATCACGCGCCATCAGGCGGATATAATAGCCGCCTTCGTGACGCTCCATTGGCGCCTTTTTGGTCGCCCGCAATTTCGCCACCGGGCGCCCGAACGGCATGGCGCGGATGCCGCGTGCGACATCGGCAATGTCGGCGACCACGGCCGAGGCGGTAGCCGCACCGCCCGCGCCGGGACCGACCAGCGTAATCGGCGGAATGCCTTCACCGTCGATGGTCACGGCATTGGTCACGCCCATCACTTGCGCGATCGAGGAGGATTTCGGCACCATGGTCGGATGCACGCGTTGTTCGATGCCCTTGGCGGTTCGCACCGCGACCCCGAGCAGTTTTACACGAAAACCGAGTTCCTCAGCCGCGCGCAGATCTTCCGGCGCGATCGAGGAAATGCCTTCGACATAAACGGCGCTCTGCGCAACCTTGGTGCCGAAGGCGAGGCTCGCCAGAATGGCCAGCTTCTGCGCGGTGTCGTGGCCGTCGACGTCGAATGACGGATTGGCCTCGGCATAACCGAGGCGCTGCGCATCCTTCAGGCATTCGGCGAACGACAGGCCTTCCTGCTCCATCCGGGTCAGGATGTAGTTGCAGGTGCCGTTGAGAATGCCGTAGACGCGATTGATGCCGGTACCGGCAAGACCCTCGCGCAGGGTTTTGACGACAGGGATGGCAGCACCGACCGCCGCCTCGAAATTCAGCGCGCTGCCATGCTTTTCGGCCGCCTTGGCCAGCCGCAATCCGTGCCTGGCGATCAGCGCCTTGTTTGCGGTCACCACCGACTTGCCTGCCGTCAAGGCAGCTTCGATGGCCGACAGCGCGGGATCGCCGGATCCGCCCATCAATTCGACGAAACAATCGACGCCGGGATCGTTGGCCAATTCAAGCGCATTCCGGGCCCAGGCGATGCCGCGCAGATCGAGGTTACGTTTCTTTGCCTTCGAACGTGCCGTAACGGCGACGACGCGCACGCCACGGCCGCAGCGCGCCGACAGGGTCCGGCCCTGCTGCTCGATGAGACGGACGACTTCGGCGCCAACAGTGCCGAGCCCCGCGATACCCACTTTCAGGGGTGCGACCATGACGAAGTGAACCTGTCGGAGAAATCACCGAAAGCCTACCGCCGGTTGGCGAGAGGAACCACGTTGTGCAACGTTTCAATGCCGCTTTCAAGGAAGCGCCGGACGCCGCGCGCGGCCTGGCGGATGCGCTGCTCGTTTTCCACCATGGCGATGCGAACGAAACCCTCGCCGTGCTCGCCAAAGGCGACGCCCGGCGAGACCACGACGCCGGATTTCTCCACCATCAGGGTCGCAAACTGCATGCTGCCGACGTCCTTGAAGGCCGGCGGTAGCGGCGCCCAGGCGAACATCGAGGCTTCAGGCGGCGGAATATCCCACCCCGCCCGGCCAAAGGATTCCACCAGCGCATCCCGGCGTTTGCGATAGGTGTCGCGCATCTCGCGAATGCAATCCTCGGGGCCATTGAGCGCTGCGGTAGCTGCCACCTGGATCGGCGTGAATGCACCGTAATCGAGGTAGGATTTCACCCGCGCCAAAGCTGCGATGATGCGGTCATTGCCGACCGCAAATCCCATCCGCCAGCCGGCCATCGAGAATGTCTTCGACATCGAGGTGAATTCCACGGTCACATCGATCGCGCCCGGCACCTGCAGCACCGAGGGCGGCGGGTTGTTGTCGTCGAAATAGACTTCGGCGTAGGCCAGATCCGACAGAATGAAGATTTCATGCTTCTTCGCGAATGCCACCAGATCCTTGTAAAAATCGAGGTTTGCGACATAAGCGGTCGGATTGGAGGGATAGCAGACGATCAGCGCAATCGGCTTCGGAATCGAATGGATGATGGCGCGCTCCACCGCCTCGAAGAACTGCGGCGTTGGTTCCGACGGCACCGAGCGGATCACGCCGCCCGCCATCAGAAACCCAAAGGCATGGATCGGATAACTCGGATTCGGACACAGCACGACGTCACCGGGTGCGGTGATCGCCTGCGCCACATTGGCAAAGCCTTCCTTGGACCCCAGGGTTGCGACGATCTGGGTCTCGGGATTGAGCTTCACGCCAAAGCGCCTGGCGTAATAACCCGCTTGCGCCCGGCGCAGGCCGGTAATTCCGCGCGAAGCCGAGTAGCGGTCGGTCCGCGGCTTGCCCAGCGTTTCCTTGAGCTTTTCGATGACGTGCTGCGGCGTCGGCAAATCCGGATTGCCCATGCCGAGATCGATGATATCGGCCCCGGCATTTCGCGCAGCCGCCTTGGCCCGGTTGACCTGCTCGAACACATAAGGGGGCAGACGGCGGATGCGGTAAAAATCTTCCATGGGACCTTGCTCCGACAACCCGTGACACCAGAATTGCCGACACCTCTCGGCTTTTTCGAAACAAAAGTCGGTTTCGTCCAGAAATCGCGCCCAATCAAGGATTTAGAGCGAGTTCAGGCGCAAATCGGGTGTCGTGATCCTGATTTGCGGTTGAATTGGGTTCTTTTACCACGGACCCACTGCCGCGCCAGCCGTTTACGTCATTTCGCCGCGGGGTTTTGGGCGGCCGCCGCGGAAGCTTGACGGTCCCGTGCGGCCAGTAATTCGGCCTGTACCTTGGCCCGCTCTGACGGAGCCATCGCGGCCTCATCGCGATTTGGCGGCAAATCATGGACCGGAAGATAGCTGCCTGCTTCCTTCGGACGCTCGGGCGCGTCCGCGGGTGTTCCGACCAGTGGCATATCCGCAATTGATGTCGAGCAACCGCCGAGCGCCGGCGCCGACAGCAACAAAGCTGCTATTACCCATGCGCCGACTTTTCGATCCACCGACATTCGCCAGGAAATCACACGGTCGCTGACAAGACCTGCTGGTACGAGCCTTGCAGCGGCAAGACGCCATCATATCAAGCTGCAATCATTCAAACCATTGTCGCCCGAAACGATTAAAGCCAGAACAACACTAGGCGGACCGGTGGGGCTTCAATATGTCGGAACAAAGATAGTTTATCGCACTGCAACATCCGGCGAGGGGATTCACCTCGCGCCCGCCCTCGCTGCGCTGCGCGGTGACGAACTCAAAATGAATAGATAGTGTCCGGACATGAATGACGTCAGCACCGAAAACCAGGTCGCGAAAAAGTTCGACCCCGAAGCCTTCGCGATGAATCTTGCGCGGGCGATGGAGAGCAGCGGTCAGGCGCTGGCTGCCTATCTCAAACCACGTGAAGACGGCGAAGTCCGGGACAAGCCGCCGAGCGAACTCGGCGAGGTGATCAAGACCTTCAGCACCGTGGCCGAATATTGGCTGTCCGACGAAACCCGGTCGCTGGACCTGCAGATGAAGCTGGGCAAGGCCTATCTCGATCTGTGGGGCTCGGCGATGCGCCGTCTCGTTGGCGAAGCGCCTCCGCCCGCGATCGAACCCTCGCCGCGCGACAAGCGATTCAAGGATCCGGAATGGAAATCGAACCAGTTTTTCGATTTCATGATGCAGGGCTATCTGCTCACGACGCAATGGGCGCGGGATCTGGTGGTCAACGCCGAAGGCATCGATCCGCATACCCGCAAGAAGGCCGAGTTCTACGTGCAGCAGATCAGCAACGCGCTGGCGCCGTCGAATTTCGTTCTCACCAATCCGGAAGTCCTGCGCGAAACGCTGGCGTCCAGCGGCGAAAACCTCGTTCGCGGCATGAAAATGCTGGCGGAGGATATCGAGGCCGGCCACGGCAATCTGCGCATCCGGCAGTCCGACCCTTCCAATCTCGATGTCGGCGTCAACATGGCGACGACGCCGGGCAAGGTGATCTTCCAGAATGAGCTGATGCAGCTGATCCAGTACGCGCCTTCGACGGAAAGCGTGCTGCGCACGCCGCTGTTGATCGTGCCGCCGTGGATCAACAAGTTCTATATTCTCGATCTCAAGCCCGAGAAATCCTACATCAAATGGTGCGTCGATCAGGGCATCACCGTGTTCGTGATCTCGTGGGTCAATCCGGACAAGAGCCTCGGCAACAAGACCTTCGAAGACTACATGAAGGAAGGCCCGCTTGCGGCGATGGATGTCATCGAACGGGCTACCGGCGAGACCAAGATCCACACCGCGGGCTATTGCGTCGGAGGCACCCTGCTCGCCTCGACGCTGGCATGGCTTGCGGAAAAGCAGCGCGATCGCGTGACGTCCGCGACCTTCTTTGCCGCGCAAGTCGACTTCACCCATGCCGGCGACCTGCTGGTGTTCGTCGATAAGGACCAGATCGCGACGCTCGAGCGTGACATGGAGACCTCTGGCGTGCTCGAAGGCAGCAAGATGGCGATGGCCTTCAACATGCTGCGCTCCAACGACCTGATCTGGTCCTATGTCGTCAGCAACTATTTGAAGGGGCAGTCACCCTCGTCGTTCGACCTGCTACACTGGAATTCGGATGCGACGCGGATGCCGGCGGCGAACCATTCGTATTATCTGCGCAACTGTTATCTGGAGAACCGGCTGTCGACCGGCAGCATGGTGCTGGACAACACGCTGCTCGACCTGTCGAAGGTCAAGGTGCCGGTCTACAATATGGCGGCCCGCGAAGATCACATCGCGCCGGCGGAATCCGTGCTCTACGGCTCGCGGTTTTTCGGCGGGCCGGTGAAATACGTGCTGGCGGGGTCCGGCCATATTGCCGGCGTGGTCAACCCGCCGGCGTCGGGCAAATATCAGTACTGGACCAACGACAATATCAAGGACGTGACGCTTGCCGACTGGCTCAAGGGTGCGCAGGAACACAAGGGATCGTGGTGGCCGGACTGGCGCGCATGGCTGGAAAGCATCGATGCCGAACAGGTTCCGGCGCGTGCCGTCGGCACTGAAGCGTTGCCGGCCATCGAGGATGCGCCCGGCAGTTACGTCCGGGTTCGCGCGTAGCGCGATGCAGCGTGTTTGAGTATGATCAGGCGTCCCGCCGGGACGAGATTCGAAAATAACTGAGGGGGAAACGCGATGACGCGCGAGATATTCTGGCTGACGCTGACGGTTATCATGACGGGGCTGCTGTGGGTACCCTACATCCTCAACCGCTGTCAGGTGCGCGGCCTCGGCGGCGCCATGGCCAATCCGTCGCGCAACGACAAGCCGCATGCGGAATGGGCCACAAGGCTGATGTTCGCACATGACAACGCGGTCGAGAATCTCGTGATCTTCGCGCCATTGGTGTTGATCCTGGCGCAAATCGACTATTCGTCAAAATGGACCGTGTATGCCTGCGTGGTCTATTTCTGGGCCCGCCTCGCGCATCTGATCGTCTACACCATGGGGCTGCCGGTGTTTCGCACGCTGGCCTTCACGGTCGGCTTCCTCGCCCAGGTCGTGCTGGCGCTGGCGATCTTCAAAATCGTTTGAACTTCAAGCCGCGGTCTTGAGGACGACGAGATGCAGCATCGTAGCCGGCGTCTTGTCAAAACTCTGGATCACGCTGGTGTCGGAGGCCAGCGTGCTCCACTCCCCCGCAGCGGCATAGGTGGCCTTGAGCCACTGCGGCGACGGATAATTGTAGTAACGTCCGAGATTGTCCCGGCCGCCGCCCTCGCCGATCTTGAAACTCGCATAGAATACGCCTGACCGCTTCAACGCGCGCCGGATTCGCCTGAGGATACCGGCGAGTTCATCGCTCGGCACATGCAACAGGCAAGCACTGGCCCAGACCCCGTCATAGGCTTCACATTCGTCGAGTTCATCGAACAGCATCGTATCGACGGGATGGCCGAGGCGGCGCGCCGCGATCCCGGCCATTTCGGGCGAGCCGTCGGTTGCGCGCACCGCAAAGCCGGCGGCAAGCATCGCCGCCGAATGATTGCCGGCGCCACAGCCGAGTTCGAGGATCGAGCCGCCTGGCGGCAACAAGGCGAGAAAGCCCGACAGCCGCGTCGACGGTGCCTTCGCCCACTCCGCATAGGCCTGTGCGTTGTGACGATAGAACTGCAGTGTTTCGTCATCCACGAAACACACCCTCTGGCTTGTGTGGCAACCGCGTCCCCAATCCCGGTTTATGTATCGGCAAAGCCCAGCATCAGCCGCATGTTCTGCACCGCCGCGCCGGAAGCGCCTTTGCCGAGGTTGTCGAGACGCGCGATAAGAACCGCCTGCGCGTGTGGCTCGCGAAAACATAAAGCTCAAGCCTGTTGGTCTCGTTGAGCGCCTCGGGTTCGATGCGGCCGCTCTTGGCAGCCGCACCATCGAGAGGCATCACCGAAACATAAGTGCTCCCGGCGTAACGCCTGGCCAGGGCGGCGTGAAGGTCGGCGGCATCCGGCTTGCCTGGAAGCGTATCGAGATGCAAAGGCACCGACACCAGCATGCCCTGCCGGAAATTGCCGACGGACGGAACGAAGATCGGCTGGCGAGCGAGATTTGAGTAAAGCTGCGTTTCCGGCAGATGCTTGTGGTCGAAGCGCAGCCCATAGAGTTCGAACGCCGGCGCCGTGCCTCGTTCGTAACTTTCGATCATGGATTTGCCGCCCCCCGAATAACCGCTGACTGCGTTGATCGAGATGGGATAGTCGGCGGGAACGATCCCGGCATCGACCAGCGGCCGAAGCAGCGCCACCGCGCCTGTCGGATAGCAGCCCGGGTTCGAGACTTTTCGTGCCGTGCGTATCCTGGCGGCCTGATCCGGCGCGAGTTCCGGAAAACCGTAGGTCCAGTCCTTGGCCACGCGAAAGGCCGTCGATGCGTCCAGCACCTTGGGCGCGGCACTTCCCATGCCGTCAATCAGCGCAACTGTCTCGCGTGCGGCTTCATCCGGCAGACAGAGGATGACGAGGTCCACTTCCTCCATCAGCGCGCGTTTTGCCTGAGCATCCTTGCGATTTTCCTCGGCGATGTGCTTGAGCACGACGTCGTTCTGCAAACCAAGGCGCTCGCGAATGCCAAGGCCCGTGGTTCCGGATGCGCCGTCGACGAACACGCTGGGCCGCGCGGAGACGCCGGAGGTCAGGGATTGGCCTTTCGGCTGCTCGGTGTCGGAGAGGGTCATGGCAAGTTCCTTCAATCCGCCGTTTCACTGACGGGCCGGGGCGATTTGTAGTCCAACTGCGGCCGCAGCGCGACCATCTGTTTTCCGATCGTTTGCGCGGCTTCGTCGTCCCTCAGCATCAGTGCGGCGGCAATCGCAACCTGATCGACGTCGGATTTATGCTGGTTGAGCTTGAAGCTGCCTTCGATCTCTTCGACCGTCATCACCAGACCGACGATCGCCTGCATCATCGCCTGGCGCCGTCCGGCAGTCACCTCGCCCGCCGTCCATGCCGGCTTCGGCGCCAGCCAGCTTTCGAATTTGGCGCTGAGCGCATCGAGATGATCGGTCAATTCCTGTCCGGTCATGACGCGAACGGGACCCGACAGATGCACCGCCTGGTACAGCCAGGTCGGCACCTGGTCCGGCGAGGCGTACCAATGCGGCGAGACATAGGTGTCGGCGCCATTGACCGCGAACAGCCAGTGCGATTTGCCGTCCGCAAGCGCAGCCAGCGCATTGCCGCGCGCAACATGGAACGCCACGAAAGGCGTGCCGTCGCTGCGATATTCGAGACAGAACGGCAATGCTGACGCGACCGGCTTGCCGCCATCATGGGCGCAGACCGTACCGAACCCGCGCGCGGCCGCAAATGCCAGGCTCGTGGTCCGGTCGGGCTCGAAGAAAGGTCGGGTAAACATGGCTTGCTCCTGCTTCGTTGAGGGAGCCGCCGGTTCAGATCGCGCTGGTGGAGATGAAAAATGCCGCGGACCGGATCCGGCGGCAGGGGCGAAATCTTAAACGCAGATATCCGCCCATACCGCTGGGATGCGGCGGCGGCGAGCGAAAAGAATGGTCGCGGCGTTGATCATGGGCGCGGCTATAGGGCCGCGCCCGGTTTTCGTCAAGATAATCCACCGTCATTCCGGGATGGTGCGTCAGCACCGAACCCGAATCTCAATTCCGGGTTCGATGCTTCGCATCGCCCCGGAATGACGATAGCGATCAGATCGTCGGATTCCACGGCGCGGGCACCACACGGTAGCCGCTGCCGTCCTTGACGACGTGGCCGAGGCCGGGGAACGGATAGTGGAAGCCCTGCACCATCAGCTTCTCAGCCACGACCATGTCGTAGACGCGGCGGCGGGTTTTTTCCGCCATATCCGCGTCCTGATCGAAGAAGGCGTGCCAGCCTGGATTGGTCGCAAACGGGTTTGGATTGTTGGTGACGTCCGACTGGATGAACACCTTGCCCGAGCCCGACGACAGCACATAGGAGGTGTGACCGGGCGTGTGACCGACGGTTTCGACCGCGAGCATTCCCGGCGCGACCTCCTTGTTCCACTCATACGGCGTGACCTTCTTCTTCAGGCCGGCCTCGAAGATGTTGCGGTTGTTCTTGAACAGGCCCGCCATTCGCCCCGCCGGAGCGCGGCTCATTTCGCCATCGTCCATCCAGAACTTCCACTCGGTCGCCGGCACCAGAATTTCGGCGTTCGGGAACGCCGGCGTGCCGTCAGCGGCGAGCAACCCGTTCACGTGATCGCCGTGGAAATGCGAGATCACCACCATATCGACCGCCTTGGGGTCGAAGCCGGCGGCGGCCATGTTCTCGGCAAAAAGTCCGTTGGCGCCCTTGCTGTTGGTTTTCGCCAATGCACCGTTGCCGGTATCAAGGACGACGAGCTTGCCGCCGGTATTGATCACCAGGGGCGCGAAGTAGATCGTGAACATGTCGCGCGGCTGGAAGGCCTTTTCGAGCGCAGCGTTGACCTCTTCCTTCTTGGCGTTGGTGATGAAGGAATCTTCCAGCGCGAACGTATTGCGCGCCGTCGGAAACCACGGTGACCTGGATGTCGCCAACCTTGTAGCGATAGAAGCTCGGCGCCTGCTTGTCCGCGACAGGAGCGGCAGCCTTCGCCGACATGGCCGGCAACAGCGGTGCCGATGCGATCGCGGCAGCGCCGGCCAAGGCGTGACGTCGTGTTATTTCCATGGTGTATCCTCCCTGTTTGATAACGACTCGGTGCGGATTTCCCCGCTTTGACTTGGGCCAATTCTAGCAGCGTTTTCATAGTAAAACGATCAGGACAATGCGATTGCAACGCGCCGCATTTGATAACCCCCGCAGCATTGTCTTATTCCGGCGCGAGAGCCGGCTTCAAACCACCCGCCACAACCATTCGAGGATCTGCCCGATGACGTCGCCGAACAGCAGCAGTGCGGCTGACCAGACCATCGCGGAGACAAAATTAGCGGCCTGAAAGCTCCAATACGGCATCTCGAAAATACCGGCCGCCAGCGGCACCGAGGCCCGCAAGGGTCCGAAGAATCGTCCAATGAAAATGCTGGGCACGCCCCATTTTTTCACAAAGGCCTCGCCGCGCGGCAGTATTGCCGGGTAGCTCGACAGCGGCCACATCTGCGCGACCTGTTCCTTGTATTTGAAGCCGAACCAATAGGAAACCCAGTCGCCGAGAGCCGCGCCAATGCCGCCGGCGACCCAGACCGGCCAGAAGCTGATGCCGCTGGCGCCGATCAACGCGCCGATCGCGACCAGCGCTCCCCAGGCCGGGATCAGCAGCGAGATGAAAGCGAGCGATTCGCCGAATGCCAGCGCCAGAACGATCGGCGCGGCCCAGGCCTGATGTTCCCTGACGAAATCGGCCAGGGCGCGAAACGCATCTTCCATCCCAGAACGCCTTTTTTGCTGCCACACCAACGCGGACAAGACTTTGAACCTTTTTACAGATTCGATACCTAAACAGGTAGGCCAGCCCCTTGCGCGACATCAAGTCACAAAGGTGGCGACAGGGCGTGTTCCCGGCGAGTTCCCGCACCGCCCCGGCTTCAAATCCAGTAACGAAAGAGGAAAAACGGATGATCGGATCGTTGATGATGCGCGTGGGCGCTGTGGTTCTGCTGGTCGGCATGCTGGCGGGGATCGATATGGGCATCCGGCAGAATTTCGTGCTGGCGCCAGCCCACGCGCACCTCAATCTGGTCGGCGGTGTCTTGTTGTTCCTGTTCGGATTGTATTACCGGCTGATTCCGGCGGCAGGGGCATCCAAACTAGCCAGGGTGCAAGGCTGGCTGCATATCGTTGGCAGCGTCGTGTTTCCGGCGGGCATCGCGCTGGTGCTGCTGAAGGGACCGTCATTCGAGTTGGCGCCGATCATCGGTTCGCTGATCGTAGTGGCGGCGATGGCGCTGTTCGCTTTGATCGTGTTCCGGACTTCGCAGACCTGAGCGGCGGGTTCGCGCGAGGGCCGTGGTCACATTTGCAGCCCATCCATGGCATAGTAACAGCAGCCGATTCGCTCCGCACGCTTGCGCGAAAAACATGAAGAACTATGCCGAAGCCATTGAAATCATCCGCTAAAATCAAGACGGACGACGACCTGTTCGGTGCCCCCGCGCCAAAGGGCCCGGCCCCGCTCAAGGTCGCCTCCCGGACCTCCAGCGCCGAGGCCGGCTACACCGCGGCGGATATCGAGGTGCTGGAAGGCCTCGAACCGGTGCGCCGCCGGCCCGGCATGTATATCGGCGGCACCGACGAGAAGGCGCTGCACCATCTGTTCGCGGAAGTGATCGACAACGCAATGGACGAGGCGCTGGCGGGACACGCCGATTTCATCGACGTCGAACTGGGTGCGGATGGCTTCCTGACCGTCACCGACAATGGCCGCGGCATTCCGGTCGACCCGCATCCGAAATTCCCGAAGAAATCCGCGCTCGAAGTGATCATGTGCACGCTGCATTCCGGCGGCAAATTCGACTCCAAGGTCTACGAGACCTCCGGCGGCCTGCACGGCGTCGGCGTGTCCGTGGTCAACGCCCTCTCCTCCCGGCTCGAGGTCGAGGTCGCACGCAGCCAGAAACTCTATCGCATGAGTTTCGAGCGCGGCCATCCCAAGGGCAAGCTCGAGGATCTCGGCAAGGTCAACAACCGCCGCGGCACGTTGATCCGGTTCAAGCCGGATACCGATATCTTCGGCGCCAAGGCCACCTTCAAGCCGCAGCGCCTGTTCAAGATGGCGCGTTCCAAGGCCTATCTGTTCGGCGGGGTTAAAATCCGCTGGCACTGCGACCCCGCCCTGCTCAAGGGCGTCGACGATGTGCCTCCCGAGGCCGAATTTCACTTCGCGGGCGGATTGAAAGACTATCTCGCCGCCGCGGTTCATGCCGACACGTTGGTGCATCCCGACATCTTCTCCGGCAAATCGGGGCGCGTCGGCGCCCATGGCGCCTGCGAATGGGCCGTGGCCTGGACTGCCGATGCCGACGGGTTCCTGTCGTCGTATTGCAACACCGTGCCGACGGCGGACGGCGGCACCCATGAATCCGGCATGCGCAGCGCGCTGCTGCGCGGCCTGAAGGATCACGCCGAGCGCGTCGGACAGGGCAAGCGTGCCGCCTCCATCACGTCGGAAGACGTCATGGTCGGTGCGGCCGTGATGCTCTCGGTGTTCGTGCGCGAGCCGGAATTCCAGGGCCAGACCAAGGACCGCCTTGCCACTGCCGAAGCCCAGCGCATTGTCGAACAGGCGATCAAGGACCCGTTCGATCACTGGCTTTCCGGCAATCCGTTGCAGGCCAACAAGCTGCTGGAATTCGTGGTCGAGCGCGCCGACGAGCGGCTGCGCCGCCGTGCGGAAAAGGAAATCTCGCGCAAGACCGCGGTCAAGAAACTGCGCCTGCCCGGCAAGCTCTCCGACTGCACCAACACGGCATCCGAAGGCTCCGAGCTGTTTATCGTAGAAGGGGACTTGGCCGGCGGCAGCGCCAAGCAGGCGCGCGACCGCAAGACCCAAGCCATTCTCCCCTTGCGCGGCAAGATCCTTAACGTCGCCTCCGCTACCAAAGACAAGCTCACCGCCAACGCCCAGCTCGCCGATTTGATGCAGGCGATCGGCTGCGGCATCGGTCCACATTACCGTGAAGAGGATCTGCGCTACTCGCGCATCATCATCATGACCGACGCCGACGTCGACGGCGCGCATATCGCGTCATTGCTGATCACGTTCTTCTACCGGCAGACGCCGCGGCTGATCGATGAGGGTCATCTTTATCTCGCGGTACCGCCGCTCTATCGCCTCACCCATGGCGCGAAGACGGTTTATGCGCGCGACGAAGCGCACAAGGACCAGTTGCTCAAGAGCGAATTCAACGCCAACGCCAAGGTCGATGTCGGCCGCTTCAAGGGCCTCGGCGAAATGATGCCGGCGCAATTGAAGGAAACCACGATGGACCCGGCCAAGCGCACCATGCTGCGCGTCGTGCTGCTGGCGGACGATCGCGAAGGCACCGCCGATTCCGTCGAGCGGCTGATGGGCACCAAGCCCGAAGCGCGGTTCGCGTTCATTTCCGACAAGGCGGAATTCGCGCGTGACGATTTGCTGGACGTGTGAGTTGCGACGGCGTTCTGGCCTGAGGTATTCGTATTTCTAGAATATTTTTGGTCTTCCGCGGAGGCGTGACCGGCGCTTTGTGACAGGCAGGGACGATTTAAACTCATTAACCATTAATTAAATCCAGTAAAATCAGATATTTACGCGTTCTTTTGCAGTAGTGTCTTGTACGCAACAGCATTTCGAATGGAACCGGCTATAGTTCTGTTATCGGTTTCGGGATTGAACGCTGAGGATTTGAAAATGAAGAAGCTCCTGCTTGCTCTGGCCGCCACAGCGGCATTCACCGGATCGGCTCTCGCAGCCGACCTTCCCGCCCGTACCTACAGCAAGGCTCCGGCGGTAGTTGCGCCGCTCCCGAGCTGGACCGGTTTCTACGTCTTTGGCGGTGGCGGCTATGGCATGTGGAATTCGGATTCGTATCCGACCGTGTTCGCTACAAACGTCCCCCTCACAGCGCTGCAGCAGCGTGTTGGCGGTAGCGGTTACTTCGGCACCGTCGGCGCCGGCTATGACTGGCAGTTCGCGGGCTCTTGGGTCGCCGGCGTCTTCGCCGACGGAACCTTCGGCAGCATGAAGGGCACGATCGGCGACCCGCTTCCGGGCGTTGCCGGGATTTCCGGTAGCGAAAAGCTTCAGGATCTGTGGGCGGCCGGCGTGCGGGTCGGCTATCTCGTAGCTCCGAATGTTTATTCCTACGTCAACGGTGGTTACACCGGTTCGCATTGGTCAGGCACCACGTTGGCGTTTAACTTCAGCGGCGCCAACTTCCGGACTACACCGTCGTTTGATCGTCAGGGATGGTTTGTCGGCGGCGGCGTGGAAAACAGCCTGAACATTTTCGGTGTCACGGCTCCGGGCTGGTTCATGAAGACCGAATACCGCGCCTCCTCATTTAGCCGGACCGATATTCAGCAACTGACGCTCGCGGGCGTCGGGACCCCGTTCGGCATCTCCTTCAAGCCCTGGGTTGAAACCGTCAGCACCTCGCTGGTTTACCGCTTCAACTGGACCGGCCCGGTGGTGGCCAAGTACTGATCCGACCAACTTCGATCAAGCAAAAGCCCCGGCATCGTCCGGGGCTTTTTTGTGTCCTGGTTTTGCCTGCCCAGGATAACCTTTCTTCGAAGCCCTATGGCGCTGGCTCCGCGGGACAGGCAAACGAAGCCTTGCCACCCTCTTTGTCCGGAATTCATGTCGTGAGCACAGCGCGAGGGCGCCTGCCCCGCGTTGCGTTCATTTGCGATAGTGTCCTGTGTGCCACAGCGTTTGGGAGCGAATCAGCTACGGTCCGGTCACTTGTGATTTGAAATTAAATGCTGAGGGGAATTGAGAATGAAGAAATTAGTACTCGCTCTGTCTGCCGTAGCTGCACTCACCGGATCGGCTTTCGCAGCCGATCTTCCTGCCCGTACCTACAGCAAGGCGCCCGCCATGGTGGCGGCGGCCCCGAGCTGGACCGGCTGCTATGTCGGCGGCGGCGGCGGTTACGACATGTGGAACCAGGAGAATCAGCTCTATGTCAACGGCCCACCGCTGATTCCGTTTCCCGGTTCGCCTTCGGTCACCAACGGCGGCCGCGGCTACTTCGGCACCGTGCAGGGCGGCTGCGATTATCAGCTTCCGATGGCCAGCTGGAATTTGGTCGTCGGCGCCTTCGCCGACTACGACTTCGCCAGCGCCAAGGGGAACGTGGCTATTCCCTTCCCGTTTTCCAATTTCGCGGGCCAGGAGAAGCTGAGTTCGCAATGGTCCATCGGCGGTCGCGCCGGTGTGCTGATAACACCTAGCCTGCTGACCTATTTCGTTGGCGGCTACACAGAAGCTACTTTCGACGGTGTCAACTTCACCATCCTTGGGATTCCCACGCTCTATACCGACAAGAACACCTACAAAGGCTACTTCCTGGGCGCCGGTGACGAATATGCGCTGAACTTCATGCCCGGCCTGTTCTGGAAGACGGAATACCGGTTCTCGGATTTGGATTCGAAGCTGAATACGCTTTACATTGCCGGGACCCGGATTTCCTTCGGAGAATTGATCGACTCCCACAAGTACGTTCAGTCCATCCGCAGCGAGCTGACCTATCACTTCAATTGGAGTGGTCCGGTCGTCGCGAAGTATTGACGCAGCCCAAACCCGAACTCAAAAGCCCCGGCATCGCCCGGGGCTTTTTTGTACCTGATTTTCGCATCGGCTGAACGAGCTTTTCTCCAGCCCGAAAGTGCGGCCCGCTCTTGCTCCGAGCAGCTTGGCGCGCCACTCTGGCGCCGCCGCGCGCCAGAGGCGGCAAGCAAAGCACAGCGAGGAAACCCGACGATGCGACATCTGCTTTTGATTCTCGGCGTGCTAGCCTTGCTGATCGGCCTGCTGTGGATCGGCCAGGGCACCGGCACTATCGCCTGGCCGCAATCGAGTTTCATGATCAACCAGATCCAGTGGGCCTGGTACGGGGCCGCGCTGGCGATCGTCGGACTGGTGTTGATCTGGCGCGCGAGGCGTTAGCTTCGTAGGGTGGGCAAAGCCGCCGGGTCGCGCGAATGCGCGCCCGATGATAAACTCCGCGTGCCCACCATGTGAGCGCGGAATTCATAGGGCGAGAACGGCGTAAGCGCGCCTTTGCTCGCCCCCGCACAGCCAAGCAAACCCAGGAAATCAGCCCATGACATCCAGACCCTTCGATCTCACCGGCAAGGTTGCCATCGTCACCGGCGGCAATGGCGGCATCGGCCTTGGCATGGCGCGCGGACTGGCGGAAGCCGGCGCCGCCGTGGCAGTTGCCGGACGCGATGAGGCGAAGTCGAATGCCGCGGTCGCCGACCTCCGCCAGACCGGCGCGAAAGCCATCTCCGTCGTCACCGACGTCACCGACAAGGCCTCCGTCGCCAACATGGTTGAGCGCACGCAGCGCGAGTTCGGCCGCATCGACATTCTCGTCAACAACGCCGGCACCAATATTCGCAAGCCCCCGCACGAACTCTCGCTCGATGAATGGGACAGCATCATCAAGACCAACCTGACCAGCGCGTTCATGTGCTCGCAGGCGGTTCATCCGGCCATGAAGGCGGCGGGCGGCGGCAAGATCATCAATATCGGCTCGATGATGTCGATCTTCGGCGTCAGCTTCTCGCCGGCCTATGCCGCCACCAAAGGTGGCATCGTGCAATTCACCCGCTCCTGCGCGGTGGCGTGGGCGCCCGACAACATCCAGGCCAATGCGGTGCTGCCGGGCTGGATCGATACCGATCTGACCAGGCGCGCCCGCAAGGAGGTCGATGGCCTGCACGAGCGCGTGCTGGCGCGGACACCCGCGGCGCGATGGGGCGCACCGGACGATTTCGCCGGGATCGCGGTGTTTCTCTCTTCGAACGCATCGGACTTCGTCACCGGCACGGCGATTCCGGTGGATGGCGGGTACTCGGTGATGGGATAGCGTTTGCAGCGGCAGCGCGGCCACGAATTGTTTAGGCAACAAAAAAGCCCCGGACGATGCCGGGGCTTTTGAGTTGTTGAAGTTCAGCGTCAGGTCAGTGCGTGTCAGATCAGTACCTGGCGACGATCGGGCCGCCGAACTTGTAATTCAGCCGAACCGTGCCGATGTCGACATCCTGGCTGATGTTGTGCACACCCGACAGAGCCGGAAGCGGCGGCAGCAGGGTGAGGGTCGCGTTGTGGCTGCCCATGAACATGTGGTCATACTCGGCGGCAACCGACCAGTTCGGGGTAAAGCCGTACTCTAGGCCAACACCGGCCACACCGCCCCACCGGGTTTCAGACCCTTGGCTGAAAGCCTGGCCGGCAGCAAAAGGAGGCGCCGCGACAAGAATGAGATTGTTGTACTTGTCGTTGGTAACCGCAAGGCCGCCTTTGGCATAGAACAGGACATTGTTCATTGCATAACCAACTTGTCCCGTGAACATGCCGAACGCGTTAACCGTCGTCTGGTCGGCAATGAAAGCCGGAGCCAGCGTATTCGGGTTGCTGCCTTTGAAATTGGCCCAGTTGCCCTGAGCCTCCACGCCGAATACCCAGGAACTGGCCTGCCATCGGTAACCGACCTGACCACCGACTGTGCCGCCGGTGGCGTTATGGCAACCTTCGGCAAGCGCCGGAATGACCGGAACGCCGAAAAGATTGGTCAAGCTCCAGCAATCGCGGGACGAACCACCGCCGCCGTTCACGCCGACGTAGAACCCGGACCAGTTGTAAACCGATGCCATCATCGGCGGGGCCTTGGTGTAAGTCCGTGCCGGCAGGTCGGCGGCGGATGCCGCACCGACGCCGGCGATAACACTCACAGCAACGCTTACAGCCAGCGTAGAATTAGCGGCAAATCGTTTCATCTTATTCCCTCCAAATTGGCCCAAAATACTCGGCAACTCACAGATGCAATAATCTGATTCGCGGTGCCCTGACTGTGTTCAATTTGATACAGGTTTGGATTTTCTGCCGTCAGAAATAGCCGCACTCAGCGGATTTCCGCCGACTGCACTGTTCGGGGCGCACGCCGAGACCGACGAACCTCGCCGTGACACCCTGCAGCCACGGCACCGCATTGATCACGCGCGCGAACAACGGCGCGTGAAGCGGTCGATCGCCCGGCTTCAGCGCCACGCTGATGATGTTGTTCTGGACCACGACCTGCATGGCCTGGGTCATCCGCACCGGAAACTCCCGCCGCTGCCGCACCGCGTCGAGTTCGGTTTCGCCGGGGCAGCCATCGGCAAGTTGCGCGGCCAGCAGGTTCGCGGTCGCGACCGCGTCCTGGACCGCGAGGTTGACGCCGACGCCGCCGACCGGCGACATCGCATGCGCGGCGTCGCCGATGCAGAGCAGTCCCGGCCGGGTCCAGCGCTTCAGCCGGTCGATCGCCACCGTCAGCAGTTTCACGTCGTCCCAGCTCTTGACGTCCGCGACACCCCGTTTGAGGATCGGCGCCATGCGCGTGACGTCATCCAGGAACGACGTCAGTCCCCGCGCCTTGACCGCGTCGTATTGCCCCTTGGCGATGACATAGGCGCATTGCCAGTAGTCGCCGCGGTCGAAGGTCACCATCATCTTGCCGGTCTCGACCCGGGCAAACACGCTTTCGCTTTCGTCGGCGCGTTTGCCGGCACGAAACCACAGCACGTCCATCGGCGCGCCGATCTCGATAAGTTCGAGATTGGCCCGCTCCCGCACGATCGAATGCCGGCCGTCGCAGCCGATGGTGAGATCGGCATGGATTTCGATGGCTCCTTCCGGCGTATCCGCCTTGACGCCGGCCACTGTCCCACCTGACCAGATCAGGTCGGTCGCATCGGCATTCATCATGACCCTGAGCGAGGGAAATTGCTTGCCGCTTTCGCGCAGGAAATTGAGAAAATCCCATTGCGGCATGAACGCGATGAATGGGTATTTTACGTTGAGCCGGCCGAGGTCGGCGATGCGAATCGAGGTGTCGCCGAACTTGCCGTCCATCTTCTGCAGCTTGCTGATGCGGCAGTTTCAGAAACCCCTCGATCAGCCCCAGTTCATCCATCACCTGCAGCGTCGAGGGATGCACGGTGTCGCCGCGGAAATCCCGGAAGAAGTCGGCATGCTTTTCCAGCACGACCACATCGATTCCGGCCCGGCCCAGCAGATATCCCAGCATCATGCCGGCGGGTCCGCCGCCGACGATGCAGCACCGCGTGCTGATCGCGCGCGGCAAGGATATTGCTGAATCTGCGTTCATGATGTGCTCTCGCAAAGGCGCTGGTCTGGAAGCCCCGTTTTTCAAAAAACACCGCTGGAGGACGATCCCATCGAAAGATGGTTTTTGATCTGCTGCTCGATGCCCAAAATACCTTATGAAACCGCTGCTTAATCTACTTCTTTATCCCGCACTGTGGCACATGGGTGACAGCCACCTTCCGATTTTGAGCTTATCTAAGATACAGTTTCAGGCCGCTCGGCGCCATGATCAGGAAATAAAATGAAAAAACTTGCTTTCGCACTTCTCGCTCTCGCAGCCGGTTCAGTGGCAGCGTCTGCCGCCGACATGGCCCCCCGTTATACCAAGGCGCCCGTCGCCCCCGTGTCGGTTTACAACTGGACCGGTTTCTACATCGGCGTTAACGGCGGTTACGGGTGGAGCAATACTGACCAATACTACTCCCTACTGCCCGGCGGCCTGTTTATCGGCCCGCACCAGAAGGGTGGGGGTGGGTTTTTCGGCGGCACCGCTGGATATAATTACCAGTTGTCGAACAACTTTGTTGTCGGCATCGAAGGCGATGCGGATTGGGCGAACATTAGCAGCTCGGTCGTCGGCGGCACTCTTTGTGGAGCGACCTTCACCTGTAACATGAACGACCGCTTCCTTGGCTCGATCCGCGGTCGCGTGGGTTATGCTGCCAACAACTGGCTGTTCTACGCGACCGGCGGTGCAGGTTTCAGCGAGTTCAAGTATCGGACCTTCACCACCACGACAGGTGTGGATTTCGGTGCGCCCTACAACACGTCGCCGGTCGGCTGGGTTGTGGGTGGTGGCGTCGAATACGGCATTACACTGAACTGGTCCGTGAAGGGCGAATACAGCTACTACGGCTTCAAAGCTCAGCAGGCCCCCTCAGGCACATTGACCACGGTTCCAGTGAACGTCCACACCGACATTCAGGTTGCCAAGTTCGGCGTGAACTACCGTTTCGGTGGTCCGATCGTCGCACGTTACTGACCTGACTTTATCTTCAGACAGAAAAGCCCCGGCATCGTCCGGGGTTTTTTTCGTCTTGCTTCATCGCCGGAAACTCTTGATCTCCGATACACTGCCGTCGCGATAGGTCAACTCCACCGAGACCGACCTGGTTTCGGGCGGCAGCTTGAGATAGGGCAGCGCTTCGTGCGGGATCGCGGAAGGTTCCCTGGGGTCGCAGGGCGGCATTTTCAAGACCCTGTCCGGCAGCGCGGTGTCGATGCCGACCCGCGCTTCGCGGATCGCACAGCGATAAGACATCAGCTGGGTATAATAGACCAGCAGTCCGTTGAATTCGCGAAACGACAGCCAGCTGGTCGCGGTCATGTCGAGGATCTTGCGCTGGTCGCGGATCAGCGCGGCTTCGGGGTCGAACCGGATTGGAAACGGCCCCTGCAATTCGCCTGAGGCGTCGACATATCGCACTTGAATCGTGGCCGCCGGCGCATCGGCGGCGAGTTCGATCGCCGGATTGGGCATCCGCTTGCGGGTGCGCGGATCGAGCGTGTCGATGAAGCCGGTCTCGCGAAATTCGCCGGCGTCGCCGATCCGCCAGGAAATCCCCAGCGTCGGATCGGCGATCGAGAACACCACGGTCCAGCCGCCATTGTGGCGCGAGAACATCGCTATCGGCGCATTGACGGAAGCGGTCGAGGGCGCCGCGCGCTGCACCGATACCGGCGGCAGGGACGCAACCCTTTGCCCGGGCTGGGCGGATTTTGCCGCCTCTGGCTGCCCCTGGGCGAGACCATTGAGGAACACGTCGTCGACCATCTGGTCGAAATAGACCGGGATCTGCTTGTGGTTCACGGTCTCCGCCATTTCGCTGACCAGCCGGCGGGTATGCTGGGCGACCTGAACCATATTTTCGCCGGGCTGCAACAACTCCTTCGCAAAGGTTCGGGTGAACACGGAATTGGGATTATCGTCGTTGCTCGACAGCCGATCGAGCGCAGTCTGACGCGGCCCCGCCGAGAACACCGAGAATACACCTTCCGGCAATTGCGTCATCGGCGCGAGGCCGCCGCCTCCGGCCACCGCGCGGGTGCCGCTTCGCTCGAACGGATTGTTGCGGCAGGCATCGAACACCAGGATGGCGGTGCGCACCTTCTTGTTCTGCAGCCGCTCGATGATGCGGTCGGCCAAAACCGAGGCATCGCGCACCAGTTCTTCCTGACCCTCACCCGCCGCGGGCACATCGGTCGGCAGCAGAAAATTCTGGCCGGCGATCTCGAAGCCGTGCCCGGCATAGAAGAAGAACGCGGTATCGCCGGGCCCGACCGCCTTGTCGAACGCCAGCAACGTCTCGCTGAACGCCTGTCTCGTTTGATTTTCCGCGACCATAACGGAAAAGCCGAGTTGCTTGAGCGTATCGCCCATGGTGCGGGCGTCGTTGACGGCCTTCTGCAGCTTGGGGACGTTCCTGTAATCGTTGTTACCGATCACAAGCGCGACGCGCTTTTCGGCGTGGGCCGGTGCGGCGAACGCCACGAACGCCGCGGCAACGCCGGTCAGCACCAGTCTGCAAAACCAACTTGTCATCGAATTCCCCCGCCTGCCCCGGCCGATCCCCGGCTTTCGAGATCGGCCTATGCCGTAGTCGGCCAAGCGGCATCGCGGGTTCAATCGAGCGCCTCCACTCGGCTGCTCCATCGGCGGATCACCGGTGCGGCGAAGTTCGCTGTTAGCGCCCACAGCGCCACCCGCGGATTGATGAAGCTCAAGCCGATTGCCAACAGCGACGAGACGATCAGCAGGATCCCCGACAGCTGACGATGACGCAGGTGGTCGCCATGTTCCAGATGCGGCGTGATGGACGTCAGATACAGGCCGACGGCGGCAATCAGCAGTGTATGACCGGCATAGAGCCAGATCGCCGGCGCGAAATGCGCAAAGCGGCCGACGACGATGGTCGTGAAGGGCACACAGGTAATCAGGAAAAGATAGAGCAACCACCAGTTGACGTATTCGCGATTGACGTATTCCGCGCGCGACCTCACCTCGATATTCGAAAGCCAGCGCAATCCGAGCACGCCGAAACTCAACACGTATGGCAGGAATTTCGGCCAGAGATCGGCGAGGCCCCGCAGAAGCTCACCGGCGTCGTGGGGATGAAAATCGTCCGGCAGCCGCACGTCGAGAATCAACAGTGTCATGGCGACACCGAAAATTCCGTCGCTGAGCGTATCGAGTCGTGCTTTTGAGAACATGCTGTGCCTGCCCGGTTGCGCGGTATTGATGCAAAAACATCAAGCTTTTTCAAGCTTGGCGTCCCTGCTCCATTGACTTTGGCCAATTCGCCCCTATGTTCCGCCTCGACGCGGCCCGGTATCGAAACGCGATATCTTGAGTAAGCCGCCTGTCAGCGTATCCGAAATCCCGTGCAAATTTGCGTGCCGTTCCGGGGTTGAACGCGACAGTTTTTTCCGGGATTCCAAGCGGCGGTATCTACCAGAGGCTCAATGTCTTTTTCCCATCTCGGCTTGTCCGACAAGGTGCTCGCGGCTGTCGCGGCCACCGGTTACACGACCCCTACCCCCATTCAGGAACAGGCAATTCCCCATGTTCTGGCGCGCCGAGACGTTCTCGGCATCGCCCAGACCGGCACTGGCAAGACCGCTGCCTTCGTCCTGCCCATGCTCACCATGCTGGAAAAGGGCCGCGCCCGCGCCCGAATGCCCCGCACCCTTATTCTGGAACCGACGCGCGAACTCGCCGCCCAGGTCAAGGAGAATTTCGACAAATACGGCGCCGGCCAGAAACTCAACGTCGCGCTTCTGATCGGCGGCGTCTCGTTCGGCGACCAGGACACCAAATTGACTCGCGGCGTCGACGTGCTGATCGCAACCCCGGGCCGGTTGCTCGACCATACCGAGCGCGGCGGGCTTTTGCTCACAGGCGTCGAACTTCTGGTCATCGATGAAGCCGACCGCATGCTCGATATGGGTTTCATTCCGGACATCGAGCGCATCTGCAAGATGATCCCCTTTACCCGGCAGACGCTGTTCTTCACGGCGACGATGCCCCCCGAAATCCGCCGCATCACCGAAACCTTCCTGCACAATCCCGAAAAGATCGAAGTCTCGAAGCCGGCAACCACCGCCGTGGGCGTGTCCCAGTTCCAGGTCGCCGTGGGGCGCGAGCCGCATGAGAAGCGCGAGACGCTGCGGCGCCTGCTGCACAACGCCACGGACCTCAACAACGCGATCATCTTCTGCAACCGCAAGCGCGAGGTGGCGCTGCTGTATAAATCGCTTCAGAAGCACGGCTTTTCTGTCGGCGCCCTGCATGGCGACATGGATCAATCGGCGCGTACCGCCGCGCTGGATCAATTTCGCAAGGGTGAAATTCCGCTGTTGGTCGCTTCCGACGTCGCCGCGCGCGGCCTCGACATTCCCACCACCAGTCATGTCTTCAACTTCGACGTTCCCCATCACGCCGACGACTATGTCCACCGCATCGGTCGCACCGGCCGTGCCGGTCGCGCCGGCACCGCGATCTCGATCGTCACACCGCTCGATCAAAAATCGATGGTTGCGATCGAAAAGCTGATCGGACAATCGATTCCCCATATGGAAAGCGGCATCGAGACCCAGCCGGCTGAAGGCTCGGCAGTTCAGCCCGGAAACGAAACCGAACAGCCCCGCCGTTCCCGTGGCCGCGAAGGCGCAAGAGGCGGAAGACAAAACCCACGACAAGGATCGCGCGAGGAAAGCCCGCGTGACGGCTCACAGGAAGCCCGCAAGCCGCGCCGGGAACGCGGAGCGCGACGTTCCGGCGGCGACCGCAACTCCAGCCCGCAGCCGTCGGCCCCAGTGGCCGCGTTCACGCCTCCCTCACCGCCGCCACCTTCCCGCACCCCTTCGATCGGAAGGGCCGAGCAGCCACAGGCGCCGCGAGAGCAGGCGTCGGAACCTGCCGATCACTCGCATCTTCCGGCGTTCCTGTTGCGACCGGTTCGCGCACGAGTTTGAACCGGCGGGTTTCGATGCGGGAACCCGTTTACCGGCCGTTCATTCTCGTACGTTAATTTGACCCCGATATTTTTAACGATTGTCGTGGGGGCCCCGTGGGCAGAATGTTCGCTATTCGGGGACGCTATCCGTGATCGGCGCGCTTGACGACCAGGACCGCACGATCGCCTTTGCCGAAGCAGCTTTGAGGCAGATCAAGTCGCTCCGGCAGACTGCTGTGCCGCGCAATTATGAAATCTGGTACGTCTACGCCACCGGATATAATTCACCGCTCAACAAGATCGTCAACGAGACGCTGGCGCGCAACGGCAAGCTGACCGAGGCCGATCTCGAGCAGATCTACGAGACCTATCTTTCCCAGGTCAAGACAACCGACCGCATCGACAAGGTCGGCGCCCGCGTGATCGGCGAAATCGGCGACGTGATGACCCTCATCTCGGACGCGCTTGGAATGTCGGCGAGCTACGACGACAGCCTGACCGGCGCAACCCAGAAACTTTCGGTCGCCCAGAACCACGACCAGATCAAAGCGATCGTGGAGACGCTCGCGAAATCCACCCGCGAGATGCGCGACACCAACAAGGTGCTGGAAGACCGGCTGACGCTGTCGAAAACCGAGATCAGCAATCTGCAGCAGAGCCTTGAAGCGATCCGGGCCGAGAGTCTGACAGACCCCCTGACCGGCCTCGGCAACCGCAAATATTTCGACCGCTCGATCGATCTGGCCGTGAAGAACGCCCATGTCGACGGCGCGCCGCTGTCTCTGTTGATGTTCGACATCGACCATTTCAAATCGTTCAACGACAACTACGGCCATCTTACCGGCGATCAGGTCCTGCGGCTGGTAGGCCAGTCGTTAAGGCAGACCATCAAGGGCCAGGACATCACCGCCCGCTACGGCGGCGAGGAATTCGCCGTGATGCTGCCCAACACCGCGCTGCGCCAGGCGCTGACGGTCGCCGACAATATCCGCCGCGCCGTGATGTCAAAGGAATTGAAGAAGAAATCCACCGGCGAAATTCTCGGCCGCATCACCATCTCGGTCGGCGTTGCCATGTTCAAGCCCGGCGACGACACCGATTCGCTGATCGAACGCGCGGACGCCTGCCTCTACGCTGCCAAGCGCAACGGCCGCAACCGGGTGATCTGCGAATCCGACCCGGAATATGCCCGCGAGACCAGCAAACAGGTGGCGTGAGGGACGCGCGCCACGCGCGCTCCTCCGGATTACGACTTCGTTTTTCTTTTCACGACTTTCTTCTTCGCCTTCTGCTTCTTCGCCTTCCGCTTCTTCGGCGGCTTCCTCAGCGCCGCGCGTTGCGCCGCGGCCAATGCTGCCCTTGCCCAGACCGTCAGCTCTTCCGGATCGTCATAGAGCCGCTCCGGCAATTGCCAATAGGAGCCGACCGTGACCGTTTTGGTCCTGGTCTGGTATTGAAACGGCTTTGAGCCCTCCGCCTCGAACCGCGGAATGGTCGTATCGTCGGCGCGGAGATAAAGCCCGCCGCGCAGCGCGAGACCGAAATTGGTGCCATCGGCGGAAATGCCGAAGCCGGAGAACATCCGGCGGATCGTGACCGGGCCGAAGTCAGCAAATAGATCGATCAGGAAATCGCGATCCATTGAATGCCGCTCAGTGCCTCGTGCCCCGGACGCTGCGCAGCGCGCAGCGGTGCGCAGCAGAGCCGGGGCCCATACTCGATGTGAAGCAGCTTGGGTCCCGGCTCTGCGGAGCAGCGTGAAGAACGCTGCACCGCGTCCGGGAGACGAACCTCAGCCATCCACCTTCGCAGGCGTCAGCTGCACCGACTCGCCGCAGCCGCAGGCGCCGGTCTGGTTCGGGTTGTTGAAGATGAACTGCGACTGCATCTTGTCGGCCTTGTAGTCCATCTCGGTGCCGAGCAGGAACAGCACGGCCTTGGGATCGACCAGTATCTTGACGCCCTTGTCCTCGACGACCTCATCGGTCGGCTTGACGTCGTGGGCGTATTCGACCGTGTAGGATTGCCCGGCGCAGCCGCCATTCTTGATGCCGACCCGCAGGCCGACGATTTCGGAATCGGCTCGTTTTGTCAGTTCGACAATCCGCGCCGCCGCGGCTTCGGTGAGTTTCATCACCTGCGGGCGCGGCCGCGGCTTGGGGGCTGGTGCAGCGGGTGTCATCTCGGTCATGTGGTCAATCCCAGCGGCAAATCAATGCCGAACATTAAATCCAGATCCTTTGAACACTTCACCACATATTGAGTACGAGACGCGCTTCGTCCGTCATTCGGTCGGGCGTCCAGGCGGGATCCCAGACCAGATTGACGTTGACCACGCCGACGCCGGGAACGCTGGCCACCGCGTTCTCGACCATGGTCGGCAATTCTCCGGCGGCTGGACAGTTCGGCGTCGTCAGCGTCATCTCGACGTCGACGGTGCGATCGTCCTTGATGTCGACCTTGTAGATCAGGCCGAGTTCATAGATATCGGCCGGGATTTCCGGATCGAATACGGTCTTGAGCGCCGCGACGATCTCGCCGCCGAGCCGTTCCGTCTCTTCCGGCGGCAGCGCCGAACTGGTCTGCATGTTGCTGGCTTTGACGTCAGCGGCGTCAGCCGTTTTGGCTTCGCCACTCTTGGCTTCACCAGTTTTGGCTTCGATGGTGTCGGTCATGAAAACAGTTCCCGCGCCTTGATCAGCGCCTGTACCAGATGGTCGACTTCCTCACGGGTATTATACATCCCGAATGAGGCGCGGCACGTGGCCGTCACATTGAACCGCTCTAAAAGCGGCATCACGCAATGGGTCCCGGCGCGCACCGCGATGCCCTGCCGGTCGATCACGGTGGCGACATCATGGGCATGCGCGCCCTTCATCTCGAACGAGATCACCGGTCCCTTGCCCCTGGCGGTGCCAATCAGGCGCAGCGAATTGATCTCGCGCAGGCGGCCCTCGGCGTAGGTCAGCAGGTCACGCTCATGCGCCGCAATGCGTTCCTTGCCGATCGAATTGACGTAATCGATCGCCGCACCCAGCCCGATCGATTCGACAATCGCGGGCGTGCCCGCCTCGAATTTATGCGGTGGATCGCCATAGGTGACCCAGTCCCGGGAGACTTCGCGGATCATCTCGCCGCCGCCATTATAGGGCCGCATCGCCACCAGGTGCTCGTGCTTGGCATAGAGCACGCCAATGCCGGTCGGACCGTAGAGCTTGTGGCCGGTAAAGACGTAGAAATCGCAGTCGATGTCTTGGACGTCGATTGCCAGATGCACAGCGGCCTGGCTGCCATCGACTAGCACCGGAATGCCGCGGGCATGCGCCAGCTTCACCACATCCTTGACGGGGACGATGGTGCCGAGCGCGTTCGACATCTGCGTGATCGCCACCAGCTTCGTCTTTGGCGTCAGCAGCTTTTCGAACTCGTCGATCAGGAAATTGCCGTCGTCATCCACCGGCGCCCATTTGATGACGGCGCCATGACGCTCCCTGAGAAAGTGCCACGGCACGATGTTGGAGTGATGCTCCATGATCGAAATGACGATCTCGTCGCCGGCCTTGATATTGGGCTCGCCCCATGAAGAAGCCACAAGGTTGATCGCCTCGGTGGCGTTGCGGGTGAAGACGATCTCTTCGGGACGTTTGGCGTTGAGAAACGTCGCGACCTTGATGCGGCCGCCCTCATAGGCCTCCGTCGCCGCGTTGGCGAGGTAATGCAGCCCGCGATGCACATTGGCATATTCGGATTTATAGGCTTCGGTCATGCGGTCGAGCACGGCGGTCGGCTTTTGCGCCGACGCGGCGTTGTCCAGATAGACCAGTTGCTTGCCATAGACCTTCAGCGCCAGCGCCGGGAAATCCTCCCTGACGCGGGCGACATCGTATGAGCCGTTTGAGACTGCCGGATGCATGGTCAACCCCGCGCCGCCAGCCAGCGTTGCGCGGCTGCAATCGCCAGCTCACGCAAATTATCGCTGGCGATGGATTCAATGGCTTCACCGACAAAGGCCTGGATCAGCAGCGCCTGGGCTTCCGTCTCGGAAAGGCCGCGCGCGCGCAGATAAAACAGCAGGCTTTCGTCAAGCGCGCCGGTAGTGGCGCCATGGCCGCAGGTGACGTCGTCGGCGAAAATTTCCAGTTCCGGCTTGTTGTCGGCCTCGGCCTCGTCGGACAGCAGCAGCGCCCGCGTCATCATCTTGGCATCGGTCTTTTGCGCCTTGGGGCGGACGATGATGCGACCCTGAAACACCGAATGGCCGCGGTCGTCGACCACGGCGCGGAAGATTTCGCGGCTGGCGCAGTTCGGCACCGCATGGTCCATGAACAAGGTGGTGTCCGCATGCTGGCGGCCATTGAGCAGATTGACGCCGTTGGTCTCGACCTTCGACCCCTCGCCGGCAAACGCGATCACCGCCTGATAGCGGCTGACCAGCGAACCCGTATTCATGCCGAAGGTGTTGTAGTGGGCGTGCACGCCCAGCGTCACCACGGCAGAGCAAATATTGAAGGCCTCGCGGCTGTCTTCAATCAGTCGCACATGGTCGAGCCGCGCATCGTCGCCGATAGCGACGACAAGGGAATCATGCACCTGATAGGCTTTGGCGCCATCAGCCGCGATATAGCTTTCCACCAACGTTGCGCTTGCGGCCTTGCCTAGCTTCAGCAACGAGCGAGTGAACATCGCCGCGGGCGCGCCGCTGGCGATATGGACGATATGGAGCGGCTGCGTCAGCACGGCGCCATTGGCGACCTCGATCACAAACCCGTCAGTCATCATCGCGCTGTTGAGCGCGATGATGGAATCCGAATTATCGAGCGTTAACAATTGCGTTTGCAGCGGGGTATCGCCGCTTTCCAGCACTTCCCGCAACGAGCGAATGCCGAGCCCTTTTTCAAGATTGCCGATCTCTGACAGTTTTGGCGCGAACACGCCATCTACCAGCACCAGCCGGCGCGCACCCTCGATCTCATGCAGCTTCAGGGCACCGGCGGCGCGGGTCAGCGCAGCCGCATCGGGTGCAGCCGCCAGCGGCAACACCTCGCGCATCAGCACGCGCAGGTCGGTATATTTCCAGTCCTCGATCCGCCGGTTCGGCAGGCCTGCTCGCTCATAGCAATCAAACGCCTGCCGGCGCGCATCTACGACCTTCCCCGCGCCCGGCAAGCGGTCACGCGCCATAGCGAAAGTATCGCTCAGCGCGCGTCCGGTTTCGGTTTTGGCCAATACTACGTTCATTACAAAATCCGCTTCAAACCTCAGGCCGCATCATCGAACTGGGCATAACCGGAAGCCTCAAGCTCCAGCGCCAGTTCCTTGCCGCCGCTTTTGACGACCTTGCCCTTCGACATCACATGCACGAAGTCCGGCACGATGTAATTCAGCAACCGCTGATAGTGGGTGATCACCACCATGGCGCGATCGGGCGAACGTAGCGCGTTGACGCCGTCGGCGGCCACGCGAAGGGCATCGATGTCGAGGCCGGAATCCATCTCATCGAGGATGCACAGGCTGGGCTCGAACAGCGCCATCTGCAGAATCTCGTTGCGCTTCTTCTCGCCGCCGGAGAAGCCGACATTGACGCCACGGCGCAACATGTCCTGCGGAATGTTCAGGGAAGCCGCGACGCTGCGCACTTTCTTCAGGAAATCCGGCGTGGAATATTCGCTCTCGCCGCGCGCCTTGCGCTGCGCGTTCAGCGCGGTGCGCAGGAACGTCATGGTGGCGACACCCGGAATTTCCACCGGATACTGGAACGCCAGAAACACGCCCTTGGCCGAACGCTGGTCGGGCGACATCGCGAGCAGATCTTCGCCGTTGAACAGAACCTCGCCGCCGGTGACCTGATATCCCGGCTTGCCGGCGATGACATGGCTCAGCGTCGACTTGCCCGAGCCATTCGGCCCCATGATGGCGTGCACTTCGCCTTTGTTCACGACAAGCGAAAGCCCGTGTAAAATCTCGCGCTCCTCGACACGGACCTGCAGATTTTTAACTTCGAGCAATGACACGATCAATTCTCACTTTATCTGATGACTTTGACTTCGACGGGTACGTCGACATTCGCCCACGCCCTGTCGGCGGTATAGGCAACTGCGTTCTGCTGCATGGCAAGCGCCAGACACGCGCGATCTCCCAGCGAAAGACCCGCACCCCGGGTCTTGATCCTGATATCCGCCGAAAGCTTCGCCTGCTCGGCATCGAAAGAAACCAGAGACAGGTTGATGTATTCGATCGCCTCATCAATTCCCTTGCGGTCCAGTCCACGATCCGACAGACGCGCACGTGCCTCCGCGATATTCACGGTCGAGGCCAATGCGCCGGACGCCATATCCAGAAACTCCTCGTGTCCCGGCTCTTGCAAAATGATCGCAAGGATAACCGAAGCATCGAAAACGTCCGATGTGGTACGACCGGCAATCATGAACCTTCTTCTTCCTTTCGCGCTTCACGCCGACGTTCGGCGATCAAGTCGTCAACCAGCGAGACACCGGGAGGGACGAACTTCCGGACGATATCGTGAGCGCGTTTGAGCGCGGCACGCTGCGACAGAATTTCGATTGCATCGCCACTCACCCGAATATGAACCGTTGCACCCGTGCTAACTCCCGCTGCTTCACGAAGATGGGACGGCAACTGCACCCTGCCTTGCGAATCCACCTCGACCCAAACCGGCGAATTGTCGCCCTGGACATCATCGCCAGCAACATTTTCGCTTCGCTGCACCTCGCCTGTCCTTGGCGAATGCAACCCACTATCCACCAACACGTTTCGTGCGTGCTGATAACGAATATCGAGGTACTTCGCGATCTCCTTTGTCGGGATTCCCTGCCGGCCCAACGCTCTTATCTTGTCCGATTTTGTGCTCAATCCTTGAACGATCTCATCCAACCGCTGACGAGCCATCTGCATCGATCTTCTCCGAAGCAATAGTTACTATCAAATACCTACATATCAAGATCACATCTGTCAAATACTATCTATCAATTTTGATAGTTTATCCTACGCTTCCCTCCAATGAGATCGAAATCAGCTTTTGCGCCTCCACTGCGAATTCCATCGGCAACTGCTGCAACACGTCTTTCACGAAACCATTGACCACGAGGCCGACGGCTTCTTCCTGGCTCAGCCCGCGCTGCACGCAGTAGAACAGCACGTCCTCCGAAATCTTGGACGTTGTGGCTTCGTGTTCGAACAGTGCGGAAGAATTCTTGGCCTCGATATAGGGCACGGTGTGCGCGCCGCATTTGTCGCCGATCAGCAGCAAGTCGCAGGCGGTAAAATTTCGTGCGCCGGTCGCCTTGCGGTGCGCGGTCACGAGGCCGCGATAGGTGTTTTGCGACACGCCGGCGGCGATGCCCTTGGAGATGATCCGGCTCGTGGTGTTCTTGCCGAGATGAATCATCTTGGTGCCGGAATCGACCTGCTGGTGTCCATTCGAAATCGCGATCGAATAGAATTCGCCGCGCGAATTGTCGCCGCGCAGGATGCAACTCGGATATTTCCAGGTGATGGCAGAACCGGTCTCGACCTGGGTCCAGGAAATCTTCGAATTGTTGCCGCGGCAATCGCCGCGCTTGGTGACGAAATTATAGATGCCGCCCTTGCCTTCGGAATTGCCGGGATACCAGTTCTGCACGGTGGAGTATTTGATCTCGGCATCGTCGTGCGTAACCAGTTCGACCACGGCGGCATGCAACTGGTTCTCGTCGCGTTGCGGCGCGGTGCAGCCTTCGAGATAGCTGACGTAAGCGCCCTTGTCGGCAATAATCAGCGTACGCTCGAACTGCCCGGTATTGCGTTCGTTGATGCGGAAATAAGTCGACAGCTCCATCGGGCAGCGCACGCCCGGCGGCACGTAGACGAACGAGCCGTCGGAAAAAACCGCCGAGTTAAGCGTGGCGAAATAATTGTCCGAGGTCGGCACCACGGTGCCGAGATACTTCTGCACCAGTTCGGGATGCTCGCGGATGGCTTCCGAGATCGGCATGAAGATCACGCCGGCCTGCTTCAGTTCCTTCTGGAACGTGGTGGCGACCGACACGGAGTCGAACACGGCGTCGACCGCGATGCGGCGCTCGCCTTCCGGGCGCACCACGCCTTCCAATAACTCGACTTCGCGCAAGGGAATGCCGAGCTTTTCGTAGGTTTTCATGATTTCCGGATCGACCTCGTCGAGCGAGCCGATCGTCTTCTTCGGCTTCGGCGCCGAGTAGTAGTAGAGATCCTGATAGTCGATTTTGGGATAGTGGACGCGGGCCCATTTCGGCTCGGTCATGGTCAGCCAGCGGCGATACGCCTCCAGCCGCCATTCCAGCATCCAGGCCGGCTCGTTCTTTTTTGCGGAAATGAAGCGGACAGTATCCTCCGACAGGCCTCTCGGGGCCTTGTCGGACTCGATTACGGTCTCAAATCCATATCGATATTGATCGACGTCGACCCGGCGCACCCGGTCGACGGTCTCTTGTACAGCCGCCATTCAATTCCTCCGCTCGCGGTTTCAAGGACCGCGGTGGATCAATTCCCCAAGACTATTACGATGTTTCACGGACGAAATCACCTGCTTAGAACCGTTCAAGCTGTGTTTCGTCACTCCCTTTAGTTAATGCGCCGGCAAGCTTTCGCCAAGCATGAAGGCAGCAATCGATATCCCCTGACGTCGTGGACCAGCCCAGACTGAGCCGCACCGCTCCTTGACCGAGTTCCGGAGGGAAACCCATGGCTTCCAGCACATGCGAGGGTTGAACCTTGCCCGACGAACAGGCGGAACCTGAGGAAACAGCGATGCCCGCGAGGTCAAAGCCGATCACGGCGGTCTCGGCCTTGAGGCCGGGAACCGTAAACAGCGTGGTATTGGGCAGCCGCGGGGCGTTTTCAGAGAAAATCAGGACGTCAGGGGTTTGGCGCAGGCCAGTTTCAAGCCGCTCCCGGAGGCTTTCAAGGCAGGAAGCGCCTCCGTGCATGGCGGCCATTGCGGCCTTGGCGGCAGCGCCGAACCCGGCAATTCCAGCGACATTTTCGGTCCCCGCCCGACGCCCCAGTTCCTGTCCTCCGCCGCGTAGCACCGGCTCCAGCCCCAACAAACCTTCGGCCAGAACCAGAGCACCGACGCCCTTGGGACCGCCGATCTTGTGCGCCGAAAGCGTCATTAGATCGGCATTCATCCTGCTGATATCGCAAGGTATTTTTCCGAACGCCTGGATCGCATCGACATGCAGCAGCCCGCCCGCGGCATGGACAATATCGCCTGCGTCCGCGACAGGCTGAATCGCGCCGGTTTCGTTGTTGGCCAACATCACCGACACCAGTGCAGGTGGTCCGTTCTCAAGCATCTCGCGCAGACGGTCCAGATCCAGCAGGCCCGAACCCGTCACGCCGATGGCGCCGATCGCCCGGGTGGAAAACCGCCCGCCTGAAAGCACCGAGGGGTGCTCGATCGCCGAGACCAACAGCCTTTCGACCGGACGCCCGGGCCCCCGCCGCAACCCCGGCATCAGCGCCAGCGCATTCGCCTCGGTCCCGCCCGACGTAAAAATGACATTTCGCGGCAGGGCACCGACCGCATCTGCTATCGCAGCCCTCGCGCCCTCGACCAATCGCCGGGCCTGCCGGCCCTCGGCATGGACCGATGAGGGGTTGCCGGGAAGCTCCCACGCCGCAGCCATGGCCTCCCGCGCTTCAGGACGAAGCGGGGTGGTCGCGTTCCAGTCGAGATAGACCCGGTCGGGCATGATGTATGATAATACCTATAGCTGGTCCTATGTGCGGCAGTGGCTTATCCTTCGCCTGTCACTATATGGCAATTGGCGATCCCGGCGTCTTGCCGCAAAGGGATCGCTAACGCCTTGACCATGCAACGGGATGTTCAAGAAGCTTGCTTTTTGCCCCTCGCCTCATGCTAGAACGCGGCCTCCAATTCACCGCGCGCCGTTCGCTCAAGCCCAACGACGCCTGATCCGCCCCTTTTTTCTTGCAAGACTTCCTCTGCGAAAATGCCAGATGGAGCCGGCACAAAAGCGGTTGATTTATTTGCCAAGCGATCAATCAAGGGATTCTCGATGCCTGAAGTGATTTTCACCGGCCCCGCAGGCCGCCTCGAAGGCCGTTATCATCCCGCGAAGCAGAAGAACGCGCCGATTGCGATGGTGCTGCATCCGCATCCGCAGTTTCACGGCACGATGAATCACCAGATCATCTATCAGTGCTACTACGCGTTCGCGCACCGCGGATTTTCGGTGCTGCAATTCAATTTCCGTGGCGTCGGCCGCAGCCAGGGATCGTTCGATCACGGCACCGGCGAACTCTCCGATGCGGCGTCGGCGCTGGACTGGGCGCAGACCATCAATCCCGAGGCGCGCGCCTGCTGGGTGGCGGGGTTCTCGTTCGGCGCCTGGATCGGCATGCAGTTGTTGATGCGCCGGCCAGAGGTCGAAGGGTTTATCTCGATCGCACCGCCCGCCAATCTCTACGACTTCTCGTTCCTGGCGCCCTGCCCGTCCTCGGGCCTGATCGTGCATGGCGAGAAGGATGCGGTGGTGCCGCCGAAGGACGTCAACACGCTGGTCGAAAAACTGAAGACGCAAAAAGGCATCGTCATCGACCAGCAGATCATTCCCGGCGCCAACCATTTCTTCGACGGCAAATTGCAGCCGCTGATGGAGACGGTGACGGGCTATCTGGATATGCGGCTGGCGAACGTTCGCTGAGCTTTACAATCAAGGCCGCGCGATCACTCCGCCCGTCATGGGGATCGGCACGCCCGTGGTCGCGGGATAGCTGAGCGGCAGGCCTTTCAGGCCCCGTGCCGCCAGGAAGCCGAACGCCTGCGCCTCGATGGCGTCTCCCGACCAGCCGAGCGCCTCGGCGCCCTCAACGATGGCTGGCGCCAGCCGCTCACGCAACATCCGCATCATCGTGAGATTACGGGCGCCGCCGCCGGCAACGATCCAGCTTCGGGGCGACTTCGGCAGCAATGGCACGATCCGGGCAATGGCGGCGGCCGTGAAGCCCGTCAGCGTCGCGGCGCCATCGGCGGGCAGCATATCGCCCAGCACCAGGGCAGCGAAATCGTTGCGGTCCAGCGATTTCGGCGGCGGCAGCGCAAAGAACGGATGCTCGAGGCCGCGGGCGATCCAGGCCTCGTCCGCATTGCCCTGGGCGGCCATGCGGCCTTCGTCATCGAACCGCTGGCCGGTGATGCGGAACATGAAATCGTCGAGCAGCGCATTGCCCGGACCGGTGTCGCAGGCGATCAGCGTGTCGACGCCGTCGATATAGGTGATGTTGGAGACACCGCCGATATTGACCACGACCACCGGCCCCTCGCGCTCCAGCGATTGCGCCAGCGCCCGGTGATAGACCGGAACGAAAGGCGCGCCCTGCCCGCCGGCCGCGACGTCCGCCGCGCGAAAATCATGCATCACCGGGATATGGATAGCCTTCGCGAGAGCCGCCGCATCGCCGATCTGCACCGTCATCTTTTGCGCCGGCCGGTGCAGCACGGTCTGGCCGTGGAAGCCGACGATATCGACGCCCTCGCGGGAAATGCGGTTCTGCTCGGTGAAGGCGGTGACGGCTTCGGCATGCGCGATAGTGACGGCGCGCTCGGCCTCGCGCAGGATACCCGGCCGCGCATCGCGCTGCGGCAGGTGGACGGCCTCGGTCAGGGCCTGGCGCAATAGTCCGCGTTCATGGTCGGTATAGGGCCGATAACCCGATGGCCCGAATGCCTTCACGCGCTCGCCGTCTGTTTCAATCAAGGCCACGTCAACCCCGTCGAGCGAGGTGCCGCTCATCAGACCGATTGCCGTCATCATCATCGCACCAGTGCCTTCACGACGCGCCCTGCCCAAATCGCTCCGCCAAATGACGACCGGCTTGTGCCAGACCAGTACATCTTATAATGCCACAACGCGCGGAATAGCGGCAGCCCGGCTCATTGGTTCCGCAACTACACAGATTACCGTGAAATAAAGCATGATCAGAGTCGCAGCCAAATGACCGCCTTTAAATCTGATTTTTTGAATGTTTTGCAGGAACGCGGTTTCATCCACCAGTGTTCCGATTTCGACGGCCTCGACGCGCTGGCGGCACGGGGCGAGGCCACCGCCTATGTCGGTTACGACTGCACCGCGCCGTCGCTGCATATCGGCAATTACCTGACCATGATGATGCTGTATTGGCTGCAGCAGAGCGGCAACAAGCCGATCACGCTGATGGGCGGCGGCACCACCATGGTCGGCGATCCCTCCGGCAAGGACGAATCGCGCGCGTTGCGCACCATCGAGGAAATCGAAGCCAACAAGGCCAGCATCCGCGGCGTGTTCGCCAAGGTGCTGCGCTATGGAGCCGGCGCCAGCGACGCGGTCATGCTCGACAATGCCGAATGGCTGACCAAGCTGAACTGGATCGAAATGCTGCGCGACATCGGCCGGCATTTCTCGGTCAACCGCATGCTGGCGATGGACTTGGTGCGGCTGCGCCTCGAGCGCGAGCAGGAGATGAGCTTCATCGAATTCAACTACATGGTCTGCCAGGCCTACGACTTCGTCGAATTGTCGCGTCGGGTCGGCTGCCGGTTGCAGATGGGCGGCTCGGACCAGTGGGGCAATATCGTCAACGGCGTCGACCTCGGCCGCCGCATGGGAACGCCGCAATTGTTCGCACTGACCACGCCGCTGCTGACCACCGCGTCAGGCGCCAAGATGGGCAAGACCGCGCAGGGCGCGGTCTGGCTCAACGCGGATCAATGCAGCCCCTACGATTTCTGGCAATACTGGCGAAACGTCGAAGACGCCGACGTCGTCAAGTTTCTCAAGCTGTTCACGATCCTGCCGATGGGCGAGATCGCGCGGCTGGCGGCGCTGCAGGGTGCGGAGATCAACGAAGCGAAAAAAGCGCTGGCGGACGCCGCGACCTCACTGCTTCACGGACGGGATGCGGCTGCGATGGCGGCGGAAACCGCGCGGCAAACGTTTGAAGAAGGCTCCATCGCCGAAAACCTTCCGACGATCGAAATTTCGCGCAGCGAACTGGGTGCCGGTATCGGCGTGCTGGCGCTGTTCGTCAAGGCGGGCCTGGTTGCCTCGAACGGCGAGGCGCGCCGCCAGATCAAGGGCGGTGGCCTGCGCGTCAATGATGTCGCAGTTACCGACGAGAAGATGGTGCTGAAACCGGCCGATCTGACGCCTGAAGGCGTGGTCAAGCTGTCCATGGGCAAGAAGCGCCACGTCCTGCTGCGGCCTGCATAGCCGCATTCGCCCAAGACCCCTGCTCGCAGCCCGCGGAAAGGCGCTCCCTAGTGGTCATGGACCCCAACGCCGCAAGCGAGAGTAATGGGAGCAAGCGGCCGAAGCCGGCACGCGTGGCGCTCAACGTGCTCGCATTGTGCTTTGCGCTGTCAGTGCTCGGCCGTGGGCTCGGCGAGAGCTTTACGGTTTTCCTCAAGCCGATTTCGGAAGATTTCGGCTGGGACCGCGCCCAGGTGGTCTCGGTCTATTCGCTGATCTGGCTGGCAGGAGGACTGACCGCGCCGCTGGTCGGCCGGCTGTTCGACCGCTCGGGCCCGCGCACCGTCTATTCGCTCGGATTGCTGCTGCTCGGCGGGGCGTTTCTGATCGCTTCCCGTGCGCGAGAGCTCTGGCAATTCCAGTTGAGCATCGGGCTGTGCGTCGGCATCGGCATCGCGTTCATCGGCAATGTGCCGAATTCGATCCTGCTCGGCCGCTGGTTCGGTCCGCGATTGCCGACCGCGATGGCGATCCTGTATTCGGCAACCGGCGCCGGCGTGCTGATCCTGCTGCCGGCGTCGCAATTGCTGATCGATCATCTCGGCTGGCGCGGCGCTTATCAGATTTTCGGCGGCGCGGTCCTGTTCCTGTTGTTGCCGCTGCTGGTGCTGCCGTGGCGGTTGTTCTCCACGGGATCGCCGCACGTCGCCAAAAAGACCGATCCGGATTTCGTCGACGCAGGCTGGACGCTTGCCAGCGCGATGCGCCACCACGCGTTCTGGGCGCTGTTCGCAACGTTCTTTTTCACCGCGATCGGGATGTACTCGATCTCGGCGCAAATCGTCGCCTACCTGATCGATGCCGGATTTCCGCCCCTGCAGGCTGCGACCGCCTGGGGTTTTTCCGGCGTCGTGCTGCTGTTCGGCATGCTCGGCATCACCTCGCTCGACGGCGTCATCGGCCGCAGGCCGTCAGTGCTGTTCAGCTATGCGATCTCGATCATCGGCATCATCCTGCTCTGGCTCATTCAATGGTACCCGAACTACTGGCTGCTGACGGGATTTGTGATTTGCTTCGGCAGCATGATCGGCTCACGCGGCCCGCTGCTGACGGCGACCGCGATGAAAATCTTTCGCGGCGAGCGGATCGGCACCATCTACGGCACCATTTCAATCGGCAGCGGATTGGGATCGGCGCTCGGCTCCTGGAGCGGAGGACTGATCCATGACTGGACCCACAGCTATAATCCGCTGATCGCGTTTTCGCTGGTCAGCGTGATCTGCGGCATGATCCCGTTTCTGGTGGTGCCGGCGCTGCGGCGCTGACGGAGAATAACGATCAGTTGTTGTTATTGCTGCCGTTGGTGTTGGCCGGAAAGTCCACCTGGTTGTTTTGCCGGCCGGGGTTGAATTCGAAGATTTTCCGAAGCACGCCCGGCGCCATCGCCGAAATCGGATTGACATTGAGCACCGGCGCGCCGGGCGTCCCCACCACCTCATAGGTGACGCCGATCAGCCCCTCATTGCCGCCGCCGAGCAAGGGCCCGAACAGCGGAATCTGGCCGAACATATTGTTCAGCCCGTATAACGGCACGAACGTGCCCCTCATGTGCACCTGGTTGCCGGGGTAGTCGATGCTGCCTTCGATGGTGGCGCCGACGGTCGGGCCCTTTACGACGCCCTCCCGGATCATGAGCTGGCCGTTCTGCCGGGTGAATTCCGCGCGCAAGCGCGAGAACGCGATGCCGCCCTGTGCGCCGGCCGGCCCGCCGGCCGCCACGCGATCGAGCGAAGTCTCTCCCTTGACGGTGAAATCGCGGACATTGATCAGGCCCTCTTTCGCCCGCGGTTCGACGGTCGGAGGATCCATCGCCAGCGCAAGCTGGCCGCCCATCATCTTGGCGTAGGTGTCGGTGAAGCGGAAGAATGCGCCGGCGTCATTGGTCTCGATGTAGATCACGTCACGGCCCTGTGCAGGACCGCGGAAATCTCCGGTCACCAGCGTGTTGTCGTGTCCGAGCTTGCCGCTGAGAGCAAAGCTTCTGATCGTTCCGCTGCGCCGCGATATCTTGGCGTCGACGCTGCGCATCGCCTCGCCATTATAGCCGGCGACCGCACCGAGTTTCAGATCGATATCGTAGTCGGCGTTCCTGTTTTTGCTTTTGGGATCGGCCTCCTTGCCCGAAATCGCCGATTTGAGGAAACCGCGGCCGTCGAACACGTCGCCGCGCATAACTACTTTATAGACGCCATCGGGGCCGCGATCCGCGCGCAACGAGGTCTTGTCGCCGTCCGACGGGGAATAGACCGGGAAGTTGGCGTTCAGCAACTCGCCGTTCTGATCGACTTCCAGCGATCCCTTGATCGAAACGCCGCCACCGTCGATCACGATGTCCTCCAGGCGGGTCGATTGCGCCTTCTGCACTACATTGAAGACGGCCCGGCTCGACCTGCCTGGCAATTTGACCCAGCCCGGCAGGATATTGTCGAGCTTCAACTGAGTGAGATCGGCCTCGACGCCGACGCGGCTCTCGGTTCCGATCTTGCCGACCAGCTTGAGCGGAATACTGCCGCTGACCGCGGGACCGAGATCGAGCCCCAACCGGGCGCGGCTTGCCTCATCCAGCGTGGCCTGCATTTTGACGTCGGCATCACCCTCGCTCGGCTTGCGATAGTCCAGCGAGGCGAGTTGCCCGTTGATCCGGACGTCACCCTTGACCTGGTAGCCCGCGTTATTGGCGGTGACTTTAAGGGCGTTGGCTTCGAGTTTCTGGTTCATCACCAGGCGATCGGCGGCAAATCCGCCGAGGTCGGCCGTGATGGAGTAGGTCGTGTCGGCCCTGGTCAATTCACGCTTGATCGGCAGGCCGAGCATAACCACCGCGACAACCGTTCCCTTGCTCGAATTCGGATCGACCAGGGTGCCGGAAAATTCGCTGAGGCGATCCGAGGCGAGAATCTCGGCGGCGGCCGGCACCGGACCATCGATCCGGAATTTGACCCGGGCCGGCGCGGGCTTCGGCGCCATGTCCGGCACTTCGAACACGAAATCCGAAATGTTGAGTTTGCGTCCCGAAGGCGTATCGACCGCCGCCTGCCCGATGTTCACGGTCGCGGTGCGGCCGGTAACGCGGGCTTTCAAGTCGGCATCGCGCACCGACGGCAGCTGATCCACCGGGCGCAACGTGACGCCGGAAGCGACGATGCTGACGGCGAGGCCGTCATCGGGGATCGGCGGGCCGCGCCGCGAAAGGTTTCGAACCGGCGAGTTGACGCCGACTTCGATGCGCTGGAGCGAGCCGCGGTCGACCCGATCGATCACCCATTCGCGGAGCTCCGGCACGATCAAGGTTGGCCACATCCGCTTCAGCGCAGATGCCGACATTGGCGTTCCCGCAAAACCGAGCGTCAGACGCGGCTCCGCCGCATAATCGACACTGCCGGTTCCGGCGATGCCGATCTCGCCGTTGCTGATATCGGCCTGGGTCAGCAGCACGCGCTTCCTGTCGGTGTCGAAGCGCATGCCGATGGCGATGCGATTGAAAATCAGCGGCGGTTCGCTGTCGATCCCCGCAAGCACGATGGTGCCGCCACTGAATCCCAGCTGCCAATCGGGGATACTGCCATTGGGCGGCTCGAGATGGGCCAGCAGCGTGATCCGGTTCGAGCCGGAAATGATCTTGAACGGCGCCACCAGCACGCGCCGCCCGGAATCCCATTCGACGTTCATTTCCGCCGAGTCGATCCCCATCGGATAATCCGGCGTATCGCTGTCGATGATGTTGCCGGCGCCGGCGGTAATCTTGCCGCGGAAATAGGTCGGCAGCCCGTCACGGCCGAGTTCACCCTTGAGTTCGCCCGTGAGGGGCAAATCGGCGCTGTAGGTCAGGTCCTTCACCCGGAGCGCCAGCAGGATATTCGTCGTCGAGAGCTTGTCGGCCTTGACATCGACCGAGCGGACGCCGTTGGCGGGAGCCCCGACCGCCACATGAAGCGACCAGGCATTGGCGCCCTCTTCGCCAACGCTCAACGCCACGCCGCCGCCGCTCGGGCGGCGAAGACTGAGGCTGACATTGTCGAACGTCCATTTGTTGCCGCGCTGCTGGTCGTCGACAATCAGGTTGCCGTTCTTCAAACCGATTTCATTGAGGTTTTGTCCGTCGAGGCCCGTGAGGCTCAGGCTGTCGAGCCAGTCGAGGCCGGCGAGCAATCCGCTCTGCGCATTGTCGGAAACCGTCGCCGCGGGAGCGGATGGCGCAGCGCGCGATGGAGGGGCGGCTCCCTGCGGCGGCGCACCGGGTATCTGACGCGGAAATGTCGGTGCGATGCCCGCATCTTTTTTCGAGGCGACGCCGGTTGCCAGCGGTTTCGCGGTATCGCCGGTCGAAACGGTAACATTGCCGTCCGGCGTGATGCGTACCGCGAGTTCGGCCCCCACCAGATTGAGGCTTTCGGCGCGAAGGCGCCCCGTCAGGAGCGCTGACCCCGAGAGCCTCACCTCGGCTTTCGGCGCGCTGGCCACAATGGCGCGATCACGGTCGCGGACGATGATGTTGCGGATGCGCACGGCGATCCGGATCCGGCCGGCGCGCTCGATCTGGGTGCCGCCGACCTCGACGGTATTGCCGTGGCCGATATTTTCCGCGATCGCCGCGGCCAGCCATGGCGTTGCCATTTCGAGATTGATCGGACCGGCGCCTAGCCGCCACCACAACCCGCCGAAACATGCGGCGAAGATCGCCATAAAAACCGCGATCGCGATGGCGAGGCGCCTTACCCAGCGTTCGCCGGCAAGCCATCGGCGCGACGCTCCGAAATTATCGCCTAGCCGGTGAAAGCGGGAGCCCGGCTTCGACAACAGCCGGCGCGCGCGATGGCCCGCCGCCTCGTCATGCTCCCGATCCTGTTCCTGCGCCTGATCCCAAGCGATATCGTCCCACTGCGAGAGCTGGACGTCCGCACGCGGCTGCGACCCTTGGGACAACGTATTCCTTGCCATTGCCTCTCGGTACCGGCGCTGATGGGTAGATGGATCGCCGTCTAGGCCTCGCCCGTCGACACGTGACGGGCGCCGCTGCGCCGGCTTCGCTGCCAATTCCTGATCAATACTGTTACTTGTCATTCGGCCCAGGGGGCACGTTCAACAAGCCGTCCGGGTGGTATGTCGAATCCTTCAGTAACCATACTCCGAGGTCATTAGATTTGCCCAGCGGCAGGCTTCATTTGGGCCCGCGAGGACGAGACCCGCAATATCCTATTGATTGATCCGCCGAAAGCGACGAAAGGAAGGCGTATGTCCAAGAAAACGCGCAAGAAAACATCAAAGAAGGCGCCGGCGAAAACCCCGGAGAAAGCCGCCAGGCCTGCTGCCGGGAAGGCGACGCCCACCCAACCGGGAAAGCCTGCAAAAAAGCCTGCAAAGACGGCACCAGCGAAAACCCGCCAGGCTGCGGCGGACGAGTCCGGCAAGACTGCCAGAAAGCAAACCGGGAAAACCGCTGCAGGAGCAGTGCGCGAGGCCCGCCTGAAACCCTCAGAGCCATCGGCAGTCCCTAAATCTACGGCCGCAAAACCGGCGTTGACCGAAGGCGCCCAAGCCCCCGCTTTCCAGTTGCCGCGCGACGGCGGCGATACCGTCTCGCTGGCCGACTATGGGGGCAAAAAACTCGTGCTGTTTTTCTATCCACGCGCGGACACGCCGGGCTGTACCAAAGAGGCCATCGACTTCACCCGGCTGGCCGGCGCGTTCGCGCAAAGCGGGACCGCCGTGCTCGGGGTCTCGGCCGACCCCTTAAAGGCCCAGGAAGCCTTTCGAGACAAGCATGAATTGGCTGTTCCTCTCCTGTCGGATGAGAAGCACGCCATGCTGGAGGCCTATGGAGCCTGGGGCGAAAAATCGATGTATGGCAGGAACTTCCAGGGCATTCTTCGTACGACGGTTCTGATTGGCGCAGATGGCAAGATCGTCAAGATATGGCGTCATGTCAGCGTCGACGGCCATGCCGATGAAGTGCTTGCGGCGGCTCAAACCGGCTGATTTGACCGGTTCCATTCGCTAAAAATTAACCATGACTGGACCAGATTACCCTCGCAGATTTAGCCGTTCGGAATTCCATTCCGGCCGGCGCGGGAGTGCCGATGTCCAACCGATCCAGTCATCATTCAGAATATCCCCAACATCATTCCTACGATCACGGAAGGACGTCCCCTCGCCGCCCGGCCGCCGCTCCTTCGGCGGCATCCGCAAAGCATGCACGAGACGGCTATACGATCATGCACGCCGGCAAACAGGTCCGGTTCGGCCCGGTGGCGTTCTGGATCGTGGTCGGCACCGTCACGATGCTCGGCATGTGGTCGGCCGCGACCGCTACCTATTTCGCGTTTCGGGACGACGTTCTCACCCGGCTGATCGCGCGCCAGGCCGAGATGCAATACGCCTATGAGGATCGGATCGCCGAGCTGCGCGCCAAGGTCGATCGCACCACTAGCCGCCAATTGCTCGACCAGGAACAGTTCGACCAGAAGCTCGACCAGGTCATGAAGCGCCAGACCACGCTGGAATCCCGCGCCACGGCACTTGGCGCCATCCCCGATATGGCGGTTACCGGATCGATCAGGCCGCAACCACGCGGAGCCACGGCAACCGATGCGGTTTCCTCGGCTACGCCGAAACCGTCGCCCATCAGCGATACCGTGATTTTTGTGGCTCCTCCGGATCGTGAAGCCCGGCTGGAGTCGCGGGCGCCCCTTAACGCCAATCCGCAACCCAACCAGTTCGCGAAAATCCAGGGTGTCGATAACGTCATCGTCCGCCTGCAGACGTCGCTCGATCAGATCGAGAGCCGCCAGCTCGCCGCCCTGAGCGCGGTTGAAGATGGCATGGAATTGCGGGTGCGCCGGATGCGGGGCGTATTCAACGATCTCGGTCTCGATATGGCGCAACTGGAGGCCGCGACCCCGCGCGCAGGCATGGGCGGTCCCTTCGTTCCCGTCAAACTTGGCTCCGACGCCGGCCCGTTCGAGCGCCAGCTCTACCGGATCAACATCACCCGCGCGCAGGTAGAGCGCCTCAACCGCACCCTGGCGCTGGTGCCCTATCGCAAGCCTGTGGTCGGCGAGGTCGAGTTTACCAGCGGATTCGGGGTCCGCAGCGACCCGTTCCTCGGCCGCCCCGCCATGCATACCGGTCTGGATTTCCGCGCGGCCACCGGCGATCCCGTGCGCGCGACCGCAAACGGCAAGGTGGCGTCATCCGGGTGGGCCGGCGGCTATGGCCGCATGGTCGAAATCGACCATGGCAATGGTCTTTCGACCCGCTACGGCCATTTGTCGGAGATCGGCGTCAAGGTCGGCGACACGATCAAGATAGGACAGGTGATCGGCGCCGTCGGCTCGACCGGCCGCTCCACCGGTCCGCATCTGCATTATGAGACCCGGATCGACGGCGAAGCGGTCGACCCGCAGAAATTTTTGCGGGCCGGCGTGCGGCTGAGCGCCGGCTGAGGTCGCTGCAACGCGCAGCTTGCCGGATGAAAGCTAGTGTCCGACCTCCCCGTCAATAACATCGCCGAACAGCCGCCACGCCTCGCCGTCGAATTTCTGCAACTGCATCTGTTCGATCGGAAAAAAGTCGTCGGGGCTGGTATTGGCCTTGATGCCCGGCAGCATCATGTCGGTCGAGAAATCCTTGAGATTGGCTGCCTGCTTCATGACGTTCTCGCGCGTGAGATTGTCGCCGCACTGCTTGAGCACCTGAACCATATTCTGCGCCAGCACATAGCCGTAGACATTGTTTGCGTTCAGCTTGTCGCCTTCTGGATAATACTTGTCCATGAAGGCCTGCCAGGTTTTGGTGCCCGGATCGTCCTTCCAGGTCGGATCGGTTGGATCCTTCAGGTAAGCCGTCGAGATGATGTCCTTGGCGTTTTCGAGGCCGGCGGGCTTGAGGACGGATGCAACCGAGGTGGCGGTATTGGCGAGAAAGAATTTCGGCTTCCAGCCGAGTTCGCCGACCTTGCGGATCGCCTGCGCCGAACCCTTCGGCGCGGCCCATGAGAAGAAAATGTCGGCGCCGGAATCGTGCAAGGCGACAATCTGGGAATCGATGGTGGGATCGCTGACCTCGTAGGATTTATCGGCGATAATCATGTCGGCTCTGTCGCCGAGCCCGTCGCGCAATCCCTTGACCTGGTCCTTGCCGGCATCGTCGTTCTGCCAGAACACTGCGATCTTGCCGTTGGGATAGTTTTCCCGGATGTATTTGGCGTAGATGTGGCCTTCGCTCTGGTAGTTGGGCTGCCAGCCCATGGTCCACGGAAAATTCTTCGGATCGCCCCATTTGGTGGCGCCGGACGCCACGAACAGCTGCGGCACCTTCTTCGCATTCATGTATTTCTGGATCGCTGAATTCGACGGCGTGCCGAGCGGCTGGAAGATCAACAGCACCTCGTCGCTTTCCACGAGCTTGCGCGCCTGTTCGATGGCCTTTGGCGGGCTGTAAGCGTCGTCATAGGAGATGAAGGTGATCTTGCGGCCGTTGATGCCGCCTTCGGCGTTGATCTTGTTGAAATAGGCCGCTTCGGTCTTGCCGATCACGCCGTAGGAGGACGCCGGACCGCTATAGGGCATGATATTCCCGATCCTGATCTCGGTATCGCTCGCACCCGGATCGTATTTCTTTTGCGCCGATGCCGCGGTCGCGGTCATCGCAGCGGCCGCAGCCAGCGCTGCCAGGGTGACAAGCTTTCTCATCCGAGCCGGCATCGTTTCCTCCCGCGTCGCATTTTATTTTGAACAAGTGTCGCAAGCCACGCGCGCGCTTGCAAGCATCGGCTATTCCGTGGCGCGAAACGGCATTGTTGCCCGCCTCCATTTATGATTGATGCAGAGCGTCATCGGAACAGAAGGCCTAGAGGTTGGAACCGAACAAACGAACTGGCCCGCGTCATCCCGGGCTTGGCGCAGCCGGATTTCGCGCCGGACGATGGCTCGGCGCGCGGCTGATGGGAGCGGCCGGATTCCATCAGCTCGGCTCGGACTTTGCCGACGCGCGGATAAAAGCCGTGCGCGAGAAGCTGGCCTGCGGCGAGACCGTTTATCTCGCCGGACTGGGACCGCCCGGCACGCACAATTCAGGCATGGCTTTGGTCGAGGTGACGCCGACGCACGGCCCCCGCCTGATCGTCAACAATGAGGAAGAACGCTTCTCGGGCAACAAGCACACCACGGAATATCCGCGGTCCTCGATCGATGCCGCCGTGGCAACGCTGCGTGGCATGAACAGGGATGTCGGGGATATCGCGGCGTGGCTCACGACCTGGGACTACCCGACGCTGGCCGGATCGCTGGCGCGCACAGTGCTGGAGGAATTGCCGCAGAGCGCAAAGCTGCTGCGCACCACAGAAGCCGCCGGATTCGACGGCCGCCGGCTCGACCAGATGACCCGCACACCGAAAATACTTAGCCGGCAGCTTGGTCTCGCCGAGCGGGTGCCGCTGATCTGTTTGCCGCACCATGACAATCACGCCTGGTTTTCTTTCGCGGCCTCCCCTTTCGCCGACGATGACGAGCCGGTCGCGATCGCGGTGCTCGACGGCACCGGCGACCGCGGATCGGTCTCGCTCTATGTCGTAGAGCATGGCGCGATGCGGCGGCTGTACTGCAATGACAGCGTGTTCAATTCACTCGGCGCCTTCTACAGCGTGATCTCCTCAACCCAGGGCGGCTGGACCTGGCTGTCCAGCGAGGGCCGCTATATGGGGGCCGCCGCATGGGGCGATATGAATCGCGCCAGCAATCCTTATTACGGCAGGCTGAAACAGGTTCTGGATTTCGGTGGCGGCGGCGAAATCCGGCTCAACCGCGAGTTGGCCAACTGGTATTGCGATCCGTTCGATCATCCCTACAAACGGGCGCTGATCGACATTCTCGGCGCACCGCTCACACCCGAACAACTCTGGAATCCGGACGCGGTGTTGCGGGTCGAGGACATCCACCATCGGCCCGATACATCGGATCGCCTCGACAAGGCGGCTGCGACGCAATTGGTGTTCGAGGATGCCATGATCCATGTGGTCGATCATCTCCTGCGCATCACCGGCGCCAACCGGCTGGTATTGACGGGCGGCGTGGCGCTGAATGCCGTCGGCAATATGCGGCTGCTCGAACATTTCGACGAGGCATGGTTTCAGGCAGCCCAGCAACGCAACGCCCGTCTGCATCTGTGGGTGCCGCCGACGCCCGGCGATCCCGGCGTCACCATCGGCGCCGCCTGGCTGTTCGCGCATCTGGCCGGCGCGCCGCGCGGTGCGCCGATGAGCCACGCATTTTACTGCGGCGTCTCGCCATCGCCTGACGATATCGCCGCGGCGCTTGCGGCCGACGACATCGCCTCGCAGCCAATCGGAAATATCGCGACACCGGAAGGACGCGACGCGGTGGCGGATTTGATGGCCTTCATGGTGGCACAAAACGGCATCATCGCGCTGTATCAGGGCGCGGCCGAAACCGGACCGCGCGCGCTGGGCCATCGCTCGATCCTCGCCAACCCCTGCGATCCCCAGACGCGCGAACGGCTCAACGAGCGCGTCAAATACCGCGAGGCGATCCGCCCACTGGCGCCGATGGCGACGCTGGAGGCGGCGCTGGAATATTTCGATCTGCTCGAGGGCGCCTCCGACGCCGATTACAACGCCTATAACTACATGGTGCTGACGGCGCGATCGAAGCCGCTCGCGCGCGACAAGATTCCCGCGGTGATCCATGCCGACGGCACCGGCCGGATCCAGATCGTGCGCGCGGCAGACGATCCCCTCACCCACGCTTACCTGAAAGCGCTCGGCCGCCACATCGGCGTCGAGCTGTCGGTCAACACGTCGTTCAATGTTGCAGGACCCATCGCGCAGACCCCGAGCCAGGCGATCGATACGCTACGCCGCTCCAAGGGGCTGGATGTGGTGCTGATGATCGCCGACAACGGCGTGGTGAGCGCGGCATGGCACGGCGGCGCGCGCGACAGCGGCAGGTTCACAGGGTGGTTTGCGGAGTGGAAAGGCGCGCGAACCAGCGGCTAATTAGGTGGGTCGCTTCGCGCGCGATACGATCTCGATCATTCTGCCCTCATCGTCGTCAGGCGCGTGGGCTTTCGCCCTGGCATAGGCTTCGACCGCTGCGCGTCCGATCAGGGGAGCACCGTCAAGCAGGCTCTCGGCCAAGGCGACGGCGTAAGCGGCGTCCTTGTGGCGCAGCGCCGACGTAAAACTGGCGCCGGCGAAATTTCGCGCCACCATGCGTTTGGCATGACGGATCACCTGCGGGCTGGCGGCAACGCCGGTTTCCACCGATTCCAGCACCAGCTTCATGTCGAGGCCGGCCTGTTCGGCGATCGCAAGTCCCTCGGCAATCCCCGCGATCTGGATCGCGCCCATCAGATTGTTGATCAGCTTGTAGACGGTGCCGGTGCCGACCGCACCGAAATGCCGGATCGTGGTTGCGAGCGGCGCCAGATAGGGCCGCGCCAATTCCAGGTCGGCGGCGTCGGCCCCGACCAGCAGCGTCAACTTTCCCGCCGCCGCGGCATCCGGCAATCCCGTGACGGGGCTATCGATATAGATCAGACCGCGTCCGCGCAGTTCGTGCGCCATATCAAGCGCGTGGGTATACGATACGGTGGAGCATTCGATCGCCAGCGTGCCGGACTTCATGGTGGTGGCGGCGCCATCCTTGCCGAGCCAGACAAGGCGGGAGGCTTCGTCGTCGGCTACCATCGTAACAACGGCGTCGGCGTCGATTGCGGCATCCTCCGGCGACGTCGCCCAATGCGCGCCGCGCGCGATCAGATCTTCCGCCTTCGCCTTGCTGCGATTCCACACGGCGACGGTAAATCCGGCGTCAAGGTAGCGGCCGGCCATGCCATGGCCCATGCGCCCCAATCCGATAAAAGCAACTCTCGCCATCCGCGTTAATCCACGTCTTCGACGGCGCCGGGCGATACGCCGAAGGCGCGTTGCGCCAGGGTCGCCGCCATGAATTCGTCGAGGTCGCCGTCAAGCACCCCCGAAGTGTCCGAGGTCTGCACGCCGGTGCGCAGATCCTTCACCATCTGGTAGGGCTGCAGCACATAGGAGCGGATCTGGTGGCCCCAGCCGATGTCGGTCTTGGCGGCCTGGTCGGCGGCGGCCTGCTCCTCGCGTTTCTTCAGCTCGATTTCGTAGAGCCGTGCGCGCAGCATATCCCAGGCCTGCGCCTTGTTCTTGTGCTGCGAGCGGCCGGCCTGGCAGACCACCGCGACCCCGGTCGGAATATGCGTCAGCCGTACGGCGGATTTGGTCTTGTTGACGTGCTGCCCGCCGGCGCCGCCCGAGCGCATGGTGTCGGTGCGGACGTCGGATTCCTTGATGTCGATCTTGATGCTGTCGTCGACCACCGGAAAGATCGCGACGCTGGAAAACGAGGTATGCCGGCGCGCGTTGGAATCGAACGGCGATATCCGCACCAGCCGATGCACGCCGGCCTCGGTCTTGAGCCAGCCATAGGCATTGTGGCCGCTGATCTGGATGGTGGCGGATTTGATGCCGGCTTCTTCGCCTTGCGTCTCTTCCAGATATTCGATCTTGAAGCCGTGCTTCTCGGCCCAGCGCGTGTACATGCGCAGCAGCATCGAGGCCCAGTCCTGGCTTTCGGTACCGCCGGCGCCGGCATGGACTTCAAGGTAGGAGTTCGAAACGATCGGCTTCGCCGCCCAGCAACGCCTCGAGTTCGCGGCGCGCGACTTCCTTCTTCAGGGTTTTTAGCGCGGCTTCGGCTTCCGCCACCACGCCCTCATCGTTCTCGGCTTCGCCGAGCTCGATCATGCCGATATTGTCCTCGAGCTCGCGCTCGACCTTGCCGATGCCCTGCAGCGAATCCTCCAGCGAGGTCCGCTCCTGCATCAGCTTCTGGGCTTTCTGCGGATCGTTCCAGAGATTGGGATCTTCGGCGAGCTTGTTCAGCTCCGCGAGGCGCGCCGTGGATGCATCGACGTCAAAGATGCCTCCTCAGCAGCCCGACAGACTGCTTGATCTCTTCAACGAGGCGTTCGACTTCAGCGCGCATGGGTTCTCTGATCTGCGGCTTTCGGCCGCCATTACGGTGTTGTGGGGATGTAACGGCGAGTCCCGGAAAGCGCAATCGCTAGTAAAGCCCGCCGGTGCCGGAGCGCAGGATGGAGCGGTCGGCGTCGGGCGATGGCGCCAGCGGACGGCCGTCGGCGTCGGCAACGCCGATGACCGAATAATTATCCGGCGGCGCGGTGCCAGGCTTGAAGGCTTCGAGAACCGTCCTGCCACCACCGCCCGGACCGGCCCGCATTCCCGACATCTGATCGACCAGGATCAGCTTGATCCCGGCCGGCACACGAAACGGAATTGCCGGCTTGTCGGCGAGCGCGAGCTTCATGAAATCCCGTGCGATCGGCGCTGCCAGAACACCGCCGGTCGCCTTGGGGCCGAGGTTGCGCGGCTTGTCGTAGCCGATGTAAATCCCGACCACGATGTCCGGCGAGAAGCCGACAAACCAGGCGTCTTTTTCATCATTGGTGGTACCGGTCTTGCCGGCGATCGGCTTGCCGACCTCTTTCAGGGCGATCGCGGTGCCGCCCTGGACCACGCCTTCCATCATCGAGGTGATCTGGTAGGCCGTCATCGCGTCCAACACCTGCTCGCGCCGGTCGACAAGCTGCGGCTCCGGCTGGTTCTTCCAGCCTCCGGGAGCGTCGCAGCCGCGGCATTCGCGCGCGTCGTGCTTGAAGATGGTGTGGCCATAACGGTCCTGGATGCGATCGATCAAGGTCGACTTCACGCGCCGGCCGCCATTGGCGAACATCGAATAGGCCGTGACCATGCGCATGACCGTGGTTTCGCCGGCGCCCAGCGCATAGGACAGATAATTCGGCAATTCGTCATAGACACCGAAGCGCCTGGCATATTCGCCGATCAGGGGCATGCCGATGTCCTGCGCCAGCCGCACCGTCACCGTATTGAGCGACCATCGCAGCGCGTTGCGCAGCGTCGTCGGCCCCTTGTATTTACCCGCCGAATAATTCTCCGGACGCCAGACGCCACCGCCCTGCCCTTGATCGATTTCGATCGGTGCATCGACCACGACGGTGGACGGCGTGTAGCCGTTATCCAGTGCGGTGGAGTAGACGATGGGCTTGAAGGAAGACCCGGGCTGCCGGTAGGCCTGCGTCGCGCGGTTGAACTGGCTCTGGTCGAACGAGAAGCCGCCAACCATCGCCAGCACGCGGCCGGTCCAGGGATCCATCACCACCATCGCGCCAGACACCTCCGGCAACTGGCGCAATTGATACTGGCCGTCGGCCAGCGAACCATCCTTTAAAATCAGAGGATCGGCATAGATCACGTCGCCGGGGCTCAGAACCTGCGAAACCGCCGTCGGGGTCTTGCCCTTTTGCGGACCGCTGGCTGCTTTTGCCCATCGCACGCCGTCCAGCGTGATGTTGCCGGTTTGGCGATCCTTGAGCACGGCGCCGCCGAGTTCTCGCCCAGGCTGAAAGCCGATCCGCGCCGACTGCTCGCTGGTCTCCAGCACCACGGCCATGCGCCAGGGCGCGATGTCCGACAGCGATTTGATGTCGGCGAGCTTCACGCCCCAATCGCCCGTGATGTCGAGCTTGGTGGTGGCGCCCCGCCAGCCCGACGCCTCGTCGAATTTCACCAGACCGGCGGCCATGGTCTTGCGCGCCATCACCTGAAGCTTGGGATCGAGCGTGGTTCGTACCGACAGGCCGCCTTCATAGAGCTTCTTTTCGCCGTAGCGCTCGAACACGTCGCGGCGGACTTCCTCGGCAAAATATTCGCCGGCGAAAATATGCGCGGCATTGGTCCGGTTGGTCACCGCCAACGGATCCTTGCGGGCCTTGTCGGCGTCGGCCTGCTTGATCCAGCCGTTTTCCAGAAGACGATCGACCACGTAATTGCGGCGCTCGATCGCCCGATCGCGGTTGCGGATCGGATGCAGCGAGGACGGCGCTTTCGGCAGCGCGGCCAGATAGGAAGCTTCCGCGATGGTGAGTTCATTCACCGACTTGTCGAAATAGACCAGCGATGCCGCGGCGACGCCATAAGCGCCAAGCCCGAGGTAGATTTCGTTGAGATACAGCTCGAGGATCTTGTCCTTGGAATAGGCGCGCTCGAGCCGCATCGCCAGCAAGGCTTCCTTGATCTTGCGGGTGAACGACACTTCGTTGGTCAGAAGAAAGTTCTTTGCGACCTGCTGGGTGATGGTCGAGGCGCCCTGCGGCCGGCGGTTCGAGCCGAAATTCTGTGCATAGAGCATGGCCGCGCGCGCCATGCCGGAGAAGTCGATGCCGCCATGCTCGTAGAAATTCTTGTCTTCAGCGGCGAGAAACGCGTTGATGACGAGTTTGGGAACCGCCTGGATCGGCAGGTACAGCCGCCGTTCCCTGGAATATTCGCCCAGCAGCGCGCCGTCCGCCGCGTGCACCCGCGTCATGACCGGCGGCTCATAATCCTGAAGCTGCGAATAGTCCGGCAAGTCCTTGGAATAATGCCAGATCAGCCCCGCGGCCGCGGCAACGCCCACCAGGAACACGACGGTTCCGGCGGCGAACAGAAAACCCAGGAACCGCACCAGCAAACGCATCATCGATGTTCCGCTTCAATCCTTGCCGCCAGGGGCCGGCAGGGAATTTCGACCAATTCCGGCCACCTCATCGCAACGTTTTTATAATGCAGGCGCTGTGGCCAAACTAGGGCTTCCACCATGGGGACGGCCGCTTTCAATTCGCCGGTCCGGCCGTCGCCAGCCGTTTGGCGAAGAAGGCGTCGATCGCCAGCGCCATCGATCCGACGGTCCGTGAACGCCAGCTCTCCGATACCAGATGTTCGAGGTCGCCCTTGTTGGAGACATAGCCGAGCTCGATCAGCACCGACGGCACGTCAGGCGCCTTCAGCACTTTGAACGCGGCAGATTTCAGCGGATTCTTGTGCATCCGCACCGAACTCTTCATCTCGCCCATCAACAGGCGGGCGAACCGGTTCGAGAAGGTGCGGGTTTCGCGCTGCGCCAGATCGATCAGGATATCGGCGACGTCGGTCGGCTCCTCGGTCAGATTGACCCCACCGATGGCATCCGCCTTGTTTTCGGCTTCCGCGAGCCGTTCGGCTTCCGCATCCGACCCGCGGTCCGACAGCGTATAGATCGACGCCCCCTGGGCGTCACCCTCCTGGCGCGGCAACGCGTCGGCATGGATCGAAACGAACAGCGCCGCCGACTGCGCGCGCGCAATCTTCACCCGGTCGGCAAGCGGGATGAAGGTATCGTCGGTGCGGGTCATGACGACGCGATATTTGCCTGATTTTTCGATGCGATCGCGCAAAGCCAGCCCGAATCCCAGCACCAGGTTTTTCTCGTTTTCGGCGCCGGACTGGGTGCCATTGTCGATGCCGCCATGGCCAGGATCGATCACGACCACGGGCCGCGAATCCGCGACCGCCGCCGGCTTGACCGGAGTCGCCGGTTCGGTGGATGCGACAACGTCTTCGATGGCGGGCTTCAATTCGGGGCGGCTTTCGGCCGCCAGCGACTGCACGAAGCCGGTGCGGTCGATTTCCTCCAGTTCCAGCACCAGCCGCGACGGCTGGCCGTTGGCCGCTTCGAGCACGTAGGATTTGGCAATTTTGGCCGGACCGGTCAGATCGAACACGATCCGCGAACCGCCGGGCATCACCAGGCCATAGCGGAAGGCCTTGATCAGTCCCCGCCCCGCGGAGCCTGCGCCTGCCGGAAGCTGAAAATTGACCTGGGGGATATCGATCACCACCCGGTATGGATCGGCCAGCGGAAAGGCGCGAAATGGAACCGTATTATCGAGGTCAAGAATGAAGCGCGTCTGCTTGGCGTCACCGGCCAGCCTGGCATCTGAGGCGATGGGAAAAATCGAAGCCACGACAGCGTTTGCAGGCGCCCCCTGCGCCGCACCGAAGGCGGCTGGATCGGAACACAGCATTGCTGCGGCGCACACAAGCGCCTTTCCCAGCCCAACACAATGATTTGCGCGGCTCGCCAACGATTCGGTGCCTCCGAGCAGACCTTTTACCGCAATAGAACCACAGGGTTAATCGTAGCTTAACACCGTTTCGGCGAATAGCGTGGAGTGTTGCCGCACTGCGACGCTTCCCTTGCAGACGGCGGCCAATCCGCGTATGTATGGGGTGCTGACGGTTAAAACTCCCGGTTGTGTCGCGTTCAGCCTCCCGGTGCAGCGCCGGAAACTTCAAATTTTGGAGATTCCAGCGTCTTTCCGACCCTCCGCAGCCAGCGCAGCGCGCGGCTGACAAGGAGCGGCGGTTTCGAGCCCGAGCGGCGTCCGGTCCCAGGTTACCATCTTGTTCCAGGGACGGCTCCAGACGCGGCAGAACCGATTATTGGGCCGCAGGGCCCGATATGCGATGGCTGGCAAGCGCTTAGGCGCCGCGCCGGGCCTTCAGCGACAGACAAAGCGGCGTTTTGCCGCCACCATGTTCAGACGGGCCGACGCTTGATGCGCCAGACTGTGTTGCCGACCACGATCCACGGAAGAAACGCGCCGACGCGGAGCGAAAGCTCCGCGCGTCGTTTTGCTCCGTGGCAATCGCGTTCGGCTGGGCGCCCCGGGTTGCGTTTTGGCCTTCCCCTCACCCCCGAATCAGGTGGACCGTCGCGTCACCCGGCTGCGCGATACGCGCTCGCCGCCATACGCGCGCCCCGCCGTCAAGAGTCCCAAAATGCCCAACAAAATGTTGATCGATGCCACCCACCCGGAAGAAACCCGGGTCGTCGTGGTCCGCGGCAATCGCGTCGAAGAGTTTGATTTCGAGACCGCCCAGCGCAAGCAACTGCGCGGCAACATCTATCTCGCCAAGGTCACGCGCGTCGAACCTTCCCTGCAGGCCGCCTTCATCGAATATGGCGGTAACCGCCACGGCTTCCTGGCCTTCAGCGAAATCCATCCCGATTATTACCAGATCCCGGTCGCCGATCGCCAGGCGCTGATCGAAGCCGACGAACGCGCCCATCGCGAGGCCGAGGAAGAGACCGAAAACCGCTCCAGCAACCGCGGCCGTCGTCCGCGCCATCGCAACTCAGCGCCGCCGTGGCCATGGCGAGCGGGTGCAGAGCGAAGTCGTCGAGAACGCCGCCACCGATCCGGCCCAGGCTGTCCAGCCGCACGAGGATCACGCCCACGCCGAGCAGGACCATCCGCACGACGCCGAACATCGCCACGCCGATGCGGAACATCATGACCACGACGGCCATGAGCATTCACACGACCACGACCACCCGCATGATGAGCATGATCACGAACATGCGCATGACCATGCCCATGATGATCACGACCACGATCATGCTGCGGGCGAGACGCACGTGCACGAGCCCCAGCCGGACATGCCCGTCTCGGCCGCGATCGAGGCATCCGCCGCGGTAACCGCGCCGGAAGCCCCGTTGAGCGCGGAAGCCCACGAAGATCATGCTGACGATCACGCGCATGACGAGCTTAGCCACGAAGAGCACGCGCAGGAAAATGCGGCGCACGCCGAAGACGCAGCCCACGCCGAACATGGCGGTGAGGAACATGCCGCAGCGCCGGAGGGCGAGCATGCCGCCGCCGCGCATGGCGACGAGCATCACGACGATGAAGACGACGGCGAGGAAGCCGAAGAGGAGGTCGTTGAATCCGTCGGCGGCGACGACGTCATGGAAGAAGTGCCCGAGCGCGCCTTCCGTCCGCGCCGTCAGTACAAGATCCAGGAAGTCATCAAGCGCCGCCAGGTGATGCTGGTGCAGGTGGTCAAGGAAGAGCGCGGCAACAAGGGCGCCGCGCTGACGACCTATCTCTCGCTGGCCGGCCGCTATGCCGTGCTGATGCCCAACACCGCGCGCGGCGGCGGCATCAGCCGCAAGATCACCTCCGCGCAGGACCGCTCGCGGCTGAAGGACGTGGTGTCGGACCTCGATGTGCCCGAAGGCATGGGGATCATCCTGCGCACCGCGGGCGCGTCGCGCACCAAGCCCGAGATCAAGCGCGACTTCGAATATCTGATCCGGATGTGGGAAACCGTGCGCGACATGACGCTGAAGTCGCAGGCGCCGACCCTCGTCTATGAGGAGGGATCGCTGATCAAGCGTTCGCTGCGCGACCTCTACAACAAGGAAATCGACGAAATCCAGGTCGCCGGCGAAGCCGGTTACGAGGAAGCCCGCGATTTCATGAAGATGCTGATGCCCTCCAACGTGCGCGCGGTGAGGCAATATCGCGACGGCCAGCCGCTGTTCTCGCGGATGGGCGTCGAAAGCCAGCTCGACGCGATGTTCTCGCCGACCGTGCAGTTGCGATCCGGCGGCTACATCGTGATCAACCAGACCGAGGCGCTGGTGTCGATCGACGTCAATTCCGGCCGCTCGACCCGCGAACATCATATCGAGGATACCGCGCTCAAGACCAATCTCGAAGCCGCCGAGGAAGTCGCCCGTCAGTTGCGCTTGCGCGATCTCGCCGGCCTGATCGTCATCGACTTCATCGACATGGACGAGAAGCGCAACAACCGTTCGGTCGAACGCAAGCTCAGCGATTGCCTGCGGCAGGACCGCGCACGGATCCAGGTCGGGCGCATCTCGCATTTCGGCCTGCTGGAGATGTCGCGCCAGCGCATCCGCGCCAGCGTGCTGGAGAGTTCGACCGAGCCCTGCCCGCAATGCGGCGGCAGCGGCCATGTCCGCTCGGTGTCTTCGGTGGCGCTGCAGTTGCTGCGCGGGCTTGAAGAAATACTGATGAAGGGCGCGACCCACAATCTCGTGGTGCGCACCCGGACCGACGTCGCGTTGTATGTCCTCAACCACAAGCGCGGCCATCTGCGCGATCTCGAAAACAGCTTCAAGGTGACGCTGGCCGTGATCGCCGATCCGACCGTGAGTGCCCAGCAGTCGTTCGTCATCGACCGCGGCGAGCAGGTGCACACGCTGGAGGCCGCCAAGGCGCTGCTGGCAGCGCAGGTCGCGGCTTTCCCGGTTTACGTGGAAGAAGCCTATGAGGAGGATGAAGCGTTCGATCCCGAAGTCGAATCGGAAGTGGAATCCGAAGAAACCGAGGGATTGACCGACGACGCCCCCGTCAGCGAAGCCGTCGCTGGCGAAACCGATACCGATGCCCACAAGCGCAAGCGCCGCCGGCGCAGGCGTGGCCGTCCAGGCGAACCGCGCGAAGGCGGCTTCGCCCGCGAGGATAACGACGCCCCCCGCGTTGCATCGGAACCGATTGCCGGCGCCGTTGTGGATGACGCCGAATCCGAAGAAGACGAATCCGAGGAACAGCCCGGCGCGGTTCGCACCGATCAGGCGCCCGGCGGCGAGCGGCGGCCCCGCCGCCGCGGACGTCGCGGCGGACGCCGCCGGCGTGGTGGACCGGAAGATGGTCTCGCCGGATCGATCGCGGACGAACTCGGACCGACATCGGCTCCGGAATCCGCATCCGCGGTTGCCGATTTCGACGGCGTCGCGCCGGAGCCCTATCAGCCGGCATCACAGCCCGAATCCATCGCGCCGTCGCCGACGCTGCAACATACCCAGCCGGAGCCGGTTCGTGCGCCCCCGCATGAAGAGACCGTTCAAGAAGCAGAAAGAGCGGCGCGACGGCGGTCTACCGTGCGCGAAAAAGTAAGCTTCCTGGCCGGCCCCGCGCCGGAGGCAGCCCCACCCGCCAGTCAGAGCCAGCCTGCACCCTTGGCTCCGGCTCCAGCCGCGCCTGCGCCCGCGGCGAGTGACGACGGCCAGCCGCGCAAGGCCGGCTGGTGGTCGCGGCGTTTCGGCAGCGGCGAATAGGCCGAGGAATTTAAGCAAAGCAATTGCGCGACGAAAAAACCGCCCGGCAAAACCGGGCGGTTTTGTTTGGTCTGGTATCGAAGGCGGCGTAGCCGTGGATGATCAGAGTCAATCACCTTCGGCTGCAAGCTCGGTTTCGGCCAGTATCCGCAGCGCCGGCAAAAACTCATGCACGGTGCCCCATACGAGACGATGCGCCACGTCCTCGTAGTCGTGTCGGTAGATGTTGCCGGAGCCGGACACCTTGCGCCAAGGGATTTCGGGATGGCGCGCTTTCAATTCGGACGACAGGCGGCGCGAAGCTTCCGAGATGATCTCAAGACAGCGCGTGACTGCGTAAAACGTCCGCATGTCCGCCAGGAATCGTTCGTAGTCGATCCCTTTGGCAAAGGAATTCGCAAGGTCGATGTTGAAAAGAATATCCGAAAGGCTGTCGCGTTCGGCTTCAGAAAGCATAGATCGCGTCGGCGGTGGCCTTGGGGCGGACACGGGGTTTCAGACTTTCCCGGCTGACGACATCGACCCGACGGTCGAACATGTCAGAGATAAAGTCTTTTACGCCAGCATAGTCGAAAATCGTCACCACGATCGTAGGATCGAGATCGACCAGGATGTCGATGTCGCTGTCGGGGCGGTCATCGCCCCGCGCAACAGAACCGAACAGGGCAGCGTGGGCAACGCCTTGCGCGCGCAAGTCGGCCTCGCGTTCCCTTAATTTCTCTATGATCTCATCGCGTCTCATGAGCCGCATTGTAAAGCAAGGAGGGTAAAAAAACACGTTCTCTTTTGGACTTCATTTACACAGAAACCGCCCGGCAAACCGGGCGGTTTCTGTTTGGTCTGGCATCGAATTGGACCGTCGACTCAAAATCCGGATCGATGCCGGGAGCGGAGAAAATTATTGATTGCCCTCGACAGCGTATCTGCGGAAGGTCGCGTACTTCTCGCCAATCTTGAGCGCGGACTGATACTCAGCGCCGTTGTACCAGGCCTTGAGGGCGTCCATGCTGTCCCACTGCTGGATCACGGCCCGTTTGGGCGCCGTGCCGGAAAGCACCGTTATGCCCATGGCGCCAGCACCGCCCGCTCCGCCGATGGCGATCTGGCGCCCGCCTGCCGCCTTGATGGAAGCCTGTGCCTTCGGGGCAAACTCTTTTCCGTAAGCTTCCGGGTTGGTCACATCGATTTCAGTGACGAGATAAACGGGTGGTTTGGCCTGGGCATGCAATCCCTGGACAGCGAAGGCGCCGATCGCGACGCCAGCAAGCATCGACAAGGCAACTGTATATTTTGTTTTCACGATATATCTCCCTGATGTTTTTGTGTTCGGATGCGAATTACATGTCGGCGTGCGACATGAGTGCCGGTGACAGTCAATTTCAGTTTCGCTAATGGTGCCGATGGTACCAGACTGCTCGTTGTCGGCAGCGGAGAATTCGGCGCGTCTCCGTTTTGTGAGCAGTTCTCGATCAAGTAATTCGCTTGACCGCGGATGCGACATTACACTGTTTCCGGTCCAACCCTCAATGTGCCCGACGGACCAGTCTCGACGTGGTCCCGTCTCTGGATCACGGCCGTTTTGCCCGACGGCCAGGGTATCGCGCAGCACGCTCCATTATTCGATCACCTCGTCGGCGCGACCGAGCAGCGTCAACGGTACGGTGACGCCCAGCGCCTTTGCGGCTTTGAGGTTGATCAGTAATTCGATCCTGGTGGCTTGCTGGACCGGCAGGTCGGAGGGTTTTTCGCCTTTGAGAACACGACCGACATAGCCGCCGGTGAGACGGTAGACGTCGACGATATCGGCGCCGTAGCCGATGAAGCCACCAGCCATGACAAACTCCCGGCCTGCGCCGATCAAAGGCACACCGTACTGGGCCCCAAGGACGGCAAACTGCCGGCTTCGGCTCACAAAGAATGGATCGCCACCGCTTAGTACCAGGCCGCTCGCATGCAATTGTTTGACCTTGGCGAACACCGCCTCGATGTCAGCGTCATGGTTGGCATTGAGCGCGTGCAACTCCAGCCCAAGTGTACGAGCTGCCATCGTCATCTGCGCAACGGCGGTCTCGGCAACAGCAGGATTGCTCGAATTGATCAGTACCGCCGCGACACGTGCGTCAGGAAAAAGCTCGTGTAGCAATTCCAGCCGCTTAGGCGCGACTTCGAGGTTGGTCTGGGTCACGCCGGTGACGTTGCCACCCGGCCGGCTCAGACTGGTGACGAGGCCAAGCTGGACAGGGTCGGACGCTATCTCGAACACGATCGGTATGGCCGCGGCCCCGGCCTTCGCAGCCAGGCGCCGCCGGCGTGCTGGTAGCGGCGATCACCGCGACCTGACGCTGGACCAGATCCGCCGTCAGCGCCGGCAGGCGGTCGTTTTGGTTCTCCGCCCACCGATATTCGATCGTCACGTTGCGGCCATCCACGTAACCGGCGTCAGCAAGGCCCTTGATGAAAGCGGCCGAGAGCCGGGCATAGCCCTGGGCGGACCCAGCATTGAGGAAGCCAACCACCGGCATCGCTCCCTGCTGCGCGCCCGCAGGAAGCAGCCATGACATCGAGGTCACGGCTGCGGTGCCACCGAGAAGCGTGATGAACGCGCGTCGCTTCATGGGCGCTTCTTCCTCCGATTGCACCCTATCACGGCGGCGCATGTTGCCACCGCCGGTCCGGCTCCTTGAATTGCCGCACAGAAACCCTTATTTAGAATTATTCTAAATATGGGTTATCGTGAGATTGAGAGCGTTCGGCCAGCTGAGTGAACCTGAAATCCTCGCCCTTGCCATCAGCAGCGAGGAGGAAGATGGCCGTATCTATGCCGACTTCGCCGATGGATTGCGCGAAGACCATCCGGACACCGCGCAGGTGTTTTCCGACATGGCGGCGGAAGAGAACGATCACCGGCGAATGCTGATCGACCTCTACGTTTCGAGGTTCGGCAATCATATTCCGCTGGTCAGGCGACAGGACGTTCGGGGCTTTGTCCAGCGCAAGAAGCTCTGGCAGGTGCGCTTGCAGGGCATCGATGCGGTGCGGCAGCAGGCCCAGCAAATGGAACAGGATGCCGGGCGGTTCTACCAGCATGCCGCTTCGCGGTCCACCGATGCCGCGATCCGCAAGCTGTTGGGCGACCTCGCCACGGCGGAATCGCAGCACGAGCGCACGGCGGGTGAAATCGGCGCAAAGCACCTGTCGCCGCACGCGATGGGCAAGGAGGATGACAACGCCAGGCGAAGCTTTATCCTTCAGGTCGTGCAGCCGGGGCTGGTCGGACTGATGGATGGTTCGGTCTCGACATTGGCTCCGGTCTTTGCCGCCGCCTTTGCGACCCACAATTCCTGGAATGCCTTTCAGGTCGGCATGGCGGCGTCGCTGGGCGCCGGCATTTCGATGGGTTTTGCCGAGGCGCTGGCCGACGACGGAAAATTGTCGGGCCGGGGCACACCTTATTTGCGCGGGCTTGTCTGCGGGCTCATGACCATAGCCGGCGGCATCGGCCATACCCTGCCCTATTTGATCCCGGATTTTTTCACGGCAACGGCGATAGCCGCCGCGGTCGTTGTCATCGAGCTTCTCGCAATCGCCTACATCCAGTGGCGTTACATGGACACACCGCCGATCTCCGCCGCCGCCAAGGTCATGCTTGGCGGAGGGCTCGTTCTGGCGACCGGCGTCCTGATCGGAAGCAGTTGACGATACCGCTATCCCGTCGTGACCGCCGTCTCCAGATCCGATGGATCGATCGCCTGGTTGAGATTGGCGTGAAGCTTGTCGCGGTCGAGTTCGCCTTCCCACCATGACACCACCACGCAGGCAACGCCGTTGCCGCACAGGTTGGTCAGCGCGCGGCATTCGCTCATGAACTTGTCGATGCCGAGAACGATGGCCATGCCGGGCACCAGACGCGGATCGACCACGGCCAGCGTCGCCGCCAGCGTGATGAAGCCGGCCCCGGTAATGCCGGACGCCCCCTTCGAGGTCAGCATCGCCACCAGCAGGATGGTGATCTGCTGACCCAGCGTAAGGTCGAAGCCGAGCGCCTGCGCAATGAACAGCGTCGCCAGCGTCATATAGATGTTGGTGCCGTCGAGATTGAACGAATATCCTGTGGGCACCACGAGGCCGACCACCGACTTGGAGCAACCAAGCCGCTCGAGTTTTTCCATCAAGGTTGGAAGCGCGCTTTCCGAAGATGACGTGCCGAGCACGATCAGCAACTCATCCTTGATGTAGCCAAGGAACTTGAAGATCGAAAAACCGACAAGGCGCGCGATGATGCCGAGCACCACGAACACGAACAGTCCGGCCGTAAGATAGAACGTCGCAATCAGCCCGATCAGGTTCAGGATGGCGCCGGTGCCGAACTTGCCGATGGTGTAGGCCATGGCGCCGAACGCGCCGATCGGCGCGGCCTTCATAACAATCGAGATGACACCGAAAACGCCATGCGCGGCGTCGTCGATGAAGGAGCGCAAGGTGTGGCCGCGCTCGCCGAGTCCCATCAGGGCAAAGCCGAACAGGATTGAAAACAGCAGAACCTGCAGTATCTCGCCATTGGCGAAGGCGCCGACCACCGTGTCGGGAATGATGTGCAGGAAGAAATCGACGCTCTTTTGTTCCCCGGCCTGTTTGGCGTAGGTCGCCACCGCCTGCGCGTTGGCGCCGGCGCCGCCGAAGCCCGCGCCCGGGCGAACCAGATTTCCGACGACCAGCCCGATCACCAGGGCGAAGGTGGACACGACCTCGAAATAGACCAGCGCCTTGACGCCGATGCGGCCGACCTTGCGGGCGTCCTGGATGTGCGAGATGCCCGAGACCACGGTGCAGAAGATGATCGGCGCGATCACCATCTTGATCAGCTTGATGAAGCCGTCGCCCATCGCCTTGATCCACTCATTGGTGGCAAGACCGGGCCACAGCCAGCCGACCAAGGCACCGAGCAGGATGGCGATCAGGACCTGGACGTAGAGAATTTTGTACCAGGGTTTTGACGCGCTCGACGGCGCAGCGACTGCGATCTGTGTGGACATGATATTTCCCCCCATCTCGATTTCGCGGATTTGCCCGCACGTTTTATGGCTGCAGCCAAAATCAATTGTGGCAGCGGAGTCAATGGCTTTGCCGCCCGCTGTCCGCGATTTAACCGCGGCGATCCAGCACACGCCTGATCGCCGGCACAAGGACGGCGCCCAAGGCGTTCTTTATCAACGACGCTGCGACGAAGGGCGCGATCCCGACCAACCAAGCCTTCCCGGCGCCGAGTTTCATGCCAAACGCAAGCCAGGCAAATCCGCACCCGAGAATGACGATGTGCCCTATCGCCATCGCCACAAACAATAGCGGCACCGAGCGGTCCCAGCCACGCTCGCTCAACCATCCGGTCGTCCCGGCCGCCGCCACAAAACCGAAGAGATAGCCGGCCGTCGACCCCATCAGCGGCGCAAGACCGCCGGCGGGGCCGGCGAACACCGGCAATCCCGACGCCCCTTCCGCCAGATAGACGATGATGGTCGCAGTCCCCAGGCGCCAGCCATAGGCGGCGCCGATCACCAGTACGACCAGTGTCTGCAGCGTCATGGGCACGTAAGGCAGCGGCAGGTTGATCTTGGCCGAGAGCGTTAGCAGCGCCGTTCCCGACGCGATCAGGATCACCGCACGTAGCGCCCCGGAATCCGGCCACAACACCTCAACCAGCGGAAAATGCCTGATGACAACGGGTTCCGGTATCGATGGGTCAAGCATTCGGCTATCCGAGCCAGCGCGCGATGCGCGCAACCGCCTCGCGCATTTCCTCAGCCGACCGCGCGTAGGAAAAACGAATGAAGCGATGGCCGTGAACCGGATCGAAGTCGACGCCGGGCGTCGCCGCGACATGCGCCTTTTCCAGCATCTCGCCGGCAAATTTGAAGCTGTCCGAGGTGAATTTCGATACATCGGCATAGAGATAAAACGCGCCGTCGGCGGGCAGGAATTTGTCGAGACCGGCTCGCGGCAGGCCCTCGATCAGGATACGGCGGTTCTCCTGGTAGCCGCGCTTGACCGCTTCCATCTCGAGACCGCCTTCGAATGCGGCCTCGGCGGCGATCTGCGACAGTGTCGGCACCGAGATCGACAAATTCTGCTGCAACCGCTCGATCGGCCGCACCAGCGGTTCCGGCACCACCATCCAGCCGACCCGCCAGCCGGTCATGCAGAAATATTTCGAGAATGAATTGATGACGAGCGCATGCGGAGAAAGCTCCGCCGCCGTGACCGCGGCAAACGCGTAATCGAGGCCGTGGTAGATTTCATCGGATATGAAACGGATGCCGGCGCCCTCCGCTGCCGCGATCAGGCCGGTCAGCGCCTCGCCCGACATCATCGTACCGGTCGGGTTGGCCGGGCTTCCGACCAGCACGCCTTTCAGCGGCGTGTTGCGGTGGGCGGCAAGCAATGCCTCGCCGGTCAGCGCGTGACGGGTTTCGCTCGATGTTTCGATCAGCACCGGCTCGCAGCCAAGCGCGGTCAGGATATGGCGATACGGCGGATAACCGGGCACCGTGACCGCCACCCGATCGCCCGGCTCGAACATCGCGAGAAAGGCCAGGATAAATGCGCCCGATGAGCCCGTGGTGACCACGATCCGGCCGGCATCCACATTGCTGCCGTAACTGTCGCGGTAATGCCGGGCAATGCGCTCGCGCAATGAGGGAATGCCGAGCGCGGAGGTATAGTCGATCCGTCCGTCCTCAAGTGCTGCCCGTGCCGCGGCAATCGCCGCTTTCGGCGCCGGGGCCGCCGGTTGGCCCACTTCCATATGAATGACATGGCCGCCGTCGGCCTCGATGCGCGCCGCCGCCGCCATCACATCCATCACCATGAAGGGCGGGACGTCGCTGCGTCCCGATGCCGTCAGCAGGCCCTTCACGCGGTCTCTCAGTGTCGCATCCAGCATCGATATCTGCTATTTGGCCTGTTGCCGCCGCGAATCCCCGAACAGGGTCCCGGGTGCCCCGAACTAGCCGCATTCCGCGGTTTGGTAGGGCATATATCGTATCCAACCCGCCGCCAATAACTAAAGACCGACCGATGCTGCTCCAGGCAACCCGCCGCAAAACCATCACAAAACTGACCGCGATCACCATGGCGACGGCACTTGCGGTTGCACCGATGTCGGCGCTGGCCGAGCAGGAAAAGGGCCCGCCGGTTATCCGCGATACCGAGTCCGAGCAATTGCTGCGCGATTACACCCGGCCGATCCTGCGCGTTGCGGGCCTCGAGAAACAGAACATCCAGGTCGTGATCATCAACGAGAGCGTCTTCAACGCGTTCGTCGCGGACGGCCGCCGCATTTTCGTGAATTACGGCGCCATGATGCAGTCGGAAACGCCGAACCAGATCATCGGCGTGCTGGCGCATGAAACCGGCCATCTGGCCGGCGGGCATCTCGCCAAGCTTCGCGAGCAACTGGCGCAGGCGCAAACCCAAATGATCATCGCCATGCTGCTCGGCGCCGGCGCGGTCGTGGCGGGCGCGCGAAGCGGCAACAGCAATGGCGGGCTGAGCAACGCCGGCATGGCCGCGCTCGCCGCCCCGCAGGAAGTGATCCGCCGTTCCCTGCTTTCCTACCAGCGACAGCAGGAAGAAAACGCCGACCGCGCCGGAGTGAAATTCTTGACCGCCACCGGCCAATCCGCCAAGGGCATGTACGAGACCTTCAAGCGGTTCACCAATGACACCCTGTTCGCAGCGCACGGCGCGGATCCTTACACGCAGTCGCATCCGATGCCGGCCGAGCGCGTCGCCGCGCTGGAGGAACTGGCGCGTTCCAGTCCCTACTGGGACAAAAAGGACGACGCGGCGCTGCAATTGCGCCACGACATGGTGCGCGCCAAGATCTCGGCCTTCATGGAACGGCAGGACACCGTGTACCGGCGATATCCGCTGTCGAACGACAGCCTGCCGGCGCGCTATGCGCGCGCGATCACGACCTATCTGCACGGCGATTTGCGCAGCGCGCTGGCCCAGATCGATTTGCTGATTCAGGTGCAGCCCGCCAATCCGTATTTTTACGAACTGCGCGGCCAGGCGCTGCTGGAAGGCGGCAAGCCGGCGGACGCGATCGCGCCGCTGCGCAAGGCGGTGCAGCTGTCGAATAACGCTCCCCTCATCGAGATGTTACTTGGGCAGGCGCTGGTGGCATCGGATAATAAGGCCCACGCCGATGAGGCGATTGCGATTCTGCGGGCGGCGGTGGGACGGGAAACCGAAGCTCCGATGGGCTTTACCCAACTCGCGATGGCCTATGGCCAAAAAGGAGATTACGCGCAGGCCGATCTGGCATCGGCGCAGGCCGCCTTTCTTCGCGGCGACAACAAGACGGCGCGCGACCTCGCTTCGCGCGCCAAAACCCGTTTCGCCATCGGCACCCCTGGCTGGGTCAAGGCCGACGACATCGTCACGGCAAGGCCCCTGCCCGGCCAAAAGAGCAACTAGAAATGAACAAAGTCAGGGTACCAGACCTTGCAAAGACCCGGCTCCCATACAGCTTGTCCAGGAACCTGATATCAGGAACTTAACTTCAAGAACCTAACTTCAATAACTTGTCCGACGAACCCATTCAAAAGGATTTGCCAATGCCCGCGTTCCGTTTTCTGGCCCCCGCATTGTTCGCGCTCGCGCTCTGCGGCACGCCATCCGCCGCATCGGCGCAGAGTTTTTCCGATGGGCAGCGGGGGGATATCGAGGCTATCGTCAAGAATTACCTGATGGCGCATCCCGAAGTGATCGAGGAAGCCATGGCGGAACTGAGCAAGCGCCAGGCCGCGGCCGAAACCGAGAAGCACGAAGCCAGCATTTCGAAAAACGCGGAGGCTATTTTCAATTCGCCGCGCGGCGTGACCATCGGCAACAAGGACGGCGACGTCACCTTTGTCGAATTCTTCGACTACAATTGCGGCTACTGCAAGCGCGCCATGACCGACATGCTGGACCTGATGAAAACCGATCCCAAGCTGAAAGTGGTGCTGAAGGAATTTCCGGTGCTCGGGCCGGGCTCGGTCGAAGCCGCGCAGGTCGCGGTGGCCGCGCGCCTGCAGGACCCCTCGGGCAAGAAATATCTCGAGTTCCACCAGAAATTGCTCGGCGGTCGCGGCCAGGCCGACAAGGCACACGCGATGGCCGCAGCCAAGGAGGCCGGCTTCGACATGGCGCGGCTGGAAAAGGATATTGGCAATCCGGAAGTACGCGCCACCCTTGAGGAAAATTTCAAGCTCGCCGAGGAAATGGGCATGAACGGCACCCCGAGCTACGTGATCGGCAAGCAGGTCGTGGTCGGCGCGGTCGGCCTCGACGGCCTCAAGGAAAAGATCGGCGTCGCCCGCTGCGGCAAGGCGACGTGCTGAGGAAATTTTTCAACGTTTGATCGTTGTCTCCTGCGTTCTGTAAAGCCGGCTGCGCGGCAGCCGGCTTTTTTCGTATGCACAAAACAAAGCCAAGGGAACCCTCGAATTATCCGGAACAACCAACGTCTCCTCTCGTTGTCGGGCGGGCAATGCAAACACCTCGAGGAGATTTTCAAATGAACAGTCGTTTTATGATGTCGGTGGCAGCCGTTGCGCTGATCGCCGGAACCGGTTTCGCCAGCGCACAGGGCGTGGGTGGCCGCGAAGGTGCTGGGGCGGGTCCCGCCGCGCAGAGCGCGCCCTCAGGCGGCCAGCGCCGATGGGTCACGAGTCTGCCGCTCCGGCCGGCCGCCAGGCTGCCGAACCGAAGGCGGCCCCGTCCGGCATGAAGGCTACGCAAACCGAGCAGAGGGCGCCCGGTGCAGCCAATAACCAGCGCGCCGAAGAGGGTCAGAAGTCCAACAACATGCGCTCGGAGACCAACACTCCCGGCGGTGCCAAGGACATGAAAGCCGAAGGCCGTGATAACAACATGAAGGCCGAGGGCCGCGACAGCAAGATGAACGCGGATTCCAAGGGCACCGCGGAGCGTTCGCAGACCACGGGTCAGGCCGGCGCCGGCGCCAAGCTGTCGAGCGAGCAGCGCTCCAAGATCTCCACCGTGATCCGGGACCAGCACGTTCAGTCGATGAACCATGTCAACTTCTCGATCTCGGTTGGCACCCGCGTCCCGCGCGACGTGTCGTTCCGTCCGCTCCCGCCGGAAATCATCACCTACTATCCGGAGTGGCGCGGCTATGAGTTCATCCTGGTCAACGACCAGATCGTGGTGATCGATCCGCGGACGTTCGAGATCGTCGCCGTCCTCGACGTCTGATCGTTTTAGACACAGCCGAAAGGGCGGGCCAAAAAGCCCGCCCTTCTTTCATTTCAGATGGGCTCGCACCGAACCGCACCGCGCTCGTCCCAAGCATTTCATTCGTTCACATTGGTTAACGAATGGTTCTTCGCGGGTTCCAGGCTGGTTTTCCCGAATTGGGTGAGGCATTTGAGGCTTGGCCGGGACAGCCTAAAGCCTTCCCCTTCGGCCAGTTGTTACATATAACCCGGGGTTCACAGCCACATTGCCGGGATTTGAATGGCCAACATACCTGCCGAAACAATTTACGTGCTCAACGGCCCGGACCTCAATTCGTTGGGGACGACCTCCGGGCCCGAGGCCGACCGCCATATTGACGTCGCCGACGTCGAAAGACTTTGCGCCGACACCGCCGGGCATTTTGGCCTGAAAACCGATTGCAGGCGATCCAGCCGCGAAAGCGAGTTGATCGATTTGATCCGCGAGGCCGATGCGAACAACGCGGCCGGGATTGTCATCAATGCCGGCGGCTATTCGCATACCTCGATCGCGCTGCAGGACGCCCTGGCAAGTTTGAAAATTCCGGCCGTCGAAGTGTCCATCGGCAACCTTCACGCCCGCCGGAATTTCCGGCATCAATCCTTTACCGCGAGGTCCGCTATCGCAACGCTTGCCGGCTTTGGCATCGACGGCTACCGGCTCGCGATCAATGGCCTTATTGCCAGAATCGGCGTCACGGCGAAAGCCTGACGCACCAGACCGTCACCAGCAGAAAGTTTTTCGGATCAAATCATGGCGCGCCAGCCTGAAGACAAGTCAGCCCCCGAATTCACCAGCGACGACAGCGCGCTTATCCGCGAACTGGCTTTGCTGCTGGACGAGACGAGCCTCACGGAAATCGAGATCGAGCGTGCAGGCTTGCGGCTGCGGGTCGCACGCAACATCTCGATCGCTGCGTCGATGCCGGTGAACCATCAACCCGCTGCTCCCGCGCCCGCCGCGGCCGCACCTGTCGATATCGCCGATGTCGCCGCGCATCCGGGCGTGGTGCCTTCGCCGATGGTCGGCACGGCCTATCTTGCCTCCGAGCCCGGCGCCAGGCCGTTCATCGAAGTCGGCAGCCGGGTGTCCGTCGGGCAAACGCTTCTGATCATCGAAGCGATGAAGACGATGAACCAGATTCCGTCAACGCGCGCCGGCACCGTGACGCAAATTCTCGTCGAAGACGGTCAGCCGGTCGAGTTCGGCGAGCCGCTGGTGATTATTGAGTAAAGGCGAACAGCGAATGGTTTTTCGCTTCACCACTCGCTGTTCGCTATTCGCCGCTTAGGGCCCCCATGTTCGACAAGATCCTGATAGCCAATCGCGGCGAGATCGCATTGCGGGTTCTGCGCGCCTGCAAGGAACTCGGCATCGCCACCGTCGCGGTGCACTCCACCGCCGACGCCGACGCCATGCATGTGCGGCTGGCCGACGAGAGCGTCTGCATCGGTCCGCCACCATCCAAGGACAGCTATCTCAACGTGCCGGCGCTGCTGGCAGCCTGCGAGATCACGGGCGCGGATGCCGTGCACCCCGGCTACGGCTTTCTGTCGGAAAATGCACGATTCGCTGAAATCCTCGCCGATCATAATCTGCATTTCATCGGACCGAAGGCCGAACACATCCGCCTGATGGGCGACAAGATCGAGGCCAAGAAGACCGCCAGGAAGCTCGGCATTCCCGTGGTCCCCGGCTCCGACGGCGCGGTCGGCCCTGAGGACGACGCGATGGCAATCGCGCAAGCCATCGGCTTTCCGGTGCTGGTGAAGGCCGCATCCGGCGGCGGCGGCCGCGGCATGAAGGTGGCGCAAACCGCCGACGATCTGCTGCTGGCGCTTTCGACGGCTTCCAACGAAGCCAAATCGGCGTTCGGCGACGCCTCGGTCTATCTCGAAAAATATCTGCAGAAGCCGCGTCACATCGAAATCCAGGTGCTCGGTGACGGCCGCGGCGGCGCGATTCATCTCGGCGAGCGCGACTGCTCGCTGCAGCGGCGCCATCAGAAAGTCTGGGAAGAAGGCCCCTCGCCGGTGCTGTCGCCGGCGGCGCGCGCCAAAATCGGCGCGACCTGCGCCAGGGCGATGCAGGAAATGAAATATCTCGGCGTCGGCACCATCGAGTTTCTCTATGAGGACGGCGAGTTCTACTTCATCGAGATGAACACCCGCATCCAGGTCGAACATCCCGTCACCGAGATGATCACCGACATCGATCTCGTGCTCGAGCAGATCCGCATCGCCGCCGGTGGCGACCTGCCGATGAAGCAGGAAGAAGTCGTCATCAACGGCCACTCCATCGAATGCCGGGTCAACGCCGAAAACCCCGTGACCTTCCGGCCCTCGCCGGGCAAGATCCTGCAATACCATCCGCCCGGCGGCCTCGGCGTGCGGATCGATTCCGCCGTCTATCAGGGCTATGTCATCCCGCCCTATTACGACTCGCTGGTCGGTAAACTGATCGTCCACGGCAAGACCCGCGCCGAATGCCTGATGCGGCTGCGCCGGGCGCTGGACGAAATGGTGGTGGAAGGCATCGAGACCACGCTGCCGCTGTTCCGGGCCCTGGTCCGCGAGCCGGCCATTATCGATGGCGACTACCATATCCACTGGCTCGAACAGTATCTGGCCGGCAAGCCGGCCAGCTGAGGCGGCCTGCCCCCTCGCCTGCTACAGACTATAAAATAGTTTGAAACCGCGGGAACTCTTTTGCCCCATGGGCGTTTGTTGCGGGGTCCGGGAACTTGTCCCGCGGGGGATTGTGAATTTCGCCAAGCGAGACAGCTGTGATGTCTGATGCCACGCGCCGCCGCGCGATTGGCCAAATCCTGCTGCTTGCGGTGGGGTTTCTGGTGCTGGTCGCGATCAGCGCCACCTCGGTCATCCTCGTCAACAAGGCGCGGGACGACTCCGGCTTGGTGGTGCATACCGTCGAGGTGGAAAACCAGATCAACGCCCTGCTGCTGCAAATCCGTCGCGCCGAAAGTGCCGTGCGTGGATATCTGCTGACTTCCGACCCGCGATTCCTCGCCGAACACCAGGCCGCGGCCGCGACCATCCTTCCCGACGTCGACAAGCTTGCGATGCTTACAATCGATAATCCGGTTCAAATCGAAAATGCCAAGCTGCTTCGTCCGCCGGTTCAGGCGCGGCTCGACGAGTTTGGCAGGGCGGTCGATTTCGTACAACGCAACGACATTGCCGGCGGCGTCGCCATGCTACGCGAATCCGGAGCCGGCGATGCGATGGTGCGCATTGGCGACATCGCCGGTGCGATGCGGGCTGAAGAAGATCGGCTGTTCGCGCTACGCACTGTGACCGCCGACCGCACCCAGCAGCTTGCTTCCGTCGTGACGGTCGCGGGCTCCGGTCTCGTGATCGCGTTGGCCGGCATTTCGATCTTCCTGGTGCGGCGCTCGGCGCGCGCACGCGACGACGCCGAGTCGCAGTTGCGCGACAACAACCTCAATCTGGAAGCCACCGTTGACGAGCGCACCGCCGACCTTCGCGAGGCGAATAGCGAGATTCAACGCTTCGCCTACATCGTCAGCCACGATCTGCGATCGCCGCTCGTCAACATCATGGGCTTCACCAGTGAGTTGGAGCAATTGCGCGGCGATATCTTCAGGCGGATCGCAGCGCTGGGTCGCACGGCGACGGCGCTGGTGCCGGCCGACGCAGGCGAGACCGAGCCTGCGCTCGAGGGCGAGGACAGGCAGCTGTCACTGGACTTCACCGAGGCGCTCGGCTTCATCAAGTCGTCGATCGCCAAGATGGATCGCCTGATCACCGCGATCCTCAATCTCACCCGCGAGGGGCGGCGCGAATTCGAGCCGGAACGGATCGACACCCGCGAACTGATCGAAACCATCGTCCGGACCGTCGCTCACCAGGCCGCGGAGGCTCAGGCCCAGATTCGCGTCGCGCCACTGCCGGACATCGTCAGCGACCGCCTCGCACTGGAACAGATTTTCTCGAACCTGATCGACAATGCGCTGAAATATCTCAAACCGGGAGTTCCCGGCGACATTCATGTTGGTGGACGGACAAAGCTCGGTTTTGCGATTTTCGAAATCACAGACAATGGCCGCGGCATCGATCCCAGGGACCATCAGCGGATTTTCGATCTTTTCCGGCGCGCCGGCACGCAGGACAAACCGGGACAAGGAATTGGCCTTGCACATGTCCGCGCACTGGTGCGGCGGCTTGGCGGCACCATTTCGGTGTCATCGGAACTTCACAACGGCAGCACATTCACCATTACACTGCCGCAGCAATGGAAAGCCAGTAATCGGAACAGGGATACATGAGCAAGCCAGTCAAAATCATCATGATCGAGGACGACGAAGGACACGCCCGTCTGATCGAACGCAATATCCGCCGCTCCGGCGTCAACAACGACATCCTGCCGTTCACCAACGGTACGGCAGCGGTGAATTATCTGTTCGGAAGCGACGGCTCCGGCCTCGATCACAAGGGTCAGGCGTTGCTGATCCTGCTCGATCTCAATCTGCCTGATATGACGGGAATCGAAATCCTGCGCCGGGTCAAGGAGAACAAATACCTCAAATGCGCGCCGGTCGTCGTGCTCACGACAACGGACGATTCCCAGGAAATCAAGCGCTGCTATGAACTCGGCTGCAACGTCTATATCACCAAGCCGGTGAACTACGAAAGCTTCGCCAACGCCATTCGCCAGCTCGGATTGTTCTTCTCCGTCATACAGGTTCCGCAAGCCGCCACATGACCACTGCGACGCCCACACTTCTGTATATCGACGACGACGAGGCGCTGGCGCGGCTGGTCGATCGCGGCCTGACGCGGCTTGGCTTTACCGTCATCCACGCGCCAAGCGGCCAGCATGGACTCGACCGCCTCGACCAGGGCGGCATCGACGTCATCGCCCTCGATCAATACATGCCGGGTCTCGATGGCCTGGAAACGCTCACCCGCATCCTGGCGATCCCCGACGCGCCGCCGGTGGTGTTCGTGACCGCCTCGCAGGACTCAGGCATCGCCGTCACCGCACTGAAGGCCGGCGCCGCCGACTACCTGGTCAAGGATGTGCAAGGCGATTTCATTCCTCTACTGCAGGTCGCGATCAACGGCGCGCTGGGACAGGCCCGGATTCGAAAAGCCCGCGATGACGCCGAGGCCGAGGTCCACGCCTCGCGCGACCGCTATGCGGCACTCGCCGCCGAGCGCGAGGTGCTGCTTCGCGAGGTCAACCACCGGGTCGGCAACAGCCTGCAGATCATCGCTTCGCTGCTGCATTTGCAGGCCAACTCGGCCGCGCAGGAAGACGTCAAGGCGGCGCTCACCAATGCCATGGGGCGGGTCGCGGCCGTGGCGCAGGTTCATCGCCGGCTCTACACTTCACACGACCTGAAGAGTGTCTTGTTGAACCAGTATCTCGAAGCCCTGCTCGAGGATCTCCGCAGGTCCGCCGAAGGCAACCGGATGTCGCGGCTGACCCTGAAAGCGGACACGGTCGAGATCGATCCCGACCGCGCGGTGGCGATCGGCATCATCGTCAATGAGCTGGTGATGAACGCGGTGAAATACGCCTATCCCGACGGCGCCGGTCCGATTCACGTCGAGCTCAGGGAGCAAGGCGACGATCTCGTGCTGTCGATCGCCGATGATGGTGTCGGCCTCAATGTCAAATCCGATCCGCGTTCGACCGGCATGGGACAGCGCATCGTCTCGGCCATGGCGCACAAGCTCGATGCCCAGGTCGAGCGCGATCCCGCCCATGCCGGCACCAGGATCGTGCTGCGCTTCCGCCGCATCGATGCGCCCGCCGCCGCGGGCCCCACGACCGCGGCGGCGAGCTAACCGCAAATCGCGTTCCCCCGATGCTGCGCAGCGCGAAGCGGTGCGCTGCTGATCCGGGGCCCATGCCTGGGTCCCGGCTCTGCGGAGCAGTGTAAGAACGCTGCACCGCGTCCGGGACACGCGACTGATGTGCTTCACAGAGGTGCGGCCGAGCAAACAGCGCCGTCGTCTTTTTCCCTCAAACTGCTATTCTCCCGCCATGAACTCCCGCGACTCCGCTTCATCGGACATCACGCCCGAGGTGCTGCTGCGCGCTTATGCCTGCGGCATCTTCCCGATGGCCGAAAGCGCCGATGATCCGACGCTGTTCTGGGTCGAGCCGGAAATGCGCGGCGTGATCCCGCTCGACGGTTTTCGCATCGCCTCGCGCCTGGCGCGCACCGTGCGGTCCGACGCCTTTACTGTCACCGTCAACACCGCCTTCAAAGCCGTTATATCGGGCTGCGCCGCGCCGCAGCCCGGCCGCGAAGACACCTGGATCAACAAGCGCATCCGCGATCTCTATCTCGGCCTGCACGAACTCGGACATTGTCACAGCGTCGAGGTCTGGGAGAACGACGACCTGGTCGGCGGCCTGTATGGCGTCAGCCTCGGCCGCGCATTCTTCGGCGAAAGCATGTTTCATCGCGTCCGTGACGCCTCGAAGGTGGCGCTGGTGCATCTGGTGGCGCGGTTGATCGCAGGCGGTTTTGTATTGCTCGACACCCAATATGTGACCGAGCATCTGCGCAGCTTCGGCGCCGTCGAAATCCCGCGGCGGCGCTACACGGCGCTACTCGACAAGGCGATCGCAGGTGAAGCGGATTTTGCGAAACTGCCGGTGGATCGGCCGGTCGGCGGCGCGAGGGCGCTGGAGATTATCGCCGAGCGCGGGTAACAGACGCGATCCTGCTACCTGAAAATGTTGAACAGACCAGGTTGCTGCGGCGGCGGCGGAGGCGGCGGCTGTTGTTGCTGCTGCTGCTGGAATTGCGGCTGCTGCGGCAGCGGACGCGGGGCCGCCTGCTTCGGTGGCGCACGCTTCTGCGGTGGCGGGGGCGCCGGCTTCGGCGCATCGGGCTGCGCACTGACGACGGTGGCTGCCGGCGCTTTGCAATCGACCAGCCAGATGTCGTAGATCGGATGTTCGACGCCGTGCAGGCCGGGACTTGCCGCATACATCCAGCCCGAGAAAATCCGCTTCACCTCGCCCTGCAGCGTGATCTCGTCGACCTCGACAAAGGCATCGGTGTTGGCGGCCTCCGTGGCGGGCCGCGTGTAGCAAGCGTCGGTCTTCACCCGCAGCGCGCCGAACTGCACGGTCTCGCCGATATCCTCATCGAAATTGATGATGCGGCCGGTGATCTTGTCGAGCCCGGAAAAACTCGCCTTCTTGTTGACGATCTTCTGCGCCGGCGGCTCGGACACCACCTCGTCGCCCGGCTGCAGCGTGGCCGGGCTCTGCGGCACGCCCTTGGGCTGGCGCTGACCTGGCGGCAATCCCGGCAGCGGGTTGGCGGCAGGCGGCGCCACCGCGACGCCGCCCTGACCGGGCGTCGGGGGCGCCACGGCGATACCGGGCGGCGTATTCTGCGGAATGACGGTGACACCCGGCGGCGGCGGCAACGGCTGCGATTGCACCGCTCCCGGCGGCGGCACGCCCTGCCCCGGCAGCGGACGATTGGGCGTCGGCAGCAGGCGGCCCTGCGGCAAGCGCCGGCACTTCCTCTTCGTCGTCGGGTTGCTGCTGCTGGCTGCCGCGGGGAATGGCGCCGGGCGGGCGCGGCGCCGGATCGGAAAAGATATTGCCGATCTGCGCGCGCGCTGATGGCGCAAGCGAGAACGTCGTGGCGGCCATAAGGACCGCAAAACCGGTCAGGGCAATGGTTCGAAACATCTCGCGCGGCTTTAAGGGGCGAATCGGGCTTGCGACATCTTACATTTAACGGCCGCTCGCAGGGCCTTTCGGTTAACACGCCGAATACGGCGGGGAAAGGGCGGTTTCCCCTGCCCTGCCGCCACTGGTCAGCCCTAGCCGCAGATGAAATAGTCCGCTGGACCGGCCTCGCGCGCAACGCGCCGCGCTGGCAAAATCCGGGACAACCGGAGCAAAAGGGGAAACGCCTGACATGACCGATCGCATTCGACTGGACGGCAAGGTCGCCGTCGTTACCGGCGCTGCCGGGGTCATCGGCACCGCGACGATGGCGCTGCTCGCCGAGCGCGGCGCGCGGATTGTCGCCGTCGACCGCCGGGAGCAGGACCTTAAAACCGCGATCCGGGATTTGCCGGCCTCGGCGCAGGCGCTGGCCCTCACCGCCGATGTCAGCAGCGAGGACGAGGTCGCCGACTATGTCCGCGCCGCGGTCGACAAATTCGGCGCCATCGATGCCTTCTACAACAACGCCGGCATCGAGGGCGACATCCTGCCGATCACCAGATATTCGCTTGAGATGTTTCGCCGGGTGCTCGACGTCAACGTGGTCGGCGTATTCCTGGGGATGAAGCATGTCCTGCCTGTCATGCTCAGACAGAACCGCGGCAGCATCATCAATACCGCCTCGATCGCGGGCCTGATCGGTTCGCCCGATATCGCGGTCTACAGCGCCAGCAAGCACGCCGTGATCGGTCTCACCAAAACGGCGGCACTTGAATGTGCCGCGACCGATGTGCGCGTCAACTGCGTCTGCCCCGGCATGATCGACAGCCGGATGCTGAGCGCGATCATCGAAGGCCGCAATCCCGGCAATGCGCCCGTCCCCAATGAGCGGATCGTGGAGCGGATTCCGGCGCGGCGGCTTGGGCTGGCGTCGGAGGTCGCTTCCATCGTGGCGTTCCTGGCTTCCGACGAAGCAAGCTATGTTTCCGGCTCCGCCTACACCGTCGACGGCGGGCGAACCGCCGGTTAAAAGTTTGATCGTCATTCCGGGATGGTCCGAAGGACCAGACCCGGAATCTCGAGATTCCGGGTTCGATGCTTCGCATCGCCCCGGAATGACAAGGATAATCCCACCGCAGGTCCTTAGCTCCATGCCCGTCATCCTCGATCCCGACGCATCCGCTGTTTTCCAGGCGATGAAGGAAGCCAATCGTCCGCCCTACGATACCGTGACGCCGGCCGAGGCCCGCGAGATGTCACGCCAGACGCGGCCTGCAGTGCAGCCCGACCCGCCGGAGATGGCTTCGGTCGAAAATGTGCAGGCGCCCGCGCCGCATGGCGCGATACCGGTGCGAATCTACAAGCCCAGGACATTGCCGAAAACCGGGCTGGCGCCCGGTCTCGTCTACTATCACGGCGGCGGCTGGGTGATCGGCGACCTCGAAAGTCACGACGTGGCCTGCCGCCACATCGCGACCGAGGCCGGAATCATCGTTGCCGCGGTCGATTACCGCCTCGCGCCCGAACACAAATTTCCTGCCGCCGTCGACGATTCCATCGCGGCAACAACATGGATCGCGGCCAACGCGGAAAAACTTGGCATCGACGCCACGAGACTATTCGTCGGCGGCGACAGCGCCGGTGGCAACCTCGCAGCCGTCGTCGCGATGTATGCGCGCGACCATGGCGGGCCGCGCATCAAGGGACAGGTGCTGGTCTATCCCGTCACCGATCTTGCCATGACCACCGCGTCCTATCGCGATCCCGAAACCGGCGTGCTGCTGACGCATGCGCTGATGTGCTGGTTCAGGGATCATTACCTGACCGAGCCCTCGCAGATCGACGACTGGCGCGTCTCGCCGCTGCGAATGGCGAACCTGAACGATTTGCCGCCGGCCTTCGTGCTGACGGTCGGCGCCGATCCCCTGCATGACGAAGGCGAGGAGTTCGCGAAACGCCTGAAGCAGGCCGGCGTCGCGGTCAGGCATGTCGACTATCCCGGCCAGTTTCATGCCTTCATCACCATGGGCCGGATACTGCCGAGGGCGAACCAACTGATCGGCGAAATCGCCGAATGGCTGAAGGCGATGAACTAGAATCGTTTCAGAGCGTCAGCGCCCTTCAGTTCGGCCCGACCGAAAACGGAAGAATCGCAATGACGTGGCAATCGCTGTCATGCCTGGCGCATTCGGCCAGGGCATCATGGACCGCGTTCGCCTCACTGGTAGCCTTGAGCCCCAGCCCCGGACGTCCCGCGGCGCCGACGGCGACCGCATTCCATCCGGATGGCGCCTCCGCGAGTTTGTTCGCCACGTCATTCCTCGCATCCCTGGCAATCGATGAATTACTGACGGCCTCGAAAAACCCGGTGGCTTTCGCGGTGGTTGGCACAGGCACCACGAAAACATCGTCAAGCGCCACGAGCATGCAGGCATCGCCGGACAAGGCGCCGCAAGCTTCAAGGCTCCGGCGCGTCGCATCCTCCACGTTGTCGGTGCCGGCCATGTAATAGCTTAGACCTTTCGGACTAACCGCGATTGATTTGGGTTTTCGAGCCGCCGGATACGCGGTCGCAAAAGAGGCCCTGACGGCGTCGGGTATCAGCGGCAGATCCTTCGCCACGAACGGCTTCTCGGTTGATGGATCGCGCCTGATCCACGGCCACTGCGGCACCGGCGGGCGGCCATGCGGATAAACCACCCTCTCGCCAACGGCATAAATCTCGCATTTGCGGATGGAGTGAGCAGCGTCCGCGCGTTGCTGGCATTGTTCAAGGGCGGCACTTTTTGCAGCTCCTTCGTCCTGCTGAGCGACGACGAACGCACTGAAACCAGTGATGTTGAGAGCCAGGGCCTTGTAGGCCGCCGCCGGCGTGTATTCGTTTGCCAGGGTGACGCGCACCCGAGCGCCGACGAAAGGTACGGCCTCGGCCGCAAAACTGTCGGAAGACAGTGAAAGATTGCGCGGTCCAGGGTTCGCAGCGGCCACGTCCTGCTTCGCCGCCGGACCTAATTTGCTCCGCGCTGCACGGGCAAGATCGGCATAGAAGCCTTTCGGATAGTTGGTCAGGAAAGCATCCCAGCCAGCCTGAGTATTGATCTGCGCTGCCAGTTCGTAGTCCATCCTGATCGGCGAGTTCGGGTCGAGTGCGGTCACCTGCGCTGGAACCGGGGCTGCAGGTCGTGTGGTGCCCGGGACCAGAACGACGTCGTCGCCGCCGAGCGAGCCATAGACGAACGGCTCCTGCTTGTTGTCGGTCGATTTCAGCACCTCGTCGCGGACATAGCCCAGCGACCTGCGAAGATCCTGACCCGGGACCGGAAGCTGCTTGAGCAGGGCGGTCGTGAACGGGCTGTGCGAATCGTCGCCGTCGGCAGCGGTGGAGCCGGCCTTGGCAGCGTAGGCGATCAGCGTGTTTGGATTCTGCGGTTCGACCTTGGCGAGACCGCGCTCGACGCCGCGTGAGCTCAGGCTGCGCTTCATGGTCTTCTGGAACGGATTGTCGCGGCAGGCGTCGAGAATGACCAGCCGCAGCTTTTTCACCGGATCGAGAATCCGCACGATGCGATCGAGCGACACGGCTTCGTCATCGACATCGACATCGCGCTCCAGCTTGGTATCGACCGGCAGCAGGTAATTGGTGCCATCGATCTCGATGCCGTGGCCGGCGTAGAACACCAGCGCCACGTCGGCGTCCCGGACCTTGTCGGAAAAATTCCGGATCATCTGCCGCATCTCGGCGTTGCCGGCGTCTTCCCTGGCATCGACGACGTCAAAGCCGGATTTCCTGAGCATGTCGGCCATCGACGCGGCGTCTTTCGCCGGATTTGGCAGCCTGTTGACGTGTTGATATGCCGAGTTGCCGAATACGAGGGCCACGCGTTTGTCGGCCGCCGCCGGCGTCGTGCCCGCAAGAGTGGCGAGGCAAAGACCCAGGGATGCAGCCAGAAAACGGCTGCTTGTGCCTGATGCGGTTTGGCACCCCATGGCGCGGGCTCCCCTGACAACGGGTACTCCAATAATGGCACAAACCGGTTCCACACGGAAGCAGCCCAAGCCGGCGCAGAGCCCGATGGGTTGGAAAACCTAGCTGAGTGCCGCCTGCGGTTGCCATGGACCCAGGACAGTGAAGGAGGCGCAAGATCGGGATTTCGTAAAAGTGTAAAGTGTGAAGCGGCGATATCGCCGGATGGCGCAGTGGCGTCAGGACAGCGCCTTTGGCGAAAACAACGTTGCAACGGATTTGCCGCAAAACGGGCAGTAGCGGATTTTGTTTTCGAGTTCAGCTTCGCCACCGCCCTGCAGCGGTGTCTTCGCAACCAGCATCTTGAGGGCGCCATCCTCGACAAAAAGGTGCCGCCCTGCCGGAAACGAGAGCGCAGTCGCGAGATCCTTGCAGCAAGGAGTGAGGGGCGTTTTCTCCGGCGTGTTCATGTTTTCACCTGACGATATCCCACAAAGCCAGTTGGTTGATTTTGCCCGGACAAATCATATCGTCAGTAGGGATCGACGCGACGGAAATCTTTATCGGTTGCTTGCCGCGGCAGTCCTGTTCCAGCAACCTCAGGGGCGCCCCTCGGTGAACATGATGGGACCGTCGGCAACACCGGTTACTGTGCAGCCTCCGAATCAAGGAGATTTTCAGTGGCAGCCTCCGCCTCCCTTGAGATCGCCAGGCACACGCTGTTGTCGTGCGGTCTCATTCTGGCCGTCGGCACCCTCGCCGCGCTGGTGGCGCAGAAAATCCGGATTCCCGATGTCGCGGTGTTTCTCGCCGCCGGCATCGCGATCGGCCCGCAGGCGCTGCGACTGATCCATATCGATGCGGATTCGGCGCTGAACCAGATCATCGTGCTGTTCGGCGCCAGCTACATTCTTTTCGACGGCGGCGCTTCGTTGCGCCTCGGCGTATTGAAACAGGTCTGGATCACCATCGTGGCGCTCGCCACCTTCGGCGTGCTGGTCACGGCCGCGATCACCGGCCTTGCCGCTTGCTACATCCTCGGCGTACCTCCGATCGTGGCGCTGCTGCTGGGCGCGACGCTGGCCTCGACCGATCCGGCCACGCTGGTGCCGATTTTCCGGCAGATCCATATTCGCGACCGCGTCGCGCAAACCGTGATGAGCGAGTCCGCCTTCAACGATGCGATGGCCGCGATCGTCACTTTCGTCGTACTGGGGATCGCGACGGGAAGCGGCGAGTTCTCGCTGACCAGTTCCCTGTTCGATCTATTCAGGCAGTCTGCGATCGGGATCGTCGCCGGCCTCGGGCTCGGATACCTCGCCGCCGTTTTGATCGCGCATGAGCGGTGGGCGTTCCTGGCGGAATATGCGCCCGTCGTGACGCTAATGGCCGTGATCGGCGCCTATTTCGCCGCCGACGGCCTGCAAGCCAGCGGCTTCATGGCGGTGTTCGTGTCCGGCATCGTACTCGGCAACAAGGAGACGTTCGGCTTTGCGATGGAGGCCGGCGAAGCGCAAAAGCTCGACGAATATGTGCTGACCACGGCGTTCATCATGCGCCTGTTCATTTTCATTCTGCTCGGCGCCCAGGTCGATTTCGCGCTGATGGGAAAATATGCACTCGGCGGCGCAGCGGTCGTCGCGGTGCTGATGCTGGTGGCGCGGCCTGCGACGGTCTTCCTGTGCGCGTGGCCGGACCGCCGCGCGCGCTGGAGCTTCAGGGAGATGCTGTTCATGTGCTGGACCCGCGAGACCGGCGTCATTCCGGCCGCCCTGGCCGGGCTGCTGCTCGGCCTGAAAGCACCCGGCGCGCAGATGATCGCCGCCGTCACCTTCATCGCCATCCTGATGACGATCCTGATCCAGGCGCCGACTACGCGGTGGCTGGGTCGAAGGCTCGATCTTCTGGAGGGAGGCTAGCTTCCGGAGGAAGGTTGGCGGAAGGAGGGATCCAGTATGAGATCCTGGACCTCTCAATCAAGTCCACGCAGGCAAGGTCGACTGCTGCCCAATATCGCGGATCGCGCTTGTCGATTGAAGCACGGGCCTTGGCCAGTCGGGTGCGCCGTTTCTGGGTGTCCCGCTTCTCGCCGATCAGGTCGATCAATGCTTCCGCAAACTCCTGATATTGACCCGCGTCATCGTCCCAGTTCATTGATAGCCGTCCTGTCGCTGCCCGGCCGGTTCCACTCGACAACAAGCCTGTGGCCTTCCGCGATCCGGTTCGGGGTCACAGACCCCGAAATGCCGCTAATGGAAGATGCAACCAGCAAGGCGATCAGCACGGCGCCCCCGCCGAAGCCGAGTACCAGAAAGCGTCTAATGGTATGAAGTGAAATTCCGTTGCTCATTGGGTCACGTTTTTCCGGGTTTCGATCCTGTTGCGATACGCGAACCAACTACTGACCTAGACGCTCTCCTTACACAGACGCAATTTCACGCGGGGATATGATGCTTTTCGTTTTCTTGTTCTTGGTTATTCTTGGTTGTTGTTGTCGTTTTCTTGCGGATGAATTTTTAGTGGATGGTCGTGGTGACCAAACGTCAGCTTGAACTGGCGACCATTTTTCTGTGCGCCGCCCTGAGACGTTCAATTCGTTCTTTCAGGCCTTCAATCTGGTCTAAATCCTTGGACGTGAACTCCAGCGCCTTCGGCGGCTGTTTCTTCAGACGTTCAATGCGCTCTTTCAGGCGTTCAATCGGCTCCAGATCCTTGAAAGCGAACTCGAACGCCGCCAACGCCAGCGGTCTTGATCGGTCTGAAAACGCCATTGCGCCCCCCGGCATGTGGCTGAAGTGGTGTTGGGTGATACCTCTGCCTAGCCGACCGCCCTGCCCCCAAGGCCGCCTGACCTTCAACGCTCCGCAACAACACTGTCAGTATATTGACTGATTCGTTGCCGTTGCGAAAGCTCCTGATGCAACTTGTTACGACCGCTGTGGATCAAAAGCCGCAAACGCAGGATCGGGCGTATGTTTTCCGCCTTACGCTGAAAGGACAACTTTGCCCGGCGCCGCCGATCCGGCCGAAATACTACTGGAAAACCGAACCGCTGTTGCGGTTGCGTCCCGGCTGGATAACAGCCCGCTGACTTTGCTGCGTTACCGTTGGCGCGAGGGTTCGCACCAACATGGCGACCGATTGTCCGATCGCGCGAAACCGCATTCGACGCTCAGGGAGCGAACGGCTCCGAATCGAGAACATGGTCATCAAGCGCCGTGACCCGGGCCGGGCCGGCGAACGAGGGCGTCGCCGACGCCTGGCCGTTGGGCTTCTTGCGGGTGGGATCTTCTTCCCGTCGCGACGATCCCTCGAACATCGCATTTTCGTCGATCGACAACGACCGGTGGAAAATGTCGCCCTCTACCTTGGCCGAACCAAGCAACTTGGCACGCACGGCATGGATCGTGCCCTTGACGTGACCGCCAACGGTCAACAATTGCGCCACGACATTGCCCTCGACGGTTGCGCCCTCGGCGATCATGACTTCCGAGGCGTTCACCTCGCCCTCGATGCGGCCGAACACTGTCACGGTCCCGGTGCCGACGATCTTTCCCACAACGGTCATGTTCGCGCCGATGGAGGATGACGCCTCGGGCGCGTCCGGAGACACCTGCCGTACAACCGCCGGACGCTCAACGGTCGAGCGATGCTCCGACGGCATCGGATCCCGCTGATCTTCGCCGGCTTTACCTTTTCCAAACATGGACATGTCATTCTCCCCTTGGGTTTTGGCACTGGACCTTGAGTAGTCAGCCCGCGTGATAGATGCGATTGAAACGAGAGCCAAGATTGGCGAGCAGTTCGCTCGCGGTCGATTCGGCGGCGGCGGCCAGATCGTCGATGGTGATTTCTGCGCCGACAAGCGTAACCATCTCGCCGCGGCGCGCCGATCGCGGATCGGGAAGATCGGTTATATCGATCGGCAGCCAATCCATCGACGCACGCCCTGCAATCGGACAACGATGGCCGCGCACGATGGCCTCGAGCTTGCCGGCGCTGTTTTCCGACCGGGGATAGCCGTCGGCATACCCGACCGAAACCATCGCCAGCCGGCTGCGCCGCTTTGCCGTCCATCCGTCATTGCCGGCGATCGTCTCTCCCGCCGCCAGTTCGCGAACCTGCGCGATGCGCGCGTTCAGTTCGACCACCGGCATCATCGGATTGGAAGCACCCGGCGTCGGATTGACGCCGTAAAGCAATGCGCCGGACCGCATGAGGTCGAAACGCGCTTGCGGGGAGGAGAAAATGCCGGATGCTTCGGCGATCGACGCGGGGATGCTGGGATAAAGCCGGCGCAGCTCCTTGAACCGCTCGATCTGCCGCTCGTCGGCGCGCGGATCGGGCTTCTTGCGGTAGTCCAGATCGCTCATCAGCAGTGTGATGCCGTTACTCCTCGAATGGACCCGCGACGCAAATGCCGCGGCCTCCTCGAATGAGATGCCGAGGCGATCCGTGCCGGTGCTGACATACAGCGCAAAGCCGCCGGTCCACTGGCTTGAAGCGATGAAAGCGTCCCATTCGGCCATTTCAATATGGCTGCTGACGACCGGCTGCGCACCGATCTCCGCAAATACCGGTCCGGTGCCCGGGTTAAGCCCGCCCAGAACATAGATGGCCGATTTCGGTGCAACCTTGCGGACGCGTCTGGCTTCCGAAAGATCCGAAACGAAGAACGTCCTGCAGCCGGTTTTTGCCAACGAGGCCGCCACCGGCTCGAGGCCGCAGCCATAGGCATTGGCCCTGACCACCGCCGCGCATTCACCCTGGGTCAGCTTTGCCAGCGCGCTCCAGTTCAGCACAATGGCCGACAGATTGATCTTGAGAACGCCGCCCGCTTCGCTTTCGGGCGGTCCCTCCTCCGTGACAAACTCGGCAACGCCTTCGTTGCTGTTGACGACAAGCCTGCCGCCCTTGTTGATGACTTTTCCGTCGACGAAGCCTTCGACGATGACGCTGGCGGCCGGCTCTATCGTCAGGCTTCCCCTGAGGCTGCCGCAAAGATGCAGGGAGCAGTATTTCTGAACGACGATGTCATGGGCGACCGACCCGGTTAACACCGAGGTACCGGTTATAATGAGTGGAGACCCCACCTCATTTGTTTTGGCAAGCATTGGATTGCGCGTCTCAGTTCACCGGAAATGCTCCCGGTGAATTCCCCTGGCCCGGCCCAAATGGTGGCGTTTTTCCTACCCGTTCGCAAGGCGAATCCGGCTCGTCCACATGAGAAGTTAGTCATAGTCCGGCAAAGCCGCTCGCGGTTGTACCTGAATGGTGATGCTCGTTGGTATCCGGCCCCGGGCCCGGACGGATCGTCCCGATCGGAGAGCGGGAGGCCATGGAGGCCGTTCCGGACAGGTCGCGACCGCCGTTTCGCGACGTTTGCCCCCACGCTGCCGCGCCTGCGCTGCGTGGCGCCGCGATTGCAGCGGCTGGCCGAAAGCGCGGGCAAAATGCCCCGAACTCTTGAGGGCTCGGCACCCGCGTGAATTGTAGAATGCGCCGAGGAAGGGTAGTATCCTCATTTGATCCGAGGTCTTCTTGCTCCAAACTATCCGGGTCGGTTGCCGGGCGCTCTCCAGCGAAAATCAGGCGATACTGCAATAGGCTTTTTCCATGCGACGACTTTTGTCATTCGTAGCCATCGGTTTGGTGAATGGTTTTGAGCCTGCCTGTGCGGAGACGTTCAATCGGGTTGCCGTATCGGGACGATCAACGGTGATGAAGGTCTACCATCACTGGAATAATAGTGACTGCTCGGCCTCCGTCGGCATTGTAAAGGTGGTCTCGAAGCCCCTGCACGGGAAGCTTATTCCTGTCCACGTCGCCTCCAGAATCCCGCACAACCGTATGGGAAGCAATGACAGCTGTTTCGGAAAGCCGGCTCCCGGGTTCGAAGTGCGCTATACTGCATCGGCCGGATTTCACGGCACTGATTCATTTGTCATCGAAGTTACCTACGGCAATCAGGCCCCAGTTACGGATAGCTATTCCGTCAGCGTTCAGTAGGTTTGACAGCCGTCCTCTCCTCCCTCTCGGCATTCCGCCGTTCGGCAGTGGCTTTTTCTGACAGTTCCTGGCTGCAGCTCTTCACCGTCGAACAGGCTCAACTGCAAGCTGGGGGGGGGGGGTGGATAATCCGGATCGGGGATTCGGATGAGCCATTCCCTGCCCCGCCAAAGAGGACGACGGATGAGCGCAGATGACATTGAGATACGTCGCCTCACGCAGGAGAACGCGGCTGATTCCATCCAATATCGAGACATTCGACTGGAGGCTTTGCAAGCTAACCCGGAAGCGTTCGGAAGCACTTTCGAGCTTGAAAATGCACAACCTCTGAGTTGGTTCTCCGATCGGCTCGGCGGTTCTACAGTGCTCGGCGCATTCCGCAACGCGGAGCTTGTCGCCATTGCCGGCTTCGCCGTCCAGCAGGGCCAGAAAATAGCTCACAAAGGCATGCTATGGGGCATGTACGTTCGACCTGCCGCAAGGAAGGCCTCGGTCGGTCGCCGGCTGGTCGAAGCGATATGTAATCTCGCATGTCAACAGGTTGAGCTGATCCAACTCGCCGTGGTGCGGGACAATGAGCAAGCACGAAGCCTGTACGCGAGGCTGGGCTTTCTGGAGTACGGCGTGGAGAAGAATGCTCTCAAGCAAGACGGTCGCTACTACGACGAGGTTCTGATGGCGAAGGATCTGTCGGGATAATCCTGGCTGTTTCCGAATTCAACGCTATCCCGCCCGCGCGGCGCGGCGCAGCGATTGCGGCGGCTGGCCGAAGGCGCGGATGAAGGCGCGGCGCATTCTTTCAGGATCGCGAAAGCCGGTCGATCCGGGCGACCCGTTCGATCGCCTCGCTGGAGGATTGCACGCGCTGCCGCGCCACCTCGATCCGCAGCCGCTCCACCGCTTTTGACGGCGTGGTGCCGGTCTCGGCGATGAAGGCGCGGGCAAAATGCCGCGAACTCATGCCGGCCTGCTCGGCCATGTCCTCCACCGTCAGCGGCGCATCGAGATGCTCGCGCGCCCAGGCCAGAAGCGGGCCGAAGCGCCCCGCCGGCGCCTTCAATTCCAGCAATGAGGAGAATTGCGACTGGCCGCCGCTGCGGCGGTTGTAGAGCACGAGCTGGCGCGCGGTTTTCTGCGCGACCTCGTCGCCGAAATCCTCCGCGGCCATGCGCCAGCGCCAGATCGATGCCGGCGCTGATCCCGGCCGAACTCCAGATATTGCCGTCGCGCACGTAGATCCGGTCGGGCTCCAGTTTCATCCTGGGATAGGCCGCGAGGAATTGCCGGGTGCGCTGCCAATGCGTGGTGGCGCGGCGGCCATCGAGGATGCCGGCCTCCGCCAGGATAAAGGCGCCGGAGCAGACGCTGGCGACGCGGACGCCGCGCCTGACCATCGACCGCACCAGAGAAAGCGTCCTGTCGCACTTCGCCGCGTCACGCACGCCCGCGCCGCCCGCGACGATCAAGGTCGTGATCGCGCCTGCGGGCCTGATGCCGCGCGCGACCATCTCGGCGCCGGATGAGCTGCGCACCGGGCCCGGCGTCACCGCCATCACCTTGATCGACGGCGGCAGGCCCGCATAGCGCTGCGCGATCTCGAACACCGAAATCGGCCCGGCGGCGTCCAGCAGTTGAAAATCGGGAAATATCAGCACGCCGATCATGGTTGTTGGCCTATGTCCTTAAATGAGGGAAATATGGCATTTCGGACAGGAGAGCATCATGGCAGGATGCGGAGGTCAAGTAGCTGCACACGAGTCGCCATGCCTACCCTCGGTCGTCATGCCCGGACTTGATCCGGGCATCCACGTTCTTCCTTTGCCGCCAAGACGTGGATGGCCGGGACAAGCCCGGCCATGACGCGATACCTAACCTCGAAAGGCTTCCATCATGTCCGCGCCGCTTCAGATCGGCCTTCTGATCTTTCCGAAAGTAACCCAGCTCGACTTCACCGGCCCGTTGCAGGTGTTCTCCAACGTGCCCGGCGCCACGGTGCATCTGGTCTGGAAACGGATCGAGCCGGTGCCGAGCGATTCCGTGCTGACGCTGACGCCGACGGTCACCTTTGCGGATTGCCCGCAGCTCGACGTGATCTGCGTGCCCGGCGGCGCCGGGATCAACGACATGGTCAATGACGAGGAGGTGCTGGATTTCCTGCGCAAGCAGGCGGCGGGCGCAAAATACATCACCTCGGTCTGCACGGGATCGCTGGTGCTGGGTGCTGCCGGTCTGCTCAGAGGCTACCGCGCCGCCACGCATTGGGCGGCGATGGAGTTTCTCCCGACTTTCGGTGCGGTGCCGACCGCGACGCGGGTGTGCGTCGACCGCAACCGCGTCACCGGCGGCGGCGTCACGGCTGGAATCGATTTCGCGCTGACGCTGGTGTCGCTGCTGGTCGACCGGCGGACCGCCGAATTGATTCAGCTCGGGCTCGAATACAATCCGGCGCCGCCGTTCAATTCGGGCTCGCCCGATACCGCGCCGCCGGAAATCCTTGAAGCTGGCGAAAGAGAGAATAGCGGCCAACCAGCAACGCCGCGGCGAAGCGATCACGCGTGCCGGCGCCCGGCTCGCTTGACGTCGTTCGTCCATGAAAAAGAAAAAGGCCGCCTGGTTGCCCAGGCGGCCTTTCCTGTCCTACGGCGGCGCCACATTGACGGGCGATCTCAGAACCTCTGCACCGGGGGCCTATCTCCCAGCCGTATCCTGATCGGGTGCCGCTGCAAATCGGGACAGTCGCGAACTGTAGCCCGAACCGACGCGATGGTTTCCCACCTCCATAAGATGACGTGATTAAGCAGCGACAGCGGCGGATGCGCAATAACGCGGCGATGGGTATCCCCGCTGTTCCCGTTGTTCACAGACCTGCAGCGTCATTCCGGGATGGTCCGAAGGACCAGACCCGGAATCTCAGATTCCGGGTTCGCGCTAAACGCGCGCCCCGGAATGACAGCGACTGATTTGGCGAATCGTGACGTGATGGCGAAATATTCTTCAAGGCACCCGCCCGGCGGGCATTCCCGCCGCCGGTGGACGCGGTCGCAGCGCAATGGTGTGCCGCTTCAGGTCATAGAGAACCGAGAAGGCGAGATAGGGCGTGAGTCCGATGCTCATGCTTGCCTGTTTCTGCTCAGGCCCTGCACTCGTGGTGTGCACGTGGGAAAATTGCTTCGGGCCCGCGGTGAAATCCTCACTCGCGAGGACGCGGCCGTGACCGTCGCCGAAGACGATGCGGCCAGGCGTGCCGGCCGGCCAATCCGCATTCGCGACACCTGGGCCGCTGGCACTGATCCCGGGTGCGCCGGTATCGAGCAGCATGCTCCCGCAAATCGATTGGTTGTTCGTCAGGTTGACCAGGCAACCCGGCACTCTGTTGGTATTTGCTTCGCCCGATTCATTTTGTGCGTTCGGCAACTCGACAAAATTCTGCGTGTCGCCTGGAGCCGGATCGAGCACCAGCCGTCCCTTGGCGTTGCCTTCGCGCGGCAGTTCGATCAGGAAGCGGCTCACGCCGATCTCTTCCAGCGGTTGTCCGGGCTTGCCGGGCCGCGGCGGCGCGAAGCCGAGGCCGGCAATCGCCTTGAAGCCCGCATCGGGAATGCCCTGTCCCATGATGCCATAGTGCTCCACGCCACCGACCCGCGTCGCGGGGCAATTCGGCTGGCGCGGCACGCAGCCCACGGTGCGGATCATTTGAATGAACCCCTGCCCTGCGCGCTTGCCGAACGCTATCTCTGCCGTGCCGACAACACCGTCGATCTTGATGCCGCTGGTATAGGAATAGACCTCCGGCGTTTCGCCTGCTTGGGCGTCTTGCGCCTTGAGCACATTCGGAAGCACCCGCAAACCGGTCGAGCCGGTGTCGACGCCGGTCTCGATGACAGTCGAACCGACGCGGACCGGCACGCTGAAGATCGGAAGTTTTTCAGCCTTCCGCAACGGCAATTCGACAGGCTGGGCGGTGCTGGAGTTGCCATCGGAAGGCGGCACGTCCATCGGCTGTGCTCCGCTCAGTTCGCCCATGATCTGGCCGGCGATCTTTTCGACCGCGCACTCCCCCTGGTTTGACAACACCACCACGCCGGTCGCCTGCGCCGGGACAAACACCATGTAGGATGCGTAGCCTGCGAGGGCGCCGTCCTTGAAAATGACCCGGCCGTGGGGACCGTCTCGCATCTGCCAGCCGAGGCCGACGCTGCCGTTGGGGCCGGCGGCATGGCGGGGCTGATGCAGCACCGGCAGCAGCGAGCGTAACGGCACATCCAGCCGGCCCAGTTCGAAATCGAGATAGCGCATCATGTCGTTGAGCGTCGAGCGCACTCCGCCGGCGCCGGCCATCGCCGGAAAAGCCGGTCCGAATTCCGGCGCCGGCTGCCGGTTCGGCAGAAAGCCCTGCGCCAGCCGGGCGTGCTGGGCGGGCGTGAGCTCGATAGCCGTATCGTGCAGGCCGAGCGGCCCGGTGACGATGCGCGCATAGAGCTGGTCTTCACTGCCGCGCAATTGGCGCACTATGGCGCGCGCGAGCAGCGCATAGCCGAGATTGGAGTAGAGGAACTGCTCGCCGGGCGGGCGCGCAAGCTGATAGCTGTCGGTGAAGCGCCACAGCCGTTCCGGCGGCATCGGCGCCTGAGGATTCGGCACCACGCGCGGCAACCCCGAGGTATGCTCGGCGAGATGGGCGAGCAGGATCGGCTGGCCGTTGAAATCCGGGACGTGGTAGCCGGGCGGCGCATAGCGTGTCAGCGGATCGTTGAAATGCATTGTGCCTTGCTGATCCGCGAAGGCGAGCAGTGTGGCGGTCATCGTCTTGGTGATCGATCCGATTCCGAATATTGTATCCGCCTTGGGCGGACCGTGGTTTCCGGTGTCACCGTAGAAGCGTTGCGCGCGCACATCGCCTTGCGTGGCGCCGATGGCAAGACCGACGCATGGCGGCACAAGGGCGACCGCCTGGTCGATCATGCGGCCGAGCGATTCCGGGCTGGATTCCGCGCTGGCGTTGGCCGCCGACGCAAGCAGCGCGGCGCAAGCGGTCACAACAAGAAACCTTGAACAGGCCATGGGCGCCCTGCTTGATGACGCGGTGCTATCGTCCAACGATCCTGTGGCAACGGAGTTGTCGAATCAAGCGATCATCGGCCGGTGCGGCTTGCCGGGAGATCCGATCAGTAGCTCGCCACCACCGGGCCGGCCCAGGAGAACTTGTAGTTCACGCCAAGCTTGAAGAGGTCGATCGATTGTTTGACACTGATATTCTGGGTGTTGATCACGGCCACCGTCGGGAACGGAACGGTCGTGCTGCCGATACCGATGTGATTGTACTCGGCCACCGTGGTCCAATTGTCAGTGAGGGCGTATTCGAGACCGACGCCGGCCACCCAACCACCGGAAGTCATACCGGTGCTTCCCGATCCGAGTGCGAGGGTCCCGGGGGTATCATTACCGAGAAGGTTGTAGATCGTATTGGTCCACGCCCCGCCAGCCTTTGCGTAGATGAGAGAACGGTCCCAGGCAAAGCCAAAGCGGCCAGCCACGGTGCCAATGGCATTGATGATATGCTGACAGTTAAGGCCGCCAAGCCCTGAGAAGCAGGTGTTTTCGCCGCGCAGGTCTGCCGCGCTGATATCTCCCTGAATACCCAGCACCCAGTTGCCGGTCTGCCAGTTGGCGCCGATCTGCGCGCCGCCCAGGGGGCCGGTGCCGTGGGTGGTATCGCCGAAGCCGGCGACGTTCGTAAAACCGCCGAGTCCAACCGTTGAGCCGAACGGATCAGACCAACGATTGTCGCCCGCACCGCCGCCGAGATGGCCGCCGACGTAGAAGCCGGTCCAGTTCATCGGCGCTATCGTCGCCGCCGGAGCCTTGAGCGGCATGGCAGATGCCGTTACTGCCGGTGGCGGGTCACCCCATTTATAGCTCGTCTGTAAAAATACGCCGTACCGTTCGGAATTAAAGCGTGAAGCTTGAACGCGGAACGGCGGAGGGGTTCCAAGGAAGTCAAACGTCGTGGTGCCAGTGCGCATGTTATAGGCCCAATAGCGGGCGCCGACGCCGACATTCCAACTCGACGTGACGTTGTAGCCGAGGATGCCGTCGAGCATCACTCCGTCGCCCCTGGAAGAAGCTTGTAGGTTCAGAAGTTGGCGGGCGTTATGATCGTCTTGGCCGTTGAAATTGACATAGGGCAGATATGCCACGTCGGCGGTGAATTTTAAGTTGTTAGTAAACATGAATTGGCTACTGAGGCCGACACGGAATGAATTGTAGTGTCCATCCTGAACAATGCCTGGAAAATTAAGAGCGGCGGGCGGATTACATTCAGTATGCGCCGGCGAGCTGCCGGCAACTGTATGCGTTGATGTCCTCTTCGTAGTAATTATAGCCCACAAATGCTCCGACCTTGGCGCCCGCCGTTCGCAGGAACGAATAACCAAGGTCCCCGGTGCCATAAGCGACGTGCCCAGAGGCGCTTGAGAGCGTATTCGAATATACGGCGAAAGCCGGGAAGTCTTCATCGTTCAAGCTGCCGCGATTGATCGCGCCGGCGCCCAGGAAGCCCTTGACGAATAGTCCGCTGGAATGATCGAGGCGGGCGAAGGTTTCGCCGGTTATGCCATCCAAACCGTCAAATGTGAGCCGGGACAAAAGAACTTGGGGGGCAGTTAAGACGCCTCCTAAAGGTTGTGGCGCGCCGATGCGGCCCGAACTGAACCACGTGCGCGATCCCGCTTCCAGCTCCCAGTTGGACAGGTTGATCGACGGCGCATTCAACACCGGCGCCTTCACCGGTATGGCGGCGAAACTCGACTGCGGACCGCTGTTCCCGAACCGATAGTTCAGCCCGAGGCGAACGATGTTGGCGTTCAGGTCCTCGCTTTGATTGAACACCTGGGTCGGGATCGTGGTGTAACGTCTGCCCGGCGACCGTCCTGCCGAAGCCCACGTGCAGATATTCGGCCTTGACGCTCAACCGGTCCGTAACGCCCCATTCCACGCCGGCGCCAACCGCATAGCCCAACTTGTTGGCGTTCATCGCTGCGGATTGCAGCGCGAAGAAATCATCGCCGAACAACAAATCGCCCTTGATATTGGTGACCGCGAGACCGCCGGTCGCATAGAGCAGCCAATTATTTGCTGCATAACCGGCTCTTGCGCGCGCCGTCAGCAGCCAGTCGCTATGGGCGTAGGAACTGACGACAAAAAAGTCGCCCGGATTGGTCGGATACCCCACCGCGCCGCTATTGGCGGCGCCGTTCAAGTGAAGATAATTGAGGTCGGCCTCGACACCGACAACGAACTTGTCGAACTGCCAGTTGTAGCCGACTTGCCCGCCACCGGTGAACCCTTTGGGATTGATGTTTTGAGGTCCGGCGGCGTTGAGCGTCGCGAGGTCCACCGCCGGAAAATAGCCACCGAGCACGGACGATGTCGACGGGATCGTAGGATCCCCAGGCCGCACCGGCGTTTACACCGGCATAGAACCCCGACCAGTTGTAGACGGCATCGACGACCGGCGCCGGCGGCGCTTTCGCGTAGAGTTTGACTGGCGTGTCTGCTGCGAACCCGGCCCCATTTGCAACGATCGCACTGATGGTAACGGCGCCAAAAATGATTTTTCCTGAAAAACGCATGCGCCCCGCAACCAACTTTTTTTGGGCCGTTCCCTGAGCCGTGGCCAAGAGGGAAGCTATTCGGTATCCAAGGACTGGTCGCCAGCAATTACGGTACCCCATACGAATCTGGCAGGATGTTGCGGAATAGACGCAGACTTGAAGCGACCGGGCTCCAAGCGGAACTCGAAAGCCCACCGCTCACATCCTCTTTCGGACAGTCAGCAGGCTTGTCCGTTTCCTGCGAGGACAGACAGGCCGCCGTCAGAGGGCGCTATTTCAGCGGCAAAAACAGCTCCGCGACCGCCTCATGCTCCGGCACCTCCGGGAAGAAGCTCAGCCGCTGGCAATAGATCGGGAAGTCGCGTGCTTCCTCGCCGCTGGCCGGAAGCCAGTCGCGATAAAGATAGAGCGCGGCGGGCTCCAGATTGTCGGTGTTGCCGACGACGCGCAGCACCGCGCAGCGTCCGCCGGGGATCTCGCCGGCTTTGATCTGCTCGCCGTTCGCCTCGATCGGTTGGTCGGTCCCGACACAAAGGTCCATGCTGTAATCGGCAGGCGATGCCGGACGCCGCTCGGAACGCCAGACATTGAAGGTCGGGCTTGTCTTGGGGTGCAGGCCAGCGGCCTTGCGCCACGCGATGAACCGCTGGATGGTGGCGCCGAGCGTCGCCGGGTCGCCCCGATGCTCCATGATCGCCACCGGCGTGGGGGGCACATCGCGGATCGTCACGTCGTCAGTGGTCAAAGTCTTCTGCATGAGCTTGCTCCTCGCATTGTCGAGAGGCCCGAAGGCCGCAAGCCACGGCTCCCAGTCGGGAGACTTCCGGAACGACGAAGGCGATTGCCCGAACCGTTGCCGAAAGGCGCGGGCGAAGGCGTCCGGTGCGTCGTAACCGGCATCCATCGCTATGTCCGTGACGCTTTGGGCGTCCCTGTAGGCCAGCCGGTACGAAGCGCGCTTCATGCGGGCAAGCTGGACATAGCGATGCACGGACAACCCGAAGGTCGCCGTAAACTGCCGGTGGAAATGAAACTTCGAGAAGGCCGCAACGCCGCTCACCGTTTCCAGGTCCAGATCATCGTCAAGATGCCGGTCAATATGGTCCAGCACCCGCTGCATCCGGGCCTGATAGTTTTGAAGCGCCGCCTTCATCGTTCTTCCTCCGTGGCGGCTCCAGTTAGTCGCGGACGGCGATAGCGTGCTCGACCGATCTTGCGGTTTGGTGTGGATCGATCTGGAATTTCAACGCCTGCCGGCAGGCGAGCATCCGCCGTCGCGGAATGACCGCGACCGGGCGGTCACCGACTGATCGCTTCGCGCGGACCTGTTGGATCGTCCCGGAATGACAGCGCTTGTTTTTCAGTTACCCGGCGTCCAGGGCTGGTAATCGCCGGTCGCCGCGGGCCGGCGGCCGCTGGCGAGGGTCGAGCCGGGAGGCCGGTAGGCCGCGGGCGTTCCCGTCATATTCGGGATATGCGGCTTCTCCCATTCGCGCGGCGTGTAGCTCTCTTCGGTCGGCGCGACATCGACGGTGTGATGCAGCCAGCCATGCCATGACGGCGGCACGCGGCTCGCCTCGGCATATCCGTTGTAGACCACCCAGCGCCGCTCGAAGCCGAGCGTCGGATCGATCTTGCGGCCGCTGGTGCGGTAGTAGCGGTTGCCCTGCTCGTCCTGCCGACCAGTTCGCCGAACCGCCAGGTCCACAATTGGGTGCCGAAGGTCTGGCCGTTCCACCATGTGAATAGCTTGAGAAAGAATGGTTTCATGGGGTCCGCCGATGCGAGCAAGCCTGGGTGTCCTGATGCCATCGGCGGGCCGGATTGTCCAGTAAAGTCCTGTCATGAGCACCCTTCGACCGATGATCGCACGCAGCGGTCTCCGCTTACCGCGCGATTGTCACGGAATAGGCGCAATCCGTTCATTCCGCATACAGTTCTGGTCCAGCAAGGTCATGCATGCGCACAATCAAGTGCGGGGCTCGGGAACGCCCCCCCTCCCAGGGTGTTGGACTGTGTCCCGTAGATGGAGCCGAAGATGATCAGTCTAAAGGTTTTGAGTGCAGTTGCCGTGATGGCGCTGGTGTTGCCGATGGCGGCGCCGAGCGCGAGTTTTGCGGCGCCTCCGGGAAAAGGCGGCCCCGGTGTCGGCGGTGGCCGGGCGGCTGGCGGCGGCGGTAACTTCCGTGGCGCTGCGCCCGCGGCGCGATTTAACGGCGGCGGCGCTCCTGGCCCGCGTTTCAGTGGCGGCGGCGGAGGCCGACCCTGGCACGGCGGCAATGGCGGCGGCGGAGGCGGCTTCATTCCCGGTGCGATTGCCGGCGCCGTGATCGGCGGCGCGATTGCATCGCAGGGCGGCTATGGTGGCCCGGTCTATGCGCCGGGTTACTATGACGACCCAGCTATTACGATGGCGGCCCTGCCGTAGCGGTCGCGCCGGATCAGGGCGACGATGCCGTCGCCTACTGCATGCAGACTTTCCGCTCCTACGATCCGCGGCTCGGGGACGTATATGGGCAATGACGGCTTCCGGCATCCCTGCCCGTAATCACGGGCTTGATATCGCGTGATGCGAGGACGGCGCGCTGCGCCGTCCTTTTTCGTTTACGACCGCGTCGCCAGCGCGACGCCGGCCAGCGTCAGCACCAGCGCTGCGATCTGCCCCAAACCGAGCGGCTCGTGCAGCACCGTCGCGGAGACGACCACGCCGATCACGGGCACCGCCATGGTGCCGATCGCGGCTACCGAGGCCGGCAGGCGCTCAAGCGCTGCAAACCAGCAGACATAGGCGACGCAGAACTGGATGAAGGTCATGTAGGCGAGACATGCCCAGCCCGTCGCGCGACAGCGCGGCGAACGACGGCATCTCGAACGCGAGCCCGACGATCGCCACCGGCAGGCAGCCCAGCCCGATCTGCCAGGCCGCCGAGGTCGCGCCCGGCAGGCTGATCGGAAACCGCTTCAGGAAGATCGTGCCGAGCGCAAAGCCGACCGCGCCGGACAGTGCCAGCAAAATGCCCGGCAGTTTTGCGACACTCGCGGCAAAGCCGTTGCCGCCCATCAGGGCGGCGATGCCGCCGAACGCCATCACCAGCGCCAGCACGCGCAGCCAATGTCAGCCGTTCGCCGAGCAGCGGCCAGGCCAGCAGCGCCGTCCACACCGGCATGGTGTAGGCGATCACGGCGGCCTCGCTGGCGGGGAGCCACAACAGCGCCAGCCCCATCACCGCCATCCACAGCGTGACGTTCAGGAACGCCGAAACCAGCACGCGCCAGCGCTGGTCCCCCGGCAGCGCCAGGCTCTCGCCGCGCAGCAGCGCGTAGACCGCCAGCGTCAAGCCGCCGGCGATGCCGGTCAGCCCGCGCGCCGGCAGCGGCGGCCATTCCGACAGCACGTATTTGGTGATCGGCCAGTTCAGTCCCCAGCACACCGAGGTGATGGCGAGGAATAAAAGGCCTGATGGCGCGAGGCGCGGCTTGCGCGCCCGGCTGGTTTGGCACTGTCATCGAGGGTGAAATACCGGCGAGGAATCGGCGGCACCTTGCCGGTTATCGGGGCTGGACACCATCGGCCGTCTGGCATGCCAGCCCGGACCTCGTAACTCCACGTGAGTCTCGCCGGAGCAACCCCTCGGCGACAATAAATAGTTGCCCTGTGAACAGCGGGTGCTGCTCGAAAATCTCGGCCTCCGGAAAACAATTTTTTCGCTTGGGAATCTCTGAGGACTCACTGATACTTGGGAGCAATCAAGGCGCGGCCTGCACCCCTTGGTTTTCCCCTCTTTCCACCATATTTAGTATTTGATTCAGGAACTCGTACTAGTGCTTGACGGGCGCGATGGAGTCGTCCTAGCTTTCGACCTGTTCGGCGCGAGTGTGTTTGGGTCCCGCCGGTCGCTCCCTAAGGGTTCCAGAATGACCACTCCGTCCGCCGGTCGAGGCAACGGGTGCAGGGCTTTCTTTGCCCTCAATTCCGAGGGACTTTCGGGGCGCTAAAAACGAGCCGAAATCGGCTTAACGTGATGAGTTGGGGCTGTGGGTTGTGAGGCGTTGAAGAGTGAAACAGGCCGGTCCACCGGCTGAGCTGCGGATGTACGGGACCACAATGTGTGTGGCCCCGGGGTTCGCTCAAGGAAAAACACCCGGCGCCCGCGTGTCAGCGGTCCGGTCAAAAGAACGGGGCACGACCATGCGAATCGAACGGCGCAACACCACCGACGGCCAGTCACCCTACGCAGGCATTGATTTCAGATTTACGACATCGGAGATTCGCAATCCCGATGGCTCGGTGGTGTTTCGCCTGGAAAACGTCGAGGTTCCCGAATTCTGGTCGCAGGTCGCCTCCGACGTACTGGCGCAGAAGTATTTCCGCAAAGCCGGCGTCGCCGCGCGCCTGAAGAAGGTCGAGGAAGAGACCGTGCCGTCCTGGCTGTGGCGTTCGGTGCCCGACACCGAGGCGCTGGCCGCCCTCCCCGAATCGGAACGCTATGTCAGCGAATTCTCGTCGAAGCAGGTGTTCGACCGCCTCGCCGGCTGCTGGACCTATTGGGGCTGGAAGGGCGGCTATTTCTCCAGCGAGGAAGACGCCCGCGCGTTCTCCGACGAGCTGCGCTACATGCTGGCCAAGCAGATGGTGGCGCCGAATTCGCCGCAATGGTTCAACACCGGCCTGCACTGGGCCTACGGCATCGATGGCCCCGGCCAGGGCCATTATTATGTCGATCCTTTCACCGGCAAGCTGACCAAGTCGAAATCGTCCTACGAGCATCCGCAGCCGCATGCCTGCTTCATCCAGGGCGTCAATGACGACCTCGTCAACGAGGGCGGCATCATGGACCTGTGGGTGCGCGAAGCCCGCCTGTTCAAATACGGCTCCGGCACCGGCTCCAACTTCTCCCGGCTGCGCGGCGAAGGCGAAAAGCTGTCCGGCGGCGGACGCTCCTCGCGGCCTGATGAGCTTCCTCAAGATCGGCGACCGCGCCGCCGGCGCGATCAAGTCCGGCGGCACCACGCGCCGCGCCGCCAAGATGGTGGTGGTCGACGCCGATCACCCCGATATCGAGACCTATATCGACTGGAAGGTGAAGGAGGAGCAGAAGGTCGCCGCTCTCGTCACCGGCTCCAAGATCAACCAGAAGCATCTCAAGGCCGTGCTGAAGGCCTGCGTCAACTGCGAAGGCTCTGGCGACGACTGCTTCGATCCCGAGAAGAACCCGGCGCTGCGCCGCGAGATCAAGCTGGCGCGCCGCGCGATGGTCACCGACAACATGATCAAGCGCGTCATCCAGTTCGCCAGGCAAGGCTACAAGGAAATCGATTTCCCGATCCTACGACACCGACTGGGATTCGGAAGCCTACCTCACGGTATCCGGCCAGAACTCCAACAACTCGGTCTCGCTGAAGGATGATTTCCTCCGCGCCGTGGAAACCGACGGCGACCTGGGATCTGATCGGCCGCACCAACAAGAAGGTGACCAAGACTCTCAAGGCGCGCGACCTCTGGGAAAAGATCGGCCACGCCGCCTGGGCCTCGGCCGATCCCGGCCTGCACTTCAACACCACCATGAACGACTGGCACACCTGCAAGTCCTCGGGCGATATCCGCGCGTCCAATCCGTGCTCGGAATACATGTTCCTGGACGACACCGCCTGCAATCTCGCCTCGGCCAACCTGATCACGTTCTACAACACCGCGACCAAGACGTTCGACGTCGACGGCTACGAGCATCTCTGCCGGCTGTGGACCGTGGTGCTGGAAATCTCCGTGATGATGGCGCAGTTTCCGTCCAAGGCGATCGCGGAACTGTCCTACGAATTCCGCACGCTGGGCCTGGGCTTTGCCAACATCGGCGGCCTCTTGATGACCATGGGGCTTTCCTACGACAGCAAGGAAGGCCGCGCGCTGTGCGGCGCGCTGACCGCCATCATGACCGGCATCAGCTACGCCACCTCGGCCGAGATGGCCAAGGAGCTCGGCCCCTTCCCCGGCTACAAGAAGAACGCGACCCACATGCTGCGGGTGATCCGCAACCACCGCCGCGCCGCGCACGGCGAATCGCGCGGCTACGAGGGGCTCGCGGTCTCGCCGGTGCCGCTGGATTACGCCAGCGTGCCGCAGACCGGGATCGTCGAGCATGCCAAGGCCGCCTGGGACAAGGCGCTCGAACTCGGCGAACTGCATGGCTTCCGCAACGCGCAGACCACCGTGGTAGCGCCGACCGGCACCATCGGCCTCGTGATGGATTGCGACACCACCGGCATCGAGCCGGATTTTGCGCTGGTGAAATTCAAGAAGCTCGCCGGCGGCGGCTACTGGAAGATCATCAACCGCGCCGTGCCCGAGGCGCTGCGCGCGCTCGGCTACCGCGAAAGCGACATCGCCGAGATCGAGGCCTATGCCGTCGGCCACGGCTCGCTCTCCAACGCGCCGGGCATCAACGTTTCCACCCTGAAGGCCAAGGGCTTCACCGACGAAGCCCTGAAGAAGGTGGAAGCCGCCCTGCCCACCGCCTTCGACATCAAATTCGCCTTCAACAAATGGACCTTTGGCGAGGATTTCCTGCGCGACACGCTTAAACTCGCGCCGGAAGCGATCGCAGCCCCGGGCTTCGACCTGCTCGCCGCGGTCGGCTTCACCAAGCGCGAGATCGAGGCCGCCAACGTGCACATCTGCGGCGCCATGACGGTGGAAGGCGCGCCGCACCTGAAGGCCGAGCATTACAGCGTGTTCGATTGCGCCAACCCCTGCGGCAAGATCGGCAAGCGCTATCTTTCGGTGGAAAGCCACATCCGCATGATGGCGGCGTCGCAGCCGTTCATTTCGGGTGCGATCTCCAAAACCATCAACATGCCGAACGACGCCACGGTGGAGGATTGCAAATCCGCCTACCTGTTGTCCTGGAAGCTCGCGCTGAAGGCCAACGCGCTCTACCGCGACGGCTCGAAACTGTCGCAACCCCTCAACTCGCAGCTGATCAGCGACGACGACGAGGAAGAGGACGGCATCGACGCCTTCTACGACAAGCCGATGGCGGCGCGCACCGCGCAACTGTCGGAAAAGGTCGTGGAGCGGCTGGTCGAGCGCATCGTTGTGATGCGCGAGCGCGAGAAGCTGCCGGATCGCCGCAAGGGCTATACCCAGAAGGCCGTGGTCGGCGGACACAAGGTCTATTTGCGCACCGGCGAATATGATGACGGCCGGATCGGCGAGATCTTCATCGACATGCACAAGGAAGGCGCGGCCCTGCGTTCCTTCATCAACAATTTCGCCATCGCGGTTTCGCTCGGCCTGCAATACGGCGTGCCGCTGGAGGAATATGTCGATGCCTTCACCTTCACCCGCTTCGAGCCCGCAGGGCCCGTGCAGGGCAACGACTCGATCAAATACGCGACCTCGATCCTCGACTATGTGTTCCGCGAACTCGCGGTAAGCTACATGGAACGCTTCGATCTCGCCCATGTCGACCCCTCCGAATCCAGCTTCGACGCCATGGGCAAGGGCGTCGAGGAAGGCCGCGCGCCGGATCCGTCGCACCAGAGCAAGTTCGTCTCCAAGGGCATCACCCGCTCCCGCACCGACAAGCTCGTCGTCATGCAGGGCGGCGGCAACGACACCGACGCCCGCAGTTCCGGCAACGTCACCGCGATGGCCGGGCACGGCCCCACCGCCCGCAACAGCGACACCATGGAAGGCGCGGTCGCGCTGAAGCAGGAAGCCCAGCACGATCTGTCGCCAACCGAGAAACTGGAAGCACTGCAATGGAGCAAGGCGGGTGCTGCGGCGCAGGCCGCACCGTCAAAGGCGGAGCGCCGGGCCGAAGCAAAGGCAAAAGGCTATGAAGGCGAGATGTGCGGCGAATGCGGGCATTTCTCGCTGGTGCGGAATGGCACGTGTATGAAGTGCGATACGTGTGGAAGTACGACGGGGTGTTCGTAAGAAAAGGAGAAAAGTGAAATGACAAAACAACCGGGACTCGATGGACGTCATCGCGACGCAAACGGTCAAATCCATCAGAAAATGGGTAACACCCGTATTGGGACCCTGCGTGAGACCTACGGCGATGAATTCGCAGCGGGTCGACGCAGCGACATGAAACTGGAAACTCTGCTAAAGGATACCGGCGCAAAATCGCTTACCGATTTTCGCGAGAATTACGATAAGTAAGAGTTCACCGGCTAAGTTGCCAAGCTGTTCGGAGACAATTTTGCCTGTCGTGTTCCGCCGCGGCGGCTTGAGCTATTATTTTTACTCAAATGAGGGACTGCCGCCCGAGGCATCACATATTCACATTAGAGGTGGTGGCCGCGACGCAAAAATATGGCTGGAGCCGGAAGTATCCATAGCTGACAGTTATGGCTTCAATCCGCGCGAACTTTCGAATATTCTACGGATTGTCATGGAGAACCGCGATCTCCTTCTAAGAGCCTGGCATGACTATTTCAGCTACTAGTGTCCGCTTTGACGAACATACAATGTCGGTTGATCTCAGCGACGGACGAACGCTGCGTGTACCGCTGGCATGGTTCCCACGCCTTCTGCAAGCAACGCCTTCCGAACGCAATCGATTTGAGTTGAGCCGCAACGGTATGCATTGGGAAAAACTTGATGAAGATATTTCTGTTGCTGGTCTACTAGCGGGACGCGGAGATGTTACCAAACGGATGGAGCCCGCTGTAAACCCAAAGCAGGTCGGTCGTGAGGTTGTTTCGGGAAACAGGAGATATACCGCATCTAAGCAACCAGGGTTGGATGGTCGCCACCGCGACACAGATGGCCAAATTCATGACAAGCAGGGAAATACGAGTGTTGGTATGTTGCGTGAAACGTATGGCAATGATTTCGCGGCCGGTCGACGAAGCGACATGAAGCTGGAAAACCTACTACGAGAAACTGGTGCAAAATCACTTGCCGATTTTCGCAAAAACTATAGAAAATAGGCTGCATGTAATGGGATTAGCCCGCAGGGCGGATTAGCGCAGCGTAATCCGTCGCCAAAGAAACGGATGCAATACGCTACGCGGTTGCGCCCTTTTACGTGCCCATCGATAAAATGATTGGCTGACTGATCAGCAGGCGCAGCGAAATCGGGGGCCGAGTTCTCAGACACCGCCGTCCCGGATTGCGCTACGCTCCATCCGGGCTACGCCGTTGATTGTGGCCGCAAGCGCAAGGGAGCGTACCCTCGCATCTGCCTGAGCCGGCCTGCCTGACGAGAAATTAACGCCGCTCTCCCGGAAAACCGGCTATCGATGAACATCGATGGCAGCATCAGAGAGCACAGCATGACCCCCAGGGAACTCGCCAACAAGCTCGCGGCATTGGACGAAGACGCGTTCGTTGCCGCACTACAACTCGAATACACCCATGACGACGCGCCCGGCCAGGTGAAGGCGATGATGATCGACGCACTTCGCTTTGCGGAGGCGCACGGAATGAAAGCAGCGCAGCCGCCGCTGGATTCGGCTGACTAGCCCTGTCATGGAAAGCCTTCCCATTGTGCTCGATCTGGCGGGCACCTTTGTATTCGCGCTGAGCGGCGCACTGGCCGGCGTCAAGCGGAAGCTCGATTTGTTCGGCGTGCTGGTGCTGTCGTTCGCGGCGGCGAACTCGGGTGGAATTATCAGGGACCTGATGATCGGTGCCGTTCCGCCTGCCGCGATCGCCGACTGGCGCTATCTTGGCGTATCGCTGTTCGCTGGGTTAATCACCTTCCGCTTCTCGTCGCTGGTGGTGCGGATGTCGCACCCGGTTCTGGTTTTCGATGCGGCGGGCCTCGCGTTGTTCGCCGTCGCCGGCGCGTCGAAAGCGCTGGCCTATGGACTTAATCCTGTGATGGCGATCGTGCTGGGCATGGTGACAGGAATTGGCGGTGGCATGGTCCGCGACGTGCTGCTGGCCGAAATTCCGTTGGTACTTCGTGCCGACCTCTATGCCGTCGCGGCCCTGGTCGCCGCAGCCATCGTGGTGATCGGGCACCTGCTGCGATGGCCACTCGCTCCGGTGACGGCGGTCGCTCTGATCGCCTGCTTCGCGCTCCGCGTGATGGCGATCAACTATGGCTGGCGGCTCCCGGTTGCCAGTTTCGGGGATCAACGCGATGCGAACGTTGCAAAGACCTGTCCGAAAGATCCCGAGAAGTCCTAGAGCTTCGTAGAGCGGATTAGCGTAGCGTAATCCGCCACCAGGTCGGCGCAATATGCTGCGCTATTGCGCCCTACGATCTAAGCGGCTCGCTCATCAAGCGACAGCCATCACCAATGCACGGTCTGACTGGGCACGATGAACGCCGTCGTGATCTGTTCTGGTTGCGAGCCGCATAAATAGCAAAAAGCCACGAACACAAAAGCCACTAAAGCGATGACGGCGACCAGATCGACTTGTCTCGGATCATGGCCGTGTTTTTCGATGTGAAGGCGCATTGTCTGCACTCCTCTTTTGTTGGCCGCTTCGAGAGCGTACACCTTGTTTGCGTGCTGCGCCGTCGCGGCAGCAATGCGCAAAGCAACGCAGCATACGGGGAACAAAAGCGCTCGCTCGCGCCCCAACCTCTCCACGCCTTTGCCTTGTTTTGGTCAAACCGGGCCGGACTCTGGTACCGGGACAGAAATCGCCAAATGTAGCGTTAGTCGGCGGCCACCCCTGGGGCGGGTGATACTGGACCCGAGTATGGAGGGGCCAATGCATTCCACGGGGAAGCTGAGAGAAAGCGATCCACACGACGCCTTTGCAGCAGCACCGGATATCGTGCCCGCAGCGTGGGCCGACAAGGTGCTCGCCGATATCAAGCGCGACACCGGCACGCGAGCCCCGTCGCCCGCCGCCGCGGTCACCACGGCCGGCAGCAACCGCCGTAGCGGCGCCGCAGGTCGACACGACGTTTCGCGCCACGGCCGTGCACGATCTCCACGTCGCCAACGACCGGCCCGCGCCGCCGCCACCGGCCGGCAGCCGGACCAAAAGCAAAGTCAGGGTGTTCCTGTTTGCGCTGTGCAGCGCGATCATCGCCGCCGCCTGGCAACATTACGGCGCCACGGCAAAGCAGATGATTGCGGCCTGGGCGCCGCCGTTTGCTCTTTCCTCCTCTGGCCTGACCGAGAAGACCGGATTGACGGGGCCTTCCGATACGCAGGCGTCTGCGGACCAACCGCCGTCGCAAGTCGCGAGCACGGCGCCGCCCGACGCTGCGGTTTCGGCCGCCGCTGCCGCTGTCGACCCGGAGCAGATGCAGTCGATGACACGCGATCTTGCCGCGATGGGACAAGAAATTCAGTTGCTCAAGGCCAGCATCGCCGAGTTGAAGGCAAGTCAGCAGGCCATGGCCAAGCCTGCGGATACGATGGCCAAGCCCTCCGATATCAAGCCTGCGGAGACCAAACCCGTGACGCCGACCCCGCGGCCAAAGGTGTCGACGCTGCCGCCGCGACCAGCCTTGCTGCCCCCACCGGGTATGCCCGCGCGCAGGCCGGCGCAGCCCTATTATCCGCCCGCGCAAGCCTCGGCCCCACCGCCGGCGCCGCAGTTTGCCCCGCCTCCGTCGTACTCGCAGTCAGCGCCGCCGCCACCGGCCCAGTTCAATGGCGACGATCCGGTGGCGCGTCCGCCGATGCCGCTGCATTACTAGGGTCCGATGCAGATTTAGTGACGCAGCCGGTCGGCAATAAAGACGAGCACGACCACGACGGCGGCGAGCAGCCAGGCTCCCTTGCGCTGTCTCTCGTTCGACAGCATGGCCACGGCGACAAGCAGGCCGATGCCGATCAAGGTGTACATGCTGTTTCCTCCGCCCGAGGCGTGCGTTAAGCAAGCGTGTGTCTACCTCCGATCATGGCAAAAAATCACCACAATCCTTTTCGGAAATAATTCCGGTCGAAAAGGAGAATCCCCGATGCGAATAGCACGCGCCATCCTCGCCGGTTCGATAGCCGCCCTCGCCTTTGTGGCGACTCCGGTGCTGGCCAGGAATTCCGATGCGCAGAAAACCGACGACAAGCCGGCGGCAACGCCCTGCCACGCCTACGAACAGACCGCCGACGGCGAATGGAAGCCTATTCCGTGCCAGGAAGTCGGCACGGAGACGCGCAAGCAGCACGTGCGCTCGGCTGGAAGCGCGGATGAGGCGACGCGCTAGGCAACGCGCTTGACCGTAGCCCGGATGGAGCGCGGCGCAATCCGGGACCGCTATTTCAGAGCCGACCCCGGACTACGCTACGCTCCGTGCGGCTACAATCATTCATAACACAAGCAAGACTGGTTGTCGGAACCGCCCGCCCCCAAACGTCATTAGGTGATCCGCCCCTCCCACCCGCACGAGGCATCCATGCTCTATGCCATCCTGGCCTATCACGTCGAAGGCCACGTCACCTCCTTGACCCCGGAACAGGATGCCGCGCTGATGCGCGACCTGAAGGAAGTGAACGATCGCCTGACGCGGCAGGAAATATTGGGGCCGGCGGCGCGGTTGGGCGAGACCGCGGGCGCCTGCGTGTTGCGCGGCCCGGGCAAGGGCGTGGTGACCGATGGTCCGTTCACCGAGAGCAAGGAACAGTTGTTGGGTTTTTACGTCGTCGACTGCGCCGATCGCGACGCGGCGGTCGCGGTCGCGCGCGAGCTGCATGACGTCAATCCAGGCGCGATGTATGAGATACGCCCGGTTCGGCTTTATCGGCCGGGCGTGCCGTTTCCGCTGACGGAGCATGGGTAGCGTCACTCTCGCAACGTCGTCCCTGCGAAAGCAGGGACCCATACGCCGCGGCCTCGCGGTTGAGAGAACGCCGTTCGACGACCTTCGCACAACCCCGCGGCCGGTGGTTATGGGTCCCTGCTTCCGCAGGGACGACGATGCATTACAAATCCCTATCGCGCCGCCGGCTTGCGCTCGACCGGATGCACATCGATCGCGCGCAGCCGACCCATCCTCAACACTTCCATCTCGAGCGAGCGCCCGATCCGGTCGCGATCCAGCGTGCGGATCAGGTCGTCGACGCCGTTGACGGCGATGCCGTCGAGACGGATCACGACGTCGCCGGGCAACAGCCCGGCTGTCGCTGCCGGCGCATCGGGTTCGAGCTGCGCCAGCAACGCGCCGGTCTTGTTGTCGATCCCGGCCAGCACCGCATGCCGCCGCGGAATCGGCGCGGTCTGCGCCGACACGCCGATATAGGCGCGGCGGACATAGCCGTGACGGATGATTTCCGACAGCACGAACTGCGCGGTGTTGCTGGCGACCGCAAAGCAGATGCCTTGTGCGCCGTTGATGATCGCGGTGTTGATGCCGATCACTTCGGCCGCGGTCGACACCAGCGGCCCGCCGGAATTGCCCGGATTGAGCGCGGCGTCGGTCTGGATCACGTCCTCGATGGTGCGGCCCGAGACCGAGCGGATCGAGCGGCCGAGCGCCGACACCACGCCGGCGGTGACGGTGGATTCGAACCCGAGCGGATTGCCGATCGCGACCACCAGCTGGCCGCGGCGCAGGCTCTTCGAATTGCCGAGCCAGGCGTAGCGCAGATCGCGCGCGCCGTCGGCGCGCAGCAGCGCCAGATCGGTATCGGGATCGACGCCGAGCACGCGGGCCTCGGTGACGACGCCCTCGATGTCGCGCAGCCTGATCTGTCTGCTGGCGTCCGACCACATGGCTGTTGGTCAGCACCAGCCCATCCGGCGAAATGACAATGCCGGAGCCGAGCCCGCCGCGCTCGCGCGCGTTCGGCTGCTTCGAGCCGGTTTCGACGCGGACCACGGCCGGTCCGACGCGCTCGGTCACGTCGATCACCGCATTGGAATAGGCATCGAGCAGCGGCCGGTCGTCGGCCGGGACGGTTGCGGCGCTATCGGCGTCCTGCGTCGACGACGTCGTGATCGAAGGGGTCGTGGGTAAAATCCAGCATGGCGAAATTCCTTTGGCACGCTAGATGGTTAGCCGGCCTCTCCGGCGCAAGCGCATGGCTGAACCGCCGGCGCCGCGGAGCCCGGGGGACTTGAATGTGACTACCCGACGGGCAAATCACCAAATTCGTGTCAAGCATCGCAACGAAAAATATTCTGTTTTTCAGAACACCCAAATCAGTTCTATACCTCTGCCGTCCCCGCCCACCCAGAAGGGGCGTTCGCGGTCGTCACGAACGCAGGGTGCGGGATGCGATGGACGCGGGATGGTGCTTTGGACGAGAGCATCACTCGCGGATGGCGAAATCGTGTGGTCCTGACACCCTCACGCCGGTGTCAAGCTGGCGAAGACAAATCGTCGGCGACGGTGGCAACAGAGCGGGGCTCACCGAGGAGATCGCGTATAAGCCGTAAACCGTCGCGTGCGGGAATGTCGGGTAATTCCGATGAACTCGTAGTGGACTAACTCGTGTGCTTTCTACCTTTTTGCACGCGGGGCTATGGGTGCATTGGGCGCCCGGCATTCCCCACGCCCTTTCCGGGCGGAACGACAGGCAAGACTCGGGCGAAATCGCGCCGCGGGAATGTAGATGCACATCTGGTGAATGGGAACACCAACCACGTCGTCCCTGCGCACGCAGGGACCCATAACCACTGAGAGTGGGGTTAGGCAAAATCGTGGAACACCGTCTTCAAAAACGAAAGACCGCGGCGTATGGGTCCCTGCGTGCGCAGGGACGACGTCTAGAGATTGAGCGCTCGCAATAGCGGTCGTGAAATCGCAACACTCTCAACTGTCGTCGCCCGCGAAGGCGGGGGATGACGACCGATAGTGCAGCGACGGCGTGCACTACACCAACGCCGGCTAGGATGCGCGGACGATCAATGCCGCTTGAAATACTGCACTTCGCGCTCATGCTTTTCGGCCGCCGCGCGGGACTTGAAGGTGCCGAGATTGCGGCGCTTGCCGGTCTTCGGATTGAGTCTTGCGGGAATAGAGGCGGTATTCGCCGGAGGACAGTTTGCGGATCATCGGACGGGCCTTCGTCTGGTGGAACGTGCGGAGATAATTGCGAAGGTTGCGTGGTGGTTCCACGGGACGTCGTCATCACCCGCCACCGGGTGATCCAGTAATCGCAGGCATCCGTGCCAGATCGAAAGGCCGCGGCGTACTGGATGCCCGCCTTCGCGGGCATGACAGAGAACTAAAAACAAAGATTGGTCACCAGATTCCCGCGCTTGTCCTTGATCGCATAGGGGCATTCGATGCGCTTCAGGCCTTCTTGGCGTCTTCGTCGCCGAGTGCCGAGGCGCGCTCGTAATAGGCTTTGGCGGCGGCGGCGTCCTTCGGGCCGCCGCGGCCCTCTTGCGTGAACGCGCCCATGCGCTCCAGCGCGCCGGGATGATTTTGCGCCGCGGCCTTCTCGAACAGGCGCGCGCGCCGGCATCGTCCTGCGGGCCGCCGGTGCCGTCGGCCATCATCAGGCCCAGTTGATACTGCGCTTCGGCATTGGTCTCGGCGGCCTTTGCCAACAGCTCCCGGGCGCGCGCCGGATCCGACGGCGCGCCGCCGCCGCCGGAGAGTGCCGCAAGATTGGTGACGCCGCGCGGATTGCCGGCTTCGGCGGCGCGCTCGAACAGTTTGCGCGCCTGGTCTTCGTCCTTGGCGACGCCCGCGCCGGTGCCATAGAGCACGCCGAGTTCGACCATCGCCGAGGTCGAGCCCTTGTCGGCGGCCTTGCGCCAGGCGGCGATCGCTTCCGGCAGTCTGCCGGTTGGCGGCATAGGCGCGGCCGAGCTGGTACATCGCGCGGCGCGAAGCTGGAGGCGGTCCTGCAATATTTGATCGCGGTCGGCGATATCGGCCGGCGCGATGTCGGCGCACGCCCTTGACGTCGGCGGGCTTGTCGGGATCGGAGGGATCGGCGGCGAGCCGGTCGCACAGCACGAGATCGGCGGATTGCGCGTGGGCCAGGGCCGGAACCGCGGCGAGCGACGATCGCCGCCAGCGCAAGCGCATAAAGTCGTCGTGGAGGCGATGCTCATGTTGCGGCGAAAGTCTAGCTTCGAAGCACGGGCAAATTCAAGGCTCCAGCCCGGACTCGCGCAGCACCGGCGCCACCTCCGGCGAGGCCAGATATTTCAGCAGCGCGTCGGATTGCAGCCGCCTGCTGCGACGCCGCCAGGCGCCCGGCGGAAAACACCGCCGGCGTCTGCAGGTCGAGCGGAATCGGGCCGACCACTTCGATGCCGGCAACCAGCTTCAATTCGCTGATCTGCTGCACGGCGAGATCGGCCTCGCCGGTGACCAGCCGTTCGGCGGTAAAGCCCTGCGGAACGATGGTCGCGCGCGCATTGATCTCGGACGCAATCCCCATCCGCTCGATCAGATCCGCAAAGAAAATGCCGCTGGCGCCGATCCGCGAATAGGCCACCGAGCGGGCGCCGAGCAGCGTCGCGCGCAAGCGCGGCCTCGGTCGAGATATCGGGATGCGCTGGCGCCTGCCTTCACCGCGATGCCGACAAAGGAACGCGCCAGATCGACGCAACTCTGCGGCCACGACGGTCCTTCGCCGCAAGACCTCGTCGAGCCCCTCTTGGGTCAGGATGACGATGTCGGCGGCCTCGCCGCCGCGCAGTCGCTCCAGCAGCGCCAGTGTCGGCGCAAAATCGGCCTCGATGCGTGCGCCGCCGGTTCCGCCTGATATGCGTCCGGCCAGACTGCGCACCGCGCCCATCAGGGCCAGCGTCGAGAGCACGCGAACGACATTTTCCATCGGTTGCTACGCCCGCCGCATCAGCTTCAGCACCGCGCGTCAGGCGCAGGCTGCGCTTGCCGGCGAGCGCGGTCGCTTCCAGCAGCGCGCCCTCGTCGTCGCAGGTGCCGGAAAAGCCGATGCCGACCTCGTAGCCGCCGAACATCGGATTCTCGCCCTTGGCCGGCGTATGCTCCTGATTGAGGATCTGGCCCTTCCAGCGGCCGTTCGCCGAGGTGTAGGTGCCGAGATAATAGAAGAACGCATCGCCGCCGAGGATGCGGCCGTTATTGAGCAGCATCACGCCGGTCAGGCCGCCGTCGATGCCGTCGAGCATGCGGATGTGAATGGAATAGAGCCCGTTGACGATGCCGCCCTCGCCGACCGCCTCCGACGGCGGGCTCGATCCCGTCCTCGATCGGCGTCATCACCGAGCGGAACACCGCGCCCGGCATCTGCGGCGAGCCGCCGACGAAGCGATAGATCTTCGTCCGTCCGCGCCGCCCTCGACGTCGATCATGGTCGCATCGTCGGTGCCCAGCAGCGACACGTAATTCGGGATCGTCGTTGTGGCGATGGCTGGTGATCTCGATGGTGACGCACGCCGTCCGCCTTCTGATAGGTGCCGTAATGCGCGAACGCCGAATTGCCGCCGAGCATGCTGCCGCCATGGACATACATCACGCTGCGGCCGACCGCCTCATCGACCTGAAACCTGACCTTGTAAAACCCTTCAAGCAACGACCGCGTCTCCCGCGCAATTCGTCAGCGCACTCTCTAGCGCGGTTCGATCGCCATGGGGAAACGGACCTTAAAGCGCAACGCTGTGCGGCATTTAAACGCAATGATCCGCCAAAGCGATGACGCCTTGGCGGATCAGGTTGCAGTCCGGAGGCCCCCGCTCCGGGACCGTGGTTCGATCGCTTAGGCGGCCGCGGACTTGGCGGCGGTCGGAACTTCGGCGACGGTCTTCAGGATCTGCGAAGCGATGGCGTAGGGGTCGCCTTGCGAGTTCGGACGGCGGTCTTCGAGATAGCCCTTGTAGTCGTTCTTGATGAACGAGTGCGGCACGCGGATCGAAGCGCCGCGGTCGGCCACGCCATAGCTGAACTTGTTCCAGGGCGCGGTCTCGTGCTTGCCGGTCAGGCGCTTGTCGTTGTCCGGACCGTAGACGGCGATGTGGTCCATGAGGTTCTTCTCAAAGGCCGCCATCAGCGCCTCGAAATACGCCTTGCCGCCGGTCTCGCGCATATAGGTGGTGGAGAAGTTGGCGTGCATGCCCGAGCCGTTCCAGTCGGTGTCGCCGAGCGGCTTGCAGTGATACTCGATGTCGATGCCGTAGGTTTCGGTCAGCCGCTGCATCAGATAGCGGGCCATCCACATTTCGTCGGCGGCTTTTTTGGAGCCCTTGCCGAAGATCTGGAATTCCCACTGGCCCTTCGCCACTTCGGCGTTGATGCCTTCGTGGTTGATGCCGGCGGCGAGGCAGAGGTCGAGATGCTTCTCGACGATCTCGCGCGCGACCGGACCGACATTCGAATAGCCGACGCCGGTGTAATACGGACCCTGCGGCGCCGGATAACCTGCGGTCGGGAAGCCGAGCGGACGGCCGTCCTTGTACATGAAGTATTCCTGCTCGAAGCCGAACCAGGCGCCGGCATCGTCGAGGATGGTGGCGCGCTTGTTGGTCGCGTGCGGAGTGACGCCATCCGGCATCATGACTTCGCACATCACCAGAGCGCCGTTGGTGCGGGCGCCGTCCGGATAAACCGCGACCGGCTTCAGCACGCAGTCGGAGCTCTTGCCTTCGGCCTGCATGGTCGACGAACCGTCGAAACCCCACAGCGGAAGCTGTTCCAGCGTCGGAAACTTGTCGAATTCCTTGATCTGCGTTTTGCCGCGCAAATTCGGTGTCGGCGTGTATCCGTCGAGCCAGATATACTCGAGCTTATACTTTGTCATTGAGCTCTCTCTTGTTGATGATGCGAAAGATGGGAACCGAGCAATTGCCGACCCCACAGATGTACCCGGCCACCATCGGCCAATGCTTACCAAGCATTTAATGTGCCAATCGCTGCAGTGCGGTACCGGGGCCGACGACCGGGAAATTCACCGCCGAGCGCGGTGGCAACTCATATTTCAGGTGCGGCAAAGGCGCGCGGTCCGGGCGTGTTCGAAACCGCATGCTTCGGCCCGAACAGCGCCCGATTCCCAAGCAGTTGCGGGCCTGTTTTTGGCGCCGATTAAAACCGCGCCAATGCTCCGCAACTTTCATCAAGAAAGTCGGACTGTTCCCGCAACCTTGGCGATAGCTCAAGCGTTAGCCAGTCGCCGGTTGCTTCTCACGGAGCAAATCCGGAAATGCCTACTAATTATACATCGAATGAATTTGTTTTGATCATGTTGCACCAGCCGAGTGCAAGGACGATATCGGTTTTAGTTACAACTCAGGAACGAGTTGGGCGCACCATGAGTACGGGCGCAACGACGCAAGGAGACTGCCATGAATACGAGTTTCAACCAGCAGGGGTCCGCAAGGATCTACCAATTCCCGGTCGGCGGCCGCGCCGGTCTGGGTGGACGTCGCCAGGACGAGATCAAGGACTGCCTACCGATCTGCCTTGTCACGTGCGAGCCAGGTCGCCGTCGGCGGCGCCTGGTATCACGACGCGGCGATCCAGGAATCCAAGCCGGTGCGCGAGCGCTGATGCCAACCGTACCCGATGCCGATGCGTTACTGGATGCCGGTGCGATATCGAAAGTGTAAAACGGGCCGAAACAAAAACGTTTCGGCCCTTTTCATGTGAGCTCGCAGGCCGTCACCGGCCGCCTCGCGTGCCTGATCGTGGTGCCCCGTTTGCTGATTTTCAGGGTGACGCCGCTGCCCGAATAGCGCGCCCCGGCAAGCGTAAACCGCCTCTCCAGCGTCACCTCCTGCCCATCGATCTGTAGATGCGCGCGGGTATCGTACGGGAAAAATCCGACAATGAACTGCGTGCGGTCGGCACAACGATAGCGCTGGAACGACGTCTGCGCCGATACGGACGATACCCCCGCCGCCATTGCCGCAACCCACAGTGCCACTCCAAAAATAACTCTGGTCGTCCGCCAATTCATGCTCGTCCTCCCCGATCAGGCTAGTATAGACCAGAGCCGGGCGGCACGTCCTGTCCGTCATTTCCTTGCCGCAAGGGATGTCTTAAGATCACCGCGATGTCAGATACCCCTGCCCGTCATTTCAATCTCGCCGGCGCCAGCAATTTCCGCGACCTCGGCGGCTATCCCGCCCGGGACGGCCGCATTGTTCGCTGGCGGCGGATCTTCCGCTCGAACCATCTCGGCCACGTCACCGACGCCGACATCGAGGTGCTGCGTAGCCTCGGCCTGAAGAGCGCATTCGATTTTCGCGGGCTGGAGGAGCGTGAAGCCGCCGCCTGCCGCCTCACGGAGATCGCGGTTCATTCGCTGCCGGTCGAGCCGACCGTGGTCGCGACGTTGCGCGAACGGCGCGCCAATGGCGAGCGGCTGTCGCCGGACACGGCGCTGGAGGTGATGCGCGAATCCTATCGCTATTATGTCCAGCACAACACGCAGCGTTACCGCGCCCTGTTCGCGCACATGCTGGAAGACCGCGCGCCGCTGGTGATCCATTGCACCGCCGGCAAGGATCGCACCGGATTCGCCTGCGCGCTGATCCTGCATGCGCTTGGCGTGCCGGACGAAGTGATCGCCGAGGATTATCTCTTGACCAACCGTTATTACCGGCGCGACCCCAACGCCAGTTCAGACCTTCCCGATGATGTCAGGCAGGTGCTCGCCTCCGTGGAGGCGTCATTCCTCGCCGCCGCGTTCGAGGCCGTCGCCGAGCAATACGGCAATCTCGAAAACTATTTCGGGGACGGACTGGGCCTTGGGCCACCAGAGCGCGCCGCCCTGGAGGCGCGTTATCTGGAGGCCTGATCTTGTTCCGCCCAGGGAGGGACGGAAAGAAAGAACGCGCTACGCCGCCGCTTCCATTTCGGCATCGAGATCGGCGATAACGTCCTCGAATGCCGAGATTGCCTGCTGAACGGCGGCGATCTGCATCAATTCCCAGCTGTTGACGGGGCCATTGCGCTTTTGCAACGCGACGACCAAATCCCGGCGCTGCTCCTTGAGCTGCACCAGCGGCAAACCGTGATCGGGTAGATATCGCATGATGAAACGCTCCCGTTGGATGAGGTCAATATCATAGCGCAAGGGCTCTGCAATCGGCTTACGGAATTAGGACAAATTTTAACGATCCGGCATCCGGGATCCCAAAAAACGTGTCAGGATGTGATCATCGGTTTGCTGAAGCGAGCCCCGCATTGCAAATGAAATTCGCCTGTTGGTAGGCTGCTTCTCACCGTGGCCGGAGACCTTATTATGGACGGAAAAGTCGTAGTCGTGACCGGCGCCTCGGGCGCACTTGGCAAGGTAGTCGCGGAAATCGCGTTGGCGCGGGGCGCCCGGGTGGCCGGCGTGGATCACGCGCCCTCTCAAATCGCGGCGACGGACAGGCGGATTGAACTCGGCGGCGTTGATCTGACCGACGCCATGCAGGCCAAAAAGGCGATCGACGCCGCGGCAGCGCATTTTGGCAGGCTCGACGCGTTGCTCAATATCGCCGGCGGCTTTGCCTTCGAGGCGGTCGCGGAGGGCGAACCGAAAACCTGGCAGCGCATGTATATGCTCAATGTGCTCACGGCGTTGAATGCGTCGCAATCGGCGCTCCCGCATCTGGCCAAATCCGGCGCGGGTCGGATCGTCAATGTCGGCGCGATGGGCGCATTGCAGGCCGGCGCCGGCATGGGCGCCTACGCGGCGTCGAAAGCGGGCGTGCATCGCCTGACCGAAGCCCTCGCCGCCGAGTGGAAGGGCAGTATCACCGTCAACGCCGTGCTGCCATCGACCATCGACACCCCGGCCAACCGCGCCAGCATGCCCAAAGCCGATTTCGGAAAATGGGTGAAGGGCGAAGAACTCGCCAATGTGATCCTGTTTCTCGCCAGTGACGCCGCCAGCGCGGTTACCGGCGCGCTGCTGCCGGTCAGCGGTCGGGTATAAGTCTCACGCCTCGACAAGCTTTCGCAAAACCGCCTTGAAACGGATGCTGCGCTTGCCTGCGAGCGCGGTAGCCTCGGCGTCCGCACCTTCGTCGTCATAGGTGCCGGAAAAGCCGATGCCGACCTCATGGCCGCCAAACAGCGGCCGTTCGCCGAGACTCGGCGTATGCTCGCGGTTGACGATCTCGCCTTTCCACTTGCCGTTGGCGGCGGTGTAGGCCCCGATATAGTCGAAATAGGCATCGCCACCGCGGATGCGACCGTCATGCAGCAGCATCACTCCGGTGTTGCCGCCATCGATACCGTCGAGCATCCGGATGTGGATTGAGTAGAGGCCATTGCCGATACCCTCAGGCCCGACAGTGCCGGCGGGCGGTGCATCGATATCGTTGATCGGCGTGAGCACGGCGGTAAATACAACTCCGGGCAAACTGGCCGTGCCACCCTCGGAATGAAGCTCCTCTCCCTGCAGCCTGCCCGCGAAAGTCATCGTCACATTATCGACGGGAAACATCGGCGTGTAATTGGGATCGTGATTGTGGCGCGACATCACAAGTTCGGAGCGGATCTCGCCGCCGCTTTCGGTATAGCTCCCGATAAAGGAGGAGCCGGAATTACCGCCATACAGTTTGCCGCTGCTGGTCGCGAACATGACGCCGCAACCGACGCCACGCACGGTCTTGAACCAGAATTTGTAGAGCCCCTGCAGTGCCATCGTTGCCCCGTTCAGTCCGGCAGGATAGCCATCCCGACGCGCTTTGATCAAATCCCGGGCGGCAATTCGGGTTAGACTTCGACACTGAGTTCGCAACGACGACACCGGAGTTCGCTTGGAAACAGCCCTTTATTTGCCCGTCAAACGCTTCCTGGAAAACCTCGGCTTTACCGTCAAGGGCGAGATTGGAGGCTGCGACCTTGTGGCGCTAAGTGCCGGCGATCCTCCCATCGTGGTGATCGGCGAGTTAAAACTTTCCTTCAATCTCGAACTGTTGCTGCAGGCGGTCGATCGTGCCGGCGCCTGCGACGAGGTCTGGCTGGCGGCCAAAATGTCGGTGCGCGGCAAGGGCCGCGAAAGCGATGCGCGTTATCGCAATCTCTGCCGGCGGCTTGGTTTCGGCATGCTGGCAGTCACCCCCACCGGCGATGTCGAGGTCATCGTCAGGCCGGTGACCTCGGCGCCGCGCCGCAATCCGAAGAAGCGCTCGCGGCTGGTTTTGGAGCATCAGCGCCGCAGGGGGGATCCGGCGCTTGGCGGAAGCACGCGAGCTCCGATCATGACGGCCTATCGCCAACAGGCGCTGACCTGCGCCGCCGCGATGGCGCGGGGCCCGCGACGGGTCCGCGACCTGAAGCCCGACAGTCCGGATGCTGCAAAAATCCTGCAGCACAATGTCTATGGCTGGTTCATCCGCGTCGAGCGCGGCATTTACGAATTGACCGATGCCGGGCATGCGGCACTGAAGCGATGGCCGCAAACGCCGGCCGAGGTCGCCGACGCCGGCGAACTGGTGCCGACCTGAACGAAGCTGTTCCTGCCTGAGGAGGCAAACATGATCGTGGTGACTGGCAGCGTGACAGCGCGGGAGGATTCCTTCGACGAGGTTCGGACCTTGAGTCTCGAGCACGTCCATCGCTCGCGCACCGAGCCCGGATGCATCTCTCACGCCGTGCATGTCGATTGCGAAAATCCGCTCCGGCTGGTGTTCATCGAGCAGTGGGCGGATCGCGCAGCTTTGTTGGCGCATTTCGCGGTGCCGGCCTCGCGCGGCTTCGTCCGCGCGCTGCAGCCGCTCGCAGCCTCGGCCACGACGATCGAGATGTACGACGCCACAGCGGTGGAAAAGCTCTGAATCGGGCAATGCATGGCTGGACTGCCATATCAATTTCATATTGCAATGCAACATGGAGGCGCTTAGCTATCCAAAGATCAGACAAGAGGCCCCGATGAGCGAAGACTGGAACACGAAATATGGCACGCGGCGCGTAAGACGCGATCCGCCAACCCTGGACGAAGCCATCTTCGCGGCGATCGGGATTACCGACGACCAACAGGCACAGGCCGAAATCGCGGCGTCACTGATGGGCGTGCCGGTCGAATCCGTGCGGGCCGAAGTGAAGAAAGCCGGCCGCACCGCGGCGCGGTCTTCAACACGGGTGATTGCCGGCGAACAGGGCGCGCAGCGCTCGGTCGTGGTCGAACGGCGGGTCATCCGGAAATTCGGCAACGACAAGCGCACCGGTACGTAGCCCTCCCGCGGCGTCCGCGGGCCGCCGCATGGGCTGGCATCGTCGATAAAACGCTTTGCCAGCGACCCGTTACGCCGCGCGGCCCAGGCCGTACATTCTCAGAAGCTGCTTCCAGTAGATCCGGTTGAAGTGGACGATCACATGCGCCGCATCGAATGGCGTTGCGACGGTGAGTTTTGCAAGTTGCGGCTGTTTTTGCGGCTTTAGATCGATACAGCCTGTGGATTCCCCGTGGCGGAAAGTCAGGTGCGCGCCGAACTTTTGAGCGAGCGCCCGCATCGCGCGATTCTGCGCGCCGGTAGTGATCCGCAGGCTGTGGTATCCCTTGGATCGGGCTTCCGCGATCAACTTCCTGAACAGGATGCTGCCGACGCCCTGACGCCGGACACAGGCTTCAACGCTGAAAGCGATCTCCGGCAAGGAATCCGGCGATTGATCGGGCGGGTGCAGTTCAGCTGCGCCACGGACCACGCCGTCCTCGATGTAAGCAATGATAATGGTGCCATCGCCAGCGCATTTCGCGGCGTAGCGTTCGATGAAGCCGTCGTCCATGATGCCGTGGAACCGATCGCGGCGGCTTTCAGGATCCAGCCGCAACAAATGATCGCGCAACAGCGGCAGTTCTTCCTGCTGGCGCAACGTCCGCACGCTGCCTGTGGAGAGCGTCGAACGGGTCGTGTCTTGGTGGCGCAAATCGTAACTCCTCTTGGATAGCCCTCGAGGAGGCGTCGAATCCCTAGACCACAGATATTGTGCATTGCACCATATAATTCAAGGTCATTTCTCATCTCAAATAACGACGGAAAGTCGCATGCCCGTGCGTTAACCAAAGGCGCGTGCTGCTCAAAGCACCATCTGCGTCTGGGTCACCACCGCAACCAGCTTGCCTTCCTCGGTTTCCAGCCGGGTTTGCCACACCTGGGTGCGCCGTCCCCGATGCACCGGCGTCGCAATGGCGATAACAATCGTCCCCTCTTTGGCGCTGCCGATGAAATTGGTCTTGCTTTCGATCGTGGTGGTGCCCTTGGCGTCTTCCGGCAAATTGATCACGGTCGCGGCGGCCCCCACCGAATCCGCAAACGCCATCACCGCGCCGCCGTGAATGGTATGGCTGAGAGTACAGAGATCCGGCCGCACCAGCATCCGCGCAACGACGCGATCTTTCTCCGCTTCGGTGAAGGTCACGCCTTTCAACTCGGCAAACGGCATTTTCATTGATTGGATTTTTTCAAGCAGGTTCATGAGTCCTCCCGTCGAGATTCCGGGTTCGATGCCGCGCATCGCCCCGGAATGACGTTTCCAATTGATCGCCGCAGTGACAAGCGGATTGTTATTCTGCATATCCTCGGCCCATGCGCCAATTCCCTCCCCGCCGACTTGTCTGCCTCACCGAAGAAACGGTGGAAACGTTGTATCTGCTGGGCGAACAGGACCGCATTGTCGGCGTTTCCGGCTATGCGGTGCGGCCGCCGCAGGTCAGGCGCGAGAAGCCGCGGGTATCGGCGTTTATCTCGGCGGACATTCCGAAAATCCTGGCGCTGGAGCCGGACCTCGTTCTCGCCTTCTCGGACCTGCAGGCCGATATCGCCGCCGACCTCGTTCGCGCCGGCATCGCCATCCATGTCTTCAACCAGCGCGACATCGCGGGCATCCTGGCAATGATCCGCACACTGGGCGCGCTGGTCGACGCGGCCGAAAAAGCCGATCGGCTCGCGACCGTCTATGAGCAGCGTCTTGCAGCCATCGCGTCAACACCCCGGCTCTCGCCGAAGCCAAAAGTCTATTTCGAGGAATGGGACGATCCCTTGATCAGCGGGATAGGCTGGGTCTCCGAACTGATCGAGATCGCCGGTGGCGAAGACGTGCTGCCAAAGCTGCGGTTTCAACAATCGGCCAAAGACCGGATCATTTCGCCCGACACCGTACGCGCCACCGCGCCGGATGTGATCCTGGCGTCCTGGTGCGGCAAGAAGGTCGTTACGGACAAAATCCGAAAGCGGCCGGGCTGGGATGAGATTCCGGCCGTGCGTAACGACCGCATCGTCGAGATCAAGTCGCCGCTGATCCTGCAACCCGGTCCCGCCGCACTGACCGATGGACTGGACGCGATTGTGAAGGCGTTGTGGCCTATCTGAGCGTTCCCGGATGCAGCGCAACGCCTTTGCGGTGCGCTGCTGATCCGGGAGTCCATATCGCAGCACCCTTGGGGTTTCATGGGTCCCGGCTCTGCGGAGCAGCGTTAATGCACCTCGTCCGGGACGGGAGTAATTATAATTTCTCCACCCCGCACCATTCCGCGATGAACAGCGCAGTCGCTTTCGTCGATTTGCGCAACGAATCCAGATCGACATATTCATTGAAGCCGTGCATCGCAGCCCCGCTGGCGCCGAAGCACAGGCTTGGGATGTTATAGTTCAGCCCATAGAAACGCGTGTCGGTGAGCGCGGTGAATACCAAATCCTGCACTGCGCCGCCATAGACCGCGCTGTAAGCCTTGCCGAAGGCGGATTCGGCAGCCGCCGAATCCTTCAGCTCATAGCCTTCCGACAGAAATCCCGACCATTCCACGTCGGGCGGATTGTTCGACAGAAAGCGATGGTCGCGCGCGGCCGCCGAGACGCAGGCCAGAATCTCGGCCTGGCAATCCGCAACCGACCAGCCCGGCAATATCGCGATCCGGCAGTCGACATCGCACCATGCCGGCACGCTGGAGGCCCAGTCGCCGCCCTTGATGATACCCGGATTGAAATTGATCGGGTGCGTCAGCGTCTTGAAATGGCGATCGGCCTTGGCGCGCTCGTTCCATTCGGCCTCGAGCTTCTCGATCGACTGAATCAAATGATAGGCCGCGGTGATCGCATTGGAGCCGGAACCTGCCTCGAACACATGCACCGGAAAGCCGCGCACTTTTAGCCGGAACCAGATCACCCCGACCTGCGAGCGCACCATCTTGCCGGAGGTCGGTTCGGGAATGAAACAGGCTTCGGCGCGGTAGCCGCGCTGCAGGGTGGAAAGCGCGCCGACGCCGGTGCTCTCTTCCTCGATCACGGACTGAAAGTGAATTCGCGCGGTCGGCTTGAGCCCGGCGGCCTTGATGGCGTCGAGCGCATAGAGCGCGCCGATGGTGCCCGACTTCATGTCGCAGGCGCCGCGGCCGTACATCCGGCCATCCTTCACCACCGGTGAAAACGGCGGCGTCTCCCACATGTCGAGCGGGCCAGCCGGCACCACGTCGCAATGGCCCTGCAGGATCAGCGATTTGCCGGCGCTATTGGATGGCCGGTAGGTGCCGACCACCGTGCGAGCCCTCGAGAAATCATGCTCGATAGGGCCGAAGCCGCGCAGGTCTTTGAGATCCTCGACATCGATATGCCAGTCGTCGACCTCATAGCCGCGCCGCCGCAGGAGGTCGCCGATCATGTCCTGGCAGGGGCCTTCCGCGCCGCGAGTTGAGGGAATCGCAACGAAATCCCGTGTGGTGGCCAGTTGCGCGTCGAAATTGGCGTCGACAGCATCGAGGATTCTTTGGCTGGTATCGCTGGAACTCATGGCATCCCGTTTCGCGGTGGCGCATGCAACAGCGCAATCCAGCATCAAACCACACTCTTCGCGGATTTGCAGGGCTTTTAGATTGCTTTCAGAATCGCACGCGCGCCCATAGAGTGACCGCAACCTCGGAGACGCCAGATGCCCGGCAATCGCAATATTCTGTTCCTGATCATCGGCGCGCTGATCGTCGTCGTGGCCGTGCTCGGCTACAATGTCTACCAGAGCAAGAAGCAGCCGGAGGGCCTGCAGATCAATCTCGGCCCGAACGGATTGAAGATTGAGAACAAGTGAAACGGGCCACAGCGTCCGTCATCGGTTCATCGCGCACAAGCTGGACATCGTCAATTCGCGGCTGACGGCTCGAACATGCATTGCAGGGTCGGCTTGGCGATCCTGGTGAAGGTTGCGGCGATTTCGGATTGTTTCGACCGTGGCACCCAGTCGGTTTCGATGGTCGGCACGCCGGTTTCGCTGATGCCGCGCAGCAGCGCCTCTCGAAGATCGTTGTCTTCGATGGTGGCAGCCGCATAATCGTGCAGGCAGCCGCAAACGGCTTCAGGATGCGCCCAGCGTCCTATCATGTGCGGCGCGCACAGGCGCACGAACTCTCCGCGGGGATCCGGATATTTCGAAGAACGCACTTGGGCTTGCGCAGAACCGACCAGCACAATGGAAGCAGCGATCGCAATTGCGCCGATACGAAAATAACCAAAGCTGGAAAACATGAAGTTCTTACCGGCAATTTTCAAGGTCAACGACGGGCCTAGCGGGCCGCAATCAATTGGGGACCCGAAATAGCGATCGGCGACCCGTTATAGGCAAAGGTGCCGATGCCCGGCAGGCCGTTATCCGAAGAACCTGCCAGCGATGGGCCGGCGAGCAGCAGGGCGAAGGCGAGGACGAAGCTGAGAGTTTGCATTTGACCGTCTCCGGAATTTTGCCGTCGGCGTTATCGGCCGTTTCGTTGGCGGGTTGATAACCAACCGTTGTTTCCGGACGTCTGCGTGAAAGCCAAAAATGGTTTCGTTGCGCGGGAGAATTGTTTCGTCGCTTGGGGTGGAAGAAACAATGCGGCTAAAAATCGAGCAATTTCAATCGCACATCATCTCAAGACGACTCCCCAACCAGGCGTCGCGGTGCGACCGGAAATCGGGGTACGTCACTCCAAAGGGCTCGTCCATTGGCCCGTATGGAGTGGTTCACTGGCTGACCGCGGCCATGACCGCGGGTGCGGGCGTGACGATGGGAGAACCGCAATAGGTGAAGGTGCCGATCCCCGGCATGTCACGATCAGCCGAGCCGGCCATTGAAGGTCCGGCCAGGACCGAAACCAGGGCGATTACAAAGCTGAGGGTTCGCATCGGACATCTCCAGATCATCTGAAAATGAGACGCTGGCAGGAGATCGCCGGTTCGATCCTGGTGCGATTTTTTAACTCTTTTCTGGTGGAGAAGCCTCTCGGCAGACCGACCATCGTGAACCGAAACGCTGGCGCCACCAACTCAATCGGATGACGTGCAACTTTTCTCAATGTTGCGCGCTGTGAATGCAACTCCGCAAAAGGATAACAGTCGTGGGCAATGGCAACATCGACGTTGGCAAAAAGACCGCGACCCGCAAGCCCGGCCAGCCGAAATCGGCACCATCGCGCCATTGCGGCGCCATGGCGCAGCAGCGCTGTGACAGCGGCCGAGGGAACGAATCGGCTCCGCAAAAATTCGTGCAACTCGTCGGCTACCGCGATCCCAGGGCGAGGCCTGAATCGCCGAGGCCTGCGTCACTGAAGTGGCAGGATCGTCCGGTCACTGAATGAACTCACCGCATTTCGCGATCGCAGCGTCGGCCTGTCCCCAGGGCATGATCGGCACCGAGGAAGTCGAATTCTTCGGCGATCCTTCGATCAGCTTGTCCGAATACACCATATAGACCAGTACGTTCCGCTTGGCGTCGCAGCCGCGAACGATCTGCATCTTCTTGAAGAACAGCGACCGCCGCTGCCGGAACATGTCGTCGCCCTGCTCCATTTTGGACTTGAAACGGATCGGGCCGATCTGGCGGCAGGCCAGCGAAATATCCGAGACTTCCTCGGCAAGACCGAGCCAGCCCTTGAAGCCGCCCCGCTCCGGCACCGTGAAATGACAGGCCACGCCCTCGACCTCGGGGTCATCGACGCCATAGGTCGCCAATTTGTCGTTGGGGCTGAGCCATTTGAATACGGTCGAACGGCGGAAAATCAGATCCGGTTCGTCGGCGGCGCGGGCCGGAGAACCAGTCCAGAGCATCAAGCCCAGTACCAGCAACACTCCGTATCGCCGGCTGATGTCGGTACGGTTTTGGGCTGGGGATGTCATGGAACTCTCCGTCGGCGGGCTTACGCCTATGTAGTGTGCGAATGCCCAGTGGAAAGGCCATCCCGGCGCAACGGATTACCCACGCCGTTAAGGGAAAGTGAGGCTTTTTTGCTACGCTTGGAGCCAAAATCGTCGGGAATGACAGCCCCGCGCTGGTGAACGGGTTTCGCGTCTGCGACAACTAAACAGCGAGGCTGGGATTCGGGGAATCACGTGAGCGGGCAGCATCTTTTTATTTCGAGCGGACGGCTTTGGCGGATTGCCATTTTGACTGCGGCGGGCGCGATTGGCGCTGCTTCCTGCGCCGAAGCCGCGGTGCATCGGCGGGATGCCGATGGATTATCGAAGCCCAGGCTGAAGCTTTCGCAGCGGCAGCAAAATTCCCGCCGTCACCAGGCGAAAAAGACCGGGGCGCCGGAGAAGGAAGCCGTCAAGCAACCGCATGGACCGCTGGTCATTGCGATCTCGATCGAAAAGCAAAAGCTCAGGCTTTACGACGCCAACGGACTCTTCGCCGAAAGCCCGGTTTCTACCGGCATGAAGGGTCATCCGACGCCGATGGGCGTCTTCAGCGTCATTGAAAAAGACCGGTACCACCATTCCAATATCTATAGCGGCGCACCGATGCCGTACATGCAGCGGATCACCTGGTCGGGCGTCGCGATGCACGCCGGCGTGGTGCCGGGCTATCCGGCCTCGCATGGCTGTATCCGGTTGCCGGAGTCCTTTGCCCAAAAGATGTGGGGCTGGACCAGAATGGGCGCACGAGTCCTGGTCACCCCGGGCGAGGTAACGCCGCCTCAGAGTTTTTCGCATCCACTGCTCGCCACTGAGAAGGTCGCGCCGCAGCCGGTTGCCGCTGCCGAACCTGCCGTGGAGGCAACGCCGAAATCCGACAAGGCCGCGGACGCCGGCCCGGCGCTCAAGCCTGCAATGTCGGATACGAACGGGCAAACCGCTTCAAGCCCGTTGCGCCAACAGACCCATACCGCCGATGCCAGTGCATCTTCAATAATGACGGCGCCGGTCACGATGTCGGATGCCACCCGGTCCGGCGGCAACACACCATCGCATGAGGCGAAGGCCGCCGAATCCGACCAGGCTCCCCCTGCTGTCGAGCAAGCCGCCAAGCCCGGTGCGCCTGCTTCATCCGAGGACAAACCGGTCGAGACCAAGGCGTCTGACGCCGCCGACCAAAAGCCGGCTGAGCCCGCCGCGGCAACCGCCAGCAGTGATGTCAAGACGGAAACCGCCGCCGGCGAAAGCACCAAGGCCGACGAGCCAAAAGTCGAAGCGAAGGCGAATGACGTCAAAACCGGCGCGCCAATCGCCGGCGCGGCCAAAGCGACTGACGCAACCGAAGCCAAATTACCCGAAGCCAAACCGGTTGAAGCCAAGCCGGTTGAAGCCGTATCGATCAAGTCAGACGACAAGGCCAAAGCGGCCGACGCAGCCGCCGTCCCCGATCCCAAAAAAGATCAGACTCGCGCGCCGAACACCGAGAAGGCCGTCGCAAAACCCGATCCGGCAGCGGCAGCGGCGCCAAAACGCGCCGCTGGTCAGATCGCCGTGTTCGTCAGCCGCAAGGATGCAAAGCTGTACGTGCGACAGAATTTCAAGCCGCTGTTCAGCGTGCCGGTGACGATCTCGCCGGACGAACGGCCGCTGGGAACGCATGTGTTCACGGCGCAGGTCGACAAAGACGACGGCAACCTGCTGCACTGGTCGGTGGTCTCGATTCCGGCGTCGACCCGGAATGTCGAACGACGCGATCGTGACGACGATGAGCGCCCGTCGCGGCGGCACAAGGCGGCGCCAGTCGTCGAGCAGAAGGCGATGCCGACGCCGGACAGCCCCGCCGAAGCGCTAAATCGTCTCAACATTCCGGCTGACGCGATGGCGCGCATTGCGGAAGCGCTTTCGACCGGCGGTTCGATCGTGGTTTCCGATCAGGGCATCAACGCCGGCGAAACCGGCGAAGGAACCGACTTCATCGTCTCGCTGCGCTAGGCGGACGGCGTTGGCCCCGACCGGGGCTAACGGCTCGTTGAGCGGCATCCGCTTGCCCTTTAGGCTATATTGTTCGCTCACCTCGTCAGCAGCGGGCTTGGCCATGATCGACCGCAGAACCATCCTCACCGCCGCGCTGGCCAGTATGGCCGGCACCGCCTCGACGCGGAGCGCGCCCGCGCAGCCGGCCATCAGCCGGATCACGGCTTACGCCTTTTCGTTTCCAGCGCTGGCCGGTGGCGACATCAAACTCGCCGACTACGCCGGCCATCCATTGCTGGTGGTCAACACCGCGTCCTTATGCGGCTACACGCCGCAATATGGCGGATTGCAGGAATTGTGGACCCAGTTTCACGAGCGCGGATTTGTCATCGTCGGCGTTCCCTCCAACGATTTCGGCGGGCAGGAGCCGGGCGGCGCGACCGATATCGCCTAAATTGCGCAACACCAGTATGTAGTTACCTTTCCAATCGCGGCAAAAACCGTTGTGAAAGGCCCGAACGCGCATCCGTTTTATCGATGGGCGGCCGAAGCGCGGCCGAACGACGTGCCGCGCTGGAACTTCCACAAATACCTGATCGGCCGCGACGGCTACATCGCTGACGTATTTCCGGAATCCGTCGAACCCACGGATACCCGCGTCAAGACCGCCATCGCGCGCACATTGCCGGCTTCCTGACCTCCCGGGGGGCCGGTTCCGGAATTAACCCAACGGCCAACAAATCGACAAGCTTGCGGTGAAAGCCGTTGCCGTGGCGGCGCGGGTCCAACTAGGTTATCATGTCGGGGGACGGAAATTGGCTCGGGCGGACGGCAGAAAGCCAGCGTCGAGCCCTGGGGAACAGTTTAAGGAAAACAACAAGATGCGTATCGCGGCGAGTTTGATCTTTGCTGGTGTGGTTTCGCTGTGTGCGTCGGGCGCAGCCTGGTCGCAGACGCCGGCACCGGCGACCGCGCAAGCGGCCCCTGCTCCCGCACCGGCTGCGCCTGCAAGAGCAAAAGCACCTTGCGCCAATCCCGATGCGCTCGGGATCGCCCGCATCGTCGAGATCGACACCACGGGCGGACCGGGCTTCGGTTTTGAGCACTTCAAGCAACTCGATTTCCTGCGCGACAAGGAAGTGGTGCTGACCTTCGATGATGGCCCGTGGCCGGTTAATACGCCGTCGGTGCTCAAGTCGCTGGCGGACGAATGCACCACCGGCATTTTCTTCTCGATCGGCAAGCACGCGACCTATTATCCGGAAATCCTCAAGCAGGTTCTCGCTGCAGGCCACACTGTCGGCACGCACACCTGGTCGCACGCGACCCTGACCAACAAGAAGCTGACCGAGGATCAGCGCAAGGAGGAAATCGAGAAAGGCTTCAGCGCCGTGAAATGGGCGCTTGGCGGCGTCTCGCCGGCGCCGTTCTTCCGCTTCCCAGCGCTGCAGCATCCGCCGGAAATGGTAACCTATCTCGGCACCCGAAATATCGCGATGTTCTCCTGCGACCTCAACTCCTTCGATTTCAAGGCGCGCAACGCCCAGCAGGTGATCGACGTCACGATGAAGAAACTCGACAAGCTCGGCAAAGGCATCATCCTGATGCACGACTTCCACAAGCACACCGCCGAAGCGCTCCCGGCCCTGCTGCGTAAGCTGAAGGCCGGCGGCTACAAGGTCGTGCAAATGAGGGCCAAGACCCCGGTAGAGACCCTCGCCCAGTATGACGAGGAAGTTCTGAAAGACGCCAAGCTGCCGACGGTCAGCGACCGTCCTGTTTCAAGCGTGGTCCAGACGATTTCGGAATAGCTTCACGACAACGCCCGTGCCGGTGTCGCACATCGAAGGCTACGTCATCGTGTCGGCGGACGGCATGCTGGCGAACGCCGACCGCGTGATGCCTCAGGGGCTGAAATTCGACGGCGACAAGCAATTCTTCACCGCCGCCCTCGACCGCGCCGAGTTGGTCGTGCACGGACGCAATTCTTATGAGGACCAGCCGAATTCACCGAAACGAAGGCGTGTCATCCTGACCACGGCGGTTCCCTCGCTCGCAGCCGATCCTGCCAATCCCAAGGCGACGCTGTGGAATCCGGCCGGCGCATCGTTTGAAGCCGCTTGCGAGCGCGCCGGCGTGCATTCAGGCACCATCGCGATTATCGGTGGACCGTATGTGTTCGGAATGTTCCTGGATCGCTACGACACGTTCTGGTTGTCGCAGGCGCCGCACGTGCGCATACCCGATGGCGAGCCGTGCCTCCCCGGCGTGCCCCAGCGCTCGCCACAGGACATTCTCGCGGCGCACGGCCTGACGGCGGGTGAAGCCCAAACGCTGGATGCCGCCCACGAGGTCAGCGTTACCCCCTGGCGGCGCAGCGCTTAATCTAGACGTCGCCGTAGGTGGTTTCCACGGTCCGCGCCCTTCGGCTATATCCGCCGATCATGAACAATGCGCCGATAATCGACAGGTTTTTCAAGGCATCGACGAGCATTTTGCCGTCGCCTGGATGATTCCAGACGTCGTAGAAATAGAACGTCTCCGCGCCCACAAAGAGAATCAAAAGGATCGAGAACAAGCGTGCGCCAAAATTGAGCGCGATCATCAATCCGCCGATCGTTTCGATACCACCAATGACCACAGCGAGCAGTTGCGGTGTCGACAATCCCGTCGTGGTTGCCAGCTGGGAAATATAAGGCTCGATCACAGCTGGAATGCCGACCTTGGCTGCGATTTCTTCCCCAGCGGACTGGAAGCCGTAAAGCTTGCTGACCCCCAGGTAAATAAACAGCACGGCGAACAAAATTCGCCCGAAGGTAACAAGCGCTGGCATGGTCGGCCTCACTGAATGCTGCAAATGCGAGATCGCAATTCGGCGGAGCGATTATGGGCGCTGAGTCGCCAATTTTCAAACGGTCAATCGATTCGAAAAGCGTCGTCCACCGCTGGCTGGAGCCACTCGCGTTCCCCTAGCCGAACAGGGTCGGCTGCTGGCGGCCGGCGCGCTCCTGGGCTTCGACAGCGGCAACCGCCGTCATGTTGAGCACACCTCGCGCGGTCACCGACGGCGTTAGAATGTGCGCCGGACGCGCGGGACCGATCAGGATGGGGCCGACCGGAAGGGCGTCGGCCAGCACCTTGACCATCTGATAGGCCACGTTGGCGGTATCAAGATTCGGCATGATCAGGATATTGGCGACGCCTTCCAGCTTCGAATGCGGCAGGATCAGCGCCCGGGCCGCTTCCGAAAGCGCGGTATCGCCCTGCATTTCGCCGTCCGCCTCGATCTCCGGATGGTTCTGTTTCAGAAGCGCGGTGGCGCGGCGCATCTTGCGCGAGGAATCGGTATCGTAGCCGCCAAAATCCGAATGCGACACGAAGGCGATTTTGGGCTTGAGGTTGAAGCGCTGGACGTGGATCGCCGCCAGCGCCGCCATTTCCGCCAGTTCCTCGGCGCTCGGATTAGGCCGCACCTGGGTGTCGGCGATGAAGTAAGAACCCTTGCTGGTAATCATCAGCGCCAGTGCCGCGAAATCGCTGACGCCGGGGAGAAAACCGATGATCTCGCGGACATGGCGCAGGTGGCTCATATAGCTGCCTTCAACGCCGCAGATCATGGCGTCGGCCTCACCGCGAACCACAGCCAGGGCCGCGATCACGGTGGCGTTGGTGCGCACCACCGTGCGGGCGGTATCGGGCGTCACGCCATGCCGGCCAGCGACGGCGATGTAGGACTGCACATAGGAGCGGTAGCGCGGATCGTCTTCCGGATTTATGAGATCGAAATCCTCGCCGGCCTTGATGGCAAGGCCGAATCGCTTGATCCGCGCTTCGACGACCGAGGGACGCCCGACCAGTATCGGCCGCGCCAGTTTTTCCTCCAGCACGACCTGGGTCGCGTGCAGCACCCGTTCATCCTCGCCTTCGGCGTAGATCACGCGGACCGGCTGGGTCTTCGCCTTGGCGAACACCGGCTTCATCACCAGACCGGAGCGGAACGCAAAGCGCTCAAGTTGCGTGGCATAGTCCTCGAAATTCGCTATCGGGCGGGTAGCGACCCCCGAGGTCATGGCCGCCTTCGCCACCGCCGGCGCAATGCGCAGGATCAGCCGCGGATCGAACGGACTCGGGATCAGCGAGCCGGGACCGAACCCTTGCGCCTCGCCGCTGTCGAAGCCGGCTGCGACCGCGACTGACGGCGGATCGCGCGCCAGCTGCGCGATGGCCTCAACCGCGGCATGCTTCATGTCCTCGTTGATCGCCGTGGCGCCGACATCGAGCGCGCCGCGAAAGATAAAGGGGAAGCACAGGACATTGTTGACCTGGTTGGGAAAGTCGGAGCGCCCGGTGCAGATCATCGCATCGGGGCGCGCCTTCCGGGCTTCGTCCGGCATGATTTCCGGCGTCGGATTGGCCAGCGCCATCACCAGCGGCTTGTCGGCCATGGCCTTGACCATGTCGGGCGTCAGCACATTGGGAGCCGACAACCCCAAGAAAATATCGGCGCCGCCGATCACCTCGGCCAGCACGCGCTTGTCGGTCTTTTGCGCATAGACCGATTTCCAGCGGTCCATCAGCGTGTTGCGGCCTTCATGCACCACGCCATCGATATCGCAGACCCAGATATTCTTGCGCTGCGCGCCGAGCGAGACCAGAAGATTGAGACAGGCGATCGCCGCGGCGCCGGCGCCGGAGGCGACGATCTTGACGTCGGCGAGTTTCTTGCCATTGAGCAGCAGCGCATTGGTGATCGCAGCGCCGACGATGATGGCTGTGCCGTGCTGGTCGTCATGGAATACCGGGATCTTCATGCGCGCTTTAAGCTGCGCCTCGATCTCGAAACATTCCGGACCCTTGATATCCTCGAGGTTGATGCCGCCGAAGGTCGGCTCCAGCGCCGCCACCGTCTCGACCACCCGCTCGATGGTGTCGGCGGCGATTTCGATGTCGAACACGTCGATGCCGGCGAACTTCTTGAACAGCACCGCCTTGCCCTCCATGACGGGCTTGGAGGCCAGCGGTCCGATATTGCCGAGGCCAAGCACCGCGGTGCCGTTGGAAACCACCGCGACCAGATTGGCCCGGATCGTCAGCGAGGCCGCTTCCGCCGGATCGGCCGCAATCGCCAGGCAAGCCGCCGCCACGCCGGGCGAATAGGCCAGCGCGAGGTCGCGCTGGTTGGCGAGCGGCTTGATCGCCTGAATCTCCAGCTTACCCGGCTGCGGCAGCCGGTGATATGCGAGCGCGGCGGAGTGGAGATCTTCGGAATAGGACGCCATGCATTTCCCCCGCGGCTTCCGCTGCCCCGAATTGGAGGCTCGGCGGCTGATCTGTAACCGATTAATTTGACGGTAGATTGAGCCGGATGTGAAGCTCGCGCAACTGCTTGGGCGTTACTTCCGAAGGCGCGCCCATCAGCAGGTCTTCGGCGCGCTGGTTCATCGGAAACAGCGATATTTCACGCAGGTTCGTGGTGCCGCAGAGAAGCATGACAATGCGATCCACCCCCGCCGCCATGCCGCCATGCGGCGGGGCGCCGTACTGGAACGCGCGGTACATGCCGCCGAAGCGCTCGACCACGTCCTTTTCGCCATACCCCGCGATCTCGAACGCCTTCACCATCGCCTCGGGACGATGGTTGCGGATACCGCCGGACGCGATCTCATACCCGTTGCAGGTAATGTCGTACTGAAACGCCTTGATGGTCAGCGGATCCTGCTTGTTGAGTGCATCGAGACCGCCCTGAGGCATCGAGAACGGGTTGTGCGAGAAGTCGATTTTCTTGTCTTCCTCGTTGTATTCGTACATCGGAAAATCGACTATCCACGCAAGTTCGAACCGTTCCTTGTCGATCAGGTTCAACTCTTCGCCGAGTTTGGTGCGGGCGAGGCCGGCGAACTTCCAGAATTTCTCGGGGTCGCCAGCGACGAAGAAGGCGGCATCGCCTTCCTTCAAGCCGAGCGCTGATGCGGATCGCCGGCCGTCCGCTCCGGACCGATATTGTTGGCAAGCGGACCGGCGCCCTCGCCGCCCTCGCGCCACATGATGTAACCAAGACCGGGCTGACCCTCGCCCTGCGCCCAGGAGTTCATCCGGTCGCAAAACGCGCGGGAGCCACCGTCGGTGCCGGGAATCGCCCAGACCTGGTTCTTCGGGTCTTCCAACATCCGCGCGAACACCTTGAAGCCCGAGCCGCGGAAATGCTCGGAGACGTCCTGCATCAGGATCGGATTGCGCAAATCCGGCTTGTCGCTGCCGTATTTGCGCAAGGCTTCGGCGAACGGAATCCGTGGCCAGTTTTTGGTGACCGGCTTGCCCTTGGCGAACTCCTCGAAAACACCTGTTACGACCGGCTCGACGGCGGCAAAGACATCGTCCTGCTCGACAAAGCTCATCTCGAGATCGAGTTGATAAAATTCGCCCGGTAACCGGTCTGCGCGCGGGTCCTCGTCGCGGAAACAGGGCGCGATCTGGAAGTAACGGTCGAAGCCGGACATCATCAGCAGCTGCTTGTACTGCTGCGGCGCCTGCGGCAGCGCGTAGAACCTGCCCGGATGAATGCGTGATGGCACCAGGAAGTCGCGCGCGCCCTCCGGCGAAGACGCCGTCAGGATCGGGGTCTGGAATTCGAAGAAACCCTGCTCCTTCATCCGCTTGCGCATGGAATCGATGATCGCGCCGCGGGTCATGATATTTTGGTGGAGCTTCTCGCGACGAAGGTCGAGGAAACGGTACTTAAGCCTTATATCTTCAGGATATTCCTGCTCGCCGAATACCGGCAACGGCAATTCGCCGGCCGGCCCCAGCACTTCGATTTCGCTGACATAGAGTTCGACCGAGCCGGTCGGCAAATCCGGATTGTCGGTTCCTTCGGGTCGGCGGCGCACCTTGCCATCGATCCGCACCACCCATTCGGAGCGCAGTTTTTCAGCGTCATTGAAAGCCGGCGAATCCGGGTCGGCGACGCATTGCGTCAGGCCATAATGGTCGCGCAGATCGATGAACAGCACGCCGCCATGGTCGCGAATACGGTGGCACCAGCCCGACAGCCGGACGGTCTGGCCGATATCGCTCTCGCGGAGCGCGCCGCAGGTGTGGGACCGGTAACGATGCATGGATGTCCTGAAAGGTCGTCAGAGGGCAGAATCTGGGGTCCGCAGCGATCCTGCGGAGCGTCAGGGTTTACCCGAGCGAACCCAGTGCCGCAACCGAGCCGGTATGCCCTGAAATGCCGGAAAATGGCTATAAATTGCCCTAACCTCGGCTCCGACAAAGCGTGGGTGGCCGGATTGCCTAAACTCCGGAAAATCCCCATCTTGGTATCATGACGGTGCATTTCCCCTTCCAGAATACCTATGCGGCGCTGCCGGCGGGCTTTTTCGCACGCGTAGCACCCACGCCTGTGACATCGCCGCGGCTGATCAAGCTGAACCAGCCGCTGGCGATCCATCTCGGCCTCGATCCTGATCGGCTGAGCTCCCCGGAGGGCGTCGAAATCCTTGCCGGCAAAAGTATCCCTGACGGAGCAGACCCGATCGCAATGGCCTATGCCGGCCACCAGTTCGGCCATTTCGTTCCGCAGCTTGGAGATGGCCGCGCCATCCTGCTCGGCGAGGTGATCGATGCCGACGGAGTCCGCCGTGATATCCAGCTCAAGGGGTCCGGACCGACGCCGTTTTCACGCCGTGGCGATGGCCGCGCCGCACTCGGACCGGTGTTGCGCGAATACATCGTCAGCGAAGCGATGGCGACACTCGGCATTCCCACGACGCGATCGCTCGCCGCCGTCGTAACCGGCGAAAACGTGATGCGCGAGACGCTGTTGCCCGGCGCGGTCCTGACCCGCGTTGCATCGAGCCACATTCGTGTCGGCACCTTCCAGTATTTCGCGGCGCGCCGCGATACCGAAGGCGTGCGGCGGCTCGCCGATCACGTGATTGCCCGGCATTATCCGCAAGCGGCAAACGCCGACCGCCCCTATCATGCGCTGCTGGAAGGTGTGATTGCGCGCCAGGCGGAGCTGGTCGCGCGCTGGCTGCTGGTCGGCTTCATCCACGGCGTCATGAACACCGACAACACCTCGATATCGGGCGAGACCATCGACTACGGTCCCTGCGCCTTCATGGATGGTTACGACCCGGCCCAGGTATTCTCGTCGATCGACGAGCAAGGCCGCTACGCCTATGCCAACCAGCCGCGGATCGCGCTGTGGAACCTGACGCGGCTGGCCGAATGCCTGCTGCCGCTGTTTTCCGAAGACCCGGAAAAAGCCATCGCCGAGGCGCAGTCGGCACTCGGCGAATTTGCGGAGAAGTTCGATCATGCCTATCAGGCCGGCTTGCGCAGCAAGCTTGGCCTGTTCACCGCGCGCGACGGCGACGAGGCACTGGCGCAGGATCTGCTGGACGCGATGGCGAAAAACCAGGCCGACTTTACCCTCACATTCAGGCGCCTGGGCGATGCCGCGGCCGATGCCAGCGGCGACGGGCAAGTCCGGCAATTGTTTGCCGATCCCGCAGGCTATGACGAGTGGGCGAGACGCTGGCGGCAACGGCTCGGCGAAGAGCCGCAAGACGCAGCCATCCGACGAACCGCGATGCGATCGGTCAATCCCGCCTTCATTCCCCGCAACCACCGGATCGAAGCGGTCATCGACGCTGCGGTGAACCGCGACGACTACGCCCCGTTCGAGGAACTGCTGACGGTGCTGTCCAAACCCTTTGAGGACCAGCCCGCGTTTGCCGACTATGCCAACCCGCCCGAGGCGCATCAGCGCGTGCTGCAGACATTCTGCGGAACGTAAAATCATTAACCGTCGATACGACTATTGCCGGCGCGGCTGGCGCCCTCCCCCTGAAATTAACAAACACTCAATCCCTTCCTTACAATCCTATCGTTTTGGCGGGGAGTAGCGTTGTGCTGGACGGATTGGTATTTGAATTCATGGGATTGGCGATGGTCGCGCTATGTGTGGTCGTGCTCGCCTTTCCATCGCGGCGACCGGCCGGCCGGCGCGTGCGGGACTACTGATCGGCCCCTTTTCCCGAATGGCCACGTGACGGGAAGCCGGCCCGGTTCGGTCGCGTTCCGTGACCCTGTGCGCTGGCTAAAAGCCGGCTTGATGTGAAATTGCAGGTGCGAAGTCGTCGCAAGACCCTTGACATATCAGCGCTTTCGGCAGAACGCGGTTCCAAGAAACGTGATGGACCGTTCATGGATTTGATTGCTACCACTTCCGATCTCGCCGCAGCCTGCGCCCGCCTCGCCAAACATCCAGTCATCACCGTCGATACGGAATTCCTGCGTGAGACGACCTACTATCCGCTGCTCTGCGTGGTCCAGATGGCCAGCGCGGACGAAGCCGTCGTGGTCGATACGCTGGCCGAAGGCATCGACCTCAAGCCGTTCTTCGAGCTGATGGCCGACGAAAAGGTGTTGAAGGTCTTTCATGCCGCCCGCCAGGATATCGAGATTGTCTGGCATCAGGCCGGCACCGTTCCGCATCCGATCTTCGATACGCAGGTGGCGGCCATGGTGCTCGGCTACGGCGATTCCATCGCCTACGACCAGCTGGTCGAACGCATCACCGGCCACCGGCCGGACAAGACCCACCGTTTCACGGACTGGTCGCGACGGCCGCTGACCGCAGACCAGATGCACTACGCGGTCTCCGACGTCACCCATTTGCGCGACGTGTTCGCAGCCCTCGACGCCGACCTCAAGAAGCGCGGCCGCAGCGACTGGGTGAGCGAGGAAATGGAAGTCCTGACCTCGCCTAAAACCTACGACTTTCACCCCGAACGCGCCTGGGAGCGGCTGAAGACGCGGGTGCGCAAGCCCAGGGAGCTTGCGGTGCTGATGGAAGTAGCCGCCTGGCGCGAACAGGAGGCGCAGGGCCGCGACGTTCCGCGCAGCCGCGTTCTCAAGGACGATGCGGTCGGCGACATCGCCACCCACGCGCCGACCAGCCTCGAGCGGCTGGCCAATTTGCGTTCGCTGCCAAAGGGCTTCGACCGTTCGAAATGGGGCGCCGATATCGTCGCTGCCGTGCAGCGCGGCCTGGCGCGCGATCCCGCGAGTTTGCCGAAGATCGAAAAACCACGCAGCAATTCAAATGGGGCTGCGATCGTCGAGCTTCTGAAAGTGCTGCTGCGAATGACGTCGGAGCGCCATGCCGTCGCCAGCAAGGTGATCGCAACGGTCGACGATCTCGAACAGATCGCGGCCGATGACAATGCCGACGTCGGCGCATTGCGGGGCTGGCGCCGTGAGCTGTTCGGCGAAGCGGCACTGGCGCTGAAGCACGGCCGGCTTGCGCTCGCGATCGAAAAGGGCCGCGTCGTCCGGGTGGACCGGACCTAAAGCCCTACCATTTGAACTCGACGCCGAGCGTGCCCTGGTGCGACTGCATCGCGGCGCGGAACTTGCCGTCATAATTGGCGTAGACGCGCAAGGTATTGCTCAGGCTAAGTGACGCGGACGCGCCGGCATCCACGCCATATTGGCTCTCGCCGATGCCCTGCACGCTGATGCTCTGGGGACCCAGGCTGACCGTGATCGAACTGAAATTCTGCACGACATTGTCGACGAACTTGCCGTAGGCGGACAGATCGAGAAGCTTGCGGTCGAAAATCCAGTAATGTCCGACCTCCGCGCCCAGCAATATCCGGGCGCGCTCGGCCGTCGCGCCGCTCGCCATCACGGGATCGAAACCGCCGAATTCCTGAAAGGACGCTGTCGACGCGCGCGTGTATTCGAACGCGGCCTTCGGCACGATGCGGCTCTGATCCTGGGTCCAGTAATAGCTGAGCTCGGTCAAGGCGCCGCTGATTTCTGCGCTGTAACCGGCCATGGCAAAGCCGAAGCCGGTGTCGCGGCTCGAATGGATTTTGCCGAAGCCATGGACCGCGGCGATGGCCCAGGTCCACGGTCCCTTGTCCAGGGAGGCGTTGACGCCGATCTGGGTGAGATCGAGCGAGGCCGACTGCAGCGCCAGGGGAACGTCGATGGCCGTGTGGCTCTGGTCAACGGAAATGCCGACGTTGAAGCCCGGCGTCACGGTCGCGCCGAGCCCGACAACGCCGCCCCAGGTCTGGCGATGATCGCCAACGAAATCGCCCTGCGCGCCAGTATGCGCCGAAACGCCATAGGCCTCGCCCCAGGTCCGGAACCGCGGCGCCTCGGTGGCTTCGGAAGCGCCGCCGCCGCCTGGATTGCTGCGCCCGGCGGTGCCGAAACCCCAGGTTGCCTGGTTACCGAGACGCTCCAGAAAATTGCTGCCAAGATTGAGCATGGCCGCGCCGTTCGACATGTCGGAATTGACGTCGGTCGGCGTTGGGAACCGGGCGACTGCGTCCGCACTGGCTGAAGGCGACGCCAGCGTTATCGCGACACCAAAAGCGATGGCGAAGGCCCAAACGCAGCTCCGGCCTGCCTCCGCGCTTCTCCCTGTCTCCCCTGCCCGCAATGGCCGCGATGAGCAGCGCATGAATATCAATCCTGAACGGAGCGCCAGCTCGGTAAAGAAGCCAAAATCCCCATCGGCCGATACCGATTTGCGCCCAGTTCTCCCGAAGCGTCAATCAGTTATGGTTCCCGGTCGGGGGTAATTGCGGGAGGATGTGGTTCTGCTGCCACACCCGATTTCGCCGGGCTTTCCGGAAGCTTGCTAAGGCGCGGATTTCGTGTTGCAATATCAAGTACAATCGGATTTAGGCCGTTCGGCTGTGCGTTTCGCGACTTGGAAATTGAGCAGACATCGGGAAGCCCGCTTGTGGCGTGGCACGCAAAAAGCGTGGCCGCGTCTTTTTTGTGTCTAGACCAGGAGACAGGCGATGCCGAAGGGTACCGTCAAGTGGTTCAACCCGACCAAGGGTTATGGGTTCATCAAGCCGACCGTCGGCGATAAGGACGTGTTTGTCCATATCTCGGCCGTCGAGCGCGCCGGGCTCTCAACGCTCAACGAAAATCAGGTTGTCGAGTATGACCTTGTGGAAAATCGCGGCAAGAGCTCCGCGGAAAACCTCAAGGTTTCCTAACCTCATCACGATCTGCGCAGATCGATCATGATTCACCCCCGGCCCTCGCCGGGGGATTATTTTTGTACCGTCGGCGAAATCAAACGATCGTCCGAAGCGGCGCTGCCTTCTGTTTTGCAGACATCGCCCTCCAGCCGGATCTTTCCGCTCGCGATCAGCCGCAGCGCCGCGGGATAGATGCGGTGCTCGATTTCCAGAATCCGCGCCGCCAGCGTAGCCGCCGTATCGTCATCGCGAATGGCGACCGCGCCCTGCATCACGATCGGGCCGGCGTCGGTCTCCGGAATCACGAAATGCACGGTCGCGCCTGATATCTTCACCCCGGCGCGCAGCGCCTGGCCATGGGGATCGAGGCCGGGAAACGACGGCAGGAGCGAGGGATGGATGTTGAGCAGCCGGCCGTACCAGCGTTGCACGAATTCAGCCGTAAACAACCGCATGAATCCGCCGAGGCAAATCAGTTCGACCTTGTACTGATCCAGCGCCGATTGCAGCACCGCCTCGAACGCCGCACGATCCCTGCCGAAAGGCTTGCTCTCGATGGTGAGCGTCGCAATGCCGCTCGCCGCGGCCTTCGCAAGGCCCTCCGCGTCGGTTTTGTTGGAGATGACGACCACGATCTCGGCCGGAAAATCCCCGAGCCTGGCCGCGGCAATCAGCGCGGCCATGTTGGAGCCGCGCCCGGAAATCAGGATGGCGACCCGGCGCTTCATGGTTACCGTGCCAGATCGAGGTGACCGTTATAGACCACGCGATGTTCGCTCGCTGCGGGAATGACTTCGCCAAGCAGGGTCACGCTCTCGCCGCCCTGGGTGAAAACTTCGGTTACCTCCTCGATGGCGTCGGGCTTGACGATGGCGATCATGCCGATGCCACAGTTGAAGGTGCGCAACAGTTCAAGTTCAGCGATGCCGCCCTGCTCGGCCAGCCATTTGAACACAGGCAATACCGGAAGCCGCGCCAAGTCGATGCCGACGCCGAGGTGCTTAGGCAGTACGCGCGGAATATTGTCGGTAAAGCCGCCGCCGGTGATGTGGGCGAGGCCCTTGACCGCGCCGGTCTCGCGGATCGCGCGCAGGCAGGAGCGCACATAGAGCCGCGTCGGCGTCAGCAGCGCACCGCCCAGCGTCATGACAGGTGAAAACGGCGCCTGTGCATCGAAGGCGATGCCTGATCGCTCGACGATCTTGCGCACCAGCGAAAATCCATTGGAGTGAACGCCGGAAGACGCAAGCCCGATCACCGCATCTCCGACAGCGATATCGGAATGCGGCAGCAGCGTGCCGCGCTCGGCCGCACCGACCGCAAAACCTCCAAGGTCGTAATCGCCATCCTTGTAGAGCCCGGGCATCTCCGCGGTCTCGCCGCCGATCAGCGCGCAGCCGGATTCACGGCAACCTTCCGCGATGCCGGCGACAATGGCGGCGGCGGCCTCCGGATCGAGTTTGCCGCAGGCAAAATAATCCAGAAAGAACAGCGGTTCGGCGCCCTGCACCACGAGATCGTTGACCGACATCGCCACCAGATCGATGCCGATGCCGCCATGCAGCCCGGTCTCGATCGCGATCTTGAGCTTGGTGCCGACGCCATCGGTGGCAGCGACCAGAATGGGATCCTTGAAGCCCGCCGCCTTCAGATCGAACAACCCGCCGAACCCACCGATTTCGGCGTCGGCGCCGGCCCGTGCGGTGGCCCGCACCATCGGCTTGATCAGATCGACCAGGCGATTGCCGGCATCGATATCGACGCCTGAATCCGCGTAAGTGAGCCCGTTTTGGCGGTCGATCATGCCGAGTTCCACAGATGATGGCGGCTGGTTACGTCGGATTCCGCCGGTGTGCAATGGCTCGCAAGCGGAGCCCGCGTGTACTATGTAGACATGAACCGGTTCGGGCTGCAAAGGGCCGGATCTTTTACGAAATCAGGCCGGTAGCCGGGAAGCGCCGTGAGCATACCGAACATCATTACCCTCGGCCGCATCCTGCTGGTGCCTTTCATCGTATGGGCGATCGCCTCCAACCAGATGGAGATCGCGTTTGCGATCTTCATCATCGCCGGCGTCAGCGACGCGGTCGACGGCTTTCTCGCCAAGCGTTTCAACATGGCGAGTGAACTGGGCGCCCTGCTCGATCCCCTCGCCGACAAGGCGCTGCTGGTGTCGATCTACATGGCGCTCGGAATCTGGGGCGCGGTGCCGCGCTGGATCGTCATCCTGGTGGTGTCGCGCGACATCATGATCGTCGCCGCCGTGATCGTATCCTGGCTGTTCGGCAAGCCGATCCCGATGAAGCCGTTGATGGTCTCCAAGCTCAATACGGTGGCGCAGGTGGCGTTCGCGGCATTGGTGCTGGCCGCGCTCGGTTTCGGTTTCAAGCCGGCACCCTATGACCTGATCCTGATGGGTTTCGTGACGGTCTTTACTTTGGTTTCGGTATCGCTCTATCTCGTGGAGTGGGTGCGGCACATGAGCACGATCGAAGCGAGCTAGACTTTCATCGATCATCGGCATGGAGTTCCTTGAGTGCAAGGCCGCGTTCAACCCCGTCAGCTTGCCTTTGCGCTGCCGCACGCGGAAAGCCTTACCCGCGACAATTTTCTCGAGGGCCCGGCCAATGCCGCTGGACTGGCGCTGGTCGACAGCTGGCCCGACTGGCCGAACCGGATCATGCTGCTGGTGGGACCCGAGGGCTCCGGCAAAAGCCATCTCGCCGCGATCTGGGCCGAACAGGCCGGCGCACGTTCGACATCGGCGCATGCGCTGACAGCGGCCGCAGTACCCGGCGCGCTGGCGACCGGGGCGCTGGTGGTGGAAGACCTGAAATCGTCGGGCTTCGACGAACGCGCGCTGTTCCATCTGATCAACCTGGCGCGGGAAGACGGAGCGTCGGTTCTGATCACCGCGCGCCTGCCGCCGTCGGCCTTTCAGATCGAACTGCGCGATCTGCGGTCGCGTCTGCGCGCGGTGCCGATGGTGTCGCTGTTGCCGCCCGACGATCAGCTGTTTCGCGCGCTGATCGTCAAATTTTGCGCGGACCGTCAAATGGCCGTCGACGAGAGCCGTGGTGAGCTATCTCACCACCCGGATCGAACGGTCCTTTGCCGCCGCGCGGCAGGCCGTGGAACTGCTGGATACCGAGGCGCTGCGGCTCGGCCGGCCGGTGACCCGGGCGCTGGCGGCTGAATTGCTGCGGAATGCCTGATCGGCGGGCAGTTCCGCACCTTGACGGCGGGCAAGCCGGGAACATCAATGTCATTGAAACGTCATCGCGCTAACACATGCTTTGCGCGGTCACGGTTCGAAATCGCTCCGCGACGGGCCCTGAGATGGATTGAAGCTTTATGGAATCCGCGCAAGCCATTGTAATCAAAGAAAAAGAACCGGAGGCCGAAGCCGTCACGTCGATCGCCGGCAGCCCGGAGCGCTTCATCAATCGCGAGCTGTCCTGGCTGCATTTCAATCGCCGGGTGCTGGAGGAGTCGGTCAATCCCGGCCATCCCGCGCTTGAGCGGGTGCGATTTCTGTCGATTTCCGCCAATAACCTTGATGAGTTCTTCATGGTCCGGGTCGCCGGCATCAAGGCCCAGGTGCGCGAAGGCATCACCGAGCGCAGTCCCGACGGCCTGACGCCTTCCGAGCAGCTCGTCGCGCATCAACGAGACGGTCTCCAAGCTCGCCAACGACCAGCAGGCGATCTGGCGCGACCTGCGCGGCATCCTGGCCGAAGTCGGCATCGTTCTGGTCGACGGCCGCGACGTCACCAAGACCGAGCGAACCTGGATCGAGGACCACTTCCTCCACAATATTTTCCCGTTGCTGACGCCGCTGGCGATCGATCCGGCGCATCCCTTTCCGTTCATCCCGAGCCTCGGCTTTACCGTGGCGCTGCATCTGGCGCGGGTCTCCGACGGCAAGCCGATGAACGCGCTGATTCGCATGCCCGGCAAGATCGATCGCTTCATCCGCCTGCCCGCGGGCAAGGACGGCGCGGTGCGCCTGATTACGCTGGAGCAGGCCACCGGCCTGTTCATCGGCCGGCTGTTCCCCGGCTACACCGTCAAGGGCCAGGGTGCGTTCCGCATCATCCGGGATTCCGAACTCGAAATCGAGGAAGAGGCCGAAGATCTGGTCCGCCTGTTCGAGACCGCGCTGAAGCGGCGGCGGCGCGGATCGGTGATCCGGCTCGAGATCGAAGCCAAGATGCCGGAAGAACTGCGCGCCTTCGTGCAGCGCGCTCTCTCCACCGCCGACGACGAGGTACTGCTGGTCGACGGCGTGCTGGCGATGAACGAGCTGTCGCAATTGACGCGGCTCGACCGGCCCGATCTCGAATTCGTGCCTTATGTGCCGCGCCATCCAGAGCGCGTGCGCGACCATGGCGGCGACATCTTCGCCGCGATCCGGCAGAAAGACCTGATCGTCCATCACCCTTACGAATCCTTCGACGTGGTGGTGCAATTCCTGCAACAGGCTGCCCGCGACCCCGACGTTGTCGCCATCAAGCAGACGCTCTACCGCACCTCGAACAACTCGCCGATCGTGCGGGCGCTGGCGGAGGCCGCGGAAGCCGGCAAATCGGTGACCGCGCTGGTCGAACTCAAGGCGCGGTTCGACGAGGAAGCCAATATCCGCTGGGCGCGCGATCTCGAACGCGCCGGCGTGCAGGTGGTGTACGGGTTTATCGAGTTGAAAACCCACGCCAAGCTGTCGCTGGTCGTGCGCCGCGAGGGCGGCAGCCTCACGACCTATGTCCACACCGGCACCGGCAATTATCATCCGGTGACCGCGCGCATCTACACCGATTTGTCCTACTTCACGTCCGATCCGATCATCGGACGCGACGCCGCCCGGGTCTTCAACTACATCACCGGCTATGCCGAGCCGAGCGATATCGAAAAGATGGCGGTATCGCCGCTTACCTTGCGCAAGCGCATCCTCGAACATATTCGCGGCGAGACCAGCTTTGCCCGTCACGGCAAGCCGGCGGCGATCTGGATGAAGATGAACTCGCTGGTCGATCCCGACATCATCGACGCGTTGTACGAGGCCTCGCAGGCCGGGGTCTCGATCGAGCTCGTGGTACGCGGCATTTGCTGCCTGCGTCCGGGCCTGCCGGGACTTTCGGAGAACATCCGCGTCAAATCGATTATCGGCCGTTTTCTCGAACATGGCCGAATCTACTGTTTCGGAATGGGACAGGGTCTGCCTGGCGCGAAAGCGGCTGTGTATATCTCGTCGGCCGACATGATGCCGCGCAACCTCGACCGCCGCGTCGAAGTGCTCTGTCCGCTGCAAAATCCGACGGTGCATCAGCAGGTTCTCGAGCAGATCATGGTCGCTAACCTGAAGGATACCGAGCAGAGCTGGCGGTTGTTGCCGGATGGATCGTCTACGCGTATGAAGGCCGCGAAGGGCGAAGAGCCTTTCAATCTGCATAATTATTTCATGACGAATCCGAGTTTGTCTGGCCGTGGAAAGTCGCTCAAGGAATCTTCGCCGCGTCGCCTCACGCGCCGCACCGAGCGCCAGCCTTCGTCGTAAGGAGTCCAAACGGTGAAGCGGCCGCGCAAGCGCGCACCCAGCGTCGCGGTCATCGACATCGGCTCGAACTCGGTGCGTCTCGTCGTCTATCAATCGATGACGCGCAGCCTGGTCTCGATCTTCAACGAGAAAACCCTTTGCGGTCTTGGCCGGGAGGTTCAGACCACGGGCCTGCTGGCGCCCGATGCGGTGGCCAAGGCCCTGACGTCGCTGCGGCGTTTTCGCGCACTGTGCCGGGTGATGAAAGTCGGCCGCGTCTACGCGGTCGCCACCGCCGCGTGCAGGGACGCCAGCAACGGACCCGACTTCATCGCCAACGCGGAACGCATTTGCGGCGTTCCGATCGAGATCCTCTCGGGCCCGCGCGAAGCGAAATTGTCGGCGCTCGGCGTGATATCCGGCGTGCACGAGCCCGACGGCATTGTCGGCGATCTCGGCGGCGGTTCGCTGGAATTGATTGACGTGCGCGGCAACCGCGTTCGCCGCGGCGTGACGTTGCCGCTCGGCAGCCTGGCGCTGCAGGACGCCTCGCATAAATCGCTCAAGCGCGCCGAGCGCATCGTCAGGACCGATCTGTCCAGCGCAGCATTGCTCAAGGCCGGCCGCGGCCGCACCTTTTATGCGGTCGGCGGCAGCTGGCGGGCGCTTGCGCGCATCCACATCATCCAGAGCGGATATCCCCTGGGGGTGATGCACGGCTATTCGATACCGGCAGTGGAAGCGCTGGATTTCGTCCGGCGCCTGCGCCGCCTCGCCGCCACCAACATGCTGGCCAACATCGAAGTTGTCGCCGATGCGCGACGGCCGCTCCTCACCTATGCGGCCCTCGTTCTCGAATACATCATTCGCGTCGCCAAGCCGAAGACCATCACGTTTTCGACCTTCGGGGTCCGCGAAGGCCTGCTTTACGACATGCTGACGCCGACCGAGCGCGCCAAGGATGGATTGTTCTCTGCAACCCAGACCCTGAACGAACTGCTGTCGCGATCCACCCGCCACGCCGAAGATTTGATCGGCTGGACCGACCGGCTGGTCAGGATCGTCAAGCTGCGCGAAACCGCGGAAGAGCGCCGGCTGCGTCATGCCGCCTGCCGTCTGTCGGACATCGGATGGCGGGTGCATCCCGACCACCGCGGCGAACAAACCCTCGATCTTATCACCAATGGAAATTTCGGTTCTATCAGCCATGAAGGCAGGGCGTTTGTCGCGCTGTCGGTGTTCTACCGCTATGCCGGGCTGCGTGAGGAAAACCAGCCACCGCCGCTGGTCCGGCAGCTGGTGCCGCCGGCCATGGACGAACGCGCGCGCGTTCTGGGCGCGGCATTTCGCGTCGCCTATCTGATCTCGGCGGCGCGGCCGGGTGTATTGCCGGCGACCCACTTCCGCAGCCTGGGCCGCAAGCTGATGCTGGTGTTCGAGCACCGGATGGGCGATCTCGTCGCCGACCGGGTCGGCAGCCGCTTCAAGCAGCTGGCACGCTTGGTCGGCCGCTCCGGAACGATCGTCAGAAGGTAACGAGAGGCGCGCGGCCGGTTAGCTCCGCTGGGGCAGCGGATTCTTCGTATACGAATTTCAAACGGCGCATCATCGTCATCGCGAGGAGCGCTTGCGACGAAGCTATCCAGCTTTCTTGCGCGCGAAGAAAGCAAGAAAGCTGAATTGCTTCGCGGAGCCTGTCATCCGTTCCGCGAAACGAAATTGCTTCTGACCGGATCGAGAAACAAGGTCTGAAAAATTTCGGCGTAGGGCATGAACCGAACTGACCGGTGTTTAGACCAACAGTCAAAAGCGGATGCGCAAATGCATGATCTCGAATATGAAATCGGCGACAGAGTTGCCCTCACGACTCTGGGGCGCGAACGCTCTCCAAAGCTAAAAAGTACCACCGGGGTTATTGTTGGGAAAAGTCGCGACGCGAGGGCGTACCGCGTCCTGATTGATGGCCGGAAAGCGCCATTGCTGCTGCATGAAACTTATATCACAGCCGCAGACTGAGGCAGCGCGCCAATTTGCAGGTTCGTCGGAAGCGCCGCTCAATCGGCACAGTGGTAACTTTTTTGGGGTCGCGATTAAAAATCGGGGCCTTTTCGTTGTTTTTGCAATTGATCGTGAATTGCTAACCGGCCGATGAAGTCGAGCATAATTCTGTAATTCCGAAAAATAACTTTGGGTGGAATTACCGCTCTGAATATGCGACATTGGTTCAGAACCTCAGCCGGAAGGCATCAATCATGGATCAGGAGCACTCCAGGCCATTGCGGACCGCGCCTGTCGAACGCCGGGTCGCCGCCATCGAAGCCGTATTCGAAGAACGCGGCATGGAACCGAAGCCGTTCATCGAAAAGATGACGCACACCGCGGAGGAGGAATGGGTTCCCAGAAACGGGGCCCGGGTTGTTGCCAAGGCCTGGACCGACCCTGCGTTCCGCGCGCGTTTATTGGCGAACGGTAAAAGCGCGGTGGGCGAACTGGGTCTCACCATGCCGCCGCATCATCGTCATCTCGTCGCGCTCGAGAATACGCCGACGGTCCACAACGTCATCGTCTGTACGCTTTGCTCCTGTACCGCCTTTACCATCATCGGATTGCCGCCGGACTGGTACAAGGATCTGGACTATCGCGCCCGCGCGGTACGCGAGTCCCGCACCGTGTTGCGGGAGATGGGGCTCGATCTGCCGCCCGAGATCGAGATCCGGGTTTGGGACACCACCGCCGACACGCGCTACATGGTGCTTCCGCTTCAGCCGCGGGAAACCATCGGCTGGTCGGAGCAGAAGCTGATCGACATCGTTACCAAGGAATCGATGATCGGCGTTGCGCGTCTCTAGTTTTTTCGAAAGCGGCGCGCCAACACGCGCGGATGAGGTGCAATAATGGACGGCATCCATGATCTCGGTGGCCGGCAGGGTTTTGGTGAAATTCGCTACGCGCCGGGTGCGCCGGCCTTTCACGCGGAATGGGAAAAGCGCGTCAACGCTCTCTACGGCATGGCCGTCAGGCACGGCATCTTCAATATGGACGAGTACCGGCACGCGATCGAACGCATGCCGCCGCGCCACTATCTCTCGGCCAGCTATTACGAACGATCGCTGACGAGCCTCGCGACGCTCTGTGTCGAGAAAGGGCTTGTGACGCGAGAGGCGTTGGAACGGCTGGCGCAGGGCGCCTTCCCGCTTTCGGAGCCAAGCGCGCCCGGCCGTTCGAACCTGCCCGACCCTGAAAAATTTCAGCCCGGCGACCGGGTGCGCGTGAAGAACGATTTCTTCGCCGGGCATGTTCGCATGCCCGGATACATCCGGGGAAAGCCCGGCGTGGTCGTAAGCGAGTCCCCGCATTATCCCTTTCCCGATGCGCATGCGCACGGCGTGAAGGCGGCCGACGAGCCTACCTATGACGTGGCGTTTCGCACCGAGGATCTATGGCCTAATTCGGCGGACAAGGCGCTCGTCCATGTCGGGGTATTTCAAAGCTATCTGGAGCGCCAGGCCTGAAGCCGCGGCACCTATAGATCGCGGTTCGTGAGGGACGCGTAAAGGCCGCCAATCAGGGCGGCCTTGTCTTTGAATCCGCAGTGCAACGAAATCTAGTGCGGCCCTGTCGCATTATTGGGATTGGCTAAACTGTTTGAACCGCTGGCCGAGTTGCCGTTGTTGCCCCGCAACTCGGCATTGCCGCCACTTCCCGCTCTCATCGAGGATCCGACTGTCATCCCATCGCCCATTCCACGGCCCATTTTGCCGTGCCGGTGATGATGTCTCGCGGAGGCGGCGTCCATTGTGAACCCGGCAACCAGTAGCGCCGCTGTCGTGACCATCAAAAGCTTCTTCATCTCAACCTCCGTTGCATACGCCCCGCTGACAAACGAGATGCTGCGCGTCTTGTTCCTTTTAGTTGATTGGCGGTGGAACCAGCGTTTGTCGCTTTCGTTGCTGCTGCGGGCCACGCTTCGCCCGGGAGCCGATATGTCAAAGCCATCCGAAATAGACATCGTCCGTCGCGCCTATCAACTTTGGCAGCAAGCCGGCGAGCCCGATGGCAAAGACCAGGATTTTTACAGGCAAGCCGAACAGGAATTGCGGAACGCGGATAAATCATCCCCGTTGCGAACGCCTGACAATCTCTAGCAACCGCGAAGAAGCACTGGACCAATTCGGTTCGGCAGAGCGGCTATGAGGAAACCGCTCTGGCGGTGCTTGCCGAACTATCGCCGGAATTACGCAACCGGCCAGTTCCATTGTCCTCCATGGAAGACAAAGACGGGTTCGGTCCGGAAACCGACCCGGAACGATTTAACACCCGTAGTCTTCCCTTATCTGGGATGCTGCGACAACGCAGCAGGGGGAGTACGCCGTCTTGGAAAATCTGCCGATTATTCTGGTCGTTGAAGATGACCATCTCATTCAGAGTATCGTTGAAGAAGCCCTGACTGACGGAGGTTTCGAGATCGTCATCGCCTCATCCGGTGAACAGGCTGTGGAATTGCTTGATTCCTCTGAGGGAAAATTCCGGGCGCTCGTAACCGACATCAATCTGGGGCATGACAAATTGAGCGGATGGGATGTCGCCCGGCATGCGAGAGAGATCAATCCCGATTTCCCCGTGATTTACATGAGCGGCGATAGTGCCGAAGATTGGGCCTCCAAAGGCGTCCCGCACAGTATCATGTTGGCAAAGCCTTTTGCGCCCGCGCAACTCGTCACCGCCGTTTCCCAGCTTCTTAATACCGGAACACCACGAATGTAACGCCCTCCAAGGCGCTCATTTGAATTGCGAGCAATTCAGACCGGGCTATTGGCCAGCTTTGCTGCTTACTCCTGCCAACGTCGCGACTTCGAGTTGCGGCTATAAGAGGGTATTGTCGATGTCGAGCGATCCGAAGGAAACACCCGAAGTTCGATTGCTCCGGCGAGAACACGCCGCCGCTGCAAAAGCGGTGGGGCTGCTCATCGGATCCAGGGGCATCGAATTGATCGAATATCTTGAAGCCGAGAAGGTCCGATCGGAAGCATGGCGCAAGCTTCGCGAAGCGCTGGGGTTGCCGCTCCACTTCAAGAGGTAAGGCTGCCTCACTGACGCCCTTCTGCACGCTGGCCCGGCAACGAAAAGATACACGCTTCTCTAGCGGGAACTTGTCGCAATCTGGGGAGTTTCCAGCTGAATTTTTCATGGATAATTGAGTCACTCGATGCCGACTCGTCCGGCCGGGATTGCCTGCGTCGGAAGCCGGTGGTTAACACCCGACGGATGGCGAGATGCAGAATATCAGTGCGGCGTGGCTTTATCCCCTTATCCTGATTGCGGGCGCACTCCAGGCGTGGGGTCCGCCGATGAACAACGCGCTGCGCGGTTCGCTTGAGAACCCGTGGCTTGCGAGCCTGATCTCGTTCCTGCCGGTGGTGGCGCTGCTGGCTTGCCTTTTATTTTGTCTCCCTACGCCACTTCCCTCCAGCAAAAGCCTGGCAGCGATGCCCTGGTGGGCTCCCCTCGGAGGTCTCGTCGGTGCATTCGCCGTCATTGCCGGGCTGCTTTTCGTGGGCAAGGTCGGCGCCGGTGCATTCGCTGGACTGACCATCACGGCGAACATCCTGATGTCGCTCGCAATCGATCGATACGGACTGTTCGGCATGGAAGTTCACGATCTCAGTGGCGGTCGCATCGCCGGAGCGGCACTCATGGTCGTCGGAATCACCTTGATATCGAAATTTTGAAATCCGGGCTTAGGCGGCAATCTGTCTACCCTGATAGATCGGAACAGCATTTGACCCAACCGCCGAAAAAATCCTCGAATGGTGTCTGGCCGTTGCAGGCGCTGAATTTCTTCATGGCCGACTTTCAGGCCGGCATCGGGCCTTTTCTCGGCGTGTTCCTGCTCGCGCATGGCTGGGAGAGCGGCCTGATCGGTACCGTCATGACCATCGGCGGCGTGGCGGGCATGATCATGACCACGCCGGCGGGGGCGATGATCGACGCCACCACGAACAAGCGCGCCTATGTGATCATTCCCGGCATCTGCACCATCGCTGCCTCCGCCCTGATTTTGCTGTCGCAGAATTTTTGGGTGGTGGCTGCGTCGCAGGTCGCGACCGCGATCGCGGGTGCTGCGATCGTGCCCGCGGTCACCGGGATGACGCTGGGGATCGTGCATCAGGCCGGCTTCAACCGGCAGAACGGACGCAACCAGGCCTTCAACCACGCCGGCAACATGGTTGGGGCGGCGTTATCGGGCTATCTCGGCTGGAAGTTCGGCTTTGCCGCCGTGTTCATTCTGGCCGGTATTTTCGGCGTGCTGTCGATCGTCTCGGTGCTGGTCATTCCCCGCGACGCGATCGACGACCACGTCGCGCGCGGCGCCAACACCGACAGCAGCAAGCAGCCGGCAAGCGCATGGCGGGTGCTGTTCGAATGCAAACCGCTCTTGGTGCTGGCCGCCGCGCTTGCGCTGTTTCATCTCGGTAATGCTGCGATGCTGCCACTCTATGGTCTGGCTGTCGTGTCCGGACAGCAGGGCAATGGCGCCGGTTTTGTCGCCATGACCATCGTGGTCGCACAGGGCGTGATGATCCTCGCTTCGATCGTCGCGATGCGGATGGCGGAAAAGGAAGGGTATTGGCTGGTGCTGCTGATCTCCTTTGTGGCGTTGCCGGTGCGTGGCCTGATCGCAGCTTCGGTGATCAAATATTGGGGTGTATTTCCCGTACAGGCGCTCGACGGCATCGGCGCGGGCTTGCAGAGTGTCGCCGTCCCCGGTCTGGTCGCCCGCATTCTCAACGGCACCGGGCGGGTCAATGTCGGGCAAGGTGCGGTCATGACGGTTCAGGGTATTGGCGCCGCCCTCAGTCCGGCGATCGGCGGCTGGCTGGCGCAGGAAATCGGATATCCCAGCGCTTTCGTGATCCTCGGATGCTTTTCGGTCGGCTCGATCGTGATCTGGCTTTCATTTGCCGCGCTCCTCAAACCGGCCTGCGCGGGCAAGCCGATCGGCGACCGCGCCGCCGTCCCTGCCCCGGCGTCCTGAGCCGTGAACAACACGACGCTGATCCTGGCCGTCGCCGGGCTATCGACATTTGGGGTGATCGTGCGCCCGCTGCGCGTGCCGGAATATGTCTGGGCGGTTATCGGCGCAGTCGTTCTGGTCGCATTCGGTCTGCTGCCCTGGCACGATGCCGTCGCCGCGGCGGCCAAGGGCACCGACGTCTACCTCTTTCTGATTGGCATGATGCTGCTCGCCGAAGTCGCGCGGCAGGAAGGCTTGTTCGACTGGCTGGCGGCGCACGCGGTGCGCCACGCAAGAGGATCTGCCCGGCGGCTGTTCCTGATCGTCTATGCCGTCGGCACCCTGGTCACGGTGTTCCTGTCCAATGACGCAACCGCGGTGGTGCTGACGCCCGCGGTCTATGCGGCGGCCATCGCCGCTCGAGTCGAGCCACTGCCCTATTTGTTCATCTGCGCGTTCATCGCCAACGCAGCGAGCTTTGTGCTGCCAATATCCAACCCGGCGAACCTGGTCATCTTCGGTGCGCATATGCCGCCGCTCGGCCAGTGGCTTTATCAGTTCCTGCTGCCGTCAATAGCTTCGATCCTCGTCACTTACGCCGCACTTCGCTTTACGCAGCGCAACGCACTGCGTCGGAAAATAGCCGAAGACCTCGCGATGAATCCACTCTCCGTTGGCGGCAAATGCGTCGCGACAGGAATCGGCCTGACCGCCGTCGCCCTTCTGACGGCCTCGGCGCTTGATCGTCAGTTGGGTCTGCCGACTTTCATCGCCGGCAGCGCCGTGGCCGTGATCGTGCTTTTGATCGGCCGGCAATCGCCGTTGCCGGTCTTGCGGGATGTCGCATGGGGCGTGCTTCCGCTGGTCGCAGGCCTGTTCATTCTGGTCGAGGGCGTCGAACAGACCGGCATTTTGCGCGTCATGGCGCGGATGCTGCATGATGCAGGCGCAGCCTCGCCTCGGGAAACCGCGCTCGGCGCCGGCGCCATCGTCGCCTTCGCATCAAATCTGCTCAACAACCTGCCGACCGGGCTCGTCGCCGCCACCGTCAGCCAGAATGCCGCTGTTCCGCTTCAGGTCACCGGCGGATTGCTGATCGGCGTCGACCTCGGGCCCAACCTTTCTGTCACCGGATCGCTCGCGACGATTCTCTGGCTGATCGCGCTGCGACGGGAAGGCGAAGCCGTGACGGCGTGGCAATTCCTGAAACTCGGAATTGTGATTATGCCTCCGGCACTGGCCGCGGCGTTGTTGTCGCTACTGGTGTTAGTGTAGTCTCGAATATCTCCGGCCGGCGGACACCATTCAAGAGTCTTCACGATCTTCGCCCTTGCGCTTGTGCCGCGCGGATTCTTCTTCGACAAAGGCGAGGTTCTGATCCTTGATAATCCGTTCCTCGCCCGACAGCACGATGAAGCGTTTGCCGCGCGCGCGGCCGACCAGCGTCAATCCGACCTGCCGCGCCAGATCGACGCCCCAGGCGGTGAAACCCGAACGCGAAACCAGAATCGGAATTCCCATCCGCACCGTCTTGATGATCATCTCGGAGGTCAGCCGTCCCGTGGTGTAGAGAATCTTGTCGCCGGGATCGACGCCGTGGCGATAAATCCATCCTGCGATCTTGTCGACGGCGTTATGGCGGCCGACGTCTTCGGTGTAGCAGACCGGCGTGCCCTCCTTGCACAGGACACAGCCATGGATGGCGCCGGCTTCGAGATAAAGCGATGGCATGGTGTTGATGGTATGCGTCATCTGGTAGAGCCACGAGGTACGAAGCTCCGCCTGCGGCAGCGCCACGTTCTCGACCGCTTCCAGCAAATCGCCGAAGGCGGTGCCCTGCGCGCAGCCGGAAGTCTGCGTGCGTTTTTTCAGCTTGGCTTCGAAATTGGTGTGGCGCTCGGTTCGCACTACCACCACCTGCAGATCGTCGTCATATTCTACTTCTGTGACGACATCGTCGTATTTCAACATGTTCTGGTTGAGCAGATAACCGAGCGCGAGATATTCGGGATAGTCGCCGATCGTCATCATGGTGACGATCTCCTGTGCGTTCAGATACAGTGTCAACGGCCGTTCCACCGGGACGCTGATCTCTGACCGTCGCACCGGTCTGATCGGTGCCGATGACACGCTCGATCAGCCGCCGATCCGTCGGATCCGGCACGATCAAGGGAGCCGGAGATTTAGTCGGTCCTGATCATATCTGCCTGATAGCATGACATTGCGGCCCAGTGGATATAAAGCATCTTTTGGATGTTAACTGCCGCCGAAACCTGAGAGCCGCGATGGCGCAACTGTCCAACGACTGCTTTGCGTTTGGCGGACCGATGATGTCGGTCGACGAGGCCGTGGCGATCATCGCTGCGCGGGTGACGGCGGTTCAGGACATCGAGACCGTTGCCTTGGGCGATGCCGACGGGCGCATCCTCGCCAGCACCATTTCCGCGCCGTTCCCTCTGCCGCCCTTCACCAATTCCGCGGTCGATGGCTATGCCGTCCGGGGTGGTGATGTTCCGCGTGGCGAGGAAATGGCGTTTCCGGTGACCGGCCGCGTTCAGGCCGGCGCATCGACCGGCGGCGCGATCGAACCCGGCCACGCGGTCCGGATTTTTACCGGCGCGCCGATGCCGGACGGCGCCGACACCGTGTTCATGCAGGAGGACGTGCGCCTCGATGCGGAAGATAGGGTCGTTCTGCCGGCGGGCCTCAGGCCGGGGGCCAATGTGCGGCCCGCGGGCGAAGACATTCCAAAGGGTATTGCGGCACTCGCAGCCGGCCTGCGTCTGCGGCCGCAGGACATCGCACTGGCGGCGGCTTTCGGCCTGACCCAGATCGCGGTGCGGCGGAGAATCCGTGTTGCGGTATTTTCGACCGGCAACGAACTGGTATCGCCGGGCAGTCCACGGGCGCCCGCGCAATTGTTCGATTCCAACCGCTTCATGCTGATGGCGATGCTGAAACGGCTGGGTTGCGAGGTCAGCGATCTCGGCATTGTCGGCGACGATCGCGACCCGCTCGCCGAAGGCCTGAAGAAGGTGGCCGGCACGCATGACCTGATCCTGACGTCGGGGGGAGTTTCGACCGGCGAAGAGGACCACGTCAAATCCAGCGTCGAAAGTGTGGGGACGCTGGTGCTGTGGCGCATGGCGATCAAGCCGGGGCGTCCCGTCGCAATGGGAATTATCGGCGGAACCCCGTTTATCGGATTACCGGGCAATCCGGTGGCGAGTTTTGTCACCTTCGTTCATGTTGTGCGGCCGACGGTGCAGGCGCTGGCAGGCTCCGCACAGCAGCCTCTGATCCCGATGCCGGTACGCGCGGCCTTCAGCTACAAAAAGAAGTTGGCTCGCCGTGAATACGTTCGCGTCAACCTGCGCAAGGCCGCGGACGGTGTGCTTGAAGCGGTCAAATTTCCGCGCGAGGGTGCGGGGCTGCTGTCCTCGCTGGTCGATACCGACGGACTGGTCGAACTCGGCGAAGAGATCACGCTGGTCGAGCCCGGGCAGACCGTCGGATTTTTGTCGTATGCCGGCCTGCTATGAACGCTGCCGTTCGCGCGGGCGTTGATTGACGATGCGATCCCGCTTCGCCATGTTGACGGCATGACCGCGACAAAACTTGATCTCTCCGGCTTGAAATGTCCGCTGCCTGCATTGAAGACGCGCAAGGCGCTGAAGTCGCTGAAGCCGGGCGATGTCATGGAAGTCGTCTGCACGGACCCGCTGTCGGTGATCGACATCCCCAACCTGATTATGGAGACCGGGGACCGCGTCGAGATCGTCGAACGCGCGGAGCGGCGCATCGTGTTCGTGATCGAGAAGGCTGCCGGAACCGCGTAATGTCAGGGCGTGCCGACCATCTGCGCTGCGACGAATTTGCTATTGGCATCTGGTATGCCACCAATTAGAGTTACCCCAACGGGAGCGGGACGGAAATTTCGATGAGCCATGAGGTGCAAAAAGTTCGCTCGTTCGAGCATCCCGGCGAGGGCCGGAAACGGGCCAAATCGACTCCCAAGGGCCGTCAGATCGATCCCCAAGCCGCTGAGGAAATTGCGCTTTTGCTGGCCGACCGGCCCCGGCAGCGCGATCTCCTGATCGAGTATCTGCATCTCGTACAGGACAAATATAACCAGATTTCCGCCGCCCACCTCGCAGCGCTAGCCGACGAGATGAAGCTGGCCTTCGCGGAAGTGTTCGAGACCGCGACTTTCTACGCACATTTCGACGTGGTGAAGGAAGGCGAGCCGAACATCGCCCCGCTCACTATTCGCGTCTGCGATTCCCTGACCTGCGCGATGCTCGGCGCGGAAAAGCTGCTGCACCAATTGCAGGACACCGCCGGGCCCGGCATTCGCGTCGTGCGCGCGCCCTGCGTCGGCCGCTGCGATACCGCGCCGGCCGCCGAGGTCGGGCATCACTTCGTCGACCACGCCACCGTTCCAAATGTGCTCGCGGCAGCTAAAGCCGGCGACACCCACACGCATTTACCGAAATATATCGACTACGACGCCTATGTTGCCGATGGCGGCTACAAGCTGCTCAACCGGCTGCGTTCGGGAGAGTTGGCCAGGGAAGATCTGCTGAAGGCACTCGACGACGCGTCCTTACGCGGCCTCGGCGGCGCGGGCTTTCCGACCGGACGCAAATGGCGCTCGGTGCTGGGCGAGCCCGGCCCGCGGCTGATGGCCATCAACGGCGACGAAGGCGAGCCCGGCACGTTCAAGGATCGCTGGTATCTCGAAACCGATCCGCATCGCTTTCATCGAGGGCATGCTGATCGGCGCGCATGTGGTCGAGGCAACCGACGTCTACATCTACCTGCGGGACGAATATCCGGCATCCCGCAAAATACTCGAGCGTGAGATTGCACAACTGCCGCCGGGCGGACCCCTACTCCACATGCGCCGCGGCGCCGGAGCCTATATCTGCGGCGAGGAATCCTCCCTGCTGGAAAGCCTGGAGGGCAAGCGCGGACTGCCGAGGCACAAGCCGCCCTACCCGTTCCAGGTTGGCCTGTTCGGGCTGCCGACGCTGATCAACAACATCGAGACGCTGTGGTGGGTGCGCGACATCGTCGAAAAGGGCGCGGACTGGTGGAAGGGCCATGGCCGCAATGAACGCCACGGTCTGCGCAGCTATTCGGTTTCAGGACGGGTCAGGAATCCCGGCATGAAACTCGCACCTGCCGGGGTCACGGTGCGCGAGTTGATCGACGAGTTCTGCGGCGGCATGGCGGACGGGCACAAATTCCACGCCTATCTGCCGGGCGGCGCGTCCGGCGGCATTCTGCCGGCGGCGATGGATAACATCCCGCTGGATTTCGGCACGCTGGAAAAATACGGCTGCTTCATCGGCTCGGCCGCGGTCATCATCCTGTCCGAACAGGACAGCGTGAAGGGTGCCGCGCTCAACCTGATGCGGTTTTTCGAGGACGAAAGCTGCGGCCAGTGCACGCCGTGCCGGGTCGGCACCCAGAAGGCGGCGCTGCTGATGGAAAAACCGGTCTGGAACCGGGAACTGCTCGACGAATTGAGCCAGGCGATGCGCGATGCGTCGATCTGCGGTCTCGGCCAGGCGGCCTCGAATCCGCTAACCACTGTGATTAAATATTTTCCGGAAGAGTTCATCCCGAAGGAAGCCGCGGAATGACCAAGATCCAGTTCGAACTCGACGGCAAGCAGGTCGAGGCCAATGCGGGCGAGACCATCTGGCAAGTCGCCAAACGCCAGGGCCGCGAAATTCCGCATCTGTGCTATTCGCCGCAGCCGGACTACCGGCCCGACGGCAATTGCCGCGCCTGCATGGTTGAGGTCGAGGGCGAGCGCGTGCTGGCGGCGTCCTGCAAGCGGCTGCCCAGCGTCGGCATGAAGGTGAAGACAGAAAGCGCGCGTGCGGTCGCGGCGCAAAAGATGGTGATGGAGCTTCTGGTCGCGGACCAGCCGGCGCGCGAGACCTCGCACGATCCCGACTCGAAATTCTGGCACTGGGCCGAAAAGGTTGAAGTTACTGAAAGCCGTTTCCCCGCCGCCGAGCGCTGGACCGGGGATGCCAGTCATCCTGCCATGCGGGTCAATCTCGATTCCTGCATCCAGTGCGGCCTGTGCGTGCGGGCCTGCCGCGAGGTCCAGGTCAATGACGTGATCGGCATGGCTTATCGCAGCCACGAATCCAAGATCGTGTTCGATTTCGACGATCCGATGGGAGAGTCGACCTGCGTGGCCTGCGGCGAATGCGTGCAGGCCTGCCCGACCGGCGCGCTGATGCCGGCCGTAATGCTCGACGAGAATCAGACCCGCGTCACCTATGCCGACAGCAAGGTGGACTCGCTCTGCCCGTTCTGCGGCGTCGGCTGCCAGGTCACCTATGAGGTCAAGGACGAGAAGATCATCTATGCGGAAGGCCGCGACGGGCCGGCCAATCACAACCGGCTCTGCGTCAAAGGGCGTTTTGGGTTTGACTACATCCACCATCCGCATCGCCTGACCAAGCCGCTGGTGCGGCTGCCGAACGCGAAGAAGGATTCCAACGACCAGGTCGATCCGGCCAATCCGTTCACGCATTTCCGCGAGGCGTCGTGGGAAGAAGCGCTCGATATCGCGGCAAAGGGCCTCGTCAAGATCCGCGACGAGAAGGGCGTCAAGGCGCTCGCCGGATTCGGCTCGGCCAAGGGCTCCAACGAAGAAGCGTATCTGTTCCAGAAGCTGGTGCGCACGGGCTTCGGCTCCAACAATGTCGATCACTGCACGCGGCTGTGCCATGCCTCGTCGGTCGCGGCGCTATTCGAAGGCCTGAGTTCGGGAGCGGTCTCGGCTCCGTTCGCGGCCGCTGCGGATGCTGAAGTCATATGGGTGATCGGCGCCAATCCCGACGGTAAACCATCCGGTCGCCGCCACTTTCATCAAGAACGCGACCAAGCGTGGCGCCAAGTTGATCGTGATGGACCCGCGCCGGCAGGCGCTGTCGCGCCATGCCTACAAGCATTTGCAGTTCAAGCCCGGCAGCGATGTCGCGATGCTGAACGCGATGATCAACACCATTATCACCGAAGGGCTCACCGACGAACAATATATCGCCGGCTACACCGAGGGTTATGAAGAATTGAAGGCCAAGATTATCGAGTTCACGCCGGAGAAGATGTCACCGATCTGCGGCATTTCTGCAGAGACTCTCCGGGAGGTCGCCCGGATGTACGCTCGCGCGAAGTCCTCCATCATCTTCTGGGGCATGGGCATCAGCCAGCATGTGCACGGCACTGACAATGCGCGCTGCCTGATCGCGCTGGCGCTGATCACGGGCCAGGTCGGACGTCCCGGCACGGGCCTGCATCCGCTGCGCGGCCAGAACAATGTGCAAGGCGCGTCTGACGCCGGCTTGATCCCGATGTTCCTGCCGGATTATCAGCCTGTCAGCCGCGACGACCTGAGAGGCGCCTTCGAAACGCTCTGGGGGCAGGAACTCGATCCCGTGCGCGGACTCACCGTCGTCGAAATCATGAATGCGATCCATGCCGGCGAGATTCACGGCATGTATGTCGAGGGCGAGAATCCGGCAATGTCGGATCCCGACTTGCAGCATGCGCGCCAGGCGCTGGCCAAGCTCGATCATCTCGTGGTGCAGGATCTGTTCGTCACCGAGACCGCATTCCATGCCGACGTCATTCTGCCGGCGTCGGCGTTCGCGGAAAAATCCGGCTCGTTCACCAACACCGACCGCCGCGTGCAACTGGCACGCGAGGTCATCAAGCCGCCGGGCGATGCGCGGCAGGATCTCTGGATTATCCAGGAAATAGGCAAGCGGATGGGGCTGCCCTGGAATTACGAGGGTCCGGGCGAGGTTTTCACCGAGATGGCGCAACTGATGCCATCCCTCAAGAATATCACCTGGGAGCGGCTGGTGCGTGAGGGTGCGGTGACGTATCCCGTGGACGGTCCGGATCAGCCGGGCAACGAGATCATCTTCACCACCGGCTTCCCGACCCCAAGCGGCCGCGGCAAGATCGTGCCGGCGCATGTACTGCCGCCGGACGAATTGCCCGATGACGAATATCCGATGGTGCTTTCGACCGGCCGCGTGCTGGAGCACTGGCACACTGGTTCGATGACGCGCCGCTCCATGGTGCTCGACCAGATCGAGCCCGAGGCCGTTGCCTTCATGTCGCCGAAGGACATGCGGCGGTTGCAGGTATGGCCCGGCGACTTCGTCCGGCTGGAAACCCGGCGCGGCGCAGTCGAGGTCAAGGTGCGCTCCGATCGCGACGTTCCCGAAAACATGGTGTTCATGCCGTTCTGTTACGCGGAGGCCGCGGCTAACCTGCTGACCAATCCGGCACTGGATCCGTTCGGGAAAATTCCGGAATTCAAATTCTGCGCGGTGCGGGCCGAAAAAGCCGAGCTTCGCAGCGCGGCGGAATGAATACCGCCGGACTGGTCAGGCGTTGGAGCGCCGGACCGCCATTTCCGCCCAGCCTTCCACGACAAGCAGCGGTTTCACCATTGTGGAATAGTTTTCGATCGGCTGCGGCCGACCGATCAGATAGCCCTGGATTTCGTCGCAGCGTTCCCGCTTGAGAAATTCCAGCTGCTCCGAGGTCTCCACCCCTTCGGCCAGGACCGGCAGCGCGAGGCCGTGAGCAAGGCCGATGACGGCGCGGATGATCGCCTGCGATTGCATATTCTCGCCGAGCTGGTCGACAAAGCTCTTGTCGATCTTGATCTTGTCGAACGGGAAGGCCTGAATATATCGCAATGACGAATAGCCGGTGCCGAAATCGTCCATGGCGATACTGACGCCCAACGATTTCAGCCGCCGCAGAATACCGATCGCCCGCGCGAAGTCGCTCATCAGAACGCCCTCGGTTATTTCCAGCTCCAGCCGATGCGGCGCCAGACCCGTCTCCATCAGAATAGAGAGCACCAGCGCCGGAAGATCGCTGTAGTGGAACTGAACCGGCGAAAGATTGACGGCGACGGCGAGTGGCTGCGACCAGCATGCGGCCTCGCGGCAGGCATGCCTGAGAACCCACTCCCCGATCGGAATGATCATGCCGTTGTCTTCGGCAAGAGGAATAAAAATGTTGGGCGCGATCCTGCCGCGCACCGGATGCTCCCAGCGCAGCAATGCTTCAAATCCGATGACCTCGCCATTGATCCGCGCCTGCGGCTGGAAAAAAAGCTTCAGTTGATCGTATTCGATCGCCGAACCGAGTTCGTGCTGCAACACCCGGCGTTCGCGCAATTGCTGATCCATCTCCGCTTCGAAGAACCGCAGTGAGCCGCGTCCGTCGCGTTTGGCGCGGGCAAGGGCGGCATCGCCGTTGATCAGCAATGTCGCCGCATCCGGGCCGTCGAACGGATAGATCGCAATACCGATGCTGAGCCCGACCCGGATCAGGTGACCGTCGATATCGAAGCCGTCGGAGACCTGCTGCTGCAGGCGCTTGGCAAGTTCCTCGGTTGCAACCGGCTGGTCGCCATCGGTGACGATAATGTTGAAATCGTCGGCGCCAAGACGCGCCAGGAACGCCCCTCCCACCGCCTTGCTCAGCCGGTTTCCAAGCTCCTTCAGCAGCCGGTCGGCCACCGCGTGTCCGTAAACCTCATTGACGTCCTTGAAGCGGTCGATATCCATGAAGACGACAGCGAATTGAGCCTTGTAGGTCGCCGCCTGTTCGATCGCCAATGCCAGATGTTCGCCAAAGGCCACCCGATTGGGCAGGTCGGTCAGTGGATCGTGGCGCGCAACATATTCGATTTTCCGTTGCGAGGCTTCCTCGAGCTCTTCGACCATCAGCTGGATCGACCGGTCGGTCCGCCGGCGATCGCGCTCAGCCTGCGCGTAGGCCTTCCCGACAAGATCGCCGAGAATGTTCAGATCGACCTCTCCGCTCGGGAGAGTTGCCTTGGCGAGCTGTCTTGCGAACAGTTTATCCATGGCCGGCCTGTTGTTCGATCATCGTCGTGATCGTCATCGTCTGGTTGTGCAGTTCGCAGGTTCCGGATGTCGCGTGCGGAGTGATCTCGCCGTAGGAGTAAAAACCGATACGGGTCAGGTGCCGTCCCAATACCTCGCCGGCAGCTTCGATTTCCGACGTGACGTGCTGGCCCATCAATAGTTTTCGCCCGATGCAACTCACCAGAATGGCCACACCGTCACCGCCATTGTGATCGCCAAGGCCGTCGCGCGCCAGCTGCGCCGCGGCCGCCGACCCCGAAGCCAGCCGATCGAAATTTCCCCGCATCAGCTGCGCCACCCATCCTTCCGGCATGTCGCCGGCAAACGTCATCGATCTCCTGTCGCGGTCGACGGCAAGAACGGTGCGCACGACCTGATGGTCGGGACGCTTGGGGTCGTGGATCTGGAGCGGAAAAAGCAATGCGGATCCAGGCAACGCCTCGATTTCGTCCTCACCGAGATACTTCTCGTAGAGATCGAGCGCCGGCCGGCCGTCGAGCTGGAACAGCACGTTGCCTTCGGCAAAGGTAATCCGCCGTTTAGGCCCGAATACATCCCAGCCGCCGCCGCTGCCATGCCCGATCCTGATCGAGTTGCCATAAAATCCGATTGCGGCGATCTTTCCGCGCTCGGGCGAGCAATCGAGACCAACAATCGTTTCGATGAATTGTGAACCGTCTCCGGCGAGCCCGCCGGAGATCGGAACGTTTCCGACATGCATGCCGATGCCGGCGACCAGTTCGCTGCCGTTCACCGCGAGGCCATCCGACAACACGAACACGCCGGCGAGATCGTCGGCAGCGAGCGCCCGCCCGATGGCTTCGCCATGGGTCCGGGAGTCGCCGGCATTTCGCGCCGTCTCGATTGCCGTGCGGATCGCGGTCGCTTCGAAACGGATCGCGATGGCATTGACCCCGGCTTCGATGATTTCGTCGCTGCAGATTTGACCGCCTGTCGAGCATCCCATCAGGCACGCGTCGGGAAACATCTCGCGCAGTTCAAGATAACGCGCGGCGTCAGCCAGCGTTTCACGACTGCCGAAGTAGAGCACCAGATTGGGCGCGAGCCGGGTTTGCTTCGGCTGCCATCCGTCGACGGCGTTCCAGCTCAATGATGTCGTATCCATCCCAAGATCCTTTGCGCGACTTCAATCCTCGGCGAACGCCATGCACTTACTGATTGTGTCTGCTGCGTTATAGGACCTGAAACATACTATTGAATTAACGCGAAACCCCTTGAATTTAAGGGACTAGGGCAGTGTCCCGTTAACCTTGCCGGGGAACCGGGAAGTGAAACGCGCGCGCACCGGCACGGCAATGTTGGCTTGTCGACTTATGATGGATCGAGCGGCCGAACCGCCCCGGTGGCGGCAGCGGGCATCCGATGTTCGGCGCGGGCGAGCTTGCGTTTCCGCCAGGCCGATCCCACGACCATGACGACGATGACGCCCAACAGGGAACAAACCAGTTCGACCGCCTTCCCGCCGACGACAAAAAGGGGAGCCACCCCCAGCCACGCCAGCAATGGGTCGAGCGCAGTGCCGAACGGGCCGTCAAAGAGATTGTGCAACCTGGGACGAGCCGCCGGATCGGCCGCAATCACATCGCCGGCGATCCAGCCCAGCAACGCGGCGCCGGCCCAAATCAGGACCGGCAGGTAGTTGAGCAGCGCCATGATCAAGGCGGCGCCGGCGACAATCAACGGAACGCTGCTTGCGAGCCCGAGGATCAGCAGCGGAATGCTGCCGTCGGCGGCGGCGGCGACTGCGATCACGTTGTCCAGGCTCATGACGATATCGGCGACCACCACGATTTGCACTGCGGCCCACAGATGCGATGCGGATTTGACGTCGCCTTCGTCCTTGCCGTCAGGCGCCAGCAATTTTGCCGCGATCACGATCAGCGCGAAACCGCCGATCAGCTTGAGATATGGCTGTTCCAGTAACGTCGCGACGATGGTCGTGAAGATGATGCGCAACACCACAGCGGCGGCCACACCGAAAATCATGCCCCAGAAACGCTGACGCGGTTGCAGTCTGCGGCACGCCAGCGCAACCACCAATGCATTGTCACCGGACAGCAGCACATTGATCCAGATGATTTTGCCGAGCGCGACCCAGAATTGCGGCTGATGGATTTCAGTCTGGAATTGCGTGAATACGGCGCCGATCGCGTCCGGATCGAAAAACGCCGCGAATCCGTTCAATCCGACCTCCACCAATAACGACAATTTCCACTCGCTATCGCAAAACAGCGAAGGCGTCTGGCGGCTATTTGTCGCGCGACGTCGCGAGCGCGGCAGGGTGGAAGTTATCGCAGCTCAATCGCCAAAGGCGTTTCGGCCGCGCGCAACTTGCGACGACGCCAGATCGATCCAACGACGAGCACAAAGGCAACGCCAAACAGAGCGAGCGCAAGCTCATCGATTTCGCTGTCGAAACGCAGATGTCTTGCAAAGCCGAATACTGGCGATGTCGTATCGATATTCAAGCTGATGTCGCCGTCCAGGAGCTGGTGCAGCCGCGGAGCAATGGCCGGATCGGTCGCGATCACGTCGCCGCCGATCCAGCCCAGCAATGCAGCCCCGAGCCAAACCAGAATAGGCATTCTGTCGAGGATCATCATGATTAGCGCGGCGCCTGCGATAATCATGGGAATGCTGACGGCAAGGCCGAGGATCAAAAGCGAAAGCTGGCCGTTCGCGGCGGCGGCGACCGCAATGACGTTGTCGAGACTCATGACGATGTCGGCGATCACGACAATCCGGACCGCGTGCCAAAGATTGGTTCCCGCGGTCACGTCGTCGCCTTCGTCTTCCGGCACCAGCAGCTTGGCTGCGATGCCCAGCAGCGCAAGGCCGCCGGCCAGCTTCAGGTAAGGCAGAACCATCAAGCGTCGCGACAATACCGGTAAAGACGATCAGCAGCACCACCGCGATGCCGGCGCCGATCACCATGCCCCACAGCCGTTGCCGGGGCGCGAGGCCTCGGCACGCCATCGCGATTACCAGCGCATTGTCGCCGGACAACAGCACGTTGATCCAGATGATCTTGCCGACCGCGAGCCAGAACGCCGGCGTGTGCATATCGGCTTGAAACTGCGTAAAAAACGCGCCGATATTGGCGGGATCGAAGATCTGCAGCATCCCGTTCACAGCCCCACCCCCGGCGCAAGCGCCCCTCCACGCTACCGCCGACTAAACCTGCCCGTGGACGTCGCTGTCAATCAACCGACGATTTCGTTGCCGGAGAAGAACTGGGCGATCTCGACCGCCGCGGTCTCGGCGGCGTCGGAGCCATGCACCGAATTTTCGCCAATCGATTTCGCATGCAGCTTGCGGATCGTTCCATCGGCCGCCTTGGAAGGATCGGTCGCGCCCATGACGTCGCGGTGTTTGAGCACGGCGTTTTCGCCCTCGAGAACCTGGACCACGACCGGCGCCGAAATCATGAAGTCCACCAGTTCGCCGAAAAACGGACGCGCCTTGTGGACGGCGTAAAAGGTTTCGGCCTGCGCACGCGTCATCAGGATGCGCTTCTGGGCCACGATACGAAGCCCGGCCTTCTCGATCAGCGCATTGATCGCACCGGTCAGATTGCGCGCGGTCGCGTCGGGTTTGATAATCGAAAAGGTGCGTTCAATCGCCATGATTTCGTCCTTGGAGAGCGCTGAGGGGAATTGCGGCGCTTATATCGACGCCGCCTCGGGACGGCAAGCGATCAGGTGAGCTGCCGTCAAACGCAAAGCCACCGGACCACCCCGGAAAATTGCATCAATTTCACGAAGGTGAACCCTGTCTGAACTCGGTCATCCAGATTTCATTCAGCCCAGCAGGCATAGGTTTTCCTCGATCGAACGCCTGCCGCGAATTGGGGCGTTACGGGCAGCACCTTTCACCGATGACGCAAGTTGCGCCGAACCTGATGGAGACGACCATGTTCCGAAAACTCTCGCTTGTTGTTGTTGCCGCGGTTTCGCTCGCAGCGGCCGCGCTGGCGCCGACCTCCGCCTCCGCATGGGGCGGTCACGGCTGGCGCGGTGGCTGGCATGGCGGCTGGGGCGGTCCGCGTTTCTATGTCGGCGGACCCGCCTATTACGGCTATGGCTACGGCGGCTGCTACGTGCGGCGATTGGTCCCAACGCCGTGGGGACCCCGCTGGCGCCTCATAAACCGCTGCTATTGATCCCGATTATGCGTTAGCGAGCTCAAAGGGCCCTGGTTCGGCAAGAACCGGGGCCTTTCGCGATTCCTGAGCCGCTCCGGGTTTCATTCAATTCTTACGGGAAAGACCGATCCCGGCTCCGCGAGGCGAAACAATATGGGTGTCCGCGACTTGTTATCGCGACACTCATTAAGACGGAAAAGAAGCGGAACTCGCCATGAATAGCCAAATCACCGACGACAGCGAACCTATCGATCGCAAGACCAGCCGATCGATCTGCGACGCAGTGGGCGAACGGCTGCAGCAGAGCCTTCGCGCCAACGCGCTACGTCCCTCCTCCCACCTCGACCACCTGATGGATGAATTGCGCAAGCGCGACCGCGAGGACGGCTTCAGGTCGTCGCACTGACTGAATGTATTTTCAGCAGACTGGCGCTACCTGGACAGCGTTTCACCGATAAACCGGTTGCGTTTTTGGTTCGCTCCGGTGAAAAGCCCGGATGCTTTCAATATCAGACATTTCGGTCCGGATTGCCGGACGGCTTTTGATCGATAACAGTTCGGCGCAAATCGTCCCTGGCGCGCGCGTCGGCTTCGTCGGCCGCAACGGCGTGGGTAAATCGACACTGTTCAGCGCGATCCGCGGCGAGTTGCCGGTTGAGGCCGGCAGCATCGCGATTCCTCCGCGCTGGCGGGTCGGCAGCCTCGCGCAGGAAGCCCCCGACGGCCCGGAAAGCCTCGTCGAGGTCGTGCTGAAAGCCGATCTCGAACGCGAGGCGTTGCTGCGCGAAGCCGAGACCGCGCACGATCCCTCCCGCATCGCCGACATTCAGACGCGGCTGGTGGATATCGACGCGCATTCCGCCCCCGCCCGCGCCGCCGCGATCCTCTCGGGCCTCGGATTTTCCACCGCCGATCAGGCCCGTTCCTGCTCGGAATTTTCCGGCGGCTGGCGGATGCGCGTCGCACTCGCCGCGACGTTGTTTGCCGCACCCGACTTGCTGCTGCTGGATGAACCCACCAACTACCTCGATCTCGAAGGCACGCTGTGGCTCGAGGACCATCTGGCGCATTATCCGCGGACCGTGATCGTGATCAGCCATGATCGCGATCTGCTCGACACCTCGGTCGATCAGATCCTGCATCTCGATCGCGGCAAGCTGACGCTCTACAAGGGAACCTATTCCTCGTTCGAGGAACAGCGCGCCACCCGCGAAATGCTGGATGCCAAGCACGCCAAGCGTCAGATGGATGAGCGCAAGCGGCTACAGGCTTTCGTCGATCGCTTCAAGGCCAAGGCCTCGAAAGCCCGCCAGGCCCAGTCCCGCGTCAAGATGCTGGAACGGATGAAACCGGTCACGGCACTGGTGACGCAGGATGTCCGCGAAATTTCATTTCCTGTCCCGGAGAAGATGCTGTCGCCGCCGATCATCGCGGTCGATGACGTCTCGGTCGGCTACGATCCGAAACATCCCGTGCTCAATCGCGTAACCCTGCGCATCGACACCGACGACCGCATCGCCCTGCTGGGCTCCAACGGCAACGGCAAGTCGACGCTGGTCAAGCTGCTTGCGGGCAAGCTGCCGCCATTCTCCGGTCACGTCACGCGCGCGGAGAAACTCTCGGTCGGCTATTTCGCGCAGCACCAGGTCGATGAACTCAATCTCGACGGCTCGCCCTACGATCACATCCGCAGGCTGATGCCCGATGCGACGGAAACCAAGGTGCGCGGCCGCACCGGTGCGATCGGCTTTTCGGGCAAGGCCGGCGATACCCTTGTCAGGAGTTTGTCGGGTGGTGAAAAAGCCCGACTGCTGCTCGGGCTTGCGACCTTCTTCGGTCCCAACATGATCATTCTCGACGAGCCGACCAACCATCTCGATATCGACAGCCGCGCCGCATTGGCCGAGGCGATCAATGAATTTCCAGGCGCGGTCATCATGGTTTCCCATGACCGCTATCTGATCGAAGCCTGCGCCGATCAATTATGGGTGGTCGCCGATCGCACGGTAACGAGCTATGACGGCGACCTCGACGATTACCGGCGCATGGTGTTGTCGGCGCGCGGCATGCGCGCCAGTTCTCGCGACCGCGGCGGCGGCCGCGACAAGCCCCAGCGCAACAAGGGCGAGAAGCGCGTGCCGCTGAAGCAGAAAATCTCGGACGCCGAGGCCGAGATCGCGCGCATCAACGGCATCATTTCCAAGATCGATGCCGCGCTGGCGCTGCCGGATTTGTTTACCCGCGATCCGAAGCAGGCAGCCCAGCTCGGCAAGGCGCGCGCCGGCGCGGAAAGCGCGTTGCTGCGCGCCGAGGAAGAATGGCTGGCTGCAAGTTCGCAATACGATGAAGCGACGGGCTGACGCCTGGCGCTGCGAACGCTTACGTCGGCGCCGGCTTCTTCTTCGCCTTGGGTTTTACGGCCTTCGGCTCCGCCTCCGCATTCGGGTTCCGCTCGATCGATGTCAGCCGCCCGGCGGTGAAGGTATAAATCCCGGCGCGTTGCCCGCGCGAATAGTTGATCACCGCAAGACGCTCGCCGCGCTGATTGGTCGACAGATTGACGCTGGCGGGCGAGCCGATGCCGCGCACGACGTCGCATTCGGTATGACCGAGCGCCACCGTTCCCGTCGTCGTCGGGCCGGCGGCGGCGCCATCGGCCAGCGCATTGGCGTTGGCAGGCGCCATTCCCGGGCAGCCGCCGTCGGCGCTGACCAGATCTTCAGCCGTCACCGGTTTGTCAGGGCTCAGCGGCGGCGTCTCAATCGAAACGTTCTTGATGAACAGCCTGCCGGAGCGCGAGAACCATTCGGCGTCTTTTGACAGAAGATCGGACTGAAACATTTCAGTCACGCCGCCAGCGCAGCCCGCGACGAGGGGGGCGAACAGCAGCAGCGCCAGCAGCGGTTTTCGGTGACGGTATCTGTCGCGCACGATCGTTTAAGTTCCCACCCCTGGGCTCTGGGCTCTAAGCGGTTGTCCCAACATCACTTTGCGGCACGACCATGGCTATCTGCAAGCTCCGGCGCCGAAACCGCAGTTTATCATTAATCCCGGCAAATCGCTATTCCCGCCGCTGCCACCTGCCCCGGTCATCAGCCTGCCAATAGGTGACCTCGAATCCCCGGGTCTTGCAATCGGCCCAGGCGCTCCGCGCGGCCGTGAGCGCATCGCCATCGTCGCCGTTAAAAACCAGCACCACCCGGTCATAGGCGTGGCTATCGGCCGGTAACGCGGCATTGTCGATCAGAAACCGGACATTGGCCCTGTTCGGGTTGCCCTCCGCGACCGCCAGCACGATCGGCTGGTCCTGCACGTCGCCGGCGCGCCAGGTGGCGTGCGGCAAAAATGAATTGTCGCGATAGGTCCACAAATGGGCATCCAGCGCCTCTGCGCGCTCTTCCGATGTCGACTGCACCACCACCCGCCAGCCGCGCTCCAGCGATTTCTCCAATAGCGGCGGCAGCACGTTTTCGAGCGACATGTTTTGCAGATGGTAGAACAGAACTTCGGTCATCCGGTCGTCAACTGTTTCTCGGCTATTTCTTGGCTTCGTAGTACTCGGCGACCAGACGTTCCAGCAGGCGAACGCCATAGCCCGAACCCCAGCTGTGATTGATCTCGGTTTTCGGTGCGCCCATCGCCGTTCCCGCGATATCGAGATGCGCCCACGGCGTGCCGTCGACGAAGCGTTGCAGGAATTGCGCGGCGGTGATCGAACCGCCATGGCGGGGGCCGGTATTTTTCATGTCGGCGAATTGCGAATCGATCTGCTTGTCGTATTCGGGACCGAGCGGCATGCGCCAGACCCGTTCGCCCGTCTCGAACCCGACCTTGCTCAGGCGTTCCGCCAATTCATCGTTGTTGGAAAACATCCCGGCATATTCGGTGCCAAGCGCAACCATGATCGCGCCGGTCAATGTGGCCAGATCGACCATGAATTTCGGCTTGAACTTCTTGACTACGTACCAGAGCACATCGGCCAGCACGAGCCGGCCCTCGGCGTCGGTATTGATGATCTCGATGGTCTGGCCGGACATCGAGGTCACGATGTCGCCGGGGCGTTGCGCGTTGCCGTCGGGCATGTTCTCGACGAGACCGATGGCGCCGATCGCATTGACCCTGGCCTTGCGCGCGGCCAGCGCGTGCATCAGTCCGACCACGCAGGCCGCACCGCCCATGTCGCCCTTCATGTCCTCCATGCCGGCCGCGCCCTTGATGGAAATGCCGCCGGTGTCGAAACAAACGCCTTTGCCGATGAAGGCGACCGGCGGCTCGCCTTTCTTGCCGCCGTTCCAGCGCATGATCACGGTGCGGCCGGGCTTGGTCGAGCCCTGGGCGACGCCGAGCAGCGCACCCATTCCCAGTTTGGTCATGGCCTTGACGTCGAGAACCTCGACACCGACGCCGAGCTTGCGCAACAGCGTGGCGCGGCGGGCGAACTCAATTGGGAACAGCACGTTGGGCGGTTCGTTGACGAGATCGCGCGCGGCGATGACGCCGTCGACGATATGGGAGTCCGGCGCAAAGGCCCGTCGCGCGGCGGCGACATCGCCGACCGCGATGGAGATGTTCGCGCGCAAGGCTGTGTCCTCGCCGTCCTTCTTCCGGGTCATGTAGCGATCGAATTTGTAGGCGCGCAGCCGTATGCCCGATGCGATCGCCGCCGCCCGATCGGGCTTCATGGCCCCGTCCGGCAGTTCGGCGATCATCGTCACGGCGTCGTTGCCGTGGCGCAATTTGCCGGCGGCAGTACCGCCAAATTTGAGAAAATCGCTAGCCTTGAGGGTCGATAACTTGCCGGCGCCAACCACCATCAGGCGGGGCGCTTTCAGCCCTTCCGGCGCCAGAATATCGAGAACTGACCCGCTTTTGCCCTTGAATTGATTGGCAGAAGCCGCGCGCCGGACAATATTGGCCGCAGCGCCCAGCGCTTTTTCCGTCGCCGGCCCGAACTTCAGCGCTTCATCGCAAAATACCACCAGAATTCCGCGCGGCGCGCTGGAAAAGGGAACAAAGCCGACCTTGACGGCGTCGGACATAGGCAAATCCTCCAAGAAACCGGCTATCGCAGGGGGTTGGGGAACCCGCCGGGCGGCGCTTTCGAACGGGTCCCTCGGCCGCTGCTGCGCCTCGCCTGGAGAACCGTCAAGAGAACCGTCAAAAGAATGGTCGGATCACTATGACCTGCCAGCTGCCGCGCTGCCAAGCTTTCCCAGTGTCGCGAAGACCACATGGCCCGATTTATTAACCATATCTTCAGGGTGCCATGGCGCAGCCATTTTGTTGACGGATCAAAGGGATGGTAGTGAGAGAGTGAACCGGCTGGATTATGGCGGCGCGACCTTGAGGAGGATCCCGAATTCGGGATTTGGTCGCGAGCTGCAGTTTCGGTTCGCGGGGGTGGGATCGCGGTCACGATGGGGTCGATCGACAGGTATATTTTCCGCACGACGCTGGCGTCGTTTGCGGTGGTTCTGATCAGCCTGACCGGGGTGATCTGGATTACGCAGGCGTTGCGCGGCATCGATCTCATGACCAGCCAGGGTCAGACGATCATTACTTTTCTGGGCATCACCGGCCTGATCATTCCGGCGCTGGTGCTGATCATCGCGCCGATCGCGCTGATGATCTCGATTTCGCATACCCTCAACAAGCTCGCCACCGACTCCGAGATTATCGTGATGAACGCGGCCGGCCTGTCGCCGTTCCGGCTGTTCCGGCCGTTCTTTTACGCCACCTGTGTGGTGGCGCTTCTGGTCGCCTTCACCGCCTCCTATCTCGCCCCTGACGGGATGCGCCGCATCAAGCATTGGGATGCCGAGATCACCGCGGATGTGCTCACCAACATCCTGCAGCCCGGCCGCTTCGCCCAGCTCGACCAGAACCTGACCATCCGCATCCGCGAACGTCAGCCGGGCGGCGTGCTCGCCGGCATTTTTGTCGACGACCGGCGCGACCCGAAGGAACGCGTCACCATCATCGCCGATCACGGCACCATTCTTAAGAACGAGAGCGGATCGTATCTTGTGCTTGAGGACGGCAATCTCGAACGCTTCGAAGCCGGCAAACACGATCCGGCGCTGGTCGCGTTCGGCCGCTATGCCTTCGATATGTCGAAATTCTCCAAGCAGGGCCGCGACGTCACGCTCGGGATTCGCGAACGGTATCTCTGGGAACTGATCTGGCCGCGAGCGGACGACCCGGTCTATCGCGATCTGGCTGGACAGTTCCGCGCCGAGTTGCACGATCGTTTCATGGCGCCGATCTATCCGTTCGCATTCGCAGCCTTGACGTTCGCATTTCTCGGCACGCCGCGCACCACGCGGCAGAGCCGCAATTTTTCGATCGGGGGCTCCATCCTCGCGGTGTTCGGGTTGCGCATGGCGGGATTCGCCTGCTCGGTCATGACGGTTAAATCGCCGCTTGCTGCGCTCGTTCAGTATCTGTTGCTGGCGACGGGTATCGCCGCAGGTCTGTGGATCATCCTTTGGGGCATCGTCGTGGAACCCCCGGCGGCATTGATCGAGGCGATCAACAGATCGAACGAACGTCTGTTGCGGCTCATGGACGGCCGGCCACAACATGAGCATGGTCACCAACACGCTCGGGCGATATTTTGCCGGTCGCTTTCTGCTATCGGCGGTGGGCGTGTTCGCCAGCATCTTCGTCCTGCTGGTGCTTGTCGACTACATCGAAATGGTCCGGCGAACCTCCGGCCTGGTTTCGGCTTCCGCCATCACGGTCGCGGAGACGTCACTGTTTCGGGTGCCGCAACTGCTGGAAAAGCTGATGCCGTTTTGCGTCCTGATCGGGGCGATGACCTGCTATCTGGCGCTTTCGCGGCGACTGGAACTGGTGGTCGCGCGCGCCGCGGGCGTTTCCGCCTGGCAGTTCATCTCCCCGGCGCTCGCAAGCGCTATCGCGCTCGGGATCTTCGCGACGACGGTCTACAATCCGGTGTCCGCCGGCCTGAGCGAACTCTCCAAGCGGATGGAAGCGGAGCTGTTCGGCGCCGCGCCTAGCGGCGGCTTGCAGGACGCCGCCGGATTCTGGATCAATCAGGTCAACAGCGAAGGCCAGACCATCATCAACGCCGCCCGCAGCGAGCAGCAGGGCGTGCGGCTGACCGGGCTGACGGTGTTCCGATTCGATACCGGCTTTGGGTTCAAGGAGCGGATGGAAGCGCGCGAGGCGACGCTTGAGGAAGGCCGCTGGGCATTCAAATCGGTACGCCGGTACTCCCTCGATGGACCTCCTGTCGACCAGGACAGCTTCTTCCTCCCGACCAGCCTGACGCCGGCTCAGGTACGCAACAGCTTCTCCACGCCGGAGACTGTGTCTTTTTGGCAACTACCAGGCTATATCCGCTCCTCCGAAAGCTCCGGATTTGCGACCGCCGGGTATCGGCTGCAGTACCATAAGCTTATCGCACAGCCATTTCTGCTGGCCGCAATGGTCATGCTGGCGGCGTCTGTCAGCCTGCGGTTCTTCCGCTTCGGCGGGGTACAGAAGATGGTTTTGAGTGGTGTGGGTGCCGGCTTTCTGCTCTATGTTCTATCGAAAGTAACTGAGGATTTGAGCAAGGCTGAATTGATGCATCCGATCGCTTCGGCGTGGCTGCCCGTGTGCGTGGGCGGCCTCGCCGGCTTTTTGGTCTTGCTGTACCAGGAGGACGGGTAGTGGCCGTTGTCGCCACCCGCCAGAGTCTGTCGCCTGCGTTCGGGCGGCGCACCGTCGTGCGCCGTCATCGCAGTCGCTTGACCATCGCCGGCGGACCCGTTCTGGCCCTGTTTTTCGGTCTCGTTCTGGCCGGCTTGCTCGACATCGCGACGACCATTCCGGCGTCCGCGCAAACCTTCAGCTACAATCCGCTGCCCCCCAAGCCGAAACCGGTGCCGGTCGCCAACAACGGACAGATGCTGGTCCAGGCGGTCGAGGTCGACTACGACTACAATAATTCGCGGGTGTCGGCGGTCGGCAACGTGCAGATGTACTACAACGGCACCAGCGTCGAGGCCGACAAGGTCATCTACGACCAGAAGACCAAGCGGCTGCATGCCGAAGGCAACATCCGCATGACCGATGCGGAAGGCAAGATCACCTACGCCAACATCCTGGATTTGAGCGACGACTACCGCGACGGATTCGTCAATTCGTTGCGCGTCGACACCGCCGACCAGACGCGAATGGCCGCGACCCGCGCCGACCGGTCCGGCGGCAACTACACCGTATTCGAGAACGGCGTTTATACCGCCTGCGCACCCTGCAAGGACGATCCCAAGAAGCCGCCATTGTGGCAGGTGAAGGGCGCGCGCATCATTCACGACCAGGCCGAAAAGATGCTGTACTTCGAGAACGCTCAGCTGGAATTCTTCGGCGTTCCGATGGCGTATCTGCCGTATTTTTCGACCCCCGATCCGACCGTGAAGCGCAAGACCGGATTTTTGATGCCGAGCTACACCTCGACCGCGAACTACGGGGTCGGTGTCGAAGTTCCATTCTACTGGGCCATCGCTCCGGACTATGACGCCACATTCAATCCGCGCTTCACAACCCAGCAGGGCGTGTTGTTTCAGGGCGAATTCCGCCAGCGCCTGGCTGACGGATCGTATCAGGTCCGTCTCTACGGCATCGACCAGCTCGACCCCGGCGCCTATGCCGGTCAGCCCGGAGACCGTCAGTTCCGCGGCGGCGTCGACACCAGGGGCCAGTTCTCACTGAACGATAAATGGGTATGGGGCTTCGACGGCGTTATGCTGTCGGACTACTACTTCTTTTCCGACTACCGGCTGGCCCAGTACAAGGACCCGATGGGCTCGTTCCTGACCCTGCCGACCGAAGCCATTTCGCAGCTCTATCTGACCGGCGTCGGCAACCGCAGCTATTTCGATGCACGCACGATCTACTATCTCAGCTACTCCGGTAACCAGAATCAGGTTCCGGTGGTTCATCCGGTGGTCGATTATTCGAACGTTCTCAACAGGCAGATCTTCGGCGGGGAATTCAGTTACAAGACCAATTTCACGAGTTTTACGCGCGACACCGCAGCGTTCGACCCGATCACGACATTGGCGAATACCAACGGCCTGTGTCTGAACGCGTCCGCCGACCCGCTCGCGCGGCTACCGACCCAGTGTCTGCTGCGCGGCATGCCGGGTACCTATACGCGGGCGACGGCCGAGGCGCAGTGGCGGCGATCGTTTACCGATTCCGCCGGAGAAATCTGGACGCCGTTTGCGAGCATACGGGCGGATGCGATCGATGCCTCGATTTCGAACCAGCCCGGGGTTTCGAACTTCCTCCCGGTCGGCGATACCCAGGCGCTTCGTGTGATGCCGACCGTCGGCCTCGAATATCGCTATCCCTTCATCAACGTTCAGCCCTGGGGCACCACGACGGTCGAGCCGATCGCACAGGTCATCATTCGTCCGAATGAAACCTATGCGGGCAAGCTTCCCAACGAGGACGCGCAGAGCATGACCTTCGACGCCAGCAATCTGTTCAGCGTCGACAAGTTCTCCGGCTATGACCGCGTTGAAGGCGGCGGCCGCGCCAATGTCGGCGTGCAGGCGACCACGCAATTCGACCGGGGCGGCTCCGTCAACGTGCTGTTCGGCCAGTCCTACCAGCTGTTCGGCCTGAACTCGTTCGCGGTCGCCGACGTGACCAATACCGGCGTCGATTTAGGCCTGCAGAACGCGCGCTCCGATTACGTCGGCCGCATCAATTACTCGCCCAACAAGACCTATACGTTCAGTGTGCGTACTCGTCTCGATGGCGATACCCTGAGCGTCAATCGCTTCGAGGCCGAGGGCAAGGCGAGCTTCGATCGCTGGTCGGTCAGCCTGATGTACGGCAATTATGGCGCGCAACCGGAACTGGGATATCTGACCCGCCGCGAAGGAATTTTGGGCAGCGGTTCGCTGAAGCTGGCGGCGAACTGGGTGGTCACGGGAGCCGCCCGATGGGACCTTGAAGCGAACAAGATCAATCAGTACATCGTCGGCGCAGGCTATGTGGACGACTGCTTTGTGTTGGCGGCCAATTATATCACGTCCTACAACTATGCCGCCGGCTCGGCGCCGCCGGTGCTCAGTCACGCATTCATGCTGCAGCTCGGCCTTCGAACCATCGCAAATTCGGCGGCCTCAGGCAGTCCGGCCACAGGTGTGCAATAGAACCGACATCGCCATCTCCCGCGCGGGATGAATTCGCGGTGCAGCACGGGTTCCGTTCGAATCGGTTGATACAACGAATATGACCACGACGACCAAATTCTCTCATCGCCTTTTGTCTCGCATCGCGGGTGCCGCGGTGCTGGTCCTGATCGGCTGCGGCTCGCCGCTATCGGCGCAAACCGTCGCGGTCATGGTCAATGGCGAGCCCATCACCAATTACGATATCGAACAGCGCAGCAAGCTGAACGTCCTGTCGACTCACAAGCCGGCGGTGCGGCAGGAGGTGATCGACGAGCTGATCGATGAAAAGGTGAAAATCAAGGAAGCGAAGAGATACAGCGTCGATCCTTCCAGCTCCGACATCGACCAGGCGTACGCCTCCATGAGCGGGCGGATGCATATAACGGCCGATCAGCTCACCATGACGCTGGAGGCCCAGGGCATTCGGGCCGACACCATGAAAGCGCGTTTGCGCGCGGAGATGGTCTGGAGCAGTCTGGTGCGCGGACGCTTCAAGGAAAGCCTGCAGGTCGGTGAGAAGGAAGTCGCGGCAGCCGTCAAGGGCGAGGACAAACCGGAAACCGAAAGTTTTGAATATCAGATGCAGCCGATCGTTTTGATCGTACCGCAGGGATCCGCACCCGCCGTCACCGAGGCAAGGCAAAAGGAAGCCGAAGCCCTGCGCAACCGTGTGCAGACCTGCGCCGAGGCGAGTTCCCTGTTCAGGTCGATGCAAGGCGCCGCGATTCGTGCTCCCGTGAGCAAAACCTCGGCCGACTTGCCGCCGGTTCTTCGTGAACTGCTCGACAAGACTCCGGTCGGCCATCTGACCGAACCCGAGATTACCAAACAGGGCATCGAGATGGTTGCGTTGTGCGGGCGGAAGCCCACCACCATCGACACGCCGAAGAAAAAGGAAATCCGGGACAAGATGTTTGCCGAGAAATACGAGGCAAAATCGAAAGCCTACCTGCGGGAAATCCGCAGAGCCGCGATGATCGAATATCGTTGATGCATGGCAAAGCCCCTCGCGCTGACATCAGGCGAGCCCGCGGGTATCGGACCCGATATCACAATAAAGGCGTGGCTGCGCCGGCATGAACTGAAGCTCCCGGCGTTTTATCTGCTCGGCGATCGCGACGCCCTCGAAACGCGGGCGCGAGTTCTCGGGCTTGAGGTCAAGCTCGCCGAGGTCAGCCCCGAGGATGCACTTGATGCATTTGGCGATGCATTGCCGGTGGTCGCCACCGGCCATGCCGCGTCGGCACAGCCGGGCCGGCCCGATCACAGCAGCGCGGGGGCGGCCATCGCCTCCATCCGCCAGGCGGTTGGGGATGTCATCGCCAGACGGGCCGGCGCGGTTGTCACCAACCCGATTGCCAAGAGCGTGCTCTACCGCGCCGGATTCCGGCATCCCGGCCATACCGAATTTCTCGCCGAGCTCGCCGCCGGCTGCGGCCATGCGCCGCAGCCTGTCATGATGCTGTGGTCCCCTGCCCTCGTTGTGGCGCCCGTGACCATCCATCTTTCGCTGCGCAACGCCATCGCGCAGTTGTCGTGCGAAGCCATCGTCAGTACAGCGCGAATCGTGGCCGCGGAATTGAGAACACGCTTTGGCATCGCCGCGCCGCGGATCGCGATGTCGGGCCTCAACCCGCATGCCGGCGAGGACGGCTCGCTCGGCACCGAGGATCAGACCATCGTGTCGCCCGCGATTGAAATCCTGCGCAGCGACGGCATCGATATAAGGGGGCCACTGCCCGCGGACACCATGTTCCATGAGGCGGCGCGCAAAACCTACGACTGCGCGATCTGCATGTATCACGACCAGGCGCTGATCCCGGTCAAGACGCTTGCCTTCGACGACGCCGTCAATGTCACGCTGGGCCTGCCGTTCATTCGCACCTCGCCGGATCACGGCACCGCCTTCGACATCGCCGGCACCGGCAAGGCCAATCCGTCGAGCCTGATCGCGGCCTTGCGGCTGGCCCACCGCATGGCGACGGCGCAGCCGGCATGAGCGCAATCGACGATCTGCCGCCGCTTCGCGACGTTATTCGCCAGCACGCGCTGTCGGCCCGCAAATCGCTGGGACAGAATTTCCTGCTCGACCTCAACCTCACCGCGCGGATCGCGCGCGCCGCGGCGCCGCTGGAAGACGCCACGATTGTCGAGATCGGTCCCGGTCCCGGCGGGCTGACCCGCGCTTTGCTGGCGCTGGGCGCCCGGCGCGTCATCGCCATCGAACGTGACCGGCGCGCACTCATCGCGCTCGAAGAAATTTCAAGGCGGTATCCGGGCCGGCTGGAGATCGTCTGTGCCGACGCGCAGCATTTCGATCCCAGGCCATTGCTCGATGGAACGCCTGCGAAGATCGTTGCCAACCTGCCCTATAATATCGCGACCGCACTTCTGGTCGACTGGCTGTCGATCGAGCCCTGGCCGCCATGGTACGACATGATGGTGCTGATGTTTCAGCGCGAAGTGGCCGAGCGGATCGTGGCGCGCGAGGATGATGAGGCCTACGGCCGGCTCGGCGTGCTGGCGAACTGGCGCGCCGAGACAAAAATCCTGTTCGACATTTCTCCGGCGGCGTTCGTGCCGCAACCCAAGGTCACCTCGTCCGTGGTGCGGCTGGTGCCGCGCCGCGCGCCGGAGCCGTGCGACCGCCGGGCGCTGGAGCAGGTCGCAGCCGCCGCATTCGGCCAGCGGCGCAAGATGCTGCGTCAGAGCCTCAAATCACTGGCGGCCGATCCGGCGCGGCTGACGGAGGCGGCGCATGTCGATTTGACGCGGCGCGCCGAGACGATTCCGGTCAGCGGCTTTGTTGCCATGGCGCGCGAATTGACCAATATACGAAAAACAAAACCGGGCATGCCCAGGGAGTAACCACCATGGCGTTGATGCGGCGGCAGTCGCTGGTCAAGTTCGATGCACCCTTGTGCGAAACCATTGTCGAGACACCGAAGCCGCAAGGCAAGGAGGTGCTGGTCCGCATCGAACGTTGCGGGCTGTGTCATTCCGACCTGCATATCCAGGACGGCTGGGCGGATCTCGGCGGCGGAAAAAGGCTCGACACCACGCGTGGCATGACGCTGCCGTTTACGCTGGGGCATGAGATCGCGGGTGTGGTGGAGGAAGCCGGCCCCGACGTTTCGCAGGACCTGATCGCCGCCAGGAAAGCGGTATTCCCTTGGATCGGCTGCGGCCAATGCCGCGACTGTCTCAATGGCGACGAAAACCTCTGCGTCAAACAGCGTTTTCTCGGCGTCGCCATCGACGGCGGTTTCGCCAGTCATGTGCTGGTGCCCGACGCCAAATACCTGCTGGATTACGAACCGCTGCCGGTCAATCAGGCGGCGACCCTGATGTGCTCCGGCGTCACTGCCTATGGCGCACTCAAGCGCCTGGTCGACCGGCCGCGGCAACGCAATCTGCTGCTGATCGGTCTCGGCGGCGTCGGCATGATGGGGCTGTCGTTCGCGCAGGCGATGTTCAGCCAGAAAATCGCTGTAGCGGATTTGAGCCCGGCGGCGCGCGAGGCGGCGCTGAAAAACGGCGCCGCGGTCGCCTACGATCCCGCCGAAGCAGACGTGGTCAAACGCATGATCAAGGAAACCGAAGGCGGGTTCGACGCTATCGTCGATTTTGCCGGCAACGAAAAGTCGATGGCCTTTGCGGTCTCCGCGATCGCTCGAGGCGGCAAGATCGTGGTGTCGGGGTTGATGGGCGGCAATTTTGGCCTGCCGATGGTGCAATGGATCTACAAGCGCATGACCATCGAAGGCTTCATGGTCGGTACACTGGCAGAGGCACATGAGCTGATGGCGCTGGCCCGGGCCGGCAAGATCAAGCCGACGCCGATGCGCGAGGAGCCGATGGGCGACGTCCAGAAATGGATCGAGGAGCTGCGGGCCGGAAAAGTCGTCGGGCGCATCGTACTGAAAAACTGAGGCAGGGAATCCCGGAAGCCTCGCAAAAAGGGGAGGATCCAATGGCGTGGGGACATCGTTCCAAAATAGCGGCTTTGACGGCGCTCACGCTTGTGTTTGGCGCGCCGGCCTTCGCGCAAAAGCACTACGGGCCCGGTGTCACCGACACCGAAATCAAGATCGGGAATACCACTCCCTATAGCGGCCCGGCATCGGCCTATTCGGCCGGCGCGATCACCGAGAATGCCTATTTCACGATGATCAACGAGCAAGGCGGGGTGAACGGTCGCAAGATCAATTTCATCAGCCTGGACGATGCCTACAGTCCGCCCAAGACGGTGGAGCAGATCCGCCGCCTCGTCGAAAGCGACGAGGTGCTGTTCCTGCTCAACCCGATCGGCACCGCGACCAACATGGCCGTTTTCAAATACGTCAACCAGAAGAAGGTGCCGCATCTTTTCATCGGCACCGGCGCCACGGTTTTCAACGATCCAGAGCACTATCCGTGGACGATGAGCTGGACGCCGCATTATGCGTCGGAGGGCGAGATCTACGCCAAATACATTCTGGCGACCAAGCCCGACGCCAGGATCGGCATCCTGTCGCAGAACGACGATCTCGGCCGGGATTATCTGCTGGGCTTCAGGCGCGGGCTCGGCGACAAGGCCTCGACCATGATCGTGTCGGCGCAGACCTACAACACCAGCGATCCGACCGTGGATTCCCAGGTGGTTTCGCTGAAGGCTTCCGGCGCCAACGTGTTCTTCATCGTCACCGTCCCCAAGTTCTCCGCACAGGCCATTCGCAAGGCCTACGACGTCGACTGGCACCCGCAGGAATTCGTGGTCAGCGTCGGCTCCTCGATCGCAGGCGCGATCAGGCCGGCCGGGTTTGAAGCGGCCAAGGGCATCATCTCCGCCGCCTATATCAAGGACCCCGGCGATCCCCAGTGGAAGGACGATCCGGCGATGAAGGCCTGGAACGTGTGGATGGACAAATACAATCCACGCGTCGACAAGAGCGACTACTACGCGCCCTACGGCTACAATGTCGGTTTCCTGGTGGTCCAGTTGCTCAAGCAGTGCGGCGACGACCTGACCCGGGAGAACATCATGAAGCAGGCTTCCAATCTCGACATGGAGCTGCCGCTGCTGTTGCCGGGGATCCGCCTGAAAACCACCCCTTCGGACCTGAGACCGATCAAGCAGATGCGGCTGGTGCGTTTCGACGGCGAACGCTACGAGCTGTTCGGCGACGTGCTGGCAAGCCAGTAGCGCCGCTTTTGTCGAGAATATTGCAGGCCTAAATTAAGCCCTATCGCCTCCGGAATTGCGGCTCATTGCCACCCAAGTCTTTGCAGAGATTTGGATGGCGTGAAGCGTTGCGTATCGTCACCGGAGCCATCCATGTTCAACCAGACCGCGTCCAACCGAACCGCAAAATTCGTATCAGCCCTGTTCGCCAGCCTGCTTGCGGGAGCTCCGCTTGCAACGGTATCGCACAGCACGGCGCAGGCGGCCGGCGATTGCCTCGCGGGCCCGAAGGGCGCACCGCGTGATGGCGGTCACTGGTACTACCGCGTCGATCGCGCCACCCAACGCCATTGCTGGTATGTGGGAGACCGAAGACACCCGGCGGCACAGCGTCCGATCGCAGACGCCCATGCCGAACTGCCCTTGCCGCAGCCGCGTGTCGAGCCGGCAAGCATCGCCCCGGAGCAGCAGATTGCAGCGGCGCCTGCGGATACTTCCCGCGCAAATACCGGCATGCCGAATACACCGGCGTCGCTCATCGCTGCGCGTTGGCCCTGGCCATCGGACCTGACTTCGCAGGTCACTCCGGAAGCAGCGATAGCCGCACCGGTCGCAAATGCGCCGTCGAACGCGAAAGTGCCGCTACCCGCCACGATCCCGCTCGCTGCGGCGGACATGTCATCCGGGAGCCGGCCCGGCGCGATCCGGACGCTGCTGACGGTCGTGATGGGGGCGCTGTCGCTTGCGGCGGTCATGGGAGGTGCGATTTTTGGGTTCGGCGGTACGCGACGGATCGGCCGGCCGGAAATCCGCAGCCATCCGGCGCGCAATTTGGGATGTGGCCGATATTCCCCGCCAGCAACATGCGGTGGATGACCCGAACCGCCGGATCGGGCAAATGCTGGCACGGCTGTCGCGAGGCGCGGCGACCTGAGGCGTGCCAGCTATTTCTCCAATTGCCGTTGCAACGCGCGCACGAAATTGGTCAGGCCGGTGCGGCGTTCGCGCTTCAGGCGCTCGGCTTTCAGGATCGATTGCACCTCGGCAAAGGCTTCATCGATGTCGTGATTGATGACGATGTAGTCATATTCCGCCCAATGGCTCAGTTCGTGGGTCGCGCGGTCCATGCGCCCGCGTATCACCGCATCTGAATCCTGCGCACGGGTATGCAGCCGCTTCTCGAGATCGGCGGCCGACGGCGGCAGGATGAATACGCTGACGACATCCGCCCGTGCCTTTTCCCGCAATTGCTGGGTGCCCTGCCAGTCGATATCGAACAGCACGTCCTGGCCCGCAGACAGCGCCGCCTCGACCGGCGCGCGCGGCGTGCCGTAGCGATTGTCGAATACGGTAGCCCATTCCAGCAACTCGTTGCCGTTCGCCATCGTCTCGAATCTGGATTTATCGACGAACAGATAGTCGCGGCCGTCGACTTCGCCGGGCCGCATCGGCCGCGTGGTCGCGGACACCGACATTTTCAGGCCCGGCATCCGGTCGATCAAGAGGCGTGACAACGTGGTCTTGCCCGCGCCGGACGGCGATGACAGCACGAACATCAGTCCGCGCCGCTCAACCCCGTCGAAGCCGTGGCTGCCAGCCGCCATGTTCACTCCAGATTCTGAACCTGTTCGCGGAATTGCTCGACCACGTTCTTCATCTCAAGCCCGGTGTTGGTCAATTCCAGATCATTGGATTTGGAGCAACAAGTATTGACCTCGCGGTTGAATTCCTGCGCCAGGAAATCCAGCCGCCGTCCGACCGGTCCGCCCTTGCCGATCATCTCGCGGGCCTGCGAGATATGCGAGGCGATGCGATCGAGCTCTTCGCGGATGTCGGCCTTGGCCGCGATCATGATGGCTTCCTGATTGAGCCGGTCCGGATCGAAGCGATCGGAAGACTCCAGCAATGCCGCGATCTGCTCCGCGAGCCGCGCCTTGATCGCATCGGGTTTGCGGCCGGGGGCGGTTTCGGCCTGCTTCGCCAGCCGTTCGATCTCATCCATGCGCTGGCTGAGAATCTGTCCGAGCGTGACGCCCTCGCGACGGCGCATCACGACAAGATCGGTGAGCGCCTGTTCGAATGCCGCGGCGGCGGCGGCCTTAGCCGCCTTGTCTTCCGCCTCATTGCTCTCGGGCTCGACAACTTCGATGACGCCCTTGATCCCCAGCAGCCCGTCGATGCTCGGCGCCACCGCATCGATTTTGCCGGCGAGTACACCGGCGACCTTCACAATCGACGCCAGCACCTCTTCATTGATACGGATCGTCGAAACCGCGTTGGCGCGCTTGACGCTCAGATTGGCATATACCGTGCCCCGCGACAGCACTTCACCGGCACGCTTCTTGGCAAGCGCTTCGAGATCGTCCCAGCCGGGCGGCAGCCGCATCCGCAGATCAAAACCCTTGGCGTTGACCGACTTCAATTCCCAATCGAACGCGAAGGGTCCGCTCGCGCCGTGGCTTCGGGCAAAGCCGGTCATGCTCGACAACGCCATCGCGTGAATTCTCCGGTAAGACAGGTCCGAGATTCGTTGAAAGATGACGCGACCTTAGAGCATGATGCGGAAAAGTGAAAACCGGAGAACCCGTTTCGATTCCATCGAAACGAAAAGGCCCTAGCGCTGAACCACCGGAGGCGTCGCGGTCGATTGCGCTGCGCCCTGTCGAGCCGGGGCTGGTGGGGGCACGACGCGGGCAGGCCTTTTCGCCGGAACCGGCTTGGTCGTCGCGGTCGCCGCAGGCGCGGAATCGCCCGACGCGCCGGCCGCGGTTGCGGCCTGGGGATCGTCCGCCGGTTCGACGGTGTCGTTCTGAATCTGCTTTTCCATAGCGCGCAGCCTGGCGACGTTCTTCTGATGCTGGTCGTAGGTTTCGGTAAAGGCGTGGCCGCCGCTGCCGTCGGCGACAAAGAACAGATCGCGGGTGCGCGCCGGATTGGCCGCGGCCTCCAGCGAGGCGCGCCCGGGATTGGCGATCGGCCCGGGCGGAAGGCCGTCGACCACGTAAGTATTGTAAGGCGACGGCTGCTGGATCTCGCTGCGCTTGATCGGGCGACCCAGTGTACCCCTGCCGCCGACCAGCCCGTAGATGATGGTCGGATCGGATTGCAGTTTTATTTTCTGCCGCAATCGATTGACGAACACCGCAGCGACGCGGCTGCGCTCGTCCGCTTTACCGGTTTCCTTCTCGACGATCGAGGCCAGCGTCACCAGCTGTTCCGGCGTCTTGATCGGAATGTCCGGGCTGCGGCGTTCCCAGATTTCCGCCAGCACGCGTTTCTGCGATTGCTGCATGCGTTGAACCACCTGGTCGCGCGTGGTGCCGCGCGGGAATTTATAGGTTTCGGGCAGCAGGGTGCCCTCGCGGGGCATTTCCCTGACGGCGCCGGAAAAGATGTCGTTGTCGGAAAGCCGGGTCACGATCTGTTCGGAGGTCAGCCCTTCGGGAATCGTGATGGCGTGCTGGACCACCTTGCCTTCGACCATGGTGGCGATGACGTCGCGCAAACTGGCGTTCTTCTGAAACGGATATTCGCCGGGCTTGAGTTCGGAGCGCGCCTTCAACGCGAACACGCTGCCGATGAAGGCCCAGCGATTGTTGTCGATCACGCCTTCGCGCTGCAGGATATCGGCAATGTCGGTCATTCCCGCCCGCGCCGGAATGTTGACGACCTTGTCCTCCTGCAACGGGCCCGGAGCCTCAAGCTTCTTCCTGCCGTAGACATAGGCCGCGCCGCCGCCGATCATCACCACCAGCACAATCGTGATGATGGCGTTGCCGACGATGACGAACGGATTGCGGGCGCGCTCGGACCGCTTCGGCGGCGGCGGAACCTGCTCGGGCTCCAGCGCGGCGCGCGGACTCCTTGGCGAAATGGGCGGCCTCTCACTCATCGATGCAACCTGAATCCTGTCGGTTCAATCGTGGCTCTGCGAAATTTCCCGCGCCGGCCGGTAGTATAGGCCCACATCTAGGATTTATCACCGAATACGGCGAATCGGTGGACTCTTGTTGGACGGCGCGTCAGTTGGCCACGCGTTGCACGATTACGGATGCGTTGGTGCCCCCAAAACCGAACGAATTCGATAATGCGACGTTGATTTCGCGTTTGCGCGGCTTAAGCGGCACGAGGTCGATCGCCGTCTCCACCGATGGATTGTCAAGGTTGATCGTTGGCGGGGCGATATTGTCGCGAATCGCCAGCACGCTGAAAATCGCCTCGATTGCGCCGGCGGCGCCGAGCAGATGTCCGGTCGACGATTTGGTCGACGACATCGACACCCTGGAAGCGGCGTTGCCCAGCAACCGCTCCACCGCACCAAGCTCGATTTCGTCACCGACCTGCGTCGAGGTTCCGTGAGCATTGATGTAGTCGATATCGGAAGACGTGATTCCGGCGCGCTTCATGGCGGCGCTCATGCTGCGGAACGCGCCATCGCCATCTGGCGACGGCGATGTAATGTGATAGGCGTCGCCGGATAATCCGTAACCGATCACCTCGGCATGGATTTTCGCGCCACGCTTCCTGGCGTGCTCGTATTCCTCGAGCACCAAGATGCCTGCGCCCTCGCCCATCACGAAGCCGTCGCGATCCCTGTCGTAGGGCCGCGATGCTTTTTCCGGAGTTTCATTGAAGCCGGTCGACAACGCACGGGAGGCGCAAAATCCGGCCATCGACAGCCGGCAAATCGGCGATTCGGTCCCGCCCGCCACCATCACATCGGCGTCCCCAAGCGCAATCAGCCGGCTGGCATCACCGATCGCGTGGGCCCCCGTCGAACAGGCGGTCACGACGGCATGGTTGGGACCCTTGAGGCCGTGCTCGATCGAGACATAGCCCGAAGCAAGATTGATCAGGCGACCGGGAATGAAGAACGGCGATACCTTGCGCGGCCCGCGCTCCTTGAGCAGCAGCGCCGTGTCGGCGATGCCGGACAGGCCGCCGATCCCGGAGCCGATCATGGTGCCGGTGGCGCAACGGTCCTGTTCGTTAGCGGGATGCCAATCGGCGTCGTCGAGCGCCTGGCGCGCCGCGCACATCGCGAAGATGATGAAATCGTCGACCTTGCGCTGATCCTTTGGCTCCATCCACTGGTCGGGATTGAACGTGCCGCCGCTGCCATCGCCGCGCGGAATCACGCAGGCGATCCGGCTGGTCAGGTCGGCGACGTCGAACGTGTCGATCTTCCTGGCGCCGCTCTCGCTGTTGAGGATGCGCTTCCAGGTCGGTTCGACGCCGCAGCCAAGTGGCGACACCATGCCGAGGCCCGTGACGACAACCCGCCTCATTTCCAGCACTCCAGCCCAGGATTGGCGGCCCACAAACAGAAGCCGGTGGACCGTTCGATCACGGCCCGTCCGGCTTCGTCAACACCGCGCGCGGGCGTCAGCTTTTCGCGTTCTTTTCGAGAAATTTTGTGGCGTCGCCGACGGTCAAAATCGTCTCCGCGGCATCGTCGGGGATTTCGCAACCGAATTCTTCTTCAAACGCCATCACCAGCTCGACAGTATCGAGGCTGTCAGCGCCGAGGTCGTCAATGAAGCTCGCAGCATCGACCACTTTTTCGGGTTCGACACCAAGGTGTTCGACCACGATCTTCTTAACTCGCTCGCCAATCTCACTCATCGTTCAACCTCGTGCTTGTTCCATTGGACCCGACCCCCCAGACGATACGAGCCATCGTGGTCGTTAGATTTTCTTTAGCAGTCGCGCATAGTCTTGATTTGGCCTTGTCCCAGCCGACGCAGCCCGGCGAACGACGGCAGGCTCCGCACCGCCAATATACAGGGTTTCAAAATCCTGCAATGGTGTTCTTTGCCCATCCGTTGATGGTTCGGTTATCATACTTCCCAAGCCTTGACTACAAGCCTCAAACCGGTGGCCGGAACGGCCTGTCAACCCGCCAAAAGACAGCGGGCGGGCACCTTCAGAACATGGCCATCCCGCCGTTGACGTGGATGGTCTGCCCCGTGACATAGGCCGCTTCATTCGAACTCAGATAGACCGCCGCCGCCGCGATATCTTCGGGCTTTCCGAGCCTCGCTGCAGGGACTTTCGAAAGGATGGTTTCGCGCTGCTTATCGTTGAGCGCGTCCGTCATCGGGGTCGCGATGAATCCCGGTGCGATGCAATTGGCGGTGACGTTGCGCTTGGCGTATTCCGCGCCCAGCGTCTTGATCATGCCGATCAACCCGGCCTTGGAAGCGGTGTAGTTGCCCTGGCCGGGATTACCGGTGACGCCGACGATCGAGGTGATCGCAATGATGCGGCCGAACCGCTTGCGCATCATCAGTTTGGTCGCGGCGCGGGCCAGTCGAAAGGTTGCGGTCAAATTGACCCTTATGACCTCGTCCCAGTCCTCGTCACGCAATTGCACGAATAAGTTATCACGGGTGATGCCGGCGTTGGCGACGAGAATATCGACCTGGCCCATGGCCTGTTCGGCCGCAGGGACCAGCGCCTCGACTTCGGCGGCCTCGGAGAGATTGCAAGGCAGCACATGAACCCGTTCGCCCAGCTTGCCGGCGAGCGTGTCCAGTACCTCGCACCGGGTCCCGGAAATGGCCACGGTCGCGCCTTGCGCATGCAGCGCTTCGGCGATCGCTCCGCCGATGCCACCTGTCGCACCGGTGACGAGCGCCGTCCTGCCAGTCAGGTCGAACATCATATCCCTCCCGCTCAGGCCGTCTGCGCGGCGGCGAGCGCGTCTTTCGCGGCAGCCAGATCATTCGGCCCGCTGACAGAAATACCAATGGCGCCATCGGCGATCCGCTTTACCAGCCCGCTCAATACCTTGCCGGCGCCGATTTCAAAAAAACGCGTGACGCCATGGCTTGCCATGTAAGCCACCGACTCGCGCCAGCGCACCGTTCCCGTGACCTGCTCGATCAGGCGGCGGCGGATCTCGTCGGGATCGTTGATTGGCGCCGCCAATACGTTGGACACCAGCAGTGACGACGGCTTGTTGATGGTCACCTCCGCAAGTGCTTTCGCCATCACGTCGGCGGCCGGCTGCATTAGCCGGCAATGGAACGGCGCCGATACCGGCAGCAGCATGGCGCGCTTGGCGCCCCTGGTCTTGGCGATCTCGAGCGCGCGCTCGACCGCGGCCTTGTCGCCGGAGACCACCACCTGACCGCCGCCATTATCGTTGGCAGCCTGGCAGACCTGACCCTGGGCTGCCTCCTCGGCGACCGACACCGCGGCCTCATAATCAAGGCCCAGCAAGGCGGCCATGGCGCCGACGCCTACCGGCACCGCCTTCTGCATGGCAAGGCCGCGGGCGCGCAGCAGGCGCGCGGTATCGCCGATGCTGAGGCTGCCGGCGGCGGCGAGCGCGGAATATTCCCCCAGTGAATGTCCGGCCACGAACGCAGCATCCCGCGCGACTGAAAAGCCGGCCTCGTTCTCCAATACCCGCAAGGTGGCGAGCGAGACCGCCATCAGCGCCGGCTGGGCGTTCTCGGTGAGCTGCAAGGTCTCGGCCGGACCGTCCCAGATGATCGCGGTCAATTTCTCGCCGAGCGCCGCATCGACCTCGTCGAAAACCGCCCGCGCCGCCGGAAAAGCGTCCGCAAGCGCCTTGCCCATGCCAACCGCCTGGGAACCCTGCCCTGGAAAAGTGAATGCTGCAGTCATCGACGCCCCTGCAAACTTTTTAGCCAAAATCCCCGAAGTTGCGCCGTATGACACCGCCCGGGGCTGTGCTGTCAAGCGGTGGCCAGCCCCGGACCATATCCGGTCGTGTTCCAGATGCTCCGAAATACCGTGAAAACGGGACCGAAGACTTAACCCTGAAAGCAACCGAAAGAGGCGTCTTAACAACCTTGGACCGAAGCCAGCGTAAACAATCCTATGGGCCTCCAAGAAAGCTTGCCAACAAAATCCAGTTGCGGCGGTCGACGCCGACGCGACCGACGCTGGAGCAAATATCCCGGCTGGTTTTTGGATTGGGTCGTTGCAGGACCGACGCCGCAACCTGTCCGACATCCGCATCAAGTTGCTTCATCACAGCCTGACAAAGAAAAACACGCTTGTCGTGATCGTTTTCGCGATGGCGCTGGTTGCCTCTGTCGCCGTTTTCATCACCGGACAGATTTGGGCATGGGCATGGCTGCTCGCCGAGATTTTTCTCGGCATTGTCCGAATCTCAATTCAGAACGCGTTCGCCAGGGCAGAAGCAGCCGGTAGGCGAGGAAACGCGATCGCCCCGATCGTCGCGGGATTGATTTGGGGCGCTGTCCTTGCCTCGGCGACCTATCGATGTGTCACCTCTGGCGAATGGATCCTGATACTGCTGTCAGGCATCTGTCTCGCGGGATTGGTCGGCGGGATCTCTTCGCGCAACGCAGGCACGCCACGCTATGCCATGATACTGATGTGTCTCGTGTCGCTTCCTTTCACATTCGCGACCTATATCTCGCCGATCCCGAATTTGTTTTTGGTCGGCCTTCAGATTCCACTTTATCTGGCCGGGGTCATTGTTGTGCTGTGGGAAAACTACCGTGTCCTGCTCGGCCTCTATCATGCCGAACGTGAAAACCGCTGGCTGGCCCACCACGATCTGCTCACCGGTTTGCCGAATCGGGTGCTGGAACTGAAGCGTTTCGATGAATTGCTGCGCGAGCCGCACGGTACATTGCGAACCGGGAAGCCGCCATGCACCGTGTTCTGCCTCGATCTCGACGGCTTCAAGGAAGTGAACGACAGGTTCGGTCATGCCGCGGGCGACGCCGTTCTCGTTGCCGTGGCGGATCGCCTACGCCAAAGCATTCGAGATGTCGATTTCCTGTGCCGCATCGGCGGAGACGAATTCGTTATCCTGCTGCCGGCCATTTTGGCCGCCGAAGCAGCCGTGGTGGCCCAGCGCATTATCGACCGCATCTCGGAACCATTTGAAATAGAAGGGGTGCCGCTGCGCATTGGCATCAGCGTCGGCAGCGCATGCGCTCCGGATGACGGTACGACCGCCGATGAACTGCTGAGGTCGGCCGACAGGGCCCTTTATGAGGCAAAAAGACGCGGCAAAGGCGTTTTCATCGCCCAGAACGAGGCGACAAGGACGCTCGTGGAACTCGCCCCGGCGGCCGATGCCAACGCCAGAATGGGCCGCCAGGAGCCCCAAGGGTCCGGGGCGGAAACTATCCGCTTTCCCTTGCCATTCCGCTCAAAATCCTTATAAACCCCCCCCATCCGTGGATCCCGGCCGGGAGCTGAACGGACGGTCTCAGCAATCTCACCTTTTCGGCGATGTTGATGTGGCAGGGCCAGTCGGTCCGTCGTCCCGTGCTTCCGCCTTCTGAGCATATCGAGTCCTTTCCGAAGGGTTCGAAGGGCTTGCCGCCGGGAACCGCGCCAACATTGGAAAGGACACCCATGCCTCTTTATGAGCATGTTTTTCTCGCGCGCCAGGATGCGAGCACCCAGCAGGTCGAAGAACTGACCACCCAGATGACCGGCATCGTCGAAGGTCTCGGCGGCAAGGTCGTGAAGATGGAAAACTGGGGCGTACGTTCCCTCACCTACCGGATGAGCAAGAATCGCAAGGCGCATTTCGTGCTGCTGAACATCGACGGCCCGTCGGCTGCCGTCGCCGAGATCGAGCGGCAGGAGCGGATCAGCGAAGACGTGATCCGCTATCTCACCGTACGCGTCGAAGAGCACGAGGAAGGCCCCTCGGCGATGATGCGAAAGGCCGATCGCGACCGTGATCGCGATGATCGTGGCGGCGGTTTTCGTGGCGACCGTGAGGGCGGCTTCCGGGGCGATCGCGAAGGCGGCGGGTTCCGGGGTGGCGACCGCGATGGCGGTGGCTTCCGCGGCGATCGGGGTCCGCGCCGTCCGCGTGACGAGGAAGCAACCGCAGCGGTAGAGGAGTAGGAATCATGGCCGAAGCTGGTGCACGCCGTCCGTTTTTCCGCCGCCGCAAGACCTGCCCGTTCACGGGTCCGAATGCGCCGAAGATCGATTACAAGGATTCCAAGCTGCTGATGCGTTACGTCTCCGAGCGCGGCAAGATCGTGCCGAGCCGCATCACCGCCGTCTCCGCCAAAAAGCAGCGTGAACTCGCGCGCGCCATCAAGCGCTCGCGTTTCCTCGGTCTGCTGCCTTACGTCATTCGATAATATCCTTGATCGGCGGCGAACGCGCCGCCGATCGAGCTACTTCATAAGGCTTCCGGGTCGTCCGGTCGCCGATGGTTGGGGTTCTTTCCGAACCTCTAACCGCTCGAAAGGAGCGGGACAGCTGATGATCCAGGTTCTTTTAATCGCCTTGGCGGCCGGCTGCGCGTCGGCCCTGATGTTCGAGTCCGTCATCTCGGGCGCGCTGATCTCGTTGCTGCTGCTCTATCTGGCGCCACTGCCATTGACGGTGGCAGCGCTCGGATGGGGACCGCGTTGCGCCACGATCGGCGGTATCACCGCAGCCACGGTTCTCGGCGTGATGTTCGGCCTTCCCTATTGCTTCGCCTTTGTAATCTCGGTCGCGCTGCCGGCCTGGTGGCTCGGGCATCTTGCGATGCTGGGGCGGTCCGTCGCCAACAGCGTCTCAGCGGGAAACGGCGCACCGCCGGTTGCGCCTGATCTCGAATGGTATCCGGTGGGCCGTATCCTGCTTTGGATCGCGGGCTTTGCAGCCCTGGCTACCATGGCCGCCCTGCTTACGATTGGCACCGACGGGAGCACCATCACGGGCACGCTGCGGCGGGGCTTGCTGCGACTTCTGGGCGCGCGTGACGCCGGATCCACCGGCGAGATCGAACAGTTTATCGACGCGCTTGTGACGATCGCGCCGGCCGCGGCTGCGATAGTCGCCATGATAACGCTAACTCTCAACCTCTGGCTTGCCGCCAGGATCACGGCGACGTCGGGACGATTGCACCGCCCCTGGCCGGACCTGAAGATGACCGCGCTGCCGCCGATGACGCTCGTGGCATTGCCCGTCGCGCTCGCGTTCTGTTTTATCGGCGGATTGGCGGCGATCCTGGCGCAGATCGTCGCCGCGGTCTTGATAATGGCTTATGCCCTGACCGGCTTTGCGGTGTTGCATCTGTTGACGCTGCCGTTCAAGAGCCGGTTGCTCTGGCTAGGCTGCACCTATGTCGTGGTGGTGATGTTCGTCTGGCCCGTCATTGCGATGGTGGTCCTGGGTATCGCCGACACCGTTTTCGGTTTTCGTCAACGCTATCTGCAGGGGAGACCGCCGCCCATCCCCGTGTCCTGAATTCATCACTTCAACCAGTTCAATAACCCCTCGCCATCAATCCTCATCACCTCACTAATCCTCATCACCTCACCGGAGAACGAATATGGAAGTCATCTTGCTGGAACGTGTCGCCAAGCTCGGCCATATGGGCGAAGTCGTCCGCGTCAAGGACGGGTTTGCCCGCAATTTTCTGCTAAAGCGCGGCAAGGCGTTGCGCGCTACCTCGGACAACCGTTCGAAGTTCGAAGGCATGAAGGCCGAACTCGAGGCCCGCAACCTGCAGGCCAAGGGCGAGGCGACCAAGGTCGCCGAAAAGATCGACGGCCGCAACGTCGTTGTGCTGCGTCAGGCCTCCGAAACCGGTCAGCTGTTCGGATCGGTGACGGTTCGCGACATCATCGCGTCGTTCGAGGCCGACAAGGTCACCATCAGCCGCAGCCAGGTCATGCTGGACGCGCCGATCAAGACCATCGGCAAGCACAAGATCGCCATCGCCGTGCATCCGGAGGTCGAAGTCGGCGTCACCGTGACGGTCGCGCGCAGCGCGGATGAGGCTGAACGGATCAATCGCGGCGAGGACATCTCCACCCGTCAGGAAGACCAGGACGCCGCGGCCGAAGCGCTCGCCGCCGCCGGCGAGTTCTTCGATCCGGAAGCCCGTCGCGACGACGCGGAGCCCGAGGCGGAAACGGCGTCCGACAAATAACACGCACATCCGCCATGATCGGATCGATCAAGCCCGGCCTCATCGGCCGGGCTTTTTACTATTGCGAGATCGGCGGTGCGGGTGGGGGCGCGGAATCCGATGGCGCCGGTGGTGGCGCTGACGCCGTCATGGCGGGCGGCGGCGCCGGTTCCGCCACGGCAGCGGGAGCCGCACCTGAGGTTGCCGGAGGGGATGCCGGCGCCGTGGTTGCCGTTTGCGCCGGACGCGTCTCGCCTTCGGCGGATTTCGGGGCCGGAGTGACTGCGGGAACCGGATCGGGCCGCAGTGCCGGAGTTTCGCCGCCGCTGGCCGCTTTTGGCGCTTCGTTCTTGGGACCCTCAGACTTGGCAGTCTCGGGTTTGGCAGGCTCGGGTTTGGCAGGCTCGGGTTTGGCCGAATCGGATTTGGCAGGCTCCGATTTGGCGGTATCGGATTTGGGTTCGCCGGACGGTTTGGCGCCCTCGTCTTTTGCGGTTTCGCTCTTGGCGCTGTCGTCCTTGACCGGCGCAGACTCGTCTTTGGCAGCATCCGTCTTGGGCGGTTCTTCGCTGCCCGGTTTGCCTCTTTTGCTCAGCTTTTGCTTCGCCGACAATCTGCGGCCATCCGGACCGGGTTCGCTGGCAGCCTGCGCCGGAGGTTGACCCTCCACGGCCGGTTTGGCAGCCTCAGGCGCCTCCCCTGGCCGCCGCTTGGCAGCCTGCTGTGGTGGGGTGCCGGGTTTGGCCGCCTCTTCCTGCGCAGGGCGCAGCCTGCGCCCAAACCAATCCGTTTGTTCGGCCGGCTTCGCCTCGGGTTTGCCGTCCTTGCCCGGCTTCGGCTGGCTACCGACATAGCGCGTATCGGTCGCGCCATTGGAAATCAGAAAGGAGGCAAGCAGCGAAGCCATGTCGCTGCTGGTGGTATAATGCTCGCGCAGGAAGCCCGGCAGCGATCCGGGCGACACGGTCTTGAGAAGACCCCGCGGGCTCTTGTGGCAGGCGTTGCAGGTGCCGGCAAAAATCTGCGAAGGGCTTTTGCCGGCTTCGAGATTCGTCGCCTGAGCCTGCGCCTGGTCCGCCGCGAAAACGCCGATCAGAAGCATCACCGTCGCTAAAATGAGCGCTCGGCTCAACATTCCCTAATTCTCCAGATGGGCAAATCCGCTCCCTTGCGTCCCAGACCCGACGCGGTTGCGGCGGTCACCTTTTAGCCGATTATCCCGCGAATGGAAGCGCACATATCGCACAACTTCGCGAACCCGACAGTTGGGAATATCCGCTTTGCGAACAAGGCACTAGCGCGCCGGCGCCGGCATGATTATGATCTAACCGAGGCTGTTGGGAACGATAATAAGCCCCAAGGCGTCGGTTGTAACGAGATCGCTCAATTTGGTGGTTTCGATGGATCGGTTGCTGCGTTACTTCCTTAAGCAGTTCATTCGCCGCGGCGCGATGACGTTCACGACCGCGAGCGGAGCGACGTTTGACTGCGGCGACGGGACCGGCCCGCCGGTCTCGATGCGTTTCGTGACCACGGACGCCGAACGCCGGGTGCTTCTCGACCCCGAACTCGCCCTTGGCGAAGTTTATATGGAAGGTACGTTCGTCGTCGACAAAGGTTCGATTGCGGACGCGCTCGCGATCCTGCTCGATCAGCCCGAAATCCTGCCGCGCTGGGCGAGGCTGCAATGGTGGTTGCGTTATCTGGTCCGGCATGCCCAGCAATTCAATCCGCCGAGCCGGTCGAAGGACAATGTCGCGCGCCACTACGACCTCGACGGGCGGCTCTATTCGCTGTTTCTCGATTCCGACAAACAATATAGCTGCGCCTATTTCGAAACGCCGGACGCAACCCTCGACGATGCCCAGCTCGCCAAGAAGCGCCATCTCGCCGCCAAATTGTTGATCGAGCGTGACAACCGCGTGCTCGACATCGGATCCGGCTGGGGAGGTCTTGGGCTTTATCTGGCCGAAATAACCGGCGCCAAGGTTACCGGCGTGACGCTCTCGACCGAACAACTGCAAGTGTCGAACGCCCGCGCAACCGAAAAAAATCTGACGTCATCGGCGAAGTTCTTCCTTGAGGACTATCGCGACATCCCGGGTCCGTTCGATCGCATCGTATCGGTCGGCATGTTCGAGCATGTCGGCGTCGACTTCTACGAAACCTATTTCCGGCGCTGCGCCGAGCTACTCACCGATGACGGCGTCATGGTGCTGCATTCGATCGGCCGCTCGCATGGCCCTGACGTCACCAATCCCTGGATCGCGAAATACATTTTTCCCGGCGGCTACATTCCGGCGCTTTCGGAAGTGCTGCCCGCGATCGAGCGCGCCGGACTTCTGGTGTGCGATATCGAAATCCTGCGGCTGCACTATGCCGAGACGCTGAAAGCCTGGCGCGAACGCTTCATGGCGCGACGGGAGGAAGCGGTGCGGCTCTACGACGAACGCTTTGCGCGGATGTGGGAGTTTTACCTGGCGTGTTCGGAGATGTCGTTCCGCAAGCAGGGCCTGATGAATTTCCAGATCCAGCTCGCTAAACGCCAAGGCGTGGTGCCGATCACCCGGGACTACATCGTGAGCGAGGAATCAAGGCTCCGCGGAGTCGAACGAAGCCACCGACCGCGGCTGCAGATCGCCGGCGAATAAAGTCTAGTTTCGCAAGCTGAAACAGGTATGGGGATACGGCGACGCCGGCCGCGCCAGTTGGGCTTCTATTGCGATCAGCGCGGACGGACTGACCGGCAAGTTGCGAAGCTTGGAGCTGGAAACTTCTTCCATGGTGCCGACAAGCATCGACAGCCACAATTTCTGGCCGTCACCCGATTGCCACTGCTGAAGCTGTTGGCTCATCGCCTGTTCCTGTCCGGTTTTTGTCCGGTCTTGTTGAAGCTTGAACTCGCCGATCCCGTCCCTACCAACCTGGATCACGTCAACCGGTTCCCGACGAACATGCCGTAAAGAAAAAGAGCCAGATGTGATCCAGTTCACAGTGGGTCTGGCCGGTTCGTCCTAAACCTCCGAAATGGCCCAAAAAACCTGCCAAACGCCGTGCGATCCGCAGGCTGAAATCGGTGCCGACTATGCCGTCGGCACCGACTACGCCTTAATCGCCACCGGCGTCAGCGCCGCCCTGATTGCGCTGATCTATCTCATCCTGATTTAGTCCAGCGACGAGAAGGCGGCACGGCGCGCCAGACATTCCTATTGTTGGTATTGGCGGCGCGGCGAAGGTTCAGTTTCCTCTCATCTTTTTCGCTTTTTTTGAACGGCGAAGCCGTTCCGAAGCCTCCGGGAAACCCGTCAAGCGGCAATCTGCGGCCCGGTCCGGAATTCACACGCCGCATTGTGTGAATCGGGCATAAGGCGGGTTCCTGCTTCCGTTCCAGGCAGGAGCAGCGCTCTATCGCGCCCCGCATTCGACAAAAGTCCGAGAACAATCCGCCTATGGCTATCCTTGATTCGAACGTTCTGACGCTCGCCCCCGGTCCGGGAACTCCGGCCTATCGGAGCGCGCCGCACAATATCGAGGCAGAACAGAGCGTTTTGGGAGCGATTCTCGTCAATAACGACGCCTTCTACCGGGTGTCGGACTTTCTCGAGCCGAAACATTTCTTCGAGCCGATCCATCAGACCATCTTCGAGACCGCCGGTAGCCTGATCCGGATGGGCAAGGTCGCGACTCCGGTGACGCTGAAGACCTTCGTTCCGGCCGAAACCGACATCGGCGGCATGACGGTTGGCCAATACCTCGCGCGGCTTGCCGCCGAAGCCACCACCATCATCAACGCCCATGACTACGGGCGGACGATCTATGAGCTGGCGCTGCGCCGCGACCTGATTCGGATTGGCGAGGACATGGTCAATGTCGCCTTCGACGCGCCGGTGGATTTTGCGCCACGTGCGCAGATCGAGGACGCCGAGCGACGGCTGTACGAACTGGCCGAGTCCGGCCGCTACGATGGCGGGTTCCAGAAGTTTTCCCAGGCCCTCACCGTCGCGGTCGACATGGCGGCCAAGGCCTTCCAGCGCGACGGCAAGCTGTCGGGCATTGCGACCGGCCTGCGCGATCTCGACGTCAAGATGGGCGGGCTGCAGCCCTCCGACCTTGTCATCATCGCCGGCCGTCCCGGCATGGGCAAGACCGCGCTTGCCACCAACATCGCCTACAACATCGCCAAGGCGCATCGCGCCGAGGTTCAGGCCGACGGCACCATGAAGTCGGTCAATGGCGGCATCGTCGGCTTCTTCTCCTGCGAAATGTCCGCCGAACAGCTCGCCACCCGTATTCTCGCCGAGCAGACCAGCATCGCCTCAAGCACGATCCGCCGCGGCGGCATCACCGAGACCGACTTCGAGAAAATCCGCGACTACTCGATCGAATTGCAATCGCTGCCGCTATATGTCGACGAGACCGGCGGCCTGTCGATTTCGCAATTGACCGCGCGCGCCCGCCGGCTGAAGCGGCAGAAAGGCCTCGATCTGATCGTGGTCGACTACATCCAGCTGCTGCAGGGCTCGGGCAAGCGCGGCAACGACAACCGCGTGCAGGAAGTCACCGAGATCACCACCAGCCTGAAAGCCCTGGCAAAGGAATTGAATGTTCCCGTGATTGCGCTGTCGCAGCTGTCGCGCCAGGTCGAAAGCCGCGACGACAAGCGTCCGCAATTGTCGGACTTGCGTGAATCCGGTTCGATCGAACAGGACGCCGACGTGGTGATGTTCGTGTTTCGCGAGGAATACTACCTCGCCAACAAGGAGCCGCGCATCGGCACCCCCGAATACGAAAAATGGCAGCTCGATATGTCGCTGGTGCACGGCAAGGCCGAAGTCATCATCGGCAAGCAGCGCCACGGTCCGACCGGCACGGTCGAACTGTCAGTTCGAGGGCCAGTTCACGCGGTTCAGCGATCTCGTGCATGACAGCCATATGCCCGAGCGAACCTACTGACTCGCCTGCACGGGTTGAACCGCCCTCGCCGCCCTCGTAAAGTGCGGCATGAATTCCGCTTCCGATCCCAAATCGATTATCGCCGGCGGCATATTGTCTCCCGAGGCGAACGCGGCTGCGGCATTCGCCGCTGCCACCGCGACGGCCACCGGGGTCCTGACCATCGATCTCGACGCCATCGTCGCCAACTGGCGCAAGCTGGAGAAAATCGCCGTGCCGGCCGATTGCGCCGGCGTGATCAAGGCGGACGCCTATGGCTGCGGGCTCGATCCGGTCGCCCGTGCGCTGGCCGGCGCCGGCTGCAAAACGTTTTTCGTCGCCACGCTCGATGAAGCCCGCGCTGCGCGGGCGGCGCTGCCACAGGCTACCATCTATGTCCTCGACGGCTTCTTCCAGACCTGCGGCGACGCCTTCGCCAGCATCAATTGCAAACCGGTGATCGGCGATCTCAATGAGCTTGCCGAATGGGACGTGTTCTGCCGCCGTTCCGGCTGGGCGGGCGGCGCGGCCATCCATATCGATACCGGCATGAACCGGCTCGGCCTTACACCGCACGGAGGCGCAGGGCATCATTCCCCGGATCAATGCCGGCGATCACGGCATCACGCTGGTGATGAGTTATCTGGCCTGCGCCGAAACTCCCAATCATCCGCTCAACGCCAAACAGCTCGCAACCTTTCGCGAGATCGCCAGTCTGTTTTCCGGCGTGCCGGCCTCGCTAGCCAATTCCTCCGGCATTTTCCTCGGAGCGCCCTTCCAGTTCGACCTGGTGCGGCCGGGAGCGGCACTCTACGGCATCAATCCGACGCCGGAAGCCGACAATCCGATGCAGGCGGTCGTCGAGTTGAAAGCCCGCATCGTGCAGATCCGCGATGTCGAGAAGGGCGAGAGCGTCGGCTATGGCGGAACCTGGACCGCGCGGCGGCCGACCCGGCTTGCGATCGTCTCGGCCGGCTATGCCGACGGATATTTCCGCGCCGGCAGCAGCAATGACGGCACCCGCGGCGCCGAAGTCGTGGTCGCCGGCAAGCGCTGCCCGATCGCGGGCCGGGTCTCGATGGACCTGATCGCCGTCGATATCACCGACCTCGAAAAGAACGCCGCCCGGCGCGGCCATATGGTGACGCTGATCGGCGAAGGCATCACCATCGACGAACTCGCGCATCATTTCGGCACCATCGGCTATGAAGTCATGACCAGCCTCGGCTCGCGGTACGCGCGCATCTACAAGGGCGGCGCCGCGGCGGTCGATCCGGCCGCCGCGATACCCGCCTGACGTCTCGTCAGGGCCATGAAGGTCGCAACACTTCAACATCAACAATATCAACCGGCGCCTGCCGAACCTGCTGCGATGGCTGCGCGCGGCAAAACCCGATGTCGTCTGTCTGCAGGAACTGAAATCGGCCGACGCCGATTTCCCGCTGGGCGCGATCGAGAAGGCCGGGTACGGCGCGGTTTGGCGCGGGCAAAAGACCTGGAACGGCGTCGCCATCCTGGCGCGAAACGCCGAGCCGGTGCTGATCCGGACCGAACTTCCCGGGGATCGTGATGACACCGAGGCGCGCTATATCGAAGCCGCCGTGCGCGGCGTCATCGTCACCAGCCTCTATCTGCCGAACGGCAATCCGCAACCAGGGCCGAAATTCGATTACAAGCTCGACTGGTTCATGCGGCTCAAGCTGCATGCCGCGAAATTCATAAAACAGGACGTTCCCGTGGTGCTGGCTGGCGACTACAACGTCGCACCGACGCCGCTGGATATCTATCCGACCAGATCGTGGGACAAGGACGCGCTGATCCAGCCGAAGAGCCGCGCCGCCTTCAAGTCATTGGTGGCGCAAGGCTGGCTTGACGCGATCCGCGAATTGCATCCATCGAAGCCGATCTACACGTTCTGGGACTACAAGCGAAACCGCTGGCCTCGCGATGCCGGCTTGCGGCTGGATCATCTGCTGCTCAGCCCGGCGCTGGCGCCGCGCCTGCTCAAGGCTGGCGTCGATCGCCAGTTCCGCGGCGAAGAAGGCGCCAGCGATCACGCGCCGGCCTGGGTGGTGTTGCGGTAAACAGGACAGCCGGCCGTTCCGGACTACCCAATCTTCCAGCCGACCTCCGCCACCAGGCTGTGATAGAAGTCCGGCTCATAGGCCTGTTCCGGCGTTGCGCGCACGCGCTCGTCGAGCCGGTGGGCGTCGTCGCCGACCAGGATACGCCAGCGCCCGGCCTTGACACCGTCGAGAATGACCTTTGCCGCCGCGGCCGCGGTCATCGGAGCCTCATCGCGGAAGCTCCTCGCCCTGTCGGCGGCGATGTTCTGAATATCCTCATCCGACATCGGCGCGGTATCGACGCCCATGCCTTTCAGACGCTGGCGGGCAGCCAGAACTTCATTGTCGTTGAGCCGATCGGAATCGGTGCCGCTCTGCACTTTTCGGGAATTGGAAACAATGGATGTGCCGATATGGCCGGGCATCACCACCGAGCATTTGATATGTGGCGCGTTCAGCCGGAGATCGTTCATCAGGGCTTCGGTGAATCCCTTCACCGCGAATTTCGCCGCACTATAGGCGGTATGCGACACGCCAAGGCCGACGGAAGCCCAGAACCCGTTGACGCTGGAGGTGTTGACGATGTGGCCCTCGTCGGCCTTCAGCAGCATCGGCAGGAAAATGCGGGTGCCGAGATAGACCCCGCCCCAGCAGATATTGAAGGTCTTTTCCCACTGCTCGCGGGTGTTGGTGAACAGGCTGCCGCCGCCGCCGATGCCGGCATTGTTGAACAACAGATGGATCCTATCGGTCGCCTGCTGCTGGCTGAGTTCATCACGAAAGCGCAGCAAATGGTCTTCGATCGAGACATCGGCGATATGGGTGGTGATGCGCAGGCCCTGTGGCAGCTTTTCCACCTCGCACAGCCGCTTGGTTTCCGCCATCGCACTTGCCGAAACATCGCACATCGCGACATTGCAGCCCTCGGCGACCAGTTGCCGCGCCAGCTCACGACCCATCCCCGTGCCGCCTCCGGTGATGACGGCGATCTTTCCGGCAAAATCTTTCATGGGACCTGGCTCTTGAAAGTTGGCAAATTCATATCAACCACGCGCAAACAAATCTACAGCACAAGTATTGGAATTGCGGAAGCGGTTTTGATATCATGACATTCCCCACGCGCGAGGGGAACAGCCATTAATCCGCTAGAGTTTCCGGATGATCTTTTTCAGCGGCAAACTTGGCGGAGGCCCCTGACCAGCCATTCTCCGACATGCGAGAATGAGAAAAATGCGCCTGTGACGGGGACATGCTAATGGCAAAAATCATGGAAAACGAAGAGCGCCCCGACCGTGCAAAAGTACACACCCTTACGCGCATCAAGCGGCTTTTAAGCCGTCCGCGGCTGGTGATGGGCCTGCTGTTGATCATCGCCATTTCGATCTTCATCAGCCTTGCCAACCGAGCGGTGCATGAAAACGCGGACATGATCCAGCAGGTGCTGGGTCACGCTGTCCAGTGAGCGCAGATTAAATTCTGAGAACACCCTGCCGGCGTATCACGTTTTCCAATCCGCACATTGTTACGGACACTTTATTTGGAAGGACGATATGCAGCGAAGAAATCCTCCGGGAGAGCATCGGCGACGGACAACAACCTGGGATTCAGATGCAGCCATGTGGCGCGTTAGCATCCTGTCAATTTCAGGGTATTGAATTATTTCCGGCAGTCCAGCAAAATCGCCTTTAGCAACTCTCAGACTCGGAATGAGGGCGAGATGCCACGCCGTTTGTTTCTTCCCCAACCGATGTGCCCGACGAGCGGCTTCGCACCGCCCTGATCGCAGACAAGTTATCGCAGGAATACGGCAGGCTTTTCCAGATTGAAATCTACCGTTGGGAGCACGAAGCCTTAATCGCCTCCAAGCATTTCCAGGATGCATTGGAGCCTCCAAGTGCTTTCGACATCGTCGTACTGATTCTTTGGTCTCGGCTTGGCACGCCTCTGCCGGAGAAAACGAGCGAGCGCGAATATCGCGGCATCGATGGCCGAGTGCCCGTCACGGGAACGGAATGGGAGTACGAAGAAGCATTACGGGCGGCCCGCCAGAATGGCGCGCCTGACCTGCTTGCGTTCCGCAAAGTCAGTCCGGCCCCGATCGATCCGATTGATACAACGGCTCAAGCACAGAGCATGGATCAGCTCGCTGCATTGAACGCGTTTTGGACGAGACACTTTGTGGATCGGGATGTGTTCCTGTCGGCGTTTGATGAGTACCGGACGCTGGAGGAGTTTGCTGTCCGTTTCGAGCAATCCCTGCGCAAGCTTATCGAACGTCGCGCGAAGAACACTGCCGCCGCAGGCTCTGAACCGCTCTGGCTCGGTGATCCGTTTCGCGGGCTCGAATCCTATGAGTTTGAGCATGCTCCGATCTTCTTCGGACGCGACGCCGCGATCACGAAAGCGGCCGAGCAGGTCGCGATAAATGCTCGCAGCGGAAGCGCGTTTCTTCTAGTCTCGGGCGCCAGTGGTTCCGGTAAGTCGTCGCTCGTCAAGGCAGGCGTGGTGCCGAGGCTGATGAAGCCACAGCGTGTCAGCGGAATCTCTTTCCTGCGCCGCTGCGTATTTCGACCCGCTCTTGCTTCTGAAAGCAAAGACCTCTTTCTTGCGTTTGCCGATGCGCTGATGCGTGGCAGTGAGCCCGACATCGGTCTGCCTGAATTGGTGGGTCCGGGCCAGGGCGTGGCTGACCTGGCTAGCTACCTGCGCAGCTCCGTGGACAATCCGGGGTTTACGTTCAACACAGCGCTGGGCCGGTTGACCGAAGCGGCACGCCAGACGGCGGGACTCCTTGCCTGCGAGGAGGCCAAACTCCTTCTCGTTGTCGACCAACTGGAGGAGTTGTTCACGCTCCCCGTGCGAGATCATGAGAGGCGCTCGTTCATTCGTTTGCTCGCCGGATTGGCCAGGTCGGGCGGGGTCTGGGTGATTGCGACGCTGCGTGCGGACTTCTGGTCCCGCGCTGCTGAGATTCCTGAACTGATCGCACTCGCGGCAGGCCATGGCCGGCTCGATCTTTCTGCCGCTTCGCCTGCCGAACTGGCGGAGATGGTTCGCAAGCCGGCCCAGGCTTCTGGCCTCAGTTTCGAGGCGCATTTCAAAAGCAGCATTGGGCTCGACGCGATCCTGGCGGAGCACGCGGCCGCGGCGCCTGGCGCCCTTCCCCTGCTCTCATTCACCCTTGACGAGCTTTATCGAAACGCCAGAGCACGCATGGAGACGGTTCTCACTCATGCCAGCTATGAAGCGCTTGGAGGGCTTGAAGGAGCGATTGCCAAAAGAGCCGACGAAGTTTTGGCAACGTTACCCCGCGAAGCCCAAGCGAGCCTGCCTAGAGTTCTTCGGGCACTTACGACTGTAAGCGGGAGCGCCGAACTGCCCGTTGCGAGGCCGGCCTCGCTTGCCGCATTTGCCGAAGACAGCCCTGCCAGCAAACTCATTGAGGCCTTCGTGGCCGCCCGGCTGTTGGTGGCGACGTCAGAGCGTGAAACGGCGAGCATCCGCCTCGCGCATGAGGCGCTCATCAGCCGGTGGCAGCGAGCGCAGCAACAACTCGCCCTGGACCGCCGCGACCTCGAGATAAGAGCTCTCGTCGAGCAGCAGTTTGACCGTTGGAGGACGGCCTCGGGCTTCCTCTCCAGGTGGCAGCTACTCCTCCGCAATCCAGACCTTGCCAATGCCGTCGACCTTGGCCGGCGATGGAAAGATGAAATTGAGCCGCCGATCCGCAACTTCGTGCGGCGCTCATCGCAACGCGCGCGGATATCCCAGAGCTTCACGGCGGCGGCCGCAGTGCTGTTTGCGATCGTGGCGGTTCAAGCGTTTTACTCAGAGCGAAAGGCCCAGTCTGAAGCCAGGCGCGCGGAAATCGCCTCCAACCAGGAGCGCCTGCAGCGGGATCAGGCCCAGTTGAACAATTCCAGGTTTCTTTCCGATCTTGCAAATCAAAGCTTCCAAAGCGGCGAACTGACAAAATCGACCCTGCTTGCCTTGGAAGCACTTCCCAGCCGCTTCGATGTGCTGGATCGACCATACTTTGCGGACGCGGAAGCGGTTCTTTCCTCGAGCTTTCAACAGGCGAGCACAGCGGGCGAGACGATAAAGGTAATTCAGATCGATGCTGCCCGCGACGAAGGCATCAAGGCGTCGCATTTCAGCGCCGATGGCCAATATATCTTCGTCGTGGCGGACGAGGGACACGGAAAAACGTCCGTCACGGTCTGGGACGTCAACTTAGGCAAACAAGTACAAGGCTGGGCCTACAATAGATTTTTCAGAGAAGCGATAAAGTTCAGTCCCGATCGGGAAAAGATCGCGCTCCTCGATCGAGGAGTTGAAATTCGAAGAGCTACCACAGGTGAAGCGCTTGTTACGCTGGATTTGAGCTCTGGCATTATGTCCAAACCCGCTGTTGCATTCAGCCCCGATGGCGGCTTGCTGCTGGTGAGTTCCAAAGCAGGGATCAGCCTGTGGGACGCGAATAGCGGGAACTCAAGTCAGAAAATTTTCCGAAGGTATCAGCACAAATGACTTTGAGAATGTCGCCGCCTTCAGCAGCGACGGGCATCAATTCGCCGGATCGCTAAGGCAGAGAACACTCGGTCTTTGGAGCGTGGATACGGGCGAGTTGATCCGGACAATCGAGCTTCCGTACAAGTATGTCGTACGGCAATAGCCTTCAGTCCGGATCGGAAACATCTGGTAGGAATTGCGGGATCGTCGGTACTGATTTTCGATCTTGACAAGGATGGCTCAAACTTCCGCGAACTCGAGAACGACCGGGCTATCGATTTTTTTTCCTTAAGTCGGGACGGTCAGCGAATTCTCCTGAAACTGGTAAACGTCAGAGAGACGCGGTCTGGATCGAGAATGGAAAGGCCGCAGGCGCCCGCTGTCGACAATTTTGTGCGCGTGAAAGATATGCAAACCGGACAGCTCATCACTGATCTGGCCGGTCATGGCGGGGCAATCGTCAGCGCCGAATTCAGTCCAAACGGCCGGTTTGTCATGACGTCAAGCAAGGACCGCAGTGTCCGGATATGGCGAATGCTTTCGACGTCTACCGGTGAAAGAGCGGCGCCGCCAATGGGCTTCGGCGGACAAGCCAAAATAGACAATGAGAACACTCAGGCTCTGATTGAGCGCGCCAAAGCGACTGTCCCTCGTTGTCTGAACCGAGACGAGCGCGTTGCCGCGTTTCTTGATCCCGCACCACCCGAGTGGTGCATCGATCTTCACAAGCCGCCGTACGACACTGAGCCGTGGGTTTCCTGGCTTGCCGATCGGAGAGCGGGAAAATCCACTCCCATTCCTCCGGAACTTTAAAGAGGCATGTTGAGGCCAACCCGCGAGCAAGAAACGCTCACCCAACATCAAAATCGTAAACGAGGGTTGGTCGTATTTGGTCGGAGCGAGAGGATTTGAACCTCCGACCCCTAGTCTCCCAGACTAGTGCGCTAACCGGGCTGCGCCACGCTCCGATGCCGTTCCCTTAGCTTTGATCGGCCTTGTGCGCAAGGTGCGCCACGGGGCACGCAGAAGCCAAAAAACCGGTTTCGCGAAGCTTAGGCGGTCAGCCGTCCTTCAGCGCGGAATCGAGCAATTGCCGGCAGGCGATGAGATCCTGCAACACGGCTTGCAGCCGGGCGACGTCGAGCGCGCGCGCCTCGCCGGTGACACCGGGAATAGGGCCGGCATCCGGCAGTTTCGGCATTCCGTCCTCATCGCTTTCGAGAAGGCGAAAATCGATGCCGTCGGTGCCCTCGTAGTCGTCATCATCGCCGTCGACGCCGGGGACAGCATCGTTGGCATCCTCCCGCAGCCGCTGTCCGACCGCCTGCTCGACCGCGGCAAACGAAGCGACAGCCGATCCATCCACCAGACGCTGAACCGAGCCAATGCCCTGTTCTTTCAGGATGCGCTGCACCCCGCGGATGGTGTAGCCCTCGCCATACAGCAGACGGCGGATGCCCCGGAGCAGGTCGACATCGTCCGGGCGATAATAGCGCCGGCCGCCGCTCCGCTTCATCGGCTTGATCTGGGTGAACCGTGTCTCCCAGAACCGCAGCACGTGCTGGGGAATGTCGAGATCGTCGGCGACCTCGCTGATGGTTCGGAACGCATCCGGCGACTTGTCCAAATGCCCGCTCCTGTTCGCTTGCCCGGTTGAAGGAATTGGTTAGCCGGCCTGGTTAGTCCGCCTTGCCTTCGCCATTGGCGGAACTGTTGCCGTTGATGCGCTGCTTCAGGATGGCCGACGGCTTGAACACCATCACGCGACGCGGAGAGATCGGCACCTCGGTGCCGGTCTTCGGATTGCGGCCGATACGCTGGCCCTTCTTGCGCACCATGAAGGACCCGAACGACGACAACTTCACCGTCTCGCCCTTTTCCAGGCAATCGGTGATCTCTTTCAGGACCAGTTCGACAAAGGCAGACGACTCCGTGCGCGACAAGCCTACCTTCTGGTAGACCGCTTCGCACAGATCGACGCGTGTAACTGTTTTTCCGGTACCGGTCATCGCCTGCCCCAGCAAAACTCTCGGCGAACAATTCGTCTCTGAAATTATGAGCTTAACACACGATGGTCAACAGCGCTCATCCATGCAGTAGCATGAAACAAGATCGCTAAGTGCTTAAAGTTTTTATCAGCGCGTTTACCAGCGCAGCAGCGCCGAACCCCAGGTGAAACCGCCGCCCATGGCCTCGAGCAGCACGAGGTCGCCCTGCTTCACACGTCCGTCCTGCACCGCAACCGACAGCGCCAGCGGGATCGATGCCGCCGATGTGTTGCCGTGCAGGTCCACCGTCAGCACCACCTTCTGCGGCGCAATATGAAGCTTGTGCGCTGAAGCATCGATGATCCGCTTGTTGGCCTGGTGAGGCACGAACCAGTCGATATCCTCGGCCGTGGTTCCAGTGGCTTTGAAGGCATCCACCACCACATCGGTGATCATCCCGACCGCGTGCTTGAACACTTCGCGGCCTTCCATCCGCAGATAACCGACCGTTCGGGTCGAGGAAGGACCGCCATCGACGTATAATTTCGACTTGTGGCGGCCGTCGGAGCGCAGATGCGTGGTCAGTATGCCACGGTCGGACGTGAGACCCGGCTGCGTCTGCGCGTCCAGCACGACGGCGCCGGCGCCGTCGCCGAACAGCACGCAGGTGCCGCGGTCGTTCCAGTCGAGAATGCGCGAGAAAGTCTCGGCGCCGATCACCAGCGCGCGCTTGAAGGCGCCGGCGCGCAGGAAATTGTCGGCGGTGGCCAGCGCGAAGATGAACCCCGAACATACCGCCTGCAGGTCGAAGGCTGCGCCATGGTTGATGCCAAGCGCGTTCTGCACCGCAACCGCGGTCGCCGGAAAGGTGTTGTCGGGCGTCGACGTCGCCAGCACGATCAGGTCGATCGACTGCACGTCGACCCCGGCATGGGCCAATGCGGCGTTGGCGGCATGGATCGCCAGATGCGAAGTAAACTCGCCTTCGGCCGCGATATGGCGCTGCCGGATGCCGGTGCGCTGCACGATCCACTCGTCCGAGGTGTCTATCCGCTTCGCCAACTCGGCATTGGTCAGGATCTGCTGCGGCAGATAGGAACCGCAGCCGAGCACGACCGAACGTATCGCAGTCACGAGACAGCCTCCTGCGCGGTCGGCGCTGACACCAGCGCGCCGCCGTCGCGATTGAGCATCTGATTGATCTTGGTAAGGAGATCGTTGCGGACCATGTCATAGCTAACATCGACCGCATAGGCAAAGCCCTCGCCGTCGGCTCCGCCATGGCTCTTGACCACGATGCCGTTGAGGCCGAGCACCACGCTGCCATTCGCTTTCGAGGGGTCGAGCTTGTCACGCAGCGACTTGAAGGCGTTCCTGGCAAACAGATAACCGATCCGCGCGCGCCAGGTGCGCGACATTGCGCTGCGCAGGAATTCGGTGATCTGTCGCGCGGTGCCCTCGGCGGCCTTCAGCGCGATGTTGCCGCTGAAACCCTCGGCAACGATGACGTCGGCAGCGCCCTTGCCGATGCCATCGCCTTCGACGAAACCGATATATTCGAGTTGCGACAGGTTCATCGCGCGCAGCAGTTCGGCCGCCTCGCGAATCTCCTCGCGGCCCTTGATTTCCTCGACGCCGATGTTGAGCAGACCGACCGTCGGCCGTTCCAGGTCGAACAGGACGCTGGCCATCGCGCTGCCCATCACGGCCAGCGCCACCAGATGATGCGCATCGCCGCCGATGGTGGCGCCGAGATCGAGCACCACCGAATCGCCGCGCGCGGTCGGCCATATCGCCGCCAGCGCCGGCCGGTCGATCCCTGGCAGCATGCGCAGGCAGAACCGCGCCATCGCCGCCAGCGCACCGGTATTGCCGGCGGAAACCGCCACATCGGCCTCGCCCTTCTTGACGGCTTCGATGGCGAGCCACATCGAGGAGGTCTTGCGGCCGCGGCGCAACGCCTGGCTCGGCTTGTCGTGCATGCTGACGGCGACATCGGTGTGGATGACGCGCGACGCGGCCTTCATCGCCGGATATTTGGCGAGTTCCGGCTCGATCAGTGCGCTGATCGCCGAACAGCAGAAACTCGGCGTCGGGATGCCGGGTCAGCGAAATCGCGGCGCCGGGAATCACGACCGATGCGCCGACATCGCCACCCATGGCGTCAAGCGCGATTCGAACCTTGTGAGGCATGAACGTCCCGGAAACCTGATCTTTTGCGGTCTTGAAGCGCTCGGCCGCGGACTGGAAATCGCCACGGAAGGCGGCGATCGGCGGAGTGCTACGATGCACTCCGGCCAGGCCGCGACAATAGCCTGTCCGTGTCCCGACACAACCTCTTGACCTGACCCTTTGCTCTTGACCTCACCCTTTCGGCCGCCCGCCGCGCGGCCCGTAATCAGATCAATCGAATAAAGCAAGATAATTCAATGCATTAGGCCACATCATCGCAGCGGCCCGGCGTCGCTGTTTGCGGCAACAGGAATGCCAAACCACGCTTAATCGCGCTTCAACTGCCTTCGGACTTGTTCGGATGACCGTTCGGCCGACTCCTGGGAGCCTCCGGCTTTGGATCGATCTGCAGCGCTTTGAGCGCTGCGAAGGGATGATCCTCGGGGTCGTCCGCCACGACAAGCGGTTCGAAAACCACATCCGGTTTGCGCGGATAGGGATCGACAGCCAGAAACACCGCATCGGTGGCGACCCGGCCAAGATCGATCACGCCATTTTCAATCGGCTCCGGCGGGTCCGGAATCTCGGTATCGCTTTCAGCGGCCTCGTCGACAAGGGCAGCCATTTCGGGAATTTGCTCGGGTGGTGCAAAAATCAGATCGATCGCCTCATCGATGTCGTTCTCAATCGGATCGAGCGAGACCACGCAGGTCTGCCCGATCCGGGCCCTGACGCGACCGACGACATGGACGCGGCCGCCGCCTTTGGGCGTCACGTCGAGCGACGCCTGCGCCGATAGAACTTCGCGCAAGCCGGCGACATCGGCCATCGCCTCGCGGGTGGCCGGGCCGGCCTCGAATTCGCGATGCAATCCAGTGTCGGGTATTTGCGCCACGACGATGGGGATGCTCCAGGGATCCGCATTGTCCCTGATGCCGTCAAACCTGCTCATAGCTAACCTTCCGATCGCGCGGGCGAAGGAAACCTCCACGATCCGCTCCGCAACTTCGCCTCGTCTGCCCCGGCGAGAGCGGCGATAGCGGCCTCGGCATAGCGGGCCAGCCGCCGGGCTTTTTCGACCGCCTCGCCGTTCAAGATATTCCTGCAGAGCGCCTGCGCCAGTGGCTCCTGGCCCGCGGCGAGCGCCAGATCGTAGGCGGCGGAGCGGCCGTAAAACGCCTCTCCGAAGGCCTGCATCCGCTTGGGCACGGTGAGATCGCCGACGCCCATTTCCCGCAAATTGGCGTCCATATCGTCGCAGAAGCGGTCGAACAGCGTCTGGGAAAGGCCGGTTCCGCCCTCGATCAGCTTTAGCCGCCGCAACACCATCCACAAGTGCAGGACCAGCATATCAAAACGCCCGTTAACCGTATCCGGCACGGCCAAGTCCCGATAAAACAACGGTTCTCGCGCTTGCGTCACGATCATGCCATAGATGGCCTCAATGGTGCCGCGCGAGGGCGCGTGGGGGTTCCGGAAGTGATTGAACGGCCAAAGCATTGTGGGTTCCGCAAGCGAACCCCCAAGGTTTACGTATTGGGGGGCCGCTCATCTTGCAATCCAGTGTGCTGCCCGGTACGTCAACGCTTCGCGCGATGCAAGGGGACGGGACCAGTTCCGCAATGACCGTGAAGAGCCCGACATGCCGACGCGTGCGTTCTCCGCGTGGCCTTTTTGCCCGCTGGCGAGGCCTTCGCGTCGCGGTCGCGATCGCCTTGGCAGGGGCGGTGCTGGCCGGCTGCGCCGGCGAGCAGTTCCAGAAGGGCTACATCCTGCCGCCCGGCGCTCTCGAGCAAATTCCGATCGGCGCCAGCCAGGATCAGGTGCTGATCGTGATGGGAACCCCATCGACGGTGGCCACACTCAGCGGCGAGGTTTTCTACTACATCTCGCAGCGCTCCGTCCGCAAAGTGATGTTCATGAACCAGCAGGTCGTCGACCAGCGGGTGATCGCGATCTATTTCGACAAGAACCGCCAGGTGCAGCGGCTCGCCAATTACGGGCTACAGGACGGCAAGATATTCGACTTTATCAGCCGGACCACGCCGACCTCGGGTCAGGAACTCAGCTACCTCGCACCGCTGTTCAAGCTGATGGCGTTCCACTAGAGCCCCTCTTCTCAATTAGCGGGGTTCCCGCGGCGTCCGTCACAACGGATCATCCGGCTTGCAAGCAACCGGTAATAATCGCCTTCCCCTTACCCACGTAGACCGGTTCTCGCGCGGGCCCAGCTGTCCCGCAAAGAAACTCGCCCCGCCAATCCCTGCTATCAGGGAAAATAACAGGGAATATATTAGATCGGGCACCTTTTGCCGATTGTTTCGGCTGAATTCATTCGAATAATCAAATATTTAACGGAAAAAATCCCTACAGAAATTAACAGGGAAATATTTTCGGTTAACAGGGATCGAAATCGAATTAACAGGGAAATTCAGCCGGACATCAGTAAGCGTCGTGTAAGCGTCCATTTCTCGCACACTTTTCCTGGGGTTCGTAAAGCACGATCTGTTCTCGCTCTGGATTTGCAAATGAGGAGAGCGAGATGGTGGACGAGAACGGAACGTGGCGACGTCAGGACGAGTCATTCTGGCGGGCGCACCACGAGGCCTGGAAGCGTAGTGACCTGAATCAACGGCAGTATTGCGAGGCGGAATGCATCCCACTTAAAGCCTTCGGCAACTGGCGAGCGGTGTTTAAAGCTGAGCCGCAGCCTGCCGAGCGCAAGCTACTGTATCGCCGCCGAGGCTTAAGTCCACCCTTTAGTCCGCAGTCTTAGTCCGCCCTTTAGTCCACCGCTTAGTCCTGTGGCTTATCCCTCCTCGCAGCCGCAAGCTCCCATTGTTCCGCGGCCACGCGAGGGGCATCGGCGGCGGTTCGATGAAGCCGACAAACACCGCATTCTCGAACAGGCCGCGCAACCTGGCGCGAGCGTCGCCGAGGTAGCGCGCCGCTATGGGATCGACCGCCGCGTTCTATGTCGATGGAAGCAGGACCTGACGCCTCCAGCATTTGTCGCTGTCGAGATCACCGATGCGGAGACCGTGGCATGACGACGCTGCTCCCGCCGAACGTGAAGGTGCATCTGGCTCTCGGCTTCATCGATATGCGCAAAGGGATCGATGGTCTCGCCATGCTGGTCCAGGGCGTGCTGCAGCAGGATCCCTTCACCGGCCATCTGTTCGTGTTCCGCGGACGCACCAGAGCCAACCTGATCAAGATCATTTATTGGGACGGCACCGGCTTCTGTCTGTTCACCAAACGGCTTGAGCACGGCCTCTTTTTGTGGCCGCCAAACATCAAACCGGACGAGACACTGTCGCTGACGTCGGCGCAGCTCTCGCTGCTGATCGAAGGCGTGGACTGGCGCGCTCCTGAACAGCGATGGCGTCCGGCAATTGCGGGCTAATCCTGCGACCGATTGACTCGATCATGCAGATCAGAGCGGCGAGAACGATGCGAGTCAGCTGACTCTGCATCGTCATGGATATCGATCTCGCCGCCCTGCCGGATGATGTAGAAGCACTGCAGCAGCTGGTACGTTCGCTCGCAGCCGAGCGTACCTACGCTCCGCGAGGCGAAGGCCGAGATCGAGCGCCTCAACCTCATCATCAAGCAACTGCAGCGCCACCAGTTCGGCCGGCGCGCCGAAGGGCTCGATAACGACCAGCTACATCTTGGGTTTGAGGACCTCGAGGTCGATCTGGCACGGGTCGAAGCCAGGCTCCCTCCGGTCAAGACCAAACCCGGCAAACCGGAGGCGGAGCGGCCGAGCCTGCCGGCCCACCTGCCACGCGAGGACGTCCGGCTGGACATCGAGGGCCAGGCTTGCCCCTGCTGTGGTGGCGCGCTGCATCAGATCGGCGAGACGGTCAGCGAGATGCTCGACCACGTTCCGGCGCGGCTGCGGGTCATTCGTATCTGCCGGCCGCGCTATGGCTGCCGGGCCTGCGGGACCATCCATCAGGCGCCAGCGCCAGAGCGACCGATCGCCAAAGGCTTGGCGACCCCCGCCCTGCTCGCCCATGTCCTGGTCTCCAAATACTGCGATCATCTTGCCGCTCTACCGGCAGAGCCAGATCTTCGCCCGGCAAGGCGTCGAGCTCGACCGCTCCACTTTGGCCAACTGGGTCGGCGGTGCCTGCTGGTGGCTGGAGCCGCTGCAGAAGCAAGCTCGCCGAGCATGTCTTCGCGTCGCAAAAGCTGTTCGCCGACGACACCCCGATCCCGGTACTCGATCCCGGCCGCGGCCGGACCAAGACCGGCCGGCTCTGGGTCTACGCTCGCGACGACCGGCCCTGGAAAGGCACCGACCCGCCGGCTGCCGTCTATCTCTACAGCCCGGACCGCAAAGCCGAGCGTCCCGCCTCCCATCTGGCCAGGTTCAAGGGCGTCCTGCAGGTCGACGGCTATCCCGGGCTTCGAGCGGCTTGGCGACGGCGGCATCATTCGCGCTCGCGGCCTGTTGGGCGCACGCGCAGGCGCAAGTTTTATGACGTGCAGCAGGCGACCAGCTCCCCGATTGCGGCAGAAGCCTTGCGCCGCATCGCCGAACTCTACGCAATCGAGACCGCCATCCGCGGCCAGACCGCCGCCGACGCGGCAGAGCGTGCGGCAAGCCAGCTCTCTGCCGCTGGTCAAGGCCATGAAGGTCTGGCTGAGCAGCAGCTCCGTCAAATCCCACCCCGCGGCGGCCTGGCCGATGCGATCCGCTATGCCCTGACCCGCTGGGATGCCCTCTGCCGCTTCCTCGATGATGGCCGCATCGAACTCGATACCAACACCGTCGAGCGCGCCATCCGGCCCGTCACCCTCGGCCGCAAGAACCACCTGTTCGCCGGATCCGACGGCGGCGCCGAGCGATGGGCCACCGTCTGCTCGCTCATCACCACCGCCAAGCTCAACGACGTCGAGCCCTTTGCCTATCTCAAGAGCGTGCTCGAGCGCATGTCCAACGGACACCCCATGAGCCGCCTCGACGACCTCCTGCCCTGGAACTGGCGACCACCGACCAGTCTCAACTGAGCCACGTGCAAAGAATGGACGCTTACGACATCAGTAAGCGTCCATTTCTTGCACACTTTTCCTGCGTCCGTAAAACCCGATCTGTTCTCGCTCTCGATTTTTCAAATGAGGAGAGCGAGATGGTTGACGGGAACGGAGCGTGGATGCGTCAGAACGAAGCCTTCTGGCGGGCGCACCATGAGGCGTGGAAGCGTAGCGATTTGAATCAACGGCAATATTGTGAAGCTGAAGGCATCCCGCTGAAGGCGTTCGGCCGCGCGATGTTCCAAGCCGAACCGCAGCTGCCCGAGCGTAAGCTGCTTTACCGACGTCGAGGCTTAGCCGCCACAGAGGCGGCCTTAACTCACTAACTGAGCAAAAGTGAACATACGTTCCTGCTGAAACCTATCATATTGAGTCGTTGGTCGCTGACCGTGGCTCCGAACAGCGCCCGTGGATAACTCCGGAAATCTACTCGTGGAGGCCAACTATGACAGAGATTGGATACGTTTATCTCGCGTGTGGCCTTGTGCTCCTCGCCATTACTATCAAGTTGGCGGTCAATTTTTCCGGCAAAAATTGGATCACCCGAGAATTGAAACGCGGCGACCTTTATTCGCTGGTTGATGTTGCATCGGGCCTTCGTCCGGACGGCCTTAGGCGCGATCAGGCAAATCGCCTGATCGCGCGAGGCCTGGTCCGATCAAACGGCGGAACTTTTCGGGTCACGATGAAGGGTCGGTTGGCGTTACTTTTGAAGAAAAGACTTCGCGACCGGTCAGACAGCGGTGCGCGACGAACCAGCGCTTGAGGGCCGCACGCTAGGCGATTGAGTAGCCTTCGGAGCGCGGGCCACATCGGATAGCCGGAACGTATCAAGTAGCGAGCGGGTCGCTGTGAGCCTCTACCCGGATGATCGTGTAACGCGGGGGAATTAATACCTGACGCGAACGCCGCACGACATCGTGCAGCGGTTATCATTGGTTCCGCTGCCGGGTTGTGACATCTGCCCCTCCTCATCGGCAGGTCCGACTGGACCCCGACCACGTGAAGGTCATCAGCGACGATTCAATGACGCGGACAAACGCCAGATTCTCGATCAGACTGGGCAAGACGGAGCGAGTGCCGCAGAGATAGCCGGCCCTGGGCTTCATCGACATGCGGAAGGGCATCGACGGTCTCGCCATGCCGGTTCAGCGGCACTGCCGTTATCACGTTGATCAGCTGTCGAGCGCTACTCTTCAACTTGCAAGCGCACCTAACTGCACCTGTGTCTGACCCCTCCAGCGAACCCGATCCTACCTACTCCGCTTGGTAAACACGGCACTTCATTGTATATACATGGTATCTACGTAAAGAGGAGAACAATGTGATTGTTGAATTTTGCAAATGGGGCAATAGCCTTGCTGTGCGCATACCGAAGGCGCTTGCCGAGAGCATCAAGCTGAGCTCGGGTAAACGCGCCGAAATCAGGATTGAGAACGGTACATTAGTGTTGCGCCCTATTGTTAAGCCGGCACGCAAGCCGCGCTACACGCTGGAAGATTTGCTGAGTGGAATGACGCGCAACAACGTTCCTGAAGAGGTCGACTGGGGTCCTAAGCAGGGCAATGAGGCGTGGTGAGGTGACGGCCTACTGCCCGGATACAGGCGACATCATCTGGCCGGATTTCATGCAAACGGGTGCCAATGAACAAGCCGGACGACGGCCTGCGCTTGTGCTTTCGCCACTCGCGTTTAATCAATTGACCGACCGGTGCATTGCCTGCCCGATAACGCGGCGGGATCGAGATTGGAATTTTCACGTCCCGCTCCCGGACAGCGAGGAGATCAGTGGAGTTGTCCAGACCGATCAATTGCGAAGCGTCTCGTGGGCGCAACGGGGATCGCGATTCATATGCAAAGCTCCGGCAGCTGTGACTGACGAAGTACGAGCCAAGCTGAAGCCGTTGCTCTCACTCTGACCGCAAAACTTAGCGAGCTTTGGCTGCCAGCTGTCTGGATCAGCTTCAAAGGCCCACGTCTGGGGCCAGCGCCGTTCCCGTCGATGAACCCGACGCCGGCGGTTTTATTCGCTAAAAGGCCAATCGAAGCGGACGGGCAACGCATCAACTATCATTTCTAACACCGGGGACCGCAGAAGAACCTAAACGAATGCACTTGACTAATTGGAGGGGCGCAAATTATCAAGGACGTAGTAGCGGGCGATGATTTGTGATGATTCCCCCGTTCTGAGAACGCGACCTGAGCCCTGCAGACCGCTCAGTGTTGACCGCTGGAAGCGAACGTTCATAGATCTGCTGGCCATGGAGGGCACGATGAAGAGTCAGTTTTAACTGGCTGTCGTGCCTTTGGCCCAGCGCCACACGACAGCCCACTTGGGAGGTTGTGATGGCGAAACGGTCACAGAGTTCGGAATTGGCGATCCTTAAACGGGAAAGATACAGCCATACCTCCGAAAACTTTTCAGACTTAAAAGAATGCCTTCGGTCTGCCAGGATCGAGCACCGGCCTATAGGTAGTCTTCATTATCCCGCACGGCTCTTGCGCCGACATTCGCGCCGCAAACTCGATGCACTCCGTCGCTCGATCGTCGAATTCAAGATTTTCGTTCCGCTGCTCATTGATCGCGCCAGCAATGTCCTGTCCGGTGTCGCTCGTTTATTGTGCGCCACCGAGTTGGGTTTCACCACAGTTCCAGTAATGGTGGCGTTGCATCTCGACGAAACCCAGAAGCGTCTTTTTGCACTTGCCGATAATAAAATTCCGGAACTATCGAGCTGGGATTTTCCGATGCTCAAGCTCGAGATGAAGGAACTTGCACTCCATCTTGAACTCGACCTTTCCGTCACCGGATTTGACACCCCAGAAATCGATCGAATCGTCGGCGCGCCATATGATCCGAATGGCGCGAACGATGTTATTCCTGACTTGAACACGCGCGCGATATCACGACCGGGCGATTGCTTTTGCCTCGGCCGACACAAAGTGTACTGCGGCAGCGCGTTGGACGTCACCAGCTATCGTAATCTGCTTGGGAGTGAGCGCGCGCAGATGGCGATTTCGGATCCGCCCTACAATGTTCGAATTGCAGGCCACGTGCGCCATCCGAATACCACCCATCGCGAATTTCTTCAAGGTTCTGGAGAATTTTCGGAACAGGAGTTCACGCGCGAGTTCCTCACTCCATTTCTTGAGCATGTAAAACGGGTGACCGCGGATGGCGCAATTATTTACGTCTTCATGGACCATGCCCATTCACTTGAGTTGCAAGTCGCCGCGTATTCTCTGTTCGGCAAGCAAAAGAATCTGTGTATCTGGGTTAAGGATAACGCAGGGATGGGCTCGTTCTATCGCTCCCAACACGAGCTGGTCTATGTCTTCAAGAACGGGACGGCGCCTCACGTTAATAATTTCAACCTTGGAGAAAAAGGTCGGTCCCGAAGCAATGTGTGGAACTATCCCGGCACCAATACCGGGCATGATCGGCATCGGGCGTTAACGACACATCCAACGGTGAAGCCGTGCGCGATGTACGTAGACGCGATGCTGGACTGCTCACATCGCGGAGGCATCATTCTAGACTGCTTTGGCGGAAGTGGCACTGCCGTTATTGCGGCCGAGCGTACCGGCCGCAGAGCGCGCGTAATCGAACTTGACCCCCTTTACGTCGATTTGACTATCCGCCGCTGGCAGATGGCCACCGGCGAGACTGCCGTTCACGCCGTGACAGGCGCGAGCTTCGACGAAATGGCTCGAACGGGAGAACCCTGATGTCCTCGGAAAAAACCCATGGCGATCATTCCAAGGATCCAAACCGCGGTAAATTCGTGAAGGGACAATCTGGCAATCCAAATGGACGTCCCAAAGGCGCCAGAGGTATCAAAGCGCTTCTCGCTCGGGAGCTCAGAGCGCCCATCACCATAAGCGAGGACGGCCGAAGAAAGCGTATTCCCAGGGCAGAAGCGCTCGCCAAAGGTCTGGTAAACGACGCCCTTCGTGGCCGAGACAAACCACGCGATACTGTTCTTAAATACGCCGACGCCATTGATAAGGATCACCAACAGCGGGTCGCGGCTGAGCTTTCGGCCGCCGATCAGGCTATTCTTGATCGATACGTCGAGCGCCAGATCAGAGAATTAGAATGGTCAAAAAGGAACGCGCCCGATGACGAAGAGTGACAACGATGACAGCCGTCTGGCTCTGCTTGCCGTAACGCGAAATGATCTCGAGGCTTTCTCCGAACGGGTGTTCAATGAACTAAATCCCGGAAGCCCTTATCATTCCAATTGGCATGTTAGCGCTGTTACGTATCAACTTGAACGCTGCGTCAGAGGCGAGATAAAACGGCTGGCGATCCTACTTCCTCCTCGACAACTGAAATCTACGATCGTATCCGTTGCGCTACCAGCCTTCATTCTCGGCCGCACCCCAGGTGCGAAAATCATTTGTGCGAGTTACGGCCCCCAGTTGGCCCTCGATCTGTCCAACAAGACGCGCAGGATCCTGAATGCGTCGTGGTACCAGCACACGTATCCTGGGACCACGATCGGCTCGTCCGACACGCAAAGTTACGTCTCAACCACCGAAGGCGGCTACCGGTTTGCCACGACGCCCGGCGGGTCTATGACCGGAATAGGCGCCGACTTTATTATTCTCGATGATCCCCAAAAGGCCTCGGACATGGCGCACGACACGTCGCGCAACGAAGCCAAACTCTGGCTGAACGATACCGTATATTCGCGTTTCGATAACCCAAGAACCGGCGTCCTTATCATTGTCATGCAGCGACTACATGAGGACGATCTCGTCGGCCATGTCCTGCAGAGTGGTGGTTGGGAAGTCCTCAAAATACCCATTAGAGCCGAAGAAAATTTGTCTTACGACCTGTCAGACAACGTTCAACACCGATTCAAAAAGGGCGAATTCCTTCATCCAGGACAGTTCGGACAAAAGGAATTTGACAGCTACCGAGACAGCATGGGAACCGCAATTTTTTATGCTCAATACCAGCAATCCCCTGTGCCGCCGGCAGGAAACCTGATCGATTGGAAATGGTTTAAACCCGCGCTGGCGCCCCCGCTATACTCCGAACTCATCATGAGTGTGGACGTGGCGGCGAGCAAGGCTGCTGGAAACTATTCTGCTTTCACCATTTGGGGACATCGGGACACAAGCTGGTATCTTTTGGCCGCATATCGTTACCAATACGAACTACCAGAAGTCCGCAAAAGGCTTCTTGAGTTCGACAAACTCTATCGTCCGGACCTGATTTTGATCGATGGTGTCGGCGTCGGTCTTGGGTTGGGACAAGAGCTGCGAAGCCAGGGTATAAGGCACATCCAATGGGCGAAAAGCGGTGGCAAGATCCCCGATGCCGAAAACGTTGCTCCCATGATTGAAGGTGGACGAGTATTTTACCTGCCTGAGATGCCCGGACTAGCTGCGTTCCGCGACGAGGTGATTGCCTTTCCCAAGGGCAAGTACGATGACCAAGTCGACAGCATGGTCCAAGTGCTGAAACATCGATCTGCTGTTGTGGCAAAAGCGCAACTGCACAGACGTCCCGAAAGACAGCACATCAAATCTTCGAAGTCCCAATTGACTATCAAAGTGACTAAGATCCAGGGCCCCTAGTATGATCCATTGGATAATGCTTCCGCTCCCACGCCTCCACCAACGTGACGAGCACGTCGAGGCGGTCACCTTCAAGTGTGTTGCGCTTCGCGCCCATCAGGTCTTCGATCTCTCTGAGTGCCTTACGGTAATCGCGTTGGCTCTTGATCGGCGAATGTTCATGACTTCTATCTTCAAACGGTTTGTGCATTGATCCCATCTGCTGGTGAGTGCCTTCTGTGAGCGCTTCCATCAACAGGGACTGAGCCAGACGAGCAACCCGTGGGCTCCTCCAAACATATTTACTGCTCTCGCTCCATTCCGCGATAGAAAATTCTTCGTCTTCAGCCTCGCGCTGGAATGATATCGGTATGAATGAAGTCATCACCCTTGAATAGCAGAGGCTCACCGGTCGTTTTTGCAAGAGCGTAAGCGAAGCAGTCGCCGAAATTCAGTTTGCCCGGGTGTCCGCTGCCTTTACCGAAATCACGATAGGCCTCGCGCGCAATTCGCGCCTGAGCTTCGGTCACGGGTTCAATAACGATGCGTGCTTCGTTGACAAGATCATCGAAGCGCCGACTGGCGATGGGATCGCGGCTTCCGTCGATAACGAGCGCGGTTTCAACGAAACTGGCGGCGGAAAGACGACGGTTCGCGCTTTTCTCGATCGTGACTGCGCAATCTTTCGCTTCGGTTTCGTCGCGAAGGATTGCAACAAGCGCAGACGTGTCGATGATCATCGCGGCAGACCTCGATCATCGTAAAATAGTTCGTCGTGATCGGCAGATCGAAACGGTTCTTTCAATCGCTTGGCGCAATCTTGGCCAATCGCCATCAGACGATCCGCCAGACTAGCGCCCTGTTCGCGGCGGACCCGATCGAGGCGTTCGCGAACGGCGGTGGTGACCGCCGCGGTCATGGATTCCCCGGTTCGCTTCGCGAGCTCTTCTGCCAGTCGATGCGTCTCGGAGTTTTTGATATTCAAACCCATTCTGGCACTCGGTTCTACCTTCTTCCACATATAATATACCATTCTACCATATGCGGATCAACCAAAAGGTGGATCGCTGCCGATCTCTATCGAGATAGATTAATGGTCCTCCCGATCGTTCTGCAGATTGTTTAGCAGTTCGTCGATCCTCATGACCGGACTTCGTGCTGGCGGCCCGCGACCCACTGAAATGGGTGGTGTCATCCAGCCCTGCCGGAATGCATCCGACAACAGCACATCCGACAGCATCGAGCTGCGGGCAAGGCTGGGCGGACCAATTTCCGCAACAACGCGGTCGCGATCGGTGACAAGAACGGTCTCGCCACCGGCGGCAAGCCGCACATACTCACTGAGCTTGTTCTTGAGAGTCTTGATACCGACCGATCGCATGATTGAAATCTAGCCATCAGGGGCTACATCGTCAAATACGCCAATCAGAGGCGCAAGGCGTAACCCACAAACGCCGGATCCTTGCCCCCAGAGCCGTGGCCTGAGAACGAAACTTACCGTTCGCCTGCCTGTTGTCGTCCGCAACATCACTCCAAAAACAGTCTTAACGTAACTCATGGCGGTAGCAAGCGCGGCGCGACGACAAGCGCTTCAGCAGGATCTATCATGATGCCCTCGCCGCAAACGCATAGCCCAGCGCGAGGTTTTGAAGTCGGTATTGAAGTGCGAGAAATTGTTGAACAAGCATGCACCGAAACCGTCGCGGCCGTCTACTACGCATCTCACCTCGTCCAAAGCCGGTACTAATCAGGCCCTGGAAATGGTTCACTTATTTTTCCGGTGATCCAATACGCAAAAAGACCGATCCATTCTCGGCTCGCCAAGCTCACTTGCTCAACGCCTAGGGCGAAGTTGACAAAATGATATGGGTCGTCTCGTCGTGTTCGCCAATCAGAGGGGACTGCCTCGACTGGAAATTTAGCTTTGCGGAAAAGGCCGACTGCTCGCGGCATATGATAGGCCGAGGTTATCAGTAGCCAACGCTCGCCAGGCTTCGGCGCGGCCAAGGTCTTTGCGTTTTCGGCATTTTCCTGAGTATTCCTCGAATTTCTGTCGAGGAGGAGACGCTCCGGCGACGTTCCAAAATTTAAAAATAATTGACGGGCGTAATCGGCTTCGCGTTCGTCCGAAAACGGATTTCCACTGCCGCCCGCGTAGACGATACGCGCTCGCGGGTATTGTCGCGCCAGGTTCAGCGCGGTAATCACCCGATCAATTCCAGAGTCAGTCGCAAGGACGCCGCGCGAGGCTGAAATATCCGGATCGATTCCTCCACCAAGAACCACGATACCATCAGGTTCTTCTTTGGAAGGTATCCACGCCGGGAATCGTTCCTCAAGTGGAAGCAACATCATGCTCCCAAACGGAGAGATTCCACATACCACCAGTGCTACGAAACTTCCGACCAGGAGCTTCCGTCCCTGTGAACTGAAGCGTGTTAGCAGCAAAGCCACGCCGGTGACTCCCGTCAACACTAGCAAATTGGGTAATACGAGAAGTATCCCGACCGTCTTGGAAAGTATAAAAAACACGACCGCCCCCCAAACAGAAACGAAGGGCGTCGGCGAATCTGCGTTCTGAGTCAAGTAGGATAGGGAAGAGCCTGATAAGCCGGCTGCAGAGATGAGGAGGTGAATGAGTTCAACCAGGCGCGGAAACGAGCCGCCCAACGCGGACGGCACGATACGGGCGGCTTGAACAATGCATGCCCCGAAGCGGGTTTAGGTATGAGACTCGATAACACCTGGGCGGTCAGGGGGATAGTATTTTCCGATGTCTGTGTGAAAAGATAATGACCGTTGCTGAAGCTCCCGCGAAACGCGTGGTGCGTGACGAATAATTTCATCGAGCGTATCGTCTAAAGACTTTCTAGCTTCCTGAGCGTCGTGAAACTCATGGAACAGAAAGGCCCATTCGCGACCTAACGCGAAAAGTCGCGCGGCTATATCGGCGTGCTTCTGGGCTTTCGATGAGTAGTCAAAAAAGGTTTGTAACGCTGTCAATACGGCAGCGACGATTGCAAAAAAGCAAACCACGATATCTAAGTTCAGTTTGGCAATGTGGTGGTCAGGAACATAACCCACGAAGCTGGCTAGAGCTGTCGCACCGACAACGATTGAAAAGATAGTTGCTGGAATAGCCAACCATTTGTGGCGGCTGGCGTACATGTCCGCGGCCATCGCGTGCGCGCCGCCCAAAATTTCGGCTTTGTCCCGCTTCAAAGCAATGGTTTGATTATCCACGAGAAAGCCTCCGTACGAGACTATAAGATTGAACGATTGCGCGGTGCAATTCTAGCAAAAAGCGGTACCCCACATCTCTGCGGCATTGACAGCCTACCCCCAACCGATTGGCACAGGCCTAACCGACGCGGATTTCCTAACCGGACAGTCGTCTGCGATGGTTCTGGGACTTCGAACGCCCAATTGGCTTTGTTTTGTTAAAACGGCAGATCGGATTGTGCGAACGACGGTTGCTCGCGCGGCGGCATCATCTACGACTCTAGATTTGGCCGGGTGTGCAGTCCCGGGACGCACAACGCACGTGCCAACACTCCGCGACTATGGGGCCGCGTAATGCCGCCGCAAAAAACTCCGACCCCACTTCGGGAGGGATAAAGCTCCGCTTTTTCCTGACGTAAAAGAGCAAGAAAGTTGCTCAGAAAGGACTGGCATCACCTCCAAAACGGAGCGTTACTGATTCGAAAGGGCGCGCAACGCGCCTGGGATCCAGCCCGCCGATCGAACATTTTTGGCGGGCTTAGGGCAGTGCGGCGACAGACGCCGTTCTGACCTCAAAGGAGATCCTCCGTGAATAACGTGCAGCCTAACGGCGCCACACCCCTGCTTATTTCAAATACCTACACCCACATCAGATACGACCCCAAGGACCGCCGCACCTTTATTGGCGGATCCGATGCGCGCATTATCATGGGGACCGACGAGACCGCGCTGGTTCGTCTATGGAAAGAGAAGCGCGGCGAAATTGCGGCCGAAGATCTCTCGGGCAACCTCATCGTCCAGCTTGGCGCCGTCACCGAGGACCTGAACCGCCGTTGGTACGAACGAAACACGGGTAACGCCGTCAAGGACGCGCAGAAGCGCATCCAGCATCCTGTCCATAAATGGATGGCGGCGACGCTGGACGGCCTCGTCCAGCCATCCGGGGCGGTATTCGAAGCCAAGTTCATGTTGCCCTGGACCTTTTCCGAAGAGGCCGCTGCGGAAAAGCACATGGCCCAGCTGCAGCACAATATGTGGGTGATCCAGTCGAGGGCGGCGGTGCTGTCGATCATTACCGGCGGCGGCAAATGGGTGGAAATGACCCTCCATGCCGATCCGCTATACCAGCACCTCCTACTTACCGCCGAAAAGAAGTTCTGGCGCTGCGTCCAAAACGGCGAGGCCCCTCACCTGCTCGGGGCCGAGCCGCCTCGCCCTCGGTTGGAGGCGGTCCGGGTGGTCGATATGAGCGCCTCGAATAGCTGGGCAGAATTCGCCGCCACCTATCGGCGGACCCGGCCCGCCCATCAGGAGCACGAGGCGGCCAAAGCCGACCTGAAGAAGCTGGTGCCGGAGGATGCCAAGGAGGCGGTAGGCCACGGGCTGCGGGCCAAGCGCTCAAAATCCGGCGCGATCAGCTTCGACCTGATGGATCTGGAGGCTGTCGATGCACCGCTCCAGTGAGACCATCGGCGCCATCGCCGCCGCTCTCGCCAAAGCCCAAGGCGAGCTTACCAACCCCGAGAAAGCCCTTACCGGGACCGTACAATCGCTGTTCCCAAGGGAGGGCCAGCAGACCACCTTCCGCTACGCCTCGCTCGCCAGCGGGCTCGATATCGTCCGCAAATGCCTGGGCCAGCACGAGATCGCCACCGTCCAGACCACCGCGATCGATCAGGCCTCCGGGCAAATCCAGCTTACCACCCTCGCCGAAATCGGGTTCGTTCTGTCGAACGCGTCACGGAAACATCAGCTCCGTGCGGCTGGGGGGTGGGAGAGTTAAAAAAACTTGAAAACAACCCCATGCAAGGTATTGTAGCGTTTGGAGCGGCAAACGGCCCTTCTGAACCAGACGATGCGTCGAAATGCTGAAGACGAAGAGCAAGCCGGCACCGTCCTCGCGGGAAATGAAAAAGCGAGGGGCGGCCAAAAATAAGAAGAAGATCGAACCTGCTGCACCGCCAACCTACCAATTGAAACCGGAGGAGCGGGCCGCGATTGATAAATCCCTGGAGGAACGGAAAATTGCCCCGGCGCCGCGGCTAAAAGTAAAAGACAACCAGGTGTCGATCGACCATCCGGACGAATTGATCGGCCATCTTCTGATGCAAAATGCACTCGGTACTTTGGACTCTGCGTTCATGTTGGGTCTTGTGGACCAGCTTGCGAAGGCCACATCCGGAGGGTCAAGGATCGACGAAGACGAACTCAATTTCATGGTTTCCTTTATCAAAGGAATCGAACCGCGAGATCAGGTGGAATCCTTGCTTGCGGCCCAGATGGTCACCATCCACATGGCGATGATGGCTTTCCTCCGGCACCTGCCGTTGATCGAATTGTTACCGCAGCAGGACGCCGCCGAGCAGGCGATCAACAAATTCGCGCGAACCTTTACAACGCAGATGGATGCACTGAAACGCTACCGCTCCGGCGGCGAGCAAAAAGTTACCGTGACCCACGTATCGGTCAGCGAAGGCGGTCAGGCGATTGTCGGCAACGTCACGCAGAATCCCCGTGATGCCGCATCCGACAATGTCCCCTCACCTCCACTCGCAATAACGCATTCAAAGGTGTCCCCCATGGAGATCATTGCTGAGCCCGTGCGGAAACCCGCTCCCGTCAAGCGCAAGCCGAACAAATGAGTGAGGAGCATCCGCGCAACACCGGACCGATGCTGACGAGCCCGCGGTGCGGGGCCAAAACCCGCAAAGGCGGCTCCTGCAAGTCGCCGGCCGTAACCGGCAAAAATCGCTGCCGGATGCACGGCGGCGCGCCCGGATCCGGCGCCCCCAAAGCAAACAGAAACGCATTCAAGCACGGGCGATTTACCAAGGAAGCCATTGAAGCGCGGCGCAGTCTGCGGTCGCTGTTGCGAGAGTCCCGCAAGTTTGCGCTAGGCATCCCATGAAGCGCGAAACCAATTGTGATTTCTACGAATTTTTTGAATAATGGGCTTCGTTCCACTTATTCGTCTTCGGTCGCCCTTTCATTTGGCACAAAGAGAAAATACGCCCTCAACTCAATGACGATGCGCCTGGTACGGAGATTTGCAGCAAAATTCGACAGTTTAATTTGAGCGCCGCTCCTGCTCCTCAGCCACGACCAGTTCATCGCGGCAAACTTTTTCGATTGCCGCCAGATCGTCTTGCGCAAGTTTCCAAAGCACGTCTGGTGCGACGTGATCGTAAGCGTGACGAAGGACATTGCCGATCCCTGCCACTTTTGACCACGGAATCTCGGTTCGCCGCTCCTTTATCTCGTCCGTGAGATGCCGACTCGCTTCGGAAATGACTTCAAATCCGCGCTCGACCAGCCAGCGCTTTTCCCAATTCTGTTCGAAAGCTTCAAGAGTGACACCGTCCAATACCCGTCGAATGCGTTCGATCGCTTCAATGATATCAGCGAGACGAGGCGAGACAATTCGTTCGGTCATCAGAAAATCAGCACGGCTGTTTCTTCGATCCGCTTTCTTAAACGTGGATGCAAACTGTTGCGTGTCATGATGTCGGTCTTACGGCCAAGGATGCCGGCGGCACGCTCCTTCACGTCCATCAGTTCGAAGAGACCGAGCTTGCCTTTTTCGTGATCAAAAAACAGGTCAACGTCGGAATCGTCGCTCGCTTCGCCACGCGCGGTCGAGCCAAAAAGGTACAGATGCTCGACGCCGAGCCGCTTCAGATCGGCTTGGTGCTGCTGCAATCGGCTTATGGCTTCGTCGCGTGTCATAAATTCATTCTAGCAAATCCGGGCGCTTCTTCCACGACTTTCGCTTCCATCATGTCCTTTCAAGACTCGATGCCACTCAGATCATATTTCAGTGTGCTCAACGTTGGTGCGGCCAAAAGGTCAGAGACCATAAGAACCGCTGAACGAAGATCGGCACACCGTTTATTTCCGAGATTTTTCCCTGACGGGCTTTCGAAGCAGCACGCCGAGGCTACCGCCGTTCTCGTCGATGAACTCGACGCCGGCGGCTTGACCGCCAGTAATATGGCAACCGTGCATCGTTTGCGCGAAGCCAAACTGTTACTCATGCTCGTCCGTAAATCGATCTCGTCGAAGATGATCAGTCGCCTAAGTCCGATCTGATCTATTTGCCCTTTCGAAGGCGGACGCCGGCGCCCCCTCCGTTCTCGTCGATAAACTCCACCCCGGCGCTCTCCAAGGCGCGGCGGATCGCAAGTTCGTTGGCGGCCGTGAGTGACGTTTGATCCACAGCTACCTCCGCTCGTCGCACAGTATTAGCCCCTAAAGCCGACACGCGCGCCAAGTCTGCAGCGCTCCATCTCAAAAGCGCTCGTGCAGCACGGATTTGGGCGCTTGATAGCGGCTTAACTTTCATATTGACAAAATTTCCATTTGGTGTAGTTTAACCCATATGGGTTAATGATGAATTGAGTGTAACATTTGGAATTTGAAATGAAATCAGCTGTGAACACAAAAGCGGGGCAAGATCGAAGGTCCTTCATAGGCGGCTCGGACGCCCGCATCATCATGGGCGCCGACGAGGCCATGCTGGTTCGGTTGTGGCAGGAAAAGCGCGGCGAAGTCGACCCCGAAGACCTCTCCGAATAACCTGATCGTCCAACTCGGCACCGTCACCGAGGACCTCAACCGGCGGTGGTACGAGCGGAACACCGGCCAGGCCATCAATGATGTGCAGCGGCGAATCCAGCACCCGGTCCTCAAATGGATGGCAGCAACGCTGGATGGCCGCGTGGACCCCGGCGGGGCGGTATTTGAGGCCAAGTTTATGCTGCCCTGGACGTTCTCGGAGGAAGCTGCGGCCGCAAAACAAATGGCCCAGCTCCAGCACAATATGTGGGTCGCCAACGCGCGCTCAGCAGTACTGTCGATCATCACGGGAGGCGGCAAATGGGTCGAAATGACCCTCCATGCCGATCCGCTATATCAGCACCTCCTGCTTACCGCCGAAAAGAAATTCTGGCGATGCGTCCAAAGCGGTGATCCCCCTCGCCTGTTCGGGGTCGAACCGCCCCGCCCCCGGCTGGAGGCGGTCCGGGTGGTGGATATGAGCGCGTCCAACAGTTGGGCTGAATTCACCGCTACCTACCGGCGGACACGGCCCGCCCATCAGGAGCACGAGGCTGCCAAGGCCGACCTGAAGAAACTGGTGCCGGAGGATGCCAAGGAGGCGATAGGCCACGGGCTGCGGGCCAAGCGTTCGAAGTCTGGCGCTATCAGCTTCGAGCTCCTGGATCTGGAGGCCGCCGATGCACCGATACAGTGAGACGATCGGCGCCATCGCCGCCGCCCTTGCCAAGGCCCAAGGTGAACTTACCAACCCTGAGAAAGCCCTTACGGCGACCATACAATCGCTATTTCCAAGGGAGGGCCAAACCACCTTCCGCTACGCTTCGCTCGCCAGCGGGCTCGATATCGTCCGCAAATGCCTAGGCCAGCACGAGATCGCCACCGTCCAGACCACCGCGATCGATCAGGCTTCCGGGCAAATCCAGCTTACCACCCTGTTGGCCCATTCCTCCGGCGAATGGATATCGTCCGACTGGCCTGTTTGTGCCGCCAACGAGATACATAATCCCCACCGCATGGGCGCCGCGCTTACGTATGCCCGGCGCTATGCGCTGTTTGCCTTGGTCGGAATCGCGGGTGAGGATGATCTGGATGCTCCGGACCTCCTCACCGAGCCGCCGCGAACTAAGGTTCCCGAGCGTCCCGCCACGAGCCAGATCAATAGTGGCAAACCGCCGAGCGGATCAGTGCACAAACCTCCAGGGCGACCGCCTGTCCTGCCGGCAGAAGCATCGGCTGCGCTACGTGAGCAGCTGATTGCCGAGATCCAAGATATCCCGGACCGTGAAGACCTGGCTGGCTGGACGTACCGGCGCCTGCCCGCCAAAAACACACTCACCGCCGCTGATGCCCAACTTGTCGAAGCAAGCTTCGCGCTTAAGCTCTCCGCCTATGGGGACGAGCCGAAAACTGCGGAACCCACGGACCGTCCGCCAGCCCAAACGGAAGTGCACCAAAATCGCGTGGAAGTGGATCCGATCCAGCCAAAATTAAAAGAGCAGAAGGCCGAGGTCGTTGCTTCCCGGGCATCCGGTAACTTCCGCCGTGTGGCGGCAAAAACTGTCCGCTTGCGGGACAAAGATCACCGCAAATTTGTATCGCTTCAACCCTGTTTGGTTTGCGGTCGCGCGCCTGCTGATGCCCATCACTTGCGGTTTGCCCAACCTAGCGCGCTGGGCCGTAAAGTCAGCGACGAATTCACGGTTCCGGTCTGCCGGGTGCACCATCGCGAGTTACACAGCCATGGTGATGAGGTGGCATGGTGGAAACGCATCGAAATCGATCCGCTTCCGGTCGCATTGGAGCTATGGCGGCATACGAGGCGCAATGGTTCGGCCGGTGGCGTCGATGAAGGTGCCGAGAAATCGGCACCATCGGATGATCTCGGCCCCGTGGTCGCGAGCCGTGATCCTGCGATCAAAACGGGGGCACCCAGGATGGTCGACGACAAGCAGGGTGTTGGGGGATGACATCGCTAAGACAAATCGAAGCCAATAGGTGCAACGCAACAAAAAGCACCGGCCCGAAAACGGAAGCCGGCAAGATGCGGTCCCGCCGTAACGCCGTCCGCCACGGGCTAAGCGCGGAAACCGTCATCGATATTGTTGAGGATATCGACGACTACAAGGGATTTGAGGCAGCAGTCATCGCCGATTACGATGCCCGCACCGCGGTCGAACGCGAGCTCGTGCTCCGGTTGGCGTCCCTGTTGTGGCGTTTGCGGCGAGCCACGGCGATCGAGACGGAGTTGCTTAAGATCCAAGCCGAGATGTTGGTAGATCGCCGATTAAGCTGGTTGAAAAACCGGGGCCAACGGTCAATGGAAACCGACAGGGACAGCCATTTAATACCGAGTGAAAATGATCCAAGTCAAATCGGCGATAAGTTCAAGTGTCATGTCAACGAATCGGGCGCCCACCAAAATCGCGACGTGGCGCTGTCCTTTCAGCGGCTTGTCGATCTTGACAGTGCCGTATTTGAACGCCTCGGACGGTACGAGTCCGCCCTCTCACGCCAAGTAGTGCAATGCATGTTCTTCTTGAGGTCGGCGCGATTTCGCTAGTACTATTAGGCTTGTCCTTATTTGAGCGAGAATCAGAATGCATGGGGCTGAAAGCCGGGCGCGCGCCGCAGGCATGGCGTTGCAATCGACGGAATACACACGCTTTGGGATTACCCCTCTGCTCGGTTGTAGCAGCCGAGGCGCCGCCACACTAGCCTGGACGCCGAGAGGGCGCGCCGCTTTCGGAACTTGAAGTGCCATGGAGATTTTATGCCAACCGATCACATCACCGGTGATGCTCCCGTAGTTTTCGAGATGGAAGCGAAATTGTTGGCTGCCTATGCGATTCTCACGGATCTCGACCATATCATGGCCAAGCTTTCCGATGCCGAGCTCCGGATCATCGCCACGTCAACATACGTTGCGCAAATCGGATCAGAAATTCCAGATGCGACGATTAGAGCGGCGGTTAAGAAGCTGGCCGCCAGCAAGTTCCAGCAGCACGGTATCGACGTTCCGAATTGCATTGGATGATTTAGGGAACGCCTGCACGCGTTCGGCACGCCGATCTGGACCATTGCAGGCCAAGCCACACAATCGGCGATTGGTGCCCCGGTGGGAATCGGTGCTCTATTAATGCGATAGCCCGCGCCGAGGTTGAAAGCGCCAAGAGGAATTTTGGTAGTGTCTCAGTTTGAAATTAGAGGCCGGCTCAGGGTGTAGCCAATAAACGCGCCGATGATGATTCCGAGCGTGGTACCGACACCGCTGTTACTATGAAAGAGCTTTAGCTCTATCAACCCGAATGCAACCGCCAAGACTAACCACAGCGAACAGGCTACGGATTTCCGGATCATCGATTGCATCCCTACAAGAGGCGCGAGGCGGTCGAAAGTCCTAAGCGGGCAGTCGGTGTTAGCTCGTTTTCAAATTGACCAAGATTTTCGCGGTTCACTGTTAGAAGCGAACCTTCAGTAACTACCAATTCGTCGGTCGGAACGTTCCGAAGCACGAAAATTGAGCCGCGCACGCGGTCGTCGACACCTTCATGCAAGTCAATGTCTATAAGATGTTCGAAGTCGTTGGGTTTTACCGGATAAGTGAGTTCTTCCACAATCTCGCGGGCAACGCATTCCAAATACGTTTCTCCCTGCTCTCGGTGGCCACCAAAAAGTGAGATCATGCCGGGGTGCAGGATTCCTGGAATGTTATCCCTGCGCTGAAGCAAATATCGGCCTTGGGTGTCAATAACAACAGATACAGCTATTTCACGAATTCCCAATGAAATGGTTCCTTCGCGGCGATCCTATTAGGCGGTAGGGCAAGCGTTTACCGAATTCTTGTCTCAGAGAAGCCCAGCCCAGCCAACAGGGGCGCTCCCTTCACGTTTTGAGGAGAAAAACTTTATCCACAAGGCATGAACAGGGTTGAGCGGTGTTTTGACACATAGCAGATTTATTGGGGAGAACCGGACCGTGACAGAGATTGGATACATCTGTCTCGCCTTTGGCCTTTTACTCCTAGCCATTATTATCAATCTGGCGATCAAGTTCTCCGCCAAAAATTGGATCACCCGAGGATTAAAACGGGGTGATCTTTATTCGCTGGTAGATGTTGCGTCGGGCCTTCGTCCTGACGACCTTAGGCCCGATCAGGCAAAGCGCTTGATCGCGCGAGGGATGGTTCGATCCGACGGCGGAACTTTTCGGGTCACGATGAAGGGTCGGTTGGCGTTACGTATCAAGAAAAGACTTCGCCACCGATCAGAAGACAGCATCGCGTGACGAACAATGGGGACGCCGTTACTTCGCCTCGTTGTTGATAACGAAAGACCGCCATCGGATGTCTCGGCCGAATTGGGCGGCCCACTCGCAGATACAAAAAACGCGACTGTGTATTGGCGCCATGACCGAGGACCTGAACCGCCGTTGGTATGAGCGGAGCATTGGTAACGCCGTCAAGGACATGCAGAAGCGCATCCAGCATCCGATCCATAAATGGATGGCCGCGACCCTCGATGGCCGCGTCGAGCCTTCCGGGGCGGTATTCGAAGCCAAGTTCATGTTGCCCTGGACCTTCTCCGAAGAGGCCGTCGCTGAAATGCACATGGCCCAACTGCAGCACAACATGTGGGTGATACTTTTGAAAGCGGCTTACGACATACGGTACAATGGTATCTCGCCAACAAAGACTGGTGGAACCGCGTCCGTTCCGGCGCCTACCGGGGGGAGCGTCTCGGGGTGGTCGAAACGCTCTCTAAATGCTAGCAAGAAATCTCCACGCGCGATCTTACGGCAGTAAAGCTGGCCAAGCTTAGAAGCCGCCCTCAGTATCGCGCCCCAAATCTCCCTCTTGAAGGATGAAGGTAGCTCTATGCGTATTGCTATAATTGGCACCGGCTACGTGGGTCTGGTCTCTGGTGCATGTTTTGCGGATTTCGGCCACAACGTCATCTGCGTCGATACCAACGCCGAGAAGATCGCCGGGCTGCGGCACGGCGAGATGCCTATTTTTGAACCCGACCTCGACCGCTTGGTTGCCAAATCCGTTGAAGTGGGCCTAATGGATTTTACCACCGAGATCGGCCACGCGGTCGCAGAAGCTGACGCGGTGTTCATTGCGGTCGGAACCCCATCGCGACGCGGCGATGGCCATGCGGACCTCAGCTTTGTTCACGCCGTGGCAAAGGATATCGCCTTGGCGGCTCGAGGCTTTACCGTCGTGGTAACGAAATCTACCGTGCCGGTCGGCACCGGTGACGATATTGAGCGCATTATTCGTGAGATTAATCCGAGCGCCGATGTAGCGGTAGCGTCCAATCCGGAGTTTTTGCGCGAAGGTGCTGCGATTCGCGACTTCAAGCATCCCGATCGTATTGTGGTGGGTACCAATGACGAGCGCGCGCGAAAAGTTCTCGCCGAAGTCTACCGCCCGTTATATCTCAATCAGGCTCCCATAATGTATACAGACCGTCGGTCAGCTGAATTGATTAAATATGCGGCGAACGCTTTTCTCGCCACCAAAATTACATTCATCAATGAAATGGCGGACCTTGCAGAGAAGGTTGGTGCCGACGTTCAGGAAGTCGCGCGTGGCATAGGGGCCGACAATCGTATTGGCTCAAAATTCCTCCATGCTGGTCCCGGGTTTGGCGGTTCCTGCTTTCCGAAAGACACTCGCGCGCTGGTGAAGACCGCACTCGATCACGAAGTGCCGCTTCGCGTCGTCGAGGCCGTACTCGCGGTGAACGACAATCGAAAACGTGCAATGTCGCGCAAAGTCGCCACAGCGCTAGGCGGCAATGTACGGGGAAAAACCATTGGCATACTGGGTCTGACATTTAAACCTGACACGGACGACATGCGCGAGGCCCCTTCAATTCCGCTGGTCACCGGATTGACAGACATGGGCGCGATTGTTCGCGCCTACGATCCGGTCGGGATGACACAAGCCAAACAAGAGTTGCCCGACATAACCTATTGCGGCAATCCATACGAATGCGCACAAGGGGCAGACGCACTGGTCATCGTGACCGAATGGGTCCAATTTCGCGCGCTCGATCTTGAGCGGCTTAAGCGCGAGATGCGAACCCCCGTGATCGTCGATCTGCGAAATGTATATAGCCGGGCGGACATGAAAGCGCACGGGTTTGTCTATGAGAGCGTCGGACGTGGGACGACAAGGGAAGCCTAAGTGCTCCGAAATTTAGGCTCAAATGTTGTGGTATTCTCGATACCACGTGGAAAATTTCGCAATACCTTCCTCTAATGAGGTGGAGGGCCGAAAACCGACCTCGCGAAAAAGATCATCGATATCCGCGTAAGTCGCTGGAACGTCGCCGGGTTGCATTGGAAGGAAAACCTTGCTTGCTGTTTGCCCAAACTCCCTTTCAAGTAGAGCAACCACCCTGCCAATTGGCTCTGGATGGTTATTTCCGACGTTGAATATCCGCCATGGCGCAGAACTCACTGCCGGATCCAGAGTTGAAGACGCTTTTCGCGTCTGGGGAGCGTGCTCGATCAGTCTAACGATTGCTTCGGTGACGTCGTCGATGAAGGTAAAATCTCGGCACATCTCGCCGTTGTTGAACAGTTTGATGGGCTGGCCCTCTACGATCGCTTTGGCAAAAATGAACATTGCCATGTCCGGTCTGTACCAAGGCCCGTAGACGGTGAAGAATCGTAAACCGGTCGATGGAATGCTGTAGAGGTGGCTGTAAGAATGTGCCATCAACTCGTTAGCTTTCTTGGTGGCGGCATAGAAGCTAATGGGGTGATCGGTGATATCGTGCACCGAAAAAGGCAATTTGGCATTAGCTCCATAGACCGACGAGGATGAAGCAAACAGCAAATGCCGGCACCCCGTATTTCGGCAACCTTCCAATACGTTGATGAAGCCTACAAGATTGGAATCAACATAAGCGTGCGGGTTGTCGATCGAATAGCGAACGCCGGCTTGAGCCGCCAGGTGAATAACGACGGGAAATCGATACTTTTCGAACAACTCCTTTATTCCAGTGCGATCGACGAGGTTTAACTCCACGAAGTTGAAACTAGGGTCAGTGGTGAGTAATCCCAATCGACTTTTTTTAAGGTCAGGATCGTAATAGGCGTTCAAATTATCCAGCCCAACAACATTTTTACCGGCCTGCAACAATCGCTGCGCGACATGGAAGCCGATAAAGCCGGCGGCCCCGGTCAATAGAATCAAATCTTCGGGTCGGTTTGGATCCATAATTTTCGTCCCGGTAAACAATCATCACGAGTGGTCAGCGAGCCTACCCGCTTCCACCCAACCTCGCTTTAATATATTTAGATACCACAAGAAGAACCTGGTGCAGGCGAATCGATCGACGCATGCCATGAAAAGCACCGGTCTCAACGCGGGCGCAGCGCTAGCTATTCCGACGGCTTTCCAATTTTCCTCGAAAAAGGGGGATGGACTCGGGCTGATCCGGCGCGTCATTTGCCGCGAGACGTTAGCCTTGGCCAACGCCAAATTGATTACGAGGTCGTACTTCGTCGGCATTTGCACCGGCAGATCAGCAGGCTTCGCCCTTGAGGATCCGGTCAACGTAACCTGCAGGGCGTTTGTAATGTCTAATAATGTCGGTTGCATAACTCATCAGGCCGCCTGAGCCACAAATACCGGATAGGCGTAGACCACCAGCAGTCGAGACTGTGTTGCAAGTTTGATGATCAGGACCTTGTGCTGCTCACAGCGGTGATAATGCCGCTATTCGTAGATTGCGCGAAGGCGAAACAGCGCGTTCAATGGCAGCGGCCTCCTGAAGATCGAATGGCGTTGTCTCTATGTTGAACGAGCCGCAACTCCCAGCAGCTTCAGCATCAGCGCTTTCTGTACGTGTAGCCGGTTCTCCGCCTCGTCGATCGCCACGCAACTCGGAGCGTCCAGGACCGCATCGGTCGCCTCGACATTGCGGCGCACCGGCAGGCAATGGCTAAGGATCGCCTTGTTGGTCATGGCCATCTTTCTCTCGTCGACGATGAAGCTCGATGCGTAAGCCCTCGACAGGTTCCATTCCCTCTCCGGGTCCCCGTAGTACGGCAGCGCTCCCCAGCTGTTTGCGTAGACCACGTCCGCGCCCTCGTAGCCGTCGCGGATATCGTGAGTTACAGAAAGGCGGCCGCCGCTCGCCGCGGCGTTCTCGTGCGCCGCCTTCATGAAGCGCTCGTCGAGCACGTACTCGGGACTTGGGCAAAGCAGGCTGACGTTCATCCCGTACTTTGTGGCGATCATCACCACCGAGTTGGCCACCGCTGTACTGAGAGGCTGCGGGTTCCATGTCCAAGTGAGGCACAGCTTCTTTCCCTTCAACTGGCCCATCTTTTCCTGGAGCGTCATTGCCAGCGCCAGCTCCTGGCAGGGGTGAATGATCGTCTCCATGTTGATGACCGGAACTTTCGCATGCCCGGCGAGCGCCTTGATCAGCGGGTCGTCACGGTCGTACTGCCAGTTTTTGAAGCCGGGGAATGCGCGCATTGCGATGATGTCGCAGTAGCGCGACAGCACTTCGGCGACCTCGACGATATGCTCCTCGGCCTTGCCGTCCATTATCTTTCCAGCATCGAACTCGATCCCCCACACGCCGTTGCCCGGCTCCAGGACGATCGCCGTGCCGCCCAGCTGGGCGGCGCCGATCTGGAACGAGGCGCGCGTGCGCAGCGAGCGGTTAAGGAACAGCAGTGCGACGGTCCTGCCCTGCAGCAGCGGCCGCACCGGATCGGACCTGAGGCCTGCCGCCTCATCGAGAAGTGCCTGCAATTCCCCGACGGTCCAGTCTTGAGTGCTGATGAAGTGTCGCATGGGGCTCATCTGCTTCCAAGTTTTTCGTAATGTATCAGCGCCCTAGTACCCCAAGGTCCCATTGCGCGGTTGCGCACAACCGGAAGCACTCTGTGCACTATATGCTTTAAGTAACACTTAGGATATGTTCGCGGGATCACCTAGGGCCTGAAAAGCTCCTGTGTGGGTCCCCATTTTAATCGCAACGTATCGCGCAATTTTGGTGCTTAGATGAACGTGGCCCGGAAAGATCTGCCGCAAAATCTCGCGAAGGCGCGGCAGGTCTTCGCGATTGCGACCGCGTTCGCCTTGCCGCTTTCCACGACCGGGCAAAATATCACGGTCGCGATCTTCGCGGTGCTGGCGTTGATGACGCTCGACATTGCCCGATTCGGCAAAATTCTTCGCAAGCCCGAGGGCTATCTTCCGGTGGCCCTGTTTGCGCTGATCCTGATCGGCACGCTGTGGTCGGTGCTGCCCTTTGGCATGGCCATCAAATCGATCAGTCCTTACGCCAAATTGCTACTGATCCCGCTGGTGATCGCCACCGACTTCACGCCGCGGCAAGCCCTGCAGATCGGCTACGGCTTTCTGGCCGCCTGCGCCATCGTGCTGGCTTTCTCGCTGGCGGCTTTGCTGTGGCCATCCGGTCCCTGGCATTGGTTCAAGTATTCCGGTGTCCCCGTCAAGGACTACGCCGTTCAGAGCGGCTGCTTTGCGTTGTGCGCCTTCGGTCTTACGATTGGCACCGTCCGCACCGCGCTGCAGCGCAACTCGCGCGCCGTCACGATGGCGTTGCTAGCGGTGTTGTTCTTCGCAGATATCTTTCTCATCGTCCTTTCAAAGACCGGCATCATCATGACCGGATCGCTGCTGGTGCTGCTGATCGTGCATATCCGGAATTGGCGGCTGGCGCTGGCGATCGCAATTCCGGCAGTGCTCGTCGTCGCCATTTCATTGTGGGCGTCGGGGCCGGCGCAGATGCGGCTCTCGGAAATGTCTAGGGACATGAATGCCAGAGACATCTCGGGAGAAACCCTGTCGACGGCCTCGCGAACGGACTTCTGGACCAAGGCGATCGGTTTTGCGAAGGAAGCACCCCTGCTCGGCCACGGCACCGGCAGCATCCTGCCGCTCTATCAGAGCCTGGAGGCCACCAATCCCTCACCCTATGGCGCGGCAACGTCCGATCCGCATAACCAGTTCCTGCATGTCGTGCTGCAGGTCGGATTGCTCGGCGGTCTGGTGCTGCTGGCGATGTGGGCGGCGCACTTCCGCATGTTCCTGCATCGCGATGTGCTCAGTATCATGGGACAGGCCGTCGTGCTGCAGAATTTTGTCGGCTCGCTATTCAACAGCCATTTGTCCACGGTAACGCAGGGTATGCTATACTGTCTTGCGGTAGGCGTGCTGGGTTCGCTCGCGCGGGATCAATTGGCGGCCAAGCCGAGCTCCGGTTCATGATAACTATGGCAGTCCTAGCCAACGTCTCAGATAGCGGCGTCAGAATTTTCTGCACGGCGAACCGGGTGAGCAACCGCAACTGGCGACGGTCCTTGCGACATCGACTATGCGATGCTCGTAAAGATTTATGGTGGGCTCCGATAGGTCAACGTCACTACAGTCCCGCGATTTGCACGGGCGTACGCAAATGTCGTTCGGAGGCAATCCTGATCCCAAACACGTCTATACGTCATCGAACGCCAAAATCTGAATATAAGATGGTTTACCAGTGCTTTTTCAAAGAAGGCCGAGGTCCACGTGCAGATAATGGCGATCGATTTCATGCGCTACAACTTCGTGCGCATCCATCAGACGCTGAGGATTACCCCAGCGATGGCCACCGGCGTCACTCCTAAACTTTTGGAAATGTCTGATGTGTGTTGAAGGTGTTAGAGAACTGGGAAGCGGGAGAAAATTCTAGATGAGTACCCTAGGCAGGATTGCACGGGCTATTTTGCGGTTGGTGCGTTGGATAGCTACAGAACCCAAACTGATGGGCAATGCGCTGAAAACAATTGAGCCATGCGTGCGAGGAATGCGCTTTGCAACGGCGGTTCGGTCCAGCGGAATGTTGCCCATTGTTCGCATATCAGGGTGCCGTCGCAGGGTTGGTAGGAATTAGGGTTGGCGTAGTCTCCAGGGTGATCAACCTCGAATTGTCGGGCGTTGAAGCGTCGGACTGGAGACTACGCCATGAGCAAGGTTACCACGAAGCCTGATTCCATGCAGCCTGTGACTGAGATGGCTGTTGATCTTTTCGACAACTGGTTCGATCCGATCGAGACCGAGGTACGGGCTCGGGCGCGTCAGTTCATCGAAGAGTTGATCCGCAGCGAGCTCGATACCGCGCTGGCACGGCCGCGTTATGAACGAAGCAAGATGGCCGGCAATGAAGCAGGAGCCTGCGTCACCGGCCACCGTCATGGCAGCCGGACGCGCTCGCTGACGGGCACGTTCGGGCCGATCGAAATCGCGGTGCCGCGAGCCCGGCTGACCACGCCGGAGGGCGGGACGGCGGAATGGAAGAGCCAGGCTTTGCGGGCCTATCAGCGGCGCACGCTTGCCGCCGACGCGCTGATTGCAAGCAGCTATCTTGCCGGCACCAATACCAGGCGGGTGCGTCGCGCGCTGGCGGCGCTGTTCGGCGGTACGGTCGGCAAGGACACGGTGAGCCGGACCTGGCGCAAGGTCAAAAGCGACTGGGACGCCTGGAACAGCCGCTCGCTGGCCGAGGAGCCGATCGTGCGCCTGATCCTCGATGGCACCGTCGTCCAAGTGCGGCTCGACCGCAAGGCAACCTCGATCTCGCTGCTCGTTGTGCTGGGCGTACGAGCGGACGGCCAGAAGGTTCTGCTCGCGATCAAGAGCATGGGCGGCGAAAGCGCCGAGGCATGGCGCACGGCGCTGGACGATCTCATCAAGCGCGGGCTGCGGCGTCCCGAGTTCCTTATCGTCGATGGTGCACCAGGGCTCGACAAGGCCATTGCCGCGGTCCCGCACCTTAAACTCGCGCTACACCTTTACGGCCCAGCTTGGCGTGCCCTCCGCAAGAAACAGCCGTATGGCCCCCGCTGAGCACTAGGAGGTTTACGAACCCTCAAAGTGATGCGATATACTAGCGCGACAGGAGAACCCCCGTGCGACTAGTTCAAGGCTTTCAACGTCGAGGCGCAAATTGGCGTCGGGCTTTTGCTTCATTTATCCGGGGCAAAGTCCCGCTGGAAGACCTTTCAGTTGAAGAAAGACGGGCGATGTGGCCGAACGCCAGAGACCTTGACGACAAACACGTTCGCCGATGTCGAGTTCTTCCGAACCGGAACGTGCTACTTTCATACATGCCTCAGCACGCCGTTTGCGCAGAAATTGGCATCTGGGAATGCATTTTTTCTCAAAAAATCATCGACACAACCAAACCGCACAAATTGCATCTCATTGATCTCGACGAGAGGTGGATTAACGTTGCGCGACAAAAATTTCCAGAACAAATTGCCTCTGATCAAGTGGTGATTTCACAGGGCGATTCTGCGAAAATAATTTCTAACTTTCCAGATCAGTATTTTGATTGGATATATATCGACGGCGATCATTCATTGGAGGGCGTTACCCGCGACATTGAAGCCTGCCTTCCTAAGATAAAACCGGAGGGCATAATCTGCCTGAATGACTACACCTTTTTCGGCACAGCCGATTTTGCAAAATATGGCGTCATGGAAGCCGTTCACAAATTTTGCGTGGAGCACGATTTCGAATTCGTTTTTTTAGCGATCCAAGGCCGCGGTTACCATGACGTGGCTATCCGGAAACTTTAGCAACGTCTTGCTTTATTGCGTCGAGACAAATTTATGGGAAAAGTGGCCCTCTCCCAGAAAGTCCCTGTTGCAATCGTTCGGCAACCAAACTTGAACCAAATTTTGTAAAATGGCCCGTATCAAATGCCATCGGCCTCCCCAAACCATCAGTATGAGTACAGAGCTCTTCTTTGCAAAGAAGAGAAAAAAATGAAATATATTTGACCTGTTTGCTATATGCAACTGCGGACAACAATTTGTCTAGTTTTTCAAAAGAGGTCGGTCGATGTCGATCAGGCAGCGTTTTGTCCCCTACCTGAATGGCGGAAACGAGAATACGGGGCAATGGCGCATCGTATTGAATTTTTGGTCCGAATAGGATCACTTTAATTCCCCTTTTGGCAGTCCAATCTAGCGTTGACGAAATTGAAGCAATTTCATCTTCGCGCCAACTGCCGGCTAATAGCACCGCGTCCACCTTCGTGTTCAATAGATAGTCTGAAAAAATATAGTTCATGAGGGTTGCACAACGACGCTGACGGACATCAGTCGATGTCGCCTGCGCTAGAGTTGGACGACATCCCGCTCCGGTAGCCTGCATCAAATTTACGTCGGGAAAAATGTTCGTGAGGCCGGTCCAAAGATCGGCAGCGAAACTGTCTCCCACTAAAATATAATTCTTTCTACCTTCTATCGATCTCAAGCAACTTTCATCAACCTTATCAGAGTTGTCCATCACAAAGCATACACCCGCACGATAGTCAGGCGCGGGATCGTAAGTCAGATAGGATGCCATTTCAATTTCAGCTGGTGAAAAGCGATCAGGAAAGCCATTTTCAAACCATCCGGCAATTCCGATCGCCGCAACTAGTCCTGTCGTGACGCCAAAACCAGCGAATATTGAGGTTGGACCAGATCGAAACGGTTTCTCAATCAGCCACCATGATAGAATAGCCGGCACAAAACAGATGCAAACGAGGAGAGCCTTGGAAGCAGCGCTGGATAGCCCCGAAAATAGAATCGATTCGTTCTTCTGAAATACTATTAGCGGCCAGTGCCATAAATACAGCGAATAGGAAATCAAACCGACGAAAACAAGCGGTGGCTTTCGGAGAAGTCGACTAGTAAGTGTGTCTGTGGTGCGTCCGATATGAATGATAAGTGCAGCACCAATGCACGGAATAAGAGCTGCCATTCCCGGAAAGGGAGTGTCTTTCGAGAACACGAAGACAGCCCCCATGATCATTCCTAATCCAAGCACGGCGGAACATTGGCTGAATAAACCTTTTCGAAACGACGGTATTGATCCTCCAGCAATTACTGCGCCCAAAAGCAATTCCCACGCTCTCGAATGCAGTAGATAAAACCCGCCTGTTTGACCAAGAAACGCTTGAACTGAGCTCGCGCAAAATGAAAGCGCAATAAGAAATGTGAGGGTGATGCGAAGGCTTCCTTTCGAAAAGCGATTCGCAAGAAGCAGACATAGAGGAAAAAGAGCATAGAACTGCTCTTCAACCGCGAGAGACCAAGTATGCAAGAGCGGTTGTGTCTCGCTAGAAGCGGCAAAGTAACCGGAATCATTCCAGAAAAAAACGTTTGACAACGATAACGCAGCAGCAACGAGACTCTTTGAGAAATTCTCGAGTTCTGATGGTAGCAAATACATATAAGATAATGCAGATGTACAAAATAACATCGCCGCAAGAGCTGGAAAAATTCTCCGAATCCTACGCTCGTAAAACGCACGAATTTCAAAATTACCGTCTCTTAAGTCAGCCATTATCCGGTTGCTAATCAGATACCCTGAAATAACGAAGAAGACATCGACGCCAACGAATCCTCCGCTAAATGCGCTAATTCCTGCATGAAAAGCTATTACCGGAAGAACTGCAACTGCCCGAAGCCCATCGATATCGGCCCGATAAAACATCTACCAAGTTCGCTCCGACTGCTGCGCACGTAGTACAACTACAAAAAAGGCGAATAACCAAGACGCCTACTAGAAAGATAGAAAACGTTCAAACGTCAGTAAATAACCGAAAGGTTGTCCAGAATAGCACCGGCGCCCATGCTCAATACTGTCATCGATAGATTACCTGTCATCAATCTTGTTCAAATCTTTCCGTGCTGTACCTCGCGAGATCATGAAGTCACCCAGGACCAAAACGTCCATGTTTGTGCGTAGAAAACAGTCAAGCGCCTCTTCTGGCTTACAGACAACCGGTTCGTTCTCGTTAAACGAGGTGTTTAAGACCATTGGAACGCCCGTGACATCATGGAATGCCGATATCAGCGCGTGATAACGAGGATTACTTGCTTTTTTTACGGTTTGCAGGCGCCCAGATCCATCAACATGCGTTACCGCAGGTATTTGACTGCGTTTATCTTCCTTGATCTGAAAAACCTGCATCATGAACGGCACTTCATCATCTTCCTCGAACCAATCCGAGACAGCTTCAGACAAAATAGATGGCGCAAACGGACGGAACGACTCACGGCGTTTAATTTTGGCGTTAAGGATGGCCTTCATATCTGCCCGACGTGGATCACAAACGATCGAGCGATTACCCAGCGCACGGGGACCCCATTCCATTCGGCCTTGAAACCATCCGATCACTTTGCCATCGGCGACTTCTGCCGCGGTTCGCCGGCAAAGCTCTTGTTCGTCGTCGAGACGTTCGACTTTACAGCTAAAATCGGAAAGCCGGCCCGCATTTTCCTTCAACATATTTTCAATGTAGCTTAACTCGAAATGCGGCCCCCAGTTTGCGTGTTCCATTACGAAAGATCGGGTAGGGTTGTGCCTGTGCCACACCACAAACGCTGCCCCAATGGCCCCGCCCGCATCACCTGCTGCCGATTGCACGTAGACGTTCTTGAACGGGGTCATTCTTCGGATTTTTCCGTTGGCCACCGAATTCATCGCACAACCACCCGCGAGAGCAATATTTGGAACCTTATGACGATCGTGGAGCACGTTGCATAGGTTGATGAAAGCGGCTTCGTACATCGCCTGTGTGGAGCGGGCGATATCCCGATGACGATCTTCGAGAGGTTGGTCGGGGGAACGACTAGGGCCGAGCAATTTCTCTAGTGACGGCTTGAACAGATCGACGACGCCAGGCATTCCACCGGTGGAATCCAATCTAATTTTTTCGTCCTGATGGCGGAAGAAAGAAAGATCCAACTCATAACCGCCGTCCGCCTTCAAACTAACAATGCGCCGCATTTCGCTGAGATATTTGGGCTTTCCGTAAGGCGCCAAGCCCATGACTTTGTATTCGTCTCCATAATTGGGAAACCCCAAATACTGGGTCACGGCTTGATAGAAAACCCCGAGCGAGTGCGGGAATAACACACGTCCGTCAATCTTGAGTTCGGTTCCTCGTCCAACGCCCCAGGCCCCGCTGGAGAAATCACCAAAGCCATCGACCGAAACGACTACAGCTTCCTCGAACGGTGACACATGAAAAGCAGAGGAAAGGTGTGCCAAGTGATGTTCGACATGATCCACGCTGCCAACGAACTTTGAATTGGGAAAAGCACGGCCTAGAAGTTCCGGGAGGCCATCTCGCGAACTGCGATTTCTCAGACGATCGATGATGAGAGCGATGGTGGGTCGGTTCCTCACGAGGTATTTGAGCTTGCCTTTGAGATTTGCTCGGCCGTCCTGGTTCATCGCAATACGATCTACCTCTTCGAGCCGTACCCCCGCCTCAGCGAGGCAATATCGAATGGCTTCGCTGGGGAAGCCCGCCCAATGCTTAATGCGGCGGAAGCGCTCTTCTTCCGCGGCCGCAATCAAAACCCCGTCGCGCACAATGCAGGCCGAGGCATCTGCATGAAACGCATTGAGACCAAGGATGATCAATTTGGATGTCCCTTTGACAACAGGTAACCGGTCAGCAATATTGATCTTAGATTATCAAATGTCGCCAGTGAAAAAAAGCGTCATACTTTCATTTTCATGATCCCAACATCTACCGACGACGCCTTTCAGACGGTTTGGACGGCACGATTAGAATGGACAAGATTATGATGAGCTTAGGTCACTAACGGCAATCTCGCAACATTGCGTCAGGTGTAGGCTCAGTCGTCCCGGCGCTCGCAAAGGCAATTCGCTCGTGCCCCGGAGGGACACACATCTTGCTCATTAACAATGGGGCCTTAATCGAGAGAATATCGTGACCTGTTAGAGTAGTCGGTTTGCTGATTTGCCGGCTCTCAAGAGACAAATGCAGCACTATGGCCGGGAACCGTGGCTGGCGCAGTAGTTGCCGGGCGTATAAACTGAACTCCTACACGTAGGCCAAAAGATCGCGATCTAACTCATTGGCAAATCACCGACCGTCCCGTTCCTTTCCAAGTAAACTAAGAGATGATTGAAATGGTAGTAGATAGTTTAGCCGCTCTTTTGCGGGAACGCAAAGCCATCGTTGGGGTAATAGGTCTCGGGTATGTAGGCTTGCCTCTTTGTCTCACGATCGCTGAAGCAGGAATGCAGGTTGTTGGATTTGATCTCGACGCTTCTAAGCCGCCTCAACTGGAGAAAGGCGTTAGTTATATCAAGCATATCCCCTCAGAAAGAATTCGCAGCGCTATTAATACTTCTCTTTTTTCAGCCACGTCTGATTTTACGCGACTCACCGACGCCGATGCAATTTTGATCTGCGTGCCTACACCTCTTACAGCACATAGGGAACCGAACCTATCGTACATCATTTCGACTGGAGAGACAATTGCTCAGCATCTGCGTATCGGCCAGTTAATCGTGCTTGAATCGACAACATATCCCGGAACAACCCGAGAGGTTCTTCGACCAATATTGGAAAAGAGCGGGCTAAAAAGCGGGGTCGATTTTTTCCTTGCTTTCTCACCAGAGCGCGAAGATCCAGGTAACAAGAGTTTTGGTACTGCGCAGATCCCCAAAGTCGTCGGGGGAGAAGGTACGGATGCTTTGAATCTTGCTGTTGCCCTTTATCAGGGGTTTCTAAAACAAATAGTACCCGTGTCATCGGCGGCGGCAGCTGAGGCCGTTAAAATTACTGAAAATATCTTTAGGGCCGTCAATATCGCGCTCGTGAACGAGCTGAAGGTTGTTTATAAAAAAATGGATGTCGATATCTGGGAGGTAATTGATGCCGCCAAATCTAAGCCATTTGGCTTCATGCCGTTTTATCCAGGGCCGGGCCTCGGGGGCCACTGTATTCCGATCGATCCTTTTTATCTCACCTGGAAAGCGCGAGAATTTGGAATTGCCACCCGGTTCATAGAACTAGCAGGTGAGATCAATTCAGATATGCCTGCCTACGTTGTTAGCGAATTGGGGATTGCATTGGATCGCCAACAAAAAAAGGGGCTAAACGGGTCACGCATCCTGGTAATTGGGCTCGCTTACAAAAAGAATATCGATGACATTCGGGAGAGTCCGTCACTAACACTTATTGAACTGCTTGAGGCAAGGGGCGCAACGGTAGATTTCCATGATCCTTTTGTACGCATAATCCCACCGACCCGCGAGCACCAACACTTGGCAAATAGGAAATCTGTTGATCTGACTTCGGATATCGTGAACTCCTACGACGTCACGCTGATTTCTACCGACCATGACGAAATTGATTACGTATCATTAGTGCGCTGGAGCCGCTTGGTAGTCGATACCCGAAACGCATGCGGTCGAAATAGCATTACCGGTGACAATATTGTATCTGCGTAGTGGCGGATGTCTCGGTTGCGCTCAGGTGACCCCTGCTCTCAATCAGTAAGAGCATGTATTATTCTAAAGGGCATCGACGCCAGCGCGGGAAAACGGCGCGCAATGCGACCCGGTCCGGATCTGGATGCTTACCGTTATTCAAACCAGAAATAGTTAGCCCAAATTAATAATAGAAGCACGACGAACGCAACCAATAGGTAAGATCGTATCGTCCGCTTCGACCTTCCGAGGCCTATAGCTAGCCGCCCCGTTAGGGTGCGAGGCGTGTGAACTTTCTTAACACGTTGTCGCATTTCGGGACTACGATCGGGAGCACATCTAACTTAACTCCGTCGAAGCGAGTTAAGCAAGCGATCTAAGAGTGCTAAAAGCACAATTTTGATCTCGAAGGTGTTGGTTTCGGCCAAATGAGCCGACGCGTCGGTTTTCAGATAGCCGGGGATTCTCGCAGCATCTTTTCGTATATATCGATGAACTGGGTTGCTACGCCTTTCCAACCGAACTCTGCCTCAACCCAACTGCGCCCTTTGGCCCCCATCAACTTTAGTTCAGCCGTATCTACGGAAGTAGCTGCAAAAAGTCCCTTAACGATCCCCTCGACAGAGGTGTCGACCCACCAACCGCAGCCGTGCTCCAAAACGCCCGCCCAAGGAGCGGCTTTGGTCGCCAGAACCGGCACGCCATGCGCCAAAGCCTCCGCGACAACGACCCCAAAATTTTCCGAATGGCTCGGCAGAACGAGTAGATCTGAGTTATAAAAGACGGCATCCTTTGCTTCTCCCTCGATCGATCCGAGAAAAGAAATAACCTGCCCCAGTCCGGCTGCATCTATGGCGCTCTCAACTTCGCGGCGATGGCCAGCTTCATCCGGGCCAGCGACGTGTAGCACCCAGCCTGTTGGTCTAACGCGCGACCAAGCTTCGACTAACATCAGAAGGCCTTTTATCGGATAGATCCGTCCGAGAAACAGCGCAATTTTTCTCTGATTGTTAACGCTTAAAGAGATGGTCTCGCCTAAAGGCCGCAAATATTTTGGTATATCGACTCCGTTAGGTATTACACAAACAGGAACGTTGAGTCGCATAAGTGATAAATTCTTGGCCTCGGCAGGTGCCGTCGCATGGTGCCAATTTGCACTTCGCAAGTCCTCCCGCTGGTAGAACCACCAGGCCAAACTCTTCTTTAAACGCTTGTGATTTCTAGCCCAGGGTTCAAGCGCGCCGCGCGTACTGACAAGGCGACGGATACCGCGCTTTGCGGCGCGTCGCGCAATGCTATGATTATGAGCCCACCATAAACCGTTGTCATGAACAACGCCCGACTTACCAAATTTATCCAATACTGCAGCCACATTTCCACTTAAGCGCTGCACCGCCGTATCTGCCGACAACAACGGAGTAACTATTGCCGACTCATCTGCAGCCCACACGCTCACATCTAGTCCCATAGCTTCCAATTCAACAGCGAGTCGGCTTACCGAGCGGGCGGGACCACCGTATTCTGGAAGAAGGCTTGCTATAGTCAGGAGAACTTTCATAGACCAATTTCAGATTATAGCACCTGGATTCCAGCTCGTTTCATAAACACTTCCCAGAGACGCTTCCAGCCATTCGCGGCGACAAGGGCAGCTGCCACGCCTCCGCTTAGTTCCACGAGCGAGCCCAATGGTTGGATTAATGCTATTGCCGGCAAAAAGTAGAGTATCAAGTGTCCAAGATTGTCGTTCGCTTCAGCCTCAGCCGCTTTTCGATCCAATTTACGGAGGGCCCATCCAAGTAAAGAACATCCTGCGATTAAGCCTGGCACCCCGAAATTAATATAGAATTCCATTATATTACCTACGCCCCAAGAGGTATTTTCAGTATCTAGCTGCAAACCCGTCATCTCCGTAACAATTTTCGGGCTGCCGCCGTAGACAGGCTTATCCGGCCAAATCGCCCGAGGAACTAGGGCCAAAATGCCTTCCCATAACGAGCGCCCATAGAGGTAGTTCACTTCCCCATCATTCAGACGCTTAGCTGCGACGCCAACAAAGTAATTTTGATTGAGCCGCGAATCCAAAGCGTTGAATTGAGTTTCGCTTGAGGGGTCAAACCAAACAAACTCAGAAAAAACCGTCCCCACTGTCTGAATTCGGTCAATATACGAAGCGCCTCCCCAAACACTTTCGCGAATCGTATCACGGCCCGCATAATAGCTCACAAAAATCGATAGCCCCAAATATGATGCGAGTACCGCACCCAACATTAATTTAGCCCCACTTCGGATGGATATAACGAGAGGACTAAAGGCGATAACTACCGCAGTGGAGGCGTAGCTCAAAAAGCCTCCGACGATTAGACCATACACAGGATATAAAAACAGTGCACCCGTCCAATGCAACGCTTGCGTTACATTACTTCGATTCATTGCGCTACGCAAACCGAGCAGTACGGCAATCAGCCATATCGCGTTTCCTTTGTCGAGCGCAGAGGCCAAAGATGGTATTTGTGGAACGAACCACATGAGCAAAATTACCGACCAACCACCAAAAAAACAGAATTTGAGAAATGGCAGATTGTATTTTGGCAGCCGATTTTGGAGCCGAGACTGACCGACGCTATTGACCCATACACCGGCGACGAAGGCAGCCGAGCCGACCGCAGTGAAATAGATTCCCGTCTCCACCTCTTCCGATCCGAATTGAACGCTGTTGCTCATCAAGTGACTGAGGGCTCCTGGCACATGATTAAGCTCAAGCAGTACCAAGTACGCGAACGGCAATCCAAACGAATAGCCGGACGAGCGTAGATGGATTGCTAGGACAACTAAAGCAGCGATACAAATAATTATCGGAATAATCATCGCAACCTAATTATTACGTTTAGAAGCGATCACGTCGTTTGAATCGCGCAACCAATCGCCGGCATCCCGCCATATCAAATCTGCTTCCGGTTTGGAGAATTTATAGCCAGCGCGTTCAAGCATGAGGATAGAGGCGGTCGCTGGACACACCCCGTCGTTCGAAGATTTCCAATTTAGCTCCATGAACAACGTTTCGATACGTCCAGTGGAAATCATTTCCGCACATCCCGAAAGAGCGGCAAACTCATGTCCCTGAATGTCCAGCTTAAGAAGGCTAATCCGATCAATCGATCGATCACGACAGAATCGATCCAAAGTGACTGTCTGTACAGGCTCTCGAGGGATCTCTCCGAAGCTAGGCGTTATATAATTCATTCCTTCGTTGTGATCATTTTCGCCACGAAACCGATTTAGCGTCGCCCAACCGTTAGTATCGGATACTGCGAGTTCGTGAATATGTAGCCCTAAAAGCCTATTAAGGCGTGCTGTTTCGCGCAAACGGGCGGCTATTTCTGAAGTGGGTTCAAAAGCATGAACGATAGCATTTTCTTGAATTGAAAGAGCAGCTAAGCTAAAAATCCCGGCATTAGCGCCAACATCGAACACCATGCTAGCTCCCCGCGCCGCTTTTTCCCAACAAGCAAGAATGTCATCCTCAAGAAAATAGGTACCGAAGAAAAAGAATTGTCGCTGCAGCATCTCGGTAAGGTCGCAGGGCATCTTAAACTTCCCGTGCCGCAGTTCTGCGAACTCTCTTTGAACCTCGCGAACCCGCCGCGATACGCCAGAGAGAATCGATCAAACGAAGTTTTCCGCGCCTAAGCGGGAATTGGCGCGCGTAGCTGATAAGAATCCTTTCGAACAGTCCGCTTTCCATTTGCTTGCTTTTCTTGGTATCGTAATTTAGAGGCCGGTCATCGCACCAAGGGCATAATGCATCCGATGCACATAAGCATATTTGCTGGAAATGCACCGGGCATGCCCGCCTTGTGCGACCTTGCTCCTACTCAATTCGTTGTTGACGTAAAAACTTGCCTTATCAAGCAACTCCTCTGCAAACTCAAAAAACTCCGCTTCAGAACCTTCGACAAATAACTCGCGATGCTCTTCGGTTCGATCCGCTAGCAACATACTGCAACAGGCCGGGATTTCAAAGCTGCGTGTCGTATGTTGATCGGGCCAGGCCTTCCGCAAAAATCCTAAACCGATTCCGGCGCCCGTTAGGGCACAAGCATACTCGTCGCCATAAACTTCGCCTCCCTCGTATGCTCGCATCAAAAGATCGTCGCGGCGAAATTTAAAGTGGGCACCTCCCGCTAACTGCCGAAGCACAATCGACCGGCGCAGGGTCCATTTTCCATCTCGAAGGAAGTCCCAATATCCGCCCCAAATTTTCAAATCTATCCCTGAGGCAACCACCGCACGCAGAAGCTCTTCTCGCCTCGGTTCCCAACCGCCGAGAAACCCAACCGCACATGACCACCGGGACTCATTCGACGTAAGCGGACGATGTACCTCATCGCAATATCCTAACGGCAAATAGGTAATCGGTTTCCCAAGCGCTTCGTACTGTCGACGTTCGTAGGACTTGCAATAGAATAGGGCGTCAAATTCCAATATGGCTTCATCCATGAGGCGCGTTCGTTTCCAAGAAAGAGAAAAATAGGGATCCGGAGTATAATGCGCTGTCCTAGCGCCAGCCCTCTTAAGCTTTCGAATCGTGTCGGCACGCAAATATTCCTGTTTCTCAGCCCAAACCAATTGCGGATAAAACTCACTAGCGGCATTGATAACAGATTGATTAATGATATCAACGATGGTCCCGGCTTCAAGTTTTCGCTGCAATTGACGCGACAACCAGGATTTATCTCGCCAAGGCTCAACCGTGTTAATTCCCCGTACCGTGTGACCGAGACGTTCAAGAGCCCGCATACGCATAAACGAAGTTTGCCCCTGACTAATCTCGCCCAGAAATAAAATCTTCATTGGTGGGAAGCCTTCACGCGTCTAGAGTTCATGCACGTTCAATAAAAGGTTTCGTTCAAACTGCGATTTGGAGTGCCTAGCGCGCGATTCTGTCCAGACATTGGTGCGCATTCTTTGATATTCGTCTTCATGGTCAAGCATCCATCGCATGGCTGTTGCGACAGCGAGAACGTCGTTAGGTTCATTAAGAAGAATTCCAGTACGACCGTTATCCACCAATTCTGGAATAGCAAACTTGAAAGACGATATTGCCGGACAGCCGAAATAACCAGCCTCGACGAGAAGCAACGGACAGATGTCACTTCGGGTAGGATGCACAAGTGCTCGGGCGCGGCCGAGCAAATTCCGTAGTTGTTCGCACTCACTCGGAATCTCTTTGTGCAGAAACCCCTCGAACTTGACACCGGGTATTTGGATAGGCCGGACGGGAGCATCACCAACAATGGTTAAACTCGCATCGGGATGTGTTTTTCGAACTTCTTGAAACGCTTGTATCACGGTCCGTCCGCCTTTCGCTTCAAAATTGGTCGACACAAATGCAAACTCTTTTGCTCCCGAATAAGCGTCGACTTCTGGCATTTCAATTTCGCCAAATATCCCGACGCAACGGACACGACTTTGCTCAAGCGCATATTGTTGTGTCGCTCGCCGCATTGCCCAACGACTGGTAAAGATAACTTGGGCCGCTCGCCGCAACCACATTGCTTCTGCGAGCTCTATTCGCGCCAAATCGCGCGCCCGGAAGAGATCGCGACGGTGATAGACATCAATATAGTCGCGAAACGTGCAATCACTCCACGCGATGTAAGGGCGGTTAGGAGTTATTTTAATCCACGGCGTAAACCCATGAAAAAAATAAATGTTCTCTCTTGTATCCGCAACAGAAGATCGAGCGCGGCTGCTCAGGAATTCGAATTCCTTGGCGATCGCATCAAGCCGTCTTTCTGAGAAAAAGAAAAAGTCTCCCGCAAATCCGGCAACACGGCTCAGCTTCGAATACACCTTTTGATACAAAAACGATGGAGGATTTATAGGGCCGATGTACTCCACTAATTCCATATTTGAAAGCGCAGCGTGTGCCGCCGCGTTCATCCCTGAAAATCCGCCTGATCGAAGATCATGAGGAAGATTGGAAACGAAGGTTATCAATTTTGGACCTCATCCTGACTACGATCAAAAAATGATAGGGTTCGAACGAAGAGCTTTCATAGTAAACGGCCAAAAGAGTAAAGAGACAGTAGGGCGGCAGCCGAATTCTCAATCGAGAATTTTGACGCGCGAACTTGCTGGCCGGCGTTTGTTATACTTCGGGGCTTCGCCAGGATTTTAAGTATGCTAGCCGCCCAGACGCCAACTCCATCCCCGATCTCGCGAAATTCGACTAACTCTGGGACGACCCGACATTCGGTAGGTACACCGGTTGACGCTAGTACAGGTAGTCCAGCGGCCTGCGCTTCAACTGCAACCATGCCTAAACCCTCTCGGCGAGAAGGAAAGAGCAGAATATCGCTAGCCGCCATAAGCCGTCCGACATCAAACCTGATGTCTTCGAAGCGGATACGCCCGTTCAAATCGGCAGCAAGGACACGAGCCTTCAGAGAAATGATAGAGTTGTTTTGAGCACCCACCATAAGCATTCTAATCTGCGGGGCAAGGCGGCAACATTCGATGCCAACGGAAACCGCAAATCCGGAGTTCTTTTCAGTCTTTTTGTGACCGAAATCCGGTGACTCGTCTAATCGCCCAACGAAGAGAATGATTTTCGCGTCCTCAGGCCAACCAAATTCCATGAGAACGGACCTACGGGACTCGCCGCGATCAACCGTAAAACGCGATGGATCAAACCCGCAATAAAGTGCACCACGTTGGATTCCCGCAAATTGCGCAGATTTAAATCCGTATTCTGAGATGACGCTTCGTGAGGTTCCAGTAATATGTGTCGCAAAGTGCGCTACGAGTTGTTTCCCAACTGACGCTGTTACTCTGCGCGCGGGAGTGATCCCGTAGTTGTTGCGAATTTGATAAGCTGAATTGTGAACATGCGTGATCCGAAAAGGAGGAAGTAAACCCAAGCCCATCAGGAAATGCCAACCGCTGGCATAATCTTGATGATCGTGGATTGCCTGGTACCGTTCGTTTTTTAATATCCTGCGGATGCCCCGTGCGAAACTAAAAAGTGCTCGACGTTCAAACGGAAGATAGTGGATTCGCGCACCTAAACGGCCCGCTTCGTCGTCGAATATACCTCTATTACCGCTGGTCACTAGAAAATCGAGTTGCGCAACACGTGATTTAGACCACAGCCTTAAAACTTCCATCAGCCACGTTTCCGCTCCACCCATTCCCAAAGTGTCAACAACCTGCAAAATTCTAATGGGTGTTTTAATCATCATAAACTTCAGTTCAGCTTTGGATTCGGAATCCTAAGCAAGCCACTCGTGGGAGTCATACTCCGTTCAGACGTTACGGATTCTGAAAACCTGATTTTCTTCGATTTTGGGTTTTTACATCATAATTGACGTTTTCGTTACGTGCAAAACTAGGATGGCAAATGCACCGAGGGAACACAAATTATGCTCACCTAGCTCGTCGAAAGGTCAATCCGCTAGGAAAATCAGAAGGTCTGCCCGAGAGGACCTCGCAAGCCGACCCAGAATCGCTAATTTCACAGGTGCTTTCCGGGCTCAAAAAGGTTTGGGCCGAGCGTGTAAGCCAAAGAAAATATCGGCTTACCTTTTCGTGAAAACATTCAGTTTGTACGGCCGAAGCGGATCTTCGATCGTTTCGCCGAATATTTTATCGAAAAAAACACCAAAAATGTCATCCCCGTCACCAAAATTTAAAGGGTCGCATTCGGCCATTCCGGCTACCGTAATAATAATTCCATTTGCTTTCAAATGTCTGCTCAAATTGGAGCACACCAGTTCGGCATCTGTACTCTTAATATAATAGAGAACCTCGGCACACACGATCGTATCAAATTCGGTCTGGAGCTCAAGCGAACGAAGATCACCTTTCAGGAAACGCAAATTTAATTTGCCTTCATTGTGTCTCCTCGCGATAGCGAGAACCTCCTTAGATATGTCGATTGCAGTTACCGTTCCAAACTGGTCTGCCAACATCCCACTAAAGACGCCGACGCTGCAACCGATCTCAAGCGCAGATTCATGTCCCCTTCGCCAATTCAGTATGCGATCCAAAGAATGTCTATATTTTTTTGCTTCGTACGTACTGGAAAAATAATTCCAAGGGTCTTGGTTATCGAGATAGAGACGCTCGAATTCGAATCGCCTGTTTCCAGTGCGGGCCAAATAATTAAATTTGTTCAAGAATCCAAACACGATGCCCCTCGCCGGTGTCTGGCCTCGAAATACTTTAAGAATTAATCTTAACGCGGATGTCATTTTTGAAATGCTCTTGAAAGAAGTGGAGCCTTCCCTCGGGTCCCTTTCGGAGAACCAGTCCTTCCTGCGGGAACCTTTTGAAAAAGCGCTCTGCAGTAGCGATAGGAACTCTTTTTCTTCCCGCTTCCGTAAAAATGAAAGCAAATCCGAACAACGCCGACAAGCCTTTACGCAACGTTCTCGGAAAGTAAGGCTGTAGGAAGAAGTCAATCTGACTTTGATGATAGGATAAGCTCGCGGCACGTCGCCGCAGAAAGCCGCGCACGTCGATAATCACATCGCTATTTTCATCGAACTGCCAGGAGAAGAAGGCCCGATCAACCCCCCCGCAAAAAGAAAAAATGGATCCGGCAAATTGAATGTTATTAACTGCACTCATGACGCATCGATATACCAGAGTGTGAGCAGGATTACCGTACCCACCGAGTGGGCCATGCGTCAGCACGAGATCGGCACTTTGCTTTTGAATGATCTCACCAAGAGCTTCAGTGACATAAGTCAGATTCCAAGATACATCCTCTCCTCCAAGGATATCAGACTGCTCAAGGAAAAGAACCTCTTGCACACCCAATACCCAAGCGGAAAGCAATAGCTCTTTACGGCGAATTTTGCTGAGTGATTTATCGGCGCCGGGATGAACAAGGTCGAGTGAACCACCACTTCCATCTGCGACGCATACAACGACTACACTAAATCCCTTCTCGGCACATAAGCACATAACTCCTGACACGAAAATTTCATCATCGGGATGAGCTGTAACTACTACAACGCATTTCCTTTTTTCAGACATGAAAATTTCTCATTTGAGCTCGCTAAGTAGCTGCCATCACGAGTTGCAATGGCTGCGGCCCTGACCTCGTCAGCTGTGAAGTTTTATTAAATCACGTAGCGAGTAATCCATATCCATCGGGGATCGCGCGAGTTCGTCGAAAGCACGCGAAGCTGCGGGCGGAGGAATTCTCGAAAAGTTCCGAGGCAGCATGTGCCCACGCCGAAGCGCCCGATGAAAGTGAAAGACGTCGAAACACCGCGCTCTCGAGCAACGGATCATCTGGAACCCCTTGGGAGATGAGGAGCCTAAGCCCAGCCAATTGAGCCTCAACAACTGCTAAGCCGAATCCCTCCATTGGACGTTCGACCGATGGTAACACAAAAAGGTCGCAATTAGCCATGATTTCGGGAAGATCACCGCGCCAACCAAGCAATCGGACTGCATTATGAATACCAAGTTCGCCTGCCAAATCGAGAACTGGCGCCTCCTGCGAGCCCGTGCCGACGAATACCGCCACGGCCTGCGGAACTCTCTGACGCAGTTCCGAGAGAACCTCGACGACAAACAACGGATTTTTTTCGGGGACCATGCGGCCAGCGAAAAGCAGAATAAGCGCATTGTCGGGTAGCGAAAGTTGCTGCCGAAACGTAGTGCGCTTAACATCAACCGTAAGAAACGCTGTCGAATCCACTCCAGAATAATGGATCGCGTCCCGTCCGATTCTGCGCGCGCGGCCGTTAAGGAAAGTATCGAGCGTATGATGAGAAATGCCGACGATCCGATCAGCCAAAGCTAGACAAGTACGTCGGAGGGGCTCTTTGTATAAGATTTTCTTAATAGGGTTCGGAGTTAAGAGATCCTCGCCGGCGTTATGGACGTGGACCACGCGCGTCTTTATCGGAAGACCAAAAGCAGCGACAAGATAAAGACCACTGACCAAATCATGGTGACAATGTAGAACATCATAATGGCCTGAGCGAACTTCATCCCTAAGTGCGCGAGCAAAAGCTATCTGCTGATGGAGTACGACCGGTGAATGCACCACCCTAGCGCCCAATTCCCTTGCTACATGCTCAATTCTTCCCTCGAATCCAAGCGTGCAGTAAAATGTCCAGTTGAGGCGTATTCCACGCGAGTTCGCGTAGCGAAGCATACGAACCAACCAGTTCTCTATCGCCCCCCGATCCAAATTTTCCACGACATGGAGAACTCGTGGCATTTCGGCAGTTTTTGCTGTTAGGAATTGGCTTGATGGTTGTCCACCTTCAAGCTTCAATGCTGTGGGCCGAGCGGATTTTTTCAAAGCGTCTACCGAAAAGAAGGAGGATTGCATTCTAATAGTCGTTTTAAATTAGTGCTGGCACGATATTGCCAAAGCGTCGACTCGAGATCCAACTCAGGGTATTAAAATACCGTCTCGATATTTGCGCAAGGGCGACACCGTCTGGAACACTCAATGCATCTGGAGCAACAGGAACGACCACCGTACGCCCGCAAAACGGTTGAGCAGTAAAACACACCTTGTGGAGAAGAGGTAACGCGCAGAACAAAGCAATGTCATCGGCGGTGGCGCCCTCGCGATCGTCAAATTTGAAAAACCGGCGGTTGTCATCACTAATGATCCTATCCCGACGACGGAGCCATTTTTCCTTTGCTTCGTTCGGACCGGAGTAGTGCTGAAAGTTAATCTCTATAACACCATCCAAAAGCCCTATCGGGTAATCTAGCCCCTCTCTCGCCCGCCATAAATTAACGTCTTCTGATGTACTGAGTTCAGTAAAGGTCAATGATGACCAAATATAGTGATCAAACCTCTGTAATAGTTGAAGATAACTTTTCGGTGGGACAAATAAACCCACGAATGGAGTACAGTACTCAAGCCCGAGCGCCTGGTAAACATGCGCGCCCCAACAGTTATTCGATATAATTGTGAAAGGAATTCTACCAGCCAGCGCTCGCAGAACAGGCGCACTATGCCCGGCTAACACTTCGATTGCTCCTATTTTGTTTAACCTGAGCGGATTTCTGAACTTTGAACAGTTGAACCTGAATTCTACCAACCAGACGACATGGTCGCTTTCATTTTGGATTGTGCTCTCTTTTCCTAAATTCCCCCGATACAAGCAGCCGCGCGGCGCGGTCTCGACCGGAATACGCAGCGCTAAGAATGCGACCATGCGGACCCATCCGTCGAACGATCCGTAACGTATCAATGAAGCGTCCTACGCGACTGCGAGGCGTAACGACCAGCCCCCGTTGGGCATCGAGCAACGTAGATGAAAAATGGATACCCTCAGCTAAGCGAGCTAGATAAGCTACTTCTAACCTCCACGGAGGTATCAAATGTTTAAGTTTGAGACGAGCGACCAATCCCACACCTAATCCAATGTCGCAAGCACACGCCGCCAAATCGGCATCACCACCGGAAATCAAGAGATCCCCGGCTCGGTCAAACTGGAAGGATCGAGCGCCGCTTTTGTTTAGATAAAGGTAATGCTCCGCAACTGCGCGCCGTACACACAGACCGGCGCCTGCTGGCATAGTATCCGGAAGCCGCGGCATATTCGACCAGATGTCGGTATCAAACTCGCGGACACATAAGTTACCCCAGTACGGGCGAGTCCAAAGCGGTGGAGGTTGATCAAATTCAGCAAGACACTGCCCGCTCCATGACCCTACAAAAGGCAATTCCGCAGAAACGGTGGATGCAATGCTCAAGTACTGCGAGTCCAGCACATTGTCGTCATCCACCAGAATAAACAGCTCGCCTAACGCCTCTTCCATACCTCGCAGTCGAGCAGGTGTTAAACCAAGGCGAGTTTCGACTACTATCCGAGCATTTGGATGCCAAGACAGGTCGATCCTTTCCGCCAAAGGCTCTTTGCTACAATTGTCAACAATTATCAGCTCCCAGAGGTCTCGGGGAAACGTCTGAGACTTTAAACCGTAAAGAGTTTTTTCAATATAATCTTGTCTCGGGTTGTGAGAGCAGAGCAGAACGGTAATTTGCAGTGGTGCAACCATGAGGGGCCTGAAAGAGGTTTATGAGAGAGGGGCAACCGACCCCCCAAGTATCGCCATCCAACCAGGCAGCGATTTGCGAGCGACCCCTAAAATATTTCTACAGCATCTTTTTTTATCACACTTGATTTCAAGTGCCAGCAAGTTTTCTTAGAAAAAACAAATCACCCATAGCAATGGAACATCGTGAGACGTCTTTTGGCGTTCGTCGCTGCCAAAAGACGCCTGCGATCGTTAGGGAGGGACGATCTCAGGCAAGGAGCGTAGACGCACCCAACCCTTCCATTTTCTGAGAAAGGTTTCCATGGGGAAAACGCGAAGCAAAATTAAAAGGATGGCACCCCAAACGTAGAGGCCGCGTGATCCTATTCCTCTCGTTCGTATATTTTGCCACGCAGACAGCGCTTCCCTCAACTTACCCTGTTCAATCCAACGTTCGGCAACGAATAAGTAAAGTCTACAAAGAGCCCGTTGCCGCACCCAGTTCATGCCTGGCCCCCCCCGGACATGTTGCTCAAGGACCCTTATAACGTGAATTGCCCCCATTAGGTGATCAGGCGATCGGTGCTGTTGAAAACTCACCTTGTCTTCTGCGTGGTTCCATCGAATGTGGTGATCTACCTCGGAAAACCTGATATAATGCGCGCCTCGTGCCAAAGCTCTAACGTGAAGTTCAATATCCTGCCAGCTTAAAAGACTTTCGTCGAACAAGCCAATGCGATGGAGTGAATCCCGTCGCCAAATTGGAGCCGAAGTTTGCCAAGGGGCCTCAAAATAAAGAAACCGAACGAGGTCATCACCCAAAAGCTGATCATCGAACACGCGTCCAAGGTCGTTTATAATGTTTATAAAAACACCGGCCTGGAAAGTCGCGAAGTCGAGATCGGCATTGCGCCTCATTATAGCAATTCGGTGTTTCAAACAATTTCGTTCAAGCAGATCATCGGAATCCAGAAAGACGATAAACTTGCCCCGACTTTCCCTAAAACCAATATTACGGCAAACATTCGCTCCACTGCGTGTCCCATTGCGGCGAATGAAGCGAAGACGATGGTCCATTAGGCACCGGCGCTCAACCTCCTCAGCTGTCGCATCCTCGGATCCATCATCAACCACGATGTGTTCCCAATCTAGAAAGCTTTGCGCAAAAACTAAATCAATTGTTTCACAAAGAAGTTGACAGCGATTTTTTGTGGGAGTGATAACGGAAACTTCTGGAAGCTCGCTCATGACGCTTCGGGCCGCCAGCACAACACCACCTCTCGGTAAAATTCTGCATCTACGCCATAAAGTTTTCGGTCCGAAGGCGGCAGATTTGCTGCTGATAGGATTTCGCAACGAAATCCACTTGCTTGGACGCGCTGTTCAAGATCAAGGCCGTACAAACGTACGTGGTCCTCTTGAAGAAACTGCTTCATACGATCGCTCTCGTCGACGACAAAGCGATCTTCGTAGGTCACTTTGCCTCGGATGGGGACCTGCAATACCAAAAGACCGCCGGGTTTAATAATTCGAAATAATTCTGACAAAGCCTTGCCATCATCTAAGATGTGCTCAAGTACATGCGAACACCAAACCAACGTTTTGCTGTCATCTGGCAGGGCGATGTCTGTCAAATCCAGCCGCATCATAGCAGGATGAAAAAGATCACCATTCACATAGTCGCTAGAGACCGATACGAGCCATGGAATCATGAGGGGTTCTGGAGCAACGTGGAGAACTTTTTGGCCTCCAGGAATTTTTGGTCTGAGTAACAGGAATGCCAAACGATGACGTTCAAGTGAACCGCAAATCGGGCACTGAGCATCATTTCGAAACGTCATCTTATTGCCAAATGGCTCGAAGCGGAAGCCTAGCCATCCGCAAAAAGGACAGCGGCGTTGCTTCAGGAATAGGCTTGCTAGGCGGCGGAACCTTTTGTGCATTCGAAAAGTCCTTGAATGGACGCCTGCAAGGGAAGGCATGGGTGTTTAACAAATAAATTAAACGGGGTCACGCTTGAGATGAAATCAACAAACGCGACCTCTCCGCATGCCACGAGTAAAACTTCTGTGCTTTCTTTCTAGCCTCTTGGCCAAACCCAAGGTAGGATCCGGCTTGTGACGAAATCCGTAACATGGCTTGAGCCATACCTTGAGTATCGCCTTCGTTGACCAGCCATCCGGTAATACCATCTTCAACAGCTTCTGGGATCCCCGCGTGCCTAGTAGTAATCGTCGCAAGTCCGTTGGCCATTGCCTCTTGGATTGCTGCTGGAAGTCCTTCCTCATCTCCCGTATCAGGGTCGGTGATACTGTGCTGTACAAAGACGCCACATTTTTTCAATAGAGCGGCCTTCGTCTCCTCCCCAGCCGATCCATGCAAACGAACCCGATCACTAAGGTCGAAAACAGCGACAAACTGTCTTACCGCAGAAAACAGTTCTCCCTCGCCAATGTAGTCGAGGGTCAACTCCCGATCTTCGAGAGCGGCAAGTCGGAAGGCTTCGAGTAGGTAAATGGGACCTTTTTTTGGCGTCATGCGCCCAATTGCGAGAAATCGTTTGGCTGCCGACTGCTCTGCACTTCCTAGCGCCTGCGGGATATCCACTCCGCCTGGATTTACAAATATTTTTTTTGGTGGCAGACCAATCGCTATAAGCCGCTGACGGTGAAATTCGCACCTTGTCAGGATTGCGCGAGCGGATCGATACTCCAAGTAACGCTCTGCCATGCCAGGTTTCCGTAAGGCCGCGCTCAAGTCAATACCATGTCCCTGAACTATGTAAGGGATCTGCATCCGATCAAGTAATGGAACAAAGTCAACAAACTGGTCTAGGTACTCACCAAGGACGACGTTTGTACCATGCTTTCGCAGAAAACGTTTTATAACAAAATCCCGTATATTTGAGCCCAATACGCCAGCGCGCCTCGCAAGACGTACCGACAATTTTTTCTCCCAAAGGTCCAAAAATAAGCTTGGGCACGACGTGCGCCAAAATCGGGCGTTGGGAGCAGAGGAATTTCGCACCACTGTAATAGTTCGCTCCGGGATCAAATCCTCGATATGACGCCGAATAAAGGTTTCGCTAATGGTTCCGATCTGGGACGTAAAAATCGCGAGACAAGTGTTTGTGCAATCGTTTCGCGCCGGACCGGTATTTTGACAATCGAGGCGTTCAGTCACAAAATAAGCCCTCGTTTCTTTTCGCACCAAATAGCGAGGTACGAGCGCTAGGATCAAACTAAGACCTACCAGTAAAAGAAAACACCGACAACTTTCGCGGTCAATGCAAACGACCTTTCATTTCGTACGGACACATGGAACGTGTTATCCAGGTCGCAAGCCTCCGATTTTTGCAAAGAAGATGCGATCCGCCTAACAGCTACGGCAAAACTCTCACGGGTTTGAGTTATTTTGTTGCTGCGAAAACCACCGATTAGAAAGTCTCCGCCGCTTCAATGAGGAGACATTAAACCGAGAGTGCTCACTAAATATTTGAGGCCCGAAAATGTCCGGCCCCAAATAGTCGTGCAAGGCGTCTGTTGCGTTTGATTCGCCGGTGATCAAGCGCTTGAGGGCCCGCCTTATCCTAACAACTCGCGAGGGATGTACATGTTCGCGAAGCTTTACGTTTGTAAGATTTCTATAACGCGCAAGCACCAGATGGGCATAGTCGCCATACCGCCATATACCTGTCTTTCGATAGTAGACGACTTCCGTTGCAGTTTCCTTCGCAAGCGTAGCGATTTCGGCAAGATCGATATCTTCTTCGACAGGTTGCAGATCTTGCGGGAAGTGCTCACGAATATGCTGCTGCAAAGATGGCGTTGGAAAGGAGAGTACCAAACGAGAATCTTCTGAAAGAAAACTATTTAAGGCTACGTGCAATGCTTTCCTATCTACGGCTGCGATATGCTCGTACACGTCCATCATGACGATCAGATCAAAAGTTCCCTTAAGCTCGCCTTGCTCAATCAAACCTTCCCGATAAGCCAGGTTCGATCGTTGAAAACAAGTCTTTGCAATCTCAATGGAACTGGTACTGACATCCGTTCCAATCACCTCTGCTTGCGGCCAAGCCCGCGCCATTCGCCAAGGCGTAGCCCCAATGCCGCAGCCAATCTCTAGGATTCGTCGCGGATACAGAGGTGCCCAATCAGCGATAAGCTTAATGGCAGCCTCAATTCTAGGGTTAGCGTGAGTAAAGTCCCTGAGTTTACCGCCGACACGTTCATCGTAATATGCTTGAACGGTATCAAGTTTCGGTGCGACCATTTTGCTCACTTCGTAGGTCCATTTGCTTCGGGGTTCGCTATCACACGATTCAATCGGCTTTCAACGTCGGCGCTCCGAAGGTCAGGTTCGGGTCGACAAATGTCAGTCCATCGGGATAAAGAAGCGTGGATCAAAGTCCGGCTTGCGCGTACTCCGATCCAGAGCTTTTCGGATAACCCGCCTCACCGAAGCCGGAACAAGTGCTTTGGCAAACCTCATATGAATTGGTCGCTTTTGAATATTGGCCGCGACACTCTCGACCTTTGCAGGGGCGGATGCAAGTTCGCTCGAACTCCAGATCGAGACATAGTCACTTTGCTGCGGCGATGTTTGGAATATTGGTCGCCGATCGAGCCTTTTAGCAATAACCAGCAAATGAACTGGAAACGAATTACTGAGCGTTACCCGTCCGGAAATTTCAAAAGGCGATTTAACGGAGTACCAGGTGGGATCACCCTTTTCCTCGAAAGCGATCATCTTTTCCAATTTAAAACCATTCACTTCTGAAAATACGGTGAAATAGAGTTCAGGACTAAACTGATAAAATCCATGGCCAAAGAAATTATTTGCCGGAGTAATCGCTAGATAGTGCCCTCCGACCTTCACCATTTCCATACAATTTTTAATTGCTACCGGAAAGTTAAAGATGTGTTCAAGAGAGCCACCGTCAAGCACTACCGAATAGCACTCTTTGAACTCGTCAGAGATAACTTCGTTCATATCGTGTATGTACGTCGAATTCTGATAGGCAGAATAATCGAAAGAGTGAACCTGTTGAGCTCCGAGATAATGAAAAAACGCTTCTGAGAATCCGTCGGATCTGCCGAAAATTCCGGCAACCTCCTGGTCAGTTGGACCGTACCCGAATTGCTCCAGTACCTGACGAAGCTTTAGCGGATTGATATAGAGGTTCTGCCTCCCGATCATAGCGGTCTGCACAAAGTCTACGTCTAATGTTTTGGCGTAGGCAAGAAACCGCGCACCGTTACTGTCGATTCCCATGTTAGCTCCCAACATCCATTGATGTCGGCTCGGTAACATTATCGAACACTTTGGAAGAAGACCAATTAGAGTCGTCTAGATACACTGCTGTGTTTGGCGCCCAATAAAACTCGCGGATCCCGTCGATAATTACGACTTCGAAACGACAAATCTCGCGAGGCGCAGAAAACTCTCTGCGAGGATCGGTCGCTCCGAAATAAAACGTCAAATAATAGTTACCGGGATAGAGTTGTAGCCTAGGCAAAGTGCACGTAAGCCTGTGAATGCCTGCCGTTCTCAGCATTGGTAATTCGGAATCCAGATTCAGAAGATGAAGGACCGGCTGATGTATTTCGGTGAATATCTGGAAGGAAACGGCAGCATTTCGGATAGGTTCGGGAGTGAAAATTTCCATTTCCACAGCCATCTGCGCGCCATGTTGCTGGAGCGGACCCGGCCCGCTGGTTCGAAGGCCAGCATATATAAATTCGGGGTATGTTCCAGCGGGTTGCTTTCTGTAGACTTTGTCGCTGTTAACTTGATTGCCAAGGTAGCGTTGGACTACTTGACGAGAGGGACCTATCGCTGCAACCGTGCCGTTTTCAAGAAGAATACACCGCTCAGTCAATCCCGAAATTGTCTGCATATTGTGGCTTACAAATAATACCGTTCTCCCTGAATCGGCGACAGTTTTCATTTTGCCCATGCACTTCTTTTGAAACACGACGTCCCCTACTGCGAGAACCTCGTCTATTATTAATATTTCTGGGTCGAGGTTAGCCGCTACTGCGAATGCCAGACGGACGTACATTCCAGACGAATAGCGCTTCACTGGCGTATCCAAAAATCTGTCGACTTCGGCGAAATCTACTATTTCGTCAAACTTGTTTTTAATCTCCGCACAAGTCATTCCCAGGATTGCGCCATTGAGAAACACATTCTCTCTCCCCGTGAGCTCCGGATGAAAACCGGTGCCAACTTCAAGGAGGCTCGCAACACGACCACCGATGATGGCACGTCCTAGTGTGGGTTCCGTGATGCGACTTAAAATCTTCAGAAGCGTACTTTTGCCGGCGCCGTTGCGACCGACGACCCCCATAACCTCACCACGTCGTACCTCGAACGAAATATCCTTAAGCGCCCAAAACTCCTCAAACTCTTGGCCAAAAGCCATTTGGTTGCCACGAGCAAGGCCGTTCAAGCTGCGGCTTATGCTACGCCAAATCATCTCACGAAAGGTTTCCTGCCCCCTGTTAGTTTTATGACCAATTCGATAACTTTTTGAGAGATTCTCAACTCGGAGGAGGATATCTTCGGTCATGGTCAGATCAAATCCGCAAAGCTACGTTCCAGCTTCCGAAACTGCCGCACGCCAAGCCAAAGCGAAGCTCCAATGATCAATAAACTCACGCAGGATCCGCTCCAATAAATTGGCGCACCGCCCCGCAACAAGCACCATCGAAAACCGTCGATTACGCCAACCATTGGATTCAAAGAATAAAGAAGTCGCCATTTCTCAGGAACAAGGGATGAGCTAAATCCAACTGGCGAGACATAGAGGCCGAATTGCACCATAAATGGGATCACATAGCGAAAGTCTCGGTATTTTACATAAATTGCCGTCACCCAGAGACCGGGACCTAGCGCGGCCAAAAAAGCGAAAAACAGAAACACTGGAATAAAAATAATGCGCCAATCTGGAAAAGATTGATACCAAACCATCATCCCTAATAAAATTAGAAAACCGATAAAAAAATCGACGAAGGCGACGACGATAGTTGCAATCGGCATGACGAGTCGAGGAAAATAGACTTTGCTTACTAAGTTGGTGTTAGCGACGAGGCTATTTGAAGCATCCGACAGTGCAGTTGAGAAAAAGCTCCACGGTAACATACCTGCAAACACCATAAGCGCATATGGTGTACCTCCGTCGCTCGGCAGATTAGCAATTTTTCCGAAGACCACTGTCAACACGATCATAGTTAGGACTGGTCTTAGCACAGCCCAGGCTATCCCAATGACAGTTTGCCTATAACGCACTGCAAAGTCTCGCCAAGCGAGAACCTGGAAAAGTTCGCGGTAGCGCCACAGGTCGCGCCAGTAGTTCTTTTCCACGCGTCCCGGCTCAAGAATAATTTGCATCGGCCGATCCAAAGAAATTGACGCTACTGCCCTTTGAACTGAAGCGAAAGGGCGTTTCGCGCAAAGCGCCCAAGGCATTACGGATATCGTCGTGCCGTTCGGGTGGCGCCAGGAACATCAGGAAACCTCCACCGCCCGCTCCTAAAATCTTGCCCCCTTCCGCGCCCGCATCGAGCGCAACCTGATATGCCCTGTCGATTTCGTGACTACTGATGCTACTACTGAGTTGACGTTTTGCCCGCCAAGCCTCGTCCAACATTGGCCCTAAACCATCGATTCGGCCTGCCATGATTTCATTGCGGGCGGTCTCTGCAAGGGTAACGAGTAATCCCGTGTCATCCGAAGCGGCGCCGGGAGCTACCACCGCCGCCGACTGTTCGCGCAACAATGTCGATGCTGAACGAGTGACTCCAGTATAGAAAAACAAAGAACGTTCCTGCAGCGTCATCAGTGTATCGGCCCTACAGTGAACCGGTTCTACGTTCACCGTCTCGTCGGCGTTGAAGCGGATGAAATTGAACCCACCGAAAGCGGCCGCATACTGATCCTGCTTGCCGATTGGCTCGCCACAACGCTCAATCTCTATTTGGCATGCTTCCGCGGCAAGTTGTGCCGACGAGACTTTGCGACCTAGAAACGCGTGCAAAGCATTCAGAAGGCCAACCGTGAAGGCGCTTGATGAGCCAAGGCCAGTACCCTTGGCAGGGATGTCAGCGACGGACGTTATCTCCACTCCCCCTTCAATCCCAAGGAAGGCCAAACATTCGCGCACAAGCGGATGGCTGACGTCAGATGCATGGTTCACCTCCTCGGTCCGGGAATAACTAACCCGGACCGAATTATCAAACTTCCTATTAACGGTTACGTAAACCGACTTATCGATCGTGGTAGATAAAACTGCGCCACCACAACGGCGGTAATATGCCGGCAGATCTGAACCGCCGCCAAAGAGGCTAAACCGTAGCGGCGTACGCGAAACGATCACGACGCCGCCTGATGTTGTAAAATTAATCTCGCAGCATCAACGAAATCTCGAGCAACAAGGTCTGGTTTTCCCTCAAATTGTTGATCGAGCCCCGCGGCGCCCGTTAGCACGAGAATTGAGCGCATCCCCGCGCGACGAGCCAACTCTATGTCTAAAGTACGATCTCCGATCATCCAAGAAGATGCTAGATCGATGTTTAGATCTGTCGACGCCTGCTCCACTAGTCCGACTGACGGTTTGCGGCAGTTGCACGAGATCTTCAAGTCCAGGCGCTCCCCTGGAAAACCCCTATCGGGATGGTGCGGACAAATATAAATCCTGTCAAGGTACGCCCCTTCTTGTCCGAGTTCCCATTCCAGACGGCGATGGATCGCAGCTACCTCCGCTTCTGATGCCTCTCCACGCGCTATCACCGGCTGATTAGTTATGACAACAAGCCGAAATCCAGCCTTTCGAAGGGATCTTAGCGCAGATCCAACGTTGGGATAAAGCTCTAACTCGTTGACAGAGCGAAGAAATCCCTTTTCAATGTTGAGCGTACCGTCTCGGTCCAGGAAAATCGTGGGCCGTTTTTGTGAGGCAGCTGCTAGACTAATCTCACCTGCCAAAAAGTCAGCTTCCACCACTTTCAGGCGGTGAGGTGTGCCCATGTCCTTGACGTATTCTTCTGAACGGTATGCGAGCACGCGTTTCCCTGCCGCAATCAGGCCAGTAATTATGTTCTTGGTAAAGTCCAGTTTTTCGCCATTCGCGGACCATGACAACAAGGCGTCGCGCCGAACAGCGTAAACGGCCGCATTGACGATATTTGAAAAGTATTCGCCCCGCGGATGAGGATAGGGTCGAATAGCGACAACCCAATCGTCCGAATCGATCTCTAACAAATCTGAGTCATGTGGGTGATCGTTCGGATGCACAAATGTCGTAAAGTCGGCCGCTCGAGACAGGTGGCGTCGCGCCAAACGACCGAGGTCGGCTGCAACCATGACATCACCATAAAGAACAAAAAAATGTTCTGGCAATTCGCCTAACGAACATAGAACTGCACCAGCGTTTCCCAATGGCTTTGTTTCAATAAAAACACGCACGGTCAGGCCAAACTTCGAACCATCGCCGACGAACGCCTGTATCTTCTCTCCTTGAAAACCAGCGAAAATATCCACATGCGTGATCCCGCTAGCGGAAGCTAATTCCAGTTGGTGCTGAAGTACTGCTTTCCCACCAACGGGAACCAACGCTTTTGGAAGATCGCCAGCGACTTCGGCTAAACGGGTGCCTGGCCCCCCTGCGACGATGACAAGGTGACTGATCATCTCCTCGTCAGTCCCCTGTAACACCTTCCGGCAACGCTCATTTCTCATCCTCAAACATCTCGGCGATCTCATCGATGGCACGAAATACCGCGTCGTCGGAGCTTAATTTTGGTTTCCATCCCAATTCGTTCAGCCGTTGAGTTGAATACAAAAATCGAGGCACATCTCCAACCCATCCACGATCTCCACCCGTGTACTCAATCGGTGTGCCGGGCGAAACGCGCATGATAACCCGCTCCGCGATCGTCCTTACACTCGTGCTGGGACCAATAGGCCCGATATTGAAGACGTTGCGTCGCGCTTGGGCCCGTTCAACACCAAACTTCATTGCTCCGATCAGCTCAGAAACATGGAGATAAGGTTTCGTTTGAGTTCCGTCTCCCAATACCAGCAGGCAGGATGAGTTGCTGGAAAGGCGCGTCATGAAGTCGAAAATCGCACCATGTGTCGCTCGCGATCCTACCACGTTTGGGAACCGAAATATCCATATCTTTTCAAGAAAGCTCTCGGCCGCGGCACTCAGAAGCGCTTCGCTCGCAAGCTTGCCGGCACCGTAATTTGAAATGGGCAGCAAAGGACCAGAATTCTCGGTTAACAAGTCAGCGCGCTCGCCATAGACAGCCGAAGTGGACGCGAACGCGACCTGCTTGGCGCTCATGATTTTCGCCGCTTCGAGGATCGCGAACGTGGTTTGCAGAGTTCGTGCAAAGTCAATCGCGGCATTTGACACGCCGGCGGAGATATCGCTGTTCGCGGCCAGGTGCCATATGATATCGACCGGGCCCCGATTTCCGACGGCGTCGCGCAAAGAAGTGATCGCATTCTCAGGAACGCTGATATCGCTCTTTATAAAAAGAAACTTTTTGTCTCTTGTCGCAGCCTCCAAGTGCCTCTGTTGGCCGAGAGACAAATCGTCGACCCCACTTACCAGGTGCCCTTCCGACAACAGATTGTCCGCAAGTTGGCTTCCAATAAAGCCTGCCACTCCGGTTATAAAGTAATGCATATCTGACGCCTCAAATGATGCATTTGGCCTCAATCGACCTTTCGATCGATAGGATTTTCGTAAAGCCATTGCATGCAAATGTGTCCGACGACCAACTGAAGATCTTCTGCGATTTGCATGTCATCAATTTGGAAGTGGATTGGATTTTGCGCCAAATTTTTGCAGAGACCTCCAGAATATCCCAAAATGGCGAAAGTTTTCATCCCAATCGAATTGCCAATCTCAAGCGCCTTGATGACATTTTTTGAGTTACCGCTTCCTGATAATACAACCAGCATATCTCCCGCGAGCCCCTTGACTCTGATTTGTTCCGCAAAAATTTCCTCATAGCCAATGTCATTGGCTAACGAAGTGAGTACTGCCGGATTTGCGCTTAATGCCTCTACCTTAAGCCCTCCGGTGCGATTGATGCGGCCTACACCGAATATAAAATCATTGGCAAGATGTATAGCGTTGGCCGCGCTGCCACCATTGCCACACAAATAGACCGATTTTCCTGCTTCCCAGCAGTCACGCAGGGCCTCAGCGAGAATAGGTACTTTATCGACAGCGCCTAGGCTTAACGAATCGACGAGATTTTTAATATAAGTTTTAGCATGTTGATGTGCAGAGGTCATAGCACTCCCTCGATTTGCAACTACTAGTTTGATGGTCAAGGCTTTCTTAGCCCATTTTCTCGTTCGCGAAAACCGGATGCCAGACGGGTCAGCTTTAGCCAGATAATCTCGGCCATCACTGTCGGAGACGAAGCAACCTTGCCTGAGCTGCGGCAGCAAAAACCGGAGTCCCGAATTGGGATCTCACCGCGTTTGCCGTGAGCCCCGCGTCGGGTATATCCTTCTTCAACATCCTGGAAAGCACGGCCGAGAATTCTTTTTCATCGGCTATCGCGCCAAGTTCACCATCAGCCAGTGCATCCTTGGCCCCGGCGACCGTGAGGCCCAGAGCCGGCGTACCGCATGCCATGGCTTCCAGGTATGCGATTCCGAACCCCTCGCCGGTCGAAGGCATCACAAATAGATCGGCCATCCGGTAGGCTTCGAGCAAAGTTTCACGCGTGCTGCGACCGACAAAGCGTACGCGATCGGCCACGCCGACTTCACCAGCGATAGTTTCGAGGCGCGCTCGGTCATTGCCCTCGCCCAAGACGACGAACACCACATCATGGCCCTCAGCCACTAATTTTGGAATTGCAGCCATGACCCGTTCATGTCCCTTGTAACGCTCCGCCGCATCCATCCGTCCTACCGTGAGAAGAACACACCTACCTGAAAGACCCCATGATTCCCGCAGCGCACTGGCGTCACCCGGTGAAAAACGATCATCGACCGTGTTCGGTAATACAACAACGCGGTCTGGAGCGATCGATGCCCACGCGAGCACACGAGCCCGCGTGTAGCGTGACACGCAGAGCACTATATCGGAAGCCTCCACAGCGGCGCAACAGAGTTGCGAGGGTCGCGACCATGCCTCAATACCGTGCATTTGAACGATCAGCTTGGCCTTTGTGAGCCGCGCAAGAAATGCCGCCAGCGGAGCCATGAACAGGTGACCGCAAAAGATGATGTCAGTCCGATAGCGGAGCGCGGTCCAAAACGCAGTTATGATGTAAGCAAGCCGCGCCGGGCGTGCGGCCGCCTGGGTGACGCCGGGTGGAGCATCAAAGGGATCGGGCGCATAGCGCGGCAGACTGAGGATAGATGTGTTGGGTTCTGCTGCGGCTAGCGCGCTCAGGAAATCCCGATTGTATTGCGCGATTCCGCCACGGCCACCGAAGGCGTCGGTCACAAGCGCAAGGATCGATAGCGTTTTAGTCACGCCGCCACTACATCGGGAGCTATTGTCAGACCCTTCAGCACCACGTCCGACCATCGCCGAGAAACAAGACCTTTCGTCCCCGCCGGGTTTTGCGCGCTTCCGTCGTTGCCAGCGAGCGCATTCATCCAGTGGCCGGTCGGAACTCCGAAGCCTGTCTTTTCTCGGGAAAGAATTTCGGCAGGAAGCTGTAGCGACGGAGCGCCCGCCAGCGCAGCCTTGCCGACCTTCGCAGAAAGACCCGCGTGGGTGCCGGCAATAACCGTCAGAAGATGAGTATCAACAAGCGGCACCCGGATTTCCAGGCTGTGGGCCATGCCCGCCCAATCTGCGTCTCGCAGCAGCGTATTGCGCATGTAATGGGAGGACTCCAGCGCACAAACGCGCGATACGTCGCACCCGGGGTCGGGCGCCATCCCAGCCGCTAGCAGCTGCAATGGCCGCAGTCGCCGCATTCCCTCGCGAGCTATTTCCGGGTCCATGATCCCATTCAATTCCTCGGGCAAATAAAGGCCTCTTCGGAGCAAATAAAGCCCCGCCCACGAGTTCGCATAATTAAGCAGGCCAGCGGCTTTGGGATAGGTTTGGATGAGCCCTGGCGCCAGCGCCGGCAGCAGGCGTCGCGCGAGGGAGCCGAGACCTGGAACGGTAGCCAGCGGCCCGAGGCGACGGCGCCAACGCGGTAAGTCAGTGAAGCTTGCGTACCCAGCAAGCAGTTCGTCGCCGCCGAGGCCGGAAATGGCAACCTTCAATCCGGCTTCCCGAGCAGCCTTTGAAATAAACCAGGTGTTGATGCCATCGATCGAGGGCTGGTCCATCGCATCCAGAATGGCCGGAAGATCGGCGAGGAACTCCTTTTCAGCAACGCGGCGGACGATATGTCGGGCATCGTACTGCGCAGCAACCTTAGCCGCGAGTGGTGCCTCATCCTCTTCGGTGTCGCCAAATTCGCCAAAGGCAAGGGTAATGGCGGCGACGTCGCGTTGGCCCGCATCACGCATCAGGCCTAGCAGAGCACCGGAATCTACCCCTGCGGAAAGGAAAACGCCAACTGGTACGTCCGACAACAGATGTGCCCGAACACTATCGAGCACAGCGTTGCGAGTCAGGGAAGGGATCTCGGCGGCCGCCACTGGACATCTGTTGCCGCTGGCGAGCATCTCAGCGAGATTGGCGAATGAGCGCGGCTCGCGGGGTCCCGCAGTGTCTACCCATTGCGTATGGCCGGCCGGCAGAGCTCGGATCTCACGGTAGAGCGTGAACGGGTCGGGCACACTTCCATACAGACGGAAACCGACCAAACCTGCGGGTTCCGGATCGCGCGAAACCTTTCCCCCAGCCAGCAACGCTTTGACCTGGGAGGCAAAACGAAAGGTCCAACCATCGTTCGCGGTATAAAGTGGCTTAATCCCATAGGGGTCGCGAGCGAGAAATAATCCGCGTTTCTGCGCATCCCAAATGGCGAAAGCGAACATGCCCCGAAGCTTGTGTACCATTGCTTCGCCATCTCGTGCATATAAGTGTAATAGAACTTCCGAGTCCGATGTAGTCCGAAAAAATATGCCTTCCGCTTCCAGATCTTTGCGAAGCTTGGGATAGTTATAGATTTCGCCATTGAACACCAGCACCAAGCGATTGTCGTCGCTCACCATGGGCTGGGCCGCGCGATCAGACAAATCAACAATCGAAAGCCTGCGGTGTCCAAGGGCGCATCGTTCACCCTCGCTCCACCACTCTCCAAACCCATCTGGACCTCGCGCTCGCATTGCGTCACGGGTCGCAATCAGCTCAGCCTTCTTCGGCTGATTAGCAGCGTAGTGATACCCGAAAATTCCGTTTATGCCGCACATAGACAACACTCGATTAGCGCGTTTTCGAACCTACGCAATAGTCAGGTCTTCCGTACCTGTCTACCAAACCTGTGACGGTGCCAAGCCCAGGCATCTGTCAGTATTGTATCCAGATCTGACCGATGCGGTTGCCACTGCAGAACCTGCCATGCCTTTCCTGGATCCGCGACAAGGTTGGCCGGATCGCCTGGACGTCGGGCAGCAATCACCTTGGGAATGGCGCGCCCGACTGAACGCTCCGCTGCCGCGATAACTTCGGCGACCGACACTCCCTTCCCGGTCCCAAGATTCAAAGCGACCGTTTTACCACCTGCGAGCAGATATGCGAGGGCCTTTGCATGGGCCTCCGCCAGATCGACCACATGAATGTAATCTCGAATTGCTGTCCCATCAGGCGTTGGATAATCATCGCCCAAAATAGAAATCGAAGGTCGCCTTTCAAGTGCCGCATCCAGGGTGAGTGGTATCAAATGGGTTTCAATCGCCCGATCTTCTCCAATTTCGAGTACGGGATCCGCCCCACTGGCATTAAAGTATCGCAATCGAACCGAACAAAGCCCGTAGCCAGTATCAAAATCATCCATCATTCGTTCGGCGGCCAATTTCGAGGCACCATATGGATTGACTGGTAGCTTGGGCATGTCCTCGTGAATAGCTCCGAGCGCCGGCTCGCCATAGACGGCGCATGTCGATGAAAACACCAGTTTGTTTACGTTCGCCTCACGCATCGCGTCTAGCAGCGTTAATGTTCCGCCAACATTGACATCCCAATATTTTGACGGCTCGATTACCGACTCGCCAACCAGCGCGAGCGCTGCAAAATGCATCACCGCAACAGGTCGATATTCACGAAAAACAGAATCGAGGCGGGCACGATCTCGTATATCGCCCTCAATCAACGGTCCCCACCTCACAAAATCGCGATGACCGGTCGATAGATTGTCAAGCACGACAGGAACGAATCCCGCCCTGCTCAATGCCTTGCAACAATGGCTCCCGACATAACCGGCGCCACCTAGAACAAGAATTTTTGTATCGCCATTAGTCGGCATTTTGTTATTTCGCTCATTCCAGATCAGTTATCGTTAACAAGCCCTCCACACTACCGAACTCAATTCGGCATGGGCATTTGGCGGACCTTCTCACCCCAGTTTATAAATGATCTCCAACCAGACCCTACGAGAACTCGATCTTTAGTAGAAACTCATAGAGATCAAATGACGACCGAACGAAATCGGCTTATAAACCGCGAGACGATTAAGGCCGTCCCGGTTTTGACGCCGACTATTCTGCGCTGCAGCCTACCTTAAAGGTCTTCAGGACGCAGTCTGAATCTCCTACGCCACGCGGGAATACAGGACATTTTTTATAAAAGCGCACTCTATATTAGCGCACTCTCAGAGTAGCTTTATCCCACTATTTCTCGATTGTTTCGAGAAGATTTTTCCAATTTTGGACGGCATGTTCTCGCGAAAAATCTGTCTCGACCATCCTTCGCGCATTTACTCCCCAACTCATGCAAAGCTCAGGATTATTGGCTAGACGAAGAATGGCTCTAAAAAAACCTCGGCCATCTCCTGGGTCGACCTGGATGCCGCAATCATATCGCTCGATTAAACGCGCGATTTGACCATGTTTTGCCGTGATCGCAATCGTCGGCCGGCCTGCTCCTGCTATACCATAAAACTTACTTGGAACAACAAACCCTTCGAGTTCAGGTCGCAACGAAACCCAATGTACATCGGCCACCGAGAGCGAGTGGGATAATCTATCGAGGCTTTGATAGGGCTTGAATATAAACTGATCCGACATGCCCAGCCGATGAGCTTCCTGACGGACTTCTTCAATAAAGTGCCCGCCACCAATAAATAAGAAAATTATGCGCATATCTCCTTTGAGAATTGCCGCCCCAGCAAGTAGCGTCTCGAATTCGTGGGCGCGTCCCAAATTTCCCGAATAACCAACCACAAATTTGTTCTCCAATCCCCATTCTGCTCGAAGTGGATTTTTATCGTGCGCTATCGGCCGGATATCGGAAGCATTCCAGTTTGCAATTGTATAAACGCGCTCCTGATCTCGAGTGCGGCTAGCAATATAATCTCCCATCTGGTCCCCCAGCGTGACATTCGCAGAGGCAACGTTCAACGACCAATCGCGCGCCATCATCAGCAATTGACCGATCCACCCGCGCACAAGCCGAACTTGTAGCCGAATAGCCACCTCGGGAAAGACATCTTGCAACCAATTGACGAGCAATCCACGCCGCATAAGCGTCGCACAGGCCGCAATAATGGAGACGAGGGGCGGATCGGTCTTGGCAACGATGATGTCGCCTCGGCGCGTCAGATTTAAAACCGCGCCAAACATCGAGACATAAAAGGAAAGATAATCGATCGCCCTGCCAATAAGCCTGCTTCGCCCAAACGTGGTGGCGAGCACGCGATGAACCTGAACTCCTTGAATGACCTCCTCGTTTGATAAATTCGCACCGGGACGGTCGTAAAGCTGGCGACTTGTGACGACATGAACTTCAAACTTATCCGCAAGTTCAAAGGCAAGGTCGCTCAAAATCTGACTCGTTGCAGAATGATCCGGAGAAAAGAATTGGTTGAGAAAGATAAGACGTCTCAAACGGCAACCTTTCCCGAACACCGCCGATGAAATGGGGTGGCAAGCAACCACAATAGGTCATCGATCAAACCAAAATGCCCTCATTGTGACTGGACTCCGACAGCAGCGCCTCGAAATAAGGAATCGTTTTCAGCAATCCCTCATCCAGTTCAACCTCCGGACTCCATTTAAGAATTTCCTTCGCTTTTGAAATGTCCGGTCGGCGCTGCTTTGGATCGTCCGACGGCAACGCGCTATAAATAAGTTTCGACCGGCTCCCGGTCAAATCGATAACTCTTTGAGCCAGCTGTCCGATAGTGAACTCGTGGGGATTGCCTAGATTAATGGGGCCAGTGACTTCTTTCGGCGTATCCATCAAAGCGACAATCCCTTTGATGAGATCGTCAACATAGCAAAAAGCCCGCGATTGTTGTCCTTCACCAAAAATTGTCAGATCGCGGTTGAGCAGAGCCTGAACAATGAAGCTGGAGACCACGCGTCCGTCATTGGGATGCATGTGGGGACCATAGGTGTTGAAAATCCGAGCGACCTTGATGGGCATATTATGCTGACGACGATAGTCAAAGAATAATGTCTCCGCGCAGCGCTTCCCTTCGTCATAGCATGACCGGATTCCGATAGAATTCACATTTCCCCAATATTCTTCTGGCTGCGGATGAACGGTAGGATCGCCGTAAATTTCGCTCGTCGAGGCTTGAAAGATTTTCGCTTTTACTCGTTTGGCGAGTCCCAACATATTGATCGCACCGATCACGCTTGTTTTGGTGGTCTGGACGGGATCGCGTTGATAATGAATCGGAGATGCGGGACACGCTAGATTGTAGATCTCATCCACTTCCACAAAGAGCGGGAAAGTAACGTCGTGTCGAAGCAGTTCAAAACGCTTGTTGTCGAGCAATGGCTCGATATTGCGCCTGGTGCCCGTATAGAAATTGTCCAGACAAAGCACCTGGTCACCCCTGGCCAGTAACTTCGCGCAAAGATGCGACCCCAGAAAGCCGGCCCCCCCGGTAACGAGTACACGACGCTCAAGATGCATGATAAATTACTCGCTTTGCAGTTGTGGAAATACGCCCGCACTAACGGCTCACGGGTTATAGTCTAACCTATTTAGGGTCTGGATGGCATGTCTAGAAGACCGCCAAGAAACCACGATTCGCTGCAATATATCCGCCTTTTGCGATATGAGTAGATTTATTCATACACGACCGGCCTTCCCATCCGAGCTTGCTTGAAAGCAGTCGTCCGGTCGAACGCCTGCGAAGTTTTGGTGGGGCGGTGCGGGATTCGCGCCATCAAAGTGCCTAACGGCTGCCCACCGGCTTATCTGATTTCGGCGAAGCGGACTTGGTAGCGCCGGATTCTCGATCAAGCCATTCGTCAGGCCAGTCGATGCTTTGCGGGCGCTCAAATGATCTCGCCTGCGGAATGCTCAAACCCGGCTGCGCTGAACGGGGCGCTCCGACCTCCACGGTAGGCTTTCTTGCTGGCCGGCCGTCGATTCTTTCTTTGATGGGGGGATCAATCAGGAGCGCACAGGAAAAGGCCAGCACAGCCATCATCGATTCCGTGCGAAGCGGATAATCAAGAAACGAGTGCACCATCAAAAGCCCAACTATTATGGAAGCAGCCCGAGCCAGCGTGAGGTGGACTTCTTCTCCCTCTCGCGCCACCTGTCGCCACAGATTCAAGCTCTTATAGAGCCAGCCGGCGAAGAACAAGCTCATCAATATTGCCCCTAGGGCACCTGCCTCGAGCAACACCTCCAAAACATCGTCGTGCGCACGGTTCACGTACGTGTTGATCAACGCGGTTTCAGGTTTTTCGTAGATTCCATAGACCGGCACGAACGTTCCCATTCCAGCACCAAACGGCAAAAAGGCCACAGCTGCTGCCAGGGTATTACGCGCAATCGGAATTCTCGTTTCCTGCAAGGGATCGCCATCAAACCGCGTCATGATGCGATAGAGCGCAAATTGCAGTGACAGTATAATTGCAAGCGCTATCGCCACTGCAAGGACTTTGCTTGCCGAGCCTTGCGCTCGGCCACGTCGCGCCACATAGGCCAGCGCAAAAGCTCCAACCAACGCGATCATGGTGAGGCTGAGACCCGCGCGTGAACGCGCCATCGCTTGTGCAGATATTAACACCACCAGGATAGTAAAGCTTGCCAGAACCGGAACGATGGTAGCGAGCGGATAATTCTTTTGGCCCCACGAAGCCCCGGCTTTTGATGCCGCTTGGATGGCCCAGGCTGAAGCAATCAATGTCAAAGCATAGAGCAGTGCGGCGAAATGATTGCGGTTGGCAAAAAATCCAACGGCCTCGGTTGGATTGGTGATTTGAAAAAAGCGTAACGCACTGGATTGGCCTTGCGCCACTTGGAATAGCCCGACGACGACGCTGACCAGGCCGAAGCCGAGCAGGACAAAGCTCAGAAATCGCCGCTTGCGATAACCGAGCAAGATTGTGCCGAGGAACACAGCAATGGGGGGGATCAACGACATAGCGCTTTGCCAGGTTAAGTTAGGCGAAACGCTGATCGGCATCCAAGGCGTGCTTTGCCCCAACAGTTCAAACACCTCGATCTCTGGTCTGCGCCCCGGCAAATGGGTCCAGATCGACGGCGGCAGCGGAATGAGCTGTAGGACCGGCACTAATACTAGCGCCGCACAAAAAAGCAGAGCCGAAATCAACGATGGATTCAAGGTTATCTGCGAACGGGGATCGAACAGCCGCGCCAGCGCCACGACCAACAGCGGAATAGTCAAAAGCTGAAGCAACGCATCCGACAGAAACCCGCTGCGCGTCCCTCCTCCCAACGACAGACAAAGAATGACGGAGCCTGAACAAAGCAGGAGGAGCTTAGCCGATGCATCGAGTACAAATGTATCAGGGAAATATCGGGACAGGTTTTTAGCATTCGGTCGACCGACAATGTCATAAAGAGAACTCGCGGTCTGCGATCGTCTCATGTTAAACTGCCATCGCGCAAATATCATCACGGCTTTTGCGGTGCACGGGCTATCGCTATGTCAGCGAACCTAAAAGATCCCGAGACAAATTGTTCAGAGGCCATTCGGGCGTCCAGATCAAGCCGCACGTATTGAGCCCCGCAATCGTCGGCTGGAACTGTAAAAGGAACATCGACGTCGATCCATTCTGGTCGCATTCCCGTCATCATCGAACTTTCTGCAATCGGAGCCCCGCTTGCGCACGCAATTCGCCATTTCATCCCCCTGGGACCACTGACCTCGCCCCTATATTTACTAGTGAAGTGATAGGCCCCGGGGGGCAACACCACCAGTTGGGTAACACTTTTAAAGTCGACTCGCCCGTCGGCAAATTCCACAGACAACGCACGCCCCGGCCCGTCCACGCGGTCCACAATATCGACGGTGACTGCGTTACCCTGGTTTATCACCCAGTCAAACGGCAGCCCCGATGGGGAGATCTCGAAATTGCCGTTATAAAGCCACCCTGCACTCCCCAGCCTATCCTTCGGAAGGAATTGTAGCCAAGTATAATAAGCCAGCTGATAAAATTTATGCGCCACTAAAAAATCAAGGTATACGCGAAGATCCGCGGCGGTCGGAGGCACAGCGGTATCTCTGAGACCCAATAATAGCACCATTGGTGTCCGGGCATCTGAGACACGACTGGGAAGCTCGGAAAAAAAACTGGTGCGCCAGGATGGATTTTTTGCGAGCAATAATTGTAGGGACTGACGGGCGGCCTTGTCCTCTGCCAATCGAACCAAGGTTGGCATGACATAGCCAATCAGCTGAGGGCGCGTTCGCAAAAGCACGTCCGCGTAATATAACGTTAGTTCGAAGTCCGACGCTTCGAAACTTTTTCGCATCAACCAATCAATTGCAACGCTCTCGCGTATCGACAAGCGGGCCGCAGCTTGCATCGCTCCGCGTGTACCGGACCTGTTGCCCTCGACTTCATCGAGTTGTCCCAGTATTCGCAGACCCTGGGCATTTAGGGGATCGCGAATCAAGGCACCTTTCGTCCATTCGGTGATCTTCCGATATTTTTCGGCACTCGATGACACATCAACGGCAACGGGTGAAGACGGTTCGCGACCGGTCAAATTGCGCTGTACGTTCGCAAGATCCGCAAACGATTGATCGAAGCGACTCGTGCTTGTGGGGTGGCCGTCCGGCGCGGCTGGGGCTTTAGAACCGTTGAAGCCAGAATTGGCGAGTTCGAGCAAGGCCACGGGTTGATGAGAATCGAAGAAAAGCGCGGCCTTCGGAGAAACCTGCGCTAGATACGCCACAAAACTCGTTGACACAACGCCCCAAAGCAGAACGGCCGCAACGATCGCAAGTGGCAGAGCCCGCAACCGCGAAGGAGCAATTTGCGTTATCAAGATCCTGGTCGCCCCTTCAAGAATAGCCAAAATCGGGACATTAGACCTCGCTTGGCGGGCGCATCAAAGACGGATCGTCGAACCGCCACAGGCTTATGATGCGCCCTGGAGGCAAATGTCGGTCGAAGATTGACCGCGTCAACGCGGCCCAATCTGCGGCCATGCGACTTTTTATCCCGAGGATGCACAACCATTTGGTGAGCGCCATCGTAAAGGGCGCGCCGTTCGTCCGTTTTTAGATCGTTCCAGGCATTGGTAACGTTAGTGGCAAAAAGCGATCGCGTGCCACCGCGTTCGATGTCCGGATGTAGCCAACTCAACAACAAGGCCATATTGTGCCGAAGCTCTTTGCTAGTAGCCTGAGGATTGACTCCAAGCACTCGGTAACTGTCGGCCTCCGAATAAAATAATATCTGTTCGATAAAAAACGCAGCAGCGCCTTGAATTGCCTCAACAGGCCGGCCCGTCACCGCAACGGCTTCGCTCGCGGCCTTTAAATCTCCGGCTGCAATCTGGAGAAGCATCCCCACGTCGCTCGGCAACGGTGCGGACCGCATGTCCCATACGCGTGACGGCCTGTGCAAAAGATCAAGAGCCATAATTATTGCTGCTGGCTCTTGCATTATCCGCTCGCCCGCTCTTTCGAAAGCAGGGCCTGCCCGTCGGCCTCACCGAGCGCAGGGCTTTTTTCGTCACCATACACGTGCCCATAGCCATAGCCATAGCCATAGCCATAGCCATAGCCATAGCCATAGCCGCCTTCGATCTTGGCATTGTATTTGGTAATCACCGAACCAACGATGTAACCTCGGGCAAATTGCAGACGCTGAATAGCAATCCGAATAAGCCCCGTACGCACTTGGCCCGAACCAACGACGAAAATCGTTGCCGCTGCAGCACTGGCTAACAAAGGAGAATCTGCAAGGCCCATCACTGGCGGACCGTCAATCAGGATTAAATCAAATACTTTCAGGCCGACCGTCAACAAGGACAACATGCGTGAGCTGCCTAACAGGTCTGCCGCGTTGGGCGGCAGCGGACCCGAGGCCAAAAACGATAAATTTGGAATCCCGGTTGTTTGAATGACCTGCGGTGGAGTGGACGCACCTGTTAGATAATTTGTAAGACCGATCGAATTGTCCAGACCAAGCCTTTGGTGCATCTTTGGTTTGCGCAAGTCAGCGTCGATGACCAGGACTTTTAGTCCCATGGAGGCAAAGTGCTTTGCCATAGCAAGACCAGTTGTCGATTTGCCCTCTCCTGGACCTGCGCTCGACATAAGGATCGACTTCGGTAAACCGGTTTCAGTGGAGAACTGTAATGCCGTACAAAGCGAACGGCTGGCTTCGGAAATATGCGACCGCGGATTGGCATATTCGTCGTCGAGAGTCTTTCCCTTTTCGTTTTTTGGAATAATGCCGAGCGTCGTCAGACCGGTTACGCGCTCGAGATCGGCTGTCGTGCGAACCGTATCGTCGAGGCGCTCAAGAAGGTAAGCGGCACCAATCCCAGCCACCAGTCCTAGGCCCAACGCTGTCATCAGCGCGCTCCACATGTTTGGAGACGAAGGCGCGCCAGGTACCTCGGCCTTGTCAACGATAAACACGTTGTTGGAGCCAACGCCGCTGGCAACGTCCACCTCTTTGTAGCGCTGCAACAAACCATCGTAGAGCGATCGGTTAGTGTCTGCCTCCCTCTTGAGGATGTTGTATTGAATACTTCGCTTTTGCAGATCGAGCACCCCTTCCCGAAGGCCCTCGATACGCTTCTTCATTTCGTTTTCTTGGTTCAGGGACGACTCATAGGCCGATTTAAGCGATCCTTTGATGGTGTTCACTTCGGCGGCGAGTTGCCGATCAATTTCAGCAATCTTGTTACTGATCTGCACCATCGCTGGATAATCGGGTTTAAAGGTCTCCAGCTTCTCTTGACGCTCAGTCTCCAGGGCGTTGCGCCGAGCACGCAAACCGTCAATCACGCTGTTAGTGAGAAGCTGCTGCAAATTGATGGCTTTGGCGGAGGCGACTTGGGTCCAGAGCTGCTCATTCCTGATTTGTTCGGAAATAAGAGTGCCCAAGGCCGCGTTGGCGCTTGAGAGATTCGTTTCGGCAATGTTCGCTTTGTCACTGCCTGCGACGATTTGCTCTTTTTCGGCGAATTCCACCAAGACTTTTTCGGATTCTTCCAAGCGCAATTTGAGCAGCTTCAGTTGATCCTCAAGGAAAACCTTGGCGTACGCGTTTGCTTGGAAGCGCTTGTCGAGATTGGAGGTGATGAATGCCGTTGCATAGGCTGAAGCAATTCTTTGCGCACGCACTGGCGAAGGGTCTGCATAAGAAATATCGACCAGACGGGAGCCGCTCAGGGGGCGAATCACGCGGTTCCCTAAGACGACACCTGCCGCTGATCTTTCCCGCGACGCCCTGCCGCTGATATCATTGTTTTTGGTCGCCGGTCGAAACGAAAGCGCGCCGCGAATCGCGCCCATGATGGAAAAATCGCGCGGCCTGAGAAAATCCTCATCCTCGCCAAGCTTGAGCGCCGACGCTACTCGCTCGGCCATGCTGCGTCCGAGTAGCAGTTCATACTGGGTTTTCAAAAACTCCGCATCAGCGCCCTCGACCGGCGTGACGCTGCCGCCTTCAACGATCTTTCCGACGTTACGATCGATCTGCAGACGTGCCACCGATGTATAGAGCGGCGTGGTCATCAGCGTCCTTAACAAGCTGATGGCAACGAACGCGCTTAATACAGTAAGGATCAGCCATTTTCGCTTCTTGAGGATGCGCCAATATTCAAGCAGAGTTAGGCTGAGCCCACCCGCTTCCGCAACCTGGTCGGGATATCCTCCGCCACCGCGAAAGCCTTGGGCCGGAACGTTGTTCACTAGCGGAACAAGGCGTCCGTCCACAGCAGACCCTGATGCGCCGGTGGCCGTAACGTCAGTCATATCGTCCCTGTCGAATGCTGTGTCACTTTACTTGCTAATATGGCCGAATAAGCGAGGCGACCGGAAGCGCCTTGAGAAAATTTTGGAATCCAGTTTTGGCAGCCGAGGTATCGACTACCACCACGTCGCCTTTTTGCAGAACCGGATCGTCGAGTTTTCCAGCTTTGATTTTATCGATATCAAAGGTCGATGAAGAGCGGTTTCCGTCAACGGTCCGAAAAACGGCGATATCGCTGGAATATGTATCCGGATTGACCCCCCCCGCCGTGGCAACCAACTGCAGAAGCGTTCTCTTGCCTCCAATAGGATAAACGCCGGGAGCCTTCACCGCGCCTTCGATGGTAACCATCTGGCTTTTATTTTCTCTCACATAGACCGTGACTTGCGGGTCTTTCAGATATTTTGCACCAAGACGCTGGGTGAGTTCGCGTTCAATCTCTTGCGCGGTTTTGCCTGATGCTTTGACCTCTCCCAGCAGAGGCAGATTGATGGTTCCGTTATCGGAAACCTGCACGCTTTTCGACAGATCGGGCACTTTGAACACCGAAATATCCAGAACGTCCAAGGGACCTACCAAGTAAGAAGCATTTTCCGCAACCGTGGTTGCGGCGAAAGCGTCCGGACCCGCTAGATTACTGGAAGAGTTCGCGCAGCCGACCAAAAAAGCCGCCGGCAGCAGGATTGCGCTTCGTATGATCGCGCGTCCCCAAATCCGAGGCATGGTCGTTCTCGGGTCCTTCTGCCCGAACTGCCGGCGTCGGCAATTGAGAGGGGCTGACATTTTCCACAATCCCTTTAGGTCTAGTAAAAACCATGTGATCGGCGTCATCCGCCCCGATCCGCGTCGCCACGACATCGCGTGCATCGCCCAGAAGCGCGGGTCGCCGCGTATCATCGTGAGCATCCGTAGCCAAAATGTGAACCAGTCCCTCATCCAGCATCCGGTGGGCCCAGTATTGCGCAGTTCGGCCAAAAGCGCCAGTGACCGAGCCCGCAGTGATCTGCATCCAGGCTCCACCAGCAACAAGTTTTTCGATGGTTTCATAATGGGATGGCACCCACGACAAGCGCTCCGGGTGTGTCAGGATTGGAACATAGCCTGCGACGAGCAGATTGAAGAAAAAGTCTTCCATCTGCGGCGGGGCACTGTGATGCGGCGGCTCGACCAAAACGTACCTGGAATCAGCCAAAGTGAGCAGATGCCCGGATCGTAGCCCCCCCACAAAATCGGGTACCATGTGGACATCCGCCCCGGTGACAAGCATCAGGGGAATGCCCTCTTGGTCAATCGCCCGCTGTAATTGCCGAGTTGCTTCGCGTATCTGCGGGCCGGTATTATGGTAAAGCCCGGGCAGAATGTGTGGCGTGCAGGCTAAAATGGAGACACCTTGCACCACCGATCGCTCGGCTATTTGAAGAGCGACGCCGAGGTCGGCTGCCCCGTCGTCGATTCCCGGCAGAATATGGCTATGAAGATCAATCATTTGACGGGCAAACGCCTAACCTACTTGAGATTCGGACAGAAGTTACCTTAAGAGGCTTAATTAGCTATTTTTATGATAGATTGCTGAATTGCGCTACTTAATCGCATTAGTTGCAACAATATCACATTTCTCGATTTTAAGGCTCAAAACAAGAAAATGTCACGTGCTTTTGCAGTGCGAAGGCGATAGCTTGGAGCATGCTGGAATCGTCTGAGTTGGGCTTTGGAATGACATTGAAAACAACCATACTTGCCGCTGGCTTTAGTGTGATGATCGTTGCGACGGCCCAGACTGCAACGCTCGTTCCCACAGCCGGCGATGTCTACGACCGCACAGGTAGCGGGGGCTTTCATAGGGTGACATCGGCCACCGAGGTTCAGCCCGGAGACACGGTTATGGCTGGTCCAAACGGCAGCGCTCAAATTACTTTGAGCGATGGATTCGTAATTACCGTAGGACCGGGACAGACGGTAATTGTTCCCGAAAAACGCCGAGCGACGGATGACCCCGATGCGGGTAAATACCTTTTAGGTGGAGCGTTCGCAGCCATCATCGGCACCGGTCTCTACGAAACCTTCAAAAAAGATAATAACCCCTCGCTTCCCGCAAGCCCCTGATCAATTCCAAAATGACGCGTAGTCGGATTCGATGCACGTTGCGAAGGAATGTTTTATTTTTTTTCCAAGATGTTTTGGCTGTTATTTCAGCCTTCGGTGATTTTAGTTCTGTCGTTTGCCGGTGCGCTTGGGTTGTTTCTTTTCCATCGTTCAGGACCTGCAATCGCCTTGGCTGCGGCTACGGCGGCTTTGCTTCTAGCGGCAAGCTTTGCGCCGTTGGGCGCGTGGCTCCTGGCGCCGCTTGAACAAAGGTTTGCCTATACGAATTTAACCGCGGCGCCTTTTGGCATTATCGCCTTGGGCGGAGGTGATTCAGAACGCGTCGCGGCCTTTGTGGGGTTGAGCAATAAGTTTAAGGCTGCTCGCGTGCTCTATAGCGGTGCCGACGAGGATAGTTTTGTGCAGGACTATAGCGATCTCGGAGGGGACCTCTCCCGCCTTGTCCTGGAGCCCCGGTCGCGCAACACGGACGAGAACGCTCGCTATTCTTCAAAATTGATGAAACCCCAGTCCGACCAAAGGTGGCTTCTCGTTACTTCGGCGGCCCATATGCCCCGCGCTGTCGGGTGTTTCAGACGGGCGGGATTTCAGGTCGACGCATACCCGGTTTCTTACGTGACTAAAAAAGCGGCAGGAACGTTGTCCTGCGCCGAACGCCTGAAGCAGCTGGACATCGCCGTCAAGGAATGGGTTGGCCTTCTTGCATATCGCCTTTTTCAAAAGACCGACGTCTTATTCCCTTCACCAGGTTAACGTTGATATGACAAATTGTCGTTGGGCCCCCCCCCCCCCCGAAAGGTGCTGACTTGATGCAAAAGCGCTCTGGAGAGATTCCGCCGCAGCTAATGCGCTGCAGCTCCGTAGACGCTAAGTAGGTAGCATGGACAAGGGTAAGCTTCGCCTCAAATTGCCGTCGTCGCGCGCCCATTTGTTTGCGCGCATTTCTGCGTTCGATCTCACTTGGGCGGCTGCAAGTCCAGTTCTGGCTTTTCTCATTCGCGACGGCGAGCTCGGCGAAAGTGCCGGATCGTATTGCGCGACGGCGATCGTTGCGTCTTTCCTTTGTTTTCAACTGTTCAAAACAAGCGCCCCATTGTCGCACTATTTTTCGGCACATGACGCAATAGAGGTTGCCAAAGCCTGTTCGATCGCCGTCATTGTTAGCGCGCTCATCTCCTTTACATTTCTTCGGCTGGGGACTTCGCCGCGTTCGGTACCGATCCTTCATTTTTTCATTCTGACCGGGGGATTGATTGCGCAACGGTCGGCCTTTCGGCTCCTTGAGACGCGCCGGGCGGCCTTCGCAGCCTTCTCAACCGAAGCTCCTAGCGCGCGCCAAAACATAATCATCGTTCAAGCCTCTCGTCTGGCTTGGTTCTACAGTAAAATGGTTGAGGAGCTCGCCCGACATCGGACCCGAATCGTCGCCGTTCTCGATTCTAGGCCTGAGTTTTACGGCAGATCGATCAACGGTTATGTTGTCGTCGGATCCCCTCTGCATATCACCAGAATCCTTGAAGAATATAACGTCCATGGCGTGGAAATCCATAAGGTGGTGATAGCAGCGGCACCCGACGAAATTTCCCAAGAGGTTTGGAACGAAGTTCAGTCCGTTTGCGCCTACCAAAACATAAAAATCGAGTCGCTTTACGAATTTTTCTCAGGACCATCCGCTGACCTGGTCAACGTCGATACGCCATTGTTCGCATTCGAGACTTCCTCGGAGCCACTAGACACCTCCCCGAGGTCCGAGACTTTTTATTGGAAAATCAAACGCTTTGGCGACATTGTGATAGCCATCGCGATCGCGGCCATCCTGCTTCCGATAACCCTTATCGTAGCGGTCTGTGTGTTGTTCGATGTCGGCTACCCCGTTTTGTTTTGGCAGCAACGTATTGGATATTTGGGGCAACCGCTTTTTCTGTACAAATTCCGCACGATGGCCGCGCCCTACGATCGCAACGGTAATCTTGTAGAACCGGACTCTCGGATTTCAAGACTGGGACTGCTTTTACGAAAAATTCGCGTCGACGAAATCCCGCAACTTATTAATATCCTGACCGGCCATATGTCGCTGATTGGCCCACGGCCCTTGCTTCCAGTCGATCAACCGGAAAACTTCAAGTCGCGGCTGCAGATCCGGCCTGGTCTCACCGGGTTGGCGCAAATCAGTGGGGGCAAACTATTGACCCCTGAAGAAAAGGATTTGCTCGATGACTGGTACATTCGACACGCCAACCTTGGCCTCGACCTTACTATCCTCTGGCGCACAGTTTGGGTCATCCTCCGAGGTGACCGACGCAATGAGGGGGCGATTGACTTAGCTTCAGTCACCGGACGCGAACCGCTTGAGCTTAGCTGAGGAATACGACGGTCGTTCGTTTGTAGGTCATCTGTCTGAAGCCGAAGCCACAGCCGATGATGGCGCTGTCGGCTTGATCCCCAGCCGCCGTTACCCGTTGAAAAAGCCGCACTAATGCTGCTCGGCCAGATATGCCTGATACGCCAGCCTGATGCCGTCCTGAAGCGAGGTGCGTGCGCGCCAGCCCAGTTTGGCCAGGCGGCTGACGTCGAGCAATTTCTGCGGCGTGCCGTCGGGCCGCGAGGTATCGAAGCCGATCGTGCCGGTATATCCGACGGTCGCCGCAACTACCCGCGCGAATTCAGCGATGGTGATGTCCTCACCGGTGCCGATATTGACGAGTTCGCCGCTGGAATAGTTTTTCATCAAATGGATGCAGGCATCCGCAAGATCGTCGACATACATGAATTCGCGGCGTGGCGTCCCGGTGCCCCAGACCACGACATTGGCGGCGCTGGACAGCTTTGCCTCGTGAAACCGGCGGATCAGCGCCGCGACCACGTGGCTGTATTCCGGATGATAGTGATCGCCCGGTCCGTACAGATTGGTCGGCATCACGTTGATGAAGTCGCAGCCGTACTGGCTGCGATAGGCTTCGACCATTTTCAGGCCGGCGATCTTCGCAACCGCATAGGGCTCGTTGGTCGGCTCGAGCGGTCCCGTCAGCAGGGAATCCTCGCGCAGTGGCTGGGCGCCAGTTTCGGATAGATGCAGGACGAGCCGAGAAACATCAGCTTTTCGGCGCCATGGGCATGCGCCGCCTGGATCACATTGATCGCCACGATGAGATTGTCGTAGATGAAATCGCCGCGCAGCGTGTTGTTGGCGACGATGCCGCCGACCTTGGCCGCCGCCAGAAACACCACCTGCGGCCGCCTGTCGGTGAACCAGCCGTTCACCGCGGACTGATCCCGCAGATCGACCTCGCTTCGCGACGCCGTGAGCAGTTCGACATTCTCGCGGCTCAGCCTGCGCACCAGCGCACTGCCGACCATCCCGCCATGGCCGGCCACGAAAACTGTCTTGTTCCTCAGCTCAAACGGGATGCCCGCCATTGGCGACCTCCCGCCGCGCAATCGCCAGATCGCCCGCCACCATCTCCTGGACCAGCTGGGCGAATGTCGTCTTCGGCTCCCAGCCGAGCATCTCGCGCGCCTTGCTGGCGTCGCCGATCAGCTCATCGACCTCGGTGGGGCGAAAATAGGTCGGATCGATGCGAACGACGGTCTTGCCGGATTTGCTGTTGATTCCGGTTTCATCGACGCCCTTGCCGCGCCACTCGATGACGTGGCCGAGTTCGGCGAACGCCAGTTCGACGAATTCGCGCACCGAGCGGGTCTCGCCGGTCGCCAGCACGAAATCGTCAGGCGCGTCCGCCTGCAATATCTTGTGCATGCCCTCGACATAATCCCTGGCGTGCCCCCAATCGCGCCTGGCCTCGAGATTTCCGAGATAAAGCGTGTCTTCCAGCCCGGTCTCGATGCGGGCGACGCCGCGGGTGATCTTGCGTGTCACGAAGGTCTCACCGCGGATCGGGCTCTCGTGGTTGAACAGGATGCCGTTGGAGGCATACATGCCATAGGCCTCGCGGTAGTTTACCGTGATCCAGTAGCCGTAAAGCTTGGCGACGCCATAGGGCGAGCGCGGATAGAACGGGGTGGTTTCCTGCTGCGGGGTTTCCTGAACCAGGCCGTACAGCTCCGAGGTCGACGCCTGATAGAACCGCGTCTCCTTTTCCATCCCGAGAATCCGGATCGCTTCCAACAGCCGCAACACGCCGAGCGCGTCGGCGTTCGCGGTATATTCCGGGCTTTCGAAACTGACGCCGACATGGCTCTGGGCCGCGAGATTGTAGATTTCGGTCGGCCGGATCTGCTGCACCAGCCGGATCAGATTGGTGGAATCCGTCATGTCGCCGTAATGCATCAGGAACGGCACATTGCCGGCGTGTGGATCTTCATAGAGATGATCGACGCGGGCGGTGTTGAACGAGGATGACCGCCGTTTGACGCCGTGCACAGTATAGCCGAGTCCGAGCAGATATTCGGCCAGATAGGCGCCGTCCTGCCCGGTGACGCCGGTCAGGAGGGCAACCCGCCGTATCGAATCCACAACCGCCATGTTTGCTCCAACGACGCGCCAAAACGGCCTGAATACAGCCTGTCCCCGGGTGCGGACCGAAGCTGCCCCAGCCGGCCCGTAAAAACCGGGTGCGCAAGGAGGTCTCCCCGTCGCGGCGCAGGCCATAGCATTCGACCCCGGTGAAGTCTAATATCAAAGTCGATCGGGTGATGGCCGGCGACCGCCTGCGACAAGCGTGACTGTTCTTGCGACAGCAAGTGTTGATTGTTCGCGTCCGCTTACCGGCTTCGTAGCCGCCTGCATGCTGCTGGATGTCGGTTGGCCAATATTGTTTCGGCAACAGCGGGTGCAATACGCTTGGTTTAACCTCGCTTTTAGGGGGTGTCGAGCCCGCCTCGCAATTAGTAGCTGACCGCCTGTTTCTTCCGACAGCGCCAGATACCGCCGAGACCGTCACGGGAACCGCCGTGACAACTTGATTCTTGCCCGCCAACTCACGCGATGTCGGTGAACGTCGCTTCGCGAGAGCCGCCCAAAAACAGGGCAGCACCTTCGGCAGGGACAACGTCCCTTACGGCCTGGTGATGATCAGGGAACCCGCTGAAATGGTAAAGAAAATCCGTCTCCGAAATCTCCGTAACGGTGTCCCATGGGAAGCTGGGGACAACAGCTTCGGCTTTTAAGCTTTTGTCACGCTCCTGTGCGTATACTCCCAATGCAGTTGACGCTTCGATGGCGCAGTGCAATTAATGGTAGGTCTGGGACAATTCTATACCGCTGGAGTGTGTTGTCGTGAAGTTGAAACTCGTAGTGACCGTCGCGGTCCTTTCGCTGCTCGCCAACATCGCGGCCGAGGCCGCGACGCTCAATCCCACCGGCGGGACGATATTCACCAGAACGGGTGGCCAAGGCTTTCATCGCGTCACTGGTCCAACCGAAGTCCAACCGGGCGATACCGTTATGGCCGCGCCGGATGGTAGCGCTCAAATAGTGCTGGGCGATGGAAAAGTGATTACGGTTGGGCCGGGACAGGTTGTCGTCGTTCCTCAGTCATCGTTTTCGGACGGGACGCAACCCGGTGGAATAGATCCGACATACGTGTTGATCGGCGGTGCCGCCGCCGTCGGCATCGGTGTCGGAATTTATTACGCAACCAAGGGCAGTAGCACGCCGGCGGCCCCTGTAAGCCCTTAAACGATAGCGCTTCTGATCCGCGTGATCATTCGTTACCCGAGATCATGTTGTTAAGCGCGCCTTACTTTGGAGTCCGTCTTTCATCTTGCGGCGGCGACCAAACGCAGGTCCGGCTGCCCTAGAGCGCTGCTTTTCAAAGGCATGCCATGAAGATCAGTATCGCGCGACGACTGGGCTGCCATCCGTTTGCAAAATCCATATGAGCCATCGCTCCAGCGATGAAAACGATCAAATACTAGCCGCCGCTCAACCTGCAGTGAGGTCGGTCCCCAAGGTCCAGTTGATTGAGCGCCGTTGAATTGCGCAAGGCAGGCATCTACGCATTTCCGCTTAGTCAACTTGTTGGGACGGTTAACGCATCGTCCTCGTTAATGAGGTTCCGATGTAAAACGTGAGCATTTATGGTTAACGAACTTCCAGCTCGTTTTTTGTTTGAGCCGCCCGCCCCTTTTTTCCGTATTGGCCAAGGGCAGATACTCGGAGCGTTTTCCGCAGCTCGTGGTTAATTGTTTTAATAGCTTTAAACAAACTGGCCCTGGGGGCACGCTCCTGAAAAACATTCAGCGGGCCGATACGTACGACCGGGCGACGGTTATGCACGTTCTGCACCAACGCCGCGGAGGCCGTGCCGCCACGGTTAGTTCAGGATTCTCAGTTCGGGATTCAGCGAGGCATCGTTCATCGTGCAGTTGCGGCGTCAAGTACACTTAGCGCGATAAGCGAACGCTCCAAAACGTTCGTCGTCCTTCCTGCACATTACGATCGTCGAAAAAATTATCTCTTCATACCTAATGCGCAGCAAGGAAATATAATCTAAGTTATGGATCGAACGTCCGGATGCACCAGTTCTGGTGAAGGGCACCGCCTCTTTACCGAACCGCATGCAGATCGCCGCCGGACGCCGCGGGGGGCGGGCAACTCGTTGAAAGGCAATCAATCAACCGGGCGCCACTCAAAGGCCGCCGCCGAGATACGCTCGGCTTGAAATGGAGGGGGGATAAAAAATGAACAATCTCAAAATATGTTTCGCAGTCGTGATTTTCGGAACGCTTTTCGCAACGGAGGGACATTCTCAATCAGACATGGACAACATGTCAGCTTGCCTGGCGCTCGAAGACATGACGAAAGACAGGTTGGATTGCTACGACATACTGGTGCCGCCAACTCCGAAGCCAAAACCACCAATTGCGAAGATAGTCACCGACTGCAAATTCCTTAAAGAACAGGATGAGAGACTGCGTTGCTTTAATCGATTTGTGGAGCGACCGGCGCCGAAAGTTACTCCTTCCGTTGCCTCCAAACGCGGAAAAAAATAACGCTCCGACAGAACCCGGGGAACGCGACGTTCCTCATCTCAAAGAAAAACCCCGCGGCTCGCACCGCGGGGTTTTTGTTTCAGTCGGATCGCGCTCGCTCAGTGCGCCAGGATCGCCAGCAGCAGCAGCGCCACGATGTTGGTGATCTTGATCATCGGGTTGACCGCAGGCCCCGCCGTATCCTTGTAGGGATCGCCGACGGTATCGCCGGTGACCGCGGCCTTGTGGGCATCCGAGCCCTTGCCGCCGTAATGGCCATCCTCGATGTACTTCTTGGCGTTGTCCCAGGCGCCGCCGCCCGAGGTCATGGAGATCGCGACAAACAATCCGGTCACGATCACGCCGAGCAGCATGGCGCCGACCGCCGAGAACGCCGCCGACTTGCCGGCCGCACCACCGCCTGCGATGCCGAAAATGACGAAGTAGACGAACACCGGGGACAGCACCGGCAGCAGCGACGGAATGATCATCTCCTTGATCGCAGCCTTGGTCAGAAGATCGACCGCCTTGCCGTAATCCGGCTTGTCGGTGCCCTGCATGATCCCAGGCTTTTCGCGGAACTGGCGCCGCACTTCCTCGACGATCGCGCTGGCCGCACGGCCTACGGCCGTCATGCCCATCGCACCGAACAGGTACGGCAGCAAGCCGCCGAACAACAGGCCGACCACGACGTAGGGATTGTTGAGCGAGAAGTCGGGCAATACGCCCTGGAAGTAGGGATACTTCGCGGCATTGGCGATGAAGAATTTGAGGTCTTCATTGTAGGCCGCGAACAGCACCAGCGCCCCGAGACCGGCCGAGCCGATCGCGTAGCCTTTTGTCACTGCCTTAGTCGTGTTGCCCACCGCATCGAGCGCGTCGGTAGCCTTGCGGACTTCCTTGGGCAGCCCGGCCATTTCGGCAATGCCGCCGGCATTGTCGGTGACGGGGCCGAAGGCGTCGAGCGCCACGATCATGCCGGCCAGCGCCAGCATGGTGGTGGTGGCAATGGCGATGCCGAACAGGCCGGCAAGGCTGTAGGTGACGAGGATGCCGGCTATGATCACCAGCGCCGGTCCAGCGGTGGATTCCATCGAGATCGCCAGGCCCTGGATCACGTTGGTGCCGTGGCCGGTGACCGAGGATGCCGCGATCGACTTCACCGGGCGATATTCGGTGCCGGTGTAGTATTCGGTGATCACGATGATCAATCCAGTGACGACCAGACCGGCGATGCCGCATTCGAACAGCGCCATACCAGTGTATTTCACGCCCTGCAGCGGGCCGAAACCGACCAGCCACCAGATCACCGCGGCGACGCCGAACAGCGACAGCACGCCGGTTGCGATCAGGCCCTTGTACAGCGCGCCCATGATGGACTGGCTGGCGCCGAGCTTGACGAAGAAGGTGCCGATGATCGAGGTGATGATGCAGATGCCGCCGATTGCGAGCGGCAGCGTCATCATGTTCACCAGAAGTGGCGAGGTCGCGAAGAAGATCGCGGCCAAAACCATGGTGGCGACCGCGGTCACCGCATATGTCTCGAACAGGTCGGCCGCCATGCCGGCGCAGTCGCCGACATTGTCGCCGACGTTATCGGCGATGGTGGCGGGGTTGCGCGGATCGTCTTCGGGAATTCCGGCTTCAACCTTGCCGACGAGATCGCCGCCGACGTCGGCACCCTTGGTGAAAATGCCGCCGCCAAGACGCGCGAAGATCGAAATCAGCGAAGCGCCGAAGCCGAGCGCCACCAGCGCATCGACCACGGTGCGGCTGTTGGCGGCCAGGTTCAGGTAATGGGTGAGGAACGCAAAGTAGATGGTGACGCCGAGCAGCGCCAGACCGGCGACCAACATGCCGGTGATGGCGCCAGCCTTGAAAGCGAGTTCAAGTCCGCCGGCCAGCGAGGTCGTGGCGGCCTGCGCCGTACGTACATTGGCGCGAACCGAGACGTTCATACCGATGAAGCCGGCCGCACCGGAGAGCACCGCGCCGATCAGGAAGCCCGCCGCGACCAGCATTCCGAGGAAGTAGGCCAGCAACGCGAAGATCACGATGCCGACCATGGCGATGGTCATGTACTGGCGCTTGAGATAGGCCTGCGCACCCTCGCGCACGGCGGCTGCGATTTCCTGCATCCGCGGATTGCCCGCATCGGCCTTCAGGACCGATGCCGTCGCCCAGATGGCGTAAACGATGGAAAGCGCTCCGCAGAGCACAATCACCCATAATGCTGTCATTGAATTTGCCTCAAATGCTGATGTAGCCCACGCCATCGCCGCGGGAGCGGCGGGCGCACAAAAAGGAGGCCTGCCCTGCCCAAAAGGGCGGCCTCAAATCGGCGGGACCATGCCAAAATCGCACCCCCGGCGCAACGCTTCGAAGAGCCTAAACGAGCGATTTTGGCAGGTATTTGCGTGAGAAAACGACCCGATGTGCGCTTTTCCCAAAAATCCTAGAAATGGCTGTAGGACAGCCGGGGCAGCGCGATTTCCCTGCCCAGTTGATCCAAAAACCGCGGAACCGCCGATCCGGCGATAATGGTGCCGATCGAGGTAACGGACACCCCCGCAAGACCGGCGGCCGTTGCGAACGCCTCGAAGCGATTCTCCGGGATCGCGCATAAAACCTCGTAATCGTCGCCGCCGGAAACGATGGTCTCGATGCCGACGGTCCCCCGCGCCAGCAATGTTGCCGCAGCCGTGGACAGCGGAATGCTCGGCGCGTCGATCACGGCCGATACCCCGGATGCAGCGCACAGCTTGGCGAGATCGCCCGCAAGACCATCGGATACATCCATCGCAGCATGGGCGTGATCACGGACCGCCATCGCCAGCGCGTTGCGCGGGTGCGGGACGCGGTACCGCCCGACCAGCATCTCCCTCGCGGCGTCATCAGCGACCACATCGCCTGTCAAAATACCGAGCCCGAGCGCGGCGTCGCCGATGGTGCCCGTCGTCACGACGCGATCGCCGGGTTTCGCGCCGCCGCGATGAACCATTTTGCCCAGGGGTACACGCCCGAACGCCGTGATCGAGATCATCAGCGGACCCGGTGTGGAGACCGTATCGCCACCGAGCAGCGGACAGCCGAATTGGGCAACGTCCTCGCCGAGCCCGCGCGCGAACGGTGCCAGCCAGGCATCGCTGGCCTCCCGCAGCGCCAGCGTCAGCACAAAGCCCGCCGGCGTGGCGCCCTTGGCCGCAAGATCGCTGAGATTCACCCGCAGCGCCTTGCGGGCGATAGTGTCCGGCGGATCATCGAGCAGGAAATGCACGCCCTCGACGATGGCGTCCGTGGTGATGACGATATCGTCGCCGGCCGGTTTCAGAACCGCGGCATCGTCGACGAGACCAAACGCGCCCGGATCGGTTGCCAGCGGGCGGAAGTAGCGGGCGATGAGGGAGTCTTCACCGGATGACAGCGGTTTCGTCCTTGTCCGAACCACGGCATTGCTTCGTCGCTTACGCTCCTCGCAATGACGCCAAACTACCCACGCACGAACTCTTCGGCACGAAACTGCCGCGCGATCTGGTCGAGCACCGCATTCACCATGCCGGTCTCGTCGCCGTCGACAAAGGCATGCGCGACGTCGACATATTCCGACACTACCACCCGCGCCGGAACGTCCTTGCGGTGCTCGAGTTCGTAGGAGCCGGCGCGCAGCACCGCGCGCAGGATGGCGTCGATCCGCTTCAGCGGCCAGCCTTTCGAGAGCGCATCGTCGATCAGGGGATCGAGCCTGGCCTGGTCGCGGACCACGCCGGCGACCACGTCCTTGAAAAAAGCCGCCTCGGCGGGAAGATATCTGTCGCCTTCGACCTCGCCGCCGAGCCAGTGGCTCTCGAACTCGGCGAAGATGTCGTTGATGCCCGCACCGGCGATATCCATCTGGTACAGCGCCTGCACCGCCGCCAGCCGTGCCGCGCCGCGCCGGTTGGCCTTCTTGTCCGCACTTTTGGCCGGCTTGTTTTTATTGTCTGCCATGGTCAGGTCCGCGCCATCCGGCGCTTGATCCGAAGCATGGCGAGCGCCGCGCGCGCGGCGTCACCGCCCTTGTTGAGTTCGCTGGCGCGCGCCCGCGCCCAGGCCTGCGCGTCGGTGTTGACCGTGATGATGCCATTGCCGAGCGGAAATTTTCGCGCCACCGCAAGGTCCATCAGCGCGCGGGACGATTCCATCGAGACGATTTCGAAATGGATGGTGTCGCCGCGCACCACGCAACCGAGCGCGACCGCCGCATCATAGGGTTTGCCGTTTTTCTCGGCGGCATCGAGCGCGATTGCGATTGCGGCCGGAATTTCCAGCGCGCCGGGGACGGTGATGATGTCGTGGGTAACACCGGCAGCTTTCAACTCCGCGACCGCCCCTTCCAGCAGCGCATCCTGGATATCGTCATAGAAACGCGCCTCGACAATCAGCGCCCGCCCGCCTGAAATGTCGGTTTGATCTTTCAACTGTGCGCGCCGCGCGTCTGCCATTGAATACTTTCACATCGTCATTGCCGGGCATAGCCGTCCAAAGGACGGCGTCGCTTCCGCTTGCCTATGCCCGGCAATCCATCTTGTTAAGAAGATGGATACGCGGGTCAAGCCCGCGTATGACACATTAGCTCCGAAATCTACTTCATTTCCGCAAGTCGCGCGGCGTAGCGCGCCATCAGGTCGACTTCGAGATTGACTTCACCGCCCGCGCGCCAGCCGCTGAGCGTGGTGACCTCAAGCGTATGCGGGATGATCAGCACCGAAAATACGACGTCATAAACGGTATTCACCGTCAGCGACACGCCGTCCAGCGTCACCGATCCCTTGGTGGCGATGAAGCGCGCCAGCTCGCGCGTGGTGCGCAGTCCGAATCGCGCCATGTCAGGCAAGTCGTCCCGCTTCGCGATGGTGGCGATGCCATCGGCGTGTCCAGCCACGATATGGCCACCAAGTTCGTCGCCGATCTTCAATGCACGTTCGAGATTGAGTTTGGTGCCGGCGACCCAGTGCTTTGCCGTGGTCATCCCCAACGTTTCGGCGGCGGCATCGACATCGAACCAGGTCTTGCCATGCTCGACACCCGACGCCACCACCGTCAGGCAAACGCCGTTGCAGGCGATCGAGGCGCCGTCCGCAATGGTGGCGCGGTCGTAACGGCATGCGATCCGCAGCCGGTGCAACTGACCCTGCGCCGTCGGCGTCAGGCTGACGATCTCGCCGATATCGGTGACAATGCCAGTGAACATTATACGCGCTCGTAAATTGTCAGAGTATCCTGCTGCAGGCTTTCGCTAGCACGAGCGCGGAACTCCGGCGACCCGGTGATCGCTGACAGCGGCAATGTCTCCAGCGCTGCGACTCCATCGGCGCCGACAGCATCCGGCCCGCGCAGCAGCCAGACTTCGTCGACCAGCCCTGCGGCGACAAACGACGAGGCCACGCGCGCGCCACCCTCCACCAGCAGCCGGGTGATGCCCTTTTCCGCCAGCGCGTGCAGCACGGCCGACAGGTCGAGCCCTGGTGGCGGCGTGGTCGTGGTGGCGACCCGCATGACCTGCGCGCCGGCCGCACCCAGTTTCATCGCGGCAGGCGCTTCGGCCATCTCCGATGTCATCACCCACAGCGGCGTCTCGCGCGCCGAATGGACCAGCCGGCTGTCGCCCGATATCCGCAACGCCCGGTCCAGCACCACCCGGACCGGCGAACGCGCCTCCATCCCCGGCAGACGGCAGGTCAGCAGGGGATCGTCCGCCCGTACCGTGCCGATCCCGACCAGGATGGCGTCGCATTGCGCCCGCAACAGATGCACCCGCGCCCGCGCGGTTTCACCCGTGATCGCGACAGGCTTGTGGCCCGCAGCACCGATCTTGTCGTCGCTGGAGACCGCGAGCTTCAGGATCACATGCGGGCGCCTGTCGCGGATACGGCGGAAATGCCCGGCGTGATCGTGCGCGGCTTCATCAGCGCAAAGCCCGATATCGACCGTAATCCCGGCAGCGCGCAAGCCGGGCGTGGCCCTGCCCGGCGACTTCGGGATTGGGATCCTCGATCGCCGACACCACCCGGGCAATGCCCGCGGCGATGACGGCATCGGCACAGGGCGGCGACTTGCCGACATGCGAACACGGCTCCAGCGTCACATAGAGCGTGGCGCCGCGCGCGGCCTCGCCGGCCTGCCTCAACGCCACCGGCTCGGCATGGGGACGGCCACCGGCTTGCGTCCACCCGCGGCCGACAATGACGCCTTCCTTGACCACGACGGCGCCGACGGCGGGATTGGGCCAGGTCCGCCCCTGCCCGCGCCGGCCCAATGTCAGCGCCAGCTGCATGAATCTGAGGTCGGCGGCTTTCGACGTTTTGATTTTCTGCGCGTACTGGTCTTCCAGAATGCGGAAGATCATTTGCGTAACGTCGCCAGCCGGGCTTCGTCGTCGCCGGAGAGTTCGCCGAGCACGGCCTCAAAATCCTTGGCTTCGCGGAAATTGCGATAGACCGAGGCGAAGCGGACATAGGCGACGTCGTCGAGCTGGCGCAGATGCTCCATCACGATCTCGCCGATCGCTTCCGACGAAATCTCGGCTTCACCGCCGCTTTCAAGCTCGCGCACGATCGCCGAGACCATGGTCTCGACCTGCTCCGGATCGACCGGCCGTTTGCGCAAGCTGATCTGCAGCGACCGCACCAGCTTGTCGCGGTCGAACGGCACCCGGCGGCCGTTGCGCTTGATCACGGTCAACTCGCGCAGCTGCACCCGCTCGAAGGTTGTAAAGCGGAAATTGCAGGCGACACAGACCCGCCGCCGCCGGATTACCGCGGAATCCTCGGTCGGACGCGAATCCTTTACCTGCGTATCGAGACTGTTGCAGCTTGGGCAACGCATCCGGTTAAAACCTTACTGGTAGATCGGGAAGCGGTCGGTGAGCGCCTTTACCCGTTCCTTGATCGCGGCTTCCACCATCGGCGCCTTGCCATCCGGCGACTGCGCGATGGCGTTGAGCACTTCCGAAATCAGCAGGCCGACCTGCTTGAATTCCGCAACGCCAAAGCCGCGCGTGGTCGCAGCCGGCGTGCCCAGCCGAAGTCCTGACGTGACAAACGGCGTCTCGGGATCGAAGGGAATGCCGTTCTTGTTGCAGGTGATCGCGGCCCGCACCAAGGCTTTTTCGGAGACATTGCCTTTCAGGCCCTTGGGCCGAAGGTCCACCAGCATCAGATGGTTGTCGGTGCCGCCCGAGACGATATCGAGGCCCTGAGCGCGCAGGGATTCCGCCAAAGCCTTGGCATTCTCGACCACGTTCCTGGCGTAAACCTTGAAGTCCGGCCGCAGCGCTTCGGCGAACGCCACCGCCTTGGCGGCGATCACATGCATCAGCGGACCACCCTGCAAGCCCGGGAAAATCGCCGAATTGAACTTCTTGGTCAGCGTCTCATCGTTCCACAGGATCAAGCCGCCCCGCGGGCCGCGCAACGACTTGTGCGTGGTCGTGGTCGTGACATGGGCATGCGGCACCGGCGAGGCGTGGACACCGCCGGCGACGAGGCCCGCGAAATGCGCCATGTCCACCATGAAGTAGGCGCCGACATGGTCGGCGATCTCGCGAAAACGCTTGAAGTCCCAGGGACGCGAATAGGCCGATCCGCCGGCGATAATCAGCTTCGGCTTGACCTGCTCGGCCTGCCTGGCCACTTCGTCCATATCGATGATCTGGTCCTCGCGCCGCACCGTGTAGTGCGAAGCCTTGAACCACTTGCCGGACATGTTGACCGGCGAGCCATGGGTGAGATGCCCGCCGGCGGCGAGGTCGAGACCCATGAAGGTATCGCCCGGCTGCAGCAGCGCCAAGAACACCGCCTGGTTCATCTGGCTGCCGGAATTGGGCTGCACGTTGGCAAAGTTCGCGCCGAACAGTTTTTTGGCGCGGTCGATCGCCAGCGTCTCCACCACGTCGACCCATTCGCAGCCGCCGTAATAGCGATTGCCGGGATAGCCTTCGGCATATTTGTTGGTCAGCACCGAACCCTGGGCTTCCAGCACCGCTTTGCTGACGATGTTTTCCGACGCGATCAGCTCGATCTCGTGGCGCTGCCGGCCGAGTTCGCCGCGGATGGCGGCGGCGATATCGGGATCGGCCTCGGTGAGCGTGGCCGTGAAGAACGAGTCGGGCGCGGAGGCGGTTTGGGCGCTGGAGGACGGAGGGGTCATGGAACGAAATATCTCCACCGCCGCAGCCTGTTAGTCGGGTTGCGGCCGGTCATGGGTACAGGACGGAAGGTGCGCTTGCGAGATACCATATCGGCCCGGAATGGCCAAGCGCTTGCGGTACGAGCTTTCTATTTGTGCAAGATATGGTGGGATGCCAGTTTCGTGTCCCGGGCGCGATGCAGCGCGTCAGCGCTGCTTCGCAGAACCGGGACCCATTTTTGCAGAGAGAAAGGGTGGGTCCCGGGTCTGCAGCGCATCATTTCGCTGCGCTTCATGCTGCGCTGCGCCCGGGACACGAGGTTACCTCCTGGCCGCCACCGCCCTACCCCGCCGCCCCGTCCCGGTTGTAGATATCGTCACGGAACTGGACCACGCCGTCGGGGGTCGCCCAGGCCGTCACATAGACCCAGTACAGCGGCAACGGTTTTGCCACCTTGGCGTCCTTGCGTTCGCCGGATTTGATCACGTCGTCGATCTCGGCCTTCGACCAGCCGGGGCTCTCGGCCAAAATCCAGTACACCAGTTCGCGGACGTTCTGCACCCGCATGCAGCCGGACGAGGCAAAACGGAAATCCTCGCCGAACAGGTTCTTGGACGGGGTGTCGTGCATGTAGACGCCGTGCGGGCTCGGGAAATTGATCCGGATCGAGCCCAGCGAATTGAAATCGCCGGCGTCCTGCTTGAACTTGTAATTCACCGCTTCCGCCGAATACCAGTCGATCTGCGACGGCGGCGCTTCGTTGTTTTTGGCGTCGAAAATACGGATGTGATTTTTGGTCAGATAATCCGGCTCGGCCTGCATTTTCGGAATCAGGTCCTTGCGGATGATCGACACCGGCACGGTCCAGAACGGGTTGAAATTGATCTGCACGATCTTGCTCTGGATATCCGGCGACGGCCGGTCCGGCTTGCCGGCCACCGCGGTGTGCCGCGTCACCGCGACGCCGTTCTCGATCGCCTCGATCTGGGCCGCCGGAATATTGGCGACCACGATGCGGCTGCCGAGATTGCCGGTCAGGCTTTTCAGCCTGACCGCATTGGTGCGCAGCTGCGCCAGCCGGACCTGCGCCGGAACATTGAGCGCGCGCAAGGTTGCTTCGTGCACCACGCCGTCGGGGGTCAGCCCGTGGCGTACCTGGAAGCGGCGCAACGCGGCATCGACATAGGAATCGAACACCTCGCGGTCGCCGGAATTGGTCTCCAGATCGCCCGCGATCGACAACCGCGTGCGCAGGCTGGGCACCGCGGCGCTCCTGGCGCCGACGCGTAACTGACCCAAAGGGGGTACTTCAGGCCAGCCGCCCCTGGCGACGATCGCCTCATACTGCGCGATCGAGGTTTGCGTGGTCTCGGCGGTCGAGGGCGACAGCGTCGGCAGCGATTTTTTCGGCAGTTTGACGGTGCGCGAGGTATTGTCGAAGCCGCTGCCGAGACCGGAATCCTGGTTCTCCTGCATCAACTCGTCGAGCATCTGGTCCGGTGTCTGCCCCTCGGCCGCGCCTGCCCCGCGCGCGAGCGCGCCCGCCGCGAACGCGGCGCTTGCGGTGGTCAGGAAAGTGCGGCGGGTGAGCGGTTTGGTCATGAACTCTGGTTCCGTCATTCCGGGATGCGCCACTTGGCGCAGGCCCGGAATCCATACTCAAGATGGTGGATATGGATTCCGGGCTCGCGCTCCGCGCGCCCCGGAATGACGATAGCTAGCAGACGGCGGCGCAACCGATAAGTCCGCAAATCCGGGCTTCGCAAACAATTGAAGGCTAGTTGGCAAAACGATACGCCCCGCCCTTTTCGATCGAGCGCTGGAAGGCAGGGCGCGCGTGCATCCGCGACAGCCAGCCGGCAAGGTTCGGATACGGCCCAAGCTTGTCGAACACCTTGGCCATGTCGCCGACAAAGCTCATCTGGATATCGGCGCCGGTCAGCGACGAGCCGACGAAGAACTCGCGGCCCTTCAACGCACCATCGACATAGCCGAGATGATTTTTCATCTCGCTGTCGATCCGCGGATGCAGCGGGGCGCCCGCTTCCTTCAACCTGCCGACATACAGGTTCAGCATCAGCGGCAGCATCGCCGAACCTTCCGAGTAGTGCAGCCACTCGTTATAGGCCTCGAAGTCCGCGCTGCCGGGAGCCGGCATCAGCGCGCCCTTGCCGTAGGTGCGGATGATGTAATCGACGATCGCGCCCGACTCCGCGATCCTGACATCGCCGTCGGTAATGACTGGCGACTTGCCGAGCGGATGCACCGCGGTCAGTTCAGGCGGCGCCAGCCGCGTGGCCGCATCGCGCTGGTAGCGCTTCATCTCGTAGGGCGTGCCGAGTTCTTCCAGCAGCCAGAGGATCCGTTGCGAGCGGGAGTTGTTGAGATGGTGGAGCGTGAGCATGTGGATTCCTCTGCGATGGTAGGCGGACGGAGCGAAGCGCAATCCGGGATTTTCCGCAATGAGAGTTTCCGGGTCGCAACGTCGTCCGTGGGAAAGCAGACGACGATTAATGCGTGTACAGTGCTTCTCCACAAAAAGTCGTCATCCCCCGCGAGGGCGGGGGATCTAGTACGCCGCGGCCTTTCGGTTCTATCGCTGACGTCTCTGGAATACTGGATCATCCGCTTTCGCGGATGATCCAGTTGAGGGTGTTGTGCGGACCTCGCGATCGTCATTGCGAACGCTCAATCTCTAGACGTCGTCCCTGCGCACGCAGGGACCCATACGCCGCGGTCTTTCGTTTTTGAAGACGGTGTTCCACGATTTTGCCTAACCCCAGTCTCAGTGGTTATGGGTCCCTGCGTGCGCAGGGACGACGTGGTTGGTGTTCCCATTCACCAGATGTGCATCTACATTCCCGCGGCGCGATTTCGCCCGGGTTTTGCATTTCGTTCCGCCCCGAAGGGCGTGGGGAATGCCGGGCGCCCAATGCACCCATAGCCCCGCGTGCAAAAAAGTAGAAAGCACACGAGTTAGTCCACTACGAGTTCATCGGAATTACCCGACATTCCCGCACGCGACGGTTTACGGCTTATACGCGATCTCCTCGGTGAGCCCCGCTCTGTTGCCACCGTCGCTTAAGCGATTTGTCTTCGCCAGCTTGACACCGGCGTGAGGGTGTCAGGACCACACGATTTCGCCATCCGCGACTGATGCTCTCGTCCAAAGCACCATCCCGCGTCCATCGCATCCCGCGCCCTGCGTTCGTGACGACCGCGAACGCCCCTTCTGGGTGGGCGGGGACGGGCAAAGATGTATCGCTGATTTGGCTATTCTGAAAAGCAGAATATTTTTAGCGGAGGGACTTGACAGGTGTTATCGCGTTGGCCCTGTTCGACAAATTCGTTTCTGCGTGCAAGTCCTCGCGAAACAGCCAATGCGTCCTTTACATCCGCGGACAGTTTGGCAGTGTAGCCGCAACGCGCATTCAAGCGTGAATCAGGGAGAATGACATGCCCATCGTCGAAAACGCCACGATCAGGAAATTACGCGCGGGCGGGCTCGCGCTCGGGTTCGGCGTGCACCATTTGCGGACCGCGGCGGTGGGCATGCTCGCGGCCGCCGCCGGACACGACTGGCTGTTTATCGACATGGAGCACGGCGCATTTTCGCAGGATGACGTTGCGCAAATCTGCAACGCCGCATTGCCGACCGGCATCACTCCGATCGTCCGCATCTGCGCCGGTGCGCTTGATGAGGGCACGCGCGCGCTCGACAACGGGGCTGCGGGTGTCATCGTGCCGCATGTCGATACGGTCGAGCAGGCCAGGCGCATCGCCGCCGCTTTTCGTTACCCGCCGTTGGGGTCGCGAAGCTGGGGCGGACCGTCGGCGCTGTTCGGCTACAGAGCGCCCGGCAGCGCCGAGGCCCAGGCTGCGATCAACCCGCAAATCCTCGTGGTCGCGATGATCGAGAGCCCTGAAGGCGTCGCCAACGCCGAGGGGATCGCCGCAGTCGAAGGCATCGACGGATTGCTGATCGGAACTTCGGACCTGTCAGCGGAGATGGGCATCTCGGGACAAGTTCTGCACCCGCGCATCGAGGAGGCCTATCGCAGCGTCGGCGCGGCGTGCCGCAAGGCGGCAAGTTCCTCGGCATGGGCGGCGTATACGATCTGGAGAACATGAAACGCTACATTGATCTCGGCGTCAGCTTCATCCTGACGGGATCGGATCACGCCTACATCCTGGCCGGCGCCAATGCCCAATCGGCTGGCTTGAGGAAATTCGAGGCCAGCCGCAAAGCATCATAGAATGGGATAAGACGCGAACTCAAAGCCCGGTAAAGCCGGCCTTCACCGGATCGGTCGAGCCATCGAGTTCCCGCAGATAGGTCAACCCGCACACGGTCAGGCGGTGTGTATCCTTTTCACCGGCCTCGAACAGCTTGGTGAGATAGTCCGTGACCTTGGCGCGGGCTTCGTCACTGGCTGCGGCGGAGCGGTTCACCAGCATGGCGTAGGTCGTCATGATGCGGTCGATGGCGGCTTCCATGGAGTCCTCTGGCGGGGGTTCAGACAATTCGTTCAGACGAGTTCGGCGGCTTCGAACTTCGAGATCGCCTTGTTGGCGAGGCGGAGCTTGTTCATTTCACCGCGCTGAAACATCTGCACGATCATTTCGAGCAGCCGCTCGTTGGTGGCAAAGGTATCGGCGATGGCCCCGGTCCGGCGCAGATAATTCGACGCGATGGCGTAGGCATCGCCGACCACCTCGACATTCATCACCTGCAACCCGCGCTCGACCAACATGACCTCAGTCCTCCAATTCAGACTGATAAAGCGCGACCCCGTCGGAAAGTTCCATTCCTGGAAACTCATTTCTGTTGCATGTCCGGATCATCCACAAAACAAAACGCACCGGACCGGAAAACCGGGCCGATGCGCTTGGGGAAGTCCCTGTCGACTGACGGCCGCCGGTCTTTTGAAACGCCGGCTTGGCCGTTACTTCGGTCGAAAGTCTCAGAGCCGATACAGGATCTGGTCGGTCCAGAACCGCTCGAGCCGGTGCAGCGACTTGTTGAGGGTCGCGAATTCTTCGTTCGAAATACCGCCGACCTGCTCCACGGTCTTGACGTGCTTCTGATAGAGCGCGTCGACGATCTTGCGGATTTCCTGGCCCTGCGCGGTGAGGCGGATGCGAACCGAGCGGCGATCGACGCGGCTGCGCTGATGATCGAGGAAGCCGAGCTCGACCAGCTTCTTCAGATTGTAGGAGACGTTGGAGCCGAGGTAATAGCCGCGCGTGCGCAGTTCGCCCGCGGTCAATTCCTTGTCGCCGATGTTATAGAGCAGAAGCGCCTGCACCGAATTGATATCGGCGCGGCCCCGGCGGTCGAATTCGTCCTTGATGACGTCGAGCAGGCGGCGATGCAACCGCTCGACCAAGGTCAAGGCTTCGAGATAGAGCGGCTGCACCGGCGCCTGGCCTGGTGCGAGCTCGACGGTCTCAACCGCCGATGCTACGGCTTTGATCATGACACTTCCCCTGTTGTCGTTTTTATCGACTTATTCGACGAAACTTGTGTCCCGCCTGATAGCTTCAACTTAAGGGGGTCGTTTGAAGATCAGCTTAAATAAGACAATAAAGAGATCATGAATTTAAGACAGTAAATCGTGGATTAAGCCCGTCAATAAAGGGCTTTCGCAACGTTTCATTGACGGTGCGGATGCGCTGTTCACGCTTCGTAGCCTGCGTCTGTAGCAGAAGGAAACATCATCGTTCAAATTGGAAACGATGGTGTAACAGGTGTGACTGCAGCGTTAGGGTGACTCAAAAGTTACCGCGAAAAAATGCGGAAAATTTTATTGAAACAACACCGGACCTCATCCTCGTTATGTCCCATGTCAAGAGTAGAGGCATGACGAATGGTTTTTCTCCGGAATTGCGGAGCAAGCACTGAAGGGTGCGATGTATCGTGCAAACCTATGGCGGCCGTTCGCGCGCGGCCATCCATGCCAGCGCGAGATAGGCCGCCAACATCATCGCTTCCAGACCCACCACCGTCAGACTGCCGCCATAAATGATCGGAAACATCAGTTCGATCACCGCCATCGACACCACGGTGATCAGCCACACCACCGCACCCCAGGGGGTCGCGAGCCACAAGCCCACCGCGGCGACGAGTTCGATGACGGCGAAATACACGGTAGCGGTTTGCCACGCCATCGGCTGGTTTTCGAAAGCGTCATCTTCGCCGCCGACGAAGCCCGTGACCTGCGCCCAGTGATAGAGGCCCTTGGCGACCGAGACCACGGCCATGATGCGCAGGAAAAACACCAGCCGCCGGGTCCAGATATTCTCGTCGGATTCCAGGCGCTCGGACGAAATCGCCGCCACCGACATGGCATTGTCCCGCATCTGGTCGCGTGATGGGATTTCAGACATGCGCCATTTTGCTCAGGGTGCTGGAACGGCCTTCATCCTGTCATGGCCTCTCGGCGCGGCAAAATCAATCGGGGTTCGGACAGGTCGAGCCTGCGGTGACGGAAGCCATCCGAAGTGCTAGTGTTTGGAACCGGTCCAATCCACCGCTGCCGCCGCTTAAGGAGTGTTCATCACATGGCGATCAAATTCGGGCGTCCGATCGAAATGCGCGACGCACCACGGCGCGACAGCGCCCTCGCCTCCCCTGCACTCGATCTCGCGGTGCGGCCGCGCCGCAATCGCAAGGCCGAATGGGCGCGCCGACTGGTGCGTGAAAACGTCCTGACCACCGATGACCTGATCTGGCCGCTGTTCGTGGTCGACGGCCACAACAAGCGGCTGGGCGTGGCCTCGATGCCCGGCGTGGACCGGCTCAGCGTCGACCAGGCGGTGCGTGACGCCGAACGCGCGGTCAAGCTGAACATCCCCTGCATCGCGCTGTTTCCCTACACCGAGCCGTCCCTGCGTGACGAGACAGGCTCCGAGGCGGTCAATCCCGATAATCTCGTCTGCAAAACCGTACGCGCGATCAAGCAGGAATTTCCCGGGATCGGCGTGCTCTGCGACGTGGCGCTCGATCCCTTCACCAGCCATGGCCATGACGGCCTGCTCGAGGGTGGCCGGATCCTCAACGACGAGACCGTGGCAGTGCTGGTGCGCCAGGCGCTGGTGCAGGCCGAAGCCGGCTGCGACATCATCGCACCCTCGGACATGATGGACGGCCGCGTCGGCGCCATCCGCGAGGGTCTCGATGCCGCAGGCTTTCTCGACGTGCAGATCATGGCCTATGCGGCGAAATATGCATCCGCCTTTTACGGCCCGTTCCGCGACGCCGTCGGCTCGGCCAAGACGCTGACCGGCGACAAGCGCACCTACCAGATGGACTCGGCCAATTCCGATGAGGCCCTGCGCGAGGTCGAACTCGATATCGCCGAGGGCGCGGACATGGTGATGGTGAAGCCGGGAATGCCCTATCTGGATATTGTGCGGCGGGTCAAAGACACCTTCGGGATACCGACCTTCGTCTACCAGGTGTCCGGCGAATACGCGATGATCACGGCGGCAGCCGGCAATGGCTGGATCGACGGCGAGCGGGCGATGATGGAAAGCCTGCTCGGCTTCAAGCGCGCCGGCGCCGACGGAATCCTGACGTATTTCGCGGCGCAGGCGGCGGAGAAGCTGAAGACGGAGGGGTAAAAACACCCGTCGTCCCGGCCCCCGAGCCCGAGCCGGGACCCATAACCACCGGCCCTTCGTTGTTGAAGGCGTCTGCGACGGCGCCTTATCGACAGATCACTCGGTATGGGTCCCGGCGCGGAGGCCGGGACGACGGGAAGTAATATTATCGTTCGGCAAGGACCTCAGCCCTTGCAAGCACCCCGCCGGTTCCCATGTCAGGCACGTTTGCGGAGGACGGATCATGTTCGACAACAGTTTGGGCAACCCCAATGGCGTGGCGCCACCGCCGCATGCCTTCGATCCCGTGTTGCAACCGGAACTGTTTCGCGGCGTGCTCACGCGGCGGGTATTCGCGTTCCTGATCGATCTGGTGGTGCTGACGGTGCCGGTGATTCTCGGCTACCTGTTCATCGCCGTGTTCGGCCTGATCACGCTCGGCCTGGGCTGGGCGCTGTTCTGGCTGGCCTGGCCGGCCACGGTGATCTGGGCACTGGTCTATTACGGCGCGTCGCTGGGCGGGCCGCATTCGGCCACCATGGGCATGCGGGTGATGGATCTGGAACTGCGAACCTGGTACGGCGCGCCGAGCTATTTTGTCCTTGGCGCCGCCCATGCGTTGCTGTTCTGGGCGTCGGTGTCGTTCCTGACACCGCTGGTTCTGCTGGTCGGCCTGTTCAACGGCCGCCGGCGCCTGCTGCACGATATCGTGCTGGGGACCGTGGTTATCAACAGTTCGGTTCGCACCCAGGTAGCGCAACCGGCACGGACCTACTGACGGCAACCTACTGACGGCAGGTGAATCTTTCGCAATCTTTTTGCGCAGTTGAGCAAACCGATTGACCGTCAGCCTCCCCGGCGCGATGCTGTGCGCAGCTGCTTCGGAGACTGACGACACAACGTGACCCAGCACTCCCGCGATACTCCGCAATTCTACCTGACGGCGCCCTCGCCCTGCCCGTATCTGCCGGGCCGGCACGAGCGCAAGGTGTTCACCCACCTGGTCGGCGACAAGGCGGGCGATCTCAACGACCTGCTCACGCATGGCGGCTTCCGGCGCAGCCAGTCGATCGCCTACCGGCCGGCCTGCGACCAGTGCCGGGCCTGCGTTTCGGTCCGCGTCGTTGCCAATGAATTCCGGCCCTCGCGCAACTTCCGCAAGATCCTGGCGCGCAACGCCGACATATCGGGCGAGCAGCGCAGCGCGGTGCCGACGTCAGAGCAATATTCGGTATTCCGGGCCTATCTCGATCAGCGCCATCGCCATGGCGGCATGGCCGACATGACGGTGCTCGATTACGCGATGATGGTGGAGGACAGCCACGTCGAAACCCGCATCGTCGAGTATCGCCGCCGCGGCGCCGACACCGGCGTCACCCGCAAGGCCGGGGATCTGGTGGCGGTGGCGCTGACCGATGTGCTCAGCGACGGGCTGTCGATGGTGTACTCGTTCTTCGAACCGTCCGAAGAAAGCCGTTCGCTCGGCACCTTCATGATCCTCGACCATATCGCCCGCGCGCGCCGGCAGGGATTGCCTTATGTCTATCTCGGCTACTGGATCGAAGGCTCGAGGAAGATGGACTACAAAGGCCGCTTCCTGCCGCAACAGCGGCTGGCTCCATCAGGCTGGCTGCGCGTCGATGCGTCAAGCGAAGTGCCGTCGGAGCCGCAGGATTAGGTCTCCGGTGTCGTCACCCGCGAAGGCGGGTGATCCAGTACGCAGCGGCTTCTCGGCTAATCTCCACTGCCCCCGGATACTGGGGCAGCTTCGCGCATCACCGTGTCAAACTTCAGAACAGCGTATCGAACAGCAACTTCAAATTCAAAATCACGATCACCGCGGCCACGATCCACGCCGCGGCGGCGACGGACCGCGAGATGGTGAAGCTCCCCATCTTTCGGCGATCCGAAACGAACCGCACCAAGGGGATGACGGCGAACGGCAGTTGCATCGACAGGATGACCTGGCTGAAGACCAGCAACTGCCCGGTGCCGCGCTCGCCGTAGAGGGCCGTGACGATCACGACCGGGACGATGGCGATGCCGCGCGTGATCAAACGGCGCGCCCAGCTCGGCAGCCGCAGGTGCAGAAAGCCTTCCATCACGATCTGGCCGGCCAGCGTGGCCGTCACTGTCGAGTTGAGGCCGGAGGCGAGCAGCGCAATCGCGAACAGCGTCGAAGCCATGCCGAGACCTAGCAGCGGCGACAGCAGTTCGTACGCCTGGCCAATTTCGGCGACGTCGGAATGACCGCTGGTATGGAAGGTCGCGGCGGCAACGACCAGGATTGCAGCATTGATGAACAGCGCCAGCATCAACGCGATGGTCGAGTCCGTGGTCGCCCATTTGATCGCGTCGCGGCGGCCTTCGTCGGAACGCTCGAAGGCGCGGGTCTGCACGATCGAGGAATGCAGATAGAGATTATGCGGCATCACCGTAGCGCCGATAATGCCGATGGCGATGTAGAGCATCTCGGGATTGCTGACGATCTCGGTTGACGGCACGAACCCGCGCAGCATGGCGGCGACCGGCGGCGCCGCCGCGAAAATCTGGATGCCGAAGCAAACGGCAATGACGACCAGAAGCGCGATCACAAAGGCTTCGAGAAAGCGAAAACCCCGGTTCATCAGCAGCAACAGCAGAAAGGCATCGAGGGCCGCGATCAGCGCGCCGCTGATCAGGGGAATGCCGAACAGCAGTTTCAGCGCAATCGCGGTGCCGATGACTTCGGCGAGGTCGCAGGCGATGATGGCGGCTTCGCAGGCCAGCCACAGCATGAGATTGACCGGCCGCGAATAGGTAGCGCGGCAGGCCTGGGCGAGGTCGCGGTCGGTGGCGATGCCGAGCCGGGCCGCCAGCGCCTGCAGCAGGATCGCCATCAGGTTCGACAGCAGGATCACCGACAGCAGCGTGTAACCGAACTTCGATCCGCCCGCGAGATCGGTCGCCCAATTGCCTGGGTCCATGTAGCCGACAGAAACCAGGTAGCCCGGCCCGGCGAACGCCAGCAGCCGACGAACCCAGTGGCCGCCGATCGGGATCGAAACGCTCCCATAGACCTCGGGCAGGCTGTGCTGGGCGTTAGCGGCGGCGTCGACACGCCAGCCGGCGGAACCGGCCGCGACTATGGGGTGGGAATCACTGGGTAAACCGGCGGATCGTGCATCCATGACAGCAGGATGCAGGATATCCGTCTTTATTGCAACTCATTTGCAACTGCATCTGGCCGATCGGCCAGCGTTGGCCAGGGCGTCAGGCCGGCCGACAATTCGAGCACCGGCTTTCCCAACGCCCGCGCCGCGCTGGCGACGGATTTGCGCGCATTGACCACGACGATGCAGCTGGCGTGTGTCCACACCGCGAGATCGGCGGCGCTATCTCCGGCATAGATGAAGCCCGCCGGAAAGTTCTTTTGCAGCAAGTTGGCTTTGACGGGACCCTTGAGATTTCGACCGCCATCCGATGCAAACATCTGGTCGAACAGGTTCAGGCGTGACGCCAGTTCCCGGGCAAGTACGGCGTCCGCGGCGGTGGCAAGCACGATTTCCCGTCCCCTCGCCTTTTCGCGGATCGCCAGCGCCAGAACCTCACCGTGCAAACGCAGCCGGTGCCAATCGATCCGGTTTCGCACAGCAAGCTGATGTTTCAATACCGCGCGCCCCTGCAGCAGCCATCGCGCGCACAACAACACGATCAGCGGATTGCGGCGCAGGATCGAGAAGAAGCTTTTGTAGAGCAGGTCTCCGGAAATCAGCGTGCCGTCGAGATCGAGCACCAGCGGAACCCACACCGGAAGATCGGACACCGCATCGGGTTGGAGGCGGTGGCTTTCGCGCTGCCGATACGCCTCGGAGGTACGCGCGCCCTTCATCGCGACGTCAGTCATGCGCCAAACTCAGACGCGTCGAGACCTTGCATACCGAAAGCTCGCGCGCGCCGCCTTGCGTGGTCTTGCAATCGCCGTAGCCGAGCTTGCGGGCCAGCAGGGAGCCGTCCCGACCGGAAGCCGATACGATCAGCACATGCGGCGCGCCATTGTTGGCGATGCCGAATTTGGCCAATGCGGCGGCGTCGGGCTCCGCATCCCAATCGGATGCCGCGCGCAGAAAATCCCTGCTTCGACATATTGCAGTGGGAAGTAGCCGAAGTAACGCGTCGACGGCAGCGGCGACGACAGGCCGACACCGCGCGCCGCCAGCGCAGCGGTCTGCGCCGCATGCAGGGTCGGTCGAACCCGCAAGGCGAACAGCGAACTGTCCCGAAGCGCTGTCGTATCGGTATTGACGAAGGTCTCGCCGGGGTTGTCCCGGCCAGCGTCGAGTTCGCTTTGCAACGTCGGCGCCCAGCTTTCGTAAGCCACCGAACGGATCGCCGTCTGCCCGATCAGCCCGGCAAACGCGGCAAGGCAGAGCGTGCGCACCAGCGCCGGACCGGGTTGCCGGCTTGCGATCGACATCACCATCGCGATCCAGCTGAACGGCGCCAGCCGCTCCGAAAGCGAAGCCGCGCCGGTCTTGAGATTGAGCAGTGACAGCAGCACCACGAGCACGAAGAACACCGGCCACATCAGGTCGCCGGACTTGATCCGGCGCAAAGCCGCAACGCCGGCAACGACGAGCGCGCCCAGCAGAGGCACCAGCGCGACGACCTCCCACCAGGTAAAGGTGAAAAGGTAAGTCGCGGTCGCTATCCGGCGCAGGATTTGAACCCATCCGCCATCGGCGCCGGGCGCATCGCTGGGGATATTGTGGTACGCGGCCAGAAAACTGGCGATCAGCAGCAGCGCGGGAAGCGCCGTGCCGGCGGCCCAGGCGCCGTCGACCATCAATTGCCGTAACGCAGCGCCGGCGCCGGAGCGGTAAAACGTCCTGACTAGCGCGGGCCACGCCATCGGCCGCCAGCAGCAGGCAGGCCGCGACCACGGCCGTGATGTGCGTCAGGTATAATGCGAGGATCAGCACCGCCACGGTAACGAAGGTGATCGCATTGCGGCGTTCCCTCGCCTTGCGCCAATAAGCCGCGAACAGCAAAAACAGCGGTACGCCGAGCGCGAAATTGTAGAAGCCCCAATGGATGAAGACCCCGAACGCCAGCGGCAACAGCAGCAGCATGGGTAATATCGGACGCTCGGTCTCGGCGCGGCACACCGCGAACGCAGCTACGATCCAGAGCAGTCCGTAAAGGCTGAGGAAAAGCGTGTTGGCGATCAATGCGTCGCCGGTCAGCCTGATCAGGCCCGCGAGCAACAAATAGATCGCGGAATTCGGCTCGATGCGCGGATTCCATTGATAGAACGACGATGCCGGCTCCTGCAGTGCGCCGCCCCAGCCAAAACGCGCGATCAGGTCGGCCTGAGCGAGATGCACGGGGCCGTCCTGGGTCGGCACCAGCTTCACCAGCCAGACCGGGCCGTCGAGCAACAGCAAGAGGCTCGCGAACAGCAGCGTTGCGGCGAAGATTCCCGCGGCGCTTCCGCGTGTTTCATAGGATGCTGTTATCGACATGTTAACGATCCATGCCGAGATGGATGAGTTCGGAACTGGTCAGACCGTTCAGCCAGGGCAGATCGACCAGGGTCAGCACGCCAAACAGCGCCATCGTGACGGCAGCGCCGATCAGCATCGCCGGCTGCCGCATCAATTCTTCCGGCCGGGCGGCTGCGGAATCCGGCGTCAGCGCCAGCCGCATATAGCCGGCGAACAAGGCAATCAGCAGCGGAATGACGACGAGATATTCGATCCGGTATTTCAGCAGGAAAATCGCCATCATGAACGCAAAGCCCTGGGCATAGACCAGGCAGCTCGTGACGAGGCTCGATTGCGTATAGACGGCGAACGACGGACGATACGCGGCAAGATTGGCAATGCCGCCGGCCTCGACGATGGCGCGATGCTCCGAGACGCGCTTGGCGGCCATCAGGAACGCGCCGCCGAACCAGTAGGCCAGCAGGATCGAGACCGGCGGCGCCACCTGCGAGCTGACCGCGAACCAGCCGAACAGGAAGCGCAGGGGATTGTTGAGCGACTCCACGATGACGTCGAGGAAAGCACGATCCTTGGCGCGGATCGGCCGCACATTGTAGATCACGCCGAAAATCGCGAACACCACGGCAACCATGCTGAAGCTGAAGCCGAGCGTCCGGGCCGCCAGCATACCGATGGAGGTGAGCAGAATGTATTGGGCAAAAACCACGCCCGGATACATCGTGGTCTGCACCGCCGGCCGCGCGCGCTTGGTCGGATGCATCGCATCGAACGGCGCATCCAGCCATTCGTTGATGGTGTAATTGGCCGAAGACAGCGCCATCGCCACGAACAGGCAGACAACGAAACGTTCGGCGACGGTCACGTAGTCGATCGGACCGGCCATCGACATGATGATGGCAAACACGGCGCCCGGCACGATCAGGACATGCTTGATCCAGTGGTCCGGTCGCGCGATGGCGACGTAGTCCGAAAATTGGGCCGCCGGCTGGGCGGGGTGTGACGCCGATTGCAGCACCGGCCGATCCGAAACGATCATGAGTTTCTCCAAACCTTACCCGCTCGCCACCGACGACGAGCCGCGAACATGACCTTGAATGGCATCGATTGTGCCGCGGCAGGCCGAGCGGCCGCCGGCGCGCGAACTCGCTCGTAACGCGGTTAATGGCGGCCAGATTCCTCCGGTTTTGCAGGCATTCTTCGTATGGACCGCGTTCACGCCGCGGCATGCATGCACGGCCGCCGCGGTTTGCGGCGACGGCGGGCGTGAGCCGGAATGGCACAAGGTGTTTCAATCTGGTCGCTCACTGCCGCGAAGCAGGCTTCGTTACCGCCCTGCTCGGGAAACGGGTGGATGCGAACGCTTCCCGACTCCATGCTTGCGGCGAAATCAGGAGTTCCCGATGCCCCGCAACGATCAACTGCCCCCGACCTTCAACCGCCTCGCCTGGTCCAATCTTGCCGCCCAATCGGCCGAGCAGATCGCACTGGCCGCGGCGCCCATCGTCGCGGTGCTGCTGCTCGGGGTCGGCGAAGGCCAGACCGGGCTGTTGCAGACCGCGCTGACGCTGCCGTTCATCCTGTTCGCGATTCCCGCCGGCATGCTGGCCGACCGCATCTCGCGGCGCTGGCTGATGGCGGGCGCCGAAGCCCTGCGCGCCGCGGCGTTGCTTGCGATCCTGCTGTTGATCTGGACTCGGCTGGCTGACGCTGCCGCTGCTCGCTCTCTGCGGCTTCATCGCGGTATGCGGAACGGTAGTCTACAGCGTGGCCGCGCCCGCATTGGTACCCTCGCTGGTATCGCCGCAACAACTGCCTGCCGCCAATGCGCGGATCGAACTGGCCCGCACCATCGCCTTCGCCAGCGGACCGGCGCTGGGCGGCGTGCTGGTCGGATGGCTGGGCGCCGGCACCGGCCTTTGGCTTTGCCGCAGCGCTGTCCGTCATGGCCGTCGTGCTGCTGTCAGGCATCTACGAACCCACTCGCGCGCCGGCGCCGCAGCGACATCCGATGCAGGAGATCAGGGAAGGCGCGGTGTTCGTGTTTCGCCATGCGCTGCTGCGGCCGGTGTTCGTCACCCAGTTCATCTTCAATACCGGCTCATTCCTGATACTGGCGGTGTTCGTGCCCTATGCGGTGCGTCACCTCGGCACTCTCGGCGACGGGCGTCGGCGCCACGCTGGCGATGTACGGCGTCGGCATGGTGGTCGGCGCGCTCTCGGCGACGCGGGTGATGCGATGGCTGGCATTCGGCACCGTGATCGCGCTCGGGCCGGTCACCGGCCTGGTCGCCGCCGCCGTGCTGGCGCTGACGACGATCGTTGCAAGCGCGCCGCTGGCAGGTTTTGGTTTCTTCCTGCTCGGTGCCGGCCCGATCCTGTGGGTGATCTCGACCACCACGCTGCGGCAATCGGTGACGCCGCCGCGGCTGCTGGGCCGGGTCTCCGCCATCAACATCATGAGCTACGGCGCGCGCCCGCGTGGGAGCCGCGATCGGCGCACTGGTCGGCGGATTTTATGGCGCGGAAGCCTGTCTCTATCTGGCGGTTGCGATCTTCGCCGCGCAGGCGCTGGTGATCCTGCTGTCGCCGGCGGTGGCGCTGGCGCGGCAGCCGGAAATGGTCGGCGACGGGCCGGCGGTGTTGCGGGCCTATTGAGGAGGCGTGCTCCGGATGCTGTGCAGCGCGCCGCACTTGCGGCGTGATGCGCTGCTGATCCGGGGCCCATACTTCACCCGCGTCGCCGTGGGTCCCGGCTCTGCGGAGCAGCGTAAAGAACGCTGCACCGCGTCCGGGACACGCCCAAAATATTCCCTTGCACTCCCATTAAAGCTTTCTCGGCCGAGTTTATATGATACACATCATGTAACTTAGACCGGGAGCCTCCATGACCGACCAGACCGTTTCAACCGCCACTGCTGAGCCCCGTCCCGAGGTCTCCTCCACCTTCCTGCAGATCGCGGTGCTGGCCGCGCTGGCGGCGACCGGGACGCTGGCCACCAATATCCTGCTGCCGTCGCTGCCGCAGATGGCGGCGTCGCTGCATGTCTCGACCGCGGCGGTGACGTCGTCGATCACGGTGTTCCTCGCCGTGTTCGCGATCGGGCAACTGGCGGTCGGGCCGCTGTCGGATCGCTACGGCCGGCGCTGGCCGGTCCTGATCGGCTTTGCGGTCTTTCTGGCCGGCAGCGTCTGGTGCGGCCTGGCCACCGATCTGCCGAACCTGCTGATCGGCCGCGTCATCCAGGGCGCCGGCGCCTGCTCGACCTCGGTGCTGTCGCGCGCCATCGCCCGCGACCTCTTCAGCGGCGCAGCGCTCGGCCGCGCGATGGCGCTGATCATGATCGCAATGGCGGCCGCGCCCGGCTTCTCGCCGCTGCTCGGCGGCGCGCTCGATCATTATTTCGGCTGGCGCTCCGAATTCGTTTTCATCGGCGCGTTCGCGGCGATTGGCGCCATCGGCTATGATCTGGTGCTCAGTGAAACCCATCACTCGACGCGGATCCCGCTCAATCCGCTGGCGATCGCCAAAAATTATCTCGGTCTGATCGCCGATCGCCGCTTCCTGGTTCCGGCCGCGACCGTCAGCCTGATCATGGGCGGACTGTTTTCGATGTTCTCGGCGGCGCCCCGCGTCCTGATCGAAGGGATGCAGTTCACGCCGATCCAGCTGGGCCTGTTCTTCGCGGGCACCGTCATGATCGTGTTCGCCGCCGGAATGCTCTCGACCAAACTGGCGCCGCGCTTCGGGCTCGACCGGTCGATCCGCGGCGGCCTGTGGCTGGCCGCGGCCGGCAGCATCGCGCATCCTGCTGGTGTCGCTGTTTTACATGAACTTCCTGCCGTTCCTCGGCGGCATGCTGGTGTTCCTGCTCGGCATGGGCATCGTCAATCCGCTCGGCACCGCGCAAGCGCTTGTCGCCGTTCGGCGAGAAGGCTGGCGCCGCCTCCGCGCTGCTCGGCTTCTGGCAAATGATGACGGCGGCGATCGGGGTTTGGCTGGCGGCCACGATCTCGCATCAGGCGATGTTCGCCCTCGGCATCGTGCTGACAGTAGCTTCGCTGGCGGCGCTTGGGATTTATACCAGGCGCGCGAAGGCGAGTTAGGCCGTGCACCGATAAATCTGCAGGCAACTTATCGGCCTCGACTATATCATCGCACGGTGATGTTAACGTAGGCCTCGGCTCGATTCCCTCGCTCCGAAACATAGTGGTAAACGATGTCGTCGGTGCCGTGGAAGTCAGGTTCGGACCGATATACGACCCGCTTTCCCATGATCAGCGTTCCGCGGCAGGGTCATGTAACGTCTACCAGCGCGCACGAGGCATCCGCCAGATACGCGACCATAAGTCTTGCGGTACGGACAATCGACTTATGCGCCGCCAATCAACTTACGCAATGGCACTGGACCAGCGAGCCGCCCTGGGTCCTGATGCAGGCCTTGTCGAGGCCCTGGGGACAACCGTGCGGGATAAAGACCCTGGTGCCCGCGCCGGCGTTCTTCGGGATGCACTGCCCCATACTCGAGCTGTAAACCTGGTTCGGCCCACACGCGGCTGCACGTGCGATGTCGGACTGCACAACCTGCATGCCAATGATGCAGGCCACCAGCCAGAGACCTTTCGCTAGCTTGTTCATCAGTAAGCTCCCCCTGAAATTCGGCTGACAATGGGATAATCCGGATCGCGCGAAGGCAGTGGCCCCCAAGAAGCCGCCCAGAGTGTGCATGGGATTCCTGCCCCACTCAAGACCTTACAATCGGGTAATCTTTTGAACTCCCTGCGTTTCGTCGCCGTCCAACAAACAAGCGGAGGGCGGCCAACGAAACGGAGGATAAAATGACGCGCATAATCTTCGTCACCGCGGTACTGCTGGCAAGCGCGCTGGGCGCGCACGCCGCTCCCGTCAAAAACCACGTGCGGGTCGTGAACAGAAGCTCATGCCATGAAACCTTGATAACGAGGGCCAATGCCATGAGTTACGCCATGGGGATTTTCAGCGGCGCGATTTCCTTGCCCTCGGTGTCGCGGATGAAACAATGCTACACCCGTGTGTCGCCCGAAGCTTTTGCACGCGATAATCCCAACCCCGACATGTGATCTGGCTCCATCGATCGCCGCGGTTGGATAAGTTGGCGGCCCGGTCACCCGCATTGACGCAACCGCGATTTAATTCCGGTCGGCCCTACTTCAGCGTAAAGTAAAAATCCTGCCGCCCGGGCACGGAGCCGTAACTGAATGGTTGCTGTCGGCGACCCGTCATGTCCATGACGTCATCGCGCACGTTGTCGAACAGACGTCTGACTTCAACTCCGGGTACTTGAATATTCCGAACGAACGCCGTGACAAACGGTGAATTTCCACCATCTCCATCAAGCGCGGTTTCGCCAGCCTTCGCAGCGAATACCACCAACGTTCCGGGGTCCGGCTCGACCCGGGCGAGGCCACGACTGACGGATCGCGAGGCCACGGTCAGAGTTCGTTTCATTTGATTCGCAAACGGATTGTCCCTGCAAGCGTCCAAAATCACCAGCCGCAAGGCTCGTGCCCGCTCTGCCGAGTTCAGAACCTGACCGATCGGAACAGCTTCCAGACCGATATCGCGATCCGTATTGATCTTTGCATCGATCGGAATGAGATAATTTATTCCTTCCGCTTCGATGCCGTGGCCGGCGTAGTAGACCACGGCCCAATCCGCGTTTTCCGCCTCCTTGGCAAACATGCGAAGCGCATCGACGATCTGCTCGCGCCCAAGATTGGTCTCCAGGATTACTTTTTGAAACCCGACTTTCTCCAGCGCGTTCGCGACCGTCGCGGCATCCCGCTGGGGATTTGGCAATGCGGGAACGTTCTGATAGCTGGAATTGCCTATCACCAGCGCGACGCGCTTTCCGAAGGACGGCGCGCGATCGATGATGGCCGCTGCGGAGTTGGCGCTATCGGCCACGGCCGGCGCGGCGTTTGGCGGGCGTGCATTGTCCGCGACGGGCCGGTGCGCTTCATTGGTTTGCGTTGCCGTCAGGCAGCCAAGCCGGTCAATGTAGCTCCCGCCTCGGCCGTAAAATCCGACAAGAGCTTCCCCGCTTGAAATTGTGCACACCGTGGTATGTCCGGACCCCAGATCGCCAAACGTATACGAAGATTTGCTCGTCACAATTCGCAGCCCGGCAACCCATACAGGGGGCGGGTTCACCGGAAAATTATAGGTCCTGGAATTGATCTCTACCTTTTGAATGACCTCCCCCGGTTTCAGTTCGACAGTTTTCGAAGGTTGAGCGAGCGGCCCTCTTCCGCCGTGCATTTCTCCGCGGGCGCCGTCCCATTCGACTTGCAATGCACCGATTATCGCCTGCCGCTGGTCAGCTGGATTCAGGTTTGTGCCGATTGTAATCCTGGCGATCGGCAAGTGGCTTGGGCACGCACCGGCATCATTGAACGCAGTCCCACCGGCGCCGCCAGTTGAAGCACTCTGATGTACCTGCTGCGCACTTCCGGCGCCGGCTGGCTTGTCGTCACATGACCCGGCCGCCATCGCCTGGGTGGCAAAAAAGCAGATCGGAAAAACAAACAAGAACCGCACAGCGACAAACTCCCCCACGAGCGGTCTATTTAGAGCAAACCAGCCTTGAAAGGCCAAGCATCTTGATCACAGCAACGAGGTGCCCACCAAGGGCGTCTCAAACCACGCGTTTGCCGGCCTGGGCTGCGATCGGCCTCTGCACAAAATACATCAGGATGAGGGAAATCACCGCCGTTGTAACGACGACGTATCCCAGCCGGTCGAAATGCCGGAGCGAACCGTCGGCATTTTGCGCGATCAGCGCGGCGGCGAGCACGGAGCCGAGGCCGCCGGAGAGTTGTTGCAGGGAGGCGCTGACCGCGCTGAAGGAGCCGCGTTGTGCGGGCTCCGGAATGGCGGAAATCAGCGCCTGCGACGGAATCATGCGCGAAAAGATGCCGACGAACATCAGGACGTTGACCAGGATCGCGACCGCCAGACTTGTCTGACCAAGATGCGTGTAGATCAGCACCATGACCATGGACATGGCGCTGCCGAACGCAAAGGTCGGATATTTGCCGAAGGCATCGCTCGCCCGTCCGACCAGTGGTCCGATGAAGATGCTGAACAGGCCTGAGACCAGATAGATCGTCGGCAGATGAACGATATCGATGCCGAGATTATGCACGGTATAGGCGCTGCCGAACGGCATCAGCATGTAGCCGCCGGTCGCCAGCAGCGTCGTCACCGCGAAAGCCATCCAATAGCGTGGCTGGACGACCGTTGCGATCAGATGCCGGAAGGCGTTTTTGTCCTGCTTCAGCAGCAGATGGCCGTTCACCGGCTTCATCAAAAACAGCACGGCGGCCATGCCGACGATCGACAGCCCGACCAATGCGCCAAACGCGACATGCCAACTCCAGTGGTTGGAGAGAAAAAGACCGGCCGGGATGCCAAGCACCTGGCTCGCGGCAAAGGCCGTCTGCACGAAGCCCATCACGCGACCGCGCAATTGCAGCGCAAACAGATCGGTGACAATCGCGAGCACCACGGAGCCGATCACGCCCCCGAACAGGCCGGTGACAATCCGGCCCAGCAGAAGCAGATGATAGTTCGAAGCGAACGCGCAGAGCGCCGTTCCAAGGGTAAAGCCGGCATAAAAGAACAGCAGCAGTCGCTTGCGATCGTAGCGGTCGGCAAAGCCGGCGGCCAGGACGCCGGAGATTCCCGCGCTGAACGCATAGGCCGAGACCGCGATCCCGAATTGCGCGGCCGAAATATCGAGCGCCGGCATGATGATGGCGCCGAGCGGCGACATGATCATGAAATCGATGATGATCGTGAACTGGACAAGTGCCAGCAGCGTAACGAGGATCGACTGGTAGCGCGAAAAGCCGCGGGATATTTCCTGCCGGTCATCGACCGGCGCCGTCAGGGTTTGTTCGGTCATCGCATTCATTCAGGAGAGACAAGGGTGAGCACGTGCAACGCTCCACCGCACGCGCTCACCATCTATTTCCGCCCTGCGTTATTTCGATGGCTTGACAAATAATTTTACGGAGACTTGCCTGCCTCCCTCCTGACGTTCAGCATATCAGACGCTTCCGCGCCGACTGGCTCGCTTTTCGTTAGTGCCAATTCCGATTTTGTTGGCGGAGTCCGGGCGGCTCTTCACGTGATCGATGAAGGCGCGCAGTTTCGGCATCATTTGATGGCGGCCGGGATAATAGAGAAACACGCCCGGCGCCATCGGCGCGAACGGCTCCAGCACGCGCACGAGTTTGCCGGCTTTCATCGGCCCGGCGGCGATCGGCCCGGGCACTTGCGCAAGCCCCATACCTTCGACGGCCGCGCCGAGCATGGTGGGAAAGTCGTTGGCGATCAGCGGTCCCGAGACGATCGCCTCGACCGGCTTGTTGCCGTTGACAAAGGACCAGGGCGCGATCGACCCGTTCGAGCGGCGCATGCGCAGGCAGGCATGCTGGCGCAGATCGTCGATGCGCTCCGGCCGTTTCCTGCCGGCGCAGATATTCGGGGCTGCCGACGACCACGAACGGAAACGGCGGCGTCAGCCGGACCGCGACCATGTCGGCGGCGATGAACTGGCCCAGCCGGATGCCGGCGTCAAATCCTTCGGCCGCGATATCGACCAGTTCCGCGCTTGCGGCGATCTCCACCTCGACCTCGGGATAGGCCTGGCAGAAGGATGCGATCAGCGGCTCCAGCAGGATCGGCACCACCGCGCGCGGCACCGTGAGGCGCAACAGTCCGGCCGGCCGCTGCCCGAGGTCGCGCGCGACCTCGCTTGCGGCGACAAGCTCCTCGAAGGCGGGCTTTGCGCGCGAAAGGAATCGCTCGCCGGCTTCGGTCAGGCCGACGCTGCGCGTTGTGCGGATGAAGAGCGCCGCGCCGACGCGCGCCTCGAGCGTGCGTACCGCCTGGCTGATCGCCGACGGCGTCACCCCGAGTTCCGCGGCCGCCTTGCGAAAACTGCGGTGCTGGGCAACGCTCAGGAACGCCTCCACGCCGTCGAGCGCGCCCTGCCTGACTGTGAAGTTCTGCTTCATAGCCCATCGACATTATCGCGAATAGTCGCTCGCGGGAAGCGGTCGTATATCCGGGTTGCAATCAAGAGCACCGCCGATGTCGCAACATTCGCGACATCACGGCCGATCTCAAAAAACAAAGCGAACGCCGCGATCGGAGAAACGATACCGATGAAAGCAATGCGTAACGTCGCCTTGGCACTCACCCTAACTCTGACAGGCGCTAGCTTCCATGACCCATCCATCCGTTGCCCAGGCACAAGCCATTTCGCCCACAACCACCGGGGTGATGGTGATCCTTACCGTGAAAGCGGGCGTCACACGCGAACAGGTCATGGCCGTCATGCCAGCTGAAATCCGGCAGACCGTGCAGCTCTACCTCAATGGGAAAATTCGCGAATGGTATTCGCGCGGCGACGGGCGCGGAGTCGTTTTCCTGCTGGATGCCAGGGACGTCGCCGAGGCGCAGGCGATCATGGAGGCCTTGCCGTTGGCCAAGCAAAATCTCATGGACCACGACTACATCGCCGTCGGTCCGCTTTTGCCGCTCCGCTTGCTCGTGGCCAATCCTTGAGCGCCCCAATCCGGACGCGCCTGATGTGGAGGACCGCCGATGATCACTGATGCTGTTTCCGCCGCTGTGATTCCGCCGCGTCCTGCCCGGCATAGCCTGATCTGGATGGTCCCGCTGACGGTCCTGTGGATTGGTTGATCTATTGGCAGCCGATGATCCAGACCAGCGGCGTTCCGACCTCGGCGCACCAGCTGGCGGCCCATGGGCTCATCGCGGTCGGCTTATGGCTCGGCCTCGAAAGCACCGCACTGGCGCCGGACCAGCGCCGTGCGACCTGGCTGGCGATCATGATCCCCTACACGCTTTGGTTCGCTGTCGCCTGGAGCGCGGCCATCAACGGCGCCTTCCGCACGGGAGCCTCACCCTTGCCGTTGCTGCCGTTGGCGATCCTCCTGCCGGTGATCATCGGCGCTCCGCCATTGCTGTTGTCGAAGCGGGTGGGGCAGCTGCTCGATGCAATGCCGACGACGTGGCTCGTCGCTCTCCAGATCTACCGCGTCTTTGGCAGCTGGGCTCTCGCTTACCTGGCTGCGCGGGGTACTGCCCGGCGTGTTCGCGTTGCCTGCAGGAACCGGCGATGTGCTGACCGGCCTGTTCGCCGTGCCGGCGGCGATCGCCGTCGCGACCGGTACGGCGCAGGGCCGAAGGGCAGCGATCGTCTGGAATATTTTTGGGCTCGCCGATCTTGCCGTCGCGTTCACCTTGGGGATGATTACCACGCCTGGGCGGTTCCAGCTGATCATTCCGAATGTGCTGAGCATCGCCGGCGCCGGCGTTTATCCCGACGTGCTGACCCCGGCTTTCGTGGTGCCGTGCTCGATCCTGCTGCACGCGCTGTCGCTGCGCCAACTGCGCCGCCGATCTGCGTGATGAGCGGACCCGAGCAACCCCAACCATTTATTTAAATTGCGCCAAATGATCGCCCGCACCTGCCGACCTTGAGGAACCCGACGCGCCCTGTCGCGTTCTAAGTGGATGCTCGAGGAGTTTGGTTATGAAACAGGTTTTCGATCAGCTCTTGAAATTCTTGCATGACGGGATTTCGGCGATCTTCCGCTTCGTCGAACTCATCTGGACCTGGTCGGTCGATCAAATCAGCCGATTGGCGACCGTGCCGTGGCAGCAGTGGCCGCTGTGGAAGCAGTTTCTTCTCATCCTGATTCTGGCAGGGGTGGTCTGGGCACTTTATCGAGCAGGCCGCGAATTATTGGCAGCGGGTGCGGCGATATTGGGCGCCTTCGCAGATCTGCTTGGCGTGCTGGTGCGAACTCTGCCGCATGTCATGTTGGCCGGCATTATCGCGCTTGGCGGTGTGTGGTTCATCAATCACCTCGACAATTCGCTGGTACGTATTCCGACCTGGCTCCAGGCCAGCGAACAAAGCGACTCACCTGAGAATCACCAGAGCGGCCCGCCTTCGAGCCAGCAAAGCAGTCAGCCGCGGGAACAGAAATAGTTCGCGTCCCAGCAGCGACGCGACGCTTCAGCCACAATGACCGCCCGGCCGAGCCCTCGCCTCGCAGGCGGGACACCGCCTCGGCCAAGGGAATGTCGGCCTGTGAGCCGTCGCGCTCGCGCAGGCTGACCCCGCCATCCCTCATCTCGCGTCCGCCGACGATCGCCATCACCGGCACCGCCATTTCATGCGCCGCCACGATGCGCCTCGACAGGGTATCGGCGCCGTCATAGGCAACGGTGCGGATTCCGGCTTCCTCGAACGTGGCCAGCACATGCGCGCCGTATCCGGCCTGGTCTTGCGAAATCGGCGCGACCGCGACCTGGTCCGGCGACAGCCAGAACGGAAGCACGCCGCCATGATGCTCGAGCAGGATCGCGATCATGCGGCCGAGCGATCCGAAGATGGCATGGTGGATCATCACGGGCCTCGCGCGGCTGCCGTCGGGGGCGACGTAGGACGCCTCGAGCCGCTGCGGCAGCACGCCGTCGAGTTGCACCGTGCCGCACTGCCATGATCGTCCCAGCCGGTCGCGCAGCGCGAATTCCAGCTTCGGTCCGTAGAACGCGCCTTCGCCGGGATTGATCTGAGGCGCGAGGCCGCAGCGCCGCGCGGCATCGCCGAGCTTCGCCTCCGACCAGTCCCACGTCGCGTCGTCGCCGGCGCGCACCGCCGGCCGCGTCGCCAGCGCCACCTCGTAGTCGGGAAAGCCGAGGTCGCGGTAGACCTCGCCCAGCAGGGCGATGAAGCACGCGACTTCGCCCTCGACGTCCTGCTCGCGGCAGAACACATGCGCGTCGTCCTGCTCGAAGGCGCGCGTCCGCATGATGCCGTGCAGCGAACCGGACGGCTCATTGCGGTGGCACGCGCCGAACTCGGCATAGCGGATCGGAAGCTCCCGCCACGAGCGCAGCCCCTTGTTGAAGATCTGGACGTGGCACGGGCAGGACATCGGCTTCAGCGCCATCGCCATTTCGCCGTCGTCGACCCGGAACATGTGCTCGCCGAATTTGTCCCAGTGGCCGCTGCGGTCCCAGAGTTCTTTTGGCAGCAGCTGTGGCGTCCGGACCTCGGCATAGCCGGCGCGGCGCATTTTGCGCCGGACATAGTCCTCCAGCACCCGGTAGATCGCGGTAGCCGCGCGGATGCCAGAACACCATGCCGGGCGCATCTTCCTGAAGATGCCAGAGCTTGAGTTGTACGCCGAGATTTCTGTGGTCGAGATCGTCCATGGCTGTCTTCCTTGTGAAGAGGAAAAAGCGCGGACGGGATCATCAAAAACAGAAAAGGCCCCGTCCGTCGCCGGCGGGGCCTTTTCTGGGTGAAGTACGCTTGTCTCTAGCGCGCGCATCCAGCAGGCGATCCGCCGCAAGCGGTCGCCGTGGTGGTCAGTGCGGCTGATCGAAGCTTGTTCATGCGCTGTATATGGCGATAAATCGCTCGGGCGTCAACGCCAGCCAGCCGGCATCGCCGAATATGGATAGCCCTAGGCTTCCAGATACCCCGCGTAACTCCCGGCCACGCTCTCATCCAGACCCATGTTGGGATCGAGCGTGTAGAGATCCTGCGCGCGGCCGATGCCGCGTAGCGCAAACCGTCCCGTCGAGACCAGATAGCCCTTCCCGGCCGCATCCAGGCCTTCGCGAAAATCCGACGACGCCAGCAGCTCGCGATCGACCGAGCGGCACATCGAGGCGATGCGGCTGACTTCATTGACCGCGGGACCGACGACTGTGAAATCGAGCCGGTCTTCGCTGCCGATATTGCCGTAGAAGACTTCGCCGACATGCAGGCCGACATAAGCCGACGTCACCGGCCGGCCGTCGGCGGTGCGGCGGGCGTTGAGCGACGTCATGTTGTCCCGGAAATGATGCTCGGCCCGCAAGGCGGCGCGTCTCGCAGCCGTCATGTCCTCGCCGGTAAACATCGCCAGCACGCCGTCGCCGATCAGTTTGAGCACGTCGCCGCCGGCATCGTGGATCGCGTCGATGGCGGCCTGCGCATAATCGTTGAGAAACGGAATGATCTCGTCGGGCGCGATAGTCTCGCTGATCGCGGTCGAGCCGCGCAGATCGGAGAACCACAGCACGGCGTTGATGCGCTCGGTCACGCCGCGCGAGATACGCCCGCGCATTACCTGCTCGGAAGCATCGCGCCCGAGATAGACCCTTCCCAGCGTTCGCGCGATCTCGACCTGCGCGGCAGACTTGATGGCCAGCGCCAGCACCGGCACCAGATCGCGCAGCACCGCCAGGCCCTGCTCGCCGAAACCCTCGGCGCGCCGGGTCAGCCAATAGGTATAGACGCAGTCCATCTGCCGATGGTGCCGGCTTCGCCGAAGCGGTGCACGAAGGCCAGGAAATGCCGGTGACCCAGCGCGGCAAGATCTGGGAGCAGCGAGAAGTCGAACTTGGCGTGATCGGCGAGATCGATCGGCAACTCGTCATGGCCGTGTTCGAGCATGTGGTAGAAGGTGGAGCGGCGCCAGTTTTGCGCGACAGTGCCCTGCTCGGTCGAGCCATATTCAAAGCTGTCGCGCTCGTCGATGTGAACATCGTTCCAGCGAAAGCCGCGGCCTTCGAAAATCGGATGCAGCGTGTCGATGAAAACAACGCCGCGCGACACCTCAAGCCCGGCATCCCGGCAGCGTTCGCAGAAACCGCGCAGCAGATCGTTCTCAGGCGTGCTGGTGAGGCCCTGGGAGACCAGCCAGTTCATCAAATGCAGTCGGGGCGCGAGGTCCATGCGATATTATGCGGGGAAATCTTGCGTGATGAAAGACTTGAACCTCATCCTGAGGAGGCGCGCCAGCGCCGTCTCGAAGGATGGCCGCAAGCTTCCATGGTTCGAGACGCGCCCAAGGGCGCGCTCCTCACCATGAGGTTCTGCTGTAGGCTTGACGCCCATTAGCATCGCGGAGGCAAATGCCACGAACAGGACAACCCCGAATGCGAATAACAATGGCACCCAAGCCATGAGCGAGCGCCAGCTTCCCCTCATTGCAGCGCTCGGCACCACGCAGACGCTGGCCTGGGCATCCAGCTATTATCTGCCGGCGATCCTGGCCGATCCCATCGCGCGTGACCTCGGCGTGTCCTCGAACTGGATCTTTGCCGCGTTCTCCGGAGCGCTGGTGATCTCGGCGATGCTGGGCCCGCGCGTCGGCCGGCAGATCGATCTCGTCGGCGGCCGGTCCGTGCTGTCGGCTTCCAACCTGACACTGGCCGCAGGGCTGGTGGTGCTCGGCTTCAGCTACTCGATCCCGGTACTGGCAGCGGCGTGGCTGCTGCTCGGGATCGGCATGGGATTTGGCTTGTATGATGCGGCCTTCGCCGCATTGGGGCGCATCTATGGCGAAGCCGCGCGCCGGTCCATCACCGGCATCACGCTGGTCGCGGGCTTTGCCTCCACGGTTGGCTGGCCGTTGAGCGCCTGGGGACTGGACACCATCGGCTGGCGCAACACCTGCTTTGCATGGGCGGCGGCGCATATCCTGATCGGCCTGCCGATCAATTATTTCATGCTGCCAATCGTGCAGGGTGCGAAGGCCGCCTTAGCAACGGCGGTCAAGCCGCATATCCCGATCGACCGAACCATGATCCTGCTGGCGTTCACCTTTGCCGCGGCGTGGAGCGTCACCGGCGCGATGGCAGCGCACATGCCCCGCATCCTCGAGGCCGCGGGCGCGACCACCGTGCAGGCGGTGGCGGCCGGCGCGCTGTTCGGCCCGGCGCAAGTGGTGGCGCGCATCATCGAGGCGGGCTTTCTCAGCCGCTATCATCCGCTGCTGTCGACCCGGCTTGCCTGCCTGACGCACCCGATCGGCGCCGCCATTCTCGCGGTCGCGGGCGGCGGAGCGGCCAGCGTATTCGCGATCTTTTTCGGTCTCGGCAACGGCATCCTGACCATCGCACGCGGCACACTGCCGCTCGCCATCTTCGGTCCGCAAAATTACGGCTATCGGCTCGGGATGATCGGCGCGCCGGCGCGGATGGCGCAGGCGGCGGCGCCGCTGGTGTTCGGCCTGCTGATCGAGGGCATGGGAAGCCGCGTGCTGATCGTCTCGTCGGCGCTGAGCCTGTCGGCGTTGCTGGCGCTCTGCCTGCTGCGGCAGGAACCGGCGGCACGCTGAAATCGGCGGGTTTGCCTCTTCCAATCCGGCGCGGTTTCGCGCAAAACCGCCGCATGGAAAACCAGACCGGACCGAACGCTGCGATCAGAGCTTTTGTGAAATGGGCGCTGACGCCGCCGCAGGCCTGGGGCGTTTATTTGATCTGCCTGTTCCTGGTCGCGACGTCGTCGTTCTACATCGGAACGCTGCGGCCGAAGAAACCCGTCGGCCTGGGCCCCCCGCCCATGGCCGCGCCGGTGCCGCGCTAACGATTGCTCGTTAGGCCTGACGCAAGCTATTTCGGCAGCTTGCCGAACCACGTCACAATGGCATCGACCACGGCGTCCGGCTGCTCCGGTATCAAGGCGTGGCTGGCATTCGGGATCACGACCACGGTGGCCCGCTCGCCAAACTCTTCCCGCATCTCGTTGGCCATCGAACGCGGCTTGAACGGATCGAGTTCGCCCTGCAGATCGAGCAGCGGCGCCGTGCCGCCGCCCCACCATTCCGGCTGCTTCGTGGCACGTCCGGCCGCGAATTGTGATTCGTCTACGTCCGGATAGGAGCCTTTCAGCCACACGCTGGCGTCGCTGCCGGGCGCGAAAAAATGGGCGCGCAGATAGCCTAACCGCTCGGCGTCCGGCAGCGCCGGATCGCCCGACTTCCGCACCGCGTCGGACAGCTCTTTCGCTCCCGGAAATCCCGCCGGGTAGGCCTTTGCAGCCGCGCCGGCGATCACCACGCCTCGCACCAGTTGCGGATAATCGGCGGCCGTCATGCGCGCGACCCAACTGCCGAAGGCGTGTCCGACCATGACCGCGGGACCGGCGTTCTCATGTTTGACGACCTCGGCATTGTCACGCGCAAAATCGTGCAGCGTCAGGCCCTTCATCGGCCCGGTACTGTCGCCGGCGCCGCGCGGTTGCGGCCGCAGCACGCGAAAGCCGGCTTTGGCCAGCCCAGCGGCGACCTCGTCGAAATCCTCCGACCCGCGGCCGCGCCCGGGCAACAGAACGATCAGCGGTCCGTTGCCCTCGGCGATGACGTCAATGCGCACGTTGTCGTAAGCGACGGTTTCACGCGCCCGTTCGGCCTGCGCTGTGGTTGCGCCCGATAAAATCAAGCAGGCGGAAAACAACGATAGAACGATGCGACGCGACATGAAGCTCTCCAGATGAGATCGAAAGACTATTCCCGATCGCAGCAATCACCAACCGGCATCATCGAGCCGGTGCAGAGACTTTGGCTTCCGATGTGGCGATCCATATTCCGGCAAACACCGCAACCAGACCCAACACGAGATTGGCCGTGATCGGCTCACCGACCAGTTGCGTGGCCAGCAATCCCGCCGCCAGCGGATTGACGGTCATGGTGGCGGCCACCCGCGTCGGCGTGGCCCGCTCCAGCGCCAGCACCCACAGGATGAAGGCAAGCGCGCCGCCGCCGACGCCGAGATAGATGCCCGCAATCCATTGCGGGGTATTGAGATGGCCCAGGACCGCGATGCTTCCGGTCAGCGACCCGACCAGGATCAGCAACACGGCCGCCCGCGCCCATGCCGACGGTGAGAAAACCGAGGGCGCTTGATCTCTTGATAAAAGGCCGCGACCAGACGTTATAGAACGCCATGCAGAGCACGGCCCCGGTCATGATGAGTTCGCCCCGCCACGCGCCGGCCGGCGCCGCCGAAAGACCGGATGCGAGGGCGGCGACCACGCCGAGCACCGCCACGCCAACGCCGAGCGACTTCCGCCTTGTCAGCGGCTCGATACCGAGCAGCGCTGCAATCAGCATGGTGTGCAGCGGCAGCGTCGCCAGAGCGAGGCTTGCGCGCGCCGCGGTCGTAAAGCCAATCGCGATATTGTAGAAGACGAAGAACAGTCCGAAGAAACAAATCCCCAGCGCCGCCACCGCCGGCCAGTCGCTGCGCGGCGGCCACTTTACCTTGAGCAGGAGGGCTGCCGGCAGCAGGCAGGCAAAGCCGATGCCCCATCGCAGAATGGCCAGCGTGATCGGATCGGCGTTGCCGACCAGATAGCGCGTGATCGCAGCCGCGGTGCCGCCGAGGCAGCTCGACACCAGCGCAATCGCCACCCCGCACCCATTCACCCAACGGAATCTCCCGTGTCTCGCCACACACTGCCTATGGCATCTTTCCGAACCGCATCGTTTGCGCAACTACCTGGCAGGTATTGATGTCGAGACAGCAGGACTTTGCAACCAGGCTGCGGCAGTGGCGCAAGCGGCGGGGCCTGTCGCAGCTCGATCTCGCCGGCGCCGCGGCAATATCGCAGCGCCATCTCAGCTTCATGGAACTGGGCCGGGCAACGCCCAGCCGCGACATGGTGATGCGGCTCGCGATCGCGCTCGACGTCCCGCTGCGCCAGCACAACGCGCTGCTGATATCGGCCGGTTTTGCACCGGTATGGCGGCAGACCGATCTGGCCGCACCGGAACTTGGCGAAATTCGCAAAGCCCTCGAATTATATGCTGACCCAGCAGGAGCCATTTCCGGCGGTTGCGGTCGACCGGCACTGGAACCTGCTTCAAAGCAATGCCGGCGCGGTGCGCCTGGTCGAATTCCTGGTGGGTCCGTTGGCGCCGGACGCAACTGTCAATCTCGCCGATGCTCTGGTCGCGCCCGATGTTCTGCGGCCGCATTTGCTGAACTGGGCGGATGTCGTGAGCTATTTCGTTCGGAGTGTCGAAGCGGACGCAGCCGCCGATGGCACGCCCGAGACGGCGGCGCTGCTGGAAAGGTTGCTGGGCTATGAGGGGGTGCGAGCGGCCGTCAGCGCGATGCCAACCGAACTAGCGATGACGCCGGTCCTGCCCATGCATTTCCGCAAAGGTAAAACCGAACTGCGCTTGTTCACAACCATCGCAACCCTCGGAACTCCCCAGGACATCACGCTGCAGGAGTTGCGCGTCGAATGTTTCTTTCCGATGGATGACGCGACGGCAGCCGTCCTGCGCGGCTGAATTCCTGATCCGCGATCACGCTGATAACCTGGGCGCGCGTGAGGGCCGGCGTTCAAGCCGCGGGCGGCGTCTCCGAACTGACCTCGACTTCCACCGTGACATGGCAAAGCCCCGGCAAGCCGCCAAGGCGGCGCTTGTAGGTCGCCGGCGGCAACGGGCTCTCTGATACGACCGAGATCACGGCGGCGCGATGGCCGGGACCGACCTGCCACAGATGCAGGTCGGTGACGCGGTCGCCGCGGGTTTGCAGCCGGTCGCGTATCACCCCTTCGAGGTCTTTATCGACGCAGACATCGAGCAGCACCGATCCGGAAGCGCGGATCAGTCCGTAGGCCCAGCTCGCGATCACAAGGCTGCCGATGATGCCGACCAGCGGATCGGTCCAGGTCCATTGCAGGGACATCGCCGTTACCAGCGCCGCGATCGCGAGCACCGAGGTAGCCGCGTCCGCCAGCACATGCACATAGGCTGCGCGCAAATTGTTGTCGTGGTGATGGTGCTCGCCGTGAGAAGGGCCGTGGTGATGATGGTCGTGGTCATCGCGCAGCAGCCAGGCGCTGGCAAGGTTGACGGCAAGGCCCAGTGTCGCGACCGCGATAGCCTCGCCATACGCGATCGGAACCGGATGGACCAGCCGCAGCGCGCTTTCATAGGCGATCTGCACCGCGATCAGTCCGAGGATGATCGCACTGGAAAACGCCGCGAGGTCGCCGAACTTGCCGGTGCCGAACGTAAAACGCGAATTGCGCGCATGCCGGCGCGCGAACAGATAGGCTCCCGCGGCGATCCCCAGCGCAGCGGCGTGGGTTGCCATGTGCCAGCCATCGGCCAGCAGCGCCATCGATCCGAACAACGACCCCGCCGCGATTTCGCCGACCATCATGACGACGGTCAGCGCCACCACGAACCAGGTCCGGCGCTCGTTACGGGCGTGTTTCGGACCGAGAAAGACGTGGTCGTGAGTCCATTGATCCACGACGTGTGAGTGGCCGTGCGAATGAGAATGATCGTGATGGGCGTGCTGTTGGGTCATGGCGGTTCGTTACCGAATGGTTTGGTATCGAACAGATATAGCGCGCTGCCGGATGGATACTATTACGACGTCTCGCCTCGTCCCGGCGCCGCCATGACGACGAAGAACCGGCAATGCTATGAAGTGGCAGGTTGATCCGGCAGTTTGGCCTTGGTCAGCCAGAAATCATTGATGGATTGCACAAGTTCTTCGAAATGCTCCAGCTGCACGGGCTTGCACAGGTAGCAATTGGTCCGAAGCTGGTAGGTTTTCTCGATATCCTCGGTCGCATCCGATGTGGTCAGGATGATGATGGGAATCGATTTCAGGCTGTCATCGCCCTTTATCTGGGCCAGCACCTCCCGGCCATCCATCTTCGGCATGTTCAAGTCCAAAAGGACGATATGCGGACGGGGCGCATCCGTATGCGCGCCTTCCTGCTTCAGAAAGGACATGGCCTCGACGCCATCGGTCGCCACATGCAGATGGATCGCGTCATTGGCCCTGCGAAAGGCTTCCTGTGTCAGCCTGATATCGCCGGGACTGTCTTCAACAAGAAGAACCTCCAACCGCTTTTGGGATGATTCACCTGGTGACATGACAGCCTCCTCGGACAGAGCAAAAGAGCCGGCACTGCCCCGGTTGTCAGCCAACGGGGGATCGCCTTAACGGATATCGAACGTGGTGTTGCCCCCAGGTGCCCGCTGCTTTCGAGAGCGGAACCGGCTTCGGGATAAGGGAACCTTACGCCGGGTTCCCTGCGGGAACTGATCAATAGTGATCACTTGTCCGAATTTATTCCACCCCGGATACCCTCGCCTGAAGCGACCACCCCCAAAACCCGCGGCTAGTCTAGAGGGAGACCGCGATCAGTTCCTCGGGCAACGGCCCGCCGCCGACGGCAAACGCGATATATTGTTTCCCGCCCGCCAGATAGGTGATCGGCGCTCCCGTCGCGTTGGCCGGCAGGTCGATCTCCGCGAGCATTTCGCCGCTGGCCTTGTCGTAGACCCACAAATGCGGATCCTGATTATGCAGGTCGTAGATGAAGCGCTGGAATGACGGCATGAAGCGCGGAGCGCCCTGGTATCCCATCTGAACCACAGCCACGACCGTTTTCGTCACCAGCGCCCAGCTGCGGGACGGCCGCCCGAGTTTTTCCCGGATGCCGAGCCGCTGAATCGATAACATCGCGTCGCTGTTGCCGACGGGCGCACGCCAACGATGATCGCCACTGTTCATATCGATGGCGAGCATGCTTCCGAATGGCGGCTTGAGCAGCGGCAATCCGCGCGGCCCGGGCAGATAGCGGGCATCGCCGATGAAATCGTAGGAAGACTCCGAGGGCCTCGGCTTTCGAACGGTGACGGCGAACGGCAAGCGATAAGTCCCGACATAAAGCATGCCGGTCTCCGGATCGATCGCCGCGCCTGCCCAACTGGCGCCGCCGGCGACACCGGGCGCCACGATCGTGCCGCGCTGTGACGGCGGCGTGAACAACGCACCGCGATCGTATTTGGCGGCGATATCGACGGCTTCCTGGTGGATTTCAGGCGTCAGATCGATCAGATCCTCGTCGCGGGCGCCCTGCAGATCGATCGGCGCCGGCCTGGTCGGAATCGGCTGGGTTTTCGACGCGCGCTCGCCGGGCACCGTGGAAGCGGGCACCGGCTGCTCCTCGATCGGCCACACCGGCTCGCCGGTGACGCGATCGAACACATAGACAAACGCCTGCTTGGTCACTTGCGCGACCGCCTTGACGCGCTTTCCGCCGACCGTGATGTCGATCAGGTTCGGCGCCGCCGGTGGATCGTAGTCCCAGAGCCCGTGATGCACGAGCTGGTAGTGCCAGATTTTTCCGCCGGTCGCCGCCTCGATGCAGACCAGGCTCTCGCCATAGAGACCATCGCCGAGACGGTCGCCGCCGTAATAGTCGTTGGTCGGCGTGCTGACCGGCAAATAGATGTAGCCCAGCTCCTCGTCGGCGCTCATCGGCGCCCAGACATTGGCGTTGCCGGTGTCTTTCCAGGACTGGTTCTCCCAGGTCTCGGCGCCGGGCTCCTCGCCTTGCGCCACGGTGTGGAAGGTCCAGAGCAGACGGCCGGTATGGACGTCGAAGCCCCGGACATCGCCCGGCGGCGACGGCCGGTGTCCCCACCAGTCCATCACCGACGATCCGACCACGATGACGCCGCGCACGATCACCGGCGGCGACGTCATGGTGTAGTAATCGCGGTCGACGGGGCGGCGCAGGCCTTCGGCCAGATCGACCCGGCCGCCGGTCCCGAACGCCGGCACGGGCTTTCCGGTTTTGGCGTCAAGCGCGATCATCTGCGCAAAGGCGGTGAGGATCACAATCCGTTCGTCATCGCCATTGCGCCAGTAGGCGACGCCGCGATGCAGCCAGCCATTGTTGGCGGGAACCCCGAGGCCGTTTTCGTAGACCTTGGGATCGAATATCCATCTGGTCTCGCCCGATGCAGCATCGATGGCGGCAACCTGTGACAGCGATGTCGAGGTGTACAGCACCCCGCCGACCATCAGCGGCGTCGACTCATTGGCGAAGCTTGGCGCTACTTTCGAATTGGCGTCCCTGACCGCCTGATCCGGCGATTTCCAGCGCCAGGCGACGTGCAAATTCCGGGCGTTGCTGCGATCGATCTGCGTCAGCGGTGAATAGCGCGCCGAGGCATAGCTGCCGGCATAGGCCGGCCATTCGCCCTTTGCCAAGGCGGCGGAGGATTCCGGCAGCGCACCGGGGACGGATTGCGCATGAAGCGCAACCGGTATGCCGAACAGCACGAGAGCGATGCCGAGCACTGCGCGCAACGTTGCCTCCCCTGATTTTCGGCAACCATCCCCGAGAAACGGTTCGCCGTCAAAGGGGATTGACAGACGACGCCCTACTGCACCCCGCGCAGGAACTTGTTCGATTTCGGCAGGCCATGCGCGAGCCGACCGGCGTCGGCGCGGTTGCCGCGCCAGTCAGACAATTCCTTCCAGCTCATGGCCTGATCGCGGCCGGCCGAATCCTTCCAGGTCAGCCCGGCCTTGGAATCGAACGTCGCGACATCGGACAGCCTGGCGCTGGAATATTTCTGCAGCCGCACGCCGCGGCCGCGCGCCATTTCCGGCACTTGGTCGAGCGGGAAGATCACCATCTTGTGGTTGGTGCCGATCACGGCGACGCTGTCGCCGGTGACGGTGGCGATGGCGCAGGCCTCATTGGGCATCTCGACATTGAGCACCTGCTTGCCCTTGCGGGTGTTGCCGACGCAATCGTCCTCATTGACCACAAAGCCCTGCCCCTCGTGGCTCGCGATCAGGAACTTGCGGCCGCCGGTGTTGACGAACAGCGACACGATCGCGGCGTCCTGCTCCATGTCGATGAACATCCGGATCGGCTCGCCGTGGCCGCGCCCGCCCGGCAGTTTCGCGACGTCGAGCGAATAGAATCTTCCGTTGGTGGCGAACAGCAGGAGCTTTGACGTGGTCTCGGCAAAGAATGCCGAGCCGAGATGGTCGTCGGTCTTGAAGGTCAGACCCGGATAGATCGGCGACATGCCCCTTCAGCGTACGCACCCAGCCTTTGTCGGACACCACGATGGTGACGGGCTCGCGCTCGACAAAGGCTTCCTCGATCGCGGCCAGATCGTGCTCGGGCGCGTCGGCGAATTGGGTACGGCGTTTGCCGAGCGGCGTCTTCGGCCCGAAGATGTCGCGGACTTTGCGGACCTGCTCGCCGACCTTGGACCATTGTTCGGATTCGGAACCGAGGATGCCCTTGACGCCCTTCAACTCGGCGCGGAGATTCTTGTCCTCGGTGCGGATCTCGAATTCCTCGAGCTTGCGCAAGCTGCGCAGGCGCATGTTGAGGATGGCGTCGGCCTGGATTTCCGTCAGCTTGAACGCTTTTATCAATGCCGACTTCGGCTCGTCCTCGGCGCGGATGATTTTTATCACCTTGTCGATATTGAGGTAGGCGATCAGATAGCCGCCGAGCACTTCCAGCCGGTGCTCGATCTGAGTCTTCCGGTAGTTGGTACGCCGCAGCAGCACGTCGCGCAGATGATCGAGCCATTCGCGCAAGCATTCGGCGAGACCGAGCACCTTGGGAATGCGGCCCTTCACCAGCACATTGAGGTTCAGCGAAATCCGGCTCTCCAGCTCGGTCAGCCGGAACAGCGATTCCATCAGCAATTCCGGATCGACCGCACGCGATTTCGGCTCGATCACGAGTCGAATGTCTTCGGCCGATTCATCGCGTACGTCGCCAACCAGCGGGAGCTTCTTTTCGTTGAGCAGTTCGGCGATCTTCTCGACCAGCCGCGACTTCTGCACCAGCCACGGAATTTCCGTGATGACGACGACCCAGGTGCCGCGCGCACCTTCCTCCTGGCTCCATTTGGCGCGGGTGCGGAACGAGCCGCGCCCGGTCATGTAGGCCTCGGCAATGCTTTCCTTGGAATCGACGATGATGCCGCCGGTCGGGAAGTCCGGACCCTTCACCCATTTCAGCAGCGACTTCGACTTCGCGTCGGGCTTGTCGATCAGATGCAGCGCGGCGTCGCAGAGTTCGGCGGCATTATGCGGCGGGATCGAAGTCGCCATGCCGACCGCGATGCCCTGCGCGCCGTTGGCAAGCAGATTCGGAAATCCGCCGGGCAGCACGATCGGCTCTTTCGACGTGCCGTCGTAATTGGGGCGGAACTCGACGCCATCCTCGTCGATACCGTCGAGCAAAAGCTGCGCGACGGCGGTCATGCGGGCTTCGGTGTAGCGATAGGCGGCCGGATTATCGCCGTCGATATTGCCGAAATTGCCCTGGCCGTCGACCAGCGGATAGCGCGCGGAGAAATCCTGCGCGAGGCGCACCAGCGCGTCGTAGATCGACTGGTCGCCATGGGGATGGAACGAACCCATGACGTCGCCGACGATCTTGGCGGACTTCTTGAACGGCGTGCCGGGGTCGAGCCGCAATATCCGCATGCCATGGAGGATGCGCCGGTGCACCGGCTTCAGCCCGTCGCGCGCGTCAGGCAATGCGCGGTGCATGATGGTCGAGAGCGCGTAAGCGAGATAGCGCTCCTCGAGCGCGTCGCGCAGCATGACCTCGTGGATCTCAGCCGGCTCCGGCGGAATCAGTCGTTTTCCCATGGGGACGGGTTAAACTTTCGGGGTGAATCGGGCAAGCCGCGAATCAGGGCATCCTGTCGTCCCGGCGAAGGCCTGGACCCTTATCCCAGCCGCTGGTGGGAAAATTGGCCTCCGCCACATCACGGAAACGAAACTTCACGGCGTATGGGTTCCGGCCTTCGCCGGAACGACGTTGAGAGATCGCGGCTACAACGCCGAGCTAACCTTCGCCCGATGTTTCGTCACCGCATTGATAAACCCGTCGCGGGCATCGGAGTGGCCCTGCCCGCGTGGTTCCAGCACGTGGCGCAGCAGGAACAGGCCGGTAAGATGAAAACCGTCCTTGAGGTCCTGGTCCGACCAGCCGTTAGCGCCGCCGCCGCTTTGCCGCAGGAACGCCGGCAGCCGCAGCAGCCGGTCGCGCCAGGGATCGCCGGCGGTCCGCGACACCGCGCCGCCGGATTTCGGAGATACATAGATCAGATCCGCGGTCTCGCCGGTCGCGGCGCAGTTTTCCAGATCGAGCCCGAAGCCGAGTTCGGCCAGCATCGCCAGTTCGAACTTGACCAGGTGCACCGCGGCCTCGCCGATGTCATCGAAATCGTCCAGCGTGCGGTCCAGCATTTCGTAAATGTCTTCATGCGGATCGCGCTCCGGCAACAGCCGCGCCAGCGAGGCAAGATGCGTCACGCCATAGACAGCATGCGACGACGCCAGCACGGTGGCCGCCCGCAGCCGCGTGCCCTCGATCACATAGGTGCCGAGATGCTCATCGAGCCGCGCCCGCCACACCGCGCGCACGCTGTTGCCGGGCTGCAGCATCGGGCGCATCCGCGTGCTGGAACCACCGCGCACCAGGCCGAGATGGCGGCCATGGCCGCGCGTCAGCAGTTCGACGATGGCGCTGGATTCGCCATGCCGCCGCACCCCCAGCACAATGCCTTCGTCGGTCCATTCCATGAGATGGAGCTTACAGGATTCCGTTGAGGGAAGCAGCCGATCTGACCGCGCGTTCCCCGGGGGCCACGGCGCGACTGCGGAACATTTCAGACCGCTAAGGGTTGGGACCGCTCTTTCCCCGTGGCTGCGGCCTCAATGACGGCGGCGGCCGAAGCGGCCACCGCGAATGGAGCCCCTTTGGCAGACACGGTACCACAGATCAAATTGCAGCGACCGCCGGGAAACGCCCTGATCAATCTTGCAGTGGCGGCGCTGATCGTCACGACGCTTTACTTCGCGCGTGAAATCCTGGTCCCCGTCGCATTGGCAGTGTTGTTCAGTTTCGTACTCGCACCGTTTGTTATCCGGCTGCAATCATGGCGCGTACCGCGCACATTGTCGGTATTGGTCGCCGTTTCGATAGGCTTCTCGATTATCTTCAGCCTCGGCGGCCTGATGGTTTCGCAGGCCAACCGGCTTGCCGAGGAATTGCCGGGATACCAGCAAACGCTGCGCGAAAAGATACAGGGCCTCCGCGGCATCGCGGCCGGCGGATCGGGAACGCTGGAGCGTGCCTCGAAAGTGCTCAAAGAGCTCGATACCGAACTTCAAAATCCGGCCCGGGGTCAGGCCGCAACCGTTGACCTGCGACGACAGCCCGTTGACAAGCCAATCCCTGTCGAGATCAGACAGCCCGATCCCGGTACCCTCACAACGCTGGTGGCGATCATACAACCGCTGATCCAGCCGCTGACAACGACCGGCATCGTCGTCATTTTCGTAATCTTCATCCTGCTGCAACGTCAGGATTTGCGCAACCGCTTCATCCGGCTTGCCGGCTCGAACGACATGCAGCGTACCACCGCGGCACTGGACGATGCCGGTCAGCGGCTGAGCCGGCTTTTTCTGAACCAGATTATCGTCAATGCCTTGTTCGGGCTGATCATCGGTGCCGGTCTGCAATTGATCGGCGTGCCGAGCGCTCCGCTGTGGGGACTTGTTGCGATGATCCTGCGCTTTGTTCCTTACGTCGGCTCGCCGATCTCGGCGGTTTTTCCGGTCATACTGGCCGCCGCCGTCGGCTCTGGATGGGGCATGCTTTTGATGACGGTCGCGTTGTTCGGCACGCTGCAACTCATTGCCGGGCAGATTGTGGAGCCATTGGTGTATGGGCGGAGTTCAGGGCTGTCACCCGTCGCCATTGTTCTGTCGGCCTCGTTCTGGACCTGGCTTTGGGGCCCGATCGGACTGGTTCTTGCCACCCCTCTCACCGTATGTCTCGTCGTCGTCGGCCGCCACGTAGACCGCTTGCAATTTTTCGATGTCCTGCTCGGCAACGAGCCGGCGCTGACGCCGCCGCAACTGGTCTACCAGCGGATGCTGGCTGGCGATCCAATCGAGGCATCCCAGCAAGCCCAGACCCATCTCAGGGAAGCCTCGCTGGAGGAGTACTATGACTCGATCATGCTGAACGGCTTGCGCCTCGCCGAAGCCGACGCGCGGATGGGCAGGCTGGACCAAGAGCGGATCGCACGCGTTCTGGCAACCGTCACCGAAGTTGTCGACGATCTTGAAACGCACGAGGACCGGGTGATCCCGGAAGCGGATCTTCCCGATACGCGTTCCGACCTCGCCCGTCTCGAGCCCGCAAATGACGGCGGCCTGACCATTGCCTTGCTTGAGCGATGGGAACGGCCGGGAGCGATACTGTGCATTCCGGGCTCGGGCAAGCTTGACGAAGCGGCAGCGCTCATTCTCGCCCAAATACTCAAACGCCGCGGTCTCGGCGCCACCGCCGAAACCGCCGACGCACTTTCGATGTCGCGATTTTTCTCACTTGATTTGTCGCAGGCCGCAGCGTTCTGCATCTGCTATGTCGGAAAACCGTCGGACGCGATGATTCAATACACGGTTAGACGGCTGAGCAAAAAAAGCAAAGGCGGTCGGATCATCATCGCCTTGCTCGGCAACGAAAGCGACGCGGTCACGCCTGGAACCGTCGATATCACGACAATCCTTGGCGATTTCGGCAAGGTGGCGGACTTCATAGCTGAAACCGCTATCGAAAATTCCCGATCGGTGGCAGCGTCAACGCCCGACGCGACAACGATTCCCGAGGCCGCCGGGCCGTAGGCGCGCAGCCTGTCGGCTCGATCACGCGTTGAACCAGCCCTTGGCGTCGCCGGTGAAGGAATAATACAGTCCCGCCGTGGTCAGCGCGCAGGAAACCGTCTCGATGACGCTGTCGAGCTGCAGGCCGCTCTCGGCGATCATCTGCAGCACCGAGATGACCGAAAGCACCAGTAGGGTAGCCAGCGCCCAGCGCGGCCAGTTCTTGCGTTTGTGGGCGGCGAGCCAGACGAAGTAAACCAGCAGCAGGATCAGGCAGGCCGCCATCAGGGACGCGGTCGTGATCATCGATTCCGTCGTCTCGGCGTTCGGCGTGCGATCCTGGAACGCAAACGACAGCGCGTCGAGCCCCAGCGACGAATACAGCAGCGCTTCGAACAAGAACACGTTTTTGGGCAGGGTCATTGGACGCCGGCTATTCCTTGGGGAATTCTAGTCCCATTTCACGGTAGCGGTTCGGATCGTCGCCCCAGTTTTCGCGCACCTTGACGAACAGGAACAGATGCACGGGAACACCGACGATCTCGGCGAGTTCTTTGCGCGAATCCGCGCCGATCGACTTGATGGTGGCGCCGCCCTTGCCGAGCACGATCTTGCGCTGGCTTTCGCGCTCGACAAAGATCGTCTGCTCGATACGGATGGATTTATCCTTGCGCTCGGTCCAGCTGTCGGTCTCGACAGTGGATTGATATGGCAGTTCCTGATGCAACTGGCGGAAGATTTTTTCCCGGGTGATTTCAGCCGCCAGGTGCCGCATCGGCGCGTCCGACATCTGGTCCTCGGGGTAGTGAAACGGCCCCGCCGGCACCATCGCCGCCAGCGTATGGCGCAGATCGTCGACGCCGTCGCCCGAAAGCGCCGAGACCATGAAGGTTCTGGTAAAGCTCAGCCTGTCATTGGCGGCCTTAGTCAGCGCCAGCAGTTTTTCGCGCGGAACCAGATCGATCTTGTTCAGCACCAGAATGCGCTCGTGGCGAACGGTCGCCACCTTGGTGAGAATGGCGTCGGCTTCCTCGTCGATCCCTTCCCTGGCATCGAGCAGCACGCAAACCAGATCGGCGTCATGCGCCCCGCTCCATGCGGTCGACACCATGGCGCGATCGAGCCGCCGTTTGGGCATGAAGATGCCGGGCGTATCGACCAGGATGATCTGCGCGTTGTTGTCGATCACAATGCCGCGGATCAGCGCGCGGGTGGTCTGCACCTTGCGCGAGACGATGGTGACCTTGGAGCCAACCAGCGCGTTGACGAGCGTGGACTTGCCGACGTTGGGGGCGCCGATCAGCGCGACAAAGCCGCAACGCGTCGCCGCCGGCGCGGCCTCGCCCGAAGGTTCATCCGTCATTCTTGAGGCCGCCCACACCTTCGCGCGCGATCATGACGGAGGCCGCATTCATTTCGGCGCCGCGTTTGTTGCCGCCGACGCCTTCGGCGGGCTCCAGTCCCGGCAATTCCACCGCAACGCGAAACACCGGATCGTGATGCGGCCCGGTGCGGTCGATCTCGCGATAAACCGGCGTCGGCAGGCGGTTGCTCTGCGCCCATTCCTGCAGCACCGTTTTGGGATCGCGCTGCGGCTTGCGCAGCTTGCGCATCCGCTCGGTCCAGTTGCGTTCGACAAATTGCGCGCCCGCACTGTAGCCGCCGTCGAGAAACACCGCGCCGATCACGGCCTCGCAGATATCGCCGAGCACGGTCTTGCGCAAACGCGCGCTCGCCCCTGCCCCGACCTGACCCAGCTTGATGTCGTCGACCAGTTCCAGCGATGTTGCCACGTCCGCACACATTTCCCTGCGCACGAGATCGGCCAGCCGCTTCGACAGTTCACCCTCGTCGGCTTTCGGGAAGGCGCGGTACAGCATCGCCGAGACGACAAGCCCGAGCACGCGATCGCCCAGGAATTCGAGCCGCTGGTAACTGTCGCTGCGCTGGCGGGTGGCCTTTTTCAGCGCGGAAACATGCGTCAAAGCGGTCGCGAGCAGCTTGGGATCGGCGAATTTATGCCCGATACGCGCTTCCAGCGCCGCAGTAGCGGCAGCTGCCTCCGCCGCCTTCACGCTGGCCTTGCTGCGCTTCCGCGCAGGCTGGGGTTCGCGCGCCGCCTCGGGGCTTGCTCCGCCTGATGGCGACGGGGACTGAATGTCAGGTGTTTCGTCGTTCATCGCACGATTGAGAATATGCGATTCCAGCGCACCGCAGTGGGCCAGCGCCAGATCATCCAGGCGTGCTCGCCCTCGGCAATGGAGAAGAAAATCATCTGGGCGCGGCCGACAATATTCTCGAACGGCACGTAGCCCACCACCGACTGCACCCGGCTGTCGGCGGAATTGTCGCGGTTGTCACCCATCATGAAGAGATGTCCCGGCGGCACCTCATATTCGATGGTGTTGTCGTAAAAGTCGTTGTCCCGGCAATCCAGCGTTTCGTAGCTGACGCCGTTCGGCAGCGTTTCCTTCCAGCGCTTCACCCGCGCTGTGGCGTCCGAGGATCCGCAGGGGTCCTCGCCGATAAAATCGCTGACGCGCTCGCGCTCTACCGGCTTGTCGTTGATGTAGAGCAAGCCGTTCCGCATCTGGATGCGGTCGCCCGGCAAGCCGATGACGCGCTTGATGAAGTCGGTGGAATCGTCCTTCGGCAGCCGGAACACCACGACATCGCCACGCGCCGGCACCGAGCCGAAGATGCGCCCCGGAAACAGCGGCAGCGACAGCGGGATCGAATAGTGGCTGTAACCGTAGGAATATTTCGAGACGAACAGGTAGTCGCCGACCAGCAGCGTCGCCTTCATCGATCCCGACGGGATATTGAAGGGCTGAAACAGGAAGGTGCGGATCACCAGCGCGATCAGCAGCGCGTGGATAATGACGCGGATGGTTTCGCCCAAGCCGCCTTCCGTTTTTGTCCCGGACATTACGCTCATCGTTTTCCCGGTTCCCATCGCGATTACCGCGTGCTGGCAGAACATTTTTCTGACGCGAATCGCTGTCGCTTCGCGTCAGGAAAATGATCTTGATGCTGATAGTGAAGGCGAATCCCGGCGCAAACCCGAATTCACCCGGTTCGATCGTCCCTCCCGGCGTTTTAGACGGTTGTTCGCAGCCGCGCAATCAAGCGCTGGGTCAAAACTTTCTAATCACATTGATAAATCAATTATTTTTAGTTTGCACGCGCATGCCTGACGCCGCTATCCGGCGAATCACGCTTTGCCGATTATACCGCCGAAATCATGACCATGGGCTGCACCAGCATCCAATGCCGGTTGTTTATCGCACGATCGAGAATATGCGATTCCAGCGCACCGCGAAGGGCCAGCGCCAGAACATCCAGGCCTGCTCGCCCTCGGCGATGGAGAAGAAGATCATCTGGGCGCGGCCGATGATGTTTTCGAACGGCACGTAGCCCACCGCCGACAACACGCGGCTGTCGGTCGAGTTGTCGCGGTTGTCACCCATCATGAAGAAGTGACCGGGCGGCACCTCGTAGACATTGGTGTTGTCGTAGAAACCGTTGTCGGCGCAATCCAGCGATTCATAGCTGACGCCGTTCGGCAACGTTTCCCTCCAGCGCTTCACCGGCGTGGTGGTGTTTGAGCCGCAGGGGTCCTCGCCGATGAAATCGCTGAGGCGCTGGCGCTGTACCGGCTTGTCGTTGATGTAGAGCAGCCCATCCTTCATCTGGATACGGTCGCCGGGCAGTCCGATCACGCGCTTGATGTAGTCGGTGGAATCCTCCCTCGGCAGCCGGAACACCACAACATCGCCGCGGGCCGGCTCGGAGCCGAAGATGCGCCCCGAGAACAGCGGCGGCGACAGCGGGATCGCGTAATGGCTGTAACCGTAGGAGTATTTCGAGACGAACAGATAATCGCCGACCAGCAGCGTCGCCTTCATCGATCCCGAAGGAATGTTGAAGGGCTGGAACAGGAAGGTGCGGATCACCAGCGCAATCAGCACCGCGTGAATGACGACGCGGATGGTTTCGCCCCAGCCGCTTTCAGTCTTTTCGGATGTCGCGCTCATCGCGTTTTCTCAATTTCCGTCGCGATTCAACGCGGGCTGGCAGAGCCTTTTTCTCACGCGAATCGCTGTTCGTTTCGCGTCAGGAAAATGGTCTTGTTTCTGATAGTGAGAGCCGATCCCGGCGCAAACGAAATCCGATCTGGCTCAATCGCTGCGGCGTTTTAGACGGTTGTTCGGGGCCGCGCAATCAACGGTGTCATCAAAACTTGCTAATCCATTGAAAAGTCGATGATTTTTAGTTCTACTGGGGCTGACTACGCTCCGGTGCGTCAGATGTCGTCCGATCGGATCGCCGAAATGATGACAAAGGCCTGCGCCAGCGGCCAGTCGTCGGTGATGGAGAGATCAATCTGTGCCTGATATCCCTGCGGCGTCAGCTTCTCGAGCCGGGCCAGCGCCCCGCCCGTCAGTTTCATGGTCGGACGGCCGCCCGGCAGGTTGATCACCCCCATATCCCGCCACCAGACCCCTTGCCGGATCCCGGTGCCGAGCGCCTTGGAACAGGCCTCCTTGGCGGCAAACCGCTTGGCATAGGTCGCCACCACCATTTTCTCGTTTTTGGCGCGCCGCCCGGCTTTGGCGCGCTCGGCGTCGGTGAAAATGCGATCGAGAAAGCGCTCGCCATGACGCTCGATCACCTTGGCGACGCGGCGGATGTCGATCAGGTCGGAGCCGATGCCGATGATCATGTCTTGCCCGCAAGTTTTTGGCGCCCGCGATCCATCGCGGCCCGCATCGCGCGAACCGTCCCGGCGAGCCCGACGAACAGCGCCTCTCCGATCATGTAGTAGCCGATGTTCAGTTCGACGATTTCAGGCAGGCCCGCGATCTTCTCCGCGGTCACATAGTCGAGGCCGTGGCCGGCATGGACTTCGAGCCCGGCCGAGCGCGCCAGCGCCGCGCCCGTGACGATGCGCTGCCATTCGGCTTCCGCCTTGGCGGCGTGGCCATCGACCACGGCGTCGCACCAGGCGCCGGTGTGAATTTCGATCACCGGGCGCGCGCAGTTTCGCAGCCATTTCGATCTGGGCGGGATCGGCCGCGATGAACAGCGACACCCGCACGCCGGCATCGTTCAACCGCGCGATGAAAGGCGCCAGCGCGTTGTGCTGTCCGACCACGTCGAGACCGCCTTCGGTGGTAAGCTCCTCGCGGCGCTCGGGCACCAGGCAGACCGCATGAGGCCTGGTGGCCAGCGATATCCGCAGCATGTCCGCGGTCGCCGCCATCTCGAAATTCAGCGGCTTCGAGATTTCCGGCCTTCAGCCGCGCCATGTCGTCGTCGCGGATGTGGCGGCGGTCCTCGCGCAAATGCGCGGTGATGCCGTCGGCGCCGGCCTCGATCGCAACCAGGGCCGCGCGCAGCGGATCGGGATTGCGCCCCGCCCTCGCATTGCGAAGCGTGGCGACGTGGTCGACATTGACTCCGAGACGCAGCGGAGGAAGCTGGGCATGCAGGAACTCGCGACCTTGGCTGTCATGCCCGGACGAACGTGCGAATCGTCATCGTCGCAGGATGACCCGCGCATCCATCTTCTTCGAATGGATGGATTGCCGGGTCAAGCCCGGCAATGACGAACGACTTATCCATTGACGCGTTCGACCCGTGCGACCACGGCCTTGGCGCGCAACTGGGCGATAATAGCGCTGAGATGCTTGAGGTCATAGACCTCAAGATCGATGGTGAGTTCGGTGAAATCCTGCGAGCGCCTGGACATGCTGATGTTGTCGATATTGCCGTCATGCTCGGCGATCACGGTGGCGACCTGGGCGAGGCTTCCGGGCTCGTTGACGTTGTCGACCATGATCCGCGCCGGAAAGCGCTGCGGGTTGGAATCGTCGACATCCCAGCGCACGTCGAGCCAGCGTTCCGGCTCCTCCTCGAAATCCTTCAGCGCCGGCGACTGGATCGGATAGATCGTGATGCCCTCGCCCGGCGAAACGATGCCGACGATCCGGTCGCCCGGCACCGCGCCGCCGTTCGGCGCGAACTTGACCGGCAGATCCGGAATTGATGCCGCGGATCGGAATGGCGGATGGGCTGCGCGCCGGGTCGGGCGGCGATTTGAGCTTCAGTTTGACCGCCAGGCTCTTTTTCGGCGCCGAACCGGCCGATGCGTTCTTCCTTGTAATCGGGATACATCGCGCGCGCGACGTCGGACGCCTTCATCTCGCCGCGCCCGACCGCCGCCATCACGTCGTCGATCGAGGCGCGCGCCAGCCGCGGCAGCGCGCCCTTGAGCTTGTCGTCGGCATATTCCATCTTGGCGCGTACAAACAAACGCTCGACGATGCGGCGGCCGAGACCGGCATATTGGTCGCGCACCGCAGTGCGCGTCGCGCGCCGGATCGCCGCCCGCGCCTTGCCGGTGACCGCGAGCGATTCCCAGGCCGACGGCGGCGCGGCCTGCGCCTCCGAGGTCAGCACTTCGACCTCGTCGCCGTTCTGCAGTTCGGACGACAACGGCGCGAACTTGCCGTTGATCTTGCAGCCAACCGCGCTGTTGCCGACGTCGGTATGCACGGCATAGGCAAAATCGATCACATTGGCCTGGCGCGGCAGCGCGATCAGCTTGCCCTTCGGCGTAAAGCAGAACACCTGGTCGTGAAACAGTTCCAGCTTGGTATGCTCGAGGAATTCCTCCGGATTGGCGCTTTCCGACAAAATCCCGATGGTGTGGCGCAACCACGCAAAAGCGTTGGATTCGCGCTTCAACAGTTCGGTCGGCGAGCCGACGCCGTCCTTGTAGAACGCGTGCGCGGCGATGCCGAATTCGGCGATCTGGTCCATCTCCTCGGTACGGATCTGCAATTCGACGCGCTGGTTGCCGGGACCGATCACGGTGGTGTGGATGGAGCGATAATCGTTCTGCTTCGGGGTCGAGATGTAGTCCTTGAACCGGCCGGGCACCACCGGCCAGGTGGTATGCACGACGCCGAGCGCGCGGTAGCAGGCTTCGACGTCAGGCAACACGATGCGGAATCCGAAGATATCCGACAATTGCTCGAAGCCGACCGACTTGCGCTCCATCTTGGTCCAGATCGAAAACGGCTGCTTGCGCCGGCCATAGACATGCGCGGCCATGCCGTTTTTTTTGAGATTTTCGGAGAGCTGGCTTTCGATCTCGCCGATCAGATTGCGGTTGCGGTCCGCCAGCGAGTCCAGCCGCTGCATCACCACCGCATGGGCTTCCGGATCGAGCATGCGGAACGAAAGGTCTTCGAGCTCCTCCCGCATCTCCTGCATGCCCATGCGGCCGGCGAGCGGCGCATAGATATCGAGCGTCTCCTCGGCGATGCGGCGGCGCGCGGCCGGCGGCACGAACTCCAGCGTGCGCATATTGTGCAGGCGGTCGGCGAGCTTGATCAGGAGGACGCGGACGTCGTCGGCGATCGCCAGCAACAGCTTGCGCAGGTTCTCGGCCTGCTTGGCCTCGCGCGACACCAGTTCCAGCCGCTTCAGCTTGGTGAGACCCTCGACCAGCGCGCCGATCTCGGACCCGAACACGTGAGTCGATCTCGGCGCGGGTGGCTTCGGTATCCTCGATGGTATCGTGCAGCAGGGCCGCGACGATGGTGGCGTCATCGAGCTTGAGGTCGGTCAGGATCGCTGCGACCTCGAGCGGATGCGAAAAATAGGGATCGCCGGAGGCGCGGGTTTGCGCGCCATGCGCCTTCATGGCGTAGACATAGGCGCGGTTCAGCAGATCTTCGTTGGTATCGGGATTGTAGGACCGGACCCGTTCGACCAGATCGTATTGCCGCATCATGCGCGAGCGCGGCTTGGCCGGCTTGGCCGGCACAGGCGACGGCACGGCCGCAGCCGATTTGGCCGCCACGGCGACCGAATTGGTCGCGGCCTGCATCTGAGGTTGATTGCGGCGCCAATACGCCATCGAATCACTGCCTTAATTCACGAAGAGCCGGTCTCGGCCGGTCTTAACGATAACACCTGGATCGTCGCGATGCGAAGTAGCACTCCCGTCCTACGCAGACGTGATCATGTCAGATAATGGGCACATTGGACGCCGTTCGTAACCCTGAAAACGCCAATAAAAGCAAAGGCCCGGAGGATATCCGGGCCTTGGTAAATCAAAACGGTCCGGGAGGACCCCGGTGACCCCGAATGCGGGAGGCCTATTCGTCCTCTTCGGGCTGCTCTTCCGGAGGCGCCAGGCCCTCCAGGCCCTTCAGAAGCTCCTCCTCGGTCATGCGCTCGACGGCGACCTCGGTGTCATCGGCATCGACGCTGGCGCCGGCCGAGCCGATCAGCGGCACCGTATCCGGCTCCGGCTCGTCGACTTCGACGAATTTCTGCAGCGAATGCACCAGCTCTTCCCGCAAATCCTCCGGAGAAATCGTCGAATCCGCGATTTCGCGCAGCGACACAACCGGGTTTTTGTCGTTATCGCGGTCGATCGTCAGCTGCGAACCGGACGAGATCATGCGGGCGCGGTGCGCCGCCAGCAGAACCAGGTCGAACCGGTTGTCGACCTTATCAATGCAATCTTCTACGGTGACGCGCGCCATCGACTGTCGCTCCGTTAAATGGGACCTAAATGGTTGATTATGCGGGGTAGGTATAGGGGGTTGGCCCCTTTCGCAAGCCCAAACTTGTGATTTGGCCTCCGCATTCGGCTCTGCTAACCCGTTCCACGGGGCCACACGGCCGGAGCGTCCACTTGGTCGGCAGCCGCCGTCCTGGACAAGAAGTTGCCTCGTTGCATCACCAAAAGGTCTAGGCTGGTTTCCCTTGCCTAGCCACATTTGCGGTGGTGACTGCGGAGCGAACCGAACGTCAGGCAGCAGGATATTTGGAATGCGCAGCCGCTGCCGCTGCGCCAAAAAACGTTTTTCAACAACCCCGCGAGAAAACTGAATGTCCCCTGTTTCCAACAAGATCGCGCTCTTTATCGATGGCGCCAACCTGTATGCAACCGCCAAGACGCTCGGCTTCGACATCGATTACAAGCGCCTGCTCAAGGAATTCCAGAGCCGCGGCACGCTGGTGCGCGCGTTCTATTACACCGCGATCATCGAGGATCAGGAATATTCGTCGATCCGCCCGTTGATCGACTGGCTCGATTACAACGGCTACACCGTCGTCACCAAGGCGACCAAGGAATTCATCGACGCCAGCGGCCGCCGCAAGGTCAAGGGCAACATGGATATCGAGCTCGCGGTCGATGCGATGGAGCTCGCCGAGCATGTCGATCAGATCGTGCTGTTTTCCGGCGACGGCGATTTCCGCTCGCTGGTCGAGGCGGTGCAGCGCCGTGGCGTCCGCGTCACCGTGGTGTCGACGATTTCGAGCCAGCCGCCGATGATCGCCGACGAGTTGCGCCGCCAGGCCGATGTCTTCACCGATCTGGTCGAATTGCAATCCAAGCTCGGCCGCGATCCATCCGAGCGCCCGGCTCCGCGCGAGCCGCGTCATCACGCGCCGCAGTTCCTGCAGCGTGCGACCACAACGGCGCCCAGGAGCGATGACGACGATTTCGAGGATTGAGACCAGCCCGCCTGCGTCAGCCGGCGCCGCCCTGCTCCCCACCGCCCCCGACCGCAACTGCCAGCTCTGCCCGCGGCTTGCCGATTTTCGCGCGCAAGCCCGGGCACGCGAGCCCAACTGGTTCAACTCCCCTGTACCGTCATTCGGCGATCCCGACGCGGCATTGTTGATCGTTGGCCTCGCGCCGGGCATGCAGGGCGCCAACCGGACCGGTCGTCCCTTCACGGGCGATTATGCCGGCGATCTCCTGTACGCGACGCTGCTCGAATATGGCTTTGCCAAGGGCGTCTATCAGGCGCGGCCCGACGACGGCCTGACGCTGGTGAATTGCCGGATCAGCAACGCCGTGCGCTGCGTGCCGCCGCAGAACAAGCCGCTGCCGGTTGAAATCAACACCTGCCGGCAATTTCTGGACGCGACGATCGCAACGATGCCGAAACTGCGTGCGATCGTGGCGCTCGGACGGATCGCGCACGACACGATGCTGAAGATATTGAACCTACGCGCCACAGCGGCGCCGTTCGCGCATGGCGCCGTGCATCAGGCAGGCTCAGTGAAATTATACGACAGCTATCATTGCTCCCGCTACAACACGAATACGCGGGTGCTGACGCCGGACATGTTCCGCAGCGTGTTCGCGAGAGTGCGAGCGGATCTGGAGAAGTAGCGTTGCCGCACCCACTGCCTCATCCTGAGGAGCCGCGAAGCGGCGTCTCGAAGGATGGGCCACAAGCGCCGAGCTCGCCATCCTTCGAGACGCGGCGCAAGAGCGCGGCTCCTCAGGATGAGGGTCGGAAGTGCTAAACCGGATTTTCCTTCAGCCACGCCAGCACGTCGCCCGCGTTTCGATCCGGCGGAAATACCGGATAGAACACCTGCGTAATGCGCGCGTCGTCGATGACCAGCGCCAGCCGCTTCATCAGGGTCAGTCCTGCCACCTGCATGGTTGGCATATCCAGCGCCTTTGTCAGTTGCAGCTTCTCGTCCGAAAGAACCGGGAACGGCAGATGCAGCCGCGAGGCCATCTCGGTCTGGTAGGCGTTGCCCTGCGTCGACAGGCCGAACACATGCGCGGCGCCAGCGGCTTTCAATTCCGCGAACAGGTCGCGGAACGCGCAGGTTTGCGGCGTGCAGCCGCGCGCGCCCGGGATCATGTCCCAGTCGTCGACCAGGCTGATCTTGCCGGGCTCGCCGGTGCGGGGATAGGCGAACACCACGGTGCGCCCCGGCAACGACGACAGCGTCACCGATGTGTCGTCCGTCGCCACCAGGCTGACCGGCGGGATCGTCATGCCGACAAGATGCGCCGCCGCACCGTCGTCGGTCGGCGCCGGAATTTTGCTCCAGTCGACTTCAAGCAGGTTTTTCTGGTTCATCGTCTTTTCCTCGACATCCAAAACATCCAAGCCTCATGGTGAGGAGGCGCCCTTGCGCCGTCTCGAACCATGAAAGCCCGCATCGTCTCATCCTTCGAGACGCGCGCAAGAGCGCGCTCCCCGGGGATGAGGAAATTTTCTACCCCCGCGCCCGCATCAGGCGGCCCTTCTCCCGGCCCCAGTCGCGCTTTTTCTCGCTTTCGCGCTTGTCGTGCAGTTTCTTGCCTTTGGCCACCGCCAGCAACAGCTTGGCGCGGCCGCGCTCATTGAAATAGAGTTTTAGCGGAATCAGCGTCATGCCGTCGCGATCGACCGCGCCCATCAGCTTGTTGATCTGCTTTCGGTGCAGCAGCAGCTTGCGCGGCCGTTTCGGCTCGTGGTTGAAGCGGTTGGCCTGCAGATATTCCGGAATATTGGCGTTGATCAGCCAGATCTCGCCGTCCTTGGTGTCGGCATAGGATTCCGCGATGGTGGTCTTGCCGTTGCGGATCGACTTCACCTCGGTGCCGGTCAGCGCGATGCCGGCTTCCAGGGTATCCTCGATCGCATAGTTGAACCGGGCCTTGCGGTTTTCGGCGACGACCTTGATCGGGCGCTCGTTCTTCTCGGCCACGTCAAGCCTTCTTCAGGAGATCGCGGATCTCGGTCAGCAGTTCTACCTCGCGGGTCGGCTTCGGCGGCCGCCGGAGCCGCTTCATCCTTTCGCTTCATCGTGTTGATGAAACGGATGACCACGAACAGCACAAAGGCGATGATGGCGAAATTCAGCGTCAGCGTCAGGAAATTGCCCCAGGCCAGCACCGCGCCCTGCTTCTTGGCATCGGCCAGATTGGTGGCCGTCACGGCTTTCGACAGCGGGTGAAATAATTGGAGAAATCGAGGCCGCCGGTGATCGCGCCGATGAGCGGCATGATGATGTCGCCGACCAGCGAAGTCACGATGGCGCCGAAGGCCGCGCCGATGATGACGCCGACCGCGAGGTCGACCACGTTGCCCTTCATCGCGAATTCGCGAAATTCCTTGAGCATCTGCAGTCCCTTCTCTTCGACGTCGTTTACCGTATTCATCGCCGCGCGCCGAAATCAGTTCAACAGCCCCGCATAAACCATCGCATCGCGGATGACTTTGCCGGTCGGCGGGGTCACCGGCATCAACGGCAGGCGCACCTCCTCGTGCAGACGGCCCAGCAACTTGAGGCCATGCTTGGCGCCGGCGAGACCCGGCTCCTTGAAGATCGCGTCATGCAACGGCACCAGACGATCCTGAATCTTGAGCGCGGCGGCGTAATCGCCCTTCATCACCGCGACCATCAGTTCCGCGCAAGGCTTCGGCGCCACGTTCGAGACCACCGAAATGCATCCGTGTCCGCCCGCCGCCATATAGGCAAGCGCGGTCATGTCTTCGCCGGAGAGCTGGATGAAGTCCGGACCCATGGCGTGACGCTGCTGCGAGACGCGGGCAAGATTGGCGGTAGCGTCCTTTACGCCGGCGATATTTTTCAGCTCGAAAAGCCGGGTCATCGTCTCGACCGACATGTCGACGACCGAGCGCGGAGGAATGTTGTAGATGATGATCGGAATCCCGATCGCGTCGTTGACCGCCTTGAAGTGCTGGTACATGCCTTCCTGGGTCGGCTTGTTGTAATACGGCGTCACCACCAGCACGGCGTCAGCGCCGGCCTTCTCGGCGTGCCGGGCCAGTTCGACGGCTTCCCTGGTCGAATTCGAACCTGCGCCGGCGATCACGGGAACGCGACCCCTGGCTTCATCGATGCACCACTCCACGACCTTGCTGTGCTCGTCATGGCTGAGAGTGGGGCTCTCGCCGGTGGTGCCGACCGGAACCAGTCCGTGGGTACCCTCCGCGATCTGCCAGCTCACCAGACCGCGAAAGGCCGCCTCATCGAGCGCACCGTTTTTGAATGGCGTGACCAAGGCGGTGAACGATCCCCGGAAATTCGTCTTGGATGCCATGGACTTCCTCCGAACGCGCGGTTTTGCGGCTGTGCTATTGGTCAACCCAATTCATACCGGGTCTGGCGTTCCGGCGAAAGGCCCGCTCCCGCCGGCCAGCCGCGATTTTGCCGCGGTGCTGGCGCAGACATCCGGCGTCCCCGCTTATTTGGTATTTTGTCCACATATTCAATCAACTAGACCTAAGGCTTGAGCGATTGAACGATTTGCCATCAGGGAAAGCCGTGACCCCATCCGCCCGAGCTGCATTGCAATCGACGCTCCTGACGGCCGGTTTGGCGATTGGCCTGGCGATTGGCTTGGCGCTGGCCGTCGGATTATCGGCATGGACGGCGGATGCCGCGACCAAGCCCAAGGTTCCACTGCCGAAAGCGCGACCGATTGCGCGCAACGTCGTGCCCAAAACCACACCTGTTGTCAGCACCGCCAAAAATGCCGCAACGGCTGCACCGGTGGCTGCCGCCATCGCGCCCGCGACACGGCAGCACGCCGCCCCGGTGCGCAAACCGATGGCCCCGGCCGCGGTGGCTGCGACGTCGTCGACCTCGCAGGCCGATACCGATGCACTGGAAAACGTCATCGAACTGCTCCGCAAGCACAAGCCCGCGGATGCGACCGACGCCGAAGCCGCGATCTCGGATCCGGTGGCGAAAAAACTTGCCGAATGGCTGATCCTGCGCAGCGACGACAATGGCGCCTCGGTGGAGCGCTATCGCGCCTTCCTCACGGCCAATCCGAGCTGGCCGTCGCAGACCTTCCTGCGCCGCCGGCTCGAGGCGGCCATGTGGGACGATCATCGCGAAGACGCCGTCGCCTGGTCATGGTTCGAAAATGAATCGCCGCTATCGGCAAAGGGCAAATTTGCGCTGGCCAAGGTCATGATCGCGCGCGGCGACCGCGCCAATGCAGAACGCCTGGTGCGCGATGCCTGGCGCAACGATGCGATGTCCGAAGATACCGAGAGCACCGCGCTCGATCTGTTCGGCGCGCTGCTGACGCCCGGCGACCAGAAAGCGCGGATGGATCTGCTGCTCTATGGCAGCGATCAGGAAGCCGCGATGCGCGCGGCCAGACGGCTCGGCGGCAACCAGGTGGCGCTGGCGAAGGCGCGCAACGCCGCCTATCGCAAGGCCCCCAACACCAGGGCGCTGCTCGATGCGGTTCCAAACGAGTTGCGCAGCGATCCCGGCTACATCTTCAGCAGGATTCAGTTGCTTCGCCGCGAAGAGAAATTCGCCGAAGCCGCGCAGCTTATGCTCAGCGCGCCGAAGGACCCGAACCGGCTGTACAATCTCGACGAATGGTGGATCGAACGGCGGTTGCTGTCGCGCAAGATGCTCGACGTCGGCGAGCACCGCTCCGCCTATCTGATCGCGCGCGACGCAGCACTTCCCGCGCGCGACATCTACAAGACCGAACAGGAATTCACCGCGGGCTGGATCGCGCTGCGCTTTCTTAATGATCCGGCGACGGCAACCCAGCATTTTGCCCGCATCGGCGTCGGCAGCGTCAACCCGACCGCGTTGGCGCGCGCCGGCTACTGGCAGGGCCGCGCCGCGGAAGCCGCCGGCCGCGCGCAGGACGCCCGCACCGCCTATACAGCGGCGGCAGAACAATCGACCAGTTATTACGGCCAGTTGGCGCGGGCCAAGCTGGGCCTGCCGCAGATCGAGCTGAACGGCGCGCCCACCGCACGCGGACGCGGTATCGAACGGCTCGAAATCGTTCGCGCGGTGCAGCTGCTCTATGAACTCGACGAGCGCGAAATCGCGATCCCGATTTTCGCCGACATGGGCGAAAACGGCGACCCCGACGCGCTGGTCGGACTGGGCGAGCTGGCCTCCCGCAACAGCGACGCCCGCGCCATGCTGCTGGTCGGCAAGGCCGCGCTCAACCGCGGATTGCCGTTCGACTTCTACGCCTATCCGGTGAACGGAATTCCGCCGTTCAAGTCGATCGGACCCGACGTCGAGCAGAGCATCATATTCGCCATCGCGCGGCAGGAAAGCGGGTTCAATCCCGCGGTGGTTTCGCCTGCGCAAGCCTATGGGCTGATGCAGGTGACGCCGGATGCCGGCAAATATGTCTGCAAGAAATACGGCGCCAGCTTCGATCTTGGTAGACTGAAGAACGACCCGGTCTACAACGCTGCATTGGGGGCGGCCGAGCTCGGCGGGCTGATCGAGGACTATCGCGGTTCCTACATCATGACATTTGCGGCCTATAATGCCGGCCGCGGCAGCGTCAAGAAATGGATCGACCGCTATGGCGATCCGCGCGATCCCAAGGTCGACGCCGTCGACTGGGTCGAGCAAATACCGTTCGCGGAGACGCGCAACTACGTGCAGCGCATCATGGAGAATTTGCAGGTCTATCGCGCCCGCTTCGGAGGCGGAACCCGGCTGCAGATCGATGCCGATTTGCACCGCGGCTCCAGTGTCGAATAGGCGCTGGAAAGTTACTCAGCGTTTCCAGGACGTCCGAGCGCTCTCAATAATCACGATTCCGGCGGCCACGCCGCTGTCGCTGCGGCGGCTGATATTGCTGGCCGAACGCGACGGTAGGATTGACGATACATTCGGCGCCGCGTCCGGACGCGCTTATCATGCATTGATTGTAGCTGCTGTAGGCGCAATCGGTGCCGTCGATCTGGGACTGAAGGCAATAGGGATATTCCCATGCCGACGCCGCTGCGGGGCTTGGGCAAGCCACCGAAATCGAACCGAATGCCAACAAGGCCAGAATTGCGCCGCGCATGACTTGATCTCCTGGGGTCCCGCGTTGGGCGGAAGCAATTTCGTGCCATCTAGACCGAAATGGCGCCGCGGCACAATCGTCCCTGCGATCCATGCGCCAAGCTTGCGTGACCTATCCGGTCACGTTCCGGTCAATAGCTGATTTCCGCCACTTCCCGCAGTTCATCCGCCGTGGTGGTTCGGAATCCGAAGAACTCCAGATAGGCCGGAATCTGTTCGAACAGCATGTCGGTGCCGATCTGGAATTCGCAGCCGCGCGCGCGTACCGCGGCAAGGAACGGTGTAATCTCCTGCTTCATCACGACTTCGCCGACAAAGGTCGAGGGCGCGATGCGGCTGACGTCCATCGGCAAGGGATCGCCTGCCTTCATGCCGAGCGGCGTGGCATTGACGACGACGTCATAGCCTGCCGGATCGGTCGAGCCGGTGGTGACCTTCAAGTTCGGATAGTTGGCGCGCAAACGCTCCGCCAGGCCGGTCATCATGGGCTCATAGGCATCGAACAGCGCAAGCCCGGCCACGCCGGCCTTGGCCAACGACGCCGCGATCGCCGAACCGACACCGCCATTGCCGACCACCAGCACGCGTGCGCCGTTCAGGACGCGACCCTTGCGCAGCACGCCGCGCACGAAGCCCTCGCCGTCGAACATGTCGCCGACAAGCCCGCCGTCGGCGCCAAGACGAATCGCATTGCAGGCGCCCGCGACCCTGGCGGAGACGGATAGCTCATCCATCAGCGCTACCGTCGTGACCTTGTGCGGCATCGTGACAAGCGCGCCATGGATATTGGAAAGCCTGAACACCAGCTTGAGAAACGCAGCATAGTCGTCTGGCTTGCAGCCCATCGGCACCACGACGGCGTCGATGCCGTGTTTAGCAAAATACGGATTGTAGATCATCGGCGCCTTGAACGACTCGGTCGGATAGCCGAGATGGGCGATGAGTTTGGTGTGGCCGCTGATCATGCCTGGCGCTCAAATGGTTGACGGCTCAACTGAACTTCGGGCGCAAACAATCCGGCACGTGGTCGGGAAGCTTGCCCAGCGCATGCAAGGCGGCCTGCATCGCGACGATGTAGCCATAGGGACCCAGCCCGCAAATCACCGCCGTCGCCACGCTCGATATCTTGGAATGCCGGTGCAGTTCATCGCGTGCGTGAATGTTGGAGAGGTGCAGTTCGATCACCGGCTTGTCGAAGATCTTGATGGCGTCGATGATGGCGATCGACGTGAACGAATAGGCCGCGGGATTGATGATGACGGCGTCGGCGCTTTCGCGGGCGGACTGGATCAGTTCGACCATGGCGCCTTCAAAATTCGATTGGTGAAACGAAAGGTCCACCTTCAAGTCACCGGCGACCCGCCGGCACGCCGCCTCGATCTCGGGCAGCGTGGTGCGGCCATAAATCTCCGGCTCGCGAATCCCGAGATAGTTGAGATTGGGTCCGTTGATGATCATCAATCTTGCGGTCACTGCGATCTTCCTTGTTATGCGATTTTTTTATCGAGAAGTCAGTGTTGCGAGAGGATCTCGCCGAGGAACTTCTTGGTGCGCTCGTTGCTGGGATTTTTGAAGAATTCGGCGGGCGGCCCCTCCTCCACAATCGACCCGCTCGCCATGAAGACCACGCGGTCGGCGACCTGGCGCGCAAAGCCCATTTCGTGGGTGACGCAGATCATGGTCATACCGTCATTGGCGAGGCCAATCATGGTATCGAGGACTTCCTTGACCATCTCGGGGTCGAGCGCGCTGGTCGGCTCGTCGAACAGCATGACCTTGGGCTCCATGCACAGCGCGCGTGCAATAGCGACGCGCTGCTGTTGCCCGCCGGAAAGCTGAGCCGGATATTTGTCGGCCTGATCCAGAATCTGTACCCGCGCCAGCAGGCGGCGCGCGGTCGCCTCCGCGTCGGCCTTTGAGAGCCCGCGCACGCGGATCGGCGCGAGCGTGCAGTTCTGCATCACGGTGAGATGTGGAAACAGATTGAACTGCTGAAACACCATCCCGACTTCCCGCCGCACCATGTCGATGGTCTTTGGATTATTGTCGAGAAACACGCCTTCAATCAGGATGCGGCCCTTCTGGTAGGTCTCCAGATGGTTGATGCAGCGGACCAGCGTCGATTTGCCGGAACCGGAGGGTCCGCACAGGACGATCTTCTCGCCTGGGCGGACCGACAGATTGATGTCGGACAAGGCCTGAAAAGTGCCAAACCATTTCTCAACGCCCTCCATGACGATCATGGGCTGGGTCGCATTGGCGGTCGCCGGATTTCCGGTCTGGGTGGTCATGTCCGATACTACCTTTGTGATGCCGGCCGATTAGCTGGCGACGAACGAAACGCCTTCCATGGTCTCCGGGAAGGAGGTCGGCAGCGGCAGCTTCATCCACTTCATGTGGATTTTCGCCAGTTCGCCGTTGGCCTTGATCTGGTCGATAAAGGTATTGACCGAAGCGTTCATCTCCTTCTCGCCGAGCCGCGTGCAGGCGCCGTTGTAGATGCGGCTGAACTCGAGCTTGTTCTCATAGAAGCCCGGCTTCGCCTCGTTCAAACGGTCGATATAGAACATGTTGCCGCCGACGGCGGTGGCCTGTCCGGAGACCAGAGCCTGGATCGCCGCGGCGTCGCCGTCGAGCGACAGTATCTTGGTGTCGGGCGGCGCGTTCTTCTTGACCTGGGTTTCCTGCGCGCTGGCGCGGGGCACCGCGATGATCAGCTTGCCCATGTCGGCGTTGGTCTTGACCTCGGTGGTCTTGGGCGCCGCCAGCAAAATGATATTGGCGACGTAGGGCTTGCTGAACTGTACCGCCTTGGCGCGATCCGGGAACATCGCCATGGTCGCGAACAGCACGTCGACACGGCCCGCGGTCAACGCGGGAATGCGGTTGGCCACTTCCAGCGGCACGAATTCGACGGGAACGCCGAGAAACTTGCCGTAGAGTTCGCCGATATCGGCGTCGAGGCCTTCCTGCTTGCCGCTGGTATTGACGAAACCCCACGGCGGGTTATCGCCCTGAATTCCGATCACGACCTTGCCCCTGGCCTTGATTTCGGCGGGCGTAATCGCGAACGCCGATCGTGTCATGAGCGCGGGTGCGGCCAACAGCGCGGCCCCTCCGAGCAAAATATTGCGACGATTTAGCTTCGGGAATGTCGTGTCGTTCATGGTTTCCTCCTCCGGTGATTTTGATCGATTGACGGAATTTTTGCCGGACCGCTCATCGCGCGGCCGCGGCAAACTGGCGCTCCAGCCGCGTGCCATAAAGCGACAGCGGCCAGCAGATGACGAAATAGATGATCGCCTACGATGCCGAACACCAGCAGCGGCTTGAAAGTCTGGTTCGAGACCATGCTTCCGGCCCGGGTGAGTTCGGTGAAGCCGACAAACGCCGCCAGCGACGTGCCCTTGATGAGTTGCACCAGGAATCCGACCGTCGCGGGCAGCGAGATGCGAAACGCCTGCGGCAGCACCACGTCCTTCATCCGCCAGAAGTAACCGAGGCTCAGCGCCCGGGCGGCTTCGACCTGGCCGCGCGGCACCGCCTCGATCGCCCCTCGCCAGATTTCCCCGAGATAGGCGCTCGCATGCAGGGTAAAGCCGATCGCCACCGCCATCCAGGCCTCGAGCTTCATGCCGTAGAGTGCGAGGCCGTAGTAGACGACGAACAACTGCATCAGCAGCGGTGTGCCCTGAAACAGCGCGATATAACCGGCCGCGATGCGCTCCAGCAGGCGGATGCCCGATGTGCGCAACAGCGCGACGCCAAGTCCGGTAAAAATCCCGCAGACGAATCCGGCCGCCGACAGGATCAGCGTCCACTGCAGGCCCCTGAGCAGGAAGAGAAACTCGCCTTTTCCCATCAGTTCTTCCTCACTTGACCGGATAGTTGAAATAGCGCGAGGCGATGGAATTCAAAATCAGCATCACCAGCCATGACATGACGAGATACATCAGCGTGATCGTTCCATAGACCTCGAAACTTCGGAATGAATTGGACTCAATCTGCTTGGCGACGGATGTCAGTTCATAGGCGGAAACCGCCGAAGCGATACTGGTCGTCAGGGTCAGCAGCACGAATTGGCTGGTCAGCGACGGATAGATCGCGCGCAAGGCAGGCTTCAGCACGATGGTGCGGAACACCACCGACTTGCGCAAGCCGAGCGCAAGTCCGGCCTCGACCTGTCCCCTGTTGATCGATTGCACGCCGCCGCGGATGATCTCGATGGCATAGGCGCCGCCGTTCAACCCGAGTGCGATGATGGCGGTCGTGGTCGGGCTGAGCAGAACGCCGGCCAGCGGCAGCGCGAAGAAAATGAAATAGATCTGGACCAGAAACGGCGTGTTCCGGATGACTTCAACGAATGAGATGGTGAGCCAGCGCAGCGGCTGGATGCGGGAATTGCGCAGCACAACGCCACCGATTCCGATCACAATCGCAAGCGCCATGCCGCTGAGCGCAAGGCCAAGCGTGCCGAGACAGCCCCACAGCAAATTGGGCAAGCCATCCCAAACGGGCGTGAAGTCGAGCTTGTAGTTCAACGTCTCCCTCTCCCTCTTGCCGGCTTATCTTTTGCGGACATTGTCCTGGCATGTCCGAGTTTGGGCACGTCTGCATTCTCTTGGCATTTGCGGGCTCGATCGTACCCGGTTCTTGCCCGCCTGTTAGCGCTCCACGCTGCGGTGTGGCCAAATGCTGCACGCCGCCACGCGAAAAATACCTCACCCGATCATCCGGCTGCCGGAGTTTTCGTTGTTCGACGATATAACGTCAACTACCAAAACCTCCGAGATACATAACATGATGTTATCTTCTGAAAGTCGATCCGGATTGGGATTGCGCCATTTCGGTATATTATTGCGCCGTTCAATTACCAGATATTTTTCAAAATACACGTTGATTTCAAAAATGTCCAATGTTTGGTAGAGTGCATCGGAGCAACGGAACTGGGTCCGAAACATGCTAGAGTGGCTGGAATTGAGAGGCTTTCCTTGCTGACCAAAGCCGAGACACCGGAGACCATTGGAGAGTCCGTCTATCGCCGGATTTGCTCGGACATTATTTTCGGGGTGCTCCCGCCCGGACAGAAGCTCAGGCTGGAAAAGGTCAGCGAGAGCTACGGAACTTCCATCAGCACGCTGCGGGAGTTGCTCAACCGAATGTGCTCCGAGGGCCTGATCGTCGCGGAAGGACAGCGCGGTTTTGAGGTCGCGGGCGTATCGGCGAGCGACTTCAAGCAGGTTGCAGCACTTCGGCTGCTGCTGGAAAACCACGCCCTCGAGCAGTCGTTCAGCGCCGGCGACCTCAATTGGGAAGGCCGGGTGGTCTCGGCGCACCACAAGCTTGCGGTGATGGAAAAACGAATGCTGCAGGGGCAAGGTAAAAACCAGGAACTCTGGAAGCAGTGCGATTGGGATTTTCATCACGCCCTGATTTCCGCGTGCGGGTCGGATGTGCTGCTGTCGACCCACGCGCTGATCTATGACCGCTACCTGCGCTATCAAATGATCGCCGTCGTGTTCCGCGGTGAAATCGCCGCCCGTGAACACCGGGCCTTGCTGGAAAGCGCGCTCAAGCGCGACTGGAAGCGAGCGCAAACCATCATGATTTCGCATATCCAGGGATGCGTTGACCACGCGCTGAGGGAGGACCATGCCGGCCTGTTCAGCGGCGCATCGAAGTTGACGCCCGCAAAGGTTGGGGCCAGCCAGGCCGCAATGCCGAAACGGAAATCCAGACCAACTGCCGCGGCGCTGGTTACATCGCGTCCATCACGTTGACCCAGAACCGAATTTCGGTGCAGGTGCAGGAATGATAATTGAAAGCGAAAAAGACGTGACGGTCGCGGCAACGGCTGCGATGCAACAGACGTCCGATCCGCGGTTGCGCGAGATCATGACTTCTCTCGTCAACCATCTGCACGGTTTTATCCGCGATACCAGGCTGACCGAGGCGGAATTTCGCGAAGCCACCGCCATTCTCGGTGAGATGGGCCGCCTTACGACCGACACACACAACGAGATGGTGCTAATGGCCGGCTCGCTCGGAGCCTCATCGCTGGTGTGCCTTCTCAACAATGGCGACGGCGGCAATACCGAAACGTCGCAGTCGCTGCTCGGGCCATTCTGGCGGCTGAATTCTCCGCGCGTCGAGAATGGCGGCTCCATCGTGCGCTCCGATACGCCCGGTCCGCCGCTGTTCGTCAGGGCGCTCGTGGTGGATGCGGCAGGCAAACCGGTTGTTGGGGCGGAAGTCGACGTCTGGCATGCCTCGCCGGTCGGTCTCTACGAGAACCAGGACCCCGAACAGGCCGATATGAACCTGCGCGGTAAATTCACCACCGACACCGACGGGCACTTCTGGTTTCGTTCGGTGATGATGATCGGCTATCCGATTCCGACGGACGGCGTTGTCGGCCGCCTGCTCAAGCTGCAGAACCGGCACCCCTATCGCCCGGCGCATCTGCACGCATTGATCTTCAAGCCGGGATTCAAGGTCCTGATTTCGCAGGTGTACGATCCCCGCGACCCGCATATCGAGAGCGACGCGCAGTTCGGCGTAACGCGGGCGCTGATCGGCGATTTCGTGCGGCACGACGAGCCGCATCCGACCGACGCCACTGTCGCCACGCCCTGGTACAGCCTCGACTATCGCTACAAAATGGAAGCCGGCGAAGCGGTGTTGCCGCGTGCTCCGATCAAGTAGCAGCCCGGCATCCATCGATCAGGCGGATATCTCGATATGATCCGGCGCCAAACCAGCCAGGTAACGCTCGTACATCGCGATATAGGCTGCCTCGAGATGTCCGGTGAAAAGCCCGGTATCGAACAGCGGCGTGGTCAGGCGATTGGCGGCGAGTTTTTGTTTGATCGCCGCGTGCCTTTCCGGAGCGGTCGCGAGTTCGATCGCCAGTCGCTCATAGTCAGGTAATGTCGTGGTGATCAGTTCCGGCAGTCGCATATTCGTCAGCAGACTTGCCGCCACCCGGCCGGCAAAGGTTTCACCGCGGCACGTTACGAGTGGCAATTCCGTCCACAAGGCATCGCTGGCAGTGGTGTGGGCATTATAGGGAAGCGTATCGAGGAACAGATCCGCGCAGCGATGCCTGGCGAGGTGCTCCGGCAACGGCATGCGGCCGGCAAAAACCAGCCGATTCGGATCGATCCCCCTCGCCGCCGCCTCTCGCCGCAAATTCGCCGCCGCCGCCGCGGTATCTTCCAGCAGCCAAAGCACGCTTGCTTCGACCTTGCCGAGGATTCGCATCCAGCAATCGAAAATGGCAGGCGTGATCTTGTAGGCATTGTTAAAGCAGCAAAATACAAAACCCTGCTCGGGCAGGCCACACTCCGCCCGGCCGAAGCTTCGCGCCGCGATTTCCTTCTCGCGATCGTTGGCCTGGTAACAATTCGGCAGCCAGGCCACTTTTTCGGAATATAACATCCTTTGATCCGGAGGCAACACCTCCCGGTCGGCGACGATGTAGTCCATGTAGGGTGCGCCGAGCGTGCCGGGAAAGCCGAGATAGTTGACCTGCAACGGGGCCGCGCGTTGCGCAAACAGACGCATCCGGTCGTCGCCGAAATAGCCATTCAGATTGACAAGAATGTCAATTCCACGTTCGCGGATGGCGGCAATCGCGGCGGGATCGCCGAGCTCCCTGATCTGGATGATGCCGTCGACGCAATCATGGATGCGGCGCCGCGTCTCGCTGTGGTCGTCCCACCCGTTATCGAACGCGTAAATCTCGAACCTGGCGCGATCGTGATGCTCCAAGGCACCGACCAGAAGCAGCGACGTCGCCTGCTGCCGGAATTCGCCCGAGAGATAACCGATCCTGATCTTGCCGTCGCTCCCCGAAGGCCGTGAAGGAATCGTCCCGGAACCCGATGGAAACCTGTGCGCGGCGAAGAGCTCGGCACAGCGCTGAAGAACTCCGCGAGGAAGTGGCCAATCCCTGCCAGCCGAACGGTTCGGCCACCAGTTTGCCGGCGGCGATCTCGCTTTCGACTTCCCGGATCAGGCCATCGACGCCGGCCCAATCGCAGATCAGCATCTTCTCATGCAGCAGGCCGCCCTTCAGGAACGGCATGGCCGGATCGATCCGGAGCGCCCTCGCGTAGGAGGCCGCGGCTTCGTCGTACCGCCGCAATTCATGAAGCGCGAAGCCGCGGCCAAACCACGCTTCCGCCATGTCCGGTTTCAGCGCAAGCGCATGATCGCAGGCCGCCAGCGCTTCGTCGTAATGCCGGAGTTTCGCCAGAGACCTGCTTTTGTTGAAAATCGCAGCCGGATATTTCGGATCCAGCGATAGCGCTTTATCGAAATCCGAAACGGCGGCAACGGGATCGCCCAGCTCATGGAACACCGTGCCGCGATTGTTCCAGCTCTCGGCATTGCCGGGATTGAGGGCGATCGCCTGTGAAAACCGTTCCAGCGCCTGCTCCGGCCTGCCCAGCGCCTTCAGGACGATTCCGTAATTGTAAAAAGTGGCGTCAGACGTCGCATTTATCTTCAGCGCCGTCAGCAGATACGGTTCAGCCTCGGCGTATTTCTTCTGCGCGGTGAGGACGATCGCCAGAATATTCAGTGCCGCGAGATGCCGGGGCTCCTTGCGCAGTAATTGCCTGAAAGACCGCTCGGCTTCCTCTAGCCTTCCCTGCTGAAAAGACGTGATCGCGCGCCTGAACAGATCCGCAGCCGAGGCCATATGCTCGCGAGACTTTCGTTAGTCACAACCGACGAGGCCGCCCCATAGCCGGGGTTAGCGATCCACGGGTTCTGGCCCGCTCCTAACCTGAGACATCCAAAAAAGCAAACCAACGGTTTATGCGTTTGCAGGTTCTTCGACTATAACAGCCCCGTACTCGCGCAAGCCGACCATCGGAAACCTCGTCGAGCGTGTCGGCCTGCACGAAAACCACTGATAATTCAGCCCGCGCGCATTGTCACTGAAGTTGCCGAAATGTAGGTTTTCCGAAGGATACATTGCGAGAACAGCGGCTTGTGAATGAGTAACAACGAAACGGCCAAAGAACTGTTTTTCAGAGGCCTCGATTGCCTCGACCAAAACGACTTTGCGAACGCCGAAACATTCTTTGTCAGAACGCTTGAACTGGCCAGGGGCCACATCGCCGCGCTCAATAATCTCGCGGTTGCCCGCTACAAGCAGCGAAAATTCCGCGAAGCGGCGCTCACCGCCGAAGAGATATTGCAGCTCGATGCAAGGAACCTGGCGGCCTGCTCAATGCTGTCGAATTGCCAGATCGAGCAAGGCGACTTCGAGGCGGCGCTTGCAACATGCGAAACCATGATCTCGATCGATCCGACCGTCGCGGAGACCTATTCCAGGAGCGGATTTATACTGGGCGCCATCGGAAGGCATCAGGAAGCCGTCGCATCTTGTGACCGCGCCATCGCACTTCAACCTCAGTTGGCCGAAGCGTTCCTGTATCGTGGAAATTCGCTTCGCAGTTTGAAACAAACACATGATGCCCTGACGGCTTACGAAAAAGCACTCTCGCTCAAGCCCGACCTGTTTCAGGCATGGCTCGGTCGCGGCGATCTGCTGACCGATCTCAAGCGCCATGATGAAGCGATCACGGCCTACGACAGGGCTCTTGTGCTAAATCCGGATTTGCCTGCGGCGTGGCTCGGCCGCGGTGATGCCCTGGCCACTTTGACGCGGTATGAGGGCGCGATCGCAGCCTATCAGAAGGCGCTCGATCTCAATCCTGGTCTGGCCCCGGCATGGCTCGGTTCCGGCTACATGCACGCAGCGCTCAAGCACTTTGACGAAGCCCTCTCCGCCTACGACAAGGCGCTGGCGCTCATCCCCGATCTGGCGGAGGCGTGGGCAGGACGCGGGGACATGCTCGGCGAGCTTAACCGCGGCGAAGACGCGCTTCTATCTTACGACAGAGCCGTCGCGCTCAAGCCTGATTTGGCCAGCGCCTGGAACAGTCGTGGAGATTTACTTGCCAATCTCGGCCGCTCCGATGAAGCGATGTCGGCTTATGACAAGGCGATCGACGTGAAGCCCGATTTGGCGGAAGGATGGCTTGGTCGCGGCAGTGTTTTGAGTATGTTCGAACGATACGACGAAGCGTTGGAGTCCTACGATAAAGCATTGTTGCTCGAACCCGGTCTGGCCGAAGCCTTGTTTTGCCGCGCCAATGTACTTTTTATGCTCAATCGTCACGATGAAGCATTGGCGGCCTACGACCGGGCACAGGCGCTGAAGCCCGGGCTGGCTGAGGCCGATCTTGGCCGAGGGGATGTCTTGCTTTCGCTCGATCGTCATGCGGAGGCTCTCGCGGCCTATGACGCCGCGCTATCAGTCAATCCCGATTGGGCCAAAGCCTGGCTCGGTCGCGGCAATGTGTTTTTTGGGCTCCATCGCCATGATGAAGCCATGACGGCCTATGAAACAGCGCTGTCGGCAAAACCCGATCTCGCCGAAGCCTGGCTTGGCCGCGGCAATGTTTTCCTTTCGCTCAATCGCCCTAGGGATGCTCTGGCGGCCTATGACGCGGTGCTGGCAGTCAGTCCCGATTCGGCCAAAGCCTGGGTCGGCCGCGGCAATGTGTTTTTTGTGCTCCATCGCCCTGATGAAGCCATGACGGCCTATGAAACGGCGCTATCGGCAAAACCAGATATGGCTGAAGCCTGGCTCGGCCGCGGTAATGTATTGTTTCTGATCAAGCGGCTTGAAGAAGCCCTGGTCGCCTACAACGAGACGTTGTTACTCAGGCCTGGGCTGCCGGAAGCCTGGCTGGGACGCGCAAACGTATTTTTTGCACAGAGGCGTTTTGAGGAAGCCTTTTATGCCAGCGACAAGGCGTTTTCCCTTCGACCCGATCTGGCCAATATCGAGGGAACGCGGCTGCTGGCGAAGATGCATATGTGCGATTGGCATAACTTCAACAACGAATGCGAAAATCTGGTTCATTCGATTCGAAGCGATAAAGCGAACACGATGCCGTTCGTGTTTCTCTGCATAGCCAATACGCCGGAAGATCAGATGAAGTGCGCAAGATTGTGGGCAAAGAACTTCCCGGCGAGCACCCCGGGTTCGCACGGCGATCGATACGACCACGATCGCATCCGCGTCGCTTATCTGTCCGCCGATTTCGGTGACCATCCGGTAGCTTATTTGATGGCCGGAGTATTCGAACAGCATGACCGCAACTACTTCGAAACAATTGCCATTTCCCTCGGACCCGATGATGACGGTGAAGCGCGGACGCGGCTGATGGCTGCGTTCGATCGCTTTGTGGACGTCAAAAGCCAAAGTGATGAAGAGATCGCAACGTTACTGAAGACGCTGGAAATCGACATTGTCGTCGATCTGATGGGTTACACCACGGACTCCCGGCCCGGAATTATGGCAAATCGCCCCGCGCCTATCCAGGTGAACTACCTCGGGTATCCCGGCACCATGGGCGCTGACTTCATGGACTATCTGATTGCGGACCCGACATTGATCCCGCCGGCACACCGGAAGCATTACCTCGAGAAGATCGCTTATTTGCCGAACAGCTACATGCCGAACGACGATTCGAAACGCTCCATCTCCGGGAAGATATTTGAGCGCGACGAGTTTGGGTTGCCGAAAGACGGCTGCGTCTTTTGCTGCTTCAACAACGGCTACAAACTCAATCCCGATATTTTCGATCGTTGGGCAAGAATACTGGGGATGGTGGAAGGCAGCGTGCTTTGGCTGTCCGCGACCAATCCGATCGCCATGGCCAATCTGAAAAGGGAAATCAGCGCCAGGGGCGTGGATCCGGACAGGCTGGTATTTGCCAGTCGGGTCGCGTCGTCGGCGGATCATCTGGCGCGGCATCGCCTGGCCGACCTGTTCCTGGATACCCAGCCGTATAATGCGCATACCACTGCCAGTGACGCGTTATGGGCAGGCCTGCCGGTGTTGACCTGTATAGGCGAGACCTTCGCAGGCAGAGTGGCCGCGAGCCTGCTGAATGCCCTCGGCCTGACCGAGCTGATCGCGCATTCACGCGATGAGTATGAAAGAACCGCGATAGAACTCGCGACCAATCCCGCCAGACTGGCTGCGATCAGGGACAAGCTCGCGCGAAACCGGGCAAGCACTCCGTTATTCAATACACGGGCGTTCACGCGCGATATCGAGGCCGTCTACACGGCAATGCACGCCCGGTCCCAGGCGGGTTTGCCGCCCGATCATATTCAGATTCCGGAATCCTGATTCGCGATCGCCGGACTTCCAAAAACCAAAAACCCCCGACGGTTTCCCGTCGGGGGTTTTCAGTTTTAGACAGTGAAGGTCGTTAGACGATCACGATCAGAAGGAGCGGAGAACCTGCACCGCGCCGTTGTAGAGGTTCTGGTCTCTCAACACGTAAGCCGAGCCATTGGGCTGGCCGGGAATGTTGCCGACGTAGACACCATTCAGGCTGTTGTAGAGACGGCTGTAGAGGAATTCGGCCGAGAAGGTCAAATCCTTGACCGGCTGCCAAGAGGTCTTGGTGCCGATCTGGGCTACTGCGAAATCCGGGCTGCCGCAGGTTGCGGGAGCCGCACCTGGACAGACAAGACCGCCCACCACCGCAGTGCCGGTGCCGCCGTTCACAGACAAGCCTCCGGTGAATCGCCCCAGCAACTGGAAGGCGGCCGAGTTCGGATTGTTCGGATCGCCGTATGTAATCTTGCTGTAGCCGCCGAAGACCGACGTACGCCACTGCGGGCTCCAGTAATGCTCGAACGATGCATCGACTTCCCATGCATTCGACTTCGCAATCTGGCCGTTGTTCAGGCCGGCGTTGAACACACCGTCGAGAACATAGCCGAACGCGATGCCGCCGTTACCGTCGTATTTGGCGAACCGGCCACCGCCGTTGGTGTCGTAGGTACCGCCGAACACATACTTGGCCGCGCCGTTGGCGAAGGTTGCTTCAGCCTTGAAGCTGTCGCCCACGCCGGTCGGAAGGTTCTTCAACTCGATAGCGCCGGTCACAGCGCCGCCGTAGGCGTCGTTCGGGTGGCCCGTCTGTTGGTTGGCGCCGTAGAAGCCGCCATCGATGTTATGACCGGCCGCCGCGAAGTGCAGAGTACCCCAAGCCTGATCGAGGCGAAGATTGCCGACGACATCAGGAATCTGGTTTCCGCCGTAGGAGTTGCCCAGGAAGGAGTTCGCACCGTTGGCGCCACCGTAGCCCGTCGCCAGGAAGGAAGACTGGAACGGAGCGATCAGGGCGTTAGCCGAGTTGTAGAGGCCGGCGTTGCGATAGGGCGTTGCGTCTTCGAGCGAAATCGTGCCCGACACGCCGTTGCCGAACGATGCAGTGTAAGCCAACTGCATGATGCCGGTGGCGTTGTTCGAGCCGGCGAGATAGTTCGAACCGATATGCGGCTTGGTGAGCGCCCACTGCGGATCGAATTCGGAGACCGCCTTACCCATCGTGAACCCAGCGAACTGGATGAACGCGTAGTCGACTTCGATGAAGCCGCCGGCGATGTTTTCACGATCCTGCGAGAAGTCGAACTGCAAGTTCGCGTAGGTACGCAGTACGCCGTATTCGGTGGCGGTACGGGTATCTTCCGTGAAGTTGTAGCGCGCGCGGGCCTGGTAATAGTTCTTGGTCCAGAGGTTGGCGGCGCCAGCGTTGGCTTGCCAGAACGGACCGTCATAGATGTTGCCGTTGAATGCCACGTCGAGGCGGATCGCGCCACCGATGCGGATACAGGTATCGGTGCCCGGAATATAGTAGAAACCGGCACCATACAGGGAGCAAATCTTCACGTATTCGACCGCTTTGGCCTTCACGGGAAGATCAGCTGCCTGAGCCCCACCCATGGCGAGCAAACTCGCCGCTGAGCCGAGGAAAAGGCCCTTAACAATCTTCATGTTAACCTCCAAGTTGCTCTGTAGGGAAGGTTCCGGATCCGCTGGGTGAAGCACCCTAAGGTTGGTTCCCTTGTCCCTTAAAACCCGCTTAGTCGCTTCGCGCCTTCGGACACTCCCGCACAAACGCGAGGGACTTAAGCGAACCACCTAACGGGACGACCTCGGGATGCCCCCCTCCGTCGCACCAACACAATTACTGAACAGTTCTGCACACGCAACAAAGGAACCGCTTTGTACAGTGGAGTCCTACCGTTTTTGGCGGGGGTGTTGCACAAATAACACGCAGTCGTGATCGAGCTTTCATCGCAAGCCCTTGTTTAATCGGAATGTTTTTTTGATTTGTTCCATTTGGCTCACAGGTCGTTGCGTGAGCATCGAATCCGCCTGGTTTGCCCTTTCCCCTTCCGACTCGCGCCGAATCGGACGACGTCAGCGATGATTCCGCCTCAAAATGAGGCTGGAAATGACCAGCAAAAACGCTCTCACGCGTGATTCGAGTGCGGAGAGGAAGGATTGGTTAAGGATTGGTAAATATACGGAGTGTCGGGTTTCAGATCGCAAACGCTGCAGCGGATTTTCGACCGGCGAGATTACGGAAACCCTTGTTTTTCAGGCTCGGAATGCATTCTCGAACGCGCGCGAGAATCATCGATGCCGAACGTCGGTACACCGGCACAGATCGAATCCGATTCGAAGACGTTTCAAAATCGCAAGCAACCGGGGCGGCGCTGAAACAAAATTCAAACCAAGCCGCAGAACGGATCGCCGAAGGCGAATGGCGGAGACGGAGGGATTCGAACCCTCGATAGGGCTTTACAACCCTATAACGGTTTAGCAAACCGCCGCCTTCAGCCACTCGGCCACATCTCCAGCGCCCGGTTTCCTTATAGTTTAGGTACTTCCGGGTCAAATCATGATCCCGAATCGGGCGAATCTAACGTCGATCTCCGCGGTCCCTTTAGCGGTCACCGGCGCCACCGCCGTCTTCCCGTTGCAGCATGGGAAATTCCCGGCGATCGACGCGCGGCTGGCGCCCCGCGATTCGACTCCGCCGGCAACGGAGGCGAAACGCCCTGGTCCGCGTTTTGTGGCGCGCATGCGTTTTTCCATCGAATTGTCAGGAAAATACGGCATGAACGCCATCATCAAGCCTCGCCGCCGAATTCCACCCTCTTCAGCCTCTCCGGTTAGCCTGTCCGGGCTTTGTCGTCCGCTCTCTATATAGAGGGTATAGAGCCGTTAAAGTTCAAAAGTTCAGTGCGCCGTCATCCAGGCGCGGGCTTCGCGTTGGGCCAGGGCGATCTCGGCCTCGGACATCATCGCGGCGACCTCGCGGCGCAGCTCGATGGCATCGACGCGGCCTTTGACGGCTGCGAGATTGAACCATTTGTGGGCGGCGACGAGATTGACCACGCCCGAACGTCCGCTCGCCCAGTACAGACCGCGCTCAAACAGCACGTCGGGAATTGCATTGGCTTCCACCGCCGTTGCCGTATCCAGATCGATATGCCCCTGAAACATCCGTCATCTCCTTTTGATTTTTTGCCGCCCGGCGGTCCGCGCGGCTCCTGTCCACTTGTCAAAACGTCCCGTTATTCCCGCCCGCCGTTTGCCGGCTTGTTGGGATGATCATGACCGATCAAATTTGAAGGGCAGTTTAAGTATCGCGATAAATCGAACGTGAACGCATTCGCGTCGCCGCCGGCCGCGGAAACGCGAAAGCCAATATTTTACGGGGTTTTTCGCTAATTCTCGGAATTCGGTTTACCGTGCCATTTGGCAAAGCGATAACCATTGGCGCAGTCGCATGCCCGGCGCGGCGCTGCGATCAAAGCGCGTTCGCGCTTCTTCACGGCTTTAAGCCGCCGGTCCAGAAACGATGATGTATGGAAACGCCTGGCAGCTTCAGCGCCGGCAAAGGCAACGAGGGCGTCGGCGAACACGTCAGGACCAGATTTCACCTGAGGCCATGAGGCCGGTGAAACTGCGGATCGAAAGGTCCGCACCGAACGAAGAAAACCTGTTTCTTCTGCCGGACCGGTTTTGCCAAGAGCGAACTCTTCGAAAATACGATCCAGCCGTTGACCTGATGTCTCGCCGACACCCTCTTTCGTCGACCAGAGCTCCAGTTTGAACCTGCTTCGAAAAGCAAACCATCCTCAGAAGCTCGTGTGACGTGCCGGCATAAATCCGCCGGCAATCTTTCGGAAGCGAGATTACTTCTTCTTGGCGACCTTCTTGGTCTTCTTCGCAGTCTTCTTCACTGCGCTCTTCGCTTTCTTTGCCTTCTTAGCTTTCTTGGCCATGTTGCCCTCCTAATGTTAGTGAGATGGCTTAGTCGCTGCGTGCACTCGGGAATCGAAATGCACTGCATCCCGAATACACCAACACATTAGAAAAAACAGTGTCCTGCTTAAGGAAGTGTTGACGCGCCGGCGCGCGAGCCCGCGATGCATGTTGATCGACAACACCACGATCCGTTTGCGCAACGATGCGAATGATACGAGAAAACCAACACGCTCTGCTGCATGAAATGCAGAAAACACCTGCACCGCAGTTGTTTCTGTTATTCCTGCATCGATCGATCGACGTGCTGCGCATCCGCGACTGTTCACGAACGGGACTCAAAAGCACGTGGCGCGGACTCTGAGTCGTGATTTTTGGCAATGAAAAAATTTTCATGCTCACTGGCTTCGCGTCTCATCGGCACTCGCCAAAACCGGTTTTTTGAGCGAATCGCCGCCGGTGATTCGCGGGCGCGATTTTGGTTTGCGCGATGCCTCGACGATGTCATCGACGCTTCATCCGCGTCACGCATCGTCGCGCCAATCACGACGGCCGTCGCGTCGCGCGGCGTTCAGATGCCGAGTTTGGACTTCAGCAGATCGTTCACCGCTTGCGGATTGGCCTTGCCGCCGGATGATTTCATCACCTGTCCGACGAACCAGCCGATCAAGGCCGGCTTCGCCCTGGCCTGCGCGACCTTGTCGGGATTGGCGGCGATGATGTCATCGACCACCTTTTCGATCGCGCCCAGATCCGTGACCTGCTTCATGCCGCGAGCCTCGACCACCGCGCGGGGGTCGCCGCCCTCCTGCCAGACGATCTCGAACAGGTCCTTGGCGATCTTGCCGGAGATGGTGCCCTCGCCGATCAGGTCGACGATGATTCCAAGCTGCGCGGCCGACAAGGGCGACGCCTGGATGTCGCGGCTTTCCTTGTTGAGCCGCCCGAACAGTTCGTTGATCACCCAGTTGGCCGCGAGTTTGCCGTCGCGGGCCTTGTTCGCGAGCTGCGCCAGCACGGCCTCGTAGAAATCGGCGCTCTCATGTTCGGCCACCAGCACCCCGGCGTCGTAGGGCGAAAGGCCGAAGTCCGCGACGAAGCGGGCCTTCTTCTGGTCCGGCAATTCCGGCAGCGCCGCCCTCAGCTCGGCGACATAGGCTTCGCTGAACTCCAGCGGCAGCAGATCGGGATCCGGGAAATAGCGATAATCATGCGCCTCTTCCTTGGAACGCATCGACCGGGTTTCGCCCTTGTTCGGGTCGTACAGCCGGGTTTCCTGGTCGATGGCGCCGCCATCCTCCAGAATTTCGATCTGGCGCCGCGCCTCGTATTCGATGGCGTCACCGATAAAGCTGATCGAGTTCATGTTCTTGATCTCGCAGCGGGTGCCGAGCGGTTCACCCGGCCTGCGCACGGAGACGTTGACGTCGGCGCGCAGGGACCCCTTCTCCATGTCGCCGTCGCAGGTGCCGAGATAGCGCAGGATCGAGCGCAGTTTTGTCACATAGGCCCTGGCCTCTTCGGAGGAACGGATGTCCGGCTTGGAGACGATCTCCATCAGGGCGACGCCGGAGCGGTTGAGATCCACGAACGACAGGGTCGAGCTGCGGTCGTGCAGCAACTTGCCGGCATCCTGCTCCAGATGCAGCCGCTCGATGCCGATGGTGGCGCTCTCGCCGCCAGCCAGTTCGACCACCACCTCGCCCTCGCCCACGATCGGCGACTTGTACTGGCTGATCTGGTAGCCCTGCGGCAGGTCCGGATAGAAATAGTTCTTGCGGTCGAACACCGAGCGCCGATTGATCTGCGCGTTTAGCCCAAGGCCGGTGCGCACCGCCTGGCGCACGCATTCCTCGTTGATGACCGGCAGCATGCCCGGCATCGCCGCATCCACCAGCGAGACATGGCTGTTCGGCTCGCCGCCGAATTCCGTCGAGGCGCCGGAAAACAGCTTTGAGTGCGAGGTGACCTGGGCATGGACTTCGAGCCCGATCACCATTTCCCAATCGCCGGTCGTGCCTTTGATCAGTTTCGATGGCTTGATTGGGATGTTCATGGGTAAAGTCGGTCCGATCGGTTCCAGCGGCGTAAATTTGCGGCAAAGACGTTGAAATAATTGAATGTTTTCCTGGAGGGCGACTTTGTAGCACCCCCCAAATTACCCGTCGAGACCAAGGCGTGATGGAAATTGGATCGACGGATAGATATTGCTGGTGGCGAATTTCGCAGCGCCTGTTTCAGGAATTCCCACTGCGGGCTTATCAAGCCTTAAGAACAAGCTGCACGACAGCAGGAGCGACACGACAATGATGGGCGAACCACCGACGGACGGCATCAAGCTGCACATTGGCGGCTGGGAACAGCGCGAGGGCTGGAAGATACTGGATGCCATTCCCGGACCGATCGTCGACTACGTCGGAAATTGCACCGACCTGACATTTCTGGACGACGAGAGTTGCTGCGAGGTCTACGCATCACATGTCTTCGAGCATCTCGCGTATAACGGAGAGGTTCAAAATACTTTCAAGGACATATACCGGATTCTCAAACCAGGCGGCAGGCTCAGGGCGTCGGTCCCGGACCTGGAAATTCTGTGCAAAATATATGTCCACCCCAATCTCACGCCTCAGGGTCGTTTCCACATCATGCGAATGATGTTCGGCGGGCGTACTACGCCTTATGACATCCATTATTCCGGCTTCGACACCAATATGCTCGGAACCCTGCTGCATGAAGCCGGATTTTGCGAAATAGAGCGTGTCGAAAAGTTCGGCCTGTTTAACGATACCAGCGAATTGCGCTTCAGCGAAACGCTGATCAGCCTCAATATGGTTGCTCGTAAAGCGATCTAGTTTCTTCGATGCCAATACGATCGGCCCTCAAGAGCGCTTGCTCTGGCGCCCAAACAGTTCCGAAACAATCCGCTCCCACTCGGTCTCTATCGAATCCGTCGCAACCGGCTTTTTGGCCTGCCGGTACCAATAGGCGGCATTGCCGAGGTCACCCTCGACGCGGTGCAGATAGGCATGCACCCACGCGCCATCGGCGGTGTGCTGATCCTGCGCGATTCCGTGCGCCTCGTCCCAGTTGCCCTTGGCAGCCCACCACAGGGCTACAAGCGGCGCGGCGAGATCAGGCGCAGGTGCTGCGTCGGACAGGCTGGCTTTGAAATCCGCGACGCTCACCACCAGCGCTCCGGCGTAAATCGTCCGGCCGCCTGCTCGATCACCTCGCCGAGCGAGAACAGCGTCTCCTCGTCGAACGGACGGCCGATCAATTGCAGGCCGAGCGGCAAGCCCTGGCTGTCCTTGCCGGCGGGAACCGCGATCCCCGGCAGTCCGGCCATGTTCACCGTCACGGTAAAGATATCGTTGAGGTACATCTCGACGGGATCGGCGCCCTTTTCACCGATGCCGAACGCGGCCGAGGGCGTCGCCGGTGTCAGGATGGCATGGACACCGGTAGCGAAAACATCCTCAAAGTCTTTCTTGATCAGGGTGCGAACTTTCTGCGCCCGCAGGTAATAGGCGTCATAGTAGCCGGCCGAGAGCACGTAGGTGCCGATCATGACGCGGCGGCGGACTTCGGCGCCAAAACCTTCGGCCCGGGTGTTCTCATACATCTCGCCGATGCTGCGGCCGGGCACGCGCAGGCCGTAGCGGACGCCGTCATAACGCGCCAGGTTCGACGAGGCTTCCGCCGGCGCCACGATGTAATAGGCCGGCAGCGCGTATTTGGTGTGCGGCAGCGACACCTCGACCAGTTCGGCCCCGGCCGCCTTCAGCCAGGCTGCACCCTCGCTCCACAGCTTTTCGATTTCAGCGGGCATGCCGTCGAGGCGATACTCCTTGGGGATGCCGATCTTCATGCCCTGCACGGATTTTCCGATCGCAGCCTCGTAGTCCGGCACCGCGCGATCGACCGAGGTGGTGTCCTTGGGATCGTGCCCGGCCATCGAGCGCATCAGGATCGCGGCATCGCGCACGCTGCGCGCGATCGGCCCGGCCTGGTCGAGCGAGGATGCGAACGCCACGATGCCCCAGCGCGAACAGCGGCCATAGGTCGGCTTCATCCCGACGGTAGCGGTGAATGCCGCGGGCTGGCGGATCGAGCCGCCGGTGTCGGTCGCGGTGGCCCCCATGCACAGCAGCGCCGCCACCGCCGAGGCCGAGCCGCCGGACGAGCCTCCGGGCACCAGCGTCGTATCGGATCCCTCGCGCCGCCACGGATTGACCACGGGGCCGAAGCACGAGGTCTCGTTCGACGAGCCCATCGCGAACTCGTCATTGTTGAGCTTGCCCAGCATCACGGCGCCGTCGCGCCACAGCTGCGAGGTCACGGTGGATTCATAGGGCGGCAAGAAATCGCCGAGGATTTTCGAGCACGCCGTCGTGCGCACATCCCTGGTCGCGAACAGATCCTTGATCCCCAGAGGAATGCCGCCGAGCGGACCGCCCTCGCCTTTTGCAATCCTGGCGTCGGCCTCGCGCGCCATGCTTCGCGCCTGGTCCGGCGTTTCCAGCACAAAGGCATTGAGGCCGCGCGCGGCCTCGATCGCCCGGAGATGCGCGTCGGTCAGCTCAAGCGAGGTAAAGGATTTGCTCGCGAGGCCACTTCTGGCCTCGGCGATCGTCAGCGATGTCAAATCGGTCATTTATCAACCGGGCTGCAAAAGAACGGAGACAGCGTCTTGTCGTTGGCCGGGTCGTCTTTTTTGACGCGCGCCTTGTCGGCCGCCTCGAGTTGGTCGAGCACGGCGTCGACGGCCTTGTCGGGATCGGCGATCTTGCCCTGCCGCTCCATCGCGTCGATATAATTCATGTAGGCCTGGTAGGCCGCTTCATCGTCGCACAGCATGCACATCGGAAGACTCTTTTATTTGCCGCATTTTCTGGATGCGAACCGGTGTCCGCTTCGTTCGAAAACGCTATTCTATTCGACGACTTTCGGCACCAGAAAGAAATGGTCCTGGGTCTCCGGCGCGTTGCCGACCACCTCGTCGGCGATTTCACCGTCATTGACCACGTCGGCGCGCTTTTTCATTTCCATCGGGGTCACCGAGGTCATGGGTTCGACGCCGTCAACGTTCACTTCACTGAGCTGCTCGACAAAGGCCAGCATCGCATTCAGTTCGCCCTGCAGATGGGGAACCTCGGCCTCAGTGACCGCGATCCGCGCCAGATGCGCGATACGGCGAACGGTGTCGGCATCAACGGACATGATATAGGCCTTATCGGGGCGAATTCAGCCCGCCGTATAGCAGAGGAGGGTTTCGCGCCGCAACCGCGGGCTCTGGCCGCCAGCGTTTCCACTAGCTGACGCTCCAGCGCCGCAGCGCAACGGCGGCCCAGATCGCCTCGACCAGCCCGAACGGCCAGGCTCCTTGCAAAAATCCGTAAACCGAACCCAGCGCGCAGGCAGCCGCGAACGCCAGGACGAACCAGTGGCTGCGGCCCTCCAGCGCATAGCACACCAGCATTGCGGTTACCGCGAACAGGCCGAATAGCGTCAGCGGATCCATCTTCCCCGGCCTTTCCTGCTTTGCACGCATTACAACCCGCGTGTTATGCGAACGCCATGCCTGCCCACATCCTACCGCTGATCGAGGCTGTCGCGCACTGGCCGGAACGCGGGGCGCTGATCGGGCTCGATCTCGGCACCAAAACCATCGGTGTCGCCGTCTCCGATCCCGACCGCAGGCTTGCGACGGGCGTCGAAACCATCCAGCGCAAGGCCTTCAAGGCCGATGCCGCGCGTCTGCTTGCCATTGCCGCCGAGCGCAACGCCGCCGGCTTTGTGCTCGGCCTGCCCATCAACATGGACGCCACCGAGGGGCCGCGCGCGCAATCGACCCGCGCCTTTGCCCGCAATTTCTCCAAACTGACCGATCTGGCCATCGCGCTGTGGGACGAACGGCTCTCGACCGTGGCCGTCGAACGCGAACTGATCGGCATGGACATGAGCCGCGCCAGACGCGCCGAGGTGATCGACGAGCATGCCGCGATCTTCATCCTGCAGGGCGCGCTCGACCGGTTAACGAGGCTTCGGCAAACCCCCGGAGGCCGCTAGCCATTCGCCGCACGGATGCCGGCGTCTTCACCTCTCCCATCGGGAGAGGTGAAGATCGCTCGCATCGTCAATTCGATCCCGCCAGCCAGATCGTCTGCAGCGTCGCGGCGAGATTGTTGAGGCTGTGCACGACCACCGTCAGCCAGGTCGAGTTGCTGCGGTAGCGGAGATAGCCGAGCAAGAGGCCGATCGAAAATACCTCGCCGAAAAAGAACCAGTCATATTGCAGATGCAGCGCCGTCCACACCAGCGACGACAGCAGGATGGCGCCGGCGGGCCTGAGGAACGATTCCGACCAGCCGCGGTAGAGAAAGCCGCGGGCGAAAAATTCTTCCGTGATCGGGGCGGCGACGCAGAATGCGATCACCAGCAGCCATAGCGCGCCATCGGCCTGCGCCGATTTCAGCACCTCCATCATGAATCCGGGCGCGGCATCACGCCCGACCGCGCGCGACAGCAGGTCCCACCCCATGACAAGCACGAACAGGGCGCCGACCCCGATCACAACATTGCCACGGGTGGTCCAGCGCAGCGCCAGATAATCGGCGAACGGCGTCCGCGACAGCCGGATCGCAAGCCACAGCGCCGCGAGCACCGCGGGCAACCCCATGATGACGGAAAGCGAGATCGTGAGCCCGCCGCTGACCACACGGACCGCGGCGGCCATGTCGAGCGGTCCCTCCTGCCGCAATACAAACCAGGCCACGACAGCGAGCTGCCCGACGAACATTGCTGCGAAGATGACCAATCCCCACAGCGCAGTGCCCCAGAATTTCCAGATTCGCGGCGGCCGTGGCGCCGGGCTGCCGTGACGGGCGGATAGGCGGGATTGAGCGAGTCCATCAAAGGCTTTCAAGTTTTATTGCGGCAGCGCCCGCTCCAGCAATCCCCTGATATCGCCATCGGCGAGATCGACAGCGCCGTACATGCTGGCATGATTCCCGGCAAGCCGCGTCATCGCGAACAATTCCGCATGGTGCGGCGACACCTTGTTCAAGGCCGCCGCGGCGGCGAGCAGCGCCAGTCTTTCGACGGCCAGCCGAGCCATCCGCTCGCTGTCCGGCCGGCGGAAGGTCTTGCCGATAAAGGCCGCGGCATCGCCCGGCGCCGGGCAATCCGGTGGTTTCCTGAACGAGATGTTGCAGAACTGAGGCGGCGGCCTCGGGCTCGCGCGACAATGCCCGAAGCACATCCAGGCACATCACATTGCCCGAACCTTCCCAGATCGCATTGACCGGGGATTCGCGAAAATGCCGCGCCAGGATGCCCTCTTCGACATAGCCGTTGCCGCCAAGGCACTCCATCGCCTCGAACAGAAATCCCGGCGCGCTCTTGCAGACCCAGTATTTCACCGCCGGCGTCATCAGCCGCATATAGGCGGCCTCCCGGGGATCGACCGGCGCCCGGTCGAAGGCGCGGCATAACCGCAGCACCAGCGCGGTCGAAGCCTCGACATGCAAGGCCATGTCGGCCAGCACCGCCTGCATCAGCGGCTGATCGGCGAGATGTTTCTGGAAGACGCTGCGATATCTGGCGTGATGCAGCGCATGCGCCAGCCCCGATCGCATCAGCCCGGCATTGGCGGTGGCGCAATCCTGCCGCGTCAACTGCACCATCTGAATGATGGTGCGGATGCCCCTGCCCTCGTCGCCGACACGCACGGCATAGGTATCGGCAAACTCCACTTCGGACGATGCATTGGAACGGTTGCCGAGCTTGTCCTTCAGGCGCTGAAAATGAATGGCGTTGACCGATCCATCCGGCCGGAAGCGCGGCATGAAAAAACAGGTGAGCCCTTCATCGGCCTGCGCCAGCACCAGGAAGGCGTCGCACATCGGCGCCGACATGAACCATTTATGCCCCGTGATGCGATAGGCGTCGCCGTCGCGCACCGCGCGCGTCATGTTGGAGCGCACATCGGTGCCGCCCTGCTTCTCCGTCATGCCCATGCCGAGGGTCATGCCGCGTTTAGCCGGCCACGGCGCAAACGAGGGATCGTAGGCACGCGTGCCGATCACGGGCATGACCTTCGCCAGCAAGTCCGGCTGCGCGGCCAACGCCGCCACCGACGCGCGCGTCATGGTGATCGGACACAAATGGCCGGTCTCGACCTGCGCCGCCATGTAGAATTTCGCGGCGCGCACCACTTCGGCCGCACCGCCGACGGGCTTGCCCTGAACGGTCCAGGTTGAATTATGCACGCCGGCATGAGCGCTGCGCGCCATCAGCTCATGATAGGCCGGATGAAACTCGACGACATCGCGCCGGTTGCCTCTAGCATCGAACGTCCGAAGTTTCGGCGTGTTCTCGTTGGCGGCGCGGCCCCGCGCGGCCATCGCGGCCGAGCCCCAATGCTTGCCGAACTCCGACAATTCCTGTTGCGCCGAAGCGCCGCCATTGGCAGCGACTGTTTCCGAAAGCGGCCGGTCAATTTCGAACAGGTCGACGTCTTCAAACGGCGGCGACTGGTTGAGCGCCTCAGCGAGCGTGAATGAAGCCTGCGTCATGGGCCATTCCTGACTGTGATTTCGGGAATCAGTTTACGCCGGAACGCGGGCGATTTCACTTGCACATCGTCACGGGCCGGACTTGTTCCGGTCATCCGCGTCTTTTTTGCGGTGAAAACCTGGGAAGACGTGGAGCCCGCCATAAACCGGGCATGACGAAAAAAGGACATCTCAGGGGATAACTCGCAACGGCCTTCTTGGCGCTTGCCCCGGTCTACCTTCCTGCCTATAGCTCTCGTTTTAATGACCCCCGCATCGAAATCGACCTTCGTCCTCGGTCACCGGCATCTGCTGGGAATCGAGGGGCTTTCCGCTGCCGATATAGTTGGGCTGCTCGACCTCTCCGAGGAGTATGTCGAGCTCAACCGCCAGGTCGACAAGAAGCGCACAAGCCTGCGCGGTCGCACCCAGGTCAACCTGTTCTTCGAGGCTTCGACCCGCACCCAATCCTCATTCGAAATCGCGGGAAAACGTCTAGGGGCCGACGTCATGAACATGTCGGTATCTTCGTCGTCGATGCGCAAGGGCGAAACCCTTGTGGACACGGCGGTGACGCTGAACGCCATGCACCCGGATATCCTCGTGGTACGGCATCACGCCTCCGGCGCGGTGGAATTGCTGGCGCGCAAAGTGGATGGCTCGGTGATCAATGCCGGCGACGGCGCCCACGAGCACCCCACGCAGGCGCTGCTCGATGCGCTTACCATCCGCCGCAACAAGGGCCGGCTGGAAGGCCTCGTGATCGCGATCTGCGGCGATGTCATGCATTCGCGGGTCGCGCGTTCCAACATCCTGCTGCTCAACACCATGGGCGCCCGCGTGCGCGTTGTGGCGCCTTCCACGCTGTTGCCGCGCGGCATCGAGCGGATGGGCGTCGAGGTCGCCCGCGACATGCGCGAGGGGCTGAACGGCGCTGACATCGTGATGATGCTGCGGCTGCAGCGCGAGCGCATGAACGGCTCGTTCGTGCCGTCCAGCCAGGAGTATTTTCACTATTTCGGGCTCGACCAGAAGAAGCTCGCTTACGCAAAGCCTGACGCGCTGGTGATGCATCCGGGTCCGATGAACCGCGGCGTCGAGATCGATTCGATCGTGGCCGACGGCGCGCAATCGCTGATCCGTGAACAGGTGGAAATGGGAGTGGCGGTGCGAATGGCGGTGCTCGAAGCGCTCGCCCGCAACCTGCCGAACGCCTGATGCTGACCGACCGCCGCCCGATCCTGCTCGCCAACGCCCGCCTGATCGATCCCTCGCGCGATTTCGACGGACCCGGCGACGTGCTGATCGCCGATGGCCTGATCCGCGATTCCCGGCGCGGCATCGGTGCAGCCGGCGTGCCCGAGGGTACCGACATCGTCAATTGCGCCGGCAAGATCGTCGCGCCCGGATTGATCGACATGCGCGCCTTTGTCGGCGAGCCCGGCGCCGGGCACCGCGAAACCTTTGCTTCCGCCAGCCAGGCGGCGGCGACCGGCGGCATCACCACCATCATCTGCCAGCCCGATACCTCACCGGTGATCGACAATTCGGCGACGGTGGACTTCGTACTGCGCCGCGCCCGCGACACCGCGATCGTCAACATCCACCCGATGGCGGCGCTGACCAAAGGCATGCGTGGCGCTGAAATGACCGAGATCGGCCTGTTGAAAGCCGCGGGCGCGGTGGCCTTCACCGATGGCGATCGTAGCGTCACCAATGCGCAGCTGATGCGGCGGACGCTGACCTATGCGCGGGATTTCGACGCGCTGATCGTGCACCACACCGAAGACCCCGATCTGGTCGGCGAAGGCGTCATGAATGAGGGCGAGTTCGCGGCACGTCTGGGCCTGGAGGGCATTCCCAATGCCGCCGAGGCGGTGATGCTGGAGCGCGACATGCGGCTGGTCGCGCTGACCGGCGGACGCTATCACGCTGCCTCGCTGACCTGTATCGAGTCGCTGGAAATCCTCAAACGCGCGCGCGATGCGGGGCTGGCGGTCTCAGCCTCGGTGTCGATCAACCACGTTACATTGAATGAAAACGACATCGGCCCCTACCGGACCTTCCTGAAGCTGTCGCCGCCGCTGCGCACAGAGGATGATCGCGTGGCGCTGGTCGCCGCCGTCGCTTCCGGCCTGATCGATGTCATCATGTCCGACCACAATCCGCAGGACGTCGAAGTCAAACGGCTGCCATTCGCGGAAGCCGCCTCCGGCGCGATCGGCCTTGAGACCATGCTGCCCGCGGCTTTGCGGCTGATTCACAATGGTGAAATGGATTTCAAAACCTTGATCCGCGCGATGTCGACGCGTCCCGCCGAACTGTTGGGTCTGCCCGGCGGATCGTTGCGCGCAGGCTCGCCCGCCGACGTCATCGTGATCGACGCCGATACGCCGTGGGTGCTTGATCCCAGCCGACCTCAAATCGCAATGCAAGAACACGCCGTTTGATGAATCGCGGTTCTCGGGCCGCGTCATGCGCACTATAGTCGGCGGACGCACGGTCTATGAGCATGTCTAATGCGCGGGAAATTCACCGCAACGAACGTAGCGGGAGGTACGGCGATGTCGCCTGAAGCATGGCTGCCGGTGGCATTTATCATTGGCTATCTGCTCGGCTCGATTCCATTCGGGCTGATCCTGACGAAACTCGCCGGCACACAGGATCTGCGCTCGATCGGCTCCGGCAGCATTGGCGCCACCAATGTGCTGCGCACCGGACGCAAGGGCCTCGCCGCCGCGACGCTGATCTGCGACGCGCTCAAGGGCACGATCGCTGTCATGATCGCAGGCTATTTTGGTGGACCTAACGCGGCGATGCTCGCAGCCCTCGGCGCCTTCCTCGGCCATCTGTTTCCGGTCTGGCTCAAGTTCAACGGCGGAAAGGGCGTCGCGGTTTATATCGGCGTCCTCATCGGCCTGTTCTGGCCGGCCGCCGTGGTGTTCTGCCTGATCTGGCTCGGAACCGCCACGACCACGCGCTACTCGTCGCTGTCGGCATTGGTCGCAAGTTTCATCACGCCGCTGTTCCTGTGGTGGTTCGGCCATTCGGCGCTGGCCTCACTTGTTCGTCGTGCTGACCCTGCTGCTGTTCTACGCGCACCGCGACAACATCAAGCGGCTGCAGGCGGGGACCGAGGGGCGGATCGGGGAGAAATAGAAAAATCGTCATTCCGGGATGGTGCGTTAGCACCAGACCTCAGATGTGCAATTGCACATCGGGGAATCTCGAGATTCCGGGTTCGATGCCTCGCATCGCCCCGGAATGACGAGAGCCCTACCGCCCCGCCAACGCCGCCTCAACAAACCGTGCCGCTGCCAGCGCTCCGGCATCGTCGCCAAACCGCGCGATGACCTGCACGCCCACCGGCAATCCACCTTCGGCGACAAAAGCGGGAACGTTGACGCAAGGCACCCCCATCAGGGTCCAGAGCCGGTTGAAACGCGGATCGCCGGTCGAGGCCAGTCCCTTCGGGGCGGCTCCCGGCGCGGAGAACGTCAGCAACACGTCCACCTCCTCGAACAATTCAGCCAAAGCCGCGCGAGCCCGGTTCGCGACGGCGCGCGCTGCGTCGAAATCGGCAGGGGTAATGCCGATGCTTTCGTCGAGCCTGCGGCGCAGCAGCGGCGGCATGGCGTCGTAATTGGCGCGATATTCCCAGGCGAATGCCTGATGCGCCTCGAACTGCTGCACGATCAAATGAATGCGCCATGCCTCCGCAACGATTTCCGGGCAACGTTCAGCGCGCGAACGGGCGCACCTGCGCGCTCGGCAGCCTCGGTTGCGATCCGCAGCGCCTCGCCACCGGCGGCTTCCGGAGCTCCGGCAAAATCCTGAGTGACGATGCCGATGCGCGGCGCGTAGCGTCGCGGCAGGCAGCAGCAATTCGGGCCGGTCCGTCATGGCCGACAAGTCCGTGCGCCAGGTCTCGGACGCCGGCCGCGAACAGACCGACGGTATCCAGCGTCCACGAAAAACATTTCACGCCCGACGGTCGGCAGCATCCGGTAGGTCGGCTTGATCGCGGCGACGCCGCAGAACGATGCTGGGCGGATCACCGAACCGCCGGTCTGCGTTCCCAGCGCCAGCGGAATCATGCCGGCGCCGACCGCCGCCGCCGAGCCCGATGACGATCCGCCCGGCGTATGGCCGTGATTGTGCGGATTGAGCGTCGGCGTCGGATCGTTGGCCGCGAAAGCCGTCGTCGTGGTCTTGCCGATGATGGTCGCGCCCGCCTGCTTCAGCATCATCACGACAGGCGCATCCGCGCGCGGCCGCCAGCCCCGGTAGATCGGCAGAGCCCATCTCGGTCGGAAGGTCCGAGGTATCGATGATGTCCTTGATGCCGACCGCGATGCCGCGCAGCGGACCCTGTGCTTGCCGCGCGGACGGTCTCGGGACGGCAGACAAAAGCGCCGATGGTCTTGTCCTAGCGCGTCGATCGCCTCGGACGACTGGGCAATCGCCGCATCGGCCGAGAGATCGCCGGAATCGATGCGGCGCTGGAGTTCGGCGAGCGAGATCATGGGCGGCGTTTCCTGTCGAGACGAGATTGCTTTTAAGAAGCGCGTAGAGATCGGGCAAGCATTCTCCGTCATTCCGGGGCGATGCGAAGCATCGAACCCGGAATCTCGAGATTCCGGGTCTGGTCCTTCGGACCATCCCGGAATGACGGGGATAGTTGCCCGCCCCCTCCGGTTGGGCCATTCTCGCGCATGCATGGACACCAAAACCACGACCACCCACCTCACCGACGCGCAGCGGATCGACTGGCTGCGGCTGATCCGGTCCGACCGGATCGGACCGCACACCTTCCGCTCGCTGCTCAATCATTTCGGCAGCGCGGGTGCGGCACTGGAGCGCCTGCCCGATCTGGCGCGGCGCGGCGGCGCTTCGCGGCCGGGCCGTATCTGCAGCGAGGAAGACGCGCGGGCGGAACTGGCGCCGGGCAAACGACACGGCGTCAGCCTGCTGGCACCCGGCGAAGCCGGCTATCCGCCGCGGCTGGCGGTGCTGGATGATGCGCCTCCCCTGCTCGGCGTGCGCGGCGCGCAGGATGTGCTGATGCGGCCCATCATCGCGATCGTCGGATCACGCAATGCCTCAGGCGCAGGATTGAAATTCGCTGGCATGCTGGCGCGCGAACTTGGTGAAGCCGGGTTTGTCATCGCCTCGGGATTGGCGCGCGGCATCGATCAGGCGGCGCACCGCGCCAGCCTCGAAAGCGGCACGATCGGCGTGCTGGCCGGCGGCCATGACAAAATCTATCCGCCCGAGCATGTCGAGCTGCTGGAGACCATGATCGCAACAACAGGCGCCGCGATTTCGGAAATGCCGCTGGGCCATGTGCCGCGCGCCCGCGATTTTCCACGGCGCAACCGGCTGATCTCGGGCGTGGCGCTCGGCGTGGTCGTGGTGGAGGCCGCTCATCGCTCCGGCTCGCTGATCACGGCGCGGATCGCCGCCGAACAGGGTCGCGAGGTGTTCGCGGTGCCGGGCTCACCGCTCGATCCGCGCGCCGCCGGCACCAACGACCTGATCAAGCAGGGCGCGATGCTGATTACGGAAGCGGCCGACGTCATCAACGCGGTCGAGCCGATCATGGGGCGGCCGATGGAATTCCGCGCCGACGAATTCGATGAAGATGAACCGCCGGCGTTCGAGCCCCAGGCCCGCGACCGCGCACGCATCGTCAGCCTGCTCGGGCCGAGCCCGATCGGGCTCGACGATCTGATCCGGATGGCCGGCACATCGCCGGCCACCGTGCGCACCGTGTTGCTGGAGCTCGAACTCGCAGGACGGCTCGAGCGCCACGGCGGCGGCTTGGTGTCGCTGATCTGATAGTTCGAAACTACCCCCGATAGACCGGAGCGCCTGCCGGAGACGCGGTGCTGCCGCCGTCGACGAACAACTCCTGGCCCTGCACGTGCACTAAATCATCGGAAGCCAGGAACAGCACGGTCTTCGAGATATGCTCGGTTTCACCGAGCCGCCCGAGCGGCGTGCTTAGCGCAATTCGCTTTTCAAAGGCCTTCTCGGCTTCCGCTGTTGCCACCGCGGCGCCCCAGATCGGGGTGCGGATTGCGCCGGGCGAAACCACATTGACCCGAATGCCGCGCGGCGACAGTTCCGAAGCCATCACCCGCGCCATCGCGCGTACGCCGGCTTTGCTGGCGGCATAGGCGGCATAGCCGGGATTGCCGAGCACGGAGATCACCGAGCCGTTCAGCACGATGGATGCGCCGTCATTAAGATGGGGAACGGCCGCTTGCACCGTGAAGAACACTGCGGTCAGATTGGTACGGACCACCTTCTCGAAGGCTTCGAGCGTGGTGCCGCCGAGCGGCGTACCGCCCGCAATACCGGCATTGGCGAATACGATGTCGAGCTTGCCAAAGGCCTTCACAGCCTGCTCGACAGCCTTTTCGGTGGCCGCGATGTCGGTGGCGTCAGCCACGATCGCCAGCGCATTCGGCCCCAGTTCTTTCGCAGCCGCATGCAGGGTTTCCTTGTTGCGGCCGGTGATGGCGACCTTGGCGCCCTCCGCCACGAACAGTTTCGCGGTCGCAAATCCGATGCCGCTGTTGCCGCCGGTAATCAATGCCGTCTTATTCGCGAGGCGCATTGTCGTCTCCTGCCTGGTTGCATTATTAAACTATGTTGCCATCTAGAGGTTCTGGTTTCATGATGCAACTACACAACGCCGTGATCTGTACGAAGGTTATTCCGGCACGAAAGGATGGCTAGGATGAAACGGACCAGCCTGGAAAACGCCGAATGCCCGATCGCCCGATCGCTGGACGCGATCGGCGACTGGTGGTCGCTGCTGATCATCCGCGACGCATTGCTGGGGATTCGCCGGTTCAGCGAATTCCAGAAGAGCATCGGGCTCGCGAAAAATATCCTCACCGTGCGGCTGCGCGCGCTGGTCGACCGGGGCATCCTGAAGACGGCCCCCGCCTCCGATGGCAGCGCCTATCAGGAATATGTGCTGACGCCGAAAGGCCGCGGGGTGTTTCCGGTGCTGGTCGCGCTGCGGCAATGGAGCGAGGAGTTTTCCGGATCCGCGGACGGGTTCTCGACACTGCTGGTGGATCGCGAAAAAGGCCGTCCGGTCCGCAAGCTCGAACTGCACGCCCGCGATGGGCGGCTGTTGGGTGCGGCGGATACGATGTTGAAGCCCCGGCGGACCCTGGCCAGTCGCTAGGACAGCTTTCGTTTGCGAAGGATTTTGGCGCACTAAATACGAGTAGTTTAAATATTTACTCCTTTTAAGACAACAACTTTAAAGAGCAATTTACAACTTTTGAGAAGTATATCGGCCCCCGGACAGCAGCAGCTCGGGGCCTCATCAACATCTGTCGATTTGACACGGGGGGCCACTGCACCCATGTTCGCTGCGAAACGGCCGACGCGAATCTCGCGGAACCGGCCCTTATTTTTCCCATAAGCCATTGGAATGACATGAATATCGTCATTGTCGAGTCGCCGGCCAAGGCCAAGACAATCAACAAATATCTGGGCGCCTCCTACGAGGTGCTGGCTTCTTTCGGTCACGTTCGCGACCTCCCGGCCAAGAACGGATCGGTCGATCCGGACGCCAACTTCCAGATGATCTGGGAAATCGACCCCAAGGCGGCCGGCCGGCTCAACGACATAGCCAAGGCCCTCAAGGGCGCGGACAGACTGATCCTTGCAACCGACCCTGATCGCGAGGGCGAAGCGATCTCCTGGCACGTGCTGGAGGTCTTGAAGGAAAAGCGCGCGATCAAGGACCACAAGATCGAACGCGTGGTGTTCAACGCCATCACCAAGCAGGCGGTGACGGATGCGATGAAGAACCCGCGCCAGATCGATGGCGCGCTGGTCGACGCCTATATGGCGCGCCGCGCGCTGGATTATCTGGTGGGCTTTACGCTCTCGCCGGTGCTGTGGCGCAAACTGCCCGGCGCGCGCTCGGCGGGCCGCGTGCAATCGGTGGCACTGCGGCTGGTCTGCGACCGCGAACTCGAGATCGAGAAATTCATTCCACGGGAATACTGGTCGCTGGTTGCGACCCTGACGACGCCGCGCGGCGATGCTTTCGAGGCCCGCCTCGTCGGCGCCGACGGCAAGAAAATCCAGCGGCTCGACATCGGCTCGGGCGCGGAAGCCGAGGATTTCAAGAAGGCGATCGAGAGCGCCAACTTTTCGGTCTCCACGGTCGAAGCAAAGCCGGCGCGGCGCAATCCGCAAGCGCCCTTCACCACCTCGACGCTGCAGCAGGAAGCCAGCCGCAAGATGGGATTTGCGCCGGCGCATACCATGCGGATCGCGCAGCGGCTCTACGAAGGCATCGACATCGGCGGCGAGACCACCGGTCTGATTACCTATATGCGAACCGACGGCGTGCAGATTGATCCTTCGGCGATCACGCAGGCGCGCAAGGTGATCGGCGAGGACTACGGCAACGCCTATGTGCCGGAAGCGCCGCGGCAGTACCAGACCAAGGCCAAGAATGCCCAGGAAGCGCACGAAGCCATCCGTCCCACCGACCTGTCGCGCCGCCCGGCGGAGATGCGCAGGCGTCTCGATACCGATCAGGCGCGGCTCTATGAACTGATCTGGACCCGCACCATCGCCAGCCAGATGGAATCCGCCGAGTTGGAACGCACCACGGTCGATATCGCGGCCAAAGCCGGTGCGCGCGTGCTCGAACTGCGCGCCACCGGACAAGTGATCAAATTCGACGGCTTCCTCGCGCTCTATCAGGAAGGCCGCGACGACGACGGCGACGATGAGGATTCGCGCCGCCTGCCCGCCATGAGCGAGGGCGAGGCCTTGAAGCGCAAGGATCTCGCGGTCACCCAGCACTTCACCGAACCGCCGCCACGCTTTTCGGAAGCCTCCCTCGTCAAGCGCATGGAAGAGCTCGGCATCGGCCGGCCCTCGACCTATGCCTCGATCCTGCAGGTGCTGAAGGATCGAGGCTATGTCAGGCTGGAAAAGAAGCGCCTGCATGGCGAGGACAAGGGCCGCGTCGTGGTCGCGTTCCTGGAAAACTTCTTCGCCCGCTACGTCGAATATGATTTCACCGCGGCGCTCGAAGAGCAGCTCGATCGCATCTCCAACAACGAGATTTCCTGGCAGCAGGTATTGAAGGATTTCTGGGTCGGCTTCATCGGCGCCGTCAACGAGATCAAGGACCTGCGGGTCACGCAGGTGCTGGATGCGCTCGACGACATGCTGGGCCCGCACATCTATGCGCCGCGCGAGGATGGCGGCGATCCCCGGCAATGCCCGACCTGCGGCACCGGCAAGCTCAATCTGAAAGCCGGCAAGTTCGGCGCCTTCGTCGGCTGCACCAATTATCCGGAGTGCCGATACACCCGTCCGCTCGCGGCCGACAGCGAAGCCAGCGCCGATCGCATCCTCGGCAAGGATCCGGAGACCGATCGCGATGTCGTGGTGAAGGCCGGACGGTTCGGTCCCTACATCCAGTTGGGCGATCCGAAGGATTACGCCGAAGGCGAGAAACCGAAACGCGCCGGCATTCCCAAGAACATGTCGCCGGGCGATATCGAACTGGAGCTGGCGCTGAAGCTGCTGTCGCTGCCGCGCGAAATCGGCAAGCACCCGGAGACCGGCGAGCCGATCACCGCAGGGCTCGGCCGTTTCGGTCCCTTCGTGCGCCACGAGAAGACCTATGCCAGCCTCGAGGCCGGCGACGAGGTGTTCGACATCGGACTCAACCGCGCCGTAACGCTGATCGCCGAGAAGGTGCTAAAAGGCCCGAGCGGCCGCCGCTTCGGCGCCGATCCCGGCAAGCCGCTCGGCGATCACCCGACTCTTGGTGGCGTCGCGGTCAAGGGCGGACGCTACGGGGCCTATGTCACGGCAGGCGGCGTCAACGCCACCATCCCCAGTGACAAGACCCAGGAGACCATCACGCTGGAGGAAGCCATCGCGTTGATCGACGAGCGCGTCGCCAAGGGCGGCGGCAAACCGAAGCGTGGCGCCAAGAAAGCAAAACCGGCCAAGGCGGCGAAGCCGGCAACTGATGTCGCGCCGAACCGGTCAAAAAGGCGATTGCGAAAAAGTCCGCCGCCAAACCGAAATCGAACGCTGCCAGCAAGGCGCGCGCGCCGGTGACGGCGACGGCGAAAACCTCCCCGGCCAAACCCGCAAAGCCCGCCGCCAAGAAGAGCGCCGGCAAGGCAAGCGGATAGAGTGGCAAAGCAGCGCGACAAGGTTTTTCCAGAGCGGGACGCCATTGTCGCCTTCATCCGCGCCAATCCGGGCAAAGTCGGCACCCGCGAGATTGCGCGCGAATTCGGCCTGAAGAACGCCGACCGCATTGAGCTGAAACGTATCCTGCGCGAACTCGCCGACGCCGGCACCATCGCCAAACAGGGCAAGAAAATCCACGAGCCGGCGGCCCTGCCGCCGACCGTGATGGCCGATATCACCGGCCGCGACAGCGACGGTGAATTGATCGCCACACCCACCGAATGGGATGAGGAAAGCGGCGACGCCCCCAAAATCCGCATCCATGTCCCGCGCCGCCCGCAGCCCGGCACCGCCGCCGGTGTCGGCGACCGCGCGCTGCTGCGCGTCGAAAAGCCGGATGCCGAAAGCGGTGCCTATAGCGGGCGCGTCATCAAGGTGGTCGATCACGCCAGGACCCGCGTGCTCGGTATCTTTCGCGCCCTGCCCGGCGGCGGCGGGCGTCTCATTCCGGTCGACAAGAAGCAGGCCGGGCGCGAGTTGAATATCGCCAAGGCCGACTCCGGCGGCGCCGAGGATGGCGATCTCGTCAGCGTCGATCTGGTGCGCTCGCGCGGCTTTGGTCTGGCTTCCGGCAAGGTCAAGGAAAGACTAGGCTCGCTCGCGAGCGAAAAGGCCGTCAGCCTGATCGCGATCCACGCCCACGAAATTCCGCAGGCGTTTTCGCCGGCAGCGTTGCGCGAAGCCGAGGAAGCAAAACCCGCAACGCAGGCGGGGCGCGAGGACTGGCGCGACTTGCCGCTCGTCACCATCGATCCGCCCGACGCCAAGGACCATGACGACGCCGTTCATGCCGAACCCGATGCCGACCCGAACAACAAGGGCGGCTATATCGTCACCGTCGCCATCGCCGACGTCGCCTTCTATGTACGGCCGGGCTCGGCGCTGGATCGCGACGCGCTGACCCGCGGCAATTCGGTGTATTTTCCGGATCGCGTGGTCCCGATGCTGCCCGAGCGCATCTCCAACGATTTGTGTTCGCTGGTGCCGGGACAGCCGCGCGGCGCGCTCGCGGTACGGATGGTCGTCGACAAGGACGGCCGCAAACGCTCGCATACGTTCCATCGCATCCTGATGCTCTCGGCGGCCAAATTGAGCTACGCGCAGGCGCAGGCGGCGATCGACGGACGGCCCGACGACATCACCGGTCCCCTCATCGAGCCGATTTTAAAACCGCTCTACGATGCCTATGCCGTAGTGAAGCGGGCGCGCGACGAGCGCGATCCGCTCGACCTCGACATTCCCGAGCGCAAGATCCTGCTCAAGCCCGACGGCACGGTCGATCGCGTCATCGTGCCCGAGCGTCTCGACGCGCACAAACTGATCGAAGAATTCATGATCCTGGCCAACGTCGCCGCGGCCGAAATGCTTGAAAAGAAGGCGTTGCCGCTTATCTACCGGGTACACGATGAACCGACGCTGGAGAAGGTTCACAACCTGCAGGAATTCCTGAAAACCCTCGACCTGCCGTTTGCCAAAAGCGGCGCGTTACGCCCCTCGCTGTTCAATCGCGTGCTGGCGCAGGTCAAGGGACATGATTCCGAACCGCTGGTGAATGAAGTGGTGTTGCGCAGCCAGGCCCAGGCCGAATACGCGTCCGAGAATTATGGCCATTTTGGCCTGAACCTGCGGCGCTATGCGCATTTCACTTCGCCTATCCGGCGATACGCCGATCTGATCGTGCACCGTGCCTTGATTCGCGGGCTGGGCCTTGGCGAAGGCGCGTTGCCGGAGACCGAGACGGTCGAAAGCCTAAGCGAGATCGCCGCGCAAATCTCCGTCACCGAACGCCGCGCCATGAAAGCCGAGCGCGAGACCGCCGATCGGCTGATCGCGCATTTTCTTGCCGACCGCATCGGCGCGACGTTTCAGGGCCGCATCTCCGGCGTCACCCGCGCCGGTCTGTTCGTCAAGCTCAGCGATACCGGCGCCGATGGCCTGATCCCGATCCGCACGCTGGGTACCGAATACTTCAACTACGACGAGACCCGCCACGCGCTGGTCGGCTCACGCAGCGGTGCCATGCATCGTTTGGGTGACGTTGTCGACGTGCGGCTGGTAGAAGCTGCACCGGTCGCGGGCGCGCTGCGGTTCGAATTGTTGTCGGAAGGCCAGGTCGCGCCGCGCGGCAGAAAACAGGGCGCGCGCGATGCCGCGAGGGCGCAGGCTCAGCAACATTCGAAAGCGCATCCGGGCCGCAGCCCGCGCAAGAAGGATCGCAGGCCCGGCAAGGCCAAGTCAGGCAACAAGCCGGGCAAATCGAAGAAGGGCAAGTCATGATGGCACAAGGTCTGGAAACCGCGGGCACAGCCACCAAGGTCTGGACCTCGGGCGTGGAGCCTGCGGCCAAACGTGACGTCTGGCGCTCGATCAAGCGCGGCTTTCGCGGCCGCTGTCCGCGCTGCGGCGAAGGCAAACTGTTTCGCGCCTTCCTGAAGGTCGATAATAATTGCTCGGTCTGCGGCCTCGACTTCACGCCGCACCGCGCCGACGACCTCCCGGCCTATCTCGTCATCATCATCGTCGGCCACATCGTGGTGCCGATGGCGCTGATGATCGAAACCAATTATTCGCCTCCGGTGGCGCTGCAACTGGCGATCTATTTGCCGATTACGCTGATCGCGTCGCTGGTGTTGCTGCAGCCGGTCAAGGGCGCCGTGGTCGGGATGCAGTGGGCGTTGCGCATGCACGGATTTGATGAGCAGAATCCGGAGAAATAGACGTTGTCATTGCGAGGAGCGCCAGCGACGAAGCAATCCAGCTTCGGTTTCGCCGCGCAAAAGCTGGATTGCTTCGCGGAACTTGTCATCGGGCGCGCTTCTGCGCGACCCGGTGGCTCGCAATGACGTTCAAAGATAAAGTGGTGGGGGCAAGGTGAGCGAGACTGAAAAAACGCCAGAGAAAGAACCCGATCACCATCCCTATCGCCGCCCGGTAGACGCCGCCACGCTGATCCTGGTCGATCGAACCACCGCCATTCCAAAAGTCCTGGTCGGCAAGCGCCACGACAAGGTGGTGTTCATGCCCGGGAAGTTCGTTTTTCCCGGCGGGCGCGTTGACAAGTCGGACAACCGCATTCCCGTCGCCGCGCCGATTCCGAAAGCCCTCGAAGCCAATCTGCTCAAGGGCAGTCCGAAGATCACGCCGTCGCGCGCGCGCTCATTGGCGGTTGCGGCGATCCGCGAGGCCTGCGAGGAAACCGGGCTATGCCTCGGCCGTAAGAGCAACGGCGCCACGCCTGCGCTGGAAGGCGAGTGGAAACCATTCTCCGATGCCGGCCTGCTGCCCGATCCGTCCAGCCTGTTCCTGATTGCGCGTGCCATCACTCCGCCCGGCCGCGTGCGCCGGTTCGATACGCGGTTTTTCACCGCCGACGCCTCGGCCATCACCCATCATGTCGAAGGCGTGATCCATGCCGAGGCTGAACTGGTCGAGCTGGTGTGGGTCGAGATCGGATCGAAGCCGCTGGCCGATCTGCATCCGATGACCAAGAACGTCCTGAACGAACTGGAAAAGCGCCTTGCCACCGGGCCACTCAGCCACGACGACGCGGTGCCATTTTTCCATTTCTACGGCGGCAAGATGCACAGGGATGTGTTGGGGGTGTAGCGCTCCGCCGTCATTCCGGGGCGCATCGAAGATGCGAACCCGGAATCTCGAGGTTCCGGGTTCGATGCTTCGCATCGCCCCGGAATGACCGGAGAAACGTTCTTCAGGCACAGCTCAAATCAAAAATTCCTTCTTGTCCGTATCTGATGCTTTCTCGCCAAGAGCTCCCCATCTCCTAGCGAGACGGTTAACACTGGGAAAAAAGCCATGCCAAAACGTCAACTCCGCCTCGGCGCGTTCATGCGGCCGGTTTCCATTCACACCGGCGCATGGCGCTATCCCGGCGCGTGGCCGGATGCCAATTTCAATTTCGCGCATATCAGGCGGCTGATCCGGAAACTCGAAGCCGGCAAGTTCGACGCATTCTTCATGGCCGACCATCTGGCTGTGCTCAACATGCCGGTCAATGCGCTCAAGCGCAGCCACACCGTGACGTCGTTCGAACCGTTCACGCTGCTGTCGGCGCTGGCCGGCGCCACCGAACACATCGGACTGATCGCGACGGGCTCGACCACCTTCGACGAGCCCTATCACGTCGCCCGCCGCTTTGCCTCGCTCGATCACATCAGCGGCGGCCGCGCCGGCTGGAATATCGTCACCACCTCAAACCCGGATGCGGCGCTGAACTTCGGGCGCGAGGACCATATGGAGCATGCCGAGCGCTACAAGCGTGCACGCGAATTCTACGATGTGGTCACGGGCCTCTGGGATTCCTTTGCCGACGACGCCTTTGTCAGAGACGTCGAAGCCGGGCTCTATTTCGATCCCGACAAGATGCACGTGCTCGATCACAAGGGAAAATACCTCAAGGTGCGCGGCCCGCTCAACATCGCCCGTCCGGTGCAGGGCTGGCCCGTGATCGTGCAGGCCGGCGCGTCGGAGGACGGCAAGCAGCTTGCGGCGGAAACAGCTGAGGCGGTGTTCACCGGCGGCGGCAGTCTTCCCGACGGACAAAAGCTGTATGCCGACATCAAGGGCCGCATGGACAAGCTCGGCCGCGACCGCGATGGCCTGAAGATCTTGCCCGGCGCCTTTGTCGTGGTCGGCGACAGCGTCGAGGAAGCCAAGGAGAAACGTGCGAAGCTCGACAGCATGGTGCATTACGACAGCGCGATCGCGTCGCTCTCGGTGATCCTCGGCACCGACGCCTCGGGCTTCGATCCCGACGGGCAATTGCCGCCGATCCCCGAGACCAATGCGAGCAAGAGCGGGCGCCAGCGGATGGTCGACCTTGCCGCGCGCGACAAGCTCACCGTGCGGCAGCTCGCGCAACGCGTCGGCGGCTATGGCGGACTGTCGTTCGTCGGCACGCCGCAAACCATCGCCGATCAGATGGAGGAGTGGCTGACCACTTTCGGCTGCGATGGTTTCAATATCATGTTCCCGTTCCTGCCCGCCGGGCTCGACGATTTCATCGACAAGGTGGTGCCCGAACTGCAGAAGCGTGGGATTTTCCGCAACGAATATGAAGGCAAGACGTTGCGGGAAAATCTCGGCCTGCCGCGACCGAAAAACCGATTCTTTGAGGTGTAAGTAATTTAACAAATATAGCATCAAGGACAGCTTTCTCCCCCCGGTCGACCACTGGACCGTTCGTGGTTTGTAGTCCTGCATTTCTTTCAACAAGGAGCGGCCAACAATCTTGCATTCTCTCCCGTGCGAAAATTCCTTTTACTTGTCTGACGACTCGGCTTGCGATAGAACAAACAATGAACCACAACGCTACGTCCATGTGGATAGCAACCTCGCCGTGCGCATAAGCTTCGGTGTCTGACGGTGGGTAGTATGCAGATTACGAAACAACAGGCCGAAGCGGTGGCGCATGCTGGAGGAGACCTTCAGCTTATCGCCTGCGCAGGATCGGGCAAAACCGAGGTTGTCGCGCAACATATCACGAGACTCTTACTGCCGACGAATAAGGGCGGCGGCGGTCTTAAGCCCGCAAACATCATCGCCTTTACCTTTACGGAAAAAGCCGCCGCCGAACTTAAGCAACGTGTACTTGATCGTTGCCGTGAAAGCATGCCCGATCTCACCGGCATGGCTGAGATGTTCGTCGGTACGATTCATGGCTTCTGCATCGACTTGCTTCGCAACGAAGTCCCACGTTTCCTCAAATATGACATTCTCAATGAAGTTCAGCAGGTATTGTTCGTTGACCGCAATTCCGCCCGAAGCGGCCTAACGGCCACGACGACGCTTCAAGGGGTCCAGCTCAAACGCTATACTGATACCAACGTTTATATCGAAGCCATGTCCGTATTGAGGGAGTCCGAGATTGATTGGGCTGGCCTGAAGGGTACTGCTATTGCCGAGGGTTTGGTTGCTTACTCGGCCCTTCTGCACGAAAAGGGCTATTTTGACTATTCCTCGATCCTTCAAGAAGCTGTCACCGCCCTTGAAAATGACGAGCAGTTGCATACGCGGCTTGGCGTCGTGCGGTAAGGGCCTTGAATGAGAAACCCAAGGTCAGTCTTGAGAGCAGTTGGAAAAAACACGACGAGCGGGGCGTCAGCGACCGGCTCTACCAGAAAAGTGTTTTCGTCCTTACTCATAGAGAAGGCGATCTCAGCAAATCCTACGGGCTTGTCCTCGTTGAACACCTGCCGAGAAAAGACCAGCCAGCTCTGTTCAACATCCGACTGTCCTATCCTCTCACCCACCAAAGCCACTTGTCGAACGTGGTCGGCTAAGTGTTTGGCGGGGCTCCGCATATAAAGACCTCGCGACCTGCCTACGACCTCCCACGAAATCTCTTCAACATTCCGAAGAAATAAAAGCGCATCGGCCCCGAGTTGTTCAAGACCTTGGGCAATCTCTGCTCGGTCTTCCGCCGTTGCTTTATCGAGCGGAAGGATTATTAGCGTCTCTTCTGGATTTCTTGCCCGCTCTGGGACAGCCACCGGCCAGACATAACTTTCGATTGCAAATGCTTCATCGCCCGAGTGCACTTCGGGTCTGTCGGTAAAGGCGTAGACCGATTTAAAGCCGATCCCAAAGCGTCCGATCGAGGTGTAATCTTTGGTGCTTTCATCAATTCCGCAAACACCGCGCACGTCTGCGGTATCAAACGGCGCGCCGTAATGCGAAATTCGCAATTCTTTCTCGGAAAGCGTAAAACTTACCTCGCGCGATCCCGTCCAGGCATTTCGTCGGCCAAGAGCGTCCTCCGAATTTTGCAACAACTCAAAAACAAAATGCGTACGCTTATCGTATCGGTTGGCCAACAGCATCCCGCCGATCATAGGGATGCGCGTTCCGTAACCGACTACGTTTTCTTGGCGGAGTGCGATGTAGTCTGTTGCCATGACCCCGCTCAACTCTGCTGCGTTTTTGCCGCCAGCGCGGCTAAGGCGGATGAGCCGGGCGTACAAAGACGTGAGAAATCGCACCGGCCGCATTGCGTCAGGTTCGGCGTAGCGGGAAATTGGTTACTTCGCAGCGCGCCGGCCGTTTGCTGGACGCGCCGAACGACATCACCAATAAGTTCGTCATCGACGGCGCGGGGTTTGCGAGTTTGTGTGTCAAGTTCATACGTTTCGACGAAATCTGCATCATGGCCGGTTAACTCCCGATATTCGAAAAGACCGTTGCTGCCATTCGATCGGAAGCCCTGCTTCCTAGCGCAAATGGGGGGTATATACCGGCGAACCAAGCACGGCTTGCCCGTACCCAAGAACTACGTGATCTTATCCAATCCGATCAGCTTGCTACATTGACCGCTGCAACAGCGCCGGTCGCATGGCTGAGTGGTGAAATCACCGCTGATCGGACACCACGCCTAAGGCAGTACCTTATGCGGGAATTTAACCTGACCGAACTTACGCCGGAGTCGCTTCTCTTGCGCTTGCCCGAAAAATTTCTCGCGGCGCAATCCGACGCGTGGATCGTGCGGCTCTATAAGTTTCTCGGAAATCTTCCGTCAGTAGGACGCCAAATTCGCTCGCGAGGCGTACCATTGATCCGACTGGAAGACGGAAGCCACGTTGAGGTATTTCTCCACGGTCAGCCTCAAGCGTTCTTGCCTTCGACGACTACGACTGGATTTCCAACCGTACGCCGTTCGGTTTGCAGAGATTCCGATACGCGTACATTCCTTCGCTCGCTCGGACTCACCGAACCTGACCCCGTTGACGACGTCATCCGGAATATCCTGCCGGGTTATAATAATGGCGCTCCCCCGGATCATACTTACTCGGCTGATATCGCGCGCATTCTGCATGCGTTTAAAACAGACTCTGAAGGGCAGAAGGAAAAGCTAAAAGCCGTACTGCGGATGACACCATTTGTCAGGGCCGTGGACGCTAAAAGCGGCGCGTCCTCCCTGGCATATCCTGAGCATGTCTATTTGGCGGCGGCTCGATTGAAGGAGCTATTTGCAGGCGTCGCGGGTGTTGTCATCGTCGATGATCGCCAAGAATGTTTGCGTGGCGAGGACGTGCGCGAGTTGCTGGAAGCCTGCGGCGCTACGCGCAATCTGTTTCCGACCGAAGCGCCAAATTCACTATTAGCCCAAGAGCGACGGTCTTTGCGCCGCGATACAGGAGAAGAGCGGGCCAATTCAGAGGGATCGGTGCAGGATTACAATATCCGCGGCTTGAAGGGCCTTCTTGAATTGTTGCCGAGCTTGCCGCCTGAAGGGCAGACAAAACGTGCCGGACTCTTATGGGACGCACTTATCGAACTCGAAGACCGGCGTGGCCGGGCTGTCTTTAGCGGAGCGTACAGTTGGACCTACTACTACTACACGCGAAGTGTCGCATTCGATTCCCTCTTCATCCGAACTCTGAATGGTACCTCATGGGTCCCGGGGCTAGATGGTGCGCTGGAGTTGCCAGAGGTAGTGCTGTTTGAAACCTTGAAGTGGAAGCGGAGCCCGTTTCTTGAGTCAAAAATCACCTTCAAGAAGCCAATCGTAGAGGAACTTGCGAAGGAGGCTGGTATCGACCTCGATGTGCTGGACCTTTTGAAGCGTCATAACCTCACGAGCATGGCGGAGCTGCTATTGCGATTGAATGTTGACGACTTGGATATGAGTGCAATGCCGGAACCCGGCCCAGCCGGCAACCAGCCGGAAAATACTACGCGACTAACAGAACCGCACGACCGGCCGGCAAGCTCGCCAGCCTCACAACCGTCCACACACGGCTCGCCCAATGTAAGGTCAGAACCCACAAGCAGTAAAGGCGACATGTCCCCGCCGCAGCCTGCCGACAACGACAACGCATCATGTGATGACGAAAATGGCCATCAACGATCGCCCTCGACTGGAGCATCTAGCAGCGGCGCGAAGCAAAAAGGCCAGGAACGGCGGTTCGTGTCGTATGTCGCTGCTGAGCCCGATGACGAAGGTCCTGACCCAGACTCTCTAGAGCATAGCGCGCACTTGGCGCTCGAGGCGCAAGCGATCGCAGTTATTCGCGTCCGTGAACCGCTGCTCCAGCCGACACCCACGGGAAATCCTGGCTTTGATTTAGTGGAATCGGATTTGAGCGGTGAACCAGAACGGTGGGTCGAAGTAAAAGCAATGGCTGGGTGCCTCGAGGACCGCCCAGTTGGCCTCTCAAGCGTTCAGTTCAACTTTGCGCGTCAACATGGCGATCAGTATTGGCTCTATATCGTCGAACATGCAGGCGAACCCGGGCGTATCCGCATTGTCAAGATTCAGAACCCAGCTGGTCGAGCCGGTACCTTTACCTTCGATCGCGGTTGGGTTGCAATTGCCGAGATTGATGATGTCCCAGAGGTGGCAATTGCTGTTTCTGCCGAGTAAATTGATCTGCCGTACTGAGCGTGTTGCTCCCAAAAAGATGCCGCTAACGTCTTTAGACCGCCTAGCCTACGCCGCCGGCAGATGCGCCCGCAGGAAGGAAAGGATCTGGCGGATCGCCAGCGGGATCCGTTCCTTCGGCTCCTTCCACGGGAACATGCTCACTTCCGCGTTGGGAGCCAGCATCGCGGCTTCCATCGCGACGGCGTAGGGATGCGCCGGGATGTCATCGGGCAGGATCAGTACCGGCGTCTGGCAGTTGCGCACGAAGTCGCGCGTCACGGTGAAGACGAAGTCGGGATTGGTGCGATACATCTTGGTCAGGAATTTATCGACCAAATCAGCCGTGACCTCGGGACGGGTGGCGATCAACTCCGGACCCCAGTTCTTCATATTGTTGTCGTAGAAAAGATCGCGCGCCTCGGGCCGCGAGCCGCTCGGCTGCGCCAGCACGGCGGCGACGACGCGATCGGGCGCGCGCTTCAACAGGTTCCAGATCAGGGGACCGCCGATGCAGAATCCGTGCACGAAGAATTTGTCGATCTTCAGATGATCCATCAGGGCAAGGTGGTCGTCGGTGTAGGAATCCCAGGGACGATCGGCCTCCAGCGGGCCCGAGGACTGGCCGCCCTTGGCGTTGCGCAGGTCCTGCGTGATGCAATGGTACTCGCCCTTGAACTCCACCATCGGATTGAACGGCGAACTGCTGCCGCTCAGGCCGGCGATCGTCGAGTTCAGTCCGCCGCCGGGAATCACCAGCACTGGGAAGCCGGAACCGGCCTCCTCGAAGTGAATGCGAACGCCGCCTTTTTCAAAATTACCCATGGCTGCTCCTCCTTGCCCAGTCTGCTGAGCAAACAGGCGCGTACCCGCGGCGGCAGCCGCTGTCGCCGCGACACCCGTTGTCAGTATGGTGCGTCTGATGGGATCCATCATTTACGTGCTTCCCCCGAAGCCCGCGTGCTGTTTGAACGACAGCATCTGCGTGCGTCTTTGTAGCACGGGTTCCCCCGGCGCTGAAGGCCGGACGCTTTCGAAAAAATCCGGCTCTTTGAGGCATAATCGCCCGGAATCACGTGGTTATTTACCCGCAAAACCTTGACTTTGGGCTGTCAGAAGCTAGGTTGCGCCGCAAATGCGGGCCTGATGGCCGGCGCCCGAACCCCCATTATTGAGGTTTTAGACATGGCCAAAGCGGTCACCATCAAGGTCAAGCTCGTCTCCTCGGCGGACACCGGCTTCTATTACGTCGCCAAGAAGAATTCGCGCACCATGACCGACAAGCTCGTGAAGAAGAAATACGATCCGGTCGCGCGCAAGCACGTCGAATTCCGCGAGTTGAAGATCAAGTAAGCGGCGTTCAGGCTGCGACGGGTTTGAACGGGGCCTTCGGGTCCCGTTTTTGTTTTTGGATGGGCGTGTCCCGGACGCGGTGCAGCGTTCTTCACGCTGCTCCGCAGAGCCGGGACCCAGACTTCCTCTATTGTAGCGCGATGGACCCCGGATTTGCAGCGCATCACGCCGCAAGTGCGACGCGCTGCGCAGCATCCGGGGAGCGATCTCGGCGACCCTACGCCGTCCGCAACATTGGCGGCGCGCTCGGCCGGATCAGCGCGAAGGCGACCTGGATGATTCCGCCGGCCAAGCCCAGCGCGACGCCGATGCGCCAGGCCATATTGTAGGAGCCGAGCGAGTTGTAGATCAGCCCGCCTCCGTAAGCGCCGAGGAAGCTGCCGAGCTGATGGCTCATGAAGGCAAGCCCCTGGATCATCGCCTGCCATTGCAGCCCGAACATTTCGGCCACGGCGCCTGCGACCAGCGGACCGACGCCCATCCACAGGAAGCCCATGAGCGCGCCGAACAGCAGTGTCGAAGCCGGTGATGGCGGCAGCATGAAATACCAGGCCAGAATCAGCGACCGGAAAATGTAGATGCCGCCGAGCAGCGCCAGCTTGTTCCAGCGACCGCCGGCCCAGCCGAAGAACAGACTGCCGATCACGTTGAAGCCGCCGATCATGCCCAGCGTCTGCGCGCTCAGCATCGGGTCCATGCCGCAGATCGCCAGATAGGACGGCAGATGGGTGGTGAGGAAGATGAGTTGCATGCCGCAGACGAAATAGGCGCAGGTCATCACCACGAACGAGGCATTGCCAAACGCGACCTTGACCGCCACCGCAGCCGACGTATCGGCAATCTGATCGGGCGCTCGTGCCGGCAGCGGCACCTTGTCAACCCGGCCCGCATACCAGGCCGCCGGAAGCATCAGCACCGAGAGAATCACAAAGCCGACCAGGCCGGTTCGCCAGCCGTAACCTTCATTCAGCAGCTGCCCAAGCGGCGCCGACACCAGCGCACCGAGCGATCCCGCGGCCGAGACAATGCCCATCACGGTGCTGCGCACCGTCGCAGGCACCGCGCGCGCCGCCACCGACATCGCGATCGCCGCGGCCGTACAGGCCAGTGACGTTCCGATCAGAACGCCGGCGCCGAGCATGACGCTGAGCAGCCCCTGCGCGCTCGCCATCAACACGAGACCGGCGATGTAAAGCAGCGCACCGATCATCATAATGGGTCGAAAGCCGTACCGCACCGTCATCGCCCCGGCCAGCGGCTGCAGAAATCCCCAGGCGAGGTTCTGCATCGCAATGGCAAGGGTGAAATCCGACACCGAAATGTGGATGTCGCTGGTCAACGGCTGCAGGAAGATGCCGAGCGACTGCCGCAAGCCCATGCTCAGCGTGAGCATGACGGACGCACCGATCAGGATGGGAAGCGTCGGACGCAAGGTTTTCAGCAGGGACATTGTTCTTGTTCTCCCGTTGGATCGCGGCTGACCCGCGACCTGCCGTCGCTTGCGGCTTGATTACACCGATCTGTGTAATTAAGCTGTCGGTAGGCGTCAAGCATGGCGCACTGCATTCCTGCCATGACTGTTGGCGTGCTCAAATGTCGAATTTCCCTCGTTTCGGGACATAGCTTCACGATACAGGCCCTCACGATATGATCTCCGCACCCGCAAAGCCGAGCATGCCCGAGCGGATTCTCGAAACCGCCGACCTGCTGTTCTACCTGCAGGGAATTCGCGCTGTTGGCGTCGACACCATCGCTGCCGAGATCGGCATCAGCAAGCGCACGCTCTACAATCATTTTCCGTCGAAAGACGCTCTGATATCGGCCTATCTGGAGCGCCGCTTCAAACCGGTTCCGGCCTCCGACAAACCGCCCGCGGAGCAAATTCTCCGCACCTTCGACCGGCTGGAGCGTGGTTTTGCCGACAAGGGTTTTAGGGGCTGCCCGTTCGTGAATGCAGTAGCGGAATTAGGAACGGGCGATCAGGTCGTCCGCAAGATCGCAATCGCCTTCAAGGAAAGCCGCCGGGTCTGGTTTCGCGATCTGTTGAAGCAGCTCAAGGTCGCCGATGCCGAAGGGTTGGCGACCCAGCTCGTGCTGCTGGTCGATGGCGCGATCGCGCAGGACCTGGTGCGCGGCGATCCATCGATGGCACGGGCTGCAAAGGAGGCAGCGCGGGTGTTGCTGAATAATGCGGGAGTAAAGACCACATCGTCGTCCCCGCGAACGCGGGGACCCATACGCCGTGACCGTGCTGTTTGAACGAGATGGCTATCGCGAGATTGCGTTTCAACCGTAACCGGTGGTGGTTATGGGTCCCTGCTTTCGCAGGGACGATGGGTTGGGGTATATCACGCCGCTGCCGCCACCACTCTGTTCCGCCCATCATGCTTGGCGCGGTAAAGCGCGGTGTCGGCGCGCTTCAGGACATCAGCGACCGCTTCGCCCTTCTGCTCCAGCGTCGACAGCCCGATCGAGATCGTGACCTCGATGCGCCGTGTGCCCTTGTTGATCGCAAACGGCTCGCCGGCGATCGAGCGCCGCAGCCGTTCTGCCACCATGCCGGCGACATGCAGGTCCGTCTCCGGCATCACGATAACGAATTCCTCGCCACCGTAGCGGCAGGCGAGATCGATGCCGCGGATCGACTTGCGGACTCTGACTGCAAATTCGCGCAGCACATCGTCGCCGGCGTCGTGGCCATAATTGTCGTTGATCGCCTTGAAAAAATCGATGTCGAGCATCATTAGCGCCAGCGGCTTGCCGCGGCTTGAGGCCTGCTCGGCCAGCGTTCCGAGATGGCTTTCCATGTAACGGCGGTTATGCAGGCCGGTCAGCGCGTCGGTGATCGCCATCTCGATCGAGTTCTGCACATTGTCGCGCAGATGGTCGGCATAGCGGCGCTTGCGGATTTGCGTGCGCGCCCGCGCCAGCAATTCATTCTTGTCGACCGGGCGCAGCAAGTAATCGTTGACGCCGATCTCGAGGCCGCGGAGCAACCGCGCGTTGTTGTCGGCGTCCGCAATGGCCAGGATCGGCACCGCCCGCGTCCGCTCCAGCGAACGCGCCTGGCTGCACAGCCGCAGGCCGTCGAAATTCTGCAGGCCGAGCGAGACTATCAGAAGATCGTAATTGCCATCGGCGGCGTGAAACACCGCTTCCGCCGGATTGGTTTCGACGTCCACGGTGTGCTCAGTGCTTAATACCGGCGCCAGCCGCTCATAGGATGACGGCCGGTCGTCGACCAGCAGGATGCGGCCGCCTTTGCCGGTGTCGGCCACCGCACTGCGCTCCGGCGCCTGCACGCCGATCTCCAGCGAGGTGATGGCGCGCATGCGCAACTCGTCGGTCATCATCTTCAGCCGCGTCAGCGAACGCACCCGCGCGATCAGCACGACGTCGGACACCGGCTTGGTCAGGAAATCGTCGGCGCCGGCATCGAGGCCGCGCACGCGATCGGCCGGGCTGTCGAGCGCCGTCACCATCACCACCGGAATGAAATGGGTGGCCGGATTGGACTTGAGCCGGCGGCAAACCTCGAAGCCGTCGATATCGGGCATCATCACGTCGAGCAGGATGATGTCGCATTCGGCACGCGCGCAGATATCGAGCGCCTCGGTGCCGTTGATGGCCGTCACGACGTCGAAATATTCCGCCGACAGCCGCGCTTCCAGCAACTTGACGTTGGCCGGGACGTCGTCGACGATCAGGATACGCGCGGACATCGATACTCTCCTACCCGATAAACCGTCGAACGGTTTCAATAAACTTGCCGACCGAGATCGGCTTGGACAGATAGGCCTCGCAGCCCCCTTCGCGGATGCGTTCCTCGTCGCCCTTCATCGCAAACGCCGTGACCGCGACCACTGGAATGGCGCGTAATTCAGGATCGTCCTTGATCCAGCGCGTCACGTCGAGGCCGGACACCTGCGGCAGCTGGATATCCATCAGGATCAGATCGGGACGCAGCTTGCGCACCAGATCGAGCGCCTCGAAGCCGTTTGACGTGCCCGAGGTCTGATAGCCATGCGCTTCCAAGAGATCGCGAAAGAGCTTCATATTGAGCTCGTTATCCTCCACGATCAGGACGGTTTTTGCCATCCCGCCCCTCCCCGTTCCCGCAAAAGACAGGCCCCGGCTACCTTGCGCATCAGGCCGCCGCCGGGCGTGTCAAAAACTGAATTCAAACTAGCGCCAGATTCGCTCTAACCCGTTAAGCCCGAGTACCGTCTTTCCGCCTTTCTGCGAAGTTGGTTCTCACTTGCTTGAACACGTTCCGCAGACTCGGGCATGATGGTTCCAAAATAGAGACCATAAGTTACGGAAAGGCAAACACAGCAGTTGAGAAAGCCTGTTCACAACCCACGCGAAATGGCTGAAATCGTTGCAGTTCAGGCGCTTTCCTTCATTGCCGGCGAGCCCGAGCGGCTGGGCCGGTTCCTGGCTGAAAGCGGAATTGGACCGGAGACCCTGCGCAGCGCCGCCGCCGATCCGCATTTTCTCGGCCACGTGCTGGATTTCGTGCTGCGGGACGATGCAACCGTCAAAGCGTTCGCGGCCGCCTCGCAGCTTCACCCCACCAACATTGCCGCGGCGCGCCAGGCTCTGAGCGACCCCGACTGGGAGCGCGATGTCCCGTGAACGCGACAGCGCCCGTGATGGACGGCCCGACCTGCTTTTGCCGGGATTGCCTCGGCGATCAGGATTTCAGGGCACGGCGCTGCGGCGAATGCGGCTCGCCTCGCCTTGCTCGCCACCATGCCCTGCCGTCGCTGACGCTGGCGCACATCGACTGCGACGCGTTCTATGCGACGGTCGAGAAACGCGACAATCCTGACATCGCCGACAAGCCCGTCATCATCGGCGGCGGCAAGCGCGGCGTGGTGTCGGCAGCCTGCTACATCGCCCGCACCTTCGGCGTGCGTTCGGCGATGCCGATGTTCAAGGCGCTGGCGCTCTGCCCGTCCGCGATCGTGATCCGGCCCGACATGGCGAAATATGTCCGGGTCGGCCGCGAGGTGCGTCGCGCCATACAGGCGCTGACGCCGCTGGTCGAGCCGCTGTCGATCGACGAGGCGTTTCTCGATCTCGCCGGCACCCAGCGCGTGCACGGCATGATCCCGGCGAAAGTGCTGGCGCGCTTCGCCCGCGAGGTCGAGGGCGGCATCGGCATCACGGTTTCGGTGGGCCTGTCCTGCAACAAGTTTCTGGCCAAGATCGCCTCCGACATGGACAAACCGCGCGGCTTCGCAACGCTCGACCAGGACGAGGCCTGCATCATGCTGGCGGACAAGCCGGTCGGATTCATTTTCGGGGTTGGACCGGCCACGCAGGAAAAGCTGTCGCAGCGCGGCTTTCGCATCATCGCCGACCTGCAGCGCGCCGATGAAGTCGAACTGATGAAGCAGTTCTCGACCGAAGGCCGCAGGCTATGGCGACTGGCGCGCGGCATCGACGATCGCCGCGTCGTGCCCGATCGCGGCGCCAAGACCATTTCCAGCGAAACCACGTTCGAGACCGACATCCGAGATTTCGCCACGCTGGAGAAGACGCTGTGGCGCTTGTCGGAGAAGGTATCGGCCCGCCTCAAAAGCAGCGCGCTGTCTGGATTGACCATCACGCTGAAACTGAAGACCGCCGATTTCAGGCAGCGCACCCGCTCGCAATCGATTCATGCCCCCACCCAGCTGGCGGCAAAGATCTTCAGCATCTCCCGCGAAATGCTGGCGAAAGAAATCGACGGCACGGCGTTCCGGCTGATGGGCACCGGCGTCAGCGCGCTGCGTCCGGGATCGCAGGCCGACGACACCGACATGCTCGACCGCCGCTCGGCCCAGGCCGAACGCGCAATCGACGATCTGCGCAAGAAATTCGGCGATGCCGCCGTGATCAGGGGGATTTCGTATGACGGCCCGGAGAAGGGCTAGCGTTCGTCATTCCGGGATGGTCCATAGGACCAGACCTCAGATGTGCAATTGCACATCGGGGAATCTCGAGATTCCGGGTTCGATGCTTCGCATCGCCCCGGAATGACGGCCTAAGAGACCGTCACTTGCACGGCTTGGAATCCTTGACGTCCTTGACGTCGAACTTGTCCATCGCGCCCGATATGACAAAGTCATTGTAGTCGAGCGTCAACGCCCGCGAGACGCCGTTTTCGAACAGCTCGAACGACATCGCGTAAACCGGAGTCTGTTCGCCGTCTCCGGCCGGAGCATTGTGGTCGTAATAGCTGACGGTGACCGGCCACCTTGTCAGCGATTTCATCACGTCGCTGGCGGTGGATGGATCGGGTGCGGCCACGGTCCGGTTGCCCGGGATCGGTTGCCCGATCACCGAAAGCGTGTTGTAGACTTTCTCGCCATTGTCCGAGCCGTCAAAGACCTGCAGCTCCAGCACGGATTTTCCTTCGCGGGCGGCTGCGATGATGCGCTGGATCTGTTCGGTCGGGAACACCGTGCTGCCGTCGAGCGTGAAGGTCTTGGCCACCGGCTGTTTCAATTTGACCGTGACATGGTCGCCGTCGCGCTCGGCAATGCCGTCGATGGGGCTGGAGTTGGTGTCGTTCATCCGGGTGTCGATCTTGAAGCGATAGCTCTTGCCGGCGCCGTCTTCCCACGAGGTCGAGCGCAGATCGCTCAGCGTCACCTTGCCCTCGCCGCTGTCGAGTTCCGACACCTGGCGGAATTCGGAAGTATAGCCTTCGCAGGCGCTGCCGGAGAAATTTGTACAGAATGCGCCCGCGCGCGTCGTTGATCGCGTTGGAGCCGCGCGACTTGACCAGGCTGAGTTCGTAAAGCGCTTGATGCGCCAGAAACGGGCCGCCTGCCGCGATCGCCGGAGCGTTTGTCAACACCGGCGCAAGGGCGGCGGCAGCGATCGTCAGCGCCGATCCAAAAGGCAAACTCCGGAGCGCTAGAGCCATGTGTTTTGCCATTTGTTTTTCCATGGGGTTAGGAAGCTGTGACATTAGTGGCCGCGCTATTGCGCCGCAACTAGGGCAGCTTCACGAAAAAGTACGAAATATCCGCCGTACTGCCATGTTTTTCGGCAGTTCACCGCCAGCCACCCTCGCTTGCATGTGACCGCGCGATGCGCGAAACAAGGCGCTGCATTTCAAATCCAGCGGGGACGAAACATGGCCGGTACGATCGAGCAGAAACTTGCGGCACAGGGCGTGGTCTTGCATACGCCGCCGAGCCCGGTGGCGAATTACGTCGGCTTCGTCCGCACCGGCAATCTGCTGTTCGTCTCGGGCCAGGTTTGCGTCGATCCGGAAGGCACGCTGATCGCCAGGGGCAAGCTCGGCGCCGGCGTCACCGTCGAGCAGGGCAATGCCGCCGCGCGCGGCTGCGCCATCAACCTGCTGGCCCAGATCAAGGCCGCGCTCGGCGACCTCGACAAGGTGGTCCGCGTGGTCCGCCTCGGCGGCTTCGTCAATTCGGCGCCGGATTTCCTCGACGGGCCGAAGGTGCTCAATGGCGCGTCCGACCTGATGGTTGCAGCCTTTGGCGACAAGGGCCGTCATGCCCGCACCACCGTCGGGGTCTCCTCGCTGCCGGCGGATGCGGCGGTCGAGGTCGAGGGCATCTTCGAAGTCTCGTAGCGGGATCAAAGCCGATGCGCGCGCCGGAATGGCTGACGGCGCGGCCGATCGCCCACCGCGGCCTGCACGATAATGCGCGCGGCATCATCGAGAACATGCCGGGTGCGGCAGCGGCTGCCGCCGCCGCCAATTTCGGCATCGAATGCGATATCCAGCTCACCGCCGACGGTGAGGCGATGGTGCATCACGACGACGAACTCGGCCGCCTCACCGAAGGCTCGGGCACCCTGCTCGGCAAGACCGCGGCGGAGCTCAAGGCGACGAAGTTCAAGAATACTTCCGAACGGATGATGTCGCTGTCCGATCTCTGCGCGCTGGTCGATGGCCGTGTACCGCTGGTGATCGAGGTGAAGAGCCATTTTGACGGCGACCGCAGGCTGGTGAAGCGGATGGCGGATGTGCTCGGCTCCTATCGCGGGCCGGCGGTCGGGATGTCATTCGACCCGGACCAGCTAATGGCGTTGCGCGAGCTGATGCCGCAACTGCCGCGCGGTATCATTGCCGAGACCACTTATGACGCCGCCGACTGGCCGGAGGCGACGCCGGCCCAGCGCCAGGGCATGCGGCAACTGCGCCACGCGTTCCGCACCCAACCGCATTTCGTCGCCTACTGGATCGATGAACTGCCGGCCCCAGCCCCCTGGATCGCGCGCAACATCTTTGGCTGCGCACTGCTGACCTGGACCGTGCGCACACCGGAACAGCGCGCCAAAGCGACGCGCTACACCGACCAGATGATTTTCGAAGGCTTTGTGCCGGAAACCTGAGCCAACCGTGCCCTTGAAGTCGGGCGCGCGATGCCCGATCTTTGAAGCAAGGTCACCATGCACGATGGCTGATCGTAACGCGTGACCGGTCCAATCGAGCGATGGCGTCGTCGAAAATTACCCTTGAGGCGGTGTCGTCGGTGAGCCAGATTCCGGCGGAGCAATGGGACGCCTGCGCCAATCCGCGCTGCGGCCTCATGGTCCTCGACGCGCTGTCCTCACCCGCTACTGCAAGCGATTCCGGCAGCGTGTCAAAAAGAGGCTATAACCCCTTTATATCTCACGCTTTTTTCTCCGCGGTGGAAGAGTCCGGATCGGCCTCGCCGCGGACCGGCTGGGGACCGCGCCATCTGCTCGCCAAACTTGATGGCGCTATCGCAGGTATCGTTCCCTGTTACCTGAAATCGCACTCGCAGGGCGAATACGTGTTCGACCGCGGCTGGGCCGATGCCTATGAACGCGCCGGCGGCCAGTATTATCCGAAACTGCAGGCCTCGGTTCCCTTCACCCCGGCCACTGGACCGCGTCTGCTGATCCGTGATGGCGTCGATACCGACCGCATTGGCGAGGCGCTGGCGGGCGGCCTCGTGGCGCTGTGCGAGGCGACCAAGGCATCGTCGGTTCACGTGACCTTCGCGCGGGAGGCGGAATCGAAATTCCTGGCCGAACATGGCTTCCTGCAGCGCAACGACCAGCAGTTCCACTGGCACAACCAGAGCTATGGCAGCTTCGACGACTTCCTTGCTACGCTGAATTCACGCCACCGCAAGGCGATCAAGCGCGAACGACGCGAGGCGCTTGCGAGCGGCCTCACGATTCATGCGCTGACCGGCAGCGACATCACCGAAGATGCCTGGGACGCGTTCTTTGCTTTCTATATGGAGACCGGTTCGCGGAAATGGGGCCGGCCGTATCTGACCCGCAGCTTCTTTTCGCTGATCGGCGAGACCATGAGCAACGACGTGCTGCTGGTGATGGCCCGGCGCAACGGCCGCTGGATCGCCGGCGCCATCAATTTCATCGGCTCCGAGACGCTGTTCGGCCGCAATTGGGGCGCGATCGAGCATCACCCGTTCCTGCATTTCGAGGTCTGCTATTATCAGGCGATCGATTTCGCGATACAGCGCGGCCTGAAAACCGTCGAGGCCGGTGCGCAGGGCGAACACAAGATCGCGCGCGGATACTTGCCGCAAACCACCTATTCGGCGCATTACATCGCCGATCCCGGCCTGCGCCGCGCCATCGACGAATACCTCAGGCGCGAACGCGTCTATGTCGCGGAAGCCGCGCGCGAACTCACCGAGGCCGGTCCGTTTCGCAAAACCATCGACGAGTAGAACGAGATTTCAGGAGCCGCCATGCCCGCCTATGACAGCAACAACCCCTTCGCGAAAATCCTGCGCGGCGAGTTTCCCAGCTACAAGGTCTATGAGGACGACCACGTGCTGGCTTTTCTCGACATCATGCCGCGCTGTATGGGGCATACGCTTGTCATCCCCAAGGCCCCCGCGCGCAATATCCTCGATATCACGGCGGAAGATTTCGCCCACGTCGCACGCGCCACGCAGAGGATCGCCGTTGCGGCGATGACGGCTTTCAAGGCCGACGGCATCACTATCCAGCAATTCAGCGAACCCGCCAGCGGACAGGTGGTGTTTCATCTCCATATGCACGTGATGCCGCGCTACGACGGCGTTGCGCTACTGCCGCCGGCAAGCAAGAAGGAAGACGGCAAGGTGCTGGAACAGAACGCGGCGAAGCTGATGGCGGCGTTGAAATGACGGCGTAGCCGTCATTCCGGGGCGATGCGCAGCATCGAACCCGGAATCTCGAGATTCCCCGATGTGCAATTGCACATCTGAGGTCTGGTGCTACGCACCATCCCGGAATGACGTGTGTTTGCTCACTCCGTCTCGAAATCCCCGGCCTGCGGCGGCGCCAATGGAGTGAACTCGCAGCGATCGGGTTTGAGATCGAGCAAGGGCGTCTCGTCGAGGCAATCGAGGCCGCGCACGAGCACGGTCGAGCCCTCGATACCCACAAGCTTGACGATTGAGGTTCCGATCGGATTCGGCCGCACCGGCGAGCGCAGCGAAAAGGTGCCGCGGGTCGATTTGTTGTTCTTCGGGCTTTGCAGCACGAGGTCGCGGCGAGACAGATGCAGCCAGTAGATCACTTCGAGGTTGGAATAAAAATCGATGCCCTTCAGCGCCGGCAGCCATGGCTCGAAAATCTCCAGCCGGCAGACCGGGCCGTCATGGCGGCCCTGCCGCGGCGTCATCAGCCGCGAGGTCCAGGGCGTGCGGATGCGGCCGATGAAAACAAGACCGGCATTGTTCGGCTTGGGCATCTCGACGGCGAGTTCGCCCTCGCGGATTTCACTTTCTCGAACCATCGCTCAATCCCGAACCATTACCTCAATCCAGTGAAATGTTCTGTGCTTTTATCACAGCCGACCACCTGTCGCGGTCGGTATCGACGAATTCGGTGATGGCGGCAAGACTGCGCGGACGGAGCACCGTATAGCCGAGCTTCTCGAGCGATGCCCGGAACGCCGCGTCGTTCATCATCCGATCGAGGCTATCGGTCAGAATCCGCGTGACGTTATCCGGCAGACCGGCCGGCGCGGCAACCCCGTTCCAGACGCTGACGGAATAGGCGGGATAGCCGCTCTCCGCGATGGTCGGCACATCGGGAAGATCGGAAACCCGCTGATTTGAGCTAACGCCAAGTGCCCGCAGCGATCCGGATCGCACATGCGGGAGCGTCGAACTGACCGATTCAAACATCAGCTGGATGTGGCCGGACAGGACATCGGTGAGTGCCAGCGCCGCCCCCTTGTAGGCGACATGGGTCATCTCGATCCCGGCCATCTGCTTGAACATTTCGCCGGCCAGATGGGTGAAACTGCCGGTTCCTGCCGAGCCGAAATTGAGCTTGCCCGGGTTCTGTCTGGCGTAAGCGACGAATTCCGAGAGCGTGCTGGCCGGCACGGACGGATGAACGCAGAGCATGACAGGCACTTCGGTGACCAGCGCCAGCATCCGGAAGTCATGAGGCGGATCGTAGGAAAGCTTCTTGTACAGTAACGGATTGAGGATCAGGACCGATCCGGAAGTGCCGAGCAGCGTGTAACCATCGGGCTCCGCATGCGCCACCATTTCGGCACCGATGGCGCCTTGCGCGCCGGCCTTGTTCTCCACGAACACCGCCTGCTTGAGATCCTTGCCGAGATATTCAGCCACCAGCCGGCCAAAAACATCCGTCGGCCCGCCCGCGGCATAGGGAATGACGATCTTGATCGGACGGGTCGGAAACTCGGCCGCGCGCACGTTCGAGGCCGTACCGAACGCCACCGCCGTCACGAGACAACAGACGAGGACGGACCGCGCCAGCCTGACCATGCCGTTCCCCCACCTTTTCTTGAGTTGCCGGACAGTAGCGAAATCAGGCATGGCCGCAAAGCCGGTCGGCAGCCGGTCAGCCAAGCCACCATTTTCCGGCAAGCATCACGACCTCACCGCCCAGCACGCCCGCAAAAATCGATTTGCGTGTCGCCATGAACACAATAAATCCGGCGGCGACCGCGCCATAGCGCAGCATCGCAGGCACGCTTGCCAGCGCGCCGGGCGGCTGCACCACGATTTGCGCAATGACGCCGGCAAGCACCGCGGTCGCAACCGCCCGCACCCAGATCAGCATCTCCGACCCTTCGTCGATGCCGCCGCCGAACCAGAGCCCGAGCATGCGCCATATCTGGTTGGGGATCACCCCCGCCACCAGCAGAACCAGCAACGCATGCCAGTCGCCGATAAAATCGTTCACGCCCGCCTCCGCCACCAATGGACGCCGTAGGCAATGGTGCCCGCCGATACGCCGCTGATCAGGATATCGGCGCCGCTGTCCAGCATGGCCGCCAGCGGATACAGCGCCAGTCCCAGCACCAGCGCCATGACATCAGCCAGTTCCCGGCTGTTGCGGGCGGTCGAAAACAGAAACGCCAGCGGCGTCAGCATCAGGATGGCGGCGGCGAATAGTTGCGACAGATTGGCCGCGAGTTCGTAGCCGATGATGGTCGCCACCACGCCAATGCACACCAGACCGCTGCCCAGCCCATTGATGAAGATGATCCGCCGGTCGCGCGGCACCTGCGGCAGGAAACGGAAACATTCAACCCACAGCGTAACCGCCGTGAGATGGGCCACCAGCACCAGATGACGCCGCTTGGTTTGCGGCGTGCGCATCAAGGGCATCACCGAGACCACCATCGGGAACAGCCGGATCGCGGTGACGGTGACGGCGAGTGCGGCCTGCACCACCGTCGCTCCGGTGCCGAGCGTCGAGATCAGGATGATCTGCGCCGGTCCTGCCCAGACCAGAACCGTCGCCGCCAGCGCCCAAGCCAGGCTGAAATGCGTGTCATGGGCCAGCGCGCCGATACCGATATAGGTTGCAAACAGTACCAGCGAGAGCACGGTGGACGCAACCGAGCGCGCGCCCCAGAGATACGCACGCAGGGAACTTTGCCATTGAGGGGAATCGAGAGGGGGAAGCGCCACGGCGATCCGAAGGGTTCAGGTCGAGGCGCGCATAGGGCTGGCGAAAGCCGCCGAGGTCAAGCAAAGCGTTGCGGTATTTTGATCCGTCTAGATTTAGGCATTGCATCTGAGGGGGAACGGGCTGGGCGCCGCCGCATTTTTAAAGCACGAGCTGCGACAGCAGGAGACCGCCGACACCGCACTGGCAAAGCGTCTCAAAAAACACGGCTTCAAAGCTGAAACCGAAAATTCGATAAAGGCCAAGCCGAAACGCGGTTCGCGGCCACACTATATCTAGCGTGTCTTGCGGCCACGGAACTTGAAGGGGTAGCAGGGAGGGAAATTTAGGACGGCTTTTCAAAAAGCGATGATTGCCGTGGTGTCGGGCTAGCTTCGACAAAGCGAATAACTTCCAAAACCTTATAGCTCGCATCCTTCTTGACGCCCTGCGCATCGAATTCCGTGGTGATTTCGAGTCTCACTTGGTAGGCGTCTTCCGTATTGACCTTCCCGCGCGCCAACGTCTGTTGCGCGATATCCGTCTCGGAAATGTCCGCGTAGATAACATCTTTGCCCAAACGGAAACGCCAATTAGTAGCGGTTGCGTCAAACACGGGTGAATAGACACTCAACCATGCTGGCGTAATTTCAACATCAGGCTCGACGTCCACAGCTTCCTTGGATTCCTCAATGCCGACGTTGCAGGACTTAACGATGGCTTCGACTTCGCTCCAATCAATCTCCTCAACTACCGTTTCGGCTTGCCTGATTTTCATATTATCGAAGCCATCCTGCCCGAGCGGCAGGAATGCGTCGCGAGTGGCCCGCAAAGCGCGCGGATTTTCGGAAAGTTGCCAAACATGATTATGCACCTGAACAGAATTGCCGTCGCCCTCTATTTTGACTTCGACAATCCCGGCCTTGTCTGCGTCGGTGAGCGGCTTGGCTTCGATTACTTTCCGGCCGTTCCGGTACTTCAAGAAGCCGAGATAAGTCAGACCACCAATCGCACCGGTCGGCACTCCGAGAAGACCTAGCCACTCAAGAACCTCTTTCGCTGTTTTGACGGGTTCCGATCCCAGCAGCGTCTTAAGTTGTTCCAAGAGGCCGAGGACCACTTCGAAATTGATGTTAAAACATTTGTGTTCGAAGTCAGACACGACAAGAACTTTTGCCGTCGATTTCTTGCCGTTAAATTCCGTGTTGGCTTCTCGTATGAGTTTTCCGAAAGCCAACAACGCCGGGGCAAGCGACTGCACGTCAATTGCGTGAACATCGCCAGCGGCTAGCGCTTTCCCGTCATAGGCTATGGAAAACTCGTATTTGCTCACTTCGCGGCTTTCTTTCTCTGCCACGCGCCCCTCCCGTTGCCCTTGATTGTAGGGTCAGGTTTGCACAACTGAAGCGACGCGCCAAGGTGGGATTACAACGATTTGGGGCGCAATTCGTGCCCAGCGTTAACGCAATGGCGTTTGCGCCATATTACCGAGACGTCGCACAAGTCAGTTATGCGATAGCGATCAGCCCCTGAATTTCATGTTGCGCAACACGAAGCAGGCGCCGCCGGCACGGCGGATGCGGTTGCAGAGATCGTCCGCGGCCGGGCGGGTGTCGGCGCCGATGCGGACCTGATAGAACGTGCGGGTGCCGCGGCTGCGCAATGTCGAACCCAGCAGGCTCGGATCCTGATTGCCGATCACGGCGCTGAGCCGCTTCATGGCGCGGGAGTACATCGCCAGCGCCTGGTCGCGGCTGAAGCCGGCAGCCAGCTGCACGCCCCATAACCGTTCGGCGCCGAGTTTGACGTGCTGCTCCAGTTGCGTGACGAATGGATTGGGCGCGCGCGTCAACAGCGCCATCAATTCGCGGCAGTTCGAGGTCGGTGCGCGATCCGGCATCTTGCCGTTCCTGCCCGCCGCGGTCCATTCCTCGATCGAGCTGCCGGTGATGGCGTGCACGTAATTGCGCGTCTCCTGCGGCATGTAGCCGGAGCCGGCAAGCCATTCCTGCACCCGCCGCGGTCCGGCATTATAGGCCGCCGCGGCAAGCCCGAGATTGCCAAATTGATCGCGCAATTCGGCCAGGAACTCGGCGGACTTCGGCAACGCCTGCACGGGATCGAAGGGATCGAGCAAGCGGCGCTCATTCGCCGTTCCCGGCATGAATTGGGCGATGCCCTGCGCGCGCTGGCCGTTGCGCGTGACCGGTCCCACCGCATTGGCCTGAAAGCGGCTCTCCTGCCAGATCACGCGGGCGAAAAACTCCAGCGGCAGATCTTCGGCTTTCGCGGCCGATTCGATCATCAGGCACATCGCCTCGCGGGTGTCGCTCATCGCGGCGTAATCGGCAGGCTTCTTATCCACCGGCATCGCGAGTTCCTCGACACTCGGTTTCACAAATCTGCCGCCAGCCGCCGCGGACGCGTTATCCTGGGCAATCGCCGGCACGGACGGCGTCATCGCCGCAACCCAAAGGGCAGCGCATAAAGCGATGGCTGTTCGCGACCTCATATCTGGTTCCCGGCGGACCTGCTTGACACCACAGGCAAAGAGCTAGCTATTTTGAAGAATGAAGGCGCGGAAGTGGGAGCGCAAGACATGACCGGACCGCCGGACGACCAGCTTGGCTTCGCGCCCGACGACGACACGCCGATCCCCTATATGGCGCGGACGCGGGAATATTATCAGGCGATCGGCTACGCCACGCCCTATCGCTGGGCGCATTATGTCGGTGCGCCGTTCCAACCGTTGCGAAAACCCCTCGCCCGGTCCCGCGTCGCCCTCATCACCACGGCCGCACCGTTCGATCCCGCCAAGGGCGATCAAGGTCCGGGCGCGAAGTACAATGGCGGCGCCAAATTCTATTCGGTCTATGACGGCGACATTTCGAAGCCGCACGATGTCCGGATTTCGCATATCGCCTATGACCGCGTGCACACATCGGCGGAAGACAGCCGGACCTGGTTTCCGCTAGCGCGGCTGCAATGGCTGGCCAATGACGGGCGGATCGGCGAAGTCGCGCCGCGCTTCTTCGGCGCGCCGACCAACCGCAGCCATCGCGTCACCCTCGAGACCGATGCGCCCGATATCCTGGCGCGCTGCCAGGCCGACGATGTGGATGCCGCGGTGCTGGTGCCGAACTGCCCGGTCTGCCACCAGACCATCAGCCTGGTCGCGCGGCACCTGGAGGCCAACGGCATCTCCACCGTCGTAATGGGCTGCGCCAGGGATATCGTCGAACACGCCGCGGTGCCGCGTTTTCTGTTCAGCGATTTTCCGCTCGGCAATTCGGCCGGCAAGCCGCACGATCCAAAGTCCCAGGAGTACACACTGGAGCTGGCGCTGCGGATACTGGAAAGAGCCCCGGCGCCGCAGACCACGGTGCAATCGCCGCTGCGCTGGAGCACCGACCCCTCGTGGAAACGCGACTACAACAACGTGGCACTGCTGAGTGCTGAGGAACTGGCACGTCGCCGGCAGGAATTCGACGCGCAGAAAGAAATCGCGCGCGGACTGCGCGAGAGCGCGGCGTGATGAGTCAAACTCGGAAGTGACGCTGCGTTGTTGAGCGTTCGTTCCACCCCCGAATAACGGACGTCGCCGGCTCGGTGCGGAACCCCCTATCTTGAAGCTTGTTTTTGTTTCGCCTTTTCAGTTCGGTGCAGGATAAATCGGGGGCTGCGATCCGTAATCCCGCAAGAGTTTTCACGCCGCCTCGGTATCAATCGGCTCGGCAACCAGCTTGAGACCGAAAGAACCGATCACTTTTCGAACGGTATCGAATTCAGGCCTTGTCGTGCCGCTCAACGATTTGTAGAGACTTTCGCGTGAAAGACCGGTTTCCCGTGCAACCTTGGTCATGCCCTTTGCCTTGGCGATGGTATCGAGCGCAAGGCAAATGAACTGCGGATCATCCGTCGCCAGCGCTTCGGTGAGATAGGCCGCAATTGTCTCCGGATGATCAAGATATTTAGCCGCGTCGAATTTCGAGAGTTTTACCATATCGTTTCCTTTCACAATTCAGCGGCCACTTCTTTCGCACGCTTGATATCCGTCTCTTGCGTCGACTTGTCTCCGCCACACAGGATGACGACGATCGTCTTGCCGGTTTGCTTATAATAGACACGATAACCGGGCCCTGAATGAACTCTGAGTTCGCTCACGCCGCTTCCAACCGATGCGTGGTCGCCGGCGTTCCCATGTTCGAGACGCTGAAGGCGTAAAGTAATTTTCGCTTTCCCGACCCGATCCTTTAACGAGGCGAGCCAGTCATCGAATTCGGCCGTCGTTATCACCTCGAACACGTCGTATCTTATAGGATACACAACCTCGCGCGTCAAGTGTCACTGGAAATCCGTGCTTTTCCAGCCACTGTCAATTTACGTTAACGCGGCATTTTGCCCGCCGCGGTCTTTCCCGTGAGGCGAAGCCAGATAAGGTCTCCCGCTAACGGGGGATCATTCGATGCTGGATCGACGTCAGAACACGCGCGACAAGATGAAGTCCGGCGGCGGCGTCGAAAATGGCGAACGTGGCGCGACCGGGGACCGCGTGGTTCGCGATATCTCGGAAAGCGGCGCCGGCGCCGAATTCAGCAACATCATCAAGCTGCCCCAAAAGTCGATCTCGCCGACCGCCGCGCCAAAGGAGCGCTCCTTTCTGGCGAAGGTCATCTGGTGGCGCGACAGTTTTGTCGGCCTCGCCTTCAGTTCGGAAACTTCATCCGGACACCCGGCTTCCGACCTTGGCGAGCGTGTTCGCGAGAGCGAGGTGAAAAAACGCCAGCTGCAGCGCCGCATCAAACAGTTGCTGGACGAAGGCTGACCGCGCGCTGAGCGACGGCGTCAAAAAGCCGGCGGTCTTGCGACGCGCCGGCTTCTTTCATTCGTCGGTATCAGTTGCTCAGGCCTTGACCAGAGGGCCTCGCGAGGCCGGGCCCTTCGACCCGCCGCCGCTCGGACCACTCGGTGGCTTCGGCTTGCGCGGCACGGCGCTGCGCTTGCGCGCGCCGGGCAGTTTTTCCGGTTTCGGCGTCACCGGCCCTTCGAGATATTCAAAGCCGATCCGCTCCTGCTCGATGCCGAGCACGGGTTCGTCCTTGACCAGCACGACGCGGACGTGGCCGCCGCCCTTCAGCTTGCCGAACAGCAGTTCGTCCGCCAGCGGTTTCTTGATGTGCTCCTGGATGATGCGCGCCATCGGCCGCGCGCCCATCTGCTCGTCGTAGCCGTGCGTCACCAGCCACGCCTTGGCGGGTTCCGACAGTTCGATGGTGACGTCGCGGTCGGCGAGTTGCGCCTCGAGCTGGAGCACGAACTTCTCCACCACCATGCCGATGACATCGGCATTGAGATGGGCGAACGAGACGATCGCATCGAGCCGGTTGCGGAATTCCGGCGCGAATTGCCGGTTGATCGCTTCGTGGTCGTCGCCTTCGCGCTTGTTGCGGGTGAAGCCGAACGCCTGCCGCGCCAGATCGGCGGCGCCGGCATTGGTGGTCATGATCAGGATGACGTTGCGGAAATTGACCTGCTTGCCGTTATGATCGGTGAGCCGGCCGTGATCCATGATCTGCAGCAGCACGTTGTAGAGGTCCGGATGCGCCTTCTCGATTTCGTCGAGCAGCACCACGCAATGCGGATGCTGGTCGACGCCGTCGGTCAGCAGGCCGCCCTGATCGAACCCGACATAGCCCGGAGGCGCGCCGATCAGGCGCGACACCGTATGCCGCTCCATATATTCCGACATGTCGAACCGGATCAGTTCGACACCGAGCGAGGCCGCCAGCTGCTTGGCCACTTCGGTCTTGCCGACGCCGGTCGGCCCCGAGAACAGATAGGAGCCGATCGGCTTTTCCGGTTCGCGCAAGCCGGCACGCGCCAGCTTGATCGAGGCCGACAACGCGTCGATCGCCTTGTCCTGGCCGAACACGACGCGCTTGAGCGTCTGTTCGAGGTGCTTGAGCACTTCGGCATCGTCCTTCGACACGCTCTTGGGCGGGATTCGCGCCATGGTCGCGATCGTGGTCTCGATTTCCTTGATGCCGATGGTCTTCTTGCGCTTGTTCTCGGCGACCAGCATCTGCGCCGCACCGGACTCGTCGATCACATCGATCGCCTTGTCCGGCAGCTTGCGGTCGTGGATGTAGCGCGACGACAGCTGCACCGCGGCCTCGATGGCCTCGTTGGTGTATTTCAGCCGATGGTAGTCCTCGAAATAGGGCTTTAATCCTTTCAGGATCGCAATCGCATCTTCCACCGTCGGCTCGTTGACGTCGATCTTCTGGAACCGGCGCACCAGCGCACGGTCCTTTTCGAAATGCTGCCGGTATTCCTTGTAGGTGGTCGAACCCATGCAGCGGATCGTGCCCGACGCCAGCGCCGGCTTGAGCAGATTGGACGCATCCATCGCGCCGCCGGAAGTGGCGCCGGCGCCGATCACGGTGTGGATTTCATCGATGAACAGGATGGCGTTCGGATGCGCCTCGAGTTCCTTGAGCACCTGCTTCAACCGCTCCTCGAAATCGCCGCGGTAACGCGTGCCTGCGAGCAAGGTGCCCATGTCGAGCGAGAACACGGTCGCCGCCGCCAGCACTTCCGGCACTTCGCTGTCGACGATGCGCTTGGCGAGGCCTTCCGCGATCGCGGTCTTGCCGACGCCGGCTTCGCCGACGAACAGCGGATTGTTCTTCTGCCGGCGGCACAGCACCTGGATGGCGCGATTGATCTCGGCATTTCGCCCGATCACCGGATCGATCTTGCCGTCGCGCGCCTTCTTGTTGAGGTTGACGCAGTAGGTATCGAGCGCCTCGCCCTTTTTCTTGGAATCCTCGTTGCCTTTGGTCTCGGTCTCTTCGTCGACGCCGCGCACCGGGCGGGCTTCCGATACGCCGGGCCGCTTGGCGATGCCATGGCTGATGTAGTTGACCGCGTCGTAGCGGGTCATGTCCTGCTCCTGCAGGAAATAGGCGGCATGGCTCTCGCGCTCGGCGAAGATCGCGATCAGCACGTTGGCGCCGGTAACTTCCTCGCGCCCGGATGACTGGACGTGAATTACCGCGCGCTGGATCACGCGCTGAAAGCCCGCGGTCGGCTTGGCGTCGTCGGCGCCGTCCGTCACCAGGTTTTCGAACTCGGTCTCAAGATAATTGACGAGGCTGGTGCGCAGCTTGTCGAGATCGACACTGCAGGCGCGCATCACGGCGGCCGCATCCGAATCGTCGATCAGGGACAGCAGCAGGTGTTCGAGCGTCGCGTATTGGTGGTGACGCTCATTGGCAATCGCCAGCGCACGATGCAGGGATTGTTCAAGGCTTTGAGAAAAAGTCGGCATTCGCGTCCTCTGTGGCCCCCGGCCATCATGATCGGCGTTGCCCGATGAGGCAACAACAACCTTTTGTCATATATAGTTACATCCGATCACGGCGAAAGACCGGTGTCTGCCGCTCGTTTTTCGCTCCACAACACACGTTTTACGCTCAGAGTGCATGCGCGCCATCCCTGCCAAACCAGTTGCGGCCCGGAATCGGAGCATGGCGGTTCCGGTCCGCCGGATTTTTCGATGCAAAACCCGTTCCCATTTTGAGGGATTCCAGAGCGGCGCTACTTCTTTTCCATCACGCATTGCAGGGGATGCTGGTGTTTGCGCGCGAAATCCATCACCTGCGTCACCTTGGTCTCGGCGATCTCATAGGTGAACACGCCGCATTCGCCGATGCCATGATGATGAACATGGAGCATGATCTTGGTCGCGGCTTCGACGTCCTTCTGGAAGAACTTCTCCAGCACGTGAACGACGAATTCCATCGGCGTGTAATCGTCGTTCAGGATCAGGACACGATAGAGGTTCGGACGCTTGGTCTTCGGTTTGACCTTGGCAATCACGGATGTGGCGGGACCGCCGGCGCCCCCGGTGCGGTTGTCGTCGTTGGCCAGTCGGGGAGCCGATGCGATGGCGGAAGGCGCGGACGGATCAGATCTGAAAGTTATTAATTGCAACATGGCACAGGCGTTCGAATCCCACGGGAAACCGGATAGCAGCTGGAAATAAACCGGATGATGTTCTCCTGCCCGGAGCCATCCGACAGTTCCCAGACACGCTTTCCAGATCGCCGCTCCCGGCCGGCCCGACCCCAACAGCTGAATCGATAGTTCAAATATGGGTCCGGTTCGGGCTCGCCGCAAGCGCGCAAATGTCGGTCAAATGCAGCCCGCGAAAAGCCCGATTCTTTAGGCCCGGCGATCCCGCAAGGTTAATCAATCCTGCCGGATTTGACAAAGTTTGGCGGGCATACGTTTAGAAGCTGTTGACGATAGAACCTGCTTTGAAGGGCGATCGGCAGTTTACATGGCTATTGGCCCGGTTTTCCGGGAGGCGTTTACCGCCTGTTTAGCCACCACGACCGAAATGGCGGCAGAACCCCCAGATTTCGGTGACAGTCATGCTTGGTGCATCCATTACCCGTCGTATTCGCAAGGCGGCCGGCCGCTTCGCCGGCGCCAACCAGGGCAATATCGCGGTGATCTTCGCCATCGCGCTGGTACCCGTGATCAGCTTCGTCGGCGCCGCGATCGACTATTCCCGCGCCAACAGCGCCCGCTCGTCGATGCAGGCAGCACTCGACTCGACCGCGCTGATGCTCTCAAAGGATCTGACCAGCGGCATCATCACGGCCGCCCAGGTCAATGCCAAGGCCGCATCCTATTTCACGGCGCTCTACACCAACCCCGACGCCTTTTCGGTTGCCATCAGCGCGACCTACACGGCCAGCAACGGCAGTCTGGGCTCGACCATCCAGGTCAATGGATCGGGATCTGTCAACACCGATTTCATGAAGGTTGCCGGGTTCCCGACCCTCAGCTTCGCCACCAGTTCGACCACCGCATGGGGCAATGTGAAGATGCGGGTGGCGCTGGCGCTCGACAACACGGGGTCGATGGCCGACAACGGAAAAATAACGGCGTTGCGGACCGCGGCGACCAACCTGATCACCCAGCTCAGCGCGCTCGCCAATAATGCGGGCGATGTCTATATCTCCATCATTCCGTTCGCGAAGGTGGTGAACGTCGGTTCCAGCAACTATACCCAGAACTGGATCGACTGGACCGATTGGGCGAACCCTCCGACGGTGCAACCGGCCCTTTCGCCGCAGCCCTCCTTGCCGAGCAACTGGTCCGCCATAGGACCGGGCTCACCCTGCCCGTTCACCAACAACGGCGCCGGCTTCGTCTGCCAGGTGAGCCCGGTCAACGCCAGCAACACCACCTCGTCGATTCCGTCGAGCGGCACCTATCAGGGTTATATTTGCCCGACCGTCGATAGCAACTCGCACACTCTCTACAACGGTTGCTGGAACAGTGTCGCAACCGGTTCGCAGGCCAACCTGTGCACCGGCTCTTCCTGCAATTGCAACAACGGCAATGATTCCTGCACCTGCACCGGCAGCGGCAGCAGCAAGGTCTGCAAGCAGAACACTTATAACCACACCTGGATCGCCAATTCGACGAGCACCTGGACCGGCTGTATCACCGACCGCACCCAGCCCTATGACGTACAGAACACCGCGCCAACGACAGCCACAACTGCGACGCTGTTCCCGGCCAACCAGTATTACGAAAACAGCGAGGCCTATTGTGCCACCAACAACTCGCCGCCGCTGCAGGCCATCGTGCCCCTGAGCTATAACTGGACCTCGCTCAAGGCCACGATTGCCGCGATGCAGCCGACCGGCGGCACCAACCAGGCCGTCGGGATGGCCTGGGCATGGGAGTTGCTGCAGCAAGGGGCGCCGATGAACGCGCCGGCGGAAGATTCCAACTACACCTATAACAGGGTGATTATCCTGCTGTCCGACGGCCTGAACACGGAAGACAGGTGGCCGGCCAACGGCGACGGCAGCAGCCAGTTCAATGGCGCGATCGATGCTCGCCAGACCCTGCTGTGCCAGAATATCAAGGCCATGGTGGATCCCAAGACCAACGGCGCGATGTACACGATCTACACGATTCAGGTGAACACCGGTACACCGGCGGACCCGACATCGACCGTGCTGCAAAATTGCGCGACGGACTCGACTAAATTCTTCATGCTGACCAATTCGAACCAGATCGTCACCACTTTCAACACGATCGGAACGTCGCTGTCGCAACTGCGTGTCGCGCGATAGTCCGACAAAGCCGCAATAAATAACGCGACAAAAAAAGCCCGGCCAAATCGGCCGGGCTTTTTGATTTCGACGGGAAGGCGCCGGATCAGGCGGCGGCGGCCGGGGTGAACTTCGCGGCCATGCCTTCGATCGGCTTGAAGGTCTGCTTGGCGAGGTCGGTATAGAGCCCGGCGATCTTCTGCGACTCGGCAACGAAGGTCTCGTAGGCGGATTTCGCGAATTCGGTCTGCATCTCGATCGCCTTGTCCATCGACTTTACGCCGGACAGTTTTTCGACGAACGACTTGGTGTCTTCGAACGACTTCTTGGTGTAGTCGCCGTAAGCGCCAGCAATGGCTTGGAAGCCGGTTTGCAGGGTCTCGAGGTGCTCTTTGCCGTACTGCTGAATCTCTTCGATTTTGATCATGTAAAGTCCTTTCCCAGACTGGTGTGAAATTGATCTGCCGGGGTTCGTCCCGGGTCCCTAGACAACTCGGCTTTTAGTGCATCGCACAATAAAGTCAAGAATCTTTGTGCATCGCACAAAAAAGATTTAATTAGCGCGAAATACCCGAATTTGGTGCAAGGGTTGCTTAATGCTTTGGAAACTCAGGCCACCTAACCTGATCCTGAAACGTATGCGATCCCCGCACACCATCCGAAAAACTGTGTGGATACAGCCTGTTAGATAAATATCGGTCTGACCGGCCCGTGGGCGGGAAATGTGTATCCGGATCGAATCAGCTGAGCAGGAAAACGCCGCCGGCGACTGGGCATAATTTGGCCTCACGAACCGGTGATCAAGACTGAAATTGGGACGGGAAAGTCTATGCTTCGAACAACCTTGGCTTCCGCGCGTATTCTGCGGGTTTGCGTTTTCGGGCTCCTCACCGTCACCACAGCGGTCATTTTCACCAACGACACCGCCGACGCGCGACGCTACAGGCACCGCCAGTATACGCGCCACTATCATCAGCACCGTGAGGCGCGGGAGAGCTACAGCCCCCTGTTTTCCTCGATCATCGTCGACGGCAATTCCGGCGCGACCCTGTCGTCCAACAATCCCGACGCCAGCCGGCATCCCGCCTCACTCACCAAGATCATGACGCTTTATCTGTTGTTCGAGCGCCTCGACGCCGGCAAGATCAAGCTCGACACCGAAATGCAGGTGTCCCAGCACGCCTCCGAGCAGGATCCCACCAAACTCGACCTGCACCCCGGCCAAACCATCCGCGTCGAAGACGCCATCAAGGGACTGGTAACGCGCTCTGCCAACGACGCGGCCGTCGTGATCGCGGAAGCCATCGCCGGCGATGAGGGCGATTTCGCCAGGCTGATGACGCGCAAGGCGCGCGCGCTCGGCATGACCCGGACGGTTTATCGCAACGCCTCCGGCCTGCCCGACGACGAACAGGTCACCACGGCGCGCGATCAATCGACGCTCGGCCGCGCCATCCAGGACCGCTTCCCGCGCTATTACCGTTATTTCTCGACCACTGCTTTCAACTATCACGGCCATTCGATCCGCAATCACAATCACCTGCTCGGCAATGTCGAGGGCGTCGATGGGATCAAGACCGGCTACACCCGCGCATCGGGCTTCAATCTCGTAACCTCGATGCGCCGCGGCAACCGGCATCTGGTCGGCGTGGTGCTGGGAGGCCGCAGCGGCGGTTCGCGCGACGCCATCATGCGCAATTTGCTCGCCGAGAATCTTGAGAAGGCTTCGACCACGCGTACCGTCGTCGCGATCACCGAGCGCAGTTCGTCGGACGCCAATGCCGATGTTGCGGAAGACGAAGCGGAGTCGCGGCCGACGCAGACGGTACAGGTCCAGGGCGCGATTCAGGTCGCACCGGCCGCTGAAGCCGCCGCTCCGGTGCGTTCGGCAACTCCCGCGGCAAAATCCGTGATCGCCAGCGCCGCCGCAGCCGTGCCGCCAGCCCCCAAGGCTGACCCCGCACCATTCACCAACGGTGTCATTCAAAGCCAGTCGATCGCTGCGATCCCCGGCTCCGCCGAACCGATGAAGCCGGTCAGGGTGAAGACCGTCCAGGTCAAGGCCGGACCGCTGAAACTGGCCTCGGCCGGTCCAGCCCAGACGGCCAGCCCCGTCACCAGTTCAATATCACCGGCCGTGCGTACGGAAGTGTCGGAGACTTCCAACGCGGTCGTGGCCAAAGCTGAAATCAGCAAGGCCGACAAGGCGGAGATCAACAAGGCTGAGGTCGCCAAATCCGAGGCGCCAAAACTGAGGCTGCCAGGACCGAGATGCCGCCGCAGCCGGCCAACCATGGTACCGGAAACGGTGTCCTCGGCGTATTGCCGGCCTCGAGTTTGCCGCCCGCCTCCGCCTCGCAGGCCTTGGCCTACGCGGATCCCGCCTCGAAGCCGCAAGCGCCGGCGCAGGCCGTTCAGCAGAACGGCGCCATCAAGCCTGTCGCCGCCCATACCGGATGGATCATTCAGGTCGGCGCGCTGGAGAGCGAGAGCGAGGCGCTGCTGCGCATCGAAGCCGCGCGCAATCAATCCAAGGGCCTGCTGGCGAAGGCCGATCCGTTCACCGAAGCCGTCGTCGCCAAGGGCGAGCGAAAGCTGTTCCGCGCCCGCTTCGCCGGCCTCGACCGCGATCAGGCCGAAGCGGCCTGCCGGACCTTGAAGCGCTCCGAGATCTCCTGCATCACCGTACGGAACTGATTTGCTTAAAATCGTCATGGCCGGGCTTGTCCCGGCCATCCACGTTTTGATGTTTCACGACTCACGTTTGAGTCCGAACTCTTCTTTCGACCGGCAGTCGCGTGCATCAGCAAAGGACGTGTATGGCCGGGACAAGCCCGGCCATGACGATCATCCGTATCATGCCCCCCGCCCTCACCGATAAATCGGCGCGGTGCAAACCTCTCGTCAAGATTTCACGGTTACTAATATCGGAATGAACGATCGACCACGCCGGACAACGGCGGGCGGCAACGGGGCGTCGGACGGAGAACAGACAGCAGCAGCTCTCGGGTCAGTAGCGTTAGTAGCGTTCCGGAGTTAGCTAAAGATGCGTGCGAAGCAGAGTATCCTTGGCCTCGTTTACACGGGCAGCGAGGTACGTCGACCCCCCCTGGTCGGGATGCAGTTTCTTCATGAGCGCGCGGTGCGCGCGCCCGATTTCGTCACGCCCCGCTCCCGGCTGCAGGCCAAGGATCTGATAGGCCTCCTCGTTCGTCATTTTGCCGCTCGACGCCGGGCGGCTCTGCCGCCCTGCCGGGTCGCCTTGCGCGTCCTGACGCCAGGCGGGAAACCTGCGGTCCAGATAGCTTTCGAGTAGCGACACGCTCTCGGCATCGAAGCCCGGCATCATCGCCAGCAATTGCGGCAGGTCGAACTCGTCAAGCGAATGGCCGGCATTCGGCCCCGCCACGATCTGGCCCTTGAGCTCACCGCTGTCATGATCGAGCATCATGTCGACGAACTGCGAGCGGACCCGCGACGCCTGGCCCGGCGAGCGCTGGGTATTCGATCCGCCGAACAAGCCGCCAATGTTGCTGAACCCCGATGCCCCGAACGGCGACCAGCCAAGCAAGCCGGCGCCGAAAATCCCGAGCGGGACAGCTACCGCGAGTTCGCCCTTTATCCCGGTGAAGGCTGCGACCGCGAGCGCCACGATACCGCCGCCGATCTTGACCGCGCGCGCCAGCACGGCGGGGTTGGCTGCCCGGAACATCTGCAGCAGCGAGTACAGCAGAACAACAGCGACGGCGCCGGCGATCAGGGTTGGCATGAATTCAATATAGCGCTGCCGGCGCGAAAAAGCATACCGGTCGCCGCTGCCCGGTTCCGGGAAAGTCCAAGGTCAATCCACCAGGGTTCACTTCATCTGCCCCAGCAGTTTGGCGGCCCCGCTTCCGGTCTTGGATAGCCGCGCCAGCGCCGCGCGGCCGCCGGCGGCATAGGCCGCGGCTGCCCGCAGCAGCTCGCGCAACTGCGCCGCCGCGCCTGGATCGAACCTGCACCATGCCCCGCCCGTCAGCCGCGCGATCTCGCGGAACGCCTGCTCGGCCGTGGCATCATGGCCTTCCTGAAACATGAACACGGGCACCTTGAGCAGGCCGAGCTCACCGGCCTTGGTGCACAGCGCGTCGATCGACTCTTCCATGGCATCGCCGACAAACACCACCGCGCGCACGCCGGAGGCGACCGCCTCCCGGCGGGCTTCGGACAAGACTTTGCCGATCTGCGTATTGCCGCCCTGACAGGCGATCCCGCCCATCAGCCGTGCAAGGTGCGCGCTGTCGGAAATCCACGCACTGGCGCGGCACTCATTGAGGCCGCGATAGTAGACCAGGCGGATATCGAGGCTGCCAAGTGCGGCCGCCTCGCGGAACATATCGGCCTGCAGCGCGCAGGCCATATCCCAGGTCGGCTGCCGGCTCATGGTGGCGTCGAGCGCGAAAACCAGCCGGCCCTTGGCGCCGGCGGCATGGGGCGACATCGCACGTGCCTTGGCGACAAAGGCGGCAATGTCTTCGGAAGCCGATGGTTTGGCTTGCGGCAACGAACCGGCTTTCCCTGACCCGGTCTTTTGCGGCGAGGATACGCTGTCGGCAGATTTTGGTTTGGTCGGTTCGCCGGACATGAGCGCTCGCAAAATTACCGCAAGCTCTATGTGGGGCGGGATCGGGGAACGGTCAATGCGCCGATGGCGCGCCTATTTGGCCGGCGAATATTGCGCAACCGGCCCTGGATAGTTTGTCAGCGACGAGGTTTTTCCTTCGGCGGGCGGCGGCGGCTTTACCTCGGCGGGCTTGAGCGCACTGTCGTCCTCGAGGAACTTGTCCAGCATTCCCTGGATCGAGGTCTTGGCCTCGTCGGGGCCGGTATCGCGCATGTCGTTGTGCTGGAAGCCGGTGTCGACCACCGTAATCCCGGCCTTTTCGCATTGCTCCGCATCGGGAACCACGCCGGGGTCCGGCTTGAACTGGGTGTCTTTCGACCGGAACGAAAGTATCTTGAATCTGCCGTCCGTTATGAAAGGCACGCGCAGATTATCCAGCGTGACGACTTTCTTGATCTCGTCGGGATATTGCTTGGCGAAATACATCGAGATGTCGCCGCCCATCGAATGACCAACCATCGTCAGATGTTTGTAGTCGGCGTTCGGCTCGATCTTCTTCATCTCGCTGATCGCGAAATGGATATTGTCGGCGCCGCGCTGAATTTGCGGCAAACGACCGACATAGAGTTCGCCGGCCTTGGTCACCATCGGCGGATCCGTCGGCAGATCGTGCTGTGGACTGATTGCCAGATAGCCGCGCGCGGCGAAGACATTCGCCAAAAACGAATACTCGGTGTTCTTGACGGTGTTGCCGTGATTGAGAATGGCGACCGGCAACTCGATCATGCCGGCATCGGCCTGCATTTCCTTGTCGCGGCGAACGGCGATATCGACCTCGACCGGACGGTTGCCGCGCGAGGCATCGGTGAACATGATCGTTTGATGACGGATCGCCCATTTGCTCGCGGTGAAATAACCTGCGATCAACAGCACGCACAGCGAAAACAGGACCGTCATTCCACGTTTCATGTTCGTCCTAGGCGTTACCGGCGTTTTGCGGTTTCAATGTGCGGGACTCTGCGATCCCTTGTCCAGAATATATGTCACAGCGACGTGACGTGAAGACTAAATGTTGTGAGTTGACCGCCTGATCATTGTGCGACGCACCCTTTTGTTGTGCAACTGCACAATAATCCGTGCAGCAGCCTGTCCCATTACTTTAGGACGCCACAATCAAGGTCGGGTTCAGCTTTTTGGTAAAGGTCCTGTAAAAAACGGACTGGACGGCAGATCGTTCCGTTGGTTTCCCAACGACCTCTGCGTCAAATACGCCGCAAGCGGTCCGTTCAGTCCGCCCGGATCGACGCCAGGAAATTATCGGCTTTCAGCTTGAGCTGGCTGGCCTGGCTCGACAGCGACTGCGCCGAGGACAGCACCTGGCCCGAGGCGGAGCCCGTATCGGTAGCGCCCTGGTGCACATCGGCAATGGCGCTGCCGACCCTTGCCGCGCCGACGGAAGCCATCCGCACATTGCGCGCGATCTCGCGGGTCGTGCTGGCCTGCTGGTCGACCGCTGCCGCGATCATCCCTGAAACGTCGGAAATCTGCAGGATCACCGCCCCGATCTGCTTGATCGCCTCGACCGATTCCCCGGTGGCCGTCTGCATGCCCGAAATCTGCTTGCCGATCTCCTCGGTCGCCTTCGCGGTTTGCGCGGCGAGCTCCTTGACCTCCTGCGCAACCACGGCAAAGCCGCGGCCCGCCTCGCCGGCGCGTGCGGCTTCGATGGTCGCGTTCAGCGCCAGCAGGTTGGTCTGCTCGGCGATCCCGGTGATCAGTTTGACCACCTCGCCGATACGATCGGCCGCCTGCGACAGCGCAGTGATGCGCGCGTCGGTGGTCCTGGCATGCTGCACGGCGATCTGCGCGATCTTTCGGGATTCCACCACCTGCCGGCCGATCTCCTCGACCGACGACGTCATCTCGCCGGTCGCCGCCGCCACCGACTGGATACTGCTGGAGGCCTCGCCCGACGCTCCCGCGACCACGCCGGACAATTCAAACGTGGTCTCCGCGGTCCTCGCCAAAGTGGAGGCCGCAGCCTCCAGTTCGGTAGCCTCTGAAGAGACCTTGTCGACGATCGAACCGACTGCGTTGTGGAAATCCGAAGCCAGCCGCAATCGCTCGTCCCTGCGATGAAACAATCTGGCCTGCTGATCGGCAAGCTGTTCGGCGCGCAGCCGCTCGGCCTCGATCATGTTGTCCTTGAATACCCGGGCAGCACTGGCCATTTCACCGATCTCGTCGCGGCGGTCCAGCCCCGGCAGTGCGACGCTGAAATCGCCGCTTGCCAACCTGGTCAGGGCGCCAGTCATCGCGGAAATCGGCCTCGAGACCGCCCGGCCCAGCAGAAACGACAGCACGCACATCGCCAGCGCCGCCGACACCAGCGCGCTCCCCATGCGCAGCTTCATGGCGTCGCGCAGCGCCCTTTCGGACGCATCGGCAACACCGGACGATCTGTCTATCGCGGCGATGGTCTCCGCGACCCTCGGCTCGAGGTCGTGAAAGGTGGCTGCAAGATCGGCTTCGGAGCGCATGATCGCATGGGTGGCGTCGACCCAGCCGGCGAAGTCGCGGCTATATTTGTCGAGATTGAGGGAGAGCTTTTCCTGCACCTCGTACGGCAAATCCATTTCCGTCAGCACCAGCGCGAAAGCCACCACCGCCTTCTTGAACTCGGCGGCGTAGTTGTCGTCACGCCACAGCATGAAATCCTTTTCGTGCCGGCGCATCGTCAGAAGGCGTCCGGTGAGCCTGGGATCGTTGATCTCGTTGACGCCGGCCTCGACAATGTCCACGGCCTTGCGCAGCGAGCCCGAGAGTCCGGACGTCTCATCCATGCCTATTTTGGCCTGGACCATCGCCAGCACTGCAAAATCATTGGCATAGTTCTCAAAGCCGTCGCGGATGACGTCGATTTGGTCCGCCAGCGCGCTATAGCCGCTCGACTGGACCATCGCCTTCAGCTCGTCGAAATCGCGGCCGATCGCGCCCGACAATTGTGCGTGGCGCTTGACGTAAGAATCCTGCTTGTGCAGCAGAAAATCTTTCTCGTCGCGCCGCACTTCCAGCATTTCGAGCGATATCCGCTGGGTGATGCCGGCGATGGCGCGCGCGTCCTCGGCGACCTTGCGCACGCCGTCCTGCGCCAAGCTTCCTTCGCCATAGATCAACCCGACCGCTGCAAGACCGATCACGCCGACCAGGCCGATAGCGGCGATCTTGTGGGTCAGCCGAAGCTGAAAGCGAACAGGGCGCATGAAACCTCGGTTGGCTGCCGAAAACGCGCGCGCAAGGCGGCCGGGCGACGTACCCGCAATAGGTAGAATTACGGCAGATATAGCTAAAGATTGCTTAAAGCGTCCCAAAACGACGCAACCCGCCAAAGAGATGCAGCCCGGCAGCGACGGCGCCGCCGGGCCTGCTACCCTAGCCGGTCTATCGCAGGGGTCTCAGGCGCCGAGGATGTCGTGGACTTCGAGCGGCTTGTCGACCTGGGTGAACCACTCGGCGCGGTTGGCGGCGCGGCGGCGGCCGCGCTCATCGAGCGGCAGTTTCAACATGCGCAGCAGGTTCGTGACCTCCTCGCGCGCGGTCAAATGGCCCATGCTCGGGCGGGTGCCGAGCGTTGCCTCGTCGAGGTCGTCGAGCGCGGTGAGCCCGCGCGGAAAAAATTCTCGGTAAACCACGCGTTCGGCGAAACCGTCGATCGCGCGGAAGCCGAGCCGGAACGACAAATCGTTGAGACTGTCGGCGACCAGTTGCTTGTTGCGCGAACCGAGCATCGACAGCCGGTTGCGGACCACGATCCAGTCGGTCGAGGCGCCGTCGAGCTGCCGGCGCTTGCGCCGTGTGTCCCGCACCATCGCGGCATAATGGCTTTCGCCGGTCACCAGATAGGTCGCGGGGTCGACCGTGCCCAGCACGTCGAAGTCGAGAAAGCTGTCGTTGATCGGCGTCACCAGGGTATCGGCCATCGAGTGCGCCAGGCGCATCAGATAACTGTCGGATCCCGGGGTATCGATCACAATAAAATCATAGGTCCGCTCGACCGCGCTCACCGCGTCCATGAACTGCTGGAACTCGGAAGATTCATTGTCGGCGATCTGCATCGTCTCGCCGAGCTTGATGCAGCAATGCACCGGCAGTTCGAGATCGAGGCCGGTGCGGCGCGCCCAGGCGCGGCGGTTGTCGATGTAACGGGTGAAGCTTTGCTGGCGGCAATCCAGATCGATGGTGGCGACACGCTGACCGGCTTTCAACAAGGCAACGGCGATATGCAAGGCGGTGGTGGATTTACCCGAACCGCCCTTCTCATTGCCCAGCACGATCACATGGGCCGAGCCCGATTGGCCCTGGCTAGTCTGCACCAACATTTTTCAACCCCTGATCATATCTAACAAATTCCACGCGGGAGCGGTCAAGTTAATTGCGCGGCGACAGGGCCAAATCGTTGGCCGGGCTGCCTTAATCATTAATCGCGCGCCGACCGCGGCCTTGATATTATCGGCATTCTGACCGCAAGGTCGAAAAAAGCCCCCGCTCCGGCCGAAGCAACCGAGCCCCGATGTCGCCAAGCCCCATGATCGTCCGCACGGTCCCCGCATTGCGCCGTGCCATCGCCAGTTTTCATGTCAAAAAAGCCACGACCGCGCTGGTGCCGACCATGGGAGCGCTCCATGACGGCCATGTGTCGCTGGTCCGGCTGGCGAAACGCCGCGCCACCAGGGTCATCGTCTCGATCTTCGTCAACCCAACCCAATTCGCGCCCTCGGAGGATTTCGGTTCTTACCCGCGCACCTGGAAGGCCGATGTGGCCAGGCTCCGGGCCGAGAATGTCGACCTGATCTGGAACCCGGACGTCAAGGCTATGTATCCAGACGGTTTCGCCACCCGGATCGTGCCGGAAGGACCGGCCACCGCCGATCTGGAGGATCGGTTCAGGCCGCACTTCTTCGGCGGCGTCGCCACCGTGGTCGGCAAGCTGTTCACGCAAGTCAGGCCGGATGTGGCGATCTTCGGCGAAAAGGATTTTCAGCAGTTGCGCGTGGTGACGCAAATGGCCAGGGATCTCGACCTCGGCGTCAAGGTGATGGGATCGCGCACCGTGCGCGAGCGCGACGGCCTCGCGATGTCTTCGCGCAATGTTTACCTGTCGCCGGAACAACGGCAAATGGCGCCGGTGCTCTATCGCGCCATGAAGGAAAGCGCGCAGCGGCTGCGCAGCGGCGACGACGTCAAGGCGGCGATGGCCGGCGGCGCCGGACGGATCACCGGCGCCGGTTTCATTCTCGATTATTTCGAGGCCCGCCATGCCGAGACGCTGGCGCCGATCGCCTCGGTGAAGGACGGGCCAACACGGATTCTGGTCGCCGCCACAATCGGCAAAACCCGGCTGATCGACAATATCGGAGTTTAACCAGCCGGGCCGTTCGCATCGACCGCCGCAAAAGGCTGCCATCACGCTTGCGCATCACGCGCCAGAGATGAAATATCGACGCGAAATATTTTCGCTAGCGATTTTTCGGGAGCTGCCAGCATGAACGTGGCGTCTGTTCGTCCGGTGCTGTCCGGCGCGCTGATGGCTGTTGCCGCAGCCGGTTTTGCGCAGGCGCAGACGCCGCTGCGGCCGCCGGTCGGCGGCATCGGTTCACCGCCGGACGCCATGATCTTTTACGTGGCGCACGGAGCCGCCGGAGCCTGCGGGCCGGGTTGCTCGGAATGGATCGCCGCCGAAGGCACCGTGCAGTGGGATACGCACAAGCGGCTGCTGGCGATCCTCGACCGGCAGTCCGGTCGCAAGCTTCCGGTCGTCATCCATTCCTGGGGCGAGTCCAATCTCAATGTCGCGGCCAGCCTCGGCCGGATTCTGCGAGGCCGCGGTATCGACACCACCGCCGCATCGACTGAAGTCGAAGCCTGCGACGGCAAACCCGAAGCCGAATGTTTCGCGCTAAAGCGTCCGGGCGGGCCGCTGGATGCGAGGCTGAAGCTGGCCGACGCGCCCTGCGACCTCGCTTGTGTACTGATGCTGGTCGGCGGCGTTCATCGCAGCCTGCCGCCCGGCACCAAAATGATCCTGAGTGGAATGTCGATCCATAACCGGTTGGCGCCCAATGTGTCGGACGAACGGCGTGAAGGCCTGACGGTGCGATTTGGTGAACTGTTCCGGCTTTACGCGCGCGACATGGGCCTCGATCCCGAACTGTTCGACATTGTCGACAGGAACTCGGAATCCCATCGTCAAACCGAAATGCCGCCATCGGAATGGATGCGACTGCACATCGTTACCGAGAAGTCGCTTTAGGATCAGAGCAGCCCGAGCTCGCGCAATTCGCGGCGCAGCGGCTCGGGCATCGCGGCAACACCGGCGCCCACCGAACCGAGGTCGGGCGGAACGTCGCTGTCGGCGAGATAGCGCCAGCCCTGGAAAGCGCGCATCGGCCGCTGCATCACCGGGATCACCTTGGGCTGCATCACCAGCCGGCACCGCCCGATTCCGTCGCGGTCCCGGAACGGCTCGATCGCAATGATTTTTTCGCGGGCTGCGATTTCACCGCGGATCACCCAGTACAGAGAACCGCCGGCGAGCAACTCCTCGCCGCGCTTGGGGACCATCCGGGTGATGTGGATATGATGCCGCGGCAAACCCTTTTGCTTTGCGGCTTTCATGCGTTCGGCGACCCGGCTCTTGAGATCCTTGAAGGACTCGCAGCCGACGGCAAGCTTGATCAGATGGAGTGGCATGATCGGGGTGTTAGCAATCGGCGATGGCTTTTGCGAGGGCTTTCGCAAGAGCGCTGGAAAGCATCAATCATCCGCGGCGGCGGGAGCAGGCGCTCCCGGAGGTGGCGACGGTGTGAGCTGCGCTGGCGGTCGCGCGGGCTTGGCCGCAGCCTGCTTTTTGGCTACCGCGGGTGCGGGAACTGCCGTCGACGCCGGCCGCGGTGACGGTGATGTCGCTGACGCGGTTGCCGGTCGTGAGGCCGGCGCCGCTCCCGGCTCCGGCGACATGATACTGACGGGCGGGGTTGAGGCAGCAGTCGGAAATTCGGCATTGGTGGGTTTGCCGGTAGCAACCGTTGGCGCGAGAGCTGCGACCGGGGTGCTGGCCACAGGCGCATTCCAGGACGGCGAGTATCGCATGACAAGGCCTTCGTAGACCCGTCCGTCCATGTTGGCCAATATCTGGCGGTAGTCGGTCAGCGCCCGGAAGGCGGCGCATTCGGACGCCTTGCAATGATCACGCACCGCCAGCACGTAGGCCATCAGTCCGTAGCGATCACGTTCGACCGCGCGGCGTGCCGCTAGCTGCTCGGTTGTCAAGCTGCCGTTGACCGCCGCGGCATCGCCGAACGCGGTCACCCGCGTGATCTGGGCCGCGGCATAGGATAGAGCCGCAGCGGTGGACTCCGGGGAAGCAAACAGCGCTTTTTCGCACGCGGTCAGAACAGTGTCTCCCGCCAGATCGTCGATGCACGACAACGCCGGTAGCGCCGCGGTCGCCGGTTGGGAGGATTGCATCGCGCCAGGTCCGTCCTGCCCGCCGCGACCGAACCCACGAATGGTGGCGGCAGCCGCGGCGCCGATGGCCAGCAAGGTAATGACCGTCAGCGCGGCATTGGCGACGGATTTCTCGGCGCGCAACAGCGTGACCAACACGATGATCCCGAAGAATCCCGCCGCGGCCAAAGCCAGCCAGATCGGAAAATCCGGCGAACGCCAGAGTTGATCGAGCGATGTAGCCCAGGCCCAGTTCATGCGCGATATCCCCGAACGCAGCATAAAACGCATTCATCGAAAGTGAATGCGTTTTCCTTGCAAGCAGCTTGCACTAGACAATTCTGCGAACCGGGCCTTTTGACGGCAGGTGGCATGCAGACTTTGCAGCCGCCATGCGCTCAAATCTTCAGGAAACGGCGAGCTACGCCGAATGCGGCAGCTTGCCGTTCGGACTGGCGTGGTCGACGGCCTTGGGCAGTTGCTGCGCCAGAATCTGGGACAGTTGATCGACCGGGATGTTGAATTGGGCGGCCAACTGCTTGACGACGTCGCTGCCCAGCACCTGCTGCAATTGCTCGGCGGTAATCGGCAGGTTCTGACCGTTTCCGATCCAGGATTTGACCTGATCGCCGAGGCCGGCTTGCTGCAGCTTGGCGACGATGGCCGAAAGCCCACCCTGGCCGCCACTGCTGCCGAGCACTTCGCTCAGCACGATCGGGAGCACGGCCCCCTCAAGCTGGCCGAGTGCGCCCTTGAACGCCGGTGAATTTTCCAATGAATCGAGAATTCCCATGGTCAAACCCCTTTTGCCGCAAGTGCGCAATTTCGGTTCCGATTCAGACCGCTTTCACTGGGCCCGTCAAGCCGGGATGCGGCCGACATTCTCCGAAATTCCAGGCTCACACCGTCTCGAACTTCTCGATTCGGAGAGTTTCGGCGAGGCCCGCCGAGGTCCATTGCGCAAAAGCCGGCAACGACATCATCGCCGTCATGTAGTCCCGCACCTCCGGTGTCACCGCAATCGCGTAGATCCGAAAACGATGCACCACCGGGGCAAACATGGCGTCCGCGCCGCTGAACTTTCCGAACAGGAAAGGCCCGCTTCTGCCATAGCGCGCGCGGCACTCGGTCCAGATTTGCTGGATGCGCGCGATATCGGCGCGCGCATCGTCCGACAGCGCGACGGCGCCGACCGGCCGGTGCAGGTTCATGCCGCATTCGTTGCGCAGCGCCGCAAAGCCCGAATGCATCTCGGCCGAAATCGAACGGGCGTGGGCGCGGGCAGCACGATCCTCCGGCCACAGCCCGCTCTGCGGAAACCGCTCGGCGGCATATTCGATGATGGCCAGCGAATCCCACACCGTGACGCCGCCGTCGACCAGAACCGGCACCTTGCCTGAACGGCTAAAGCCGAGAATCCGCTGCTTGTCGGCATCGCCGGTATAGAGCGGGATCAGGACTTCATCGAAGGCGATATTGCAGGCTTTCAGCGCCACCCACGGCCGCATCGACCACGACGAATAGTTCTTGTTGCCGATCACGAGCGTCAAAGCCATGGCTCAACTGTACTCCAAATGAGGTGTCATCTTGCCACGCGGCCCCGGAGGCGATCAACCCGATCTCGCGCCGGTTGCCGCGATTGATCCTGCGTGGCAGCATTCCCCAGCGCATTTAAAGGGATCCGACATGGGCGCCTATTGGATCGATATTCTGGCGGTCGGCTTCTTCCTTATCGAATGGACGGTATACGCCGTCACGCTGGAGCATACCGCTTACGGACGCGACAGCCTCTCCGCGCGCATGCATGTCTACCGCGAGATCTGGATGCGCCGTATGCTCGAACGCGAAACCCGCATGGTCGATACCCAGATCATGGGATCGCTGCAAAACGGTACGGCGTTTTTTGCGTCCACCAGCCTGCTCGCGGTCGGCGGCGCGCTGGCGCTGTTGCGCTCGACCAGCGAAGCGCTTGCCGTACTCGGCGCGTTGCCGATCAATCTGAGCCCCTCGCCCGCGCTCTGGGAGATCAAATGCGTCGGGCTGATCCTGATTTTTATCTATGCGTTCTTCAAATTTGCCTGGGCATACCGGCTGTTCAACTACGTCGCGATTCTGCTCGGCGCGATGCCGCCGGCGAGACTGCGCGACACGCCGGAGGCGGAGGCCCACGTGCTTCGAACCACAGGATTGTTCGAGGCCGCCGGCCGGCATTTCAATCGCGGCCAGCGCGCGTTCTTCTTTGCGCTCGGCTATCTCGGCTGGTTTGTCAGCCCGTGGGTTCTGTTCGTCACGACTGCGATGGTGGTGATCGTCACCTGGCGCCGGCAGTTCGACTCAGACGCATGGATGGCGATGGGGAAATAGGTGTTCTTTTCAAGCATCCGGCGCCTGGCCCGGCCGTCTAACCGCCGACGAAATCCTGCGGCGTAAAGCCGAGATCGAGCGTTTTCCATTCGCCGTAGCGATCGGACGGCAGCATCGCGTAGGGCTGACAGGCCCGCAGGGCGCTGATAGCGCTTTGCATCAGTGCCGGGCCCTTGATGGAAGCGCTGGCCTCGATCAGGACCGGATCGGTCGAAAGCTTGCCGTCCGGCGACATGAATACTCGCAGCTTGATTTTGACCTTGTCGGTCGGCGCGACCTGTTCCGGCAGCTTCGAGCAGGTCCTGAGGTGACGCCGAAACTCCGCGACGAGATTGGATGCGACGTCGGCCTTGGCCGACGCGGGCGCATCGAAGCCCTCGCTGGGGGCGGCCTGGGGCAGACCGAGCGCCACGTGATATTTGACGGTGAGATCGGGCGGCACCGTCATGGGCGGCGGCGGCACCGGGGACGGCGATGCCGGCTGCGGCTGAGCCGCGGCCTGTTGCTTGTCGGGAACGTGCGCCGGCGGCGCTGCCTGCTTTTGCGGTGCCGCTGCTTGCGCCGACGCGGCAGCCGGCGCAGGCGCCGCAGCGGCCGGTGCCGGTGCCGGCGAACGTGAAGTTTCCGGTTTTGCGAACGAGGGAATTTCGAACAACGGCTTCTCGGGCGGTTTTTCAGGCGGCTTGGGCTCGGGTTCTCTGGGAAGTTCCCCGACTTCCTGCGGCGAAACGATATCGACCGCGATGGGCTCAGCGGTCACCGATCCGAACGGATGGACGTCGGCAAACAACACCACCAGCGTCAGAACTGTCACATGAGCGATAGCCGACGCCGTGACGCCTGCGCGTATGGTCTGCCCTGGTTCCATCGTACTCGGTCGACGTTTCGATGTGGCGGTACGCTACGCGATTGTCCGGAGGGACCACCGGTTTCCCCTTTTTTCCGGATCACAGCATAGCGGACGCCGCGGCAGCCTCTCAATCCCATTTCGGGGCGAAACCGAAATCGTGAGCTAGCCTTTGGCGTTGGCCATCGACTGGAAAAACCCGGGTTGCGTATGTCATGGGGACGGCCGCCAACCAGCCTCCGCCGGTTCGCTCAGGCCGCGGACGGTTCCGAAGCCAATGCGGCAAACACCGTATCCGGCGCGTGCGCGATCACGGCGAGCAGGGCGCGGGCCGGTCCGCGCGGCATGCGTTTGCCCTGCTCCCAGTTCCGGATAGTCTCGACAGGCACGCCGAGCCGGGCGGCGAATTCGAGCTGGGTCAGGCGGGCGCGGCGGCGAAGCTCGCGGACCACCGGAGGCTTCGCTTGCGCCGGCGCGGCCGAGGACATTGCCGGCGCCAGCGGAAACTCCTGCCCGTCGCGCAATTCGACGATCCGTCCGTCCGCTTTCAGCCGCAAGCGCTTCATGTCCGACTCCTTAACGGATGGTCGGCGATGCGCGTTAAGGTTCGATTAACAATGCTCGACGCGTGAAAACTTCCTAGAACGGCACCGAAGCGCGAGCGCGATAGGTCCAGAAGCCGAAATTACCGCCGATACCGGAACGCTCGAAGCCGACTGCAAGCTGACCGCCGCCATTGAACTTCGCGGCGACCCCGCCGGTCGCGCGCGCCGACCAGCCGTCCAGCACGACGGCCGCGGGAAGCGTACCGACCACCGCTGCTGTGCCGGCGCTGTCGGTGTTGAAGTAGTAGTCGCCATACAGGCCCGCGTAAGGAGCGAGAGCCACCGCCGATGTCCATGCAATCGGATAGGCGACCTTGACGCCGCCGCTGGCGCGGCCGGTCGAGAAGTCGCGCTGCGTCTGCAGGGTGCCGAGCGAATCCGTGTAGGCGTCCTCACGCTCCCACAGCGCATAAACCCGCGCCGAAGGTTCGATCTGCAGCCCGTAGGCCTGATACGTGCCGGTGAGACCGCCGGATACCAGCCAGCGGTGACCGGCGAACGAACCGGCTGCGGTGCCGGCGGTGCCGTCATAGCCGATGCCGGAATAGGCCACCGCGGCATCGAAGCGAATGTTCTGCGTGATCATCCAGCCGAGGTAGGAACCAACGGTCCAGCCATCGCCCTTGAGGCGGCCCTGCAACGCGTCGGAGCGATAGTCGAAGGTCTCGTAACCGCCGAGCACGCCGACCAGGAAGTTCGGCAGCAGCCGGCGCGTCAAACCGGCAAGCAGATTGACCTGGCTGCCATAGAGCATCGGCACACCTGCCACCGTGCCTACGGCGCCGGTGCCGCTGCCCCAACGATCGAGGATGGCGCCGCGTACTTCGGCCCAGCCCAGCCAGTCGCGCTGCTCGACATAACGCGGCGGCGCCTTGGCTGGGCCTGCATAGGCCAGCGCCCCGAAGCCGTCGTCGATGCGGGAGGATGGCTGCGTGGCAAAGCCGCGCCCGGTCGATGCCAACGATCCGTTCGCATTGGTGAATGGATCGCTTGAGCGAACGGCAGTCTCTCCCGGCTTGCCGTCGGATCGGCCGCAAAATTGAACCTCACGCCGCTGCCGCCTGCGTCACCAGCGCGCCGCCGCTGTCGCTGAAGCCCTCGGCAATGGCGGAATTGACCGCGCCCTAGATCGCCTGGCCCGAAGCCTGCGCCGCCACCGGCGCCGCCAGCACCTGCATCGCGCGCAGCTTTAGACTGTCCGCCGGCGTGCTGACCGCCTGGATCAGTGCCGGCGACGTGCTGCCGGTGAAAGACGTACTGCCGCCATAGACCGCGGTGATGCTGTGCGAGCCAAGCGTCAACGCCGACGTCGTGAAGGTCGCGACACCGCCCGACAACGTGCCGGTGCCGAGAACGACGGCGCCGTCGTAGAACGTCACCGTTCCCGTCGGCGTGCCGCCGCCGCTGGTCACGGTCGCGGTGAAGGTCACGGCCTGGCCGACCTGGCTTGGATTGAGCGATGAGGATAACGCGGTTGTCGTCGCCGCCTGGTTGACCGTCTGCGTCAACACCGGCGAGGTCGAGCCTGCATTGTTGGTGTCGCCGCTATAGACCGCGGTGATGGAGTGGTTGCCCGGCGTTAATGCCGAGGTGGTCAGCGTCGCGACACCGCCGCTGAGCGTGACGGGCGTTCCCAGATTGACGCCGTTATCCTTGAACTGCACCGTGCCGGTCGGCGAACTGCCTGTCACCGTCGCGGTGAAGGTCACGGACTGGCCTACCGTGCTCGGTTCTGCGAGGACTGCAACCCCGTGCCGGTGGAGGCCTGGTTGACCTGCTGCGACAGTGGCGACGAGGTCGATCCCATAAAATTGGTGTCGCCATTGTAGGTGGCGGTAACGGTGTAGTTGCCGGGCGACGCGTAAACATGCGTGGGACTGGCGCTGCCATTGGTCAACGGGACAACGGAGCCGGGAGAACCGTCACCGAAATTGACGGTCACGGTGCCGGTGGGTGTGCCGGACCCGGGGGCCGCCACCGCTACCGTGACGGTAAAATTGGCAGTCTGTCCGGCCGTGGTTGGATTGGTCGTGGAGGTGATCGTGGTCGCGGTTAAGGCCTGATAGATGAACACTTGGGTAGTGCCGGAACTGCCGGCAAAGCTGCTATCGGCCGGCGTATAGGTCGCGGTGATGGTCTGGTTGCCGACGGGGATCGCTGTCGTGCTGATGCTTGCGTTGCCGCCGGAAAGCGGGGCGCTGCCGAGCGTCGTGGCGCCGACTGTGAAGACGACTGTCCCGGTCGGTGTGCCTCCACTGCTGGACACCTGAGCGGACAACTGTATCGATTGGCCGTACAAGCCAGCGCTCGGCACAGCAACCAGCGATGTATTGGTGGTGGCGGGCGCCGGTGCCGCGTTTACCGTGGTCGGATCAATCGCAGTGTCGTTGGAGGTGTCACTTTCGCCACCACCGGACACGGTCGCCGAATTGACGAGCGAGGATGGCGCGTTGGACGCGACGTTTACCGTCAGCGTTATGGCCGGGTAGGACGCACCGTTTCCGAGAGCATCCGAGCGGGTACAGGTCGATGTTGCCACCGTGCAGTTCCAGCCAGAGCCGGAGATTGCGGTCGCTGTAAGTCCGCTCGGTAAGGTATCCATCACCGTTACCGTGCCTGATGTGGAGGCAGTGCCGCTATTGCTCACTGTTATGTTGTATTGGAACCCGGTCTGCCCCGCCGTCGCGTTGCCGTTATGCGTCTTGGTGATGGTCAGGTCAGGGGCTTGCGCGGCTGCCGTCCCCGTGCAGACGTGGGTAACCTTGACAGCTCCGCTGCCGGTTCCGCCGGACCCTGCGGCACTCATTTCTGATTTAATACCGCCTGTGTTGGCTTGGATCGTCAGGCTGTTGGTGTCATTATTGGCTGGATTAGGATGGTTGCTATAGTTGCCACCACCGAGAATATTAGCGCTAAGGTCCCAAATACCGGGCGAATAATTTCCGATGAGTTGGCTGAAGGTTGCGGTGACGACCTCGCCGGCGGTGAAAGGTAGAGGGATTCCCTTGTTTGCACCCGTTGCATCGGTCGCCGTATAATCCAGGGCGCCGCCATTGACCGCCGCGCAACCGGCCGAGGGCGCCGCCCAGAGCGCTGACGGCGCGGCCACCGCCAGCAGGCCGCCAACGGCGAGCCCCAACGCGAGGCGAATGCCCCGACGCGGCCAACTGCGACGCATCATCCGTTCTTTGAACCCGCCCCGCAACGTCACCGCCCCACCGCAGATGCGCCAACGAGAACCGGACTCAGCTCTCGCATTCAGGAATCAACCCCAATTTTTCCTAGTCGAAGCGGTAGAGTGTGAATAGCGCCGCACCTGCCGCGGAATCCCAGATTCCGGATGTTGAATCCCAAATTGACAATTTGTGCCGGTTCCATAGCGGCTTGTTGACGAGTGTGCTTGCACCGCAACAGTTTTTGCAGCACTGCATTGATGCGCAAGCAGGATCGAACTTGCGGATTCAAACGTTGGTGGAAATCGTCGTTCACGCCAACGGATTGAGCAGGAAACAATTTTGACGAGCATCCCGAACGACCCGCCCGCCGATCGGTTGCCAAGCTTTTCGTTCGCACTTCCGCCTTCCGCGGACGGTTCCTCGTTCACGGCCTATCGGCAGAACTCGGCGCCGCTGTGCGCCATCACTTTGCCCGAAGGCGCCTCGGAAGCCGATTTCTGGTTCAACTCCACGATCTACCAACTGCCGCACGGCATCCTGTTCCGCGCCGCCTCCGCGGCGCACAACATGACCCGCGGCCCGGAACAGATGGCGGGCGGCAACAACAGCGAGATCATGATGATCGCGCAGGTCAGCGGCCGTGCCGACAGCGTCTGCGGCGAACGCCGCACAGTCGTCGAGCCCGGCGATATCGCTTTCTACGACTACGCACGCGGCTATCAGTCCGTGGTCACCGATTTCAGCATGATGGCGTTGGTGATGGCACGCGAATACGTGCCGCCGCTGTTCCTCTCTCCGCAGGTGCATGGTGCGGTGCTGTCCGCCGGGAATGACGCCACGCGGATGTTGTTTCGGACCATCGAAAACCTGTTCGACACCATCGGCGGCCTGACGCTGGTGGAAGCCGATGCCGCCGTGCACGCCGCCTTCCTGATGGCCGGCGGGGCGCTGCAACGGCTGCTGGCGGAGCAGCGGATTTCCGAACTGGGTTCGAACGATCCGCTGCTGGACAAGGCCATCTCCTTCATCAACCGTAACATCGCAAATCCGGATTTGACTCCGGCGCGTCTGGAATCCGAGCTCGGTCTGTCCCGCTCGAGCCTGTACCGGCTGTTCGAGCCGCATGGCGGCGTCGGCGCCGTGGTGCTGCGGCAGCGGCTCGACCACAGCATGAAAGCGATGCTCACCGGCGTCGCGATGAAGCCATCGCTGCGCGGCCTCGCCAACGCCTACGGCTTTCGCAGCGAGACACATTTCAGCCGCGCCTTCCGCAGCCGTTTCGGCCTCACGCCGCGCGCATTCCATGAGATGGTAAGCCGGAAAGACCACGCGGCGTTATCGGAGCAGGCGCAGCGCGCCGGATTTGCCTCGCTGCAGAACTGGATCGAACACGTCTCGCGCGAGACAGGCACTCAATAGCGCAGCGATCGTTTGGAACCTGGAGGTGGCGAGCTTGCTACCGCGCCTTGCTCTTGTTCACCCTGGTGTCGAAGCAAGTCGGCTCGCGATATCCGGTCGAGACCGTCACAAGTTTCGGGTTCTCATCCTTGAGTGCCTGGAACACCGGTTCGGTCGCGCGCCACAGCGGCATGTGCCCGCGTAGCGCGCCGTCATGATGCGCCGGCATGAAGACGTCAGGCCTGTAGAGCCGCATGTGTTCGAGCGCCTGCTGTGCGGTCGGCCCGTTCAGGATATCGGCAGAGATGGCGACCAATGCCAGATCGACGCCGGGCAGCTTGCTCATCGCCGCCTTCTCATAATCGGTGACCCGTCCGCCGCTGTCGCGATACATCACGCGAAAGCCGTCGTCGAAGGTGATGAGATAGGCGATGGTGCCTTCATCGGTGATGCGCGGATCCGATACGCCGCGAGACGCAATGGTCTTTTCTTCCGCCTCCTGCTCCGGCGTCGGCTTGGTTAGGAAGGAATTGTAGGCCTTCTCCATGGTCTCGGCGACGTTCCGGTCGGGCTTGCCGTGCTGGGCCAGGATCGGCTCGACGGTGAAACGATCGAACTTGAGCAGTTCGCCGCCCTTGCCGGTCACGGTGCGCATTTGGGAATCCGGTACCGATTGCGTCTTCAGCTTGTCGGTGGTCAACGGCGCGCCGACGATCACAGCCTTGGTGCGCAGGCTGACCGAAGCTGCATCCGACATGTGGTCGTGATGGGCATGGCCGATCAGAATCACATCGGCCTTCTTGACGTCGGCTGCGGTAAAGCCGAGCGGCGGATAGTCGGCGCCGCGGTCGAAATAGGCGTCGAGCAGGATGATCTTGCCCTTGTAGGCCAGTTCGTAATTGGAAAAACCGGTCCAGCGCACCGCCAGCGTACGCGCATCATGGGGCGCCGCGCCGCCCGTCGACACCAGCTTCGGCTCAAAGCATGCGGCGTCGCGCGGCTCAAGCGTGAAGGCGCGGTCGCCATGAAGGGCTGCGTTGCGCTGGAATCTGGGATCGGAATAAGGTTCGGCGAGCGCCGATCCGGCAAGACCCGAGATCGTCAGGCAGGCCAGCGATATCGTGGCAAAATTCATGGGAGTCTCCCTGGAGCGAATGGTGATGTCCATTCTGCGGCATCGGCGTGCCATTGGCTGGTTTCCCGGTCGTACGGCACCGCTATTTCAGCCCGAACCATAGCGTTGCGATGCCGAGAAACGAGAAAAATCCGACGACATCGGTAATCGTGGTGACGAAGGTACCGGAAGCGACCGCGGGATCCGCCCTCACCCGCTCCAGCACCATCGGGATCAGAATGCCGCCGAGCGCGCCGGCCACGAGATTGCAGACGATCGCAAGCCCGATCACGACGCCGAGGCCGGGAATCCTGAACCACGCCACCGCGGCGATGCCGGTGATGACGGCGAAGGCCAGACCGTTGACGAGCCCGACCAGCCCCTCGCGCATCACGACGCGGAACGCGTTGTTGGGGCCGAGTTCGCGGGTCGCCAGCGCTCTCACCGCGACCGTCATGGTCTGGGTCGCGGCATTGCCGCCCTGGCTGGCGACGATCGGCGCCAGTACCGCCAGCGCCACCATTTTTTCCAGCTGCCCCTCGAACAGGCCGAGCACCGATGACGCGAGGAAGGCGGTGGCCAGATTGACCAATAGCCAGTTGAAGCGGGCCTTGGCGATGGTCCAGACGCTGTCGGACAATTCTTCGTCGCTGGTGACGCCGCCGAGCGCTTTGAGGTCTTCGTCGGCCTCTTCCTCGATCACGTCGACCACGTCATCGACGGTGATGACGCCGACCAGACGGTTGTCGGTATCGAGCACGGGAACCGCGACCAGATTATATTTGCCGAACAGCCGCGCCACTTCCTCCTGGTCGTCCATGACCGAGACGCGGCGGCGGTCTTCGTCGATCAAATCGGCGAGCGGCACCGGCCGGCGCGCCCGCAACAGCGCATCCAGCGACACCGCGCCCTGCCAGTGCTTCGCATTGTCGACCGCATAGATTTCATAAAAACGATCCGGCAGTTCCGGCGTATCGCGCATGTAGTCGATCGCCTGTCCCACGGTCCAGTCCGGCGGCACCGCGATGAACTCGGTCTGCATCCGCCGTCCGGCGGAGTTTTCCGGATATTCGAGGCTGCGTTCGAGCGCATCGCGCTCCGATGGCGGCAGCTTTTCGAGGATTTCCTCCTGGTCTTCCTCATCCAGTCCCTCGAGCAGTTCGACGGCGTCGTCGGATTCCAGTTCGCGAACGCCCTCCGCGACCGTCTGCGGTTCGAGTTCCTCGAGAATTTCCTCGCGGACGGAATCATCGACTTCGTTGAGCGCCGAGAAGTCGAAATCGGCTCCCGTCAGTTCGACGAGGCGGACACGGTCGTCGGCTTCAAGCGCCCCGATCAGGTCGCCGAGATCGGCTTCATGGAGTTCGCCGACGATCTCGCGCAAAAATGCCGTATCGGCGGCGTGAACCGCGTCCGCGATCTTCTTGACAAATTCGGGACGAATGTCGCCGTCGGCATCCCGCATCGGGAAACGTTCGAGCAACGGCGCATCCGCCAACAGCGCAACGTCCACATCATCGGCCATGTCGCGCCTCGCCGTTTGACAGAATTGCCGAACTCGTCTGAGTTGCCGCAACAGGCATTACCCAATGGGCAACACCCAGCGCAATGACAAATATGCGACGGCAAAAACCGGCTCAAACGTTCAGAAAGGTGCTGGGACCGGTTCTCGTCATCGCATTGACATGGACGGCGGCGACACAGGCGGCCGAATGTCCGCGCGAGGGAACGCTCGGCACCTCGCGGATTCTTGCTGTCGATGCCGCCACGACGCCGCGGGTCGGCCTGAAAAGCTTTCCTCAGACGCTGCCGCTCGGGGACCACGAAGTCGTGCTGACGTTCGATGACGGTCCATGGCCGCCGACGACGTTGCGGGTGCTGGCGGCGCTGGCCGCCGAATGCGTGCACGCCACCTTCTTCCTGATCGGCAAGTCCGCATCCGAACACCCCGATCTGGTGCGGCGGATCGCGGCCGAGGGCCACACCGTCGGGCATCATACCTGGACGCACCGCAGCCTGATGCGGATCGAGCCTGCTGAAGCCGTCGAGGAGATCGACCGCGGCATCGCTGCCGATGAAATGGGGCTTCATGGGGTCGCAACCACGACCCCGAGCACGCCGTTTTTTCGCTTCCCCGGCTTCGAGATGACACAGACCACGCTCGATTTGCTGCAGGCGCGCGGCATCGTCGTGTTCGGCGCCGACCTCTGGGCCAGCGACTGGAACCGGATGACGCCGAAGCAGGAATTGAAGCTTCTGACCGGCCGGCTTAAGGTCGCCGGCAAGGGCATCATCCTGCTGCATGACCCGAAGGCGCATACCGCGGCCATGCTGCCGGATTTTCTGCGCTATCTGCGGGACAATCACTACCGCGTGGTGCATCTGGTGCCGGCGGCAACCGGCGTCGGATTCAATGGTGTTCCCTGACTTGAATCATATGTGGAAATCGGCGAGTTAAGGCGACGTTCATGGCGTCGCCGCTAGGTTTCCGGGTAAATGGAAATGCGTGATGCTGTCGTGATGGTGTTCTATGACCGGTAACAAGTTGATGAGCGTTCGGACCCGACCATCGGCGGCTTTATGCCTGGTGCTGCTCACCTGCATCTACGCGCAAGGCGCGCTTGCCGCCGACTGTCGCGGCCATCCCGATGCACTCGGCACCTCGCGAACCCTGGTGGTCGATCCCCGCGCGCATCCGCGGATCGGCACCATGCAATATCCGGAAACGCTGCCTCTGGAAGACCATGAGGTGGTGCTGACATTCGATGACGGGCCGCTGCCGCACAACAGCAATCAGGTCCTGGAAATCCTGGCCGCGCAATGCGTCAAGGCGACCTTCTTTGAAATCGGCCGCATGGCGCAATTTTCTCCGGAAGGCGTGCGCAAGCTCCGCGCTGCCGGCCACAGCATCGGTACCCACAGTATGGATCATCCGCTCACCATGAACAAGATGTCCATCGAGCGCGCCAGGCAGGAGATCGACGACGGCATTGCCGCGGTCAAGACGGCGCTCGGCGACGATGCAGCGCTCGCGCCGTTCTTCCGGATCCCGGGCCTGCTGCGCGCCGAAGGTGTGGAGGACTATCTGGCGTCGCAGGGCATCCAGGTCTGGAGCGCGGATTTTCTGGCTGACGACTGGCGCCATGTTTCAGCGTCGCGGGTCTATGACCTTGCGATCAATCGGCTCGAAGAAAAGGGAAAAGGCATTCTGCTGCTGCACGACATCCAGGCGCGCACCGTTGCTGCGTTGCCGAGGATATTGTCCACGATGAAGCAGCGCGGCTATCGCATCGTCCATGTGGTGCCGGCGACATCGGAACTGCCGGCGACACCGACAGATCCGGTGCAATGGCAATTGCACCCTCCGTCGGAAACCGTGGCGATCTCACGCTGGCCGAAGATTCCCAATTTTACCTTTGCCGATTCCGGCACGATGCCCTCGCCCTGGTTGGCGGGCTGGGACGGGCAAGACGAACAGCTCATGACATCGGTGGAGTTCGGTCGCGCGACCCGGCGTGAGCGCGGCGTCCCGCTGCCGCGCGAGGCGCCGTGGCCCCGGCAATACCAGCTTGCGATGGAAAGTTCCGCGAACGCCCTGCCCGTGCCCGCGCAAAGCCTGTTCGAGATCCCGGAAAAGTCTTTCGCCGCCATCGCTCGACGCGCGCCTCGCGCGGAAATCGTGCGCAGCGAGCCCGAACCGAAAGAGCGCGTGAAGCGAGCCTTGGCCGATCGTGGCGGGCCCCGTCAGGCGAAGCGCGGCAAGCAGCTCGCGGGACACGACACCGGCCGCGCCCGGCAACGCGGCGCGACCCGGACCGCCGGTCACAAAACCGAGCCCGCGGTGAATGCCCGCCGCAGCCCGCTGAAGCATCTGGTGCAGGCCAAAAAAAGAAGCGTGTGACGGTGTAATCCGTCACACGCTTTTATCCGCGCGAGTGCGCCTGAAGGATCAGTAGCCGCAGGAGCCGCAACGCGGCGGCGCTGCGACATAATAGGTCTGCGCGGGCGCCACCATTTCAACGCGCTCGCGAACCGCGTATTGCGGCGGGGTCTGCTCGTAGCGAACGCGCTCCGGCGCCACCATCACGGTGCGCGGCACCATGATGGTGCGATATCGCGCCGGCCTGCGGTGGGCAATCACGGTGCCCGGGGAGACCATCACGGTTTCCTGGACGGTGCGGTACTGCGGCGGCACGACCTGCTGCTGATAACAGCTGCCGCAAGGGGGCGGCGCGTAGCAATTGTAACATCCCGCGGAGGCGGCGGTCGGGATGGCCATTGCGGCGACGGCTGATGCGATCAGCGCGGCATAAACGCGGGACAGGGTCATAATCGTGTACTCTCGGGTTGCGACTGGCCCCATGCATAATTCAGTCATGCCGATCGTCAACCGAAGTCGCGAATTAGGCTTTATGGAAATCATTAACGCGGCGTTTCGGCGTCCCTGCGAATTTACCTTACACAGTAAGCGTACTCGCGACCATTATTCCCTCACGTATTTCTGCACCCGCCAATTCAACGTGTCGGCGACGAAAATCTCGTCGCGCGGGCTCACCGCGATATAGTGCGCCTCGCCGTATTTGCCTGATGTCTTGCCCTGGCCGCCGCCGGCAATCATGCCCACGACCTTGCCGTCGAGATCGAGTTTCATGATTTCACCGCTGTAACCGTGCGCCAGCCAGATGTGCTGGTCGGCGGTCATGAACAGCCCGCAGGGTGTGCCCGGGTGCTGCGACTCGCGGATGTAGGTGCCGTCGGCGTCGAACACCTGGATGCGGCCGTTGCTGCGGTCGGCGATGTAGAGCAGCCCCTGCGCGTCAAACACCAGCGAGTGCGGCAGATCGAATTCGCCCGGCCCCTTCCCCGTCGCGCCCCAGGTCTTGAGGAAAGTGCCGTCCTTGTCGAACTTCAGCACGCATGACGGGCCCTTGCCGTGCCCTTGCAGCACGAAGATGTCGCCGGTCGGGCCGACCACCGCCTCGTTCGGTTCGTGGAAGATGCGCAGATGCCCGTTCGGATGCCACTCGCCGGTGCGGCCCTTGACGCCCAGCACCATTTCCAGCCGCCCTGACGGATTGAACTTGTAGACGACGTTGGCCGCGACGTCGGTGGCCCAGATGTTGTCCTGCGCGTCGATCCGCAGGCCGTGCGGCCGGTCGAACATCCCGTCGCCGAGCCCGCGGATGAAGTTTCCGTCGGGATCGAATTCCATCAGCGGCATCGGCCCGCGATGGAGGACGAAGATGTTGCCTTTGGAGTTGAACGCTACCCCCGACGTGCCGCCAAAATTCGCGCCGGGCGGCAACTGGAAGGGTTCGGGAACCGCGATGTAGGGAAGACTTGGAGGTGCCATGGGAGGTCCGGGGCTTTTGTTGCGTTCGCGCGGAGAAGCGCGCCCTTGATAGCGGAATTCCACCGGTCGACCGCGGCGATCATCATCATTTTTGAGGTTGGTGCGCTCGGAGGGACTCGAACCCCCACGATTTTACTCACTGCCACCTCAAGGCAGCGCGTCTACCAATTCCGCCACGAGCGCTTGGGAGATCGGCGCGAAGTCGCGCCGGACCGGGTCAACGGCGCCGATGTAACAAATCAGGGATGGAGGGACAAGGCCTGCCGGCGGGCAGGTTTGGCCTAGCGCGCGCCCGGCTGTCGCGGCTGCATTTGCTTGACTTCGACCGCGATCCGGTTGCGGTCGACCAGCACCACGCCACTGGCGATGGGGAGGTTGTTGGCGAGGATCCTGACCTCATCGGCCGCGGTCGCGTCCAGTTCGATGACCGCGCCCCGCCTCAGCCGCATGACCTGATGGATCGGCATCGACGTGGTGCCGAGCACCACCATGAGATCGACGGTGACTTTATCGAGGGTTGGCACTGCGACGGACCCGATACTACCTGCAAAATTGCTTCGGTTGAGGTCACCACGTTATGGTTAGCCAATGGTTAATGACCGCCAGAACCTCGATTTGACGACCTTTGCGCAAGCCCCTCGAGGCGGCGCGGTCGAATGGCGGATATCCGGTGCGCCGGTACCCTATCCGGAGGCTGTCGCGGCCATGGAATCGCGCGTGGCGGCCATCGCCGCCCACGAGGCGCCCGAACTGGTCTGGCTGCTGGAACACCCCCCGCTCTACACCTCCGGCACCAGCGGCAGGGATTCCGACCTGCTGGAGCCCCGTTTCCCGATGTTTTCCACCGGCCGTGGCGGGCAGCTCACCTATCACGGCCCCGGCCAGCGCGTGGCCTATGTGATGCTCGACCTCAAGCGACGGCGCCCCGACGTGCGGGCCTATGTGGCCGGCCTCGAGCAGTGGATCATTCGCACGCTGGCAGCCTTCAACGTGCGCGGCGAGCGGCGTGAGGATCGCGTCGGCGTCTGGATAGCGAGGCCCGACAAGGGGGATGGTTTCGAAGACAAGATCGCGGCGATCGGCGTGCGGCTGCGCCACTGGGTGTCGTTCCACGGCATCTCGCTCAATGTGGCGCCGGATCTGGCGCATTTCGACGCGATCGTGCCCTGCGGCGTGGCCGATCCGCGCTACGGCGTCACCAGCCTGGCCGATCTCGGATTGCCGGTATCCACAGCGGATGCCGATACCGCGCTCCGGCAGGCATTTGAAGAATTGTTCGGATCGGTTAAAGCGAGCTTGCCCGAAGCGACGATTTGAAAGCGCTTTACCGCACATCCGCTTGCCGGCGACAGCTCCCTTATTGAAGACAAGGCGAAAGATAAAATGACGACGAAGACTTTATTTGCGTGCGTGCTGGGCACGATGCTGGCGGCGACGCCCCTCTTCGCCCAAACCGCGCCGCCCACGGCCGGCGACAAGCCGCCGGCACAGGCGAAACCGGAAGCCGCCTCGAAATCCAAGTCCATTGCGGAGAAGCTTCAGGCGTGCCTCAAAGTCGATGACGGCACGAAATTCCGGCTGGATTGCTTCGACGCGGTGCTCAAACCGCAACCGATGCCAAAGCCCCCTGCCCCGAAGAAGGTGATGGATTGCCGCTTCCTCAAGGAGGAAGACGAGCGATTGGCCTGCTTCAACGGATTCACCGAGCAGATTCCCAAGTTCAACCGTTAGGCCAAGACGAGAATCGAAGGCCTTCGGGACGTAACCGGCACAGGCGCGATGCCATAAACGAAGCTTTGCTTTGGTCCGCTGGCTTTTATCGCCTTAAAACATCGTCTATTTTTCGGATATTCTATTTACACTATCCAATTTTTGGACTATGTTATTTCGCAGGGCAGGAGCGGCATGGGCAGGCTTCATACCATCGGCAAGATCATCATCACGGTTTATCCCAATGATCATCAGCCGGCACACTTTCATGCTGTTCATCCCGACTTCGAATTGCAGATTGAAATCGAAACTTTGATGATCATACGTGGAAGGTCGTCACCGGCCGCACGCAGGGCTGTGATGGAATGGGCCGCAGAAAACATCGCAACGATCAAGACGGAATGGAACAGGATTAACCCGCGCTATCCGGTAAAATGACCGGAAGCGTTGAAGAGCAGAATGATGAATGAAAAAATGCCACGGATCGAAACGGTAATGGTCGAAGGAACCGGCATGCTAAGCATCAAATGGCGCGGCAAGGCCCGAAAGGATTCTGTGAATTTGCTGGGCTGGATCGCGACGGGCGGAAAGATACTGGCTCCCCTAACGATGCCGTCGATCTTCAACAAAGCATCTGTCGGCAATTACGGGGCCGCGATCGTGTGGGACGACGGGGATCTGGCCATCGACGCCCAGCACGTCCTGATGCTTGCGGAAGAACAAAAGAAATTCGACGAGCATGATGCGAAGCGATGGCAGGAACAGGTTGGTCTCTCGAACAATGAAGTGGCCGATCTGTTCAGTTTGAGCACGAGCACCTGGTCTGCCTACAAGGCCGGCGCTGCTGAAATCCCCGCCACGATAGCGATGCTGTGCAGGGCGATGCTGCGCGATCCCGTGTTGATGCAAGCTCACTATCGCCCGCGCATTAACGGACGCCCCCCCAAACGAGCCGCAAGCTGAAAATACAGCGGAACTGAAAACTGCCGCTTTATAGTGCATCGGGAACTGGAACAGTGTGCCTGCGATCACGTTGGCTTGGTAGCCGGCACAGAGGTTCCATGAAGGATTTCGCAAACGCTTCGTTTTCGCCCGACGCGATCGGCCTGATGAAGCAGGCCCTCGACGATACGCTGCGCACGCTTCCGCATCCGATCAAGTCGTCGCACGCCCAGGCAATTGCCGAAACGATCCTGCGAAGCGTCAAGGAAGGCGAGCGCGATCCGGTGGCGCTGCAAACCATGGCGCTGCTCGAGCTTCAATTGAAGCCGCGCGAATAGACAGCGCGCTTTCGAACGCGGCTGACCCTACACCGTCGGCAACATCGAAAACCGTTCACTCTTGCGTCGTAAATTCAGCGCATCGGCGCTGGCGGCTTCATGCTCGACCGCGTTGACCCGCGCCGATGACGGGCCGCGCCAGCACAACGCGATCATGTTGGAAACGACATCCGCAGGCCCTGCCAACAGTGCCTCGACGCTGCCGTCGCGGCGGTTGCGCACCCAGCCTTCAAGATTATAAGCGGTCGCCTCGTGTTCAACGAAGGCGCGGTAGCCGACGCCTTGCACCCTGCCCCGGATCGTCACCCTGCGGATCGCGCCGCTCATCTATTTCTTGAGCCCGAGAAACGCGGCGCTGCGCGCCTTGACGTCGACCTCGCGGGTAGCGCGGCCGGTCAACTCCGACGAGGCGAGGCCCTTCAAATCCTTCGGCGACCCGCCGTCGCGCAATGCCTTGAGTGTCGCGTAAACCGCTTGCGTCGCGGCGGCGAACGGGGCGTGACCCTGCAAGGCGATCTTGACCCGCTTGCTGGCCATGTAATCCTGCTCGATCAGTTCCTCGGGGAATCCGCCGAGCACAATGGGAAGCGTCGTCGCAGCCGCAATAGCATCGAGTTCGGCGCGGGTTTTCAATCCGACCAGAAACAGCCCATCGACGCCGGTGGAATCATACGCCTTGAAGCGCGCGACCGCGTCGTCGAGACCGGTGACCTGCACCGCGCTGGTGCGCCCCAGGATGACCAGCGCGGGATCGCCGCGGCCATCGACCGCGGCCTTCATCTTGCCGACGCCTTCTTCCAGTGAAATCAATTGCGTCCTGGCCTGCCCGAACGCCTGCGGCAGCAGGGTGTCCTCGATCGAGAGGCCCGCGGCTCCTGCGGCTTCGAGTTCCTGCACGGTGCGCCGGACATTGAGCGCATTGCCATAGCCATGGTCGGCATCGACGAGCACCGGCAGCGATGCCGCGCGCGACATCCGCCGCATTTGCTCGCAGAGTTCGGTGAGCGTGATCAGCGTAACGTCGGGATCGCCGAGCACGGCGAGCGAAGCCACCGATCCGCCGAACATGCCGACCTCGAAGCCGAGGTCCTCGGCGATGCGGATCGAGGTCGCGTCATAGACCGATCCGGGACGGACGCAGCACGATCCCGACAGGATCGAACGCAGGGCCTCACGGCGTTTTTGGAAGGTCATAGGGGAAATCCTTTTCTCTCAACTCCGTCATTCCGGGATGGTGCAAAGCACCAGACCCGGAATCTCGAGATTCCGGGTTCGCCGCTTCGCGTCGCCCCGGAATGACGAGTCTAAGCAAACTCCAGTATCAGCGCATCCACCGCCAGTGTGGCGCCGGCGGCGGCGTGAATTTTCTTGACGGTGCCGTCGCGCTCGGCGCGCAGCACATTCTGCATCTTCATCGCCTCGATCACCGCCAGCGTCTCGCCGGTCTTGACCTCCTGGCCTTCGAACACCGCGATCGACACCACCAGCCCCGGCATCGGGCACAGCAGCTTCTTGCCGGTATCGGCGGCGGTCTTGACCGGCATCAGCCGGGCCGCCGCGGCCTCATTTTCCGTGTAGACATTGACCGCGACTTCAAAGCCCTGATGCGCCAGCCGGATGCCGTTGGCGACGGGGCGCACCTGCATCGCCACGGTGTGGCCGTCGATCGTCCCCTGCCAGACGCCATCGCCGGGCACCCAGGGCGAGACCAGAACATGCGGATGGCCGGATGTGCCATCGGCGCCGACAAAGCGCACCGCGATCCCGTCGGCCTCGCGCGCGACATCGAGCGCGATTTCGTTGCGCTCGAGCCAGACCGCACGGCGGCCCTCGCGCTGCACGATGCGGCCGCTCATCTGGCCGGAAATCCGCCGCTTGCGTTCGCCGAGCACATGGTCGATGGCGGCGGCGACCGCGGCCAGCCGGCGCGCGATCTCGCCTTCGGGCACCCGAACCGCAAATCCGCCGGGAAATTCCTCGGCGATAAAGCCGGTGGAAAGGTTGCCCTCGCGCCAGCGCGGATGATTCATCAGCGCCGACAGGAATGGAATATTGTGGCGGATGCCGTCGATGTAGAACGAATCGAGCGCGGTCGACTGCGCCTCGATGGCGGCGGCGCGCGACGACGCATGGGTCACGAGCTTGGCAATCATCGGATCGTAATAGATCGAGATTTCGCCGCCCTCCTGCACGCCGGTATCGTTGCGCACGGTGATGCCGTCGACGCTGCTCTCAACCGGCGGGCGATATTTGACCAGCCGCCCGATCGAGGGCAGGAAATTGCGAAAAGGGTCTTCGGCATAGACCCGCGATTCCACCGCCCAGCCCGTCAGCGTGACATCCTTTTGCGCCAGCGCCAGCTTCTCGCCGGCGGCAACGCGGATCATCTGCTCGACCAGGTCAATGCCGGTGATCAATTCGGTGACCGGATGCTCGACCTGCAGCCGCGTGTTCATCTCGAGAAAGAAGAAGCTCTTGTCTTGCCCCGCCACGAATTCGACGGTGCCGGCGGAATCGTAATTCACGGCCTTGGCGAGCGCGACCGCCTGTTCGCCCATCTTGCGGCGGGTGGTCTCGTCGAGCAGCGGCGACGGCGCTTCCTCGATGACTTTCTGGTTGCGGCGCTGGATCGAGCATTCGCGCTCGCCGAGATAGATCACATTGCCATGCTTGTCGCCGAGCACCTGGATCTCGATGTGGCGGGGATCGACGATGAATTTTTCGATGAAGACGCGGTCGTCGCCGAACGAGGATTTGGCTTCGGCCCTGGCGAGGTTGAATCCTTCCGCGACTTCCGCCGTCGTATGCGCGATCCGCATCCCCTTGCCGCCGCCGCCGGCGGAAGCCTTGATCATCACGGGATAGCCGATCTCGTCGGCGATCTTCACCGCGTGCTTTTCGTCCTCGATGACGCCGAGATGGCCCGGCACCGTCGAGACGTTGGCTTTGGCGGCGGCTTTCTTGGACTCGATCTTGTCGCCCATCGCGGCAATGGCATTGGGATTGGGACCGATGAAGACGATGCCGGCGGCTTCCAGCGCACGCGGAAAGGCTTCGCGCTCGGACAGGAATCCGTAGCCGGGATGCACGGCCTCGGCCCCGGTCTTGCGGCAGGCCTCCACGATCTTGTCGATCACGAGATAACTCTCGGCCGCTGCCGGCGGTCCGATCAACACGGCCTGGTCGGCCATCTCGACATGCAGCGCGTCGCGGTCGGCCTCGGAATAGACAGCGACCGTCTCGATTCCCATCCGGCGGGCAGTCTTGATGACCCGGCAGGCGATCTCGCCGCGATTTGCAATCAGAATGCGTTCGAACATGAGGCTTTACGGGCAACCTTTGGGCGGGAACCGGGGCCAATTTGGCATGCGGAGACGGATGTCACAATACGCGGGCCCGGACCGTCGTGACGATGATCTCTGCCAATATCACCACGACAAAGATCGCAAGCAGGACCACGGCGACCTGGTCCCAGTACAGCAGGTTCAGCGCGGTATCCAGTGCGACGCCGATGCCGCCGGCGCCGACCAGGCCGAGCACCGCGGATTCGCGGATGTTGATGTCCCAGCGAAACAGCGCGATCGACCAGAACGCCGGGCGTACCTGCGGCCAGTAGCCCAGCAGCAAGCGTCGAGAATTTCGAGGCGCCGGCCGCCGTCAGCGCCTCGATCGAGCCCTGGTTGGCCTCCTCCAGCGCTTCCGCGAACAGCTTGCCGGTGAAGCCGATGGAGCGGAAGGCGATGGCGAAGGTGCCGGCCAGCGGACCGGGCCCGAACACCGCGACGAACAGCAGCGCCCAGACCAGCGAATTGATCGAACGCGAGGTGACGAACACGAATTTGGCGACCAGATTGAGCGGCAGACTCGGCGTGACATTGCGCGCCGCGAGCAGCCCGACCGGGACCGCGAGCACGATCGCGATGATGGTGCCGACGGTGGCGATGTGCAGGGTCTCGATCAGGCTGGTCAGCGTCGGCTTGATATAGTTGAGATCGAGCGGCCACATCCGCCTGAACAAATCGGCCATCTGCTCCGGCGCGTCGTAAAGGAATTCCGGAATGACGTCGATGGTCCGCAGCGAGACCACGAGGGCTGCGACGGCAAACAGATAAAACGCAAAGCGCGACAGGCGCTTTAGCGGCGTGAAGCGCTGCCACTCCCGGTCGAGATGTTCTGTCACCGTCACTGGAACACTTTCCGCGCCCAGCCGGACAGGATTTCGGCGAACATGATCAGGCTGACGATCACGATCAGGATCGCCAGCACCACGTCGAAATCGAAGCGCTGATAGGCGGTGAACAGCGAGGCCCCGATGCCGCCGCCGCCGACAATTCCGACCATGGTCGAGTTCCGCAAATTGGAATCGAGCTGGTAGGTGGCAAAACCGATGAAGCGCGGCAGCACCTGCGGCTGCACGCCCATGATCAGGACGCTGAGGAATCCCGCGCCGGTGGCGCGCACGGATTCGACCTGCTTGGCGGAGATTTCCTCGATCGCCTCGGCAAACAGCTTTGAAATGAAACCGATTGACGCCACGATCAGCGCCATCACGCCGGCGAGCGCACCGAAGCCGATCGCCTTGACGAAGAGAATGGCGACGATGATCGGGTGAAACGAGCGGCACAGCGCGATGAAGCCGCGGGTCGGCCAGCTGATCCATCCCGGCATCAGGTTGCGCGACGCCATCAGGCCGACCGGCAGCGACAGCAGGATGCCGAAGAAGGTCGCGATGACAGCGATCTGCAGGCTTTCGGCGATACCGCTCGCGATCAGCTGCCAGCGGCCGAAATTCGGCGGGAACATCCGCGCCAGGAAGCGCTGGCCGTGTTCGAGCCCTGCGGAAAATCGCTCGGCGCTGAAGCCGAGCTGCGCGCAGGCATAGACCAGATACACGGCAAGCAGGCACCAGCCGATCCGCGCGCCCCAGTTGACGGAGAAAGGTTCCGGTCTCTCGACGGGCTGATGCGCGAGTTCGCTCATTCCATCCAGTTCTCGCCGCCGTAAATCTGTTTCAGGTTGGCGTCGGTGATCGCTTGCGGTAGCCCGTCATAAACGACCTGCCCGCCTGACATGCCGACCACACGCGACGCAAAGCGCCGCGCCAGTTCGACATTGTGGATGTTGACGATCACCGGGATGCCGCGTTCCGTCGCGAACTTGCTCAATATCTCCATGATCTCCACGGAGGTCTTCGGATCGAGCGAGGATGTCGGCTCGTCGGCGAGAATGATCTCCGGTTCCTGCATGATGGCACGGGCGATGCCGACTTGCTGGCGCTGTCCGCCCGATAACGCGTCGGCCCGCCGCGTCGCAAATCCGGGAAGTCCCACCGCATCCAATAAATCAAAGGCACGGGCGATATCTTCCGGGGGAAACTTGCGCAGCCACGCCCGCCATGCCGGGACATAGCCGAGCCGCCCACACAGCAGGTTCTCCATCACAGTCAGGCGTTCGACCAGATTGTATTCCTGGAACACCATCCCGATTCGCCGCCGCGCATTGCGCAAGGGCCGTCCCGAGAGTTTCGCAAGGTCCTGGCCGCGGAACAGGATTTCGCCCGAGGTCGGCTGCACCAGCCGGTTGATGCAGCGGATCAGCGTGCTCTTGCCGGTGCCGGACGGACCAATGATCGCGGTCAGACCCGATCCCGGCAGCACCAGATCGATGCCGCGCAGAACCGGTTGATCCCTGCGATATTCCTTGGTGAGCCCGCGCAGCACCAGCGCACGCGGGTCCTCCGCAGCCTTTGGTCCAAACGCGGCTTCAGAAGCCTGCATCACGGCTTCTTTGGTTCGGCCGCCTTTTGCTCCGCCTTCTTTTTGGCCGCCTCTGCTTCACGCGCGGCTTCCTTCTCGTAGGCGGCCTTGTTGTAGGGCGTGCCGGAATCCTCGGCCACCTTTCGCACGATCGCCCAATCCTTCAGATAGGTGATCGGGAAGAAGCGATCGTCGCCCTCGAAATCCTTCTGCATCTCGGCCGGAAAGCGGAAATCGTAGAAACACTTTTTCAGTTTCTCCGCGATCTCGGGCTTCAGATCATGCGCATAGGCAAAGCCTGAACTCGGGAACGTCTCGCTGCGATAGATAATGCGGAAATCGTCGCCCTTGAGCGTGCCACGCGCCACCATGCGCTCGAACACGTCGGAGGCGACAGCCGCCGCATCGTAGTCGCCGGAATCGACACCGAGCGCCGACTTGTCGTGGCCGCCTGAATAGACGATCGGATAATCCTCACCGGGCTTTAATCCCTGTTCGGGGAACAGCGCCTTCGGCGCGAGATTGCCGGAGTTCGAGGACGGCGCGGTATGGGCGAATTTCCTGCCCTTGAGGTCGCTGAGTTTCTGGAACGGGCTCGACTTCTTGACGATGACGATGAGGTTGTAGCCTTCCACGCCCTTCTCGGTTCCCTTGGCCGCGAACGGAACCGCACCCGCCATGTTGACCGCGAAGCCGACGGGACCGGTGGAGAAGCCGGCCACCGTCAGGCGTCCCGAGCGCATCGCTTCGATCTCGGCCGAGTTCGATTGCACGGGATAATAAACCACGCGCTTGTCCATGCACTTGCCGAGATATTCGGTGAAAGGCTTGAACGCGTTTTCGTAGACCGCGGGATCTTCCACCGGCGTATAGGCGAACACGATGACGCTGGGATCACGGGTTTTGGCCGGAATGTCGGCGACGAGGTCCTTGTTGGCATCGCAATAGGCATCGTCGAGCTGGCCGCGATTGGCGCAGTCTTCAGCCGAGGCCGTAGCGGGCAAAAAAGCCGAGGCAGCCAACGCCAATGCTGCTGCAATGCAATATGACTTCATAACCACTCTCCCCTTGGGCACGGACGACAATTCAAATCTGTCTACTCATCCGACGAATGGATGGCAATTGCCCGTAGGACGGATGCGCGCGCGCCTTGACAGCGGAGGGTGTGGAACTCAACACTCCCGCCAACCACAAAAACATTGCTGCGGCGGCGAGGAAATCATGATCACAACCGGAAAACGACATCTCACCTGTTCATTTCCCGCCCGAGGTCTCAGCCGGCGCGCGTTGCTGGGCTCGATGATCGCCACACCGTTCGTCGCGCGCCAGGCCTTCGCAGCCGACACCCTGAACGCCTATTCGATCTGGCCGGAAAACTACGCCAAGCCGATGATGGATGCCTTCGAGAAAGACACCGGCATCCACGTCAAGTTCATCCGCTTTTCCTCGGGCGAGGCGCTGGCGCGGGTTACGGCCGAGAAAAACAATCCGCAGATCGACGTGCTGTTCGGCGGCCCGGTTGAAACCTTCACCGCCGGTCAGGCCCAGGGAATCTTCGAGCCCTACACACCGCCTGCCGCGGCCAGCCTGCCGGCGCGCTTCAAGGACAAGGGCGGCGCCTGGACCGCGATCGCCGACGATCCCCTCGTCTTCATGACCAACACGCAGTTTCTGAAGCAGAACAATCTGCAGGCGCCTGCCTCCTGGGATGACCTGCTCAATCCGGCCTACAAAAACATGCTGCAGATGGCGGACGCGCGCACGTCAGGCACCGCGGTGACGCGGATCTTCTCGGTGCTGCAGGTCCACAACCGCAACGAGGATGAAGCCTTCGCCTATATGAAGAAGCTGCGGCAGAACGTGCAGCTCTATACCAAGAGCGGCGGCGGCGGCACCTTGCCGGTCGGCCTCGGCCAGGCCGGCGGCGGCATCTTCTTCATCGTGGATGCGCTGTTCACGCGCCAGCAGGGCTACGACGTGCAGATATCGTTTCCAAAGGAAGGCATCGGCTCGGCCGCAGAATGCATCGCGCTGATCAAAGGCGCAAAAAATCCGGAACCCGGAAAAAAGCTGATCGACTGGGCCACCAGCCCGGCGATGCAGTCGCAGCTCGCGCCCAACAAGATCAATTTCATTCCGGCGAACCCCAAGGTCGAGACCGAAGCCGGCCTCGCCGCGATCCTGAAGAACGCCAACATCATCGAAATCGATGACACCTGGGCCGGCGCCAACCGGCAGCGCATCGTGCAGCGCTGGGTGGCCGAAGTCCTGAACGCCACCTGATCGATGGCATCAGCGGACGCATGGACGCGATGGCGCGGCGCGAGCGACCCGCTCCGCCTGCTGGTGATCGTGATCCTGTGGCTGCTGCTCGGCATCTTCGTGCTGTATCCACTGGTGGAACTGGTACGGCGCGCGCTCAGCGACGACAGCGGCTTTACGCTGGCGCCGCTGATTGCCGCCATCAACAGCAAGAGCAATCTGCGCGCCTTCGCCAACAGCCTGTTGCTGGCAACGCTGGTCGGATTGTGCGGCACGTTCTTCGGCTTCCTGTTCGCCTTCACGGTGGAGCGGACGCAAGCCTCCCGGTTCTGGGTCCGGCTGCTCGACATCGCCACCTTGCTGCCGCTGATCTCGCCGCCCTTCACGACCTCGATCGCCTTCGTGTTTTCATTCGGCCCCCGCGGCTTCATCACCCACGATCTCCTGGGCATGAACAACGCCACTGTCTATGGCCTGCCCAGCACGCTGGCGGCGGAGACCCTGACGTATTTTCCGCTGGCCTACATGGCGCTACGGCCGATGCTGGCCGGGATCGGCGGCGACCTCGAGGAGATGGCTTTCAGCCTCGGCAGTTCGCGCTGGCGGGTGTTCCGCACCGTGACGCTGTCGCTGACGGTGCCGGGTCTGGCCAATGCGTTCCTGCTGCTGTTCGCGGCCTCATTGGCGGATTTCGCAACGCCGTTGATTCTGGCCGGCAATGAATTCCCGGTGCTCCCCACCGAGGCCTTCCTGCAGATCACCGGAATGTTCGACCTCAAGGGCGGCGCGATGCTGTCGCTGCTGCTGCTGGTGCCGGCCGGCATCGTTTATTTCCTGCAGCGCAACGTGGTCGCGCGCCGCCGCTATGTGACCATGACCGGCAAGGGCCGCGCCGGGGCCTCGCGCAGCGGGGTCGCGCCGGCGGCCGGTGCGGCGCTGATGGCGTTCTGCCTCGCGGTCGTGATTTTCATTCTGTATCTCTACGCCCTGCTGCTGATGGCCTCGCTGGTGCAATCGTTCGGCGCCAACCATACTTTGACGCTCGCCCACTACCGCGTGATCTTCACGCAAGGTTTGCCGGCGATCGAGGATACCCTGATCATCGCCCTGATCGGCATGCCGATCGGCGGGCTCTATGGCGTCATCGTCGGCTACCTCGTCGCCCGCACGCAATTCATCGGGCGGCAGGCGATGGAAGTCGTCACCATGCTGAACTATGCCCTGCCCGGCACCATCGTCGGCATCGCCTATCTCGTCGCCTTCAACGAGCCACCGTTTCTGCTGACGGGGACTGCGGCGATCATCATCGCCTGCTACGTATTCCGCTACAGTCCGACCGGGATCCGCACCACGGTAGCGCTGCTGCAGCAGATCGACCGCAGCATCGAGGAAGCTTCCTTCAGTCTCGGCGCCTCCAGCCTCATGACCTTTCGCCGCATCATGCTGCCCTTGATCATGCCGGCGTTCTTCGCCGGACTAAGCGTCGTGTTCATCCGCTCGATGACCGCGATCAGCGCCACCATCTTCCTGGTTTCCATCAACTGGACCCTGATCACCGTTCGCATTCTGGAGAACATGACGGAATTGTCGCTTGGCCCTGCGGCGGCATTTTCGGTGTTCGTGATCGCGGTCGTGATCGCCGTCACCGGCGGACTGAACTGGGTGCTGCGGCGTGTCACCGCGCCGGGCTTGCGGCTTCCGGCGGTCGAGGGCTAACGCATCATGATCGAACGCAGCGAACCCGCCGGTATCCGCCTCGAAGGCGTCTCGGCCACGATGGCCGACCGCAACCGCGGCGAGATCATCGCAGTGAACAATGTCGATCTCGATGTGCGGCCCGGCGAACTGCTGACCCTGCTCGGCCCTTCCGGCTGCGGCAAGACCACCACGCTGCGGATGATCGCCGGCTTTCAGGAGCCGAGCGCCGGCAGGATCAGCATCGCCGGCCGTGACGTAACGCATGTCGCCGCCAACCAGCGCGACATCGGCTTTGTGTTCCAGAACTACGCGCTGTTCCCGCATCTGACGATTTTCGGCAACGTCGCCTACGGCCTGCAGGTACGCAACAAATCCACAAGCGAGATCGAACGTGCGGCCGCCGAGGCTCTGGAACTGGTTGGCCTCGCCGGCTTCGGCGGGCGGTTGCCGAATGAATTGTCCGGCGGCCAGCAACAGCGCGTGGCGCTGGCCCGCGCCATCGTGATCCGGCCGCGCGTCCTGTTGTTCGACGAGCCGCTGTCCAATCTCGACGCAAAGCTGCGCGTCTCGATGCGTTCCGAGATCAGGAGCCTGCAGCAGGCCCTGAAGATCACCACCGTGTATGTTACCCACGATCAGGAAGAGGCCATGGCGATCTCGGACCGCATCGCCGTGATGGAGACGGGGCGGATCGTTCAGCTCGGTACCGCCGAAACGCTGTACCGCCATCCGGCTACCGCCTTTGTCGCGGGATTCATCGGCCGCGCCAATCTGCTGCGCGCCACCGTCGAGAGCGTGAGCGGAGACAGCGCGATCCTTGATATCGGCGGCCAGAAACTCGCAGTCGGTGCCAGGGGCGCACCGGCTCCTGGCAATCCCGTCAGCCTCGTGGTGCGTCCGGAGTTGATCGCCATCGGCACATCCGATACCGGCCTGACAGCCACGGTGCAGACCCGGACCTATCTCGGCGACAAGATCGAGTATGAGGTCGCCTTCGGCGGACAAACGCTGCACATCGTTCGTTTCAATCCGGCGGAGAACGAAGAATTCTTGCCTGAAACCGGCGTTTCAATCAACATTCCCGCGGCAAATGTTCGACTGGTAGCGACGCCGTAAGCTTCGATTTGACCCGGGAGGTCACGATGTCCGATCTAGAGATGCTCATTCGGCTAGGCACCGCGGCGGCGCTCGGCAGCATGATCGGGTTTGAGCGCGAACGCCTGTTGTGGGCCGCGGGAATCCGCACCCACATGCTGGTCTGCGTCGGCTCCTGCCTGATCATGATCGTCTCGCAATACGGATTTGCCCACGTTCTGACTCAACAGAATGTCGTGCTCGATCCCTCGCGCGTTGCCGCGCAGGTGGTTTCTGGAATCGGATTTCTCGGCGCCGGCGCCATCCTGGCCCGTGGCGAAATCGTCAAGGGCCTGACCACCGCGGCCAGCATCTGGACAGTCGCCGCGGTCGGGCTTGCGGTCGGTGGCGGGCTTTATCTGGCGGCCAGCGCATCCACCGTGATCATCCTGATCATTCTGGCCGGCATCAAGCCGCTGGAAGAAGCCTACCGTTCGCGAAACCAGAGCTGCCAGCTCAAGATCGAGGTCGATAACGGCAGTCTGACGCCCGAGCTTTTGAGATCGGCGCTGGATTTGCGGATCGGCCAGGTCAAGCGGTTTTTGGTGGAAAGCCGGAACCCCGATGGCACCGACCATCTGGTTATTCTTCTCAGCAAGGTTTCCTCGCAGGATATCGCCTCCTATCCTGAAAAATTGAAGGAACTCGATGGCGTCCGCGAAGTCACAATCATGAAACGCGCTAATGATTCAGGCGGCGAATCTGACGTAACGCGTTAACACCCTCTTCGTCATGGCCGGGCTTGTCCCGGCCATCCACGCCTTGCTTCCTTGATCGAAGAAAGACGTGGATGCCCGGGACAAGCCCGGGCATGACGAGCTAACATCACCGACATGCAATCGATGTGAGACACATGCGATCACGAATCCTCCTCGCTGCGGCGCTGCTATTGCTTCTCGCGAGCCCCGGCCTTGCCGCCGGCGCCATTGTCCGCGATGGCGGCACCGTTGAGGTCGCAGGCATCGCCTACCGGCTCGACGGCATCGATGCACCCGAGGTGGACCAGATGTGCATCGACGACCACGCCGACCCCTGGGCGTGCGGCATCGAAGCGCGCGATCACCTCATCCGCCTGGTCGGCAGCCATCAGGTGCGCTGCCAGGATCTCGGCGTCGGCACAACTTACAAGAAGCGGCACATCGGCATCTGCACCGTCGAGGGTGAAAACACCAGCCTGAACCAGTTGCTCGTCGCCCAGGGTTTTGCCCTGAACTTCGAGCCCTATGCGCGAGGCCGGTTTAAAGCCGACGAGACTGAGGCCAGGAACCGCCGCCGCGGGCTCTGGAAGGGCTGCTTCGCAGCGCCGCAGGATTTTCGTTGGGGCAAAAAGGACGGCGCCTTGTTCGGTGAATCCTGCCGGGCCGACAAGGACAGGGAAATACGCGCGGCCTTGTTCCCGGACGATCTGGCGATGCCCGGCGGGTGCAGCATCAAGGCCAGCTTCGCGTTGCGCGCCCGCGTCACTGGCAAAGTCGGCGTCTATCATTTGCAGGGCTGCCCGAGCTACCCTGCCCTCACCAGGCCCGACCGGTGGTTCTGCTCGGAAGAAGATGCCCAGGCCGCCGGATTCCGTCGAGCGTATAATTGCCGGAGCAAGATGTAACAAAAACGTCGTCTACGAAAACTAAACAGAGGCAACGGCCGACAGGCCGGAATTGACCTCTTCAGGGAGATCCTATGCACCGCTCACTCGTACTGCTGTCCGCTGGACTAACGGTTCTGACCACAGGCCTCGCGTCCGCGCAGAACAGCGCGCCCCGCAATCTGATCCTGTTCGTGCCGGACGGATTGCGCGGGCGGATCGTCACACCGCAGACCGCGCCTGCGATGGCGGAGGTCCGCGACAAGGGTGTCGATTTCAGGAATTCGCACTCGCTGTTTCCGACCTTCACCACTGCCAATGCGTCGGCGATGGCGACAGGTCATTATTTCGGCGACACCGGAGATTTCAGCAACACGATCTACACCGGCTATGGCGTCGAGCCGGCCGGCGGCACCGTGGTTCCGTTTCTCGAGAACGATGCCGTGCTCGGCAGCGTCGATGAGCATTTCGGCGGCGACTATCTCAATGAGGAGACCGTGCTGAAGCTTGCGCGTGACAAAGGTTACAGCACTGCGGCGATGGGCAAGCTCGGTCCCGCCCTGATTTTCGATCATACCGACCGGGCCGACAGGCCGGGTTTGCACTCGATCGTGATCGACGATGCGACCGGCGGCAAGAATGGCGTCCCGCTTTCGGATGAAATGAAAGACGCCTTGACCAAGGCCGGCCTTCCGCTCGCCACGCCCTCGCGCGGCGACAATGGCAAGGCCGGTGACGCCAGGACGCCGGGCACCGTGGTGCCGAATACCGCGCAGCAGGCCTATTTCGCCGATGTCGCCACCAAGGTGGTGCTGCCGATGTTCAAGGCGCGGGCGAAACCGTTCGTGCTGGTGTTCTGGTCGCGCGATCCCGACGGCAGCCAGCACAATACCGGCGACAGCCTCAACACCGTCACCCCGGGCATCAACGGTCCGACCTCGATGGCCGGCATCAGGAATGCCGACAACAATCTGGCGCAGCTGCGCAAGGCGCTCGACGATCTCGGTCTCTCGGCCTCAACCAACATCATGATCTCCTCCGATCACGGTTTCTCGACGATTTCAAAGGAGAGCAAGACCAGTCTCTCGGCCAAAGCCAGCTATGACGACACGCCCAGGGATTTCCTTCCCATGGGCTTTCTTGCCATCGATCTGGCCAAGGCATTGAACCTGCCGCTGTTCGATCCCAACGACAAGAACGCACGGATTGCCGATAACGCCCATCCCAAGGCCGGCAACGGGCTGCTCGGCAACGACCCGGCCAAGCCCGATCTGGTGGTCGCAACCAATGGCGGATCGAACCTGATCTATTTGCCCAACAACGACAGGAAGCTCGCGGATCGCACGGTCAAGGCTCTGCTGGAACAGGACTATGTCAGCGGCATCTTTGTGGAAGACGATCTCGGAAAATTTCCCGGCGCGCTGCCGCTATCGCTGCTGAACCTGCGCGGCAAGGCGGTGACGCCGCATCCTTCCATCGTCGTCAATTTTCGTTCCTACTCGACCGGCTGCGACGAGCCGACCAACTGCTCCGTCGAAGTCGCCGATACCGTGCTGCGACAGGGCCAGGGCATGCATGGCAGTTTCGGCCGTGGCGACACCCTGAACTTCACGGCGGCGATCGGACCGGACTTCAAGGCCGGTTATGTCGACGCTTTGCCGGTCAGCAATGCCGACGTCGGCTTCACCGCGGCAAAGCTGCTGGGGCTGACGCAAAAGCCCAGGGGCAATCTGATCGGACGGGTGATGACCGAAGCCATGCCCAATGGCGCGACGCCGCAGGCGTTTTCCGGCACGGTCAAGTCGCAACCGTCGGCGGCCGGCCTGCGCACCGTGCTGAACTTCCAGCGGGTGCTGACGCAACGCTATTTCGATGCGGCCGGATTTCCCGGACGAACGGTCGGACTCGATGCCGGAGGCGGCAAGGAGAAAACAGTGGGGAAATAATCCCGACGTAGCCCGGGTTTCGCTTCGCTCTACCCGGGCTACAGACCGCGTCATTTTGACCCGACGGGCAAATCACCAAATCCTGTCAAGCCCCTCGGCGAAAAATATTCTGCTTTTCAGAATATCCAAATCAGATGATACATCTTTGCCCGTCCCCGCCCACCCAGAAGGGGCGTTCGCGGTCGTCACGAACGCTGGGCGCGGGATGCGATGGACGCGGGATGGTGCTTGTGACGAGAGCATCAGTCGCGGATGGCGAAATCGTGTGGTCCTGACACCCTCACGCCGGTGTCAAGCTGGCGAAGACAAATCGCTTAAGCGACGGTGGCAACAGAGCGGGGCTCACCGGGGAGATCGCGTATAAGCCGTAAACCGTCGCGTGCGGGAATGTCGGGTAATTCCGGTGAACTCGTAGTGGACTACACTCGTGTGCTTTCTACCTTTTTGCACGCGGGGCTATGGGTGCATTGGGCGCCCGGCATTCCCCACGCCCTTCGGGGCGGAACGAAATGCAAAACCCGGGCGAAATCGCGCCGCGGGAATGCGGAGTCATATCCATCAACGTCATTGCGAGGAGCAACGCGACGACGTGTCCGCCATAGCTCAACGAGCGAAGGCGGAAGCAATCCAGCTTACTTCGCGCAAAAGAAAGCTGGATTGCTTCGCGGAGCCTGTCATCGGGCGGCGCTTCGCGCCGACCCGGTGGCTCGCAATGACGGTTGCTGGCTGTTTGAAATTCCAATCCAACAGCGTCGTCCCGGCCTCCGAGCCGGGACCCATAACCACAAGAAACATGGGTTGTCGCAAAAGTCGTCGAACACCGTCTTTCAAACGAAAGGCCGCGGCGTATGGGTCCCCGCGCACGCGGGGACGACGTTGAAAGAGCGGTGCGCGACAAACAAAAACGGCGGGAAATAATCCCGCCGCTCGCAATTCATCGAATGAGACCTAATTCACATCCCGATGTCGAACACGTTCGGCAACTGCGCCAGCGGCAGCGCCGCGACGCCGACGAGAGTCGCAACCATCGTCATCAGGGTGCGGTTGCCGCGGCGCTTGCCGCGCATCTGGCTGGCGATCCAGTCCAGGATTTCATGATCGACACCGGCCGCCTGCGTCGGCGCCCAGCTTTCGATCGCGGTGTCCGGCGACAGCGCGACGGTGCGCGGCGGCACCGGCAGGCCGGAAGCGGAAGCGGCATGATGCACCACGGCCTTGGCCAGCAGATCGTCGAACACGCCGTCGTCGCTGCGCTCGGCGGCGGCGTCGTTGATCTCGAACAGCGCTTCGGCCTCGGCCCGGCTGACCGGCTGATGCTCGACAGCAGCCGCGGTCAGGATGCGCGCGCACCAGGCGGCATCATCGGCATCGAGCACGCGGGAAAAATGCACGCGGCCCCGGGCGGTGGGGCCCTCTCCGGTGATCACGCCATCGCGCACGATCGACAGGGCTGCGGCTGCGGTGTTGCGGCAGGAAATCTTCGGGACGGCAACGCTCGGTTCGATAGACTTGACGGCAGAGGCAGACATTGGAGCACTTCTCATTTTCTTGTTCTGGTTCAGCATTTCCATGCTGGCGTAAACGAGTGGTTAATGATTCGAAACTTGCTTCGCGAGTTTTTTAGATGGTTGCCGATTGGTCGCTGTGACGCGGCTCAAGGTTTTGTTCCGTTCAAGGATTCGGAACCGGGCCGCGGGTGATGCGGGTCATAAAAGGCGATATCGGGGCAGCCCAGGCTTTTATTGCCGCTGTGGTTTTTTCGCCGCAGAGGCGCGAAGCGAAAGAAGATGCTAGGAGTTCCCGAAGGTGGAGAAGGATTTGTCCTTTTGCGGGTGGCTGTTCCCTTAATGTCCCCAGCGCTCTATACTCAGCGAGAAGAATTCACCTGTAACTTGAACGAGATGAGGAAATAATATGGCTCTCCCTATTGGCACACTGGCCCCGGATTTCGAGGCTGAAACCACCGACGGCAAGATCAAATTCCATGACTGGATCGGCAATAGCTGGGCGCTTTTATTCTCGCATCCGAAGGATTTCACGCCGGTCTGCACCACCGAACTCGGCGCACTGGCCAAGCTGAAGCCGGAATTCGACAAACGCGGTGTCAAGCTGATCGGGCTCAGCGTCGATCCCGTCGACAGGCATGCCAAATGGTCGGAGGACATCAGGGAAACGCAAGGGGCGGCGCCGAACTTTCCGATGATCGGCGATACCGACCTCAAGGTCTCGAAACTTTACGACATGCTGCCGGCTGCGACCTCGGGCGATGCCAACAACCGCACCGCCGCCGACAACGCCACCGTGCGCAACGTCTTCGTCATCGGGCCGGATAAAAAGATAAAGCTGGTGCTGGTCTATCCGATGACCACGGGACGCAATTTCCAGGAAATCCTGCGCGTGATCGATTCGCTGCAGATGACCGCCAAGCATCGGGTCGCGACGCCTGCCGACTGGAAACAGGGCGAGGACGTCATCATCGCAGGCTCCGTCACCGACGACGAGGCCAAGACCATCTATCCGCAAGGCTGGAAATCGCCGAAGCCGTACATCCGGATCGTGCCGCAGCCGAAGTGACGGCCCTAGCCGTCATTGCGAGGAGCGTGGCGACGAAGCAATCCAGCTTTCTTCGCGAAAAGCTGGATTGCTTCGCTCCGCTCGCAATGACGGCGAGTTTAAACCCTCGACCCAATCCAGTTCGCAATCAGCAGCCCCAGCGTCGACGCCACCGCCGTCACGAACGTTCCCCAGGAGACATCCACCATCACCACCGGCCAGGTCCAATGCTTCAACAGCGACAGCGATGTGAGCTCAAACGTCGCATAGCAAAAGAAACCGAACAGTGCGCCGTACAGCAGCGTCGATTGCCAGGTCGCACTGGCTGACCCGCTGACAAAAATCAGGATTCCCGCTACATACAATAGATAGAACAGGACCGCGGGCGGCAGCCTGATTTCGCCGAGCATGTCGCCGACTTGCGCGCTGAAAAAACCCTTGGCCACCAGGCCCAGAAACAGAAAATCGACGGGAATGAGGACGATCAGCGTCGCCAGATAAAGAATGATATATCGTTTCACGTCGCTCTCCGGCCTTTGCGGTGGATTCATCTGTAATACGAATGAGACCTTCCAAAGTTGCAAGGCCCTCGCGCGGACCCAACGCGCGACTTGCGGGTTGACCGCCTGATGGCCAGCAAATCCACCGCCTCCCTGCATCGTCTGGTTTCGCGACGATCTGCGGCTTTCCGATCATCCCGCCCTGCATGCCGCAGCCGGCACCGGCGCGCCGGTGATCTGTCTCTACGTCCTGGACGAGCCCCGCGGCCGAACGCGCGTCCGCTCGGCGGCGCGGCGCGCTGGTGGCTGGCGCAGTCGCTGCGGGCCTTGCAAAAGAGCCTTGCCTCGATCGGCTCTGCGCTGGTGCTGCGCCGGGGGCCAGCGGCGCGGATCATCGCCGAGTTGGCGCGCGAGACCGGGGCCGAAGCGGTGTTCTGGAACGAGATTGCGCAAGCGCCGCATCAGGCTGTGGCCGATCAGGTCGCTGCCGCGCTTGGCGAAACCGGCGTCGCCTCGCAGAGCTTCGCCGGCGATCTCCTGGTCAACCCCACCGAGATCCGTAACAAGGAAGGCCGGGGATTGCGGGTGTTCACGCCGTTCTGGCGGCGGGTGCAGGCATCAGGCGATCCAGCGCGGCCATTGCCTGCACCGAAGGTGCTCCGTCCCGTGCCGGGCATCGCGAGCGACACGCTCGAGGATTGGCATCTCGAACCGACGCACCCCGATTGGGCCGGCGGCCTGCGCGAGAGCTGGCAACCCGGCGAGAGCCCGGCCCAGGCCCGGCTCGGCGCCTTTCTTGAAACCGGCGTGGCCGGTTATTCGAGCCGTCGCGACCGGCCGGATCGCGCGGGCACCTCAGGGCTCTCGCCGCATCTGCGATTTGGCGAGATCAGCCCGCGGCAGGTCTGGCATGCCGCGCGCTTTACGGCGGCCGAGCGCCCGGCCCTCGCCGCCGATATCGACAAGTTCCTGAGCGAGCTGGGCTGGCGCGAATTCTGCCGGCATCTGCTGTTCGACGTGCCGGATCTCGCCACCCGCAACCTGCAAGCCTCGTTCGACGCATTTCCCTGGCGGCACGACGACAAAGCGCTTGCTGCCTGGCAGCGCGGCCGGACCGGCTACCCCATTGTCGATGCCGGGATGCGCGAGCTCTGGCATACCGGCGTGATGCATAACCGGGTGCGGATGGTGGTGGCGTCGTTCCTGGTCAAGCATCTGCTGATCGACTGGCGCTGTGGCGAACAATGGTTTTGGGACACGCTGGTTGACGCCGACCCCGGCAGCAATCCGGCCAATTGGCAATGGGTCGCGGGCTCCGGCGCCGACGCCGCGCCCTATTTCCGCGTGTTCAATCCGATCCTGCAGGGCGAGAAGTTCGATCCCAGCGGCGCCTATGTCAGGCGCTGGGTGCCCGAGACTCGCGGGATTGCCGGCAAAGCTGATCCATCAGCCGTGGACGGCGACGCCGCTTGAACTTGCCGCTGCGGGCATAGAACCCGGCAAGACCTATCCACAGCCGATCGTCGATCACCGCGCGGGACGGGCACGCGCGCTCGCCGCATACGCGAAGCTCCGCGCGTAAAAGTGTCACGTCTCTTTAACATGCCCACGAATTCCGCTATCGTTGCTGCTTCGACAACCCCTGGGGGAAGACATGGACGACGAGAAGCCTGTTGTAGAACATGTGACGGACGCAGTGAGCACGGCGGTCGATACGACCAAGGAAGCCGTGAAAACCGTGCCAAGAAGGTCAAGAAGGCCGCCAAGAAAGTCGCCAAGAAGGTCATGCCGAAGAAGAAGGCCAAGAAAGCCAAAAAGGCTCCCAAGAAATCCGCGGTGAAGAAGTCAGCCAAAAAGGCCGCCAAGAAAGCCCCCAAGAAGAAAAAGAAGGCCAAGAAGTCGAAGCGCTGAAGGCCGGAAGCCTCGCGCGAAGCCTCCGGACGACAGGTCCGGAGGCTCTATTGTCAGCGCCTGTTGACCAGAAACACCCCGGCCGCGCAGCCGACCATGCCGGTGATCGCCACCGCGTCGAGCCGTTCGCCGAACAGCACATAGGCCATCACGGCGGTCACCGCCGGCACCAGGTAGAACAGGCTCGCCACCGAGGTGGCCGCCGAACGCCGGATCAGCCAGTACAACAGTCCGATCGATCCGATCGACAGCACGACAGCGAGCCAGACCAGCGCCAGCACGAACTCGCTGGTCCAGTGCACCACATGGTTCTCGAACAACCATGCCGCGGCTGCGAACAAGACCGTGACCGCGATGTACTGCACGAGGTTGCCGGTCCGCCAGTCGATCTGGCCGCAATAACGCTTCTGGTACAGCGTGCCAAGCGTAATGCTGACCAGCGACACGCCCGACGCCAGCCAGCCCCAGCGCGCATCGCCCTCCATCGTGCGGTCGTGCAGAATCAGGACCACGCCGGCGAGGCCGAGCAGCAACCCGGTCCATTGCAGCGGCGTGACGCGTTCGCCGAGAAAGCGGTTGGCCAGCGTCGAGGTCAGGATCGGCTGCAGGCCCGGAATCAGGGCCGAGAGCCCGGCCGGGATCGACAGCGAGATCGCGACCGCGGTGCCGCCGAGAGAAAACCCGTGCACCAGGAGTCCCGCGACGATGCTGTGGGCGATGCCGACCCGGTCAGGCCATGGCGGCCGCGCGATCGCCACGATGACGGCCATCAGGCCCACCACCACGGCCATGCGGATCGCAAGATAGGTCAGCGGCTCGGCACTGTGCAGCACGTATTTGGTGGCAATAAAGCCGGTGCTCCAGAGCACGACAAAGATCGCCGGCGCCGCGCGCGCGGCCAAATCTTCAAAATTCCTGCTCATTTACGGCCTGATTGCCTGAACATATGCTATCGGGCAATCGTAAATCCTGCGGGTGGCTTGCCCGAAAATGCAGATCGAAATGTGAGGAACCACCATGGATGTTCGCGCCGCTATCGCCATCGCCGCCGGCAAGCCGCTGGAGGTGACAACCGTCCAGCTTGAGGGGCCGCGCGAAGGCGAAGTGCTGGTGGAGATCAAGGCTACCGGCGTCTGCCACACCGACGAATTCACGCTGTCCGGCGCCGACCCGGAAGGATTGTTCCCGGCGATCCTCGGCCATGAGGGCGCGGGCGTCGTGGTCGATATCGGCCGCGGCGTCACCAGCGTGAAGAAGGGCGACCACGTCATTCCGCTCTACACGCCGGAATGCCGGCAATGCCCGTCGTGCCTGTCGCGCAAGACCAATCTCTGCACCGCGATCCGCGCCACCCAGGGCGCCGGCCTGATGCCCGACGGCACCTCGCGGTTCTCGATCGGCGGCAAGCCCATCCATCACTACATGGGCACCTCGACCTTCGCCAATTACACCGTGCTGCCGGAGATCGCGGTGGCAAAAATCCGCGAGGACGCGCCGTTCGACAAGGTCTGCTACATCGGCTGCGGCGTCACCACCGGCATTGGCGCTGTCATCAACACCGCCAAGGTCGAGCAAGGCGCCAAGGCCATCGTGTTCGGCCTCGGCGGCATCGGGCTCAATGTGCTGCAGGGCCTGCGGCTGGCCGGCGCCGACATGATCATTGGCGTCGACATCAATTCCGACCGCAAGGCCTGGGGCGAGCGCTTCGGCATGACGCATTTCGTCAATCCGAAGGATCTCGGCAAGGACCTCGTCCCTCACCTCGTCAACATGACCAAGGCGGGCGCCGATCAGATCGGCGGCGCCGATTATACCTTCGATTGCACCGGCAACGTCACTGTCATGCGGCAGGCGCTGGAAGCCTGCCATCGCGGCTGGGGACAGTCGATTGTGATCGGGGTCGCGCCCTCGGGTGCGGAGATTTCAACGCGGCCGTTCCAGCTGGTGACGGGCCGGGTCTGGAAAGGCACCGCATTCGGCGGCGCGCGCGGTCGCACCGATGTGCCCAAAATCGTCGACTGGTACATGCAGGGAAAGATCGAGATCGATCCGATGATCACCCACGTGATGCCGCTCACTGAGATCAACAACGCATTCGAACTGATGAAGCGCGGCGAGTCGATTCGCGGCGTGGTGACGTTTTAGCGGCGTTCCGCGTGTGCCGCTAGAACTTCAGCACCGTCCGCAGTCCAAACACCGCGGCATCCCTGAGCAGCTTCCCCGGATTGACACCGAGCGGATCGGTGGCGCCGCCGCCGGGATGCACGAAATACTGGAAGTTCGGTTGCAGGGTCCAGCCGGCGCGGACTTCGTATTGATAGACCGCGGTGACCAGCGACTCGAAACTTCGCAGCGGCCAGCCGGGGCCCATCAATTGCTGAAAATCGACGTCGAGCGCCTGGGCGTGCGACGAGACATGGGCATATCCGAAGGAGATACCGAACTTGTCCTTCTGCCGCTGCTCGCTCAATCCGACAAGTTCGATGCCGCCGTCGGCGTAGAGATCGATCAGGTTGCGATCCGATGGGCTGGATGAGACTCGCGCGAATACACCAATTCCCCGATCGGGATCGCTGCCGACCCGATAAAGCCTCTGCTCGAACACCGAATAGATGCCGAAATCTCCTGACAGGTTCGCCGGCATGCCGGAACTGAACGGGCTTGCCAGCGAGATGCCCTGCGCGGTGAAATGCTGGTCTGCGAATTGCCCAAAATGCCGCCAGCCGCCGACCTTGAATTTTCCGGCGAGACCCGGATCGCCCTTTTCGCCGTTCCAGATGAACTGGGCCTCGCCCAGCACCAGCGGCGGATCGTTGATGCGGAAGTTGAGGCCGGTGTTGTCGCGCAATTGCGGATCGCCCGGCCCCGGCCCCGCGGCGTCGCCGTCGAACACGGCGCCGATCAAGGTCAGATTGTCGTTCACATTGACGCGCATGCGGGCGCCGAGGGCCGCCAGCGGCGGTGACGGTCCGCCGCTCGGCAAATTGATCGAGGTGATCGCCGGCCAGCCCAGCGAAGCGTTGGTGAAAACATCGGTATATTTGGAATTGATGAATTCGGTATCGGCCGCAAGCTGCCCCGCCCGCAGGTCGTATCTGTCCTTGTCGCCCCATTTCTGCTCGAACCACATCTCGTACAGGCGCGTCGACGGCAACGCTTCGATGCCGCTGGCGACCAGATAATTGTCGAGATAGCTGCGCGACAATCCGTCGCCATGGGTCTGAAACATATTGGCGTGAAAACTCAGTCCCTGCACCCTGGCGAGCTTTGCGAAATCGACATCAACGGCAAGATTAAGCCGGCCGTCGTAGACGGCTCCCTGCTTCAATCCGCCGGAAACATTCCCGAGGATTTCGCCGATATAAGTTGCGGCAAACTTGATGCCGTATTTCTCGAACGGATTGGGCAACAGGCCGAGGGTGGATTCCTCAACGGTGCTTTCGCCCGTATCGGGATCGGCGGGTTTCAGGTCGTCGGCTTTCTTGTCTTGCTGCGCAAAGGTTACACTTGGCGATGCGGCGAGCAGAACCAGGGCAATGAACCAGGTGATTTTCAAAACGCGGACCGGAACTGACTGAGCGAAACGAGATCGTCATCAAACGATCCGCATCACATCATCCATGCCTTGCCGACGCAATGCGCGTTGCGAGGGAACTCACCGCCGGGACGCGATGGAACTTTGTAGTTTGCGGAGCCCTCAGAACTCTTCCGGACAGGGATCGACGATCTTCCAGAGTTCCTCGCCGTTCTTGATCTTCTTCATCTCGGTGGTCAGCCCGCCATTACGGCGGATCCAGTCCTTCACCGTATCCGGATAATAGGACATCAGGTCCGAGGTTCCTTCCGCGCTGGTGACCTTGATTCCGAAGGTGAAGGCCTTGTCGTAATAGGCCTGGTGAAAGCCGAGGCTGGCGCGCGGGGTCACGCAGACCTTGTTCAGCGGCACGATGCCGAACACCAGAGTGCAGGCCGAATTGCAGATGCCGTCGATGATGACGCGTTCCTTGCGATCGCGGATGCGCTGGTATTTCGCCTTGTATTCCTCGACATAGCCGCCGTGGTCGCGCGTGATGTGCAGATCGGCTCGCGCCGGCGTGACGGCCAGCAACGACAGCGACAGCAGGGCAAAAAGAGTGATGCGCATGGACCGATACGAGAACAAAATAGGGCCAAAGGAAATCTGACCTCAGAGGACCAGACGGTACAACTCTGGCCATACTGTGTTGGAATTTGGTTAAGCGGCCGGATCGAAGCGAAAATCCCGGTTCCGGAGGTAAAATTCGTCGTCGGCCTCCCAAACCGGGGGCTACAGCGGGCTCCTAGCCCTCCCCCGCCAAGTCTGGTAATCGAGCCAACGCACGCGCTCGTAGCTCAGCTGGATAGAGCATCGGATTTCGATCCTAATTTAATAGCGCAACGCCGTACCACGAAGCGCATCAGAAACCCTTGCAGCACTTGCGTTTTCTTCATTTTGGTATCAAATGGTGCAACAGAACAAAACGTGGCCAAACACCCATTTCGGTGCCTAAGAGGTGCCTAAGAATGCCTTCTGTACGTCTCAACGATGTGAGCATCAGAGCCCTCAAGGCACCTGCCAAGGGGCAGCGAACCTATTGGGATCGCGGCCTAGGTGTCCGCGTTTCGCAGGGAGGTTCCAAGACCTTTGTCGTGTTGGCGGGTTCAGGCAAACGCCGCGCACTCGGCAAGTATCCCGACATCTCCTTTGCCGAGGCCAAGCAGAAGGCGAAACTGTACGTCGCCAATCCCACCGACATCAGCTTCAACGACGCCAAAGACCTCTTTGTGAAAGTCCACTGCAACGCCAAGAACCGGCCGAGCACGGCCTACCACACCGAACGATTGCTAAGAGTACACTTCGGGCACTTCCGTAGCTTGGACGTTTCGACCAACCAAATCACGCTGGTTTTGGACCGGCTCATCGATACCCCTTCCGAGGCCAATCACGCCTTCGGCGCGATCCGGACGTTCTTTAGGTGGTGCGAACGCCGGGGATACGTCGAGAAGAACCCCCTGCGCACCTTGCAAATGCCCTACCCCAAGAAGCGCCGTAAGCGCATTTTGACCGACGAAGAACTCGGTAAAGTTTGGCAGTCCACTGGACAGTTGGAAGGCGACTTCGGCGACATCGTCCGTCTGTTGATCCTGATGGGGCAACGCCGCGGCGAGACCGCTGCCCTGCGGGACGTTTACTATTCTGACAATGCACAGACTGTTTCCCTGCCGGGCGAGGTTACCAAGAACCACCGTGACCACTGTTTCCCCGTGGGGCAGATGGCGGCTGCTATTCTTTCCAAGCGCATCCGACAAGAACGGCCCAGCGATCTACTGTTCCAGGCCGTCGGCTCCGACAAACCTTTCAGCGGTTGGAGCAAGTGCAAAAAGGCGCTCGACAAGCTCGCTAACATTCCGCACTGGACGCTCCATGATTTGCGCCGAACCTTTCGCACCAACTTGGGCCGGTTAAAGGTACGCCCCGATATCGCCGAGCGGCTGGTCAATCACGTTTCGGCCCGCACGGAAGTTGAGGAAGTCTACGACCTTCACAACTACATGGATGAAATGCGCGCAGCTATGTTGGCGTGGGAAACTTTTCTGCTGACCATCATCGGCGGCCCGATCGACATCGCAGCCTAAATGTACGGGTGCGCTTTGTGGCGCTTTGTGTGGATTGCACGAAGCACCACCTCACCGTACATTACTTTTGCCCGCTAGGAAGCGGGCTTCATTAGACAACCCCGCTACGGGCTCTTCTCAGGAGTACGTAATGGTAAGTTTGATGAGGCTCGAAGACGAACGACTTTACACGAGACAGGAGCTGCGCAAATTAGGTCTTTCATATAGCTCTACACAGTTCCAACGATGGGAAGCGAAGGGCTTGCTTATCCCGGTCAAACCGAATGGCAGATCTTCACGCGTTCATTATTGGGGTTGGAATGTGAACGACTTTCTTGGCACACGTTCGAAGGCCGCTTAACCGCGATCTCTCCACTTCCAAACGGGTAACCCCCGCCACTCTTGAGGGAATGGCGGGGGTTTTTCGTTGCTACAGGACAGTCCTACCGTACGAGTTACTGTTGACACTGCCTGTAGGGCTGTTTGCTATCGCAAAAACCCATACAGAATGGACATTTCCGCCACTTGTCCGCTTCGGCTCACGCCTCGACCAATTATGATTTTTTGATCTCCTAATCTCATATTCATTCGATAGGAGTCACCGGTCGTGTCCTTGACGGACGTGAGTTACCACTACACGCCCCCAAGGCCTCTCCCTAACATCATAATTGGTCGAGGCCTTCGGCCCAGACGGACAAAGTGGCGGACAGTTCACAATGACAACTAATTCGACAGTTAGTTGATCCTGACCGCCGAGATATCAACTAACTTTTTTCGTGGTAGCATTTACCAATGCGACTGGTTTGTTTTTTCTTCGGCCACAAACTTCACGCGACTTACTATTGCCTTCGTTGCCGGAAATATCTTGCGTGATGTACAATTCCACAGTGCGCGGAAGAATTGCCGCGCAAACTTGTACAGCTCAAACCTCCTTGCTTTGGGGAGGTTTTTGCATTCTCAACGTGGTACAGGTTTCTTATGAAATACGACGTAGCGAAACAATTGAAGAATGCGGGCTTTCCCGGCCGAACGTCTTCACTGGAGACAATCATCGAGGCTCTTGGTGGAAAGAACCTTGTGATATCATCGGACGCTAATGGGAACTGGGCCGCTTACAGCCATATCAACGCTGTCGGGGCAATCGGCGCCACCGCGTTTGAAGCGACGGCCAAACTCTGGCTGGCTATCAACGATGTACAATAAATAGCGGACTAGTTCCTTTTGGCGGCAGCGGCACCCGTCCACCACAATGGCTCTACCGCTCCCGCCGCATATGGCAAACAAACTTTACGTCGGCTTTCACAAAACAATTGAACCACCCAAGCGCGGCCTTTTTATACACGATGAGGTGCCGGACATTTCCCGCGCGAGGATCTTTGACCCGACCAAACATTCCTTCAATCCGCTGAAGGGAATTGACTACCGCAAGGCCCGAGCACTTGCCGATGTCCTTTATGCGGCCAGCCCCCAAGGGGACAATACCCTCACCGTCCGAAATGGCAGACGGGCACTCTTGAAAGCGCTTTTGTCCGCTGCCCGACTCGACCAGATCGAGGGGGACGAGGAAGTCACCAGCATGATTGACGACTTGCTCCAGTCGCCCGTCCTTAGGCGTGTCCTTTGCAATGCAACAAACTTTTCCTTCAGTCCCAACTCCCTGATCCTCGCCAGGATCAACCGGGCCGAACTGGGTGATTTTGACGCACTCATACTCGGTCTTTTCCTCATCGAGCAGTTTAAAGGGCAGGTTATTGTCCCTGACTTTGGCTTTTATGGCCGAGAGACCCATGTGTCCTTGATACGGGAAGACCGGCTGATTGCAGGCGTTAACTTTTTGGGAGAGCTGGCTCCCCGGCTCCGTAATTCGGCACTTTTGATCGAGGAAAGGCTTCCCAGTGGGGCACTGTTTGAGGATGCCGTGGCGCTGGCGCAGCTCGCAGGTTTGCGGCCTGACTTCACCCGCGACGAAAACCCGTACAACCACTTCATTGACGAGGCCATGGCCTAGACCCCTTGTAAACGGAAAATCGCCTGCCATACTTCCGGAGGTTGCAACTGGGGGCTGGTCGATTGGAGTTCTTAATCTTTGGCGGGATCGGGCTCATCATAGTGATGGGCATGCTTTCCGGTGGCTCCACCGAAACAAAACCAGCCAACTCCGGACCAACGCTTGCTTCCGAGACGGCGCGGTATAAACGAACGAAAAAGGCGCTCGCAAAAGCGCGGTTTCCCTCCGCGGAGCAGTTTCAAACATTGTTCTTGCAACAATTGCGGACCGCGTATACCGCGCAGAAACTCCCTCTACCAAATCCACCGATACTTGACATCTTTTGCCAGGCGGCCGCGGAAGCTTATCAACGCGAAATCCCCAACTCACTTCCCGCGCTTGTCGATCCATACCTTATGCGCACCGATCGTTCGAACGAGTGGAATGATTACTCATCCGAGATACACGTCGTCGAGAACAAGTTGAACTTTCAAAGTCAGTGGATTCAGGCGCTCTTAAACGTTCTGATTCCCGGCTTCGTTAAGTTCAGCCAATATTTTCCCGACATGAGCCTGCCTCAAAATGCCACGGACGCGATCTTTTCCGTCGTTCAAACACCAGCGTCCATTTCAGACATGGAAACACTTCTTTCGCTGGTCACACAGACGGAAATGACGGCTGAGACCCTTAAGTACGAAATCTTTCAAAGCTTCCACCCTTTGGATCATAGAGCCTACTCGACGCCAAATTGGTCTCAGCTAAGGCAGAACCACCCATTCAGAAAATACGCTCAGCCGCTGTTCACCGTGCTATCTAAATCGTCACCTCCATTTGAAATCCCTGACAAGTTTCGCTTCGACGGCGTATGGATTGTCGCACCGCCCGAATTCAGGGAAGACCACCTTCATTTCAGCACTCCTTCAACACGACCTGAAGCGTGTTGCTCGCGGAGAGTGCTCTGTCTTTGTCATGGACAGCCAGAACGAGTTGATACCCGACATCGCGCACCTTGAAATGTTCGCGCCTGGCCGTCCTTTGCATGGGAAGCTGATCTATATCGAACCCACATCACGCCATCCCCTGGGTCTGAACATTTTCGACACCAGACATAAAGGAGCCGCACGGCTCTCCGATGATGATGAAATGGCGGTGCAGAACAGCGCCATTTGGATGATCGAGTTTTTCCTCAAGTCGCTGGTCAAGTCTGCCAAGTCGTCCCACCAAGAGACCTATCTCCAGTTCGTCATTCCCGCCGTGCTCGCCATTCCGAACGCGACCGTTTTCACATTGATGAACTTGCTTGAGCCTCCGCCTCCGAGGGTAAAGGACGCCCTCCCGCCTGGGTACGAACGCTACAAGCAATACTTTGGCAGACTCCGTCCAGCTGTGCAGCGCTGGCTAAAAGACCGCATGCACAGTACCCAACTCGCGCCCACACGCGACGCCATCCGCGCTAGGATCGAGGGGATCTACGCACGCAATTTCTTTTACGACATGCTGGTTCACCCCGAAAATAAGTTTGATTTCTTCACCGAATTGCAGAGCGGAAAGGTCATTCTCATCAACACAAAAAAGGGCATGTTGAAAGGTGATACTGAGCCATTCGGCCGTTACTTCATTGCTCGCCTTCTCCAAGCGGCAGAAGAACGGATGCTCATTGATCGGGGTAAACGTCTCCCCGTCTACGCTTACATTGACGAGGCGGCGGATTATCTCTCCGAGGAAGAGAATATTGAGGAACTTATCAGCAAAGCCCGAAAGCAAAAGGTCGCCATCACCGTCGCAAACCAATTCGAATCACAAATCAAGTTACCGATTGCAAGGGATGCCCTTAGCAAGGCTGCCATCCAGTGTCGGGGTATGCCCGCCGGGGAAGGTCAGACCCCCACGTGGCAGGTGTCAATCAACGCTGCGGCGCCGGTCAGCATCAATGTCCCGAATGTCCGGTTCAGGGATATGCCCAGAATGTCCGAGCGGGCGTTCGAGCAGCTACAGCAGGAAATGCGGGACCGGTATTGCGTTCTGCAAGGCTATGAGGAGGAAGAATACGTTCAACCAGGTCAAAGCGATCACACTACTGAGGAATCGCCAAGAAAGGACCGCACTGGACCGCCGAAGGACGACGAGTACGACGATAGGTATGACCAGCTCGACAAGAAAACGTTAAGTCCGGCCAAGGCTCGCACCGGCACCGTCTTTACCGTCATTTGCCCGAACAGGCGCGAACACAAAGAACCTATTCCAGCGGGTGTTCACAATGGCTACCGATTTTGCGTCAAGGGTGCGAGCACCATACGCCGACCGGATAACCGCAATGGCAATTATTGGGTTGAGCTTGAAATCGCTGAAATGCCTGGCGGTAAAACCGAAAGCAAGGCATCAGCCAATGAATCCGGCGCTGACGAGGCCGACGCCAAGCCGTGGTGAAAAACCATGATATTATTTTAGGTGCACACTACACCACGCACCTACACGCCCCTCATCGGGACGCCACGTAGCAAACTTTGACGCAATTATTTTAAGGCCCACCTACAATGTATGAAGAAACGAAACTCACGTTGGGATGATGAACCGAGGCTCGATAAAGCGGGCCAGCCGATCGTTGTCTATCCCTGTGCCGGTGATCTCGTTATCTTTCGCCTGCTCAATCGTTACCGCTACCTGCCGATCAACTTCATTGCCGAGCATACTGGCTTTTCCTACAGCTACCTCAAGCACCGCCTCGACCTGTTGGCCAGGAAACCAAACAAGTATCTCCACCGGCCAGAAAAACAGCAGGCCCAGCCCAACGCCAACTACCGCTTTCTGATTTACGAATTGTCTGAGCGCGGCGAGACCGTTCTCAAAGACCATAACCTATTTTCCGCCGAACACCGGCTGGGCGACGAGCATATGTTCGCCCATTCCCTGATGGTGTCGGAGACCATCGCCAGCCTCGACATCGCCGTTACCGGCGTCAACACCGGCACCAGCATGATTTGGTGGCCCGAGATCGCCGCCCGCATCGTCGCCAGCCAGCAGCAGATCGCCCATCGCTTCATTCCCGTCCACGTCGAGCACCATTTTGCTGGCTCCGGCAAAAAGGTCGCCGACTTCGACTACTATAACGACAGCAACGGGCCGTTTGGCATCCTGTACCCCGATGGTACCGCCCGTTTTCTCTCGTTGGAGGCCGAGCACACCAACCAGGTGGATTGCTCGAACCTGACTAAGACCAGCTTCCTCAAGAAGTTCCTCGCCATCAAATACATCATGGACAACCGGCTGTATCAGAAACACTGGGGCCTGCCGAACCTGATCACGCTCGTGGTGACCTCATCCCAAGCCCGCATCGACACGATGAAAGAACTCATCATGCGGGAGACCAATGGCAAGGGCGTCGCCTACGTCGCCTTCGCGATCATTCCGGTGCTGGAAGATCCTTTCAAGTCGGCCAAGCCGATGCCGGAGCTGTTTACGCAGGGCTGGCAGCGCGCTGGTCACCCCGACCTGTTTTTGAGTTCACCCACCGCTAAACACGCGACCGCGTAGAAAGGAGGAAAAATGGATATCGATCTTTTGAAAGAACTGATCGAAAAGCGCGAGGAGATTGACGAGCAGATTGTCGCAGCCGTCGGTGGCAAGCCGAAGGATAAGAAAGCCGTTAAGTGCAGCACTTGCGGCACCGAAGGCCACACTGCCCGCACGTGCCCGACCAAACTCCCGCCCGCACAAATATAACGAATAGCCCGGCAAATGCCGGGCTATTCTTTCCCACCCTTTATAACTATGGGCATCCACGTTCCATCGTGGTCTAGCGAAGTTGTGATACGATCAAGCTCATCTTTGAGCCAGCCTTCATCGACACCCTTGTCTGACGAGTATTTATTTGCCAAATTTTTGAGGCCTTTTGATATCAATCCTGGCTCAAGCACATTATTATTTTCCAATAATTTGACAATCATCATGATGGCACCGCGATACGCCGACAGACGGCAGTACAATTCCGCATCCATTCCTTCTATTATCATTGGCAGTCCTCCAAAAAAGTGCCCCAGCTTGCACGCTGGGGCTTTCTTTTAATCTTCTTTTTCCCGGATGGGGAACAGCACGATGGAATCGGTGATGGGAAGCGCGTCGAGCTTGATCGAGATGCCGTCCTTGGCGACATTCCATGCCACGCCGAGCTTGGTGTAGCGGTTGCCGCCCTTGCCGTCGTCGCGCGAGCTAAACACTTCGAAAGCGGGTTTTTGACCTTGAGCCATTGTCAGTCTCCTTCCCGCGGGGTTGATGATGCGGGCACCGGTGCTGGCATTCTTCAGCTTCAGGCTTTCGCCGTATGCCGAACGGGGCTTCCGCCCATGCAAGCAACCGTGTCCGACCACCAACCTACGTCCAACTCCTACGATACCACGCGTTCGCGTTCCTGCACGTCCGGGACGGGGATAAGCGCGTGGGTCATTCAGCGGTCTTTACGGGGGTGGGCTTGGACGCCCTTTCCATCCGGAAATGCGATAGCCGGTCAACCCCCTGCTTGGTTTCCCAGTCCTTCAGGATCAGGACCAAAAATAGCGCGCTGCCGAGCACACCGAGAAAAGCCCACGAGGTTGGTTTCATCATCGTTCTCCCCGCCCTCAATGTTCAATTGGGGCTTGGGTTCCCATGGTAAGATAAGGGGCAGTTGTTCCTAACCACAGGAGAGCTGCGATGAGCGGTTATGTAGACTTCGCTGACGTGAAGGCACGCTGCTCGATCGAGCAGGCGGTGCAATTACTTGGACTGAAATGCTCGGAAGAGCGTCAGCAACTCCGGGCGCCCTGCCCGGCCTGCCAAAACGGCGGCCCACGGGCCATCGTCATCACCCCCGCCAAGAACCTGTTCCACTGCTTCCCTTCCAAGGCCGGTGGAGATCAGATCGCCCTGGTGTCCCACGTCAAAGGCGTGAGTCAAAAGGACGCAGCGGCCTTGATGCTCGGGCAAGCGGGGCCAGGTACTGTACAGTCAACCAGTACGGTACAGAACAGTACCAGTACAGTTCCTCCCCACGATCACTTCCCCCCGCTGGATTACCTGGAGTTCGACCACGTCACGGTCGAGTCTTTGGGGATCGACGCCGGTACCGCCGAATCGCTCGGCATTGGCTATGCCGCCAAGGGCATGATGAAGGGGTACGTCGCAATTCCCGTTCGATTGCCGACCGGCGAGCTGACTGGATACATCGGAATAACCGAGGGCAAGGTGCCGAAGGAGTTTCACCTTTCCAAAGTGGTTACATTTCCCAAGAAGACGGCCTAGCTTATTCTTTAGGCTTGCCGAAAATGGAGGCCACACTAACGTGGCCTTCCTACCTAAAACTTGGCTCGCTTTCCACAGGCGGGCCTTTTTCTTTTTAGCCCTTCTTCAGCGCGATAGAAGCCGCCAAGCCGCTCGCATGAGATTACTCACGCGGCGACAATCGCCTTCCATCGCGTGTCATTCGACTTTGACGGTGTTGGAGTTTGCTAGGTCACTTGAGCGGTTCGGATGACTCTCGCTCGACTATAAGGGTGGAAGCCGCAGAATTCGGTTAACCTGTGTTACCTTGACAGATTGTCGCTTTAGTTCTCGGGTACTTATGCACATGGACAGAATTTGTCTTAGCGGTAAGATATAAGAGTACCAGCTAATCAATCATATTATGAAAAAGATTGAAGTTCTAAGTGAGAGTGTAGAGACGCAGTTCGAGGCAGTGGTCGAGGACAACAACGACGAAGGCGACCGCACCGCGGCGGACTTCGCAGACGCTGAGCCGACTAACGATGAGGCTTATGACTAACAACGACCTCAAAGAAATAATCGGCATCCACGAGAACCTTATCCAAGAGCAAGCAATCATCAAGATGCACGCCTTGAACGTGAAGGAACTTGCGGAAAGGCTTGAAGCAATTATCAGCAGGGAAGCAGAGCGCGTTGGCTTTGACCCTTACGAGGTAACTGAATTCTAGACTTATGGATACCAAAGACGCAGGCCGCATGGGCGGTAAGGCACGAGCCGCGAAGCTTTCACCTGAACGCCGCAAAGAGATAGCAACCAAAGCCTCTCACTCCCGCAAGCGCTGGCCTTCTAAACTCCTCACTCACCAGCACAACTAGCGCCACCCGCGTTTGGGATCTCGGTGTTCATTGGTTTGCCTTCGCAAAAGGCCTTGCAGCGACCATTTGTCCACGTACCGTTGTATTTCTCGCATTCACGTTGGGCCGCTGTATTCTTCGGCTGCGGCGTGAGCTGATTATCCAATTTGTACGGGTTTGCTTCGTCGTCACTCTGATTGCCGCGATCGAAATAAACGTAGACGACGCAATTGTGACCGGGCTTGCCACTGATGGTGCGCCCTTTAAATGCCGGGTCACCGTAACGGACATTCGTTGCTCCTTTGGGGACCTTCCGCGCTGCGTCCTGACGCGCTTCTCGGCATAGGGCGTTTTGAGACTTCCCTTCAGTATCGAAAGCCACTGCCAGACCTGTTTCTTCGAGAGCATAGGCGTGGGGAGCGAAGACCACCAGAACCGCGATACAAAAGCTCGCTGCTTTTACAAACCCCGAACCATTAACCATTTTTGACCCCTTTTACTTTTTGTCAGTACATTCCGATTGAAGCGGTCTCACAATGTATATTGTTAGACCGTTGCTCTTTGTGGAGCGGGCAAGCTGGCCGCTGCACTCCAGAGCCCAGCCCAAAGTCCCATGCATTGGCAGACAGCGAGAAGCATTTCGGTGGTAAAGCCAGACACTGTTAGTGCGACTATGAGCAGGCAAATAAAGAAGCCCGTGTAAAGCGCGCCGGTTATCGTAGCCGACAATACGTAATTTGCGCCCTTGGCAATCCTCTCCATCAACCACACGGCAACAAAGCCCGCAACGAAAGCCTGCACTCCGTTTGGAACGGCGCCAGCAAATATGAAATTGTAAAGCGCTCCGGGAGCGTCAAGGCCAAACAGGGTATGAAGATAGAGGAAGTCGGAATTCTCCGCCCAGCCGCCGAAAACATACATGAACCCCTTGAATAGCGCGCCCACCAGGAAGCCTGGAATGACCGCGGTCGCGCACACGATTACCGCAAACCAAGTCTGCTGCCTCATGATGCCTTCCCCCCAGAAGCATCCTAGGTGTGATCTTTGTCACCTGCAACCTTCTCCGCCGACCGAGCTTCGTTAAACTCCTTTGCCGCCTCCATCGTTTCATCCCATACGCGCCGTTCGGCTTGCTTGGCCTCGGCACGTTCGCGCTTCTCACCACGGCTCATCTTGGCGTCCCGCGCCTCCTTGGCGTACTGCCGAGCCTTCTGCTGTTGTTCGTAGTCCTTCCGCTGCTTGGCATTGAAAGCAGTCCGGTCGGTATTGAACAGCTCGCGGTCCGCACGGTCCTGGTCGCGAATTTGCCGCTTGTCAGTCGGACGATGGCCGCTAAATCCTCCGGGTCTGCCCGGTGACAGCGCGGCCATGCCGAACCCGCAAATATGCTCCATGATGGAATATACCTTTTTGCCCCTGCGGACGTTGGTCTGTCGCACGAGATAGGAATATTTCCTGCCGTTTTTGGTGATGGTTTTTATTCTGAGAAATGACATCACGGGAATATAGGCGATGCCGGAAATTATTTTAGTATCAACGCCTCGCCACGCCGCTCATCGCAACAGCACCTGCCGCAACATTGCTGCCGGTTTCACGTGATAATATTTATGCCAGAGCTGTCTTCACAGCGAAGCGCCCGACAATCGGACGCCTTTTGTGGAGAGAGCACATGGACATTCAAACACCAGACAAGCTTGCCGAGATTCGGAGGTTGAACGACGAGTTTCGAACGACCTTTCGCGGCGGCGAAATTGTACTCACGGCTAGTGTTGCGGAGCTGCCGGACATGGTCAAAGCAACGGTCTTGCAAATGGTCGCGGAGTTCAAAGATTTTAACGAAGAAAACGACCCGTTCGAGGAGCACGATTACGGGTCGTTCGACCACTGCAACCGGGAGTTTTTCTTCAAGATAGACTACTGGTTCCCGGACATAAACATTCGTTCCGAAGATCCCGCCGACCCTACCGTGACGAAGAGAGTTCTCACAGTGGGATTGTCCATCGATTGGTGACTACAGAGGCCCCCGCGGGGGCCTTTTCTTTTGTGCGGTACAATGAAACGCGGACGTTCAAACAGGAGGTTCGCATGTTGAGCAACACGAAACGCACTTATGCACTTGCAGATTTTACCGTCGAAGGAAGATCAGACCGGTGGTTCTTTTGGAAGACCGCCAGGTACGGCGACAAGGAAGAGCGCCGAGGTCCGTACACCAGCATCGCCAGCGTCACGCTGATGATCGCCAGACAGTTAAAGCGCGAGGTGGAGCGCCGCGATAGTATCCACCAACTACCAGACTAGCCCCGCTTTGGCGGGGTTTTTTCTTATGGTAACATTTATTCATGTGGCTAGGTACAAAGGGCTCAAAGGAAAATACTGGACCTATTTCTCAGAGTATGTCCGTCGCAGAGATTTTATACGATATGGGACTTGCATATCCTGCGGTAAGCGAGTTTCCGATTGGCGAGAGTTTGACGCGGGTCATTTTATTTCCGCAGGAGGTGGCGGATTTGCACTTCTTTTTGACGAGGCTAATGTTAATGGCGAATGCCAATATGACAACGCTTTCAACTCAAACCACCTGTTGCTGTACCGACGGGGGTTGGACGCCCGCTATGGGCCAGGAACTGCTGACCAGCTTGAAGAGCGCTATCGGGACGCACATTTCAAAGGCAAAACCACGAAAGAGTGGAGCAAGAAAGAATACGAAGCCAAAATCGAAGAGATAAAAGAAAAACTGGGGACGCTCGATGTTCTGGGGTAAGCGCTTTTTCAAACGGCAATATTTTGTTGCCATAAGCCTTTTCGATCATATCGACCTCGCAAGCATTGCTAAAATTGATTTTTACATCCGCAACGTCCATCCGACATACGCGATTAAGTGCGATGGCAACGGCGACAACCGTCAGCTCGGCTGGGCCTTCGTAAGCGAGCACGCCAGTGCGACCGCTCATTGGAACGAGTTGATGCGCAATAAAGGCGTCTCATTTGCAATGTGGCATGACGGCAGTTGGGTATATTGGCAGCGAGATAGGGAAGCTCCAGTCCCGCAGCCGCTTCAGGATGTGCAACTGTGTGCAGTTTTCGAAGCCCACACGAAATATCACCGAGAGGCCGCAAATGAGGTTTGGGAAAAGGTACTATCAGGCTATCCGGCTCACGTTGAGTGGTACGATGCATCACCGGATAAAAAATGGACGAAGATTTTCAGACCAAAGACCAAGGCGTGATATAATCAGTCCATTATCAATTCACGCAAATCATCATGCCCAAAGTCACTTTGACCAACGCAGACGGTTCGACGCAGGACTTCTTCCCGCAGTCGTACACCGATGACGCTGTAGCAGCGGCCAAGACCGCGCCGGTTAATCCTTCGGTAACGGAGGTAGACCTCGTTCTCACCGATGGTTCAACAAAGAAGTTCACCGCAGCAGCTTAGTTCAACAGCCCTGTAGCAGTGCGCGCTCAGCAATGGGCGCGTTTTGCTTTGTAGCATCTATCTTGCGTCAGTAGGGTTTTCCGGGGCAAGTCTTTTTGATAAAATCGATAGCCCTACTTACTCGCGTCATTGCAGGCTCTTTAGCATCCTCACCTCTCCTGCTAAACGTTGTTTTATCTTTGCACACGTCATTCTCGCAATAAACGCGGTACCCCTCCAGTTGAATGGACGCCATAGAGAGCGATGGGTCTAACTTGAACGTGTGCGTGTCAAAGCGCGTTACTGTATTGAGGTCTATTTTGGCAATTGATTTAGTCGAAGCTTTCCCAGGCGGTGCCATGTCCCCAGGAAGATCCATCGCATTCTCCGCGGTGAACGTGCACGCGGTTGGTGAGGCGATATTGACCGATATGCTGTAGATTTTCGGATCAGAAGCTTTGCTGGGGTCGGGATGCTTGAACTGCTGTACATACTCGATTTGGTCGCTTTTCACGGTTCGCTTAAGCGGCATGCCTCTGCCCGGGTCAGACCCCTCTTCCAACCCAAATAGTACAAACGCAACGGCATCTATTAGGGACGCGTCTGCGCCTGATAGGGCCGCTCGCGCCGCGTTCGGCACGAAAAGGGCCAGAAGCGCAGCGGCCCCTAGCAATCGCGTTATCATGTTAGCTCCCCTTGTGGATCATGAGCATATCCAGCCGTGGTATCATTTGGCAATGGAAGACGCTTTAAAAACCGAAATTAAGCGCGATGAAGCTGGATTGTTTTTACCCGGAAGTGCACCTGGCCCCGGTAGACCAAAAGGTTCTGTGTCGATCGTTGCGAAGATCAAACAGAAATTTGAAGAGAACCCCGAGTACTTCGACGAGTGGGTAGCGAAGCTGATGGAAGACCCGAAAGAACGTCGAGCCATCATGGAGCAGTTAGACGGCAAGCCTAAGCAGTCGGTCGAGCTAGGCGGTAAAGACGGCGCACCGATAGAAGCAATCATTGGCATGCGCGTCATCAAAGACAATGACAACTGAAATCGAAATCACCGAGAGCGTTTGCGAGCACGACTTCTCAGCCGCGCATTTGGACGTGGTAGCTTCCCCCTTTTTGACCGAGTGGAGGCCGTACTGCCGGAAGTGCGGCGTGTACCAATACGACAACTATGGAGCTGACATTTAAAACCCGCAACCAAAAGCAATTGGAAGCGGCTGGCTATTGGATTGACAACGATACCGAGCAGATCCTTTTTGGTGGTGCGAAAGCTGGCGGTAAATCCTTTCTAGGCGCCTCTCTCATATTCGGCGATGCGCTGATCTACCCGGAAACGCATTATTTCATTGCCCGACAGGAGTTGATTGACCTACGCAAGCACACCATACCGACTATCTATGAGGTATTTCAAAAGTGGGGCATCAAACCCGACGACTACATGTCCTTCAATGGGCAGGACAGCGTTTTCAATCTGAAGAATGGTTCGAAGGTTTTCCTCATTTCCTGCCGCGATATTCCCTCTGATCCCCTGTACGAACGGTTCGGTTCAATGCAGATGACGCGGGGTTGGATTGAGGAAGCCGGTGAAATCGCCGAAGCAGCGAAAGCAAACCTCTGGCTCTCAATCGGTCGGTGGAAAAACGAGCAGTACAATCTCAAAAAGAAACTGCTCCTTACAGCCAACCCAAAGAAAGGTTGGATGAAACGGGAGGGTGCCGTCGCAGGGTTGGTAGGAATTAGGGTTGGCGTAGTCTCCGGGGTGATCAACCTCGAATTGTCGGGCGTTGAAGCGTCGGACTGGAGACTACGCCATGAGCAAGGTTACCACGAAGCCTGATTCCATGCAGCCTGTGACTGAGATGGCTGTTGATCTTTTCGACAACTGGTTCGATCCGATCGAGACCGAGGTACGGGCTCGGGCGCGTCAGTTCATCGAAGAGTTGATCCGCAGCGAGCTCGATACCGCGCTGGCACGGCCGCGTTATGAACGAAGCAAGATGGCCGGCAATGAAGCAGGAGCCTGCGTCACCGGCCACCGTCATGGCAGCCGGACGCGCTCGCTGACGGGCACGTTCGGGCCGATCGAAATCGCGGTGCCGCGAGCCCGGCTGACCACGCCGGAGGGCGGGACGGCGGAATGGAAGAGCCAGGCTTTGCGGGCCTATCAGCGGCGCACGCTTGCCGCCGACGCGCTGATTGCAAGCAGCTATCTTGCCGGCACCAATACCAGGCGGGTGCGTCGCGCGCTGGCGGCGCTGTTCGGCGGTACGGTCGGCAAGGACACGGTGAGCCGGACCTGGCGCAAGGTCAAAAGCGACTGGGACGCCTGGAACAGCCGCTCGCTGGCCGAGGAGCCGATCGTGCGCCTGATCCTCGATGGCACCGTCGTCCAAGTGCGGCTCGACCGCAAGGCAACCTCGATCTCGCTGCTCGTTGTGCTGGGCGTACGAGCGGACGGCCAGAAGGTTCTGCTCGCGATCAAGAGCATGGGCGGCGAAAGCGCCGAGGCATGGCGCACGGCGCTGGACGATCTCATCAAGCGCGGGCTGCGGCGTCCCGAGTTCCTTATCGTCGATGGTGCACCAGGGCTCGACAAGGCCATTGCCGCGGTCTGGGACGGCGTGCCGGTGCAACGCTGCACCGTTCACAAGCATAGAAACCTGCTCGCCCATTCCCCGGAGCGTCTGCACGACGAGATCACGGCCGACTTTAACGACATGATCTATGCGGCCACACCCGATGAGATCGCCTTTCGCCGCAAGGCCTTCCTCCGCAAGTGGCGGCTCAAGCATCGTGCCGTTGCCGACAGCCTGGAGGAAGCTGGCGATCGCCTGTTTACCTTCGCCCGCCTGCCGCCGAGCCAATGGCGTAGTCTACGCACGACCAACGCAATCGAGCGGCTGCACGAAGAGTTCAAGCGCCGCATCAAGACACAAACAGTGTTGCCGTCAGCCGACACTGCCGCGATGTTGTTCTGGGCATTGCTTGCATCGGGGCAGATCAGCATGCGCAAGGTCGATGGCTGGCAAACTCTCGCCACAAAACCCATCGATCAGCCAATTGACCTCGCCGCTTGAAACGATAACTTCATGTTACCCGGAATACGCCATTCCGAATTCCAACCACATTCCGGACGGCACCAACGGGAGTTCGTTGACCCTTACAAAGCTGGCATTCTGGAGAAAACCCGCAAGTTCGTTTCTTCATTGGCAACAGACAACACCTACAACTCACCTGATTACGTTGCCACCCTAGCCGCTGAAAAAGACGCTGTACGGCGTCAACGGCTCTACTTGGGGGATTGGGATTATGACGATGATAAAGACGCACTGGTAAGCGCTGACGCTCTCTCAGACCTATTTACCAACACTCTTCCCCATGATCCCGAACGCTACATGTCTGTTGACGTAGCAAGAAAGGGGGAAGACCGCACTGTCATATCACTTTGGCAGGGACTGGAGCTGTACCGGATTGAGCTTCGAACCAAACAAGGAACGGATGTTACCGAGCAGCAGATAAAGGATTTGGCCGCGGCCGAACGTATCCCTTACAGCCATATCATCATCGACGAGGACGGCATCGGTGGTGGAGTGGTTGACCACCTTCACGGCGTCAAAGGTTTCACTGCTAACAGCGTGGCCATTCCGACCGACAGTCAGATTCGCGAACGAGCCAGCCGCGTCAACTTGATGCCGGGCCAACGCACCAACTATGCCAATCTCAAATCTCAGTGTGGTTGGAAACTGGCCGAACTCATCAACGAGCACAAAATGCGGGTTCGTGCCGAAGGACATCGGGAAACGATCATCGAAGAGGTATCATCCACCCTCAAGGAGAAGGACGCTGATAAGGAAACGCCACTGCGGTTGATACCCAAGGAGGAAGTGAAAGAGGTGTTGGGCCGATCGCCTGACGTTGGCGATACCCTCCTCATGCGAGCGTGGTTTGAGATACAGCCAGCGGCTTACAAGGCAGACCCGGCTACGAATGAAGCCCAGGTCCGCTTGTTTAATCACAATGCCGCTAACCAGCAGTTTGAGGCGGCTTAAGCTAAGCACGCCTTCGTAGGATCACTACCGCTTAGTATTCCAAGTACCAAGCTTCGGGTTCATTGAATTTATCTGGTCAAAGTCAAACGAACTAGGTAGATCTTTGCCGGTATCGGGATCCTTTGGCACACCGATCCACGGCGGGCTGCAGAATGTTTCCCGCGATTGAAGGAGATTTATCGTTTCCGGATGCTTGTAAAACCGCTCGTGGTATTCATCCGAACCGCGCCCTGCCGGACTCAACCACAGATACTTAAGCTTCAAGTCGTCGCCGATACTGCACATATCCGGCGAGCAATATATGCCGACATCGTAACCGTGTCCTCCGTGACTGGTCGCGTACTTCTTGAACGCAGCCACAATGTCCACGAAGTAGTCCTTCATAAAGTGCTTCGGCGCATCAGGGGGAAAGGGACCGTCGAGACCAAAATAGATTGCGGTGTCATACGGCTGCCTATTCTCGTCGGCGAGATCCAAAGCAATCTTAGCGTCAGCCGCGCCAACCCCAGGAATTTGGAATTTTTCAGCCGTACCGTTTTTGTGCTGAAAGACGACGCCAATCTTGAAACCAGCCTTTATGATTGCATCAAATTCATCGGCCCTCAAAGGCTTGCCCGGAATCGTCGGATGTTCCGTATCGTCGTAGTAGCGTATTATCGTATCGATTTTGAAATCTTGTTTGAAGACGGTCAGCATGGGACGATTGCTCGTCCTATCAATTAGCTTTTGCACCGGCATTGACATGTCGATAACCGACGCGTTCTTTTTCAGGACGCAGTCCGGAACCCCGCTCGGAAACTCTAACGGCTCGGCTCGGGCATTAAACGCTATAAATGCAAATATTGTCGCCAACACCGGTGTGCCAATCTTCATTGCTATCCCCATTATCGATTTTGCCAAACTCAAGACACATCCGAATACTAAACGTATGATTGCATCTAGTTCAATGTTCTTTTGATCGCCTGCTCGTCTTTTTCTTCGATCAGGAGGCTTTTTTCGGTGCCCTTTCTGCTACTTATCCCCAAAGCTAAGCTTTGCTGAAGTTGACAATGGCTTCATAATAAAATCGTGAAACCCCTCCACAGCGTGGTGCAGCAGCAAATAGACAACTACATTTCTGAAAAGGTCACCGTCACCGACGCGTACCAATTCTCCCAGTACGAGACCATCCAGCAGATAGAGAACTTCATGCACTCCCGCTTTACCAGCGGGCAGACCGATAGCCGCGGCAATCCCAAGCCGTTTTTCAACATCACCAAGGGCAAGGTCAACATCGCAATCCGGGCAACGGACATTGATCGCAAAGACATCACCATGAAGGAGAACGGCTCGGATGATTATTTCCGGGCCTTTGTTGCATCAAAATACAATCAGACGCTGATGAAAAAGATGCGGCTTCAGGATTATCTCAACGAATGGGGCGAGGACCTTCCGACATACGGCTCTGTGGTCACCAAGGTCGTCGAGAAAAAGAACGAACTGTCTATTCAAGTGATGGACTGGCAGAACTTCTTCTGTGATCCGGTTGATTTCGACTCCGCTCCCAAGATTGAGAAGCTGACTTTGACGCCCGCGCAACTTCGCATGAAAGCCAGCGAGGGTTGGGACCCGGATCACATTCAGGCACTCATTGAAGCCAAGCGCGAAAGCCGCAAAAATGCCAAAGGCGAGACCGTCTACGAAGATCCCGCATACATCGAAGTGTTCGAGGTTCATGGATTGATGGAAAACAGCCGTCTCAAGGCCAAATCAAACGCCAAGGACAACAAAACCTATTCGCAGCAGATGCATGTCATCGCATGGCAAGTGAACGACAAGAAGGAGCGCGAGGATTTCACCCTCTACAAGGGCAAGGAGAAGAAAGACCCCTACTCCATCTCCCATTGGAAGAAGACCAAGGGCCGTACACTGGGTGTTGGCGTGGTCGAGGATATGTTCCAGCCCCAAATCTGGCACAACTACGGGGCCAAGAAGATCAAAGACCAGCTCGATCTCGCATCGGTCACCATTTACCAGTCCTCGGATGGCAATCTTGCCGCCCGTAACGTGCTCAAAAACATCCAGAACGGCGATTTCCTTATTCATGCCGCCAATCAGCCTGTTTCCATGGTCCAGGCCACTCCACAAGGTGTTCAGGGCTGGCAGGAATACATGGAGATGGGCAAAGGCGTGGCCGAGCAGATTACTTCCACTCCCGACGCTATTTCCGGCGACACCATGCCGTCAGGAACCGCCTTCCGTCAGGTCGCCCTCCTCAACACCGAGGCGCACTCATATTTCGACTACATCACCGAAAACAAGGGCAACTATCTGGAGTTTTTGTATCGCGAGTATTTCATTCCCTACATCGTCAAGCAACTTTCCAATACCGACGAGATTGTTGCTACGCTCGACAGCCACGAGATCGAGTTCCTGGACAACGAAGTCGCCAACATCTGTGTGACCGACGAGCTGAAGAAGCAGACCTTGGCCGGGAATATCGTCTCTCCAATCCAGTTGGATCAGCTCCGCACCTCCAAGCTGGCCGATTTGAAGAAAACAGGAGCTAAGCGCTATCTCAATCCCGGCTCGGGCACGTGGAAGCAGTATTTCAAGGACTTTGAGTGGGAAGCGGACATCAACATTACGGGGGAGAGCGAGGACAAGAAGACTGTCATCGACACCCTGTTCAATGCCCTACAAACCGTCGCTCAAAATCCCACCATCCTTCAGAACCCTGTGACCAAGATGCTCTTCATGCGTCTTTTGGAAGCATCAGACGTGGTGTCACCGCTCGAAATCGACGCCGCAGCCACCCAACCACAACCTCAACAGCCGCAACCTGGACAGCCAGGACAACAGCCACAGCCGGGGAACACGCAAAATGTCTCTCCGCAGCTCATGTCGCAGTTGATTAGTCAGGCGAAGGGAGGAGTACCAGCTAACCAATAATTTATGCCAGAAAACGTTTCGCAAATTCGATACACCGCAGCAGAGGTCGAGCAAATCAAGTCCATCTTTCCGGATGTTGATAGCCTCAAGCTGTACCGAAAATATCTGTTAGATTTGCCGTTGACCCACGACGAGATTGACCGCGTTCAAGCTCTTTGGGCTTCGGCATCCGTTCGCTCTATCATCGTCAAGACCACTCTTCCCGTCATCACGGGCGATGAGCCTATCGCGGTGGGGTACGACATGCTCAACAGCGTGTCGCTGAACGAGCCGAACTTCGACTATATCCAGCGCCGTGTCGCGATGTTCGTTCACGCCATCAAATACCTCAACAACCGCATTATTGGTTTGGACAATCTGCCCGAGTCAGCCACCGGCGAAGGTATTTGGCTGACAGCTGCAATCCTTGGAGGCGGCTGGAATGAGGAAGAAGGTAATCGCTATGTGGACGAGCAGAATACGGACGCAGTTCTCAATCAGCTTTGTATCAAAGCAAACGTTGAGGGTATTCTTGTCGGCTTAAACGCCCTCATCAATACCCCGGTCGAAACGGAAGAGGAGAAGGCAGCACGTTTAGCAGCAGACAGCACCAATTAATTTTTAACTCTCACTATCATGTCACAAACATCAAGCGACAACGCAGATTTTACCGGCAAAGTAAGCGCGAGCAGGTTTAAGGAGAAGCACAATGCCTATGGCGCTCCGGCAGCAATCAATGCGACAGCGACCGCAACCGCAGCACAAGTGGCTGGCGGCTACATTACTTCAACATCGGCAGCAGCTACGACGATAACGCTTCCAACGGGCACGCTCTTGGGCGCCGCAGTAGACGCCCAGCAGGGCACCACGTTCGATTTGTACGTAGATAACACCGCTGGCGCCAACACCGTCACCATGGCGGTCGCTGTGAACGGCATCTTGTCAGCATTGGCAGCGGCAGTATCAGCGAGCGCAGGTTTGCTCACCGTCCCTTCCGGCGTCACCGGCATGGCTTGTTTCCGCATTATGTTCTCAAGCCCGACCGCGTACACGTTCACCCGCATCGCGTAGTTATCCCCAGCTTGACAGCATGACTTCATGCTACAATCACGATTATCAGAGTAACCATCTCTCAAAATGGACGAAGACGAAAATGTCGAACCGGCGGACTTACAGCCAGTAGCAGATGCAGCAGTCGAACCGACTGTTGAGCCAGAAGAAGACCTTCAAGCGTTACGCGACCGTGCTGCCCTGGCAGACGACCTCGAAGCGAAGAACAAGCAATTGTTCGAACGAGCCAAGAAGGCAGAAGGGTTTGAACTTGTAGACGGCAAATGGGTCAAGGCTGCAAAGCCCGCACCTAAAGCCAAAAGCGAAGACCTTTCCGGCAAAGATATTCTTGCTCTTTCCACCTCTGGGATCACCGAAGACGAAGATATCGACTTCTTGAAGGAGGCCGCGAGTCTCAAAAAGACATCAATCGCCGCTGTCCTCAAGGATCCGACCGTCTCGGCACTCCTCAAAGGCAAGCAGGAAGAAAGGCAGACCGCCATTGCCTCTTCAACCTCACCAACGCGCCGTACCTCAACCGAACGTAAAGGCTCCGACATCCTGGCATCTGCGAAAGCAGACAACATGCCAGCTCCGGGCCGGGACATGAAGAAGATGGTTCGCGCCTCGCTCGGGTTAGGAGATTAGCGGCAGCCATATGTGGAATTAATTCTTTAATTCCTATTCATGTCAGCTAACACAATATCAAATCGCACCTATCGCGATGAACTCCGTTCGAATGTTCTGCAGGAAACCCTCTACACCGCAACCGTTATCGAGGCGATCGCGGATATAGACCGCTCGGGCCTCAAGAAGATTGAGAACCCCTACGCGTCGGTTCCTACGATCGTCATCCAGACCATCGCCGGTACGTACACCCCTGCGGCGTACACCACGACCGACGACGCTCTGACGGTCACGCAAGAGCTTATCGTCTCTGAGCAGATTTACGACTTTGAGTCCGCACTCACCGACGTAAACATGTTCATGGAGCGCCAGAAGCGCATGTCTCGCAACATCGCCGTTGCTTTGGACAAGCAGGCAATTGCCGACGTTCTTGCCACCTCGGGTATCTCTACCCTTGCGGTTACCGGAGGCTTTGCGTCCTACGGCGTGCTCAAGGCCCTTGGCGGCCTTCAGGGTCTCGTTGCAGGCTATGCCAACGGTCTCAATGACGTGTTCCTCGTTATCGAGAGCACCGATATTCAAGCGTTTATCCAGGCCCAGGTGTCTAACGGCTTCAATATGGCCGATATGGCACTCAAGAACGGCTTCATGGGTAACTACCTCGGTGTAGACATCTACTGTGTCCGTTCGGGCGTCTCTACAGCCAATCACCGCCTCGCAGGCATCAAGAAGCGCTTCACCGTGGCGCTTCCGGTTCAATGGAAGTGGGAAGAGAAAGGTGTATCAGGCAAAACGGGCAAGGAAGTCGTGCTCTACGGCTACTATGGCTCGAAAGTTTGGAACAACAACCTTCCGCTCATCGTGGACGTGCAAGTCGCCTAGTCAAAGCCCCCTAGGTGGGGGCGTTTGGCTGGTGTTCCACATAACGCCCGCCATACATCCCCACTTATGCAATTCAACGACACCACAGGAAAAAGCGGCCTCATCCAGGAATGCGAGTTCTGGACTAATCTTGGCGACGGTACCATTTCTGGCGACAGCGTTCTGCTTCCGCAGTTCACCAATAGGATAAACCGCTCATTCGACCGCATCATGCCGCGCGTGCTCTCGCACGACACCAATCAGCGCTGGGATGACGTAAACCACCCCACGCACCCGATCGGCACCGCGGACATCATCTCGGGCCAGAACGACTACACCTTTTTGGCCGATAGTGCGGGCAACTCCGTCCTTAACATCACCAAGATCCTCGCGATGAACAGCTCCAGCACCCATTATGGCGTTGAGCTGTATAAAGTGATTCCCGGAGCCAGCGCTGACGTGCCGGGTGCGCAATCGGGTCGCGTCGGCACCATCGACAGCACCGAAGATACCCGTGTGCTCTCGCCCTACACCACCGATGTAGGACAGCCCGTCAAATACGTCGAGAAGGGCAACACCTTCTTCGTCTGGCCGATTCCCAATTTCTCCGCCACCGCTGGCTTCAAGATATTCTTTGAACGCACACAGTCGTATTTTGTCTCTACTGACACCACGAAAACACCGGGAATCCCAGCAATCTTCCATCAGCTCCTCGCGCTTTATGCATCAAAGGATTGGCTGGCGCTGCACAAGCCGGGCAACACCGTGCTCCTCCAATATCTCGATGGCGAGATTCAAAAGCAGGAGGACAACCTCGACGACATGATAGGGAAGAGAAATCCGAACAAGGACGGCATGCGCGTAGCCCGTGAACGCACCGACTAACTATGTCTACTCTCACACCACAGACCAAAAACACCGCGAACATTCCAAGCTTTTTGCTTTTCCAAAACAAAAATATTGCGACTTTCCAGAACACCAATCCCATCTGCATCCAACAATGGCTTCAGGCGATTATAAATGTTTTCACTAAAGACTAAGTATGGCGAACCAAAAAGTTACCGATCTAACCGCGTACACCTCGATAAAAACGACTGATACCTATCACGTTGTCGACACGACCGACACCTCGCAGGATGCATCGGGTTCTTCATACAAAATCACCTGGGCCACCATCAAAGCGGCTATTCTCGCGCTGTTCACCGCAAGCACCGGCATCACCTTTTCCAACGGCGTAATTGGTTTTGATCCGACTGCGGTATTCAACTTTACGCACGCCACCCTCACCAATCCGACGATTAACACGCCCATTATCACCGCGGCCACCATCGGCGTATCTAATCTCACTGTTGGCTCTGATGCGAATGGCGATCTTTACTACCGCACGGGCGGAACGTTCAGCCGTCTTCCGATAGGCAGCGCCAATAACGTCTTAACCGTGGCGGCTGGCCTGCCGTCGTGGATTGCTCCGACGACGAGCGCGTATAACAACTACCTCGCTGATACCGGCTCGGCCAACACCTACGTCATCACGCCCAGCCCTTCGATCGGCGCCTATGCAGCGGGCCAAGTGTTTCTCTTCAAGGCTGCGAACGCCAACACCGGAGCTTCCACGCTCAATGTCAACGCGTTGGGAGCTAAGACCATCAAGAAAAATGGTTCTACCGACCTCGCGTCGGGAGACATTCCATCGGGAGCGATGGTTCTCGTCGCCTACGACGGCACCAACATGCAGCTACTTAGCGATCCGGCTGCTCCCACGTCCGCTTTTGGGACCATCACCGAACTCAATACCTCGTCTCTTGCGAACAATGATGTTGTAGTGACCACGAACTTCACGCCCCGTATCATCAAACTGCACTACTTCCTTCAAGGCCACGGGCGCGCATCCGATTCGAACTTCTATTACGGCATCAAGGGTATCGCGACCTACAATGGCACGACGCTTGTCGCGGATAACCGTATCTGGGGCAATGATCAGAACTCTCCCGCTGTCGGAACGGCATTAACCGGTGACAACGGAACACCAGCAAGTGTCACCGGAGCCGACCTGCCGAACTTCACCGACTCGACAACCGCTCCGACTGTTGGAGGCGCGACACTTTCAAATTCCAGCGCCATTGGTCTGACGCTATCAATTCCTTCAACATCCGCTACCGGCTTTACCATCCGCCAGCTCACTGCTTCCACCAGCAGCACTCCTTCAAATGCCCGCGCCAAAATCTACTACGAAGCCTACGCTTAATATGAACCAAACGCAGGAAATTGAAATCTTCTCAACGGGAATGACCACCGATCTTCGGAAGGTCATTCGTGTTAACCGGAAGATCCTGCGGCCGTTTCAATCGCTCCAGCATTTCGATGTCTACCCCGATCGCCTGGTTCCAAAGCGGGATTGGGTGTTGGAAACCGGAGCCGTCACCAACCTCATCAGCCGCTACAATTACTTTGACGACGGGTCGGGCAACTACGCGCTTTGGGGATTGGGACTAGACGGCTCCAATCACGTGCAACTCCTTCACAAGGCGGCCGGATCATTTACTGGCGGCTGGTCAACCGCAACAAATGGTATTGCGACTTCTTCAGCCACAAGCGGCAATCCATTCTTGTTCGGCTACAAGGGCTATCAATACTTCATGACTTCATTTGGTCTGGCCCGCTACAACGTCAGCACCCAGACCATGACCGACGCGTGGCAGGCTGGATTTAGCTCCAGCGTCATGCCCGTCATCCATCCCAGAACGGGAGCGGCATATTTCTTCTCCGCGAACTCCGTCTACGAAGTAGACCCCACGGGAACATGGGTTGGCGTTGTCCAGACCCTTCCCGCCAACATGATAATCACGTCAGCATCTCCGCAAGGCAACAATCTTGCCATTGGCGCTTCACCGCTCAACGGCTATGACAATTCCTTTGTCTATCTCTGGGACCTGAGCGTCACCGGATCGACATCGAGCATCAACTTCACCGAGAGCATCGACTGGGGAAAAGGACAGCTCGCGCACCTCACCCAGATCGAGGGTGTGTTGGTCGGTGTCTCGAACGAACAGATTGACCATGACTATGGAATAAACAAAGGCCGGATGGTGGCGCGTACCTATACCACCACGGTTGCCCAGGAGACCAACTACATCACGGCGGACGCGATTGCAGCAACTCCTATTGCCCCCACTTACTTTGCGGATGGTGTGAAGCTGTACTATCCCGCGTCAATTCCATTTAAGGGCGATGCGCGCATCGGAATTTGGTCAGTCGATCGCTCGGGCAATTTCAACATCGAAGCTATCGGGCCGGTTGCGGAGGCTGGCCAGCGCATCACCGGCATCTATCGTTTAGGAAAAGTCTGGTTCATCACGTTCGCGGATAACAATGTGTATCGCACCAACGACCAAGCCTCCTACACTTTACCTGCTATCATGGAAACAGCCGTGTATGGCGACCGAATCAATTCTTCGCAGTTTGTCGGGGCAACCGTTTCGTTCGAGGCTCTGACCGCAGGCCTATCGGCCACGCTGAAATATAAATTGCCGGAAGACACCAGCTGGCAAACCATGGGCACACAGTCAACCGTGGGCCAACGGCAGCTTCAGGTGCTTGGCACTTCGTTGAAAGTGCCGCCGCGTTTTACCGAATATCAGTTCCGTATTGAAACCAACGCAGTGCTTACGGGCTTTTCCTGGGCCACCGAACCGTTCGACACCAACATTTATGGATGAAGAAAATTTTGATGACATCATACGCCAGATAGTGCGGGAAGAACTCGCCGGTTTTTTGGGTTCCTCGCAATATCAATTTCAAAAGGATGCGAAATTCTACGACGGCCGCAATATTCAACTTGGCAACGTCACCGGCACGATGATTGGCACCACTTCCACTCAGAAAATCGGCTTCTTTGGCGCCGCCCCGATTGCCAAACCAACCACCACGGCAACGGCCGCAGCGATTTTGGCAACATTACAGGCTCTCGGTCTAACCAATTAATTTATGCCCACCGACACCACAGCTCCGGCAGCAAACGCAGGCTTGAACTACACCCCGAATAACGGTCCAGCCCCGACGCCTGCTCCCAGTCCAGTGACCGGCGCCGCAACCATCACTCCCCAACCCTCCCAGACCCAATCGACGGACGTGACCACCTTGGGCCAACCCACCCTCAGCTCCTCACAGCTCCCACAGCCTTCTCCCTACACACCCGCGCCCGTTCCCGACCTTTCCACCATCACGGCCCAAGGAACGGCGCCTACCGCCTCGCAGGGTCAATACGACGATATTACCAGCGAGATAGGGAAGCTGGGCACGAGCTTGGGAGGCCAGGCCGCCGACGAGAGCAGTTTGGAAAACCAGTACGGCATCCCGAACCTCACGGCCACCGCGAACGACATCACGTCGAATATTTCAAACATTCAACAGCAGCGAGACGCCGTTCAGCAGAACCTGAAAAATCAGTACGGCAATGATGCCTCGAAAGGCTATCTCGATTTCGAGCAGCAGTCCGTGGACAGCGTGTTGGCGGCGAAACAATCGGCTTATGCTTCCACTCTTGCAACGATCAGCGGTCAACTCTCAACCGCAAAGTCCCTCATTGATACCGCAATAACCAACAAATATACGCCGATAGAAAATCAGATAGACGCCTTGAACAAACAAGCGGCGTTGGTCAAAGGAACGCTCGACAACGAGCAGCAGAAACAGCTTGCCGTCATGCAAGCGAAGTTGACCGACCGAGCGAACACGATAGCTGCAAACAAGGCCATCGCCTCTACGATGCTGGAGAAGATAGCGACCGCCGCAGCAAACTCCGCCAACCCCGCACCAGCTTACGTGGTGACCCAGGCACAGAACGCTGCTTTGGGCGACAATCCCGCTAGCGCGTTAGACATCATCGCTCCGTACCTGAATGACCCCTTGGCCGCGAAGGCGGAAATAGCTGACATCCAGGCAAAGAATGCGTCAACCGCAGATTCGGATGCGGACATCAATCTGAAAAACACCCAGACTTCGCAATTGCTGACGGACGGCAGCCCGGCTCAGCGTCAGATGGAGCAGCAATATCGCACGGTGTTGACCAAAGCTCTATCAAGTCGCTCGGGCGGTCTTGGCTTGCAGCAGGGCAAGGTTGACCAGGCAAACCATCTTCAAGCTCTTCTCACACAGTACAAATCAACCGATGCAAACGGAAACGTGACTTACAACATCCCGACTTCGCAATATGCCGAGTTAGCTATGGGTCTGGCTAACCTCGTTTCGCCGTCTGGCAGCGCGGAAAGCGACCGCCAGAATATCATGGCCGCAACCGCTAAAAGTGGTCTTGCGGGCGCTTTGCAGTACATCACGGGCCAGCCCCAGAACGGCAACACGCAAGCTATCATCCAAAACTTGGTAGACAGCATCAACCGTCAGGGTCAGGTCGCAAACAACCTGCGCGACCAGTACGTTTCGTACATGAAAGGTCTCGCTCCCACCGGTTTGGCACAGGAACGCATTGATGCACTTAACAAGGCAGCGCTGCCGTCGTTTGACCCGAATGGAAACGGCTCCAATGTGGATACGAGCGCCGCTGTAGCCGGACAAGGTGACACACCACCACCGGGAACCACGGGCACGCTTTCCGATGGCACCGTGGTGACTCTCAATCCGGACGGCACCATCACCGACGCGCAAGGAAACCAGTACGATCAGGACGGCAATAAACTCTAATATGGCTATCTCTTGGAACACTTCATCGCAGACACCCTCTACCGGTATCAACTGGGGCACTTCTCCCGCCCCCAAGCCCGACAGCTTTCATGCCATGGCGACGACCAATGTCGCGGGCGTCAGTGGGATTCCATCAGGCGGCACGCCGAGCCTTTCCAGTGTTGCTGCCAATGTCTCCAAGCTTCCCGCTCAAATCTCCGCCATCGCAGAGAAATCGCCTGCCGCTCCGCTTGGCCATGCGATCGGTGATTCGCTGTACAACATCGCAGCGACCTTGGGTCAACTTGGCCACGGAGACTTAGCTGGCGCAGCAAAGACCGCGACGGCAGGTGCAGCGGAAACCAATTCACAGGCCGAATCCGGCATTGGCAGTACGATCGAAAGTGCTGCCCTTCCGGCTTCAATGCTTGCCGGTGGAGGCACGGGCTCAACAGTCCTCGCTCGAATTGGCAGTTCTGCTCTCACATACGGTGGCCTCGGCGCTCTCACAGGAGGTGCCAATGCAGCGGCCAACAACGGTTCAGCGAGTGACGTATTAGGCGGTGCGGCGGAAGGCGGCTTACTTGGTGCGGCGGGGGGCGCCGTCGGACAGGGATTGGGCGAAGGGATGGCGGCGTTCAAGGCCCCCGCGCCCGACGCCGAGCAACTCTCCTCAATTCAGGACACCATTTCTCCGAAACTCACGGCAAAACAAACCGCCGCGGCATTTAACGAAAATCGAGTTACCCGCGCGCCGGATACTTTCATGTCAAAAATATTCGGCCAGCAGCCTGACACGGTAGCCCCTTCACAGGCTGTGCAGCAGGCAGCACAAACAATCAAAGAAGCGATACCCGGTGCTGGGGACATGAATGACGCCCAGCTCCACACCGCTCTCTCGGAGCAAATTTCCAATACCGGCGCGGCACTCCGTCCCCAAATGGAGGCAACCCCTATAACGCAGAAAACCACCGGTCAAATTATAGACGCTTGGAACGCGGTCAAATCCGCTCAACAAGAAGAGCCCGAATTCGACGCCTTCGCAGGCAGTGCAAAGTCACAAGCCAAGTTCGAAAGTTTCCTAAAACCGCTGCAATGGGACATCACCGACGCGACCGGCAAGTTCCAAGCACCCACTCCAAAATCGCTGGCCGATATTTGGGATGCCCGCATCGGATATGACAGCAGCATTCCCGCAAACGTAAAAAATGCGACCGAAGCATCAGCCCCTCAACTCCAATTCCAGAAGGAAATGTGGCTCCAAAACCGTGCGCTGCTCAACCACGCAATCAACGACACAGCGGCTGGTCTTGGACAGACATCGCAAAACGCCTTTGCGAAAATGACCGATATGTACACCGCGCAGCAGAACATCCTGTCCAAAGCGAAAATCAATACCGCAGGCACTCCAGGTGTCGGTATCTTTGGAAAGCTCGGAGGTGCCCTCAAAGGCAACGTCGGCAGAACTGCCGTGAGTGCGGCAGCCCTGTATGGCGCAGATAAAGCTTCGAAGTCCATCACCGGTATAGGCATCTAAAATTATGAAACTCACAGCTCACGTCTTGCACATGAAATCACCGTGATAGAATTACCGCAGACCTTATTTATTTAATTTACTTTTATGTCCGCAATTAATCGAACACCACTGGGCTTCCAAGCAATCACCGTCACCAATTCCGCAGCATCGACGCTTACCGTTCCATCGGGAGCGAATATGGCGATCATCAGCGTCGAGAATAATTCCGTTCGTTACCGTGACGACGGCACGGCTCCCACCACTTCGACCGGTGTCATGGTCAATCCCGCCAACGTCATCGAAATTCACGACATCGTAGTTTTGAACGCCACGCAATTCATCGCCGTAGACAATTCGTCCAGCGCTCTTTTATCGGTCTCGTATTATCAGCAACAATAAACTTCCATGAAGAAACTACTCTTTGGTCTCGCAGTCGCTCTCGGTCTCTTTGGTTCAATCGCATCAGCCCAGACAATATCAGGCACCAATCTCTTAAAACTTGTCTCTGGCCCTTCCCTCGTTCCAGTCAGCAGCAGTTGGAGCCTAGGCAATTCAGCCACGAATGGCGCTTTCAACAACCTCACGATTACCGGCACATGTACGGGCTGCGGCACAATTACCGGGAGCGTGGGGAATTGGTTCACACCAACGACTTTTGGAGCAACTAAATCAAACTCCACTTCAACACTTATCGGATTCGCGGCTGGGCTTTATTCGCTGGCGTCTTCAACGATCGGCGATGGTACTCTGACCGGAGGTCTAACCATATCAGGAAGCGCAACGACTACAGGAGCATTGCAAGTAGGTCCTATTTTTCTTTCCGAAACTGCTGCCATACCAGGTGCAATAAATGCGAGCGGAAGCATATTTTCCCAAACAGGGTTTTCTATTCCGGGAATCACGACCTTAAGCAGTCACCAACTGTATAACTCTGCTACGCTTAACTTTGCTCAAAACACGGCCCAGCTCGGCAACATTCAATACAACACGATGACGTTGCTCAATAACGGCAACCTCGGCATAGGGTCTACTTCACCTTCGATGGCGAATCTCGTGGTAGCGACGGCGCCATATGATACGGGCTCGATTCCGTTTTTATTTTTGGTCTCTTCATCGACCAGTGGCACTGCAACTACAACTTTGTTTAGCGTAGATAACGCAGGCCATACGTCAATAAACACTTCGGCCATATTTTCCAAATCAAATCTTAGTATAAGCACTACTTGTACTTCGATGATTGGTTGCGCCGGTTTGACCATAAAGCGCCAAGTATACTCAACACAAAACGAGCTGATGCGCTTCGATAACGGGGCAACTACAGCGGCCGTTATAGGGCGACCTGCAAATTCTGACGACCTTACATGGGGATTTGACAACGGAGGCGCTGAGGTGGAGCGCTTAAGGTTGACACAAGCGAATGGCTTTGTCGGCATCGCCACTTCAACCCCCGACGCATCTCTGCAGGTTCAAGGCTCCCTGTCCCTCAAGGTTACCCAATCGGCAGCGACCTACACCATCGCCACAAGCACAGACTTCCTCGTCGCCATTACTTCAACCGCCTCACCTCGCTCCGTAAACCTTCCTCAATGCACGGCGACTTCGACCGCACCAGGTCTCACCGACAAAGTCCGGTACGAAGTGAAGGATGAAAGCGGCGCGGCAGGCACCAACAACGTGACTGTCACAGCGACATTCGGCCAGCTCATCGACGGTGCTTCAACAAAAGTTATCAACACCAACTACGGCATCGCTCGTGTCTACTGTGATGGACAGGTGAACGGTGGTGCTTGGTTCTCCTACTAACAACTAACAAAACTATCATGCCAAACAACACAAAAGCAGCGGGCGACATCCAAACAGCTATCAACACGTTTCAGCCGATGATGGACGCACTCGCAGCGGCCCTCGTTATCCTCAAAGACGGCTATGTCAGTGACGGTTCGATTGTAGACCAGCGCGTTTCCGAGGCTCTTGCATCAGCAGTCGCAGAAGCCACCGCGCCGATCACCCAGCAATTGCAGGACGCTGAGACGGCACTCGCAACCGAGCAGGCCAATCACCAGACGGACAATACCAACAACGAAACAACCATCGCCGGTTTGCAGCAGCAGGTAACGGATTTGCAGGCTCAGGTTAGTACTTTGACCGCCGCGTCCACAGCATCAGACCAAGCATCATCGGAAGCAGCACCGGAGCAAGAGTCAGACCCAGCACAGTAATCCAGAAGGTTTTCATTCCCTAACAGTACCATGAGAGCGCAAACGATCAGCAAGGACGAAAGCAATATCCTCGTCGCCATCGGCAAGATGGAGACGCAAATGGATGGTTTGCGCGGCGACATCGCGTCTGCCCGAATAGAGATAAAGGAAATCAACACCACCATTCTCGCCCGCATCCTCAATCTTGAAAGCAACTCGGTTTCCAAGATTGAGGTCAATCCGAGGTTGGACGAGCACGACGAGCGCTTGACTAACCTTGAGGACAGCCGCATCGAGTACCGAGCCACGATGAAAGCATGGATTATAATGGCGACAGTGGCCAACGCTGCATTGGGACTCTTTTTAGCAATTTATTTTCACTACCACTAATATGACACCCACCGCACAGAAGATTTACGACAACCTCCTCGAATATCTGGAGACCCACTGCACTCTTAACAACGCGATTCCGGCCGAGGAAGGTTGCGCGGAGGCTGTCAGTTTTATCCTCCAGAAATCGGGCGTCGCAGGACTACCCAACACGGGTATCGCCGGTACGGCCTCGCTCTACCAGTGGCTGCTCTCTAACCCCGCGTTTAAGCGCGTATACGAGCCTGAGCCGGGCGCAATCATCATTTCCCCTACAGGGTACGGAAACGGCTCCATCAGCGGCCATACGGGCTTTTTGGGCAAATACGGCAAGATGTACCACAACGATTGGGGCATCGTGTCGAACGACTCCAATACCGGGTTATTATTGGAGCTATGGGATCTGTCCCGCTGGGAGAAGTATTATGGCCAGCAGGGAGGCTTGCCGGTAGCCTTCTTCCGCGCATTGTAAGTCAATTATCATTAGCAAAAATCATCATGCTCACCGCAATTATCGCAGCTTTTGGTCCGTTTGTTTTGAACGCAGCAATGGAGTTTACCAAGTACATCACCAGCGTCTCGACGACGGGCGGTAAGCGCTTCCTGCTTGCCCTGCTCTCGTTCGTTGGCGTCATTTCCTACAGCGCCCTCAATGGTACGCCGTTGGACGTGAACTCGGTATCGAGTATCGGCCAGGTGCTCCTCACCACGGCTGGAGCCTTCCTAGCTGCTCACGGCTCTTACACCTTGATAACGGGCAGCCCGCAGAGCCAGCCAAACTCGCTCGCAAAAGGTCTTTAAACTGCGGCTTGGCTGCAACAGCTTTTGGGGCAAATTCGGTATAATAATTTTGAAAAACTAGCGTCCGGGGGTGTGCATGGAATTAAAGGAATCATTGAAGAAGTCCAAAGCCGATTGGCGAGCCGCACAGGAAGCTCTTAAAGCCGCACGTAAAATGCGACCGTCCCCGGAGCGGTACGAAGCCCTGCGAAAGGCAGGTCAAATGCTGTACGACGCCACCCGGAACGGACAAGTAATTGCCGAGAAAATGGATAAGTACGACTAGGACGAACCATCTTGATGCCTTAATAGCGACGAACGCGGGTGAAAGGATGGTCACATGTCCTGACAGAAAGAACCCCGTTGGTCGATTTTCGACGAGTTCCAAATCCATCGAACTCATATGTCCGGGAGAGTACTTATCCGAGGTTCCCTTCCATTATCGGCGCGGTGATCATCGCGGTCGCCATTTTACTTGCTACCCTCATCCTTACCGCGGGGACTCGGTACACCGTAGTCGAAACAGGAAATACTGAGGATGCTTGGCTGGTCGATCGCCTCACAGGCAGTCTTTATAAATGCCACGCTCGGGAACCAGGCAAAGCTTCGTGTGAGCCAGATGTTACGACCGGCACGATCCCGGAGACGCCTAAGCGATAGTGGCCTATTTCGAGCACGGCCCCTTACAGCGATGTTGGGGGCTTTTTGCTACAGGAGAGCGTGCTTATATCGAAAGACCTGCCTTGGAGTTGGGGGATGATCTGTCAGCTTTGCGATAAAGAAAAGCCGCTCGTGCGCTCTCATCTTGTGGCTCGATGTTTATTGGAACCGCTTAAGGCTGGCGGCCATGTCAGCAGGTATCATGGCAAACTCGGCGTGCTACCTGCCCGAACACCAACAGGCGAATACGACACAGAGATCCTGTGCGCTGATTGCGATTCTTACTTTTCGCCTTGGGAGAATTACAGTTCTCGGTTTCTGCACAAAGAAGCGCCCCGCATAGAACCCAACGCGAGGAGGGATTTTTATGCCATTCAGCAGTACGACTACGCATCCTTGAAACTTTGTTTTCTATCAATTCTTTGGCGCATGTCCGTGTCTCGCCGTTCGATATACGTTGACATCGACCTCGGACCTTACGAGCAGCTAATAAGACAGATGCTTCTCGACAAAAACCCCGGCTTAGCAACCGAATTTCCCATACTGCTTGAGCGCTATAAAAATTCCATTGGTGCGGCCACAATGTGGGGACCCGTTCGGATCAAACATGAAGGGTTTAACATGTTTCGACTCGGACTTCCGGGTTACCGAATTAACATCAAAGTCGACAAAAAGCCTTTGAGGCCCGATATCCAATCCAGTTGTATTTCACCAAATGAGCCACTCAAAGTTATCTTCTGCCGAATGGACCAGGGCAAACAGAACGAACTTCTTAGGAGTGTCTTCGCCAACGAGAGTGCCACCAAGGCGCTTTTTCGCCGTAAACGGCAGCGCTGATAATGTCCGCATCCTAGTAACTAAAGCGTGGCGGCCAATTCGTTCATTGCCAATCGCTCTTGTTCGAGCTGGATGAATTTCATGGTCTGCTTTTTCATCTTTCGGCCTTTTCCCGGAAACATCCGGTGAAAGCTCTTGTGGCAGTCTCGACAGAGCGGCACCAGGTCTTCATCCCACTCATTCCCGAGCCGCTTATAGGTCATATGGTGCAGGTCAACACATTTTTTCGAAAAACACGCCGCGCAAATTTTTCCAAACTTCTTATAGTAGGCTTCTTTCCTCTCCTTCCACCTTTCCCCTTGGATATAGATTCGGTGGATACTCATTAACTGGTGATATTTCATAGTTATTCAAATAGATTTGGAGTATGGCCCCCCTACCCCCATGAGTTAAAAATGGCGAAAACCATTTCTTCATGGGCGGTAGAACTGAGATACTCCGTCATTCAAATGAGTTTGGCTCTGATGATAGACAGAGGACGACAGGCCGTAGATTTCTTTATAGTCGCCCTACGGTTTGACCCCCGCGACAAATGCTGGAAAGTGGATTTAAGCGGCGAAAATTGAAAAATTGCTGGCGAGTGGGGACTTTGCATATGCGCTAGTTTGCAGTTTTAAACTGTCCACCAGCTTACCTCATCATCCCCACTCATCAACAATCTTTCAAAGTGCACCGTCTCGCATCCCCATGAAGTCGCCAGTCGTGAGGGCTTACACGTTGCTGGCGATTGCTGGGGACACGAGCTTATTGGGACGGTCCCTGAAAACTGAATAGGGCGTTAGAAATTAAATACGTGTCATCACATCACCCGTATGGGTGTCGTGCTTATGGCGTTTGAGGAGTCTGATATCTGCATCGATTTCTTCGAGGTGCTCACTATGAGTTGGCGTGTCGCCCTCATACTCCGATTCGCCCAAAATCTGACGAAACGGCGTTCGTTTTTTTAGATCAGTCAATGCCTGAGAGTGCTTCTCCCATTCATCGTCACTTACCTGCGCTTTGCTCTCAATCTTCCAAAGAAGGTCAAGTAGCTCTGTGGTGGTCTTGTTCTCCATAGAGTTTGTTGGGTTGCCCTATTCAGTTTTCAAAGACCGACCTGTACCTACCCGACAAGTTTTCCGAGATTACGTGGTGATAGCTCGCTACGTTCGTTGTCGGGGCTTTTGAAAACAAAAGCCCACCCTTTGGAGGCGGGCGGACTTTTGTCCACTCACGATACCACCTCCAATGGCATCACGAACATACCTATTGTCTCATGGGTTGCGTTTCGTGCAATATGCCCGCTGGGGATAAGGGAGAGGCGCCAATGACACTTGCGATAGTGGGCCGCCAGAGCGGAATTATTGCGTAACCGCCCCACAGTTTAGAAGTGGCAGGCTTTCAGAGCCGTTGCTAACAAATCGGCCATTCTCGATTATCAGCCCAGAAGTAGCGTCCTGTAGTTCCAAAAGCTTTATGTAGCCGCGTTCTTTAACATAGATAGAAGTACTCAGCCCAGCATTTGGGTCCTCAACTTGCAATCTGATATGTCTCGGATCACCTAATTCTTCGAATGAGACAACATTCATCGGCTCGATATTACCTACGCCACCAATCCCATAACTAATGCGGCCGTTGTTGTTTACAAACACGCTACGCATACTGGAAGGGCCACAATTATTGTTTCCCCATTCGCCCAGAAACTCGGAGCCAAGCACTCTAATGTTTGCCACAGGATCAATAAATCCCTGGCAATCATCGGCATCTATGGGACAAGTTGGCAGATCGGCAGTCCCCATTGCCGCGAGCGAGGGATCGCCGTCGGGGATGTCTTCGTCATAAAAGTATGCGCCACCGTCCGGCCCGAGGTAATACGCTCGGCGGTAGACGCGCTTCCCGCGCTTGAACATAAAAGCTTGCCTGTTGTACCGTCCGCCCGCCTTGCCCGCCTTATGTTGAGGATTATGGACGATGTTAGCGGGCATAGCCGTTCGGAATGCACCTGCCGGTCCTTTAACGACTCCGGGTCGCACCAACCGGACCTGCCCCACACCTCCCGGCCGTTGCCCCTGCATCATTTGCCCCGGCCGTTGTCCTTGCATCTGTTGGACGGGTCGTTGCCCTTGCATCGGCTGCATCATCGGGCGCACCATTTGCGGCCTGACTTGCTGCACCGGTGCCGCGCGAGGCGGCGGAGCATTTTTGTTGTTTTGCTGGTTCTGCGCCAGAGCCGGAATAGTGAATGTAAATCCAAACACACCCAAGCATATCGCTTTAATGAACGACTTCCTCATCCGATTTCCCCCTGCCCGCGGCAAATATGCCACAACGGCAGCGGTTGTCGATAGTATTTTGCTACTTTTTGGATTGCGCCGAGTTGAACGGCGATTGCCCCAGCCAAGTCACCAGACTATGAAAATTACGGATTTGCACCGTAGCAGGGAAGTCGAACTCCTGTTGGCCGGTTGCTCCCGGATTGTAGAAGGAGCGGCAATGTGCACACCAATCCTGTGTGAATTATAAAGTAGGTTTCAAGCCATCAGCTTTTTCATCATCAGGAAAATGGCCACAACCACAAAAGCAGAACCTATCTCGATTTGATAATTGTGTAGCTGTACGGTGTCGAAGATCGGCGCAGCCCATGCTGGCAGAAAGACCGCAATCATCCCTACTCCCAATAATACAAAAGCGACACCAAGCATGTTCTGTCCCTCCGTTTTCGTATCCCAGCTTGACCGCCAGACGGTATAAGACGAGCTAGATGTTAAGCGCCTGCAACTTGTCCACTTCGTCCCCGACGTACAGTTCGCCGTCATACTTGATGAAGTAAAGTCGCTTTTGATGTGGTCGGAGCGAGCGCCAATGCTCTAAAATATAACGCAGGGTATCGGCGCGAATAAACTTCCCACCTGGATTGGCGTAAAGTTCCGCCCTCTTATTTTCAACCATTCCAGCCCCCACTGGTCCCATTCTAGCTTGACCACCCGACGTTGCAAGTCAGGTAGCCCCTGTCAAAATGCGATTCTAGAATGGCAGGTCGTATGGATTGATATCCACGTCGGGATATTCAATGACCGGCTCCACGGCTTTGGGACGGAAGTTTTTGACCTTTTCTCCCCCGAGCATTTCATCAGCCCGCTTGCGGTTTGCAAACTCCTCGCTGGAATACATCTTTTTGAGAATGAACTCCGGTAGCGAGTTGATTACGTCCCATGGGGTCGAGTTGATATCGATCATGCGCGGCGTGTTGACCAGCTCGGGTGCTTCCATGCCCTTTGGAAGGGGAGATGCACCCTGGATATTGGCGTAAACGTTGCCGTCTTTTTCAGTGTGGACGACGTTGAGCAAGCACGCATCGCCCAGCAACGCTTCAAGGTCGGGCCATTCGTCGTCATACATTTTGGTGCCGGTCATGCCGTCGATAAAGGGGCGCAAATTGCCCTTTGCGCCAAACGAGTAAGTGAACTCGCGGGAGATCGAGAACGGCTTCTCGCCCTCGCCTTCTCTGAACTCTTTCTTTTCGTTGCACAGCTCAAACGTCCGAGCGGCATGACCTCTTCCTTTGCTGCAACTTCCTTTTTGATCCATTCGTCTTTCGTCATTTTGAGAACGCCATCAAGTCATGCATGAGGGCCGATTTGGCTCCCCGCGCATCCATCAGACGTTTCCTTGCTGCTTTGACTTTCAGACTTGCGGAGGTTTCCTTTGCGCTGGCCGCGGCGAACTGTTTCATCGCTTCTGCTTCTTCAGCAATTGCGGCGTCGATCTCTTGATTAGTCGGTTGCATTTTTGCGTGAATTAATGGCGATCACTAACGCATTGATGTCAATGTCATCGACGATCTGCTGATAAATTTCTCTGCTATCGCCGTACCTATTTGGAGGTATTGGATCGGTTAGTTCTTTGACCGTTATTTCGTATTTCATATTGCTTCGCTCTGTCCGCCGCGCCACTCATGAGCAACGCGGCAAATAGAGCGCATGAATTAAATGACCCCTGCTAATTTGAGAATAAAGAACGCAATGGCACCGGCACATAGGGCGGCTATCAGACCTAGATCACTACGTTTGCTGGCGTAGTCTCCGGACTTGAGCACACTACCGACTTCAAAGTTTTTCATATTGTTATTGTTGGCTTGTAATTGTCGTTCGCTGATAACCCGGCGTAAGGCTCATAATTCACTTAGGAGGGAGGGAAAGTTTGCTCCTCGTACTCTACCTTTCGCGCGGGCTTAACAACGAACGACCTTCGACCAACTTAAATCTACCATGCCTTGCGATATCGCGCTTGCGGTTGTCCCCACCCCTACCCCGCTATCGCGCTTGCGCTGTGGTACACTGGGCTAATGAAGAAAAACAAAGAGAAGCCAGTGCCGTTTATGGTGCGACTTTATAAAAAGCAGCGCCATGCTGTTAAACGCGCAGCTAAAATATCAGGGTTTAGCGAAGCTCATATTATCCGCACGGCAATCAATAACGCCCTTCAGATTTTATGACCCTGAAAGAAAGATTGGCGCGGTACCTTCGCAACAATCATGGTTGGATTGCCAAAGGCCAGTTGGAGGATTTGGTGCGGGAGAAGACAAACTACACCGCCGAGAATACCGGCCGACGTTTGCGGGAGTTGACCAATGAAGGTGTCCTCGAAGTTCAAATCCGCCGCGGTCATGCTTGGTATAAGTTGAAAGAAGCCAACCCAACCCTCTTCTAACATGACCCTCCGCATCAAACCCCCGTTGAAACCGTGCCAGATATGCGGCCGGAAGGCGTTTGGAGAGTTGGCCTATTGTGAAAAACATTCGGCCTATTACGAAGCGCAAAGATCCCGATACAACGCCGAGAAACAACGCCGCTATGATTTAAAGAAACGGTATGAACGTGAAACTGCCAAAGTGTGTAAACCACACAAGCCGGAACATTCGGGGCTAAACACGGTCTCATCCTCAACTTAGCAGGGAAAGGACGAGACCGCGTAAAGCAGCGTTTTCGACCGGCGCTGCCACGGACAATGAAACGAAGAGCGATCGGTTCCATCTGCGCATTTGTTTGACGAAACATTGGCTAGCCGATGCTGTTCTATTTTGACCAGCTGCAAATCCTACTTTGCGAACTTCCATTGTGGGCGCGGCACCGTAAAGTCAGTTTGCGAGAGCAACTAAAGGTCCCAGCCCGCATTGGCCTTTCATGGCCAAACTTCATCTTATGCTAATGACCGTGGGCACCGCCGTACTGGTCGCTTTATTTTTTTTCGTCATCATCATGTAAGGGCGCTGGCCTGTTTCGAGTCCAAATGGCCCAATTTGTTTATTAGGGAAAGTGAGCCTTATTGATCACTATGTAGGTAACCGGACATGCCAAGTTCCATCGTGAAGGAGCTGAGGTGTATTATGTCCGACCCGGCCCCCGCGCCATTCGCGTGTCGCATGGCCACTATCGATGGCGGTTGTTTAGCCGATGAGTTTTGCGCTTTTGAGTTCCCCTGGTGTGAGGGTTGTCCAAAAACGCGAGTGGGAAAAATTCCACTCCAGGAAGACCCGATAAAGTCCGCGGTCTGGCGCGGCTGGATCAACGGCATCGCTGGCATCAAGAAGTAAGGCCGCCTCAGTCGGCGCCCTTACTTCAGGGAATTATTGATCGAGGTGAACTTGGTATCGAGCCTGGCTCCGAGCCCGTTCACGACCGCGATAATGGCAAGCGCAATGCCAGCGGCGATCAGGCCATACTCGATGGCGGTCGCACCGGATTCATCAGCAAGCAATCTGCGGATGGTTTTCATTCCCGACACAAGAGGCCAAAAAACTAAACAATCGGTTAAGGCCTAAAGGGACCATTGACCCTCCGTAGGGTCGAAACAGGCCAGTCCCCCCATGGCGGCTAGCACTATCGGGGAACCGGAGTTTCAGCTCCAGGGGCCGCGCAAGGTCGCCTAGCCGCCACCGGACAATTCTGGTATCCGAATCTATCGAAATAATTTTCGATTGATCGTTTTCGGTGCCTAGTCGGTGCCTAAGGATTTGGACGTCCGGCTAACCCATTGAAAACATTGAGGCGCTCGTAGCTCAGCTGGATAGAGCATCGGATTTCGATTCCGAGGGTCGGGAGTTCGAAATCTCTCCGAGCGCGCCAATGGTTCGTGCGTCGCCATCCGGCTAGTCCTATTCCTCTCTCGCCCGTCCTTTCCATCTTCGCCAAATTTTCGAAATTTTCTATGTATCGATACAACCGAACCAACACCAAACGAGCTTGGCCGACAACATCCATCACTGTAGAAAGCAGTCGACGGAGCGGTCGCGGTTGAGGGCCGCGTGATTTGCACAAGCACGGCAATCTTTGCGCCGTCTGCTATTTTCATACCGTTGTACCTAAACGCCAGTCTGAATGAAGTAAGCTACATCGAGCCGGATCCGCCAGCCACGATCTTTTCATTCAGCTTTTGATCCACGATCTGCACCGTGCGGTCGATCTCGGCATTGGGTAAGCCAAGCTGATGGGAAATCAACTTTACCAGCAGATCGACCCGCTCGATGAAAGGCGCACCATTGGCCACTGCGCGCGCAGCCGAAGATGGCTTGAGCAGGCTTTCTGCCGCTTTGGAGTACTTCTCGAATGGAACCTGATCCTTCGGGTCGGCACCCAGACGCCGGGCAATCGCGTCTACATGATCATAGATCGACTGCGAGAGCTCCAGATCGTCGTGCACCGCGTCGCGGATCGATTGCGGATCGTGCGGTGTGATGCAGCGGTAATTTCCGGTTAAAAGCATCGACCATTTGGCCAGCGGGACGAACAGCGAATCGAATACCTTGAGCTTTACCGGAACGTCCTGACCATCGAGCTTCAGCGCGTCGATGTCCGATTCAAGTTCTCGAAGCAGCAAATTATGTTCGGCATCCGAAAATGTCGCGGCTTTGAAGTTTGTCGGGAGGCCGACGTGGAGGACATTCGCCGGCTCTTCCGGCGGACGGAAGGCTTGCGGATCGGGCGAGCAGAGCGACACCAAACCCGGCTTGAACCGTTCCCACACCTGGGCATTGGTGTACGCCTCCTCCAGGTCCATGTCCGCCAGTGCGGGAATCCGCTTGAGATAGGGCAAAGGCGGCATGTTCATGATCGAAAGACAAGGTAGTCTCGCCTCGGCGATTTTGATCATCAGGACACGAATCGTGTGGTTGGTGTATTGCGGCTCCTGCATGGCAAGACCAACCAGATCGTAACGGGAAAGGTCAACGCGATCGGGCGTGACTGCATCCAGCGTCCCGGGCAATCCACGAGAGAAGATCGCCCGGTGAACCACCTCGTCACGCAGCTTGATGCGAACTTCAGTACCGTCGCGATTGATAAGTTCGGCGGTGTTTTTCCGGCAAACCACAGTCACGTTGTGACCCGCCATCAGGAGCTTGGTCGCAAGCAACGAGCCATACGAAGCTCCGAGGATCAGAATATTGCGCGTCATGTTCTCTCTTTCAAAGATTTCCAGGATTGTTCCGGACATCAGGTCATGTGGAAAACCCGGCTGGCCAGCACATCGGACGCTTCCAGCGACATGATGTCGTCGGCGGTTAGCACGCGGTCGAGATCGGCGACGAGGCGGTTGGCCTGGCGCAGCCGCATGCGGTCGAGTGCGTTGCGGATCGAGCGCGCGTTGGAGAACAGCGGCTGGGTCTTGCGCAGGCTGATGTAACGGACGAAGGCCTGCCGTGCGTCCGATGTGAATTTATAGTTCATGTCATGCAACATCAGCTCGGCGATGGCGAGCAGTTCGTCGTCGGCATAGTCCGGAAAGTCGATGTGATGGGCAATGCGGGAGCGGAAGCCGGGATTGCTGGCGAAGAACTTATCCATCCGATCGCCGTAGCCGGCAAGGATCACCACCAGGTCTTCACGCTGCGATTCCATTACCTGCAGCAGAATTTCGATCGCCTCCTGCCCGTAGTCTCGTTCGTTGTCTGGACGATGCAGATAATAGGCCTCGTCGATGAACAGGACCCCACCCATGGCCTTCTTCAGGATCTCCTTGGTCTTCGGCGCGGTGTGGCCAATGTATTGACCCACCAATTCATCGCGGGTCACCGACACCACATGCCCGCGCCGGACAAAGCCTAGCTTGTGAAGGATGCTGGCGATCCGCAGCGCCACTGTTGTCTTGCCGGTTCCGGGATTTCCGGTGAACGACATGTGCAATGTCGGCACTTCCGACGTCAGGTTCATGCGCTTGCGGATACGCTCGATCAGCAGCAGCGATGCGATCTCGCGAATCCGCGTTTTGACCGGCTTCAGGCCGATCAATTCACGATCAAGCTGATCGAGCACTTCGCCGATGCCGACCTCGTTGAAATCGCGGCGAAGGTCGATCTGGTCACTCGGCGCCGCTTCGACGTCGCGCTGAGTTGCTGCCGGTGAACTGGATGCAGCGTTCATTTGCCACCGTAACGCAAGCCCTCGGGACGATCGACGGCATAGGACTTGGTGGTGTAGCGGATATTACGGCCCTCGACCTCATGCCTCTCCAGACGGAAGCCAGGTTCTTCCTTCGGCCGGTTGACGATGAAAGAAAGCCGCACCGACTCCCAGCCATGGCTTGAATTGAACGCCGACATTCGAATGTAGCGGTCGCCATAGACCTTGCGGCATTCGTTGAGTTCCATCAACACGCCGGCGGCGTCGCGGAGGTCGAACATCGGAAGGCCCCACATTTCCCAAAAGGTGTTGCGGGGATGCGGATCGTCGGTGAATTCGATATTCACCGCCCAGCCCTTGCCGAGGCAGTACTGAACCTGTCGGGAAATCTGCTCGTCGGTGAGGTCGGGCAGGAATGAGAAACAGCCTTGGGTGACGCGCATGATCCTGCTCCTTACATCGAGACGCTGGCGGTGGGGGCGTAGTCGGGCATGTCGGTGGATTCGTAGTTGAAGGTGACGTTCTTCCAGACCTCCAATGCCGACTTCAGTGGCGTGCAGGTCTGCGCCGCCTTCGCCAAAATCTCCGGCCCTTCATGCAGATAATCGCGGCCCTCGTTGCGGGCGAGGATCATCGCCTCCAGCGCCACACGGTTGGCGGTCGCTCCGGCCTGGATGCCCATGGGATGACCGATAGTGCCGCCGCCGAACTGCAGCACCACGTCCTCGCCGAGATGATCGAGCAGTTGATGCATCTGGCCGGCGTGAATGCCACCCGACGCCACCGGCATCATCCTGTTGAGACTGGCCCAATGCTGATCGAAGAACACGCCATGTTCGAGTTTTGCCGGATTGAAGTCCTCGCGGCAGATGTCGTAATAGCCGCGGGTAGTGGCCGGATCGCCCTCGAGCTTGCCAACCACCGTGCCTGCATGGATGTGATCGACACCGGCCAGCCGCATCCATTTAGCGATCACGCGGAATGAGACGCCGTGATTGCGCTGCCTTGTATAGGTCGAGTGACCTGCACGGTGCAGGTGCAGGATCATGTCGTTACGGCGCGCCCATTTCGCCATCGACTGGATTGCCGTGTAGCCGATCACGAGGTCGATCATGATGATGACCGAGCCGAGTTCCCTGGCGAACTCCGCGCGCTCGTACATGTCCTCCATAGTCCCGGCGGTGACGTTCAGATACGTGCCCTTGATCTCGCCGGATGCGGCCTGGGCCTTGTTGACGGCTTCCATACAATAGAGATATCGCTCGCGCCAATGCATGAACGGCTGCGAATTTATGTTCTCGTCGTCCTTGGTGAAGTCGAGCCCGCCTTTCAGTGCCTCATAGACAACACGGCCGTAGTTGCGACCGGAAAGGCCGAGCTTCGGTTTCACCGTGGCCCCTAACAGCGGGCGGCCGAACTTGTCCATGCGCTCGCGCTCGACCACGATGCCGGTCGCCGGGCCCTGGAACGTCTTCACATAGGCCACCGGCAGCCGCATGTCCTCCAGCCGCAGCGCCTTCAGCGGCTTGAAACCGAACACGTTGCCGATGATCGAAGCCGACAGGTTGGCGATCGAGCCGTTCTCGAACAGATCGAGGTCGTAGGCGATATAGGCGAAATACTGCCCCGGCGAATTCGGCACGGGATCGACGCGGTAGCATTTAGCGCGATACTTTTCCGCCGCCGTCAGGCGATCGGTCCACACCACCGTCCAGGTCGCGGTCGAGGATTCGCCGGCCACGGCGGCCGAAGCCTCGATCGGATCAACGCCGTCCTGCGGCGTCACCCGGAACAGTGCGATGATGTCGGTATCCTTGGGCTCGTAGTCGGGCTCCCAATAGCCCATCTTCTTGTATTCCATCACGCCGGATTTGTAGCGATCCTTGCCGCGGACGGTCATCGATTGCTCGTTCATGGTATTCTCCCTGATGTACATGCGATGCAGCGCCGAGCCGCCGATGCCACCGCCTCCGCAGTGATGCCAAATTCGCGATAAAGAACTTCCGCAGGCGCGGATGCGCCGAAGCCGGTCATCCCGACGAATTCACCACCGTCGCCGAGCCAGCGCATCCAATCGCCTTCGACCGCGGCTTCGACGCCAATCCTTGGTGCGGTCCCCAAAACCTTGGCGCGATATTCCTGCGATTGCCGGCGGAACAAGTCGAAACACGGAGCCGAAACAACGGCTGCACGCACATTCTCCTTTGCGAGCGTCCGAGCGGCCGTCAGGGCGATCGATACTTCCGAGCCCGTTGCGATCAGCGTAACGTCGCGCCCGCCTTCCGGCTCGACGACGACGTAAGCGCCCGATGCCACCAGATTGGCATCGCTGATATTTTCACGGAACGTCGGCATCGCCTGCCGCGACAGGCACAGCACCGAGGGGCTGGTTTGCGATCGCAGCGCGCAATCCCAGGCCTCGGCGGTCTCGACGGCGTCACCGGGGCGGAATACCAGCAGATTCGGAATCGCACGCAACGACGCCAGATGTTCGACCGGCTGATGGGTGGGACCGTCTTCGCCAAGACCGATCGAATCATGCGTCATGACATGGATGACCCTGATGCCCATCAGTGCCGCCAGCCGGATCGCGGGCCGGCTGTAGTCGGCGAAAGCGAGGAACGTGCCGCCGTAGGGAATGAAACCGCCGTGCAGGGCAATGCCGTTCATCGCAGCAGCCATGGCGTGTTCGCGGACGCCGTAGTGAATGTAGTTGCCCTCGAAGTGATCAGGCCGCACCGGCTTTTGAGTCTTTGCGCGCGTGAGATTGGAATGGGTGAGATCGGCCGAGCCGCCGAGCAAATTGGGCAGGGCTTCCGCAATCGCATCGATCGCCAATTGCGACGCCTGCCGGGTCGCGATGTCAGGCCGCTTGGCAACGAACCGTTGCCGAAGTTGCGCCATCGCGTTGGCAAACTCGGACGGCACATTTCGATTCAGCGCATCGTGAAACGGAGAGTGCGAAACCGAATTGAGGCGTTTCGTCCTTTCGATCCAGGCGCGGCGAGCCCCCTGTCCACGCGCGCCGATCCTACGCCACTGCGCAAGAACGGCATCCGGAATTGCGAACGGCGCGTGCGGCCAATCCAGCGCGGCGCGCGTCTTTACGATTTCCTCGCCACCGAGCGGCGCCCCATGTGCTTTTTCCGTGCCCTGCCTGCTCGGCGCGCCGAACCCGATGACGGTTCGGCAGGCGATCAGCGATGGGCTGTCGCTGTTGCGGGCGCGCTCGATTGCCGCAGCGATCGCCTTGGGATCGTGCCCGTCGATACGGCAGGCTGACCAGCCGGACGCCTCGAACCGGGCAAGCTGGTCGTCGGAACAGGACAGCGACGTCGCGCCGTCGATGGAAATTTCATTATCGTCGAACAATACGATCAGCCGGTTAATTCCCAGATGCCCGGCCAGTGAAATCGCTTCGTGGCTGAGCCCTTCCATCAAGCAGCCGTCGCCGGCAATCACATAGGTATAGTGGTCGACAAACTCCTTGCCGAAGCGCGCATGCAACAATCGCTCGGCCAGCGCCATACCGACCGCCGTGGCGACGCCCTGCCCCAGCGGACCAGTGGTTGTCTCGACACCGGGTGTATGGCCATACTCGGGATGGCCCGGGGTTTTCGATCCCCATTGCCGAAACGACTTGATCTCATCGAGGGTCACGCCCTCGTAGCCCGTCAGGTACAGCAGCGCGTAGAGCAGCATCGAGCCGTGACCGGCTGAGAGCACGAACCGGTCGCGATCCGGCCAGGCTGGATCCGCCGCATCGAATTTGAGGAACCGCGAGAACAGTACGGTCGCGACATCCGCCATACCCATCGGCATGCCGGGATGGCCCGACTTCGCTTTCTCGACCGCATCCACCGCCAGAAAGCGGATCGCATTGGCCATTTCCGCGTGCGAAACATCGGCGCGTCCGGCGATAGGGGATAAAGCATGGACGGTCATACCGTGCGCCTCTTGCGTTCCATCAATTGCAGGATCAGCGGGGTGAGGATCAGTTGCATCGCGAGATCGAGCTTAGATCCGTGGATCACGATCGAGTTGGCACGCGACATGAAACTGTTCGGGATCATCGACAGCAGATAGGGAAAGTCGATGCCGCGCGGATTTTTCAGCCGGATTACCACCATCGATTCGTCGGGCGTAGGGATCCAGCGCGCGATGAACGGATTCGACGTATCGACGGTCGGCACCCGCTGGAAATTGATGTCGGTCTCGGCGAATTGCGGGCAGATGTAGTGGACGTAATCCGGCATCCGCCGGAGAATGGTGTCGGTCACCGCCTCCGCGCTGTAGCCGCGGTCGCTGCGGTCGCGGTGCAGCTTCTGGATCCATTCCAGATTGATGACAGGCACGACCCCGATCTTGAGGTCGGCGTGTTGCGCGATGTTGACCTTGTCCGTCACCACGGCGCCGTGCAGGCCCTCATAGAACAGCAGGTCGGATTTTTCCGGTACCGGGCCCCATTCGGTAAAATGGCCCGGCTCAGCGCCGTACAGTTTGGCCTCTTCATCGTCATGAACGTAGTGACGAGTGGTTCCGGTGCCGGATTCGCCGTAATCGCGAAACAGCCTTTCCAGTTCCTCGAACAAGTTTGTTTCAGCACTGAAATGGCTGAAGTGTTTGTTGCCGCGGTCGGCCTCCTCCGCCATTTTCGCGCGCATGTCGAAGCGATTGTAGCGGTGAAAGGCGTCGCCCTCGATGTAGGCCGCGGCGACTTTTTCGCGACGGAAGATATTCTCAAATGTCTTCTTCACCGACGTCGTGCCGGCGCCTGATGAACCCGTGATCGATATGATGGGATGACTGCGCGACATCGAATGTTCCCGTCAGCGAAACAGGCCGCGCCGCGCAAATAGCGGCGCGTCGCTGTTGTCGAACATCGGTTCGATGCCTTCGTGAATCGCGGCAACGTCGCGAACGCCGCGGAGCGAGCCCATAATGAGCGGCACACGCTGGTGCGGCGTTTTGGCTCCGAGTTCCAGAATTCTCCGCCGCCCAGTGGTCGCCGCACCTCCCGCCCACTCCATCACCAACGCCATCGGATGCGCTTCGTAAAGCAGGCGTAGCCTGCCTTCGCGGTATCCGGGGCGAGCGTCGGCCGGATAGAGAAACACGCCACCGCGCACCAGGATGCGAAGCGATTCTGCTACCAGCGAACCGATCCACCGCATGTTGAAATCCGCGCCGCGATCGCCATTGGTACCGGCGAGACATTCGTCGATGTAGGCGCGGACAGGTCCATGCCAGTGCCGGCGATTGGAGGCGTTGATGGCGAATTCCGGGGTATCGACCGCGACCTGGACGCCCTGGCGCACCAGCAGGAATTCCCGGGTGCGGCGGTCTAGAATGAAGACATCGACGCGCCCATTCAGCGCCAGTACCAGCGTGGTCTGGGGGCCGTAAACCACAAACCCCGCGGCGCATTGCGCTGTGCCGGGCTCAAAGAAGGTCGAGAGAATATCGTTGCCTCTGGGGCGGATCGAAAAGATAGTGCCCACCGAGACGTTGTTCTCGAGATTGGCCGACCCATCCAGCGGATCGATCGCGACGCAAAGCGGTGCGTCGGGATCGAGCGTTTCAGGCAGCGCCACTTCCTCGGAAAGCACCGCCGCAACCGGTGCATTGCGCAGTGCCCGGCGCATCATTTCGTCGGCGGCGACATCGATATCCTTTTGCTGATCGCCGTCGCTATTGATCCCGCCATTCTGCCCGGTGATACCGGCCAGCGGCCCGTCGGCAATCAGTGCGGCAAGGTCGACCGATGCAGAGGCGATGGCCTCGATCACTTCGCCGACCGCAGGTCCGTGCGGCGTTTGCGCTGCGGACCGATCGAGATGCGAACGCAAGGTCAGCGCGTTCGTCCATGGAAGTCTCCCCTGCGCCCTCGTTGGGACGCCGCAGCGCGTTTCGCCGGTCAGCGATCCGCCATTCAAAGAAGCCTAGTTTGCCGGATTAGTGAAATTTTGTTATCTTTGGTAAGGGCATAGTTTTTCTTATAATGGTGCGCGCCATGGCAGGCCGGTTTTTGCGGGAATTGACCATCCGTCAGCTGCGAGCGCTGGCAGCGGTGCAAAAACATCGCTCGGTTACCGCGGCATCCAAACTGCTGCATCTGACGCAACCGGCCGTAACGCTGCAGCTTCGCAATCTGCAGGTACTTGCAGGGCTGCCGCTGATCCAGCGCACCAGCAATGGGATGCTGCTGACCGATGCCGGCCGGCAAGTTCTCGCACTGACCGAACGCATCGAGGCCGCCATCGCCGATTGCGAGACCTCGCTCGAGATGATGGCTGGAAAAACTGCCGGTCGCATCGCCATCGGCGCCGTCAGTACCGCAAAATACTTCGTGCCGTTCGCAATCTCCGGATTTTCGAAGCTGCATCCTCACGTCGAGGTCACGCTCTCGATCGGCAACCGTCAGGAAATAGGTAACGCATTGCGCGGCTACGACCTCGACATCGCCATCATGGGCCGTCCTCCGGTCGGCATTGACGTGAAGCGTCATCTGATCGGCGATCATCCCCACGTCATCATTGCGCCGACCGGACATCCACTGGCGCGAAAGTCCCGGCTGAAACTCGCTGATCTGGCCGATGAGACATTCCTGACGCGTGAGCCCGGATCCGGTACGCGCGGACTGATGGAGCAATTGTTCGAAGCAGGCCATGTCGCCCCAAAGATCGGCATGGCGATGAGCAGCAACGAGACCATCAAGCAGGCTGTGATCGCCGGATTGGGAATTGCGTTCATTTCTGCGCATACGGTGGCGACCGAACTCGATGAACGACGATTGGTGACGCTCGATGTCGATGGCCTCCCCGTGGTCCGGCAATGGTTCGTGGTCGCCCGCCAGGACAAGGTGCTGCTGCCCCCGGCGCAGGCAATGTTCGATTTTCTCAGCGCCAAGGGCGCGCAGTTCCTGCCGCGAACGCACGGCAGGGTTCGTCTCACCCGGCCGTCGGTTCGCGCCCGGCGCGGATAGCGCCTCGGCGGCGTGCCGTTCAAGCGGCTCTGGCGAGACCAACCTCCGCCCAGATTTCCGCCAGCGCCTGCACGAGATGTTCGATATCGGCGTCGGTGTGATGTGGGGACGGCGTAATACGCAGCCGCTCGGTACCCCGAGGCACTGTCGGATAGTTGATCGGCTGGACGTAGATGCCGTAGCGGTCGATCAGCACGTCGCTGATCTGCTTGCACAGCACCGGATCGCACACCATCACCGGCACGATATGACTGGGATTATCCAGATGTGCCACGCCGGCCTGATCGAGCCGCGAACGCAGCCGCGCGACGCGGTCCTGGTGCCGTTCGCGTTCCGCCGAGCTTGACTTCAGATGACGGATACTGGTCAACGCTCCGGCGGCCACCGCCGGCGGCAGCGACGTCGTGAAGATAAAGCCGGACGCGAAGCTGCGAATGAAATCGCAGATCGTGGCGGAAGCCGCGACATAGCCGCCGATCACGCCAAATGCCTTCGCCAGCGTGCCCTCGATCACCGTCAGGCGATGGCTCAGGCCCTCGCGGTCGGCAATGCCACCGCCCCTCGGGCCGTAGAGGCCGACGCCGTGCACTTCGTCCAGATAGGTCATGGCATTGTAGGCGTCCGCGACGTCGCAGAGTTCGGCGATCGGCGCGATATCGCCATCCATCGAATAAACCGACTCGAACGCCACCAGTTTCGGCGCATGCGGATCGAGGTCGGACAGCTTGCGCTCGAGATCGCGCGGATCGTTATGCGCGAAGATGCGGGTTTCGCTGCGGCTGTGGCGGATGCCTTCGATCATCGAGGCGTGGTTGAGTTCGTCGGACAGGATCGTGCAGCCCGGCATCCGCGATGCCAGCGTGCTGAGTGAGGCCATGTTCGACACATAGCCCGAGGTGAACAGCAGCGCGGCTTCCTTGCCGTGCAGATCGGCCAGTTCGCGCTCCAGCAGCACGTGGTAATGGTTGGTGCCGGCGATATTGCGTGTGCCGCCGGCGCCCGCACCGCAACTGTCCAGCGCCTCGTGCATTGCCGCAAGAACCGCGGGATGCTGCCCCATGCCGAGATAGTCGTTCGAACACCATACCGTGACCTCGCCGGCGCCCGCCGGATGGTGATGCCTGGCGCGCGGGAAGGAACCCGCCTTGCGTTCCAGATCGGCAAATACGCGATACCGTCCTTCACGATGAAGGCCTTCAAGTTGCCGGCGGAAATAAGCTTCGTAGTTCATGACGTCCTCCCGTTTACCGTTGCCGCCGGCTCAGTACCGATACTGAGAGCCGTTGCCAGATCGCTTCTTGTGTTTTGCTCAAGAAATCTTTGCCGAAATTGATCTTCAAGACGCTGCCGCGCGCACAGCGATTGTGACTTCGCTGGCGCTGCTTCAGTCCGCACGCTCGACAACACGACGAGATTGGGTGGAGCGATGGCAGCCTTGTCGTCTGGGCCTTGTTCCATGATGTTGTCCTCCGGCGAAAAAGACGAACGCATGCCCCAGCCCCACAGCGTCAGCGCGGGCAGCGGCAGCAGCATGAACCAATGCTCGACGACGCCGAGCGCAAACAATGTCGAAACCAGCGTCAGACTGACCACGTCGAACGGTGTTACCGCCACCTCGACGATCCGCTGAATCATGATGACGAGGATGGCGGTCGCCAGTGTCACTGAAATCGGGAAGAAGGCGCCGACGGGCTTGCGATTGAAGTATGTTTTGAGGAACTGAACGGCATCCGGCATCAACTCGTCATTGGTGACGGGGACGCCGAGAAAGAGGTTGATCTTGGCGCTTTGCCGCAGCACCCATAGTGCGGCAAAAGTCCAGAGTCCGACCTGGTTCGATCCGTTCCATGTCAACGCCAGCACGGCAGCGCCGCACGCCAGCAATGCCAGTTCGTGATAGAGGATTGCCCGCAACGCGAAGCCAAGGCGTTTCCAGCCTTTGACGCCCTCGGGGCATGGTTGCGGACGGGGACCCGTCAACCATCCCGCGAGAAACGCGATCTCCTGCGCACCCCAGAGCAGGATGGTGCAGCTGAAAGCTGCATAAGCGCTGCCGACATTGGTATCGTTTGCCGTCAACGCGAGACCGAACAGCGATGTCACGAGAAAGCCCGCGGCGCAGAAAATCCTCCCGATATCGAAACGTCCCGAGCGCCCGACCAGCAACAACACGGCCCCGGTGCTGAACCACCATACGAAGGCTGCGTAGATCGGCGGGACGGTGTAGGAAGCCATGAACCCGTTCTTTCACCAGGCCGGTTGCAGGCAGATTTCGCGGGGCAATACGTTCGGCTTCGCCGGCAGCAGGAACAGCCGCGCGAATGTCAACGCCGCGGCAGCCGCCAGCCCGGCGCGTTTCACTTTCGAGAAAACGCCGCCTTTGGCGCGGGCATCGGCGATCTTCTCCGAAATGACCCGGAGCCGTTCGAGACCCGCCAGGAACCTGGGATCGTCGATATCGAGCACGACGGGAAATACCTGCCTGGATATTTCCGAGGTGATGCGAAATACCTGCATGTCGTAATCGGTCGGATGCATGCCCAGCGCTTCGTGGAATGCCGGGCGCATGTGGTCGCGCACATACATGGTCGCGAACACCGCGAGCAGGAAGAACCTGATCCAGAGCTTGTTCAATCCACGCAGCAGCGATGGATCCGCGCGCATCAGCAATGCAAAGGCCTCGCCGTGACGAAACTCGTCGTTGCACCACAATTCGAACCAGCGAAAAATCGGGTGGAATTGGCGCTCGGGATGCCGCTCCATCTGCCGGAAGATGGTGATGTAGCGGGCGTAGCCGATCTTCTCGGACAGATATGTCGCGTAGAAGATGAATTTCGGCCGAAAGTAGGTGTATTTCTTCACCTTGCGTGAGGAAACTGAGATCGACGCCGATGCCGTGATCCTTCAGGATTTCATTGATGAAGCCGGCATGACGCGCTTCATCGCGGCTCATATAACTGAAGAGCTCCTGAATATCCTTGTTCTTGATGCGCTTCTTGATTTCCGCATAGAGCACGCAACCCGAGAATTCGGCCGTCAGCGAACTGACCAGGAAATCCTTGAATTCCTTGCGCAGTTCCGGCGGCAGGCTTTCGAGATCGTTCTTGAATTCGTCGGTCTTGACGAAATGCGACTTGTTGTGATCGGCGCGCAATTCGCGGATCACCGCATTCCATTCGGATCGCACCAATCCCACGTCGAGCCGATCCATCGCCTCGAAATCGGTGGTGTAGAAGCGCGGGCTGAGGATGGTGTCCTCGCGGGCCAATTCGGTGCTTTCCGCATTGCCCTTGATGCCGGCGCGGGAACTCGGCCTTGAGCTGTCCCTGGGTGCCACCTTCCATCGGGATCATGATGCCCTCCCATCCGAGAAACTGACTTCGTAGAGTTCGGTCAATTCGAGATAGCCTTCGATCCGGGCGCGCAGCCGGTCCAGTGGTCCGCCGCGAAACACCGTCGCGATGCGGCGGACGACCAGGCGTTCGCCGAATTCGACGTGGGTCGGCGCATTGTGAACCATCACTTCGTCACCCGGCTGAATCTGGATGTCGCCGTCGAGCACGACATGCGCATGCAGCGTCTCGGAGGTCTGCTCGATCTCCACCGTGCAAGGGACGTCGAATGTCTTGCGCGCGCCGATCCAGACCATGCTCATTTCGCGCCTCCGTAAATTCATCAGCCGCGCAAAGGCTTCGGCATTGGTCGAACCGAAAGCGCCGAGATCGATCTGCTTGTTGGTCGAGGTATCCGTGAGCGTGATCTGACCACCTTCAAAGCGCGTCAGACCGGAACGGCGGCTGCGCTCCGATATCGCCGAGCCTTCGCTCGCGCGCGAGCCCGCGCAACACGACACGAATGAAGCCGTTGCTGCCGGGCGCCAGCGTATCCACCAACCGATGGTCGCTGCGCGTCGAACACGAGCACCGCGCCGTTCTTGCCGTCCTCGAATTGCAGGTCGCGGCTTTCGATCGCGGCGGGCAGCACCATGTGGGTGCCGCCGACGCCGGTCAGACGCACCGTGGTGACGGCCGCGAGCGCAAACAGCACGAGCGCCGCAGCGGCGAACACGCCTCCCCTCGGTACGATCGGCTCATGAAAGACTTCGCTCATGCGTATTCTCCGTTCAGGCTGCCACGGTGGTCGGGTGAATTTGCGATGGCATTCGATGCGGCATTCGGCATCGCCAAACTGCACCAGCGAGATCGCGGACGGGCCGGGCTGCCCGGTGAGTGCTTCCGCGAGCTTGGCAGCGACCTCGGCGGCGTCCGGTATCGAATTCAGCATCGGTTCCGACACGCGCAGCCGCCACGGGCGGATATGCGGCCACAACAGCAGATACGACACGCGCTTGCTGTCGTTCGAGCCTCAGCGGAATATCGCCGGAGCCATCGCGGTAGGTTTTCAGCGCCGCATTGGCGATCTTGCCGAGCGGAATGTTCATGGTCATCGGCAAAGCCACGCCGAACTGGAACAACACCCGCTTGCTGGTGATGGTGTAGCAGGCCGCGCGCTGGAACAGCCACGCGAGGCCGGCAAGCACCGCGATGCCGCTGATCGCCGGAACGATCAGCCACAAGTGCCGATGTGACGGCCTCTCCGGCCGGCAAGCCAGCCGACCAGTTCGACCACAGCCGCCATGCCAGAAGAAGGCCGAAGTAGATGGCGACCTCCCTGATATGAAACGACCGCAGCGCCAGTCCTCTGAACGAGGGCTTGCCCTGCCAGATCACCCGTTCACCTACCGGCAGCGGGGCCGGCAGCTCCTTGAACTGATTGAAACTATCCTGTTTCACAGCAGCGGCTCCTGTCGCGCGGGCGTGGCGTAGAGCGTGCCGGCGCCGAAATAGCCGACGATCCGGTCTTCCTCGCGCTTGGTCACCTGGTTCGGACTTGCGGTGACCGGGACATCCGCAAACTGGCTGCCGAGGATGGCGTCCACCGTGACGCGGCCGCGCCGGCGATTGACCAGTGCGAACGGCATCGGCAGCAGCACGCGCTTGGCTCCGCCGGAAGTCGTGACTTCCACTTCGAGATACCGGATCAAGGCCTCGGCGCGATCGACCCAGACATCGGTGACCACACCGCCGACTTCGCTGTCGGCGCCCAGCACCTTCATCCCGCGCGGATCGGGATCGCGCGCTTCCAGGAATGTACCTTCGGCCAGGCGCAGCGGAACGATGCAGGGAACGTTGTCGATGTTGAGTTCGGGAACATCCTCCCGATCGGCCCACGATCCCGGCCCAACGCCGTCCAGCATCGGATTGCCGGTCGGTCCCATCGGCGCGCCCGGCCATGACGCAATCGGCGCAACCGCGACGTCGCGGCGGTCGTTCTTGTGGTTCGGCAGCGTCGCGATGTGCCCATCGCGCAGCAGATAGTTCTTCGGGGTCCGGCATCCGCGGAAAGCCGTGAACGACCCCGCCGCCGAGCGCGGTGGAATCCAGCGGATAGCCTTCGCGCTTGTCTTCGCGGCGAAGATAATAAATCAGGCAGCCAAAGAATATCCAGAAAACGTAAAGCGTGACCTGAGCTACGTCCATATAGGCGTCGGGTTGTTGCATGGGACTATCTCCCTCTCGTTTGGACTAACCTGGAAATTCGGCCAGGCCGAATTTGGATGGAGATTGCGAGAAGCCCGACCGTGCCGTGCGCACGAGCGGGCCGATCGCAACCAGAGTGGCGAACAGCAGAGCGATTTCGATGTGATAGACGACGCTATATCCGGTCGATGGATCCGTCAGCGCGCGACCGAGCATTCCGTTTGATGCCATCGAGGAAACCGCGTCGCGAATGCCGCCGCCGAGCGCGATGCCGCCGCCGGCCGCGGTCGCCTGCACGGCGCCCCACGTGCCCAGCGCCAATCCGCTCTCGCCATCCCTGGCAATGGCCATCGCCGCCGTCAGCGTTCCCGCCGCGAACAAACCGCCGCCGAACCCGATCAGCCCGGTGCCGATTCTAAACAGCAGGACGGAGTCGAGCGGCGCCGAGAAGATAACGGCGGAGAATGCGAACACGCCCGCGACCGCGCCGAAGCCCGCGATCCGGTAAGGATCGGCATTGCGGCCGAGCGTCCGGGCCGCAAGACCAAATCCCACCATGGTGCCGAGCGCAAAGAAGGCCGTCAGCGCCGTGGTCTGGCCGACGGTAAGCTTGAGGATCTCGGCGCCATAAGGCTCCAGCAGAATATCCTGCATCGAGAACGCCGAGGTGCCGAGCGCCAGCGCGACAAGGACACGGACCGAACCGCCGGAATTTCGGAATTTGGCCCAGGAATGCTGGAATTCGGGCCGTTCGCGCGCGGCCGAGGTCAGTGCGGGGTTACGCGCCTCCTGCTTCCATAGCGCGCAGATGTTCAGCAGCAACTGCGTGACCGCGACACCCTGGACCACCTGGATCAGGCGGATCTCGTTGAAGTTGCGCAGCAGCTCGCTGAAGATCAGCGCGCTGCCGGCCATGCCGAACAGCAGCATCACATAAAGAAACGCGACGACCCGCGGCCGGGAATCTTCCGGCGCCAGATCGGTGGCAAGGGCCAATCCCGCAGTCTGTGCCGTATGCATGCCGGCCCCGACCAGCAGAAAGGCCAATGCCGCGCCGAATTGTCCGTAAACGGCCGGATATTCTCCGGTGCCCGACAGCACCAAGCAGCGCAAAAGGAAGGATCGCGAAGCCGCCGAATTGTATCAGCGTGCCCATCCAGATGTAGGGCACACGCCGCCAGCCTAGCACCGAACGATGATTGTCGGACTTGAAGCCGATCAGCACCCGGAACGGCGCGAATACCAGCGGCAGCGAGACCATCAGCGAGACCAGCAGCGTCGAGACGCCGAGTTCGACGATCATCACGCGGTTGAGCGTGCCGTTCAGCAGCACGATGGAAATGCCGGTCGAAACCTGAAACAACGACAATCGCAGCAGACGGCCGAGCGGAAGCTCCTTCGTCGCCGCGTCGGCAAAGGGAAGGAAGCGCGTGCCGAGCCGCATCCAGCCTTTTGCAAATGTCGCGGAAATCTGGGTCATTGGGGAATCATCTCCAATGCCTGCGATTTGTAGAAGCCGCTGGCGACCCGATGGCTGCGGCCGAGCTGCCAGCGCTCCAGGCCCTCATCCGACATCAGCAAGCGCCGCAATTTCTGCTCGCCCACCGGCTCGATGGCAGGCGCGCGATCGCCGCGCGGAAACAGCCGGCCCACCGCATGCATCACCGCCAGCGCCGGGGTTTTCGGCGCAAAAGTCACCAGCAGCGCGGTACTGGTGCGCGCGGCCAGCCCCGCCATGATCCGGCAGGTATCCGCAGGGCGGTAATGGATCAGCGAATCCATCGCGACCACGAAATCGAACCGGCCGAGTTTTGGATCGAGCATGTCGCCCGACCTGAAATCGATCGCCGATGAATCGAGATCGGCAGGGATTCGCTCGCGCGCCACCGAAACCAGTGTCGGCGACAGATCGATGGCGACCACGCGCGCGCCGCGGCGCGCCGCCTCGATCGACAGCGCACCGGTGCCGCAGCCGGCATCGAGCAAGCGTGCGCCGTTCATATTCTCGGGCAGCCATGACAACAGCGTATTGCGCATCTCGTCGCGGCCGGCGCGCACCGTCGCGCGGATCCGCCCGACCGGCGCGTCGGAAGTCAGCCGGGCCCAGGCATCGACCGCGGTGCGATCGAAATAGGTCTCCAGCTCTCCACGCCGTTCAAGATAGGTGGCAACAGACATCAGTCGAACCCCAGCAGATCAAAGATTTCGCGGTCCTTGAGCGACTTGCCCGGTGTAGGCACGGTCTTGCCTTCCCAAAGCTCGGTCGCAAGGCGCATGTATTCGTCGGTGACGGCCTTCAATTCCGGCGTCTCATCCATCTCGAACAGCGTCGATTTCTTCAGGCGGCTCTTGCGGATGATGTCGAGATCCGGGAAATGCGCGACCCGCTTCAGGCCGGCCTGCTCGTTGTATTTGTCGATCTGGTCGGTCGCGACGCTGCGGTTGGCGATCACGCCACCGAGCCGCACGCCGTAATTCTTCGATTTCGCCTCGATGGCCGCGACGATGCGGTTCATCGCGAAGATCGAGTCGAAGTCGTTGGCCGCGACGATCAGTGCGCGATCGGAATGCTGCAACGGAGCGGCAAAACCGCCGCAGACGACGTCGCCGAGCACGTCGAAGATCACCACGTCGGTGTCTTCGAGCAGATGATGCTCCTTCAGGAGCTTCACGGTCTGGCCGACGACGTAGCCGCCGCAGCCGGTACCAGCCGGCGGGCCGCCCGCCTCCAGGCACATCACGCCGTTGTAGCCTTCAAAGACAAAGTCTTCCGGCCGCAATTCCTCGGCATGGAAGTTGACGGACTCCAGCACGTCGATCACCGTCGGAACCAGTCGCTTGGTCAGCGTAAAGGTCGAAGTCGTGCTTGGGATCGCAGCCGATCTGCAGTACACGCTTGCCCAGTTTTGAAAACGCCACCGACAGGTTGGAAGACGTCGTGCTCTTGCCGATGCCGCCCTTGCCGTAGACCGAGAACACCTTGGCGGTGCCGATCTTGAGTTTCGGATCGAGCTGCACCTGAACGCTGCCCTCGCCGTCCCCGCAACATGACGGGCTCTTGAGCGACGATGGCTTGGTCTGGATATTCATGCGGCAACTCCTACGCCTTCAAGGCGATCTTCGAGCTCTTCGCCTGCCCTGCGCAGGACATCGAGCATCTCCGGGTCGGGTGACCAGTATTTGCGTTCGTGGGCCTCGATCAGCCGATTGGCGACCTTCGCCGAAGCGACGGGATTGAGCTTCGCCAGGCGCTCGCGCATTTCGGGATCGAGCACGAAGGTCTCGGTCAACTGCCGATAGACCCAAGGCGCCACTTCGCCCGTGGTGGCCGACCAGCCCATGGTGTTGGTGACGTGCTCTTCGATCTGGCGCACGCCTTCGTAGCCGTGCTTGAGCATGCCCTCGTACCATTTCGGATTGAGCATCCGGGTGCGGGTCTCGAGTGCGACCTGTTCCGACAGCGTGCGAACCGTGCCTGCGCCGCGGGTCTGATCTCCGATGTAAACCGGAGCCGAGGCGCCGCCCCTGGCGATCTTCACCGCGCGGCTGATGCCGCCGAGCGTATCGAAATAGTGATCGACGGTGGTGACGCCGAGTTCGACCGAGTCGAGATTCTGGTAGGCCAGATCGACGGTGGCGAGCGCGTCCTTCAGTAACGCCGTCTGCTGCACCGGCTGGCCCTTGAGGCCATAAGCAAAGCTCTTGCGGCGGGTATAGGTCTCGGCGAGTTCGTCCTCGTCGTCCCAACGGCCGTTCTCGACCAGATGGTTGACGTTGGAGCCGTAGGCGCCATCGGCATTGCCGAAGACACGCGAGCGAGGCGGTTTCGAGATCGCAATTGTTGGCGGCCTGATAGGCCAGCGCATGCTTGCGGACGAAATTCCGCTCGGCCGGCTCATCCGCGGACGCGGCAAGGAAGCAGGCTTCCGCCAGCAACTTGATCTGCAGCGGCAACAGATCACGAAAGATGCCGGACATGGTGATGATGACGTCGATGCGCGGGCGGTTGAGCTGATCGAGCGGGACGAGCTCGGCGCCGGTCAGGCGGCCGTAACCATCGAAACGCGGCTTCGCGCCCAGAAGCGCCAGCGCCTGTGCGATCGGCGCGCCCTCGTTCTTGAGGTTATCGGTGCCCCACAGCACGATGGCGACCGACTCCGGAAAACCGTTGCCTTCCGCGAGATGCTTGTCGATCAACCGCTGCGCCTGCAGCGCGCCGTCCTGCACGGCGAATGCGCTGGGAATACGGAACGGATCGAAACCGTGCAGATTGCGTCCGGTCGGCAGGATCGCCGGCGTGCGCAAGAGATCGCCGCCTGGCGCCGGACGAACGAACTTGCCGTCGAGCGCATGCAGGATGCTGGGGATCTCGTGATCTTGCGCCAGCAGGACATCGATCGCCGCAAGATCCTTGTAAAGTGCGGTCGTCGCAGCATCGGCCGCAGGCACGGATTTCGGTGCTCGTCCGCGAAACAATCGCCTCCAGCATTGCCTTGTCGGGACGCGCACCGTGCGAAGCATCGGCTACCGCCTGCAGCATCTCGACCCGTTGCTCGACCGAAGGCGCCTCTCCGACGACGTGGAGGCCGTGCGGGATCAGCGTGTATTCCAGCTCAAGCACGGCTTCGGAAAGCTTGCCGATTGTCTTTGGTCTGATCGGTCCAGGCCGGCTCAGCTTCCGCCAGTTCGAGCGTACTGGCCTGCGCCTGAATCAAGCTTGCAAGACCGTCGCGTTCAGCGTCTTCGCCGGGCGGCAGACCGCGCCAGCGCTCGATCGAAGCCTTGAGTTCGACGAGGCCTTTATAAAGCCCGGCATGCGCGACCGGCGGGGTCAGATAGCTGATCAGCGTCGCCGCCGAGCGCCGCTTGGCGATCGTGCCTTCGGACGGATTGTTCGAGGCATAGAGATAGAGGTTCGGCAGATCGCCGATCATCCGATCCGGCCAGCAGGCGCCGGAAAGTCCGGCCTGCTTGCCCGGCATGAATTCGAGCGCACCGTGGGTGCCGAAATGCAGCACCGCGCTGGCGCCGAAATCCTCGCGCAGCCAGCGATAGAACGCCGAGAAGGCGTGGGTCGGCGCAAACCCCTTCTCGAACAACAGCCGCATCGGATCGCCTTCGTATCCGAACGCGGGCTGAATCCCGACAAAGACATTTCCGAAGCGCTCGCCCAGGACGAAGATCGAACTGCCGTCGCTCTGTTGCTTGCCCGGCGCCGGACCCCATTGCGCTTCGATCTGGCGCAGCCAGGTCTCGCGGCGGACGTGATCGCCGGCCGGAATTCGCGCATGGACGTTGGCGTCGGCGCCGAAGCGCGCGGCGTTTCCGGTCACGATACGCTCGCGCAGCGCATCGACGCTTGCGGGTAACATCGACCTGATAGCCCTCGCGCTTCATTGCGCCGAGCGTCCGGTGCAGCGACTCGAACACCGAAAGAAATGCGGCCGTGCCGGTATTGCCGGCATTGGGCGGGAAATTGAACAGCACGATCGCGACCTTGCGATCTGCTGCGCTCGGAGCGGCGCATCGCCACCAGCCGCGCGGTTCGCGACGCCAGCATTTCGGCGCGCTCGCTGCATACATGCATCTCGCCGCCGATCCCGGCGCGCGGGAACGTGCAAGCGCGTTCGCACCCGGTGCAGGCTATGCCGGCGCCATCGGAGCGGCCGCCATAGACCATCGGTCCGGCGGCGCCATCGAGTTCGGGGATCGCCACCATGATGGTGCTCTCCACCGGCATCAGGCCGCGATCGGATGCGCCCCATTGCTCCAGCGTCTGGAATTCAACCGGATGCGCGGAGAGATAGGGCACATCGAGCTTGGCGAGGATGTCCTCGGCCGCCTTCGAATCATTGTAGGCGGGACCGCCGACCAGCGAGAAGCCGGTCAAGGACACCACCGCATCGACGGTGCTGCGGCCATCCTTCATGAAGAAGCGTTCGATCGCCGGCCGCTGGTCGAGACCGCTGGCGAAAGCCGGGATGACGCGCAGTCCCTTGGCCTCGAACGCCGCGATGACGCCGTCATAATGACCGGAGTTTCCGGCCAGCAGATACGAGCGCAACAGCAGCATGCCGACCGTGCCACGCTCGTTCGGCAATCGCCGGCAGCTTCTCGGCCGTATCGGCGATGCGGCCTTTCATGCGCGGGTGATAGACACCGATATCGGCGTAATCGACCGGCGCGGCCGCCTTGGCGATGCCGCGCAAACCCCGGCGCGGGCCGTCGGCATAACGATCCACCAGCAGGCGCACCATATTGGCGATGTTCTGCTCCGAGCCGGCCAGCCAGTATTGCAGCGTCAGGAAATAGGCGCGCATGTCCTGCGCGGTGCCGGGAATGAAACGCAGCAGCTTCGGCAACCGCCGCAGCATCTTCATCTCGCCCTTGCCCGGGCTGGAACCCTTGCGGTTGCCGCGCAGCCGCTTCAGCCAGCCGATGGCGCCGAGCGCCTCGCCGCCCATGTCGAATTTTCCGACCCGCGTCAGCTTCACGACTTCGGAGGCCGACATGCAGCAGATCATCGCGTCGCAATCGTCGCGGCGGGCGACCAACGCCGGCATCACGGCGCGGACGTGATCGTCGAGAAACAGCATGGTGGCGATGACGATGTCGCCGCGCGCGATATCGGCGTTGCAGCGCGCCAGCGCCGCGTCATTGGTGCCCCATTCGTCGGCGGCGTGAACGCGACAGTTCCAGCCCGGGATAATCGCGCTTCAACAGGCCGCAGCGCACGCGCAGCCGCGCCGGACAGATGGCTGTCCATGGTCACGACGACGACACGAAGCGGTGTCGCGTCAGCGGGCGTAGTGCGCTTTGGCATCGTAAAGCGTCTCGACGGTTATGGTGGCCACGCCGTTTTCATTGGCGAAGCGTTCGGTGTTGCGGCGGGCCTTGCCGCGAACGAAGAATGGAATCTTGTGCAGTTCCTTTTCGGCATCGGCGGCCCAGACCACGGCGATGTCCGATACCGGAATCAGGCGACGGCGCGGCTTCCACAGCCTGCGCCGGCACGTCTTGCGCGGGTGCCGCATGGCCGGCGCCGAGATGCGACGGCACGGCGCCGTCCTTGAATTCGAAATCGTCCTTGAACATCGCCAGCAGATGCTCTTCGAGGCCCATCATCAAGCGGATGCACCCAGGTATCGAAGATCACATTGGCGCCTTCGAATCCCATCTGCGGGGCATAGCGTGCCGGAAAATCCTGCACATGCACGGGCGCCGATATCACCGCGCAGGGAACGCCAAGGCGCTTGGCGATGTGGCGCTCCATCTGCGTGCCCAGCACCAGCTCGGGCTGCAGTTCCGCGACCTTGGCCTCGACTTCGAGATAATCGTCGGTGATCAACGGCTCGACGTCGTAGAGCTTGGCGGCTTCGCGGATCTCGCGGCCGAATTCGCGGCTATAGGTGCCGATCCCGACCACCTTGAAGCCGAGTTCGTCCGAAGCGATACGGGCGGCGGCGACGGCGTGGGTGGCGTCGCCGAAGATGAAGACGCGCTTGCCGGTGAGATAGGTCGAGTCGACCGAGCGCGAATACCAGGGCAACCGCGTCGACGATTGCGCCAGAACCGCCGTCGCATCGACGCCGGCAAGCTTTGCAACTTCTTCGACGAATTCGCGGGTGGCGGAGACGCCGATCGGAATGGTCTTGGTCGAAGGCTGACCGAAGGTGCGCTGCAGCCAGGACGCCGCCTGCCCTGCTATTTCCGGATAAAGCACCACGTTGAAATCGGCCTCACCGAGCCGTGCCAGATCGGCCGGCGTCGCGCCCATCGGCGCGGTGACGTTGACGTCGATGCCGAGCTTGCCGAGCAAGCCGGTGATTTCGGTAATATCGTCGCGATGACGAAAGCCGAGCGCGGTCGGTCCCAACAGATTGCAGCGCGGGCGCGTACCCGCGGCACGGTCCGGCCGCCTGGTGCCCGGCGCCGGCGCCGATGGTCCGGCCAGCGCGCGCACCAGTTGATAGAAAGTCTCGGCCGCGCCCCAGTTTTCCTTGCGCTGATAGGCCGGCAGATCGACGGCGACGACCGGAATCGGCAAATTCAGCGCGCGCGCAAGACCGCCCGGATCGTCCTGGATCAGCGACCCGGTGCAGGATGCGCCGACGATCATCGCCTGCGGCTGAAAGCGGTCATAGGCGTTTTGTGCTGCGGTCTTGAACAATTCGGCGGTATCGCCGCCGAGATCGCGCGCCGAAAATGTCGTGTAGGTCACGGGCGGACGCCGGTCGCGGCGTTCGATCATCGTGAACAGCAGATCCGCGTAGGTATCGCCCTGCGGCGCATGCAGGACATAATGCAGGCCTTGCATCCCCGTCGCGACGCGCATCGCGCCGACATGGGGAGGTCCTTCATATGTCCACACCGTGAGCTGCATGGTCAGGCCACCAGTTTCGCGCGGCGCACGAGCGGACGTGCGAACAGTTCAGCGAGGTCCGCGGCCTGCTCGTAGCCCTGGATCGGCGTGAACACGAGTTCGATCGACCATTTGGTGGTCAATGCCCTCGGCTTCCAGCGGATTGGCGAGGCCAAGCCCGCATACCACGAGATCGGGACGCGCGGCGCGGCAGCGATCGAGTTGCAAGTCGACGTCCTGCCCTTCGGTCAACGCCACATCTGATCGGCAGCAGCTTGAGTTCTTCGGCGAGATGCTCGCGATGCAGATACGGCGTGCCGACCTCGACCAGTTGCATCGACAATTCGCGCGACAGAAATCGCGCCAAGCGGAATTTCGAGCTGGGAATCCGGAAACAGGAAGATGCTGCGGCCGGCGAGTTCGTCGCGATAGCGCAGCAGTGCCCGCTCGGCGCGGGCACGATTGGGCTTCGTTACCTTCTCGAACAGCGCGTCGATCGACGCCAAACGCATCCGCCGCGGCACGCAGCCATGCCGTCGTTCCTTCGACGCCCAACGGAAACGGCGCGGCCAGACGGGTTGCGCCGCGATCTTCCAGAGCGCGGGCGGTATCGGCGAGAAATGGCTGCGCCAGAAGGAATTTGGTATTCGGCCCGACCGCGGGCAGTTGCCGTCGAATTGCGCGGCGGCAGGAACTGGACCTGACCGATCCTCAACGCATCGAACATGCGGACGAACTGGTCCTCGACCACGTCGGCCAGCGATCCCACGATCAGGAGTTGGTCCTCGCCCGTTCCCGTAGGGGGTAGCCGCGGGAACGAGCGAGGCGAGACATGCATCCTCGCCTTGCGTGAATGTTGTCTCGATTCCACTGCCGGAGTAGTTGAGAATACGAACCGCCGGCGAAAACGTCTGCGACAGCCGCAGCGCGGCGCGCGAAAGATCAAGCTTGATCACCTCGGACGGACAGGAGCCGACCAGGAACAGCAGCCGGATATCCGGTCGCCGCGCGATCAGTTGCGTCACGATCCGGTCGAGTTCGTCATTGGCGTCGGTGAGCCCGGCCAGATCCTTTTCTTCCATGATCGCGGTGGCAAAGCGCGGCTCGGCGAAGATCATCACGCCGGCGGCGGATTGGATCAGATGCGCGCAGGTGCGCGACCCCACCACGAGAAAGAACGCGTCCTGGATTTTACGATGCAGCCAGACGATACCCGTCAGCCCGCAGAACACCTCGCGCTGGCCGCTCTCGCGGCGAACCGGATCGAGCGCGACGCTTCATTGGCGACGCTGACGAGTACAGCCTTGCACATGCGCGTTCATGCGCGCCTCCCCGAAATCGTGGGAGCTAGCGGACAATGCGATCCGCTCATCGCGGCGCGCGGCGCGAAGCTTGAGGATAAATTGCGTGGCGTTGACGAAGTAGGACGCATAGGCCGCCAGCGCGAGCAGCATCTGCTGGCGGGGATCGCCGATCCCGGCGAACAACGCGACCAGATAGGCCGTGTGCAGCGCCAGCACCAGGAAGCTGAACACGTCTTCCCAGAAGAACGCCGGCGCGAACAGATAGCAGCCGAAAACTTCGCGCTCCCAGATCGAGCCGGTGATCATGATCGCGTAAAGCAGCAGCGTCTTGATGACGATCGACGCCGTTGCGATGGCAAAATCCGTCGCCCAATGTCAGGTACCGGACAACCAATGCGAGGCTGATCAGGAAGACCGACGAACTGAACCGGCGCCAGAATTCCCTGGACGAGAGTCCACTTTGTTGCATCGCGGCGAATGCGCTGCTTCGGGGTGTAGAGCGGCCTTAAGTCGTTGCGGAGTCGGAGAGACCGGAAATTTCGCTGTCACCCACCGATCGAAACGTCCTTCGCAGGCGCAGCGACGGATTCCTCGGCGTGACTGTAAAGATTATTTGACAGCCAATCGACGCGATGGTGCGATATCGGCTGGGGGTGACGAGGGGCTAGCGGCGATTGTGCGCCGTAAGGGGAAAAATCCGGGTTTTCAGCTGCTCGAAGATGCACCGCGCCACTCCCTATGTGCGGGCTTGATGACAAGAAGGCTAAACTCCGTTCTGAGACTGTCAACTAAACCATACGTAAATTAAACTTGACGGTCTGAAGAGCTGAGGACTTAATGTGCGGGGGAGTGAAAAATGACCGACGTGAACGAGCAATCATTCTCAGCCGGCACCGCCACAGACAGCGTCACGGCGCGCCACTCCAAATCGCTTCGACATCGAATCCCGGAACCGATCTGGCGATTTCGTCCGGCACTGAAGCCGGTCAGCGTCGTCAAAACCATCAAGACCCAGATCATTCCAAAGATCGTTCTGGCGCTTCGCAAGCGCGCCGGCGCCAAAAGCCGCCGAACCCAACCAACAAAGTGGTCTGAGCGCCGTCGAGCAATTCGCGGCTCTCGCGCTCGGAAACGACGACGGCGCGCCATTCGCCTATGTCGAAGACGTGCTTGCGCAAGGCGTAACGGTGGAAGTCGATCTTTCTGGATCTGCTTGCGCCGGCGGCGCGGCATCTCGGCACGCTCTGGGAATCCGATGCAGCCGATTTTGCCAACGTGACGCTCGCCGTCGGCCGCCTGCAGCGAATCATGCGGCGGCTCGGCGAAAGTTTTTTCAACGAGGGCGGCCAGGGCAACGGCGGCGAATCGGTACTGCTGACCATCATTCCCGGCGAGCAGCACAGTTTCGGACTGTCGATGGTGGCGGAATTCTTCCGCCGCGCCGGCTGGAACCTGTGCACCGGTCCGTTTTCATCGCATCAGGAACTGACATCTCTTGTGCATAACCACTGGTTCGACGTCGTCGGCTTTTCCGTCAGCAGTGACCGCCGGCTCGATGAGCTGAAAAAGGACATCCACGATATCCGCCGCGACTCGCGCAACCGCAATGTCGGCATCATGCTCGGCGGTCCGATGGTTATCGCGCAGCCCGACCTTGTGGCATCGATGGGAGCCGATATGATGTCGTCGGATGCGACGACCGCACCGCAACAAGCGCGTGAGCCTGATCGAACAGATGAAGATCCGGCATGACAGATTCGACGGCCGAAACGCAATGCGACGAGGCAGCGTCAGGTCGGCGAGAAGACAAATGGCCGGCGGATGCCCCGTCCGCCAGCGTCGTCACTGCGCTTTATCTCCGCACCAAAACTCTTCATGTCGAAGCGGAACGCACCGGCATCATCCGCGATCTGCTGCGTGGGGAAGCCAGCCGCGAAGGCTATATACTTCTGCTGCGCAATCTGCTTCCCGCCTATCGCGAGATGGAACAAGGCCTTGAGCGCCATCGCGGATCGCCGAAACCTCGCCGCGCTGGCGAATTACCGGCTTGACCGCGCAACCGCCATTGAATCCGATCTTGTCGCGCTCCGCGGCAAAGGCTGGAAACGCGAGTGTCCCACTGCTTGATGCCGGCGAGGCCTATGCGCATCGGATCGCGAAAGCGACGGAAGGCGACGGCGCGCGGCTGATCGCACATGCCTATACGCGATATCTCGGCGACCTTAGCGGCGGCCAGATTTTGCAGCGTCTGCTGGAGCGATCGCTGCAACTGCGGCCCTCCGAGCTTGTCCTTTTACGACTTTCCGCGTTTTTCCGATCTGACGGCGCTGAAGGCGGATTATCGCAAGGCGCTCGATCAGGCGGGTGCGCTCGCGTCCGACCCGCAGGCCGTGGTTGAGGAAGGCGCAATCGCCTTTTCCCTGAATATCGACCTTTCATGCGCCGTGCAGGCCAAGGTGATGCAGGCTTCGGCGCACCGCCGCGGAATAAGCCGGCCCTGATCCCGTGACTATTTCGGCTTGTCGCTGCCGGATGTGCGCGACGAATGCCAGATCAGATGCTCCAGCACCTCGGCGGTTCGCAGCGTCGAATTGCGAACACTCTCGAGCATTTCGGCGATACGTCCGGTTTCCACGCCGTAGGTGATTTCAAGTGCCGCAAGCTGCGCGTTCTCGACGACGGACGACAGCAGGTTCTGGTAGACAAGGTCGGTCCTTGGAATCGAGACGTACGCTGTTGATCCGATTGCTCTGGATGATGCCTTCCTGGAAACGGCTGCGCGCTGCCTCCGCAGCCTTGCGGTCGGTGATGTCCGAGAAGATCAGCACGAAGCCGAGCACGCGGTCCCGTGAGGGCTGCACCGGATCGGCCCTTACCATCAGTGGCTTTTCCCGGTTGCCTTCGCTGCGCAACAGCAGTTCCCCGCGCCAGGCGCGATGATGGCGGAGCAGCTCGGCGACGTTATGAAGAAACTGGTCCGGCTGTTGAAACGCTCCGGCCAGATCGTCGAGCCGGCATACCGTCACGTGATCCTGTGGCAACATCGTCTCTGAACGCCTCGTTCATCAACAGGACTTTGCCGTCGATATCGGCGATGATCACCGGCTGCTCGGAAACGCGGACGTGGCGGCTGAACTGCTCAAGTTGATCCTGCGCGATCAGCGTTCGGACCGCACGGAACTGCAGCACGATATCCGCTACCGACTGGCCGATCAGGCGCGCCGCGGCGATGTCGGCAGGTGTCCAGGGCTCGGACGTACCCTCCACCAATTGATGCCACTGGGCAAAGGACCGACGCGGCGACAGATCGGAAGGATCGTCGCCGATCACGAACGGCTTGAGCGGATCGCCGCCCCAGGTCACCGTGCGAATACGCTCCGGACGAAACCAGATCAGGTATTCCCCGGGATTATTGGAAATCGGCGTGACGGCGATACCGCTGGCAACCTTGATCATCCCGGCAAATTGCGGGAATTCGAGCCCCAGTGACGCTGTGCAAACACCGAAGTCGCGCGCCGGGCGTCGAGCCAGGCGCCGATCTCACGGATTTCCTGCGTTCCCGGCACCTCGCCGGTCGAAACGATCTGCCCCTCGTAAATGAGCGCGCCGCCGCTAGCTCCAAGCGGCTGAAGGATCGATTGCGAGCTGTCGAAGATCGCCGCCCGCCAGTCGCCTTCGCGCGATACCGCCTCGATCATTCGCTGTTCGAGCCGCTGCACGAAGATTTCCGACTGGCTCTCGCGCAAAACTTTCAAGCGCCGCGATCCGCGTTGCGATCGCTTCGGCAAGCAGTTCGCAAACCGCCCGCAATTCGAAATGAATGAAGCGCGGCTCATAGTGATGACAGGCCACGAGCCCCCACAGCTTGCCACCGACCACCAGCGAGACCACCAGCGTGGCGCCGACGCCCATGTTTTTCAGATATTGCAGATGAATCGGCGACATGCTGCGCAGGAAGCACAGCGACATGTCGAGATCGCGCCCGGTCAGCGGCGAAAGCCGCGGCTGCAGCGGCACGGGCTCATAGCCGACATCGACCAGCACGCGAACGCGGGTGCGTTCATACAAGACGTCGCGCCATCTGCGGAATGTCCGACGCAGGATAGCGGTTGCCGAGATAGGCCTCGAGATCGGACTTGCGCCGCTCGGAGAACACCTCGCCATGGCCTTCGTCATCGAAGCGATAGACCATCACCCGATCGTAGCCGGTGCGATCCTGAAACAACGTTCGCGGTCTCGTCGCACAACGCCCGAAGCGAAGATGCGGTACGAATTTTCTCCAAGCGCGCTGGCGATTTGCTTTGAGAGATCGACCGACGGCCCGGCGCGCTCAAGCTCGATGATCAGCCCGCCGGCGGGCGGCCGATGCAGAAGGCCGTCGAATTCCGCGCTCGGGATTGCCGATGCGGCACCGACGGCAATCGGCAGACCCTGCGAAGTCGGACCGAGATGAGGAAGGATACGAAACAACAGATCGCCGTCGAGATCGGCGAGCGGCATCCCGATCGACTTGCTTTGAGATTCAGAAAATCGGCGGCGTTGGCGCTGGCCTGAATGACGCGGTGATCGGGTTCGCTGACAACCAACAGCGCGCCATGCGGCTGAATGGAGCCCGCGAGATGAATCTCTTCCCGTTCGCAGTTCGAAAGATCGGCTTTTCCGAACGCTGGGGTAGCGTGGGAATGCAACGCCAACTCAATCCTCTGGGGTTTCCTCGGTGTCCGACCCCTTGTCGTCGAGGCCGTAACGATTGAGCTTTGCATAAAGGCTCTGCCGGCTCAATCCCAGAAGTTCGGCGGTCGCCGTCCGGTTCCCGCCCGCGAGTTCCAGCGCTTCCTTGACATAGTGCTGCTCGACGATGCTGACGGTGTTCTTGACGAGCTTGCGCAGCGAGGACTTTCCGATCTGCTCGCTCATCGATCCCAGCGCCGTCCGCAGGAAGTCGCTTTCCCCGCTGGACGGAAGGCGGCGGGCGACGTTGCGAAGCAACACGCCGATATGGTTCTGTTCGCTGCCTTCGCCGCTGCCGGCTGAAATCTCGATTTCGGTATCGGTGCCGAGTTCGCCGCGAATAGTGGTAGTGAAAAGCCGCACGGTCCTGTGCCGCTGGACATTGGCCAGCAACGCGTTCAAATCGGCGCCGGGCTGCCAGAGCCAGCGCCCCAGCGACTCGCCGATCGCCGACCCCTTGGAACCGACCTGCACGAGATCAAGAAAAGCCTGATTGGCGTGGCGAATGATACCGGCCGCGTCCAGCGCCACGAAACCATCCGGCAGATAGTCGACCAGATCTTCCACAGTTGATTGTTCGCCATTCTGCGTCGAGCCGACAAATCGGTTGCGGCGGGTAAACTGCAGCAGGAATACATGTCCAGGCTCGGCCGTGATCAGCGATCCGCGCAGCATCCAGGGGTTTGCCTCGGCGCCGAGATGCACGAGGATGCTCAACGCCTTGCCGCGCTCGCGGATGCGCGCCAGCATTTCGCGAACGGCCTCGCGATCTTCCGCGGCCACGTCATGCAGCAATTCGCGTCCGGCAAGATCTTCGTTGCGGCGACGCGCGGAACTCAGCGCCTCGATGGCGGTGCGGTTGGCTTCGATGATCCGCAAGATTGGCCGCGGATACGATCATGACGGCTTCGTTTGAGGCGTCGAATACCAGCCGGTAACGCGTTTCGATTTCGCGGAGCTTCCAGTAGTCGCGCTCCATGGTCTGCTGCGCGGCAATCAGGCGCGACTGCAATTCGGCGACCGCCTGCAGATTCTTTCCGATCGCAAGCATCCCGGCGCGGCCGCCCAGCAGCACCGTCGTAAATTCCATCGGAATTTCGAGACCGCTCGGAAAACGCTGGTTGATCTGGCGGAACGCGGAAATGCCGCTGACGCGCGCATCGTCGACCATGCGCTTGACCTTGTCGCCGCCCATATCGCCGGCGATTTCCACCCACGGGCGGCCGAGCCAGCCATCGACGCTCTCGCCGCTCATCGCCGGAGACAATGTCGCTTCGCGGATCACGCCTTCCATGTCCAGAAGCAGCGTGATGTCAGGCTGTACGGTTGGTAGCGCGGCCATTCTTTTTATCTGCCGATCATTTTTCTCGCGAAGCGATTGCTCCGAGAAACTGTCCAAACAACGACAGTCAAATCGATGCACGGAATGTGCCAATGCTGCCTGACACTCAACGCGAGGAACAGCGCGAATGGCTCCATAGGATTGCGCAGAATCGGCCGACCTAAGTCAAGAAACACCTTTGTTTAGAGGGTTTTAGTTGTCACATATACTTTACAACGCCGGGGAACCGAGCAGCAGCTATTTGCGGTTAATACCGCTCGAACCAGGCCTGTTGACCGCCGAAGCAGCTCAAATTCTGCTCAAAATATCGCCAAGCATCGACAAGAATATTTGATATTTTTTAACTGTCAACGTATCTTAACAGTCGAATCGTTCGAACATCGAAAATGAAGTCAGGGAGAGCAATGTGGTGATCAAGACTTACAGTTTTAGCTTTTACGGCAGCCGCTGCGGCTCTTTCGAGCGGCGCGGCTTTCGCGCAGGACGCCACGAAAGGCGAGCAGGTTTTCAAGCAGTGCATGACCTGCCACCGCATCGGCCCGGACGCGAAGAACCTCATCGGTCCGGTGCTGACCGGCGTCATCGGCCGTCAATCGGGCACGGCGCCGGGTTTCGCCTATTCGACGCTCAACAAGTCCGCGGGCGAGAACGGCCTGGTCTGGTCTGACGATCTGATCATGCAATATTTGCCCGATCCCAACGCCTTTCTGAAGAAATTCCTGACCGACAAGGGCAAGCCCGATCTCGCAACCGGCTCGACCAAGATGACGTTTCATCTGACCGATGAGCAGCAGCGCAAGGACGTGATCGCCTACATCAACAAATTCTCTGACAAGCCGAAAGAAATAACTTCGTGACAGCGGCGGCGCTATCTGCGCCAGCGCCGGCTGACATCAAGCAGATGCGCCAATCCTGCGGCTGCAAGGCAGCCGCAGGCGATCATCCAGCCCGTCCTGCTAGCGTGACGCGCAACGCCAACAACAGAAATGCGCCCGCGCACAGGTTTGGCAGAAGATCGCCAGGCGCGATCCCTCGCCGGGTATAGCGCCAAAACAACAGCAAACCCGCAGCCTCGATAACGACCACGATTAGAATTAAATCAATGAGGCGCCCGCTCGCGAAAAGTTCAGCCATGGCTGACGATCACATGACGATCTCTCGCGAGGCAACACCATCCTGGTACGTTCAAGAGAACGGCGCATTCAGGCGGACGACCGTCAGATTGAGAAAAGCCGCGAACGATACCCACGCAAGGTAAGGCAGCAAATAGAGGCTGGCCGGCTTTGCAAACCGCCAGAACACTACCATCGGCAACAGGATCGAGAGCCAGAGAAGCACGACCTCGATCAATGCCCAGTCCGGCCGCCTTAACGCAAAGAACAACGTGCTCCAAAGTACGTTGAGAAATCCATTGAGCGCGAACAGCCCGATCACCCATTCGCGCTGCACGCGATTGTCCGCGCTGCGCCAAGCATAGACCGCCGACACCGTCGCCAATGCGAAAATCAATGTCCATGCCGGACCGAACAGCCAGTCGGGCGGCTGCCAGGAGGGTTTGCGCAGATTTTGGTACCAGGGTCCGGTATCGGTCAGCGTCCCGCCGAGCACCCCGATGAAGATCGCGACGCCAGCCGCGATCAGGACCGGTTTCCAGAAGCTCCGGCGCGCGATCATTACGCCGAAGCCAGCCCAGCCATATGGGCGAGGTTCTTGAAGAAGATCCGGACATGAGCGATCGGCTTGGCCAGCACCAATTCCTTGTTCATATAGGCATCCCACGTCAGCTTCTGGACATCGCGGTCGCGGCAAATGCTGACAAAGCGCTCGCGGCGGCGATCGTTCGAATACCAGTACCACTGCATCACGCCGAAGATCCAGAACACGACGCCGTGCATTCGCATGAAGCGCTTTCGCGCGGTCCGCAACGCTTTCACTTCGCCGGTTTCGAGAAACAAATCGACGGCCTCGGCCGAAAGCCTTCCGCCGATCATCGCATAGTAAATGCCCTCACCCGACGCCGGTGCGACGACGCCCGCAGCATCGCCGGCGAGCAGGACGCTATGGCCGTCATCCCATCGTGGCAACGGATGCAGCGGGATGGGCGCGCCCTCGCGACGGATGGTCTCGGTCGATCCCAATCCCGTCGCGTTGCGCAACCCGCCAACGGAATTGCGCAGCGAAAATCCCTTATGTGCCGACCCGGTACCGACGCTGACGGTATCGCCATGGGGAAACACCCAGCCGTAGAAGTCAGGAGAAACCGTACCACGGTAATAGACGTCGCAACGCGAACCATCGAATTTGGCTTCCGGCTGCGGCGCACGAACGATCTCGTGATAGGCGAACACGTAAGGCAAGCGGTCAGCGCCGGGCAGGCATTGGCGCGCAACCGCCGACAGCGCGCCATCCGCACCGATCAACGCGCGGGTGCGTACCACGGCTTTCTCCGTCATCGTGCCGTCGGCTGCACGTTCTTCGTAAGTACACGATGGTCCTTCCGATTTCGTCACGCTCGAAGCGCTTGAACAGGCCGGTTCGCCGCGTGGCGCCGGCCTGCACGGCGCGTTGCCTCAACCATTCGTCAAACACATCTCGATCGACCATGCCGACAAAGCCACCATCGATCGGCATATCGACCTGCTTGTCCGACGGCGATACCATGCGCGCCGAGTTGACCTTGGCCACCAGCAGATGATCCGGAATGTCGAAATCACGGATCAACCGCGGCGGTATCGCACCGCCGCATGGCTTGATGCGTCCGGCGCGATCGAGCAGCAGCACGCTTCGGCCGAGATTGGCCAGATCGTGCGCCGCCGTAGCGCCGGAGGGTCCGCCGCCGACAACCACCACATCGAAAATCTCGGAGATCGCGAGCATGTCACCCTCCTGCCACTGCGACGGCTTCGCAGCTCGCCTTGTCGCATTGCGTCCTTTGCCGGAGCGCGATGAACCCAAACCGCCATGAAGGCGGCAACGACGAACAGGCCGGCTTCAGATGCAAAGACGACGGAATAAGACAGCGCCGGCGATGACAGCAGGTATCGCGCGATGTCGCTGGCGAGCGTTCCGAGAAAGCCGCCGATGCCGAACGCAAAAGCCTGCGCCGCGCCCCACAGGCCCATCCGCACGCCTTCGCGCTTCTCGCTGCCGGCGCTGACCAGCGCCATCATCGAACCGATCGCTGCCACCGCATAGGCGCCGTTGGTGACGCCGAGCATGAATACCGTCTCGCGCAATGGCCATGAAGGGCCAACGACGGCTGCCGCCGCCAGGCACAACAGCGCGACCGCCGAAGTCAAGGCACCCACCGATGGTCCAGAGTTGCAGATTTCCGCGCGACCGCGGATAAATGGCTCCGATCAACGGCACCAGCACCATTCCGATCAGCGTGCCGCCATGTTGAACGCCCGAAAGTTTTGTGGTCTCGCCAGGCGTAAACCCGAACACGGTTCCCGCAAACGGCTCCAGGATCAGATCCTGCGCGCTGTAGGCCAGCATCGAGACAAAGACAAAGATCGCAAAGCGCCGGGCTTTCGGATCGGCCCAGACCTCCATGAAAGCATCGCGGAACGAGGCGTTACGCGCCGCCACTTTTTGTGACGCGACCTTCGCGGAAGCGATGGCCGGTCCTTCGATGCCCCATACCCCCGCAAGGGTCAGGACCATCGCCGCCAGAGATACAGATCCGGAAACGACGATCAGCCGAAGCGGCGAAAACGGATCGAGCAGATGCCCCGCCACGCCGGTCGTCACGATGAAGCCGGCGATCATCATCACCCAGACGATGGTGGCAGCAGCCGCGCGTCGCTTTTCGTCGCTGCGTTTGGCCAGCAGCACAAGCAGTGACGTACCCGCAGCGCCGACACCGGCGCCAATCAAACAGAACGCGACAACTGCCAGCGCGATACCGAACAGCGGCTGTGTCGTCATCCACGCGGTCGCAACAGAGGCCAGCAGCCCACCGGTTGCCAGGACCGCCATGCCGCCGACAATCCACGGCGTCCGCCGCGCACCCAGGTCCGAACCGTGTCCCCACGCTGGTCGGAACACCTGAAGCGCATAATGAATGGCCACCAAGGCGCCCGGCAGGATCGCCGGCATCGCAAGCTCGACCACCATCACCCGGTTCAGCGTCGAAGTGGTCAGCACCACGATGGCGCCGAGCCCGGTTTGCACAAGTCCGAGCCTGAAGATACCGAACCATGAAAGCACTGGATTGTTCATGTCACCCCGCCCTGATCGAAGCCAGCGCGAATGCGCTGATGAGCATCCCTGCGACGTAACAACTTATCCCGGTTCCGTTGTACCAGGGCGCCCGTTCCCGCGGGTTCTTAAGGAAATGGGCCATGAGGAAGAATTGTGCGACCAGAAGCGCACCGATGGCTGCCGCGTAGAACGGGCGCTGCCAATTCAAAAGCAATGCGACCACGACCAGTTGCGGAACTGCCATCACCCAACAGGCAAAGCGCGCGGCATTACCGACACCGAGCAACACCGGAAGCGAATCGATCCCCATCCGCTTGTCGCCCTCGACGGACTTGAAGTCGTTGAGGGTCATGATGCCGTGCGCGCCGACGCTGTAGAGCAGCGCCATGACGACAATGCGCCAGTCCGGGCTCGATGCCGTCATCACGGCGGCGCCGGTGAACCACGGCAACCCCTCATAACACAGCCCGCAGGCCGCATTGCCCCACCAGCCGTTCTGCTTCAAGCGGATCGGCGGCGCGCTATAGGCCCAGGCCAGCACGAGTCCGACGATGGCAGCGATAAAGCCCCAGGTACCCAACGCAGTGGCAAGCAACAGCGACAGTAACGTCCACCCGACCGCGATATAAAGACCCCAACGGCCGGGAATGCGACCAGAGGGAATCGGGCGATCAGGTTCGTTGATGGCATCGACATGCCGGTCATACCAGTCATTGACGGCCTGGCTGGTGCCGCACACCATCGGCCCCGCAAGCAGTATGCCGGCGATAATTAGCGGCCAACGCTGTCCAGGTGAAACGCCCGCCGATACGACGCCGCAACCGAGCGCCCACATCGGCGGAAACCAGGTGATCGGCTTGAGCAGTTCGAGCACGACCAAGGGCGAAGGACGATGGACAACGACGCTATTCATCTGCGGCCTCATCATCTGCCGCAGGCTCGGCAAGTCCGAAACGACGCAGTTTGACATAGAGGCTCTGACGGCTGAGGCCCAGCATTTCTGCAGCCGAGGCGCGGTTATCACCGGTCAATTCCAGTGCTGCCTCGATCGAAAGCTTTTCGATCACATCGGTGGTCTCGCGTACCAGATCACGCAATGGAACGCGTCCGATCAGCTCGGTCAGCTGCGCGACCGACCGAGGCAATTCGCGCTGCGACGATGTCGTTGACGACAGCCGCTTCTCGACATTCCTGATCGCGAAGCCAAAACTGGGTTTGTCCTCACCGTCCGTCAGTGAGACCGCCGACACCTCGACCTCCGCCAGCGCGCCATACTCGCCGCGCATGGCGGTTGCAAACAACTTGATCGAATCATTCTGCCGGAGATTAGCCAGCGCTACGCTAAAATCGACGCCGGCACGGCCGAGCCAGCGATCCAGCAATTCTCCACGCGCCTGCTCGGCACTGCTGAGCTGCGCCATTTCCAGGAATGCCGGATTGGATTTCACGATGCGGCCGTCAAATTGTGTGATGACGAGCCCGTCGGGAGCCGATTCGAAATAGTTGAGCAGCAGCGAAGTGGCCTTCAATGCGCCGCTTTGCGGAGCTGCTGCCTGCGATGACAGGCGAACCAGGAACAGCGAAGCATTCTCCTGTCGGAACAGGGACGCCGAGACACGGCACTCTCGTTCTCCTTTGGCCAGATGCACCAGCGCGTTGTTGTCGCGGCCGGTGGCGCGAACGTCGGCCAGAAGCGTCTGAATCGCGACGGAGCTCATTGCATCGAAATGTTCTGGAAGGCCGGATTTGAGTAATTGCGGTGCGCTCTCGTCAAACAGCGCAAGTGCCGCCGGATTGGCGTCAAGGATCACGTTGTTGCTGGAATCAACGATCATGACCGCTTCCGACGAAACCTGGAACAGCAACCGGTACCGGGTCTCCGCATGACGCAGACGGACATAATCCCGTTCCATCGATTGTTGCGCATTGATGAGCCGCTGTTGCATGGCGGCCAGCGGTCGCAGGTCGCGGCCGACCACCACAAAGCGATCCTTGCGCCCGATACCGATCGCCGAGTAGAGCACCGGAATATCCTCGCCGCCCGGCGACGGATGATTTACCTGACGCCAGCTCGACGCCTTCAACGCAGTCGCGTCGCCCAGCAATTCCCGGACCTTGCTCTGGGTTTCCGAGGTGACAATGTCGAGAAGCTTCGAACCCAGCCACCGCCCCTGGGCGTCCAGTTCGAGCGACAGCTCGTCCTTGTTGAACGCGACGTCGCGAATGCAGCCTTGTGCGTCGATTACCAGTGCGACGTCGGTCGCAGCGGCAATCAACTTCGCAGCAGACTGTGCACCGAGATCGCCAAGCAATTCTTTCGGAGATTTGAACACTTGCACCAGCGCAAATATCCTCCACCAACCAGTGATCCTCCACTCAGCGTCCTTCCCGGCTCGGCTTCTTGTTTGTTGGCGGACACAGCATTGTCGTCAATTCGACCTTGTCCGCTTGCCGCTGCATCGCCCCGGACGGTAAAGGGCTTGCTTGACCGGCGAGACCAGGGAAGCTTGCGCGCGATGGATAGGCAGCCTGCTGTTACCAGCGTGCGCTTTCAGAGTTCGCGAGAGCAGTTGCTCTCGTCCTCGCTATCTCGGCAGCGCCAATCCGTGTTTGACGCCCCAATCGAACCAGTTGTCGACGACCGTACCGGAGAGAAGAATCCCGATGCCGCCGCAGAGCGGGCACAGCACCGCGAACCACCACGCCCAGCGGTGAATCGATTCAGCCGTCGCGTTGAAGCCCATGGTCCAGCGCCAGAACAAGGCGGCACGCTCGAGCGCCGTTCCGCGGTCGACGATTTGTTCGATCTCACGCTCGCCGCCGTAGCGGCTCACCGCCAGGATAGTCGCACCGTGCATGGCGAACAGCAGCGCCGAGCCATACAGGAACGCAATCGATAGCATGTGGAACGGATTGTAGAACAGGTTGCCATGGGTGATGGAGAAATTGTTGGTCCAGTCCAGATGCGGGAAGATCCCGAACGGAACGGCTTCACTGAAATGCCCCATCAGTAGCGGCCGGATAAAGCCGAGCACAAGATACAGCCAGATCGCCGAGGCGAAAGCCCACGAAACGTGCGTGCCCATTCCGAGTGCGCGGGCGCGCCGGTAGGTCCGTGTCCACCACAGCAGGATCGACGTGGTCAGGAAGAAGCCCGCCATCAGCCACCATCCACCTTCCTTCAGCGGCGGAAAGCTGATGCCGTATTCGGGCTTGGGCGGATCCAGCGAAAGCCAGGGCAATTGCCTGACAAATTCGATCGGGCTCCAGTTCACCGAAGCCATCATATTGAGGCCGATGATTTCGATCGCAACGATGCCGCACATGATGGAGGCAAGGCCGGTAAAGCCCAGATAGATCGGGCCGAGCTGGGCGTCGCCGATCTTGCCGAGCCAGTAGTTGAACCGGCCCTCCCCGGTGCGAACCCATGTCCCGGGTTGCAGGGGAATACCTGGATAGACGGCGCTGCGAACCTGCACCTGGGTGAAGAAATTCTGATAACGGGCCATGGCGATGACTCTTTCTGATGACCGGGATTAGTTGGCGGACCAGATCGGCAGATTGCGCCACCAGTTCCACCATTCGGACCAGGCGTTGCCTTCCGACCACAACGGGCCGCTGATCACGATGCAGACGGCGCTAAAGAACACCGCCGACAGCGCCACGAACAATCCGAGGCGATGAATGCCGATGGTGCCGACCGAGTAGCCGATCAGATCGCGGAAGACGGTGTTCTCATGCTCGGGCGATTTTACCGGCTCTCCCCTGTCGGGATTGGTCGATGACAGGATCAGGCCGCCATGCAGCGCCAGCGCCAGGCACGTCGTGAAGAAAAACGTGATGGCGATCATATGTGCAGGATTGTAGTGGAAGTTGCCGTAGGTGTAGCCGGTGTTCGACACCCAATCGAGATGGGTGATGATACCGTAGGGGAAGCCGTAGCTCCATGATCCCATCAGCACCGGCCGGATCACCACCAGGGTGAAATAGGCAAAGATCGCAAAGCTGAATGCGAACGGTACATGGTAGCCGATGCCGAGCTTGCGGCAGATTTCGACCTCGCGGAGCGCCCATGAGACAAATGCGCCTAATGCGCAGATGGTGACGATCTGCCAGATGCCGCCCTCCTGCAGCGGCGCAAATGACAGTCCGTATTTGACATCGGGCGGATTGACACTGATCTGCCAGAGATTCCAGGTCGGCCCGAGCGCGGTGTTCCAGAGGATCATCGCGATCCCGACCAGCGCAAAGAACACCGTCGTGACACCAAAAAAACCGACGTAGAAAGGACCGGCCCAGAAATCGAACAGGTCGCCTCCGATGAGCGTTCCGCCGCGAACGCGATATTTTCTTTCAAAGCTGAGCATTGCCATCGATCGTTCCTCCGCGTGCGAATCTGTAAATCACCGCTCGTTGTCGTGATTGCCGTTGCCGTATCTTCGTCGTTCATTCTGTAGCCACCGGAAGCGGACGAGCCCGGCCGCTCGATCCGACCTCCTCCGTTCCGGTGCACAGTAGGTCATGCCATCAGGACGGCATGCTTGGTGGTGTGTACGGCAGAGAAATCTCTGACGTCTTCGCCGGACCCTTGCGGGGACCGTCCAACCAGTTGAACCGGTCGGTAGAGAGCAGAATGAAGTGGATCACGATCGCCAGTCCGAAAAGGAACGTGAAGAGCATGATCAACGCACGCCGCGGATCGAATAGAAGCCAAATTCGCCACATGTTTTCGTCTCCCGTTATGACAAGTACGACAGGGAAAGACTGGCGAAGTGCTGGATGCTATCCAACGCTGTCTTGTAGCCGCCTGGGCCTGGCAGCCAAGGACGCCACATCCACGCGAGGATGTGAGCAACCACCGCGACGGCCACGAAGAGAAAGAAACTCGTCATGAATATCGTGTGGAATTCCTTGGCTTCGGCTTCGGATAGCCCCGAGATGGAACCGTCCTTCATTTGGTATTCCTCCTAGTGATGGCCTTGCGGCCGTTCGCCGCCCGAGCGTGGGCGACAGCGAATGCCGGATCTCCTTAGAAGCGGCAGTTATCCGCCCGGCACCGCCGGACGAAATCCGAGTTACAGACCCATAAATGACGAGGCGACCATCACGCTGGCAGCACTGCTAGCTTCCCTGAAAATCGACTCGCGAACTCGCAATTCCCGAAACCGTGCCTGGCTGCGCCACGGCACCAGACGCGTGACGGCGGCACGGAACAGAAACAGCAGATAACAGGCACCGAACATCAGTCGGGACTCGATGCCCTTGCGCTCTGCGAACGATTTTGAACGACGACCGCTGTGGACGTAGTCGGACATCGACGTCACCTCCCGATTGTGGCGTTCCGGATTGAAATACGGAATCGCCGGATACAGGTTTGCTTCGATCATTCTCATGCGGGCTGCCTGTCCATGAGTGCGGCTCGCGCCTTCGTGACAAAATCGGCGGTGACGCGATCTTCGCCTGCGCGCCGCGCGCCGCTTTCGGCGGCATCGCGCAGGCGCTTGGCAGCGGAGATGCGCACCAGGACCGGATGCGCCTCCAGCACCTCGTCGAGCAGCGCCTTGGCTTCGTCGCTCCAGAGGATTTCCTCGTGCAGCCGTGCCGGGGTCGGATCGACCCGGTCGAGATCGGCGGCCAGGGGCAGGATATTGAACAGCGCATCGAACAGCGCGTTGCAGACTTCCTGAACCAGGTAGGTCGCGCCGGAATAACCCATGAACGGCGTGCCGAGGTGGCGGCGGATTACTGCGCCAGGAAAAGAGGCTGGAATGTAGATTGCCCGGCCCCCGGCTTCGGCCAGATACATCCGTTCATTGTAGCTTCCGAACATGATGAGCGGTGGCTTCTCACGCACGGCGGAGCGGACCGCATCATTGTCCGGCTTCACGCCGGCCTTGCGCGAGAACGAGAATGTGCACGGCAATCCCATTTCGGTCTCGAGGAAATTCCGCACGCCCCGCGCATATGTCTCGTTGGCGACGATGGCAAAACTCGCGGTACCGAAGAAATCCTGCGTCACGGAACGCCAGAGATCCCACAGCGGCTTGATGGTGGTGTGCTTCTCCCGCTCGATGAACGGTTCGGGATCGATGCCGAGCAGTTCGCCCAGCTTGCGCAGGAACTTGGTCGTGCTGTGCAGGCCGATCGGCGCCTGCAGATAGGGACGTTCCAGCGCCTCGCACAGCATGCGCCCGAACTCGCGGTACATGCAGACATTGACGTCGGCGTTGACCAGCTTCGGAATGTCGGCCAGGTGACTGCCGAGCGGAAACACCATGTTGACATCAGCGCCGATGCCTTCGATCAACCGGCGAATCTCGGCGAGGTCGCTCGGCATGTTGAAGGTGCCGTAAATCGGCCCGATGATGTTGACCCGCGGCTTGACGCCTTCCGCGCGTGGCTTGCGCTCCGGGATTTTCTTGACGCCGTATTCCTTCCACAGCCAGACGATAGCGCGGTCAGCGCTCTGCCACTGGTCCTCGTCGATGGTTCGCGGCAGGAACCGCTTGATATTGGTGCCTTCCGGCGTGACGCCGCCGCCGATCATTTCGGCGATCGAACCGGTGACCACGACTGCCGGCAAATAGGGATCGAGCACCCGATGCGCGCGCTTCATCGCGCCTTCGGTACCGGTCTGGCCGAGTTCTTCTTCGCCAAGGCCGGTGACCACGATCGGCAGTTCATGCGGCGGCAGCGCGTCGGTATAGTGCAGCACCGAGGTCACCGGCAGATTCTCGCAGCCGACCGGACCATCGATGATGACCTGCATGCCCTTGACCGCGGTGAAGGCATAGACCGCGCCCCAGTAGCCGCCTGCACGATCATGATCGAGGACCAGCATCAGATCATCTCCTCGGCTTTACGCTTCTTGGCCTGGGCTTCGATCTGCTTCTTGTACTTCTCCCGGAATGCGACGTTGTCTTTTGGCGTGTCTTCCCAAACGCCGGCGGCGTGGCCTTCGCCGACATCGCCGAAGAATTCCTTCATCTCGTCGAAGCGGCTTTGATTGCCGAGCGCGGCATTGACGACCTGCGCCAGCGAGCCCGCGCCGGCAACGCCGAACAACGGCCGCGCCGAGATCAGGTTGGTGAAATACAGCGACGGGATCGCCTTCTGCTTTGCCTTCTGCACGACAGGTGTGGTGCCGATCGCGAGATCCGGCTTGAACTCATCGATTGCGGCGAGATCCATCTCCAGCGACGCCCGGTATTGAACGCGGGTGCCTTTGGCCTCCAGCCATTGGCGATCGGCATCCGACCATTGCGTCTTCGGACAAGCGGTTCCGACATAAGGCACTTTGGCGCCGCTCTCGATCAGAAGCCGCGCCACCAGCAGCTCGGATCCCTCATACCCGGAGACGGTGATGCGGGCATCGATCGGCTTGGCCGCGAGTGCGGCCTTGATCATCGGCAGGAAACGGTTCTTGGCGGCATCGATCTTATCGCGCGCGACGTTGCAGGCCCGTACCGATCGACTCGAGCCAGGCTTCGGTGCCGTCGTGGCCAACCGGCGCGGAACCAACGATCTTCCGGCCCGCGAGATCGAACTGACGGAAGCTCGCGGTGTAGAACGGATGAATGGCCGCGACCACCGAGCAATCCAGTGCTGCATAAAGTTCGCGCCATTCGCGGGTCGGCACCACCGGACCGGCCGCCAATCCCAGCGGCTCCAGCATCATGCCGATGCCGACGGGATCGGCGGGGAACATCTCGCCGATCAGCGTGACGGTCGGCCGCTCGCTCCTGCCGCCGCGTGGCGCCTGCACCGGCCCCTGCTCGACTTCCTTGCGGGCATATTCGAGCATCGCCGCCGCGAGCACGTCCTTGGCTTCGGCATGGGTCGGCACTCCGAATCCCGGCACATCGATGCCGATGATTCGCACGCCGTTGATTTCATCCGGCAGCAGATCGAGCGGCACGCCGGAAGCCGTGGGCACGCAAAGATTGGTGATGATGATGGTGTCGTAAAGCGCGGGATCGGCGAGCTTGAAAACGGCTTCGCGGATATCCTCGAACAGTTTACCGGTCACCAGCGTTTCGGAATTGAACGGAACATATCCGACAGTCCGGCGCGCGCCGTAGAAATGCGAAGTGAAGGTCAGGCCATAGACGCAACAGGCCGAACCCGACAGGATCGTCGCGGTACGGCGCATGCGCAGGCCGACCCGCAGGGAGCCAAATGCCGGACACATGCTCTGCGGCTGGTCGTGCGGCCCTTTGGGATAATCCGCAGCATAACGATCGAGGATATCGCTCTTGCCCGCGGCCGATGCGGCAGCCTTCAGTTCCGCGGCGCCGGCGTGACAACCGAGGCCATCGCTCTTTGTTGCGGCGGCATTGATCGCCGGTGGGCGGCACTCGCTGCAGTCAATTCTTCAACCGCGACGTCCACCTCAACAGGCTCGTTCACGACAAACTCAGCTATCGCGCCGGCATATCGAGGCAGGATGACGTTCATGTCGCGCTCCGCATCATGCTTGCTGCTCACGCTGCGTCGTAGACGACTTCGAGGGACGGCTTGTTCACGACCGACTTGCCGCACATGTCTTCCATGGTGGCGGGATCGAGCACGACGCCACGGCCGACCACCTCGCCCTTGAACAGGCCGAGCAGACCGTCCTGCGTCAGCGGCGTCGGACGAACCGGCGGCGCCAGGCCGACGTTCTTCGCGAGTTCCTCGAACAACGAGCTCCACTGCCCGCCCGGCAGGCCGATGATTTCGTAATTCGCGCTCTTCTTGCGGATATCGTCGTCGGCCGGGATCGCCGCGAGCACGGGAATGCCGACGCTCTGCGCGAATGCCGCGGCTTCGCCGGTGCCGTCATCCTTGTTGATGACCATGCCGGCGACGCCGACATTGCCGCCGAGCTTGCGGAAATATTCCACCGCCGAGCAGACATTGTTGGCGACGTAAAGCGATTGCAGGTCGTTCGATCCGACGACGATGACCTTCTGGCACATGTCGCGCGCGATCGGCAGGCCGAACCCGCCGCAGACGACGTCGCCCAGGAAGTCGAGCAGTACGTAGTCGAAACCCCATTCGTGGAAGCCGAGCTTCTCCAGCAGTTCGAAGCCGTGGATGATGCCGCGGCCGCCGCAGCCGCGGCCGACTTCCGGGCCGCCGAGTTCCATCGCGAACACGCCGTCGCGCTTGAAGCAGACGTCGCCGATCTTCACTTCCTCGCCGGCGAGTTTCTTCTTCGACGAGGTTTCGATGATGGTCGGGCAGGCGCGGCCGCCGAACAGCAGCGACGTGGTATCGCTCTTCGGATCGCAGCCGATCAGCAGCACCTTCTTGCCCTGCTGCGCCATCATGTAGGACAGGTTCGCGAGCGTGAAACTCTTGCCGATGCCGCCCTTGCCGTAGATCGCGATGATCTGGGTTTCCTTGGTGACGGGTGTTGTCACCGGCGCGTTCGGCTCGATCGCGGCTTCGGCCCGCAGCGCGTCCTTCATGCTGATTTGAGGCACGGCATTCATGAGAGCGAACTCCAGTTCAAAACCATTTTCAGACAGGCGGGATCTTCGAAGGCGACGCGGTAAGCATCGGGCGCGGCCTTGGCGTCGAAGTGATGGGTGATCAGGCCGTCGAGCGACAGCCGTCCGGATTCGATCAGCGCCTTGGTCGCGACGAGATCGGACGGTTGCCATTCGGCGGCAACGCGAATGCGGGCTTCGCGCATGAACGCCGGCGGAAAAGCAAAGGACAGCCGCTCGCTGTAAAATCCGGCCAGCACGATCTCGCCGCCCGGCGCGATGCGGCCGATCAGCGAATCCAGCAGGCCGGCATCGCCGCTGACGTCGTAGATGCTCTTGTAGTCGCGGCGGGTGTCGTGTTCGGGATCGAGCACGCCGTAGTCGACCGCGCCGCCGACGCGGGCCGGATTCTTCTCCCACACCACCGGCGGATCGTTGCGAACCGCGATCGAAATGCGCGCCAGCAATCGGCCGAGAACGCCGTGACCGACGATGCAATCCGGAGCGGTAGCGCCGCGCGCGGCGATGGCGTGATAGGCCGTCGCGGCCAGTGCCAGCAGAATCCCCTGCTCGCCGATATGCTGATCGAGCGGCACCACCCGTTTCGCCGGCACCACCAGCCGCGAAGCCGATGCGCCGAACAGGCCGCGCACTTCGCCGAAACATTTCGCGCCGGGAACGAATACGCGCTGACCGGGATGAAGTTCGGTTGCCGATCCCGCTTCGACGACGCGGCCCACCGACTCGTAGCCGGGGACGAGCGGATATCCCATTCCCGGGAAATGGCGGCATCCGGCCGGACCACAGCAATCGCTCGGTGCCGGTGCTGACGCCGCTCCAGTCGATATCGACCACGACGTCGTCGGGGGTCGGCGAAGTCAAAGCAAGCCGATTGAGCTCAACTTGCTCCGGCTGCTTCAACACGACCGCGATGGTTTCCACCGCTCACTCCGATTCATGGACGGCGCGAAGCCTCACTCCCGTACTGTCATGCTAACCTGACGTTCTATGAGTGTCAAGTTAGATTAACAGAATTGTTAACCTGCCCGGGCGGTAATCACACTTGTGAGCAGCGGCATCCCGGCCGGGCGCAGCGCGATATCGGCAAAACCGGCTTCGCTGAGCATTTCGCGCAGCCGGGCGAAGGTTCGGGGCCGGCCGCTGCCCATCGCCAGCAGATAAAACGCGAAATAGGCGTCGCCGATCGGCTCGGTGCCGCGCACGCCGGAGATCGGCTCGGCGATCAAAAGCGTTCCATTGTCCGGCAGGCGCGGCGAACGGCGCGCAGCAAAGTCATGACGTCGGCGTCATCGTGATCGTGGATGACCCGCACCAGCGAGACGATATCGGCGCCTTCGGGCAGCCGGTCGGTGAGAAAGCTGCCGCCGATCGCCACCGCGCGGGACGACAGCCCTGCGGCGCGAAACCGTTCGCTGGCCTGGTCGGCGACGGCGGGAAGATCGAACAGCACGCATCGCAGCTTCGGCGTTTGCGCGGCCACTGACGCCATGAACGAACCGTCGCCGCCGCCGATATCAAGCAGGCAGCGATGTCCGCGGAATGAATAGGCCGACAGCACCTGTTGCGCGATCATCGGCTGCGATGCCGCCATCAAGGCGGTGTAGGGCGCGATCGCGTCGCGGGAGAGACCGGCGGGCCTGGCTCGCTTTTGGCATAGGGCCAGTACGCCGCAAGCTGCCCTGCCCCGGCTTCGCCGCGCAGCAACGCGACGGGATCCCTGAGATCGCCATACAGCATCGCGTGGTGCTCGATCATCGCGACCACGCCGGGATTGCCCATCAACGCCGCACCGAGCGGACCGAGGCCATAACGGCCGCCGCTGCGGCGTTGCGCCAGTTTCAGCGAAACCGCCGCATCGAGCAGCAGCACAGTCGAATCGACCGGCAACGACAGCCGCGACGACAACTCGGCGGCGCTGAGCGGTCCATCGACCAGTTGCTCGAACAGCCGCAAGCCGGACGCAGGCGAGCAATATCTGCGAATAGACAAAGCCGGCGCAGAGATCGAACAGGGCGCTGGCCCGCCGCCGCGCGATCGGGCGCGTCAGCGCAAAAGTGCCTGCAAATCGCTGGAAACCGGGATTGGCGAGTATTCTGTCGCGCATTCCCAGCAGACCGATCGTGCAGCGACAGCCGCGATGAAGCATGTACAGCCTCATCCGCTGCGCCGCGCGATCTGGCTCTCACCAGCCACTCCGCGATGCGCGATCGTGGCCATGATGGCTATGCCGCGAATTGCGCAAGTTTTGCCGGCACCAGCCGCTTGGCTTCCGAGAGCATCAGCGAACGCAGCTCGGCGCCATTGGGACAGGGCGGCATCGCATCGATCGCGCCGCGCACCAGTTCATGCAACCGGAACAGCGCGCCATCCATGCCCAAGCTCGATCACCGCGCTCGGGCGACCCAGCGCGAGATCGCGTCCGACCGGCTTGCCGATCTCGTCTTCGTCCGACGCCGCATCGCGAATATCGTCGGCGACCTGATAGGCCTCGCCGAGTTTTTCGCCGACCATCCGCCAAGGCTCGGCATCGGCGCCGGCGGATGCCGCGCCCGCGACCGTGGCCGCCGCGAACAACGCGCCGGTCTTGGCGCGGTGATAGTGCGCAAGATCGATCTGCGATTCGCATTCCCAGGCCTGGCCCGCGACGATGCCCGAGGGCACGCCGACCGATTGCGCGACCGTCAGCGTCAGCGTCGCGAGCCGTTCCGGCGCGCATTGTCACCCGCGCCAGCGTCTGGAACGCCAGCACGATCAGCGCGTCGCCGGTCAACACCGCGAGCGGTTCGCCGAAGGCCTTGTGAACCGAAGGACGGCCGCGCCGGGTATCCGCCGCATCGAAGCAGGGCAGATCGTCATGCACCAGCGAGGCGCAATGCAGCAATTCGAGCGCAGCACCTGCGGCTTCGGTAGCGGCCGGATGGTCTTCGCCGCAGGCCGCGGCGACGCTGTGACAAAGCCGGGGCCGAACGCGCGCGCCTCGCGGAAACACGGCGTATCGCATCGCCGCCGCCAGCCGCGGCGGACATCCCGGGAACCTCGGCGCGGGCCACCGCATCGTTGAGGGCGCGCTCGATCCGGCTGCTGACGTCCATGGCAGGCTCCCGTGTTGACATGACAACTGTCAATTTGACTTGTCGTACTCGAGTGTAAATAATTATTGACACCTGTCAATCGACAACGCGGAGCCGGCGCCGGACCATGCCCAGAGATCGTGTCGTCATCGTCGGCGCAGGCGTCGCGGGGCTCGTTTCCGCCTTCGCACTTGCAGCACGCGGTCTCGACGTCACGGTGCTCGAGCGCGGATCCGCCCCCGGCGGCAAGATGCGGCAGCTTGCCGATCGGCGCTTCGCAGATCGACAGCGGCCCGACTGTTTTCACCATGCGCTGGGTGTTCGACGAATTGTTCGCCGCAGCCGGCAGGAATTTCGCAGATCACGTCCGCCTGCGTCCGCTCGAACTTCTTGCGCGCCACGCCTGGGACGAGCATTCCCGGCTCGATCTGTTCGCCGACGAAGAACGCTCGGTCGAAGCGATCGGCGATTTCGCGGGCGCCGCGGAGGCCGCGCGCTATCGCACCTTCTGCCGCGACACCAAGCGCATCTACGACATTCTCGAAAAGCCGTTTCTGCGCGCGCCGCAGCCCAGCATGGCGGGCTGATCGGCGCCGACGGCTTTCGCGGGATGATGCGGCTGCCGCAGATCAAACCATTCTCGTCGATGTGGTCGGCGCTCTCGCAATATTTTCACGATCCGCGGCTGCGCCAGCTGTTCGGGCGCTACGCCACCTATTGCGGATCCTCGCCGTTCAAGGCGCCGGCGACGCTGATGCTGGTCGCGCATGTCGAGCGCGAAGGCGTCTGGAGCATCGAGGGCGGCATGCATCGCCTTGCCAAGGCGCTGGCCGATTGCGCCAAATCGCTTGGCGCCACGATCCGGTATGGCCAGGAGGTCAGCGAAGTTCTCATTTCCTGCGGACGCGCCAATGGCGTCAGGCTTGTCCAGCGGCGAACGCATCGAAGCCGACGCCGTTGATCATGAATGCCGATGTCGCGGCCGTCGCGAACGGAATGTTCGGCATCCACGCCCGTCGCGCCGCGCCCACCATTCCTGTCCGCGCGCGATCGTTGTCGGCGATGACCTGGAGCGTTGTTGCAAAAACCGAGTGGATTTCCCGCTGAGCCGCCACAACGTGTTCTTTCTCGCGGAACTACGCCGCCGAGTTCGACGATATCTTCAATCACGATACCGCTGCCGCAGGATCCGACGGTCTATGTCTGCGCGCAGGATCGCGGCGACGGCGTCGCCGTCGATGGCGAGGAAAAGCTTCTTATTCTCGTCAACGCTCCTGCCAATGGCGACCGGCATATCTACGATACCGCGGAGGTGGAACAATGCGCGCAACGAACATTTGCCGTGCTGGAGCGATGCGGACTGCAAATCCAGCGCCGGACGGCAGCGACCAGGGTCACGACGCCGGCGGATTTCAACAAACTGTTTCCGGCGACGGGCGGCGCACTCTACGGCCGCAGTTCGCACGGATGGACGGCCTCGTTCCAGCGGCCGGGTGCACGCACGAGAATTCCGGGATTGTATCTGGCGGGTGGCAGCACGCATCCGGGACCGGGCGTGCCGATGGCGGCACTTTCGGGCCGTTCGGCGGCAGCGAGCCTGATAGCGGATTTGGGTTCGATCAGCCAGTCGCCAAAAACGGCTATGCGTGGTGGTATGTCGATGCGCTGAGCGACGATGGCGAGAATGGCATCACCATCATCGCCTTCATCGGCAGCGTGTTCTCGCCCTATTACGCCTTTGCGCGGCGCCAGCGGCCCGGCCGATCCGCTCAATCATTGCGCCATCAACGTCGCTATTTACCGCAAGGGCCGCAATCGCTGGGCGATGACCGAACGGCCGCGCCGCGCAGTCAGTCGTGGTGCCGATACTTTCACCGTCGGCCCAAGCCATCTGTCCTGGGACGGCACGTCGCTGACGATCCGCCTCGACGAGATTTCGGTGCCGATACCCCGACGCATCCGCGGCACGGTGCGTGTGGTTCCCACCGCGATCACACAGCAGGCGTTCACGCTCAACGAAAACGGCAATCATCGCTGGTGGCCGATCGCCCCATGCGCGCGGGTGCAAGTTGCTCTCGACCATCCGCATCTGCGCTGGCAGGGCGACGGCTATTTCGACATGAACCGCGGCGACGCGCCGCTCGAACGCGGATTCACCGATTGGCAATGGGCGCGCGGCGCGACCCGCGATGGCACCGCCATCCTCTACGAAGCGCATCGCCGTGACGGCAGCAGCGTCGATCTCGCCATCGACTTTCGATCCCCAAGGACGGATGCAGGCATTCGAGCCGCCGCCGATTGGTCGCGCTGAAGCGCACCGGCTGGCGGGTCGAACGGAGCGTTCGCAGCGATGGCACCGCCGCCGTCATCCGAACACTGGAGGACGCGCCGTTCTACGCGCGTTCGGTGGTGTCGGCGAACCTGCTTGGCGAACCCGTGACCTTGATGCACGAAAGCCTGTCGCTCGATCGCTTCAAGATGCCGGTGGTGCAGGCGATGCTGCCGTTCCGGATGCCGCGAGCGCGACGGTAACGGGGCGAATCAGGACGACGGAGTCGGCATTCTGCTGCTTCGCCCGCTCCGCCTCCTTCTTCCTGTCCAGCCTTCGTCCGACCAGTTCGAGCACGCCCCACGCCATGGCAAACAGCGCCACGACAAAGAATTCGATAAATCCGAGATAGCTGTCCATGACGCATCCTCGCGAGATTCTGAACAACAGCTGGCGATTCGAAGCGGCGGTAGTTTCAAATACCTCTAGGCCCAACTCACCAGTGGCGGCATGGAACTCAGGATGGTTTCGATATTGCCGCCGGTCTGCAGCCCGAACATGGTGCCGCGGTCGTAGAGCAGATTGAATTCGACATAGAGGCCGCGGCAGGCCAGTTGCTGCGCGCGCTCTGCCTCGGTCCACGGTTCCATCATTCGCGGCTCGCACGATCCGCGGATAGACATCCAGCAGCGCCAGCCCGACATCCCGGGTGAAGGCAAAATCCTTTTCGAAATCGCCGGTATTGAGATGATCGTAAAAGATCCCGCCAACGCCGCGCGCCTCGCCCCGGTGCGGCAGAAAAAAATAGGTATCCGCCCACGGTTTGAACTTGCCGTAATAGCCCGGGTCATGCGCATCGCAGGCGCGCTGCATGGCGGCGTGAAAGGTCACCGCGTCAGGCGCATCGGCGCGGCGCTGCTCCGGCAGCATCGGCGTCAGGTCGGCGCCGCCGCCGAACCAGCCCTGCGCGTCGACAGAAACCGCGTGTTCATGTGCACGGTCGGCACTCGCGGGCTGCGCGGATGCATGATCAGGCTGATGCTGGTGGAGACATAATCGAGTTGCACGCCGTCGCCCGGCAGCGTCTTCGCCATCTCGGGCGTCAGTTTGCCGTTGGCCGACGAGGTATGAATGCCGATCTTCTCGAACAGCCGTCCGCCGCTGAGAAAGCCGCCGGTGCCGCCGCCGCTGCCGGTGGCGCGGGTCCATGGCTTGTAGGTGAAGGTGGCGGGCGTGCCCGGAAAGAGATCAGCTGGCGCTTCGCGCTCCAGCAATTCGACTTCAGCGCAGATCCTGTCGCGCAGCGATTCGAACCAGATTTTTGCCTGGGCACGCTGCTGTTCGGCGGATGAGAGCGTATCGGTTTCTATAACCGCATTCATATCCGGCTGCGCTGCAACTGGTCGCGGCGCTCCAGCCGCGAGAACAGATCGATCACCCAGACCACGCGATCTTCGATCGGCTTTGCCCTGACTTTCTGGCGCGGTTCACGCAGCGGCGTTGCCGCGACTGCTTCGACCAGAAATCGGGTTTCGTCGATCTGGCCGCTCACCGCGAGGTTCTTTGCAGGCTGCCATTCGGTTTCCAGCAACGCCAGCGTCCGCGCCAGCACCTTCGAGCTTGCGGTTGGTCGAAACCACCGCGCGCCGTGAAATCGAATCGAGGCCGCCGCGTTCCAGTTCGCGGCCGATCTCGGCATAGAGCGCCCGCGCCGCATAGATGCCGGGCCGGCAAGACAGCGGCAGGTTTTCAATGCCGAGCGTGGCGCGACTGTACAGGCCATCCGCCGCATCCAGCAGGCGCTGCACGATCGCGGCGATTTCCAGAGGTGAACACCGGCTTTGCCAGCCACGCCTCGGGATCGATGCCGCTCTCGCGCAACCATGCCAGCGGCAGATAAAGCCTGCCCGCGCGGGCGTCCTCGCCGACATCGCGGGCGATGTTGGTCAGTTGCATGGCAACGCCGAGATCGCAGGCCCGCGCGACGATTTCGGGCGAACGCTGCCCCATCACCAGCGTCATCATCGCGCCGACCGCGCCGGCGACCCGCGCGGCATAGGCGTACAGCTCCGCCAGCGTCTCGTAGCGGCGGCCCTCGGCGTCCCACGCCAATCCTTCGAGCAACGCTTCGGGCAATTCGCGCGGGATCGAGAAACGCGCGACCACATCGGCGAAGGCGCGATCGGCGGCAAAATTCATCGGCTGGCCGCGATAGGCGCGATCGAGCCGATCCCTCAACCGCTCCACCGCCGCAGCGCGATTATTACCGAGATCGACCGCATCATCGGCCAGCCGGCAAAACGCATAGAGCGCGATGGCGGGATCGCTGACCCGCCGCGGCAGCACCTTCGAGGCCGCATGAAAGGTGCGCGAACCGCCTTTCAGCAACGCACGGCAGGCGATCATGTCGCCTGGATCAAGTTGGCTGGTCATGCAGTCACCAGATCTAGGCGCACCAGACTTTGCGCATCGGGAACAAGGGAATCGAGCACACGCGCCGAAGACAGCACGCCGGGCAGGCCCGCGCCGGGATGGGTTCCGGCGCCGACCAGATAGAGGCGATCGATGTCTTCGCTGCGGTTATGCGGACGGAACCAGGCGCTTTGCGTCAATACCGGCTCCAACCCGAACGCAGCGCCCCGGAACGACGACAGCCGGTCCTGGAAATCCTGCGGCGTCAGCATGCGCGAGGTCACGATCTGGTTTTCCAGATCGGGCAGCATGGTTTTGTCGAGTTCGCGCGATATCGCGCGGCGATATTTTTCGGCCGTCACGCTCCAGTCCGTGCCGCTCTGCAGATGCGGCACCGGCGACAGCACATAGAACGCATCGCAGCCATCCGGCGCCAGCGAAGTATCGGTCGCGGTCGGGCGATGCAGATACAGGCTGAAATCGTCGGCCAGAATCTTGCGTTCGAAAATATCGCGTCAGCAATTCCTTGTAGCGCGGCCCGAGCAGAATGGTGTGATGCGGCACGTCGGGATATTTGCGTTTCGTGCCGAAATACCAGACGAACAGGCTCATGGAATAGCGCGCCCGCTCGATGCGCTTGTCGGTCCAGCGCGAACGCGCCGAGGCCGGCAGCAGGTGCCGGTAGGTCCACGCCGAATCGGCATTGGACACCACGATATCGGCGCCGATGATTTCACCGGACGCCAGCCGCACGCCGCACGCCGCGCCATCCTTCACGATGATCTCGCGACCTCCTGACCGCAGAGGACCGAGCCGCCCTGCCCTTCGATCAGCTTCACCAGCCCATCGACCAGACGCCCGGTGCCGCCCATCGCGAAATGCACGCCCCAGCGCCGCTCCAGGAACGCGATCAGGCAATAGATCGAGCTGGCGGTGAACGGATTGCCGCCGATCAGCAGCGGATGGAAGCTGAACACGACGCGCAGCCGGGAATCGCGGAAGAACTTCGAGACCAGGCCGTAGACGCTGCGATAGCTCGACAGCCGGATCATCTCCGGCGCGATCCTCGCCATGTCGGTCCACTTGCTGAAGGGCACGTCGCCGAGCTGTTCGAAGCCGACCTTGAAGATCTCCTCGCTGGCTTTCATGTAGGCGTCGTAGCCGTCGACATCGCCGGGCGAAAACCGCGCGATCTCCGCCCGCATCGCGGCGGGATCGCCGGAGTAGTCGAAATGCGAGCCGTCCTGAAAGCGGATGCGATAGAACGGCGACACCGGCACCAGCGTCACATCGTCGGACAGTTTGCGTCCGCACAGCTTCCACAATTCCTCGAACAGGAACGGCGCGGTGACGATGGTCGGTCCGGCATCGAAGGTGAATCCGTCCTGCCGGTAGACGTAAGCGCGGCCGCCGGGCGCATCGAGCTTTTCCAGCACGGTCACGCGATAGCCCTTGGCGCCGAGCCGGACCGCCGCGGCCAATCCGCCAAAGCCGCTGCCGATCACCACCGCATGCGGCTGGTCATCGGGCGCGTTTCGCAGTCGGGATCGGTGAGCGGTGGCATCGAGCATGACGGCTACTGTAACTATTTCTTGACAGTTGCCTAGTCTGTCTGTGTAAAATCCAGTTTACATAGTCGGCACACTTTCGCCGGCATCGTTCGCCTGCGCTGCGTATCTCTGCGATGAGATCCGCAATCAGCTGCGGCTGTTCTTCGTGCGCGAGATGGCCGAGGCCGGGCACGCGCTCGATCGAATGCCTGCGGATAAATTTCGCGCACCTGTCGCGCGACATCCGGCGAAATCGATCGGTCGTTGTCGGCGACCACCAGCAACAATTTCGTCGCCAGCCGCGGCAAATCATGCAGCAGCGGTTCGAGCCGCCAGTTCGCCATCATCCGCAATGCGGCCGCGACATGAGCGGGACTGCGCACCAGCTTTCCGTACAGCGCGATACCCTGCGCATCGATGGTCGAACCGGTATTGCGTATCAGCCGCTCGACCGCACCGGCATTCGACGCCTGCCAGGCGAACATGCGCGGCACCAGCGGATTCATCACCAGCAATTTTGCCAACGGCGAGAGCAGATGATTGGCGACGCCGCCGAACGGCATGAACGCGCCGTTGAGGCTGACCAGAAGCCGCGGCGCGATTTTCCGATCAAGACACATCCGCGCCAGGATTGCCGCGCCGGCGGAATGTCCGACCACGATCTCAGGCTTCACAGCGAGCGCGCTGGAGAAGCTGGCTCAGATCCGACGCCATGCCCGGCAGCGACAGCCGATGCGCCGGCGGCGATTGCGTAAAACCGTGGCCGGGCAGATCCGGCGCGATGACCGTGAAATGCCGCGCCAGCATCGGCATCAATCCGCGCCAGGAATGGGTAGCCGCACCGGTGCCGTGAATCAGCAGCAGCGGCGGTCCTTCTCCCATCCTCTGCACATGCCAGCGGATAGCCGGCGGCCTCAACGAATGCGCTGGCTTCCCGATTGGGCCAGTCGCCGCCATCCCTGCTCCAGATGAGATCGGACATGCGGCACGCGCTTAAGCCGAAGAAGCGGCCGGCACGCCGGCGAGAAACGCGTCGTAGGCCCGGACGAAATCGTCTTTCGCCTCGAAGTGCGGCATCGCGCCGGTCGGGAAGACCTGGATGGTCCAGTTGGCGCGGCCCTGCACCAGCGTCTTGTTGGTGTAGTCGACAAAATCGCCGCGAACGCCATGCGTCATCCATACCGGCAGGGTCAGTGAATGATAGAGCCGGATGACATCCTCGCTGAACAAATATCCCGAGACGAAATAATACGGCGCATGCTGCGCGCCGGGCTGATGCGTGGTGAGATAATCATATTCCGCGAGGCCCTCGTCGATCTCGGATCCGAGCCCCAGGTTTTCCTGCAGAAAATAGCGGATGCCGGCATGGCTGGTCAGCAACCGGAAAAATCCCTCGCTCCACAACGGAAACTCGAACAGCGCATGCAGCCAGGGCATCGCCCTGGTGCCGTCGCGCCATTTCGTCGTCGCGTCGCGGCTTCGAAAGCCGGTGGGACTGACCAGCGCCACGCTGCGAAAGCCGAGCGGCATCTCGGTCACGGCGCGGGCCAGAAATTCCGACGACAAGCGACACCGCCAGCGCGTCGATCGGACCGCGGCCGTGAACGTTCTGGATTTCCCTGACCATGGCCAGGATCGCATCGGTCATCATGCGCACGGTGTATCGGCGCTTGCCGCGCTCGGAATGGCCGAAGCCCGGAAGCTCCAGCGCATAGACCGTGCGGCTTTGGCGATAATGTTCGTAAAGCGGCTTGATCTCGTAGGCCGAACCGGCGGCATTGATGCTGTGGATCAGCAGCAACGGCGGAAGATTGCTCGTCGGCTGCGGGCGCCGCGGAATAATAGGTCAGCCGGCCGACCGGACTGCCGATTTCGTGGCGCTGTCCGGACACCGGCGCGGGCAATTCCTGCGGCACCGCGCAATGCGACGGGACTGATCGTCGGCGCGGCTGCGCTCATCGCAAACATCCTTTTTTCGGCTCACGCCCATCTCGCCGTGGCCAAGACCGTAGCAGCAGTGTATCAGAAACGACAATGACACTTGTCGAATCAACCATGGAAACACCGCTTGACACAGCCCCCGACCATCAAACCCTTTCTTGAAGTGCTTTCCGGCCGCCGGCAGCCGGTGCCGCCGATCTGGATGATGCGGCAGGCCGGCCGTTATTTGCCGGAATACCGCGAAGTCCGCGCCAAAGCCGGCGGTTTCCTCGATCTGTGCTTCAATCCGGAATTCGCCGCCGAAGTAACGCTGCAGCCGATCCGCCGCTTCAACTTCGACGCCGCGATCATCTTCTCGGACATTCTGGTCATTCCCTACGCGCTCGGCCGCTCGGTGCGGTTCGAGGTCGGCGAAGGCCCGCGGCTCGATCCGCTGGATACGCCGGACAAGGTCGGGACGCTTTCGGCGAAAGCCGATTTCACCAAACTTGAGCCGGTGTTCGAAGCGCTTGCGCCGGGTTCGGCGCGAACTCGATCCGAAGATCGCGCTGATCGGATTTTGCGGCGCGCCGTGGACGGTCGCGACCTACATGGTCGCGGGACAAGGCACGCCCGATCAGGCGCCGGCGCGAATGATGGCCTATCGTCATCCCGAAGCGTTCGCCAAAATCATCGACACCATCGTCGAAAACTCGATCACCTATCTGCTCGGCCAACTCGCCGCCGGCGCCGATGTGCTGCAGATCTTCGATACCTGGGCCGGCGTGCTGCCGCCGCGCGAATTCCAGCGCTGGTCGGTCGAGCCAACCAAGCGCATCGTCGCAGGCGTGCGCGCGAAGGTGCCCGATGCGAAGATCATCGGTTTTCCGCGCGGCGCAGGTGCGTTGCTGCCGGGATATGTCGAGGCGACCGGCGTCGATGCCGTCAGCATCGATTGGGCCACCGAACCGTCATTGATCCGCGAAAAGGTGCAGACCCGCGTCGCGGTGCAGGGCAATCTCGATCCGCTGGCGCTGATCGCCGGCGGTGACGCGCTGGATCGCTCGATTGACGACGTGCTGGCGAATTACGCGGAGGGACGTCTGATCTTCAATCTCGGCCACGGCATTCAGCCGGAAACCCCGATCGCGCATGTCGAGCAGATGGTGAAGCGGGTACGGGCGCATCGGGGGTAGCCTTATCCTGAGGAGCGGCCTCCTGGCCGCGTCTCGAAGGATGACGACACTGGGGCTCTCACGGTTCGAGACGGCGCTCCGCGCCTCCTCTCCATGAGGGATTGAGCTAGCCCACGCTCGCCAGCACCGCTTTCGACAATGTCGTCGCATCGGCATGCGGCAGCGGCAGATAACGCGCGCCCATCTCGGAAGCAAGTTGTGCGCCCGAAGGTCCGGGACGCGGCGAGGTATCGACCAGTACGGCCGTGATCCCGGCGCCGCGCAATTGCCGCGCCGCGCTCATCGCATCTTCTTCGGCGCGCGGGCGCCCCTGCGCGCCATCGCGCGCGATATTGGCGCGACCATCGGTGAGCAGGATGACCGTCGGCGTCTGTCCCTTGCGGCGAATGACATCCGCCAGCGCAAACGCCGCATCGAGGCCCGACGCCAGCGGCGTTCCACCGCCGCCGGGCAAGCCCGCAAGACTACGCTTGGCGCGCGCCAGCGAACGTGTCGGCGGCAGCAGCAATTCCGCGACGGTGCCGCGAAACGAAATCAGCGCGACCTGATCGCGGCGGATATAGCAATCCGCCAGCAGCAGCTCGACCGCGCCTTTGGCCTCCGCGAGCCGATGCAATGCCGCCGAGCCGGAAGCATCGACCACGAAAATCGTTGTGGTCTCGGTGCGCTGCTTGAATCGGGCAATACGGAAATCATCCTTGCGAACTAGGATGCGCGGACGCGGCGATTTCCCGCCGGCAGCCGCTTCGCGCCGCCGCAGCGGTTGCCATGGCGCCGCGGCCCGCAAGGTCTCGATCACATTGAGCTTGGCACCGGCACGCAAATCGCCGCGCAGCACGCCCGCGGGCCGGCCGCGTTTGCTGGATTTCTGCAGCGCACCTGCCTTGCCTTGGGAGTTTGTGCGGGCGCGAGCCGGCTGAGGCACGCAACGCCGCCAGCACATCGGGGGGAAGCGCGGCCTGCACCGCGGCCAGAATGACTTCATCCAGCGCGCGGTCGATGTCGGGTGTTTGCTTGTCGCTGCCTTCGTCGTTGTCCTGTTCCGGCGGCGTCTCGGGCAGTTGGTCCGGCGGTTGCGGCTCCTGCTGGGCTTGCGGAAAAATCAGCGCGCGCGGCGCCAGTACCAGACGCGCGGCCAGCGCAATGTCGTCCTGTTCGACCTTGACTCTGTCCCGGCAGAGCGCCGCACTGGCGCAGGCGACACGCAACGCCAACAGCGGCGCGCGCAACGATGACGATGCCGAGCGCCGCAGCCGCGGTGCAGAGCGCGTCGATCTGTTCATCTGCTGACCTTCAACGAAGGCAGCCGCTCGCGAGCGGCCGAAATATCTTCGCGATCCAGGGCAAACTCATCGGCGTCGCGGGATGAAATTTCGTTCAGGTCGATATGAAATGCCAGCCGATCGCGCAACGCCGCCGGAGCAAATTCGTCGTCAAGGCCTTCGTCGAGCGCGACGACGCCGAACCGCGCCGGCATCCGCAACGAAAGTCCGTCGCGCTCGACAATGGTTTCGCGTGCGTCCATCGCTGAGGTGACGTGCACTGCGGTCGCCGAAGACAGCCGCTCCGCCATCGCCACCATCAGCACGCCGCCGTCGGCTTCCGCCAGCAACCCGCGTTCGGCAACCGGCCGTCCCGCCAGCAAGGTCGCATTGAGATCGAGGCCGCCGAGCAGGCGGCCATCGGCAATATGCAGCGGCAGATGTTTGAGTGGCTGCGACGGCGGCAAAGCCGCGCGCAAGATCGCGAGCCAGCGATCCCGCACCGGACCAGCGCGCGATCTCAGCAAGACGCCGCCAGTCGCCGGCTGGATCGACCGCGAACAATTGCGCCGCGGTCACCGCATCGGACCAGGCGAGCGCGGCGTTCATCCGAAAACTTCCGAAATCGCACGATCGACCCGCACGCTGGAGCCGGCATCGTCGAGAGGATTGCGGCGCAGCCGATGACGCAGCGCCGGCGGCGCGATCCGGCGCAGATGGTCGTCGGTCAACGGATTTTGCGCTTTCAAGGGCCGCCAGCGACGCGCGCCGCGCGCATCAGGGTCAGTTCCCCGCGCAGGCCGTCGGTGCCGAGCGCCATGCAGAGTTTTGCCGCGCGCTCCAGCGCCGCATCCGATACGGTGACCGACGGCAGCCGTTCACGCGCCGATGTGATCTTCTTGCGCAGCTTTGTCTCTTCCTTTGCCCATTTCGCGGTGAAGGCCGCGCTGTCGCTCTCGAACTCATCGCGGCGGCGCACGACTTCGATCGCGGCTCGGAAGATCGTCCGGCGTTTTGACTTCGACCGACAGCCCGAACCGATCGAGCAATTGCGGGCGCAACTCGCCTTCCTCGGGATTGCCGGTGCCGACCAGCACGAAACGCGCGGGATGGCGGATGCTCAGGCCTTCGCGCTCGACGACGTTTTCGCCCGATGCGGCGACGTCGAGCAGCAGATCGACCAGATGATCTTCCAGCAGATTGGCTTCATCGATGTAGAGAAAGCCGCGATGCGCGCGGGCCAGCAATCCCGGCTCGAACGCCTTTTCGCCGCGCGCCAGTGCGCGTTCGAGATCGAGCGCACCGACGACGCGATCCTCGGTCGCGCCGAGCGGCAGATCGACCACCGGCACCGGCACTTGCGCGGATTTCAACGCACCTTTGCGCGGCGCGGGCTTTGCAATCGTCGCAGAATTCCGCCGATCTGTCGCGGATCGCAATTGTAGCGGCAGCCGACCACGACTTTCATTTTCGGCAGCAAAGCCGCCAGCGCACGCACCGCGGTGGATTTGCCGGAACCGCGATCGCCGAACGCCAGCACGCCGCCGACCTTGGGATCGACCGCCGCGATCAGCAGCGCGAGCTTCATCTCGTCCTGACCGACGATGGCTGAAAATGGAAAAGCGATTGCCATGTTATGCCTTCATGGCTCAGGCCGCGTGCGCGCGATGATTTCGGCGGCACCCTTGTCCAGCAGCTCAAGCCCGACGGCGCGGCCGAGTTCGCGCGGACGATCGGCCGGACCCTCGCGCGTGACTTCGATGAACTGGCGCGCCATCAAGCACCGATGCCGTCAGCGACATCTGCGCGCCTCGATATCACGGAATAGGCCGCAATCGGCGAATTGCAGTGACCGTTGAGCACCCACAACACCTCGCGCTCGGCATCGCAGCTCAAATCGCGCCGCGGAATCGTCGATCAAGGAAAGATAGCGCCGCGTCTGCCAGTCATCGGCGGCACACTCCACCGCGACAATGCCCTGCCCCGCCGCCGGCAAGCATCTCTTGCGGTGAAAACTCATAGGCGATCCGGTCGGCCAGGCCGACGCGTTGCAATCCGGAACGCGCCATGATCAGCGCATCGGCCGGCCCGACCTCGCCACCGCCGGGCAGCCGCTGCATCTCGCCGTCATCGAGCTTGCGAACGCGCGTGTCGGCGGCGCCGCGAAAATGAATCACCTCGATCTCGGGAAACAGCCGTCGCGCATAGGCCGCACGCCGCACCGCGTTGGTGCCGATCTTGAAACCTTTGCCGCGCGAGCGTCTGAAACTCGTCTATAGATAACCCGGTGCGCAACACCAGCGCATCGGTCGGCGGATCGCGCGCCAGCGTCGCGCCGATCACGAGCCCCGGCGTATCCTCGTTGCCCGGCATGTCCTTGAGCGAATGCATCGCGGCATGCAGTTCGCCGGATCTGACGGCGTCGCGAATTTCCGCGACGAAGGCGCCGCCCTTGCCGCCATGCATCAAGAGCTTGCTGGTCTGGTCGGTATCCCCGACAGTTTCGAACTTGACGATTTCGACATCGAGATCGGGCGCCGCCGCCGACAGCCGCCGCGCAATGTCCTCGGTCTGGGCAAGCGCCATGGCGCTCTTGCGCGTGCCGATCCGCATTGAAACTGCCACCACCGGCGCTCCATTCGACAACCGCGCGAAAGCGATCGCGGCGACCTTCCGGATTGGAGATTAAGACCAGCCGCCGCCGGAATGCAAACGGATGTCCTCGCGTTGCGGTGCAAACCTTTCGCCGCCCGACGAGATTCATCACTCTCTATATATGCGCGTAAATTTTTTCGAGCGGCTCGCAGCGCGGAACTTGCGCCGCCGGAACGTTTCAGCTTCTGTCCGGCGCGGCGGAGTGCTAGTCGTGGCCAGACAGGCGTATCCACGAGTGAGAAGCGCGATGAGTGCTGAGGTCCTGATCGGCGATGGCGAAGCGGCACATCTCGTGCCGCATCCGCTGCGCGCCGCGATCCTTGGCGAAGTCCATGCCCGCCCCTTTACACCGATTGCAGTACCGTCACGGATCGTGCATTTCGCCTTCGATACCTCGGGTATCGCGGGCGCAAACCGACCGCGCCAATCTGGTGGCGTTTTGCGAGTCGCGCGGACTTAGCCGCGCCGTCGCCGGCCGAAAAACATCATCGCGCGCCGTTCGGCACGACGATTCTGCGCTGGGAGCAACATTCAGAATTCACCACCTACACCTGGGAAATGCCGGCAGACCCGACCGCTTTTCCGTTCCATCCGGACGCGGCGTCGCTGGCGTCGCCGATGCGGCTGGTACCGCAACCCGGTCCGCTGCTGGTAGCGGTCGATCTGCATCTGCTCGCGGAAGATAACCCGCGTACCTCGCCGGAGCGGCTGTTCGACAACGCCAGCCTTGCGGTCGCCGAGAATTCCGATGGCGCCGCGATCTACGCCACAGATTTCCAACCCGGGCCATCGGGCTTTGTGCGCATCCTTGTCGCCGATCGCAACATGTCGGCGGAACGCGCCGGCGCGCTGGTACAACGCGTCATCGAGCTCGAAACCTATCGCACGCTGGCGCTGCTGGGCCTGCCGGAAGCACAACGCCTGGCGCCGTCGATCGCGGCTTCCGAACGGCGCCTTGTCGAAGTCACCGAGCAGATGCGCCGCGCCGGCGATCTCGCCAGTAATCACCGGCTGCTGGATGAATTGACCGCGCTCGCCGCAGAAGTCGAGGCAGGCGCCGCCGCGAGCGTGTTTCGCTTTGGCGCCAGCCGTGCCTACGAGGAAATCGTCGAGCAGCGCCTGCAGACTATCGGCGAGCGCAAGGTCGGAGGCTTGCCGACATGGTCGTCCTTCCTGGCGCGCCGGATGCGGCCGGCGCTGCGTACCTGCGTCACTATCGACGCGCGGCAATCGAGCCTGTCGCTGAAGCTGGCGCGCGCCGCCAATCTCCTGCGCACCCGCGTCGACGTCGAACTTGAGCAGCAAAATCAGGAACTTCTGAAATCGATGAACGCGCGGACGCGGCTGCAATTGCGGCTGCAGACCACGGTGGAAGGGCTATCGGTCGCGGCTATCACCTATTATGTCGTCGGGCTGTTCGGCTATCTCGTGAAGGCCGCCCATGACAGCGGCAGGATGCCGGTCGAACCCAGTATCGTCACCGCGGCGTTTGTGCCGGTCGCCGCGTTTGCGATCTGGTGGACCGTCCGCAGTATCCGCAAGAAGCATATCGCGGGCGAGGATTGATGTTTGCCAAACTCAGCGTCGCCATTGCTGCGATCTTTGCGATTGCGATCGGGCTGTTTGAACTGCACGGCGCCAGCGACGGATTGCGTATCATCCGCACCAAAGTGGGCGAAACGCCGGTAACGATTTTCCAGCCGGAAGCGGCGACAAAAGCCCCCGTGCATCGTCATCGCTCATGGCTTTGCCGGTTCGCAGCAATTGATGCAGCCATTCGCCGAGACGCTGGCACGCAACGGCTATATCGCCGTCACCTTCGATTTTCTCGGCCACGGCCGCAACCCGGTGCCGATGCGCGGCGATATCACCGAAGGCGAAACCATCACTTCGGAATTGTTGAGAGAACTGGGGCAGGTCGCGGCTTATGCGCGCACTTTGCCCGGCAGCGATCGGCCGCATCGCCGTACTCGGCCATTCCATGGCGTCCGACATTGTCGTGCGGTTTGCGCAGGCGCATCCCGATGTACAGGCCACCGTCGCGGTATCGGTATTCTCGCCGGTCGTGACCGCGACCAGCCCGCGCAATCTGCTTGTGATCGTCGGCGCGCTCGAGCCTTCGATGCTGCGTGATGAGGGTCTGCGCATCGTCAACCTCGGCCACCGGCGGCAACGCCGTTGCGGGAGAGACCTACGGCAGCTTTGCCGACGGCACGGCGCGGCGGCTGGTGCTGGCGCGCGGGGTCGAGCATATCGGCGTGCTCTATAGCCATGACAGCATGGTCGAAGTCGTTGCACTGGATGAACGCGGCGTTCGGGCGGCAGCAAGCCGGATTTCATCGATAGCCGCGGAAAATGGCTGGCGCTGACCTTTCTCGGTATCGTCGCTGCTGGCGTGGCCGTTGTCGTCGCTGCTGCCGGCCGCGAGCTGCGGCACCCATTGGCGCGGGCCTGAATTGGAAGCCGCTACTGGTTTGCGCTTTTGTGCCGGCGTTGCTGACGCCGCTGATCCTGTGGAAACTACCGACTGACTTTCTGCCGATCCTGCTCGGCGATTATCTGACGCTGCATTTTCTGCTTTATGGCGCGCTGACCGTGGCCTGTCTGCTTTATCTGCGCGGCAAACCTCTTCTGGCCTCCGACATCATGGAGAAACCTCGCCATCGCCGCAGCCGCTGTCGCCGCCTACAACATCATCGCCTTCGGCCTGCCGATCGATGCCTATGTTTTTTCCTTTATGCCGATCCCCGCACGCATTCCGCTGATGGCCGCGATCGCCTGCGGAACGCTGCCCTACTTCATCGCCGACGAATGGCTGACGCGCGGCAGGAACGCTCGGCGCGGCGCTTACGCGCTGACGAAATTCTGCTTTCTGCTTTCGCTCGGCATCGCCGTCGCGCTCAATCCGATGAAATTATTCTTCCTTGTCATCATCGTGCCGGCGATCCTGCTGCTGTTCCTGGCATTCGGGCTGATCAGCCGCTGGAGCTACAAGGCCACACGCCATCCGCTGCCGGGCGCGCTCGCCAATGCCGCCATGTTCGCCTGGGCGATCGCAGTGACGTTTCCGATGATCGTGCGATGACGAGCTCCGATGCGGCAATCAGGGGAGACCCTTTCGATGTCGAGGCCGAAACGCATCGAACCCGGCCCCGGACAGGAATCCGTCTGGGATTATCCGAGGCCGCCGCGGCTTGAAAAAGTCAGCGAGCGGTTGCGCGTGATATTCAACGGCAAGACAATCGCCGACACCGTAGCCGGCTATCGCGTGCTCGAAACCAGCCATCCGCCGGTCTATTACATTCCGCCTGACGATATCGCGCAGCAATATCTGCTGACCGCGCCGGGAAGCTCCTGGTGTGAATTCAAGGGTCACGCCAAATACTGGTCGCTCGATGTGGACGGCAAGCGTGCTGAAAACGCGGCATGGAGTTATCCCGCGCCGTCGCGGGCTTTCGCCGAGATCGCAGGCTATCTTGCATTTTATGCTTCCAGGGTCGATGCATGCTGGGTGGGCGGCGAAGAGCAGTTCAGCCGCAGCAAGGAGATTTCTACGGCGGCTGGATCACCTCGCGCATTGTCGGACCGTTCAAGGGCGGCGCCGGAACGCAGGGATGGTAGACCGCAGCGATCCCTCATCATCGGTGTGGGCGCCGCCCGTTGCGGCAGCCGCGCCGCGCGATCTCTGCACCGATTGCGGCATCTCGCGCTCCAGCGATCCCAAGCAATGCGGCCAGGCCTGCCAGTTCATCAAGCCGGATTATCCCTCGCTGGAAGCGCGCGTGCATGGCCGCACCCGCGATCCCGCGCGCACCGATGAGATGTTCTTCGGCCCGTTTCGCCGCATGGTTCGCGCATCGTTGACGCATCCGCGCGAAGGCGCGCAATGGACGGGCATCGCGACGCGCATCGGCGAACGTCTGCTGGAAACCGGCGCGGTCGACGCGGTACTGACCATGGCGCCGGACCCGAACGACAAATGGAAGCCGGTGCCGGTGCTGGTGACCTCGGCCGAAGGCATGGCGCAATGCCGCGGCATGCGGATGGGTTATGCACCGCTGCTGGCGCTGCTCGAACCGGCGCGGGCGCGTGGTTTCAAGCGCCTCGCGGTGATCGGCATTCCCTGCCAGATCTATGCGCTGCGCGCGCTCGAGCAGAAGCTCGGCTTCGAGAAGATCTATGTCGTCGGCACGCCCTGCTCCGACAACACCACCACCGCCAATTTTCACACGTTTCTCGATCTGCTCGCCGACGATCCCGACAGCATCACCTATCTGGAATTTCGCGCCGATTATCACGTCGAGCTGCGGTTCAGCGACGGCCGCGTCGAAGGAGATCCCGTTTCCTGCAACTGCCGATCTCGAAACTGCCGCCGGATTTCTTTCCGATGACCTGCCGCACCTGCGTCGATTACACCAACGTGCTGGCGGATATCACCGTCGGCTACATGGGCGGCGAGGGCGAACAATGGCTGCTGGTGCGCAACCAGCGCGGCGAGGAATTGCTGGGCCTGCTCGGCGACGAAGTCCGGACCTCCGAGCCCGGAAGCGCCGGCAAGCGCGCGGGGCCGGTAAAGGGCTTTCTTAAAAACGTCGAACTTGCGGCGGGCGGACTGCCGCTTCGCAGCATGCCGAACTGGCTGCGCCCGATCGTCGGCTGGCTGATGCCGAAGATCGGCCCGCGCGGCCTCGAATTTGCGCGCGCCCGCGTCGAGATGAAAGCGGTCGAAACCGTGCTGCATCTGCGCCGGCAATTTCCGCAACGCGTGAAAAATATGGTGCCGGCGCATGTATGGGCACTGGTCAAGCCGTACGGCATCGAGCCTGAGAGTAGCGAACGATCTTAGTCGGCTCACATAGCTAGGAGATTTCGCGCTCGTGAGCGCGGACCTTTTGCGTTTCCATTAATGCGATCTTTTGCGCGATCTTGCCGCGCTGCTGCCGTCAACAGGCTCGCAACATTGGCCGTCGTTCCGGCTGTTTTGAGAGCATCATCGTATTTCGCGACATTTCGCTTTTCGCCGTCGATCAGGCCAGGCAATACGCTCTCGTCGAGCCCGTTGAACAGCGAGCGCACGTCCATGATCGTCTTGTGCACCACGCTCATGAACGAGCCGTCATCATCTGCGATTTCATTCGACCTGGTCAGTTCGCGCGCGAGTTCGTTGGCGTTGCCTCTGGTGCAAGGCGATCATGTCGCGAAACAAGGAAGTCATGCCCTTGCCCTCCGCGTCGTCGAGCGCTTCCTGATATCCGTTGCGTGCGTCGATTGCACTGGTGTGCAGCGATTTCATCTTGTCAGCAAGATCGGCGTTCAAAGTACTCCTCTCCGCAACGATCGCATCGTCAATGCGATCGGAGCACTCCGATCACTTCAACGCTCGACGTTATTTGGGTTGTCCGGTCGATCCGTTTTCGGCGCCCACGCCGGTATCCGACGATGTCGGAGCGGCGCGCGTGTCCGGTGCGGGGTTGGCGGGCTGATACGGCTTGGGCTGGTTCGCGGTCCCGACCGGTTGCGCCATGCCGGTGGTGGCTCCACCGACGCGGGTCGTCATTTGCGCTGTTTCACTGCGCGATTTGCCGCTGTAGCCGGTGGCCAGAAGACCCATGACGGCAATTCCGATCACGGCAAATCCGACCAATTCCGGCCCGGCGCCGTTCGGCGTCGCCCCCTGCCTGGAATGGTCACCGCCGAGCGCTTCAGCCGCAATCTCGCGGTTGGTTCGCGACCGCAGAAAATAGATAAACGCGCCGGCAATGATGAAAACACCCGCCGCGAGCGTAAAAAACATCAACCAGCTAATTGGATTATCGCCGTGCATTTCAGCCTCCATTTGTCAAATGTGAATGACAATGCGTGGCGATTTAGATTGTTCCGGTCGCGAAATGGGTCGATTTCGGCATCCGAAGGGGAATCATCGAATCGCGACGAAATTAGAATTGCGTTCCGACGATTGTCAGGTAAGATTGACACACTATAATGTCACACGGGGCCATCTGGAGCGCTTCATGGACGACAAGAAAGCGGTTCTCAAAAACGTGGAAGACAAGATCAAGGATGCGGCGAAAGCTGTCGAAGACTTTGCCGACAAGGTCGCGGCTCCCCAGGAGCCGGTTGTCATCCTTCCGGACGAAGACGCACCACCGCCCAAGCCTCCCGCCGGCGGCAAAAAGGACGGTTAGGCCGCATGACCGACGCATCCTCCATGGTGTCAGGATCGGAAGAACTCGAACGCCTTCTGAAGCGAATGGCCGTGAAGGATGAGAGCGCTTTTGAAAAACTCTACATCGCCACCAAGCGCAAGATTTTCGCGACGGTGCTTCTGATCGTGAAACGCCGGCATCTGGCAGAGGAAGTGGTTCAGGAAGCCTATGTCCGGATCTGGCTCAATGCGGCCCAATACAAGCCGTCGCTGGCATCCCCGATGGGCTGGATGATCGCCATCGCTAGAAACCTTGCGATCGATATGGCGCGAAAACCTGTCCGGGAAATGCAGTCGGATGATGCCGATCTTGTTCGGTTTTCCGGCCGACAGCCCGACGGCCCTTGAAGCCATCGAAATTTCGGAAGACCACGCCGACGCAATGATGCATCAGCTCAACGTTCTGTACGCCCTGCAGGCGCTCGATCCGACGCGGCGACATCTCATCATCGCCGCCTACATTCGTGGCGAAAGTCGCAAGCAGCTCTCGGAACAATACGGCGTGCCGGTCAACACTATCAAAACGTGGATCCGGCGCGGACTATTGGAAACGCGAGCGAATCTGCAAAACACCGGTGTTGCGGTGCCGTCTTGATGCCATGCGGCGGCTGCTGAAATTCCTGCATACGATGGGTGCGATCGGGCTCATGGGCGCGATGGCGTGCCTGCTGGTGATGTTTAGCTTCATGCCTGCACCGGCTTCGCTTTCAGAATACGCAGTGATGCGCGGCGCGATGGGAGGCATCGCGACGTGGGTATTTTTACCGTCGCTCGGGCTCACATTGATTGCCGGCTTGCTGGCGATCGCCCTCAACCCCGCCTATCACAGCGCCGGCTGGGCCTGGGCCAAGCTGCTTTCAGGCGTGCTTGTTTTCGAGTGGGGCTTCGCGGCCATCCAGGGGCCAATGCAGCAAGAGGCAGAACTAAGTGCCCGCGCCCTGGCCCACGAGGTCGATCCGGCTGCTCTTGCGGCATCGCTGGATCCCGAATGGAAGTCGCTCTGGGTGATGCTTGCGCTTGCGACGGCGAACGTCGCCCTCGGCACATGGAGACCGCGCCTCACGAGGATACCTGATTGATGAAGACGGGGTGGGACAACGCATGAGGGAGATCGATGAGTACAGTGAAAAGCGCTTTGGTCCAGAAGAGTGGCGTTCTGATACATGTTCGATCCGGCGACATGGTCGTCGAAGCCCTGCTCCGGATGCGCGACAAAAAGGTCCGGTCGGTGCTGGTAATCGATGACGACGTGCTGGTCGGTATCGTCACCCAGGGTGACTGCGCCATCAAAGTGCTGCTGCCCGGGCTCGATGCGAAGCAGACGCCGGTGAGTCAAGTGATGACGGGCAACCCGATGACGGTCAAACCAGACGATCGGCTTGAAGGCTGCATGACGATGATGGCTTCGCGCGGTTTTCGTCATCTGCCAGTGCTGGACGCGGGCAAGGTCGTAGGCGTTATCTCGATCGGAGACGTCGTCAAGGACATCATCCGGGATTTGGAGCACAATTTGGGCGACCTGACGGGCTATATTATGAGGGACGGTCCCGGGGGCTGACAGACGAACCGTACAACGTGTTGGCGCACTGGGAAAGATGCGCATTATACCAAGGAGTTGAGGCGAAACAGATTTCTCTGCGCGATAGGGGTCACGCGATCTTAGTTCAAGATTGAAAGCGGGATTTTCGTGCAGGACGCTTTGCTTGCCCTTCGTCTGTACCTCGGCCAAAATCGCGCAGAGAAATCTCTGTTATGTCAATATCTTACAGACATAGCGCGAATCTCTCCGAGCGCGCCAAATTGCGCTAGGGCACACCGCGCTATCTCCGAACTCAACGTACACCAGTAGGAGCGCTCCGGCACCCGAACTGGCCGCTTCCCTACCAGGTGTCGTTGAAAAATCCGAAGCGCGGCTGTTGTGCTGCGAGGCGTGTGGGCTGGGCCACCTGCTTTCGAGCAATCCTGCGTTTACGTTGCGCCTTGGGGTCCGGCTTTATGACTTCCGGGGGCGCGAACTGCGCAAACGATTCCCTGACATGTGCTCCGGCCGTGACATCGGCGGTCGCTGCCGGTGCACTTGCCTCCGCATTCGCCACCGGTGCCGGAACGATCGTCGGAATGCTGGTGTCGATAACAACGCGCTCCGGCCATTTCTGGTCGGAGCGAATCCTCACGATGGGATGTTCGGTGCCGGCAATTTCGGTCGCGGTCGCGGGCGATTTCGGAGCATAGGCATCGACCACGAACAACAACGCCAGCAACGCTCCGCCAACGAACACAAAATATCTCACCAAAAGCATCTTCAGCACCGTTCCGTCCGCGCAGACGCGCGGATCATTCGCCTAACCGCCTGGTTTGTTATTAGTTCCCCGCGCTGCGGGAAGGTTCAAACCGGTTATCGGTTGCTTCGGAGATGCCGTTAAATGCGGCTGGCGGCGACCGGCGAGCATTTCGCCTGATTGGCGCCAATGTTGACGAAACCGACGAGCATGCCGGCAAAGGTTCGCTGGCTCCTGGTGTTGACGGTTTCGTGAATGACGCGCCTGCGGTCGGTCAAATGGCGGCCATCCGGGCGGGCAAAGGCGCAGAAAATCTCGATGTCCTTCACTGCATATTCGTTGCGGTTACGCAACGTGAGTGTGACCAGTGCTTTCGAACCCAAGCCGCCCCGACGCCAGGATTGCGATGAAATCTTCAGACCATCCACGGGTGCGATTTCCGCAGGCGCGGTGTCTTGTGTCGGGGCAGCCTGCGTGGCCTCGGTTGGAGTGACGGCAGGATTGAACAAGGACGCATTCTGAGCCGAAACGACAGCCGGTGAAGGCACTGGTGCGGGTTGGCTTTCGGCAATACTCGGCAACGGCAACATCGCCCAGGCTGCCAGCCCGATGAGCACAACAGCCGGACCAGCCAGCCAGGTTAATTTATGATTTACGAGGTGCCGGAAAGCCTTCAAATCCATTGTCATTGCCACCTCCTCTTCAGGTCGCGAACCGATGGATTGCCTGCTGCACCGCAAAGCAAAAAGCCGCGCGGGCATTACACCGCACGGCTTCTGACACGACTGCCGTTGGTTCGGTTCCGCCGCTGTTCAGTAAATTGACGAAGCCGGAAATGGTTGCATCCGAACCAAACAATATTGGAATCCGGCGGCGATCCGGGACTTCGGCCGGGATCAGGGATGGTCATGCCTCCATGCGCCCGCTAAATTGGCGTCACCGCACAACGCCGCGGCCAATATTCAAAAACAGCGGGAGAGACCAGAGATGCCGATCGTAACCTGGGACCATGTCCATATCCGCAGTCCCGATCCGGAAGCCACCGCCGCCTGGCTCGAGGATATTCTCGGCGGGTTGATCGTCCGCAGCCCGGGGCGGATCGACGTCAAGCTCGGCGGCGCCAATGTATTCATCGCGCCGGTCAAAGCCGGCGACGGCGTCAACACGCCGCCGGTGACGCCCTATCAGGGGCTTGATCATTTCGGACTGACGGTGAAGGACATCGACGCGGTCGCCGCCGAGATCAAGGCCAAAGGTGTGGAATTCACCAAGGAGCCGACCACGATCCGGCCGGGGGTGCGCATCTGCTTCATCCGTGGACCGCAGGGCATCTCGGTCGAGCTATTGGAGCGTGACAAGAAATACGCGTGAGCGGGCGCGGCGCGCCGTCGTCTTCCCGTCGCATCCAGCGGAATACCACAGTCAACCTGTCGCGTTGACGTTGCGTACCCCGCTTTGGCATAACAGTGTACCGGCACCGCACGCGTGACGGATGTCGTAACCGGCGCACCATGAAGAACGGTCTGTATTCGATCCATGTCAGCCTGCAGGACGGCCGGACCGGCAAGGGCAGCGGCGTGATCATGTTCCGGGACGGCAAGATCCTGGGCGGAGACGCATACCTGTTTTACACCGGCAGCTACACGTCCAGGGGCGACACCTTCAGGGGCGAGGTGCTGGTCCAGCGCCACACCAGCAGTCCCGATGCCAATCCGCTGTTCGGCGGTCCGAGCCCGGTCGGCATCGGCGTCACCGGCACCTACACCGACAAGGCCGCCGTCATGAATGGAACGGCTTTGGTGGGCAAGGCCAGCCAGATATTCAGCGCTACGCTGCGCTTCCTGGCCGAGACGGACTGACAAAATCTGCTTCGTGAATTTTAACAGGCACGCGGCATGAATAGCGGCGTCACCTCTCCCGTTGGGAGAGGTCGGATTGCGTTGGCGATGCAAAGCATCGTCCGACGTAATCCGGGTGAGGGGTTACGGCCTATAACGAGACCGACAAGCCAGATCACTCCGCGGCCTGTTCCAGCGGCGCGACGCGGGGAAGGATGATCTGGATTCGCGTCCCTTCGCCGGGCCGGGAGTCGAGGTCAAGCCGGCCGCCGAGGCGGTGGGTCACGATGCTGTAGACGATATGCAGGCCAAGCCCGGTGCCGCCCTGGTCGCGGCGTGTGGTGAAGAACGGATCGAAGGCGCGGCGGCGGACGTCGAGGCTCATGCCACAGCCGTTGTCGGAAAAAATGATCTCGACATTGTCCTTGCCGGATTCCCGCACCTGGATATCGACCGCGCCTGCCCTGCCGTCCGGGAAGGCGTGCGCCACCGAATTGAGGAACAGGTTGGTGAGCACCTGCCCGTAGGGCCCGGGATAGGAGTTCATGGTGAGATTGGGCTGGCAATCGACGGTGAGCGTCAGGTTGTGCTTCCGCAATCCCGGCCGCAGGCTCAACACCACCTGCTCGGTCAGGTCGCCGAGATCGAAGGTGCGCTGATCCGAGTAATTGCGGTCGGCCGCGACCTGCTTGAATGACTGGATCAGTTCGGCCGCGCGATTGAGATTGGCGACCAGCTGCGCGGACGCATCGCGGCTGGTTTCCAGAAACTCGTTCAGGGACGAGCGCCTGAGATCGCCGCGCGCGACTTCGGCGGCGAACAACGCAACCTTGCGCTCCAGCGATGAAGCGACCGTCAGGCTGATACCGACGGGATTGTTGACCTCGTGGGCGACGCCCGCCACCAGTCGACCGAGGGCTGCGAGCTTTTCGGCCTCGATCAGTGAGTTCTGGGTCTCGCGCAAATTGCGTAACGCCGCTTCGGCGGCGTCCTTGGCCTTGCGCATCTCCAGCTCGCCGCGCTTGCGCTCGCCGATGTCGAGCGCGACGGTGACGATGTTTTCGGTCCCGCCATCCGCATCGAGCAGCGGAAGCTTGTTCACCAGCCATTGCCGCATGTTGCCGGCGGAATCGATATATTCCTCCTCGTAGAATCCGAGCCCCTTGCCTGCCGCCAGCACACGCCTGTCGTTCTCGTCGGTTTTCTGTGCGCCGTAGCGCGACATTAGATCGCTGGTGGTGCGGCCGATGGCATCCGCGGGCTCGATTCCGAAGATACCGGCCATATAGCGGTTCATCAGGACGTAGCGGAGTTCCTTGTTCTTGACGTTGATGACCGCGGGCACAGTGTCGATCACCTGCTGCAGCAACCGCCGGCCTTCGGCGATCGCGTCTTCGGCGCGCTTCTGATCGGTGATGTCGCGCACCGTGCCCTCATAACGGACCACTTCACCGCTGTCGTCATGCACCGCGGTGGCGCTATCGGAGAGCCAGAGGATCGCGCCGCCAAGCTGGCGCACCTGATATTCGAATTCGCGGACCATGCCGTCGCGCTGCATCAGCGCCTGGTATTCCGCACGCGCCGCCGGATGAACGTAGATCGACTGAGTGATGTCGCCGACGCCTCGGATCAGGTCCTCCGGCGTTTTGTATCCCATCATCCGCGCCAGTGCCGGATTGGCGTTCAAAAGCGCACCCGCCGGCGTCGTCACATAAATTCCATCGATCGAGCCTTCGAACAATTTGCGATAGCCTTCCTCGGCAAGGCGCTGTTCGGCCAGCGCGCGCACCGCCGCTTCGCGCGCCGCATCCGCATCGACCAGCGTATGGCGGAACACTTCGGCGGCACGGGCGATGTCGCCGATTTCGTTGTTGACGTCGGTGGCGGGAATCGAGGTGTTCTTCTCGCCGCGTGCCAACGCGCGGATCGAGGCCGCGATCGACGCCAGTGGACGGACCGTCCGCCGCACCACGAACAGCGCCGCCAAAACCCCGATCAGGACGCCGATACTGCCGAGCACGATGCTCTGCCATTTCGCCTCCGTCAGGGTGCGGGCGAAATCGCGGGAGAGAGCATGGCCGCGGCGCGCGCTGACCTCGCGCAGCAGTTCCGTGACGCGCCCGATCAGGCGCCCCTCGGCGCCGAGGACTTCCTTGTCGATATCCGCGATCTGACGCTCGCGGATCGAAATCGCGATGATCGCATTGGCATAGTTGTCAACGGCGGTACGGACCTTCGCATCCGCTATCGTCAACACCCGCATGCTTTGCGCCGCTTGTTCGGCGGCGGACGGATTACGCGCCAGCAAGGCGGCAGCGATACGGCTCTGGGTTTCGAACAAGGTCGGTGCTATGACCGGGTCGGGATTATCCGCGACCGCCGCGTCGAAGGCCTCGCGCAACGGCGGCAGCCCGGCGATCAGTTCGGCGCGGCGATTGATCAGCGCCGAAATACGTTCGATACCGCTGCGGTAGGTCGATAACCGGTCGGTGACGCCGTCGATCATCGCCTGCTGCTCGGGCGCGAGCTCGAGGCGGGTCTTTTTCAGAACCTCGTTGAGCGAGGCCGCAGCCTCCCCGACCTGGCTCGATTGTGTCCCCGGATCGGTCACGAAGTCGCGGGCGGCGAGCCGCAACTCGTTCATGCGCCGATCGATGTCCTCGGCGAGATCGCCGACGCTTTGCAGCCGCTGCAACTCGGCAAAGGTCGCGTCGATGTGACGGATCGCCACGACGCTGGCGATGCTGGTGATCACAATCACCGCCAGCAACAACATGAAACTGGCAAAGGTCAGCTGGCCGATCGACAGCGAAAACGACCGTATCCGTTGGACAAGTGCGGCAAAAGGCATGGTCGGGACCGGCTCCCAGCAATCCTCCTATATACGCCGGAATGGGCTCCGAGGGGAACATGCCGCCGCCGGCCGGTTGGCTGTTCCAGGCTCAGTCCGCCGTGATCCCGGCGTCCTTGACAACCTTGGCCCACACCGCGACGTCGGCCTTGATGATGTCGGCGAATTGGCCGAGCGGCGCGCTCTTCGGCTCGCAGCCGGCGGTGTCGAGCTTCTGCCGCACCTCCGGCGCCGCGAGTGCCGCTTCCAGCGCCTTGTCGATACGATCGACGATTGGCTGCGGTGTGCCCGTGGGCACCACGATGCCGAACCATGGCGTCACCTGCGCCTCGGCGAACCCCTGTTCCGCCATGGTCGGCACGTCGGGGAAATATTTGGTGCGGCCATCGTTGATGGTGCCGATGATCCTGATCGCGCCGGTTTGCACCTGCGCCAGCGCCTGGTTGGCCGACAGGAACGTCGAATTGAGCCGGCCGGTCGCGATATCCGCCACCATCTCCGGATACCCGCGATAGCCGACGGCGGTGACGTCGATTCCGGCCAGCCGCTTGAACAGTTCGAAGCCGAGATGTCCGGTAGATCCCTTGCCCGGATGGCCGTAATTCAGCATGCCGGGCTTCTCTTTGGCCATGGCCACATACTCGGCGACATTCTTCACCGGCAGCACCGTCGGGACGACGAAGAAATTCGGCGCCCGGCAGATCTGACCCACGGGAATGAAATCTCGGATCGGATTCCAGCGCAAATTGGCATACAACGACGGGCTCGCCGTGAAGAATGCCGTCACCAGCAGCCAAGTGTACCCGTCCGGCGTCGCCCGCGCGACTTCCTCGGCGGCGATCGAGCCATTGGCGCCGGACTTGGATTCCAGGATGATCGATCCGTTCCATTGCATGGCCATGTTCTGGGCGACGATGCGCCCGAACACGTCGGCCACGCTGCCGGCCGAATAGGGAATGACGATGCGGACGGGGCGGTTGGGAAAGTTCTCCTGCGCAACTCCCGGGCCGGATGCGGCGACCATCGCCAGCCACGCACCCATCATCACGCCGACGCGCCATAGCCTCATGGTGTGCTCCCTGCCCGATCGTTTCGGCGCCCTTCGACGGATTTTCACAGCAGGATGCAGATAATCATGCTGGTCAGCAAGGGTCCGGCCGGCGGCCCGCCTACACCGCCTTGGAAAGTGAGGCGCGCCTTTCGTGGCTGTATCGTCATCGCGGCGACGCCGATCACGACACAAAACAGACCGGCCCACACCGTGGCAGAGAGGCTTTCGCCGAGAAACAGCACACCTAGTGCGACGCCTATCGGCACCCGCAGATACGCCTGCGCGGTCGTGCCGAGGGAACCCAAGGTCTGGATCAGCCTAAAATAGATCACGAACGCCAGCGCGGTGGAGAATACGGCGAGACCGAGCAGCGCCAGCACCGAACTGATCGACGGAGCCAACGTCCACGGCCGGTCCACCACGAGGCTGACCGGAACCAGAATCGCCGCCCCGCATAACAGCGAACCCGCCGCCGGGGCCATCGGATCGAGTCCTTTGAAGCCGCGGCCGAAGATCGCAGCGCCCGCGTAGCAGATCGCTGCCGCCACCATGACGATCTCGGCGATGGACTGCTCCGCCAGACCGCCCAGCGCCTGCACGCCGACGATCAGGCAAATGCCGGCCAGGCCCGCAACAACCCCAAACAGTTTTCGCAAGCCCAGCGTCTCGTGCCGGGTAATCGCAAGCGTCAGGAAGAAGGTGAAGATCGGCGATGTCGAATTCAGAATGGTGGCAACGCCGGCGTCGAGCGAACGCTCGCCCCAGGCGATCATGGTCCAGGGGATCACGCTGTTGAGGCAGGCCTGAAACAGGAAGCGTCGCCAGGTCGCGGCGTCCCTGGCCAGCGTCACGCCGCGCCAGTGCATCACCAGCAGGAGCACCAGTCCCGCAATCAGCGTGCGCGCCGCGATCAGGGTGATCGGAGGTATGGTCGCGACACCGAGCTTGATGAAGGTGTACGACCCGCCCCACAACGTTGCGAGCAGCACCAGCAGCGCAAATTCGAGCGGGATTTGGCGGGCGGGTTCTTGCATCTCGTTCCGATTTTGGGGCTTCGAGATCGAATATGCCATGTCTGGAAGCGATTATACTTCGCTATATGTCGAAGTGTATTATGTGATGAATAGATTTGACCATCATTGCGAGTGAAGTAGGGTTACCGTCGATACAATCTTTCGACGGATTTTTCCAAGAGGCGTTGCATATGTTCTCCGATTTCACCACAAGGCCGCTTAACCCGCATGCCTATGGCGACCAACCTTTCGTTTTTCTGGATCATGCCGCCCAAAACGATCTTGCCAACATCACGGCGATTGATCTCATCGAGAATGGCGACCGGGCCGCACGCGAGAACTGGCAGAATCGACGGCTGGCGTATCTCCTCCGGCATGCGCAGACACGTTCCGGTTTCTGGCGCGGCAGGCTGACGTCCCGGATATCGAACCACGGCGCCATGAAATATGTGCCGATACAAAGTCGCGGGGATATCGCCTCACAGGTTAGTCTCGAGGGCTCCCTGTTGGCAAAGCACGGCAACGCCCCCGTTTCGAGTTACGCATCCACAGGATCGACCGGCGTTCCCGTCAAGGTGTATGTCTGTCCGGAGAACGGTTACTACAATCTCATTCGCAGCCTCGCTCAATATTTCATGAACGGCCTCAGCCTTGAGGAAAACCGGGTCTGGATCAGCGCGCCGGCAAGTTTGGCAAGGTTGAAACAGTCGCCGGCCGTGGAATCGACCGATTCCTGGGCCGGTGCACTGAGCAAAGTGTTTCGCAACGGATCCGCCCGAAAAATACTCCACCAATATGACGACGATGCTCTGATCCGGGAATTGACCAAACAGCCGATCGGCTATCTCGTCTGCGCCAATCGATACATCGATCTGCTACTGAACCATGGCGGCACGGAGTTCATCAAAACGCTTGGCGTCAAGTTGTGGATCCATCAGGCGGATTATCGCGACCCGAACAACGTCAAGGCGTTGCAGGACGCCGGCATAGCGTCGTTGTCGAACTATTCCGCCGGGGAAGTCGGCCCCATTGCATTCGAATGCCCGAAACATCAAGGGCATTTTCACGTAGCCCATAGCAACGTGATCGTGGAGTGCGACGATCAGGTGACCGTGTCATTTGAGGGTGCGACGTTGGGACGGCTACTGGTTACCCATCTTCATTCCTACGCGACGCCAATCATTCGCTATGACATCGGGGATTTCGGCCAACTGGGGCCAAGTTGCCCTTGCGGACATGATGGACCGACCATCTCCAGGATTTTTGGTCGCGGAAAACACTTCCTCCGACACCCCGACGGTAGATTACTCCCATTCTATCTCACGACGCGAATATTGCTGGAGGTCGTTGATTTCAAAGAGTGCCGCTTCAGGCAAGACAAGATCGATACGATCACGTTCGAGATAGCAGGGCGCCAAAATATCACGGCGGACGAGGAACAGAACCTGAAAAAACTGATCGTCAAAGCGACCGATCCGGCGTTCAAGATCGACATAAGGCTGGTCAACGAAATCGATTGGTCGGCAAGTCCGAAGCGTCTGTTTTTTTCCAGCTCGGTTGCCTGACAGAACGCGCCATCGGATGCCGAAACTGGTCAGGCGGCTGACAGGGTAGCTCGTTCAATGGATTTTGTAATTGATACCCGCGCGTATAATATTATCGATGAACTTCGTGTCCCAGCTATAGGCACTGCCGCTGATCGGCTCGATGCCGCTGCCGCTGAGCGATCCCAAGTCGATGTAGAGGTATTCGACCTTCCAGGTTAATTTCGTGGAATTCGGGAAGACCCCCTCGATCCCCGCCCCCACGGCATAACCCGTCTTGATCTGGGAATCCCCGAACGCAAAACTGGCGCCGGTGTTGTTGGAACTATCCGCGACCGACCCTTTCATCGTCACCTTGCCGAATGCCACTCCGCCCGTTCCGTACACCCAGGTGGTCGGAGTAAGCAGCCATCCTAACCGGCCACGCACCGTGTCGAACCAGCGGATTTGGGCGTCGCGGGTTTGGGTCAGGTTGCAGGTGAACGTCGCGCCCTCGGTGTCGCAGGTGTAGGCATTGCCAAGCTGGGTGTTATCCGCTTCCGCCGACGCCTGGAAATCGCCTTCGATGCCGACCACCCAGTTTGGAGCGAACTGCCGGTTGTAACCAAATTGCACCCCGCCAATGCCTCCATTCAGTTTCAAAGACGTCGGATATGAAGGCGGCAACTGTCCGCCAACACCGTGGCCAAAGCCTCCGGCAAAACCGGTATCGGTGAAGTCGCTACTGGTGCTTCCCCAGCTGTAACCGCCGTTACCGCCGGCATAGAAGCCAGTCCAGCTGAAGATTGGGGGCGGCTGTGGCGGCGCCGCAAGCGCTGGTGTCGCGACCATCAAAGCGCCCGCGGCAACACCCGCCAACAAATGCCCTTTCATAAGTTCCCCAACACGCACTGCGGAATCGAATGGTCCAGAAGAGAACCATAGGTCCCGGAAGCCTCCACGACTATAGCATTTAGGATACAGTCAGGGGAAATGCCCTGTATCGCGTCGAGGACATGGCACTTCATCCCAGCGCACCGACCTCGAACACCTCGCCGTCGTAGCCCGCCTCGATCGGGATACGGAGCTGGCGGCCGCCGTTCAGCCGCGTCATGATCGGCATCACAGTCACGACCGGTTTGCCCCTGCTCTCGTCGAGCGCGGCCTTTACGCTAGGCTGCTTGCCGAGCCTGATTAGATTGCGTGTGGTCGGAAACGGCAATTTGAACCGCCCGCTTTCGCCGCCCGCCAGCGCCTCGCCCGGTGACAGCCAGATCGAATCGGTGGAATTCCTTGCCGTCATGGGCGCCCGCCTGTTCCGGCGGGGCGGCGGCGAGGAAGAACCAGGTGTCGAACCGCTTCGGCATCCCTTCCGGTGTGATCCAGTGCGCGTAGGGCACGAGTTCGTCGAGCGCCAGCGACAGGCCGTTGTCGGTCAGCACCTTGAGAAAGGTGATCTTGCCCTCGCACAAGGCAGCGCGGCTGCCGGCTTCGATCTCGGCAGCCCGTTTGGCATCGACCAGCGATTTCGATCCGACGGCTCGCGCGAGCAGGATGCCGCTTTCCTCGAACGTCTCGCGGATCGCTGCGATACGAAAACTGAGAGCCGCCGCATCGAGCCCCTCGCCGCCGGCGTAAAGCGCTGAGTTGGCGATGATCTCCTGATCGTTCCTGTCGACGCTGCCGCCGGGAAACACCAGCGCGCCGGAGTTAAAGTCGATCTCATAATGGCGCACCATCATGAATACTTCGATTTCGCCCGCCGTGATTTTACTGTCGCGCAGCAACAGAATCGTGGACGCGGGACGCGGCGCGACAGTTTCGATAGGCATTGCGGCTTCCTCCCGTCATTGCGAGCCACCGGGTCGCACGAATGCGCGCCCGATGATAAACTCCGCGAAGCAATCCAGCTTTCTTTTCGAAAAGTATAGAAAGCTGGATTGCGTCGTCGCTTCGCTCCTCGCAATGACGAATGATGGGACTTGGGTTTACAGGTTCAGTCTCCTGGTTCGAGACGGCGCACGAGGGCCTCCTCACCATGAGGTCTCTATCATTCCGCCGCGCTGGATTGCGGCTGCAGGTTGGCGCGCTTGTCGACCCGCGCCACCCGCGAGAGCAGATAATCCACCTCTGCCTTCGCAGTTGCGGTGATGTTGGAACCCGGCTTGCGCTGCGCCGACGAGGCGATCACGCCGCGCTTCTGCAGCACGTATTTGCGCACCGCCAGTCCCGCACCGAGCTGCTGCTCGTAGCGGATCAGCGGCAGATGAGCGTCGAACAGGTCATGCGCGGCGTCACGCTTGCCTGCCCGGGACAATTTCACGACGTCGATCAGCAGTTCCGGAAAGGCATAGCCGGTCATCGCGCCATCGGCGCCGCGCTCCATCTCGAAATCGAGAAACAGCCCGCCATTGCCTGTGAGGATCGACAGCGGACGCAGCGAGCCGTCCTTCTGGAAGCCGCGCAACGCGGAAATCTTTTCCAGCCCCGGCCAGTCCTCATGCTTGAGCATCACGCAGGACGGGTGATCCATCACGATCTTGCGGATCACGGCCGGCGTGAACACGACGGACAACGTCAGCGGATAATCCTGCAGCACCCAGGGAATATCGTCGCCGATCGCTTCCACGGCCTGCTTGAAGTAGCCGACGATCTGATCGTCGGTGCGCAAGGTCGGCGGCGGCGCGATCATCACCCCGGCGGCGCCGGCGTCCATCGAGGCCCGCGCCAGCGAACGCATTGCGGCAAATCCCGGCGCGGAGACGCCAACGATGATCTGCATTTTTCCGGCGCGCTTCACAAAGCGTTTTGCAACCGCTTCGGCTTCCGAACCTTCAAGTTTCGGCGCTTCGCCGAGAATGCCGAGCACGGTGACACCGTCGCAACCGACCTCGGCGTAGAAGTCGGTCAGCCGGTCGATCGATTTGTCGTCGATGCGGCCGTCATCGTGGAACGGTGTCGGCGCGATGGCGAAAGTGCCGGCGGCATGGTGGGTGAGTTTTGTCATTTCTGCCTCTGTCGGTTGCTCCGTCATTCCGCGATGGTCCGCAAGGACCAGACCCGGAATGACGGGGTATCTCAAAACCTTCGTGCGCCCATCTTGATTTCTTCCTCGGAGAAGAAAATCTCGCCGGCGTGCTCAACGATATCCTGTGCCTTCCATCCGGTATGCGGCGGCTTCCAGCCCGGCTTTTCCATCATCCGCATTTCGCGCACCCCGCGCGGGCCGGAAACGCCGAGAATCTTGCCGGTCTGGTCGCCCGAGAGATCGCTGACCATGTATAGCACGGCCGGCGCGATGCCATCAGGCCCCAGCGCCGCATTCGGATTCTCGATATAGCGCGGCAAATCCGCGGTCATGCGGGTCAGCGCGCCCGGCGCCAGGCACCACAGCCGGATATTGTATTTGCGGCCCTCGATCGCCAGCACGTTGGTCAGGCCGAAAATACCGCCCTTGGCCGCGCCATAATTGGTCTGGCCGAAATTGCCGATCAGGCCCGAGGTCGACGACGTATTGACGATGACGCCACCGCCGTTTTCCCGCATCCACCTGAAGACGGGTTGGGTGACGCAGAATGTGCCCTTCAGATGCACCTTCAGGACCTTGTCCCAGGCAGCTTCTGTGGCCTTCGCAAAGGTCTGATCGAGCAGGATTCCGGCATTGTTGACCAGAATATCGGCGCGGCCGAAGTTCTTGATGGCGTCGTCGAACACCGACTGACCGCCAGCCATAGTCGAGATATCGGCGCCATTGGCGACCGCGCGGCCACCCTCCGCCTTGATGGCATCGACCACTTTCTGCGCCATCGAGGTGTCGCCACCGCTGCCGTCGCGGGGTCCGCCGAGGTCGTTGACCACCACCGCCGCCCCCTCGCGCGCGAACAGCTTGGCATAGGCCTCACCAAGCCCGCCGCCCGCGCCTGTTATCAGCGCCACCTTGCCGTCGAGTAATCCCATGGTGGTTTCTCCTTTTTGATCTCGTGTCCCGGACGCGGTGCAGCGTTCTTTACGCTGCGCCGCAGAGCCGGGACCTATTCCTGCATGGGCCCCGGCTCAGCAGCGCACCGCAAGCGCGCTGCGCTGCGTCCGGGGCAGGAGGGTGTTAACCCAGCACCGTCTTCCCGCTCTTGATTACCGCGACGTTGCGGGCCTTCACCTTCGCCTCGAATGAAATCACATTGCCGTCCTTCCACAGATCCATCGTGACAGTCTCACCGGGGTAGACCGGCGAGGAGAACCGCGCCACGTGCTGCCTGAACGCGCCGGCGTCGTAATCGGCATAGGTTTGCAGGATGCCGCGGCAGGTAATGCCGTACGTGCACATGCCGTGCAGGATCGGCTTCGGAAAGCCGGCGCGTTTGGCAAACTCAGGATCGCTGTGCAGCGGATTGCGGTCGCCGCAGAGACGGTAGACCAGCGCCTGATCCGGGCGCGTGGATATATCGATAGACCTGTCGGGGCTGCGACTCGGCACGGTATGCGGCTCAGGCTGACCTTCGGACGGACCGCCAAAACCGCCGTCGCCGCGGGCAAAACGCGACGCGATCAAGGTGGCCAGCGGTTCGCCCTTCTCATCCTTCAGCACCGTCCGGTGCCGGATCACCGCGCCCTTGTCCTTGCCCTTGTCGAACACGGCAAGCACGGTGGAATCGGCGGTAATGTGTGCTGCCACGGCCAACGGCTTGTGGAAGGTGATGTCGCGTTCGCCGTCGACCACCATCACACGGTTGAGATTCATCTCTCCCGGCCCGGCCCCCCATGCAGCGACCGAGGCGAAGGTCGGAACGACCTTGAGGGCACGCGGCGTGGCTGCGGCTTCGTTGACGAAAACGAGTTCCTTCTCGTCCATCGGGTCCGCGCCCATGCCGATGCCGTACGCGTAAAGCATCACCTCGCGGTCGGTATAGGCGTATTTCTGCCCCAGATTTTTCAGCGCCATCAACTCGTCGTACTTGATCGGCATCGGCGTCTTCTCCCAAATTCATTTTGCGCCATCACAACATATTCAATTGTCGCCCCCGCGAAGGGCGGGGGTCCAGTAATCACCGGCGTTTACTGGATCCCCGCCTTCGCGGGGATGACAACTTTTGCTTGGCGCATATCTCGGACAATTTCGAACTCACACCGGCGTAAAGAACGGCAGCGGCGCGCCGTCGGTCGGTTTGAACACCACCTTGACCTTCTGGCCGATCTTCAGGCTGTCCATGTCGCAGTCGACGAAATTGGTCAGCAGCGACGGGCCCTCTCTCAGTGTGACGTAGCCGATCGCATAGGGCCCGGACGCGGATTTTCGCATCAGGCTTAGGGTGTAGATCTCGCCCTCGCCGGAGCTTTCCTCCCACACCGTCTTGTCGGAAAAGCAGAACGGACAGATCGAGCGTGGAAAATAATGCGGCTCGCCGCAGGCGGTGCAGCGCTTGATCAGGAATTTTCCCTGCGCGGCGGCTTCCCAGAACGGCTTTGATTCCGGGTTGCCCTGCGGCGTCGGGTATTTCGGTTTGTCGGCCATCACACGCGCTCCAGAATGCAGGTCGAGGCGGCATGGCGAACGCCAAGCAGACCGCCGGTGCCATGCGCCAATGCCAGATCGCAGTTCGGCACCTGCACTTTCGGATGCGCCTCGCCGCGCAACTGGCGCACCGCTTCGATGATCTTGGTCATGCCGCCGCGATTGACCGGGTGGTTGTTGCACAGGCCGCCGCCGTCGGTGTTGAACGGCAACTTGCCGACGCCTGAAATCAGATTGCCGTCGGCGACGAACTTGCCGCCCTCGCCCTTCTTGCAAAAGCCGAGGTCTTCTATCTGCATCAGCACCGTGATCGTAAAACTGTCGTAGATCGAAGCGTATTTGATATCCTTTGGCGTGACGCCAGCCTCGGCGAACGCAGCCGGCCCCGACCACACGCCAGCCGAATAAGTCAGGTCGAGATCCTTGCCGCCGCGCGGTCCCTTCAACGCCTCGCCGGCGCCGATCATCCGCACCAGCGGCTTCTTCAGGCTGCGCGCAATCGCCTCGTTGGTGACAACAAGCGCGCCGCCGCCATCGGTGACGACGCAGCAATCCATCCGGTGTAGCGGGTCCGAAATCATCGGCGAGTTGAGCACGTCCTCGACGGTGACGACGTCGCGCAGCATGGCATATTCGTTGTATTGCGCATGGTGCGAGGCCGCGACCTTGATCCAGGCCAGTTGCTCGCTGGTGGTGCCGAACTCATGCATATGGCGCATGGCGCACATGCCGTAGATGTTGTGGGTGGTGGCGTTATAGGCGGCTTCGAAATCGGCCTCGGCGCCCTGCGCACGCGGCGGCATCGCGCCGGTACGCGGCTTGCCGGCCAGCGTGATCAATGCGATCGAACAGCGCCCGGCGGCGATGGCCTCCGCGGCATGGCCAAGATGGACCAGATAGGAGCAGCCGCCGGTATCGGTGGAGTCGAAATGGCGGACCTTCAGGCCCAGATAATCGGCCATCGCCATTACCCCGCCGGGGGCGTCGCCGGCGCAGAAATAGCCGTCGATATCGGCCTTGGTGAGACCTGCGTCTTCCAGCGCGCCCCTGGCGACTTCGGCATGCAATTGCGCGGTGGATTTATCGGGTGCATGCCGGGTTGGATGCTCGTAGATCCCGGCGAGATAGGCTTTGCCCTTGATACTCAATCGAGCTCTCCGCTGGTGTTTCTTCCCAGCGGTTTTCTCGCCTTTCGGCGCAGGCTTGGCAAGCGTCGAAATATTCCGCGGGGCGAGACGGAATAAGCCAGACGCCGGTTACGTGTCCCGGGCGCGGTGCAGCGTGCAACGCTGATCCGCAGAACCGGGACCCAGAAATCCCGCGGCTTTTTCTGGGCCCCGGATCAGCAGCGCATCACGCCGCAAGGGCGGCGCGCTGCACCGCGTCCGGGGCACGAGAGACGACTACTCCGCCGCGATCTGCCGCGGTGCGGGCGGCGGGTTGACGAGATCGGCGGCCAGTTGCACATAGCGCGCCTTGGCGTCCTGCACCGACTTTTCCTTGACCGGGCCGTAGCCGCGGATGCGATCGGGCAGCGACAACAGTTCGATCGCGGTTTCCAGCGTCAGCGGCGACAGCAGGCCGAGCACGGTAGCGACGTCCTTTTCATACCCGGCGATCAGGTCGCGCTCCAGCTTGCGGTCGGCGCTATGACCGAAAATGTCGAATGCCGTTCCGCGCAGGCCCTTCATGCTCGCCAGCAAGCGAAACACCGGCATCATCCAGGCGCCGAAGCTGCGTTTGACCGGCCGGCCCAGCGCGTCCCTGGCTCCGCCGAGCAGAGGCGGCGCCAGATTGAAGTTGAACTTGAAATCGCCCTCGAACTGGTCGCGCAACTGTTTTTCGAAACGACCGTCCGTATAGAGACGCGCCACTTCGTATTCGTCCTTGTAGGCCAGCAGTTTGGCGTAATTGATCGCCACCGCGCGGGGCAAGGCTTCGCCATAGCCGCCGTCGAGCGCGGCGTTGCGCACCTGAGTGACCAGGCCGCGATAGCGTTCGGCAAGTGCCGCGTTCTGGTAGTCGGTCAGAAGCGCGCTGCGATGGGCGACGATCTCGTCGAGCGACATCTGATCCAGGGTCTTCGCCGCCACCGTGTCGTCCTGGCCCTTCATCATCGCCACGATCCGCGCCGGATCGGCGGCGGCCAGGCGGCCCAGCCGGAATGCCTGCGTGTTCATCTTGATGGCGACACCGTTGACCTCGATCGCCTGCTCGATGGAAGCAGCGGAGAGCGGCAACAGCCCCTTCTGATAGGCATAGCCCATCATCATCATGTTGGTGGCGATGGAATTGCCGAGCAGCACTTCGGCCGGCTTTGTGAAGTCGAAGAACGAGGAATCCTTGCGTAGCGCGGTTTCAAGGACGTGGTTGACCTTGCGGCTCTGGAAATTGAAATCGCGGTTGAGGATGAAGTCCGCGATCGGAATCAAATGAGTGTTGATGACGCCGTGGGTGCGACTGGATTCGCACAGCGTCATGGTTTCCTTCGCGGCCGCCACGACTTCATCGGCGGCGATCACCAGATCGGCGGTGCCGGTGACGATCCGCGAGCAAGTGACATCCGCGGTATTTTCGGAAAGCCGGACGTGGCTCAGCACCGCACCGCCCTTCTGCGCGAGGCCCGACATGTCGAGGATCATGCTGGCCTTGCCCTCGATATGCGCGGCCATGCCGAGCAGCGCGCCGATCGTCAGCACGCCAGTGCCGCCGACGCCGCCGACGGCGACATTGTAGGCACGCTCCAGCGTCGGACGCGACGAAGGTTCGGGTAGATTGTCGATGGCGCCGAGATCGGCCGGCGCGCGCCGCCGCGGCTTGCCGCCATCGACGGTGACAAAGGACGGACAGAACCCTTTGACGCAGGAATAGTCCTTGTTGCAGCTCGATTGATTGATGGTGCGCTTGCGGCCGAGTTCGGTTTCCAATGGCTCGACCGAGATGCAGTTCGACTGCACCGAGCAATCGCCGCAGCCTTCGCAGACGGCGGGATTGATCAGGACGCGGCGCGCCGGATCCTCCATGGTGCCACGCTTGCGGCGGCGGCGCTTTTCGGCGGCGCAGGTCTGCACGAAAACGATGGCCGAGGCGCCCTTGACCTCGCGCAGCTTCTTCTGCACCGCGTCGAGTTCGTCGCGATGCGCTGTTTTTGTGCCCGGCGCGATCTCGGAAGCCGGATAGGCACCGGGATTTTCGGAAACCAGATAGATTTCGCGGATGCCTTCGGAGTGGAGCTGGAAGGTGATCTGCTGAGGCGAGAGATCGCCGTCGACATGCTGGCCGCCGGTCATCGCGGTGGCGTCGTTGTAGAGAATTTTGTAGGTGATGTTGGCGCCGGACGCGACGGCCTGACGGATCGCGAGGCTGCCGGAGTGGAAATAGGTGCCGTCGCCGAGATTGGCGAATACGTGTTTCTCGTTGGTAAAGGGCGCGACACCTACCCACGGCACGCCTTCGCCGCCCATATGGGTAAAGGTCTCGGTGCTGCGATCCATCCACAGCGCCATGAAGTGGCAACCGATGCCGGCAAAGGCGCGGCTGCCCGTGGGCACCTTGGTCGAGGTGTTGTGCGGACAGCCCGAGCAGAAATACGGCGTGCGGGAGATCGGCGACACCGGCTGCATCTGGGTCGCGAGGCGGCCGTTGAACCAGTCGGCCTTGGCGCGCAGCATCTCGGCCACCTCGGGGTTGAGGTTGAGTCGAAGCAGCCGCTCGGTGAGCGAACTCGCCAGCGACGCGACGCTGAGTTCTTCAGCGAACGGCAGGAAGCGCTTGTCGTGCTCGTCCATCTTGCCGACGATGCGGGGGCGGACGTCGTCGCGCCAGTTGAACAATTCCTGCTTGACCTGGTTCTCGACGATCTCGCGGCGCTCTTCGACGATCATGATCTCTTCGAGACCGACGGCGAATTCGCGCACGCCTTGCGGCTCCAGCGGCCACGGCATGCCGATCTTGTAGAGTCCGCAGACCGATCTTGGCGGCAACCTCCGGCGTCACGCCGAGTTCGCGCAGCGCCTGCCGGATATCCTCATAGCTTTTGCCGGAGGCCATGATGCCGAACCGGGCGTTCGGCGAATCCATGGTGATGCGATTGACCTTGTTGGCGCGGGCAAAGGCGACCGCGGCGAAGCCCTTGTAGTCCTGCAGACGCCGGTCCTGGTCGTAGCGGTCGTCGGGCCATCGCAGATTGAGCCCGCCGGGCGGCATCTCGAAATCGGTGGGAATGATGAACGGCTTGGTCTCGTCGGAGAGATCGATCTCGGCGGTGGTCTCCACCGTCTCGGTGATCACCTTCATGCCGACCCAGCAGCCGGAGTAGCGCGACATCGCGATCCCGAGCATCCCCATCTCGATCATTTCATGGATGCTGGAGGGATAGAGATAGGGCATCAGCGCCGAGATGAAGGCGTGGTCCGACTGATGCGGCACGGTGGAGGATTTGGCGCCGTGGTCGTCGCCGGCCAGACACAGCACGCCGCCATTCCTGGCCGAGCCCGCGGCATTGCCATGGCGGAACACGTCGCCGCAGCGGTCGACGCCGGGGCCCTTGCCGTACCAGATGCTGACCACGCCGTCATGCCGGGCGCCGGGTGACAGATTGAGCTGCTGCGAACCCCAGACCGCGGTCGCCGCGAGATCCTCATTTACGCCGGGCTGGAACTTGATGTTGTATTGCTCAAGGTGTTTTCGGGCGGCGAACAGTTGCTGGTCGTAGCCGCCGAGCGGCGAGCCCCGGTAGCCCGTGACAAAGCCCGCGGTATTGAGACCGGCGGCGCGGTCGCGGCGAATCTGGGCCATGGGCAGGCGAACCAGCGCCTGAATCCCGGTCATGAAGACGTGGCCGGAGCCCTGGGTGTATTTCTGATCGAGACTGATCGGACCTTGGTTGATTCCCATTCCACCCTCTTGAAACGCCAAGCGGAGTGTTGGCCGCGGCGGCTCTTTTTAGCTAGTCATTCAATTCGTTAGAACCAGTCTATGTCGGTTTTCGCGGCCAGCGCACCACAAATCTGGGCAATGGAGACCCGCATTCCCAAATCGCAATTTCGTGCCCGAGCGGCCCGGTGTTGTTTTCGGGTTGTGTCGCGGCCGGGCGCTATCGCGAAACGACGTAACGCTGCCGCAGTCTCGATTTCGCGCTATAAGGCCCCCGGGGAGGCCAGCCGGTGCCGGAACGATATTGCGCAATGCGAGCGATTCTCGCGATCCTGCTTTTGTGCACCGCGTTCGCTGGCGGCCCGGCACAAGCCCAGACCTCGGTCGATCCTGAGATCATCGCACGCGGCAAGGCGCTGACCGATGCCGGCGACTGTGCCAGTTGCCATACCGCCGACCCCGCCAGGCCGTTTGCGGGCGGAAAACGCATCGACACCCCTTTTGGCGGGATCTATACGCCGAACCTGACGCCGGATCGCGATACCGGCATCGGTAGATGGAGCGACGACGAATTTTACCGCGCGCTGCATTACGGCGAGAGGCCTGACGGCTCGCGCTATTATCCCGCGTTCCCGTATCCCAGTTTCACCAAGCTGATACGGCAGGATGTGCTGGCGATCCGCGCCTATCTTGCGACGCTCACGCCGATGCAGAACACGCCCGCACCGCCGGAGTTGTTCTGGCCGCTGAACTACCGCATCTTGATGCGCGGCTGGAACTGGCTGTTCTTCCAGCCGGGCATCTTCATCCCCGACCAGGCGAAGTCGGCCCAATGGAACCGCGGCGGTTACCTGGTCGAGGGTGCCGCGCATTGCGGCGGCTGCCACACGCCGAAGAACATATTCGGCGCCGACAAGCGCGACCGGTTGTATGGCGGCGGCCTGGTGCAGGGCTGGTTTGCGCCGAGGCTCGATGGCGCCCCGCGCAGCGGCCTGAAATCCTGGAGCGCCGATGACATCGTCGAATATCTGCAGAGCGGCCGCAACGGCCGCAGCCATGCCGGCAAGCTGATGGCGGAGGTCATCGTCAATTCGACCTCCAGGATGAGCGACGCCGATATCAGGGCCATCGCCGTCTACCTGAAAGATCTTCCAGCGGGCGCGCCGGAGCCGGTGGTGACGCCGCCCTCGCAGGAAAGACATGACGGCGGGCACCACGCTCTACACCCATAACTGCATCGCCTGCCACGAGGCCGACGGCAGCGGTTCGCCGCGGATCTATCCGCCGCTGCCGGGCAACGCCAATCTGCAGTCGGCCAATCCTTCCAGCATCCTGCGCATCATCCTCGACGGCGCCCAGACCGTGACCACGCCGCGGGCGCCCAATACCGGCTCGATGCCCGCCTATGCGTCGAAATTCTCGGATCAGGAGATCGCCGACGTCGCGACCTATATCCGCAATTCCTGGGGCAACGCCGCACCGGCGGTCACGGCGGACGAGGTCAGGAAGGCGCGGCAGAAGTGAGTTTGTCATTCCGGGATGGTCCGAAGGACCAGACCCGGAATCTCGAGATTCCGGGTTCGCATCTTCGATGCGCCCCGAAATGACGGTTCCACCCAGAAACATTACCGCGAATCAGGAACCCCCTCCGCGTCCAACCGTTATTTACGGGTACAACGGAAGGAACCTGTCCATGGCCTATGAACGCAATCCGGACGATCCCTATCGTCCCAATGAGACCTATCGCGCCAATCTCGCCGACGACGAACTCTGCCGTCAGGCCCGCCTCGACAACGAGTTGCAGGTGGATCCCGAACTCGCCGAAGGCCCTGCCAGCGGCGGTAAGATTGCGGTGTTCGCGGTTGCCGTCGCCCTCGTGCTCGGCGCGGTTTTCTACGGACTGAACAGTTCGACCATCAACCACGCCGGCACGTCGACCGCCCAGAACACCACGCAGACCTCGCCTCCTGCGGCCCCTCCAGGCATGCGTGACGTGACGCCGCGCGCCAATACCGAACCGGGCATGACCACCGGCGCGGCCCCGGCTCAACCGGCAACGCCGGCTCAACCGCCGGCGGCGGCTCCGGCCAGCCCGCCGATGGATAATCCGCCGGCGAGCAAGTAAGCGTTCGAGTCCTTTGGCGTAACGACGACGCAGCGGGCATTCACATGCCCGCTGCGTTTTCGTGTGTACGTGTCAGCCGAACATCTTGTTCAATTCACCGCCGGGATATCCCTTGCTCAACTCCGTGAATGTGCCCTGCTCCGCGATCTCTCTGGCGGCACTCATGAAGCCGGTCCAGGCTGTGCGCGCCAGCGAGCCGCCGACGCTGATGCGGCGGACGCCGAGTTCGCCGGCTTCCTTCACGCTCAGCCCGGACGCGCCGATCAGAAGATTGACCGGCTTCGGATGCACCGCCTTCACTACAGCCGATATCTGCTCCCTGGTCTTGATCCCCGGTGCGTAGAGGCAATCGGCGCCCGCTTCCGAATAGGCCTGCAGCCGGTCGATCACCATGGCGAGATCGGGCCGGCCGACCAGAAAGCCCTCGCAGCGGCCGGTCAGCAGCACGCCGCTGCGATCCGCATCGATCGCCGCCCGCGCCGCCTTGATGCGCTCGATCGCGAACGCGCGCTCGTACAACGGCTTCTCGGCATCGCCGGTGGAATCCTCGATCGACAGCCCGGCAACGCCGGTCTTGACCCCGCGCGAGACGTGGGCTGCGACCTTCTCCGGCTTGTGCGCGAAACCACCCTCGAAATCGGCGTTGACCGGCAGATCGACCGCGGCGCAGAGCGCTTCGAGATGTGCGCAGACATCGTCGAGCGTGACGCGGTTATCGGCCTTGCCAATGGTCCAGGCAAAACCCGCGCTGGTCGAGGCCAGCGCCTTGAAGCCAAGGTGTTGCAACGCCTTGGCGCTGCCGACGTCGAACGGATTGGGCAGCGGAAAGCATCCGCTCTCGTGCATCTTCCGGAATGTCGCCCGCTTGTCTGCTGTGGTGACCGCCATGGTCGCTCCCTCCAATTGTTTCTTGACGTGACAATAGCCACGCCCGATGTCCGGCGCCAGTGCGCGCCTTCTCAGGCAACCACCTCGCGCAGAAACGTTCGCTCTTCGGCCACGATGAACTTGTTTTCTTCGGCGAAATTGAAATTGGCCATGCCCTCCTGGTCGGTCCGCAAGCGGGCGCGATAGCTTTCATAGGCCGCCAGGCTTTCAAATGAAATCAGTGCGAACGCGATGTTGTTGGTGCCCTCATGCGGCATCCAGTATCCCCTCAGGTCGCCGCCGCATCGCGGAATGATGGCGAGCCAGCGCTTGGCGTAATCCTCGAACATCGCGCGCTTGAAGGGATCGAGCTGGTAGCGGATGAAGACGGTGACGGCCAAGGGGAAACTCCGGTGCTGTTCGACATCCCAATCTAGCCGCTTGATCGACGTCTATGCTTCGTCTATGATCGAACTATGAAATCAGGTCCCGATATCGCGATGGTGGCTTCCCTGGTCGGCGATCCCGCGCGCTCCAACATGCTGACCGCGCTGATGACCGGCCGCGCGCTGACCGCGAGCGAGTTGGCGCACCAGGCCGGCATCACGCCGCAAACAGCGAGTTCGCATCTGGCCAAGCTGGAGGCCGGCGGCCTGATCGAGCAGGAAAAGCAGGGCCGTCACCGCTACTATCGTCTCGCCGATCCCGATGTCGCCACCGTGCTCGAGGGCCTCGAAAGCCTGGCCGCGCGCGCCGGCCATATGCGGGTGCGCACCGGGCCGAAGGATCCGGAACTGCGACGTGCCCGGATCTGCTACGACCATCTGGCCGGCGATCTCGGCGTGCAGATGCTCGACAGCATGAGAAAACAGCGGCTGGTGCGGCAGAGCAAGCAGACCATCGAGCTTACGGCCGAGGGCGAGCGCTTCCTCGCCAAAAGCCTGCAGATTTCGGCGGACACCCTCGCGCATCCGCGGCGACCGTTGTGCAAGGCCTGCCTCGACTGGAGCGAACGGCGCCATCATCTCGCCGGCACGCTGGGGGCTGCGATGATGGCGCGATTTACCGAATTGAATTGGGCCGCGCGCGATGCGGCGCCCGGCAGCCGCGTGGTCAATTTCACCCGCAACGGCGAAAAGCGGTTCGCGGCGCTGTTCGGCGACAGCGAATAGCGCCGCGAATATTCAGTTTCTAAAGCACCGCTTGCCGAACGGTCCGGGATGCCAGCCCGCAGGGCAGTTGTAGAGTGGGCGGCAGCCGCCATAGGGACCGCGATGCCACCCGATGCCGCAGCCGCCCGCGACGCGGATGGTGTCGGTCGACACCGACTGGTCGAGCGGCGCCACCGGCATGGCCTGTGAGGCCGACATCGCCAACAGGCCAAAGCCGATGGCGAACGCTGATGCAGCAACAATCTTCATGGACGTTCCTTTCGGTGTTGGTACGCGGACGGGACTACTGAATTGGGCAGATGATGTGGCAACCTAAACCTCACCAGCGGTGACGGCGCCAGTGCCGATGCCAGCCCCAATGACGCCGGTGCCAGCGGTGCCAACGATGCCAATGGCGTCGGTGTCCCCAATGCCTGTGATGCCAATGGCGGCCCCAGCGCACCTGCTCGGGCGCGAGATGATCGACCTCGCTTTGACTGACGACGGCGGGTTGCGCGGTTTCGCCGTGCGGCGGCAGCAGATCCGTTTGTGGCAAGACCGGCGGCAGCGGCGCCGCCGTAGCAGTTGCAGCAAGCGCGGTCGCGCCGGCGACAACTCCAAGGGTGAGTTTCAGAAAGTGACGGCGTTCCATGACATTCTCCTTCCTGGCAGGTGTTGCGTGAAGCCGAAGTTTCGCCGCGCGCAGATGAACACTGGCTGAATGCGGAATATCTCCTCGTCGTTCCCGCGTTCCCGCGAACGCGGGTAGATGGGTCCCGGCTCGGAGGCCGGGACGGCAGTAGTTGATTCAATTTTTCAACCAACCAGCCGCGTCATTGCGAGCGAAGCGAAGCAGCTTACTTTTCTTTTGCGAAGGAAGCTGGATTGCTACGTCGCTTGCGCTCCTCGAAATGACGTTGATAGGTATGACTCCGCATTCCCGCGGCGCGATTTCACCCGAGTTCCGCATTCGACTTCCGTATCAAATGTGGAAAAAGCTCAGGCCCCGCCGACTTGCTCGGCGAGCACGAACAACTCGCGCGTGCGGGTGATATCGGGCCAGTCATGGTTGAAGTCGGCGACCAGCCGCTTCAGGTCGTCGCCGTTCATCGCCCGATCGAGCGCGGCCTGGTCTGCGAATTCGTACACCGCCTGATGCAGCGCGGGATCGCTCACGCTCCACGCCCGCCACGCCTTCTTCGCACCGAACGATTTCATCGCGTCTGGTAGATGTTCCCGGCTGTACCATTGATCGAACGCCGCCCGCTTGGCGGGATCGGAGACGGTGGCGCGGACGACGAACAGGGCTGAGGGCATGGGGGTTCTCCGGGCTAGAGAGATTTGTCATTCCGGGGCAGCCTGAAAGGCTGAACCCGGAATCCAGAAATTATTAGCACGAGATTCCGGGTTCGCGCCATCGCGCGCCCCGGAATGACCTACACCCATCCGCCCCGCGCCATGATCGCCGCGCACAGCAGGATGATGACGATGCTCAAAAGCTCGCCGTGAATGACCGCGGTGACCAGCCTCAATTTCTTCGCGCTGATCGCAGGCACCTGACCCGCCTTCAGGGCCCCGCGCCACGACAGGAATTCCATGGTCGGGATGATCGACAGCAATCCGATCACGATAAAGACCGAAAACTTGGTCATGAAGGCATGGCTGTGGAAATAATAATCCGCGCCCTTCTCGAAAAAGAACACCCGCAACAGCCCGATCACGAGTAGTGCTCCGGCGGCGATGCCGAGCACGATGTCGGTGACCTGCAGCCTGCGCGCCGAGGAGAGCGTCAGCTCGCCGCGGATCAGCGCGAATTCGATGGCGACGGCGGATACCAGCGTGAAGGCGCAGAGGTGGTGGAGGAAGGCGAAGAGCGTGGACATGATGCAAGCTCCGACTCCGTGAAGAGTAAGTGCTCGGAACGCCAACACAAGTTCAAAATCGTAGGGCGGGTTAGGCCTAGCCGTAACCCGCCACATACGACGCAAGGAGAGCGGCCGATTACGCTGCGCCAGTCCGCTCTCCTGTTGTCAATTACAACGGCAAATTATCATGCTTCTTCGCCGGCATTTCCACCTTCTTCTCCCTTAGCATGGCCAGCGCGCGCGCGATCCTTCGCCGGGTCGAATGCGGCTTGATGACGTCGTCGATGTAGCCGCGTTCGGCGGCGATGAAGGGGGACAGGAAGCGATCTTCATACTCTTTGGTGCGGGCGGCGATCGCCTCAGCATCGCCGATGTCGCTGCGGAAGATGATTTCGACCGCGCCCTTGGCGCCCATCACGGCGATCTGCGCGGTCGGCCAGGCGTAATTCATGTCAGCGCCGATTTCCTTGGACGCCATCACGTCGAAGGCGCCGCCATAGGCCTTGCGGGTGATGATGGTGACCAGCGGCACGGTAGCCTGCGAGAAGGCGAACAGTAGTTTGGCGCCGTGTTTGATCAGGCCGCCATATTCCTGCGCGGTGCCGGGCAGGAAGCCGGGAACGTCGACGAAGGTCACGATCGGAATGTTGAAGGCGTCGCAGAAACGCACAAAACGCGCGGCCTTGCGCGAGGCGTCGCTGTCGAGCACGCCCGCCAGCACCATCGGCTGGTTGGCGACGAAGCCGACCGTGCGGCCGGCGATGCGGCCAAAGCCGGTGATGATGTTCTTGGCAAAGGTCTCGGAGATTTCGAAGAAGTCGCCCTCGTCCACGACTTTGAGGATCAACTCCTTCATGTCGTAGGGCTTGTTCGGATGATCGGGGATCAGTGTGTCCAGCGAAAGATCGACGCGTTCGATGTCGTCGAAACTCGGCCATTCCGGCACGCCGTCGGTGTTGTTCGAGGGCAGGAAATCGATCAGCCGGCGCATCTGCAGTAGCGTCTCGACATCGTTCTCGAACGCGCCGTCGGCGATCGAGGAGCGCGTGGCGTGCACCGAGGCGCCGCCGAGTTCTTCCGCGGTGACCACCTCGTTGGTGACGGTCTTCACCACGTCGGGGCCGGTGACGAACATGTAGCTGGTGTTCTTCACCATGAAGATGAAGTCGGTCATGGCGGGCGAATAGACGTCGCCGCCGGCGCACGGGCCCATGATGACGGAGATTTGCGGGATCACGCCCGACGCAATCACGTTGCGGCGGAACACATAGGAATAGCCGGCCAGCGCCGCGACGCCTTCCTGGATGCGCGCGCCGCCGGCGTCGTACAGCCCGATGATCGGCGCCCTCGCCTTCATCGCCATGTCCTGGATTTTCACGATTTTCTGCGCGTGGGTTTCGGACAGCGAGCCGCCGAACACGGTAAAATCCTTGGCGAACACAAAGGTCTTGCGGCCGTTGACGGTGCCCCAGCCGGTGACGACGCCGTCTCCCGGCACCTTGGTTTTCTCCATGCCGAACTCGACCGAGCGATGTTCGACGAACATGTCGAATTCCTCGAAACTGCCCTTGTCTAGCAGCAGTTCGATGCGCTCCCGCGCCGTCAGCTTGCCGCGGGCGTGCTGCGCCTCGATCCGCTTTTCGCCGCCGCCGAGTTTTGCGCCGGCACGGCGCGCTTCGAGGGTGTCCAGGATGTTGGTCATGTCGGTAATCCCGCTTGATGTGGCTCGCGTTCTAACACGGCATTTTGCCGGCGGGAAACGGCCTCCCGGGTGGCGGACGCCTGTTCGTCATGCCCGGGCTTGTCCCGGGCATCCACGTTCTTAGCCGCATCAGCAAGAAAGACGTGGATGGCCGGGACAAGCCCGGCCATGACGAACAATTAAACCCTCACATTCTTTAGAGAAGACAGAATGGCCCCTATCCAAATTGACACCCCGCCCGCCGCTTGTTCTATTCCTGCGCAACGCCATTGGGCGATGAAACAACGGGGAGAGATCGATGCGGATGGGCATGCGTTCGGCCGTAGCCGTCTGGGCGTTTTTAGTCGTCGTCCTGCTCGCCTGCATCGAAACCAACGCGCAATCGCTGCCGAAGGAAATCGCGGCGCGGGTCGAGATCTACGCCATTCCCTCGCTCACCATTTCGGACCAGCAATTCCTCACCGGCGACACCAACGGCAAGCCGGTCACCGTGGCCGGCGAATTCCGCATCGCGCAGGGCGCCGGACGCCTTCCCGTCGTGGTGATGATGCACGGATCGAGCGGCGTCGGCGCCAATACCGAGCCCTGGGTGCATCATTTCAATGCGATGGGAATCTCGACTTTCGTGATCGACGGCTTTACCGGCCGCGGGCTGACCGTGGTCGGGCCGAACCAGGCGCTGCTCGGCCGGCTCAATCTGATCGTCGATATCTATCGCTCGCTGGATATTCTGGCGAAGCATCCACGGGTCGATCCCGAGCGGATCGTGCTGATGGGATTTTCGCGCGGCGGACAGGCCGCGCTCTACGCCAGCCTCGACCGCTTCAACAAGCTCTGGAATAAATCCGGCGTGCAGTTCGCCGGCTATATTCCATTCTACCCGGATTGCTCGACACGCTACAACACCGATACCGAAGTCGCTGCCCGCCCGATCCGGATCTTTCACGGCACGCCCGACGACTATAATCCGGTGGCAAGCTGCAAGGCCTATGTCGCGCTGTTGCAGGAGGCCAAGCGCGACGTGATGCTGACGGAATATCCTGACTCGGCACACGGCTTCGATGCCGGCCTGCTCGGCATGTCTACGGTGGCGGTCTCCGCCAATGCCCAGACCGCGCGCAATTGCCATATCAGGGAAGGCGAAGGCGGCGTGCTGATGAATGCCGACACGCAGGCGCCGTTCGCCTACAAGGACGCCTGCATCGAACTCAACCCCCATGTCGGCGGCAACCCCGCCACCGCCGCGGAAGCGCAGAAGGCGGTGAGCGATTTCCTGCAGGCGTTGTTCAAGCTGGGGTAGGTTCGATTGATAACGCAGTGGTCCGATATTTCGGCATCGGCGGTGAGCCCCCTCTCCCCTTGTGGGCCGAGACGAGCGAAGCTCGCTCTGAGACGGTTGGGGTGAGGGGTCCCGGTCTATCGATAGTCCTTAACCCCTCACCCGGATTGCATCTGCCATGCAATCCGACCTCTCCCGCAAGGGGAGAGGTGTTCTTCGCATCGTCGCGAGTCGCTAATCTTCAATCCTCGCCTTCCGCAAACGGCGGCTCCCGGCCAGGCGGCAGGGTTTGCTCGGCCATCGCCAGAATCATCGCGACCATCACGTAGTTGCCGGCGACCGCCGTCAGGTCCACGATCTGCTGATCGCTGAAAATCTTCCTGGCGCGGGCGAAGGTTTCATCCGAAACCTTCTTTGTGTTGATGAGCTCGGTGACGAAATCGTACACCAGCGACTCATCCTCCGCCATGCCGAACGGACGCTGGCGGGACTTCAGCTCGGCGATGATCTGCGGCGACAATCCGGCCTTGAGCGCGATCGGCGCATGCGCGGCCCATTCGACCTGCGAGCGCCAATGGCGGCCAACGATCAGGATCGCGAATTCGTTGAGCCGCATCGGGACTGACGTCTCCCAGCGCAGATAGTGGAACAGATCGAGCAGCCGCTGGCCCAGCACCGGGCTGCGCAGCAGCGAGTTATACGGCCCGCCAATGCCGAGACTGGAAACCTTCATGACCTCTTCGGCGAACGGTTTTTGGGCCGCGTCGAGCTGCTCCATTGTTAGTTGCGGAAAGCGCGGCGTTTTGGTCATGATTTCTCCCGATGCGTTTTTTATGGCTGCGGAAATGCTAGTCCAGCAGCGTACTACGCGCTAGGTGTCGTCCTTAGTTACACTCGATGCGTCAGCAACGGCAGTGAGCTCCCTCTCCCCTTGTGGGAGAGGGTCGGGGTGAGGGGTTCAGGTCTATCGATGGAGCATGACCCCTCACCCGGATTGCATCTGACGATGCAATCCGACCTCTCCCGCAAGGGGAGAGGTGGACTGAGCGTATCGCGTCAGCGCCACTACGGCGCCAGCACCGGCCGTGTGTTCGGCGCCGGCGCATGTTCCAGTTCGGATTGTTCCGGCAGTCTGTCGCCGTGCACGGCAACCGGCGTCCCGATCCACAGGGGATCGGCGAGATGATCGCGGCGCGGATTTGTGGTGTTCGGATGGACCAGGATGCTGAGACTTCCGTGGTTGAGCATCAGCCACGGCACCAGCGCCGGAAATACCTCGGTCGCAAAGGCTACCTGAAACATCGCCTGATCGTGAGGGCCGACCTTCACGTCGTGCCAGCGGCCGAGGGTGACGGAGAAACGTTCGTCCATCCATTTTCGCAGTTGCTCGGCTTCCGGCCGCGTCGCCGCCGGATCGTAATAGACATGCGCATGGAAGCTGGCGATTTCGCTGGTCGATCGCGGGGCGAGACCATGTGGCGTGTCCGTCATATCGACTTCCCCTGCAAATGAGCCTGTGGATCAGATCGCGCCGATATCGCCAAGGCACTGCTGCGTCAGCTTCATGCGGTCCGCGATATGCTGCGGCTCCTTGCAATCCATGTTGAGCGCAAACACCGTATTCGCATTTCCCTTCTCCGCCCAGCCCACCATCCAGCCCAGCGACGGTTTTCCGATTTCCGCGCCCAGCAATCCGCTTTTGGCGCGAATAACGGCATCGCCGACCCTGGTGACGGGAAGAATATCGCGCACCAGATCCTGGCTGCGCTTCGAGACCGGCAACGTGCCGCGCCGAAGCCGGTCGACGAAATCGACCTGCTGCACCGGATCGATCCGCAGATTGCCGGTCAGCCAGAACTGGTCGATGCCGCCGCCGATGTCGCGGTTGCCATATTCCAGCAGGTTGACGTATTTCTGCATCCGCTCGGCACCGATACGCCGCGCGATCTCCTGATAGACCGGCACGGCGGACGCCGCGATCGCCGACCGCATGGTGTGGTCGCGATTCCAGGCAGCGATGCTCCTGACTACACCGTCCCATTTGAACACGTCCCTGTCGGGGTCTTCGACGACGCCGGTCTCCAGTGCGATCAGCGAATTCGCAATCTTGAAGGTCGAGGCCGGCAGCATCCCCTGCCCCGAGCGATCCCTGTCGCTGGCGATGACAAGGTATTCGTCGACCCGGTAGCCTACGAAAGCGCCGGCCGTTCCCTCGTCGGTGAATCGTCTGGCGAGGCTATCGCGAAACTCGCTGCGCTGAGGGGCGACGTCGGCAAAGCCGCGCGACGGCAACAGGCAGGCCGTGGCGAACAGACCGAGCGCATGGCGGCGATGGATCAAGGCAGGTGTCCGATGCAGATGAAACGTCCGCAACGATGCGTCTGATATCGTGGTAAAACAATGACGATCGAAACTGAGGCGCGCGCTCCTGCGCTCAATTCAGGGCCTTGAGAATGCCCGCGGCGGCCGTGAAATCGACCAGCCGCGCGGCGCGGCGCGCTGCCACCTCTTCATCGACGCCCCATTGCGAGATGTTCCAGTCCTCGTCGACATGGGCGGCGGCCCAGACCTGATCGGCGTCGAGTACCCCGTGCAGAAGTGCCAGGGCGAGCAGCGCCGAGCCTGTCGTGGTCGTCACCACATGCAGCGCCGCGACCGACCAGGGGTCTGACGGCAAGGCCGCCCGCGCAGCCGCAATGGCCTGGTCAGGCTGGCGGACATGCACGATCCCCTCGGCCAGAATAAAATGCGCACCCAACGCCTCCGCCGCCCAGAACAAGGGCGGATCCCAGAACGCGGCTTCCCGCGCCACCAGCGCCTCCGGATGGCCGGCGCGATAGAACAGAAGATCTGATCCAAAATATTTGGCGATGTCGTCGACAACCGCATCGACCCGGTCGACGACGGCATCGACCACGCTGTTGGCGAACCGGGTCACCGGCATGGTCAGCGGATCGATTGTCTCCTTCTGCGCCTCCCATTCGGCAACGATCGTCTCGGCGATAGCTAGCGTCGGGGCGACCAGCCCGCGGCCGGAAGGCGTGCGAATCGATTTGCCGTCGAGGGTTACAGCGAAGCCATCAGGCGATTCGAGCACGCCCGCCTGGGTATAAAAACGCTTGCGGCTCGGCCCGCGCGTGCTGCGCCGGACCATTTCCTCCGGATCGAGAGGCGAATGACCTGCGACTTCATCGAACAATTCACGCATTCGTTTTTTGGCTTCCGTCGGTCGGTGGTACGGTATGTGCAAGATACGACAGGGACCTGCGCAAATAAAGCGAGCCTGTGATGGCGAGGGTGTTCGCAGCAATACTTGTTCTATTGGCCGTGCCCGGCATTTCGGCCGCCGAGGCCGGATTCCGCTCGCCGGAATCGCTGGTGCGCAACGTCTATGGCTATTACGGCCATGGATCGTCCGATCTCTCCAGCGGCCTGCCGCGCGACTCCGACACGGCGCAGCAGTTTTTCGATCCAGGCCTGCGAGGCCTGTGGTTGCGTTCGACCAGGCAGCCCTACGACTTCCTGGTACAAAGCGCGACCTGGAAGATCGGGGCGGTTTCGATCTCCATCCTGCGCAAGCAATTCGACAAGACCTACGTCGCCGCCGCCTTCGACAACAACGGTCGCGCGGTCACGCTGAACTTTATTCTCGTCAATGGACCGGATGGCTGGCTGATTGCCGACGTCGAAAGCCCGCATGATTCATTGCGGGCGTTTCTCAAGCAGTATGGGAATTGACTGCGTCGTCCCTGCGAAAGCAGGGACCCATAACCACCGCATTTTGTTGAAACAGAAGGTGTCAACCACCGCGCCAACGCTGCGAGGCCGCGGCGTATGGGTCCCTGCTTTCGCAGGGACGACGTAATCCTGATTAGCGCGAGACCGCGAATAGCCCCAAGATCGTGACCAACTCACTCCTCAGGCGCGTTCTCGATCGGGTCGAACCGATCAGCCTCGAGGCCGAGCAGGTTCCACGACTGCAGCATGTGCGGCGGCAATGGCGCGGTCGCGTCGATCGTGCCGCCGCGCGGATGCGGGATCACGATCCGGCGCGCCAGCAGATGCAGCTTCTTCTGCAGGCCGCCCGGCAGTTGCCAGTTCTCCTTGTTAAAATATTTGGGATCGCCGACGATGGCGTGATCGATATGCGCCATATGCGCGCGCAATTGATGGGTCCGCCCTGTAACGGGCTTGAGCGACACCCAGGCGAGCTTGGTCGCCGAGGTTTCCACCACGGCATAATAGGTCACGGCATGGCTGGCGCCCTCGTCGCCATGCGCCGCGATGCGCATGATGGTGTCGTCCTCGTTCTCTTCCTTGGCGAGATAGGTCGAGATGCGGCCCTGCTTCGGCTTCGGCACGCCCGCCACCAGCGCCCAGTAGATCTTGCGCGCCGAGCGATGGCGGAACGATCCGGTCAATGCGGTTGCGGCAAAGCGCGTTTTCGCGATAAGCAGGCAGCCGGCGGTGTCCTTGTCGAGCCGATGCACCAGCCGCGGCTTCTGACCCTTGGCATCGCGCATCACTTCCAGCATGTCGTCGACATTTCGCGTGATGCCGGAACCGCCCTGCACCGCAAGACCGGCCGGCTTGTTCAGCACCATGACGTCGGCGTCTTCAAACAGGATCATGTCCTTGAGGGCATCGAGCGTCTTTTGCGCGGCTTCGGAGAGACTTCCGGGCGCCGCCTTGGGCGCGTCGAGCTTGAGCGGCGGAATCCGGATGCTCTGCCCCTCCTCGATCCGGTCCTTGCTGTCGGCGCGCTTGCCGTTGACGCGCAACTCGCCTTTGCGGACGATGCGCTGGATATGCGAGAACGACAGGCCGGGAAAGCGCGCCTCAAGAAAGCGATCCACCCGCATGTTGTTTTCATCGGCGGTCACCACCACGGTCTGGACTTTTGTCGGAAGCGGCGGCGCTTCCGGAACGATCTTCGCCGGCTCGGGAACGAACGGGGCGGGCCGCTCGGCGCGCGGCGCGGCAAAGCGCGCCGGCTTGCCGCCGGGACGATGCGACGATGGCCGCTCGGATGCCGAGCCGCGATACGGGCGCGCCCCCTTCGGGCGATCCCCCGCGGGTCGAAGTGGTTTCTTGACGCGACGGCTCATATTGCGGCTCCGAATGAGGCCGTTGGGTAGCGCAAAAGCGGCGAATTGTCACGGCGAATCGGGACCATTCGGGCTTCCAATCGACCATAGCGGAGCAATCTCGTGCCCCGGACGCGGCGCAGCGCCCTTGCGGTGCGCCGCTGGAGCCGGGGCCCATGCCGCCCGCACGACCTAAAAGGCAAGATCGTCGGTCAAATCACGCCACTCCGGGTTGAGCTTCTCGATCAATTGAATCTTCCAGGCGCGTCGCCACCGCTTTATCGAATGTTCCCGCGCACGCGCCTCAAGAATTGACTCGAATGCTTCGAAATAGACGAGTTGGTCGACCTTATATTTTCGCGTAAAGCCCGGAACGAACGCTCCCTTGTGCTCGGCCATGCGTCGGATGAGATCGTTGGTAACGCCGATATAGAGCGTCCCGTTGCGTCCGCTTGCGAGAATGTAGACGAAATGATGAGCGTCCATCGTGAACTGCTCTGGCCTCGAAATGGGTCCCGGCTCTGCGCCGCGTCACTGCGTGCCGCGTCGCATCCGGGACACGAGATTTAGAAACCTAGCCCCCTAAAGAACCTAACCCCCTAAAGAACCTAACCCCGCTCCTTCCGTAACTTCGCCCAGTAATCCAGCCGCTTCCTGATCTCGCGTTCGAAGCCGCGGTCGGGCGGATCGTAGAAGGTCTGGCGGCCCAGCGCTTCCGGGAAATAATCCTGCCCGGAAAAGGCCTCCGGCGTGTCGTGGTCGTATTGATAGCCGCCGCCATAGCCTTCCGACTTCATCAACTGGGTCGGCGAGTTCAGGATATGTTTGGGCGGCAGCAGCGAGCCGCCTTCCCTGGCGGCGCGCATCGCCGCACCGAACGCCTTGTAGGCGGCATTGGATTTCGGCGCGGTGGCGAGATAGATCACGGCTTGCGCGATCGCCAGTTCGCCCTCGGGATGGCCGAGGAAATCATAGGCATCCTTGGCGGCGTTGCAGATCACCAGCGCCTGCGGATCGGCGAGACCGATGTCCTCGACCGCCATGCGGACCACGCGCCGCGCCAGGAACAGCGGGTCCTCGCCGGCGTCCATCATGCGCGCCAGATAATACAAGGCCGCGTCGGGATCGGAACCGCGCACCGATTTATGCAGCGCCGAGATCAGGTTGTAGTGCCCGTCGGCCGATTTGTCGTAGATCGGCGCGCGGCGCTGCAGGATGTCCTGCAATTGCTCCGCGTCGAATATCTCGTTCTCGCGCGCGGCACGCCAGACTTCTTCGGCCAGCGTCAGCGCGGCGCGGCCATCGCCGTCCGCCATGCGCACCAGCACGGCGCGAGCGTCCTGGTCGAGCGGCAGCTTCCTGCCTTCGATCGCTTCCGCATGGGCATACAGTTTTTCGATTGCGGCCGGATCGAGCGAATGAAACACCAGCACGCGCGCCCGCGACAACAGCGCGGCATTGAGCTCGAACGAGGGATTTTCCGTGGTGGCGCCGACCAGCACCACGGTGCCGTCTTCCATAACGGGGAGAAAAGAATCCTGCTGCGCGCGGTTGAAGCGGTGCACCTCGTCGACGAACAGCAGCGTGCCCTTGCCCATCTCGCGCCGCGCCCGCGCGGCGTCGAACACCTTCTTCAGCTCGGCGACACCGGAGAACACGGCCGAAATCTGCTCGAAATGCAGTTCTGTGGCGTCGGCCAGAAGCCGCGCCACGGTGGTCTTGCCGGTGCCCGGCGGTCCCCAGAAGATCAGCGAACCCAGCGTGCGCGTCGCCAGCATGCGCGTCAGCGCGCCGTCGGGCCCGAGAATATGGTCCTGCCCCACCACATCCGACAGCGTGCGCGGGCGCAATTTATCCGGCAGCGGACGCGGCGCATCGCGCTCCATCCCCGCCGCGGCAAACAGGTTGGTGGCTTCGCGTGGTCGCTTCGGGCTCATCCGCCGAGCGTGACGTTGATCTGCTGGCCGCCGCGCACCACGATGATGCGCCACAACCGCGCGGACTCTTTTGTCACCCTGGCAAGGTCGCTGGTCCTGGCGATTTTCTGGTTGTTGACCGCCAGAATGATATCGCCCTTCTGGAATCCGACATCGGCAGCGGTCGCGCCGTCGGCGAGATCGGTCACCACCACGCCTTCGGTATTGGCGTCCAGATGCAGTTCATCGGCTACCGCCGGCGAAATGTTGGCGACCTTGGCGCCCTGGAACGGCGAGCGCGAGGTCAGGACGATCTCGTCGCGGTCGGTGTCGGGCGCGGTCTCCAGCGGTACCGACAGTCTGACCGCCTTGCCGCCACGCTGCACGTCGATCTGCGATGATCCGCCCAGCGGCCTTGTCGCAAAGCGATAGTCGAACGCGTTGGGATCCTCGACCGTCTGGCCGTCGATCGCGACAATCAGGTCGGACAGTTTCAGTCCGGCCCGCGCCGCCGGACTATTCGGACTTACATTGGCGACCAGCGCACCGCTCGGCAGCCGAAGTCCCAGGGTCTCGGCGATCTCCGGCGTCACCGCTTGCAGACGCGCGCCAAGCCAGGGCCGCTTGACGGCCTTGCCGCCGCTCTTGGCGGAGGCGACGACCACGCGCACCATGTTGGAGGGAATCGCAAAACCGATGCCCTGCGATCCACCGGAGCGCGAGAAGATCGCGGTATTGACGCCGGCCAGTTTGCCGGTCATGTCCACCAGCGCGCCGCCGGAATTGCCGGGGTTGATCGCCGCATCGGTCTGGATGAAAAACTGGTAGTCGGTGATGCCGACTTGCGTGCGTGCCAGCGCGGAGATGATGCCGTGGGTCACGGTCTGCCCGACGCCGAAGGGGTTTCCGATCGCCAGCACGACGTCGCCGACCAGCAGCTCATCGGAATTGGCAAAATCGAGCGTCGGGAACCTCTCCCTGGTGTCCTTCAGGCGCAGCACCGCGAGATCGGTGCGGCTGTCCTTGAGAACGATCTCGGCCTCGAATTCGCGCTTGTCGGCGAGCGAGACCTTGACCTGATCGGCGCCCTCGATGACGTGGTTGTTGGTTACCACCAGGCCGGTGGAATCCACCATCACGCCCGATCCCAGCGAACGCTGCATCTGTTCCGGTTGCTGGCCGCCGCCGCCGAAGAAGCGGCGGAAGATCGGATCGTCGAGCAGCGGATTGCGGTTTTGCACGGTCTTGGCGGCATAGACGTTGACCACCGCCGGCTGCACCCGCTGCACGATCGGTGCGTAGGACAGCTTCAGCTCGGCCGCCGAGACGGGTACGCGCCGATCCTGGGCGTTAGCGGAAAAGCCGGCCAGGCACACAATCATCAAGGCTGGAACAGGCGAAAATCGGAGCATGCGGACCCTCTGCAAAAGACCGATGGAATATAGACTTTTCGCCGCGTCAATAGAAGGGCAGTTCGCACCTCGAGGGACCACCGTTCGGCAGCGGCCAATGGCGTCGTTCCGCCACAACCCGGCGATCTGAACATCAGCACTGCCAGCGCCACGCCAAGGGGACGGGGCCGGACTTGATTTTTGGCGCCCGTACAACAATTGACCCTGGTCTGGTTTTTCTGACGTGGTTTTGGCATGAAACCAAAAAACGCCATTCTTGTTTTCACCTGCGTTGCAACGCTCACAGCCGGGCCAAACCCGCTGGCGGCAATTGAATTCAGTTTCGGGGACGTTGAACGGGTCAATCTTGTCGGGCGCAAAAACGGGGACGGCCAATGGCTTGACCCGAGAGGTTTGCTGACTGTCAAAGGGCCTGAACTTGGCCTTTCGGCGCGAGAAATTGCACAACTTCGGCAAACGGTCGGCGACGTGGTTTGCCCCGGGGTGCAGGGCACGGCTGTCCTGGTCGGTCAGGGTCGCGAGATTCTGACAAACGCGCACATCTTCGTGGACGAGAGCGGCAGGGATCGCGAAAATCTCGATAAATGCTTTTGGCAAAACAAGGAGGAGCCATTTCAAAGAATACCTCTTGAGATCGGTGAAAATGCGCTGAAGCTCTTCACCCGATCTACAATAAAGGAGTTCTACCTGGATCTGGCCGTCGCGCGTCTCGCGCGAGGTCTGCCGGAGGCCCGCCCCCTGCAGTTTGACACCGGAAATTCAGTTGAAATCGGTCAGCAACTCATCATGGTCTCCGCGGGACAACTGCGCATGCTGTCTCTTCCGAAGCAGGTAATGGAATTCATTCGCGCCGATCCGCAGAAAAGCGCGTACGAGTTCGACTACAATCGCGAGCCGATCCTGCAAAGTTGTACGGTGATGTCCGTCGGCAAACCCACCGATACCGTGCCGAACGACGCGGTATATAGCGACTGCTCAGGCACCAGAGGAACCAGCGGCTCACCTATCCTGGTCCGGTCGCAGACCGGAGAATTGAGGATCAAGGGTATTCACGTAGGCGGCGGGCAGGATGCTGCCGACTATACGGATTTCACCCTCGACGATACCAGTCCCAGGGGGCAAAGCTATTCGAACGCCCTTCAGCTAAACCAGGACATCCTCCGTGAGATCAGCCGCTTCGAAACCAAACAATAACTTGCAACCATAAGGCTAACGGGACAAATAACCCGTCGATCTCGGGGATGCCAGCAACCGGAGTACGGGAATGAAGGCCGTCGGATACAGGAAGTCGCTGCCGATCGATGCCGCGGATGCCTTGATTGATTTCGAGACCGCAAAGCCGGAGCCAAAGGGCCGCGATATCCTGGTCGCCGTGAAGGCGATCTCCGCCAATCCGGTGGATTACAAGGTGCGCAAGCGCGCCGCTCCGCCTGAAGGCGAGACCAAGATTCTCGGTTACGACGCCGCCGGCACGGTGGAAGCCGTCGGCCCCGATGTCACCCTCTTCAGGCCCGGCGATGAGGTGTTTTACGCCGGCTCGATCCTGCGCCAGGGCACCAACTCGCAGTTCCATCTGGTGGACGAGCGCATCGTCGGGCGCAAGCCGAAGACGCTATCCTTCGCCCAGGCCGCCGCCCTGCCGCTGACCTCGATCACCGCCTGGGAATTGCTGTTCGACCGGCTCGGCGCAGCGCGCGGCGAGAGCGTCGATCCGCGCACCCTGCTGATCGTCGGCGGCGCGGGCGGCGTCGGCTCGATCCTGATTCAGCTGGCGCGCCGCCTCACCGGCCTGACGATCGTCGCCACCGCGTCGCGGCCGGAGAGCGTCCAATGGTGCTTCGATCTCGGCGCCCATGCCGTCATCGATCATTCCCAGCCGATGAAAGCGCAGGTCGAGAAGCTGAAGCTGCCGCCGGTAGTGCTGATCGCAAGCCTTACCAACACCGAGCAGCACTACAAGGCCCTGGCTGAAATCATCGCGCCGCAGGGCAAGTATGGACTGATCGACGATCCCCAGGAATTCAATGTCGGCGTCTTCAAGGGCAAGGCGGTCTCCGTGCACTGGGAATTGATGTTCACCCGCAGTTCGTTCCAGACGCCCGACATGATCGGCCAGCATAAACTGCTGAACGAAGTCGCCGACCTGATCGACAAGGGCGTGCTGCGCACCACCCTCGACCAGACGTTCGGCGCCATCAACGCCGCCAATCTCAAGCGCGCGCACGCGCTGCTGGAAAGCGGCAAGTCGCGCGGCAAGATCGTGCTGGAAGGATGGTGACTGCTTCGCTCGTCATTGCGAGGAGCAAACTAAACTAAACACTCACCCCAATAAAAAAGAGCGGCGCACGGGCGCCGCTCTTTAATAACAACCGAAATAAACTTATGCCGCTTCCGCTGCCTTTTCCTGCACCGGGCCGGAATCGAGGCCCTTGGCATCGACGTCGCGATCGACGAATTCGATCACGGCCATGGCGGCGTTGTCGCCGTAGCGGAAGCCGGCCTTGATGATGCGGGTATAGCCGCCCTGGCGGTCCTTGTAGCGGGTCGCGATCACGTCGAACAGCTTGCGGACCTGATCCTGGTCGCGCAGCTCGGAGATCGCCTGGCGGCGCATCGAAAGCCCGCCCTTCTTGCCGAGCGTGACCAGCTTCTCCACGATCGGGCGCAGTTCCTTGGCCTTTGGCAGCGTGGTGACGATCTGCTCGTGCTTGATCAGCGCCGCGCACATATTGGCGAACATCGCCTTGCGATGCTCGGCGGTGCGGTTGAGCTTCCGATGAACCTTGCCGTGACGCATGTCAAATTCCCTTATTACTCGTTCTGTCGCGACGGCTCGTCGGACAATTGGCTCAGGTGGGCCGCCTGCGTTCGCCCAAAATGCAATGGCCTGAGCGAAGATGCTCGGCCATCACAACTACAGTTCAATCAATAATGATCTTCGAAGCGCTTGGCCAACTCGTCGATATTTTCCGGCGGCCAGCCCGGCACTTCCATGCCGAGATGCAGACCCATCTGGGCCAGCACTTCCTTGATCTCGTTCAGCGACTTGCGGCCGAAGTTCGGGGTGCGGAGCATTTCCGCTTCCGACTTCTGCACGAGGTCGCCGATATAGACGATGTTGTCGTTCTTCAGGCAGTTCGCCGAACGCACCGACAGTTCGAGTTCGTCGACCTTCTTGAGGAACGCCGGATTGAAGGCGAGATCTGGAATGATCTCCTGCGCGACTTCCTTGCGGGGCTCTTCGAAGTTGACGAACACGTTGAGCTGATCCTGCAGGATGCGCGCGGCATAGGCCACCGCGTCATCAGGCGAGATCGCGCCGTTGGTCTCGATGGTCATGGTCAGCTTGTCGTAATCGAGGATCTGGCCCTCGCGGGTGTTCTCGACCTTGTAGGAAACCTTGCGCACCGGAGAGAACAGGCTGTCGACCGGGATCAGTCCGATCGGCGCGTCCTCGGGACGGTTGCGCTCGGCGGCGACGTAGCCCTTGCCGGCGGCGACGGTGAATTCCATGCGGATTTCCGCGCCCTCGTCCAGCGTGCAGATCTGCAGATCGGGATTGAGCACCACGACATCGCCGACGGTCTGGATGTCGCCGGCGGTGACCACGCCCGGGCCCTGCTTCTTCACGACCATCCGCTTGGGGCCTTCGCCCTGCATCTTGATCGAGATGTCCTTGATGTTCAGCACGATGTCGGTGACGTCCTCGCGAACGCCCGCGATCGAGGAGAATTCATGCAGCACGCCGTCGATATGCACCGACTGCACGGCGGCGCCCTGCAGCGACGACAACAGGATGCGGCGCAGCGCGTTGCCGAGCGTCTGGCCGAAACCGCGCTCGAGCGGCTCGGCGACCAGGGTCGCGAAACGGTTGGCGTCGGTGCCCGGAGTAATCTGTAGCTTGTTGGGGCGGATAAGTTCTTGCCAATTTTTCTGGATCGTCACTGTTTCACCCATGGGCCAGTCGATTCGATATCCAAATCACTGGCGTTGGAGATCGCGGGATCAGTCCCGCGTCACATACGTCTTGAAAATCATCGCGGAGCGGCCAGGCCGTCCGCGGTCGAAAAAAATCAAACCCGCCGGCGCTTGCGCGGACGGCAGCCATTGTGCGGAATCGTGGTCACATCGCGGATCGAGGTGACGGTGAAGCCCGCGGCCTGCAACGCACGTAACGCCGATTCACGGCCCGAACCGGGACCTGCAACTTCGACTTCCAGCGTGCGCATGCCGTGCTCCTGCGCCTTCTTGGAAACGTCCTCGGCCGCCACCTGCGCGGCATAGGGGGTCGATTTGCGCGAACCCTTGAAACCCATCGTGCCGGCCGACGACCAGGCAATGGTATTGCCCTGCGCGTCGGTGATGGTGATGGTCGTATTGTTGAACGACGAATTCACGTGCGCAACGCCGGATGCGATATTCTTGCGTTCACGGCGGCGGACGCGTGTGGCTTCCTTGCCCATTTCAAACCTTTCCTGCGATCTCAAACGCCGCCGTAATGCCAGCGGCTACACCAAAATACGATCAGTGAATCGCGAGGTGCGAATAGAACAATTCGCCACTCCCATTCGCTATTCGCAAACTTTACTTCTTCTTGCCGGCGATCGACTTGGCCGGACCCTTGCGCGTGCGCGCGTTGGTATGGGTACGCTGGCCACGCACCGGCAATCCGCGGCGATGGCGCAGGCCGCGATAGCAGCCGAGGTCCATCAGACGCTTGATGTTCATGCCGGTCTCACGACGCAGGTCGCCCTCGACCATATAGTCGCGGTCGATCACTTCACGGATTTGCAGCACCTCCGCATCGCTCAACTGATTGACGCGACGGTCCGCGGGAATCTTGACCTTCTCCATGATGTCGGCGGCGTTTTTCTGGCCGATGCCATGAATGTACTGAAGCGCGATCAGGACGCGCTTGTTGGTCGGGATATTTACACCGGCAATACGGGCCACGAACTTCTCTCCTGTCGCCGATCTCAGGGATCGGCTGTTTTTTGGCTATCTCGGGCGGGTGTCCACAAACGCGAACACGACGCCCTTCCCCTGTGATGTCTGGGGGACCGGCATCGTCTGAAAACTATCCGACTGGATACGGGTCTTATTAAAGGATTAAACTTGGTTTCGTCAACCGTCTCTATGCCTTAGCTCGCTTTTTCGTGACCTTTTTAGCGGTTTTTCCACTCTTGCCGACGGAGCGGACCTTGGTCCCGGCTGATACCCTCCGGGAGGCCTTATTCGAGCCTTGGGAGGCCCTCGCGGGTGCCTTTTTGGACTTCGGCCTTTTGGCGGCCTTGGCAGCCGTTTTGGCAGCCTTTGCGACTCGCTTGACGGGGGTGGCCTTTTTGACCGCTTTTTTGGCGGCCTTCCTCGACGATGCCTCGGCGTCCGCTGCCCCGACCGCGGCCAGGATGCGGTTAATCTCCCGCGTTACATGCTCGATGGTCATCATGCCATCGACCGTCAGCAGTTTGCGGCGTTCCGAATAGTAGTGAATCAAGGGCTCGGTCATCGAACGGTAGCTCGCCAGCCGCTTGGTAAGTACCTCCGGCGTATCGTCGACGCGCACTTCCTCGCCGCGCGCGCGCATTTCCGCGACCCGGGTTTCGACACGCTGCAAAAGCGCGCTCTCGTTGACGCGCAGCTCGACCGCGGCGTCGAGCTTGATGTGCTTCTTCTTCAACAGGTCATCCAGCGCCTGGGCCTGCGGCACGGTGCGCGGAAAGCCATCGAGGATAAAGCCGTTCTGGGCGTCGGGCTGGTCGAGCCTATCGGAGATGATGCCGATCACGATCTCGTCCGGCACCAGGCCACCGCTGGCCATGACGTCCTTGGCCTTGAGGCCAACCGGCGTCTGCGCCGCGACCGCTGCGCGCAGCATTTCACCGGTCGAAAGTTGCACGATCTTGTAGCGGTGAACCAGCCGTTGGGCCTGCGTTCCCTTGCCCGAGCCCGGCGGCCCCAGAAGGATCAGTCTCATGAAAATTCGCCCCCCGGCCCGGCAGGTGCGCGGCCGCACACCTGCGTTTCGAATTCAAAAAACGACGCTGAAAGCGATCAGCGCCGGCGACCCCGCAATTTCGACTTCCTGATCAGCCCCTCATACTGATGGGCAAGCAGATAACCCTGAACCTGCGACACCGTATCCATGGTGACGCTGACAACGATCAAGAGCGACGTGCCGCCGAAATAAAACGGCACCGAGGCGTAGGAAATCAGGATCTCGGGAATCAGGCAGACGATCGCGAGATAAATAGCACCCAGCACCGTGATGCGCGAAAGCACGTAGTCGATATATTCGGCGGTGCGTTCGCCCGGTCGAATGCCCGGAATGAAGCCGCCATGCTTCTTGAGATTGTCGGCGGTCTCGGTCGGGTTGAACACGATCGCGGTGTAGAAGAACGCGAAGAACACGATCAGCGCCAGGTAGAGAATCAGGAACAGCGGACGGCCGTGGCCGAGCTGCGTGGTGATCCACTGGAACCATTCCGGCCCCTTGCCGGCGTTGAAATTGGCGACCGTGGTCGGCAGCAGCAGCAGCGAGGACGCGAAGATCGGCGGGATCACGCCTGAAGTATTGAGCTTGAGCGGCAGATGCGAGGACTGGCCCTCGAACATCTTGTTGCCGACCTGGCGCTTCGGATACTGAATCAGAAGCCGCCGCTGCGCGCGCTCCATGAACACGATGAAGGCGATCACCGCGACCGCCATCACGATCACGACCAGGATGAGCCCGGTGGACAGCGCGCCCTGCCGGCCGAGCTCCAGCATGTTGGCAAGCGCCGAGGGCAATTCCGCGACGATGCCGGACAGGATGATCAGCGAAATACCGTTACCGATGCCGCGCGAGGTTATCTGCTCGCCGAGCCACATCAGGAACATGGTGCCGCCGGTCAGCGTGATCGCGGTCGACAGCCGGAAGAACATGCCGGGATCGGCCACGACATTGCCGGCGCCTTCGAGACCGACGGCGATGCCGTAGGACTGGAACGCAGCCAGGATCACCGTGAGATAGCGGGTGTACTGGTTCAGCGTCTTGCGGCCGGCCTCGCCTTCCTTCTTCAGGGCCTCGAGTTGCGGCGACACCGTGGTCAGGAGCTGAATGATGATCGAGGCCGAGATATACGGCATGATGTTCAGCGCAAAGATCGCCATGCGGTGAATGCCGCCGCCGGCGAACATGTTGAACATGCCGAGAATGCCGCCGGCCTGCGACTTGAACACCTGTTCCCAGATGTTGGGATCGATGCCGGGCAGCGGAATATAGGTGCCGAGCCGGTAAACCAGCAGCGCTCCCAGTGTGAACCAGATGCGTTTCTTCAGCTCTTCGGCTTTTCCGAGCGCCGAGAAATTGAGATTGGCCGCCAGTTGTTCCGCTGCTGAGACCATGGGTCCCGGTCCTTTCGCTCGTCAGGCCGGTTCGTTCCGGCCATCACGTCTTTTAGAGGCAAAACAGAGGTAAAGACGTGGATGCCCGGCACAAGACCGGGCATGACGGAATTTTACGACGCCTTCTTGTCGGCGTCTTCTTCCTTCTTGGCCGGTGCCAGGATTTTGACCGTGCCGCCGGCCTTCTCGACCGCCGCGATGGCGGATTTCGAGGCGCCGTGAACCTCGATGTTCAGCTTGGCCTTGATCTCGCCGCGGCCGAGCAGCCGAACGCCATCCTTCGAACGGCGCAGAGCGCGGGCCTTGATCAGCGATTCGGCGTTGATGACGTCCTTGGCATCGAGCGTTTTGGCATCGATCGCCTGCTGGATGCGGTCGAGATTGATCTCGGCGAATTCGAGCCGGAAGATGTTGTTGAAGCCGCGCTTGGGCAGGCGGCGATGGATCGGCATCTGGCCGCCTTCGAAGCCCTTGATGCGCACGCCGGAGCGCGCGGTCTGGCCCTTGCCGCCGCGGCCGGCGGTCTTGCCCTTGCCGGAACCGATGCCACGGCCGACCCGCATGCGCTTCTTGCGCGAGCCGGCATTGTCGGCGATATCGCTGAGCTTCATCGTTAGATTCCTTATCCTTGGCGCATGATCGAAACCGAAACCGCTATCCAGTTTTCGGGATCATGCTCCGATCTTATTTCTCGTCGACGACGCGGACGAGGTGTTGAACCTTGGCGATCATGCCGCGAACCTCAGGGGTATCCTGCAGCTCGGTGACCCGGCCGATCTTGTTGAGCTTGAGGCCGATCAGCGTCGCACGCTGCGAGTGATGGCGGCGGATTGCGCTGCCGGTCTGCTCGACCTTGATCATCTTTGCGGCCTTGGCCATCGTCATAACTCCGAAGCGCTGACAGCGCGTTGTTTATTCGGCAACCACTTCAGCATCGCCACCGACGCGGCGCGACTGCAATGTGGAAACCTTGATGTTGCGGCGGGCCGCGACCGAACGCGGCGAATCCTGGTGCTTGAGCGCATCGAACGTCGCGCGAACCATGTTGTAGGGGTTCGACGAGCCGATCGATTTCGCCACCACGTCCTGGACGCCGAGGCTCTCGAACACCGCACGCATCGGGCCGCCGGCGATGATGCCAGTACCGGCCGGCGCCGCGCGCAGATACACCCGGCCCGCACCGTGGCGGCCGGCGATATCGTGATGCAGCGTGCGGCCTTCGCGCAGAGCGACGCGCGTCAGATTGCGCTTGGCCGATTCCGTGGCCTTGCGAATGGCTTCCGGCACTTCGCGCGCCTTGCCGTGGCCGAACCCGACCCGGCCTTTCTGATCGCCGATCACGACCAGGGCTGCAAAGCCGAAGCGCTTGCCGCCCTTGACGACCTTCGCCACACGATTGATGTGGACGAGCTTGTCGACGAACTCGCTGTCGCGTTCTTCCCGGCCGCCCCTGTGGCCGCCACCGCGTTCGCGTTCACCTGCCATCGTCTGTTCCGATCCTTAAAAGACTTGCCTTGTAGAGGCGTTCGCCTCTGTGTCCGTTCAATTCCAAACCTTAGAAGCTGAGCCCGCTCTCGCGCGCTGCATCCGCCAGTGCCTTGACGCGGCCGTGATAGAGATAGCCGCCACGGTCGAACACCACCTCGGTGACGCCGTTCTTGACCGCGCGTTCCGCCAGCAGTTTGCCGACGGCCTTGGCAGCGTCGATGTTGGCGCCGGTATTGCCCGACTCGCGCATCGACTTTTCCAGCGAGGAAGCTGAAGCCAGCGTCTCGCCCTTGAGGTCGTCGATCACCTGCGCATAGATGTGCTTCGACGAGCGGAACACCGACAGCCGCGGGCGGCCGCTGGCGGTGCGGCGCAACGACAGCCTCACGCGTTGCTTGCGCCGGGCATTGGTAATCTTGAGTCTCGACATGGCCGGCTCCGTTACTTCTTCTTGCCTTCCTTGCGGAAGATAAATTCATCGGAATACTTCACGCCCTTGCCCTTGTAGGGCTCCGGCGGACGGTAGCTGCGGATCTCGGCGGCGACCTGGCCGACGCGCTGGACGTCGTTTCCGTTGATCACGATCTCGGTCGGCTTCGGCACCGTGATCGCGATGCCTTCCGGAATCGCGTAAACGACGTCGTGGCTGTAGCCGAGCGCGAGCTGCAGGTTCTTGCCCTGCAGCGCGGCGCGGTAGCCGACGCCGGTGATCTCGAGCTTCTTCTCGAAACCCTTGGTGACGCCGGCGACCAGGTTGGCCACCTGCGCCCGCGCGGTTCCGTACAGGGCCTGCGCGCGGTTGGTTTCGACCCGCGGCGCAACCGTGACCGCGCCCTTGTCGAACTTCACCTCGACGTCGTCATGCACGACGAACTGAAGCTGGCCCTTCGGCCCCTTCATCTTGACGGTCTGGCCCTTCGACGGTCGCGGTAACGCCCGACGGTATCGTCACTGGCCGCTTGCCGATACGTGACATAACTTACGTCCTTCCTCAGAACACCGTGAAGAGAATTTCGCCGCCCACATTTGCGTCGCGCGCTTCGTGGTCAGCCATGATTCCCTTCGGTGTCGACAACACCGAAATTCCGAGACCGTTGTTCACGCGCGGCAGGTTCTTCACCGAGGCGTAAACCCGCCGCCCCGGCTTCGATACCCGCTCGATCTCGCGAATGACCGGCTCGCCGTCGAAATACTTCAGCTCGATCTCAAGCTCGCTGCGCCCCGAGGCATGCTCGACGCTGGCATAGCCGCGGATGTAGCCTTCGGTCTTGAGCACCTCGAGCACGTTGGCGCGCATCTTCGAGCCCGGGGTCGAAACCTTGGGCTTGGCGCGCATCTGCGCGTTGCGGATGCGGGTGATGAGATCGCTGATCGGATCGTGCGTTGACATCTGACGACCCTCCCTTACCAGCTCGACTTGACGAGGCCGGGAATAAGGCCCTTGGAGCCGTATTCACGAATGGCGATGCGGCTCATCTTGGTCTTGCGATAGACCGAGCGCGGACGGCCGGTGATTTCGCAGCGGTTGCGAATCCGGGTCGCCGACGAATTGCGCGGCATTTCGGCAAGCTTCAGGGTCGCGGCGAACCGCTCTTCCATCGGCTTCTTCTTGTCGGCGATGATGGCCTTCAGCTTCGCGCGCTTGGCCGCCGCGTTCTTGGTCATCCGCTTGCCGACGATTGTTCTTCTCGATCGAACTCTTCTTTGCCATGCTTGGCTCCTGGGTTTCCGCGTTTGAGAGGCTTGTCAGCGTCTCACTGCCGGAACGGGAAATTGAATGCGGTTAACAGGGCGCGGGCTTCGTCGTCGGTCTGCGCCGTGGTGCAAACCGTGACGTCCATGCCCCATGTCTCCCCCATCTTGTCGAAGTCGATTTCGGGGAAAATGATGTGTTCCTTGATGCCGAGCGAATAGTTGCCGCGGCCGTCGAAGCTCTTCGGATTGAGGCCGCGGAAATCCCGCACGCGCGGCAACGCCACGTTGATCAGGCGGTCGATGAACTCGTACATCTTGGCCTTGCGCAGCGTGACCTTGGCGCCGATCGGCTGGTTCTCGCGCAGCTTGAAGGTCGCGATCGCGACCCGTGAATAGGTCACGATCGGCTTCTGGCCGGCGATCAGACCGAGATCGGCGGCCGCCAGTTCCGCCTTCTTGCGGTCGTTGACGGCCTCGCCGACGCCCATGTTGAGCACGACCTTGTCCAGGCGCGGCACCTGCATGACGTTGGCATAGCCGAACTGCTCGGTCAGCTTGCCGCGGATTTCCTTGTCGAACTGTTCGCGTAAACGCGGAACGTATGCGGTATCAGCCATCGATCTCTGCTCCCGAGCGTTTGGCGATGCGTACCTTCTTGCCATCCGCCTGAAATCTTGAAACCCACGCGGGTCGGCTTGCCGTCCTTGCCGACGAACGCGATGTTGGACAGGTGGATCGGCAACTCCTTCGAGATGATGCCGCCCTCCTGCGCCTGGGTCTGCTTCTGGTGACGCTTGATCATGTTGACGCCGCGCACCAGCGCCTTGCCCTCGGTGGGACGCACCTCGAACACCTCGCCGGTGCGACCCTTGTCGCGGCCGTTGAGCACGATGACCTTGTCGCCCTTCCGGATCTTGGCAGCCATCACAGCACCTCCGGCGCGAGCGAAATGATCTTCATGTGGTTCTTGGCGCGCAGTTCGCGCGGCACCGGCCCGAAGATGCGGGTGCCGACCGGCTCCGACTGGTTGTTGATCAGCACGGCGGCGTTGCGGTCGAAGCGGATGACGGAGCCGTCGGGGCGGCGGATGTCCTTGCGGACCCGCACCACCACGGCCTTCATCACGTCGCCCTTCTTCACCTTGCCGCGCGGAATCGCTTCCTTGATCGACACGACAATAACGTCGCCCACGGTGGCATAGCGGCGCTTGGAGCCCCCAAGCACCTTGATGCACATGACACGGCGTGCGCCTGAATTATCGGCCACGTCGAGGTTGGTCTGCATCTGAATCATTGATGCACCTCGTCCTCTTTCTGATGCGCAAAGTTGCGCCTAAAATTTTCCTGAAGTCTCGTTCGGCGTAAAGCCGAATGAGCGTCAGGCCGTTTTCTTCTGTTCGCCCCGGACCACGGTCCAGCGCTTCAACTTCGAGATCGGCTTGCTCTCCTCGATCCACACCTGGTCGCCCGGCTTGAACTCGTTGTTCTCGTCGTGCGCATGGTAGTTTTTCGAGCGGCGGATCGTCTTCTTGTAGATCGGATGGGTGAAGCGGCGATCGACGCGCACCACAACCGTCTTGGCCTGCTTGTCGCTGACGACCACACCCTGAAGCGTACGTTTCGGCATGTCGGCCCCTTACTTCTTCTTCGCGCGCTGCTGCGCGGCGATGGTCTTGATGCGGGCGATGTCGCGGCGGGCTTCACGCAGCCGCGAGGTGTTCTCCAGCTGCCCGGTGGCGCGCTGGAAACGCAGATTGAAGCGCTCCTTCTTCAGATTGAGGACGGCGTCGTCCATCTGATCGGGGCTCATGCTGCGAATATCGGCGGTTTTCATCTCGGCCATGACCACTTACTCCGCGATGCGCGCGACGAAGCGCGTCTTGATCGGCAATTTGGCGGCGGCCAGCGACAGCGCTTCTTTCGCGGTCTGCACGGTGACGCCGTCGATCTCGAAAATCACGCGGCCGGGCTTGACCCGCGCCACCCACAATTCCGGCGTACCCTTGCCCGAGCCCATGCGCACTTCGGCGGGCTTCTTCGACACCGGCACGTCCGGGAAGATCCGGATCCAGACCCGGCCCGCACGCTTCATGTGACGGGTCAGCGCGCGGCGCGCGGCTTCGATCTGGCGCGCGGTGATGCGCTCCGGCGCCATCGCCTTCAGGCCGAACTGGCCGAACGACAACGTTGCGCCCGAAGTCGCAACGCCGTGGATACGGCCCTTATGCGCCTTCCGGAACTTCGTTTTCTTTGGTTGCATCATGGCTTACGCCCTCAAACCTTCTCTATTGCGCTTCAAGCAGCGTCGCGACGCGGACGCGAATTGTCGCCCTCGGCCATTTTCTTGTCCTGCGCCATCGGATCGTGCTCCAGGATTTCGCCCTTGAAGATCCAGACCTTGACGCCGCAGGTGCCGAACGTGGTGAACGCAGTCGCCACGCCGTAATCGATGTCCGCGCGCAGCGTGTGCAACGGCACGCGGCCTTCGCGATACCATTCCATGCGCGCGATTTCGGCGCCGCCGAGACGGCCCGAACAGTTGATACGAATGCCTTCGGCGCCAAGACGCATCGCCGACTGCACCGCGCGCTTCATGGCGCGGCGGAACGCGACGCGGCGCTCGAGCTGCTGCGCGATCGATTCGGCGACCAGGGTGGCGTCGAGTTCCGGCTTGCGGATTTCGACGATGTTGATGACGACGTCGGAGGCGGTGATGTCGGCAACCTGCTTGCGCAGCTTGTCGATGTCGGCGCCCTTCTTGCCGATCACGACGCCGGGACGCGCCGAATGGATCGTCACGCGGCACTTCTTGTGCGGACGCTCGATCACGATCCTGGCGACCGCCGCCTGCTTCAATTCCTTGTGCAGGAGCTCGCGGATCTTCACGTCCTCGTGCAGCAGCTTGCCGTATTCGTTCTTGCCGGCGAACCAACGGGAATCCCACGTCCGGTTGATGCCGAGACGCAGTCCGATTGGATTGATCTTCTGACCCATCGTTTTCTCCCGCGCGCTTTTAAGCGCTCGCCTCGGCTTCGACCTGACGAACAACGATCGTCAGTTGCGCGAATGGTTTCATGATACGGCCCGAACGGCCACGGCCGGCGGGTGCGAAACGCTTCATCACGATGCCCTTGCCGACATGGGCCTCGGAGACGATCAGATCGTCGACATCGAGGTCATGGTTGTTTTCGGCGTTGGCGATCGCGGATTCCAGGCACTTCTTGACGTCGACCGCAATCCGCTTGCGCGAAAACTGCAGGTCGGCGAGCGCAGCCGAAGCCTTCCGGCCGCGGATCAGCTGCGCGACCAGATTAAGCTTCTGCGGGCTCACCCGGAGCATCCGGGCGATCGCCTTGGCCTCGTTATCCGGGAGGCTCCGTTCGCGCTTTGGTTTGCTCATAACTTAGTCCTCAGGCCTTCTTGGCTTTCTTGTCGCCGGAATGGCCGTGGAAGGTCCGGGTCGGCGAGAACTCGCCGAACTTGTGACCCACCATTTCCTCGTTGACCGATACCGGCACGTGTTTCTGGCCGTTGTAGACGCCGAACACCAAACCGACGAACTGCGGCAGGATGGTCGAGCGGCGGCTCCAGATCTTGATCACGTCATGACGGCCGGACGCGCGTGCGGCATCTGCCTTCTTGAGCAGGGAGCCTTCGACGAACGGGCCTTTCCAGACTGAACGAACCATGTCCGGCGTTCCTTACTTCTTCCGCTTGTGGCGGCTGATGAGAATGAATCTGTTGGTCGATTTGTTGGAGCGGGTCTTCTTGCCCTTGGTCGGCTTGCCCCAGGGGGTCACCGGATGACGGCCGCCGGAGGTGCGGCCTTCGCCGCCGCCGTGCGGATGGTCGACCGGGTTCATGGAGACGCCGCGGTTATGAGGCTTGCGGCCGAGCCAGCGATTGCGACCGGCCTTGCCGATCGAGATATTCATGTGGTCCGGATTCGAAACTGCGCC
>CAWHFI010000004.1:0-131876 GCA_963828645.1 uncultured Alphaproteobacteria bacterium | reverse complement strand
CCTGCATCCCGGTCAGGCCCCTGCCGAACACGTTTCCCTCGGGAAAGCCGACCCCGTCGTCCGATATTTCGACGAGCAGTTCCCGGTCCTGCATGGTTGTCGTCCCATGCATGGAACTCGCCCTGGCGTGCCGCAGAACATTCGTCACGCCCTCCTGGATCACGCGATAGACGGTCTGGGAGAGGATGCCTTCGATGTCGACCAGACCGCCATCGATTTTCGACGTCAAATTCAATTCCGGCGCCTGTGACCGGGCGTTTTGAAGCACGGTATGGATGCTCTTTTCCAGCCCCAGTTCGTGGATGTACAACGGACGCAGTCGGTCCAGAATTCGGCGGTTTGCTTGTTGCAGCGCCTCGACGGATTGCATGACGCCTGCCGGCGGAGGCGTCGATCTGTCTTCCGGTCGCGCGATATCGCATCCAGAAGCGATACGGTATTGGCGCGTATCCCGAACAGCAGCGGACCCAGCTCATCGTGAAGTTCCCGGGCCAGGTCTTGCCGTTCGTCATCCTGTAACGACACGATTTTGCGCAGCAGGCTCCGATTATCCCGGCTGAGCTGGCTCAACGTGCGGGCAAGTTCGTTGGCTTCCTCGCAGCTTCTCCGGATTTCCGGCGGTCCCGCAACCGGGATCGGATGCCCATAGTCCCCGCCGCGCATCCGGGTAAGCCCTTCCCCGAGATCGCGCAGCGGCCTTAGCACCTCGCCGGCGGCGAAATACGCAATCAACCCAGTCAACAGCATCAGAGCGACGCCGGACATCGCGATGGCGAGAAACCCGACCCATTTTTCGAAAATCTCGGCCGAAATATCGGGCGAGAACTGAATGTCCCCGACGTGGTTTCCGTCAATCATGATGGGGAATGACGCGCTGACATCAGGGGCAGGTATCAGGTCGAGGAACCAGCCGGGCACTCTTTCCGTGGTGTTTGCGGCGGCATCCGGTGATCGAAACGGCGGCGCCGACGCGGCGAAACCGGATGGCTCCGGACGTACCCAGGGACTGTGCGAAGGCGTCCAGCGCGTGTTGTGGATCGGATGACTGCCGGAGTGTGTTGTTGAGCGCGTCCGCGACGAGCCGCGCCGATCGGGCGGCCGGTTCGCTTTTCGTCGACCAATTGCTCCGACGCGAAGATCCGCAGCGAGACGATTCCCAGAATGAGCGCGACCACGAACATCGCTCCGAGAGGGAGGAACAGGCGCGTGCGAAGTGAGAACGTATTCCACATTTATGGTATTCTAACTCCCACCGGCCGGTTCGCTCATTTTCAAATGCCGTCAAACAGCTATGTATAGCGGGGAGGGGCCGGTGATGATGCAGGATACATCCAAAACGGCGACCAGGTTGTTGATTGTCGACGACCACCCGGTGGTGTTGTCGGGGTGCAGGTCGCTGTTTGCCAGCGACACCTCCGTGAAGATCGATGAGGCCAGTGACGCAAAATCCGGTCATCGAGCCTACCTTCAGAAGAGGCCGGATGTCACCATCATCGACATCAATCTCCCGGATGTTTCCGGATTCGAATTGATGCGCCGAATCCGCAAGGACGATCCGGATGCGAAAATCATCATGTTCAGCATGAATGACGACCCAGCCTTTGTGGTTCGCGCGGTCGAAATGGGTGCGCAGGGCTATCTCTCCAAGGGAGACGATCCTCGATTGCTCGTGAAGGCCGTCCGGAAAGTCGTCACCGGAGAAAATTTTATCTCTCCGCATTTGGCGGAGGCTGTGACCTTCTCAAGTGCTGCAATCAAGGCCAATCCATCCTCCCAGATGACATCTCGCGAGCTTGAAGTTCTGAGGTTGCTCGGGCGTGGCGACAAGATCGTCGAAGTCGCCGACGCGTTGGATATTTCCTACAAGACGGTCGCCAACGTCACCTCCCTGCTGAAACAGAAGCTCGGCGCGAAGAATCATTCGGATCTGATCCGGATTGCGGTCGAACTCGGCCTCGGTTAGTCAGCCGGCCAGAACGATCCAGCATGTTAAACAAGATTGGCCGCACCCGGGAGGGCGCGGCCAGTCCAGTACCGAAACGTCGATTTTCGTGGGGCAATGATCACGAAAGTCGACACGTTCCAGTGATACCCCTTCAACGAACTGCCGACCACCACTCCGATCTCGACTCGCCCTGGAACTCGGTTGCCTGATAGCTCACCACGCGCCTGACGCGGGCACGTGCGGCTTTGACCGGATGCCCCAGCGCAACACGCCTCGGTTCGATGGTCGATGATCCGGAGCGTGTCACAGGGAACGTCTGCGGCAGTTGCGCAAAAGCGTCGCTCGGCGGCGTTTCAGCCGGGATGTTCACGACGCTCGGCTGAGATGGAGTAATGGTCGGAAGACTCGTGTCGATGACCACCGCGTCCGGCCATTTCTAGACTCGAATGAATGCGCATGATCGATCTGTCCGTCTCGGCATGCACCGACTCCTGGGAAGACTTTGGCATGTAGCGGTCCGTCATGAACAAGAGAGCCAGAATCAAGCCGGTGGTGAACATCAAGTATCGAACAAGAGGCATGGACACTACTTCCACTGCAGCAATTAATGGCTCGATCAAAACGGGAAAAAGCGGTATTCGTTCCTGTCTAGACGGTAAAATTATCGGAATATTCTTGAATAAAATTCGGGAAAAAATGGCATTCGGCGGAAGCCGAGATTATCTTCCCTTTTTTACCAAAGGGGGAGCGGCATGGCTGACCAGGACAAAGCAAGCCTCGCCTTCAAGCGTGCGTGGAGCGTCTATCTGTTGATTAATCGCGACGTGGATGAAAACGACGAGCGGCGCGCGACCCTCGATCGTTTCATCAGGAAACGTTGCGAAGAGGGCGAGAGCGATACGGAAACCCTGACGGTCGAAGGCCTGACCTATCTGAAGCAACTCGACGAATCCGGACCGTATTCTTTCAGGTGATTGAGCACAACCGTATTCTTTCAGGTGATTGAGCACACGAGCGGGAACCGGCAATTTCTCGCGACGACCTAAAGCCGAGCGTAAATTGCAACGCGCTGGTTCGCGCATCGATTGCTTGTTGGCAAGGGAAAGACCCCGGTTTTTCAACCGGGGTCTTTGACCACACATCAGTCTCTGTCCTTGATGATGGTTTTGGTGCGCGTACCGTCATCGTGATCCTTCTTGATGATCGTTGTGCGGTCGGTCGGCTCACGCTCCTTGATTACAGTCGTTCGCTCGCGGTCGCGATCCCGGTCGTGACCTTCGCCGACCGTTACGCCAGCGCCGACAGGCCCAACCCGAACGCCAACTTCTTCTGCCAGCGCCGGGGTGGCGAGGGCGGCTACCGTAGCAATTACCAAAACGTATTTCATCGCAGGGTCCTCCTTGTTATTGACGCAAGGAAAATCACCGGAATCGCCGAAAGTTCCCGAATTTAAAAATTAAAGCCGAATTCGGCTCGTCGCAATTCCTTTGCGATATTCGAATTTGGACACGCTTTCGGGTTGACGCGAGTCCGTGGTAATCGCGTTCGAGGTAGGGCAGGCGCGCAAGGCAGGCTATCGCGTCGTGCTAATGTGCGCCTCATGGTCACCATCAAGGTGGCGGTGAAAAATTGGCGGCAAGCCTCGAAGATTAGTTTCGATGTCTCGCCAGTTGCGTTGAGACGATCGCCGGGCTGGCGGGCGCACCCGCACTCGCCATCGTTGACGGCCGATCTGCAACCAGCGCAAATCCGCCAACCAGCAGCAAAGCTGTCGCGCAGTAAAACACAAAGAAACCAAGTCTCCATCGTCTGAAAGCAATCGCGTCTTCAGGCGGTCTCGGGCCGAATCTCGCGCTCATCCCAAACGCCCCGGGGCGACGAAATGTCGAGGCTGGCATCTCGCGCCGAGTCATTCGGGTTGAGGTGGCTGACGGGTGAAGCCCGTCCTTCGATCGCGGTGGTCATTGTGTCGTGATTTCGGGCTTCGCTTTTGGCGGCTTCAGAGCTGCGCCGTTCTGCAATTTCCATGGTCTCACTCTCCAATGTTTGATCCCATTGTCTCGTCTCAAACGCACATACCCGGTCTTGCCGATCCTCCCATTCCTCCCATGCGATCCTGTGTTGAAATCTGAAATACGTTTCGACGCTGCCGGCGTATGTGATTTCGTTCACATTGCCGATGAAAAAATCAATGAGCTAAAACGCGGCCGGAATACAGGACCGCAGTTTTTCAGTTCTGCGACGAAGCCGTGACTGATCCACGGCTTGCACAACAGGCAGCGTCCGCGTCCAGGCAGCCTTGTTCCGAGGCTTGCGGCTATTGATCAGCAAAACACGTACCAACAGACGCAGATGTTGAAAAACCTTGGGATTCCCGATTTACGAATTATCCCATGCGGCTTGGCGCGACCGGTTTTTATGCACCGTGGACAGAAAAACCGCGCCGATGATTGCGGCAAGGTCTGGCCTTTTTCGGCAGCCCGGTTTTACACGAAAAATTGTACCGGTTGACGGTCGCTGATCCGCCTGCCATGCCGCGTGCCATGAAAATCACCAACGTCATTACCCATGTGCTGGAGGCTCCGCTCTCCCAGCCCTTTGCCTATTCGCGCGCCTGGTACGATACGCGGACGGCCATGCTGGTCGAGATCGAGACCGATGCAGGGCTGGTCGGCTGGGGCGAATGCTACGGTCCCGCCCGCATCACCGCCGCGGTGGTCAACAGCGTGGCGCCGTGGCTGATCGGTGAGGATCCGCTGCGGACCGACTATCTGTGGCAGATGATCTACGCGCGGCTGCGCGATCACGGCCAGAAGGGTGTCGTGATCCAGGGACTGAGCGGTATCGACATCGCGTTCTGGGACATCAAGGGGAAGCATTTTGGCGTTCCCGCGCATCAATTGCTCGGCGGCGCGCTTCGCACCTCGGTGCAGGCCTATGCGACCGGACTATATCGTCGCAAATCGGGCGACCCGCTTCGCTATCTCGCCGAGGAAGCCGAGGGCTACGCCGCCGAAGGCTTCAGGGCGATGAAGCTCAAGGTCGGCTTCGGTGTCGAGGAAGATGCCGCGGTGACGCGCGCGCTTCGCAAGACAATCGGCGCCGATGTCGCATTGATGGTGGATGCCAACCACGCCTACGATTTCGTCGCGGCGATCCGTCTCGGCAGGATGGTCGAGGCGCAGGATATCGGATGGTTCGAGGAGCCGGTGCCGCCGGAGGATGTCGCGGGATACCGCGCGGTGAAAGCAGCACTTTCGATTCCGGTCGCCGGCGGCGAATGCGAATTCACCCGCTTCGGCTTTCGCGATTTGCTGATCGCGCACGCGGTGGATATCGTCCAGCCGGATACCTGCGCCGCCGGCGGCCTGTCCGAATGCAAGAAAATCGCCGACATGGCGGAGGCTTTCGGCGTCCGGTACAACCCGCATGTCTGGGGAACCGGCATCGCCATCGCCGCATCGCTGCAGCTTCTGGCCGTGGTGCCGACGCACACGCCGTCCTCGCTCGCACCGTTGCAGCCGATGCTGGAGTTCGATCGCACCGAGCATCCGATTCGTCAGGCTATTCTGATGACGCCGATCGAGCACCACGGTGGCATTGTGCGCATACCGGATGGTCCCGGCCTCGGCATCGAAGTCAACCGCGAGGCGATTGCGAAATTTACGGTTCGTTGACCGGCGGCATTGCGCCGCCAGTATCGGATGCCGTCATTTCGGGGCAAGTTCGCCGTACCAATAGGCAGCTGAGACCCCGCCATCCAGGCGCCCAGCCTCCCGCGCGAAAGCCCCAAGCGCCGTCGTTTTACCTGCCGCCGCGACCGTTTCGCGCCTTGCTATTGGCGATGCTGGAACGAGACCGGGTAGGCGGCTTGACGGATTCCCAGCATCGGGTCGGCGGGCGCGATACCGTCGGGCACGTTGAGCGGCCTGAACATCGTCGCCTTGTCGGCAGCGGCCGGGTCGGGCGCGAGCCGGTCGAGGCGCACGGCGCCGAGCTTCACCAGGCGCCGGCTCTCGGGCCAGGCGATCGACGGATCGCCGATAATATCGCCGGCCTCGGCGATCTGGGCGTACCAGTCGAACGCCACGGGCCCCTTCGCCAGCCGTTGCGGCAACTCTCTCCTGAAGATAGTTCGGACCCTTGCCCGGCAATTCGGCTGCCGCGACAAACGCCTCGCCGTCGCGCGGCACGAAGCGGTAGCGGACGAACGACTTTCGTCCATTGGCGGCGGTGTATTCGAAGGCGTTGACGCCATAGTAGCTCAGCGTCAGCGTAGCTCGCCGGCGGCGGCTTCTGGGTGGTCAGGAATGTTTTGGCGATGGGATGCGCGCCGAGGAATGTATCGAGCGCGGTCGGCTTGGCCGCGCCTGCGCCGCTGGCGCCGATCGCCAGCAGGAGCTGACGAAACTCCTCCGAGGTCGCGGTCGGAAAACCGTTGAAGCTATGGGTCACGACGTCGGCGGTCGAGCCATCGGCGAGGTTGAACTTCAACGCAAAGCCGCGCGGGTTTGCGTCTCCGATATTATCGGGAATGTTCGGAATGCCGGTGAAGTCGGAGAATCGCACCAGCACCGGCATCGATTGGCCGGAGAAGAGTTTGGCTTTGGTGAGGGCCGCAGCCTCCGTGCTCGGCTCGAATGTCCCGACCGCCATGATGCCCTTGGCATGCACGGCGCGGGAGTGATTGTCGCCAAAGGCGCTGTAGAGCGCATTGACCATCTGCTGCGGAGCAGGCTGGCTCACCGCGACAGGCGCGGTTACGGCTTCGATCATGGACATGGGTAGACCTTCCTTCGAGGGTTCGCCGTCATGCCCGATGCGCGCAAAGCGCCGGCATGGAGTCGCTCTCCAGGACGGTGATGTAGATATCGGCCGTTAGCTGCCGCCAGTCTTGGAAAAATTCGGCCTCCTTTGTGGAAAACCACGCCGCGAACCTCAGCCGCGACGGGCCCTGCGCCAGGCCGCGGGTGGCGCGCCGACCTCGCGCGTGAAGCTGTTGGTGAAATGGCTCTGGTCATGAAAGCCGCAGTCGAGGGCGATCTCGGAGACCGGCAGAATCGTGGTCAGCAACAAATGCTGCGCGCGTTCGATCCGTCGCCGCACCAGCCAGCGGTGCGGGGGAAGCGATGTCGATTTCTGGAACGCGCGGGCGAAGTGACTGACCGACAGACCGCAGGCCGTTGCCAAATCCGCCAATCGCAGTTCGCCGTCGAGGCGCGCGTCGATCATCTCCTTGCTCAGCCTTTCCTGCCAGGGCGCGAGACCGCCGGCCGGCGTGATGGCGATACCGGTCTCCAGGAACGTGCTGGCGCAGTACGCGGCGAAGGCCCAGCCCAAATGGTCGAGGAACAGGACATTGGGCCGTTGCAGATTTTCGAATGCGCCCTCCAATGCCATGACAAAGCCACGCACCGTGGCGTCGTCGACGCTTTGTCCGGGCTTGAGCAGAAGATCGCCTGAACATCCGGCCTCGTTCGAAACGGCGTTCAGGATCGCGCGGGGGATATAGAAGTTCGTCGCCTCATAGGCGGTCTTGATCTCGCAACTCCAGCGGTTGCGGTAGTCATAGATCGTCACGCGATCCCGGCTTTGTCCCGGCACCCGGATGTGGCGATTCGCCAGAAACAGGTCGCATTGCAGGGCCCGATGCTGGTAGGCGACCATGATGGCGTCTTCCACCGCGCTGTCATCGGTCTGACCAAGGGCGCTTTCCGCCCGCAGCCGGTTGAAGCTGACCACGCCGCGTCCGAGGTTGCGCGTGACGAGGGTGCTGGTCGACGGCGCGCCGAAATACGCCATGTCGTGATTGTCGGTCGCCCGCCGCGACATGCATTGGCTCCTGTCGCTGGTTCTCCCCAAGCCTAGTCCCTGACAGGCCGATTACCTAGGCTTGCTTGGCCATCAAATCTTCCAGTTTTGGAAGGCTATTGCAATTTGGAAGGAGCTTCCATATAGCTCCAACCTCGGAAAAGTCGTTACGGGAATGGACCTGATATGAGCAGCATCATGCAGCGCAGTTTCAGGATTTTGGATGAGCTCGCCTCTCATCCAGGCGGCCGGACGCTGTCCGAACTGGCGACCGCGCTGGATATTCCCCTGAGCGCCACGCACCGCTTGCTGAATGACCTGATCCAGTGCGGCTACGTGTTCAAGGAAGAGCGTCACGGCGATTTCATGCTGACCATGCAGGTGGTGTCGCTGGGATTGCGGGCGCTCAGCGCCGGCGGAATTGTCGATGTGGCCCAGCCTATCCTTGAGCGCCTGGCCTCCAGCACCGGCGAACTGGTCAGGCTCGCGGTGCTCGATCGCGATCAGTTGATTTACGTCGCAAAGGCGCAAGGGGCGACCCGGGGGATTCGCTACGACCCTGAAATGGGCCGCGCGGTGCGGCTGTCATGCAGCGCCGCGGGCTTTGTTTGGCTTTCGACCAAAACCGACGAAGAGGCGCTCCGCCTGCTTGCGAAACAGGGGTTTGAGGATCCCGATGCGATCGGGAGCGCGGCGCCTTCGACCATCAAAGCCGTGCTCGCGCACATTCGCGCGACGCGCAAACGCGGGTTCGGCCTGACCGTCGACGTGTTTTTGCCCGGCATGAGTTCGATGGCGACGCCTGTGTACGGCCATAATGGTGAAGTCCGCGCGGTTCTGATTGTCGCGGGACCCATGATGCGGCTGACGGAGGAGCGGATGCTGTCATTGGGGCCGACGCTGCTCGCAACGGCCGAAGAACTCGGCCGGGCCAGCGGCGTCTCGCCGATGTTCAAACGCAAATACGACGAGCCGGCGGTGCAGCCTTCGCTCTAGCGATCAGACTTCAAAGCCAATCCAATACCAAAAGGAAAGACGATGGGACTGCTGGGGCGTGCTGCTGTCGCGATGTGGTGGGATATGTCCCCCGCTCAGCGGCCCGAATTCGAGGATTGGCATTCCCATGAGCATTTTCCGGAACGCCTGAGCATCCCGGGTTTTCTTCGCGGCTCTCGCTGGGCAAGCGCGGAAGGTACCGAGGGGTTCTTCGTCATGTATGAGCTGGCGGATTACGAAACGCTGACTTCCAGCCACTACCTCGCCCGCCTGAATGACCCGACGCCCTGGTCGACCAAGATGATGCCGCATCATCGGCATATGGTGCGCAGCCAGTGCGAGATCATCGACAGCTATGGATGTGGCGTCGCCGGATCGATGATGACGATCCGTCTTTCTCCCAGGCAAGGCGAAGCCGAGTCGCTTCGGCGGTTTCTGAAAAGCCAGCTTGCGACGCTGCCGGCCCGGCCGGGATTCACGGGAGCACATCTGCTTCATACCAGGACACCCGACGCCAAACCCACCGAAGAACAGAAAATTCGCGGTGGCGACGCCGTAGCGGACTGGATCGTGCTGGTGTCGGGTTACGACGCCGGTGAAGTGTTGAAGTTGAGAACAAACGAGTTGGGCGCGAGCTCGCTGATGAACGCCGGCGCCGCGCCATCGGAATCCTGCGCCATGTTCGATCTGGCGTATTCATTGACACCAAACGATCTCGCGCAACGAGCGCCCTGATGGCTGTGAAGCCCACGGTTTCGAACGGAGACTTCAACGCAAGACGACGACCGGTGGACGTAACGGAACGGGCTACGGGATGAAATACCAGTTCGATTTTCGAGTAATCCTGGAAGCGTGGCCGGACCTGCTGCGCGGCTGCTGGCTTACGCTTTCGATGTCGACCATCTCGATGGCTTTCGGTCTCGTTATCGGGCTTGCCTGCGTGGTGTTTCGTCAGAGCGGTTCAAGTGTCGCCCGTTTCGTGGTGAACGGATTTGTGGAGACGATCCGGAATACGCCGTTTCTGGTGCAGGTGTTTTTCCTGTTCTTTGGGCTTCCCGCGCTGGGCATACGTCTCAGTGCCGGTTTCGCAGCCGTGCTGGCGCTGTCCTTGAATGGCGGCGCGTTCGCGACCGAAATCATCCGCGGCGGCGTCGAAGCGATCAACAAGGGACAGGTCGAGGCCGGTTATGCGCTGGGGCTGAAGCGCCTGCAGATCTTTCGCGACATCGTGATGCGGCCGGCCTTGCGTGCGATCTATCCGGCGTTGACCGGGCAATTCATCCTGCTGCTTCTGACCTCCAGCATCGTCTCATCGGTGTCCGCCGAGGAGCTGACCTATGTCGCGCAGCGGCTGGAATCGGTCACCTTCCGAAGCTTCGAGGTCTATCTCGTTGCGACGTTGCTCTATCTCACGATGTCGATCCTGCTTGGCATCCTGTTCAGGGTGATCGGGCGCATCTACTTTTCCTATCCGACGGCCTGAGCAGAGAACGATGCGCGATCTCGTTTTCAACGATGTGCTGTTTCTGCTCGAAGGGCTCAAATGGACCATCATTCTCTCGCTGATCGCATTCGCCGGAGGCGGGATTGTTGGGTTGATCGTTGCGCTGGCGCGTGTGTCGTCCACGCGCATCGTCCGTGGGCTGATGATTTGCTACATCGTTGTCCTGCAAGGCACGCCGCTGCTGCTTCAGCTCTTTGTCGTGTATTTCGGCCTCGCTCTGTTGAATTTGCCGATCAGTTCCTGGGTCGCGGTTGCGATCGGGCTGACGCTGAATGCCAGCGCCTTCCTGGGTGATATCTGGCGTGGCGGCATCGAAGCGGTTCCGCGCGGCCAAAGCCAGGCGGCAGACGCGCTCGGATTGCGGTACGTGAGCCGGATGCGGGATGTGATTTTACCGCAGGCGTTCCGGATCGTGCTGCCGGCCACCGTCGGATTCTCGGTCCAGATCATCAAGGGGACCTCGCTGGCGGCGATCATCGGCTTCACCGAATTGTCCCGTTCCGGACAACTGATTGCGAACGCGACCTTTCGTCCGTTGCTGATGTTCGGCGTCATCGGCGCGATGTATTTCGTGTTGTGCTGGCCGCTGTCGGCACTGAGCGTGCGCCTGGAGAAGCGATTGGCGGTCTCGCGCTAGCGGCCTTTTCGAAGATGCAAAAGAAAATTGCAAACCATGCATTCGTATCATGCGGGTGCGAAACAGGAGGAGACGGAGATGATCGGACTTGAGGAACGACCCCGGAGCTGGCGCAGACGAATCTGGAGACTGGCTCCTATTCTCGCGAGCGTCATGCTGTTTGCCTTCAATGCTGTCGCCAGCGCCCAAACCATCGCCGAGATCAAGGCCAAGGGCACGCTCGTGGTCGGCGTGCAGGCCGAGAACAATCCGTGGGGGTTTGTCGATGCGACCGGCCAGCCGGCCGGCTATGACGTCGATACGGCCAAGCTCATGGCCGAAGACATGGGCGTCAAGCTCGAACTGGTTACGGTGACGATCGCCAATCGCATCGCGCAATTGACCACCGGCAAGGTCGATGTGCTGGCGGCCGTGATGGGCATGTATCCCGATCGCGCCAAGGTGGTGCAGTTTTCAAAACCCTATTCGGTCCTGAACATCGTTGTCGCCGGCAAGAAAGAGCTTGCGATCAAGGACTATCCGGATCTGGTCGGGAAAAGCCTCGGCACCTCCCGGGCCAGCGCCATGGATATCGCGCTGACCAAGGCGCTGCCGCCGGGAACGCCTATTCAGCGGTTCGACACCGACACTGCAACCATGCAGGCCCTGCTGTCGGGCCAGGTCGACGTCATTGGAAGTCCGGGCTCTGCGATGGCCAACATCCGGAAAATCGCCGGTCCCGACAAATACGACGTCAAGTTCAACATCACCCGGCAGTTTAACGGAATCACGGTGCGGCTCGGCCAAAAGGATTTCGTCGACTGGATCAACGCGTTCATCGATCGCAATATCGCCAACGGCAAGTTGAACGAGATGAACAAGAAGTGGTTCGACGAGCCGCTGGCCGAAATGCCGAAAGAAGTCGCCGGCGTGCCCTTTACGGTCCAGTGACTGAAATCTCACGGCCCGCACCGGCAAACGTAGCGCTGCGTGCGGGCCGCCAGGTTACGGAAAAATCAATCCATTGCATCGACCGGATTCTCGTTCACGATCGGGTTGCTGTTTGATATCAATTGATCGAGAGCAAGTGCCAGAATGACTTCTTCACTCGAGGCCGACTACATCATTGTCGGCGCCGGCAGCGCCGGTAGCGTTCTTGCCAATCGGTTGTCCGAGGACGGCCATCATCAGGTGTTGCTGCTCGAAGCAGGCCCGGAAGACTGGCATCCCTTTATCCATATTCCCGGCGCGTTTCTGTTCCTGATCGATAATCCGCACGTGAACTGGCGATACCGCTCGGCGCCCGACGCGCTGGGCCGCATCCACCACTTTCCGCAAGGCAAGGTGCTGGGCGGCACCGGCTCGATCAACGGCATGCTGTATGTCACGCTCGCAGCCGCCGGAACATAACCGGTGGGTCGCGGATGGCTGTGAGGGATGGAGTTTCGATGATTGTGTTGCTTACTATCGCAAAGCGGAAGGCGACGCCAACGATCCCGACCGGCCGAGCAGTCCGCTTCATGTCGAAAGCCTAGCGGAGAAGCATCCGCTCGGCGTCGCGTTCTTGAAGGCTGCCGCTGAAAACGGGCTCCCGATCAGAGAAAGCCATAACGGCCCGGTCCGCGAAGGAGCGGCCTTCTTTCAGGCAGACCCGGCAGGGCCGGTTTCGCGGCGGCGCCGGCCAGACCTATTTGCGGGCGGCGAGGCGGCGCCCGAACCTTCGCGTATTGACCGGCGCCCTGACCAGCCAGGTTCTCTGCGAAGGAAAGCGCGCTACCGGTGTCGAATTCATCCAGCATGGCGTGACCCAACAGGCCACGGCAAGGCGAGAGGTCATTATCTCCTGCGGCACCATTCGCTCGCCGCAATTGCTGCAGCTTTCCGGCATCGGTCCTGCCGGGCTCAGCCATCAGCTCGGGCTTGCCGTGGTGCAGGATCTTCCGGGCGTAGGGTCGAATTTTTCCGATCACTATTATGCGCGCGTGACACGGCGGATTTCAGGCATCGTCTCGCTGAACGAGACGACCCGGAGCTGGCGGCTCGCCGCCGAACTCGTGAGCTACGCCTTTCGCGGCCGCGGGTTGCTGACGCTCGGCGCCAGCATCGCGGCGATCTTTGCGCGCAGCAGTCCCGATGTTGCGGCTCCGGACCTGCAATTGAGCTTTGCGCCCGGCAGTTTCAAACCGGGCACCTATCAGCTCGAAGACCAGCCGGGCATGACGATCGCGCTTTACCAGTCCTATCCGAAAAGCAGGGGCCAGGTTTCGGCGCGCACGCCCGATGCCCGGGATGCGCCATCGATCATGCCGAATTATCTGTCGCATCCGGACGATGAAAAAGTTTTGCTGGCGGGCATCAAGCTCGCGCGCAAGATACTGGCCGCTCCTGCGTTCGCCCGATGGACCGTCGAGGAGACGCTGCCCGGTCGCCGATGTTCAATCGGATACTGACCTCGCGACCTATTTCAGGGAGCGTGGCGTGCCGGGTCATCATCATGTCGGGACATGCCGCATGGGGTCGGGGCCGAACGCCGTGGTCGATCCGCGTTTAAAGGTTTTCGGCATTGGCGGATTGCGGGTCGTCGACGCCTCGGTGATGCCGTCATGCACGTCGGGAAACGCCAACGCACCCACCATGATGATCGCCGAAAAGGCCGCGGCGATGATTTTGGAGGATTCCTGTCTGTAGTCCGTAGCCCGGGTTTCGCTGCGCTGTACCCGGGGGTTACAATTTTATTCTGATATTCAAAAGTTCAGCTTGACACTTTCCGATTTATCGAATATCAATACGCCGTCCCGTTCCTTCCAAGGGGGCGGCTCGCGATCGTCACGGACGCGGAGCGGGATGCGGTGGACGTGGGAGCGCTATTGACGAACAGCGCCGATGCGGACGGCGAAGACGTGTGGTCCTGACACCCTCACGCCGGTGTCAAGTTGGCGAAGACAAATCGTCGGCGACGGTGGCAACAGAGCGAGGCTCACCGAGGAGAGCGCGGGATAGACCGTAAACCATTGCGCGGGGAATGTCGGGTGATTCCGATGTGACCGTGGTGACTACGCTGGTGTGCTTTTCTATTTTCTGCACGCCGGGCTGCGGGTGCATCGTGCGCCCGGCATTCCCTGCTCCCTCTGGGGGCAAAGGTAAGTGCAAAACTCGGGCGATTCATGCCGCGAGAACGCGGAGTCACATCTCTCAATGTCATTGCGAGGAGCGTCAGCGACGACGTGTCCGCCGTAGCTCAACGAGCGAGGGCGGAAGCAATCCAGCTTTCTTACATACGTGAGCCAAGAAAAAGAAAGCTGGATTGCTTCGCTTGCGCTCGCGATGACGTTGATAGGCCTTTTGAATTTCTGTGCTTCGTCCCGGCCTTTAGCCGGGATCCATAACCACAGGGAGTAGTTGCTGGGCCGAAATCCTCGAACAGCGTCCTTCAAACGAAAGGCCGCGGCGTATGCTTGCGCGGGACGACGATGAGAGAGGAACGGTTGAGCCTATTCCGCCGGAGCTTCTTCGCCCGCGGCAGTGCTGCGGCTCGCCAGGAATCCCAGTGCCAATCCACCGACCGCGAGAATCGGGATCAGTTTCTTGATGCCGATGGCGCGGATGACCTGGAGGCCAGCGGCGACAAGCATCGGATCGGCAAGGGCGGTTTGCATCGCCGATTTCGTTTCCTTGGCGGCTTCCCTGACGCGGACCTTGAGCCGCCTTTTGCGCACCATATAGGAGATGGCCGCGATCAGCGTGACCACAAAGAATATGGCGGCGCCGGTGAGACAGGCTTCGATCAGTCCGTATCTTTGCAGCACCGCGACAAAGGCGGCGGCGCACAGGAACGATGTGGTGACGAACAAGGATACAGCCGCTGCTGCGACCAGGAACGTCTGCCGCATGACGAGACCGGTGGAGTTCTTGAAGTCGTCGATCATGTGCGCAAACATCGAAACGCCTCGTTCAATTCAGGTTATCGCGAGTCAGGTGCCTGATATCAGTGGCGCCAAGCCTGCCGACGCCGGCCTATCGGCGCCACGTCACGCCGATCAGGAAGCCGAGGCCGAGGGCAAGACCGACCGTCGCCAGCGGGCGCTGGGTAATGACGTCCTCCAGCGACTCCTCGATCGAATAGGCGGCGTCCTGGGCGGCATCCATCATGGCGCCGCCGCGCTCGGACATGTCGTCCATGGCCGAATCGGCGCTGGCGCGGGCCTGCTTGTAGCCGCGGCGCGCCTGCGTTCTGGCAGTGCCGGCGAATGAATTGAGGGCGTCGGTGATCTGGTCGGTGAGTGCTGAGATATCGTTTTTCACGGCTGTTACATCCTTTTCGAGGCGTTCATAGGTCGCTTTGTCCGTCATGGTTCTGATTCCGATTTCGCCGTCCGTACTCGACATCAAAAGCTCCCAAACACCGCAGTTGCGTACGGCACAAACGCGCCGGGCACGTCGAAGTTCCCGATTTGAAACCCGATTAGTCGGGTGGCAGTTGTGGCGTATCGACGGGCAGCAAATGTTCTTTCAGGATCAGCGCGACGATCAGCAGCGGCGACGACAAAAAGCCGCCCATCGGTCCCCACAGCCAGGTCCAGAACGCCAACGCGATGAATACCGCCAGTGCATTGAGCTGGAGCCTGCGGCCGATGATGGTGGGCGTGACAAAATGGCCTTCGAGGAAAGTGATGCCGATAAAAGCTACCGGTGCGATCAATCCCGCGCCGAGCGTGGGGAAGGCGACCACGCCGACCACGGTCAGGACCACGAACATCGCCACCGGGCCGATGATGGGAAAGAAATTCAGCGTCGCAGCCAGTGCGCCGAGCCCGGCGGGATTGGGCATGCCGGTGATGGCGCAGATGATGCCGGTGGCGGTGCCGACGCCGAGATTGATCATGGTCACCGTGAGCAGATAGTCGCCGAGATGAAGTTCGATCTCGTTGAGGATGCGCATGGTACGCAGTCGCGCGTCACGGTCGGCGAAGGTCATGATCAGAGCGCGGCGCAGGTCCTTCCAGCTCGCGACAAACAGGATGAGCGTTGCAAAGAACAGCAGAAATTCGGTGAAGGTCGGCGACAGGAATCCGACGGTGGGCTCTACCCAGTCGAATTTCGGCATCTGGAACGGCGTTGCCGTGTCCGACCCGCCGAGCATGACCTGAAGCTCCTGCCACAGCGCCAGCGGGCGATCGAAAATATGCAGTTTGTCCTTCAACATCGACCCCAGCTCCGGCAGCCGGGTGCTCCATTGCATCAGGGGCGCGGAGATCAGGCCGACAATGAAGGCGACGCCGGCGCCCACGGAAGTCACGATCAGGACCGCCGAGACCGAGCGTGGAATCCGGCGTCGTTCGAGGAATCCGGCTGCCGGCGACAACATGGTGCCGACCACGAACGCGGCTACGACGGGAAGGAAGAAGGCCTTGGCGGCATAAAGAACGACGACAATGCAGATCGCCAGAAGGGCGACCAGCGCAAAGGCCACGACTTCCGCGCGGCGGATGACGGGCGGGATCTCGGCCTTGCTGTCAGGCAGGGGCTTGCCGGCGGTCTGGGCGGGAAGGACACGCATCGGCTCTCTACCCGTCATCATAAAATCCACCGAAGCCGCGCTACCGACCGGGTTCTGTGCCGCCATAACCGGCGCGGCCCTGAAAGGTTCCATCGCTAAAACGTGAGCTGCGGCGTGGTTGACAGACCGGATGAATCGTCAAATTGCCGATGGAACTGCGAAGCTCCGGTCGCGTTTGTTGTGTAGTCAGCATCAGCGTGACGCGTATCCAAGGGGCAGACCATGACACAGGTATCAATCGGAAATCGCAGGCTGTCGCTGCGCGCTACCAACGCACTGGTTTTCGCCGGGGCCTTGTTGCTGGCGCCCGCCATTTTCTCCAGTGCGGCGAGCGCACAGGTTCTCGGCTATGCCTCCGCGCCGCAAAGCTCATTTCCCTCCGATAACCTGATGGCGCCGACCCAACCCGCGCTGACCGATGAAGGCGATGGCTCCAGCGTGCTGCCGGAGCGGCTGCGCCGCACCGTAGTGGCCTTCGACACCCGCGAAGCCGCCCGGCACCGTGATCATCGATACCGGCAATACCGCGCTGTACTACGTGCTCGGCCAGGGCCGCGCCATTCGCTACGGCGTCGGCGTCGGCCGTGATGGCTTTACCTGGTCCGGCACCCAGACCATCACCCGCAAGGCGGAATGGCCGGATTGGCATCCGCCGGCGGAAATGATCGCGCGCCAGCCGTATCTGCCGCGCTTCATGGCGGGCGGCCCCGGCAATCCGCTCGGCGCGCGCGCGATGTATCTCGGCTCCAGCGAATATCGCATCCACGGCACCAACGATCCCGACCACGATCGGCAAGTTCGTCTCCTCGGGCTGCATCCGTCTGACCAATGAAGACGTCGCCGATCTGTTCAGCCGCGTCGATGTCGGCACCAAGGTGGTGGTGCTGCCGAAGAATGCGCCGCCCGTCGAGGCAAGGGCGCCGGAGACGCGGACGACCATCAGCGTTCGCCCGATTCCGGCACGTCCGGTGGTGACGACATTGTCCTCGGGCCGTCAGGCGATGAACCTTTCGACATCGTCGGTGTACTGACGGAAATCGAGTTTCGGAGGCCAACATGGTCAAAGATCAGTCAGGCTGATGGCGCTGGGCGCGGCGGTGGTGCTAGGCGCTTCGCTTGCCGCGCCCGCCGCGCAAGCCGAAGATTTCCTCTCCGCCCTGTTCGGCGGTTTGGAGCCCACAGACCGCGAAACGCCGCCGATTTCGCTGCCATTTGCCAGCGAGGACAATTCCCTTGCACCGCAGCCCGCTCCGCACCCGCACCCGACATATTCCAGTTCCGGTAGCGGACAGGCCTTTTGCGTGCGCACCTGCGACGGGCGCTATTTCCCGATCTCGGCTTCCGACAACCAAAGCCGAGCGGCGTCCTGCAACAGTTTTTGCCCGGCCAGCGAAACCAAGGTGGTCTACGGCAGCAATATCGACAACGCGGCGACGGAGCGCGGCAAGCCCTATTCGGAACTGCCGAATGCATTTCGCTATCGCAACGAACTGGTCGCGGGATGCACCTGCAACGGCAAGGATCAGATCGGCCTTGCGCCGGTCAAGATCGAGAACGATCCGACGTTGCGCAAGGGCGACATCGTCGCCGGCGCCGATGGATTGATGGTCTGCGCGGCCGCGGCTGCCGACAGACGCGGCGCGTCGCTGAATTTCTCGCCGGTGTCGGAGCAGCGGTGCGCTCGCGCTATCCAGCGCCTGCCGGTGGTGGCGTCGGATTAGAGCCCGCGAATGTACGGGAAATCCGGCTGGCGGCTGCGGTTCGCGCTGGACCCGGCCGCATGTTGCGCGTTAAATGCGGCATACTGCCGCTGGTCACGATTTTCAGGGGGAAATCAAAATGCTTATGGGCGCGCTGATTACGTTTCTCGTCGTTATTCTCATTCTCTATCTGATCAACCTGTTGCCGCTCGACGGCCGCGCCAAGCAAATCGCGCGCGTCGTGGTGATCATCCTCGGCGTGATCTCGCTGCTGAAATATATCGCGGTGTTTTAGGAATCCTCGTCATTGCGAGCGTAGCGAAGCAATCCAGCTTTCTTCGTGCAATCGAAGCAAGCTGGATGGCTTCGTCGCAAACGCTCCTCGCAATGACGAGTCGGCTGCGAATATCACCCCGCCGCCTTGGCTTCCCGGCGCCGCGCGGTGAGAATGTATTCGGTGTAGCCGTTCGGCTGCTCGCGACCCTTGAAGATCAGATCGCAAGCGGCCTTGAAGGCGATGCCGTCGAAACCCGGCGCCATCGGCCGGTACAGCGCATCGCCGTCGTTCTGCTTGTCCACCACCGCGGCCATGCGCTTGAGCGACTCCATCACCTGCTCCTTGGTGATGACGCCCTGATGCAGCCAGTTCGCCAGATGCTGGCTCGAGATGCGCAACGTGGCGCGGTCTTCCATCAGGCCGACGTCGTGGATATCGGGCACCTTGGAGCAGCCGACGCCCTGATCGATCCAGCGCACGACATAGCCGAGGATGCCCTGGCAGTTGTTGTCGATCTCCTGCTTCACATCGTCGGGCGCCCAGTTCGATTGCGACACCGGAATGGTGAGAATATCGGACAGCTTGGCGCGCGGGCCGCCCTTGGCCAGTTCCTGCTGACGCGCCAGCACGTTGACCTGATGATAATGCAGCGCGTGCAGCGTCGCGGCGGTCGGCGAGGGCACCCATGCGGTGGTGGCGCCGGCCTGCGGGTGCGCGATCTTCTGCGCCAGCATGTCCGCCATCTTGTCCGGCGCGGCCCACATGCCCTTGCCGATCTGGGCGTGGCCGGGCAGGCCGTCGATCAGGCCGATATCGACGTTCCAGTCTTCATAGGCCTTGATCCAGGGCTGCGCCTTCATCTCGTCCTTGCGGATCATCGGACCCGCTTCCATCGAGGTGTGGATCTCGTCGCCGGTGCGGTCGAGGAAGCCGGTGTTGATGAAGCAGATGCGCTTCGACGCATTCTGGATGCAGGCCTTGAGGTTGACCGTGGTGCGGCGCTCCTCGTCCATGATGCCGATCTTCATGGTGTTGTCGGGCAGCTTCAGCATCTTCTCGACCTGGCTGAACAGCTCGCAGGTCAGCGCCACTTCGTCGGGGCCGTGCATCTTCGGCTTGACGATATAGACCGAGCCGGTGCGGCTGTTGCGGATCTTCGAAAAGCCCTTGAGATCGTGGATCGCGAGCAGCCCGGCGACCGCGGCGTCGAGAATGCCTTCCGGGATTTCCTCGCCGCTGGAATCCAGCACAGCGTCGGTGAACATGTGATGGCCGACATTGCGCATCAACAGCAGGCTGCGTCCGTGAAGCTTGATCTCCTTGCCGTCGGGCGAGGTATAGACGCGGTCTGGATTGAGCGCGCGCTTGAGCGTCTTGCCGCCCTTCTCGAAATCGGCCGACAGGGTGCCGTTCATCAGGCCCAGCGTGTTGCGATAGATCAGCACCTTGTCTTCGGCATCGACCGCCGCGACGCTGTCTTCCATGTCGAGGATGGTGCTGACCGCCGATTCCAGGATGATGTCGGCGACGCCCGCCGGATCTTCCTTGCCCATCGCATGATGGCGGTCGATCTTGATCTCGATGTGCATGCCGTTGTTGACGAGCAGGATCGCGCTCGGCGCAGCGGCGTCGCCCCGGTAGCCGGCGAATTGCTCGTTCGATTTCAGCGCGGTGGCGTTGCCGCTCTTCAGTTTGACGGCAAGCTGGCCGGCGATGACGCTGTAGGAGGTGACATCGGTGTGGCTTGCGGTCGCCAGCGGCACGGCGGAATCGAGGAATGTCTTGGCTTTCGCGACCACCCTGGCGCCGCGGGCCTTGTTAAATCCCTTGCCGCCTTCGCCGGCCTCATGCGGGATCGCATCGGTGCCGTAAAACGCATCGTAAAGACTGCCCCAGCGCGCATTGGCGGCATTCAGCGAGTAGCGCGCATTGGTAAGCGGCACCACCAGTTGCGGTCCGCAAATCTTCCCGATCTCTTCGTCGACATCCGAGGTCTCGACCTTCTGGGTCGCCGGTTCCGGCAGGAGATAGCCGATCTCCCTGAGAAACGCCGTATAGGCATCCATGTCGAACGGCTTGCCCTTATTGGCGCGATGCCAGTCGTCGATCCTGGCCTGAAGCGTGTCGCGCACCGCGAGCAGCTCGCGGTTTTTCGGCGCCAGATTCCGGATAATGCCGGCAAGGCCCGCCCAGAATGCATCGGGCGAAATCCCGGTTTTGGGGGTGGCTTCCCTGGCGATAAAATCGAACAGGACGGGAGCGATCTTCAGTCCATGGGCGTCGACACGATTCATTCTAAAACTCTCGTAAAAAGCCGCGATTACTTGCCATTTTCAGTGCAAAAATGAAGAGCGCCGCGGCAGCGGCGTTCCCGCCTCTTTTAGCGCCAAAATCGGGCCTGTGAGAAGGCTTTTCGCCGCAGCGGAATGCGCAAACAATGGCCGCCAAATGGCTCAGATATTGGCAGCGAGATCGATCTGTTCGTCGAACAGGATACCCGATCGCACCAGCATCTGCTCGATCTCGTCGGCTGCCTCGCTCACCGAACGCGTCGAGGTATCGATCGTCAATTCGCTTTCCGTCGGCGGCTGATAATCGTTGCCGATTCCGGTGAAGGCGTGCAGCGCGCCGGCGCGCGCCTTGGCGTAATGGCCCTTGGGATCGCGGCTCTCGCAGACCTCAACGGGGGTCGCGACATAGATTTCGCGGAACGCGGTATCGGCGATGCGGCGGGCCGCGGCACGATCCTCTGTCGAAGGCGAGACAGCGGCTACGATGGCGACGTGCCCGTTGCGGGCAAGATGCGTGGCGACTTCGGCCAGCCGGCGAATATTCTCGGAGCGGTCGGCGGCGGAAAAACCGAGATCGCTGTTGAGGCCCGCCCGCAAGGTGTCGCCGTCCAGCAGCACCGGCGAGCCGCCTTGCTCGAACAGTCTCCGCTCCAGCGCGCGCGCCAGCGTCGACTTGCCGGAGCCGGGCAGGCCAGTCAGCCAGACCACGGCGCCGCGGTGACGATAGCGCGCCGAGCGCTCGTCGGATCGCAGCGCGGATTCCACCGGCACGATATCGACGGGCATCGCGCGCTGCCCGGCATCGACCGACAGCACGAGACCGCCGCCGGCGATGCGGCCATTGACCTCGATCACCAGGCGTCCAGTGCGCGGATTGTCCGTATAGGGATCGGCGGCGAGCGGATAGGCCAGCGCGATGTCGATCTCGCCGACATGATTGCGCGCGATCGCCGCGGATTCCACGCTTGCAAGCTCGCCGGGATCGACCGCCTTCTCGATCGAAACCACGGTCGCGCGGGTTTCCCGAGTACCGAGCCGGACCAGGATCGATGCGCCGGTCGCCAGCGATTTGTCGTGCAGCCAGAAAATACGGGCGCGCAGCCGGCGGGTGTCGCGCGGCGCGCTTCCGACATGGGCGATGACATCGCCACGTTCGATGAACAGTTCGCGGTCGAGCGTGATGCCGACCGACCGACCCGCGCTCTGGCGTCCTTCGACCGGTGTCGCCGGCCAGCTTTCCACCGACTTGATCCGGGCGGTCTTGCCGGCAGGCATGATGACGATCTCGTCACCGGCGGCAAGATGGCCGGATTCGATGCGGCCCGCGACAATGCGGCGGTCGTCGAACTTGTAGATCGCCTGCACCGGCAGCCGCAGCGCAAGTTCTTCCAGTGGCCGCGCCGGTTCGAGCGCATCGAGCGCTTCGACCACGGTGGGTCCGTTGTACCAGCCGATCCGCGGCGTGCGTTCGGCAACGCCATCGCCGTCGCGCGCGCGAAATCGGAATCACCGCCTTGGGCGTGACCCCAAGACCGGTCAGATGCGCGGAAATCTCGTCGCTGATTTCCTTGAATCGCGCGCGCTGAAATCGACCCGGTCCATCTTGTTGACCACGACGGCAACCTGTTTGACGCCGAGAAGATGCAGGAGATAGCCGTGTCGCCTGGTCTGGTCGCGCACGCCTTCCAGCGCGTCGATGATCAGCACGGCCCCATCGGCTTGCGAAGCGCCGGTGATCATGTTGCGCAGGAATTCGGCGTGACCGGGCGCGTCGATCAGCACCACGTCGCGCGAACCCGTGCGAAAGCGGATCTGCGTGGTGTCGATGGTGATGCCCTGGTCGCGCTCGGTCTGTAGCGCATCGAGCAGGAACGACCATTCGAACGGCATGCCGCGCCGGGCGCTGACGGCTTTCAGCATTTCCAGCTTGCCCTCGGGAAGGCTGCCGGTCTCGTGCAGCAGCCGCCCGACCAGAGTGGATTTACCGTGGTCGACATGGCCGACGATGACGATGCGAACCAGTGGCCGCGTCGTGCCGTTGGGCGTCGTCGAATTCGTGGTGGGGATCATCATGTTCATCGAAGCGCTCAACTTACGTTCAGAGATAGCCGGCGACACGCAGCCGCTCGAAAGCGTCTTCAGTCTCGTGATCCAGCGCGCGTCCGGAGCGTTCCGGCACCTTGGTGTCTTCGAGCTCGATCAGGATTTCCTCGATCGTGGACGCGTTCGAACTGACGGGGTTGGTGATGTCCTGGTCGCCCAGCGAGCGGTAGCGTTTGCCGTTCTTCGCCAAATAGAGCGGGATAATCGGGATGTTCTCGCGCTTGGTGTAGGCCCAGATATCGGCCTCGGTCCAATGCAGGATCGGATGAATGCGCAGATGCGCACCCGGCGGCGGCGAGGCGTTGAACTGGTCCCAGAATTCCGGCGGCTGGTCACGCACGTCCCATCCGCCCTCGGTACCGCGCGGCGAGAATACCCGCTCCTTGGCGCGGGTGGCCTCCTCGTCGCGGCGAATGCCGGCGATCAATCCGTCGAAGCCGTATTTGGTGAGTGCAAGCTTCAGCCCTTCGGTCTTGCGCGCCGCGGATCGCGCCGCCGGCGGCAGGGTCGGATCGATGGTCTCGAGCGGCGGACAGGATTCGATCTTCAGATCGAGCCCCCACTCCCTGGCGTAGCGATCGCGAAACGCATACATCTCCGCAAATTTCTTGCCGGTATCGACGTGCATTGCGGGGAACGGCACATGGCCGAAAAACGCCTTGCGCGCCAGCCAGATCATCACGTTGGAATCCTTGCCCAGCGACCACAGCAACGCGAGCTTCTTCAGCCGCGCAAAGGCTTCCCTGAAAATGTAGATGCTCTGGGCCTCGAGTACGTCGAGGTGATCCATGGTGGGCCCACTTGCCTGCCCTGCATCGGGAACTTTCCGCATCTGCGCAGCCCGTCCTTCTGACGTCGCCCGCAACTCCTGAACTCGGTCGGTGTTAGCTGGAAGATGCATCTCTGACGCTTGGTGTTTGAGGACAAAAATTCTATAGTTGCAGTGCAATAGAGAAGAAACAATTTTCTCTTTGCGAGCGTGAAGCGAGACATATATAGAAAATAATTCTAGTCAACCCCGGGAGTCGGGGCAGCGAGTGTCGCATGCGGTTTCTGCCGATATTTCTCGATCTCCAGACAGGTCCGATCCTGCTCGTCGGGAGCGGCGAACTGGTACGTGCGAAATTGCGGCTGTTGCTGGCGGCGGGGGCGCGCATCTGCTGGTTCGCTACGGATGGCAATCACGATGTGAGCGGGCTGGATGCCGCTGACGTGGCGCGGGTCGAGCTTGCGACAGGTGATCCCCTGATGGCCGATCTCCACGGCGTGATTGCGATTCTCTGCGCGGGCGCAGGCGACATCGGCGTAGCGATGTCGGCGCGGGCCAAGTCCGTCGGCCTGCCCGTGAATGTGATGGATGATCTGTCGCATTCGACCTTCATTTTTCCGGCCATCGTCGATCGCGGCGACGTAGTGGTGGCCGTCGGCACCGGCGGTGCTTCTCCCGTGGTGGCACGGCGCGTGCGCGAGCGTATTGAGGCTGCTTTGCCGGCGCGGATTGGTGATCTCGCCACGTTCATAGGCCGCTGGCGTAAATCGATGCATGGCCGCATCCCGGAGTTTCCGCTGCGCCGCCGGTTCTGGGAGCGCGTGGTCGATGGCCCGATCGGGGCGCTGGTTCTCGCCGGACGCAGCAATGAAGCTGAAGCGGCGCTGAAAGATATCGCCGATCCCTCGGCTTTTGCCGGCGCACCGGCGTCGGGGCAGGTCGAGGGCAGGGTGACCCTGGTCGGCGCCGGTCCGGGCGATCCGGATTTGCTGACCATCAAGGCGTTGCGCGCGTTGCAGGACGCCGACATTGTTTTTTACGACGAACTGGTCTCGCCTGAAATTCTCGACCGCGCGCGCCGTGATGCTGCGCGGGTGCCGGTCGGCCGCCGTGTCGGCAAACCCGGCATCGGCCAGGACGCGATCAACAAATTGCTGATCGAGGCCGCGAAATTGGGGCAGCGCGCGGTACGCCTCAAGGGCGGCGATCCCTTTGTGTTTGGCCGCGGCGGCGAGGAAGTCGAAGCGCTGCGCAACGCTGGCGTCGCCTCTTCGGTAGTACCAGGAATTAGCGCGGGCCTCGGCGCCGCCGCGCAGTTCGAAGTGCCGCTGACGTTCCGCCATGAAGCATTGCGCATCACCTTTCTCACCGCGCACAGGGCCAAAGACGCCGAAAGCGTCGACTGGTCGGCGCTCACCGACCGCAAAATGACCGTCGTGGTCTATATGGGCATGACCGCCGCGCCATCGATCCGCGAAGGAATGCTGGCGGCAGGCCGCTCGGCGCAAACGCCGGTTGGCGTGTTCGCGCGGGTGACGCGGCCGGATGCGCAAGCCGTGGTCGGAACACTGGATCAACTGCCGGCGCTGGTCGAAAAGATCGGTGGCGGCCCGGCCATTCTCATCATCGGCGACGTGGTTGCGCACTCCGCGCCGTGGCGCCACCAAAATCTCAATCAAGTGTTCTCCCAACTGCTGGAAGCTGCCGAATGACCTCTCCACTGCAACAAAAAATCAAGATAACGGGCCCTTCCATGGTCACCGCCAACCGCACCTGGGATGGTGTGGTGATCTATCGCACCGGCTCCAAGGCCTGGTCGACCGACCTGTCCGACGCCGCGATCGTCCGGACCGCCGACGAGGCTCGCGCGTTGCTCGCCGAATCGATTGCCGACGACCTCGGCGCGATCGGCCCCTATATCGCGCCGGTCGAAGTCAGGGAAAGCGGCGCGGTCAAGCCCGGCAATCTGCGCGAACATATCCGGTCGGAAGGGCTCACCATCGACCTTCCGGTCCCGGCATAAGGCCGACCCATCATGTACGCATATGACGAACTCGACCGCACGATCATTCATGAACGCGTTGACGAATTTCGCGATCAGGTGAAGCGCCGTCTCTCCGGGGAACTCACGGAAGACGAATTCAAGATGCTGCGGCTGCAAAACGGCGTTTATCTGCAGTTGCACGCCTATATGCTCCGCGTGGCGATTCCGTATGGAACTTTGTCATCGAAGCAGTTGCGCGCGCTGGCGCATGTCGCGCGGCGCTACGATCGCGGCTATGGCCATTTCACTACGCGGCAGAACATCCAGTTCAACTGGATCAAGCTCGCCGAATTGCCGGATGCGCTGGCCGATCTCGCCGAAGTCGGCATCCACGCCATGCAGACCTCGGGCAACAACACCCGCAACGTCACCTCCGACCAATGGGCCGGCGTGGCGCCAGGCGAGATCGAGGATCCCCGCATCTGGTCCGAACTGCTGCGGCAGTATACCACACTACATCCGGAATTTTCCTTTTTGCCGCGCAAGTTCAAATTTGCGATCACCGCGTCCGAGCACGATCGCGCGGCGATCAAGGTGCACGATATCGGCCTGCGGCTGCACAAGAACGCAGCGGGCGAAACCGGTTTCGAAGTGCTGGTCGGCGGCGGACTCGGCCGCACCCCCTTCATAGGCAAGACCATCAAGCCGTTCGTGCACGGCCATGATCTCCTGAGCTATGTCGAGGCGATCCTGCGCGTCTACAACCAGTACGGCCGCCGCGACAATATCTACAAGGCGCGCATCAAGATCCTGGTGCACGAACTCGGCATCGAAAAATTCGCCAAAGAAGTCGAGGAAGAATGGCTGCAGATGCGTGACAGCGCGCTGCAGATCGATGATTCCGTGATCGAGGATATCCGTTCGCGCTTCACCTATCCGGCCTACGAGAAACTGCCGCACGTGCCGGAAGAATTAAGGAAGGCGGCGCACGACCCGCATTTCGAGGCCTGGCGCAAGAACTCGGTCGCGCCGCACAAGGTGACGGGCTACGCCATCGTCACCCTGTCCCTGAAGCCGGTGGGCGGGCCGCCAGGCGACGCCACCGCCGACCAGATGGACGCTATCGCCGATCTCGCCGACAAATATTCCTTTGGCGAAATCCGCGTCGGCCACGAGCAGAACCTGGCACTGCCCCATGTCGCGCGGCGCGACTTGCCGGTGCTGTGGAAAGCGCTGGACAAGATCGGCGTCGCGACTCCGAACGTCAATCTGGTGTCGGATATCATCGCCTGCCCCGGGCTGGATTACTGTTCGCTGGCCAATGCGCGCTCGATCCCGATCGCGCAGGAATTGACCCGGCGCTTTGCCAATCACGAAACCGCCAACATGATCGGGCGGCTGCATGTCAATATTTCCGGCTGCATCAATGCCTGCGGCCATCATCATGTCGGCCATATCGGCATTCTCGGCGTCGAGAAGAATGGCGAGGAATTCTATCAGATCACGATCGGCGGCCGCGCCGACGAACACGCCGTTGTCGGCACCTTGATCGGGCCCGCGGTGCCCTATGGCGAAGTCGCCGATGTGGTCGAGGATATTGTCGAGGCTTATCTCGCGCTCCGCGCCCGGCCCGACGAGATTTTCATCGATACGGTCAAGCGGCTTGGCGTCGAACCTTTTCGGGAGCGCGTCTATGCCACTCGTTAAAGGCGGAAAAATTATTCTCGATACGGTGATCCATGTCGCCGACGACGCGGAAGTTCCCGGCGAAGGCGCCATCCTGATCTCGGCTGCGCGGTTTCTCGGCGATGCGGAGGCGCTTTCAAGCCGCGCCGGCAAGACCGGCGTGATCTGGCCGAACAACCGCGACGTCGACGATCTCGTGCCCTATCTCGACCGGCTGGCAGTTGTCGCGCTGGTGTTTCCGACCTTCCGCGACGGCCGTGCCTACAGCCAGGCTCGGCTGTTACGGGAGCGCCATGGTTTCAAGGGTGAGCTGCGCGCCACCGGTCAGGTATTGCGCGACCAGTTCGTATTCATGCTGCGCGCTGGTTTCGACGCCTTCGAGGTCAAAAAGGAAAGCGACGCCGAAGCATTCGCCGCCACCGTCAAGCGCTATTCGGTGTTCTACCAGCCGACTGGGGATGGCCGCGTTACCGCGCTGCACCGGCGGATGCAACTGCGTCATTCGGAGAGTGCCGGCCAGTGAATGCCCTCACACATCAGGCCTCGCTCGAACCTGCGGCAAGCGATCTGCCGTCACCGCTGGAGCTCGATCGCGCGTTGCGCAATGCTTCGCCCGAAGAAGTGATCGCGGCGGCGTTGCGCGTCATCGGTCGGGAGCAACTTGCCGTGGTCTCGTCATTCGGCACCGAATCGGCGGCACTGCTCAAGGTGATGGCCGATGTCGACGCTGCGATCCCCGTGATCTTTCTCGATACCGGATGGCTGTTCGAAGAGACGCTGGCCTATCGCGACACACTGATCGCGACGCTGGGGCTGCGCGACGTACGGTCGGTCAAGCCGCTGGAGGAGACGCTGGCGCGCGAGGATAGTAATCGCGAATTGTGGTTCTCCGATCCCGACGCCTGTTGCCGGATCCGGAAAGTCGAACCGCTGGCCCGCGCGCTGGAGCCGTTCTCCGCCTGGATCAACGGCCGCAAACGTTTTCAGGGCGGGCTGCGTGCTGCGATTCCAGTCGTCGAGGCCGATGGTATCAGGCTGAAATTCAATCCGTTCGCAAACGTCTCGCGCGAGCAGATCGAGACAATTTACAGCCAAGCCAATCTGCCGCCGCATCCGCTCGCTGCAAAAGGATTCCTGTCGGTCGGGTGCATGCCGTGCACCAGCCGGACACGGCCTGATGAAGACGCGCGCGCTGGCCGTTGGCGCGGCAGACCCAAGACGGAATGCGGCATCCATACGATGAAGACTTCGTAGCACAATGACGCTGCCGGGCCGCAAACAAGGAAATGCGGTTTCGTTGACTTAAGGCCGTTTGATCGCGAGTTATGTCTCCTGCTTCGATGACGATGCTGTCGTCCAGCCGAATGGAGATCGAGATGGTCCGTCGTATTCTGATTTTCGTCGCGGGACTGCTCTGGGCAAGCTCGGCATTCGCGGCCGACGTGACACTGCTTAACGTGTCCTACGATCCGACGCGCGAACTCTATGTGGATTTCAACAAGGCGTTCGCCGCCGCCTATCAAAAGGAAACCGGCAAGAGCGTCGAGATCAAGCAGTCGCATGGCGGATCCGGCTCGCAGGCGCGGGCGGTGATCGACGGCTTGCAGGCCGACATCGTCACGCTGGCGCTGGCCTATGATATCGACGCCATCGCGGCGAAGGGCCTGATCCCGGCCGACTGGCAGAAGCGCCTGCCGTTGAATGCCTCGCCCTATACATCGACGATCGTGTTCCTGGTGCGCAAGGGCAATCCCAAGGGCATCAAGGATTGGGACGACCTGATCAAACCCGGCGTCAGCGTCATCACGCCGAATCCGAAAACCTCGGGCGGCGCGCGCTGGAATTATCTCGCGGCCTGGGGCTACGCGCTGAATAAATTCGGTTCCGCCGACAAGGCGAAACAATTCGTCGGCGACATCTACAAGAACGTGCCGGTGCTGGATACCGGCGCGCGCGGTTCGACCGTGACCTTCGTGGAGCGCGGCGTCGGCGACGTGCTGCTGGCGTGGGAGAACGAGGCGTTCCTGGCCCAGCGCGAATTCGGCAAGGACAAGTTCGAGATCGTCGCGCCGCCGCTGTCGATTCTGGCGGAGCCGCCGTTGTCGGTGGTCGACGCTGTGGCCGACAAGAAAGGCACCCGCGCGGCTGCCGAGGCTTACCTGAAATACTGGTACAGCAAGGAAGGCCAGGAAATTGCCGCGCGCAATTCCTATCGCCCGCGCGATCCGGAAATCGCCAGGGAATACGAAAAATCCTTCGCCAAGGTCGAACTGTTCACGATCGATGATGTATTTGGCGGCTGGACCAGGGCGCAGAAGGAACACTTCAGCGAAGGCGGCGTGTTCGACCAGATTTACAAGAACTGATTGCCGGAGCGGGAGAAGGGCATTGTGAGCGCAGCCGCGGGACGACGCAGCACGTTGCCGGGGTTCGGCCTCACCATGGGGCTGACGCTGACATGGCTGTCGGTCATTATTCTGATCCCGCTCGCAGGCTTGCTCCTCAAGACGTTCGAGCTGAGCCTCGATCAGTTCTGGGGCATCCTCTCCAGCCGCCGCACGCTCAACGCATTGAAGATCTCGTTCGGCCTCGCCTTCGCCGCCGCCGCCGTCAACCTGGTGATGGGAACGCTCGTCGTCTGGGCGCTGGTGCGATATCGCTTTCCGGGCCGCCGGCTGTTCGACGCCATTGTCGATATTCCGTTCGCGTTGCCGACGGCGGTGGCCGGTGTCGCGCTGACCTCGCTGTTCGCGCAACAAGGCTGGCTCGGCGCGCCGCTCGCCGAACTCGGCATCAAGGTGGCGTTCACGCCGATCGGCATTTTCGTTGCCATGATCTTCATCGGCATTCCCTTTGTGGTGCGGACGGTTCAGCCGGTGCTGATCGACCTCGACACCGAGATCGAGGAAGCCGCCGCCAGCCTCGGCGCCAACCGCTGGCATACGGTGTTCCGGGTGATCCTGCCGAGTTTGATGCCGGCGCTGCTGACCGGATTTGCGTTGGCTTTCGCGCGTGCCGTCGGTGAATACGGTTCGGTCATTTTCATCGCCGGCAATCTGCCGAATGTGTCCGAGATCGCGCCGCTGCTGATCGTGATTCGATTGTCGGAATTCCGATACGCCGACGCCACCGCCATCGCCGTCGTCATGCTGGTGGCGTCGTTCCTGATCATCTTCGCGGTCAACCGGGTCCAGCGCTGGGCGCAAACCCGCATTCCCGCGCATTAGAGGTTGTTGATGAGCGTACCGCCGTTGTTGGGACAGTCGCGATGAACACTTCTCAGTCCATATTGACTTCGGCGCGGGACGATCTGCGTACCGAGCCGAAACTCATTCGCATCATTCTCATCGCGATTGCGGTAACTTTCCTCACCATCTTCGTCGTGCTACCGCTGGCCGTCGTATTTGCCCAAGCCTTTTCGAAAGGAGTGACCGCCTATTTCGCGGCCCTCTCCGATCCGGAAGCATGGTCCGCGATCAGGCTGACGCTGCTGGTCGCTGCAATTTCCGTCAGTCTGAATCTGGTGTTCGGGATCGTCGCGGCCTGGGCCATTGCGAAATTCGATTTTTCCGGCAAGACCTTCCTGGTCTCGCTGATCGATTTGCCGTTCTCGGTCAGCCCGGTGATCTCGGGCCTCGTGTTTGTGTTGCTGTTCGGCGCGCAGGGCTATTGGGGACCGTGGCTGCAGGCGCACGACATCCACGTGCTGTTCGCGGTGCCCGGCATCGCGCTGGCAACCGTCTTCGTGACGTTTCCGTTCGTGGCGCGGGCGCTGATTCCTCTGATGCAGGAACAGGGCACGCTGGAAGAAGAGGCCGCGATTTCGCTTGGCGCATCCGGCCTGCAGACGTTCTTCCGCGTCACTCTGCCCAATATCAAATGGGGCGTGTTATATGGCGTACTGCTGTGCAATGCGCGGGCGATGGGCGAATTCGGCGCGGTGTCGGTGGTGTCGGGACATATTCGCGGCGAGACCAATACCATGCCGCTATTGGTCGAGATTCTCTACAACGAATATCAATTCGTATCGTCGTTCGCGATTGCGTCCCTGCTGGCGATGCTGGCGCTGATCACGCTGGTGGCGAAAGCCATTCTCGAACGGCATCTGGACGAAGGGCAAACTCCGCGTGGCGATTGAAGTCAAAAATCTCGTCAAGACGTTCGGCGCGTTTGCCGCGCTCGACGGCGTCGATCTGCGGGTCGCCGACGGTGAATTGCTGGCGCTGCTCGGGCCGTCCGGCTCCGGCAAGACCACGCTGCTGCGGATCATCGCCGGGCTCGACTGGCCGGATTCCGGCGAGGTCACGTTCGACGGCGAAGACGCGCTGGCGCAGGGCGCCAGCGATCGGCATGTCGGCTTCGTGTTCCAGCATTACGCACTGTTCCGCCACATGACGGTGTTCGAAAATGTCGCGTTCGGCCTGCGGGTGCAGCCGCGCGCAAATCGCAAGGACGAAGCCGGCATCCGCCGTCGCGTCAAGGAATTGCTGGATCTGGTGCAACTCGACTGGCTTTCCGGCCGCTATCCGGGCCAATTGTCCGGCGGCCAGCGCCAACGCATTGCACTGGCGCGCGCGCTGGCGATCGAGCCGCGCATCCTGCTGCTCGACGAGCCGTTCGGCGCGCTCGATGCCAAGGTCCGCAAGGAACTGCGGCAATGGCTGCGTTCGCTGCATTCGGAGATCAACGTGACGTCGATCTTCGTCACCCACGATCAGGAAGAGGCGCTCGAAGTCGCCAACCGGGTGGTGGTGATGGACAAGGGTCGCATCGAGCAGATCGGCACGCCCGGCGAAGTCTATGACAATCCCGCGACCGCGTTCGTGCACGGCTTCATCGGCGAATCGATCGTACTGCCGGTGGATGTGGACAAGGGCGGCGTGCGGCTCGGTGGCAGGGCGTTGAATCTCGGCGCGGATGGTGCGGCTTGCGGCGCCTCGAAACTGTTCGTCCGCCGTCATGACATGCACGTTGGGCCGGTCGGCAGCGGCGTGCTTGATGGCACGGTGCGGCATGTCAGGAAGTTCGGTCCGATTCAGCGCGCCGAAGTCGCCTTGTGCGGAGGCGAGGGTGCGGGCGTGATCGAAATCGACACGCCGCGCGACCAGCCGCTCCAGACTGGCGATACCGTCGGACTGCAGCCCCGCCGCTACCGGATTTTCGCTGCGCAGGACTAAATTCTAGTTCTGTCTTTCCGGGGCGCGGAGCGAACCCGGAATCTCGAGATTCCGGGTCTGGTCCTTCGGACCATCCCGGAAAGACGGGTGAAATAGTTCCCCGTTCACCATTCAGCCACGGTTGGTATGCAACAACTGCCCCTGATCTGGGGAAATTCGAATCATGCGAGCGATTATCGCCATTATCGGCATTTTGGCGTTGGGCGGCTGCGCGGCGGATATCCCCTCAGCCGAGCAGCCGACCATGTATCTCAGCATGGCCAATGGCGGCGCCAAACTTGACGCGGTTGCTGCGGCCTCGATGATCTCGCTGTACCGGCAGAACAATGGCCTCGGCGGCGTGGCGGTCGATCCCGAACTGATGAAGCTTGCGGAGCAACAGTCGCAGGCGATGGCGAGCCGCAACAAGCTCGACCATGATGTGAAGGCGCCACTGGAGCGGCGCCTGGCCGCGTCGGGCTATCCGGCGACGCTGGCGGTGGAAAATGTCTCGGCCGGATACCATACGCTGGCCGAGGCCTTTTCGGGCTGGCGCGACTCGCCCCCGCATCGGGCAAATATGCTGAAAAACGGTGTCACAAAATTAGGCATCGCCGCGAGCTATGCTCCGAATACCAAATACAAGGTATTCTGGACCCTTATTCTCGCCTCATCGGAAGCACGATAACCACCGCGTGAGCCCGGGATTCCACCGCGCTGATTGACGCCGTCGCGCCGGGAAGCCACGGTACAATCTCATTTGATGGACCGACCGATACCGATGACGGATTCCACACCCTCAACGCCGGCGAAAACACCCGCGACAGCACGGCGCGTGCTGGTGCTGCAAGGCGGTGGTGCGCTTGGCTCCTATCAGGCCGGCGCCTATCAGGCACTGTGCCACAATGATTTCGAGCCGGATTGGGTGGCCGGGATTTCCATCGGCGCCATCAATGCCGCCATCATTGCCGGCAACCCGCGCGAAAAGCGGGTGGAGCGCCTCAAGGAATTCTGGGAAATGGTCTCGGGCCCGGTATCCTGGAATCCGCTCACCAAGGGCGATCGCGAACGTTCCTATTTCAATGAGACCAGCGCGGCCCTGATCGCGACCTTCGGCGTTCCCGGCTTTTTCACGCCGCGGTTTCCCCCGGCGCCGCTGTGGCCGCCAGGCAGCCCGCAGTGCCAGAGCTATTACGACACCGAGCCGCTGCGTGCGACGCTGGAGCGGCTGGTGGACTTCGACCGCATCAACGATCTCAAGACCCGCCTCAGCGTCGGCGCGGTCGGCGTGACATCGGGCAATTTCAAATATTTCGATAATTTCGAGTTCAGGAAGCTCGGCAAGAAAATCGGCCCCGAGCATATCATGGCGTCCGGCGCGTTGCCGCTGGGCTTTCCTTCCATCGTCATCGACGGCGAGCATTTCTGGGACGGCGGCATCGCCTCCAACACGCCGCTCGATTATGTGCTGGACGAGGAAAACACCAGCGACCTTCTGATCTTCCAGATCGACCTGTTCAGCGCGCGCGGTCCGTTACCGACATCGCTGCTGGAGGCGGCGGAGCGCGAAAAGGACATCCGCTTTTCCAGCCGCACCCGCATGAACACCGACAAGAACAGGCAGATTCACAACGTCCGCAAGGCGCTGCGCGACCTGATCGGGCGATTGCCCGATTATCTCAAGAACGATCCGTCGGTTGAAATCCTGCGCGAAGCCGCCAAGGAGAATACCGTAACAGTGGTGCACCTGATCTACCGCAGCAAGAACTACGAATCGTCCTCCAAGGATTACGACTTTTCGCATGTCGGCATGGTCGAACACTGGAATGCCGGCGCGCGCGACGTTCATCTGTCGATGCGTCACAAGGATTGGCTGGAGCGGCCGCAATCCGGTGAAACCATGGTGACTTACGATCTCACGGGGGATGAAACCGAAATTCCCGTCGAAAAACAGGAGTAGATGAAATGGGTACGTTAACAGGCAAGACCGCTGTGGTGACCGGATCGACCAGCGGCATCGGACTGGCCTATGCCCGCGCCTTTGCCGGCGCCGGCGCCAATATCGTCATCAACGGCATGGGCGCGCCCGCCGATATCGAGCGGGAACGCGCTGCGATCGAGACCGATTTCAAGGTCAAGGCGATTCATTCGCCGGCTGACATGACCAAGCCCGCCGAGATCGCCGGCATGATCGCGCTCGGCGAAAGCACGTTCGGCTCGGTCGATGTGCTCGTCAACAATGCCGGCATCCAGTTCGTCTCGCCGATCGAGGAGTTCCCGATCGACAAATGGGACGCCATCATCGCGATCAATCTGTCGGCGGCCTTTCACGGCATCCGCGCGGTGGTGCCCGGCATGAAGAAGCGCGGCTGGGGCCGCATCATCAATACCGCCTCGGCGCATTCGCTTGTGGCTTCGCCGTTCAAGTCGGCCTATGTCTCAGCCAAGCACGGCATTGCCGGATTGACCAAGACCGCGGCGCTGGAGCTTGCGACCTTCAAGATCACCTGCAACTGCATCAGTCCCGGCTATGTCTGGACGCCGCTGGTGGAGCACCAGATTCCGGAGACGATGAAGGCGCGCAACCTTACCAAGGAACAGGTCATCCACGACGTGATGCTGGCGGCACAGCCGACCAAGGAATTCGTGACCTCGGAGCAGGTCGCCGCACTGGCGCTGTTCCTTTGCGGCGACGACGCGGCGCAGATCACCGGCGCGAATTTGTCGATCGATGGCGGCTGGACGGCGGAGTAACAGGCAGCTTGTAGCGAACTCTACACCGCTCATGGTGGGGCTTGTCGCGACCATCCACGTATCTGCAATAGCGAAGTAAGACGTGGATGCCCGGGACAGGCCCGGGCCTGACGCTGAGAGGTTCAGCCGCGCTTCCCGAACGCCAGCACGTGCAGTCCGAGCCGCTTGCGCACGATCCAGAACAGCAACACGGTCTCGAACGTCAGCGAGATCGAGGTTGCAGCGGCCGCGCCGTGGCCGCCGAACCGCGGCACCAGCAGGACGCAAAGCAGCAGGTTCATGACGAAAGCCAGCGCATAGGCCAGCGCGCAGATGTGCTGATGGCCGAGCATGTTGAGCAGCCGCTCGACCGGGCCGATCGCCGAGCGCGCCACGAGGCCGATGGCGGCGACGAACATGATGTCGTAACCGGCGACGAATTGCGGGCCGAACAGCCAGAGCAGCGGCTTGCCTAATGCTAGCAGCATGATGGTCGCGGCCAGCGACGGCCAGAACGTCCATTTGATCGCGTGCGCCACATAGGCCGACAGCCGTGCTCGGTCGCCGGTGGCGTTATATTCCGCAAACCGGTGCGCCGTCGTCGCCGACATCGCGTAATGGATGAACGACACCAGCGCCAGCGTTTTCACCACGGCGAAATAAAGACCGACTTCTTCCGAGGAACGAAACTGCTGCAGCACCAGAACGTCGGTGTAGGACAGCAGCAGATAGAATCCCTCGACCATGAGGATCGGCAGCGAGATCGCCAGCCAGCCCCGGAAATCGTAAGCCTTGGGACCGGGCTCGATATGACCGCCGAGCCGGCGGTTCAGCACGATCATCTGACCGACCATGGCGATCCACACCGCGGCGGCACTCGCCAACATCGCTAAGGTAGCGCCGAGATGGAAGCCGAGCGTGAAGGCGCCGGCGGTAAAGCCTATGATCAGCGACTGTCGGACGATGAATTGCGGCATCAGGCCGAGCCGCATCCAGTCGTGCGAGCGCGCAATGCCGTCCTGGGTGTTGGCGACCACGAAGGCCGGCAGCGTGACGCAGCCGATGTACAGCGGAACGACCTCGCCGGCGCCGATCCACGGCGACAGCGCTTTCACGACCCCCGCCAGCAACGTTGCGACCGCGGCGGATACGATAAAGGTTATCCAGCGGCTGCCGGAGAGGAAGCCGCGCAGCAGCGCATGTTCGCCGCGGGTGCGGTATTCCGGAATGATCTTCTGCGCCGAGGCCGAGATGCCGAAATCCATCATGCTGCCGAGCAGCAGCACCCAGGTCCAGACATAGACGTAGACGCCGTAATCCGAACCGCTCATCCAGCGCGCGAGCAGGATTTGCGACAAATAAGCCATGCGGCGCTGACGACCCGGATGACGAAAATGGTGCCGGCAAGCCGCCGGGTCAGCGACGCTTCGCTGGAGCCGCCCAGCATGGAGCGCAGCCGCGCGAGGGTGCCTGCAGGCAAAGCTGTTGCGGATTGAACGTCCATCACGGCCACAGCGGGAATCCCGGATGCCGCATGGCTGCGGCGATCATCGGAGATATCAACGATTCGTTAAGATTTGGTCTCTCGATATGTCGTCCGGAACGCCGGGACCCATAAACACAGAACATTGGGCTTAGGGAAGGTGTCTGGCCACGTGCATCAACGCGTCGCCGCGGCGTATGGGTGTTCGCCAGAACGATGAAGGGGTCAATTCAAACTGGTATTAAATTCATACGAGCGATCGCCGCCGACCAGCGTGAATTTGAGCGCGGCTCCCTCGGGATTTGCTCCCGGGGGCAGGCCGTCCAGTTCGAAGGCAAAGCGCTTGACCCCGGGCGGGCTGTGTTCGAGCAGCGTCGGAACCGGCAATGCCCAGTCCGGTGTCGGCCCTTCGACAAACAGGCTGACCTCCCTGGTCTCGGGCGCGACGACATCGACCCAGACCGTGGATTTGCCGTCGCGCTTGACGTCGCGGATGGTCAGCGGATTGGGATCGCCGACATTGGCGGGCTTCGGCACGGTGTCGAGGGCGGCAAACAGCGCGCTGTCTTCGGTGCTGGCCACGCTGTTGAAGGCAAGCTCGGCATTGGCTTCGACGGGAATGCAGAGCTTATCGCAGACCGCATAGTTGATCGCGGCGCGGAGCTTCACCGGCTTCTCGGCATTTTTCGCAACGATCCGCAACGGCAGCACGATCTGGTCGTGATAACCCATCGAGTGGCCGCCGGCGCCGTCGTCGAACTTCAGCGGGGCCGGCCACAGCACGGTGACAGCTTCGATATTTTCCGATTTGGAGAAATCGAACCGCGGCGGCACGCCGGAATCGCCGGGCGTCCGCCAATAGGTTTTCCATCCGGGTTGCAACTGAAAGGCGATGCCGCCGAGCAGCACCGTACCGCTGCGCGATCCCGCCAGCAGCCGGACCGCCGAATGGCTGTCCTTTTGCCATGGCGAAGCGTCCTGCGCGAACGCTTCCATCGCAAAACATGACGCAAATACAACTGCAGAAAGGCCGAGTACGGAGCGCAATGGAACCATGACGATCATGCGACGTCTTTACAGGCAGGCGGGAGCGCGAACCACTGAATTGCTTGTGATGTAAATCTTGAACACGGCCCGAACCTTGATTGACAGAACCGGCACCCGATATCAGGATGTGCATAACACGAGATTGCTTTGCGGATGGACCCTGAAGGCAAAAGACCGAGGATTGTTCGCCGCAAAGCCGCCGGCACGGGCGACAATTCGCCGACGCGTGGCTATCTCGACGGTCAGATGTTGATCGCCATGCCCGTGATGGAAGATCCGCGCTTCGAGCGTTCGGTGATTTATCTCTGCGCGCATTCATCCGAAGGCGCCATGGGCATCGTCGTCAACCATCCGGCCGGAAGCATCGACTTTCCGCAGCTGCTGGTGCAGCTCGACATCATCGGCAAGGCCGAGCAGATCAAGCTGCCCGAAAACGCCGAGACCATGAAGGTGCTCAAGGGCGGTCCGGTCGAGACCGGCCGCGGCTTCGTGCTGCATTCCAGCGATTTCTTCATCAAGGATGCGACGCTGCCGATCGACGATGTGATTTGCCTGACCGCGACGGTGGATATCCTGAAAGCGATCGCCAAGGGCGCCGGTCCGAAGCACGCGATCCTCGCGCTCGGTTATGCGCATTGGGCGCCGGGCCAGCTCGAGAACGAAATTCAGGACAATGACTGGCTGCACTGCGCGGCCGATCCGGATCTGGTGTTCGGCGGCGATGTCGAGGAAAAATACGGCCGGGCGTTGCGCAAGATCGGGATCGATCCGGGCATGCTGTCGAACGATGCCGGGCATGCCTAAATGTCATGCCCCGCGAAGGCGGGGCATCCAGTAATCGCCGGCATCGCGGTCATTACCAAGACCGGCGTTTACTGGATTGCCCGCCTTCGCGGGCGATGACGACTCAGGCTTCTGACTCATATCCGCGCGTCCCGGCCTGGGTCCGGCGTTTGCAGGGACAACGCAATATCTCGCTCTTACTCCGCCGCCTGCTGCGCCACCGTCGGCACGGTACCCGCTACCGTTGCGCGGCGCATGTCGCGGGGCTGCGACTGGTCGTAGCGGCGGACGCGGTGCATGGTCTGGCGGTTGTCCCACATCACGAGGTCATGCAGCGTCCATTTGTGGACATGAACGAATTCCCGCTGGGTGGCGTGCTCGTTGAGGTCGCGCAGTAACAGCCGCGCCTCGGGCACCGTCATGCCCTTGATGGCGCCGGCATGCGAGGACAGGTACAGCGACTTGCGGCCATGCACCGGGTGCGTGCGCACCAGGCGCTGCAGCACCGGCTTGAACAGCTGCTTTTCTTCCTCGGTGTAGTCAAGGAAGCCCAGCGATCCACGCGAATACATCAGCGAGTGTTCGCAGATCATGTCCTCGATTTCGGCTTTGGTTTCGTCGTCGAGCGCGTCATAGGCGGCGCGCATGTCCGCGAATTCGGTGTTGCCGCCCTTCGGGTTGACCACGCGCGCCGACAGCAGCGAGAACTTTGCCGGAATCGGGCGGAACGAACTGTCGGAATGCCACAACGAATTGCCGAGATTGAACAGATGGGCGCGATGATCGCGCGGCATCGGCTTGCCATCCTTGCCGAGGTTCGAGACGTCGTTCAGTCCGGTCTGCAGACGGGAATCTTCCGGCTTGACGACGTTGCCGCCGCGCGGGTTCTCGCGTTCGCCGAAATTCAGCGCAAACGCCATTTGCTGCTCGTCGGTGACGTCCTGGTCGCGGAACAGCAATACGGCGTATTTATCCATGCCGGCTTCGATATCGGCGGCTTCTTGCCGGGTCAGCGGCTTGCGCAAATCGACGCCCGAAACCTCGCCGAAAAAATGCGGGTGAAGCTGCCGGATCGTGATCGTCATGGCGTTTCTCCTGATCGAGGCGAGTAATTATCCCGCTCATTTTGGGCAAAAACTACTCCCTGAGGGTGCGATGTCAACGCTTCCGGCTGACGCCGGCCCGCGGCTTCGGGAGGCCGGAACCGGAACGGGTCTCACGGGTTACATCCCGACAATCATCTCCATGGAGTAACCGTGATGGACAACGATCGAATTGCCGGCTCGGCAAAGGATTTCGCCGGTAAAGTCGAGGGGGCCGTCGGCAGCATGGCCGGCGATGCCAAAACCCAGGCCGCCGGCCGCACCCGTGAGGCCGCCGGTACGGTGCAGAACCTGTATGGCCAGGCCAAGGATGCGGCGCGTGATGCCACCGATGCTGCCGTCAGCTATGCCAAGGATGCCTATGACAACAGTGGCGATACCTTGCGTGACGGTTCGGAAGCGGTCGCGAAAAAGGTGCAGGACAATCCGCTCGGCGCGCTGCTAGTCGCTGGCGGCATTGGCTTTGCGCTGGCGCTGTTGATGACCCGCGCTCCGCGCCGCCAGCCGCCGCAGCGTTGGCGGTATTACGGCTGAACTGCGCCTGACTCCTTGTCCTGTGAGCCTGACTCATAACGCAGCCAACAAACCGCCGTTTATTGAGAACTCGTCATGCCCGGGCTTGTCCCGGGCATCCACGTTCTTAGCCGCGGCAGCTAGAAAAACGTGGATGGCCGGGACAGGCCCGGCCATGACGAAATTGAATTATTTTGCTTGCAGGATGAGTTCCTGATTATCGCGTGAAAAATCCCGGGACCGATGCCGACCGTCCGACGTTGGCCGGCGGGCGCGGTGCATTGGGGCTCGGTGCTCGGGTCGCAGGCTGTGCCGCCGGCGGCTGGCGCGGCGCGGGAGTTCCAAAGCCGAAGATCTCCCGCAGCCCCGGCGTACCCGATTGAACCGGGCGAGGCTTTTTCGGCTTCGGCGGTGCTGCTGGCGCCGGAACAACCATCGTTCCATCCGGTGCTGCCGAAGCCATCGGCGTCTCGCCCTTCGCCTGTTCCTGTCCGACTTCGCGGCGTGGCCAGGCAAAATCATCGGCGCGGCCGGCGGGCGGCGCCAGCGGTTCGCCCTTGACCAGCGTGCGCGCGGCAAGCGCGTCAACCGCGGCCGGGCGTGAGCCGGGTCCGCCCAGCAACTGATCGGTGCCGACGGAGGATGCCACCAGCGGCAGGATAGGTCCTGCCAGCGGACGCGGCGCCGGCTGACCGGGCACGGCATTGGCGTCGGGCGTGGCGGGTTCGCTCGGCAGCGCGATCGGCGCCGAACGCGACGCCAATAGCCGGACGATCTCGCGCTCGACATAATGCGCAAGCTTCCGCGCGCCGTACTTGTTGAAGTATATGCCGTCATCGGAGCGCAGCTTTCGCGGCTGGCCCTCGAAATCGGGACCCTTCTGCAGGAAGCGGCCGGCGTCGTCGACAAATCCATCCCAGACATCGACATAGGTGATGCCGGCCTTGCCCGCCGCGTCGCGATATAGCGAATCCAGGAACAGCATGTCGGCCGTCGCCTTGGCGCCGGACACAGCCGGCAGGCCAACCCACAGCACCGGCACCCCCTTGGATTTCAGGATGCCGATCATCTCTTCGATTTTCCTGGTGTAAAGCTCGACCCAGCGTTCCTCTCGAAACTGATAAACGCCGTTCGGAGAGCGCGTGCTCTTCTCCGGCGCCAGCACCGGCGGCGCATCGTTGGTGTCGGCGGCATCATCCGGGGACAGTTCGGTATCGACTACTTTGTCCTCGGGTTTGGCAACGGCGTCATCCGGCTTGGCATCCGCAGGTTTGGCATCCGAAGGTTTGGCGTCGCCGGGTTTGGCATCCGGTTTGGCGCGGGCGTCCTTTTTGTCGTCTTTCTTGTCGGCCTTTTTGTCGGCGGTGGATTTGTCGACCGCCGGCTCGCGCATCGGCACACGATCGTTGAGCCCGAGCATGACGACGATGGCGTCGGGCTTTTCGGTGGCTAGGATGCCCTTGGCCGCGGCGGCCCAGTCGGCTGGATCGCCTTTGGGCTGATACTTCAAGAGACCCGAATTCGTCTTGGCCTTGCGGATCACCCCCATGTCCGGCTGTTCGGCATAGGCGTCCTCGAGGCCGTAGGCGAGCCAGTCCGCCATGCTGTCGCCGAGCACCAGCACATTACGCTCGGCCACGGTCTCGCGTTTTTCCGGCGAGGGCGCCTTGGAAAAGTCCTCACGGACGATCCGCCTTGGAGCCTGCTGCTGGAATGGCGCGAACAGGTCACCACCGAACCATCCGCCGCCGCCGCGCGGCGCGGGTTGTGGCCGCGGTGGGGGCGCAGGCGGCTGAAAGCCGAAATTGAAAAACTGCGCGGAAGCCGGTGCGGCGATCCCGGCCAATAGCGCGATCGCGACGGCCAGCACGATCAGCGGGCCGCTTTCGGTAAATATCCGGAAAAAGGACTTCGGCTGTGGCATGCGGCTCGATCGCGAGGGTCGTTTGGCTATCGCTATAGTAGCGGAATTGGGCTGCAAGCGGGCAGCTTCCAAAAGCCATAAACCGGGCATCCGGCGCCGCCGTCAAGGGCGCGGCGTAAATGTCGTTTTCAGGGTTACTTTTGGCCGGGAAACAGAACAGGAACCGGCGTTTCAGTGTCCGCGCAGCCGCTCCAGCACGTCGGAAGAGGCAAACCCGTCCGCGGGCGTGCCGATCGAGGCCTGGAAGCTGCGCAGGGCCTCCCGGGTCTGGCCGCCGAGCTGGCCGTCCGGGGTGCCGCGGTAGAAGCCGCGTTGCGCCAGCAACTGCTGCAGCTCAAGTCGCTCGGCGCGCGACAATTCCCGCTCCTGCCGCGGCCAGGGCTGCACGAACGGCGCGCCGCCGCGCAAGCGGTCGGCAAAGTGGCCGATTGCCAGCGCATAGGCCTCCGCCGGATTGTATTTCATGATCACCCGGAAATTCTGCATCATCAGAAAGCCCGGGCCCTCGGCGCCGGCCGGGGCCAGCAGATAGGCCTTGTCGGCCGGATTGGGGAACGGCTTGCCGCCGGCGCGCTTGACGCCGAGGTGTTCCCATTGCGCCATCGTCATCGCCTTGGCGCGATCCGCCAGCATGTAATTGAAGCCCGGAGGCACCACGACCTCGAAGCCCCAGGTCTGACCGGTCTGCCAGCCGTCCTTCTTGAGATTATTGGCGGTCGAGGCGATCAGGTCGGCGGGGTTGTCGACCACGTCGCGGCGGCCGTCGCCGTCGGCATCGACTGCGTAGCGCTTGAACGCGGTGGGCATGAACTGGGTAGGCCCGAACGCGCCGGCCCAGGACCCGCGCATCTGCTCGGGGCGCAGATCGCCGCGGTTGAGGATTTCCAGCGCCGAAAGGAATTCGTCCTTGAAGTAGGGCTGGCGGCGGCCGATGCAGGCCAGCGTCGCGGTGGACTGCAACACGCTGCGGTCGCCCATCTGGGTCGAGTAATTCGACTCGATGCCCCAGATCGCCGCGATCGTATAGCGGTCGACGCCGTAGGATTTTTCCACCGCATCGAACAGCGGTTTGTATTTCGCCAGGATTTCGCGGCCCCTGGCGAGCCTGGCGTCGTTCACCAGGATGTCGAGATAGTCCCAGATCGACTTGGTGAATTCGGGCTGCGAATCCATCAGATCCATGATCCGCAGGTCGGGTGAAAGCCCCGCGGTGAAGCGCTCGAAATTGGCCTGGGTGATGTTGCGCCGGGCCGCATCGGGCCACATGCCGGCGACGCAATTGTCGAAATTCGCCGCCGCCTCGCGGATCGCGCTGGCGGTCATCAGGGGGTGGCCGGAAGCGCCGTCCTCGCCGCTCCATGGCAGTGGCGCGCCGCTCCCGGCAGGTGCGCTTTGGGCCTGCGGCGAAGGGCCGCTCGGCTTGCTGGAGAAAATGTTGCCGAACAGGTTCGGAAGCCCGCCGGAGGACTGCGCATGGGCTTCGCCGCCCAGCACCAGCACCAGTGCCAGGCCGAGAATCGCCGCATTGGTGAGCTTGTTGGCCAATCGTCCCGTCCGTTTCGTCATGTCTTGACCTGCACCCGAAAAATATCAGGCTTTCAGGAGGCGTTGTTGCGGTTTCCAATAGCTTAACAAGCGCGAGATTTTGTGGCGCAAAGCTTGGTTGCGGAGCGAGGGCAGGCCGTCAGTCCGGCGCCTCCTAAACCCTCTCTCGCCAAAGGACCGACGGGAACAGAAACATCCGCCTTTGTTGCGGGCTGCAAACCGGCTACCAACGTGTCATCAAACCGTTTTGAACGTTCCCTCAAGGCACCGCGACACCATGAAAATCCGCAAAGCCGTCTTTCCGGTCGCCGGCCTCGGCACCCGCGTCCTGCCCGCCACCAAGGCGATGCCGAAGGAAATGCTGACTATCGTCGACAAACCGCTGATCCAGTATGTGGTCGACGAGGCGCGCGAAGCGGGCATCGAACATTTCATCTTCGTCACTGGCCGCAACAAGGGCGTCATCGAGGATCATTTCGACAAGATGTACGAACTTGACGCCACGCTGGCCGCGCGCGGCAAGAAGGCCGAGATTGCCGTTCTTGCGCGTGACCAGCCCGAAGCCGGCGCCATGAGTTTCACCCGTCAGCAGGCGCCGCTCGGCCTCGGCCACGCGGTATGGTGCGCCCGCGACATCGTCGGTGACGAGCCGTTCGCGGTGCTGCTGCCGGACGAACTGGTGCTGAATACCCCGGGGGTCCTCAAGCAGATGATCGATGCCGCCGGTCATCTCGGCGAGAAATCCAACCTGATCGCGGTGGAAGAGGTTCCGGGGCATCTGACCCATCAATATGGCATCGTCGGCGTCGGCAAGCCGCACGGCAAGATGTTCGAGGTCGACGGCATGGTGGAAAAGCCGCCGCAGGGCACGGCGCCCTCGAATCTCTCGATCACCGGACGCTATATCCTGCAGCCGGAAATCTTCGACATCCTGAAAACCCAGGAGCGCGGCGCCGGCGGCGAGATCCAGCTCACCGACGCGATGATCGGGCTGACCAGAACCCAAAGCTTCTACGGCTTCGAGTTCGAGGGCGAGCGGCACGATTGCGGCTCCAAACCGGGCTTTCTCCGCGCCAACATCGCCTTCGGCATGGCCCGCGACGACCTGCGCGACGGCTTGCGCGCCGAGATGAAGAAATATCTGGAGAAGTGACGGCGGGCGTCAATGCCGACCGCCGTCATTGCGCGGAGCGAAGCGACGAAGCAATCCAGCTTCTTTGGCTACCCGCAGAGAAAGCTGGATTGCTTCGCTTCGCTCGCAATGACGAACTCCCTCCGAGGAAACGAAGTGAACGACTACGATCTCCTGCGCGACTATCTGAAGAAGCAGACGCTTCCCGAATTCGTGCTCAGCTTCGAAAAGATCGAGGAGATCATCGACGGCGCGCTGCCACGCGCGGCGCATCGGGCGTCATGGTGGGAGACCTTGCGCAGCCCGCAGGAAAAGATGCCGCAGCGTGAGGCGTGTCTCGCCGGCGGTTATATCGCGACACGGCTGGCGGACGGGAAGAGTGTGCGGTTCAAGAGGGTGAAGTAGCAGCGGGTTCACGGAAGGCGCGTCCACGTTCACTTGTCGTCACCCGCGAAGGCGGGTGACCCAGTATTCCAGAGACGTTAGCGATTTAATCGAGAGGCCGCGGCGTACTGGGTACCCCGCCTTCGCGGGGGACGACGGTTGAAGCTAACTCGCCGCCTCCAGCCGCTCTTCCGTCAATAGCCGCATTGCGGCGTCGGCGTCCATCGGCTCGCCGAAGGCAAAGCCTTGGGCGTATTCGCAGCCCAGTTGATAGAGCTCGACCGCGTCCGAATCGGTCTCGGCGCCTTCGGCGACCACGTCCATGCCGAGGTCGTGCGCCATCGCGATAATCGATTTGAGGATCACCGGCCGTGTGCCCCGGCTGGTGGTGCGCACAAAGGACTGGTCGATCTTGATGGTGTCGAACGGAAAGCGCTGCAGATAGGCCAGCGACGAATGGCCGGTGCCGAAATCGTCCAGCGACAATCCGGTGCCGAGTTCGCGAATCCGCGTCAGCATCTGGGCCGCATGCTCCGGGTTTTCCATGACCAGCGATTCGGTCAGTTCAAGCTTCAGCGTGCCGCGCGCCACCGAGGAGCGCGACAGCACGGTGCGGATGTCGTGAATGAGATCGTGGCGCAACAGCTGCCGCGAGGAGACATTGACGCTGGCGAAGATGGGCTCGCGCGAGCGCATCGCGCGCTGCCAGATCGATAGCTGCCTCGCCGTCTGGTCCAGCACGAACATGCCGAGATCGACGATCAGGCCGATCTCCTCGGCAATCGAGATGAATTCCGACGGCGACATCCGCCCCAGTTTGGGATGGTCCCAGCGCGCCAGGGCCTCGAAGCCGGCGATCGAGCGATCTTCCAGCCGCACGATCGGCTGGTACAGGATGATGATTTCCTGGCGCTCGATGGCGCGGCGCAATTCGGATTCCAGCGTCAGACGGTCGGTCTTGCGCGTGCGCATCGCCGGCTTGTAGACGTCGATGCGGTCGCCGCCGATGCGTTTGGAGTGATACATCGCCAGTTCGGCATCCTTGATGATCTCCTCGGAAAGCTGTGTCTGCGGATCGCTGAGCGCCAGCCCGATCGAGGCGGTAAGGAAAATCTCGCGGTCGTTGAAGGCGATCGGCGCGCGGATGGTCTTGCGGATGGTCTCGGCAAAGGCGGTGATGCGCGCCGGGTCCTGCTCCGACATCAGGATCAGGCCGAACTGGTCGCCGGCGAGCCGCGCCAGCGTGTCCTGCGGCTTGAGGATGCGGGTCAGCCGCCGCGCCAGCGTCAGCAGGATCGAATCGCCGACGGCGATGCCGACGAAATCATTGACCTGCTTGAAGCGATCGAGATCGATCACCATCAGCGTCGGCCGCAGGCTCGGCATGGTCTTGGCAAAATTGGCGACCGCGCCAAGGCGGTCGATGAACAGTTTGCGGTTCGGCAAGCCGGTGAGATTGTCATGCACGCTGTCGTGCAGCAGGCGCTCCTCGGCGTTCTTGGCTTCCGTGACATCGGTCAGCGTACCCACCACGCGCGAAACTTCGCCGTCGGAGCCCACCACGGGGCGCGCCTTCAGCGCAAACCACATGAAGTGGCCGTCCGGCGTGCGAAGTCTGAAATCCTGCACCAGGCGGCCGCGGCGCTGGTCGAGCACGCTGTCGAGCGCCGCGCGAAACCGGTCCTGGTCGAGCGGATGCAGCACTTCAAGCCATCTCGCGGCGGGGCCTTCCAGCGTCCCGCGCTTGAGGCCGAGCAGGCTTTCGGTTTCGGGGCTGGTGAAGACCTTGTCGGCCGAGACGTCCCAGTCCCAGATCAGATCGCCGGAGCCGGTCAGCGCCAAAGCGCGGCGTTCGACGTCGGAGACGATGCCCGTGTTGGCGCCTCCGGCAAAAGCATGCTGCATCACCGTAAATCCGATCAGCATCACGATCAGCACCAGGCCGCCGAGCAAGGCAGGGCCGACGATGTCGTTGGTGACGCTGCCGGCGATGGTCATGCCGGCGGCGATCACCCAGACCACCAGCAGGAACCAGGTCGGGATCAGCAGCACCGCACGGTCGAAGCCGTGGGTCGAAAGGTACACGATCAGGGCAAAACCGGCGAACGCGATCAGCACCAGCGACATCCGCGCGATGCCGGAGGCAACCTTGGGATCGAACAGCGCCAGCGCCACCAGTGAGCCGAGAAAGACCAGCCAGCCGACGGTGATGTGGGAATAGCGCACATGCCACCGGCTGAGATTGAGATAGGCGAACAGGAATACCAGCAGCGTCGCGGCCAGGATCGCTTCGCCCGCCGCGCGCCACACCCGCTCGGCGTTGTTCGACATGTCGAGCACTTTGCCCCAGAAGCCGAAATCGACGCCGATATAGACCAGCACCGCCCAAGCCAGTGCTGCGGCGGCGGGGAACATGATGCTGCCCTTGACCACGAACAGGATGGTCAGCACCAGCGCCAGCAGACCGGAAATGCCGATCACGATGCCCTGGTACAGCGTGAACGAGTTGACCTTGTCCTTGTAGGCATCGGGCTCCCACAAATAGAGCTGCGGCAGTTTATCGGTGCGCAATTCCGCGACAAAGGTGATGACGGAGCCGGGATCGAGGGTAATGCGGAAGATGTCGGCGGTGGCGCTTTCCTGGCGCTCGGGACGGTCGCCGGTCGACGGCGTGATGGTGGCGATGCGCGACAATCCGAGGTCGGGCCACAACAGTCCCGAGGAAACGATGCGATAATGCGGCGCGACGATCAGACGGTCGAGCTGGTCGTCGGTGTTGTTGGCGAGCGCGAACACCACCCAGTTCTGTCCGCCTTCGCGGGCACGGACCTCGATGCGGCGGACGATGCCGTCGGTGCCGGGCGCCGTGGAAACCTGAATGCGGTCGCGAGTCGCTGCGTTGATGATCGAGTATCGCGGTGAGGTCGATCGCAGGCGCGTCGCTACGGACGCTGACGGCGTCGATAGCGCGCGCCGGCGACGCGGCGGCAATAATCATGAGGCCCAGCGCGAAGGGCGCGAGGCACCTGATCAGACGCAATGTCAATTCTCCGCGTTCAACGACGCTCCGGGCTAAGCTATCGCCCGGCGTTGCGCGATAAATGACATGAATATAAGGGAAATCAAAGGGTTTCCGGCTACCCTTCGTTCGCGAAGATCATGCGATCAACACAATTTTGCCAATATGTTCGCTGCTCTCCATTCGCCGGTGTGCGTCGGCGGCCTTCTCCAGCGGGAAGCTACTGTCCATTAGGGGTTTGACGCGCCCTTCGCGGAGCAGCGGCATCACCTTGGCCTCGATCGCGGCGACCATCGCCGCCTTGTCGGCGTTGCTGCGGGGCCGCAGCGTCGAGCCGGTATGGTGCAGTCTTTTGACCATCAGCTTGGCGAAATTGGCGGTAGCCTTGGGAGCCCCGCTCAGAAAAGCGATCTGAACCACGCGGCCATCGATCGCCGCCGCATCATAGTTGCGGTCGATGTAATCGCCGCCGACCATGTCGAGGATGACGTTGGCGCCGGCGCCTGACGTCGCGGTCTTTACCTCGGCGACGAAGTCTTCGGTCTTGTAGTTGATTGCATGATCGGCGCCGAGCTTGAGGCAGGCGTCGGCCTTTTCCTTCGATCCGACGGTGACGATCACCCTGGCGCCGAACGCCTTGGCGAGTTGGATCGCCATGGTGCCGATGCCGGACGAGCCGCCATGGACCAGCAAGGTCTCGCCGGATTTCAATCCGCCGCGCTCGAACACATTGTGCCAGACCGTCATCAGCGTTTCCGGGATGGCGCCGGCTTCCTGCATCGACAGTACGGAGGGTACGGCCATCGCCTGGGCATCCTGGGCGATGCAGTATTGTGCGTAGCCGCCACCGGCAACCAGCGACATCACCTTGTCGCCGATCTTGTGCCTGCTGCTGCCGGCACCAAGCGCGACCACTTCGCCCGCGACTTCGAGACCCGGAAGGTCGCTGGCGCCCGGCGGCGGCGGATAGGAGCCGGAGCGCTGCGCGACATCGGGACGGTTGACGCCGGCGACTGCGACCTTGATCAGGATTTCGTTCGGTCCGGGCGACGGCACATCTCGGGTCTCGGGTAAAAGCACTTCCGGGCCGCCGGGCTTGCTGATGCCGATCACAGTCATTTGCGCGGGCAGCTTTTCCATGATTTGTCCTTGCGAAACCTGAGAATTTTGAACAGCCATCTGATTAGCCAGCCGGGCTCCGGCTGGCAACCATTTCAGGGTTCGGGCAAGGAGGAGAACGCATGGCCATCGAGGATGACGACAAGCCGAGGAAGAAAATCACGCCACGAGATCGGGCAGGATTTGTCGCTGCTGTCGGTCGAGGAATTGACCGAGCGGATCGCGCTGATGAATTCGGAGATCGAACGGCTGCAAGCCGCCATGACAAGGAAGCGCGCGTCAAAGGATGCGGCGAACAGTTTTTTCAAAACGTGAAGTAACGTGAACTCTCGTGTCCCGGACGCGGTGCAGCGCTCTTGCGCTGCTCCGCTGAGCCGGGACCCACACTGCGGCTATCGACATCCATCCCGATACATGGGCCCCGGATCAGCAGCGCACCGCCAGCGCGCTACGCTGCATCCGTGGCACGAGACCGACGTAGGCCAATGGCCGACATGGCAAATGAACCCTGAAGAAAATCGTTCATTTACGATCAATTAGGCTTTCTCGATTATAACCTGGATCGTCCTTGTTTGGACACCGAGTGGCTCCTGTCCACTCTGTTTGACGCCTCCCTGTTATCAACTTCAAAAGCCGCCGGAAACGGCGGCTCTTTTTTTGGGCATTTGCGTCACCTCGCTGGAAACCATAAAAGCGCTTGCCGCTGGACTCTCCGCCGCGGCAGCGCAATGATTTGTTCATCATAAGCCGGCGCGCATTAACCGGCAGCGTAAACAGTGGCGTGGGGCGTTAACTATGTCTGAACGGTCGCAAGGCGAAACCGCTCTCGTGCAACTCAGCGAGCGGCTGACGAACTCCGCGGCGTTCGGCGCCCTGTTCCGCGACGGCATGGATCTGGTCGAGGAAACCGCCTCCTATCTCGACGGCGCCGGCCGCGCCGAGGCCAAGGCGCTCGACCGTTCCGTCAGCCTCACTTACGCGACCGAAAGCATGCGGCTGACCACCCGGCTGATGCAACTGGCGTCCTGGCTGTTGCTGCATCGCGCGGTCAAGGAAGGCGAGATGACGCTGACCCAGGCCAATCGCGAGAAGACCAAGGTCAAGCTCAGCGCCGCCGATCCCGGCCCTGCCGAGATGCTCGAAAAACTGCCACCGACCTTGCAGGACCTGATCGCGCGTTCGATGACGCTGCAGACCAAGGTTCGCCGTCTCGACACCACCATCCATGCGCCGGCGAACGAGCGCGCCGCGATCGGCAATCCGCTGGTGCCGCAACTCAACCGCCTCAAGGCGGCGTTCGAACGATAATTCCGGATCGTGGCCGCGCCTGCGCCGGTTGACGATTCTGATGCAATTGTCCAAAAATAATCAGGATCAGACCAAACACGGCTGATGTTTTCGTAGATGGTGTTCCACCTTCTGGAGCCGGTTTGCGATGGCGGCAGACATTCGAGCGTTGACCGGGGTTCGCGGCGTCGCCGCGGCCGTCATTGTTGCCTATCACTTTGGCGACGTTCAGCTCTATGGCGGCGGCACCGTCGCCTACTACCGGATCCCGCACGGCTATTTGCCGGTCGACCTGTTTTTCATGCTCAGCGGATACGTGATCGGTTTGACCTATAAGGACGCGTTTAGTTCCGGACGCCTGAAGAACTACGCGACCTTCATGCTCAAGCGGGTCGCGCGGCTGTATCCCGCCTATATCGCCATCGGCCTGCTTTACGTCGCGAAGATCGTGGCGGGATTGTCCGGCCCGGACACGCTTTCGATGTTTTCGCCGTCCGACATCGTCGGCAACATCTTGATGATGACGGGGTGGGGATTTCACATCCAGCCGCTGATCGGGGTGTCGTGGGCGGCGAGCGCCGAGATGGGCTCCTATCTGCTGCTGCCGCTGTTGATGGCGGTCACGATCCGTCGCAGTCCGCTGGTGTGCGGGCTGGCCGTGCTGGCGGCGCTGGGGGCGATTGTCGCGGTCAGCCTCAGCGGGCGCGGCTCCAGCGGGCCGCTCGATGTGGTCAATGGCAATTCGTTCTATCCGCTGCTGCGCGCGGTCGCCGGATTCACCCTGGGCCTGGCGATTTTCCGTTTTTCCGGTGTGCTGGACCGGCTGTCGATGACGGCGCAGGACGTCCTGCTGGCGGTCATTCTGGTTGCGATCCTGATTACCGAAGTTCGGGAAGCCGGTGACCGCTTGCTCTATCTGCTGTTCATCCCGCTGGTCGCGTTACTCTCGCGCGATGGCCGGCTGGCGCAGGCCCTGTTCGGAAATGCGATTGTGTATCGCCTCGGGATCATCTCCTATTCGATCTATCTCATTCATCCGCTGTTCGTGAGTTTCGCGGTGCGGGCCTGGCGCGACTTCGGTGAAACCGAGACCGCCTATCTCGCCGCCTCGGCGGTCTGTTTCGTGGCGATCTGGCTGCTGTCGGAATTGAGCTATCGTCTCGTGGAAATGCCCGGACGAAAGGCGATCGTCGACCTCGTCAGTCCGAGACAGGACCAGGCGGGCTCAAGGCAAAGTGCCGTGTCCTGAGCGCTTCGTCGCCATCGCGGGGCCTGACGAACAGGCAACAAAAAACGCCCCGGCACGAGCAGGGGCGTTTTGGCGTTTTGCCTCGAGGAGCCTGGAAGACCTCAGTCCTTTTTCAGAAAGCCCGAGAACTTCTTCTGGAACCGCGACACGCGGCCGCCGCGGTCGAGCAACTGCTGGGCGCCACCGATCCAGGCCGGGTGCGACTTGGAGTCGATATCGAGGTTCAGCTTGTCGCCTTGCTTGCCCCAGGTCGAGCGCGTCTGGTACTCGGTGCCATCGGTCATTACGACCGTAATCATATGATATTCCGGGTGAATTTCGGCTTTCATGGCATATCCTTCGGCGCGCCGGCGCCTGTATCTACAATGGCTGTGGGGACGGATTTGGGCCGCTCTATAACGCAGCAGGCCCCCCAAAACAAGCCAGGTGATGGGGAAGCAATGGGGATTTGCCAGCGGTGGCGGCGGGGCCTATCTGGGGACGGCAAAGCGATTGGTCAGATCTCATGAGCGCAGTGGAACGGCTTGAAGACGCGGGCGGCGAAACCCCGCCGCGGAGCGATGCGGCGCCGGCTGAAGAGTCCTTCATCGAAGCACAACTGACGCCGTCGCCGGCCAAGGGCAGCGCGCGGCTTCGGCCGCTGCTGGCGCTGGCGCCCTATGTGGGACGTTACCGCTGGCGCGCGATCCTGGCGCTGATCTCGCTGACCATTGCCGCCATTACCACCCTGATCGTGCCGGTCGCGGTGCGGCGGATGATCGACTTCGGCTTCAGCCCCGAAGGCATCGCCATGATCAACAGCTATTTCAGCGTGATGATCGCGGTGGTCGCGGTGCTCGCCTTCGCCAGCGCGTCGCGATTCTATCTGGTGATGACCATCGGCGAGCGCATCGTGGCGGATCTGCGCCGCGACGTGTTCGCGCATCTGATCTCGCTGTCGCCGGCGTTCTTCGATTCCGCGCGCAGCGGCGAGTTGATCTCGCGGCTGACCGCCGACACCACCCAGATCAAGTCGGCGGTCGGCGCGTCGGTGTCGATCGCGCTGCGCAATTTCATGCTGTTCGTCGGCGCCACCGCGATGATGGTGATCACCAGCCCGCGGCTGTCCGGCTTCGTGCTGCTGGCGATCCCGGTGATCGTGATTCCGCTGGTGGCGTTCGGGCGCTGGGTGCGGCGGCTGTCGCGCAACGCCCAGGATACGCTGGCGGATGCGACGGCGTATGCCTCCGAACTGGTCGGCGCCATCCGTACCGTGCAGGCCTATACCGGCGAACGGCTGGCCGAAGCGCGTTTCGGCGGCGAAGTCGAGCAGGCCTATGAGGCGGCGCGCAGTTCGACCCGCGCGCGCGCGGTGCTCACCGCCGATCATCATCTTCATCGTCTTTACCAGCGTGGTGCTGATCCTGTGGATCGGATCGCATGACGTGCTGACCGGCGCCATCACCCCGGGCCGGCTCGGCCAGTTCGTGCTGTATGCGGCGTTCGCAGCGGCCGGCGCTCGGCCAGCTCAGCGAAGTCTGGGGCGAGGTTTCGGCAGCCTCAGGCGCGTCCGAACGGCTGTTCGAGATTCTGCGCGTCAAATCGGCGATAGCAGCGCCCGTCGTCGCCGCGCGCTTTCCCGGTGCCGGCGCGCGGCGACGTCGCCTTTGAGAATGTCAGCTTCGCCTATCCGACGCGGCCGGATACGCTGGCGGTCGATGGCGTCTCGCTGTCGGTGCGCGCCGGCGAGAAGGTCGCGATCGTCGGCCCGTCCGGCGCCGGCAAGAGCACGCTGTTTCATCTGCTGCTGCGGTTCTACGATCCCGCGCCAGGCTCCATTTCGCTCGACGGCGTCGCGGTCAGGGAGGCCGATCCGCGCGAGTTGCGTTCGCGCATCGCGCTGGTGCCGCAGGATTCGGTGGTGTTCGCGGCGACCGCGCGCGAGAACATCCGCTTCGGACGGCCCGGTGCCACCGACGCCGAAGTCGAGCGCGCCGCCGATCTCGCCCATGCCAGCGAATTCATCCGCCGGCTGCCGGATGGATTCGAGGCGCAACTTGGCGAACGCGGCGTGACGCTGTCCGGCGGCCAGCGCCAGCGCATCGCCATTGCGCGCGCGATCCTGCGCGACGCGCCGCTTGCTGCTGCTCGATGAAGCCACCTCGTCGCTGGATGCGGAATCCGAGACGCTGGTGCAGACCGCGCTGGAAGAACTGATGCGTCACCGCACCACGCTGGTGATCGCGCATCGGCTCGCCACCGTGTTGTCCTGCGACCGCATCATGGTGATGGAGCAGGGCCGCATCGTCGAGCAGGGCACCCATGCATCGCTGGTCGCCGCGGGCGGGCTGTATGCGCGGCTGGCGCGGCTGCAGTTCGAGGGGATTTGAGGCGCAAAGTGCGCGACCGACCTCGGCTGTCGTCACCCGCGAAGGCGGGTAACCTAGTATTCCAGAGACATTAGTAATTGAATCGAGAAGTCACGGCGTACTGGATGCCCCGCATGCGCGGGGCATGACAACCTGAAGTGCGGCACGGTCGGAAGTCACCCCTTCCACTCCATCCGCAGCACCGGCCGTCCCGAGGTCCGGATTCACATCGCCGCCGGCCTGCACAAAGCCGTTGCGCTCATAGAAGCGGATCGCCCTGTTGTTGTCGGTGTTGACCAGCAGCGTGATGCCGTCGGGCGACAGGCGCTTGGCCTCATCGAGCAGCGCGTTGCCGAGCTCCGAGCCCCAGCGATCGGGGGCGACCACAAGCTGATCGAGATAGCCTTTGAGATCGATCGTGACGAATCCGATCAACGCGCCGGACTGTTCGGCGACGATGATCGCTGCATCCGGCACCAGCTCTTTGCGCCAGCGCTCGCGCCACCATGTCACGCGCGCGGCGAAATCGATCGCCGGATAGGCCTGTTGCCATGTCGCAAGCCACAGCGCGATCGCGGCGTCTTCGTCCTCATCGCGGTAAGGGCGAAGGCGAAAGGTCGTGCTTGCCGTCATGCCCGGCCATGACGATGTTGCGAGCAATGTAACGACATCACTGACTACCGTTCCGTCAGCTTCAACTCGATGCGGCGGTTGCGCTTGTAGGCTTCTTCGGTCGGCGGCGGTGTCGAGCGGCTGGAATTCGGCAAAGCCGGCCGCGACCAGCCGCTGCGCCGGCACGCCGAGCGAGATCAGATATTGCACCACCGAGATCGCGCGCGCCGACGACAATTCCCAGTTCGATTTGAACACCGGGCTGTTGAGGATCGGCCGCACGTCGGTATGGCCGTCGACCCGCAGCACCCAGGCGATTTCGCTCGGGAATCTGCTTGTCGAGATCGATCAGCGCGGTGGCCAGCTTGTCGAGTTCGGCGCGGCCTTCGGGCAGCAGCAGGGCCTGTCCGGTGTCGAAGAACACTTCGGACTGGAACACAAAACGGTCGCCGACGATCCGGATGTCCGGACGGTTGCCGAGAATGGTGCGCAGCCGTCCGAAGAATTCGGAGCGGTAGCGCGACAATTCCTGCACCCGCTGCGCCAGCGCGACGTTCAGCCGTTGGCCGAGGTCGACGATGCGCCCTTGCGATTCCTTGTCGCGCTTCTCGGAGGCGTCGAGCGCTTCCTCGAGCGCGGCCAAGCTGGCGGCGCAACGCGCTGATCTGCTGGTTCAGCACCTCGATCTGCGCCAGCGCGCGCGACGAGATCTGCTTTTCGGAATCCAGCGCCTTGTTGAGTTCGCTGGCGCGGCCGGCGGCGTCGTTGCCGGCGCCGGCGAGGCCGTCATAGAGGCCCTTGACCCGGTCGCGCTCGGCTTCGGCGGAGGCGAGGCCGGCGCGCATCTGCGACAGCTGGTCGTCGAGATTGAGCTTGCCGAGTTTTTCCAGCGACAGCAGGTCGTTCAGCTGCGCCAGCTTGGCGTTGAGCGCCTCCAGCGCCTTGTCCTTGCCGGTGACTTCCTGCGACAGGAAGAACTGCACCACCAGGAACACCGACAGCAGGAACACGATCGAGAGCACCAGCGTCGACAGCGCATCGACGAAGCCCGGCCAGTAGTTGAAGCCGGCTCTCGTTGCGGCGTCCGCGGGCAAGGGCCATCAGGTATTCTCCGCTCTTCTCGTGTCCCGGACGCGGTGCAGCGTGCAACGCTGCTCCGCAGAGCCGGGACCCATACTATGGAACGAGTTTCGTGGGCCCCGGCTCAGCAGCGCACCGCTTCGCGATGCACTGCGTCCGGGGCACGAAATCTTGTTCATTGACGCGCTTTCTTCACGCGAGCCGGCATCCAGTTCGCTTGAAAACGCTACGTCAATTCTTCTCAGGCTGGCGCGCGATGCGCTCGAGCAGTTTCTTGATCTCGCGGTTCTGCTCGCCCTGGCCGTCGGCCCATTCGCGGATCATCTGCTGCTCGGTGCGCATATGCGCGACCAGGCCCTGAATGGCTTCGGCGAGGTTGGCCATCGCCGCCGTGGTGCCGCGGTTGTTGCCGCCTTCTTCCATCGTCGCGCGCAGGCGTTCGATGGCGTTCTGCAGGTCGCCGCTGGCGCCGGCGGCGCTCTCGCCGGAATATTCGCGCACCGTGGAGGCGAGCCAGTCTTCGAGGTCGGTATAGAAGCGGTTCTGCGCCTGGCTCGATTGCAGATCGAGAAAACCCAGTATCAGCGAACCGGCCAGACCGAACAGCGACGACGAAAACGAAATGCCCATGCCGCCGAGCGGGGCGGCGAGACCCTCCTTGAGGGTGTCGAACAGCGCGCCGGCATCGCCGCCGACCTTGAGGCCGTCGATCACCTTGCCGACCGAGCCCACGGTTTCGATCAGGCCCCAGAAGGTGCCGAGCAGGCCGAGGAACACCAGCAGCCCGGTCATGTAGCGGGAAATGTCGCGGGCCTCGTCGAGCCGGGTGGCGATGGAATCCAGCAGATGCCGCATGGTCTGCTGCGAGATCGTCATCCGCCCGGTGCGCTCGCCGCCGAGGATCGCCGCCATCGGCGCCAGCAGCGTCGGGTGGCGGTCGACCGCAAGGCCGGGATCGGCGATGCGGAAATTGTTGACCCAGGCGACTTCCGGATAGAGCCGGATCACCTGGCGGAACGACAGGATGGTGCCGATCAGCAGCACCACGCCGATCAGCGCGTTCAGGCCGGGATTGGCGAAGAAGGCGATGACGATCTGCTTGTAGAGCACCACCAGCAGCAGCGCGCACAGCACCAGAAACACCAGCATCCGCACCAGAAAGATTCGGGGCGAGGACAGCTTGCTCAGTTCGATCTCCATCGCGGAAGGGGAAGCGGGGCTGCAGCCATCGGCTAATCTGTCACCTGTTGCGAGGGAAACGCTTTCGGGCACCAATATGGCACAGCGGGGCGCGGAAAAAAGGCCGGTTGATGGCAGTTTGGGGTCCGGGAACAGGGAACTTCGGACGTGAAACCGGCCGCTGGACCTCTGCGTATTTCATAATATCAGGGACTGGTGTCTGAAGGCGTTAGGATTTGTATGACCGTTTTGTATCTGGAGGCCTTGGCCGCGATCGCGCTGTCGCTGTCGGTCCTGATGGCCGGCGCGTGGCTGGTGCAGCAGCGCACCGGCAATTCCGGCTGGGTCGATACCATCTGGACGTTCTCGCTCGGGCTGGTCGGCGCCGGCAGCGCATTGTGGCCGGTCGCGGGGGCTGCGCCCAACGCGCGGCAATGGCTGGTCGCGGCGCTGGTGGCGATCTGGTCGCTGCGGCTTGGCCTGCACATCGCGGTGCGCACCGCCGGGATCACCGACGATCCGCGCTATGCCGCCTTCGCCAGGGAATGGGGCGTCGATTCCCCGCGCAAGATGTTCATCTTTCTGCAGAATCAGGGGTTCGGGATCGATCCCGCTGGTGTTTGCGATTTTCGTCGCGGCGCGGTTTCCGCGACCCTACGCTGCGGCCGCAGGATTATCTCGGCGCGCTGATCCTGTTGACCGGCATCGCCGGCGAAGCGCTTGGCCGACGCGCAGTTGAAACGCTTCCGCACCGATCCCGCCAACAAGGGCCGGGTCTGCGACGTCGGGCTGTGGCGCTGGTCGCGGCATCCGAATTATTTCTTCGAATGGTTCGGCTGGCTGGCCTATCCGGTGATCGCGATCTCGACCGGCTATGCCTGGGGCTGGGCGACCTTGCTGGCGCCGGTCTTCATGTACTGGATCCTGGTCCACGTCACCGGCATCCCGCCGCTGGAGGCGCAGATGCTGCGCTCGCGCGGCGAGCGCTACCGCGACTATCAGTCGCGCACCAGCATGTTCTTTCCGCTGCCGCCGCACAAGGAAGCCGTCACATGAGTTTCGTATCCAGCATCATCGACACCGCCGAACGGGTGCCGCTGCCCGATCTCGTGATCCGCAGCCGCCATTCAGCGGCTGTGCTCGCGCACCGCGACACGATTGGCTGGCGGCAACGCCGCTGACGATGCCGCGTTCGCACGGCAAATGGCGGCGCGCGCCATTGCCGAACATACCGACGCCGCCAATACCCAGCATTACGAGGTGCCCGCGGCCTTCTTCGCCCGCGTGCTCGGGCCGAACCGCAAATACTCCTCGTGTTTCTATCGCGGGCCGGATTCCACGCTGCAGGAGGCCGAGGAGGAAGCGTTGCGCCAGACCGTGGCGCATGCGGATCTGGCCGACGGCCAATCGATCCTCGAACTCGGCTGCGGCTGGGGCTCGCTGTCGCTGTGGATGGCGTGGCAGTTTCCGAACGTCGCGGATCACCGCGGTGTCGAATTCGCATTCGCAGCGGATATATATCGAGAGCGAGGCGGCGGCGCGCGGGCTCAGGAATCTTCGCGTGCATCACCCAGGACATGAATGTGTTTGCGCCCGATCGGCAGTTCGACCGCATCGTGTCGGTCGAGATGTTCGAGCACATGATGAACTGGCGCGAATTGATGACCCGGGTGAGCTCGTGGCTGGCGCCGGATGGCCGCTTCTTCATGCACATCTTCACCCACCGTTCGGGCAGCTATCTGTTCGATCGCGCCGACAAGGAAGACTGGATCGCGCAGCATTTCTTCACCGGCGGCGTGATGCCGAGCCATCGCTCTGATCCGGCAATACGCCGATCTGTTCGAGGTCGAGCAGGAATGGCGCTGGAGCGGGGTGCATTATCAGCGCACCGCGCTCGACTGGCTCGCCAATTTCGATGCCCACCGCGACGAGATCGAAGGCATCCTGCGCGGCGTCTATGGCAGCGACACGCATCTGTGGATGCGGCGCTGGCGCTGGTTCTTCCTCGCGACCGCCGGCTTGTTCGGTTACGCCGACGGCAGCGAATGGGGCGTCAGCCATTTCAGGATGAAGGCGGCAGCCGCCTGAGCAGCCTACCTGCCGCTGGGAACGGTCCGCGGCGCCATCAGATCGACAGGCGGTTGCGATGGGGTCATGATCGCGCCGGCCCGCGACACAACCGCGGATGTGATCATGCCGTCCCCGCGATCCTGCGAATCGTTTTTCAGGTCAGACCACAGGCAGAAGATGCCGATGGCGGCTACGAGGGTCGCGATGATCACCGGGACCAGTTCCCGTCGCTCGTTGGTGGTGCGCATGGTTCTATTTCTTCACTGATTCCAGGGCACCTCTTTGCCGGAATTGGTTACGAAATGGTTAACGCACCGCGTGAGAAAAGCCCCGAAAGCGGGTCACGCGTGTCGCGGGCCGGCCGCGGGCTGAACCGGGCTGATTCACAAAAAACCCCGGCGCGAGACCGGGGTTTCTTATGTGGATTTTGGAAGTTCGTCAGTTCCACAAAGCGAACTTGTAGCTCATCCGTGCACGCACTGTGTCTTCTGTGATTTTGAGGTAATCCGGACCAAGGAAAAGCTGGGGTTGAGTCCCGTACTGCGCGTGCAAATATTCCACGCCGAGTATCCAGGCCGGTTGCAACGCCCATTCGACGCCAGCTCCGATGATCCAGCCTGTCGTCGTGCCGCTGTTAAAGCCGCCGGCGAGGGGCGTGTAGAACGAGTTGTTCAATCTGGTCCACGCCCAGCCCGCTGTGGCGTACCAAAGTGTGCTGGGCATTGCGTCAGGCGAATAGCCAAATCGGCCACGCGCCGAAGCTGCCGCATTGTACTGCGTTGTGAATCGCTCTGCGGTGCCGGCGCCGCTGAGCGCCGTGGCGTTCAAGCCCATCCACGAGTAGTCGCCTTCAAATCCAACGACCACCCGGCTGGAAAACATATAATTGCAGCCAGCGAGACCGCCACCGCTGACGCTTGATGCGGTCGTGGAATGATCCGGGAAAGGATAGGCTGGAACATTGACTTTAACCCTGTTCCAGGTTCCGCCAGCATCGCCGCCAATATAGCAGCCCGACCAATTATAGAGCGGCGTAAAAGCCGGCGCCTTGACGGCCATGTCAGCGCCATACGCCGTACCAACGAAGCCCAATACGACCATGGACGTGGCTGCGACTATAAATTTTTTCATTTTGTGTACCTTCAAATGCGAGTTTTGATTGGCTGATGGCGCCTCGTATAAATGCGTATAATGATCTGTTAACCTTAACAGTGTGTTAACCGGGCCAGCGCGCCCACCCTTCGCAACAGGCACTCTAAAAAGTTCAATAGTCGGACCCGGCTGACGACCGAGCCGATGTCGAGTTTTTATCGTCCTGGATGCTGACTGCGGTCTGATCCGGGTCAAACTCGTCTGCAGAACCCGTATTACACCGGCAATTTCCGCTTCTGGTGCGCCCGGCCCTTGATGGCGGCTGCCTCGCTATGTCCTGCGATCACCCGCACGCCCTCGTCGATCCGGGCAATGATGTTGTCCGCCGAGAATCTGGCGGAACTGCCAGGCGTTGTAACGCACATGCGCGGCGTCGATTCCATTCACCGGCGCTTCGACGATCACCGTCGGAGTACGGTGCCCCGACCGTGTCGGCCCGGCATCGACCATGCCGCGGATATATTCGGCAAGGCCGGCCATGTCGAAAGAGCCGTGCTCCATGCCGACATTCATGTAGTCGGCCCAGGTACCCGCATCGATGCGGCCCTGCGCATGGGTCAGCACATGGCCGCTATGCGGACCGTCATAATAGATCGCCTGATCCTGCTCCAGTAGTTCGACGCAGCGATTGATCCGCTTGTCCATGAAAGGTCCCTTCTGCCGACGTAAACGCCGGCTCGACGGTATGCCTCGTGGGCCGCCGCGGAACCTACTTCCCCAGCGGCTTCAGGATCTTCACCAGCTCGGCGTGGACGAATTCATTGCCGCACACCACGTGACCGGATTTGAGCGGATCGTCGTCGCCCTCGATGCCGCTGACGGTGCCGCCGGCTTCGCGGATCGATGATCTGCCCCGCGGCCATGTCCCATGGCTGCAGGTTGCGCTCCCAGTAGCCGTCGAGGCGGCCCGAGGCGACGAAAGCCATGTCGAGCGAGGCGGCGCCGAACCGGCGCAGGCCCGCCACCCTGTTCTGGATTTCGGTCATCTCGAGGCGCGACAGATCGTGGTCGCCGCGTCCGATATGCGGCAGGCCGCAGGCGACCACGCATTCGTCGAGTTTGCGGCGGCCGGCGACGCGCAGCCGCTGGTCGTTGAGGAAGGCGCCCTTGCCGCGCTCGGCGATGTAGAGCTCGTCATTGGCCGGATTGTAGATCAGGCCCGCGATCATCGACGCCCTCGCGCTGCAGGCCGATCGAAATCGCAAATTGCGGAATGCCGTGCAGGAAGTTGGTGGTGCCGTCGAGCGGATCGACGATCCAGGTGTGGCTCTTGTCGGCGCCTTCGCGAATGCCGCCTTCCTCGCCGATGAAGCCGTAACCCGGCCGCGCCTTGGTGAGGTCGTCGTGCAGCATCTCCTCGGCGCGCTTGTCGGCCATGGTGACGAAATTGGCGGGTCCCTTCAGCGACACCTGAAGATTCTCGACCTCGCCGAGGTCGCGCTTGAGACTGCGGCCGGCGCGGCGCGCGGCCTTGACCATGACGTTGATGAGGGCTGAATGCAGCATGATCCCGGCTTGTCGTTGATGTTGCGGCGGTGAGCGACGCTTCGCCGCCGTCAGCGCCCACCTCTCTCCGGCGGAGAGAAGCGGGACAGCAGTGGGTGCCCTGCGGTCGGGGATCGCGTCAAGGCGGATCATTTGACGCCGAGCCATTTGCGCGCGGCTGCCTCGGCCTTGGCGCGATCCTCGGGGCTGAGATCCGCGAGCGCCTGATCGAGCATCGGGATCGCCTTTGCCGGCGGTTTTGGCGACAATGTGCCATTTGAGGCCCTCGATCTTGTCCATCGGCGCGCCCAGTCCCGTTCACCAGCACGTAGGCGAGGCGGTTTTGCGCGATCGGGCTGTTCTGCCGGGCGGCCTTGCGCAGCAGCGCCACCGCGGCGGCTTCGTTCTTCGGCGTGCCGGTGCCGTTGAAGAGCGCGATGGCGTATTCGACTTCGGCATCGACATTGTCGGCGAGCGATGCCGCCTGCAGCAGCCGCACCGACTTTTCGATGTCCTTTTCGGACGCCGGTGCCCTCCTTGTAGAAGGTCGCGAGCGCGTATTGCGCTTCCGGCATTGCCGGCGTCGGCGGCGACGCGCAGCAATTCCGCCGCGCGCTTGAGATCCTGCGGCAGCGTCTGGCCGTCGAGATAGAGCAGCGCGAGATTATAGGCCGCCTTCGGGTTGCCGAGCTTGGCCGACGACGCCAGCAATTTCAGCGGCTTCCTCGCGGTCGACCGGGCCGCCGCGCCCGGCCAGACGCAGCATCGCCAGCGCGAACATGGCCTCGCGGTCGCCGCGATCGGCGGCGCGCTTGTACCAGTCGGCGGCCTTGGCGTAGTCGCGCTTGACGCCCATCGCATTGGCGTAGAGTTCGCCGAGCATCGTCATCGCCTTGGGATCGCCGGTGTCCTGGACGCGCTTGGTCGCCAGATCGAATGCGGTCTTGTACAGGCCGCGCTGATAGGCGCCGTACACCAGATCGACATTGGGATCGTCGGGGGCGGGCGCGGAGCAGGCGTCACGGTCGCGGCCGGCGCGGGCGTCGGCACCGGCGTTGCCGCAGGTTTCGGCGCGGCAATGGCTGGCGCTGGTTTCTTGGCCGCTGCCGGTGCCTTTGCTTTCGGCTTCGCGGCCGGTTTGCTCGGCGCCGGCGGCGTGGCGACGCCGGGCGGCGTCAGCGAGATCTGCGCGACGCGCGCTCGCCGTCAGCACCAGACAGCTTACGAGGATCGCTATCGGACGCAGGATTTTCATTCCGGCGTTATTCCTGTTCGGCTTTGACTTTGACGGACGATGCGGCATGCGCCTGCTGGATCGCCTGCTCCGGCGTCCGATCAGCGCCGCCGCCGCGCCGCGCGGATCGTTCCAGATGAAATCGCCGACCAGGACGAAATCCGCGCCGGCCGCGGCGAATTCATGCGCTTCCTCGCGCGAGGCCGCAAAGCCGACGCAAGGCGGCTCGAACAATTCGGCCCACCATTGCAGGCGCTCGGCGATCGCCTCGATCGAAGGCCGCTGTCCGTCGCGCATCGGGCTCGCCGAACAGCACGTAATCCGCGCCGGCCTCGCCCGCGGCCATCGAATCGTGCCGCGTCGCCAGGCCGCCGACGCCGGCGATGCGGTCGGGCTTCAACGACGGCAGCGCCTCGCCCATCGCCTCGATGCCGTTCAGATGCGCGCCATCGGCGCCGGCGCGCGCGACCAGCTCGGCATGGCCATCGAGCAGCAGCGCCGCGCCGCTGTCCTGGATCACGGGCGCGAGCGCCTTGATGCGGTTGATCAGGGTGCGGTCGTCGGCCGGCGCCAGCCGCAGCAACACCGCCGCGACATCGGCCCCGGCCAGCAGCGCCGGCAGGCTTGCCAGCAGCGATGTGCGGATCGTCCGACGACCGGCGTCGCGAGATAGAGACGCGGGACGGGGCGCGGCGGAGCGGGTTTGCTGGCCAAAATCTAAGCCGCCTTCTTTTCCAGATCGGCCTTCCATTCGCCCTTGCTCGCCAGCGAATTCATCCGCGCGCGGTGGGTAAAGGCGCGCTGGCCCGCGGCGACGTTCTCGGCCTTGCCCGACCACGCCTTCTGCGGCGCTGCCTGCAGCGCGCGGCCGTAGGAGAAGGTGAGCGGCCAGGGCAGGCCGCCGATCCGGTTCATGGCGTCGAGATGCGCGGTGGCGTCCTCGTCGGATTGTCCGCCGGACAGGAAGGCGATGCCGGGCACCGCCGCGGGCACGCAAGCTTTCAGCAGCCGGATGGTTTTTTCCGCGACCTCTTCGACGCGAGGCCTGCTTCGGCGCTTTTCTTGCCGGAGACCACCATGTTGGGTTTCAGGATCATGCCCTCCAGCGCGACGCGCTGAACCCGCAATTCCTGGAAGACCTTGTTGAGCACGCGCTGGGTCACCTCATAGCAGCGGTCGATGTCGTGATCGCCGTCCATCAGGACTTCCGGCTCGACGATGGGGACGATCTGCGCGGCCTGGCACAGCGCGGCGTAACGCGCCAGCGCGTGGGCATTGACGTGGATCGCGGTCATGCTCGGAATGTTCGCCGTCTGCGCCTTGCCGATATCGATCACCGCGCGCCATTTCGCGAATCGCGCGCCCCGATCGTAATATTTCTTCAGGCGCTCGGCGAGCTTGTCGAGACCGGCGGTGACCAGTTCGCCGGGACAGTTCGGCAAGGCCTGCGTGCCCTCGTCGACCTTGATGCCGGGGATCGCGCCGGATTGTTCGATGAGCTTCACCAGCGGCGTGCCGTCCGCGGCATTTTGCCAGATGGTCTCGTCATAGAGAATGACGCCGGAGATGTACTGCGTCATCGCCTCGCGGGAGCGGAACAGCATTTCGCGATAGTCGCGGCGGGTTTCCTCGGTCGATTCCACCTTGATGGCGTCGAAGCGCTTCTTGATGGTGCCGGTGGATTCGTCGGCGGCGAGCAGCCCTTGCCCGGCGTGACCATGGCGCGTGCGACCTTGTTGAGATCGGCGAGATTCATCGATGCTTCCTCCGGGGCTTTCGTTCTTGGTTCTTGCGAGACAAAATAGACGGTTCTCGGGCAATTCCCAAGAAAAGCCAGGTCAAGGAGGACGCCGGCGCGAGGAACGTCCGGGAACGCGCCGGTCAGGCGATCTTGGGATCGAGTTCGCCTTTGGTATAACGCGTCGCCATCTGGGCCGGGGTCAGCACATTCTTGATCTTGCTGGCCTGCCCCGCGGTGTTGAATTCCTGCAGGCGCTGCTTGCAGAGCTTGGCCATCGCTTCCATCGCCGGCTTCAGATATTTGCGCGGATCGAATTCGCTGGGGTCCTCGCTCAGAACCTTGCGGATCTGCCCGGTCATCGCCATGCGGTTGTCGGTGTCGATGTTGATCTTGCGGACGCCGTTCTTGATGCCGCGCTGGATTTCCGACACCGGCACGCCCCAGGTCGGTTTCATCTTGCCGCCATTGGCGTTGATGATGTCCTGCAAGTCCTGCGGCACCGAGGACGAGCCGTGCATCACCAGATGCATGTTCGGCAGCCTGCGGTGGATTTCCTCGATCACGTTCATGGCGAGGATGTCGCCGTCCGGCTTGCGGGTGAACTTGTAGGCGCCATGCGAGGTGCCCATCGCGATCGCCAGCGCGTCGACTCTTGGTCTCCTTGACGAACTTCACGGCCTCGTCGGGATTGGTCAGCAGCTGGTCGTGGGAGAGCTTGCCTTCGGCGCCATGGCCGTCTTCCTTGTCGCCCATGCCGGTCTCCAGCGAGCCCAGCACGCCGAGTTCGCCTTCCACCGAGATGCCGCCGAGATGGGCCATGTCGGTGACGGTTTTGGTGACGCCGACATTATAGTCCCAGTCGGCGGCGGTCTTGCCGTCGGCCTTCAGCGAGCCGTCCATCATCACGGAGGTAAAGCCGGCCTGGATCGCGGTCATGCAGGTCGCGGGTCCGTTGCCGTGGTCGAGATGCACGCAGACCGGGATCTGCGGATAGATTTCGGTGACCGCATCCATCATGTGGCGTGAGCATGATGTCGTTGGCGTAGGACCGCGCGCCGCGCGAGGCCTGGATGATGACGGGCGCATCGAGGCTGGACGCGGCGTCCATGATGGCGAGCGCCTGCTCCATATTGTTGATGTTGAAGGCCGGCACGCCGTAGTCCTGTTCCGCCGCATGATCGAGCAATTGACGCAACGTGATGCGAGCCATGTGTCCTGTTCTCCGCTGAGGTGACTTTGCGAGTTGTCACCGTTTCAAATTCAAAGTTGCCGGTTCTCAAGTAAATCCGAGGAAAGCCGCAAGCGCACGATCGATTCGTCCCATAGCTGCATCGTCTAGATCGTCCGAAAACGGCACCCACTTTGGTTAGAGGTAGTGTGCTGCACTTGTCGGCCATTACCTGGGATTGCGCCTGCAGGCCATTCTCCATCGTCGGGGCAACCGTAACGCGAAATACCTGTTTCGGAAGCACTTCACGGGTCAATGGCAGAAACGTAACGGATTCCATTGCTTCGTAGCGGTCGGACTGAACGATGACTGCCGGTCGAGGCTTCCCGTAGGCGCCCGGCAGAGTAACGGTGACCATGATCACCGCGTTTCATTTCCAGCCTTCAATTTCAACATTCGAACAGCTCTTCGAGGATTGCCTTTTCATCCGCGCTTGCGTTGATGATTGCAATGGCCTCGCGCAACCTGTTCGCGCATATCCCGGCGCGTTGACGTCCGGCACCCAGATGGTCACCGGCTTGAGGCCGGCCGCCTTCATCTTGTCCCGGTGCTTTTGAACCCGCTTTGCGCCGTCGGCCATGGCACGCTCCCGTAGCTGAAAGTGTTACATGTAACATAAGCCGGGAGAGGCAAGGCTTCAAGCCAGGCAGATTTCCTTCACTTCCCCCGGAGCACCTCGACGCCCGGCAATGGTTTGCCTTCCATCCATTCAAGAAACGCGCCACCGGCGGTCGAAACATAGCTGAAATCGCCGGCCACGCCGGCCTGGTTCAGGGCCGCCACGGTGTCGCCGCCGCCGGCCACCGAAATCAGCTTCTTTGCCCGGGTCCGCTCCGCCGCGTGCTTGGCCGCCACCATGGTGCCGCGGTCGAACGGCGTCATCTCGAAGGCGCCGAGCGGGCCGTTCCAGACCAGCGTCGCGGCGTCGTCGATGGCGGCGTTGATGCGTGCGATCGACTGCGGGCCGACGTCGAGGATCATGCCGTCGGCCGGGATCGCATCGAGGCCGTAGGCATGAGACGGCGCATTGGCCGCGAAATGAAACGCCACCACGGCGTCGACCGGCAGGATGATGGCGCAATTCGCGGCTTCCGCCTTCTCGAAAATCCGCAGCGCGGTCGCGGCCAGATCCTTTTCCGCCAGCGACTTGCCGATGCCGACGCCCTGCGCATGCAGGAAGGTGTTGGCCATGCCGCCGCCGATCACCAGCGCGTCGACCTTGCTGACCAGGTTTTCCAGAAGATCGATCTTGGTGGAAACCTTGGCGCCGCCGATGATCGCGATCACCGGCTTGGTCGGCGCTTCCAGCGCTTTGCCGAGCGCGTCGAGTTCGGCCTGCATGGTGCGCCCGGCATAGGCCGGCAATTTGTGGCCGAGGCCTTCGGTCGAAGCATGCGCCCGGTGCGCCGCCGAGAAGGCGTCGTTGACCCAGATGTCGCCGAGTTTTGCCAGTTCGGCGACGAAGGCCGGATCGTTCTTTTCTTCCTCTTTATGGAAGCGGGTGTTTTCCAGGCACAGGATGTCGCCGTCCTTCATGGCGGCGACGGCCTTGGCGGCGACCTCGCCGATGCAATCGTCGGCGAATGCCACCGGCTTCTTGATCACTTGCGCCAGTTCGGCGGCGACGGGCTTCAGCGAGTCCTTGGCGTCGCGTCCCTTGGGCCGGCCGAAATGCGCGAGCAGGATCACCTTGCCGCCCTTGCCGGAAATCTCGGTGATGGTCGGCGCGATGCGTTCCAGCCGGGTGGCGTCGGTGACGCGGCCATTTTCCATGGGCACGTTGAGATCGACGCGCAGCAGCACGCGCTTGCCCTTTACGTCGACGTCATCGAGGGTGCGGAACGATTTGGTCATCTCAGTTTCTTGTCCCGGGCGCTGCGCAGCGCGAAGCGGTGCGCTGCAGAACCGGGACCCATGTTTGTGCCAGGTCCCGGCTCTGCGGAGCAGCGTGAAGAACGCTGCACCGCGTCCGGGACACGAGACCTACAGCAGTTTCCCCATCGCCACGGCGGTGTCCGACATGCGGTTGGAGAAGCCCCATTCATTGTCGTACCAGGACAGCACCCGCACCAGCGTGCCGTTCTGCACCTTGGTCTGGTCGAACGCGAAGGTCGACGAATGCGGATCGTGGTTGAAGTCGATCGAGACGTTGGGGTGGCTGGTGGTGCCGAGAATGCCCTTCATCTCCTGCTCGGAAGCGCGCTTCATCGCCTCGTTGATTTCCTTCGCGTCGGTGCTTGCGCTTGGCGATGATCTTGAGGTCGATCACCGAGACGTTCGGGGTCGGCACCCGGATCGAGACGCCGTCGAGCTTGCCGGCAAGCTCCGGCATCACCAGACCGATCGCCTTGGCCGCACCGGTGGAGGTCGGGATCATCGACATCGCCGCGGCCCGGCCGCGATAGAGATCGCTGTGCAAGGTATCGAGCGTCGGCTGGTCGCCGGTATAGGCGTGGATCGTGGTCATGAAGCCGGTCTCGATGCCGACGGTGTCGTTCAGCACTTTCGCGACCGGCGCGAGGCAGTTGGTGGTGCACGAGCCGTTCGAGACCACCAGGTGATCCTTGGTCAGCTTGTCGTGGTTGACGCCGTAGACGATGGTCGCGTCGGCGCCGTCCGAGGGCGCCGACACCAGCACGCGCTTGGCGCCGGCGGTGAGATGCGCTGAGGCCTTGGCCTTGGCGGAAAAAATGCCGGTGCATTCCAGCGCGATGTCGATGCCGAGGTCTTTCCACGGCAAGGTGCTGGGATCGCGCACCGCGGTGACCTTGATCTTGCCGTTGCCGAGGCTGATGGAATCGCCGTCCACCGTCACCGTGCCGGGGAAGCGGCCATGCACGGAATCGAAGCGCAACAGATGCGCGTTGGTCTCGACCGGGCCGAGGTCGTTGATGGCGACGACTTCGATATCCTTGCGTTTGGCCTCATAAATCGCCCGCAGCACGTTGCGGCCAATGCGGCCAAATCCGTTGATCGCGACCCGGATTGCCATTCAACTTCTCCTCAAGAGTTCGAAAATTGCGGTTTGCGGCTGACCTGAACAATTATTGGGCATTTTCCCGCCCTGCAATAGCCCTCGCTGCATTGCATCATAATTCCCGGCATTTCGAAAGCGCTAGTTCGCGTTCAGCCGCTTTGACGCCACTTCGACCACCGCCTCGGCGGTGATGTCGAAATGCTTGTAGAGGTCCTTGGCCGGCGCGCTGGCGCCGAAACCGTGCATGCCGATGAACTCGCCGTCCTGTGCCGATCACGGCGTCCCAGCCCCAGCGCACCGCGGCTTCGACCGCGATCTTGACCGGGGCGTTGCCGATGATGGCCGCCTGTTTCTCCGCCGGCTGCGCCAGCAGCAGCTCCAGCGACGGCACCGAGACGACACGCGCGGCGATGCCGTGCTCCGCCAGTTGTTTTTGCGCGGCGACCGCGATCTCGACTTCGGAGCCTGAAGCGAAGATCGAAACCTTGGCCTCGCCCTGGGCTGCCACCAGTTCGTAGGCGCCGTGGCTGCAGGGATTGTCTGTTGGCGCGGTGGTGCGCAATTGCGGCAGGTTCTGGCGAGTCAGCGCCAGCACGGTCGGCCCATCGATCCGGCTCAGCGCCAGCTCCCAGCACTCGGAAACCTCGACCGCGTCGCAGGGGCGGAACACCCGCATGTTGGGAATGGCGCGGAGCGCCGAAAGCTGCTCGACCGGCTGATGGGTCGGGCCGTCTTCGCCGAGCCCGATTGAATCGTGGGTCATTATATAGACCACGCCGGCGCCCATCAGCGCTGCGAGCCGCATCGCCGGGCGGGCATAGTCGGTGAACACCAGGAAGGTGGCGCCGCTCGGCGCGAAGCCGCCATGCAGGAAGATGCCGTTCATGGCCGCAGCCATGCCGAACTCGCGGATGCCGTAATGCACGAAGCGGCCTTTCGGCGTCTTGGCCGAGAAGTCGGTGGCTGACTTCGCCTTGTTGTTGGTTGAGCCGGTGAGATCGGCGGAGCCTGACAGGAATTCCATCGGCATCGCGTCCACGATCGCATCGATCACGGATTCGGACGATTTGCGGGTGGCGATATTCTGCGGCGTCTCCAGCAGCATCTTCTTGTGCGCCTTGAAGGCCTTCGCCAGCGCCGCCGGCCGCTCGTGCCGCAGGCGGCGCTCGAACTCGGCGCGCTTGCGGTTGGACAATGTCGCAAAGCGCGCTTCCCATTCCTTGCGCGCGCCGACGCCGCGGCTGCCGGCTGCGCGCCAGGCTTTCAGCACGTCGGCGGGCACCGAGAACGGCTCCAGCGAGATGCCGAGTTTTTCCTTGGCGCCCTTCAGTTCCTCGGCGCCGAGCGCCTCGCCATGGGCCTTGCTGGTGCCGGCCCTGGTCGGGGCGCCGAAACCGATGGTAGTCTTGCAGGCGATCAGCGACGGCTTGCCGGATTTCTGCGCCCGCGTGATCGCGGCGGCGATCGCCTGCTGGTCCTGGCCGTCGATCAGTTCGGCCTGCCAGCCGGCGGACTTGAAGCGCTTGACCTGGTCGACCGAGTCGGAAAGCGACGTCGGCCCGTCGATCGAAATGCCGTTGTCGTCATACAGCACGATCAGCTTGTTGAGTTTCCAGTGGCCGGCCAGCGCAATGGCTTCCTGCGACACGCCTTCCATCAGGTCGCCATCGGAGGCGAGCACGTAAGTGTGATGGTCGACGATTTTCTTGCCGAACTCCGCGGCCAGCATCTTCTCCGCCACCGCCATGCCGATCGAGGTGGCGAGGCCCTGGCCCAGCGGCCCGGTGGTGGTCTCGATGCCCTTGGTGTGGAAATTTTCCGGATGGCCCGGGGTCAGCGATCCCAACTGGCGGAAATGCTTGAGCTGGTCGAGCGTCATCTCGGTATTGCCGGTGAGATACAATATCGCATAGAGCAGCATCGAGCCGTGGCCGGCCGACAGCACGAAGCGATCGCGGTCCGGCCAGTTCGGCTCGGCGGCATCGAACTTCAGGAATTGCGTGAACAGCACCGTGGCGATGTCGGCCGCGCCCATTGGCAGGCCGGGATGGCCGGATTTGGCCTTCTCGACCGCGTCCATCGCCAACCCGCGGATCGCATTGGCCATACGGGAATGATCGGCATCCGTCATGATGAAATTCCGCCTGAAATGAGATGCTTTGGATGGCGATCCGCGAATAGCGCGAATGGCCGCGGCACAAGCCTGCTACGGGAACTCGGGGCTGGATAGCATCAGTATTCCCGGAACTCCAAGCGAGGTCTGAGCCGATAAAACGCGCACGGAGGCCGAAAGGTTGCTTTGCGGTGCATAGCTTTGCGGCAGCGTTGCGCTGTTCTCGCTTGCCACGTAAATTTCCCGGCCTAACCGCTTGCCGAACCGCGAATTTCGCCCTCCGGCTGGCCCCAAAAAAGGCCGATAGAAGGTCCGCATTGTCCCTGATGAGCGAACGTCCCGGCCCCGCCGAGCCATCCGCACCCGATGTCGACGCCGCGACGCGGCGGCTGATGGCCGCGCTCGATTCGCTGGAACGCGCGGTCGAGCGGCGGCGCGAGGCCGACCGCGACGAGAATGAGCTGGCGATCCGGATCCAGGCGCTCGGCGTCGATCGCTCGCGGCTGGCCGACGAACTCGACGGATCGCTGGTGAAATCGCGCCGGCTGGAGCTTGCCAATCGCGAGATCGCCGAACGGCTGGACGCCGCGATCGGCACCATCCGCGCCGTGCTCGATGCGGGGGAGACCTCATGAGCCATATCAACGTCACCATCAACGGCCGGCAATACCGGATGGCCTGCGAGGAAGGCCAGGAGGCGCGGCTGCTCAAGCTCGCCGAAAGTCTGGAGACCCGGATCGGCAGCCTGCGCGGCAAGTTCGGCGAGATCGGCGACCAGCGGCTGGAGGTCATGGCCGCATTGACCATCGCCGACGAATTGATGGATTCGGCCCATCGCATCCGCAGCCTCGAGGAAGAACTCGAGGCCTTGCGCGACGTCCGCGTCATCGCGGCGGACCGCGCGCGGGCGACGCAGGTCGCGGTCGCCAACGCCCTCAACTCCGCCGCCGACCGCATCGAAAAGACCGCGCAGGCATTGAACCGCACCATCGGCGGTGGTGTCGCGATCGGGTGAACTTGCTCACCCTCCCTGGAGGGTGAAGAAAAGCGTGATCTCGCTGCTTCAGCGCCGACATCGCCCGCCTTAACGCTGGCGGTTCTCCCCCATAGCGCCTACATTCACTGCGCGAAGCTGTGTCGCGCGTCAGGAGCCATATATCCCCGGGGCCTTATCGATCCTTCCGGGAACTGTCCCTGGCCGGGTCCGTGGATCCGGTCATATGGTGCCCACCTACTTTCGTAGGGAACTCCGGGATCGAGTGCTCCAACGGCCATCGCGGCTTCGCACTTTTCTTGTTTTTGCCGCGGATGACGGCGAATACTGACGCCGCATGCCAGTCCCGCCGGCAGACCAGCTCAAGCAGAAGCTCCGCGCCGCGGCGCTCGCCGCGCGCGATGCGCTGGACCACGAACATCGTGCAGCCGCGGCACAGGCCATCGCAAATCGCGGACTGCCGGTCGATATCCAACCGGGCATCGTCATCGCCGGCTATTCGCCGATCCGCAGCGAGCTTGATCCCGTCCCCTTGATGCGGAAGCTCGCCGCACAGGGCGCGCGGCTGGCGCTGCCGGTGATACCGGCGCGCGACGCGGCGCTATTGTTTCGCGCCTGGATCCCCGGCGACAAACTGCGGCGCGGTCGGCTCGGCATTCCCGAGCCTTCGCCCGAAGCCGCCGAACTCACGCCCGATATCCTGCTGGTGCCGCTGGCGGCGTTCGACCGCGCCGGCCATCGCATCGGCTACGGCGCCGGTCACTACGACCGCACGCTGGCGCAATTGCGCGCTTCCAGGAAAACCATCGCCATCGGGCTGGCCTTTGCCGCGCAGGAAATCCCCGGCGTTTCGGCTTCCGACCACGACGCGCGGCTCGATCTTGTGCTAACGGAGAACGAGACGATCGATTTCCGGAGTCTGTGATTTGCGTATTCTCTTCGTCGGTGACGTGGTCGGCAGGACCGGACGCACCGCCATCTCGGAGCATCTGCCGGGCCTGATCCGCGACTGGGCGCTTGATCTCGTCGTCGTCAACGGCGAGAACGCGGCCGGCGGCTTCGGCATCACCGAAGCCATCTACCAGGAATTCATCGACGCCGGCGCCGACGCCGTCACGCTCGGCAACCATTCATGGGACCAGCGCGAGGCGCTGGTGTTCATCGAGCGCGCGCCGAAGCTGGTTCGCCCGGCGAATTTCGTCAAGGGCACGCCGGGCCGCGGCGCCGCACTGGTCGAGACCAAAAACGGCAAGCGCGCGCTGGTCATCAACGCCATCGGCCGCGTCTTCATGACGCCGTTCGACGATCCGTTCGCCGTGCTCGGCCGCGAGCTCGACGCCTGTCCGCTGGGGGAGGCGGCCGATGCCATCGTGGTTGATTTCCATGGCGAGGCCTCCAGCGAAAAGCAGGCCATCGGATTTTTCTGCGACGGCCGCGCCAGCCTCGTCGCCGGCACCCACACCCATGTGCCGACATCAGACCACCAGATCCTTGCCGGCGGCACCGCCTACATCACCGACGCCGGCATGACCGGCGATTACGATTCCATCATAGGCATGCAGAAGGAAGAACCGCTGCGGCGTTTCACGACCGGGATTCCCTCCGGACGGTTCGAGCCGGCGCAGGGTGTCGCGACGCTGAGCGGCGTCGCGGTGGAGACCGATGATGCGACTGGGCTCGCGCAGCGGATCGCGCCGGTGCGGATCGGCGGACGGCTGGAGCCGGTGGGGCCGGGGTTTTGGGTCACGTAGGGGCGATACCAGCGAAGATGTCGAAATCGCACTCGAACGTGCGATAGAAGAACGGCTGTCCCGTGTTGCACCGCCGGTGCCCGCTGACAAAACAGTGGCGATGGTGCTGGATGGTGTTTCGAAGAAGCCGGACGACGTTGCGAACGAGGATTTGCTCGCATGGCTTGAAGCCGCTCCCCGGGTGCCGGAATTTCATGATCATCCGGATATATTTCGACGGCACCGACCTCACATACCTGACGCCAGTTCCGCGCAAACCGCATCTCCCATCTCGCGCGTTGAGATCGCGGCCTGACCAACGGTCGCAATATCCGGGGTGCGGGCACCTTTGGCAATTGCGCTTTCAACCGCGCGCTCCAGCCGCTCGGCTTCCCGCGGCTGCTTTAGCGAGTAACGCAGACACAAGGCGAAGCTCAGGATTGCGCCCAGCGGATTGGCGATGCCTCGGCCCGCGATGTCGGGCGCGCTGCCGTGAATGGGCTCGTAAAGGGCCTGTTGCCTCCCATCGCTGCGAATGGGACCGATTGACGCCGAAGGCAACATTCCTAGCGAACCGGCGACCATGGCGGCGCAGTCGGAAATGATGTCGCCGAACAGGTTTTCCATGACCATGACATCGAATTGCCTGGGATTGCGTACGATCTGCATCGCGCAATTGTCGACATACATGTGGCTTAGTTCGACGTCCGGATATTCCCTGTCGTGCAGCTCCTGCACCACCTTTCGCCATAAACCGCCGGTTTCGACCAGCACATTGGCTTTATCGACGGAGCACAGGCCGCCCTGACGCACGCGGGCAAGCTCGAAGGCGGAACGCGCGATGCGCTGGATCTCGGCGGTGGTATAGACCGTGGTATTCACGGCGCGTTCGCTGCCGTCGGGCAAGCTTTCGATGCCGCGTGGTGTTCCGAAATAGATGCCGCCGCACAGCTCGCGGACGATCATCATGTCGCAGCCTTCGATGACTTCCGGACGCAGCGTCGAGGTATCGGCAAGGGCCTTGAAAGTACGCACCGGGCGGAGGTTTGTGAACAGATCGAGTTCGCGGCGCATCCGCAACAATTGATCGACCTTGCGCGCCTCGGCGGGAATCCTGTCGTAGTCGGGCGATCCGATGGCGCCGAACAGTATCGCGTCGGAGGCAAGAACTTCCTGCCAGGTCTCGTCGCGCATCAGCGTGCCGTGCCGCTCCCAGGCGGGGAGACCGAACAGCTCTTCACGCAGGTCGATTGGAAGATTGCGCTTGTCTCGAAACCATTCGACCACGCGGCGGACTTCGGACAAAACCTCCGGACCGATGCCGTCGCCGGCCAGAATCAGAACGCGCTGCATGATTTGATCCCGAACAACGTGGCGTGCATTTCGAACAGGCCCGATCTTCAGTGCGCCGCCATTGCCTTCGCGACAAAGCGGTCCGTGTAGGTAGCGTCGAGGTCTATCTTTTTGCCTGCCACCGCGGGATCGAACGCTGCCAAGACCTTGAGGGCGTTTTCTGCCCCGTCCCGGCTCAATAGGCCATCGGGCGAAAACATGGCCTTCGATTTGGCGATGATGGCGACGTAAAGGTCATGATTTCCCATAAAGTAGTCCGCCGGCATCAGTCCGGCAATTTCCTCCGGACTGGCGTGCTCCATCCAATGCAGCCCACGCACGATCGCGGTCACGAGTGCCTGGGTCGTGTTGGGGTATTTTGCGATGAAGTCCGGCAAGAGGTAGAGCACGCTGGATGGATATTCGCCGCCAAAGACAGCCTCCGTTCCCACCTTTGAGCGCGTGTCGAACACAGTCTTCAGCTCGCCCGAGAGTTCGAGCTGCGTGATCGCGGGGTCCGCATGCGAAAGCGCATCGATCTCGCCTCCCTTGACCGCGGCGACCGCGCTTGCGGGACCGCCGACGCCGATAAAAGACGCGTCGCCAGGCTTCAGGCCGGCTTTGCTCATCAAATAACTGACCATGATGTTGGTCTGCGACCCTGGCGCTGTCACGCCAATCTTCATTCCCTTGAGATCCTGCGGGCTGTGATACCTGTCCGCCGCCGCCTTGCCGAGGCCGAGGACGATCCCGGGATAGCGGCCCATCAGGACAACAGAGGTGATGATCTGGCCCTTTGCCTGCAACTGGATGGTATGATCGAAAGAGCCGGACGTGGCATCGACGCTTCCGCCGACCAGCGCCTGCGCGCTTTTGGTGCCGCTGTTGACTTCCTGGATTTCGACGTTGAGGCCGGCGTCCTTGAAGTAGCCGAGGCGTTCGGTGACGCTGAGCGGCAGGTAAATCATAAACGTCTTGCCGCCGACCGCGATTTTGATGTCGGTTTTCTCCGGCGCCGCGGTTTGCGCCAATCCCGGCGCCGTGGAAATTACCGTCGCGCAGGCCATTGCAACGACAGCAGCTGCCTTCCTGAACAAGATGCCGACTCCCTTTTGCGTTTTTGCGTTCGGAAAATACGGCTTCGGATCATCGGCTAAGTTAGAACGCGCCACTCACCGCCGTCCACCCTCGCGTTTAGCTCTTCTTGATGAGCTTGGCGGGATCTTCGCCATAGGGCGGCGAGTATATCACGAGCAACTTGATGCGTTCGCTCGTCACCCTGATCGAGTGAAATACATGCGGGGGAAAATACAGCAGGTCCCCGGCGCGGACGTGGTGGTCTTTGCCGTCGATCTCCGCGATGGCTTCACCTTCAAGAATGTAGGTGGCTTGCTCAAGATCCGGGTGCGCGTGCGGCGGCGAACCCTCGTTGCGTTGAATGTCGCCGAGCGCGATCTCCAGATATTGAGCGCCATTCACCTTTGGGCCGATCAGGCGCGTATTCGTCGTGCCGGTATGGTTGGCCGGGCTGTAGGATGGCATTTCCGAAGGCCGGATCACGTAGGGTGAGGGCGGCCTGCTGTCTTCGGACATCATCATTTTCCTTTCTCCGCAAGAATGCGCTTCGCGGATTTCCGCGTCGAGATGACGAGCGCCTATTTGATCTCAGGAGTTGTCATGACGGCCTCCGAGCCGGTCGGCAATTCGATCGCCGATCCCTTGCGGCGCCCGAGGGCATACAGGGCGATGCCGGCGACCATGCCAAACACCGCGACGCTGCCAAGGCCGTAACGGAAGTCACCGGTCATGTCCTTCAAATAGCCGACAAACCAGGGCGTCAAAAATCCGCCCAGGATGCCCATCGCGCTGATCGCGGCCAAACCACCCGCGGCTGCCGCGCCGGACAGGAAGGAGGGCGCAATGGTCCAGAATACCGGCGCAAAGGACAATGTACCGGAGACCGCGATGGCAAGCGCTGCCACCCGCGCCGTCGGGTCGGCTATGGATACCGAAAGAAGCAGTCCCGCTCCGCCGATAAAAGTGGCAAGGGCCGCGTGTCCGTAACGCTCCTGATGCTTGTCGGAACGCCGGCCCCACCAGATCACGCAAACCAAAGCGCAGGCACTTGGAATGGCGGCGACGAATCCCGTTTGAATATTCGTCAAGCCGAACCCTTTGACGATCTGAGGCAGAAAAAAGCTGATGCCGTTGTTCAGGCAGACGTTGGAGAAATAGATCAGACCGAGAAACGCAACCCACGGATTGGTCAGCGCCTGCAGCACCGAATATTTGCGCTTTTGCTCACGCTGTTGCTGCTCGGCCTGCAGTCGAGCGACAAGCCACTCGCGCTGATCCGTTCCCAGCCATTTTTTTGCGTCGGAAGCGCGATCCTGAAGATAAAATGCGACCACGGGGGCGAGTAGCAGGGCCGGCATCCCTTCGATGAGATAGAGCCATTGCCAGCCGCGCAGACCCGCCAATCCGTCCAGCGACAACAGCATCCCCGAGATGGGCGAGCCGATCATCCCGCTAATTGGAATGGCTGCGAAAAACATGCCGAGGACCCGTCCGCGGTAGGCTGCGGGGAACCACAGCGTCAGAAAAAAGAAAATCCCGGGCTGGAAGCCGGCTTCTGCCGCGCCGAGCAGAAAGCGCACGATATAGAAACTGTTCTCTCCCTGGATGAAGGCCATGCCGGTGGCGCACAGGCCCCAGGTAAAAATGATCCGGGCGATCCAGCGGCGGGCGCCGAATTTGTACAGCATCAGGTTCGAGGGAACCTCGAAAATAAAATAGCCGACGAAGAATAGCCCGGCGCCGAAACCGAAAGCTGCAGAGTTCAGCTTGAGGTCACCATTCATCTGGAGGGCGGCGAAGCCCACATTCACGCGGTCGAGAAAATTGATGAAATAGCAAAACATCAGAAACGGCACGAGGTGACGCGTAACTCGCCGCATGGTGCTTCGTTCGATGTCTGACCGATCTGAAACGACGGCTCCGGTGTCGCAATTGGAGGAATCTTCCCGGTAATTTTGCCTCGGGATGCCGCTCATGTTTCCAACCGTTTTGTCGTGCCGTTGCGCCGTGCAAAAAATTATGGCATCAATTCCGCCATCGTCATAGCGAAAATATGTTCGCTATAGCGAATTTATGTCTTGGGTAGATGTTGAACGGGGCACCGGCGATGGCAGCGCAAGAACTCTTGGCAATTGGCGCCGGAGCGGCCCACGGGTCCACTGAGCGGCGTTCGTATTCTCGATCTGACGACCGTCGTCATGGGCCCGTCGGCAACGCAGATGCTGGGCGATCTTGGAGCCGACGTCGTCAAGATAGAAACCGCTGGCGGCGATTCGATGCGCTGGATCGGTCCCTGGCGAAATGCCGGCATGGGCCCGCTGTTCATGAATGCCAACCGGAACAAGCGCAGCGTCGTTATCGATCTCAAATCTCCTGACGGCAAACGCGCGGCGATGGCACTCGCGCGGCAGGCTGACGTGCTGGTGTCGAATGTACGGCCCCAGGCGCTTGGCCGTCTCGGTCTCGATTATGACGGTGTACGCAAGACCAACAACCGGATCATCTATTGCGCAGCCGTCGGCTACGGATCGGACGGCCCGGAAGCAGGCAAGGCGGTCTATGACGACCTGATGCAGGCGGCGTCCGGCATCGCCGGGCTGTTCGGTGCCGTCGATGGCGCCCCCCGATACGCGCCTCTGAATATTTGCGATCGAATTGTCGGCCTGTATGTCGCCAACGCCGTGACCAGCGCGCTCTTCCATCGTGCGATGACCGGTGAAGGTCAGGAAATCGAAGTCCCGATGTTCGAAACCATGGCGCAATTTGTGCTGGCGGATCACATGGGCGGCGCGGCGTTCGTGCCGCCGGCGGGTGAAATGGGATACCGCAGGCTGCTATCGCGGACGCGCGGTCCCTATGCGACGCGCGACGGCTATTTGTCGCTGGTGGTCTATACCGACAAGCACTGGAAGGCCTTTACGAAGATCGTCGGGTGCCCCGATCTTCTCGATACCGACGAAAGATTCCGGTCGCAGGAAACCCGGACGCGGCATGCCGAAGATGTCGGCCGCTTCCTCGCCGGCCATCTGGTCGCGCGCGATAACAAGGACTGGCTCGATGTCTTGCATGGCGTCGACATTCCGGCCTGTCCGGTCAATGCGATCGACGACCTGATCCACGATCCGCACCTGAAGGCGGTCAATTTCTTCGAGGAAATGGATCATCCCACCGAGGGCAGGGTCAGGGTCTGCCGTTTTCCGGTCCGGTTTAGTGGCTCTCCCGCGTCAGTCCGCCGGCTGGCGCCGAATCTGGGCGAACACAACGCGGAGGTTCTCGGCTCATCGCAGGTGAGTGAAGTGACGCCGCTCGCGCAAGACCATGTTGCGAAAGTCGTTTCGTGACTGGTTGGCGTCGAAATACCACCCGTTCCTTCCACGTCGGTCATGCGTTGCGCTGCTCGCAGGGACAAACCGATGACTGACGAGACATCCCCGGAAATCAGAATTGAACGCAAAGGCCTCGCATTGTGGATATGGATCGATCGTGAAGAGCGCCGCAACGCGATCAATCCGGCGGTCATCGCCGGCATTCATTCCGCCGTAGAGACGGCGATGACGGATCGGGACCTGCGCGCCATCGTGCTGACGGGTGCCGGCGACAAGGCCTTCTGCGCGGGCGCGGACCTGAGCAAGGGCACGGATATATTCCAGGCAATGCCTGACGAGCCGACGACCGATTTCGGTCGGCTGGCTCGATCCGTGAAGTCGCTCGGTATTCCGCTGATCGGCCGCATCAACGGCGATTGCGTCGCGGGAGGGATGGGGTTGATGGCGCTGTGCGATCTGGCCATCGCCGCGGACAATGCGCGATTTGGGCTTCCGGAAGTCAAGGTCGGCGTGTTTCCGATGCAGGTATTGGTCATGTTACGCAGCATGATGCATTCCCGGCATATCAACGAACTGTGCCTGACGGGAAAACTGATCCCGGCTTCGCGGGCGCTTGAAATGGGCATCGTCAACGACGTTGTGCCCTACGGTGACCTCGACGATCGGATCGGGAATCTGCTCGCGCAATTGCAGGCATCGTCCCCGGCCGCGATGAGGCGAGGCAAGCAAGCCATCTTCGCCATGGAAATGATGGCATTCCACGAGGCGTTGGCATTCGCCGAGGCTCAGATCGCCATCGCTTCAAAGAGTGGCGATGCCGCTGAGGGACTCGCGGCTTTCAACGAAAAGCGCAAGCCGCGGTGGGCCGACGGGGAAGAAAGTAAATGAGCGAACGTCTTGTCCGCATCGGAGGCGCCTCGGGTGCCTGGGGCGATAGCCCGCGTGCGATACCGCAATTGCTGCGCGCCAAAGTCGACTATCTGATGATGGACTACCTTGCCGAGGTGACGATGTCCCTTCTTGCGCGCGCAAGGATGAAAGACCCGGCGGCGGGTTTCCCGCTCGACTTCGTGGACTATCTGCACGAGTCATTGCCGGAGATCGCGCAGCGCAATATCCGCATCGTTTCAAACGCGGGGGGCGTAAATCCGCGCGCCTGCAAGGCCGCCCTTCAGGCCATCTGTGCTGAACTCGGCATCTCTCTTATGATCGCCGTGGTCGAAGGGGACGACGTTCTGCCCATGACCGAGAAGCCTTACGGACAAAATATTCGCGAGGCGGTATCGGGCGCAAAACTTCCACCACGGCTGCTGACGGCAAATGCCTATCTCGGCGCCTTGCCCATCATGACCGCGCTGGATAATGGCGCCGATATCGTCATCACCGGCCGGTGTGCCGACAGTGCGCTTGCGCTCGGGATTCTGATGCACGAGTTTCAATGGTCGCCGAAGGATTACGATCGGCTGGCGGCTGGCAGTCTGGTCGGCCATCTGCTGGAATGCGGTCCCCAGAGCACGGGCGGTTTGTATACCGATTGGGAGACGGTGCCCGACTGGCATAATATCGGCTACCCGATTGCCGAGTGTGCGGCGGACGGCACCTTCGTTCTTACCAAGCCCGATGACACGGGTGGACTCGTCACGCCGGGCACCGTAGCGGAACAGACGCTTTACGAGATCGGCGATCCCCAAGCCTATGTGTTGCCGGATGTTATCGCAGACTTTTCCAATGTGCAGTTGACCCAGATCGGATCGAACCGGGTGCTCGTGACCGGCGCACGCGGACGCCCTCCGACCAGATCTTACAAGGTCTCCGCGACCTATCAGGATGGATATCGCGCGGTGGCGACCGTCTCCATCGTAGGGAATGGACGCGGCACGCAAGGCGCGCCGGACCGCCGAAGCCCTGTTGGCGCGTGCGCGCATGACGTTCGACGAGCGCGGGATCGCGGACTTCACCTCTACGCACATCGAAGAACTTGGCGCCGACGCGGCCTACGGAATCGATACCGGTGCCAGCACGACGCGCGAAGTGCTGTTGCGTCTTGTCGTCCTCCATCAAGATCGCAAGGCGATTGATTTGTTTGCCCGCGAACTGGGATCGGTCGGCATCTCCTTCGCTCCGGGCACCACCGGAATTTATAACGGACGACCCAAGGCCGCGCCGCTTATTCGGCTTTACACCTTTTTCATCGAGAAGACGGCGATCGCACCCCCGCGTGTGCTGCTCGACCACGAAACGATTGTGGTCGATGTACCGGCCGGTGACGCCGTCGATGACCTTTCGGCCGAGTCGGATGGACCCGGCAGCCCACTGAAATGCCGGAAGGTCCGACCGTCAAAATACCTTTGATCCGGCTGGCTCATGCGCGATCGGGCGACAAGGGCGACTCCTCGAACATTGCCATCTTCGCGCGTGATCCTGCCTTCGTCCCCATCTTGCGGCGCGAGTTGACGGCCAAGCGCATGGCGAAAGCATTTTCGCCTGCTTGCCGGTGGTCCCGTTCACCGGTACGAGGCGCCCGGACTTCACGCATTTAACTTCGTGATCGAGAACGCGCTTGGCGGCGGCGGAATGGCTTCCTCCCGGATCGACCCGCAAGGCAAGGCATTCGGGCAGATGGCACTGGAAATGATGATAAGTGCGCCCGTCGCGCTCGCTGGCCGACCTTGAATGGGCATGAACTCGCTCGCAGTCCGAGCGGGGTCGATGAATTCGCGAGTTCTGAACTAGGCGACCTCCAGGCGCATCTCCAGTTGCCTGCACGAATTCGATCAGCAATCTGGCCATCCGCTCCAGGCGGGGTTCGATTCGAGAGGTCGGCCCGGCGATCGTGATGATGTAAGTGGAACCGTTCCAGGCGAACGGCGAGGAGAGCGTGGTCACGCCGTCCTGACTTTCCTCGCGGTTGAGAAACCAGCCTCGGCTTCTGCCGATCTCGATGTCCTTGCGAAGGGCTGTCTTCGACGTGATGGTGTTTTTTGTAAGTGCTTTCAGCGCTATGGATTTGAGGCAGCCTTCCAATTCCCGAGCGGGCAGGCTGGACAAGATCGCTTTTCCACCGGACGTGGCGTAGAGGCTTCGGACATGGTCCCCGACATTCGCCAGAAACCGGAGCGGATGCGAAGGCTCAAACGTCAGCAGATAAGTGGCTTGGAGCCCACTCACCTTGGCCAGCAGCACCGACTCGTCCAGGGTATCCCGCATGGAGCGCAGCAGAATATCGGCACGCAGGGCAACGGGATCATGATCGGTAATCGTCCTTGCGAGATCGAACAGACGACGCGTCGGATAATAGCCGGCGCGGGGCGCCAGCTCGTAGATGTAACCTCGGTCCTGCAGCGTCTGGAGAACGTCGTGGCAGCTCGACGCTGGAATTTTCAACAAACGCGAGATGTCCGAAAGCGAGAGCGGTCGCTTCTGGTCGGCGAAAAGCTCGAGGAAATCCAGGGTTCGCTCAACGATTTTTGACATATTACCCGCGCTGGTGCACGTGCAGCGAGAATATAAAACGCGCCGCCGCAGATCAATTTGAAAGCCTGGCGTCACTTGCGCAAGATCGAAATGCCCGAGACGTTCACAACTGGAGTCCCCCGACAATTCTGAACTTTGGCCGAGTCGGGCAGATCGCGAGCCTAAAAAGAACCTCTATTCCTGACGGCCGTAGGTGATGCAAGTCGCGCCTTGTCGATTGCATTGAGATTGACGAAGAAGCCGGCTTGCGAGGCGGTTGCCGCTGGCGGCAGCTCCAGTTTCTCGACCTTGAGCGCGTAAATCGTAAAATTGTAGCTGTGCGCCTTTTGTCCTTTCGGAGGGCACGGACCGCCCCATGCGGGCGAACCGGTCATTCCCATGTAATCGTTGGCGATCTGCCGGCTTCCTGGCGGCATTTTTGCCCCGTCGGCTGTGCTTGCTCCCGATGGAAGCGAAGCCACCGTCGCCGGAATGTTGATGACGACCCAGTGCCAGATGCCGGCGCCGCCGGTATTTGCATCGGGATCGTGTACCATCAAGGCGAAGCTTTTGGTCCCTTCGGGGGCGCCCGACCATTCCAGGGCGGGAGAGATGTTCTCGCCTTTACAGCCCATGCCGGTGAAAACATGACGGTTCGGCATTGGCTCGCCCGGCTTCATGTCGGCGCTTGTGAGTTCAAAGGCTTGAGCGCTCGTACCAAACGCAGCGACGATCAGCATGGCCACCCCGTAGCCAGTTACGAAGTGCGTCCCAACTCTTGAGGCGGATTTTCTGCCCAGTTCCATCGGACGTCTCCCCATACTTTCCTGAAGGCCTGATGGTCAGGGTCGGCGCAAAGGCCGGTGCCGTTTCAATTGCTTACGACCGCCTCAAAATTCGAACCGAAGCTCAAAGGCAGCGTATTCGCTATTACGAATACATTTTCACTATTGCGATTAAATGCCGGGAAAAAAGGCCTGTCAAGTAGATGCCCGTTTGGGACAACAAGGGAATATCCGTTGGAAAATGAACCGAAGGAATCTCGAGAAATTCAACTCCTTGGAATGAAACACGCTACCGCAGCAAAAATGACGGGACTGCTTATCGCGTCCAAAAGCATTGGATCGATGGATTATCCGGAAGCCGAGAACCGGGCCTGGCTTACCGCAACCCCGACCCGCCTCGGTTCCCGCTTCGCCGGAAAACGCGCTAGGAATGGCGCGGTCTGCCACGTAATATGCCATCGTAAATCGACGCTTCGCGAATCCGCTAGCGTACCATTTGCCGTGCCCGCCACCACAGAACTGCCGCCTCTGCCGGAGTGAGATGACCGATACCGTGACCGAGGCAAAGCTGGTGGGGGAATGCATTTCCGGTACCGCGGAGAATGCGTCGCCGTGGAAGTCGCCTTGGAGCAGGGCTGCACGGCGGATCGCGCGCACCAACGCCTGCGATATCGCCACCCTCGCGCTGATCGCCGCCCTGGTTGCCACCGCGCTGTTCACCTTCAGGGATTACGCGATCTCCAACGATGAAGGCCTTCAGCATCGCTATGGCGAGTTGATCATCGCCTATTATGCCAGCGGCTTTACGGACCACGCCGTCTTCAACTTCCAGAACCTGTATCTCTATGGCGGCCTGTTCGACATCATGGCCGTCTCGCTCAGCCATCTGATCCCGATAAATCCATATGATCTGCGCCATATCCTGTGCGCGCTGATCGGCATCGGCGGCATCGGCGCCGCCGCGGCGACCGCGCGGCTGGTCGCGGGGCCGCGCGCGGCCCTGATCGCCGCGGTCGGGCTCAGCGTCACCGGCGCGTGGTATGGCGCGATGTTTAACCACACCAAGGACATTCCCTTTGCCGCCGCGATGATCGGCGCGACGCTGTTCTTGATCCGCATCGCGCGCGCGCTGCCGTCGCCGCGCGCCGGCGATGTCGTGGCGTTCGGCCTGCTGGCGGGAGCAGCCCTCGGCATGCGCGTGCTCGGTCTGGTGCTGGCGGTCTATATCGGCGTCGCGATCGTGCTGTATCTGCCCCGGCCTTCGCCCGGCCTACGCGCGCGATGGCGCTTCGCGATCGAATCGTCGGTGCGGCTGTTGCCGGCGCTGCTGCTCGCCTATGTCATCATGATCCTGGCGTGGCCCTGGGCGGCGCTGGCGCCGCTCAACCCGATCCGCGGCCTGCTGGCGTTCTCGGAATATCAGTACCCGATCCGCACCGTCCTCGCCGGTCAGGTTTACGAGATGGGGAACACGCCGCGGCTGTATGTGCCGATCTACATTCTGATCCGCCTGCCGCTGGTGATCCTGTTGGGCGCGGCGCTGGCGATGACATTGGCGCTGCTGCAGCGGCTCAACGCCGGCGCAAGGCAGCCGCACCGAAGGGATATCGCGTTGGTGTCGCTCACGGTGCTGTTTCCGCTGGCCTGTCAGGTGATCTGTCACGGCCCGGCCTTCACCGGTCTGCGTCATTTCCTGTTCGTGATTCCGGCACTCGCCGTGCTCGCCGGCATCGGTCTGGACGCCGCGGTCACAGCGCTGGCGACGCGCGGCCGCCTGGCCGCGGCGAGCGGGCTCGTGGTCGTGAGCGCGTGTTTTGTCTGGAACGCAGTGACCCTGGTCAGGCTGCACCCGTACGAACAGTTGTTCTACAACAGCGTGGTCGGAGGTCTTCAGGGAGCGTCACGGCAGTACGATCTCGACTACTGGTTCAACAGCATGCCCGAAGCGCTTGATCAGCTTGAGGCCTATCTGCGCCGCACCGAGCCCGGTAACGGCGTACTGCCGACGCGGATCTATTCCGTCGCGGTGTGCGGAGAACGGCTGTCGTTCGAGAAGACCGTCACGCTGCCGCAACTGCATTGGGACTTCAAGCAGGAGTGGAACCAGTCCGAGTTCTTCATCGCGCCGACCCAGATGAATTGCGACGAGGATCTCGACGGCACCGTGATCGGCACTGTTGAACGGCTCGGCGTTGTCATCGCCTATGTCAAGGATCGTCGTGCGTTGCTCCGGCCGGTGGCGACGGCGGCGCAGTGAACGGGCCGGGACTTGCGGCCTCGATCAGCGTCCACCGACGATATCGGCATTGCCGCCGGTGCCGCCGATCCGCTGGGGGTCCTTGTCGTCGGTGCGCTTGTACCAGGCATTCACCCACGCTACCGCGCACATGATCAGGATGCCGATCACCGCGACCACGAAGTGCAGGCCGAAGCCGCCATTCAGCTCGACCAGCACGAAATAGCCGGCGAACGCCAGGAACACGCCGAGACAGAAAATCTCCAGCGAATAGGTTCCGCACAGAATCAGCGGACGCAGCCACGGCGACTGCAGTCCGGGCCAGCCCTTCGGCACGAAGCGCATCGTAATCGCCGCCAGCGCCAGGAAATGCGCGAAGCGGAGGATGTCCATGTCGGTCTTGTCGATCGGATACATCCATCGCACCAGCCAGCGCGGCAGCACCGGCTCGAGCTGCGGAAAATACCAGGTCAGCGTCACGAAGAACGCCGCCGCGATATAGGCAGCCGCAATCGAGAGCGTGATCGGCGAGGCGAGAAAGCCGGACTCCGACATTCGCTTCGCGCCGCCGAGCGCGCACCAGGCGCCGAACACGAACAGCATTTGCCAGGCGAACGGATTGAAGGCCCAATAGCCGCTCGGATAGGCGCTGATGTACCAGTCGAAATGCAGGGTGAGCGCATAGAACACGACCGACAGCGCCAGCGTCACGTCGGCCCTCCACTTCATCAGCCAAAGGATGACGGGAAGAAAAAACATCAGCACGACATAGAGCGGCAACACGTCGATGTTGAGGGGACGAAACCGCAGCAGCAGGGTCTGCAGCAGCACGACGCCGGGATGCTGGATGAAATCCACGACGCGGGTTTCCTCGGAGAAAAACGGGTTCGCGGAACTGGTAACGGCGTATTCGATCTCGCCGAGGAAGATGATGACGATGAAGATATGCGCCACATAAATCTGCCAGACCCGCCGCAGGATGCGCACGCTCGCGATCAGAAAGCCGCTTTCCCGCATCGCGCGGCCGTAGACGAACGCCGCCGTGTAGCCGGAAATGAAAATGAAGATCTCGGCGGCGTCGCAGAAGCCATAATTGCGGATCGTGAACCAGGTCAGCAGATCGGGCGACAGGTGATCGATGAAGATCAGCCACAGCGCCAGGCCGCGGAACAGGTCGATCCGCAATTCGCGTTCGCCGGCGGCAGGCGCCACGGCAACCGCCGGCGCGGAGCTTTGCGCCGTCGCACTCCCAGCGGCCGCCAGCGGTGGCACGGCAACGCGATCGGCAATCGACACCCTTTGAGCCCCGCCTTGAGAAGATCGGCCTGTGAAGCCGAAGCCACCCGCGATGATATAGGCCCACGGCCTGTAAGCAAGCGGTGGGGTGAGGTCACCCGATCGCTATTGCGAGGTCTGCTTGCGCAACTCCGCCACGTCCTGCGCGGTGATCTGCGATCCCTTGCTGCCGAAGCGCGCGGTGACGTAATTGGCGACCGCGGCGATCTCGGCATCGGAATAGGCGTTGCCGAACGCCGGCATCGAGACGGCGCCCTCGGGCGTATGCCGCTTGGTGCCGGAAATCACGATCTGCGCCACATTGGTGGCGCCGGGATCGTTGACCGCCCAGGCGCCGGTCAGCGTGGCGAAGGGCGAGATCGGGCTCTCGCCGGTCCAGCCATGGCAACTGACGCAGGCGCCTTCGAACACCATCTTGCCGCGCGCATCCGCTGTGCTGCCGCCGTCCTTGTGCGAAGCGGGCGCCGGCGGCGCCAGCGTCGCCGGCAGGTCGGGCGAGGCAATCGGCGGCACGCTGCGCAGATAGGCGACCATGGCGCGGATGTCTTCCGGCGCCAGCTGGCTGAAGCTGTGGTCGACCGCTTCGCCCATCGGCCCCGAGGCGGTGCCGTGACCGGCGGCATGTCCGGTCGACAGATAGGAGACAAGGTCCTCGTCGCTCCAGCCGCCGACGCCGGTGGCCTTGTCCGGACGTGATGTTGTAGGCGCGCCAGCCGGCCGTCAGCGCGCCGGCGAATTTCCTGCGGTTGTCGAGCGCGAACGCGAGATTGCGCGGCGTGTGGCATTCGCCGCAATGCGCCAGCGCCTCGGCGAGATAGGCGCCGCGGTTCCATTCCGGGGCTCTTCGACGTATCGGGCTCGAAGCGCGTGTCCGGATTGAACAGCGCCGACCAGAACGCCATCGCCCAGCGCTGGTTGAACGGAAACGCCAGCGTATTGGCGGGCGCTGTCGCGCGCACCGGCGCCAGGCTGAACAGATAGGCCTTGATCGCCAGCGCGTCGGCGTCGGTCATATAGGTGTAGGACGTGTACGGCATCGCCGGATAAAGCCGCGCGCCGTCGCGGCGGATGCCGCGATGCACCGCGTTGAGGAAATCCTGGTCGCTGTAATTGCCGATGCCGGTTTCCTTGTCGGGCGTGATGTTGGTCGAATACAGCGTGCCGAACGGCAGCTTGAACGCCAGGCCGCCGGCATATTCGGCTTGCCGCCTTGCGCGGTGTGGCAGACCATGCAGTCGGCCGCCTTCGCCAGATATTCGCCGCGCTCGACCAGGCTCGCTCTGGCAAGCGCCGCCGGCACGCCGGTGGGATCGGCGCCCTTATAATCGGCGAGTGCGACATTCGGGCCGCTCGCCGAACGCCATCGGGCCGGGGCCGCGGATGATCCAGACACCGGCGACGAACGCCGCCGCCGCGATCGCGACGACGCTGGTGAGAATACGACGCGCGCCGGGGCTCATGCCTTTCTTCCCCGCGAGCAGGGCGCGGTCGATCGGCAGCCGCCGCAGCGCGACGCCGGTCGCGGCATAGATCGCGTTGCGCAGCGCGGGCGGCCCCGCCGTCACGCCGGTCTCGCCGATGCCGCCGGGCGCCTCGCCGCTCTTGATGACATGCACCTCGATCTGCGGCACCTGGTCGATGCGCAGCATGCGATAGTCGTTGAAATTGGATTGCTGCACCCGGCCCTTGTCGATGGTGATCTCGCCGTAGAGCGCGGCGGTCAGGCCGAAGATCAGCCCGCCCTGCAGCTGCGCCATGATGGTGTCGGGATTGACCGCGATGCCGGTATCGACCGCGGAGTTGATGCGGCGCAGATGCACCTCGCCCTGTTCGTCGACTTCCGCCTCCACCACGGTGGCGATGAAGCTGGCGAACGACGGCTGCACGCAGACGCCGCGCCCGACGCGCGGCGGCAGCGGCTGGCCCCAGCCGGATTTCTCCGCCGCCAGATTGAGCGCGGCCAGCAGCCGCGGCTGGTTTGCAAGCATCGACGCGGCGGAACTCGACCGGATCCTTGCCGGCCTTGCGCGCCAGTTCGTCCATGAAGCATTCGATCGCGAACACGTTGTTGTTGGGGCCGACGCCGCGCCAGAAGCCGGTCGGCACCGCCGGCGGTTCGGCCCGGACATATTCGACGTGGAAATTGGGAATGTCGTAGGGCATGTCGACGGCGCTATCGACGGCGTCGATGTCGATGCCGTTCTGGAATGCCGGGCGGAAGCCAGCGCGCCATGACCGACGAGCCGGTGACGCGATATTTCCAGCCGACGATCTTGCCGTCCGGAAAGCGTGGCGGCGATGGTGTCGCGATAGACCGGACGGATAGATGTCGTGCTGGATGTCCTCTTCGCGCGTCCACACCACCTTGACCGGCCCGTCGACCTGCTTGGCGATGCGCACGGCCGCGACCACCATGTCGGGCTCGAGCCTGCGGCCGAAGCCGCCGCCGAGCAGATGCTTGTGGACGGTCACTTTCTCGACCGGCAGGCCCGCCGCCTTCGCCGCCTCCGACTGCACCCGCGTCATGATCTGGGTGCCGATCCAGATTTCGCAGGAGTCCGGCTTGAGATGCACCGTGCAGTTCATCGGCTCCATCGTCGCATGGGCCAGAAACGGCAGTTCGTAGGCGGCTTCGAGCTTGTCGCCGGTCGCCAAGGCCCTTGGCGATATCGCCGGCGGATTTCGCGACGGCGCCGTCCTTTTCGCTGGCCGCGCGCAGATCGTCCCAGATGTCCTTTGAACTGACGCGCGCGTTGGGGCCTTCGTTCCAGGTGATGTCGAGCGCATCGAGGCCCTTCTTCGCCGCCCACATGTGATCGCCGACCACGGCGACCAGATCGTCCAGCACGACGACTTGCCGCACGCCGGGGACTTTCTTGGCCGCGCTGTCGTCGACATTGCCGACCTTGCCGCCGAACACCGGGCGAGGCCGCGATGGTCGCGAACTTCATGCCGGGCAGCATCGCGTCGATGCCGTAGATCGCCTTGCCGTTGACCTTGTCCGGCGTGTCGAGCCGCTTCAGCGGCTTGCCGATCAGCATGAAATCCTTCGGATCCTTCAGCGCGACATCCTTTGGCGGCGGCTTTGCGTTGCCGGCCGCGTCGGCCAGCGCGCCATAGGCCAGCTTGCGTCCGCTCGCTGTGTGCATCACCTCGCTGTTGGCGGTCGTACAGCTCGCCGGATCGACCTGCCATTGCTGCGCGGCGGCCTGAACCAGCATGGCGCGCGCGCTGGCGCCGGCCGTGCGCAGCGGCTTCCAAAAGGCGCGGACCGAATTGGAATTGCCGGTGGCCTGAATGCCGAACATGCGGATTGCCGTAGAGCTTGTCGTTCGGCGGCGCGTGCTCGAGCGCTGACCTTCGCAAAATCGGCGTCGAGCTCTTCGGCCAGAATCATCGCGATCGAGGTATAGACGCCCTGCCCCATCTCGACCTGCGGCATGACCAGCGTGGTCTTGCCGGCGTGCGTCGATGCGGATGAAGGCGTTGGGCGCGAATTTGCCGTGCGTGTCGTCCGGCGGCTGCGCCGGCTCGTTGGCCGCACGCACGGGCAGATGGAACGCGAGCAGGAAGCCGCCGGCCAAGCCGCCGGTCAGCAGCGACGCGGCGGGCGAAACTCTGTTGGAAATTCTTTGCGCAGCTGTCATGGCGCGCTCCTACGACTGACGTTGCGAGCGGCCTGCTTGATGGCCGCGCGGATGCGCACATAGGTGCCGCAGCGGCAGATATTGCCCGCCATCGCGGCATCGATATCGGAATCGTCCGGATTGGGCGTCGTCGCGAGCAGCGCCGCCGCCGACATGATCTGGCCGGACTGGCAATAGCCGCACTGGATGACTTCGAGATCGAGCCAGGCTTTCTGGATCTTGCGCGCCGGCAGGCGTCGCGCCGACGCCTTCGATGGTGGTGACGGCGCGATTGCCGACCGCGCTCGCCGGCAACATGCAGGAGCGCACCGGCTTGCCGTCGATATGCACCGTGCAGGCGCCGCATTGCGCGATGCCGCAGCCGAATTTCGTGCCGGTCATGCCGAGCACGTCGCGCAGCACCCAGAGCAGCGGCATATCGGCCGGAGCGTCGAACGATTTTGGTTCACCGTTGATCGTCAGCGTTATCGCCATCGGAATCTCCAACACAGCGGTTGCCGGCCAGCTCCGGCCGCGGCCGGTCCCACCACGGTTTATCGGATGGCAGTCTAGGAGCGAATGTCTTGTACGCAACGTTGATTCTTATCACAGTTCTGCGTTCGTCAGGTGCCGCGATGGTCCGAACCGGGAATCGTACGGTGGCTGGTGGGGTCCAAAACCGTCGCCGAGCCGGTCGATTGGCTGTTTTGCTCCCGCGGATCGTCATCCGGATCGAGGTATTCGAGGCCCAACGGACCGATCGCCGTCACCTGCGTCACGTACTCGCCGGATTTTGCAAAGTGGAAGTGCCAGGTATCGCCGGGCAGAACGATGACGCTGCCGGGCGGATACGCCGTCACCGCGTCGCCGTCGAACTGATCGCCGAGGCCGATGTAGAAAACGCCGGACATGACGGTGTAGATACGGTCCTCCGGGTGCCGGTGCGGCATCAGCTTGACGCCGGTCGGCACCTTGACCCGGATGACGTAGGGGCCCGGCTCGGAAGGATGACCGACAAGGATCGCGAGGCGGACCGATGGCGGAAACGCCGCGAACGGTTTCCAATCGATATCCTCGGGAAGCACCGATCTGAAAACGGACTGACCGGGCTGATGGGTTCGAGCCATTGGGGATTCTCCTTTGATCTGATCGTCGTTCTACCGGCCCCGCGATTCGAGGCCCTTCTTTGAGTTCAGTTCGACGTCGCTCTGTTGTCCGCGAGATCGCTACACCGTTCGGCCCGCAACTAGCGCCAGCCGAGTACCGCCGGACCGAATTCCGCGGCAGTGAGAAGCACGACAAGTGCGAGTACAGCCAGTGCAACGAACCTGGTTGACGATATCCGCATGGTCATTGTCCAATCTGGAGCTTGCGCTGAATGCTGCGAGTGTGCTGCCGTCACGATGCCGCGGCGAGCGCAGGCGTGGTTTCCCGAAGCGCCGATTCGAGGATGGCGACGTCCTGCTCGACGGTGCCACCGCTGACGCCGACGCCGGCGACCAATTGGCCCTCGCTGGTGAGCGGCGCGCCGCCGCCCATGGAACAAAACCTTCCCCCGGAAAGCCCCATCAGGGGGAACAGCTCCTGCCCAGGCTGCACCAGCGGAGAGAGATCGGCCGTTCGAAGTCCCACCAGCGCGGACGTGTAGGCTTTCCGCTCCGATAGCTCGATCGAGAAGGCCGGCGCTCCGCTCATGCGGTGCTTGAGAACGATGTTGCCGTGAATATCCATCACGCAAACGGCAACCGGTACTTTGGCGCGTGCCGACTGCGCTTCGACGCGGTCCGCAATATTCTTCGCGAAGGCTGAGCAAATCCATGGCGGCGTCCTTTCTGATGCGTGCTTGTGTGCCGCGTCCTTCGAGCGCGTCAGCCTGCGTGACCGAGTTGCCCCACATAGAATCCCAGGCGATCTTCGGCGTCTCCGGGCTCGATGAAAGCCCCTGCTCGAACAAGGCCTTGATCTTGCCCTGCGCGGCCGGCCGGGCGATCGAGGTCATGCAGGCGTCCCAGCCGGCAGCGATCTCGACGTCCGGCGGCAGGCTGGCGGCGTTGACGAGGCGCTTGGTGTTCGCGATCGCCCATTTGTCAAACGACGCGATGCGCTTCGCCAGCGCGTCGACGAAGCCGTCGAGTTCGCTGTCCGGCAGCGACCTGTTCACATAGCCATAGGCTTCGGCCAGGTCGCCCCCGATGTCGTTGGAGCTCAGCAGCACCTCCAGGGCTCTCTGTCTGCCCATTTGCCGCGGCAGGCGCGCCATCGGCCCGCCGCCGGCGACCAGGCCGACGCCCACTTCCCACTGCGACAGAACGCGCTTTCTCGCGGCTCGCGAAACTCATGTCGCAGGCCAGGGCGATCTCGCTTCCGTTCCCTGTCGCGCGCCCGCGGATCAAAGCGATCGACACGACGGGCATGCGCGTCAGGCGGACCAGGATGTCCGGCCACGCCTCCAGTCCCGTCGGCCCTTGAGGCATGCTGGTCAGATCCTTCATGTCGGCGTTGAAATCGCTGTGGTTCAGGAAAAATCCTTCAACGGCGCTGTCGAAGACCACGACCCTGACCTCCTCGTCGGCCTCGACGGCCGCGATGATCTCTCGCATCTCGCGAACGAACTGCGGGCCCATGCACGTTCAACGGAGGATTGTCGAACGTGACCCGCCAATAGGCGCTCGATGAGCGGGTGAGCCGTATCTGCGCTTTCTCTGTCTTTGCGTGCATTGGAGCCTCCATGTGTTGCGTTGTCGTTGATCTGCGGTCCGATACTGTCGGCGAGGCACCCATCGAAAGCGCCTCGCCAACGGCGACCCGCGACCGCATCAATAGAAAACCGGCAGCCGCTCGGTGGATTCGATCTACGAAGCCCGAGCGACGGCGGCCGGCTTTGGCCTTTTGCTTCACCGCCGCCATCAGCGTCTTCGCGGCCGGGCCCGAGGAATGCGGGTTCTGTCCCGTGATCAGCAGGCCGTCGCTGACCACGTGAACCGCCCAGTTGGCCTTCTTCGAGAAGATGGCGCCCAGTTTCAGCATCTCGTCTTCGACAAGGAAGGGCACGACTTTGGTGAGGCCGATCTCTTCTTCCTCGCCGTTGGTGAAGCCGGTAACTTCCTTGCCCTGCACCAGAAGCTTGCCGTCCGGCGTCTTGACGTGACGCAGCGCGCCCGTGGAATGACACACGATGGCGATTGGCTTGCCGGCGGCAAGGAAGGACTCGATCAGCTTGATGGAGTGCTTGTCTTCGGCGAGATCCCACATCGGGCCGTGGCCGCCCGGGTAGAAGACGGTGTCGAAGTCTTCCTGCCTGACGCTGTCAAGGCGAACGGTCTTGTCGAGCTGAGCTTCCGCGGCCGCGTCCTTCTCGAACCGGAGCGTAAGGTCGGTGCGGAATTCGGGTTCGTTGCTCTTGGGGTCGAGCGGCGGCCGGCCGCCCTTCGGCGACGCGAGCGTGATCTCGACGCCGGCGTCCTTGAAAACGTAGTAGGGAGCAGCGAGCTCTTCGAGCCAGAAGCCCGTCTTTCGTCCGGTATTGCCCAATTGGTCGTGGGATGTGATAACCATCAGCACTTTCATGACTGTCTCCTTTGTTCACTGTCGTTAGGGCATCAACTTGATCGCAACGTCGATGTTGCCGCGCGTGGCTTTGGAGTACGGACAAAGCTGGTCCGCTTCCTCCACCAGGCTCTGGGCGACTTCGCGCTCGATGCCTGGCAGGCTGATATTGAGGCGGGCGCTGATAAAATATCCGCTGTCCGCCAAATTCAAATCCACTTCGGCATCGATGGCCATGTCAGTCGGCAAAGCGATCTTCCGCTTGTGGGCAGCAACCCCGATCGCACTCTCGAAACAGGCCGACCAGCCAGCCGCGAACAGCTGCTCCGGATTGGTGCCGATGCGCGCCGCACCCGGAACTGAAAGCTTGACGTCGAGGCGGCCGTCGGAGCTGCGGGAGGCGCCGTTTTCCCGTCCGCCTGTAGTATGGGTTTTGGCCGTGTAGATTACCTTGCCGGATGGTTGCGTCATGGCGTGTTCCTTTTCCTTGTTACGGCTGAATGCCGTTGATCAACCTTCGGCGATGTCGACGACGGCTTCGGCAAACGCCTGCGGCGCTTCCTGAGGCAGGTTGTGCCCGACGCCGCCCTTGATGGTCCGGTGCGAATATTTGCCCGAGAACTTCTTGGCGTAGGCGCCCGGCTCCGGATGTGGCGCACCATTGGCATCGCCTTCCATGGTGATGGTGGGCACGGCGATGACGGGTGCTGTCGGCAAGCCGCTTTTCCAGGTCGTCGTATTTCGCCTCGCCTTCGGCCAGACCAAGCCGCCAGCGGTAATTGTGGATCACGATCGCGACGTGATCCGGATTGTCGAAGGCCGCGGCGGAACGATCGAATGTGGCGTCGTCGAAGTCCCATTTCGGCGAGGCGAGCTGCCAGATCAGCTTGGCAAAATCGTGCCGGTATTTGTCGTAGCCGGCCCGGCCGCGTTCGGTGGCGAAATAATACTGATACCACCATTGCAGTTCGGCCTTTGGCGGCAACGGCATCTTGCCGGCCTCCTGGCTGCCGATCAGATAGCCGCTGACGGAAACCAGCGCCTTGCAGCGCTCCGGCCACAGCGCCGCGATGATGTCGGCCGTGCGCGCGCCCCAATCGAACCCGGCGAGCGTCGCCTTCTCGATCTTGAGCGCATCCATCAAGGCGATGGTATCGACAGCGACCGCCGACGGCTGGCCATTGCGGACAGTTTCGCCCGAAAGAAATCGCGTGGTGCCGTAGCCGCGCAGATACGGCACGATCACCCGATAGCCCTCCGACGCCAGCAAGGGCGCGACATCGACAAAGCTGTGAATGTCGTAAGGCCAGCCGTGCAGCAGGATGACGGCGCGGCCATCGGCCGGACCGGCTTCGGCGTATCCGACATTCAGGAGGCCGGCATCGATCTGCTTGATCGATGCGAACGACGTATGCGTCCCCGGCCTGGTCGCGCGCGGTCCGGTGGGTTTGGCCTTGCCGGACTCTGCAGCCGCGGAACCGCTCAAGGCGAACTGGCTTGCGGCGATGGTCATGGCCGCGGCGCCAAGGAAGCGTCGGCGATCATCGTTGATGATGTTGGACATTTGGATCTTATCCATTTTGGATCTCCGTGGGTCGGTGGATGGGGCGTGCGGGAAGTCGATGGCGCGCCATACCTGCGCGCCGTACGCCTCAGCCGGTTTGGCGCAATGATTTGAACGCGGCCCGCATCTCGCCGGTGAAGAGTTGCGGCTGTTCCCACGCGGCGAAGTGGCCGCCCTTGTCGAGCTTGTTGTAGTGGATGAGCTTGGGATAGGCCCGCTCTGCCCAGCTTCTCGGGGCCGCATAGATCTCGTCGGGGAAGGCGCTCACGGCGACCGGAATCTTGACGCCTCTGACGTCGAAGAAACCGCCACCCGTCGAAATCTGCGTGGTGTCCCAATAGAGACGCGCCGAAGAGATCGCGGTGTTGGTCAACCAGTAGAGCGTGATGTTGTCGAGCACGTCGTCCTTGCTCAGCCCCTCGCTCTTTCCATCGAAAGCGCGTGCGATCATGTTGTAACTGCGGATGTCGTGATCCAGTATCCACGCGGCGAGGCCGACCGGCGAATCCGCAATTCCGTACAGCGTCTGTGGCCGGTTCGACATTTCCTGGGCGTAGCCGAGGCCGTGCCGGTAGAAATCATCGAGTTGGTCCCAGGCATGTTTTTCATCGGCCGATAGACCGGCGGGCGCCGGGCCGCCAACCGAAAGCGCTTTTGAAACATCGGGCGGGACCGTGGCCGCCATATTGGTGTGAATGCCGAGCAATCCCGGCGGCTGCTGCAGCGCCATCACCTCCGAGACGGCATTGCCCCAATCGCCGCCCTGCGCCACATACCGTGTGTAGCCGAGGCGCTGCATCAACGTCGCCCACGCGCGGGCGATGGTCACGGGGTTCCACCCGGGCGCAGTCGGCTTGCCGGAAAAGCCGTAACCCGGCAGCGACGGGATCACCAGATGGAAAGCGTCCGATGCGCTTCCGCCATGCGCGGTTGGATTGGTCAACGGATCGATGATCTTAATCTGCTCGATGATCGAGCCGGGCCAGCCGTGCGTGACGATCATCGGCAGCGCATTTTCATGCTTCGAGCGGACATGGATGAAATGAATGTCGAGCCCGTCGATCGCGGTGATGAATTGCGGCAGGGCATTCAGTTTCGCCTCGATCTTGCGCCAATCGTGTTCGCTTCGCCCAATAGTGCGCGAGTTCCTGCATCGTCGCGAGCTGCACGCCCTGAGATGGATCCTTGACCGTTTCCCGATCGGGCCACTTCGTCGCGTTGATCCGCTTGCGCAGATCGACCAGTTGCTCCTCCGGAACGGAGATGTGGAAGGGACGAATGGTGTTGCCTTCGACCGCCGCTTTCGTCTGCGTCGGAATGAGGCCGGCGGCGCCCGCGGCTGCGATACCCATGGCGGCGGTGCTCAAAAGCCGGCGGCGATCGTGATCGACTGTTTCACTGGCTGCTATCGTGCGCATTGGTAGATCTCCCTGCGTTGATGATGGACGGAACGATGAATGTCGGCTGTTTCGAAAAGCGTCCTTGCAGTCTTGCGGGATCGCTGGACGCAATCGCCTGCTGCGGCGGTTATTGCGCCGAAGCCGGAAAATTGCTCGTTGTGCCTTGTTAATCGTTGTTAACGACTGTTAGCGGCTGCATAGCTCGCTCCATGGCGCGAAACCGACGCTTGATCTAGAATGCGACCCAACTCGCGGGCGATTGAGAGACGGCGCCATGACGACACCGGCGGCGCGGGCCAAAACGCTTGTTTCGTTTGGTCCCTTCAGCTTGATCGAAAGCGAACGGCTTCTCACGAGAGATGGCGCGCCCGTGGATCTGAGCGCGCGAACCCTCGATATCTTGATCGCGCTTGTGTCTCGTCCCAACGAGGTCGTCAGCAAGAAGGAATTGCTGGCTCGGGTCTGGCCCGACGTCACCGTGGAAGAAGGCAGCCTGCGGTTTCACATCGCGAGCCTGCGCAAGGCGCTGGGCGATGGAAGGGACGGCGCACGATACATCACCACCATGGCCGGGCGAGGCTACTGCTTCGTGGCGCCGGTTTCGCAGTCGAGCGATCAGGGCCGGACGCTTGCCGCGGCAGCTGGTTTTCCGCACGCCAACCTGCCCAGCCGCCTGATCGGCATGGTCGGGCGCGACGATGACGTTCTCAAGCTGTCGGCCCGACTGACCGCCACCCGCTTTGTCACGATCGTCGGCTCCGGCGGCGTCGGCAAAACCACGGTCGCGGTCGCGGTCGGACATCATCTGATCGAGGCGTTCGCAGGCGCCGTGCTGTTCGTCGATCTCGGCATGCTGAGCGATCCCGACCTGGTGGCCACGGCGGTCGCCTCCATGCTGGGGCTGTCGGTTCAATCCGACGATCGCGACGCCCAGCCTGATCGCGTATCTGCGGGACAAGCGAATCCTCCTGATCCTCGACACCTGCGAACATCTGATCGAGGCGGTGGCGGCATCTCGCGTCACGCATCTTCATGGCTGCGCCGCAGGTCCACATCCTGGCGACCAGCCGCGAGGCGCTTCAGGTCGAGAGGCGAGCATGTCTACAGACTGGATCCGCTTGCCTGTCCGCCGGACGATCCGGAGCTCACCGCGGCTGTCGCGCAGACATTTCCCGCGACAAGGCTGTTCGTGGAGCGCGCGGTGGCAAGCGGCGCGCGGCTGGACCTCAGCGACGCGGAAGCCGCGATCGTGGCGGGCATCTGCCGAAAGCTTGACGGCGTGGCGCTCGCGATCGAGCTCGCCGCCACGACGGGTCGAGGCCTACGGCCTGCAGCAGACCGCGGCGCTTCTCGACCAGCGCCTGACCCTGCTGTGGCTGGGGCCGCGCACCGCGCCGCCGCGGCAAAAGACCCTGCACGCCACGCTGGACTGGAGCTACGGGCTGCTTTCCGAGCTGGAACGCGTGGTGCTTCGCCGGCTCGCCGTATTCGTTGGACATTTTACGCTCGATGCGGCGCTGGCCGTCGTGACGAGCGCGACCATCGATCAGTCGCGTTGTTTTCGGCGCCATCGACAGCCTGGTCGCCAAGTCGATGGTCGCGACCCGCCCGATCAGGGCCATGATGCGCTACCGGCTGTTGGACACGACGCGCGCTTACGCCCTCGAAATCAGCATCGATGACGCCGAACTCGCCGATCTGGCCGTGCGCCACGCGGCTTACTACCGGCGATGGCTGGAGCAGACCGGGACCGAATGGCCGACCTTGTCGACCGGCGCGGAACGGGCCCCTCACTTTGCCGGCGCTCAACAATGTCCGCGTCGGCACTGGAATGGTGCTTTGGCGCCAACGGCAATGCCGGGATCGGCGTCGGACTTGCCGCCGCCGCCGCGCCGGTTTTCCTGGCGATGTCCCTGCTGCCCGAATGTCATCGCTGGTCGGAGCGCGCGCTTCTCGCGCTCGACGACGCGACGCGCGGTGGGGCCGAGGAGATGCATCTTCAGGCGGGTCTCGGAATTTCGTCGATGCATATGCATGGCGAAGGCGACGCGGCTCGTGCCGCCCTGAACAGGAGCCTCGCGATTGCCGAAGCACGCGGTGATCTGCTCAGCCAGGCGGGAATGCTCGGCATGCTGCATATGTTCCACTTTCGCAGCGGCGATTTCAAAACGGCCGTGCATTATGCGAAGCGCTGTCGAGCCGTTGCCGGAGCCGTCGAGGATCCGGCCGCCATGGCGCTGGCCCATTCCATTTTGGGCAGGTCACTGCACCTGTCGGGCGAGTTGAGCAATGCCCGCGTCGAGCTTGAGGCTTCGCTCCAGCTTTGGTCGCGTCCTCAACGGACTCCAATCTATCTTGCCTTTGACCGGCATTACCGCGCCGGAATCGCCCTGGCGCGGACCCTGTGGCTGCAAGGCCATCCGGCGCAGGCCGTGGAACGCGTTCACGAGACTATCAAGAGTGCCGAACGTACGGACCATTCGACGTCCCTTGCCGTGGCAGCTTGGCATGGGCTGCGTCGGTTTTCGTCTGGACAGGCGATTTTCGGGGCGCCGAAGGATGTATAAATCTGTCTGTGTCCCATGCCGAGAGCCAATCTCTCGGACCGCTTTCCGCGGTCGGGCAGGCCCGCAAGGCGGAGCTGGCCATCCACCAAGGCGATGTTAAAGACGGGGTTGCGAGCCTGCGGACGGCTCTCGAGAAAATCCACGCGGTGCGCTACGAGTTGCTCACCACGGAATTCAACATCGCGCTGGCTCAGGGGTTGGCGGCGATCGGACGATTCGCCGAAGGCATTGCACTGATCGACGAGTCGATACGACGGGTGGAGACCAACGGCGATACCGTTTACATGCCGGAGTTGCTCCGCATGAAGGCCAGCCTTCTTCTGTCAATGCCGCAGCCTGACGCCGGCGACGCGGAGATGCACCTGATGCAGTCGCTTGAGTTGAGCCGGCGTCAGGGCGCGCGCGCGTGGGAATTGCGGACCGCGACCGATCTCGCGACACTGCTTGCCGGCCAGGGAAAGCGCGAAAGCGGCCGGGCGCTGCTGCAGCCGGTGTTCGAGCAATTCGTGGAGGGCAGAGACACGGCAGATCTGAAAGCCGCCGAGCGCGCCATGGCGGCGGTGAGCTGATCGAGGGAATCTCCCGGCCCGTTGCCTGTCATTCCTGGTCGGTCACCCTCCGATCCTGACCCGACGGGCAAATCACCAAATTCCTGTCAAGCCCCTTTTGCAAAAATATTCTGCTTTTCAGAATAGGCAAATCAGCGCTATATCTCCGTCGTCCCGTCCCACAGAGGGGCGGCTCGCGATCGTCACGAACGCGGGACGGGATGCGGTGGACGCAGGTGGCGCTATTGACGAACAGCGCCGATGCGGATGGCAAAATCGTGTGGTCCTGACACCCTCACGCCGGTGTCAAGTTGGCGAAGACAAATCGTCGGCGACGGTGGCAACAGAGCGGGGCTCACCGAGGAGAGCGCGACATAAGCCGTAAACCATTGCGCAGGGAAGGCTGGACTGATCCGGTGAACCTGTAGTGACTATTGCTCGTGTGCTTTTCTATTTTTGCACGCGGGGCTGCGGGTGCAGCGGGCACCCGGCCTTCCCTGCGCCCTCTGTTTGGAGGCGCAAATGTTCTTGCAAACCTCGGGCGGATCGGGCCGCGAGTATGCGGAAGCATGCCTATCAACGTCATTGCGCAGCGGTCGCTGCTTCTCCACACTCCGCTGTCATCGCCCGCGCAGGCGGGCGATCCAGTACTCCACGGCGGTTGTAATGAAACGAGAGGCCGCGGCGTACTGGATACCCCGCATGCGCGGGGTATGACGACCTTGGCTGTTTAAAAACTGAATCGGAAAATTGAAGCCACGGATCGCGCAGGTTCGTACGGGTGAAGGATGGAACAATCATCGCATCAGTTCCCGCCTTCACATCCGGTTGAATTCAGGAACGTCCCCTCTCATCACGGGTTGGCTCCGCATCATCACAACGGAGAGAACCGATGACGAAACTGAAACTTCTCGCCGCTGCTGCGGTGCTTTCCACGGCGATCGCCGCGCCGGCCACGGCGCAACAGGTCTATCGCGACAATGACCATGTCTATCACCGGGGTCCGGTCGGCGCCGCCGCCGATACGGCCGGCGCCGTCGCGGGCGCCGCGGTTGGAACCGCTGCCGCCATTGCGACCGCACCGTTCCGGGATAGTTACGCCTACGACGATCAGCGCAACTACTACGAAGATCCGCGCAGCTTCGGCCCGGAAGGCTTCGCATGTCATCGCGGAACGTGGTTCAATGGCGCCGATGGCCGCCGGCATATCTGCCAGTAACTGAACAGCATCTGACGTAAAAGGCGGCCGCGACGGCCGCCTTTTTATCGTCGGACCGGATTTCGAATTACAGCTGGCGATTTAAAGCTTGTACGCGGTGCGGAATCCGCCCCAGTGCCGGCCATTAACGCGGATCGGTATGTCGATCTCGCGCATCATGATGGTCATGCCGTTGCCCATGTCGCGGGCGTAGCTCTGAATCAGGTAGGAGCGCAGGTTGCGCCCCGCAGCCAGGCCGGCGCCGTCGTTGAAGATGCGCCGGTTGCGGCAGTTGGCGGTGTTCCAGGCGACATCGCCGGGGCGTTGCGGATGCGAGTAGATTTTGTTGTGCACCGGCACATAGCCGTTGCGGTCGATCATCACGCAGAACACCATGCGCGGATCGCGGGCCAGGAAGGCCTCCTGAAACGGAGGCAATACGCGTTCGGCCCAGCCGAGAATCCGGGTGCGATACTGCATCGGATTGGTGCCGGACGTTTCGACATAGTCGGCGTCGAACATATCGTCCATCGAGATATCGCCGCTCGCCACCGCGTTCTCGAACATCTTCGTCAACGCGGTGCCGGCTTCGATACCGCGGGTGACGTATTCGGTGTTCTCGTCATGGATCGACCACAGCTTGTCCTCGATCTTCTCGGCAAGCTCGGCGTCCGGCGCCTCGAACCGCGCCTGCACGCCCGCGGTCGAGCGCTCGCCGAGGCGGATACAGCAGGCGCCGATGCTCTCCAGCGTGGCGTTGACGGTGCCGTTGCGCGGCAACCGTTCGCCGTCCGGCCCGCAGATCAGGATGCCTTCCCTGGAAATCTCATAGACCGATGCGGTGATCAGGCCGCGCGCGGTCTGGATTTCAATTCCGAGATTGCAGGGCAGCCGTTCGCTCTTGCGCCGGTCCGCGCGTTCGTCCTGGCGCAGCAGCACCGCGCAGCGGGATTTGAGTTTCTGCGCAAACATGGTGACGGCCTTGCCGGCCCTGGCGACGTCTTCGCCGTGCGCCTCGGCCTCCTTGGTGGCGCTGTCGATTTCGGCGGCGCTGTCGCCGACCGAGACGATGAAATGCGATGCGTTGGCCGCGTTGTCGGACATGTCGCTGGTGGTTTCGTTCTGCCCCGCCACGGCGCCGTTGACGTTTTCGAACACCGGGCGGATCGCCTCGATCGCCTGCGAGATCCGGTGCACTGCGTCGACCGAGCCTGCGGCATCGCGTTGCAGCGCGTCGATCTTTTTCTTGATCTCCTCGGTGGCGTCCTGGGTCTGCACCGCGAGCGCCTTGACCTCCGAGGCGACCACCGCAAAGCCGCGCCCCGCCGCACCGGCCCGCGCCGCCTCGATGGTGGAGTTGAGCGCGAGCAGCGTGGTCTGCTTGGCGATCCGCGCAATCAGGTTGACGACATTGCCGATGGCGGCGGAGGATTCCCGCAAGCGGTCGACATTGAGGCTGGCTTCATGGGCGGCGGCCGCGGCCTGGTCGGCGAGCCGGCTGGCGTCGCGCACCTGGGAACCGATGCCTTGCGCCGAATGGGTGAACTTCTCCGCGGCCTGCGAGAACGTAGTCGCTGTCGTTTGCGCGGCGCTGGTGCGCCCGGTCAGGGCATCGGTGCGCTGGCGGATGGTGACGAGTGTTGCCGCCGTGGCTTCGGCGCCGCCGGCGACCGAATTGGCCGCGCGCTCGAGCTGCCGGATCATGGCGCCGAGTTCGAGTTCCAGCAGTTCGAGGATTTCCCTGGACGTGTCGCCGTCCGATACGCCCGGTTCATCGGCGACAACGGTCTGTGCTTCCGGCGGGACATCGGGCGCAGCCGGTTGCGGCGGACGTCTTCGAAACAAACCGAACGCCATGGGCCTCTCGCGGAAAACACGAAATTGAATAGCGGCATTCTCGCATTTGGGCATGAAGTCATGGTTAACGATTGCCTCACAAGCCGGCAGCGACCCTACCGTCACCCCAAAAAAGCTGGCATATCTTTGATTTCGCGGGCTTCCCGGCCTATAACGCCGCGCTTTCCCGCCAAACCATCCTGAACGAACCCTTAAAGCCTCAAGAGAGACCGCATGGCCGGACATTCCCAGTTCAAGAACATCATGCACCGCAAGGGCCGGCAGGATGCCCAGAAGTCGAAACTATTCGGCAAGCTGGCGCGGGAAATCACGGTCGCGGCCAAGCTGGGCCAGCCCGATCCGGCCATGAATGCCCGGCTGCGCGCCGCCATCATCTCCGCCCGTCAGGAAAACATGTCGAAGGATTCGATCCAGCGCGCGATCAACAAGGCCAGCGGCGGGGAAGCGGAAAACTACGACGAGATCCGCTATGAGGGCTATGGCCCGGGCGGCGTCGCCGTGATCGTCGAGGCCCTGACCGACAACCGCAATCGCGCCGCCTCCGATATCCGTTCCTATTTCACCAAATCCGGCGGCAATCTCGGCGAAACCGGCTCAGTCGCCTTCATGTTCGACCGCACCGGCATCATCGAATACGACGCCAAGGTCGCCTCCGACGACGCCATGCTGGATGCGGCGATCGAGGCCGGCGCCGACGACGTTGCCTCCAGCGAGAGCGGCCATGAGGTCTACGCGTCGCAGGAAACCTTCCGCGACGTCGCCAAAGCGCTGGAGGCGAAATTCGGCGAAGCCCGCAAGGCGCAACTGACCTGGAAGCCGCAAAACACCGTGCCGGTGGACGACGAGACCGGCGAAAAGCTGTTGAAGCTGATCGACCTGCTCAACGAGCATGACGACGTGCAGAACGTGTTCGCCAATTTCGAGGTGTCGGACGCGCTGATGGCCAGGATGGGCGGGTAGGGCAGGGCCCTCTTTCGCGGGGTATGACGGCCGGTAAAGGTTTCGCTGGCCCCGCTCCGGCGTTATCACTAACCCATGACAGCCCAGCCAATTCGCCACCCCGTCCGCATCCTCGGCATCGATCCCGGCCTGCGCCGCACCGGCTGGGGCGTGATCGAGATCGACGGTAACCGGCTGATTTTCGTCGGCTGCGGCTCGGTGGAACCGCCGGAAGGCCTGCCGCTGGCGAGCCGCCTGCTGGCGATCCATGAGGGCCTCGCCAGCCGTGCTCGGCGATTTCCGGCCCGATGGAAGCCGCGGTCGAGCAGACCTTCGTCAACAAGGACGGCGTCGCCACCCTGAAGCTCGGCCAGGCGCGCGGCGTCGCCATGCTGGCGCCGGCGATGTTCGGGATATCGGTCGCGGAATATGCGCCCAATCAGGTGAAAAAGACCGTGGTCGGCGCCGGCCATGCCGACAAGAACCAGATCCTGATGATGCTGAAAATCCTGCTGCCGAAGGCCGAGCCGAAATCCCCCGACGCCGCCGACGCGCTGGCGATCGCCATTACCCATGCGCATCACCGCGACAGCGCGATGCTGAGGCTAAGGGTGGTCGGGGTATGATCGGCAAGCTGAAAGGCCTGATCGACAGCTACGGCGAGGACTATGTGATCCTCGACGTCGGCGGCGTCGGCTATCAGGTGCATTGCTCGGCGCGCACGTTGCAGGCGTTGCCGGCGCCCGGCGAGGCCGCGGTGCTGTCGATCGAGACTTACGTGCGCGAGGACCAGATAAAACTGTTCGGCTTTCGCGGCGATACCGAGCGCGAATGGTTTCGCCTGCTGCAGACCGTGCAGGGCGTCGGCGCCAAGGTGGCGCTGGCGGTGCTCTCCACCCTGCCGCCGTCCGATCTCGCCAACGCCATTGCGCTGCGCGACAAGGCGGCGGTGACGCGCACGCCCGGTGTCGGTCCGAAAGTCGCCGAGCGCATCGTCACCGAATTGAAGGACAAGGCGCCGGCGTTCGCCAATGTCGATCCGGCGCTGGTGCATCTGTCCGGCGCGATCGACGATGATCGCGCGCCGCGCCCGGTCACCGATGCGATCTCGGCGCTGGTCAATCTCGGCTACGGACCGCCGCAGGCCGCCGCCGCCATCGCCGGCGCCTCGCGCATCGCCGGTGAAAACGCCGAGACCGCGCAGCTCATCCGGCTGGGGCTGAAGGAACTGGCGAAGTGAATCGTGAGGCTCCGCATATGAGCGCTCGCTCTTGCTTCACCTCTCCCCGCGTGCGGGGAGACGTCGGATCTCCCTGCGTATCCGGGTGAGGGGGCTATCCGCAAGTCCGGGCCTGCCGAAGTCCCCCTCACCCCAACCCTCTCCCCGCAAGCGGGGAGAGGGAGAAGTCTGCGCGCTCGCCCATGACCACGCCCTCCCGCATCGTCACGCCCGAGCGCCGCACCGACGATGCCGGCGACACCGCGCTGCGCCCGCAATTGCTGTCGGAGTTCGTCGGCCAGGCGCAGGCGCGCGCCAACCTCTCGATCTTCATCGAGGCCGCGCGCAAGCGCGGCGAGGCGCTGGACCATGTGCTGTTCGTCGGCCCGCCTGGGCTCGGCAAGACCACGCTGGCGCAGATCGTGGCGCGCGAACTCGGCGTCGGCTTTCGCGCCACCTCCGGGCCCGTGATCGCCAAGGCCGGCGATCTCGCCGCGCTGCTGACCAATCTCGAAGAGCGCGATGTGCTGTTCATCGACGAAATCCATCGCCTCAGCCCCGCGGTCGAGGAAGTGCTGTATCCGGCGATGGAGGATTTCCAGCTCGACCTCATCATCGGCGAGGGACCGGCGGCGCGCTCGGTCAAGATCGAACTGGCGAAGTTCACGCTGGTCGGCGCGACGACGCGCGCAGGCTTGCTGACCAATCCGCTGCGCGATCGCTTCGGGATTCCGGTGCGGCTGAATTTCTACACCGAGGAAGAGCTGGAAAAGATCGTCACCCGCGGCGCGCGCGTGCTCAAGATCGGCATGACGCCGGATGGCGCCAACGAGATCGCCCGCCGCGCCCGCGGCACGCCGCGCATCGCCGGACGGCTGCTGCGGCGGGTGCGCGATTTTGCCTCGGCGGCCGATGCCGCCTCGATCGACCGCGCCATCGCCGACAATGCGCTCAGCGCGCTGGAGGTCGACGCCGCCGGCCTCGACGCGATGGACCGGCGTTATCTCACGACCATCGCGATGAATTACGGCGGCGGTCCGGTGGGCGTCGAGACCATGGCGGCGGCGCTGTCGGAGCCGCGCGACGCCATCGAGGACATCATCGAGCCGTTCCTGATCCAGTGCGGCTATCTGCAGCGCACCCCGCGCGGGCGGCTGTTGACCTCGCATGCGTTCAGGCATCTCGGCCTCGCCGAACCCGCGCGCGATCCGGCGCAGTTCGGCTTGTTCGGCCAAAGCGAGCAGGAATGACGCGGCACAATCGAGATCGTCGCGGCGCTGATCCGCGACGAGGCAGGCCGCGTGCTGCTGGTGCGCAAGCGCGGCACCAGCGGCCTTCATGCAGCCCGGCGGCAAGCGCGATGCCGGAGAGGACGACGCCACGGCGCTGATGCGCGAGATCGGCGAAGAACTCGGCTGCAACGCGGTCCGCGATTCGATCCGGCCGCTCGGCGAATTCGATGCCGTCTCGGCCAATGAGACCGGGTTCGCGGGTGCGCGCGTCGCTCTACGGGATCGACGTGACCGGCGATATCGTGCCGCAAGCCGAGATCGATGCGATGCTCTGGATCGATCCGGCCGCGCCGCCCGATATCCCGATGGCGCCGCTGACCCGCGACCATGTGCTGCCGCTGGCGGCGTCGGGTAGGTGCCTACCGAGAGGATAGCCTTCGGCCGTTGCCACGCGCCAGAACGACTCGCGAAAGTAGGCATGGAAATGAGCATCAAATGATGCTATGTTTGATGCAACGGAGTTGGCCACATGAGAACCACGATCGCGATCGATGACGAATTGTTGGCCAAAGCGCAGGAATATGCTGACGCTACCGAGACGTCCGCCGTCATCAGGCAAGCGTTAAAGGCCTTTGTCGAGCGGGAGGCCGCGCGCCGGCTCGCCCGCCTCGGAGGCACCGAACCTGACGCTAAAGCGCCCCCGCGCCGCCGCCCTCAGCGATGATTCTCGTCGATACGTCGATTTGGGTAGACCACTTTCGTCGCGGCGATTTACGGCTGGCGCGCTTTCTCGATAATGGCGATGTCGTTATGCATCCGTTCGTAATTGGGGAATTGGCACTCGGCTATGTGCCGAGGATCGCCGAAACGCTCAATGAGTTGCGCCGGCTTCCCATGGTGACCGTCGGCGACAACGAGGAGGTTCTCAGATTTATTGTACGTCGAAAATTGTCGGGCTCGGGCGTCGGGTATGTTGATGCACATCTGCTTGCCGCTGCGGCGCTGGCGCAGGAGACGTTTCTTTGGACGCGCGACAAGCGATTGCATACTGTCGCTCAATCGCTGTCGCTCGCTGCTGAAATCCGGGAATAATATCAATGTCCTCTCTCGACGGTGCGATCCGCGATGGCCGACATCACATGCAAATCCGCGTCTATTACGAAGACACCGATTTTTCCGGCATCGTCTATCACGCCAATTATTTGCGCTTCATGGAGCGCGGGCGGACCAATCATTTGCGGCTGATGGGCGCCGAGCAGCATGCGCTATTTGCCGAAGCGCAGGCGGAATCGCCGGGCTTTGCCTTCGTGGTGCGCTCGATGCAGATCGATTACCTCAAGCCGGCGCGGATGGACGACGTGCTCGACATCGTGACCTGGCCGGTCGTGGTGAAGGGCGCCTCGATCACGCTGGCGCAGGAGGTGCGGCGCGGCGACGACGTGCTGGTAACAGCTCAAGTGCGCGTCGCCTTCATCAGCGAGGGACGGGCGCAGCCAATCCCGAAAGCGTTGCGGGTGTTGATGAAGGCGGATCAGGTTTGAGAACATCGTGAAGGGCACGTTGGGTGTGATGGTGGGCTAATATCCCCGTGCCACATCGACAATATTCTCCAGCGCGCCGCCGGCCTCAAAACGTTCGATCTGCCGCGCCACATATTTTGATATCTCGTCGGGGTCGGTATCGGCGGCATTGTGCGGCGTCAGGATGACTTTGGGATGGGTCCAGAACCGGCTGTCCGCCGGCAGCGGTTCGGTCGGCGAAGACATCCAGCGATGCGGCGCCGAGCGTGCCGTCATCGAGGCATTGCAGGATATCGGATTCGTTTTGCAGCCCGCCGCGTCCGGCATTGATCAGGACCGGCGCGCCGAATGGGCTATTGCGGTTGAGCTTTGCGAATAATCCGCGATTCAGGATTTGTCGCGTATTCGGTGTGAGCGGCAGCAGGCAAACGAGGATATTGGTTCGCTCGCAGAAACAGCGTCGAGCTGTGCCTTGCCGTGAAAGCACTCGACGCCGTCGATCCGTCTCGGGCTTCTGCTCCAGCCCGACACGCGAAAGCCGAGATGACGAAGCGCCCTGGCTGAAGCTGTTCCCAGCGTGCCGAGGCCCATGATGCCGACCGTGATCGCGCGCGCCGGCCATTGCGATTTCGGCGCCCAGCGCTTCTCGCGCTGGCTTTCGCGAAGATAGAGTTCCTGCCGGTGATGCATCAACACGTGCAGCACGACATATTCCGTCATGCGATCGGTGAGATCGTCGACCGCGACGCGAACCAGCGGCACCTTCGGCAGGAGGTATCAGCCATCAGCGCATCGACGCCGGCGCCCAGATTGAAAATGACGCGCAGATTTGGAAATGCCGCCAGTTCCCCCGGATCGGGCTTCCACACCGCGGCGTAATGGATTTCGGCGGGATCGAACGCCGCATCGGGCAGCTTCAGAACCCGGCGGTCCCCGCAGACCTCGTCGAATCGGCTCTTCCATCGCTCCGGCGACCAGTTTTCAGTCCCGCCATGCACGAGCAAAGCGAGCGCACCTTTATTCATCGGATTTTCGCCTTCTATCTGCGGCATGACAGGCGACCTTACCGGCCCGCCCCCGCCGCGCAAAATATTTCCGATTGCTGTCGGCTCCGGGCATACTGGTTCGTCCTTGCAACAACCAGGAAACCCTTCTCGCATGCTCTACGCCATCCTTTGCTACCACGATGAGGATTTCACCGGTTCCTGGACCAAGGAGCAGGACGCCGCCGTGATGAAGAAATTGAGCGTTGTGCAGGAAAAACTGACAAAGCAGGGCCGGCTCGGGCCGGTGGCGCGGCTGTTGCCGACGACCTCGGCGACCACGCTGCGCAAGGACGATCCGCCCGTGGTGATCGACGGCCCCTATGCCGAGACCAAGGAACAATTGCTCGGCTTCTACGTGGTCGACTGCAAGAACCTCGATGAGGCGCTCGACGTTGCGCGCGACCTTGGAGCGGCCAATCCCGGTGGCGCCTATGAAATTCGTCCCGTCGGCATGTTCGCGCCCGGGGGCGATGTGAAGTGACCGACACCGCCTGGATCGATGCCGCATTGACTTCGGCGCGTCCCCAGGCGATCGGCGCGCTGCTGCGCTATTTCCGCGATCTCGACACCGCCGAGGAGGCCTTCCAGAACGCCTGCCTGCGTGCGCTGAAAAGCTGGCCGCAAAACGGCCCGCCACGCGATGCAGCGGCGTGGCTGATCATGGTCGGGCGCAACGTCGCCATCGACGACATCAGGCGAAGCCGCAAGCAGCAGCCGCTGCCCGAGGACGAGGCGATCTCCGATCTCGACGATGCCGAGGAGGCGCTGGCCGAGCGGCTCGACGGCTCGCATTACCGTGACGATATCCTGCGGCTGCTGTTCATCTGCTGCCATCCCGACCTGCCGGCGACCCAGCAGATCGCGCTGGCGCTGCGCATCGTCTCGGGACTGACCGTGAAGCAGATCGCGCGCGCGTTCCTGGTTTCTGAAGCGGCGATGGAGCAGCGCATCACCCGCGCCAAGGCGCGGGTCGCGGATGCCGACGTGCCATTCGAGACGCCGGGCGCGGTCGAGCGCAGCGAGCGGCTTTCTGCCGTCGCCGCGATGGTCTACCTGATCTTCAACGAAGGCTATTCGGCCGAGCGGCGACACCGCCGAAATCCGCGCGCCGTTGTGCGAGGAAGCCATCCGTCTGGCGCGATTGTTGCTGCGGCTGTTCCAGAGCGAACCCGAGATCATGGGGCTGACCGCATTGCTGCTGCTGCAGCACGCCCGTGCGGCGGCGCGCTTCGATGCCGACCGGCGCGCTGGTGCTGCTCGACGATCAGGACCGCAGCCTGTGGAACCAGAAGATGATCGCGGAGGGGCTGGCGCTGATCGACAAGGCGATGCGGCACCGGCAAAGCGGGCCCTATCAGATCCAGGCGGCGATCGCGGCCCTGCATGCCCGCGCCGCAAAGCCCGAAGATACCGACTGGACCCAGATCGATCTGCTCTATGGCGCGCTCGAAATCATGCAGCCGTCGCCGGTGGTCACGCTCAACCGCGCGGTCGCGGTATCCAAGGTGCGCGGGACCCGAGGCGGCGCTGGAGATGATCGAGCCGCTGGCGCCGCGGCTTTCGAATTATTTCCATTTCTTCGGCGTGCGCGGCGCGTTCCTGATGCAGCTTGGCCGCAATGACGAGGCCCGCGTGGCGTTCGACCGCGCCATCGCGCTGGCCAATACTTCGGCGGAAGCCGCCCATATCCGGATGCATCTCGATCGCCTGATGCGCGACAGCAGGCCGCACGGGGCCAAGGCGGGGACGTGAGAAATTTTTCGCCGCCGTGTCGGATTGCCGCTATCCGGTTCGTTCCTGGGACAAATGGTTGAAATGCGATAACGGAGCCTGCCATGTTTGAAATCATTGCCATTATCGCCGTTGTGCTTGCGGTCGCCATTGCGATCGTTCTCATCCTCGCCGCGACCAAGCCGGATACGTTCAGCGTCCAGCGCGCGATCAGCATCAAGGCGCCGGCGGAAAGGATATTTCCCTGGATCAACGATTTTCATCAGTGGAAATCATGGTCGCCCTACGAGAACAAGGATCCCGCGCATGAAGCGCAGCTATAGCGGCGCTGCCAGCGGCAAGGGCGCGGTCTATGGTTGGGAAGGCAACAAGAATGTCGGTTCCGGCCGCATGGAAATTCTGGACAGCTCGGCACCGTCGAAGATCGTCATCAAGCTCGATTTCTTTACGCCGTTCGAAGGCCACAACACCGCCGAGTTCACCATGCTGCCGCAAGGCGACGCCTCAACGAATGTCACCTGGACGATGCATGGTCCCGCGCCGTTTATGTCGAAGCTGATGCAGGTGTTCATGAACCTCGACCAGATGATCGGCAAGGATTTTGAAGCCGGTCTCATCAATCTGAAAAATCTCACCGAGAAATAAATAACACTCGAAGCCCCCGATTACTCAAGGAGCAAGCGATGCAGATCAATCCCTATCTGTTCTACAACGGCAATTGCGAAGCGGCGTTCAAATTCTACGAGAAGGTGCTCGGCGCCAGGATCGACGCGATGCTGACGCATGAGGGTGCGCCTCCGGGAATGCCGATGCCGCCGAACTGGAGCAAGAAAATCATGCACGCCAAGATCTCGATCGATGGCGGGGTGATCATGGCCTCCGACACGCCTCCCGATCACTTTCACAAGCCGCAGGGATTTTCAGTCTCGTTGCCGATCGAGGACCCGGCCGATGCCGAGCGCAAGTTCAAGGCGCTCTCCGAAGGCGGCAACGGTTACCATGCCGTTCGGCAAGACCTTCTTCTCCAAGGGATTTGGCATGTGCGTCGATCAGTTCGGGATTCCCTGGATGGTCAACTGCCCGATGGATATGTGAGCGCGCTCACCTGCACGAGGGATAGATCGCCGCAAGTTCGCGCCCGCGCAACAACAGCAGGCGCGAGGTCAATCCGCCGTGGCGGCGAATCCAGTTGCGCACCGGGGAGGGATAAGCCTCCAGCACCTGCTCGGACGCTTCCGGCTCGGCCCACAGCCGGCCGCGCCGATCCATCGATCGCGCGGCGTGAAATCCAAGTATCGCGCGGCGCGTCACGCAAATGCGCTCGCTCGGCACCATCGCTCAGCACCAGCGTGCAGGCCGACAGGCAGGGGCCGTCGATCACCACGCGTTCGCCCGAAGCGCGCACCCGGTCGAACAAATCGAGGAACGGGCCGACCTGGCCGCCCGGACTGGCGAGGATGCGAACCTCGCCCCACGCCGGCGCGGCGAGCGCACACAGCGTTAGCGAGGAAAATTCTTTTTGCTAGACTACGAATTGTCTAGCCATTCCTTCTTTCGCCGCGCAGCGTCGGCAATCCGATTCCGGCGGCATCGAAGCCGCCGTCGACGGCGAGAATTTGTCCGGTGATGTAGCTGGCGCGGTCGCTGCACAGAAAGAACACCGCCTCCGCCAGTTCTTCCTCGAGGCCGTAACGGTTGAGCGGGATCGCGTCATGATAGTCGGCGCGGATTTCCGGGGTATGAACGGCTTTCGCCATCGCGGTCTCGACCGGACCGGGAGCGACGCCATTGACGCGAATGCCGAGCGACGGCCAGTTCGACGGCGAGTTGCTTGGTGAGATGGGCGAGCCCGGCCTTGCTGGTGCCGTAGGCCGAGCGCAGCGTCGAGGCGCGCACCGCCGAAATCGAGGTGATGTTGACGATGGCGCCGCCGCCATGTTCGCGCATCAAGGGCGCGGCCGCCTTGGTGCAAAGAAACGGCCCGGTGAGATTGACCGCCAGCACCCGGCTCCAGTCCTCGTCGGAGGTTTCCAGCAAGGGCGCGAACACCGCGATGCCGGCATTGTTGACCAGCGCATCGAGCCGGCCGAAACGCGCGTCCACCTTGGCCATCGCCGCCGTCACCGCGTCGGCGTCGGAGACGTCGCAATGCAAAGCGAGCGTGTTGTCGGGATCGGCCAAGCGCGGCCACCGCGCCGTGCAGCAATTCGCCCTCGATGTCGAGCAGCGCCACGCGCCAGCCCTCGGCGAGAAACCGTTTCGCGACCGCAAGCCCGATGCCGCGCGCGGCGCCGGTGACCAGCGCGACTTTTTGAAGGGCAGGAGTCATCAATGTTCCATCAGCAGGTCGGGTTGAGTGTCTTGTCCCCTAGCACGGAAACAAAGCGTCTGCTTTCTTAACCGGGCGAACTCAGCAAGCGAAGAGCCGAATTTCATGAAAGCCATCGACCCTCAGAATACGCCACTGGAACAATGGCGCCCCGGCGTGGAGACCCGGATGCTGGTCTCGGCCCGCAACGGCGCCGTGCAACTATGCATCTTCGAACAGTGGGTTGCTCCCGGTGTCGGCGCGCCAACCCATGTCCATCCGGTCGAGGAAGTGCTGACGGTGCGCGAAGGCGAGGCCGAAATGTGGATCGATGATGCACGTGTCATCGTCCCCGCGGGCCAATCGCTGATCGTGCCGGCGGGCCGCCTGCACGGCTTCCGCAATTCGGGCAACGTCATGCTGCACCTCCATGCTGTGCTGGCATCGGCGATCTTCGAAGCGACGCCGGAGGGCGCGACCGAAGCGGTACGGCGATGGGAAGTAGCTTGAGGGGATATGATGGCTGACAATGAGAAGTCCGAAATCATCCGCGCCATCTTCTCGGCCTACCTGTCGAACGACCGCAAGGCCGTTGAGGATTTTCTTGCAGACGATTTCCGGTTCACCAGCCCGTACGACGATGGAATTGACAAGGCCACTTATTTCGCGCGCTGCTGGCGTGGCAGCGACTGGATCGAACGGCATGAACTGGAGAGAATCGTTGTCGAAGGCGATGAGGCTTTTGTGACCTACCTATGCACGGCCAAGGGCGGAAAGGCCTTCCGCAACACCGAATTCTTTGCCTTCGAAGACGACAGGGTAAAGAGCATCGATGTGTATTTCGGCGCTACCTATCAAAACGGCGTCTTCGTCAGGCAAAGTGAAAGCTGATCCGGAGTTTTATGATGTCCCTCAAGCTATACTACCATCCGCTGTCGTCGTTCTGCTGGAAGGTGCTGATCGCGCTGTATGAGAACGATACACCGTTCACGCCCGTCATGCGTCGATCTCGGCAAAGAGAGCGAGCGCGCGGCGCTGTTGAAGCTGTGGCCGATCGGCAAGTTTCCGGTGCTGCGCGACGATGCCACCGACCGCACCATTCCGGAATCCAGCATCATCATCGAATATCTCGACAACCATTATCCCGGCCGCGCCAGGTTCATCCCTGCGGACCCCGAACTGGCGCGGCAGACGCGGCTGCGCGACCGCTTCTACGATCTCTATGTGCATCTGCCGATGCAGAAGGTGGTCGGCGACCGGTTGCGCCCGGCGGGCAAACAAGGATCCCCATGGCGTCGATGAAGCCAGGGCGCGGATTGCGTCGTGCTACGGCATGATCGACAAGGAGGTGGCCAACAAGACCTGGGCGATGGGCGAGGCCTTCACGCTCGCCGATTGCGCCGCCGCACCGGCGCTGTTCTACGGCAACATGGTGGTGCCGTTCGGACGGCCACAAAAACGTGACGGCCTATTTCGAGCGCCTGAAGGCACGGCCCTCCTTTGCGCGGGTGGTCAAGGAGGCGGAGCCGTATTTCGCGATGTTCCCGAAATAAGGGTAGGCAAAATAATTTTGGTCGGCATGTCGGTGCTCGGCAAAACCCGGTTCGTCTTATCCCCGAGCGCGGGTTCGACAGGCGATTGCCGGACCGAGCCAGTCGATCCAACGGAGCAAGACGATGCGATTCATGGTGATTGTGAAGGCCAGCAAGGATTCCGAAGCCGGCGTGATGCCGAGCACGGAATTGCTGACCGCGATGGGCAAGTTCAACGAGGAAATGGTCGAAGGCGGGCGTCATGCTGGCGGGCGAGGGCCTGCATCCCGAGTTCGAAAGGTGCGCGGGTCAAATATTCGGGCAAGGAGCGCACTGTCAGCCGCGGTCCGTTCGACGCTCACCGGCGATCTGGTTGCCGGCTTCTGGCTGATCCAGGTCAAATCGCTGGATGAGGCGATCGACTGGATGAAGCGCGCGCCGTTCGACGGCGGCTCCGAAATCGAAATTCGGCAGGTCTTCTCGCCGGAAGATTTCGGCGAAGCGCTGACGCCCGAATTGCGCGAGCAGGAAGCACGCCTGCGCGCGCAGGCGAGAAGAAATAGCGATGGTCGTCATCCCGGATTCACGTTTCACGCCCCCGGAATGGCAGCACTAAAGGATATCGCGATGCGATTCATGATGCTGATGATTCCCGAGAGGCTACGAGACGGCGGCGCCGGGCACCATGCCGCCGGCCGAAGCCGTCGCCGCGATGATGAAATACAACGAGGCGCTGAAAGAGGCCGGCGTGCTGATCACGCTCGACGGCCTGCATCCGCCATCGGTCGGGCGCGCGGGTGTCGTTCGCCGGCGGCAAGCCGGTGGTGACCGACGGTCCCTTCGCCGAGGCCAAGGAAGTGCTCGGCGGCTACTGGATGATCGACGTGAAATCGCGGGATGAGGCGATCGCCTGGGCCAAGCGCTGCCCGGCTTCCGACAACGAGATCATCGAAATCCGCCAGGTGCAGGAAATGTCGGATTTTCCCGCCGACGTTCAGGAAGCCGCGGCCGGATTTGCCGAACTGCAAGGCCACAAGAACTGAGCGAACCGCAACCAAGGGAGACACTACGATGAGCGATACCTATCTTGCCGTCTTCGTCGGCAGCAAAACCAGCGCGAAGATGGCGGCATGGATGGCGCTGTCCGAGACCGAGCGAAAGGCCAAGGAGAAAGCGGGCATTGCCGCATGGAAGGCATGGGTGAGAAGCACCAGGCCGCGCTCGCCGAGATGGGCGGACCTCTCGGCAAGACCAAGCGGGTCGGCCCGGGCGGCATTGCCGACATCAGCAACGAGATGGGCGCCTTTACCGTGGTCCGCGCCGAATCGCACGAAGCCGCGGCGAAGATGTTCGAGAACCATCCGCATTTTGCGATCTTCCCCGGCGAAGCCGTGGAGATCATGCCGGTGCTGCCGATCCCGGCCGGTTAAAGGCTTTCCGAGGACGCGTTCATTCACGTGAATGTCGCGCGCCGGCCATGCCTGCGCTAGTGACCTTTGCAGCCGGCTCATGTAAAAGCCTTTCACATGAGCTGGCGCAAGGAACAACGCCGCGCCGAGCGCGGCTATCACCACGGCAATCTGAAAGAGGCGCTGCTGCAGGCGGCGCTCGGCCTGATCGCGGAGAAGGGGCCTGCGGGTTTCACCTTCGCCGACGCCGCGCGCTTGGCCGGCGTCAGCCCGGCGGCGCCCTACCGGCATTTTCGCGATCGCGACGAACTGCTGTCCAGCATCGCGCAGCGCGGCTTCGAGCAATTCGAGGCGGTGCTGACCGCAGGCCTGGGACGACGGCCGTCCCGACACCGTCACGGCGTTCGAGCGGGTCGGCAAGGCCTATCTCGCCTTCGCCCGCGAGGAGCCGGCGTTCTATTCGGCGATGTTCGAATCGGGGCTTCCCGTCGATCTCAATCCGGCCTTGCTGGCGGCCAGCGAACGCGCTTTCGGCATCATCAGGGCCGCCGCGGAGCGTCTTGCCGCGCTGGCGCCGCCCGGCATGCCGCGGCCGCCGGCGCTGATGATGGCGCTGCATATCTGGTCGATGTCGCACGGCGTGGCGTCGCTGTTCGCGCGCGGCGATGCGGCGCGCCGCAAGCTGCCGATGTCGGCGGAGGATCTGCTGGAAGCCGAAGTGCTGATCTATCTGCGCGGTCTCGGCTTCCCGACCGACCGCAAGCCGGCCGATCAGAAAGCTCCGGCGGACGCAAAAGCCGGCCGGCCCGCCGCCGGTCCCTTCAGGCTCGCCTTCAGGTCCCTGGGGCACCCCAAAATAAATCCGAGGGCAGCCGCGTGCGCCCGGCTTGACAAAAATCCGGCCATGGGTTAGGTATGTAAATGTTATTTACATTCACAACGGCGTGACGCCGTCATGGAGAGGGAAATGGCCTACACCGCAGATGTCAATCGATGGCGCGGCCCCGATAGCGAGCCCTACCGCCCGCATATGCATATCCATCCCGGAATGGTGATCGGGACCATTCTCGGCTTCCTGTTCTGGTGGCCGGTCGGCCTTGCCTTCCTCTTTTTCACACTCAGGAGCACGAAAATGGGTTGCTGGAGTCACTCAGGACCGTTGGCGAAAATAAAATGGAGCGGATGCAGTACAAGATGGAGCGGATGCGCGGCCGCATGGAGCGCCGCGGCTTTCCCTTCGGCGGTTTCGGTCCGCCCTCGAGCGGCAACCGCGCCTTCGACGAATACCGCGTCGAGACGCTGAAGCGCCTCGAAGAAGAGCAGACCGAATTCCGCGATTTCCTCGATCGCCTGCGCCACGCCAAGGACAAGGAAGAGTTCGACCAGTTCATGGCGCAGCACCGCACCGCGCCCGACCCCGCCGTCGGACGGTCAGCCCCAGCCGCTAAGTCTGAGCCTAGACCTGCAAGGCTTCAGCCTCAGGCGGCGTGCCCCCACAAACCTGACGGCGACACAGCCGCCCATCTGCGACAGCAGGTGGGCGGTTTTGTTTTTGGGCGGCCGGCCTCGCTGCCGCGAGCTCGACAGCCCTTCAATTGCCCGCATTTGCCGCAGCCAAATTCCCCTTTGGTAACCTCGCCTTAACCATGATTAGCGTCTGGTTAGGGGCGTAAAGACGCGCGGATAGCCCTCGTTTTGACACGTTGGCAGGGGATGCAGGACCCGGCTTTGGACGGGCCCCTCATGCGACACAACAAGGCTCTCGCGCTGGCGCTTATCGCCGCGGCTTGCCGCGCGGCTGTGGAACCGGCAGCCATTTGCTCCCGGAGAATTTGGGACACTCGCGTTGAGAGGACACCGCCTATGAATCCCGCCGACGTGGCTCAATCGGCCCTGCCGATCGCATCGAGCGATGTCTCGCTGATTGCGCTGTTCATGCAGGCCGCATGGATCGTGAAAGCGGTCATGCTGGGACTGCTCGCCTGCTCGGTCTGGGTCTGGGCGATCGCGATCGACAAGATCTTCCTGTATTCGCGCACCAAGCGCGCGATGGACCGCTTCGAGCAGGCGTTCTGGTCCGGGCAGTCGATCGAGGAACTTTATCGCGCGCTGTCGGCCAAGCCGACGCAATCGATGGCGGCGTGTTTCGTCGCCGCGATGCGCGAATGGAAACGCTCGTTCGAGAGCCAGGCGCGCTCCTTCGCCGGGCTTCAGATGCGGATCGAAAAGGTCATGAACGTCTCCATCGCCCGCGAAATCGAGCGGCTGGAACGCCGGCTGCTGGTGCTGGCGACGGTCGGCTCGGCCGGCCCGTTTGTCGGCCTGTTCGGCACCGTCTGGGGCATCATGTCGAGCTTCCAGTCGATCGCCGCCTCCAAGAACACCTCGCTGGCGGTGGTGGCCCCGGGCATCGCCGAAGCGCTGTTTGCCACCGCGATCGGCCTTATCGCCGCCATTCCGGCGACTATTTTCTACAATAAGTTCACTTCCGAGGTGAACCGGCAGGCCCAGCGGCTGGAAGGGTTCGCCGACGAATTTTCAGCGATCCTGTCGCGCCAGATCGACGAGCGGGCGTGACGGAACGGGCGATATATTGTGAGCGCATCGGTGAGCATCAAGATCATGGCGATGAACATGGCAGGCTCGGCGGGCGGCGGCGGTCGCCGCGGCCGGCGTCGCGCGGTGATGGCGGAGATCAACGTCACGCCGATGGTCGACGTGATGCTGGTGCTGCTGATCATCTTCATGGTGTCGGCGCCGCTGTTGACGGTGGGCGTGCCGCTCGATCTGCCGCAGACCCAGGCCAAGAGCCTGGAGCAGGACAAGACGCCGCTGCAGCTTTCGGTCGACATCAAGGGCAAGGTATTCATCAACGATACCGAAGTCGCGATGAACGAGCTGATCCCGAAATTAAAGGCGATCACCGATGCCCGCGGCGGCCTGGACGAGCGTATATTCATGCGGGCGGACAAGAAGGCCGATTACGGAACCGTGGCGCGGGTGATGGGGCAATTGTCGGGCGCCGGGTTCAAGCGGCTGGCACTGGTCACCGAAGTGGAGCAGGGGTCCTAGCAGGGTGAAGGTCGACAAGACACTGGTTGCGTCTGTGGCCCTGCACGTCCTCGTGATCGGGTGGGGACTGGTGTCGTTCTCGTCCAAGGCATTCGAGTCGATGCCGGAAGAATCCTTGCCGGTCGATGTCATTTCCGCCGATCAGCTCGCCAAGGTGATGGCCGGCATGAAGTCCGGCAAGAAGGAAAATCCAAAGCCGCTGGTGGAGAAGGTCGCCGAAGCCAAGCCGGTCGGATGACGCCGTCGGCAAGATCACCGAGAAGGCGCCGGTCGTGACCGACACGTCACCGCCGCCGCAGCCGAAGCCGGAGGAAAAGCCGGTCGAGAAAAAGCCCGATCCGCCGAAGCCGGTGGTCGAGAACAAGCCCAAGGAAGAGCCGAAGCCGATCGAGAAGAAGCCCGATCCGCCCAAGGTCGATCCGATCGCGGAAGCCTTGAAGAAGGAAGAGAAGAAGCCGCCGCCGAAGCCGGTGGCGCAGGCGGCCGCGCCGCCGCAGCCGCCCAAGCCGAAGACGGAACGGACCTTCGATCAGACGAAGATCGCAGCCCTGCTCGACAAGCGCGATCCGACGCCGGCAGGCGGTGACCGGCGACACGCTGAATTCCAACGCCGCGCTCGGCCTGTCCAAGGGCAAGGCCGCGGACAATTCCGCGACCTGGGGCGCGATGTTCCAGTCCCAGGTCGAGCGCTGCTGGAAGAAGCCCTATGGCGGTATCGAGAGCCAGAATCCCGAGGCCGCATTCGCGATCAAGCTGAAGCGCGACGGCACGCTGGAAGGCATGCCGGTTCCGGAAGGCACGCCGGCGACGCCCTATCTTCGCGTCTATCAGGAGAGCGCGTTGCGCGCGATCATCGAATGCCAGCCGTATAATCTGCCCGCGGCCTATTTCGAGGAATGGAAATATTTCGCGCCGGTATTCACCGAACGAAAGACCTGAACAGCGGTCTGCCGCCGGCGATCGCAGACCATGAAATGAAGCCGCAGCAGATGACCGACAAAGATCAATTGCGTGAGATGCCGTTCCGCCCGAGCCGCCGGCAGATCCTTTCCGGAATGGCCTCGCTCGGCGTGCTGACAGGCGGCGCGACGTCCGCAATGCCTTCGGCCAGGCTCCGAAGCGCATCATCGTTCCCGAGGGCGATTTCGCGCCGCTTGCCGATCGCGATCCCGAATTTCGTGGCGGGAACGCCGGCGGATGCCGAAGTCGGTGTCGGCGTCACCCAGGTCATCACCAACAACCTCAAGCGCAGCGGGCTGTTCGCGCCGATCGATCAGGCCGCCTATCATCGAAAAGATCATCAACATCGACGCCGCGCCGCAATTCCAGAACTGGAAGACCATCAACGCGCAGGCGCTGGTGACCGGACGCATGACCCGGCAGCCGCGACGGGCGGCTGAAGGCGGAATTCCGGCTCTGGGACGTCAACACCGGCCAGCAACTCGCCGGCCAGCAATATTTCACCGTCGCCGGAATACTGGCGCCGGATCGCGCACATCATTTCCGATCAGATCTACGAGCGCCTGACCGGCGAAAAAGGCTATTTCGACAGCCGCGTGGTGTTCGTCGACGAAACCGGCGCCAAGGAGCGGCGGGTCAAGCGGCTGGCGATGATGGATCAGGACGGCGCCAATGTGCGCTATCTGACGCGCGGCGCCGATCTGGTGCTGACGCCGCGGTTCTCGCCGTCGACCCAGGAAATCACCTATATGGAATTCGGCCAGGGCGATCCGCGGGTCTATCTGTTCAACATCGAGACCGGGCAGCGCGAGATCGTCGGCAATTTTCCCGGCATGTCGTTCTCGCCGCGGTTCTCGCCGGACGGCCAGCGCGTGATCATGAGCCTGCAGCAGGGCGGCAATTCGAACCTGTTCGTGATGGATTTGCGTTCGAAGTCGACCACGCGCCTCACCGATACGCCGGCGATCGATACCTCGCCGTCCTATGCGCCCGACGGCTCACGGCTGTGTTTCGAATCCGACCGCGGCGGAAAGCCGCAGATCTATGTGATGCCGGCGGCGGGCGGACCCGCGCAGCGCATCTCCTTTGGCGACGGCACCTATTCGACCCCGGTCTGGTCGCCGCGCGGCGACTACATCGCCTTTCACCAAACAGGGCGGCGGACAGTTTTCCATCGGCATCATGAAGCCCGACGGTTCGGGCGAGCGGATTCTCACCTCCGGATTCCACAACGAAGGACCGACCTTCGCGCCGAATGGCCGGGTCCTGATGTTCTTCCGCGACCCCGGCGGCAATGGCGGACCTTCGCTGTTTACGGTGGATATTTCCGGACGTAACGAACAACGGGTTCCAACCCCCGGGCTTCGCGTCCGATCCGGCCTGGTCGCCGCTGTTGTCGTAAGATCGGCCGTTTCCGGGCGTCCGACTCGGTGCCAGTGTCGGCAAAGCCTGCCTAGCCTGCTGAATTACCGGGCGGATTTTCGCTTTGCCGAGCCGAAAGACAACGTCCCGGTAACGATGTTCCCTCAGAAAGACTTCATCTGCGGCAGGTAAAACTACGCACCTGAAAAGGACGCGCGCGCGCCCAATGCAGTTGGTCGATCGAAAACAAGAGAAACAATCAAGGAGGCGCTGTCGCCCGCGATCTATGCGGCGCTGGTCTATTCGCTGTTTCAGAATCCGGCGCCGATGTTTGCCGGCGCGCTTTGCGCCGCCATCGCCGCGACCATGACGGCGGTGAAGACCGGCAATGTTTGGCTTTGGCCTTGCGTCGCGTTTCTCGTCGTGACCGGCGCCGTTCGCGCGGCTTCGACATGCACCTGTATCCAGCGGCGCAAGCCGGGCCTGACCGAGGCCGAGGCGTCGCATTGGGAGATCCGCTATCAGATCGGCGCGATGCTCTATGCGCTCGCGCTCGGCATATGGTGCGTCGTGGCGTTGCTGGGCACCAACGATGCCGTCGCGCACATGATCTGCACGTCGGTCACGCTCGGCTACATGGCGGCCGGCGCCGGCCGGACCTATGGCCGTCCGTGGATTTTCCATCTGCAGACGCTGCTTGCCTGCGGGCCGTTGTCGCTGGCGCTGGTTCTGCACGGCAGTCCCTATTATTTCGGACTGGGGCTGCTGAACATCCTGTTCTTCATCGGCATCAAGCACATCACGACCAGCCTGCAGCAGATTTTTGTCCGCGCGCTGGTCGCGCGCGAACGCGAGGCGGCGCTGGCGAACCAGTTCGACACCGCGCTGAACAACATGCCGCATGGCCTGTGCATGTTCGCCGCCGACGGCCGCCTTGCCGTCATGAACCATCGCTTCGGCGAGATGATGCATCTCGCCGACGATCTCGTGGGCCGCGGTTCAAGCGCGCCGATATCGTCGCCGCCTGCGTCAGCGCCGGATCGATCTCGGCTGCGAGCGGGAAAATGATCCTCGCGGAAATCGAGGATTCGCAGGCAAGGGATATCATCACCACCGATCCCGACGTCGCCCGAGGCCGGTCGCTGTCATGGACGTTCCAGCCGATGGCCGGCGGCGGCGCCGTGGTGCTGCTCGAGGACATCACCGAACGGCGCAACGCGGAAGCCAGGATCAGCCATCTTGCGCGTTACGACGAACTGACGGCGCTGCCCAACCGGCTCAATTTCCGCGACGAGATCGAGCGTCTTCTGACGGTTCCGCACGATGCCGTGCAGTTGTCGGCATTGCTGTTTATCGATCTCGATCAGTTCAAGCAGGTCAACGATACCCTGGGCCATCCCTGCGGCGACGAGTTGTTGTGCGCCGTCGCCGACCGGCTGCGCGACATGCTGCGCCCGGAAGATTTCGTGGCGCGGTTTGGCGGCGACGAATTCGTGGTGTTCCAGCAGAACATCAAATCGAACGAGGATGCCGCGGGTCTCGCCCGGCGCATTGTCGACCACCTCAGCGAGCGCTACGAAATCGGCAATCATCTGGTCGAGATCGGCGCCAGCGTCGGCATCGCGATGACGTCACCGGCCGGCATCAGCGCCGATACGCTGCTGAAGAACGCCGACATGGCGCTCTATCGCGCCAAGGCGGATGGCCGCGGAACCTATTGCTTCTTCCGCGACGAAATGGCGCAAACCGTCGAGGCGCGCCGAATCCTGGAACTCGATCTGCGCAAGGCGCTGGCCAACGAGGAATTCGAGCTGTTCTATCAGCCGCTGGTCAATCTCAAATCGGGACGGATATCGACCTGCGAAGCGCTGCTGCGCTGGAATCATCCGGTGCGCGGCACGGTCTCGCCGATCGATATCATTCCGGTCGCCGAGGACATGGGCCTGATCGTCGATCTCGGCCGCTGGATCCTGCGCAAGGCCTGCATGGAATGCATGAAGTGGCCGGAAGGCGTCAACGTTGCGGTCAATTTCTCGCCGCAGCAGTTCCATCAGCGCGACGTGCTGAGCGAGGTCCGTTATGCGCTCGAAGTCTCCGGCCTGCCCGCGCAATCGTCTCGAAATCGAGATCACCGAATCGTCGCTGTTGCGCAACACGCAGTTGACCCACGACGTGTTGTCGCAGTTGCGCGCGATCGGCGTGCGGATTTCGCTGGATGATTTCGGCACCGGCTATTCGAGCCTGAGCTATCTGCATAACTTCCCGCTGCAGAAGGTCAAGATCGACCGTTCCTTCCTGGAAGGCATCGACACCGATCGTCCGCTGACGCTGTTGCGCGGCGTGGCGCGGCTCAGCGCCGATCTCGGAATGTCGGTGGTGGTCGAAGGCATCGAGACCAACGAGCAGCTGGAACTGATCAGCGCCGACGGCACGGTGACCGAAGCGCAGGGCTATCTGTTCAGCCGGCCGGTTCCGGCGGTGCGCGTACGCCAGTTGCTGAACGCATCGCACGGCCGCCGTTCGCCGGAAGAGCAGTTGCTTCTGGTTCCGTCGCGATCGATCGCCTGAAATTATTTTCCGCGATCGATCTCTCCTAGAAATTATCTTCATCACATTGTGCGATGAATTTTTTGCAGTTCCCGATTAACCCTAATACCGTGAACTCTTTGCGTGAATGTTAAGAAGCTGTTAACTTTTGAACGTTCACGCGACGGTTGTTTGGTGTTGAGGAGTGCGTAATATGGGTGCTGCGGCAGAAGCGATTCACTTTCTCTTCCGAACGTAACGCGGACCCACTCGAACACGTCGACTATCGTCTTGCCGAAACTCCCGAAGAAAAAGATGAAATTTATCGTCTCCGCTACCGGGCCTATCTGCGCGAAGGTGCGATGCTGCCTTCGCAAACCGAACGGGTCACCGACCATTATGACGATGCGCCCAATACCTGGATATTCGGCGTCTATGTTCACGGCGAACTTTACAGCTCGATACGTATCAGTGTCCTGAACTCCGAATGGCGGATCTCGCCGTCGGCCGACATGTACAGCGATGTTCTGCACGCCGAACTCGACAGGGGACGCGTCATCGTCGATCCCACCCGTTTCGTCGCAGATCCCGAAAAGGCCAAGAGGTTTCCGGAACTTCCCTACGTCACGGTGCGGCTGGGCTGGATCGCGTGCGGCTACTTTAATGCCGATATCGGACTTGCCAGCGTTCGCCCCGAACACCGCGCGTTCTATCGCCGGGTATTCTTGCAGCAGCCGCTGGGGGAACCGAGACTGTTTCCGGGTCTTCTCAAGCCGGTCGGTCTGATGGCCGCGGACTATCCGGCGATCCGGGAACGCGTATTCCAGAGATTTCCGCTGATGCGCTCCAGTGCGTTCGAGCGGCGGATGTTGTTTCAGCGCAGCGGCGAGCGCCATTCGCCGTCGCGATGCCGGCGAGTCCACCTTCGCGCGCGCATCGATCGTCCCGCATGCCTGACCGGCAGATCCGTGCGCGGTCAGGCGGGGCGGGGCCGGCCTCGTATGCTGGCTTTCGGCCGGCCTCGGCGCTTCTGAAAATTGCCGATGTACCCAGGTATACCGGCGCCAAGGCTCGGGACGGATATCTCGCCGGGCGAGGCTTGTCGCCGGCCTTCACCGTCGCGCCACATTTACAACCCATTAACTATCGCGGTTGCTTTTCGCCGTTTGTGGGCATTTGATCGGGTTCGGCAACACCCCATCAAGGTTGACGGAACGTTCGCTTAACTAACGCCCTGTAGACCGGATGACAGTGGAAAAACGTGAGCGTGGAGGCTCCGGAATGAAACATCAGATGCGTATCCTCCAGGGATTGAAGCTGGCCGCGGTGCTCGCGGTGGCGCTGTCGATGGGCGCCTGCGCGAACAAGAATCCGCTCGGCGGACGGCGCGATGGCGAGTGCGGCGACCCCGGGCAGCCAGCAGGATTTCGTGGTCAATGTCGGCGACCGCGTGTTCTTCGAGAGCGACCAGACCGAATTGTCGCCGCAGGCGATCGCGACCCTGGAAAAGCAGGCGCAATGGCTGCAGACCTATAACCGCTATTCCTTCACCATCGAAGGCCATGCGGATGAGCGCGGCACCCGCGAATACAACATCGCGCTCGGTGCGCGGCGTGCCCAGTCGGTTCGCACCTTCCTCGCCTCGCGCGGCATCGACGCCGGCCGGATGCGGACGATCTCCTACGGCAAGGAACGCCCGGTCGCGGTATGTAACGACATCTCGTGCTGGTCGCAGAACCGCCGCGCGGTCACGGTGCTGAACGCCAGTTCCTGAGCGTTCGCGGTCAAAGCTTTTCGCCGGCGCCTTCGGGCGCCGGTTTTGTTTTAGGCAGCCTTGACTTTGCGCGCTTAGTTCGACGCTGATTTGTCTCAGTCACATTTTTGGCGTACTCCATCTCTCAATGTGGTCGGCGCTTTCGATGTCACGCCGATTTTCGTCGTCAGGCCAAAATGTCATTCAGATTTCATCAAGTTACGCGCGCCGCGGCTCATGTTCCGCGACGCTGGCGCTGTGTTTCGCAGGCAGTCTGGCGCAATCCGATGACGTCGATCCGGAAATGCGGATCCAGCAGCTTGAAAATCAGTTGCGGCAGCTCACCGGCCAGAACGAGGAGCTGCAATATCGCAACCGGCAGCTCGAAGATCGCCTGAGAATGCTGCAAGGCGGCGCGCAAGCTGCTCCCGGCAGTCAGCCGGCCGGGCCCAGCCCGGCGTCGCCGCGCTTCCTCCGGCCCAGCCGAATCCGGCCTATCGGCAGCCGCGGCCAGCCGGGCTATGGTCCGCAGATTGCCGCTCCGGCGCCGATCATTCAGGAACCGCAGGCAGCGTCCGCCGGCGCCAGGCCGGCGCCGCGGCGATGCCTTTGATCCGAACCAGAATCCGAACGCTCCCGGCGCGCCGCGTGCGCTCGGCGGCGGTCAACTTGCCGTCCCGGTCGAGGCGCCGGTCGGCGCGCCCGGCGGACGCGGCGCAGGAGAGCCGCTCGATCTTGCGAATACCGGCGGTCCGCGCAATCCGGCCGGCGCACTGCCGCCACCGCCGCCGCGCAACACCAACGCGACCGGCGCGTTGGCCACCGCGCCGCCGTCGGCAGACCCCCAGGGACGAATTCGATCTCGGCATCGGCTATATGCAGCGCAAGGACTACGCGCTGGCCGAAGAGACCATGCGCAACTTCGCGCAGAAATACCCCAGCGATCCCCTGATCGCCGATTCGCAATACTGGCTCGGCGAGAGTTTTTTCCAGCGCCAGCTCTATCGTGACGCCGCGGAATCCTTCCTCGCGGTGACCACCAAATTCGACAAATCGGCCAAGGCGCCCGATGCACTGCTGCGGCTTGGACAATCGCTCGCGGCCCTGAAGGAGCGGGAGGCCGCCTGTGCCGCGCTTGGTGAAGTGACGCGGAAATATCCCCGTGCCTCCGCGGGGGTCAAAGCGGCTGTGGACCGTGAGCAAAAGCGGGTTAAGTGCTAAGCGCTGACCTGACAGGCTTCGATCACTTCCGGCGAACGCCATGCCTGACGACGACCATTCGGCAATCTCGGCCCGGGATGCGAAAAATCTGTTCGCGGACTGGAAGGGCGCGCCTGCGATCATTCTAGCCGTTTCCGGCGGACCCGATTCGATTGCGCTGATGTGGCTGGCGGCCCGCTGGCGCCGCAGTCTGGTGCGGGGTCCGCGTCTTGTCGCTGTCACAATCGATCATGGCTTGCGCTCCGAAGCCGCGCAGCGAGGCGCGTGACGTCAAGCGCCTGGCGCGCACGCTCGAGGTGCCGCATCGCACGATGCGATGGACCGGAGCCAAGCCGAAAACCGGGTTGCCGGCCGCGGCTCGATCGGCGCGATATCGCCTGCTGGCCCAGGCGGCGCGGGCCAACGGCGCCCTGCACATCCTCACCGCCCATACCCGTGACGATCAGGCTGAAACGCTGTTGATGCGGCTGGTGCGTGGCAGCGGCATCGCCGGGCTGGCTGCGATGGCGCGCCAGTCCGAACGCGACGGCGTGTTGCTGGCACGCCCGTTTCTGCATGTCGCGAAATCGCGGCTGATCGCCACCCTCAACAAGGCCAAGGTCGGCCTTCGCCGACGATCCGACCAACCGCGACACGCATTTTACCCGGCCGCGGATCCGCGAGATGATGCCGGTGCTCGCCGCCGAAGGCGGCGACGCCCGAAATCTGGCGCGGCTGGCGTCGCGGCTGGCCCGCGCCAACGCGGCGGTAGAGGTTCTGGCCGATGGCGCCGAGCGCTATCTCGCGCTGACGGACCGCGAAGTCGCCGCAGCCGGGGTTCGACGCCCGAGCGTTTGCCGCGCATGCCGGAGGAAATCCGGCTGCGGCTGCTGCTGCGCGCGATCGATCGGTTCGGTCATGAGGGGCCGGCGAACTCGGCAAGGTCGAAGCCCTGCTGTCGGCTCTTGGACCGGGCAGTTGCGGAAAAGCGGCGGGTCGCCAGCCAAGGCTGAAACAGACCCTCGCCGGCGCCCTGGTCAGCCTGATCGAGGGCCGGATCCGCATCGACGCCGGCGCCGCCGCCGCCGCGGCCGGGCGGATTGAGCGATCGGACGTCGAATGACGGTCTCGATCGGCCGGAAACCGTACCTTAACCACCCCGGAAAACACCGGATTTAGCGCCATTATTTGAACGGGAATCGCGCTAGGATGCGCTAAATAGTCCTGTGTGGTTCCCTTGGCAGCGACCGCGGCGGCACCTAGATTGTAATGCAGTCGAGCGAGGGATTCCCTCGTGGCTACCCAAAGAACGCCAGGGATGCGCCGCCAAGGATATAAGGCCGCGATCCGCGCGACCACGAAGGAAGATCGATGAACGCCAATCTGCGCAATTTCGCCCTCTGGGTCATTATTGTTTTGCTGCTGTTGGCGTTGTTCACGCTCTTCCAGAATCCTGGCCAGCGCGCCTCCTCGCAGGACATCTCGTTTTCGCAGCTTCTGACCGAAGTCGACGCCAACCACGTCCGCGACGTCGTGATCCAGGGGCCGGAAATCCACGGCACCTTCACCAACGGCTCGAGCTTCCAGACCTACGCGCCGAACGATCCGACGCTGGTCTCGCGGCTGTATAACGGCAAGGTCTCGATCACCGCGAAGCCGCCCGGCGACAACGTGCCGTGGTTCGTGTCGCTGCTGGTCTCATGGCTGCCGTTCATCGCGCTGATCGGGGTCTGGATTTTCCTGTCGCGGCAGATGCAGGGCGGCGCCGGCAAGGCGATGGGCTTTGGCAAGTCGCGCGCCAAGATGCTGACCGAGGCACCACGACAGCGGAAGGCGTTGAGACCAGCGAGCAGCTCGAGCTTCTCCGCCAGGAGGGCTGCGATCAGGTGCAGGGCTATCTCTTCAGTCCGCCGCGTCCCGCACGTGAGGTTGAAAGCATGCTGTCGGACGGCCAGTGGAGGAGCATTGGCTGAGCGTCCGTTGCCCACCAATCGTCGCGTCTAGCCGCGGATTTGAAGATTCTCCGCGAGCTGATGAAGCTGCCGCGCTCGAGCGCGCGTCGTGGCATCTACAACCGTGCGAATTATGCGGCGGAAAGGCCGACACGGGGCTGTTCGACGCGCGGCTTTCCACTTCACCGGGCACCAGCGGTGTTCCTGAGCCTTTTGCTGTCAGCCTGCACAGCATCCGCCGCAGGTAGGGCTGCCCCCCGCCCTCGGTGACCACCACTTAATTCTTTAACGAGCGGAGCGCTCTCGGCTGGCATCCAACCGTTTCGTTCATCGGAAACCTGCATTGCCGGCGTCCATAAGACCTATCGGCCTGCGCAACCGGACCGTTCAGGTGCCTCAGGGCCGCTTCTTTCGGCTGCCTCGAGGCCTTCGTGTCGCACCGACGGTGCCGGCGGTCGCTTTTCCCCCGGCGTCACGTGTCGATCGATGATCCGCTTTGACGTCAGCATCGAATGCCTTCGAGCACGTCGAAGGCAATCTCCCCGGACACGTCCCGCGACCACCCTTCGGCGGTGAGGGCGATCACCAGAACCGCATTGCCGTACTGACCGGAGATGAAGTTCCGGACGATGCTCTCGCGATCGGCTTCGGCGAGATCGGTCTCGAGGAAGGCGCTGCCGAGTTGGCCGAAGTCCTCGATGACGAGGTAGGCGGTGACGTCATTGTCGAAATGCCCGGGAAAAACGCTTCAGTGGTGAAAAATCGCCCAGCAAACGAACGCAAGCCAAATTGCGATCAAAATCCCGTCAATAACTCACCACCTCCAGGCTCGTCGACTGTTCTGCTTGTACCAGGAGTAGTCATGAAAAGTTTGCCGGATCCTGGACCTGCGTCAGTCGGCGCGGACCGTGTAAGCGTGACCGCCCCCCACCGCGCCGGCCAGTCCCCGGGATCAAGCGTGTTCCGCGCGGAACAAACGAACGCCGTTCCTACTTGGGAGCGCCGTCCGCACGATCGTCATGCACGGCGGGTCAACCTCGGCCCGAATTCCCGTGACGCGCGAACATGACGGATATCGGAATGGTCGCAGGCCTCGTGGGGCTAACGACGTCGGCTGGGCCTTGCTCCAGATTGCAAGAAGGTCGTCCATGGTCTGCTGCTGGCGCGCCAGCGACAGCCAGGACGCGGCGATGGCGAGTGTGAGACCGCGAAAGTCTGCTGCGGATCGTTCGGCTGCGGACAGGCACTCCGCCGCGTTCGCGCGGTAGCGTTGCACATCGATCATGGCAACTCTCCGTTGCCCCCAACGCCCCCTTGCCCACCTGTCTGCTCTCCTGAACGTTGCGAATCTGATCCAAATTGCACACTTTCCGGGGATTTTCGCGCGCGGCGGTGACACGCTGGCGAACTCGCATCGCGAAAGGATTCGATCCTAACGCGCACGTCTGGGCCAAGCCTAAAAGTCTGCCTCCGTCCAGCTTGAACCAATTATCATCCCGCGCGTTAGGTGAGACGCGGTTTGACGGAGTATTTCATGAAAGAAGCAGACGGTCGCACTGTGGAGACGGCGGTCGGAGCGCGGGGAGGTCGGCTCGGGCGACGGGTGTTGTTTGTTCTCGTTGTCAGCACGCTAACCGTGATTGGGATGTTTTCCCTACTGTACTACGGCAGCTTCGGCTAAACAGCGGTGAGGCATCACTACAGACTGGCACCCCGATCCATGCTCCAAGGAGAGTTGCAATGAGTGATCCGCCGAGGACAAGGCCCTATTTCATTAATGAAGCAAAATCCGACATACGGGGTATCAAGTCGGGCTGGTATGCAGTTGACGAAGGCTGCGTCCTTGTCTTCGGCCCATTTGACACCTATGAGCAATGCGTCGTGAGAGACGTTGGACAAACGTATCTCTAATCCAAAATCGGGTCGAATGGTGTTCCGCCGTCGAGGGTCTGCGGACTTCGAAAGACCTTAACACCAGCCCAACTTGGTACTTTCGAGCCGGCATTAAGCGAAGTAAGAACTGGAAGCGCCCCGTCATGCCCGAGTATCGGATTTATAAGCGCAATGCGCGTGGTCATCTCACCGGTCACGCTCTTCGTCCTTATCTGCGAGGGCGACGAGGATGTCATCCGAAAGGTCGAAGTCTTTGGTCGATGGCCAAGACGTTGTGATTTTGGAGGCCGCTCGTTTTGTCACTCGGCCGCAATCCGCCACGTCCTCGCCCAACGAGGAGCGGATGCCGGTGATACCGACCGCGCCGTCGTCGGAAGGGCTGATTGAACACCAAAATGCCGATGACAAAGTTGCCGCCAAAGCCGGGCGGACCGCGAAAATGCGGCGCGAACCAATAGCGCGCAACAGAAAGGCCCTGTCGATGTCATCGACCGCATGCACCAAGAAGCTGATTATATGAGCGAGCGCTCCACCGATCAGAAGAAACTTGCCGATGCCGCTCAGCCTCTCTTTGCAAGCCTCGATGATCAGCAGAAGAGGCGGTTCTCGGAAACGTTGGTGCGCATAGGTAACGAGCGGGATGCCAAATAAGGAAACCGCTTGAACCGGGGCCAGATGCTGCTCCCGGTCGCAGACAAAGAGATCGGCAGCTTTTTTGGTTCACCCCGCCTCGACAATGACGACGAGGGGCA
>CAWHFI010000003.1:0-360040 GCA_963828645.1 uncultured Alphaproteobacteria bacterium | reverse complement strand
GTAGTGGCGGCCGGTCAGCGCGGCGAAGCGGTCCATCGCGCCTTCGACGATGCCGGGAACCTTGGCGTAGAACGGGTTCACCGTCTCGCGCGCCTGGAAGAAGGTGTCGGGGTTTTGCGCCGTGCCGCGGATGAAGGGATGCTCGGGATCGAGGGCGCGGGCGCGATGCGCATGGACCAGATCATCGATCATCGCGCGGATCTGCCGTCCGGCAAGGTCAGCGTGTTGAGTTCGTGCGAGGTGCGAAAGCCGTCGAAGAAATGCAGGAACGGAATGCGCGCTTCCAGCGTCGCCGCCTGCGCCATCAGGGCCATATCGTGGGCTTCCTGCACCGAGGCCGAGCAAAACAGCGCGAACCCGGTGGTGCGCACCGCCATCACGTCGGAATGATCGCCGAAGATCGACAACGCCGAGGTGGCCAGCGAGCGCGAGGCGACATGGAACACCGTCGAGGTCAGTTCGCCGGCGATCTTGAACATGTTGGGCAGCATCAGCATCAGGCCCTGCGACGCAGTGAAGGTCGTCGTCAGCGCGCCCGATTGCAGCGCGCCGTGGACGGCGCCGGCCGCCCCGCCCTCGCTCTGCATTTCCTGCACGACCGGCACGTTGCCCCAGATGTTGGGCGATCCCTTCGGCCGCCCATTGGTCGGCCAGCTCGGCCATGGTCGAAGAGGGCGTGATCGGATAGATCGCGCAGACCTCGTTCACCCGATAGGCCACATGGGCGGCGGCGGTGTTGCCGTCCATCGTCGTCCTGACGGCTTCATCGCGACTGGCTCCGCGTCGGCTTCGGGCATGCGGGTTCAGCTTGACACGGCATTCATGGCCTGACCTCCGGTCGGCTCGGCAACCATCTCGATCGCGTGGCAGGGGCACTGCTCGAAGCAGACGCCGCAGCCGGTGCAGAGCTCATTTCGACTTCGTAGCCATTGCCCGGGCCGAGCTTGACGATCGCCTCCTCCGGGCAGGCGGCGTAGCAGTTGTCGCATTCAAAGCAATTGCCGCAGGACAGGCAGCGCGCGCTTCGTGCAGCGCCGCCTCGCTCGAGCCCGGCCGTGATCTCGGCGAAACCGCGTCGCGCCGGCGCGACCGGTCAGTTCGTGCTGGACCGACGCAGCGGCGTCGGCTGTAGATCGGCAGATGCAGCATCGGCGAACCCGACCACGGCGTGCTTCGGCCGGAGCGCGTAGGGCCGCTCGCGCAGCCAGGCATCGATGTGGCGCGCCGCCTTCTTGCCGTGGCCGACGTCGCCACCGTCACGGTGCGGTCGCCCGGCACCATGTCGCCGCCGGCGAACATGCCGGCATGGCCGGTCATCATGTCGGGGCCGACCACCACGGTGCCGTCGGCGCTCGAACGCCAAACCGGGAATGCCGCGCAGGAACCCGCTCTCGGCCTGCTGGCCCAGCGCCAGCACGACGGAATCGGCCTGCAGCGTTTCGAACTGCCCGGTCGGCTGCGGGTAGCCGCTTGTCGTCCAGCGCCATCACTTCCACCGTGCAGCGTCGGCGCCGCCGATCTCGCTGATGCGTGCTCAGCCATTTGATCTTGACGCCCTCGCCCAGCGCCTCCTCGGCCTCGAAACCGTGCGCCGGCATATGGGCGCGGTCGCGACGATAGACGATCAGCGCTTCCTCGGCGCCGAGACGGCGGGCGGTGCGCGCGGCGTCCATCGCCGTGTTGCCGCCGCCGTAGATCGACCACCCGCCGGCCGAGCGTGGCGCGCTCGCCGGCTCCGACATCGTGCAGCAGGGAGACCGCGTCGAGTCACCTGGGCGGCGTCGCGGGCGGGAATATCGACATGCCGGGCGAGCCTGCGCGCCGATGGCGACGAACACCGCGTCGAACCGCCCGTCTGCCTGTTCGGCCAGCACGTCCTCGACCTTGTGGTTGAGGACGATCCGCACGCCCATCGGCTTCGATGCGGCGCGATCTCCGTCATCAGCACGTCGCGCGGCAGGCGATAGGCGGGGATGCCGAAATGCAGCATGCCGCCCGGCAGCGGCGCCGGCCTCGTGGATTTCGACCTGGTGGCCGAGCCGCGTCAGATGGATAGGCCGCGGACAGGCCGCTCGGCCCGGCGCCGACGACCAGTACGCGCTTGCCGCTCGGCTGGCCGTCGACTCGGCAGGGTCCAGCCTTCTCGCGGTCGCGAGATCGCCGAGGAAGCGTTCGACGGCGTGGATGCTGACGGCGCTGTCGAGCTCCGCCGCGGTTGCAGGCGGTTTCGCAGGGGTGATAGCAGACCCGGCCATGCACCGCCGGCATCGGATTGTCGCGCATCAGCTGCTCCCAGGCCGCGCGGTACTTTCCCGGCCTGCGCCAAGCCCAGCCAGCCTGGATATCCTCGCCGGCCGGGCAGGCGGGTTGCAGGGCGGCAGCAGGTCGACATAGATCGGAGCGCGTGCGAACCGGCTCCGGGCCCTCGCTCGCGGGTCAGATCGACCGGCGGGCTCATATCGCGGGCGACGATGTTCATTTGGCTGCTCCCATGGTCGGAGCAACCTGAGCGCCGCGTCCGTCCTCCGCCTTGCGACGGAACACCGGTCCCCGTCTCCGGATGAAGCAGGACAGCACGATCGCCAGGACTATGCCGGCCGACGCCGACCATTCCTGGCCTTTTGAAAGACGCCGAGAGTCCAGCTTGCCGTCCGCCGTTCGAGACCTTGACCAGGACCCAGCCGTAGACCGGGGCCATCAAGGCACTCAGTGTGAACACCAGGAAATTGATCGCGCCGGTGGCGCTGCCCTTCACCTGTCCGGATTGACCTCCTTGATGATGGTGTAGGGGATCATCGCGGCACCGGAGCCGATGCCGAGCAGCAAGCCCAGCGAGGTAAGGCGGCATGACGCGTGCGGCAGGTAGAGGATGGCGAGTCGCGACAGCAGCATCAGCAATGCGCCGCCGATCAGGACCGGCTTGCGACGGCCGATGTGGTCTGCGACATAGCCGAGCAGGGACAGCCGATCACCCAGCCGAGAGGCACCATAGCGGCGCGGTTGACCGCCTCAGCGTAGCCGATTGCCAACCCTCGCGCAGGAACGGACACACCCCAGATCATGTCGCCGATTGTCGTCGGCAGGAACAGCAGTCCGGCCGCAAAGCCGCACAGATACGATTGAGGATTGCTGAGGACAGATTTGTAGGGTGTGAACATCGACCAGATTGAGCCCTGCGCCGCGGAGCGAACCGCATGCCCGCCCGGAGTGACGATGAGGACAACCAACGCCAGGACCGCCGCGCGAGTCCACCAAAAACCCAGAATTGCTGCCAGGGAAGTACACCGTGGATGAGTGGCGCGACGGCAAACTGGCCTGCCGCACCGCCGAGCATGCCAAAGCATTGGGTAAAGCCGATAGCCGTTGCGAGGTAGCGGGCGGGAAACCCATGGGTTGCAAGATAGACGGCGCCGGTGAAGGCAAATGCGGACCCCGCGCCCTGGAATAGCCGGCCGGCATCAGCCGCACCTGCGTTGCTCAAGCCGAAAAGCATCGCACCGACGGCGAGAAGTCCGATTCCTACGGGAACGACGAATTTGGCGCCATACCGATCGAGGCTCGCCCCGGACAAGATCGAGAAGGTCGAATAAGTATAGTAGTAAAGGCCGATGAGCGTGCTCACGCCCAGAGCCGATAGCCCATATGCTGCGGTCAACTCGGGTACCATGACGCCGGGAGCCGATCGCAAGGCATATTGCAGGAAGTAGAACACCACGCAAAAAGCCCAGGCCGCTATGAATGGCAGATGGAAGTCTGAGGCGTCCCGCACCGATTTTTCCGGCATAGTATCTCCCAGCGTCGCCTGAGGAAGGCACAGCCAATGTATTCGCCCGGGCGAACGACGAGCTAGGTTCGGAAACTACTCAGACTGGCCGTAAAGTTTCCGTTACGAAGGAGCGCGTCGCGACGACCAAGACAGGGGACTGAAAAACCCTTCAATTCGTCCGTAGCGCGGCGACGATCGTGAACGAAGAAGCGCGGTCAACGTTTGCCGACGATATTGGGCTCATAGTTGCGAGCCCGCCTGCTGTTATGAGTTCCGCTCGATGTGTCAATATTGCTCACCCAATTAGCCCGCCACACATGCTCTGCTGACGCGGAATGGGAGATTAAGGGAACCATCCGCACAGCGGACTATTGGATTTAGGCGCGGCAGCTTCGCGCGCTCAACTCCTAATATTCGGATGTTATGGTTTGACGCCGCCGGGATGTAGGCCGCTCAGCAAAGAACGATTGCTTCCTCTCACAAGTCCGGTCTCGAATTTGGACAGGGCCACAGACTGAAGGATAGCGCGTGCTCAAGGTCTTGATTGTTGAAGACGACCTCATGATGGCGGATTTCATGGAAGAGTTGCTTGTCGACCACGGCTACGAGGTAAGCGGCATCGCCCGCACCGTCAACGCAGCGGTCGCGCTCGCACGGCATTCCAAGCCCAACCTGGTCATTCTCGATATGCGGCTGGCCGACGGTGGGCTCGGCACCGAAGTCGCGGCCCAACTGCCTCCTCCCGGCAGGCCCGGTATCCTTTATGCCACCGGCAACATGTCACAGGTTGCTCTGACATCCGCCGACGGCGATGCCTGCCTTGCCAAGCCCTACCGCTCCGTCGACCTCTTGCGCGGCCTGGAAATCGTCGCCGAAATTGTCGCCACCGGCAACGCGCAGCCGCCGTTTCCTCGCGGATTCCAGTTGCTGCATCCGGCAGCCATCAATCCCAGGCGGTCGGCTCATGAGATGAAAACGCCGCACAGGTCCGCAAGCTTCTGCGCCAGCAGGCGGCGATTGCCGGCTTTGGCAGCTTTGCTCTGCGCCAGAGCGATCTGCTGAAAGTCTTGACGGAAGCGGCGCGGGTCTGCGCCGAAGGTCTCGAGCGTGCCGTTCTCCAAAGTGTGCCGATATCGCCCGGAGGAGAACGATCTTCTCATCGAAGCCGGACATGGCTGGCAGGCGGGCGTCATTGGCTATGTTGTTTCGCGTGCCGATGTGACCTCGCCGCAAGGGCGCGCCTTCATCACCGGGAAACCGTCGATCTGCAACGATCTGCGCAAGGACAACGATTTCGAGTTGCCGTCGTTCTATGCCGAGCACGGTATCGTCTCGACCATCGACGTCATCATCAAAGGCAGCGATGACCAACCCTATGGCGTGCTGGAGATCGACAATGACCAGCAGCACGACTACGATCAGCATGACATCGATTTTCTGACCGGATTCGCCAATGTTCTTGCGGAGGCCGTCGCCACATCCGCTCGCACGGGCGTTCTGCAGAGCACCATCGAGCGGATGAAAGTCCTGGTCGATGAGAAGGACCGGCTGCTGGATCAGAAGAAGGTGCTGGCCGAGGAGCTGCAGCACCGCGTGCGCAACAACCTGCAGCTGGTTTATGGGATGCTCAGCAAACAATTGGACGACACGCCGGACAAGGCCGGGCAACGCGGCATCAAGGCCATCTCGCGCCGGGTTTCGACCCTGGCCCAGGTGTACGACCATCTGCTCGGAAGCGAGATGACGCGAACCACCGATTTCGGCAGCTATCTAAGATCGCTGTGCCTCAATCTCGCGGAGATTCAAGCCGCGCCGGAGGGCAGCGTCACGCTTACCTGCGACAGCGACGCCATCGTACTCGATCTCGATGTGGTGACGGCGCTGGGCATCGTCGTCGCGGAAGTGGTCACCAACAGTTATGACCACGCCTTCCCAGGTGGCGAGAAAGGTTCGATTGTTGTTTCGGTGCGCCGCGTCGATGGCGACGGCGACATCGCGATCATGACCATCAGCGACGACGGTACTGGATTTTTGGCTAAAACCGAAAGCAAGCGGCACGGACTAGGGCTGGTGCGACGCCTCGTCGAACAGGTGCGCGGCAGCGCAGTCATCGACTCGGAGCACGGTACGATTTGGACCATCAAAATACCGGTCGAACGTATCGCCTTTGCCTCGTGATTGGAGCTGGTCGACCGTCCTTATGCATCCGCAGATACGTCAATAGTGGATCTCACGATCATCAGCATTCTGGCTACGAATGGATCCCTGATGGCCGCTATGCCCATCGGCATTTTCGTCGAGGTGTTCGGAGCAGCGGTCATCTTTGCGTTCAGGCTTGATGCAGTGAAGTCGGTTGTGTTCCATCGCCTTGCGGTTGCCTGAATTTTCGTTCCACGGCCGCTGACGCCGGCTGTACACACGCATGGCGTAAGAAGAAGGTAGAGCATGGTCCGTCTCGCGAAGCATGCGGAATCTCACGCTGTTAGCCGTCTGGGTTGGCTCCGGGCGGCTGTCCTGGGTGCGAATGACGGGATTCTATCGACTTCTAGCCTGATCATTGGGGTCGCGAGCGCGCATGGTACCCACCAAAACGTACTGATCGCAGGTGTCTCGGGGCTCGTCGCGGGTGCGATGTCGATGGCGTCGGGGGAATACGTATCGGTCAGTTCGCAGTCGGATTCTGAACTTGCGGATATCGCGCGCGAAGGTAAGGAATTGCGCGAAAATCGCGTCGGCGAAACGAGGGAATTGGCGGAAATCTACGTCAAGCGCGGTCTGGATACGGCGTTGGCAACGACGGTGGCCGAGCAGTTCATGATGCACGATGCGCTCGGCGCTCATACACGCGATGAACTGGGAATTTCCGATATGACTGCCGCACGGCCCGTCCAGGCCGCCTTCGCATCCGCAGCGGCATTTTCAGCAGGTGGAGCGCCTCCATTATTGATAGCGCTCGCTGACACCGGCAGGATTGGAGACCGCAACGGTATCTGCCGCGTCCCTGGCATTTCTTGTCGTGCTGGGCGCCGTCGGCGCCAGAGCGGGCGGCGCCAATATGATGAAGGCGGCTATCCGCGTTACGTTTTGGGGGGCGCTTGCAATGGCGGTTACCGCTGGTATCGGCGCGGTTTTCGGCGCGCACGTCTGACGCGGCGCAACTTCCGATCCGGCCATCAACGGTTGCCAAAACGACGGGCTGCGGTTGCCTTGAACCCTTCGGGGCTTTGCGGCTTGACGAAGACTGCAACAACTTCCGGATGGGATAAACGCACGCAGCGCTCGAGTTCGACAACCTTGGCTTCAATTTCGGGCGTCCTCAGTTCGTCCGCGAATTCCAGGCTGAGCGCAACCAGTATTTCCTTAGGCGCAAGGTGCACCGTCAAAATGCCGTTGGCATGAGTAACTCCATCGATTTGCCCGGCAACACGCATGATGGAATCGACGATCGCCGGGTCGGCACGTTCGCCGATCAGAAGGCTCTTGGTTTCCTTCGCCAGCAACCACGCCGTCACCCCGAGTATCAGCCCAATCAGGATGGAGCCGACGCCGTCCAGGACCGGGAGATCCAAGCGAACGGAAAGATAAATGCCGGCGAAAGCGACCAGAATCCCGGCAAGCGCTGCGCTGTCTTCGAACAGCACCATGAAAGACGGCGGATCCTTGCTCTCGCGGATGGCGTCGAAAATTTCGGAATACCGCCGTTCACCGCGAAAGTTTCGCAGTGCGAGCCACCACGTCGTGCCATCGAACAAAGCGGAGATCCCGAGCACCGCATAGCTGGCCTTTGAGTGCTGAACCGGCTCGGGATAGAGGACATGAATGACACCTTGATAGAGCGAAACGCCGGCGCCGAAAGCGAAAAGCAAGACGGCGACCACGAAACTCCAGAAATAGATTTCCCGGCCATATCCGAGGGGATGTTCGAGATCGGGCCGAGTTGCGGATCGATGAAGTCCATAAAGAAGCAGGAAGCCGTTCCCGGTATCGACGATGGAATGGACGCCTTCGCTGAGCATGGATGAACTTCCGGTCCACGCCGCGGCGGTCAACTTCGTTAAGCCGATAAGGATATCGCCCAAAATAGCCGCGTAAATGACGCGTCGAGACGAAAGCCGTGAGATTACCTTGATAGAGGCCACGGCTGCTCTTCCGCTAGGGGATGGTACAGAGAAAAAAGGTGCTTGATCGAGGTGGTAGCGCCTGGCCGCAACCACCTGCTATTTCTATGGCATGGCGTCACGCTCCTTGGTCAATCTATCGAGTTGTTCGCGCTGCTGAGCTATGCGATCGGAATTTCGCTCCTCGGTCTGGCCACCGGAGCGTCCCGCCGCCTGTTCGACCAATTGCCTCAGATTGTCCTGAAGACGCGATACGATCGTCGAACTCCGGTCGTGATCGTGAATTGTCGTTACTCATCTAGAGTGCTCCTATCGCTGGGCGGTGTCTTCCGGGGCGGTCTGGAATGGATGCCGTCCCCGCGAAAAGCGCCAGAGATCGGCTTAACCGAAGAGAACGGCTGGCTTCCGCTTACGTTCCCGTATCAACCACAAGCCGTGAGAATATTCGTCGAGTTGAGAATCGATCTCATTAGTCGTGCCGATTGCAGTACCGACGCTGCCGTCGAAGCGTAAGCAATGCGGCGCGGCATCTAGGTATTTTCCGATCCTTTCTCGTCAGTCTTGCGCTCGCTATCGATGGTGACAACGCACGATTTGGACGTCTTATCCAGACCAAGGATCGTCGGATGACTCGGTTTAGAGGCGTAGCAATCGCTGGGGTTCCGCGAACGCTCGAGCCCTGAATGAGGTCGGTGCTTTCGACCACCACATGCCGGGGTAGAGGCGGTTTATCCTGACCGGTCGTCATCGAGAGGGGACTGAAGTTGTCGGTCGGCTCATTCTCGCTGTTACGGAAGAGGCGGATATGCTCGGGCAAGAAGCTATGAAGACCGCATCCCTCGGCACGATTGTTTCGGTTCGCGGCAGCGTCGTGGATGTACGGTTCGATGAGTATTTGCCGCCGATCTACTCGGTATTGCGTGCCGGCGATAAAGGACGGATCGTCATCGAGGTCCTGGCGCAGCTGGATGCGCGTCACGTGCGCGGGATTGCGCTAACACCCACGCAAGGTCTCGCTCGCGGCATGGCGGTGCAGGACACGGGCGGCCCGCTGAAAGTGCCGGTCGGCAGAGAAGTTCTCTCCCGCATGTTCGACGTGTTTGGCAACGTCATCGACCGCGGAGCGCGCGTTGTCCGATTTCCAATTGCGGTCCGTGCATCAGGCGCCGCCGCCGCTGGCACGACGATCCACCAAGTCTGAAATCTTTGAAACGGGCATCAAGGCTATCGACGTTCTCGTGCCACTGGAGCGCGGCGGCAAGGCAGGATTATTCGGCGGGAGCAGGCGTGGGCAAGACGGTGTTGCTCACTGAAATGATTCACAACATGGTCGGACAACACGAAGGCGTGAGTATTTTTTGCGGCATCGGTGAACGCTGTCGCGAGGGCGAGGAGCTTTATCAGGAGATGAAGCAAGCCGGCGTGTTGCCGAATATGGTGATGGTGTTCGGCCAGATGAACGAGCCGCCTGGCGCGCGCTTCCGCGTTGGACATGCCGCCTTGACGATGGCTGAGTATTTCCGCGACGACGAGCATCGCGACGTGCTGCTGCTGATCGACAACATTTTTCGTTTCATTCAGGCCGGCATGGAGGTGTCCGGGTTGATGGGCCAGATGCCGTCGCGGCTTGGCTATCAGCCGACCATGGGCACGGAGCTGTCGAGCCTGGAAGAGCGCATCGCCAATACCGACACCGGCGCCATTACTTCGATTCAGGCGGTATATGTTCCGGCGGATGATTTTACCGATCCGGCGGCGGTGCATACCTTTTCGCATCTTTCCGCGTCGATCGTGCTGTCACGCAAGCGGGCAAGCGAAGGCATTTTCCCGGCGATAGATCCGCTGCAGTCCAATTCGAGGATGGCCACGCCGGGCATCGTCGGCGCGCGGCATTATGGCCTGGCGCAGGAAATCCGCCGGACGTTCGCGCAATACGCTCAACTCAAGGACATCATTTCCATGCTGGGTCTGGAGCAGCTTTCGCCGGAAGACCGCGACGTCGTCGGCCGCGCTCGCCGTTTGGAGCGGTTCCTGACCCAGCCGTTTTTCACGACCACGCAGTTTACCGGGCTCGAAGGCAAATTCGTCAGCCTGGAGGAGGCACTGGATGGCTGCGAGCGAATCCTGCGTGATGAATTCAAGGACTATCCCGAGAGTGCGCTCTACATGATCGGGGCGATCAGTGAAGCAAAAATAAAACCGAAGTCCGGCGCGCCTGCAGCCCCGACTGACGCCAAGTCAAAAGCCAGCGCCGGCGCCGGCTCACCCTTCCGCCAAGTCCGGGACAAAAGTCCCGCCAGCGCCGCATCCTTTGTCCGGAAGAAAATCTCATTCGCCGCTCGAAAATGCCGGCAACGCCCATGAATCTTAAAGTTCTCTTGCCCTTCCAGATCTTCGTCGAAAAGACCGGCGTATCGCGCGTTGTGGCGGAGACGCATGAGGGCTCGTTCGGAATTCTGCCGCACCGATTGGATTGCGTGGCGGCGCTGGCGCGCCGGAATTCTGATTTATGAGACCCAGACCGAGGGCGAGGCTTACCTGGCGGTGGACGAAGGCGTGCTCGTGAAGGCCGGCCCGGACGTGCTCGTTTCCGTTCGCAACGCTATTGGCGGGACCGACCTCGGCCAACTGCGCGAGGCGGTGCAGCGGGAATTTCTCGATCTGGACGAACGCGAGCGGAGTGTGCGCTCGGTGTTGGCAAAGATGGAAAGCGATCTCATGCGCCGCATGGCGACTTTCAACGATGCCTGACGAAACCCAAAACAGGATCTTGAAGCCGAAGCTGTCGTTCGGTGAAGAGATCGGCGCGAAGGCGTCACGCAAACTAGAAGCGCGCCGTCAGCGCCGCGCAAGAAGTCTGGTTCGGCCTGGGCATGATGGGACTGATCGGCTGGTCAGTGGCAATTCCGACGCTGCTCGGCGCGGCGTTCGGTCTGTGGCTGGACCGGCACTATCCGGGAAAGCATCGCCTGGACGCTGGCGCTGCTGGTGGCCGGGCTCGCGATCGGCTGCTTCAACGCGTGGCATTGGGTGGCGAACGAGGACAAGGCCATCCGAGAGGAGCAAGAAGATGACGACGAATGAAGTGTCTGCCTCTGGCGTTCCGGCGGGCGCGTTGCTGGGCGCTGTGTTTTTTGGCGGGCTCTGGTGGACGGTGCGCAAGGGTGTTTCGTCGGAGCAGCCGGCGTTTTGGTTTCTCGGCAGCCTGTTGCTGCGGATGAGCATTGCCCTGGCTGGATTTTACCTTGTCTCCAGCGGTCACTGGGAGCGGCTGCTGCTTTGTCTCGTCGGATTTGTCGTGGCGCGCTGGCTGGTGGCTCGGCTGACCCGACCGTCGAGAGACAGCGAAGCCTGCTCCGGCACGAGAGGTCAGGTATGCGCCTTAGTCCCGATGAGATGATCTTCTGGCAATACGGGTTGTTCAAACTCAACGCCACCATCGTGTTCACATGGGCATTGATGCTCACGCTGGCGGTCGGCTCGAAGCTTGTCACGCGCAGGCTTTCGACCGGCCTGGAGCGTTCACGCTGGCAGAGCCTTCTGGAAATCGTCGTCACCGGCATCGAGCAGCAGATCGAAGAGGTCGGCCTCCGCCGCCCGGAAAAGTATATCGGTTTTCTAGGCACGCTGTTTCTGTTCGTCGCCCTGGCCAGCCTTTGCACCGTCATTCCCGGCTACGAGCCGCCGACGGGGTCGCTTTCGACGACCGCTGCACTGGCGCTGTGCGTCTTGGTGGCCGTGCCGTTTTTTGGCATCGAGGAGCAGGGGCTGGGCGGTTATCTGAAATCCTACGTGGAACCGACCGATCATCATGCTGCCGTTCAACATCATCAGTGAACTTTCACGCACGCTGGCTCTGGCTGTCCGCCTGTTTGGCAACATGATGAGCGGAACGATGATTCTCGCGATCTTGCTGACCATCACCCCCTTCATTTTCCCGATCGCCATGAGTGTGCTGGGTTTGCTCACCGGCATGGTGCAAGCCTACATCTTCAGCATTTTGGCCGCGGTTTACATCGCGTCCGCCACACGGGTCCGTAACCCCAAGCCCGCCGCTAAATCATTGAAGTACAAACTTCGACTCAAGAGGAACTGCCATGGATAGCGCAACGCTCATCGCAATTGCTTCGATCTTCACCGCCGGCCTGACGATTGCGCTGGGGAGTATCGGGCCCGCGCTCGGCGAAGGACGTGCGGTCGCCACGGCATTGAGCTCGCTCGCCCAGCAACCGGATTCCGCGACGACGATCACGCGCACGTTGTTTGTCGGTCTGGCGATGATCGAGTCCATTGCGATCTACTGCTTCGTAGTTTCGATGATTCTTATTTTCGCCAATCCGTTCTGGAATCATATCATCGCCCAGGCCGCGGGAAAGTAGCCTATGCTCATCGATTGGTTCACCGTCGGTGCGCAAGCGCTCAACTTCATCATTCTGGTGTGGTTGCTGAAGCGCTTTCTCTACAAACCTATCCTCGACGCCGTCGATGCGCGCGAGATGCGGATCGCCGCGGAACTTGCGGACGCCAACGCCAAAGAGACCGAGGCCCAAAAGCAGCGCGACGAGTTCCGGCACAAGAACGATGAGTTCGATCGACAGCGCGCCGGACTCCTGAGCGAGGCGAGGGACGAGGCGAAAGCCGAACGTCAACGGCTTGTCGATGAAGCGCGACGTGCGGCCGACGCCTTGGGTGAAAAGCGACAGGAAGCGCTGAGAAACGACGCGCACAAGCTAAATCAGGCTGTCAGTCGCCGGACCCGGCAGGAAGTATTCGCCATTGCGCGAAAGGCGCTGGCGGATCTCGCCTCGACGAGTCTGGAAGACCGGCTGGCGGACGTATTCATGCGCCGCTTGCGAGAGATGAACAGCGCGGCAAAAGGGTGCCTCGCTGCGGCCCTCAAGTCGGCGTCCGAGCCTGCCTTGTTGCGCAGCGCGTTCGACCTGCCCGCAGAGCAGCGCGCGGCGATCCAAAATGCGCTCAACGAGACCTTCTCCGATAAAATACGCATTCGGTTCGAGACCGCGCCAGATCTGGTCAGCGGGATCGAATTCACCACAAACGGGCAAAAGGTGGCTTGGAGCATCGCGGATTATCTCGTGTCGCTGGAAAAGGGTGTCGATGAAATTCTGAAGACGAATGACAAACCTGACGTGAAGTCTGAAGCCCAAGCCGCGGCCGTGCCAGAAACCGGAGCTAAGTCCAGGGCTGCAACGAATACAGGGCCTCAACCCGAAGCCCTTAAGTCCGAAATGAATAGTCAATGATCGCGGCGCCTGAAAGCTTGCAGAGTGTCTTCGACCGTACGTTTGCCGTAATAAGCGAGGCGCGGGAGGCGTTCGCGCCGCAACTCGCGCCGCGGGAGGTGGGCGCGATCGTCAGCGTCGCCACCGGCATTGCCAAGGTCTCCGGCCTTCCCGGTGTAGGCTTTGAGGAACTGGTAAAGTTTGCCGGAAACGTTCTCGGCATTGCGTTCAACGTGGATGAGGACGAAATCGGCGTCGTGCTGCTTGGCGATTACTGGCATCTGCACACCGGTGACGAGGTTGAACGCACCGGCCGGGTCATGGACGTCGTCGTTGGTGACGACCTGCTTAGGGCGCGTCATCGATCCACTCGGTCGGCCGCTGGACGGCAACGGGCCGGTGGCCACCAGCGAGCGTCTGCCGATCGAACGTCCTGCCGCTGCCGATCATGGACCGCGCGCCCGTCACCGTGCCGCTCCAGACCGGGCTAACGGTTATCGATGCGCTCATCCCGATCGGCCGCGGCCAGCGCGAGCTGATTCTCGGTGACAGGCAGACCGGAAAGACCGCTATTGCGATCGACGCCATCCTCAATCAGCGGGACGAGGATGTCGTGTGCGTCTATTGTGCCATTGGCCAGCGTGCTTCCGCCGTCGCAAAAACCATCGCCGTCTTGCGAGAGAAGGGCGCCATGGATCACACCATCGTCGTCGTCGCCGAGGGTAACGATCCGCCAGGTCTTGCCTACATCGCTCCTTATGCCGCGACCAGTATCGCGGAGCATTTCATGGAGGCGGGTCGCGACGTACTGATCGTCTATGACGACCTCACGCAGCACGCCCGTGCCTATCGTGAGCTTTCCCTTCTGCTTCGCCGGCCACCTGGTCGCGAGGCGTTTCCCGGCGACATTTTCTACATCCATTCGCGCCTGCTCGAACGTGCTACCCATCTGCGTCCGGAACTTGGCGGAGGCTCACTTACGGCACTTCCCATCATCGAGACCGAGGCGCAGGACATTTCCGCCTACATTCCGACGAACCTCATTTCAATCACGGACGGGCAGATCTACCTTTCGCCGTCGCTGTTTGAATTGGGCGTTCTGCCTGCGGTGGATGTCGGCAAATCCGTCTCACGCGTCGGCGGCAAGGCACAACGAGCGGCCTATCGCGCGGTGGCGGGTGACCTCAAGCTCGCCTACGCGCAGTTCGAGGAGCTTGAGACGTTTGCCAGGTTTGGCGCCCGCCTGGATGAAGACACCCGCAAGATTATCGAACACGGACAGCGAATCCGGGCTTGCCTGAAACAATCGGAATTCAATCCGGTATCCGTGCCTGGACAGATAGCCGTCCTGCTGGCGTTGACCGCGGAGCTTTTCGACGCGGTTCCAATGGACCGGATGAAGGACGCTGAGCGAGCCGTGCAAGAGGTCGCGGCGGGTATCCCGGCGGAGTTGAGTTCGCGGCTTAATACTGCCCATGCATTGAGTGACGAAGATCGGGCAACAATTGTCCAGATGGCACGCGATGCGCTCGTGCGTTTCCAGCCCAAACCGGAATCCGGACACCAATCCAAAGCAGAGCCGGGAGTTGAAGCCAAGGGAAAGCCCGGACCCCGGCTCGATTCAAGGCCCAAAGCACAAATCGAGCTCAAACCGAAATCCGGACCAAAACCGGAGGAAAAGTCTTGAGCGAAACCACAGCAAGCCTGCGAAGCAAGATCAACAGTGCGGGCGATCTGCAAGCCGTGGTGCGCACCATGAAGACCATGGCAGCCTCTAACATCGGCCAATACGAGCGGGCGGTGAGTGCCTTGGGCGACTATTATCGCAGCGTGGAACTCGGATTGAGCATCTGCTTTCGGAAAAGTGCCCCGGCTGCGTCCGTCGCTGAAGGCAATGGACGAACCGGCGCGAAATTCCTCGACGCGGTCGTGTTCGGTTCGGACCAGGGACTGGTGGGCCGCTTTAACGACGTGATAGCCGATTTTGCAGCGAAGTCTCTTTCCGCCAAGCCCGGCAAACATCGGGTCTGGGCCGTCGGTGAGCGCGCTCATGCGCGCCTGACTGACGCGGGCCTGCCAATGATGGGTGTCTTCACCGTACCGAATTCCGTCAAGGGCATTACCCCGCTCGTCCAGCAAATTCTCCTGGAAAGCGAGGCGCGCCATAGCCAGGGTGAAGTGACCGAACTTCACCTCTTCTACAACCGCCCCACGTCCCGGACGGTTTATGTGTCCGTCACTCAGCGACTGCTACCGCTGGACGGAAACTGGCGATTGAAGCTGGCCGCTCTTCGCTGGCCGACAGAAAACCTGCCCGAAGTGATGGGGGAAACCACCGTCACCTTGCGGGCGTTCATCCGTGAATATCTCTTCATCTCACTTTTCCGCGCATGCGCCGAATCCCTCGCGAGTGAAAACGCAAGTCGACTGGCGGCGATGCAACGCGCCGACAAGAACATCGACGAGTTGCTGGAGGACCTTAATGGAGCATTCCATCGTCTGCGCCAAAGTGGAATCGACGAGGAATTGTTCGATGTCGTCTCGGGATTCGAAGCGCTGAGCGTCGAGGAAGAATAATTTTATATTTGAAGTTGCTGCGGACAATGGCCGGCCCGGGGCCGGAAGGAAATGTGGTGCTGAAAGACAAAAAGGGCTTGATCGTCGGTATCGCTAATCGGGACAGCATAGCCTTTGGTTGTGCCGAAGTACTTCACGGCGCCGGTGCGGAACTTGCGGTGACCTATCTGAATGCGAAGGCCGAATCGTTCGTGCGCCCGCTCGCCGAGCAGCTCGGAAGTCCAATCATTGTTCCTTGCGATGTACGCGAGCCCGGTCAGCTTGAGGCGGTGTTCTCGCGCATCCGCGAACAATGGGGTCGTCTCGATTTCTTGCTCCACTCGATCGCCTATGCTCCGACAGAGGATTTGCATAGCAGAATTGTCGATTGTTCCCAGGCCGGATTCGCGATGGCTATGGATGTGTCATGCCACTCCTTCATCCGGATGGCGCGGCTGGCGGAGCCTCTTATGACGGACGGCGGCTGCCTGTTGACGGTTACTTTCTACGGCGCGGAAAAGGTCGTCGAAGAATACAACCTTATGGGACCGGTGAAGTCGGCGCTTGAGAGTTGCGTCCGGTACATGGCGGCGGAACTCGGACCGAAACGGATCCGCGTCCATGCGCTGTCTCCGGGTCCACTCAAGACCCGGGCGGCATCAGGCATCGAGCGCTTCGACGAACTTCTGGAGCGCGCTCGCGCTCGCACGCCCGAGCACCGGCTTGTGAGCATCGGAGATGTCGGAAACCTTGCGGCGTTCCTGGTCAGCGACGGCGCAGCGGCGCTCACCGGGAACATCGAATATGTCGATGCCGGCTATCACATTGTCGGCTAGCGGGCGAGTTCGGAGGAGCGGAATGGAACGGATCGAAAACAAGACGTTCGACGAGATCAAGCTGGGAGACACCGCGAGCCTGGTCCGAACGCTCACCTACAAGGACATCGAGCTGTTCGCGATCATGTCGGGGGACGTCAATCCAACTTATCTCGACGATGCGTTTGCCAAAAGCGACATGTTCCACAAAGTCGTGGCGCATGGCATGTGGAGCGGCGCGCTGATCTCGACGGTGCTCGGAACGCAGCTGCCGGGCCCGGGGACCGTCTATGTAGATCAGTCTCTGCACTTTCAGGGCGCCATCGGCCTCGGTGACACGATCACGGTCACGGTCAAGGTGAGGAACAAGATCGAAGAAACGCACCGTATTATTTTCGATTGCCGGGCCGTGAATCAAAATGCGATGGAGGTCATCACAGGCACTGCCGATGTCATCGCGCCGACCGAGAAGATTTCTCGGCCTCGTGTGGTTCTCCCCGAGGTCGAGCTGCGGCAAAAGGGACGACGTTATGAACTGCTGATTGAGATGACGCGCGGTCTAAATCCGATCCGGACGGCAGTTGTCCACCCGGTCGATACCGTATCGCTTCTCGGCGCAGTCGAGGCCGCCCGCATCAATCTTATCACGCCGGTTCTGGTTGGGCCGGAGTCCAGAATTCGCGCCGCCGCGGCGCTGGCTCAACTTGATCTGGCGCCTTACGAAATCGTTGCTGTGGAGCACAGCGAGGCTGCGGCGGCTCAGGCTGTTGCGATGGCGCGCGCAGGCAAGGTCGAGGCGCTGATGAAAGGCGCGCTCCACACGGATGAACTCATGCATGCAGTTGTCGATGGCGAACGCGGTCTGCGAACCGCCCGGCGAATAAGTCACGTCTTTGCGATCGATGCGCCCAGCTACCCCAGGCCGATCTTCATCACTGACGCGGCGATCAATGTTTCCCCGACGCTGGCGGACAAGCGGGACATTATTCAAAATGCGATCGATTTGGCGCACGCCTTGGGCGTACCGGAGCCGCGCGTAGCAATCCTCTCCGCGGTCGAGGTCGTCACGGAAAAAATAAAGTCCACCCTTGATGCGGCCGCACTCTGCAAGATGGCTGATCGACGCCAGATTACCGGCGGGATTCTCGATGGTCCGCTCGCCTTTGACAATGCGGTCTCGGCGGAGTCAGCCAAAACGAAGGGGATCGCCTCGCCGGTTGCCGGCCGGGCCGATATCTTCGTGGTGCCGGACCTCGAGGCCGGCAACATGCTGGCGAAGCAGCTTGAGTACCTGGCGGAAGCGCAGATGGCCGGCATCGTGCTCGGAGCGCGCGTGCCGATCATTCTGACAAGCCGCTCCGATGGAACGCTCGCAAGACTTGGATCGTGCGCGATCGCGCTTCTGCTGGCGCGTCACAAGGGAGCGAAGCCGTGAGTGACGCTATTCTCGTGCTGAATGCCGGTTCGTCGAGCATTAAATTCTCGGTCTTCCCGGGCCATGACGAGCCAAACCGCAAGGGCATCATTTGCGACGGTGAGTGCGAGGGCATCGGGCACCGTGTTCATTTCAAAGCGAAAGACCGCGCCGGAGTTTCGCTCATCGATGAATATCTGGCCGAAGGTACCACCCATGAAGAGGCACTGGCCGCGCTATTGCGCTGGCTGGAAGTACACTTTCAGGACCAGCAACTGGTCGCGGCCGGACATCGGGTGGTGCATGGCGGATTGCTCTATACGGCGCCGGTTCTTATCGACGCAACGGTGATCGCCGAATTGCGCCGTCTCATTCCGCTGGCGCCGCTCCATCAACCCCACAACCTGGCCGCCATCGCGGCGCTCTCGAAACTTCATCCGACATTGCCGCAGATTGCCTGTTTCGACACGGCGTTTCACCACACACAGCCCGAGGTCGTCACTGCGTTCGCGCTGCCGCGCAGGCTCGCCGCCGAGGGCATTCGGCGATACGGATTTCACGGCCTCTCCTATGAATACATCACAAGCGTTCTTCCCGACATCCTCGGTCCGGCAGCCGCCGATGGGCGCATTGTGGTGGCCCATCTTGGCAGCGGCGCAAGCCTGTGTGCGATCCGCGGGCGCAAAAGCGTGGCTACGACGATGGGCTTTACAGCCCTCGATGGCCTGCCCATGAGCCGCCGGTGCGGCAACCTCGATCCGGGGGTCGTTCTCTACCTGATGCAGGAGAAGAACATGTCGCCGGCCGAGGTGAGCGATCTGCTTTACAATGAGTCCGGTTTCTTCGGTGTCTCCGGCATCAGCGACGACATGCGCGTTTTGCTGGCCAGCGACGATCCGGCGGCGAAGCAAGCGGTTGCTCTGTTCGTGTACCGTATTGGGCGCGAGCTAGGTTCGATGGCCGCCGCCCTCGGCGGGATCGACGCGCTGGTCTTTACCGCGGGGATCGGGGAGCACGCAGCCGAAATTCGGCGTCGCGTTTGCGAGGACGCCGCATGGCTCGGTGTGGATCTGGATCAAAGCGCAAATCTGACCGGCGGTGCACTGATTACCCGCACAGGCAGTCGCTCATCGGCCTGGGTGATCCCGACGGATGAAGATCTGATGATTGCCCGGCACGCCTGGACACTTTTGAACACGGGGACCCCGCCCGTCGGTTCGCATGAAAACAACGAAAGCTAGAAAGCCAATGACAGAGTCCGAAAATCCTCTCGCTCCTGAGCGTCCCGGCATTCTGGCCGATGGCGATGGCGACAACGATGTTCAAGGAGGGTACCGAGCTTTACGCGAAGAATCTCAAATTCGTCGAGGAAGAGATTAAAATTCATGGCGAGTTGAGACCTAGCGCTGGCGACGCCAAACAGAGTGCGTCTCGATTTGCGCACCATGGTGCTGCGTGAGTACGGAAAGCCAGGCGGGATTCCGACGCTTGATCGACGCGCCCCATGCCGGTCATACCGCCGTGATCGCCGACTACTATGACGGTCAGAGCCTGGTGCAGACGCTGCTGGCCAACGGCATCAACCATGTGGCGTTGACCGCTTGGAAGTCGGCTACCCCGGATATGAAGGATCTGGAGATCGACAACTACCTGGCCGAGATCGTGGTAGCGATCGACGATCTCGGCGGCCGCGTCAATCTTGTCGGACTTTGTCAGGGAGGCTGGATGTCAGCGATGATTGCAGCGCGCTTTCCCGACAAGGTCAACTCGCTGGTGCTCGCGGGCGCGCCGATCGACACGGATGCTGGAAATGGATCGATAAAACGCATGGTCCGCCAATCCCCCACATCGTTTTACGAGGAACTGGTAGCGCTTGGCGGTGGATTGATGAAGGGCAAGTTCATGTTGCAGGGCTGGAAGAACATGCATCCTGAACAGCACTACATTCAGGACCAAATCGATCTCTACGAGCACATCGACGACCCGGCATACCTCGCGAAGGAAGAGACGTTCGAGAGCTGGTACGAAAATCCGATTGACCTGCCGGGACGCTGGTATCTTCAGGTGATCACCCAGATCTTCAAGGAAAATCGTCTTGCCAAGGGCGAATTCATCGGTCTGGGCCGAAAACTCGATCTCCACGACATCACTTGCCCGGTCTATCTACTGGCGGGTGCAGACGACGACATTACAACACCGGAGCAGGTCCTTGATGCCGCAAAATACATTGGGACGGCAAAGGACCGTATTGTTCAAGAGACTGTGCCGGGCGGCCATATCGGACTGTTCATGGGAGCGAGCACGCTCAGGGACCATTGGCCAAAAATCGCTCGCTGGATCGGCGAGCAGTAGACAGTCTGATCGCTACGATATTCAAAACAGGCGCAGATCTCGGATGGCGCAATGAACTCCGCAACTGACGAACTAGGCGCCGAAGAAATCTGGCAGGAGCCGGTTGATCGGATCCTCGGACGACTTGCGACGACAGTCTGCGGGTCTCTGATGCCGCCGAAGCCCAGTCGCGATTGGAAGACCTTCGGGCCCAACGACGCCGCAATCGTCAAGCGGTCGCCGCTCTGGCTGCAATTTCTTGTCCCGTTTCCGCAATCCGCTGGTCATCATCCTGCTCGTGGCGAGCGGATTGTCGGCGGCGACCGGCGATGTCGCGAGCTTCCTGATCGTCGTAATCATCGTCACGATCAGCATGACGATCGATTTCGTCCAGGAGGTCCGCGCTCAAAATGCGGTCGAGGCGCTGCGCCGGTCGGTGGCGGTGCAGGCGACCGTACGGCGTAACGGCGCCTGCCTGTCGGTGCCGATCGATCGCCTGGTGCCCGGCGACATCGTCGAACTGATCGCCGGCGATCTCGTACCGGCGGATTCGCGGCTGCTCGAAAGCCGCGATCTCTTCATCAACCAGGCGCTTCTGACCGGAGAGCCATACCCTGCCGAGAAGCAGTGCTAGCGATGCCGCCTCGGGCGCCGAAAACCCTGCCGGAGCGTCGAACGCCGTCTTTGCCGGCACCTCGGTGATCAGCGGCACCGCAACGATTGTTGTCTGCCGAACCGGCGGCAAGACGGCGCTTGGCCATCTCGCGACGAGTCTGGCGGAAAAGCCGCCGGCCACCGCCTTTGCGGTCGGCATTCGCCGCTTTGGCCTGCTGATCATGCGCCTTACCATGTTGATGGTGCTCTTTGTCCTGGTGGTGAACATCTCGTTTCACCGGCCGGTGCTGGAGTCGCTGATGTTCGCGCTGGCGCTTGCCGTCGGGCTGACGCCTGAACTGCTGCCGATGATCGTGACGGTCACGCTTGCGCGCTCGGCGTTGGAACTGTCCAAGCGCAAGGTGATCGTGAAGCGCCTGTCCGCGATCCACGATCTCGGCGCCATGAACGTGCTGTGCACGGACAAGACCGGAACGCTGACGGAAGCCACGATCAAGCTCGATGCGCGCAATCGACGGGCGCGGCGCCGAGAGCGCGTCCGCCTATGCCTATGCCTATGTCAACAGCCGGTTCGAAACCGGCATGAAGAGTCCGCTCGATGAGGCAATCCTTGCGGCCCACCCGTTCGATATGGCCGACTGGAAGAAGATCGACGAAGTGCCATTCGATTTCGAGCGACGGCGCGTCTCGGTGCTGGTCGAGCACGGCGCCGAGCGTCGTCTTGATCGTCAAGGGTGCGCCGGAGGACCTGCTGCGGCTGTCGGGGCAATACGAGGACGCGGATGGAAAGGTACTGCCGCTCGACCCCGAGACGCGCCGTTGCTTTCGAGGCCACCCTTGATGGACTTGGTGCTCAGGGATTCCGCGCGCTGGGCATCGCCAGCCGCGTGGTCGATGCGAGCCACCAGACCGCCGCGATCAGCGATGAGAGCGACCTTGTTTTTTCCGGCTTCGCCGTTTTCCTCGATCCGCCGAAAGCAAGCGCCGGGGCCACCATCCAGGCCATGACCGCTGCGGGCATCTCCGTGAAGGTGCTGACCGGCGACAACGAACTCGTGACCCGCCATGTCTTCGCCGAGATCGGCGTGCCGGTCACGGGCGTGCTGACGGGCGACGCGCTGACCCATCTCTCGGACGAGGCGCTGATCGGGCAGTTGCCGCGGGTCAACCTGTTCTGCCGCGTCAACCCGCAGCAGAAGCTTCGGATCCTGCTGGCGCTGAAGCGGCTCGGCCATGTCGTCGGCTTCATGGGCGACGGCATCAACGATGCGCCGGCGCTGCATGCGGCCGATGTCGGAATCTCGGTCGATGGCGCCGCCGATGTCGCGCGCGCGGCCGCCGACCTGATCCTGCTCGAACACGACCTTTCTGTGGTGCGCGAGGCGGTGGTCTGCGGACGCAGCACGGTTCAGAACGTGTCCAAATATGTCCTGATGGGGTCGAGTTCGAATTTCGGCAACATGTTCAGCATGGCCGGCGCGGCGCTGTTCCTGCCGTTTCTGCCGATGCTCCCGATCCAGATTTTGCTGAACAACCTTCTCTACGACGTGTCGGAGATCGCGATCCCGTTCGATCGGGTCGATGAAGAGGCGATCGCCGGGCCGGTGAAATGGGACGTCAAGTTTATCGAGCGATTCATGCTGGTATTCGGGCCGGTCAGCTCTGTCTTCGATTTTCTCACATTCTATGTGCTGTTGCATCTGTTCGGTGCCGGGGAGGCGCTGTTTCAGACCGGCTGGTTCATCGAGTTGATCACGACCCAGGTTCTGGTGGTCTTCGCCATCCGGACGCGGCGGTCGGTCTTTCGGAGCAGGCCGCATCTGTTCCTCGCCGCCATGGCGCTTGGGGTCATCGCCGTCGCCATCGCTCTTCCGCTTCTCCCCGTCGGCCGGTGGTTTGGGTTCGTGGCGCCGCCGCCGCTGTTTTTCGTCTTCCTGATCGGCGCGACACTGGCGTATCTTGCGATCGTGGAAATCACCAAGCGCGTTTTCTACCGTGCCGTGACGATCGCGAAAGCCAAATCCTGAAGAGAGCGACAGATCTAAAAATTCAGGTGGTAGCCCATTGGATCTATCGGACGAGTGGGAAGCCATGCTCAAGCCGACTTGCTTTGGCTGTCGTCAGTGGTCGCGACCACTCGCGACAAGTTGTCGGTCATTGCTCCATGATAACGCAGTGATTTGCTGTGATCTCGGCTTATTTTCCATAGAATCCCGTGAACGAACGTGTCGGCTTTGAATGAATGTCAGCGTGATTTCGCAGGGTGATATCACGGAATCAAAAGAGCCCCGGTTTGGACACCGGGGCTCTGCCCTTCGAAGAAGAAAATGTTTTAGCGGTTGTCGATTCTCTCCTCGATCCAAGTTTCCACTTCTTCCGCGACCCACGCTACTCGACAGACACCAAGCTTTACCCGCTTGGGGAATTGACCGGCGACTTCGAGCCTCGCGATGTGCGCGAAACAGTAGGGGACACCGTAGACCGACTTGAGTTCCTTCTTTGATACTAGCTTCCGTGTCATTGCAAATCCCTCGTGAAAGGGACGTTGCGACGCCCGGCTAGCCCTGAGCCACGCAGAGCATAGGATCAGATGGGAAACCACGCAACGTGAGCACGTGAGCATAGCTGCGCATGGCCTCTCTTTTTCAGTTGCAAGCCGCAAAATCAGGTGTAGGCTCTCCGTCAGCCTCGCGTTTTTCGACGCGCATAGGAAACGAACCACTGTCCAAAAAAGAAATGCGGGTACGTTTGCGGGTACCCGGAAGACAGACGGTTTAAATCTCCAAGCGACATCAAGTCATTATCCGTTTGGTATGCGTCCGCCCCTGGGCACCATTACAGCAGGCTTCCGAAGCTGACGTTGTGCTGCAGCTGAAGTTTACCGATCATTAACCATACCCACTCATCCTGACCGTTCTTCTGGATGGAGAGATATCGACGTCGCCCGTGGGGCGTCGCGCCTGTTGGCACATAACGGGAAAGATCCGGTGGGGAGCTGAAAGTCTGCTTTCGCTTGCTCCACATTCAATACGATTTTGCATGAAGATTCACTACCGGCCAAAGCAAATGCGAATTGGCTTCTTACGGAAGTCATCCATGGAGTCGGGGGAATGAAAGCCTTGCAGACCACCTGCATCGTGGGTTTCATCGCATTCATAGGACTTTATCTGGCTGGCGGAAACAGGCCAGTCACAACGATCTCGGATGCAATGCCCGAAGCGGCAGCGAACGCGGTGGCGCCTGCGCTATACGCGGAAGCATCGGCCAAACTTGCAATCGCGCTTCGAGCAGAGCTTGGCTCGTTGACGTCAGCAGGCCCCGTACCGTTGATGGCCGCAGCCGAAAACACCGATCATCCCATCGGACCAAAATTGGCGTCGCTGGGTCATCAGGATATTGCCCAGCCGCTGCCGGAAGCACGCGATGCGTCTGAGGATGCACGCAAGACGGCGTTGATGACGCAGGATTTCGGTTATCTAATTTACTACGTCTGGTCCGAACTGCCGCCGGCCGAGAAGCCGGCGGAGATCGTCTTGCGTTCACTCAAGGGCATCCCGGTCGGGACGCCGGTCGATGAGATCAAGCGCGCTTCCGACGCTTTCGGTCTCGATTCCAATTTCATGAAAGCGGTTGCTAAGATCGAGTCCGGTTTCAACCCCAATCAACGCACCGGGTCGTATATCGGCCTGTTTCAGCTGAGCGAATATGAGTTCGGCAAATTCGGCTTTGGGCATATTCGCAGTCCCCGAGACAACGCCGTTGCGGCCGCTTACAAGGTAATTACCGAAGGGATACTGTTCGAGTGGATCACGCACCGGAAGCCGGACTTGAGCGATCTTTACCTGATCCATCAACAGGGCTGGGAAGGCGCCGCCGAGCACATCAGCCAGCCCGCTCGCGTCGCCTGGAAATCCATGTGCGCCACCAGCGAAGGTCGGGAGAAGGGCGAGAAGTGGTGCAAACGTGCGATCTGGGGCAATACCCTTCCGGCCTTCAGGAGAGCGTGGAAATCGGTGGACACGGTGACATCGGAGGCATTCGTCGGCATGTGGCGCGCGCGGGTTGCTGAATTTTACACGAAATACGTGGCCACCGCCGCCGGAGGGGCAAACCAGTAATTCCGTGACGGCAGGGCTCCGCGACCCCTCAGTTCACCAAACTTCGTGTGGCGGCGATATGCGCGTTTTTTAACTCATCGAATAATGTCGGGCTTTGGCACAAAGCTGACCTAGCGCGTGAATGAAGCGTTCTTGCTTCCGGGTGATAATCGGACATCGCGCGCGTCCGGCTTTTTAATGGCTGCTTCTGGCGCAAAACTGGTTCGCGCAAGGCGGCTGGAAGAAAGCCCGGCTGACCGAAGAGGACCGCGAGGTCATCAAGGTCGCCGAGGAGACGATCGCGGAAGAGGGGATTCGCTGAGGAGCAATCAGCACCCGATCATTTCGGCGCGCGAAAATCGATCGCGCGCAAAATCACGCCGGGCGGATTGCCTTCCAGTTCGACGTCGCTGAATTTGCGCGCGGCGCGTTCCTCGATGCGGTCGCGCAGCCGCAGGAATTGCTGCTCGCGCTGCGCCGGCGGTGTGCGCGACGACCCCTCGATCTGGTCCATCGCGTCGGTCGAGATCGCACAAGCGACGCTGGCCTGGTCGTTCTTCATGGTGAACAGCACGACCATGCGATTGAAGTCGTACTCCCCGAAATCACCTCGCGTCAGCGCCATGTCGGGAACTCCATTGTGGAATAAACAACGCCTGTCAGAACTTCTTCTTGGCCGGCGGCGGATTGAGCTCGAGGATCTTCGACAGGCAATCTTCCTGCGTGGTGTGCGGGCCGGTGACGAAGGTGCCGCTGACCTTGGTCGAGTACCAGCCCGAAACGACGCCGAGACGCTGCGACTCTTCGGGGTTGACGTGACGGGCGGAAAGAATTTGCATGGGGCTTCCTGACTGTGGGGCGGTGGACGAGTTCTGGAACTTACGCGGGCGAAACTGAAGCGTCGGCGGCTTGCGCCTCGGCAAGGTCGATGGACTGAATTGAAAGCATCTCGGTCGAGTGATGGTGCGGCGGCGCGCCGGGGACCATGATCATGGTGGCGACGCGGCGGAAGCTGGGAAACGACAGGCCTTCGATCAGCTCTTCGTCGGTCACGACTTCATAGGCCCCCGCCTGCAGCTGGCGTTCGATGCCCTTGATCCGGAACGGATGCCTGAATGTCACCGTTTCGCGTCGCGATCTCGTCAAGCTCACCACCCCGGGATTGGCGCGGGCTCGCGCGATCCAGTGACAAACCGGATCGCCGTCGCGCCAACTCGCCAGCATTTGTTGCAAATCGTCGGTTCGCGAGCGTTCCGGAACACAGCCCTGCATCCGGCGCTGAAGGCGAACACCCGAACGTGTGCGCCTTTTATGCCGGAATAGCCATGGTTTTTCTTTCAAGAAATGGCTTTCTTTCAGGAAGCGATGCGCGGCCGCCGCCCTTCGATCGGATAGCCCGGATCGTTGAAGCCCGGCGTCGAGGGATGGCCGCTGGCGACCAGCCGGTCGATCAGGGCTTCGTCCTCGGCGGTGAAGCGATAATCGAGCGCGCTTCAGATAATCGTCCCATTGCTCTTCGGTGCGCGGGCCGGCGACCACGGCGCTGACGAACGAGGAGTTCAGCACCCACGACACCGCGAACTGGCCGGCGGTGATGCCTTTGGCTTCGGCATGCCGCTTGATCTCCTGCGCCAGTTGCAGCGATTCCGGCCGCCACTCGGTCTGCATCATGCGCTTGTCGTTGCGGCCGGCGCGGCTGTCCTTGTCGGGCGCGGCATCGGGGCGGTATTTGCCGGTCAGCACGCCGCGCGCCAGCGGGCTGTAGGGCACGATGCCGAGGCCGTAATAGCCGCAGGCCGGAAAATGCTCGACCTCGGGCATCCGGTTCATCGCGTTGTAATAGGGCTGGCTGACGATCGGGCGGTCGATGCCGAGCCGGTCGCAGATGTTGCAGATTTCGGCGACCCGCCAGGCGCGATAATTCGAGACGCCGAAATAGCGCACCTTGCCCTGCCGGATCAGGTCGCCCATCGCGCGCACGGTCTCGTCCAGCGGCGTCGCATGGTCTTCCTTGTGCAGGTAATAGATGTCGATGTAGTCGGTGCCGAGCCGCTTCAGGCTTTCGTCGGCGGCCTGCAACACCCAGCGCCGCGACAGCCCGCCGTGGTTGGGATCGTCGCCGATCTGGTTGGCGAGCTTGGTCGCGAGCACCCAGTTCTGCCGGTTGTTGGAAATGGCGCGGCCGACCACCTGCTCCGAATTGCCGCCATTATAGGCGTCCGCGGTATCGATGAAGTTGACGCCGGCCTCGCGCGCCTTCGCGACGATCCGCGCCGAGGTCGCCTCGTCGGCCGGCCCGCCGAACATCATGGTGCCCAGGCAGATCGGCGAGATTTTCAGGCCGCTGCGGCCGAGGTTGCGATATTGCATGGGGTCTCCATCAAAGCTCTAACGCTCCCTCTCCCCGTTCTTCACGGGGAGAGGGTTGGGGTGAGGGGCTGTCTCAACAAGCTCGACTCGCCGAGAGTCCCCCTCACCCGAAATTCGCTCTCGCGAATTTCGACCTCTCCCCGCAAGCGGGGCGAGGTGAAGCAAGCTGCTTCGGCGTCGGTCACGCATCGTTCTTCAATATCTTAAACACGCCGCTGGCCATCGCGATACAGCGCTTGTCGACGGTCACCTCGGCGCTGACGAAAATCAGGCTGCGGGTGGCGCGCACCACGCGCGGCCTCGTGGTCAGGGTCTCGCCGATCTTGCCGGCTTCGACAAAATGGGTGTCGAGCTGGACCGTCGCGAGCTTGGGCCTGCCCGAGACGTAGCGCGCGGTCATGCCGCAAGCGCGGTCGGCGAAGGTCATCAACACCCCGCCCTGCACCAGGCCGCGGCGGTTATGGTGCTTGTCCTCCGCGACCAGCGCATATTCATGCTCGCCGTCGACGATACGTTGCCACAGCGGCCCGACCAGGCTGAGGAAACCGCGTGGTCTCGACGACGGTCCAGCCGGAGGCCTTGAGTTTCTCCGTGGCCTTGTCGGTCATGCCTGCTCTCTCCGCCGTCGATTGGTCATTTCATCAATCGCCGGCGTGTTGTAGTCAAGCGGGATGATCTGGCCATTCGACGAAACCACGAGGCGGAATATCGCAGAGCGCTGCGCGGCTTTTGCACGGCTGCCCGCAAGCGAGCCGGAGCCTGCGCTGAAGCGCGCCGCGGTCGCCATCGCGCTGGTCGAGGCGGACGACGCTGCGGGTGGAACGGCATTGCTGCTGACCCTGCGCGCGGCCGGCTTGCGCGCCCATCGCGGGCAATGGGCGCTGCCGGGCGGACGCTGTGACGAGGGCGAGACGCCGGTCATGGCTGCGCTGCGCGAGCTTCACGAGGAGCTCGGCCTTGAACTGGGGCCCGCCGACGTGCTGGGTCTGCTCGACGATTATCCGACCCGGTCCGGTTATCTCATCACGCCGGTCGTGGTGTGGGCCGGCAACAGCGCCGGCATTGTCGCCCAACCCCGCGGAGGTCGCCTCCGTGCATCGCATTGCGCTCGATGCCATCGAAGCGGCATGACGCATTCGACTTCGTCACCATTCCCGAGAGCACCGGCGCGTGATCCGTTTCCATCATGCCGGCCGGATGATCCACGCGCCGACGGCGGCGATGATCTACCAGTTCCGCGAAGTGCTCGCCGGACGCGATACCCGCGTGGCCGATCTGGAACAGCCGGTGTTTGCCTGGAAGTGACGGCGTAGCCGTCATTGCGAGCGAAGCGAAGCAATCCAGCTTTCTTTGCGGAAGGTAGGGAAGCTGGTTTGCTTCGTCGCTTCGCTACTCGCAATGACGGGGAGGGTGTAGCAGCGTGGTTCCGCTTCAGCTCTCCCCCTGGGAGAGGCGACCACGGCATTTCGCTGCTGACTTGCCCGATTTGCTTGCTACAACGCAGCCATGCTTCGTACAGCGATTCGCCTTTATCCCGGATATCTCGCGCTCGCGCTGCTGCTGGTCGCGCCGCGGGCTGTCGCGGTCGAAACCTCAGTGCTCCCCGAAGCCGTGGCGAATGCGATGGCGCAGGCGGACTCGCCGCAGGCCATCTCCGAATATCGCCGCAAGCTGCGCGAATATCAGGAAGCCCGTGCCGCTTTCGACGCGGAAGCCGGCGCCTACTGGAGCTCGATCAGCGACAAGCGGCGCGGGCGCAACGCCAAGCGACGCGACCATCAGCCAATCGCACTCGACGATTATGTGCTGACGCAGCCGCCGGTCTATACCGGGCCGAAGCGGCCGGTGGGTCCGCCCGAGCCCACGCCCGAACGCCCGCCGCGAGAACACAAGGCGATCCCGGTGGTCGCCGATCTGTTGCGGGCCGCGGCCGAGCATTTCCAGTTCACGCCGCAGCGGCCCGCCAGCGAGATCGAGTTCAAGCGGGCCTATGCGCGCGTTGCGCTGGAGGCGGGGCTGACGCGGGAACAGGCGGTGCGGGTCTATTCGTTCGAAACCGGCGGCACCGGCAATTACGATGTGCAATCGGGCATCGAGCACGGCGGCAAACGCGCGATTTCGACCGCGATCGGCTACAACCAGTTGCTCACCACCAACAGCGTCGAACTGGTTGCCGAGCAGGGCCACGAATTGCTGCGCGCGCTGACACAGAAAGCGGCGACCATGTCGGGTGCGCCGCGCCAGGCGATGGATCGCAAGATCGCGGTGCTCCGGCGGATGGTGGCCTTCACGCGCTCGGTGCCGGACGAATGGGCGCAGCACGAGAAGCTTGCCGACACGCCGCAGGGCTGGGCGGTGCATGCGATGGTGCTGGACATCGACGTCGGTCCGCTGTTGCAGACCCACAAGCTTTTGACCTCGGTGATCTTCGCCCGCGCCAAGGGCTATGCCCGTCCGCTGACCGCGGCTGAACTCGAAATGATGAATCTCACCGGGGACGGCACCGGGCTCGACATGGTGACGATGCCGCAGGCGATGCGCGAGCAGGTCCCGACCTCGAATTTTTTCCAGCGTTCGGGCTACGAGCGCAACCCGGTGGCGATCCGCAACAACACGGTGGCCAAGCTGCTGGCGGTGACCGATAGCCGGATGGACAGCAACAGCAATCGGCAAGGCGCCCTGGATTTGGCCGCGGCGTTTTAGCGGATGTCGTCCCGGCCTTGAGCCGGGGACCCATACCGCGTGATCTAACGTTTGCGCGATGTGTCGGACGCCTTTCGCAAGCATCAACGCCCGGGATTATGGGTCCCGGCTCAAGGCCGGGACGACTCGCGTTGAGGCCTTCGCCTGAACTCTCGCCTCACCCCGGCCCGAACATGAACTTGCCGTCGCTCTCGAGATACGGCGCGCTGCGCATGTAAAGCTGGCCGTTCTCGCCAATGAAGAACAACGTGCCTTTGGGCACTTTTTTCGCGCCCTTGAGCAGCAGCTTGGCGTTGCTGGTGCCCATCTTGTAGGAGAACGTCTTGCCGTCCTTGTCGTAGCCATAGCCCATGTCCGGCGTCAGCACCCAGGGTGTCGGCGCCGGGCTTTGCGCCAATGCCGGTGTCGTCAGCGCGCTCAGCGCTGCGGCCAACACAAGCGTCTTTGTCGAAAGTCTCGTCATCGTGCGTTCTCCCAGCAGCGGTCTTTTGGAATTTGGCGGCAAGCCAATTGTTTGAACAAACCACGAACGGCATTCGCCCGTCAATATCGCGCGCTGGATCACCGTGGCAAACTGCGACTTTGTGATTTCGCGCTTCCGACCGCGCGACTATCCTGCCGTTTCGGTCTACAACCCGTTTTTTACAAAAGAGGCCCACAGGGATGATTCGGATGAACCACGTCGTGAAAATTGCGTTGGGTGTGGCGTTGTCGGGTGTGACGCTGGTTTCCATGGCGCGGGCCGACGATTTCAAGCTCAGCAACAACCAGAGAATTTCCTGCAGCCGCGGCCTGTCCGCCGGAAAGCTCAGCACCGCCACCTGCAAATCCTACGCCTATCTTTTCAACATCAAGACCTCGGAATATTTCAGGTGCACGGTCAGTCTCGCGCTGACGCGCGACAACAAGGAAGTGATCAACGTCCAGACCGACGGCGGCTGCACCAAAAAGCCCCGCATCTTCGACACCGATTCCACCTATTCGTTCGACGCCACCGAGACCGAGCCGCCCAACACCAATTCGTTTTTCGGCCCCGGCGGCTATGCGGTATGGGCCAGCGACAATTCGGCGCAGAAGGTCCGCGGCTGCATCATCATCAGCTCGGGCCTCGGCTCCGATGTCTCGAAATGCCTGGACATGACCTTTCAATAGGCTGGTCGGCAGGCGTCCCTGAACAGGACTCCGGTTAGCATGCGTCGCATTCGTCCAGCGCAGTTCTGCCGCTCCTGGCTGTTTCTGGAAGGCGCCAACGAGGATGTGCTGCAACGCGCCGCGGCCAGCGGCGCCGATGTCCTGATCCACGAGCTCGAGGATTTTACGCCGTCCACGCTGCGTCCGAACGCGCGGGCGCTTGCCCCGGATATCTATCGCCTGTGGCGAGAGGCCGGCGCCGTGGTCGCGGTGCGCGTCAATCCGCTTGAGCAGGACGGCATGGACGATCTTGCCGCCGTGATGCGCGGCCGTCCCGATATCGTAGGCCTGCCGAAAGTCGCCGAGCCGCGACACGTCGCGCAGCTCGATGAAGCCGTGGCGCGATTCGAAAGGGAATATTCCATCCCCCTGGGATCGACGAAATTGCTGCCCAATATCGAATTTGCGCGCGGGCTGGTGCAGCTCGATGCGATTGCGAAAGCGAGCCGGAGGACGATAGCCTGCCTGCTCGCGGCGGAAGATCTCGCGGCCGATCTCGGAGCGGAGCGCGGACCGGACGGCCTGGAACTGGCGTATTGCCGGCAGCGCTTCATCGTCGAATGCGTCGCGGCAGGCGTCGTCGCGGTCGATTGTCCCTACACCTGGAGCGATATCGAAGGGGTAACGCGCGATACGCGCTGGGCACGCCGTCTGGGCTATGGCGCCAAGAGCCTTGTCGATTCCACGCATGCCGCTGTCATCAACGGCATCCTTGCTCCCGATGATGACGAGCTTGGTCGCGCCCGCGCCATCGTGGCGGCGTTCGAAGCGGCCCGCGCCGCGGGCAAGGCGCGGGTCGAAGTGAACGGCTCGCTGATCGAGGTGCCGACTTACCTCACTGCCAAACGCCTGCTGGCGCGCGGCGAAACGATGCGGCGGTTCAGACCTGTTGCTCCGATCTGAACCCGGCGGATTTCGCAATTTGGCCGGGCCAGCCCACCGGTTCCATCGCCGATGCGCGCGAGTTCCCTTCCGGTCCCGATTGCTTGTTTGGAAAACTTCGCATTTTGCCGATGTCATGGGTTGACCGCGGGCGTTCACCCGTTCAATTTCCCGCCAAATTCCGGGGAGAGAAATGTTCAAGCACTCGAAACGGATCGCGGCTGCCGTTGTGATTGCGGCGATGTTGCCGGGGCCGGCCGCCATTGCCCAGCAGTTCATCAACGTGCTGACCGGCGGTACATCCGGCGTCTATTATCCGCTGGGCGTCGCGATCGGAAAGATCTACAGCGACAAGATTCCGAACGTGAAGACCCAGGTGCAGGCCACCAAGGCGTCGGTCGAGAACCTGATTCTGCTGCAGCAGGGCCGCGGCGAGATTGCGTTCACGCTGGGCGACTCGCTCAAGGCCGCCTGGGAGGGCGACGAGGAGGCCGGCTTCAAGATGAAGCTCGACAAGCTGCGCACCATCGGCGCGATCTATCCGAACTACATCCAGATCGTCGCCACTGCCGACAGCGGCGTCAAAACGCTGGCCGATCTCAGGGGCAAGAGCCTCTCGGTCGGAGCGCCGAAGTCGGGCACCGAGCTCAACTCGCGCGCTATCCTGGCGGCGGCGGGGCTGAGCTACAAGGACATGGGCAAGATCGAGTATCTGCCGTTCGCCGAATCCGTCGACCTGATGAAGAACCGGCAGTTGAACGCGACGCTCCAATCGGCCGGTCTCGGCGTGGCGTCGCTGAAGGATCTCAGCACTTCGACCGACATCAACGTGGTGTCGGTGCCCAGGGAAGTGGTCGACAAGATCGGCCCTCCCTTTGTCTCGGTGATGATCCCGGCCAACACCTATGCCGGTCAGGACAAGGACGTGCCGACCGCGGCTGTCATCAACTATCTGGTGACCAGTTCAGCCGTAAGCGACGATCTCGCCTATCAGATGACCCGGCTGGTGTTCGAGTCGCTGCCGGAACTGGCGAACTCGCACGCCGCCGGCAAGGAGATCAGGCTCGAGACCGCGGCGATGGGAAGCCCGGTGCCGTTGCACCCCGGCGCGATCCGTTATTACAAGGAAAAGGGTTTGATCAATTAGAGACGGATGCCTGTCCGTCGTCATGCCGGGCCTTGTGCCGGCATCCACGTCCCTTTAGGTAGTTGCGCTATTTCAAGATGTGGACGGCCGGGAGCGCAGACAGGTGCACGTCGTCTGCGCGGGCAGGCGACCACGCCGGCCATGAATATCCGGGAGGGTTCCGGCGATATCGCTAGGCGTCGCTCGACGCGGCGCGGGGGAACGACAATAATGCTGCAGGCTGAGGGCGACGAGGAGCCCGTCAAGGTCGAATTCGACAATTTCGAGCATGGTTTTCCCGAAGGCTTCGGCCCCGGCGGTTGGGGACATCTGGCCTACGCGATCGGCATTGCATTCGCGGCTTTTCAACTGGTCGTCGCGGCGTGGAACGTGCTGCCGAGCCAGGTGGTGCGCGGTGTTCACGTCGGCTTTCTGATCCTGATGACGTTCGGATTGATCGGCAACTTTACCGCCAAAAGCGATGCCGGCCGCGCGGCCGGCTGGCTGATCGGCGGCGCCGGGTTTTTATGCGGTCTGTATCAGTGGATTTTTTACGCCGAGCTGATCGCGCGCGATGGCGATCCGACCCGGGTCGATCTTGCCGTCGGCACGCTGCTCGCGGTTCTGATTTTCGAAGGCACCCGGCGGCTGATGGGCCTGGCGCTGCCCCTGATGTGCGGCGCCTGCATTCTCTACTGGTTCTTCGGCCAGTATTTGCCCGCGCCGTTCAACCATCGCGGTTATGATTTTGACCAGGTCGTCACCCATCTGTCCTACGGCACCGAGGGCTTCTACGGCGTTCCGATCTATGTCTCGGCGACCTACATCTTCCTGTTCATCCTGTTCGGCTCGTTCCTGGAACGAGCCGGCATGATCCAGCTGTTCACCGATGTTTCACTCGGCCTGTTCGGCGGCACCCGCGGCGGCCCGGCTAAGGTCGCGGTATTCGCCTCGGGCATGATGGGGACGATCTCCGGCTCCGGCGTCGCCAACGTCGTCACCGTCGGCCAGTTCACGATTCCGCTGATGATCCGGTTTGGTTATCGCCGCGCCTTTGCCGCCGGCGTCGAAGCCACCGCCTCGATGGGCGGCCAGATCATGCCGCCGGTGATGGGCGCGGTCGCCTTCATCATGGCGGAGACGCTCGGCGTCGATTACTCGGTCATCGTCAAGGCCGCCTTGATTCCTGCGATCCTGTATTTCGCCTCCGCATTCTGGATGGTGCATCTCGAAGCCGGCAAGCACGGCCTCGTCGGCATGAAGCGGTCCGAAATCCCGAGCGCCTGGAAAGCGCTGGTCGCGCGCTGGTACCTGGTGCTGCCGCTGGCAGCCCTGGTCTACATGCTGTTCGAAGGCTTTACCCCGCTCTATGCCGGCAGCATGGGTCTGGCGCTGACGGTGATGCTGATCCTCGGCGCCAGCATCACGCTCGGCATTTCCAGCAATACAGTGCGCTGTATCTTTTGGGTCGGGCTCGCGCTCGTTGTCGCCGCGGTATCGCGCAACGGCCTCGAGATCGTTCCGGTGGCAGGCGTGGTCGGCGTCCTGATCCTGATCGCCGCGGTCACCCGCGGCGGTCGGGCGACGCTGGCGGCATGCCGGGATTTGCTGGCCGACAGCGCCAAGTCGGCGCTCACGGTCGGCATGGCCTGCGCCATCGTCGGCAGCATCATCGGTATGATGACACAGACCGGCGTCGGCACCATCTTCGGCGGCTGGATCATCGGGCTCGGCGCCAAAAGCCTTTTCCTGGCCCTCGTCATGACCATGCTGCTGTCGATCCTGCTCGGCACCGGTATCCCGACCATCCCGACCTACATCATCACCGCAGCCCTGGCGGCGCCCGCGCTGGCTAAGCTCGGCGTGCCTCTGATCGTCAGCCACATGTTCGCGTTCTACTACGGCATCATGGCCGATCTCTCGCCGCCGGTGGCGCTGGCGGCTTTGGCGGCTGCACCGATCGCCAAGGAAAATCCCGACAAGATCGGCTGGGAAGCGATGCGCATCGCGCTCGCCGGCTATGTCATTCCATTCGTCTTTGTGTATTCGCCGGCGCTGATGCTGCAGGACGGCGATCCGATGGCGGCCCGGTTCGGCTTCTATGGCGCGGTCGCATTTGCGACCTTCAAGGCCCTCGTCGCCATCGCTCTGTTCGGCATGGTCGCGATCGGCTTTCTGTTTACGCGGTTGAGCCTGCTGGAGCGGCTCGCGGTCTTTATCGCCGCTCTGTGTCTGCTCGGCGATTTCCGCTTCAGCGATACCGCCGGATTCGCGCTGGCCATTGGCTGCGTGCTCTGGCAGTGGCGGCAGCGCCCGCGCAGCCTGGTGGCGGCTTGAGCCTCTGCCTCGCCTCCGCGGGCGTCGTCAAGACGCTGTCAATCGCGGCATTCACGCTGTTGTGGACGCATTCGATCGAGAAGACCGACTGGCAGGAAGACTGGCTCGTCACGCCGCAGGGACTGGAGTTGGCGCAGGCCCGCGTCAAAGGCTCCGGCGCCGGCATGGAGCCGCCGCCGGAGGCGCGGCTGGTCGATGGCTGGTTTCAATGGCGGCCCGCGCGCGCGCCGATGCCGCAAGTGGTACTGGGCAACTCGGGCGCCGCCGGCGAATGGCGGTTATGTACGGACGGGAAGTGCCGGACCCTGTCGGAGATTTTCGGGCATCCGATCGGCGCCAATGTTACGACGATCAGCAGGTGCGATCCCTGACCCGGATGGAGCGGAGCGAAATCCGGGCTACAAGAGCAGTGACATTATCAAACGGGAGAGAAGCCATGCAAAGGCTCAAGGACAAGACCGCTGTCGTGGTCGGCGCCGGTTCGATCGGACCGGGCTGGGGCAATGGCAAGGCGACCGCCGTGACCTTCGCGCGCGAGGGCGCGCAGGTGTTCTGTGTCGATCGCAACGGCGACGCGGCGCAGGAAACCGTCGATATCATCACCTCCGAAGGCGGCAAGGCGACGGCGTTCACCGCCGATGTGTCCCGCGCCGGCGACGTCGAGGCGATGGTTGCAGCATGCGTCAAGGCTTACGGCCGCATCGACGTGCTCGACAATAATGTCGGCATCGCCGAGATGGGCAACGTCGTCAATGTGTCGGAAGCAAGCTGGGATCACGTCTTCGCCGTCAATCTCAAAAGCGCATTCTTCGCCATGAAGCATGTGATCCCGGTGATGGAGCGGCAGGGCGGCGGCTCGATCATCAATATCTCGTCGATCGCCTCGATCCGCCATCTCGGCATTTCCTACGTCACCTACGCGACCACCAAGGCGGCGATGAACCAGATGATGCGCACCACGGCGGTGGAATTCGCGCCGAAGAACATCCGCGTCAATTGCATCCTGCCCGGCCTGATGAAAACGCCGATGGTCGAGCATTCGGCAGGATTGGCTGCAAGCTACGCCAAAGGCGATGTCGAGGCGATGTGGCGTGCCCGCGACGCACAGGTGCCGATGGGGCACATGGGCGACGCCTGGGATGTCGCCAACGCCGCGCTGTTTCTGGCATCCGACGAATCGAAATACGTCACCGGCCTTGAGCTGGTGGTCGATGGCGGGATTACGCTGAAGGTGAGTTGAGGTAGTATCAGCTTGTCGTCCCGGCCTCCGGGCCGGGACCCACAGCTCCGGTGTTTGTGATTGTATGCTCATCTTTCCACAGTGTACTGAAACGAGACGGCACGGCGTATCGGCCCCGGCATTGGCCGGGACGACGCGGCGCGTTTGGATATCGCTCTCCCTCATCCTTTTTGCAGCACTACCGCCCGATGCCTTCGCCGCCACCACCGAGCCGGCCATGGATGCGCAGGTGGATACCGCACCTTGTTTTGCCGCGGTGGCAGCCAACGACGACGACAAGATCGTCGGGGTGTGTGCCGCGCTGGTGGACAGCGACAAGACACAAAAGGCTGATCGACTGAAGGCGCTGATTGCGCGCGCCGGCGCTTACAACCGCCAGAATCAGATCGACCGTGCCATCGGGGATTACGACGCAGCGTTGCGGCTCGATCCCACGATGGCCGATATCTTCAACGCGCGGGGCGAACTCTGGCGCCGGAAGGGCGATCGGCCGCGCGCGATCTTCGATTTCGGCGCCGCCCTCAAGCTCAATCCGCAGCACGAGGCAGCGCGCGCCAATTACAAGTCGCTGGCGCTGGAACTGGAGCGGATCGGTGCGCAGATGTCGATCAAGAACAAGACCAATCCTCCCTTGAAATGAACCCGCTTCCCGTGACAATGGCGTAACGAACAAGTCGATTTCGCTCGTGTCGTCATGGCCGGGCTTGTCCCGGCCATCCACGTCTTGCTTTCCTGAAGGAGTAAGGACGTGGATGCCCGGCACAAGGCCGGACATGACGAGCGGGCGAGTAGCCGGAATCCACCATGAATATCAGCAATGCCAGCCGTTACCACGAGGTCCACGCCCGCTCGCTGGCCGACCCCGAGGGGTTTTGGGGGGAAGCCGCGCGCGAAATCGACTGGATCGAGCCGGCGAAGAAAATCTTCGATTCCGGCATGGGCCTTTACGGCCGCTGGTTCGCAGGTGCGGTGGTCAACACCTGCTACAACGCGCTCGACCGCCATGTCGCCGCCGGCCGCGCCGATCAGGTGGCGCTGATCCATGATTTGCCGCTGACCGGCAATGTCACCAGATTCACCTACGCGCAGCTGCTGCGGGAAGTGCAGACGCTCGCCGCCGTCATGCAGGATTTCGGCGTCGTCAAGGGCGACCGCGTCATCCTCTATATGCCGATGGTGCCGGAGGCCGTGGTCGCGATGCTGGCCTGCGCGCGGATCGGTGCGGTGCATTCGGTAGTGTTCGGCGGCTTCGCGTCCAAGGAACTGGCGACCCGGATCGAGGATGCCAAGCCGAAGCTGATCTTCTCGGCGAGCTGCGGGCTCGAACCCGGCCGCATCGTACAGTACAAGCCGCTGCTCGACGAGGCGATCAGACTTTCCAGCCTCAAGCCGCAGGCCTGCATCATCCTGCAGCGGCCGCAGCAGGCCTGCGAACTCACAAAGGGCCGCGACCACGACTGGATGGAGCTGCGCGCTAAGGCTGTCGCGGCAAACAAATCCGCCGATTGCGTGCCGGTGCTGGCCACCGATCCGCTCTACATTCTCTACACCTCCGGCACCACCGGCATCCCCAAGGGCGTGGTGCGCGACAATGGCGGGCATCTGGTCGCGCTGAAATGGTCGATGTTCAACCTCTACGGCGTCAAGCCCGGCGAGGTCTGGTGGTGCGGCTCCGACATCGGCTGGGTGGTCGGCCACAGCTACATCGTCTACGCGCCGCTGTTTCATGGCGCGACCTCGATCATGTATGAGGGCAAGCCGATCGGCACGCCGGATGCCGGCGCGTTCTGGCGGGTGATATCGGAACACAAGGCCGTTGCGTTCTTCACCGCGCCGACCGCGTTCCGCGCCATCCGCAGGGAAGATCCCGACGGCAAGTTCATCCGGCAATATGATCTTTCGAAATTCCGCACGCTGTTTCTCGCCGGCGAGCGCGCCGATCCGCCGACGGTGGAATGGGCGGAAGCGCAATTGAAGCTGCCGGTGATCGATCACTGGTGGCAGACCGAAACCGGCTGGTGCATCGCCGGCAATCCGGTCGGGCTCGGCATGCTGCCGGTCAAGCACGGCTCGCCGACGGTGCCGATGCCGGGCTACCGGGTCGAGGTGGTCGACGAGGCTGCGAGGCCGCTGCCGGCCGGCACCATGGGTTCGATCGTGATCAAGCTGCCGATGCCGCCGGCCTGCCTGCCGACATTGTGGGAACAGGACGAACGCTGCAAGGAAGCCTACTTCAACGAATTCCCCGGCTATTACAAAACCTCCGACGCCGGCTACCTCGACGAGGACGGCTATGTCTATGTGATGGGGCGCACCGATGACATCATCAATGTCGCCGGCCACCGGCTCTCCACCGGCGGCATGGAGGAAATTCTCGCCTCGCATCCCGACGTCGCCGAATGCGCCGTGCTCGGCATCAAGGATGCGATCAAGGGCGAGGTGCCCTGCGGCTTCGTGGTGCTGAAGGCTGGCGTGACGCGAAGTGCTGCCGAGGTGGAAAAAGATGTGGTGGCGCTGGTGCGCGACAAGCTCGGGCCGGTGGCGGCGTTCAAGCTCGCGATCACGGTGGCGCGGCTGCCGAAAACCCGCTCGGGCAAGATCCTGCGCGGCACCATCAAGAAGATGGCCGATGGCGACGCCTGGTCCATGCCCGCGACCATCGAAGACCCCAAGGTGCTGGAAGAGATCGAGGGCGCGCTGAAGGGCAGGGTGTGAGGATCGCTGTCATTGCGGGGCGATGCGAAGCATCGAACCCGGAATCCTGCAGGATTCCGGGTCTGGTCCTTCGGACCATCCCGGAATGATTGCTTCTTTGGGAAGCGGTCATCTTTTTGATGGATTGGCGGGTCAAGCCCACGGCTATGACGGAATTGAATAACGGACGGAATTTTCGTATGCGGCACAGCTCCGTGCGACCTCTCATCGCCCTGTTGCTTGTCGTCCCGCTGCTCGCGGGCTGCTTGGAGCGTGGCCAGCCGACCATGGTCAATGCCGGCGGCGATGACGACGATGCCTTCTGCCGTGCCAACAACGTCGCGGTGGGCTCAAAGGAATATGTCGCCTGCCGCAAGGATCGCGACGTCCAGCGCAACAACGCCAACGCCCGCGCCGACCGCCGCCAGCGCGATCTCGGCGAATACATGCTGAACCACCCGGAAACGCATTAGGATCAGCAACGGGAGTTGGGTGAGGGAGAGGCGCGGTCTCGCAATTCGTCGTCCCGGACTCCGAGCCGGGACGCATAACCACCGCTGTTCGTTGATTGCAGAAGGTGCGTCGGCCTTCAGTGCAAAATAGACAAATCACGCGGTATGGGTCCCGGCGTTCGCCGGGACGACACGCGAAGGAGTGCGAAGCCGCGCCTACTCCTCGTCGTGCTTCTTCCCGCCGATCGTCTTCAGCTTGGCGAATACCGCATCGACATTGAGGTCGTCGCGCTGCTTCTCGCTCGGCTCGAATTCCGGCTCCTTGCGGGTGGTCTCGGAGGCCGGCAGCAGGGTGGCGCCGCCGTAGGCGGTGTCGGTGGGCTTTTCCTTGGCGGCGCGCTGCACCTCGAAATCGAGTTCGATTTGCGAGCACAGGCCCAGGGTCACCGGGTCCATCGGGGTCAAGGTGGAGGCGTTCCAGTGGGTGCGGTCGCGGACACTGGCGATGGTGGTCTTGGTGGTGCCGACCAGGCGCATGATCTGCGCGTCCTTCAATTCGGGGTGATTGCGCACCAGCCACAGGATCGCGCTCGGCCGTTCGTGGCGGCGCGATACCGGGGTGTAGCGTGGACCCTTTTTCTTGGCCTGCGGCGGCAGCGCCACCTTGCTCTCCTCAAGCTTCAGCCGGTAGTTCGGGTCGTTTTCACCCTTTTCGATCTCCTGGCGGGTCAACTGGCCGTTGGAAATCGGGTCCATGCCCTTGATGCCCTGGGCGGCGTCGCCGTCGGCGATGGCGCGCACTTCCAGCGGGTGCATTTTGGTGAAATCCGCCACCTGGTCGAAGGTGAGCGCGGTATTGTCGACAAGCCACACGGCAGTCGCCTTTGGCATCAGCGGTGCATTGCTCATGGCAAATCTCCTTTGCGCTTCGCCCACCTCTTTTGGAGGCGAAGCCGTGGTCATCAGCGATGACGGGAATTGACCCCTATATAAGCCGTCTGGGGCTAACCGTGCAATGGTTTGCTGCCCGGCCTTGACAGCGCCCAAAAGCCGTCCCAAGTCCTCATGGGAATTGCCCTTGTTGACCGTTCCCGACCCGCCGGCGAGGGGTGATTCGGTCAGAGATTGCCCTTATGCCAGCCAAACCACCCCTGAAAATCGTGCTTTGTTCGCCGCGCGGCTTCTGCGCCGGCGTGGTGCGGGCGATCGATACCGTGGAGCGGGCGCTGACGATCTACGGCGCCCCGGTCTATGTCCGCCACGAGATCGTCCATAACCGCTATGTGGTGGACAGCCTGAAGACCAAGGGCGCGATTTTCGTCGAGGAACTGGCTGAAATCCCTGACAATACCAACGCTCCCGTGGTGTTTTCGGCCCACGGGGTTCCGAAATCGGTCCCGGCGGACGCCCGCGCCCGCAATTTCTTCTCGCTCGACGCCACCTGCCCGCTGGTCACCAAGGTGCACCGGGAGGCCGCGATCCACTTCAAGCGCGGTCGCGAAATCCTGCTGATCGGGCATTCCCATCATCCGGAAGTGGTCGGCACGCTCGGCCAGTTGCCGCCGGGCGCGGTGACGCTGATCGAGACCGCGCATGATGCGGCGACCTTCAAGCCAAAGGATCCCAACAATCTCGCTTTCGTGACCCAGACGACGCTGTCGATCGACGACACCGCCGAGATCGTCGCGATGCTGAAAGAGCGGTTTCCAAACATCTCCGGTCCGCACAAGGAAGACATCTGCTACGCCACCACCAACCGCCAGCTGGCGGTGAAGAAGGTGGCGCCGGTGGTCGATGCCCTGATCGTGGTCGGCGCGCCGAACTCGTCGAACTCGCAGCGCCTCCGCGAGGTCGCCGAACGCGAGGGCTGCCCGGTCTCGGTGCTGGCGCAGCGCGCCAGCGATATCGACTGGAAAAAGTTCGAAGGCATCAAGAGTCTCGGCATCACCGCAGGCGCCTCGGCGCCGGAGGTGATCGTCGAGGAGATCATGGGCGCCTTCGCCGAGCGTTACGAATTGCATGTGGAGACAGTCTCGGCCGCGGAAGAGAACGAGTTCTTTCCGCTGCCGCGTTCGCTGCGGCCCGACGCAGCCGAGTAGCCGCGATGGCGGTCTACACCGACGTCGCCGCCGACGAGCTTGCGGAATTCCTGGGGCATTACGACATCGGCGAATTGCTGTCCTACAAGGGCATCGCCGAGGGCGTCGAGAATTCCAACTTCCTGCTGCATACCTCGGCCGGCTATTTCATCCTGACGCTGTATGAAAAGCGCGTCGCCAGAAACGAGTTGCCGTTCTTTCTGGGCCTGATGACGCATCTGGTCAGCCGCGGCATCATTTGTCCAGAGCCGCTTCGGAACAGAAGCGGCGAGGCGCTGAGCACGCTGTCCGGCCGGCCCGCCGTCATCATCAACTTTCTCGAGGGCATCTGGCCGCGCAAGCCCAATTCTGCGCATTGCGCCGGCGTCGGCCAGGCGCTGGCGAAAATGCATCTGGCGGGACGCGATTTTGCGATGACGCGCGCCAATGCGCTGTCGGTGTCGGGCTGGCGTCCGCTGTTCGACGCGGCAGCGTCGCGGGCCGATGAAGTGCAGCACGGCTTGCGCGATTTTCTCCGCGCCGAACTGGATTATCTCGAAGGCGGCGTCTGGCCGAACCATCTGCCGCTAGGCGTGATCCACGCCGACCTGTTTCCCGACAATGTCTTCTTTCTCGGCGAAAAGGTCTCCGGCATCATCGATTTCACCTTCGCCTGCAACGACATGCTCGCCTACGACGTGGCGATCTGCCTCAACGCCTGGTGTTTCGAGAGCGATTGCTCGTTCAACGTCACCAAGGCGCGGGCCTTCCTTGGCGCCTATGGCCGCGAGCGGCCGTTGTCGCCGGCCGAGCAGGACGCCTTGCCGCTGCTGGCGCGCGGCGCTGCCTTGCGTTTCCTGCTGACGCGGCTGGTCGATTTTCTCAACGTGCCCGAAGGCGCGCTGGTGCGGCCGAAGGATCCGCTGGAATATGTCCGCAAGCTGCGTTTCCAGCAGAGCGTCGCCGGCATCCGCGATTACGGCGTCACAGCCGCAGGGTTGGTGGCGTGAGTTCTCCTCCGACCGTCACCATTTACACCGACGGCGCCTGCTCGGGAAATCCCGGGCCCGGCGGCTGGGGCGCGATCCTGAAATTCGGCGACGTCGAAAAGGAATTGAAGGGCGGCGAAGCCCATACCACCAACAACCGCATGGAACTGATGGCGGCGATCTCGGCGCTGGAAGCACTTAAAAAGCCCTGCACGGTCGATCTCTACACCGACAGCCAGTATGTCCGTCAGGGCATCACCGGCTGGATCCACGGCTGGAAGCGGAACGGCTGGCGCACCTCGGACAAGAAGCCGGTGAAGAACGTCGACCTCTGGCAGCGGCTCGACGCAGCCCTGCACCAGCATCAGGTGCGCTGGCACTGGGTCAAGGGCCACGCCGGCCATGACGCCAACGAACGCGCCGATCAACTGGCCCGCGACGGCGTAGCGATGGCGCGATTGAAGGGGTGATACGAATACGGGCTTTTTTCCCCTCTCCCCCTGCGGGAGAGGGTGGACGCAATGCAAAGCATTGCGGACGGGTGAGGGGGTCTGTCTCCGCGGATTCAGTGCTCGCGGATAGAGACCCCTCATCCGGCGCGCTTTGCGCGCCACCTTCTCCCGCAAGGGGAGAAGGGAAGAAAACGCCTTCTTTACAACTGCCCGAGCAGCGTATCGCCGCCGGAGACTTCGACCTTGCCGGGGGCGGGCTCGAGGTTGAGCTTCTTGACCACGCCGTCTTCGACCAGCATCGAATAGCGCTTGGAGCGGATGCCGAGGCCGTTGCCGGAAGCATCCAGCTCCATGCCGATCGCCTTGGCGAATTCGGCGTTGCCGTCGGCGAGGAAGGTGGCCTCGTCACGCTGGTCGGTGTCGCGCTTCCAGGCGTTCATGACAAAGGCGTCATTGACCGAGGTGATCGCGATGGTGTCGACGCCCTTGCCCTTGATGGCATAGGCGTTGAGGAAAATGCTTGGCAGATGCATCTTGTGGCAGGTGCCGGTATAGGCGCCGGGCACCGCGAACAGCGCCACCTTCTTGCCCTTGAAGATATCGTCGGTGGTCTTGACCTGCGGACCTTCCGCCGTCATCACGCGAAACTTCGCTTCCGGCAGCTTGTCGCCAACTTGGATGGTCATCGTCAATTCTCCTTGATTGTGCGGGTGTTTCATAGACCGGCTGGCCAGCCGGCACAATATTCAGGGCCAGGGAAACAGCAATCGGTCTGTCAGTTCACCGTTCTGTCATCAGCCGACAGACCTCATCCTGAGGAGCGGCCATCGGCCGCGTCTCGAAGGATGGCGTCATCGGGGCTTTCATGGTTCGAGACGGCGCAAGTGCGCCTCCTCACCATGAGGAAGCCAAAACTCAAGCCGCCGCCTTCTTTTCATCGCGCAACTCGCGGCGCAGGATTTTTCCGACATTGGTCTTGGGCAGGTCGGTGCGGAATTCGATCTGCTTGGGGACCTTGTAGGCGGTCAGCTGGGTGCCGCAGAACTTGATGATGTCCTCGGCGGTGACGTTGGGGTCTTTCTTGACGATGAATGCCTTGACCGCTTCGCCCGAGCGGGCATCGGTGACCCCGATCACGGCGCATTCCAGCACACCGGGATGGCTCGCGATCACCTCCTCGATCTCGTTTGGATAGACGTTGAAGCCCGACACCAGGATCATATCCTTCTTGCGGTCCACGATCCTGGTGTAGCCGCGTTCATCCATCACGCCGATGTCTCCGGTGCGGAAATAGCCGTCCGCGGTCATCACGTTCGCGGTCTCTTCCGGCCGGTTCCAGTAACCTGCCATCACCTGCGGACCCTTGGCGCAGATTTCACCGGGCTCACCGAGCGGCACTTCCTTGCCGTCATCGTCGCGGATCGAGATGTAGGTCGACGATACCGGCAGACCGATCGTGCCCGAAAACTGCTCGATGTCGGCTCGGTTGCAGGTCAGCGTCGGCGAGGTTTCGGACAATCCATAGCCTTCCGAAAGCGCGCAACCTGTGACCTTCAGCCATTTCTCGGCGACCGGTTTTTGCGTGGCCATGCCGCCGCCGTTGGAGATTTTGAGCTTGGAGAAATCGAGCTTGTCGAACCCCGGCGTGTTCAACAGGCCATTGTAGAGCGTATTGACCGCCGGGAAAAAGCTGACCTGGTACTTCGTCAATTCCTTGACGAACCCTGCCATGTCGCGCGGGTTGGGTATCAACAGGTTGGTGCCGCCGGCGCGCAGGCCCAGCAGGTAGCACGCCGTCAGTGCGAAGACGTGATAGAGCGGCAGCGCGCAGACGATGATCATGTTGTCGACGATCGGCGGCTTCTTCAGCGCCGGCTGCAGCCAGGCGTCGTTCTGCAGCACGTTGGCCAGGATGTTTCGGTGAAGCAGCGTCGCGCCCTTGGAGACGCCGGTGGTGCCGCCGGTATATTGCAGGAAAGCAACGTCATCGAGCGTGAGCTTCGGCTTGTTCAGTTTCATGCCACGGCCGGCCGAGATCGCATCGTTGAAGGCGACGGCGCCCGGGATCGACCAGGCCGGTACCATCTTCTTCACCCGCCGCACCACCAGATTGACGATCACGCCCTTGAAACCGAGCAGGTCGCCCATGCTGCCGACAATGACATGCTTCACCGCGGTCCGGGCCAACACCTGCTGCACGGTGGTCGCAAAGTTCTCCAGCACGATGATCGCCTCGGCGCCGGAATCCTTGAGTTGGTGCTCGAGTTCGCGAGGGGTGTAGAGCGGGTTGACGTTCACCACCACATAGCCGGCGCGCAGCACGGCGGCGGTCGAGACCGGATATTGCAGCACGTTCGGCATCATCAGCGCGACGCGAGCGCCTTTCTGCAGGCCCTTGCTCTGCAGATAGGCGCCAAGCGCCAGCGACATCTCGTCGAGATCGCGGTAGCTGATCGACTTGTCCATGCAGATAAAGGCCTTGCGGTCGTGAAACTTCGCAAAGCTCTCTTCCAGCAATTCGACGAGAGACGAGTACTGGGTCACATCGATATCGGCGGGCACGCCGGCCGGATATTGCTTGAGCCAGATGCGCTCCATGGCATTTCCCCTCTGCTTTTACTTGACTATTCTTGTCCGCTTCCAGGAGCGGGACGTCTTGTTTTGGGCAGTATTGAGCAATGCGGCAGCCCATGGCAAGCGGCTGTGCGCTATCGACGCATCGAGGTTTAAAGGGCGCCTCCGGCCGGCTGGAATGCCTGCTTCAGGTGCGCGGCGTGGCGGCGGCCGGCTTGGCTTCAGTGCTTTTGGGCGCAGGTTTGGGCCTTGCGGCGGCCTTGGGCTTTGCCAGCTTGGCGGCGGTCGTTTCGGTTGCGGCAACCGGCTTGGCGTTCGCATCAGGCTTTTTCACCGCAACCCGCGACTTTCTTCCACGCGCCTTCGGCTCCTGCTTTTCGTCCGCCGCCACAGCGGCGACCAGTGCCGCGCCGGTCCTGGTCGGCCCGGTGTAAACCGGGATCGGCTCGGATGCGGCGGGCGCGGCCGCCAGCAATTCCGACGGCTTCATCATCGGCGGCTGGAGCCCGGCGGTAAAGAACGCCAGCGCGGGTCCGCCATTGGCATCGCCGGCGTTGATCGCCAGGGTGTCTTCGTCCTCGTCGCTGGCCGGCTTGTGCCGCTTGCCGCCGCACATCTCTTCGCGCAGGTTCGGCGGCGAGGCATCGATGGGCACCAGATTGTCGACGGTGCCGAGCGAAGGGCGCAGCCACGACAGCGGATTTGCGGCAAAGCCGCGCTCGAGCAATTGGGCGGCGCGCACCGCGCGCATTGTGCCGGAGGAAGCACCGAGCACGACCGCGATCAGCCGCCGGCCGTTGTGCGTGGCAGAGGCCACCAGATTGTAGCCCGAAGCACAGATGAAACCGGTCTTGAAGCCGTCGGCGCCGGGATAGCGCCCGATCAGCCGGTTGAAATTCTGCGTGATCTTGCGGCCGAAGCGGATCGAGGGAATGTGGACGAAATATTCGTATTCGGGCAGGTCGTGAATGATGGCGCGGGCCAGGATCGCAAGGTCGCGGGCCGAAGTGATCTGGCCGTCCGCCGGCAGGCCGTTCGGATTGACATAGCTCGTCTGCGTCATGCCGAGCTTCTGGGCGGTCTCATTCATCATCGCCGAAAAGCCGTCGATCGAGCCGCCGACGCCCTCGGCGAGCACCACGGCCATGTCGTTGGCCGACTTCACCAGCATCATCTTCAGCGCGTTATCGACCGTAACCTGCGTCCCCGGCTTGAAGCCCATCTTGGACGGCGATTGCGATGAAGCCGTGCGCGACACCGTCAACAACGTATCGAGCGTCAGGCGTCCATCCTTTACCGCCTTGAGTGTGACATAGGCGGTCATCATCTTGGTCACGGAAGCCGGGTACCACGGCATGGTGGCATTGTCGGCCTGCAGCACCTTGCCGCTATCGGCTTCGACCAGCAGCAGCGCTTCGGCTTGCGCCGTGCGTGGCGTGACAACGGCCAGTGCCGCGACGACGACGATCCAGTTCAATGGCGACTTGCGCAGCGGGGAGAGAAGCAAATGCACTATCCGATTCCGGTCCTTTGAGACCCGCCTTTTCAAAGGAGGTCCCGACATCCAACGTTCGGGTTTCAAGCGTGTCCGGCACCGTCGGTTACGGCGGGTGCAAACCTATACCGGCTTGCCGATCCAGAACAGAGCTTGTGCGATTAAATCGTGGATGAAATAGGCCGAAACTTGGCGATACTTAAATCTTGACAGCGGCGCCGTCGGCGTCCAGCGCGGGGACCTCATCCCGCATATTCTCTGGTCCGGTCTCCTGGACCATGAACTGGGCCTTCGCGAGTTCCGCAAAACGGCCGCCTTGCGCCACCAGTTCATCGAACGTTCCGCTTTCGATCACGCGCCCGCTATCGAACAGCAGGATGCGCGTAGCATTGCGGATGGTCGACAGCCGGTGCGCGATCACAAAGGTGGTGCGGCCCCGCATCACTTCATCGAGCGCGGCATTAACCTTGGCTTCGGTGACGGCGTCGAGCGCACTGGTCGCCTCGTCGAGGATCAGGATCGGCGGATCCTTCAGGATGGCGCGTGCGATCGACAGCCGCTGCCGCTCGCCGCCGGAAAGCATGCGCCCGCGCTCGCCGGCATTGGTCTCGAATTTCAGGTCGCTGCGCTCGATGAAGTCCAGCGCCTGGGCGCGGCCGGCCGCGATCCGCATCTCGTCCTCGGTGGCGTCCGGCTTGCCGACGCGCAGATTGTCCGCGATCGAACGGTTGAACAGCAGCGCCTCCTGAAACACCACGCCGATGTTCCGCCGCAACGCCGTCAGTTGCAGGCCGCGAACATCCATGCCGTCGATCCGGATAAAGCCGGATTGCGGATCGAACGCGCGATGCAACAATGCGATGGCAGTCGATTTGCCGGCGCCGGTCGCACCGACCAGGGCAATGGTCTGGCCGGGCAGCGCGGTGAAGGAAAGGTCGTGCACCGCCGGCCGCTTGCCGTCGTAGGAAAACGAGACGTCGTTGAACTCGACCATTCCCGAAAGCCGGCCGGGATCGATCGCATCCGGCCGGTCGCGGACCGCGGGCACGGCATCCAGCACGTTGAAGAATTCCTGCAGGCGCGGGGCTTCCATGAACACGCTGTTGATGAAGCTGACCACCTGCTCGAGCTTCTGGATCAGCATGGTGGCGAAACTCACGAACATCACGATCTCGCCCACCGAGGTGAGGCCCTGTTCGTGCAGCGCGATGCCGACGGTGAAGATCGCCAGCACGGTGATGGTGGTCGAGGCGCGGGTGATGACCGTGACCAGCGCCCACCATGACAGCACCGGCATCTGTACCGCCAGCAGCTTGTCGGCGACGAACCGCAATCCCTGCACCTCGGCGTCGATACGCACGAAGCTCTGCACCAGCGCGACATTGCCGAGCGCGTCGGAGGCACGCGCGGAAAGATCGCTGTAATGCGCCTCGACCTCGCTCTGCATGCCGTAGGTCTTGCGCACCACCAGCGTGGTCAGCACCGTGAATATCACGCACAACACGAACAGCAGGATCGCCAGCCGCCAGTTGATGTAGAGCGCCAGCGGCAGCAGCACCACCAGCGACATGATCGCGGCGAAATGCTCGCGGAAAAATCCGAGCCACAACCGCCACAACGAATCGGTGCCGTTCAGCATCACCTTCATCAGGCGGCCGGAATGGGTGCCGGTGTGGAAGGTCAGCGGCAATTGCATGATGTGTTCGAAATAATTCGTCAGCACCGCCTGGCGCTGCCGATGCGCGAGTCGGTCGGCGTTCAGCGCGACCGCGGCGCTGCACAGGATGGTAAAAAGTCCGAACGCCGCCCAGGCCGCCAGCAGCGGCCAGGCCGAGGATGACGCCAGCGGGCCTCCGGACGGCTTGCCGGAGAGAACATCGACGATGCGGCCGAACAGCACCGGCTCCGCGAATTGCGCGCCGGCCAGCAGCAGGTTGGCGCCGGCCAGGATCCAGCCCAGCCGCGCCTCCTTGCCGAGCAACCCAAGGACGCGGGCGTAAAGGTGAAGCAGAGACATAAACGGGTGCTCGGGGGCGGCGGGACAGAGGGGCGATCAATCCCCTGATCTAATCAGGGATCGGTGCAGAGATACAGCGTCGGCCGACTAATTGATCAACCGGCCCCCGAGGGGAGGCAGGAAGGCGTCGTCGAAAATATCGGCGGCCGATGGCCGTTTGCCGAACTTGAAATCTTCGCCGACCTGATCGATCGATCGCTCCATCCGGGCGGGATCGATGCCGCCGATGCCGTTGCGCTTGACCTCGCCGGTCAGGATGTTATCGCCGATCACGGTGCGCAGGCGTTCCAGTTCAAGATCGCGGATCCGCCCTCGATCCGGCTGACGACGTCGTCGGCGGCGCGTCCGGGGTCCCGGATGGCCAGATGCGTGCCGGCAATCGCTGCGCGCACGAAGCCCTTCACCGCCTCGGGCTTTTTGGCCGCGAACGCCGGATTGACGATCACGGCGAAACCGTAGGCTTCGCAGCCATAGTCGGCGTATCGCAGCACCTCAAGGTCATCGGCGGGAACGCCGCGGTCCCGCAAATTGACCGCCGACAGATAGGAAAATCCCGCCACGGCGTCGACCTGGCCCGCCGACAGGATCGGTTCGCGCACGGCGGCACTCATTTTGTACTGCCTGATACTTGCCGCCTTGATGCCGTTCTGCCGCGCCAGCGCCGGCCACAGCTTGAACGACAGATCGCCCTCGGCGACGCCGAGCATTTTTCCTTCGATATCGGAGAGTGCGTAGATGCCTCGGCTTTTGCGGGCAACGAAGGCGTAGGGTGACTGGTTGAACAGCACGACCACCGCCTTGATCGGCGGGGCGTCCGGCTGGCCGCGAAAACGGATCAACTCATTGATGTCGATCAATGCGAAATCGCTGTCTCCCGAGGCGACCCGCGCAATCGCCTCCGGCGAACCGCTGGCGATATCGGTGGTGACCGTGAGGCCTTCCGCGCGGTAAAGGCCGCGGCTCGCCGCCAGGATAAAGGGGGCAACGCTGGCATCGATTGGGCGATCGAAAGTGAACTGGATCGCGGCCGGTTGCCGGATTTCGTTCTGGGCCCGGCTCGGCTCCACGCCGAGACAGGCAAAGGCTGTCAGGCTCACCAGCAGAGCCAGAACGCAGCGGACGGCCAGGGTCGGATTTACGCGCATGGAAGTCATGACAGATGTAGCCCGGATCGCAGTAGCCACGCCGGGTGTGTTTGTTTCATGACAGCCAAGCCCGGTGATGAACAGCCCGTTTTGAAATTCTGACGGCCGATGCTTATCCACCCGCGACTTAACCCCGTCGACGGATTTTTGTGCCCATCGCGGCTGGCGGAAACCGGGCGTTAACACGCTGGCCATCGGTTTGGTTTAATTTCGCGGAATGAGTGATTCGCTTGAGCGGCTTTATCTGGCTGTCATCGCGGCCAAGGATCTCGATCCGGCAACGTCGCGAACCGCGCGGCTGTTTCAGCGCGGCCCGGCCAAAATGGCCAAGAAACTGGCCGAGGAAGCCATCGAAGTCGTGATCGACGCCGTCAACGGCAACACCGAAGCGGTGGTCCGCGAGAGCGCCGACCTGCTCTATAACCTCACCGTATTGTGGGCCGCGGCCGGCGTGCAGCCCGAGGACGTCTGGCGCGAAATGGAGCGGCGCGAGCACATGCTCGGCATTGCCGAGAAGCTGCCGAAATCGGCGGTCAAAGTGGCCAAGGACATGCCAAAGGCAACTCCGCCTCGGGTCGCACGGCGACCAATTGTCGCGCTCGAGCGCAACCTGCGCAAACGCCACTGACGCCTTCCGGATTCCCGGCATGGACAAATCTGCCGCAGGGTGGTTCATCGCGCCATGCTGAGACGAATCTACGATTGGTGCATTGACGCCGCGCACAAGCCCTATGCGCTGTGGATTCTGGGAGCCGTAGCTTTCGCTGAAAGCTCGTTTTTCCCGGTTCCGCCGGATGTGATGCTGATCCCGATGTCGCTGGCGCGGCCGCAGCGGGCTTGGCTCTATGCCTCGATCTGCACGGCGACGTCGGTGCTGGGTGGCATTCTCGGCTATGCCATTGGCGCGCTGCTGTACGATTCGGTGGGGCATTGGCTGATCGAATTCTACGGCTATGGCGACAAGGTCGAGGCCTTCCGGGCGGGCTATGCCCGTTATGGGGCGTGGATTATCCTGCTGAAGGGACTGACGCCGATCCCCTACAAGCTTGTGACCATCACCTCGGGCTTCGCCAACTACAATATCTGGCTGTTTATCGGGCTGTCGGTGCTTGCGCGGGGCGGGCGGTTCTTCGTGGTCGCGATATTGCTCAACCGCTACGGCGAATGGATCCGGGTCAGGATCGAGAAGCATCTGGGGTTGTGGGTGACGCTGGGAGCCGGTGTGCTCGTGCTCGGCTTCATCGTCGCATTTCGAATGTTTTGAAGTTGGCCGCGAAGCGCTTTTCCGGCTCGCCGTGGCGGGTTACGCTCGCCATCATGCTTCAACGAATCGGTTTCAGCTCAGGTTCCAGCGGGTACGTCGCGGGTGCGGCGTTGCTGGTGCTGACGGTCGCCATGGGTGCGGCATGGCCGCAAGCGGTAACCCCGCCGGCTTCGCCCGGGGTTCAGACGCCGGCCCAGCAGGCAGCGCCGGATCGCCCCGCGCCCCCGCAACAGGAAGAGCCCGCACCGCCATCGCCTCCGCGCGAGGAGAATCCGGGTCTGATCAATGAAATGGGGAAGCTGTTCGAGAAATCCCTGTCGATCCTGCCGACGCTGAAAAGCCCGGGCGAGACCATCGACGATCTCAACGCGCGCGCCAGGGATGCCGGCGACAGCCTGTCGCGGCTGGCCAAACCCGCATCGATGGTGACCGGCCGTTCGGGATGTCCGGTGTCGGCCAATGGCGCGCCGGACTGCAAGCTGGCGGCCGACAAGCTCTGCCAGTCCAAGGGCTACAAGGAGGGCAAGAGCCTCACCACCGACTCCGCGGAGAAATGCTCCACCAAGGTGTACCTGCCGGGCTATCAGCGTCAGCCGGGCGACTGCCGGACCGAGAATTTCGTCACCCGCGCCCTGTGCCAGTAGCGCCGGATTTTCGGGCGTGCGATTGCCTTGTTGGTATGATGTCTGGCATCTTTAGACCGACGCGCCGGCTTCCCCCTTTAACGCTTGCCTGAATAACCAAGAGGATTGTTCGAATGTCCATGCCTGCTCTGTTCAAGGGCCGTCTGTCTTTACCCGCGATCGGTGCGCCGCTGTTTATTATTTCCGTGCCGGATCTGGTGATCGCGCAGTGCAAGGCTGGAATCGTGGGATCGTTTCCGGCGCTCAACGCGCGGCCGCCGGCTTTGCTCGACGAGTGGCTGGTGCGGATCAGGGAAGAGCTTGCCGCGCACGACAAGGCCCACCCCGACCGGCTGTCGGCGCCGTTCGCGGTGAACCAGATCGTGCACCGGTCGAACAACCGGCTCGAGCAGGATCTGGCGCTCTGCGAGAAGCACAAGGTGCCGATGATCATCACCTCGCTCGGCGCGCGCGAAGAACTCAATCAGGCCGCGCACCGCTGGGGCGGCATCGTTTTTCACGACGTGATCAACCAGAAATTCGCACACAAGGCGATCGAGAAGGGCGCCGACGGCCTGATCCTGGTCTCCGCCGGCGCCGGTGGCCATGCCGGCGAGATATCGCCGTTCGCGTTCGTGGCGGAGACCCGGCAATGGTTCGATGGACCGGTCGCGCTGTCGGGTGCGATCGCCAACGGCCGCGCCATCCGCGCGGTGCGGATGCTGGGGGCCGACTTTGCCTATATCGGCTCGGCGTTTATCGCCACGACCGAGGCCAACGCGGTGGAGGGTTACAAGCAAATGATCACGACCTCGACCGTCGGAAGATATCGTTTATTCGAACCTGTTCACCGGCGTGCACGGCAATTATTTGAAGCAGTCGATCGTCGCGGCCGGCATGGATCCCGATAATCTTCCGGTATCCGACGCGTCGAAAATGAGCTTCGGCACCGACGCCTCCGGCGAGCGCGCCAAGCCGAAAGCCTGGAAGGAAATCTGGGGCAGCGGCCAGGGCGTCGGCAGCGTCGGCAAGATCGTGCCCGCCGCCGAACTGATCGCGCGGTTCAAGCAGGAATATGACGAGGCTGTCGATCCGGCGCTGTAATCCTGCAGGCGCTTTCATCCCCCTCGCGACGGAGGATGGAATCCTCGCAAATAGTTCATTTTCAAGGAACCGTATGATCCCTAAAGCGGTTTAACCCCGGTTAGGGGGTTGCATGAACTCTGTTGAAATGTCCGCCGAGAAGGCGAAAACCGGAATCTGGGGACTGGATAACATCCTGTCCGGCGGGTTTTCACCCGGTCATGTGTTTCTGGTGGAGGGCGCGCCGGGAACCGGCAAGACCACGATCGCGCTGCAGTTTCTGATGGAGGGTGCGCGGGCGGGGGAGAAATGCCTCTACATTACCCTGTCGGAAACCGAACATGAATTACGCGACGGCGCCGCCTCCCATGGCTGGACGATCGGCGACGGCATCGAAATATTCGAATTACTGCCGCCGGAGAGCTTGCTGGATTCCGATCAGCAGCAGAGCCTGCTCTATTCGTCGGACCTCGAACTTGGCGAAACCACCAAACAGATTTTCGAAGCGGTGCAGCGCGCGCGGCCGAGCCGGGTGGTGCTGGATAGTTTATCTGAAATCCGGCTGCTTGCGCAAAGCTCGCTGCGATATCGGCGCCAGATTCTCGCGATCAAGCATTATTTCGCGAAATACGGAACCACGGTGATGCTGCTCGACGATCTGACCGCCGAACTGGCCGACAAGACCGTGCATAGCGTCGCGCATGGCGTGCTGAGACTTGAGGAATTGGCGCCCGCCTACGGCGCGGAGCGGCGCCGGGCGCGCGTCATCAAATATCGCGGCGTGAAGTTTCGCGGCGGCTATCATGATGTCACCATTACCACAGGCGGATTGAATGTGTTTCCGCGGTTGGTGGCATCGGAATATCGCTCCAGTTTTGTCCGGACCACGATGTCGAGCGGCATCAGCGAACTTGACCAGCTTCTTGGCGGCGGCGTGGAGGCCGGATCGAGCACGCTGATCCTTGGCCCCGCAGGCACCGGAAAATCCCTGACCGCGATCGTTTTCGTTATGGCAACGCTGGCGCGTGGCGAGAAGGCGGCACTGTTCGTATTCGATGAAGAGCTTGGCCTGCTGTTCGCACGCATGAAGGGTCTCGGCATCGACCTTGAGGAAATGCAGCGCAACGGCAGCCTGTTCATCGACCAGGTCGACGCCGCGGAACTTTCGCCGGGCGAATTCGCGCATCGCGTGCGAGCCAGGGTCGATCAGGATCACATCAAGACCGTTGTGATCGACAGCCTCAATGGATATCAGGCCGCGATGCCGGAAGAAAATTCGCTGATCCTGCACATGCATGAACTGTTGCAGTATCTCAACCGCAGGGGAGCGGCGACGTTCATGACGGTGGCGCAGCATGGCCTGGTCGGCGACATGAAAACGCCGGTCGATGTCACCTATCTGGCCGACACCGTGATCCTGCTGCGCTATTTCGAGGCGCTCGGCACCGTGCGGCGCGCGATGTCGGTCATCAAGAAACGCACCGGCTCGCATGAATCGACGATTCGGGAATATCGTATCGGTCGCCGGGGCCTTACCATCGGCGATCCGCTCGATGGATTCCAGGGCGTGTTGCGCGGAGTGCCGATCTATGTCGGCGAAAGCAAACCGCTGCTGGAAGAGCAGATCCAGTGAGACCCGGAGCGTCTTCGGAGCGTGCCGTGGTTCTCGCTCCCACGGGCCGCGACGCCGCTGGTTGCCGCTGCGCTGATCAAGGAGGCAGGTTTTTACGCCAACATTTGCGCCGACCTCACCGCGATGTTGCATGAGATCGAGGCTGGCGCGGGCCTGGCCGTGATCGCCGACGAGGCGATCAAGACCGCCGATTTGCGCGGCCTGACGCGCTGGCTGCACGATCAGCCGTCATGGTCGGATTTTCCAATTGTGTTGCTGACACGTCAAGGCGGCGGACCCGAGCGCAATCCGGATGCCGCGCGGCTCGGGCAGCTGCTCGGCAACGTCACCTTCATCGAGCGCCCGTTTCACCCGACCACCCTTGTCAGCGTCGTAGGCTCCGCGGTGCGGGGCCGGCGGCGCCAGTATCAGACCCGCGCCATTCTGGAGGATCTCACGGAAAGCGAAGGCCTGTTGCAGACGGCGCTGAGCGCAGGCCATCTCGGCGCACTGGAACTGCATCTGCCCGAACTTGAACTCGAAGCTTCCGAAAGCTGCAAGACCTTCTTCGGCCGAAAACCGGGCGATCCGTTTTCATATCAGGATTTGCTGGCGGCGGTTCATCCCGAAGATCGCGCCCGCCGTATGGAAGTAATGGACCTGACGGTCAAGACCGGGCGGGACTACAGTATCGAATACCGCAATGTCTGGCCCGATGGATCGCAGCATTGGGTCGATGTTCGTGCCCGCGCCGTTCGCAGGCCGGACGGCAGCATCAAATCGCTGGTAGGTGTGTCATCCGATATCACCGCGCGCAAAGTCGACGAAATCGAGCGAGAGAACTTGCTGGCGCAACTGGCCACCGAGCGCACGGCGCTTGCGGAACTGACGGCAACCCTTGAACAGCGTGTCGAGCAGCGCACCGCCGAGCTGATGAAGGAAGTCGCCGCGCGCGAAAGGGCGCAGGAGCAATTGCGGCAAGCGCAGAAGATGGAGACCATCGGTCAACTCACCGGCGGCGTCGCGCACGATTTCAACAATCTGCTGATGGCTGTCATGGGCAACCTCGATCTGTTGCGCAAGCGCATCCCGGACGATCCGCGGCTGCGCCGGCTCATCGATGGCGCCATGCAGGGCGCCGAGCGCGGCGCGTCGCTGACCCAGCGCCTGCTGGCATTCGCACGGCAGCAGGATTTGCGTGCGATGCCGGTCGATTTGCGTGTTTTGATTCAGGGCATGATCGACCTTCTGAAGCGGTCGCTGGGTCCACGGGTGGCGCTGCGGTTGGATATTCCCGAGCAGCTGCCACCGGCACGCGTCGACGCCAACCAGCTTGAGCTTGCGATCCTCAATCTTGCGATCAATGCACGCGACGCCATGCCGGATGGAGGGTCGATCGATATCAGGGTTGCGGAGCACCAGGCCAGCGGCGACCCCGTGCTGAAATCGGGACGTTATCTCAAGCTGTCGGTGATCGACACCGGCCAGGGTATGACATCCGAGATATTGAAACGGGCGATCGAACCTTTCTTTTCCTCCAAGCCGCTCGGAAAAGGCACCGGTCTCGGTCTTTCGATGGTCCATGGTCTGGCGGTGCAGCTCGGCGGCGCGCTGCAGCTTTCGAGCACGGTCGGAAAGGGCACCACGGCGACGCTGATGCTGCCGGTCGCGACCAGCGCGCCGGAGGTGGATATCCCGGTTCACACCGCGCCAAAGGTGAACCGCTCGGCGGTGATTCTGTTCGTGGATGACGATCCCCTGATCGCGATGTCGACCACCGAAATGCTGGAGGATCTCGGTCACCAGGTGATCGGCGCCAGTTCCGGCCTGCAAGCGCTCGACATTATCCGAAGCGGCCGGCCGATTGACCTGATGCTGACCGATCATGTGATGCCCGGCATGACCGGAGTGGAACTCGCGACCGCATCGCGCCAGTTGCGGCCCTCGCTGCCGATCCTGCTGGCCACTGGTTACGCCGAACTGCCGGAGGGCGCGCAGCTCGATCTGCCACGGCTGGCAAAACCATACCATCAGGACCAGTTGCGCGACCGGCTTGATCAATTGCTGGCAGCCGATGCGCGTGAGCCCTTGTCCGGACATCCGTCCGCGGCTCTTCCTGAAGCCTGCCTTTAGCACCGGGGGCCAACGGCGATTTAACGCGCCATTAACCATCCCGCCCCGACAATCGCCTCCGTCCGCCGGTTTAGCGGCCCGTGCGAGTGAACGTTGTGGAAGGAGTTTACGACATGGATTTCGAGACGCTTTTTGCCAAGACGCCTGCGACCCTCGACGAGATCAGGGCCAGGATCGCCTACGCGCTGGATCGGCATCCACCGAGCCGCGGCGCGCAATTCGACATAGTGGGCTCGCCCCGCACCGCCAGGGGCGGCTGGACCGTCGGCCTGCGATCGGCCGCGCCCGACGCGCCGTAGCGGGCAGCGATATCGCGGCCAACATCCAGCACGCCTGCGATTTCTCCGCCGCCGCCTGATTTTCGCATCCCCGCGGCCTCATTCTTCGCCTCCAAATCGCCCCGCCGGCACACGGTTAAGCCTCAATTCGTGCCCAGTTTTCAGGAAAGTAACCGTGTGAAACGGAGAGTGGCTTGAGCAGAGTAATCACCATCATTGCGCTGACGTGTTTTCTGGTCGCCGGTGTCGCGGCCGCCAGCGTTCTCAGCCGCCACAGCGCGCCGCTGCCCCGGTCGGAGATGGTTTCGTCTGCCGTCAAAAGCCCTGTCGCCAACCGGGAAAGCAAGACCGACCGGCTCGCGGTCACGACACTTGCGCTGGCGTCGTTCGAACCCCCGTCGACCAACATAGCCCGGAGCGAGCCGCCACGGCAGGTCTATGCGCCGACCAACCCCGCCGACATCCAGGCGCCGGCGATTGCGGCGCCGTTGACGCTGCCGCTCGAGCGGCAGAAGCCGAAGCTTGCCGGCAAGCCGCCGCAAAAACCCTATGCCCTGCTCAGCGATGCCCAGATCGCCGGCATCAAGGAGCGCCTCAAGCTTTCCTCGGACCAGGAATCCTATTGGCCGGCGGTGGAAAGCGCGCTGCGTGCCATCGCGCGAAAGATTCAGGCCACCCGCCTGATTAACCCGAATGCGACCGGCGCGCCGATCGATCCCGACGCCGCGGAAGTCCAGCAGTTGAAATCGGCGGCGATGCCGCTGCTGTTCCAGTTGCGCGAGGATCAAAAGCGCGAAGTGCGCGCGCTGGCCCGCATCATCGGGCTGGAAAAGGTCGCCTCGCAGATTTGAGCGAGGCCAGGGACGGCGAAGCCGGTCACCGAGGCGCTACGTCGGGAACCGTCCATTCGGGACTTCCGGGCTTTGGGTCTGACTCCAACCCTGCCTGTTTTTAGCGCAGCTTCGGATAGCGCGGGATCAATCCGGCCGGATTTACACACGGGCGATTGGGCCGACAAATTCTTCCGGGAATTGCGCCGGCTTGCCTTCCTGCTATGCTGACCGTGATTTGCTGGGGCGATAAGTTTGTGCCGGCCGGTTTTTCGGGAAAGCCGGTGGCCGTGTTGGGTATGGGCTCTACACCACGGTTTCGATTGGATAACGGCGCGGTCGGGGCCGGGATGGCGTTCGGGTTGAGTGAGCTGTTCGGCGAAGTGACGACCCGGAATTGATGGATTTTGGAGCAGACTTCAGGCGTTGCATTACAGGTGCGCTAGATGGAATACCCGGCCGACACCCGATTAAAGTCGATGGCGCATTCGCTGCAGGAGCATATTACGCTCGCAAATCAGTTGAACCTGCAATTTACCGCGCAGCTTCTCGCCATGGCCGTCATGGAAATCACGACCAAAATCCATGGCATCTCGCAGCACGAGCTCGATGCGTTGTGCAAGCGCATTGAAGAAAAATCGTCGCCTGACGAAAAGCCGGTGGTGGTGCCCTTGCCGGATTTCCGAGGCAGCAACCGGCGGCCGAGGACGGGAAGAAATCGAACTCTTATGACGCCCGGAAGCTGAAAAGGGCGCTGCGAATTCCACTTCACCTCTCCCTTCGGGAGAGGTGAAGGAAATCGCCGCCGCTTCGCCAGTTCCCCGCTTCGTTTGTTCGGGAATTCCGGTCTCAACGGATTTAGTTCATGATGACGTTGCGTCAGGTCGAGGTTATCAGGGCCGTGATGGTCACCGGCACGATCGGGGGCGCCGCAAAACTGCTCAATGTTTCGGCGCCCGGCATCAGCCGCCTGGTCAAGTACACCGAGAAGTCGCTCGGCATCCGGTTCTTCCAGCGCCAGAACGGCCGCTATTTTCCGACCTCCGAAGCGCAAAGCATTTTCGAGCAGATCAACGGCGTCTACAAGAAGGTCGACGATCTCACCGAGATCATCTCGAAGATCGGACGCGGCGCGTTGTCGGAACTGCGCATCGGCTCGGTGCCGTCGATTTCGCAAGTGATGGTGCCGCGCGCGATCGAGCGCGTCCGGCGCAGCTACCCGGATCTGTGCATCGACATCAACATCCTCAAGATCGAGGAAGCCATCGACTATCTGATGCTGGGCAAGGGCGACTGCGTCGCCATGAGCTACCGGCTCGACCATCCCGGCCTCGACTTCATGCCGCTGGCATCGGGCGAGTTGTTCTGCATCGTGCCGCAGGGACATGCGCTGGCGGGGCGCAAGCAGGTCTCCGCCGCGGAGATGATCCGCTATCCCTTGATCGGCATCGATCCCAACGATCCCTATGGGCGCATCATGGCCGAGATGTTCGCGCGCAACAAGCTCGCCTACGACATCACCATCCGGGCGCGGTTCGGCACCACGGTTTGCGCCTTGGTGAAAGCAGGTCTCGGCATCGCGGTGATCGACCAGTTCACCGTGGCGCATGGCGGCTATCCCGGCGTCGAACTGCTGCGGATTGCCGAGCCGACCCGGTTCGACACCTACATCGCGGTGAAACGCGGCGCGTCGCTCACGCTCCATGTCGAGCGCTTCATCGAATGCCTGCGGTCGGAAATGCGGGCGATCGAGCCCAGCCGCAACGGCGTCAAGGCGCCGATGCCGCGGCCCCGAAAAAAGTAACGTTATGTTATGTTTATGGAATAAATGAGTAATTGTGTTAGACGGCGGAAACGCTATCGTTTGGCCATGGAACAGTCCGCATGACCAAGCGCTCGATCGCCACCGTTTCGCTCAGCGGCACCCTTGACGAGAAGCTGCGCGCCATCGCGGCGGCCGGTTTCGATGCGGTCGAAATCTTCGAGAACGACTTCCTGTCGTTCGGCGGCAGTCCGCGCGACGTCGGCCAGCTCTGCCGCGACCTTGGCCTGGAGATCTGCGCGTTCCAGCCGTTTCGCGATTTCGAAGGCATGCCCGAGCCGCAGCGCACCCGCAATTTCGCGCGCGCCGAACGCAAATTCGATGTGATGCAGGAATTGCAGACCGACCTCTTGCTGATCTGCAGCAATGTGCAGCCGGCTTCGCTCGGCGGCATCGATCGCGCCGCTGCCGACTTCCGCGAACTCGGCGAGCGCGCGGCCAAACGCGGCCTGCGCGTCGGCTTCGAGGCGCTGGCCTGGGGGCTGCACGTCAACGACTACCGCGACGCCTGGGAGATCGTGCGGCGCGCCGACCACAAATCGATCGGCGTCATTCTCGACAGTTTTCATGCGCTGGCGCCGTCGTTTCCGACCAACCCGATCCAGTCGATCCCGGCGGACAAGATCTTCCTGGTGCAACTGGCCGACGCGCCGAAACTCGGACTCGACGTGCTGTCCTGGAGCCGCCATTTCCGCTGCTTTCCGGGGCAGGGCGATCTGCCGGTGACCGCTTTCATGCAGGCGGTGATCGCCACCGGCTACAAGGGGCCGCTGTCGCTGGAAATCTTCAACGACCAGTTTCGGGCCGGTTCGGCGGCGCGCACCGCTACGGATGGATTGCGCTCGCTGATCCTGCTGCAGGACGAGCTCGCAGCCAAAACGAAGGGCTCGCCCGACGCGCTGGAGCCGAAGGCGCAGAGCCGCGGGGTCGGGTTTATCGAATTCGCCGTCAACGAGGCCAAGGCCGGCGATCTCGCCGCCCTGTTCGGCCAGCTCGGCTTTCGCAAGACCGGCGAACACCGCAGCAAGGCGGTCGAGCGCTGGTCGCAGGGCAAGGTCGAACTCGTCATCAATTGCGAGGCCGACGGCTTTGCGCATTCGCACTACATCACCCATGGCCCCGGCGTCTGCGCCATCGCGCTCGACGTCGACAACGCCGCCCACACCATGGCGCGCGCCGAAGCGCTGCGGGCGCGGACCTTCTACCAGCCGGTCGGGCCCGGCGAACTGGAAATTCCCGGCGATCCACGGCGTCGGCGGCAGCCTGCTGTATTTCCTCGATACCGTCGGCAAGAACTGGGACACCGATTTCGAAGCGATCGGCAGCGACGGCGGCGCCGACCGGCTCGATGCGGTGGACCACATCTCGCAGTCGATGCCCTATGACGAGATGCTGTCCTGGCTGTTGTTCTACACCGGCATTCTCGATCTGCGGCGGCTGGCCCAGGTCGATGTCGCCGATCCCCGCGGCCTCGTGCAAAGCCAGGCCATCATCAATATCGACCAGAGCCTGCGCTTCGTGCTCAACGGCTCGGTCGCGACCCGGACCCTTTCGGCGCGCTTCATCTCGGAATTCTTCGGCTCCGGGGTGCAGCACATCGCGTTCTCCTGCGACGATATTTTCGCCGCCGTCTCGGAAATGCGCGCAACGCGGCGCCGGCTTCCTGAAAATTCCCGACAATTATTACGACGACATCGAAGCCAAATACGATCTGGACGCCAAAACCATGGCCGCCCTTCGCGACAACCAGATTCTGTACGACCGTGAAGGCGACGGCGAATTCTTCCAGATCTACACCCACATCTTCGACGAGCGTTTCTTCTTCGAGATCGTCGAGCGCCGCAACTATTCCGGCTTCGGCGCCGCCAACGCCGCGATCAGGCTGGCAGCCCAGGCGAGGGAAGTCCGGCCGGTGAATATTCCGCGGGCGTGAGCGGACGAGCGAGTCAAAAGGGCACCGTGTCGCAAAGGCACGTAATCAGGCCTCGCTGGCGGTCATCATCAGGAAAAGCGGACGGTCATTGCGAGCGAAGCGAAGCAATCCAGCTTCCTTCGCTCAAAAAGGAAGAAAGCTGGATTGCTTCGTCGCAAGGGCTCCTCGCAATGACGGTTGGCTCTTTTTATTCAAAATTCAAATCCAACAGCGTCGTCCCGGCCACCGGGCCGGGACCCATACCACGGGGAGTGGGGTTGTGTGAAAGTGGTCGAACGGCTTCTTTCAACTCAAAAGGCCGCGGCGTATGGGCCGCGGCTCAAGGCCAGGGCGACGGCGAGAGATCGAGTGCTCGCAACGACGGTTGCTGCGCCGACCCGGTGACGGGGATGACGAGCGAAGATAGAGCGGGCGCGGTGCGCTACACCTGCTTTTCGCAGCAACGTCGATGAGAGCTCAAGCCGCTGAGCCTCCCGGACATACCGCTCAAAAAATCGCCCCGACACAGTATTAAACCGGCATGCGCCGGTCTATGCTGCGGCGATAAAAATAAAACTGCATGGGAGGATACACGATGTCGACCAAGCTGCGCGCCATCACGCGTCGTCAAGTCCTGGCGGGATCCGCCGCCGGCGCCGCCGCGCTCGCCTCGGGCTTTCCCGCACCGGCCATCGCCAACAGCGATCCGATCAAAATCGGCTTCATGCCGGCGCTTGACCGGTCCGAGTTCGTCGACCGGCGTCGGCATGAACCGCGGCACCGAGCTCGCGGTCGCGGAGATCAACGCCGCCGGCGGCATCGACGGCCGCAAGATCGAGACTGATCGTGCGCGACACCCAGAGCGACCCGACCAAGGCCGTCAACGCGGTGGCCGAGCTCTCGCAGCGCCAGAAAGTGGCCATCATCTGGGGCCCGCTCAATTCGGGTGAGGCGCTGGCGGCGACGCCGCTGATCGCGCGCGACAAGGTGCCGATGCTTCATCCGTGCTGGGTCGACACAGCTGATCGACGTCAAGAAGTACCCGATGGCCTTCCGCAACGCGCCGACCAACAGCAGATCGGCGGCGCGGCGAACCAGTACGTGGTCGATGTGCTGAAGCTGAAGAAGGTCGCGGTCATCAGCGACACCACCGGCTACGGCACGGCCTCGGTCGACGCCTATGTGCCGATGCTGAAGGCCAAGGGCGCCGAGGTGGTGTTCTCGGGTCATATCGACGCCGCCAATCCCGACCTCAAGCCCGACATGCTGCGGATGCGCAGTGCCGGCGCCGAGGTGATCATGCCGTGGAGCGTGAACGCGGGCTTCCTGGCGCGCATCCTCAATACCCGCGGCGCGATGGGCTGGGACGTGCCGGTGGTCGGCCAGACCACGCTCGGCTCCGGCCAGACCAAGGCGCTGCTGGAAAAGCCCGAATACTGGAACAAGGTCTACTCCAACAACTTCCGCAACGTCTGCTTCGGCAAGGACGGCAAGCTGCCGCCGCGCGCGGAGGAGTTCGTCGACCGGCTGCGCAAGGCCAAGCTCGACATGGGCGACACGCTGCTGTGGTGGATCGCGCTCGGCTATGACGCGCCGCATTTGATGGCCGAGACGATCAAGGCCGCCGGCAGCTTCGCCCGAAGAGATCACGGGTTACTGGAACAAGCTCAAGGCGTGGCCCGGCGTTTACGGCGACATCACGTTTACGCCGGACCAGCACAACGGCTTCCCGGACGACGAAGTCATCATGTGCGAGGTCAATTCGCTGCGTGACGGTGCGTTCAACCTCGCGCCGGGCTACGGCGCCTGACCGATGATCGAGTCGATCGTCTCCTACGGCCTGGCGTGTAGGAGCGGTCTATGCCACTGATCGGCATCACCTACAATGTGATGTTCTCGGCCTCGCGGGTGTTCAGCTTCACCGCGGGGATGCTGGGGATGCTGGGCGGCGTGCTGGGCGCCCTGTTCATTACCAAATTCGGCCTGCCGGTGATCGTCGGCCTGGCGCTGGTGCTCGCGTGCGGCGTGCCGATCGGCATTATCACCGAGTTTGTCACCGTACGGCCGGTCCTGAAGAGTCTGGAACAGCATCTGTACGTGCTGTCCACGCTGGCCTTTGCCTTGATGGTTCAGCAACTCGTGGCCATCGAAGTGGGGCACCGACGCCCAGCCCTTCCCGCGCCTGATCCCGATCGGCCCGGGCTGGCTCGACCAGCAATTCTGGCTGCCGATGCTGGCCTGCGCCGCGACCATCGTGGGACTCGAATTCCTGTATCGCGGCACGCTGGTCGGCCGCGCCTTTGTCGCGATTGCCGAAGACAGCTATGCCGCCCGCGCGCTCGGCCTGCCCGAGCAGCGATTGCGCGTGGCAAGTTTCGCGCTGGCCGGCGTCATCGGCATGCTGGCCGGCTTCACCGGCGCGGAGATGCTGCTGGCGTTCTTCGGCAACCAGTCGATCCTCAATTTCTACGGTTTCGTTCCGGTGGCGCTGGGCGGCATGGGCTCGAACCGCGGCGCCGTGATCGGCGGCCTGGCGCTGGGTCTGTTCCAGCAGGCGGCGAATTTCCTGGTCGGCGGCATCTTTGCAGCCGTCGCGGTGTTCGCGGTCTTCATTGCCATCCTGCTGGTCAGGCCCGAAGGCCTGGCCGGCGCTGCCACGATCGCGCCGCGTCTGATGGCCGTAGCCGATCCTCCCATAGCGACCCCGCGGCAAGCGCTCGCCGGCACGACCGGCTCGAGATCGCGCTGCCGTGGCTGGTGCTCGCGGCAGCGGGAATCGGCCTGCCGCTGCTCGACGATTCCTATATCGGCGTGATCGCCCAGCGCGCCTGCATCTACTGGATCCTGGTGGCCGGCCTCAACCTGGTCGTGGGCTTCGCCGGCCAGATCGCGATCGGCTGGGTGGCGCTGCTGACGGTGGGCGCCTACACCACAGCCGTGCTGACCGCCGGGACCGTGACGTCGGAATGGAATCCCTATCTGGCGCTCGCCGCGAGCGGCCTGGGCGGCGCGGTGTTCGGCGGTCATCGTCGGCCTGCCGGCGCTGCGCCTGCGCAACTTCTACTTCGCCATTACGACGCTGGGCTTTGCCACCATCGTCACCCAGATCGCGCTGGCATGGAAGAGCGTGACCGGCGGCGGCATCGGCACGCCGGGGCCGGTATTCCCCTGGCCGTTCGATCCGGGCTGGGGTTTCTATTATTTCTGCTTCGGCCTGGCGGCGCTTGCGACCTGGATGACGGCCAACATCGCCGCCAGCCGGTTTGGCCGGGCCCTGGTCGCGATCCGCGACGCCGAAGTCGCCGCCGAAGCCTCGGGCATCGCCAAGCCGCGATTGCTGATCACGGTCTTCCTGTTCAGCGGCGCGCTGGCCGGCGTCGCGGGCGGGCTGTTCTCGTCGCTGCAATCCTACATCACGCCCGACGCCTTCACCTTCGACCTGTCGATCCTGTTCTTCATCGCCATCCTGATCGGCGGCCGCGGGTCGATCCTCGGCCCGCTGCTCGGCACCATCATCCTGACCGTGCTGCCCGAATTCGCAGCACCCCTGGTGGCCTGGTCGACGTTTCTCTATGCCGCGCTCCTGCTGGTGATCGTGCTGGTCGTCCCCGGCGGCATCGCGGACCTGCTGGACTACAGGAACCGCCGGCCGCTGCAAGCAGCATCGCCAGATCGCGCCGCGCCCGGAGCTGCTGCCGCAGTTGCTGGGCGAGCACCGCGACGATGCGGCGCTGGTGCTTTCGGACATCAAGCTGAGTTTCGGCGGCGTGCGCGCGATCGACGGCCTCAGCCTCGAGATCCGATCGGGCGAGGTGCATGGGCTGATCGGCCCCAACGGCAGCGGCAAGACCACGACCCTGAACGTGATCTCGGGTTACTATGCGACCGTCATCTGGCCAGGTCACGTTGAATGGCATCGACGCTGCCGTTCAAGGCGCCGCACACGCGCGCGGGATACGGCATAGCGCGCACTTTCCAGACGCCGCGCCTGATCGGCGGCGCCTCGGTGATCGAGAATGTCATGATCGGCGGCACCTGCGATGGCGAGGGCAGCTTTGTCGAATCGCTGGTGGCGCTGCCGCGCCACCGCCGCGACGAAGCCCGCTTCAGGGCCGCGGCGATGCGCGCGCTGGAGGCCGTCGGGCTGGACCAACTCGCGGCGGTGCGCGCCGACCGCCTGCAACACAGCGAGTTGCGATTCATGGAGATCGCCCGCGCGCTGATGCTGCGCCCGGCGTTTCTGCTGCTCGACGAACCGGCGGCCGGCCTCTCCGCGGAAGAAATCCGCCGCCTCGGCGACCTGATCAAGGCGATCAGCCGGGCGGGTACCGGCGTGCTGCTGGTCGAGCATCACGCCGACCTGATCTTCGACATTTGCGATCGCGTGACCGTGCTTAACCTCGGAAAAATGCTGGCGGCCGGCACGCCGTCCGAGATTCGCTCGCATCGGGAGGTGGTCATCGCCTATCTCGGATCATGAGCCGCTCTTGCACATCAACCGCCCTTCGGCGGGTTCGACCTAGAGCATGATGTGTTGAAGCCGGCCCCGCCCGGACGACGTATCGGCGGGATATCTCTGAATATCCAAACATTGTGAACGAGCGGAACAACTTCTTCCGTCTCTCTCCAAAATGGCGTGCCGAAAACAGCCGGCCGCGCACGTTACTTGCTCAAAAAGATCTTCGGCAGGAACAGTACAATATCTGGGAACAGGGTGAAGATCAGGAGTTCTACAAGCATAAATCCCACAAAGGGAAGCATGGGCCGAATGGCCTTCGTGACTGGAATATTGCAAATTGAACATGTCGTATAAAATACCAGCCCCACCGGGGGAAGCAGGTGAGAAATCGCCATGTTTATGATGAAAAGAATGCCGAAATGAACAGGATCCATGCCGTACTGCGTGGCGATGGGGAGCAGGATCGGAACCAGAATAAGAATTGCGGGCGTTGGATCCAGGACGAAGCCACAAATGAAAACGAACAGGGTCATCAGCAACATCATGATCCAAGGGGTCGATGTAATGCCCAGCAACTCCAAGGCGATCGTTTGCGGAACACGCTCAATCGTGATGATCCAGGCAAAGCTCAACGACGCAAAAACAAGGAAGAGCACCAGTCCAGTCACGACGGTCGTATCGACCAGTGCATCGACGATGTCGCGAAAGGTCAGTTCCCGATAAACGATCGCTCCTAGGAATAATGCATAGACCAGCGCTACCGCGCCCGCTTCGCTCGGTGTAAAAATGCCTCCGACAATCCCGGAAACAATCAAAGCTGGCGTGACCAAAGGAAGAGCAGACCGTCCGAGTTCGACCCAGAGCCGTGCGAACGAGAAACGTCCAGCCACCGGATAATTGTGCCGAATAGCAAAAAAATAGGAATGGATGCACTGCACCACGCCGATGATGATTTCAGGAATAACGCCGGCGAGGAATAGCGCGGCTACCGATATGTTCGCCGAAATACCTAAAATGATGATGGCAATACTTGGTGGAACGATCATCCCTATCGCGCCGGACGCGCCGGTGACGGCTGCCGTAAACCCGCGGTCGTAACCCGCCTTGAGCATCGCCGGTACAGTCGCGGAGCCGACCGCGGCGGTGTCTGCCACCGCAGAACCCGATATTCCCGCGAAAAACATGTGTGCGACGACGGCCACTTGTGCGAGAGCCCCACGAACATGGCCGACCATCGCGTAGGCTAGATCGATGAGCCGGCTGGTGGCGCCGCCTCGATTCATGATCTCCCCGGCCGCGATGAAAAACGGAATGGCAAGCAGGGAAGTCGAATCTGCGCCAATGACCATCCGTTGCGCAATTGGAAGTGGGGACTGGCCCAGGAAGAACATCGCTGCGATGGCGCTGCCCATGAGCGCGAATGAGATAGGCACGTTCAGAACTATCAGGGCAGCGAAACTACCAAAGAGAATGATCGTGCCCATCAGAATGCCCTTGCTTCGAGTTTAGACAGTCTCAACGCTTAACGGGGTTTCCAAATTATAGATCGGTTCGCGCCCGAGGAAACCAACTCGGATGAGCTCGATGAAGTCGACGATCGCATAAACCATCATGGCAGTGCTCATGACCGGAAATGCGGCGTAAGCAAAATAAATGGGGATCTCAAGCGACGGCGAACGCTGAAACTGCAGAAGAACATTCACTCTGTATGCATAAAAAATCATGATGAGAAGGATGCACATCACAACCAGTTGGGTCACGGCGTCCAAAACTGCTCGTGGCAGAGGCGGGAGTAAATCTGCCAATAGCGCTACGGAATAATGACGATGGCGTTTGAATGCGATCAGCGCACCGGCGTACGCTGCCCAGACAAAAACAAAGAGCGCTAGCTCATCGATGCCAACAACCGGCGAATTGAAGAAATATCTCAAGATAACATTTGCGAATGTAATCAGCACCAGGATGCTGATCACTGTCGCGCACAGATATTCAAGAAAACCTGTTCCATAAAGGGTTTTACCGACGGTACTATAAATCGTCATAGCATTCCGCCCCCGAGTCCGTTGAAAGAGCGCGACAGATTATCGGCTCAAACGAATGCTATTGAACCGCTTTGATGCGAGCAATCAAATCGGAAAACTGTTTCGATTTCTCGTAGACAGGCTGCACGGCTTCACGGAATGGAGCTTCGTCGGGGCGATTGATCGTCATGCCGAGGGACGTCAACTTCTTCTCCAACTCGACTGTCAAGTCGGAGTAAAGAGTTGCGCCCCAATCTTCCGTGTCTTTCGCCGAGGCGTCGATGATTTGCTGATATTCCTTGGGCAATGAGTCAAACTTGGCCTTATTCATAAGGAACACGACCGGCGTCCGAAATTGATTAGTAAGAGAAAAGAATTTGGCTACTTCATAGTGTTTGCCGTAGTAGATTGCATCGGGTGCGTTTTCTGCACCGTCTACCACGCCCTGATTCAGGGCCAGGTACACTTCTCCAAATCCCATGGTCACAGCACTCGCGCCCAGCGCGCTCACAGTTGCTGCCATGATGGGAGACGGAAGGGTTCTGATCTTCATCCCTTTAAGGTCGGCCGGAGTGTTAATAGGTTTCTTCGCCGTGTAGAAGCTTCGAGATCCTTGCTCCATCCAGAAGAGCACCTTCAAATTGCGCTGTTCCAGTTTGGCGGTCAGCTCTTTTCCGATGTCGCCTCTCAGCGTTTTCATCATGTGATTTACATCCCGAAAGATGTACGGAAGGTCCAGCACGCCGAACTCCGGCATAAAGCCGGTTATGTTGGATGTTGAAACTTTAGCCATATCCAGTGTGCCAAGCATCAGCGCTTCGAGCATCTTCTTCTCATCACCGAGCGCCTCCGAAGGAAATGTTTGGATATTCACATTCTGGCCGGTGTTTTCAGCGACGCGATGGGCGAAGCGTTCAAACGCGCGAGCATGGGGGTATTGCTGGACCGTATTGTACCCAGCGCGCAGCGTTACTGTCTTGGCGTCAATCCAAGCCATCCTGTCCCATTGGGGATCTGCGGCGTCACTCGTTCCACCGCACAGAAAGCCTATCGCTACAGCGATTAAAGACACGGATATTGAACGGTGGTTGTTCTTCATGAAAAATCTCCTTGGTTGACTCCGACGCGCGGCAGATGACCTCTGCTCATTTCTTGAATTTAATATGGAACAGTGTTCCAAAATTGTCAATCCTGGTCACCGGGTGACTTTGGCAGGTCCATTGTTTCATAAGTCGCAGGCAGGTTGATTTCGATAATCTCCAAGTCGTCGGACTGCCCAATCACGTTGTGAGGTACACCTCCCGGTTGGCTAATGCAGGATCCTGCCTTCACGGTAACCGGATCGGGAATGCCATCGAATTGGAAGCGAACCCAACCTTTCAGGACGTAAACGAAGTGACCATCCATGTCGTGCCAGTGCCAACCGGTTTCCTTATCAAAGGGCCGAATTGCACGGATATGTTTTGCGCCGATCTGCCCACCTGTCGCTGCGGCCAGTCCAAGATCACGGTATTCGACGAAAGCTCGCGGTCCGTCTCGATGGAACGAATTGTCCGTAAGGTCTGTTACGCCGAACTTTGATTTTGCTGCGTCGATTTGTAGGGGACCAGGATATCTCATCATTGAATCCAATTCTTCTCTCCGCCAGTCGGCTGGCGCGGCCGGGTGGGCCAGTTAATGTTGTTGAGGTAGGCGACGCTCTTGTCGATGGCTTCGTCAGGCGCCTGACTGACGATCTCCAATACGGTGGGTCCGTTGTATTGTCTTTGGCGCAATGCCTGCGCGACCTCGGTGAAGCGGACGGCGCCGGTACCGACTACCGAATGCTGAAAATCGGCCAAAGTTGTATCGGCGGCGTAGGCCACACCCAGACGAGCGCTCAAGTTCGCCAGGGCGATCAAGGGGTCCTCCTTGCCAAAGCAGCCATTGGCGAAATCGTAGCCCAAGACAACGTGATCCCAACCGTAGGAATTGAAAAACGACACAAGGTCACCGGAGCGGTACAGGAAGCTGAGGGGGTGGTTTTTGACGAGTATCCGAACGTTGTATTGGCGCGCAGATTTCATGATCAAATCCAGCGAACGTGAGAACCACTCGTGCAGACTCTCTTTTGGTGGGGTGAAAACCGGATTAGCCTTGCCGGGGTTGATCACGACGGCTTCGGCGCCCCATTCGGCGGCCAACTTAAGCGCGTACGCTATCATCGAACAAGAGTGCTGCCGCATTTCCGGTACGCTCGATGACAGATTAATATCTAGAGCAGGTTGATTAATGATCTCAATCTTGAGCTGACGCGACGCCAGCAGCCGGCTTATGGCATCGCGGTCTTTACGATCGGACAGACTCGGCCAGAAGTGACCTGGTACCATCATAAGTTCGAACGAGCGATAGCCGCGATCCGACAGTTTCTGCAGGCACTCGAGCGCCGAGTAACGTTGGGTGTACGAATAGGTGTTGATCGTATAGCCGGATCGATCGGTTATCGTGTTGCTCAAGTTTTGGTTCATAGAATTATTCATCTTTGTTGGCTTCGGCGGATACCGACGCTCCTTCAACGAAGCGCCGCATTGGCCATATCTCCGAAAATTCGAGAGCGGCGGCCTTCAGCTCCTTTGAAATCTGGACAACCCGCTTTGGCGTCATTCGTACCATCGGGCCGGCGATGCTTACGGTTCCTACGGCTCGCGTCTTCTTTTCCAGAGGAAAGAAAATCGGACAGGCCATCGCTACCATTCCCGCTTCGCCCTCTTCGATCGCGAGTCCATATCCGCGCTCGCGGGTGGCGCGCAGTTCTGCGCGAAGCGTGCGTTCATCGGTGACGATGGACCGGTTAAAGCGCATCGGAATCGAAAATCCCTTCTTTTGCACGATACGAAGGGCTTCGTGTTCATCCAGCGTTGTTAGCCAAGCGCGGCCAACAGCGGTGGCGTGCAGCACAACCGGCGTTCCAATGTCGGCATCGTAGCGAAGCCCGGAATGTGCGCCCTGCGCCTTGGAGACCCACGTCAGCGTATCGCCGCTCGCGATGACCAACCGGGACAACTCCCCGGTCTTCACGGCGAGCGCGTCGAGGATGGGTTGGCAAAGATCGGTAATTCCACTTTCCGCAAGGTAGCGGAAGCCGATCGCTGTTGTCTTCAGTGTATAGCGATAATATTCGGACTTCTCATCCTGTTCGACGAAACCCCGCTCCATAAGCCCACTCAGGATGCGATGGGCTGCACCTTTCGGGAGTTTTCGGCGCTTGCAGATGTCGGTCAATGATAACCCGTCCGGAAAGCCGGCCAGGAATTCCAACATATCTAACACTCGGTCGATGAGTTGGCCCGTTGCCACGATTCAAAAATCCTCAAAAGCCCTACCGCTCTAAACTAAGCTGGATATTCGGATCGTAGTCAAACCCGAGGAAGCGGTAGGCATGAATGGCCTGGCCACGATGCATCGCACCGCCGTCTTGAACGCGGCAACCGGCTGCGCGCGCGGCGCGACACAATCGGGTCTCTGTTGGATGCAGGACGATATCGACCACCGAAATCTCAGGCCGGAGATCGGCTGGGTCGATGGGAAACGGGTCGCTATCCTGCATTCCCAACGGCGTGGCGTTGATGACGATATCAAAATCCTTGACGTTTGCCGGGCCGTATCCGGCATCGCAATGAGGGTTTGCCGATTTCAGCGTCGCGGCCAGCTTTCGCACCTTGTCCTGGTCGATATCGCTTAAATGTATCGACCGCGCTCCGCCCTCAGCCACGGCAAATGCAATGGATTGACCCGCACCGCCCGATCCCAACAGGAGAACGTTCTTGTTCCGTGGATCGATTGCGTTTTCTGCCATGGCCTGAACACAGCCGACACCATCGAAAGTCGCACCCGTCCAGCCGGACGCGTCAAATCTGACGACGTTTACCGATCCGACATGCACGGAAGTGGGATGAAGATGATCGACGAAATCGACCATTTCCGTCTTGTGAGGCATTGTTACCAGTAAGCCCGCCAGGTTCTTCAAGGTACGGACACCCGTCACGAATTTCGAGAGGGCTCCAAAGGGGACATTCATCGGGACGCAAACCGCGTCCAACCGCTGGCTTGCGAAGAAACTATTCATCATGACGGGTGATCGAGCCTCGTCGAGCGGATCGCCGATGAGCCCATAGATCTTCGTTGTGCCTGAAATTTCCAATCTCTTTTTAGACAAGGACTGCACCACGCTTGACAGAAAGGCACTATTGGAACACTGTTCCATAGTCAGATATCACGATCCGGTCAATGCAGGAAGCAAAATGAGCGAAGAAAAAAGCGCAACAACCTCATTCAAGATCAGTTCCTGCAGCGCGAACTATGGATACGCCGACCTGTTCAAAGTCGCCGACCGGTTGGCTGCTCTTGGTTACGACGGTATTGAAATAACCGCGATGTATCATTGCATTCCAAAGGAAACATCGGCGGCAAGGCGCCGCGAGATTCGCGAGCGAATCAAGGCTTTGGGTCTGGAGATCAGCGGGTTGCACTACATCTTTGAGCCCGGCACCTCGATGGTTTCGGACAATGAGGCGGAACGCCGGCGAGTCATCGAACATGCCCGTTCGATCATCGAGCTATCGCACGATCTCGAATGCTCCATGGTGGTTGTCGGCGGCAGCAAGCAGCGTTCGGTTCCTGCCGGGATGTCTCGCGAGATCGGAATTCGTCGTGTTGTGGACTCGTTCGCCGATATTGCCCGCCATGCCGAGAAGCTCGGCGTTACCGCATGCTTCGAGGCGCACAACAGGTATGAGTCCAACGTCGGTAATACATTGGCAGAATGCGGCAAATATATCGATGAAATCAACTCGCCATCGATGAAGATTGCCGGAGACACTTACCACATGAACATCGAAGAGGCGTCATTGGCCGATGCCATCGAACAGGTCGGACTAAGGTTGGCGCATTTGCATTTTCCGGATAGTCATCGGCTCGCGCCGGGCGGCGGCCACATCGATTTCGCTTCGATTCTGAAAGCGCTGCGCAAGATAGGATTCGACGGATATCTCTCGTTCGAAATGTTCGGGATTACGCCGGAAATGATGTACTTGCCAACCTTCGAAGCCTGCGATGCGGAAAACGTCAAAGGTATTAGGCATGTGCGTGATCTTGAGAAGCGGTTGTAAAATGCAATTATGCGTCTCGCCATCATACCAGATCGTTGAGGCCTCCGAAATTCGAGAGGCATCGTAGTGAGGATCGCGATCGTCGAATCTACACATTGGCACATGCCGCTTTATCTCGATGCGCTCGATGACCCGAGCTTGCGCGTGGTAGGCATCACGGACAGCGCTCAGACGACCGGCGCGGCTTTAGCGAAGCGGTTCGGTTGCAAGGTCTATCGCGATCTTGACGACCTTATAGGTGCCCGGACGATCGATTTTGCATTTGTGTTTGGCCGTCATATCGACATGCCCACACTTGCAGGAAAACTAATCGCGGGCGGCATTCCGTTTGCCATCGAGAAGCCGTGTGGCATCCGCGCGATCGACGTCGATCGTCTTGTAGCCAGCGCGGAGGCGAGCAATGTTTACGTCGCTGTGCCCCTGATCTTTCGTCTGAGCGATACGTTAGACATAGTCGGGCACATGAAAACTCGTCCGGACTTCGCCAGCTTCCGCTTTATAGCCGGACCACCATCGCGTTATGAGGCCGCGGGAACGCCTTGGATGCTGCAGCGCGACTTGGCTGGCGGCGGTCCGCTAATCAATCTGGGGGTTCATTTCATCGATTTGTTCTCGCTTCTTGCGCAGGACGAAATCGAGTCCGTTTCCGCGGTCTCGTCGTCGGAAATCAACGGCCTCTCGATCGAAGACTTCATCAGTGTGCGGATGGTAACGAAGCAGAACCGCATCTGCACCGTTGAATGCGGCTACATTTTCCCGAGCGACAACACGGTTCAACGGGAATTTTCCTTTTCTATCGGGTCGCCGGATTATTATTGCAGATCCGGCGACGATCAAATTCTTGTCCGTACGAAGTCCGCTAATGCACAAATCGAAATGCGCAGAATTCCGGCGCGCCTGGAAACCGATGTCTATTACCCTGGTTTCGTTCGCCGTGTTCTTGAGGAAGTCCAAGCTGGATCAGCACCTATCGCTGGGCTTAGGGATGCGGCTCGTGCTCTTAGGATCGTTGAGGCTGCCTATCTGTCAGCAACGCGTCGCGGCAGGCCCGTCCAATTGAGTGAACTGCCGTGAGAAAGTTGCCCGAAGCTCACGAGGTTGCGGTGGGCTGCAATGCAAGCCAGGAAAACGCACATGCTAGCCGGTGAGGGAGCGATCGCAATTTGGAATGGAATCTCGGACGAGGGCCGTGCGGATTTCTATGCTTGGCATCTCTCTGAACACATGCCCGAGAGGGTCGGCATCCCCGGCTTTCTCCGAGGGCGGCGCTACCGCGCCGCTGACGACAGAACGCATCCGGAATTTTTCACATTGTACGAAACACAGACCTTCGAGGTCACGCAGAGCGCGGACTATTTGAATCGACTGAACGCTCCGACTTCATGGACAAAGCGCGCCACCGCCCATTTCAAGACTACGTCCCGCTCGCTAGCACGTGTGATTGCAAGCTTCGGAGTGGGCTCGGGCGGCATGCTTCTCACATTGCGATTTGACGTTCCTGATGAGGAGATCGAGCGGAAGAAACTGGTATCGAATATGATGAAAGTGATCAACGTTCCGGAGGTCACGGGCGCGCATATTCTCAAGGGCGATGGCGAAGCCTCCGGTGCCATGACCGCGGAGAGCAAGGATCGCGAGGATATCGAACAACCCGCCCGCTGGGTTATTCTCATCGAAGCGTGTTCGGTCGAAGCGTTGGCGGGCGCACGTGCGTTGCTGGCCGATGATCCCGTCCTGCGCGGAGCAACCGCCGGTTTATATCTCCACGAATATACCCGACTGAAGACAGCCTGGGCGGCTGGCTGAAGGCATCGTCAAGCAAAAAGACATTTGCCGATGCCCAGGCCAATATCCGCTTTGGCTTCAAAAGCTGAAAACCTACCTATAAGCATATGTTTTCCGCTCTGCCCCTGATAGCGGACATGGCCGGTAACGGCTTATCAGTGTCCTATTCTCCCAATTTCATAGTAGTCTGGATGGACCCGGAAGACGGAGGCCCCTTTGTCCACCAGAATTCGAAATCGGCAATATCACGATCCACCGCATCGTCGAGCAGGAGGGTCCGTTCTTCGGGGCGATGCAATTTTTCCCGACCATGACCAAAGAGCTTCTCGACCAGAACCGGGGCTGGCTGCAGCCGAGATTCCTCGATGCCAGGGATCAGCTGATGCTCTGCATCCAGAGCTACATCGTGCAGACGCCTCACCACACCATCATGATCGACAGCTGCGTCGGCAACCACAAGCCGCGGCCGACGCGGAGCTTCTGGAACATGATGAATTCCGATCGCTACGAGAAGAATCTCGCGGCAAGCGGATTTGGCGTGAACGATATCGATTTTGTCATGTGCACGCATTTGCATACCGACCACGTCGGCTGGAACACGCGGCTTGAGAACGGCCGGTGGGTGCCGACCTTCCCGAACGCGCGCTACGTCTTCGCCGACCGCGAACTTGATTACTGGACCAGCCGCCACAACGACGACCCGGCCGCGTGTCCGTGGATCACCGATTCCGTGCTCCCGGTCGTGGCCGCCAATCGCGTCGATATCGTCAAGAGCGCGCATGCGTTCAACGACCTCGTGACGCTGATCCCGACGCCCGGCCACACCATCGACCACTATTCGGTGCAGGTCGGCAAGCCCGGCGCCGATGCCGTCATTACCGGCGACATGATCCACTCGCCGCTGCAGGCCCGATATCCCGAACTCGGCATGATGGCGGATTACGACTCCGCGCAGGCGGGAGTAGTCGCGGCGCGAATTGTTCGGCCGCTTCTGCGATACGTCGACGCTGATGTGCACGGCGCACTTTCCGTCGCCCTCCACCGCCCGCGTGGTGCGCTGGAAGGATGCGTTCGATTTCGTGGATGCGTAGCGATTTAGCTCACTGCTCGCTCACCTCGCCCCGCGAAGAGAGGGAGAAGAATAGCAACTTGGCCCTCACTGCCATCGCGTCGGCGATCTTTTCCGCCGTCATCAGGGTCGGAAAATTGGTGTTGGCGCACGGCACCACCGGGAAGATCGAGGCATCGACCACGCGCAACCCCTGCACGCCCTTGACGCGGCCTTGGGTATCGACGACCGCCATCGGATCGTCCGGCCGGCCCATGCGGCATGAGCACGAGGCGTGCCAGACGCCGATCGCGGCCTTGCGCACGAAGGCTTCCATCGCCTCGTCGTCGTTCATGACCTGGTCGAACGTGAATCCTTCGACCACGAAGTTGTCGATCATGTAGTGGCGCAGCGCCGCCGGCCCATCCATCAGCGCTGCGGCAATGGCGGTGAGAATCCTGTTCTTGGTGTTGACCACGCCGATCTTGCGCACGCGGTCGGAATAGGAGGCCGGGAACGGCTTGTCGGTCACCGCCTTGAGCGGCGCGCTCATCTGCAGCGCCGCCATCTTGCGAAAGCCGCTCATCAGGCGGTCGAGGTCGCGCCGGTCGGACAGCAGGTTGAACTCGACGATCGGCTCGGTCGCGCGGATCGCGCGAGGCGAGCTTGACCTGCCCGGTCTCGGAATAGGTCTTGTTGACGAAGGTGAGCAGCGAGCCGATCTGCTCGCCGACGGCATGCCAGGCCGACTTGGTGAGGACCGCGACGAACATGTCGCCGTTCGGCACGCCCGGCAGCCCCGAGGAGTAACGCAGCCCAAGCTGGATGTGGCGCCTGGTGTGCTCGTTCATGCGCGCGCCGCGGCGGACAAAGGACGACAGCGAGATCGAGGGATGATCCATCAGGCGCTGGCCGACGCCCTCAAGGCCCATCAGAACCGGAATGCCCATCTCCTTCAGATGCCCGACCGGGCCGATGCCGGCGCGCAGCAGATGCGCCGGCGAATGGATCGCGCCGCAGGAGAGGATGATCTCGCTGCCGCGGAACTCCTGTTCCCGGCCGCCGACCATGCGCCTTCACGCCGACGCAGCGCGTGCCCTCGAACAGCAGTTCCTTGACCTGGGTGTCGGTGGAGATCGTCAGATTGGCGCGCTTGCGCGTCTCGCTGTCGAGATAGCCCATCGCTGCCGAGACGCGTTGCTCGTCCTGATTGGAGTGCGTGATCGGGAAGTAGCCTTCGACGAACTCACCGTTCTGGTCGGGCAGGAACGTGTAGCCGGCGAGCTTGCAGGCCTCGGCAACGGCCAGCGAGTGCCGCGGTCCAGTGCTCCTGCGGAATGCGCCGGACCGGAATGCGGCCATCCTTGCCGTGGAACGGCCCGTCGAAATCGAGATCGCGCTCGACCTTCCTGAAATAGGGCAGCACGTCGTTCCAGCTCCAGCCGGCGGCGCCGCGGGCCTCCCATTCGTCGTAATCGGTCGGCGCCCCGCGATTGGCCAACTGGCCGTTGATCGAGGACCCGCCGCCCAGCACGCGCGCCTGCTCGTATTTGCGCAGCGGCGGGCGATCCTGCTTCCGGGATTGTTGTGGCTGACGACCTGGGTCGTCACCTTGAGTTCGGTCCAGTGGAAGCGCGGATCGAAATAGACCGTGCCCGGATAGCTGTCGCGAATTTCGGCCGGCTCGTTGCCGGGCGGCGTGTCCTGGCCGGCCTCCAGCAGCAGGACCTTGTTGGCGCTTCTGGCGGAGAGCCGGTGGGCCAGGACCGAGCCCGCCGAGCCGCCACCGACAATGATCTTGTCGTACACTTTGGCGTTTCCCTTTTGTTTTTTATGCCGGGAGGCTAGCGCACCTCCGTGTTCCAGTCACGACGGCTGTTGCAGGCGCGAGACCGCTTTTAAGCGCGCGGATTGGCCTGGCTGGACCTGCTACTCGAAATAGAGAATTATTCGCCGCAGCCCCCGCGCAGATGTATCTCACTCAACAGGCTACCCCATGCCAGCCCTTGTCACCGATAGCGTCGATCCCGCACGACCGTTGCTGTTCCAGCCGTTCAAGATCCGCGGCCTCACCCTCAAGAACCGGCTGGTCGTGCCGCCGATGGTTCACTACCGCGCCGGGCCCGGCAGCACCTGCGGCGCCTTTCACAATGTGCATCTCGGCCGCTACGCGCTGGGAGGTTTTGGGCTCGTCTTTGTCGAGGCGACGGCCGTCGAAGAGGTTGGCCTGATCAACGAGCATGACCTTGGCATCTGGAACGATGCCCAGGTGCAAAGCTTCAAGCCGCTGATCGCCTTCATGAAGGGCGAGAACACCGCGATCGGAATTCAGCTTGCCCATGGCGGACGCAAATCGTCCTCGCAGCGCGCGATGGACGGCATGGGCCCGCTTACCCCGCAGGAGATCGAGGCCGGCGCCAGGGTATGGCAACCGGTCGGCCCCACCAGCGAGCCGGTCGCGCCGGGATGGCTTACACCGCGCCAGCTCACCACTGAAGAGTGCCGGGCGATGGTGCGTACCTGGGCGCTGGCCGCCAGAAATGCGGTTGCAGCGGGCTTCGACACCATCGAAATCCACACCGCCCACGGCTATCTGCTTGCCTCGTTTCTTTCGCCGATTTCCAACACCCGCAATGACGAATATGGCGGCGATCGCAACGGGCGGATGCGCCTGCCGCTCGAGATCGTCGAAGCGGTGCGGCGCGAAATGCCGGAAACGATGCCGTTGTTCGTCCGCGTCTCCGCCGTTGACGGCGCCCAGAACGGCTGGAATCTGGATGACACGGTGGTCTTCGCCCGGGAATTGAAGGCCCGCGGCGTCGACGTGATCGACTGCTCCTCCGGCGGCATTTCAGGCTCGGCGACGGCGGCCCAAGTCCCGCGCGGCCTCGGTTTCCAGGTGCCTTACGCCGAGCGGGTCCGCAAGGAGGTCGGCATTGCGATCGATGGCGGTCGGCATCATTCTTGAGGCGCAGCAGGCGGAAGCCATCCTGCAAGACGAGCAGGCCGACCTGATCGCGATCGGCCGGCAATCCCAGTTCAATCCCAATATCGCCCAGCACTGGGCCCATGATCTCGGCATCAACCGGAAGTTCGAGGATTGGACTCCCGAATACGGATGGTGGCTCGAGAAGCGAATTCGGACCATGGAAGGGTTCGCCACGCCGACCGGGGTCGTCAAGCGAGGTTGATAGGACGTCAACTCCGGCGGAAGCCTTTTCGCGGGCGCGGCCAACTCCGACGTCATCACGACTGATTTTTTTTAACGCGACGAACATTTGCGCGACCAAGGCATCAAGCCTCGCATGCCGCGCTTATCGCTCGTTGCGCATGTAGGGACTGCGCTGGCTGACGAGCTTCAGGTCCGGGTCCGCGTCAAGCGAGGACCGGTCCACCGAAGGCAGCTCGGCCAGCCTGTGCACACCGTCATTGATCTCCCGGTCGGCTATCGCGAGAACGAGGTGGGCGAGCCCACCTGCAACGGCGATAAAAAGCCAAAAACGTAACGGCATTTGCTTCCTGCTGTCGTTGAAAAAGGAAGGCAAAAAGCGGACCTAACGGCGTTGACCATGATGATGCCTGACGACGACATAAAAAATCGAGACCACTTCCAGTCCCGATTGATATACGCGACATTAAAATCTCGGTCCGTTGTCTGCCGCCCGTGATTACTGTGCAGTTTCGCTTGGGCCGAATTGACCCGTTCGGTTCAACCGCCACCGAGGCGTCCAGCGCGGGCAAGGCTCATAAGCCGTCCTCGTCATGGCGCCGCCCGATCGGGCGCAGCTATAGTAGCAAATCTTGGTCAGGCCCGAGACCTTCTCGCCGGATTTCGTGCAAAGCATGGGTACTCCGGATGACTTCGCCGCAGGCGGCGCGGGTTCTGCGATTGCAGATGTGCACGCAGCAAAAACTGCCAGCGCCAGAATGATCCTCATTTTGTGCCCACCGTCGCAACGAAGTCCGTCTCTTGTCCTAAAAAAAGCCCCGGACGCTGCCGGGGCTTTTGAGTCGTGGAGAGAAAGACATCAGTATTTCGCGACGACCGGTCCGTCCCAGTGGAATTTGTAGTTCACGCCGACTAACGCAGTTTGCGCGGTCTGTTTCACGCTCAGAACCTCGCCAGGCGGCACGAGGCCGGGAGCTGCCACGAAGTGCTGCCCGGAATTGTCCTCGATCCACATATAGCTCCATTCCGCAAATACCGACCAGTTTGGCGTGAACATCCATTCACCGCCGACGCCGACCGTCATTCCGGGCAGATTGAAGCTCGCGGATTCCGAGAGAGCGCCGGTCGGCTGGAATATTTGATTACGATCGCGCAGCCACGCCATGCCGCCCTTCACATATCCCAGGAATGACGGCGTCCACAGGAAACCGATCCTGCCGGTAGCCGTACCGATCGATCGAAGGTTGTTGGTTTCGGAGAAAGTGGGGAAGTCTGTGACGGCATGCCGGCCATTGACGTTGCCGAAATCGAACATGCCCTGCACGCCAAACACCAGATTGCCGGTCTGGAAGTCACAGCCGGCCTGACCGCCGCCGATAAAGCCACTGTCGTTTTCGCGGCCGTAATTCGCAGGGGCGGGGATAGCAGGGTCGATAAGTACCCGCGTCGTATCCATCCGGCTCCAGCCGGCGCCGACGTTGCCGCCGATATAGCAGCCGCTCCAGTTGTACATCAGCGGTGCGACGACCGGCCGAGCCTTGATCGCCATGTCTGCCGCCGAAGCGACGCCCATCGTTTCCATGCCGATCAAAACAGCCGCCGCCAAAACCAGTTTCATATGTCGGTGCATGCAGTCCCCCTACGCGGCCGTGCGGCCATGAACAATTCATGAAATATTCATTAGGATGAACAGCTCGATTACGAAACGAAGAATGACACGCGACGGATCATCAAGCGCATTTTGTCAGCGTGCGTTGCACAATCGCGGCATCACAAAGCAGCAAAAAAAATATAGAAAAAATATACTCATCGGCACGCAGCATCATTTCTTGCTCGCCACCGAGCCTGAGGGTCCAAATCAAAGACCGCCATTTGCGTTATAGAGGACGCTTACCCTCGTGCGCCGCGTACTCGTGGCTCGAACAATGCAGTCAGAATATCTGCGCGGTTGGGACGGCCGATCAGGACGATACTGTCGCCTTCATCGACGACCGTCGTAGCCGGCGGATCCGTGAACACGTCGCCGTCGCGGCGATTGATCTGGATGATGAAGAAGGCGCCTTTGGCCTGCCGTTCGATAGCGGTTACGGTCATACGGACCGCGGGACTTTGCGGCGCAGCGGTGACGACTTCGAGCTCGATGCCGAAATTATGCAGCAGGCGCTGGAAGCCGTGCGAGCGCTCGAGCCCCTCGATGAAGCGGGCCGACTCCTCGTGCAATATCAGCTCCGCAATGCGCTCTGCACCGATATGCGTCGGCAGCACCACCTTGTCGGCGCCGGCTTGCAGTAACTTGCTCTCGGTGCTCGCAAGCTCGCCTCGGGCGACGATCGACAGATTGGAGTTCAGCGCCCTTGCACTCAGCGTGATGAAAACGTTTACCGCGTCGTTGGAGAGTACGGTTGCCAGCGCGTTGGCCCGCGTCACGCCGGCTGCAAGCAAGATAGCCTCGCTGGCGGCGTCGCCATGGATGCAGAGATAGCCCTGCAAGCGCGCCTCCGTGGCGCGCGCTTCGTTCTCTTCTATCACCACAAAACCGGCGCTGCTCGCGCTCAGTGACCGGGCCAGGACGGTGCCGAGCCGGCCGAAGCCGCAAACGATGACGTGCTCTTCAAGTTCGTCGATTTGGGCTTTCATGCGCTTGAGACCTATCGTCTTGTTGATCTGGTTGAGAGTGAAGAATTGCACCAGTGCGCCGGTGAGAAAGATGATGCCGGTGCAGCCAAGCACGATCAATCCGATTGTGATGGCGTTCAGCGCCGGCGTGTTGATCGGCCGGACCTCGTTGTAACCGACGGTGTAAACGGTCACGATGACCATGTAGATGGCGTCCCGGAAGCTCCAGCCGACTGCCATGTACGCGGCGGTAGCGAGCATCATCACAGTAATGGTGTAGGCAATGCCGGCGGTGAGGTTGCGGACCGGCGAGTTGAGCAGACCAGTCATTCTGGGTTTCGGCACCCGGCGGATCGGACGCGGTCCGGGGGATCGCTGGCGTGCCGCCGTCGATCGCGCGGGACGATGGCCGAATTCCTTCTCGCTGGATGGTTCGGCAGGCATTCCGCCGTCCGGGCCCGGCGTTGATTGGTCACTCCCCATCATCGCGCGACGTGGCAAGACAAGTTCGAACCTGCGGTTGTCTTTGCGGAGGGTCCCAACCCAATCCCGATGCCGCGATGATGGACCCTTGTCATGAAGAAAATTATGCGCTTACCCGGCCACGTTGCAAGCTGCAATCGGCGATCGCGATAAAAATCGGCAGATCGCTCCAATGCGGTGTCCGCGTGTTCTGATTTGGGCGGGTCTCTGCCATCAGCTCCGATCGCGAGTTTTCCAGACGAAAAAAATGAAGACCGCGATCAGCCCGACCACGATAAGCATCCAGTTCTGGCCTCCGAAACCAAGAAAAGTAAAATGCTCGGTAAGAAACTGCACCGCTTCTGCTCCCAATTTTGTGCAGGATAAGCGTTTTGTTTGTGCAGGATAAGCATTTGGACGATAAAAATATATTATTTTTATATCTTTGGTGGGCTGGTTTTCGGCTCGCGAAAACCTGATCAGGTCCGCCCGCCATTTTTTACGTGACGCACCTTCTCCGCGGAAGCGGGCAGCGAGGGAGCAACGCGCCAAGAACCTAGAGATTACTCGCGCGATTGAAGTGCGGGGCTCAACGAGAGCAATTTGTCGAACTCGGCTGGATAGTAGCGGATTCCATCGGGGCCCGTGATGAAAACCTGCCAGCCTTCTTCTGCGAGAGTCCGTCCCTTGGCGATGGCAACGACAACGCTCAGCCGGACCGTGGATGTGGCTTCTTCGCCTCTTGATGCGTTTACAATGAAGGTCACGGCGATACCTTTTGCGCGATGCATTCTCCGATGCCGCGCTTGAGCAATTTCCGTTCCAGCAATTTCCGTTCCAGCGATTCCGTTCAAGCATCGGTATCGGGCGTGTGTCCACATCCTTGCGAGCGGCAGCATTTGTATCGCAACTCGTTATCGCCGCCGGTCAGAATACGGATTTCGAGCGAGCCTCGATGGATAGTCCGTTTAGGAAATCTTCCAAAGCCTGCTTTCCAGCCAGTTGAGCAGCGTTATGAGACCTGTAGCCGCCTTCCCACAATTTCACGCCCATAGGCCTTCTCTTGCGGCGTATTTCCCAGCACCAGGAGTTTTGATCGTTCCAGGAAACAGCAACGTAGAAGGATCTGCGAGGTGAAGGACGGAGCATGATCATCTAGCCCGTTGGTTTCCGGAAAAAGGGCTCCTCGAAGGGATCGCAGGTGTGTATTCGACCTGGCATTCGTTTCAGCTCGCCGAGCTGTTTTCAAAGCGGGCCTGAAGGCGATAGCCGACGCCCAATTCGGTCACGAGTAGGCGGGGATGATTGGGGTCGGTTTCGATCTTCTGCCGCAGTTTGCGAACGAGAATCCGCAAGTACTGGATATTGTCCCTCTGGTTGCCGCTCCAGATTTCCTTGAGCAGGTGGTCGTGGGTCACGACCAGGCCGACATGCGTCGCCAGAATATGGAGCAGGCGATACTCTTTTCGGGTCAACCTGATCTGGGCTGTCGTTGAGTGACACGGTTCGGCCGACGAGATCGATCGACAAGGGACCGGCCGTTACGACCGGATTCTCGGTTGCGCTCTTGAAATATCGCCGCAACGCAGCCTCGCTGCGCGCGAGCAGTTCGGCCATGCCGAACGGTTTAACCACATAATCGTCCGCTCCCGCCTGGAGAAGCCGAACCTTTTCGTCCTCGTCCGACACCACCGAAAGAATAATGACGGGCACGTTCGACCATGACCGGAGCCGTTCGAGAACTTCCGTTCCATGCAGGTCCGGCAAAGCCAGATCGAGAATAATCAGATCCGGCGCGTTGAAGGTTGCCGCTTTCAATCCGTCCGCCGCATTCTCCGTCTCGATCACCGAGAAGCCATGAAGTTCGAAACCTGCGCGAAGAAACCGTCTGATCTTCGGTTCGTCGTCGATCAGGAGCACGACGTTGGAGGGTTTATTCATCTGCTGAAGCCGTCAACTCGGAAGCTTTTGCCTGAGAGCCGGGCAGGGCGATCGAAGCCGTTGTTCCCTGTCCCTGCCCCCGGCTTGAGATATCGATGGCTCCGCCGTTTGCCCTGACAAAGGTAGAAGCGATCCAGAAGCCCAAACCCGATCCCGGGATTGTGGCCTGATGGCGTGGGCTTCGGAATGACCTGCGGCCAAGCTGCTGCTGTTCGTCCGGCATTATTCCGACGCCACGGTCGGAAATCGCCACGATGACGTTTCCTTGTTTGGCGCATGCGCTGACCGAGATCGTTGAGCCGGAGGGAGAATATTTGGCCGCATTTTCGAGAAGTTGTCCGCACGACTCCTCGATCAGACCGGAATCCACATTGATCAGCGGCAAATCTTCGGCGAATTCGACCTCGATCCTGTGTGCCGCCAACCGCCGGGCTCTTCGTCTGACTGCCGCGTTGACGATGTCTCTCGGGATCGGCCCACTCCAGACGCGGGCTGAGACCGCCCGCGGTCACCCGCGTTGCGTTAAGCAGGTTTTGAATGAAGCCATCGAGTTGTTCGACTTCGTCGGATATTGCCTCAACCAGGGAGTGGGACTGCTTGTCTCCTCGAATCGATCGGCATCGAATCCAGCACGCTTGCCGAACCCCGGATGGCCGCCAATGGCGAGCACAATTCGTGCGAAAGCGTGCCGTGGAATGCGTCTCGCAATAGCTGTGCCTGCAGGTGCAGCCTGGCGTCTTCCATCGCCTTTTCAATATCGAGGCGCTGAAGGGTCAACGACACTTCTTCGAGAATGGTCTCGAAGCGTCGTTTCTTGATATCGACGGCCTTATGTGAGCCGCGTCCGATATTGACGGCAACGAGGCCGTGAACCGCAGTTTCGGAACTTACCGCCCCGAGCAACCAGACGTTCTGCGCCGGTTCATCGACGATCGTGCGGGCAGGCCCGCCGGCCGCGGCGATCATTGAGGCGACATTTTCATGCACCACCTTTGGCACCGAACCGGCTTCCGGCGGTTCGAAGTGCCCGTCGGCCATGGCCACGAAGAAAGCGGCTTGGTGTCCGAGCGTTCGGGAAAGGTAATTCTGAATGGCGGAGATCAGGTCCGATATGGTGAAACAGGCTGCCAGACGCCGCGAGAAATCGTAGAAGCTGCTGGATTTCGCGCTTCTCGCCGGCGCAGCGTTTCAGTCTCGCTGACGCAAGCGCGAGGCAAGATTGCTGCTGACCAGCGCCACCACCAGGAACAGCAGTAAATCGATGACTTCCTGGGGATCCTCGACCACCAAGCTGTAGATGGGTGGAAAAAAGAAGAAATCCGCCGCGGCCATACCTGCAACCGACGTCAGTGCGGCCGGCCAGATCCCCCATCGGGTGGCGGCGACAATGACGGGTATCAGGTACGCGATCGGAACGAGGTTCGCCGCGAAGGTTTGGTCAAGCAAGCGCAGGGCGGCGGTGACCAGGCCGACACCGGCCAAAGACATCAGCAGAGGAAAAATATGCTTCTGCAAGGCGCGGTGCGAAGGCAGCTCTTCATCCAGATGCGAGGCGTTTTCGCTTTTGCGTACAGCCGATCCGACACTCGTTTTCGCGAGTCTTTGAACCATAGGCAGATAAAAAATCAAGGAACCTGCTTTCGTAGAGAAAGACATCGAATGATCGGCGCCCCGGCTCGCATACAGCCGCGGCAAGATCACGCCCCCGGCAACTTTTGATTAAAACAGGGAAATACCAACGTGCGGGATTGGCGGTCGCTGACCGCGAATCCTGCGAAAAGTCGTTCACAATGTTTGTGTCAATCGCCGCCCCGATGTCGCCAACTACCCAGCGGCACCAGCATTCTCTGGATCGACGTAGAAAATCTATGTCGTTCGTGGGGCCTAGAAATATAAAAGTAATAGTATATTGGGGCTTGTGTGCGCCATCTGACATACGCCGCCATGGCGAATGGAAAGGTTTCGCGTGGGTCCGGGATCCGGTCGCTGGCTTCCAACTATCGCTCGCTGCCGTAAGGCACGGCGATTCAAGGTCGCAGCCGCGTGTTTGTATATTGAGCTTCCATCGAACCGGCGTCCCAGGCGGGCGCAGCGGCGACGTCATCAGGTCGCCTTTCAACCTGTGCCTGCTGTATCGCATTCACGTAATTGAGGGCCAGTTTTTCGTCAGCAAGATCTGGATTCGAGGCGCGATACAATTCAGCTTCACCGGGTTGGCGGCTCTGAGGCGGAGCGAGCGCCGCGATGGCGGCCGAACTGATATATTTTGGCGGATATAGATAGAACTCCATCAAGGGCATATGCGGGCTTCGCGCATTGCGCCGCAAAATCCCGTGAGCCAACAATCCCGCTTCCGGGTAGATTGCGCTCCAGCCCGCGAAACTGCTGGCCAATATCTCAAGCGACAATATCTTCGTTGCGATCCGCACAAAGCCTTCATTGGACTTCTTTGCGCTTCTGGTGGTCGAAGCTTTCCTGAGAAGCTGGCGAAACTCCCGATGCGTTTCGATGAAAGGTCCAAGCCTGGCTTTCCAGAGAATGTCGGGCAAGCACGCGTAGCCGTGCAGTTCGTGGTAGCTCTCGATCAAGCTTTGGCATTGCACCGTCAGGCTCTTCGGCAGGAAACGCAAATCGAACGTCTCTGTCTTGCCCGCGCGGACCCCATGTCCAGCATCGCGAGCAGCTCCCGCTACGACATCCATCGTGTTGCCTCGCGAAGAGCGAAGAATTCGCTCAATGCATCAGCATAACGATTTGCGGGATATATCTTCGATGGACATTGGCCGTCCATTCTCATAGAAAAAAAATAGCCAACGTGACACCGCGCGGTTTCGGCGACAGGCAAATCCGTGTTCATCTCCGCCAGGCGTCGACCATGTAGCGAAAAAGACACACGGCGAGACAAACTATTGCACTGCGACGCGCATTTTGACGGAAACGTCACGTATTTCGCCGGCAGTTTAAGCAAAGCGATAGGCAAATGGTGCTTTCGCATGCAAACGGCGCCACAAACGAAATTTCAGATATTTTTTTTTAACTAAACCGCGCGCCAAACCGCATCGATTTTTCCCAAGCCCCAACGAAAGATCAGCCCGAGGTCAGCAAAAGCGTGAACGCGTCTTTTGACAGAGTCTGTGACTGTAGCTTGGGGCAAAATTATGAAAAAACTTCTTTTGGCGGGTGTCTCGTTGCTGACGATCGCATCGGGCGGTGCAGCACAAGCGGGAGATCCAGCGAAGGGGCCATGCCCCTATGGCGGCGATCCCTACAAGAATTATGAGTGTCTTGATCCTTATCTCGGCACCGATTTCTTCAGCCGCTTTATCAATTACTACCGGCTCGAGTGGGGACACGAAGCTGCGCCGGCCGATCCCAAGGCGCCTCCGTCACGTCGCCCCGAGACGGAAGTTCCGCCGACGCCGCAGAGCACCCCGCCGATGCCGTTTACGGAATGGCCCTATGGCGGCACGACCAACCTTGGCGTGACGCGGCCGAATTCGATCGACAGTCCGCTGATGAATGCGATGTCGAACACGCCGTTTGGCAAGTGGCTGAACGATGCGCATATCCAGGTTTACGGCTGGATCGATCCGGGCGGCAACCTCAGCACCAACACCGTGCGTGGCGGCAACGCGCCGGCTGCCTACAGCTACAACCCGAACACGGTACAGCTCGATCAGGCTGTGATCTATTTCGAGCGCCTGCCGGATACGGTTCAGAAGGACCACATCGACTGGGGCTTTCGTCTCGCGCCCATCTACGGCGAGAACTATCGCTACACCACGGCCTTCGGGCTTTGGAGCAACCAGCTTCTGAACCAGAACAAGAACAACGGCTACGACATGCCGATGGCCTATGGCGAGGTGTTCGTCCCGTGGATAGGTGACGGCACGATCTTCCGCTTCGGGCGCTTCATCTCGATCCCGGACATCGAGGCGCAACTCGCGCCGAACAATTACATGTACTCGCACTCGATGACCTACACCTTCGACAACTACACCAACACCGGTCTTGAAGTGACCATGGCGTGGAACAAGAACTGGATTACCCAGGTCGGCTTCATTGCCGGCACCGAGGCGATGCCCTGGCATGTCGGCGCAACGATCCCGAACCCGTTCCCGAATGCGCTCTATCCCGGCGCCACCATGCCGAAAGATCCGGGCGCGGTGCCCAGCGTCACGCTGGGCGTGCGCTACACCAGCGACGACGGCAAGTTTGACGTCAATCTCGTCGCCGACGGCATCAATGGCGGGCAGTGGGGCTACAACAACCTGCAATGGTATGGCGGCACGATGTACTACAAGTTCAACGACCAGTGGCACATCTCCCTCGAGTCCTACAACGAACACCAGAACAACGTGCCAAATCTGCTCAATCCGACGACGCAGGCCATCATCGCCGCCGGCGGCACACCGTTCTCGCCGCAATATATGCCGTTCAACGCTCCCGGCGGCGCAATCTGCAAGACCGCTGCTGTCCTGAGCTGTACGGCGGATTGGCAGACGGCTCTGATGTATCTGAACTACAAGCCGAACCCGCTCAACAACATCTCGTATCGTGCGGAATTTGTTGACGACTACCAGGGGCAGCGCACCGGCACCAAGACGCGGTACATCGAGACCGGGATCGGCTGGCAGCACTGGTTCTCGCCCCAGATCGAGATCCGGCCCGAGGTTTCCTACTACAGGGCGCTGGACGCGTTCGCCTTCAACGGCAATGCGAACCTGGGCATTCCGAATACGAGGAAGTACGCCATCATCGGTTCGTCCGACATCATCATTCACTTCTGATGCGTGGAAAGATCGCAACGGTTTATGTCGCTCGACGTTTGTCAGCACAGTTCGATAGGGGTTAACAATGAAGCGAATTCTTTTCACCACGGTCTCGCTCGGCGTGCTGGGCCTGATGTCGCCGGCTTTGGGCGCCGATCTTCCGATGAAGGCCGCGCCGGTGGCGACGCCCATGTACGACTGGTCCGGCTTCTATGTCGGCGTCTTCGGCGGCGGCGGCTTTGGCAATCACAACTACAACAATGGAACGCCGACCGCCTTTTCCAACTACCTGATCACCTACGACTCGTCAGGCGGTGTTGCCGGCGGCGAAGTCGGTTACAACGTGCAGAGCGGGGACATCGTGGCCGGTGTCGAAGTCGGTGGCTTCTGGTCGGGCATCAAGGGCAGCGATTTGAGCCAGTTTAACGCCGGCGCCCTTCCGATCGCCGCCGTCGACGCCACCAACCTTCGCAAGGGAGCCACATTCCTGGCGCGAGGTGGTTACGCCATCGACCGTCTGTTGCTGTTCTTCACCGGCGGCTGGGCCTATGGCGATCTTCTCCATACCAGCACCAGCCCGGGATTCCCCGTCGATCAGTTCTCGACGACCAGGGGCGGCCTGGCCGCCGGTGCCGGTATCGCCTACGCGATCACCAACAATCTGATCGGCAAGTTCGAATATCGCTACTACGACTATGGCCGGTACGCCCGTGCTGCGCCACTCAACGGTCAGCTGCCCTATACCGTCGACAACACCTATTCGGTGGTGACGCTTGGCATTGACTACAAATTCGGGGGCCCCGTCGTTGCGAAGTATTGACGCTCAGCCGGTGCGGATTTGCGGAAGCTTTCATCTGGGAGAGGCGGCAACAATGAGTGATTCAGAATTGCGGCCAAGGATCGGGGTCGTGCTCGCCGCGGCCGTGCTGTGTTCCGCCGTCGCGGGATGTGCCGTCGACATCGGGACCACGAAAGCCGAGAGGTCGAGCGACAGCAGTCAGCTTCGCTATTACGGGGGACCGAAATCTCCAATGTGGTCGGCTCAATAGGTGCTCTTTTTCCTGGAGGCTGAAATGACTTGCATGACTGGAATTGGGGTGAGGATCGGCTGGGCTGCCTTGGTCGCCGCGATCCTGTCTGTGGGGATCTGCGGTGATGCGCTTGCAAAGGCTCACAAGGGGCATTGGCGTTGGCACGCTCGCGGCATCGCCTACGAAAGCCATGCGCAGCTTGTAATGCAACAGCCGGCCCGGCTCGGACCCATGCGTTATTACGGAGGTCCGAAATCTCCGATGTGGCGCGGGCCGGTCGAAAACTAGTCAAGAGCTGGTCGAGAACTAGAAGGCCGTGAGCGAGCCGGCGTGTCTTAAACAGGGCGAGCGAGGTCGCGTAGTTCAATGTGCGCATTTGCAACATGATTACCGGAGCGAACTGGAATTCGCGGCGGCTGGCCATTGCTGTCGCCGTGACGGCGTTGGTGGGCCTGGGCGCGATTGGCGTCGCGCGCATGTTTGTCACGCATGCAAAGTCCACCGAGACCTCGAGTCAGTCGAAAGTCAGTCTTCCGCGCTATGTGCCGACCGAGACGGAGTGGGCGAGCCTGACCGTCGCGCCGGTCACCGAACGGGTATTCCGCGCCGAGCACGTGACCGAAGGCAAGATCGCCGTCAACGAAGAAAGCTCGACACCGATCTTCTCGCCCTTTGCCGGTCGTGTGATCAAGCTGCTGGTGAAACCAAGCGACATGGTCGAACGCGGGCAGATGCTGTTCGTGGTGGAAGCAACCGATACCGTGCAGGGTTTGAACGATTTCGTCACGGCCTTGAGCACCCTGAACAGTGCGCGCTCCAAGCTCAATCTTGCGACGATCGTCGAGAAGCGGGCCAACGATCTGTATGCCGGCAAGGCTGTGCCGCTCAAGGACTGGCAGCAGTCCCAGTCCGATCTGATAACGGCACAGAATGACATGCGTTCGGCGGAGACCGCGCTGGAAGCGGTGCGCAACCGGCTGCGAATTCTCGGCCGGTCGGAAGATCAGATCGCGACCTTTGAGCAAACGCGGCAGATCAGCGCCGATACGCCGATCTATTCTCCGATCGCCGGCACCGTTGTCCAGCGCAAGATCGGGCCAGGCCAGTTTATCAGCAGCGGCGCCACCGATCCGGTATTCGTTATCGGCAATCTTGCGACGGTGTGGCTGACGGCCTTTGTCCGCGAAACCGAAGCCGCCGGCGTCGCCGTCGGCCAGGACATCACGTTTTCACTGCTCGCCATGCCGGGCAGCCGGTTCAAGGCGCGCATCGACTACGTTTCGGCCGCGATGGATCCTTCGACCCGCCGGCTGCTGGTCCGCGCCACCATCGACAACAAGGACGGCATATTCAAACCGGAAATGTACGCCAACGTGACGATCTATTCCGGCGGCGATCGTCCGGTGATCGGGGTGCCGAAGCAGGCGCTGATCTACGAAGGCGAACATGTCCGCCTGTGGGTGGCTCACGACGACAAGTCGATCGAGCTTCGCGACATCGAAACAGGCCTGATCAACGGAGACCTGGTGGAGGTCCGAACCAATCTGAAGGCCGGAGAGAAAATCGTCACCAGAGGCAGCCTGTTCATCGATCGGGCGGCCACCGGCAGTTAATCCTTAAGTCAAGTGTCTCTCGCGAAATCCGGATCGAATGGACCGTCTCGTCGCCTTTGCAGTTAGCCGCCGTTTTCTGATGGTTGGGCTGTTCGCAGCCGTTCTCATCGGCGGGCTGGTTGCGTTTCAGCAACTGAACATCGAAGCGTATCCCGATCCGACACCGCCGATGGTCGATATCGTCACCCAGAGCCCCGGGCTCTCGGCTGAGGAAATCGAGCGTTACATCACGATACCGCTGGAGACCCAGGTCGCCGGAATCAAGAACCTGAAGGTGATTCGCACCATTTCGCTATACGGTCTGTCCGACGTCAAACTGCAGTTCTCCTTCGACTATACCTACGATCAGGCGCTGCAGCAGGTTCTGAACCGGCTTGTCGCAGCTGGCGCCGCTGTTGAACAATGCCCAGCCGCAGATTTCGCCGCTCAGCCCGATCGGCGAAATTTACCGCTATCGGCTGGTGGGGCCGCCCAATTACTCCGTGCTCGATCTCAAGACGCTGCAGGACTGGGTCCTGCAGCGTCGTTTCAAGGTCGTGCCCGGGGTTATCGATGTCACCGGCTGGGGCGGCAAGACGAAAACCTACGAGCTTCAGGTCGATTTCAACAAGCTGGTGGCGAATGGGCTGACGTTGCCTCAATTGATGCAGGCCGTGAACAATTCGAACATCAATGTCGGCGGCAACACCGTCAACATCGGTTCGCAATCCGCGGTCGTGCGCGGCGTCGGGTTGATCCGCTCCATCGACAGCCTTGCCAACACCATGATCTCGTCGAGCAACGGGACGGCGGTTCTGGTCAAGGATGTTGCGAACGTCCAGGTTGGCGAGCAGCCGAGGCTCGGGATCGCCGGCGAGGACCAGGACGACGATATCGTCCAGGGCATCGTGTTGATGCGGCGCGGCGAGCAGAGTTCACCGACCATCGCCCGCGTCGAGGAACTGGTCGCGACCATCAACAATTCGACCATTCTGCCGCCCGGCGTGCGGATCGAACGCATCTACGACCGGAAGGACCTGATCGAGACCACGACGCATACCGTGCTCGAGAACATGGTTGTCGGCATCCTGTTGATCGTCTTCCTGCAGTGGCTGTTTCTCGGCGACCTGCGCAGCGCCTTCATTGTCGGCGCGACAATTCCGTTCGCGCTGTTTTTTGCCGTCAGCATTCTGGTTTTGCGCGGCGAATCGGCCAACCTGCTGTCGGTCGGCGCGATCGATTTCGGTCTGATCGTCGATGCCACCGTCATCATGGTCGAGGCGATCTTCCGGCGTCTGTCGCACACCAACAAGCTCTCGGAGAGCGAGCAAGCCGCCATCTCCGCAAAAACCATCATGGACATGAAGCAGCACGCCATCCTCAGTGCGGCGGCCGACGTGTCGCGCTCGATCTTCTTCGCCGCCGCCATCATCATCGCGGCGTTCCTGCCGCTGTTCACCCTGAGCGGCGTCGAAGGCAACATTTTCGGTCCGATGGCCCGGACCTACGCCTATGCGCTGGCCGGCGGTCTGCTGGCGACGTTCACCGTCACGCCGGCGCTCAGCGCCATCATTCTGCCTGCGCATGTCGAGGAGACCGAAACATTCATCATGCGGTTTCTGCATCGCATTTACATGCCGGTGCTGGCGCGCTCGCTTGCCAGCCGCCGGCATCGTGCTGGCAGGCGCGGCGGCGCTGATCGTGATGACCGTCATCGCCGTGCGCCTGCTGGGTCTGGAATTTCTGCCCAAGCTCGAGGAAGGCAATCTCTGGATCCGGGCGACGCTGCCGCCGACGATCTCGCTGCAGGAAGGCAATTCCTACGTCAACGAGATGCGCAAGCTGATCGCCGGCCGGCCGGAAGTGGAGTCGGTTGTTTCGCAGCACGGCCGGCCCGACGACGGAACCGACGCGGCGGGCTTCTTCAACGCGGAATTTTTCGCGCCGCTCAAGCCCGCCAAGCAATGGCCCGACGGAGAAGACAAGGACGAGCTGACCGGCAAGCTGCTGGCTCAGTTGCAGGACAAGTTTCCCGGCGTCGAGTTCAATTTCTCGCAGTACCTGCAGGATAACGTCTCGGAGGCGGTATCCGGCGTGAAGGGCGAGAACTCCATCAAGCTGTACGGCAATGATCTGCAGGCGCTGACCGATACCGCCAACAAGATCAAGGCGCAGCTGGCGACGGTGCAGGGCATCACCGATCTCGCGGTTTTCACCTCGCTCGGCCAGCCGACGATCCAGATCGATATCGACCGCGCCCGCGCGGCCCGCTACGGGCTCGCGCCGGGCGATATCAATACCACGATCAAGACCGCGATCGGTGGCGACAGCGCCGGCGATCTCTATGAGCCCGGCAGCGACCGTCATTTCCCGATCATCGTGCGGCTGGCGCCGGAGTACCGCAAGAGCGCCGAAGTGATCCAGAATTTGCGGATCGGCGCGCAGGGCCCGAACGGCGTCACGCAGGTGCCGCTCAGCGAGGTGGCGACGATCAAACTGGTATCGGGCGCGGCCTACATCTATCGCGAACAGCAGGAGCGCTATCTGCCGATCAAGTTCTCGGTGCGCGAACGCGACCTCGGCAGCGCCATTCAGGAAGCGCAGCAAAAGGTCGCGGCCAATGTGCAGTTGCCGCCGGGCTCGCGCGTCGAATGGGTCGGCGAATTCGGCAATCTGCAGGATGCCATCAAGCGGTTGTCGATCGTGGTGCCGATCAGTCTGGCGCTGATCGCGATGCTGATCTGGTTCAATTTCGGATCCGTCGTGGACACCGTGCTCGACCATGAGCGTGATCCCGATGGCGGTGTTCGGCGGCATTCTCGGACTGTTGCTGACCGGCATCCCGTTCAGCGTCTCCGCGGCGATCGGGTTCATCGCGCTGTTCGGCATTTCGGTGATGGACGGCATCATCATCATCTCGCAGTACAACCAGCTGATCGACGAGGGCATGGAGCGCGGCAAGGCGATCCTGCGCACCGGAGAGCTGCAGTTGCGGCCGGTGCTGATGACATGCGTGGTCGCGGGCATCGGTCTGCTGCCGGCGGCGGTGTCGTCCGGGATTGGATCGCAAGTGCAGAAGCCGCTGGCGGTGGTGGTGGTGGCCGGCATGATGCTGGCGCCCGTCGTCATCCTTGTCACATTGCCGGCGCTGATTTCGATGTTCTCGCGGCGCAGCCGGACCGGTCTGGCCGCGGAAGGTCATCTGGCGCCGGCGGAATGACGGGCCGGCGGCTTGGTCGAGGTGAGTTGTGAGTAGTGTTGCTGGTGAATGCGATTCGAATTCAGGCAGGACGAGATTCCGGCTGACGTGGCCGTTGCTTTGCCTTGTGGCGGTCGTGAATCCGGTGGCGATCGCTTCGTCTGCGGCCGAAACCCTGCCGGAGGCCCTGGTGCGGGCCTATCAGTCCAGTCCGCAGCTCAATGCGGATCGCGCCCGGCAGCGCGGGGCCGACGAAAATGTGCCGCAGGCGCTGGCGGGCTATCGGCCGCAGATCGTGGCGAGCCTGAGCGCCGGGCTGCAGGCGGTTCGCAACCTGCTGCCCGACAACACGGTGCAGGGCGCGACGCTGCGTCCGTGGACGATCGGCGTCACGGTCACCCAGGTCCTGTTCAACGGCTTCAAGACCGCCAACAGCGTTCGCGTCGCCGAATTTCAGGTTCAGTCCGGGCGCGAAGCCCTGCGCAATGTCGGCCAGGGCGTCCTGCTCGACGCGGTGACGGCCTATATGAACGTGCTTGCCAACCAGGCCCTGGTCGAGGCGCAACGCACCAATGTCGCCGTGCTGCGCGAAATCCAGGCGACCACCAAAAGGCGTCTCGACGCCGGCGACGTCACGCCGACGGACACGGCGCAGGCCGAATCACGGCTGAGCCGGGGACTGGCCGATCTCAACGCGGCGGAAGTCGCACTGGCGATCAGCAAGGCGACCTACACCCAGGTCATCGGCGAAGCGCCGTCGCAATTGATCGCGGCCGCAACGGTCGACCGGCTGTCGCCGGTTACGCTTGCCGCGGCAACCGAAACCGCCAATCACGAACATCCGGCGGTCCTGGGCGCCGGGTTCGATGTCGACGTCGCTCAAACCACCATCAAGGTCGCGGAAAGCAGCCTGCTGCCGACGGTCGCGGTTCAGGCCAGCGCCAGCCGCTCCATGCAGTCCGATTCGACGCTCGGCACATTCGGCACCGATCAGGCTTCGATCCTGGGCCAGATCAACGTCCCGATCTACGATGGCGGCACCGCGGCCTCGCAAACCCGGCAGGCGAAAGAACTGGCCTCGCAGAGCCGCCTCGTACTCGAACAGGTCAGAAACCAGACGCGAACCGCGGTGGTCAGCGCCTGGGTGTCCAACGAGGGAACCAAGGTCGCGCTCACCGCGGCGGAATCCGAAGTGCGCGCGGCCGACATCGCGCTGCAGGGCGTCAGGCGCGAAGCGGCAGGCGGGCAGCGCACGACGATCGATGTCCTCAATGCGCAGCAGGATCTGACCAATGCGCGGTCGAGGCAAATTCAGGCGCAGCGCGATCGGGTGATTGCCTCCTATACGCTGCTGAGCGCTGTGGGACGGCTTGACGTTCATGTCCTTAATCTCAACACGCCGGATTATCTGCCGGAGGTTCACTACCACCAGGTGCGCGACGCCTGGCATGGCGTTCGTACACCCTCCGGCCAATAGAATGCGCGAGATGAGGAGGAACGCATGATCTGTGGGACGAAAGCGATCAGGGCTCTTGTTGCGGTTTCGACAGTCATTTCATTGCTCACCCTGCCTGCGAATTCCCAAGGCCTTGGGAAAAAGGGCGGGGGATATCGTGGCCCGCCCGTCGAAAGCCATCCGAAGGTGGATGAAAAGGCCTACAAGGCCGCGCTTGAGCGCATACCGACGCCGGACAAGAAATATGATCCCTGGGATATCGCTCGCCCGGCGGAATCCGCAACGAGCGGGAAAAAATCAAATTAGGGGCCCGGCCAGAGATGCGATGACATGATCGAGCACATTATCGTAGCTGACGAAGAATCCACCCGCACGATCACGATGCGGCGCCCGGAAAAAAAGAACACGCTGACGCAGGAAATGTATCTGGCGATGAGCGACGCGATCGACTCGGCGCAGTCCAATCCGGCGATCCGCTGTCTCATCATTACCGGACGCTCGGGCGTGTTCACGGCCGGCAACGATATTGGAGATTTTCTGCAGGCCGCGACGGCAAGCCCGGACATGGCGCGGCCGAGAAACGCCGTTATCTTCCTGCAGTCGCTGGTGAACAACAGAAAGCCGATCATTGCCGCGGTCGACGGCATCGCCATCGGTATCGGCACCACCATGGTGTTTCATTGCGACTACGTCATCGCCAGCACGACGGCGACATTCCAGTCGCCCTTCATTCAATACGGCCTCGTCCCGGAGGGCGCATCCAGCCTGTTGCTGCCACGAATGGTGGGACACCAGCGCGCGTTTTCCATGCTTGTGATGGGCCGGCCCGTGAGCGCGGAGGATGCCCGCGAGGCCGGTTTCGTCAACACCGTGGTTCCGCCAGGCCATGCCGTCGTCGAGGCCCGAAAAGTGGCGCGCGAGATTTCTGCGCTGCCCGCCGACGCGGTCGCCATCTCGCGAAGGCTGTTGAAACTGCCGACCGAGGATCTGGTTCGCCGCATCGGCCAGGAAGATCATTTTTTCGGCGAGCGGATGCGTTCACCCGAAGCCATCGCCGCGTTCCAGAATTTCTTTTTGCGCAAGAAGAGATGAGGATGGCTTTTGTTGCGAGTACGGCCGTCGTTTTTCAGTTTCAATGAAACCTGTCGCGGGGCCGCTCAACCGGACCTTGCGGACCTTTCGGCGCAGTAGCCGCCCTGATTTCATCCGGTGTGACGCGGCAGTCACCGTTCCTGTCGAACCGCAGGATAAACGCGCTCGGTTTCTCGACGAACTCCTTGCGCGTGATCTTGCCGTCCTGGTTTTCGTCAAAATAGCCGAAGTCCGCGTCCGCCAACGTGGCGTCGGCTTTTTTGATCGTCGCGAACTCCGACGGGTCGAGTTTTCCATCATGGTTGCGGTCGGCCGATGTAAATAACCGGTCGGCAAAGCTCTTCCATTCGTCGCAGGTGTAGACGCCGTCATGATTGGCGTCCCAGATCGGCGGCCCGTTGCCAAGCATGGCGTCGCGCGCCGGCGGAGGAGTGGATTGGGCGAGGGCGACCGCCACGCTTGTCAGCAGCAGCCCCACGGCAATGGCGATTTTGCAAGCAGATTTTCTTCGCGGCAAATCATTCCCCCATGTCACAGGCAAACCCCGTGACAGGCGGATCATTTGCCGAAGGGGCCATAGCAAATCGAGGTGGATTGACAGGGTATTTCATAGCAAAAAAATAGCTGTCAGAAGGCTGCGGGTCGGAAACCCCCGCGCGATCGGCATTGCAGGAATGTGAATCCCGGCACGACAGGGCGCTCGCGGTTCAGCCTTGTTGCCGATCAAGACAATGCGGGGCTCCGAGCATCTCTTTTCTGGTTATTTCCAGCGCTTCCCGACACAGATGCGAAAAGCAAATCGCCACTGCGCTACAGAGCAGGAAAACGGCTATTCCGTCGTAATCGGCCGCTGTAAGGGGATTGAACTCAAAACGCGGCGGCATGAAAGCCCACCAGACGATGGGAACGCTGAGAAGAACGGCGAATGCGCCTCCCGGCGCCCCTCCCAGAAGACCAGCGATCAGTATGGCGGGGAAAAAAGTTGCGAAGTTCAGTGCCGATCCGAACGAAGCAAATACCCCCTGGATGACAGTCGCGAAAACCACGACCAGAAAAACACGGATAAACGCGGAGAGCGACCAGGGCTGGAGTGCCAGTAAATAGTCACCAAGCCGACGTCCCATTCGCATAGTCCCCTCCCGCTCAGGCGAACGCCTGCTGCTTTAGTTTGCCACACTATCCGCCGTTCCGCCACGGGGCGGCCGGAGAGCACGAGCCCCCTGAGATACCACGTGTTGCCATGATCCGCCCCTGGCTGGAATCGGAATTAAAGGTGGCGCCCCTCATTTTAACGCAGCGCCGTCGCCATGCGAAGTGTCGTGACAGACGGGCAGACCCGCCTGGAATACGCAAATTCTGGAGCGCTTCAGGGCCCTTGCAGGTCGAGAAATGCCAGGAATTGATCCGCGATCGGTCGCCACCGGTCCGGATAAAGCCGTAGCAGATGGCCGTCGCCGGGAACACCGTGGAGAAGCTCAAAGCGCGCGCGACCGCCGGCCGCTGTGAACGCATTGCGCACGCTGGGGCTGGAGATCAGGGCGGGGCTGCACGCGGGCGAATACGAAGTGAGCGGAGCTGACGTGATCGGTCTCGCGTTTCACATCGGGGCGCGCGTCGCCGCGAAAGCGCGCGCCGGCGCAGTCCTGGTCTCGAGCGCGGTCAAGGATCTGATGGAACAGTCCGGAATCCGCTTCAGGGATCGCGGCGTTCACCGGCTCAAGGGCGTGCCGAAGCGATGGCGCCTGTACCGGGTCGAACATTGAGGTGTCCGGCAAGAGCGGGCCCCGGCCCGCGCGATATCCGTTGATCGGGGATCGACCGGAAGTGATAGCCGGAGCGTCAAGCCGACGTTGGTAAACGAAACGTCACCTGCTCCGAGCCCGCGTGTAACCATTAATCCAATTTCGATGTTTCATCCTATTTTGCTCAAGCATCGTTAAATCCCGTGTTGTAGTTCCCGGCGGATGACAAACCGAAGCCATCATCCCGAACCACTGGAAGGCGCGACTCATAGGGCAGACGAATGATTCTCCGGCGCGCGCTCATCGCATTGGCGTTATTATTGGTCGGATGTGCCGGCGGGTTGGTGGTCCTGCTGAGTGTCGATCATCTGGGTGGTTATCGACGCCAGATCGATGATGGGGCTCGTGCCATTGAAACCGGCAATACCGACGCGGCACGGGCGGCAGGCCATCTTCAACGCGGGCGCGCCTATGCGGAAATTGCCCGGTATCGTCACGTGATGAAATCGATCGGGGCCGCCGACTATATCCGCCTCTATCAGTCCGCGATGCTCGATCTCGATATAGCGGTACGGCTGGCTCCGGATAATCCCGAGACGTTCATTGCGCGCGGCCAAACATATTTCGAGCACAGCTGGACCGCGATGGAAAACAGATTTGAACCGGAAGATGCCGCAAAAACCTGGTTGGCCCGCGCCAAGGCCGATTTCACCGCCGTGATCGATCGAGATGCAGGCAACGAGACAGCGCTCGATTATCGCGGGATGACCAACGAGAGACTGCGTGACTACGCCGCGGCCATTGGCGACTACACGCGACTGGCCGGGGTCAATGCCAGGCTGGGGACGATGCGCCTTGCCGACGTGTTCTGCCTCCGGGGGACGACGTGGATCGGGCAAAAACAGTACGACAAGGCCGTGGCCGATCTTGAGCAGTCGATTGCGCTGGGCGCGAATATCGACGGTTGCGATTGCGATCCCTATTCGTCGCTGCTCTGGACCTATGTCGAGGGTCTCGGTGATTTCGACAAGAGCTGGGCGCTGGTGCACAGCGCTCAAGGCAACCATCGCTGGTTAATGCCGGAATTGGTGGAGAAACTGAAAGTTGCGTCGTCGCGGGATCGCTGATGCCATGCTGATGCCGGCTGCCGGGCACATATGAGACACGCCGGAAGCCACTCTGATCAGCTTAACGTATTAACGGACGTTGAACCGCTCAGCCTATCCAGAGCTTCAGGAGCCGATCGAGCGAAACCGGGCCGGCGCCGGCCGCAATAAAATAAAGCAGCATCAGTGCGTACATCATTTCCGGCTGGTAAAGCCAATCGTCGACACGATCTCCCGGGTCAATCGGTTTGTAGCTCGCAACCACCGTTGGAGAGCTCGTCAGAAGCGCTACCGCACAAATGACCAGGAGGCCAAGGGCGGCCAGCGGTGTGAGAAATCCGAACGCGACGCCGAGGCCGCCAAGGAATTCAACTCCCGGAACGAACCATTGCAGGATGCCGATGCGTGGGATGCCGAGGGCCCTGAGCGTTTCCACAAATGTCTTGTGTCTCTCCTTGTTCCTGAGCTTGTGAATTCCGGACAGGACGAAGAACGACCCAAGCGCAAATCGCATCGCCGTGATCGCGGGCAATGTTCCTCCAATTCCGTCAAGCAAGATATTTTGCACGGTTAGATGTCTTTGCGCTTCGACGACCAAAACTCCGGCTTTCTGCTGCGTCGGCTGTCGCGCCGTTCAGCCGTAAGCGACGCCCGGCTTGCTTTGCCCGACTTCTATGATGTAGCCATCGGGATCGCGAATGTAGCAGCGCGTCTCGCCGTACTTTTCCTTTGGCTCGGTGATGAACTCGGCTCCCCGCTTTCGCCAGAGTTCATAGCAGGCATGAATATCCGCAACGCGGATATTCATGAAGCTGTTGACCGAATCGGGATCGGCGGGCACGCTCAGCGTTACCGACGGTTTGTCGGGTGTCGGGCCGCCCCCGACGTTGACAATGAGCCACGTGTTCGCGATCTGGATGTAACCCGGCGCGCCCTTGCTGTCGCCTCTGCTCAGAATGGGACCACCGAAGACCGTTTCGTAAAATCGAAGCGATCGCTCGATGTCGGCGACGGTCAGAAAGTGTGCGACGGTAATGCCGTCCCTCGGCGGCATCTGATAGCTTTTCTGCTCGGCTTGCATTTGGCTCATCGACGGCTCCTGTTTTGTCCGCTCCTCCTACGCGAGTGCCAGGTCGAAAAGTTGCCTGGAGCCGCCGCGGCGCAGGTCGTGGCGCGGCTCACTTCAGGCGGATCGTCGCGCGGCCGGCACGGCGGCTTCGTTTTCGTTTCGCTTAGCAGCCAGAACATGAGTCCGTGCATGCCCGCACGATCGATACTCCGCTGGGTTGCTTTTACCAGTTTTGCACCAATCTGCAAATAGAGGAGGCGATGAAATCGATTCCGATCGATGTCGCCAGCGCGTTGCGGCACGGCGAGAAAAACACTCAGGCTATCAAGGATAAGGCGGAGAACCTTCGCGAAATACTCGCGACGGATAACCTTGTAAGCCAATGCCGAGCGACGGGCAGATGCGCAGGGCGCCACTCGCGTAAACGCCGCGGACATAATAATCTGTGCCTCAAGCCCGATGCGATTGCGGATGTTTCTTCAGGGGCGGGTCGCTTTCGAGAAAACGCGAGGTTAAGGTCATGGAAAACAGCATTGACGATGGAGTCATTCTCGCGGCGCGCCTTTTTCTCGCGGCACTGTTCCTGATTTTCGGCTGGCGAAAACTGATGGACTATTCCGGCACGGTAAGTCGCATGGTGCAGGACGGCGCCCGGTTTCCGGCGGTGGCTACTCCGGTATCGATCTTCATGGAGCTTCCGGTTGCGTTAGCGGTCGCCGTTGGCGCGTTCACGCGTCCTTGCGCCGTGCTTCTCGCCTTATACACGCTGGGAACTGCGCTCATTGCGCATCACTATTGGACAATGACGGGTGTAAAGAAGGTCGACAGCCTGGAAAGCTTTTACAAAAACCTCAGTATTATCGGAGGCTTTCTGCTGCTTTGCGTCACAGGTGCGGGAAAATATTCGATCGATGCCATGTTGGGATTGTAAGAAGCCCGTTCTCCGCGGGCAAAAGTCCAACTGATTTCTCGCAGACCGCTGGCGAGTGAGTAACATTCAAACTCTGCGCCCTGGTCCGGAATGAAATGGCGCAGGAATAAATTCCCTGGCGCCCTGGCTGGAATCGAACATCTCGGTAAGCTTTTGATATATGGTTTTATTTTCAATCCCGGTTTGGTCTATTCACAAATCTACTCGCACAATTGTTGCTCTCTGGCTAAAAGCTATGTGGCGCTATGAGGACGCCTGGCGTGGCAAAGAACAAGGGAAAAAAAACAAAACGCGTTACGGCGGCCGGCCGCGACGGGCTGCGGGCACACAAATCCGGGGTGACCAAAACCCGCAATGCCAAATTGCGCAAGCTGAAATCGGCGGGGCCCGGACCCGGGCCCCGCAAGGCGAAGCTTTCCCTGCAGTCGGAAACCGCAAGCCTGAAAAGGCAGTTGAAGGCCGCTCGGATGCAGCAGGAGGCCAGCGCCGAAATCCTGCGCGCGGTCGCCAACGCATCGGGCGATGTCGCGGGGCCGTTGCAGTTGATCGCCGAGACGACCGCGCGCCTGTTCAATGCGTCCAGCGTCTCGATCCAGCTTGCCGAAGGTAGCGAGTTCACGCAAGAGTACCGCGTCGGCGCCATCGCGAGACGTATTGGCTCGGCCTATCCCCGGTCCAATATCAAGGTTGGCGGCCGAAACCTGCCGGGCACGGTGGTGGCCGAGTCCAGGCAGATCCATATTCCGGACCTCGATCATCTTGATCCCTCGATGTCCGACTTTCCCGGCTTGCCCCACGCACGGGCCGGTGGCGCGCGAACCGTATGCGGCACGCCGCTGCGGCGCGAGGGCAAGGCCATCGGCGCCCTGATCGTTTTTCGTGACCGGCTCTCTGCCATTCACCGGTGATGAACTCGCCCTGCTGCAAAGCTTCGCCGACCAAGCCGTGATCGCGATCGAGAACGCGCGGCTGTTCAACGAGACCAAGGAAGCGCTGGAGCGGCAGACCGCGACCGCCGACATCCTGCGGGTCATCAGCCAGTCGCCGACCGACGTGCAGCCGGTGTTCGATGCTGTCGTGCTGACCGCTCAGCGTCTGCTCCGCCGCGAAATGGCCTTCATCCTGCTTTGCGAGAAAGGCAGTACGTTCCGACCGGTTGCGATCACAGGCCCCGGAGGATTGGTTCAGATCCTCAATCCGGAGCCCATACCGATTGATCCCGAAGTCAATTTTCCATCCAGCGCCATCGTCTCAAAGAAGAATCTACAATTCCCGGACTGGTCGGCAATCGAACTGCCGGAAGAAGAACGCAAGATACGAGAGATGTACGGGTTGAACTCGGCGCTCTATTTGCCAATGCTGCGCGGTGGAGAATGCATCGGCGTACTTGGCTTGGGCGGGCGTCAACCTGGCAATTTCAGCGAGACCGACATCGCGCTGGCCGAATCCTTCCGCGACCAGGCCGTGATCGCGATCGAGAACGCGCGGCTGTTCAACGAGACGCAGGAGGCGCTGGAGCGGCAGACCGCGACTGCCGACATCCTCAAGGTCATCGCCAGCTCGCCATCGGACGTGCAGCCGGTGTTCGACGGCAATCGCGCAGCGGTCCAACCAGCTCCTCGACGGCCATTCGACGGCGGTCTGGCGCTTCGACGGCGATATGATGCATCTTGTCTCATTTACTTCGACCGATCCCGCGGGCGACGACGCGCTGCGCCGGCTATCGCCGATGCAGCTGGACCTTTTTCCGGACTCGACGGGTCCGCGACGGCAATGTCCTGGAGTTTACCGATACGGACGACATTCAACTTCCCCTGTCCGACCATGAAAGAACAGGATCAGAGAAGTCTCGCGTGCGAGAGGCTACCGCAGCCAGTTGTTGGTGCCCCTGTTGCAACGATCAGGGTGCGATCGGCGTGATCAGCGTCACGCGCAGGGAGCCGGGAGCGATTCCTGCCGCAGCATATCCAGTTACTGCAGACCTTCGCCGATCAGGCTGTGATCGCGATCGAGAACGCGCGGCTGTTCAACGAGACCAGGGAGGCGCTGGAGCGGCAGACAGCGACCGGCGATATCCTGCGCATTATCAGCCAGTCGCCCTCCGATGTGACGCCGGTGTTCGACGCCATTGCCGAACGCGCACGCGTGCTATGTGGCGCGCTTCTCGGCGCAACGACGAGGTTCGACGGCGAGTTTCTGCATCTGGTGGGTTACCACGGGGTCTCGCCGCATGCCGAAGCAGTCATGCGTTCATCCTTTCCCCGCAAGCCCGACCTGAGCTCGATCAATGGCCGCTGCATTTTGGCGAAGGGCCCGGTCCAGATCGCCGATGTCGAGCTCGACCCGAATTATCAGCTCACCACGGCGGCAAAGGCTGCTGACTATCGTGCCCTGCTGGCGGTTCCGATGTTAAGGGATGGCGAAGTCATCGGCGTCATTGCCGTTACCCGGAAGGAGCCCGGCGAGTTTCCCGGCAAGTTGATCGACCTGTTGCAGACCTTCGCCGACCAGGCGGTGATCGCGATCCAGAATGCCGACCTGTTCAACGAGACGAAGGAGGCGCTTGAGCGGCAGACAGCTACATCCGAAGTGTTGCAGGTGATCGGCAACTCGATGGCCGATACCCAGCCGGTGTTCGAGCGGATTCTCGACAGCACGATGCAGTTGTTCGATTGCAGGCAATCCACGCTGATACTTGCGCCCGGCGACGGGCTGCTTCACGTGGGTGCTCGCCGCGGGACGGGCAGTGAGGTGCTGGACGGCGTATATCCGCAGCCGGTCAGCGAGACGATGGCCGCCACCGTCCTCCACAGGCGTCAGCAGACCTACATCGCCGACGCGATGAATGATCCGGATGCGTCGCTCAGCCTGCACCGGGTCGCGGAGGCTTTTGGCAACTATTCGATCGTGATGACGCCGATGATCTGGGACAGCCGGGGCATCGGCATGATCTCGGTGATCCGCGAGCCAAACGCGTCGTTCAATGAAAAGGAACTGAGTTTGCTGCGCACCTTCGCCGACCAGGCCGTCATCGCGATCGAGAACGCCCGCCTGTTCAACGAGACCAAGGAGGCGCTGGCCTACCAGACCGGAAGCAGCAATGTTCTGAGGGTGATCGCCTCTTCACCCACCGATGTCGAGCCGGTTCTCAAGGCGATTGTCGAGAGCGCGCGAGAGCTCTGCGAAGCCAATGATGCGGTCGTCCTGTTGAAGGACGCGGAAGATCTCCGCTTCAGCGCGCATTCCGGTCCCATCGCCGTAACGCTCGACAAATGGCCGATCAGCCGCAACTGGACTGCCGGACGCGCTTTTGTGGATCAAAAGCCCGTGCATGTTCACGACATGCTTTCCGGGGAAGGCGCTGAGTTTCCGGATGCCCGAGTCATGGGCCAAAGCACGGGCTCGACAATCCATACCGTTCTGTCCGTGCCCTTGCTGCGCGGGAATGAGAGTATCGGCGCGATCCTGCTGCGCCGCACCGAAGTGCGTCCATTCAACGACAAGCAGATCAATTTGCTGTCGACCTTCGCCGACCAGGCGGTCATCGCGATCCAGAACGCACGGCTGTTCAACGAGACGCAGGAGGCGCTGGAACAGCAAACCGCGACGTCCGAAGTGCTGAAGGTGATCAGCCGCTCGGCTTTCGACCTGCAGACGGTGCTTGAAACGCTCGTGGAGTTGGCAGCACATTTGTGCGAGGCGGATAAAGCGTTCGTTTATCAGCGCGACGCCGGCGTGTTTCGTCTGGCTGCCACCTATGGCTTTTCGGCCGACTACGAAGATTACATGAAGCAGCATCCGGTCCAGCCGGGCCGTGGATCGCTGATTGGGCGGGCAACGCTGCAAGCCAGCATCATTCACATCCCCGACGTTCTCGCCGATCCGGAATATAGTTGGGGGGAGTCCCAGGCGCGGGGCGGATATCGCACCATGCTCGGCGTTCCGATGTTGCGCGAGGGTTCTCCCATCGGGGTATTTTCAATGACGCGGTCCGCGGTGAAACCCTTCACCAACAAGCAGATCGCGCTGTTGCAGACCTTTACCGACCAGGCCGTTATCGCCATCGAAAATGTGCGACTGTTCGAGGAAGTGCAGGCGCGCACCAAAGAGCTGTCCCGGTCGCTCGACGACCTCCGCGCCGCGCAGGATCGCCTGGTGCAGACCGAGAAGCTGGCCTCGCTCGGCCAGCTCACCGCGGGCATCGCGCACGAGATCAAGAACCCGCTCAATTTCGTCAATAATTTCTCGGCGCTCTCGGTCGAATTGATCGACGAAATGACCGAAGTGTTTGAAAATCCCGCGCTCGACGAGTCCGGCAGGCGAAAGGAACTGGATGAAATCCGCGAGCTCCTGAAAAGCAATCTCGAAAAGGTGATCCAGCACGGCAAGCGGGCCGACTCCATCGTCAAGAACATGTTGCTGCATTCCCGGGAAGGTTCGGGCGAGCAGCGGGCGGTCGATATCAATGCGCTTCTGGACGAGAGCCTCAATCTCGCCTATCACGGCGCCCGCGCCGAAAAATCCGGCTTCCAACATCACCCTGCAGCGCGATTTGGATCCGGACGCCGGCGTCGACCGAACTGTTTCCCGCAGGAAATCACCCGCGCCTTGCTCAATCTGATTTCGAACGGTTTTTATGCCGCGAGCAAGCGCAAGGCCGAGAATGGAGAGGTTGATTTCGAGCCGGTTCTCAGCGCTGTCACCAAAAATCTCGGCAGCCACGTGGAGATACGCATCCGCGACAACGGCACCGGCATTCCGTCCGACGTGAAGGAAAAGATATTCAACCCGTTTTTCACGACCAAGCCGGCCGGAGAAGGCACGGGGCTCGGGCTTTCGATGAGCCATGACATCATCGTGAAACAGCACGGCGGCAGGATAGAGGTCGATACGCAGCCGGGACAATTCACCGAGTTCACGGTCGTGTTGCCGCGCGCAACCAGCCTTGCAGGCAAGCTTTAGCTGGCGAAGCGCTTGTCAGCCGAAGGTGCAAAACAGCGAATGCGACTGGTGCCCTGGCCGGAATTGAAGTGACAATTTAAGTAATTATTTTTGAATATCTTCTTTGCTTGCGATTTTGGGCTACTCACCCTTTTGACGTTCTCTGACGATGCAAAATGTGGCGCTATGAGAGGCTGAGCCTCCGCTGCCTAGTCCGAGTTCGAGCGCGTCTACCAATTCCGCCGCAGGGCCTTATCGGCCTGGTGGCAGAAATGGTGATTTGCGATACGGATTAATCATTAGAGGCGACCTCTCTTCGCGATACTACCGATGCCGCGGCACGCACAACCGCGATGCGCGCGGTCTGCAAATGCGTGCGTAAGCGGCTGTCGATCAATTGCTGGTCCCGGCTGCGCAACGCATAGATATAATCGAGATGCTGCAGCAGCGAGGTCGTGCTCCGCGTCTTCTCGTCATCCTCGTTCCACTGGAAGGTGTAGTGGAGCAGCACGGACAAGATATCGTAGAAGCCGATGATGAAGCGATTCCCGGACGCTTCGTGAATGGTGCGATGAAGCCGCTCGTCAAGCGGCGGAAAGCGCGTGTAGTCGGTGTCGATATTGGCGAGCAGACCGTGATGGTCTTGCTCGATCGCATCCAGCTTTTGCCAGGGTGAGGAATTTGTCGGAAGTGCCAAAAAGCTGCGGGTGGCGCGGAGCTCGAACATTTCGCGCACGTCATAGATTTCGCTCACGAATTCCGGGGTGATGCCATTGAAAATCCAGGTGCCGTTGGGTCTTCGATCCAGAAGACCCAGATGCTGGAATTGGGCAAGGTGTTCGCGGATCGTGGTGGTGGATGTGCCGAACTGACGCGCGAGTTCTGCGGTGTTCAACGACTCGCCGGGGCTGGAATTGCCCTGAAGGATCCATTCCATGAAACGGCGTTCAACCGCTGCGCCTGCTGAAATGGTTTGCGTGTCGGGAAAATAATCCCCCTCGACCGGATAACGCGCCAGCGTACGGCGTCCGCCGTCGCGCGCGACGATGCCGGTTTCTTCCAGCGAAGATAGCGCTGCTCGAACGGTGGTGCGGCTTACATCGAGTCCTTGTGCAAGCTCAGATTCTGTAGCCAGCGGCGATCCCAACGGGAGATCGACCAGCAGCGACAGGCTCTGGTTATAGACCCGCTTGAATACGCTGTTGCTTTTCATCTTCGGTTGAATCCATTCCGATCTTCGATTTTCAGTGTTTTTTATAGATTAAAATCGGTTGACAGGTGCTCATCCATTGTGTCCTTTATATATAAACATACATCAGCGACCAAGAAATCTATGGAGGAAACGGGCATGAAGTCGATACTTGCCTGGTCGGCACGCGCGTTATTGATGGCCGTTGCTATCGCTTTCTCTCACCCCGCCGCCACGGCCGACGAGGCGACCAAAGGTAGACTATCGATCTGGCTGGGTTACCCGGAGACGCTGGAGGCCTTCCGACTCGGCCAGGCTGAATTCAAGAAGTCTTATCCCAATGTCGAGATCGAGATCCTTACCTTCTCGCTGAACGAGTTTGAGGCCAAACTGGCCGTTTCGGTTCCCACCGGCAGTGGTCCAGATATCCTGGTGCTGCACGACTATATCTTCCCCCGCTATTACGATGCCGGCGCGCTGTCCGAAATGCCTGCCGATCTCAGCGCAGCTGTCAACAGTGAGAAGGTTGTCGACAAGCCATTTCGCGACATCGTCACGCGCGAGGGCAAGCCTTGGGGTATGCCGTGGTGGACCGGCCGCAACGCGCTGTTCGTCAATCTGGACCATCTCAAGGAAGCTCTGGCCTCGAAGGGCCGCCGAAGACCTATACCGACATCTGGACTTATGCTGAAAAGCTGACCAGGAAGAGCCCGGACGGGCAGCTTGGCCGGGCGGGTATCTCGCTACGCCTTACCGGTCCCGCCGGAGGCACGCAGAAGTTCGGATATTTCTATTATCAGCTTGCCGGTCAGCAAATGCTGGAGCCGGGCTCCAAGCCGGGAACGGTACGCTCAACGATCAAGGACAATATCGACGCCGCGGCGCGCGTGTTGCTCGACCATATCGATCATTTGCATGGCGAGAAGAAGGTCGACGATTGGGCGCTGAAGCATGACGCGCAGGGCTTCTCGGCGGGAGCAGCCTCGATGTTCATGCGCGAAAGCTGGGTCATCCCCTTCGTCAAGAAAAACGGACCGGAGGTGAACTTCGCCGTCGTGCCTGTGCCCCGCGACAAGAGTTCGGGTGCATACAACCTGATCGAAATTCTCTCGGTCAACAAGGATTCCACGCTCAAGGACGCGGCCTGGGACTTCATCCGGACGCTGCAGGCGCAACCGATCCTGGACAACATATTGCAGTCGTCGGGCTGGATCCCCCTCAGGCGTGACCGCGACTATTCGGCCATCACGTCAAAGGAGCCGCGCTACGAGCCGATGATCAACACTCCAGCCGGCCAAACCCAGTATATCGAGGCGCCGAATGTGGCCTATGAGGAGGTCACGACCCGCATGGGCGAGATTATTCAGGCCGCCTATCGCGACGCCTCGCTGGTCAACAATACCGAGGGCGCCAAGCGCGTGATGATGCGCGTGCACGACACAGCGGTGAAAATCCTGAAAGATAACGGCATCGGGGCGCAGTGAATTGGTGGGGCGGCGCTGTACCATTTGAATGAAGCGCGAGGGCCTTGGATCCATGCCAACAACTGCCTCCGGGTTCCGGGGCGCCACCGGCGAAGAATTGCTCTTGTCCCGCGTGTGGGGCCGGATTTCAGCGTGACAATCTGTTGTTTGTGCTCTGTGCTCTCGGGCCGGTGATCGCGCTGTTCTCGATCATCCGCGTCTATCCGATTCTGCGGACGATCTGGCTTTCTTTCTTCCGCTATCATCCGACGCAGCGGAACACGCCGTTCGTCGGGCTGGAGAACTATCAGCGATTGCTGGAAGATGATTCCTTTCATACGGGGCTTCTCAATACGATACAGTTCAGTCTGCTCGCCGTTGTCATCACGCTGACGCTGGCATTCATCATCGCGGTCTTGTTGCGCAGCATCGAAAAAGTGTCTGCCGTCTATGAACTCCTGCTCTATATCCCGGTGGTGACGCCCTGGGTACCGGCCGCGGTAATCTGGAAATGGATCTTCGATCCGGTCCACGAAGTCTTGAACTATCTGCTTGGCGCAATAGGCATCTCCAGGATCGCGTGGCTCCAGGATGAGCACGTCATTGTCTACGCCATCGTCATTGTCTGTGTCTGGAAACTACTGGGCTACTTTGTCGTGATCTATGGCGTCGGTCTGCGCAACATCCCGGATGAATTGCTGGAAGCGGCCGAGCTCGACGGAGCGAGCGTCTGGCAGCGGCTTCGCTATATCGTGTTGCCGCAGATGAAGCCTTTGATCCTGTTCACGGTTATCATCGCGACGATCATCTTCTTCAACGTCTTCGCGCCGGTCTATGTCCTGACCGCCTCAGCGCAGGGCGCGCCGGCCTACGATTTCAAGGTTCTGGTCGGCGAGATCTATCAGAACGCTTTCGTATACTACCGGATGGGTTATGCGGGGGCGCAGTCGGTGGTGCTGCTGCTGTTTGTTCTTGCACTGGTTTCAGTCCAGTTCTTTCTGTTCCGCGACAAATCGGCGAGAGCCTGATCATGTTCAGGGAGCGCCCGATCGTCGTCCTCGCCGTCCTCGTATGCACGATCTTCGCTTTCATCGCCGTGATGCCCTTCTTCTGGGTGTTGATGACTGCGTTGAAGCCGGATCCCGAGATCAACCTCTGGCCACCTCGTCTGCTGCCGATCATGCCGACCCTGGATCATTTCCGGCGCATCCTCGGCGAGGAAAACTTCCTGCGCTACATCCTGAACTCGCTCGTCATCGCGCTCTGTTCGATGACCTGCATTCTATTCACGTCGAGCCTCGCGGGGTTCGTCTTCGCAAAATACAAGTTCCCGCTGCGCGGTTTCCTGTTCGCGCTCGTGCTGGCAACCGCGATCGTGCCGCTCGAGGTCTACATTATCCCGCTCTACCTGATGGTTCTTGGCGCCAGGATGATGAACACATATCTGGCGCTGATTTTCCCGTTCGTCATCATGACATTCGGCGTATTCTTCATGCGGCAAATCATTGCATCGATTCCCGATGAATTGCTGGAAGCGGCGCGCATCGATGGCGCCGGCGAGTTTTGGATTTATCTGCGCATCGTGCTTACGTTGAGCAAATCGGGGCTCATGGCGCTCGGCGTGTTTTCGTTCTCCGAGGCCTGGGCCAATTTCATCTGGCCGCTGGTCGTCGTCACCGGCAAGGACATGTACACGTCCGAGCTCGGCCTTGCGACCTATCAGCGGCAGTTCTTCATCGAGTATGGGCCGATTTCTGCCGGCGCGGTGATCAGTATCCTGCCGATGCTGATCGTCTTTGCGCTGCTCCGCAGACATATCATGAAGGGGATCGCGACCAGCGGTCTGCGGGGTTAGACGTGGATAGGTTTGAGGCCTGCATCGCTTGAGCATGCGTATCATCCAGTTTGGCACCGGCCGGTTTCTTCAGGCGCATGCGGCTCTTTTCGTTCATGAAGCCCGCGAGGCGGGCCAGCAGATCGGTCCGATCACCGTCGTGCAGACGTCCAACGCTATCGATCGGGCCGCGCGCGTCGCGGCTTTTGGCCGGCCGGATGGTTATCCCGTTATCGTGCGTGGCATCAGGGACGGTGAAGTTATCGAGCGCCGGACCGAGGTGCGCAGTGTCGATAGCGGTTTGTCCGCATTGGCCGACTGGCCTGCGTTGATGCGGCTTTTTGCCATGGATGCTGCGATCGTCGTTTCGAACATGGGCGACGCCGGTTATCAGATTGCTCCGATCGACCGTCGCGAGCTGTTGCGAGAGGGTCGGGTCCTGATCTCCTTTCCTGGCAAGCTCGTCAGGCTTCTGTATCATCGCTGGTGTGCGGGCGGCGATCCGCTCACCGTGCTGCCGTGTGAACTCGTGCACCGAAATGGGGATGTGCTGGGTGCTGCGGTGCTCGATCTCGCCAACGCGAACGCCGCACCGGCTGGTTTCGCGTCCTGGATCGAGCGCCATGTGATATTCGCAAATACACTCGTCGATCGCATCGTGTCCGAGTCGATCGAGCCGGTCGGCGCTGTCGCCGAACCATACGCGCTATGGGCAATCGAGCGCCAAAGTGGACTCGATCTGCCCTTTTCCCATCCCTCCATCGTTCTGACCGACGACCTCGAACCCTTGGAGCGGCTGAAGCTCCATATCCTCAATCTCGGCCATACATTCCTGGCCGAGATATGGACAAGCGAAAGCCGGCCGCCGGACGAGACCGTGCGTGCCATCCTGGCAGATGACGATGTGCGTTGTCGGCTTGACGAGCTCTACACAACCGAGATCATCCAGGGGTTTGCAGCGAGAGGCATGGGCCGAGAGGCGCGCGACTATGTCAGCGCGACGCTCGAGCGTTTCAGCAATCCGTTCCTCGATCATCGTGTCGCCGATATCGCGCAAAACCATGCGGTAAAGGTGGAGCGGCGGGTCAATGCCTTCCTCGATTGGATCGCCGATCGGTCGCCACGGCCGGCCACTCCGATCCTGCGGGTGCTCGCTCAACGCCACGCGTCGACGCGGCCGGCTCCATGAAGCATCGATGCGGCGGCGCGCACGGTGCGAAACGCAGCGCCGTCACCGCAGCCAGTCGCACGCTGGCTGAAATGAACAAGTTAAAGCCCGCAAACTTGGCACATATTGTGGGGACGAGAAGCTTCTGGTGCCCTGGCCGGAATCGAACAGATACAAATAATGTCGTGAAATAGGGCTCTTCTGGAAGCCCTCCGAGCTTGTACTCATAGCGTTACTCACACGATTTTCGGTTCCAAGTTGGGGCTAGTTCGGTTCTCATTCCGGCAATGCCCGCGGCTCTGTTCCTAATCCACCAGCAAACCTCGAGGCTTCGCAAAATATTTTCGGTTGGTCTCGTGAACTGAACCACCGTGACTCATGGCTCAACATCATCTTAGATCGCTATACACAAAGCCTACGGTCCGGTAGACAGTACCATCAGGAGTCCAAACGAGATCGCAAGATCAATCGCTCGGTGTGTTAACCGCAGCAAGAACTTTCATTCGGATATCCTCACTGAGGTGGGCGGCATACCTGGTTAGCCAGTTATCGAAGCGTGGTAGCTCCAACCGTTCAAATTGCTCCGGCAGCCCGGTTAGTGCGTCACGATGCTCCTGGTCGAGGAGATCATTCTTGCACTCGGCTGCAAGCCCCAATAGGCAGGCAAACTCTTCGTGCGGATGACTGGCGTCGTTATCGTCCGCGAGGCGCGTTGCGTACGCGGTGAGGTTGATAGACCGATCAGCCTTCCTTAGCAGATCCGCAAGTGTCGCGAGGAAAGCCTCCGGCCGCATCTCCTTGTTGGCGGCTTCTAGTACAGCGGTCTTTATGGCGCGATAGCCAAGGAACAAAGAAACGGCCTCAAGGCGTCTCTTGTCTTTGCCGATAGCAGCACGGAACGCCCGAATTGCCGTCTCGCGGTCTTTTGCTTTCCTCTTCTCTCCCGTCGTTTCCTGTTTTCCCAGAGCCGTCCTTTCTTGTTGGTTCGTCACGTTGTTCAGCAGGCTATTGAGCGTCGTCTCGATCTCGCGGACGCGGGCCGATGCATCTGGCGGAAGCACCAGGTAGCGCTCGTCGATCCGTCCCGTCCGCTTAATCGCGGCGTCGATTCGGTTCTCATAGTTGGTGGCGACGATAAAGATTACGCGCTCTGAGGACCTCAGGTTCTGGATCTTTGTGAGCATGCCTGGCGTCATAAATTGAAACGTCGTTAGCTGCTGCGAATATCGTTTCAATTCGCGATCCAACAGGAAATGATCTATTTCGTCGAACAGTACCACGCAGTCCGGCTGTGCAGCGAGCACACTGAAGATTGATTGCGCGCGTGCCTCGAGTTCAGCGTCGCCCGTTAGGAAGTTGCTCACTGTGATGGTGATCAGGCGATAGCCAAGCGTTTTGGCGAGCCGTTCGGCGATTGTTGTCTTTCCGGTGCCGGGCGGACCGTACAGCAGCATCGAATACTTCTGTGGCTGCTTACGCCGGTCATGAAATGCCTCTCTGATGCGATGATTGATCTTGTAGTCGTCGCCGAGGCAGCTGACCGGTTCAGCGGCCACAGGAGCCGCGGGCGCTGCCGCTGCGCTTAGCTTCATTTTCGAAAAATCCTGCACCAATACGCGAGACGTTAGAAGCATCTGCCGCGCGATGTGCGCTTGCAGGAGGCGTCGATAATCGAGCAAGAACTCAAGGACGAGGCTGGTTTCCCAGGTATGGATCGCGCCCAATTCGTTGATATGTTCCGAATGCCAGCCGACTGTCGGTTTAGCGCCGACGGTAATGCGTACGGTTCGCGCCTGGAGCCACTGAAAATAGCGGTGAAACAGCGGGACGCACGCGGAGCTGACGGTGTTGTGCAGCGCGGACTTATCGAACATCTCGCATGACCGGATCAGGGAGTTGGCGACTTCGACGCTCACGGGAAACAATGCCATTCCCTTCTCGGTGGCAAGGAACGGTTTCACCGGCCGCCAGAATGCGCTATTTTCCTGTGCATTGCGCAGAACATCCGTCACGCGCGTGAACAGGCCTCGGTCGACGGCGTTTCCTTGAACAACCAACAACCCTTCGAGCGCGAAGGTCAGTTCGGCTGGATCAAAGCGGCTGTCCGGAATTGATGAATACGAAAGCTGTTGGTGCAACACATTTTCGAAATACTTGCGAAAGTCTATGGCGGATTGGCCGAGGCCGAACTTGGGTCTTGTCGTGAGCGTTTGTGCGACGCGCATCGCGATCATCGCATTCGGAACGACATGCGTGTCGTCGAGTTTGTAAAGCTTACTTTGCTCCCAGATCGCGGTCGGCGGTTCACAGACCTTTTCGAACAGGCTCTCGCGCCGCTCTTGAATGAAGGGGCTGAGCTGCCTGGTCAGGAGTTCTTGGACTGAAGTCTTCCCCAGCGTGGCCCTAACGCCATCTAGTTCAACGAGGTATGACAGCGTGAACGGGTCGTTGTTGCCGTATGTCGACGAGACTGTCATCGGCCCGCGAGCCTGGATATTGTTGAGCAACAGTTCGGTAGCCTGCCATGCCGTTTCGTGGATCTCTATGCGCAGTTTCGGGTCAGCAATTGGCGAGGGAAACGCATCGGCCTTGCCTCGCCACGGCGGACGATCCCAGGCATCGAGCAGCTTCCAAAGCGTCACGCTGATCAGTGCAGTAGCAAAGTGAGACGGATACTTTCTCGTCTTGCTGGATTTACTGGACTCTGCAGCCAGCCGATGCAGCCAGCCGATGTTTTCATTGAAGTGCACGACGAGAGTTCGGCTCGTCTGATCAATCAGGGCCTCAAGTTCGCGCAGTTCCCGCTGCTCGGTAGGAAGATCATTCTGTATGTAATTAGCGAGTGGATCCATCAAAATTTACTGCTCTTTCTGGGCCTGTAGCGGAAGACGATACGGTGGCCGTTGATAAGTCACCGCCATTATCTAGCGAAACTAGAAAAATTTATTGTCGCAACCTTGTCAAGAGTGTTCTCCCAAGCCAAACTCGTGGTCGGGATCTCTTGGGGAAATGATATGCCTAACAATGTTGGCGACCGGCGCCAGAGCTGGGCGACGAACGAACGACAACTATTGAGCAGCCAAAGATCGGCAATGCGCACGATTCTCCGCCGCTGCATCCAGGTCATCGGAGAAAATCTGTCGACCGATTTCTTTCCGGCAGATGAAGATCAGAGGTCGCGCCGGACGCCTCATGAGGCGTTCTGTATTGATGGCGGACGCGGATCTGGCAAAACCTTCACGTTGAGCTCGGTGCCGCACATCCTCGATGCGCTTTCGAACCGCTATTTGGGGAAAGACGGTGAGCATGATCCGAAGTTTTTAAGCTGGAAAGAGCTAATTAATCAGGCCGGAAGCCCTACAATACTTGAGGCGTGTATCAGGACCTACGAGAACAATGGCAAGGATAATCCAAGAGGTGAGCCTCCGGCGAAGCTTGCCCACGTCCTTCGCATTATTTTTCCGGGTGACATGGAGGGAGGCGAATCGGTTATGGAGGCGCTGTTCGCGGCGCTCCTGAAGGAAATTGCGCCAAGCGGCCCATCCGATCCCTATGCGGACCTCAGGAAGAGTCTGCGCGAGGTCGCTGAAGGGTTTTATTTTGCCAAACGTTTCGGCGTCGATGCCATCATTCGCGATAGCGTCGACTATAACGATTTGGTCGGTCAGTTTAAGTCCCAATCGCAGAAGGCGTCGCTTCGGACCGGCGCATGGCGAGATCTTGTTTCCGGCTATCTGAAGCAACGAAGATTTCCTGTCTTGGTGATCCTGCTCGATGATTCCGATGTCGAAGTCGATCTGACGCGGGACATCCTGCACGCCATTCGCATGTTCTTGTGCCATCCGCGGATCATCACTGTCCTTGCGGGCAACACCCGTTCGATGCGCGACAGTCTGGTGCATCATGGCATGCGCTGGCTTTCCGGCTCAGTACCGGCGCTCGATCACGGCAACCAGCACACGGCACAGGACTGGCGCAAGGCAATACGGAGGGACGCCGAGTATTATCTTGAGAAGATTCTGCCGCAGGAACGCCGCTTCTTCATTGGACCACCGGCATTGTCCTTCGCCGCGAATAGCGAACTCGCCAGTGGCGCCGACGATTTCGTCAAGGTTGCCGGTAAGAGCTTCCGTGAGATCATCGACGCACGCTTGAAGAAGACGCGCGATGACTTTCTGCAGTCGAAGTTCCGTCTCGCTATCAAGTATGAGAATGAGCATCAGCAGTCGGACTTGCCGGAGCGACAGGAGCGCCGGAATATCGAGAATTTTCTGAGCTGGTGGATTTTTGCTTACCGCTATGCCGATCCGCTGTCCGCGATCGCCCCGGCAGATCGCGACATTCCGGATGTTCTATGCCGATACGAAAATCGAATCCGAGGCAGAGCCGGGCGGCGGCAGTAAGCGCCTGCCGGTGATGCTTCATGACGTTCCAGAAAACTATTCATTGATCCAGCGTCTGGGCGACGAGGATGTCAGTATGGTTCGTGGTTGTGGCGGCGGGATCTGAATTCCGAATGGACGGGACAGCGCTGCTTCAAGATCAACGGCCGAGCTATCTATCAGGGAACGTACAGCTACGACTATATCCGATACCGGCTGGACGTGAATCTGACGACACCGATGCGCAAGAATTCAGACGAAGCCGTTCCTGCCGGCCTGCTGCCGGTCCTGCGCGGGCGGCGCTACATGCGCCGCTTCTTCCAACCGCTGAACATGCAGCGGCAGCAGCGCCGCGTCGGGCTGGTGCGCTGGATTGATCATGCCTCGCTGCCCGGCAATTGCGTGTATTTTCACGATCTGGTGACGCTGCCGGATCTCAGCCTGATCCGCGCCCAGCCCGATGAGGCCGCGCTCGAGGATGAGTTGAGCCGGGGTGACTGGGAAGCGAACCTCGCTGGCAACTGGATGGTGCTGCTGGCCGAGGAGCAGAACGAGCGGATGGTCCGTTATCTGACGTGGGTCACCTTTGACCGGCTCGCCGAAACGGGCGGGATCGAATCGACGAAGTTGATTTCTATTCTCGATGGATGGGACAGTCATTTCGAAAAGTTCGTCGAAGCCGAGCTTGTCTGGATCGGGGCGGACACCGAGCAGGAAAGGCGCGCTAGGGATGAGGCCCTCCGTCGGGCCAAGGGGCACCTTCTGGCCAAGGGGCATTCGAAATATCCGGAGCCGGATTCCTCGTTTGAAGAGATAAGTTTCAAGCGTGCTGCCGAGTCGATTGCTCGTCATGCAGCGCTGTTCTCTGATTTACGCCGCGCCTGGCACTCGATTTCGCATCTACGAAGCCACTCCGGCGCAGCCAATGGAAAGTGGTAACGTCACCATCGCAGAGAAGACGACAAACGAGATTATCAACAATCAGGCCCGCATGGTCTTGTTGACAAGACTTGACCTGAAGAAGATTTTCGATAGTGCACCGTGGGTGGCGAAGGTTCTCCGCAGATTCAGCCATGTTGTTCCGGAAGAAGGCGGATCAACTTCGGCACAAGGGGTTTTTGCCAAGCTGGATTTAATGGCGTCGGTACCATCGAACAATTTCATAAAGGTTCTATTAGAGTGCGAAGGTGCGGGCAAACTTCAGCTGACAGAGGTGGAGCGACGGCTCTTTGAGCTGCACAAGGAGAATTTGAGTGCGGAATCACCGGCAGACGTTATAGCCATCGAAAAGAAAGATTACGACCAATGGTGCGAGACTCTTCGTGTTGTGGGGCGGGCGATCTGCACAGGCTGGCCCGTCTACGATGAGGCCCCCTTTGAGAAGGCACACACTTCGGATATCGAAGGGAAAATCCTAGACCTGTTACGCCTCGACGTCTCGGGGGCGCAGATCGGGGACGACCAGCAGGCGCATTTTCGGCAGGCGCGTAATTTTGTTTTCCTACTCTATGGCCTCGCACCGAGCCTTCCAGCTATCATTCATACCGAGATGATGGCTGAAATCCTCCATTTGTGGTTCCGGGGCGAACCGCAAAAGATCAAGATTGCGATCGGTCGCGAGTTGAAGGCGTGGATCGAATTTATCGGTGCGCTCAGCGTCACCTTGCGCTACGTTAAGATACAATGCATGTTTCTGTTCTCGAAGTTGTTTCTGAGGTATCTCGACGGTGAGCCAGGTGCCGTCCGGAATGTGGTTGGAATTCGGAATGGCGTATTCCGGGTAACATGAAGTTATCGTTTCAAGCGGCGAGGTCAATTGGCTGATCGATGGGTTTTGTGGCGAGAGTCTGCCAGCCATCGACCTTGCGCATGCTGATCTGCCCCGATGCAAGCAATGCCCAGAACAACATCGCGGCAGTGTCGGCTGACGGCAACACTGTTTGTGTCTTGATGCGGCGCTTGAACTCTTCGTGCAGCCGCTCGATTGCGTTGGTCGTGCGTAGACTACGCCATTGGCTCGGCGGCAGGCGGGCGAAGGTAAACAGGCGATCGCCAGCTTCCTCCAGGCTGTCGGCAACGGCACGATGCTTGAGCCGCCACTTGCGGAGGAAGGCCTTGCGGCGAAAGGCGATCTCATCGGGTGTGGCCGCATAGATCATGTCGTTAAAGTCGGCCGTGATCTCGTCGTGCAGACGCTCCGGGGAATGGGCGAGCAGGTTTCTATGCTTGTGAACGGTGCAGCGTTGCACCGGCACGCCGTCCCAGACCGCGGCAATGGCCTTGTCGAGCCCTGGTGCACCATCGACGATAAGGAACTCGGGACGCCGCAGCCCGCGCTTGATGAGATCGTCCAGCGCCGTGCGCCATGCCTCGGCGCTTTCGCCGCCCATGCTCTTGATCGCGAGCAGAACCTTCTGGCCGTCCGCTCGTACGCCCAGCACAACGAGCAGCGAGATCGAGGTTGCCTTGCGGTCGAGCCGCACTTGGACGACGGTGCCATCGAGGATCAGGCGCACGATCGGCTCCTCGGCCAGCGAGCGGCTGTTCCAGGCGTCCCAGTCGCTTTTGACCTTGCGCCAGGTCCGGCTCACCGTGTCCTTGCCGACCGTACCGCCGAACAGCGCCGCCAGCGCGCGACGCACCCGCCTGGTATTGGTGCCGGCAAGATAGCTGCTTGCAATCAGCGCGTCGGCGGCAAGCGTGCGCCGCTGATAGGCCCGCAAAGCCTGGCTCTTCCATTCCGCCGTCCCGCCCTCCGGCGTGGTCAGCCGGGCTCGCGGCACCGCGATTTCGATCGGCCCGAACGTGCCCGTCAGCGAGCGCGTCCGGCTGCCATGACGGTGGCCGGTGACGCAGGCTCCTGCTTCATTGCCGGCCATCTTGCTTCGTTCATAACGCGGCCGTGCCAGCGCGGTATCGAGCTCGCTGCGGATCAACTCTTCGATGAACTGACGCGCCCGAGCCCGTACCTCGGTCTCGATCGGATCGAACCAGTTGTCGAAAAGATCAACAGCCATCTCAGTCACAGGCTGCATGGAATTAGGCTTCGTGGTAACCTTGCTCATGGCGTAGTCTCCAGTCCGACGCTTCAACGCCCGACAATTCGAGGTTGATCACCCCGGAGACTACGCCAACCCTAATTCCTACCAACCCTGCGACGGCACCGTGAGCCAGCAGTCGACTTTCTCAGAAGGTGCGGTATCGAGATCGTTGCCGGAACTCCTGACGAGCAGGCGACCTTGCAAAAAGTTCTCGTGGAGTTGCGGGAAACGTTTAAGACATCAAAGATTTCGCAAAACCTTGCGATGATGCCGGACGTCGCTCCCTCGACACTCTTCGGAGACAAATGGATGGTCGATTTGATGGGTCACCCAGGCATCCGCAGTAGTTTGAAGGATAAGTTGGAAAGCGAAATTAGGATCGGTGACGCGGAACGCCGCCCTGACGACCCTACGGACCCGCTGGATGTGCGGGGCTTCTTCAACGAGACCGAGCAATGGCTTTGGGCAACCAACCGCTGCCTACGAAAATGGAGTTCGACGATCGAGCGCTTCGTGTTCGATCATTGGGCGACGCGCTCACATTCTGAGTTCTAGTTAATGGGTGCCAGCACGCGGCAGGATGGGACCGGCCTGTCGTTTCTGATTGCGCGTGCGTTGATTCTCTGGGACCGTCGCCTCGACAGGGGGGTTGTAAGCGGAGCCGAGCTTGACGGCATTCGCCAGCGTTTTGCCGCCGATCTCTATGCGCGGTTCAGGTCCGAATCCAGCCGTCTATCGCAAACGACGATTGAGTGGGCATTCGATTGGTACATCGAGAACAATAGGACGCTAGTCGACTGGTACACCTCTCTGCGCGTGCTTGAGGACGGAGGGAGAATGATCAGGTGGAGCGATGGTCAGCCAACCATCCGCTTCGCTGGCATCGACCGCTGGGAGCGACTTTGCAATCATTTCGATCCGGACATGTTGATGGCGCTCGACCTTGCATGTCGAAGGCAGCGAAAATGCGACGCATCCACTATGGTCCGGAGCGTCGAAGTTGAGCGTGAATTCCCACACTGGAGCACGGTGGTCCGTATCGAGAACAGGTTTATCGACGGGGTCGGTTGGGGCAAGGACTTGTCCGATTTGCACATTCACGTCAGCGGAATCCGCTTGCCGCAAGCTGCTTGGCACGAGCTGCTGTTCGATGAAGTTCGTCCAAAAACGTTCAGTAATCTAAATAGGATATACCGATCGTCGGGACTTGAGCTTGACGATGAGATTCATCGTGCGCGCACGTTCTATCGCATGCTCACAGCGCAGGCGCGCGAGCATTTCGGCGACAATCCGTCCGCCCGCGCCAACCGCGACCTGAAACCTTCGACCACAAAATGGTGGCGATGGTCGTGCGATGTCCTCATGACAGAGCGGCAGGTGCTTGCCGACATCTGGAGCATCTTGATAGCGGAGCGAGGGAACGCCGATTTATCCCGGTTGTTCGACCAGTACTTGTCGCTCAAGAACCGCTTTTTCCAGACGGTCCGGCAAGGAGCGTTTCCAACTGAACCAGGGTTACGGAATTTCGAGTTGAATTACTTCTCGGCATTGAAGCGCTCCATTCCTCGCGAGAGATGGCATAGGCAGTCTCTCATGGGCGAAGTCAGCCCGAGGTTGGCGATGAGCCCGTTTGGTGACGCATGCCGGTTTCTGATGGAAAGCCAGCCGCTTCAAAGGGTTGAGCTCCGCATTTCGCCATTCGAGACCGCCAACGACTATCTGCGCTTCTTTAAATCATGGCGGAAGTTGCGCGAGCGGCTGGAACAAGCGGACGAAGGTCGTTCTCGCGACTTTCGTTTCGCGGTGCATTTCCGCAGGTCGCTAAAGCGAAAGGGAGGTGGCGGCGACGTTGTGCCGGACGAAGCCGTCAAGCTGCGGATGCTGGACCGGTCGACGGCAGCCTTGCAGCTGGCGCTCAATGTCGACGCGCACAATGAACCGGACCGGCAATATATGCGGGCGCTCGGACGAATTGACATTGCCGGCCAGGAGCGGGACAGCCCGGCGGCGTTGTTTGCGTCGTATCTGCGGCTTCTGCGTGGCGACACGGTTGCTTTGAAATTCTTGGACGGGCTTGGTCCAGACGATCCTCGCGCGCCGTGGTTTCAGCGCTGGCTGCAGCTGAGACAGCGCGAACAGCACGAGCCGGCTGCTACCCGCCAATTAGGGTTGACCGTGCATGCTGGCGAGGACTTCGCGAATTTGCTTGATGGCCTTTACCAGGTCGCGATGGCTCTTGATGCCTACGGTCTCGGTGAAGGCGACGGCGTGGGTCACGGCATGGCTTTGGCGACCTTGCCGGAGGATCCCTGGATTACTCCCGACGAATACGCGATCATGCCGGTCGGACAGGTGCTAGACAGCTTGTGCTGGCTAAAGCACCTCTCCTGGTCAATGGTGCCGTCTTTTGGACGGAACGAATTCTTTGGCGAGGTATCTGAGCTGGACAGACTGATTGTCAAGATGGGTGGACTCAGCGGTTACCCCGCGTCCGTCGATGTGAACGACTACGTGTGGGCCTGGCGCCACGGCGTCGGGCCGTACGAGCTTCCGAACGAGGCGCCCGGTCGGGCGCGCGAGTTATTCGCTTTTCGTTGGGGTGAACCGGGCATGCACGCGCGCGGCCAAATTCGACCACTGACAATCAGGCTCGCAGGTATCCGGAGTTTAGTACTGCAGGCGCAGCAAATGCTACTGCAACAGGTAATCGAGCGGAAGGTCGTCATCGAATTTAATCCTTCATCGAACGTTCGGACCACCGGTGTGGACGTTGTTCGCGATGTGCCAACAATTAGGCTGTTCGAACTGGTCAGAAAGGGTCTGCGGGCATGCATCAATACCGACAACCCGAGCGTGTTCGTAACAAGGATTGAGAACGAATATTCACTGCTCTACAAGGGCGCCGCCGATGCCGGCATAGCGAGAGCGGATATCGAGGAGCTACTTGAAACGGTTCGCGCGGCCGGAATGTCGAAGGAGATTGTTCCTTAAAGCTGACTGGTGCTCTGAGAGCACGCTTATGTGTCCATGAACATCTATGCCTTGGCCGGAATCGAACAACTATCAAAAGCGCAATAAAATAAGGCTTTCTGAAAGCCTGCCGAACGGGTACTCACAGCGTTACTCATGCGATTTTTGGTTCCCAGTTAGGGCTGGTTCGGTTCTAATTCTGTCGGTAATCTTGGACGACCTCCCCAAAATATCTTCGATTGTCTCTGAGTAGAGCCACCGCGACTCATGGTCCAACATGTTAGCTCGTCTAAGCACAAGAGACCAACTCGCGATCCCACGCTGACGCCGATAGCTACTTGCCGAGGCAGGGAGACGTTGCTGGAATGGTCTGCGGTCCGATCGTGCAGCGCACGAACGTCAGTCCCAAGGGGGTGGTTGCCAAAAATTAAAGCATTAAGAAAAAACAGCTCTGGGCTTGTAACGGCGAAGTAAAGCGCTTAATTAAGTCAAGATGAAGTAACTTAATAGGTGTATCCTTGTCCGAAACGAAGGCCGTGGACTTTGTGATTGTCGGCGGGGGCATCCTCGGCTCGGCAATCGCTTTCCTGGCGTCTAGCGCGGGATTGGGTGTCGTGGTGCTCCGTCTGGCCGATACCGTACGTCCGCGTGCGGACACGTTGCGGAACCAAGGTTGGCTTCAGTCCGGTATCATGTATCGATCGAAAGACTTTAACAATGATTTGAGCGCTTGCGCGGTCTTCGCCAACCGGACGTTTTTCGCCGGCCGGCGTATGCTAACGACATGTGGGATTCCGTTGAGCCGAAGCAACGGCATACTGTCGGTCTCCAAGGAAACTCGTATCGCTGAGATTTGCGCGCTCAGTCGGGAATTGAAGTTCACACAGGATGAGTTTCGCCAACTTGAAGGAGACGAGATCAAGAGGCAGATCGGCGCATTCGTTGACCCTAAGGCCACGTACTTCGCGATACCTGATGCGCCGTTCGACGAGGCCGGTGTACTCACGTTCCTGCGGGACCAAGCATCGGCTAAAGGAGCGGTGTTCGTCGAGGTAAATAATGCGGTCAGATTGCAGCGGTACAAGGGAGCTGTAATCGTCCGCCACGGCGAGCACGAGCTGGAATTGAAGCTTACGCTCGTGACGGCGGGCTGCGGCTCATTTGAGCTGATTAGCCAGCTCGGTGAAACGCTCCCACATCAACTCCGCCGCACGCCGCTGCTGGTGAGCGACAAGCCTTCCGGACTGCCGGCCGATGTCTACGCCGATGTCGATCTCGGTTTCAGTGCAGTGCGGCACAAGTGCGCAACCACGGGCGCGGAATACGTCGTCGTCGGCACGCGAACGCATGACCAACCGACCGCCTTTGCTTTTCCGGATGAGCGCAGGATTCCGCCCAAGGAGCAGGCCGACTTCACCAGCAACCTTCATCCCGAACTTGCGAGAAGGCTGCTCCCGAGCCGGTTCACTGCTGGCTACGAAGCAATGCCGCCCACGGGTTCGGAAATTTCCCAATACGAGCCATGGGTCGAGGATTACGGCGACGTAGTGTTCGCCAGTCCGGGGCGGGCAACAGTCGCATTCTTGGCGGCGACACAGGTGACGGATCTGATGCTGGAAAAAGCGAGCGGATCGAAGTTCGATTGCGTTTACCCGGCTGCGGCGAAATGGGTAGGCAAAATCGCGATGCACTATGACAACGGACAATACAATTTTGACGACGCGGAGCGCTAACATGAGGGATGGCGGAACACCCAAGCGAAGTCGATTTGCACAAGCACTCGTCGGGTTGCTGGACGACGCTGGCTTCTATACGCGCGAGGAGTGGGCGGAGTTCTTGCGCATCTCGCCCTCGGCCATTTCGCAGTGGGTCAATGACAAGACGCTACCGCGCGCGGACCTACTCGCGATGGTCCTTGATCTCTTGCGCCTGCGCGGGGGTGAAAAGGCTAAAGAGGCGCTCAAGCGCTTCGATCATGTCGCCGCACTGCCAGCCGTGCGGGTATCGCCGCTTGGGACGCGAATGGTGCCGAATGTTGGCTACTATATGGAGGCAAATTCCTTCGCCACGCTTGGTTCTCAACTTCGCGGCTTGTCCCGTGAACAGCAACGCGCGGTCTTGCGAGAGGGAAGCTGGAACTCGACCGTCGAGGAGAACGACACGGAGGGTGACAAGAATAAAAGCGACGTTGCCGTGTTCGACGTGACGTCTGGCATCCACGATGTGTGTGTCCTGCCCGATGTCCAGCGCATCGAAGGCGGGCGCAATGGCGCGCGTAAACCTTGGGCTAGCTTGGCCGAGGAACGGTGCACGGTGCTGACGGCCAGTGCCGGTGCTGGCAAATCGAGCGTGTTGGCGGCGCTAGTCCAGCGCTGTAGGGCCCAAGCGCGCGAGCGCGTGTTCTTCGTCAACGCCGTGGATTACGAAAGAATGGATGTGAAGGCCTTTGCCAATATCTTTGACCAGGTCGAACCCGTCCTGATTGTCATTGATGGATTGGACGAAGTACGCCCAGAGCTTCGTGAGGACTTCATTCGCTTGGTGCGCGACGGCTTGCGCCGGGCGCGCTCGGCGAGGTGTATTGTCGCTTCTCGTCCAACGCCCGAACTGAAGCTTCTTGATACGTTTTCTTTCTATTCGCTCGCTCCATTCACAGACGTTCAGACGGTGTCTGCATTGTCGGCAGCGATGAACCGACGTGCTGATCGAGGCGCCAACACGCTTGAGCTGTCGCGATTTCTTTTTCATATGGCCGAGAAGCCCGCGCTTCGATCCATCCTGGGCGCGCCACTCTTCCTCAACGTTGCCTGGAAATTGTTTGAACTTAACGCCGTCACACCATTCTTCGAGACGCAAGTTCTAAGTGAATGTGTAAGAAGCTTACTCGACCTGGATGCCCGCAAGAATGTCGTGCGCGTGCGTGAGCCGTGGGCGTCGGCACAATGTTTGTCCTCTTTGCTCGGAGCGATATCGCTGCATTCTATTAAGCAAGGAAAAGCGTCGTTCAGGTCGGAAGACGTCTTAGGCTGGATTGATCCAGAATATTCTCACGTGCCGGTGCCAGGCCTCCTATCTTTGTTGGAAGTGCATGGCTTTGTGACGCGCGAAGATTATGAGCATTTCACGCTTAAGAGTGAGACATTCAGAGAGTACTTCGCCGCGAGCTATATTGTTGAAAGTACGCGAAACGCTGGTGACTACCTAGAGCAATGGGACAGGAGCCCTCAGTTGCGCGAAGTATTGCGGCTAGCGTGCGGAATTAGCAGCGACGCTACACCACTTCTGCGGGGCGTATTGGACAACAAGAAAGTGGCGCTGGCCAAACGCGGCGCCGCACTCGCGGATATGTTGGCTCAACCGATCAGAGCCTCACAAGAGACGGTAAGGGCGAGCGCGACCGCCATCGTTGGTTGGCTCGATCATGAACTCGAGGACTGGTCTATCGAGGCTGCGTCGTCTGCGTCTGATAACGCAGGGCAGGTAAGCTGGGCGATGGCCGCGAAGGGTAAGTCCATCGGCGCGTCCCGTGACGAAGTCGGGAGCACGCTCTCTGCTATCCATCGCGCTCGATCGGGCAACGCCCACGAAGCTCTGCGTGAGCGGATGAAGGGTGCGGTCTCACCTGTACTGGCAAAGTTCGCGGACTGTCTGGATGTCGAAGGCAGGCTTGAACTGACGTTGGGCGGAGGGAGGAGCGCCGACAAGCTTCGCGCCGAAGTGGGTGAACTGCAATTGCATTAGAAGTTCCGTGCTTCAAAGTGACTGAGAATGGACCTAGTCTTCGACTCCGGGATAACAGCATTGATCGTAGGCGACATGAATTTGGCGAAGGTCGTATATAGTTGATGAAGGCGATTATTTTGGCGGTCATGCTACCGCTCCTAGATTTGGTTCAATGAGCCTGGGACCGCAACAGGGAAGCCTACCGCGCTTCTCAGATCAATGTCACTACTTCCCCTGGTAGTGGTACCGACGAAGGGCAGGGAAGAAGACGATTTTTGTACGTCGAAACAATGCCATCGCTTGTCTACTCGTGGGGGTTGTGTTACATTCAGAATCTTATTGGTTTTGCTCGATCGCAAGACAAGAGCAGTGACGTGAGCAGCTGGACAGCGCGATGCTATGAGAAAGAGTGCGCAACCGCAAGATGCGGGTAGCCGCTCATGCCGCTCGCCGGGCTGACCTTTTTCCCTTGAAGTTGTCGAGAAGATCGGCCCAGTCCTGCATCAGCTGGGTTCGTTCCGGCATATAGAGCGAGCGGTTGTAGATGCGGCGGATTTCGTTTTGATCCTGATGGGCAAGCGCGGCCTCGATCACATCCCGGTCGAACCGCCGGCTGTTCAAGATGGTGCTCGCGGTCGCGCGGAAACCATGAGCCGTCGCCTTGTCTTGTGGGTAGCCCATGTTTCGAAGAATAGAATTGAAGGCGTTCTCGGACAGGGGCTTTTTGTGGGATCGTAGTGACGGAAAAACGAGTTCGTGTTCTTCGTTGAGTGGCCAAACCTCCTTGAGGACGGCCAGAGCTTGGCGCGACAGAGGGACATCGTGCGGCTCGCGCATCTTCATGCGCTCGCCCGGGATGCACCACATCCGCTTTTCAAAATTCACTTCGGTCCGCTTCATGCCGCGCACGTCGCCCGGCCGCGTCATCGTCAGGATCAGAAACTTGAAAGCGGCTTGGACAATGGGCCAACCCTCGTATTGGTCGAGCCCGATGAGAAAAGCGCCAAGGTCTTTTTCGTCTGTGATGGCAGCACGATGCTTTACCTTCACTTTCAGGAGCGCGCCGCGAAGGGGATAGGTAGGATCGGTCTCCGCCCGAAGGGTCGCGATGGCATAGCGGAAAACAGCGCCGATGACGGAGCGTAGGCGATGGGCAGTATCTCGCCGGCCGCTCGTTTCGATCTTCTTGAGAATGTCGAGCACTTCGACAGGTTTTATTTCAGCGATCGGGCGGTTTCGGATTGGCGCAGCCAGGTCTTGCAACATCCAGCGATTTTTGTTGAGGGTCTGCTCGGCCGCATCGTTCCTTTTCAAATTGGCAAGGTACTCGTCTGCTACCGCGCCGAACGTGTTTTGAGCGGCGGTGGAGTTGGCAAGCCTTTCGAGCTTTCTAGCGAGCGACGGATTTATCCCGGCCGCGAGCTGCTCCTTGACCCGGTCCCGTTTTCTTCTTGCCTGGAGCAGGGATACGGCGGGATACGGGCCGAGCGACATCGTGTTCGCCTTGCCGCCAAACCGAAAGCGTAACCGCCACTGCAGGCCACCCTTGGGATGAATGCGCAGGTGCAAACCATCGCCATCCGACAACAGATACGGCTTGTCTTTCGGCTTGGCGTTATTGATGGCGAACTGAGAGAGACCCATGTGAGTACGCCTCCTCGTGATCCCGTTTTGTACTCACGAAGTTACTCACATTTCGGGGAGAAAAAGTGGCGCGTAAAAATCTCAGAAGTGCCTGTCTTGCAGGGGTTTTTGAGAATCTATGAGTTGCTATGCGAAGCGCTTCTGGTGCCCTGGCCGGAATCGAACTCACAATAGAAGTTCTTATTTTGAAGGGATTGGTAGCGGCTTGATTCCGATTCTACTCACAAATCTACTCACATTTCATTCGCGGTAGTGGTTCGATTCCCGGGGCTGTAGTGGTTCGATTCTAGTGGTCGATTTTGAGAGGGCGCGATTCCAGTACCCCGACGTGATAGACAGGGCACTTACGTGTCACCAATATTGCGTTCTGACCGCTGAGGTTACTCCATCCCTTAAGGTACCTGGCGCGCTCGGGAAGTGCCTGGCATCTCCCATGTTCTGCTATGTGTACGTTGAGCCGTTCAGCATTTGGTGCTATGCACTTGCCTGCCTAGGGTAACCGGGGCTTGCAAGCTCCCTTTTACGAGGGATTTGCAATGACACGGAAGCTGGTATCGAAGAAAGAACTCAAGTCGATCTATGGTGTCCCTTATTGCCCCGCGCACATTGCGCGCCTCGAAGTCGCCGGTGAATTCCCCAAGCGGGTAAAGCTGGGTGCCTGTCGAGTAGCGTGGGTCGCGGAAGAAGTGGAAGGATGGATCGAGATGAGAATTTCAAACCGCGCTCAAAACTTTCCTTCTTAGGAAGGGCGAGGGGTCTGGGGTCCAACCCAGACCCCTTTTGTTTGACCTGCAAGCAAGTAGTTGAGCCGGGTACGCTCGCCCTGACAAAAGCGGGGCAAACCCAGAAATTTTCCCAGACCATGATCGAAAACCCTTTCGTCTGAGCAATCCAGCCGATAGTTTTTATAGGGGAATACGATGTGGGGAAATCGGAAATGATAAGCTATTTTTGGACAGAGTTGCATCCGAGTGAGCCTCTCATCCTTTTCATTTTAACATTCGTTTTCGTTGCATTGGTTTTTAAGTACAATCCGGGGCACGACACGACCTTGATGTTTCTTGGGCCAGTTGTCCTTGTTGTGGGTTTAGACGCTTTTATCTATATTTCTCGATTCGGTTTTGACAGGTTTCAAGTTCGCGGCAGCTTTCTTCCCAATAGCGAACTGACGTTGGTCAGTTTCGCGGTAGTTGGCGCAATAATTGGCCGACTTGCGGGCATGGCATCGGTAAGCGTGCTGAACAGCTTCTCTCACGCTTCCACCGCATCAGCCGCAAACCAAGAGTTGTCTACCCCAGCAGGACAGGCCGATCCCAAAGAAACCTCCGTGCAGCCGTGGCGCAAGCAGAGTGCCGTTGTGGTTTTCGAACCACCGAGCACACCGCCCCCGGTTCTATCTGCTCATCTTAAATTACGTCGTTCCCAGCGTGTCTCGCCTCTTCGGGGACAAGTTCTATTTGCTCTCGATGCGAGGATGGAAGTTCCTGTCGAGGATCACAGCTTGATCGCTAAATACAGGCTTGGGTCTTCTCTCGTTTACGACAGCACACAGCGTCAGCGTTATGCCATGAATGCCAACGCTCACCTCGACGAGGCGCAGCAGCGTGCGAGCATATTTGCGCCGGCTGCCGAGCAGCTTCGAGGTTTCGGCAGAACGCTCTATAAATTCGGGCGAGCATCCGCGAGCATCGCGATGGCTCGCCTGTCGCTTCGCATAACGATACAGAGTTTGCTGGCTGGCGTGCATGTCGAATGCAAAAGCATGCAGGAGTTGCTCGAAGCGGAGGAAGCGATCGTCACCGCCGCGCAAAATCTGAAATCATTTCTGCAGACAGCCGCAACCTTCGACGGCCGCGAGAGCATCGTTGACCTATAAACCACCGCCGGTCTTTACCCCGTTCTTGCGCCGCTTTACCGACGAGCGGGCGCTCGATCTCGGAGATACGATTGCGCTCTACAACGAAGTGCGACACGCGCATCTCGCATCCGAGTGGGGTGGCGATGACGCCATCGAGCGCGTCGGCGCGTTCATTGTCGGTTCGGTTTGCGAACATGTCAGTCTTCCGACCCATGGTGGGCTCGGTGGGGCGCTTGAGCATTGCCTTCGTCAGTCGCTCGAACTTGAGACGACGATCTTCTCAAGCCCGGGTATCGATTGGCCTATCGCCGCCCTCTCCATGAAGGAACAGGTTGACCTTCGGCGTTTCCTTCGCGCCCAGCAATACTTCCTCGGCAACGACGAGCGCGTCAGCCATCAACTTGCGCACGCACTCGCCAGTATTTTCGTCGGTATAATAGCCGCGCTTCCACCCCTTCCGGATAGCGAGGAAGATTCACAATTTGCTATTCCGTTGGTCTCGTTGCTCGGCAATCCCCACGACGTCGTCGATCGCATCGTGGGCACCATTTGCAAGCAAGAGCACGAAGACGTCGGCTTGTTCACAACGCTAATCGATCATTTCTCCGAGAATTATCGTATTGTATCTAGTGTCGCCATCGGTAAGGAAAGAACAGCCCGTCTCATTCCAGTGACCGAGTCCGATCTGTCGCCTGTCGAGCTGGTAGAAGCTTATCTCAAGAACACGCCTTTTATGGATCTCTTGCTGACGCCGGTTCCTTTCGTCATTCCGCAATCCGCGCGCTTCGAGCATCACTGGATTGTCGCCGGTACCGGCCACGGCAAGACCCAGACCTTGCAATCTCTGATCTGCAGCGATCTCGACGCTGTCGCTAACAACAAGGCTTCCATCATCGTCATCGATAGCCAGGGCGACCTGATCCGGAATTTGTCGGGTTTGAAACCGTTTGCCGAGGGAGAGGCGCTTGCCGGCAGGCTTGTCCTGATCGACCCCACCGACATCGAGTTTCCTGTTCAATTGAATTCGTTTTCAATCGGGACCGAACGGTTGGACGGTTATTCGAGACTCGATCGCGAGCGGCTGCTCAACAGCATCATTGAGCTCTACGATTTCGTTCTCGCAGCGTTGCTTGGGTCAGAGTTGACCAGCAAGCAGTCTGTCATCTTCCGGTTCGTGACCCGCGCCTTGTTGCAAATCCCGAATGCGACTATCCATACCCTGCTCGAATTGATGGAGCCCGGCGGCGACAAGAAATACGAAGAGCACTTGTCGAAGCTGAAGGGAACCGCGCGATCGTTCTTCGCCAATGAATTCAATACAACACAGTTTGCGCAGACCAAACGAGAGGTGTTGCGCCGCTTGTACGGTATTCTGGAAAACCAGACGTTCGAGCGAATGTTTTCACACCCCAAGAACAAGCTTGACCTGTTCAAGGAAATGAACAGCGGCAAGGTGATACTGATCAATGCCGCAAAAGACTTGCTCAAAAAGCAGGGAACCGAAATTTTCGGGAGGTTCTTTATCGCACTGATCGCGCAGGCCGCGGCCGAGCGTGCGACGCTTCCGGCCAACAAGCGCATGCCATGTTTTGTCTATATCGACGAGGCGCAAGACTATATTCAGCAGGATGCGAATATTTCAGATATCCTGGAGCAAGCGAGGAAGCAGAAAGTCGGCCTCATCATCGCTCACCAATATCTCTCGCAGCTTTCGCAGGGCATTCTCGACAGCCTTTATGCCAATACAAGTATTAAGTTCGCTGGAGGGGTGAGCGACAAGGATGCCCACGCGCTCGCAAGAAACATGCGCACGACTGCGGATTTTATCGAGAGTCAGTCGAAATTATCTTTTGCCGCACATGTACGCAACCTCACGTCGACCGCAATCTCCTTGCGTATTCCCGCCGGGGAACTCGAGAGTTGGCAACGAATGAGCGTTGGAGAACACCTGGCCCTTCGCGATCGCATGCGTGCGCAATACGCCGTGCCGCTTTCAGAAGTCGAGCTGTCCGCCGCCGAGCTCCCACCGGACGAGCCGACTGAGTTTTCCGACCGCTACTAAGAATATTTTCGCGGGGCGTGTATAATTATTTTACCGCAACAAGGCGACACGAAATAGCCCCTTGCCGCGCATGGCGGTCCATACCGAACCTTTCACGTTTATTGTTTCTACCCCATTTTCGATTTATGGAGACGTCGCAACCTGCGAAAGCCAACACAGATCTACCCAGAGCAGCTCCTTCGCGGCGCGCCCGGTTTCGGCGCGACGATCCACCGCCCCTACGACTGACAGTGGACGACATCGCGGTCATCAGCCATGTTGCACGGCACCGGTTCCTTCGCTCCACGCATCTGATTCAGCTTCTGAGCGGCCGCTCGCCAAAGAAACTGCTCGAACGCCTGGGCGCGCTCTACCATAACGGATACCTCGATCGCCCCCGAGCTCAGCTGGACTACTATGCAACCGCCGGCAGTGCGCCAATAGTCTATGCCGTCGGTAACCGCGGAGCGGCCGTTCTCGCCGAGTTCGACGGTCTGCAGCGGTCCAAGGTGGACTGGACCGATAAAAATCGTACCGCGGGTCGAGTCTTCATCGAGCACACACTTCTAACTGCCGATCTCGCTGTTGCCTTTGAGACGGCATGTCATCTCCGCGGTAATGTACGGCTTATCACTTCCAGCGAGATCCTCGCGGCTGCTCCGGAAGTCACCCAAAATGCCCAAAACCCGTGGGCGTTGCCCGCGCGCATTCACTATGGCAACGCCATGCAGGATGTTCACGTCATCCCGGATAAAGTGTTTGGTCTGGATTTTACCGTCGCGCGAAAGCGCTCGTACTTTTTTGTCGAAGCCGATCGCGGGACCATGCCGGTTAAACGTGGTGGTCAATCCAAACAGACATCGTTCCATCAAAAGTTTCTGGCCTATCTCGCCGGTGCGGGCGCGGTAAACGCGCATGGCAAGCGGCTTGGGATCGGCAATTTCCGCGTACTCACGGTCACCACCAGCGAGCAGCGCATCGAGACGATGATAAAGTCACTAAAACTTGCCACAAAAGGAGCCGGATCGAACCAGTTTCTATTTATCGATCAGGCGACGTTGCGTGCGTGCCCGGATGTTCTCGTGCTCAAATGGATTGGCGGAAAAGGCGGACATGTGCGTCTGATCGACTAACGGAATCGATCGTGCGAATTGTGCCTTCCAACCCGCCGCAGCTCATAAAACAGTCAAAAAATATGTTCGAAAGATCAGGCCGCAATTTCGTCGCCAATCCCAAGATGTTTTTCAATCGCGCAGACGCGATTGAAAATGATGTCAAACTTCTTTCGATAGTCAGCGTTGCTCTCCCTTGAGAAAGTCATATTGGTCAATTCAGTTGTAATGGCACCGAGCTCGGCACAAAACATTTCAGATGAAGCCTCAAGCTCAGTGAGAATCGCCGAGATATCCGACTGCAATTCCGCGACGGCTTCGGCAACTAATCCGAAGTCGCCTCCGGCGGACATAAAACTATCCTCGATATGACCATTCATGACGTCGGCGAACGTCGCCAGTTTTGCGAGTTCGCGAGTGTTGATCGCAACCTGCTCGGTCAGTCGATCAAGCGCAGTCTTGGCAGCGTAATCCATATGAAGCCGATTGTAACATGAGTTTACCGAAGTGCATCAACCAGCCAAATCTATCGTGGGGAAAAATGTTTCATGGATCATTGGCTGGCATGGTGAAATATCGACCGACATACGGGCGTACTGCTGACGTTTACGGTCGGTCCAGCCTGGTCCATTGACGTCTTGTCGTCAATTAAGGAAGGTCAAGATCATGGATATCGATAATCAGATTATGAAGGTCAAGGATTTGATCCAGCGACGTGAAGAGATTGACGTCGAGCTTGCAACGATCCTTGGCATAGCTGTGAAATCTAAAAAGATCGCGCGCTGCTCCCGCTGTGGCGAGGAGGGTCACAATTCAAAAACCTGTCCGACGCAAGCTGCCGCGACGGAGTGACAGATGGGGGCGGCCGGTTGGCCGCCCCCATCGTCTTGGGGGTGAGCCAGGGTTTTTAGGGAAACAACATAGTTTCACGTGAGACGAGTGCCCCGAAGGTATCTCGTAATTTGGGCGGTACTTGGCGTCGGAGCCCGGTGTGGATAAGTGACGATCGGCCTCGTTTGGCGCGGTATGCTGGAGCAATGGAACATTTCGACGGCCTCGACGGGGAATCGGATCCAGCAACACTTGAGTACATCCGACCGAATGAACAGTTCACGCTGACCGTCGAACAAGCCGCTGTCCGCTATGCGCAATTGGGCCATCCGAGAAATCCGCGCAGTGTGCGGCGATATTGTCAGCACGGGAAAATCAGTTGTGCCGAGACGACCTCGTCCAGTTTCGAGAGGGCTTATCTGATTGATCCCGGTTCCATCGATCGTCATGTTCAAGAGATTGAAAAAGGCCATCGAGGGACACGACCGCGCGAGCTCCGGCACGTGAGGTCGACACCTCCGGATGAACCCGCGGAGATCGTAGCCGCGAATATTTCGGCGAATGATCTGCAATATCCAAAGCGTGAAACCTTTGGCAGTTCCGATACGGAAGAAGTCAGAGTTCACAGCGCGAGTTTTGCTGCCTTGGTCGAAGGCATCGGCGACTTCAAATTCCTCTGGCGCGGACTTATTTTGATGTTCCCGCATTTGATGAAGATGCTGGTTGGTCCAGCCGATGTGCCAGCATCGGAAAAATCTTTGGATCGTGGGTGAGATGTTCATGGCGATCTTTGACGGGAGATAGACCGCGCACCAATTTTCTAAATCTATGGAGTATTCTGCAAGTCCAAACGATTCCGGCGCGGAAGCCCAGCCATATGACAAACTCTACATCGAGAATACGTTGCTGCGCATTGCCGGCGCATTGTTCTGCCATGATGCGAAACGTGCCCCGACCCGTATCGCAGAGATCGAGATCAACAAGGGGCTGGCGGACAAGAACATCACGATCAGGCCCGATCCCCAGCTTGGGCAGCCAGGTCCCCTCGCACACCGGATATTTGTAGCACTGATCAAGAAGCATTCCGATTTGGGTCGGCCAGTCCAGCGTGAAGTATCCTTCACCAAGCGGGAGTTGATGCGGCTGGTGGGACGCAAGGCCTGGGGCGGCGCTGACAGCGAGCGGCTTTCGCACGCGCTGATGCAAATTCAGACCACGCTGATCACGGCCAACTTCAAGGACGGCGACGGACGATACGTCGAGGAAAGCTTTCATGTCTTTTCCCGAACCAGGATCGAGCGCCGGGAATCCGCCAACGATCCGATCGAAGCCTGCACCGTCACGCTGGCGGATCCGATTATTAGATCGCTCCGGAACGATCACTTTACCTGTCTGAACCATGGCCTGATGATGCGTCAGGGCACCATCGGCCAGGCGCTTTACATGCGGCTGTTTTTTCACTTTGCCAATTTGTATAACGGGCACAATGCCGATCGCCTGACCTTCCAGAAACGTTACGATGACATTTGCACCGAGTGGCTCGGTGGGCTCGTCGTCGTCGGGCATCGATCAAAGATTCTCGACCGGTTCGGCGCGCATCTGGACGGTCTGGTCGCAGAGAAGTTTCTGACTTCCTATACCGTCGATAAAGCGCGAAGCCGGGAGGGATTTGTCATCAACTTCCGGCCCGGCCAAAGGTTCTTCGAGGATTATAACCGCTTCTATCTCCGCCCCCAACAAAGCGACACTCCGGGCAATCTTTCGGCTCAGCAACGCGAGATCGGCGAGCCCTTGAAAGTCGCCTATCTTTTTACCGAGAAGCGAACCGGGCAGCCTGTCTCATCGGTTGCCTTCGCTTCCTCAGGGGATGTCGAGACTGCCAAACAGTTGCTGGCTGAACTTGACCCTGTTGAAATACCTGAATTCATCGACTTTGCGCTGAGAGAAGCCGGAAAGACCGCATTCGATGTCAGGACGCTCGGCGGCATAAAACAGTACCTTGCCCCCTATCTGGTTCACATGAAACGTCAGCTCGCCATCAAGGCGGCGGAGATCAGGTGCGCGCAGCGAGAGCGCGAGGAGGCCGAACAGTCGGCCTATGACTGTGACCGGCGGGCGGAGGCAGCCAGTCTTTTCGAAACCCTTCCTCTGGAAGAACAGGCCGCGATCGACGCGCAGGCCCGAGCCTATGCCGGCTCTTTTGGCAGTAGCTCCTTCCGGGACAGCCAGTACTCTCACCGCAAAGTTCACCTGACCGCCATGTTGCACGCGGGCAGGCTCAAGACCTTCGAGCAGTGGAAGTCCGAGCGATCGGCGGGTGGGGGTTTTGACGGAAACCAGCGGGGGGTTTGACGGAAATAACCGGGGGTTTTGACGGAAATTCCTCTCTCCCGGTTTGCCCAAATCAGGGCTTAAAACCTGCACATACGCCAGCCGGCGCAGAGCCTCTAATATATTCAAATATAGATTCTAACACAGCACCCGTGTGTCATTTTTGAAAAGGGGGAGGGGATACGCCGGGGGCTTCATGGTTTCCCCCGGCGCCTGACGGGCGATTGCCTTGTAAGGACTGGATTTCTCGTGTCGCCGCACGTCGGGCTTACCGCCCGACCCCGCCCATCCTTTGGCGCTCGTTACACTTGCTTCTAACAGATACCGGATGCGCCAATGCTCGCCTTCGCTGATCGCTCCGTCTCGCACCGGACGGACGGGTCGGGCGCTACGCTTAAGACAATGACTGATGACATCTAATACCCTTGGATGGCATCAAGTTCTAACGAACCATGACCCCGACGTGCGGCGCGAGCCAAGACTGGATTTGACCGAACGCAGCAAGCAAGAAAAGTTCGAATTCGAAGATCCAGAAATCGAAATTTCTAAAACGAAAAAATATTTGTGGCCGGCTCTCCCGTCACCGGCTGGAGCCATCGGGCGCAACGAACCACAACGTGATATGATGTGAGTTCCGATCGCTTTCAGCGGCCGGCTTCCACCACCCGGCCGGGATCGTCCACCCACAACGAAGTCCCGGCGTTGCACGTTTGCGCAGCCAGCATCATTGGAGTGATGCTGCGGCCGGGAAGCCGGCCCATGGACAGGGATCATCTAACACGGCGCGGGCACGGCGTGCTCGGCACGCTTGCCTCGGGCGAGCCGGTACCTTTGACGCACAAGGATCGCCGCAGGCACCTTTACGTCATCGGGAAGACCGGCACCGGCAAGTCCACGCTTTTGTTCAATCTGATGATGTCCGATCTTGAGCAGGGTCGTGGGTTCGCGCTGCTCGATCCCCATGGGGATCTCGCAACATCCGTAGCCGACGCCGTCCCCCGGGAACGCTCAAGCGATGTGATCTATTTCGATCCGGCCGATCTTGCGCATCCGGTCGGCTTTAATCCTCTCGAACGGGTAGCCAGGGATCGCCGGCCTTTGGTAGCCGCCCACATGGTCGCGGCCTTCAAGCATCTATGGGGCGATAGCTGGGGACCGCGGCTCGAATACATCCTTGGCAACGCATTGCGGCTTCTGCTTGACGCTTCCGGCACTACACTTTTGGGATTGCCAAGGCTTCTGGTTGACGAGACGTACCGGTCCCGGCTTCTCAAGACGTGCGATGATCCGATCGTTCGCGCATTCTGGTTGCACGAGTTCGCCGGATATAGCGACCGGTTTGTCACCGAGGCCATCTCGCCGATCCAGAACAAGATCGGCGCGCTGCTGTCGCCACCCGCCCTGCGCAATATCATTGGCCAGAAACGGAGCACCATCGATATACCCGACATCATGAATTCCGGACGGGTTTTGATTGTCAATCTTTCCAAAGGACGGCTCGGCGAAGCACCGGCCCATCTTCTGGGCGCGTTCCTGGCGACTGCCTTTGCACAGGCGGCGGAATCCCGTGCTGAAATCCCGGAGAGGTACAGGCGGGACTTTACGCTCTATGCCGACGAGTTCCAGAATTTTGCGACCGACAGTTTTGCATCGATCCTGAGCGAAGCCCGAAAGTGGCGTCTCAATCTTGCGCTGGCCCATCAATTCCTTGGACAGCTCCCGCCGCTATTGCGTCAGGCCGTGATCGGCAACGCGGGCACGGTGATAGCGTTTCGGATCGGTGCCGAGGATGCTCCGCTCATTGGCGCCGAGCTCGGGCATCCCAACTACCGGGCACTGATGGACACGGCAAATTTCGTGGCGTGGATCAAGTTGATGTACAACGACAGCCCAACGGGCGCGACTTATATGAAGACCCTGCGGCCGGCGTCGGTATCCCCGGGGCAATTGGGTGCGATACGGGCGCGAACCCGCGCCCGCCATACCCGGCCCCGCCCACAGGTCGAGCAGGAGATTGCCAGGTTTCTGGCCAGCGATCGCAAGGGCTGACCGCGCTTGTCCGGAATCTTCGCCGAACTTCATTCGGGTATAGGTGCAGGGCACGCCCGCTTCGCGGGTCGGGCTCTTGTGAACCGAGCCGGAAGACGTCTCGGCCATTCGGCGTTGATCCCTCGCGCGGCGAGTAACGATTGAAGAGTAACGAGTTAAGAGCAAAACTCTATTGAGCCGCTCGCCGGGGGCAGTCGGTCCCGTGTCCCGCCCAAGCGGCGGCGCTATGCTGACGCTCCTGCGGCTGCCCTTTTAACCGGTCTCGCGGCTGCCGACTGACCTTCGCTTCGCTGCGGCCCAGACGCCCTTTTTCCTGTTCGAGAGCTAAGGGCTCCGCCCTCGCGCGGGCAAGGGTGAAGTCCCGGCAGAGCCGGACCGGCCGGGGCGGTCTCCCCGACCTTCCGCGCGGACGTACAAGCCGAGACAACTGTCATTCCCGAGATCCGCTTGTGCAGGCCGGGCGATCCCCCTCCGCCCCGGCCGCCCTTGCCCTTGCTACCCCGGTCTCGCCGACGGGCAGGGGTGCAGCGCGAGTTTTGCGCTGCAACCCAAGCCCAAAGGAGAAAGACCATGTCTGGCCAAGAAAGCTGAAATCATCCCGGAGAGCGGAACCGAAATCTTCATTCCGCTGAACAAGCTCAAGAAATCCCCCAAGAACGCCCGCAAGACGCCGCACAGCGAGGCGTCCGATTGAGGCCTATGCGGCCAGCATCGCCGCGAAGGGCATTCTGCAAAACCTTGTCGTCGAGCCGGAACTGGATGCGGAAGGTGCGGCGACCGGGTTCTATTTCGTCACCATCGGGGAGGGCCGGCGGCTGGCGCAGCTGCTGCGCGTCAAGCGCAAGGAGATCAAGAAGACCGAGCCGATCCGCTGCGTCATCGATACCGCCAACGACCCCCACGAAATCAGCCTCGATGAGAACGTCACGCGCGAGAACATGCATCCCGCCGATCAATTCGAGGCCTTCAAGAAGCTGGCGGACGAACGCGGTTTCGGCGCGGAGGAAATCGCCGCCCGGTTCGGCGTGACGCCGCATGTGGTGCGGCAGCGGCTGCGGCTCGGCGCGGTCTCGCCGAAGCTTGATGCAAGTCTATCGCGATGGCGATCTGACGCTCGACCAGTTGATGGCCTTTGCGCATCACCGAGGACCACGCCCGGCAGGAAGCGGCCTTCGAGCGGCTGTCCTATAACCGGGACGCCAGCACCATCCGCCGCATGCTGACCGAAACCAATGTTGCCGCCACCGACCGCCGCGCGATCTTTGTCGGCGCTGAGGCCTATACCGAGGCGGGCGGTACCATCCTGCGCGACCTCTTCACCGAGGATCGCGGCGGCTATTTCGAGGACGTGGCGCTTCTCGATCTGCTTGTCGTGGCCAAGCTCGGGCGCGAGGCCACCGCCTTGCAGCAAGCGGAGGGGTGGAAATGGGCGCAAGTCCATCTCGACTATCCCCACAGTCACGGCCTGCGCCGAGCCTATCCGCAACCGGTCGAACTTTCGGCGGAAGATCAAGCCGCTCTTGAGGCCGCTGCAGGCGGAGTTCAACAGCCTGACGGAGCAATATGAAAACGGGGAGGAGGTTTCCGACGAGGTGGAGGCGCGTTTCGGCGGAACTTGAAGCCGGGATCGAGCGGATCGATGCCAGGCGCCATGCCTACGATCCCGCCGACATCGCGCGCTGCGGGGCCTTTGTGATCCTCAATCATGATGGGACGATCCGCGTCGAACGCGGGTTTGTTCGTGCCGAGGACGCCGTACCGAATACCCGGGATGCGAACGGCGAAGGAGAGGCGGGTCACATCAGCGGCGAGGGGGGCGGGGCAACCGCGAACGGCGGAACCGAACGGCAGGTCGCGGGTTCGCAGGACGAGGATACTGAGGAGGGCAAACCGCTGTCGGATATTCTGATCCGCGACCTCACGGCGTACCGCACCCTGGGGCTTCGCGTTGCCCTGAGCGAGCAGCCGGACATCGCGGTCGTCGCTGTCACCCACGCGCTATCCGCGCAGATTTTCTATCGCGGCGCGGACGCTCACGTCCTCGACCTTCGCCCGGTCAGCACATTGCTGGCCTCACATGCCGACGGGATCGAGGACACCCCGGCGGGCAAGCTGTGGGCGGATCGCCATGCCCGTTGGGCGGCGCAGATGCCGCGCGACGTGGCGCATCTCTGGCCATTCATGGTGGAGCTTGACCATGACAGCCGCTTGGCGCTGTTCGCCCATTGCGTCGCGTGGACGGTCAACGCCGTAAAACTGCCGTCGGAGCGCAGGCCGCGTGCGATTGTCACGGCGGACCGGCTGGCGGAAGCCGTATCGCTCGATATGACCGCGCATTGGCGGCCCACCGCGCGGTCCTATTTCGGTCGCGTCACCAAGCCACACATCCTTGCCGCCGTCGAGGAAGCCGGGGGTGCCGAGGCCGCGGGCAGGATTGCCGACATGAAGAAGCAGGACATGGCTGAGGCCGCCGAGCAGTTGGTTGCGGCAAGCGGATGGCTGCCTCTCTTGCTGCGGACGCCGCAAGCCCTGCTGGAATGCGACCCGCATCCGCAACAGACCGTCAATATGCACGACCGGGAAGAACGATACTCCGTCGCCGCCGAGTAGCCGGTATGGCCGGGACCGCCGAGGCGGTCCCGGTTTTCCATCGCGCACCATCGAAATTTTTGGCCGCGTTCCTCCCGGAGCGCGGCCAAAATCATAGTGGCCGTGTCTCAAAATTCACAGGACCTCGGCATTGGCCGGGAATAATCTGTTTCGACGTCGATCCGGAGGCTGCAAGTCGCTCCTTTCCGGGCGTTTCCTTGCGGTTCGAAAAATGCCGCGTATAATTGCGGGCGGAAGTCATCGGTACTCCCCCAATCATCCAGATTTTCGAATGCCGGTCAGAGCAGCGCAACCCGCATGCGCGGCTCTGACCTGCATTCGCAGGATTTTGATATCAGCAAAGGAGTGCCCTAGATGGCAAAGGCGATGTTCCGTGTCTATTCGATTATCGAGCGGCACCAGCAGGACGACTACTGGCTCAACATCGGCGTGGCGTTTCCGCACGATGACGGCAAGGGTTTTAATGTCATGTTGCAAGCGCTTCCGCTTCACGGCGACGGCAAGATCGTGCTCCGCGAGCACGACCCAAGGGATCAGGACGCCGCGGAAGGTTCCGACGACGGCAAGAAACCCGCCGCCGCCAAAAACGGAAAGGACGACAAGAGCGCAAATCGCGATCAGCCACGTCGATAACAATCTTGCTGATTGCTCTCGTCAGGTCACCCGAGCCCCACCAAAAGTGGGGCTCATTTTTTGCGTCGCCGTCGGGATTTTGCGATCCCTCGCTGCGACCGTATAATGCAAGCGGCTTTCCGTCCTGTACGCCGCCCCCTAAATCCTCGGGTGCCGGCGGAGCAAGACGGAGAAAGTGATGTTTGACATATCGATATCTGAGGCCCCCGCCAACGGCCGGGCGATCCGCAATCCCGAGTTCTTCCGAATCGAACTCGCGCCACTCCTGGACGGTGGAATTTTCGCGTCGCTGACGGCAACCACCCTCGACGAAAACGAACCCCAGTTGCTCGATCAGGAAATCGCCTGCGGGCGGGTCACCACGATCGAGGAAGTGTTCGCCCTCATTAAAAGTCATGTGCGTGTGGTCCCCGACGCGGGATCGCATCCGTGTGCTCTTGCTTGAGGAGACGACAATGAAACAAGTCGCCGTACCTACCAGAACTGAGCGCATCCGGATTCTCAATGACAGTTTCCGAACGACCTTCAACGGAGGCCGGGTCATCATGACACCGGGCGTATCTGACCTTGCGCCGGAACTCCTGGCGCAAGTGCTTACGAACGTCCGGTGCTATCTGTCGTTCGATGCGGATAACGATCCTTATACCGAACACGACTTCGGCAGTTTCAAAGTCGCCGCGACGACCTATTTCTTCAAGATCGACTACTACGCGACGGACATGCAGAGCGGATCGGACGATCCAGCCAATTCCAATAAAACAACACGCGTTCTCACGATTATGCGCTCTGACGAATATTGATAAATGAAGCAAACAAGGTCGATCGATCGCTGGCTCAGCTCGATGAGATAGCTGCACCAATCGTTCGCTCTTCGGATCCAGCAGCCTGTAAGAACTGTATTTCAAACTCCAATCCCCATCCTTGCGATGGGGATTTCTTTATGTAGCATGAACGCGCCCGGAGTGCGTTCGGATTCCAATCGTCTGCTTTATTCAGCGGTCCCAGGTTCGAGCCCGGGTACGTCCACCAAGCTTTTATGGGCGACTTTAGCTTTTGGCATTTTTGGCGAGCGCACAACAGCCAGTCTGCCGATCCTTCACGGAATGCAGAAGTGCACGCCTTGACGGATTGGTCAATCGCGCGAAAATTTCTGTACGCTTGGTCTCGCAAAACGACAGTCCGAGTCCTCCGTTTCAAGTAAGGCGGCACGCCGAAGGCGTGCTTTGCTTCCTCCGGCGCAAAAGAACCCGGATTAACCGCGAATCCAGATGGCTCAAGGGACCAGGGCTTTTACGTCTGTGCTTCCGTCATTACCTTTAAGCCTGAAAAAGCATTTGCGGCTTTCATCCGCCGCATCCATTCGATGTTCGGTCTGAGCTCGGAGCGTGGGACCTCTGGATCCACTTTGCTGTGGCGCACGGGACAGGCCCGCTGGTTTCAATGATACTCGAATAAATACTCAATTGCTGATGAATATACCTAACCGGTAATCGGCATCAGCACTTGTGCCGTTCGTCCGCGCGTCACATCCTTGGTTGAATTTTTGTTGTCGTTGAGTTGATCAAAGTTGCTCCAACAGGCCCAACGGGGGCGAATGTTTCAAAAAGTCGCAATCCGTGGATCAGAAAACGCTGCCTCGTCAATTGCACAGAATTCCGCGCACCCCGATGAGTTCGATGCAAGCTACCAGGACGGTCTTATCAGGGTCACCAGTTGCATGCAGGATAGCGTGGCCTCGAAATTTTCGCCCAATCCAATAGCTCCGCGGCGCTCCATTTGCCGTGAACGTCATCGGCTCTCGGCGAGCGGCGCCGGTGGCGAATCCGCGGAGTTGTATGACTACGAGCGGGTCAAACCGGATGAGGATGGACCGCGACCAACGAAGGTCGGGTTGTTACTGCCGCGATCGTCAATCGCATGAACAAAGACCTCAAGGTTCTTCTATTGGGAGGCCGCGACGGGGGCATAAGTCTGCTCCACGAAATACTAGAAGGTAACGGCGCGCACAATACCAAACTCGAACGCGCGGAATCCTTGGGTCAAGCCGAGACATTTTTCGTGGAGCAAACGGTTGACATTGTCCTGCTTGACCCCCGATTGCCCGATGCGCAGGGACTGGAAGCGATACGGCGGACTTATAAAGCAGCACCGCACACTGCCCTTGTGGTGCTGATCGATCGAGACGATGAGACACTCGCGGCGCAGACCTTGCAGGAGGGCGTCCAAGACTGCCTAATCATAAGCCAAATCGACGCACGCCATCTTATGCGAACTCTGCGCTACGCCATCGAGCGTAAAGCCATGGAAGATGCGCTGTTCGACGAAATGGAACGCGCCCAGATCACGCTCAATTGCATCGGCGACGCCGTTGCTTCCACCGACATTTCGGGAAATCTCACCTTTCTCAATCGGGTGGCGGAAAATCTGACCGGATGGCCTTCGCGGGAAGCGGCGGGCCGGCCAATGCCCGAAGTCTTCCGCATTTTGAACGCCGCGAATCGCGAAGTCATTTCGAACCCCATGGAGATCGCCATCGAGCAAAATCAAACGGTTTATCTTCCGTCGGATTCCATTCTCGTGCGGCGCGACGGTTTTAACATTCCTGTCGAAGACTTGGCAGCCCCCATCCGTGATCGTCAGGGGAATACGACCGGGGCGGTCATTGTCCTGCGCGACGTTACAACCACCCGCGAGATGGCGCGGCAGCTAGCCAATTCGGCCGCCGACCTCGCAAAACGGAATACTCTGCTCAACCATGTCAATGGCGAATTGACCGCCTTCCTTCGCTCGTCACCGATCGCCGTCTATGCGACCGACCCTGAGGGGATCGTCACGATGTGGAGTCCCGCCGCGGAGCGCCTTTCGGGCTTCAGCGCTGAGGAAGCGATTGGCAAATTTATTCCCATCGTCCAGGAAGACGCGATCGAGGAAGTCATGGAGCGTCTCCACCGGGTATGCGCCGGCGAGCAGTCGTCGAACGTCGTGCGGACAAGGCGCAGGAAAGACGGCTCAATGGTCGATCTGCGCTTTTCCATGGGTCCACTGACCGATGAATTCGGCGCACCGCGCGGCGCAATTGCTCTCGCCGAAAATGTGACCGACGAATTGATGGAACGCAATCGGATCGAGCGCATTCAAGGCGAATTCGTTTCGACCGTGAGCCACGAGCTGCGCACACCGCTCACCTCGATCGGGGGCGCGTTAACACTCATCGCCGGTGGCGCTACCGGCGCCATCAATGATCGGGCGGCATACCTGCTGGACATTGCCAGCAAAAACACGCAGCGCCTGATCCGGCTTGTCAATGACATATTGGATACCGAGAAGCTGCAATCCGGTCAGATGGTTTTCGACTTCGCGCCATTGCAAATCGACGACGTCATTGAGAAAGCAATCTCGGCGAACCTCGCCTATGCCGCCAACTTCGGTATCGATCTTCGTTGCAGCGGGGAGGTGTCTGATGTCGTCGTCAGCGCGGATCCTGACCGATTGCAACAAGCCTTGACAAATCTGATCTCCAATGCCGTCAAGTTTTCTCCGAGCGGATCAAGAGTCGAAATCGAGGCGTTGCGCACGGTTCAAGGCGTCAGGATCTCGATCATCGACCAGGGCCCTGGAATACCCGAAGAGTTCCGCAGCCGGATGTTCGGACGATTTGCTCAAGCCGATGTGTCCGATGCCCGGCCCAAGGGTGGTTCCGGTCTCGGCCTTAGTATTGTGCGTGAGATCATGCAGCGACATGGCGGAACGGTTTCCTTCGACAGCGCGGAGGGCGTGGGCTCCAGCTTCCATCTAGATTTGCCGGAACTCGGAGGAGACAATTACGAACCGCGGCACGCCACCGCAGAACCGTCCGAAGGACGCGTTCTCACGCTCGCCTATCTCGCTCGTCATGATCATATAACAGGACTTGCAAACCACACCTTGCTCACAGAGCGACTCGCCTCAACAATCGAGTCAGCTCGAAAAAGTCGTCAGCAAATTTCACTTTCACATCTTCTGCTCACGGAATTGTCGGAAGTCAACGAAACATTCGGGACAAATGACAGCAATGCCATCCTGAAGAGCGTCGCTATTCGATTGAGCGAGCTAGCGACGGTCGATCGCAGCCTGGTGATCGCTCGCCTGGAGGGCGCCAAATTCGCAGTTCTTCGTCATGGCCCAACCGTGGCAACCGACGCCGCGAAGTTTGCCGACATCATGATTAGAAGCATTGCCCAACCGATCCTGGTTGGCCGGGAGGCGCTGATGATGGAGCCCAGCGTGGGCACCGCCAATGTTACCTACGGTGATCTGACCAGTCTGTCTCCGGTCGCCGCCGCGGCCGAGATAATGGAGCGGGCATTGATTGCGCTGTCGATATCCCGAAAGGCGGGCCCCGGCTGCCACACAATTTACGATGAAGGTTTGGATCAACGATCCCACCAAAGTATGATGCTTCGCCGGTCTTTGCGCACCGCGATCGAGTGCGAGCAGTTCGAACTTCACTACCAGCCGCTCGCTGATTTACGGTCCGGCAGGATCGTAAGTGCCGAGGCGCTGATCCGCTGGCAACATCCACAACTCGGCTTGCTCCGTTCGGACGTTTTTATTTCGCTTGCGGAAGAAAATGGCTTGATCGGGCCGTTGGGCGAATGGGCGATGCGAACGGCGATGCGCCAAGTGAAAACATGGGAATCGAAGGGACTCACTTCACCGAGGATAGCCCTTAATATTTCCGGCGTTCAATTCAAGATGGCAGACTTCGTCCAAGCTGCGAAGAAGGCATTGTTACTTACCGGAGCGGATGCGCGGCAATTTGAACTAGAACTAGCTGAGGGCGTCTTCCGGGAGCAATCACCGGAGGTTCTTTCGACCATGCTTGAACTCAAACAGCTTGGGTTTGAGTTGGTCATTGATAACTTTGGTGCTTCCCATACCGCATTTCAATATCTGCGCAAATTCTCCATAAAGAAGGTCAAGATCGACCAGATTTTCATCCGGCAGATGGTCGCCGACCCGAACCATGCCACGATCATCGGGGCCATGGCTGCGTTGGCAAACAATCTCAAGATTGAAATGATTGCAGCCGGCATCGAGACCGTTGAGCAGCGCGACCTGCTGCGCGACCAAGGATGTACCACCGGCCAGGGCTATTTCTTCAGCCTGCCGCTCGAGGCGGAGGATTTTGCCTGGCTAATCGAGCACGAGACGATTTTGCCAGTCAGCCTTGCAGAAAAAGCCCCCGAGAGAGCGCAACAGGCGCAGAGAACAATATGACGAAATCACCCGCCCAGCGCATCCTCCGACGGCCAGCCACCGGCAGCGGTAAAGAGGTCTCCAAACATCCACCGATTCAAAAAAAACTCACTGGAATTGCCGGTTTCGATCAAATCACAGACGGAGGCCTTCCGGAAGGCAGATGTACGACCGTCGTCGGCGGGCCTGGAACAGGCAAGAGCCTGTTCGCAATGCAGCACCTGGTCAATCGCCAACGGTGCGCCGGCGAACCCGGCCTGTTCGTAACTTTCGAAGAACTATCCGAAAGTGTGCGAAGCAATCTCGCGGGGCTTGACTGGGCTTTCGACGAGATCCCGCGCGACCAACTGGTTCTGATTGACGCAATAATTTCTAGCGATACAGCTCAGATCGGCTCCTTCGATCTCAGCGGCCTGCTCGCCGGTCTCAGCGCTCACAAAGCGAAAACGGGCGCCCGCAACGTTGTTTTCGACGGCATCGACGTTCTGATCGGTCGTTTGAACGACCAAGAACTGGAGCGGCGTGAACTTTCCCGAAATCGATGAATGGATCCGTGCCGAAGACATATCGGCGATCATGACTGTAAAGGCTTACGGCACGAGCGAGCGAGATCAGAGACGGTCCGATCTTATCCAATACATGACCGACTGCGTTGTGCGCCTGAATGCCGAACTGTTCGACGCGAAACTCACCCGGACGCTGCGCGTAGTAAAATACAGGGGCTCGGGATTCGCCGGCAATACGGTCCCGATGGCGATCGGAAAATCCGGCGTAGAGGTTATTCCCTGCCAGACAACCCGCCTGGGCTATCCAATATCTTCCCAACGCCTTTCGTCGGGAATAGATCGTCTCGACGCGGTGCTAGGCGGTGGGTTTATTCGTGGAACGGCTATCCTGGTCACGGGCGCGCCCGGGACCTCCAAGACGAGTTTGGCCGCCAGCCTGGCAGCGGCGGGATGTGCGGATGGCCGAAAAGCCCTGTTCGTAAGCTTCGATGAAAGTGACGCCCAGATTATCGCCAACATGACGTCGATCGCGATCGATCTTGGACGCCACCTAGCCTCCGGTCGTCTGGCTATGATGTCGCTTCAATCGAACGGGGATAGCCCGGAAGAGTGTTTCCTCAAGATCTGGGCTGCGGTCAAGCGTCACGCGCCCGATATTCTTATCATTGATCCTTTGTCCGCGTTCGCAGACACCAGCTATCCTTTCGCCGCCGCGATCTCGGAGAACCTGATCGATCTCGCAAAATCGAAGGGAATAACGTTCCTAAGCACTTCGCTTTTGGGTCAGGCCAACGGTGAGATAGAAACCTCAGCGAGTCATGTCTCGACGATCGCCGATACCTGGATTCACCTATCCTATGTTGTCCAGAATGGAGAGCGGAATCGGGCTCTCACAATCGTCAAATCGAGGGGAACGGAACATTCCAATCAAGTCCGAGAGCTCTCGCTGAGCAGCAGCGGTCTCGATCTGCTCGATGTGTATATGGGCGACGGAGGCGTTCTGCTGGGCAGCGCCCGGCTTGACAAACAGCAAAAAGATCTCCGTGACGAGAAATTAAATGAAATCGAATATAGGCGGCGCAAGAGCGCGTTTGACCGCGATATGGCCGAGCTAATGCAGCACGAGCGGACTGCCCGCGAAGAGATGGCGGCAAAGAGGCTGGAAGCCGAACTCGAAGACTCGATGGAGCAGGCTCGTATCGTAGCCAGGCAAAACGCGGTCGGCCTGCGTGAGGTTTTCCGGCGAAAGTCCGATGACGAACTGCGCGTTCCGCAACCACGGAAAACCCGAACAAGGCTGACGCGATGATAGGAAAAATTCGGTCAGTACCTCCCGTGGTCGATCCGCTCGTCAATCGGACAGCAATAGGCGGCGAAGAATACCTGAACCTCTACATAACGGGTACCACGCCAAATTCCCGGCGTGCCAAGGTGAACCTGATCGCGGCGTTACGCGAGATCGACTTTCCTGCTGACTGTCGCCTCAAAATTATCGACGTTCTTACCGATGCAATGAGCGCCATCACCGCCAGCGTAGTCGTTACGCCGACCCTCGTCGCACTACGGTCAAATCGGCGTCTAGTGATGATAGGTGATTTGAGCGATTCAATCAGGTTAAAAGAGTTTTTGAGGACCGTTGCTAGCATCAGATAAAGTACATTGGATTGGCGATACCTTATTTGAAGCCGGTTAGTCCGCTCGATTGAGATTTGAAAAATAAACGGTGCTTGGATTGAAGTGCCGGTGCTTTTCCAAGCGTTTCAAAAATCGCTTTTTGCTAGCCTCTCATTTTGAACGTTTCATCGAGCATGGCTCAGCCAGGAACGCGTATTTTCTTAAATCAATTTCGTACCCGTCTGTACCCAATTATACTATTTTTTATTCGGCCAGCCATATGAGATGATGTTCTGCGGTGCGGCTCTTATAGGCGTTGATAATTTTGTAGGCTCGCCGCAAGGTTGGGCGCTCTTCGCGAGAGCATCGTTGAATGACCAATTCAATTGCCTGATCGCTGGCGCCTCGACTCGCCTGCTCGGGAGTTAACAAATGACAGCAATCCGTCTTCTTCATGTTGATGATGAACCGGATATCCGTGAAATCGTGGAATTCTCGCTCGGCCTTGATACCGGCCTCGTAACGCGAAGCTGTAGTTCAGGCAGTGAAGCCCTTGCCGTGGCCGCGGATTGGGAGCCCGACCTTATTCTGCTGGACGTTATGATGCCGATAATGGACGGCCCTGCGACGCTCGCGCTGCTACGCGGAAACATCCGGACGGCCGAAATTCCTGTGGTATTCATGACGGCTCGCGCGCAGGCCCGGGAGATCGTATTTTATCGCTCGCTCGGGGCCGCTGGTGTCATACCGAAGCCTTTTGATCCGATGACGCTCGCCGCGAAGATGCGAAGCTTTCTTCCGACAGTTGACCCAATGTTTCACGGCATTTGAATTATTTTCCGATCATTCGGTACACCTGCAACTCTGGCGAGAAACTTAAGATGACATTAGCCGCTCTTCGTTTCAACATCCTGCAGTTAAGAACTCGCTCCGAGCTTGCGCAGCAACAGTTCGATCACTTTCAGGCCAACCTCGTGTCGGATGCGTTGAAACGGATGGTAGGGGATGCGAATGCGGCGATGGCGCATCGGCTGAGTGAGCCGTTGACCGCGCTAATGCTGTATCTAGGCGAAATCAAACGGACGACGGAGTGTTCCGATTGCGCCGAAACGTTTCCGGCCGCCGTGTGCGAGTTGGTTGACATGGCACTTCGAGAGATCGAACGCGCCTGCGATATCATGCAACTGGTAGGTCAGAATATCGAGAGGCCCATAGATGTTGGTAGCGCCGTGGCACGAGATCACGAGGCAATCGATGTATGGCCGCGCGATAGCCACGCCGAAGACGAGGACCTTGCCTCTCCGGTGCCGGATCCTGTCAATGAGCGTTCCCTCACGCCGCGCGAGAACGAGGTGCTGGCGTTAATCATCGGCGGTGCATCCAACAAGGAAGGCGGACATCGGCTGGGGATCAGCGTACGCACGTTTGAGGTTCATCGCGCCCATCTGATGAGAAAGTTCGGTGCGCGGAACGCAGCCGATCTGATCCGCTTATCGCGGGAAAAGTTCCGGTGAGGTGATGGTCGAGACCGCCAAAGAAAAGCTCCGAAACGGGCCGCCGATCGAAGGCAACAAAACGATCGACGCCGCTACTGGGGTTGCTCGCGGGGCTGATCGTTCGCCTCGTTTACAAAGCGATTAATTTTGGTGTCCCGCGTGAGATGCGAATCCACTCCATGCCCGGCGCGTTCAATATTCAGATTCGGACACCTCGATCGGGCGTGTCTTGAAGCCCAGCTTGGTTCTCGTGCCGAAAAAACTCATCATTGGTTCCCTGCGTTCAGGTCTTGTTCGAAGACAATAACAGGATGTCGAGAATCTTTCTGGCCGCGGTACCGCCGTCGGCGCCACCCGCCGCATAGAAGTTTATGCATTCAAGCGCGGATATCAGGCGAGTTTTTGCGTCGAGATAGTCGCTGTTAAAAAGAGCTATAATCAACTTGAGGCGACTGTCGGTATCCTTTCCAGGGTCGTCCTTAGCCGCCAGTTCCCGCATGTCGGTAACGTCAGCATCCCTGGCATTTGGTTGTATCAACGCGGCGCGCCGCAAATGCCATTGAACGATCGGCTCGATCCATTTCTCGCGCGATTTGTCCTCGTGTGACCGAAAAATTGCCTTCAGCTCCATTTCCGCCAACATCCGTTCGGGCAACTCGAACCCTTCGCCAAGTCTGACCCTGGCCTGGACTCGATGATGTTCACGGATAGCGAAGCCGTTCCGGACAACCGGACCACCTGAAGTCGATCGGCTTAAATCGTCGTTTAACGTTGCCCCGGAAGCCTGCATCGGGCGCGTGCGGAACGAAAGCTTCCGCAACTGCTGATTATGCAAGAGCTCATCGAAAATTGCCTGCCAAATACCCCGCTTCGTCCATCGCAGGTGGCGGTTGAAGACCGTCATATACGGACCATATTCACGGGGGCAATCGCGCCACGCGCATCCGGACTGCAAGACCTGTAATATTCCGCTGATCACGGTACGGTCGTCGAGACGCTTTGGACCCCGTTGCCGAATGGGCAGATGAATCTGGATTGCTTCCCATTGGGCATCGTCGAGAAAGAAGAGACCCCCCAGGGAAAACGCATCCTGATTCAGCGCCGCAGATCCTGAGGTTGCAACCGGGCTGCCTGCCATGATGTAATCCCTAGATTTATATCGGGCTATCAGCCAACGAGATTTTCGACCTTCGTGACCGAGAAACATCAGCCAATTCTTGTAGATCAAATCGTACAGAACTCAGTCGCGCCTGGCTCACTCCGCAATATCAGTCCCAATACGCCCGCTAGCTAAGCGCGTGAATAACCTTCAATTGGGTGCGAACTCGCCAGACGCCGGGAACACCTCCCATTAATACAGAATGATTCGGCCATACTCATCCCGGAACCGGGCATTTGGGAACCAACTGCGTCTGTTCAAGTTACCGGGAATGTATCGGGGATGCGCAGCACAGACCTGTCTCTCGCCGGGACTGCCTTAGCCGTTTTCAGCTTCCGTTCAGCAGTCACGCCTTGGCTGATTCGGGGCGGAGAATAGTCACCTGTTCGATGTCATTGGCATTTTCGTAATAGAGAATTATTTTTGGTGGTATCGATTGAATGTACTTGCTATTTCTCAGGAAAGTCCTCACCTAGACGGATCGTTGGCTGCGACCCTTGGCGCTCGCGACAGAGAGTGATTTGAGCTCCCGCCTGCTGGCTGGAGATCACATATGTTGCCAACCGATCCTTTACGAAAAGATATAGTGATACCAGCGGCCCTCGCCGTTCGTTCGCCTAATAAACTGTTGGCATTGTTGCAGGATGCCGACTTCGAATTCATTCGCCCGCACCTTCGCACCGTTGAAATGAAACAAGGGGCGGTGCTCATCCAATCGGGCGAAACCCTGAAGCGCGTCTACTTTCCGCTCAGCGGTGTCATATCGCTGGTTGTGGCTCTTTCCGAAGGAAATACGGTAGAGGTCGCAATGGTGGGCCGCGACAGCGTCTTTGGCGCCTCGGCCGCACTTGATGGCCTCATCGCACTAAACAACGCGGTTGTACAGGTATCGGGCACTGCCTCAACACTTGAGATTCAACATCTCCGCGAGGCCGCTGAAAAAAGTCCCGGGTTCCGCACCACCCTCATCCGCCACGAGCAAGCTCTCTTCGCACAAGCCCAGCAATCCGCCGCGTGCAATATTTCGCATACCGTCGAGGCCCGCCTCGCCGGGTGGCTATTAAGGCTGCGTGATCTGTCCGGCAGCGACACGTCGCCAATGACTCAGGAATTTTTGGCCCAGATGATGGGCGTTCAGCGCAACAGCGTGTCGCTGGTGGCACAGACCCTTCAGCAGGCTGGCATCATTCGCTACAGCCGCGGATATATCGAAATCACCAACGTGAATGGCTTGAGAGAAACGGCCTGCGAATGCTACGCGACTGTCAAACAGCAATACGACAGGTTGCTGCAGCCCGACTAAAAGCCTTGATGGAAATTTGGTCAGACACGGAATTAGGGCAACGCCTGTCGCTGCTGGCCCGAAGGAGCCGCTCGTTTTTGCTGGGAAAAGGCCGCGATATAAACCGAGCTGCTATCCCTGCAATGCTTCCCGCAGGTAGCTTGTTTCGACGGAGTTGTTAAGGAGGCCGAAGCCTTTTGGCGAGGTAGTCCGCTTTCCAGATACGTTCTCGCAATGCTTCGCTGTCTTCGGAACGCGGAATGGCCTGCACACAGCGATCGCGTCCACTTTTCTTTGCTTTAAAAAGAGCAATATCCGCTTCACGAAGCAAGGAATCCAGATCGTGGGTTGTCTCATCGAGCGACGCGACACCCATACTCGCCGAAACGGCAAATGAGCCCTTTGTCGATTCGAAGACCTCACTCTTGATGGCTTTGCGCAGTTTGACCGCTAAGCCGAGCGCAGCGTCCTCGGCAGTATCGGGGAGGATGATTGCGAATTCCTCGCCACCGATTCTTCCGATTATATCGGATGTTCGGAGTTCCAGCCTGCAATTGGCAAGGCTTCGACGAAGCACAACATCCCCAACACCGTGTCCGTGCATATCGTTGACCGATTTGAAATGGTCGATATCAATCGAAATGCAACTGAGTGAGTGAGCGCGTCGCTGCGCGAACGCAACTGCGACAGCGGCCTCATTCCGGAAGGCGCGCCGGGAGAGAGCGCCCGTCAGGCCATCCGTCATTGCAAGATGCTGAAGCTCAAGGTGGTCCATGGCGATGCTGGCGAGGTCCGACAGGATCTCGATCTCGTTATCATCGCGGAACTCGCGGACGTATGTCGATCGCGCACAGCGCGCCGATGTTGTATCCATCGGGCGTGCGTAACGGGATACCTCCATAGAACCGAATATGGGGATCACCAAGGACGAGTGGGTTATGCGCAAAACGCGGATCATTTTGGGCATCCGAAATGACCAGCGGCTCCGACTGGCGAATGGTATGGTCGCAAAAGGCGTCGCACCGCAGGGTTTCGGATATTTCCATGCCCTGCTGGGCCTTGAACCATTGTCGCTGCTCATCGATAAACCCGAGGATCGCAATAGGCACATTCAAAACGCGCCTGGTAAGCATTGTGATCCGTTCAAACGCTAACTCCCCTGGCGTGTCCAGCACGCAATAGCGATCGAGTGCGGCCAGCCGCCGCAATTCTTCCTCGGATTGCGGTGCTTGAGTCCCGTCTGAGGACTTTGTCAGCCGGTCAGTCAACTGCCTTCGTCTAAACGGCATCTTCGAAATCCCTTTCTTCGAAACTGGCCCTAGCGTCATCCGAGCCGTCGGACTCTGGCGCCACGTGCCGTATCCTCTGCGTTAATTGGCGCTCTCGGACCGGATAGAAGCGATATTATCTCGTTCGAAACCACAAAACTTTTTCAACGCTTCGAATAATTCGTGGGTGTCCATGGACTTTCTCAGAACATGCGTCGCGCCGGGACGGCCACCGATCTCGCTCTTCAGACTTTCTACGGTCACGTCGTCTAGGTTCCGGCCCGACAGCACAATAACGGGGATATTCTCGGTCGCCGCAGTCGTGCGGAGTCTGCTCAATAAATACGGTGCGTCACCATTGCGCATGAAATAGTCGGTCACGATGACGGCCGGTTCTACCCTGCATGCCATTCGAAAGCCCCGAAGCCCATCTGGTGCATACAAAACGTCAATGCCGCATTTTTCGAGCCGGCTGGTTAGAAACCGATCGATTTCACTATCGTCATCGACCAGCAGCACACGCGGACGCCGCTTTATTTCACTGACAGTCGCGCGCGCGCAACATTGCCGAATCCTGCCGGCCATATCGGGATAAATCGCCGCCAGCGCGTTTCCCAGATCGCCCCAGAAATTGGAGCCCTTGCGCGTGTAATAGGCGCCAAACCCCTGGCATCTCTCAATCGTTTCGGGGTCCCTGCTGCCGGTGACCACAACCACGTTCAGTGGCCTTTTCTCCGGATCCAGAAGATGCGCGCAAACCGACAAGCCGTCTATTTCAGGCATATTGACGTCGATTATCATGATGTCCGGCTTGCATCGGTTTGCCTTCACCAATGCCTGGATTCCATTGGAAGCGGTTTCAACTTCGAAACCCATTTTAAGGCAGCCGTCGGAAAGGACCCGGACAATCGAAGGATCATCATCGGCGATGAGTATCCTTGGTATTTTGTCGCTCGATTTAAGCGGGTCGGGCATACTCATCTCCTAAGTTTATATATCCACCGCTTGACGGACTATCGCGCATCGAATACTTCATATTCAGACCGCGCTATCTGGCTCGCGCCATCCCCGAACGCTCCGCCTGCGAAATCAAAATATCCAGAGCGACACCGGTCGCGTCGTTTAACCCACGACCGCCAAGCTCCGCGATGGCGGCGTCTTCGACCGCAGCGGCGGCGTCACTAATTTCAGCAAATCCATAAATACCGCCGGCTCCCGCCAGGCTGTGTGCAATACGTTTGATCCGATGCAACGAACTCAACAGGCAGGTTCCACGCTTTAGTGCCAGGCGATCCTGTAACAGCACCGAAACGTCTTTATGGACCCGCCGCAGAAACCCTGTTCGTAAACTCTCGATTGGGCCGGGAGACAGCCTCAAATATCCACGAACAGAAGCGGAGAGCGTCATTGGATCGAACGGCTTGCCGATCACGCTGACGGCGCCGAGGGCCCGTAAGCGATTTATCTCGTGGTCGTCGGTATGCGCGGTCACAAAGATAATCGGAGTACGGATTGTCTTCGGCTCGTCACGTAGTCCTATCAGAGTCGCCAGACCATCCATGCCAGGCATTACGACGTCAAGGAGGATAATGTCAGGCGTCCAACCTGCGGCGATCGCGAGGGCCTCCTTACCAGACCCGCAGCTTCGGACCACGAAAGCTGGATCGAGCCCAAGTGATATCTCCACGGTATCCCTGCTGTCAGGCTCATCATCGACATGAAGAGTCCTTATCTCGCCCATGTCAGAAAAATAGACAGAGATGGCCAGTGCGTCGGGCACGGTCGCTGCCGTTTGAATCGGCGCCGGAAGCGATTGCATTTCCCGCCGGGCCTCTCCCCGCAGAAACCGCACGCATTCCGTCAGCCGGAACAGTTCATCTGCCGACAGTTTGCGCCGCGCCCAAAATGGCCCGGCCAGAATGGCGGTGCACAACCGCGCCGACCGACCGATTACTTTGAAACCGAGAGTCGGAGCGACGCCGCATACTTCGTGTAGCCAGCGATAGGCGGTGGCGACCGCTTCCGCTGCATCCCTTCCGTCTCCGGTCATCCGTGTGAGCGTTGTTTCGGTACGCTGAATGTTGTCTACAAGCTTTATGGCAAAGCGAACGCGGATGCGGTCCATGCGTGCATCGAACGTTGTCTCGTCTGTCGGGATGTGATCGCGGCCATCGGTCATTGGCTCAAAATCGCACGGCCAAATTAACAGCATTTGAAAAATACAAGTGAATCCGAATGCACTCATAGATACTCGAATATACTAAAATATAAAAACCAGCATCGTTAAGTAACAGCTAAATGGCCTGTTGGGAGAAGCCATCGGTGCATGACCGGCTGGGGATCGTGAAAAAACCGTCCGGCCCATCGCAAAAAATTTCCGCTGTGCAACACCGCGTTATTTTGCAACCACGGCATCGCGCGGACATTCGAGTTGTCCGCGTTTGGGGTTCTTGCGGGATTCTTGTTTGGCAGATGTTCGCGCCGGGACGCCACTGCGAGTGCTGGCCGACTTCCTGGTTGACGCAACAGCATTCGTGGTTGCCATATGATGGTAGCTTTGACCGATCATCTCACGCTATTGGAAACTGCTCCATGACGATAATTCCTCGATCGTGTCCCCGAAAGTGGAATATTCGGGAGAAAGAATGACCTGCCCGTTTTCGTTTCTCACTCGAATATCATCGACAAAATGATCGTAAGTCAGCCAACTCGGATCGATCGATCCCCTATCGAACGCCTGCTTTACCAACAACTGCAACTCAACGAGACCAAGCATGGACGTCGCGCTCTGCCATCCAACCCACGCGACACAACCCTGCTCCGGACGCAGATCCGTGAAGCAGGATCGCAGGAATGCAGCGGTTTCACTGCGCGGGATTTTGCTTTGAAAAGTCAACATAGCCAATGCCTCGAACATACGGGAGCGCACAAGACAGTCGGCAGCCGGATCGAGGATCAATTGGTGGAGTATTTCAGAATTGCCGTCAAAAACCGCGGCCATGACCCGGTGGCTCGTAACTGTAATTGCGTCGCCGAGTAAGCGATGAAGGTCGACCGGAGAAGACCTGAGAAGTTTCGCGAGCAGGGGATAAGCGGATTTCTCCTTCCAGGAACCGAGAAGGTGAAAGATGAAAAACACCGGTGTCGGCTGTTCCCGTTCCTCTGAAGTCGCATTGACATAGCGGGTGACCTGCTCGAAAAAGATTGGGATCAGATTGTTTCGATCAGCACTTGCCTCCCGCAGACGATCAACAGGAAGCCAGGTATTATCAGTTAGTTCATCGAGAAGCCCGGGCGTATGCGCCAAGTCGCCGCCCTCCGTATCGCTCTTAATTTCAGAAAACACCATATTTAAAACGTCGCGATCTATAACTTTCGAAGAGACTTGGGGTTCCGGCATCAGGCTACTCCTTCTAACATATGGATAATTGATTCCAAATCACGGAATATCCGATCCGCCTGTTCAGCGGATACTTTTTGATGGCACCCGCGCGTCGTGATCCGGTTCCAGAGTACCCATGCTATTCTATAACGTAATCGGCGAACTATGGTTTCAACGCGCCGATAAGAATGCTCCAGAGCCATTCGCAGTCGTTCCACAGATCGCCGACGGCACATCGACGAATATGGCCGGAGCACAACTCTCATCAACGTTGCGCCGATATTGCTGACGAGAGGGTCGATAGCCGAGCATTTTGTAGTTCTCCGCGCAACGACTTTCTCAGAAAAATAATCCGAGTTTGAGTTGCGAAGCACGTGGCACCCCGCCCATGTCCTCATCATTCTTTTTGTTCGCCGCAGTCACCGGACACGTGCGATGGCCGTCAACGATTCCATCATTCCAGAGTAGCACAAATAGCACGTTGTGAAATCCTATTGAGTACAATCAGGTTCGAATGATTGTTTAGAGAGTACTCCTTTCCTTTTCATTGTTCCGGAACTCACATCGACGTAAAGAGATTCCATCCTCGACAAGGTTATGATTCATCACGCCGATTTGAGACGTGGCTGGAATAAGCGGATGCGGCGTGAACCAGAACTTATGCGGTGTAAACGACACTACGTGGCGGCGACCGCCGATGCGTGGTCGCCTGAGAGTCGATCCGCTGTAACTGCTCGGTTCGAGGAAGACGATATGGGCGACGTAGTCAGTATCCTGCATGCCGAAGGCGGTTCTGCGGATGCCGACTTCGTGCTTCGTCTTTTCAGGCGCGCGAACCTTGACCACGGGTGCCAGCCTGTTGCCTCAACAGCCCAACAGCGCCCCCGATGAAAATTGTACCGGGCGTTGGAAATAGCCTCCATGCGATTGCTATGTCCAGGGCTGTCGATACTTCGACTCTCGCTGCTGCGCGTCTCGGCCTGGTCGGCGTAGGCGTGTTGGCGATCATAGGCTCGGCGTTCGGTCTGCTGTTCGGGGTGCCGAACGGTATGGTCTCGGGCTTCGGGACCTGGCTGGTGATTTCCTGCCTGGTGTTCTCGATCGGACTGCTGTTGCTGCTTCTGATCTGGCCCCTCGATCGGCTGGCGCCGATCGGGATCACCGCAACGACCTATTTTGGTGCCTATCTAAGTGCCAGTGCCGTCCACGCCATCCTCATACCGCAAAATCGGGAAACCCTGTTGGTCTCCTTGATATGGTTCACCCCACTCCTGGTCCTTAACAAAATCCTGAATGAGGCCCGGCCGGCCCGCATACTGACCTGGATGCTGTTCGCGGCACCGCTTCTGATCCTCGGCCTCCTGTCGCCTCGGATCTTGGAGGCCTTCCCGCCCGCGCTCGTGGGAGTTCTAATCGTATTCGCGCTCGCCCATGTTACGTCCGCCTTGATGCTGAACATCCTTTGGCGCTACAGGGAAGCGCTCATCAGCGAGAACGAAAGGTCGGCTAGCTTCCGTTTCGCCGCCGAGATCCTGGAGAACATCTCCGAGAGTTTCGTTCTGGTGGATCGGGCGCACCGCCTGCTCTACCTGAACAAGGCGGCCTGCGCGGGCCTTGGAGTCCAGCGTACGAACGCCGAGGGGAAGTCACTGGGGGAGGCGCTCCCGCTGTTCGCCTCGCCGGTCGTTGTTCATGCGCTGGAAGATGCCTGGAATGAAACGGGAAACCGGCATTTCGAAGCCGAGGGCGCCGGGCATTGGTACGAGGTCCACTGCACGCCAGGCCCAAACGACATGTCGGTTTATTTCCGCGATGTCACCGAACGCAAGCGCGCCGACCAGATGCTCCAACTTGAACACACAGTGGCGCGTTGCCTCGCCGACGCTGACGATCCCGATACGGCGCTTAAGACCATCATGCGGAAGATATGCGAAAGTGAAGATTGGGATCTGGGCCGCTACTTTCGGCTGCAAGAGGCCGCCGGCGTAATGCGATTTGAGGGGTTCTGGGGCAAGGAATGCGACGAGGTCGAGCAAATGATCGCCGCGTCACACGGTATCTCGCTACGTCCCGGCGAAGGGCTGGTGGGCAGCATATGGCTATCGGAGGAACCACTTTGGAGCGCCGACGCCATCTCGGACATGCGAGTCAAAAAGGCCGTGAATTCGCAAACATTGGTCCAGCGTGCCGCATTCGGTTTTCCATTGCGCTCGGCGGGCAAAATCATTGGCGTCCTTTCCTTCACCAGTCCCGAAATCCGGGCACCGGACGAACGCCTCCTGGCGGCTGTACGGGTAATCGGCGGACAAATCGGCCAATACTTGCTTCGCAAGCAGGCCGAGTCAGTGCTGCGCCACAGCGAGATGCGCTTTCGCAAGCTCACCGCGCTTTCGACCGACTGGTACTGGGAGTTGGACGCGAATCTTCGCTTTGTCGAAATCTTCGACTCGGTCGGGTCGCGTTGGGGCGCCAAAGGGGCCGAAATGCTCGGCCTTACGCGATGGGAATTGCCGGGCGCGAATCCGACCGAGGAAGCCCGCTCCCTGATCGACGCCGCCGTTGAAGCGCGATTACCGTATCGCGATCTCGGCTACGAAGTGGTCTCGCCCAATGGCTCCAGGCACTACATCCAATCCAGCGCCGAGCCTATATTCGACGAGGCTGGACAGTTCGCGGGCTATCGCGGGGTCGGCAAGGACGTCACCGAACACAGGCGCGCCAACCAGATTCTGCAGCTAGAGCACACCATTGCGCGTTGCCTTGCCGAAGCCGACGAACCCAGTACGGCGCTCAAGACCATCATGAGCGAGATATGCGAAAGCGAAGACTGGAATATGGGGCGCTACTTTCGCCTGGATGAGGCTGCCGGCGTTATGCGATTTGAGGAATTTTGGGGCAGGAATGGCGCCGAGACCGACCAAATTATGGCCGTCTCACGCGGCTTTTCGCGGCGTATCGGCGAAGGTTTGGTGGGTGCGGCGTGGCAATCGGGGGAACCGATCTGGTGCCCTGATGTAAAGACGGATGCGCGGGTCGAGAAGATCGTCAGTTCATTCTCGAAGAACATTCATGCCTCATTCGTTTTTCCGTTGCGCTCCTCGGGCAAGACCGTCGGCGTGATCGCTTTCACGAGCCACCAGAACCGGACGCCCGATGAGCGCCTGCTGGTGGCAGCACGCCTGATCGGTGGGCAAATTGGCCAGTATTTGCTTCGCAAGCAGGCCGAGTTGGTGCTGCGCGATAGCGAGACGCGGTTTCGCAAACTCACCGCGCTTTCGTCTGACTGGTACTGGGAGCTGGATGCAAATCTTCGCTTTTCCGTGGTTTCCGACTCGGTCAGTACAGCTTGGGGCATTACGGCAGCCGAAATGCTCGGCCGCACCCGATGGGAATTGCCGGGCGCGCGTCCGACGGAGGAGGCACGCTCCTTGATCGACGCCGCTGTTGAGGGACACTTGCCGTATCGCGATCTCGGCTACGAAGTCGTCTCGCCTGATGGTTCCACGCACTACCTCCAATCCAGCGCCGAGCCGATGTTCGACGAGGCTGGACAGTTTACAGGCTATCGCGGTGTCGGGAGGGACGTCACCGAGCGGAAGCGTGCCGAGCGATTGAAAGACGAATTCGTCTCGACGGTCAGCCACGAATTGCGCACGCCGCTTACCTCGGTGGCAGGCGCGCTCGGGCTCCTCGTCGGCAATGCCGCCGGCGAACTTCCGGCGCCTGCGGTTCGGTTGCTCGCGATCGTGCACGCGAACTGCCAAAGGCTCGTACGGCTCGTCAACGATATCCTCGATATTGAGAAACTCGAGTCTGGCAAAGTCGCTTATCATTTCAAATGGCTCGATGTTCAGCCGTTGGTCGAACAGGCGATCGAGGCCAATTGCGGATTTGCTGAGGATTACGGCACACGCATTCAACTCGTCGCAGCGCCCACCAACTGTACGGTTCGCGCCGACGCGGACCGGCTCGTGCAGGTCGTGACCAACCTGCTCTCGAATGCCGTCAAATTCTCGGCCAAGGACGACGAGGTAACAGTGCAGATCGAGTTCGCGAGGCGAAACTGTCCGGATATCCGTGCGCGACCGAGGCTCCGGCGTACCGGCCGAATTCAGGCCCCGGATTTTTCAGAAGTTCGCGCAGGCCGACGCTACCGATACACGGCAAAGGGGTGGAACCGGCCTCGGCCTCAGCATCGTCCAGCAAATCATCACCCGGCTCGGTGGGGAGGTGGGTTTCAGTGACGCGCCCGGCGGTGGGACGATTTTCCATATCGACTTGCCATGCTGGGATCGCATCGCAGAAGGAGGAGCCGGTCTCGAAGGGGACTGCACCGCGCGGGTTCTATTTTATGAGAACGAGCCCGAAACCGCGTTGAATCTCCGCAAGCGATTGCGGCAAATCGGATACGCCCCGGATTTCGCCTCGACCGCGGACGAGGCGCTGACAAGCGCGGCGGCGACGTCCTATACGGCCATCGTGCTCGACATGGATTTAGACGAGGGTGACGGAGCAAGGCTAGTCCTCAGCTTGCGCGAGCGAGTGCGAACCCGCAATACGCCGATCATTGCCTTGTCCGCCAATCCCGGACGCAGGCGCGATGACGCTCCTGGAATCGATGTCCAGGAATGGTTCGGCAAGCCAACCGACGTCGATCGCCTCCTGAAGGTACTCTGTGCGATGGAATACGCTGTTAGATAGTATCACCTGCGCCTATAAGAGTTGACCGCCGTCGCTGTCAGAGGCGCAATCAGTCGATGCTGTTCGTTGAGCTCTTTTTTGATCGCTGGAACGATCTCTGGCTGAACGGTTTACCTTAACGGGCGTCGCTCCGCCGCGCGACGCCTCAAGGGGACGGCCTCAGCTCGCCCCCGCGGTTGGGGCCGTCTTCTTGGAATCGCGCTGCTTCCACTTATCCGCTGCGTCAATCAGGTCACGGATAGCTGTTCGTCCAGGGAAATCATTTTCCGCATCAGTTTACAGAGTACGTCAGTGCGAGGCCTGACCAGGGCGAAGGGCCTGTGCTTGGTATATTTTCGATAGTAGGCACGGGCAACCGGAGATGTCCCGACAAACGCCATGGTCCAGGCAGAAAATCGCCGTGACGTTCTGAATTCAGTAGACCAAACTTTAACGTCGCGATGCCGCGAATCATTTTTAATGCTGTCGAATATTTCGTTGACGGCCTGTTCCGAGCCTTCGAGGATTTGCGTGAATTGCCCCTCGGTAAACATGAGAGCCCCGGTAATCCCGATTCTCTCGTTTCGATTTCTCGCGAGATTGAGGACATGATCCAATTCGCGCAACGTATCCTTGGCTACATTCCCGATCTGGCTTCGGCTTTGATACGCGAGAGTGTAGATGTCCGCGAGACGCTCGTCTGTTGGACAGTTGTCGATCGCAGCGGCTACTTCGCGCCAGACGTCTCGCCTCGTCATGTCGAGATAGCGATTGAATATTGTCAGGTGCGGCCCGTATTCCGGCGGGCAGAGGCGCCACGGACAGCCTGACTTCAGGACCTGAATGATACCGCTGATCGCGAGGCGGTCGCTGACTTGTCTGGGTCCGCTGTTATCTACTGGTAGAATATCTTCAATTAAATCCCATTGCTGGTCGGTCAGATGAAATATAACTTCAGGCATGAATTTCCCCCAACTGCGCCTGCTGGACTTCACCACCGTTTTGAAGTCTTTTTGTTGGAACACCCCCGTTCACGATAAAATAAAACCGCACCACCCTTAGTTGTCTGCCCGGTAACTGGAATAGACATCCGACATAACCAATCTATTTTGCGCCGAGGACATTTTGTCGCGCCGCCGAGCACCTCTTTGGAACTCGCGCTGTCATGCGCCGGAACACACATTCGCGGGGTGCACGGCGGTTCCAGATTCCCAGACTTCGCCGCCATAGGTTCTTCTTGCTATGTATCTCTGAGAAGGCGCACGGTTGTCAGGTGGGTCGTCGCGACGGCACGCGGAGGAGTGGCCCCGCTCTCGGATTGCCCCTTGGGCGGGGTTCCGTCCCTCTGCAAGCGCTTCGCGGCAAAGAGATCGATCAGGATCAGGACCACGGACTAATCGCACGCAGCGCACCTTATCTCGAAAGGAAGGATCAACGACCTTGATCCAGCAATCTCATGCATCTTGCAGCGGCAATGGTTTTCTGGGTGATCGTTTTTCTTTGGCTTGCGGTGTTGGGCACGGTGGTTGCCTGTTTCATCCGCAACCCACGTATCTTCGGCACAACGCGATTGCTGTTGGCAGTAGTGGCTATCGATGCGATCCAGAATATCGTCGAAAACGTCTGTTTCGGCGCTTATTTCGGGGGCCAATACGGGATATTTCCTGCCGCGGTGACCGACTTATTGGGCGCCCCCGCATTGCTCATTGTTCCAAAAATAATAAACGTCGCCGCCGGCTGCGTGGTGCTCGGATTGCTTTTGCTGCGCTGGTTGCCTTCGGCGGTCAGGGAAAGAGAGGATTCGGACAATCATATTGACGCCGCCCGAATCTCGGCAAGCAAGGTGGACGAATTTGTCGGCCATGTGAGCCACGAATTGCGTACGCCGCTAACTTCGATCGCCGGGTCACTTGGCCTGCTGGACAGTGGTGCTTATGGGCCCTTGCCGCCGAACGTTGCCCGATTGGTGTCGATTGCCTACAATAGTGCGCAGCGGCTGGTGCGCCTGATTAACGATCTGCTCGACATCGGCAAGATCGAAGCCGGAAAGATGACGCTCGATTTCGAACCGATCGACCTGCGCGCGGCGGCGGAAACGGCGATCGATGCTAACCGCGCATTCGCGGATGTACATGGCGTATCGATTCGGCTCGAAATGGCGCAAGCAAACTGCATTGTCCGTGCCGACGCCGACCGGCTGAGTCAGGTTTTTACCAACCTGTTGTCCAATGCAATCAAGTTTTCGCCGAGGGGCAGTGAGGTTCTGGTTACGATCGAGCAGATCGCATACGGAGGCCGTGTGATCGTGCGTGACCACGGCTGCGGCATTCCGGCTGAATTCAAGTCGCGAATCTTCGAAAAATTTGCTCAGGCCGAGACCAGCGTCCTACGGAAGAGTGGCTCTGGATTGGGACTGAACATTGTCGCCAAAATCATAGCCCAGCACGGCGGCACGGTCGGATTCGAGGATGCGGCGGACGGCGGCGCCGCGTTTTATTTCGAGATTCCGCTGTGGAATTTCGATAGCGGCGAAATTGAAGTTCTTGCCGAGGTGCCCATTCGGCGTGCCGTATAGGTGAAGACGGCCACGAGTGAATTCCCTGGATCGGCTTTTTTACAGATGCAGCGATGCATCTATCCAAGCGCGGGCGTCGGACGCGGCCTGCAAAATGGCGTGGCCATTTTCGTCGATTTGGCCGTGAGATCGCAGCCAAGGTCACGTCATCGACCCTCTGGACCAGGTCAATCGTGGGTCTTGAACGCAGGAAGTCCCATGATAAAGGCGTCAATCGCAAGCTTGAAACTTCCTTCATAGTCCAGTTGCTCCAAAAATGACGCCGCCATCTCGTTCAACACAAAACCGCGAACCAAGCTCCTGAGCATGCGCAGAGCCTGTTGAGCAGGCTCGCCTTCGAGAGCAACCTGCGCAAATACGCCCAACGCGGTTTCCGAAAGTTCGCCAAGGGCTTCTCGCCATTCCGGGCTGTCCGTCGTGGCGCTTCTGAAGGTCGCCGCCGATAAACCAGGATGCTCAAGCGCAAAATTGCGCATGGCTTCGGCCATAGCGCGCAATGCAGCGGGACCACTCTTTCCTTTAACGTCGCCTTCAATTCTTCGCCGTAATCCTCGATATCCCTTCACCGCCAGAATGCGCCGCATTTCCGGCAACGTAGCAACCCTTTCGGAGAGATGAATTTCCATCTCAGCGATGAGGTCTGCTGCAATTCTTTTGTCCCAGCTGGATGCCGAAAGGACAAAAAAGTCATCAACGTCGAATTTTCCTGTGGCGTCTTTCAGGGCGGGTGCGCGAGGCGACATGATGTTAGGCTTTCTCAGTTGAATGATGCGTGCCCGGCAACTCCCCTTGGAAGGCCGAATGAAGATAAACGATGATGTTGAACGTAGCGAGTCCAACCAAATACGGAACAGATGAGAGCTTTCAGGTACATTGCGGCACGGCGCCGATCCGATGCAGCTTCCATCACATCAAAAGTAATTCGAGAAACCATCCATTTAGAATAACAGCATTAATTTCATTCCCGATCTGCAAAGCGATCTAAGGTCCAGTAGAGCGCCTGCGTGGCAGCGCAGCAACTTCGGAGTGGCAATTGAAAATCGTCAAAGCTGTTCTCGATGGGCTCAGCAGTCGGCTTTCAGCGACTCGCAACATCAACCTTGATTTATCCGATTCGTTGGCTGCGGAAATCGCAGTCGTCGACTGCGCCGGCTGGATCGTGCGAAGCAACCGAAAATGGCAAGAAACCGCCATGGCTGGCGGCCTTTTTAACAGAGCGCCGGCCTGGAACTATATCGAGGAATGCGAGGCCGCTATCCGACGCGGTTGCGACGTGTCGGAGATTCTCGGCGGGTTGCGAGCGGTTCTTCGAGGAGACGTTCCATCTTTTGTCGCAACCTATTCCTGTCCGTTCGACGGGATGTATCATTGGTTTGAAGTTTTCATTTCAGCGCTCGAAATCTCCGGCAGACGGCACGCTATACTCATGCATGTTGACGTTTCGGCGATGCAACGCGATCCACTGACGCGGCTGCCAAACCGCGCGATGTTCGACTCGCAGTTGCAAATGGCGCTGTCGCTGGCGCGCGAGACAAACCGCCGCACCGGAATCATTATTTTGGACATGAACAATCTAAAACTGATCAACGACAGGTATGGCCATCAAACCGGGGATGAAGCCTTAAAGAAGCTCGCGGCGGAAATTCAGAAGGCCGGTCCGAAAGGTATGGCGACGAGGATTGGAGGCGACGAATTTGGCGTGGTCCTTCCGGTCGACTACGACACCCTGACAGCTCGGCGTGTGCGCTCCCATTTCGGATCGGGAATCGCTTGCACGATTGGAACTGCGCACAGTCCTATATTCGTCTCCGCGAGCGTCGGAACCGCGGTTTATCCGGACGACGGCATTACCGCGGCCGATCTTTTCAAGGCAGCGGACAAGTCTATGTACGCGCACAAACGCAGCCTTTCTGTCGGTCGATAGCTGCTCCGGGTAATTGGACCACACGGAAGATTTTCGCTGAGGCTGACGGTATTCAATCAGTGCGCGGCTCCTTCGAGCTGCTTCTCCAAGCGATATCCGATGCCGGCTTCGGAGAACAAAAGACGTGGATTGATGGGGTTGGTCTCCAATTTCTCGCGCAGCTTGTGTACAAGAATGCGGAAATATTGAATATCTCCACGAGTTTTGGACCAGATTTCGACGAGCAGCTGGTCGTGCGTGACAACGCGACCCGCATGCTTGGCAAGGATAGTAAGCAGCCGGTGCTCCATTCGCGTGAGCTTCATCGGCCTTTTATTGAGTTCTACCTTTCTTGTCGCGAGATTGACCGACAGCGGGCCGACAGTAACGACCGGGCTTTCAGCCTTGCTCGCGTAATATCGCCTCAGCACGGCTTCGCTGCGCGCAATCAACTCGGCCATGCCGAACGGTTTTACAACATAATCGTCAGCCCCTCCCTGAAGAAACCGCACCTTCTGGTGCTCGTCCGAAACGACCGAAACGATGATGATGGGCACATTTGACCACGATCGGACGTGTTCGAGAACCTCTGCGCCACTGAGGTCCGATAAGATCGGCTCAAGAAGAATAAGGTCCGGCTTGTTAAAGGTCGCGGTCCTCAAACCCTCGGCGGCATTCTCAGCCTCCAGAACGCTATAACCGCTAAGCTCGAAACCGGAACGTAGAAAGCGCCTGATCTTCGGCTGACCATCGATGATCAAGACGCTGTTCTTTTCCATTGTCTACGCCTGACTTTTATCGATGCCAGTAATGTCGCATGAGGTAATAGTCTAAGAACTTGCCGCGCTGAATGCTCAATGAGAATCCCATGCTACAAAAGAGGGCAAGCGAGCGCGTGGCGGTGCCGTCGCAGGGTTGGTAGGAATTAGGGTTGGCGTAGTCTCCGGGGTGATCAACCTCGAATCGTCGGGCGTTGAAGCGTCGGACTGGAGACTACGCCATGAGCAAGGTTACCACGAAGCCTGATTCCATGCAGCCTGTGACTGAGATGGCTGTTGATCTTTTCGACAACTGGTTCGATCCGATCGAGACCGAGGTACGGGCTCGGGCGCGTCAGTTCATCGAAGAGTTGATCCGCAGCGAGCTCGATACCGCGCTGGCACGGCCGCGTTATGAACGAAGCAAGATGGCCGGCAATGAAGCAGGAGCCTGCGTCACCGGCCACCGTCATGGCAGCCGGACGCGCTCGCTGACGGGCACGTTCGGGCCGATCGAAATCGCGGTGCCGCGAGCCCGGCTGACCACGCCGGAGGGCGGGACGGCGGAATGGAAGAGCCAGGCTTTGCGGGCCTATCAGCGGCGCACGCTTGCCGCCGACGCGCTGATTGCAAGCAGCTATCTTGCCGGCACCAATACCAGGCGGGTGCGTCGCGCGCTGGCGGCGCTGTTCGGCGGTACGGTCGGCAAGGACACGGTGAGCCGGACCTGGCGCAAGGTCAAAAGCGACTGGGACGCCTGGAACAGCCGCTCGCTGGCCGAGGAGCCGATCGTGCGCCTGATCCTCGATGGCACCGTCGTCCAAGTGCGGCTCGACCGCAAGGCAACCTCGATCTCGCTGCTCGTTGTGCTGGGCGTACGAGCGGACGGCCAGAAGGTTCTGCTCGCGATCAAGAGCATGGGCGGCGAAAGCGCCGAGGCATGGCGCACGGCGCTGGACGATCTCATCAAGCGCGGGCTGCGGCGTCCCGAGTTCCTTATCGTCGATGGTGCACCAGGGCTCGACAAGGCCATTGCCGCGGTCTGGGACGGCGTGCCGGTGCAACGCTGCACCGTTCACAAGCATAGAAACCTGCTCGCCCATTCCCCGGAGCGTCTGCACGACGAGATCACGGCCGACTTTAACGACATGATCTATGCGGCCACACCCGATGAGATCGCCTTTCGCCGCAAGGCCTTCCTCCGCAAGTGGCGGCTCAAGCATCGTGCCGTTGCCGACAGCCTGGAGGAAGCTGGCGATCGCCTGTTTACCTTCGCCCGCCTGCCGCCGAGCCAATGGCGTAGTCTACGCACGACCAACGCAATCGAGCGGCTGCACGAAGAGTTCAAGCGCCGCATCAAGACACAAACAGTGTTGCCGTCAGCCGACACTGCCGCGATGTTGTTCTGGGCATTGCTTGCATCGGGGCAGATCAGCATGCGCAAGGTCGATGGCTGGCAAACTCTCGCCACAAAACCCATCGATCAGCCAATTGACCTCGCCGCTTGAAACGATAACTTCATGTTACCCGGAATACGCCATTCCGAATTCCAACCACATTCCGGACGGCACCCGCGTGGCGTCTGCCCGATACAGTGAATAAAACCATTGCTTGTGTAAAATTGTAGGCCACCAACCATCAAAACAGGCGGTCCAAGCAGCAATCGTTCGCACAGCAATTAACGCGGCGATGATGTAAAATGCCCCCATTTCCCTGGGTTCTGTCAATTTGCTGCACCGAGACGCTCCGTGGTTTCGTTCAAGATGGTTTCTGCAACCGTTTTCCTCGCTTCCCTTTGATCGCTTCTTTTGCTGAAAACGGTCTCGCGACGGACTTTACTCCGGCGGGCATCGACGGCAACTGGCTACGACGATGCCTGGCGGTTTCCCCCGCACGGTCAACATCGAAACCGCCGCTCACCCATCAGATCAATAAACAAGCTCGGTAAATGTTTCGACAGCGATCAAACGGATCATGGCAAGGTAAGGTCAACAATGACGAGGGCGAGATACCTGACCATCAAGTGGGACGACGGATACGAAAGCTTGACGGGCCGAAACAAAATTAAGCAGGCTGTCTGCGAGGCAGTACATATCGCACCGTCATGCCGCCGCCGCTCTGATCAAGCACTACATCGCCATGCTTTATTTCCGCCTGCATGGCCTCATAACAGGCTTGCGACGAGTTGCCGGCGGCTCGAATGGATTGGCACAGTTCGCCAGAATTGACGACGAGGTTGATAGCGCCATCGGCGGCGGCAAGTCGTAACTGACTGATTAGCTCGTACCGGAAGTGATCAACCGAAACCATGAAATCTCCCGATAAACTGAACCGTCTCTTCGCGGACTAATTCACCCCCGAGGAGAGCCGAAGCGCCTGTTCCGGCCGGTATTATAGGATATTCCGAAAGAAATCTTAATCAACTAAGCCATGATCGTCTTTGCCGGCCCCTCACCATACCCAGAATGGGTATTCTCCGGCTCTGCGCCGATAGAGGTCTGTACGCTCTCCGGCAAATGAAGAACCCGCCAGGTGAATCACCCGACGGGTATATCTCAAGATCGATGCGCCACTGAGAACGACGCAAGCTGGATAATACCAGCGATATGTAAACCAAAACTTGGCGGGTAATGCTCGGTTCGAGGTCATTTTCCAAACGGGCCATTAAGATCGAAAGTTGCAGCTCGGCTTTTCTTATTCTTCGTTGGCGGCGATCAATTCCATCAGCGACACGAGCTGACGCTGAACGGCCTGATCCTTGATCTTGCTGTAGGCCCGCAGAAGCCGGAGGCTGAATGAGCTATCGAGAAACAAAAGGCTTTCGACTTCACGCGCCTTGCCGTCACCATCGTAGAAAAATGTCACGGGCACATCGAGCGCGGTCGCGATCTGTTGGAGACGGACAGCGCCGACGCGGTTGACACCCTTCTCGTATTTCTGAACCTGCTGGAAGCTGACGCCGAGTTTGTCGCCGAGCTCCGCCTGGGAGATGTGTTGCTCGACGCGCCGCAGCCTGATCCGCTTACCCAGTTCAATGTCGGGTTTTCCGGCGCTGCGCGGCTCTGTTTTCTTTGCTTGTGTTTTCATCATCAACCTCTAGGAGAGTGTGTCCCGACCATAGCGTCGGTTGCCGACGAGCGAAAGCGACCCGACCGCAAAAATTAAGTCTCGGGAGACCAACTACACCGCCGAGAACACCGGCCGACTTTTGCGGGAATTGGAAAATGAAGGCGTCCTCGACGTTCAAATTCGTCGCGGTCATGCTTGGTACAAGTTGAAAGAAAACAATCCGACCCTCTTCTAAAAATGACCATCCGCATCGAGCCCCCGTTCAAACCTTGCCAGATATGCGGCCGGAAAGCCTTCCGAGAGTTGGCCTACTGCGACAAACATTCGGCATATTACGAAGCGCAAAGATCCCGATACAACGCCGAGAAACAACGCCGGTATGACTTAAAGAAACGGTATGAGCGTCAAGCTTCCAAAGTGCGGTTATAAGAAATGCAAGAAACGCGTCCCGGACTGGCGGAGGACTTTCTGAAACGTCCGTTGTTTTCGGAAAGCAGGACACTACAAGTTTGGTGCAAGCTTCAGTGCCGCGTAGGCGGTTCTTCTTCAATGACCCCGCTCATGTCGGGCGGATCACTGTCATTGCACTTGCACGGCGACCCCATTTCGCACTGACAACCTAAATTCTCATCCCAAGCAAGGTTGGGATGGTTCTCGCAGACCCATCCTACACCGAAACAAATTGGGCAATTCTTACCCATCAACGCCAAATAAAGCACAGCCCCGCCGGGATTCCAGGGGCAGGTTCATCCGGCGGGGCTGTTCGGGGCAGCGCTGTTTCCCTCTGTAATGACGCAGCCCGAAAGTAAAGACGCACGTACTATTTTCTCAGAGCCTCGCATGTTAGCTGGCCGACATAGCGGTCAATATAGCTCACTCGCGTTGTTTTGGTGTTATAATACCCTTATCTGTTCGCACGTGACCTAGAACGATACGACGCGATTTGCCATGCTGCGGATGCGACCGCCGCCCAGGGGGCGTTCGATGAAGGCGGCCTTACTATTCCACTAGCACGTCGCAGGCCCCACAATGAAAGTTCGGACCAAACTCGGTATCAATGGCCTTGAAACCGTACGGGACGGCTTCAACGGTCGGCATCTCCGCAGATTGGGGTTGGGACAAACTCGCGAGACCGCTGTTGCGGCATTTCGGGCATTCTAACAGTTCGTTCCAGCGATCGGTCATTGGGCACCTCTTTTTTGCGCGCCCCTATGACAGCGAGTAGGATTCCTGGCTGTTCAAAATTGCTCATTTTCAAATTGGGCCACTACGAAATTTAAGGGTGCAGTGAAGGTGGCAACAGGTGTCAGCGTCCGACAGCGTGTGTCGGCAAGGTAGCCGACATCCGGCAACTCTCCTTGGAAGGCCGAATGAACATAAGCAATGATGTTGAGCGTTACAAGTCCAACCAAATACGGAACAGATGAGAGCTTTCAGGTACATTGCGGCACGGCGCCGATCTTATGCAGCTTCCGCCCCATCGAAAGTATTTCGAGAACCATCCATTTAGAATAACAGCATTAAAGTTATTCCCGATCTGCAAAGCGACCTAAGGTCCGGTAGAGCGCCTGCGCGGCAGCGCAGCAACTTCGGAGGGGCAATTGAGCATCTTCAGTTCTGTTCTCCGTGGGCTCAGCAGTCTGCTTTCACCGACTCGCAACATCAACCTTGATCTATCAGATTCCTTGGCCGCGGAAATCGCAGTCATCGACCGCGCCGGCGGTATCGTGCGCACCAACCGAAAATGGCAAGAAACCGCCATGGCTGGCGGCCTTTTTAACATGGAGCCGGCTTGGAACTATATCGAGGAATGCGAGGCCGCTATCCAACGCGGTTGCGACGTGTCGGAGATTCTCGCGGGATTACGCGCGGTTCTGCATGGAGAAGTACCGTCGTTTGTCGCAACCTATTCCTGTCCATTGGACGGGATGCATCATTGGTTTGAAGTCCTCATTTCAGCGCTCGAAATCTCTGGCAGTCGGCACGCTATACTCATGCATGTTGACGTTTCGGCGATGCAACGCGATCCGCTGACACAACTGCCAAACCGCGCGATGTTCGACGCGCAGTTGCAAATGGCGTTGTCGCTCGCGCGCGAGACAAACCGCCGCACTGGAATCGTTATTTTGGACATGAACAATCTAAAACTGATCAACGACAGGCATGGCCATCAAACCGGAGATAAAGCTTTAAGGACGCTCGCGGCGGAAATTCAGAAGAAGGCCGGTCCGAAATGTATGGCGACGAGGATTGGAGGCGACGAATTTGGCGTGGTCCTTCCGGTCGATTACGACACCCTGACAGCACGGCGTATACGCTCCCATTTCGGATCTGGAATTGCTTGCACGATAGAATCTGCTCACAGTCCGATATTCGTCTCCGCGAGCGTCGGAACCGCGCTTTATCCGGACGACGGCGTTACCGCGGGCGATCTTTTTAAGGCAGCGGACAAGTCTATGTACGCGCACAAGCGCAATCCTTCTGTCGGTTAGTAGCCATACCAGAGTGTCCCTGATCAGCGCCTTCGGTTTTGAGGCTATTTCTGGAACGAAAGCAGTATCGACGGAGGCAGCCTTACATCTTGAGAATTGCGCCGATTACATGCGTTGCCGTGAGAGACTACAATCACGATCTCCAGAAAACCAACGTCCTCCCGGTTCGCAAATTTGTCCGCGACCTAACGCAAGCTGGCATCAAATTGCCCGATGGTGTCGGACGGCGAACGGAGTTAGCTCCGAGGATATTTTGGACCCGGCAGAAAAATGCTTTGGCGATAAAGCTGCTGTCGCGGCAGCCAATGGACAGTCTTCCGTCGAAGCGCAGTCGCGCCCATTATTTCGCATATGATTTTCAATGCGAGAAGCTGTTGCTTGAGCGGTTCCGCCTCGATTGCGCCAAACGCTTCTTCATCAAGGTCGAAACGCTTTTTGAACTCCTCGATCTTTAGCCGCATCACCTCCGGTGGCTCTGGCTTGACTGACTGAGTCATACATCTTCTCCCGATGGCCCTGGTGCGAGCAAGCCCCCAAATTGAAATAGATGAAGACTCTCCGACGATCTATCCGGAAGAATTCTTAGACAAGCGAGGATCGGTCTTAGAGAAGCCATCGCTATACCCGGAATGGGCAGGTCCGCGCTCGTCTAATGAACCGTCCCGCGCAACGATACTTTCACGAGGTGATACATAATTTTGGGTAATTACGAGTACGCGCAGGTACTCATTTGGTTGTTAGTACAATATTAGCGGCGCTTGTTCTTATCTCACAAATAGCTCGTCTACCGGCGAACCCCCGTTTTGCGTCTGGCGGACCATCCAGCGAGTAAAAGATCGAGGTGCCGCTTGCCTACTAATCTGTCTCCTGAAATGATGCTGGACTTGGTGCTGAATGCGCTACCCGTCGGATTATTCTGGAAGGACCGTGACTCCCGCATCTTGGGCTGCAATAAGAAATTTGCCGAAGACTCGGGCGTCACCGATCCCGCCGATCTGTTTGGAAAAACCAATTTTGATCTCTATCCTGCCGAGGAGGCCGAGTTTTATCGCGCCGACGATCTGGAAGTCATCACGACCGGATTGCCCAAGCTTGGCATCGAGGAGCCATTGCTCCTCGCAACAGGCGAGACCGCCTGGGTCGAGACCAACAAGGTGCCGATCCGTAACGCCGTCGGCGAAGTCGTCGGCGTGCTTGGTACTTATCGCGATGTGACCGAGCACCGCCGTTCCGTCGATGAACGCATCCGGCTGGCTCTTGAACTCGTAGCGGCAAAGCAAGCCGCAACCCTGGCGATGCACGATACCCTGACAAGTCTTCCAAACCGTCGGTATCTAGAAGAGGAACTACGGGCGCGCCTGCTCGAAACCCGACTAGGAGAGCAACTCGCAGTCGTTGCTCTGGATTTGGATCGCTTCAAGACGATCAATGACCTATACGGACATTCCGCTGGCGACGAATTGCTTCGACAAGTCGCAAGCCTTCTCAAAGAAGCCGCCGGTGAAAACGGCTTCGTCGCTCGTCGTGGCGGTGATAATTTTATTATGCTGCTAGGCTACGAATTTGATCCAAGTCTGTTGGAGCGACTGTCAACCTTGCTTGCAATGTTCGAGGCTCCGATATGCCTCACCGGCTACGAAGTATTGGTCGGCGCCACGCTGGGCGTCGCCGTCTCTCCAGCCGATGGAATTGATTCCGACCATTTGATGCGTCGCGCGGACATCGCAATGTGTCGAGCAAAGGAGCAGGGACGTTCGCGTGTCGTATTCTTTGAACCTGGCATGGACCTGGTCATGGAAGATCGTATTCACCTGGAACGCGATCTTAGGTTCGCGGTCAAGAACGACGGGATTGTTCCTTACTTCCAGCCGCTGGTGGAATTGGGCACGGGTGAAGTGTCCGGCTATGAAGTTCTCGCCCGGTGGCCGCATTCCGAGCGGGGCCTTGTTCAACCTGGTCAGTTCATTGATATCGCTGAGAATGCCGGCCTCATTACCGAACTCACAACCAACCTGCTGCGGCGCGCGTGTCGCGAAGTTTCCGGATGGCCCGGCACTCCGCGAATATCCATTAACATTTCCCCTATTCAGCTTCACGACGCTTCGCTGCCGCAAAAGCTCTTAAGTGTTCTGATGGAATGTGGATTTCCTCCCGCACGCCTGGAGATCGAAATCACCGAAAACGCCCTTATTGCTAACTTCGATGCCGCAAAGGCAATCCTTACCGCGCTCAATAACCAAGGGATACGCATTGCGCTCGATGATTTCGGGACTGGCTATTCCAGTTTGCAGCACTTGAGCAAGCTGCCTTTCGATATCCTTAAGATCGATCGATCCTTCGTGCGGGCCATAAACGATGGGGAAGATGGGCTGAGTATCGTCATGGCCATTGTTCATCTGGCCAAAAGCCTGCGTCTCAGCGTTACCGCCGAGGGGATCGAAACCGAAGGCCAATTCCTCGCGCTTCGCGCGCTCGGCTGCGAACGAGGCCAAGGCTTCTTTTTGGGGCGTCCAAGTCCACTATACAGTGAAGACCCTGCAAGTCTGCAGGCTGGAAACAAAGCTGCTGTCAGAGCAATGGCGTCGTAGTCGCGGACGGTGGCGCACACGCCAGCTGCGGGAACTTCAAGTGCCCAGTAGCTCTAAGCCGAGTTGATGGCTATGGAATTGTGATTGAAGCGGCGGCACCAGCATCGCCGAGAGAACCGTGACCGGATCCTTGCCGCGCCTCGCATTTTATCTACGGAGACAAGTCGAAATGGCCAGCATCAATCAAGTACAAAAGCATGCCCAGTACCTTATAGACGTTTTCGAGGAAAACGCGCACGATTGGTCCGCATATAGAATTCCCGCGTGTGTCGCGCCGATGGCTTTCGCTTCTTATCCATTTCGGAAATCGTAGCCGCGCGATACGAAACGCGCCAGAAAGAAACGGGACAGGGTGCCTCAGACCATTTCGCAGCTGTGGCATGTCTTGAGCCCCTGCATATTGGCGGACAAATCGACACGCCCAGAAACAGTTGCGCGCCACAATGTTCATCATGGGGACAGCTAGTGAACGAACGCCTATTCTGGCTCAATGAGCGACAATGGAAAGCAATTAAAGAATTCCTGCCGATCGAAGAACGAGGGCCGGGCTTTATTTCCGACCGTGTCGCCATCAGCGGAATCATCCACGTGCTTCGATCGCGACGGGCGTGGCGCATGTGCCCGGCGCAATACGGGCCCTCCCTGACGATCTTCACTCGCTATCGGGAACTGCGGCAGCAAAATGTCTGGCAAAATATCAGCGCGGCTATCGACAAGGATCGGACCGTGGAACCAGTCAGGCTGGTTAGTTCTCCGGAACGAATCACACATATCCTGCATGTCGATGATGAGCCTGATATTCGCGAGGTCGTGGAACTTTCACTTGGTCTCAATCCGAATGTGGTAACCCAAAGCTGCGGCTCGGGCGACGAGGCTCTCGCGGTAGCTGCGGAATGGCAGCCCGACCTTATCCTCCTCGACGTAATAATGCCGATGATGGACGGGCCTGCGACACTCGCGCGGCTGCGGAACAACCCGCGGACGGCCGGCATCCTGGTCGTATTCATGACGGCTCTCGTCCGACCTCGCGAGATGGCATTTTTTGAATCGCTTGGGGCTGCTGGGATCATATCCAAGCCGTTCGATCCGTTGACACTCGCAAACTCGGTGCTGGCTTATGTTTAGCCGTCGGAGGATTGGCCGCCACCGCGTCCGGTTCGACCGCAAAATTCATGAGCGGGCTGTGTAAGTCGGAAGTCGTCGTCGGTCTGGACGTTGTGATTGGAAGTCACGTCCGGCGATGGAGGAAACATCTAGTCGCGGCTGCGTCTTTTATGAAATGTCGTTATCCTCTCTTGTGCACCCGTCCGAATGTTGGCGGATCTTCGCAATCGAAACTGAAATTTTTAACGTTGCACGACCAGCGCTCGGGGCACCGATTGACCGATCCCGCAACTCGACGGCCGCGGGAACCGTGGGGCGACTCTAATCTCGTCGTCGAGAAAAAGATGAGACTCCTTGACCCAGTGGTTCCGGCTACTCACCGAGTTGACCGATACAACCCGGCTCCCCGTCGATCTTTTGCGGGAAGCCGAGTCTGAACGCACAGCATTGGTTCCCGTTTTCCTTGACCAGATCAAACGTTTTCTCGCGGCAAGTGCGGTCGAGCGGCAACAACCCACACCGCTTTTCTTCATTTTCCACCTGCTGGGTTCGTGGAACGAAAGCTCGGCCTATCCCCTGCTTGCAGAATTTCTTCGCTGTTCTCCCACGGACCTCCGCCGCGTGCTGGGCGATGCGATCAGCGAGACGAGCCACCGGATCATGGTAGCTGTGTTCAATGGCGATCCGGAGCCGCTCCGCCAGATCATTCTTGATCAGCAAGCGGATGAAAGTGTGCGCTATCGAATGTTCGAGGCCCTGGCCCTGTTGACGCTTGGGTGCAAAATTCCGAGGTGCACCGCGGCGACCTTTCTACAATCCTGCTTTCATGATCTACGTCCAATGCAAGATTGTATTGCATGGGTTGGATGGCAGAGCGCCATCGCAATCCTTGGCCTTTCCGAGATGGAAATGCTGGTCAAACAGGCCTTCGATCGCGGATCAATCGATCAGAGCTGGCTGACGTATCAGCATTTCACCGATGCCCTTCAAAGGTCGATTGGCAGAACGTCGACCGAACTCCCAAACGACTACGCGCCATTTGGTGATGTCATCGAGGAATTATCGACCTGGAGCAGCTTCCTTCCGGTTTCCGCGCCGTGGAAGCGAAAGTAAGTGGCTGTCGCGAAATATCGCGTCGGCACCGTTCTGAAATCGAGACTCAGGGCGGCCCCTTCCTGCGATCGGTCACGCTCTAGTCGCACAGCGACCGGAGCCGCCTGTCGGCGTCTCCGCCCATATGGGTGACGATCGTTGCCGCAAGATTAAGGAGTCGCTGAGCGACGGCTTTGTTTTGTCTAGTCGGGGGTGCGAGGGCTCTGCCCTGGCACCCCCAGCAAGAACAAAATCGGCATCCCCCGATCTTCGCTCCCTGCGGTCGCTGCCAGACCGGGCGGTCCCCCCTGCCGATTTTCTTCTTGCTCCCCCTCACCCGGTCTCGCCGACGGGCAGGGGTTCATGCGCGGACTTTGCGCAGAACCCCGTAACTAAGGGGAGCCGATACTAGCTTCCGTGTCATTGCAAATCCCTCGTGAAAGGGACGTTGCAAAGCCCGATTAGCCCTGGGCGAGGCAGAGCACAGGATCAGATGCGGCACCTCGCAACATGGACATAGCTGCTCATGCCGCCCGGCGAACCACTTTTTGCTTTTTGAAGCTGTCCATGAGGTCGGCCCAGTCCTGCATTAACTTCTTTCTCTCGGGCAGATACAGCGCCCGGTTATAGATACGGCGCATCGCGTCATCGTCCTGATGGGCAAGTGCCGCCTCGATCACGTCTGCGTCGAAGCCCCGCTCATTGAGGATCGTGCTGGCCGTAGATCGGAAGCCGTGTGCAGTCGCCTGATCCTTGCTGTACCCCATATTGCGCAGAACCGAATTGAAGGCGTTCTCCGATAGCGGCTTCTTGTGTGATCGCAGGGATGGAAAGACCAACTCATTTTCTTCGTTGAGCGGCCAGACATCTTTCAGCAGCGTAAGGGCTTGCCGGGAGAGTGGCACATCGTGCGGCCGGCGCATTTTCATGCGCTCGGCTGGAATGCGCCACAGCCGCTTATCAAAATGGACCTCGGTCCGTTTCATCCCCCTTACGTCGCCGGGGCGGGACATCGTGAGAACGAGAAACTGGAAAGCTGATTGCACAACAGGCCAGCCTTCGTACTCGTCCAATCCAATGAGGAAACGGCCGAACTCGCGCTCGTCTGTGATCGCCGCTCGGTGCTTTACTCTCACTTTCATAAGCGCGCCCCGGAGGGCGTAGGTAGGATCGTTCGTGGCCCGGAGGGTTGCGACAGCCAGGCGAAAAACCGATCCCATGACCGATCGGAGGCGATGTGCGGTATCTCGTCGGCCGCTGGCCTCGATCTTCTTGAGAATGTCCAGGAGTTCGGCCGGGAGGATCTCGCTGATTGGACGACTGCGGATGGGGGCGGCAAGGTCTTCGAGCATCCAGCGGTTCTTGCTGAGCGTCATTTCCGCCGCGCCGTTTGAACTCGAGGTTCGCAAGATACTCGTCGGCGATGGCGCCGAAGGAGTTTTGCCCGGCCGCCGTCGAGTTGATCTTGTCGAGCCTTTTGCGGAGCGAGGGGTCAATGCCGGCGGCGATCTGCTTCTTGATGCCGTCGCGCTTCTCGCGAGCCTCCTTGAGAGAGACTGCCGGGAACGCTCCCAGCGACATCATGTTTGCCTTGCCTCGAAAGCGGAAACGCAGACGCCAGAGCCTGCTGCCGGACGTGTAGATTTGGAGGTGCAAGCCGTCGCCATCTAAGAGCAGGTACGGTTTGTCTTTGGGCTTAGCGTTGGTGATCACGAGCTGAGAGAGTGCCATGTGAGTAGACCGAGGTCCGTAGCATTTTCTACTCACATTTCTACTCCTACTGTGAGTAGATTGCTAGGGTTTCTATGGGTTCCAATGCGCGGGTAGAAATGAGAGAAGTGACCAATTTATAAGGATAAGTGAGAGAATATACGCTGCTATACGGAGGTATTCTGGTGCCCCTGGCCGGAATCGAACCAGCACTCCTTGCGGAACTCGATTTTGAGTTCGAGCGCGTCTACCAATTCCGCCACAGGGGCCTTCGAACGCCCGCCGTGAAAGCGGGGGTCGCGAAGCCGGCGGAATATAGCGGGCGCGCTTGGCCGGTCAACCCGCGTGTCCGGATCGATCGGGGCGCCGGACATCCCCAGACACTCCAGTGTGATCGCGCCTTGCCTCGACAGCGCCCGATGCGCGGGATAGGACGACGTTTTGATCCTGGAGACCGACGTGACATTGCACGCCACCGCCAATCCATCGCATGCGCGGCGCGCCCGCCAACCCCGCGCTGACGGCGGCGCTGGCGATCACAGCCATCGCGGCGGCGACATTGGCCGGCGCGTGGTTCTTTCAGCTGGTGCTGGATATCCGGCCCTGTCCGCTCTGCCTCGAGCAGCGCTACGCCTATTATCTGGCGATCCCGCTCGGCGCGCTGGTGGCGTTGGCGGCGGCAAAGGATGCGCCGCGCGCCGTGCTGCTGGCTGGTCTCGCCATTCTCGCGGTTGCCGCGCTCGGCAACGCCGGGCTCGGCGCCTATCATGCCGGCGTCGAATGGAAGTTCTGGCAGGGGCCAACCGAATGCACCGGCCCGATCGGCGATCTCGGCAGCGCCGGCAATCTCCTGGAGCGGCTCGACACCGTCAAGGTGATCCGCTGCGACGAAGTGCAGTGGCGCTTTCTCGGCCTGTCGCTGGCCGGCTACAACGCGCTGATCTCGCTGCTGATGGCCGCTGTCGCTGTCCGGGGCATCGTCGGGACATCAGGTCATCGCAAATAGCGCTTTCGGGCTGTGCGCCAAAAAACAAATTTCGTGAACCGGATCAACGTGATTTGGGCTGTCAAGTCCTCCGCGTGAAAAATATTCTGCTTTTCAGAACAGCCAAATCAGCGATACATCTTTTCCCGTCCCCGCCCACCCAGAAGGGGCGTTCGCGGTCGTCACGGACGCAGGGCGCGGGATGCGATGGACGCGGGATGGTGCTTTGTGACGAGAGCATCACGCCGCGGATGGCGAAATCGTGTGGTCCTGACACCCTCACGCCGGTGTCAAGTTGGCGAAGACAAATCGTCGGCGACGGTGGCAACAGAGCGGGGCTCACCGAGGAGATCGCGTATAAGCCGTAAACCGTCGCGTGCGGGAATGTCGGGTAATTCCGGTGAACTCGTAGTGGACTACACTCGTGTGCTTTCTACCTTTTTGCACGCGGGGCTATGGGTGCATTGGGCGCCCGGCATTCCCCACGCCCTTTGGGGCGGAACGAAATGCAAAACCCGGGCGAAATCGCGCCGCGGGAACGCGGACTCATATCCATCAATGTCATTGCGAGCTTCGCACGACGGTCCTCGCAATGACGGTCGTGGCTGTTTGAAAATTGCACCAGCAACGTCGTCCCGGCCTCCGAGCCGGGACCCATAACCACAGGAGTGGGGTTGTGCGAAGTCGTTGAACAGCGTCGCTGAATTGAGAAGCCGCGGAGTATGGGTTCCCGCGTTCGCGGGAACGACGGATGAGAGATGACGCTCGCAACGACGGTCTTGGATGTTCGAAAATTGAATTCCACCGCCGCCTAATCGTCGACATCCTCCTGCGGGCGTCCGAACAGATGGACAATGCCAGGCGTGGCGATGGTGACGAATACGAAGCGCGACAAATGATGCGCGCCGACGAAGATCGGGTCGATATGCAGCGTCAGGGCCAGCGCCAGCATGGCGTCCATCGCGCCCGGTGCGAATGCGACAATGGCATCGGCCGTCCGCACATGGGTGGTCAGCGCGATCACCGCGACGAAGATTGCTGAAATGAGAATCGCGACGGCGAACGATCCCAGCGCCGCGTTGACATGGCTGAGCAGGGTCCTGGCCTTCATCCGCGCGAACCGCGCGCCGATCAGCGCGCCGATGCCGATCAGCGCCACCCCGCGCACCCATGGCGGCAGGCCGCCTTCGACCACGCCGGCGCCGTGCAGCACGGCGGATCCGATCATCGCGCCGAACATCCAGCTCGCCGGAAATTTCGTCAGCCGCAGCAGCAGCGCCACCGCCACCGCGGCTGCGATCAGTTCGGCCAGCTCAACCGGCGACGCGATCGAGGCCGTCACAGCCGGCGGAGACGAAGGGGCTATGCCTGTCAGCGCCAGCAGCATCGGCAATGCGGCGGTGAGAATGATCACGCGCATGGTCTGCACCACGGCGATGGCCGGTACGTCAGCGCCTTTCTCGGCGGCGAGAATGGTGATCTGGGACAATGCGCCGGGGCTTCCCGCCAGGAACGCCGAGGTCTGGTCCCAGCCATGAAAGCGTTGCAGATAAAGGCTGCTGCCGAAGGTCGAGCAGAACGTCGCCAGCGCCAGCAGCGCGATGGTCAACGGATAGGCGCCGATATGTTGCAGCAACTGCCGCGACACCAGCGAGCCCAGCGAAATTCCGAGCAGCACCAGCACCGTCTGGGTCAGGATCGGGGGCACGGTCAGCGGCCGTCCCGGCGATGGCGGCGATGCCGACGGCGATCATTGCGCCGGAGATCAGGCCGCCCGGCAGCTGCGCCACCAGAAACAGCCCGCCGCCGATGGCGCCGATTGCCAGCGTTTCCAGCGTGTTGAGGGTTTTGCTGCGGCTCGGGATGGCCGAGGTCAAAAATACGGGGAGTTGGCTCACGCCGCCTTATGGCAAATCCCGGCAGCCGGGACCAATGCGTCAGCGCAACTGCAGCAATGCAGCCCGCTTGCCTTCTCCCCCTGCGAAAAGCAGGGGGAGAACAGCGGGAATCACTTCGCGGCAGCGTCCTTTGCGGCCTTCTTGCATTCGGACATGAATTTCTTGCGTTCCTTGCCATGGATGTTCTTGGCGTCGGCATCCGTCGAGCATTGGAGCGAGGCGGCCGTCCGCGGCTTCTCGGCCTTCTTTTCCGCGGGCGCCGCTTTGGCGGCAGGGGCCGGCGTGGCCGGCGCCGGGGTTTGCGCGAAGGCGGACCCCATCAGCAGCAGGGATGCGAAGGCGGTCGCGGCGATGCGGGAGGATAGTGTCATCATGGGGAGGACCTCGGGTTGAAGAGGGCCGCAACGTCGCGCCGCAATGCTGAACCTCGGATGAATGAAGCCGCCTGATCGGCGCTTTCACGATCACGATATTTTGGCGCAACGGCCGCTCGCTCCGTTGTCACCCGCCCGCGCTGCGCTAAAATGGGACCTTCGAGATCGCGAGTTCCGAAAGAGAGCCAAACCCCGAATAACCATGCCCCAAGGAGACCAAGGATGACTATTCAAGCCAGATTATTGTGCGCGGTTGCGGTGGCAGGTTTTGCCGCTTTCGCGGTGAGCGCGCCGGCGCAGGCCCTGACCATGCAGGAATGCAGTGCGAAATACCAGGCCGCCAAGACCGCCGGCACGCTTAACGGCCAGAAATGGAACGATTTCCGCAAAGCGGAATGCTCGGACGCTGCCGCAGTTACGCCCACCGCTGCACCGGCCGCGCCTGCTCCCGCCCCGGCCCCGGCTCCAAAGGCGGAGGCAAAGCCCATGGCCGCTCCCGCAGCGCCGGTAGCGGTCGGCAATGCTGTATTCCCGACCGCCGTCGATCCGAAATTCGCGCAGGAGAAGCCCGGCCTGGCGCGCGAGCACACCTGTTCCGAGCAGTGGAAGTTGAACAAGGCCAACAACACCACAGGCGGCATGCACTGGAATCAGAAGGGCGGCGGCGGTTACTATTCCGAGTGCAACAAGCGCCTGAAGAGCTAAGCATCATTCGATTCGGTGACAGGTCCGGGCCGACTTGCCTGGGCCTGTCGGCCGGGAGAACCGTCAATTTCAAGAGCAGGTGCATGGGGAAAATTCGCCGGAATATGATCGCCTCCATCGGGCTGGTGGTGTTTTCCCAGATGGCCTTCGCGGCGCCGGACAGCCGCCGGGAGATGGTTGTCGGCAACTCCGCCGACCGTTACGGGATCCGGCTCGATCTTGCCCAGGCCACCGAGCCCCCGGCATCTGCAACGACCCCATCTCCGGATACGAAGCCGCCGCAACAGCCATCGCCTCCGGCCGTTGCTGCGCCGACCACGCCGCCCCCAACGGCAGCTGAAGTCGTAAGACCGGCGCGGACGACATCGGGATGCGCCTTGAGATTTATGGCTGCGGAAGTTGCCGGCAAGGCAAAGGGCCGGAAATGGAAGGATTTTCGCCAGCAGGAGTGCGGAGCGAGCACCACGCAGGCGGTGTTCCCTTCGGCGATTTCACCGAAATATAGCGGCGCAAGTCCGGACAAGGCGCGCACGCTGACCTGCGCGGATCAATTCAGCGCCAACAAGGCCACCAATGCCAATGGCGGCATGAAATGGATCGAGATGAGCGGCGGTTACTACAGCGAGTGCGTCAGCCGGCTGAAGGGTTGAGCGTGATTTACTCGAAGCGCAGTCCTTCAGGCCGGTAACGCAATGATCATCTCCGCGACGCAAGGCATGCTCGGACTGGCATCGGGCATGCTGGTCGGATTTTCGCTTGGCCTCGTCGGCGGCGGGGGCTCGATCCTGGCGGTGCCGCTGATGGTCTATGTGGTCGGCGTGCCCGACCCCCATGTGGCGATCGGCACCAGCGCCATCGCGGTGGCCGCCAACGCGGCGATCAACCTCTCCAACCATGCGCGCGGCGGCACCGTCGTCTGGTCCTGCGCGCTGATGTTCGCGGCAGCCGGAATCCTCGGGGCGTTCGGCGGATCGATCCTCGGCAAGATGGTCGACGGCCAGAAATTGCTGGCGCTGTTCGGGCTCTTGATGCTGGTGATCGCCCTGCTGATGCTGAAGACCCGGTCGCGAGTTGGCCTGCCCGACGTGCGGATGAACTGGGCCAACATGCCGGCCATTGCCGGTCTCGGCCTCGCTACCGGTACGCTGTCCGGCTTCTTCGGCATCGGCGGCGGATTTCTGATCGTGCCGGCCCTGATGCTGGCGACCGGCATGTCGATCATGAATGCGGTCAGCTCATCGCTGGTGGCGGTGACCGCGTTCGGCCTCACCACCGCGACCAGCTATGCCTGGTCCGGATTGATCTCCTGGGGGCTGGCGGGCCTGTTCATCGCCGGCGGCATCGTCGGCGGGTTGATCGGCACCCGGTCGGCGCGGCATCTGTCGGCGCGCCGCGGCGCGCTCAATATCGTGTTCGCTGTCGTCATTATTGCGGTGGCGCTCTATATGCTCGCGCGCAATCTGTCCCTATCTTGGGTGTAGGTTAGAGCGCTGAGGGCACCGGTTATGAACAATTCGATCGATCCAGACCGGCTGAAGCCGGGGCGCACCCGGCGCGAGACGCTTGCCGCGTTCGGCGCCGGGGCGGTCATGCTCGGCCTTGCCTCGCGCTCGGCGCTGGCGCAGAACGACGACAATGTGCTGACCGAAGCGCTGGTGTTGCGCGATCCGGAGATCCCGGTGGCCGGAAACGCCGATGGCGACATCACGATCGTCGAATATTTCGACTACAATTGCCCATACTGCCGCAAGATCGAGCCCGAACTGCAGCAGGTGGTGCATGACGACGGCAAGGTCCGGATGGTCTGGAAGGATTGGCCGATCCTCGGTCCAACCTCGATCGTTGCATCACGGATGGCGCTGGCCACCAGATACCAGGACAAATACCCGCAAGCCCATGCCGCGCTGATCGGCGTCAGTTCGAAGCTCACCGAGCCGCGTATCCGTGAATTGCTGGCCGGCGTGGGCGTCGATGTCGATCGCGCCACGCGCGACCTCGCGACCAACGCCAAGGCGATCGATACGATCATCGCGCGCAACAACGATCAGGCCAGCGCGTTCGGCTTCAAGGGCACGCCGTCCTTTATCGTCGGCAAGTTTCGCGTGCCGGGAATCCTGACCATGGCTGAATTCGAGCAGGTCATCGCCGATGCCCGCAAGGCGAAGGCGAGCAACTAGGGCCCAAACAGCAAAGGCGCCCTCGCTCTTGCGAAGGCGCCTTCGATATTGGCCTGACTGCCGCGATTACTTCGACGACAGCTTGATCCAGTCGTCATGAGCACGGGCTTTCAGCGCGGTCCAGTCGACCGCCGCGACGTCCCAGTTCACGATGGTGCGATTGGCCTGCGCTACCTGACCGTTGGCAACCGTCGAGGTCGACATCGAGTCATACATGTAGACGCCCACGATCAAAAGCAGCGCACCCAAAATCATTCCCAAGAAAACGCGCATGACAAACCCTCCGGTGATGGGCGGACAACGCGGTCCTGTCGGTAAAGTTCCATCGCCGGAAATATAGGACGGTCACGATTTTGCCTTCGTCGGGGCGGACGCCGCCGCCGGCGCAACCGGGGGTGACGCGGGGGTGGCCGTCACCAGATTGAACAACTTCAACTCGTCGGGCTTGAAGACGAACAGTCTGTCGTGCGGCGTCTCCATGGCACGCACCCAGACCTGCAGGTCGATACCCATGTCGCCGAGATAGCGCTGGCACCGCGCCGAGACATTTTGCGCAAAGCTCATGTCGTCGCGGGGAGAACCGCCGCCGGCTGAACTGATCGCCGCCACCTGATGCACGCCGATCGCCGCATGGTCGCCGGCGCGCCGCTCGACGCCGCCGGCAAATACCAGCGGGCAGGACGAGGCGCAGTATTTTCCAGCCTCGACTTCGGTCGCGAATTTCCTTTCGCGAATAAGCCGGCCCATCGCCAGCGCGTCACCGACCGAGCCGCCCGGCGAATTCAACACCACCGTCCTGATGTATTCGCCATGCTGGCCGACTTCGGCGGCGAAGCTCTCCGAAATCCCGGGTGTGATGGTGCCCGTCGCCATCAATTTGCCGCCGCCCACCAGTTTGAACGTCATTGGCGCGGCCATCGCGCCGTCGGGCGCCGGCATCGAGGTCAATCGCTTGTCGCCACCCGGCAACAGCGGCGCAAGAATCGAAGGCACGGGGCCGGGGAGATTTAGCGCGGGAGATTCCTGCCTTACTTCGTCCGGCGTTGCCGCTGGGTCCGGGCTAGTGATCCACCCGCTGATGCCGGCGAGGTCGGCGCCGAGCACCGCGATCGTCACGGCGAGGATACTGCGGAAGATCCAGCGCAGGATCGCCTCGTCCGGATTATCCGGCAGCCATGCGTAGCGCGGCTGAGGTGTGGACGATGGCGTCATGGCGGTGCGCTATTTGAGGTGTCGCGCCGACGACAGCGCGGTGACGTTTTCATCGCTTCCCGCCGCCGGCTCGGCCACCGGCTGCGAGTCGGGCCTCGTTTGGCCGGATGCCGTGCGCTGCGCCGCCTCGACCTCGCGCGCCATCTGCAGCGCCGCGATCAGTTCACCCGCCGTCATGTTGGAGGCGCTGACGGCGGGAAGTCCTTCGCGCCGAATCGCGGCATGCACCACGCACAGGATCAGCACCAGCACCGCCGGCATCAGATCGATCGAAATGGCGCCCGCCCAGCTTGGAATGAAATCCCCGGCATAGCGCAGCACCGCCTCGGCGGACGACAATGTCTGGAACCTGATCGGTTCGATATGCGGCGTTGCGAGGATCTTATCCGCGGCATCCGACAGCGATGCCGCCTGCGCCGCAATCGAGCTTTCCACCTTGCCGACGACCGCGGTCTGGCGATCCGCAAGGTCCGACGTGCGACCGCCCGCGGCGGGCGCGATGAAGCCCGAACTCAACGACGTGGCGGCGCGCTTGACGGCGGGAGCCACCGACGTCTGCTGCAGATTGGCGATCACGCCCATCAGCGCCAGCGATTCGGTTGCGAAGGCATCGCTGCGTGCCGAGATCGGTCCGCGGTCGGAAATCAAGCCGCGCATCTTGGCGAGGCTCTTGCCGCCCTGTTCGTACAATGCCGAGACGCGTTTGCCGGAGGCCTGCACTTCCTGGCCGAGGCTGTCGAGTTGCCCGGACATCTGTGTCAGAAGCTGCACCACGGTGCCGGAGCCGGCGGTGCCGGTCAGCGAGCCCGCGCGTTCGGCATCGGCCAGCCGTGCGAAGCGCGACGACGCCAACTGGATATCGGGCAGCAGCCCCTGCGCGGCGATGGCGTTGGTATTGGCGGTGTCGAGATCGCGGGTGTAGTTCTGCACGGTGATGGCGAGATGCTGCTGGATCGCGGCGGCGCCGGCCAGCGCCGACGCATTCAGCCATGACGACATCGCCACGATCATCAGCGATCCCAGCAGCATGCAGCCGAACATCAGGCCGCGGCCGCTGCGGCCGGTCACATGCGGCATGAACTGCATCAGGAACACCCAGAACGCGTAGATGCCAACCGAGACCGCGACCGAATAGATCACCGCGGCGAAGAACACCGTGGTCGGACTGCCGTTGAGCAATTCGCGAACGCCGAGATAGGTATAGACCCCGGCCGCCAGCGCCAGGATCGCAGTGGTGAGCTTCAATGTGACTTCAAGGCGCGCCACACCGTTGGCCAGCAGCACGGAATTGGACGCGCGCGAAACGGAGGCCTGCGACGCGAAGGCAGTGTTCGAGATCATGGTGAGAATCCTGCTGCGGCTTTAAAAACCGCTTTGACCAACGCCCCCATTGTTCGCCAAGCCCTTCACAACTGGAGACAAATTCCGACGAGATTATGTCGACAATAATGGAAAAGGTCCATCGGATAAGCTAACATGACCCATGGCAACTAACGATGCTTTGACCGATGTAATCGCCGGATTTAGCCGGAAATACCTCTGGTGGAAGCCGGTCGGCGGTCAGCGGCATTCCGAAGACCGCATCATCGCGCAAACGATGAATTTGGGAACATACGACGATATCCTTCTGCTCGAGCAGACCGTTGGTAGAGCGCGGTTGGTTGAAATCATGCTGCATGCCGAGCCGGGCTGGATCAACGATCGCTCCTGGGAATTCTGGCGCGGACGATTGTCGTTTGCGACAGGTGTTGCGATCCCGGACAAGGCACCGCGAAGAGCCATCCATGCCGCAACGCTTTGAGCCGAAACTTAAGGTACTGCCCCAGGCGCAAAAGGAAATCTGGCCCAGCCTTGCGGGCACATCTGATCTAAATTTTGTTCTCTACGGAGGGACAGCCATTGCGCTCCACCTTGGACACAGGGAGTTGCTTGATTTTGACTTCTTTCGGTCCGAGCCGCTGGACAAGGATCAGCTGCGCGCGAAATTTGCGTTTATCCGTGGGTCCGCCATTTTGCAGGACGCTCCAGAGACGCTAGTGGTTCTGGCCGAAATGCCGACCGGTTCCGTGAAGGTTTCGTTCTTCGGCGGTATCGGATTTGACCGAGTCAACAATCCGCTTCAGACCAGCGACGGTAGTTTGCTGGTCGCATCTCTCGACGACTTGATGGCGACCAAGCTGAAGGCGACGCTGGACCGCGCTGAAGCCAAAGATTATCGGGACATTGCCGAGATGATTTCCGCAGGCGTATCTTTGCCGATCGGCTTGAGCGCTTTCAGGCAAATGTTCGACGGCGAGCCGGCACAAGTTCTACGCGCTATCGGATATTTCGGTGATGGAGACTTGAATACGCTCAGCACTGCTGATCGGGATGTGCTGCGCAAAGCAAGGGATCAAATCGACCAGTTGCCAGAAGTACATCTTAAGTCTGGGTCCCTGACCGGCCGCGGAATTGATTCATAGAGCTGCGGATTTGTTTGCTGCTGCTCAGAGAGATCATCGTTCGCCGGCGAGCCAGCTCAGGATCGGCGCGTTCATTTCGCGTGGATAGCAATGGCTGAGATCGTCGAGTTCGCGGTAGGTCACCTCGGCGCCTGCCGCCGACAACAGCTGACGGGTCTGCCGCGCCACCTGCACCGGAAACATCCAGTCGAGCGCGCCATGCACGAGATAGATCGGCAGTCCGCGTAGTCGTTCGGCATCGGCCATTTCCGCCATCAGCGGATGGAAGGTGGCGGCGACCGGCGCCAGATGGGTGAAGGGTGACGCGCTCTCCAGCCCGGAGACATAGCTGAACGTGCCGCCGTCGCTCATGCCGGTCAGAAGCAGTTTTTGCGGGTCGATATTCCAGCGACCGCGCACGAATTCGAGGATACGGGTGAGGTTCGGTGTGTCCGTATCGTCCCCCATCAGCGCCCAGGTGTTTCCGATCGCGGTGGGTGCGACCAGGATGGCGCCGTGGCTGCGGGCGTCGCGCAGCCAGCTCCACAGGAAGCCGCGGCCATTGCCGCTGCCGCCATGCAGCGCCATCACCAGCGGCCAGCTACGATCGGGCGTATAGTATTCCGGCACGTACAGCGAGAAGCCGCCGCGGCTGCCGGGCTCGTTGTGGTCGTGTAATATGCCGGTATTTCCGTTGGCCGGCTCGGCGAGGCGCGCCAGCAACTCGCTATCGTCGCGCAATGCCGGATCGACGAAGAACTGGCTGACCGGCGGCAATCTGGCGGCGAGGGGATACAGCGCCTCCTGCGCGCGCGGCGCGTGGCGTAATGCGCGAAACACCGCAATCAGGTCGCCATGGCCCTGCTGGACCGCGCGCAAGCCGTCGAACGCGGCGAGCGCGGCCTCGCTCGCGGCTTGCAGCGGCGCCCGCAGATAGTCGAATTCCGCGGGCCAGTCCGTCAGCCGGGAACGCACATTCCGCAACGCCTGATCCGGCGTGCCGGCGGTTTCCATCACGGCGCCAAAATCCGGCGGATTCAAATGACGGGCGATGAACCCGAGCGCTTCCAGCGATTGCAACAGCGGCGGCAGCACCGCCACGATGTCATCGACAACAGCGTCGCTCATGGCGCGATCCCCGGCCGCACTTTCGCTCTTCAATGCAGCCGCGGCGCCTTCAGCAATTTGGCACGGTCGGTCGAGGTTAACACCACATCGAAGGTAACGCCCTCGTGGTGGATGGTGAGCGGCACGTCGACGCCGGCAGGCCCAAGCGACCAGAGTTTGCGGTAGAACTGCGTCTGGCTTGAGATCTTCTCGCCCTTCACGGCCAGGACGATGTCGCCGGGCTTGAGTTCGGCGCGTGCCGCGGGACCCTTGGCGGAGATGCCGACCACCACGACCCTGCCGTCGATCTCATGCGAGAACATCCCGAGCCAGGGCCGCGCCGGCTTGTTGACGCGGCCGAATTTACGCAGATCGTCGAGCACCGGCTTCAGCAGATCGATCGGCACGACCATGTTGACATGTTCGGGCCGGCCTTCGCGTTCGCGCTCGAGCTGCAACGAGCCGATGCCGATCAATTCACCGCGGCTCGAGATCATCGCGGTGCCGCCCCAGTTCGGATGCGCGGGATAGGTGAAAACAGCTTCATCCAGCAGATATTCCCAGTAACCGGCGAATTCCTGCTTGGCGACGATGCGGCTGGCGACCGACCGGGTGCGCCCGCCGGCGCCGCCGACCACCACGCGGTCGCCGATCCCGGCCTCGGCGGAAGATCCGATCGGCAGCGGTTCGAGATCGAGCGGGCCGAGCGCCTGTACCAGGCCAAATCCGGTCACCGTGTCGATGCCGAGCACGTGGCCCTGCACGACACGGCCATCGCCGAGATGCAGCCAGACCGTCTCGGCCTCGGTAATGAGATAGCCGATGGTCAAGATCAGGCCGTCGTCGATCACCACGCCGTTGCCGGCACGCTCGGTGCCAAGGCTGTCGGCACTGAAGGCGTCGGAAGGGACAATCGAATGCAGGCCGACCACGGACGAAAGCACGCGGTCGAGATCGAAACTGAAGTCGCTCGCCCGCGGCTGGTTGGCCGGGGGCACTTTCCATTCGGTCAAAGAGGGCATGAGAATCTCCCGGGCCAACGGGCACGTTCATGCTCAAATAACATTGAGCGGAGCCCACGCAAGCGATGACGATCCTATGTCGAAAATGGCCGTCTTGAAAGTCTCGTGATGCGCGGTCGACGCTGAACGCGTTGCCTTTTTGGCCTGCCTCAAGACCCGCCATCCGGCTTTGATTTCTTTTATTTACAGGACGAGGTCCAAAGCCTATCAGCCTTGCGGCCCCGTGCACGGAGGAATGTGACTCATGACTGATCTTGACGTCCACGATCCCGCGGCGAAGCCCGACGACATGATCAACCCGGCATTCCTTGCCGCCAGCATGATCGACGAACGCGCGCCCGACATTGTCGAGGCCGTCAACGATCTGCCGCTGGAACTCGCCGCCGCGGTTCTGCTCCAGCTGCCGCCCGATCGGGCCATCGAGGTGCTCGACCAGCCGGGGCTCGATCATGAACCTGAGATCATCATGGCGATGCCGCGGGACGCCGCGGCGAAGCTGCTGGCCGGCGTGTCGGCCGACCGGGTCGCCGACATCTTCCACCAGGTGGAGGAGCCGCATTGCTCCGAACTGCTTGAGCTATTGGACCCAGACACCAGGGTCAACATCCGCCGCCTGCTGCAATACCCAAAGGACACCGCCGGATCGATCATGACCACTGAGTTCGCCAGCGTCCCCTCGACCTATACGGTGCAGCAGACCCTCGACTATATCCGCCATGTGGAAAGCAGCCGCGAGACCGTCTATGCGATCTACGTGCTCGATCCCGTCAGCAAGAAGCTGGTCAAGACCATCACCCTGCGTCGGCTGATCACCGGCGATCCGCAGGCGCCGGTGCTATCGGTGGCCCGTCCGGGCAGGCTGATCACCGTCACGCCCCTGATGGATCGTGAGGACGTCGCCCGGCTGATTTCGAAATACGACCTGCTCGCGGTGCCGGTGGTCGATCACGGCCGGGTCATCGGGATCGTCACGGTCGACGACGTCATCGACGCCATCGTGCAGGAAACCACCGAGGACGTGCAGAAGTTCGGCGGCATGGCGGCCATCAACGAGCCGTACATGGAAATCGGCTTCTGGCAGATGATGAAGAAGCGCGGCGGCTGGCTGTGCGCGCTGTTCCTGTCCGAAATGCTGACCGCTTCCGCCATGCAGGGCTATGAGGGCGAGCTCGAAAAGGCGATCGTGCTGACGCTGTTCATTCCGCTGATCATGAGCTCGGGCGGCAATTCGGGCTCGCAGGCAACCTCGCTTCTGATCCGCTCGCTGGCGCTGCACGAGCTCGAGATCGGGGACTGGTGGCGGGTGGCGTTGCGGGAAATCCCCAACGGGCTGGCGCTCGGGGCGATGCTGGGCGTGGTCGGCATCGTGCGCATTTCGCTCTGGCAGTATCTGGGCTTCTACGATTACGGCGCGCACTGGGAGCTGGTCGCGCTGACGGTCGGTGTCGCCCTGATCGGTATCGTGATGTTCGGTTCGCTGACCGGATCGATGCTGCCGTTTATCCTGCAGCGGATCGGCTTCGACCCGGCAAGCGCCTCGGCGCCGTTTGTCGCCACCCTGGTCGACGTGACGGGACTTGTGATCTATTTCAGTGTGGCGTCACTGATTTTACGGGGAACGCTGCTGTAGAGGGCGGCAGTGCTTGCCCGCGCTGCCGGCGCCGCCAGAAACTCGGAAAATTTCGAATGAAGGTTGCCGCCTATCAGGCTCCGCTTCTGCCCGCGGGCTCCATGGCAGCTCTCGAACTCATTCGCCATCGCGTCACATGGTGTGAGATCGAAGGCGTGGAGATCCTGTGTTGTCCGGAGGCCGTGCTCGGAGGGCTTGCCGATCATGCGGAATGCCCCGCTCGTTTCGCAATCGACATCGAAGGCGGTCAACTGGAAACGCTGCTCGCGCCTTTTGCCAGCAAATCGGTGACCACCATCGTGGGCTTCACCGAAGCGGCCGGCGCCGGAAAGCTGTACAACGCCGCCGCCGTGTTTCACGGCGGCAGAGTCATCGGCATCTACCGGAAGCGCTATCCCGCCATCAGGAAATCCGTATACAGCGCCGGGGACCAGAGCCCGGTGTTCACCATCGGCTCGCTTTCATTCGGGATCATGATCTGCAACGATTCGAATTATCCTGAATTGGCTGCCGGCATGGCTGCACGCGGCGCCAAGGCCATTTTCTTGCCAAGCAACAACGGCCTGCGTCCGGAGAAAGCCGATGTGGTGGCGTTGAGCCGGGCCGTCGATATCGCGCGGGCCAGGGACAACAATGTGATGATCGTTCGAGCGGATGTTGCCGGCCGCACGGCGGACCGGGTCTCCTTCGGCTCGTCCGCGATTGTCGATAGCAGCGGGACGGTACTTCTGGCCGGACGGGCGTTGAGTGAGGACATCCTCGTTGCGGAAGTCCGCTGACACTCGTTGCGTCGCGCTACATATTCTGCCCGCCGCCTACGGATCGAGTTCGGTATCCCAATACAAATAATCCAACCAGCTATCGTGCAGGTAGTTCGGCGGGAACAGCCGGCCGTTGCGGTGCAGTTGATGTACGGTAGGCGCGAACGGGGGCTGGCGCGGAAACATCCGCGCCTGCTGTGGCGTCAGATTGCCCTTGCGGAGATTGCACGGCGAACAGGCCGCGACCACGTTCTCCCAGGTGGTCTGGCCGCCCTTGCTGCGGGGAATGATGTGATCGAAGGTCAGATCGTCGGAGGCCGAGCAATACTGACAGACGAAACGGTCGCGCAGGAACACGTTGAACCGGGTGAAGGCGGGATGGGTGGTCGGCTTGACGAAGGATTTGAGGGACACCACGCTCGGCAGCTGGATTTCGAACGAGGGGCTGCGCACCGCGCGGTCGTAATGCTCGACGATGTTGACGCGGTCGAGGAACACCGCCTTGATCGCGTCCTGCCACGACCAAAGAGACAGCGGATAGTAACTGAGCGGCCGGAAGTCCGCGTTCAGAACCAGTACCGGCCAACCGCCTTGCGAGACATGTGCGTTCAAGTAACGCTCCTGGCCCCCTATAAGCTGCGAAGCAGCATCAATGACATACTACAGGCAGCCTGACGGGATTGTGAAGAGCGTTCTGAGGCTTATCCGCCCTCTCTCCGGTCCGTCCGTCCTCCCGATTGCGTGAGGGGCGTGAACACCGCTAAACCGGGGCCCGCGGCGCGCTCGGCCGCATACGGACGCAAGCCAGATGGTCACCCCATCCCGTTATCTTGAAGCGCCGCGGCGGCTGCGGGCCTTCGTTCGCGCCCATGAGACCAGCCTGGTCGTGCTGGCGGCGCTGATCGGAACCGTCGCCGGCTTGGTGGTTATCGCGATGAGCGTGGCAGTCGCGGGACTTCATTCGCTATTTTTCAACATTTCGATCAGGGAGCGTCTCTCGAGCCAGGACAGCATCGAGCCGCTGCGCGCCTTGCTGGTTCCGAGTCTCGGCGGCCTGGTCCTGGGGGTAGCCTTCCTGCTGCTGCTGCGCTGGCGGCCGGCGCGTGAAATCGATCCGATCGAGGCCAATGCGCTGCATGGCGGGCGAATGTCGTTTCGCGGCAGCTTGATCGTGGCGCTGCAGACGGTCTGGTCGAGCGGCGTCGGCGCCTCGGTCGGGCTCGAGGCGGGATATACCCAGCTTGCCAGCGGCATTGGCGCTTCTTTGGGCCGCGGATTTCACCTGCGCCGCGCCGATCAGCGCATCATGGTCGGCTGCGGCGCCGCGGCGGCGATCGCGGGCGCGTTCGGCGCGCCGCTGGCCGGCGCGTTCTATGCCTTTGAACTGGTGATCGGCGGATATACCCCGGCCAGCCTGACTCCGGTCGGTGTCGCCGCGGTAGCTGGCTATTTCGTCACCCATGGATTTGCCGCGTTGTCGCTTGGCATCGGCATCGGTCCGGTTGGCGATGTGCTCGGACGCGATCTTGCCATCGCGGGATTGCTGGGGATTTTGTCGGCTCTGGTCGGCATCGGAATCATGCGCGGCGTGGCGTTGTGCGAGGCGTTGCTGGCAAAGACCGGAATCTGGCCGCCGCTACGCGTCGCGCTTGGCGGTCTCGGCGTCGGCCTGCTGGCCCTGCTGACGCCACAGGTGATGTCGTCGGGGCACGGCGCGCTGCATTTCTCCAACATCGTCTCGCTGCCGTTGACGATTATTGCAGGCGTGTTCATCCTGAAGGCGATTGCCTCGGTGATATCGCTCGGCAGTGGCTTCCGCGGCGGATTGTTTTTCGCCACGCTGTTCCTGGGCGCGCTCGGCGGCCGTCTGTTCGCCGCCGGCATTGAGGCGGTCTGGCCGGGGCTGGACCTCGATCCGAATGTCTACGCGATCATCGGCATGAGCGCGCTGTCGGCCTCGGTGATCGGCGGGCCGCTGACGATGTCGTTCATCGCGCTGGAATTGACCGGCAATCTCTGGCTCACGACCGCGGTGCTGGTCGCGGTGATCCTCTCGACCCAGATCACTCGCGAGCTGTTCGGCTACTCGTTCGCGACCTGGCGGCTGCACCTGCGCGGCGAAACCATCCGCAGCGCCGCCGATGTCGGCTGGCTCCGCGATCTCACGGTGCGGACGCTGATGCGCCCCGATGTCACCACCGTGAACGCCGACATGCCAATCGAGGAATTCCGCATCAAATTTCCGCTGGGATCGAAGACCCGGGTGATCGGGGTCGACGCCGAGGGTCACTACGCCGGACTGGTGCTGGTCGCCGAAGCGCACGCGGCGGATATCGATGCGACCAGTTCTGTTACCAGCATCCTGCATCATCGGGATGCGACATTGTCTCCCGTCATGAATATCCAGGAAGCCATTGCGGTGTTCGACGACGCCGAAGCCGAATCGCTGGCGGTGGTCGAGGCCGGCGGCGAGCGCCGGGTGGTCGGAATTCTCACGGAAGCCCACGCGATGCGGCGCTATGCGGAAGAATCCGAACGATGGCGGCGCGATGCGGTCGGCGATGCCTGATCGAACCGCGTTCGATCAGGGTGCGGTCTTCACCTCGAGAAAGGACCTTATCTCCTCCAGGAAACGAGCAAACGCAGGCTCGCTTTCCAAAATCAGGTGGTTCCGGCTCTCCAAAGCAACGAAGCGGGCGCCCGGGATGCCTGCGGCCATTCTTCTACCGGACTCAAACGGCACCCGGGCATCATGCCGGGAATGCATCACGAGGGTCGGCACTTTAACCTGGGACAAAAGCGACGTTATGTCCGCTTCACCACTGGCCGTAAGATTGCGGACTGCGTCCATGGCGGATGTCGAAATTCGTTGCAGTTCATTGAACCAGTCGGCCTGCTCCTTGGTGCCGCCCGGAATGAACTGCGACGTGAACATTTGCCGGAACGCCGGGTTTTCCTGGCCCCATCCGAGCCGCATCAAAGTGAGCATGGCTTCGCCCGCCTCTTTCTCCGCCTCTGTCCTGGCGCGTTTCTTCCAGCCGACCGCATAGCCACCGAAAAGAATCAGGTGAGAAACCCTTTCCGGATGCCGGACCGCATAGGCGATCGAGACTGCACAGCCCTGCGATATGCCCAGAAGCGCAAAGCGCTCGATGCCGGCCGCATCGACCACCGTTTCGAGATCGTCCACAAAGTTCTCAAACGAAACATCGGCAACCTCACGATCTGACAGTCCATTGCCGCGAGCGTCATATCGAAAGAAGGCATGATCGCGGGAAAGTTCCCGGTGGAGATGCCGCCAGACCGGACTGTCGAAATCAAATTCGAGGTGAGTCATCCAGTTGCCGGTTTTGACCAGTGGCGAGCCTTGACCTATCCGCGCATAGGCGAGTTGCACACCGTCCTTGGCCTGGCAAAAGTGAATTTCCTGTTCGTATGCGGGTTTTGTGCTCAGGGCATCTTCGGCAGATGCCGACGCAACGGATTCGGGAAGGGCTTCGATGTCTCTGGCCGCCAGCCCGAAGACGCCGACGGCGCGGGAAATATTCTTGACGGCCTGCTCGCCAAGATCGGCAAACGCGAGCGAAAGCTTGTCGCGGATCTGGTCGTTGGCGGCTCGCGAAATGCATACGCCGCCGGGTTCGCACAGCGTCTCCAGCCGCGCTGCGATATTGACACCGTCCCCGAAAATGTCGTCACCGTCGATGATAATGTCGCCGACGTTGATACCGATCCGGAACACAACCCGTTTGTCCTGGGGAACGCCGGCGTTCCGCCGGACCATGCTGCGTTGAATTTTCACGGCGCAACCGACCGCATCGACCACGCTGGCAAATTCCACCAGCATGCCGTCGCCGGTGGTTTTGACGATACGGCCGTGATGTTCGGAGATCGTGGAATCGACCAGCTCGCGGCGATGGGCCTTCAGCGCCGTGAGGGTTCCGATCTCGTCGGAGCCCATCAGACGGCTGTAGCCAACCACATCAGCGGCTAAAATGGCAGCAAGGCGTCGCTGCATGCGGATTCCCCGGCAAGGCGCGTTTCCTGATAATGTTGCCCGCGATTGACTTTGGCGACAAGCCCGCAATTGTATGCCCGTCCCGGAGGAATTTGATGCGTAATTTGCTCGCAGTCTTGGCTGTAGTCTGTTCGGCATGGAACTGCGTCGCCGCCGCGCAGGACTATCCGACGCGTCCGATTACCATGATCGTGCCGTTCCCCGCCGGAGGCGCCACCGACACGCTGGCGCGTTTCCTGGCCGAGCAGATGCGGCCCGTTCTCGGTCAATCCATCATCATCGAGAACATCGGCGGGCGCCGCCGGCAGCATCGGCGTCGGCCGCGCGGTGCGTTCGCCCGCCGATGGCTACACGCTGAGCATCGGCACCTCGACGACGCATATGCTGACCGGCGGGCTCTACACCCTGCCGTTCGATTTGCTGAAGGACCTGGAGCCGATCATCCTGATCGGCAGCGAGCCGCTGTTGATCGTCGGCAAGAAGGATTTGCCGGCCGATGATCTCAAGGGATTGATTGCCTGGCTGAAGGCCAATCCCGACAAGGCATCGGTGGGTATCGCCGGCGTCGGCGCCACCGGTCAGCTCGCCGGAATTTCGTTTCAGAAGCTGACCGGCACAAAATTTCAGTTCGTGCCCTATCGCGGCAACGCGCCGGCGATGCAGGACCTTTTGGCCGGACAGATCGACTTCATGATCGAGCCGTCGTCGAATTTCAAATCGCTGGTGGCGGCCGGAAGCATCAAGCCGTTTGCCGTCACCGGCCGGATGCGGCTGGCTGCCTCGCCCAATATTCCGACCGCGGAAGAGGCAGGCCTGCCCGGCTTCTTTGCGTCGCTCTGGTATGGACTTTGGGTGCCCAAGGGAACGTCGAAGGATGTCATCGCCAAGCTGAACGCCACCATGTCGCAGCTGCTTGGCCATCCATTGGTGAAGCAGCGCCTGATGGACCTCGGCATCCAGATCGCGCCGCTCGACCAGCAATCCCCGGAAGTATTGCGGGCGTTGCAGAAAGCCGAGATTGCGCGCTGGTGGCCGATCATCAAGGCGGCCAACCTCAAGGGAGAGTGAGCGCGCCACTTTATCAACGTCATTGCTTCGCCGCTGGCGCTCCTCGCAATGACGATTATTACTATCCGATCTTCTCCAGCTTCTGCAGGCAGCGCGACCACCCCGACCTCCGGCGGCATCGGCGTATCCGGAAAACTGGTCTTCCAGTCGGTGACGCCGACTTCGCCGACATAGATGCCGCCCTTTGGAATCCATCGCGATGCCGTGCGGCGCGAGGAACTTGCCGGTTTCGACGCCCGGGCCGTGCTCGCCGCCGAGTCGGGCGATGCGCTTGCCCCTTGCATCGACGATGGAGAGACGCGGGCCGAGATTGGGCACCTTGCGGTTGACGTTCATGCCGGGCCCGAGCTCGCCGATGATGAAGGTCGGCTGCTTGCCGCCCCCGCAGCAGCAATGCAGCGCGCAGGGCCGGTGCAGATTGTTCCACTGCGTCTCGTATTTGCCGTTGCCGTCGAACACCTGGACGCGGTGGTTCTCGCGGTCGGCGACATAGACCCAGCCATCGGCGTCGGTGACGATGTTGTGCACGATGTTGAACTGGCCGGGATCGGTGCCCGGCTCGCCCCAGGTTTTCATCAGCTTGCCGTCCGGCGAATATTTGTGGACGCGGGCATTGCCGTAGCCGTCCGAGACGTAGATCTCGCCCTTCGGCGAAAGCGCGGTGTGGGTGCAGCGGTGGAACGGCTCGCCGCTCATGAAGGGCGCCGGCTTGTTGGGGATGCCGATCGTCAGCAGCACCTTGCCGTCGGTCGTGCATTTGCGCACGGTATGGTCGCCGTCGTCGGTGCAATAGAGATTGTCGTCGGCGTCGATGTGCAGTCCGTGCGCGCGGCCGAACAGCCCTTCGCCCCAGCTCTGATGAAATTGCCGTCGCGGTCGAACACCATCATCGGATGGTCGCCGCGGTTGAAGACATAGACGCGGTCCTTGCTGTCGACCGCGACAGAGGCGACATCGGTGAGCTTCCACCCGTCGGGCAGCTTCGCCCAGTTTTCGACGACGCGGTAGCGATGCTCGCCCGAGCCCAGGATGGTCGGCATGGTTGTCTCCCTGATTTTTGCTGTCATTCCGGGATGGTCCGAAGGACCAGACCCGGAATCATCTCGCAGATTCCGGGTTCGATGCTGCGCATCGCCCCGGAATGACGTGTCGATTTATCGCCAGCAACCCTTCCTCGATCGCCTTGATCTGCAGCGCCAGGTATTTCGAGTTGATGCGGCATTGCGCGAGGCCGCCGGCGATGAACCAGAGGCCGGGCTGGCCGGTGCGCGGTACATGTTGCGCAGTTCCTGCTCGTCGCCGAAACCCCAGATGGTGCCGACGCGTTTGGTGACTTCCTCCCCAAACAGTTTGCGCACCAGTTCTTCCTGCGGCTTGTAGCCGGTCGCCAGCACGATCAGATCGGCAGGCATTGTCGTGCCATCCTTCATCCGTGCGCCCTCGGCGACAAACGTGTCGATGTCGGAGAACTGCCGCAGCGCGATTTCTCCATTCACGATCAAATCCGAACAGCCGACATTGAAATAATAGCCGCCGCCGCGGGTGAGATATTTGAACTGCCAGCCGGTGTCGTCCTCGCCGTAATCGAGTTTGAAGCCGGCGCGGGTCAGCCCGTCGAGCAATTCCTCGTCGAGTTTCTTCGACTGCTCGGTCACCATTGCGTGGCTTTTCCGGGCCACGGCCAGCGGCATCGAGGTCGCGATCAGGTCGTTATCGTCCAGCGTGCCCTCATTGTAGGGCGAATACACCAGTTGCGCCGACGGCTCGATGCTGACCACCAGTGTCGGGCTGCGCTGCACCAGCGTGACCTCGGCGCCGCTGGAATAGAGGTCCTGCGCGATGTCGTGGCCGCTGTTGCCGGTGCCGATCACCAGCGCGCGCTTGCCTTTCCAGTCCTCGCCGTCGGTGTAGCGGCTGGAATGCATCACCGTGCCGGCGAAATTCTGCAAGCCGGAGAGTTCCGGCAGGCTCGGAATGCCGCTGACGCCGGTGGCCAGCACGACATGCCGCGGATGCATGGTGCGCGTGCTGCCATCGGCGCGGCGCAAGCTCACGATCCAGCGCTGCTCTTTGTCGTCATAGCTGCCGCCCTCGAATTCGGTGCCGGTCCAGTAGTTCAGCTCCATGCTCTCGACATAGGCCTCGAACCAGTTGGCGAGCTTGTCCTTCGGGATATAGGTCGGCCAGTTCGGCGGAAACAGCATGTAGGGCAGGTGGTTGACCTGCACCTGATTATGCAGCGTCAGCGCGTGATAGCGTTTGCGCCAGTTGTCGCCGATCCGCGCCTCGCGGTCGACGATCAGGGTGTCGACCTGCAGTTGTTTTAGCCGCGCCGCGATCGAGAGCCCGGATTGTCCGCCGCCGATCACCAGCACGGTCGGATCGCGATCGGCATATTCGGCTGCTTGTTTGCGCAAATCGAGCCAGTTGGGCCCGCGAAAATCCCGCGAATAGGCTTCACCACGCGGGCGGGACACGCCCTGCTGCTCCTCGAAGCCTTTCAATTCCTCGAGTGCCGTCAGCAGGGTCCATGCTTTTAGCGTGCCGTCTTTGGCATCCGGGGTGAGGCGGACAATTCCATCGCCACGGCCGATAGAAGTTTCGAATTTGAAAATCGCTTCGATCGCCAATGTGCCGGCGCGTGTCACCTTGCGCGGCGCGCGGCGGTCGGGATCGATGCGCAGGCCGCTCAAGGCCGACGCGGCCGGCGTGGATTTCCAATTCGTGCAGGATGGCGTCGGCGCCGTTGACGGTCTGGATGTTCCAGCTCAGCGCCAGCACGTCGCGCCAATAGCTTTCCGGAAGGAACAGGTTTTTCAGGAGTTCACGGTCGGCCGCGGCCAGCGCGCTTTCGAATTGCGCCAGCCAGTTTTCGACTGCGATTGAGATATCGTCGGTCCTGTCGAGCATGCGCGTCTCTCACGGCCGTCTGCGCGGCGTTTTCCCCGGGTGGAAACCTATACCGTTCGCGATGGCGCTGAAAGGGCGCGATCGATCCGCCGGCTCACTTGCCTTGCGGCAGAATACCCTCGCGCTTTTTCAACGCCCGGTAATAGCTCCACCAAAGATGTGCCGCAGCGCCGCGCAACGGACGCCACGGTTCCGCCAGCGGCGCCATTTCCTTCTGCGTGGGGCGCGTCTTGAGACCGAGGCCGATCTTGACCGCCTCCTGCACGGCGAGATCGCCGGCCGGCCAGGCGTCGCCATGACCGAGGCAAAACAAGAGATAGACGTCGGCGGTCCACGGGCCGATGCCGTGCAGCCCCGTCAGAGTATTGTGCGCGACGTCGGCGTCCTCATGCGCCAGCACGTCGAGATTGAGCCGCTCGCTAGCGAGCTCGCGCGCCAGATTCTTCAGGGTCTTGATCTTCGCGCCCGACAATCCGAGCCGGCCGAGGCGATCGGTGCGCGCCTTGCGCAGCGCGTCATGGTGAAACGGCCCGAACGCCGCGCTGACGCGGCCCCAGATCGCCGCAGCACTTGCGGTCGACACCTGCTGACCGCAGACGATGTGGGCGAGACCCGCAAAGCCAGGCTCGCGCCGCCGCAACGCCGGCATGCCCGCGATTTTCAGCACGGGTTTTAACCGCGGGTCCTGGTTGACCAGCGCGTGGATGGCTTCGTCGAGATCGGCCTGGGTGTTGAGGTGGATGGGCATTAAAGGGCCTCAACCTGCTGGGATCGTCGTGCGCGGGCTTGACCCGCGCATCCATCTCCTTCGTAACGGAGTTTTGTGAAAAAGATGGATTGCCGGGCCTACGCCCCGCCGAAGGTGCTTCGGCCCCGCAGGCGGGTCAAGCCCGGCAGTGACGAGTCTTGATCAATGCCACCCGTCTTCCGCTTTGCGCCGAGTCCGAACGGCTATCTGCACCTCGGCCACGCTTATTCGGCGTTGCTGAATTTTGACCTTGCGCGCGAGACGGGCGGGCGGTTGCTGCTGCGCGTCGAGGACATCGACGCTATCAGGTGCAGGCCGGAATTCGAGGCCGCGATCTATGAGGACCTCGCCTGGCTTGGCGTCGTCTGGGAAACACCGGTGCGGCGGCAATCCGAACATCTGGCGGAATACCTTGAAGCGATAGAGAAACTGATCGCGGAAAGTCTGGTCTATCCAAGCTTCGAAAGCCGCGCCGAGATTGCACGGCTGGTGGCGCAGCGTGGGGTGAGCGCCCCGTGGCCGCGCGATCCCGACGGCGCGGCACTCTATCCCGGTACGGCGAAGCTGCTGACGCCTGACGAGCGCGCGCGATTGCTTGAATTGGGCGTGCCTTATGCCCTGCGGCTTGATATGGCCGCGGCTCTCGCGCGCGCCGGCGATCTCCTCGGCTGGACCGAGCATGGCGAAGGTCCGAACGGCGAGACCGGTGTTGTGACCGCTCGGCCGCAGGACTGGGGCGACGTCATCCTGGCCCGCAAGGAAACGCCGACCAGCTATCACCTCTCGGTGGTGATCGACGATGCCTTGCAGGGCGTGACCGATGTGGTGCGCGGCCGGGATCTGTTCTGGTCGACCAGCGTCCACCGGCTGCTGCAACAATTGCTCGGCCTGCCGCAGGCCGCCTATCGGCACCACCGCCTCGTGTTCGACGATACGGGGCGCAAGTTGTCGAAATCGACCGCGGCCACCGCCTTGCGGGAACTCCGCGCCGGCGGCGCGACGCCGGCGGATATTCGCCGTCTGGCCGGTCTGCCTTAAGCGCAGTGGGAACCGCCGCCCGGCGTGACTCCCCGCGCCCGGCCATGGCATGGTGAGGCCGACCGGGTCGGGGGAGTCATGGCGCCTAAATCGCGCCCAAAGCGCATCGCACGGCCGCCGGAAAAGCGGTCGCCTAAAAAACGCGCCATCAAGCGCGCCACCAAGGCTGCCTCGTCAGGCATGGTCGAGGCGGCGCTCGCCGCCTTTGCGCACGAGGTTCGCACGCCGCTGACCGGAATTCTGGCCATCAGCGATCTGCTCGCGACGTCCGACCTCGGCGAGCGCGAGCGGCGCTGGGCCGACACCATTAAATCGGGCGCCGAGCATCTTGCCAGCATCGCGACCTTGTTCGTCGATGCGGCGCGTAGCGGCGGCGCCGAACTTGGCGTGCGGCGGGATTTCTTCGATCTGCGGGCGCTGGCGCGGCATGCCGGGGATTTGCTGGCGGGCCGGGCCACCGCGAAGGGCCTGCAATCCCTGGTCGAGATTTCCGAAAAACTGCCCGCTTTCGTGATCGGCGATCCGGTCCGGCTACGTGCCGCATTGGAAAATCTGATCGACAATGCGGTGAAATTCACGGAACGCGGCGGCGTCGCGCTCAAGGTCGAAGCGATCCGCAGTGCGAAAGGCAAGGCCGTCGTCGCCTTCGCGGTTTCCGACAGCGGAATTGGCCTCACGCTGGCCGAAATCAAGCGACTGTTCCGTCCGTTCTCGCAGGCCAATGTCCGCATCGCCTCGCGCTTCGGCGGCGCCGGCCTCGGATTGTCTTCAGTGAAAGCGCTGGCGCGTGCGATGGGCGGCGACGTCGTGGTTTCACAGCCGCGCAACGGGGGAACTACCTTCACGTTGACGGTCACTCTGACCCGCGCGAAAGCTGCGAAAGCGGCCAGCTCGGGTGCCGGCGCCGACCCGTCGCCGGATGCGGTGCGGCCCTTGCGCGTTCTCAGCGTCGAGGACAATCCGTTCGGCCGCGTCGTGCTCAATGCGATCCTCACCGAACTCGGCCATCGGGCGGAATTCATCGGCCGAGGCGAGGCCGCCGCCGAGCGGATCGCCGAAGGCGGGTTCGACGCGGTGCTGATGGACATGGTGTTGCCCGGCATTACCGGCATCGAGGCGATCCGGCGCATTCGCAGCTTGAACGCGCCGTTCGGCCGCATCGCGATCATCGGGGTTTCGGGCCGCGAAGACGACGAGGCGGCATCGCGCGCCGCCGGCGCCGATGCCTTTCTGGTCAAGCCTGTGAGTCCGCGGGATTTGGCAATTGTGCTGCTTGAAGCGACACGCCGTGCGGCAGCTGCGACTTGATGATCGACGCGTTCAACTCGCCGCCATAGACGAAGATCGCGGCGATGAAATACAGAAACACCAGCGCAATGATCACGGACGCCAGGCCCGCATACATCGTGACGTAATTGTTGGCGAACCGCGCGAGGTATTGTCCGAACACGATGCCCGACACCAGCGACGCCACCAGGGTGAAGATGATGCCCGGCAGGATCTGCAGGAATCCGCGGCGCCCCGCCGGAAGCCACAGATGCAGGATAAAGAGCGCGACGATCAGCGCGGTGATGGTGATGCCGTAGCGGACAAGGTTGAGGAAGTTTTCGTTGTTCTCGATGACCAGTGGAATATGCCGCCGTGCCGCTTCCAGGAGCAGGGGCCAGAGCACGATCATGAACGCCATCGCCAGCGAACTGAAGGCCGCGACCAGTGTGTAGCCGATCGATTCCAGGCGCAGCCAGTACCAGCGTCGCGGTTCGACGAGCGAATAGGCGCGGTTGAGCGCCACGCGTAACGCCTCCACGCCGTTCGAGGCAAAATACACCGCGAGGACCGCGCCGATGGTCAAGATGTCGCCGCGGCTTGTCGTCAGCACGTCGTGAATCTCGCCCGACAGCGAATCGGCGACCTGCTTCGGCCAGACTTGCAGCATCAGTCCGACCGCCTGGTCGGCGAGTTCCTTGGAGCCGAAAAAGCCGGCCAGCGAGGTCAGCACGATCAGAAACGGAAACAGCGCCATCAGCGTCGACAGCGCGATGTGGCTGGCGATCGCCCAGCCGTCATCGGCGAGAAACGTATAAAACGCGTCGAGGCCGATGTGAAAGACGTAGCGAATTTGCCGCACATTTCACCTTGATGGGAGCGCAACACGCTTTCAATCCGAATCGGGCTACCTTCTGATATTACTGGACAAAAAGCCAGATCGTTGCGCTGGCGCGAGTGTGATGGCGGATCGCCCGGCGCGGTGTTATGTACGGCTGATGTCATCCTTCCTGGGCTGGTTTCTTCTTCCGCTGGCGGTGGGCGCGGTCGCGCTGGTGCTGCTGTTGGGCCTCATCAACATGATGCGGGGCGGCTCGCCGAACCGGTCCCAGAAGCTGATGCGGTTACGGGTGCTGCTGCAATTCGCCGCCATCATCATCACCATGCTCACAGTGTGGGCGCTGGGACGGTAGATGAAAATACGTATATCGGAATAAACGCTTCGCAATTCGGCCCCTCCCGACGGGAGAGGTGTCAGAGACTGGAGCCAACAATGGTCGTGCTCAACCGTATCTACACGCGCACCGGCGATGACGGCACCACCGCCCTCGGCAGCGGCGAACGCCGCCCGAAATACGATCTGCGCATCGCGGCCTATGGAACCGTCGACGAGACCAACGCCGCCATTGGCGTGGTGCGGCTGCATCTGGCGGAAGTGCGCGATCTCGATGCAATGCTGGGCAAGATCCAGAACGACCTGTTCGATCTCGGCGCCGATCTCGCAGTGCCGCAAGCCGCCGGCAAGGCGGAACGGTTGCGGATGCTGTCGAGCCAGGTCGAGCGCCTCGAGCGCGACATCGACAGTTTGAACGCCGGGCTGACGCCGTTGACGTCGTTTGTGCTGCCTGGTGGCACCCCAGCGGCGGCGTATCTGCATCAGGCGCGGACGATCTGCCGCAGGGCTGAACGGATCATGGTGGAACTCGCGGCCCAGCCGGACGAGCCGGTCAGCGCTGCCGGGATCCAGTATGTGAACCGGCTGTCGGACTTCCTGTTCGTTGCCAGCCGCGCCGTGAACGATAATGGCGCGGGCGACGTGCTGTGGGTGCCCGGCCAGAACCGGTAGGCACCCATGTCCGGCCGTGATTTTTGGCCTTCTCGCGTTGACCGGGGTTGGCGGGACCTTTAGGTTCCGCGCCCAAGCTGACCAATACCCCAAAATTCAAGCGAAAGACGACCGATGAAGGTTCTGGTGCCGGTAAAGCGAGTGGTTGACTACAACGTCAAGGTCCGCGTCAAAAGCGACGGATCGGGCGTCGAACTGTCCAATGTCAAGATGTCGATGAATCCGTTCGATGAAATCGCCGTCGAGGAGGCCCTGCGCCTGCGCGAGGCTGGCAAGGCGACCGAGGTCGTGGTGGTATCGATCGGTCCGGCGCAGGCGTCGGAAACCATCCGGACCGCGCTCGCGATGGGCGCCGACCGCGGCATCCTGGTCAAGGCGGACGGCAATGTCGAACCGCTGGCGGTGGCGAAGATTCTGAAAGCCATCGCCGATGAAGAGAAGCCTGGCCTTGTCATTCTCGGCAAGCAGGCGATCGACGACGATTCGAACCAGACCGGCCAGATGCTGGCGGCCTTGCTCGGCTGGTCGCAGGCTACCTTTGCTTCCAAGCTCGAAGTCGATGGCGCCGATTTCAACGTTACCCGCGAAGTCGACGGCGGCTTGCAGACCGTCAAGCTGAAGGGGCCCTCGATCGTCACGACCGATCTGCGGCTGAATGAGCCGCGCTACGCCAGCCTGCCCAATATCATGAAAGCCAAGAAGAAGCCGATCGCCGACAAGAGCGCGGCCGATTACAGCGTCGACCTCACGCCGCATCTCGAAATCCTCAAGACCTCCGAGCCGCCCGGACGCAAGGGCGGCGTCAAGGTCAAGGACGTCACCGAGCTGGTCTCGAAACTCAAAGAAGCCGGGGTGATCTGATGACTACGCTGTTGATTGCCGAACACGAGCACGAAACCCTCAAGGACTCTACCAACAAGGCCCTGACCGCCGCCACCGAACTCGGCGCCGAGGTCCATGTCCTGGTCGCCGGCGGCGGTGGGGGCACCAGGGCAGCGGCCGAAGCTTCCGCCAAACTTGCTGGCGTCAAGAAGGTTCTGCTCGCCGAAGGCGATGCCTATGCCCACGACCTTGCCGAGCCGCTGGCCGCGCTGATCGTGGCGATGGCTCCTGGCTATGATGCCTTCGTCGCGCCTGCGACCTCGCGATTTAAGAACGTGATGCCGCGGGTCGCCGCCTTGCTCGACGTCATGCAGGTGTCGGAAATCATCAAGGTGGTTTCACCGGACACGTTCGAACGGCCGATCTATGCCGGCAACGCGATCCAGACCGTGAAATCGAAAGACGCCAAGAAGGTCATCACGGTGCGGACCTCGACCTTCGCCGCAGCCGGCGACGGCGGCAGTGCTTCGGTCGAGAATGCAGCGTCGGCGGCCGATCCCGGCCTTTCGAGTTTCGTCGGCGAGGAAGTTGCGAAAAGCGATCGCCCCGAACTGACATCGGCAAGGATCATCGTCTCCGGTGGCCGCGCCATGCAGAGCCGCGAGAATTTCACCAAATATATCGAGCCGCTGGCCGACAAGCTCGGCGCCGGCGTCGGCGCCTCGCGCGCCGCGGTCGATGCCGGCTATGCGCCGAACGATTGGCAGGTCGGCCAGACCGGCAAGGTGGTGGCGCCGGAACTCTATATCGCCATCGGCATATCGGGCGCGATCCAGCATCTCGCCGGCATGAAGGATTCCAAGGTGATCGTCGCCATCAACAAGGATGAGGACGCGCCGATTTTCCAGGTCGCGGATTATGGTCTGGTCGCGGACCTCTACCAGGCGGTTCCCGAACTGACCGAGGCGCTCGGCAAGCTCGGGAAGTAAGAATTCGAACGACCTGCCGGATGAACGGAATCCCGGCCGGGGTTTATCAAGGGACGGGCGGTGCGCGAAACGTGCGGGCTCCGGTGAGATGACAAGATGGCGGTAATGATCAAGAAGGTCGGCGTGATCGGCTCGGGCCAGATGGGTAACGGCATCGCGCATGTGGCGGCGCTGGCCGGGCTCGACGTGGTGCTGAACGATGTCTCCGCCGACCGCCTGAAGTCGGGCATGGCTACCATCAACGGCAATCTGTCGCGCCAGGTTTCCAAGAAGATCATCACCGAGGACGCGCGCCACCAGGCGCTGGGGCGGATCGTTTCCGCCGAGACCATGGACGGGCTGTCGGATTGCGACCTGGTGATCGAGAGTGCGGTCGAGAAAGAAGAGATCAAGCGCAAGATTTTTCACGACGTCTGCGCGGTGCTGAAGCCCGAAGCGATCGTCGCCTCCAACACCTCGTCGATCTCGATCACGCGGCTGGCCGCGTCCACCGACCGGCCCGAGCGCTTCATCGGAATTCACTTCATGAATCCGGTGCCGCTGATGGAACTGGTCGAACTGATCCGCGGCATCGCCACCGATGATGCGACCTTCGAGGCCGCGAAGGAGTTCGTCACCCGGCTCGGCAAGCACATCGCGGTATCGGAGGATTTCCCGGCCTTCATCGTCAACCGCATCCTGCTGCCGATGATCAACGAGGCGATCTACACGCTGTATGAAGGCGTCGGCAACGTCGAGGCGATCGATGCCGCGATGAAGCTCGGCGCGCATCATCCGATGGGGCCGCTGGAACTCGCCGATTTCATCGGCCTCGATACCTGCCTGTCGATCATGCAGGTGCTGCATGAAGGTCTGGCGGACTCCAAGTACCGGCCGTGCCCGCTGCTGGTGAAATATGTCGAGGCCGGCTGGCTCGGCCGCAAGACCCAGCGCGGCTTTTACGACTATCGCGGCGACAAGCCGGTCCCGACGCGGTGACGTGAAAACGGCGAAGCAGGATGGGCAGTGCCCGGAGCGCCTTTGCCCACCGTGCCACCTCAAACGTAAGCTTCGATCTCGCCAAGCTCCCGGCAAATCCGCTTGAACCAGCCGATTTCCTTGCCGGTCACGTATCCGCGGCCTGAAGCCTTCAACGCTTCGATCCGTTCGATGTCATGGTCGCTGCCGAGTTCCAGCCGCGCCTGGAAGCACTTTTCGATCAGGACTGCGACACTCAGCCCATCGCCAATCTTGAAATAGCTCTTTGCTTCATCGCGAAGCTCCAGCAGGAATTCACTTTGCCGGGTGGTCAGCTCGTCGCTTCTGTAACGCGATATGTTCTCAAGAAAATCGGTGGCAGTGTCGGAGCGTGTCCGGGCGTAATCCGGGTCCGCCAATAGATGCCGCGCCAGAAGCCGGAAGGCCTCCGGGTCCTTGCGGATTTGCTCAATCTCAATCCAGGAGCCCATGTGCCAGCTCTGACTCGCGGCGCCACGCAACTACATTGTTGAAAAGCCTTGGGAGAACGACGGGAGAATAGTCGATTCGGTCTGCCTTTGGAGCGGGTTGGGTTGCCCTGTTTGACCAGCTTGGCAGCTGTGGAAATCTTCGGCGTCATTCCGGGGCGCGCGCCAGCGCGAGCCCGGAATCCAGAGATCGGAACCCGCATTCTTGAGATTCCGGGTTCGTGCTTCGCACGCCCCGGAATGACGGTTTCTCTCTAAGGCGTCACCGCCGCCGTGATCAGCTTGACCGCGTCGTCGCTGGCCCATTCCGCAGGGCCCGCAATGGTGGCGATCTCGCAGCCCTGGCCGTCGACCAGCACCGAAGTCGGCATCCCCAGCGCCCGTCCGATGCTTTTAAGATCCTGAAAAACCTTGGCTTTCTGGGTCGGTGAAAATAGCCGAGCCGGGTCAGATTGGCGTCTTTCAGGAACTTCTTCGGCTTTTCGGGGTCGCGGGTGTCGATGTTGACGGCGACCACCTCGAAATTCGGGCCGCCGAGCCTGGTTTGCAGGCCCTCGAGCGCCGGCATTTCCTTGCGGCAGGGCACGCACCAGGTCGCCCACAGGTTCACCAGCACGGTGCGGCCGCGCCAGTCCGAGAGCTTTTTGGGCTTGCCGTCGGCATCCTCAAAGGCGAGGTCCGGCAGCCGCAGCGGGGCGGTCGCCATGGTCAGGGCTGCGACTTCGCCATGCGCCAGAGGCGCAATCTTGCCGGCAAGGGCCACCGCCGGGCGGCAGGCGGGATCGCCCGATGCATTGCGCTTCAGGCCGCCAAACCCGTATATCCCGGCAAATCCGAGCACCGCGCCGACCAGCACCGCCCCGATGGCAAGGGGAATCCGGCGCGTGGCAGTCGGGGTGGGGCGAGGGCAGTTCGGGCATATCGTTTGTCATCCTGTATCAGATACGGCTATGCAGAGCCTATATTACGGTCGGCTGCGCCGGTAACGGCGCAGCCGTTCCATTCGCGGACGCGGCGAAGGGCTGCGGGTGAAGAGTAGCAGGTCATGAGCAACAAGATGTGGGGTGGCCGGTTCACCGAGCGCCCCGATGCGATCATGGAGGAAATCAACGTCTCCATCGACGTCGATCGGCACCTCTATGCCCAGGATATCGCCGCGTCCAAGGCCCATGCCGCGATGCTGGCCGCGCAGGGCATTATCACCGCGAACGATGCGAAAAATATCGCCAGGGGTCTAGACACGATTTTGTCAGAAATCGGCAAGGGCTCGTTCGATTTCAAGCGCGCGCTCGAGGACATTCACATGAATGTCGAGAGCAGGCTCGGCGAGTTGATCGGACCCGCGGCGGGAAGGCTGCACACCGCGCGTTCGCGCAACGACCAGGTCGCGACCGATTTCCGGCTCTACGTCCGCGACACTATCGACGAGACCGATGCGGCGCTGGCCGCGTTCCAGCATGCGCTGGTGGACGCGGGCGATGGAGCATGCCGGCACCGTGATGCCGGGCTTTACCCATCTGCAGACCGCGCAGCCCGTGACCTTCGGCCATCATCTGCTGGCCTATGTCGAGATGGCGGCGCGGGACCGCGGCCGTTTTGCCGATGCGCGCAAGCGGCTCAATGAATCGCCGCTCGGCGCGGCGGCGCTGGCCGGCACCTCGTTCCCGATCGATCGCGACGCCACCGCGAAGGCGCTCGGCTTCGACCGGCCGATGGCCAATTCGCTCGACGCGGTTTCGGACCGCGACTTCGTGCTCGAAACCCTGTCGGCGGCGGCGATCGCCTCGGTGCATCTGTCGCGCTTTGCCGAGGAGATCGTGATCTGGACCTCGCCGCTGGTCGGGCTGGTGCGGCTATCCGACAAATTCACCACCGGCTCCTCGATCATGCCGCAGAAGCGCAACCCTGACGCCGCCGAACTGGTGCGCGCCAAGACCGGCCGGGTGATCGGCGCGCTCACCGCGCTGCTGATCGTGATGAAGGGCCTGCCGCTGGCCTATCAAAAGGACATGCAGGAGGACAAGCAGGGCGCCATGGAGGCGTTCGGCGCGCTGTCGCTGGCGATCCGGGCGATGACCGGCATGGTCGCCGACCTGGTGCCGGACGAGGCGCGGATGAAGGCTGCCGCCGGCGAGGGCTACGCCACCGCCACCGATCTCGCCGACTGGCTGGTGCGGACGCTGAAAATGCCGTTCCGCGACGCCCATCACGTCACCGGGCGCATCGTCGCCATGGCGTCGAAAGCGGGCGTGCCGCTGCATCAGCTGCCGCTTGAAGGAAATGCAGGCGATCGAGCCGAAGATCACCGCGGAGGCGCTGGCCGTGCTTTCGGTGGAGGCCTCGGTGAAAAGCCGGATCAGCTATGGCGGCACCGCGCCGAAAAACGTGCTGGCGCAGGCCAAAGCCTGGCTCAAGCGGCTGGAAAAAGAGCGGAAATTGGGCTGACGAATTTCGCGGAAAATTCAGCTACCCGGAGGTCTCGCCAGAACAGGCCAATCTTTGTATGGTGCGGCCCGCATTGGGGATTTTGTCGTGAATCGCAACTACCGCCCGACATTTCGGGGATGGGCCGTCATCCTGCTCGAGCGCGGCCGTGCTGGCGCTCGGGGGCTGCGGGCGCAAAGGCCGGGCTCGATCTGCCGCCGAACGCGCCGCCGCAGGCGGACGCCGCCGTCGCAGGCCGATCGCCGACGCCGAGCGGGCCGCACAAACCGAGCGTGTTCAATCCGACCTACGGCAGCCGATGCGTGCCGATCCGCTCCCAAAGGTCCCAAGCGATCCTTCGTTCTCGATCCGCTCCTCGGTAACTGAGCCTCTAGCCATGAACCATTTCGACTATCGCAACGGCGTGCTTCACGCCGAGGCGGTGAATCTCATCGAGCTGGCGGATGCGGTCGGCACGCCGTTCTATTGCTATTCGACCGCGACCCTGGAGCGCCACTACCGGGTGTTCAGCGAGGCCTTCGCCGGCGAGAAGGCGCTGGTCTGCTACGCCATGAAGGCCAATTCCAACCAGTCGGTGCTGCGCACGCTGGCGAAGCTCGGCGCCGGCGCCGACGTGGTGTCGGGCGGCGAGCTGAAGCGCGCGCTGGCCGCCGGCATTCCGCCGGAAAAATCCTGTTCTCCGGCATCGGCAAGACCGAAGCCGAGCTGCGCGCTGCGCTGGCCGCGGACATTCTCTGCATCAACGTCGAATCCGAGCCCGAGCTCGAATTGCTGTCGCGGCTGGCCGTCGAGACCGGCAAGACGGCGCGGATTTCGGTCCGCGTCAATCCCGACGTCGATGCCGGCACCCATGCCAAGATCGCGACCGGCAAGTCCGAGAACAAGTTCGGCGTTCCGATCGCCCGGGCGCGCGCGGTCTATGCCCGCGCCGCCAAACTGCCGGGCATCGAAGTGACCGGCACCGACATGCATATCGGCAGCCAGATCACCGATCTGAGCCGGATGGAAACCGCGTTCCGCATTCTGGCGGAATTCGTGCAGACGCTGCGCGCCGACGGCCACACCATTTCGCATATCGATTTCGGCGGCGGGCTCGGCATTCCCTATTACATGGATCGCGAAGCGCCGCCGGAACCCGATGCCTATGCCGCGATGGTCAAGCGCGTCACCCACAATCTCGGCTGCACGCTGATGTTCGAGCCGGGCCGGATGATCGTCGGCAATGCCGGCATCCTCGTTACCCGCGTGATCTATGTGAAGCCCGGCGACGCCAAGAACTTTGTCATCATCGATGCGGCGATGAACGACCTGATCCGCCCGACGCTGTACGAGGCGCATCACGATATCCTGCCGGTCCGCGAAGCGGGCAAGAGCGCCCGCACCATCGTCGCCGATGTGGTCGGGCCGGTCTGCGAAACCGGCGACTATCTCGCGCTTGACCGCAAGCTGCCCTGAGCCCAAGGCCGGCGATCTGCTGGCGATCATGACCGCCGGCGCCTACGGCGCGGTGCAGTCCGGCACCTACAACACCCGCGCGCTTATTCCGGAAGTGCTGGTCAAGGACGATCAATACGCCGTGGTGCGGCCGCGCGTCGAAGTCGAGGATTTGATTGCGATGGACAGGCAGGCGCCGTGGCTGTAGCGACGAAGCGCTTTATTCCGTCGCGTGGCGCGGCCCACTCTTGTCCAATGCGAATTTAAAAAATGCATCGATCATGATGCTGGCGCCCGTTCTTACCCCGCATGGTTCGCTGGCCCTCGCCCGGACGGAGGAGGCGCCGGCCTTGGAGTCCGGGCAGCATTCTCGGCTGGAGGAAGCTTTTTTACGGGGCCCCGGGCATGGATTGTTGCGGCTGGGCGCCGATGAAGTCGGGACGCCTCTGCCTCCGGTGCTGTCATACTGGCGGGAGTTCGGGGCTCGCTATGTAACCGGCACTATGCGCCCTTCCCGATATTGGAGAACGGGTCGGCAAGCCGCCGGTACCCGTTCCAGCAGACGCCGAACTCGACAGGATAGCGGCGAGCGCTCCGCCCATGACGGGCGCAGAATACCTTAACGTGGCTGTGCTGGCCGATCTTTGGCGCGACATGGACGCAGCCTTCGATGCCGAACTGGCCGATGCCAGGCTCTCCGTGCAGGAGTTCCTCAAAAGCCGTCATCCGGCCTGGAATCTGGTTGGGCGCGTGCATTTCAATCTCGCCGAAAACAGGAAGGACGAGGATGCTCCGTTCGCGTTCCTGGCGACCTATACGACGCGGCTTTCGGCGGAAGCCAGGGCCCAGCATATGCCTCTCGGCAGGGCTTTGCAGGAATATGCCGGCGCGAAAAACCGCGAGCGGCTGCTGTCGCTGCTGCTGCCCATCCAGCGCGCCGCCGAACATTGCGCCTGGCTGAAGGTCATGGTCGATGCGGGTGAGATATATCATCCGCTGCGCTGGAGCCCGCAACAGGCGCTGCAATTCCTCAAGGATGTGCCCGCGCTGGAGGCCGCCGGAGTTGCGGTGCGGATGCCCGCGAGCTGGCGCATGCAGCGCCCCGCACGTCCGCAGGTCAAGGCGACGATCGGAGGGCGTGCCCCGTCACAGATGGGGATGGATGCGTTGCTGGACTTCCAGATGGAAGTGACGCTCGACGGCGAAAAACTTTCGGCAGCTGAGATCAAGCAACTGCTGGCGCATTCCGACGGGCTGGTTCTGGTACGCGGCAAGTGGGTCGAGATCGACCATGAACGTCTGCGCCGGACACTCGATGAATTCGAAGCCATCGAACGTCGCGCCGCCAGCGATGGTCTGTCGTTCGGTGAGGCGATGCGAATGCTGGCCGGGGCCGATGTCGCCGGCGATTCCGGCGGGCCAATAGATGCCGACTGGAGCCAGACAGTGGCCGGTCCCTGGCTGGCGGAGACGTTGGCGGCGTTGCGCAGCCCCGATGGTCTCGCCCGGATCGATCCGGGGAAATTGCTTCAAGGCACATTGCGGCCCTATCAACTGGCAGGTAGCCAATGGCTTTATTTGCTGACCCAACTCGGGCTCGGCGCCTGCCTTGCCGACGATATGGGGCTGGGCAAGACCATTCAGGTCCTGTCGCTGCTGCTGGTGCTGAAGAACGAGGCCGGGGACAAGCGAAGGCCGTGCCTTCTCGTCGCTCCGGCATCGCTGCTCGCCAATTGGGTTTCGGAGATCACCCGGTTTGCGCCGGGTCTCAAGGCGCTGGTAGCCCATCCATCGGCTGCGCCGACGATGAAGCTGAGCGCGCCCGATGCCGGCGGTGCGGCAGATGCGGGCGTGCCGGCGGATGTCGATCTGGTGGTCACGAGCTACGGTTTTCTGATGCGCTCGCCGTGGCTGGCGACCGCGCCATGGCGACTGATCGTGCTTGACGAGGCTCAGGCAATCAAAAATCCGGCTGCCAAACAGACCAGGATGGTCAAACAGCTACGAGCCGATACGCGCATAGCCCTGACCGGTACGCCGGTCGAGAACCGGCTCGGCGACCTGTGGTCGATCTTCGACTTCATCAATCCCGGACTTTTGGGATCGTCGAAGCAGTTTTCGTCCTTTGTCAAACGGCTCGCCGATCGACCGCACAGTCCATACGGACCGCTCCGCGATCTGGTGCGCCCCTACATTTTGCGGCGTCTGAAAACCGACAAGAACGTCATTGCAGACTTGCCGGACAAGACCGAGGTGAAAGCCTTTTGCTCCCTGAGCCGCAAGCAGGCGGCGCTCTACCAGCAAGCGGTGCAAGAGCTGGCGCGCCGGCTCGAGGACACCGATGGGATGCAGCGAAAAGGCATCGTGCTCGCGTTTCTGATGCGGCTGAAACAGATCTGCAACCATCCTTCGCAGTGGCTCGGCGACGGGGCATGGGCCGAAAAGGACAGCGGCAAGCTCGCACGTCTGCGTGACATCGCGGAGGTGGTTGCCGCGCGGCAGGAGAAGGCGTTGATCTTCACCCAGTTCAGGGAGACGACCGCCCCGCTGGCGGCGTTCCTCGGTTCCGTGTTTGGGCGACCGGGCCTCGTCCTGCACGGTGAGACCGAAATCAGGAAGCGCAAGGAACTTGTGCGCCGGTTTCAGGAGGACGAAAGCATCCCGTTCTTCGTGCTCTCTCTCAAGGCGGGCGGCACAGGGCTAAATCTCACCGCGGCCTCGCATGTCGTCCATTTCGACAGGTGGTGGAATCCGGCGGTGGAAAATCAGGCTACCGACAGGGCGTTCCGAATCGGGCAGACCAGGAACGTTCTTGTGCATAAATTCATTTGCCGCGGGACCGTGGAGGATAAGATCGACCAGATGATCGAGTCGAAGAAACAACTGGCCGGGGATTTGCTCGGCGGCGGGTCCGAAATGGTGCTGACCGAGTTGAAAGACGAGGAGCTTCTGAAGCTCGTGACGCTCGATTTGAGCGCGGCGATGAAGGAGGGTGACGGATGAGCTATTTCGAATGGCCCGCTTATGTGTCGGTGGCCGAGAGGCGGCAACAGGCGGAACGGAAGCTGGCCAAGCTCAGGAAAAAAGGACAATCGGTCGCCCCCGTGAAGATCGAGGGCCGGACGATTGCCAACACTTTCTGGGGCAAGTCCTGGTGCACCAACCTCGAGCGTTATAGCGACTTCGCGACTCGCCTGCCGCGCGGCAGAAGCTACGTCCGCAACGGCTCCGTCCTCGACCTGCAAATTGCAAAGGGCGAGGTCGCTGGCAATGGTCGCCGGTTCTTCGCTTTACAAGATCAAGATCACCATCGCACCCGTTGCGGCGACGCGCTGGAAGGCCATTTGTCGGGATTGCGCGGGAGCGATCAACTCCCTGGTCGAACTCCTGCAAGGCCGCCTGGCCAAGGGCATCATGGATCGCGTCTGTCGGGAGGGCGACGGTCTTGTTTCCGTCGCCCGAGGAAATCAAGCTGTCCTGCAGCTGTCCGGACTGGGCGGACATGTGCAAACATGTTGCGGCGGCGCTCTATGGCGTTGGCGCCAGACTCGACGAAAAGCCGCAACTTCTCTTTGTGCTGCGCGGCGTGGATGAAAATGAACTGCTCGCCGAAGCCGGAGAAGATCTCGCTCTGACGAGAGCGCCGCCCGGCGCGGCGAAGATACTCGACGACAGCGATGTCGCGGCGTTGTTCGGGCTGGAGATGGCCGAATCCGCTGATTCCGATGCCGTCGTTCCCGCTGCGCCAAAGCGGCAACCAGCTTCGAGAATGTCAAAAGGCGGCAACAGTGTCTGCTGCGAAAACGGTGGCAGCAGCGAAAAGTAAGCCAAAGGATACAGTCCGGAAAAAGTCCGGGCGCAAAAAGACAATTTCGGCCAGCACAGCCGATCGTCATCGGGCGTAAAGCTCAATTAGTTTTGAGGTGGCAAAAGTTTGCGCAATCGAGAGCCGAAAGGGGACTAATTCGACCCTGCCGTCCCCCGAATTGCTCGCTGGCATCGTGCTGACAGCGTGTCAGGCGAGCGATGGCCCGGAGTGTCTCATCCAAGCCATCACGATGGTGATCACCAGATATACCGGTGCGGCCATGCGCCGTAGTAAACCGGTGCGCCGTAGTAAACCGCCGCAGGTCCATAATAGTATCCCGGCCCGTATCCGTAGGCGTCCGCCGCCACCGTGGCGGCAATCGCTGCGGCGACAAGACCGGCACCGGCGCCCCGGTGAAGGCCTCGTGCCTCCGCTGGAGCGGCCGCTGCGGCCGCCAGCGTGGCGACCGTCGCAAGAATGAGAGCTGTCTTTTTCATCTGTCGTTCCTTTCGTTGACCGGACGGAATTTGGTGGTTGCAGGAAATTGAGTGGTTCGTGTCCGCCAATGATGCGAAGCTAGCGGCTTGCGGCGGCGGTTTATGTGCGCGGTGTCACACTCACGCTTACGCTCACCTTGGCCGGCTGAAAAAGCCGGCTTCCATGGCATCGACGCGACCGAGGAAAGGTCATCTGGCATGCTGAAGAAGTTCGAACGCTATCCGCTCACTTTCGGACCGACGCATATCGAGAAACTCGAGCGCCTCGGCGCACACCTCGGCGGCAAGGTCGAGCTCTACGCCAAACGCGAGGATTGCAATTCGGGACTGGCCTTTGGCGGCAACAAGCTGCGCAAGCTCGAATACATTATCCCCGATGCGATTGCCTCCAACGCCGATACGCTGGTCTCGATCGGGGGCGTGCAGTCCAACCACACAAGGATGGTCGCCGCCGTCGCGGCGAAGATCGGCATGAAGTGCCGGCTGGTTCAGGAAAGCTGGGTGCCGCATGAGGACGCCGTCTATGACCGGGTCGGCAATATCCTGCTGAGCCGGATCATGGGCGCCGATATCGAGATGGTCGACCAGGGATTCGACATCGGCATCCGGGAAAGCTGGGAGGCAGCCATCGCGGACGTGAAGGCCAAAGGCGGCAAGCCTTATGCAATTCCGGCAGGAGCCTCGGTGCACAAATATGGTGGCCTCGGCTATGTCGGCTTCGCCGAGGAGGTGCGTGCGCAGGAGAAAGAGCTGGGTTTTGCCTTCGACTACATCGTCGTCTGCACGGTTACCGGCTCGACCCATGCCGGCATGCTGGTGGGCTTTGCCGCGGACGGCCGCGAACGCCGGGTGATCGGCATCGACGCCTCCTTCACGCCGGCGCAAACCAAAGCGCAGGTGCTTGAGATCGCGCGGAACACCGCCGATCTCGTCGAACTCGGCAGGCCGATCGTCGCAGACGATGTCGTTCTCATCGAGGACTACGCCTACCCGGCCTATGGCGTGCCGTCACAGGAGACCAAGGAGGCGATCCGCCTGTGCGCGCGCCTCGAAGGCATGATCACCGACCCGGTCTATGAGGGTAAATCGATGCAGGGCATGATTGATCTGGTGAAGAAGGGATATTTCCCCGATGGGTCGAAAATTCTCTACGCCCATCTCGGCGGCGCGCCGGCGATCAACGGCTACGCCTATGCGTTCCGCAACGGCTGAGTCTAGCGAGCCCGCACACGGGGTAAATCGGCAGCTGCCTCGTTGAGCGCCGTTCGCCGGTCGACGACGGCGTGGTGAAACTGCTCGAGTACGAGGCTGTAGGCTGCCAGATCGCCTTGTTCGATCGCACCGTCGTCGTAACATTCGAGCGTTTCACGCAGGATGTCGTCGGCGTCGTATTGCAACCGGTCCAGTTCTTCGGTGGAATTTATTTTCCGTACCAATGAAATCGCGGCCAACAGCTTTTCACGGTGCAGGGTATTCAGCCTTCGTTCGTCCCGCTTGAGATAATGGCGCAGCCCGGCGCTGCCTGATCCGAGCACGGAAAGCAGGAGAATCCCGCCCCAGATGTAGTCGCTGTACTTTTCCAGGAATGTTCGCTCGTTGCCGTCAATGTAGGCCGCCGCTCCCGGATGCGCCGGCAGCGCGGCATCCTTGTCGGTGTCCGGCTTCTCGATTTTAGCCGCACTCGGCATTTCTCGTGCCAGCGAAGGCCGGGCGGCAAACAGTTGTTGGGTAAGCGCTCCGACGGCATTTTCAGACAGGGATTTTGGCGCGACGATCAGGTGATTGACGCTGATGGTCTCGATCGTGTCATCAGGTCTGGCGGGTGACGAACTGAAGGAGCTGCCGGGAATTTCTTCGGATTCATACAGCGGATGCCGTTGGGCAATAGCCTCCGAAACCTCGATGGGGAGAAACGTCGGCTCGCCCCTGACGCGTGCCGTCGAGATGATGGCATCCGAGGTCACTTTGCTGTTGAGCGGGCCGACAGTCATGAACGCATCGATGGTCGGATCGCGTATCATTTCGGCGATTTGGTCGGTGCCAAACTGCACGATCGTCACTTTTTCGGGATCGACGCCCGATTCCTTCAGGATGACGCGAAGCAGCGTGGTGTTCAGCTTGGTTCGACCGACAACACCGACGCGATGACCGGCAAGATCATCGATCCCCTTGATCCTTGTCTTCGATTCTTTCTTGGCTCCCTTGGGGGCAAGCCCGGAAGCCGACCACAACACCACGACGTTCTTGCGCAGGATGGCAACGGACTCGGTGCCATCGGGCATTTCCTCGTCGCCGCGCACGACCGCGAGATCGGTCCTGGAGGCTGCGAGAAGTGCAATGCTGTCGACCGGTCCGGGAGTTGGGATCAAGGAGAGCCGGACCGGGCTGCCATCGCGAGCGAAAGACTTCGCCAACGCATGGATCAGATTGAGGTCGTCGCTTCCCGGCGGCCCGACCGCAATTCGTAAAGTCGTCGGCCGCAGCAGAGTGAGGGACGTACCGGCAAGGGCTGCGAAAATCAGCAGTCCGATGGCCAGGAACAGGAATAACGAACTTCCCTTTTTCCGGGCCGGGAGAGACAGGTCGATCGCGCCGCCTGATGGGGACATGTTGCTGCAACGTTACAAACGATCCGACAGGGTCCGTGCCCAAACAATAGCATACTTCATCGGGTCCGGCGCGCATGAACTCACGCCGCCCGGCTCGACCGGCGGAGCCCGACGGAAAGCACGCACGTTCGGACCCCGGCTTCGCTTGACAGCTAGACCTACCCTCCTATTGTCATCCGACAAAAAACAAATTACGCACTGCGTAATACGGCGAGAATCTGATGGGGAGGAGCCTGGCATCTGCCGTGTTTGCTGTGGCCTGCGCTTTGGCGATCGGCACGGTTTTCCACTCGGATGCCTGCGCGCAGACTGAGGATGCTCCTTCGAATTATCCGGCGTATCCGATCAAGATCGTCGTGCCCTATCCGGCAGGCTCCATTCCCGACACGCTCGGCCGCCTGATCGCCGACAGGTTGCAGACCCAGCTCGGCAAGCCGGTCGTGGTCGAAAACCGCGCGGGCGCCAGCACGTTGCTGGGCGCCAAGGTAGTCGCCGCCGCCGAGCCCGACGGCTACACGCTGCTGATTCCGACCGTCACCACGCTCAGCATCGCGCCGCAGCTCAATTCCAACACCGGGGTGGATCCGATCAAGGACTTCACGCCGATCGCAAGGCTAGGCGCCACAAACTTTTTTCTCGTGGTGCGATCGTCTTTTCCTGCCAGGACGATGCGCGAATGGATCGACGAGGTAAAGGCAAATCCCGGCAAGTATCGCTACGCCTCGGCGGGGATCGGTACGCCGCATCACATCTTCATGGAACTCCTGAAGCGGCGGTTCGGCCTCGACATCACGCATGTGCCCTACAAGGGCAGTGTCGAGGCGGTGCCGGACCTGCTTGCCGGCCGCGTCGACATGGCGTTTCTGGACGGGTCGCAGGCGGTTTCTCATATCAAGAGCGGCGCGTTGCAGGCGCTTGGCACCTCGATGGCCAGGCAGACCGACCTGATCGAGGGCGTACCGCCGATCGCGGCGACGGTGCCGGGCTTCGACTGGTCCGGCTGGATCATGCTGGCCGGACCGCGCGGAATGCCGAAACAGGTGGTCGATCGTATCGCGACGCAGGTCAGCGAACTTCAGGCGACGCCGCGGTTCACCGGCGCCCTGCACAACGCGCTGATGGAGGCGATGCCGATCCTGTCGCCGGATCTGACCGCCGCCTTTGTGCGCGACGAATATGCTCGCTGGAAACCTGTCATCGAGCTTTCCGGTGCCGTCCAATGATGACCGACTTCCCCCATCAACCAGGATTACGATCATGAGTCATGCAACACGCCGTGTGGTGACCGGGCACGACGATAACGGCAAGGCGATCATTGAAAGCGACGGTCCGGCGCCCAATGTGAAAGTGCGCGAAGGCGCGGGCTTCGTCAGCACACTGCTGTGGGTCACCGACGAGACACCGGCCAATGTGAACCTGCGCATCGACCGGGCGGACCGCACCATCGCGGTGGCGCCGCCGCCGAACGGCTCGATCCTGCGGATTGTGGATTTTCCGCCTGTCACGCCGGAAGTCGACTCGATCGACGCGACAGCGCTGCGGCACGCGATGGGTGTCGATCATGCCGGCGCGGCGAGCCGACACGCCTACATGCATCGGACCAAAAGCGTCGACTACGGCATCATTCTCTCCGGCGAGATCGACATGCTGCTCGACGATTCGGAAGTGCATCTCAAGGCCGGGGATATCGTCATTCAGCAAGCCACCAATCATGCCTGGGTCAACCGGTCGAACGCGGTCTGCAAGATCGCCTTCATCCTGATCGATGCGCACGATCCGCTCGTCAAGAAGAGTTGAGCGCGAGACGCGCCATTCCAACTATGGAACAAAGCCATGAAATTCGGAGTCTTCGATCACGTCGACCGCGGCAGCTCAAGCCTCGCCGAGCTCTATGAGAGCCGGCTCAAGCTCGCTGAAATCTACGACCGCAGCGGATTTTACGCCTATCATGTTGCCGAGCATCACGCGACGCCGCTTGGCATGGCGTCGGTGCCCGGTGTCTTCCTGGCCGCCGTCGCCCAGCGCACCAAGCGCCTGCGCTTCGGCCCGCTGGTCTACATCCTGACCCTGAGCCATCCCTTACGCATTCTCGAAGAAATCTGCATGCTCGACCAGATGAGCAACGGCCGCCTCGAGCTCGGCGTCGGACGCGGCGTGTCGCCTTACGAGGTCGGCTATTTCGGCGTCGACGCGGAGAAGTCGTCCAAAATCTACACCGAGGCCTATCAGATCATCCTGCAAGGCCTGCAATCTAGCGAGATCAATTTCGAGGGCGAGTTTTTTCAGTTGAAGAACGTCCCTGTGGCGATGGAGTGCCTGCAAAAGCCGCATCCGCCGATCTGGTACGGGATGTCCCATCCCAACGCAGTGCCGTGGGCCGCGCAGAACAATATCAACATCGTCTGTAACGGACCGTCGGCTTCGGTTCGCGCCGTCACCGACCGCTATCGGCAGGAATGGCAAGCGGCCAACGGATCGAGCGGCGCGAGGTTGCCGATGATGGGCTTCGGCCGCCACATCGTGGTCGGCGAGACCAGCAAGGAGGCGTTCGAAATCGGGCGGCGTGCTTTCCGCGTCTGGTACGACAGCCTGATGCTGCTATGGCGCAAGCACGGCAATCCGCTGTTGAATTATCCGATCCCGGAGGATTTCGTGGCCGCCGTCAACGCCGGCATCGCGATCGTCGGCACGCCGGACGAGGTCTGCGACCGTCTCAAGCGCGAGATCGCGACCGCGGGCGTGAATTACGTGCTGACGCGTTTCGCGTTCGGCGATCTCAGCCACGACGAGTTGGTCCATTCACTCTCGCTGTTCACGCAAAGGGTGATGCCCGAATTTGCCTCCGAGCCGGCCCATGCCTGAAACCAATCCGGCACCCATGACCGATTTCCACGGCGTCTTTCCCTATCTGGTCTCGCCGATTGACGGTAACGGACAAATCCGCACCGAGGTGCTCGGCCGTCTCTGCGACGATCTCATTAAGGCCGGCGTGCACGGGCTGACGCCGCTCGGTTCGACCGGCGAGTTCGCCTATCTCAACAATGTGCAGCGCATCGCAGTGGTGCAGGCCACGATTGAAGCCGCCGGTGGTCGCGTGCCGGTGGTCGCCGGCGTGGTCTCGACCTCGACGGCGGATGCGGTGGCGCAGGCCAAGGCCTATCAGGAGATGGGCGCCAACGGCATCCTCGCGATTCTGGAAGCGTATTTTCCGCTCGGCGATGCCCAGGTCGAGTCCTATTTCCGCGCCATCGCCGATGCCGTCGATATTCCCGTCGTGATCTACACCAATCCGCAATTCCAGCGATCCGATCTCACGCTCGATGTGATCGCGCGGTCTCGCGGCGCATCCGCGCATCCAGTATATCAAGGACGCCTCGACCAATACCGGGCGGCTGCTGTCGATCATGAATCGCTGCGGCCATAGCATCAAGGTTTTCTCGGCGTCCGCGCATATCCCGGCCGCAGTCATGCTGATCGGTGGCGTCGGGTGGATGGCAGGTCCGGCCTGCCTGATCCCGCGTCAAAGCGTCGAACTCTATCATCTCTGCAAAGCCGCGCGCTGGGACGAGGCGCTGGCGTTGCAGCGCCGATTGTGGCGGCTGAACGAGGCGTTCGCGCGCTATAACCTCGCGGCCTGCATCAAGGCCGGACTCGCGATCCAGGGCTATGATGTCGGCGATCCCGTTCCGCCGCAGGCGGCGCTGATGGCCGATGAGCGCAAGATGGTCGAGGCGGTGTTGCGGGATTTGGGGTAAGTCGTCATTCCCGGGTATGACCCCGTCATTCCGGGGCGCGCGAAGCCGAACCCGGAATCTCGAGCGGACAATCTCTAGATTCCGGGTTCAGGCCTGCGGGCTGCCCCGGCATGACGGGGTAGGGGTTGGCCTGCACCTTGCAGATCGACTAGAACCCGCCCAAATCCAAACGACACCCGAAGGACCCCCCTGATGAATATTCTTCCCGGCAATATGCGTTTCGGCGCGGGCCAGCCCGTCAAGCGGCTTGAAGACCAGCGGCTGCTGACCGGGAAGGGGCAGTTCATCGACGACAAGGCCGAAGACGGCGCGCTATGGCTGCATGTGCTGCGCTCGCCGCATGCGCATGCGAAGATCGTGTCGGTGGATACCAAGGCCGCGCAGGAAATGGCCGGGCGTGCAGGCGGTCTATACCGGCGCCGATCTGGTCGCCGACGATATCGGCACGCTGCCGACGCTGCTGATTTTCAAGCGGCCCGATGGCTCGGCGATGACGGCGCCGCCGCGACGGCTGCTGGCCCATGAGATCGTGCGGTTCGCCGGTGAGCCGGTCGCGGCCGTGGTGGCGACCTCGCGCGTCGCGGCGCAGACCGCGTCCGAGGCGATTGCGATCGAATACGAAATATTGCCGTCGGTGGTCGATCCGATCGAAGCGACCAAACCCGGCGCGCCGGCAGTGTGGGCGGAGGCACCCGACAATATCGCGGCCGTGATGAGCTATGGCGATGCCGCCGCCGTCGAAGCCGCCTTCGCCAAGGCCGCGCATGTGGTCTCGCTCGACCTCGTCAGCCAGCGCTTGATTCCGTCCGCGATGGAGCCGCGCAGCAGCATAGCCGAGGTCGACAAGAAATCCGGACGGCTGATCCTGCACACCCAATCCCAGACCCCGGGCTCGACCCGTGACCTGCTCGCCGAAGCCGTGCTGAAGCGGCCCAAGGAAAGCGTGCGCGTTCTGGTCGGCGATATCGGCGGCGGTTTTGGCCAGAAGACCAGCCTCTATCCCGAGGACGGCATCGTCGCTTATGCGGCAACCAAGTTGAACCGCAAAATACGCTGGCGCGGCGATCGCACCGACGAATTCGTCGGAGGCACCCATGGCCGCGACCTGACATCGACCGGCGAATTCGCGCTCGACGCCAAGGGACGCGTGCAGGCCTACCGGGTGCGTTCGGTCGGCGGCACCGGCGCCTATCTCTCCGGCACCGGCGCGATCATCCCGCTGGTACTCGGGCCCTTCGTGCAGTCGGGCGTCTATGACCTGCCGCTGGTCCATTACGACATCAAGGCCGTGATGACCAACACCGCGCCGGTCGGCGCCTATCGCGGAGCAGGGCGGCCGGAAGGCGTCTTCGTCGTCGAGCGGCTGATGGATGCAGCGGCGCGGCAGATCGGAATGGATCCGCGCACCATTCGCAAGGTGAATTTCATCAAGCCGGCGCAATTGCCCTACACCAATGCCGTCGGACAGGTTTATGACTCCGGCGCGTTCGCGCACATGCTTGAGCGCGCCGCCAAGCTCGCGGACTGGGACGGTTTTGCCGCGCGCAAGAAGGGCGCCAGGAAAAAAGGCCTGCTCTACGGCCGCGGCCTGACCAGCTATATCGAATGGACCGGCGGTCGGGCGCATACCGAAAAGGTCAGCCTGCATGCGACCGCCGAGGGACGCGTGATCCTGCATTCGGGCACCCAGGCGATGGGGCAGGGATTGCAGACCGCCTATTCGCAGATGGTGGCGGCTTCGCTCGGAATCCCGATCGACACGATCGATGTGGTTCAGGGCGATACGGATCTCGCCACCGGCTTCGGCAGCGTCGGTTCGCGTTCGCTGTTCGTCGGCGGCACCGCGGTCGCGGTTTCCACCAACGACCTGATCGCGAAAGCGCGCGAGAAGGCTTCGGCCATGCTGGAGACCTCCGTCGAAGACATCGAATATCGCGACGGCTGGCTCACGGTAGTGGGTACCGACAGGCGGATCGGCCTGTTCGACCTTGCGAAAAAGGAGCACGGCGCGCGGCTGAGCGTGGACAGCGAGGGCGAAGTCGATGGGCCGAGCTGGCCGAACGGCACCCATATCTGCGAAGTCGAGATCGATCCGGAAACCGGCGTCACCAGGGTGGTGCGCTACACCACGGTCGACGACGTCGGTGTTGCCGTCAATCCGATGCTGGTGACGGGCCAGGTTCATGGCGGCGTCGCGCAAGGCATCGGTCAGGCGCTCTATGAAGGCGTGAGCTACGACGCCGAGGGACAATTGCTGACCGCGAGCTATCAGGATTACTGCATTCCGCGCGCCGACGATGTTCCACCGATCGAGGTGACGCTGGATGATTCCGCGCCGTGCAAGACCAACCCGCTGGGCGCCAAGGGGTGCGGCGAATCCGGCGCGATCGGCGGGCCGCCCTGCATCGCCAATGGCGTGATGGACGCGCTGAGCGAATTCGGCATCAAGACGCTGCACACGCCGCTGACCCCGATGCGGGTCTGGCAGGCGATCAGGGATGCGAAGGCGGCGGTAGGTTGATGTGTCATTCCGGGGCGCGTCGGAGACGCGAACCCGGAATCTCGAGATTCCCCGATGTGCAATTGCACATCTGAGGTCTGGTCCTGCGGACCGTCCCGGAATGACGGTGTTCCTCGCAGCGCCGCTCTGCTACATTGTCGAAAACATCACCGGGAGAGATTCGATGCGCAGATTTTGGACCGTGCTGGCGGCGTTGGCGACGTTGAGCCTGACCAATTGCGGCTACAATGCGATCCAGACCAATGACGAACAGGTCAAGTCGGCCTGGTCCGAGGTCCTGAATCAATATCAGCGCCGCGCCGATCTCGTGCCCAATCTGGTCAATTCGGTGAAGGGTTTTGCGCAACAGGAAAAAGATGTGCTGCTGGGCGTGACCAATGCCCGCGCCAAGGTCGGCAGCATCCAGGCGACGCCGGAACTGATCAACGACCCCGGCGCCTTCGCGAAATTCACGGCTGCGCAAGGCGAACTGACCAGCGCGCTGTCGAAGCTGCTGGTGGTGACGGAGAATTATCCGCAACTCAAATCCGACGCGCTGTTTCACGATCTGATGTCGCAACTGGAAGGCACCGAGAACCGCATCACGGTGGCGCGCAACCGCTACATCAAGACGGTGCAGGACTATAACATCGGCATCCGTACCTTCCCGAACAACCTGACCGCGATGGTGTTCGGCTACAAGGAGAAGCCGAATTTTGCGGTCGAGAATGAAAAGGAAATTTCGACCGCGCCTAAGGTCGATTTCAATCCGGCGCCCGCCAAGTAAGACGGCAACAGATTGTCCGCGATGAACGCTGCAAGAGCCTCCCTTCTTGCGCTGCTCTTGTGCTGGGCTTTTGCAGCCGCGGCCGACGTAGCGGTGCCGCCGCTGTCGGGGCGGGTGGTTGACCAGACCGGGACGCTCTCCAGCGGCGATATCAACTCGCTGACGCAAACGCTCCGGGATTTCGAGGTTCGCAAGGGCAGCCAGATCGCGGTGCTAATCGTACCGACCACGGCGCCCGAAACCATCGAGCAATATTCGATCCGGGTCGCGGAGGCCTGGAAGATCGGTCGCAAGAAGGTCGACGACGGCGCGATCCTTCTCGTCGCCAAGGACGACCGCAAGCTACGGATCGAGGTCGGCTACGAACTCGAGGGTGCGCTGACCGATGTTACCGCCAGGCGCATCATCGATGAAGTCATCACCCCGAAGTTCAGGAGCGGGGATTTCGCCGGCGGCATTTCCGCAGGCGTCGCCCGGATGATCGGGGTGGTCGACGGCGAACCGCTGCCTGCGCCGGTTCAGCGGCAACGGGATTCCGGCTCCGACCTTTCCCAGCTCATCAATCCATTCAATCCGTTCGTCATCATCGGCGTGCTGGTGCTCGGCGCGTTCCTGCGCAACATCTTTGGCCGGTTGTTCGGTTCGCTGGCGACCGGCGGGCTGATCGGGATCGTGGCCTGGTTCATCGTCGGATCGCTGGTGGTGTCGGTGATCGCCGGCGCGGTTGCATCGCTGTTCACGCTGTTCAGCGACAGTCTCGCCTCCGGCGGGGGCGGCAGGAGCGGCGGCTATGTCGGTGGCGGCGGCGGTTCGTCCTGGGGCGGCAGTTCGGGAGGCGGCGGCGGTGGTGGCTTCAGCGGAGGCGGCGGCAGTTTTGGCGGCGGCGGCGCCTCCGGAAGCTGGTAGATCTGGAGTTGATGGATGGGCATCGGACGTATCGGCAGGCATCTGCTGCAACATCGCTGGCGCGAGCGGAAAATTTTTCCGCCAAAGGTGCTGGCTGCGATCGAGCAGGCGATCAAGGCCGGCGAAGCCACGCATTCCGGCCAGATCCGCTTTGTCGTGGAGGGCGCGCTGGACGGCAGGCCGCTGTTCCGCGACCAGCCGGCGCGGGACCGCGCGCTGGATATTTTCTCGCAACTGCGGATCTGGGACACCGCGCATAATAACGGCGTGCTGATCTATCTGCTGCTGGCCGACCGCAATGTCGAGATCGTCGCCGACCGCGGCATCGACGCCAGGGTCGGCGCCGAGGGCTGGGAAAAAATCTGCGCCGGCATGGAAGCCGATTTCAGGTCGGGAAATTTCGAGGGCGGCGTCATCAAGGGGATCGAAGCGGTGTCGCGGCAATTGGCGGCATATTTTCCAAGGCGCGGACCGGGCCCGAACGAACTGCCGGACGCGCCTGTCGTGATGTAGACGAGCAAGAAGCCGGCCCTTCGGCAGGGCCGGCTTCACTTCGTTGCAACCAACAGCGATCGAGGGCCTCAGCCCGTCACATCGCCGGAACGTACTTGCCGTCCTTCACCGTCAGCAGGATGCGGGCGCGGTCGTCGAGGCCGTAGCGATCCTTTTCGGTGAAGTTATAGACGCCCTGGCTGGCGGCGATGTCGCGTTCGGTCAGGAAGGCCTGGCGGATGGCCTCGCGGAACTCCGGCGTGCCGGGTTTTGCGGTTTTCAGCGCAACCGGGATGACGCGCTCCAGCACCTTGAAGGCGTCATAGGAATGACCGGCGAACTGGCTGCGGCTGTTGGGGCCGTATTTGGCCTCATAGGCGGTGTTGAGCGCGAGACCCGGCTTCTTGGTCAGCGCGCTGTCGGGCTGGCCTTCCGGATTCATCACCGGACCGGACGCCATGATGACGCCCTCGGCGGCCGCACCCGCGATGCGGATGAAGTCCATGCTGGCGGCGCCGTGGTTGTGGTAGATCAATCCCTTGTAGCCGCGCGCGCGCAGTTCGGTCTGCGGCAGCGCCGCAGCCGTGCCTGATCCGCCGACCAGGATCGCGTCCGGATTGGCGGCGACCAGCTTCAGCACCTGCCCCGTGACCGAGGTATCCGGGCGCGCATAGCGCTCCTCATCGACAATCGTCAGGCCGAGCGGCACGCCCTGGGTCTTGAGATCGTTGAACCAGAGGTCGCCGTAGGAATCGGAGTAACCGATATAGCCGACGGTCTTGATGTTGTGCGCCTTCATGTGCGCGTACAGGCCCTTGCCCATCAGCGGAACCGGCTGCGGCATATCGACCGACCACTTGGCCCGCTCGGGCGTGATCGGAAACGGCGCCAGACCGAAATGCGGAATGCCGGCTTCGTTGGCGACGTTGGAGACCGCGATCGTCGGCGGCGTGGTCGACGAGCCCATGATGATGTCGGCCTTGGACTCGGTGACGAAGCGCCGCGCATTGGTGGTGGCGTTGGTCGGATCGCCGCCGTCGTCGAGCACGATCACCTTGAGCGGCACGCCGCCGATTTCCTTGGCCACGAATTCCAGCGCATTGCGCTCGGGAATGCCGAGCGCGGCGGCGGGTCCGGTGGTGGTGACGGTGATGCCGATGACGATCTCATTGGTCTGCGCGGACGCCGGCAGCATCGGCAGCGCCAGCGACGCCGCGATCACGGCGGCGGACAGGTAAAACTTCTTCATTGTTTCCTCCCTTGGGGTTGTTGTCTCAAGCTAGAGCAAAATTCGAGGGCGCTTTCAGCCCCTTCTTTAGTGTCGTTAGACGTTGCGTCTCTTTAGGTCATGTATCGGGTAGTGTCAGCCCCGCTGAAATCGGGCAATGATCTCCTGCGGCATCGGGGCCGATTTCAGCCGCGCGGGGTCGTCCGGATGGCGGCCGACCAGCACGCGGGTCTCGAACGCCTCGATCGCCAGCGCCTCGCCCTTGAACACCTTGTGGGTGACCTCGAAGCTCGAACGCTTGAAGCTTTCGACCCGGCTCTCGATCGTGATCCAGTCGCCATGGGTGGAGGCGATATGAAATTTCGCCCGCGTGTCCACCATGGGAATGCCGACCAGGCCATATTTCTTGACGATGTCCTGCTTGGAGAAGCCGGCGGCCTCGAACATGATCGAGGTGGAATCGTCGAACATCTCGAAATAGCGCGGGTAATAGACGATATTGGCGGGGTCGCAGTCGCCCCACTGGATCTGCACGTCCCTGCGATGGACGAACATGGGCTTTACCTGGTCCTGCTGGCGCGGCGGTCCCCACACCTCTCCCATCGGGAGAGGTCGACGCGAAGCGTCGGGTGAGGGGTTACGGTCATCAATCGTCGCACCTTAACCCCTCACCCGGTCCGCTGCGCGGCCCGACCTCTCCCGATGGGAGAGGTGAAGCGGAGTTTGCTGTGCGTTTCATATCCATGCTCATGGGTTGTCGGCGCGGCAGCGAGGGTCCTTGCACCTCTCCCATCGGGAGAGGTCGACGCGAAGCGTCGGGTGAGGGGTTACGCTCTTCATCGTCGACCGTAGTCCCTCACCCGGTCCGCTGCGCGGCCCGACCTCTCCCGATGGGAGAGGTGAAGAGGAGTTCGCTGCACGTTTCATATCCACGCTCATCAGTATCAGCGCGGCGCCATGCGCAGCGAGGCATCGAGCCGCACCACTTCGCCGTTCAGATAGGGATTGTCGATCATGTGCATCGCCAATGAGGCGAATTCGTCGGCATGGCCGAGCCGGCGCGGAAACGGGATCGCGGCGGCGAGGCTGTCCTGCGCCTCCTGCGGCAAATTGGCCAATAGCGGCGTCAGGAACAGGCCGGGCGCGATGGTCAGCACGCGAATGCCGAACTGCGCCAGTTCGCGCGCGATCGGCAGCGTCATCGCGACGATGCCGCCCTTCGAGGCCGAATAGGCCGACTGCCCGATCTGGCCGTCATAGGCCGCGACCGATGCGGTGGAGATCACCACGCCGCGCTCGCCGCCCGACAGCGGCTCCAGCTTCGACATTTCCGCGGTCGCCAGCCGCAGCATGTTGAAGGAGCCGATCAGGTTGACCTTGATCACCTTCTCGAAATCGGCCAGCGGCATCGGACCCTCGCGGCCGATCACCCGCTTGGCGACGCCGATGCCGGCGCAATTGACCAGTACCCGCGCCGGACCATGCGCCTTGGCGGCCGCGACGACGGCGGCTTCGGCCGAGGACGCGTCGGCGACGTCGCAGACCACCGCGACACCGCCGATTTCGGCGGCGACGGTTTCGGCGAGCTTGGCGTTGAGGTCGCACACCGCGACCTTGGCGCCCTGCGCGGCAAGCCGGCGCGCGGTCGCGGCGCCCAGTCCCGATGCGCCGCCGGTGACGATGGCGGCCTGATCCTTCAACTGCATGGCGTTCTCCCTGACGAATTATTGTTGATGTTAACTCAGCGTTATCACGTGGCCGGCGGCGCTGGCGAATAAATCTGCTCGATCAGGCCGGCGCGATGGTCCAGCACCGCGCGCTGGTTGATCGAGCCCTTGTCGGTGACTTCGCCGCGATCGATCGACAGCGGCGTATCGATCAGCACGGCGCGGGTGATCCGCGTCGACGAACCGGTCGAGGTCGCCAGAAATCTGGCAAACCGTTCGCGAAACGCCTCGCGGATCACCGGGTCGGACGCCGCCGCAGCGAGGTCGTCTGGGCGGAAGCGCCGGATTGATCAGGCGGCAGCCGTCGAGATCGAGAACGACCAGCGCCGATATTTCGTCGCGGTTGATGCCGGCGATCACGACGTCGCGCACCAGCGGCGCGCAGGCCGCGATAAACCGCGCGCGCAGCGGACCGACGCTGACCCAGGTGCCGCTGGCGAGCTTGAAATCCTCGGCGATGCGGCCGTCGAAATCGAAGCCGGCGCTGAAATCATTGGCATCGGCCGGCTTGAGCGCGTCGCCGAATTTGTAGAAGCCTTCCTCGTCGAACGCCTTCGCGGTCAGTTCGCGGCTGCCGCCAATAGCCCGGCGTCACGTTCGGTCCCTTGGCGCGAACCTCCAGCTTGCCGTTGTTGGGGACCAGCTTGGCGTCGTTGCCGGACACCGGAAGCCCGACATGGCCGGAGCGGCTGGTGGCGGGCCGCACCGACATGAAGAACGGCGCGGTCTCGGTGGCGCCGAGGCCGGTCAGCATCGGCACGCGAAAGCCGGTTTCCTGCACCGCGAGTTCGTCGAGGCTGTTCCAGACATAACGGCGACAGCGCCGCGCCGCTGAAGAACATCGCGTGCAGCCGGTGGAAGAATTTTGCGCGCAACGCCGCATCGTCGCGCAGATAGGGCAGCAGCGATTCATAGCCCTTGGGCACGTTGAAATAGACCGTCGGCGAAATCTCGCGCAGATTGCGCACGGTCTCCTCGATGCCGCCGGGCATCGGCTTGCCCTCGTCGAGATACATCGAGCCGCCATTGTACAGCGTCAGCCCGATATTGTGATTGCCGCCGAAGGTGTGATTCCACGGCAGCCAGTCGACGATCACGGGCGGCTCGTCCTTCAGGAACGCCAGCGTCTCGCGCAGCATCACCTGGTTGGCGCAGATCATGCGCTGGGTATTGATGACCGCCTTCGGATTGCCGGTCGAGCCCGACGTCAGCAGGAATTTTGCGATGGTGTCGGGGCCGATCGCGTCATGCGCGGCATCGAGGCCCGGATGCTCCGGCGTCGCCAGCAAGTCGCCCAGCATCGTCACGTCGCGGCCGGGCACCGCGCCGCGCGATGCCGCGATCTCGATTTCCGGCGGGCACATTGGCGGCGATCGCATCGGCGAATTTGCCGGCGTCGTCGGCGAACACCAGGCCGGGCGTCAGCAGCTTGATCAGATAGCCGAGCTTGCCGTAATCCTTCGACACCAGCGAATAGGCCGGCGACACCGGACAAAACGGAATGCCGGCATAGAGCGCGCCGAACGCCATCAACGCGTGGTCGATCGAATTGCCGGAGAGAATGACGATCGGCTTTTCGGCCGACAGACCGCGCGCCAGCAGCGCCGAGGCGATGCGCCGGGCCGAGCTCAGCAATTGCGCGTAGGTGATCTGCCGCCATCCGCCGCCGGCGTCGCGCTCCGCCATGAAGACGCGGTTCGGCTCGGCCCTGGCCCAATGATGCAGCCGGTCGGTGATGCGGACCGGATATTCGCCGAGCGGAATTTTCGGCCGCAGATAGATGGTGCCGTCGTCGCGGCGATCGATCGAGACGGCGGGATCGCCGAACGAGATCGCGCGCAGCGGATGAGCTGCCTGCTTACGTCGCTCGGCAGCGGACGTCGTATGTCGGGTTTCGGCGCTCATGTCAGGCCGGCTTTACCTTGGCGGTCTTGCGGTCGAGGAACGCGCGAATCCGGCGTTTGGCCTCCTTGTCGCTCTGCGCCACCGTCGCCATCAGCGATTCCATCAGCAGACCGGTCTGCGGATTGGCTTCCGCGATCATCGGCAGCGCCTGCAACACCGCGAAATTCGTCAGCGGCGCATTCTGCGCCACCTTGGCGGCGAGTTCCATCGCCTTGGCGAACGCGTGGCCTTCTTCGGTGAGATATTGCGCAAAGCCGTAGGACGCGCCTTCGGTCGCGGAATAGACCCGGCCGGTCAGCATCATGTCGGTCATCCGCGCGACGCCGATCAGCCGCGGCAGCCGCACCGATCCGCCGCCGCCGACGAAGATGCCGCGCTGGCCTTCGGGCAGCGCGAAATAGGCGCTGGGCTCGGCGACGCGAATATGCGCCGCGCAGGCCAGCTCCAGCCCGCCGCCGATCACCGCGCCGCGAAGCGCTGCGATCACGGGCACGCGGCTATATTGAATGCGGTCGAACACCCGGTGCCACATCTGCGAATGCCGCAGGCCGTCGGTCGCGTCCTGCTCGGTCAGTTCCGACAGATCGAGCCCGGAGGAAAAATGCTCGCCGATGCCATGGATCACCACGCAGCGCCGATGCCCTCCGGGAGGCTGGAGAAGCAATCCTGGATCGCCAGGATGATGCCGTCATTGAGCGCATTGCGCTTGGCCGGGCGGTTGAGGCCGACGGTCAGCACCGCGCCGACCTGTTCGATCCTGAGCAGTGCGGACGGGTCCGCAGCGGCGGCCGGGGCGGCGTTTCCCATGGGCGTTATTGTGTCCTGTTCAGAATAGTTATGTTTTATAACGAATGGAGGCGGAGTCAAGAAGGGATGCCGCTGCAATTTCGAACAGCCTCGGCCGTCATTGCGGGGAGCCGTTGCAGCCGAGACCGTCATTGCGAGCCAACGGGTCGCGCGAATGCGCGCCCGATGACAGGCTCCGCGAAGCAATCCAGCTTTCTCACGGAGTCAAGAAAGCTGGATTGCTTGCGCCTTCGCTCGTTGAGCTACGGCGGACACGTCGTCGCTTACGCTCCTCGCAATGACGTTGTGAGATACGGGTTCGCGTTCTCGCGGCGCGTTGCGCCGGAGCTTTGCACGGTCCGTCCCTCAATAAAGAGGGCGCAGGGAATGCCGGATGCGCGATGCACCCGCAGCCTCGCGTGCAGAAAGTAGAAAAGCACACGAGTTAGTCCACCACGGTCACACCGGAATCACCCGGCATTCCCCGCGCAATGGTTTACGGCTTATACTTGATCTCCTCGGTGAGCCCCGCTCTGTTGCCACCGTCGCTATGCGATTTGTCTTCGCCAACTTGACACCGGCGTGAGGGTGTCAGGACCACACGATTTCGCCGTCCGCGTCAGCGCCGTTCGTCTGTGGCGCCGCCCACGTCCATCGCATCCAGCCCCGCGTCCGTGACGATCGCGATACGCCCCTCGTGGGGGTGGACGGGAAAGGTATAGAAGTGATTTGGGTATTCTGAAAAGCAGAATATTTTTCACCGAGGGGCTTGACAGGTTTTAGTGATTTGCCCGACGGGTCACTCCACCTCGCCCGCCTGCGGGGAGAGGTCGGCGCGAAGCGCCGGGTGAGGGGGAGTCACCGCAGGGACGGTGGAGAAGATTTCCGCTTCTTCCTTCTCCCTTTGCGGGAGAAGGTGCCTTCGCGCAGCGAAGGCGGATGAGGGGTCTCTATCCGCAGGGGCAGACCCCTCATCCGTCCGCGATGCCAAGGCATCGCGTCCACCTTCTCCCGCAAGGGGAGAAGGAAGAAGCGCGCGCCTCGTCTGTTCAATCCCCGCCCGGCGGCCTCAGCGGCTGCACGATCTCCCGAAACACCGGCAGCGCCTCGCATCGCGCCGCATGCGCCGTCAGCGCCGGATAGCGTTCGCCGCCGAGCAACGCCGGATGCGCCTCGCCGGTGAACCGCAACACGCAGGCCACCGCGATGTCGGCATGCCCGATCCGCTCCCGGAACCAGTACGGCGACGCAATCGCCGCGCGCTGCTTTTCCAGCACCTCCAGCACGCCGCCGATCTGCGCCTCGCAGCGCTCAACCCACAGTTTTGAGGCATCCTTCCGCAGCACGCGCTCGTAGACGAGACTGACCGCCTTGTCGCCAAGCCCGGTCGCCAGCGCGCACACCTTCAGCGCATGCCGGCGCGCAGGCCCGCTGCCCGCGATCATCGCCTTGTCCGGCCCGACCAGTTCATCGAGATAATCCAGGATCGCCGTGCTCTCGATCAGCGCCTCGCCGTTCTCCAGCACCAACGTCGGCACCCGCCGCAGCGGATTGAACGGCGCGATCTTGTCGCCCTCGCCGAAGGTCGACCACGGCCGGTGTTCGAAGGCGAGATCGTACAGCCGCATCGCGATGGCGACGCGGCGGACGAAAGGGGAATCGTATTGGCCGATGAGGATCATGGGGTCTACGTTCTTCGTCGTTGCCGAGCCACTGGCGGGGTCAAAGCCCCTTCGGCGAAGGTTGGATGCATATGCTTCGAACGGTTAGAGCAAACTGACTGGGGGAACCTGCACTTTGTACAAATATCTCTGCAACATCAATTCTAGGAATATAATCTGGCCGTCTGTAAAGTGCTTAAGCGCCCCAATCTTAGCAGATACAATACAATTCTCGCAGAAAGAGATTTTATAGCATTGACAACAATAGGTTGAGAATTTGAATATGTTTTGAGGAAAAGGTCGAGCTTGAAGATCAATGGCTGATCAGAATTATTTTGAATTCGATGCCTTCCTGAGCCACAGCTCTAAAGACAAGGCAACCGCCCGTTCCATCGCCAATCGCCTGCGGGAGATGGGATTGCGCGTGTGGTTCGATGAGTGGGAAATCAAACCGGGCGACAGCATTCCTTTCAAAGTTGAATATGGTCTTGAGCACTCTCGCGTGCTCGTCCTCTGCATGTCGGTGAACGCTTTTGGTTCCGATTGGGCAAGACTCGAAACCGATACATTTCGATTCAGAGACCCGTTGAACACCGAACGCCGCTTTATTCCCCTCCGCCTCAATGAGGCTCCAATCAAAGGATCTCTCGCCCAATTTCTTATGTTGATTGCCGTCAGAAAGAACGCGAACGCGCATATCCGAAGCTATTTGAAGCGTGCAGACCACCGCCTAGATTGAGAAAATCAGACGCGGAATCCCAACGCGAGCAGAAAAAAAACCGATACATTCACATCGATCCAGCAAGAATCACTGCATGTGCGTTTATATGGACGAAACTGCCTTGGCCATCTTAGTTTTCAATGGCCAAAAGGATGATTTATTCGAAACCTTGGGCCAGTGGGATCGCGACCTCTCTCGCGCAACGGGTGCGGAGTTCGCCAAGCTGCTAGTAGCTGGACGTGTAGACGCCGGTGGTTTGCGTATGAGCAAGAGTCAACTTCAGGCGTTTTCGAAGGAGAGAGGATTTGCGGGTCTGTTTGAGACCAGTGCAAAAACGGGCAAAGGATGCAACGAACTAAAACAAGCGGTGCTTCATGGCATAAATTGGACAAATATTCCTTGGCGTTCTTCACCTTTAATATTCAAGCGAATAAAGGAGGAGATTGTTTGTTTGAAAGATGAAGGTCGAGTTTTAATGCGATTTAATGAATTACGCGAAACTCTTCGGCTACGCTTATCCGGCGCCGGCGAACGCTTCACTGATGACGAGCTTAGGGCGGTGGTGGGCCTGCTTGCGGGCCCAGGCATAGTATGGGAGATAAAATTCGGTAGTTGGATTCTTCTTCAACCAGAGCGAATAAATGCATACGCCCAAGCAGTTATTCAAACATTACATGAAGACCTCGATGAGCGCGGATGCATCGCCGAGGAGCGCGTCTTAAGTGGTAACATTATTTACCGCTCCTCACTGGAGCGTCTTAGCTCCGACGACGAGCGCTTCGTCTTACTTGCTATGCACCAGACATTGGTTGAGCGAGCATTATGCCTCCGCGAACACACTGATGAAGGTCCGCTGCTTGTTTTTCCGAGTTACTATCGACGTGAACGACCGGAACTGGGCGGACATCCGGCGGTGCTTGTAAGCTACCGTTTCAACGGTTTTCTCGATGATATCTACGCGACTCTGGTAGTGCGGTTGCATCATACCAAGCCCTTCGAACAAGATCAGCTTTGGCGCTACGCCGCGGATTTCAAAACCCTTAATAAAAAGCAACTTGGCTTTAAGTTAATCCGTCGATCTGAGGGCGCCGGGGAGCTTGAAGTGTATTTCGATCCGACGATCGTAATTGAGGAGAAAATTATCTTCAGTAAGTATGTGCATGAGCATCTGTTACAGCGAGCCGACAATGTCGAACGGCTGCGTCATTACGTTTGCCCTTTTTGTTTTACGGCCGTTGGGAACCGTGAAGTGGCGACGAATAGACTGGACCGCTGGCTACAAGATAAGCCGAACTTCGTTCGAACAAATTGGAACAAGCCTCCAGCGGGTGGACCTTCTGTTGTTTGTGCTGAGTGTGAGGAACGCGTACCGCTTTGGGACGACATGGAACATTGCTTCGCCAGTCCGCACATTCAGCAACGGGTCCGAGAATTACAAAAGCAAACCGCTATCGTTCTGGACCATGAAAGCCAGGAGAGAGCATTTGTGGGCGATATAATTTCGACTGTTGCTCTCGCCGATCAGATATCTAGAGAACTAGACGTAAGCAAGCGTGGCGTCGACATGGAAATAGAATTTAGATCTGATACCGGTCTGGCGACCGGCCGAAAAGTGTTCCTGCAACTGAGAACGGGGGACTTATGTTTGACGCGGCGGAGACGTGATGGCGCTGAAATTTTTAAAATTAAGAGGCCTCGTCGTGCGAAGGCATGGATGCAACAGGATTTTCCGGTATTACTTATCGTCCGTAATTCCAAGGGGACAACGCGCTGGATGGATATCAGCAATTATCTCCGCAACAAAGACAGCAACGGAAAGCAGCGCGTAAGGATTGTCTTTCTGGGCGAGCGCTTCGATGTGATGAGCGTACGCCGTTGGCGAGATATCGCGTTGGCTCGCTGAGAGAACTCTATTATTACTTCCCCTCATCGCTCGCCAGCAGCCCCTTCACCGCTCTTCCCCATCCCGCCAGCTTCCGCTCCCGCGTCGCCGCGCTCATCGCCGGCTTGAAGCGGCGCTCCAGCCGCCAGGTGTCGGCAAATTTTGTCGGCTCCGGATAGACGCCGGCCGCAAGCCCGGCGAGATAGGCCGCACCCAATGCGGTGGTTTCCTGGATTACCGGGCGATCGACCGGCGCGTCGAGGAGATCGGCGAGGCGCTGCATCGTCCAGTCGGAGACGGCCATGCCGCCGTCGACGCGCAGCACGACGTTGGCGGCTTTTGCCTCCGGCCAGTCGGCGCGCATCGCGGTCCACAGATCGTGGGTTTGGTAGCAGACGCTCTCCAGCGCGGCGTGGGCGAATTCGGCCGGGCCGGTGTTGCGGGTGAGGCCGAATAGTGCGCCGCGCACGCGCGGATTCCAGTAGGGCGCGCCTAAGCCGACAAAGGCCGGCACCAGATAGACCGATTGGGTCGAGTCGGATTTCTCGGAGAGCAGATCGGATTCATGCGCGGTCTTGATGAGGCCGAGGCCGTCGCGCAGCCATTGCACCGCGGAGCCGGCGACGAAGATCGAGCCCTCCAGCGCGTAGGTGCGCTGGCCCTTGAGCTGGTAGGCGATGGTGGTGAGCAGCTTGTTGTTCGACATCACCGGCGTGGCTCCGGTGTTGAGCAGGGCAAAGCAGCCGGTGCCGTAGGTCGACTTGATCATGCCGGGCGTGAAGCAGGCCTGGCCGATGGTGGCGGCCTGCTGGTCGCCGGCGATGCCGGAGATGGCGATGGCGCCCCCGAACCATTCGGGCGCGCTGTCGCCGAAATGGCCGGAGCAATCCTTCACCTCGGGCAGCATTGAACGCGGCACGCGCAGGATTTGCAAAAGCTCATCGTCCCATTGCCCGGTGTGGATGTTGAACAGCAGTGTGCGCGAGGCGTTGGTGGCGTCGGTGGCGTGGATTTTTCCGCCGGTCAGCCGCCACAGCAGATAGCAATCGACGGTGCCGAACATCAGCTCGCCACGGTCAGCGCGCTCGCGCGCGCCGGAGACGTGGTCGAGCAGCCATGCCACCTTGGTGCCGGAGAAATAGGGATCGATGATCAGGCCGGTTTTCGCCGTGATCGCCGGCTCGTGTCCTTCGGCTTTCAGCGTGGCGCAGATGTCCGCGGTGCGGCGGTCCTGCCAGACGATGGCGCGGTGGATGGCGTTGCCGGTGACGCGGTCCCACACCACGGTGGTTTCGCGCTGGTTGGTGATGCCGATGGCGGCGATGTCTTTTGCGGTGACATTGGCTTTCGTCATCGCCTCGCGGCAGGTGGCGACGGTCGAGGTCCAAATGTCTTCGGGCTCGTGCTCGACCCAGCCGGAGGCGGGAAAATGCTGCGGGAATTCCTGTTGCGCGATGGCGGCGATCGAGATGTCGGCGCGAAACACAATCGCGCGCGAGGATGTGGTGCCCTGATCGATGGCCAGCACATGGGACATGAGCGTTGCTTCCCGGGAGTGTTCGTGGTGTTGCCGCAAGGCAAGCGGATTGGGGTTGGTTCGTCAATATCAACGTCGTCCCTGCGAACGCAGGGACCCATAACCACCGGCGCTGGTGTTGCGAAGAACGTCAATCAATCTTTTTTCAATCGCGGGCACAACGCGGTATGGGTCCCTGCGTGCGCAGGGACGACGCGGGCAGCGGAACAATACCCCGACCGTGGAGGTTAACGACCTTCAGGAACGGAGTTTTCCCATGCGATATTCAAGACCCTACAGGCGCTTCTATCTGACGCCCCCGGCGGTCCCGACGTTTATCATTTCGGTCTTGCTGGCCGTTGTGGCGCTGCTTGCAGTTTACGGGCATCTCACGATGCTGCATGGCGTCAGTGGTTTTGTAATTCTGCTGATTGCGTATGTCATCTTGTTGATCGGAAACTTGTTGCGCGGGGTTTGAGTTTACACCGACGCCGTCGTCACGCCGCCATCGACCACGATCGTCTGCCCGGTCATGAAGCTCGAGGCGTCGGAGCCGAGATAGGCCACGGCGCCGGCGATCTCGTCGGGCTCGCCGATCCGGCGCAACGGTGTGGTGGCGCAGCGGCGCTTCAGGCGATCTTCGTCTTCCCACAGCGCTTTGGCGAAATCGGTTTTCACCAGGCCTGGCGCCACGCAATTGACGCGCACGCCTTTCGGGCCCCATTCGCCGGCGAGGCTGCGGCACAGCGAAAAATCCGCGGCCTTGGAAATTCCGTAGGCGCCGATCACGGTCGAGCCGCGCAGGCCGCCGATCGAGGAGATGATAATCACCGAGCCGTTGCCGCGCTCGGCCATTTGCGGGATCGCCAGCGCGCAGAGCCAGATGTTGCTCTTGACGTTGGAGCTCATGATCTTGTCGAAGGCCTCGTCCTTGATGTCGAGCAGCGGGCCGTAATAGGGATTGACGGCCGCGTTGCAGACCAGGATGTCGATCTTGCCGTAATGCTTTGGTCGAGCCCGAGATCAGCGCCTCGACTTCCTCGCGGCGCGAGATGTTGCAGGGAATGACATGGGCATCGCCGCCGGCTTTGCGGATGCCGGATGCGACTTCCTCGCAGGCGTCCGCCTTGCGGCTGGAAATCACGACCTTGGCGCCAAGCTTGGCCAGTAGTTCGGCCGAAGAGCGACCGATGCCGCGGCTGGAGCCGGTGATGACGGCGACCTTGCCTGTGAGATCGAACGGGGTGGATTTCATTTTTGGCTTTCTCCGCAGGTTGCGCCGTCATCCTCGGACGGTCCGGTCTTTAACCTCTCACGCTTGCGGGGAGAGGTCGGATCGCCATTTGGCGATCCGGGTGAGGGGGACCCTCAACGAGTCGCGCTGTTGAGAGAGCCCCTCACCCCAACCCTCTCCCCGCAAGGGCGGGGCGAGGGAGAAGAGTTGCGCTAAATCAACCCGCCGCTGCTGGTGACACGCCGCAGATGATAATCCGTGTCCCCAAACGTGTTCTCGATCATGGTCAGCCGCTTGAAGTAGTGGCCGATCCTGGCCTCCTGGGTCATGCCGATGCCGCCATGGAGCTGGATCGATTGCTGGCCGACGAATTTGGCCGACTTGCCGATCTGCACCTTGGCCGCCGCCACCGCGGTGGCGCGCTCTTTGGCGTCGTCGAAATCGCTCGCCATGGTGGCGAACATCGACATGCTGCGGGCCTGCTCGACCGCAACGAACATGTCGGCGGCGCGGTGCTGCAGTACCTGGAAGCTGCCGATCGGCACGCCGAATTGCGTGCGAGTCTTCAGATACTCGACGGTGGATTTCAGCGATTCATCCATCGCACCGACCGCTTCCGCGCAGAGCGCGATGCGGGCGTCGTCGACCACGTGCTCGATCAGCGGCAGGCCGTTCTCGGGATCGCCGATCGCGGCATCGGCGCCGACCTCGACCCCGGTGAACGTGATGTCGGCGGCGTGCAGGCCGTCCTGGGTCGGATAGCCTTTCTTCGCGACGCCCCTGGCGTTGCCGGGCACCAGGAATACGCCGATGCCGCTGGCGTCGCGCTGGCCGCCCTTGGTGCGCGCGGTCACGATCAGGGTGTCGGCGGTTTCGCCGTTGAGGACGACGAATTTCTCGCCGTCGATGACCCAGCCGTCGCCCTTTTTCTTGGCGGAGGTTGAAACATCCTGCAGGTCGTAGCGCGAATTCTTCTCGAGCTGCGCAAAGGCAAAGGTCTTGCTGCCGTCGATGATGCCCGGGATGTGCGCGGCCTTCTGCTCGGCCGAGCCGCCACGGCGCAGGAAGCCGCCGCCGATCACGACGGTGGCGAGATACGGCTCCAGCAGCAGCGCCTTGCCCAGCGCCTCCATCACGATCATGGTTTCGACAGCACCAGCGCCGAAGCCGCCGTCGTCTTCGGAGAACGGCAGGCCGAGCAGGCCCTGTTCGGCCAGCTTGCCCCAGAGGCTTTTGCTCCAGCCGCCATTCTCTTGCATGTATTTCTTGCGTGCATCGAAATCGTAGGACGAGCCCAGCAGGCCGTCGACGCTCTCTTTGAGAAGCCGCTGCTCCTCGGACAGATCAAAATCCATTTTTGTTATTTCCTCGTATCCATAAGTGTCGTCATTCCGGGATGCGCCCCTTGGCGCAGGCCCGGAATCCATACTCACGATCGTGGTTATGGATTCCGGGCTCGTTCGCTTCGCTCACGCCCCGGAATGACGCCGGAGTTGGGAGCAGCGCAGCTCTACAACCCCAGCACGGCCTTGGTGATGATGTTGCGCTGGATCTCGTTGGAGCCGCCGTAGATCGAGACCTTGCGGTTGTTGAAATAGCTCGGCGCGATCTGCGCGGTCCAGTCCATCGCCTCGTTGCTGCCGTCGTCGCCGTGCTCGTCGAAGGGCGCGGCGAACGGGCCGATCACCTCCATCAGGAGTTCGGTGGTGGTCTGCTGGATTTCCGAGCCCTTGATCTTGAGCACCGAGGAGGCCGGATTGGGCTTGCCCTTGCCGTGCTTGTTCTCGTCGGCGACCACGCGCAACTGCGTCAGTTCGAGCGCCTTCAGCTCGATCTCGACCGCGGCGAGCTTTTCGCGGAACGCCTGATCCTCGAGCACCGGCTTGCCGCCGGCTTCGACCTGGCCGGCGAGTTCGCGGATGCGGCGAATCCGTTCCTTGGACACCCCGACCCGGGCGATGCCGGTGCGCTCGTTGCCGAGCAGGAACTTGGCGTAGTCCCAGCCCTTGTTCTCCTCCCCGACCAGGTTTTCGACGGGCACCTCGACGTCATCGAAGAATACTTCGTTGACCTCATGGCCGCCGTCGATGGTCTGGATCGGGCGTACCGTGATGCCCTTGGACTTCATGTCGATCAGGATGAAGGAAATGCCCGACTGTTTCTTGGCGCTGGGATCGGTGCGGCACAGGCAGAAGATCATGTCGGCGTGCTGCGCCAGCGTGGTCCAGGTCTTCTGGCCGTTGACGATGTACTTGTCGCCCCTGCGCTCGGCCTTGGTCTTGAGCGAGGCGAGGTCGGAGCCGGAGCCGGGCTCCGAGAAGCCCTGGCACCACCAGTCGTCGACATTGGCGATGCGCGGCAGGTATTTCTTCTTCTGCGCCTCGTTGCCGAAGGTGTAGATCACGGGACCGACCATGCTGACGCCGAACGCCAGCGGCGAGGGCGCCGGGGCCATCTGCAGCTCCTCGTTGAAGATATAATGCTGCACCGAGGTCCAGCCGGTGCCGCCATATTCCTTCGGCCAGTGCGACACGCCCCAGCCCTTCTTGTTGAGGATGCGCCACCAGTCGACCATCTCCTGCTTGGAGAGATGACGGCCCTCGCGCAATTTTTCACGCGTCGTGGGCGGGACGTTATCCTTGAAGAAAGCCCGCACCTCGTCGCGAAACGCCACTTCTTCCTTGCTGAAGCTGAGATCCATCGGATCCTCCTGTTTCTCTCCACGTCGTCCCCGCGAACGCGGGGACCCATAATCCCGGGCGAAGCGGTGAGATGAAGGTCTCTACCACCGCGCCTGAACGCAATCACCTCGCGGTATGGGTCCCCGCGTTCGCGGGGACGACGAGGTTATTGAAGTATCTCGAACAACCCCGCGGCACCCATGCCGCCGCCGACGCACATCGTCACCACCGCATATTTCGCCTTGCGCCGGCGGCCCTCGATCAGCGCGTGGCCGGTGAGCCGGGCGCCGGACATGCCGTAGGGATGGCCCACTGCAATGGCGCCGCCGTCGACATTGATCTTTTCCGGGTCGATGCCGAGCTTGTCGCGGCAATAGATCACCTGCACCGCAAAGGCCTCGTTCAGTTCCCAGAGATCAATGTCGTCGACCTTGAGGCCATGGCGCTTGAGCAGGCGCGGCACCGCGAACACAGGGCCGATGCCCATTTCATCCGGCTCGCAGCCGGCCGCGACAAAACCGCGGAAGATGCCGAGCGGTTTCAAGCCGCGCTTGGAGGCTTCCTTGTCGCTCATGATGACGGAGGCGCTGGCGCCGTCCGAGAGCTGGCTGGCATTGCCGGCGGTGATGGTAAAACCTTCGCCGCGCACCGGCTTGAGGCCGGCGAGGCCTTCGGCCGACGTATCGGGGCGCGGGCCTTCATCCTTTGACAGCGTGATGTCCTTGAAGGAAATCTCGCCGGTGGCCTTGTCCGCAACGCCCATCCTGGTGGTGATCGGCGCCAGTTCGTCGTTGAACTTGCCGCCCTGTTGCGCGGCAGCGGTGCGGCGCTGGCTTTCCAGCGAATATTCGTCCTGGCGCTCGCGCGAAATACCGTAGCGCTTGGCCACGACTTCGGCGGTGTCGATCATCGGCATGTAGACCTCGCCCTTGATCTTGAGTAGCGCGGGGTCTTGCGTGTGAAACTTGTTGGCGTGGTCGTTCTGCACGAGGCTGATGGACTCGCCGCCGCCGCCGACCGCGATCTCGACGCCGTCGAAAATCACCGAGCGCGCCGCCAGCGCGATCGCCTGCAGGCCGGAGGCGCATTGCCGGTCGATGGTGGTGCCGCCGACCGTGACGGGAAGCCCAGCGCGCAGCAGCGCCTTGCGGGCGATGTTGCCGCCGGTGGTGCCTTGCTGGAGCGCGGCGCCCATCACCACGTCCTCGACTTCCTTTGGATCGACCTTGGCGCGGGTGACCGCCTCGCCGATGGCGTGACCCAGTAGGGTCGCGCCTTCGGTGGCGTTGAGCGCGCCGCGATAGGCCTTGCCGATCGGGGTGCGGGCAGTGGAAACGATGACGGCGTCGGTCATGAACGACCTCCTGTTGCGAGTTGCTGTTGCCTGGGTTCTGCGGGTTGTTGTGAGGCTTGCCGGTTGCGCAATTCGTGGCGCGAGAGTTTGCCGACGGCGGTGCGCGGCAGTTCATCGACGAAATCGAGCGCGGCCGGAATTTCATGCTTGCCGAGCTTGCCCGCGAGAAACGCCTTGAGCTGTTCCAGCGTGAACGCCTCGGCGCCGGCGCGCAGCTTGATGAAGGCTTTCGCCGCCTCGCCACGGTAATCGTCGGGAATCCCGATCACGATCACTTCGTGCACCGCGGGGTGTTCGTAGATCGCCTGCTCGATCATCTGCGGATAGACGTTGAAGCCGCCGGAGATGATCATGTCCTTCTTGCGGTCGACCAGATAGAAATAGCCGTCGCTGTCCACGTAACCGATATCGCCGGTCAGGAATCGGTCGCCGACAAAGGCTTCCGCGGTTTCCTTCGGCCGATTCCAGTAGCCTTTGGTGACGTTCGGTCCCTTGATTCGGATTTCACCGACTTCGCCGGTCGGCAATACTTTCTTCGGATCGTCGAGCGAAACCACGTCCATTTCGATGCCGGGCAGCATCAGCCCGATCGAACCGGGCTTGTCCGGTCCGGCCGGAGGATGGCCTGTGCCGGGCGAGCAGGTCTCGGTCATGCCCCAGCCGCTCTTGAGTTTCATGTTGGCCTTGCGTTCCAAAATCCGCGCGACCTCGACCGGCAGCGGCGCGCCGCCCGACATGCAACTGGCCAGCGACGACAGATCGCGGTTGTCGAGATCGGGCAAGCTCGCGATCGCGATCCACATGGTGGGAACGCCGGGAAACGCGGTCGCCCGCTTGACCTCGATGTCGCGCATGACCGCATCGACATCGAAGCGCTGGTGCAGCGAGATCAGGTCGCCGTGCTCCAGACAGGAGAGCAGGATCACGGTCAGCGCAAAGATATGAAACAGCGGCAGCACGCAGATCACGCGCTCGACACCGTTGCGCTCGGCCCGCGACTTTTTGCCCCAGACGTCATAGATCGACACCGCCGAGGTCAGATTGCCATGGCTGAGCATCGCGCCCTTGGGCAGGCCGGTGGTGCCGCCGGTATATTGCAGCAGCGCGACATCGTCGGCTGAAATGACCGGCCATTGCGCGGGCCTTGTCGCGCCTTGCACGAACGCCTTGAAGGTGACGATCGCCGGATGGTCAGGGATCGGCGTATGCGGATTGCCGACCGCGCCCCAATGGTCGTCGTCGCAGACGATCAGCCGGTCGAGCAGGCCCTTGTCGAGAAATTTCAGCGCTGTCGGCAGCAGCGTCGCCAGGTTGCTGGTGACGAGAACGCGCGCACCGCTGTCGCTCAGCTTGTGCGACAGCGCACGTTCGCCGTCGAGCGGCGACAGATGCACGAGGCGGGCGCCGGCCTTCAGCGCGCCGAAGAAATTCACAGGATGATCCGGCGAGTTGCCGAGAAACAGCGCCACCGAAGTGTTCTTGCCGTAGCCGGCGCGCAGAAACGCCGACGCCGCCACCTCGACCATCGCTTCCAGTTCGCTGTAGCTGATGGTGCGGTCGCGAAATTCGATCGCCGGCCGCGCGCCAAATTGTCCTGCAGCTTTCGACAGCAGGCCGGGCAGGGTGCCGCGCGCGATCGGATCGGCCCATCGCACGCCTTCCGGATAAAACTGTTCGCCGGGATGGGTCATTTTCTGGTGTCGTCCCTGCGAACGCAGGGACCCATAATCCCGGGCGTCGATATTGAAAAAAGGCGCCTGCCTCCGAGCCCAAACGAGAGTTCACGCGGTATGGGTCCCTGCGTTCGCAGGGACGACGTATTGAGGCGCGTCGGGTTCATCGCCATCACGCCGCTTTCGCGTCCTGCGTCAGCGACGCAAAGGTCTTGCCTTCGGCGGCGAGGCGCTTGAGCAGCGGCGCCGGCTCCAGCGAGGGATCGTTGGTCTCCTTGGCGTAATACGACAGCCGGTCGGCGATGTGCTTGAGGCCGACCTGGTCGGCATAGAACATCGGGCCGCCGCGATAGATCGGCCAGCCATAGCCATAGAGCCAGATCACGTCGATGTCGCTCGGACGCGCCGCGACCTTCTCTTCCAGGATCCGCGCGCCTTCGTTGATCATCGGATACATCATGCGCTCGAGGATTTCGTCGTCGCTGACCACGCGGCGCTTGCGCCCGAGCCGCTGCAGCGTCTCGTCGATCAGTTTTTCCACTTCCGGATCGGGCAGCGGCGCGCGCGAGCCGCCTTCATATTTGTAATAGCCCTTGCCGGTCTTCTGGCCGAAGCGGCCGGCTTCGCACAGCGCGTCGGCGATTTCCGACTTGATGCCGCGGTCCTTGCGCGAGCGCCAGCCGATATCGAGGCCGGCGAGATCGCCCATCGCGAACGGCCCCATCGGCATGCCGAATTTGGTCACCACGGCGTCGACCTGCTGCGGCAGCGCGCCTTCGAACAACAGCTTCTCGGCCTGCTTGCCGCGCTGCGCCAGCATCCGGTTGCCGACAAAACCGTCGCAGACCCCGACCACCGCCGGCACCTTGGCGATGCTGCGGGCGACGGCGACCGCTGTCGTCAGCGCGTCCGGCGCGGTCTTGTCCGCGCGCACGATCTCGCACAGCTTCATCACGTTGGCCGGCTGAAAGAAGTGCATGCCGAGCACGTCCTGCGGACGGCTGGTCACTTTGGCGATTTCGTCGATGTTGAGATACGAGGTGTTGGAGGCCAGCACCGCGCCCGGCTTGGCGAACTTGTCGAGCGCGGTGAAGACTTCCTTCTTGATCGCCATGGTCTCGAACACGGCTTCGATGACGAGGTCGGCGTCCTTGACGTTCTCCAGCCCGACCACGCCGTTGATCAGGCCCATGCGCTTGGCGGGCGCATCCGCCGGGAATGCCGCCGCGGGCCGCGGTCGCCTCGTAGTTCTTCTGCATCACGCCCATGCCGCGCTTGAGCTGCTCTTCGCCGGTCTCGATCAGCGTGACCGGAATACCGGCATTGGCAAACGACATCGCGATGCCGCCGCCCATGGTGCCGGCGCCGATGATGGCGACGCGCTCGACATTGCGCGGTTTTGTCCCATCGGGAACGCCGGCGATCTTGGCGGCCTCGCGCTCGGTGAAGAACGCGTAACGCTGCGCCTTGGACTGATCGCTGGCGACCAGCTTGAGGAAGCCTTCGCGCTCCTTCTTCAGCCCTTCGTCGAACGGCAGGTCGATCGCGTAGCCGACCGCATCGGCGGCGGCGAACGGCGCTTCCAGCCCGCGCGCCCGCTTGGTCATCGCGGCGACCGCATTGGTGAAGATCGAACGGTCGGCCTTGGCGGCCGCGAGCTTGCTGTCGTCGTCGCGCAGCTTGCGCAAGCGGACGCTTCTCGGCCAGCACCTTGCGGGCAAAGGCCTCGCCGCCGGCCGCCGGTCCTTCGACGATTTCCTCGATCAGGCCGTTCTTGAGCGCTTCGCTGGCGCCGATCGGATCGCCGCCGACGATCATCTTGACCGCGAGTTCGGGACCGACCGCGCGCGGCAGGCGCTGCGTGCCGCCGGCGCCCGGCAACAGGCCGAGCTTCACTTCGGGCAGGCCGAGTTTTGCGTCTTTGGTAGCAACGCGGAAATGACAGGCAAGCGCGACTTCAAGCCCGCCGCCCAGCGCCGTGCCGTGAATCGCGGCAATGACCGGCTTCGGTGAGTTCTCCATTTCGCTCAGCACTTCGCTGAGGCCCGGAGGCTTCGGCGGCTTGCCGAATTCGGTGATGTCGGCGCCGGCGATGAAGGTGCGGCCGGCGCAGGTCAGCACGATCGCCTTTATTTCGGGATCTGATATCGCGCTGCTTGATGCATTCCAGGATGCCGCCGCGCACCGCGGCGCTCAGCGCGTTCACCGGAGGGCTGTTGACCGTGACGATGCCGACCACGTCATGACGCTCAAGCTTGACCACTTCGCTCACGATACTCTCCCTGGAATTGTTGCTCTTGGCGGATTTCGCAGTGCGGAATTTAATTCCACATCTTGACACGGAGGGTTATTTTGAAGCACGTCCGTTGTCAACGAGATCAAATGTAGCAGCAGGGAATGAAGCGTCCAGCCAAGAAAGTGGCGACCGATCGCAGCTTCGTCGTCGCGCTTTCACGCGGCCTTGATGTGTTGCGCGCATTCCATCCCAATGACGGGCTTCTTGGCAATCAGGAGATCGCGGCCCGCACCAACTTGCCAAAGCCAACCGTTTCCGGCTGACCTATACCTTGACCAAGCTGGGCTATCTTACACCGGTTCCGCGGTTCGAGAAGTATCAACTGGCGCCCTCGGCCATGTCACTGGGCTATGCCGCACTTGCGAACCTCGGCGTTCGGCATTTGTCCGAGGCCTACCGCGAGGAAGTCATGCGCGAGACCGGCGGCGCGGTCGCCGTCGGCGGCCGTGATCGCCTCAGCATGATTTACTTCGGCCAGAGCCGCAATGGTCTCACGCTAGGGGTTCAACTGGATGTCGGCTCGCGAATTCCGATCGCCACCACGGCGATGGGCCGCGCCTATATCTGGGCACTGCCCGACGAAGAGCGTGCCTCCTTATTGCGCGAACTGCGCGAGCACTACGGCAACCGCTGGCCGAAGATGCGCGACGGCATCGAACGCGCCGGCGAAATGGTGGAGCAACTCGGCTTCACCATCTCGGCGGGCGAGTGGCAGGACGACGTGCACGCCGTCGGGGTCGCCCTCAAGCTGAATGACGGAACGGGTCCTTACGCGTTCAATTGCGGCGCGCCGGCATTCCGCTTCACGGAAGAACGGCTGCGCAACGACATTGGACCTCGCCTCGTGGCGATGGTAAGGAACATCGAAGCCGCGCTCGGGGGCACGGCGACACAATCAAAAAAACAAGAAAACAAAAAGATGAGAGCAGGAGGGAAAGTTGCACGTGTGGTCGAGGGGATCAGGTAGCCTTCTTCGTTGTGAATGGCGGCCAAGTTCGCAAGCGCGCTCCGGTTCATTCCGTCGGGTGGGCCGAACGAAATGACGAACGCACAACTCGCGCAGGAAACGTATCCCCTGCTTGCGGTTCGCGACGTCAGCGTCGTGTTCGGCGGTATCATCGCGTTGAACGGCATATCGTTCGACATGCAGCAGGGCCAGATCCTCGGCCTGATCGGACCGAACGGCGCCGGCAAGACCACGCTGTTCAATTGCCTCAGCCGGCTCTACCAGCCGAGTTCGGGCGATATCCTGATGGACGGCGTCAGTATCCTGAAGCGGCCGCCGCACCGGATCGCTGAAATCGGAATTGGCCGCACCTTCCAGAACGTCGCGCTTTTCCCCAATCTCTCCGTGCTCGACAACGTCCGGGTCGGAACCCATTCCCGCACCAACAGCGACATCATCAGCGACTCGCTGAGACTGGCCTGGGTGCGCCGCGGCGAGGCCGAGCTCAACGAGCACGTCCATGAAATTCTCCGCTATCTCGATCTGGACGACGTCGCCCATACCACGGTCTCCGGCCTGCCGTTCGGGACCCAGAAACGTGTTGAGCTGGCGCGCGCGCTGGCCGCACGAGCCCGAAGATCCTGTTGCTCGACGAGCCCGCCGGTGGCCTCAATCACGAAGAGGTCCATATCCTCGGCGATCTGATCCGCCGGATTCGCGACGACCGCAAGATGACCGTGCTGTTGGTCGAGCATCATATGGGGCTGGTGATGTCGATCGCCGACCACGTCGTTGCGCTCAATTTCGGCCGCAAGCTCGCCGAGGGAACGCCGGCCCAGGTGCAGTCCGACCCCGATGTCATCAAGGCCTATCTGGGGAGCAAGGACCAATGACGGCGATGCTCAACGTCAGGGATCTCAAAGCCTATTACGGCCAGGTCCAGGCGCTTCACGGCCTCGAATTCGCCCTCAATGAAGGCAGCCTGACCACGCTGCTGGGCGCCAATGGCGCCGGCAAGACCACCACATTGCGCGCGATCTGCAACATGGTGCGCTCGACCGGCACCATCGAATTCGAAGGCGCGCCGCTATCGGGCCGCTCCACCGAAAACATCGTCCGCCTCGGCATCGCCCATGTGCCGCAGGGACGCGGCACCTTCACCACCATGACGGTGGAAGAAAACCTCCAGCTCGGCGCCATCACGCGCAACGACAAGGCCGCCGTGGTCTCCGATATCGAGCGCATGTACGACCACTTCCCGGTTCTGAAGCAGCGCTATACCCAGCAGGCCGGCACGCTGTCGGGCGGCGAACAGCAGATGCTCGCGGTGGCCCGCGCGCTGATGCTGCGGCCGCGGCTGATGCTGCTGGACGAACCGTCATTCGGCCTGGCGCCGCTGATCGTCCGCGACCTGTTCAAGATCCTCGGCAAGATCAATCGCGAGGACAAGGTCACCATCCTGGTGGTGGAGCAGAACGCGCAGCTGGCGCTGGAACTCGCCGACAAGGCCTATGTGATCGAAACCGGCCGTATCGTGATGTCAGGCACCGCCGCCGAGATCGCCGACAACGAAGACGTCCGTAAATCCTATCTGGGTTATTGAGGGAGCGCGGCCATGGAGCTTTTCACCAACCAGGTCCTGGCCGGCATCGCCACCGGCGCGATCTATGCCTGCATGGCGCTTGCCGTCGTCATGATCTACCAGGCGATCGATCATCTCAATTTCGCGCAAGGCGAGATGGCGATGTTCTCGACCTTCATTTCCTGGCAGCTGATGCAATGGGGCCTGCCCTACTGGTGGGCTTTCCTGGCTGACGCTGGCATTGTCGTTCGCCGGCGGTATCGCGATCGAGCGGCTGTTGTTCAAGCCGCTGGCCAAGGCGCCGATCCTGACCAATGTCGCCGGCTTCATCGCGCTGTACGCCATCGTCAACAGCGTCGCCGGCCTGATCTGGGATTTCACCATCAAGCAATACCCGACGCCGTTCGGATCGTCGCCGTTCCTCGGCAGCCAGCTGATCTCTACCCATCAGGCCGGCATGATCGGCATCACCATCCTGCTCCTGATCGGATTGTTTTTCTTCTTCCGCTTCACCCGGATGGGCCTTGCGATGCGGGCGGCCGCGGCGTTGCCTGAATTGGCGCGGCTGGTCGGCATCAACACGTCGTGGATGATCGCGCTCGGCTGGGGCATGGCGGCTGCGATCGGCTCGATTGCCGGCATGATGATCGCGCCTGTGGTGTTTCTGGAGCCGAATATGATGCTCGGCGTGCTGATCTATGGATTTGCGGCGGCGGTGCTCGGCGGCCTGACCAGTCCATTCGGCGCCGTCATCGGCGGCTTTCTGGTCGGCGTCTTCGAAAATCTGGTCGGGACCTATATTCCCGGTGTCGGCAATGAACTGAAACTGCCGATCGCACTGGCGCTGATCATCACCGTATTGGTCGTCAAACCCGCCGGCCTGTTCGGCCGGCCCATCGTGAAGCGAGTTTGATCATGAGCGCGATTCAGGAAGCCGTCACCGAAGCACCGGCGGTCGAGGCCGTTCCGAAAAGAGCCATGACGCTGGGCTTTGGAGCATCGCTGGTCATGCTGGCGCTGTTGATCCTCGCGCCGCTGTTTGTGAAGAACTTCATTATCTTCCAGCTCACGATGCTGCTGATCTATGCCCTCGCCGTTCTGGCGCTGAATATCCTGACCGGCGGCAGTGGCCAGTTCTCGCTGGGGCAGAGCGCGTTTTACGCCGTCGGCGCCTACACCACGGCGATCCTGATGGAACACGCCGGGGTCAACTATGCGCTGACCTTGCCGGTCTCCGGCATCGTCTGCTTTGCTTTCGGATTTCTGTTCGGCCAGCCCGCGCTGCGCTTGAGCGGTGTCTACCTGGCGCTGGCGACCTTTGCGCTGGCGACCGCCATGCCGCAACTGTTGAAACTCGGCTATTTCGAGCACTGGACCGGCGGCGTGCAGGGCCTGGTAGTGACCAAGCCCGACGCGCCGTCTTTTGTTTCTTCGATAGCTTCTTATTTCTCCGGCCGGCCGATGTCGCAGGACATGTGGCTGTACTACTTCACGCTGGCGGTCGCGATCGCGATCTATATTGCTTCGGTCAATCTGCTGAAGTCGCGCTCCGGCCGCGCCTTCATGGCGATCCGCGACAACGAGATCGCGGCGTCGGCGATGGGGATCGACGTCGCGCTGTACAAGACGCTGGCGTTCGGCGTCAGCGCCGGCATCACCGGCGTCGCCGGCGGCCTCGGCGCGATCGCGGTGCAGTTCGTGGCGCCTGACGGCTACACCATCACGCTGGCGATCTCGCTGTTCCTCGGCATGGTGGTCGGCGGTGTCGGATGGCTGCCCGGATCTATCGTCGGTTCGGCTTTCATCATTTTCGTGCCGAACATCGCGGAGTCCGTTTCAAAGGGCCTGTCCGGCGCCGTGTTCGGTGTCCTGCTGTTTCTCGTCATCTTCCTTGTGCCGCACGGCGCAAGGCAAGTCGCCATGGTCGCTCAGCATCTGATCGGCAAACTCAGGAAGAACTAACAAGGAGAGATTATGCTTTCTAGACAACAACTACGTATCGCCGCGTTCTCGACGGCGGTCATCGCTTTTGCCGCCATCGGCGGTACCGCACTCGCCCAGAAGAAATACGACACCGGTGCGACCGACACCGAAATCAAGCTCGGCAACATCATGCCCTACAGCGGTCCGGCCTCCGCCTACGGCGTGATCGGCAAGACCGAAGAGGCCTATTTCAAGAAGATCAACGCCGAAGGCGGCATCAACGGCCGCAAGATCAACTTCATCAGCTACGACGACGGCTACAGCCCGCCGAAGGCCGTGGAGCAGGCGCGCAAGCTGGTCGAGAGCGACGAAGTGCTGTTCATCTTCAATTCGCTCGGCACGCCGTCGAACTCGGCGATCCAGAAATACATGAACTCCAAGAAGGTGCCGCAGCTGTTCGTCGCCACCGGCGCCGCCAAGTGGAACGATCCGAAGGATTTTCCGTGGACCATGGGCTGGCAGCCCAGCTATCAGGTCGAGGCGCGAATCTACGCGAAATATCTGCTGAAGGAGAAACCCGACGCCAAGATCGCGATCATGTATCAGAACGACGATTTCGGCAAAGATTACCTGAAGGGCCTGAAGGAGGGCCTCGGCGCCAAGGCATCGATGCTGATCGCCGAAGAAAGCTACGAGACCACGGAGCCGACGATCGACAACCACGTCGTCAAGCTCAAGGCCACCGGCGCCGACGTCTTTCTCAACATCGCCACGCCGAAATTCGCGGCCCAGGCGATCAAGAAGGTTGCCGAGGTCGACTGGAAGGTGCTGCACATCGTCACCAACGTCAGTGCGTCCGTCGGCAGCGTGATCAAGCCGGCGGGTTTTGAGAATTCGCAGGGCATTCTCTCGGCCAATTACGCCAAGGATGGCGCGGATTCGCAGTGGGACAACAATCCCGACATGATGAAGTTCTACGCCTTCCTCGAGAAATATTATCCCGGACGCCAACAAGCTCGACGGCTCCGTCGTGTACGGCTACGGCGCCGCCCAGACCGTGGTGAAGGTGCTGCAGATGTGCGGCGACGATCTGACCCGCGAAAACGTCATGAAGCAGGCGGCCAGCCTGAAGGACTTCACGCCCGATACCCTGCTGCCCGGCGTCAAGATCAACACCTCGGCCACGGACTTCGCTCCGATCGAGCAGCTTCAGATGCAGCGGTTCAAGGGCGAGAAGTGGGAGCTGTTCGGCGATATCATCAGCGGCGAACTGAGCAACTGAGACACTGGCTTGGCCGCATTGACTACTAACTGACTACTAAAGGAGCAGCCCTTGCGGCTTTGTCGCAGGGGCTTTTTCTTGTGAGGGTTCCGGCAAAATGGTATTTTTTGCTGTGAGCGACAAGAGCTTTCGATCAAGAGAGCCGCGATACGCACCATCCAGATCATTGGACAGAGGGAGACCGCAATGCCCGTTACCAGGAACAGAATTGCTATCGCCTCGGCAGCAGCCGCATTCGCGGTGCTGGCCGCATCGAGCAGCGGCGCGCTGGCGCAAAAGAAATACGATACCGGCGCCACCGACACCGAAATCAAGATCGGCAACATCATGCCCTACAGCGGACCCGCTTCCGCCTATGGCGCGATCGGCAAGACCGAGGCCGCCTACTTCAAGAAGATCAACGATGCCGGCGGCATCAATGGCCGCAAGATCAATTTCATCAGCTATGACGACGGCTACAGCCCGCCCAAGACGGTGGAGCAGGCGCGCAAGCTGGTGGAAAGCGACGAGGTCCTGTTCATCTTCAATTCGCTCGGCACGCCGCCGAATTCCGCGATTCAAAAATACATGAACGCGAAGAAGGTGCCGCAGCTGTTCGTCGCTACCGGCGCCACCAAGTGGAACGATCCCAAGAATTTTCCGTGGACCATGGGATGGCAGCCCAATTATCAGAGCGAAACGCAAATCTATGCAAAATATCTGCTGAAGAACAAACCCGACGCCAAGATCGCCGTGCTCTATCAGAATGACGATTACGGCAAGGACTACCTCAAGGGCCTGGAGGATGGCCTCGGCGCCAAGGCCGCCTCGATGATCGTCGCCAAGGACAGCTTTGAAACCACAGAACCCACCATCGACAGTCACATCGTCAAGCTCAAGGCGTCCGGCGCCGATGTGTTCATGAACATCGCAACACCGAAATTTGCGGCTCAAGCGATCAAGAAGCTGGCTGAGGTCGAATGGAAACCGCTGCACTTCCTCAACAATGTTTCGTCTTCCATCGGCGCCGTGATCAAGCCGGCCGGCTACGAAAATGCACAGGGCATCATTTCCGCCGATTACCGCAAGGATACCTCCGACCCGCAGTGGGACAATGATCCCGGCATGAAGGAATTTCTGGCGTTCATGACAAAGGATTTTCCGGAAGGCGACAAGCTCGATAACGGTACGATCACCGGCTACGGGGTCGCGCAAACGCTGGTTCAGGTCCTGAAGCAGTGCGGCGACAACCTCACACGTGAAAACGTCATGAAGCAGGCTGCCAGCCTGAAGGACTTCCGTACCGAAGTCCTGCTTCCGGGAATCAAGATCAATACCGGTCCGGATGATTTCGCCCCGATCAGCCAGCTTCAACTGATGCGGTTCAAGGGCGAGCGTTGGGAAATGTTCGGCGACGTCATCAGCGCCGACGTCGGGGGTTGAGCACTTCACCACAACGAGGAAAACCCCCGCAGCGCCTTGCGGGGGTTTTCTTTTGCTGCAATCGGATGGATAACCGGCGCCCGCATGTTTCCACCCTGGATCCGGTAAAACGATGACCGACCGACGCCCACTGCTGCGTGCGATCTTCAATGCCGCGGTTGCCGCCGCCCATCCCGATGGGGTGTTGGGGGCGCATCTGCGCCCGGTGCCGAAAGGCCGGGTGATCTGCCTTGCCGCCGGCAAGGCCGCGGCCGCGATGGCGGCTGCCGCCGAACGGCATTATCTCGACGCCATGGAAATGGAGCCGTCGCGGCTTGTGGGTATTGCCACCACCCGCCACGGCCATGGCGTGCCGACGCGGCGGATCAAGGTGATCGAGGCCGGACATCCCGTCCCCGACGAGGCCGGATTGAGGGGCGCCGAGCAGAGCCTGCAACTGGCGCAAACCGCTACGGCCGACGATCTCTTGCTGGTGCTGCTGTCGGGCGGCGGTTCGGCCAACTGGATCGCCCCGGCCGACGGCGTTTCGTTTGCACAGAAGCAGCAGGTGACCCGCGCTCTGCTGCGTTCGGGCGCGCCGATTGGCGAGGTCAATACCGTCCGCAAGCATTTGTCGCGGATCAAGGGTGGACGGCTGGCGCGCGCCGGGCAGCTCGCCGAAATCGTGACGCTGGCGATCTCCGACGTCCCGCACGACGATCCGTCCGCGATTGCGTCCGGGCCGACGGTACCGGACCCGACCACGCTGGCGGATGCGCGCGCCATCGTCGCCAAATACGACCTGAAGCTCGATGACGCCATTGCGCGCGCGCTCGACGATTCCGGCAACGAGAGCTGCAAGCCCGGCGACGCCGCATTCGCCCGCGCGCATTTCGAGCTGATCGCACGGCCAAAAGCCTCGCTCGACGCCGCGATCAAGCTGGCCAGCGACGCCGGCTACGCCATCGTCGATCTCGGCGCCGACCTCGAGGGCGAGGCGCGCGACGTCGCCGCCGATCACGCGCGGCTTGCGCTTGCAGCGCGCAGCGACGGCCGGCGCGTGGCGATCCTTTCGGGCGGCGAACTCACCGTGACCGTACGCGGCAACGGACGCGGCGGACCCAACCAGGAATATGCGCTGGCGTTGGCAGCCCTGTTGAAGGATATGCCGGGTATTTCGGCGCTGGCTGGCGATACCGACGGCGCCGATGGCGGCGCCGGCAGCGCCGATGATCCGGCCGGCGCCATGATCGACGGCAGCACTTTTTCGAAGATGAAATCGCTGGGCCTCGATCCGCAGGCCTATCTCGACAACAACGACGCCACCGCGTTTTTCACGGCGACGGGCGATTTGCTGCAGACCGGCCCGACGCTCACCAACGTCAACGACATCCGGGTGATTTTGGTCGACCGGGAGTAGCCGCCAAGGGGTCCAGATCGAGTCGACCGGTCCGGTCACGATGTCCCGGAACGCCCGGAAAATTAACTTTTTGTTGAGCGAATTCCGAGGAAACTGCGGCAACGGCCCACATCTCGGGCGGGCGTTTCATCCCTTTGGGCCTTTAGTAAACCTGGTCTTGCAGGCTCCCGTTCCGGAGCCATTCAAAAGGGGCCAGAGGAACGCCAAATGGCGAATTCTATCGAGCGCGCCATCGTTCCGGCGCCGGTTCATCTGACCGGGCTTCTTGAGGAAGCTGTCAACAATCTATCGCTGGGACTCATTGTCTTCGACAGCGAGCGAGAGGTCGTGTTCTGCAACCGGAGGTACCTGGAAATCTATGGGCTTTCCGCCGAACAGACAAAGCCCGGAACGCCCATCGGCGAACTGATCCAGCACCGGCTGAATTTGGGACTCAAGGTGCTTTCAAAACCCGCCGACTACATCCAGGAGCGTGTTGGCAGCGCCGTCGTTCCCGGTACCACGGTCCAGGAATTCACTGACGGCCGGATCATCGCCTATACGGTCTATCCGATGCCGGATGGCGGCGGGATGGCTACGCATGAGGACATCACCGAGCGTCAGCGACTCAGCGAGCGTCTGAAGATGCAGCACGAGCTTGGCAAGCAACAGGAAGAGAGCCTGCGAATACGCAATCTGCAGTTCGATACCGCGATCAACAATATGTCGCAGGGATTGTGCTTCTTTGACGGGGATCAGCGGCTGATCGTGTGCAACGAGCGTTATGTCGAGATGTACGGCCTCGCGCACGATCGCATCCACGCGGGAACCACTCTGGCTGAAATTGTCGACATGCGGTTTGAGGCCGGCAGCTGCCCCGCGATGTCCCGCGACGAGTACCTCGACTGGCGCAATAATCTCGTTGCTTCGGCGGTGCCATCGGACACCATTGTCGAATTGCGTGACGGACGTACCTTTCAGATCCGGCACCAGCCGATGTCTGATAACGGCTGGGTTGCCACCCATGAGGACATCACCGAGCAGAGGCGATCCGAGGTCAAGATCGAGTATATGGCCCACCACGATTCGCTTACGGATCTTGCCAACCGGGTGCTGCTGAACGAGCGGCTCGAACACGCGTTGGCCCGGATCGATCGCGAGCAAATGGTGGCGATTCACCACCTCGATCTCGACCAGTTCAAGGCCGTCAACGATACGTTCGGTCATCCGGTCGGTGACAAGCTCCTGAAAATCGTTGCGGACCGGTTGCGCGGCCTGGTCCGCGATACCGACACCATCGCACGGATGGGCGGAGATGAATTCGTTATCGTGCAGGCCCCGATCGCGGATCCCGCGGATGCCACCGCACTGGCGCAACGCATCATCAGGCTGATGAGCGAGCCCTACGACATCGACGGCAACCAGGCCGTCATCGGCGCCAGCATCGGCATTGCGGTCGGCCCAGGCGACGGTTTGAGCCCCGACAAACTGCTGCGCAATGCCGATCTCGCGCTATACCGGGCGAAAGGCGACGGACGCGGCACGTTCCGGTTTTTTGAGCCGGCGATGGACCTGCAAATGCAAACCCGCCGCGTCATGGAACAGGATTTGCGCAAGGCGCTGCCTGCCGGCGAGTTCGAACTCCACTACCAGCCCGTGGTGAATCTGGCGAGCAACAATATCACCGGGTTTGAAGCCCTGATTCGATGGAACCATCCGACTCAGGGAATGATCGCTCCGGTCACCTTTATTCCGCTGGCGGAAGAGATCGGGTTTATTGTTCCGATCGGCGAGTGGGTGATCCGGGAGGCCTGTGCGACCGCCGCCCGATGGCCCGACGATCTCCACGTCGCAGTCAATATTTCGGCCGTGCAATTCCGAAACCCCGGCCTGATGCAGGTCATCGTCGGCGCACTCGCCGCCTCGGGCTTGCACCCGACAAGGCTCGAGATCGAAATTACCGAGACTGTGCTGCTCAAGAACAAGGAGACGACGCTTGCCGTGCTTCACCAGTTGAGGGCGCTCGGTATCCGGATCGCGATGGATGATTTCGGCACCGGATATTCCTCGCTGACCTATCTTCAGTGTTTTCCGTTCGACAAGATCAAGATCGACCGGTCGTTCGTCAAGGACATCACGGAAAACGCCGGCTCGCTCAATATCGTGCGGGCGATCGCGGCGCTGGCAAAGGGCATGGGCATGACGGCCACTGCCGAGGGCGTGGAAACCAGCGAACAACGCGACAGGATCAAGTCCGAAGGCTGCGCCGAGATGCAGGGATACCTGTTCAGCAAGCCGCTTCCCGCAGCCGAGATCGAACGGTTGTTTCTTTGCGGACGCGAGGCGCGAAAGGTTGCAGACAGGATTGTCGCGGCCTGAACACCTGGCTGCCCCGTTTTCACGTATATCCACGTCATTGCGAGCGAAGCGAAGCAATCCAGGAAGCAGGAAAGCTGGATTGCCTCGTCGCTACGCTCCTCGCAATGACGACCGTCGTCATTCCGGGATGGTCCGAAGGATCAGACCCGGAATCCCGAGATTCCGGGTTCGCGTCCTTGACGCGCCCCGGAATGACGGCGTGCCCCTCAAAACTCCCTGGCAATCGTCGCCAGCATATCCAGCAGCGCGGCGCGGTTGGCGGAGCCGAGCAATTCATTGAGGCGCGTTTCATGCTTGGCGGCAACAAGTTTCTTCGCGCGCGCCAGTACCGCGCGGCCCTTGTCGGTCAGGACCAGGATGTGCGAGCGGCGATCGTTGGCCGAACGCATCCGTGTGCACAGATCGCGGCTCTCCAGACCGTCCAGCATGGCGACGAAATTCGGCCTGAGGATGCCGAGCGTATTGGCGATTTCGGTCTGGTTGCGTCCCGGATTGCGGTCGAGCAGCAACAGCACCGAGAATTGCGCCGGGGTTAGTTGCAGCGGCGCAACGCAGCGCAGAAAATCCTCGAACACTTTCAATTGGGCGCGTTTGAGCGAATAGCCCAGCAACTCGGACAACTCGCCCATCTGCAACGCGGCGTTTTCCGCGAGCCCCTCAACAGCCTCCTTGCGGGCGGCGCGAGGCGTCCTGGCAGGATCCCTGGTGGGATCGGCGGCGGGTTTGGAAACGGTCATCGGTCGATGCTCGCAGTCCCGGCTGGCTAAAAGAACCCGGCGGAAACGTCGCGGGCCTTGAGATTATATTTGATAATCGTTATGGCCTATACCAAATAGCGGCAGCCCTTTTCAACTGCTGTTATCGGACGGGCCGCGGGATCGCGGCCGGCCGATGCGTAAGGGGAGCGCAACGCCTTGAATACCACGATCATGCTGTTCCTGCTGCAGGACGGCATCACCAATGGCGCGATCTACGCTTTGCTCGGGCTGGCGCTGGTGCTGGTGTTCGCCGTCACGCGCGTGATCCTGATTCCGCAGGGCGAGTTCGTCACCTATGGCGCGCTGACCTACGCGACATTGTCGGCCGGCCAGATCCCGGGCACCGCGCGGCTGGCGGTGGCGATGGGTGTTGCGGCGTTTTGCCTCGATCTGTTCGCCGGCCGCCGCGCGCTGCATGTGCGGCTGGTCGGGCGTGCGTTCGCGGTCAACATCGCCCTGCCGCTGGCAATCCTCGCGCTGACGTCCTGGCTTGCGAGCCGGCAAACCCCGATCGCGATCAACATCGTGCTGTCGCTGCTGATCGTGGCTTCGATCGGATTGTTTCTCTATCGCATCGCGTTTCAGCCGCTCGCGCATACCTCGGTGCTGGTGCTGCTGATCGCCTCGGTCGGCTGCCATCTCGCGCTGCAGGGTTTCGGGCTGGTGTTTTTCGGCGCCGAAGGCCAGCGCGGGCCGCCACTGTCGGATGCGGCGCTCACCATCGGTCCCCTGCGCTTTTCCGGCCAGAGCCTCGCGGTCTATGCCATCACGGTCGCCTTCATCATCGGGTTGTGGCTGTTTTTCGGCTATACGCTTTACGGCAAGGCGCTGCGCGCCACCGCCGTCAATCGCCTCGGCGCCCGGCTGGTCGGCATCCGCACTACGCTGTCGGGACAGTTGGCGTTCCTGCTGGCCTCGGTGATCGGGGCGATTTCGGGAATCCTGATCGTGCCGATCACGACCCTGTATTACGACACCGGATTCCTGATCGGCCTCAAAGGTTTTATCGCCGCGATCATCGGCGGTCTGGTGAGCTATCCGCTCACCGCGGCCGCGGCGCTGGTGGTGGGCTCGGTCGAAGCGTTTTCCTCGTTCTACGCCAGCAATTTCAAGGAGGTCATCGTCTTCTTCCTGATCATTCCGGTTCTCGTCCTGCGCTCGCTGGCGGCGCCGGCGGTCGAGGAAGATAAGGACTGATGGCGATGCAGCAGCGACTCCCGATCATCATCTTCGCAGTTGTGATGGCGGCGATCCCGTTCATCCCGGGCATGCCGCCGTTCTGGATCGTGCTGCTCGACAATATCGGGCTGTCCGCGCTGGTGGCGATGGGACTGGTGCTGCTGACCGGCGTCGGCGGCCTCACTTCATTCGGCCAGGCGGCATTCTGCGGTTTCGGCGCCTATACCACGGCGGTGCTCACCACCGCCTACGGCATGTCGCCATGGCTGACATTACCGCTGTCGCTGCTGGTCAGCGGCCTTGCCGCCGTGGTGCTCGGTATCGTCACGGTGCGGCTTTCCGGACATTATCTGCCGCTCGGCACCATCGCCTGGGGCATCGGGCTGTTTTATCTGTTCAGCAAGCTCGAATTCCTCGGCCGCAATGACGGCATCTCCGGCATCCCGCCGCTGGCGATCGGAAGCTTCCGGATGCTCGATCCAGGATCGATCTATTTCGTGATCTGGGCCGCGGTGCTGATTTCCGCACTGCTCACCATGAACCTCCTGGATTCGCGTACCGGCCGCGCCATCCGCGCACTTCGACGTGGCCACATTGCCGCCGAAGCGTTCGGCGTGCAGACGCCCCGCGCCAAGCTGCTGGTCTTCATCTATGCGGCGGTGCTGGCGGGGCTGTCGGGCTGGTTCTATGCGCATTTCCAGCGCGCCGCCAATCCGACGCCGTTCGGCGCGCAGGCCGGTATCGAATATCTCTTTGTCGCGGTGGTCGGCGGCGCCGGTTATGTCTGGGGCGGCGTGCTGGGGGCCGCGATCGTCGTCATCCTGAAGGAAATCCTGCAGAGCTATTTGCCTTACGTGTTCGGCGGTCAGGGTCAGCTTGAGACCATCGTGTTCGGAATCCTGCTGGTGGTGCTGCTGCAACTGGCGCCGGCCGGTGTCTGGCCCTGGCTGATGTCGCGACTGCCGTTTCGGCCGAACCGCAAGCCGGCCGATACATCGCTTGCTCTGCCGGCACGCACCCAATCCGCCGTGACCTCCGGCGTGCTGCTGAGAATCGACAAAGCGCGCAAGCAATTCGGCGGCGTGATCGCCGTCAACGACGTCTCGTTCGATGTCGGGGCCCATGAGATCGTGGCGCTGATCGGCCCGAACGGCGCCGGCAAGAGCACGACCTTCAACCTGATCACCGGCGTGCTCACCTCATCCGGCGGCACCATCTCGGTGATGGGCCGCAATATCGATCGCGCCCCGCCGCAGGAGGTCGCAAAACTCGGCATCGCCCGCACCTTCCAGCATGTCAAACTGGTGCCCGACATGACCGTGCTGGAAAATGTTGCGATCGGCGCGCATCTGCGCGGCAACGCCGGCGCGCTCTCCAGCATGTTCCGGCTCGACCGCGCCGACGAAGCCAGATTGCTGGCGGAAGCCGCGCGCCAGATCGCGCGCGTCGGCCTCACCGAGCAGATCGATCAATTGGCGGGAAGCCTGTCGCTCGGCCAGCAGCGCATTGTCGAGATCGCGCGTGCGTTGTGCGTCGATCCGATCCTGCTGCTGCTCGACGAGCCGGCGGCCGGATTGCGGCATATGGAGAAGCAGCAGCTTGCCAGCCTGCTGCGCCAGTTGCGCGACGGCGGCATGTCGGTGCTGCTGGTGGAGCACGACATGGGATTCGTGATGGATCTGGCCGACCGCATCGTGGTGCTCGATTTCGGCACCAAGATCGCAGAAGGCACGCCCGCAAGCGATCAAGACCAATCCCGAGGTGATCAAGGCCTATCTCGGAGCGGTCGCATGAGCGCGCTGCTTCAGGTCGCCGATGCCCACGTCGCCTACGGCAAGGTCGAGGCCGTGCGTTCGGTGTCGCTCGATGTCGCCGACAATGAGATCGTCACCATCATCGGCGCCAACGGCGCCGGCAAGACCACGCTGTTGAATGCCATCATGGGCATCCTGCCGCTGAAGGGCCGTGTCAGTTTTGCCGGCGAGGACATGGCGCAGCTTGAGATCGAGGACCGGGTCGCCGCCGGGTTGAGCCTGGTGCCGGAGCATCGCGAACTGTTCGGCACCATGAATGTCGAGGACAATCTGCAACTCGGCGCCTTCCGGATCGCCAGGGCGGCGACTGCGCTCGCCTTCGAGCGGGTCTACACATTGTTTCCGCGGCTAAAGGAGCGGCGCAAGCAACTGGCGGGAACGCTGTCGGGCGGCGAGCAGCAGATGCTGGCGATGGGCCGCGCCTTGATGGGCGCGCCGAGGCTGTTGATGCTGGACGAGCCCAGTCTTGGCCTCGCGCCGATCATCGTCGCCGATATTTTCCGCACCATCGGAGAGTTGCGCGCTGCCGGCGTATCGGTGCTGCTGGTCGAACAAAACGCAAAAGCCGCGTTGCAGATCGCCGATCGCGCCTATGTAATGGAGCTCGGCGAGTTCATTTTGAGTGGCCCGGCGAAAGAGATCGCCGCCAACCAACGCGTTGCTGCGAGCTATCTCGGCTTTCAGCACGATGGCGCCGGCGCGGCGAGTGGGTCGAGCCCTCGATAACGGCCATTCGCCGAAAAGTCCGTCCTTGTCAGGATTGCGACAAGACGTCCTGCCGAAACCGGGCAGGACGAGTCGTGAAATTTTCGTAAGGCCTCCCCCGGTAACGATTTCTCAAGCAATAAAAGTTACCAAATGGTCAACCTTTATTGGAGCATTTGACGTGATCGATCCAAAGGCTGAGCAGACCAGCGGTGAATCCGGTTCCCTCGGTTCCGGTCCGGCCGTTCCCAATGCATCGGAGGTGCGCGACGAGCCGGTAGCGGCTGCGGCGCAGGGGCCGGTCAGCGTCGAATCTCCCGATCTCGTTCCCGCGCAGAGCGGCGCCGGCGAAACACCTGAGGTGAGCGCCTCCGGAACTGACGCCCCCAAGGCTGATGCTTTCGAGGCTGAAGCTCCCAAGGTTGAAGCTCCCAAAGCTGATGCTCCCAAGGCCGCCGCGCCGCGCATTCCGGGCAAGCTCATCATGCTGTCCGGTGACCGCAACTGGGACAGGAATGACGCTGCCGCGGAAGCGGAAACCGAATCGGATTCCGGCATGTTCGGCAAGCGCCGGCTCTCGGCGCTCGCGGCGGTGGCGGTGCTGGCGACGATCACAGGCGCTCTCGGCGGCGCGCTGGCGACCGCCGGCCTCGGCCATTTTGCAGGCGACGGCAGCCGGAGCGCCCACAGCCGCGCACTTGAAGCCCAGGTGGCTCAACTGGACGCCGATATGACCGCCCTCAAGGCCAGCGTCGAGCACACCTCCAAAACCAGCCTGGCCCAGTTCAACAAGGCCTACGATCGCCTCGACAAGGTCGAGAAGGCGCAGGCCGAGCCCAACGCCAGGATCGCCAAGCTCAGCGAAGCCATCGACAAGCTCCGCGCCGCGCCGGTTGCGACGCCCGTCGCGGCGGCGGCGCCGGCGCCGGTTCCCGCTGCGGCAAAGGATGTCGCCGTTACCGGTTCGATCGTGCCCTCCGCGGCGCAACCTGCAGCCGCGCCGAAGGTCGAGGTGGCGAGACTGCCGACGGTGGAAGGCTGGGTGCTGCGTGATGTCGCCAATGGCGGCGCCTTGATCGAGGGACGGCAGGGGATATTCGAGGTCTATGCCGGCAATCCCGTGCCGGGCCTTGGGCGCATCGACGCGATCCGGCGGCAGGACGGCCGCTGGGTGGTCGTGACCAGCAAGGGCCTGATCGTCGCGCGCTAAAACCATCGCTTCACTTCGACGTGAAGCGACGGTCCTGCCGCATTCCGGTTGCAGCGAGACAACCGGACTGCTTTTCGGCTATTTTCAGCCATCGTCTGGAATGAGCCGCACGTGCGATTTCTCGTCACTGTCTTCATCTTGCTGAGCTGCGTTTTGCCGGTACGCCCCGCGCAGAGCGCCGCGGCGCTGGAGCGCGGCACGGCTATCACCGATCCGCCGGCGTTGCGCGAACTCGATCGCGGACAATTCGGTCTCGCGCGCATCCTGATGCCGATGCGATCGAGCAACGCGCCGCTGACCAACAGCCAGCTATTCGCACTTCCGTCGATGATTCCCGTGCGCAAGGCGCTCGACGAGGAATTCGAACGTTATATTGCGAGACATAAAGCCGAACTGCCGAACGAGACCATCGGCGTCGGTGACGCTTTTGATTTCCAGTTGTTCGATCGCACGCTGCTTTATTCTCCTGATACGCGCTTCGTATTGGCGGGCATCGTCAACCGGATGGATCGCGCCTATCTGGACGAGGCCAGTTGCGGCGAGATCAGGCTGATCTACCGCCTGACGCGCACAGCCACGCCGCAGACCCGGCGATGCTGCGACTTCGCCGCGGCTGCCGATGACGCTCAATATCGTGCTGAAGGCCAAAGGCGACAGTGCGATCAGCATCGTCAAGGCAGCCACGTGCGCTGAGATCGCCCGCCGCTGGCTCGCTGCGGGCGAATCGAAGCTGACGGGATAAAGCGCTTGCGGAAGCATTGCTGTCGAAAGATGGCCCGCTGGATATGGTCGGATATGAAAATATCGACCGCATCGAAACCAATCTTCAGATCGCGCATGCGCCGAAATCGGCCGTGCGCGATTTCCGCACCGACTATCTGCTGAAAGTGTTTCACTACAACGCGCAGGCGCAATTATTCGAGGAAGCGCCGCTCGAGAACCAGATCGATCGCGACCGGCTGCTTGCCGATGCAAAGCTCGGGCGCGACTTCAAGGCGTGGCTGCTCGATCCCCGGCACTTTAGTGAACTCGATCGCGGCACGCTGCTGATCCCGCCGCAATATCTCGCGACCGGCGCGGTTGCGGCGACCCCGGCCGGATTTTCGCCCTCCAGCCTGCAGCCGGCCTTCGGTCTGGTGCAGGGCGATGCAGGTGCGGCCAATCCGCTGTTCAGCGAAAGCGACGTCGTCGCGGCCTTGAAAAAGGCGGCGGAGCGCGGCGTGACGTTGCAGAACATCCGTTCCGTCGCGGGTTTCGAGCGCCGGCTCAACGACATGACCTGCTCGGGCTGTCATCAAACCCGCGGCATCGGCGGCTTTCATTTCCCCGGCGTCGACTGGATGGCGGCAAAACCCTCCAATTCGACCGATCGTGCCGGCATCGCCGCATTTCTTCGGCGACCAGATCCGCCGCCGCGATATCCTTGCCGCGTTGCGCGACGGCAAGCGTCCGGATTATTCCCGAGGGTTTTCCAGCCGCCCGCAATTGCGCGGCAGCGAGGAACTCGCCGGCACCGAATATGACGATGGCTGGGGCGCGCATTGTTATCTGCAACGACCCAATGCGGCCGATAACGACCGCAGTTTCAGGTCCTGGAGCTGCGCCGAGGGGCTGGCCTGCCAGGTCGCCGGCAACGCCTCCCGGATGGGGATGTGCTTTGTCAAAACGCCGGTAGCAATACGCCTCGTGGCCCGACGCCAGATTGACAGTAGGCTCACTAATCGTGTTTCATCCCGGCAATCGCCTCGATAAAGCGCTGCCGGAAGGAAACATGGACGACATCATCATCGTCGGGGCCGGCATCGGCGGATTGACGCTCGGGCTGGCGCTGCACGCGGCCGGCATTCCCTGCCGCATTTTCGAATCGGCCGCCGAAATCAGGGCGGTCGGGGTCGGCATCAACCTGCTGCCGCACGCGACCAAGGAACTGGCCGCGCTCGGGCTGGAGCAGCCGACTGGCGCGGGTCGCGATCGAGACCAAGGACGCGACCTTCTTCAACCGCTTCGGCCAGTTGATCTATCAGGAGCCGCTGGGCCGCGCGGCGGGTTACGAGCATCCGCAATTCTCGATCCATCGCGGCGATCTGCAGATGGTGCTGCTCGATGCGTTTCGCGCGCGCGCCGGCAGCGACCGGCTGCATCACCAACCAGCATTGCATCGGCGTCGAGCAGGACGAATCCGGCGTCAGCGTGCACTTTTACCGACGGCCCCGGCGGCGCCGACCGCACCACGTGCGCGGCCGCGTCGCGATCGCCTGCGACGGCATCAATTCGGCGGTACGCAAGCAGTTTTTCCCGGACGAAGGCGAGCCGCGCTATTCCGGCGTCAACATGTGGCGCGGCGTGACGCGGTGGAAGCCGATGCTGTCGGGCGCCAGCATGGTGCGGGCCGGATGGCTGTCGCATGGCAAGATGGTGATCTATCCGATCCGTGCCGCCGGCGCCGACGGGCTGCAACTCATCAACTGGGTCGCCGAAATCGAAACCCCGGTCTATCGCAAGCGCGACTGGAACCGCCCCGGCTCGCTCGACGATTTCATCGGCGCGTTCGCCGACTGGCATTTCGACTGGCTCGATGTCCCCGCGCTGATCCGCAGCGCCGACAGCGTGCTGGAATTTCCGATGGTCGACCAGGATCCGCTGCCGCGCTGGAGCTTCGGCCGGGTGACGCTGCTCGGCGACGCCGCGCATCCGATGGTGCCGCGCGGCTCCAACGGCGCCGGCCAGGCGATCCTCGATGCGCGCGCGCTGACCTCGGCGCTGCTGGAGCACGCCGATCCGGTTGCCGCGCTGGCATCCTATGAAAAGCAGCGCCTGGAAGCGACCACCCGCATCGTGCTGACCAACCGCACCAATCCGCCGGACGCGATCCTGCGCGAGGTGTTCGAGCGCACCCACGACAAGCCGTTCGGCGCGATCGACGACGTCATCAGCCGCGACGAGCTTGTCGCGCTGTCCGAAGGCTACAAGCGGATCGCCGGCTATTCGAAGGAAGCGTTGCGCGGATGAGGGAAAGAATACCGAAGCCGTCATTGCGAGGAGCGAAGCGACGAGCAATCCAGCTTCTCTATCTGTCAGAAAGAAAGCTGGATTGCTTCGCGGAGTATCATGGGCGCGCTTCGCGCCGACCCGTTGGCTCGCAATGACGAGTAGGGGAGGAATACAAATGGCCACCACTCAGGTCGACGTCGCCGACTTCATCGATCAGCAGCCGGTCGGCGGATTTCAGATCCGGCTGCTGCTGACCTGCGCGGCGGTGCTGTTTCTCGACGGCTTCGACACCCAGGCGATCGGCTATGTCGCGCCGGCGCTGGCCAAGGAATGGGGCTCTCACCAAGCGCCGCGCTGGGCCCGGTGTTCAGCGCCGGCCTGTTCGGGCTGATGATCGGCGCGCTGCTGTTCGGGCCGCTGGCGGACCGCATCGGGCGCAAGAAGATCATCATTTTCTCGACGCTGGCGTTCGGCGTCGGCGCGCTGGTTACCGCCTTCGTCCAGGACGTCAACACGCCTGCTGGCGATCCGGTTTCTGACCGGCCTTGGTCTCGGCGGCGCGATGCCGAATGCCATCGCGATGACGTCCGAGTTCAATCCGCGCCGCCGCCGCGCCACCATGGTGATGATCATGTTCTGCGGGTTCTCGATGGGCGCGGCGCTCGGCGGCTTGCTCGCCGCGGCGCTGATTCCGCATTTCGGCTGGCGTTCGGTCTTCGTTGTCGGCGGCATCGCGCCGCTGCTGCTGGTTCCGATCCTGGTGCTTCGGCTGCCGGAATCCGTGCGCTTCCTCGCGCTGACCGGGCGCGCCGACGCTCGCGTCGCGGAATTGCTGAAGTCGATCAATCCGAAGGCTGCGTTCGCTCCGGCAACGCAGTTCGTCGTGCATGAACCCGGTCTTGCCGGCATTCCGGTGCTGCATCTGTTCAGGGCGGGACGCACCCTCGTCACGCTGCTGCTGTGGGTGGTGTTCTTCATGAGCCTGCTCGAACTTTATTTCCTGTCGAACTGGCTGCCGACGGTTCTCAACGATCTCGGCGCGTCGGTCTCGGCGGCGGTGGCGATCGGATCGATGCTGCAGGTCGGCGGCGTGGTCGGCGTGTTTGTGCTCGGCAGCATCATCGACCGCTTCTCGTTCCGCGCGCTGACGCTGGTGTATTTCATCGCGGTGTTCGCGGTCGGCGCGATCGGCCAGCTCGGACACTCCGTCGTTCTCGTCACCATGGCGATTTTCGTCGCCGGGTTTTGCATTGTCGGCGGCCAGATCGCCGCCAATGCGCTGGCCGCGGGATTTTATCCGACCTCGGTCAGGTCCACCGGCGTCGGCTGGGCGCTCGGGATCGGCCGGGTCGGCTCGATTGTCGGTCCGCTGGTCGGCGGCGTGCTGCTGACCATGAAATGGAGCACGGCCGAGGTGTTCCTGTGCGCCGCGGCCGCCGCCTTGTGCGCGGCGCTGGCCGCGTTTTCCCTGAGCCGGCTCGCCGGCATGGCGGGAGACGGCAAGAGCGCGGCCGAACAGATCGGCATCGTTCGAGGCGTCCTTGCGTCCATCGACGACTGCCGGAGCCTGAGCTAGGCTACGAAAGCCGAAGCGGGGGTCGGGCCATGAGCGATACGGACGGCGACAACAAGGCGCGAAATCGCAAGATCGCGGAGAACGAAGCCGATCGCCAAACCACCGGCGACATCCGCGTCAGCACCTGGGCGATCGCAGTCGCCGTCATCATCGGGCTGGCTTCGGTCGGATGGGTGCTGATCCACAACAAGTAATTTAGGGCGTTTAAACTCGTCATGCCCGGGCTAAAGCGCGAAGCGCGTCTTCGCGCAGTTGTCCCGGGCATCCACGTTCTTAGTCGCGGCAGCAAGAAAGACGTGGATGGCCGGGACAAGCCCGGCCATGACGACAGCAGGAGCGTCGCCTCATCGTAAAGAGGAGGAGCGCTGTCTCATCCCACCGCGCCCGACGCTCGCAACTGCGCGATCGCGGCCTCGTCGTAGCCGGCCTCGCGCAAAATCTCGTCGCTGTGCTCGCCGATTGCGGGCGGCTGCCGCGGGGTGACCTTCGTGCTGCCGTCGATCCAGATCGGGCTGTTGACGGTCAGCATGGTTTCGCCCTCGAACGGCACCAGCACTTCGTTGTCGATCATCTGCTGGTCGTTCGGAATGTCGTCGAGGATGCCGACCACGCCGAACACCAGGCCGTTGCCGTCGAGTATCTTGCGCCATTCGGCGAGGTCTTTGGTGGCAAAAATCTCGTCGAAAATCCTGATCAGTTCCATCGAGCGCGCATGGCGGTCGGCTTTGGTGGCGAATCTCGCATCGGTGACGAAATCCTCGCGCCCGAGGCAGCGGGCCAGCGCCGGCCATTGCCGCTCCTCGTTGAGCAGCGACAGGATGATCCAGCGGCCGTCCTTGCATTTGTAGTGATTGGTCACCGCGTTCAGCGCGCGCTCGCGCGGACGCCGCTCGCCGAATTTCGCGCCGCATAATTTGGCCTGCGCCAGCATGCCGTTGGCCCAGATGCCGTTGGCCATCAGGTTCGAGCTGACATGCGAACCCTTTCCGGTGCGCTCGCGCTTGTAGAGCGCGGTGACGATGGCGCCGTACAGCGCCATCGCGCAGGGGTGGTCGCCCATGCCGGCGACCGAACGCGCCGGCGTGGTGTCGAGGTCGGCGCGCACCAGATCCATCAGGCCCGAGCGCGCCCAATAGGCGTTGCTGTCGAAGCCGGGCTTGTTGGCTTCTTCGCCCTTTTCGCCGTAGCCGGTGAACGACGCGTAGATCAGCCGCTCGTTGAGCGGCGCCAGTTCGGTCGTAGGTCATCCCGAGCCGGTTCGCGCACCGCTGGGCGGAAAATTGGTGATGAAGACATCGGCCTCGGCCACCAGGCGATGCAGCACCGCCTGTCCTTCCGGCTTGCTGAGGTCGAGCGCGAGGCTTCGCTTGTTGCGGGCCTCCAGCATCCACGCGAAATTGTGCTCGCTGGCGGGATATCCCGGCAAATTCGGCAGATGGCGATAGGGATCGCCGGTGACGGGCGGTTCGATCTTGATCACCTCGGCGCCGAAATCCGACAGCACGGTCGCGGCCGCGGGTGCTGCGATGAAACTCGCGCAGTCCAGAACCTTGAGGCCTTCGAAGATGCCTTTTTCCATGATGGCGTCGCTCCCGTGAGTTTTGTTGGTCTTGCAATCGGATTCCTGGCGCATTTGACCGATGTTGGCGGGCCGATGCAACGGCGCTTTGCTTCACCGCGTCCCTCCAGGGGCCTCCAGGGGCAGGGTGAACAGAGCTGCGACGTCCTAATCAGTATCCGACAACAGCGCCGCATTGCCGCCGGCCGCCGCGGTGTTGACCGTCACCGTCTGTTCGGTCGCAAAGCGCGCCAGATAATGCGGCCCGCCGGCCTTGGGGCCGGTGCCCGACAGGCCATGGCCGCCGAACGGCTGCACGCCGACCACGGCGCCGATCATGTTGCGGTTGACATAGACGTTGCCGATCGCGAAGCCGGTCGATCACGGCCTCGACCGTATCGTCGATCCGCGAGTGGATGCCGAGCGTCAGCCCGTAGCCGCTGCGCTCGATCGATCGCAGCACGCGATCGAGATTGTCGGCGCGGTAACGCACCACATGCAGGATCGGGCCGAACACTTCCTCGGTCAGTTGATCCGCATCGGACAATTCGAAGATATGCGGGGCGACGTAGTTGCCGTCGGGAGCGGTGCCCGCGAAATGCACGCGCGCTTCCTGCTTCATTCGCGCGATATGCGCGTCCAGCCGCTGCTTGGCCTCGGCATCGATCACCGGCCCGATATGGGTGGCGGGATCGCGAGGCGTCGCCGATCGCAAGCTCGCGCGCGGCGCCCGCGATCATCTCGATCATGCGGTCGGCGACGTCGTCCTGCACGAACAGCAGCCGCAGCGCCGAGCAGCGCTGGCCGGCCGAGCGGAACGCCGACGTCACGACGTCGTCGGCGACCTGCTCGGGCAATGCGGTGGCATCGACGATCATGGCGTTGATGCCGCCGGTCTCCGCGATCAGCGGCACGATCGGGCCGTCCTTGGCCGCCAGCGCGCGGTTGATCGATCGTGCGACCTCGGTCGAGCCGGTGAAGACGACGCCGGCGACATCGGGATGCGCCACCAGCGCCGCGCCGATGTCGCCGTCGCCCTGGACCAGATGCAGCGCCGAGGCGGGCACGCCGGCCTCATGCAGCAAGCCGAACCGCCTCCGCCGCGATCACCGGCGTCTGTTCGGCGGGTTTTGCCACCACCGCATTGCCGGCCATCAGCGCCGCCGCGATCTGGCCCTGTGAAGATCGCCAGCGGAAAATTCCACGGCGATATCGCGACGAACACGCCGCGGCCGCGCAGCACCAGCACGTTGCTTTCGCCGGTCGGGCCCGGCATCGCTTCGCCGTCGCCGAACAGTTTGCGGCCTTCCGCGGCGTAGTAGCGGCAGAAATCGGCGGCCTCGCGCACTTCCGAAAGCGCGTCATCGAGCGTCTTGCCGCCCTCGCGTTGCAACAGCGCGATGAAATGCGCGCGCCGCTGCTCCAGCAGAGTCCGCGGCTTTCTCGAGGATTTCGGCACGCGTCGCCGCCGGCGTCCGGCTCCAGGTCTTGAATCCGGCGCGGGCGGCAGTGACCGCGTCGCTTGCGTCCTTTGCAGTGGCATCAACGATGCCACCGATGTGCGGGTTGCTCGCCGCGACGGCCGAGACCAGATCGTTCAACGCCGCGCGCTCGCCGAACTCGATGCCGCGCGAATTCGTGCGCTGCGGCTGAAAGAGATCGCGGGGCAGGCGGATGCCGGGATGCCGGCGTTTTCGGCCGTACCGATCATGTCGGCCGGCCGGCGCAGCAGCGTCGACGACCGGCACCGTCTCGTCGGCGGCGAGGGCGACGAACGAGGAATTGGCGCCGTTCTCCAGCAGGCGCCGCACCAGATAGGCCAAGAGATCGCGATGGCTGCCGACCGGCGCATAGGTGCGACAGGCCAGATCCGGATGATCCTCAGCTCAGTTGCGCGTACAGCGCCTCACCCATGCCGTGCAGGCGCTGAAATTCGAATCCGCTTGTCGCCGCCGGCCAGTTCGAGAACGGTCGCGACGCTCAGCGCGTTGTGGGTGGCGAATTGCGGAAAGATGCGCGGCCGCAGCGCCAGCAGTTTTTGCGCGCAGGCGATGTAGTTCAGGTCGGTCATCGCCTTGCGGGTAAACACCGGATAGCCGTCAAGGCCGCGCTCCTGCGCGCGCTTGATCTCGGTGTCCCAATAGGCGCCCTTGACCAGCCGCACCATCATGCGCCGGTTCAGCGCCCGTGCGAGCTCGTCGATATAGCCGATCACGGCGCCGGCGCGTTTCTGGTAGGCCTGGATCGCCAGCCCAAAACCGTCCCAGCCCGCCAGCGATGTGTCGCGCGAACGCGGCTGCGATCACCTCCAGCGACAGTTCCAGCCGGTCGGCTTCCTCGGCATCGACGGTGAAATTCAGATCGTAAGCCCTGGCCCGGCGCGCCAGATCGATCAGCCGCGGCACCAGTTCCGTCATCACGCGCCGCTGGCTGGTCGCCTCGAAGCGCGGATGCAGCGCCGACAGTTTGACCGAGATGCCGGGCCGGTCGGGCAGCGGCCTGTCATCCGCGGCGCGGCCGATGGCTTCGATCGCACTCGCATAGGAATTGAAATAGCGCGCCGCGTCGGCGGCGGTGCGGGCGCCTTCGCCGAGCATGTCGAAGGAGTAGCGCGGCGCGTGATCCGAATGCGATTGCGCCCGCGCCAGCGCCGCCTCGATGGTCTCGCCCAGCACGAAATGGCTGCCCATCAGCCGCATCGCCTGCCGCGTGGCGGCGCGCACCGCCGGAACGCCCAGCCGTTTTGTCAATCGCCCGATGGTGCCTTGCGGGGTCTCGCCCGGCTGAATCACGCGCGCGGAGATGCCGAGCGCCCAGGCCGAGGCGTTGACCAGAAAAGCGCTGGATCTGGTTTCGTGATGGACAAAATCGCCCTGGCCGAGCCTGTCCTCGATGAACTGGTCGGCGGTGCGGGCGTCGGGCACGCGCAGCAAGGCCTCCGCCAGCACCATCAGCGCCAGGCCCTCTTTGGTGGAGAGCGCGAATTCGCGCAGCATGTCCTCGACGCCGCCGAGCCGGCCGTCATGGGCGCGAATGGCCTCGATCAGGCGCGTCGCCGTGGCGTCGATCCGCTGGTTCTGCGCAGCACTCAGGCCGGCCGTTTCGAGCAGCCGCGCCGCCATGGCGGAATCGTCCGGCGCATAGGGCGCATCGAATGGCGGAAAGGGATCGGTCGTCATGGCAGGCCTCAAGTTCCGGTGTTCTACCACGCGACCGTCTTGGCATCGCAAAACCGGTGCGATAAATTTTCGCGGAATGTTTTTGGTCGAGTGGGGCTAGATGGGACGGATGAAAAAGCGGTTTGGCAGGCTCAACACTGGCGCGCCTGGCAAAGTCCTGGCGGTTTCCGGTATCGCCTTGTACCTGTCAGGGCTGGGCGCCGTCGCTGCGCCCGTGCCGGCGCGCGAGGTGGAACTGAGCGCGCCGATCGCGGCATTGTACTCAAGCGTGTCGATCTTTCCGCCGACCGCGAAATCGATGACGGTGTGTTACGGCTTCGTCTGCCGGCGCCGCGAGGAACTCGATTTCACCGCGGGCGACCGGGCCGCGCTGACGCAGATCATGGCGGCGGGCCACGCATCGGCCGCGGCCGAGCGGGCGGCGACGCAGAAAGCCGTGGTCTGGTTCGATCGCCGGATGGGCCCGATCCTCGGAACCAACAAACGCGTCGCCAAGGCGGACATCCGCGCCATGGATGACAGGCATAATTTCGATTGCTGGGACACCACCCGAAACACTACCAGCCTGTTGCTGGTGCTGCAGCAATGGGGCCTGTTCAAATTTCATGCGGTGGGCGATCCGCATTACCGGGGCAATGCGCTGATGTTGCAGCTGCCGCATAACACGGCGGTGCTGGTCGATCGCGCGACCAGGGTCGAGTGGGCGGTCGATCTGTGGCCGCACGGCTATCTGCAGCCGCCTGACGTCATGACCGTCGAAAAATGGGTCACGGAAGATTGAGCCGCCGAACCGGCGTATGCGCGCCCGTTCGAATGCACCAGGAGCGGTCTGCGCTCCTGCAAAATGTGCCGTTGGTTTTTGGGAAGATTTTCCCGAAACGTCCCACTCCCGGATTGTATCCGAGAGTGCGCAGTTCCGAGCCGTTAAACCTTGAGGTTCTCGGCCGAGGTTTTACCGCGATTGGCAACCTCTTCGTATTCCACCGTCTGTCCTTCGTTGAGCGAGGAAAGGCCAGCTTTCTCGACCGCCGAAATATGAACAAAAACGTCCTTGCCGCCGCTCGAGGGCTGGATGAATCCGAAACCCTTGGTCGCATTGAACCACTTCACAGTACCCTTAGCCATCACGTCGTCTCCGCGGGATCAAAAACAATAACGAACTGCCGGTCCCCGCAAACCGGCCATGCCCGACGGATGCACGATACGCGGTATGGAGCACGCTTGATAGCGCAAACAGCATCGGGATTTTAAGCGAAAACGATCAATATCGCACTGCATTGGAGTGTTTTGCCTGTTTCTCAGTCATTTAACGCAGCCAGTGATCTCGCAAGGCGGCCGGGTTCCCGTTGGTTGAAGCATAAAACATCTTCGCCGGTTTCCGACGATGCGGCGGCGCATGGTCCATCTTCGCTTCGATTTGAGGAGGTTCGAACGCCTCGATGCGCAGTCGCGGAAGCCATCTCGATCGCTTCGTCCTGCCGCCTCGACCATGAGATGACGTAGGCGACGAGGGTCATGATGGCGATGCCGGCCGCGCTCACGAAAATCTGCGATTGAAGCGAACCCGACCCGGTCATCAGCGCGAAATGGCCGGCAAAGGAGAGGAAGACTCCGACGCAAAATACCGCAAGCGACTGCTCGCCGCATTTGATGGCGGGCTGCAGGATAGTCCATTGCAGTCCGTGCCAGTGCTTTGGCACAAACTGTGTCACAAAGCAGGTCAGCACGACGAAATGCAAAACGCGATACGGGGCGAGGTTGGTCTTGTCGTTGGGATTGAAGGCGTCGAACAGCCATTCCGGAAACATTTTCCCGAATTCCGGGAAACGTCCGGCCATGGTCATGACAAGTGCGAACACCAAATAAGCGATCCCGAGACAGGATAATATCGGCGATCGCGGAATGCCGCGTCGTCGCTGTGCGCCTGTCAGCGCGAGCCAGCCGCCGAACACGAACAGCAGCTGCCAGCAAAACGGGTTGAAATACCAGTCGCCATCCGGAAACGACGGCAAGCTCACGCCGAACTGGCGCGCGACAACATAGAGCGCAACGGATGCGGCCAGGGTCAGGTCGGGCGCGCGCAGCAGGAGCCATAACACCGGCGGAAAGAATGCCATCAACGCGGTGTAGAGTTGCAGCATATCCAGGTTGAGCGCCTTGGATTGCAGCAGCAGCCCGTGTCCCACGGTGCGGATCGGATGGTCGACCAGACCAGCGACATTGAATTCGGTGATGATGTCGGGCGCGGCGTATTCTGTCGCGACATAGCCGATGCTGACGATGTAAATGACGAACAACACCACATAGGCGACGTAGAGTCGTCCCGCGCGCTTCAGCAATCGTGTGGCGCCGACCACAAAGCCGCGCTCCAGCATCATGCTGCCGTAAAGAATGGCGGCGGTGTAGCCGGAGATGAAGACGAAAATATCCGCCGCGCCGCTGAATCCGTAGTTCCGGATCGTGATCCTGTTAACGATGTCGTCGGGGATGTGATCCAGAAAAATGAACCAGTTGGCGATTCCCAGGAACAGGTCGAGCCTGATATCGCGCTCCCTTGGCGCGGAAATGACATTGATGTCCATGGCAGCGGTTTCGTACCGGATTCGGTGCGGAGCAACTCACATTGCTTTGCACAAAGATGAAACTTTCGTCACCTGAGAGCTCGTCCGGAACAATCGAAGCAACCTTCCGTTACCTCCCCAGTGTTTTACCGATGGAGAAACAGGATGACCAAATTTAACGCTTTAGGCGCGGTGTGTCTGGCGGCAGCGCTGGCGACAGCCTCCCCGGCGCTCGCGCGGCCCTTCCATGGCGCACCAGGCATGCATGGCGCTGCTCACTTCGCTGGTGGCGGCGGGTTCCGAAGAGGCGGTTTTGGGCCGGGGATCGCGGCAGGTGTGATCGCTGGCGCGGCGCTCGGGACGGCGTATGCTTACGGCCCCGGATATTACGGCGATTCCTATGCCTACGATAATGGCTATGACACCAACGCCTATTACGATGCCGCGCCGTTCGGGGTCTACAATAACGGCTACAACAACAGCTACTACAACAACAATCCGAACGGGTTCGTTTGTCAGCCCGGCACGGTCTTCAAGGGCGAAGACGGACGGCCGCATCTCTGCCAGTAACCAGTAACAGGCTTCGATCAGAAAAAGGCGCTCCGGTTGGAGCGCCTTTTTTATTGAGGCACTGTTCTTCTCCCTCTCTCCCCGCCATGCGCGAGAGCGCGTGGAGGGAGGGGAGTGAAGAGCGATCTCAGGTGGGGTAGAAAGCGCTCACGCCGCTCAGTAGGTCGCGGCGAGATAGTCGACGATCTTGCCGACATCGGCATCGTCGATCGGGGCGCCATAGACCTTGATCATCTTGGTCACCTCGGCCTGCCAGAAATCCTTCTTGAATTTCTCGCCCCGCGGCTGGGTCTGGATGTAGTCCGCGGAGTGACAGGCGGTGCAGTTGTTTTGCGTCACTTCGAGATTGGGGCCCGGCTTGAACGCGGCAGTTTCATCCGGCAGCGTGTAGGACACCGGAGCCGCATTGGCCGCGGCGGCGGCGAGGGTGACGAGAAGCGCGAGGGGAAAACGGATCATGATCATGCTCCTTACGCCGCCGTCACGCGGACGGTTTCGACGACGTTGCGCAGGTACCCGGCCGGATTCCACAGCGGATCCATCGGCTGGGTGTCGCCGGCATTGTTGGTGGCGCGGACCTTGAGTTCGTAAGCCCCCGCCGCGAGCTTCACCGGCAACGACCACTCACGGAACGAGTATTTGCCGAGGTCCTTGCCGAGCCTGGCCGGCGTCCAGGTCTTGCCGCCGTCGATCGTCACAGCGACTTCCTTGATGCCCTTGCCGCCGTCGAACGCGATTCCCTTCAGGGCGGTTGTGCCCGGCTTCAGTCTGGCGCCGTCGGTCACATTGGTGATGAAGGAGCGGACGTTGAAACGGTTGATCGGGATCGTCGCCTTCGGCGCAGTGCCGGGCTCGACGCTGTTGTTGGGTGTGTCCGGAATCCGGTAGGCGGATTTCATCCAGAAACCGTCGAACACGCTGTCGATCACCGTGATTTCGTTCAGATGCTTTACCCAATAGGTGCCGTAATAGCCCGGCACGATCAGGCGCAGCGGGAAGCCGTTGAGAACCGGCAAATCCTCGCCGTTCATGCCATAGGCCAGCATCACCTCGCCATCGCGGGCGTGATCGATGTCGAGCGCCTTGACGAAATCAGGGGTCTTGTCGCTGACCGGTCCGTCCATGCCGTTGAAGGTGACCTGCTTTGCGCCGGACTGCACGCCGGCCTGGTCGAGCACGGTCTTGAGCGGCACGCCGCGCCAGCGCGCGTTGCCCATCGCGCCATTGCCCAATTGCCCGCCGGCGACCCGCGGATTGGAAAATCCGCGGCTGTTGCCCGAGCATTGATTGACAGCCACCAGTTCGACGGCCTTGAGCTTCCTGATGTCTTTCAGGGACAGCTTCAGCGGATGATCGACCTTGCCCTTGATCTCCAGCGTGAATTTATCGGGGTCGATGTCGAGCGGCACATCCGCCAGATGATAGCGGACGAAAAAAGCGTTGTTCGGGGTGATCGCGCCGTCGTTGAAAATCGAAAATGGCGTCTCGAGTTGCGGCGGCCGGCTGGTCAGGCCGATCATCGGGCGCTTCTGCGGATATTTCACCAGCGGCCGTTCGCCATTGTCGAACGGCAGCGTTACGGTATCGAGCGCGAACGCCTTGAGGGAACCGAAACCGGTTACCAGTGCGGCCATACCGGCGCGCGTCATCAACTCTCGTCTATCGAGCATGGGGCTTCCTCCGAAGCGTTTCTGTCGAGACCGGTCGCCACCGGACTGAATCGAACTCAATTGCGCGACTGTCGCATCGGCAAGCTCTAAGTCAATTCATGCTTTCGGAAGGGTGCACGAGGATTGCGATGCAACAATCCCGTCGCGCTCCCTACGTAAAAAACCCCGACGACTTGAGGAAGCGGCTCAAGCCGCGGCAACGTCCACGCGGTCGACCAGCGCGGACAGGGTCGCGGCGCTGGCGACGGAACGGACAATCATCGGCTCGTTGCGTCCACGGATTTCGACTTCGTGTTCGGGCAGATCGCCGGCCGCAAGGCCCGCGGTGATGCGAACTTCCTCGGAAACAATGGCTTCGCAGGCGAGATTCTTGGTCATGTCCTGCAACCGCGCGGCCACGTTGACAGCATCGCCGAGCGCGGTGAACACCATGTGGTCGCGATAGCCGATATCGCCGATGATCACCTCGCCGCCATGAATGCCGATGCCAAAGCGGATCGGCTCGCGCAGATCATGGCTGAGGAATTGGTTCAATTCGTCGATATTGGCGGCGATCATCGCGGTTGCTCGCAGCGCCTGGCGGCACGCGGTTTGCGGCGTGGTATGCAGCCCGAACAACGCCAACTGTCCATCGCCGACGAACTGGTTGGGCTGGCCGCCGGATTCGATCACCGCCTGCGACACCGCGCCGAGGAAACGATTGACGATGAAGACGGTATCGAACGGCAGCCGGTTTTCCGCGAGCCTGGTCGAACCGCGCATGTCGACGAACATGCTGACGAGATAGCGCTCCTGGCCGATGCGGTGCGGTTGCGATGCGTTGGCCGACACCGCATGCGGCATGAACAACTGGAAGAAAGACAGGTCCGCGGTCGGCCGCAACTGGCAGGCGAGGCGGATCGACGGATCGGAGGCGCCGACGCGGTTGAGCACGAATGCTTCGCGTTGCGACGGCTCCGGCAACGAAGCGCAGTCGCCGATGACGCGAATCCGGCAGGTGGAGCAGCGGGCGCGGCCGCCGCAGACGCTGGCATGCGGGACATTGTTGCGCAGGCTCGCTTCCAGCACGCTGAGGCCCTTCGGTACCCGAACCGTCCGGCCATTGCCATAGGACAGGCGGATCATGCCGCCGCGGCGTTCATTCACCGCGCGTACGCTCCTTGCCAGCAGCACTATTCCGATCAGGCCGAGATAACCGATCAGGAAATAATCGGTGATCGAGTCAAGCGTGGTCTGCTGCGCCGAGGTGCCGACCTGGTGTTGCGACAGATTGTCCGCCTGCCATTCGGCGTTGTCGCTTTGATCGACGACGGTTTTGCCGCCCTGGTAGAGTCCGAGCATGGCCACGGTCGGAATCAGCACGGCCGCCGCCAGCAGAAACGGCGCCGCGCGGCGGTAGAACGTCTTCATGCGCAGCCAGAAATAAAGTCCGATGCAGCCGTGAACCCAGGAGATCAGCAGCACCGCGTACATCAGCCACATCTTGTACGGCCACACCACCCAGTAGGCATAGAATATTTGCGGATAGAGCTTCTCCTGTCCGAACAGCGCCTGACCGAGCCGCACCCCGGCGACGTGAACGACGATCAGCGCCGGAATGCTCAGGCCGAGCACGAGTTGCAGCGGCTCGATCGCTTTCCAGCGGAATTGCCGGCGCTGGTACAGCGCCCAGATTCCGAGACCGCTATGGACCAGCGCCGAGGCATAGAACAGCATTCCCACCGGTGGAAATTGCCAGAACATGATGTGGTAGTGGAGACCTGTGGCCAGCGCCTCCATCGAGATATTGCCGAGCGCATGGTTGAGAAAATGGCTGACCAGATAGGCAAACAGCACCACGCCGCAGAAGATGCGAACCTGCCGCACGCCGATGCCGCGGCGGAATTTTGTCGATCGGGCTGGTGCGGGTGCTGCCATGTGATTCCGTGGAAGATGCTTCCGCGATGTTAGAGTTTATTTCGCGCGGTGGCCATCAACGAGTTCGTCCCAGCGAACGCCGGGACCCATACTCCGTGCTTTCTCATTATGGCAATGTACCAGATACCTCCTTTAACAATAAACGCCCGGGATTATGGGTCCCGGCGTTCGCCGGGACGACGACTGATTATACTCAACACTCGGCAGCAACACGTTGACACCCCATCCGGACTCGGGGAGAAAGCGGCGTGACGACAGCCCCATCAAATCAAATCAGCATGAAGCCGGACCATTCTGCTGCCCGGCAATGGCTCGCTGTTGTCGCATTGATCGTCGCGATGACGGTGCTGCGGGTGGTTTACGCCAGCCTGCTCGATCTGCGCACCGACGAGGCCTATTACTGGACCTGGTCGAAGGAGAACGTACTCTCCTTCCTCGATCATCCGCCGATGATCGCCTGGTTCATCCGTTTCGGCACCGCCATCTTCGGCGACACCAATCTCGGCGTCCGCTTTGCCGGCATCGTGGCGATGGGGATCACGCAATTGCTGCTCGCCGATATCGTGCGGCGGGTCACGCATGACGTCCGCGCGATCGTGCTCGCGGTGTTGATGCCGGAAGCCGCTCTTTATTATGGGCTGCTGATGGCCAAGGTCTCGCCCGATGTCGCGCTGATCCCGTTCGCGGTCGCGATGATGTGGGCGCTGGTCCGGCTCCATGAGAGCAACGATGCGCGCTGGTGGCTGGCCGCGGGTGCGTTCGCGGGATTGGCGCTGCTGTCGAAATTCACCGCGATCATGCTGGTTCCCGCGGTACTGGCGTTCATGCTGGTGCCGGACTGGCGCCGGCGCTGGCTGGTGAGTCCCTATCCGTGGCTGGCGGCGCTGATTGCCGCTGTGCTGTTCCTGCCGGTGCTGATCTGGAACTGGCAACATGATTGGGCGTCGTTCCGGTTCCAGTTCGTGCGCGCCACCGCGACGCACGAATGGTCGTTTCGGACCGTCGGGGAGTTTATCGGTCTTCAGTTCGGGCTGGTCGGCTTTATTCTGTTTCCGGTGGTATTGTCGGGCGTCGTGATGATGGCGTGGCGGGGATATCGCCGGCGTGACGCCGTCTCGATCCTGCTTTCGACCGCGGTGCTGGTTCCCTTCGGCTATTTCTTTCTGAAGTCGCTGAGCCTGCGGGTCGGCGACACCTGGCCGATGTTCCTGTGGCCGATCGGATTTGCCGCAGCCGCCATCAACATTTGGATGCTGCCGCGGGAAGGCCGTTCGGCGCGGTTTGTAAGGTCGGCCGTGTTTTGGACCCATGCCGCGATTGCTTCCGGCATCGTATTCGTCGTCGCCGTCTTTTTATATTACACCATTGCGCCCTGGAATTTCATCGGCAAGGTCGATCCGATCGGCGGCGAGGCGGGCTACGCACCGGTCGTGGAGCGGGCGCAGGCGCAATTGCAACAGACCGGCGCGACCTGGATTGCCACCTCGGATTACCGGACCTACGCCATGCTGCGCTGGTTCTTCAGGGATCGCGGTGTACCCGTGATCCAGGTCAACGAGCGCAGCCGGTTCATGGGCTTTCGCGATCCCGGCATGAGCCTTGTCAACGGGCACACCGGCCTTTACGTCGCGCGCGAGCCTGACGATGCGATTCCGCTCTGGCGTACGACGAGTGCGATGAGAGAGCCGCTCGAACGCGTGGAGCGCCGCTGGCGCGGAGTCGTAATGAATACCTATTCGCTGGAAAAGCTGACCGGCTGGACCCCGGAGCTTTCACCGCCGCCGGATTCACCGCTGTTCGGCTGGCGTATGCTGGCGAGTTACGTCATTCCGGGTCTGCGCTTCGCATCCGAAAATGACGTTGATAGAAAATCGAGGATCTAGAAAATGCTCATTCGGATCGCCGCACTGGTCTTCTCAATTTGTGCGTTGATGCTGCCGGCCTCTGCCGCCGACTATCCCGATCACGCCATCCGGATGATCGTGCCCTTCGCTGCCGGTGGCGGGACCGACGTGCTGGCGCGCATCATCGCGCAGAACCTGAACGGCAAATGGGGCCAGCCGGTGATCGTCGAAAATCAGCCGGGCGCATCGGGCGCGATCGGCACCCGCGCGGCCATGAAGGCCGCGCCGGATGGCTACACCCTGCTGATGGCATCGACCGGCGCGCTGATGGCGGTATCCGCCGGCGCCGACGGCGACGGCCCGTTCGACGTCAACAAATATCTCACGCCGATCGTGATTGGCGCGGCGCCGCCTTATCTGCTGGTCGTCAGTCCGACGCTGCCGGTGAAGACGACCGCGGACCTGATCGCCTACGCCAAACAAAAGCCGGATGGATTGACATTCGGCTCGTCCGGCGTCGGCGCGGCGTCGCATCTTTCCGGTCTGCTGTTCGCCAGCGCCACCGGGATCAAGCTGCTGCACATTCCCTACAAGGGCACCGGCCCTGCGGTGACCGACCTGCTTGGCGGGCGGATCGACATGATGTTCGCGCCGGGACCGGTGGTGCAGCAGTTCGTGCAGTCGGGCCAGCTCAAGGCGCTGGGCGTGACCGATACGCAACGATCCAAATTCTATCCGGACGTGCCGACCGTCGCCGATGCCGTGCCCGGTTACGAGTCGGTCGGCTGGTTCGGCCTGCTGGCGCCGCCGAACACGCCGCCGGAGATCGTCAACAAGCTTAACGACGTCATTGTCGCTGTCATGCAGACCCAGGAATTCCGCGACCATCTGGCGACGCTGGGCGCCGAGCCCAAGCCGCAGACGCCGGAACAGTTCGGCCGCTACATCAATGCCGACGTTGCCAAATGGAGCAAGCTCGTGAAAGACAACGACGTGCAATTGCCGGGAGGAAAGTAACCATGCGTCTTGCAAGTTTCGTCGATCCGACGCGGGGCAATCAGGCGCGGTTCGGTATCGTCCGCGGCGATGATATGGTCGACGTCGTTGCCGCGGCGAATGCGCTGCATCGGGCGGCTCCGGCGACGTCGGTGAAAGCAGCGCTGACCAGCGGTGCGCATACACTCAAGGCGCTGGAAGAGCTGGTGGCTGCGGCCGATGGCGCAAAGCTGCGGCGCCCCGTCGCCGGCATCAAATTCCTGCCGCCGATTCCCGATCCGTCAAAATTCTTCTGCGTCGGCAAGAACAACCGCCGGCATCGCGAGGAACTCGCCGCCAACAAGATGCTGACCGAGGTTCCGAACGAGCCGACCGGCTTCATCAAGCTGGTCGACACCATGTCGCGGCGACGGCGACGAGGTGGTCAAGCCGGCCGACATCACCATGCTCGATTACGAGCCGGAGCTTTGCTACGTGGTCGGCAAGCGCGCCCATGGCGTCAAGAAGGCCGATGCGATGGATTACATCGCGGGCTTCACGCTGACCAACGATATCAGCGCCCGCGAAATCCAGAAGCGCGAGGTGGCTTCCGGCAGCCGGTTCTGGACCGCCAAGAACATGCCGGGCTTCGGCCCGGTCGGCCCGTACATCCTGACCATGGATGAAGTCGCCGACACCGACAATCTCTGGGTCACCTGCGACGTCAACGGCCAGCGGCGGCTGCGCGCCAACACCGGCGATTATCTCTACAAGATCGCAGACGTGCTGGAGCACTTCTCGCGCTACGTCGTGTTCGAGCCCGGCGACCTCATCGCCATGGGCGCACCGAGCGGCGTCGCGGTCGGTCAGCCCAATGCGTCGGAGCTTTATTTGCAGCCCGGCGACGACATGGTGATTGCCTTCGAGGGGCTGATGTCGCTGCGAACGAGGATCGTGGGGCCGAGGTAGGGCCCGGCTCGATCTTCAGCGAAGACGTGGCTCGACATCGGTTCAACGATGACGAGTGAAGCTCCGCTCTCCCCTTCGTGGGAGAGGGTTGGGGTGAGGGGTTCAGGTCTATCGATAGTCCGTAACCCCTCACCCGGATTACATCTGACGATGTAATCCGACCTCTCCCACAAGGGGAGAGGTGGCACCGACCGCGTCGCGGCGCCTACTCCTCATCCTCGCGCTTGCGCAGCAAATCCTTCGCCAGATCGCCCAGCGCCGGCCGCGGCAGCGCGGTGAACGGCAGCGGGCGGGTGACGTCGATGGCGGCGAGACCAAGTCGCGCGGTGAGCAGTCCGTTCAAAATGCCTTCGCCGAGCCGCTGCGACAGTTTCGCGGCGATGCCGTGGCCGAGCACCTGCTGGACCAGGCTGTCGCTCGCCGCCATGCCGCCGGTGATGGCGAGGTGGGCGATGACGTGGCGCATCAACCTGATCATGCCGAGCGCGCCGGGCCGTCCGCCATAGAGCCGCGCCAGCTGACGGATCAGCCGCAGCGAGGCCGCGAACACGAACAGCACATCGATCAGCGCGCGCGGGCTGACGGCGGTGACGATCGAGACCCGCTGCGCGGCCGATGAGACCAGGCGACGGGCTTCCTGGTCGAGCGGCGTCATCAATTCGCGCTCCGCCAGCCGGATGAGATCGGCGCCGTCGATGATGTCGCCGGCATGGCCCTGCAGCGCGGCGCGGGCCCGCGCCAGTTGCGGGTTCTGGTGCGCCAGTTTGAGCAGATCCTGCACGATGACGCGGCTTTCTGTGCGATCGTCGCTCAAAAGCGCTGTCGCAGCGCGCAGATGCATTTTCTCGATGGCTGCCAGCCGCGCCAGGCCGAACGCCTCGCGCGCGATGACGACGATCAGCGCCAGCGCTGCGACAAAGGCGAAGGCCAGCCCGAGATAGCCGAGGCTCTCGCTGCGCGCGAACAGGTCCTCGATCAGATGGGTCACGCCAAGCCCGAGGCCGAGCAGCACCAGCCCGCCGATCGCGGTCCAGAACACCGCGCCCCAGCGCAAGCCGCGCTGCGCCGGAACGATCGATGCCTCGATCACGACCGGCAGCAGCGCCGGGTCGGCTTCCGGCGTGATGTGGATGGCGCCGCGCGACGGGCGGCTGGCATCGTCCGGGTCCATCACGGTGACGGCGGGATCGTCGAGCCTGAAGGTCGCCGGCCGCCGGGATTTCTCGCTCATTGCAACTTGTCTCCGAGCAGGAACTGGAGGGCGCGGTCAAGGCGGATGTGAGGCAGCGCCGGCTGTTCGGTGCCTTCGCGTTCAAGCTGCGGCGGCCGAAAGCGCAGAAAGCGAAAATCGGCTTTTTCCGGCGCGGCCGATGTCAACCCGCGAAACGCGCCGTCGCTTTTGAAAAGCTCTTCCGCATCGGCCGGCAGGTCGCCCGGAAAGGTCGCGACCTCGGTGTTGCCGTCGAAGCTCTCGCCATTGGCGACTTCGCCGCTGATCGGTGTGCCCAGGATCGAGGGCAATTTCTCCCGCCCGCGCTGCACCTGCGCCTCGCGGGTGGCGCGCACCGCGGCCAATGCCACCACGTCGATGGCGGCTCCGGCATATTCGGCGCGATCCGCGGCCTTGGCCACGGCGCGCCGCAGGATCGCTTCCAGCCGATCATGGCTGGAATGATGCAGATGGTCGGCCTTGGTTGCGGCGAATAATATCCGGTCGATCCGCGGCCGGAACAGATTGCTGAATAAGGTGCTGCGGCCGATCCGGAAGCAATCCAGGATTCCCGCCAATGCTGCTTCGAGATCGTGCAGCGCTTCCGGCCCGGCGTTGAATGCCGCCAGCGCGTCGACCAGCACCACCTGGCGATCGAGCCGCGCAAAATGATCCCGGAAGAACGGCCGCACCACGACATCCTTGTAGGCCTCGTAACGGCGGACCATCATCGCCCACAGCGATCCCTCCGGCGCCACGCCATCGGCCGGCACCTCAAGCGGCGCGAAGGTCAGCGCCGGCGAGCCTGCAAGATTGCCCGGCATCAGGAAGCGGCCCGGCGGCAGCAGGCTCATGGCGAAACGCTCGTCGCGGCAGGCGCGCAAATAATCGGTGAACAGCCGCGCCGCGGTCAGCGCGGCCTGCTCGTCGGCGCGGCCTTCTGCGTTCAATGTCGCCAGATGGGCGTGCCATTCCACGGCCAGCCGCGCGCGTGGCTGTTGCCGCGACAACGCAAGACTTCTCGGCGGACCATTGCTCGTAGCTCTTGTTGAGCAGCGGCAGATCGAGCAGCCACTCGCCGGGATAGTCGACGATATCGAGCGTCAGCGTGCGGTCTGCGCCATTGTGGCGCTGATAGTCGATCACCAGCCGCAATTCGCTGATATCCACCGTCGAGTTCGGCCAGAGTTGCGCCTCGGTCAGAATGCGCAGGTGATTTTCGTAGTCGAAACGCGGCACCGCGTCGTCGGGCTGCGGTTCAAGCCGGGCGCGTGCGATCCGTCCCGTCGCAAGCGGCTCGAAGACCGGGAAGCGGCCGCCACGGATCAGGCCATGGACCAGCGCGGTGATGAAGACGGTCTTGCCGGCGCGTGACAGTCCGGTGACGCCGAGCCGAACCGTCGGATTGAAAAAGTGATCGCCATAGTCCAGCAGCGCCCGGGCCGACAGGCGCGCTTCCTCGACGATATCCTGAAAACGCATGGCCATGCGGCGGGGAGAGCTCGATCACGGAGGGAATTGCTCAAGAACTGAGCGAAAGTGGCGATTGCCGCGCCGAAATCAAGCTTCACATTTAGGACGCTATTGGAGCGGTAGGCTTTCAGGGTTCGTTGACCTCCCCGGAGGTATGTTTTACCCATCATGACCAAGCTGATTGGGCCGCCATGACCATCTTCAGGCTGAAGCAACTCGCCTCGACGTCCGCCTATGCCGCGGTCGGCGCCATTCGCTGGAATTACGACCGGGCTGAACTGATCGCGGACGGTGTCGTGCACGGCATCGGCGTGCTCGGCGGGCTGGTCGCCGCCACCGTGCTGATCGTGCTGACCGCCGTCTACGCGACGCCGCTGGATGTCGTCGTGGTGTCGGTTTATGTCGCGGGATTGCTGGCGATGCTGGTGCTGTCGGCGACCTACAATCTTTGGCCGGTGTCGCGCGCCAAATGGGTGCTGCGCCGCTTCGATCACTCGGCGATCTATGTGCTGATCGCGGCGACCTACACGCCGTTCATCATGGAACTCAAGGACAGTTTCTTCGCCATGGCATTGCTGGCCGGTGTGTGGTGCGTGGCGATTGTCGGCATCGTGCTCAAGCTGGTATTGCCCGGCCGTTTCGACCGGCTCTCGGTCGGCCTTTATCTCGCGATGGGCTGGAGCGGCTTCATGCTCTACGACGCGGTGGTGGCGGCGCTGCCGGCCATGGCGCTGTGGTTCGTGGTCGCGGGAGGCGTGCTGTATAGCCTCGGCGTGATCTTTCATGCCTGGCAGCGGTTGCGCTTCCAGAACGTGATCTGGCATTGTTTTGTGCTGCTGGGCGCGGCCTGCCACTATACGGCGGTGCTCGATCTCGTCCTGACCTGAAGTTTTCAAAAAAGGATATTGCGATGCGGGTGGCTGGCAAGATCGTGGTCGTCACCGGCGGCGCCAACGGCATCGGCCGTGCGCTCTGTGAAGCCTTTCATCGCGCCGGTGCGGCCAAGGTGATCGTCGCCGATCTGGATCAGGCGGGCGCCGAAGCCGTCGCGGCTTCGGTGCAGGGCGCGGCATTTAAATGCGATGTCGGGCAGGAAAAGGATATCCGCCATGTCATCGAGCAAACCGAACGGCAGTTCGGCCCGATTGCGCTGTTTTGTTCCAATGCCGGCATCGGCGGCGGCTTCGATCCGCTGTCGGTGAACGCCGGCGGCGCCTCCGACGATCCCTGGGCGCGAAGCTGGGCGATCCACGTCATGGCGCATGTCTACGCCGCGCGGCATCTGATTCCCTTGATGAAGGCGCGCGGCGGCGGCTACTTCCTCAACACGATTTCCGCCGCCGGTCTGTTGTCGCAGGTCGGAAGCCCGGCCTATTCGACCACCAAGCACGCGGCCGTGGGATTTGCTGAAAATCTTGCGATCTCGCACCGGGCCGATGGCATCAAGGTTTCCATCCTGTGTCCGCAGGGCGTCGATACCAGTATGCTCAGGTCCATCCCCAAGGGCCCGCAATCCGGCGATGGCGACCTTGCGCCCGAGCAGGTGGCGCAGGATGCGCTGGCCGGAATCGAGCAGGAAGCCTTTTTGATTTTGCCGCACCCGCAGGTGCTGGGCTACATGCGCAAGAAGACCGAGAATTACGACCGCTGGATCGCGGGCATGGCGAAGATCCAGGCGAAGATGCGGGAAGCTTACGGGAAGTAAAGGGATGAGGTTCCGCCGATAAGATGCGCTGGCAGAGCCGGAGGCAATATGAGGCGTCGGGAGTTTGTCGGTCTTGTTGGAGGCGCCTCGGCCTGGTGGCCGCTCGCAGCGAAGGCGCAGCCGAAACTGCCGATCATCGGTGTCCTCGGCCTCGGGCCGCTGCCGTATTTCGGTGGGCTGCGGGAGGGCCTGGCGGAAGGCGGTTTTGTCGAGGGCCGCGACTATGTTTTCGAATATCGCTCGGCGCAGTCGGCGCAATACCAACAGGATCTGATCGCGGCCCAGCTCGCCGATCTGCTCCAGCGAGGGGCTGTTCTGATCACGACGTCCTCATTGCCTCAGGCATTGGCCGCCAAGGCTTCCACCACTACCATTCCGATCGTTTTCTGGACCGGCGCTGACCCGGTCGCGGCGGGGCTGGTTGCCAGCTTGCATCGTCCCGGCGGCAACCTTACTGGTGTCGCCAGTCTCAACACGGCGGTGATTGCCAAGCGGCTCGAAGTTCTGCATCAGCTGGCTTCAACAGCGTCCTCATTTGCTCATTTTGTGAACCCTACAAACAAGGCGTATGCGGAAGCTGAAACGAAAGAATTGCAGGCTGCCGCGCATGCGCTCGGCGTTCGGCTCTCCGCCCTGAACATAACCAGAGCCAGCGAGATCCAGGACGCCTTCTCAGCGCTGCTCCGTGACCGCGTGGAGGGATTGGTCGTGGGTGCCGATGCCGTATTTATCGACAACCGGAGCGAAATCGTATCGCTTGCCGCCCATCACAGGATGCCTTCGATCTATCAGTCCCGTGACTTCGTTACGATTGGCGGGTTGGCCAGTTACGGCGCCCGGTATGGCGAAGGCACTCGCATCTGTGGCCTCTATGCGGCGCGGATATTGAAGGGTGAGAAGCCTGCCGATCTGCCGGTACAGCAGATTACAAAAACCGAGCTGACGATAAATCTCAAGACCGCAAGAGCGCTCGGTGTGGCCGTCCCGGCGACACTTCTCGCCACCGCCGACGAGGTGATCGAATAGCGATGTTTTTTCGCTGCACGGCATGGCTCCGGTTTTGGCTCATAGCATCATAGCAGGGCGCGTATTGACGGCATTCGCCCTCAGCCGTCATTGCGAGCGAAGCGAAGCAATCCATAGCGCGCATAAAGGAAGAATGGATTGCTTCGTCACAAGGGCTCCTCGCAATGACGGCCCGGGATGGTGCGTTAGCATCAGACCTCAGATGCGCAATAGCACATCGGGGAAACTCGAGATTCCGGATTCGATGCTTCGCGTCGCCCCGGAATGACGACTACCTCGTCCGCGCATACAGCAGCGGCACCGCCGAATCCACCATCACCTCGATCAGGCTGACGCCGTCATATGCCATCCCGCGCTTCAGCGCCGGCGCGAGCTCGGATGCCTTGCTGACGCGCACCGCGTCGCAGCCCATGCCTTGCGCGATCTTGACGAAATCGATGCCGGGAAGATCGAGGCCGGGCACGTTGCGCACCTGCATCACCTGGCTGAACGAGCGCATCGCGCCGTAGCCTTCGTTGTTGATCACCACCACCGTCAGCGGCAGCTTGCGTTGCGCCGCGGTCCATAGCGCCTGGATCGAATACATCGCCGAGCCGTCGCCGATCAGGCAGACGGTCCGGATGCCGGGGCGTCCCAGCGCCATGCCGACCGACGCCGGGAGGCTGTGACCCAATCCTCCGCTCGCCATGGTGTAAAAACTGTCCTGGCCGGGCATCGGCATGAACTTTTGCATCGCCGGGCGATGTGAGGGAGCTTCCTCCACCAGTGCCGCGCCGTCCGGCATCGCAGCCGAGAGGGTGTGCAGCAGGTATTCGACCGGGATCGGATCGGCCGCGGCTGGCGCTGCGGGCAAGATGCGGCCCGCGGGCGTTGCGCGCTTGGTCCCGGGCAACAGTTCGAGCAGCATCGTCAATGCGGGCTTCATGGTCGCGATGATGCTGCTGCCCAGCGGCGATACCGAGGCCGCGGTGGCATCGTCGGTGATCTGGAATATCGCGGTCGAACCGTCGAAGATCGCGGCATGGCCCTCGACATGAAATGTGAACACCGGCGCGCCGATCACGACCACCAGGTCGTGTTCGCGTAACGCTTCCGAAAGCTGTCCGGGAGAGGCGTGCAGGAAGCCCGCGAATTGCGGATGCCGCTCCGGGAAAGAACAGCGCGCCGAAAACGGGCTGACCCAGACCGCGGCTTTGGTTTTCTCCGCAACCTGCACCATCAGGTCGACGGCTTGCGCGCGATCGACGCCGGGGCCGACCACGAGGGCAGGGCGTTTGCTGGCGGCAAGGGCCGCGACCAGCGCCTGCATCGCGTTCGCATCGGCGCCCAACTCGCGGCTGATCTCGCGGGCCGGTACGGGTTGCGAATGGTGGGTCCAGTCGTCGATCGGCACCGAGACGAAGGTCGGCCCGCAGGGCGGCTGCATCGCCACGTAATAGGCGCGCGCGATCGCCGCCGGCACATCCTCGGCGCGGGCCGGCTCGACACTGTATTTGACATACGGCCGCGGAAATTCCGAGGCCCGCTCGGCATAGAGAAAGGCCTGCAGCGGCAGGATGCTGCGCGCCTGCTGGCCCGCGGTAATCACCATCGGCGTCTGGTTGCGGTGGGCGGTGTAGATATTGCCGAGCGCATTGCCGACGCCAGCCCCGGAATGCAGGTTGACGAAGGCGGCATTGCGGGTGGCCTGTGCATAGCCGTCGGCCATGCCGACCACGGATGCTTCCTGCAATCCCAGCACGTAGTCGATATCGCCGGGCCAGTCGCTCAGGAACGGCAATTCGGTTGAGCCGGGATTGCCGAAGACTTTCTTTGATGCCCAACGCGCGCAGCAGGTCGAACGTGGCCTGTTTGACGGTGAGGGGTGACGAAGCGGTTTTGGTCGGCTTGCGGGACAAGGATGTGTGCCTTTAGCGGAGAACTAAGAATGCAAATTCCGTCATTCCGGGATGGTGCGTCAGCACCAGACCCGGAATCTCGAGATTCCGGGTTCGATGCTTCGCATCGCCCCGGAATGACGTGGGCTTTACCACGTCGCGGTGCCCTTCATCGTCGGCTGGCCGTCCGAATTCGCGGTCCACAATTCCATACCCGCGGCGGTCTCGTTGGCATTGACGCTGAACTCGCCCTCGAACAGCGGCTGCACGCCGCGATAGCTGAATTTCTTCGGCGCTGTGCCGCCATGCAGCTTGGCGGCGAGCTCGACCTGGAACGCCGCCTGCATCGGGCCGTGGAAGATCAGGCCGGGATAGCCTTCGACTTTGGTGACGTAGTCGCGATCGTAGTGGATGCGATGACCGTTGAAGGTCAGTGCCGAATAGCGAAACAGCAGCACGGGATCGGCGATGTGGCTCTCGCGATGCTGCGCTGTGGGTGGTGGGCCCGGCGGCTTGGTAGGCGTTGTTGCCGGAGCGGTCGATATATCGCGGTAGACAATATCCTGCCGCTCGCGGATCGCGGTTCCCCGTGTGGTCGTGATCGAATGTTGCACCGACACGAAACACAGCACGCCGGTGCTGCCGGTCTTCATGGTGACATCCGATATCCGCGAGGTTCGCGTCACCTCGTCGCCGACCCGTAACGCCTCGAAGATTTCCAGTTCGCCGCCGGCCCACATCCGGCGCGGCAATGGCACCGGCGGCAGGAAGCCGCCGCGGGCGGGATGGCCGTCAGGTCCGAGCTCCGACGCCGGGAAGACCGGCTGCGCCAGGCACCAATGCACCGTGAAAGGCGCGGCGTCGCCCGGCCTGGGTTCGCCGATGTCCAGGAACAGAGTGGCGCGCAGGCCCTTCACCAGTTGCGCGGTGACGATGTCGGAAGCCTCAACGCTGCGGCCGATCCATTGCCGCAAATGATCGAGGTCTGGTTTGTCGGTCATGACGATGGGGTCCGGGCGCGGGGAGGTTTTGCCATATCGCTGTGGTCGCCGATAGCAGGTACGGCCCCATAATGACGCGGCGCACCGACCACGATCGCAGCCGGTGCCGGATAGGTGACCGGTCCGTTCGGCGTGTCGACTTCGATGCGGCGCAGATGCGGATGCCCGGCGAGGTCGGCCATGCTGTTGACCTCGGCAAAGGCGATATCGGCATCCGACAATCGCTGCAGCAGTTCGTCCCGGGTCATGGCGGCAAAGCTGTCGCCGACGGTCTTGTCGGTGAGCGCGCGGTTGCGCACGCGCTCGACCATGTTGGAAAACCGGGGATCGTTGGGCAGATCAGGCTGTCCCAGCACGTCAGCGCACAGTTTTTTCCACTCGCGCTCGCTCTGGATCGAAATCAGGATGTCCTTGCCGTCCTTTGAGCGAAACACGCCGTAGGGCGCGATCGAGGGATGGGCGAGGCCCATTCGCTGCGGCGGATTGCCGGCCTCGGCATTGAGCAGCGGCACCGTCAGCCAGTCGGCCATCACGTCGAACATCGATATCCGGATGTCCGCGCCCTTGCCGGAGCGCGACCGTCCGATCAAGGCTTCGAGGATCGCGGCGTGCGCGGTGGCGCCGGTGCCGATATCGACAATGGATAATCCGACGCGCGACGGCCCGTCCGCGCCGCCGGTGACCGAGGCGAGCCCGCTCTCGGCCTGGATCAGCGAGATCATAGGCCTTGCGATGCGCGTAAGGGCCGTCATCGCCATAGCCTGTGATGGTGCAGCAGATCAGCGCCGGATAATCCTTGCGCAGGCGCTCCAGCGTAAAGCCGAGCTTGTCCATCGAGCCGGGTTTCAAATTCTGGATCAGCACGTCGGCGCCGGCGATCAGTTCTTCCAGGCTCGCGCGGCCTTCTTTGGTCGCGAGATCGATCACCACGGAATCCTTGCCGCGGTTGAGCCAGACGAAATAGCTGCTCTGGCCCTTGGCCGCGGCATCATAGCCGCGCGCGAAATCGCCCTCGGGCCGCTCGACCTTGATGACGCGGGCGCCGGCATCGGCCAGCCGCGAACTGCAGAACGGGGCGGCGACCGCCTGTTCGACGGCAATGACGGTTATTCCCTCCAGCGGCAGCATCGGTCTTTCTCAGTAGGAGCGGGGCATGCCCAGCACATGCTCGGCGAGGATGCGACAGAATGAGATTGGTCGAGATCGGCGCCACCTGGTAGAGCCGCGTCTCGCGGAACTTGCGTTCGATGTCGTATTCTTCCGCAAAGCCAAAGCCGCCATGGGTCTGCACGCAGGCGTTGGCGGCTTCCCAGGAGGCGTCGGCGGCGAGCATCTTGGCCATGTTGGCCTCGGCGCCGCAATCCTGCCCGGCTTCATATTTGCGCGTGGCTTCCCTCACCATCAGTTCGGCGGCGCGCATCGCGGCATAGGATTTGGCGATCGGAAACTGGATGCCCTGGTTCTGGCCGATCGGGCGGCCGAACACCGCGCGTTCCTTGGCATAGGCGGACGCCTTGGCGATGAACCATTTGGCGTCGCCGACGCATTCGGCCGCGATCAGGATGCGCTCGGCATTCATGCCGGAGAGGATGTAGCGAAAGCCCTTGCCCTCCTCGCCGATCAGGTTTTCCGCCGGCACCTTCATGTCGGTGAAGAACACTTCGGTGGTGGAGTGATTCATCATGGTGCGGATCGGGCTGATCGAGAGCCCGTTGTTCTTGGCTTCCCGCATGTCGACGATGAAGACCGACAGGCCGTCGGTGCGTTTCTTGGCCTGCTCCTTGGGCGTGGTGCGCGCCAGCAGGATCATCAGGTCGGAATATTCGGCGCGGCTGGTCCAGATCTTCTGGCCGTTGACGATGTAGCTGTCATTGCCTTCGCGCTTGGCGAAGGTCTTCAGCGACGAGGTATCGGTGCCGCTGGTCGGCTCGGTGACGCCGAAGGCCTGCAGCCGCAATTCGCCGCTGGCGATCTTCGGCAGCCATTTTGCCTTCTGCTCGTCGCTGCCATGCCGCAGCAGCGTGCCCATGGTATACATCTGGGCATGGCAGCCGCCGCCGTTGCAGCCCGACCGCTGGATCTCTTCGAGGATCGCGGCGGCCGCGGACAGCTTCAGCCCGGCGCCGCCATATTCCTCCGGAATCAGGACCGAGAGATAGCCGGCTTCGGTCAGCGCATCGACGAAGGCCTTCGGGTAGGCCATCTCGCGGTCGAGCTTGCGCCAGTATTCGCCGGGGAATTGCGCGCACAGTTTGCCGACGGCGTCGCGGATATCGGCATATTCGTCTGGTTCGGTTGATGTCGTTGCTGTCATCGGCGCTCGCGCTGTGTCTATTGCTGATAGGCCCGAAATTGCGAAACCACCGTGAATTCTTCATCCTGAATTTATTATAGCGTATTAACTTGCATTCCAAGATTGGCAAGGATGGATTTCCGAAAGCTGAGGACATTCGGTTGCGACACTCGAGAGCCCCGGCAAAGCTACCTCAGGAAACGGAACCCCCAGCGCTTGGAGCTTATTAGTTAAATTCTCGTTGCAGATGCATTCGTGGTTGCATACACTCTGGCAACGCGGTGGGGCTTTGGTAAGGCTGACTGTTGTTTGCTGGCTTTTGCCGCGTGCGAGGTAAGGCTGTGCCTCCGATCCATAGGTTAGCCAGCGTTTTCCAAATTGCGTCTTTTCGCTTATACTTAACTCAATTGGCAAGAGCAGCGCGCAATCGTTCCGAAGCAATAGATCGCGCTGTTTTGCGGGGCGGCGGGGCGGCTCGGCAGGCGGTAACGCTAATTGGCTTCCTGCGCAGTCCGATCACCGTATCATTTCTGATTGCGCTTCGGTTGTTCATGCCAGAACAATCGAGAGAGGTTTATCGGAGCCTTGCCAATTGCCTCAAGACAATTTCAGCGTTATTATCTTTACCGCCGTCTTAGTTGTGACCCTGTCTCTGTTGTTGTTGGTCATTTCGGCAGCGATTTTAAGTTCCCTAAAGGCTCGATGTTCTACGATCTTCGGAATAGGTCTTGTTGTCCTGATAAGTTCGTTGCCGCTAATGGGCCTCGCTGCAGGGTTTCTCTCGGCAAAGATGGGCGAAGCAGCTTCGGATAATTATCGAACAAACGATAGTCTGAGTTTTGGCGCGGGCTTAATTCTTTTCTTTGGTTTTGCCGCAGAAGCGATCACGATATTTTTTGCAACCAAAAACCCCACAATCGAAACGCGTTTTGCGGATATTCTTGCGAGACCTGCCTTTGGTGTTATTTCGCTAGCTCTCGTGGCTGGCTCGACGGCCGCCGTCTATTGGGGAGGTACGATTATCGCTCCTACAATTGGGCCGATCGCAATTCTAGCGTGGTTCGGGGCTGTCTTGCTTATCACGTCTGGACACCTTGGGTTGATCTATAACACTTACGGATATCCTTTATTGTCTCTTATGCTGCTCGGCGCAGTAACATTTTCGGTTACCGGATGGAATCGCAATCATCAAATACGCGTTCTACGCAATGTCGATCCTGCGCAAACTGCGGATTTTGGCCAAGCTTTTAGAGAGTGGCTAATATTGCGCGATGATTTGGAGCTGTATCAGAGCCCGTCAGCATATCCAGTTTACGTCATTTCTGCGGAAGGAGGTGGAGTTTATGCGGCCTATCATGCCGCGATGCTGCTTGCCCGGCTACAGGACAGTTGCCCGCGATTCGCTCAGCATGTATTTGCCATCAGCGGAGTTTCGGGGGGCAGTCTAGGTGGAACGATTTTCTCCGCGCTGGCTTCGCGATTTGCGGCGAATTCGCGGAAGGCCCAGTGTGGGACTATCACCGCCAGCGATGGTCTATTTCAGCAACGAGTTCGACGTTTCTTTACCTATGATCTTCTTTCTCCGCTGCTCGCAGCTAGCTTATTTCCTGATTTCATCCAGCGCTTCGTACCGGCTACCATAAATCGTTTTGATCGCGCGCGCGCGTTAGAATATGCCATCGAGGAAGCTTGTAGCGCTTCCTCCCCAGGTGAGATGCATGATCAGTTTAAAAATAGCTTCAACGAGCTCTGGAAAACTAGAGCTGCCGCACCAGCGCTCCTGCTGAATGCGACCCAGACCCACAACGGTCGCCGGGAGCTAATAGCACCTTTCAAAGTTAACTTTAAAATCGCCCCGCAGGCGCTGGCATTTTTGGGAGCGGAGGTCGATATCCCAACCAGCACCGCGGTTGTTCTAAGTGCTAGATTTCCATGGCTTACACCAGCCGGAACATATCAAACCAGTGGCGGAGAGTTGCAATTGGAGATGGAGGTTACTTTGAAAACTCCGGCACCGAAACAGCCCACAATCTGATTTGGGAACTAGTGCATTCACAGACAGGAACGCCGTCCTTCTCGCCGGAACCTCCCAACAGTGCTGCGTTTCAAATTAAGAATCAGAGGGTTCGAGTTGAGTTTGTACTTATCTCCATAAGAGCGCAGAATCTCCCGCGTCCCGCAGGCGTTGCTGGTGAAATTGCCGCTCCAGTGCAAACTCTCCTGAATACAAGGGAAGAGCGAGGAGTCCTTTCGTGGCGACTTGCGTTCCGATCGCTGTGTCCTAACTGCTCATTCGAGAACATGAGTGTTCGAGATACGGTCTATGCTCACCTACTGAATATGGAGGAGCATCAGTTTCCGTTGGGTTGGTATCTCTCGCAGCACAGTCAGCGCAAAATTTCTAATCTGCTAGGGAATAATAGTCGGTGTCCTCTCGGAAAAGGTGAGAAGGTCGGGCGGTTTGAAATCAATCATATTTCTGATTGCCTTTTTGCAGCGGTGTTTAGTCATCTGGAGCGACCGGCTTTAGGATTGACGATACCTAACAAGGGCGACCCAGATGCGAATTAGATCCGCAAAATTGTTCCTGTTCTTCACACTGCCGCTAGGTCTTTCGTGCCCCGCATGTAGTCATAGTTGCCATACCGAATACAGTCACGCAGCGGAACAGGAGATCATTACCATGACCCGGCGACTTGTAAGATTATTCCGTTGGATCATTTCAGAACCCGCCAGAACCTCCGACACCGATACCGACACCGCCACCAACCCCGAGGCCTCACTGCAATGCCTCGGCTGCTTCTACCACGATCCCAGACGCCTCAAAAATAGTGCCTAATAGTCATTTTGCTCAACACAGCGAGGACGCGATGCGAATAGTTTGGCTTGCCGCTTGCGGTTCGATCGCGTTTGGTTGGTTAGTTTGCAACGCATCTGCTCAGCAAACTAACGAGCGAACTCAGCTTTTAAGCGAGGTAATGCAGTTTTCGCGTCCATACCAGTCGAACAGATACAACAAACTTCTGGGAGCTTACGCAAAATTGCGTGGAGGAGGCTTGTGCGTCTATCGGGACCCCAGAAACCGGCAGCTTGCATAGACTTGGTGGTCATTAAGCACGAGGTTATCTCCAGTCCGCCAAAATGACCCTTTGCCAATATTCTTTCACAGCTTAACCACGACGCAACGGCATTTGAACCGTCATTGATCATGATAGACGAGCAGTGGCTCTATCTCATCCTTGTCAGTATCGTAAATCAATACATTTACGCCACCCGTGTCGAGGCTAACTCTTACGAGACAAAATTTATTCAAGCGCGATACCAACTATTCACGAACATGAGACGGAGCTTGTTAAATGACAGCGAGTATTCAAAGTGGCTGAAACCGCTGGATCAACTCGCGGACAGGTCACATTGCTGCCCTTACAGCCGTCCCTCCGGCGAAGGAATACGACGCGGTTGAGCAAAATCTTCTGATAGCAACGTTATCGCTGTTGCTGGAGCATGAGATAGCGCATCTAGACGTAACTAGTCCGTTTTTTCAGGAAAGACGATCGCTTGAAGAAGCCCGTTCGTCAGGTGGCTTAAGCTATGATACATACCATGAGCAGCGCCGTGCGATTCAGTTCTAAGAAGAGCAAAAGGCGGATAAGATTGCGCTCGACAAGGCAGAGAAGCTAATCGAGGCGCAGATACCCTCAAGCCTAAAAGCGAGGTCAGACGTAGTGCAACTGTATGTGAGGGTGCCTATGATGGGTATGTCCTCGCTTTTTCGAGATCCGTGCTCTTTTACGGTATGGATGACTTTAGAGGGTTGCGTCCGAAGACATCACGTTCGAATTTTCGCACCAAGAATGCGGCGATGGACCATTCAAGGTAAATTTCAACGATCCAGCAGAATTAAGGACTGCGCGCGAGCGACCGATGCCTGTTTTCACAAGGAAAGAATTCGATGCAGCTCGCCTAAATCTTGTTTCTGAGAGAGTAGGACAAGAGACCCATGACCACTACTTCGTTCGAGCAAAATTAATTGATGACCGCATTCGGTCGGTAGATAAATCGAATTCTTTCGAGTTTTTAAACCTAACAGACCAGCTTTCCTTGATCGAGGCTCTTATTCGTAATGACCCTCGGCTTGCATTCAACGTTTCTAGCCGAGGATTATTTCCATCGCTCGGTGATGCGCCTATGAACGGCGCACTGTCCGTAGCAGGAAAGATGGCTCGCCTTGAGGACGGAGTAACCTGCCCCACGCAAAAGTGCGTTGTTGGATATATGAACAACAATCTTGGTTATATCGAAATTGTCGGCGACGATCGACAGGTCTCCGAATTGCGCTGGATGGTCAAAATTCGAGGGTATACCGACAAACAATATATCGAACTAATGGTTGGTATGGCCGCTTTATTCGTAACTCTAGGCGGCAATGAGCCGATTGGCGCTTTGATAAATATGCGCCGGCCACTTGTGTGCGGGTCGGCTCGGCGTTTATGGAGACGAAAGATCGCGTTTACCACGCGACAACAGTCAATCGCGACGGATGGATTTATGTTCGAATTTTCTCTCCAAAGGTATTCGCAGCTTTGGGCTTGCCTCCAAAGTCGTTTACCGAGGAAAGCAAAATAAAGCCCAGTTTCGATTGTTCCGCTATCTCGAAGGATGATGAAAGAAAAATCTGTTCCAACGACGAATTGGCGCGTCTCGATAACGAAATGGTCGATAGATATAAGCGCTATTTGATCCTTGACGGCTTGGCGCCCACGATTTCGTTCGCGATCAAAGAGCGTGGCTCGACGTGCGCAATCGTGTGGAAATGACACGCAATGTCTTACCGCAAGATATCAAGAGCGTATAAAGCAACTTGCAAAGTAGCGGGGCCGTGAAGATCGTAAACGAAGCAAAAAAATCGCTCTATTGAGTTGGGATGGCAGATCGGGCGCGCACAACAACGCTGCGCGGGCAAAGCGCGAAGCGGCTACTAAGCCATCGGTCAGGCTGGAATGCGCACCGGCAGGGTTTCGTAGCCCTTCACGAAGCTCGAATAGACCCGCTTCGGCTCGCCGACCACCTCGATCGTTGTCGAACCGCTTCAGCATCTCCTGCCAGACGATCTTCAGCTGCAGTTCGGCGAGCCGCATGCCGACGCAGCGGTGGATGCCGAAGCCGAACGACAGATGGGTGCGCGGCCGGGCGCGGTCGATGATGAACTCGTTGGGGTTCTCGATCATCTCTTCGTCGCGGTTGCCCGAGACGTACCACATCACGACGCGGTCGCCCTTCTTGATGGTCTTGCCGCCGAGTTCGGTATCGACCAGCGCGGTGCGCCGCATATGCGCCAGCGGCGTCTGCCAGCGGATCACCTCCGGCACCATGCTGTCGATCAGCGCCGGATTGTCGCGCAGCTTCTGGTACTGGTCGGGGTTTTCGTTCAGCGCCAGCACCGAGCCGGTCATGGTGTTGCGGGTGGTGTCGTTGCCGCCGACGATCAGCAGGATGATGTTGCCCATCAGATTGTCGGGGTCCATGTGCCGCGTCGCGTCGCTGTGCGCCATCATCGAGATCAGGTCGTTGCGCGGCTCGGCATTGACGCGCTCGTTCCAGAGCTTGGTGAAATAGGCCGCGCATTCGTCCATCTCGGCGCGGCGCTGCTCCGCCGATTCGACGATCATGCTTTTGGGCAGCGCGGTCGAGACGTCGGACCAGCGCGTCAGCTTGCGGCGCTCTTCCCAGGGAAAGTCGAACAGCGTCGCCAGCATCTGCGTGGTCAGTTCGATCGAGACCCGGTCGACGAAATCGAAGGTCTCGTTGCGCGGCAACGCGTCGAGCACCTTGCCGGCGCGCTCGCGGATCAGCACCGCGAGTTCGTCCAGATGCGTCGGCGTGAACATCGGCGACACCGTCTTGCGCTGCGCCGAGTGCCGCGGCTGGTCCATCGCGATGAAGCTCGGCCAGTCATAGCCCGGAGGCACGTCGCGGATCGAGATGCCGCCGAGGCTGACGTCCGAGGAGAAGATCGCCTGGTTGGTATCGACATGCATGATGTCGTTGTATTTGGTGACCGACCAATAGGGTTCGATCGGCGAGTTGGTGCAGTAATGCACCGGCTCTTCCTTGCGCAGCCGCTCGAACCAGGGCCACAGCGTATCGTTCTGGAACAGCCGGGGCGCGCCGGGATGAAAATCCTTCAAGCGGCGTCGCATAGGCTTCCTCGCGCGCGGCGCGCTGGATTTCGGCCTTCTGGGCTTTGACGGTGGTCTGGATGTTCATCGTCGATCGATCCCGGTAATTGTGCGCGTCAGCCGGCGATGCGCACCGGCAGGGTTTCGTAGCCCTTGACGAAGCTCGAATACACCCGCTTCGGCTCGCCGACCACCTCAATCTCGGCGAAGCGCTTCAGGATTTCTTCCCAGATGATCTTCAATTGCAGTTCGGCCAGCCTGATCCCGACGCAGCGGTGGATGCCGAAGCCGAACGACAGATGGGTGCGCGGCCGGGCGCGGTCGATGATGAACTCGTAGGGACGATCGATGATCTCCTCGTCGCGGTTGCCCGAGACGTACCACATCACGACCTTGTCGCCCTTTTTGATCTGCTTGCCGCGGAATTCGAAGTCCTCGAGCGCGGTGCGGCGCATATGCGCCAGCGGCGTCTGCCAGCGGATCACTTCGGGCACGAAACTGTCGATCAGGTCGGGATTGTCGCGCAGCTGCTTGTACTGGTCCGGATTTTTGTTCAGCGCATAAAGGCTGCCCGACAGGGTGTTGCGGGTGGTATCGTTGCCGCCGACGATCAGCAGCACCAGATTGCCGAGGAAATTCCGCGGGTCCATGTCGCGGGTGGCCTCGGCATGCGCCATCATCGACAACAGGTCGCTCTTCGGCGGCTGGTCGATGCGCTCCTTCCAGAGCCTCGCGAAATAGATGGCGCATTCCAGCAATTCGGCCTGCCGCGCGTCTTCGGTCGCGACCAGTCCGTCCGGACCGGGAAGCGTGGTTGCGATATCGGACCAGCGCGTCAGCTTGCGGCGGTCCTCCCAGGGGAAGTCGAACAGCACCGCGAGCATCTGGGTGGTCAGTTCGATCGAGACCTGGTCGACCCAGTCGAACACATCGTTGACCGGCAGGTTGTCGAGACATTCGGCCGACCGCTTGCGGATATTGATCGCGAGCTGGTCGAGATGCGTCGGCGTGAACATCGGCGCCACGGTCTTGCGCTGCGCGCTGTGGCGCGGCTGGTCCATGGCGATGAAGCTTTCGCGCCGCAGGTCGGGCGGGACGTCGCGGATGGTGATGCCGCCGAGCGATGCCGCCGACGAGAACACCGCGTGGTTGGTCTCGATGTCCATGATGTCGTTGTATTTGGTGATCGACCAATACGGCCCGAACATGCTGTCCTGGCAGTAATGCACCGGCTCTTCCCGGCGCAGCCGGTCGAAATACGGCCAGAACGTATCGGTGCGAAACAGTTCGGGATCGCCGGGATCGAACTCCTCAAGCGGAATCGAAGAGGCGCGGTCCCGCGCGGCCTTTTGGGCGGATTCTGAGCAGAATCGATCGTCCCGTGCATGGGTCGGCTCCCTGATGGTCCGCGTCTCGTGATGGGTTCCGAAAGCGTGTTGTGGTCCGGAATTACACCCTCTTGTGCGCGGTCGGGGCAAGGGAGAGTTTGACCGCATCTGGCCACCCCGAAGCATGGCCGCTGGAGATGCCCCTTCTCAGCCTGTTCGGCCCGTGACAAGCTTTTTTCCAAGACAAGGCTAAGACCAGCCGCATCTGCCCGGAGGCCGCCCATACCATGATTCCCAACGCGCATCGGATGTTCAATTTCGATCTCGGCGAAACCGCGGACGCGATCCGCGAAACCGTGCATGATTTCTCGACCCACGAGATCGCGCCGCGCGCCGCCGAGATCGACAAGAGCAACCAGTTTCCCCGCGATCTCTGGCCGAAACTCGGCGCGCTCGGCCTGCACGGCATCACCGTCGAGGAGGAATATGGCGGCTCGGGGCTGGGCTATCTCGAGCATTGCATCGCGATGGAGGAAATCTCGCGCGCCTCGGCGGCGGTCGGCCTGTCCTATGGCGCGCATTCCAATCTTTGCGTCAACCAGCTCCGCCGCAACGGCAACGACGCGCAGAAGCGCAAATATCTGCCGAAGCTGATTTCGGGCGAGCATGTCGGCGCGCTGGCGATGTCGGAGCCCGGCGCCGGCTCCGACGTGGTGTCGATGTCGACCCGCGCCGAGAAGAAGGGCGACCGCTACGTCATCAACGGCAGCAAGATGTGGATCACCAACGGCCCGGTCGCGGAAACGCTGGTGGTCTATGCCAAGACCGATCCGTCGGCCGGCCCGCGCGGCATCACCGCCTTCATCATCGAAAAAGGCATGAAGGGATTTTCCACCGCGCAAAAGCTCGACAAGCTCGGCATGCGCGGCTCCGACACCGGCGAACTGGTGTTCGAGGATTGCGAAGTGCCGGAGGAGAACGTGCTCGGCGAGGTCGGCCGCGGCGTCAACGTGCTGATGTCGGGGCTCGACTACGAGCGCTCGGTGCTGGCGGCGGGACCGCTCGGCATCATGCAGGCCTGCATGGACGTGGTGATGCCCTATGTGCACGAGCGCAAGCAGTTCGGCCAGCCGATCGGCAGCTTCCAGCTGGTGCAGGGCAAGATCGCCGACATGTACACCACGATGAATGCGTCGCGCGCCTATGTCTACGCGGTGGCGAAAGCCTGCGACCGCGGCGAGACCACGCGCGAGGACGCCGCCGGCGCCATTCTCTACGCCTCCGAAAAAGCGACGCAATGCGCGCTCGATGCGATCCAGTTGCTCGGCGGCAACGGCTATATCAACGACTATCCGACCGGGCGCCTGCTGCGCGACGCCAAGCTCTACGAAATCGGCGCCGGCACCAGCGAAATCCGCCGCATGCTGATCGGCCGGGAATTGTTCGAGAAGTCGGCGTAACGCAAGCTCTTTCCACGCGTCGTCCCGGCGAACGCCGGGACCCATACGCCGTGCAGAATCTTTTAAAGCACCGGTGTGAGAGACCTGTTTTCAATTTGGAGGCCGCGGATTATGGGTCCCGGCGTTCGCCGGGACGACGATAGAGCAACGACAATTTACTCCGCCAGCTCGTTCACCTTGCGCACCCACAGCCGCACATCCGCCAGCACGTCGGGCAGCACCGCCTTGACCTCGGCCACGGTCATGCCGGCCTTGATGCGGGGGTCGTACAGGATGTTCAGGATGTACTGGTCGTAGACGTCGAAGAATCCCATCGAGACGTTGTCGTTGAACATGGTCCAGGGCACCGAGCTGGTGTCGTTGATCGGCCCCAGCGATTGCAGCAGTTCCTCATAGGCGCAGTCGAGGAAGATGAAATCGCCGTTGTCGACGGTGAGGATCACGTCGGAGTGCTCGATCTCGAATTTGTCGCTCTTGCGAAAGCCGGACAGGCATTGCGGATCGAGCGAGGTCCTGATCTCGCGCGCCCGCTCGCTGCCGTAGAAACTGCTGATGGTGCGATAGAGATCGCGGTCGCGCACCAGCTTGACCAGCGACATTGGCGGCCTCGACTGCTCTCGGCCATCGCGATGTCGAGATGCTGGATCCGCTGGCCGATGTCGGCGACGACCTTGGCGAGTTGCGCCTTGCGGTCCGGCCGGTTGCCGTCGGCGAACACCCGCACCGGCACGTCGTATTTCCGGATGCGGTCGACCCGGCCCGCCAGATGATATTCGGCGCCGAACGCGGTCTTGAAAAACCCGTCGGTGATCTCGCTGTCGGTGAAGGTCTTCTTCTCGGCGCGCTGGCGCGAGGCGATGGCGGGAATTTCGGCGGAGAGCGATGGCGGCGTGACAGGCGTCGCACGCGATCGCTGCGAAAACGAGCGCAACTATCTGCAAATGCAAGGATCGCTTCATCCACCAAAACCGATGTCGTCCCTGCGAAAGCAGGGACCCATAACCACAGGCTTTAGTTGTTGCGCGAAGGCCGTCAAGCAGTGTTTCTCACAACAACTGCCGCGGCGTATCGGTTCCGGAGCCTGCCATCGGGCCGGCAATAGCCGGACCCGTTGGTTCGCAGGAACGACGATGATGGCCAGGATGCCGCCCTAGTTCTTCACCACCACCGTGGTGCCGACACCGACCCGCTCGTAGAGATCGGTGACGTCCTCATTGGTCATGCGGAAGCAGCCGGACGATACCGCCTGGCCGATGGTCTCCGGCTCGTTGGAGCCGTGAATGCGATAGAGCGTCGAGCCCAGATACATGCGCGCGGGCGCCGAGCGGATTGTTGATGCCGCCGGCCATGTGGCGCGGCAGGTCCGGGCGGCGGGCGCAGCATCTGCGAGGGCGGTGTCCAGCCCGGCCATTCCTTCTTGGCGGAGATGCGATGCACGCCGCCCCAGCGGAAGCCGTCGCGGCCGACGCCGATGCCGTAGCGCAACGCCTGGCCGTTGGGCTGCACCAGATAGAGCCGGCGCTCGGCGGTATTCACGACAATGGTGCCGGGCGCATACTGGCTCTGAAAGCTCACGGTGGTGCGCGGAATCGGGCTTGATCCGCCACCGCCGCCAAAGAAGGAATTGGGCCGCATGATATCGCTGTCGTCGTAGCCCTGGGCCGTGGCGCGGCCGGCGCCGGCCAGCACATGATCGGCGGCAAACAGGATCGCGAAAGTCCGGGTCATCTGGTCCTCGCAAAAAAGCGACATCCTGCATGCAGACAGGCCATAATCCCCGCGATTTCGCAAGCAACGAGCCTGTGAAGCGCAGCATTTTCAAATGGCGCGGTTAAACGAGTTCAGACTCCGTCATTCCGGGATGGTCCGAAGGACCAGACCCGGAATCTCGAATTCCGGGTTCGATGCTTCGCATCGCCCCGGAATGACGAATCTGCCTTTGACCGAATCTGGCTTTGACGAAACCCGCTGGGAATGATTGATCTTGGCAAGATCGAGCAAAATGCTGCGAACGGGAGTGGAACGATGAACGGTGCGGAAAGTCTGGTGCGGACCCTGGTCGCGGGCGGCGTCGACGTCTGCTTCGCCAATCCCGGCACCTCGGAGATGCATTTCGTCGCCGCGCTCGACCGGGTCGAGGGCATGCGCTGCGTGCTCGGCCTGTTCGAGGGCGTGGTGACGGGCGCGGCGGACGGCTATTTCCGCATGAAGGACACGCCGGCCTCGACGCTGCTGCATCTCGGGCCCGGCCTCGCCAATGGCCTCGCCAATCTGCACAACGCCAAGAAGGCCAATTCCGGCATCGTCAACATCGTCGGCCAGCACGCGGTCTATCACATCGGCTTCAACGCGCCGCTGACCTCCGATATCGAGGGCCTGGCGCGGCCGATGTCGGCCTGGGTGCGGACCTCGCCGGATGCGAAATCCGTCGCCGCCGACGGCGCCGCCGCGATCGCCGCCGCCAAGAGCGCGCCGCCGCAGATCGCGACCCTGATCCTGCCCGCCGACACCGCCTGGAACGAGGCCGACGGGATCGCGCAGGTTCCGGTCGAATCCCAGCGCGCCAGCTATTCGTCGCAGGCCGTCGACAACGCCGCCAAGGTGCTGCGCGGCGGCGCGCAGACGCTGCTGCTGCTGACCGGCAGCGCGCTGACCGAGCAGGGGCTGGCGCTGGCCGCGCAGATCGCCGGCAAGACCGGCTGCAAGGTGATGGGCCAGACCTACAATCCGCGCATGGCGCGCGGCCGCGGCCGGTTCTCGATCGACCGGATTCCCTATGTGATCGAGCTGGCGCTGCCGATCCTGAAGGATTTCAAGCATATCGTGCTGGTCGAGGCCGCCGATCCCGTGGCGTTCTTCGCCTATCCGAACAAGCCGAGCATGCTCAAGCCCGAGGGCTGCGAGGTCCATCGCCTGACCGCCGGCGGCGAGAACTCGGTCGCCGCACTCGAAGCGCTGGCCGAGCGCGCTCGGCGCCAGGCCGTCCGACGCCAAGCCGCAGAAGCTGGTGGAACTGACAAAGCCGACGGGCGCGCTGACCCATGCCTCGATCGCGCAGGCGATCGCGCATGGCGATCCCGGAAAACGCCATCGTGGTCGACGAATCCATCACCACCGGCCGCGGCTTCTTTCCGCCGACGGCGGCGGCCGCCCCGCATGACTGGCTGCAGAACATGGGCGGCTCGATCGGATTTTCGACGCCGGTCGCGACCGGCGCGGCGGTCGCGTGCCCCGATCGCAAGGTGATCTGCATGGTCGGCGACGGCAGCGCGATGTACACGCTGCAATCGCTGTGGACCCAGGCGCGCGAAGGCCTCAACGTTCTGACCATCGTGTTCGCCAACCGCATCTACCAGATCCTGCGCGGCGAATTCGACGGCGTCGGCGCCGGCGAGCCGGGCCAGCGCGCCATGGACATGCTGAAGCTCGACCGGCCGACCATCGACTTCGTTTCGCTCGCCAAGGGCATGGGCGTGCAGGGCCGCGCGGTCAGCAATGTCGACGATTTCGTCAAGGCGCTGGCCGAAGGCGTCGCCGAGAAGGGACCGCGGCTGATCGAAGTGCAGATGTAGAAGAGTAATGCCGTCATTCCGGGCTGGTCCTTCGGACCATCCTGCAATGACGACGTGAGATGACACACCAGCATACCGAACTGGACAAGATTCGTAAAAGCGCTCGAAATCTTTTACGCGCGCGAAAGCATTCGCTCGAAAAGAATTCCGGCGAACACTACCCTATTGTCAATCACGTCTCTGGAATGATAAGTGATCTATATATGCAATCCTTACGTGTGTCTGACTTTCGTGACTTAAGGGTATTTGATTAAATCGGTAGTCGGCGATCTGACCGTTTGGGCCGGTATGATTGCGGAATATTGCGAATATGGATCGTCATTGCGGGCCAACGGGTCGGCGCGAAGCGCCACTCGATGATGCTCCGCGAAGCAATCCGGCCTTCCTCGCGGAAGCTGGAAAAGCTGGATTGCTTCGTCGCTGTCGCTCCTTGCAATGACGAATTTGGGGCATCATGCAGATCGAACTGGACAAGATCGTCAAAGCGCTCGAAGTCTTCTACGCACGCGAGCGCCATTTGCTCGAAAAGGATCTCGGCGAGCGCACGCTGACGCACCGGCTCGCGGTGTATGTCGAAAGCCGGTTCACCGGATGGGAGACCGATTGCGACTACTCCGGCTCGGCGAGCGGACGCTGCGGCTGCCGAAGGGAAGCACCGTCTCGACCGACGACCAGATCGGCAAATCGGTCTACCCCGACATCGTCGTGCACCAGCGCGAGATCCCCAACAACCTGCTCGCCATCGAACTTCGCAAGGACAGCAACCACCAGTCGCCGGAACACGACCAGCAAAAACTGCGCGGCCTGACCGACCCGCATCTGTGGTTCGCCTACCGGATCGGGGTGTTGCTGGTGCTGGGGCGGAAGGGCGTTACTGCGTCGGAAGTTTATCTCGGCGGAGTGATCGATCAGGCCATGTCGCGGTGGTTCGCAGGGCGGCTGAAGGATGCAGGATTGGGCGTTAGTTTGCTCCGCAAGGCACAATAGCGCGTAGGATGGGTTGAGCTGCGAAACCCATCATCGTCCGGCAGTGACGACGCGATCAGTATCGCTGCGCTCAACCCATCCTGCGAATTACCGTCGTGAGCAACACCGCCCATCGAATCCGGGCGCTGATGCAATGCCCGGTCATCCGGAAATCGAAATAAGCAGTTAGCTTCATATTACGTGTTACTACGCGTGTCGGCAAAGCCACGCCGGACCTATAAGTCGCGATGCGGTCTGTATTGCACAGCCTGCAGGCTGCCGCCGCAGCTACGCTGTCCGTGATGGCTCATTTTTTCCAGTATCAGCGTGAAACGTCGCAAACGCGAAAGCCATCTCGCGCGCGCTTCAGATCAATCGATGCGCCAACAACAGAAATGGAAGAGGGGTCATCTATGAAGAATTGACTTTTGGGCGCGGTCGGGTTGACGCTGCTCGCGGGCAGTCCAGCCACCGCAGCCGATCTTGCGCCTTATGCCAAGGCGCCGGTCCCCATGGTTGTCGGCTACGACTGGACCGGTCTCTATATCGGCGGTCACATCGGCGGCGGCTGGGGATCGAGCAATTTCAGCGACCCCGGCGCCTCCTCGACGTTGCTCAATTGCTGCCTCCTGCTCGGGGTAGGCAACAACTTCGCACCGCTGCCGGACAAGAATAACGGATCGTTTCTCGGCGGCGTGCAGGCGGGTGCGCTGTATCAATTCGGGCGGCTGGTGGTCGGTAGCGATTTTGACGCGTCCTGGGCCAGGCTGAAGAGCAGCGGCGGCGCCGTGATGGCTCCAGTCGCCGGAGCGAATTTCGCAAACGAGATATATTCCAGCAGGTCCAACTGGACCGCGACATCGACAGCCGTGGTCGGCATCGCGAGGGATCACTGGCTGATCTACAGCAAAGGCGGCCTCGCTGCGGCAAATTACAGTTACGGTCTGAGTGTCGCCGGTCTGGGCGGTTTTGGTGGTGCCGCTCCCTTCGCCTTTGGGGCTGGCGCTAGCAGTACCGTGATCGGATGGACCACGGGTGTCGGTGTGAAATGGGCTCTCACGGAAAACTGGATCGTCAGCGGTGAGTACGATTACCTGAACTTCGGTTCGAAAGCCCAAAACCTCTCTGGTTCGTTCACCGCTGTTCCGGCGAATTTTGGCGGCGCAGGCGTGGGCTCGGCCGCGACCTTCACGCCGACGTTCAACCAGAGCATTTCTCAGGTCAAACTCGGACTGAACTACAAGTTCGCTCCGACATTCCTGATGTGGTGATTGTCCGCACAGATGCCGAATAATACAAGGCCCCGGATCGCTCCGGGGCCTTTTTGCTGCAGCCTTTCGAAAGCCACTCAATCTCGTCAATCACTTCGCGTCGTCGAGGATGGTTTTGCCGCCGGCTTGCGTGTCAGGCCACCCGACGGCGCGTGAGACCAGTATCGCCGCCGCCACGCAGAGCAAGACGGCAAAGATCTTCAGAACCATCTTTACCGCGCCGGTGTTTTGCGGTGCGCCGCAATTGGTGCAGGTCTTGAAACGCCGTTCGGGGGCGATTGGGGTTCCACATTTGTCGCAAAAATAGAACGGCATTTTACTTTCGTCTCGTTGGCGCCGGTGTACACGCTTGCAAAAGCGTTATTAAAACCTGGAAATGGCGTCCACGAAAATTCGGTTGAACGGTTTATGCGGTCGCGCGAGGCGCGGATCACAAGATCGCGAGCCGGGCCGACACGTCAGCAGCGCTCACTTTTTCCGATCGCGGATTGAGCGCAACAATGGCGTACCCGACATCAGGGAGAATGCCATGAGCGACCTTGCCGATTGCCGCGCGATGGAGAGCCTGTACCGCGAACGTGCCAAGGCAGACCCGGCACACAGCGGAAAATGGCTGGGGCAAGCGGAAAGGTGGCGCGAACTGGCCAACAGCGAGTCGGCGTGGCGTTTGCAGAAGCGAAGTCCGCAACAACAGATGCACGCCGGGCCGATGGCCATGGGAAGCCTGACCATAAGCGGCGGTTCCCGGTCAAAGCAGCAAGGCTGACCCCGAGATTTCAACGGCTTCATCGGGCGCAATTGCCAACGGTTCGGCGCCAAGCGCCGCCCGATGACAGGCTCCGCGTGTGCGCCGCCGATGCATCGTGGCGGCGGATTGGGCTTCGCCGATCCGTCCTACGCGGAGGGCCGAATGGAACCGGCGGCTTGCGCTGAAGTTGTCTCGCAGGCAGGCGCGGGCGAGGTTGAAGATGCACTGGCGAACAGCAACGGCACGAGCAGATCTGATGCGCGGCACCGGCGACGACGAGGCGCTGTACGCGACCGGCTGGACGATCAGCGGCCTGGTGACACTCGGCGCGGTCGTCGCGGTGTGGGTGTTCGGGATTTGAATGCTCGCGAGCCTGACCTGGAGCCCGACTTGCCTGTTTAAGGAACAATTTTCCGTCTGATCGATTGCCGCCATTGAACAGGAGTTTCAACCATGGCCGACGCCCCGCAAAATCCATATGTCTTCGATGGGCTTGATCCCGCGCCGCAGCCGAAGTCGACATTGGCGGGGGCGACGGAAGCGGTCACCGGCGCGGTCAAAGGCATCGGCGGTGCGATCAGGACCGGACGAAAGCCCGGCATGCCGCTGAATGTGCTGAGCAACCTCGCGCGCGAAGCGCCGCTTGGCTCGCTGCTGGTGGCGTTTCTGCTCGGGTTTATCGTGGCGCGTCGCTGAGTTCCGTCAGGCCGTGACGTTTGGCGGCTGGTCGCGCCAGCCACGTCAACACGTCGCCCCGGCGCCCACTGGCAGATGCCTGAAGACATTCGATGGCAGTTTATCGAGGTGCTCTTCCGCGTGAGCCATTCGGCCGGGGATGACGGGATAAGTTCACAAGTGGACATACTTGATCGTTATTCGGGGATAAGTCGGACCCCCCGACCGACGATCCACTGTGCCTGCCGGAAGTTGTCTAACTCCTTGCAGGCAAACGGCGGCCCATAGAGCAAGGGTTAATGGCTGAGTATCGGGCCTACATCGTTGGCGATGACGGGCGTTTCGCCGGGTTTGAGCCGCTGATTTGCGACAATGACGACGACGCTGTCGCAAAGGCTTGCAGTCTCCTCGCCGGGAAGGACATCGAGCTCTGGAACGGTCCGCGCCTCGTCACCCGGCTCAAAGCCAGAAAGAAGCCTGGCTCCGATGATGTCGAAGCCGGACCAATGGCGCCGAAGAAGTAGCGGATCGTCGGCAGTCTCTTTCATTCTTCACCGCGTGGTCCGCCGCGGCGGGTCGAGCATTCGCGAACCCATCGGCCCGCGATGCCTCATAAGCCGGCACTTGCTTCAAGCGGCCTCGAATCGGGGATGGTCCTTCAGCATGATGGCTTGCGCCCGGCATTCGGCCGCGAACGCCCGCAGCCGCTCGATGGTCAGCCTGTCCAGGGCTTCCCCAGCCAACCGTTCCGCCCGGGCCGCTTGCTGTTGCAGGTTTTCAATCTTGCTCATGATCTCACCCTCCGCCGAAATAATTTGAATCCAATTGCTTCGTTCCGGCGATGCTCGATTGTTGCCTAACGGGCCGTAAATGATGTGCGGCAGGTCACACGGGTTGCAGGTACGGGCGGTGAAGGTGGGGCGATCCGTTCGACAGGGTGCGAATTGTCCGCCACGGCTCCTGGAGCGAAGGCTGACACTGCGTCGTGAACGATCGCCGCGCGCGGGCAATCGAACAGCAATGTATCGAACGTAACGTGAATTATGCTTCGCTAGAGCGGCTTTCGGTTGATGTGAATCGGAACAATAAGAGGGTTCCCAAAGGGTCGCAAATCAGATTCGAGTTGCTTGACAGCAACGGTGAGGTCAGGCGATGGCAAAGGGATACTCGAACGACCTCAGGGCGCGGGTGGTGGCGCTTGTCGAAGACGGCGAGAGCAGACGGGAAGCGGCGCGGGTGCTCGGTCTCGGCGCCTCGACTGCAATTCGCTGGATCGAACGTTGGGCGTCATCGGGCAGTGTAGCGGCACTGCCCGGCACGGGCCACAGTCGCTCGCCGCTTGAGGCACATCGCCAATGGCTGCTTGATCTGGTCGCGGCGGAGCCGGATTTGACGCTCGACGAGATTTGGGCGCGGCTCAAGTCCGAGAAGCGGCTGAAAACCGGTACGACCTCGGTCTGGCGCTTTTACGAACGCCACGACATCACGTTCAAAAAAAACTTTGCACGCTGCCGAACAGGATCGTCCTGACGTCGCTGCGGCGCGTGCCGAGCTGAGGGTCGAGCAATCCAGGCTTGTTGCGTCGCGCCTCGTCTTCATCGACGAAACGGCGGTTACGACCAAGATGGTCCGGCATCGCGGCCGTTCACCACGTGGCCAGCGTCTCGTTGCGAGCGTGCCGCACGGCCACTGGAAAACGCTGACGCTCGTTGCCGCGCTGCGCATCGATGGCCTGACGGCGCCTTTTGTCATTGACGGTGCGATGGATGGGCCATCGTTCCTCGCTTATGTTGAACAGACTCTTGCGCCGACGCTGCGCAAAGGCGACATCGTCTTCATGGATAACCTGCGCACTCACAAGATCGACGGCGTTCGCCAGGCGGTCGAAGCGGTCGGCGCCAAAGTGCGCTATTTGCCGGCCTACTCACCGGACTTCAATCCGATCGAAATGGCATTCTCGAAGCTGAAAACGGCGCTGCGCAAGGGGGCTGCTCGCACCGTGACAACGCTGATGAAGCTGATCGGAAGGCTCATCAAAACATTTGCACCCCAGCAGTGCGCAAACTACTTTCGACATGCCGGATACGCGTAATGACCCACATCAGGCGGAAAATGCTCTAGTCCGCTCTGGAAACTTCTTTGGAGAATTGTCGTCTGCGGCTCGGAGCAAATATCAGTTTTCCAATGGTACCGATCAGTTGAATCAAGAGCAGGCAGCCGGAGGCGACAAGAGCGAGACCCAATTCCACTCGGTGAACTTCCCTGAATTCGGTCAATCCTATGGTTTGGGTCAGACCGGCAGGCAAAAAACAGGGCTGCCGAAGCAGCCATCAAAACGGCGACGTAAATGCGCGTTCCGGCATTTATGGAGATCAAGACAGCCCCGCGAAGTTTCGACCGCGATTGCCTCGATCGGTCGGCAGCGATGGTGGACGCACAAGGGATCGAACCTTGGACCTCTCCCGTGTGAAGGGAACGCTCTCCCGCTGAGCTATGCGTCCGGGATGTTCGGCACCGCCAAAGGCCGGTAAATCGGCGCTTGGCTGACGGTGCACGTCTTAAGTCGCAGCGATTTACGAAGTGCGGGGCACCTGAGTCAAGGCGTAGCCGGGTGGCGCGCAGCGAAACCCGGGGCCGCTCTTCAACGTTGATACCGCTCCCGGGTTTCGCTCCGCTCTACCCGGGCTACGGACTTATTCCGATTTTCAAAATTTAGCTTAACTGATTCGTATATTTCGAATATTAATGCGCCGTCCCGTTCCTTCCAAAGGGGCGGCTCGCGATCGTCACGGACGCGGAGCGGGATGCGGTGGACGTGGGCGGCGCTATTGACGAACAGCGCCAGCGCGGACGGCGAAGACGTGTGGTCCTGACACCCTCACGCCGGTGTCAAGTTGGCGAGGACAAATCGTCGGCGACGGTGGCAACAGAGCGGGGCTCACCGAGGAGAGCGCGGGGTAGACCGTAAACCATTGCGCGGGGAATGTCGGGCTAATCCCGATGTGACCGTGGTGACTACACTGGTGTGCTTTTCTATTTTCTGCACGCCGGGCTGCGGGTGCATCGTGCGCCCGGCATTCCCTGCTCCCTCTGGGGGCGAAAGGTAAATGCAAAACTCGGGCGATTCACGCCGCGAGAACGCGGAGTCATGTCTATCATTGACGGTCATCCGGATGGCGCAACACTCTCCGTTGTCGTCCTCCGCGAAAGCGGGGGACCCAGTATTCCAGAGACCATTGTTATCAACCGAGAAGTCGCAGCGTACTGGATCGCCCGATCAAGTCGGGCGATGACAGTCGTGATTGTGGGCACCTATCGTCGCGTTGCTCACCGCCATGACATTGATGGGCTGTTTGACACTAAAATCCACCTAACGACACTGAGACAGGGTTCACGCCCCCTGTTGCCGTGCCCGCGAGGCGTGGGATTGCAGGGCGCGGATGCGTTCGGCGAGGGTGCCGGCGGCGGGAATGCTGCCATTGGGCCCGGTGTCGTTGGCGGCGACGTCGTTGGCCGGTCGCGCCACCGTCAGGTTCGCCGGAGCGGCCGGTTCCGCGGCCAGCATGGCTTCGATCGGCGAATTCGGTCCTTCGATCTGCATCGCGACCTTGGCGACTTCGGCGGCGATGTCGTTGATGCGTTCGCGCAACAGCGCATTTTCCATGCGCTCGCTGGCCCAGGAGCTTTCGGCCTGCTGCTGGATCGCGTTGATATCGCGCTGCAGCTTGGCGCGTTCGTCGCGCGCTATTACGAGCTGCTGCTCGACCGCGGCCTTTTCCATCCGCAGCTTTTCGATCGCCGGCGATTTGCCGGTCATGGCCGCGATTTCGTCGCGCAAATCCTTTACGGTGCGTTCGGCGGCCTCGCTGGACTGGCGCAGCTGCTTGTTTTCATAGTCGCGCTCGGCGAGCAGCCGGCCCTGGGTGGCAAGCCGCGCTTCCAGATCGTCGACACGGTCACCGAGCATTTCGGCTTCCTTGACCTGGATGATCAACTGCCGATCGAGATCGCTGACGCGCTGGCTCAGATTTTCGACCCGGCTGCGCGCCTCGGCAAGTTCGGCGGTCGCCTTGTCGAATTCGCCGCGCTCCTGCGTCAGCCGCGCCTGGGTCGTGGTGAATTCCTTTTCGGCATCGACCACCTGGTTCTTCAGTTCGTCGATCTGCACCCGTACCGCCAGCAGTTCGACCTGACGGCTTTCCGCCATCATCGATCGATCCGACAAGGCGGTATTGATCTTTGCGAGTTCGTTCTGCTTGTCGGCCAGCGCCTGCTCGGCGTGACGCAGCGATTCAGTCTTGGCGGCGAATTCCTCTTCGGTGGCGCGCAACTGTTGCTTGACCGCTTTCTCGCGCGCCTCCAGCGAAAAGATCGTGGTGTTCTTTTCGCCGAGCTCGATCTTCATCCGGTTGATGGCGTCGGATTTCTTGCCGAGTTCGGCGAGCTGGCTGGTGGTCTTGTTCTTGAGCGTGTCGACGCTCATCTCGAGCCGCCGCGCCGACATCGCGAATTCCGCGCGCAGCTGATCCTTGTCGGCCTGGATCTCGGCCATCGACAGCGGGGTTGCCGCCTCGAGGCGCCGGGTGGTCAGCCGCACCGCGCGATTATGCACCAGCGGCACGATCATCAGCCCGAACAGCATCGAGAGCAGAAAACCGATCGCCAGATACATGATCGGTTCGATCATAAACCGTACTCCACACGCGAAACATTACGGACGACAATGCCATGGCGGGCGGGGGAAAGGCCAGCCCAATGCCGCGTTAACATGAATCGGTAACCAACCGCGTTTCCGCGCATTCAGATGGCAAAACCGCCGTCTATTTTCACGAAATACACCGAAACAGGATCAGAACGGGTTCCAGGTCGCGCGCGGGGTGTATTTGAGGTAGCCGATATTGGCGCCGAGGCGGAGCCCGAGACCGGAGCGGATCGGCACCAGCACGATGCCGTTGGCGGTCAGCGCGGTCATGCCGAAACCGCCGATGATATAGGCGGAGCCGTCGATGCCGGCGAAGCGCTGGTAGATCGCATTGGTCGAGGGAAGATTGTAGACCAGCGTCATGGTGCGGGCGCCGTCGCCGCCCCAGTCGAAGCCGACCGAGGGGCCCTGCCAGTAGACGCGCAGATCGCCGGCATTCTTGGTGTAGAGCGTGCCTTCGCCGTAGCGCAGGCCGGCGACGAACGCGCCCGAGCCTTCCTCGCCGAGCACATAGCCGTTCGGCAGGCCCCATTGGCTGACGGCGCGCTCGATCACCGAAGCAAGGCCGCGCGATACGTTGCCGAAAAACCGGTGGCCGGCGCTGGTCAATTCGTCCGGCCCGTAGGTGTTGGGGCTCGGCTGGCGCTGCGGCGGAAGCTGCTGCTGCGGCTGCATTGGCGGCGCCGGCTGCATCGGCTGCACCTGTTGCGGCGGCGGCAAAGGCTGCACCTGCTGCTGTGGTTGTTGAAACTGCGCCTGCGAAAAAGCCGGCGCGGTCCAGCACATCGTCGCGGCGAGCGTCACCGCTGCAAGGCGAGAAGCGAAAATCATGAAAATACCCCTGGGTATTGAAATTCAGGCCGCAGCCTTAACCGGATGCCAACAGGCTCAGGTTGCGTCCGTCGTCCCCGACTCGGATGTTATCGGTAGCAACTATGACGGCACAACGGCAGGAAAGAAACGGCAGTCGTTCAGGAATAGGCTATCGCCCCGGAATAGCCTTGATCGCCCCGCCGATCCGATTGCCGTCGGCGTTGGCCGCACCTGCAGCAAACGGACTTCCCTTCACTTCTCCCGATGGGGGAAGTGGGTCCGGATTAGAGCGCCTTCGGATCGCCCCAGGCGATGAATTCCGGCACGATGAAATCCGTCCGCCCGGTGCCGAAATGCAAGGGCTTGCCGTGGCTATCGGTGATCTTGCCGCCGGCGGCGGTGACGACGGCGTGGCCCGCCGCGACGTCCCATTCGCAGGTGCGGGCAAGGCGCGGATAGATATCGACGCCGCCTTCCGCGACCCGGCCGAATTTCACCGCCGAGCCCAGCGTTTGCCTGACCGCGCCGGGCCTCGCGTCGATGAAGGCCTCGGTCCTGGCATCGCCATGCGAGCGGCTGACGGCCACGATCCAGGGCTCGCCGGCGGGCGGGATGGGGCGGGTACGGATCGGCTGGGCCGACCGGCCTGCCGCCCCGCCCAGCGTCAGCCGTTCGGCGCCCCGGCCGACCAGTCCGCGCCAGATCAACCCGAGCGCCGGTGCGCCGATGATGCCGAGCAACGGCGTCCCGTTCACGACCAGCGCGAGATTGACGGTGAATTCATTCCGGCCGGCGACGAATTCCTTGGTGCCGTCCAGCGGATCGATCAGGAAGAAGCTGCCGTCATAATGCAATTCCGCCCGATGGGCGCGCTCCTCGGAAAGCACCGGCATATCCGGAGCCAGCCGCGCCAGGCCTTCGCCGATGACGCGGTCGGCAGCCAGATCCGCTTCCGTCACCGGCGATCCGTCGGCTTTGCCGTCGACCTCCATGCCGCGGCGGTTGACGGCAAGAATGGCGGCGCCGGCCCGGATCACCAGATCGGTCAGGGGTTCCATCAGCGCGGCCGCGCGCTCGGGATCGATATCGGGTCCGGACGAACGTGCCTCATTCATTGGCGGGTCTCATATCCAGTTCATTCCCCTGGCGTTCCCGCGCTCCCTTGCCTTGTGTTGGCAGCATGCGCGTCCGCAGTGTATCAAGCCAGCAAGCATGCGTGATTCGCCTCAGGTCCCGCGCTTTCCCCCGATTTCCAGGAACATCCTATGTCTGGCACCCCGTCTCCCGGTCCCGCCCCCGATGCCCTCGAACTTGCGGCGCTGCTGTGTTCGCGGGTCTGCCATGATCTCATCAGTCCGGTTGGCGCCATCGTCAATGGGCTTGAGGTGCTCGACGACAATCCCAAGCCGGAAGATCGCGAATTTGCCCTCGATTTGATCCGCAAGAGCGCCAAGACCGCCTCGGCGCGGTTGCAGTTCTGCCGGCTGGCGTTCGGGGCGGCGGGATCCGCGGGCGCGCAGATCGACCTCGGCGACGCCCAGACCATGGCGCGGGGCCATCTCGAGGACGGCAAGACCACGATTGCGTGGAATTTGCCGCGGCTGTTGTTGCCGAAAAACAAGGTCAAGCTGCTGTTGAACATGATGGTGATCGCGCAGCAGACCATCCCGCGCGGCGGCGTGCTCACGGTCGATCCGGTCGGCGAAGGCGAGGCCATCGGCTTTCGCGTCACCGCCAGCGGGCCCAACGCCCGCATGCCGCAGAACATCGCCGACCTGCTGAGCTCGGGCCACGCTTCGGCGGTCGATGCCCATGCGGTGCAGCCCTATTACACGCGGCTGCTGGCCCAGGCCTGCGGGCTGAATGTGGTGCTGGCCTCTGAGGGCGATGCGGTGGTCGTGACCGCCTCCTGAGTGCTCGCGTCCGAAACATGGTTAACGAACGGTTTACGGCGCGCCCGCGGAGCCGATGAAGCCCGCGTTATCTCTTTGTTGAGCCCGTTCTTTTCCGATTGCTCAACCAATATTAAACGCTTTGCGGAGATGCTGGCCAGGCTCGAAAAGGCGTGCCGAAGTTGCGCGCCCATGCGTTGTCGAAGGCCGGTTTCATGGACGATCTGTTGCGGGAGTTCCTGACGGAGACCAGCGAGAACCTGGATACGGTCGACAATCAACTGGTGCGGTTCGAGCAGGATCCGAACAACGCCAGGGTTCTCGATAATATCTTTCGCCTGGTTCACACCATCAAGGGCACTTGCGGCTTTCTCGGCCTGCCGCGGCTTGAAGCGCTGACGCATGCTGCCGAAACCCTGATGGGCAAATTTCGCGACGGAATGCCGGCTACCGCCGAGGCGGTGACGCTGATCCTGGCCAGTATCGACCGCATCAAGGAAATTCTCGCAGGGCTCGAGGCGACCCAGGCTGAGCCTGATGGCAACGATCAGGATCTGATCGACAAGCTGCATCGGATGGTCGAGCGCGGCATGCAGGCGATGGCAGCGCCCGCTGCCGTCTCCCCTGCGCCGACGGAAACGGCTGCGAAAAAAAACTTCACCGAAGCGGAAGCGTTCGATAGCGACCGCGTCGCCAACCAGTCGATCCGGGTCAACGTCGATACGCTCGAACATCTGATGACGATGGTGTCGGAACTGGTCCTGACGCGCAATCAGCTTCTGGAAATCTCCCGGCGCAACCAGGATACCGAATTCAAGGTGCCGCTGCAGCGGCTGTCCAACGTCACCGCCGAGCTGCAGGAAGGCGTCATGAAGACCCGGATGCAGCCGATCGGCAATGCCTGGCAAAAGCTGCCGAGAATCGTGCGCGACCTGGCCGGCGAACTCGGCAAGCAGATCGAGCTGGAGATGTACGGCGCCGATACCGAACTCGATCGCCAGGTGCTCGACCTGATCAAGGACCCGCTCACCCATATGGTGCGCAACTCGGCCGATCATGGACTGGAGACGCCGGCCGAGCGGGTGGCCTGCGGCAAGCCGGAGCAGGGCACCATCAGGCTGTCGGCCTATCATGAAGGCGGCCACATCATCATCTGCGTCGCCGACAATGGCCGCGGGCTGAGCACCAGCCGGATCAAGGCCAGGGCGATCGCCGACGGCCTGGTCAGCGAAGTTGATCTGGAGAAGATGACCGAAGCGCAGATCCACAAATTCATCTTCGCGCCGGGCTTCTCGACCGCGGACTCCGTCACCAGCGTGTCCGGGCGCGGCGTCGGCATGGACGTGGTGCGAACCAATATCGACCAGATCGGCGGCACCATCGACGTCAAGTCGGTGGCCGGCGAGGGCTCGTCGGTCACCGTCAAGATACCGCTGACGCTGGCCATCGTCTCGGCGCTGATCGTGGAAGCCGCCAGCGACCGCTTCGCGATCCCGCAGCTTGCGGTGGTCGAACTGGTGCGGGCACGGGCCAATTCCGAGCACCGGATCGAGCGGATCAAGGACACGGCGGTATTGCGCCTGCGCAACAAGCTGTTGCCGCTGATGCATCTGAAGAAGCTGCTCAGGCTCGACGACGGTTCTTCCTCCGATCCGGAAAACGGCTTCATCGTGGTCACGCAGGTCGGCAGCCAGACCTTCGGCATCGTGGTCGACGGCGTGTTCCACACCGAGGAAATCGTGGTCAAGCCGATGTCGACCAAGCTGCGTCACATCGAGATGTTCTCCGGCAACACCATTCTCGGCGACGGCGCCGTCATCATGATCATCGATCCCAACGGCATCGCCAAAGCGCTGGGGACCTCGGTCGCGGCCAGCCACGAGATATCGGACGATAACGCGGCGAAGCGCGCCGTGGCCGCCGAACAATTGACCTCCTTGCTGGTGTTCCGCGCCGGCTCTGCGCAGCCGAAGGCGGTGCCGCTCGGGCTGGTGACCCGGCTGGAAGAAATCGCCACCGACAAGATCGAACTCTCCAACGGCCGCTACATGGTGCAATACCGCGATCAGTTGATGCCGCTGGTGCAGATGGCCGGCGTCAGCGTCGGCGCCTCGGGTGTCCAGCCGATCCTGGTGTTCGCCGACGAGGGCCGCACCATGGGCCTCGTCGTCGATGAGATCATCGACATCGTCGAGGAACGGCTCAATATCGAAGTCGTGGGCACCGGCGAGGGTATTCTCGGCTCCGCCGTGATCAAGGGGCAGGCGACCGAAGTGATCGACGTCGGCCATTTCCTCCCGATGGCATTCGCCGACTGGTTCAGCCACAAGGAGATGCGCGGCCAGCATCCGGCGCAATCGGTGCTGCTGGTCGACGACAGCGCTTTCTTCCGCAACATGCTGGCGCCGGTGCTGAAGGCCGCCGGCTATATGGTGCAGGTCGTCCCCAACGCGCGCGAAGGCCTGGCGGCGTTGCGCTCGGGTCAGGCGTTCGACGTGGTGCTGACCGACATCGAAATGCCCGACATGAACGGGTTCGAATTCGCCGAGACGATCCGCGCCGATGCCCATTTGAGCGCGATGCCGATCATCGGACTGTCCTCGATGGCGTCGCCGGAAGCGATCAAGCGCGGGCGGCAGGCCGGCTTCCATGACTACGTCGCCAAGTTCGACCGCCCCGGCCTGATCGCCGCGCTGAAGGAACAGACGACTGAAATCGGGCGAGCGGCATGAAACAGCTTCAGCCTGACAGCAAGAAGATGGCCGGCATGAGCGGCAAGACGCTCGTCGCCGAGAGTGCGTTTTCCGAATACGTCACCGCTGTGATCGGCGGACAGCTGTTCGGGCTGCCGATCTCCCGCGTGCAGGATGTGTTCATGCCGGAGCGCCTGACCCGGGTGCCGCTGTCGCCGGCGGAGATCGCCGGCGTGCTCAATCTGCGCGGCCGCATCGTCACCGTGGTGAATATGCGTGCCCGTCTGGGCTTGCCGAGAAACGATGACGGCAGGCCGCCGATGGCGGTGGGTGTCGACCTGCACGGCGAATCCTATGGCCTCCTGATCGATCAGATCGGTGAAGTCCTCAAGCTCGCCGACGACGATCGCGAGGAAAACCCCGTCAATCTCGATCCCCGCATGGCCGAACTCGCCGGCGGCGTGCATCGCCTCGACGGTCAGTTGATGGTCGTGCTCGACGTCGATCGCGTTCTCGAAATCGTACCGGACATGCTGGCGGCCTGAGATCGGCAGCCAGTTGGCGCAGGCTTAACTCGTAGTGGAACGTCCCTTTCGGGATCATAAGAAGCAGAGGCAAAAATGAAAACGTGTCTGGTTGTCGATGACTTCAAGCGTCATTCGAAAGGTCGCAAGGCGCATCCTGGAAGGCCTGGATTTCCAGATCGTCGAAGCCGAGGACGGCGAGAAAGCGCTTGAGGTCTGCAAGCGCGGTCTGCCCGACGCGATCCTGCTCGACTGGAACATGCCGGTCATGGACGGTTATGAATTTCTTGGCAATCTGCGCCGCATGCCCGGTGGCGACCAGCCCAAGGTGGTGTTCTGCACCACCGAAAACGATGTCGCCCACATCGCGCGTGCGCTTCACGCCGGCGCCAACGAATACATCATGAAGCCGTTCGACAAGGACATCGTCACGGCCAAGTTCCAGGAAGTCGGCCTGATCTGACCTCCCGATCCGGTGGCCGAACGGCCCCCGGAATTGTCTTTCAAGCGTGCCGAGTGAGCCCGCGTGCGGTGATTGATGAGTATTGCGTTGGCAAGGTCTTCCACCCTGAATTCGACGCGGCACGAGCCGCTGCGGGTGATGGTGGTCGATGACTCCGCCGTCATCAGAGGGCTGATCTTCCGCTGGATCGAGGCCGAGCCGGATATGGTCGTGGCGGCCTCGCTGCGTACCGGTCTGGACGCCGTCAACCAGGTCCAGCGCGTCAATCCCGATGTTGCCGTGCTCGATATCGAAATGCCCGATCTTGACGGCATTTCTGCGCTGCCTTTGTTGCTGGCCAGGAAACGCGACCTTATCGTCATCATGGCGTCGACGCTGACCCGCCGCAACGCCGAGATCAGCTTCAGGGCGCTTTCGCTCGGCGCTTCCGACTACATTCCAAAACCCGAAAGCACGCGCCAACCCGCCGCCGCTGAAACCTTCCGCCAGGATCTGGTCCAGAAAATCCGCTCGCTCGGCGCCAGGGTGCGCCGTGTCGTTCCGGCGTCAGCGAGTCCTCCCCTGGCGCCAGTCCTCGATCGGCCGCTCGGACAATTGTCCCGGCTGCCGCTGGCTCCGTTCGCGCCGCAGCAGCTCCGGCCGTTTGGCACACAGCCACTGCGCGCGTTGCTGATCGGCTCATCCACCGGCGGACCGCAGGCGTTGATGACGCTGGTCGCCGGGATAGGACCGGTGATCGACCGTTTTCCGGTGCTGATCACGCAGCATATGCCGCCGACGTTCACGACAATTCTCGCCGAGCACCTTGCGCGCGCGAGCCATCAGCCGGCGCACGAAGCCGTCGACGGCGAAATCATCAGGTCCGGCCGGATCTATCTCGCGCCGGGCGGCCGTCATATGCGCGTCGCGCGTCGCGGCACGGATGCCGTGATCGCGCTTGACGATGGACCGCTGGTCAATTTCTGCAGACCCGCCGTCGATCCGTTGTTCGCCTCCGCGATCGATGTCTGGCGCGGCGGCATTCTGGCCCTGGTGTTGACCGGCATGGGCTCGGACGGGATGCGCGGCGGCAAGGACATTGTCGCGGCGGGCGGAAGCGTGATCGCGCAGGACGAAGCTTCCAGCGTGGTGTGGGGAATGCCGGGTGCTGCCGCGAATGCGGGCATTTGCTCGGCTGTGTTGCCGCTTGATCAGATCGCACCGAAACTGGTTCGGCTGTTTTCGGGAGATCGTTCGTGACGCCAAGGGACTATGAGTTTTTGCGTGAGCTGCTGCGAGAACGCTCCGGCCTCGACCTGTCCTCCGACAAGCGATATCTGGTCGAAAGCAGGCTGATCCCGCTGGCGCGAAGGGTTGGCCTGTCCGGCATCGCCGAACTGGTTGCGAAGATAAAGACGGGAGCCGAAGCGTTGACGTCGGAGGTGGTCGAGGCGATGACCACCAACGAGACCTTCTTTTTTCGCGACAAGATACCGTTCGATCATCTGCGCGAGACCGTGCTCCCGGCATTGCTGAAGGCGCGCGCCAGCCGCCGCACCTTGCGTATCTGGTGCGCGGCTTCCTCCACCGGGCAGGAGCCGTACTCGGTCGCGATGTGCCTGAAGGAAAGCGCGGCGGCGCTGGCGGGATGGCGGGTGGAAATTCTCGCCACCGATCTGTCCCAGGGCGTGCTCGAAAAAGCCCGGGCCGGCATCTTCAGCCAGTTCGAGGTGCAGCGCGGCTTGCCCATTCAGAAGCTGGTCAGGCATTTCACGCAAGTCGGAGAACTGTGGCAGATCAATGCCGATATCCGCGCCATGGTCCAGCACCGGCAGTTGAACCTGCTGCAGGACTTCTCCCATCTCGGAACGTTCGACGTGATCTTCTGCCGCAACGTGCTGATCTATTTCGACCCGGACATCAAGGTCGGGATCTTCGATCGCCTGGCGAAGTCGCTCGATTCCGACGGCGTCCTGGTGCTGGGCGCCGCCGAATCCGTGGTCGGAATATCCGATGCCTTCAGGCCGCATCCGGAAAAGCGCGGGCTGTATTTGCCGAATGCCGACCGGGCCACGCGGCCGTATCCTGCGACCAGGATGCAGCAGGCGTTGAAGGCGGTTGCTTCGACGAAGCGCTAGAACAGCGAGGATCCGCGATAACGTTGCGGCGATTTGCGTTATGATCGTGATCTGCGCGTAACATCGTTGTTCCTTGTTGCCCCGATCCAGGCCCTACGGGAAGCGGCTCGTCGTCGAGCCGCTTATGCTCTGAAATAACCTCCGCTTTCGGAGCAAAACGGACACGACCGGATTTCCTGCTGGCTCGATCCGGTCGCGAATGACCCAAAGCGGACTAAAGGGTGACTTGGGTCCGACGCTTCCAGTTTAAACGGAAGCGAAAAGGGCGCCTGGGCCGTTGGCCGGTGCTACGCAGCATTCAAACCGTCGATTCTCGAAAGGAAAGTCTTCAAGATCGGCGATGCGTTGTCCGGACGAAAGCCGACCGTCACATCGATCGTACGCGCATCGCCGTCGAGCGGGCGGCTCACGACCGACCAAGGCAGAAAATTCTTGGCCGATGCCGGCAAGATCGCCACGCCGCGGTTGGAGGTCACCAGCGAGATCGCCATAGCGTAGTTGTCGATCTCGAAGGCCGGCGTGATCTTGATGCCACGGCGCTCGAGGTAGTCGGCGATCAGTGCGCGTAGCACCCGCGGCACTTTCGAGATGCCGATGTAAGTTTCGCCGACGATATCTTTCGGTTCGAACGTCTTCCGCCGCGCCAGCCTGTGATCGCTGGGCAGCACCGCAACCAGCGGCTCCTGCGCCACGACCTTGAACTCGATGTCGGGCATCTGCTCCGCGCGCAGAAAAGCGACGTCAAGTTTCCCGTGGGCCAGCTCCTCGGCCAGCGTCGCCGAATGATCGCTGGAGACACGGATTTCGATGTTGGCCAGCTCGTCGCGCAACAGTCTGGTGGCTCGCGGGAGCCAGTCGACCTCCTGGCCGATCGTGAAGCCGATGGCAAATACCTGCTTGCCGGGCTGAGCGGCACGCCGCGCGCCTTCGGTGGCAGCCTCGGCTTGCATCAACGCCAGCCGCGCGTGATCAAGGAAGACCCGGCCAGCCTCCGTCAACTGAACGCCGTGGACGCTCCGGGTCAGGAGCGGCACGCCCACCTCGTATTCGAGGTCGCGGATCTGTCGACTCAGCGAAGGCTGCGCGGTGTGCAGGCGCTTCTCGGCCGCCACGGTAAGACTGCCTTCTTCGGCGACGGCGACGAAATAGCGGAGATGACGAAGCTCCATTCCATGCTCTCCAGGTATGGAGCAGAACTTACAAAGTCTTTTTCAAAAACGCTAGCCGCTCTCATATGGCTTTCAACGCCGAAGACCCACGCCAAGTAGCCATGCCTCCGTGGCAGGGAATAGCAGATCTTGGCCAAATCGAGGAGCTTCGCATGTCTACTCCCGTGGTCCTTATCACCGGCGCGCTGACGGGCATTGGCCGCGCTACTGCCGTTGCTTTCGCCAAGCAGGGCGCGACCGTCGTCGTCTCCGGCCGTCGAGAGACCGAAGGCCGGTCGCTCGAGGCCGAACTTCGCAGCCTTGGCGCGGAGGCCGCGTTCGTTCCGGCCGACGTACGGCATGAAGGCGACGTCCGTCGGCTGGTCGACCAGACGGTCGCGCGCTTCGGCCGGCTGGACGTCGCCGTCAACAATGCCGGAACCGAGGGGACAGCCGGGACCGGTGACCTCCGCGACGCTGGAAAGCTATGCCGCGATGTTCGACACCAACGTCCTCGGCACCCTGCTCAGCCTGAAGCACGAACTCAGGGTCATGCAGCCGCAGGGCGCGGGCAGCATCGTCAACATCTCCTCGACCATGGGCGAGCGCGGCGCGGCCAACCTGTCGCTGTACGTCGCCAGCAAGCACGCCGTGGAAGGCCTCACCAAATCCGCCGCGCTGGAAGCGGCCGCCTTCGGTGTCCGCGTCAACGCGGTCGCACCCGGACCAACCGAGACCGCGATGCTCGACCGGCTGACCGGTTCTCCGGACAAGAAGGCGGCCTTCTATGCCGCCGTGCCGCTCAAGCGCGGCGCGAAGCCCGAGGAAATCGCCGAAGCCGTCATCTTCGTCGCCTCGGAAAAGGCTTCGTTCATCACCGGCCAGATCGTGCGGGTCAACGGCGGCAAGACCGCAAGCTGAATCCGGCCATTCGTTTCACTCAGGAACAGAGGAGTTCCGCCATGACCACCCACACTCACCAGACCGCGCCCACGCAATTCGTCGAGGCCAACGGAATCCGCTTCGCCTACCGGCGTTTCGGCAAGACGGGCGGGGTGCCCATCGTCATGAACATTCATTTCCGCGGTACCATGGACCATTGGGATCCGGCGTTGACCGACGGGCTGGCCGCCCGGCGCGAGGTCATCCTGTTCGACAACGCGGGCGTCGGCGCCAGCTCGGGCGAAACGCCGGCGAGCATCCCCGCCATGGCCACCAACGCCATCGCCTTCGTCAAGGCGCTCGGGATTAGCAAGACGGACGTGCTGGGATATTCGATCGGCGGCAAGGTCGCCCAGGAAATCGTCGTGCAGGCGCCCGAGCTGGTGCGCAAGCTGATCCTGGTGGGTACCGGGCCGCGCGGCGCCGACACTTCCGCCAGCAAGTCCGGCGAGATCTTCTCGGCCACTTACGATCCGCCTGAACATCTTTGGATCGCGGCACATTTCCTGCCCAATGCGGCGGGCCGCGCGGCGGGGCTGAAGTACCTCGAACGCAAATTCCGCCGTCAGGATCGCGTCCCTGAAGTCAGCGAGGCATCCGCCAACGCGCAGTACGCGGCGATCGTCAAGTCGAACGAGAAGACCGATGGCGTGTGGAATTACCTTGCCGACATCCATCATCCGGTTCTCGTCGTTGATGGCAGCAACGACCTGATCATCCCCACCGTCAACGGCTTCACGCTGCAACAGCACCTGCCGAACGCGCAGCTCATCGTCTATCCGGATTCCAGCCACGCGCCGTTCTACCAGTATCCCGATCTCTTCCTGGCCCACGCGGCGCTGTTCCTGGACGACACGAAGTAACTGCTCGAGCCGCTCGGTCGCGTCCGACCGGTCTTGCCCATCTCCAGATCGAAGGACACTTTCATGACGTCATGCTGTGGAAAGACCGCCCTCGTCACCGGCGCATCCCGTGGAATCGGCCGCTCCGCCGCCATCGCACTCGCCAAGGCCGGCGCGCAAGTCGTCGTCCACTTTGGCCGCAACGCCGCCGAAGCGCGTTCCGTCGTCGAACAGATCAAGGCGGAAGGAGGCCGGGCGGAAGCCATCGGGGCGGATCTCTCCGATCCACAAGGCGCGCACAGGCTCGCCTCCAGGGTGCGCGAGATCGTCGGCGAACGGCTCGACATTCTGGTTGCCAACGCCGGCGTGTCGAAAGCCGCGATGATCGAGGAGACCACGGTCGAGGACTTCGACGCGCTGTTCGCCGTGAACGTCCGAGCTCCGTATTTCCTGGTCCAGCAGCTGCTGCCGATCTTCAAGCAGGGCTCCAGCATTATCTTCACGTCCTCCCTCGCCGCGCACGCGGCGGTGGGGAATTTGTCCGCCTACGCCGCCACCAAGGGAGCCATCGACACCCTGGTCAGGCATTTCGCCCTTGCCCTTGGAGTCAAGGGCGTGCGGGTCAACGCCGTGGCGCCCGGCGTCGTCGAGACCGACATGTCAGACTTCGCAAGGACCGAGGCCGGGCGCGAGTTCACGCTCGCCATGCAGGCGCTCAAGCGAGTGGCGCAGCCCGACGACATCGCCGGCGCCATAGCCTTCCTGGCCTCGGACGCCGCGCGCTGGGTGTCCGGCGACACGCTGCACGTCGATGGCGGCTCGAAGCTTTGATTGGTGGCCAGCTTCTGGCATAGCGTCATTTCGCCGTGCCGCGGAATTTGGTCGCTGTCGGGGGCATAGCGGGCATTGGACAACCCGCAGCAATCGTTTATGCGCGACAACTCCCTACAGAATCGCATGCGGCAAAAACCGCGACGTGTTGCCGGTGATCGGATTCTCGTCCTCGCGGATCGATAGTCCGCACGGCGTGTGGTCGATCAGCCAGCTTCCGAGCACCGGATATTGACCGGAGAAATTCGGCAGCGGCGCGAACGCCTGGCGAATGAAGCCTTCGGCGCCATACGGCCCTTCCTGCGCCACCAGTGTCACGCCTTCGCGGATCAGCGCCACATTGGCGCCTTCGCGCGAATAGAGCGGCTTGCGCACAAAGGAGGCGCCGAGCCTGGCGGCGTTCGGGTCGTCCTCGAAATAGGCCGGCAGCAGATTGGGATGATCCGGAAACATCTGCCACAGCAACGGGAGGATGCCCTTGTTGGAAAGGATGGCCTTCCAGGGCGGTTCGATCCAGCGCGTCGGCGCCTCGGCGAGTTTTTCGCCAAAGGCATCGTGGAACATCCATTCCCAGGGATAGAGCTTGAACGCAAGTTCGATTCCGCGATTCTCCAGATCGACAAATCGGCCGTCGTCGCGCAATCCGATGTCCGCAATGTCGATCAGGGTGGTCTCAAGACCCGCCTGCCTTGCGGTGTCTTCGAGATAGGCCAGCGTGCCCGCGTCTTCGGTGCTCTCGGTCGCTCCCGTCAGATGGAGATAGCGTCCGGCGCCGACTTTTTTCCACGCCTCGATCAGCCGCTCGTGGATCGAATTGAATTGATCCGCATGCGCCGGGATAATGCCGCGCTCGATCGCCTGCTCCAACCATGTCCACTGAAACACCGCCGCCTCGAAGATCGAGGTCGGCGTATCGGCATTGTATTCCAGCAATTTCGCGGGACCCCGCCCGTCAAAGCCGAGGTCCAGCCTGCCGTAGAGGCTCGGCTCGTCGCGATGCCAGCTTTCGGAGATCAGTGGCCAGAACGCTTCGGGTATCTTCAACCGGCGCAGGGTTTGTTCGTCGTCGACGGCCCGGTCCACGAGTTCCAGGCACATCGCGTCGATTTCGCCGGACGGCGCTTCGATTTCCTGTTCGATCTGGTCCAGGGTGAACGCGTAGCAGGCGCGTTCGTCCCAATAGCGTTCGCCATCGATGGTGTGAAAATCGAATCCGGCTTGCTCGGCGGTAGCGCGCCAGTCGTTGCGCTCGGGGCAGGCGATGCGCCGCATCCGCCGACGCTAGCCGCCGCCGTGCGCATGACCGTGGCCATGGAATCGAAACGATCCGCCGCCGAAGCCGCCATAGGTCGCGCTGCAAACTTCGACAGGCCGTCCGTCCGGGCCGGGCACCAGCCGCGGAACGCGTCCGGGACCGCAACCCGTTCGCGGAACAAATCCCATCGATACCGCGCCGACGGCGGCGGTGCCCATCATGGTCAGGATGACACGGCGCGAACGTTTCATGTGGCGATCCCTGCACTATTGATCCGAATCAGTCTCCCTCACCCGAAGCTGGCAAGGCAAGTGAAAGCAAGGGCGTTTCACAGCATCGTGCGGAGATGGAGATAATTTGCGCCGTCAGCCGCCGCGCGAGAACGCGCTCGCAAACGAGCCGAACCCACCGCGCATGACGCCACCCAAACCGGACTCCGAAGCAGCGCCGGATGAAGTGCGGCTCGATGCCGAATCTCCAGCTCCGCTGAAGAAACTGCGGCGCGACCATGATCCGCCCCAAGAGCCACGGCCGCCGGACGGGCTACCGCGTGGCGGGCATGCGGCGCCGGATTGCAGGTCCGCCGCCATTCCCGGCTGGGCCGGTCCGCAATTCTCGCGTGGCATCAGCGCATAGGCGCCGCCGCCAAGGGCAAAGGTGCCCATCAGCAGCAACGCCACATGGCTGGAGCGCTTGACCGGCGCAGGCGCCTCGATCGGGGCAGGCCTGCGCTTGCCAAATTCCCTGGGGAGATTGCCGTCCATGGTCAGTATATCATCGAGGCGGCGTTGAGCGCGCCGGCGGCGAGCGATGCCAGACCGAGCCAGATCGCGGCTGCGAGTTCGCCGGCCGCGATCTTCGCCGACAGGTTCGGCACCGGTATCTTGACGACAAAATAGACCACGATCTGAACGATCAGCGCGATCGCGCTCCAGATCAGGCAGTCCAGGACATTGGCGGAATGCGCGATCGCGCTGACCACCGGCAGCACAAAGCCGAGCAGGCTTAGACCGAGCGCAATCGCCGCCGCGGGATCGTTGTCGCGGATCAGCCGGAACTCGTCGTGCGGCGTGACGCGGGTGTAGACGAACAGATAGGCGACCACGGCGACAATGGCAGTGCAGAAGTAAACCAGAAACGCCGGCAGGCCGGCCAGTGATTGAAGGATCATGTCAGAGCCCCCGACTCGTGCCGTCCCAGCGTTGCACGATCGGTTGGTCGATGCATCCGCCGCGCCCGTTCAATCCCCCAATAAAAAACCCCGCCATTCACGGCGGGGTCCAGTCGGGGAGGAGAGTGCCTGACGGGCTCTCGGGTAAACCTGGGTTAAGCGGGAATGCGCTCTTCGACTTCGTGCGGCTCGCGCAGCACGTAGCCGCGGCCCCACACGGTCTCGATGAAGTTGCGGCCTTCGCGAGGCGTTGGCGAGCTTCTTGCGCAGCTTGCAGATGAAGACGTCGATGATCTTCAGTTCGGGCTCGTCCATGCCGCCATAGAGGTGGTTGAGGAACATTTCCTTGGTGAGGGTGGTGCCCTTGCGCAAGCTGAGCAGTTCGAGCATCTGGTATTCCTTGCCGGTCAGATGCACGCGCTGGCCGCCGACCTCGACCGTCTTGGTGTCGAGATTGACCACGAGATCGCCGGTCTGGATCACCGACTGGGCGTGGCCCTTGGAACGGCGCACGATGGCATGGATGCGGGCCACCAGTTCGTCCTTGTGGAAGGGCTTGGTCATGTAGTCGTCGGCGCCGACGCCGAGACCCTTGACCTTGTCCTCGATGCCGGCGAGGCCGGAGAGGATCAGGATGGGTGTCTTGATCTTGGAAACCCGAAGCTGCTTGAGCACGTCGTAGCCGGACATGTCGGGCAGGTTGAGGTCGAGCAGGATAATGTCGTAATCGTAAAGTTTACCGAGGTCGACGCCTTCTTCCCCGAGGTCCGTCGTATAGACGTTGAAGCTCTCGGATTTGAGCATCAGCTCGATCGACTGCGCAACGGCGCTGTCATCTTCTATCAGCAATACGCGCATGCCAGTCCCCTATCGTCGCCGCTCCGGGCGTCAGGTCGGCCGCACTTGCGGCACTCAAAACGCCTTTGAACAACTGATTCGAATCCTGACCACATATGGTTAACAAAACCTGATTCGTGTCCGCAAGTTCTATCGGCGCAATTTTTGTCGAATCGCCCTAAGACATTGCCATCGAAGCAGTTTTCGATATCCGTACCCGTTCAAGTTTCACATTAAGAGTTGGGCCTAACCGACTCTCGCGACTCGCCCTTCCCAAGGATGGCCGAGCGCCCTCAGTTACCAAAGACAGTGTCGTAATGATTAACGATGCGGGTAAACACGAAGTTAAGGGAACGGCCAAAAAGCGCGAAAACTTAAGGTTTTCGCAATGAAACCACTCGCCAAACAGATTAGTGAGATCGAAGGCGTCAATATTTATGGCGGCGTGGCCGGCGCCCGCACTGTGATCGAGACCGGCGGCAACCACCTTATCCGCTCCGGGGCGATCGGCTTTACCGGCAGCAAGCGCCGTGGCGATGCCGTTCGCCGGACTCGAAGGCGTGCGCGCGGCTGCCGCGCTGCGATGGCCAATGCGGCAAGCCAAATGCGGCTCGCCACCGACCGGCCTGAATCACGGATAGCTGCAACTTGAGCGAATCCGCGCGAGTTTGGAAACGGAACGCTAACTTTGTCAGGCCATCATCCGCGCTACACAAGTAGCGTCGCCGGTGGGGCCCTTATGAGCCCATTTTGAGGGTGCCGGTTCTGTCCCGCGTCAAGATCGGGACTTCTGGGGAGTATGAGTTGATGAAGTCACGTGAAACGCTGATCCGCCTGAAGAAGTTTCAGGTCGACGAAAAACGCCGGAGGGTCGCCCAGATTGAAGGCATGATCGGCGATTTCCAGCGTATGTCGGTCGATCTGGAGCGCGAGATCCACACCGAGCAGGAGCGCGCCGGGATCAACGATCCCTCGCACTTCGCCTACCCGACCTATGCCAAGGCCGCGATCCAGCGGCGGGAAAACCTGACCCGCTCCGCCGACGAACTGCGCATTCAGCTTGAAGACGCCAAGAGCCTGCTGGCCGAGGCCTTCGAGGAACTCAAGAAGGTCGAACTGTTGGACGAGCGCGATCAGGCGCGCGAGCGCGCCGAGGAGAGCGCCCGGGAACAGGCCGACCTCGACAGTATCGGCCTGATGCGTGCCCGCATCGGGGCCGTCGCCTGATACGCCTCCAGCTCTGATCTGCCGGAACAATACGAACCCGGGCCGCAAGGCCCGGGTTTTTTCATATTGATGTCCACAGGCCTGATATTGGCGACGTGGTGGACCGGTTGGGCGCAAGATATGCTACGAAAGGTCCGAACCGCCGTTCCGGCAGGGATAAACGCGATGGGGCATCGCGATTTTGGGGACGCTGCATGCTGACGCCAGCTGAGCTGGTCTGGCTGATTGCCGCCGTGGCGAAGGGGGATGAGGCCGCTTTTGAGCGCCTTTATGCCGCCACGCGGGCGAAACTGTTTGGCGTCGTGCTCCGTATCTTGCGCCGACAGGATCTCGCAGAGGAGGTCATCCAGGAGGCTTACGTCAAGATCTGGAACAGCGCCGGACAGTTCAATCCCGGCCTGTCGTCGCCGATTACGTGGATGGCGTCGATTGCGCGAAACCGCGCGATCGATGTGGTGCGCAAACGGAGCGAAGTCTCGATCGAGGAGGAGCCGACGGCCATGGAAGTGGCTGCCGACACTCCGGACCCGCTGGCGCGCCGGGAGATGACGGAAGAGTTGAAGCGGTTGCTGGAATGCGTCGGCCGTCTGGAGCCGGATCGGCAGAAGCTGGTGCTGCTCGCCTACTACAACGGCTGGAGCCGCGAACAACTGGCCGCGAAATTCGAGACACCGGTAAATACGGTGAAGACCTGGCTGCGGCGCAGCATGCTGGACATCAGGGAGTGTCTCGGAATCTAGAAGCGTCTTGGAATTTAGCAGTGTGTTGGAATCTAGAGGGGCCTGGAATTCAGAAGTTTCTCTTTCGGAGTTTTTCGGACTTAGATGATGGCCTACAGCGAAGACGATATCGCGCTCGCCGCGGAATATGCGCTCGGCACCCTCGATGCCGATGAACGCATGCAGGCCGAAATCATGATGTCCGCCGACAAGGACTTCATGGCGATGGTCGCGGTGTGGGAGCAGAAGCTTGCCGCCCTGAACCAGATGGTCGGGTCGGTCGAGCCGCAGCCTTCGGTCTGGGACAACATCAAGACCGCGATCGGGCTTTCCGGGCCGCAGGATCCCATGATGCTGCCGCAGGCGCCGACGCCTGTGGTCGCCAGCGTCGTCACCGGGTCCGATGAAGCCGTCGACGGTTCCAACGTCATCCTGATGTCCGTGCGCATTCGACGCCTGCGCAGTGTCGCGACCTTCGCGGGTGCGCTGGCGGCGGCATTGCTCGCCATGCTTGCGGTTCAGGTGTTCCAGCCGGATTTGTTTCCCGGCCTTCAACCCACGCCGCGCAAGCAAGTGGTTGAGGTCAAGACCTCTCCAACTCCCGCCGCCGCTTCCGCGCAATATGTCGCCTTGCTGCAGAAGGATGGCGGTTCGCCAGCGTTCATTCTCACGGTGGACGGGGCGACCAGGAACTTGACCGTGCGCAAGGTCGGCGCCACGGCCGCGGATCCGGGCAAGGCTTTCGAACTGTGGCTGATCTCCGACAAACTGCCGCAGCCGCGCTCGCTCGGCGTGATCGGCAGCGGCGACTTCACCGCGCGCCCGGTGCTGGCCTCGTACGATGCCAGCGTCGTCAATAACGCCACCTATGCGGTGACGGTGGAGCAGGCGGGTGGATCGCCCGACGGCAAGCCGACCTCGCCGCCGATCTTTACCGGCAAGCTGATCGAGAGCGTGCCGGCGCCGGCGTCTGCACGGTCGCCCAAGCGCTGAACCTGCTTGCCTTGAGGGTGTTGCCAAGGGAAGCTGCCGGACTCCCGACGGTTCGGCAGTGAGCAAACGCCATGAAACTTCCCCGCAGAGATTTCCTGCATCTGGCGATGGGCGCTGCCGCGCTCCCGCTCGCCTCGCGGATCGCGGCTGCGCAAAGCCAGCCGGCACAACCATCATCGGAACAGTTCGCTCGCCCGCTTGCGGAAAGACTCGCGGCCTATGCCGATGGCCTGCGCTATGAGGATATAGATGCTGCAACCGTCGAACGGGTCAAGACGCACGTTATCGATACGATCGGATGCGGCATCGGCGCTTTCGACGAAAGGCCGGTCGGCATTTGCCGCGATGTCGCGCTGGGCGTCGGTGGCAACGCCACCATTATCGGCACCGATTGGCGCACGACGCCGGATCTTGCGTCCTTTGCCAATGGCGCCGCCTTCCGCTATCTCGATTTCAACGACACCTATACGGGGCGCTTTTCGGTCCATCCCAGCGATCATATCGCGGCGTGTCTCGCAGTAGCGGAGGCCGAGCGGGCCAGCGCACAGGATCTGATTACCTCGATCGTGCTGGCCTATGAAGTGAACTGTCGGCTGGTCGACGCACTCGACATCGCCACGCGCGGCTGGGACCCGCCGGTCATGAGTCTGCCGGCCGTGGCGCTGGCCGCGGGCAGGCTGATGAAACTCGGCCCCGACCGTTTGACGCAGGCGGTCAATCTCGCCGTCAACGATCACATCCCGATGGCGCAGACCCGGGTGCAGACGCTGTCGGACTGGAAGGGGTTCGCGGATGCCGAAGCCGCGCGCAATGCGGTATTCGCCGCGATGCTGGCACGCGGCGGCCTGACCGGCCCGGCTCCAATCTTCGAAGGTCAATCCGGTTTCTTCCAGCAGGTGTCCGGGCCGGCCAGGGTCGACCCGGATACGTTCGGCCGGCGAGGCGTGCCCTTTCGCCTGCTTCGCTGCGCGATAAAACCCTATCCCGCCGTGATCTACACCCAGACCGCGATCGTCGCCGGGATCAAAGTCGCCGGCGAGGTCAAATCGCTCGATCGCATTGCCGCGATCGAGATCGCAACCACCAGCCGGGGTTATCAGCGCACCGGCAGCGAGGCCGAAAAATGGTCGCCCAAAACCAGGGAGACCGCCGACCACAGCCTGCCCTACATCACGGCGCGGGCGATGTTCGACGGCGACATCACCAATGAAAGCTTCGCGCCGGAAATGTTCGGCGATCCGAAGATCCTCGCCTTCATGCAAAAGATCACGGTGAAGGAAGATCCGGTTCTCACCGCGCGGATGGGCGCAGCGGTGCCGACGCGGGTAACGGCTATCCTCGCCGACGGGCAGCGAATTTCGCGCGAGGCCGATTACGCGCCGGGTTTCGCCGCACGGCCAATGAACCGAGCCGAAGTGGAAAGGAAATTCCGCGGCAATGTCGGCCAACGCTGGTCGCAGCGGCACACCGATGACATCCTGCAGGCCTTGTGGACGCTCGACCAGACGGACGACCTGTCTGTTTTGCTCGGCCGGCTCGCGATGCCGGCAAAACCGTGATGCCGCGGACGGCCTTGCAACCATCAAAGCATCCTGAATCTTCCAAACCAGGGAAAATCAAATGAAAGCTGCCTTCATCGAACGACACGGCGGGCCGGAAGTTCTGCAATTCGGCGAGATGCCCGATCCTGTGGCCGCACCCGGTGAGGTCGTGGTCGATATCGTCGCCGCCAGCGTCAATGGCGCGGACTGGAAGGTGCGCGAGGGAAAATCGGGCCAGCTCGCGTGCTTTCCCTACATTCTCGGACGGGATTTTTCGGGTGTCGTTTCGGCGATCGGGAAAGATGTCAGCGACCTGCGTATAGGCGATGAGGTGTTCGGCGTCTGCGACGCCGGCCAGGAGGGCGCTTACGCCGAGAAGATCGCGATCAAGGCCGCCATCGTCGCCCGGAAGACCGATCGCCTGTCGCATGTCGAAGCGGCGGCGCTGGCGCTCGCCGGGCTGACGGCGATTACGGCAATCGAAGACACGTTAAAACTGAAGGGCGGCGAGACTATCCTGATCCAGGGAGGCGCGGGCGGTGTCGCCGGCTTCGCCATCCAGTTGGCGAAACATCTGGGTGCGCGCGTGATCACGACCGCCAGCGCATCGAATCACGATTACCTGCGCGGCATCGGCGCCGACGAGATCATCGACTACAATGCGGTGGATTTTACCAGGATAGCAAAAGACTGCGATGCCGTCTTCGATACCGTCGGCGGAGATGTCGCGCAGCGATCTTTCGCCGTGCTTAAACCGGGCGGCCGGGCGGCCTTCATCGCCTCCGGCGCCCATGCGCCAAAGCCGGACCGCGGCGATGTCGTTGCGCTGCGGCCCAGCGTCGGGCGCGACCGGCCGCATCTCGAGCGCATCGTGACGCTGGTCGCTTCCGGGGCGGTCCGTCCCCCGGAAATCACCTGCTATCCGCTCAGCGAAGCCGCGGCTGCGCACCGGGTAAGCCAGTCCCGCCACTTTCGCGGCAAGCTGGTTTTTCAGGTGCGTTGAGCCGTTTCAGACCGGCGTGCGGAACTTCTTGTAAAGGTCCTGCACCGCGGACAGGGCCTGGTTGTCGAGCGGCAGGCTGATCGGCTCTCCGGATTCCGCCGAGAGGTCGGCGCCGAGATAGGTTTCCATCACCCGGCGCGCGCTTTCCGGCGACACCATCGGCGGCTGGTCGCGCAAGACGCATTCGAGGAAATGCATCGTCTCGGGTCCCATCTGCCCGGCATAGACGTGATCGACCCATTCGCCCGGCATGGTCGACATCGGATATTGCGTCCCGTCCTTCATCGTATTGAGCCAGTTGGCGCGCTGCGTATCGTCGAGGAACAGCGAGCCTTCCGTTCCCGTGATCTCGATGGTGGTGGCGCAGTAGTTCGGATAGCTCGGCGGCAGGTTCCAGCCGCCGCCGATCGTAACCAGCACGCCGTTGTCCATGGTCACGGTGCTCCACATGATGTCATAGGAGCCGTTGACCGCCTGCATGATAGCCGTAGGCGCCCTGCGAATAGACGCGGATCGGTTTGGCCGGCTCGAGCAGCCAGAACACGAAATCGAGATCGTGGGTCGATTCCATCGCCGCCGGCGACAGCCGGCCGCGGCTGGCGATCTTCTTGCCGAGGCTGCGCGACAGATGCCGGCTCACCATCACCGATACCGGCCTGCCCAGCGTGCCGTCGGTGATCTTCTTCTTGGCGTAGGCGATCCGGGCGTTGAAACGCTGCGAGTAGCCGATGGTGAATTTGAGATTGCCGCGACGGGCGATCTCGATCAGCTCGTCGGCCTCGAAAAGTTCGAGCGCGATCGGCTTTTCCAGCAGCACATGCTTGCCGGCTTTGAGAAAATCGCGCGCGATCGGATAGTGGTTGGATTCCGGCGTGGTCGAGATGTAGACCACCTTGACGCGGTCGTTTTTGAGATGTCGCGATAGTCCGATGTCGCAGTTGCCGCGTTGGTCAACGCCTTGACCTCGGCCAGGCGGTCGGGACGGATCTCGCAGATGTGAAGTTTATCGACCAGCGAGGAGCGCGACAGCGTTTCCGCCCGTATGCCCCCGCACCAGCCGGTTCCGATTACCCCGACTTCGACCTGTTGCACGCTTGTCTCCCGTTTCCTTAGCGCAGCCAATACGCCTTTGGCGCCTGATACAAGGCGCCGCGCGACGGCTCAATCAGATGCACGTCGTTGTCTTCGATCACTTTGGTCCATTTGGCGGTCTCGGCGTCCATGAAGGTCTTGAACTCTTCAGGCGATTTGCTGCTGACGGCGATCGCACCGCCTCGCGCATGCGCGCCTGGATTTCCGGATCCGCGAGCACCTTGACGATCGCCGCGCGCAGCTTCTCGACGATCGGCCGCGGCGTACCCGGTGGGCACCAGCACGCCCTGCCAGGACGAGGTCACGAGGTTCTTCCATCCGAGTTCGTACATGGTCGGTATGTCCGGCAAATTGACCATTCGCTCCCGGGTGGTGACGGCGAGCGCCTTGACCTTCCTGTCCCGCACAAGCTCCATCGCCGAGGACATCGTGGTGAACATCATGTCGACATGTCCGCCGAGAACGTCGGTCACCGCGGGCGCGGCGCCGCCCTTGTAGGGCACATGCACCATGTCGAGCCCTGCATCCTTCTTGAAAACTTCCATTTCCAGCCGATTGAGCGTGCTGCTGCCGGGCGAGGCGAAGGTGACCTTGCCCTGGTTCGCCCTGACATAGCTGACCAGCTCGCTGACGGTGTTGGCCGGAAAGTCCGGCCGCGTGATCAGGATGCTCGGGGTGTCGGCACAAATCGAAACCGGGACCAGTTCCTTGTCCGGCTTGACGTGCATGTCGTGATAGACCGCCGGGTTGATCGAGATGGTGCCGACATTGCCGAGAAAGGCGGTGTAGCCATCGGGTGCAGCGCGCGCCGCGACCTCGGTGCCGACGATGCCCGCGGCGCCAATTCGATTGTCGATCACGATCTGCTGGCCGAGGATCTGGCTGACGCCGGGCTGCAGCATGCGGGCGACGAAATCGGAAGCGCCTCCGGGCGCGAACGGCACGATCATGATGACCGGTTTGTTGGGATAGTCACCGGCGTTCTGGGCGGAAGCTGCTGCGCCAAACAGGAGGAACAACGTGCTGCCGAGCGCCGCGGTGATTCCGGTTATTCGCCCGCATGATGCCATGGTTATCCTTCGCTCATCCGCATTCAATGGTCTCAATCGTTCCACTTCTAACCGAGCGGTGGATCGCCTCAAAGCTTCGGACGTTGGCCAGCATTTCATCCAGAGCGACCGGGTAGGGTGCCTCGCCCAGTGCGGCGCGGCCAAAGGCCTCGAGGTTGTCGCGCACCGCCGGGTGCGGCGCGTAGAAGGCGGTCACGGGTGTTTGGTCGCGATGCGCGGTGGTGACGTCCCATCCGGTCGAGTTTTCCGGATGGCTGCGGTCGCGGATTTCCATCCAGCCCTTCGAGCCGAGCAGCGCAAGACGGCCCATGAACGGTGTCGCCAGCACGGCGCCCAGCAGCGCCGTGGCGCCGCTGGCAAAACCGATCGTTATCGACAGCGTATCGCCATTGGCGAAGTCGCTTCCCAGCCTTGCCAGCCGCGCCCAGACGCTGGTCGGCCGGCCCAGCAGCGCGATCGAAAGATCCACCATGTGGATGCCCGTGGCTGAAAGCGGGCCGACCGGATTTGCCGTATTCGACAATCGCCAATTGTCCCTGGGCAATTTCAGGAACTTGTCCTGGCTGAAATTACCTTCCAGCAGCAGCGGATTGCCGAACTCGCCTGCGGCAAATCGCTGCCGCATCTCGATCACCGCCGGTTCGAAACGTCGTTCGTGCCCGATCCCCAGTTGAACACCGGCTTTCCTGACCGCGGCGATGGCGCGTTCTGCATCGGCGGAGGTCGTACATAACGGCTTTTCGCAGAAGACGTGACGTCCCGACTGCGCGGCCGCTGCGATCTGGTCGGCGTGCAACTCTTGCGGCGTGCAGAGAATGACGGCCTGCACATCCGGATGCGACAGCGCGTCATCGAAATCTCGGGATGTCTCGATGCCCAGCGCCGACGCCGCTGCCCGCGCCGAATCCAGTGGATCGATACAGAGGACAGGCCTGATGACCGTGCTGTTTGAGAGTTGTCTGAGAATCGTTTGTCCCCACCATCCCAGACCGATAACCGCAGCTTTGATCATGGTTCGATTTTCTGCCCGTCTGGTTCTGCATTCACTCGGAGAGGCTTGAGCGCCGCCCCAAAACCAGGGCAGCGCTATTTTGGTTGCTCTCGGTATCTAACTATCGAGCCGTCGCTACTTCGCGAACGCGGGAAATACCGGCAGTTTTTCGATGTCGCGCGCATCGTGCTGGATAATGACCGTAGCCTTCAGGTTCGATGCGATTTTCTTGATGCGCTCGATCGAAGCCACGGTCTGGGCGCGATCGAAGTTAAACCAGGGCACGCCGTCCGAATCGTAGTTCTCGCGGAAGTGGATCGCATCGCCACTGAGGATGACGGGTCCCATCTGCGGCAGCTTTACCAGCAGGCTGGAATGGCCCGCCGTGTGCCCCGGCGTGCGCAGCACGATCACCGTGCCGTCACCGAATACGTCCTTGTCGGTCGGCACCGGCTCGACCTTGCTGTCGCCCTTGATCCAGCTCTCGAACGGCTTGAAGTTCACGCCTTCGGCCGGCTTGGGGCTGGAGATCGCCTCCCATTCCTTGGCTCCGATCAGCAGGGTTGCTTTCGGAAACGAGGCGATCTGGCCGGTGTGATCGGCGTGATAGTGGCTGATGCCGACATATTTGATCTGATCGGGCTTGACGTCGATCTTGGCGAGGTAATCGACCAGGCTCACCTTTGGCGCGACATTGGGTGCCGTCATGGCATGGCCAGTATCCCACAGCATATACTCGTCGTCATGTTTGATGAGATAGCAACTGAAGACGAACTGAATCTTGAGATCGCCGTAGGCATAGGTATCCGAGAAGCGCTGATTGACGGCCGTGGGTGCCTGTGGTGTGCCGCAATCGAAGCGCGCCAGCGACACGTCCGGCGCCGCTTGCGCGGGCACCGCCAGGCTCGCGAACAGACTGGCGCCGACAGCAAGTATGGTCAGTGTTCGTTTCATGGTTTCTCCCCTTGATTTGCATGTTGGCCGCGCGCGATCCAATCGCCGCGGCCGATCTATTTCGAATTGGTGCAACATCTGACGGCCATCACGCCTCTTTGACCGGTCTGATGGCCTTTGATGGCGGTCTTGAGCTGATCGAGTGTGACGTCGCGGGGCACGTCGAGCATCTTGTCCAGGGTGTAGAGTTCGAACAGGTAGTGATGCGCTTGCAGATTGGCCCCGGGCAGCGGGCCGATATAGCCGTTGGTCAGATAGCTGAGCTGGAAGGCCCCGGCCGGCAACATCGCGGTCCGGCCGCGCGTGGTGTTTTCAGCCAGCAGCCGGGTGCTCGGCGGCAGGTTGATCACCGCCCAGAGCAAACGATCCTGAGGATTGCCGCCCGAACTGGTTTCCATGTCGAGCATGGCCAGAACGACGGAAACCGTCCCCGGCGGTGGTTCGGTCCAGACCAGCGGCGGCGAGACCGGTTCGAACGTGACCATCTTCGCCGCGTTGGCGGCGTATTTCAACGGCAGCCATCCGTAATCGGCGAAGGCCGGCGACCGGATCGTCGGCTGCCGCGGATAGCCCGGGCCCGGCTCAACGGCTGGCGCGGGTCCGCCGCCGCTGACCGGCTCCGCTACCGAACTCGGATTCGGAACCACGATCGTCGGGCCGGGCGGAGGAGCCGAGCTCGCGGCGTTCTGTGCGGTGGCTGCGTTGACGCTGCCCACGATCATCGCCAAACCCGCGAGCCATCAATTCACGCGCTTCATTGTTTGCCTTCCTTGCGGGATCGAGACTCGGCACCCCGACCCCTGCCCCTTGAGAGTTTGTTATTGCGACCCGTCGCAACAGGGCGTGATCATCACCGCCTTGTTGCCGGTCAGATGTCCTTCCATCGCAGCCAGGATATCCTCGCGGCTGGCGTCTTCCGGAACGTTCAACTTCCTGTCGAGCGGATAAAGCTTCCAGTAATAGGTCCAGCGGCCTTCCGGGTTCAGTCGGGCCGCGGGTCCGATCCAGCCATTGCTTCGGAAGCTCCGGTGAAACGCGCCCGCCGGCAGCTTCGCCGATTCGTTTCCATTCGGAATTCCCTCGGGCAAGGCCCGGACGTTGCCGGGAATATTGACCACGGCCCACATCAAGGTGTCGATATGGTCCGACAACATCAGGACGAAGGCGTTTGTCCCCGCGGGGACGTTGCTCCACTCAATCGGCGGATTGACCGCGCCGTTGGTCATCCCGGGCGACACCACGATGCTGGGCCGGGTTCCGGTCTGGCTGTATTTCAGGGGAAGCGGCTCCATGTCCTTTACACTCGGCGAAGACAGGGTCAGTTGCGGCGATGCCGTGTTGTCCTCGGCCATGGCGGCGGTAACCGTGCCGAGGCCAACCGTCAGCACCAGCGCTCGGAGCAACAGATCGAGATTCATTGGTTTCCTTCCCGCCCGCAGCTACGCCGTGCTGCCGGATTTGATCGCTGTCGGAGACTGTAACATCGAACCGGATCAAACAAGCACGATCCATGAGCGCGCGCCAGTTCGTCAGCGTAGCCCCGCCGGCAATTGGAATGTGCATAGCCCGCAAAAAGAAAACGCCCGTGGGGAGCGGGCGTTTTCGGTCGTCAACTTGGGGGTAGTTGGTCTTCCAATACTCACGTGGCGACTTTGGGGGGCAAAAGAGCCGCGTGAATTCCTAAAATTCCTTTATCGCACCATCGATGTGTTGGAGCTTGTGACTGTGACGGCCTTGCCTGCCTTGACGACGCGCGCGGTCTGCGTGTAGCCGTCATCCGAAATGTTGCGAGTGGAGATGCTGAACCCTGCCACCGCGATACCGGCAACGAGCGCCACCACGACAATCTTGAGGTGGGTCGAACGATCCGCGCTGTAAATCGAATGGTTCATGGAAGCCTCCTGACGCCTTACTCCCTCTTGCGAATTGGTCTGGACCATTCGCCGCCGGGTTCAACGTCTCACGTCAATAAACGTAGGGATTCGGCTTTGGGTTCCTAAGAGGCGATCACAAGGCAGTGATAAGACGTGAACGATCGCGATCGGGATTCGGGGTCGGAGCGTCGAAATCATAAGATTACTGAGGTATTACAATAAGTTATTATTTTGCTTGTCCCGCACTGCAAAAATAGCGGTATCAGGCGAGAACCAACAAATCGTTTGCCTGTGACTGAAATGACCCAGCCGCACGCGGCGCCCGAAGGGCCACGCCGAAATGCCGGTTCGATGCTGGCGCATCGTCCCGGAATGACGAAAACGATCCTGTTGCACTGCATCTGCATGCCCAATATCGCGCCATGTGGCTTGACCCCAAAGCCTCGCGCGACGAAGTTGCGCCCGTGCTTGCTCCCTCCGCTTCATTCCCAGCTTCGCCGCTCTTCATTCCGGACTCGCGTCAGGCGTGGGTGAGGCTTGCGCTTGCGGTGCTGATCGGCTCGATCGGCAGCGTCGGCATGTGGTCGGTCGTGGTCGTACTGCCGGTCGTGCAAGCCGAATTCGGCGCGACCCGCGGCGCGATTTCGCTGGCCTTTACGCTCACCATGCTGGGCTTCGGTCTCGGCGGTGTCGTCACCGGGAAAATCACCGATCGCCTGGGGATCGTGATGGCGATGGGACTCAGCATCGCCGTGCTCACGGTGGCCTTTGTCGCCGCCGGGCTGTCGACGACGCTGTGGCAATTCATCCTGGTGCACTTCCTGATCGGGCTCGGCACCTCGGCGACATTCGGGCCGCTGATGGCGGAGGCCTCGCACTGGTTCGAGCGCTATCGCGGGCTGGCGGTGACCATCGTCGCCAGCGGCAATTATGTCGGCGGCACGATCTGGCCGCAGCTCACCAGTTGGGGCATGCAGGCAATCGGCTGGCGAACTACCTTTATCGCCATCGGCATTTTCAGCGCGGTGGCGATGACGATCGTGCTCCTGCTGCTGCGCGCCCAGCTCGGCGGCGCCACCCGGCGCAACCACGCCAACGCACCGCCGCCGCGCGTCGACCTGCAGCTCTCGACCAATGCGCTGACGGCGATGCTGTGCATCGCCAGCATTTCCTGCTGCGTGGCGATGGCGATGCCGCAGGTTCATATCGTCGCCTATTGCGGCGATCTGGGCTACGGCGTGGCGCGCGGCTCCGAAATGCTGTCGCTGATGATGGCGTTCGGCATCATCAGCCGGATCGGATCGGGGTTTCTGGCCGACAGGATCGGCGGCATCCGCACCCTGCTGATCGGATCGGTGGCGCAGTGCTTCGCACTGGCATTCTATTTGTTCTTCACCAGCCTGCCTTCGCTCTACGTGATCTCCGCGATGTTCGGCCTGTTCCAGGGCGGCATCGTGCCGAGCTATGCCATCATCGTCCGCGAGGCGATGCCGGCGTCGCAGGCCGCGACCCGCGTCGGCATCGTGATTTTCGCCTCCGTGTTCGGCATGTCATTCGGCGGCTGGGTGTCCGGCGTGATCTTCGACGCCACCGGCTCCTACGCCGCGGCGTTCCTCAACGGGGTCGGCTGGAATGCGCTCAACGTCGGCATCGTACTGATGCTGCTGGTCCGCTCGCGGCAGCGGCTGGCGATGGCGTGAACTATACGCCCTGACCTTCTTTCAGCAGGACGCAGCCGCTGATCTTGACGCTGCCGTCGGGCTGCTGCTCCAGCGTATAGAGCGCTTCCCACGGCACGCCGTCGGCATCGACGATGTGAACGCGCTGCGCGACCTTGCCGTCCGACACCACAGCCTCGCCGAATTCGAAACTCTTGTGACGATAGACCGGGGCGTAGCTGTGCTGCACCATGTACAGAAAAATATCGGCCTGCGAGAACATGCCCTGGATGCCGGGCGCCGCGTAGGAATAGGCCGCCGCGGCATCGTCGCGGCCGAACGCCTCGACCTGGGAGCGGATGACGTTCTGCGCGGTGGCGATGTCATCAGCGCGAGCCGGGAAGGCGAGGCCAATCAGCAAGACAGTGAGCAGGACGAAGGCGCGCATGATGGAACTCCTGTTCGACGGATATTCCCGGTCGCTATTCCCACAAAGCTATACCCGCGCGGACACGTCTGCAAACCCAGGCTCGCCCTGGTGTTGCCCATTATCTGTTCGTTGCGCAGAATTATTGAGCGAAAAGCAGCCACGCTGCCGCCGATCATCAGCCCCCACGCGCATACCGGTCCGAACAGGATTTGAAGCAGCCTGTTGTCGGGCCGATAGCCGACGCCATACACCAGCGCTCCGGCGACGCCGAGCAGCAGGATCGGCAATGCGGAATGGAGCCGCGTCTCCGGGACGTGACGCAGCAGGAACGGAAACAGCATCAGCGCCAGGCTGGCGGCCAGCGCGGCGCCGAGCGAAACCGTTCGAATCGCTCGCATCATCGATGGCCTAGCCTGCGCGCCTGTCATCGATCTCACGCTGGACATGGGCTTCGAACCACATCGCATTGAGGATCGCGAACGCGGCGGCGAAGCCGACGCCGAGAATCCAGGTGAAATACCACATCGACTTTTCTCCGGTCAGTAGATGGAATGGCTGTTGCCTTCGACAAAGGCCGCGGTGATCGGACCGCGCAGCACGCGGTACACCCAGCCGGTGTAGAGCAGAATGATCGGCAGGAAGATCGCGGTGACGAACAGCATGATCTCTAGGGTGAGATGGCTCGATGAGGCGTCCCAGACCGTCAGGCTGGCGCGAGGATCCAGTGAAGACGGCAGCATGAACGGAAATATGCTCAAGCCCGCGGTGGCGATGATTGAGGCGACGCCAAAGCCGCTGACGATGAAGGCCGAGTCCGGCACGACCCGCACGGAGCATGACCGGCGTTATCGCCAGTGCCACGAATGGCTAAAGCAGGTGCAGCCATCGTCCAGGGCAACGTGCGGTAGTTGGCCAGCCACGCGCCGGCCTGTCGCGCCACCAGTTTTGACAGCGGGTTCGACGGGCCGTCATGCGCCAGTTGCGAGGTGATGACGTAACCGTCGATGCCGAAGGCGACCCAGACGCCGGCCGCCAGAAACAGCACGATCGTCGCCGGTGCCGCGAGGCGCGCGACCTGCACGGCGCGAGCGACCACCGGTCCGCTCGCCTTCAGCGCCAGATAGCTGGCGCCGTGCAGTGTCAGCATCCCGACGCTGATGAGGCCGCAGATCAGCGCAAACGGATTGAGCAGGCCGAGCAGTCCGCCTTCGTAGCTCATGCGCAAGCGTGTCGTCGAACCGGAAGGGAACGCCGACGATGACGTTGCCGAAGGCGACGCCGAAGATCAGCGCCGGAACCAGGCCGCTGACGAAGATGGCCGCGTCCCAGATCGCGCGCCATCTGCGCATGCTCGACCTTGCTGCGGAACTTGAATGCGACCGGCCGCAGGATCAGCGCCGCCAGCACCAGAAACATCGCCAGATAAAAGCCGGAAAACGCCGTGGCATAAAGTGTCGGCCATGCCGCGAAGATCGCGCCGCCGCCGAGGATCAGCCAGACCTGGTTGCCTTCCCACACCGGCCCGACGGTGTTGATGACGATGCGGCGCTCGACGTCGGTTCGCGCCACACAGGGCAACAGGATCGCGACGCCGAGATCGAAGCCGTCCATCACGGCAAAGCCGATCAGAAGAATCCCGAGCAGCGCCCACCAGATCAGTCGCATGGATTCATAGTCGAACATGGTGGCCTCCCGTTATTCCGCGGCTTCGGCGACGGCGAATCTGGCGCCGGGACGCTCGACCGGCGCGTTCCGCGGGCGGCCCTGCCTTGACGGTCTTCACCATCAGGTAGACGTCGACCACCGCGAGGGTCGAATAGAACACCACGAAGCCGATCAGCGTGGTCCAGATGTTGGCGGCGGAAATGCTGGAGACCGCGAGGAAGGTCGGCAGCACGCCTTCGATCACCCAGGGCTGGCGGCCGACTTCGGCGACGATCCAGCCGAGCTCCGCGGCGATCCACGGCAGCGGCAGGCTCAGCAGCGCCAGCCACAGAAAGCCCTGGTATTTCGTCAGTTGCCGCTGGCTGGCCAGCACGAAGGCCACCGCGAACAGCGCGATGAAATAGAAGCCGAGCCCGACCATGATCCGGAAACTCCAGAACAGCGGCGAGACCGCCGGCACCGTGCTCCAGGCGGCCTGCACGATCTCATCCGGCGTCGCGTTGGCGATATCCGGTCGGATTTTCTTCAGCAGCAGCGCATAGCCGAGGTCGGCGCCGGTGGAATCGAGCCTCGCCCGCTCGGCGGCGTTGGCAGGCTGGGCGCGGAGCTTTTCCAGCGCGTCATAGGCGACAAGCCCGTTTCTGATCCGCTGCTCGGCGCGTGGCCACCAGATCCTTGATGCCGGGCAACGTCTTGTCGATCGAGCGCGTCGCGATCAGGCCGAGCATCCACGGCACCTTGACCTCGTAGTCGGTGCGGCGATTGGCGAGGTCCGGCAGACCGAACAGCGTGAAAGAGGCGGGCGCGGGTTCGGTGTCCCACATCGCCTCGATCGCCGCGATCTTCATCTTCTGGTTTTCGCCGGCGGTATAGCCGCTCTCGTCGCCGAGCACGACCACCGACAGCGCCGCGGCGAGCCCGAAGCTCGCCGCCACGGTCATCGATCGCTTCGCAAGTTCGGTATGCCGTCCCCTGATCAGATAGAAGGCGCTGATCGACAGCACGAACATCGCGCCGGTGACGTAGCCGGCGCTGACGGTATGCACGAACTTCGCCTGCGCGACCGGATTGAACAGCACCTGCATGAAGTCGGTGACTTCCATCCGCATGGTGTCGGGATTGAATTTCGCGCCGACCGGATACTGCATCCAGCCGTTGGCGATCAGGATCCACAGCGCCGAAAGATTCGAGCCCAGCGCCACCAGCCAGGTCACGCACGAGATGCTGCAGTCTCGTCAGCTTGTCCCAGCCGAAGAAGAACAGGCCGATGAAGGTCGCTTCGAGAAAGAACGCCATCAGGCCTTCGATCGCCAGCGGCGCGCCGAAGATGTCGCCGACATAGTGGCTGTAATAGGCCCAGTTCATCCCGAACTGGAATTCCATCGTGATGCCGGTGGCGACACCCATCGCGAAATTGATGCCGAACAGCAACCCCCAGAATTTCGTCATCTGCAGCCAGATCGTGCGGCCGGTCATCACATAGACGCTCTCCATGACGCCGAGCAGAACGGCGAGCCCCAGCGTGAGCGGCACGAACAGGAAGTGATACAGCGCGGTCAGGCCGAATTGCAGCCGCGACAGCGACACGACATCCATCGAGGTCATCGAAGAAGACTCCTGCTGGCTACCTGGCCGAATTGCTCAGGATTTGACGGTCGACGGCATTGCCGTCGATCTGCGGGCGCTGCTGCGGGCTGAACACGAAAAATGCCGCCAGCAGCACGATCGAGACCTTGATCGATACGATGATGAGGATGTCGCGCCTGAGCTTATGCGCGGTCATGCCGGTTCCTGGCGATCCATGCGCCTTCTCAAGGCTTCTGCCGTTGGACATCGTGCCGGAGTACCGGTTGCCGGATGAAACGGCTGTTCAATCGTGATCGTCTGGCAATCGAATTGCGCCGAGACGTCTGCGGCGCTGGCTGCGACCGCAGCGTCGATTTGCGATCCCGGCAGGTGCGCGACCATCAGATTGGCGATGCAAAGCCGCTTGCGGATGCGCAGGTCGCTATCGACCCGGTAACTGAACAATGCATGGACGATGCCGCGGCAGTCCCGAATTGCGATCAGGCCGGTCCGGCCGGAGGTGGTTCGGCAGCGCCGGGCCACAAAACGCAGCCATTTTTGCAGTGTGATACTGGCGTCGTGCATATAAACCAGCGGGTAAGCAGCGCTCGCGCGCTGCCGGTCCATCAGTACTGCCTGGAATTGCTCGTGCATCGCCCAATCCCCAATGATCCGCGAAATTGGTGGAAAATCGCCGTTTCGGCATTGATCTGGGTCAACGACGCGATCGTTGATTTAGGTCAAAAGGGTGTACAATAGGTTCCGCGATCCGAAGCCAAAGGCGGCCATTTTCATGACATCCGTCCGAGCCATTTCTTGAAACCTGCGCGGCATCAACGGGGCGCGATTGCAAGCACGGTCGCGGCCACAACAATTGCGACGACTGCAAGGTGCGGCTGTTCAGCGTCTGCGGCGCGCTTGAGCCGTCGGAACTTGAGGAACTGGACCGGCTCAGCCAGGTCAGGAATTTCCCGGCCAGGACCATGCTGTTCGATCAGGGCGCGCTGGCAGGCAGCGTATTCAACGTCACCGAAGGCATGGTGCGGCTGTATAAATCCTTGCCGGACGGACGCCGGCAGATCGTCGGCTTTGCGCTGCCGGGAGATTTTCTCGGCCTTGCCCTGATGGATCGATATGGCGTCGCAGCGGAAGCCGTGACGCAGGTGCGGGTGTGCCGGTTCGCCCGCCCGGCATTTCTCGCTTATGTCGATGGCAAGCCGCATCTGTTGCGGCGGCTGCACGAATTCGCCGGCCATGAACTCAGTCTCGCGCAGGATCAGATGCTGCTGCTCGGGCGCAAAACCGCCGAAGAGAAGGTCGCCGCCTTCCTGCTCAATCTGCAAACGCGTTATGCCCGGATCGGCGCACCCTCGGTCACGGTGCCGTTGCCGATGAGCCGGCAGGATATCGCCGACTATCTCGGTCTCACCATCGAGACCGTCAGCCGCACGCTGACAAAACTCGCCAGGGAAAAGGTCATCGTGATTGTGCCCGACGGCGTGAGGCTGCTCGTCGCCGAGCGGCTGGATCAACTGGCCGCAGCGTGATCGGCGATCCGGTTTTGATCCATCTCAAGGCGCTCCGTAGATAAGCGAGCTACCAACTTCTCCATCAAGCATGGAGAAATCAAATGCCGCTCGATAGTATTCTGGTCGTCATCGCCGTCACCATGATGTTCGCAACATTCGCCATTGTGCTGGGTTGGGGCGAGCGGCAGACCCGCAACAAGATGTGAGCAGGGCATCTGTGGCACATCAGCGCCGCATCTGACGCAGATTCTGTTTCGCCTCGGGATTGCCCAGCGCCGCCGCCTTTTCAAACCACTGGCGGGCCACCCTGACGTCGCGCGGAACGCCGTGGCCCTCGTTGTAGATTACGCCGAGTCCGTTCATGGTCGAGGGCTCGCCGAGCGCGGTGCCCCGTTCAAACAACCGTCGTGCCTCGGCGTAATTGCGGGGCGCGCCCTTGCCGTAAAGATACATCAGGCCGAGATTGTTCATGGCGGATGGCATGCCGGCGTTGACGGCCGTTTCGTACAGCCGGCGTGCTTCCGCCAGATCCCTGGCCACGCCGTGCCCGGTTTCATAGAGCCAGCCGAGATCGACCATCGCGATCGGCTCGCCGGCCGCGACCGCCTTGGCGTACCAGCGCGCGGCTTCCGCATAATTCCGCGGCACGCCTTCGCCGCTTTCATAGATGCCGCCGATATTGTTCATCGCCATCGCGTAGCCGGCGGCCGCGGCCTTGTCGTAGAGCCGCCGCGCCTCGGCGTAATCCTTCCGCGCCGTCGCCGCGCGTCCTGCCTCGAAGGCAAATCGCGCCACGTCCGGATAGCGCGCCATCGCATCGTTGCAGGCCGCCGTTGCCGCCGCGGCATCGATCTTATCGATCTCGACGCCGGCGAGGTCACGCGCATGTCCGGTGTCCCAGGGCATCGCCGCCAGCCGGTCGCAGTCGGTGACGAGATCGCGGCGCCAGGGCTCGTCGGACGGGGCAAGCCGGGCTTGCTCAATATTGGCGGGTGGCGCTGGCGCCCCCGATGGCGCAGGGGTCGGCGTGGCATTCGCTGTTGCGGGCCTGCCGGCGAAATAGAAATTCCCAGCGATCGGGGACGAGGACACCCACGGCAATTGCGCGCCACCGGTCGCTTTCTCCACCGCCAGACCGACTTCGTTGAAGGTCTTGAACAGGCCGGCCCCCGGCTGTTGCATCGCCCGGACAAGCGCGCGGGTGTAGGGGCTGTGTCCGTCATCGCCGTCGAGCGAGACGCTGCGCGGCTGGGTCGCAAACGAAATCAGCGTTCCCGCCGGCGCCGGCATTTGCGCCAGTCCGCCAGTGGTCGAACGCACACCATGGTCCCTGAACGGGTTATTGCGGCAAGCGTCGAGCAGGACCAGGTTGATCCGCGTGCCGGATTTTTCCATCTGGTCGAGTATGCCCGGCATGCCGGTCATCTGCGCAAACACGTCGCCTTCGTCGGCCGGATGGGCGTCGACCGGCACCAGATAATTGAGGCCGTGGGTCTCGACGCCATGGCCGGCATAATAGAACAGCGCGACGTCGGCGCCGGTCAGCGCCTTGCCGAACTCGCGCAAGGCCTCGTCGAAACCGGTCTTGTCGAGATCGAGCCGGGCGCCGCCGCCGACCACGAAAAAGCCGAGGGATAACAGCGTATCCGACATCAGCCTGGCGTCGGCAGCCGGGTTTGCCAGCGCCGGCACGGTCCGATAGGCCGAATTGCCGATCACCAGCGCCACCCGCTTCTCGGCGTGCGCGCAAGCCATGCCGGCGCACATCACAAATGCCGCGACAATCAGTCGCGACAGGATGGCGATCCGGCCGGCCATGACAATGCGCTCCGAGAGGCGGGAAAATTCTCGCCGACTGTTGGTGTCGTTGGCAGGGCGACGGGTTCGAGCGTGTTGCAAGGGTAATCGCAATTGGGAGACACGAACCGCTCGCTTCCCGTCATGCAAATTACAGGGGACGCCGTTACTATCGCTGATATCTTGATATACAGGCTCGTCCGGAAGTCAGGTGCAGGATCGCCCTGGCCGGTACGATACCGGTCAAGAACTCGTTTCCAGGGAGAGGGACAATGAATACCGAGGTGCCGGCTGAAGCGCCGCGCGGGGACGGATTTGCCATCTCGCTCTATCTCGTGGCCTTTGTGACCGGCGCCATCGTGATGAGTTTCGAAATGCTGGGGTCGCGCTATCTCGCTCCCGCGTTCGGCGCCGGCATCTATACCTGGGCCTCCCTGATCTCGACGGTGCTGGCGGCGCTGTGTGTCGGCTATTTTATCGGGGGCATCGTCGCCGACCGCTATCCGTCGCCGGCGGTGTTAGGGGCGACGGTAGCCATCGGCTCGGTCTATCTGCTGCTGCTGCCCGCATTTTCCGAACAGGTGCTGCAGTTTTTCGCCTGGCAAATCGATGACATCAAGCTCGGCAGTCTCGCCGCGGCGATGGCCATTATGCTGTTTCCGGTTACATTTTTCGGAATGTACTCACCGTTCGCGATCAGGCTTCTGATGGACTCGAAGCAGAACGCCGGCGCGGTTTCGGGAACGGTTTACGGCATCTCCACCGCCGGCAGCATCCTCGGCACGCTCACAACCACGTTCTTCCTGATCCCGCTGATCGGAACGCGCGCGATCACCTTGATGCTCGGCGTTATCGGACTGCTCGGCGGTGCGCTGCTGTTTGCGGCTGCCTCGTCGAAGTGGCGGCGATCCGCTCGGCTCGGTATCCTCGGGATACTGCTGCTAGCGCAGGCGGCGATTCCGCCGACGGTCCATGCCGAGGATGCGTTCGACCAGCAAATCCGCGATACGATCCGCGCGAAAAAGGACGGCCGGATCGCGCATCTCGAGACCGTCTACAACGACATCTTCGTCACCAAGGATGCCAGCCTGCTCACCATGGGATTCCAGTGGAAGGGGTGGCACTTCAACGAGTCGGTGGTAAATCTTGCCGACCCCGACGATCTGCCGATGCTGTATTCGCGCGTCATGAGCATCGCCGCGATCTTTCCGCAGGATATCAAGCGCGTGCTGGTTCTCGGTCTCGGCGCCGGTTCGGTTCCGGTTTACCTGAACCGATTTCTGCCGGATGCGACCATCGACACGGTGGAGCTCGACCCCGGCGTAATCGACGTCTCCAGAAAATATTTCGGGCTGCGCGAGACCAGCACATTCCATCTTATCGAGAACGACGCCCGGGTGTTCCTGAACCGGCATACCGAACCATATGATCTGATCTTCGTCGACGCCTTTACCGGCAGCTACATTCCTTTTCATCTCATGACGAAGGAGTTCTACCAGCTGGTGCGCAGCCGCCTCTCGCCGCACGGCGTGGCGGCGTTCAATTTTCTTCCCGCGGTAGAGCTTTTCGACGCCAATATTCGCACCGTGCGGCTCGTCTTCGACAACCTCGATTTTTTCAATTCGGGCGACCGCAGTCTTGCCATGTCGAATGTGATCGTGTTCGGGCGGCTTGACGCCTTTTCCGAAGCCGAGACGCAGCAAAGAGCCGCGGCGGCGCAGGCGCGCTATAAATTTCGCTTCGATGTGTCGAAGCTGGTCACGGAACGGCGCCTGCCGGCGCCGAAGGCGGTCAAGGGCGAGGTGCTGACCGACGACTTCGCGCCGGCCGATGTCCTCGATGCAAAGGGCCGCCGCTACCAGCGCGAGAAGTGAGTTCCACTTACTTCTCCGCCGCGGCTTTCAGGATCGGCAGCAATCGGGCGGATTCGCTTTTCACCAGGTCCGCGAGAACCTTGGGTCCGCGGCGGTCCGGCTCGATGATGTCGGCGCCGAGATCGGCCAGCCGCTTTTGCACCTGCGCCTCGTCGAGGCCCTTGTTCAGGGCTGCCGTGAGTTTCTCGACGATCGGCTGCGGCGTGCCGCGCGGCGCGAACACCGCGTAGAACGGCGCGCAGTCGAATTCGGGCAGGCCCTGCTCGTAGGAGGTTTGCACATCCGGCAGCATCGGGCTGCGTTTCCGGGCGGCGACGGCCAGCGCCTTGACGCCGCCTGCCTGCACCTGGGCCAGCGTGCCGAGCACGGGATCGCATTCATAGTCGATCTGACCGCCGAGCATGGCGTTCAACACCGGGGCGGTGCCGGTAAACGGCACCATGGTCGGCTTGATCCCGATCGCCGAGTTGAGCAGCAGGCAGCCGATATAGGATACCGAGCCCAGACCGGCGTGCCCGACATTGAGCTTGTCCGGATTGGCCTTGGCATAGGCGACGAATTCCTTGAGGTTGTTGGCCGGGAAGTCCTTGCGGGCGACCAGCAGTTCGGGATATTCGGCGCTCAGTCCGACCGGCTCGAAATCCTTCAGCGGATCGTAGCCGAGGTTCGGATAGAACGCCGCCGCCAGCGCATTGGTGCCGAGGTGACCGGACAGGATGGTGTATCCGTCGGGCGCCGCGTGCGCGGCTCGCAACGTTCCAATGGTGCCGCCGGCGCCTCCGACATTCTCCACCACGAATTTCTGGCCGAGATGACGGTTGAAAATGTCGGCGACGATCCTGGCCGTGATATCAGCCGGTCCGCCGGCCGCGAACGGAACGATGATCGTGACTGTTCGCGCGGGGTATTCCTGCGCCTGCACAGCATGCATGGCGGCAAACATCAGCAGAACAGCCGCCGCCATCAAACGCTTCGCCATTGATCGTCTCCCTGACATTATTATTGATTACGGCCACCATAGGCGGGTTTTGCAGACAGGCAAACCGGGTTTGGTGTCGGGTTTACCCGCCGCCCGCGTTGTGTTGTCTTAAGGACAAAATCTTTCGGGAAGGAATTGACCGCATGCAGAAGGAAACCATCGAAATCGCGCTGACCGCGCAAACCATGCTGCCGGAGGATGGCACCGCCGGTACGCTGGTGGGGCGGGTGTGGCGGCCAGAGGTCGCGGGACCGGCAGTGGTTGCGGTGCGCAGCGACGGCGTCTTCGACATCAGCGCGAATTTTGCGACGGTGAGCTTGCTCTGTGAGGAGCGCGATCCCGCCGCCGCAGTGGGCAAGGTTGCGGGCCAGCGGATCGGCGATCTCGACGCCATTCTCGCCAACACCGCGCCCGATCGCCGCGATCCGGGAAAGCCCTGGCTGCTGGCGCCGTTCGATCTGCAGGTGATGAAGGCCGCCGGCGTCACCTTCGCGGTTTCGATGCTGGAGCGGGTGATCGAGGAAAAGGCGCGCGGCAATCCCGCTGCCGCCGACGCCATCCGCAAGGAAGTCGAGCGGCTGGTCGGCGACGATCTGTCGCGGCTGAAGCCCGGCTCGCCCGAAGCGATGAAGCTGAAACAGGTGCTGATCGACCAGCAGGCGTGGAGCCAGTATCTCGAAGTCGGCATCGGCCCGGACGCCGAGGTCTTCACCAAGGCGCCGGTGCTGTCCTCGGTCGGCACCGGCATGGACGCCGGCCTGCATCCCAAATCGACCTGGAACAATCCGGAGCCCGAAGTGGTGCTGGCGGTCGTCGAGCAGCGGCCGCATCGTCGGCGCGACGCTCGGCAACGACGTCAACCTGCGCGACTTCGAGGGCCGCTCGCGCGCTGCTGCTGTCGCAAGGCCAAGGACAACAACGCCTCCTGCGCGCATCGGCCCGCTTGCTGCGCCTGTTCGACCGCAGCTTCTCGCTCGACGATGTCCGCAACATGGAAATCGGACCTGACCGTGCGCGGGCAGGACGGCTTTGTGCTCACGGGGCATTCCTCGATTTCGAAGATCAGCCGCGACCCCGCCGATCTCGTGGCGCAGACGATCGGTGCGGAGCATCAATATCCCGATGGGTTCGCGCTGTTCCTCGGCACCATGTTCGCGCCGGTCAAGGATCGCGACGCGCAGGGCCAGGGCTTCACCCACAAGCGCGACGACATCGTCACGATCGCGGCGCCGCAGCTCGGCCAGCTTGTCAACCGCATGCGGATGAGCAGCGAATGCGAGCCCTGGACATTCGGGGTCGCCGCGTTGATGAAGAACCTTGCGAAGCGGGGAGTTCTCTGACGCGGATGGCCGCGCTTGCAATATCGCGGGTCCCCGCTCAATTTGTAATATCCACGGTCGCCGCGCCGCAACTCGGCCGGCATCCGGATGAGCAACGAATGCGAGCCATGGACATTCTGGGTGGCCGCATTGATGAAGAATTTGGCAAAGCGGGCTGTTCTGACGTGCATGGCGAGAAGCGGTCTCGAAAAGCATTCCTTTCTTAAAGTAGTGCGGCCAATGTATTGCAACTAGCTTGTCTTGCCGTATAATTCGATGTCCGCAATCAGAGCGGAATGGCAGAGGGGATTTTTATGATCAGAAGAGTCCTGCTGGGAATTGCAATCGCTTTTGTCACCGCTACCGGGGCACTGGCGCAGACCATGCCTATCGGTTCCATTGTAGCCTATGCGGGAGCTACCGCGCCGACCGGCTGGCTTTTATGCAATGGCGCTCCGATTCCCGCAGGAACGCAATACGACCCGCTCCGCAAATTACTCGGCGTGACGACCACACCGGATTTGCAGGGATATTTCCTCCGGGGTCTCGATCCGTCCGGCAAAGTCGATCCGGACTCGACCCCGGCCAAGCCGCGAGCCATCTTGTCGATGGAAGCGGATGGCGTTGGGCCGCATAGCCATACTTACACCCAGTGGTTTCACAACACGGCCGGCAAATCCGGTTCAGATTTCACCGGATATGCCAGCCGACGCGAATTCATCGGCCGGAACCGGAGGACCAAGCCCGTCTCCGGGCGAAACCCGTCCCAAGAACAAGGCTGTGAACTTCATCATAAAAGCCACCCAATAGTGATGAAGAAAGTCAGAGGCCGCCTCACTTGGCGGCCGCTTTCACTCGGCCCTTGCCACCGCACTTCTTGCACGGGGCGGGATAGATTTTGCGGCCGGCCTGCTTGGGCTGCTTGACCACAGCATAACCGGCGCCTTTGCATGCCGGGCATTTTTTCTCACCCGAATTTTCGACTGGCCGTTTCATCGGGCGAGGTACGGCCGAACCGCGAAAAAGTTTCACCGCCCGTCAGGCTTCGGCGCGGCAGCCTTTCTGGGAAGCGGGGTTCGGTCCGTCGACGCTTTCGCTCCGCTCAAGCTCTGCCGGACACGCTTCGCCTGCCGGCCTCTGCGTGGCTTGCCGAGCCATAGCTCGCGGCGAGAGCCCGCCTTCGCCCGTTGGGCTTTGGCGTGGCAGCCTTCTCTCGCTTCGCGAGCGAAGGCTGGTGGGCCCGGCAGGACTCGAACCTGCAACCAGACCGTTATGAGCGCCTGAAAGCCGTAGTATCGCGTATGAAAGCCCGCATTATTGTTGAATTCTGACGATGTTCGTGTTGGCCGCTTCACTTCGTTTCTGAG
>CAWHFI010000002.1:0-473120 GCA_963828645.1 uncultured Alphaproteobacteria bacterium | reverse complement strand
ATCGCCGGTGTGATGATAGGTGTTCTTGTTGATCATCTCTTCCGACAGCACAGGCTCGAGTTCGACCATCGCCATGTTGCAACGCTTCTCGAAGTCGCCGTCCTCGTCCAGCACATAGGCGATGCCGCCGGACATGCCGGCCGCGAAATTGCGCCCGGTCTTGCCAAGCACCACGACGATGCCGCCGGTCATGTATTCGCAGCCATGATCGCCGGCGCCTTCGACCACCGCGACCGCGCCGGAGTTGCGCACCGCGAAGCGTTCGCCGGCGATGCCGCGGAAATAGCACTCGCCCTCGATCGCGCCGTACATCACGGTGTTGCCGACGATGATGGATTCCTCCGGCACGATGCCGGAATTGCGCGGCGGCTTGATGATGATGCGGCCGCCGGACAGGCCCTTGCCGACATAGTCGTTGGCTTCGCCTTCGAGCTCGAAGGTGATGCCGCGCGCCAGCCACGCGCCGAACGCCTGGCCCGCGGTGCCCTTGAAGGATGACCTGGATGGTGTCGTGCGGCAGGCCGGCATGGCCGTAGATCTTCGCCACCGTGCCTGACAGCATCGCGCCGGCGCTGCGGTCGGTGTTGTTGATCTCGATCTCGATCTTGACCGGCGCGCCGCGATCGATCGCGGCCCGCGACTTCTCGATCAGGGTGCGGTCGAGCACGGCTTCCAGATGATGGTCCTGGCTCTGGGCGTGATAGATCTTCTGGCCCGGCAGTTCCTTCTGGCGGACGAACAGCTTCGAGAAATCGAGCCCCTTGGCCTTCCAGTGCGCCACCAGCGTGGACTGGTCGAGCATCTGGGTCTGGCCGACCATCTCGTTGAAGTTGCGATAGCCGAGCGCGGCCATGATCTCGCGCACTTCCTCGGCGACGAAGAAGAAGTAGTTGATGACGTGCTCGGGCTGGCCGGTGAAGCGCTTGCGCAGCACCGGGTCCTGCGTCGCCACGCCGACCGGGCAGGTGTTGAGATGGCACTTGCGCATCATGATGCAGCCGGCCGCGATCAGCGGCGCGGTGGCGAAGCCGAATTCGTCGGCGCCGAGCAGCGCGCCGATCACGACGTCGCGTCCGGTGCGGAAGCCGCCATCGACCTGCACGACGATGCGGCTGCGCAGCCGCTCGCGCACCAGGGTCTGGTGGGTTTCGGCGAGGCCGATTTCCCACGGCGAGCCGGCGTGCTTGATCGAGGTCAGCGGCGAGGCGCCGGTGCCGCCCTCGAAGCCGGCGATGGTGACATGGTCGGCGCGCGCCTTCGCGACGCCGGCGGCGACCGTGCCGACGCCGATTTCGGAGACCAGCTTGACCGAGACCAGGCCGTCCGGATTGACGTTCTTGAGATCGTAGATGAGCTGCGCCAGATCCTCGATCGAATAGATGTCGTGATGCGGCGGCGGCGAGATCAGGCCGACGCCGGGCGTCGAATGCCGCACCCGCGCGATCACGGCGTCGACCTTGTGGCCGGGCAATTGGCCGCCTTCGCCGGGCTTGGCGCCCTGCGCCATCTTGATCTGCATCATGTCGGCGTTGACGAGATATTCGGTGGTGACGCCGAAGCGGCCCGAGGCGACCTGCTTGATCGCCGAGCGCATCGAATCGCCGTTCGGCAGCGGCTTGAAGCGGTCGCTCTCCTCGCCGCCTTCGCCGGTGTTGGACTTGCCGCCGATCCGGTTCATCGCGATCGCCAGCGTGGTGTGCGCCTCGCGCGAGATCGAGCCGAAGCTCATCGCACCGGTGGCGAAGCGCTTGACGATGTCCTTGGCCGGTTCGACCTCGTCGAGCGGCACCGGCTTGCGCTTTTCGTCCTCGGCGGTCTTGATCTTGAACAGGCCGCGCAAGGTCAACAGCCGCTCGGACTGCTCGTTGAGGATCTTGGCGAACGCCCTGTAGCGGTCGAGCGAATTGCCGCGCACCGCGTGCTGCAGCGTCGAGACCGATTCGGCGGTCCAGGCGTGGTCCTCGCCGCGGGTGCGGTAGGCATATTCGCCGCCGACATCGAGCGCGGTCTTGTACACTGCGGGCATCGCCGAACGCGTCGGCATGGCGGCGCGCGGTTTCTTCGGCGATTTCGGCCAGCCCGACGCCTTCGATGCGGGTATGGGTGCCGACGAAATATTTCGCGACGAAATCCGCCTTCAATCCGACCGCGTCGAAGATCTGCGCGCCGCAATAGGACTGATAGGTCGAGATGCCCATCTTCGACATCACCTTCAGCAGGCCCTTGCCGATCGACTTGATGTAGCGCTTGACGATCTCGTAATCGTCGAGCGCTGCCGGCAGGCGATCCTTCATCGCGATGATGGTCTCGAACGCGAGATAGGGATTGATCGCCTCGGCGCCGTAGCCGGCCAGGCACGCGAAGTGATGCACCTCGCGCGGCTCGCCGGATTCGACGACGAGGCCGACCGATGTGCGCAAGCCGGTGCGGATCAGATGATGATGCACGGCGGCGCAGGCGAGCAGCGAGGGAATCGGAATCCGGTCCGAGCCCGCCATGCGGTCGGACAGAATCAGGATGTTGACGCCTTCGCGCACGGCGGCTTCGGCGCGCGCGCAGAGTTCGTCGAGCACCTGCTCGAGGCCCGCGGCGCCGAGGCCGGCATGGAAGGTGGTGTCGAGGGTGCGCGACTTGAAATGGGTGTCGGCGATCTCCGAGATCGAGCGGATCTTTTCCAGGTCCGCATCGGTCAGGATCGGCTGGCGCACTTCGAGGCGCTTGGTGCGCGGCCACGCCCTGCAGGTCGAACAGGTTCGGCCGCGGGCCGATGATCGAGACCAGGCTCATCACGAGTTCTTCGCGGATCGGATCGATCGGCGGATTGGTGACCTGCGCGAAGTTCTGCTTGAAGTAGGTGAACAGCGGCTTCGGCTTGTCCGACAGCGCCGAGATCGGCGTATCGTTGCCCATCGAGCCGTTGGCTTCCTCGCCGGTCGACGCCATCGGCGTCATCAGGATGGTGATGTCTTCCTGGCGTGTAGCCGAACGCCTGCTGCCGGTCGAGCAGCGGCAGGTTGGAGCGCATGCCCTTGGTCGGGCGCGTCCGGCAATTCCTCCAGCACGATCTGGGTGCGGTCGAGCCACTCGCGATAGGGATGGCTCTTGGCGAGCTACGCCTTGATCTCGTCGTCGGGAATGAGCCGGCCCTGTTCGAGGTCGACCAGCAGCATCTTGCCGGGCTGCAGCCGCCACTTGGTGACGATCTCGTCCTCGGGGATCTTCAGCACGCCCATTTCCGACGCCATGACGATGCGGTCGTCCCTGGTCACGAGATAGCGCGCCGGGCGCAGGCCGTTGCGGTCGAGCGTGGCGCCGATCTGGCGGCCATCGGTAAACGCGATCGCGGCCGGGCCGTCCCACGGCTCCATCATCGCGGCGTGGTATTCGTAGAACGCGCGGCGCTGCTCATCCATCAGCGGATTGCCGGCCCAGGCTTCCGGAATCATCATCATCACGGCGTGCGGCAGCGAGTAGCCGCCCTGCACCAGGAATTCGAGGCCGTTGTCGAAACAGGCGGTGTCGCTTTGTCCTTCGTAGGAGATCGGCCACAGCCGGCTGATGTCCTTGCCGTACAGGTCGGAATGGACCGAGGCCTGCCGCGCCGCCATCCAGTTGACGTTGCCGCGCAGCGTGTTGATTTCGCCGTTATGCGCGATCATCCGGTACGGATGCGCCAGCGACCAGGCCGGGAAGGTGTTGGTCGAAAAACGCTGATGCACCAGCGCCAGCGCGCTCTCGAAATCCGGTTCGCTGCAGATCGGGATAGTACTTGCCGAGCTGGTCGGCGAGGAACATGCCCTTGTAGACGATGGTGCGGCACGACATCGACGCCGGATAATAGCCGGCCAGGCCGCGGTCGCGGCGCAGATAGATCGCCTGCGAGATCGACTTGCGCAGGATATAGAGCCGGCGTTCGAAATCGTCCGCGTCCTTGATGTGATCGCCACGGCCGATGAACACCTGCATGTGGGCAGGCTCGGTCGGCTTCACGGTCTCGCCGAGCGAGGAATTGTCGACCGGCACGTCGCGCCAGCCGAGCAGCATCAGGCCCTCTTCCCTGATCTGATCGGCGATGATGCTCTTGATGACGTTGCGCCATGCCGTCTCCTTCGGCATGAACAGCGAACCGACCGCATAGTCGCCGGACTTCGGCAGCTGGAAGCCGATCTCGGCTGCCTTGCGCTCGAAGAAGGCGTGCGGAATCTGCACCAGGATGCCCGCGCCGTCGCCGGCGCGCGGATCGGCGCCGACCGCACCGCGATGCTCGAGGTTGCAGAGGATGTTGAGCGCATCGGAGACGATCTGATGCGACTTGACGCCCTTGATATTGGCGATGAAGCCGACGCCGCAGGAATCCTTTTCCAGCGCGGGATCGTAGAGACCCTCGGCGGGCGGCCGCCAGCTGAATTCGCGCCGTGGCTTGTCCTGCAGAGACTCAACCGGTTTCGAGACGGTGGCCGCCGACAGCGCATCCCCAACGATGTTTTCGCGCTCGAACTCCGACCCGCTCATCTCAATTCCTCTACTAAGGCCTCACCATCATGATCGGCGCACCCTGGACGTTCACGGCACCCACCGGGCCACCGCTCGTCTTCCGCGAGCCGCAATTTTTCGAATTCAGGCAGGGAATTCAGTCTTGGTGTTCAACCTTGGCTTCCAACGCCTCGACGAACGGCCCCGCCTTTAGCTTCGTGTGCTTCCGCACCCGATTTTCGCTGCAATCCCTGTGCCGGGTTTGCATCTAATTGAGACAGTGATGCTGTCCTAACTCCGACCATGCCAAATTTTTTTCTATCACACAAGCGCGCGGAAGTCCTCGGCGGCATGCCGGGGCGCCTGACAAGGCGTGCGGCGGCGTGCCCCGGATTTGAAATAAACGCGCCGCTGTCCTGCCCAATTCAGCCCTGAGATTGCTGCCGGGACAGGGAGCGAAAAGCTCCGGGCGCGGGGCTAACAGGAGCGACGGGCGATGAAGCTGTTGATGGGATGGGTGATGTCGGCGGGGCTGGCTCTGACGGCCGCAACCGCAAATGCTCAAACACTGGCGCCGTATGGAATCGGAAACTCGCCCTACACGGAGGTGTCCGATGTCGGCGGGCCCTATGAGGGGATGATGCCGGAAGCTCGGGATTATCGCTATGGAGATCCTCGCTACGCAGATCCGCGCTACGCTGATCCGCGTTACTTGGGCCCACGTTATGACGAGCCGCGCTATGAGCCGGCCTTGCTGCCACCCACGGAAGTCTACGCCATCCTGCGGCAGAGCGGGTTTTCGCCGCTCGGAATTCCGCGGCAGCGCGGCTTCTTCTATGTGATTTCGGTGATCGATCGCGGCGGCGAGGACGGACGGCTGGTGATCGACGGCCGTACCGGACGGATCGTCCGCTTCATGCCGGCCTACCGGATGGGCAATAATTTCGATCGGGACATGCCGGGTCCCTACGCAGCGGTCGGATCGCTGCCGCCCGTGGACAATATGAGTGGCGCTCCGCGGCCGCCGGTCGCGGTGCCGCACATCGCCAGCCGCACGCCTCCGGCGCCGCTGCCGAAAGCGCCGCCGCGTGCCGGCTGAGATCAAGCCCGAGGTCAAGCCATTGGCCGCCAAGCCGGCCGCCCGGAGCCGGCAAAGCAAACGGCTGCCGTGCAGGACAAACCGACGGAAGCGCCGCTCCCCCGGCCCGCCGCCGTGCCGATCGTCGAAGCCAAGCCCGCCGCGCCCGAGATCAAGCCGACGCAGGAGATGCCGAAGGCGCAGGGGCTGGATTAGAAACGCGCCGTCATTCCGGGGCGATGCAAAGCATCGAACCCGGAATATCGAGATTCCCCGATGTGCAATTGCACATCTGAGGTCTGGTCCTTCGGACCCTCCCGGAATGACAACAAAAAAACGCCCCGGTCTCCCGGGGCGTTTTCGTAATCTGACAAAAATCGATCCGCGTTACGCGGCGACTTTCTCGCGCCGAGCCGTCAACCACCTGCGGAGCCGCCGCTTCGGTCGAGATCGGAATGTTGCGGGGCTTCTTGGCCTCGGGAATCTCGCGGACGAGATCGACGTGAAGCAGGCCGTTCTCAAGCGATGCATTCTTGACCAGCACGAAATCGGCCAGTTGGAACGCCCGCTCGAAGGCGCGCGCCGCGATGCCGCGATACAGCACCTCGGATTTGCCCTGGGCGTTTTCGTTGGCGGTTTTTTCGCCCTTGATCGTCAGGGTGTTTTCCTTGGCGACGATGGAAAGCTCGCCCTGCGAAAAGCCGGAGACCGCGACGCTGATGCGATAGGTGTTATCGCCGGTACGCTCGATATTGTAGGGGGGATAGCCGGGGCTGCCGTCCGCGGTCGCCTGGTCGAGCAGGGAAAAGAACCGGTCGAAGCCGACGGTGGAACGGTAAAACGGGGTGAGATCATAGGTGCGCATGGGATAGTCCTCCATTGAGCGACTGTTAAAGGAACCCGCCCGCCATCGGGCCGGGCTTTCGTCTATCGTGCAGCCCCAATGTTCGGTTCCCCGAAACACTGGTAGCGGCCTGCACGAAGGTGATATGGGAGAGACGTCATCGCGTTCAAGGGGATGGAACCGATGCCTTTTTTTGACGCCTACGCCCTTGAATTTTCAGCATTTCCCACCTACCCGGTCCGCTGCCATGACGCTTGTCTCGATTCCCGCCAATCCGGTTCCGGACAATGTCGTCGCCGGCACCATCATGACGCCGGATGGCGCGGAATTGCGGTTCGCGCGCTGGGCGCCGCCGGCCAACCGCAAGGGCACGGTCTGCGTCTTCAGCGGACGCGGCGAGCAGATCGAAAAATATTTCGAGACGGTGCGCGATTTGCGCGATCGCGGCTTCGCGGTGGCGATGATTGACTGGCGCGGGCAAGGCCATTCGTCGCGGCGCTTGCGCGATCCGCGCAAGGGCTATGTCCGCGACTTCTCCGAATACGAAATCGACGTCGAAACCTTCGTGCAGCAGGTGGTGCATGCCGGATTGCCCGCCGCCGCATTTCGCGCTGGCGCATTCGATGGGGGCGCGGTGATGCTGCGGCTCGCGCATGCCGGCAAACGCTGGTTCGACCGCATGGTGATGTCGGCGCCGATGATCGATCTTCCCGGGCGCCGCACCTCATTGTTGCCGCGGGTGCTGTTGCGGATCATGCGGCTCGCCGGGCAGGGCAGCCGCTACGTTCCCGGCGGCAGCGACGAACTGATCGGCGCGAAATCCTTCGTCAACAATCCCCTGACCAGCGATCCCGTGCGCTATGCCCGCAACGCCGCGATCCTCGAGGAGGATCCGACGCTCGGCATCGCTTCGCCGACCGTGGCCTGGGCCGATACCGCGTTCAGCGCGATGCACGGCTTTCGCGCCGCGAACTATCCTTCGGAAATTCGCCAGCCGATCCTGATGCTGGCCGCCAGCAACGACACCGTCGTCTCGACGCCGGCGATCGAGGAATTCGCCTATCATCTGCGCGCCGGCTCGCATCTCGTCATCGCCGGCGCCAAACATGAAATCCTGCAGGAGCAGGATCGCTACCGCGCGCCAGTTCTGGGCCGCGTTCGACGCCTTCGTGCCGGGCACGCCGTTGTTCAAGTGACGGCATACGCTCGATATTGTAAATCGCGCTGCCCGCCAGATAGATCCCGAGCAGGATCATCGCGATCAGAAACCAGCGGCGGAAGGCTTCCGGCTGCATCCGCGAGCGCACCGCCTGTCCGATGAACATGCCGACGAAGGCGGCGACCATCGCGATGCCGCCCGGCAGCGCGGTCGCGGCGCTCAGCAAGGCCCGCGCCGGTGAGATTCGAAGGCCAGCGCCATTGTCGCGACGGTGAAGAACACGCCGAGCGCCTGCACCAGCTCGTCCTTCTCCATGCCGATCGACTGCATGTACGGCATCGACGGGATCACCTGCACGCCGGTGGCGGCGGAAACCACGCCGGTGACGAGACCGACGATGCCGCCGACCCATTTCTCGTTGCGACCGCGAGACGCTGAAGCTGAACTTGCTGAGCCCTGATGATCGCATAGATCACCAGCAGCACGCCGAGCACGATCGGGCCGTAGCGCGCATAGGGGCCGGTCAGCATTCCCGGATTCAGCCAGATGCCGATCACCGTGCCGACCATCAGCGGCCACAGCCGCCGGACGATGTCGCGCAGATAGGGGCCGACGAAGGTCTGCCAGATATTGGTGACGATCGCCGGCACGACGACGATGGCGAGCGCCTGCGCCGGCGGCATCGATACCGCGAGCAGGCCCATCGACACCGTCGGCAGGCCAAGCCCGAGCACGCCCTTGATGAAACCTGCGAGCAGGAACGCAACAGGCGATGAAAATCAGAAGAGGTTCGGACATGAAGCGACATTGACCGATCGGCGGGATCGGCACAATCTGCAGGTTACGGAGTTAGCCTTCGGCAGACGAAGGCTGGATCATCGTCATTGCGAGGAGCGGAGCGACGAAGCAATCCAGCTTCCTTTCTTCGTTCAAGAAAGCTGGATTGCTTCGCTTCGCTCGCAATGACGGAGAGGAATCGCCATGCGTTTCGACCTGGTCGACCTTCAGCTGTTCATCGCGGTCGCCGATGCGCGCAGCATCACGCACGGCGCGGAGCGCGCCCATCTCGCGCTGGCGTCCGCGAGCGCGCGGATCAAGGGCCTCGAAGCCGGGCTCGGCGTAGCGCTTCTGAAGCGTGGCCGGCGCGGCATCGAGCTGACCGCGGCGGGCGAAAGCCTGCTCGATCATGCCCGCATCATCATGCACAATGTCGATGCGATGCGCGGCGATCTCCTGGCGTTTTCCCGCGGCATGAAGGCGACGGTCCGCCTGCTCGCCAATACCGTCGGGCCTGTCGGAATATCTGCCGAAGGCGCTGGCCGCCTTTCTGGCCGAACATCCCGCACCTTTCAGCATCGACGTCGAGGAGCGCGAAAGCACCGACATTGCACACGCCATTGCAACCGGTGCGGCGGACCTCGGCCTCGCATCCGAATACGCCCTGCCGGACAACATCGAGCGAATTCCGTTCAGCGAAGACCGCCTGGTTATCGTCACGTCGCGCCACGACGAACTGGCGCAGCGGCGGCAGGTCGATTTTCGCGAAGTGGTCGGAGCGCGACTTCATCGGCCTGACCGCGTCGAGCGCGTTGCATGCGCATATCGCCGGACATGCGGCGCGGCTTGGCGCGCGATTGCGCTTTCGCGCGCGGCTCAACAATTTCGATGCGATCGGCCAGATGGTGGCCGCAGGCATCGGAATCGCGGTGATGCCGGAAGTCGCGGCCAAACGCTGCGCCCGATCGATGCGGATCAGCAGGTTGCGGATTCGCGATCCCTGGGCAAACCGCAAGCTCGCGATCTGTTCGCGCAGTTTCCGGGCATTGCCGCGGCCCGCGCAGCAACTGGTCGAGCATTTGCGGAAGGCGGGGCAGCGCTAGCGCGTCGTTCCGGGGATGAGCGTGCCCCGGATGCTGCGCAGCACGCCGCTCTTGCGGCGTGGTGCGCTGCTGATCCGGGGCCCATCGTGCGCGTCGCGCAGCTTGGGTCCCGGCTCTGCGGAGCATCGTGAAGAACGCTGCACCGCGTCCGGGACACGCGACTGATTTGCTTCACAGGCCCTGAGGATTACTTCTCCGTCTGCAGGCCGGCTTGTTTGATGACATCGGCCCATTTCTTGATTTCGCTGCCGATGAAACTCGCAAAATGCTCCGGCGTATCGCCGATCAGCTCCGTTCCCTGACTGGCGAGTTTTTCCTTCACGACGGGATCGCGCATGGCCTCGACCGCGATTCTGTTCAGCGTGGCGACGATGGCTGGAGGCGTTCCTGCCGGCGCCACCATGCCGTACCAGTTTTCGATTCGGAGCTCCGGCATCCCGAGTTCGGCGGTGGTCGGCACCTCCATTGCCGTCGGAGCGCGCTCCGGGGAACCGATCGCGATTGGACGCAGCGCCCCGGCCCTGATCTGTGGCAGGATCCCCGGCAGATCGAGGAACACCATCTGCACCTGCTGGCCCAGGAGGTCGCTGACGGCAGGGGCCGCGCCGCGATAGGGCACGTGCACGATGTCGATTTTTGCGGTGAGCTTCAACAGTTCACCCGCCAGATGCGGCATGCTGCCCGGGCCGGTCGACGCAAAATTGAGTTTTCTGGGCTGCGCTTTGGCGAGCGCAATCAGTTCCTTCATATTGTTGGCCGGAACGTTGGTCGCCACCACCAGCATTTCCGGCACCGTCGCCACCAGCGTAATCGGCTGCAAATCCTTCAGCGTATCGTAGGCGACCTTTTCCATGCTGGGGCTGATGGCAAGCGCGCCGGCGCTCGAGATCGCGATGGTGTAGCCGTCCGGTTTGGCTTTCGCCACCGTGTCGGTTCCAAGCACGCCGCCCTGTCCGCCGCGATTTTCGATCACCACCGGCTGCTTGAACAATTCCGACATGCGCTGACCGACCACGCGCGCGATGATGTCGTTCGGGCCCCCGGCCGGAAACGGCACGATCAGCCGGATCGGCCTGTCGGGGAAATTTTCGGCCATGGCCAAAGCGGGCAACAGCAGCACGGTCAATCCGGCCAGCAGTGCTGCAAAAATTCTCAAGCAAACCTCCTGACGTAGGTCGTCATTGCGAGGAGCAAAGCGACGAAGATTCCATGGGGAGTGGATAGCGACCGAGTCTGAGGCCAGACTGAGGTTGCTGAAACCATTCAACCTGGAGACGACGATGTTACTCGATCATCCTTCCGACGGACTGACCGCTATCCGCACTCATATTGGCGCAATTTTTGTTTCGCTGGAACTGAGTTGATCGACCTGGCTGGTGACGTCGTTGTCGCCCGGCAAAGGCGAGAAGATGTCCAGGCACAGCGTCACGGCCGGCGATGTGGCCGGGCTTTTGGCGCTTTTTGCAGAGCTCAGGCGCAAGGCAGAGGTCCGAACCGGCGAAAGCTATCCGATCATCACGATCCAGGAGGCAGGACTGGACGGGTTCTGGCTGCACCGTGTTCTGCAACAGCAGGGGATCGAGAGCCACGTGGTCGATCCGGCCTCGATCGCGACGCCGCGGCGGCAACGACGCGCCAAGACGGACCGGCTCGACGGCGAGACCTTGTTGCGGGCGCTGCTCGCCTACAAGCGCGGCGAGCCACGGGTGTGTGCGATGGTGGTCGCGCCCTCGCCCGAGGAGGAGGACCGGCGGAGGCTTTGCCGCGAGCGGCGGACATTGATCGAGGAGCGCGTCACGCATGTGAACCGGATCAAGGGGCTTCTGTTCGCGCAGGGCATCTTTGATTATGCCCCGTTGCGGCGCGACCGGCGGCAGCGGCTTGAAGCGTTGCGCACCGGAGACGGACGGGAGCTGCCGTCGCATTTGAAGGCGCAGATCGGCCGTGAGCTCGATCGGATCGAGTTGCTTCTGGGACAGATCAAGGCGGTCGAGACCGCGCAGGATGCGCTGCTGGCGGCGGCGAGAAAGCCTGCAAGCCAGCAGGCTGCGCCGGACCCGGTCACGATGCTGCTCGCCTTGAAAGGAGTGGGCGCCAACTTCGCCGCCGTGCTCTGGTCGGAGGCGTTCTATCGGCAGTTCGCCAACCGCCGCCAGGTCGCCGCCTATGCCGGCCTTGCGGCAACGCCCTGGCAAAGCGGAGGCATCCGGCACGAGCAGGGCGTGTCGAAGGCCGGCAATCCCAGGCTGCGGACCACAATGGTCCAGCTCGCCTGGCTGTGGATACGTCACCAGCCGCAATCGGCGCTGACGCGCTGGTTCAAGCAGCGAAGCCAGCAAGGCCGCACGCGCGCGATCGTGGCGCTGGCGCGCAAGCTTCTGGTGGCGTTGTGGAAGTATGTTACCCAGGGCGTCGCCATCGAGGGGGCTGTGATGAAGCCCGCCGCCTGATCCGGGACCAAGCCCAACAGCAAGCTCTGCCGCCCGCACGCAACCCAACAACCTTAGCCCATCTGCCGAGGCCCGATCAGCCTCGGAAGATCCGGGTGGACGAACCGATGGATTGCATGGCTTCAAACGCCGCAACGAAGAATGGCCTCGTCCTCTCGAGCCTGCCCGCCGCAAGCGGAATCCTGGTGCGTCGCCTCGCGCGACGACCGAATGTGAGTTTGATCCGGCAAGCAACCCGGATCGCAGAACCGGCTCGAACCCTGGATCGCAACTACGAGGATTGCAGATGATGCCCTGACCGAACCGCCAACACGAGGAGTGCTGCTGTCGTTCCCGACGGGTCAAGCATGATGGCGTGCTCGCTCAACTCAAGGCCAAGCCGCTGCGCGGCGACCCTGAAGGGTCGGCCTTGACTTGATCTGCGCGCGCCATCCTGCAAACCCCGCGGTCGGGACGAAGAGGTGGCCGCAGTCGAACAAAAAGGTGACTGCTCATTCTTGACACACACATTCCCCATGTGAGCAATCCAGCTTTCTTCCTTTGCGCCAAGAAAGCTGGATTGCTTCGCTTCGCTCGCAATGACGGTGTCAAGCGCCTGATGCGAACAACAACAGAACTAGCCGTTCAGCAATTTCATCGCCGCCTCATGCACGCGGGGATCGCCGGCCGCGATGATGCGGCCGCCGTTTTGCGCGGGCTTGCCGTCCCAGGTCGTGACGATGCCGCCGGCGCCGGTGATGATCGGAATCAGCGCCGCGATATCGTAGGGCTTCAATTCGGTCTCGATCACGAGATCGAGATGGCCGGCGGCGAGCATGCAGTAGGAATAGCAATCGCCGCCATAACGCGTCAGCCGCGACGGCTTCTTCGACGCGGTTGAACGCGGCGCGATCGGTCGTGTTCATCAACAGCGGACTGGTGGTGAACATCGTGGCGTCCTGCAGCGAGGAACAGCGCCGCACCGCCAGCTTTCGCTCGTCCCGGCCGATCCCGAATAATGCGCCGAACCGCTGTCGCCGGAAAAGCGTTCGCCGATGAAGGGCTGGTGCATCATGCCGAACACCGGCGTGCCCTTGTGCAACAGCGCGATCAGCGTGCCCCAGATCGGAAAGCCCGCGATAAAGGATTTGGTGCCGTCGATCGGATCCAGCACCCAGACATATTCGGCGTCTTCGCGCTCGCTGCCGAATTCCTCGCCGACGATGCCGTGCTGGGGGAAATTGGCCTTGATCAGCCGCCGCATCACCGCTTCCGCGGCGCGGTCGGCTTCGGTCACCGGATCGAAATCGTGGGTCGTGCTTTTGTTGTCGATGCTGAGCGAGGTCCGGAAGAACGGCAGGATGGTTTCCCCGGAGGAGGTCGCAAGGCGGCCGATGAAGGCTGTAAAATCGATGACCGTCACGGCGGTTCCTCAGTGGAGCGGACGGAGCTGTCCGGCTTCTGCGTAGCCCAATCCCGCCGGTTGCGCACCGGTCACGGAAGTTTATCGCAATGGTCCTGCCGGCCATTGTCCGGCCTTCGAATCAGCCCGCGCAAATCGGTGTATTTTCCGATGACAAGCGTCGATCACGAATTCGAGAGCTTGGGGACAACCGCGCGAACGCGGGGCTTTTTGGACGCCAGTAACTCATCTAAGTATTTGAAATACATAAATATAATCCATATTACTTCAGGCTTTTGCCTCTGTTTTGGCTTTGCCTAATTTTGCACCGGAAATGACTCAAAAGCCTTGCGCTTTGTGCAGCGCGGTCGCATATTGTTGCGGTGCGGTAGCGCTTTTGCGTTATCGCTGCCCTCCTTGGGCGTTTCCTCCCTAGACTTGGGCCGCTTGTTTATTCAAGCGGCCCTTTTTTCTTTGGGGCCGTTTTTAAGTCTTGACGTCATTCCGGGGCGCGCGCTAGCGCGAACCCGGAATCTCGAGATTCCGGGTTCAGCCCTCTGGGCTGCCCCGGAATGACGGCGACCTTATTATTCTGTTACTCCGCCGCCGCCTGGAACGGTCCGAGGTCGCCGAGCGGAAGCGCGGCCAGGGCGTCGGCCAGGCTGGCGAAATCCGCGGCCACCTGCGCAAACCGCGGGCCGCGTTCGCGCCGCCGCTCGTCCATGTAGATCGCGCGGTTGAGTTCGAGCTGGATGGTGTGCAGTCCGCATGCCGGATTGCCGTAATGCTCGGTGATGAAGCCGCCGGCATAGGGCTTGTTGCGTCCGACCGAATAGCCGAGCCGGCTCATGGTTTGCTCGACCATGTCGGGGAGCAGCGCGGCGCAACTGGTGCCGTAGCGGTCGCCGATCACCACGTCCGGCCGCCGCGGTTCGTCGCGCGACACGCCGATCGAGGGCATCGAATGGCAATCCACCACCACCACCGTTCCGAACGCCTGATGCGCCTTGTTGATCAGCCGCCGCAGCGCGCGGTGATAGGGCTTGTAGAGCGCCTCGATCCGGGCCAGCGCGTCGTCGACGGAAAGCCGCTCGCGGTAGATTTCCTGGCCGTCGCCGACCACGCGCGGGATGGTGCCGAGACCGCCGGCCACCCGCATCGACCGCGTATTGGCGAAGCTCGGCAACCGTCCCGAAAACATCCGCGGATCGAGTTCGTAGGGCTCGCGGTTGACGTCGACATAGGAGCGCGGAAAATTGACCCTGACGACCGGAAAACCGCGGTCGCTCAAATCTCCGATCAACTCGTCCATGAACGAATCTTCGGAGCGGCGCAGCGCCGCCAGATCGATCCGCGATGCGTTGAGGAATTCGTCCGGATAGACCGAGCCGGAATGCGGCGAGTTGAAGATGATCGGCGCCCGCCAGCTGGCCGGCTCGACGATCTCGAACGGGGGCGACAATTCGCCATCAAGCTCGGTCATCGTCGCGCCGTCCCTGGAATCCGCTGCCTCTGGACACGCCATTTCTGCCAGAAAAACGGAGGTTTTATGAGAACTCATTGTCGGTAATCGCAGCCGTTCTGCCAAGTGAAAAAAGCCTGAAACAGCCTGGAACGTATCTTGGAGGCCGAAAAGGCCTGCCTTCATTGATCTGAGGCGCATTCCGGTCCAGAAATGGCTGAGCAGCCCAACGACCGCGCATCGTCCCCTTCACCCGAAATTTACCCTCTGTCGGGCTTAGTGAGCGGATTGATCCTCTTAACCGGGATTCGACGACCGCCCGCCATGCATAAAATCCTCCTCGCCGAAGACGACAACGATATGCGCCGCTTCCTGGTCAAGGCGCTGGAAAACGCCGGTTTTCAGGTCTCGCCCCACGACAACGGCATGTCGGCCTATCAGCGGCTGCGCGAGGAGCCGTTTGAGATGCTGCTCACCGATATCGTGATGCCCGAAATGGACGGTATCGAGCTGGCGCGCCGCGCCTCGGAACTCGATCCCGACATCAAGATCATGTTCATCACCGGCTTTGCCGCGGTCGCCCTGAACTCGGATTCGGAGGCGCCGAAGAATGCCAAGGTGCTGTCCAAACCGGTCCATCTTCGCGAATTGGTCAGCGAAGTGAACAAGATGCTGGCGGCCTGATTCGGACGTCCGATACGGCCCGAGCGTCCTTGCCTGCCCGCTTTGGAGCCGATATACGGACCCCACCCGTGATTTAGCCTTTAGGGCGCGTAGCTCAGCGGGAGAGCACCTCGTTGACATCGAGGGGGTCACAGGTTCGATCCCTGTCGCGCCCACCATTAAGTCATTGAGTTGACTTGGCTTCCCGTCGCCTTCCGAACCATCGAAAGCGCGAAATCTCAGTTGGTCACACTGTGATCACAGCTGGGGGTTCGATGGCGACCATTCGCAAACGACGCGAGAAGTAGCGGATCCAAATTCGACGGGAGGTCATCGACCATCGAAATCTTCACCGTTCGAAAGGACGCGCTGGCTTGGACAACGCAGCACGAGTTCGAGGCTGATCGCGCCGAGCTCCCCACTTTTGCGATGCTAACCGAGGGGCGAGACAGCAACCTAAAAGAACGGGCTATTGGTTCGGTGCCCTTTTCGAGGCCGTAGATATTCGAGTTTGCGTTGTGACCCAGGATAGTCATTGCAGCCCATTCGTCAGCCCTTGTAGACTAAAGGTTGCATTCCGCGGAAGATGGGGGGCAACCGATTTTGTCAAGAGCTTTGGCCGTAATCTGGAAGCACCAGAGGATCGCTGATACTTATGAAGGTCTTTATTAGTTGGTCAGGCCCATTGGCCGGGGACATCGCGGAAAAATTGCGCACCTGGATTCGAAAAATAATCCAAGTTGCTGATCCCTTTGTCTCGTCTCAAGATATCGAAAAGGGCGATGTGTGGCTTGTAGAGCTGCTTCGTGAGCTTCAGAAATTGTCAGTTGGAATAATATGCGTAACGCGAGAAAATCTACATCGCGATTGGCTATTGTTCGAATCCGGTGCATTGATAAGACAGATGGGACGCGGCAGATTGTGCACGCTTCTCATTGATGTAAGTCCTGCCGAGGTTGCGCCACCACTTTCCGCGTTTCAGTCGACGACGTTCAAGCGCGAAGATGTATTTCGATTGGTACAGACAATTCATTCTGCGTTAGAGCGCCCACTCTTATCGGACGCGGAACTAAAAGAGCAATTTGAAGATTATTGGCCAGACCTTGAATCTTATGTACGAAAAGCATTGTCTAGACCGATGCCTCAGCAATCTGAAATTCAGGAACTTGCTCAGGAATTACTTCTGCCGGTGATCTACCGAGAGGCGGCGAATGGCGATCTGGATACAGTGTTCCATTGGCTAGGAATTGCCAAAGAAAAAAAGGTTGCCAGCCTTGAAAGCCAATTGGCCTTCGTTGAAGCTTCGCTAGCGCGGATAAAGGCCCAAAAGGCGAGAAGCACGCGGCTGACGTGATCGGAAATGCCGTACATGTCATGGAGACCTTTCATGAGATGGAGCAACGATCATAAGATCGCACTTGCCGTGTGCTCAGGCGCTGCCGGGTTAATCGGCTTAGGGGTAGGTTATGCTACCTCGCGGAATTGGTACGGAATTATCGATTGGATCAAAGACAGCACGGGCGATGCGATAACATGGCTACTGATCGGCGCGGCGGTCGGTGCGGCTTTGATATTTGCCTACCGAACTTTTTCAAACTGAGACACTAGCTACTCTACAGATGCAAATTGCAACGCAGTCAAAACGTAACAATCAGTGCGACGCGTATGGGGGAAACTCCGCGAGTGCTGTTGCTATAATACCCCCGCGCAAAAATTTATGATTTTCGGAATGACCAAGTAATCGCCCGTCGAACTAGACACGATATTAGTTGCGTCCTACAGATGCGGTCGCTAGATAGGACGCGTTAGGGGTACATAAGCCCTTAGCCAAGCGAGATTAGCCCATTGTGAAAGGCGTTTTTGGTAGTGGTGGATGCCCCTGTCGCGCCCACCATTTATATCAGTGACCTGGCATCTTGGCCGAACCGTCCCCGTCACGGCAACGAACACGGTCATGTACGCTTCTCCAGCGTTTTCATTGTCGTGCCCACGTAACCAGCCGATTTAAACTTACCGGCGCGCGGTTTGCACGAGCCACGTCGCGGGCCGTGTGCCGGAACGTGTGGCGCACCACCTTGTTGGTCGCTTTCGGGAATACGGCCTTCGCCAGCCTGCCGTGCGGTTTGGCGCCGGCCGGCAGGGCTTTAATGCGTTGCCGGCGGTGTGAACCCGGGTTTGGCTGAGTTGTATCCGGGGTCATAAATTTATTCCGATTTTCAAAATACGACTTGACTCTTTCCGATTTATCGAATATCAATGTGTCGCCACGTTCCTTCCAAAGGGGCGGCTCGCGATCCTCACGGACGCGGAGCGGGATGCGGTGGACGTGGTTGGCGCTATTGACGAACAGCGCCGATGCGGACGGCGAAGACGTGTGGTCCTGACACCTCACGCCGGTGTCAAGTTGGCGAAGACAAATCGCCGGCGACGGTGGCAACAGAGCGGGGCTCACCGAGGAGAGCGCGGCATAAGCTGTAAACCATTGCGCGGGGAATGTCGGATGATTTCGATGTAACCGTGGTGACTAACTCGTGTGTTTATCTACCTTTTACACGCGAGGCTGCGGGTGCATTGAGCGCCCGGCATTCCCTGCGCCCTTTGGTTTCATGGGGCGAGAATTCTCGGAAAAACTCGGACGCATCGCGCCGCGGGAATGCGAAGTCGCGTCGGTCTTGACCTTCCGCAAGCGCGGGGAGGCGACCACGGGACTGCTGTTTGAAAATCATATCCGTTACGCTTCCCGGGTTTCGGGCCGCCTGGCGGCGTATCATTCTTCTTGCAGCAACCTGTATGTGTACCCAATTAAGAGCGGGTACGCGGGAGGCCATCTGCCGGCTGGCGCCCCGATTTCGAAGGGATCATCGATATGAACGACAAGAGCGAACGGGCGGTATTGGCGGGCGGGTGTTTCTGGGGCATGCAGGATCTGATCCGGCGCCAGCGCGGAGTGCTTTCCACCCGGGTGGGGTACACCGGGGGCGACGTGCCGAACGCGACCTACCGTAATCATGGCACGCACGCCGAGGCGATCGAGATCATCTTCGATCCCAGGGTGACAAGCTTCAGGGAAATCCTGGAATTTTTCTTCCAGATCCACGATCCGAGTACGCGCAACAGGCAGGGCAACGACGTCGGTATGAGCTACCGCTCGGCGATCTTCTTCACCAATGACGAGCAGAAACGCGTCGCGCTCGACACCATCGCTGATATCGACGCGTCCGGGCTCTGGCCCGGCAAGGCGACCACGGAAGTGGTCCCCGCGGGTGATTTCTGGGAGGCGGAGCCCGAACACCAAGACTACCTTGAAAGGTTGCCGAACGGGTACACCTGCCACTTTGTGCGGCCGAACTGGAAGTTGCAGCGGCGGAAGGCCGGATGACGGCTGCTCGCCGGCGAAGACTTCGCTTTCAGGGCAGGCCCCTGGTTTCGATTTCGCGGACGAACTCCAGCATGGGACCGGCAAGGCTTTCGCCGGGGGCATCGAGCCCGACGACAGCGGCCAGGCCGTGGTTGCTTTTCAGCACCGTTGTGCGCGCGCAATGGGTGGCGGAGTTGCACAGCCGTTCTCTGAGCTTTTCGCCCTGAGCGACAAGGCGCGGAGGGTCGAGAGCCGACCAGGCGAGCAGAAGCGGCTTCTCGATGTTGAGGATGCCTGGAAATACCGATCGCTCATCGTATTTGCTGGCATCTTCGCCGAAATAGGACTTCTCGGTGGCGTCGGCATCCGCACTCTCGTGATAGATGCCCGACACCAGTATCGCCCCGGCGACGTCGGAATCGCGCTCCTGCAATTCCGGATGGGCAAGGAAACTTGCCACGTGAAATGCGCCGGCGGAGTAGCCGACGGTGACGATCTCGCCGGGATTGCCTCCGAACAGGTCGATGTTCTGGTGGACCCACGAAATCGCCGCGGCGACATCCCTGGTTCCGGCCGGCCACGGGTTTGCCGGAGCCCGCCGGTAGACTATTTTTACGCCGATCATTCCGTTGCGCACGGCAAAACACGTCGCCGCATCCTGGAGCGGACCCGCGATGTCGGGCGCTCCGCTGTCGCCGGTGAAACTTTCTCCTGCCACGAACAGCAGCACCGGACGCGGCGAGGTTTCCCTGGAATTGCCGGTCGCGACGTCCAGAATATTCAGGTCGCTCTCGCCGTATCTGAGATTGCGGGTGAACGATACGCCCACGCACGCCTTCGATGGGTCCTCCGCGGTATCCGCGGGCGGATCGCCTGAATCGTCGAGGGCAAGTCCAACTTTCACCGCGTCAGCGGCGATGTGCGGCGATATTGTCCCAAAGCCGCGAACGGATGCACCCGGGATCGTCGCCAGCAACAGGCAAAGCACGAGGTATTTTGTCATCACAACCACGCAAGAACGGGCACGCATTTCGCGCCATCGATACGCCGTCATGGATCAGAAATAAATCCGCGTCTTGGCGATTTTTACGGCATTCTCGCCTCGCTCAAGGCGTCACCTCCGCGCGTCGCACCGCCTTCGGCGCGGTCTGCTGCTTCCAGGTCGAATTGGCGACATGGACCGGCGAGAATGGCGGCCGCTCGATATAGTGTCCGTCGCCCTTTTCGGCGCGAAGCTCGCCCTTGGCCCAGGCGATCTTGCCGCGCGACAGCGTGACGATAGGCGCGCCGGTGCAGGCAAAACCTTCGAACACATTATAGTCGATGCGGCTCAATTGGCTTTTGGCGCTGATCGTTTTGGTGGCTGGCGGATCCCACACCACGATGTCGGCGTCCGAGCCCGCGGCGAGCCGGCCTTTTCGCGGATAGATATTGAGGATGCGGGCGATATTGGAAGAGGTCACGGCGACGAACTCTTCCCTGGTCAGCCGGCCGGTGTTGACGCCGGCGGTCCATAGCACCGGCATGCGGTCTTCGAGGCCGCCGGTTCCGTTCGGGATTTTGCGGAAGTCGTCGATGCCGAGGCGCTTTTGTTCGGTGGTGAAAGCGCAGTGGTCGGTCGCGACCACCTGCAGCGAGCCTGACTGCAGCCCGGCCCACAGGCTGTCCTGATGCGCCTTGTCGCGGAACGGCGGCGACATCACGCGGCGCGCGGCGTGGTCCCAGTTCCTGTTTTCATATTCGGTCGCATCGAGCAGCAGATGCTGGATCAGCGGCTCGCCATAGACGCGCTTGCCGGCGGCGCGGGCCCGCGCGATCGCCTCATGCGACTCGCGGCAACTGGTATGCACCACATAAAGCGGCGCGCCGGTCATGTCGGCGATCATGATGGCGCGGTTGGTGGCCTCGCCCTCGACTTCCGGCGGCCGCGAATAGGCGTGGCCCTCGGGGCCGGTGATGCCGCGCTCCAGCAACGCTTCCTGCATGCGCGCCACCACGTCGCCGTTCTCGGCATGGACCAGCGGCATGGCGCCGAGATGGGCGCAGCGCGCGAACGAGTTGTAGAAGCTCGTCGTCGTTCACCATCAGCGCGCCCTTGTAGGCCATGAAATGCTTGAAGGTGTTGATCCCGTAGGTCTTGACGACGATCTCCATCTCGTCGAACACCTGCTTCGACCACGACGTCACCGCCATGTGGAAACCGTAGTCGCAGGCCGCCTTTTCGGATTTGCGCCGCCAGTCCTGATAGGCCGCGAGCATCGACTGGCCGGGATCCGGAATGCAGAAATCGACCACCATCGTGGTGCCGCCGGTCAGCGCCGCCTTGGTGCCCCATTCGAAATCGTCGGCGGAGACGCTGCCCATGAACGCCAGTTCGAGATGGGTATGCGGATCGATGCCGCCCGGCATGACATAGCAGCCGCCGGCGTCGATCACTTCGCGCCGCCGTGGCGCATCCAGCGCGGGTCCGACCGCGACGATGGTTTCGCCGTCGACCAGCACGTCCGCGCGCGTCGAATAATCGTGATTGACGACCGTACCACCACGGATCAGGATGGCCATGGCATTCCCCGAACAGGCGATTTTCAAAAATGGCATCGCGGATGCGATGTCATATTTCCGGTAGCATAGCCCGGCACTCCGGCTTCAACAGCGAAAATTTCACCAGCAGGGGGTTTTCAGAGGCATTTCGGGTTTCGAACGACATAGATAATGGATGCTGAATCCGGTTGCTGCGGAGATCATCGCGGAGTTCCGGACAGCGTTACCAAAGCTTCAACGCTATTTCACGGGGATGGCGGTTAAAGGTCCCATATTTGAACCTCAACACGCGCGGTTAACGTAGGTCCCCTTAGGGTATCGCGCGGAGACCGCTCAGTCATGTCACAGCCTGTCCTGTCTGTTTTTGTCTATGATCAGTTGCTGGTATTTATCGCCGGCGCCGTTTGTCTATTCGGCACCTGGGTCGGCATGCGCCATTTTGCCCGCGCCCGCGCGACGGAAGGACTGACGCATTACGGCTGGCTGTTCATGGCCTCGGTTGGAACTGGCGCAGCACTTTGGGCATCGACCTTCATTTCGATCCTTTCGCTTGAATCGGACCTGACCGGCGCGTTCGAACTGGTCCCGGTCGCGACCGCGCTCATGGTCGCGATCTTTGCCTGCCTGCTGGGATTTGAAATTGGCAGTCGGCGCACGCCCTGCTCTCGCGCCGGAACTCGGCGGGCTCGTGATGGGCGTCGGCATCCTTGCGATGCATTTTATCGGGTTGAAAGCCTGGCATGTCACAGGAGCGATCGGCTGGAATTCATACGGTGTCGCGACCACGCTGCTGCTCGGCCTCGGACTCAGCGCGCTTGCCGTTAATCGCGCCAACCGACCAGTGACCCGCTGGTGCCGTCATGGGGCGGCGATCGTGATGACGTTCATGATCTGCGTCATGCATTATACCTTGATGGCCTCGCTGAATGTTGTCCCCGATCCCTCCAGCACGTTGTCGCCGGAACTGATGCCGGCTTCGATGCTCGGCGCCGGCGTCACCGGCGCCGTGCTTCTGGTGATGGGCAGCGGCTTCTCGTCCTATATCATCGATCTGCGCTCACGCACCGAGTTGGCCGACCGTATCCATCAATTGTCGTTCAACGATACCATGACCGGCTTGCCGAATCGCATCGCCTTCAACGAGCGTCTGGCGTTCGACATCGCGGACGCGCATGAGCGCGCGCACAAGCTCGCCGCGTTCTCGATCGACATCGACGGCTTCAAGGACGTCAATGACGTGTTCGGCCACAGCGCCGGCGATCTGCTTCTGATCGAGGCGGCCGACCGCATGCGCAAGGTGCTCGGGCCCGGAGAGTTTCTCGCGCGCCAAAGCGGCGACGAATTCCTCGCGTTAAAGATGTCCGGCAGTCATCCGCACGATGCCCAAGGCTTCGCCGAGCGAATAGCGAGCGCTTTGGCAACGCCGTTCGAAGTCGGAAATCAGCCGGTCGTTCTTACCGCCTCGATCGGCTTTTCGGTCTTTCCGGCCGATACTCCGGAACGCGATCAACTCCTGAGCAATGCCAAGCTCGCAATGCACCGGGGCAAGGCGAAGCAGCGCGGCGCGATCTGCATGTACATGCGGGAAATGGATGACGCCGCCCGGGCCCGCCGCGCATTGGCGCGCGATCTGCAGTCCGCGGTTCAACGCAACGAACTGGAATTGCACTATCAGCTGCAAACTTCGCTGTGCGACGGAACGATCTGCGGCGCCGAAGCGCTGATGCGCTGGAAACACCCCAGGCGCGGCAACATTTCGCCGGGCGAATTCATTCCGCTGGCTGAGGAAACCGAAGCGATTATTGCGATGGGCGAATGGGCACTGCGCACCGCGTGCTGCGACGCCGCCGCGGGCCGGATTCCCGGGACGGTCGCGGTCAACCTGTCGCCGGTACAGTTCAGCCGCGATGATCTGGCCGAGACGATCCACGCCATCCTGCTGGAAACCGGATTGTCTCCGAAGCGGCTCGAGGTCGAAGTCACGGAATTGACGCTGATGTCGGATCAGACCCGTGGGCTGCACATTCTGCGCAAGCTGAAATCGATGGGCATATCGGTGGCGATGGACGATTTCGGCACCGGTTATTCCTCGCTGGCGATGCTGCACGCGTTTCCGTTCGACAAAATCAAGCTCGACCAGTCCTTTGTGAACCGGCTGCCAGGTGACGCCGCAGCCGCCGCGATCGTTCGCACCGTGCTGGCGCTCGGTAAAAGCCTGAGCATGCCCGTGCTGGCGGAAGGCATCGAAACCAACGCGCAATGGCAATTTCTCGCCCGCGAAGGCTGCGACAAGGGGCAGGGATATTTATTCGCCAAACCGGTGCCGCTCGCCAAATTGCCCGACGCCATCCGCGCCGCGGCGCAACTGACGCAAAATGGCGAGCCCGATGTGCGCGCCGGCCTCAAGGTGGTTTCCGGTCATGCATAACGAAAACACCGGCTCCCGCGCCGTCATGCGCTGGATCATCGCGGCATTCTATGTTGCAGCCGGCGTGGCCCATCTCGCCGTGCCGGAGAAGCTGTTGTCGATCACGCCGTCATGGGTGCCGTTCGCGCCGCAGGTGATTTTCCTCACCGGCCTGTTCGAGTTGGCAGTTTCCGTAGCATTGATCACCACGCCGCTTCGCTTCTGGGCAGGTATCGCCATGGCCATCTACGCAATCTGCGTCTGGCCGGCGAATTTCAAGCACGCCATGAGCGGCGTCGATCTGCCGTACATCGCCAATAGCTGGCTTTACCATGGCCCACGCCTTGCATTGCAGCCAGTCATCGTATGGTGGGCGTTGTATTGCGCGGGTGTGATCGATTGGCCGTGGCGGCGTCAGGAGCCATAGCTAAACACGAATTCCGCGTCCGTAGTGGGCCGAGGCACCGGTGCATGGCGTTGTCCGGTGGTTTCGAATAAAAGCCGTTCGAGCATACGCGAGCCTGGCGACAGCTTTCGACGGATCAAGTCATGACCGACAAATTGCGTGCACCGGATCGAGCTTCCCGCACGCCAGGGAGCTGGCCGGTGTTTCGCTCGTTCGCAGCCTATCGGCCGGCGTTCCTGACGCAGGATCTGGTCGCCGGCCTCACGCTCGCGGCGATCGTGATCCCGGAGCAGATGGCAACGGCGCGGCTGGGCGGCTTTACGCCGCTGATCGGCTTTTTCGCGTTCCTCGGAGGATCGCTGGCTTTCGCGGTGTTTGGCAGCAACCGCTATTTGTCGTGCGGCGCGGATTCGACGATCACGCCGATCTTCGCCGGCGGTCTGGCGCTGCTGGCGGCTTCCGGCTCTCCGGACTATGCGATGCTCGCGGTCGCGCTGGCATTCATCGTTGGGCTTTTTCTGATCGTCGGAGGAGTTTGCCGGCTGGGCTGGATCGCCGATCTGTTGTCGATCCCGGTAACTACGGGTTTTCTGGTCGGCATCTCGGCCCACATTCTGATTTCGCAACTGCCGGCGATACTCGGATTGCCGGCGCCGTCGGGCGCCATGCTCGCGCGGCTGGCGGCGCTGGCGGCAAGTCTCGGCCACAGCCAATCCGTTCACGCTGGCGATCGGTCTCGGTGTTCTTGCGATCATCGCGGTGTCGGAAAAGATCGATGCGCGGATTCCCGGCGCGTTGATCGGTTGATGGCGGCGAGCGTGGCGGTCGTCGGAATCGGACTTGAAGGCCGCGGCGTGCCGGTGCTCGGGGTTATTTCCGTCGGGCTGCCGAAACTCGCGCTTCCCGATGTCGCGATCGGCCAATGGATTCGGCTGGTGCAGCTCGGCCTGATCATCGCGATCGTGATCATGGTGCAGACATCGGCCACGACAAGGTCGTTTCCGTCGCAAGCCAACGAACCGCCCGATGTCAACGGGGACTTCATTGGCGTTGGCGCGGGCAGCATCCTGGCGGGGTTGTTCGGCGCATTTCCGGTGAATGCAAGTCCGCCGCGGACCGGAATCGTCTGCGAGACCGGCGGAAAGTCGCAATTGGCCGGGCTTGTCGCCGTCGCCGTCGTGCTTGCCTTGCTGGCATTCGGGGCAACGCTTTTGCGGCATGTACCCGAGGCCGCCCTCGCCGGTGTGCTGCTGTTCGTCGCGTTGCGTATCGTCCATGTCAATCAAATCGCTGCGGTCTATCGCCAGTCGCGAACCGAATTCTGGCTGATCGTGGCGACCGCCGCGGCGATCATCCTGCTCCCGATCCAGCAAGGTGTCGGGATCGGCATCGCGCTTTCGCTCATGCATGGTTTATGGAGCACGACGCGTGCGCGCCTTATGATCTTCGAGCGCGTCCGCGGCACGTCGATCTGGTGGCCGGCCAGCCCGCATATTCCGGGCGAGAAGGAGCCGGGCGTCGTCGTCGCCGGATTTCAGGCGCCGCTGTCATTTCTCAATGCCAACGGTTTCCGGCAGGATGTCCTGAATGCGCTGCATGCTTCAACGCCGGCAGTTGGTCTGATCGTGCTGGAAGCAACCGGCATTCTCGAGATCGACTTCACCGCGGCGCAGGTTTTCAACGATCTCATTGGCCGATGCCGCGCCGAAGGCGTCGATTTCGCGATCGCGCGGCTTGAATCGGTCCGCGCCCAGGAAGCCGTCACGCAATTTGGCATCGACCGGGCACTGGGCCCGAACCGTATTTTTCACAGCGTCGCCGAAGCGGTGGCCGCACTTTGCGATCCGGTTGTACGCACCACCGCCTGACGTTTCCATCCGCGGGTATGCGCAAGACATCGGTCATGGGTACGATCCATTGCTCACTTTACTTCACGCTGTCGTGTCGCCAGTTGGCGTATGAGACGCGCCACGACCTGGGCCGCGTCGGATGGTGGGTGGTGCGAGCTCAGCGACATCCATGTCGTCTGCAGGATTTTCGGCCGCGCAATCGGAATGGCGACAAGCTCGCCAGACGCGATTTCTCGGGTGAACGCTCCTTTGGGAGAGATTGTGGCGAGATCGGACGCGAGCAGCACGTCTCTGATCAGGGGTGTCGAGCCGGCCTCGAACCTGATGTCCAGATCGAAATGCTGGGAAGCGGCGAGGCCGGTCAGCACGCTGGTCAAACTGTTAGGGCGCACCGGCATGGCCAGCGGGATTTCGGCAAGCGAGCGGACCGACAGCTCGCGCCGCCGCGCCATCGGGTGATCGCGTCGGGTAATCAAATGCGCCTCCGCACGGGCCAGCGCTTCGGCGTTGGCGACACGGCCGCGGCGGTAGCGATTGTAGACGGCAATCTCGATTCGTCCGGATGCCAGCCATTCCTCGACCTGGCCGCTGTAAGCCTCCAGCGCGCGCAGGCGAATATCCGGATAGAGCGTGCGGAGTTCTCCGGCAATCGACGCAATCAGTCCGCGCGATGCAACGGGGACCACGCCGAGTGTGACCTCGCCGTTGGGCTGGGCGCGTTCGTTCCTGGCCGCGTGCTGCCAGGCGGCCGCGTCCGCGACCAGTGCGCGAGCGCGCGGCAGCATGCGCTCGCCGAGTTCGGTTAGTACCACGCCGCGTCCGGTGCGGTGGAAGAGCCTTCCGCCGATCCCGCGCTCCAGCGCCGACATCTGCCGGCTTAACGCCGACTGCGCAATGCCGGTGATGGCGGCGGTCCGTGCGTAGCTGCCATTTGCGCTGATCGCGACAAATGCTTGCAGCTGGATGATGTCCATCGAGGTCACGGATATGCTAATTTAGCAATACTGATTTATCGGATATAACCATATCGCATGATGAGGGCGGCCAGTAAAGTAAGCCATGAACGCTCCACGCCATGCCACCGCTCCTTCCGGCCCCCTTACGGGGTTGCGCGTCCTCGACATATCGACGGTTGTCGCCGGCCCCTTTGCCTCGACGCTGCTCGCCGACCTTGGCGCGGAAGTGCTCAAGGTGGAAATGCCCGGTACAGGCGATGCGTTGCGCCGGCTGGCACCGCACAAGGACGGAGTCCCGCTATGGTGGAAAGTCACCAATCGCAACAAGAAAGGCATCACGCTCGATCTGCGCAAGCCCGACGGAAGGGAATTGCTGGGCCGTCTCGTCGCGGATCACGACATCCTGGTCGAGAATTTTCGCACCGGTACGCTGGATGAATGGGGCATCACACGGGCCTGGCTGCAGGAAATCAATCCGCGGCTGACCATCCTGCGCGTTACCGGCTTCGGCCAGACCGGTCCCTATCGCAACACGCCCGGATTTGCCCGCGTATTCGAGGCGATGAGCGGCTTCACACGGATGTGCGGAGAGGAAGGCGGATCGCCTCTGCATCTCGGCTATCCGATTTCGGATGCCATTGGCGGATTGTTCGGCGCCATCGGCATGCTCGCCGAACTCTACCGGCTGAAGAACAATCCGGCGGTGCGCGGCCAGGAGATCGACTGTTCGGTCACGGAAGCCATGATGCGCACGCTCGACTTCCTGGCCATCGAATACGACCAGCTCGGCACGGTGCGAACTGCGAGCGGCAACCGCAGCCAGTATGCGGCGCCCGGCAATATCTACGCTACATCGGACGGCAAGTGGGCCTCGATCGCGGCATCGACGCAAAGCATCTTCGAGCGATTTTGCGCGGCCCTCGGCATGCAGCATCTGGTCTCCGACCCGCGCTTCATCGACAATCCCTCGCGCGTCAGGAACTGGCAGGCGATCGACGCCATCGTGAGCGAGGCGATCGCCGCTCTGACGCTGGATCGAACTGCGGAGCCGCCTGCATGCGCACGAGGTCGGCTTCTCGCCGATCTACGACGCATCGGATATTTTTGCCGATCCGCACTTCATCGCTCGCGATGCGATCGTCAGCGTTCCGGACGACGAATTGGGCGATGTTCGAATGCAATGCGTGGTGCCGCGCTTTTCGGAAACGCCGGTTTCGGTGCGCTGCGCCGGGCCTTCGCTCGGCCAGCACAATGACGAGATTTATCGGCGCGCTTGGACTGACGGCGCAGGAGATCGAGCGGCTGCGTGCGGCCGGAACCATTTAAGACGGTCCGAAGGTGACAAACGCGAGGAGGCGAGGCATGCGAAGCATATTGGCTGTCATGGCTCTCGTTCTGAGTCTGACCGGTGTGCAGGCGGCCGAATTCACGCATATCCTGGTCGGTTTTCCGCCCGGCCAGGCGACCGACCTGGTTGCGCGCCTGATAGCCGAACGGCTGAGCCCTTCGCTTGGCGAAACCATCATCGTGGAAAATCGGCCGGGGCAGGGCGGCAGCAGCGCGCTCGCTTCGCTTTTGCAGTCTGCCGCGGACGGCCACACGATGGTGTTGGCGCCGCTGGCTTCGCTGGTCGTCAATCCGCATATGTACAAAGCGGTGACCTACAACAGCGTGAAGGATTTTGCGCCGGTGGCGCTGGTCGCCGATCTGCCGTTGTTGCTGGTGGTGAATCCGGCGTTGCCGGTAAAGACCGTGCCTGAACTGATCGCCTATGCAAAGGCCAACCCCGACAAGCTCTCGCATCCCTCGTCCGGCAACGGCACGCTGTCGCATCTGGGAATGGAAGTCTTCAAGCAACGCGCCGGCATCACCATTCTCCATGTTCCCTATCGCGGCAGCGTGCCGGCGATGGTCGATCTGATGGGCGGCATCGTCAACGTCGCCATGGACACCGTAGCCGTCACCGAACCGTTCATCCGCGACGGCAAGATGCGGCTGCTCGCGAGCGCCTATGGAAAGCGGGTCGCGGCCTTCCCGGATACGCCGACCGTGGCGGAGCAGGGGTTTCCGGAAGTCGATCTTTCGGCCTGGCTCGGCATCGTCGTTCCCGCCGCAACGCCGAAGCAACGGATCGATCGCCTCGCTGCGGCGATCGACACCATCGTCCGCTCGCCCGACATCATGGAAAAGTTCGCCAGTCTCGGGGCGATTCCGCGCGCGCTGGGACCAGCCGAGTTCGGCGCGTTTCTCGCGCGCGAGGACGCGCGTTGGGGTGCGGTGGTGAAGTCGTCCGGCGTCACCATCGAGTAGCTGGCGGCCTCGATCGCGCTAATTTCCCGATATCGATGCCCGGAGGATTTCGGTATTTTTGGCCGGTTTCGTGACTGACCCTTGCACTCCCGACCTGTCGGCGGCACATTTGCGGTGCGGCATGCTTCGCCGCCAATAACGATGTCCAGGGAACCTCCATGGCGGCCACGCGGATCGACTGCGATATCCATCCCGCCGTCGGCGGCACGCGCACCACGCTGCTGCCCTATCTCGACGATCACTGGAAAGAGCAGGTGGTGAGCCGCGCCATCGACGGCCTCGATCTCACCAGCTATCCGCCCAACATGCCGCTGTCCGGCCGGCCCGACTGGCGGCCGGCGCACGGCAAGCCCGGCAGCGATCTGGCGATGGTCCAGCGTGGGGCGTTCGACCAGCTCGGCGCCAGCCACGCGATCTGCAACGTGCTCTACGGCGCGCAGGCGGTGTACGATCCCTACATGGCCGTCGGCGTTCTGCAAGGCGATCAACGACTGGATCGCGGCCGAATGGCTGGCGCAACGATCCGCGGCTGCGCGCCTCGATCGTGGTGCCGATGCAGGCGCCGGATCTCGCCATCGAAGAGATCGAACGCCGCGCCGGCGACAACCGGTTCGTATCCGTGCTGGTGCTGGCGCAAGGCGAGAGCCTGCTGGGACGGCGGCATTTCTGGCCGGTCTATCAGGCCGCCGAAAAATACAAACTGCCGATCGCGATCCATGCCGGCAGCCAGTATCGCGGCGCGCCGAGTTCGATCGGCTGGCCGTCCTATCGCTACGAATATTATCTCGCCGAGGCGCAGGCGTTTCAGGCCCAGGTGCTGAGCCTGATCTACGAGGGCGTGTTCCTCAAATTCCCCGGCCTCAAGGTGGTGCTGATGGAATCGGGCGTGAGCTGGCTGCCGGCCTTCATGTGGCGCGCCAACAAGACCTGGCGCGGCGTGCGCGTCGAGGTGCCCTGGATCGACCGCGAGCCGGCCGCGATCATGCGCGACCATATCCGCCTCACCACGCAGCCGTTCGACAGTCCGCCCGATGCGGCCGGGGTCGCCGACATCATCGAGCAGATCGGCTCCGACAAGATGTTGCTGTTCGCGTCCGATTATCCGCACTGGCAGTTCGACGGCGATGATGCGATACCGCCGCATCTGCCTGCCAGTCATCGTTTCGCGCATGTGTGTCGACAATCCGCTTGAAACCTTTCCGCGGCTGAAGCTCGCCGCCTGAACTCGATAAACCGAAGGAGGATCGCATGAGCGACGTCATCGACCGCCCGATGCTTGAACAGGAAGCGCCCGCCAACAGCCGCCTGCGGATCATCGACTGCGATGTGCATCCGAGCCTGCATGCGCGCTCCGACCTCAATCCGTTCCTGTCGAAGCGCTGGCAGGAGCATCTGAAGACCTACGGCGATCATCTGCGAACGCCCTATATCGGCACCACGCCCTATCCGCGCTCCGCGCCGCTGATCTCGCGCCGCGACGCCTGGCCGCCGACCGGCGGGCCGCCCGGATCCGATCTCGCCTTCATGCAGAAGCAGCACCTCGATCCGCTCGACGTCGAGTTCGGCATCCTGCAGGTGCTCGATCTCTTCATCTTCTCGCAGCAGAACCTCGAATTCGGCGCCGCGATCCAGCGCGCCGTCAACGAGTGGCAGGTGGCGTGCTGGTCGCAGCCGCGATCCGCGGCTGAAGGCCTCGATCCTGGTCGGGCAGGACGACATTGAGGCGGCGCTCGCCGAGATCGAGCGTTGCGCCAGAACCGGACAATATGTGCAGATCAATGTCGCGCCGCGCGCCAACGAGCCGCTCGGCCGCAACCGCTACTGGCCGATCTTCGAGCTGGCGCAGGAACTCGATCTGCCGCTCGGCATCCATACCGGCGGCTATGGCGGCCACGCGCCGACCGGCAGCGGCTGGCCGTCCTATTATACCGAGGAGCATCAATCGAACGCCCATTCGATGGCGGCGCAGCTTGACGAGCCTCGTGCTCGAAGGCGTGCTCGAGCGTTTTCCGCGGCTCAAGTTCGTGTTCATCGAAGGCGGCTTCGGCTATATCCCGGCGACGACCTGGCGGATGGACCAGCATTTCGAACGCTTCCGCGACGAGGTCCCGCATCTCAAGCGGCGGCCGTCCGAATATGTGCGCGAGCATTTCTGGTTCACCACGCAGCCGGTCGAGGAGCCGGATAACGCCAGACATCTGCGGTCCCTGATCGACTGGATCGGCGTCGACCGCCTGCTGTTCTCGTCGGACTATCCGCATTGGGATTTCGACGATCCGCGCTTCGCCATCAAGACGCCGCTGACGGAAGCCGAGCGCGGCAAGATCTTCAACAGCAACGCGCGCGCGCTCTACAAGCTCTGATCGCAGTCTGACGAATGGCCCGCCACATCGTCGCCCGCACCGCAGACATCCCGCCCGGCGGCAACAAGGTGGTCGGCGTGGATGGCCGCGACATCGTCGTGTTCCATCGTCAATGGCGAGTTCTTCGCGCTGCTCAATCGCTGTCCGCACGAAGGCGCGCCGCTCGACAAGGCGGTATGCATCGCGCGGCTGACCTCCGACGAGCCCGGCGTCTATCAGCGCTCGCGGATCGGCGAAATGCTGCGCTGTCCGTGGCACGGCTGGGAATTCGACATGCGCAACGGGCAGTCCTATTTCGATCCGGCGCGGGTCAAGATCCGGTCCTATCCGGTCGTCGTCGAGGACGGCGAGACGCTGGCGAAGGGTCCCTATGTGGCCGAGACATTTCCGGTCTATGTCGAGGACAGCTATGTCATCGTCGAGATCAGTAAGTAACAGTGTGATGGTTGTGACTTTCGACAAGAGCGAGACGCTTGGCAGTTGATTTCACGGTGCTGGCGGGGAGCGTGCCATGACTTTTCCGATTATCTGCCAGATCGCGGGCAGACAAGCAGGGCGACGCCGAGCAAGACCAATGTCGTCACCAGCGTATTGCTGAAGAATATCCCGAGCGAACCCTTCGACATCAGCATCGATTGGCGGAAGGCGTCTTCGGCCTTGTCGCCGATCACGGTCGCCAGCACCAGCGGCGCCAGCGGATAATGCAGCTTCTTGAACAGATATCCCAGCACGCCGAACCCCATCATCAGCACGACGTCGAGATAGGAATTCGAAACCGAATAGGCGCCGACCGCGCAGATGATCACGATCAGCGGCGCGATGATAAAGAACGGCACGCGCATCAGGGCGGCGAAAATCGGCACGGTCAGCAGCACCAAGACCACCGCGACGACGTTGCCCAGATACATCGAAGCGATCAGGCCCCAGACGAAATCCTTTTGCTCGACGAACAGCATCGGCCCGGGGTTCAGGCCCCAGATCATCAGGCCGCCCATCATCACCGCGGCGGTGGCCGAGCCCGGAATGCCGAGCGACAGCATGGGAAGCAGCGCGCTGGTGCCGGCGGCATGATCGGCGGTCTCCGGCGCGATGATGCCTTCGGGCTCGCCTTTGCCGAAATTGGCGCGCCGGGGCGAGAAGCGCTTGGCGATGCCGTAGCTCATGAAAGACGCTGCGGTCGGCCCGCCCGGCGTGATCCCCATCCAGCAGCCGATGGCGGCGCTGCGCAACAGCACCCAGCCAATATCGCGGCAGCTGCACGAGCGTGCGGAACACTTCGCGCCATTCGACTCTGGAGGAGATCGGCCTTGACGTGAAGCTCGTCCTCCACCGCGATCAGCAGCTCGCCGATGCCGAACAGGCCCATGACCGCGACGACGAAGTTGACGCCTTTCACCAGTTCGTCGATGCCCATGGTGAGCCGCACGCTGCCGGACACCGTGTCGATCCCGATGGCGGCCAGGGCGAAGCCGATCGCGAGCGACACCAGGGTCTTGACCGGCGGCGAGCCGCCCATGCCGACGAAGCTCGCGAAGGCCAGGAAGTAGACCGCGAAATATTCGGCCGGCCCGAATGCCAGTGCCACTTGCGCGACCCAGGAGGCCGACAGCGTGATCAGCACCACGCCGGCCAGCGCGCCGAACGCGGCCGAGCCGAACGCCGTCGCCAGCGCCGTCGGTCGGCCTGCCGTCGCGCGCCATCGGATAGCCGTCGAAGGTCGTCGCGACCGACGAGGGCTCGCCCGGGATATTGAACAGGATCGAGGTCACCGAGCCGCCGAACAGCGCGCCCCAATACATGCACGACAGCAGGATGATCGCCGACACCGGCTGCATGCCGAAGGTCAGCGGCAGCAGCAGCGACACGCCGTTCGGCGCGCCCGAGACCGGGCAGCACGCCGACCAGGATGCCGAGCAGCACGCCGATCACCATCAGGAAGATGTGATTGCCCGAGATTGCGATGCCAAAGCCGTGCAGCAGGGCTTCGAGATTTTCCATCGAAGCCTCCTCAGAAGCCCAAGCGCGTCGCCGAGCAGCGCCGCGCGGCAACGAACCTGGAACGTGACGCTCGAACACCAGATAGAGCGACAACGCGGTGACGATCGCGGCGATGACCTGCGAGAACGAACGATGCCCGCTTTGTGCCAGGCGAGCGCCCCGAATATGTAGAACGCCGAGGCGACGATACATGCCGATCAGCGGAATGACCGCGACATAGATGACGGCCGGGAACGAACAGCGCCGCCAGCCGCTTGCAGCTCGCTCGGCCGCAGCAGCGACGTCGCGCGGCTGCAGCCAGCCCTGCACCAGATTGAAGAGGCTGCCGGCCAGGATGATGGTGCCGATGATGAACGGAAAGGTGCCGGCCTCGACGCCGGCGCTGGACCAGCCGATGCCGTTGTCGAGGCTGGAGATCACAACCGCCGCGCCGAACGCGCCGGTGAGGAGCGCCGTCGCCGCCTCCAGGCTCGCGCCGCGAGACCATCGGTCCGGACCTTACTTGGAGACCAGCCAGCCCTCATCGGCCGCGATCTTGCGGGTGCGCTCGATGTCCTCCTGCGATGTACTTGGCGAAGGCGTCGCCGGTCAGGAACGTGTCGGTCTGCGACGTCTGCTCGATGTATTCCTTCCATTCCGGCGTCTCCTGAACCTTCTTCATCAAGTCGACATAGAACGCCGACCTGCTCGGGCGTCACCTTGCCCGGCAGCCAGACGGTGCGCGGCTGCTGGAATTGCGGAATGTCGAGGCCGGATTCCACGCAGGTCGGGATGTCGTGCCAGTTCTGGGTTGCCGTGACCTTCGGTCCGTCCGGAAGCGCGTTGCGGGCTGAAAGCGCAGATCGGCCGCTGGGTGCTGCCCTTCCACTGGCCGATGCTTTCGCTGGGATTGTTGACGTGGATGTCGACATGGCCGCCGGCCAGTTGCACCGCGGCCTCGGCGCCGCTCTTGAACGGGATGTAGGTGAACTTCACCTTCGCGGCCTTGTCGATCAGGCGGGTCAGAGTTTCGTCGGTGTCCTTTGACTGGGCGCCGCCCATCTTCGGAAATCGCCTGCCGGCTTGGCCGCGACGGCCTTCGAGGTATTCCTGCACGTTCTGGTAGGGCGCATCCTGCTTCACCCAGAGCAGGAACTCGTCCTGCACCATGGCCGCGATCGGCGTCAAGTCGGTGTAGCTTGTAGGCGACCTTCGACACCATCGGCTGGTTCCAGGCGTTCGAGGTGCCGAACACCACCTGGTACGGATCGCCCGCCATCGCCTTGGTGTAGGTGTAGCCTTCGGCGCCGCTGCCGCCGGCCTTGTTCACCACGACGATCGGCTGATCGACCAGCTTGTTCTTGATGATGCTGCTCTGGACGGCGCGCGCGAAATTATCGGTGCCGCCGCCGGGACCGGCCGTGGCGATGAATTCGATCGGCTTGACCGGCTGCCAGGCGGCGTTGGCCATCCCGGAAAGGCCGACCGCGAGACCGAGCGCGAGCATGGAGAGTTTTGATTTGTGAGACACCGAGTCCTCCCAATGATTTTTTGCCGTTTTTCGCTTGACCGGCGCTAATTTCATCACATCAAAACCGTGTGCCTGTCGAGTGACAAATCCCGCCGGTGTTGCCTTCGCGAGCCAAGGGGCGGCTGCGCGACCGGTCGCAACATGGTTTTCCCTGTGTTATAGGGTTGCCTTGGCGGCCTTTCTCAAGAGCAGGTGCAGGCGGATGTCGAAGCAGTCGATGCGCGAAGAGGCCGAGCGCCTGATCCGCGAAACCATGGAGCGCAAGGCCATCGTGGTGAAGCAGGGCAATACCCGCATCGAGGCTATCTGCGGAAAATGCGGCGCGCCGAACCGCGTCTCGGCGCCCAAGGGCGAGACCCGCGTGAAATTCGCCTGCAAGGAATGCGGACACAAGCAAGAGACGCTTTGAAGAACACTGCCGTCACTCGCTCTATTTGCCCTTCGCAAACGCCGCAAAGGCCTCCGCATAATCCGGATGCCAGCGCGACAGCGGCGGCCGGTTCTCGACGATGTCGCCGGCGGCCCACAGGATGCGCCGCTCGTCGAGGCTTCGCGGCACATCATTGTCCGGACACAGGATGTAGAAATCGCCGGCGTCCAGTCGCTCGAACATGAAGTCGACGGTCTGCTCCGGCGTCCAGGCCGCGGCCGGTTTCTCGGTGCGGCCGTTGGCGGTGAGGCCGGTGAAGACAAAACCCGGGATCAGCAGATGCGCGCTGAAGCTGGCGCCCGCGGTATTGCGCAATTCGTGCTGCAGCGCCTCGGTGAAGGCCTTCACGCCGGCCTTTGGTGACATTGTAGGCGGGATTGCCGGGCGGGGTGGTGATGCCCTGTTTGGAGCCGGTGTTGATGATGAGGCCCGGGCGTCCGCGCTCGATCATGTGGGGCGCGAAAATCTGCGTGCCGTGAATGACGCCCCAGAGGTTGACGGCGAACACGCGCTGCCAGTTCTCCGCCGGTCCGAACATCGTGCTGCCGGGCTGTATGCCGGCATTGTTCATCAGCACGTCGGTGCCGCCGAACCGTTCGCGCACCGCGGATTCCAGCCGCGTTACGTCTTCGACGCGGCTGACGTCGGTGACTTCAGCCATGATGCCGGCGGCGCCGGCAGGTGCGGCTTCGGTCAATGCTACCGCGGCCTGCGCAAGCTTTTCCTTTCCGACATCGGCGATACAGACGCTTCATGCCAAGAGCGCTGCGAACCGCATGGCCGCGGCGAGGCCAATGCCGGACGCGCCTCCGGTGATGACGGCGACGTTGTCAGGCGATAGGGCTGCGTGCGGCATCTGCGTTCTCCTGCGCTGTATTTACTCTGTCCGTCCGGACCGGTTACATATCAGATCACAGACATATTTCCGGGGCTGCCATGAACTTTCCTTCGTTGTTTTCACCGCTGCAGATCGGTCCCTACCAGCTCAGTCATCGCGTCGTGATGGCGCCGCTGACGCGGATGCGGGCGGAGAAGCCGAGCCTCGCGCCGCGGCCGCTGAACGTGGAATATTATCGCCAGCGCGCCACGCCGGGTGGATTGATCATCGCCGAAGCTACACCCGTGATGGCGACGGGACACGGCAACCCGGGCGTCCCGGGCATCTATTCCGAGCAGCAAATCAAGGGATGGCGCGCCGTGGTCGATGCGGTTCACGCCAAGAGGCGGTTTGATCTTTCTCCAGCTCTGGCACGTCGGGCGCGTCTCGCATTCCTCGCTGCAGCCCGGCGGCGTGCTGCCGGTGGCGCCCTCGGCGGTGCCGATCGGCGGAGGCCTGATGGCGATGACGGCCGCCGGGCCACCGGTGCCCTACGAGACGCCGCGCGCGCTGGAGACCGGTGAAATCTCCGGCGTGGTCGAAAGCTTTCGGCAAGGCGCGCGCAACGCGATGGAGGCCGGCTTCGACGGCGTCGAAATCCACGGCGCCAACGGCTATCTGATCGAGCAGTTCCTGCAATCGCATACCAATCTGCGGACCGACCAATATGGCGGCTCGATCGCCAATCGGGCGCGGTTCCTGATGGAAGTGACGCAGGCCGTCGTCGACGTCTGGGGCGCGAACCGCGTCGGCGTGCGGTTGACGCCCTACGGCATCGCCAATGGCAGCGGTGAAGCCGATCCGATGCCGCTTTACACCCATGTCGTCCAGTCGCTGCAATTCGTTCGGGCTCGCCTATCTGCATTTCATCGAGCCGCGCTCGAGCGGCGCCGGCCGCGCCGAGGTCAACCATCAGAACGTGCCGTCGGCGATGGAGCTGTTCCGGCCGATCTGGAAAGGCATCCTGATCACGGCCGGCGGATTCACCGGCGAGACCGCCAATGCCGCCATCGCTGCCGGTTACGCCGACGCCATCGCGTTCGGGCGCATCTTCATTTCCAATCCGGATTTGCCGCGCCGGCTTGCACAAGGATTTCCGCTGACGCCCTATAACAGGGCGACGTTCTATGGCGGCGAGGAGGCGGGTTACACGGATTATCCAGTGCATGATGAATTGCAGCGGGCATGAGACAACCGCCGTCATTGCGAGGAGCGAAGCGACGAAGCAATCCAGCTTTCTCTGCAAAGCAAGCAAGCTGGATTGCTTCGCTGCGCTCGCAATGACGATGGGGTGAAAGCGCAAATGACCAAGCCAGTCAAGCCAGTCGGTATCGCCCCCGGCCAATGCCTGTGCGGCAAGGTCGGCTTCGAGATCGACACGCCGGCGCGCTGGGCCTGGCACGATCATTCGCTCGCCAGCCGGCGCGCGCATGGCGCGGCGTATGCGACCTATGTCGGAAGCTGGCGCAAGCGCTTTCGGATCACCAAAGGCCAATCCGAGATCGCGCGCTTCGAGGACAAGGCCACCAAAACCGCGCGCAGCTTTTGCAGGCGCTGCGGCACGCCGTTGATTTACGAACGCGCGCGCTCGCCGCATATGGTCAACATCCCGCGCGCCTTGTTCACGTGGCCGCACCGGCCGCCAGCCGCTCTATCATATCGCGATCGAGGAGTTGCAGGAGTGGACCTATACCGGCGAGCCGCTGGTGCCGCTGAAGGGTTTTCCCGGCGTGGTCTGGCAGCGTTCGAAAAGGAAAAAGCGAATCGATCATGAGGGGCTGTTCTGATCACAGGGAGCGCGGCGTCACGACCAGACGCAGAAAACTCATCAGGCAGCCGAGGGCGGCGAAGCCTGCGCCCAGCGCCAGCGCCGAGCACCGCGCCGTCGCCGCCGGCGAGGCCGAAACACAATGCCGCGAGTGCCGCGCCGATGGTCTGGCCGGTCAGGCGCGCCGTCGCCACGATGCTGCTGGCGCTGCCGCTGCGGCCGGCCGGCGCGCTCGGTCATCAAGGCCTTCAAATTCGGCGCCTGGAAAAAGCCGAAGCCGATGCCGCAGATCACCATCCGCCAGACGATATCGGCGATCCCCGGCATCACCGGCAGCGTCGCCAGCAGCACCATTCCGACGCTCAGCGTCGCCAGCCCAATGCCGCCGAGAATGCCGACCGGATAGCGATCGGACAGCCGGCCGGCGATCGGCGCCATGATGCCGACCACCAGCGGCCACGGCGTCATGAAAAAGCCGGTCTCGACCTGGCTCCGCATGCAGCACGTCTTCGAAGTAGAACGGCAATGAGACGAACGCCATGCCCTGCACCACGAACGAGCAAACCGAGGTGGCCGCGGACAGCGCGAACAGCGGCCGCCGGAACAGATCGATCGGCAGCATCGGCGCCGGATGATCCGCCTGCCGGCGGGTGAGAAACCATCCCAGCAGGATCCCGGCGGCCAGTTCGAGCAGCACCAGACCGATTCTGGGTGTGATGCGCGGCGCTGCCGATGCCGACGATGAAAAGCCCGAGACAGCCCGATGCCATCAGCGCGCCGACGAAATCGAAGCGGTGACTGGCCCGCGGCGTGTGCGGCAGGGTTTTCAGGCCGATCGCGATGGCAACGAGGCCGATCGGGATGTTGATCGCGAACAGCCATGGCCATGGTCCGAGCGCCAGGATGCCGGATGCGACCGTCGGTCCCAGCGTGGTGGCGGTCGCGACCACCAGCGCGTTGTTGCCGACGCCGCGGCCGAGCAGGCGGATGGGATAGATGATAACGGATCAGCGCGGTGTTGACGCTCATCAACCCGCTGGCGCCCAGTCCCTGCAGCGTGCGCGCGACCAGCAGGCTTTCCAGCGACCACGCGAAGGCGCAGACCAGCGACGCCAGTGTGAACAGCACCAGTCCGCCGAGATAGATGCGCTCATGGCCGACGATTTCGCCGAGCGCGCCGAGCGGCAGCAACGTCGCCACCAGCGCGATCTGATAGACGTTGACGACCCAGATCACGTCGGCGGGGCCGACATGAAGATCGGCGGCGATGGCGGGAAGCGCGATATTGGCAATCGCGGTATCGAGCGACGCCACCGCGACCGCGATGAAGATCGCGGCGACCGCCCAGCGCCTGCTGCTCGGCGGGCAGACCATCATGCGGAGACGGTCTCTTCGCCGCGCTCGTATCTACCGACATTGCAGGGAATGCTCCAGACCGGACAACGCAGCCGTCAGGCTTTCGCCGTCGCCGGCAAAGGACTATGATCAACGGATAGCCAATCATAGGCAATAAAGCGCCGGCCGCGCCCGATGGCGCAGGGCAGCCATGATCGCGCTTCCTTGATCTCAGGCTGTCCGGATCGGCCATGATGTCCGCGGTCCCGACGGTAACGGCCGCGGCAACGGGAGGAACTTCATGAATCGCATCACCGGGCGCTCGGCGTTCCTTGCGCTGCTCAAGGACGAGGGCATCACGCATCTGTTCGGCAATCCCGGCACCACCGAATTGCCGATCATGCATGCGCTGAAGGAGCATCCCGATCTCACCTATGTGATGGCGATGCAGGAGAGCCTGGTGGTCGCCATCGCCGACGGCTACAGCCGGGCGTCGGGACGCCTCGTCGCCTGCAACGTCCATGTCGCGCCCGGGCTCGGCAATGCGATGGGCTCGCTGTTCAATGCGAAACTTCACCGGCACGCCGATGATCCTGACCGCCGGCCAGCAGGAGCAGGGCCACGGCCTGATGGAGCCGGTGCTGTATGGGCCGCTGGTGCAGATGGCCGAGCCGCTGGTGAAATGGGCGGTCGAGGTGACGCGGCTGGAAGACCTGCCGCGGATCGTGCGCCGCGCCGCCAAGATCGCGACCACGCCGCCGACCGGGCCGGTGTTCATCTCGCTGCCCGGCGATATCCTCAATGCCGAAGCCGGCATCGAACTCGGCCGCTCCACCCGCGTCGATACACGCGTGAAACCTTCGGACGAAGTCGTTGCAGGCGCTGGCGCAGCGGATCCTCAAAGCGCAGAATCCCGTCATCATCACCGGCGACGAGATCGTCAAGAGCGACGCGCTGCAGGAAGCCGCCGCGCTGGCGGAAACGCTGGGTTGCCCGGCCTATCAGTCGTCGACGCCCTATGGCGCGAGTTTCCTGTCGGAAAGCCCGTGCTTCATGGGCGCGCTGTCGCGCGCTGCAGCCGCAGGTGCGCGAGGTGTTGTCGCCCTACGACCTGATGATCGTGCTCGGCGCCGATCCGTTGCGGATGTCGGTCTATAGCGAGGTCGATCCGAAGCCGGATGATTTGCCGATCGTGCAGATCGGCCTGGTCGACTGGGATCTCGCCAAGAATTACGGCGCCGAGATCGCGCTCAAGGCCGATGTCAGGGAAACCCTGCGCGTGCTGATTCCGGCGCTGAAGGCCGCCGGCGGCGCCGCACTCGAAGCGCGCGCCAAGCAGGGCATCGCCGCGCTCAAGCCGAAGAACTGGACGGCGCGGCGCACGACGCTGATCGAACAGATCTCCAGAATGCAGCGATCGTTCGCCGATCGATCCGGACTGGCTGGCGCTGAAGGTGGTCGAAGGCGATGCCCGACAACGCCATCCTGGTCGACGAGGGACTGACGTCCTCGCGGCAGTTGACGGCGCTGCGCCCGCATCGCGACCGCTACGGCTATCATGCGCTCGCCTCCGGCGGCATCGGCTGGGGATTGCCGGCCTCGGTCGGCGTCAGCCTGGCCAACCCCGACCGGCCGGTGGTGTGTTTCTCCGGCGACGGCAGCGCGATGTATTCGATCCAGGCGCTGTGGACCGCGGCGCATCACAAGCTGCCGCTGACCTTCATCATCGCCAACAATGGCGGCTACCGCATCATCAAGCAGCGGCTGCTCGCGTTCCATGGCGACGATCACTATGTCGGCATGGATTTCGTCGATCCCAAGGTGGATTTCACCGGCGCTCGCCAAATCGCTCGGGCTGGAAGCGATGCGCATCACCGAAGCCGGAGGAGCTGGCGTCCGCGCTGAAATCCGCATTCAGCCGGCCCGGCGCGAAGCTGATCGAGGTGGTGGTGGACGGGACGGTGTAACGCTCTCTCCCCGTCGTCCCTGCGAACGCAGGGACCCATACACCGCGGCCTTTCGTTCGAAAGACGCTATTCAACTATTTCGTATAACCCCACGTCCTGTGGTTATGGGTCCCGGCTCGGAGGCCGGGACGACGTGGTTGGATTTTGAATTTCAAACAGCCAGCAACCGCCATTGTGAGCCACCGGGTCGGCGCGAAGCGCCGCCCGATGACAGGCTCCGCGAAGCAATCCAGCTTTCTTGGCGCAAAGGAAGAAAGCTGGATTGCTTCGTCGCTTCCGCTCCTCGCAATGACGTTGATGGATGTGACTCCGCATTCCCGCGGCGCGATTTCGCCCGGGTTTTGCATTTCGTTCCGCCCCAAAGGGCGTGGGGAATGCCGGGCGCCCAATGCACCCATAGCCCCGCGTGCAAAAAAGTAGAAAGCACACGAGTGTAGTCCACTACGAGTTCACCGGAATTACCCGACATTCCCGCACGCGACGGTTTACGGCTTATACGCGATCTCCTCGGTGAGCCCCGCTCTGTTGCCACCGTCGCTAAGCGATTTGTCTTCGCCAACTTGACACCGGCGTGAGGGTGTCAGGACCACACGATTTCGCCATCCGCGACTGATGCTCTCGTCACAAGCACCATCCCGCGTCCATCGCATCCCGCACCCAGCGTTCGTGACGACCGCGAACGCCCCTTCTGGGTGGGTGGGGACGGCAAAAGATGTATCGCTGATTTGAGTGTTCTGAAAAGCAGAATATTTTTCGCTGCGGGGCTTGACAGGATTTTGCTGATTTGCCCGTCGGGTCAGAATGACGCAGTCGTTAACGTCATTGCGAGGAGCTCTTGCGACGAAGCAATCCAGCTTTCCTTGCGTAAAAGGAAGTAAGCTGGAGTGCTTCCGCCTCCGCTCGTTGAGCTACGGCGGACACGTCGCTGCGCTCGCAATGACGTTGATAGGCCATGCCATCCTACAGCTAATCCGCGGCTTTCGCCGCCGCCCTATGCCGATACCGCACCGCCGGATGCGGCGCCGCGAGACGTGCGCGGCCCGTGCCGAACAGTTTTTCGCGCAACGTTCCCTGCTGGTAGGCATTCTTGTAGCGCCCGCGCCGAACCAGTTCCGGCACCAGCATCTCGGTGATATCCTCGAAATCTCCCGGCGAAATCGCGAACGGGACATTGAGGCCATCGACGTCGGTCTGTTCGAACCACGCCTCGATCTCGTCGGCGACCTTCTCCGGCGTGCCGACCACGACCGGGCCGATGCCGCCGATGCCGACATGCTGCGGCGACCTCGCGCACGGTCCAGACCCGGTCCGGATCGGCGCGGGTGATGTTGTCCATCGCGGTGCGGCCGGCGTCGTTCTGGACGTGGCGGACCTGCTGGTCGAGATCGTAGGTCGAGAAATCGACGCCGGTCCAGCCGGACATCAAAGTGAGCGCGCCTTCGGGGCTGATGTGGCTGCGATAGTCGGCGTATTTGGCTTTGGCCTCCGCTTCGGTTCGGCCGAGAATAATCGTCATCATGCTGAACATCAGGATTTCGGCCGGGTTGCGGCCGGCTTGCGCGGCGAGCGGCGCGAATGGCGGCGACGCGCGGCGCAATGATCTTGGCGGATGGGCCCGACATGAATACGCATTCGGCATGCTGGGCCGCGAACTGCCGGCCGCGCGGCGAGGTGCCGGCCTGATACAGCACCGGCGTGCGTTGCGGCGACGGCTCGCAGAGATGAATGGCGTCGAGCCGGTAGTTGTCGCCCTCATGCTGGATGCGATGCACCTTTGCCGGGTCGGCGAAGATGCCGCGCGCGCGGTCGCGCAGCACCGCGTCGTCCTCCCAGCTTCCTTCCCAGAGCTTGTAGACCACTTCCATATATTCATCGGCGACGTCGTAACGGTCGTCATGCGCGGTCTGCTTTGGCCTTGCCGGCGCCGCGCGCCGCGCTGTCGAGATAACCGGTCACCACGTTCCAGCCGATCCGCCCCTCCGTCAGATGATCGAGCGTCGACATCCGCCGCGCGAACGTATAGGGCGGCTCGTAGGACAGATTGGAGGTGACGCCGAAGCCGAGATGTTCGGTGACCGCGGCCATCGCCGAGATCAGCAGCAAGCGGATCGTTGGCCGGCGTCTGCGTCGCGTTGCGCAGCGCCGCGTCGGGGCTGCCGCCGAACACGTCGTAGACGCCGAGCACATCGGCGAGAAACAGGCCGTCGAACCGGCCGCGCTCCAGCGTCCTGGCCAGATCGATCCAGTAGGGCAGGCGGTTGTAGTCGATGGTGCGGTCGCGCGGATGGGTCCACAGCCCCGGCGACTGATGCGCAACGCAGTTCATGGCGAAGGCGTTGAGCCGGATTTCTTTGTTCATGCGCTTCCTTCGTCCGGTCGAATGCCGGACTGTGCGGAATTGTTGCATTCCGGCGAGCATTGGCAAGGCAAATTCATCGAAAGGTCGTCATGCCCGGGCTTGTCCCGGGCATCCACGTTCTTGTCGCGGCGACAAGGAAGACGTGGATGGCCGGGACGAAGCCCGGCCATGACGACCTTACGACTTCCGGCCGCCATCGTATCCCGATACGCTGGCCCGACTTCAAGAAGTTGAGAACCGAAAGACCAACCATGACCAGAGCCGACGCTATCGCCCGGGCACGCCAGCATTTGCAATCCGGCGATTTCATCGCCGAACTCGGCCGCAGGGTGGCCTACCAGACCGAGAGCCAGAACCCCGGGCAGCGCGCCGCGCTGCAGGCCTATCTGATGGACGAGCTGCAGCCGGCATTTGCCGAGCTCGGTTTCACGACGCGGCTGATCGAATCGCCGGTCGGCAAGCATCCCTATCTGCTGGCGGAATATCGCGAGAATTCGTCAGCGCCGACCGTGCTGATGTACGGTCATGGCGATGTGGTCGACGGCATGGTCGGCGAATGGCGCGATGGTCTCGATCCGTGGCGGACGACCATGTCGGGCAATCGCGTCTATGGCCGCGGCACCGCCGACAACAAGGGGCAGCACAGCATCAACCTGTCGGCGCTGCGCGCGGTGCGCGAGGCGCGCGGCGGCCGGCTCGGCTTCAATTGCAAATTCATCGTCGAGATGGGCGAGGAGGTCGGCTCGCCGGATTTGCGCGAGGTCTGTGAATCGCTGCGCGATGAACTCAAGGCCGATCTGTTTCTCGCGTCCGACGGACCGCGGCTTTCCGCGGAGCGGCCGACGATATTCCTGGGCTGCCGCGGCGGCGTGCGGATTCACCTCGACGTCAACCTGCGCGAAGGCTCGCATCATTCCGGCAATTGGGGCGGCGTGCTGGCCAATCCCGCGACGATCCTTGCGAGCGCGATCGCCACGCTGGTCGACGGGCAGGGGCATCTGCTGCTGGACGAACTGAAGCCGCCGCGCATTTCGAACCAGGTTCGTGCGTCGCTGGCCGACGTCAAGATCGAACCGAGCACCGATGAGCCGGCCCTGTCGGAGAACTGGGGCGAGGATGGCCTGTCGGCCGCCGAGCGGCTGTATGCCTGGAATACGCTGGAAGTGCTGGCGATATCGTCGGGTAATATCGAGAAGCCGGCCAACGCCATTCCGGGGCACGCCAAGGCCGTGCTGCAACTGCGCTTTGTCGTCGGAACCAAGGTCGAAAAGACCGTCGATGTGATCAAGGCGCGACTGCAGGACAAGGGTTTCTCGATGGTCGAGGTGCGGGCGACGCAGAGCTTTGCCGCCTCAAGGACCGATTTCGACAGCCCATGGATCAACTGGGCCGCGCAATCGATCCGGCAGACCACGGCAAACGCGCCGGCGGTACTGCCGAATTTCGGCGGTTCGCTGCCCAACGAAGTCTTCTCCGATACCCTTGGCTTGCCGACCATCTGGGTGCCACACTCCTATCCGGGCTGTTCCCAGCACGCCCCCGACGAGCACATTCTGCTGTCGGTCACCGAAGAGGCGCTTGCCATCATGGCGGGCCTGTTCTGGGATCTCGGCGAGATGCCGCGCGCGCTGTAGGTCAACGCGGAGGATCTGAAGATGACGCTGTCCGCGCCGGTCGAACTGCCTGGGACGTCGCAGGCCGTTCCGAAAGAAAAGGACTTCACGCAAGCTCATCATCGCGGTCTCGGTCGGCAATGCGCTGGAGTGGTACGACATCTCCTCCTACGGCTATTTCGCCGTCTATGTCGCCAAGGCGTTCTTTCCGAATGAGGACGCCACCGTCTCGCTGCTGCTGACCTTCGGCACCTTCGGGCTGGCGTTCCTGGTCCGGCCCGATCGGCGGCCTCATGCTCGGCGCCTATGCCGACCGTCACGGCCGCAAGGCGTCGTTGATGATTTCCATCGTGCTGATGACGATCGGCACGCTGGCGATCGCCGTGATGCCGACCTACGGCGACGCATCGGCATCCTGGCGCCGGTCGCGGTTCTGATCGCGCGCCTGCTGCAGGGATTTTCGGCCGGCGGCGAATTCGGCAGTTCGACCGCGTTTCTGGTGGAGCATGCGCCGGAGCGGCGCGGCTTCATCGCAAGCTGGCAATTCGCCAGCCAGGGGCTGGGCCAGGTGCTGTCGTCGGCATTCGGCGTCGGGCTGATGACGCTGATGGCGCCTGCCGACCTGAATTCCTGGGGCTGGCGCATTCCGTTTTTGTTCGGCGTGCTGGTCGGCCCGGTCGGCATCTACATCCGCAACCATCTGGAGGATGCGACCGCGCCGCCGGCCGCGAAACGCGACTTCGCCGATCGGCCAGGTGTTTCTGCATCAGAAGCTGCGCGTGATCCTCGGCATCGGCGCGCTCGCGGTTTCGACCGCGGTCAACTACCTGATCGTCTACATGCCGACCTATGTGGTCAAAACGCTCAATTTGCCGCCGGTGGTCGGATATCAGGCGACGTTCGTCGGAGCCGTTTCGGTCACGCTGCTGACGCCGTTCGCCGGATTGATCTCCGACCGGATCGGGCGCACCACCCACATGATCGCCGTCAACATCCTGCTGCTGCTCTCGATCACGCCGGCCTTCCTGCTGCTGACCAGGACCCCGACGCCGGCGGTCATTATCCTGGCGGTGTTCTGGCTGGCGACGCTGAAAGCGCTGTACTTCGGGCCGCTCGCGGCCTTGATGTCGGAACTGCTTCCGGCCGCGACCCGCGCCACCGGACTCGGCCTCGGCTACAATATCGGCGTCACGATATTCGGCGGCATGGGGCCGGTGACCATGACCTGGCTTGGCGGCTTTGCCTTGATCGGCGATCTGGCGCCCGCCTGGTATCTGACCCTCGTCGGCCTCCTCAGCCTGTCCGCGCTGATTACCATCCGAAGGACTTCCGCCGACACGCAAGGGGCGTGACGGAGTGGCGCAGGCAGCCGAAATCGGAAGTGAATCCCTTGTCATTCGCTTCGTTTGAGGGTCGTATGTCGGCTAACGGGCGCATTCTATTCCGGCCCGAATTATGCAAGCATTCCGCTAATCGTCACATCAGGAGACTACGAATGAAACATCTGCGTCTGATTGGTTTGGCGGTCTTGGCTCGCCGGCGTTTTGCGCGGGGCAGGCCAATGCCGAGGAACTCACGGGAACCCTGAAGAACATCAAGGAAACCGGCGCGATCACGCTCGGCTTCCGCGACTTCGTCGATTCCGTTCTCCTATCTCGACGACAACCAGAAGCCGATCGGCTTTGCGATGGACATCTGCTACAAGATCGTCGACGCCGTGAAGAAGGAGCTCAAGCTCGACAAGCTCGAGGTCAAGCTCAATCCGGTGACGTCATCGACCCGCATTCCGTTGCTGGCCAACGGCACCATCGACCTCGAATGCGGCTCGACCACCAACAATGCCGACCGTCAGAAGCAGATCGCCTTCACCAACACCCACTTCCTGACCGCCAGCCGTTACGTCTCGAAGAAGGCCAGCAAGATCAATTCGATCGACGATCTCAAGGGCAAGTCGGTGGTCTCGACCTCGGGCACCACCAACATCAAGCAGCTCACCGAAGCCAATGCCGCGCGCAACCTCGGCATCACCATCATTCCGGCCAAGGATCACGCCGAGGCGTTCCTGATGGTCGAGACCGACCGCGCGGTGGCGTTCGTGATGGACGATATCCTGCTGGCGAGCCTCGTCGCCGGATCGAAGGAGCCGGACGCCTATGTCATCTCCAAGGACGCGTTCTCGAAGCCCGAGCCTTACGGCATCATGCTGCGCAAGGACGATCCGGCCTTCAAGAAGGTGGTCGATGCCGCGACCGCCGCACTCTACCAGAGCGGCGGATGGCCAGAAGCTGTACGACAAATGGTTCATGGCGAAGATTCCGCCGAAGGGACTGAACCTCAATGCGCCGATCAGCCCGGAGCTGAAGCACGAGTTCGCCAAGCCTTCGGACTCGCCGGATCCCGACTTCCTACAAGGCGATGTAAGATTTTGGACTTCTGCGATAACCGGGCCGTTGCCATGGCCCGGTCATTGCATGGTGCAGCCATGCGTGAGTGCGGCCGTTGCTGAATTCATCCAAGTGAGGAGAGCACGATGAAACGCCTGCCGATGATGGGCCTTGCGCTCGCAGCCAGCCTTTGTGCCGGGCAGGCCGGCGCCGAGGAGTTGACCGGGACGCTGAAGAAAATCAAGGAAACCGGCACCATCAACATCGGCTACCGCGACTCGTCGATCCCGTTCTCCTATCTGGACGACAACCAGAAGCCGATCGGCTTTGCGATCGACATCTGCTACAAGATCGTCGATGCCGTGAAGAAGGAACTCAAGCTCGACAAGCTCGACGGTCGAGTTCAATCCGGTGACGTCATCGACCCGGATTCCGCTGCTGGCCAACGGCACCATCGATCTCGAATGCGGCTCGACCACCAACAATCCCGACCGCCTGAAGCAGGTCGCCTTCACCAACACCCATTTTCTGACCGCGACCCGCTTCGTCTCGAAGAAGTCGAGCAATCTCAACTCGATCGACGATCTCAAGGGCAAGTCGGTGGTCTCGACCTCCGGCACCACCAACATCAAGCAGCTCACCGAAGCCAATGCCGCCCGCAATCTCGGCATCAACATCATTCCGGCCAAGGAGCATGCCGAATCCTTCCTGATGGTCGAGACCGATCGCGCGGTGGCGGCGGTGCTGGACGATATCCTGCTCGCGAGCTTCGTTGCCGGATCGAAGGACCCGGACGCCTACGTGATCTCCAAGGACGCTTCTCGAAGCCGGAGCCCTACGGCATCATGCTGCGCAAGGATGACCCGGCGTTCAAGAAGGTGGCCGACGACGCCACCGCGGCGCTGTACCAGAGCGCGGAGGGCCAGAAGCTCTACGACAAATGGTTCATGCAGAAGATTCCGCCCAAGGGATTGAACCTCAACGCGCCGATCAGCGCCGAGCTGAAGGCACGAGTTCGCGAAACCTTCCGATTCGCCCGATCCTGATTCCTACAAGGCGATGTGAGAATTACCGGTGCGATGGCTCGGTCGTTGCATGGATGAAGCGTGATCACCTCTCCCCGCGTGCGGGGACAGGTCGGATTCGGAGCAATCCGAGTGAGGGGACTATCCACGTCGACCTTGTCGGATCCCCCCTCAACCCAACCCTCTCCCCGCAGGCGGGGAGAGGGAGTTGAAGCGCCTGACGTCGGAAGGCTTCGTGAACTATCACTGGAACTGGCACATTTTCTTTGAGCCGGCCCCGAACGGGACCGGCAACTATCTCGACATGCTGCTGTCGGGGCTGCTGCTGACCATCGAGACCGCGATCTGCGCCTGGATCATCGCGCTGGTAACCGGATCGATCATCGGCGTGCTGCGCACGCTGCCGTCGAAGACCGCGTCATGGATCGGCTTCTGCTGGGTCGAATTCTTCCGCAACATGCCGCTGCTGGTGCAGCTGTTCATCTGGTTCTTCGTATTGCCGGAACTGCTGCCGCGCTCCTGGGGGCTGTGGCTGAAGCAGATGCCGCAATGCGCCGTTCTACACCGCGGTGGTCGGGATCGGGCTGTTCATGTCGGCGCGCGTGGCCGAACAGACCCGCGCCGGCATCGGATCGCTGCCGCGCGGACAGAAATTCGCCGCGACCGCGCTCGGATTGACGACGTCGCAGACCTATCGCTACGTGCTGCTGCCGATGGCGTTTCGCATCATCATGCCGCCGCTGACGTCCGAATTTCTCTCCACCATCAAGAATACCTCGGTGGCCATCACCATCGGCCTGATCGAACTGACCGGCGAGGCGCGCGCCATGCAGGAATTTTCCTTCCAGGTGTTCGAGGCCTTCACCGCCGCGACCGTGCTCTATCTGCTGGTCAACATCGTCGTCGTCATCGCCATGCGCTTTCTCGAGCGCATGATCGCGGTCCCCGGCTACATCACCGGGAAATAGGCGCCATGTTCGCCAATTTCGACTTCGACGTTATCCGCCGCTCGCTCGGATACCTGTTCTTCGACGGCATGACCTTCACGCTGACGCTGACGGCGCTGGCATCGCTCGGCGGCCTGGTGTTCGGCACGCTGCTGGCGCTGATGCGGCTGTCGGGCTTGCGGCTGCTCGGACATATCGCCGGACTCTATGTCGACCTGATGCGGTCGCTGCCGCTGGTGCTGGTGATCTTCTGGTTCTATTTCCTGGTGCCCTATATCGGGCAGTGGGTGACGGGATCGTCGCGGCCGATCCGCGTCGGCGCCTTCACTTCCTCGCTCGTCACCTTCATCCTGTTCGAGGCGGCGTATTTTTCCGAAATCATGCGCGCCGGCATTCAGTCGATCTCCAAGGGACAGCCCGCCGCGGCCAGCGCGCTCGGCCTGACCTACGCCCAGAGCATGCGCTACGTGGTGTTGCCGCAGGCGTTCCGGAACATGCTGCCGGTGCTGCTGACCCAGACCATCGTGCTGTTCCAGGACACTTCGCTGGTCTATGTGCTGTCGATCCCGGATTTTCTGGGCGCCGCCAGCAAGGTCGCGCAGCGCGATGGCCGGCTGGTCGAAATGTACCTGTTCGCCGCCGCGATCTACTTCATCATTTCCTGTGCCGCGTCCTACGGCGTCCGGCGCCTGCAGACCCGCATCGCCTTCGTGCATTAGCGAGACCTTCATGATCGAGATCAGCCACGTCGACAAATTTTACGGGCCGAGCTTCCAGGCGCTGAAGGATTGCACCACCAGCGTCGCCAAGGGCGAAGTGGTGGTGGTGTGCGGTCCCTCCGGCTCGGGAAAATCGACACTGATCAAATGCGTCAACGCGCTGGAGCCGTTCCAGAGCGGGGAGATCATCCTCGATGGCATCAGGGTCAATGATCCCAAAACCAACCTGCCGAAACTGCGCGCTCGCGTCGGCATGGTGTTTCAGCATTTTGAATTGTTCCCGCATCTGAAGATCGCCGAGAATCTTTGTCTCGCGCAGGAAAAGGTGCTGGGGCGCTCGCATGACGAGGCGATGGTGAAGGCGTCCAAGCTGCTCGACCGCGTCGGCCTCAAGGAACACGCCCGCAAATACCCGGCCGAATTGTCCGGCGGCCAGCAGCAACGCGTCGCCATTGCGCGTGCGCTGGCGATGGACCCGATCGCGATGCTGTTCGACGAGCCGACCTCGGCGCTCGATCCGGAGATGATCTCCGAGGTGCTCGATGTCATGGTCGATCTCGCCCGCGAGGGCATGACCATGATGGTGGTCACCCACGAAATGGGCTTTGCCAGCAAGGTCGCGCACCGGGTGATCTTCATGGACAAGGGCGAAATCGTCGAGGACGCGCTGAAGACGGACTTCTTCGGCAGCCCGCGCAGCGACCGCGCGCAGAAGTTTTTGTCGAAGATATTGTCGCATTGACCTTGGATGCTGGATGTTTCGCCAACGGCGGTGCGCTCCCTCTCCCCTTGTGGGAGAGGTGAAGCAGAGGCGTCGCTTGCGCTCCTCGCAATGACGGAAGTACAACGCCGCAATCGCTTCTCTTCACCGGAGACTTCCCTTGGATCCTATCGCCTACGTCAACGGTTCGTTCGTCCCCCTCAAGGACGCCAAGGTCTCGGTTCTCGACCGCGGCTTCCTGTTCGCCGACGGCATCTATGAAGTCTCGGCGGTGCTTGACGGCAAACTGATCGACAATGAATCGCATCTGGCGCGGCTGGTGCGTTCGGTCGGCGAAATATCGCTGCCGTTGCCGGAAACCATCGAACGAATCAAGGAAATCCAGAAGGAACTGATCGCGCGCAACCATCTGGCCAGCGGCCTGGTTTATATCGAGGTGACGCGCGGCGCCGACACCGGGCGCGATTTCACGTTTCCCAAGAACAAGGTGACGCCGACGCTGGTGATGTTCACCTCGAGCAAGGACATCGTCAACGCGGCCTCGGCCAAGACCGGCATCGCCGTGATCACGGTGCCTGACATCCGCTGGGAACGGCGTGACATCAAGAGCGTCGGATTGCTGGCGCAGGTATTGGCAAAACAGGCCGCTGCGGAAGCGGGCGCTACCGAAGCCTGGATGATCGAGGACGGCAAGGTCACCGAAGGCGGATCGTCGTCGGCCTTCATCCTCACGCAGGACGACGTGCTGGTGACGCGGCAGAATTCCAGCACGATCCTGCCGGGCTGCACCCGCAAGGCGGTGGTGGCGCTCGCCGAAGAGCGGCAGCTTGCGGGTCGAGGAGCGGCCGTTTTCGATTGAGGAGGCGCTGGCGGCCAAGGAAGCCTTCATCACCAGTGCCAGCCTGTTCGTGCAGGCGGTGGTTACCATCGACGGCAAATCCGTCGCCGATGGCAAGCCCGGTCCGATGACCAATCGCCTGCGCGAAATCTACGTCGATTTCGCCCGTGCGACGGCGGAGTAACGCGGCTGCAATTAAGCGGCGGCCGCGTTGGCTGCCACCGGCGGAACAGAGCGGAAGCTGATCGCGATGCGGTTCCAGGCGTTGATGGTCGCGATCAGCATGGTCAGGTTGGCCGTTTCGGCTTCCGAGAATTGCGTGCGTACTTCGTCGTAGACATCGTCGGGAGCGTGGGTCTCCGAGATCAGCGTCACGGCCTCGGTCCAGGCCAATGCGGCGCGCTCTCGGTCGGTATAGACGGGCGACTCCCGCCATGCGTTCAGCAGGTACAGCCGCTGTTCGGTTTCGCCGTTCTTGCGGGCGTCCTGGGTGTGCATGTTGATACAGAACGCGCAGCCGTTGATCTGCGAAGCACGGGTCTTGACCAGTTCGATCAGGGATTTTTCGAGGCCTGACGCCTGCACCCCGGCCTCCAGCGCGCTGAGTGCCTTGACGGCGCCGGGCGCGGCCTTGTAGGGGTTCATTCGGGGTTTCATGGTTTTCTCTCCTTCGTCGTGTGACAGATATTCAATGTGCGCCGCCGGTTTCGACATGGCCGGGTTTCCTGAGCAGCAACGCAGCCATGAGTGCAACGATCAGTGCTGCGCCCATCAGATAAAACGTATCGCTGAAAGCCAGGATGAAAGCCTGCTTCTGCACGATCTGGCCGATCGCGACCACGGCGCGATGGGATGCATAGGCCGGATCGGCGATGCCGTGATTGATGAAATACGCCGTCAATTGTTCAATTCGCGTGCGGGTCGCCTGTTCGAACAGCGAGACCGATTGGGAGAACACGTTGGAATGATACTGCTCGCGCTTGGTCAGGAAGGTCTGCAGCATGGCGATGCCGACCGCGCCGCCGAGGTTGCGCATCATGTTGAACAGCGCGGACGCCGAGCCGGCATTCTCCGGCTCGATACCGGCGGTCGCAACCGCCGATAGCGGCGCGAAGCACAGCGCCTGTCCGATGGCGCGGATCACGTTGGGCCAGAACAGCTGGTCGGATCCGGTGTCAACCGTCATGGTGATGTTCATGAAGTTGCTGGCGGCAAACAGCGCAAACCCGACGCCGATCACGAGACGCGGGTCGAAACGCTTCATCAGCCGCGGCACCAGCGGAATCAGCGCCAGTTGCGGCAATCCGGTCCAGGCCAGCACCATTCCGATCTGCTCGGCGTTGTAGCCCTGGATACGCGAAAGATAGAGCGGCATGATGAACACCGAACCGTACAATGCGATGCCGAGCAGGCAATTGGCGAGGCTTCCGAAACCGAAGTTGCGGCGCGCCAGCAGCCGCAGATTCAGCAGCGGCTTCTTGCTGGTCAGTTCGACCCACAGGAACAGCGACAGCGCGACGACGGCGATGATCGACAGCCGGACGATGAAGGGCGATCCGAACCAGTCATCCTTGTTGCCTTCCTCGAGCGCGGTCTGCAACGCGCCGAGGCCGATCGCCATGGTGGCGATGCCGGGCCAGTCGCCTTGCCGCAGCAGCTTGAGCTGCATCGGCTTGGCATCCAGCGAAAACCACAGCATCCCCACCATCAGCGCGCCCGGCGCGAGGTTGACATAGAAAATATACTGCCAGCCCCAGTTCTCGGTGAGGTAGCCGCCGATGGTCGGACCGATCGCCGGCGCAAATGTCGCCGACAGTGCGAACAGCGCGAGGCCCACGGGCTGCTTTGCTTTCGGCAGCAGCGTGATGATCAGCGTGAAGGCCATCGGGATCAGCACGCCGCCGGTAAATCCCTGCAGCGCGCGCAGCACGATCATGTGCGGCAGGTCCTGGGCAAGGGCGCAGGCGGCGGAGAAAACCAGAAAAAGCACGGCGTTGGTGAGGAGATAAAGGCGGACCGAAAACACCTGCGCGAGCCAGCCGCTCAGGGGAATCACGACGATCTCGGCGATCAGATAGGATGTGGAAATCCAGCCGCCATCGTCGATGCCGGCGCCGATCGCGCCCTGGATGTCGGCCAGCGACGCATTGACGATCTGGATGTTGAGCACCGCCATGAAGGCGCCGAGCGTGGCGCCGAACACGGCAAGCCAGGTTTTTGAAGAGACCGCCGGAGCCGCTACCGCGGAGGTCTCTGCTTCGCCGTTACTGTTGACGGCCGCGGTGTTACCGATCGCGGGCTGGAGCGTTGTCATGGCTGCCTCCTCAACCGCCGTTCGATCGCGCCAGCGCGATATCCGACGCCAGCCGCTTCTGGCTGTCGCGCTCGGCGAGCACCGTGGCCTTGGTATCGACGGTCGGCTCCGCCGACATTCCCGGACGCAGCAGGCCGCTGAGGCGGTGATCGTCGAGCACGATCTTGACCGGGACGCGCTGCACGATCTTGGTGAAATTGCCGGTCGCGTTGTCGGGCGGCAGCAACGCGAATTCGAGGCCGCTGGCCGGAGACAGGCTGTCGACATGGCCCCTGAGCCTGGTGCCGTGGAAACTGTCGATCCGGATTTCGACCGGCTGGCCGTTGCGCACATGGGTGAGCTGGGTTTCCTTGAAATTCGCCACCACATAGACCGCATCGAGCGGCACCACCGCCATCAATTGCGTTCCGGCCTGCACGAATTGGCCGACCCGCGAGCGAGCGCGCGCCGACGGTGCCGTCGACCGGCGCGACGATGCTGGTGTAGGACAGGTTCAGCGCCGCCTGCGCTTCGACCGCGCGGGCGTGATCCAGTTGCGCGACCGCCTTGGCCCGATCGGTGGTGAGAACGTCGACCTTCCTCTGCGCCGCGAGCAGGCCGGATTTGCCGTGCTGCAACTGCGCGATCTTTTCGCGCAACGCCGCGTCGGTCTGCTGGGCGCGCTGGATCGTGCCGGAGCCGGTCTTCATCAGGCCGTCGTAGCGGGTCTGTTCCTCCTGCGCGAATTGCAGGTTGGCTTCGGCGGCGGCGACATCGGCGGTGCCCTGCTCGATGACCGGCTGTTGCAGCGCGATCTGCGCATCGAGGTTGCGCACCGCGGCTTCGCCAGCCGCGACATCGGCGTGCGCCTGATCCAGCGCGGTCCTGAAATCGCGATCGTCGATCCGGGCCAGCAATTGTCCGGCCTTCACCGGCTGGTTGTCGGCCGACCAGCACTTCCGCGATATAGCCGGACACTTTCGGCGAGACGATCGTGGAGTTGGCTTTGACATAGGCGTCGTCGGTCGATTCCAGGTACCGGCCGGTGGTCAGGTAGCCGTAGCCGAAGTCCGCCACGCCGGCGATGCCGAGGGCCAGTGCCAACGCCAGCGCTGCCCGCTTGATCGCTTGCCGGGATGGGCGAAGGCTGGTTTTCGTATGTTAAATCAGAGACATAGGATAGATCGGCCATGGCATCCTCCCAAAATCACGGCGGCCTCGCTGGGAGGGCGCCGGCGTATGCCATGAAGATGCAATGTCGCGCGCGATATGATAATCCGGCAAAAACTGGAAGCATTATCCAGTGAGAGCGGATAATCGGAGGCGCCGATGGATCGGCTGACCAGTCTGACGGCGTTCGTCCGGGTCGTGGATAGCGGCGGTTTTTCAGCGGCCGGCCGCCGCCTCAACATGTCGACGACCATGGTGAGCAACCATGTCCAGGCGCTCGAAGACCGGCTCGGCGTGCGGCTGCTCAATCGCACCACGCGGAAGGTCAGCCTCACCGAAGTCGGCAAGGCCTATTACGATCGCTGCACGCATATCCTTGCCGATCTCGAACAGGCCGACGACATCGCCGGCGCGCCGCAATCGACGCCGCGCGGCACGCTGCGCATCTATACCGCCACGCATATCGTCCCGTTCGTGGCGCCGGTGGTCGCCGAATTTCTCGGTTCATACCCCGACGTCAAGATCGATCTGACCATCGGCGAACGCACGATCGATCATGATCGACGAGGGATACGACCTTGCGATCCGGCTGACGCCGCCGCCGAATTCCAGCCTGATCGTCCGCAGCCTCGCGACCTGGCGGCATGTGCTGTGCTGTTCGCCGGGCTATCTCGAAAAACACCAGCCGTTGCGGCAACTGTCCGAACTCGCCGACCATAATTGCGTTCGTCATGCGCTTTATCCGTATGAGGATGGCTGGCACTTCGTCGATCGGAAGGGAACGCCGGTATCGGTGCGGGTTTCCGGCAACCTGGTCACCAACAGCGGCGAGACGCTGCGCATCGCCGCGTTGGCAGGGCGTCGGTATTGCTCTGGCGCCGGGATTTCTGATCGCCGACGATCTCGAATCGGGCGCGGCTGGTTCGGCTGTTGCCCGAATACCAGCCGGTCGAATTCGCGATGAACGCGGTTTATCCGCACCGTCATCATCTGTCGGCGAAGGTCCGCAGCTTTATCGATCTCTCGCGCATCACAGCGCCGAGCATCAGAAGCTGATCAATCCGGGTTCCTGAAGTGAAAACAAGCCCCGGATGATTCCGGGGCTCGCTATTTCCGATGCGCTTTTCTCTCTCCCCACCACGCGCAAGAGCGCGCGGAGGGAGGGGAAAGTAACACCGCTCTAGTGACCGGCAGGCGCCGACATCCCGCCATCGTACCGTGACCAGTCCGGCTGGATCGCTATCGGCGCCGCGTAGGCGTTGCTGTTGCGGAATTGCTCGCTCGCCAGCGGCGCGGGCGACCTTGCGGGCGTGGTGAGGCTTCGGCGGCTGCGGCCATCTGCACGGTCGATGCAGCGATCAAGGCCGCACCGAGCGCGGCAAGAATTGTCTTTCGCATTGTTGTCTCCTCTTTTTCTTTCTCACGATTGTCGCGAGGCAATTGCGCCTCGCGTCTTGTGTGGAGGACGTAGCGACGACTGGCGGAGCTGATAATCCGCAGAAACCGAGAAGGACCGTCAATCGGGAGTTGATAGTCCCTGCTTCACGGCTTCAGGATCAGTTTCTGCACCCGCCAGTTCAGCAATTCGGCGACGTAGAGCACGTTCTCCGACGGGCAGGCCATCGCGTGAATCCAGCCGAACTGCTTCAGCTGCTTGCCGGACTGGCCGAGCACGCCGAGCACCTTGCCGTCGAGGCTGAGCTTGTAGATGCGGCCGGGCCAGGCGTCCGAGCTGTACAGCACCTGATGCGGCGGCGGCGTGATGCAGATCGACCACGGCGAGCCCGGCGCGAAGGTTCCGCCGGCGATCATCGCCTCATCCGGAATCTTGCCGATCGCGGGCTTGGCGTCCGGCGGCACCGGCACGTCGATGGTGAACTGGCGCAGGAATTTGCCGTCGCCGTCGAACACCTGGATGCGCCGGTTGCCGCGGTCGGCGACATAGACATTGCCGTTGGCGTCGGTCGCGATCGAATGCGGGGTGTTGAACTGGCCGGGCTCCTTGCCGCGGTCGCCCCATGACTTCAGCCAGTTGCCGTCCTTGTCGACCTTGGCGACGCGCGAATTGATATAGCCGTCGCTGATGAAGGTGTTGCCGGCCTTGTCCCACGCCACGTCGGTGACCTGGCGAAACCGGCCGTCCTCGGCGGGCAGCGGCGGCTTCGGATGTTTCAGCGGTTCGGTACCTTCGTCGGAGGCTTCCTGCTTGCGGCCGAACACCATCAGCACGTGGCCCTCGGGATCGAACTTGATCACCATGTCCGAGCCCTTGTCGGTCACCCAGATATTGTCCTGGGGGTCGACCTTGACGGTGTGCCCGAACGACCAGGCATAGAGGTTCTTGCCGATTTCGCGGATGAACTGGCCCTTGGCGTCGAATTCCAGCAGCTGGGTCGCCGCTGCGCGCGTAGGCCGGCCCGGTCGTGTTGCCGCGCGACAGCGCGAAAACGTGGCCCTTGGAATTGACCGCGACGCCCGACACTTCGCCGAAATACATGTTGGTCGGCAGCCGCAGCGGATTGGGGACGGAGTCGAAGGCGATCGAGGGCACCGCCTGCTGCGCATAGGCCGATGGCGCGGCCAGCAATATCAGTCCGATCAGCCAGTGCTTCATGATATCCTCCCGGGAGTGTATTTTGTTTTTGTCTGTTTCGTCGTTGCCGCGGATGCTAGTCGATCGCAAGTGCCGGCGTCCATCTGCCGGCGCGCGCATTTCGCTCATGACCGCTCACCGCCCGGCGCATGGCGCAGGAAGACACGATCGCGTGATTGCGGTGTATGAAGACGTCTCCTTTCAAGGTTCGGCGCAAAATGTCGCTTCGGCCAAAACTCAAAACCACCCTGTGCTGTTCGCGCTTGCAGCATGGGCATGGCTGTCGCCGAATCCGCTCGACGGGCCTCCGCCGCCTATCCCGACAGGATCATCAGGATCGTCGTGCCGTTCGCGCCGGGCGGCGGCACCGACGTGATCGCGCGCACGCTGGCGCAGGAGATGGCCAAGGATCTCGGCGTCGCCGTCATTATCGAAAACAAGCCGGGGGCGGGGACCATCATCGGAACCCAGGCCGTCGCCGTCAGCGCACCCGACGGCTATACGCTGCTGATGGGGACGTTCTCGCAATGCGGTCAATCCGAGCCTGCAACGGCAAGCTGCCTTACGATCCGCACAAGGATTTCGCAGCCGTAGCGCTGGTGGCGCGCTCCTTCAATCTGGTCGTGGTCAATCCGAAATCGCGCGATCAAATCGATCGCCGACCTGATCGCGGCGGCGAAAGCCGATCCCGACAAATTGATCCTATGGCACGTTCGGCACCGGCACCTCGGCGCATCTGGCGGGCGAGTTGTTCAAGGACATGGCCGGCGTCAATCTGACGACGGTGCCCTACAAGGGCGCGGCGCCCGCCATCACCGACCTGATCGGCGGCCAGATCCAGGTGATGTTCACGACGGTGGCCAGTGCGGCCTCGCTGATCGAGGGCGGACAATTGCGCGCGCTGGCGGTGACCTCGGCGGAGCGTTCGCCGGCGTTTCCGCAATTGCCGACGGTCGCCGAGGCCGGCGTTCCCGGTTATGCCGCGGAAAGCTGGTACGGCCTGTTCGCGCCGGCCGAAGACGCCGGCCGACATCATCGCCCGCCTGAACAAATCCGCCGCGACCGCGGTTCAAGCCGAGGTTTTCAAGAAGCTCGGCGTCAACGAGGGCCTCGTGATGGTCGCGCAGCCGCCGGCAGAACTCGACCGCTATTTTCGCGGCGAGGAAGAACGCTGGCGCAAGGTGATCGAAAGCGCGGGCATCAAGCCCGAATAAAGGCACAGGCATAGTTGCGGATAGCGGCTCGACTGGCCCCACCCCACCCTCCTCCGCAGAGCGCGGGAGAGGGAGCGCACCGGTCGTGGCGCTGATAGTGTCGGCTGACCCATTCGACAAATTCGAATTCTGCTTCATCTCCCTCTCCCGCTTGCGGGAGGGCCGGGGCGGGGGTCTCGCAACGGCAATGCGCCGACATCACATCGCACTGCAGCAGCAAATTCGCTGGACGGCGCAACAATTCAATCGTCAACTGACAGACGACGGCGCAAGCCGTCCGCCAGGATCGGGAGTCCGCCCGATGTGGATCTCTGTTGCTGCTGCCGTTTGTCGGCCTGTTGTGGGTGCCGTTCTATAATTTCCAGGAACCGGCGCTGTTCGGCTTTCCGTTTTTCTACTGGTACCAGCTGGCATGGGTGCCGATCAGCTCATTGCTGATCTGGCTGGTCTATCGCCGGCGCACGCCCGACGAAGCTCCGTAAATCCTACAGGCCAAATCCAACAAGGCAGCGCTCATGGCCGATCAGATCGACTGGATCGCTCTTTCGGTTTTCATGTTCTTCTTTCTCCTCGTCACCGTGATGGGCTTCTTCGCCGCGCGCTGGAAATCCGGTCCGGTCAGCGAGCATCTCGACGAATGGGGACTGGGCGGCCGGCAGTTCGGCACCTGGATCACCTGGTTTCTGGTCGGCGGCGATTTCTACACCGCCTATACCGTGATCGCGGTGCCGGCGCTGGTCTATGCGGTCGGCGCCTACGGCTTCTTCGCGCTGCCCTACACCATCATCGTCTATCCCTTCGTGTTCGCCGTGATGCCGGTGCTGTGGAAGGTGGCGCATGCCAATGGCCACGTCACCGCGGCCGACGTGGTGCACGGCACCTACAATTCGCGCGGCTTGAACTGGCGGTCGCGATCACCGGCATGGTCGCGACCATGCCCTATATCGCGCTGCAGCTGATCGGCATGGGCGTGGTGATCAAGGCGATGGGCCTGACCGGCGAATTGCCGATCGTCGCCGCCTTCATCATCCTGGCGCTGTACACCTATAGCTCGGGCCTGCGCGCGCCGGCGCTGATCGCCTTCGTCAAGGACATCATGATCTATATCGTGGTGCTGGTGGCGGTGGTGGTGGTGCCGATGCAAGCTCGGCGGCTACGGCGCGGTGTTCGCCGCCGCCAGCGACGCCTTCGCGGCCAAGGGCGGCGCCACCGGCCTGACCTTGAAGCCGGCGCAGATGCTGCCTTACGCGACGCTGGCGCTGGGCTCGGCGCTGGCGGCGTTCATGTATCCGCATACGCTGACCGGCATCTTCGCCTCGAAATCCGCCGACACCATCCGCAAGAACGCGGTGCTGCTGCCGGCCTATACGCTGCTGCTCGGCCTGATCGCGCTGCTCGGCTACATGGCCTATGCCGCCCACATCAAGGTGGACATCGCCCAACGACGTGGTGCCGACGCTGTTCAAGGCGCTGTTCCCGGCCTGGTTCGCCGGCTTTGCGTTTGCGGCGATCGCGATCGGCGCGCTGGTGCCGGCCGCGGTGATGAGCATCGGCGCGGCCAACCTGTTCACCCGCAATGTCTGGAAGTCCTACGTCAATCCCGGACATCAGCCATGCCGGCGAGGCGGCGGTCGCCAAGATCGCCTCGCTGGTGGTCAAGGTCGGCGCGCTCGCCTTCATCATCTTCCTGCCGACGCAATATGCGCTCGACCTGCAATTGCTCGGCGGCCTGTGGATTTTGCAGACCTTTCCGGCGCTGGTGTTCGGACTGTTCACGCGCTGGTTCCGCGCCGAAGGCCTGCTGCTCGGCTGGGCTGCCGGCATCGGCTGGGGATCGTGGACGGCGTGGAGCAACGGGCTGAAGCCGCTCGCGACCCTCGATCTCGGCGGCGTCAGTTATGTGTTCTATGTCGGGCTCGGCGCGCTGATCCTCAATGTCGTGGTCGCGGCGATTGTCACTGTCGTCACCGGACTGATATCGCCGCGCGGGGCTACTGCACACCCTTGACGCTCTGTTAATTGTTCCATAATTAGAACGCTAGCGCTATCTTGCTCTATTTATGGTACAATTCCCATGGTAAAATCGTTACGTCCCCATTCCCGGTACGGCCGTGAGGCCACGTTGTTATTGGGACAACTGATCCGATTGGCGCGGATTGGTCGCAAGATCACGCATGAAGAGCTCGCGGAGCGCGCCGGCATGTCGCGCGGGCTAATTCACCGTATCGAGAAAGGCGATCCCGGATGCGCGATTGGCGCGGTGTTCGAAGTCGCGGCGATCGTTGGCGTGCGTTTATTCGACGCCGATCAATCGGCGCTCGCCACGGGTGTTGCTGCCAACACGGCGATGCTGGCGCTTCTGCCGCAATCCATTCGCGCATCCATCAAGCCGGTCAGAGATGACTTCTGAACCGCGCCAACAGGATGCCTATGTCTGGATATGGCTGCCGGGAGAAACCATGCCGGTGGTCGCAGGCGTGCTTGCCCGCGCTGGCGATCAACTCGTATTCAATTATGGACGCAGTTATCTCGCCCGAAAAAATGCAATTTCTATTTACGAGCCGGAACTGCCGCTCAAGGCGGGCGCCCTGCCGCTATTGGCCGGCCTGTCGATGCCCAATTGCATCCGCGACGCCGCACCTGACGCGTGGGGGCGGCGTGTCATCATCAATCGCAAACTTGGTCGCAAGGGCCAGCAGATCGATACCGCCGAACTTGATGAATTGACTTATCTGCTGGAATCCGGTTCGGACCGCAGCGGCGCGCTGGACTTCCAGCTTTCCCCGACCGCCTATATGCCGCGGCTTTCAAACGCGTCATCACTCGATGATCTGCAGCAGGCTGTGGCCAAGGTTGAGGCGGGCGTGCCGCTGGACCCCGAACTCGATCAGGCGCTGTTTGACGCAAGCTCGCTTGGCGGAGCCCGGCCCAAAGCCTTGATCGCCGCGGACAACAAAAAATTCATCGCGAAGTTCTCGTCGCGCAATGATGTCTACAGCGTGGTGAAAGCGGAATACATCGCGATGCGGCTGGCGGCCCTGGCGGGAATTGCTGCTGCCCCCGTCCGATTGATGCGTGCGGCCGAGAAGGATGTTCTGCTCATCGAACGTTTCGACCGCAAAAAACTCGGCAACGGCTGGACCCGGGTGGCCATGGTTTCAGCGCTCACCTTATTCGGTCTTGACGAGTTGATGGCCCGTTACGCCAGCTACGAAGATCTTGCTGCAATCGTGCGCCATCGTTTCGATGCGCCGACGGAAACACTGCGACAGTTGTTTGCGCAACTCGTCTTCAACGTGCTTTGCGGCAACACCGACGACCACGCACGCAACCATGCCGCATTTTGGGATGGTCATAGTCTGCGCCTGACGCCTGCCTATGACATCTGCCCGCAGCAGCGGACAGGTAACGAGGCGACGCAGGCCATGCTTGTGACAGGCAATTCACGGTTCAGTAAAATTTCTGTATGCCTCGAGGCCGCACCGGCGTTTCTGCTTTCAGCGGAAGCAGCTGCCACTATTGTGGCGCATCAGGTCACCGTGATCCGCAGTCAATGGGAGCAAGTATGCGATGAAGCCGCGCTCAGCGTGATCGACCGAAGGCTGTTCTGGCGGCGCCAGTTTCTCAACCCGTTCGCTTTCGAGGGTGCGCCAACCGGCATTTCCGCGCTGCTCAATTGCGAAGCCGATTCAAAGCGCTACTGCTCGATCTTGATATTGCCGGCCTTGGCGACTTCGCCCCAGCGGACGATGTCCGCCGCCATGATCCTGGTGAACTCTTCCGACGAATTGCCGACGGTGTTGACGCCGAGCGGCTTCAGGCGGGCGATGACGTCGGGCAATTGCGCGATGCGGATGAATTCGCCCTCGAGCTTCTTGACGATGGCCGGCGGCGTGGCCGCTGGGCGCGAACACGCCGGTCCACAGATCGCCGTCGACATCGGCGCCCTGTTCTTTCAGGGTCGGCACGTCGGGCAGTTCCGGCATGCGCCGCGGCGAAGCAATCGCCAGCGCGCGCAGTTTGCCGCCCTGGATCTGGCTCAACACCGGTCCGGCGTCGGCGATGGTCGTGGTCACCTGGCCCGCGATCACGGCCGTGACCGATTCGGTGGCGCTCTTGTAGGGAATGACCTGCATCGGCGCGCCGGTCTTCTGCTTGAACAACTCGGTCACGAGCTGGAACGAGGCGGATGAACTGGCGTAATTGGTCTTGTCCGGATTGGCTTTCGCGTAAGCCACGAGCTCGGCGGCAGATTTGATCGGCGAGGACGCATTGACGATCAGGATCAGCGGAAACGTCGCGAGTTCGGAGATCGCAACGAAATCGCGGACCGCATCGTAAGGCAGCTTGGCGTAGAACGCGGGGTTGATGGCCATGCCGCTGGCGCCGACCAACAGCGTGTAGCCGTCCGGCGCCGACTTGGCGACGTGCTCGGTCGCGACGATGGCGCCGGCGCCCGGCCGGTTTTCGATCGATCGACGGGCTGGCCGAGGTCTTCGGACAATTTTTGTCCGAACACCCGCGCGATGATGTCGTTGCCGCCGCCGGCGGCGAAGCCGACCACGATGTGGATCGGCCGCGTCGGATATTTTGCCGGATCTTCCTGCGCGAAGGCCGAAGCCATCGCGGCCAGGGCAAGCGCGATCAATCCCGAGTCGAGAAACAGCTGCGGCGAGTCTTCATAGGTCAGTTCCTCACAGCGGCGTGACGTGAACATGCAGCACCGCGGCCCTGCCGTCATCGAGCGCGGCGAGGCAGCGGTCGATGGCGGCAGCGAGATCGTCGGGCTCGGTGACGCATTCGCCGTGGGCGCCGAACGCCCGCGCCACGGCGGAGAAATCCCGCATCTCGCCCTGACGGCCCGATCTCAGCCGCGACTGGAACTGGTCGGTCTCGGCGGCGATGCCCTTGGGATAGACCCGCTGCACGGCCGATTTCACCGCCTGCCAGCCGCCATTGTCCAGCACCACCGTCAGGACCGGAATCTGGTATTGCTGCGCCACCGCATAGACGCTGTCGGGCGAGGAGAAATGAAATCCGCCGTCGCCGATCACCTGCACGATGCGGCGGTCCGGCTGCGCCAGCTTCAACCCCAGCGCCATGCCGCCGGAAAAGCCAAGCCCGCCGCCGGCGAGCCCGACATAGCTCCGCGGCCTGGTTGCGCGTGATATGCTCCTGCAGGATCGGCCCGTTGCGGATCGCCTCGTTGACGACGATGTCGTCCTGCGACAGCTTGCCGTTGAGCGTTGCGAACACGAAGGCCGGGCTGAGCGCGCCGGAGACGCCCTTGTTGGCGCTGGCGGCGGCGCGGCGCTTGGCGGCGGCGTCGCGCGCGCCGCTCCAGCTTGCGATGCGCTCGGCGACGCGGCGGCGATAGGCATCGTCGGCGCGCGCTTCGACGACGTCGAGCACCTGCTGCAACACGATCGCGCAATCGCCCTGAACCCGCATGTCGGTCGGAAATCCCCACATCGGGAAATCCGACTTCAGGGGATCGATGTCGATCTGGATCCATTTGATCGCGCCGGCGCGCCTGGCGTATTGCGGAACGAACGGCACATCCGAATCCAGCAGCAGGCCGAGATCGGCGGTCTCGAGCAGGGGCAGCGGATCGATGCCGGCGAAACACGGCGAGGCCTGCGAGATGTTGAGGTCGATCGAATTGAATTCGGCGACCCGGATGCCGCAGGTTTGCGCCAACCGTTCCAGCACCGGGACCGCCTGCGGCTTGCGGCCGAGATAGGCCGTCAGCGCGATCGGATTTTCCGCCGCCATCAATGCTTCGGCGATCGCTTCGGCCCGCGCCGGCTCGATGCCGCCGGACTGCACGCTGCCGTATCGCGCCGGCGGATAGGCCGGCATGTCGGCATCGTCCCATTGCTCCGCCAGCGTTTCGCGCGGCAGCATCATGTAGACCGGGCCGGGCGGATCGCTCTGCATGAAGGCGCGTGGCGCGGGCCAGCGCCTCCTTCACCACCACGCCCGAGGGCAGCGAATATTCCCATTTGACGTAGGGGCGCACGATGCTGGCGATGTCGAACGGGTCCTGCACGAAATGCACATAGGCGTCGCGCGAGCCCGTCAGTTCGCCATGCAGCGTATAGGGCGCGCGTCCGGCGAACAGCATCACCGGCAGGCGATAGCGAAACAGGTTCTGGATCGACATGCAGGCATTCGCGGTGCCGGCATCGACATGCACCAGCACCGCCTGGCCGCGCCCGGTCGCCAGCGCGTAACCGCCGGCCATATGCACGGCGACGATTTCGTGCGGGCACAGGATCATCTCGGGATGCTTGCGGCCTTCCTGTCCCAGCGCGCCATCTCCTCGATCAGGGACACGTGGTCGGTGCCGAGATTGGCGAAGATGTACTCGACGCCGAGATCGACCAGGCCTTCGAGGAAATAATGCGCGGTGCAGTGACGGCTCATGCCTTGTGACTTCCCGGTGTTTCCGCGACGAACTTGTTGCGCAAGCGTGCCGATGCCGGTGATGTCGATCTCGACCACGTCGCCGGCCTTGATGTCGGGCGAGGCGCCGTCGGTGCCCATCCAGATCACGTCGCCCGGCCACAGCGTGAAATATTTCGTCATTCGACGATGAACGGCTTGATGCCGAAGATCATGTCGTTGGTGTGGAAGCGGCTGGTCTCCTTGCCGTTGACCTCGCACGACGGTTTCCATCTTGTCGAGATCGACATCGGTTTCGATCCACGGTCCCATCGGCTTGAAGGTGTCGGCATTCTTGGCCCGCCACAGCCCGCGATCGGCCTTCTGCCAGGTGCGCTCGCTGACATCGTTGCCGATGGTGTAGCCGAACACGCAGGACATCGCGTCGGCCTCGGTCAGATGTTTTGCCTTTTTGCCGATCACGACGACCAGCTCGCCCTCGTAGTGAATCTTCTCGGTGGCGTTGGCGGGGATCACGACGTCCTCGTCATGCGCGATCAGCGCGTTCTGGGCGCGATAGCCGATCTCGGGCCGGTCCGGGATATTGGGCACGTTCGCCGCGCTTGTCGGCGGCCTCCTTGAGATGCTTGAGATAATTCAGGCCGACGCAATAGAACGTGCGCGGCATCAGCGGCATTTCGATCTTCACCTCCGCCAGCGCATGCGTGCGCGGCGTGCGCTGCCATTCGCCGAAGGGATCGCCGCTGACCGCGATCACGCGGTCGCCTTCGATGATTCCCCAGGATGTCTGTCCCGAGGCGGTGAATTTGAGCCAACGCATCTGCCATCTCCCTTTTGTTTTTATTCCGCCGCGACCTGCGGCTGGGTTTTCCAGGCGCCGGCGGCCGGGCGCGCGAGGCCGAGATTTTCGCGCAAGGTCTTGCCGGCATAATCCTTGTGAAACAGGCCGCGGCGCTGCAATTCCGGCACGACATGGCGGACGAAATCGGCGTAGGAGCCCGGCACATAGGTCGCCGCGATCACGAAGCCGTCGCAGCCGCGGCTGACGAACATTTCTTCCAGCCGGTCGGCGATTTCCTTCGGGCCGCCGACGATCGCGTCCTGGGTCTGGCCGCGGCCGGAGAAGGTGATGAAATCGCGCGTGCTCGGATTGGCCTTGCCGCTGGTCCGCAGCACGCCGTCGCGGATGCCGATGCATGCCCTGCATGCCCTGCAGTTCTTCCGTGGTCAGCGGCTCGTCGATGCCCTTGGAGGCAAAATCGTAGTTCAATCCTTCCGACAGCAGCGACAGCGCGTCGATTTCCAGCGGCAGCTTTTCGATCAGCGCCATCTTGTCTTCGGCCTCGGATTTGGTCGCGCCCGGCACCGGCGTGATCAGGTTGCACAGGAACATCTGGTCGGGATCGCGGCCGGCCTTGGCGGCCTCGTTCCTGATGGCGTCGTAGCCCTGCTTGGCGTTGGCCAGATTGCGCGCCGCCGTGAAGATCACTTCGCCCCAGCGCCCGGCAAAACGCTGGCCGCGGCCGCTGGCGCCGGCCTGGATGACGACGGGATGGCCCTGCGGCGAGCGCGGCACCGTGAACGGCCCGCGCGACTTGAAGAACTGTCCCGTGGTGATCGAGCCGCTTGACCTTGTCGGGATCGGCAAACCGGCCGCTCGTCTTGTCGATCAGCAGCGAGCCGTCTTCCCAGGAATCCCAGTGGCCGAGCACCACTTCCATGAATTCGTCGGCGCGGTCGTAGCGCAGGTCATGCTCGAGATGGGCGTCCTTGCCCATGTTGTGCGCTTCGCCGTCATTGACCGAGGTGACGACGTTCCAGGCGGCGCGGCCGCCGGTCATCAGGTCGAGCGTGGCGAACCGGCGGGCGACGTCGAACGGCTCGTAATAGGTGGTCGAACAGGTCGAGGCGAGGCCGAGCTTTTCGGTCGCCATGCCCATCGCGGTCAGCACCACGATCGGATCCATCTTCACGCAGCGGATGCCGTATTCGACGGTATGGGCATGATCGTTGCCGTAACGGTCCGGCATCGCCAGCCGATCGTCGAAAAACGCCATGTGGAATTTTCCGGCCTCGAGAATCCGGCCGATCTCCTGATAATAATCCGCCGACATCGAATCGTCGCGCGATTCCGGATGCCGCCACGAACTCGGCAGGTTGGTGCAGTTCTGCGCCTGCAGAAATCCGACCATCGCCATTTGCCGTGTCATGATGGCTCTCCCTGTGCCGGCTGATGCGATGCGTCATGCCAGATCGAGCTCGGCGGCCAATTTGTATTCGCCGGCCAGCGCGCGCAATTTTTCCCAGGTGGCGTCCTCGATCTCGATGCCCGCGACCTTGCGCTGCTGCTCGCGGATATATTCGACTTCGCCCGGATAGAACACGCCGGATCGAGCCTTCGGAGGGCGGCGTCGCCTTGAGATAGCGCGCGAACTCGGCGACTTCTTTCTTGAAATCCTTCAGCGGACGGAACGCCGCGACATTGAACACCGCCATGAAGCATCCGTCATTGTGCCGGCCGGTCGGCTCGACCCCGAAGCCGAGGCCGGTCAGCAGTCCGCACAGCACTTCGACCATCGCCGCCAGGCCGCTGCCCTTGTAGCCCTCGGTGCCGCCGAGCGGCAGCAGCGCGCCGCCCTTGCGCCATTGCCTGGGATCGGTGGTTTGCCGTCCTTCGCTGTCGACGATCCAGCCCGTCGGAATTTCCTCGCCGCGCGCGGCCGAGAGCGCGATCTTTCCGGCCGCCACCGCCGAGGTCGCCATGTCCAGATAGAAGGGAGCCTCGAGGTCCGACGGCACGGCGATCGAAATCGGATTGGTGCCGAGCCGCGCCTCGCGGCCGCCGAACGGCGCGACGATCTTGGGCGAGCGGCCGGAATCGGCGGTGGCAAGCCCGATCATGCCTTCCTTCATCGCCATCAGCGGGTAGGCGCCGAGCCGTCCGACATGGCTTTGCCGGAACACCGTGCAGGCCGCGACGTTGGCGGTTTTCGCCTTTTCGATCGTCAGCGCCATCGCCTTGGCGTTGACATGAAAGCCGAAGCCCCAATGGCCGTCGATCACGGTCGTGGTCGGCGATTCCTGCACGATGGTCCATTGCGCGCCGGGAACGATATGTCCGGCCTTGATACGGTCGATATAGGTCGGGATCGCGATGACCCCGTGCGAGTCATGCCCGGCGAGGTTGGCGTTGACGCAGCCGACGGCAACGGCGTCTGGCTTCCTCGTCCGACGCGCCGGCGGCCTTGAGCAGCGCCGCGCCGATGCGCGTGAGACGGTCGGCCTGGACGATCGGCATGGGATTTCCTCGGATCGATGCCCGCGCGGGAGCGGGTCTTGCTTGTTGTCGCTGGTCGGCTGTCTGGCGCATGGTCTCAAAGCGATGGGCCGATGGCAATGACTTGGAACCCGAAATTTGCCTGGGTGCAACGCAATGGAGCCGTTGCCGGAACATGCCGATGGCCCGCGATGACCCTCAGGTCTCGCTAAGTGGAGCGATGGAACTCAGCTTTTTCAAATTTTTTTGCCCGTTGTTTTTCGCGTGTCGTTTACTCTAAATCGCAACTTATCCGGCCTTTATGACGGCGCTTTAGCGCGCTCGCGCGCATAAGACGCCCGGGGCAAATGACTGTCCGCAGGGAGCCGGATGATTTTGGAGACGAATATCGCGCGTACGTTTGCGGCGTTGAGTGCAACCAACGAAGCGATCCTGTACGCAAAATCGCCCGAGGAACTGTACCGGCGGGTCTGCGAAGCCGCGTTCTCCAGCGGGGACTTCCTGGCGACGGCGGTCTTCCTGCTGGAACCGGGAACCGACGAGCTCGCGGTTTGTCGCCGGCGCTGGGCGACGACATCGAGCGGCTGCGCCAGCATCGATATTTCGATCGCAGCGGACACGCCCGAGGGTTCGGGGGTTTGCGGGCAGGCCTTTCGCGACCAAAAGATCAGCATCAGCAACGATTTTCTGAACGACGCGCGTTCGCTGGCCTGGCGCAAGGGCGTACGCAAGGCGCATGTCGGCTCGGCGGCGGCGCTGCCGCTGATTTGCAATGGTCGCAGCGTCGGCGTGCTGCTCGTTACCTTGCACGAAGCCGGATCGCTCAAGCGACCGAGTAATCTCGCTGCTCAAGCGCATGTCGGCGAATATTTCATTTGCGCTCGACAATTTCGATCACGAGGCCGCGCGCAAGCAGCGGCGAGCGGGCGCGTGCGGCGGGTCAACCGGATGTTCGGCGCGCATCAGCGCGACCAACGAGGCCATTCTGCGCGCGAAGACGCCGCAGGATCTCTATCGAGCGGGTGTGCGATGCCGCCGTCTATGGCGGAAAATCCCTGGCGTCGGTGGTGCTGCTCGCAGAGCCGGGTTCGACCTGGCTGACAGCCGGTCGCCGGAACCGGTGAAATCGTCGAGCAGGTGACACGAGACGCGCGTTTCGATCGATCCCGATCATGTCTATGGCGCCGGCGTTGCGGAGTGGCATTCCGGACCCAGAAGCCGTGCGTCAACGAGGACTTTCTCGGCTCGGTGCAGGGGCAACGTGGGAAAAAGCCGGACGCGAGGGGGCGTCGTGGCCTGCGTGGCCCTCCCGCTGATCAGAGCCGGCAAGAGCATCGGCGTGCTGGCGTTTCTGATCGGCAAGATCCTGGGCCACGGACGAGGAGATTATCGCGCTGCTGGCGCGGATCGCGGAGAACGTGTCGTCCGCTCTCGACAATTTCGGTCACGCGGAAGAAAAGGCGAAGGCCGACGAACAGAGAGAACGGCTGACGCGAATGTATGCGGCGCTGAGCGCCACCAATGAAGCCATTCTTCGCGCCAAGAGCCCCGTAGAAATGTTTCAGTTGATCTGCCAGGCCGTCTCGGACGGAGCGAAATCGCTCGGCACTGCGGTTTTTCTGCATAACCAGGCTTCCGGCATGCTGGAGTTCGCGGCCGGCGCCGGCAAGATGGATCATCTTTTCTCCGAAGTGCATTTGTCGGCGGATCCTGCCAGCCCGCTCGGGCAAGGCCTGCACGGTCCGGCATTTCGTACCGGCAAGATCTGCGTCAGCAACGACGTGGAAAACGACCCCCGGATGCAACCCTGGCGCAGACTTGCCACGGTCGCCGGCATCCACACCTGCGCGGCGCTGCCGCTGATGCGTTTCGGACAGCCGGTAGGGGTATTTCTGTTTTTCATTCGGGAGGTCGGCTGGCTGGACGATCAGGGCCTCGAATTGATGGGCCAAATCTCGGAAAATATTTCGTTCGGTCTCGAGGTATTCGAGCACGAGAACCGGCGGCTGCTGGTGGAAAAGCAGAAGGATCGCTTCTCGCGCATGTTCGCAACGCTCAGTGCCACCAATGAAGCCATCATGCGGGCCAAGACGCGGGAGGAACTGTTCGAGCTGGTGTGCGACGCGGCGGTGCTGGGCGGAACGCTGAATTCCGCAAACATCCTGCTTTCGGAGCCCGGGTCCGAGTTTCTTCACGTCGCTGCTTCCAGAAGGCTGGATATCGACCGCAAGCGAAATCCCGTGTTCGCAGTCTCCGCGGAGCATCCCGCAGGCCGGGGTTTGATCGGGACATCGTTCCGGACACGAGAGCCCTGCATCGCAAACGATTACCTGGCCGACGAGCGAACCGCACATTGGCATGGCCTTGCCAGGGAAGACGGGACCAGATCCGGCGCATGTTTTCCGCTGCTGGAGAACGGCGAAAAGTCGATCGGGGTGCTGCTGTTTCTCTCCAATGAGACAGACGTATTCTCGGATGAACTGGTAGGCCTGCTCGCCAGACTGGCTGAAAACGTTTCATTTGCTCTCGATAATTTCGATCGCGCGGAAGAAAAAGCCAGGGCCGACGAACAGAAGGAGCGTTTGACCGGGATGTTCGAGGCCCTCAGCGCCACCAACGAAGCGATCATGCGGGCCAAGACGCGAGAGCAGTTGTTCGTGCTGGTGTGCGAGGCAGCAGTCCTGGGGGGAACGTTCGCGTCCGTAACGATCGCGCTTGCGGAGCCGGGAGGGCAATTTCTTCGAAATCTCGCCTGGAAGGGACGGAATACCGAAGAGATGAAACACCGGCGCGTCGCAATCTCGGCCGATCTTCCCGAAGGCCGGGGCCTGAACGGAACCGCCTTCCGGACGCTGAAGCCCTGCATCATCAACAATTTTATGGCCGACGAACGAACCGCTTACTTTCGTGACATTGCAAGAGCAGAAGGGACGCAATCCGGAGCAAGCTTCCCCTTGCTGAAAAACGGCAAGGAGGCCGTCGGCACGCTTCTGTTTTTTTCCCGTGAGGAAGGCGCATTTACGCACGATCTGGTGACACTGCTTGCGAAGCTGGCGGAAAACGTTTCCTTCGCGCTCGATAATTTCGATCGCATCGACGAAAAGGCCAGGACCGAGGAACAAAAAGACCGCCTGACACGGATGTTCGCCTCGCTCAGCGGCACCAATGAAGCGATCATGCGGGCAAGGTCCCGGTCGGAACTATTCGATCTGGTTTGCGAGGCAGCGGTCGTCGGTGGAAGATTTACTTCCACCGCGATCACACTCGAAAGGCCCGATTCCGAATTTCTGGAAAATGTCGCCGCGGCCGGACCGGATCGGGAGCGGGCGATGAGCGTGCGGTTGTCGGTCGATGCCGCGCGTCCCGAGGGACAGGGTATCACCGGGACCGCATTTCGCACACGGCTGCCGTGCATCAGCAACGACTATCTGGCTGACTTCGCCGGCAGAGGGCATTTCTTCACGGCCGTTCGGGATAGCGGAACGCGCTCGGGCGCCGCATTGCCGTTGCTGAAGGGTGACAAGGCCTTCGGCGTTCTGGTGTTCCTCTCCAGCGAACTCGGCGTGTTCAGCCCTGAAATGATGGAGCTGTTGCAACGCCTTGCCGAGAACGTCTCGTTCGCCCTCGATAATTTCGATCGTCTGGACGAAAAGGCCAGAGCCGAGGAACAGAAGGACCGCCTGGCGCGGATGTTCGCAGCACTTAGCGCCACCAACGAAGCGATCATGCGGGCCAGATCGCGGTCCGAACTGTTCGAACTGGTCTGTGAAGCCGCGGCGGGCGGCGGAAAATTCACGTCAACCAGCATCGGCATGGTGCGGCCCGGCAAGGAGTTTCTCGACATCGTCGCCTCGGCGGGACCGACCGCGCAACAGACGAGAAAAGTGAAGCTGTCGGTCAAGGAGAATCATCCGGAAGGGCGCGGCATTACCGGGATAGCATTCCGTTCCCGGAAGGCATGCATCAGCAATGACTATCTGGCCGATCCACGTGGCACGGCGTTTCACGGTTCGGTCCGCAGCGACGGGGCAAGGGCGGTGGCCGCATTTCCCCTGTTCAGCCGCGACGAGCCGGTCGGCATCCTGCTTTTTGTCGCTGCCGAGGTGGATGCCTTCACACCGGGTTTCGTGGACTTGCTGCAGCGCCTGGCGGACAACCTCTCATTCGCCCTGCACAATTTCGATCTCGCCTTTGAAAAAACCAAAGCCGACAAACAAAGAGATCGCCTGACGCGGATGTTCGAAGCGCTCAGTGCCACCAACGAAGCGATCATGCGGGCAAGATCGCGCGAAGAACTGTTCGAACTGGTCTGCGAAGCGGCGGTTCTGGCCGGCACATTCACCTCGGCAACCATCCTGCTGGCGGATCCCGGCGAGAAATTTCTCCGGATCGCCGCCACCAAGGGGCGGAACAACAGCCGCATACGAAGCACCCGATTTTCCATTTCCGACGAGGATCCCGAAGGCCGTGGATTGTCGGGAATGACTTTCCGCACCAAGGTGCCGACCATTATCAATAATTTCGTCACCGATGAGCGGACGGCGCATTGGCATGTACTCGCGCAGGGAGGCGGGACCCTGTCCGGCGCCGGCTTCCCGCTGTTGAAGCGGGGCAGCGAGTCCGTCGGCGTCATGCTGTTTTTTGGCAGCGAGGAAGATTTATTCACCGGCGATCTGGTCGAGCTTGCTTGCCAAACTGGCAGAGAACATCTCCTTCGCGCTCGATAACTTCGACCGCGCCGACGAAAAGACCAAGGCGGACGCAGCGCATCGAATATCTCGCGTCGCATGACAGCCTGACCAGCCTGCCCAATCGCGAAATGTTCAACCAGCTGCTTCACTTCGCAATCGAGGCCGCGCGGCGCTATGAGCGGCAATTCGCGGTGCTGTTTATCGATCTCGACAGGTTCAAGATCATCAACGATTCGCTGGGCCATGAAGCCGGCGACACCCTGCTGGTGGAAATCGCCGACCGGCTGCGCCGAGAACCTGCGCTCGAGCGACATCGTCGCGCGGCTCGGCGGCGACGAATTCGTTGTGATCCTTGAACAGACCGCGGACCGCGGCGACATCGAAGTCATTGCGCGCAAGCTGCTGTCGGCCGTCAGCCAGCCCGTTCAATTGAGCGGCCACGAATGCCACACCACGGCCAGCATCGGCATCGCCATGTTCCCGGCCGACGGTTCCGACGTCCACACCCTGACCAAGAATGCCGACATGGCGATGTATCTCGCCAAGGAAGACGGCAAGAACGATTTCCGCTTCTTCACCAAGGAGGTGAAGATGCAATCGATCGAGCGTCTGACGCTGGAAACCTGCCTGCGTCACGCCCTCGAGCGCAACGAGTTCTCGCTGCACTACCAGCCGAAGGTGGATCTGGCGACCCGGCAGATTACCGGCGTCGAGGCGCTGTTGCGCTGGACCCATCCCGAACGCGGCATGCTGCCGCCGGCCCAGTTCATTCCGCTGGCCGAGGAAACCGGCCTGATCGTTCCGATCGGACGCTGGGTTCTGAAGGAGGCCTGCGCGCAGAACATGGCCTGGCAGCGCCGCGGATTACGGCCGGTATCGATGGCGGTCAACCTGTCGCCGCGGCAATTCGTCGATGAAGAGCCTGCTGCAGGATATCGACGAAGCGCTGGCTGGCCAGCGGCATGTCCGCCGGTGCTGCTGCAGCTTGAAGTCACCGAAAGCATGGTGATGCGGAACGTTCCCCGCGCGATCAAGGTGCTCGATGCGGTCCAGAGGCGCGGTATTCGTCTGGCGATCGACGATTTCGGAACCGGCTATTCGTCGATGTCGCTGATGAAGCAATTTCCGATCGACACCATCAAGATCGATCGCTCCTTCGTCCGCGATCTTCCGGACGACCCGCGAAGACCAGGCCATCGCGCAGGCGATCATCAGCATGGGCAAGGCGCTGGGGATGACCGTGGTTGCCGAAGGGGTGGAAACCTCCGCAGCAGGAGGCGTTCCTGCGAGGTCACGGCTGCGATGAAATGCAGGGTTTCCTGTTCAGCAAGCCGCTGCCGCCCGAACAGATGGCCGATCTGCTGCGGCTCCGCGCCGCTGCTGCTCTCTCCGCCGCTGCAGCCGGCAGCGGGCGATGAACTCTGAAATCGCCCGCGCGGCGAGAATCGAGGCTCAAGAACGCGGCCCGATAGCCGATACGCGTCGACGGGCGCGTTATGCCGGATTCGAATGCCTCGGCCTGGCGCGGAAAATCGTCGGGCCAGGGCAGCGATGTCTGGTCGGCAAGCGAGTGCAGGAACACCTCCGCGCCCGCGGCATAGGACGAGCCGCCCGGCAGTTCCAGGCTTGCGCACCATTCGGCCGGCATCGGTTGCTGCACGTCGCGCATTTCGAACGCCGGCCCCCACCACCATGCCGGGGCCGGCGATCTCTCGTCCTCTGGCACGGCGCGCCATCGGACGAATTCGCCTATCGACGCGTTCGAATTGGTCTTTCGCTGCCTGCTGCACCGGTTCGCTCCTCGGATTGCCGATGATAGGCAGGTTTTCAAGCGAGCGCCAAGATAATCGACGGGCGAAGGGCTACTGTCGTCCGTGCTGCCAGTGCGACGTCACTTCGGCGCCGGATTTGTTCAGGTGCACGTGCTGATCGACATGGTCGACCCACGCCACCGGAATGAAATGGTGATGCTGTCCGTCCGGCGAGCTTTGCTTCGTGAGCTTGATCTGGTCGGAACCTTCGAGGTGGTCGACCTTGCCGACCGTCTTTCGGTCCGACGAAATCACGTCCATATGTTCCTTGATCCGGGTCGTATCCATCGTCTTCATCTCCCTGGCAAGCGTTGGAGATGTGAAACGCGCGATCTCCGGGAAAGTTGCCCGGGAGCCTAACGCTTCGACTTCCTGGTCCTTCCCATCCTCTTGTTCCCGGCTTTTCTGGCTGGTTTCTTCGCAGTCCGTTTTACCGTCTTTTTGGCTGATTTTTTTAGCTGATTTTTTTGGGCTCTTCCTTGCGCTCTTCTTCGACTTTGCAGGCATGGATTTCTTTGCGGCCTTTTTCGCTGTCTTTCCGGTTGCCTTCCCGCTCGACTTTTTCGTCATGGGCGCCTTTGACGGCGGTGTTTTACCGGAGACCGGTTTCCGTCGCGATGTCCGCTTCTTCGGTGCTGGTTGCACGGCAACCAGTGGCGCCGGCATGGCTAACGCATCTGCAGCCTCCGGGATGTAGACCTGCTCGTTCGTGGTCGCGGCGATCCGGCCCGTGTCACGTTCAGCGGCCGTTTGCCCGGACATCTTTTCCACATTGGATTCCAGGGCGTACTGGGCGGCATTCGAAGCGGTGTCGACGATGTTGCCCACGGTGCTTTTGACGAAATCGGTAGCCCTGGCGATGGCGTCCGTGAGCTTTTCAGTGATCGATTTCTCGTCGTCCATCCCGCCCTCCAGAGTTGACTGTCCGGACGTAACCGCGCTCGCCGCCTTCGAGTTCCAGGATGATGCGATGATTGCCTATTTCTGTTCCGCCGTCGGTCGAAGTTGCCGGCCCTTCGCCCATGATCAGCAGGACGGCGTCCTCGTCCTTGGCGCCGTCCCAATGCACCTGCTTGCCGAAATGGGTGACGAAACTGCCCGCGGGCATCGGGGTGGTGTTGGCGGGATCGAATTTCGGGCCGGTGCCGACCCACCAGGTGCCCTGCAGCACGACAATGTACCGATCGTTGGGATGGAAATGCGGGCGGCTGAAATGGTTGCCCTTGGTCCATTTGTTGTAGACGACATAGAAGCCGGGCTTGTCCGGATCGCCGACGACGACGGCGCTTTGCGAGCCGCGCGCAGTTGACCGGGCCCCACGGAATCTGATCCGGCAATTTGTAGGCCACCGCGGCGGGATTGAGTTCGGCGGCGGAACTGATGCTCAGCATGCCGGCGAAAGATATCGGCAGCAAAAGATATCGCCAAAACCGGTGTGGGGCCTTCATGGTTTCCTCCGTTTAATTGTCGTGATTCCGTGTGCTGCAACTGGCATGAACTCATCGTCTCGTTGCTTCATGCTAGCCGGTCTTGTTCCCGCGGTGCAAGGCGAGCATGAAGGTGCCGCGGGCTCGGGCGCCCACGCAACGCAAGTGCGGCATGAAAATGCGCGGTGCGGCGCTTCACGCGGTCGAGAGACTTCGCTTGCCGGCTTGCGGAGGCTCATCCCGACTTCAGCGGATGAGCTTTCCGGTGCCACGCCCAGGCGGTGCGGATGATGGTCGCCAGATCCGAATGCGCGGGCTGGAATTTCAGGGTCCGCGCGCGCCGCGGTGGGATCGGCCACCAGATAGGCCGGATCGCCGGCGCGGCGCGGCTTGACGACATGGGGCACTTCGCGGCCGGTCTCGGCTGCGATGGCCGCCAGAATTTCGCGCACCGAAAAGCCAGCGCCGGTGCCGAGATTGAAAGCGCCGCCGCAATGTCCCTGCATCAGCAATTTCAGCGCCAGCAGGTGTGCGGCTGCAAGATCGGTGACGTGGATATAGTCGCGGATCGCGGTGCCGTCGGGCGTGTCGTAATCGTCGCCGAACACCGCGAAATCCGCGACATGGCCCTGCAGCGCCATCATCGCGCGCGGAATGAGATGGGTTTCGTTGTCGCGCAGCTCGCCGATCCCGCCCGAGGCGTCGGCGCCGCTGGCGTTGAAATAGCGCAGGCAGAACGCTCCCAGCCCGTAGGCGCCGCGATAGTCGGCGAGAATGCGTTCGATCATCCATTTCGAGGCGCCATAGGGATTGATCGGCGCGCAAGGGTAGCTCTCGGGCAGCGCCTTGCTGTCGGCATTGCCATAGACCGCGCCGGTCGAGGAAAACACCAGGCGATTGCATCCGGCCTCACGCATCGCCTCGAGCAGCGACAGCGTGCCGCCGACATTGTTCGCATAATATTTCTGCGGATCGGCGACGGATTCGCCGACCAGGCTCGACGCCGCAAAGTGCATGACCGCGACGATGTCGTGCTGCGCGAAAGCGCGGCCAGCAAAGCGGCCTTGTCCTTGAGGTCGCCCGCTACCAGCGATCCCGTGACGAAGCTGCGGTGGCCGGTCGAAAAATTGTCGAAGACGACCGGATGATAGCCGGCCGCGGCCAACGCCCTGCAGCAATGCGAGCCGATGTAGCCCGCGCCGCCGGTAACCAGGATGGCCGGTCGATCGGTCATGTCAGCCTCGCGGACGCCCGATCGTTGCCTGAGGACCGGCTCTTGTGGAACAGCAGATAGAGCGCGCGGGGATTGGTGGTCAGATAGCGCCAGAACAGCCGGCGCGGCTCCAGCCAGATTCGCCAGGCCCATTCCAGCCCAACCGCCTGCATCCATTGCGGCGCGCGGGCCCGGCTGCCGGACAGGAAGTTGAACAATCCGCCCGATGTCTTGATGACGCCGACATTGGACAGGCGCGGCGTGAATTCCTCGACAAAGGCCTGCTCATAGGGAACGCCGAGCGCCACCCACAGATAATCCGGCGCCAGCGCGTTGATCTCGTCGACCTTGGCGCGCAGCGCGTCGCCCTTCAGATAGCCATGGGAACGTCCGACGATCTTCAAATCGGGGTGCATTTTCCGGACATTGGCGACGGCGGCGGCATTTTCCTCTTCATCGGCGCCGAACATATAGAATGTCAGCCCCGCCGCGGCGGCCTTGCGGGCGACGACGTCAAACAGGTCGGTGGTCGCGACGCGTTCCGGCAGCGGCATCGATGATTTGAACCGCGACACGGTGACCAGCGGCTGTCCGTCGGCGTTGATGAGATCGGCCGCGCGGAACAGGCGTCCGGTCATCGGCTCGGTCGAGCAGCGCGCCAGCACTTCGCCATTGGCCGAAGTCAGATACAGCGGACGGCCGACCCGGCGGATCGGGAATACCATGTCGATCATGAAATTCGCGGTCTGCTCGATATCGAGCACGGCAAGCCGCAGCCCGCCCAGCGAGATCCTGGGCACGCTTGCCGTAGCGGCCCTCCCGATCGGATTTGCGCGGCGCTCAAGCATATTGTTTGTCCCGCTGGCGGTTGACGGCCGCGGAGTTGAGTTCGTTGACGACGACGCCGATCAGCTTGCGTTCGGCGCCGCCGAGCGCGGCGATGATGTCTTCCATGCACTCGTTGATGTCGAGACTGGCCGGCAGGATCGCGACGAGGCCGTCGGCGGCATCGAGCAGTTTGTGGTCGGCGGCGCTCCAGGGCATCGCCGGTCCGTCGAGGATCACCAGATCGTAGCCGCCGGCGGAACGCGCCTGCGCGATCGCCTTGCGGATGGCGTCGCTCGCCTGGGCGTCGGTCCGCTTGATCGCCGGCAGGATCGAGATTCCGTTCGCGGTCTTGATCGCGCGGAAAGCCTTGGCGCCGATGTTGAGCCAGCTCGAGGCGATTGGCTTCGGCTTTTGCCGAGGCCGTTCAGCTTGTTCGACAGCACGTGCGAGACGTGATCGGCATCGATCATCAGCACCCTGGCGCCGTCGCGCGCCGCCGCCAGCGCGATGTTCATCGCGGCGATGCTGCGATCCTCGCTGGAGCCTGCGCCGATCACGGCCATCACCGGCACCGCGGGCGAATGCCTGGCCAGGATCGCGCGCATCTCGCGCATGGCGTTGAGGAAGGCCGTCAACGGCAGGCCCGGGCGCAGCGTCGGCCAGCCCATCCGCGTCACGTCGGGAACCCCGCCGATCGAAAGAATGCCGCTGAGCGTCCGTATCACGTCGGATTCCTGCAGCCGCACGATCAGCGGCTTCTCGATCAAGGCGGACCCGGCAACCGGCTGATGAGCCGGGCTGGGCCCGCGATCGCGGCGGCTGAATGGAAATCTTCATGTCCGGCGACACCGACGCCCTGCGGCCGCGGTTCGATGGCATCCGGCGCAGACAGGCGGTCGGCCGCGACAATCCAGGCCGCGGCGCCGAGCGCGCCGAGCATGAAGCCGATCATCGCAATCAGGCTCATGGCCGGCGGGAACACGCGCCGCTGCGGCACGGTGGCTTCGCCGATGATGCGCGCGCTCGAGGTGTTGAGGCTTTCCTGTTCCTCGGTTTCGCGCGAGCGCTTGAGGAACGACTGATAGACGTCGCGGCTGGCTTCCACGTCGCGTTCGAGTTCGCGAAGCCGCACCGAAGCCTGGCTGAGCTGGACGCTCTGGCGTTTTTGCGTGTCGAGCGCCTTGTTCAGCGAAGCTTCGTAGTCGCGGGCGCGGGTAAGGTCGTTCTTCGCCGACAGGGCGAAGCGATCGACTTCCTCGCTGATGGTGCGGCGCAGGTCGTCGACCTGCTTTTCCATCTGGCGCAGCGCAGGGATGCAACGGTCCCAATTCGCCGGTCATTTCGGCATAACGCTTGCGCGCGTCGGCATATTGCGCGCGAAGATTGGCGATGGTCGGGGACTGCAACGCCTCGGGAATGGCGCCGGCATCGGTCGACGCCTTCCGGCTGGCTTCGATCTGGTCGTATTTGGCCTGCGCGTCGAGCGTCAGCGCGTGCGCCGCGGCGAGCCGCTGATTGCTGGTCGAAAGCTGCTGGTCGCTGATCGCCGAGTCCTGGGTGCCGACGAAATTGTTCTGCGCCTTGTAGATCGCCAGTGCATGTTCTCGGCGTTGCGCAGCCGTTCCTGCAATTCCTTGAGGCGGCCCGACAGATCGGTGGTCGCCCGCCGCGCGGCGGTCGGCTTGCGAATTCTTCGATTCCGCCAGATAGGCGTTGGTGATCGCGTTGGCGAGCATCGCCGCCTTTGCCGGATCGTACGACCAGACGTCGATATCGACGATGAAGGTGCGGTCGGTCTTCTTGACGGTGATATGACGGTTCAAGGCGTCCAGCGCCGCCATCTGGCCGAGCTTGACTTCGCCGGCGGACCGGACTTCGAGCCCGAACAGGCCGAGCAGCGATGCCATCAGGCTCCTGGACTCGCCGCCGCCGAACTCCGGATCCTTGTCGAGATGGGTATCCTGGATCACCTGCAGCAGCACGTTGTTCGAGGTGATCAGGCGCGCCTGGCTTTCGACCACCATCGCCAGGCCCGAAATGTCCTGGGCGCGCGGCGTGAGTTCGCGATCGACCAGCTGCAATTCGCGGGGATCGACATAAAGCTGGGCGGTCGCGGCATATCTTCGGCGTCAGGCTCTTGCCGATCATGACGGCGGCGCAGGCGCAGATCAGCCCGGCCATCGCAATCGCGACCTTTCGCCGCCACAGCGACACGGGTCAGGTCCAGCACGCTGAAGCCGCGCCGACATCAGCGGCGAGGCTCGCCTTGCATCCGGCTTGGCCTGATTTATCGGTTGATCATACGCAAGCATGGGCCCCAGCTTCCATTCGAACTGCCGCACGGGTCGGCTGAGGGGCTACTCTTCGGGTTACGCGACGCGCGCACGGTTTCGGCGCGGAACAAACGCAACAGGAAAAATTAACCATACTCATTGGGAGACTATTCACCGAAATGGCAAAAAAAGCGTTTAAGCGCCCACGCATCGCGACGCCTCCGCCATGTTCAAAACCGGGATTTTCCGGCGGGATGCCGCCTCAAGGGCATGATTCATGAGCGCCGGCGAACAGCCGTAGGGGCTGGGCCGGTCGGCGACGTCGTGGGTGTAGAAAATTAACCATCCGTTATTGTTTAGCGCCTCGTCGAAGGCGCGCTCGATCCCGCCGCGGTCGATGCGCTGGTCGATCAAGGGCATCGCGCGAAGGAACTGCAGATCCACGGTGCCGCTGTTCACGCCCGGCACGATGCTGCGGCAGGATGTGAACTCGGTTCTTGAGCTGGCGCTTGCGCGCGAACGACCCGTAACCGAACGGATAGGCGAAATTCTCGACCGTGATCGAGGGCTCGAGCGTCCGCAAGTATTCGCGGTTGCGCTGCGATCTCCTCGGCCAATGATTGCGCGTCGAGATCGCAGGCCCGCTTGTGGGAAAAAGTATGGCAGCCGATCTCATGGCCCTTGCGGTGCAGGGCGACGATGTCCTGGGCCTCGACCACGGCCCAGTTGGGCGACGTGGTGCCGACAAGGCCGCCCGAGACATAGAAAGTTCCGCGCGCGCCATGGTCTTCGAGAATTCCGGCGCCGGTGGTGGCGGCGCTCTTTGGAATATCGTCGAAAGTGAAGCTGACCATGGGGGTTTCGTTGCGCAGCCGGAAGGGTTCGACGCGCAAATGCGTCGCCAGCCGATGGCTGACTTTCGCTTTGGCTTCGGACCACATCGCATTCATCGTTCAGCGCTTTCGCAAAATCACGTGATAGTCGCCGTGCCGCACGTCGGCTTTCCCCGGCAGCACGAAGTTCATGACGGCGGCGGCGGCATCGAGCAGGGCGGCGAACACCGGCTTGCGCAACCGCATCTCCGGAAAGCGCGGGCTCTCATATTCTTTCCGGTAGATCACCTGCAGGCCGTGCGCCTTCGCGAAGGCTTCGAGATTCGAAAGCGTGACCAGCGGATGGAAGAACGTCGGGAACGGCGCGTGGCCGGGCTGGCCGGCCATTTTTTGTCGCCGCGCACATGGCGGTAGAACCAGACATGGAACCAGTGCGGCGAGTATTTGGTGACGACGCCGGACAGCGATTTCGGATTGGGCGCGCCGATCAGGATCAGGCCGCCTTGCTTCAGCGGCCTCGCAGAAGCCAGACAGCGCCGCCTCGACATCGGGAAGATGTTCGATGACGTTGTAGCAGATCACGAGATCGAAGCTGTCCGGCTTGAAGCGATAGGTCTGGATGTCGCCGAGGATCGTCTCCTGCGCATAGTCGTTGTTGCGGATCTGCTCCTCGTCGATATCGACCACGGTGACGTGCGAGCGATCGAGCACTTCCAGCGGCAGAAAGCTGGTCGAGCCGCCGCCGGCTTCGTAAATCGCAAGCCTGGTCGGGCTGCAGCATTGCAGCCAGGATGTCGTGAACGGCGAGCAGGCTCTCGCGCGCCTCGCCGGGCGGCAATTCGAGCAGCGACTGCGGATGCACGGTCGCAGGCGCTCAGCATCGATGTGCCGGCTCGCTGGATGCGCATCGGCCGTTGCATCGGAAACGGCTGCGCTGAGCGAGATCGATCGTGACGGTTTTGTTCATTGGTTTCTATCCAATGTCGATGTTTGCGAATTTGGTGCGGAACAGCGCGAGGCCGCTGTTTCAGGCGTCCGCGAATCCGGGAGATGTCGAGCAGCCAGCACAGCGCCACGTAACTGGCCAACCCGGCGCAAGCCAGCACGACGCACGCGGTCAGATCCGCGACATGCAGGCTTCTGTCGAGCGCGCCGACCGTGAGGGCCATGACCAATCCGGCGATCATGGTCAGCGCCAGCCGGCCAAGCGGAAGTGGAACGGGAAACGCCCAGCGGCTGAGGATCAGCGCGCAGGCAAATCCGAAGACGTCGGCGCCCAGCCGCGCCCACGCGGCGCCGATCGTGCCGTACTTGCTGACCAGGACATAGGACAGGACCACATTGACCGCGATGATCGTGGCGGTGTTGATCAGGTAGAACGAATTGCGTCCCGACAGCAGAAAGCTCGCATGCAGATATTGCTGCGTCAGGATCTGGAAGATCACCGCGACGGCCACGATCGGCATGGTCTGCGCGGCCACTTCGCGGAAGTCGGCGCCGAGAACGACATTGGCGACATGGGAGGAAATGATGGCGAAGCCCAGGCAGGCCGGCAGCGTGATGCTGAGCAGCAGTTCGACGCATTCGCCCAGATGCGACCGCACCGCGGCGTTGCCCTGATTGGCGTGAATCTGCACGGCGAGCGGAAAGAACGCCGCCGCGGCGCTGATCGCCGGCATCATCAGGGTCTGCCGAACCAGATCGAGCCCGGCGATATATCTGCCGGCGTCCGCCGCGCCGACCAGGTTGGCGATCATGAATCGGTCGGTGACGCTGGAGATGGCAAGCAATGTCAGCGACAGCGTCAGCGGCAGGCCTTGTTTTGCCACGGCCGCAAGACCGGCAACGATCGAATTTGATGACCGTTCCCCGCCAGGCCGTTCGCGACTGCACCAGTACGGCAAGCAGATAGGCCAGCGCCGAGGCCAGCAGCAGCAGAAATCCCGCCGGCCTGAGCAGCGCCACGACAACGCCGAGGCCAAGCACCGAAGCCGAACGAACCAGCGTGGCCCTCATGACCGTGAGCGCCATCAGGCGCGCGCGAACCAGATCCTGGGTAAGTTCGAACAGGCCGATCGCGACCGCGAGCACGACCGCGGCCAAGGCCGCCGAGCTGTCCAGCCCGACCAGACGTCCCAATGCCGTAGGCGATCGGCGCGGTGAGGCAGCAGATCAGGTATCCCGATATCACGACGCCGCGAACGTCGGTGCCGTCGTTGCGGGCGTGCCCGCTCAGGATCAGATTGCGGAACCAGCCGACCAGAAAAATGCTGATGACGGACGCGAATCCGACGCCAAGCAGATAGACGCCATAATCATGCGGCGAAAACAGCCGCGTGAAAATGAAAACGCTCAACAGCCCCAGCAATGCCGAGAGGATATTGGCGGATAGATTGATGCTGGCTTGCCCGATCAGCATTATGCGACGAGCCCGGCGGTTGCTCTGTGTGACGCCATGCGAGGCGTCCTGGAGGCTTCATTCTCCTCGATCGCCGCGCGGATGGTCTGCACCGGCGTGCCGGAGAAGGATGCGACCGAGAACGCGACGTCGTCCTTGTCGGCGCGGCGAAGCAACTGGTTCAATTCACCCTTGCCGAGTTTCGGCTGATCCCAGTAACTGACGCATTGCGTGCGCGGGGACGAGCGTGTGCCTGGCGGCAAAGTCGCGCGTCGCTCTGCACGAAATAGCCGTACAGCATGTATTCGGAAAACTCGCGGGTCCGGCACAGCGCCTCGACCCATTCGAGACCCGTGGTCGCCTCGATCCTGCGCGGCCATCGCGCGCGCGGTCTGCTGGTCCCAGAAAATGATGTGACCGATGAAATCCGACGCCGGGAAGGATGGCTTGGGTAGTCCAAGAAGCTGATGGCTGGTCTCGACCCAGCGCGCATGGCGGACCTGGCCCGGCGTGACCTCGTCGGGCATGTTCAGACAGGGGAATTGAATTCGGATATTCGAAACGCGCCAGGTCGAAATCCCGAAAGAACACGATGTCCGAATCGAGAATGCAATAGCGCTCGTGGGGCAGCGACATGGTCGCGGCGATCTTGATCAGCTGCTGCACATGCCAGCCGTTCGCCGGCTTGGCGCGAAGCGACCACCAATACTGACGGCGCTTGCGCTGGATGATGCGGGGCAACGGCCGCAGCCAATTGGGCAGGAACTGCGAGGCCGGAAGCACGCGTTCTGCGCTCGCTCTCGAAGTGAGCGAACAACGATAGATCGCAGTCCGGAACCAGCAAATAGTGCTTTGAAAATGAGGTGACGTGACGGTCGACACTTTCGCAAAGCAAAGTGCACAGTTCGAGGTCACGCCCGTAAGTTGGGGTTAACAACGCTACAGGGTTCATCTCGAGAGTCTCTCTGGCAATGATCGTGCGGTCCATCGGTTTCTCGGCGAATTGTTTCCTTGCCGGGCCAATGAGCAAGATCGATGCCGGACCGGCGCACCGGTTCCCGCAAGGCTTCGCGAGTGGTTAATTTTGCCGTGCGGTAACCGTCGCGATGGCGGCGGTACATTCCGCGGACGCGCTACGCGGCGCATATCGGATGTGGCTCTAACGCGCACGGGTGTCTGAATCCCGATTAAACCGGCGTAGTAACCATTATGGCAACGTCATTCCCGCGCAGCATCGCGCCGGACCGGATATTGCAAAAGTTCGGCCAGTATCGCCCGGTCCCTCGGCGATGGTGTGGAGGCATAATAATGGAGACGTATTTACGGCCGGATTTCCTCGCCAACGGCGCTCCGTCCGTGGCGCCAGTTCTATTTGGCACAACAGCACTGTCCGCGGTGTCCGTTTTTGCGACAGCGCACGCCATTCGTAATTATCGCTTCGGCCGCAAGGTTAATCGTCTGCATTACAGACGCGTCGTGTCGGATCGGCACAGCGTTCCGGTGAGGGTGGGACAATGAAGTATCGCAGCGACATCGATGGACTGCGGGCGCTCGCCGTCGTTCCAGTGCTGTTCTATCATGTCGGCGTGCCCGGTTTCGCAGGCGGCTTTGTCGGCGTCGATATCTTCTTCGTCATTTCGGGATATTTGATCTGCGGCATGATCGATGGGGACATTCGCAGCGGATCGTTCTCGCTCGGAGATTTCTACAAGCGCCGGATATTGCGTATCCTGCCCGCGCTGTTTGTCATGTTCCTGGTCACGAGCATGCTGGCCTATGCCTACTTCCTGCCGGTCGAACTGCTGGATTATTCGAAGAGCCTCGCGAGCGCGGCCGGTTCGATTTCGAACGTCTTCTTCGCCGTGACAACCGGGTATTTCGACGCGCCAGCCGAAACCAAAGCCGCTTTTGCATACCTGGTCGCTGGGCGTGGAGGAGCAGTTCTATCTCATCACCCCCCTGCTGATGCTGTTTTTCTACCGCTTCCTGCCAAAGTGCGCCAAACTTCTGTTTGCGGCCGCCGCCGTGCTTTCCTTTGCGGCGGCCGTCGCGTTTAGCTATCGAAACCCCACCTTTGTATTCTATCTCACTCCCTTTCGTGCCTGGGAGCTGGCGCTCGGCGCGCTGCTGTCGATCAAATTCATTCCGGCGCCGCGAAACCGGATTCGGGAAAGATGCGTGCGGCATACTCGGGTTGGTGCTTTTGTTCGGCGTCATCTGTTTCGGATCGCCGTCGGCTCCGCTGCTGCTGATGACGTCGCTGGCCAGTATCGGCGCTATCCTGGTGATCGCCTCCAGCGAACGCGGGATTTCGAACGGCCGGAAGGTTGCTGTCGCTACGACCGGTCGTCTTTATCGGCCTGATATCCTATTCGCTCTATCTGTGGCATTGGCCGCTGATCGTCTTTCAGCGCATGAACGTGCTGTTCCCGTCGGATTTTTCTGACGTGGAGACCAAGCTAGCCTTGATCGCAGTCTCGGTCGGCGCCGCCTGCCTGTCCTGGAAACTTGTCGAGACACCGTTCCGGTCGCAGGCCAGAAAAGCCTCCAAAGCGGTGGTTTTCGGCGGCGCTTCGGCCGCGATGGCTTCGGCCGTGGCGCTGTATGGCCTGGTTGTCGTCGTCGGCGGTGCGCCGTTCCGCTTTCCGGACCGCGTGGTGGCGATCGCCGCCTATCTTGGTACGATCCTTCCACGGCGTTCCGGGCCGGACACTGTTATCTGTCGGGAAACCGCCAGCAGCTCGACGTTCAGACCTGCATGAAGCTGGACTCGACGCGGCCAAACTATCTGCTGGTCGGTGATAGTCACGCGGCGCATCTGTGGTTTGGTCTGTCTGCTGCGATGCCGGAAGTGAATATCTTGCAGGCTACCGCCAGCATGTGCCGTCCGGCGGCTCAGGCCGGGTCGCGCTACGAGATCCCTGTTTGCCGGGAACTCATGCAATTTGTCTTCGACGACTTTCTGGCCAACAACAAGGTCGACAAAATCCTTCTTGCGGCGTCATGGAAAGACGAAGATCTGCCTGTTCTCTCGACCACGCTGCAGATATTAAAGCCCAGAGGGGTCGACGTCATCGTGCTTGGGCCGATCGTCGAATACGACAGTGCGCTGCCGCGGCTTCTGGCCGACGAGATATTGTACAGCAACCCAGCCGTCGCCGACCGCAAGCGCACACCAGGGATCCGGGAACGCGACCGGGCCATGCGCCGTATCGTAACCGCAACGGGCGCTACCTTTGTTTCCGTCTACGATTCCATTTGCCGCGACGGACGCTGCGACGAATTTGCGCGAGGCGATATTCCACTGCAGTTTGACGCCGGTCATCTGACCTCCGAGGGTTCTATCGAAGTAGGGCGGAGATTGTCGGTATCGCTGGAAACCAGCAGGGTCAGCAATGTTGCGAACTAGCACAACCGGCGACACCCGCCTGGGCCTGGTCCGTTTTCTCGGAAAGGCCGCGAGTGTCGTTGCCGCTGTGGTTTTCAGCGGTATCGTCGCGGCCCATGGCGAGACCAGTCTCGCATCATATGCCGGTTCGAATTCCGCAAAGCTGGCCGGCGCCTTCGTCAACTGGGGCCCGATCGGCCGCGAGCATTCCCTGCAGATATGGGAAAAGTGGCTGCAACAGCGGCCGTCTACCGTGCTCGGGGTCGACTTTTACGCCCAGTCGACATGGGAGGATTACTCCCGACTGAGCTGGGTACCGGGCATCTGGAAAAAGCTCAACCCGGCGCGAAACGTCGTCTGGTCGATGCCATTGACGGTGAAGGGTACGCCGCTCGCCGATGTTGCGCAGGGCCTGCACGATGCCGAGTTCGAGGCGGCGGCGAAGGCGATCTCCGAGGCGCAGCCACGAGCGATTATTCGTCTCGGCTGGGAAATAAATCTTGCCGACTCGCCATGGTTCGCCAAGGGTCAGGAAGCCGACTTCATCGCAGCTTTCCGGCGTGTGGTCGGAATATTCAGGCGTTACTCGAGCGACTTCACCTACGATTGGTGTCCGGGATGGGGTCCGCAGCAACTCGCGGCCGATCTGGTCTACCCGGGTGACGATGTCGTCGATACCATCGGTCTCGACGTCTATGATTTCAAATTCGATGGTTCGCCGCAGGAGCGCTGGGACACCTATTATTTGAAGGCGCCGTTCGGCCTGCAATGGCAGCGCGACTTTGCCGCCCAGCATGGCAAACGCATGAGCTATCCCGAATGGGGTGTCGGCAATTTCGGCGACAATCCGTTCTTCGTTCAGCAAATGCACGACTGGTTCGTGAAGAACGAGACTGACATCGCCTATGCGGCCTATTTCAACGTGGACGGGTTATGGCCGACGCAAATCGACAGCGGCCGGTTCCCCCGGTCCCAGAAGCTTTTCAGAACGCTTTTTATGCGTTGATAGAGCGATGCGACAACGCGGCCCTGCGCGCAGCGAGGGCTCCGGCACTTGATCCGCCATCGACATGGTGGCCGGCCGAACGGTAATATCCAAATCTCGAATCTGTTCGAACATATCCTCTGCGTTGCGCTGCCGGATGTGCCCCTCAACCTGCGCAGCGAATCGACGGCTATTATGAGTGATCCGGCACCTAGCGCTTCGCCATCCGGCAGGCGGTCCTTTGCGGCAATGCGCCACCCCGGCTTTCGCGCCCAGTTCAGCACGTTCGTGCTCGCGATGATGGCGGACAATATCGAGCACGTCATCAGCTACTGGGTAGTGTATCAGAAATTTCACTCGCCGGCGCTGGCGGGTTTCGCCATCGTCTCGCATTGGCTTCCGTTCCTGCTGTTCTCGGTCGCGTCCGGCGCGCTTGCGGAGCGCTTCGACCCGCGCCGCGTGATCCAGGCCGGCATGGCGCTGTTCATCATCGCTTCGCTGAGCTGGAGCTATTTCTTTGTCACCGACACCCTGCAGATGTGGCAGGCGATGGTGATCCTGGTGATCCACGGCTGCGCCGGGGTGCTGTGGCAGACGCCGAACCAGATGCTGCTTTTCGATATTGTCGGCCCGTCGGATCTCGAAAGCGCGGTGCGGCTCAACGCGATGGCGCGTTATCTCGCCGTGCTGGCGGGCCCGGCCGTGGGCGGCGTCATCCTGCTCGCGCTTGGGCCGGCGCCGGGCATCATGCTCAACACGATTTTCTATCTGCCGCTGGTGCTGTGGCTGGTGAAGGCGCCCTATGGTCCGCGCTTCCGCGCCGGTGCGCCCGCGCCACGCCGTGCCGTTCGCGGACTCGGCGATATCATCCAGACCATGCGCGACATCAAGGGTCTTCCCGTCATCGTCTCGATGATCCTGCTCGCCGGTGCGGCGTCATTCTTTGTCGGCAATGCCTATAGTTCGCAAATGCCGGGTTTCGCCAGTGATCTGGGCCATGGCGATCCCGGCATGGCCTACAGCCTGCTGCTGGCCGCGGACGCTGCCGGCGGGTTGTTGGGCGGCGTGGTGCTCGAGGGCGGCGGATGGTTGCCGCCACGGCCACGCACCGCGATCGTGCTGGCGATGCTGTGGTGCGCGGCGCTGGCGACCTTCTCGCTGGCAAAAACCTATCCGATCGCGCTCGGCTTCCTGTTTGCCGCGGGATTTCTGGAACTCTCCTTTAACGCCATGGCGCAGAGCCTGGTCCAGCTCAACGCGCCGCTGGACAAGCGCGGCCGCATCATCGGCCTGTTCAACATGGCAAGTCTCGGACTGCGCGCCTTCAGCGGCATTTCCGTCGGCTTGTTGGGAAGCCTGATCGGCGTGCACTGGTCGCTGGCGCTGTCGGCTCTCGTCACGCTGGCGATCGCAGGCGCGTTGCTGGCGCTGCCGTGATGCAGTGTTCTTCTCCCCTCCCCACCACGCGCAAGCGCGCGCAGAGGGAGGGAGAAGAGCGCAGTTAATGTCAGATGAGGTGAAAGCGCCCTAGCTCGCCTGGGCGGCGGCGCCTGTCAGCAATGTCAGGCCCATCTTCAGTTTATCGTTCAGCGTGCGCTGCGACAGGCAGGTGAACAGGCAAAGCTTGTCGCAGGCGACAGTTTCCTTGCGCCGGGTGCGGGCTTCCTCGCTATACCAGATTTCGCGCGCGGTCTGGGTTCGAACGTTGCCGATGGGTTTGAAGAACCAGCAGGCCTCAAGGCGGCCGTCGGAGCGAATGAAATAGTTTCGCATGCCGACCCGGCACGGCATCACTTCCGGTGGCGCTTTTTCCCGCCGAAAATGGTTTGGCCAGGCGTTGAGAACCGCTTCGCCATTCAGGATGGGCGCCCCGGCGCGCTTCAGCCGCAGCAATTCGTCGCGAACCCTGATGAGGTCTTCCATCTCATCTTCGCCGACCCACAATTCATCCTCAACTTCCGACGTTCCCATTTCGACGGGCTGAAAGCTCAGCGCGGTGGCGCCGATTTCCTGGATGAAGTCGACCATCTGCGGCAACTGGCGGAAATTGAGTTTGTGGACGACGGGCTTGATGATGATGGGAAAATCCATTCCCTCCGATCGTCTCATGTCGGAGACGTTACGGATGCCCTGCACGATATCGGCGAGGGAGTTTTCAATCCCGCGTGAATAATCGTGGACTTTCGGATCCATCGAGTCGATCGAGATATTGATGTTGAAAGGCTGGGCCTGCACCGTTTGTGCGACGATCTTCTTGTTGTGATAGGCGCCGCCGTTTGTCGTCACGCCCCAATGGATGTCGTTGTCGCGGCAAAACCGGACGAGATCCAGGAAGCCTTTCTTCAAATACGGTTCGCCGCCGGCGAATTCGACGTGATAGGCGCCGATAAACTCCTTCAGGCTTGAAAGCGCCTGCTGCCATTCGGGAATGGACATTTCATCGCGGTAGTTCGGACGCCGCCAATAATCGCAGTAACGACACTTGTAATTGCATCGCTCGATGACCTCAGCAAATATCGCCGCCGGCCGGGTAATGTCACGGCCGGTACGCAAATAGAGTTCTTCGGACAGGGCGTTGCGGACATGCCTGGCGCCCAGTGAAACGAGGTCCCGCGCTTTCAAAATGTAATCTCCGGTGTCGCGAATTGAACGTGGCTTCCACAAGGACAGCAAGTTGCACGCCAATCCCTGCGAATTCATCGTGCACCCGGTAATGGCCGGCTTTTAACCCTAACGAACCGTCGCCCTGGAATTTTCGGGCCTAAAAGTCGGCCGAACCGGTCATTAAACGCCATGTCCCGGTGCCGATGACTCCGGATTCGTTAACCTTAGCGAAAACCTGACGTCGTAACCTTTGTCTCTGGATCGGATATTGCAGTGTCGCTGGGATATCGTTGCACTCCAGAGCGGACTTACGTGCGCGCATGTCGATCGAGATACATTTTTGGTGTCATTGTCCCGTGGCTGCTGCCCGGGAGGCGGCGGCTGTCGTTTCCGGCACAGTGGAACTGTCCGCCGTGTCCGGTTTTGTGACACCGCGAAAGCAAGACTTTCGATACAGGTCCACCGATGGAGACCACTGAAACGATACCCCACACGTTCCGTGCCATGGCCGCGACGTCACCCGCGCTCGATTTTTCGATCGGTATTGTGGTCTGCATTCCCAGCTTTCGCCGGCCCCGGCATTTACGGCTGACGCTGGAGTCGCTTGCCAACCAGCGCACCGAGCGCCGTTTCGCGGTCGTCATCGTCGAGAATGACGTGTTGCGGAGCGAGAGCGTGCCCGTCGCTGCCGAGTTCCTGGCATCCGGCAAATTTCCGGGAGTATGCATGATCGAGCCGCGGCAGGGTAATTGTCACGCCATCAACGCGGCTTTCGAGACGGCGCTGGCAACGTTTCCCGCCGCGAACCATTTCCTGATGCTGGATGACGACGAGATCGCGTCGCCGGACTGGCTGGAACGGATGGTGCATTCTGCCGAGACCACCGGCGCCGATGTGATTGGCGGGCCGGTCTTTCCTGCTTTCGATGACGACAGCAAAAACGGGTGGCGTCGCCATCCGGCATTCTGGCCGGCCTATGAGACGAGCGGTCCGGTGTCGGTCATCTATGGTTGCGGAAATTGCCTGATCACGCGGCCGGTATTTGCGCGACTGGCCGATCCGACCTTCGACCTCCGTTTCAATTTTCTGGGGGGCGGCGACTACGATTTCTTCACCCGTTGCCGTCGTGCGGGTTTGCGATTTCACTGGGCAGCGGAGGCGGTCATCGTCGAGACCGTACCGGAGAGCCGGACCAGGTTCGGCTGGCTGGTTCGGCGGAGCCTTCGGATCGGTGCGATCAACTATCATATCCAGCGCAAGGCGGCCCAGACGGTGTGGTCGCGGACCGCGGTTATCGCCAAGATGTTCGGGCTGCTGCCGTTCTCCCTTCTTCGGGCCGCACGGCTGTTTCTCATCGAGCACAAGGCCATCGTCGCGATGCATCCGATGATTGTCGCGGCCGGCAGCGTGCTGGCGACCGTGGGCATCGAGCCGCAACCTTACGAAGCCTCGAAGATCGTATCGTGAGTCAACTGGTCGCCACATCGGAAGTTGACGCCGTTCTCGGTGGGTTACGGCGCCAGCAGGTGATGGACATCGTCCGCGGCGCGACGTTCATCGGAACGTTGCTGGTGGCGTGGATTTCGCTGCGGCCGTTCCCCGACCTCGGTGAGATGCTGGTCGGCGATGTCAGCAGCGGCAAGGATACGGCGACCTACGCGCTGTTCGGCGGACTTGCGGTGCTCGCCTTGGTGTTGACCATGCGCGACAACATGCCCGGATTGGCGTCCCTGCTGACGCCGCCATTTGTGTTGTTCGGGGCGTGGCTTTGCCTGACCATCGTACTCTCGTTCGACCCCGGCACATCCATTCGCCGGTTCTCCCTGACGACGTTTGTCGTGGTGGTCACGGCGGCGATGATGCTGATGCCGAAATCGCAGAACGAGCTGATGCGATGGTTCAGCATCGCTGCCCTTGTCCTGCTGGCGACCTGCTATCTCGGTATCTTGCTGGCGCCGAACCTGTCGATCCATCTGGCGACCGACGCGCAGGAGCCCGCGCTCGCCGGCAACTGGCGGGGCGCGTTCGGCCACAAGAACGACGCGGCGGCGATCATGGCGATGCTGCTGTTTCTCGGTATCTACATCTGCAGGTCGGGCGCGTGGATATCCGGTGCGATCATCATCGGTCTTGCCTCGCTGTTCCTGTTTTTTTCGGCAGGAAAAAGTTCGCTGACGCTGTGCTTTGCGGTGTTGCTGCTGACCTCGCTCACCGCGGTGGTTCGCTCGCTCTGGGGGCGCGCCGTGATGCTGCTGACGCCGCTGATCCTGCTCAACCTGCTCAGCGTCGGCACCGTGATGAGCGACAGCCTTGCGCGAGTCGCAAAATTGCTGCCGCTGGATACGACCTTCACCGGCCGTACCGACATCTGGACTTTTGCGATGCAGTCGCTCCGGGAGCGGCTGACGTCCGGCTACGGCTTTCGACGCCTTCTGGGGCAGCGACGCCGATCCAGAATTTGCCGGAAGGCAAGGAGTGGGCGGCGTTACGCGTCGCACAGCCACAATGGCTATCTCGATACCGCGCTGGGCGATGGGCCTGCCCGGACTGGCGCTATTGATCGTCGCGCATCGTGATCGCGCCGTTGCGGAATTTCCAGGCCGCCGACGAGGGCGGCAACAACGGCCCGCTGACGATGGTGCTGCTGCGGATCTGGCTGTTCGGACTTTATCTCTCGTCGATGGAAAGCTTCTTCCTCGACCGCGCCGATCCCCTGTGGTTCACGTTCCTGCTGGCGGTGTTCGGGCTGCATTATCTGGCGCGATTTCGCGTCAAGGAGTGAAGCTCAGAGCTGCGCCCGCACCGCCTGCGCAACGTCCTGCCACCAGCCATCGAATTCGAACGGCACCTGCACCGACGGCCATTTCAGCGCCGACACGATCCGGTCGGCGTAGACGTCCTCGCCCGACCCGCGGGCGACCAGCACGATGGCGCCGCGATCGATCAATTCCTTGAAGCGCGGATGGTGGTCGAACTCGCTTGCTTCGGCCGGACCGGTGACGATGACGGGCCGGCCGGATTGCACGCAGGTGAGAACACTGGCGCGCCGCGCGGTGAGGCCTTCCTCGAGCGGATAACAGAACGCGTCGATTTCGCTGAACAGGCCGAATACTTCATGGTCCGAAGCGACATAGCCGCTGACGATGACATCGTCGGCTGATGCCAAGCTCGGCGGCGCGGGCATGAAACTCCTGCTCGACCTTGTCGACGCCGCGGATGAACGAGCCGATATAGACGATCAGCGGCTTGAGCCCGCGTTCCCTGAGGATGGCGCCGATGGCAAGCAGGGCGTTCGGCTGCTTGCCCGGATAGATCGATCCGAAATGGCCGATGACGAGACGGCCGTCTTCGCGCGCGGCGGCAAGCCGTTGCCGCAATTTGGAGTCGGCAATTCCTGCCGGAGCCTCGATGTTCGGCGGCAACGGCGCCAGCACGCATTTCCGCGCGGTCCAGCCGACCATGGGATCGGCGGCGAGTTCGCGCCGCACCAGGGGCGAGAACATGACGATGGTATCGGCGAGCAGCAGCGCCGGAATATAGGTGATGCGGCGCAACCGGTTCAGTCCGCCCCATTCGTGCTGAATCAGAACGACGCGCCGCCGGCGCAGCCGCGCGATCGCGAGCGCCAGCAGCGGCCGGAACATCACGCGCTTCCAGGCGACGATCGGAAAGTTGCAGACCACGCTGCGCGCCGATCCGACCGCGCGCCAGATCTCGGCGAGCGATCCCTGCTGTCGCGTCAGGGTTAATGTCGTGCAACTGCCGGGATCGAGCTTTTCGATGGTCTCGCCGAGCAGCCGGGTAAATTGCCCGACGCCGCACTGCATTTGCGGCCCTGCGCCCAGAAAGAGCGCCTGATATGCGGGTTCTGAAGTCATCGTGCGGCGCCGGCGCCTTCTGGAAACATCCAGCGTTAGCCATACATCCCAGACATTAGCTCACCGTAAGCAGGTCGGCGGCAGGGGCATCGTTTTTGCCAGATAGAAGGGGAGAATAGCCCGGCCGTCTCATAACGGGACACCGGGCGAAGAAGGTGTTTGCGATTCCGGGACAAAGTCGGCAGGAGCGGAGATAATGGGCCAGAGTAACAGCGACGACGCGGTTTTTACGAATTGGGACGACACCCATTCGGTGCTCTGGGGACAGCAGCCGATCCGGCTGGTCCATCGGTTGCATCAATCGCCGCTGTTCTCCACCGACAGGCTCGCCGAGTTGATCGAGCGCTATCCGCGCGAACATTACAGCCTGGTGCAAACCGGCGCGAAGCAATCCCGCCGGCTGTGGCGCGAGGGAGAGATCGGCAATCTCAGCGGACGTCAGGTGATGGAAGCCATCGCCGGCGGCGGTCTCTGGCTTAATTTGCGCAATGTTTCCGGCGTCGACGGCGCCTATCGCACCATGCTCGACGGCATGTTCGAGGAAATCGCGGCAAAGGTTCCAGGGTTCGAGGCGCCGACGCATCAGGCCGGCATCCTGATCTCGTCGCCGGACGCGCAGGTCTATTATCACGCCGATCTGCCGGGGCAGGGCTTGATCCAGATTGCCGGCCGCAAGCGGGTCTATCTCTATCCGGCCTCGGCGCCGTTCATCAAACCCGAGCATCTCGAGGACATCGCGCTGTTCGATGTCGAGGTCGATATGCCCTACGCCGATTGGTACGATGCGCACGCCAGCGTGTTCGATCTCGAACCCGGTCAGATGCTGAACTGGCCGCTGAACGCGCCGCATCGCGTCGAAAACCTCGGCACCGTCAATATTTCGATGACGGTGTCCTATGTGAACGAGGAGATCCGCCGCGCCCAGATCGTCCACCTCGCCAACGGCCTGCTGCGGCATCGCTTCGGCTATCGGCCGAAGAGCCGCAGCATCCGCGGCCCGTCCTACTTCGCCAAGGCCGTGCTGCAGAAGGTGATGCGCGACTCCGGCTGGGTCAAACGCGAGCGCGAGGCGCGTCGCGCCGATCGACTTCCGGCTCGACGCCGCGCAGCCCGGCAAGATCGTCGACCTGCCGAAGGCGGCCTGAAGAAATCGATTGGCAATGACGGCATTGACGGCAGAGACGGGAGCATCGGGCGTGCGGCAGGTTTCGCGCGCGAGCCGAATTCCGCGTCGAGTTCGTGCAGGACTGGAAACAGGCCGCGGTGCTGTGGAACGATGTCAGCCCCTCGACTCCGTTCCAGCACCCTCAATGGCTCGACGCCTGGTACCAGGCCTTTGCCGGCATCGACCACGTCGAACCGCTGATTGCGGTTATCTCTGATATCGCGACCGGCGAACACGTCGCGCTGCTGCCGCTGATCCGCCGTCGGCAAAATGGCTATCCGGATCGTCGAATTCGCCGATCTCGAACTCACCGATTACAATGCACCGGTGCTGGGCGCCGCCGCGCCGCGCGATGCCAGGGCGGCGCGGGCATTGTGGCGCGATTTGCTGGCCGCGCTGCGGCGATTGCCCGGCGGCGCCGATCTTGTCCGTCTGCGCAAGATGCCGGTCGATCTCGACGGCAGGCCCAATCCGCTGGCATTGCTCGATGGTGCCAATCCCTGTCCACTCAACGGCAATGTTGTCCGGACCGGCGATGATTTCGATGCCTGGCGTTATCAACTTGAACGCACCGTGCGCAAGGAACTGGAGCGAAGCTGGCGCGTGTTCACGCGCGATCCCACCGCTGCTTTCGAGATCGTTGCGGACAAGCAGCGAAGCGCTGCGGATGCTCTCGACCATGGAGATTCAGCAGGGCGCGCGGATGCAGCATCTCGGACTGAATTTCATTCTCAACGATGAGACCAGCACCGCGTTCTACCGCAATCTGGTCGGTGATGGCGTGGGCAGCGGCTATGCCGTGATGTCGGCTCTGACATCGGGCGAGGAGGTGGTCGCCACGCTGCTCGGCATCCGCTGCGGTTCGCGCTATATCATGGTGCGCGTCAGCAATGCCGGCGACAGATGGTCGAATTGCTCGCCGGGACGATTGATCATCGAGCGCACCATGGCCGCCTTGCACAAGGATGGTGTGCGCGAGTTCGATTTCAGCGTCGGCAATTATGCCTACAAGCGCCGCTTCGGGGTGGCGCCGCTCGCGCTGATCGATCTCACGGCGTCGCTGAACTGGCGCGGAATTCCCTATGTGATGCGTGATCGCGCCGCGCGCGAACTGCGCCGCCATCCGCGGCTTGCGGCGCTGGTCGGCCGTGCCCTCGGCAGGCCGCGCTCGCGCGAAGAGAGTTAGGCCATAAAAGCCGATAGCGTTCTGTAGGTGAATTGAGGAGTATCAAATGAATTCTTCACGGATTTACGCGGTCAAGCGCGCCGTCTCCACCTACGCGCCCGCGCTGTTCAGCGCCATCCGCGATAGCCGTCTGGCCCTGCATCGGAGACGAAACGTTCGCCTGCAAACGGCATTGACGCCGTGGAAGGAAAGCTTCATTCGCAAATTCAATTTTGTGGTGCAGAGTGGTCCGTTCGCTGGGATGAAGTTTCACCGCAGCGACGCCGTGAACGCCTGTCTGCCGCTGTTGATCGGCAGCTACGAGGCGGAAACCCACGCCTTCATCGAGACCGCTCTGACGCGCGCGCCAAAAGTCATCGTGGATGTCGGCTGCGACGCAGGCTATGTGGCCGTGGGCCTGGCATTGCGGGCTCCCGCGGCCGCTGTATTGGCCTTCGATATTCGCGAAAAAGCGCGACGCGAATGCCGGTCGCTCGCCAGCCTCAATCAGGTCCAGGACCGGATTGTCATCGACGGCGAATGCACGCCTGAACGGTTGAATGAAGCATGCAGCGATCGTGCACTGGTATTTTGTGATTGCGAAGGATACGAGCTGAAGCTGCTCGATCCCGGCAAGGCGCCGCATCTGAAAAATTCCGACATCATTGTCGAACTGTACGATTTCATGCGTACCGATATTGCCATTACCCCGGAGATCCTGTCACGGTTTGCAGAGACACATGATATCACCGTTACAGGGGTCAAGCGCCGATCGGTTGAAGACTTTCCATGCCTTTCGGTCTTGCCGAGGGACGTGCGAGCCAGAGCCCTTCACGAGGATCGGGTCCAGCATCGGCAATGGGCCTATCTGAAGGCGAAGAACGGCTGATATCCTAGATCTGCCTTGGTACGCCTGGCTGGCCCAGCGGGCATTCCAGCGCATCGCGGTCCCATTTCGCAGTGTTGGCCGCGGCGTCATAGGTGCTTTGCAGGAATTCGAGCAGTGCCTGGTCCGGCGATGCGGCGGTGCGCACGGCGTCGTAGGGCAGGATGAATTCGCCGAGCGTTTCGCTGAAGAAGGCCGCATCCGGCCGTACCTTCATGGTGCGAAAACCCGGCGGTTCGGGATAGGCGTAGGAATAGAACGCAGGGTAGTCGATCGCGCCGCTGCCCGGCCAGAAGCCGGCGCTGCTCTCCTCGTGGGAATAGGCCTCGCAGGCGACGGCGTCGGATAGATGCGGCACGCCGCCGGGATGGCGCGGCGCGCGACGGCCTGAAAATCGCGTCACCGCGAGATCGAAGCTGCCCCAGAAAAAGTGCACCGGGCTGGCCTTGCCGAGGAAGCCGGTGCGGAATTGCCTGAACACCCGGTCGACATTGACGAGGATTTGCAGGAAGTGCCGCACAGCTTCCGGATCGTAAGAGGCATGGGTGCGGTCCGCCGAAAACCGGATCGGGTCCGGCAATTCGTTGGGCGTCTCATCGATAGCGATATGAATCCCGAGCTCTGCAAGTTCAGCCATCACAGCGGCATAAAAGCTCGCGACCGATTGTCCGGCCAGCGCAAGCTGCCGCGTTGCGCCGTCACTGGTCGAAATCCGCAAGTGATGATCGATGAAATCGAAGTCGACCTGAAATGATCTGACGCCATCCGGTATCGGCGAAGTCGTCAGCCCGCGCGCGGTGACGTAGAGCGCGACATGCCAGGAATGGTTCAGCCAGGGGGATCGCACCAGGCGAATCTTGCCGACGATCTGGGTCCACAGATGCAGCGTCGCATAGGTCTCCCGCCACGCTGCGGTGGGCAATTCGGGCCATGGAGTTTGCGGGATTGCGCTCATGCGTATCCGTACCATGCCGTCATCGGCATTTCACCTGCACAAAAAAGACCGGGCGATCCGGCCCGGCCTTTTATTGCGAATTTCCGATCATTGAAGTGCGCGTTATTTTTTCGGCGTGTTCTTTTCCTTGGCGAAGGCAGCGTCGACTTCGTCCTTTTTGATGCGGGCCGCGGGATTTCCGGGCTGACCGAGGTTCTGCTCTTCGGTGCCGTCGCCCATCATGCCGGGATGCTTCTCGGCGGGGGCTTTCCGGGTGTCCTTGGAATCGGGCTTGTTGCTCATTTCTGAAATCTCCAGGCGCGGATGCGCGTGACCCAACTTCGCGAACACCGCCCGGTTCCGCAACTGCGCAAACCCGCGATCACGAAATACTTATCGACTGCCATGGCCGGGTCTTTGTTGTACCCGCCGCAAAACGAGGGCGGCATCCCCCGATCGAATGCCGCCCGGATCGCATCAGCCATGCAGTTTTTTCGCGGTTTCCGCGATCACACGTCCTTGATAGCGCGCGCCCGCCAGTTCGTTTGCGGTCGGCTGGCGGCTGCCGTCGCCCCCGGTGATCGTGGTCGCGCCATAGGGCGAACCGCCGGTGACGTCATTGAGTTCCATCTGGCCGGAAAACCCGTAATTCAGGCCGACAATGGTCATGCCGAAATGCAACAGGTTGGTGATGATGGAAAACAGCGTGGTTTCCTGGCCGCCATGCTGGGTCGCCGTCGAAGTGAAGGCGCCGCCGACCTTGCCGTGCAGCGCGCCCTTGGCCCATAGCCCACCGGCCTGGTCGAGGAAATTCGCCATCTGCGACGCCATCCGGCCAAAGCGCGTGCCGGTGCCGACGATGATAGCGTCGTAATTGGCGAGTTCTTCGACCTTGGCGACGGGTGCTGCCTGATCGAGCTTATAATACGACGCTTTTGCGACATCCGGCGGCACCAGCTCCGGCACCCGCTTGATATCGACCGAGGCGCCGGCCTCGCGTGCGCCTTCGGCGACCGCGTTCGCCATCGCCTCGATGTGACCGTAGGCGGAATAATAAAGAACGAGAACTTTTGTCATGGGTGGTCTCCTTGAGGTTGAGGGTTAAGTCGTCATGCCCGCCTTGTGCCGGACATCCACGTCTTCCTTGGAATTCAAGACGTGGATGGCCGGGACGAAGCCCGGCCATGACGGACGAGAAATCTGAGCTATGCCGCGTCGACCAGCACCAGCTCCGAATCCTCCAGCGCGGTGATCCTGAGCTTCGCCTCATCGCGTATCGCGACGCCGTCGCGGGCGTTGACGCGCACGCCGTTGACTTCGACCGCGCCCGCCGCCGGCACCAGATAGAGGTTGCGGGTTTTGCCGGGCGCATATTCCGCGCTTTCGCCGGCCTTGAGCGTGGTGGCGAGCACGCGCGCATCGGCACGGATCGGCAGCGCGTCGTTGTCGGCCTTGAAGCCGCTGGCGATGGTGACGAATTTCCCCGAGCGATCCGATTTCGGAAACGGCTTGGCGCCCCAGGTCGGCTGGCCGCCTTGGGTGGTCGGCTCGATCCAGATCTGGAAAATTTTGGTCTGGTTGGGCTCGAGATTGTATTCGGAGTGACGCACGCCGGAGCCCGCACTCATCACCTGCACGTCGCCGGCTTCGGTGCGGCCCTTGTTGCCGAGACTGTCCTGATGCGTGATCGCGCCTTCGCGAACGTAGGTGATGATCTCCATGTTGGCATGGGGATGGGCGGGAAAGCCGGTGTTGGGCGCGATTTCGTCGTCGTTCCACACCCGCAGGGAGCCATGGCCCATATTGCCGGGATCGTAATGGCTGCCGAACGAGAAATGGTGCTTTGCTTTCAGCCAGCCGTGGTCGGCGCCGCCGAGTTTGTTGAAGGGTCTGAGTTCAATCATGGGATTTTCCTTCGTTGAATTTGCGTTGGCATCTGGATATGCACTTTCGAATGGTGCATAAATAGAAACGATTGAAACACATTGTTTCTATTATTGATCCAATCGGAGGGCCCGGATGGCAAAACTCCCCGATTTCGAAGGCCTCGCGATTTTCGCGAAAGTCGTGGAATTACGGTCGTTTGCGGCAGCCTCAAGCGAGCTTTCGCTGTCCAAGGCGACTGTTTCCAAGGCGGTCAGCCGGCTGGAGCAACGGCTCGGCGCGCGGCTGTTCAACCGCACTTCGCGGCGGCTGGCCCTGACCGATGCCGGGCAAAAACTCTCCGAACGCGCGACGCGTTTGCTGCTGGATGGCGAGGCGGCGGAGAACGAGGCGCTGGCGCAATCGGTGGCGCCGCGCGGGCTGGTGCGTCTCGCGGTGCCGATGACGTTCGGGGTGAAGGCGGTGGCGCCAATCCTGCCGGAATTTCTTAAGGCCTATCCCGATGTCGCGATTGATCTTCACCTCAGCGATGCCATGGTCGATCTGATCGGCGAGGGCTTCGATGCCGGGTTGCGGATCGCGAGCCTGCCGGATTCGTCGTTGATCGCGCGGCGGCTGTGCGCGATGCCGCGCTACACGGTGGCGTCATCAGCCTATCTGAAGCGCCATGGCCGGCCGACGCACCCGATGCATCTCGCCCAGCACCGATGTCTCGGATACGCCTATCTCTCGACGCCGGATGTCTGGCACTACACCAATTCGGCCGGCGAACAGGCGAGCGTGCGTCCCGCGGGTCCGTTGCGCGTCAACAATGGCGAAGCGCTGATGCCGGCATTGCTGGCGGGCCTCGGCATTGCCGATCTGCCGGATTTCATTGTCGGCGATGCCATCGCCTCTGGTGAGGTCGAAGTGATCCTGAAGGGCTGGAAGCAGGCCGAAGGCTCGGTGCATCTGGTGACGCCGCCCGGTGGCCCGCGCCCCGCGCGTGTCGAGGTGCTGGCGGATTTTCTGACGAAGCATTTTTCGAAGGGGAGGAAGTAGACTCGCTCTTCACCCTCCATGGGAAGGTGAGGAAGAGCACGGCTATCGCAACCTCGGCCATTTCGGTAAGGCTACACGCAACGAAAACAAAATTTCCTGGGGAAACTGCCGATGAATCGACGTGAACTTCTGAAAACCGCCGCGGCGTTGCCGCTGTCGCAAATCGCGCTATCGCATTCGGCGTCGGCGCAAGGCGTGTGGCCGTCGCACAATATCAACATGATCGTGCCGTTTCCGGCCGGCGGCCAGGCCGATCTGGCGGCGCGGCCGGTGGCGCTGGCGCTGGAGCAGATTCTGGGCAAGCCCGTCATCGTCGACAACCGCGCCGGCGGCGGCGGCGGATCGATCGGCAACGCGGCGGCGGCGCGCGCCGAACCCGACGGCTATACGCTGCTGATGACGTTGTCGTCGCTGGCGGTGCTGCCCGAAGCCGACCGGCTGTTCGAGCGTCCCGTGCTCTATGAAGTCTCGCAATTCGCGCCGGTCGCGCGCGTGCTTGCCGACCCGACCTTGCTCGCGGTGCCGGCCTCGGCGCCATGGAAGACGCTGCAGGATTTCGTCGATGACGCCAAAAAGCGCCCCGGCGAAATTCCCTACGGCTCGTCAGGCCCCTACGGCACGCTGCATGTGGCGATGGAAATGTTCGCGAGCAGCGCCGGCATCAAGCTGTTGCATGTGCCGTTCCGCGGCGCCGGTCCCGCGCTCAACGCACTTCTGACCGGCACCGTGCAGGCGCTGGCCTCGGCGCCGGGCACGCTGAAGCAGCAGGTCGACGACGGCAAGATGCGCGTGCTGGCCAATTGGGGCGCGGAACGGGTTGCGAGTTTTCCCGACCTGCCGACGTTCAGGGAACTCGGCTACAAGGACGTCGAGTTCTATATCTGGGCCGGACTGTTCGCGCAGAGCGCGCTGCCGGCGCCGATCCTGACGCGGCTGCGCGAAGCGATGGCGCAAGCGGTGAAAAGCCCGGAAGTGACCAGGACGTTTGAGACCGCGGGCAGTCCGGTCGCCTACATGGACGCGCCGGAATTTACCAAATTCGTCGCCGAGGACTCGGCGCGCCTGATCGCGGCGGTGAAGAAAATCGGCAAGGTGGAGTGACGCGCGGTCACCCCGGCGCCTGACAGACATCGACCCATTCGGCGCCGGTGAGTTCCGCCATCCGCGACGGCGCGATGCGTACCGCGCTGTGGGTCGAGCCCGCCGCCGGCACCACTTCATCGAACGCCTTCAGCGACACGTCGCAATAGACCGGCAACGGCGTTTTCAAACCGAACGGGCAGACGCCGCCGACTTCATGGCCGGTAATCGCGGCGACCTCGTCGAGGCCGAGCATTTTCGGCTTGCCCCCGAACTGCGCCTTGACCTTCTTGTTGTCCATCCGCGAGGTGCCGGAGGTGACGATCAGCACCACGCGCTCGCCGATCCGCAAGGACAACGTCTTTCCGATCCGCGCCGGCTCGACGCCATAGGCTTCGGCGGCAAGAGCTACCGTCGCCGAACTCATCGGCGATTCGATCACGGTGATGTCGGGGGCGTTCGCGGCGAAAAACGCGCGGACCGTTTCAAGAACTCATGATCAGTATCCCCGCGCAACCAGATCGGGCAATTCAGCGAGCGCGCGGATGCGATAATCGGGCTCCAGCCCTAGTTCGTCCATCTGCGTCCGAAGCGCCTTGAACATCGTGAGCGGTGAAACGAGATCGTTCCTGATGCAGGCGAGCTTCATCGCTTCCGGTGTCACCCGCTCGATCCATGCGACGTTGAGCCCGAACGCCTTGGCGCCGCAGGCGTCCCACGGATTCGACGATACGAACAGCACCTCCTGAGGCGGCACGCCCAGTTTTTCCTCGATCAGGCTGTAGGCGTCCGGGCTCGGCTTGAAGATCCTTTTGGAGTCGATGCTGATGGTGGCGTCCAGCACCCGGTCGAGGCCGCTGTTACGCACCAGCGCATCCAGCATGTCGGTCGAACCGTTGGAAAGAATGGCGAGCTTGCGGCCTGGCATTGCCGCCAGCGTCGCCTTTGCGTCCGGATAGAGATCGAGATGCAGATATTTGTCCATGATGCGTTCGAACACGCCGCTGTCATGTTCGAGTCCGAGAACCCTCAGCGTATAGGCCAGCGAATCCCGGGTGATCGCCGAAAAATCCTGATAGCGCTGCATCAGCGAGCGCAGCCAGGTGTATTCGAGCTGCTTGATGCGCCAGATCTGGGTGACGATCTCGCCGTATCCGGGAAACGCCTCCTCGGTAATCGACGCGACCGACTGAATATCGAACAGCGTGCCATAGGCATCGAACACGACGGCTTTGATGATCACGGCGATTCCGATCTCGCTAGGTAGGCAGCCCGGCATTCCCAGCCGGCGATTTTGCCACTATATGGGCATCGGGCCGCCGGCGGAAAGGCGTGCAGCGCTCGAACATGATGGACCTTCCATGCTGCCGGCCTATGTGATTCATGCCAAGTCCCTGCCCGAACGGACCGATCACATCCAGCGCGAACTCGACCGTGCCGGAATCCCGTTCGAATGGGTGCTCGACTTCGATGCCGACGAAATCACCCCCGAGGCCGATGCTGCCTGGTTCGCGCCGGGCGCCGACCTCACCATCCGGCAGAAATCCTGCGCGCTGAAGCACGTCGTCGCGATGCAGCGGATCGCCGAGCGCGGGCATGATCTGGCGCTGATCTTCGAGGATGACGCGCAGCTGGTACCTGATTTTACCGACCGCTTGCAGCGCGTGCTGGACGAGGCGGCGCGCTGGCCGAGGCCGCGTATCCTGCATCTTGGGGCGGCGACCAATTTCTATACGCCGGCGTCGCAGTTGCGCTCCGGGCAGATCGTCTATCCCGGCAACCGCGTCCGCAACATGGAAGCCTATGTGCTCGGCGCCGTTGAGGCGCAAGCGCGTCTCAACTGGATTACGCGCCATCCGATGACGGAGCCGATCGACATCGCGTTCAACACCGGCGATCCCGCGATGGGAATTCCGTTCCTGTGGCCGGAACCGCCGCTGGCGGAACAGGGCAGTCTGAACGGCGTGTTCAGGAGTTCGCTCGATCGCAAGGGCCATGGGCAAACGCGGCTGCGCATCCAGTTCGCTGTGCAGAAATTCCGGCGGCGCTATCTGAAGCGGTGGCTGGGACTGTCATAGCCGCCATTCATGAACTGCGGCTCAGGCGTGCAAAATCATTCTTCGGCCGGACGGCGTTTCGCCAGATATTGCGCGAAGGATTCGGCGGGGCCTGCCGGCTGATCCCGTACGGCTGCGCCCAGCACGCCCACCGCGAGGCAGTACAGCATCCCTTGCGTCTGCGTGGCCAAATGGCTGTTGAACAGCGAGCCGACGAAATTCTGCAGAACGACGGCCTGTCCCATGATGCTGAAGACGTCGCGATGCAGGAACATGCGAAAATGCGCCGCCCACATCGCCAGCAGCACCAGACCGCCGAGCAATCCGACCTGCAGCATGACATGCAGGAACTGGTTGTGCGGGTCGGCCGTTGCCGCGCCATAGGGCGAGGGACTGGTGGCCTCCAGGCTCTGATAAAGCGGCTGGATGCTGCCGGTACCGTGGCCGAGCAGGGGTGCTTGCTTCACTAAACCTGCCGCCTTGCTCCAGAAATCCATTCGCGAGGCCGTCGACAGGCTTTCTCCCGAGATGTCTTTGGCATGCATGTCCCTGGACATGTCTGCAAGTCGCAGTTGCGCCGGCCCCGATGCCCATAATGCAATGGCGACAATGAGAACCGACGGAATTGCAATCGCCATCGCCATCCGCCAGTTCCCGGTGTGCAGCACAAGCAGCACCAGCAGCGATCCGGTCATGATCATGCCGGTCTTTGAAAGGTAGATCAGAAAGATATCGGCGAAGAACAACAGCGCCAGCAACCCCATCGCGATGGCGCGCCGGTGCCCCTGTAGCCAGGTGCGGACGGTGCCGGTAGCAAGACCGAAGGCGCACAGCGCAAAGCAGCCGCTCTGCACGGCGTTATCCTTGATCGGGACGCCCGGGAATTTGAACCATTGCCAGGGGCCGGTTGGCCACAGCAACGCTGCGAGGGACAACGCCAGCACGATGGCACAGGCGGCCAGAAAGCCGTAGCCGATTTGCAGGGCTTGCCGCGGTGTGAAGTCGGTGGCGATCACCAGCGGTATCAACAATAATTTGGCGTAAGGGCTGATCGACCGGATGGCCATGCCGAGGGGCAGCACCGACCACAGCGTGCCGATCAGGATCAGCGCGAACAAGGCCACCGGAAGATAGCCCTCGGGTCTGCGAAGAATTTTGCCGAACCGGGGAATGTCGAGCGTCATCAACGCCAGCACCGCGAAGATCGCGACCGTGATATTCTGGCCGGTCGTGGACAGTGGCAAGGCGAACGCGGTCGCCACCGCGAAGCCCTGCCGCGCCTTTGCGAGATTCTGCGGCAGGTCTTTCCAGGCTACGTTCATCTCAAGCTGCATTCATATATTCAGCAGTTTCCGTGCATTGGCCTTCAGCACTTTCGGCCTGATCTCGTCGCGGATGTCGAGTTTCGAGAAATCCGACAGCCATCGATCCGGCGTGATCACCGGCCAGTCCGAACCGAACAGCATCTTGTCCTGAAGGATGCTGTTGATGTAGCGCACCAGGATCGGCGGGAAATATTTCGGCGACCAGCCGGAAAGGTCGATGTAGACGTTCGGCTTGTGGGTCGCGACCGACAGCGCTTCTTCCTGCCAGGGGAATGACGGATGCGCGAGAATGATCCGAAGGTCGGGAAAATCCGCCGCCACATCGTCCATGTACATCGGATTGGAATATTTCAGCCGCATGCCCATGCCGCCAGGCATGCCGGAGCCGACGCCGGTCTGCCCGGTGTGAAACAGCGCGATGGCGCCGCCGTCGTTGATCGCCTCATAGAGCGGATAGGCCATGCGGTCGTTCGGATAGAAACCCTGCATGGTGGGATGGAATTTGAAGCCCTTGACGCCGTATTCCTCGATCAGCTTCCTCGCTTCGCGGACACCGAGCTTGCCCTTGTGCGGATCGATGCTGACGAAGGGAATCAGCACGTCGGAATTCTCGGCGGCGATTTCCAGCATCTCGTAATTGTTGTAACGGCGGAATCCGGTCTCGCGTTCGGCGTCGACCGGAAAGATCACGGCCACGATTTTCTTGGCGCGATAATACGCCGCGGTTTCCGGAACGGTCGGCGGATGCTTGTGCGGCGACTTGAAATAGTCGGCCATCTGCGCCTGGAAGTCGTCATAGCCGTCGTCGCCGTGCATGCCGCAGGGCTCTTCGGCGTGGGTGTGAATGTCGATCGCCACGGCATCGTCGACATTGGGCAGCTTCAGTTTGGACATCTGGATTTCCCGGCGGCCGTTTGATTGCATCGAATGGAGATTTGATTATACGATATAACAAAATTAGCCAAGATGTCGCGTCGATCCGTTCGGATGGCTCCGCCAACAGCGATTACAAGCTGTATTTTCATTCTTCTGTCTGGCGGTGATTTAACGTGGCGGCCCCGGCACCGGCACCGCGGGCTTCGGCTTGGGCTTCGGCTTGGGCTTGGCCGTGGCGGGACGAATAGCGGGCGCTGCTCCGGCCGGCGTGGAAGGCGTCGTCGCGATTGTTGTCTCTGCGGCCGGACTCGACGGGAGAGTGCCCCTTCCGGCGACGGAATTTGGATTGTCCAGGATATTTTTGGCCGATTGGATGTTTTCCCTCAGTTTGAGCAGATCTGGCATCTTCATGGGTATGCCATTCCCGGATGATCCGGTGCTCAGGTTGACCTGGCTCTGGCCCGTGGCGTTGTTGAGAACGCTGATCTTGAAACCACCCTTCGTGCTGTACGTCATCTCATGGTTTGCTCTGGTCAGCGTCACATCCGCCTTTGACATGTAGTCAATGCCCGACACCAGTTCGTCAATCTCGTCGTAGTCGATCAACGCATGAGACGTTCGCGCGGATATCTCGAGCTCCGTGATCGATATCGAAATTCCCTTGATCTCTTGACCTAATTTGGTGTTGCGGAAAGTCGCGACTGAAACGCTGATCGACCCGATCGATCTGACTGTTCCTACTTCCGTATAGCCTTTTATGATGACGGCGCCGGTCTCGCCCGCGAACCCCTCGAGCTTTGTCCGGGCGGAGTGCTGGACAGGCGTCTGATCCTTTAGCGTTTGCCCTATCGCTCGCTGATCGCCCGAGAAAACGATCGTCAAGCCAAGGACGGCGGCGAACCACTGTAGCGACCTCGTCTGCGTGCACGGATGATCGCCAAACTCAGCTTTAATATGCATTGGATTCCTCCGATAATAACGAGCAAAGCCCGACCGGAGTTCGAGAGCAAGGGATTTTGCGCTGCGAAAGACGTCGCTCGATGCGGTCTCGTATTATAAAGCTCGATGATGGTTCGGCGCAGAAGGCCAAAGGGAGAAACACGATGGCGCAGGCGCAAGCCTTCGAGACCGACTTCTGGAAAGACGCCAGTTTGCGCAAGCTCTGGGACGAGATCGTTCCCGGCGAGCCGCGCAAGACGCTTCCCTATACGCTGACGCGCGAAGCGATTGAGCTCTATTGCAAATCGGTCGGCGAAGACCATCCGATCTATTTCGACGAGGCCTACGCCAGGACCACGCGTTACGGCGGGCTGATTGCGCCGCCTTCGATCCATATCCTGTTGATGTTTTCCTGCACGCCGGCCGATGACTGGATGCGCAGTCCCGGCACCGTCAACGCCGGGCAATCCTGGAGCTACAATATTCCCGCGCGCCCCGGCGACGTCATCACGCTCCAGGCCCGCGCGCTCGACAAGTTCATCAAGCGCGAGCGGTTGTTCGTGGTGCATGACAACGTGTTCTTCAACCAGCATGGCGAGGTCATCTGTTCGGGCCGCGGCTGGACCATCCGGCCACAGTGAGGGATGAAATCATGTCAGCGACGTTCGAAAGCCTCAGCGCCGGCGACACCATCGACGGGCCGAAATTCGCGGTCAGCCGCGAATTGATCCGGCTGTTCTGCGATGCCTCGCTCGACTACAACCCGCTGCATCTCGACGACGACTACATGAGGGGCAGTTTCGGCAAGACGCAGTTCGGCGGCATCATCATGCACGGCATGAACAATTTCGGGCTGATTTCGCGGATGATTACCGACTGGGCTTATCCAGCCGGCGCCATTCACCGCCGTCTCGAAACCCGCTGGGTCAAGCCGGTGAAGCCGGGCGATACCATTCAGCCGATCGGTATCGTGAAATCGAAACAGGCCACGGCGAAATCGCGCTGGGTTCTGATCGATGTTCTCGTGCGCAACCAGAACGACGAGAAGGTGGCCACCGGTGAGGCGATGGTGGAATTTCCGCTGGAGGCCTAGAACCTCACTCGGCCGGCACGCCGGTCGAGCCGCGTGTCGTCAGCCGGCTGCCTGCGGGCCGCCCCTCAAGATGTGCACTCGGCACCACCACGTCGGTGGCAAGCCCAAGCCATGCCAAAAAACGAATGGTGAGCCAGGTGTTGTCGATTTCCCACCAGCGATGGCCGTGGCGCGCCGAGCGCGGGTCGGCATGATGGTTGTTGTGCCAGCCTTCGCCGTTGGAGATCAGCCCGACGACGATGTTGTTGCGGCTGTCCTCGTCGGTCTCGTAGCTTCGGTAACCCCACAGATGCGTCACCGAATTGACGGCCCAGGTAATATGCCAGACCATCACCGTGCGCACGAACACGCCGAACATCATGATGCCGAGTCCGGTCTGCGCCGCCTCTGCCGGAGTTTCGCCCGATAGCCAGGCCACGGTGAGCCCAGCGCCGAAAAACAGCGGCATCTGGCCGAGATTGATCCAGAGCAGGCAGTTATGGCGTTCGAGCGCCATGTAGAAGCGATCGCGCAGGATGTCCTTGGCGTAGCGCTCGTAAATTCCAAGCCGCGACAGTTCCGGCTGATGCACCAGAATCCAGCCGATGTGGCTCCAGAAGAAACTGGCCAGCGGGCTATGCGGGTCCGGCTGCTCGTCGGCGAATTGATGATGGCGGCGGTGGATCGCGACCCAGCGCGCGGGCGTTTCCTGCAGGCAGGACATCGCGATCACCACCATGGCGTGCTCCAGCCATTTCGGACATTTCAGGCCGCGATGGGTGAGCAGCCGGTGGTAGCAAAGGTTGATGCCGAACAGCCCGCACAGATGGGTGCCGAGCATGGCGACGATCAGGCCGCTCCAGCTGAAATAGCCGGGCAGGAAGGCCAGCAGCGCCAGCGCATGGTAGGCGCCGATCGCGAGATGTAGGGCCAGTTGAGCTGAAACGGCATCACGCCGGCGGGCAGCTGCAACCGCCCGTTTGCAGCCGGCGGAGCGGCATAGTCGGCGGTGGCCAGCACCGCGGTCTTGTGATGGCGTGGGACTGTCGTCATGCCGGGGTCGGGATCCCATCTCTGCGCGGGGCGCAGGCATCGGTTGCACAACCTGATCATCTGATATACGAATCGGTCGAGTGTCGGGTGTAAACCTTTGACCAGATTTATTTATTTCTGCGGATCGGCTGAAACGGGTTCCATTGCGGCCGACCCGCCGCAAGATAGGGGACGCGCTGGTTTTGATTGACATTCGGCCGCGCAATAGCCTAGAAACCGCGCATCCCGGGCGGTTTGGCCGCCGGCGGGACCAAGCCCATTTACACTTTCGGGTTCCAAAGAATAGCGCCGAGCACGGCCTTTCAAAGCATCAGGATTGTCTCATGAAGGTCCGTAACTCGCTGAAATCGTTGCGTGGTCGCCACCGCAACAACCGTCTGGTCCGCCGCAAGGGCCGGGTCTACGTGATCAACAAGGTCCAGCGCCGTTTCAAGGCGCGCCAGGGTTGATCAGGGCTGAAGCCCCGGTTGAGTGCTGGCCTCCGCGTTCCCGATTATTCACCTGTTCACGGCTCTTTGACGGTTTTGCTGCTTTGCAGCGCGTTTTCCTGCGTCTAGACTTTGGCGATGAGATTCTCGGTTCTCACGCACCGGTCCGAACAGCCATCCTCCTCGGCCGCAGTCATGGCTGTGGCGCCGATTGCCGCGTTGGCGCAGGATCCGGGCAACGCCGCCGGCGAAGAGCCAGAAGAAACTGCCGGAAGCGCCGAGCAAGTTGCCGAAGGTCGGCGCCGATCGCACCCGCGGACTGGATTTCCTGTTCGGCGCGCTGAAGGTGGCGCCGGACGAGGCCAGCGCCAAGCATGTCGAGGCGCGGATCTGGGCGCTGTGGATGCAGACCCCGAGCGATACCGCAGCATTGCTGATGATGCGCGCCAAGGCCGCGATGGACGCCCAGCAGATGGACGTCGCGCTGAAGCTGCTGGATGCCGTGGTCAAGCTGCGCCCCGATTATGTCGAGGGCTGGAACCGGCGCGCGACGCTGTATTACCTGCAGAACGACTACACCCATTCGCTTCAGGATATCGAACAGGTGCTGGTGCGCGAACCCCGCCATTTCGGCGCGCTGGCCGGGCTCGGCATGATCATGCAGGATCTCGGCGACGAGAAGCGCGCGCTCGACGCCTTCCGCAAGGCGCTCGCGGTCAATCCGCATCTCGAAAAGGTGCCGGAACTGGTCAAGACCCTGAGCGAAAAAGTCGAAGGACGCGATATCTGATCGATATGTCGAGATCTCGCGTGCGCGGATTAACTACGACCTCACACCCCTCGTTATAAACCCGGAACGGTTCTCGCTGACGCGCGCTTACCTGCTGTTGGCAGGAGCAAAAACGATGAAATCGCTGACACTGGCTGGCGCGTTGATGCTGGCGTTCTGAACGACCCTGTTTCGCGGACGGCAGGCGATCAGTGCAGAACCGTGCTGCCGCGTTCGGCGGACACGTCATGACTGCCCTGCGCATAAAGCTGCCGAAGTTCGGTTTCCAGCTGTTCATTGACAAGCAGGAGCGCTTTCAACGCGCCGCGAATATCGCCGTCGCAACTCGCCACGATGTCGTCGATGGCGGCTTCGTCTGGTTTGAAAGTCATCGAAACTCTCCGGTTGTTTCTGACATAACAATCGCCCCTGAAATAACCATGGGCGGCGACCGGCGTTCCTGTGGATATTGTGGACAGGTTTTGTGAATGTTGTGGACAGGTTTTGAGCGAACGGCGGCGCTGGCGCGTTCCAGCCGCATGGCAAAAGCGTCGATCAAGATTATATGGAACCAGCTGTGACGCTCGCATGACACGAGGGTCCCCTGGGTTCTGGACCGTGAGAAAAGCTGTGATTCTCCTGTTGTTTTTGTTGGTCGCTCCGATCACGGCTTCGGCATTGAAGTACCTGCTCGGCGATCGCTCCGTCGATTGGCAGACGGCGGATCGATCCAGCGCCGGTCTGTTGCCGTCACCCTCGGAACATCCGGAAGCGCTGGTGCGCGTTTTTGCGGCGCGGACCGTGCGGTGGCGCGGCATTTTCGCTGTCCATAGCTGGATCGTGGTCAAGGAAGAAAACGCACCGCGCTATACCCGCTACGATTACACCGCCTGGGGCGAGCCGATCCGGATCAACGGCTTTGCGGCCGATGGCCGCTGGTTCGGCGGAAAGCCGGAAACGATTGCAGCGGCGGACGGGCAAGCTGCCGAAAGCATGATCCCCAAAATCCGCGCCGCGGTCGAAGGCTACGGATGGCGGTCTTACGGCGACTACCGTGCCTGGCCGGGGCCGAACTCCAACACCTTCGTCACGGCCGTGCTGGCGGCCATCCCGCAACTGCAGGCCACGCTGCCGCCGACCGCCATCGGCAAGGATTTTCCCTACGATGGCGATATCGTTGGAATGACGCCGTCGCGAACCGGCGTGCGCGTCACGCTCGGCGGGTATCTTGGCCTGGCCGTCGGCTGGGTCGAAGGCATCGAGATCAACTTTCTCGGCGCTGTGTTCGGCCTCGATCTGCGGCGTCCCGCCATCAAATTGCCGGGACTGGGACGGCTCGGTTTTGGCTATTGAGAGATGTCATTGGCCGCGAAACCGAACCGCCGCAAAACCGTAGCTTGCCGGTGCACAGGATCGTCAGGACATTGTCAGTGATATTTGGAATCGCGGTAGCGACGCTGGCGATTCTGGCGCTGATCACACAGGCCGGCGTTATCGCCATCGAGCACGCCTATCCTGCGCAGGGCAAGTCGATCAAGGTTGCCGGCGCAAGCCTCAACGTCGTCGATATCGGGCCGCGCGACGCGGCCGGTCCGCCCATCGTGTTGATCCACGGCGCCAGTTCCAATCTGGAGGGCATGCGGCGACCGCTCGGCGACATGCTTGCCAGAAACCATCGGGTGATCCTGATCGACCGCCCCGGCCACGGCTGGAGCACGCGCGCCAGCGAAACCGATTCGACACCGGCCATTCAGGGCAGGATGATCGACGAAGCGCTGGAAAGACTGGGCGTTGGCAGTGCGATTTTCGTGGTGCATTCCTGGGCCGGCGCGCTCGGCACGCGCATGGCGCTGGATTATCCCGGGCGCGTCGCGGGCCTGGTGATGCTGGCGCCGGTCGCCTATCCCTGGCCCGGTGGCGTCGGAACCTATAACAAGATCGTCACCACGCCGATGATCGGCCCATTGCTGGCCTATACGATCACACTGCCGCTCGGATTCTTCCTCGCCGGGCCCGGTGCGCGCCACGTGTTCCTGCCGCAGATCATGCCGAAGGATTTTATCAACGACACCGCGACGCCGCTGCTTTTGCGTCCGCGCGAATTCCTCGCCAATGCCCGCGATCTGGTGACGTTGAAGGAGGCGGTGAGGGAACAGGCGCCGCGCTATGCCGGGATCAAGGCGCCGATCGTGGTGATCGCGGGCGATGACGCCGACAAGACCGTGTCGACCGAGATCCATTCGCGGCCGCTCGCAGCGGTGGTGCCGGATGCGAAACTGATCGTGCTGCCCGGAGTCGGCCATATGGTGCAGAATGCCGCGCCCGAGCTTGTCGCGCGCGAGATCGAGGCGATGATCGGCAAGATCGCGCACAGCACGGCGGCGGCGAACTAGGGCGCGTACCCATAAATGAGAGGAGGATGTGTCCGCTATTCCCCGCTAGGCTAGCGACAAAACGGCCTTTGCTCCGAAGGTAACGCAAGGATTGTCGAATTCCTCCGCTACAAATCGGGGGGCCTGGCGGCAAGCGAATTTGTCGTCCTTGGTGCTGACGGCGTTTCGCGAACGCGAGGTCCGCCTCGGGTCAAAAAGCTGAAAAGCCCGCTATGAGCCTATGTTTTCCGCTTTGCCCGGATAGCGGACATGGCCGGCAACGTTCATGAGTTCACGCCCTGCATGGCCGGCGCATCAAGACCGCTGCTTGGTCTTTCCGTCCTTGTCGTATTGCGCCAGGAACGCGACAAGGCGGACTGCTGTGAGCGTCCGCATAATCGATCAATCAACGCCAGGCTTTGACCGAGCCCGAGGAACGCCACCACCGTCAGGCCGATATTGCCCAGCAGCCGGTGGAAGCCGAGGATACGGATATCGAGAAACGCGTAGCAAGGCCCGCACCACAGCAAATAGATCAGGTAAATTGCCGGAAAAATCATCCACGCAAAGCTATGGTGTAAAGCCAACGTTCCTTTCGGCACGAAGACCACCCAAAACAGGAGAAAGGAAATGGGCATGACACGGTGGAGGCCGATGTCGGCGGCGAGCTGCCATCCCTGCAGGTCCGCCAGCGATCGAAACGCGAACGGCAGGCCGGTTACGGAAATATAGAGTGCGATTGCTGTGGCCGCGAATGGCCGCGTTAACCAATGGCTGGAGGGTAAAACCGCGGCAAATGTCAGCGTCAGCGCGACCAGGATGTTGCTGAGGATCGAGAAATAACTGAGGTAACTGACCGTCTGCGCGATCGACTGAAAATCCCCGTCGCTGATATACTGTACCAGAAGGCAAGTCCAGCCGATCAAAGCGGCAGCGAAGCTATACACCCGCATGAAGCGCCCGCCATTCACAAGCAGATGGGATTCTAATCGGCCGAAAGCAAAAGGCTCCTTGCCAATCGGCCGGAGCCTCCTGGAACGCTACCGATGAAGTCCTGCGCGACGGTAAACCCAGACATTGGCGACTGTCGGGGAACTCTGCACATGGTTAATGAAATGATTAAAAACTGCGTTTCTGCAATATCATTGACGATCCATCGCAAACAAGGGCTTCAACGTGTCATCGCTGCTCGAAGACGCGCTTCAAAACGATCTGCAAGCGCGTCAAGTGCCCCGACGGTGTCCCCCTGAAAAGCCGATCCGTGCATAAGAGCAAGCGTGGTTGGTCTTAACTTTGTCAGCTTTCTTATGTTGGGTCCGGTCGTGGGGCCGAGGCTTGTCAGGGCAAAGAAATCCTCAGCCTCCATCGCCGGGCCGACGATGTCGCTCCCGGTAAGGGGCGGTCCGCCACAAGCCTCGTAAAGAGGTCGCCGCACAAAAGGGTGCCAGTGGTTTCTTCGAACACGACGCCCGCGTCCCACCCGTGCGGGACATGAGGGGTATCAATATAACGAACTCGTTTGCTACCCAGATCGACCGTCTCGCCATCAGCAAGCACACGTGGTGGACGATCCGCCATATCTGCAATGGACACTCGGCATCCGACCGCGCCGTGGATCACCTCGGCATGATGGGAAGCGGCAAGCCATTCATTCATTGAACCGCACTCGTCAGCCTCGAAGTGACCGAAGCCCAGCCAGCGCAACTTTTGGATGGGGATAATCCTACCGACTGCTTCCGAGACCAGGGGAAACATCTTCCGCAGGCCGCAGTGGAAAAGCATAGGTTCGTCACCAACGATCAAGAAATGATTGAACATGAACCCCGCCCCACCTTGCGCTTGGGGCAAAAACACCGACACACGGAAAATGCCAGCGGCGATTTTGTCAGTCCTGATGTCCATCACACATGCTGCCGTGCGCGTTGGGTCTTGATTGTAAGTCAGCGGCCACGCCAAAACAAGGACGGAAGTCTGCTTCGGGATCAAAAACTGAAAAGCTCGCTATGGGCATATGCTTTCCGCTTTGCCCCGGATAGCGGACATGGCCGGCAACGTCTTTGAGTTCACGCCGTGGATGACCGGCGCGCCCCTCCGCTATTTGATCTTTCCGTCCTTGTCGTATTGCGCGACGAACGCCCAGAGATCGTTGACTTCCTTTTCGTTCTTGATGCCGGCGAAGATCATCTTGGTGCCGGGAATTTTCGCCTTCGGATCCTTGATGTACTCCTTGAACTCGGCCTCGTTCCAGGTGATGCCGGAATTCTTGTTGGCGTCGGAATAGGAATAATCCGGCGCGGTGCCGGACTTGCGGCCGTTGAGCCCGTTGAGTTCGGGGCCGACCTTGTTCTTGGCGCCTTCGCCGATCGCATGACAGGCCAGGCATTTGTTGAACGAGGTCTTGCCGGCGGCGACGTCCTGCGCGAAGGCGGCGGATGCGGCTGCCGACGATGCGATGACGACCAGCGCGCTCAGGGTCAGTTTTTTCATGGGATGCTCTTCTTGTTCTCGGGGATGGCTCTGCGGCCGTTTGTGGCATGGGGCGCTCGCGGTGGACAAGCCGCGAAACGCCTTCGGGTTTCATGGATCGCGCTGGCATTCCGGAAATAGTCGGTATTCGCGGTCCGCCTGTGCTTTGCCGATCTACCCAAAGCGGTCCAGACGTGCTTGATTTCCCGTGATAAATCGACCGGCGCGAATGGCGCTTGCGCGCAGACGCGCCGGCCGCGGGAGAAGTTCGACATGACCATCATGATGCCCGCGTCGGATCAGGCGGTGCTGGGACGCCGCGACGCCATCGTGGCGGCGTTGCGCGCGATCGTGCCGGGCGAGGGCGTGATCGACAGCGCCGGCCGAAATGCTCCCTTACGAGTCCGATGGCCTGATGGCGTATCGCCAGCCGCCGATGGTCGTGGTGCTGCCGGACACCACCGAACAGGTCTCGCAGGTCCTGAAATATTGCTTCGAGCAGGGCATCAAGGTGGTGCCGCGCGGCTCCGGCACCTCGCTGTCCGGCGGCGCGCTGCCGCTGGCCGATGCCGTGCTGCTGGGCCTCGGCAAATTCAAGCGCATCCGCGAGATCGATTTCGACAACCGCGTGGTGGTGACCGAGCCCGGCGTGACCAATCTCGCCATCAGCCAGGCGGTCGCCGATGCCGGATTTTACTATGCGCCCGACCCGTCGTCGCAGATCGCCTGCTCGATCGGCGGCAATGTCGCGGAGAATTCCGGCGGCGTGCATTGCCTGAAATACGGCATGACCACCAACAACGTGCTGGGCTGCGAAATCGTGCTGATCATCGGGTGAAATCATCAAGGTCGGCGGCAAGTCCGCCGAGACCTCCGGCTACGACCTGATGGGAATCATCACCGGCTCGGAAGGCCTGCTCGGCGTCATCACCGAGGTCACGGTGCGGATTCTGCAGAAGCCCGAAACCGCGCGCGCGCTGATGGTCGGATTCGCGGAAGTCGAGGCGGCCGGCGAATGCGTGGCGCGAAATCATCGGCGCCGGCATCATTCCGGGCGGCATGGAAATGATGGACAAGCCGGCGATCCACGCCGCCGAGGCCTTTGTCCATGCCGGCTATCCGCTCGACGTCGAGGCGCTGTTGATCATCGAACTCGACGGTCCCGGCGTCGAGGTCGATGAACTGATCGGCCGCGTCGAGGCGATCGCGCAAGGCTGCGGCTCGACCACCTGCCAGATTTCGAATTCCGAACAGGAGCGCAAGCTGTTCTGGGCCGGCCGCAAGGCGGCTTTTCCGGCGGTGGGGCGGATTTCGCCGGACTATCTCTGCATGGACGGCACCATTCCGCGCGGCGCGCTGCCGCAGGCGCTGGCGCGTATTCGCGGATCTGTCGGAAAAATACGGTCTGGGCGTCGCCAATGTGTTTCATGCCGGCGACGGCAATCTGCATCCGCTGATCCTGTACGACGCCAACAAGCCCGGCGAGATGGACAAGGCCGAGGCGTTCGGCGCCGACATCCTGCGCTGCTGCGTCGAACTCGGCGGCGTGCTGACCGGCGAACACGGCGTCGGCATCGAGAAGCGCGATCTGATGCCGGAGATGTTCAGCGAGATCGACCTCAACCAGCAGCAGCGGCTGAAATGCGCGTTCGACGCGCAAGGCCTGCTCAATCCCGGCAAGGTGTTTCCGACCCTGCACCGCTGCGCCGAACTCGGCCGCGTTCACGTCCATGGCGGCAAGCTCGCTTTCCCCGAACTGCCGCGGTTTTGAAGAAAGGCACGGTCAGGAAACCCGAACGACATCGGCCAGGTGGATTTTCTGGTGAAACGGCATGACTGTCATCGCGCTGAACCGAACCACGAACCCGGCGAGCGAAACACAAAGCGCGCCTCGGCTGCTGTTTATCGACAATATCCGCTGGACCCTGATCGTCCTCGTGCTCAGCATGCACGCATGCGACACCTATAGCCCATTCGGGAACTGGTATTACGTCGACCGGCAACCGGCGAGCCTTGGCGTGAAGCTTTTTTTCGGGGTTTACCAGAGCTTCCTCCAGGCGTTTTTCATGGCGGTGCTGTTTTTCATCGCCGGCTATTTTTCCGCAGCCGCCTGTGATCGAAAGGGTTTTTCACAATTTGTCCGCGACCGGTTTGCCCGGCTTGGACTGCCGACGCTGCTTTACATGCTCATGATCGGCCCGCTGACGCAGTACTTCCTGTCCCGAACCTGGGGAACCGGCGGCTTCGCACATCAGTGGCTGCTGCATCTGGAAGACGGGGAGTGGCTATCGGAAACCGGGCCGATGTGGTTTTGCGCCGCCCTTCTGATCTTCTCGCTGGTTTACGGACTGGCCCGTTTGACCGGATGGAAGGAGCCCGAGATGGAATTTCGCGGCGATCGTCAGGCGAGCGTGTCGGTAGCCGCCTTCATCGGGATCATGGCGCTCTCGACCTTCTTCGTTCGGATCGCGGTGACCGAAGATGCCTCGGTGCTCAACATGCATCTCGGCGATTTTCCCCAATATGCCCTGATGTTCGCGGCCGGCGCGTTCGGCTATCGTGGCCGCTGGCTTGTCGGGCTGCCGGAGCGTTTCTGCTTGCGGTGGGCCTGGGTGGCGTTGACGTTGGCAGTCCCGCTGTTCGTCGCACTGGTCGTTTTTGGCGGCGCCTTGCAGGGCCAGACTGCGAAATATATGGGTGGCTTCAATCCGGTTAGCGCCGGAAAGTGCCTGTGGGAGGCGCTGGTCTGTGCGGGAATGGGTCTCCTGATACTTGCCGTCTACCGGCGCAGCTTCGACTGGCAGAATGCGCTGGTGCGGCGGCTGTCGGACAATGCCTTCGGCGTTTATCTCATCCACCCGCCGATCCTGATCGGCTTTGCCATCCTTCTGCATGGGTTTGCGCTCCATCCGGTGGCGAAGGCCGCGATGCTGACCGGCCTGGCGGCTATCGGCAGCTTCGCCGCATCGGCATTGGTGTTACGGAAGTCGCCCCTGCGCCGGATCATCTAGAATCCGACATGAATCGTCTTGCCGACATCGTCTTTCGCTTCGATATCGATTTTTCCATCGTCATCCCCGCTTCTGCAGGGTATCCAGTACGCCGAGACGGCAACAATGAGCTTGATCCAATATCGTGGACACTCTGAAAGTACGTGACGCCAAGGACGTCGAGCAGGTGGTGCGCGCGGCGCTCGCCAGCGAGCAGCCGCTGGAAATCGTCGGCCATGGCACCAAGCGGCTGATCGGCCAGCCGATGGCGACCAACGCGCTGCTCGATCTGTCCGATCTCAATGCCGTGACGTCCTACGAGCCGAACGAGTTGATCATCACGGTCGAGGCCGGCGCGCCGCTGGCGGATGTGCTGTCGCTGATCAACTCCAAAAATCAGCATTTTGCTTTCGAGCCGGTCAACACCTCGATGCTGCTGGGCACGCCCGATATGGGCACTATCGGGGGCATGATCGGCGCCGGCCTCGCCGGTCCGCGCCGCATCAAGGCCGGCGGCGCGCGCGATCATCTGTTGGGCGCGCATGCGGTGTCCGGCTTCGGCGACAGTTTCAAGGCCGGCGGCAAGGTGGTGAAGAACGTCACCGGCTACGATCTCTGCAAATTGCTGGCGGCGTCCTGGGGCACGCTTGCGGTGATGACGGAAGTGACCCTGAAGGTGATGCCGAAACCCGAGAGCGAGCGCACGCTGGTGTTGCGCGGGCTGGACGATGCCGCAGCCAACCGGGCCATGACGGCTGCCCTCGGCTCGGCGTTCGACGTATCGGGGGCGGCTCATCTTCCGAATTCGGTGTTTCACACCGCGCAGGGCGCGTTGGCCGATTTGGGTTTCCCGCAGCAGGCGGTCACGCTGCTGCGGCTGGAGGGCATCGCCGCGTCGGCGATGCATCGGGCGGCGTCGCTGGCGGCACTTCTTGCGCCGTTCGGGACCGCGCAGATTCTGGAAGACGCGGCATCGGTTGCGATCTGGAGTTCGGTCCGCGACGTGCAGCCGTTCGCGGTTGATGGCGCGCTGGGCGCGTGGCCGGTGTGGCGAATCGTTTGTCCGCCGGCCGCGGGCGGCGCGCTCGGTCAGGCACTGGCGCGCGATACCGGCGGCGACGTGATCTATGACTGGGGCGGCGGCCTGATCTGGGCGGCGCTGCCGCCGAAGCCCGATGCTCAGGCCGGGCTGGTGCGGGCGCGCGTCGGCGCCGTCGGCGGCCACGCGACGCTGATCCGCGCCTCCGACCAGGTACGGCGCAGCGTCGATGTGTTTCATCCGCAGCAAGGTGGCCTCGCCGCCTTGAGCGAACGGGTTCGCCACAGTTTCGATCCGAAAAATATCCTCAATCGCGGCCGGATGATTCGGGGCACCACGGCATGAAAACCGAATTCAGCCTCGCGCAGCTCGCCGATCCCGATATTGCGGAAGCCGACAAGATCCTGCGCGCCTGCGTGCACTGCGGATTCTGTACCGCGACCTGCCCGACCTACGTGCTGCTCGGTGACGAACTCGACAGTCCGCGGGGGCGAATCTATCTGATCAAGGAGATGCTGGAAAAGGACAAGCCGCCGACGCAGGAGGTGGTCAAGCACATCGACCGCTGTCTCTCCTGCCTCGCCTGCATGACCACCTGTCCGTCGGGCGTCAACTATATGCACCTCGTCGACCAGGCGCGGGTGCGGATTGAACGGGACTATACACGGCCGCTCGCCGAACGGGCGTTGCGTGCGGTGCTGGCCTGGTTTCTGCCGCGGCCCGGATGGTTCCGCGCCAGCATGATTCTGGCCCGGCTCGGCCGGCCTTTGGCCAGCCTGCTGCCGGCGTCGCGAGCTACCCCGGCAACACCAACTTTGCTACGCCGGATCAAGGCGATGCTGGCGCTCGCGCCCGGCCGCCTGCCGAAGCGGGGCGCGCCCGGCGGCAGCGTTTTTCCGGCACTTGGCGAACGGCGCGGGCGTGTCGCGCTGCTGCAGGGTTGCGCCCAGCAGGTGCTGGCTCCGCGCATCAATCAGGCCGCCATCAATCTGCTGACGCGCCACGGCATCGAGGTCGTGCTGGTCAGGGACGAGCAATGTTGCGGTGCGCTGACCCATCATCTGGGGCGCGACGGCGACGCATTGGCGCGGGCGCGGGCCAATACCACGGTCTGGCTCGCGGAGGCCGAACGCAATGGCCTCGATGCCATCCTGGTGACGACGTCGGGTTGCGGCACGGTAATCAAGGACTACGGTTTCATGCTGCGCGAGGATCCCGATTTTGCAACGCAAGCTGCGATGATTTCGGCGCTGGCAAAGGACATCACCGAGTATGTCGGCGGCATCGATCTGCGGCCCGCACAACAACATAGCGAACTCGTTATCGCCTATCACTCGGCTTGTTCGCTGCAGCACGGACAGAAAATCACGCAAGCTCCGAAAGAATTGCTTTCCAAGAACGGTTTCGTGGTGAAAGATGTACCCGAGAGCCATTTGTGTTGCGGTTCGGCGGGTACCTACAACATCCTCCAGCCCGACATTGCAGGTAGATTGCGCGATCGAAAGATCGCCAACATTGCGACGGTCAGGCCGGACATGATTGCTGCTGGCAATATTGGATGCATGGTGCAGATTGCCGGTGGTACGTCAGTCCCTGTGGTGCACACGATTGAGCTTCTCGATTGGGCGACGGGCGGTCCAAAGCCTGGATTGAAAGGCTCAGGATTGAATTGATCGATTGGCCCCGCATTCAGACGGACGACTTGAAGCGCTCAAGTGACATTGTTCGGCGGCAACAGGAGGATCACGATGGCTAAGGGAAAAAAGAATAAAAAGGGGAAAAAGGATAATAATAAAAAGAACAAGAAAAAACTTGTGACGGCGAAGAAAAAATCCGCGAAGAAATCTTCGAAGAAGATGGCAGGGAAATCGGCGAAAAAGGCCAAGAAGTCGGTCAAGAAATCCGGGAAGAAATCCGCCAAGAAGTCCAAGGCTGCGGCGCCGAAAAAATCGGCCAAGAAGGCAGCCGCCAAGAAGAGCCCTGCCAAAAAGAAGCCGATTCCCGCTGCCGCTCCAGCGGCACAGAGTTGGGCGGTTCCAAGTTCTGCCGCATCAAGTCCTGCTGTATCAAGTCCTGCTGCAAGTCACGCCGCCCCGGCATCGAGTCCCGCACCTTCATCGGGGCATTCGGACGACCATGGTTCGTCGGACGCTTCGCATTCCAGCGACGACCACGATAAATAGCGGAAGCTTGCCTTACCGCGGGGTTACAAAAGGCTGCAGCGCTCGCTGCGGCCTTTTTATCTGTCCGGTTACTTGCCCAGCGCCGGCCCGTTCAAAACGATATCGCCTCCCGATTCGGTTCCACCGGTCGAGGTATCATGTGCGGGCACGCTCGGCGAAAGATGTGCTGTTTTGCACATAGCGGGAGCCGAAATTGTTGTTGGAATACAACACCCTCCCACAACCTTTTTCAAAACGGCGATTACGCCTAAAAAGTCAGCATCTGCTTGTCTTTTTTGCTTCCCGCACGGGGGCCCGCGCTCCAGATTGCAATCAGTTAATAAATTTCGTTGCAGCCGGTTGTCGTTGGTCCCTGCGGGGCGTCGGAAGTCGGACTGATCGTTCAAATGTAGTGGGGATCGTCATGAAGAAAATGGTTTTGGTCGCGGCGTTGCTTGCGATGACTGGCTCGGCTTTTGCGGCGGATATGCCCTTGAAAGCCGTCAAGGCGCCGCCGCCGGCGCCGTTCGATCCCTGGGATATCGCCTTCGGCGACGCGATCATGAATGACTACATCTTCCGCGGCATCACCCAGTCCAACCACAAGCCGTCGGTCGCCGCCTATTTCGAGCCCCGCTACAACATCAACAAGGATACGCAGCTCTATATCGGCGTCTCCGGCGAGAGCATCTCGTTCCCGAACCGCGCCGCCGGCGAACTCGACATCTACGGCGGTATTCGTCCGACCATCGGCATGTTCGCCTTCGACGTGGGCGCCTGGGGTTACCTGTATCCGGGCGGACAGTGCTTCAATGGCGGTGCGACCCCCGGCATGCCAGGGTTCGAAGCGCAGTGTCTGATCAACGGCAATTTGCCAAATGCGTTCGTCAGTCACCGGCGTTCCCGGCAACGTTGCGAAGCGCAGCGCCAGCTTTTACGAAGTCTATGGCAAGGTTAACATCACCGTTAACGATCAGTGGCAGGTCGGATTCAACGAATACTATTCGCCGAACTTCCTGAACCTCGGCGCCTGGGGCGACTACGCGTCGATCACTGCCAAGTGGACTGCCCCGAGCACCACCTTCGGCACCAGCGGCGTCGGCATGTATATCTCCGGCGAGTTCGGCCGGCAGTGGCTCGGAACGTCGGATTCCTTCTATGGCGTCGTGAGTGCCTTGGCCAACTATTCGGCGGGTATTCCTGAGCCCAGCTACAACACCTGGAACATCGGTGTAGGCTTCACCTACAAGGTGTTCACGCTCGATCTGCGTTACTCCGATACCAATCTTTCGAAGTCGGCGTGTAACGCCTTTACCAGCGATTTCTCGACCACAAACGCCAGCCCTGCGTTCGTAACGGCGATCAATCCGGGTAATGGCGCCGCCGCCTACGGCTCCAACTGGTGCGGCGCGGCCGGCATCGTCAAGCTCTCGGCTGACCTGACCGCGATGACCAACCTGAAGTAAGCTATTCGCTCGACACCAAAGGGGCGGCAGAGCAATCTGCCGCCCCTTTTTGCTTTTGGCAGGTTGAATGGCACGGGATTGGCTGCGTGCGGCGGCCGACGCAGTCCGCCGCAACGATCATCGCAATATCTGGGCGGGAACCATCGCCGGCCTTGGCGCTGCCATCGCCATCGGCGGCATGGAGTGGCTGTCGCTGGTATCAGGCTATCCGCTCGCCATCATTCCGTTTGCGACCTCGATCGTGCTCGTGATCGGTTCGCCCGACATCGAGCCGGCGCAACCGCGCGCCCTGATTGGCGGTCATCTGGTGGCGACCTTGGTCGGTCTCGCCGTGCTGCAGTTGACCGGGCCGCATGCATGGGCTGCGGCCGTCGCAGTCGGGTTGGCCGTTCTGGCGATGTATGTCACCGGCACGTTTCACCCTCCGGCGGGGATCAATCCGCTGCTGGTGATCGCCAATAATCTTTCCTGGTCATTCCTGCTGGCGCCGGTGCTGGCTGGTGCAGGGCTGCTGACGGTGTTCGCCTGCGTCTGGCACCGATGGATCCGCAGGCGGCCGTGGCCGCAGCGCTGGTGGTAGAGCGAGGCCCACGACGTTACGTCATGGCAACGGCCTTGCGCTTTCATGAGGGTCCTGCAGCGTGAATCGGTCGCCCTCGCGGATCATTACGACGTTGCGCTGGTGGAAAGCCAAAAGCGTGCTGCGATGGCCGATCGAGACGATGGTGGTTTCCGGCAATTTCTGCTCGAGCAAACCATAGAGCTCCGCCTCCGAGGCTTCGTCGAGCGACGCGGTCGCTTCATCGAGAAACAGAAATTGCGGCGCATGCAGCAGCGCGCGTGCGAGCCCAAGGCGCTGCTGCTCGCCCAGCGAGAGCATCCGGTTCCAGTGCGCCTCTTCCTCCAGCCGCGTGGCAAGCTGAGGCAGGCCTACCGCGATGAGGACGTCCTTCACCCGATCCGGACTGAACGCGCCGGTTTCCGCCGGATAGACGATCGCAGCCCGCAGCGAGCCGACCGGAAAATACGGCCGTTGCGGCAGCATCATCAGCGCGGCGTTTGCCGGGATCGCAATCGAGCCGGTCCCGAACGGCCAGATCCCGGCGATGGCGCGGAACAGGGTCGACTTGCCGGCGCCGGACGGTCCGGTCACCAGCGTGCGCTCGTTGCGGCGAATGCTGAAGTTGTCGGCGGAAACCAGCGGCGTTCCGTTCGGCAATCGCACCAGAAGCTGCCGCAGATCGATTTCATTGCCGCCGGTCGACGATGCCACATCGATCGCGTCGGCGCCGGTCGCCAGCGTCGCGGCACTGGCGATCGCCATCTCGAATCCGTCGAGGCGCGCCACCACCGCGCGCCATTCGGCCAGCGTTCGATAGGTGGAAACGAAAAACGACAGCGCCGTTTGCACGCTGCCAAACGCTTCCGCGGTCTGCATGCATGGCGCCGAGCTGAATCTTGCCGGCAAAATAGGCCGGCGCCGTCAGAACCATGGGGAATACGACGGCGGCCTGGGCGTAGCTCTGGGTAAATGCCGTCAGCCGCTTGGTCCGGCTCATGATGCCGTACCAGTTTGCGACGACAAGGCTGAAGCGCTCCGACAGCCGCTGGCGTTCGCCGCGCTCGCCCTGCAGCAAGGCGATCTGTTCGGAGTTTTCGCGCACCCGGACCAGGTTGAACCGGAAATCGGCTTCGTAACGCTGCTGCTGGAAATCGAGATTGACCAGCGGCGAACCGATCCACTGCGTCACCGCCGTTCCGAAGATGGCGTAGATCAGGGCGCCCCACACCAGATAGCCGGGGATATCGTAAGTCATTGCCGAAAAGGTGCAGCGGCGCCGCCGCCGACAGTCCCCACAGGATGATCGACAAAGGAAAACAGCGTCACCGATAGCGCTCAACAGGCCGACGCCGATATTCAGCGTGCGGTCGACGAACAGTTTGACGTCGTCGGAGATCCGCTGGTCCGGGTTATCGGCCGCATCGCCCTGAAGCTGCATGCGATAGTGGTTGGCGTCGTGCAGCCATTCGCCGAGATATCTGGTGGTCATCCAGTTGCGCCAGCGGATCTGAAGCCACTGGTTGAGATAGAGCTGGTAAACCGAAAGCGCGACGAGAACGGCTGCCAGCACGCAAAAGATGATGATTTCGCGGACGAAACCATCCCAGTCCTTTTCCTGCAGCGCGTTGTAGAAGCGATTGCGCCACTGGTTCACCAGCACGTCGTTGCCGACCAGCGCGAGCTCGATGACGACGATCGCCGCGAGCAGCCCGCGGCCGGCCCATTTATCCTCGGAACGGAAATAGGGTGCGGCGATGCGCCATACCGTCGCGAGCGTCGAGCGAATGTTGTTCACAGATTACCGTCTCCCAGGGGAAGGCCTTAAAGGCCTGAAAAAATGGGGGTATTGCCGAACCCATAGACTAAAGTCGTAGGCTGCGCGGGCTGCGTTCGCTTGTCCCAGCCTCCGAGTCAACCCTAGCATGGGCGCAACGGCGAGGGGCGGGGGGCCTTCGCACTTCGCGAGGTTGTGAGCGGATTTTGGCAGATTGCCTACATTCGCGGCACACTTCGCGCATTGCACAGACCATCCCGCGATCATGCCAGGCTTGCCTGACCGTCCACGCTGGCCGGGCCGCCGCATAATGGCGTGGGGAGGAACGGCAATGTGGAATCAAGTCTATAACCCGCTCGGCAATGCGGCGCTGTCGACGATCGCCGCCGCCATTCCGGTGGTGACGCTGCTGGTGCTGATCGCCAGCGGCAAGGTGAAGGCGCATATCGCAGCCATCATTGCGGTGATCCTCGCCAATTTGATCGCGATCTTCGTCTTCACCATGCCCGTCGAACATGTCGATCCGCGCGTCGCTGCTCGGTGTTGTGGCCGGTTTCTTCCCGATCGGCTGGATCGTGCTGAACGTCATTTTCCTCTACCACACTTACGGTTGCGACCGGCCAATTCGAGCTGTTGAAACGCGCGGTCGGCGGCGTCACCGAGGACCGCCGCCTGCAATTGCTGCTGATCGCATTTTCGTTCGGCGCGTTTTTCGAAGGCGCCTCGGGCTTCGGCACGCCGGTCGCGGTCACCGGCGCGGTTCTGATCGGCCTCGGCTTCTCGCCGCTCGCCGCGTCCGGCCTGTCGCTGATCGCCAACACCGCGCCGGTCGCCTATGGCGCGCTCGGCACGCCGATCCAGGGCCTTGCCTCGGTAACCGGCCTCGATCCCTATATTCTCGGCGCGATGGTCGGACGGCAGTTGCCGGTGTTCTCGCTGATCGTGCCGTTCTGGGTGGTGTGGGCGTTCGCCGGCTGGAAGGGCATGAAGGACGTCTGGCCGGCCATTCTGGTCACCGGCGTGTCGTTCGCGATCCCGCAATTCGTGATCTCGAACTACATCAATCCCTGGATCGTCGATATCGGCGCTTCGCTGATCTCGATGGGCTGCCTGATCCTGTTCCTGAAGGTCTGGCAGCCCAAGGTGCTCTGGCTGTCGCCGGCGCTGCGCGGCAACGACGAATCGGCCGCCACGATGACGCCGGCGAAGCTGATGGACAAGACGCCGCTGACGCAGGGCGCAGCTTTGGAGCGCGCTGCTGCCGTGGATCATCGTCTGCATCGTGATGCTGATCTGGGGCAATGGCGCGTTCAAGACCTGGGCGAACTCGATCTTCATCTGGAACTATCCGTTCCCGATCTCGACAAGATGATCAACGCGGTGCCGCCGGTGGCGGCGAAGCCGACGCCGCAAGGCGCGGTGTTCGGCTTCACCTATCTGTCGTTCACCGGAACGGGCATGCTGATCGCGGCGATCATTTCCGGCTTCCTGATGGGCTTCTCGCCGGCCAAGATGATCGCGGAGTATGGCCGCACCATCAAGCTCTGCGCGGTCTCGCTGATCACGATCTCGGCGATGCTGGCGATCGGCACGCTGACGCGGCTGTCGGGCGTCGATGCGACGCTGGGTCTGGCATTCGCGGCGACCGGCGTGCTGTATCCCTTCTTCGGCACATTGCTCGGCTGGCTGGGCGTGGCGCTGACCGGATCGGATACCGCGTCGAACGTGCTGTTCGGCAATCTGCAGAAGATCACCTCGGAGCAACTGGGTCTGTCGCCGATCCTGATGGGCGCCGCCAACTCCTCCGGCGGCGTCATGGGCAAGATGATCGACGCGCAGTCGATCGTCGTCGCCTCCACCGCGACCAACTGGTATGGCCACGAAGGCACCATCCTGCGCTTCGTGTTCAAGCATTCGATCGCGCTGGCCTGCCTGGTCGGCCTGTTCGTGATGCTGCAGGCCTATGTCTATCCGTTCACGCTGATGGTCCTGAAATAAGAGACCTCGGTTCCAACGGCGACAACGATAATCCCCGCGGCTGCTGCCGCGGGGATTTTTTTGCGGGCCGATAAATTTTGCGAAAGGCCAATCTGGCCAACGCCGTGTTTGCCGATTAAAACAGCGCGCGGTGGTGAAGTCGGCATATTCGAGAGGATGCATGTTTGCGATGACGAGGTTTTTGCAGGCCGGCCGCGGTGATGCTGGTCGCCGCCGCCTTCAACGCCAGCCCGGCTTGCGCCCAGGACGGGTTTCCGTTCGGCTTCGAGATGACACTGGATGCCGCCCGTCAGCCGGGATCGAAGCGGATCCCGACGCTGGAGATCGGCGACAATGGCGAGGCCATGCTCGACCTGTGGTGCAAGAGCGGCAAGGGCCAGTTTTCGGTCGCGGGCAACACCGTGATCTTTGTCCCCGGTCCGCTGGAAGATCGCGCCTGCCCGCCGGCGCGTGCGCAGGCTGACGATGACACTGGTCGCGGCGCTGAGCGAAGCGGCCACCTGGAAGCGGCAGGGCGATGTCATCTCGTTCGTCGGCACGAAACCGCTGCGGTTTCGACTGCTTACGAACTAGCGTTATTTCTCGCGCAAGATCATGTCGGCGCAGGCGCCGGCGGATTGCACGACGCCGGTATAACCGCCAAAACCTGCATAGGCGGATGCCAGATAAAGCCCCGGTACCGCCGTTCGCGGCGATCGGTCCGAGGCCGCCGAGATCGAGCGTGGCGGCGTCGGCGCGAAGCCATAGACCGCGCCGTCGGGTGCGTTGAGATATTGCCGGACCGAAAGCGCGGTATTGAACGACGACGCCACGACGCCGTCAGCCAGACCTGGATAATACGAAGACAGATAGTTGACGACGGCATGCTGCCATCGTGCGCGCTTTTCGCGATAGGCATCCATGTCTGAAGCATCCCAGTTCGACAGCCGGTCGGGGCCGAAAATCGAGAGCACGTGGGAAGGGCCGGGAACGCCGGAATCGATCGCGGAATAATCGACAATGGATAGCGGCGGCATGCGCGACCCCGGCTCATCCGCCATCAGCGCCGCCCCTTTTGAAAAATCGGACAATCGCTTCATGTCGCGCGGCAGTATCTGCGTCGAATAGGCCGACAGCCCGAATTCGCGTGGCGGCTTTGACAAGCCCAGCGTCAGCGCGAACAGCGAGATCGACGGCGTCCGTTGCGCGTAGCTTTCCGTCAATCGCTCCCCGGCTGCCTGGGGCAGCAACGGCGCAATCGCCGCAGGTGCTGCGTTGCAGACGATGCGCAGGCCTTCCACGGCTTTGGGATCGCTGCCGTCCCGCGCGGTGTGGGTGACGGTGCAGATGCCGCCATGCGCATCGAGGGCGATGCCGCTGACAATGCGGCGCACCAGCACCTCTCCGCCGGCGACCTTGACGGCGCGGGCGAGCGCGCTGGAGAGCCGCTGCGAGCCGCCCTGGATGAAACGCCCGCCGCTCTGGAGATAACTCCCCTGCGCCATCGCAAAATGAATCCACCACAGCGCCGTCGGGTCGTCGTGATAGTAACAGAGATTGGCCGCCAGTGCGCATTTGACGGCTTCGTTGTCGCCGAAGATACGGTCGAGCTTTTGCGACAGCGACAGCCGCCAATCCTCGCCGATTTCGGGTACGCGTTTCAACAGTGCGGGGAGACTTTCGGTCTGATCGGATGAGGCATCCCCGCCCGTCGCGCCCATGGTCGAGGCAATGGCTTCCATTTCACCCAGCAACCGATCGATGCCGGTACGGGCCTCGGGGAAACGCGCAGCCAGCGCGCGCCGTGCCGCGTCGAAATTGTCGGGCATCACGAACGGCCGTTCGAGCGGGCCGCCGCGCGCTTCATAAAATGCGCCGGCCGGAATCCATTTGACGGCGTCGATGACGCCCGCGCGCGTCAGCACGCTGTGCTTGGGATCGCGCGCATCGTGCGGATCGCTGGTTTCGTGCAGCGAGCCCTCGACGAACAGTTCGCCGGACTTGTAGCTCGATGCAGCGCCGCCGACCGAGTTGCTGCGCTCGATCACCAGCACCTTGCGGCCTGCGCGCGCGAGGATCGCGCCGGCCGTCAAGCCTCCAAGGCCGGCGCCGATCACCACTACGTCATAGCGCGCCATTCAACGTGAAACCCTGAAAGCTTTTGTCCCGATATGGGCTGTTCATTGCCGCTATGGCGCGGCATGTCAAATGCGGGATTGCATGGAGCGGGTGCGTTGCGAGCGTTTCCCGGACGCCGTGCAGCAGGTCACGCTCCACGGCGTGGTGCGCCGCTGAAAGCCGATTTACTTCCAGGCCGATTTATCGGCGTCCCAGCGCTGGCCCTTGAATTCCCTGGCCAGGGCATCGACCGAGCCGTTGTCGTCTTTTGGGTCGCCTTCCTCCTCACCGGAGGACTCATCAGCCAGATTGAGCCTGGCGCCCGCGGTCTCGTCCGTTGTCGTGATCGCGGGACTTCCGATCCACAGCATCAAGCGGTCGGATGCGCCCGGTCTGTCCGGCGCCACCAGTGCGATCACCTCGATGGTCTCGGTGAGGTCGAGCGCGGGGAAAATCTGGCTCGGCCGCTTGAAGCGCGATCTTCAGCTTTCCGGTATTGGCGTTCCAGGTCGTCGACGACGATTTCGCCGAAAGCGTTTTGGTCAGGACGTTGGCGATCGCGCTAGCGAGCTTGTCCCTGTTGAGCTTGTCGCCGTCGCGCCAGTCGGTGGCGGCAAAACGGATCGTGCGGTCCATCTCCACGATGCCGCTGGTCCATCCCGCCGCGACCACGCCGGGCGCTGATTTGTATCTTCGCGATCAACGCGGCGGCGCGATCCGGATCGGCGTTGATATTGATGGTCTGCTCGCCGGCAGCGCAGCGCCTCGCAGGAGACGGCGAGGCTGCTCAGGGAAATCTCGACGTCCTGTCCCTTCAACGTCTTTGAGGAAATCCGCCGCCGCATCCAGCTTGATCCTCACGCCGATCGATTCCGGAGAGACTTCGGTAAAATCCTTTGGCGCCGCGGTGATGCCGTCATCGCTGGCCTGGTTGTCCAGGAATTCCTTTTCGCTGAGATCGGAATTGTCCGCCGAGGTCACTTCCGTCACGGTCTGGCCGACACTGACCTGGCCCTTGAATTCGAAGGTATCGCCGGTCGGCTTGCGCACCAGCTTCACCGTCACCGGCAATTTGTCGCCGAGGCTCTGGGTCGTGCCGGTCAGGGTCTGGACCGTTCACCGCGAGGTTGACGACGAAAGCGGTCCTTGCGATCGGAGCCTTTCTGCGCCGGATAGCAGACGTCGAGCACCGCCGCGGTGACGGTCTTGCCCTGGCGGGTTTCCTTGAGGACGACGTCGGCATTGCCGTCCATCAACCCGTCGATGGAGGTGAAATACCGGATCTCGTTGGCGCTCGCAGGCTTGGTCGAGAGCTTCATCTGGGCGAAGGCGAGATCCGGACGAGACCGTCATCAGACCGACCAGGCAGAACCAGAAGCGCGCGCATAGGAGATTCCTCGAAGAAATTCTGTTCGATGGCGGCCGAATCGGAACTGCTCCTTCAGTACCAAACCTTTGCACCTGTCGCCAAAAAGAAGGCCGCCCGGAGGCGGCCTTTGTCGATTCCGTAAAGGCGGGTAACGGCTGGCTAGAAACCCATGCCGCCCATTCCACCCATGCCGCCGCCACCGCCGCCGGGCATCGGCGGCGCCGGCTCCTTCGGCAGTTCGGCGACCATGGCTTCGGTCGTCACCAGCAGGCCGGCGACCGAGGAAGCGTCCTGCAGCGCGGTGCGCACCACCTTGGCCGGGTCGATGATGCCCTTGGCGACCATGTCGACATATTCCTCGGTCTGCGCGTCGAAGCCGAAAGTCTCCGACTTGTTTTCGAGGATCTTGCCGACCACGATCGAGCCTTCGACACCGGCGTTCTCGGCGATCTGGCGCACCGGAGCTTCCAGCGCCTTCAGCACGATATTGATGCCGGCCTGTACATCGGAATTTTCGTTGGTGATGCGGCCGACGGCTTTCTTGGCGCGCAGCAGCGCCACGCCGCCGCCCGGCACGATGCCTTCCTGCACCGCCGCGCGGGTCGCGTTGAGGGCGTCCTCGACGCGGTCCTTTTTCTCCTTCACCTCGACTTCGGTCGCACCGCCGACGCGAATGATCGCGACGCCGCCGGCGAGCTTGGCCAGGCGCTCCTGCAACTTCTCGCGGTCGTAGTCCGAAGTGGTCTCCTCGATCTGCGCCTTGATCTGGCCGACGCGGGCCTCGATGTCCTTTTTCTTGCCGGCGCCGCTGACGATCGTGGTGTTTTCCTTGTCGATCACCACCTTGCGCGCGCGGCCGAGCATGTTGACCGTGACGCTTTCGAGCTTCATGCCGAGTTCATCCGAGATCAACTGGCCGCCGGTCAGGATCGCGATGTCTTCCAGCATCGCCTTGCGGCGATCGCCGAAGCCGGGCGCCTTGACGGCGGCGACCTTGAGGCCGCCGCGCAGGCGGTTGACGACCAGCGTCGCCAGCGCCTCGCCTTCGACGTCTTCGGCGATGATCAGAAGCGGCTTGCCGGACTGAACCACGGCTTCCAGCACCGGCAGCATCGACTGCAGGCCGGACAGTTTCTTCTCGTGCAGCAGCACGTAGACGTCCTCGAGCTCGGCGGTCATTTTCTCGGCGTTGGTGATGAAATAGGGCGACAGATAGCCGCGGTCGAATTTCATGCCCTCGACGATGTCGACTTCGGTGTCGAGCGACTTGTTCTCCTCGACGGTGATGACGCCCTCATTGCCGACCTTCTGCATCGCCTGCGCGATCATCTTGCCGATCGCGGCATCGCCGTTGGACGAGATGGTGCCGACCTGGGCGACTTCGGACGACGACGCCACCGGCTTGGCGCGCTTTTCGATATCCTTGACCACGGCGGCCACCGCGATCTCGATGCCGCGCTTGAGGTCCATCGGGTTCATGCCGGCGGCAACCGACTTGGCGCCTTCGCGCACGATCGCCTGCGCCAGCACGGTTGCGGTGGTGGTGCCGTCGCCCGCGGTGTCGTTGGTCTTGGAGGCGACTTCGCGCAGCATCTGCGCGCCCATGTTCTCGAACTTGTCCTCAAGTTCGATCTCCTTGGCGACGGTGACGCCGTCCTTGGTGATGCGCGGCGCGCCGAAGCTCTTTTCGATGACGACGTTGCGGCCCTTGGGGCCGAGCGTCACCTTGACCGCATTGGCGAGAATATCGACGCCGCGCAGCATGCGATCGCGCGCGTCTCCGGAAAATTTAACGTCCTTGGCAGCCATTTGAAGTTACTCCGCTGATGTTCCTCGTCCCGAGGAGCGGGCTTGCCCGCGTCGCGAAGGATGAGCTTGTGAAGGATGAAGTCTGTATGTCTCGCCTTTCGGGACGGCAGCTTCGCTGCCTCCTCACAAGGGCGAGGCGGCGTGGGCCCTCAGGCCAGCACGCCCATGATGTCGGACTCCTTCATGATCAGGAGTTCCTCGCCGTCGAGCTTGATCTCGGTGCCCGACCATTTGCCGAACAGCACGCGGTCGCCGGCCTTGATGTCGATCGGGATCAGCTTGCCGGCCTCGTCGCGGCCGCCGGGACCGACGGCGACAACCCGGCCCTCCTGGGGCTTTTCCTTGGCGCTGTCGGGAATGATGATGCCGCCCTTGGTCTTTTCCTCGGCGTCGATGCGCTTGACCACGACACGGTCATGCAGCGGACGAAAGTTGGTTTTAGCCATGACGTTTCCTTTTGGAGGCTTTGGTTTTCGGGTCTGGTTGCCGATCGAAATGCGGGGAATACCGGGCCTATTCGACGCCGCCGAGGGGCAGAACGGCTCGCATTCCTTAGCAATCGCGCTCTCGGAGTGCTAATTGTGGGCCCGGGAATATGGCTTGACGCCGGTCCTGTCAAGCAAAGGGCAGTTAAGCCCTTGGTGAGGCGGATATAGGATGCTCAATCCGGAAACCAAATCGGAGCGCCGGCGTAGTTTGCTGGACGTCATTGCTCCGACAGGAGTTTTGCGCTTGGCTGCGGGACGGGTGCGGCCGCGAATTTGTTCGGGGGATACCATGGTCAGGTCATGTAGCGTGCGGGCGGTTGCCAATCTGGGGATCGCCTCGGCGCTGACGATATTCCTGGGGGCGTGCGGCAGCATGAGCCTGCCGTCCTTTTCGTCATCGCCTCTTCGCCGCCGCCGCCCTCGGAGCCCGGCATGGCGCCCGAAATGCCGGCGACGATCCGCGCCGACGAGATCGTCGGCCGCTGGGGCCTTGCCTCGTTCCAGAATCCCAATGACCGCGCGCGCACCGAAGCCGCGGCAAGGGCGCAGTGCAAGCAGCCCTATGTGATCGGCGCCGGGCAGTCGCGGCGGCGTGATCATGCATCTGGCCGACCAGGCGACGCCGCAGGAGCTGCGTCTCAAGGGCAGCCCGAGCGGCAAGAATTATATCGGCCCGCCCGGACCAGCCGGCGGCGAGCAGGACCGCGAAATCGTCTCGTTCGACGGACGCGTCCTGATCACCCGCTTCACCGACAAGGACGCCGCGACCCGCTACGGCAACATGGTCTATGTCCGCTGCGCGCCGCGGGCGTGATCGACTGAATTTCGTATTGCTCGTACCGTCATGGGTGGCAACGGCGTGCTTACGCCAGTGCCCAGACGTGCATCGAGACGGTCGGGACGCATTGACGCTTTGCCGACCCTACGCCAACTCAGCCGAACAGCGCGTCGATGTCGTTCTGCGAGGCGTGGCCGACGTCGCCCTCGTTCTTCGGGCCGTTCAGCAGCCGGGCGTCGCCCTCGCGGTCGTCGACGATCGCTGGCGCGTGGGCCCGGATCGCATCGACGCCACCCCAGATATCCATCATGACCGTGATGTGGTTTTCGATGAATTTCATCGTGGTCATGACCTTGCTGATGCGCTGGCCGGTGAGATCCTGGAAATTGCAGGCCTCGAAGATCGAAACCACGCGTTCGCTGAATTTCCTCGCTGAGCAGTTTTTGCTGATCCGGCGAATTGACCTTGGCCATCGCGGCCGCCGCCTGGTCGATCGCTTCAGCGGCTTCCAGAATCTGCTGCGTCGCTTCCTCGGTGCCGCCGACCACGGCGCCGAGTTCGCCGGTTACCTTGGACATTTCCCCGCCGTTGAAACTCTTGCCGTGCAGAACCGCGATTTCATGCTTGGTGCGGCTGATGGCGTCGTGAATGAGATCGAGTTCGACCTTGAGTTTCTCGCATTGCTCGATCTGCGCGCGATAGGTTTCAAGCAACGCCTGCGGCTTCGGCGACTTTCGGCGACGGCCGGTTCGCTCGGTGCCCGCCGCCGCGACGGCTGCCGGCCGGATTTGCCATCTGGGCGCGAATGGCGCGCAGCTCGGTCATGATCTCGCTGTGCATCGGACCGAAATCGCCGTCGGCGCCTGTTGGGGCATCGGCATGTCGCCGAGAAACGCTTCTTCGATACGAAATCGTTTGCGATGAACCGGCATGGACTTTCCTCGAGCTCTTCACTCCCAGAAGTTTTAAACGGAGGCGATTTAACGTGAGGTTCACGCCGGAACTCGCCGTGGCAGCGCGCGTCGTCGCGCCGCACACCAACGATTAACCATGCATGCGCGGCATTCACTGAAAATAAACGCTACCGGACAAAACGCGCGAAATTGACGACGTGGTGAATTGAAACGCCGTTTCTGTTTACCAAACCGATGCGGTTTTGATTTTAATTGGTGACGTGCAAAGGCGCCGATCGGGCGCTCCCACGACGAAACAGTACAGAGTACGTCGATGTTCAAAAGAATGTCTCTTGCGTTCCTCGCCAGCGCGTCCTGTGTTGGCGCCGGACTTCACCAGGCCGCGGCGATCGAAATGTCGCCGCTTCCCGAACCCACCGTGATCTACGCCAATCAACCGCGCAGCGGCCCGCCGCGCCGGTGCAGATGGCGTCTGCCGAGCGCTCCAGTATGGGCGGCGGCTTCATCGAATTCCTGTTCGGCGATGGACCGCCGCAAGGCGGCGCGTTATCAGCAGCAGCCGGCCTATCAGCAGCAGCCGGTCTACCAGCAGCAACCTGTCCTACGACGCGCGGCGTCCGTTGTTGCCGCAGGCCGAACCGCAGCAGGCCATGCGCCAGCAGGAAGAGGCCAGCGACCCGACCCAACGCCCGTTCGATCCGAAATTCGAGAAGCAACTCGTCGACTATCACGGCAAGGAACCCGCCGGCACGATCGTCGTCGATACGCCCAACAAGTTCCTGTTCCTGGTGCAGGGCAACGGCAAGGCGCTGCGCTACGGCATCGGCGTCGGCAAGCCCGGATTCACCTGGTCGGGCATCAAGCAGATTTCCGCCAAAAAGGAATGGCCGGACTGGACGCCGCCGCCGGAAATGCTGGCAGCGCCGCCCCGATCTGCCGCGGCACATGGAAGGCGGCCCGCAAAATCCGCTCGGCGCGCGCGCGATGTATCTGGGTTCGTCGCTCTATCGCATCCACGGCTCCAACGAGCCCTGGACCATCGGCACCAACGTTTCGTCCGGCTGCATCCGGATGCGCAATGAGGACGTGATCGATCTCTACGGCCGCGTCAATGTCGGCGCCCGGGTGATCGTGATCTGATCTCTTTTGTGTCTTGAAATTAAACGGCCGCCCGATCGGGCGGCCGTTTTGTTCGCGCGTGGCCGAAACCCTCAGGCGGTGTCGCTGTCTCCGTCACCGTCGAAATCGTCCGAATCGAGATCCATGTCGTCATCGCATCGTCATCGTTCGATGCGGTATCGAACAATCCGGCGCGCGAATTCTCGTCGGCTCGATTACCCGATGATGAACCGATGTCGTTGATCCCGGCATCGCGCGCGAGACTGCTGCCGGACTGATCGGTCCAGGGATTTTGCTGTTGCCCAGCTTGACCGCCCATCGCTCCGGCATCGCCGAAGCCGTGGTGGTTGCCGCCCATCATCGAGCGGATGCTGCCGAGCAACAGCGATCCGCCGACCATGCCGGCCGCCGCCGCGGCCGCGGTCCCTAGAAACGAGCCGCCGCCACCCATTCCGGCGCCACTCGTGAAGCCCCCACCGCTACCCATTGGAGCCTGGGCGCGCCATAGGATTGACTGTAGGGGCCCTGATCATGACCGTAAGAACCCTGATCTTATTGTCCCGGGCGACTGAGCCTGCTGCATCACCTGGCCGCTGTTCCAGACCGGTCGGCTGGCGAATCTCGGGCGGCCGGACGTTCGGCACCGAACCGTGCGGCTGGTTTTGCCCGAAAATCGTTTCGCGCATCGAATCGAGGAATCCGCCGGATTGATTTGGCTGAGGCGCCGCTGCCGGCCTCCAATTCCTGGATGCGGCTGTTGGCGCGCTTGAGCGCCTCGTCCTGAACCAGCACGGTCTGCACCAGCGCGTAGACGGCATTGGGCGCGTCGCGCAAGCCTTGCGCGATCGCGGCGGCCGCGTCCGGATCGCGCGGTGCGCTCTCCATCTTGGCGAGCCGGTCGAAAAGATCGTCAACCAATTGGCGTTCTTGCGGTGTCATGGCGTCGTCCTCTCCGTCGCTTGGAAGCGCGGGGCAGATGTAGGGGCGCTTTGTGTCGCAAGTAGTGCCGGGCGGAATTAAATTATGGCTGCGGCAAAACGCCCGGCGGATTTTTCGACGGCCTATCAGCTCAATGTAACATTGTTCGCCGCCAGCAAGGCCGGGAACTGCTCGCCGCCGAGAAACGCGAATTCGCGTTCGCGCTGATCGGTCAACGGATCGAGGCTGACCAGGATTTCATCGACGAAGCCCGGATGGCACATCACGAGGCCGCCTTCCGGCAGCCCATCGAGAAACTGCCGCATCAGCGCGCCGAAATCGGGTTGTCGGCGAAAATCATAGGCGCCGGCGAAGGCGGGATTGAAGGCGATACCGGCGCGCGCGGCGCGCTTGCGAAATTGCGCGCTCAGGATGTCGAGAACCATCGCCTTGGGCGCGCCGAGCCGCCGCATCAAAGGCTGAGTGCGTCCGCCCTGGCGAACCCAGGCGTCGGGGGCGGCTTCCTTCACCGCCGCCAGAAACGCGTCGCGCACCTGCGGGAAACAGCTGCACATGCTGATGACCGTCGACAAAATCCGGCGCGCGGCCGAACAGTTCGTTGAACGCCGCGAGCTGCACCATCAATTCGGCATGGATGATTTCCGGATCGAGCCGCCGCAGCAGGCCGGCGCGCAGCAGCTTCGGAAAGCTCAGGAACATGCCGCCATCGAGTCGGCTGGAAGTGCATCGTCAGCGGCCGGAACGGCGCCGTCAACGTGGCGTGCAGGCCGATCGCGCAACGGGGACTTGTCGGCGGCGGCGGCTTGCAGCGCGCTGACTTCGTCACGGCCGATCGCGGGGCCGACCACCATCACCGATGTGGCATTGAGACGGCCGCGTTCGATCAGATCGCGAATGGCGCGGTTGACGCCGGGGCTGAGACCGTAATCGTCGGCGCACAGCCAGATCCGGCGCGGCGGCGCGGCATCGTTCATTCGGCGGCGGTCCGTTCGCCGGCGCTGACGCTGCTTTGCGCCTCGGCGCGTTTCTCGCTGTGTTCGGCTACGAAATAGATCGGACGCGCCTTCAGTTCGGACAGAATCTTGCCGATATATTCGCCGACGATCGCCGATCATGATGAGCTGCACGCCGCCGATGGTCATCAGGCCGACCACCAGCGAGGGATAGCCGGGAACTGATTTGCCGGTCGTCCAGGTTTCCCACAGGATGGAAAGCCCGAACAGGAAGGCGATGGTGGCCAGCAGCGACGCCGAGCAGGCTCGCAACCCGCAGCGGCGCTACCGAGAACGACGTCAGGCCTTCGATCGACAAGCCCGACCAGCCGGCCGGGGCTGAACGTGGTGACGCCGTGGGCGCGGGCCGCGGGTTCGTAGTCGACGCGGATCTGGCGGAAACCGATCCAGCTCGCCAGCCCCTTGAAGAAACGGTTGCGCTCGGGAAGCTGCCGCAGCGCCGCCGCGGCGCGCGGCGACAGCAGACGGAAGTCGCCGGCATCTTCCGGGATTTTCTGCCGCGCGCCCCAATTGATCAGCGCGTAGAAGCCGTGCACGGCCAGCCGCCGCAGGAACGATTTATTGTCGCGATGGGCCTTGGCGGTATAGACCACATCGTAGCCGTCCATCGATCCAGTGGCCGACCAGCTTCTCGACGAGGTCGGGCGGATGCTGGCCGTCGCCGTCCATGAACAGCAACGGCGCCGCGCCGGGCATGGTCCAGCCCGGCCATCAGCGCGGCTTCCTTGCCGAAATTGCGCGACAGCGACACCACCTGGACGTCGAGCGCATCGGCGGCAAGCCCGCGCGCGATGCTCAGCGTCGCATCCGTGCTGCCGTCGTCGACATAGACGACCTCGCAGCCGAGGCCGTAGCGCTGCCGCAGCGTCTCTGGCCATTCCGCCGAGCCGCTCGTGCAGAAGCGCCAGCCCGGCCGCCTCGTTATAGACGGGCACGACGATCGACAGGCCCTGCGCCGCGGCATGTGGCCGCGGTGGTCGACAGAGCGGAAACATCCGTACCGAGCATCATCGATCAGGTCCCAGACCATTCGCAGAACAGCATATGCTATCCGTTGCTAGCTGTCGCCAGCGATGAACGAAACAATCCGCCGCACGGCGTCAAGAGCTTGCCAGAAACGCCTCGAGCCTGGCGAACAGCGGATTGTCGCGGTCGAGCACATAGTCGAGCGACGCCACCGACACCGTCTCGGCGCCGTGGTTGCGCAGAAAGCTGCCGAGCGCGTAAAGCTGCGCCGGCGGGCAATGCAGCGTCACCATTCCCGAAGAGGTCGGCCCGCCGAACGGCGAGACCACGCCGAAGCGGTTATGCGCCTCGGCCAGCAGCGCGGCGTCGCATCCGCTAAAGCGGGTGCGGACTTCGCGGTATTTGCTGGCGCGGGCGCGGGCCGCGATGTGATCCAGGATGACGCGCGCGGTCTCGCGGGCCTCATCCGACCAGTCGGCATCCTTTGAGGCCACCAGATTGGCCTGGCTGCGCAGGATCACGCCGTCGTCGAGCACCTTGAGGCCGTTGGCGGCGAGCGTGGCGCCCGTCGTCGTGATATCGACGATCATCTCGGCCGTGCCGACCGCGGGCGCACCCTCGGTCGCGCCGGCGCTCTCGACGATCCGGTAATCGACCACGCCGTGGGAGGCGAAGAACGTCCGGGTGAGATTGATGTATTTGGTCGCTACCCGCATCCGCCGGTTGTGCTGGGCGCGGAAGCCGGTGGTGACGTCGTCGAGATCGGCCATGGTGCGGACGTCGATCCAGGCCTGCGGCACCGCGACCACGACATTGGCGCCGCCGAAGCCGAGATTGTCGATCAGCGCCACGCGCTTGTCGGCATCGGCGATGCTTTCGCGCACCAGGTCTTCGCCGGTGACGCCGAGATGCACCGCGCCGCGCGCCAGTTGCGAGGCGATCTCGCTCGCCGAGAGATAGGCGATCTCGACATTGTCGAGCCCGTTGATGGTGCCGCGATAGTCGCGGGCGCCGCGCGGCTTTGCCAGCGAAAGTCCGGCGCGCGTGAAGAACGCCTCGGCGTTTTCCTGCAGGCGGCCCTTCGACGGAACGGCGAGAATGAATGGCGCCGTCATGATACGCTCCCGCTCGCGGCAGGCTTGCGGGCCGATTTCGCGTCAGGGTTTCGACCCAGACCGAAAATCCGACCGCCGGGATAGGCGCTGCGGCGCCGAGCTGGGTCATCAGCCCGTCATAGCGTCCGCCGGCCACCAGCGGTTCGACGCCATTGCCCCTGGCGTGCAGTTCGAACTCGAAGCCGGTGTAGTAATCGAGGCCGCGCCCGAACGAGGTGGAAAAGCGCGTCGTGCCGGTATCGATGCCGCGCGCGGCCATGAAGCCGACGCGGCTTTCGAACTGGTCGATCGCGGCGGTGATGTCGAGTTTTGCGCTGTCGGCCAGCGCGCGCAATTGCGCGATGGCCTCGTCCGGATCGCCCGAGATGGCGAGGAAGCGCTTGATGGTTTCCAGCGCGTTGCGCGGCAGGGCGCCGCCCTTCAGGGTCGATTGTTCGAGGAAGCGATCGGCGATTTCCGACACCGAGCGGCCGCCGACATTGGTGGTGCCGGCGATCGACATCAGATCGGTGACCAGCGCCAGCGCCGCCTTGCGGTCGGAGCCGGCCAGCGCTGCGAGCACGCCCTCATATTCGTTGCGGCTGGTGCCGGTCGCCAGCGTCAGCCGCTCGATATCTTCAGCCAGGTTGATCTTGCGGTTGAAATCCTTGATCAGCCGCCGCCGCCATACCGGATAGAGCCCGAGCGCATCGATCAGCGCGATGAACAGCGCCACGTCGCCGGTGCGGATTTCGACATCGGTCAATCCGAAGGCGGCGGTCGCCTCCAGCGCCAGCGCCAGCATCTCGGCGTCGGCTGCGGCGCGATCCTGCCGCCCGAAGGATTCGATGCCGGCCTGCAGGAATTCGCTCGGCCGGCCGCCGCGATAACGGAACACCGGTCCGAGATAGCTGAATCCGGCGGGCTGGCCGGCGCTCGGCGAGGCGAGATAATCCCGCGCCACCGGAATGGTGAGGTCGGGGCGCAGGCACAGTTCCTCGCCGCTGGCGTCGGTGGTCAGATAAAGGCTTTTGCGGATGTCCTCGCCGGACAGATCGAGGAACGGCTCGGCCGGCTGCAGGATAGCGGGCTCGGCCTGGACGTAGCCGGCCTGCGCGAACGACAATAGCAGCGCCTCCGCCCATGCGGCGGATCCGGTCGCACGAGGGGCGGCGGTCAGGGTCATCTCGAAGTCCAAATAGCCGGGATAAGTTCCCGGGAACGGTTCCAAAGGTTCCGCTTGCGCAGCCCCTTAGCATGGCCCGGGCGGGGTTTCGACCAAGATCGGCCAGGTGGCTTAATGGCAAACCGGCACTTGGCAGCCCGGGAAAGCTGGAGGGCACAACCTATCCATCCGGGCTGGTCCAGTCGCCGAGCGCCGCCTGCACCAGCGCCAGGGCCGCCACCGCCGCGGTGTCGGCGCGCAGGATTCGCGGCCCCAGCGAAAGCCGCAAGGTTGTCGGCTGGCGCAACAGAAGCGCGCGCTCTTCCTCGGCAAACCCGCCTTCGGGGCCGATCAGGACGTCAATTCCGGCTGAGGCCGCGAGGCGGCCTTGCAGCGCCTGCAGGGGATTCGCAGGTATCGGCGGCCTCGTCGCAGAAAACCAGCAGGCGTTGCGGCTTGCGCGCCGGCCAGATAGCGATCGAGCGTGACCGGCTCGGCGACCTCGGCGATGCTCAGGATGCCGCATTGCTCGGCGGCCTCGATGACATTGGCGCGCATCCGCTCGCTGTTGACCCTTGAAACCTGGGTAAAGCGGGTCAAAACCGGCTGCAGCGATGAGGCCCCCATCTCGACCGCCTTCTGCACCATGTAGTCGAGCCGGGCATGTTTCAGCGGCGCAAAGACATAAGCGAGGTCGGGCAGGCGATCCTGCGGCCGGGTCTGGGCCACGATGTCAAGACTGTCCGGCCGTTTGCGGCCCGCAATCGAAGCCTGCCATTCGCCGTCGCGGCCGTTGAACACCAGGATGGTGTCGCCGGCGGACAGCCGCAGCACGTTGCCGAGATAGTTGCTCTGGCTGCGCTCCAGCGCGACCGTCTTGCCTGCGCGCCAAAGGCGGCATCGACAAACAGCCGGGGCTGGCCGAAAATCGAGTTCAGGCATGGTGAGGTTCCAATCTGCGCCGTCTTTTAACCGAAAGAACTAAAATTATGGCAATTATCGCCATCCGGCGCGGCCCTACGCCGCGCTGTTGCCAAATTCCACGGGTTGTTAAGGGTTTGCAGGAATCGTAAAAAGCTCCCATCGGAAAGCCGCCTTCTGTCGGAAGACGTCGGGGACCGCTGGACCTTGCCGGAGGAACAGCTTTGATCATCCGCCGCTTGATTGTGCCGCTGACGGCAGGCGTCATTTCGATCCACGCCGGCCAGAGCTTTGCGCAAGGCGCATTTCCGGCCCCGTTGCCCGGTCAAGCAGCGCCCCGAGCAGCGCTTCGCCTTTCCGCCCGTGAATGGGGCAGCTTCGCCGTTTCCACCGGTCAATGGTGCGCTTCGCCGTTCCCGCCGTGACGGCGCGGCTCGACTTCCCGGCCACTGGTGCGGCGCCGATCACCGGCACCAATTTCGAGCGGGGTCCAGCTCCAGCAGGGGGCGTCCGCCGGACGACTGCATGAAGGGATTCGTGCCGTTGCGGGAAGATGCGGAGAAGCGCGGCAAGATGATCAAGGCCGCCAGCGAGCGGCACGCGCCCCCGGACGAGGCCTGCAAGCTGATCGGAGGTTACAGCCAGGCCGAAGCCAAGATGATCACCTATGTCGAATCGCATTCCGCGAAGTGCGGGATTCCGCCGCAGATCGCCGACCAGCTGAAAAACGGCCACAAGAACACCGAAGGCATGCAGAAGCAGGTCTGCAACGGTGGCGCAGCAGCAGCAAAGAGGACCGGCGGGCCCGAGCCTGAGCGACGTGCTGGGCGCTTCGGCCGCGCTGCCGGACGCGACGACGGCAAAGCGAAGCGGCGGCAGCACCTTCGATACCCTGAACGGCAACGTCCTCGCGCGATGATCGATTCGGCATGAGCGCCGCTGCGGCCCCCGTTGCTGATGCGACCGGCAACTGGGTCGACAGCCGCGCGCCGGCGTGGTCGCGGCCTTATCTGCGGCTCTCCCGTCTCGACCGGCCGATCGGATCCTGGCTGTTGCTGATGCCGTGCTGGTGGTCGGCGGCGCTGGCCGCCGGCGTCAGCCGCGATGTCGGCCAATTACCCCTGATCCTGGCACTGTTCTTCGTCGGCGCCTTCGTGATGCGCGGCGCCGGCTGCACCTGGAACGACATCACCGATCGCGATCTCGATGCGCTGGTCGAGCGGACGCGGTCGCGGCCGATACCGGCGGGACAGGTAAGCGTGCCGCAGGCGGCGGCGTTTCTGGTCGCGCAGGCGCTGATCGGCCTTGCGGTGCTGCTGCAGTTCAACCGCTTCGCGGTCATGACCGGGATCGCCTCGCTGGTCATCGTCGCGGTCTATCCGTTCATGAAGCGGATCACCTGGTGGCCGCAGATCGTGCTCGGCCTGGCGTTCTCGTGGGGCGCGCTGATGGGATTTGCGGTGACTGCTGGGGCGGATCGATGCGACGGCGCTGGCGCTCTATGCCGGCTCGATCGCATGGGTGATCGGCTACGACACCATCTATGCGCATCAGGACGCCGAGGACGACGCGCTGATCGGCATCAAGTCGACCGCGCGTCTGTTCGGCGCGCGCACGCAGTCCGGCGCTGATGGTGTTTTATGGGCTGGCGGTGGTGCTGATCGGCGTGGCGCTGGCGCTTGCCGGCGCGCGTTGGCCGGCCTGGGCCGGGCTTGCCGCGTTTGCCGGTGCATCTGGCCTGGCAAATCCGGCGGCTGGAGATCGGCGACCCCGCGTTGTGCCTGCGGATTTTCAAATCCAACCGCGATGCGGGGCTGTTGCTGTTCGCGGGGCTGCTGGCGGATGCGGTGATGCGGGCGAATTAGTCTACCCGTCATCCCGCGAAGACTAGCTCCGCGCGATGATCTCGCGCTCGCCCCGATAGCATTCCCGCCGGATTGAGCAGATCGCCGCCGCGCCGCCGCACCAGGAATTTCGGCCGCCGTGCGCGGATCGCGTTGTGGCGCCGGCGCCGCGGCGCGGGTTCGCAGCACTTGTCTTCCGGCAATTGCGGAAGCGCGAAGATGTCGCTCCACATCTGCCAGGCCGCGGCAATCTCTTCGCGCGTCGGAACTGACGCACAGCGGAATGGTCAGGGACGGATCGCGATGAACCAGCACCAGCATCTGGGCATCGTCGATGCCGCGCAGCGCGACGCCGAGAAAATCGCTGACGCGAACGTTGACCGCCATCCGCATGCCGTGGACGGCACGGCGCAGCACGACGCGTTCGCGATGAAGTTCGATCTGCGCACGCCGCCATCCGCGCGCGTATCGTGCGCGTTGAAGCTGACGGGCAGAGAAAGTGGGTCGAGCCGCAATGCGCGGCTCGACCCGGCGGGATTGATCCCGCTTGTTGCTGTTTGACGCCTCACGGCTTTATCTCCCCGCCGGGATTATGTTCCCGGTCGATGGGTGAGACCTTAGCCGAGCCCTGTCCGTTTCGGCTTAAAAAGGCTGGTTAATCCGAGGTCACCCGCCTTGCATCCGCCCGCATGATTGACAAGACCTTGGCTCACATGATTGACGAGACCTTGCGGCGAGCGCGAAATTCTTTGGTTTTCCGGCGTGAAAATGCTTGAAGTCCGCGTGAATCGGGCACATCTGATGTGTCAGCTGATCTGCTCGGCCTCTTCGGCCGCTCCTCAATCCTCCTTCAATCCTCGGGATTTTGTTCGTGATCTCTTCACCATCCGCTGCATCGCCGCTTTCGCCGAAGCGCCGCGACCTCCGACCTGTTCGATCAATCCGCGCTGAGCACGCTGGCGCAGCGCCTGGTCGAGGCCGCCAGGCGCGCCGGCGCCGACGCGGCCGACGCGGTCGCGGTGCGCGGCATCTCGCAAGGCGTCGAGGTGCGCGACGGACGCGTCGAGGAATCCGAGCGCTCGGAAGGCGACGATGTCGGACTGCGCGTGCTGGTCGGACAGCGCCAGGCGGTGGTCTCGACCAACGACGTCAGCGGCGACGGCGTCGCCAAAGCTCGCCGAGCGCGCGGTCGCGATGGCGCGGGTCGCGCCCGACGACAAATATGTCGGTCTCGCCGATCCGTCGTTGCTGGCGCGCGATTTCCCCGATCTCGATCTGCTCGATCCCAAGGTTCCCTCGACCGTCGGAGCTTGAACGCCGCGCCTGCGAAGCCGAAGCGGCCGGCCTTGCCGTCAAGGGCGTCACCAAATCCGGCGGCGCATCGGCCTCGACCGGCATCGGCGGCATGGTGCTGGTGACCTCGACCGGCTTCCACGGCTCCTATTTGCGCTCGAGCCAGGGCATCTCGATGACCGCGATCTCCGGCGACGGCACCGGCATGGAGCGCGACTACGATTTCACCTCGGCGCCGCATGCTTCCGATCTCGCTTCGCCCGAAAGCGTCGGCCGCAAGGCGGGCGAGCGCACCGTGGCGCGCGCCAATCCGCGCAAGGTCGAGACCTGCAAGGTGCCCGTGGTGTTCGATCCCCGGGTGTCCGGATCGCTGGTCGGCCATCTGGTCGGCGCGGTGAACGGCGCGTCGATCGCGCGCAAGACCAGTTTCCTGAAGGACCGTCTCGGCGCAGCAGCTGTTCGCAAAGAACATCCGCATCATCGACGATCCGTTGCGGGTGCGCGGATTGCGCTCGCAGTCGTTCGACGCCGAGGGCGTCAAGGTGAAGAAGCTCGCGCATCATCGACGAGGGCGTGCTGACCTCGTGGCTGCTGGATTCCGCGACCGCGCGCGAACTCGGCCTGGCCACCACCGGCCACGCCCATCGCGGCGTATCGTCGTCGCCGTCGCCGGGATCGTATAATCTGCATCTCGAAGCCGGCGAGCCGACGCCGGCCGAGTTGATCTCCGACATCAAGCAGGGATTTTACGTCACCGACCTGATCGGCTCCGGCGTCAACGGCGTGACCGGCGATTACAGCCGCGGCGCATCCGGCTTCTGGATCGAGAACGGCGAGATCACCTATGCCGTCAGCGAGGTGACGATCGCGGGCCATCTGTTCGAGATATTCAAGTCGATGGTGCCGGCCAACGATCTGGAATTTCGCTACGGCGTCAACGCGCCGACGCTGCGCATCGAGGGACTGACGCTTGGCGGACGCTAGCGCCGGCAGACGCGCCGCACGATGCGATGCATCCTGGCGCGCGATGCCGCGTTGCTGACGGATACGGTGCGGGAGGCCGGCGCGCTGGCGCTGTCGCTGTTCCGCACCGAACTGAAGAACTGGACCAAGGGCGCATCGTCGCCGGTGTCGGAAGCCGATATCGCGGCCAACGATCTGCTCGAGAAGCGGCTGCGATCCGCGACGCCGGATTATGGCTGGCTGTCGGAAGAAAGCGCCGACGACGAGGCGCGCCTCGGCAAGCAGCTGGTCTGGATCGTCGATCCGATCGACGGCACCCGCGGCTATCTCGCCGGCCGCGAAGACTGGTGCGTCAGCGTGGCGCTGGTCGAGGATGCTTCGCCGGTGCTGGCGGCGGTGTTTGCGCCCGTCAGCGATGAATTCTTCTTCGCACTGCGCGGGCAGGGCGCTACGCGCAACAATGTGTCAGATTCACGCCACATCGGGCACGGGGCTGGATTTTTCCCGGATAGCCGGTCCGAAGCCGCTGGTGCAGCGGCTCAGTCCGTCTTCGGATGAAATCGTGCTTTATCCGCGCATCGGATCGCTGGCGCTGCGGCTTTGCCGGGTCGCGGAGGGAGGGCTCGATGCGGCCTTTGCGGGCGGCCAAAGCCGCGACTGGGACCTTGCCGCGGCCAATTTGATCGTGCAGGAAGCGGATGGTAACATGACCGCGCTCTCGGGGGATGCGATCGCTGTACAATCGCCGGGAGGTGACGCACGGGGTGCTGGTGGCAGCGGGGCGCGATCGTCATGCACGCATTGTCGAGCATTTTCGAAACCGTCCGCTGCCTTGAGCGCTTTCGATTGCGTCGGTAATTTTGCCTGCCGGGCACCGCGTTAGGAAGAGCAATCATGCCAGATAGTGCCCCGCAGCAATTGCTTCATCTCGTCATCGGCGGCGAGTTGACCGATCTCGAACACACCACCTTCAAGGATCTCGACAAGGTGGAAATCGTCGGCGTGTTCCCGAATTACGCGACCGCCTATGCGGCCTGGAAGGCGAAGGCGCAGCAGACCGTCGACAACGCCCATATGCGCTATTTCGTGGTCCACCTCCACCGGCTGCTCGATCCGGGTCAAGACACGAAGCCTGCCCGTTGAAAAAATTGTTTCGCAATCTGCTGCGCAGCAGCTGGGTTCAGCATGCTGTGGGTTTTCTCGCGGCCGAATTCCTGCGGCTGGTCTGGCTGACCAACCGATTCAGCTACGAGCCCGCAGAACGTCTATGACATCGTCGAGCCGCAGCAGCCGGCGATCTTTGCGTTCTGGCACGGCCAGCATTTCATGACGCCGTTCATCAAGAACAAGGAAAGCCAGCGCGCCAAGGTGCTGATCTCGCGGCATCGCGACGGTGAATTCAACGCCATCGCCGCCGAGCGGCTCGGCATCGGACCATCCGCGGCTCCGGCGATCATGGCGGCGCGTTTCACCGCAAGGGCGGCGTCGGGGCGTTCAGGGAAATGCTGCAGGCGCTTGGCGACAACTACAACGTCGCGACCGACGGCGGATGTGCCGAAGCGTTCGCGGGTCGCGGGCCTTGGCATCATCATGCTGGCGCGGGAATCCGGCCGGCCGATCATGCCGTTTGCGATGGCGACCAGCCGCTTCATCCGCTTGAAGAACTGGGACCGCACCACCATCAATCTGCCGTTCGGGCGAGGCGCGGTCGTGGGCATCGAGCCGGTTGTCGTTCCGCCGGACGCCGATGCCGAGACCATGGAAAGACTGCGCGTCGCAGGTCGAGACCTATCTGAACGAGGCGACGCGCCGGGCCTATGCGAAAGTCGGGCGTCCGGAGGCAGACCTTGGGCTAACTCTTTGCCGATGACGCTGCGCGTCTATCAGAAGCTGTCCGCGGCGGTGGTGCCGATGGCGCCGGCGCTGATCAAGCGGCGGCTGAGGCAGGGCAAGGAGGATCCGGCCCGGATCGGCGAGCGGCGCGGCTTCAGCAAGGGTATCCGGCCGCACGGGCCGCTGGTCTGGATTCACGGCGCCAGCGTCGGTGAAGTGCTCGCGGCGGCAGCCCTGATCGAGAGATTGCGTGCGCTGAAAATCCGCATCCTGCTGACCTCGGGCACGGTGACTTCGGCCGCGATCGTCGCCAAGCGGTTTCCTGCCGATATCATCCATCAATATGTGCCGTACGACTCGCCGCGCTATGTCGCGCGCTTTCTCGATCACTGGCGGCCGACGCTGGCGCTGTTCATCGAGTCCGATCTGTGGCCCAACCTGATCCTGTCGAGCGCGGCGCGACGGCTGCCGATGGTTCTGATCAACGGCCGGATGTCGCAGCGATCGTTCCCGCGCTGGCGCCGGATCACCGGCACCATCTCGGCGCTGCTCGGCCGGTTCGACGTCTGCCTCGCCCAATCGGAGGTCGATGCCGAGCGCTTTGCAGCACTTGGCAGCCGCAACGTCGTCACCACGGGAAATCTGAAACTCGATGTTGCGGCGCCGCCTGCCGATGCCGCCAGGCTGGAGCGGCTGATGTCGGTGACGCGCGGCCGCCCGATCGTCGTCGCGGCCTCGACCCATCCCGGCGAAGAGGAGATTCTGCTCGAGGCGCATCGGACGCTGGCGGAATTCTTTCCGTCGCTGCTGACCGTGATCGTGCCGCGGCATCCCGATCGCGGCGAAGCCATCGCCCGCACGATCGCGGCGTCCGGCCTGCAGGTCGGCGTCTGCGTTCGCGCGAGGAATTGCCGACCGCGACCACCGACATCTATGTCGCCGACACCATGGGCGAGCTGGGATTGTTCTATCGGCTGGCGCCGATCGTGTTCATGGGCGGATCGCTGGTCGAGCATGGCGGACAGAATCCGATCGAGGCGATCAAGCTCGGCGCCGTCGATCGTGCACGGCCCGCATGTTTTCAATTTCACCGATGTCTACGAGGCGCTCGACAGCGCCGGCGGCGCGAGGCAGGCCGACACCCAGGAAGCGCTGGTGAAGCAGCTCGGCCAGTTGCTGGCCGATCCGGCGGCGCGCGATATGTCGATTGCCGCCGCCGAGCGCGTGGTGGAGCAACTCGGCGGCGCGCTCGACCGCACGCTCGCCGCGCTCGAGCCGTATCTGTTGCAGTTGCGGCTCGAAATGGGGGCGGCCAATGCGTGAGCCGGCCTTCTGGCACCGGCCGTCATCATGGATTTCGCGATTGCTGATGCCGCTCGGCGCCGTCTATGGCGGGGTCGCAGGCCAGCGGTTGCAGCGCCGGGGCTTCGATGCCGGCGTCCCCGTGCTCTGCGTCGGCAATTATCATGTCGGCGGCGCCGGCAAGACCCCGACCGTGCTGGCGCTGGCGAAACTCCTGCGCGAGCTCGGCGAGACGCCGGTGGTGCTCAGCCGCGGCTATGGCGGACGATTGCGCGGGCCGATCAAGGTCGACCCTGAGCGGCACGTCGCTGCCGATGTCGGCGACGAGCCGTTGATGCTGGCGCGGACGGGCCCGGTGGTCGTTGCGCGCGATCGCATCGAAGGCGTCGCGCTGGCGCGTTCGCAAGGCGCCAGCGTGATCCTGATGGATGACGGCTTCCAGAATCCCGCCATCGCCAAGGATGCTTCGTTGATCGTGATCGACGGCGACCGCGGTCTCGGCAATGGTCGCGTGTTTCCCGCCGGTCCGCTGCGCGCGCCGCTATCGCCGCAGCTTGACCGCACCGACGCGCTGGTCGTCGTCGGCGATGGCGCCGCTGCCGATCCGGTTGCCGCCGCCATTGCCGCGCGCGGCAGGCCGGTGCTGTCGGCGCATCTGAAGCCGGACGATGCGTCGCTGGCGTCGCTCGCCGGCAAACGCGTGCTGGCCTTTGCCGGGATCGGCGATCCCGATCGGTTTTTCCGCACCTTGCGCGCCAGCGGCATCGAGGTGGTCGCGGAGCGCGCCTTCGCCGATCACCATCCGTTTTCGCAAGGCGAGATCGATGCCCTGATCGCCGAAGCCAAACGCGACGCACTGACGCTGGTGACGACGGAAAAGGATATGGCGCGGCTGCGCGCGGCGCGGCGGACTGCCGGAGTGGGCGCGCGAGATCGTGCCGTTCGCGGTGACGCTTGAATTCGATGACGCGGCGGGATTGCGGAAGTTCGTCGCCGGACCGGCTGTTCAAGGCGCGCGAGAAGAAATTCCGATGCGTAGGGTGGGCAAAGCTCGATGTCGTCCCGGCCAAGCGAAGCGCGAGCCGGGACCCATAACCACTAATTTCTAAATCACGTCAGGCTGCAGCAACATCTCGATTTACAATCGGCATTGGGGATTATGGGTACAGGCGTTCGCCGGGACGGCGAAACAATGGTGCTATCCCTTCACTGCCGCCGGGAAAATGCCGCTGCAGCACCGCGGACGGAACAGCGTAGGCTTCCTGCAGGTCGACGCTCCAGTATTTCAGTTCGTCGAGCGGTATGCGCGCATCGGTCACCGCGCAGCGCACATAGGTTCCCGGCGAGATGACGCGGAAATCACCATCCAGATACTGCACCTGCGCTTCGCCGTGGCCCGAGGGGCCGAATTTATTCAGCACGATTGAACTCTCTGCTTCGTTCCGGACTTACGACACCAAGGGCGTCATGCGATCTATCATAAATAGTCCGACATGTCCGCCCGTCAAACCCACCGATTTGTGATGAATTGCGGGACTTGGCGCATGGTAGCCTTGCCGAAATGAACCGCTGTTCCCGGCACCATGATATTCCGGCTAACGCAATGCGGATTCTCTCCGACGGTCCTGTTGCTGATGCTCTTTGCCCTGCCGCTCGCGGCGGAAGCCGCACCCTTGCCGGCGCCGCAACAGGTCGATATTCCCCTCAAGCGGCGGGACGCTGCATGCGCAGCTTTACAAGCCTGACGGCGATGGTCCGTTTCCGACGGTGATCGCCCTGCATGGCTGTGGCGGACTGGGCGGCCATTCCGAACCGGTGCAGCCGCGCTATCGCGATTGGGCCGAGCAGTTGCTCAAGAGCGGCAACGCGGTGCTGCTGCCGGACAGCTACGGCTCGCGCGAACTCGGCCCGCAATGCCGGGTCAAGGAGCGCCGCGTGCGCGCCCGCCGTGAGCGGGTGGCCGACATCACGGCATCCCGGCAATGGCTGGTGCAGCAACCCTGGGCCGCGCGCGATCGCATCAGCCTGATGGGGTGGGCCAATGGCGCCAGCGCCTTGCTGTGGGCGGTGCGTCCGCAATTATCGTCGGCGCGCAATGCCGAGCCGGATTTTCGCTCGGCGATCGCGTTCTATCCGGATTGCCGCATTTCTTCCGGCCTGGGCTGGAGCGCGCGGGTGCCGACGCTGCTGCTGATCGGCGACAAGGATGACGTCAGTTCGCTGTCGGCCTGCCGCCAGATGATCGATGGCGCGCGCGGGCGCAGCGCGCTGACGCGGATCGTGATCTATCCCGGCGCCTATCATGATTTCGACCGCGCCAACTTTCCGCTGCATGCGCTGACCGGAACGGCCGACGCGGCGCTGCCCGAACGCGGGCATGTCGGCACCGACACGGAAGCACGCGCCGATTCGGAAAAGCGCGTCGCCGAATGGCTGGCGCGGTAAGGTTCCTTAAAACAAACTTCCCTGGCCGACCGGTTTGACCACCCGCTTCGGCGCCGCGATCTTCGGCTCGCTGGCAACCGGCTTCGCCACGCGCGCCACCGCCGGCCGGTCCGCATCGGCCGTCGCGGCAACGCGTCCATCGGCAAATTCCAGATCGAGCCGTGCGCCCGGGCCGATGGCCCCGGCCGCGTGCACGGCGAGGCCGTGCTCGTCGCGCACCAGCGCAAATCCGCGGGCAAGCACGCTGCGATAGGACAGCGCCGCCAGCAATTGGCCACTGTGTCCGACCCGGGCCTGCTGGCGCTGCACCAGCGATCGACAATCGCCCGCCGCGCCCGCTCGGCCAGGCGCAGCGTGCGTTCGCGGTCGCGCGCGATAGCCTGGCGCTGCGCCTGCGCGTTGGAGAGTTTCGAGGCTTTCAGCCGGATCTCAAGCCCGGCAAAGCGATCCCTGCGCTGGTGTCGCAGCAGCGCTCGCGCGGAATGCCTCATCCGCTCGCCCGACACGGTCAGTCGTTGCCTGGCCTGCGCGACCTGCGCCCGCAGCACCCGCAAGGTCAGTCTGCGCGCTGAAGCCTGCGAAGCGGCGGAAATGGGCGTGGGTATTGGCCTTCAGGGCGCGGGGCAGGGAGCCGTGCGCCATCCAGCCGCTGCCGCGGAATCGCCAGCAATTCGCTGAGCCCGGGCAACGCCCGCACCGCGGCGCGCAGTTCGTTGCGGCGGGCTTCCTGGCCGCGCTGCCAGCAGACCATCGTGCGCCGCGCCAGGCCCGCGACCTCGACGAACAATTCGCTGCGCACCGGCACCGCCATTTCGGCGGCCGCCGTCGGCGTCGGCGCGCGCTTGTCGGCGGCAAAATCGATCAGCGTGATGTCGGTCTCGTGGCCGACCGCCGAGATCAGCGGGATCATGCTTTCGGCGGCGGCGCGGACCACGATCTCCTCGTTGAACGACCACAGATCCTCCAGCGAGCCGCCGCCGCGCGCGACGATCAGCAGATCCGGCCGCGGAATCCGGCCGCCTTCCGGCAGCGCGTTGAAGCCGCGGATCGCGGCGGCGATCTGTTCGGCCGAGCCTTCGCCCTGCACCCGCACCGGCCACACCAGCACCCGGCGCGGAAAGCGGTCCTGCAAGCCGGTGCAGGATGTCGCGGATCACGGCGCCGGTCGGCGAGGTGACGACGCCGATCACCTCCGGCAGCCACGGCAGCAATTGCTTGCGCGCCTCGTCGAACAGCCCTTCGGCGGCGAGCTTGCGCTTGCGCTCTTCCATCAGCGCCATCAGCGCGCCGATGCCGGCGGGCTCGATCGCCTCGATGACGATCTGGTATTTCGACGAGCCGGGATAGGTGGTGAGCTTGCCGGTGGCGATGACCTCGAGGCCTTCCTGCGGCTTGAAGCGCATCCGGCCGTGGACGCCCTTCCAGATCACCGCCTCGATCTTGGCGCTCTCGTCCTTGAGCGCGAAATAGCAGTGCCCGGAGGAGTGCGGCCCGCGAAAGCCGGAGATTTCGCCGCGCACCCGGACATGGCCATAGGCGTCCTCCACCGTCCGCTTCAGCGCGGAGGACAGTTCGGACACGGTGAATTCCGGCGCGTTGATCAGGGGTTCGGCTGCGGTCATCGGACAATCGAATCGGCGTTTTCGGGTTCGATCCGCAAGGTAGGGATTTCGGCCATCACCGCAAATCGGCTCTTGCAATCCAGATTACTCTGTAATACAGAGTAATCTACATTTTCGAAAGTCCCATCAAACGGAAAGGTTGCATCATGGTCGCGACGTTAGTGTCAGGCGGCCTCAAGGCCGTGTTCTGGGGTCTCGCCGTTGCCGGTTTCGCGTCTCTTGCTGCTGGGCGGGCTGATCGCCTGGCCGGTCCGGCAGCCGCCGGAACTGGAGTCGATTTCGGCGCCCGCAAATCGATCGATTTCAGCACCATGCCCGATCTCACCGCGGTTCCAGGCCCGCGACGGTACGGCACTGGCCTATCGGCATTATCCGGCGCAGGCCCGGCGAGCCGGCCGCATTGCCGTTGTCGTGCACGGCTCGTCGGGATCCAGCCGGGGCGCGGTGCATGCGCTGTCGCTGGCGTTGGCCGCGCGGGGCGTGCAGACCTATGCCGTCGATATCCGCGGCCATGGCGCCTCCGGAACCAGAGGCGACATCTCCTATCTGGGCCAGCTCGAAGACGACATGGTCGATCTGGTGGCCGAAATACGCAAATCCAATCCGGACGCGCCGCTTGACGCTGATCGGTCATTCCTCGGGCGGCGGATTTGCGCTGCGGGTGGCGGCCTCGCCGATCCAGAACCTGTTCGCGCGCACCGTGCTGCTCGCGCCCTATCTCGGCTATGACGCGCCGAGCAGCCGCGCCAATTCCGGCGGCTGGGCCAATCCCGATATTCCGCGTTTCATCGCGTTGTCGGTGCTGCGCGGCCTCGGGCTTGCCTGGGCCGAATCGCTGCCCGCGATCGCGTTCGCGGTGCCGCCGAATTCGAACGACCGGCTGACGGCGACCTATTCCTACCGGCTGATGCGGAACTTCGCCGCGCGCGATTTTCGCGCGGATTTCGCGGCGGCGACCAAACCGCTCGCGATCTTTTCCGGCGGCGCCGACGAACTGATCGACTCCGCCAAGTTCCAGGAGACCGTCTGGCGAGCGCGCCAGCATCCGGATCATCGATGGCATCAATCACATGGGCATTGTCAGCAATCCCGCTGCGGTGTCGATCATCGCCGACGACGTTGCGACGACGGGACTGAGCTCATGACGAACATCAATTGCACCAACGCGCGGAGGCTCCGATGAAAAACCTGTTCGAGGCCGGAAGGTTCTGCTGCTCGACATGGCGGCGACGCTGTTCTTTCTGGTGCTCTATCTGCTGACCCGCAACGTCGCCTTGTCGGTGGTGCTCGGCATGGCCTTGGGCATAGCGCAGATCGGCTGGCAGCTCGCGCGCGGCAAGCCGATCGACACCATGCAATGGATGAGCCTGTTTCTGGTGCTGGGCGCGGGCACCGTCACGCTGATCACCAACGATCCACGTTTCGTGATGATCAAGCCGAGCGTAATCTATCTCATCGTCGGGATCGTGATGTTGAAGCGGGGATGGATGAATCGTTATCTGCCGCCGCGTCGCGATCGAGCTGGTGCCCGATATTGCCGTCATCATCGGCTATGCATGGTCGGGCCTGATGTTTTTTTCCGCGGCCCTGAACCTGATCGTGGCCCTCAACTTCAGCGTGGTGACCTGGTCGGTGACCATGTCGATCTAGGGCATCGCCAGCAAAGCCGTGATGTTCCTGATCGGTTATGCTGTCATGCGTACCATTGCCGTCTCCCGTCTCCGGCGTCGCGCGATGAGCAGCGTGGCTCCGGCATCGACCCATTCGGCCATCCCGGATGATCTGGTCAGGGCGGGAGGGGCATCATGACTTCAATCGATCCCAAGGAAGCCGCCTCCGCGCTGTCCGATATCAACGAGATCGCGCGGCGGGTTCGTCAATCCACGGTGTATCGGCTCGCCAGCCTGATGTTGATCATGTGGGGCGCGTTGACCTTCGCGGGCTATCTGGTGACCTGGCTGTCACCGCGCAACGCGTTCTATGCGTGGGGCGCCGTCTATGTCGTGGGGACCGCTGGATCGATCGCCATCAGCACGGCCAACCGGCTGCGATCCGGCATCCGCACGCTCGACTACAGGATGCTCGCCGCATTCATGCTGTTCGTCGTGTTCGGAATGTTCTGCTGCTGGCTTGGACATTTCGGACCGCGGCAACTGGGAACGTTCTGGCCGATCTATTTCATGCTGATCTACAGCATCGCCGGATTGTGGATCGGGCGAGCGTTCGTGGCGATCGGCTTTGGCGTTATTGCGTTGACGCTGGTCAGCTATTTCTTCGCCGACGCCTTCGACCTGTGGATGGCTTTCGTCAATGGCGGCGGGCTGATCCTCGGTGGCCTCTGGATGCGCCGGAGCTGACCGATGGCAGACCTCGACGACATCATCCACCAGCCGTTGCGGCTCCGAATCATGGCGGCGCTGAACGCGTTGCCGGCGTCCGCCGGGCTGGAATTCTCCCGGCTGAAAAAGCTGACCGGCGCCACCGACGGCAATCTCGGTGCCCATATCGAAACGCTGTCGAAAGCCGGCTATGTCGCGGTCGACAAGGCGTTCGTCGGCAAGAAGCCGCAAACCACCGTGACTGCCACTGCGGCGGGGCGAGGCGCATTCGCCCGCCATGTCGCGACGCTGCAGGAAATCATCGCGGCAGCGGCACGGCAGCCCTGACATATCCACATCGGCCTGAGCGCGTTTGTTGCGGCATGCCGCTGCCGTGCTAAACCGTGCGTCTAGTGCGGCAACTTCGGTCTGGCTGCTTCTCATGCACATTCTTCTGCTCGGTTCCGGCGGCCGCGAACACGCGCTGGCGTGGAAGATCGCAGGCTCCCCTCTGGTGACAAAGCTGTGGTGCGCGCCGGGCAATGCCGGCATCGCCCGGGAAGCCGAATGCGTGGCGCTCGATATCGCCGACCATGCCGCGGTGATCGATTTCTGCCGACGCAACGCGGTGGATTTCGTCGTGGTCGGCCCGGAAACCCCGCTCGCGGCCGGAATCGTCGATGACCTCGCCGCCGCCGGCATCAAGGCGTTCGGTCCGGGTAAAGAGGCGGCGCGGCTTGAGGGCTCCAAGGGATTCACCAAGGCGCTCTGCACCGAATTCAATATTCCGACCGGCGCCTACGGCCGCTTCACCAATGCCGCCGACGCGCTGGCGTATGTCCGAAAAGAAGGCGCGCCGATCGTGGTCAAGGCGGATGGTCTCGCCGCCGGCAAGGGCGTGGTCGTCGCGATGACGCTGCGCGGAAGCCGAAGCCGCCATCGCCATGATGTTCGACGGCGCGTTCGGGGCCGCGGGCGCCGAAGTCGTGATCGAGGAATACCTCGCCGGCCGCGAGATCAGTTTCTTTGCGTTGTCCGACGGCGAGACCGCGATCGCGCTGGCTTCGGCGCAGGACCACAAACGGGTGTTCGATCACGACCAGGGGCCGAACACCGGCGGCATGGGCGCCTATTCGCCGACGCCGTTCGTGACGCCGGAAATCCATGCTGGGATCATGGCGAAGATCATCCTCCCCACCGTGGCCGGCATGAAGGCGCGCGGCACGCCGTTCCGCGGCGTGCTCTATGCCGGGGTGATGCTCACCTCCGATGGCCCAAAACTGTTCGAATACAATGTCCGCTTCGGCGATCCCGAGTGCCAGGTGCTGATGCTGCGGATGATGTCGGACATCGTGCCGGCGCTGCTGGCCTGCTGCGACGGGCAGCTGAGGAATTTCGACCTGCGCTGGTATCCGGAAAGCGCGTTGACGGTGGTGATGGCGGCGAAGGGCTATCCCGGCGACTATGCCAAGGGTACGCGCATCGAGGGGCTCGATGACGCCGCCAAGGTCGAAGGCGTCGAGATCTTCCACGCCGGCACGATCGCAAAAGACGGAAACATTCTCGCCAATGGCGGACGCGTGCTGAATGTCTGTGCATCCGGCAAGACCATCGCCGAGGCGCAACGCCGCGCCTATGAGGCGGTCGATCGGATCAACTGGCCGGAAGGCTTCTGCCGCCGCGATATCGGCTGGCAGGCGGTGGAGCGGGAGAAGGCGGGCTAGCCGTCATTCCGGACGGCGCGCAACGCGCGCCGATCCGGAATCTCGAGATTGTTCGCGCTTTCTTTTCGAGATTCCGGGTTCGATGCTTCGCATCGCCCCGGAATGACGGGCGAACTAAATCAAATCGCCGCCCGCCGCACTCGCCGTGGTGCCGTGTTCGCGGAACGCCTTGATGACGTTGCGGCCGACTTTCCATTTGTGCACTTCGTCGGGACCGTCGACCAGCCGCTGCGAGCGGACCTGGGTGTACCATTTCGCCAGTATCGTATCCTGGCTGTAGCCGAGCGCGCCGTGCAGCTGGATGGCGGTGTCGATCACGTGGTGAACCATGTGCGCCAGATAGACCTTGGCGATGGAGTTCTCCTGGGTGATATCGAGGCCCTTCTCCGCCTTGTAGGCGATGTGCAGCAGCATCAGGCGCCCGATGTAGAGCTGGCTGGCGCATTCGGCGAGCATGAACTGCACGGCCTGGCGATCGGCCAGCAGCACGCCGAAGGTCGAGCGCTCGGTGACGCGCTTGGTCGCCATGTCGAGTGCGCGCTGGGCTTTCGCGATGTTGTGCATGCCGTGGCGCAGGCGGCCGTAGGCGAGGCGATGCTGGCCCATGTTGAAGCCGTTGCCTTCGCCGCCGAGCAGGTTTTCCGCCGGCACTTTCAGGTCCTTGATCTCGATTTCGGAATGGCCGCCGGAAAGCTGGTCGTAATGCGCGCCCTCGATCGCCATGTTCTTGATGTTACGCTTGATGTTGTAGCCGGGGTTCGGCAATTCGACGATGAAGGTCGAATACTGCTTGTGGCGCGGCGCATCGGGATCGGTCCTGGCCATCACAAGCGCGAGGTCGGCGACGCTGGCGGAGGACGAAAACCACTTCTCGCCATTGAGGATGTAGTTGGCGTTGCCGTCCTTGACGGCGCGGGTCTGCATGCCGGTGGCGTCGGCGCCCGAGGCCTTCTCCGTCATCGAAAAGCAGATGCGCTTTTCGCCGTTCAACAACGGCTTGAGAAATTTTTCCTTCTGGTAGTCGGTGCCGTGCGCCAGGATCGTCATCATCGAGGCGTCGTCGGGCCCCTGCGTGTTCATCGACAGCGCGCCGAGCGAGCTTTCGCCGAGCTCCATCTGCACCAGCGCGTTGGCGAGCGGGCCGAGGCCCATGCCGCCATATTCCTTGGGAATGAAGGGACACCACAGGCCCTGCGCGCGGGCCTTGGTGCGCAGCCTGCCCAGCACTTCGTCGAGCGGCCTGGTGTCCAGTTCCTTTTCCGCGGGGATGCACTCATCCTGCACCCATTTGCGGACCTTTTCGCGGATCGCCTTGGCTTCGGCCGGGACTTCGAAATCGATCGACATCTGGGGTTTCCTCTGCGCGGGTTGTTGTTGGTCGGGCTTGCCGGATGGCATATATCTGCGAGGTGCCAGCGGCAACGACAAACAAAGTTTAAAGCACGGGCCGATGTCATGGCCCGGTCCGCAAAGGAGTGAAACACATGCCCGATCTCGCCGATCTTTTCCCCGGCTACGCCTCCGAATGGATCAACACCAAAGCCGGGCGCATCTTCGCCCGCGTCGGCGGCAAGGGGCCGCCGCTGTTGCTGCTGCACGGGTTTTCCGAGACCCATGTGATGTGGCACCGCGTCGCGCCGCAACTCGCCGATAAATTCACGGTGATCGTCGCCGACCTGCCGGGCTATGGCTGGTCGGATATGCCCGAGAGCGACAAGGATCACATCCCCTACACCAAGCGCGCGATGGCGCAGACCATGATCGACGCCATGGAGCAGCTTGGCCATGTGCATTTTGCGCTGGCCGGGCACGATCGCGGCGGCCGTGTCGCCTATCGGCTGGCGCTCGATCATCCCGGCCGGCTGTCGAAACTGGCGGTGCTCGATATCCTGCCGACCTATAATTACTGGGACCGGATGAACCGGCTCTATGCGCTGAAAATCTATCACTGGACCTTTCTGGCGCAGCCGTCTCCGCTGCCGGAAACCCTGATCGGCGGCAATCCGGATTTCTTCCTGCGCTTCAAGATGGCGAGCCAGACCAAGTCGAAAAATCTCGACGCCATCGATCCGCGCGCGCTGCAGCATTACCTCGCCGCGTTCCGCGATCCCTCCAGGGTGCATGCGATGTGCGAGGACTATCGCGCCGGCGCCTATGCCGATTTCGAGATCGACAAGGCTGACCTCGATGCCGGCAAGAAGATCACGATCCCGATGCTGGCGCTGTGGGGCGATGCCGGCATCGCCAGCGCCGCCGCGACTCCGCTCGACACCTGGAAGAACTGGGCGACCAACGTCACGGGTGGCCCGGTCAATTCCGGGCATTTCCTGTGCGAGGAAGATCCGGATGCGACCGCGAAGGCGCTGAAGGATTTTTTTTCGGCGGGCTAGCGTAGAGCGTTTGCAATACAACGAGTTGTCATACCCGCGAAGGCGGGTATCCAGTACGCCGCGGCCTTTCGGTTAAATCGCGGGCGTCTCTGGAATACTGGATCATCCGCGTTCGCGGATGATGACATTGGTGGATGCCGCGCCGGCTATAAATTCCCCTTACCGTCGCACCTTGAAAAACTCCTTCAACAATCCCGCCGCCTCCGTCTCGCCCAGCGCCGAATAAACCTCCGGCTTGTGATGGCAGGTCGGCGAGGTAAAGAACCGCACGCCGGATTCCACCGCGCCGCCTTTCGGATCGGCCGCGCCGTAATACAGCCGCCTTACCCTCGCGAACGAGATCGCGGCGGCGCACATCGTGCACGGCTCCAGCGTGACGTAGAGGTCGCAATCGACCAGCCGCTCCGTGCCGATCGCCTCGGCGGCCTGCCGGATCGCCAGAATTTCGGCATGCGCGGTCGGATCGCGTTCGGTCAGGGTGCGGTTCGCAGCCGTGGCGATGACCTCGTAGTCCCTGACAATCACGCATCCGATCGGCACTTCGCCGGATTTTCCGGCGTTTTCGGCCGCTTTCAGCGCCAAATCCATGAAAGAAGGGGCGGTCATGCCTCGTATCATCGCGAGAAACCTGCTATGAGATGCGCCTTCAGCAAAAGTGGAAACCGATTTTGCGTGAGAATGCGCCTCGAATAAAGAGCGCGCGCCTTATTGCCGTGACAACCGTTCCACATCAGCCTGATCGCCCATTCATCCGAAACGAGACCTTTCATGCCCCGCGATAACGATAAAAACAACGATTCCCGCGGCCGGCGCGATCGGCCCTCCGGCGGCAAGGGCCGCTCCGGCGCGGCCCGTGGACCCGAAAAGAAATTCGCCAAGCGCGGCTTTGAAGGCAAGGACTTCGCTGGCAAGAGCGACGGTGAGAGGCGCCCTTATGCCGGCAAGCCGGACGGCGCCAAATCCTATGGCAAAAAACCCTATTCGGGTCCGGGCAAGCCGTATGCCGGCAAGCGCGAGGGCCCGCGCCGCGGCATGGAGATCGGCCGTTTGCCGATCGTCCGCAGCGTTTCAACAGGGACGACCGCCCCCGCAGCGATGATCGCGGCGAGAAGCGTGCCTACACTCCGCGCGGCGATGGCGAAAAGCGCGCCTATACGCCGCGTGGCGATCGCGGCGATGCTCGGCCGGCTGCGCGTTTTTCCGACAAGAAGTTTGGCGACAGGAAGCCCTATACCTCGCGTGAGGGTGGCGGCGAGAAGCGACCGTACACACCGCGCGGCGATCGGCCCCAGGGAGATCGCCCGTTCAGTGCGCGACCGCCTCGCGGTGACCGGCCCTTTGCCGATCGTCCGCAGCGCGACGGCGACCGTCCGCGTGGCGACCGTCCCGAGCGGAAATTCGGTGGCGACAAGAAATTTTCTCCGCGTGGCGCGCCGGATCGCGGACCGCGCAAGGATTTCGGCGGCCGGGATCGGGATCGTGGTTCAGATCGCGGCGAGTCCAGGCCGTGGCAGAAGCGCGATGCTTCTTCTCCCGATCATGCCGGCCGCAATTCCCGCCCCTCCCGCGATGGCGCGCGGAATTTCGACAAGCCGCGTTTCGACAAACCGCGCGAAGAACGCGGTGGCGACGAGCGTCCGCGATTTTCGCGTTCGCGCGAGGATCGTCCGCAAGGCGATCGTCCCCGTTTCGACCGTCCGCGCGAAAGAAGCGACCGTCCGAAATTCGAGCGTCCGCGTGAAGGCGGCAGCGCCTGGCAGGAGCATCCGCGCAGTGAGGCTTCCTCCGAGCGCCCGCGCCGCGACAATGAAGACGACAGCAAGGTGTTCGCCAAGCGCCCGGCGTTCGGTGGCCGCGGCGCCTATCGCGAACGCACGCCCGATTCCGACAAGCGCGCAGCCCGTCCGCCGCGCGAAAAGAAATCCGGCGAGCGCATCGCCAAGGTGGTGTCGCGGGCCGGTTTGGCCTCGCGCCGCGATGCCGAGGAATGGATCGTGCAAGGGCGCGTGTCCGTCAACGGCCGCGTCATCAATTCGCCGGCGCTCGATGTCACCGCCAACGATGTCATCACCGTCGACGGCAAGCCGTTGCCGCCGCGCGAGCGCACCCGCCTGTTCATGTTTCACAAGCCGCGCGGCTTGATGACGACACACGCCGACCCGGAAGGGCGGCCGACGGTGTTCGACAATCTGCCCGAAGGCCTGCCGCGGCTGATCTCGATCGGCCGGCTCGATTTCAACACCGAAGGCCTGTTGCTCCTCACCAATGACGGCGGCTTGGCGCGCGCGCTCGAATTGCCCGACACTGGCTGGCTGCGGCGTTATCGCGTTCGCGCCCATGGCGAGGTGACGCAGGGCCAGCTCGATGAGCTGAAAAAGGGTGTCGAGGTCGACGGTGTCAAATACGGCTCGATCGATGCGACGCTGGAGCGCGACCAGGGCGCCAATGTCTGGCTGGTGTTTGCCATCCGCGAAGGCAAGAACCGCGAAGTCCGCAACGTCATGGCGCATCTCGGCCTCGAAGTGAACCGGCTGATCCGGGTGTCCTACGGTCCGTTCCAGCTCGGCGAACTGGCCGAAGGCCAGGTCGAGGAGATCAAGACCCGCGTGCTGCGCGAGCAGCTAGGCGAGAAAATCGCCGCCCTTGCGGGTGCCGATTTCGCGCGTCCGATGCCGGGCGAAAAGGAAGCCGAAGCCCTCGGCGACGATGCGCCGCGCGACAAGAAGCGTTTCAAGCCGGCCGGAAAGAACGGCCTGATCGCCGACCGCAAGGGCCGCCGCGTGCTGGTGCAGCGCACCGGCAGCGACGAGGCCCGCGCCCGCAACGAAGCCGAGGCCAGCGGCTACGGCCCGCCGCGCCGTCCGCAGCGCGGCTATCACGGCAAGCGCGATCTCAAGCCGCGGGACGAGTAGAGACTGGGCGATGGGTTTCGTTTGTGAACGGTCGCTCTTCCTTTTCCCTCCCCCCTTGTGGGGGAGGGTCAGGGAGGGGGGTACTCCACGAAAGGTCGGTGGGTGTGGCACCCCCTTCCCCCACCCTTCCCCACAAGGGGGAAGGGAGCCGACCATCCGCCTCGACTCACTGCGAGCAACCTGATGCGCGTCGTAGGTGGACGACTGAAGGGCCGGAATCTGGCGTCGCCGTCGTCGCGCGACATCCGGCCGACCGCGGATCGCCTGCGCGAATCGGTGTTCAACATCCTGATCCACGCCTATGACGATCCGATTGCGGATGCGCGCGTGCTGGATTTGTTTGCCGGCACCGGCGCGCTCGGCATCGAGGCAATCTCGCGCGAGGCTGTCTTCGCGCTGTTCGTCGATAACGGCGCCGAGGCCCGTGCACTGTTGCGCAACAATGTGGAATCGCTGGGACTCGGCGGGGTGACGAAAGTCTATCGCCGTGACGCCACTAATCTTGGTCCGGCGCACCCCATAGAGCCGTTCGCGCTGGTGTTTCTCGATCCGCCCTATCGGATGAAGCTGGCCGAGAAGGCGCTGGCCTCGCTGCGCGATGGCGGCTGGTTGACGCCGGGCGCGTTGCTGGTGGTTGAAGAGGCCAAGGCAACGGAGTTCGCGGCGCCGGAGGGTTTCGAGGAACTGGAGCGGCGCACCTATGACGATACCGAATTCACGTTCTTGCGGTTCACCGATGCGGTCACCCAACCCTAACTTGTCATCCTTTCCGGAATACTGGATCGCCCGGTCAAGCCGTACGACACAGCGGAGTACGGCGTTATCCTGAGGTGCGCGCACTTGCGCGCCTCGAAGGATGAGCAACAAATACCTGCGCTAGCCATCCTTCGAGGCTCGCCAGAGATGGCTCGCACCTCAGGATGACGTCCTCACCTTCGCCCGAACAGCTTCTCGATATCGCTCAGCTTCAATTCGACATAGGTCGGCCGGCCGTGATTGCATTGCCCGGAATTCGGCGTGTCTTCCATCTCGCGCAGCAGCGCGTTCATTTCTTCCGGCTTGAGCATGCGCCCCGCGCGCACCGAGCCGTGGCAGGCCATGGTGGCGGCGACATGCATCAGGCGCCGCTCCAGCGGCAGCGCCTCGTCCCACTCCGCCATGTGCTCGGCGAGGTCGCGCAGCAGCGATGCGGCATTGGTCTTGCCGAGCAGCGACGGCGTCTCGCGCACCGCGACAGCACCTGGGCCGAAGGATTCGATCGCAAGCCCGAACGATGCCAGCTCGTCGGCGCGCGCGATCAACCGTTCCACCGTCGCTTCGTCGAGCTCGACGATCTCCGGAATCAGCAGGATCTGCCGCTGCACGCCGTCGCGCGCCAGCGAGGCTTTCAGCCGCTCATAGACGATGCGCTCATGGGCGGCGTGCTGGTCCACGACGATTAGTCCGTCGCGAGTCTGCGACACGATATAGGTCTCGTGGATCTGTGTTCGCGCCGCGCCGAGCGGCCGATCCAGCAGATCGGCGGATGGCTCTTCCTGAAAACGCACGTCGGCCGTCGGCGTGCCGACATCGAACGCGGCTTGCCCCGGTTCGGCAAAGGCAGCCGCCGCCGAACCGTCGAAGGCCGGCATCGGACCGGCGGGATAGGCCGGCGAGCGCCGCCAGTCCCAATTGGGGCGCGGGGCAAAGGACGGGCGGAACGAGGCGATGGCCGCACCGTCGCTGTTGGCCGCGGTGCGCTTGCCCTCCCGGGCGAGGCCATCTTTCAACGCATGCACGATCAGCGCGCGGACCAGCCCGGCATTGCGAAAGCGGACTTCGGTCTTGGCGGGATGTACGTTGGCATCGACCTCAGCGGAATCGAGTGTCACGAACAGCGCCACCACCGGATGGCGGTCGCGCGGCAGGTAGTCGGAATAGGCCGCGCGTACCGCGCCGAGAATAAGCTTGTCGCGGACCGGCCTGCCATTGACGAACAGGTATTGCCCGAGCGCGTTGGCGCGCGTCAGCGACGGTGCCGCGGCAAAGCCTTCGACTATTACGCCGTCGCGCTCGCTGCGCACCTCGATGGCGCTGGATCGAAAATCCGCGCCCAGGATATCGCCGAGCCGCGTCAGCCGGCCGGCCGCGCCCGGCAGGGCCGCGGCCCAGGTAACCGGCGCGCGTTCTTCGCCGGCCAGCGTGAAGGCGATATCGGGCCGCGCCATCGCGAGGCGGCGAACGACCTCGCGGATCGCCTCGGCCTCGGTGCGGTCGGTCTTGAGAAATTTCAGCCGCGCCGGCGTCGCATAGAACAGATCGCCGACCTCGACGCGGGTGCCCTGCGACAACGCCGCGGGCATGATCGCCGACTTGTCGCCGCCTTCGACCGACAGCGACCAGGCATGCGGTTCGCTGGCGTGACGGGTGGTGATGCCGAGCTTCGCCACCGCTCCGATCGAGGGCAGCGCCTCGCCGCGAAACCCCAGCGTGCGAATTCGCAACAAATCCTCGTCATCGAGTTTGGACGTGGCATGGCGGTCCACCGCGATGGCCAGATCGGCGTGGGTCATGCCGTCGCCGTCATCGGTGACGCCGATCCGTCGCCGCCCCCCACCATCGGTGAAGATGTCGATCCGGCTGGCGCCGGCGTCGATCGCGTTTTCCACCAGTTCCTTGACCACGCTCGCCGGTCGCTCGACCACTTCGCCGGCGGCGATGCGGTTGACGACCTGTTCGGGAAGCTGGCGGACGGGCATGGGGCGTGACGACTCGGGAGAGAGCGAAGCCTTCGATTCTAGGCGCATAAGGCGGCAAAAGCATGCGGGGAGAAGGAGAATTCCTCTTCTTTCACAGCAGAAATGCCGTCATCCTGAGGTGCGAGCCTCTTTGGCGAGCCTCGAAGGATGCGAGGCCGGGTGCATGCGGCCCATCCTTCGAGACGCGCGCAAGAGCGCGCTCCTCAGGATGACGGGTGAGCATGTTGCCGCGACATCAATCCTCAAACCCGCCCGAGCCGCGCCTGGCCTTGACGTCGCCGCGGCGCTTTTTGCCTTCGAGACGGCGCTGTTTCGAACCAAACGTCGGTTTGGTGGCGCGGCGTGGCGTCGGGCGTATCGAGGCCTCGCGCAGCAGTTCGAGCAGCCGGTCGATGGCGTCGGCGCGGTTGCGTTCCTGGGTGCGGAAGCGCTGCGCGTGGATCACGATCACGCCGTCCTTGGTCATGCGGCTTCCGGCGAGCCGGTTCAGCCGCATCTCTGTATCTGCTGCGAGGGTCAGCCGCCTTGTGTCGAAACGCAACTGTGCGGCGGTCGACAACTTGTTGACGTTCTGCCCGCCCGGACCGGAGGCGCGGACGAAACTGATCTCGATGTCGTTCTCGTCGATCGTGAGGTCGCGGGAAATCCGCAGCATGGCGTCACCGGAGCAGGCACAAAACGTCATTCCGAGGTGCGAGCCACGTGGCGGCCTCGAAGGATGACCGGATGTGTAGCACATCCTTCAAGACGTGCGCCAAGCACGCCCTCAGGATGGTGGTGGCAGTGGATGAAGCCTGGAAAAGGCTCGTCAGTTCGCCGTCGGCGGAGCCGTTGCCGCCGGCTGTGCGGCGGCTTGCGGGGCGCGACCGACAATCACGGTGAGCAGGCCTTGGCCCCACAGCCGCTGGGCGACCTTCTTCGCGTCATCGAGGGTCACGGCGTCGACGATGGCATTGCGCTTTTCGATATAGTCGATCGGAAGCTTGTCCAGCTGATACTGCAATAGCGCGGACGCGAGCTTGGACGAGGTATCCAGCGCCAGCATCTGCGAGCCCTTGAGGTACGACTTGGCTTCGTCCAGTTCCTGCTGGGTGGGGCCTTCCTCGGCCATGCGGCGGACTTCCTTGTTGATGGCGTCCACGGTCTCGCCGGCGCGGTCTGCGCGGGTGCCGGTATTTCCGATGAAGATGGTGGAGTGATCCATCCATAGCAGCGATTCATAGACCGAATAGGCGAGGCCGCGCTTCTCGCGGATTTCGTGATAGAGCCGCGACGACAGCGTTCCGCCGCCGAGAATGTGGTTCACGACATAGGCGGCCATGAAATTCGGATCGTGGCGCTTGATGCCGGGACCGCCGAACGTCACCACGGTCTGCGGCACGTCGAGCGGAATGAAGGCGCGCTGCGGCGGCTTGGCGGCCTCAATGTCGGGTACGGGGGTGAGGCTGGCCTTGGCCGGCAATCCGCCGAAGGTGTGGTCGAGCAATTTTCCGAGCGTCACTGGATCAACGTCGCCGACCACGGCAATTCTCAGCGTATCCCTGGCAAGCACGTGGGCAACATAGGTCTTCAGATCGGCGATATCGATCTTTGGAACGCTCTCCAGGGTGCCGTTGGCCTGCCGGCCATAGGGATGGTCGCCAAAGGTGAGTTCCAGAAACTTGCGGCTGGCCAGCGAAGTCGGATTGGAGGTTTCGCCGCGCAGGCCGGAAAGCACCTGCGCGCGAATTCGTTCGACGTCGGTGCTGTCGAAATGCGGCGATGTCAGCGAGGTACGAAGCAGGTCGAAGGCTTCATCCCGGTTGTCCTTGAGCATGCGCAACGAGCCGCGGAAGGTGTCGCGAGTAGAGGTGAAACTCAATTCGATGGCGCGGCGGTCGAGACGCTCGTGAAACGTCTTGGAATCCAGATCGCCGGAGCCTTCATCGAGCAGGTCGGCCACCAGATTGCCGACGCCGGGCTTGTCGGGCGGATCCTGTGTCGCGCCGCCGCCGAAGGCATATTCCATCGCAATCAAGGGCACGGTAGCATCCTGCACGAACCAGGCCTCGATGCCGCCGGGTGAAACCAGATGCTGGATCTTGGCGGCGGCATGCGATGGCGTCGCTGCCAGCGACGCTAGGGTCAGGCAGGCGGCAACAATGAATGCGGTGCGCCGCGCGCAAATCTTGAGATCGGTCACGAACGCTTCTCCTCGCGCTTTGGCGTGGTATCCTTGATCAGATAGCCCGTCACCGAGCGTTTCTTGTCGAGCCATTTTTGCGCGGCGGCGCGGACCTGTTCGGCAGTCACGGCGCGAATGCGGTCCGGCCAGCTCCTGATATCGTCGATGCTAAGTCCGGTCGTCATGGCGCCGCCATACCAGCGCGCCAGTGTCGCCTGATTGTCCTGGGCGTAGATCGCTTCCGCGATCAACTGGGTCTTGACGCGTTCGAGATCCTCGGCGCGCGCGAGGTTTTGCCCGATGTCGGAGATGACGCTGTCGATCACCTGCTCGATTTGCGCAAATTCGACGCCGGGTTTCGGCGAGGCCGAGACCATGAACTGTGTTGGGTCCAGCGAGGTGCCTTGATAGCCGGCGCTGGCGCTGATCGCGAGCGGCCTGTCGATTACCAGCGCGCGATAGAGATAGGAATTGCTGCCGTTACCCATCAACTGCGCGAGCACGTCGAGGGCTGCGCTTTCGCCGGCGGCGGCCGTGGTCGCGGATGGCACCAGATAGTAACGCCGCATGGCGGGTTGTTCGACGCGGGGGTCGGATAGCGTCACGGTGCGCGACGCGGCCGGCACCGGCTCCTGCGGCCGCAGGCGTTGCGCCGGAATCGCGGGCTGTGCCGCGACCATGCCGAAGGTGCGCTCCGCCATCGGGCGGACATCGCTGGCTTCCACGTCGCCGGCAATCACCAGGATCGCGTTGTTCGGCGCATAAAAGCGCTTGTAAAACGCCAGCGCGTCCTCGCGATCGAGCTTTTCTATCTCCTGATGCCAGCCGATCACCGGACGGCCGTAGGGATGATTGAGATACAGCGCCGCCATGATCTGTTCGGTCAGGCGCGCGTCCGGATTGTTGGCAACCCGCATATTGAATTCCTCGAGCACGACGTCGCGCTCCGGCAATACGTTCTCGTCCTTCAGGACGAGGCCGGTCATGCGATCGGCCTCGAACTCCATCATCCTGGCCAGTTGATCGCGCGGCACGCGCTGGAAATAGCCGGTGTAGTCGGTCGAAGTGAAGGCGTTCTCGTTGCCGCCGATCTTGAGCACGGTCTGGGAAAATTCGCCGACCGGATGCCTGGCCGTGCCCTTGAACATCAGATGTTCGAGAAAATGCGCGAGGCCGGATTTGCCGGGCGTCTCGTCGGCGGAGCCGACCTTGTACCAGATCATCTGCGTCACGACCGGCGTGCGGTGATCGGGGATCACAACGACCTGCAGTCCGTTGGGAAGCGTGAAGGAGGCGGGGCGCTCGGAAGTCACGGTGGTCTGGGCGTCGACGCTTGCCGAAAACGCGAACATCGAGAACAGCGCGGCGAAGATCGAAGTGGCGAAGCGGTGTGAGGACATCAGGGCCTGTCTGGAGCGCATTTCGCAAAAGGGTGCCGATTTTGCGAATAGAATGCGCGCAAAGGGGTTGAACGAGAGCATCTTCCTTGCGGCGAAAGGGTTTGCACCTTGCCGGAGAATGCTCGAGATCCGAACGCAAACGTTCGGGAAAGCTGCGACATCATACATGGCGCAGCCGTCGATGAGCGTCACGAAGCCGAGAGGCAAGCTTAACTAATCGCCATATTGGCCGTGGACAGTGTCGATCACCTTGGGCGCCGCGTCCTTGCCCGTGAGGCCGTAAGCATAATTGGGCGACGGTGTCTGGTATCCGACCGGCGGCTGGGTCAGCGATTCCCGGGTCGGCTCGCCCTTGAACTTCGCGACCTCGGTCTTGCTGCCAAACAAGTCGCTCAGGCTGCCGTTAAAACCGAGTTGCGACGGGCTGAGCGGTGAATTGTTGATTGCAGCGCCCGGCTGGGATGGATCATTGTCGCGAGAAGCGGTGGCCGCTCTGCCCATATTGAGTTCGGCCGGCGTCAGCGGACGCGCGTCTTCGTTGGCATACTGGGCTGTGATCTTCTTGCGCTCGGCAATGGCCTTCTTGCGTCGCTTCTCGTCGGGATCTTTCGGCCAGTTCGCCACTTTTGCGGTATCTGAAGCCGCCGCCGGCGGCGGCAGATCGAGCCTGGGAGGCACCACCAGCGGCGATCGTTCGCGGTAGTCGATCCCGCGGTTATCCATGTTGGTGCCGCCGAGGCCGGCCATGATGCCGCCGATGATCTTTTGCTCGATGCTCTTGTCGTCATCGTCGTCGTCGCCGGCACGCGCGGCTCCGGTGGTCACGACCAGACCGATGCCCAGGGCGGCAACGGCAAGCCAAATGCCGCGCGTCAACGCTCTCGACGGGTTCTGCTCGATCCAACCGCTGGCTTCGGTCTTGCGCATCGCGCTCTTCCTGTTGTCAATTTTCCGCAGGGATCGCCGCCGTTTGAGGCGCAACTCCGCTCCGGAAACCGTCATGCAACTTGGAGCAACCGTATCAGCCGGGATCAGGGCGCTTTTACGGCGGGTACCCCCAGGAAGGAATCATACAACAAGGCCGCCACCCCGGCAACAATTGCGACGTCGGCAAGGTTAAACACGTACCAATGGTAGGTTTTTGCCCCGATCTGGAGGTGGAACAGGACAAAATCGACCACCGCGCCATAGGCGAAGCGGTCGACGGCATTGCCGATGGCGCCGCCGATGATCAGACCAAGCGCCGTGGTAGCGATCAGGGTTCGCGACCGCGCCATCCAGACCGCCAAAACGATCACCGCCACCGCCTTGACGATCATCAGGATGATCTGGGTCACCGGGCCGTCGCTCTGGAACCAGCCGAAGCTGATGCCGGGATTCCAGGCCAGCACCAGATCGAGGAACGGCGCGACGTCGACCGCGCCGCGATGGCCGATGTCGAATACGAACAGCAGCCAGAGTTTCGATGCCTGATCCAGCGCAAGGGTAGCCAGGGCGGCGATGATCCCGGGGCGGAGGTGAGGGGTCAAACAGCCACTCCCAGCGCCTTCCATTCGCGCAACGCCTTGGCGTCGCGCGCAGATACGTCGGGGTATTCGGGATCGCTGCCGACGTCGGGCAGAATTTTCCACGACCGCGCGCATTTGATCCCAACGGCCTTTTCGACCACGACGGCGACGCCGGGCACGTCGTTGAGCCGGAACGCATTGGCCGGCGCGTCCTCGTCGGTCACCATCGCGTTCGAGGTGATGCAGATTTCGGCCAGATCAGCATCGAACAATGTGGCGAAAATCTTCCTGTCGGAGACATAGACCAGCGGGGAGGCTTCCAGCGACGAGCCGATCCGCTTGGCGGCGCGTTCGACTTCCAGCGCGCCGGTGACGACGCGGCGGACATTACGGATGATTTCCCACCTGGCCGCCAGCGCATCGTCCCGAAAGTTTTCCAGCCCCTCCGGAAACAGCGTCAGGTGCACCGACGGTTCGGCGTCGGGCCGGTACATTCGCCAGGCTTCCTCGGTGGTGAAACTCAGCACCGGCGCGAACCATTTCAGGATCGCGTCGCAGATCGTGTCGATCGCAGTCAGTGCCGCCTTCCGCGCCAATGACGACGGCGGGTCGCAATACAGCGTGTCTTTCCGGATATCGAAATAGAACGCCGACAATTCGGTGTTCATGAACGCCGAGAGGCTGGCGACCACGGTCTTGTAGTCGAACTCGGCATAGGCCTTGCGCACGACGGTCGCCTGTTCGGCGAGCTGATGCAGCATCAGCCGTTCCAGTTCGGGCATGTCGGCGGGCGTGATCGCGTCACCGGGCTTGAAGTGATGCAGCGTGCCCAGCATCCATCGCATCGAATTGCGCAGCTTGCGGTAGGTCTCGATGGTGTTCTTCAGGATCTCCGGGCCGATGCGCTGGTCGTCGGCGTAATCGGTGGCGCAGACCCAGAGCCTCAGGATATCGGCGCCGGATTGCGCGATGATCTTTTGCGGCTCGACGGTGTTGCCGACCGATTTCGACATCTTGCGGCCGTTCTCGTCCAGCGTGAAGCCGTGGGTCAGCACCACGTCGAACGGCGCGCGACCGCGGGTGCCGCAGCTTTCCAGCAGCGACGACTGGAACCAGCCGCGGTGCTGGTCCGAGCCTTCCAGATACATCACGGTGTCATCGCCGCCGTCGACCTTGCGCCTGATGCCGGCGAGCCCCGGAAAGTGCACGGGGTCTTCCAGCACGAACGCATGGGTCGAGCCGGAATCGAACCAGACGTCGCAGATGTCGTCGACCTTCTTCCACTCCTCGTTGCCGCGTGCGCCCAGAAAGCGCGCGCGCGCGCCGTCCATGTACCAGGCATCGGCGCCCTCCTGCTCGAAGGCATCCGCGATGCGCTTGTTCACCTCGGCGTCCTGCAGGATTTCGGCCGAGCCGTCGCCCTTCTCGCGCACGAACACCGCGATCGGCACGCCCCAGGCACGCTGCCGCGAGATCACCCAGTCGGGCTTGGAGTTGATCATGCCGTTGATGCGGTTCTGGCCGGATTGCGGCACCCATTGCGTCACCGAAATAGCACGCGATGCGCGGGCGCGCAGGGTATCGCCTTCCTTGACCTCTCCCCTTGGGAGAGATGAAGAGGAGTCCGCGATGTCCTTGTCCATCGCGATGAACCATTGCGGCGTGTTGCGGAAGATCACCGGCTTCTTCGAGCGCCACGAATGCGGGTACTGATGCTTGAGCCGGCCGCGCGCCAGCAGCATGCCGGCGTCGACCAAAGCCTTGATCACAGCCTCGTTGGCGTCGCCCTTTTCGCCCTTGTCGTTGATGACGCGTTTCCCGGTGAAGCCCGGCGCCTGATCGGTCAGCGCGCCGTTCTCGTCGACGGTATAGGGAATCGTCGTGTTGATGCCGCGTGATTCAAGTTCGCGCGCGTTCGACATCCAGACGTCGAAGTCCTCGCGGCCATGTCCGGGCGCTGTGTGGACGAAGCCGGTGCCGGTGTCGTCAGTGACGTGGTCGCCGGGGAGCAGAGGGACTTCAAAGGCGTAGCTATCGGCAACTCCTTTAAGCGGATGCGCGGTGGTCATCCCTGCAAGATCACCTGAAGAGATGTCTCACCTCTCTCGAACGTCGTAACACGCGCCTGCTTAAACACTGCTTCAACAAGAGTATCGGCCAAAATCAGAAGATCGCCGCTTTTTGTCCAATTGTCGGCAGGTGCTTCAGTGACACTGTAAAGACCATAGCTGATCTTGGGTGAATAGCTGATGGCTCGGTTACCTGGTAAGTCCACGGCGTCGTCGTCCAGATGACGATCGCAGGCGCCAAATGAGGCAAGTTCCGCGGCACATGCGCCTTGGCCGAAATTGTAACCGGAAACTTCACCCACACCGTATCGCTGGTGTAATCCTCGTACTCCACCTCGGCTTCCGCCAGCGCGGTCTTTTCCACCACGCTCCACATCACAGGCTTGGAGCCGCGATACAGCGTGCCGTTGGCGGCGAATTTCATCAGTTCGCGCGCGATCTGGGCTTCAGCGAAATAATCCATGGTGGCGTAGGGATGATCCCAGTCGCCGATGATGCCGAGCCGCTTGAATTCCTCGCGCTGGATATCGAGCCAATGCCCGGCATAGGCCCGGCACTCGCGGCGGAACGCCACCATGGCAGCGGAATCCCTGAAGTCCGGCTTCGGTTTTCCCTTGGAGCGGTAGTTCTCTTCCTCGATCTTCCATTCGATCGGCAGGCCGTGGCAGTCCCAGCCCGGCACGTAGTTGGAATCGAAGCCGAGCATCTGCTGGCTCTTGGTCACCACGTCCTTGAGGATCTTGTTGAGCGCGTGGCCGATATGGATGTTGCCGTTGGCGTAGGGCGGGCCGTCATGCAGCACGAATTTCGTCCGGCCCCTGGCGCTTTCGCGCAAGCGGTCGTAGAGGCCGATTTCGTTCCAGCGCTTGAGGATTTCCGGCTCGCGCTGCGGCAGGCCGGCGCGCATCGGGAATTCCGTCTGCGGCAGGAACAGGGTTTTGGAATAGTCTGATGAATCGGACTTTTGCGGCTTGTCGGACATGAATGCTCTGGTCTGGCTGAAAGAGCGCGGAAAACGCGGTTCACTCGCGGATGGATGAGGAAAATCCCGGTCTTGCGCCGAGCCGAAGCTCAGGCGGAAGCCGGGCCGCTAATGGGAATGGTGCGCCGCTCAAACATGGGCATTCCATAGCAGCCGAAGGGGAAATCGCAAAGGGCGGTGCTTGGCTCAACCCTGCGGCATCCCCGAAAATGCGCCAGGTGCTGGTTAATCCATGAACCCTTCTATTGAAGATTTCTTCGAAGAGACTAATCTGTTGATTAGTGGAGACAATTCATGGGCACGAAACCGCTTGCCGATGTGTACGAGAAGCTAAAGGAACTCCGCCGACTGGGCGATAGATCAGCCGCTGAAACGCCAGCGGGCCTTGAGGATCGTCTCTATGAGATGGTTGTGCGGAGGGATATTTTTGAGGGCTCCGCCGAAATCATCAAGAAGCTTGATACGCTGCTGGACGTTACGAGGGTATCCGGCCAGTCTGCAGGGCTGTTCAGGGTTATTGAGATCAAAGCGCTCGCCGACCGTATTTTTGGTGATGAGGATAAAGCCGAGGCTTGGCTGCGACAGCCGAACGCGTCTTTGTCGGGTCAAAAGCCCATAGATATGCTGAAGGACGAACTGGGCACCGCCGTCGTCCGCGAAATGCTCGAACAAATCGACCACGGAATTTTTGCCTGAGTCCATCACATGGAACTCTGGCGAATTTCGAACTACGCCGATCTATCAGGGGTCGGAGGTTTAAGAGCCGCCGGCCGATGGCATTCCCAGGGGAGGCGGATTGTCTACCTGGCCGATCATCCGTCGAGCGCCCTGCTGGAAATGCTGGTCCACATGGACCGCGACCTGATTCCGCTCACCTACCAATTGTTGCGGATCGATATTCCTCCCGAAGTGAAGATTGAGGCCGTCATGGCGGGCGATCTGCCCGGGAACTGGCGCGCCGACACTATGATAAGCCGGGAAATCGGAGATCGATGGCTTGACCAGTCAACCAGCACATTGCTGGAGGTACCATCGGCGATCAGCGAGCAGGGAATGAATTTCCTTTTGAACCCTGCTCATCCCGATGCGGTGAAGGTTACCGTGGCGGAAATCTTTCACGCGCCATTTGACGCTCGCCTACTCAAGTGAACCGATCGTCAACCGGTCATGCCAGCTTCGGGAATGCATCGGGCGCCGCTGCCAGCGCTGCGCGGGCCTTGACGCTGTCGTCGTCCATCTGGCGCACCAGCGCCTCGATGCCGTCGAATTTCAGTTCGTCGCGGATGAACGCGATGAAGGCGACATCCAGCGTCGTTCCATAGAGGTCGCCTTTGAAATCGAACAGGAACACCTCCAGCAGCGGCGCCCCATTGTCGAAGGTGGGGCGGCGGCCGAAGCTCGCCACGCCCTCGAAACGCTCCGCGCCGCGGCCGACCCGCACCGCATAGATGCCGTGCTTGAGGCCGCAATTCCTGTCGAGACGCATATTGGCGGTGGGATAGCCGAGGTCGCGGCCGCGCTTTTCGCCGTGGACCACTTCGCCCGCAACGAACCATGGGCCGCCGAGCATGGTAGTTGCGTCTTCGATCTGGCCTTCCGCGAGCGCCATCCGGATCGCGCTGGAGGAGACCGGGCGTTCCTCGATGTCGACATGGGGCTGCACGTCGACCTCGATGCCGAGCCGGGGGGCTTCGCTGACCAGAAGGCTCGGCGAACCGACACGACCCTTGCCGAAATGAAAGTCGTAACCGACCGCGATGCCCCTGATTCCGAGCCGCCCGATCAGGTCGTGGCGGATGAAATCCTGCGCCGTGGTGCCGGCGCGGGTCTTGTCGAAGGTCATCACCACTGCGCCGGCGAGCCCGGTTCCAGCCAGCAGCCGCAGCTTTGCGGCCTCATCCGTGAGCCGGAACTGGGGGGTATTGGGGCTGAAAAAGCTGCGCGGATGCGGCTCGAACGTCACCGCCAGCGCCGGCCGGCGCTGGATTTCGGCCATGCGCAGGGCCGCCGCGATCACGGCGCGGTGGCCGAGGTGGACGCCGTCGAAATTACCCATCGCCACCACCGCTCCCCTGGGGATATCGGTCGCGGGCGTATCATCGCGGATAATTGCAAAACCAGGCGTCATTGCGGAATTCTTTAACCGGCGCGAGATGGGGGCGGAACCGTGACTTGGCGGCCCACGATGAAGTCAAGCGGGCCCAGGGTTAACGGGCTGTTTAAGGGCTGATGCTAGTGCTGGGACTGCGGGGTTTTCAACCTGTTGCAGGCTTGCAAACGATTTGTGGCCTCAGGCGTCGCGCGAGGGATCAGGATGGCGGTTGATTTGTCGATGTCGGTCCTGGTGGTGGACGACTACAACACCATGATCCGCATCATCCGGAATCTTCTGAAGCAGCTCGGCTTCCAGGACATCGACGATGCCGGCGACGGATCGGCGGCGCTGAACAAGATGCGCGGCAAGAAGTACGGGCTGGTGATCTCGGACTGGAACATGGAGCCGATGTCCGGCTACGACCTGTTGAAGGAAGTCCGCGCCGACTCCGATCTCGCCACCACGCCGTTCATCATGATCACGGCGGAATCCAAGACCGAAAACGTGATCGCCGCCAAGAAGGCCGGCGTCAACAACTACATCGTCAAGCCGTTCAACGCCGCCACGCTGAAGACCAAGATCGAGGCGGTGTTTCCGGACCTGGCGACGGTATAGGGCTTTCTTTATTACCTCGCCCCGCTTGCGGGGAGAGGTCGCCGCGCCTTGCGCGGCGGGTGAGGGGGACTCTCGGCGAGTCTGCCCGTTGAGAAAGCCCCTCACCCCAACCCTCTCCCCGCAAGCGCGGGGCGAGGGAGCAGAGAACGTCATCGCCCCCTACCACCTCAACTCCCGCGTCAGCGCCCGCGGCGGATGGCCGAACAACTCCTTGACCGAAGCGGGATCGAGCTGATCGATGCCTTCGAACTCCTCGGCATGGATGCCGCGGGTCACGAACAGGCAATCGATCCCGAAGCATGGGCGCCGGCGAGATCGTCCGCACCGAATCCCCGATCGCAAGAACCTGGCTCGTTGCGTCGCGCGGCCCCGGCGCTCGGCGGCCAGCGCCATGGCGCGTTCATAGATCGGCCGGTGCGGCTTGCCGTAAAACACCACCTCGCCGCCGAGTTCGCGATAGAGTTCGGCGACGGCGCCGGCGCAATAGATCAGGCGGTCGCCGCGCTCGACCACGATATCGGGATTGGCGCAGATCAATGTCAGCTTGCGCTCGCGCGCCTGCAGCAGCATCGCACGATAATCTTCCGCCGATTCGGTCTCGTCGTCGAACAGGCCGGTGCAGACGATGTAGTCCGCCTCGTCCAGCGGTGCGAGCAGCGGATCGAGGCCGCGATGGATCGAACTGTCCCGTTTCGGACCGATCCAGAACATTTTGCGGCCGGGGTGGTCGGCGATGAAATGCCGGGTCAGGTCACCCGAACTGACGATGGCGTCATAAATATCGTCGGGAACGTGAAGCTTGCGCAATTGCCGCTGCACCGAATCGGCAGGCCGCGGTGCATTGGTAATGAGAATCACGGTGCCGCCTTGCAGGCGAAAGGTATGAAGCGCCGCGCAGGCCTCGGGAAACGACACCAGGCCGTTGTGCACCACGCCCCAGATATCGCTCAGCACGACATCCACGCCGTCAACGAGATCGCGCAGCTTCTCGACAAACCGGAGAGTCGTCATGGCATCGGCGGCCGATCAGCCCGGCCCGATGGCGCGGCGCGCCAGCGCGGCGTTGCCGGTCGCCCGCGAAGAATCGAGTGCTGCATTTTCGACGGAAGCCGTTTTACCGGAGCCATTGGAGTCCTGCGCCTTGTCGGCCTCGCCGGTAGCAGATGCGTTCTCGGGCCGCAACGGCCGGGGTGGCGCAAACAGGAATCCCTGCCCGAAGCGCACGTCGAAATCGAGCAGATCGACCACCGAGCGCTCGCCTTCGATCCGCTCGGCGATAAGGTCGATGCCAAAACGGCCTAGCAGATCCGAAAGGTCGGAAGGGTGAATATCGGATGCCGAGGTCTGCCTTTGATCGAGCAGCAGCGCCGCCGGCACCTTGATGAAGCGGACGCCGCGGTCGGCCAGTTCGCGCGGCTCAATCCGCAAATCAGAGACGTGATCGAGCGAGAAACGGTAACCGCGCTGCGCCAAAGCGGCGAGATTCTCGCTCTCGACCGGGCCCAGATTGCGAAACGTCGCCCGCTTGAATTCGAGCACCAGGGACGGCGCCAGCGCCCGATTGGCTTCGAGGAAATCCAGGCATTGCGCGAAAGCGGGGGGACTGCCCAGCGTTGCCGCGGCCATGTTGCAGAATACCCCGACCTCCTTGTTGCGCACCGTCAGCCGGCGCAGCACCTGCACACAGCGGAGCATCACCATGTGATCGATCCGACCCATCAGGCCCGCGGTTTCCGCGATGCCGACGAAATCGTCGGCGATGAGAATCTGACCTTTGTTGTCGCGTATCCGCGTCACCGCTTCGTAGAAGCGCACCTTGCGCTGCGGCAATGTCACCATCGGCTGCAGATAGATTTCGATCCGGTCTTCCTCGATCGCGCTTTTCACCGCGGCCAGGATTTGCGCCTGGCTGCGGGCTGGCGCCTGCTCCCCGGCAACATCAGGCGGCCTCGTTGCGGCAGCCGCGGGGTTCGCAGCTTCGCCCGACAATGGCGGCTCTTTTCGCCGGTCGTCCTGGCCCGGTCTGCTCGACCGGCTTAGGCGGGGTGGCCGATCTGCCCGACAGGATGTTGTCATGGCCTGCGACGGAGGCTGCGAGTTGCTTGAGGCGCGCGCCGAGTTCGTTGATCTCGCCGAACGCCGCCTGGAGGCGGTCGGCGCCGGCCGAATTGGCCGATACCACGCGGCCCTCGACGGCGGCGAGACGGCGTCCGAATTCGGCAACCTGTCGCGCGAGATCGGCGGTGCCGCGCGACAAATCCGTGATCTGGTCGCCGACGTCGGTGCGATCGCGCACGCGCATCGACACCGCGTTGTAGAGGATCAGGAAGGTCAGCGTCGTGAGCGCCACGATCGCGGATTCCGTCCAGCTGATACGCGCCACCGAATACAGCACGAGGCCGAGGGACGCTGCGACCAACACCATGCAAATGGCAACGAAAATCGTGGAAATGCGGATCATGTCGTGCGCTAAACTCCCCCAGCGTCGCCGACTTTAGCACTATTGTTGATTCGATGGGCTAGAGAGTTCTCTTTCGGACAGTGGGAACCGCTGGCCCCAGCGTGTCAGCCATGACAGCGCCCCGGGCGCCAAGTGGCCTGGGGCGCCCGATTGTGGAATCCCGCGCCGTCTGGTGTTCGATCTCCGAGTTCAGTTCGGCGCCGCACAGCACGATGATGGCCGACATCCACATCCACATCATCAGGCCGATGGCCGCGCCCAGCGAGCCATAGGTCGCGTTGTAATTGCCGAAGTTTGAAAGATACCACGACAGCAGCGAGGAGCCGGCGATCCAGAGCAGGGCAGCTACTAGCGTGCCGATGCTGAGCCATTCCCATCGTGCCTCCCGGCGGCTCGGCCCGAACCGGTAGAGGATGCCTAACCCCGCCAGCAGGATCACGAACAGCAGCGGCCATCGCGCCCGGCTGACGATGAACTGGCTTTCTGGGGCGAGGCCGACCTGATCGAGCGCCAGCGGAACCGCGACCACGGCGCTCACCATCAGTAACAATGCAGCGATGCCGCCGCACGTGAATGCCAATGAAAGCAGGTTCAGGCGGATGAAACCGCGCTTTTCGCGCTCTTCATAGACGACGTTGAGCGCATCGATGACGGCTTTGACGCCGGCATTGGCACTCCAGATGGCAAGACCGAGGCCGAACAGGAAGGTCGCGCCAAGCGTCGTGTCGCCCTTGCCAAGCACGCGCGCGATCTGGTCCTGCACGATCTGGAACGAGCCTTCCGGCAACATTAACGCCAGCGATTGCAGGTTGGCGCCGATGGTCGAGGGGTTGGCGAACAGTCCGTAAGACGAGACCAGCGCCGTGATCGCCGGAAATACCGCGAGCAGGCCGAAGAACACCACGCCGGCGGCGATGGCGAGCAGGCGATCTTCGCCGGTGCGCACATAAGTGCGCCACAGAATGTCCTTCCAGCCGGCCCAGGGGATCTGCCACGGGCTTTTGGAAAATCGTCCATGTCCGTGCTGCGACAATTCATGCGCGAAATTGCCCGGCGGAGCGATCGCCGCGCTCGTGGATCGATGTTCCGGCTTTCGGGATGTGATTGGCTGGAAATAGCGTTGTGCGGTCAGAATCAGCAGCGCGGTTGCTGCGATCAGAAGCAAATCGTCGCCGGATGCGGATCGCCGGCCGGGCATCACGCCACCATTCGTCGCGCCTGCTGCCGTCGTCGCGTGGCCGCCCAGCCCAGCAGCGTCGCCATCACGATCAGGCCGCCGGTGCGTATGCCTTGATTGCCGCGCGCTGTTCCGTTGCGCCGTCGTTTTCCGGCACGCGCTGCCGCCGCGGAGGGTGGCGCCGACAAGATCGCGGCCGCAGTGTCTCGCGCGGCTTCGATCTGGTCGGGCAGAACAGGATTGGCCTTGATCGCGACGCGCAGTCGGCTGCTGAGGCTGGGAAAATGCGGCGGCGGCCGTTTAAGCCTGCCGGCCGCCAATCCGGCGCATATTGCCGATATCACCAGCAGCAATGCACCCGCGGCGCCGAATGCCTGAAACAGCCCGTAATTGATTTCGATCCAGCGAAACAACGCGGCGATGCCGACCAGGCAGGCCGCGATCAGGAAAATGCCCGCGGCGGCGTACAGGCCGGCAGCAACGGCATAGGAGGCGACCGTGCCGGTTGCCTGGTTGGTCCGGTCGCGAAAGTACGAACGCGTCGCCAGTTTGATTTGACTGAATTTGAGCGCGATCCCAGCCTGCAATAAACCGCTCGACGGCGCCAACATGTCCAATTCCTCCATCGGCAGAGGCGCGATTACCCTGCGATGGTTGAACGTGGACGGGTTTCGAAGGTTCCGGGGGGTGAGTGGCGGCGGTCTGATCCCTCGCCCCGTTCTTTACGGGGAAAGGGGCTGCGTCATCCGTAACACCGCCAATGCTGAAGCTCCCCATCACCCGAAATTCGCTTTGCGAATTTCGACCTCTCCCCGCAAGCGGGGTGAGGTAAGAGTCCTACGCTGTCGCCCGGATCACCTTGGCGATCTTGTCGATGATCTCGCCGATCTGATCTTCGCTGACGATCAGAGGCGGCGTCAGCGCCAGGGTGTCGCCGGCGACGCGCAGCATCAGATCGTTGTCGTGGAACGCGCTGTTCAGCCCGTCGAAGCCGCGCTTGCCCGGCAGGTCCGGGCGCGGCGCGAGATCGATGCCCGCGGTCAGCCCCACGGTGCGGATATCCAGCACGCCAGGCTCGCCTTTCAGCGACATCACGGCATCGGCGAATTTCGGTTCGAGCTTGCCCGCGCGTTCGAACAGCTTCTCGTCGCGGTAGATGTCGAGCGTCGCCAGCGCCGCGGCGCAGGCCAGCGGATGCGCCGAATAGGTATAGCCATGGGTGAGTTCCACGGCATGTTCGGGGCCGCTCATGAAGGCGTCATGGATGGTGTCGCGCACCAGTACGCCCCCCATCGGCGCCGCACCATTGGTGATGCCCTTGGCGAAGGTCAGCATGTCCGGCAGCACGCCGTAGCGCTCCGCCGCAAAGGCAAAGCCGAGCCGGCCGTAGCCGGTGATGACCTCGTCGAAAATCAGCAGGATGCCGTGCTTCTGGGTGATCTCGCGCAGCCGCTTGAGATAGCCCTTCGGCGCCGGCAGCACGCCGGTCGATCCTGCCATCGGCTCGACGATGACGGCGGCGATGGTGGAGGCGCCATGCAGATTGACCAGTCGTTCCAGCTCGTCGGCGAAATGCGCGCCGTATTCCGGCTCGCCCTTGGAGAAGGCCTGCTTGTCGCGGTCGTAGGTGTGGGGAAGATGATCGACGCCGGCCAGCAGCGTTCCGAACATCTTGCGGTTGTTGACGATGCCGCCGACGGAGGTTCCGCCGAAGCCGACGCCGTGATAGCCGCGCTCGCGGCCGATCAGGCGGGTGCGGGTGCCTTGGCCCTGGATCTGATGATAGGCCAGCGCGATCTTCAGCGCGGTATCGGCGGCTTCCGAGCCGGAATTGCAGAAGAACACATGGTCCAGTCCGGCCGGCGCCAGATCGGCGATGCGGCTGGCGAGTTCGAACGCCTGCGGAATGCCGAACTGGAATGGCGGCGCATAATCCAGCGCTTCGGCCTGCTCTGGCGATCGCCGAGGAAATCTGGCTGCGGCCGTGGCCGGCATTGCAGCACCACATGCCGGCGGCGGCATCGATGATCTTGCGGCCGTCGACGGTAAAATAATGCATGTCCTTGGCGCCGGCGAGCAGCCGCGGCGCCTTTTTGAAGGCCCGGTTGGCGGTGAACGGCATCCAGTGCGCGGCGAGGTCGTTGGGGACGTTGACGGCGGCGGGGCTTGGGCTCTTGTCCAGCATGGGGGCCTCTTCAAGTTTTGGGCAGGGCGGCTTTGGCGACAGGCTATCAGCTTCGCCGGACGACGGAAACCGGCATTCTCCGGACTCTGTTCAGCTCAGTCCAGAGGCCTCAGGGAACTCAGCGGCGCATCCAGGGCATAGATGAAACCCTTCGGCGCGTAATCCAGTTCAACCTTGCCGTTCAACTGCTTGCCGAGCGTCTCCATCAGCCGGGTGCCGAAACTTTTTCGGGTCGGCGCATCGACCACCGGGCCGTCTTTTTCGGTCCAGGTCAGATGCAGTCGCTCATTCTTCGCATCGACCTGCCAGGCGATTTCGATGCGGCCCGCCGGCACCGACAGTGCGCCGAATTTCGTGGTGTTGGTGCAGAGTTCGTTGAGCGTCATGGCGAGCGCGATCACGGCGCCGGAGGTAATCTTGAGGTCGGGGCCGGTGATCGAAAACTTGCCTTCGCCCTTGCTGTCATAGGGTTCGGTCGCGCCCTGGACGATTTGCGTCAGGCTGGCGCTCGACCATCGCGCCTGCAGCAGCAAATCATGCGCACGGCCCAGCGCCAGCAGCCGGCTCTCGATCGCCTGCTGGCCGTGTTCGATACTGACAGCGGTGCGCAGGCTCTGCGAGGCGATGGCGCTGACCGTCGCCAGCGTGTTCTTGATGCGGTGGTGCAGTTCTTCCAGGATCAGCTTTTGCAGCTTGTCGGCGGCCTCGCGCTCCTTGGCCTGGATTCCGGCCTGCGCCAGCAGCGCCCTGGCATCGATGCCCGCCTGCTCCAGCAGCATGCGCAGGCCGACGTTTTCGGCCTTGAGGAATTCCTGCGGAACAGTCGGGCCGGCCATCGCACACACAGCCCCGGAGGACTTCCATTTCGGTTGACACGGTTTCGTTGTTATCACGGTTATGACTAAACTGTGTGGCTAATTCCGGTACCGGACATTGGAGTTAAGTTCCCTGGAACTCATAAATCGGCGGCTGATATCCAGAATACTTCGCCGTCTGACTCCTCGGTATCGAGCCATAACAGTGGCAATTGAGGAAACGCGGCCTCGAGCAGGCCGCGGCCACGGCCGATCTCGCACAACAAGCCGCCGCCTGGCATCAAATGCCGTCCGGCTTGCTGCAAAATGAGGCGGACAATGTCGAGTCCGTCGGCGCCGCCATCGAAGGCCAGTTTCGGCTCGGCGCGGCATTCACGGGGCAGCGCCGCCATGCCCAGCGCATCGACATAGGGCGGATTGGTGATGATCAGGTCGTAACGCTTGCCGCCAAGCGGCGCAAACAGATCGCCGCGATGCAGCGCCACCTGGTCCTGCAGCCCATAGTCGGCGACATTGCGCACGGCGACCGCGAGCGCGTCCCTTGAAATATCCACCGCATCGATTTGCGCATTCCGAAATGTCCGCGCGGCCAGGATGGCGAGACAGCCCGAACCGGTACAGAGGTCGAGCACGCTTCGCGACACTTTCGGGATCGTCGATCAGCGAGCCGCCATCGCCTTCTTCGTCGCTTTGGCTGCCGAAATGAGAATCCAGCAATTCGCCGATGAACGAGCGCGGCACGATGGCGCGTTCGTCGATATAGAACGGCAGGCCGCGCATGTAGATTTTGTTGACGAGATAGGCCGCGGGTTTCCGCGTGGCGATGCGGCGCGCGATCAGGTCGAGGATCTTTTTCCCCTCGGCCGCGGTGACGCGCGCGGTCGCGAAGGTCTCGAACCGGTCGGGATGCAGGTGCAGGGTTTCGCAAACCAGAAACGCCGCTTCGGCTACCGGATCGGTGGTGCCGTGGGCGAATATCAGGCGGGCTTCGACGAAGCGGCTCACCGCATAACGAACGAAATCGAGCAGCGTCAGCAATTCGCCCGTTGCAACCTTCGGGAATTTCGGCGCGCCGCGCTTTACAGCCTTGCTGGCGCGTTTCGCCATCAGGATTTGGTCCAGCGCGCGGCGGCGGCATCATCGCGTTGCTGCGCCTCGATCCAGCTGGTTCCGTCAGCGCTTTCCTCGCGCTTCCAGAACGGTGCGTTGGCTTTCAGGTAATCCATCAGGAATTCCGCGGCCTCGAATGCAGCCTGCCGGTGTTGTGAGGCTGTCAGCACCAGCACGATATTCTCGCCGGGAGCGATGCGGCCGACGCGATGAACGACGGTAAGTCCGGAGAGCGGCCAGCGCGACAATGCGGTCATCGGCATGCCGGGCGATTTCGGTTTCCGCCATGCCCGGATAATGTTCGAGCGTCAGCGCCGCGATGGCTTCGCCTTTTTCGCTGCCGCGGCAAATGCCGCTGAAACTCACAACAGCGCCGATATCGGTGCGGCCGTTGGTGAGAGCAGCGATCTCCCGGCCAATGTCGAAATCGGCTTCCTGGATGCGGATGGTAACTGGGGCGGCCATGACAAGGTCAGCCGCCGGTCATCGGCGGGAAAAACGCAACCTCGCGGGCGCCGGCGATCATCGTATCGGACTTGACGTGGGCGTGGTCGATCGCGGCGCGGATCACCCGCGGCGTCTCGAAGGCATGGGCGTAGGCTTCGCCGCGCCTGGCCAGCCAGGCCATCAGGTCGTCAACGGTGCGAACGCTCGCCGGCGGCTCGATGGTTTCCTCCGACTTGCCGACGCGCTCGCGCACCCACGCGAAATACTTGACCTTCATGCATCGTCCTCCTCGATGAGGTGATGAATGCCGGCGCGGAAATAGTCCCAGCCGGTGTAGATCGTGAAAATCGCCGACATCCACAGCAAGACGATGCCGATCAGGGTGGTGGGTGGCAGGATCACCTCGCCGGCCTCGCCGGCGATCAAAAAACCGATCGCGACCAGCTGAATGGTGGTTTTCCATTTTGCCAGTTTGGTGACGGGCACGCTGACGCGGGCCGCTGCGAGATATTCGCGCAAGCCCGACACCAGGATTTCCCGGCACAGGATCACGATCGCGGCCCACAGCGTCCAGCCATGGATGCTGCTTTCCGCCGCCAGCATCAGCAGGCAGGAGGCCACCAGCAGCTTGTCGGCGATCGGATCGAGCATGCGACCGAACGCTGAATGCTGGTCCCAGATCCGCGCATAATAGCCGTCGAGAAAATCGGTCACGCCGGCTGAGATGAACACGGCCAGCGCCACCCATCGCAGCCACAGCGGCCCATCCATGATGGATTGCGCAAACACGCAACCCACCACCACCGGGATGGCGGCGATTCGCGCGCAGGTGAGGATATTCGGGAGGGACAGCGAGCCCTTTGCGGCCCCTCTTGTCGTCGCGATGTTCATCCGCCTTACCAATACCGCTGAAGCCCGGAGGTCAACCATGCCGCGCACCTCAAAAGCGATGCAAAGCCCATAAATCTACCCCGACTGGGCGTGGAAAAACTCGAAAATCTTGCGCGCGCTCTCGGCGCTGACGCCGGGAACCTTGCCAAGGTCGGCGATCGATGCCCGTTCGATCTCCTTCAACGTTCCGAAATGGTGGAGCAAAGCACGTTTACGTGACGGTCCTATGCCGGGGATCTCCTGCAATCCGGCCTCGCGAATGTCTTTTTTGCGCAGCTTGCGGTGGGAGCCGATCACGAAACGATGCGCCTCATCGCGTAACCGCTGGATGAAATACAATACGGGGTCGCGGGGCTCGAGTTTGATCGCCTCCTTGTCCGGCATGAACAGGGTTTCGCGGCCGGCGTCGCGGTCCGGCCCCTTGGCGACCGCCAGCAGCGACACCTGGTTCAGCCCGAGGCCTGCAAAAATCTCCCTGACGGCGTTGAGCTGGCCGCGGCCGCCATCGATGATGACGAGGTCGGGCCATTGCGGGAATGAATCATCGTCGGATTTGCGCCTGACCGCATCGCCCTCCGGAGGAGATAGCAGCCGCTTGAAGCGCCGCTGCAGCACCTCGCGCATCATCGCGTAGTCGTCGCCGGGGGTCAGTCCCTCGGACTTGATATTGAACTTGCGATACTGGTTTTTGATAAATCCATCCGGCCCCGCCACGATCATGGCGCCGACCGCGTTGGTGCCCTGGATATGGCTGTTGTCGTAGACCTCGATCCGCTTTGGCGGATGCGGCAGGCCGAGCGTGGTGACCATTCCCTGCAGCAGCCGGCTTTGCGTGGCGGTATCGGCGAGCTTGCGGCCCAGCGCCTCGCGCGCATTGGTCAGCGCGTGTGTGATCAGTTCCTTTTTTTCGCCGCGCCTGGGCGTCGAGACTTCCACCTTGAAGCCGGCCTTGACGGAGAGCGCGTCGGCCAGCAGTTCGGCTTCCTCGATCTGGTGCGAGAGCAGAACAAGTTTCGGCGGCGGCTTGTCGTCGTAGAATTGCGCCAGGAACGAGGCCAGCACCTCTTCGGGCGTGAAGGATTTCTCCGCGCGCGGGAAATAGGCGCGGTTGCCCCAGTTCTGCCCGGTGCGGAAGAAGAACACCTCGACGCAGGAATAGCCGCCCTCCTGATGGATGGCGAACACGTCGGCTTCCTCCACGGTGCGCGGATTGATGCCCTGCTGGGACTGGATCGCCGACAGTGCTGCGAGGCGGTCGCGGTAAAGTGCCGCGGTCTCGAAGGCGAGATCGGCCGAGGCCTTTTCCATTTCGTCCGCCAGTTCCTGCTTGACCAGACGGCTGCGGCCGGAGAGGAAATCCTTCGCCTCGCGCACCAGTTCGGTATAGCCGGGAAAATCGATCTCGCCGGTGCAGGGGCCCGAGCAGCGCCGGATTTGATAGAGCAGGCAGGGGCGGGTGCGGCTTTCAAAAAAGGCGTCGGTGCAGGAGCGCACCAGAAAGGCGCGCTGCAGCGCCGTGATGGTGCGGTTGACCGCGCCTGCCGAGGCGAACGGCCCGAAATAGCGCCCGGGACGCGATTGCGCGCCGCGATGCTTGAGGATTTGCGGCGCCCAGTGATCTCCCGTGATCAGGATATAGGGAAACGATTTGTCGTCGCGCAGTAGCACGTTGAAGCGCGGCCGCAGCTGCTTGATCAAATTGGCTTCGAGCAGCAGCGCCTCGGTTTCGGTCGCGGTGGAGATGATTTCCACCGTCACCGTGGCCGCGATCATGCGCAGGATGCGCGCCGGCTGCACTGCGCTGATCCGGGCGTAGGAGGAAAGCCGCTTCCGGACGTTCTTGGCCTTGCCGACATAGAGCACGTCGTGCGCGGCATTGAGCATGCGATAGACGCCGGGCGAGGTCGGTGCATGACGCACCGCGTATTCGATCGCGGCGTGGCCGACCGCCAGAGGGCCTTCCGGGACTGCCTCGCCGAGTTCTTCGGGCAGTTCAGGCAGCCGCGCCTCGTCGTCCTCGTCGGCGCTGGCCGTCGCCGGGTCGATATCGGCGGAAGCCGGGTCCTGTGGCGGCAAATCCTGTTGCCGGGAAGCCGATTCGGAGCCACGCCCGGCCATCCGCGGGCCAGATACCTTCGGGCTGTCGGTCTTGTCGTGATCCATGGGGCCTAAACTAGGTCTTGGCGGCCTGCATCGCCAGCGGGGCAACCGCCGCCCGGGTAACGCTTTCTTAAGAATGCCAAGCGGCAGGCAGCAGGTCTTAAGAAGCTCTTAAGTTAAAAGTCTCGATAAATCTTATCAGTAAAAAGTGGAATTCCGTAACCATGCGGGTTCGCCTTTGCGCACTGGATCGGGCGAAGCGCGCGAACGGTGGTCACGGCAGTTGCGTTGAGGAGAGTAGAGATGAAAAAGATCCTTTTGGGCGCAGTGGCGTTGCTCGCCGCGGGCTGGACGGTCTCGGCGCAGGCAGCCGACCTTAATTATGGATATCGCGCTCCGTACACCGTCAATCAGCCGCTTAATGTCTATAGCTGGGCCGGCCCCTATCTCGGCGCCAATCTCGGCTATGCCAGGGGCGACGTCGACAACAATGTGACCAAGCCGTCGGGTTTTTCGGGCGGCGTGCAGGCCGGCTACAACTGGCAGACGGGTCCGTGGGTGTTCGGTATCGAAGGCGACATCCAGGCGACCGGCGCCGACGATACCTTCGCGCCCTGGAAGTTCTCCAATCCCTGGTTCGGCACCATCCGCGGTCGCGCCGGCTATGCCTTCAACAACATTCTGTTCTACGGCACCGGGGGTCTGGCGTTCGGCGAATTGCGCGGCGAGACCTTCGGTCTGTCGGAATCCCATACCACTGCGGGCTGGACCGCGGGTGCCGGCGCCGAATTCGGCCTCGCCCAGAACTGGAGCGCCAAGATCGAATATCTCTACGTCGATCTCGCCGACGCCAACTTCTCCATCACCGGCGTGTCGAACGGCTACCGGTTCGGACTGGTGCGCGCCGGCGTGAACTATCACTTTTGATTTCAACAAGAAAATATCGCGATCCAACCTCCCGGCCGCTTCGCGGCCGGGATTTTTTTGTTTCGATCTTCAGCGTGGATCAGCCTCAGGATGAAATCACCAGATTGACCGCCTTGGGGCCTTTGCCCTTCTTGTCCGGCTCAACCTCGAAGGTGATGCGCTGTCCTTCGGCAAGGTCCTTCAACCCGGCCCGCTCGACCGCGGTGATATGCACGAACACGTCGCGCCCGCCATCGTCCGGCTTGATGAAACCGTAACCGCGCTCGGCATTGAAGAACTTGATCGTCCCGGTCATGGCCATCGGGAAACTCCCCCGTGATGCTCCGCCGCTACGCCCCCGCGTATCGGCCGACCGGACGTTCACTGCCGGAAAGCATGGCCACCTGGCGGGACGAGTGATGTCGCGATCCGCCGTTGGAAAGTTCGAGGCCTTGTCACTCCGCCGCTACCATTCGCGGAAGCGGAACGTAAAGCCGATCTGCGCCAAGCATAATACGGTTCCCGACACGTTGCCTACGGTCCGGACGGAACTTTTCGCAAAGAGCTCAAGGTTTGGGCGTCTCCAGCCTGAAGCGGCCGGCACCGCCCCGGCCGAGCGGCTTTTCAAGTTCGGGGAGGATCGCTTTCAACTCGGCCGCCAGCGTCCACGGCGGATTGACGATCAGAAGACCCGCCGAAATCAGGCCGGCCTCCGCACTCTGCGGCGCGACGCTGAACTCGAGGCGCAGGCATTTGCCGGGAGGCGCGCCGGCGCCGACGGTTTCCGCGACATGCCGCGCCAGGCTGTCGGTGGCGCGCCGGCTTTTCACCGGATACCACAGCAGATAGATGCCGGTCGGCCATTTCGTAAAAGCCTGCGTGAAGCCTTCGGCCATCCGTTCGAACTCGTCTTTCTGCTCGAAAGGCGGGTCGATCAGGACCAGGCCGCGGCGCTCCTTCGGCGGCACGAAAGCCGGCAGCGCCATCCAGCCGTCGAGGTCGACGACACGGGCCTGGGTGTCGCGGCGCAGTGCGTCGATCAGGCGCTTGCGAGCTTTCGGCTCGACTTCGCACGCGGTCAGCCGGTCCTGCGGCCGCAGCAATGCGCGGGCGATCAGCGGCGACCCCGGATAGGCCCTGAGTTCGCTTTTGGTGTTGAAGGCCCTGACGATATCGAGATAGGGCGTGATCAGCGGCAGCGTGTTTTCCGAAAACCGCGCCTGCATCAGCCGCGCGATGCCGGTAAGCCATTCGCCGCCGCGCCGCGCTTCATCGCCGGTGAGATCGTAAACTCCGGCGCCGGCATGGGTATCGATGACGCGAAACGGCGCCTGCTTGTCCTGCAGGTAGAGCAGTATGCGCACCAGCACGATGTGCTTGATGACATCGGCAAAGGAGCCGGCATGAAAGGCGTGACGGTAGTTCATGGGGGTGGGTTATTACGTCATTCCGGGGCGATGCATAGCATCGAACCCGGAATCTCGAGATTCCGGGTCTGGTGCTGGCGCACCATCCCGGAATGACGTCGCATCATCCGCCCCGCATCGGCGGCATCACCACCTGGTCGCGGCGGCAGGCGCGGCGGTCGATTTCCTCGCAGGACCGGAATTGCAACTCCTTGCTGAGGCAAATCCGCACTTCGCTGAGCCGCGACCGTTCGCAGGTCACGGCGATGGCGGAATTGGAGAGGCCCGGATTGACCTTGATGAAGGCGGCCTCGATTTCGGCCGGCGCAACCGTCATCGGAGCCGACAATTCCAGAAATTCGGGAGGAATCTTCACCGCCGCGCGTGCCTTGCGGATGGTTTCGAAATAGGCCCGCGCGCCCAGTCCCGAACAGGTGCCGTGCTTGTCCCATTCGTTGTAGATCAGCCCCGGTGCCGGCATCAGGTCCAGCATCGAGTTCATGATGCGATGATCGAGCCGCGGCGAGGGCTGCTGGCAGTAATCGGGGAAGCCATGCTCATATTGCGGCCACAGGCCGTGGACCACGAAGGAAAACGGCCGCCCACCGCATTGCGCGGAAGACCGCCCGCCATTGCCGCGCTCTGACGCCGCCTCGCAGAACGAGGGCGACCACGACAGCGACAACACGTAAAAATCGAATTCGCCCGGTGCGCTCTGCCGCCGATCCTGCGCCGAGGCTGTCCCTGCTCCGATTAACGCCGCGGCGGCAAGCAGGCAGGAGGCGATCGAAAACCGCGAAATCCAGCCGAATGAAAAATATACATGGCAATGCCTCCCATACCTCAACAGCCGGGAAGCCTAGCAGGCGACCGGAACATTTCAAGAACAAAATGGACGAGAGTGAAAGCGGGCAGGAGAACCGCCCGTAGGTCAGGGCCGGGCGGCCTTGCAGCCGGGATTAAAGGCCCAGTTGCGATCGAGCCCGGTGACACACCATTCGACGCCCTGCCCGAAACCGGCAAAACCGCCATCCTCGATGATCGAATAATGCACGGAGCGCAGTTTGCCGTCGCTCAGCATGACATCGGCGCTGCAGTAGCGGCGCGGAATATTGTCCGACTGCCAGGGCCGCAACGCGGTTTCATGGACCTCGCCATAGCCCGTGATCTTGAGCGAGGAATTCCAGTACGTGCTTTCCTTCTCCTGGAATTGCGAGGTGATGGTGCCAAGCGCGGCCTCGCAAGCCTTGAGCCGTCCGTCGTAGCGCGGGCCGAACAGTCCGAAATTCAATTCCAGGGGATTTGCCGCCTGGGCCGTTGGCCCAAACGCGAACAGGCCAAGCATGGCGCCAAATGCGGCGCCGAGAGCAGGCTTTTTAAGGGATACTAAGAGGTTGCGCATGGGAAGTCCGCCGGATGATCCAACCCGCGAACGGTGCCGCGAAGCCCGGACAAGGTCAAGTGCAACGCGGCAACACCTGGAGATAACCCTGCGCCGGACCGTCTAGCGTTCTTTTCTTGGCGGCGGATGCGCTTTATGGTGTCGCCCAGCTGAAGGAGTCTGCGATGCGAATGATTGGGGCCGCGAGCCTGGTTGCGGTATGCGGAATACTGGCGGGCGCGCCGGCGCGGGCCGATTGGGTGCCGCCGGTCAAGGGTAATGATACTGGCGGCATTATCGCCTATTCGCTGACTTCCCAGATCGATATCCGAACCCGCGCCATCGAGCACTGCGCGTATTACGGCAAGGTGGTGAAATTCCTTGCCGTCGAGCCGCATGACGGCGGCTATATTTCCTTCGCCTGCCGCTGGGTGCCATATGGCGCCGCCGGCGACGCGCTGCGCACCAGATACTGAACCGGCGCCACTCATCGAGACATTGACCGGAGAGCCGGCATATGGCGCGACAGCTTTCTTCCCTTTGGTTGACGTTCTCTGTGCTGGCGTTGCTGCCGGCGCGCGCTGCCGGCGCGGAAGAACTACCGGCCCGCAAGCCGGGCCTGTGGGAAATGAAGATGGTCAGGACCGGTTCGCCGCTGCCGGAAATGACGATGCAGCATTGCACGGACGAGACCACCGACAAGGAAATGAGCGCGGCATTCGCGCCGCTGGCGAAGGATGTCTGCTCCAAACGCGATATCCAGAAGACCGCGACCGGTTACGCCAGCGATTCCGTGTGCGAGGTCGGCGGCGGGGTGACGACGTCGCATTCCGACATCACGGGCGATTTCAATTCCGCCTTCACGGTCAAGTCCACTTCGCACCGCGAGGGTGGCGGCCCCTCGCTGCTGCCTCGGGACTCCACCACGACGATCGAGGCGAAATGGCTGGGAGCCTGCAAACCCGGTCAGAAGCCCGGCGATATCGTGATGCCCAACGGCTTCAAGCTCAACGTCAAGGACGCGGAAAAGCTGAAGGCCCTGGTGCCGAAATAGCCTTCCTAAACCTCGCCCCGCTTGCGGGGAGAGGTCGAAAATCGCGAAGCGATTTTCGGGTGAGGGGGACCTTCCGCGAGTCCTGCTCGTTGATAGAGCCCCTTACCCCAACCCTCTCCCCGCAAGAGCGGAGCAAGGGAGAAGAAAGCGCTACACCGGTATTCGCACCGTGGCGCGAAGCCCGCCCATCGGGCTGTCGCCGAGTGTGATGTCGCCGCCATGCGAGCGGGCGATGTCGCGGGCAATCGCAAGGCCGAGGCCGGTGCCGCCCTGGTCCTGGTTGCGGGCATCGTCCAGCCGCAGGAACGGCTTGAACACTTCCTCGCGCATGTCAGGCGGAATACCCGGCCCGTCGTCGTCGACCGTCACCGTCAGATAACGGTGATCGCGGTGGCCGGTGATCGAAATCGCGTCGCCGTGGCGCGCGGCGTTCGACACCAGATTGGCAAGACAGCGCTTGAACGACGCCGGCTTCACCGTCACCACCGGCAGGCCGTGGAACGTCACCGTCGCGGCGTGGCCATTGCGCTCGGCGTCACTGCGCAACTCCTCGAGCGCCTGGGTCATGTCGGTCGGCTGCGCCTGCTCGCCGCTATCGCCACGCGCAAACGCCAGATAGGCCTCCAGCATGCCGGACATCTCGTCGACATCCTTGCGCATGCCGTCGACCTCCGGGCTGTCGCCGATCAACGCCAGCTCCAGCTTGAAGCGGGTCAGGATGGTGCGCAGGTCGTGGCTGACCCCCGCCAGCATCGCGGTGCGCTGTTCGATCGAGCGCTCGATGCGGGCCTTCATCTCGAGGAAGGCGTGCGCGGCGCGGCGCACCTCGCTGGCGCCGCGCGGACGGAAATTGGGCGCTTCGCGGCCCTTGCCGAAGCTTTCCGCGGCGTCGGCGAGGCGCAGGATCGGCTTGATCTGGTTGCGCAGGAACAGCACCGCGACGATCAGCAGGATCGAGGAGGTGCCCAGCATCCAGAAGATGAAAATTTCCGAATTCGAGGCATAGGCAGCACTACGCTGGGCGAAAATCCGCATCACGGTGTCGTCGAGCTGGATCCGGATTTCCACCAGATTGGAACGGCCGACGGTATCGATCCAGAATGGCTTTGCGATTTGCCGGCCGAGCTGCACCGACAGCGTCTGGTCGAGCAGCGAGAAAAACGGCTTCGGGCCGGGCGGCGGCAGGTCGCCGACGGGCAGGAAATCGACCACCAGCTGCAGCCGCTGCTGGGCGATGCGGCGCAGCTGCGCGCGGTCCTTGTCCTGCGGATAGGCCTTGTAGACGTCGATCAGGCTGGCGATGTCCTGCACCACCGCGGCCGACAAACGCCGCGTCACCGTGTTCCAGTGCCGCTCCATGAATACGAACGCCACCACCGACTGCAGCACCACCATCGGCACGATCATGATCAGGAGCGCGCGGGCATAGAGCCCGGTCGGCATCCAGCCCTTGAACGCATTGCCGACCCAGCCATTGGCCGCGGAGACGCGGCGCGACGCGGTGCGGATCAGCGTGAGGCCGGTGTCGAACGTGCTCATGGCGTTGCGTTCGATTGCTTTACGTTCGACGCTTTGGGGCTCGATGGGTTCAAGGCGAGGCCACCAGGCGGTAACCGATGCCGCGTACCGCCTGCAGGAACAGCGGATTGGCGGGATCGCGTTCGATCTTGCGCCGCAGACGGTTGATCTGCACGTCGACAGCGCGTTCGTTGACGGTGCCGTCGCCGCCGGTGAGCGCGCTGCGCGGCACGGTATCGCCGCGCGCCGAAGCCAGAATGCGCAGCATGTCGCGTTCGCGATCGGTGAGATGGATCACGTCCTGGCCGTTGCGCAGTTCGCCGCGATCCAGATGATAGACGTAGGGGCCGAACGCGACCTGTTCCAGCGTCTCCACCGGCAGTGGTGCGGCGCGCTTGAGGATATTGCCTATTCTCAGGACCAGCTCGCGCGGCTCGAACGGCTTGGCCACATAATCGTCGGCGCCGATCTGCAGGCCTTCGATCCGCGCTTCCGCTTCGTGTCGCGCCGTCAGCATGATAATCGGCACCGACGACGACGTGCGGATGAAGCGGGCGAGATCGAAGCCGGTCTCGCCGGGCATCATGACGTCGAGGATCAGCAGGTCGAAATGCAGGCCGAGCAATTTGGCGCGGGCGTCCTGCGCGCTCATCGCCGTGGTGACGCGATAGCCTTCGCCGGCAAGAAACCGCGATAACAGATCGCGGATGCGGCGGTCGTCATCGACCAGCAGCAGATGCGGGGCGTCGTCGGCCGGCTGCGCCGGCGTTCGGGCGAGAGTGGCAGCCTGGGCCAATGTTATTCCTTTGCCGTTGCGGTTGGCTTGCCGGTCCCGAGCTTGCCGGTTCCAAGGATGGTTTCCAGCACCTTGTCGGGGTCGGCGTGATCGATCATCGCGCGCAGGAACTGGCGGACCGTATCGGCGCCGGCCGGGCCGAGGTCGCGCAGCGCGCGGCCGATGCGGTCGGTCTGCAATCCCGCAAGTTTAGCCACCAGCGCCTCGCCCTTCGCGGTGGCGAAAAGAAGGCGCTGCCGGCGGTCGCTGTCGCCGGCTCTTTGCACGATATACCCTTCGTCGAGCAATTGCTTGAGAACCCGTCCCAGCGACTGCTTGGTAATGCGCAGAACGTCCAGCAGGTCGGCGACCTTGAGGCCGGGATAGCGGTGGACGAAATGCATCACCCGGTGATGCGCCCGCCCGAATCCGAACACTTCGAGTTCATGGTCGGCATCGCCGACGAAATCGCGGTAGGCGAAGAACAACAGCTCGATGATATCCCAGCGCAATTCGCCGGCGCGGGGGGCAGGAGGGCGCGTTTCAGCCGCCCTTGAATCGGGCTCAGCGGCTGGGCTGGAAAAATTTATGTCAGCCATATTGACATATCTTGGGTTCAATGTTACAAAATGACCCATCACCACGAAATATTAAACCGTTTCGCAGGTGGCCCGATCCTAACGGCCTCAAAAGCCAAAGCTTCACCGCTGCGCGATTGTCGAGCGGCATTTCGACAAACATACTGGACTTAGCGCATTCCGCCAAAGCGGAAACCGGCCTAAAAGACCGGGGTGGGCGAGGCCCGCCAATATCTCAACGGCCTTAGCCGCAACGACGACAGCCCAAGGACCTGCTCCGATGAACGTCCATCAGAAGATCGTGTTTTCCTGCAGCCCCTCATCGAAGCCGGCCAGCGCCGATGCGCGGGCGGCCCTGCTGAAGGATCCGGGCTTCGGTCGCGTCTTCAGCGATCACATGGTGACCATCCGCTGGACCCAGGATCGCGGCTGGCACGACGCCCAGGTGCGCGCCCGCGAGCCGATCCCGCTCGATCCCGCCGCCGCCGTGCTGCACTACGGGCAGGAAATCTTCGAAGGCCTCAAGGCCTATGTCCGCGGCGACGGCAGCATCGCTCTGTTTAGGCCCGAGCAGAATGCGCGGCGCTTCAAGGCCTCGGCCGTGCGCCTCGCGATGCCGGAGCTGCCGGAATCGGTGTTCCTGCAGGCCGTCGACGAGCTGGTGAAGATCGATGCGGACTGGATTCCGGGCGATGAAGGCAGCCTCTATCTGCGTCCCTTCATGTTTGCGACCGAGGCGTTTCTCGGCGTCCGGCCGTCTTATGAATACCTGTTCGTGCTGATTGCAAGCTCGGTCGGCTCCTACTTCAAGGGCGGCGCCAAGGCCGTCAACGTCTGGCTCAGCGACCGCTATACCCGCTCGGCGGACGGCGGCACCGGTGCTGTCAAATGCGGCGGCAATTACGCTGCCAGCCTGCTCGCCCAGGCTGAGGCGATCGAGCACGGCTGCGATCAGGTCGTATTCCTCGACTCCGCCCAGCATCAATGGGTCGAAGAGCTTGGCGGCATGAACATTTTCTTTGTGTTCGACGATGGCTCCCTGACCACGCCGCCGTTGAGCGGTACCATCCTGCCCGGCATCACCAGGGATTCGATCATCACGCTCGCCCGCGGCGAAGGTCACACCGTGCGCGAGGAGCGCTACAGCATCGACCAGTGGCGCACGGATGCCGCCAGCGGCAAGCTGCGCGAGGCTTTCGCCTGCGGTACGGCCGCGGTCGTCTCCGCGATCGGCAAGATCAAGAGCAGCCATGGCGATATCCTGATCGGCGACGGCAATGGCGGCCCCATTACTGCAGCGCTGAAGGCGAAACTGGTCGGCATCCAGCGCGGCGACGTCGTGGACACCCGGGGCTGGGTACGCACGGTCACGTAACCGGCGCTTCGGCGACAAATCCGTTTTTCATCCTTGAGATCGCGCCCGACCTCGTCGGCGCCGGCTTGAGCTTGCTCATTTATCCGGGAGAGAAGTCATGGGAGTTTCATTCGACAAGATCGATGGCCTGATCTGGTACGACGGCAAACTGGTGCCGTGGGCCGATGCCAACGTCCACCTGCTGACCCATGGGCTGCACTACGCCAGCACGGTGATCGAGGGCGAGCGCGCCTATGGCGGCAAGGTTTTCAAAAGCACGGAGCACTCCGAGCGGCTGAAGACCTCGGCGCGGATCATGGATTTCGAAATCCCGTGGTCGGTCGCCGAGATCGACGCCGCCAAGCAGTTGGTGATCGACAGCAACAACCTGCCTGACTCCTATCTTCGCCCGATCGCCTGGCGCGGCTCTGAAATGATGGGCGTGTCGGCGCCGGCCAACACCATCCATCTGGCCATCGCGGCATGGGACTGGCCGAGCTATTTCGACCCGGCCGAAAAACTGAAGGGAATCCGCATGGCGCTGGCCGAATACCGCCGGCCCGATCCTGCGACGGCCCCGGCGCTGGCCAAGGCTTCCGGTCTCTACATGATCTGCACCATCAGCAAGCACAGAGCGGAGCGCGAGGGCTATGCCGACGCCATGATGCTGGACTGGCAGGGCCGCGTCGCCGAATGCACCGGCGCCAACATCTTCTTTGTCAGGGACGGCAAGCTCCACACGCCGATCGCCGATTGTTTCCTCTCGGGCATCACCCGGGCCACCGTGATCGATCTCGCCGGGCGGCGCGGCATCGAGACGATCGAGCGCCGCATCCTTCCCGATGAACTGACCGGCTTTTCCGAATGCTTCATCACCGGCACCGCCGCCGAAGTGACGCCGGTATCGGAGATCGCCGGCTGGAAGTTCAAGCCGGGCGCGATCTCGGCGCAGCTGATGGCGGATTACGCCGCCGAGGTGCAGCCGAAAAAGGGCAGGGCTGCGGCGTAAACGGCTCTCGTATCCCGGACGCGGTGCAGCGCTCTTCGCGCTGCTCCGCAGACCCGGGACCTATGATCGCCCGATGGACCCCGGATCAGCGGCGCACCACGCCGCAAAGGCGGCGCGCTGAGCAGCATCCGGGGAATGACACATTTGAGGCGAGGTAAGATAGGAAGCACGGTTGCCGCGTCGCGCTCGTGCTGGTACCAAGGCCGCAGGCCGACAAACCCCAAGAACCGCAAAAACGACATCCAGTACGGCCGTGCGCCCGATCCGCACAACTGGATTCGTACGGTCGTGTAGCTGGCAGCATTGAAAAGCGTCAGGGGATGAACGACGAACGCTCTGGTCCTGCAACTTTGGCGTGATGGTATGGCTAAATTTCTGACGGGGGACGATCCGCCGATCCTTAGTGTTCTCGCGGCTGATGCCGAGATGAACGCTGCGATTGCCTATGCCCGCGATACGCTTCCGACGTTCTGGGCTTCCTGCGATGCGCCGAAGCCGACCGAGACAGGACATGCCTTGAAAGTTCGTTTTCAAGTTGGTGCCGAGGTCGAGCACATCTGGGTGACTGACGTGAAGAAGCTTTCGGACGGCAATTATTCCGGCCGGTTCGCCAACGAGCCGAGTGATCTGCTAGGCGACGACATCGGCGATCAGGTTAAATTCAAACAGATCGACATTTCCGACTGGATGTTCATGCGGAATGGAAAGGTCGTCGGCGGAGAGACCATCAAGGCGCTGCTGAAGTCGATGCCAAAGGAGGAAGCAGACGCTGTGCGCGCGTTGATGGAGCAGCCAAAGTCATGAGGCCTGCGGCGGTACATCGAACCGGGTTGCCGCGTTGCGCGTCGGCTGATACCAACGCGCGATCATGGCCGACAAACCCAAAAAACCGCAAAAACTGAAAGCCCGCCTGCCGCGCGGGCTGGCCGATCGCGGGCCTGCCGAGATCGCAGCGACGCGGCGCATGACGGAGACCATCCGCGAGGTATTCGAGCGCTACGGCTTCGAGCCGGTGGAAACCCCTGCGATGGAATTCACCGACGCGCTCGGCAAATTCCTGCCCGACCAGGACCGGCCCAATGAGGGCGTGTTCTCGTTCCAGGACGACGACGAGCAGTGGATCAGCCTGCGCTACGATCTCACCGCGCCGCTGGCGCGTTACGTCGCCGAGAATTTTGATCACTTGCCAAAACCCTATCGCAGCTACCGCGCCGGCTATGTCTATCGCAACGAGAAGCCGGGGCCGGGACGTTTCCGCCAGTTCATGCAGTTCGACGCCGATACGGTGGGCAGTGCTTCGCCGGCGGCCGACGCCGAGATGTGCATGATGGCGGCGGACACGATGGAAGCGCTGGGCATTCCGCGCGGCTGCTATGTGGTGAAAGTGAACAATCGTAAAGTGCTCGATGGTGTGCTGGAGGGCATTGGTCTCTGGGGCGACGAAAATTCGGGGCGCAGACTTACTGTGCTGCGAGCGATCGACAAGCTCGACAAATTTTCGGCCTGACGAAGTCTGCGATTGTCACTCGGCGCTGGACGCAGGGACGAAGAACAGGCGATTTCACGAAGGGAGCGAACTGCTAACAGAAGAGCAATCAATCCGGTTCGTGCTTAACTTCACCCCGGCTAACGATGAAAGACTTCCGGGTGTTCACAGTGAGGCTTCTTTCATCGATGGCGACACGAACAAGCCAGCGTTGGGTGCTCAGAAATGTTGGTTTGACGAACTAGAAGAAATTCGAAAAATTGTCGCCGCATTCGGCTACGCACAAGATCGCATCCGCATCGACCCCTCCGTCGTCCGCGGCCTCGAATACTACACCGGCCCCGTCTACGAAGTAGAACTCCTGCTCGAAACCAAGGACGAAAAAGGCCGTCCCGTCCGCTTCGGCTCGGTCGGCGGCGGCGGGCGCTACGATGGTCTCGTCTCGCGCTTTCGCGGCGAGCCGGTGCCGGCGACGGGCTTTTCCATCGGCGTGTCGCGGCTGCAGGCCGCGCTCACGATGCTCGGCAAGATCGACACCAGGCCGGCTTTCGGCCCCGTCGTGGTCACCGTCTTCGGCGGCGAGATCGCCGGCTATCAGCAGATGGTCGCGACGCTGCGCGATGCCGGCATTCGTGCCGAACTCTATCTCGGCAACCCGAAGCACAGCCTCGGCCAGCAGATGAAATATGCCGACCGCCGCAATGCGCCTGTCGCGATCGTGCAGGGTTCGGACGAGAAGGCCAATGGCAAGGTCCAGATCAAGGATCTCATTCTTGGCGCCGGACTGACCGAAATCAAGGATCGCGAAGAATATCTGAAGAAACAGACCGAGGCCCAGTACGAGGTCGAGGCCGGCAGGCTGGTCGAGGTCGTGCGCGAAGTGCTGGCGCGCCATGACGTGAAATGGGGAAAGCTACAGATTTCGTCATACGCGGGCTTGAGCCGCGTATCCAGTCTTCTTTATAGGATGATCTGGATGGCCGGATCAAGTCCGGCAATGACGATTGACGAGAGCAAGACAAAACGGGAGAGACCAAGATGCCTGAAATTACCATCAGCATGGCCGCCGGCCGCAACGACGAACAGAAGGCCGGCATGATGCGCGACATCACGCAGGCGCTGGTGAAGAACCTCGGGGTCGACGCCGACGCCGTCGTGATCCAGATCAACGAGGCGCCGCTGGCCCACAAGATGAAGGGCGGCAAGACTTTTGTGGAGCGCGCGGCGGCTGCGAAGAAGTAGCGCTGCCTGTCGTTCCTGCGAAAGCAGGAACCCATAATCCCCGGGGTTTGCGGTGAAGCACGGTGTAGGCTACAGGCGCCTTGCTTGAACGCTCACATTACGCGGTATGGGTCCCGGCTCGGAGGCCGGGACGACGTTGGAATTGACAGCTATGGCGACTCCGTGGGCACCCGGAGTTTATCATCGGGCGCGCATAGGCGCGACCCGTTGGCTTTCCCACCCCCTGCGAGATTTGCTACTTCGCCAGCTCTTTCCCGCGCCTCGTCGCCGCCGCAACCGCGCGCGTCATCAGCGACTGCAGGCCGTCTTTTCCCATCAGCACTTCCAGCGCCGCCGCTGTGGTGCCGCCGGGCGAGGTGACATTCTGGCGCAGCGTGGCGGAAGCCAATTCCGAACGACGCAGCAATTCGCCGGAGCCCGAGACCGTCTCGCGTGCCAGTTTGGTGGCAAGCTCCGCCGGCAGGCCGGCTTCGACGCCGGCGCGCGCCAGTTCCTCGGCGAGCAGGAAAATATAGGCCGGCCCCGAACCGGAGACCGCGGTCACCGCATCCATCAGATTTTCATCGTCGACCCACTCGACCGATCCGGTGGCGCGCAACAGCGCGTCGGCGACCGCGCGCTGCGCGGCGCTGACATTCTTCGCCGCCACCGCCACGGTGATGCCACGGCCGATCGCGGCCGGGGTGTTGGGCATGGCGCGCACCACGCTGCCGCCGCAGACCTGTTCGATCGAGGCGATGGTGGCGCCCGCCATGATCGACACCACCAGCGTCGACGGCGCGGTGAACGATTTCAGCATCGGTTCGGCTTCGCGGAACATCTGCGGCTTCAGCGCGACCACCAGGGTCGCCGCCGCGCCGACATCTTTTGCCGATGGATTGAGGCGAATGCCCTTTGTCAGGAGCGCGCTGATTTCGTCCGACGGATGCGGCTCGATTACCGCGACGCGTTTTGCGTCCAGCCCCTGCGCCAGCCAGCCCGTCAGCATCGCCCCGCCCATCTTCCCCGCGCCGGCGAGGACGATGGTGCCGTTGATGTTTTGCAAGGTGTTAGTGGAGTTCACAGCGGTCACCGCAATTGCACTCGTCGTCCCTGCGCAACGCCGGGACCCATAACCACAAATGTTTCTAGTGAAGCGCAGAAAGAGCTACAAGGACTTTGCTTGAACGCAGAGATCACGCGGTATGGGTCCCGGCGTTCGCCGGGACGACGAGAGACTTACGCCTCGCCTTCGGTATCGAACATCGCCGCGCTCATCGCCTCAGCCGCCGTCTTGCCGGCCCAGACCACGAACTGGAACGCCGGATAGTAGCGTTCGCAGGCGTTGATGGCGCCGACCAGCATGGTTTCGCATTGCGCGGCAGAGGCGGTGAGGCCGCCCGGCAGCACCAGCGCCTGCCGGTACATGATCATGCCGGTGTGATTCCAGATGTCGAAATGTCCGACCCACATCTGCTCGTTGATCGCGGCGATCAGCCGCGCCACTTCAGTGCGGCGCGGCACCGGAATCTTCATGTCGAAGGCGCTGGCCAGATGCAGCGCCTCGATCTCGGCCATCCAGGTAAAGGACAGCTGGTAGTCGGTCCAGTCGCCCTTGGTGACGATGGTCACTTCGTCCTCGCCGGAGCGTTCGAACGACCAGTTGTGATCGGCGGCGATGTCCTCGACCACCGCGAGCGGGTTGTTCCGGGAATCGATGATGCCTTCGAGGAGGGACATTCCGTCTCGACCCTTGTCATTTCAATATGTTGATACGCACGCGGGGGCCGGTGCGCTGATGTGAAGCGTCGCTGCCGGCTGCAATCTCTGTGCAATCCCTTGGGTCCCCCCGGGGCCTGCGAGGATCAAGTGATGTGATTTGCGGAATCCGCGCAACCGCACCCGGAGTCCATCCACAAGACAAACCGCGCCCGTCCACAGCTGATCGCGCGCGCCACAATATTAACGTGAGAACAAACCGGAATTGGATTCGCGGGCCACGAGTCCGGGGCGCGCGGTTCGCTCGTGGCGAGCGGAAAAGTTAACGATTGAGGCGCCGGGCTCTCGATCGCCTTGAAGCCTCGTGCCCGGGTCCGGCTCTGGGATCATTGGGGACATGCCGATTCCCCATGCCGAGGGTCTTGCTGGCGTGCCGGCCATTCGCCATAGTTCCGGTCAGGCCGCTCAATCCGGGCGGCCGATGTTCTCAGGGCGGGGTGAAAATCCCCACCGGCGGTAAAGGCTGAGACAGCCCAAGCCCGCGAGCGCCTTCTTCCCTTGGGAAACTCTCCCTTGGGAAAAAGGGTCAGCAGATTCGGTGCGATTCCGAAGCCGACGGTTAAAGTCCGGATGAAAGAGAACGGTCGCGACAGCCGCATTCCGCGCGGCTGGTCGTTCCGTATGCCCTGATTCTGGTCCTGAAAGAGGAAAGCCATGAATCAGATGTTGCAAGATGCTCCAGAAGTCGAAGCGAAAGATCCCGAAGTTAAAGACCTAGCAGAAACCGGCGATCGTCCGCCGGCGCCCGCCCATCCGCGATTTGCCAAGCCGCAGCGGGTCGCCTTCGTGCAGTCCGCCTGGCATCGCGAGGTCGTCGAGGAATGCCGCCGCGCCTTCCTCGGCGAGATCGAGGCGCGCGGCATTGCCCGCGCGCATATCGATCTGTTCGAGGTGCCGGGCTCGTTCGAAATCCCGCTGCACGCCCAAATTCTCGCCAAGACCCGGCGCTATACCGCCATCGTCGCGGCCGGGCTGGTGGTCGATGGCGGCATCTACCGCCATGAGTTCGTCGCCGACACCGTGATCAAGGCGCTGATGGATGTGCAGCTGCGCACCGAGATACCCATATTCTCGGCGGTGCTGACGCCGCAGCAATTCCACGAGAACGCCGCGCATGTCGATTTCTTCCGCAAGCATTTTGCCATCAAGGGCATCGAGGTCGCGGAAGCCTGCGCCAACACGCTGCTCAGTCTGGAGCGCCTGCGCGGCCAGGTCGCGGCGGGGATCGTGTAGTTAGGGGCGCGCTCACCTCGCCCCGCGTGCGGGGAGAGGTCGAAATTCGCGTCAGCTAATTTCGGGTGAGGGGGACTCACAACGAGTCTGCTCGTTGAGAAAGCCCCTCACCCCAACCCTCTCCCCGCCAAGTGCGGGGCGAGGGAGAAGAGACAAACAGTCAGCCGGAGGAACGTCGATGCAATTGCGGGTGTTTGGGCGCACGGGAATGCAGCTCTCGGTGCTGGGCTTCGGCTGCGGCGCGGTTGGCGGATTTATGGTGCGCGGCGATGCTGCCGAGCAGGAGCGTGTCGTGGCGCGGGCGATCGCCGCCGGCGTGAACTACTTCGACACCGCGGTGCAGTACGGCGATGGCGAATTCGGAAAACAACCTCGGCCGGGTTTTGCGAAAGCTTAAAACCGGCCAACGTCGTCGTCGGCACCAAGGTCCGGGTGCCGCCCGGAGAGTTTGGCCGCATCGCCGACGCGGTGACGATGTCGCTCGAAGGCAGTCTGGCGCGGCTCGGTCTTGACCGGGTCGATATCTTTCACCTGCACAATCCGGTCACCGAGACGGGAGGCGGAACGGCGCTGAGCGTCCGGCAGGTGCTGGACGATGTGGTGCCGGCGTTCGAGCGGCTGCGCCAGCAGGGCAAGATCCGTTTCCTCGGGATGACGGCGATCGGCGACACGGCGGCGCTGAACCAGGTGATCGACGCCCGCGCCTTCGACAGCGCCCAGGTCGTCTACAACATGCTCAATCCATCCGCCGCCGTGGAATTGCCGGCGAACTATCCGGCACAGGATTATGCACGCATGTTCGATCACACCAGCGCCGCCGGCGTCGGCGTGGTGGGCATCCGCGTGCTGGCCGGCGGCGCGTTGTCGGGCTCGGCCGAGCGTCACCCGATTGCCGGTCCGGCGCCCGAGCCGATCGGTTCGGCGATGAGCTACGATGCCGATGTCGATCGCGCCCGCCGTCTGATGCCGCTGGTGACGGAGGGATTTGCCGCCAGCCTGACCGAAGCCGCCACGCGGTTTGCGCTGTCGCATCCGGCGATGGGCACCATCCTGGTCGGCATGGCGACGCCGCAACAATTCGAGGACGCACTCGCCGCGGTCCAGAAAGGCCCGCTGCCGCAAGCGGCGCTCGACCGGCTGTCGGCGCTGCGGCAGGCATTCTCCGGCGAACTACGGTGATCGCCGGGGTCGCTCGACCATGTCCTAGCGCTCGCCGGAGAGAAGGCCGCCATGTCCATTTCCCGCAGGAGAATGCTTCAGGGCTCGCTGCTTTGTGCGGCGGCGGCGGTCCGTGGATCATCCGCGGCTTTTCCTCAAGAGCTCGCCGCGCAGCCTACTCCGGATGAGCGCAAGAGGATGGCTCGGCTGGCGACCGATTTCATGAGCGCCAATGATGTTCCGGGTCTTTCAGTTGCGATCGCAACCAGGGGAAAACCGGTCTATATCGAGGCGTTCGGCGTTGCGGATCGGGCAACCGGCGAAGCATTGACGCCGCAACACCGGTTCAGGATCGCAAGCATATCGAAGCCGATTACGTCGGCCGGGATTTTCACCCTGATCGAAGCGGGGAAGCTGAGGCTCGATAGCCGCGTCTTCGGCTCGAATTCGGTTTTCGGCGATGAGTATTATCCGACGCCGTATCTGGGTCTGTTCAACCTGCGCCGCACCGATCGCTCCATCATTGAACAAATCACGATTGAGCATCTGTTGACCCACACCACAGGCGGTTGGGGAAACGCTCTTAACGATCCGATGTTCTTGAACAAGGAAATGAGCCATCGCGACCTGATCGCCTGGACGCTGGCGCACATGCCGCTGACCGTTGCTCCGGGAAATTCCTTTGCGTATTCCAATTTCGGCTATTGCATACTTGGGCGCGTCATCGAGAAACTGACCGGCCAGAGCTATGAGCAATACATCCAGCAAAACATTCTAGGGCGTTGCGGCATCGTCGATATGCAGATTGCCGGAAACACGCTGAGAGACCGGGCGGCCAACGAGGTGAAATACCATGATCAGTTGGGTGGCGATCCCTACGGGATGAACGTCGCCCGGATGGATTCCCACGGCGGATGGATTGCGACGCCCGCCGATCTGACAACCTTCTTCACCCATATCGACGGCTTCAGGCATGCCGATCCACTGCTGGGCGACGACACCCTGCGCATGATGACCACTGCCACCGCCGCAAACCCGAGCTATGCCAAAGGCCTGTTTGTCAATTCCCGGAATAACTGGTGGCACACCGGCCTGTTGCCCGGAACGGAAACCATTTCGGTGCGAACGCACAGCGATTTCTGCTGGTCCGCGTTTGCCAATACCCGGTTGCCGGACTTCGGCCGCTCGCTTGATCAGCTGGTATGGCGCATGGCGCGTTCGGTGGCCGCCTGGCAAGCATGACTGGGCGAGGGAGAAGCGACCGAGCCCACGTTCGCCCATTGTGATGAGCCCCGCCGATGCGCTAGCCTCGGCCAACAAGAAACGCCGGGAGGAAAGCATGGGTCGCAAGATTGCGATCGTCGGCGCGGGCGCGGTCGGCGGCTATGCCGGCGCGCATATGGTGCAGGCCGGCGAGGACGTCACGTTCATCGATCCCTGGCCCGAGCATGTCGAGCACATGCGCAAGCACGGCCTGCGCGTCACCCACGCCAGGGACGTCGCGGAATTCACGGTGCCGGTGCGCGCGCTGCATGTCACCGACGCGCAGCAGCTCGCCAAGGAGGCGCCGGTCGACATCGCCTTTGTCTGCATGAAGTCCTACGACACCGCCTGGGCCACCATGCTGATCCGGCAATATCTGGCGCCGGACGGCTATGTCGTGTCGCTGCAGAACTGCATGAACGAAGAGACCATCGCCGGCATCGTCGGCTGGGGCAAGACGCTGGGCTGCATCGCCAGCAGCATCACCGTCAACCTGCCCGAGCCCGGCCACATCCACCGCGGCGCCGGCAAGCACGGCGCGGCGCATACCGTGTTTCGCGCCGGCGAAGTGCACGGCCGGATCACGCCGCGGGCGGAAGAAATCTGCCGCCTGGTCGGCTACGCCGACAGCGCCAAGGTCACCGGCAATCTGTGGGGCGAGCGCTGGTCGAAGCTGGTCGCCAACGTCATGGGCAACGGGCTGTCCGCCTGCACCGGCCTGCCCGGCGGCGAGATGCTGCAAAACGAGCCGATCCGCCGCTTCTCCACCCGGCTCGGCAGCGAAGCGATCCGCGTCGGCCAGGCGCACGGCTATCAGCTCGAGGAGATCCTGCATCTGCCGCCCGAGACGATCGCGCGGGCCGGCGAGGGCGACGAGGCGGCGATGCGCGCCTGCGACGAGCAGCGCTTCAAGGACGCCAGCCGCACCGCCTCCGGGCAGCGTCCCTCGATGGGCCAGGACATGCAGAAGGGCCGGCGCACCGAGATCGAATTCCTCAACGGCTTCGTGGTGCGCGAGGGCGAGAAGGTCGGCCTCGCCTGCAAGGCCAACGCCGTGCTGACCGACATCGTCAAGCGCGTGGAACGCGGCGAGCTCAAGCCCGATCCGCGGCACATCACCGAGCTGCGGCTGAACTGAGCGGGTGCCGAGCGTTACTTGTGATACGTCGGCTTCGTCGGCGCCGCCGGCTCGGGAGCCGCCGGTGAGATCAGGAGCGTGACCCAACCGGTCCAGCCCTCGGGCCGGTTCTGGGCGGCAAAATCCTTGTAGCCCTTGACGTTCAGATAGCCCTGATAGCCCTGCGCGATTGGAAACATGAATCCGATCTGAGGGCCGATGCCGGCGACGCGTCCCTTGAAGTCACCGAGCTTGGCGCCTGCGCCGCTGTCCGCGGTGAGCTGCTGGAAGTAGTAGCCGGCCAATCCGATGTGGACGCTCTTGCTGATGAACTGGGAGGCGCCCCAGTCGACGTGAAAGTCGATTCCGTTCTGGTATTGCAGGGCCTGATTTATGCCGCTGTAGGTCACCCCTCCGACGACGGATAATTCATGTCCCGTCTTCGGGTCGAGATAGGTGTAGCCGGCGCCGGCATCCACGGCCGTGAAGCCGAAGCTGAGATTGGCGAGGCGGCTTGAATCATAGGTCCCGCTGGGGATGTTGCCGCTGACATAGACCATCTCGTTGTGGACACCCTGATTCCATTTCAGCGATCCCTGGTAGAATACGTCGGAGAAGGTCGTGCGATTGTCACTGGCGCTTCCCGAGATCGTATTGCCTTTTGGACCGGTCAGCGTGGCGTCGATGCCGACGTTGATGTTGCCCGGAGCGCCAAGGAAGCTGACGGCGGCCTGTCCGCCCAGCACCGGTGTGGCGAAGATATAGGTCAGGCCCTGTACCGAGGCATCGGCACGGGCGTTGAGGCCGGCGACAATCGAGGCGCCTTTCTGAAAATCCTTTCCGCCGCCCGCGGATTGCTCCACATGCAGATAGATCGTGGAGTACGCCCATCCGGGAACGCCCGGCGCCGCGGCAAGGCTGCCGAACGTGCCGGGTAGCCAGAAGCTCAGACCGCCATTGTCGGCCATTGCCGGCGCCGACGCGATGCATCCAGTGAGCAAGGCAGCAGTCCCGAATCCGGCGGAGATCACAGTTTGCCGAAAATCGTTTTTCATGGTGTTCATCTCCTCGTTTTCACGGCTTTGCCTGAACTTTGGCGGATAACCAGAATTGCGTTGACAATCCTGCGCTGGTCATTCGATCACCTCATCGGCCGTAGCAAGAAGGTTGGCCGGCACCTCGATGCCAATGGTTTTGGCTGTCTTGAGATTGACCACGAGTTCGAACCTGGTGGGCTGCTCGACCGGCAATTCGGACGGCTTGCTTCCTTTCAGGATCCAGTCTGCGTAGACGGCGAGGCGGCTTGTCATTTCCTCGAAATCGGGGCCGTACGACACCAGGCAGCCGGTCGCCGAAAACTCCCGAGAGGGACCCATCGTCGGCATCCTGGCTTTGCGGGCAAAGTCCGCGATTTCGGCCGCGTAACGCGTCGTCAATGGCGCCGGCAGGATCATCAGCGCATCGGGACGTATATTGGAGGACGACAGCGAATGCAGGACATCTTGAAGCTCGCTATCGTCGGCCAGGCTTGATGATCCGATGTACAATCCGAGCAAGCGGCCGGCAGCTTCGGTCTCCCGGACGGAACTCGCTGCGGATGGATCGGAGGAACTCCAGAGAACCGCGATGTTGGAAAGGATCGGAAGTATTTGCCTCAAAAGGTCAATGCGTTTTCCGGCCAGTTCGGGCGAAAGCAGGCTCATGCCCGTCACGTTGCCTTCCGGCCGCGCGAGGTTCGTGACCAGTCCCGTGCCAAGGGGATCACTGCTCGTCATTACAATCGGAACGGTGGTGGTCGCATCTTTTGCCGCCACTGCTGCCCGCGAGCCGGCAGCGACGATCAAATCAACATTGTCGGCAACAAGTTCGCTCGCGAGCCGTGCCAGCCGATCGGGGTCGTCCTCGATGCGAGCCGAAATGACGACGGTCATTCCTTCGATGTATCCCAGCGCGAGGAGCCCGTCGCGGAAGTTCTGCAGGCGGCGTTCGACCCCGAGAAAGCCGATACGCCAGAGACGGCCCGTTTTCTCCGTTTCCGCGGCGCGCGCCGCAGCAGCCAGGAAACCTGTCCCGGCCAAAAGCGCGGTCGACAGAAAATCACGCCGTCTCATGTCGGCGCTCCCGGTCAAAACGGATTGACGTAGTTGGTGATCGCGACCTGCCGCAGCAGCACGCTGCCGGACCATATGGGTCGCGCTTATATGCCCGGTATAGATCGCCGCCGTGCCGGTGCTGCCGGCCGGCAGCTTGCGCGCGAACTCGTCATCGTCGAGCTTTACGCGGGCCACGAACGGGGCGGCCTCGATGGCTTTCGGCAGCACCGCCGTGCCCGGACGTCTGGGTCTGCCCGGTCGCGATCGCCTGCAGCACGCTTTCGACCTTGCCGGTATAGATGTGGCCCGGCGCGAACTTGAAGGTGATCTCGACTGCCTGACCAGGCGCGACGTAGCGCGCGTCGATCTGGGCGATCTCGACGCCGATGATCGTGTCCGGACGTATCGATGAACGCCATCACCGGCGACAGCGGCAGGTTGGCGACGCGCGCGCCCTTGCGCAGCGCGACATTGGTGACGTAGCCGTCGGCCGGCGCGCGGACGATGGTCTTGTCCAGATTCCATTTGCGCGCCCTCGAGCTGGGCCTTGAGCTGGTCGACTTCGGACTGGCGCTGTTCGACGTCGAAGCCGCGGCCGGAATCGCGCTCGAACAGCTGGTCATCTGCGACAAGCCGCGTCGTCGAGAGCTTGAGCTGCGCCTCGATCGCCTTGACCTGCGCGTCGTACGGCGTGGGATCGATCCGGAACAGCACGTCGCCGGCCTTCAGCGGCGTATTGGCGGTGACCGGCACATCGGTCACCTCGCCGGCGACATCGGGCACGATCGCCACCGAGTTGCGCACCACCACGCGCCGAGCCCTGCGGCGCGCCCCAGCCCATCGGGATCGAACAGGCCGAACAACAGCAGCAGCGAGCACGATGAACGGCGACAGCTTCCAGAACAGGTTGAAGCGGACGATCCTGAAGTGCACCAGCAGGAACAGCAGCACCAGATAGCTGTTGATGATCGCGACGCCCATCATGGCCGCCTCCCGTCTTGCGCGGCGCCGGGCACGTCGACATAGGCCCAGATCAGCGCGACCGGCCACAGCGCAAAACCACAGATCAGCGTGACCCATCCCGCGACCGTCACGGCCTCGGCCCAGGGATGGCCGCGCGTTTTCGCGATATGGCCGGGCAGCCAGCCCGCGATGCAGAACACGCCGATCGCGCTGGCGACCAGGATCGATCAGGACGATCCAGGCGAAGATGTCGTAGCCGCTCATGGTTGCCTTCCTGACGCCCGGCAGCCGGTAGCTGCCGTCCAGGATCGGCGTCTGCGCCCCGTAGAGACGCATGGTCAGATTGAAGCTCCCCGCAGGGGCCGGCAGCCAGTTGGATTGCTTGTCGGGTCCGGGATTGTCCTTCTGGATGTAGATCGTGATCGACCCATCGGAAGCGGTCTTCAGCCCGTCGGTGGTGCTGCCGATGCTGTAGCGCTTGAAGTCGTTCTCGATGAAGAACTCCTTTTCGTCGTACATGTTGAGGTTCCAGAACACCGAGACGGGCGGGATCTGATCCTTGGCGAAACGCAGGACGTACTTGTTAGCGCCGGTGAGCGGCGCGCCCTGCTCGTCGACCCGCGTGTTCGGATAGAGGATTTCCTCGGGCACGTTGGCGCCAGTGAGGTTCGCGGCCATGGCCGCGCGCAGGGCGTAGTCGGAGCCCGCCCGGCCGCCGCCCATCGTGTAGCGCCAGCCGGCGACGTTTTCGGCCGCGTTGACGTAGGTATCCTCGATGATGGCCTCCGCGGTCACGGCCGCCCGCGCCAGTCCCCGTCTGGTCGGTTCGTCGAGGCTCTCCCAGTCGAAGCCCTTCGCCACGCTGAGGCCGATCGGGTGGGCTGCAGCGACGTCAGCGTCTCCGTAATCGTCGCTGCGCGAGAGGAACGTCTTCATGCCGAATCCGATCGTGTCGAACAGGCGGAGAGCCTCGGGAGCCGTGGGCTTGAACTCGAAACGCGCGTATTCGTACTGCTTGGGAATCTCGAACCGCAGCCCCTTCTTCTGAAACACCGAGAGCGGCAACGCCTGGAAGCCCTGCTGCACCTCGCGCGCCGCGGGGAGATCGGCGTCGCCGTTGACGAAGACGCGGTTGGCGATCACGGCAAGTTCCGTGCGCACCTTGATCTCCTTCATGCCGGCTGGGATCGGACCGTGATAGTCCGGGCCCGTAAGAAGAAAGAGCCCGGGTTCGGCGCCCTTGCTGCCCCCGATGTTGTAGACGACCTGATCGTAGTAGTCGCCGATCTGCACGATGTACCAGCGGTTCTCCTTGATCGTCGGAACGCTGACCACGACGGGCTCGATGGAGAGGTCGGCGCAACCGTAGCCGTCGATCGAGACGTTGTTCGGCGTATTGACGAACTTGTCGGCGGCGGTCTTCAGATTGGGAAACTTGCGATAGTAGTTGAGACCGACCGCGCCCACCTTGAGGCCGGCGAACAGCGTGTGGACGTTATCGACGAAAGGGCGGCCCCAGATCGCCGTCTGCACGCCGGCGGCATAGGCCCGCTCCTCGCGCACCTTTTCCGGCGACATTTTCGGCGATCCAGATTGCGCGTGCGCCGATAATGTCAGGCCAACCAGCACAACCGGCGCGACTGCAATTCCCGCAACTCTCATAATACTTTCCCCTCACTTCACGCTTGCGATGTCGGACAGGGTCCACGCCTTCTCGAACAGCGGCTTCTGCGGTCCGTAGAGTCGGAACAGCACCTCGAAGCCGCCGCCGGTTTTGGTCGGCGTCCAATTGGACTGCTTTCCCGACGGAGCTTTCGGACCGAAATAGAGGTCAACCGTTCCGTCAGGATTTTTCGTGAGACCACGGGTCAACGACGATACGCCGGGCGAAGAAACATCACGGATCAGCGCGTGGGTGACCCGGTCATAGACAACAGCCGACCAGTATTGTGAGACGGGGACGTTGGCCGGCACCGTAAGCCTGTAGTTTCGGCTGCCGTCCAGCGGCTGGCCGTTTTTGTCCTTCGTCGACATCAGATAGAACTGACCAGTGCCAAGATGCTTGATCGTGGAAAAACCCCAGTAATCAGTCATGCCACGCGCATCGATGGGATAGAGGTCTGGCGTCTCATAGAAGGTAGCTGCTGTCGCGACCAGCTCGGGCTGTCCCGGTACAAACCAGCGCCTGCCTTCAAAAAAGGGCTCGAAGACGGTGTCATAACGAAGGTTCAGAAGGGCGTGCGTCTCATTGATCGCCTCTCCGAGGATCTTCCTGGTTGCGGCATCAGGCGCAAACGGCTTGCCCTTCTTGATGCCGATCGACGTCAGCAGATCGATCATCACCTTGTCGCGTGGCAGCCACGGTTCGTACTGCACGACCCGGTTGAGCGATTCGTAGAAGCTGAGGTCGTAAGGGATGGTCGCATCGAACACCTTGCCGAGAACGTCCACGAATTTGGTCGCCGGAGGGTTCGCGACCGCTGATAGCGGATACAGCTTGATGCCTTTCAGAACATAATCAACGGCCCGCTTCACGCCGGAATCGTCACTGCTCTTCAGCGTCGAACGAAGCAACGCGTAGCCTTCGTACGTCGACGATGGGAGCACAAGATAGCCGTCCGGCGGCGTGTCCTTGTAGCCGGGTGGCAGTATGAGATATTTTCCACCCTTCCCCTTGTCGACGCCGGCCGGCCCGACATCTTCGAGCGCCGCCTGCCAAACGTCCATGATGGTCCCGGTGATCGAACCGTCATCGCCAGCGGGCGGAATTTCGATAACCACCGGGCCGACATCCTTGGTGTCGAAGAACGGCATCAGGTAGATGGTGTCGGGGTTCGGGGTGAGGACCTGGTTCTTCCAGTCGAACAGGCCGGACCAGTAGACGATCTGGTTGAAACCGCCGCCGGCTGCCTTGAACGCATGGAACATGCGGTCGTAGTTGAACACCGGCATGCCCCAGTTCGCCGCCTCGACGGCGCGGCGTTCGATGTTGCGCCTGGCGAGATCGACGCTGGAATATTGTTGGGCTGGCAGCCTCTCGGGCAACAACGAAACTGCGAATGTCAGCGTGGAAATCGCAATGGCTACTCTTCTCATTGCAGTCTGCTCATTACTGGCAGTAATCCCAGAAGCCCCGCGTTCGCATCCATGCTCCGCGACAATGCGTCGGCCGAACCGAACAAGTCCTTTCCGCAAAATTGCGGATCGTTAGTGAGTTGGTAAAAGGCCATGCTGGCCGGCGCGTTGAACTCGCGCGCTATTTGACCGTCCACGTATAAGCCCGGCGGGGCTGGATCGGGACGCTTATCTGTATTTGCATGATCACCTCCCTTTCTGCGATCTTCTGCAAAGAGGAAACGTCATCTCTAAGTATTTCTACGCTAGTTCTTTTCAGGATTAGCCGCAACACCTTTTCAACCCTGTGGCGAATCGGCGCAATCGTCGGAAAATTTTATTCTTCGCATCGGTTGTCGATCGTTGCGAGCTTGAGTCCGGTTGATCAACGGGAATTGCGCGATTGCCGATGGGTCGCAGCGGCGTTCCCAACGCCCTCTTTCGGTGGAACATAAATGTACAACTCGAAGGTTCGCGCCGCGAGAATAAGAACGCTAGTCATTGCGTGGAGCAACGCGACGAAACAAGCTAGCTTCCGTCGCAAAGTAAAAGCTGGATTGCTTCGCGGAGCCCATCATCGGGCGCGCATTCGCGCGACCCGTCGGCTCGCAAATGACGGGCCGTTCGGATCGCGCAACGCTCTCACGAACCTTTTGAGGCACTCAGAAAAAGCCCGGACTCAAATCCAGACCGTAGGATGCCAGCAGCAGAGCCACGGTGAGGCCGACGCCGCAAAACATGATGATGGTCTTGAGCGTTTCGACTTCGACCTGTGTTCCGGAAATGCGCGAGAGAGTCTTTGCAATCATTGCCATTTGCGACCTCCAATGCCCGGCCTCATGAAGAGGGCGGCCTGGTGGTCGTAACCCAGCCCGCGCGTCGCCGATGTGAGCCAGGTCACATCTTCATCGGGCTGCGACATTTCGGCGGGGTTGGGCATTGGCCAAAGTTTGGAGTGCACACTTACTCCCCTCCCTCCACGCGCGCTTGCGCGTGGTGGGGAGGGGTCGGGGGTGGGGGGTAGCGCGGCAAATCCGCTACCAGCGTTACGCGCGGAGAGACCCCCCACCCCCGACCCCTCCCCGCCGCTGCGCGGAGGGAGGGGAGAAGAGGTGCAACGCGCTCCAGCAGATCGCCTGGACGCGATCAGAGCTTGGTCGATGCGCGGGACAGCAGCTTCCAGTCCGCGCCCTGCTTTTGCCAGTTCATCAGGATATGCAGATTGGTGGAGCTCTTCTTGCCGTCGGGGACCGACTCGGCTTCGCCCAGCCAGTGGAAGCGAACGATCGCAGCCGGGCCGACGACACGAATCTTTGGGTCCTCATAGGCGAGCGACAGGATTTTCGATTTGCCGTTGGTGGCGTTGGCGATGAAGGTCGCCTTGTCCTCAACCCGGCCATCGGAATGGCTGTAGCTGAGCTCGGCCGCGCAGAGCCCGGCCAGGGCTTCGGGGTCGGCGGCGATCTGGGCTTTGCGGAAGGCCTCGAGATTCTTTGCCACCGCATCTTCATCCGCCGCGGCAAAGGCCGGGACCGCGCCCAGAAGTCCAATGGCAAGCACCGGCAAGGCTAGTTGACGACGATCGATATTCATTGGTTCCCTCCGTTGATTTATTGTGGGGGCAGTCTTGCAGTCACGAACTCTGTTGTCGAGTACGCGCTTTTTACTCCGTGAAAAGACCGCGTGTCATGCTGCGTCTGCGAACGTGGCTTGCGCCGCCGCGAGGAAAACGAAAAAGGGCGAGCACCGCGCAAGCGCCTTTGCCCGCGTTGCGAAGCCATGTTACTTGGCGTCGTTGCTGGATAGGAAAACCATCATGACCGGACAAAGCTCTTCCGATTGGCTTGGCCTGTCAGGCCGCGTCGGCGTGGTGACGGGCGCGGGCGGCGGCGTCGGCCGGGCCGTCGCGCTCAGCCTCGCCCGCGCCGGCGTCCATGTCGCCGGCATCGATCGCGACGAGCGCGGCCTGGAAGTCACACGCACGGAGCTGCGTGAACTCGGCGGCGAGCATGTCATTGCAGCCTGCGACACCTCGAGCGCCGAGAGCGTCATGGCCGCGTCCGAGACGATCGGGAAATCGCTGGGACCGTGCGGCATTCTGGTCAACACCGCCGGCATCCTGCGGCCGGGTGCGCTGGAGAATTTGTCGCTGGCCGAATGGAATGCCGTGCTGTCGATCAACCTGACCGGCTATTTCCTCTGCGCGCAGATTTTCGGCCGGCAGATGCGCACGCAGGGGCGCGGCAGTCTGGTGCATGTGGCGTCGATTGCCGCCAGCCATGCGCAGGGATCGAGCGGCGCCTACAGTGTCAGCAAGGCCGGCGTCGTGATGCTGTCGCGCCAGCTGGCGAGCGAATGGGGACCGCAGGGCATCCGCAGCAACGTCGTCAGTCCCGGCATGATCATCACGCCGATGAGCCAGTCGTTCTACGATACGCCGGGAGTCACCGAGCGGCGCACCGCGGTCGTTCCCACACGGCGGATCGGGATGCCGCAGGACATCGCCGACGCCATTCTCTTTCTGGCGAGCGACCGGTCGTCCTATGTCAACGGCGACGAGATCACGGTGGATGGCGGCTACGTCCGCACGCTGATGAACCTGGTGCCGCGGCCGGGGTTCTGACGAAAAGCGCGACCGCAGCACCCGCTGCGTGAAAGTGCGTGCAGCCAAATCAGTTTCCTGTCAATCCCCTCCGCGAAAAATATTCTGCTTTTCAGAACACCCAAATCAGCGATACATCTTTGCCATCCCCGCCCAGACACAAGGGGCGTTTCGCGATCGTCACGAACGTAGGGCAGGGGATGCGGTGGACGCGGATGGCGCTATTGACGAACAGCGCTGACGCGGACGGCGAAATCGTGTGGTTCTGACACCCTCACGCCGGTGTCAAGTTGGCGAAGACAAATCGTCGGCGACGGTGGCAACAGAGCGGGGCTCGCCGAGGAGATCACGTATAAGCCGTAAACCATTGTGCGGGGAATGTCGGGTGATTCCGATGTAACCGTGGTGACTACGCTGGTGTGCTTTTCTATTTTTTGCACGCCGGGCTGCGGGTGCGTCGAGCGCCCGGCATTCCCTGCGCCCTTTGGGGCGGAGAGACATTCAAAGCTCGGGCAATTCACGCCGCGAGAACGCGAACTCATATCCATCAACGTCATTGCTGTTCTTACCCTGCCCTGGAGGGGGAGGGTCGACGCGACTGAAAGGAGCGGCGGGGTGGGGTGACGATCTCTCATCCTCAACAGTACTCAAGTTGAGAGACCGTCACCCCACCCCGTCTCGCATTCGCTGCGCTCATGCGAGCCGACCCTCCCCCTCCAGGCAGGGCTATCGCATATGACCTATTATACTCATCAGGAAGGCGTCGTCCCAGCCGGCGCGCTTGATTCTGCGGCGCATCGATTTGTCGTCTGGATGGGCGCGCAGAATATTGAGGGCGAGGCGCCGCAATGTGCCGAGATTTTCTGGCGCATGGTCTTTCCGTGCCCGGTTGCGATCCTCGTTCATGACGACATCGAGTACCCAGTGCAGCTTATTCTCTATCCCCCAGTGCGAGCGCACGATGGTCAGCAGCCGTTTGGCGGCGACATACTTCGAGAGCAGGAAGTAACGCACCGATTGCGGTTCGGCGGGCTTGTCATGGCTACGCCGGCGCGAGGTGATGCGTCCCAGTGCCTTGACACCAGGGAACTCATCCTCGGCGCCGAAGCCAGCAGCCCGCACCACCGTGGCACGGCGCACCTCGCGCCTGTCGTGGGTGGAAGGCTCGATCTGTTCGGCGATGCTGCGCTCGCCACCGCGGGCAAAGCGCCGGGCCGCTGCGGCGAACAGCTTGCTTTGATTGTTCTTGAGCGCCAGGACGTAATCGCCGCGGCGGTCGAGCACCATGGCGGCGAAACCGCGGTGGCAATGCAGTGCATCGGCGGTCACAATGCAACCTTCGAGGTCGAGCATGGCCAGTGCTTCGAGGGCGCCAGCGCTCTCGTTGCGCCCTGCAGCCTTACGATGCGCCAGACACATCCGCGCCTCGACCGCCCAGACATTGACCATGTGCAACGGCGTGCTTCGCCGACCGCGCTCAAAGGCCCCGCGCAGTGCTTTGCCGTCGACCGCCACCACGCCTGTCAGGGTCATCTTGTTGGCCTTGGCGAACACCGAGATGAAACGGCGGAATGCCTTCTCGAAGGCTTCCGGCTTGAGCAGGCGGAACACCCGACTGAAAGTATCATGGCTCGGGATACCGTGCTCAAGCCGCAAAAATACCCGCAGAAAGCCTTCCTTGCTCTGGCCGAACTCGGCCATCTCCGCGCAACTGTCTGCGCCGCACAGTGTTGCGGTCAAAGCAATGAACAAAACTTCGAACAGATCATGCCGCGCGTTGCCCGCCCGCGGATCAGGCAACCCTCGGAAAACTCTCTTGAAAGCCTTCATCCGATATCTCCCAATGCTCAGGAGATATCTTCAGAATCCAAATCGCCCAGCCGTGCAATATGCGGTAAAAATCCATATGCGATTCCCCTGCCCCTCCAGGGGAGGGTGAAAAGCACTGGCTGTTTGAAATCGATGTCGTCCCCGCAAGACGACGCAAAGAGCGCTCAGTCGAACAAACTCGACACCGACTCTTCCGACGCCGTGCGGCTGATGGCTTCGCCGATCAGCGAGGCGATCGACAGGGTGCGGATGTTGGGCGCCTTTTGCACGGCTTCGGTCGGCTGGATCGAGTCGGTGATCACAAGCTCCTTCAGCCTGGAGCCGGCGATGCGGGCGGCGGCGCCGCCGGACAACACGCCGTGGCTGATATAGGCGTAGACCTCCTTGGCGCCATTGGCGAGCAGCGCGTCGGCGGCGTTCACCAGCGTGCCGCCGGAGTCGACGATGTCGTCGACCAGGATGCAGGTAAAGCCGGCGCAATCGCCGATCACGTTCATGACTTCGGATTCGCCGGCGCGTTCGCGGCGCTTGTCGATGATCGCCAGCGGCGTGTTGATGCGCTTGGCTAGGCCGCGCGCGCGCACCACGCCGCCGACGTCGGGCGACACCACCATCACGCTGGCGAGATCGAAGCGCTCCTTGATGTCGCGCACCATCACCGGCGAGGCGAAGAGGTTGTCGGTCGGAATGTCGAAGAAGCCCTGGATCTGCGCGGCGTGCAAATCGAGCGTCATGACGCGGTCGACGCCGGCATGCGTGATCATATTGGCGACCAGCTTGGCGGAAATCGGCGCGCGCGAGCCGACCTTGCGGTCCTGCCGGGCGTAGCCGAAATAGGGAATCACCGCGGTGATGCGGCGCGCAGAAGAGCGGCGCAACGCATCGGTGATGATCAGGAGTTCCATCAGATGGTCGTTGGCCGGAAACGACGTCGACTGGATGATGTAGGCGTCCGAGCCGCGCACATTCTCGAGCACCTCGACGAAGATCTCGTTGTCGGCGAAGCGGCGGACGCTGGCCTTGGTCAGCGGCACGTTCAGCCATTCGGCGATGGCCTGCGCCAGCGCAGGATTGGAGTTGCCGGCGACGAGCTTGATGGAGCCGTTCTTGGCCGACATCGAGGCTTCTCCCCGCGCCTTGCTGGATACCACGTTCAGCATATCGGAATACCCACGGACCGGCACGTTTCGATGGGCGAGGTGATATCAAGGAGGGGGTCCGGCTGGCAACCCGTCGGGTCCGGTTTTCCTGCGCAAAATCAGGTCTCAAGCGACCATTTATATCGTTCGTTAACGGGGACTTTCGCCGAGAAAACTGACCCGGAACGCAGCCGGACGCCCGGCGCTTGCAACGGCAGGGCCGCGGCGGCCCGGAACCGCGACGGGCGGCGGCGTATCCACCGGTCCGGTGCCGTTGATCATGGCGCTGAGGCCGCTCAAGCCGGCCTGCGCGATTTTCCGCAGCACCAGATCGTCGGCCGCCAACCAGGGTCGCGTCCGGCCTTGCCGGCCGGCTCCTCGCCGGACAGGCGCAGCGCGCGCTGCTGGTCGCGGTCATAGACATCCCACACCCAGGCTATCGTGGTGCGACCGCGGCTGACCTGGGCGGAGAGATAGCTTTTCACGCGATAGGAGGCCGAGCCTTCGCGGGATACGATCGTCAGACTGCGCAGCTTCGACTCGCTGTCGAGCACGCTGACCATGCGGTCGAACATTTGCGGCGGCGGGCCATCGATCGATTCGAAGGTAACCGTGGTACGGGCGCCACCATTGTCGGCCATCGCAAAGGAATTGTTCGCTCCGCCACTGGCGCAGCCGCCGAGTCCGCACGCGATGGCCAGCAGCATCGCTGCCATGACGGCGCGCGGCGCAGTCGCGCCGGCGCGGAATAAAGTTAATAACGTGTCACTCATCGCGTCCCGAGCGATATCGTTAAAACACGTTAAGGTCTAGGGCGACCGCACGGAAGTGTTGCTTGACTTTCGCGACGGTAAATATCGATCGAGGCTTTGTTATCAGCGATCTAGAGACGCGCAATCACCGCCACCGGCCCGCCGCCCGGCGGTCCCTGATGCTCGGCGCCGCCGGAAACATAGACCGCTCCGGTGCCGGCAAGGCCGGCGATCAGTCCGCCGACGGCAGCACGGGCGTGCCGTGTGGAACTGATATCGGTGTCGTCGAGCATGATGTGACGAAAGCCGCGCACCAGCCCATCCGGCGAGGCTTCCGCCTTGGCGAAAATATTCACCAGCCGGTCGCGAGACGCCGGATCGGAAGCGTGTCGGGCGTCGAGCCCGACGCTTTCCAGCGCCTCCATCACCGCGGCGGAATCGATGGCGTCGCGCATCACCGCATGCCCGATCACGAACGGACTCGCCGACACGATCGAATTGCCGAGCACGATCACGACATTGTGCATCAGTTCGATCCCGGCCGAGGTCGAGGCCACCGAGGAAAACAAGTCCCAGTTCTTGAGAACATGCTCGTCGGCGATATCGCCTGTCGATCTCGCCGAGTGCCGCGGCGACGCCCAGCGCAGACGCGCCGCGCGAATAGCCCATCGATCCATAGGCGCTGGTGGTTACGGTCTTGTGGCCTCTGGCGTGGGCCGCCTCGACGCGGTCGCTGGTCAGCAAGGGACATTTGATCTGCACAAAATGCACGTCCTTGGGGTTGTCGATCCCGGCATCCGCCATAGCAGCGCGAACCGCACTCGATGTCTCCTTGATTTGCGCGCCGCGGCCAAGTTCCTCGGGCAGGAAATCGCGTGTCTGCGCGATGCCGATGCTCAGGCGTTTGCCCTCGATGGTCGCGCCGGAGCCGCCATCCTGCATCGCCGTGCGCGCGAATACCGTGAGATGCGGACTGAGCACGCCTTCAGTGCCGCCCGACATGACGAAGGCGATCTTCTGCTCGACCTGATGCGGCGGCAGACCGACATAAGGCGCGAGCGCCGCGCTGAGCGCCGCCACGGCATATTCCCGGGTAAAATCGTTGACGCCGCCATTGCCCTCGGTCTTGCCCAGAATGGCCAGGATCGAGGCCGGCCTGATTTTCCCCGCTTCGATCAGACCGATCAGACCCGAGACGTCGCCCGGACCCTTGGTCGGGATCCGGATGATGTCGACAGATGTCGTGCGCATGGTCATGTCCATGGCTCAGCCCCTTCCAGTGCAATCGCATGGACATGCCGGCCGTAGTCCGGCTCCTTGCGATGCACCGAGCGGCGGTAGCTGTAGAAGCGTTCGTCGGAATAGGTATCGGTGCCGATGTCGTCGATGACAAGCACGCCGGCGTTTTCCAGCCGCATCCGGATGAAGCCGGCGAGATCGAACATCGCGTGTCCCTCGCGCGCCGACGGAATGAAGAACAGGACATTCTCCGCGTCGGCCTCGCAGGAAGCGTTCGACGAATTCGTTGCCCACCTCGTAGGAGGGCTGGCGGATCAGGGGCCCGATCGCGGCGACGATGCCGGCGCGATCGGCGCCGAGTTTTTCCATCGCATCGACGGTGGATTCCACGATGCCTGTCAGCGCGCCTTTCCATCCGGCATGCGCCGCGCCGATCACGCGCGCGTTGGGATCGACCAGCAGATACCGGTCCGCAGTCGGCCGCGGTGGCGCCGATGGCGAGACCTTCGGTGCGGGTAACGATGGCATCGGCGCGTGGCCGCGATGCGTTTCCCATGGCGACGACGCCACCATGACATCGGGCGAATGGATTTGATGCAAGCTGAGAAAACGCTCGGGCGCGACGTCCATCTGTTGCGCCATCCGCCGGCGATTTTCCACAACATTGGCCGGATCGTCGTTCGAGCCGATGCCGCCATTCAAACTGCCGTAAATGCCGTCGGAGACGCCGCCGTCGCGGGTAAAGAAAGCGTGACGGAGGCCGGGAATGGCCGAAAGCAGCGGCGATTCCAGCGTCATCACGTTTCATCCCCGGCGTCCGGCTCGGGCTCGAACTCCGGCTCAGGTTTGAACTCCGGCTCAGGCTCCTGGTTCCGGGTCCGGTTCGTTGAATCCCGCCAGCGAGGTGAGGTTGGGTTCCGAGATCGCGAGTACCTTGAACATCGAGCCCATGCCGCCGCGGCCGGTGTCGGTCAGCCGCCTCAGCGCGCCGGAAATATCCTCGGAAATCTCCGGCGTGGTCTTTGCCATCAGGCTCAAGGCGCGGGTTTCGATGCCGAGACGTTTCAGAAACTCGCCTTGCTGGACCGGCCCATGAACCCGCGCACCGATGTCCTCGGCGGCACGCGCCAGCACCTCAAAATCGACATGGGCGGTCATGTCGGCCTGACCCGGATCTTTCAGGGGATCGGCGAAGCTGTGGCGGGCAATGGCCTGAAAGGTATCGCCGGTGTCGCTGCGCAGGTGCCCGTAGTCGATGATCAGCGCCGCGCCATCCTGATCGCGCAGGCGTGTGGCGATCTTCATGATCTCGGCGTCGGGCCGCCATTCGAACACGGCGCCGGTCGGGGCCGCGCGCACCGGCAGCGGCAGCAGGACTTCAAAGTGCGGCGTCGGCTCGGCGGCGACACCGAACGCCAGTTCGCCATCGTCGTCGATTTCGACCACGCGTTCGTGCCAGCCGGTCTCGCACTTGACCATCTGGTGGACAGGCAGCACGTCGAAATACTCATTGGCGAAAATGACCGAAGGACCGTCGGGCACGTCGTCGAGGCGGTCGTGCCAGGCCACGTTGCGCACACCCGTCAGCGTCGCCTTCTGCTTGTCGCGCAGCACCGGGTTGATCTCGACCAGATGGACGCTCAGCGACTGATAGAGCGGCGGCAACACCCGCAGCGCCCGCAGCGCGTCCGACATCATGGTGCCGCGGCCGGGTCCGAGTTCGATCAGCCGCAGCACCGACGGCGAACCGATCGCCTTCCACACCGACGCCGCCCACAGGCCGAGCAATTCGCCGAACATCTGGCTTACTTCGGGCGCGGTGGTGAAATCGCCCTCACGCCCCAGCGGATCGCGCGAAACATAATAGCCGTGCTGCGGATGGGTCAGGCACAGCTCCATGTAACGCCAGACCGGCATCGGCCCGGTCGACTTGATCAGCTTCTTGAGATCGGACTCGAGCGGCGAATAGTCGGTCACGGGGTCCCTTGGTCAGATGGATTTCAGTGTCGGCGGCGGACGCCGCCATGCCAACACAATAATGATCGCTCCTGCAACGATCATCGGCACCGACAGCAGCATACCCATGGTGAGCCCGCCCCACAAAAATCCGAGCTGCGGGTCGGGCTCCCGGAAGAATTCGCCGATGATACGCGCCAATCCGTACATCGCGATGAAGCTGCCGAGGATCAGGCCCGGCCGTTTCAGGGCGCCCATGCGAATCATCACAGCCAGGATTGTAAACAGGACGATGCCCTCAAGTCCCGCCTCGTAAAGCTGGCTGGGATGGCGCGGCAGCGGCCCGCCGTTGGGAAACACCATCGCCCAGGGCACGCTGGAATCCGCCGGCCGGCCCCACAGCTCGCTGTTGATGAAATTGGCGAGACGGCCGAGAAACAGCCCGATCGGTCCGACCGCGGTGGTGATATCGCCGAGCGACAGGATCGGAAGCTCGTTTTTCCGGCAGAACAGAATTACCGCGGCGACGCAGCCGAGGAAGCCGCCATGAAACGACATGCCGCCCTTCCACAGCTCGAAGATCTCGGCAGGATGCTGCATGAAGAACGGCAGATTGTAGAACAGCACATAGCCGGTACGGCCGCCGAAGATGATCCCGAATGTGACCCAGAGAATGAAATCGTCGAGCTGCAGCAGCGAGATCGGCGCCGGCCCGCCCCAAAGCCTCTCGTTCTTGAGCAGCGAACGTGCGTAGATCCAGCCCAGCACGATGCCGCCGATATAGGCCAGCGCGTACCAGCGGATCGCGATCGGCCCGATCGCGATGGCGATCGGATCGAATACCGGGAAAGCGATGGTGAGAAGGGACATCAGCTGGGTTCACGCAGAGGCATGCAATTCAGTAATCCGTGGGCTTCGCCTTACTTCATATCGAAGTATTGGCCGGTCCGAAGCTTTCTTCCACTTCATTTCTTCCGGAATCCACTCAATTCCGTTGTATCTACGATCCTCTAATTCAAGCCAGTTCGGATACTCACATGCGAGATTTGCGCATTGTATCTTTATTGGTTGAGAAGATTTGATCTCGATTTTTGTGTAGTTTCCTGCATTGAAATTTCGGCAATTCTCCTTCGTCCATTTTTCCTTAGCACGAGGTCGTACGGAAACAGGACGGTCTAGTGCGGCAACGTTAACATATTTTGTCTCTTTAAAGGTGTGCTCGGAAAATCTGTGAAGGTGACCGAAAATATGGAGGAGTGCTCCAGGAATTTCTTCACTCAATCGCGTGAGACGTTCATGGGTTATGACTACGCACCTGCGGGGATCAATCTCGGCCCTCTTTATAGCTTCACCGATGCTTGCTCTATTCAGGCTGAGTATTTCATTTCTGACGGATTGCAGTTGAGAGGCATACTTTTGATAGGCCTTGGTGCGCCGAATTCTATACGCGGGCCTACTTCCGCTTTTGAGTGTATCAACGATGCTTTTGTTTTCGATTTCTATTTCGCGATAAAATTTTCGGGCGATTGGGTTTTTCCCCCAATGTGTAGGGCACCCACTGAAACCGATGAAACTGATATTGTCGATCGTGATTACATTCGAATGAATTAGGTGACAGTGGTGTCCAAAGGAGGTTTTGTAGCCTAACTTGTTATCCCAATTCCCATAGACGTATAGGATGGGACATTTAAATGTCGCAAGAATTTTGAAGAAATCGGCGGCGCTTTCGCTGCCGATGTCACCGGCAACAATTATTGCATCGAACGAGTTATTCTCCGACGCCCGCAGTTTTCGGACAGCCACCAAGTTGTGATGGATGTCTGAAAATGCGAGCAGTCTCATTTCGTTCTCGCGGTCTAGGACTTGAGATTGCGGCGATACAGCGCCAGCAGCCGTTCCCAATGCCGCTCGGCGGCGTCGCGGTGGTAGACCGGCCGCTTCGGAAACGCGAAGCCGTGATGGGTGCCGGGATAGACCTCGACCTCGGCGTTGGCGCCCTTCATCGATGCCGTGATCTGGTCGATGATCTCCTGCGGCGCGTAGACGTCGGTTTCGGCGCAGCCGAAATAGAGTTCGGCCTTGGTCTTGCCGGCGGCCAGATGCGGGCTGTCGGGCTGGTCGGTTGCGAGCTTGGTCCCGTAGATCGAGGCCGCGGCCTTGACCCGGTCCGGAAAATGCGTGGCCGCGTTGACGGCATAGCGGCCGCTCATGCAGTAGCCGACGGTGCCGACAATCCTGGCGTTCGCGGCCGGCTGCGTGTCGGCATAGGCGAGCAGGGCCTTGGTGTCCTCCATCACCATCGGAATATCGATGGAGTTCATGTAGTTCGAACATCCGCTTGCGTTCGGGCGCTTCCGGGTCGGGCGGTATCGGTCCGAGCTCCATGACGCCGGAGCGGTAGTACATGTTGGGCAGCATCACGTAATAGCCCGCGGTTCCGAGCCGCCGCGCCATGTCGCGCAGTTCCTCGCGGATCGCCGGCGCATCCATGTAGAAGATGATGACGGGAAACGGCCCGCCGCGTTCGGGATGGGTGATGAAGGTGGTGGTGTTGCCGTCCTTGGTGGGGATTTCGATCTGCTGGTCGATCATGGGCGTTTGCTCTTCGCTTGTTGTTTTGCGGTTTTTTGCTCGGTGCTTGATACGATTGCAAGGAAACCGGAACATGACAAGGCGACTTGGCATCTGCCGGCCTTGAACAGCGGCACCGGGATCGCCATTGTTGGGATGTACCGACCAGCATGCAGCCGACCGGAGACTAGCCATGACCCAGACCAGCAATCGGTTTTTCGACGAGATCGGTCGCCTGATGAACGACGCCGCCGGCGCCGCCCAGGGCGTCAAGCGCGAGGTCGATACGGTGGTCCGTAACCAGGCCGAAAAAATCCTGCGCGACCTCGACGTCGTCAAGCGCGAGGAGTTCGAGGCGGTCAAGGACATGGCCCGTCTGGCGCGCGAGGAAAACGAGGCGTTGAAGGCGCGAATTGTTGCGCTTGAGGCCAGGCTTGCCGGTTCGCCGGGGACCTGAGGACAGACGGACAGGGGGTCCCTCAACCTTCTGAGGCGGGGTAAAAAATCCCCGCATTTCCTTGTCATTTCCGGGCTTTGGGGCTAGAACGCCGCCACGTCCGCGGCCCCCGCACCCCTGGAGGCTTGCTGTGGACGACAAACGGGCCGCGATGCGGCCTTTAACTTTTTGGAAAACAAGGACTTAAGCAGATGGCGACCGTCAAGGAATTGAAGGCGACCGCGCGTCCGGCAGGCGGCAAGGGGGCCGCACGGGCAGAGCGTCGCGCCGGGAGAGTTCCCGGAGTGATCTATGGCAACAACGAACCCCCCATGACCATTTCGGTCGACGATACCGACCTGCGCCAGCGCATCCTGGCCGGCCGGTTTCTCACCACGATTTACGACATCGACCTGGAAGGCAAAAAGCACCGCGTGATTCCGCGCGACTTCCATCTCGATCCGGTGCGCGATTTTCCGATCCATGTCGATTTCATGCGGCTCGGCGAAGGCGCCACCATCCGCGTCAGCGTTCCGCTGCACGTACAGAACGCGGATGCGGCTCCCGGCGTCAAGCGCGGCGGCACCGTCAACATCGTCACCCACACCATCGATCTGGTGTGCTCGGTCGACAACATTCCGCAATATATCGAGGCCGATGTCAGCGCTCTGGAAATCAGCCACTCGCTGCATCTGTCCGACATCAAGCTGCCCGACGGGCGTGAAGTCATTGTCGCGCGAAGACGTGACGCTGGTGACCATCGTGCCGCCGTCCGGCTACGCCGAAGAACTCAAGGCCGCTGCGGCTGCCGCCGCGGCCGGTCCGGCTGCGACGGCTGCACCCGGTGCCGCTCCGGCGGCCGGTGCCGCTGCCGCCGCGCCTGCGGCGGGTGCCGCTCCCGCGGCTGGTGCGAAAGCTCCCGCGGGCGGGCGCCAAGGCTCCTGCGGCCGGCGCGAAGCGCCTGCCGGCGGCGACAAGAAGAAGTAACCGAACGCGGGATGCCGCGTCATGCAACTCTTTGTTGGTCTCGGCAATCCCGGCGCGAAATACGCGCATAACCGGCACAACATCGGTTTCATGGTGGTCGATGAAATTGCGCGGCGTCATGGTTTCGCACCATGGCGCCGCCGCTTTCAGGGCGAGACCGCGGAAGGCACGCTCGATCGCGAGCGGGTGGTGCTGCTTCGTCCCATGACCTTCATGAACGATTCCGGTCGCGCGGTGCAGGAAGCCGCGAACTTCTTCAAGCTCGCGGCCGGGCGAGATCACCGTGTTTCAGGACGAACTCGAACTGCCGCCGGCCAAGCTGCGCGTCAAGATCGGCGGCGGCATCGCCGGCCACAACGGCCTGCGTTCGATCTCGGCGCATATCGGCAATGACTATCGCCGCGTGCGGCTCGGGATCGGCCATCCCGGCGTCAAGGAACTGGTGCACAGCTACGTGCTGTCCGATTTCGCCAGGGACGAGCGCGCCCTGGGTCGAGGCGCTGCGCGAGGCGATCGCCGACAATGCCGGTCTGCTCGCAACCGACCGCGAGTCGACGTTTCAGAACAAGGTGCATCTGGCGATGCAGGCCAAGGGATTTTTCGACAAGGACGATGACGGTGCCGCGTAACGCGCCGGTCGTGACCAACGGACTTCAGGACACATCATGGGATTTAAATGCGGTATCGTCGGATTGCCCAATGTCGGCAAATCGACGCTGTTCAATGCGCTGACCGAAACAGCGGCGGCGCAGGCGGCGAATTATCCGTTCTGCACCATCGAGCCGAATGTCGGCGAGGTCGCGGTGCCCGATTCCCGGCTCGACAAGCTGTCGGCGATCGCGAAGTCAGCGCAGATCATTCCGACGCGGCTGACCTTTGTCGATATCGCAGGCCTGGTGCGCGGCGCCTCGAAAGGCGAGGGCCTCGGCAACCAGTTTCTCGCCACCATCCGCGAGGTCGATGCGGTCGCGCATGTGGTGCGCTGCTTTGAGGATTCCGACATCACCCATGTCGAGGGCAAGATCGCGCCGCTGGCCGACATCGAGACCATCGAGACCGAGTTGATGCTGGCCGATCTCGACAGTCTGGAGAAGCGCGTCGACAACCTCGCCAAGAAGGCCAAGGGCAACGACAAGGACGCCAAGGAGCAGCTCGACCTCGTCAACCGCGCGCTGGTGCTGTTGCGCGAGGGCAAGCCGGCGCGGTTTCTCGACCGCAAGCCGGAGGAAGAGCGCGCCTTCGGCATGCTCGGCCTGCTGACCTCCAAGCCGGTGCTGTACGTCTGCAATGTCGAGGAAGGCTCGGCCGCCGGCGGCAATGATTTCTCCAAGGCGGTTGCGGAGCACGCCAAAAAGGAAGGCGCGGTCGCGGTCGCGATCTCCGCCAAGATCGAATCGGAGATTGCGACGCTGTCGCGCGAGGAGCGCACCGAGTTTCTCGACACGCTGGGGCTCGAGGAAGCCGGTCTCGACCGCCTGATCCGCGCCGGCTATCAACTGCTCGACCTCATCACCTATTTCACCGTCGGCCCGAAGGAAGCGCGGGCCTGGACCATCAACCGCGGCACCAAGGCGCCGGCGGCGGCCGGGGTGATTCATACCGATTTCGAGAAGGGCTTTATCCGCGCCGAGACCATCGCCTATGCCGACTATGTCGCGCTCGGCGGCGAAGCCGGCGCCCGCGACGCCGGCAAGCTGCGGCTGGAAGGCAAGGAATACGTCGTCGCCGACGGCGACGTCATGCATTTCAGGTTCAATACCTGAACTCAGGAGGGTTCAATGCCCCGCGCCCTGGTCGCGGATCGCGCCGAGGTGCTCGTTGATGCGGAACACGATCAGGATGAATTCCGCGGCGATGCGCGAAAAGATCACCCCGACCACCACGCTGGCGATCGAGGACAGCAGCACGATGAATCCGCCGAACGGGCTGATCGCCATCGCGGCCAGGCCGGAAAAAATGCCGGAAATGCCGAACAGCCCGATCAGCGCGATCACCAGCCAGTAGAAAGTCTTGATGATGGTGGGGGTGATGAAGCGGTCCCACTGAAACAGATCCCGAAATTCAAACATCGGTCGTTCTCCCGGCAGGTCGAATATGAGTTCGCGTCTAAACTGGATACTACCAGACAGGGCCTAGCTCCGAATGCCGTCCCGGGCAAGTCGCAGGACGGGCGGCGCAGCAACGTGCCCGCGGGCAGAGCCATGCGGGCGGGCCGGTTGAGATTGCCGCAAATAACGGCCACAATCGGGCTTCCCACCGGCAATCCCCATCATGACGCTCACCTTCGAAGATTTTCCGCCCGGCCATTTCGGCAGCTTCGGCCCGCGCCATGTCACGCGCGAGGAGATGCTGGCGTTTGCCGCCGAATTCGATCCGCAGCCGATGCATCTCGACGAGGAGGCGGCCGTCGCGCTCGATGCTGAAGGGCCTCGCGGGCTCGGGCTGGCATCTGTGCTCGATCATGATGCGGATGATGTTCGACGGCTATATCGGCCGCACCGCCTCGCTGGGCTCGCCCGGCGTCAAGCGAATTGCGCTGGCTGGCGCCGTTTCGCCCGGGCGACGATCTCACGCTCGATGTCGAGGTTGCGGAGGCGAGGGTCTCGCGCAGCCGCCCCGAGACCGGCATCGTGACCTTCAAAGCCGTGGTCCGCAACGCGGCCGGGCAGGCATTGTGCGAATGGGTCTCGCCGATCATCGTGCAGCGCCGGTCGCGCGGCCGCGGCGGAGCAGGCGGCGGCTGATGGATTTCTTCGAGGACATCAAGGTCGGGCAGCGGCGCGAAATCGGATCGTTCACCTTCACCGCCGAGGCCATCAAGAAATTCGCGGCGCAATTCGATCCGCAGCGCTTTCATCTCGACGAGGAAGCAGGGCGCAAATCGCTGTTCGGCGGACTGGCGGCGTCGGGCTGGCATGTCGGATCGGTCTGCATGAAGCTGCTGGTGGCCGATGGCCAGCGCCGGCCAGGAAGCCGCCGCGCGCGGCGAGAAGATCGCGGTGTGGGGACCCTCGCCGGGGTTTCGCGACTTGCGCTGGATCAAGCCGGTGCTGGCGGGCGACACCATCAGCTTTGCCAGCGAGATCGAATCGATGCGGCACTTCCGAGAAGCGTCCCGAATGGGGCATCCTGCAGGCCCGCAACACCGGCACCAACCAGCGCGGCGAACTGGTGTTCTCGGTGCTGGCGACGGCCTTCGTGCCGCGGCGGCAGGCCGATCCGTAGCCCGGAACGAAACTCCCGCTAACGCATTTTGAACCTTGTGCCTGGTCATAGTATTTCCAGGGACAGACGGCGGGGACGACCATGGCAGACCGCAGCGGATTGAAATTTCTGGGCTTTATCTTCGCAACCGTGACGCTCGCGGTGATGCTGGCCACCGCGATGGTGGTGAAGAGCTATGCCGACGGCGGCTATTCGATCGAGAGCTGCGCGGATGGGCCAGCCGATAGGTCAGGATTCGCTAACCATAGCGAGCCGAAGTCGCCGGAAATCCCGCAACGTCAGCGGCTCCAGATCAGCGCCAGAACCACCACGGCTATCACCAGCAGGCCGACAAACCGGATCATGATTGTGACCCATGCGCTGCGGCGACTGCCGCAGCGGAATCGGATCGGTATGATCGGGCCGAATGGTTTGCATGAAATGGTGCCCCCCGGAAAATTCCGCCGCCATTGTTTTGGTCGCGGTCAGGGCCCGACAAGTTCAAAGCACTCCGGTCATTCCGGGGCGCGTCGAAGACGCGAACCCGGAATGCTCGTGAGTTGGGCGCTGGGTTATTTCCGCAAGCCGTCCGCGTCGCGTTTCCACTGCGACACGTTGTCGGCGATCATGCGGGTGGACTTCATCGCCGCCGAGCTGAGCTGGGCGTAGCCGGAAATCTCGCGCTGCACCCGCTGGCCTTCGGCATGCAGCAGCTCGCGCAGGCTTTCCAGTTCGGCGATCAGGTTTTCGATTTCGGTCAGCGAGCTGCCGGCGACGCGCTGGATCAGCGAGTTGACGTTGTTGACGGTGGCCTCGGTGGCGGGCTCCAGCGCAGCCTCGGTGCGTCAGCGACGGCGCGCGGCGCAGATAGGCGATGTCGTTGCGCACGAAGTCGCGGATGCCGGCCTCGACTTCGGAGACCGCGGCAAGATTGGGATCCGCTTTGGCGGCTTCGATTGGTTCGGAACGAATGGTGGCGTTCATCGGCTGTTCCCCTGTTTCGCGTACAGCGCGGTTGTCCCCCGCACGACAAAATGATGAAATAAGCCGGAGCATCAGGACTGCCGATTTTGACCGCAGCGCGGCCAATATGCGGCAAGGTTCGATCTTTCATGACAATCGCGGATCGCGATTAATGCCGGCAAATGTACGATCGGGCTTTTGCCGGGCCGCTGCGTTCGCAGGGCAATGCAGCAGGCATCGCCGCGGGTTGCGGCGTCCGTAAAAGCACGATCAGCCAGCACCTGCGAGGCCATCGCGGCGGCCAACTGCCGGCCTGAGCGCCGCGCCGCGAAGCGAGCGGCGTCTCGGATCAGTTCTTCTTGCTGTTCGGGCTTTGGCCGGCCGGGGTCTTGCCCGCCGCGAACGGCGACGGCGCGGCGCCGCCCTTCTTGAGGTTCTTGTCGGCCTTCGGCTTCTTCTTTTCCTTGTTGCTGCGCATCTGACCCTTGGCCATGACGTCCTCCCTCGCGCCCGGTTGAAGCGGCGGCGCGCTGCGTCCATAGCAAATCCGCGGGCGTTTGTATGCAGGGTGCCGCAAACACCGCGTGATTGCCGGGCCATCCGTCCGCTTCATCAAACGCTTTCGCATGGAACCGGATCGCCGTTCCGCGATTGTCTGATCGCCTTCATCGACGACGCCACAACAGGATACACGCCATGAAAACCATCGCCACACTGCTCGCCGCCGCCGGGATCATGCTGGCCGCCAACGCGGCCGAGGCCAAGGGCTGCCTGAAAGGCGCCGTGGTCGGCGGCGTCGCCGGTCACTATGCCGGCCATCACGGCCTGCTCGGCGCCGCCGCCGGCTGCCTCTACGGCCGCCATCACGCCAGGGAGCAGGACCGGCAGACGCAGGGCCAGGCGCCAGGTTCGCCCGCCACCGACCGCGACAAGATCTGATCGTTCAGATCAGGTCCCTGAACACCATCCATCCTGCCAGCCACAGGATGAAGCCGATGACGCCGCCACAGCAGCGCGCCGGGGATCGCGCCCAGCACGAGGCCGGGGCTGCCGAAGATCAACGCGATGACGATCAGGCTGAGCGGGCCGTTCAGGATGCCGATGTCGGACATGGGCGTCACGCTATCGCCCGGAGCGGCGTGCGTCGACTTCACTTTTCAAAGCCTGGGCCGTCATTGCGAGCGTAATCTCTCAACGTCGTCCCTGCGAACGCAGGGACCCATACGCCGCGGCCTCAAAGTTGAAAGACGCTGTTCAACGACCTTCGCATAACTCCACTCCCTGTGGTTATGGGTCCCTGCGTTCGCAGGGACGACGTTGGTGGATTTGAATTTCAAACAGCTAACCACCGTCATTGCGAGCGAAGCGAAGCAATCCAGCTTTCTTTGCGCGACAAGTAAGGAAGCTGGATTGCTCACATGGGGAATGTGTGTGTCAAGAATGAGCAGTCACCTTTTTGTTCGACTGCGGCCACCTCTTCGTCCCGACCGCGGGGTTTGCAGGATGGCGCGCGCAGATCAAGTCAAGGCCGACCCTTCAGGGTCGCCGCGCAGCGGCTTGGCCTTGAGTTGAGCGAGCACGCCATCATGCTTGACCCGTCGGGAACGACAGCAGCACTCCTCGTGTTGGCGGTTCGGTCAGGGCATCATCTGCAATCCTCGTAGTTGCGATCCAGGGTTCGAGCCGGTTCTGCGATCCGGGTTGCTTGCCGGATCAAACTCACATTCGGTCGTCGCGCGAGGCGACGCACCAGGATTCCGCTTGCGGCGGGCAGGCTCGAGAGGACGAGGCCATTCTTCGTTGCGGCGTTTGAAGCCATGCAATCCATCGGTTCGTCCACCCGGATCTTCCGAGGCTGATCGGGCCTCGGCAGATGGGCTAAGGTTGTTGGGTTGCGTGCGGGCGGCAGAGCTTGCTGTTGGGCTTGGTCCCGGATCAGGCGGCGGGCTTCATCACAGCCCCCTCGATGGCGACGCCCTGGGTAACATACTTCCACAACGCCACCAGAAGCTTGCGCGCCAGCGCCACGATCGCGCGCGTGCGGCCTTGCTGGCTTCGCTGCTTGAACCAGCGCGTCAGCGCCGATTGCGGCTGGTGACGTATCCACAGCCAGGCGAGCTGGACCATTGTGGTCCGCAGCCTGGGATTGCCGGCCTTCGACACGCCCTGCTCGTGCCGGATGCCTCCGCTTTGCCAGGGCGTTGCCGCAAGGCCGGCATAGGCGGCGACCTGGCGGCGGTTGGCGAACTGCCGATAGAACGCCTCCGACCAGAGCACGGCGGCGAAGTTGGCGCCCACTCCTTTCAAGGCGAGCAGCATCGTGACCGGGTCCGGCGCAGCCTGCTGGCTTGCAGGCTTTCTCGCCGCCGCCAGCAGCGCATCCTGCGCGGTCTCGACCGCCTTGATCTGTCCCAGAAGCAACTCGATCCGATCGAGCTCACGGCCGATCTGCGCCTTCAAATGCGACGGCAGCTCCCGTCCGTCTCCGGTGCGCAACGCTTCAAGCCGCTGCCGCCGGTCGCGCCGCAACGGGGCATAATCAAAGATGCCCTGCGCGAACAGAAGCCCCTTGATCCGGTTCACATGCGTGACGCGCTCCTCGATCAATGTCCGCCGCTCGCGGCAAAGCCTCCGCCGGTCCTCCTCCTCGGGCGAGGGCGCGACCACCATCGCACACACCCGTGGCTCGCCGCGCTTGTAGGCGAGCAGCGCCCGCAACAAGGTCTCGCCGTCGAGCCGGTCCGTCTTGGCGCGTCGTTGCCGCCGCGGCGTCGCGATCGAGGCCGGATCGACCACGTGGCTCTCGATCCCCTGCTGTTGCAGAACACGGTGCAGCCAGAACCCGTCCAGTCCTGCCTCCTGGATCGTGATGATCGGATAGCTTTCGCCGGTTCGGACCTCTGCCTTGCGCCTGAGCTCTGCAAAAAGCGCCAAAAGCCCGGCCACATCGCCGGCCGTGACGCTGTGCCTGGACATCTTCTCGCCTTTGCCGGGCGACAACGACGTCACCAGCCAGGTCGATCAACTCAGTTCCAGCGAAACAAAAATTGCGCCAATATGAGTGCGGATAGCGGTCAGTCCGTCGGAAGGATGATCGAGTAACATCGTCGTCTCCAGGTTGAATGGTTTCAGCAACCTCAGTCTGGCCTCAAACTCGGTCGCTATCCACTCCCCATGGAATCTTCGTCGCGTTGCTCCTCGCAATGACGTTGAGATACGACTCCGCATTCCCGCGGCGCGATGCACCCGAGTTTTGCATTTACCTTTCGCCCCCGAAAGGGAGCAGGGAATGCCGGGCGCACGATGCACCCGCAGCCCGGCGTGCAAAAAAGTAGAAAGCACACCAGCGTAGTCACTACGGTCACATCGGAATCACCCGACATTCCCCGCGCAATGGTTTACGGTCTATCCCGCGCTCTCCTCGGTGAGCCTCGCTCTGTTGCCACCGTCGCCGGCGATTTGTCTTCGCCGACTTGACACCGGCGTGAGGGTGTCAGGACCACACGTCTTCGCCGTCCGCGTCGGTGCCATTCGTCATCGGGCACCAACTACGTCCACCGCATCCCGCTCCGCGTCCGTGACGATCGCGAGCCGCCCCTTTGGAAGGAACGGGACGGGCGTATTGATACTTCGGAAATTCGGCAGAGTCAAGGCCAAATTCTGAAATAAAGAAGAAAAAATCAAATTGGGGGCGGTCGGATTGAAATATTTCACAAATCGCAGTTTTGGCGCAAAGGTCCTGGCTCGTCATTCCGGGGCGATGCGAAGCATCGAACCCGGAATCTCGAGATTCCGGGTCTGGTGCTGGCGCACCATCCCGGAATGACCGCTTTAATCCAGTTCAGTAGAAGCCAGAAATTCTTGCGCCTTCGCCCGCGTAGGAAAACGACCTACTTCTCGATAGTCGGGATCGTGCTCCGCGGAGTCCGGCGAACGAATTGCGACAAACTCGTTTCCGTCCTGCTCAATGAGCTCCGTCAAATCCTCGCTGTTGAATGGTGTCATATGTCGCGCGCCGCAGTGCGGGCAATCGTCGTCACACGTGCAGGACCATTGGTCCGTCCATATCTTCTTGCAGCGGTAACATCTGTAGAAATTCAGAAACCAGGCCATGCGAGTCTCCTAAGATCGCAAACGATAATTTCCTCGTGAGACGAATTCGATAAATCCACGATCGCGCAAATATTGAAGCTGCTGACGTATCTTGGGTTTGACGTTTTGGTTGCCGGGATAGAGATCGCCAAGATTTCGTTCGAAAGCGTAGACTTCCTCAAGCGTGAAGTCGCGCTTGCCGAGCAACTCGACGCATTTCATGACGTCGAGCAACCAGCCGCGCGTCTCCGGCGATTTACTTCTGAGAAAAAGCGTTCTCTGCCAATCCGCGAGGACAAGCTCCTTTTCGCGAATGAGGCTGTTCTGCACAATATGAATTTTGCCGGATTCCGGGACGCGGCTAAGCAGGATGTTTGAACCTATCCATCCAGCGCGTCGCGCGCTGGCTTTAAGAGGCTTTCGCTCCTCGATAATCTCGCGAACGAAAAAATGCTTCGGTACGATGAACAGATTGACGACCGCGAGAGATTTGAGATCGTAGTTCAGGAGGAACAGGTTCGGATTGTTGCTGGCCGCCAGACGCTCGCATTTGGTCTTGAATGCGCCATCGACGACCCGCGTTCCGAATTTGCCTTTCTGGCTCTTGAGTTCGAATTCCTCATTGCATGATGTGCAGAAGAAATCTGCGAGCGGGCTGTTGTTGGGGAAGGAAGAAATCTGGGCGTTGCCGCAGTGCGGGCAATACGCCCATGCGCTCACCCACGCCTCCGTCCAGGCGCGGGCATTTTGTGAGCCGCTGGTATAGGTGGATTGGGATTCTTCGAAGTCGAGTTTCATATGCGCAATACGGTGGGACTTTAATGGCCGTGATGTTTACACGAGCCTATTCTAATGCGGAGGAGAACGAAGTGGGAGAGGCTAAGCTAAAGAAAAGTACCACGCAGAAATTTATCGAACAGTTTCCGCTTTGCGCTTTGTGTGGAGGTGACCGCCGCGCCGCGACCCGTGGGCACATGCCTCCAAAGTCTCTGTTTGATCAATCGCTCCGTCCAGACAAGCTGGTAATGCCGGCTTGCAAAGAGTGCAATGGGAGTACGAGTAAAGCCGATCTGACGGCAGCTATGGTAAGTCGCTGGAATTATAATAGTCCCGAACAAGAGCGAACGGATCATAGCCGCTTAGCGAATCAAGTGAGGAAGCAGGCGCCGGAGTTAATAGAAGAATGGACGAAAATGGATCGACTCGACCGACAAGGTGCGATGGAGCATTTGCGTCGATATGGTGTAAAAGTTCCTGATGACGCGGGTTTGGTGACCATTGGCGCTCACACAATCGAGCAGCTCAATATCTTCGCGCACAAGGCCACGCTATGCCTCTATTTTGAACATTTCCGGAAGCCGTTATCGAATTTTGGAGGAGTGTCCGCTCATTGGCGGACTAAGGAGGACTTTTCGAAAGATGGCGTGCCGCCCGAGCTTCTCGCAATCATGCCGAAATACGGAACGTTGACGCAGGGCAAATGGAATTCGTCGGAAACGTTTGAGTATCGTTATGATCTGAACGAGAAGGATGGATTATTTGCGTGCTTGGCGCGGCTTCGTACAGGTTTATTTATCTCTGGTTTCGCGGTCCATGATGTCGGCGTTGTGGCTGGAGAACTTGAAGGGGACTGGATCAAGCCAAATGAACTTCTCAAGAATCACGATCACTTTTTAAGGAAAAACTGAAGCACTACCTCTTCTTCCACCCACCCCGATGCCCCGGCGCTCCGCCGCTCGATCGCGGGACCGGCCCGAACTCCGGCCCGGATTGGCGCGAGTTGGTGGGCTGGAAGATGCGGCTTCCGGTGTCCGGCGCCGCGTCGTCGCGGGGTTTGCGCGGGGTGGCGCGGCCGGGGCGGTAGGGCAGGGATTCCGGGCCGTGCATTTCGTCGAGATGGGGTTTGTGGACTTTGGAACGAGTCCGATTCCCGGCGGGCCTCGCTGACCCCCCTCCCCCGCCCTCCCCCACAAGGGGGGAGGGAACAGAGGCGCCGCCGCGTGAAGCGGCGCGACGGCGTGTTGTTGCCGCCGCGCTTGGAGGAGCCGCGCGGCAGGTTGGCGGACTCGCCGTATTGCTTGGCGCCGGCATAGGCGCCGGCTCTTGTTCTGCACCACGCGCTGCTTGGCGGTGGGATCGTCGACGACGGCCAGCTCGGTGGCGCGCAGGCGCTTGACTTCGTCGCGCAGTCGCGCGGCTTCCTCGAAGTTCAGATCGGCGGCGGCTTCGCGCATCCTGGTTTCGAGGTCGTTCAGCACGGTCTCGAAATTGTGCCCGATGCTGATGACGTCGTCGGCCATGCCGCCGTCGCCGATCTCCACCAGCACATGGTCGCGCTCGTAGACCGAGTTCATGATGTCGCCGATGGATTTCTTGATGCTCTCCGGCGTGATGTTGTTGGCGGTGTTGTATTCGACCTGCTTCTCGCGGCGGCGGTCGGTCTCGGCGATGGCGCGCTCCATCGACCCGGTGATCTGGTCGGCATAGAGGATCACCTTGCCGTCGACATTGCGCGCGGCGCGGCCGATGGTCTGGATCAGCGAGGTTTCGCTGCGCAGAAAACCTTCCTTGTCGGCGTCGAGGATCGCGACCAGCGCGCATTCGGGAATGTCGAGGCCTTCGCGCAGCAGATTGATGCCGACCAGCGCGTCGAACGCGCCGAGCCGCAAATCGCGGATGATCTCGATGCGCTCGATGGTGTCGATATCGCTGTGCATGTAGCGGACGCGGATGCCCTGCTCGTGCAGATATTCGGTGAGGTCTTCCGCCATCCGTTTGGTCAGCACGGTGATCAGGCTGCGATAGCCGGCCTGCGCGGTGGCGCGGACCTCGCCGACGAGATCGTCGACTTGCGTGCGCGCCGGGCGGATGTTGACCGGCGGATCGATCAGGCCGGTGGGGCGGATCACCTGCTCGACGAACACGCCGCCGCTCTCGTTCAGCTCCCAGGCGCTCGGCGTCGCCGACACCGCGATCGATTGCGGGCGCATCATGTCCCATTCCTCGAACCGCAGCGGCCGGTTGTCCATGCAGGAGGGCAGGCGGAAGCCGTATTCCGCCAGCGTCGCCTTGCGGCGGAAGTCGCCTTTGAACATGCCGCCGATCTGCGGCACCGTGACGTGGCTTTCGTCGGCGAACACCAGCGCATTGTCGGGGACATATTCGAACAGCGTCGGCGGCGGCTCGCCGGGGCGGCGGCCGGTGAGATAGCGCGAATAGTTCTCGATGCCGGCGCAGCTTCCGGTGGCTTCCATCATTTCGAGATCGAAGGTGGTGCGCTGCTCCAGCCGCTGCGCTTCCAGCAGGCGGCCCTGGTTGTTGAGCTGGTCGAGCCGCCATTTCAGTTCGGACTTGATCGACTTGATCGCCTGCACCAGCGTCGGCCGCGGCGTCACGTAATGCGAATTGGCGTAGATCTTGATGAATTCGAGCTCGTCCTGCTTGTGGCCGGTGAGCGGATCGAACTCCTCGATATTGTCGACGACGTCGCCGAACAGGTTGACGCGCCAGGCGCGGTCTTCGTAATGCGCCGGGAAGATGTCGATGACGTCGCCGCGAATACGGAAAGTGCCGCGGGTGAAATCGGCCTGGGTGCGCTTGTATTGCAGCGCCACCAGATCGGCGATCAGCTGCCGCTGGTCGATGCGCTCGCCCTTCTTCAGCGCGAAGGTCATCGCGGTGTAGGTTTCGACCGAGCCGATACCGTAGATGCACGACACCGAGGCGACGATGATGACGTCGTCGCGCTCCAGCAGCGCCCGCGTCGCCGAATGGCGCATGCGGTCGATCTGCTCGTTGATCGAGGAATCCTTTTCGATGTAGGTATCGGTGCGCGGCACATAGGCTTCGGGCTGGTAGTAGTCGTAATAACTGACGAAATATTCGACCGCGTTGTCGGGAAAGAAGCTCTTGAACTCGCCATAGAGCTGCGCCGCCAGCGTCTTGTTCGGCGCCAGAATGATGGCGGGGCGTTGCGTCGCCTCGATCACCTTGGCCATGGTGTAGGTCTTGCCGGAGCCGGTGACGCCGAGCAGCACCTGGGTGCGGTCGTTGCGCCTGATGCCCTCGACCAGTTCCGCGATCGCGACCGGCTGGTCGCCCTTCGGCTCGTATTCGGACTTGATGACGAACGCTTGGCCGCCTTCGGATTTCTCCGGGCGCGGCGGGCGATGCGGCGTCCAGATTTTGATCTGGCCGTCCTCGCCCTTGAATTCGGGCCGTCCCTCGCGGATCAGCGCTTCGAGCGCATCCGCGGTGGCGGCGACGCCGAGCGCCTCCATCTTGTTGCGCGGCGGCCGCGCCAGCGCGGCGGCGTCTTCCTCCTCGGTGGTGAAGCCGAGTTGTTTTGCCAGTTCGGGATCGAGCGCGGGAATGGTGGCGGAGGTGCCGTAATTGGCCGGCGCGAATTCGGATTGCGGGGCTTCGCCGAGGCCGCGACTTGCTGAGAGACCCCCACCCTGACCCTCCCCCGCAAGCGGGAGAGGGGACGCAGGTTGCGCGTGCGCGGAATCACTCTGTAGGTTTGCCCCCGGCGCTAGCTGACGGGAGCCCTCTCCCGCTTGCGGGGGAGGGTTGGGTGGGGGCGATCCCACGGGTGGTCTTGAGAGCCGCATCCCTTTTCGCCACATCCTCCTTCGTGCCGCGCGTCGAGGAGCGCGCGCGATGCGCGGCGGCTTCGCCGCCGGTGCGGCGGTCCCAGGAATTATCCGGCGGCGGCTGCAATCCGGTGGTCGAGCCGAGGCCGCTTTCGCCGCGGTTGATCGCGGGGTTGAGCAATTCCGCCAGCGCCGGCCCGATCGGCTGCACGTCAGGCCGCGACGCCTTGGAATTTGGCGCCTTCGATTTCGGGGTTTTGACGGGCTTTTTGGGGGGGCCGGGATTCTTCGCCATCGGGCAAATATGGGATGAGTCCCGCCGTGATAAAAGGGCAAAGGCCCCCCACGCGCAGACGCCGCGGCTAGCGCCAGCTGCGGCGCCGGCGGAACCTGAATCGCGTCAGGCGCGGACGCGGCTTGACGATATCGAGATGAATTCCGCCGCATCGCGTGCATCGCAGGGTCCAGTATTCGGACGCCTTGCCGGGGATGATGCGCATGATCGCCAGTTGGGCCCGGCACCGCGGGCAGTCGGGCAATGCCGTGAAGGACGGCGACCGGGTCGGGTTGACCTCGATGGTTTCAGACACCGCGCGCGCCCCTTTTCGCTCGAAAAACTGAGCAAAAATGACCACAGACCGGCCAATCCAGATGTGAACTGGTTCACATCTCGACGTATTTTATAAAAAAACACGGTCGAGCCGGGACGCCATCCCCGGTCTTGCGGTTGGGTGCGGGGCGGCGCAAAAATACCGGTCTGGATTCCGCTGACAGCGCCCGATCGGAGGAGAATGCGATGGCCGATGTCAAAGACCCGCTGGTGCTCGATCTCGTCGAATGGATCGCCAGGGAGCCCCGGCGTTATTCCGAGGTGATCGAGAGCTGGCGAACCTCATGCCCCCGGCTGACGATCTGGGAAGACGCGGTCGATCGCGGCTATGTCGCGCGGGAAGCTGTTGCGGGCGGGACGCTTGTTAGCGTCACCGCAACCGGCGAGAAATTCCTCCGTGACAACGGCCGCCTCTTCCCTTCTCCCCTTGCGGGAGAAGGTGGCGCGCACAGCGTGCGCGCCGGATGAGGGGTCTGTCTCCTCGGATAGAGACCCCTCATCCGCCTTCGCTTCGCTACGGCACCTTCTCCCGCAAGGGGAGAAGGGAAGGACCCCGCATCACTTTTGCGCGCCTCCCGTTCCCGCGCCATTGACTCGACCGTGCGTTCTGGCGACATTCATGCATCCGCATCCATTTTGCGATGCACGCCATTCATATTGGAAACGCCCATGATCGACCTCCACTACTGGACCACGCCGAACGGCCACAAGATCACGATGTTTCTCGAAGAGACCGGGCTCGCCTACAAGATTTTCCCGGTCAATATCGGTAAGGGCGATCAGTTCAAGCCGGAGTTCCTGGCGATCGCGCCCAACAACCGTATTCCCGCGATGGTCGATCATGAGCCGAAGGGCGGCGGCAAACCGATCTCGATTTTCGAATCCGGCGCGATGCTGCTGTATCTCGCCGAGAAGACCGGCAAGTTCCTGCCCGCCGACCTCTACGGCCGCTATGACGCGATCCAGTGGACGTTCTGGCAGATGGGCGGGCTCGGGCCGATGGCCGGGCAGAACCATCACTTCCGCAACTACGCCCAGGAAAAAATCAAATACGCCATCGACCGCTATGTGAACGAGACCAACCGGCTCTACGGCGTGCTCAACAAGCGGCTCTCCGACCGCGAATTCATCGCCGGCGATTATTCGATCGCGGACATGGCGAGCTATCCCTGGATCGTGCCGTACAAGAACCAGGATCAGAACATCGACGACTTCCCGCATCTCAAGCGCTGGCTCGAGACCATCCGCGAGCGCCCCGCCACGGTTCGCGCCTATGCGAGGGCCAAGGAGGTCAATCCGAATTTCGGCCAGCCCGCGATCCGCACCGAGGAAGAACGCAAGCTGCTGTTCGGCCAGACCGCGGCGGTGGTGAAGTAACGGGTCGTTCCCCGGCAAATAAAAAGACAAACAGAAAAGCCCGGCCGCAAGGCCGGGCTTTTCAGCGAGAACGCCGCGAGGATCGGTAGCCGGATCAGTATCTGGCGACCACGGCCTGGTTGAAGTGATAGTTCACGCCGAGACGGATAATATGCTCGCGGTTGTAGCTGGTATCGGTCCGCGTCGCAGCCACGCCGGCGGCGGGGTTGCCGCCGGGCTGGAACAGCGTGTTGAAGGTATCGGAATTGCGGCCGAGATCGACGTAGAGATATTCGCCCTTGACCGACCAGTTGGGATTGGAAAACCACTTGGCCTCGCCGCCGAAGCCCGCCGTCCAGCCAACCTTCGTGCTGCTGTTGTCGTAGGAGCCGGCGAAAGTGTTGCGGGTGGTTCCACCCGGATTGAGGGTGATGCCGTTCACCGCTCCGGCGCGTTCGGCATCGCCATAGGCCAGACCACCGGTTACATAAACCATGGTGCCGCCGTTCGCATAGCCGAGACGTCCCCGAACCGTTCCGAACCAGTCGATTTTCTGGGAATAGGAGTCGCGGGAGAAGACGACCGGAAAGAAAGCGAGAATGCCTGCCGCCGGTGAGGTAATCAGCGGAGTATTGCAGGCAAGGATGCAATTGTTGCTGCCCTTGGTGTCGGCTCCCTGAATGTCGGCTTCGACGCCGAACACGACATTGGAAGATTGCCAGTTATAGCCAGCCTGGGCGCCGCCGAGTACGCCCTGGGGGCTCACTCTGAAATTGTCAGGCGAACCATAAAGAGGAAAGCCAGCGCCCAGAACCGGAAATGCGGCTCCGCTGATGACGGTGTCAGTCGCCGTGTTGTTGCCGCCGCCATATCCGACGTTGCCGCCGACATACCATCCGGTCCAGTCATACACGATCATCGGCGCAGCCTTCAGCGGGCGAGCGGCCATGTCGGCTGCCAGAGCCGGTGCGGCCGAACACATGGCGACTAAGCCAACGCAGGCCAATATCGAGTTCTTCATAATTCTTCTCCTGGTTGGAATGAGACGCCAAATTTTCTTGTCATCAAATCGCTAGCATGCGCCGTGTCCGTACCGTGTACCTGTTTCATCACAGTCCGATCTATTCGGAAAATTGTTGTGTGCGCTTTTGATCATGAAGCTCGGCTTCGTCATTGCGTACAACTAACTATGCGAGCGCGTAGTACTACGCGCTGGTCGAGCGTAGTGGCGCACGAACTGATCTGCGATGCGTCGAGCAGCGGGTGATTAGTTCAGGAAGTTGCTACTGGTGTTGAGGCAGAGCCCGCCAGCTTCCGCAAGCAGTCCCGGCACAGGCAATCGCTGCCATCGGCCGGCATCGGCAGCCGCGCGGTTTCCCCGGCGCACCAGCAGGGCCCAGCCAGGCTGCAGGTGAATTCCGTTCCACAGCCGGAACAGGCGAGGCGGCGCGAGGGCGGGTTTTCTGAACGATTTGTCATGAATTGAGCCGGATCGCGCCGTGATTTTCATGTCCGGTTCATGCCGGACGGCGCTATATTCTGCCTGCAGGATAGCCGCAGCATAGCCCCAAGGGAAATCCGATGGCCCGCGATTCGCAAGCTGCTCTGGTCGCGCTCAATCGATTCGGTCTTGGCGCGCGCGGCGGCGCGTCGGGCGATTTCATCAATGCGGCGTCCGATCCGCGCGGTTTCGTCAAGGCCGAGCTGGATCGTCCCAACGGCGTCTTGCTGGAAGTGCCGGGATTATTAGCCGACGCCGGCGCTGGGCGGAATGGCCTTTGCCTATCAGCTCGAGGTCAAGCAGGCGCGCGAGGCCGCGGCGAAGTCAGGCGCGCCCGTTCAATCGCCGGCGGAAACCAAGCCTTCAGAAACCAGGTCTCCTGAAGACAAGGATCAAAAGCGCAACCTCTCGCTCAACATGGCGATGGGCATGGCGGCCCGGCGTCCCCGCCCAAGAGCGCCGATAACGCCGGGCCAATACCGCCATGGTCGCACCCGATGCGATGCAGCCCAACGCGCCGAAGCCCGCGCCGCAGCCGCTTAATATCATTCAGAAGACCTTTCGCGCCGAGGCGCTGGCGCGAATCCAGCGCGCTTCGGTCGCCGATTGCGGATTTGCCGAGCGGCTGGTGGCGTTCTGGTCCAATCATTTCTGCATTTCGGCGGCCAAGGGCGAGTTGGCCCGGATCTGGGCGGGCTCGTTCGAGCGCGAGGCGATCCGGCCCCATGTGCTCGGGCGCTTCGGCGACATGCTGAAGGCGGTCGAGCAGCACCCGGCGATGCTGTTCTTTCTCGACAACCAGCAATCGCTGGGTCCGGACTCCCGCGCCGGGCAAAATCGCAAGCGGGGCCTGAACGAAAATCTCGCGCGCGAGATCATGGAGCTGCATACGCTCGGCGTCGGCAGCGGCTACACCCAGGAAGACGTGACGTCGCTGGCGCGCATCATCACCGGCTGGACCTTTGCCGGGCGGGAAGGCAAGCTCGGCGCGCCCGGCAGCTTCGTGTTCAACGCCAATGCGCATCAGCCGGGACCGCAGCGGCTGCTCGGCAAAATCTACGAGGGCGCCGGCGTCGCCCAGGGCGAAGCCGCGCTGGCGGATATCGCGCGCCAGCCTGCCACCGCGAAATTCATCGCCACCAAATTCGCGCGTCACTTTGTGGCCGACGATCCGCCGCCGGCTTTGGTGGCCCGGCTGCAGGACGTGTTTCTCAAGTCCGACGGCGACCTCAAGGCGCTGGCGATGACGCTGGTCGATTCCAGCGAAGCCTGGCAGGCGCCGCTGACCAAGCTGCGCAGCCCCTACGAATTCCTGGTGGCGGCGGGCCGGCTGCTGGCGCGCTTTCCCGAGGATCCCGGCCGCTATCTGGGCGGCCTCAACGTGCTGGGCCAGCCGCTGTGGTCGCCGTCCGGGCCGAACGGATTTCCCGACACCAATGCGGCATGGGCCGCACCCGAAGGCATCAAGCTGCGTCTCGATATCTCGGCGCAGATCGCATCGCGCCTCGCCGACGGCATCGATCCGCGCGACCTGCTCGAACTGGTCGCCGCCGATGCCGCCTCATCCGAAACGCGGCACACCGTCGAACGCGCGGAAACGCGGCAGCAGGCGCTGGCGCTGTTGTTGATGTCGCCGGAATTCCAGAGGAGATGACAGCAATGGAAACGGGAATGGATTGCTGTGAAAGCCGGACATCGCCGGCCACCAGCCGCCGCGCGCTGCTGCTCGGCGGCGCGTCATTTGCCGCCTGGGCCTATTTGCCGAAATTCGCCCGCGCCGCCGACGGCCGCGATCCGCGCCTGATCGTCGTGATCCTGCGCGGCGCGCTGGATGGCCTCGCCACCGTCGCGCCGGTCGGCGATCCCGATTATGCCGGCCTGCACGGTTCGATCGCGCTGGCACCGGATGGCCCGCATGCGGCGTCGATGCTGGATTCGTTTTTCGCGCTGCATCCCTCGATGCCGGAATTCGCGCGGATGTATAGAGAGAAGCACGCCGCGGTGGTCCATGCGGTGTCGACGCCGTATCGCGACCGTTCGCATTTCGACGGACAGGACGTGCTCGAAAGCGGCTATGCCGGTCCGGGCCGGGTGCAATCCGGCTGGCTCAACCGCGCGCTGGAAGCCCTGCCGCGCGGCGAGCGGGTGATGAGCGGTCTTGCGATCGGTCCGACCACGCCGCTGGTGCTGCGTGGCGCGGCGCCCACGGTGGGCTGGTCGCCGGTTCAATTGCCGCAGGCCGCCGACGATACCGCGGCAAGGCTGGTCGAACTCTACCGGCACCAGGATCCCGCGCTGGCCTCGGCGCTGACGCAGGGCCTGCAGCTCGATAAATCGGCGCAGGGCGACGACATGAAGCCGAAGCCCGGCACCAACGGCGCCGGCGCGATGCGGCTGGTGGCGCGCGGCGCCGCCAAACTGATGGCGGCCGACGACGGCCCGCGCATCGCAGCGCTTGCGTTCGACGGCTGGGACACCCACGCCAATGAAGGCGGTCCGGTCGGGCGGCTGGCGCAATTGCTGGGCGGTCTCGACGGCGCGCTGGCGGAATTCGAAAGCGGCCTCGGCGAGCGCTGGCGCGACACCGTGGTGGTGGTCGCCACCGAATTCGGCCGCACCGCGCGCATCAACGGCACCGACGGCACCGATCACGGCACCGGCACCATCGCGCTGCTGGCGGGCGGTGCGGTGAAAGGCGGCCGGGTGATCGCGGACTGGCCGGGGCTGACGCCCGCCAGCCTTTACGAAGGCCGCGATCTCGCGCCGACCACGGACCTGCGCGCCGTCATCAAGGGCGTGCTGCACGATCATCTCGGCCTCGCCGATCGCGTGCTGGCGGAGAACGTGTTTCCGGACAGCGCCGCGGTGAAGCCGGCGAAGGGTCTGGTGGGGTAAGTTCGTCGTCCCGGCCAAGCGAAGCGCGAGCCGGACCCATAACTCCGGTAAGCTATTGTTACGGGTGCTGGAGCAACAGCCTGCGTAGTCAGATGGTTCTGTGGTTATGGGTCCCTGCGTTCGCAGGGACGACGATGTAAATGTTGTTGCATCACCCCTTCGTAATCCTGTCGATCTCCGCGATCTCGTCCGCGCTCAGCGTCCAGTCGATCGCCTTGACGTTCTGTTCGACCTGCTCGACGCGGGTGGCGCCCGCGATCACGCTTGCGACCTGCGGCCGCGACGCCAGCCAGGAGAAGGCCAGTTCCAGCATGGTATGGCCGCGCGACTGCGCGAAAGCCTGCAGCTTCTCGACGATGTCCTCGTTGCGCGGCGTGACGTAACGGTCGCGCAACGCCGGCGCCTTGCCGAAACGCGTGTCCGCAGGCGCCGCGGCGCCGCGCTTGTATTTGCCGGTGAGCAATCCGCTGGCCAGCGGGAAGAACGGCAGCAGGCCGAGATTGTATTGCTGCGCGGCCGGCAGCAGGTCGTTTTCGATCTCGCGCACCACCAGGCTGTATTCGTCCTGGCACGACACGAACCGGCTGACATTCATGGCGCGCGCGGTGAATTCGGCCTCGGCGATGCGCCATGCCGGAAAATTCGAATTGCCGATGTAGCGGACCTTGCCCTGCCGGATCAGATCGTCCAGCGCCCGCAGGGTTTCCTCGATCGGCGTCAGCGGATCGTAATCGTGCTGCTGGTAGAGATCGATGTAGTCGGTCTTCAGCCGCGTCAGGCTGGCCTCGACGGCGGAGACGATGTAGCGCCGCGACGCGCCCTGTTTGGTCCCGTCCTGGCTCATCGGCTTGGAGTATTTCGTCGCCAGCACGATGTCCTTGCGGCGGTCGCCGAGCACCTGGCCCAGCACGGTCTCCGAGCCGCCCATGTTGGCGTAGATGTCGGCGGTATCGAACAGCGTGATGCCGAGATCGATCGCCTTGTGGATCACCTTGCGCGAGGCTTCGAGGTCGGTGCGCTGGCCGAAATTGTTGCAGCCGAGACCGACGGCGGAAACACGCAGGCCGGAGCCGCCGAGATTGCGAATTTGCATGGATCATCCTGTGGGGAAAGAGCGCGGAAGGAATCGTATTGTTGCGCGCGCGGTTTGAAGCCGCAAGGCACGGCGCAGCATGGCGGATCACCGGCAAAAACTATGACCTCACGGGCGAGCAAGTCTCGACCAGTTGACTTTTTAGGCTTGACGGTCTTTATTTGATGCACGGGGAAGCGATCTCCCCGCGAGGCGACATGCCCAAGAATCGCGTCCGGTTTCTCGCACCAAGGACGCATCATGCCATCATACAACTTCATCTCCTCCGAAAAACTTGCCCGGCTCATCGGCACCGCCAAGGCGCCGACTCTCATCGACGTGCGCATTGACGATGACTTTGCCGCCGATCCACGCTTGATCCCCGGCGCGTCGCGGCGGTCGCACCGCGATGTTCACGACTGGGCGCCGCGCCTGACCGGTCAATCCGTCGTCGTGATTTGCCAGAAGGGTCAGAAGCTCAGCGAAGGTACCGCCGCCTGGCTCCGTCAGGGCGGCATCGCGGCCGAGACGCTTGAGGGCGGCCATCTCGGTTGGACCGCAACACAAAGGCCGGCCGTTCCCGCCGACAAAGTACCCAGGCGTGATGGCCGCGGCCGCACCGTTTGGGTGACGCGCGCGCGGCCCAAGATCGATCGCATCGCGTGCCCGTGGCTGATACGCCGGTTCATCGATCCAGCGGCGGTATTCCTGTTCGTCGCGCCCTCGGAAGTCGACGCCGTCGGCGAGCGCTTCGATGCCAGCGCCGTTCGACATCGAAAATGTCTTCTGGAGTCATCGCGGCGAACTCTGCACTTTCGATATCATGGTCAAGGAATTTGGTCTCTCGACACCGGCCGCTCGAACGGCTGGCGGCCATGGTGCGCGCGGCCGATACGGCGCGTCTCGATCTCTCGCCGGAAGCCCCCGGCCTGCTTGCCGCCTCGCTCGGCCTTTCCCGCATGTACGACGATGATCATGAGCAGTTGGGCGCTGGCATGTTGCTCTATGACGCCTTCTACCGCTGGTGCCGCGATGCAAGCGGCGAAACCCACAACTGGCCCACCAACAAGGTGAAGTCATGACCGATCTCGCCGCGGCCGCGCGGGCAAAGCCCGGGGATTACGCGCATGGCATTCCCTTTCGCGAAGCCGTGCGGGTCTGGGTGCGCGTTGCGCTGCTCAGTTTCGGCGGCCCGGCGGGACAGATCGCCGTCATGCACCGCATCATCGTCGAGGAGAAAAACTGGATTTCCGAGAGCCGTTTCCTGCATGCGCTCAACTACTGCATGTTGCTGCCGGGACCTGAGGCGCAGCAACTTGCGACCTATATCGGCTGGCTGCTGCATCGGACGGCCGGCGGCATTGTGGCCGGCGGTCTCTTCATCCTGCCCGGCGTTATCGCCATCATGGGCCTCAGCTACATCTATGCCGCGTATGGCAATGTCGGCTTCGTCGAAGCGTTGTTCTTCGGTCTCAAGGCGGCGGTGCTCGCCATCGTCATGCAGGCCGTTTTCCGTGTCGGCAAGCGCGCGCTGCGCAACGGGGTGATGATCGCCATCGCTGCAATCGCTTTCATCGCGCTGTTTTTCTTTGGCGTTCCGTTCCCGATCATCATCATTGCCGCCGGCGATCGTCGGATTGATCGGCGCGCAACTCGGGCGGCCGGAATTCGCGGCCCTCGAACACGGCGGCAAGAACACGGCCGCCATCGACAGCATGCTGGGCGAAGGCATGCCGGAACACGTGCGGCCCAATACTGGCCGGACCGCTGAGGGTTGCGGCGGTCTGGCTGCGCTCTGGCTGATCCCGGTCGTTGCGCTGATAGCGGTTCTGGGCTCCGCCAACGTCTTCAGCCAGATCGCCATCTTCTTCAGCAAGATGGCGATGGTAACCTTTGGCGGCGCCTATGCCGTACTCGCCTATGTTGCGCAGCAGGCCGCTGAACATTACCACTGGGTGCAGCCGCGCGAGATGCTGGACGGCCTCGGCATGGCCGAAACCACACCCGGACCGCTCATCATGGTGGTGCAGTTCGTTGGCTTCATGGCGGCGTTTCGCGAGCCGAACGGCCTTTCACCGATGCTCGCCGCGACACTCGGCGGGCTGCTCGCGACCTGGGTTACCTTCGTGCCGTGCTTTCTGTGGATATTCGCGGGCGCGCCCTACATTGAAGGGCTGCGTGGAAACAAGGCGCTCGCCGGTGCGCTATCGACCATCACCGCGGCGGTCGTCGGCGTGATCCTCAATCTTTCAATCTGGTTCGCGCTCCACACGCTCTTCCATCAAACCGTTGCCATCTCGGGTTTTGGCTTCGCCTTCGACGCTCCCGTCCCGGCGAGTGTTGACTGGCCGGCGCTGGCGCTTTCGATCGCGGCTGCAACCGCCATCTTTCGTTTCAATGTCGGCATGCTGATCGTGCTTGCCGCATCGTGCGTCACAGGCATCCTCTTGCGCCTGTTCGGGATCATCTAGCGACATCCGACAATCCAGGCGGGCCGTTCAAGCATGAACGCCTGACTGCAGGTCCGGGGATATGCGTTCTCCTCGGAAGATCGACGTTCATCGAAGCGGGCGATTTCGTTCCGGGGATATAATCTTATGGGTGGATTTGTTTCAGCCGGTGCTGATCGCGGGAGTGTCGTTGATCGTACCGGTCTTGATGCATGCGTTCGGCAGGTGATCGGGTAGACGTGGCGCACATCGCGCGATCTCGATCCGCAACTGGTTCGCCGACAAAAAAACGGCCCCGGTCAGACGCGGCGGACTGACGGGGACCGCTGGGGGCGCATGATCTGTGACGGGGGGCCTGATCAGGCGCGAGACGCAATCTAACCCTGCTTTGTTACGCACCCATGACAACAGGACTTATCCACAGACCGACCAGCTCCGCGAAACAGCTATTCGGCCGCGCGCAGGTGCCGGGCAGAGGCCCGACGGCCGACGCCGCGCAGCGACTGATAGTGGTCCAGATCGGAGGGATCGTCGGTATGGCGGACCAGGTCGGTCACCGGCGTGTAGCTCAGCATTCGTCCGCCGTCGGGCAACGCGGTACAGCTGAAGCGAAGCACCTGCCCATCCGCGAGGTCGATGTTGATGGGTGTGCTGTCGCCCGATCGCATCATCTCCATGCGGTCGGCGATGAAGGTGTTCAACTCTGCCTCCGGCATTTCATAGGCCCCGGTATCGCGGCCGTGATACAACAGCGCGATGAAAGGCGGCTTGCTGTCGGCCTTTTGGTCCGGAAGCGCGAAATAATCGCGGAAGGCGCGGTTGATGAATTCAGCACGCGTATCGGAGTCCAGCAGCACGATGCCGATGTCGACCTGATCCAGTGCCGCCGACAGGCGTTCCGCGGTGGCATGGTGCCTGCGCTCCAACGCGAACGCATCCGTCATTCTTTTCCGCAACAGGCCGGTAATGGCCGCGGTCCCGGCGGCGGTGAGCGCCAGGGTTGACAGCCGCACCATCTCCGCGACGTCATAGTTCCACGTCCCGCGGTGAATGGGGAAAAGCAGCGCAGAGCAAGCCACAGCAATGGCGGCGCTGACCAAGGCGGAGCCAAGCCCGCTCAGCGAGCCCGCAAAGGCGACGACGCAAACCAGCAGCGGCGCAAGATCCGAAACGTCAATATAGTGCTCATCGACAACGATGCCGATCAAAGCTGTCGCGGCCGTCAAAACCGGACCCAGGATTGCGCGCCAGTCGGCGCGCCACAGGATCGCCCGCCAGTCGACGCGCGACAGGATTGCGCGCCAGTCGAAGCGCCAGTTGAACTGCATGCCCGCTCTCCCTTGTTCACGGGAATAAGAGCCGCATACGACGATTGGTTGCGTCGGCGGATTTTTTTTGCTCGCCGTGCTTAAGGAAGGCTGATCGATCCGGCTCTCGTTTTAGGTATTTTGTAATCAAATGATATCGGCTTTGATGCAGTCGGGTTCGGCGCCCGAATGTTAGCGCCGATGTTCCAAGAGGATATTTCATGCCAACCATTTCGCCGTCGGTCTTGCCGGTTCTGATGCTGTTTGCCTCCAACGTCTTCATGACGTTCGCATGGTATGGCCATCTGAAATTCAAGGGGAGCCCGCTGCCGCTTGTCATCATGGTGAGCTGGGGCATCGCGTTTTTCGAATACTGGCTGGCGGTGCCCGCCAATCGCTGGGGCAGTGCGGTGTATTCGGCGGCGCAACTCAAGACCATGCAGGAAGTGATCACGCTGGTGGTGTTCGCCGGATTCTCGGTCCTGTATCTGAAGGAGCCGCTGGGCTGGAATCACGCCCTCGGCTTCGGACTGATCGCCGCCGGCGCGTTCCTGATTTTTCACAAATGGTCGTGAGCGAGAAAGCCCCAGAAAGCGCCATAGCCGAGAGGCACGTTCACGACGGTGCGTTATTGTGCGCAGCGCGTGGCGCTCGCCGCACACGTTGAGTTTTCGCCGCGCGTTCCCGTGGCGATCACCAGCGACGCCGCCAGCAGGATCGCCACCGTCAGCGCCACGGTAACAAGTACGACAGGTGTTTTCATCATCCGCTGGATCGCGATTGATCGACCGCGCATTGTCGCGCGAAAATTGCGAATGGCCTGGAAAAAATGGTTCTGCGTTACGCCGGGATCGGCATCGCCATGCGTGACCTTGATCGAAAGCACGCGTGAGGGTGACGATCAGGCACAGCGACAGCGAGCCGATCGCAAGCGAGGCCGCGACGGCGTCGGCCAGTCGGGACGAAGCAACGGGCGCGGACGGGCTGTCAAAGCCTGCGGCGCCGGACGACCGTATCATGGCCGAAATCCTTCAAGGCGCGGGCGAATCACCCGCCGCACCTCAGAATTATCGCAGGAATCGCCGGCAATATTGCGGCGGCGCCGCGCTTGAAAATGGCGAAACGGCGGCGCGGTGTCGGCTGTTATGCCCGTTGTTCTAGCGCCTCGGCGGCGATGCCGACGGGATCGTTCGGACGTCGTCGCTCCGGGCCGCCACTCCATCGAGACGAAGCCGGGCGGCCTGTTCGACCCGCCGCAGCCAGGCCCGGATCGCCGGGAATGTCGCGAGGTCGTAATCGCAGCGGTCGGCGACATGGGTGTAGCCGTAGAGCGCGATGTCGGCGACCGTGAGCTGGCCGGCGGCAAAATAGTCGTGGGTCTTGAGGTGATTTTCCATCACCTGCAGCGCGGCATAGCCGCGCTCCATCCAGTCTTCCAGCGCGTGGGTCTGCAGGTCGCGGCCGCCCCTGACCAGCGACAGCCAGAAATAGGCGGCGCCGATATTCGGCTCCAGCGCGTGCTGTTCGAAGAACATCCATTGCAGCGCTTCGGCGCGTTCGATCCGCGATTCCGGCGCCAGCGAGGTGCCGATCGCGACATACCAGAGGATGGCGTTGGATTCGGCGAGGTAGCGTCCTTCGGCGACTTCCAGCAGCGGCACCTGTCCGCTGGGATTCATCGCCAGAAACTCCGGCGTGCGGCTCTCGCCGCGCAGAATGTCGATCTCGATCGCGTGATAGGGCGCATCCAGCAAGGCCAGCGCAAGGCGGACCTTGTAGCTGTTGCCGGAGCGCTGCATCGAATAGAGTTTGTACATTCGGAAATTTCGCTTCGAGGTCGTGCGCGACAGGGACGCAAGCAAGATCGTCGCCATGTCGCGCCGCAACGCGGCTAAACAATGATGCCGTTGCGGATGCGTCGCAAGGCCCGGAAGTATGGAAAAAGTCGAAAACTTCTGCCGCACCGCACCCGCGCAGTCGATTTTGCCAACACGGCCGGTACACACCGGATCACGCGCTGGTGCGAACGACAGTTTACGAAAGCTCGTCATGCCCGGGCTTGTCCCGGGCATCCACGTTCTTAGCCACGGCAGCAAGAAGGACGTGGATGGCCGGGACAAGCCCGGCCATGACGAAAGAAAAGTGAATGCGCGCCTTGCCGGAAATGAGCGATTTCGCCGCAAAATTTTAGGAATGTTGCGCGAGGCTGGCGTGCGCCTTTCAGGACGCATCCGAAAGTTTGGCCGCTTCGGGCCAAGCTTCTTGCGATGCAGCGTGACGCGCTTTAGGGTGCGTCGATCCCAACAACAGGAGTCGTGGATCTGGCGTGTTCACGACGTTTGCCAGGAGATGATGATGCCGTTTCTGTCCGCTGCGCTCGACCGTGTGAAGCCGTCCGCGACCATCGCGGTAACGGATAAAGCACGCGCGCTGAAAGCGGCCGGCCGCAACGTCATCGGCCTTGGCGCCGGCGAGCCCGATTTCGACACCCCCGCCAACATCAAGCTGGCGGCGATCCACGCCATCGAGGCCGGCAAGACCAAATATACCGACGTCGGCGGCATTCCCGAACTGAAGGAAGCGATCATCGCCAAGTTTCAGCGCGAGAACGGCCTCACCTACAAGCCGAACCAGATCATCGTCGGAACCGGCGGCAAGCAGGTGCTCTACAACGCGCTGATGGCCACCATCAATCCGGGCGACGAGGTCATCATTCCCGCGCCCTATTGGGTGAGCTATCCGGAAATGGTGGCGCTGGCCGGCGGTGAATCGGTGCCGGTGGTGTGCACGGCGGCGCAGGGCTTCAAGCTGCAGCCCGACGCGCTGGAAAAGGCGATCACGCCGAAGACCAAGTGGATCATCCTGTGTTCGCCGTCGAACCCGACCGGTGCGGCCTATTCGCGCGCCGAATTGAAGGCGATCACCGACGTGCTGGTGAAGCATCCCAATGTCTGGGTGATGACCGACGATATGTACGAGCATCTGGTCTATGACGACTTCGTGTTCACGACGCCGGCGCAGGTCGAGCCGAAACTTTTACGACCGCACGCTGACCGTGAACGGCGTGTCGAAAGCCTATTGCATGACCGGCTGGCGCATCGGTTATGCCGGCGGGCCTGCCGAGCTGATCAAGGCGATGCAGACCATCCAGTCGCAGTCGACCTCGAACCCGTCGTCGATTTCGCAATGGGCCTCGGTCGAAGCGCTCAACGGTCCGCAGGATTTCATTCCAGTGAACAACAAGGTGTTCAAGGAGCGGCGCGATCTCGTGGTGTCGATGCTCAACCAGGCCAAGGGCATCGAGTGCCCGCGGCCGGAAGGCGCGTTCTATGTCTATCCGTCCTGCAGCGGCACCATCGGCAAGAGTTCGCCGTCCGGCAAGGTGATCGCCAACGACGAGGACTTCGTCACCGAGCTGCTGGAAAACGAAGGCGTCGCGGTGGTGCAGGGTTCGGCGTTCGGGCTCGGCCCGGCGTTCCGCATTTCCTACGCGACCAAAACTTCCGATCTCGAGGAAGCCTGCAAACGCATCCAGCGATTTTGTGGCAATTTGAGATAGTCAAATCACTATCGTCGTCCGTCGAAACGCTTGAGATGTTTTGATGGCGGCTTCTGGCAGCGCCTTGTTTTGAACATGGCGCTTCCTTTCTGTCCGCTCCGCAACTTCAATTCATGATGCGGAGATCAGACAGATGCGACTCTCGACAATCAGTATTGCCATCGCGCGTTCGGCGGCGTCGATCGCCAGCGCCAACGCGCTGCCGCCGGTTCGCGCCGGCATCCTGCAATGCCAGGGCGGCCAGAATGTCGGCTTCGTGGTCGGCTCGGTCACCAGCCTCGAATGCGTGTTCCAGAGCGAAGGCCGCCGTCCCGAACCCTACATCGCCACGGTTCGCCGCTTCGGTCTCGATCTCGGCGTCACCGAGCAGACCCGGTTTGCCTGGGCGGTGAATGCGCCGGAGGGGCGGGTCGGGCGCGGCGATCTCACCGGCAATTATGGCGGCGTCGGCGCCAACGCCTCGGTCGGCATCGGTGGCGGCGGCAATTTCCTGGTCGGCGGCCCGGCGAACTCCTACGCGCTGCAGCCGATCAGCCTGCAAGGCCAGACCGGGTTGAACGTCGCGGCCGGGGTCGCCGATATCGAGCTGCAGCCGGTCCGGTTCGGCCATGGCGGCCGGCATTCCATCACAGGCATCGCCGTCACGGCTGAGGCGCTATAGCGACGATGAAAAGGCCCGCGGAAGCGGGCCTTTTTTGTGAGCCTCGTCATTCCGGGGCGCGATGACGCGAACCCGGATTCGAGATTCCGGGTTCGAATGCTTCGCATCGCCCCGGAATGACGCACGGCTAAATCTGGCACAGCTACCGATGTTATGGCATAGAGAACGAAGCGCTGCAGCCGCGGCGTCCTGATTCCTGCTCGCATCACATCTTTCAGCCGGAGATTCCTTCATGCGTCGCTCACTTATCCTTGCCGGTGTCGCCGCAACCTCTGGCCGCATCCTTTGCCGGCGCTTCTGCGCAGCAGCCGATGACGCGCGTCCAGGTCGGCATCCTTGAATGCCGCGGCGGAGCAAGCGTCGGCTTCATTGTCGGCTCCGTGACCAATCTCGGTTGCGTGCTGCGCATCGACGGCATGCCGGAGGATCGCTATGTCGCTACCATCCGTAAAGTCGGACTCGATCTCGGCATCACCCAGGAATTGGTGCTGGCCTGGGGCGTGTTTGCGCCGACGGCGCGGCTCGGGCCCGGCGATCTCTCCGGCAACTACGCCGGCGCGCAGGGCAGTGCGGCGGTCGGCGTCGGGGTCGGCGGCAATGCGCTGATCGGCGGTTCGGAAAATTCGATCGCGCTGCAGCCGGTCAGCGTCCAGGGCTCGGTCGGCCTCAGCGTCGCGGCCGGGCTGGAAAGTTTGGAACTGCGGCCCGGGAGGTAGTTGGCGTTCCCCGGATGCAGCGCAACGCACTTGCGGTGCGCTGCTGATCCGGGGTCCATGCCAGGAGTGCTGCGCCTGGCGATGGGTCCCGGCTCTGCGGTGCATCGTAAAGAACGCTGCACCGCGTCCGGGACACGATTCAGTGTCCGCACCGCAGCGACATTTTTCCCGCTTGCCAAAATCCCGGGACGGGCGGAGCATCGCCTTGCCGACCCAATCAAGGGCCGAGCTCCAACCAAGGAGGCGGCAATGGGACAAGACGTCAGAAGTCCCCGCGGTCCACGGTGCATCGCACTGGTGGGCCCTTTCCAGAGCGGTAAAACCACACTTCTTGAAGCGATATTGGCGCGCACCGGCGCCATCCCGCGCGCCGGCAGCGTCGATGCCGGAACGTCCACAGGCGACGCCAGCCCCGAAGCCCGCCGCCACAAGATGGGCACAGGCCTCACCGCTGTCACCACCCGGTTCATGGGCGACAGCTACACCTTCATCGATTGCCCCGGCTCGGTGGAATTCGCGCACGACATGCGCGCGGCGATCCCGGCGGTCGATGCCGCTGTGGTGGTATGCGAGGCGGACGAGAAAAAGCTGCCGCAGTTGCAGATTATCCTGCGCGAACTCGAGGATCTCGGCATCCCGCGCTTTCTGTTTCTGAACAAGATCGATCGCGCCAGCAAGCGCATCCGTGAGACGCTTGCGACCCTGCAGCCGGCGTCGCGGATTCCGCTGGTGCTGCGGCAGATCCCGATCTGGAACAACGACCTGATCGCCGGCTTCGTCGATCTGGCGCTGGAGCGTGCCTTTATCTATCGCGAGCACAAGGCGTCCGAAGTCGTGGCGCTGGAAGGCGGCGATCTCGACCGCGAGAAGGAAGCCCGCTTCTCGATGCTGGAAAAGCTCGCCGATCACGACGACGCGTTGATGGAGCAATTGCTGGAGGATATTCCGCCGCCGCGCGATGCCGTATTCGACGATCTCGCCCGCGAATTGCGCGAAGGGCTGATCTGTCCGGTGCTGCTGGGATCTGCGATCCGCGAGAACGGCGTGCTGCGCCTGATGAAGGCGCTGCGGCACGAATCGCCTGGCGTGACCGAGACCGCGAAACGCCTCGGCGCATCGTCGCCGAAGGATGCGCTGGCCTATGTGTTCAAGACCATGCATCTGCAGCATGGCGGCAAGCTGTCCTTGACGCGCGTGCTGTCAGGCCGTCTCGACGACGGCGCCACCTTGCTGTCCTCCTCGGGCGAGACCGGCCGGGTCTCCGGCATCCTTGCGGTGAGCGGCGCCCACGACACCAAGCGCGCTTCCGCCGAGGCCGGCGACGTGGTCGCACTCGGCAAGCTCGATACCGTCAAGACCGGCGACACGCTGTCGAGCGGCAAGACCGCGCCAGCGGCGCTGGTCAGCATCGCACCGTCGCCGCCGGTTCTGGCGGTGGCGCTTGCCGCCACCGACCGCAAGGATGACGTCAAGCTCGGCCAGGCGCTGTTGCGGCTGAACGAGGAAGATCCGTCGCTGACCATGATCCACAATGCGCGGACCCACGACATCGTGCTGTGGGGACAGGGCGAGATGCATCTGCGGGTGGCGCTGGAGCGCCTGCGCGACCGTTTCGGCGTCAATGTGAAATCGCAGGCGCCCGCGATCGGCTATCAGGAGACGATCCGCAAATCGATCACCCAGCGCGGCCGGCACAAGAAGCAATCCGGCGGCCATGGCCAGTTCGGCGACGTGGTGCTGGAGATCAAGCCGATGCCGCGCGGCGGCGGCTTTGAGTTTCACGAAAAGGTCGTCGGCGGCGCGGTGCCGCGTAACTATATCGGCGCGGTGGAAGAAGGCGTGGTCGACGGACTGTTGCGCGGGCCGCTCGGCTTTCCCGTGATCGACGTGCATGTGACGCTGACCGATGGCTCGTATCACAGCGTCGACTTTTCCGATCTGGCGTTCCGAACCGCGGCGCGGATCGGCGTCAGCGAAGCGCTGCCGCAGTGCCAGCCGGTCCTGCTGGAGCCGATCCATGTGGTCGAGATCGTCTGTCCGGCCGACGCCACCGCCAGGATCAACGCCATCCTGTCGGGGCGGCGCGGCCAGATTCTCGGCTTCGACACCCGCGAGGGCTGGCCGGGATGGGACCGCGTTCGCGCCATGATGCCGGAAGCCGAGATCGGCGAGTTGATCGTGGAGTTGCGCTCGGCCACGGCGGGCGCCGGCAGTTTTACCAGGCAGTTCGACCGCATGGCCGAAGTCTCCGGCCGTGCCGCCGACCAGATCATCGCCGCGCATCGGGTGGCGGCTTGATTTGAGTACGGTCATTCCGGGGCGATGCGTAAGCATCGAACCTCAGATGTGCAATTGCACATCGGGGAATCTCGAGATTCCGGGTCTGGTGCTACGCACCATCCCGGAATGACGGATAAATAAATTCGTGACGCAATCAGCCCGCCAGCTTGCGCGCGGCCTTGCGCAGGTCGGCATTGATGCGGGTTTGCCATCCGCTGCCGGTCTTGCGATAGGCTGCGAGAACGTCGTGATCGAGACGAAGCTTGACCGCCTCTTTGGGATTTTCCAGGGGCGGCCGGCCGCGTTTGATGATCTTGTCGCCATGGCGAATTTCGGCGCGGTCCAGCATCTCTTCGGTGAGTTCCGGAGCTTCATCATATTCAGCCTTGGTGATGCGATGGGCATCAACCCTGGCCAAATCGCTTTTGATAGATCGCTTTTTCACGGCCATTGCACTTTCTCATCGACATCACGTGCCGCGTCTCGCCGCGCGGCGTCCAAACCACCATCACCATTCGGTCGGCAAGAAATCCGACGGTCTGGAAACGCACCTCGCCATAATCCCTGCGGATGTCCTGCACGGTAATCGTCGGACCGGCAAAGACGATGGCGGCGTCGACAAAATTGAGGCCCCGGTTGTCGATCGCTGCCTGACGTTTTGCCGGATCGTAGGTGATCTTCACGTTATTAAATGTACCCCCAATTAATAGGAGCGTCAACTCGCCAAGCGGCGCGGATCAGGGGAGCCGGCAGTTTTACACGGCGGTTCTACGGCATGGCCGAGGTTTTGCTTCGATCAAAATGCCCTGCGGCGCGAAGGCGCCGTTTCGATTTTTCGAGCGGAAAAGCGTCGCATCAGAAAGGTAAAAGCCACGAACAGCGCGAGGGCGGCAATAACGATGGAAAGCGGCATCGGCCATTTCCTGCTGTGAGAAATGGGGCATCGTAGCGCCGGTCGACCCGCCGGCCTTGATCTGCGTCAATGTCGCTAGTTGCGCCAGATCAAACGGCTCAAGCTGGTCAGGTGCTAGTCTCTCTTTGCCGAACCACGGAGATCAGCATGCGCGCCCATCATGTCATGACGCGAAACGTCATAACCGTCTTGCCCGATACCTCGATCGCGGCGGCCGCCAATACCATGCTCGAACATCATATCAGCGGGCTGCCCGTGCTCGATGCGTCAGGTGAACTCGTTGGCATCGTGTCGGAGGGCGATTTTCTGCGTCGTTCCGAAATCGGCACCGAGCGCAAGCGCCCCCGCTGGCTTCAGTTCCTGCTTGGCCCTGGTCATTCCGCGGAAGACTTCGTGCATGAGCGCGGCCGAAAGGTCGAAGATGTCATGACCCGCGATCCCGTCACGGTGGACGAGGACACCACGCTGGAAGAACTGGTGCGTGTGATGGAAAAAGGCGGCATCCGGCGGCTGCCGGTGCTGCGCGGCAAAAGCCTGGTCGGTATCGTGACCCGCGCGAATTTGCTGCGGGCAGTGGCCGACATGGCGCGGGAAATTCCGGACCCAACCGCGGACGACGACCATATCCGCGACCGGATCGTTCGGACGGTGGAAGCAGCCGACTGGCAGCCGATCGGATTTCAGGTCAGCGTGCGCAAGGGCATTGTCCATCTGCATGGCCTGATCATCGATCCCCGGTCGCGACAGGCTTCGATTGTCGCGGCGGAAAACACCGAAGGCGTCCGCGAAGTGCATGACCACCTTTGCCTGGTCGATACCTGGTCGGGCTACTACCTGGAATTGGCCGAAGACATGAAGGCCGCGGGCTGATGTAACTCGCCGTCTCCCGGAAATTCGATCCTACCGCACGGCCTCGGCCGGGGCCGTTTTCTTCCACGCTGCCCATGAACGCGATCGATAGTCCATCGGCTGACGTGAATAGTTCGGCTTGCCATATGATGTTTTTTACATCATTGTCACCGTATGAAGTATCATTTATCCTTCTTCACATATGGACCGGCCGCGTGATCACGTCGTTCCAGATGCGGGCGGCGCGGGCATTGCTCGGCATCGATCAGCGAACGCTGGCCGAACTGGCGGGGGTTTCGCTGCCAACCATCCAGCGGATGGAAGCCAGCGTCGGCACCGTCCGCGGTGTCGTCGAATCCCTGACCAGGGTTGTCGATGCGTTGAATCGCGCCGGGGTCGAACTGATCGGCGAGCACGCGCGCAGCGACGATGGCGGGCGCGGCGTGCGGTTGAAGGAGCCGGGTCCGCCGCGTCGGCCCTGAGGTGGGACTTGCGGCGGCGCTTTGGCAACCCGCGCGGGAGTTGGGTAGTGCTGATGCAGCAGATAAAACCGCCGAGCTTTGCCGAGCTGTACGCGCCAAAGCTGATCACGGTGCTGCGCGAAGGTTACAGTCTCGCGGCATTTCGCGCCGACGTGATCGCGGGCCTGACCGTGGCAATCGTGGCGCTGCCGCTGTCGATGGCGATCGCCATCGCCTCGGGCGTGACGCCGGACCGCGGACTCTACACCGCCGTGATCGGAGGCTTCATCGTCTCGCTGCTCGGCGGCAGCCGGTTTCAGATCGGCGGTCCGGCCGGCGCCTTCATCGTGCTGGTATCGCTCGACCGCCGAACGCCAGGGCATCGACGGCGTCATGCTTGCCACCCTGATGGCCGGGGTGTTGCTGGTCGCCGCGGGATATCTGCGGCTCGGCACCTACATCAAATTCATTCCGTATCCGGTGACAGTAGGATTCACCGCCGGCATCGCCGTCATCATCTTCGCCAGCCAGCTCAGGGATCTGCTGGGCATCACGCTGACCGCGAAAGAGCCGGGCGAATTGATCCCCAAGCTTGAGGTATTGGCGCGCGGGCTGCACACGGCCAATGTATCGGCGGTCGCCGTGTCCGGCTTCTGCATCGCCATCATCATCGGCTTGCGAAAACTGCGGCCGAACTGGCCCGGCATCCTGATCGCGGTCGTCGTTGCGGCCGTCGCGACCTCTGCGTTGTCGTTGCCGGTGGAAACCATCGGCACCCGCTTTGGCGGCATTCCCCGGGAATTACCCTGGCCGGCCTGGCCGTCGTTCTCGCTGGAAAAGACGCGGGCGGTTTTGCCCGACGCGATCTCCTTCGCCTTGCTCGGCGCGATCGAATCCCTGCTTTCGGCGGTGGTGGCCGACGGCATGACCGGCCGCCGGCACCGCTCCAATTGCGAACTGGTGGCGCAGGGCTTTGCCAATATCGGCTCGGCGCTGTTCGGCGGCATCTGCGTCACCGGCACCATCGCGCGCACCGCGACCAATGTCCGCGCCGGCGCGCGCAGTCCGGTTTCCGGCATGCTGCATTCGCTGTTCCTGCTGCTGTTCATGCTGATCGCCGCTCCGCTGGCGAGCTATATTCCGCTCGCGGCGCTGGCGTCGGTGCTGGTGATCGTCGCCTGGAACATGGCGGAGAAGCACGAATTCGCAACCCTGATACGCTCCTCGCGCGGCGATGCCACCGTGCTGCTCGCAACCTTCCTGCTGACGATCTTTCGCGATCTCACCGAAGGCATCCTGGTCGGTTTTGCGCTGGGCGCGGTGCTGTTCATCAACCGCATGGCGCAGATGACGGGCGTTGAAGCCGCAACCCCGCTGGTGACGGGCGACAAGGCCGACCGCGACGATGATCGCGAGCCCTGCGATTCCGGCCTCGCCTCCGACCCCGACGTGCTGGTGTACCGCATCACCGGGGCGTTCTTCTTCGGGGCGGCATCGACGGTGGGTGCGGTGCTCGACAGCATCGCCGATAGCCGAAAGGCATTCGTGGTCGATTTCGCGGCGGTGCCGTTTCTGGATTCCACCGCGGCCAATGCGATGAGCCGGGTCGCGACCAAAGCGCAGCGCCAGGGCATCCGGCTCTTCATCACCGGCGCGTCGCCGACGGTGCGCCGTGCGCTGCTGACCCATGGGGTCAGACCGCCGCGCGCCCGATACCGCGAAACTATCGCGCGTGCGATCGCCGATATCAAAAATTCTCGCGCGGAGGCACCGGCCGCGCCGGGCAGGCTTGCCGCCGGTTGATGCGACAGGCCATATTCGCCGTTGCAAGTCCCCCGCGGTGATGGATGCGATGGACGCGACCGGATTATCGTTGAAGATGAGGCGGCTCACCCAATGGCTGGATGGCCGGATCCGGCCGGATAGCCTCATCCAAAAACAATTTCAAGGCGCACCGTTCGGCAATTGTTACGTCACCATCGACCCCAGACATCAGGGTCCGTTTGCCTCGGGCAATATGAATCGCGTCCATCTCTGCGGAACCGAAGCGGGAATGGAGCCGGAAAGTGTGGAGCGTTTGATCGCCCTTTTCACGGCTGAAGGCGTGAAGCGGTTCTTCGTCTGGCTCAGCCCCGGCCTCGACATGGATCGGGTGCGCGGCTGGCTGGACCGAAGCGGCCTTTCGCGGATCCGGCGCACCGGCTATCCGACGCTGTGCCGCAGCGCTGCTGCGCCGGTTCAATTCAAGACCGATCTGAGCATACGCGAAGTAAACGTGGACGAGATAGAAGCGGCCCGCGATCAACTCGGCGAGACGCTGTGGCCGGAATTTGCACGCTCCGCGGGACAGCCAGGCTTCTTCCACTACATGGCGTTCGACGACGCACGCCCGGTGGCCATCGCCGCCCTCTGCATCTTCGAAGACCTCGGATATCTGATGGCGGCGGCGACCGCCGAAAGTGATCGCAAACGCGGAGCGCAGCAGGCGCTGATCGCGAAGCGGATCGAACGGGCCGAACAAGAGGGCTGCTCGATGCTGGTATCCGAAACCCTGTATATGCTCGAGCATTCCTGGCGGAATTTGCTGCGGGCAGGCTTTCAGGAAGCCTACGAGAAAGAAGTCTACGAATGGAACGCCTGAACGGCCGAGACGATGCTTGATTCACGCCGCAACATTGCCCTGGCCTGTGCGCTGAGTGCGCTGGCCGGCTATGTCGACGGCATCGGTTTTCTGCACCTCGGCGGCCTGTTCGTCTCCTTCATGAGCGGCAACTCGACGCGGATGGGCGTCAGCCTCGCGCAGGGGGAGTGGCTGAATGCGGCCCAGGCCCTCGGCCTGATCGCGCTGTTTGTGATCGGCGCCGCGGCCGGCAGCCTGATCGTGCTCGGCCGCGGTATCAATCGCCAACCCTGGGTACTGTTGGCGGAGGCGCTGCTGCTGGCCGCCGCCGCGCTTTGCTACGCATTCGGCCTGTCGAATGTCGCCGTCGCCGCCATCGTGCTGGCGATGGGACTGGAGAACGCGGTGTTCCAGATCGACGGTGGCGCAGGGCTCGGCCTGACCTATGTAACGGGCGCGCTGGTCAAGGTCGGCCAACTGGCCGCGGCGGCGCTAACCGGCGGCGCGCGCTGGGGCTGGACGGCGAATTTGCTGCTATGGGCGGCGCTGGTGGCCGGTTCGGTGTGCGGCGCTCTCGCCTATCACTGGGTCAACCTCGCTGCGATCTGGTTTGCCGCCGCCGCGGCGCTGGCGTTGAGTGCGGTCGTTGCCGTGACAGCCCACCGATAGCATTGACAGCGAACGCGGCTTGGCTGAATTGAGCGGGCTCGGCGCCCCTTCCGAGGGCGTTTGCGACAGGACAGGTAATGACAGCCGAGACCAAAGCCCGCGCCGCATGTCTGATCGGATGGCCGGCGGCGCATTCGCGCTCACCGGTGATCCATCACTACTGGCTGCGCAAGCTCGGCATCGCGGGCGGTTACAATATCGAGGCGGTGCCGCCCGAAGGTTTCGCCGAATTCGTGCTGCATCTGTCGGCCCACGGTTTTGTCGGCGCCAACATCACCATTCCGCACAAGGAGCGCGCGCTGGAACTGTCAGTGCCGGATGCCCGCGCCCAAGCGGCGGGGGCCGCGAATACGCTGTGGTACGAGGACGGCGTGCTGCGCTCGACCAACACCGATATCGAGGGTTTCATCGACAATCTCGATGCCAGCGCGCCCGGATGGGACGCGGCGGAGGATGCGCTGGTGCTCGGCGCCGGCGGGTCGGCGCGGGGGGTGATATTCGGATTGATCGAGCGCGGCATCAAGCGCGTCCATCTTGCGAACCGGACCATGGAACGGGCCCAGACCCTGGTCGATCAGTTCGGCGCCGGGGTCTTGCCGGTTGCCTGGGACACCGTCGGCCACCTGTTGCCGCGTTGCGGATTGCTGGTGAACACAACGTCGCTCGGCATGCACGGCCAGCCCGCGCTGGAATTGGACGCCGGCCTGTTGCCGCCGCATGCCGTCGTCGCAGACCTCGTCTACGTGCCGCTGCAAACGCCGTTGCTGGCGGCGGCGCGGGCGCGCGGATTGAAGACCGCCGACGGGCTCGGCATGCTGCTGTACCAGGCGGTGCGCGGTTTTGAGCTTTGGTTCGGACAGCGTCCCGAGGTGACGCCGGAGCTACGCCAACTGGTCGAGGCCGATCTTACCAAAGGTTGAAACGGAATATTGTGTCAGCCCTGGTGTCCACTGCTGAAGGGTGCTCACCGGGAGGACAGTTCATGCCAATTTATCATAATGCTTTGTTGCGTTCGCTCGCCGCTTTTGCGCTGGTCGCCGTTTCACTCCCGGCCATTGCCCAACAGCCGCCCACGCCGTCGCGGGTTCGCGGCACCATCGAAGGCGTCGACGGCGATGTGCTGGCGGTCAAATCGCGCGGCGGCGAGGACGTCAAGCTGCACATGACCGGCGACATGAAGGTGGTGGGCATCATCAAGATCGCGCTGGCGGATATCAAGGTCGGCTCCTTCATCGGCGCCACCACGGTGCCGGGACCGGACGGCAGCCAGAACGCGGTCGAGGTTCATGTTTTTCCGGAAGACATGCGCGGCACCGGCGAGGGCTCGCGGCCCTACGATCTGCGCCCCAACTCGACCATGACCAATGCGACGGTGGCGGAGAGCGTGGCCGGCAATGACGGTCACACCCTGTTGATCAAGTACAAGGACGGCGAGAAGAAAGTCGTGGTTTCGCCGGATACCCCGGTCGTGACCTACGTTCCCGCCGACAAGTCCGACCTGAAGGCCGGCGCCAAGGTGATCGCCTTCATGAAGAAGCTGCCGGACGGTTCGTTCGAAACCAACCGCGTCAGCGTCGGCCGCGACGGCCTGACGCCGCCGATGTGAGGTTTTCTTCCTTCTCCCAGAAGGGGAATAGCCCTGCGGTCGCGGGGTTGCTCCATTGTCAGGCAAAACCCTGGGGGGACAAACCATGCCGAGAGTTTCTTTTTTGATGCCGCGTGCGCTCGCCGCACTGACGGTTATGACAGCACTCGCATCGACTGCGTGGGCGCAGCCGCCGACCGTCCGCATCCGCGGCACGATCGAAAGTGTCGACGGCCCCATGCTGATGATCAAGTCGCGCGAGGGCGCCGACATGAAGGTTCGCATGACCGACAATGTGGTGGTGGTCGGCATCGCCAGGAGTTCGCTGGCCGAAATCAAGCCGAACTCCTACATCGGGGTCTCGGCGATGCCCGAGCCCGACGGCACCCAGAAGGCGCTCGCCGTTCATATTTTCCCTGAAGCCCAGCGCGGCACCGGCGAGGGGTTTCGGGCGTGGGACCTCCGACCCAACTCAACCATGACCAACGCCACCGTCGCGGAGACGGTTGCCGGCAAGGACGGCCAGAACATCATGGTCAAGTACAAGGATGGCGAAAAGAAAGTCGTGGTGCCGCCGGATACGCCGATCGTCGCGTTCGTGACGGGCGACAAGGCCGAACTGAAAGCCGGCGCCAAGGTCATCATCTTCGGGGCGGTGAAGAAGGACGACGGTTCTCTGGAAGCCGGCCGCGTCGGCGTCGGCCTCGACGGCATCACGCCGCCGATGTGAAGCGCGCCCAGTCTCTATCAACGGGTCGTCCCGGCGAACGCCGGGACCCATACCCACAGGAGGGCGTGGTTATAAGAAGGTCGTTGAACAGCGTCTCTTAAACGAGAGGGCTACGCGGTATGGGTCCCGGCGTTCGCTGGGACGACGATGGAATTTGCAATCGTATTCAAACCGCCAGCACGTGGTCGTCGATCTCGGCGATGGTGTTGACGCCGCACAGTCCCATGGTGACGCTGAGTTCACTGGCGATCAGGTCGATCGCCTTGGCGACGCCGGCTTCGCCGAAGGCGCCGAGGCCGTGAACGAAGGCGCGGCCGATCATGCAGGATTTGGCGCCGAGCGCCAGCGCGCGCATCACGTCCTGGCCGGAGCGGATGCCGCCATCGAACATGATTTCCATCTGCGAGCCGACGGCATCGACGATTTCAGGCAAAACCTCGATCGACGACGGCGCGCCGTCGAGCTGCCGGCCGCCATGGTTCGAGACCACCAGCGCCTGCGCGCCGGTTTTCGCGGCCTCCTCGGCGTCCTCGACGTCGAGAATGCCCTTCAGGATCAGCTTGCCCGGCCAGATGCTGCGGATCCACTCGACGTCCTTCCAGTTCAGCGAGGTGTCGAACTGCGTCGAGATCCAGGTCCCGAGCGCGGTGATATCGTCGGTGCCCTTGAGGTGGCCGACCAGATTGCCGAAGGTGCGGCGCTTGCCGCGCAACACGCCGGACACCCAGGCCGGCTTGCTGGCGAAATCGAGGAATTTCGAGACCGACCATTCCGGCGGCACCGTCATGCCGTTCTTGATGTCCTGGTGGCGCTGTCCGATCACCTGAAGGTCGACGGTCAACACCAGCGCGCTGCATTTGGCGGCGATGGCGCGCTCGATCAGGGCCTTGATGAAGCCGCGGTCCTTCATGACGTAGAGCTGAAACCAGAACGGCTTGTCGACATTGGCCGCGACGTCCTCGATCGAACAGATCGACATCGTGCTCAGCGTAAAGGGAATCCCGGCGGCCTGTGCGGCGCGGCAGGCATGAATTTCGCCGTCGCCGGACTGCATGCCGAGCAGCCCGATCGGCGCCAGGATCAGCGGCAACGCGGCGGGTTCGCCGAGGATGGTGGTGGAGAGATCTCGCTTCGATACATCCACCAGGATGCGCTGGCGGAACTTGATCGCCCGCAGATCGTCGCAGTTGGCGCGCAGCGTTTGCTCGGAATAGGAGCCGCGGTCGGCATAGTCGAAAAACGCCTTCGGCACTTTGCGCATATGGACCTGGCGAAGATCCTCGATGCAGGTGATGTGTTTCATGGACGTTTCCGGCCCTTTCTTGTATTTATGCGCTTGTGAAATCATCTAGCATGGTTGGGCCATCCGCAAAATCGCCTCGCGGAACCGGGTGGTCGACCAGGAGAGCATTGATGACCCGGCCACGCTCCGACCCCAAAGACGCCAAAGCAGCCGAGAAACGGCAGCTGGATCAGGCGCTGGAGGAGGGACTTGAGGAGACTTTCCCCGGTTCCGACCCGGTGAATGTCACCCAACCGCCGCCCTCTAAAGAGGACCATCACGTCAAGCGCAAGGGCTAGCGAGCCATCGCGCCGTTGCGGTCGAGAGCATAAACATAACGTTAACAGTGTGTTAGGTGTCATCCGCGGCAACACCCCGGTAATAATTCATCATATTTTTTGAAGCCATTTTAGTGCCGAAGCCTTATAACCCCTGCACGTTGCAAGCTGCTGGGGGTCGCATGAGCCGCAAATATTTCGGGACGGACGGGATCAGGGGCCTTGCCAATGGTCTGATCACGCCAGAGCTGGCGCTCAAGGTCGGGCAGGCGGCCGGATTGGTGTTTCAGCGCGGCGAGCATCGCCACCGCGTCGTCATCGGCAAGGATACACGGCTTTCCGGCTACATGATCGAATACGCGATGGTGGCCGGTTTTACCTCGGTCGGCATGGACGTGCTGCTGCTCGGCCCGATGCCGACGCCGGCGGTGGCGATGCTGACCAAGTCGATGCGCGCCGATCTCGGCGTGATGATTTCCGCGTCGCACAATCTGTTCGAAGACAACGGCATCAAGCTGTTCGGTCCGCAGGGCTTCAAACTGTCTGACGACGTCGAAAAGCAGATCGAACTGCTGCTCGACGAATCCCTCGACAAGCGGCTGGCGCAGAGCGCCAGTCTGGGCCGCGCCCGCCGCATCGACGGCGTTCACGACCGCTACATCGAATTCGCCAAGCGCACGCTGCCGCGCGATCTCAGCCTCGACGGCCTGCGGGTGGTGATCGATTGCGCCAACGGTGCGGCCTACAAGGTGGTGCCGGAAGCGCTGTGGGAGCTGGGCGCCGACGTTATCTCGATCGGCGTCGAGCCGGACGGATTCAATATCAACAAGGAATGCGGCTCCACCTCGCCGGAAGCGTTGAGCCGCAAGGTGCGTGAATTGCGCGCCGATATCGGCATCGCGCTCGATGGCGACGCCGACCGGGTCATTCTTGTCGATGAGCGCGGACATCTGGTCGATGGCGACCAGCTGCTCGCGGTGATCGCGCAAAGCTGGAAGGAAGACGGCCGCCTCTCCAGACCGGGCATCGTCGCGACCGTGATGTCGAATCTCGGGCTGCAGCGCTTCCTCGAGGGACAGGGCATCGAACTCGTGCGCACGGCTGTCGGCGATCGCTATGTGCTCGAACAGATGCTGGGCCACGGCTACAATCTCGGCGGCGAGCCCTCAGGTCATATCATCCTGTCCGACTATGCGACGACGGGCGACGGCTTTGTCGCGGCATTGCAGGTGCTCGCGGTGGTGCAGAAGCTTCGCCGCCCGGTGTCCGAAGTCTGTCATCGCTTCGATCCGCTGCCGCAGATCCTCAAGAATGTGCGCTACCGCAGCGGCAAGCCGCTCGACGACGCCGACGTCAAATCGGCCATCGACGCCGGTGAGAAACGGCTCAACGGCCACGGCCGGCTGCTGGTTCGCTCCTCCGGAACCGAGCCTGTGATCCGAGTCATGGGCGAGGGCGACGACCGTATCCTGGTCGAAGAGGTGGTCGATCATATCGTCTCCGCGCTGGGCCACGCCGCGGCGGCGTGAACGCAGCATGTTCCGTCCACCTCTCCCGAAGGGTCCCGAAGGGAGAGGTAGAGCTGTCGCCATTCGCATCGCAGCTATCGGCTAATGGCGCTGGTCGGCGCGGGCTCCGCGTCGTAGGAAATTGCCGTCGCGCCTTGCGAATCTTTCGGGAAACAAGCCTTTGAACGAATCCGTGATCATCTCGGAAGAGGCGCTGGTCGAGCCCGTCGTCGTATCGGATGTCACCTCCGATTCCATGGCAAAGGCGGCGGGACCGGCCTATATTGTGCTGGGCAGCATCAGCTTCTCGCATTTTCTCAACGACACCATGCAGTCGTTGATCCCTTCCGTCTATCCGATCCTGAAAGAAAGCTACGCGCTCGACTTCGCGCAGATCGGATTGATCACGCTGGCATTTCAGTTCACCGCGTCGCTGCTGCAGCCGGTGGTCGGACATTTCACCGACAAGAAGGCGCAACCGTTTTCGCTCGCCGTCGGCATGGGTTTTACTTTCTTCGGGCTGTTGCTGCTCAGCGTGGCGCATAACTATCCTGTCATTCTCGTCGCGGCGGCGCTGGTCGGGCTCGGCTCGGCGGTGTTTCACCCGGAGTCGGCGCGGATCGCGCGGCTGGCTTCGGGCGGGCGTTTCGGCTTCGCGCAATCGGTGTTTCAGGTCGGCGGCAGCCTCGGTTCCTCGATGGGGCCGGTGCTGGCGGCATTGATCGTGGTGCCGTTCGGTCAACCAAGCATCGCCTGGTTCTCATCGATCGCATTTCTGGCGATCGTCATCCTGTGGCGCATCGGGCTCTGGTACCGGCCGCAGATCGCAGCCAGGAAGTTCGCAGCTCCCGCCCCGCATCCGGATGCGCCGGACCGGCGCAAGGTCCGAATCGCGCTGGCGGTGCTGGTGGTGCTGTTGTTCTCAAAGCAGCTCTACGTCTCCAGCCTGTCGAGCTATTACATCTTCTACCTGATCGACAGGTTCGGGATCTCGACCCAGGCCGGCCAGATCTATCTGTTTATCTTTCTGGCCGCGAATGCGGTGGGAGGGTTCGCAGGCGGGTCGCTGGGCGATCGCTTCGGCCGCAAATACGTCATCTGGTTTTCGGTGCTCGGCGCATTGCCGTTTACGCTGGCGCTGCCCTATGCCGGACTCTATGCGAGCGCGGTGCTGACGGTGTTCATCGGGCTCATCCTGTCGTCGACGACGTCGTCGATCATCGTGTTTGCCCAGGAATTGATGCCGCACCGTTTCGGCATGATTTCCGGCGTGTTCTTCGGCGTCGCCTTCGGCATCGGCGGTCTGGGTGCTGCGGTGCTGGGCAGGGTCGCCGATCATACCGGCATCGCCTTTGTCTATCAGGTCTGCGCGTTCCTGCCGGCGATCGGATTGCTCGCGGTGTTCCTGCCGAAGATGCCGAAGCCTGCGCGCTGACACGCAACACCGGCGCGGATTCTCCATCAACACATTGTTAGCGATTGCGGCGGTTTCGCCATTTTTTGCGGCGCCGTTTCGCCGCGCAAATCCTCAGAGAAAATCAACCTTAAAAATTAGGGTTAAGTGGCGCTTAAGGTTTTGGTGCCATCGTCCGGCCGTGAGTTTTTTGATGTGAGGCCTCCGTAGTCTGCCTCACCGGCCAAAAGGACGAAGCCCATGCGTAGCGTTAAGTTTCTCGTTGCCGCCGGAGCGGCATCACTGTTTTCGACGTTGGCATTTGCCGCGGATATGCCCTCCATCATGCCGCCGCCGCAGATGTCATATGCGCCACCCCCGATCGAGGATTTCGGCGGATGGTATCTGCGGGGCGATATCGGTTTCAGCAATCAGACCGTCAGCCGGCTGAACAATGCACTCGACTCCACCCTGACCACGTCGGATCAGCGCCTCGGCTTCAACAGCGCGGGCATCTTTGCTCTTGGCGTCGGTTATCAGCTCAACCACTGGTTCCGCGCCGACATCACCGGCGAGTATCGCGCCAACGCGGAATTCAGCGGTGTTGATCTTATCACCTTTCCAGGCGGTTTTGGCTCCGACGTATATCACGCTCAGAAGTCCGATTGGCTTGTCCTCGCCAACGCCTATGTCGATCTCGGCACCTGGTGGTGCATAACCCCGTTCATCGGCGCCGGCGTCGGTACCGCGCGGGTCTCGATTTCAAACTTCACCGATCAGGGTGTTTCCAACAGCGGCGCCGGCGCGGTGCCGTCGATGGCATACGGCGATAACATGGCGAAGTGGAATTTCGCCTGGGCGCTGCACGCCGGTCTTGCCTACAAGGTCAACCCGAACTTCACCATCGAACTCGCCTATCGCTACCTCAACATGGGCGACGGCCTGGCCGGCGATCTCAAGACTTTCGACGGCACCAACAACATCTACAACCCAATGACGTTCAAGAGCCTCACCTCGCAGGACCTGATGCTGGGCGTGCGCTGGAACCTGGAAACGCCGCAGACCTATGCGCCGCCTTTGATCCGCAAGGGCTGATCGAACCTTTCACCTGTTAATGGTTCTTAACGGCGCGGGATGTTCCCGCGCCGTTTTGTTTTGCGCTTCCTGCTCCCGCGACAACGATTGGTTAAGGTTAACGGGCGATGATCAACGCCAAGTTAGAGTCCGATGGAGCGTTGTGATGCGTAGAATTCTGCTGGCGGCGATGGTGCTCGGAGCGGCGTCCGGCGTACGGGCGGCCGACCTTTCCGACCTTCCGATCCTGCGCGGCAGTACTTCCGAGGGACTGAGCACGGCCACCCGAAACTGGGACGGCTGGTACGCCGGCGGTCAGGTCGATTACTCATCGGCGGAAATCGATTTCGGCCACGCCACCCAGAGCCTGACCAATTTCATACTGAACAACACCGTGCTTCAGACGCCGCTTTCCAACTGGCAGTTGCTGTCTAAGAATCATGCCCAGGGCACCGGCTTCGGTGCTTTCGTCGGCCGCAACTGGCAGTGGGAAGATCTCGTTTTCGGCCTTGAGGCCAATTACAATTACATCGACAGCCTGGCGAGTTCCGCCAGCAACTCCATGACCCGCGCCATCGTCAATCCCGCCGGCGATACGCCGCCGGCCGGCCACACCCATACCTACAATATCACGCTGGCCGGCTCCGCGGCCCTGCAAGTCAAGGATGTGATCACGTTCCGCGGCCGCGCCGGCTATGCTTTTGGCAACTTCCTGCCTTACGTGTTTGGCGGTCTTGCGGTGGGACGTATGGATGTGGCCCGCTCGGCGACGGTTACCGGCAATCTGCAGGACGATTACGACGTGTCGACCACTACCACCGTCAACGGTGTGTCGACCACCAATACCGTCCACCATACCGATTATTATCCGCTGGCGCCGGTGTCGCAAACCGAACAACGAGGCAACAATTTCACGGCCGGCTGGACCGGCGGGCTTGGCATGGAATACATGTTGTGGGGCAACGTGTTCATGCGCGGCGAGTGGGAATATATCAAATTCCTGACGGTCAAGGACATGGTCGTCAACATGAACAGCGCGCGCTTCGGGATAGGTTACAAGTTCTGAGACCGGCCGCATGCTCGCCGTGACGAAGATGACGCGGCGGGTCCGATGCCGCGCCTGTTTCGAAGGCCGCGCAATCGATGAAAATCCACGGCGATGTCAATTCGGGCAATTGCCTGAAAGTGAAGTGGGTCTGCGACCTGCTGGCGCTGCCCTACACATGGGTCGCGGTCGATACGCTGAAGCGCGAAACCCGCACCACGGCGTTTCTCAGGCTCAACAGCGCGGGGCAGGTGCCGACGGTCGAATTCGACGACGGCCGCACGCTGGCGCAATCCAACGCCATCATTCGCTATCTCGCCCGCGGCAGCGACCTGATCCCGGCGGATGCTTTCGCGGCTGCGAAGATGGACGAGTGGCTGTTCTGGGAACAATACAGCCACGAGCCCTATATCGCAGTGTGCCGTTTCCAGATGGTCTATCTCGGCAAGCCGGCTTCCGATCTCGATTCCGACAAGGTCAAGCGCGGCTATGCTGCGCTGGCGCGGATGGAGCAGCAACTCGCCGCATCACGGTTCCTGGTCGGCGACGGCATCAGCCTCGCCGACGTCTCCCTGCTGGCCTATACAAGGCTGGCGCATGAGGGCGGCTTCCACCTCGACGGTTACGCCGCAGTGCGGCGCTGGATCGGTGAGGCCGAACGCTCGCTTGGCCTGCCACCGGCGCGTTGATCTTTTTTCGGAAGAACCGTCATGTCCGCGATTTCCCCGATGACCATCCGGCGTGCCCGTCGCGACGATGTTGCCGCCATCGTGGCGATGCTGGCGGACGATCCGCTCGGAAGCGGCCGCGAGCGGCTGGAAAATCCATTGCCGGCGCCATATTTTGCGGCGTTCGAACGGGTCGATCGCGATCCCAACATCCAGCTTGTGGTCGCCGAGGATGGTGAAGGCGCGGTGGTCGGCTGCCTGCAGCTCTGTATCCTGCCGGGATTGAGCTCGCAGGGCGCCTCGCGCGCCCTGATCGAGGACGTTCGCGTCGCAAGCCATCGCCGCAGCCGCGGCATCGGCGAGCAACTGGTGCAATGGGCCGTCACCGCAGGCACGTGCAAACGGATGCAGACTGGTCGAATTGCTGACGCACAATAGCCGCGTCGATGCCCAGCGATTTTATCAACGGCTGGGCTTCCAGCGCAGCCATATCGGGATGACGCTGCGATTTTGATACAGCCGCGTGTCGCCCCAATTCGGGCCATCGTTGAGACAATTGCGAAACGCGTTTTGCGATTCGATCCGGTTAACGCGCGATAAACTACCCAGCTCTTCGTGAGTTTCTTCTGCGCTTCGAACCATGCCACGCTGGCGATGCAGGTGGCTTGGGGCCGGTGGGGATCGCGCATGAAAAACTATTCGATTCTCCGGGTCGGTAACGAATATGTGGTGCAGGCCGATGAAAAAAGCGTCCTGAAAATCGCCAGCCGGCGCAGAGCGGCGAAAACAGTCAACGATGCGGCCGAACTGATGGACTCGGAACAAAAACCCAAAGCGGATGCTGAGCCATCAACCGCGTGTGATCCGGGGATCACACTGGATTCCGAGATCACACCTGATCCCTCTAAAGTTCCTTGACGATTTCAGGCGATTCCCTTAAGCACCGCGGCGGGACACCTCCCCCCAACGGGAGGCTTGCTATCTGGAAGGATAGATCATGACTGCAGCGAAGCCCGCTTCGCGGCCAAATGTGCCGCATTTTTCCTCCGGCCCCTGTGCCAAGCGCCCCGGCTGGAACGCCCAAAATCTCAAAGACGCCGCCCTCGGCCGTTCGCACCGCGCGAAAATCGGCAAGGCCAAGCTCAAGCTCGCGATCGAACTGACGCGCGAAGTGCTTGAGGTTCCGGCCGATTACAGGATCGGCATCGTGCCGGCGTCCGATACCGGTGCGGTGGAAATGGCGCTATGGTCGCTGCTCGGCGCGCGGCCCGTTACCACCATCGCCTGGGAATCTTTCGGCGAAGGCTGGGTCAGCGACATCGTCAAGGAATTGAAGCTCAAGGACGTCACAAAACTGCATGCCGGCTATGGCGAAATCCCCGATCTCGCCAAGGCCGATCCCGCCTCCGACATCGTCTTCACCTGGAACGGCACGACTTCGGGCGTGCGCGTGCCGAATGCCGATTGGATCAGCGCGGCCCGCGAAGGCCTTACCATTTGCGACGCCACCTCGGCAGCGTTCGCGCAAAAGCTCGACTGGGCCAAGCTCGATGTGGTGACGTTCTCCTGGCAGAAGGCGCTGGGCGGAGAGGCCGCGCACGGCATGCTGGTGCTCTCGCCTCGCGCGGTGGCGCGGCTGGAGAGTTACACGCCGCCGTGGCCGCTGCCGAAGATCTTCCGCATGACCAAGGGCGGCAAGCTTAACCAGGGCATCTTCGAGGGCGAGACCATCAACACGCCGTCGATGCTGTGCGTTGAGGATTATCTCGACGCGCTGAATTGGGGAAAATCGATCGGCGGCCTGAAGGGCCTGATGGCGCGCGCAGACGCCAACACCAGGGTGCTTGCCGACTGGAAGGCGAAAACCCCGTGGATCGATTTCCTGGCCCGCGATCCGGCGGTTCGCTCCAACACGTCGGTGTGCATGCGGATCGTCGATCCCGCGATTACGTTGCTGACGCTGGATGCGCAATCGGACTTTGCCAAGAAGCTGGTTGCTCTCGTGGAGAAAGAAGGCGCCGGCTACGATTTCGCGCACTACCGCGACGCGCCGCCGGGCTTACGCATCTGGTGCGGCGCTACCGTGGAGGCAGGCGACGTTGCGCTGCTGACGCAGTGGATCGACTGGGCGTTCGCCGAAATGAAATCGTCACTCGCCAAGGCGGCGTAGCTGCTTCGCCTCTCCCCGTTCTTCGCGGGGAAAGGTCGGATTGCGCAGCAATCCGGGTGAGGGGCTCTCTCAAGCGCCTCACCCGTTGATAGATGCCCATCACCCCAACTCTCTCCCCGCAAGAATCGGGAGAGGGAGAAGAAATCGCCATACAGCTTCCACCCCACCCACCCCGGCGCGCTGCGCTGAGGGCAGAGGAACATAAAAATGTCCGCACCCAAAGTTCTGATTTCCGACGCGCTCTCTCCCGCCGCCGTGCAGATTTTCAAGGATCGTGGCATCGACGTCGATTTCCAGCCCAACCTCGGCAAGGACAAGGACAAGCTCGCGGAGATCATCGGCAATTATGACGGACTCGCGATCCGCTCGGCGACCAAGGCGACCGCCAAGATCATCGAGAAGGCAACGCGGCTGAAAGTGATCGGCCGCGCCGGCATCGGCGTCGACAACGTGGAGATTCCCGCGGCCACGGCCAAGGGCATCATCGTGATGAACACGCCGTTCGGCAATTCGATCACGACCGCCGAACACGCGATCACGCTGATGCTGGCGCTGGCGCGCGAAATTCCGGCGGCCGACGCCTCGACCCAGGCCGGCAAATGGGAGAAGAACCGCTTCATGGGCGTCGAGATCACCGCCAAGACGCTGGGCGTGATCGGTTGTGGCAACATCGGCGCCATCGTCGCCGATCGTGCGCTCGGCCTGCGCATGAAGGTGATTGCGTTCGATCCGTTCCTGTCGCCGGAACGCGCCAGGGACCTCGGCGTCGAAAAGGTCGAACTCGACGACCTGTTGAAGCGCGCCGACTTCATCACGCTGCACACGCCGCTGACCGACAAGACGAAGAACATCATCGACGCCGCGGCGCTGGCCAAGATGAAGAAGGGCGTCCGCATCATCAATTGCGCGCGCGGCGGGCTGGTCGACGAACAGGCGCTGGTCGATGCGCTCGAATCCAAACATGTCGCCGGCGCCGCGTTCGACGTGTTCGTGGAAGAACCGGCCATCAGCAACGTGCTGTTCGGTCATCCCAATGTGATCTGCACGCCGCATCTGGGCGCGGCCACCACCGAAGCACAGGAGAACGTCGCGCTGCAGGTCGCCGAACAGATGTCGGATTACTTGTTGACCGGCGCGATCTCCAACGCGGTCAACTTCCCCTCGATCACGGCCGAGGAAGCGCCGAAGCTGAAGCCGTTCATTGAACTGGCCGAAAAGCTCGGGTCGTTCGCCGGCCAGCTCACGGAGACCGGCATCGCGAAGGTGCAGATCACCTATGAGGGCCAGGTCGCCGGAATGAAGATCAAGGCGCTGACATCGGCGGCGCTGTCGGGCCTGCTGCGGCCGATGCTGGGCGACGTCAACGTGGTCTCGGCGCCGGTGGTCGCCAAGGAGCGCGGCATGGTGGTCGACGAGATCGTCCGCGCGGCGCAAAGCGACTACGAAAGCCTGATCACGGTCACCGTCACCACCGAGCGGCAGGAGCGCTCGGTGTCGGGTACGGTCTATGCCGACGGCAAGCCGCGGCTGGTCGACATCAAGGGCATCCGGGTCGACGCCGAGTTCGGCAAGTCGATGATCTACGTCACCAATGAGGACAAGCCCGGATTCATCGGCAATTTCGCGGGCCTGCTCGGCGCCGCCAAAATCAACATCGCGACCTTCCATCTCGGCCGCAACAAGCAGGGCGGCGACGCCATCGCGCTGGTCGAGATCGACGGCGCGGTGCCGGCCGGAGTGCTCGCCGAGGTGCAGAAGCTGCCGCAGGTCAAGCAGGCCAAGGCGTTGGTGTTTTGACGAGGCCCTGATTTCGCTGAAGCGGCGGCGGTTTGAATTTTGCCGCCGCCGAACCGGCGTCGCGCTGTGGATCACTGCGGCGGGGGTGCGCTCGCGGTCGCGAGAGATGCGGGAACAGGCGTCCATCCGCCGCCAAGCGCCTGGAACAGGCTGCTGGCGGCCAGCAGCTTGGTCAGGCGCACCTGCGCCAGCGTGTTCTCGGCGGTGAGCAGGGTTTGCTGGGTCTGCAGCACGGTGATGAGGTTCACGGTGCCGGCGCGCAATTGGGTTTCCGATACTTCGAAGGCCTTGCGGGAATTGGTCACGGCTTCGATCTGGAGCCGCTCCTGCCGGGTGGTATTGCGACAGCGCGACCAGCGCCTTCTCGACGTCGGCGAAGGCCGACAGCACCGCCTTGCGGTAAGCCTGCAGATACTGCAGTTGCAGGCCCTTGGCCTGCTTCAACTGGCTCTCCAGCAGGAAGCCGTCGAAGATCGGCTGGGTCAATCCGGCGGCCAGCGTGTAGTACCAGGCGCCCGGTCCGAACAGCGACGCCAGCGCCGCGCTCTGCACGCCGGTCGGTGCCGGTCAACTGTATTTGCGGGAAGAACGCGGCGCGCGCCGCTTCGACGCTGAAATTGGAGGAGGCCAGTTGCGCCTCGGCCTCGACGGATGTCCGGCCGCTGGTAGAGCAGTTCCGAAGGCAGGCCCGGCGTCACCCGCGGAACCGCGATCTGCGCCATTCCGCCGCCATTGATCGAGAAATTGGCCGGCGCGCGCGCGACCAGCAGCGCCAGCGCGGCGATATTCTGCCGCAGCGTGACTTCGAGCGGCGGAATCGCGGCGCGTTCGGTCGAGACCAGCGCCTCCTGCTGCGACAGGTCGAGCTGCGACGCCGTTCCGCCCGTGAATTGCTGCTTGATCAGCGCCAGAATGCGCTCGGCCGCGGCGAGATTGCGGCGCGCGACGCGCAGTTCATCCTGTGCGGCCAGGATCTGGAAATAGGTATTGGCGACGGTGACGATGGTCGTGAGGTCACGACTTCGCGGTTATAGCGGGCGACGGTCGCGCTCTCCTCGGCGGCATAAAGCGTGGCGCGGTTCTTGCCCCAGAAATCGACCATGTAGCTCGCGGTGAGCCCGAGATTGTACTGCGAGAGTCGTCGGCGGGCAGCGCCAGGGAGCCGGATTAGATGCGCTCGGCCGTTCCCGTTCCGGTCAGCGACGGCAACAACGGCGCTCCCGATATTCCCACCTGCGCGTCGGCCTGAACGATCTGGGCGATCGCCACGGCGATATCGAGGTTGTAGATCTGCGCATGCTTCCATCAGCGACGTCAGTTCGCCGGATCGAAAGCCGCGCCACCAGTCCAGCGCCGGAACGGCGGCGTCGGGCGCGCGCGTATGCTGCGCCTCGCGATATTCGGCCGGGACCTCGAGATTGAGCTCGGGCCGTTCGGTTCCGAGGATGCAGCCGGACAGCACCGGGCTGAGCAGCAGCGCGGCGAGCGCAAACGCGCTCCGGATCTTGCCGCCAAATCCGCTGTTTGGAATTCGACTTGGACGCATCATTGCGCATTGTGACCTTGACATCTACTCGCCCGGTTGCAGCGTTGGCGTCGGGCGCAAGCGGCGCCGCGCCGCCGCCCCTCAGACGTTGGCTCCATGAACGGAACCGGTCCATATACAGATAGATCACCGGAGTGGAATAGAGCGTCAGCACCTGGCTGAGGATAAGTCCCCCGACGATCGCGATGCCGAGCGGCTGGCGAAGCTCGCCGCCTTCGCCCATGCCGATGGCGAGCGGAAGCGCGCCAAGCATGGCCGCCATGGTCGTCATCATGATCGGCCGAAAGCGCAGCATGCAGGCTTCGTAGATGGCATCGAGCGGAGCTGAGCCCGCGCCTGCGCTCGGCGTCGAGCGCAAAATCGATCATCATGATGGCGTTCTTCTTCACGATGCCGATCAGCAGAATGACGCCGATCAGCGCCATGATGCTGAATTCGGTGTGGAACGCCATCAGGGCCAGCAGGGCGCCGACGCCGGCCGACGGCAATGTCGACAGGATCGTCAGCGGATGGATGTAGCTTTCATAGAGCACGCCGAGCACGATGTAGATCGTCACCAGCGCCGCCAGAATCAGGAAAGGCTGGTTGCTCAGCGAATCCTGGAACGCCTTCGCCGTGCCCTGGAAGGTGCCGCGAATGGTGGCGGGCACGCCGATCCGGTTCATGGCCGCCTCGATGGCGGCGACGGCCGTGCTGAGCGACACATTCGGCGGCAGGTTGAAGGAAATGGTGTTGGCGACCAGCAGCCCCTGATGATTGACCGCGAGCGGGGTCGCGCCCTGGGTAAAACTGCGCGACCGCCGACAGCGGAATCATGGTCTCCTGGCTGGTGCTGACCGCCGAACCGGTCGAGGCCACGCCTTTGCCGGTGGCGCCGATCGAATTGGTCGCGAGATTTCGCGCGGCCTGCGCGTTGGCGGAGCTGGCCGCGGATGCGCTGTCCCGTCGCAGCACGGTTCCCGCCACCGCATTGGTCGCCTGCGAGCCGCCGACCGAGCCGCCGGACGTGCTGACATAGACGTCCTTCAGCGTTTCCGGATTTTGCCAGTAGCGCGGCGCCACCTCCATGATCACGTGATACTGGTTGCGGGCGACATAGATGGTCGAGACCTGGCGCTGGCCGAACGCGTCATAGAGCGTGTTGTCGATCTGGCTGACGGTGACCCCCAACTGGGCGGCGGCGTCGCGGTCGATCACCAGATTGGATTCGAGTCCCTTGTTCTGCTGGTCGCTGTTGACGTCGGCGAGGTTCGGCTCGGCCTTGCATCGCCGCCGCGATCTTCGGCGACCATTCATTGAGTTCCTCCAGAGTCGGGCCCTGCAGCGTGTATTGATACTGCGCATTGCTGGCCCGGCCGCCGACGCGGATGTCCTGCACCGCCTGCAGGAACAGTGTCGCTCCGGGAACGACCGCCATCGCGCGCCGCAGCCGCGCGATGACGCCGTCGGCGGAAACGCCGCGCTCGCCGAGCGGAACCAGCGAGGCAAACACGAAGCCGGAATTGGTCTGGCCGCCGCCGGTGAAGCCGACGACGGTCTCGACCGCGGGATCCTGCTTGATGATGGTGACGAACTGCGTCAGCTTCTGCTGCATCAACTGAAACGAAATGCTCTGATCCGCCTGGATGATGCCGACGATCCGCCCGGTGTCCTGCTGCGGGAAGAAGCCCTTCGGGATGATGATCGTAGAGGTAGAAATTGAGGCCCAGCACGATCGCGAGGATCAGCATGATCGAGCGCGGATGTCGCAGCGCCGCGGTGAGGGTCCGCCGGTAGAAATTCAGCATGCCTTCGAAGAAGCGTTCGCTGGCGCGATAAAGCCGTCCATGTCGCTGGCCGGATTCGCTGCGCAGCAGCACGGCGCACATCATCGGCGTGGTCGCCAGCGAAATCGCCAGCGAGATCAGGATCGCGATCGAGATCGTCATCGCGAATTCGCGGAACAGCCGGCCGACGATGCCGCCCATCAGCAGGATCGGAATGAAGACGGCGATCAGCGAGATGCTCATCGAAAGCACGGTGAAGCCGACCTCGTTGGCGCCCTTGAGGGCGGCCTCCAGCGGCGACAGGCCGTCCTCGATGTAGCGGGTGATGTTCTCGAGCACGACGATGGCGTCGTCGACGACAAAGCCGGTCGCGACCGTCAGCGCCATCAGCGAGAGATTGTCGAGGCTGTAGCCGATCAGGTACATCGCGGCGAATGTCGCGATCAGCGATACCGACACCGCCACCACCGGCACCAGCGTCGCGCGCAGGTTTCGCAGGAACGCAAACACCACGACGATCACCAGCAGCACGGCGAGGATCAGGGTCCGTTCGACGTCGCGCAGCGAGGTGCGGATGGTGGTCGAACGGTCGACGCCCAGTCCGATGTCGATGGCCGGTGAAATCGAGGCCTTCAGTTGCGGCATCAGCGCCCTGACCAGATCGACGGTGCTGATGATGTTGGCGCCGGGCTGCCGGTAGAGGATGACCAGCACGGCCGGCTTGCCGTTGGCGAGACCGGCGTTGCGGAGGTTTTCGACCGCCGTCGGTGACCTCGCCGACATCCGAAAGGTGCACCGCCGCGCCATTGCGATAGGCGACGATCAGCGACTGGTAGTCGGCGGCCTTGTTGGCCTGGTCGTTGGCGTAAATCTGGTAGCGCTGATCGCCGACGTCGATGCCGCCCTTCGGGCTGTGCGCATTGGCGCTGGCCAGCGCGGCGCGCACATCCTCGAGGCCGATGCCGTATTTGTAGATCGCCTGCGGAATGAGATCGACCCGCACCGCCGGCAGCGAACTGCCGCCGACCACGACTTCGCCGATGCCCTCGACCTGCGACAGTTTCTGCGCCAGCACGGTCGATGCCGCGTCATAGAGATCGCCGCGCGTCATGGTATCCGACGTCAAGGTCAGGATCAGGATCGGCGCGTCGGCGGGATTGACCTTGCGGTAGGTCGGATTGGTTCGCAGGCTGGTCGGAAGATCGGCGCGGGCCGCATTGATCGCCGCCTGCACGTCGCGCGCCGCGCCGTTGATGTCCCGGTTCAGTCCGAACTGCAGCGTGATGCGCGTCGATCCCACCGTGCTCGACGAGGTCATCTCGGTGACATCGGCGATCTGGCCGAGATGGCGCTCGAGCGGGCTCGCGACGGTGGTGGCGACGTCCTGCGGGCTGGCGCCGGGCAGCGTCGCCTGCACCGAGATGGTCGGAAAATCCACCTGCGGCAGCGGCGAGACCGGCAGCTTGAAAAACGCCACAGCCCCCGCCGCCGCCAAGCCGAAGGTCAGCAACGTGGTTGCGACCGGCCGGCGAATGAAGGGTGTTGACGGGCCCATGGCTCAGTTCAATTCGTTCGCTGGGCCGGCTTCGCCCGAACGCCCGGCAAACCGCACCGCCAGGCGGTCGAACCAGAGATAGATCACCGGCGTCGTGAACAGCGTCAGCAACTGGCTGACCAGAAGGCCGCCGACGATGGAAATACCGAGCGGGTGCCGCAATTCGGAACCGGCGCCGGTCCCGAGCATCAACGGCAATGCGCCGAGTACCGCGGCCATGGTCGTCATCAGGATCGGCCGGAACCGCAACAGGCAGGCCTGGTAGATCGCTTCCCGCGGCGGCTTGCCCTCGTTGCGCTCGGCGTCGAGCGCGAAGTCGATCATCATGATCGCGTTTTTCTTCACGATGCCGATCAGCAGGATGATGCCGATGATCGCGACGATCGTCAGGTCGTCGCCGGCCGCCATCAGCGCCAGCAGCGCGCCGATTCCGGCCGACGGCAGCGTCGAGAGAATGGTGAGCGGATGGATGAAGCTCTCATAGAGCACGCCCAGCACGATATAGACGGTGACGATCGCCGCCAGAATCAGGAACAGCTGGTTGGAGAGCGACGACTGAAACGCCAGTGCGGCGCCCTGAAAGCTGCTGATCACGCTGAGCGGCAGGCCGATGTCGGTCTGCGCCTGCTTGATCGCCGTCACCGCACCGCCGAGCGACGCGCCCGGCGCCAGGTTGAAGGACACCGTGGACGACAGGAAACTGCCCGAGATGCGAGACCTGCAGCGGCGCGGTTTCCTCCCGCATCTTGGCCATCACCGCCAGCGGCACCGGCGCGCCGCCGACCGACGAGGGCAGATAGATGTCCGACAATGACTCGCAGCGAGGTCTGCAGGCTCGGATCGGCTTCGAGGATGACGCGGTACTGGTTCGAGTTGGTGAAGATGGTGGAGACGATGCGCTGGCCGTAGGAATCGTACAGCGCGTTGTCGATCGTCGCGGGCGTGATGCCGAAACGGGCGGCCTGGTCGCGGTCGATTTCGACGAAGACCGAAAGCCCCTGCGCCGAGATATCGCTGGCCACGTCGGCGAGTTGCGGAAGCTCGCTCGAGCTTGTCGACCAGTTTGGGCGTCCATTCCGCAAGCTGCACCGGATCCGCATCCTGCAGGATGAACTGGTATTGCGTCCGGCTGACGGTGCCCTCGATGGTCAGGTCCTGGACCGGCTGCATATAGAGGGTGATGCCGGTCAGCGACGCCGTACGGTCCTTGATGCGCTGCATCACCGTGGCGATGTCGGATTTGCGCTGGTCGTGCGGTTTGAGGTTGATCAGGATCCGGCCGCTGTTGAGCGTGGTGTTGGTGCCGTCGACGCCGATGAACGAGGACAGACTCTCGACGTCGGGGTCCTTGAGAATGGCGCTGGCGAGTTGCTGCTGCCGCTCCGCCATCGCGGCATAGGACACCGACTGCGGCGCCTCGGATATCGCCTGGATGACGCCGGTGTCCTGCAGCGGAAAGAATCCCTTCGGGATGACGACATAGAGCAGGGCGGTCAGCGCGAAGGTGCCCAACGCGATCAACAGCACGAAGGTCTGGCGATCGAGCACCCAGTTGAGCGCGTGGCCGTAGACCGCGATGATCCGGTCGAAGCCTTCGCGGCTGTAGCGCTGAAACGCGTTCTCGTGGGATTCGGTCTCGGGCTTGAGCAGCTTGGCGCAGGCCATCGGCACCAATGTCAGCGAGACCACCGCCGAAATCAGGATGGTGACCGAGAGGGTAATGGCGAATTCCCGGAACAGCCGGCCGACCACGTCGCCCATGAACAACAGCGGAATCAGCACCGCGATCAGCGACACCGTCAGCGAGATGATGGTGAAGCCGATCTGCTCGGAGCCGCGCAAGCGCCGCCTGCAGAGGCGGATCGCCCTCTTCGATGTAACGGGAGATGTTTTCGATCACGACGATGGCGTCGTCGACCACGAAGCCGGTGGCGATGGTCAGCGCCATCAGCGAAAGATTGTTGAGGCTGAAGCCGAACAGGTACATGGCGCCGAGCGTGCCGACCAGCGACAGCGGCACCGACAGGCTCGGGATCAGGGTTGCCCGCGCGTTGCGCAGGAACACGAAGATCACCAGCACCACCAGGATGACGGCGAGCGCCAATTCGAATTCCACGTCCTGCACCGAAGCGCGGATGGTCACGGTGCGGTCGGTCAGAATGTTGACGTCGATCGCGGCGGGCAGCGAGGCCTGCAGTTGCGGCAGCAGCGCCTTGATGCCCTCGACCACCGAAATGACGTTGGCGCCGGGTTGCCGCTGGATATTCAGGATGATGGCCGGTGTCTCGTTCATCCAGGCGCCGAGCTTGTCGTTCTGGGCGCCGTCGATGACGTCGCCGACATCGCTGAGCCGGACCGGCGAGCCGTTCTTGTAGGCGACGATCAGCGATTTGTAGTCGCTGGCATTGCTGATCTGGTCGTTGGCGTTGATGGTGTAGGCGCGCATCGCCGCCGTCGAAATTGCCCTTCGGCGTGTTGACGTTGGCGTTGCCGAGCGTGGTGCGCAGATCGTCGATATTGAGTCCGTAGGCGGCGAGCTTGCGGATATCGGCGCGAATCCGCACCGCCGGCCGCTGGCCGCCGCTGATGCTGACAAGCCCGACGCCGGGAAGCTGGGAGATCTTTTGCGCCAGCCGCGTATCGACGAAATCCTCGACCTGCGTCAGCGGCATGGTTTTCGACGTCAGCCCCAGCGTCAGGATCGGCGCGTCGGCCGGGTTCACCTTGGCGTAGATCGGCGGCGCCGGAAGGTCGGAGGGCAGCAGATTGCCGGCGGCATTGATCGCGGCCTGCACCTCCTGTTCGGCGACATCGAGCGAAATGCTCAGCCCGAACTGCAGCGTGATGACCGAGGCGCCGGCCGAACTCACCGAACTCATCTGGTTGAGGTTCGGCATCTGGCCGAACTGCACTTCCAGCGGTGCGGTGACCGACGACGTCATCACGTCCGGGCTGGCGCCGGGATAGAAGGTCTGCACCTGGATGGTCGGATAGTCCACTTCGGGCAAGGCGGCGACGGGCAGGAATCTGAACGCCAGCATGCCGGACAGCATGATGGCGATCATCAGCAAGGTGGTTGCCACCGGCCGCAGAATGAACGGCTGCGACGGACTCATTGCTTCTGCCCGCCATCCGAACGCCGCTTCTTGCCGCCCGACTTGTCCGGAGTCCGGCCGCAGGCGCCGCCGGCGTTGCCGGCGCCGGCCTCCGCCCGCACGTTGATCTTGGCGCCGTCGCGCAGCTTGTCGGCGCCGTCGATCACGATGCGATCGCCCGGCGCGATCCCGGAGACGAACCTCGACCCGGTCGCCGTCGGTGACGCCGAGCTTGACCGGGCGGACCGAGACGGTGCTGTCGGCGTTGACGAGATAGACGAAGGTGCCGGGCACGCCGCGCTGGATGCCCGCCGTCGACATCGTCGTGACGTCCTTGTGGGTATCGAGCAGCAGCCGGATGTTGACGAACTGGTTGGGATAGAGCGCCTTGCGTTTCGTTCGGAGAACTGCGCCCGCAGCTTGATGGTTCCGGTGGTCGGATCGATCTGGCTGTCGAAGGTCTGCAATGTGCCGTCGGCGATCTTGGTGGCGCCGCTGCGGTCATAGGCGGCCGCGGGCAGCACCGCGCCGGCCTGGATCCGTTTCGAGATCGCCTGCAGATTGTCCTCAGGCACCGTGAACAGCACGCTGATCGGCTGCAACTGCGTGATGACGACGAGACCGTTGGCGTCGCCCGGCGTCACATAATTGCCCTGGTCGACCTGACGCAGTCCGACGCGGCCGTCCAGCGGCGACAGGATGCGGCAATATTGCAGGTTCACCTCGGCGGATTTGACCGTGGCGCGGTCGGCTTCGACCGTGCCCTGGTCCTGCGCGACCAGCGCGACCTGCGTATCCAGCGTCTGATGCGGCACGGCATTCTGCGCCGCCAGGCCCTGGTAGCGGGCGAGGTCGACCTGCGCGCCTTTCAGCATGCGCTTCGTCGCGCGCCAGCTGCCCCTTGGCCTGCGCCAGCGTGGCTTCGTAGGGCCGGGAATCGATTTCCGCGAGCAGGTCGCCCTTCTTGACCTCGTCGCCTTCCTTGAAATCGATCTTCTGCAGATAGCCGCTGATCTGGGTTCTGATGGTGACGGTCGCGAGCGAGGTCACCGTGCCGAGCGCGTTGAGATTGATCCCGATATCGCCCTTGCCGACGACCTCGGGCACGATCGACATCGGCGCGGCATTGCGGCCGCCGCGCCGGCCGGCTGCGGTGCGCTGCTCTTGCCTGCTCCACCAGACGACGCCGGCGACAACCAGCAACGCCAGAACGGATAGCCACAGCAAGCGCCGGCGCGACGGCGGCGTGGTGACCGGCGGCGCCTCAATGGCGGGAGCTTCCTTCAGCGATTTGATCGGCTGGTTCATGAACCCGCCGCCGGATCAACGTTGTAGCCGGTTTCAACATTGTTCCGTTATGGCCCGTACAACTTCTGGCGGACAAACCGAACCGGGCTATTTGAGCGCGTCCGCTCAGGGTTGTCGCATTAACAATCGGCAAGAATTTCGCGCGGAACCCGGATTGTGGCCGGCGGGCATCAGCGCAATTTTGCGCCGGTCCCGGGAATTTCCGAGGGGGCAACGTCTCCCCTTATTCCTTGACGGCGCCGGTCAGCGACGAGACGTAGTAATCCACGAACAGCGAATAGAAGATCGCTACCGGCAGCGAGCCGAGCAGCGAGCCCGCCATCAGCGCGCCCCATTGATAGACGTCGCCGGATACGAGTTCGGTCAGGATCGCGACCGGCACCGTCTTGTTGGCGCTGCTCTGGATGAAGGCCAGCGCATAGATGAACTCGTTCCAGGACAGCGTGAAGGCTGAAGATACCCGCCGAAATCAGTCCGGGGACCGCCAGCGGCAGCGTGATCCGCCACAGGATCTGCAAGCGTGTCGCGCCGTCGACCAGTGCGCATTCTTCCAACTCGTAAGGAATCGATTTGAAATAGCCGATCAGGAGCCAGGTGCAGAACGGCACCAGGAACGTCGGATAGACCAGGATCAGCGCCAGCGGACTATCGAACAGCCCGAACTGAACCACCACGGTGGCCAGCGGAATGAACAGGATCGACGGCGGCACCAGATACGCCATGTAGATGCCGAGCCCGACATAGGGACTGCCCTTGAAGCGCAGGCGCTCGATCGCGTAAGCCGCGAGCGTGCTCGACAGCAGCGAAAGGAAGGTGGCGCTGATCGCCACCGTCATCGTGGTCACAAGCCAGTGCGGATAGGCGGTCTCGAACAGCAGATGCTTGATATGCGCGAGCGTCGGCGAAGAAATCCAGAACGGATTATGGGCCTTGTAGTTCAGCAGTTCCGCGTTCGGCTTGAACGAGGTGATCGCCATCCAGTAGAACGGAAACAGCAGGATCAGCACGAAGCAGGACAGCGGCAGGTAGATCATCACCATCCGCCGCGCGCGCGAATCCCACTCCATGGTTTCGGGCGTCGAGCTTGCGACGTTGGTGGATTTGGCCGACTGCGCCAGAGCTTTCGTCATTGTAAGCTCTCAGTCATTGCTCTCTCCCTGCTGCCATTTGCGGCGCGCAAGGCCGAAGTAACTGAACAGCGTAGCAAACACCAGGAACGGGATCATCGAGACTGCGATCGCGGCCCCTTCGCCGAGCTCGCCCCCCGAGATGCCGCGCTGGAATGCCAGTGTCGCCAGCAAATGCGTAGAGTTGACGGGGCCGCCGCGGGTAATGGCGTAGACCAGCTGGAAATCGGTGAAGGTAAAGATGATCGAGAACGTCATCACGATCGCCAGAATAGGGAGCATCATCGGGAAGGTGATGTAGCGGAAGCGCTGCCATGCGGTGGCGCCGTCGAGCATCGCGGCTTCATAGAGCGAGGGCGATATGGTCTGCAGGCCGGCCAGCAGCGAGATCGCCACAAAAGGAATGCCGCGCCAGATATTGGCGGCGATCAGCGAGAAACGCGCCGGCCAGGGCGATCCCAGGAAGTCGATATTGGTGGTGCGGACATGCAGCACATCCACCAGCAGATAGGAGATGATCGAAAACTGCGGATCGTAAATCCACCAGAACGCCAGCGCCGACAGTACCGTGGGCACGATCCACGGCAGCAGCACAAGGGCGCGCAGAATGCTCTTGAACGGGAAATGGTTGTTGAGCAGCAGCGCCAGCCAGAAACCCAGCGCGAATTTTCCGAAGGTTGCCACTGCCGTATAGAACACGCTGTAGAACACGGCGTTCCACCACAAGGGGTCGGTCAGCAAATACTGGAAATTTTCGAGTCCGACAAAAACCCCGCGCCGGCCGATCGTGGTGTCGGTGAAGGCCAGCCAGATGCCGAGGCCGAGCGGGTAGGTGAGAAACACCAGCAGCAATCCGATCGCCGGCGTCAGGCAGATCACGATCAGGAACGGCTTGTAGTCGAACAGCCGCACCAGCCAGCCCGGCTGCCGTTGAACCGCCCGTCGCGGGAGCGCTGTCGTCAGGGTCATGTCGTGGTCCTAGCGTCCGACCGTCATTCCGGGATGGTGCGAAGCACCAGACCTAAGAAGCACCAGACCTAAGATGTGCAATTGCACATCGGGGAATCTCGAGATTCCGGGTTCGATGCTAACGCATCGCCCCGGAATGACGGTGCCACACTCACCGCCGGAAGTACCGCTTGGCGCGCCGTTCCGCTTCGGCCGCGGCGGCCTCCGGCGTCGCGGCGTCGGTCGCGACCGACGCGAACATCTGCACCGTCACGTAATCGGCGCGAACAGCACCGGTCGCGCTCGAAATCGGACCCTTGTAGCCGGCGTAATATTCGGTCTTCATCGTGTCCTTGAAGATGCTTACCTGCGGATCGCCGGACCACACCGCGGCTTCCGAGTAAGCAGCCAGCGGCTGCGACCAGTAGCCGCTGTTGGCGTTGAGCCAGGGTTCGTATTGCTCCTTCTCCAGCATGAACTGCAGGAACGCCTTGGCCGCGTTGGGGTAGGGGCTGTGCTTGAACACCATGGCGTTCAGAGTCAGCCCCGACATCGGCGAGCTCTTCGCCAGGCCCTTGGGCAGGAACTGATGCACGGTGTCTGCGGCGATCGCGGCGGTGGCCGGATCGTTCTTCAGCGAAAAATACAGCGAGACGCCGTTCGCCGTCAGCGCGATTTCCTGCGACGAGTAGGCGCGGTTGTTGCTGACGTCATTCCACGAGGGTGTTCCGGCAATGAAGGTCGGATACAGTTCCTTGAGAAATTTCAGGGCTGCGACGGTCTCCTTGCTGTTGATGGTGACATTGCCTTCCTCATCCAGCAGGGAGGCATTATGCGACCACAACAGCCAGTCCGCAAAACCGTTGCCGTCGCCGACGGCGTTGCCCAGCGCAAAGCCGGCCGGCTTGCCGGCCTTTTGCAGCTTCCGGCAAAGGTCGAGAATCCCGGCATGATCTTCCGGCACCTTGTCGAAACCGACCGATTGCAAAATCGATTTACGATAGACCAGCGGACCGCCGCTGGCGCCGAACGGCAGGCCGATCCAGGTGTCGCTCTTGCTGCGCTTGCCGTATTTCTGGGCCAGCGCCTGCCAGCCGCCATAACGCTTGCCGAGATAGTCGGCGACGTCGGTAAGCTCGACCAGCTTGTCGACATAGATGTGCGGGGCATCCGAAAAACCGATGATGATGTCGGGACCGGCGCCGGAGTTCGACGTCACCGCGGTCTGCTGGTTGATGTCTTCCCATCCGACGAAATCGACCTTGACGTCGACACCGGCTTTCGCGGTGAATTTCGCCGCATTGGCGCGGAACACATCCTCGTCGGCCTGAACGAAGCGAACCGGCCGCAACATCCGTAAAGTCGCCCCCTTTTCGATCGGGAGCGAGGGGGCGGGGACGTCGGCGGCCTTGATGGCCGACACGGTGTCGGCCGAAGCGCCGGTTGCGGCCAGCGCTGCCGCGGAGACCCCCAGGGCTAGCGCCTTGCGGCGGGTGATATCGTTGTTCATGATGATTTCCTCCACGATTTTTTATCCGGCTTTGAATCCGCCGGTGCAGAAAGGCATTGCTAGCTGTTCGGGCCGCGATCCATGCTGATAGGCTGCCAGCGGCGGAGCGAGGTATTCTGCAGCACCGATGGATTAACACAGCTCACCGGCCACATGCCGGACAAAACCAGCGACAATTCGTAGCCGACGCGGCGCTTGCGCGCTTCATCGAAGCGTGCCGAGGCCGAGGCGACATGGGCCGTCAGCGTGACATTCTCCATGCCCAGCATCGGGTTGTTGTGCGACGGCGGTTCCTTTTCCAGCACGTCGAGCGCGGCATGCGCGATCCAGCCTTCCTGCAGCGCCTTGATCAGCGCTTCTTCGTCCACGGTCGGGCCGCGCCCGGTATTGATGAAGACGGCGGTCTTTTTCATCTGCTTGAAATGCTTCTCGCCGAGCATGTGGTGCACCTCGGGCCGCGCCGGTGCATGCATCGACAGGAAATCCGATTGCGCCAGCACTTCCGATAGCGTTGACGGAATCACGCCATGATCCGAAATCAGCGTCTCTTGGATGAACGGATCGTAGGCGACCATTCGTAAGCCGAAGGGTGCTGCACGTTTGGCGACGGCGCGCGCCACCCGCCCGAACGAGATGAAGCCCAGCGTCTGGCCCATCAGCCTTGGAATCTTCAGCAAGGCAGGGCGGCCCTCCGACCAGCGGCCGGACCGGACCAGTTTGTCCTGCTCGACCAGCCGGCGAAAACCCGCCAGCAGCAGCATCATGGCGTGGTCGGCGACTTCCTCGATGAAGGTATCGGGGATGTTGGTGACGGGAATGCCGCGCGCGGTGGCGGCCTTGACGTCGACGCTGTCGACGCCGACGCTGCCGAGCGAGATCACCTTGCAGTTCTCCAGCGCGTCGATGATAGTCTTGGTGATCGGCATGCCCTTGGCGTAGACCGCATCGGCGGTCCTGGCCGCAGCAATGAATTCGGTCTCATTGGCCGGCGCCTCGACGATCTCGGCGTCGATCGCCTCAAGCGCCTCGTTTTCGTAGGCATAGCCGCCGCCGGCGACAGTGAAACTCGCGCCTTTCGGCGTCACAATCCTGAATTTGGCCATTTCTTCTCCCGATTGATTTTCGGTCTTTTTATCGACACGAGGTTGCCGCCGGTTTTGGATTTTCCAGCATTTTCGAGTGGTTCTTGTCCGACAAGTTAGCCTGCCCAAGGCCAAAGCGGAAGCCGGTACAGCGCCGCTGATGAGGTTACGTTCCCCGGGCGCAGCGCAGCGCCCTTCGCGGTGCGCTGCTGAACCGGGGTCCATTTGTCCCATTGCGAGTGGGTCCCCGGCTCTGCGGATCAGCGTAAGCACGCTGCACCGCGTCCGGGACACGTGATCTAGACCGCCGCCGAACCCTTCCGTGAAGCGATAACCACGCCGGCCAGCACCAGCAGGTACCCGACCAGATGGAACAGCCGGGGCTGTTCGCCGAGCAGCAGGATCGCCATCGCCGAGCCGAACACCGGCACCAGATGCAGGAAGGGTGCTGACCGGTTCGGCCCGATCAGCGCGATGCCGCGGTTGAAGAACAGGTAGGCCAGCGTGGAAGCGAAGATCACGACGTAGACCAGTGTCGCCACCGTCAATGCGTCGAATTGCAGCCGCTAGCCGGCCTGGAATTCCCAGATCGAGAATGGCAGCAAAAGCAGCGCGCCGCATCCGGTGGTGAAGACGATCAGCGACAGCGGATGTGTCACCGGCCGTCGCGGCATCAGCGCCGAATACAGCCCAAAGGACAGGATGGCGCTGGCGAACATCACGTCGCCCTTGTTGAACCGGATGGCGGCGAGCGCCGCGAAATCCCCGCGCAGCAGGATGGTCAGCACACCTGCCAGCGAAATAACAATGCCGGCGGTCTGCGCCCATGTCAGCCGCACCCCGAACAGCAACAGCGACCACAGCGCCACGAACAGCGGCCCGGACGACTGGATCAACAACGCGTTCAGCGCCTGGGTATATTGCAAGGCCCAGTACGACGCCGCGTTGTTATAGGCGAATCCGGTCGCCGAAAGCGCCAGCATCAGCGGCAACCGTGCGCGCAACGCCGGCCAGTCGCGCTTCAGATACGGCCAGGCGAACGGCAGCAGCATGAAAAACGCGCCGATCCAGCGCACGCAGGACAGCGTCATCGGCGGGACATGGCCGGCGACGTAGCGCGCCAGCACGATGTTACCGGCCCAGAAAAAGGCGGTCAGGGTCAGCAGCAGATAGGGCTGGTTGTTGAGCCATCTGAGCGGATTGGGGGCGGGTATCGGGACTGCGGGAATGGTCATTGCGTGGGGCGGAGTTGTGCCGGATTCACGTCGCGCGACAAGTCCCGCGCTCGCAATGCTACAATGTCCTGACCGACAGCGCTTTTGAGCGCTTGTCACGCGCATTCAGGAGGTGGCGATGGGCGTGGATTTGCTGAATATCAAGGGCTTGAAGGAGCTGGAGCATCAGGGGCCGATCGTGATGGTCAACCTGATGCGGTTTTACGAGCGCTCGCTCGATGGCGAGGGCTCGGGCTGGGACGCCTACTTGCGCTACAGTGCGCTGACCGTGCCGATGATCAAGGCGCGCGGCGGCACGCTGTTGTGGACCGGCGACGCCAAGGCGGTGGCGCTCGGCGTTCAGGACGGCAATCAGTGGGATTATCTGGCGCTGGTGTATTACCCGTCGGTCGCCGCGTTCATCGACATGATGACGTCGGAGGATTACGAGACCAAATCCGATCCGCACCGCGTCAGCGGCTGCGCGGAGCATGTGATTATTTGCACGAAGGAGGCGTACAGCAAGTTCAAGACGGGATAGCGGGTATCTAACTCGTCATGGCCGGGCTTGTCCCGGCCATCCACGTCTCTTTTGCTGTAGCCGCGACAAGACGTGGATGCCCGGGACAAGCCCGGGCATGACGAGCTTCGCGACAAATACCGCCGCCCCTCAATACCGGTACGGCTCGATATCCAGCAGCGGGAACGCACTGAACACGTTCGGCAGATGCGTCGCCGTCGCGGGATGAAGATAGGATGCGTCGAGTTCGCCGAACGACGTGACGCCGAGCAGGCCCAGCGTCCGGACTACCTCGTCCTCCAGCAGTTCCAGCATCCGCACCACGCCGGCCTCGCCCTTGGCGGCCAGCGCCCAGCATTGCAGGCGACCGATGCCGACCAGGTCGGCGCCCGACGCGATCGCCTTGACGATATCGCTGCCGCGGCAGAACGAGCCGTCGACCATGATCTTGGCGCGGCCGGCGGCCGCCTTGACGATCTCGGGCAGCACATGCATCGAGCCGCGGCCGTGGTCGAGCTGGCGTCCGCCGTGGTTCGACACATAAATCCATTCGACGCCGTGATCGAGCGCGATCGCGGTGTCTTCCGCGGTGGCGATGCCCTTGATGACCAGCGGGATCTTGTACTTGTCCTTGATCAGCTTGACGGTGCGCCACTCCAGCCCCTTCTGGTATTCGCCGCCGGTGGAGCGGGCGCGGCTTTCGCGGACGTAGCGCTTGGCGATATCGCGCTCGCGCCGGCTGTAATGCGCGGTGTCGACGGTGAGGCAGAATGCGGTATAGCCGCTGGCGATGGCCCGGCTGACATGGTCTTCGACAAAGGCATCGTCGCCGCGCACGTAAAGCTGAAAAATCCGCAACGCATCGGGTGCGGCCTTGGCGACATTCTCCAGGCCGGGCTCGGACACCGAGCTCAGCATATGGGCGGCGCCGAATTTGCCGACGGCGCGCGTGACGCTGGCCGCACCGCCGGGATCGAAGGTTTCCAGCGCGCCGACCGGCGCCATCATCACCGGCAAGCGCAGTTTGCGTCCGAACACTTCGGCGGAAGCATCCACCTTGGCGACATTGCGCAGCACCCGCGGCCGAAACGCGATCTCGTCCAGCGCCATGCGGTTGCGGCGCATGGTCGTTTCAGTCTCGGCGGCGCCGACGATGTAGTCCCAGGCGTTCTGGTTGGAGTTGGCCCGGGCCCTGCGGACGAACTCGTGCAGGTTCTGGAATTCTTCGCCGCTGGCGCCGAGTTCGGCATTGCGTACCGGTTGGATCGGGGTCAATTCATTCATGGACAGTCTCCTCAGGTCCGCGAGCGGCGTTGATCGCCACTCAGTTTGCCCGTTCCAGCCGGGTATCGATTTCCTGCCGTAGTAAGGTGAAGTCGATGGGTTTGGTCAACAGTCCCGTCGCCCCGCCTTCGATCGCCTTGCGTTTGGTGTCGGGGTCGCCGTAGGCCGTAATCATGATCACCGGGACCTCGGGCCGCAATGCCCGCACCTTGGGCAGCATTTCAAGGCCCGTCATGCCGGGCATGTTGATGTCCGACAGGATCAGGATCAGCGGCTGCTCGATCGTGCCGGATATGCGCGCCAGTGCATCCGCCGCGGAATTGGCAAAATCCATCATGAAACGCTGCGCGCGCAGGTCGCGCCGGAATTGCTGGCGGAACAGCGCTTCCACATCGGGCTCATCGTCGACCACAAGGACCATGACGCTCAATTTTGTTCTCTCTTCCTGTCGGGAGGGTTGCTGATACGGGGCAGGACAATGGTGAATTCCGTGAACTGCCCGGGTTCGGTGGCAACGTCGATGCTGCCGCCATGCTGCTTGACGATGATGTCGTGGCTCATCGAGAGGCCAAGCCCGGTGCCTTCACCGGCCGGCTTGGTGGTAAAGAACGGGTTGAACATCTTTTCCTTCACCTCGGGCGGAATACCGGTGCCGTTGTCGCGAATCCGGATCTCCACCGCGTTGCCCATATTTCTGGTCGTTGCCGTGAGCACCGGATCGAAGACGGAATTGCCGTTCTCCGCCTTGCGCCTGGATGCTGCATAAAACCCGTTCGAGATAAAGTTGAGGAAGGCGCGGGTGATCTCCTGCGGAAACAGTTCGATCTTGCCTGCCTTGTCGTCGAAATCCCTTTGCAGGGTAATATTGAAGTCCGACTTCTCGGCACGCGCGCCATGATAGGCGAGATTGAGGCTTTCATCCAGCAGCGCGTTGATGTCGGTCGGCCGATGCTCGCCGGAGCCTTCGCGCGAATGCAGCAGCATGTTCTTGACGATGGAATCGGCGCGCTTGCCGTGCTGGACGACCTTCAGAAGATTGTCCTTCAGCATTTGCGTTAATTCGTCGACTTCCCCGCGGAGTTTTTCGCCGAGCACGGCGGATTTCAGCACGTCGTTGAGTTCATCGGTCAATTCCGCCGACAGAGCGGAGAAATTATTGACGAAATTCAGCGGGTTCTTGATCTCGTGGGCGATACCGGCGGTGAGCTGGCCGAGCGAGGCCAGCTTCTCGGTCTGCACCAGGCGGTCCTGCGCGGTGCGCAGATCGTCGAGTGAGGCCGCAAGCTCCTTGGTGCGCGCCTGCACCTCGTCGAACAGCCGCGTGTTTTCGATCGCGATGACGGCCTGGTCGGCAAAGGTGCGAACGAGGTCGATCTCGCGCGGCGTAAACTCGCCGGCGACAGGTCGAGCCAGGCTAAACACACCCTCCACCTTGCCGCTTCGCAACAGCGGCACGCCGATCATCGACGTATGACCTTCAAGCCAATAGCTCCGATCGTACTCGGCATCCTTCTGCACATCGGCGATGGTTTCGACGTCGCCTGACAGGATCACCCGTCCCGAAATCGACTTTCGTCCCGCACGCGCGGGATGGGCCTGCAAATAGGCGATCCATTCGGGATGCTTCTCGATCATCGCCCGATACGGAAAAACCTCACCCTCCCGGACACAGAGCGCGCCATTGCTGGCCCCGATCAGCTTGGCTGCCGACTCCAGCAGCGTATTGAATACCCCTTGCAGATCGAACGCGGATCGGCTGATGACCTTGAGCACATCCGAGGTCGCGGTTTGAAATTGCAGAGATTCCGTTAACTCCCGCGTACGCGCCTGCACCTCCTCGAACAGTCGCACGTTTTCGATCGCGATCACGGCCTGGTCGGCGAAGGTCGTAACCAGCTCGATCTGCTTGTCGGTGAACGGCATCACTTCCGATCGCGTCAAGGTGAAGACGCCGATGGTTTCGCCGCCGCGCAACAGGGGAACGCCGAGGCCGCTGCGATAGTGGCCGAGCGCCTGGTATCCGACACCGTCATATTCCGGATCGGTAAGAACATCCGGGATGTGAATGGTCTTGCCTTCCAGGGCGGCGCGCCCGGTAATCGTGCCCCGGCCGGGCGCCATGGGGTGTTGCCTGGCGTATTCCTCGAACTCTTCCGAAAAGCCGTAGTTTACCGCCAGTTCGTAGATTGTACCCGTACGCTGGAAGATGAAGCCCTTGTCGGCGCCGCACAGCCTTGCCGCCGATTCGACCAGCGTTTCGAGCACGGGCCGCAGATCGAACGCCGAGCGGCTTATCACCTTGAGCACATCGGCAGTGGCGGTCTGCTGCTGCAGCGATTCGGTGAGATCGTCGGTACGCTCGCGCAATTCCTTGAGCAGCCGTGTATTCTCGATGGCGATCACGGCCTGGCTGGCAAAGCCGGTCACAAGCTCGATCTGCTTGTCGCTGAAGGGGCGCACCTCCTGGCGGTAGATCACGATCGCGCCGACCAGTTCCCGTTCCTTCAGCATGGGAACGGCGATAAAGCTGCGCGCCTGCAGAATCTGCGCGGTGGCGATGCGCAGCGGGTCGTTCTGGGCAGCACTCGCCTCCAGGATATCGGTGATATGGACGACCTGTTTCGTCGCGATCAGGCGGCCCAGACCGGTGTGCGGGCCCGGGCGCATCGGCCCGTTTTTGTATAACTCGGCATAGGCCGCGGGTGAGTTGTACGATTCGGCCAGGGAAAAACCCTCGCCATCGAACAAAAGCAGGTTGCCGAATTTTGCGTCGCAAATTCGCAAGGCGTTGCCGAGCATCGATCTGAATACCGGCTGCAGTTCGCCCGCCGAGGAACTGATGACCTGCAAAACCTCCGACGTCGCCGTCTGCTGTTCCAGCGATTCCGTGAGGTCGCGTGTGCGCGCCTGCACCTCTTCGAACAGCCGGACATTGCCGATCGCGATCACCGCCTGGTCGGCGAAGGTCTGCAGCAAGGCGATCTGCTTGTCGTTGAACGGATGCACTTCGGTGCGGCGAAGCACAATGGCTCCGATGCTCTCTTTCTCGCGCAGCAACGGCACGCTCAGAATGCTGCGATGACCCATGCGAAGCGACAATTCCCGGCCGTCCGAGAACTCGGCGTTTTCGTCCGCGCGCAGGTCGTGAATATGAACCGGCTTCTGGTCCAGAAAGGCCCGGCCGGCGGTCCAGTTGCGGTTGATCGGCCATTTCTCGATACCAATCGGGATCGAGCCGTGATGGGCGCTGAAGCGAAGGTCGTCGCCATCTTTCAGCAGCACCGCGGCATCATAGGCATCGCAGAGTTCGGCGGCATTCTCGGCGATAGCGGTCAGAACCGGCCCGACATCGGTAGGCGAGGACGCGATCACCTTGAGGATGTTGCTGCTCCCGGTCTGGTAAGTCAGCGCCTCCGTGAGATCACGCGTTTTCGCCTGCACCTCGTCGAACAGCCGCACGTTCTCGATCGCGATCACCGCCTGGTCGGCGAAGGTGGAGACAAGCTCGATCTGCTTTTCGGTAAACGGTCGCACTTCGGGCCGGGTCAGCGTAAAGACGCCGATGGTTTCACCCTCGCGCCTGAGAGGGACTCCGAGATTGGTACGATGACCGCCGAGTCTTTGGTACTGCAGGGCAATCTCGCTCTGGGTAGGGTCGGCAAGCAGGTCAGCGGCCTGAACAGCGACGCCGGATGCCCCGGCGCGCGCCGTCGTGCTGGCGCCGTCGACCGGAAGCGGATTCGCCTTCGCGAAGGCTTCGAACTCAGGCGAGAAGCCATAGTTGCTCGCCATGCGGTATTGATTGTCCTTCCGGAGGAAGATCACGCCCCTATGGGCCTCGCACAGAGTGGCCGCGGACTCCACCAGCGTCGCGAGCACTGACTCGAGATCGAACGCCGAGCGGCTGATGACCTTGAGTACGTTGGCGGTCGCGGTCTGCTGCTGCAGCGATTCACTCAGATCGTCGGTACGCTGCCGGACTTCATCGAACAGCCGGACATTTTCGATCGCGATCACCGCCTGGTCGGCAAAGGTGGTGACGAGTTCGATCTGTTTTTCGGTGAAAGCCTCGACGCGCTGGCGCGCCAGCACGATGACGCCGATCAGTTCGTTGTCGCGCAACAGCGGCACGCCGAGCGCGGTGCGCTGGCTGGCCAATGAGACCGATTCACTCATCGTGTATTCGGGGTCGGCGGCGACGTCGAGGATTTGCACCGTATGCCGCTCAAGAGCGACGCGGCCGGTGATGGTGCCCCTGTCCGCGCTGATCGGGTGCTGCTTGAGGAATTCGATGTAGCCCTGGAGAAGCCGACCGCGGCGCCGGCGCGGTACAGATCGCCCTCGCGGCGCAGGATGAACGCCATCTCGGTTTCGCACAGCCGCGCCGCGGTTTCGACCAGGGTATCGAGCACGGGTTGCAGATCGAAGGTCGAGCGGCTGATGGTCTTGAGCACGTCGCCGACTGCCGTCTGCTGTTGCAGCGACTCGCTCAGATCGTCGGTGCGTTCCTGGACCTCGTCGAACAATCGCACATTCTCGATCGCGATCACCGCCTGGTCGGCGAAGGTCTGCAGCAACTGAACGTGATGGTCGGCAAAGCGGCCGGGTTCGGCGCGCGTAACGCTGATGATGCCGATCAGGGTTTTGTCACGCAGCAATGGAACCAGGATGAAGCTGCGGAAGCCGCGCAACCGCGCCAATTCCTGCAAAAAGGGCTGGTCCGGCATTTCAACGGTGGCGTCTGTGATCTCGACAATTTCGCCTTTGGTGATCTGGTCAGCCCAGACGGCCTCGGACAACGGCCGGGGAAACGATGCTTGCAGCGTCGCATCGGCCTCGGGCGTGCTTCGCGTGAACGCCATCAGGTGCATGGCGCCGCCGACGATGCTGTACACGGCGGTCGACAAGCCCTCGACCAGCCGGTTCGATCTCTCGGCGATGGCCTCGAACACCGGCTGCACATCCGACGGCGAACAGGCGATCACCTTCAGGATATCAGCCGTCGCGGTCTGCCGCTCCAGCGCCTCCTGGGTCTCGTTGAACAGCCGGGTATTTTCGATGGCGATGACGGCCTGATCGGCAAAGGTCCTGAGCAGATCGATAATATTGTCGGCAAACGGTCCGGGGTCGCGGCGCGTGACACCGATGGTGCCGATCGCGATGCCCTCGCGCAGCATGGGAACGACGATGATGCTGCGATAGCCTCTTGCGCGCGCCAGGTCCTTGACGCCCTGCGTCACATCAGGCTCGGTTTCGATATCGGTTCGGAATGCAATGGTTCCTGACCGCGCGACCCTGCTGTGAATTCCGGGCGACGAGAGTGGTGTGGGAAACGAGCTTTGCAGCTCTCTATTGCCGGCCTCGCTTCCCGCCGTGAAGGCGGCGAGATGAACCTTGTCGTCGATGACGCGCGTGACGGTCGCCGAGTGGCCTCCGGCCAGTCGCTTCGCACTTTCGGCAATCGCCTCGAACACCGGCTGCACATCCGACGGTGAGGAGGCGATCACCTTCAGGATATCGGCCGTCGCGGTCTGCCGTTCCAGCGCCTCCCGGGTCTCGTTGAACAGCCGCGCATTCTGGATCGCGATCACCGCCTGGTCCGCGAAGCTGCGCAGCAGGTCGCATTCTTTTTCGCTGAAGGGCACCATGGAGGTGCGCAAAACGAGGATCGAGCCGATAGCGCGGTCTTCCCACAGCATGGGCGCGACAACCATCGAATAGTTCGACCCGAGACGACGATAGCGCTCTCGCGCGGCCAAAGGCACGTCGGGATCATTGAATACGTCCGCGGAATTGATCAGGCGCCGCTCGCGGAACGCGATTTCGCTTGCAGTTCCTTCCAGCGGCATCGGAAATATCGCGCGTGCCTGCTCGATACGCGGACCGTGCCCGGCGGCGATATGCAACAGACCATCTTCGCCCGCCAGAAATATGAAGCGCTCCTCTACTCCGAACAGATGCCCGACGCTGCTCAAAATCTTGTCGAAGACCGGCTGGGTGTCGGCGACCGAACTGCTGATGACGCTTAGGATATCCGCTGATGCCTTCTGTTGTTCCAGCGCTTCCTGCGTTTCGTTGAACAGCCGCGCATTCTCGATGGCAATGGCGGCCTGATCGGCAAAGCTCTGCAGCAGCGCAAGCTCGTCCGCGCTGAACGGAGCCAGCCGGTCACGATGCACGATGAGAACGCCGATCGGCTGGCCGGCGCGCCGCAGCGGGGTTCCGGAAATGGTGCGGGTGCCTGCGGCACGCGCCGGAGGCAGGCCGGGCCAGTCCGCTATCGCAGGATCGACGTTGTTGATGTCGGGCAGATGGATCTGCCGGTTTTCGCTGAACACTGCTCCGGGCAGGCTGTGGCCTCCGATCCGCAGTTGCGAGACGGAGACTTCGGCGCCGATCCGTCTGGAGCTGGCGCCGTCATGGAGGACCTGGCCCCAGGCGTCACCGTCAGCGACAAAGATCGATACACTCGAGGCCTCGAACAGGCGCCGGGTAGTCTCGATGATCTCGCGCAACGGCAATTCGGCGTTGCCGGAAACGCTGCCGATGGCGCGCAGGATTTCGGCACTTGCGGCCTGGCGATCCCCGGCGATGCGAAGATCGGCTTTGAGCCGCGCATTCTCGGCAGCGAGATCGGCCATCACGTCTGCGGCGGGCGCGGTCATGCACACGATCCAACGCGCCCCGATGGCTGGTGGGTTTCAAACCAACAAAACATGGCCTGTTCGGGTCTCTCGGGTGTATGGCCAGCCGGCTGGAAAGGCCATGCTGTTCGCGGGTTTCATATTATTCCATCTGGCCGCGTCTCGACCAGCACCCCGGTGATTTTTCCCGAAACCGCGGCCGCGCAGCGGTCGGGAGGGGTCGGGGGCGGGGGTCTTTCGGCAGCCGCGGCTTCAGCGAATGCCGCTCCGCCCCCAAGCCCCGACCTCTCCCGCCACGTACAAGGGCGCGTGGAGGGAGGGGAGTGAAGCGTGCATCGATGTCAGGTGATGTGGAAATTACTCCAGTGCTCGCGGAACCGTTACAGTCGAACATTCGTCATATTCCCAATGTGGTCGACGGTGCTCTTGCGGTTGATCGCGATTTTCAGCAACATTCTCTTTTCGTGCTATTCAGAGACTCGTATTTCTGCGGATGTTTTGAATGAAGTTATTTGACGCGTTGCCTTTTATCAAACTGCTTCCCCAACGCACATCATCACAACAGGTAGATCATTTCTTTTCATTTCAAAACGCGAACCACGGATATTTCGAATGAAATTGGCGGATGCTCTGCTTCTTGTCGAACAGTTCAGAAAATGCTCGTCCCCGCAGGAAGTCGGAGCCGCCTTTGCCGCGATGATCGCGCCGCATGGATTCATGATGGTCTCATGCGGCGAATCCAGCGAAACGCCTTCAGGCCGCACCTGGAGGTTCTTCTTCAATACCTGGCCCGCCGATCTGCTGCTCGAATATCAGAAAAACGACTACGTCCGCTACGATGTGATGCCGACGGCGGCACGCCTCTCCGCAGCGCCGTTTACGTGGCAGGAGTTGCTGCGCGACCGCAGGCAAACGCCCAAGCAGGTCGAGTTCAATGATTGGGTCCGCAGCCGCGGAGTTGCCGACGGCTACGCGGTGCCTATTCATCTTCCTGGCGGCGACATCGGACTTTGTGTGAGTGTTTCGGACCATCTCGTCGAGGACACCGAACAGCGGCTTGCGCTCCACATGGCGTCACTTTACGCCTACGACCGCTGCCAGGCGCTCGGCCGCGCCGACCTTGCCAGTTCGGTCAAGGCTCAACTGTCTCCCCGCGAGCTCGAATGCCTGAAATGGGTGCTTGACGGCAAATCCGACACCGACATCGGCGCTATTCTGGGCATTTCGCGCAACACTGCGCATTTTCACATCGAACGCGTGAAGAAGAAGCTTGGTGTGCGGACCCGAACACAAGCCGCCGCAATGATAGTCACGATGGGCTATCTGTAGGCCGCCGCCTCTCCAACTGGAGAGGTGCGAATCCCGACCATCGCCTCTAGATTTGATCTGCAATCGAAAGTAATTGCATTTTATATTTTGCTATTATGGATTGTGCTGCTTTCAGGCCTATTCGGTTTCGCTTCTCAATATCTTCGCTCCCAAGGTCTTCACTCCAAAAGAGATTTCGGTGCTGGCCGTGCATATGAGTCCGGTACTTCTGCAACTCGGTTCCCGGCACAAGGACGCTATTTCGAATTTGCTGCGAGCGGCCGGCCAGCCGAACTATCCGGCGCCTGCTGTCGCCGTGACGGGTCGCAACGATGGCCCCGATTTTGCTTCGCCTGATGTGCGATGGATGGCCGGAGTATATCTCGCGGACCAACTCACGAGTTTTGTGCAGGTTCGCGGCGGTTCGGCGGAAGGTCACGTAGAGACGACGCTGTTCGTGGATGCCAAATGGCGCAGGCAGGGAATCGGCACTTTGCTTCTCGAGGCGACCCTTGACTGGGCCGCTCGCTATCAGGCAGGCGCGCTGCGTCTGGTCTGCGCGCGGACCGACTGGCCGATGCGGCAACTCGCGAGGAAATTCGGCGCACGCCTCGACCTGGTCCTGGGGGACTTCGTTGCCGACATCCCGCCAGGGCCGCGCATCCATGAACAACGCGCATCACACGGGGATAGAAACATGGCGGGATCAGCGGCCAACCTGTCGAGCATCGGCGAATGAGCGAGGCGCTGGGCTACGCTGCCTCGTCGGCCGTGCTCGCCACGTTTCTGATGCGCTCGATGGTGCCGCTGCGGCTGGTCGCGATTCTCAGCAATGTCCTGTTTATAGGTTACGGATATCTGGCGCACATTCAGCCGGTGTTTGTTCTGCACGCGGTGTTGCTGCCGATCAATCTCGTTCGGCTTGCCGCGCCCGGTAACGGCGACGTGTTGCGTCGTATCTCGCTTTTCATTTTGGGCGTGATGGCAGGTTCGTTCGGACTGCGTGCGGCCGTCTACATCGTGCTGGCGTTTTACTCGAGCAAACGGGATTTTATCCATGCCCACTTCATTGCCCTTGGCATATTCGGCTGAGGTTGCCCGCGACAGGCCTTCGGATGCGCCGGATGCTCTCTGGTTCATCGCGATCTGGGGAATTGTCATGCTGACGTTCGGCGCCTTTTCAAACTTCAGCGCCGACGCGGGAACGATGGATATGTTCCAGCTTCTTGCCTCGTTCTGAGAGCGCGGCCATACTCAAAGAAAAGCCGCCATTACGTCAGCGCCACTGACAGAACGCTTGCGATGCGCCCTTTCGAATTCGGCATAAAGTAGACTATCGGAGCATCGTTGCTCGCGCCTAGATTCAACTGCTCAAGGTTCCTCTGAAGGGGAAAGTAGGCCAGAATTCCGGTTTTCACCGAAAGCAGATTTAATGGCGCTTGGACTGACCGCATTGGGCGGGACTGGGGCTCTTGATGTAAACTGGTGGAGCGACTCCGTTGCGAGATATTGATCGACCCCGAAAATTCGGACGCCGCAGGAATGTTGGGAGCGGCCCAATTCTAACCGCTGTATTGGCGGCTGCGGTCATAGCCGCTGTAGTGGCATTTGTGACTCTTGAGACAAGGGACACCCGACAAGCCAGCCCGGCCTCGGGTATCAGAACCTCGCCGCAGGCGTCGCCGTCGCACGGCTAATAATTTAGAGGAGACACCCCATGAAGACACTCGTCAAATTAGGTTTTGCAATGCTCGCTGGCTTCGGACTTGGCGCCGGAGCGGTCCATGAACTTCATGCGGAATTTACGCCGCCCGCTTACGTCATCTCGGAGATCGATGTAGTCGATGAGAATGGTTACGCCAATCAATACGTCCCACTCGCCAATAAGGCGCTTGCCGCCAGCGGCCTGAAACGGCTCGCATCGAGTGGCAATACGCTGGCGATAGCAGGTGAGCCGCCAAAGTCGCGTGTCGTTGTATCTGTTTTTGACAGTCTGGAGAAGGCGCAAGCGGCCTATACTTCGCCGGCCTATTTAGAGGCTCAGAGCATCGGTGAAAGGTATGCAAAATTGCGCATTTTTGCGGTCGAGGGCGCCACTCCCTAATCGGCGCTTTGCGAAGCAAGCCAACGCGGCTGGAACGCGAAAGCCGAAGACCTATCAAACGGCGTATGGCGTTTTATGACCCGCAGGCGCGCTGTTAGACAGTGAGCAAGGATGAACCGCCGAACTTGCTGTTCATGAGTTGCGGGAGCCCCGATAGTAAGTCAGTACAAATGTACATACCCATCCTAAAGTAAGATGGCATCTCGACAGATTTTACTTCCATCAGCCGGGTCCGCAAAGTCAATATCCGCGGCCGTTCGTCAAGAAACCCTTCGACACTCCATCGAGATGTCGGCAAGATAAGGGGCATGCCCGTGGTTATGGAATGGAGTAATTATGAGCTGGCTGTTGGCACCTCTCGCGATTCTCCTCGGTGCCGTTCTCACCGGCCAAGTTGCGACTAACGCGCAACTAGGGAAAGCACTAGGTAATCCTTACATTCCCGCCACCGTAAATATGGCGTTTGGCCTGATCGTAACCTTGATTTTAACATGGGCCCTGACGTCCCAGTGGCCTTCGCGTGAGATGATGCGCGAAGCGCCGTGGTACGTTTGGCCTGCGGGTGGCGTCCTAGGTGTGACATATCTTACGGGGAATATCCTGCTCGCTCCTAAACTTGGAGCGGGCGAACTTGTGGCTCTTGTTGTGGCCGGGCAGCTTATATTCTCGGTTCTGCTCGATCATTTCGGATGGCTTGGATTTGCACAGCATCCCGCCGGCGTTGCTCGCTTGGCCGGATGCTCTCTTATGATCGTGGGCGTCTTGCTTATCTCCAAGTTCTGAGAGAGCAATTGACGGCGATCATTGGCGACGATCGAGATTCTAAACCGCTTCAGTTAAGAAGGCCGCTAGTGATGAACTGGCCGATTAAGAAATCTTCCTGACATTGACCTGCTTTTGATGAGGAAAATGAATGGCAGACCAAACGGTTCCGCCCGGCGCACCAGGTATTCCGCCGCGCTGGACCTCAAGCGCCAAAAGCGCAGTTGGTACGGCGGCGGGCGCGGAGAGTTGGGTGTGGTTCACGATTAGCCACGGTATCCTCAACGAAGTCTACACGCCGCGGCTCGACACAGCGTGCATCCGCGATTTCGGGTTCATTGTTACGGCGAATGATTATTTTTCCGAAGAGAAGCGCGACGCCGATCATACGGTCGAGCCAATCGAAGACGGCGTTCCGGCTTTTCGCCTTATCAACACAGCAAGGAATGGCCGCTACCGCATCACCAAGTCGGTTTTATCCGATCCGGATCGCGAAGTGGTACTTCAGGAGCTGCATTTTGAAGCGTTGGTGGGCAATCTGTCCGACTATCTAGTTCATGCATTGATCGCGCCACACCTTGTCAATGCCGGCGCCGGGAATACGGCCTGGGTGGGGGACTTCAAGGGACGACCTATGTTGTTCGCGGAAGCGAGGGGCATATCGCTTGCGATTGCATCCTCAGTTCCCTGGACCGCGCGATCGGTTGGTTATGTCGGGACCTCCGACGGCTGGCAGACCTTGATCCGCGGCGAAGGTTTGAGGCCTGAATATCAATATGCCCCGAACGGCAACGTCGCGCTGGCCGGCACGCTTGATCTCGCCAGCAGCAACGGCCGGGCTTTGCTGGCGATGGGCTTTGGGTCACAGCCGGAAGAAGCTGCCTTTCGCGCCTTAATAAGTCTGCAACAGGGTGCGGCAGCAGCGCTCAAGAAATATTCGGCGGGTTGGCGCGACTTGCAGAACCTGTTGCTGCCGCTCGATGAGCCCCGCGATCCCGAGCAATTGAATCGCTACCGGATCAGTACCGCGGTGCTGGCGTCGCACCGCGACGACGCATCGGGCGCGATCATTGCAAGCCTGTCGATTCCCTGGGGTTTCCGCAACGGTGACGATGACCTCGGTGGATATCATCTGGTTTGGCCGCGGGACTCTGGTTGAAACCGCCGGTGGATTTCTCGCGGCCGGCGCAGCCGCCGCTGCGAAATCGGTGCTCGATTATCTGATGGCGGTTCAGGAGGCCGACGGACATTGGGTACAAAATTCATGGCTGGACGGTCGGCCGTATTGGCGGGGCGTCCAGATGGACGAGACCGCCTTTCCGATCCTGCTCTATGACATGTTGTTGCGCGCGGGTGCGATCGAACCGTCCGAAGCGAAACATTATGCACCGCTGATCGAGGCCGCCGCCGGCTACATAGTCCGCGCCGGTCCGACCACCCAACAGGATCGGTGGGAGGAAGATGGCGGCTATTCTCCGTTCACGCTGGCGGTCGAGATCGCGGCGTTGCTGGCGGCTGCCGATGCGATGGAAGCGATCGGCAACAGCGCGACGGCGCAGTATCTCCGTGAGGTCGCCGACGGCTGGAACGAGCAGATTGACGACTGGACCTACGCGACCGACACCGAGCTTTCCCGCCAGCTCGGGATTGACGGTTACTATATGCGGATCGGATTTGCGGGCAGCGATGGCGCTTTCGGATCGCGCGGCCTGATCCCGATCCGTAACCGTGCCGACGGCAACGAAGCGCTGGAAGCCGGCCTTCTGGTAAGTCCGGACGCGCTTGCTTATGTACGGTTCGGTCTGCGCGCCGCCGACGATCCGCGTATTCTCAATACGGTTGCTGCAATCGACGCCTTGCTCAAACGCGAACTGCCCGCCGGTCCCTATTGGTATCGCTACAATGATGACGGTTATGGCGAGCATGCCGACGGTACGCCGTTCGATGGCTCCGGGATCGGCCGGCTCTGGCCGCTCCTGACCGGCGAGCGCGCGCATTATGAACTCGCCGCCGGACGGCCGGAGGAAGCGCGACGTCTGTTGGCAACGTTCGAGGCTTCCGCCAGCGTAGGCGGCCTTTTGCCGGAGCAAATCTGGGACAGCGAGGATATTCCGGAACGCGAACTGTTTCTGGGGCGGCCCTCCGGAAGTGCGATGCCGCTGGTCTGGGCGCACGCCGAGCACATTAAATTGCTGCGATCGTTGCGGGACGGGGCGGTGTTCGATATGCCGCCGCAAACCCATGCCCGCTACGTGAAGAGCACGCCCGCGCCGGCTCCCATTGTCTGGCGCAAAACCTCGAAGATCTGCCGGATTGCCGTAGGCCGGATCCTGCGTCTTGAATTCCTGGAGCCCGCATCGGTGCATTGGTCATCCGACAATTGGACGACCACGACCGACAGCGAGTGCCATGCCACAGGTTTGGGCACGTTTATCTGCGATCTCCCGACGCAATCCTTGGCCGCAGGCAGCGAGGTGCGCTTCACGATCCTGTGGACCCAACAAGGCAAATGGGAAGGCACCGATTTTATGGTCGCGGTTGGCGAATAATCGGCCAATGCGGGGCACTATAGGTCTGCCAGTGCATTGTCATCCGGAGTAGACTTCGGTCCAGTCCATCCTGCTTTTTCGGTTAGGGCAACGCGCAATGGCTTTTCTCAGCACAGTTGTTGCCTTTGCGGCCCGCGCGTTGCTGGTGATGCTGTTTTTGCCGTTCAGCGCACTGGATAAAATTCTCAACTTCAAACAGGCGGTCGGACAGGCGGCCGAAGCCGTCCCGAACCGCTCGCTTGCGACAGCGCTGATCTTCGCCGGCTTTGGCGTCGAGTTTTTCATGTCGCTCGCGATCCTGACCGGCATCGCCGATCGGATGGCTGCGGTCATTCTTGCCGGCTATTGCGTTGTCACGGCGTTGCTTGTGGAAGCCATTCTGGAAGACGCCGGATTTTCGCCTGCGGGGAGCCAGCCGCGGACGGGAGATGTTTTGGGACTTTCTCAAAAACCTCGCGCTCGCCGGTGGCTTTCTGGCGCTGGCGTTTGGCGCGAGCGCGAGCGGCTTTCAGCAGTTTCTGGCCCATCCTCTGGCGTCGTCGCATCCCTACAGCTTGAGCGTTAGGTCAGGCGCCCGATGAATGATCGGCCGACGATACCCTATTGGCATTTGTGGACCGATGCCGACGGCATCAGCCGGCAAACCCAGTGCGCGATGACCGAATTCGAGTTGAAGTCCATGAAGCCGCCCGCCGACCCGCAATGGCAGGGCAAGCGCACCACCGGTAAAATGACGATGATGGTGACCGTGCAGCCGGTCGGCTGGATCGGCACCTGGCATGAAAACCCGAAACCGCAATGGATCGTGCCGCTGTCGGGACGTTGGTTCGTCGAAGCCATGGATGGCACCCGGGTCGAAATGGGCCCGGGCGAAATCTCGTTTGGTGGCGATCAGAACTGCCGCGAAGTCGACGGCAAACGCGGGCATCGGTCCGGTACGATCGGAGACTTTCCGGCCGTGCTGATGGTGATCCAGTTCGACGACGCGCCGGCGCCGCAATCACCTTGCGAATTCCGGTGACCGAAATGGACGGCTCGATGCCGCGCGCCCAAATTCGAAGATTGGCAAGCTTCGGGTTGACGACACCGGATGCGCATCGGCTATCCGAGTTCTATCAACATGCCCTGGACTTTCGCGTGCTCGAGACCGGACGTCGTTCGGGACCTGATTTCGAACGGCTGACGGGCGTAGACAGGCGGGGCTTCCGCGATCTCTCTCGGTCTCGGCGACGACAGTCGTCGAACTTCTGCAATTCGATCGGCCGGGACGGCCATATCCTGCCGGAGCCGCTTCGTCGGATCTGAGCTTTCAGCATTTCGCGATCGTCGTCGCGGATATCCGAACTCGCCTATCAAAGGCTTGTCTCTGTCGGCGGATGGACCGCGATCTCGACCGATGGGCCGCAACAATTGCCAGCATCCTCGGGCGGCGTCACGGCTTTCAAATTTCGCGATCCCGACGGCCACCCGCTGGAATTGCTGGCATTTCCGGACGGGTCGGATGCCAGAGCACTGGAAGATCAGGGCGAGCGGCAATCTCTTTCTGGGCATCGACCATTCGGCGATCAGCGTTGCCGACAGCGCCGCCAGCATCGCGTTTTATGAAGGTTTGGGTCTCCGCGTGGCGGCGCGCTCCCTCAACACGGGGCCGGAGCAGGAGCGGCTCGACGCCGTGAAGCATGCGCGGGTGGAAGTCACAGCGCTGGAGCCCGAGCAAACCACCCCGCATCTCGAATTGCTCTGCTATCGATCCGTCGACGCGTGACGTAGACACCGATATTCGCAGTAACGACGTTGCCGCGACGCGTCTGGTGTTCGAGGCGGATGGGCTTTATCAGAGAGCGTGACCAGCTACGGTTTGATCGATCCAGACGGCCATCATCTGGTGATATCGGCACCCATCAACGTATCTCCGCCAACCAAAGCGCCAGCCAATACCGGCTCGTCGCCGGGCCTCGTCAAACCGGAGTAAGCTTCATGACCTCACCGACAGAAACGTCCACGAGCGGATCGACCGCGCCACCCATCGCCGTTCCCAGGTTGCTGACCGGTCAGAAGGCGCTGGTCACGGGCGCCAATTCCGGGATCGGCAAGGGCGTGGCGATCGCTTTGGGGCAGGCCGGCGCGGATGTGGTGGTCAATTACGTCGATGGCGACGATGCCGCCAATGCCGTGGTCGAGGAAATCAGGAAATCCGGCGTCAAGGCCTATGCGCATCAGGCAGATGTTTCTTCGGAAGATCAGGTCGCGGCCATGTTCGCGCGGATGATGCAGGAATTCGGCACCATCGACATTCTCGTCAGCAATGCCGGCCTGCAGCGCGACTCGGCATTCCCTGACATGACCCTGGCGCAGTGGAACAAGGTTCTGAGCGTCAATCTGACCGGGCAATTTTTGTGCGGCCGCGCGGCGGTGCGGGAGTTCCTGCGCCGTGGCGTCGTGCCCTCGGTCTCGAGTGCCGCGGGAAAGATCATCTGCATGAGTTCGGTGCATCAGGAGATTCCCTGGGGCGGCCACGCCAACTACGCGACCTCCAAAGGCGGCATCAAGCTGATGATGGAGAGCATGGCGCAGGAGCTCGCGCCGAAGCGCATTCGCGTCAACGGAATCGCGCCCGGCGCGATCCGAACGCCGATCAATACCGCCGCCTGGGACACCAAGGAGGCCTACGATCAATTGATGACACTCGTCCCTTATGGACGGATCGGCGAGCCCGAAGACATCGCGCGCGCGGCCGTGTGGCTGGCATCGGATCAATCCGACTACGTGGTCGGCACGACGCTGTTCGTCGATGGCGGCATGACGCTCTATCCCGGCTTTGCAACAGGCGGCTAGGGAGAACAGGCGATGTCAGACCATTATGATGTCATCATCATCGGCAGCGGACCGGGCGGCGCCTCGGTCGCCCACAAACTGGCGCCGACCGGAAAGCGGATCTTGCTGCTGGAGCGTGGCGACTATCTGCCGCGCTCACCGGCCAATTGGGATTCGCAGACCGTCTTTGTCGATGCAGCCTATCAGGCGAAGGAGACATGGTATGGCGCCGACGGCCGAACTTTCCATCCCGGGCTGCATTATTATGTCGGCGGCAATTCCAAGGTCTATGGCGCGGCCCTGTTCCGGATGCGCGAACGGGACTTTGGCGAGATTCTCCACAAGGACGGCGTGTCACCGGCGTGGCCGTTGAAATATGATGCGTTTGAGCCTTACTATTCGGAAGCAGAACAGCTCTTTCACGTGCATGGGCAGCGTGGCGAGGATCCCAATGAACCGCCGTCAGCGGGCCATTTCCTTATCCGCCGGTTTCGCACGAACCCCAGATCCAGGCGTTGAGCGACAGCCTGACCAGGGACGGCCTGCACCCGTTCCATCTGCCGCTGGGAATTCTGCTCGACGAAAAGGACGGCAAGGTCACACCGACCAGCATCTGCATTCGATGCGACGCCTTCGATGGTTTCCCCTGTCTGCTGAATGGCAAGGCTGATGCGCAGGTGATGTGCGTCGATCCGGCGCTGAAGGCCCACCCAAATCTGACGCTACTGACTGGCGCCTATGTCTCGAAGCTGGAGACCGATGCATCTGGAAACTCCATATCGGGTGTTCACGTGACCCGGGCCGGACAGGAGGAGCGATATTCGGCCGATATCGTGGTCGTTGCGTGCGGCGCGCTGTCGTCGGCGCTTGTTGCTGCTGCGATCGGGCAATGACAAGCACCCGAATGGTCTTGCCAACGGCTCCGATCAGGTTGGGCGCAACTACATGCGTCATAACCAGTCGATCCTCATGGCGCTGATGCGGGAGCCCAACGACACGGTGTTTCAGAAGACGCTGGCCGTCAGCGATTATTATTTCGGTTCCGACGATTGGGATTTTCCGCTCGGCCTGATCCAGATGTGCGCGACCTCACATGGCGCCCAAATTCGCGGCGAAGCGCTGCCCGGTTGGCTGGAATGGGTACCGAAAATGCCGTTCGAGGAAATGGCGCGGCATTCGATGGATTTCTGGCTGTCCAGCGAAGACCTGCCGCGCCCGGAGAACCGCATTTATTACGACGGCGATCGCGTGGTGCTGGATCTCACAGAAGGCAATATGGAAGCGCACCATCGCCTGAAGAAAAAACTCGAGAAAATGCTCGGCAATGCTGGAGCGCATCCCGTGTTGCTGGAGCGAAGTCTTTATCTTGGACAGAACGTTCCGATCGGAGGAACTGCTCATCAGGCCGGAACCGCGCGGTTCGGAACCGACCCCGCGACGTCGGTGCTTGATCTCGATTGCAAGGCACACGAACTCGACAATCTGTATCTCGCCGATGCCAGTTTCTTTCCGTCCATTGGGGCGGTCAATCCCACTCTGACCATCATTGCAAACGCGTTGCGAGTCGCCGACAAGATCAAGTTGCGATTGAGCGCGTGATGGCAAGCCGCGTTGAGGATTACGCTGCGATCGGCAATTGCGAAACGCTTGCACTCGTCGGTCGTGATGGCTCGATCGATTGGCTCGGATTCCCCCGATTCGACAGTGCCGCCTGCTTTTCGGCTTTACTCGGCAGTCCCGAACAGGGACGGTGGCTGATCGCACCCGCGGCGGATGGTGCCCGAGTTTCGCGCTGTTATCGCGGTGATACTCTGATACTTGAGACGACCTTTGAAACCGAAACAGGATCCGCCTGCGTCGTCATCGACTTCATGTCCCGCCGGGAGGGCGTATCGGACCTGGTTCGAATAATAAAAGGTATACGTGGCACGGTCACCATGCACACCGAAATGGCTGTGCGTTTCGAATATGGCTCGGTCGTGCCATGGGTTTCGCGGCAGGAAGACCGCAGGCTCGAGTTAACGGCTGGCCCCGACCGGCTGATCTTGGAGACGCGTGTACCTCTTCGTGGCGCCGATCTGAGAACGATCGGCAAGTTCGATGTCGTGGCCGGGGATGAAGTGGCGTTTACATTAAGTTGGACCCGTTCGTATCAACCGACACCACCGCCTTTTCGAGCGACCGATGCCTTGGCAGAAGTCGAGCTATTTTGGTCAAACTGGGCTGCCCCGATCGAAAGGCTAGGAGAGTGGTCGGAAGCGGTTGTGCGGTCGCTGCTGACGCTTAAAGCACTTTCGCATCGCGAGACAGGTGGGATCGTTGCCGCGGGTACAACCTCGCTGCCGGAAAAGATCGGCGGAGCGCGAAACTGGGACTACCGGTTTTGCTGGCTTCGGGACGCCACGTTTACGTTGTACGCGTTGTTGGAGGCCGGATTCCTTGGCGAAGCGCAGGCTTGGCGGCAATGGTTGCTTCGAGCAGTTGCTGGAAGTCCGGATGATTTGCAGATCATGTACGGTGTAGCTGGAGAACGACGGCTTGTGGAATACGAAGTGCCTTGGCTTCCGGGTTACGAAAAATCAGGGCCGGTCCGGATTGGCAATGCAGCGGCTGGCCAAGTGCAACTCGACGTCTACGGCGAAGTCCTTGATGCTCTGTATGTGGCCAGACGGGCTGGACTTGATGCGAACGACGCGAGTTGGGGGCTTGAATGCGCGTTGATTGCTCACCTCGAAACAATCTGGGACCAACCAGACGATGGAATTTGGGAAGTTCGGGGTGGCCGTAAGCATTTCACGCATTCCAAAGTTATGGCATGGGTTGCTTTCGATCGGGCAGTACGGTCTTCGGAGGAGTTTGGGCTGGAAGCGCCCGTGGATCATTGGCGAGCAATCCGCGATACAATTCACAGACGGGTCTGCGATGACGGGTTTGACGCCAAACAGAATTCTTTCGTCCAATCATTTGGAGCAACTGCACTTGATGCGAGTCTGCTGTTGTTGCCTGTTGTTGGATTCCTGCCCGCATCGGATGTGCGTATCCGCGGTACGCTATCTGCGATCGAGCAAAACCTTGTGCGTGATGGCTTTGTCCTGAGATATAACACCACTGCAGGAACTGATGGGCTGCCGCCCGGCGAGGGTGCGTTTCTGGCTTGCAGTTTTTGGCTTGCCGATAATTATGTCCTGCAAGGAAGACTTGATGAAGCGCGAGTGCTCTTCGATCGACTATTATCGTTGCGGAACGATGTCGGGTTGCTTGCCGAGGAATACGATCCATCTTCAAAACGCCAGTTGGGTAATTTTCCACAAGCATTCTCGCACCTCGCGCTCATTAACACTGCGCGCAATCTGATAGGTGCGAGCGGCCCCGTTCATCAGAGGTCCGCAGGAAGCTGCACGACACGATCTGCATCACCGACGATTGAATAACAATTCGATCATCCGTAGCGAGCGCGATACCAACGCCGGACGTACCAGTCTCTTCAGGCGTGGCGCCACGATCGGTTATGATAGCTTGCGCCCTTCTCGCGCAAGACACGCGTCAATATTGCTCACTCTCGGAAAGTTGAAATGCCGTATCTCTATTTGCTCTCGGGAGGTGTTGGCGGCGTGAGGGGCTCTGTCACGTTCTTGATAATCGGTGTCGGATTGTATCCGACCGGCTTCTCTCCAAGCGGGAGGCCCGGAATGTTGCGGCATTCCATCGAGTATACCAAATCGCCCTTCGATGTGCGGCCGATAGGTTCGCATACCGGTTCTTTTACCGAAGTCGTCGTTTGCGCGAATGCAGGCGCCGCCAGCAGGAACAGGACCACGGCCAACTTGTTCATTCGATCTCCTGACAGTGTTGACGAAGACATTCCATCAGTCCTAACGTTCCAAGACGCCAATCGTTCGACCGCGCTCCCTTCGGTGGAGCGGAATGCGGCTCGCTTGTTTCCTCGAATAGAGACTGGCTGCGAAAACACGAGTTTATTGCAAAACATTAATTTCCCGGCCAGCACGCTGTAACACGCGAAGTCCCATCTTGATGATCAAGGAGGCGCCAGCCGCGCCCGTTCCCAAATTCATGGAGACTTCCTGTGACAGATCATCAATCAGAACCTTCTTCAGTTCGAATCAATTCGCGATCCCGGCGTTCGCTGTTCTCCGCGCGCAAGATCGCGCTGATGGCGTCCGTTGTTGCCGGTCTCGGCGTCGCTGCGTTCGGCCTGGAGACCTTGCCCGGCGGCTTCGGCATTATCAGCAGCCCGGCGCATGCGCAGGTGAACAATGACGTGAGCAAGGTAGCTCAGCCGGTCGGGTTCGCCGATATCGTGCAACGCGTGAAGCCTTCGGTTATTTCAGTCAAAGTAACGATGGGAGACAAAGCCGCCGACGCGAGTGATCGCAGCGATGAGGGTTCGGATCAGTCGGGGCCGCCGATGGAACGTTTCTTCCGCCAGTTTGGCGGGCCCGACGGTGCACCTCCCGGAATGCGTAACCACCGCGGCGGTCATGGCGTCATGATGGGCCAGGGCTCCGGCTTCTTCATCTCGCCGGACGGCTATGCGGTGACCAACAATCACGTTGTCGATGGCGCCGACAAGGTCGAAGTCACGACCGACGACGGCAGGACATACACTGCCAAGGTGATTGGCACGGACAGGCGCACGGACCTCGCGCTGATCAAGGTCGAAGGCGGGGCGGACTTTCCGTTTGCAAAACTTGCAGCAGGCAAGCCGCGAATTGGCGACTGGGTGCTCGCGGTCGGCAATCCCTTCGGTCTCGGCGGAACGGTCACGGCCGGCATCGTCTCGGCCAGCGGTCGCGACATCGGCAACGGCCCGTACGACGATTTCATTCAGATCGATGCGCCGGTCAACAAGGGCAATTCGGGCGGCCCCGCCTTCAATATGCAGGGCGAAGTGGTCGGCGTAAACACCGCGATCTACTCCCCGTCGGGTGGAAGCGTCGGCATTGCATTCTCGATTCCGGCTCCGACCGTGAAGAATGTGGTCGCGCAGCTCAGGGACAAGGGCACCGTCAGCCGTGGCTGGATCGGCGTCCAGATTCAGCCGGTAACCCAGGATATCGCCGACAGCCTTGGTCTGAAGAAAGCCGAAGGTGCGCTGGTGTCGGAACCTCAGGCCAACGGTCCCGCGGCCAACGCCGGTATCGAATCCGGCGACGTGATCACGTCGGTGAATGGCGAAACCGTCAAGGATGCCCGCGAACTCGCCCGCACTATCGGCAGCCTCGCGCCCGGCAATGCAATCAGGCTCAACGTCCTGCACAAGGGAAAAGACGAGGCTGTCAATCTTACATTGGGTCAGTTACCCGCGACGCAGGAGGCGAACGCCGATTCCTCCCATGGTTCGGATCTCCCCCGGCTCGGCCTTACGATTGCGCCCGCGAATTCAGTTGCGGGTGCCGGTAAAAATGGCGTCGTCGTCACCGGCGTTGACCCGAAAAGCGCCGCGGCAGAGCGCGGCTTCAAGGAAGGCGACGTTATTCTCGAAGTCGCGGGGAAGAACGTGGCGAATCCCGGTGACGTCCGCGAGGCGGTCAAAACAGCCCACGCTGACAACAAGAACAGCATTTTGATGAGGGTTCGCTCCGGCAATGCCTCTCACTATGTCGCTGTTCCGCTCGGAAACGGCTAGTCACTGCAAAAGCAAAATAGCCGGCAGCATGCATCGCGTGCTGCCGGCTTTTGTGCGCGTCCCGTTCGTTTTTGCGGCTGGCCTCAGCTTACGCACCGTTGGATCCGTCGCGTTCTTTTGGACGATCACGATCCCGGAAGTGTCCTCGAGATTAAGTTTCATTAACTCCGCAATATTCCGGAACGGGCGGTCATCCATCCTGTTGCTTCTCCAAGGGCAACGTAAAACCATGGAGACCAAGCGATGAAAAAAACAACTTTAGTAGCAGCGGCTATCCTGACGACCGTTTCGTCAGTGGCGTTGGCGCAGGCAGCCAGTTCGAACCCGGGCTCAGTTCCGACGTCGGCGGCGACCGCCAACCCGCAGCCGAGCCAATCCAGCATTCGGCAGCAGTTGACAAACAATCTGCAGGAATTGGGATTTACCAACATCAAGGTGGTCGCGGATTTGTTTCTGGTAAGAGCCACGGATAAATCGGGTAATCCGGTGACGATGTTTATCGGCCCCAATTCGGAGACCGAAATTACCACCGTCGGAATGAACGATCAGGCTTCCAATCCGAAGAAGGGGAACCCGGAAATGCGCTCGGGCGGCATGTTCACGAGCCTGCCGGCCAAGGACGAACTCAGTTCGAAAGTGGTCGGTCTGGATGTGTACAACAATGCCAATCAGAATATCGGCACGATCAAGGATGTGGCCTACAACGGCGACAGCGTGAACGGCTACGTCATCGGCGTTGGCGGATTTCTTGGAATAGGCGACCATTACGTCGCGGTTCGGCCGTCCGCGGTCAAGCTCAACTACGACGCCAAGGACAAGAAATGGCATGCCAGCATGGATGCGAACGCCGATCAGCTCAAGGCTGCCCCGGAATTCAAGTATCCGAACAACACCTGATCAGGTTCGTTGTGCCGGAGCGTGCAGTAGGCCGCTCCGGTCGCCTGCTGTTATTCGATGGGCCGGCAAACGGGACCGCCTCAAAAAGGCGGTCCTTTTTGCCGCGGCGCCGAATCCGAGCTTGCCCGCCAGCCAAATGGGAGCGGGCCAATATCCTGCCGAAACGAAATCGCAAAAGACCCGGTCTGCTTCAGCCCTGGCCCGCAGCCGCCGGTTTCCGCGACGCGATGAACACGCCGGTCAGTACCAGGGCGAAGCCGACAAAGTGGAACAGCTGGGGCGCTCGCCGAGAAAGACCAGCGCCATGATGGCCCCGAACGCCGGCACCACATGGAAGATCGGCGCGGCGCGGTTGGCGCCGATCAGCTGCACGCCGCGATTGAAGCATAGATAGGCCAGCGTCGAGGGAAACACCGCCACATAGAATAGAGTGAGCAGGTTGGCCGCATCAAGCTGCATCGCCGGGCGGGCACACAGCTCCCAGATCAGCAGCGGTATCAGGCACAGCGCGCCGCAGCCGAAGGTGAAGCCGGCAAACGACAAAGCGTGAATCTTCGGCCGCTTCAGCATCAGCACCGAATAAAATCCGAAGATCGCCATCGCGACGGTAAAAATGATGTCGCCCTTGTTGAACGCGATGCTGGTCAGCGCGGTCAGGTCGCCATGCAGCAGGATCACCAATACTCCGGTCAGCGACACCAGGATTCCGCCCGCCTGAGCCAGCGTCAGCCGGATTCCCAGCAGCAGCAGCGACCAGACCGCGATGTACAGCGGCGCCGCCGATTGCAGCAGCAGCGTATTCAGCGCCTGGGTATGTTCGAGTGCCCAGTATTGCAGGGTGTTGAAGGCGGAGACGCCGGCAATCGTAATCAGGAGCATAACGCCGAGGTGGCTGCGGATTGTGCTCCAGTCCTGCCTGAGATGCTTCCATGCGAATGGCAGGATGGTGAGAAACGCCAGCGTCCAGCGCAGGAACGACAGCGTAACCGGAGGAATATGCCCGGCGGCGAGCCGGCCGACGATGGCGTTGCCAGCCCAGCACAGCGCGGTGATGCCGAGCAGCAGGTAGGGCTGGTTGACGAACCAGTTGCCGGAAGAGGCGGGGTTGGAGGGAGAAGTGGTGGTGGACATTCCTGACAGGCCGGTTCATGGCGCCGCGGCCCGCCCGGTGCCCGGCACCGGGCCGGAAAGGATACCCGGCCTGTCTCACAGACACGGATTTTCGCATCTCATCAATGGTGCAGATGCATCGCGACCATGCACGAGGCCGGACATTTGGCGCGGGCCGCCTCGAAAGATGCCCTGGTTGGAAATCGCCGCCATCCTGGTCTATCCTGCCACAATGTGGCGAATACGCATTTTCGCGCTGGCGATCGGCGCGGCCTGTTCAGGGGTGGCGATGGCGGATCCGCGTTCCGGCATCGACCTGGCGGCGATCGATCCGTCGGTGCGGCCGCAACAGGATTTCTGGCAATTCGCCAACGGCAAATGGCTGGCGGCGACGCCGATCCCGCCCGACCGGGCTGCCTGGGATACGTTCTCGGTGCTGCGCGAGGCGACCCAGCAGCAATTGCGCGACGCGATCGAGGCGATCGATCTTGGCAGTCCCGATGGCAGCGAGCCGCGCAAGCTTGCCGATCTCTATGGCTCGTTCATGGATGAGCCGCGGCTGGAGGCGGTGGGCCTCGACGGCCTGCGCGACGAATTGAAGCGCATCCATGATGTCACCGACAAGGCGGCGCTGCCCGCTCTGTTCGCGCGCCTGTCGCGGATTTGGGTGCGGATTCCCTGGGCGGTGGATGTCGATCCGGACGAGCACGACGCGACGCATTATGTCGCGCATCTGATACAAGGCGGTTTGGGACTGCCGGATCGCGACTACTATCTCAAGGACGATGCCCACTTCCAGGAGATCCGCACCGCCTATCGCGCGCACATCGTCAAACTGCTGATCCTCGCCGGCGAAGCGGCGGCGGAAGCCAGCGCCGAGGCGATCGTCGCGCTCGAGACCGAGCTGGCGCGCCTGCAATGGACCCGGGTGCAAAATCGCGATCCGCTCAAGACCTACAACAAGCGCGATATTGCGGCACTGCCGGCGCTGCTGACCAAAGACGACTGGCTGTCTTATCTGGTCGCCGCCGGCGTCGATGCGCAAACCCGCACGCTGATTGTGGCGCAGCCGAGCTATTTCGACGGCATCGGCGGAATCCTGCGCGATGTGCCGCTGGCGACCTGGCAGGCTTATCTCATCTATAATCTTCTGAGTACCTATTCGCCCTATCTGTCGGCGCCGTTTGTCGCCGAGGATTTTGCCTTCGAGCAGCACACGCTGCGCGGCGTGCCGGAAAATCAGCCGCGCTGGAAGCGCGCGGTCTCGCTGGTCGATCGCTCGTTCGGTTTTGCGCTGGGCCGGCTATATGTGGAACGCTATTTTCCGGCCGCCGCCAAGACCAGGGCCGATGCGATGATCGCACGCCTGATGGACGCCTATCGCGAAAGCATTGCGGCGCTGGACTGGATGGGCCCGGAAACCCGCCGCCAGGCGCTCGACAAGCTGGCGGCGATCCGGCCCATGATCGGCTACCCCGAGAAATGGCGGGACTATGCGGGGCTTGCGATTCGGCGCGACGATCTCATCGGCAATGTGATGCGCTCACGCGGCTTCAACTTCGATTTCTGGATAGCCAAGCTCGGCCGCGAGGTCGACCGCACCGAGTGGTTCACCTCACCGCAGACGGTCAATGCGTTTTACAATGCGAACCGCAACCAGATCACATTTCCCGCCGGCATCCTGCAGCCGCCGTTCTTCGACGCCGGCGCCGATGACGCCGCCAATTACGGCGGCATCGGCTCGGTGATCGGCCATGAGATCAGCCACGCCTTCGATGACCAGGGCAGCCGTTTCGACGGCGACGGCAATCTGCGCAACTGGTGGACGGACGAGGATCGCAGCCGCTTCGACGCCAAGACCCGCGATCTGATCGCGCAATACGATGCGTTCAGTCCGCTGCCCGGCTATCATGTCAACGGCGCGCTGACGCTGGGCGAGAACGTCGCCGACAATGCCGGCATTGCGATCGCCGAGCGGGCCTACCGGCTGTCGCTCGGCGGCTGTCCGGCGCCGGTCATCGATGGCTATTCGGGCACGCAGCGGCTGTTCATCGGTTTCGCGCAGATCTGGCGCATCAGGATTCGCGACGCCGCGCAGATCGAACGGCTCAAGGTCGACCCGCATTCACCCGGCCAATTCCGCGCCAACGGCAGCTTGCGCAACCAGAGCACCTTCGTCGACGCCTTCGCCGTCAAGCCTGGCGATGCGATGTATTTGCCGCCGGAACAGCGCATATTGCTGTGGCAGGTGGATCGGGACGTGGCGTGCAAGGAAAAGTCTCGCTGAGGCGCCGATGCAATGTTCTTCTCCCCTCCCCATCACGCGCAAAAGCGCGGGAGGGGAGAAAAGCGGGCTACTCCGCGGCTTTGCAGAGAACGGAGAAGTCCTTGGACTTCTGGCCATCTCCCACTTCCGCAAATCCCTCGGCAGCCATGCCGCGTTTGAGGAGTTCCCGGATCGCCGCGGCCCGGCTCGGCATTCGCTTCGAAAAACGCCAGGTATCGACGATCCGAAGCTCGTCATGTGTGAGCATGATCTGGAGACGCTCGCCTCGACTGAGTTCACCCATCGGAACCATCCCCTGAAAACTCAATGAATAAAACGCGTGAACCGCAAAATGAGTTCCTTACTGTTTTTACTCATTGATCTCATTTTTGTGGTTTGGCGAATAGAACGATAAAGCCATTCAATGCGTAGGCAACGCATTGAACTTATTATTCTTTTCTTGATTGACGGTCTCTGGAAGCGCATCTTGATGCTTCAAGGAAATCGAAAAAATGTCAGTTTCAATTGAGGATGGGGTTATCGGGCTAGCTGAGGCCGACCATCGCATAGCGAACAATCTGGCCAGCTTGAGTGGCGTCGTGCGCCTTCAGCGCAACGCTATTTCCAGGAGTGGCAACACCCTGACCACGGAGCAGGTCTGCATGCTGCTCGACGATATCAGCGCGCGCATCGAGGTGATGGCGAAACTCCACAAGTCATTGGCGCTGAGCGCCAACAGCAATGGCGTCAACCTTGGCGATTTCCTGGAGGAAATTTCCGAACTGATCGGCGCGCTCGGCCCGCACGGAAGGATGGACCTGACGGTCGATAATTCCTGCGACGGCTATATCGACCCGCGTCACGCCCTTCACGCCGGACTCATTACCGCCGAGCTGCTGACCAACGCCGGCAAGTATGCGCATCCGACCGGCCTGCCTGTGAAGGTCCATATCCGCTGCGAGACCAGGGGCGATGGCTCGTTCCTGGTGGAAGTGACCGACGACGGCGTCGGTTTCCCGGAGAATTTCGATCCGTCCATCGATGGAGGCCTGGGCTTTCAGCTGATGCGAGCGCTGGCCAACGGGCTAAGTGCTGAACTTGAATTCGAACACAGCAGTCTCGGTGTTTGTGGCCGCCTGGTCCGGCGAAAATACCTGGCGTCCTGATTGGCGTCCTGAAATGACAGAAGGTCAGTGGAGCAACGGCGTGCCATTATCCCGACAATTCATTACGTTGCTTGAGCACCCGCGATGTCCGCGCTGTCAGCGGCGAATGAAGTTGAAAGACGTCTCGCGGGGGCCGAAGGGCTTTGAACGCAGGTTGTTCGAGTGCGCCAAATGCGATCATGCCGAAACCCGTGCGGTGCCGTCAGACCCGATCAAGTCCAGCGCTGTTCGCTGGCTTGCGGGAGAACTCAAGGCCCCCGTGTAATCTCCAGTAGTTGCACAGCCGCCGGCTCGACCCGATCGCGAACAACGACGCATCGGCAGCGTCACGACAGCGCAAGCCGGCCCCTGCCGATACAAATTTTCGGGGGGATATCAATGGCTTGAGCCCCATTTTGACCTTAGTCTTTTGGCCGTTCTTGCTTGCGTCGATAGCCCGCATCCGTTATCCCGTGGAATGCCTCGCATGCGAGCGGCCCCGGCCGTGATTGGGCAGGCGCATGGTCCGTCAAGCGGATGCCGGCCTTTCCGTGAGGGGATAAACCGGCCGTCCGTCAAAAGGTCGTGCTCGGTACAATCAAGCTGCAGGGGACTTCAGCGTAATGGCCAATGTTGTCGTCGTCGGCGCCCAATGGGGCGACGAGGGGAAGGGCAAGATCGTCGACTGGTTGTCGGAACAGGCCGACATCGTCGTGCGCTTCCAGGGCGGCCACAATGCCGGCCATACCCTCGTCATCAACGGCGTCACCTACAAGCTGGCGCTGCTGCCCTCCGGCGTGTTGCGGCCGTCAAAACTCGCCGTGATCGGCAACGGCGTGGTGGTCGATCCGCAGGCTTTCCTCGACGAGATCGCGAGGTTGCAGGGCCAGGGCGTCGCCATCAGCCCGGAAAACCTGCGCGTCGCCGAAAATGTCACGCTGATCCTGCCGCTGCACCGCGAGCTCGATGCGCTGCGCGAATCCTCCAACGCCATCACCGCGATCGGCACCACCCGGCGCGGCATCGGTCCAGCCTATGAAGACAAGGTCGGCCGCCGCGCCATCCGGCTGATGGATCTGGCCGATCTCGATACGCTGCCGCACAAGATCGACCGCCTGCTGGCGCACCACAATGCGCTGCGCCGCGGCCTCAATCTCGCGGAGATCGACGGCGCCGGAATTTTGAAGGAACTGACCGCGCTGGCGCCGAAACTGCTGCCCTACGCCGAAACGGTGTGGCGGCTGTTGGACCTCAAGCGCCGCGAGGGCAAGCGTATCCTGTTCGAGGGCGCGCAAGGCGCGCTGCTCGATGTCGACCACGGCACTTATCCCTATGTCACGTCGTCCAACACCGTGGCGGCGCAGGCGGCGACCGGAACCGGCATGGGCCCGGGCGCGGTCGGCTATGTGCTGGGAATATGCAAGGCCTACACGACCCGGGTCGGGATGGGTCCGTTCCCGACCGAGCAGGACAATGCGATCGGCAACCTGATCGGCGAGCGCGGCCGTGAATTCGGCACCAATACCGGCCGGAAGCGGCGCTGCGGCTGGTTCGACGCCATGCTGGTGCGCCAGACCGTGCGGACCTGCGGCATTCATGGCCTGGCCCTGACCAAGCTCGATATTCTCGACGGTTTCGACAGCATCGAGGTCTGCACCGGCTATATGCTGGACGGCAAGGAAATCGACCATTTGCCGGCCGGGGAGGGTGCGCAGGCCCGGATCAAGCCGGTTTACGAGACCATCGAGGGCTGGAAGGAACCGACCGCCAATGCCCGTTCCTGGGCGAATTTGCCGGCCCAGGCCATTAAATACGTCCGCCGGATCGAGGAATTGGTCGGCTGCCCAATCGCATTGCTTTCCACCAGCCCGGAACGCGAGGATACTATTCTGGTCCAGAACCCGTTTGAGGCTTAACGGGATATTACCGGAAAGCGCGCATTGTTGATGAGTTATGGCTGATTATTACCCGCTGATCGCCCGTGCCATTGCCGGACTGGACCCCAGTGCCCCCGGTGAGAGCCGGCGTGCGCTCTATGAGCGGGCGCGTGCGGCCCTGATCGCGCAGCTGCGCAGCGTGCAGCCCCCCTTGAGCGAATCCGAAATCACCCGGGAACGGTTGTCGCTGGAGGAGGCCGTACGCAAGGTCGAATCCGAAGCCGCCCAGCGCGCCCGGGAGGCTTCGCGTTCCGCGGACCCCGCGCGCGGCAGCCCCCGCGCCGGCGATTCCTTCCGCGCCGCTACCGCCACCGCCCGCGCCAGGCCTGGCGAGGCTTCGTCTTCGTCCTCCGCTTCGTCGTCTTCGGGATCGCGGCCGTCCGCACCGCCGTCGCGCAACGACCGTCCGCCGCTCGGACAGGAAGAGCCGCGCCCGCCCCGCAATCTGCGCGCCGACGGAGCTCCGCCGCCGTCGCGTCCGCAGGTGCCGCCGGCCCAGCCGCAAGGCCCGATGCAGGATCCTGCAATGCCGCCGACGCGTGAGCGCGCCGCCGCACCGCGCCGCGGCTTCTACAACGTTCCGCCGCCGCAGAGTCACGCCCCGGGCCCGAGCGCGTTCCGCGAGACCGACGCCGCCGACGATCTTGCCCGCGCCGCGGCGCAGGGCAACCGCGGCCCGCGAAGAACCTACACCAATGCGCCGCCGCCCTCGCCGGAGTTCGACCGGCTCGAGCCGAGCATGGACCGAGGCGCCGATCCCGACGCGCCTTACTCCTACGACGAGTTGATCGAGGAAGCCGAGCGCTATGCGCCGCAGGCACAGCCGCAACAGCCGCCACCGCGACCGCGCGTGCAAACCGACCGCGAGCCGCCCCGCGCCCGCGGTGGCACGGTGTTCCCGTTCAAGAGCGCGATCGCGGTCGGCATCGTGCTGATCCTGGTCGGCGCCGCGATCCTGTGGGGCAGGTCGGTGGTGTCAGGCGTGACCGGGCTGTTCAAGCCGACCGCCGTGGTGGAAGCGCCCAGGGATACCTCGACGCCGCTGTCAAAACCGAAGATACCGGATCGCGTCGGCCAGCCCTCGTCCACCGACCAGGTGGCGCCGGTGTCGCAGCGCGTGGTGCTGTATGACGAGGACCCCGCCGATCCCAAGGGCAAGCAATATGTCGGCTCGGTGATCTGGCGCACCGAACCTATCAAGGCGACCGCGAACCAGAAGGCCGATATCGCCGTGCGCGCCGATATCGACATTCCTGACCGCAAGTTCAAGATGACGATGTCGTTCCGCCGCAACACCGACCCCTCGCTGCCCGCCAGCCATACCGCGGAATTGACCTTTCTGCTGCCGCCCGATTTCGCCGGCGGCGGCGTCAGCAACGTGCCGGGCATCCTGATGAAATCCAACGAGCAGGCCCGCGGCACGCCGCTGGCCGGCCTCGCGGTCAAGGTCACCGACGGCTTCTTCCTGGTCGGCCTGTCGAACGTCGACGCCGACCGCCAGCGCAACCTGCAGCTTCTGAAAGAGCGCTCCTGGTTCGACGTGCCCCTGGTCTACGTCAACCAGCGCCGCGCCATCATCGCGATCGAAAAGGGCGCGCCGGGCGAACGGGCTTTCAACGACGCGTTCGCGGCCTGGGGCGAGTAGCGGGAGCGAAAGCCTTACTCGAAAAGTCGCTTTAGCTTTCGCTGGTCCAATGATTGTCTTGCTAATTCGGACATCAGGAACGGTGCTTTGTCCTTGAAGTAATTCGCATGGGTATGTCCCCCGCATTTGATGCAGCGTTCGGCCAATCCATCGGGATAAGCGGCTGAATGCACGCCCTTCGACGGGTTAACATGGACAGAAATTCTCCAAATATCTTTTTCTTTTCCAAGGACGGTGGGCCTTTGGACTTTCGACGATGTCGAGTTTTCTTTGTGCGCATACTTGAAAATCTCGCGATCTCTTCTGGCGTCGAAACGTTACTGCTGTCATGCACCATCGGGTGTGGTGCAAGACCTCATGCGCTTCCTAAAAACCCGTTCAATTTCTGCGCCACGGCCTTCGCCGTCGTCTTGTCAAGCCGCCCGGCGCGGCGTTCGATCCGGGTGGGTTCGATGCAGGCGATCTTCGCGGTGCGTACGACGGATGGTGCGGGCAGGCCGGCACGTCCAAGGTCGGGAATCGTCACATCACACGACCACGGTGCATTGTCGGCGCTGGTGATCATCGCCACCCAGATCAGCCCAAAAGGTACGAGCTTGCGATTGGAAATGACCAGCGCAGGACGGCGTTTCTCGGCGAGACGGTCGGCATAAGGAAACGGCACCACGACGATATCGAAAGCATCGAAGCGGTTTGAAGTTTTCGTCATGGCCGGATCGGGGCTGCCCGTGTCGCGGTTTTCCTACAGTCCGCCATAGGCCTTCTCGTCGGCCTCGGATGTCCATTCCGAAAACGCTGCGAACGGGTCGTCGTTGGCTTCGGTCGCCTTGTCGAGCAGGATACCGTCGTCGGTCACGCGATAGCGCAAGGTATCGCCAGGCTTCAGTTTCAACCGTTCGCGTACCTCGCGCGGTATCACGGTCTGGCTCTTGATCGAGACTTTCGAGAAAGCGGCCGGTTGGCGGGATATACGGTTCATAGAGGTAAGTTAACTTACCGTCTTACCTTTTTCAAGTCTGTCCTGCTTGACGGACGCACGAGGGAAACTGCTATACCGGGCAAAGGACGCTGAGGATGAACCATGAAACGCTACCTGATCTTTGCGGCCTTGGTCCCTTCGTCGGCGGGTTCCTGCTGCTGCTCGTGACCACCTACATGTCCGGCTACTGGACCGAGACCAATGCCGGCGAGGTGGCAAAGCTGTTCGTGGTGTTCGCCAAGACGCTGCAATATGCCTACCTGTTCGGCATCGTGCCGTGCCTGATGATCGGCGCGGTGGATGACATCCTGTTTCATGTCAGACGGCTGAACTGGATGGTCCGGGTGGTGCTCGTCGGTGTGATCGCGTTTGCCGCGGCCGAATTGATGTACGGCTCGCGGGGACCGGACAGCGGTGCGATCCAGTTCGTGCTGTACGGCCTGGTGGGATTTGTCCCCGCGGTCATTTCCTCATGGTGGGCGCATCGGGTCGAGACGCCGGTGGCGGCGTGAGTCCGGCGCTTTCGACTGCACGTCAAAATCATCAATGACAATTGCCGGGATCGCGGAACACCCCCAAACTGTCATCGCCCCGCGAACGCGGGCGATCCAGCACTCCAGACGGCAGCGATTGATCGCGAAGCCGCGAAGCCGCGGCGCACCGGAGCCCCGTCTTCGCGGGGGTGACGGCGGACTGTTGGGCGGCTTCGTGGGATGACGTTGAAAGAACAACCGACGGACCTGGGCCGATGCAACTTGCGCCCGGCTCGTGCGTTCCCCATGTGATGGCCATGTCGAACGACCAGATATATTCCCGAAAGGCCCGCACGCCCGCGCAACGCAGGCGGCCGGGCTTCGCGCGTGACGGAGGCGTTGGGGCCGGTCATCGATCAGGACGGGCGCGAAATCCCACACGAACAGCTGGGTCCGCAGTTCAGCGGGTTCCGGTTCGACTTCGGCAATTCCAGCGCCAATCCGTTCGCCAACCTTACCCGCGAGCAGCGGCTGGCGCGGCTCGATGCGCTGGCCAAGCTGCTCGATATCGCCTTCATCCTGCCCGGCACCAACATCCGCTACGGCATCGACGGCATCATCAACCTCATTCCGGTGGTCGGCGATATCATCACGACCGCGATCTCGCTGTGGCTGGTGCGCGAGGCGCGCGCGCTCGGTGCGCCGTGGCACGTCACGGCGCGGATGCTGGCGAATGTCGCGGTTCAGGGCGTGGCCGGCATCGTGCCGGTGGCGGGCGACGCGTTCGACGTGATGTTCCGCGCCAACGTCCGCAATGTGCGGATGCTGCGTCGCTGGATGGACAGGCAGCCGCGCTAGCGCTCTATACTTACCGCTGATTACGCCGCGTTGGCGTCGGCATTGTCGCTGGCGGGGGCCGGCTCCGGCGCACGCGGACGGCGCGGCAGCGGAAAATCCTGGCTCTCATAGAGCGTGCGAATGCCGCTCTGATCGAAGCGGGCTTCATCGACCTGCAGATAGGCGCCGTTCAGCGAATCCGCCGGCAATTCCTCGATCGCGAACTGCACCGCCGCAGCCGCGGTGTCGAAACGGCGATACGCAAAACCGGCACGCTTCTTCTTGCGGATAGCGGCGGGGAATAATTCGGCGGCGGTGTTGTAGCTGAAAGCAGCCATGGTCAGTGACCCTTTATTTTTATCGCGAACGCGAGGAACGATATCGATGGCGCTGGCGGGCCGCATCGGCGGTGCGCCGGTTCACATCATTTCAGGACAGCCCCCAATATAAGCTCGTTTGACAGAAATGCGACCCCTCATAGGTCTGATGACGAATCATGCTTGGCATGGCCGGAATCAGCCATGGCCAAGATTGGCCGGAATAAAGCCTGTAATTTCAATGACCTGAGCGTTTCAGAGCTTGCCGAGCAGCAGCAGGATGATCAGCACCACCAGAATGACGCCGCCAAGCCCCATGCCGGAATGGCCCATGCCATAGCCATAACCGCCAAAACGGCCGCTGAAGCCGCCGAGCAGGAAGATGATCAGAATGATGACGAGTATCAGGCCAAGCGACATGGCATTCTCCCCCGAACGCAGCCGGCGAATGAATATCCGCCGCCCCGCGCAAGGGAACAAAGCATATCCGGGCATTTGGTTCCAGCGCAGGAACCCGAAAGGGGGGCGCCGTTACCTTCTCCCACAAAGGGGAGAAGGGAACGGGCCGGAATAGCCTCGCTTACTTCGGCTGCAGCTTCAGCGCCGCCGAATTGATGCAGTAACGCAGGCCGGTCGGGCCGGGACCGTCATCGAAGACGTGGCCGAGATGGCCGTTGCACTTCGAGCACAGCACTTCGGTGCGGACCATGCCGTGGCTGACGTCGCGTTCCTCGTCGACATGGCTCTCGGCCGCGGGCGCGGTAAAGCTCGGCCAGCCGCAGCCGGAATCGAACTTGGCGTCGGATTCGAACAACGTCTGTCCGCAGCCGGCGCAGGTGTAGGTGCCCGGCGTCTCCTCATGCTCATATTCGCCGGAGAAGGGACGCTCGGTCGCCTTCTCGCGCAGCACCGCGTACTGCATCGGCGTCAGTTCGCGGCGCCACTCGGCCTCGCTCTTCTCGACTTTTGCGGTTTTGGTATCGGTCATTGTCGTTTCCCATGCTGTCATTCCGAAAAGCCGCGTCAGCGGCTATCCGGAATCCATATTCGCCAACGTGTTCTTGGATTCCAGGTTCGCGCTTCGCACGCCCCGGAATGACGATTTAAGTAATTCAGTTGGTAAGCTTGGCGTTGCTCACCAGCGTCGGCTTCTCGATGTAGTTGGTGGCGAAAATCTTCTTCAGGTTCTCGACCTTCGGGAAGGTCGTTATAGGCGATATAGGGCTGGTTCGGGTGCAGCGTCAGGTAGTCCTGGTGATAGGCCTCGGCCGGATAAAACCCTTCCAGCGGTCCGACCTTGGTGACGATCGGCTTCTTGTAGACCTTGGCGGCGTTGAGCTGGGCGATATAGGCCTCCGCGACCTTCTTCTGCTCGTCGCTGGTGGTGAAGATCGCCGAGCGATACTGCGTGCCGCTGTCGGGTCCCTGGCGGTTCAACTGGGTCGGATCGTGCGCGACCGAGAAGAAGATCTGCAGGATCTTGCCGTAGCTGATCTTCTTCGGGTCGTATTTGATCTCGACCGACTCGGCATGCCCGGTCGATCCCGAGCTCACCGTGTTGTAGTCGGCGGTGCCCTTGCTGCCGCCGGCATAACCGGAGACCGCGTTGACCACGCCGGCGGTGTGCTGGAACACGCCCTGCACACCCCAGAAACAGCCGCCCGCAATCACGGCGGTCTGGATGCCGTCGGAAGATTCAGCGTCCACGGCGGGCGCGGGGATCACCACGGCGTCTTCCGACGCAAGCGAAGGTGCTGCGACAAAGGCACTTATCGCCAGCGCGCCGATGGCGGCGGCGCAAAGCGAAAGACGGCTGAATTGGCGGCGGGACATGGCTGCTTCCTCTGGATGATCGGATTGGGGACAGTTTAGAGCGGGAGCCGCGGTTCGCAATCATTGTCGGCTCGCCCGATGTCCCAAGATACGTGGCAGGGCGGGTTTTGTTACAGCCTGACGCACACGAGTTCGTGAATAAATTGCCGCATTTGCAGGGGGTTACCCGGACGGGGCGAGGACTGGAACCCGGTGAAATGGATGAAACTGGCGTTCAGGCCGGGCGCGAGGATTTTTACGTTGTGGCGAAAAACAGGTATGGCGCCTAAGGCGCGCCAGCAAGAGTCAGCCCGGTGAGTGCACGCCGGTCTTTCACCACGCCGATCGTCACTCCCATCCGTTTGATTGCGACGATCTCCTTGCCGCCGAGGATGCGATCGCAGTTCATGTGGGTTGGCGCGATAAAGAAATCCGCACGCTCCCATTGCTGCATGCGGATCCATTGCAGTCTCTGATGAGCCCTCTTCTCGAATGAGAGCCGCTCGCCGCAGACCGCCACGGTGTATTTGCGCGGGCTGTGCGCAGCATCGGCGCGCTCGGTGCGTGCCAGATATTCCTCCAGTTCGGCGACCGCCGCCGGCATGATGTTGACCCAGTAATCGGTAGCGTAGCGCCCCGAGGCGCCTTCGAGACCCCCGACGGCCCGGTTGTAGTACAGATATTCGTATGGATGAAGCTGGACCAGCAGTGACAAATTCCAGCCGTACCACGCGGTAACGAACGCCAGCGCGCCGGCGGCGGCGATGCGTCGCCGGCGTTCGAGTACCGCAATCGACACGTGCAATCCGGTTCCGGCGAGAATGGCGATCGAGGGTATCACGAACAGGAAATGCCGCATGCCGGTGAAGGCGGGCCCGTGGCAGATCACCTGGCAGGCGAGTGGAAACACGACTGCCAATGCGATGATCGCGATTTCGCGACGGCTTGCAGGCGCAGGGCCGAAATGCCCCCACCGGCGCGGCAGCAGTATCAGGATCAGCGTCAGTCCGGCCGCAGCCAGCGTCAACAAGGGCACGCGAATAAGAACATAAATCGGCACGTACAGGCGTGGCACGCTGGCCATTTCATAGACCTGCCCCGCGAGCAATGTTCGGATGTGATACTGAAACTCGGAAAAGTCGAGCAGGCCCCGGATCGGATTCAACGGCGCCAGTGCGGACCAGGGCCAAGCCACGATCATCAGAAGATAGGCGATCAACAGCGCCGGCAGCAGCGCGACAGCCGATTGCAACACAAAGCCCGCGCGCTCCCGCAATTGTCCGGTGATCGGTCGCGGGATGCACAGGCAAACGGCAAAGCCGGCGTAGATCACGAGCAGCAGCGCCAACACGCGAATTCCAAGTGCCGCTCCCATCAGCAGGCCGAACGCGACAACATGACGGGTCTGCGGTTTCGGCAGATCGCGCGTCAGCCTTACCAGGAAATACATGGCGCCGGCCATTGCCGCAGCCAGCGGAATATCCTTGGTGTGATTGAACATGCCGCCATACCACGCGCCGCAAAGCGCAAGCGCGGCGCCGGCGAGAAACCCGGCTCGGGGCCCGGCGATCAATCGCGCCGTGGCTGCCGCCGCGCCGATCCCGGAAATGCCGATCAGCGCGCAGATGATATGGCGCAGGTCGTAGGCATCGATCGGGATGATTTTTGCGAGCGCGACGGCGACGATATCGAACAGGCCGCCGTAAAGATAAAGATTCTCGAATTTGAACACGCTGAGGTCGGTCAACCCGCTCAGATAATAATCCAGGATGAGCTGGCCATAGCGATGCTGCACCGCTTCGTCGTTCGAGATGGCATAACTGCCGAAGGTGAAAAACGCGAGAAAGACAAGCGTTCCGAGCCCCGCAATCGTGGCAATATCGTAGCCGTCAAGCTGTCGCAGAGCGCCAATAGCGCCGGATCGGCTTCGCCCAGGATTTCCGCCAATGTCCGGATCGGCCGTGCCGAAATGATCCGCGAGGGTGTCGCTCATGGCTGGAAGCGCCCGGGTGCGCCCGATGCCTGGCTCGCGACTCGTCACGGACGGATTGAATTCTCTGGTCGGCGCAATCAGGTAGTCCCCATCCTCAATCCGAGACTAGGGGGCTGAAGCGAGCCGTGTAAATACGACGGATGGCCAGCCCGGCACCGCTTCGCAGTCGCAAAACGGAAGCCAGGAAACGCGATTGCATCGCAACAAGCGTATCACACCACCACGCTCAGCCGCTTCGCCGCGCGCGTAATGCCAGTGTAAAGCCAGCGTGCGCGGCTCTCGCCGAACGCAAAGCTCTCGTCGAACAGCACCACGTCGTCCCATTGCGAGCCCTGCGATTTATGCACGGTGAGCACATAGCCGTAGTCGAATTCGTCGTAGGGCTTGCGCTGTTCCCATGGGATGGTTTCGATCGCGCCGCCGAAGCAGTCGCCGCGCACCGAGACCTTGGTCACCTTGTGACCGAAATCCTCATCGGGCGACAGCCGCATGGTGATGATCTTGGATTTCGACGCCGCGCGCGCCTTCACCCGCCACAGCCCGCCATTGAACAGGCCCTTCTTGCGGTTGTTGCGCAGGCAGACCAGCTTGTCGCCGGCCACCGGCAACGGGTCCTCGATGTTCTGCTTTTGCCGCACCCGCATGTTGTAGGAGCGCCGCGTGTTGTTGCGCCCGACCAGCACCTGATCGGCCTCCATTACCCTGTTGGGATCGAGTTCGGTGCGCGAGATCACCTGGCTTTCGCCGTAGCGGCCGATGTCGAGGTCGCGGCCCTCGCGCACGTCCATCGACATCCGGATGATCGGGTCGTCCTGCGCCTGGCGATGCACTTCGGTCAGCATCACGTCGGGCTCGCTCTCGGTAAAGAAGCCGCCGCCCTGGATCGGCGGCAATTGCGCCGGATCGCCCAGCACCAGCAACGGACATTCGAACGACATCAGGTCGCGGCCGAGTTCGGCATCGACCATCGAGCACTCGTCGATCACGATCAGCTTCGCCTTCGAGGCCGGCGCGTCGTCCCACAGTTCAAAGCTCGGCTGCTCGACGCCGGATTCGCGCGCGCGGTAGATCAGCGAATGAATGGTGGACGCGTTGTCGCAGCCCTTGTTGCGCATCACCAAAGCGGCCTTGCCGGTGAAGGCTGCGAACTTCACCTCGCCGCTGACGCCATCGGCAATGTGCCGTGCCAGCGTGGTCTTGCCGGTGCCGGCGTAACCGAACAGCCGGAATACCGGCGGCGTGCCGTTCTTGCCGGGCTTGGCTTTCAGCCAGTCGGCAACAGCCTTCAGCGCGGAATCCTGATGCGGCGTAAAGACGGTCATGAAGGTCTCTGTGGAGGGGAGAGCGGGCAGCGATCACGCCGCGACTCACGGAGTACAAAACTAACCATTCGCGCGGCCAGCGCAAGCAGCCTTCCGCGACGCGGAATTGACCGAGGCTGGACTTGGGGCGGCCGGGGAATACACTGCCGGCAACAACAAGCCGGTCGCGGGAGAACGTCATGAAATTCGGCATCTTTTATGAGCTGCAATTGCCGCGGCCATGGCAGGCCGGCGGCGAACTCAAGCTCTACCAGGACGCGCTGACGCAGCTCGAGACCGCGGATCGTTGCGGATACGACCATGCCTGGGTGGTGGAGCACCATTTCCTGGAAGAATATTCGCATTCGCCATCGCCGGAATCGTTTCTCGCCGCAGCTTCCCAGCGCACCAAAAACATTCGTCTGGGCCACGGCATTTTCCAGCTCACCACCAACCATCCGGCCCGCGTTGCCGAGAGGATTGCGGTGCTCGATCTGCTCAGCAACGGCCGCTGCGAATTCGGCATGGGCGAAAGCGCTTCCATTACCGAGCTGACGCCGTTCGGCCGCGACATGGAAACCAAGAAGGAAGTGTTCGAGGAGGCCGTCCGCGCCATCTTCCCGATGTTCAAGGACGGCGGCAGCGAGCATCACGGCAAGTATTTCGACATTCCCCTGCGCAATGTGGTGCCCAAACCCGTACAGAAACCGCATCCGCCGCTGTGGATGGCCTGTTCGCAGCTGCCGACCATCGAGCGCGCCGGCCAGCACGGTTTTGGCGCGCTCGGCTTCCAGTTCGTCAGCGCCGATGCCGCGCATGCCTGGGTGCACGCCTATTACAACGCGATAACAAAGCGGCTGAAGAAGCTCGCCGACTACGAAATCAATCCCAACATGGCGCTGGTGTCGTTCTTCATGTGCGCCAAAACCGATGAGGAGGCGCGGGCGCGCGCCGACGGCGCGACATTTTTCCAGTTCGCGCTGCGCTTTTACGGCGCCTCGCAGAACCGCCAGCGTCCCGATCCCGGCACCGTCAACATGTGGGACGAATACAACAAGTGGAAGCGCGATAATCCGGAAGCGCAGGAGGCCGCGTTGCGTGGCGGCCTGATCGGATCGCCCGAAACCATCCGCAAGAAGTTACGGCGGTTTCGTAGTTCGCACATTGATCAGGTCATCCTGCTCAACCAGGCCGGCAAGAACAGCCATGAGCATATCTGCGACTCGCTGGAATTGTTCGCGCGCGAAGTGATGCCGGAATTCCGCGCCGATCCCGAGCATGACGCATGGAAGAAGGGCGTGATGAGCGGCGCGATCCAGCTCGAGGAGATCGACACCGAGGCGTTCAAGGACCGTTACGGCAAGCTCGCGGTCAGCGTTGCGCCGGCCAAGGTGGCGAACGCGGCGGCGAGCTAGCGGCCTGCCATCAGCCCTGTAGCGCGGCCAGCAATTGGTCGGGCCGCTCGGTCATCATCATGTGCCCGGCGCCGGGCAACACGACCGTTCGTGAATTGGGAATGGCCGCGGCCAGCGCCTTGCCGGCACGCGCCGGTGTCATCATGTCCCGTTCGCCGAGAACCAGTGTGGCGGGGACGGTGATCGCAGCGGCGGCGGCGAGTGCGCCCTGATAGGCGTTGCAGGCGGAGAGATCGTTGAACAGCACGCCGGGGCGGCACTGTTCCAGCACGCGCTGCGCGCCGGTGTGCATCCACAGGCCGGGCGCGAGGCTGCCGCCGAGTTCGGCCTGAAAGCCGAGGCCCCAGATCGAGACCATGTCGACCGCGGCATGGTCGTTGGCTTCCGCCGCCTTGAGCAGGTCCGGCCCCACGGTCATGGTCGCGGCGGTGCCGATCAGGCCGAGCGACTGGACCTTCGCGGGATGCCGCGCCGCGGTTTCGAGCGCGATCAGCGAGCCCATGGAGTGACCGACCAGTTTTGCCCTGGGCACGCCGGCGACGTCAAGCAACGCCGCAGTCCAGTCCGCCATCCCGGCAATGGTGGAAAGTGCTTCGCCGCCGGAACGTCCGTGACCCGGCAAGTCCGGCGCCAGCACGCCGAAACTGTGATGCGCGAACCAGCGCGAGTGCAGCGCCCACGTGGTGTGATCGAAGCCGGCGCCGTGCAGCAGCACGATCGCGGGCAGGGAAAAGTCGAATTCACGGCCACCGGTGGCGACGAAGGTATCGATGCCGTTCACGGTCAGTTGCATGGCTCAAGCCTTCTGCGAGATGCGGAGCGCCTGGCCGAGATCGTCGATGATGTCGGCGGCGGATTCGATGCCGACCGACAGTCGCACCAGTTCCTCACCGATCCCGGCGGCCCTGAGCTGGGCGGCATCCATTTGCTGATGCGTGGTGCTGGCGGGATGAATCACCAGCGTCTTGGCGTCGCCGACATTGGCGAGATGGCTGATCATGCGCAGCGCCTCGATGAATTTCTTGCCGGCGGGCCGGCCGCCCCTGATGCCAAAACTGACGATCGATCCCGCGCCGCGCGGCAGCAACCGTTTTGCCAGTTCATGGTCGGGATGATTTTCCAGCGAAGGATGCAACACCCATTCGACCGCCTTGTTGGCGGCGAGTGCAGCGAGCACCGCATGGGTGTTGGCGATGTGGCGGTCCATGCGGACGCCGAGGGTCTCGACCCCCTGCAGCAGCTGGAAGGCATTGGTCGGCGACAGACACGCGCCGAAATCGCGCAGGCCTTCGGTGCGCGCCCGCATGATGAAGGCGGCCTGGCCGAACTGCTCGTCGAAGACGATGCCGTGATAGCCGGCATAGGGTTCGCTGAGCACCGGAAATTTGCCGGAGGCGCGCCAGTCGAACCGGCCGCCGTCGACGATGACGCCGCCGATCGCGATGCCGTGTCCGCCGATCCATTTGGTCGCCGAGTTCATCACGAGGTCGGCGCCCAACTCGATCGGCCGGCTGAGATAAGGCGTCGCAAAGGTGTTGTCGATCAATAGCGGGATTTTCGCTTCATGCGCGATCGCGGCGACGGCGGGAATATCGAGCACTTCAAGGCCGGGATTGCCGATGGTCTCGCCGATGACAAGTCGGGTGTTGGGCCGGATCGCCGCACGGAAGGCATCGAGTTCACGCGGCTTGACGAAAGTGGTGGTGATGCCGAAGCGCGGCAGCGTGTGCGCCAGAAGATTGATGGTGCCGCCATAGAGCGAGGCAGAGGCGACGATATGGTCGCCGGCGCCAAGCAGGGTGGCGATCGCCAGATGCAGCGCCGCCATGCCGCTCGCGGTGCATATCGCGCCGACGCCACCCTCCAGCGCGGCCAGCCGTTCCTCCAGCACCGCGGTGGTCGGATTTGATATCCGGGTATAGATGTGGCCGGCGCGTTCGAGGTTGAATAGCGCGGCGGCGTGTTCGGAATCCTGGAACACATAGGAGGTGGTTTGATAGATCGGTACCGCGCGTGCGGCCGTGACGGGATCAGGGTGCTGGCCGGCGTGCAAACTCAGGGTCTCGAAGGCGGGCGGCTTGGGTGCGGGCATGGCGATCTCGGACGCGGTGCGGTTTGCCGGAGCCGTACCATGTGCCACAAAAATTCCGCGATTGTTAGTCTCGGCTTCCCCGAAGCGTTGTTGCCCGAGTTGGCCTTTTTTCCATTCACAGCCTAAAAGATTCTCACTGTCGCACTGAGGAAAGGTCGCGCGATGGAACGCAAACTTCTTCAAATCGCCGTTGCCTTTGCCGGCTTGGCATTGGTTGGATTCGGCTTCGCCGGCGTGTTCTTCGGCGCCAACTTCCTCGATCTGTCGGGCAATGTGGTGATGGACAGCTATATCCGCTTTCTCAAGGGGATGCTGCTCGGGATCGGCCTGATTTACTGGTCGTCGGTTCCGGATATCGAACGCCATGGCGAGCGGATTGCGCTGGTGACGTTCATTCTGGTGCTGGGCGCCGTTCCGCGGCTGATGGCGGTAATCGGCCACGGCGTGCCCACTATAGGCATCCTGGTCGGTCTGGCGGGTGAGTTGATCGCAGCTCCGTTGCTTTGGCTGTGGCAGCGCCGTATCGCCCAGGCCGCGTTGCGAAGCGCGCTGACCTGATGCAGCGTTTTGCGGTCTGGGTGTTCTACGCTATCGGCGCGCTCGCGGTCGGTTATCTCGCGCTATATGCCTATGCGGTTCTCACCGGGCACGAACTGCAGCCGGGCGATCCGATTCATATTTTCCGCAAACCCGACGCGCCGAGTTACTCGGCCGCGACGGCCGGCACCTTGGCTTGATGGCGCGACACGAAGGTGCGGCCCATGGTGATATTCTTCTGGGCGCGGATCTGGGTATTGTCGTAGGTCCAGCACTCGCCGGAATCATCGAGGAAGCAGACCCAGAGCAGATTATATTCGGGTCCATAGTCGATCATCAGATGGGCGTAGCCATCGCCCTTCGGGGTGATCACGGGAATCGGCGGATCGAGCTGCAGGATGGACATGGACGGCTTTCAAACAGGACATGGCGAATTCGCCTGTTTGAAAAACGTGATGGCCGCAAAACGGTTCCAGCGCGAGATGATTCTCACGCCGGAATTATTCTAATGTATCTAGAAACGCCGCCGTCATCCTGAGGAGCGGCCACTTGGCCGCGTCTCGAAGGATGGCCGCATCCACCTTCTTCGCGTCCATCCTTCGAGACGGCGCTTCGCGCCTCCTCAGGATGACGTTCTCAGAGCTTTAAGCCGTCTCGGCCACCCGGTGAGGGTCGCCGGCGCCCGCCGGCGTGATAGGCAATCCACCGTCGGCGTATTCGTTCAGCTTGTTGCGAAGGGTGCGGATCGAGATGCCGAGGATATTCGCGGCATGGGTGCGGTTGCCAAGACAGTGCTTCAGCGTCTCCAGAATGAGTTCGCGCTCTACGTCGGCTACCGTACGTCCGACCACGGCATGGGCGACGGAAGACCCATTTTCCATGGCAATCCCTGCGCCTGTCGCAGGCTGATCCTTCACCGTGCCAGGAAGCCGCATACTATCTCCAGTTCGTCTATTCGCACTTGTTCTGCCCGATGCCGTCAAAACTTTACGCGCGTTCCGCCTTGATGATTTCCGTCATGGTCACGCCAAGCTTGTCTTGCACCAGCACGACTTCGCCGCGGGCCACCAGCCGGTTGTTGACGTAGATGTCGATGGCTTCGCCGACGCGGCGGTCGAGTTCAAGCACGGTGCCAGGCTTGAGTTTCAGGAGTTCGCCGATATCCATCTTCGACCGTCCGAGCACGGCCGAGACCTGCACCGGCACGTCGAACACCGCTTCAAGATCGGCGGCGCCGTGCGCGGTCTGCTCGTCCTCATGAAAGGTCACATCGTCGATGCCCGGCACGTCGGCCGAATGGAGTTCGGGAAGCGGGACCCGTGCATTGGTGTCGCTCATGATTTAATCCTCAAGGCCCAGAATCCGGCCGCGTCGCGGAACGCCATGTGGCGCCCGGCAGGTTCGTTGATCTTTTGCTTTTGTGGTGCGGCCATCAGTACACCAACTCGTCGTCGGCGCCGTTCTTGGTCAGCTTGATCTCGCCCTTGGCAGCGAGATCCTTGGCGAGATCGACGAGCAGCGCCTGTGCTTCGTCGACATCGCGCAGCCGGACCGGTCCGAGCGCCGCGATGTCATCGAGCAGCATCTTGCCGGCGCGCGACGACATATTGCCGAGGAAGAAGCCGCGAACCTCCTCGTTGGCGCTCTTTAGCGCGATCCCGAGCTTGTCCCTGTCGATATGGCGCATCAGTGTCTGGGCCGACGCGGAGTCCAGCTTGACGAGGTCGTCGAAGGTGAACATCAGCGCCTTGATGCGGTCGGCGGCTTCGCGATTTTCCTCTTCCAGCGACGTGATGAAGCGGGTTTCGGTCTGGCGGTCGAAATTGTTGAAAATCTCGGCCATCACTTCGTGAGCGTCGCGGCGGCGGGTCTGCGACAGGTTGGACATGAAGTCGGTGCGCAGCGTCTGTTCGACACGTTCGATCACTTCCTTCTGCACCGCCTCCATTCGCAGCATGCGCCCGATCACGTCGAGCGCCATGTCCTCGGGCAGGATCGCGAGCACCCGTGCGGCGTGCTCCGACTTCAGTTTCGACAGCACCACGGCGATGGTTTGCGGGTATTCGTTCTTGAGATAATTGGCGAGCACCTCTTCCGGGACGTTGGAGAGCTTCTCCCACATGTTGCGGCCGGCAGGCCCGCGAATGTCTTCCATGATGCCGGTGACCCGTTCGGACGGCAGGTATTGCCGCAGCAGCCGTTCGGTGGCGTCGAATGTTCCCATCAAGGCGCCGGACGCCGACATCAGGGATACGAATTCGAGCAGCAGGTCTTCGACCACGTCGGCCTCGACGGTGCCGAGCGTCGACATCGCCATCGATAATTCGCGCACCTCATGGTCATCCAGCAGCAACCAGATTTTGCCGCCATATTGTTCGCCCAGCGCCAGCATCAGGATCGCGGCGCGTTTCGGACCCTTCAAAGGCGGACCCTTGGGACGATTGCTCCGGCGGCTCGCCAGCGCCGCAATGACACTGCCGAGATCGTCGGGATTGCTGGGTTGCGGTACGGCCATGTCAGTTCACGCTGACTCCATGAGCCATTGACGAACAATGGAGGCGGTTTCGTTCGGGTTTCGCTCGGCCAGTTCACCGACGCGATGCACCGACGGCGCATGAACCTGACCCTGGACCTGGGCGACGCCGATCATCTGCGTGTTGGCGCCGGGCGCCGGATTCTGGCCACCCGTCCCCGCCGAGGGGGCGTTGTTGCCATCGGTCAGCGCCGGCTTCTGGCCTTCGCCGGCCAGTGAGGAGATCGTTTCGGAGGCAAGGATGCGCTTGACCAGCGGCCGGATTACCATGAACAGCACCGCGAGACCTAGCACCATGATGACGCCGAGTTCGATGGCGTACATCACGTCGTCCTTGGTGAATTGCAGCATGCCGAACATTCCGACCGGTTCGGCGACCGGAACCAGCGTGGGTGCTTCAGCGAATTTGAGGTTCACGACCTCGACCTGATCGCCGCGCTTCTGGTCGAAGCCGATCGCCGAGCGAACCAATGCCGCGATACGGTCAAGTTGCTCCTTGCCGCGATCCTGATAGACCATCTCGCCTTTGTCGTTCTTGACGTAGCTGCCGTCGACCAGCACGCCGACCGAGATGCGGTTGACCCGTCCGGCCTCGGTGACTTCGGTCTTGGTGGTGCGGGAAATCTCGTACCTGTTGGTTTCTTCGCTCTTCTTGCCCTGGTCGCGCGGCGCGCCCGGCAATTCCTTGTTCACGGTGACCTGACCGCCGCTGCCGGCGGCCGCGGTGGATTCGTCCCGGGTCTGACTCGAGCGCAATACTCGACCTTCGGGGTCGAAGCGGTCCGAGGTCTGGGTGACCTTGTTGAAGTCGAAGTCGGCCGAGAGCTGGACCCGGGCGCGGCCGGCGCCGACGACCGACGACACGATCGCCTCGACTTGATCGCGCATCCGCTTCTCGAAGCCGGCACGTCGCTCGTCTCCGATGGCGTTATCGCCTTCGCCGACGGCGCCATCGGCCAACAATTGCCCGGCTTCATCGATGATCGAAACCCGCTGCGGCTTCAGGCCGCTGACGGCGGAGGCGACCACGTGGCGGATGGCGCGGATCTGCTGCGGCTCGAGCGCACCGCGTACGCGCACCACGATCGAAGCCGAAGGTTCTGATGTCTCGCGGGAAGACAGCGGCCGTTCCGGCAACACCAGATGGACCCGCGCCGCCTGAACGCGGTCGATGGCGCGGATGGTGCGGGACAATTCGCCCTCCAGCGCGCGCAAATGGTTGAAACCGGCGGCGCCAGGTGCGTCGGATTTGTCGAAAATCTCGTAGCCGACGCCGCCACCGTTGGGCAGGCCACCCTCGGCAAGCTTCATGCGCAACCGGAGGACCTGGTCTTTCGGCACCATGATGACCGCGCCGTCATTGCGCAGCTCGTAGGGGATAGCCTGGCGTTCCAGGTTCTTGATGATCCCCAGGGAATCCTCAGTGCGGAGGTCGCTAAACAGTTTGGTCATCTGCGGCGTGGTGACGCGCATGATGGCAACCGCGAAAAAGCCGATCAGTCCGGCTGTCACCGCGACCATCGCCATTACCCGCGAAGCGCCGAGACCTTTCAGGAAATCTGTCAGACCCTGCAAAACCAACGCCCCTCAGATTCGGCCCCGTCAGATTCGGCCCCGGGAGCCGACTGGGCAATTATTGCCTATGGGATGGTTTCGATATGGTTAATGAAGGTTAAGGGGCATCTCGAAAATTCAAGCGAAAAAAGACCGGCTTCGCAATGCGGAGCCGGTCTTGATCTGATGCCGTCGGCGTCTGGCGAGCGTTTATTGGCGGTATTGCTGGATGCGGGTGGTGCGCAGTCCGGCGAGGCCATGCTGATCGATGGAAAACTGCCAGGACAGGAATTCGTCGACGGTCAGCGTGTAGCGGCTGCAGGCTTCCTCGAGGGAAAGCAGGCCGCCGCGGACCGCGGCAACGACTTCGGCCTTGCGGCGGATAACCCACCGTTTGGTCCCGGGCGCGGGCAGATCCGCAATTGTTAACGGACTACCGTCGGGCCCGATGACGTATTTTACCCTCGGGCGATGAGGTTCTGTCATGGCGTACTCACAAACTCTCAACCACTGAACTAACTGTAATAACCTACGCCCCCGGGCTTAAAATTTGCCTAAGCCCAAGGCTTCAATAAGAATCTCCTTGAAAATGCCTGCATGATTTTGATCCGGCGTCTGGCGAGATTTCCGAGCCTGCAGCAGGTCGTGAACGATGTGACAATTATTCGAGAGGGTCGATTGGTGCGCTTGATCCGGACCGTGCAGGTCCGGCGCGGATCGACAGCAAAGCGGCAACTGGACGAAATTCACGGAATTGACCACAGGCGGGATCGGGGGGTGGACGGCAAATAGAAAGGAACCGGGTTTCATCTCCGATTCCTGAAAATGCACCTGTATTTCAGCTCTTTACGTGCACTTCCGGCCTGTAGTGGAACGCGGGACGGTAGCGACCTCCGGCGGCCGGCAAGATTTGCCGTTTTGCAGTGCCCAAAAGCGGCCCGCGCGATTGCCTCAAAAGAATGCGGCCTATATTAAAGGGCGGCTTTCAGCCGCTTTCGATCGAACAACCCGCTTTTCGAAAATCGCTCCAAAGCAAACGTTTCAAGGCAAGCCGCTCCAAAGGCGGTGTGCCTTTCTTCCTGATCGCGAAGCGTCGGATACCGCTGCGATCGCATTGATGACCGGAAATATGCTCAACAGTCTCGATCTTCAGGGCCGTCCGCAGGACACCAGGGTCGTTGTCGCCATGTCCGGCGGCGTCGATTCCTCGGTGACGGCTGCGCTATTGAAGTCCGAGGGCTACGACGTCGTCGGCATCACGCTGCAGCTTTACGACCATGGCGCGGCCACTCATCGCAAGGGCGCCTGCTGCGCCGGCCAGGATATCCACGATGCGCGCGACGTCGCCGAGCGGATCGGCATCCCGCACTACGTGCTGGACTACGAGAACCGCTTTCGCGAATCCGTGATCGACAATTTCGCCGACAGCTACGCCTCCGGTGAGACGCCGGTGCCCTGCATCGAGTGCAATCGCTCGATCAAGTTTCGCGATCTTCTCAAGACCGCGCGCGAACTCGGCGCCTCGGCGCTGGCGACCGGACATTATGTGGCCTCGCGCCGCCTGGGTGACGGATCGCGGGCGCTGGTTTGCGCTGCGGACGCCGATCGCGACCAGAGCTATTTCCTGTTCGCGACCACGCGCGAGCAGCTCGATTTTCTGCGCTTTCCGCTCGGCGACATGACCAAGCCGCAAGCGCGCGAACTGGCGCGGCGCTTCGGCCTCGACGTCGCCGACAAGCAGGACAGCCAGGACATCTGTTTCGTGCCGACCGGACGCTATACCGACATCATCGGCCGGTTACGGCCCAATGCGGTTCTGCCCGGCGATATCGTCGATCTCGACGGCCATGTGATCGGCACGCATCAGGGCATCGTGCATTTCACCGTCGGCCAGCGGAAGGGCCTCGGTATCGCTTCCAGCGCGCCGCTCTATGTGGTGCGGCTCGATGCCGCCAGCCGCCGCGTCGTGGTGGGCCCGCGCGAGGCGTTGCGGATGGATCGCATCGTGCTGCGCGACGTCAACTGGATCGGCGACGGCGCACTCGATCATGCGGTCGGCGCGGGTCTGGAGATGTTCGTGCGGGTGCGTTCGACCCGCATGCCGCAGGCGGCGTGGCTGCGCGCGGCCGATGGCGGTTATGAAGTCGAGCTTGTCGCCGGCGAAGAGGGCGTATCGCCTGGCCAGGCTTGCGTGTTTTACGACGCGCCTTCGGGACAGGCGCGCGTGCTCGGCGGCGGATTTATCAAGAGCGCGGCGGCGAAGCGTGCTGGAAACGTTTCGCGCGAACCGATAGTAACGCCCGTGCTCGCCGAAGCGATGCGCGGATAAGAAATTCGGGGCGGAAATGGCTGGAGATATCGACCGCGCGGGGGTCGCAAAGGCTTATGGGCGTTGGGCGCCGGTCTACGATCTCGTGTTCGGCAAGGTGTTCGACCACGGCCGCCAGTCGACCATTGCGGAAGCCGACAAGATCGGCGGGCGAATTCTCGATGTCGGCGTCGGCACCGGATTGTCGCTGTCGGATTATTCGTCCACCACGAAATTATGCGGCGTCGATATTTCCGAACCAATGCTGCGCAAGGCGCAACAACGCGTGCGGGCGCTGGGTCTGGACAATGTCGAGACGCTGGCGGTGATGGACGCCAAAAATCTGGCGTTCGCGGATTCGTATTTCGACGCGGTGGTGGCGCAATATGTCATTACCGCGGTACCGGATCCCGAAGCCACGCTGGATGATTTTATCCGCGTGCTGAAGCCGGGCGGGGAACTCATTCTGGTCAATCACATCGGCGCTGAAAGTGGCCCGCGCCGCCTGTTCGAACTGGCGTTCGCGCCATTGGCGCGGCGGCTCGGCTGGCGCCCGGAATTCCCATGGGCGCGGCTGGTGGATTGGGCGGCCGGACACGGCGGCGTCAGCCTGACCGAACGGCGTCCGATGCCGCCGATGGGGCACTTTTCGCTGATCCGCTACCGCAAATCCTGAGGATTGCGCAACCTGCACGGAACCTCCGCCGCGGCGATGCGTTTTGCCTGCATGCGGATCAAACAGTCACTCATTCTCTCCTGCGTGCTGATGGCGGCATCCGGCATGGCGAGCGCGCAGGCGCCGCCTGCGCCTGCGACCCCGCCGGCCCAGACCGCGCCACCCGCGCCGGCGCGGGCTTATAATTGCGCGCCGACGCAATCGATGCCGCAAGGCAATATTGCCCCATCGGGCATGACGACCGGTCAAAGCAATGAGCCGCTGGGCGATAAACTAGCGCGTTCAGACGGTGTGCTGTGCCCGCCCGCCGGTGTCGACCCGCAAATGCGGGCGCCGACGCCAGAAACCGGCAATACGCCGGTGATACCGCCACCCGGCAGCCCCGGCGGCGACCCGACCATTCGGCCGAAATAACAGCGTTTCGCCGGTGCTTGCCGGCGTACGCGGCTTTGCTTGACAGGCCTTGGGCCGGCTTCTTATATGCCGCGCGTTCGCAACTGCGGTACATAGATCGTGGCAGTGAGACGTGGCGAGGTAGCTCAGCTGGTTAGAGCACGGGAATCATAATCCTGGGGTCGGGGGTTCGAGTCCCTCTCTCGCTACCAACCTGTTTTTTTCGACATGTCCGGTCCGTTGAAATCCGGTCCGTGGCATCTGAGAGCTGTGGAACTTCCGAGAGCGCATCAAAACCTGCACCGTCGTTACCTGTAACGCGGGAATGATGTTTCAGCCCTGGTGTTCAAGGCACATGGGCGGAAGTCAAATACCACTTGATAAACTGCTCGCGGCGGTCGCGATAGCTGTCCTCCTGATTCTCGTGCTCTACTTCGTTTGACGCAAACCTTCCGCACGCCGGAAGGTCTGCCAGACGAGTTGCGCGGCAATTCTTCCCGCCTGCATTGGTGCGTCTCGATCCCGATCGCTTCTGCGTCGATCCCAGGACCCGCGCGGTCGCTTCGCACAGAGCAGTTGCCGGCGATCAGCACAACGCGTAGCGTCGCCCACGCCACAGAAGGAACCACGAGTGACTGATCGAGAAAAGATTCTGATCGCCCTTCGCGAAAAGCCTTTGAAGACTTTCGAGGTCATGAAGCGCGTCAATATAAAGAACCAGGATGACTGCCAATCGCTGCTGTTAAAGATGCGCGACGACGGCGTGGTGAAGTTCGATATTCACAAGGGACATTGGCTCGCGGCGTGATGTGAGTGGCGCAGGTACTGTCGCCCACCGCTGCGGACGCAGCGGGTGCCCAACTCGCAAAACTCATCAGGCGCCGTTACTGTGTCGGACGTTCTCGATCGCAACTGCGAACTGCGCACGCTCAGTATTTCGCGACCACCACGGTGGGGCTGCCGGTGTTGAACCGGTAGTTCACGCCGAGCTTGACGGTGTTGATCGCCTGCTGGATCGACGTGTTCGCCGTGCCGATCACAGCGACGCTCGGGAACGACACCGTAGTGCTGGATGCGCCGATATAGTTATATTCAAGCATCGTCGACCAGCAGTCGGTCAGCGCATATTCAAGCCCGCCGCCGACGGTCCATCCCCAGGTGGGTCCGGTGCTGCTGCCGGCGCCGAGGCCAAGCGCATTGGTATTTCCATTGAGACCGTAGCTGGCGCCAAACAAGGCGCCGCCGGCTTTCAAATATCCGAGCGACCGGCCCCAGGCATAGCCGACGCGGCCGGTAAACGTATCGATTACGTTGACGGTGCGCTGGCAGTTGACGCCACCGAGACCTGAGAAACAGGTATTCTCGCCGACCATGTCCGCAGCACTGGTGTCGGCCTGCACGCCGAATACCAGATTGCCCTTCTGCCAGTCGTATCCAATCTGGGCGCCGGCCAGCGGACCCGTGGCGCGCACGGTGTCGCCGAAGCCTGCGATGTTGGTGGCGCCAAGTCCGCTTGGCGCGGAGCCGAACCGATCCGACCACCGGTCGTCGCTCCAGCCGCCGCCGACGTGGCCGCCGACATAGAATCCGGTCCAGTTCATCGGCGCGGCGGCAGCGGCGGCATATGTCCTGGCCGCCGTCGCAGCGCCGCCCCATTGATAGCTCGACTGCACGAACATGCCGTAACGCTCGGAATTGTAGCGTCCGGGTTCGACGATCGGCGGCGGAGCGCCGAGGAAATTGAACGTTGTGGTCCCCGTGCGCATATTCCAGGTCCAGTAACGTCCACCGAGGCCGACATTCCAGGCGTCGGTGACGTGATAGTCCAGCAGCGCTTCGAGCATGACGCCGTCGCCTTTCGACGCCGTCTCCGGAAGCAGAAGCTCGCGGGCGTTATGACTGTCGAGACCGGTGAAATTTACCAGTGGCAGATAGGCGACGTCGGCCGTCAATCGCAACCGGTCGGTCAGCATGAACTGGCTGGACAGGCCGAGACGCAGCGACTTGTAATTGCCATCCTGCGAGATGCCCAGGAAATTGGCAGGGAACGGGTTTGCACCGACACAGGTGGCGGCGCCGGCGAGCTGCGTGCAGTTGTAGGTATTGACGTCTTCTTCGTAGTAATTGTAACCGACGAACGCTCCCAGTTTCGCCGCCGCCGTCTTCAGGAATGTATAACCTGCGTCGATCGTCGCGTAGGCAATGTGGCCTGTCGTGCTCGATTTCGTGTTCGAGTAGGCGCCCGCCGCGGGGAAATCCTCGTCGTTCAGTTGCCCGCTGCCGGTTGCACCTGTGCCCAAAAAGCCCTTGAAAAAGAATCCATCTGCCTGATCGGCCCGGGCGAAAACTTCGCCGGAAGCGCCATTGAGACCGGTAAAGGTGAGCCGCGAAGCCAGGATTGAACCGGGCGAATTTTCCAGCGGCTGTGGCGCGCCAATGCGGCCGGAACTGAACCAGGCCCGTGCTCCCGCCTCCACATCCCAGCTGGAGTTGTTCACCGTCAACGCCCTGAAGTTCGCCGAAGGGATCGCGACATCCGGCCACACATTGCCGCCGTTGAAATGATAGTTGAGTTCGGCGCGCACGATATTGGCGGTCATGTCGCCGGAATGGACGAAGGACGCCGGGAGATTGTTGCTGGTTACGGTAGCCTGGGAACTGCCGAAGTTCACATATTGATATTCGGCCTTCATACTCAGCCGTTCGGTCAGGGGAGCTTCCACGCCGGCGCCGACCGCAAAACCGGTTTTCATGGCGTTGATCCGGGCGGATTCCAGCGCTGCCGAATTGTCCGTAAACAGGAAATTGCTGTCGAGCTGGGTGAGCGCGAGCCCGCCGGTGACAAAGAACAGCGCGTTGTCGCTGGTGATCAGGCCGGCGCGGGCGCGGGCGGTCAACAACCAATTGCTGTTGCCATAGGAGCTGACCACGAATTGATCGCCGGCTGCGCCGGGATAGCCGACGGCGCCGCTGTTTCGCGCCGCATTCAAATGGAGCGCCTGCATATCGGTCTCGCCGCCAATCAGGAACTGGCCGAACTGCCAGTTGTAGCCGGCTTCAATGCCGGAAGTGAAACCGTGCGACGGGATGGTTTGATCGCCGGCCGCGGTGACGGCCGCGGCCTGGGTTGCGTTCATGTAGCCGCTGCCCAGCGTCGATGTCCGGTTGCCGTAGGATCCCGCCGCCAGACCTGCCGTCAAGCCGGCGTAAGCACCGGTCCAGCCCGAGGGCGCCGGCGCACGTGGTGCAATGCGCTGGGGCGCGCGTGGCGGAATCGCATAATTTTGCACGGGTCCGCGCCAGTAGCCCGATTGCGCCGGCGACTGGTCGACCATGTACTTCCGCGTGGTTGCTGCAGAACCGCGCAGGTATTCACCATCAAGTTCGCCGGCGTCGGCCGCATGTGCGAAGCCGAATGCCAACGGTATTGCCAGCCAACGCATGCCACTCGATCCACGCTATTCCACTCCTTTGAATCATGACTTATTAACCCTAACACTTGGCTAATTTGCGCTGGCATGCCGCCGAACGCCCGGTATATTCCCGCGGCTGGCGAAGGGGCCGGCAACAAGAAAAATGAGCAGCTGGGCTGCCGCGGGAGGCAAAGTGAGTGAAGTTTCCGAATTCGATTACGTCATCGTCGGTGCCGGGTCCGCCGGATGCGTGCTGGCAAACCGTCTGAGTGCGGACGGCAGGAATTCGGTGCTGCTGCTCGAAGCCGGTCCCAGGGACAGCAATATCTGGATTCATATCCCGCTCGGATACGGCAAGCTGTTCAAGGACCAGGAGTGTCAACTGGATGTACCAGACCGAACCCGAACCCGGTCTCGACGGGCGGAGCATTTTCCAGCCGCGCGGCAAGGTGCTGGGCGGGTCGAGTTCGATCAACGGTCTGTTGTATGTGCGGGGGCAGCACGAGGACTACGATCGCTGGCGCCAGCATGGCAACAGCGGCTGGGGCTATGACGACGTGCTACCCTATTTCAAGAAAGCCGAAGACCAGCAGCGCGGCGCCGACGATTTCCATGGGGCAGGCGGCCCATTGCCGGTGTCGGATTGGCGGCATCACGATCCGCTTTCGGAAGCCTTTGTCGTCGCAGCAGCGGAGACCGGTATCCCGACGAATCCGGACTTCAACGGCGCTGCGCAGGAAGGCGCCGGCTTTTTCCAGACCACGACGCGCCGCGGCAGGCGAGCAAGCACGGCAAGTATCCTATCTCAGCCCGGCGAGGGGGCGAAAGAACCTGCGGGTCGAAACCTCCGCGCTGGCGCAACGCATCCTGTTCGAGGGTCGGCGCGCAAAAGCGATCGAGTACCGGCAGGGCGGCACCTTGCGCACCGCGCGGGCGCGAAAGGAAATATTGATTTCGGGCGGCGCGTATAATTCGCCGCAACTGCTGCAACTCTCCGGCGTCGGCCCCGCCGAACTGTTGCGCAAGCACGGCATCGATGTGGTGCTGGATGCGGCGGGGGTCGGCCACGATCTGCAGGATCACATGCAGGTCAGGGTGGTGACGCGCTGTGCGCAAAAGCATCACCCTCAACGACATCGTCAACAACCCGCTTCGCCGGATTCTGGCCGGCGCGCGTTATGCCGCCTTTCGCAAGGGTCCATTGACGATCGCGGCGGGCACCTCGGGTGCGTTCTTCAAAACCAGTCCTCGCCTCGCGACGCCCGATATCCAGATCCACTTTCTGCCGTTCTCGACCGACAAGATGGGCGAGAAGCTGCATCCGTTTTCGGCGTTTTCCGCATCCGTCTGTCAGTTGCGGCCGGAAAGCCGCGGTTCGCTGCGGATCAAGAGCGCCGACCCGGCGGTGCCTCCGGAAATAAGGATCAACTACCTCGCGACCGAGACCGATCGCACCGCCAACGTCGAAGGCCTGAAAATCCTGCGCAAGATATTGCAGGCTCCGGCGCTTCGTCCCTATGTGACCGAAGAGATCGATCCCGGAGCAAAAGTTTCCAGCGATGAGGAATTGCTGAATTACTGCCGCCAGCGCGGCAGCACGATCTATCACCCGGCATCGACCTGCCGGATGGGGAACGATCCTCTTGCCGTCGTCGATCAACGGTTGCGGGTTCGCGGCATCGAAGGCTTGCGCGTGGTCGACGCCTCCGTGATGCCGGATCTGGTGTCGGGCAATACCAATGCGGCTGTCATCATGATCGCTGAAAAAGCGTCCGACATGATCCTCCAGGATGCGCGATAGTGCACCGAACTCGGCTTTTGCCGGGTCCCCGAATCACTCGCGACACAACGAACAGCTACAGCTGTCCGTGCAATTTTGCTCATGTACAAAAATTATTTCAATTAGAATCGAAGGTAGGTCTTTGTTGACCATATTTTCTGGCGTCGGACGCGTACAGTGGTTTTTTGGCATCGGTAGCCGCGTGGTCATAAGGCGTCTGTCCCATGGTAAAGCGTACACCGGCAAAATACAGTGAACCGGACGCCAAAGCGCGTTTCGATCGGGCGCTGACCCACGCGCTCAGCTCCCCCCGAAAACCATTGATAATCACCGCTACCCTGAAGCGGCGAGCGCTCAGGAAAAAGCCGGTTAAGCCTCCAAAAAAATCCGGGAAGGCGGCCGCCCTCCCGGCAATCCTGTCCCTGTAGCGCGACCGGAATGATGGCGGCGAGCGCCAGCTGGTTGGCGCATCGGCGATGACAGGGTCGTCTCGATAGTCGGGACCTTGAACGCACAGTCCTCCGGCCTGGCGACGAGGTCAGCGGTGTCTTCAATCCAAAACTCCAAACGGGCTGGGGTCAGAATTTGTTCTTGAAGCACCACAGGCAGCGACGAGGGTGCAATCTCATCGCAGAGATAGTCCATCCGAAGTTGCCGCGCCTGTCTGTGCAATATTGATCATCCGACGAAGATTTCCGCGGGCGCATCGCGCCGGCTTCCGATCCAGTAGAAGCTGGGTGGATGGACCGGCGAAGGAGCTAAACGGATAGCCTCAGGCGCATTCCTCCCTGTGACGGGAACGTCGGGATCGTCTGTGCGTTATACCCGACATGGAGGACTATAATGGCTGAGACATTTAATCCCGCGGCACACGACAAGCATGCCGCCAATCCCAGCGAAGCTGCGCAGGCTGACCGGGATATCCACGCCAAACTGGAATCCGGGCTGATGGACAGTTTTCCGGCTTCCGATCCGGTCAGTGCCGCGCAGCCGGCGCCGTCGAAGCACGACGGTGATCGCGAGAATACGTCGCTCTGGGACAAGATGCTTGCGGTCTTCCGATAAGCGGTTCAGCCGGTGAAGACGACGTTCAACCATGCCGCCAACGACTCGCCGCGCAGCGGCAGTTCCAAGCGAGTCACGCCTGCCGCATGGGCGGCGATCATGATTGCGATCGTCATACTTGCAATCTGGTTCGCGACGAGGACGTGAATTCGTTTGATTGCGTGAATACCACGCTCGTAGGTCGAATTCTCCCGACAGGAACAATTAACATTCTTCCGAATTGCCGTCCGGTATTGCAAAACAAGAGGAGCATGCAATGATCAAGCGTCTTTTAGTAGCTGCGGTTGCGGTGGCTGGAATATCACTTGCGATGCCGGCCGGTGCGGAGGAAGTCGGCGTTGGTGTCGGGCCGGTCGGTGTGACCGTCGGAGCCGGTCATCCGGACGGCTGGCGGGATCGCGATCGTGACGTCGTTCGCGAACGCGACCACCGGGATGAAACCGTCGTGATCAGGAAGGGCGACCGCGACCGTGATTTCGATCGCGACCACAAGACTGTCATCATCGACCGCGATCGCTGATAGCTCGAAATCCAGCGTCTAATCGAATGGCCTCCTTCGCGGGGGCCATTCTTTTTTGAGTTGTCTAGTAATGCGGCGGGGGCTCGTTCGGTGGCGCCCGGTGCATGCGCCTCCGCCTCCCGCAGGCGCTCGCCGAGATGAGCGACCTGGCGCGTCAGCGCGTCGATCTGCTGCCACTGCGCGGTGATGGTCTTGTTCAGGGTCTCGATGGTCTCGTCCTGAAACGTCAGCCTGGTTTCGAGCGCGTCGATACGCTCGGCGAGCGTTTTCACGTCACTCATCGGAATCATGCCCCGCCCGCCGTTCCCGCAATCCGTGGCCGAGCGCGACGCGGTCGTCAAAGACGAAACATTCGCCGCGCCAGCGGCTCTCGGCCTCCGGCACGCCTTCCAGGTACTTCAGGATTCCGCCCTTGAGGTGATAGACCTCCGCGAACCCGCGCGAGAGCAGATAGGCGCTGGCCTTTTCGCAGCGGATGCCGCCGGTGCAGAACATCGCGACCTTGCGATGCCTGGCGGGATCGAGATGGCGCGCGGCAAATTCCCTGAATTGCCCGAAGCTCCTGATGCCCGGATCGACCGCGCCGGCAAAAGTACCCATCGCCACCTCGAAGGCATTGCGGGTGTCGATCACAAGCGTATCCGGCGTTGCGATCAGCGCATTCCAGTCGGCGGGCTCGACATAGATGCCGACCTGCCGTGTCGGATCGGCTGACGTATCGCCCAGCGTGACGATCTCTTTTTTCAGGCGGATTTTCAGCCGCCGGAACGGCATCGCCGATGCTTTGCGAGAATTTCAGTTCGAGATTGTCGAGCCGATCGCCGAACAACTCCCCCTCGTGCAATTCCTCAACCAGCGTCGCGAGCGCCTCGTCACTGCCCGCCAGCGTGCCGTTGATCCCCTCATGCGCCAGTAGCACGCTGCCCTTCAGCCCGAGCCGGGCGCAGATCGCCCGCAGCGGCTCGCGCAACTCCCGGAAATCCGGCAGGGCTGCGAATTGATAGAAGGCGGCGACTTTGACGGGCATGGCGCCGGTTTATCAGGAGCGCGAGGAGGGGGAAACCCACCTCATCCTGAGGAGCGCGCTCTTGCGCGCGTCTCGAAGGATGAGATTGCGGCCCATCCTTCGAGACGCGGCCGGTCGGGCCGCTCCTCAGGTTGTGGATGCGTTATGCAGCCCTGAGCATTGCCCATGGCTGCCTGAATATGCCAAGTAAATGGATAACCGACAATCACAAGACGACAAAGCGAGCCAATTTGCCATGAGGAATTTCCATCTCGCCGGCCGGTCCACGGTCCACGCCGAAAACGCCATGGTCGCGACGTCGCATCCGCTGGCGGCACTGACGGCGATCGAGGTGTTGCGTTCCGGCGGCACCGCGGCCGACGCCGCGGTGGCGGCCTGCGCGCTGCTCGGCGTGATCGAGCCGCAGTCCACCGGGATCGGCGGCGATTGCTTTGCGCTGATTCAGCCCAAAAGCGAGGGCAAGATCGTCTCCTATAATGGCTCGGGCCGCGCGCCGATGGCGGCGACGCCTGAATGGTATCTTGAGCGCAACATCAAGTCGATTCCGCTGACTTCGGCGCATGCGGTCTCGATTCCCGGCGCCATCGATGCCTGGGCGACCATCCTGCGCGATCACGGCAAGCTCGGCCTCGATACCTTGCTGCAGCCTGCGATCAAGGCTGCGGAGCAGGGCTACATCGTAGCGCCGCGCATCGCGTTCGACTGGAAGAACCAGTTCGAAAAGCTGAAAAATGGCACCAACACCGTGCGCTATCTGCTGCCGCACGGCAAGCCGCCGGTCGCCGGCGACATCATCAAGCAGCCTGAACTCGGCCAGACGCTGCGCGCCATCGCCAAGGGCGGCCGCGACGCGTTCTACAAGGGCGCCATTGCCGAGGATATGGTCGAAACCCTGCGCGGGATCGGCGGACTGCATACGCTGGATGACTTCGGCAACCATACCACCGAAACCACAGTGCCGATCGGCACCATGTATAAAGGCCACGACGTCTGGCAGTGCCCGCCGAATGGGCCGGGGATCACCATGCTGGTGATGCTTAATGTCCTGTCGCGCTTCGATCTTGCGAAATTTGCAGGCCTGAGCATCGAGCGGTTTCATCTCGAGGCTGAGGCCGCGCGTATCGCCTATATGATGCGCGAACAATATATCGGCGATCCCGCTCATGTGGATGTCGACGTGGTCAGGATTTTGACGGAGGAATTCGCCGCCGAACACGGCAGCAAGATCAGGCTGGACCGGATGCTCGATCTGCCGGTCGTGACGCCGCCGATGAATCCATCGACGGTCTACATCTCCGTGGTGGACAAGGATCGCAACGCCTGCTCCTTCATCAATTCGATCGCGCATGCCTTCGGCGCGGCGATCGTCTCCGACAAGACCGGCATTCTCCTGCAAAATCGCGGCGGCGGTTTTCGGATCCAGCCCGGCCATCCCAATTGCATCGCGCCGGGCAAGCGGCCGCTGCACACCATTATTCCGAGCCTGGTTACGAAGAACGGCCGCGCGGTGATGCCGTTCGGCGTGATGGGCGGCCAGTACCAGCCGGTCGGGCAGACCCACGTCCTGACCAACATGCTCGATTATGGTTGCGACGTACAGGAAGCAATCGATATGCCGCGCGGCCTGCACTACGAGGGCGTCTACCAGCTCGAGGATGGTGTGCCCGCCGACATTGTCGAGGGCCTCAAAAAGCTTGGGCACAAAACCACCAGCCTGGTCTCGCCGCTCGGCGGCGCTCAGGCAATCTGGATCGACTGGGACAAGGGAACGCTGACCGGCGGTTCCGATCCGCGCAAGGACGGCTGCGCGCTGGGGTATTAAGGGTCCCCTCGTCCTGAGGAGCGCGCACTTGCGCGCGTCTCGAAGGACGGAGCCGCTCCTCAGGATGAGAAGACGCGGCAACGCCGCTGACGCGCGAACTTCCGCGCAATAGACGATTTCAGATCGGCCTCCTCCAGAATTTCGGAACAGGTTAACCGTGGGTGCATTGATTTCCTGAGGAGGAGTCGCGATGCCCATTTTTCATTTTGATATTGCCGACCGCGTTCGTCTCGAAGATCCGGTGGGACTGGATTGCAAAAACGAGAATGACGCGAAGAGGACCGCCGATCTGATTGCCCATCAAATCGCCATCGACCTTGATGACGACCGTGAGGGCCGATGCGTTGTCGTGATCGATGAATCCGGTTCCGAAATCTACAAAGCCGAAGTCAAGAGCTGAAGTACTCCTTCCGTGTCGGATCGTCACGGAATGACGGGATGAATTCCCGTTCGGAACAAGACTTCCATATCGCCGTTAAAATGATGCGGCGCAGGCGTGCGTTGCCTTGTTTTCACGGCGGAGGCCGTCATGACCGACGATATCAAGACAACATCCGGATTAAGCAGGCGCAAATTTATCACGGGCGCTGCTGCCGGAACCGTGGTGGTTCCACTGGCCGCAAGGGCCGCAGGCGCTGCAGTCGATCCACCCGCAGCACAAGATGTGTCGTTGCCGGTCGGCATTACGCTTCGGGTCAACGGCGGCACCAAGCCGCTGAGGGTCGATGCGCGAACCACCGTGCTGGATGCGCTGCGCGAGCATATCGGTCTTACCGGCACCAAAAAGGGTTGCGATCACGGCCAATGCGGCGCCTGCACGGTGCTGATCGAGGGCCGCCGCGTACTGTCCTGCCTGACGCTGGCGCTTGCTGCTCAGGACCAGCAGATCACCACCATCGAGGGTCTGTCGAAGGACGGAAAACTGCATCCGATGCAGCAGGCCTTCATCGACCAGGATGCTTTCCAGTGCGGCTATTGCACGCCAGGGCAGATCATCTCCGCGATCGCTTGCGTGAAGGAGGGCCATGCCAACAGCGATGACGACATCCGCGAATACATGAGCGGCAACATTTGCCGCTGCGCCGCCTATCCGAACATCGTGGCGGCGGTGAAGCAGGCCGCTCCCTTAATTTCCTCCGATCAGCAGAAGGGCTAGGCAGATGCGACCTTTTGCATATCAAAGAGTGACGGATGCCAATTCCGCTGCGCAGGCCCTGGCCGCGGCGGCTGCGAACAATGAACCGCTGACTGCAGCCGCGATGCAGCCACTGGCGGGCGGCACTACGCTGATCGACCTGATGAAACTCGATGTGATGCGGCCGACCACCGTGGTCGATATCAATCCACTGGCGAAACAATGGTCGGCGATCGATATTTCCGGCGGCAACCTGCGACTCGGCGCACTGGCGCGGATGTCGGATGTCGCTGACAATACGGATATAAAGCGCAACTATCCACTCGTCGCAGACGCGCTGAAGCTCGCCGCCAGTGCCCAGTTGCGCAACATGGCGTCGCTCGGCGGCAACGTTCTGCAGCGCACCCGCTGCACCTATTTTCGCGATGTCAGCTACGACAATTGCAACAAGCGCAATCCAGGCTCGGGCTGCGCCGCACTGGAGGGTTTCAACCGCAGCCACGCGGTGCTCGGCACCAGCGAACAATGCATTGCCACCTATCCCGGCGATTTTGCGCAAGCCCTGATCGCGCTGGAGGCGACGGTCGATATCGTCGGCAAGGCCGGCACACGCACCATCCCGCTTTTTCAGTTGCACAAAGCTCCCGGCGATACGCCGCAGATCGAAACGATACTCGCTCCCGGCGATCTGATTTCCGGCTTCAACATCCAGGGCCAATGGCCGCGCTCGGTCTATCTCAAGATTCGCGACCGGCAATCTTACGAATTTGCGCTGGCGTCGGCCGCAATCGCGCTCGATGTGCAGGACGGCACGGTGCGCGACGCGCGTGTGGCGCTGGGCGGCGTGGCGACGGTACCGTGGCGGGCGCACGAGGCCGAGGCGCTGCTGAAGGGCCAAAAGTTCGACGATGCGCTCGCGCAGCGTGCGGCTGAAGCCGCCTTTGCGGATGCCAAAGGCCTCAAGCACAATGCTTTCAAGATTGCGCTCGGCAAGCGGGTGGTGGCGCATGCGCTGCATCGCGCCGTGGCGATGGAGATTTGACCATGTCGATAGCCGCACCCGAACCCAAAGCCAATATGGGCCAGCCAATCCCGCGCTATGACGCCGTCGCCAAGGTGACGGGCAAGGCCGAGTATGCGGCCGACGTCGCCCTGATCAACCCGGCCTATGCGTATCTGGTCACCAGTTCGATCGCGAAGGGCCGTATCGATGGTTTCGATCTGGCCGCCGCCAAACAAGTGCGCGGCGTGATCGATATCGTGACCCATGAAAACGCGGAAAAGCTGAAAGAGGCAAAGCTGTTCAGCAATGGCGGTTATGCCGCCACGACCATCCAGCCGCTGAAATCGGCCGACATCGCGCAGGAAGGCGAGATCGTCGCCATCGTGCTGGCGGAAACCTTCGAGGCCGCGCGCGAGGCCGCGCACGCGGTGAAGGTGAACTACGACCGCGGCGATGCCGACCACAAGTTTCGACTCGCCGGGCACGACGTCAGCGCCCGCTAAAGGCCAGCTTGCGCAATTCAAGGAAGACCCGAAGGTCGGCGATTTCGCCAAGGCATTCGACGCTGCCGAAGTCAAGGTCAACGGCCGCCTATGAGACGCCGCCGCAGCACCATAATCCGATGGAGTTGTTCGCCACCAGTTGCGTCTGGAACGGCGACAGCCTGACGATCTATGAGCCGAGCCAGTATGTGCACGGGCTGAAAAACGGCGGTCGCCGAACAGCTCGACATCGACGCCGACAAGATCAGGGTGATCAACGCCTATGTCGGCGGTGCCTTCGGCTCGAAGGGGTCGATGACGCCGCGGACGGCGCATCATCGCCAGCATCGCGCGGCGGCTGGGGCGTCCGGTCAAGCTGGTCGCCACCCGCGACCAGGGCTTTACCATCGCCACCTACCGCGCCGAAACCCGCCACCAGATCAAGCTCGGCGCGAGCCGCGACGGCAAGCTGACCGCGCTGCGTCACGAAGGCTGGGAAATTTCCTCGCGCGCCGATGCCTATGCGGTCGGCGGCACCAAGACCACGACGCGGATCTATGCCTGTCCGAACATCGAGAGCCTGGTGTCGATCGTGCGCGCCGATCGCAACACGCCGGGCTTCATGCGCGCCCCGCCGGAAGTGCCGTACATGTTCGCGCTGGAAAGCGCGATGGACGAACTGGCGGTCCAGTTGAACATGGATCCGATCGAACTGCGCCGCGTCAACGACACCACGAAGGAACCGATCAAGGGCAACCCGTACACATCGCGCTCGCTGATGGCCTGTTATCGACGCCGGCGCCAAGGCCTTTGGATGGGCCCAGCGCAATGCGCAGCCGAAATCGATGTCGGACGGCGACTGGCTGATCGGCTATGGCTGCGCCACCACCTGCTATCCGACGCAGATGGCGCCCGGCTGCGGCGCGCGTCCGCCTGCAACGCGACGGCCGAACCCGGGTCGAGATCGCCGGCCATGAGATTGGCAACGGCGCCTACACCGTGATCGGCTCAGGCGGCCGCCGAAAAGCTCGGCGTGCCCGTCGAGAAAGTGTCGGTCTTGATCGGCGACAGCGATCTGCCGCCGGCGCCGGTCGCGGGCGGCTCGAACTCCACCGCCAGCACCTGTTCGACCGTCATCATGGTGTGCGACCAGATCAGGCAGAAGACTGTTCAAGGCCTTGATGCCGAACGAAAGCCTGGTCGACAAGGCCAAGGAGACCGTCGGCCTAGGGCAGACGCCGGTCACTCGGGCCGCCAAGAGCGATCGGCCGCTCGATATCGAGACGCGCCTTCGATGCGCTCGGCGTCAGCGTGGTCGAGGAATATGGCGAGTGGAAGCCTGACGGTGCGCCGATGGATTCGTTCCGCGCCATGCACAAGGGCCAGATGCGGATGGTGGGCGGCAGCGAGATGAAGGACAAGATCGCCTATGCCTTCGGCGCCGAATTCGTCGAGGTGCGGATCAACCGATGGACCCACGAAATCCGGGTGCCGCGCCTGCTCGGCGCCTTCGCGGCCGGCCACATCATGAATCCGCGGACCGCGCGCAGCCAGTTGATGGGCGGCCTGATCTGGGGAATGTCGTCGGCGCTGCATGAAGCCACCGAGATGGACGAACGTTATGCGCGCTACGTCAACGACAATCTGGCCGACTATCTGCTGCCGGTGAATGCCGACGTCCCGAGTGTCGAAGTGATCATGCTGCCCGAGCAGGACGACCACATCAATCCGGCCGGCGTAAAGGGCATCGGCGAATTGGGCAATGTCGGCACCAATGCTGCGGTCTGCAATGCGATCTTCCACGCCACGGGCCAGCGCCTGCGCAAACTGCCGGTGCGGCTGGAGAATCTTGACGTATAGGACCGCGATCGTTCGCCCCGCCTTAGTGGCCAAAGTGTTCAGGAAATAAATTGCCAAACGACCGTGATCAACGCAGCACGTCGCTCTGGATGGATGTCGATGTGGCGCCCGATGCGCGTCCGTTGGACACAGATCGAGACTGCGATGTAACTGTCATCGGTGCAGGCATCGCAGGCATTTCCACCGCCTATGAACTTGCGAACAAAGGCCAACGCGTTGTCGTAATAGATCGAGGGTGGATCGCCGGGGGCATCACGGCACGGACCAGCGCGCATTTGGCGCCGCTGTGCGACGACTTGACTTCTGCGATGATCAAGATCCGCGGCGAGGAGTTGTCGCGTGCGTTTTATGAGAGTCAGGCGGCCGCGGTCGACCGTATCGAGGAAATACAAAAGCGGGAAAACATCTCCTGCGATTTTCGTCGGCTCGACGGTTATCTGTTTCAGGCGCTCAACACCGACTCCAAAATAATCGATGAAGAGCTGGACGCCGTCCGAAAGGTCGGCGCTCCCGTCGACCGGCTGGTCGGGGTTCCGCTCAAGGGATGCGATAATCAACATGTTCTGCGCTATCCGCGCCAGGCGACGTTTCACCCGCTCAAATACCTGAAGGGCCTGGCGGCGGTCATTGAGGCGAAAGGCGGAGTGTTTTATTCGGGGACCATAGTCGAGAAAATCGAAGAACGTGACGGCGTTGTGATCGTGACGACCGATCGTGGCATCGTCACGGCCAGAGCCGCGGTCGTCGCCACCAATTCGCCGATCAGCGACATCTTCGCGCTTCACACCAAGATGGCGCCGTGCCGGACCTATGCGATGGCGTTTACGATTCCGCGCGGCGCTATTCCCGATGCGCTATATTGGGACACGCTCGATCCCTACCATTACGTGCGGCTGCAACCCGGAGAGGGCCGAACGGACTATTTGATTGTCGGGGGCGCCGACCACAAGAGCGGTGAAGCCAATGACGCCGACCTGCGTTTCGAGGCGCTGGAAGCGTGGATACGCAATCTCATTCCGGCGATCGGGGATGAAACCCACGATGGTCCGGGCAGGTGCTCGACACCATCGACTATGCGGCGTTCATCGGGCGCAATCCGGGAAATGAAAACATCTATGTTCATACCGGCGATTCCGGTCAGGGCATCACCCATGGCGTGGTCGGAAGCCTGATCAATTCAGCGCTGATTGTCGGCGAGAAGCCCCCATGGCGGGAGGTCTATGAGCCGAATCGTAAAACCTCTGCGGGAGTCAGCAACTATCTGCGTGAAAATCTGACAGCCGTCAAAAACTTCGCGGAATATCTGGCGCCGGGGGAGCTCAGCTCGCTGGAGGACCTCAAGCCGGGCCGGGGCGCGATTGTTAGAGACGGCCTGACCAAGATCGCAGCCTATCGCGACGATCAAGGCGTTCTGCATGCCCGGTCGGCGGTTTGCACTCATATCGGCTGTCTCCTGCACTGGAACTCGTTCGAGGTCTGTTGGGATTGTCCCTGCCACGGTTCGCAGTTCGCGGTGGATGGAACGGCGCTGAATGCCCCCGCGGTCGGTTCGCTGGCAAAGGTTGAAACACCCGACTGATCGGTCGCGTCTCACATTTCGATCGTCCAGGCATCCGCGGAAGGAAACACATCGATGACCAAGCCAGTGCTGGAAAACCCCGCCGATAAATATCCGAAGCCGCCCTACAAGAAACAGTCACAGCCGTGGCCGGGTCTCGCCAGCAAAATGGATCCGAGGCCGGACCATGGCGAAACCAGCTACAAGGGCTCCGGCCGGCTGGCGGGCCGCAAGGCTTTGATCACAGGTGGCGATTCCGGCATGGGCCGGGCGGCTGCAATTGCCTATGCGCGGGAAGGAGCCGATGTGGCGATCAACTATTTTCCGAGCGAAGAGCCCGATGCGAAAGAGGTGATCGATCTGATCAATGCCGAGGGACGGATCGGATTGGCGATCCCTGGTGATCTCAGGGACGAAAAGTTCTGTCAGGAATTGGTTGAGCGCGCGGTCAAGGGTTTGGGCGGGCTCGACATCGTGGTCAGCAATGCCGGCCGCCAGCAGACGCGGGCCTCGATTCTCGACGTCACTACTGAGGATTTCGACTCAACCATGAAGACAAATATCTACGCGCCGTTCTGGATCATCAAGGCGGCGCTGCCGCATCTGAAGCCCGGTTCGGTCATCATCGGAACCGCTTCGGAGCAGGCTTACGATCCTTCGCCCGATCTCTACGACTATGCGCAGACCAAGGCCGCGACGATGAACTACGTCAAGTCGCTGGCCAAGCAACTCGCGCCGAAGGGCATCCGCGTCAACGGGGTAGCGCCCGGGCCGATCTGGACGCCGCTTCAGGTCTCCGGCGGCGCGACGCAGGAGAAGCTTGAAAAATTCGGCGGTCAAACTCCACTGGGCCGCGCCGGTCAGCCCGCCGAACTCGGCTCGATCTATGTGCAGCTCGCGGCAGCGGATGCTAGCTTCGCGACAGGGCAGGTCTATGGTTCCGCCGGCGGTTCGGGACAACCCTGACCGCTACAGTGTGAGCGGTCACTGGCGCGGGATACCGGAAAACGACTCGATTCATTTCCATCCGGACATGCCGTGCATGTAGGAGCGCTGGCCTCGGCAGCTACCGTCCTTCCGAAAAATCAATGGAACCTGGTGTGGAGTGTAGGCGCGGTATTGGTCCTGACGCGGATCGTATTGCTTGCGCATTGGGTCAGCGACGTCGCGACGGGGCTGGCCGTGGGCGCCGCTACCGAGCGGCTTCTACGGCCTTTGACCGCTTACGGTCGTGAGCCAATTGGCCCGCCGAGCAAAGAAGGTAGCGGTAACCCGCTAGCCGTAAATAATACTGAATGTCCGGTCGGCGACGCTAACAACAATAGCGGCGCCCAGACGCACGTTCCGAGGAACTCCTTCCTTTGAAGAGTGTTGCACGCACAACCCGTTCGGGTTTTGCATTTTTAAAGGAGGACGACGTGGGACTGTTTACGAAAGACATCAAAACCATGGATGACATGCTGCTGCATGGCCTGCAGGACATCTATTATGCCGAGCAGCAGATCACCAAGGCGCTGCCGAAGATGATCGACCAAGCCACCAATCGCGATCTCGCGCAGGGCCTGAAGAATCATCTGGAAGAAACCAACCACCAGATCGCGCGGCTGGACCAGGTGTTCAAGAAGCTCGGCAAGAAGCCGTCCGGAACCGATTGCCCCGCCATCGATGGCATCATCAAGGAAGCCGACGAAACCTCGGGCGAGATCGCCGACAAGTCGGTGCTCGATGCCGCCATCGTGGCGAACGCGCAGGCCGTCGAACATTACGAGATCGCGCGATACGGCACCCTCATCGCATGGGCGGAAGAACTCGGCCATGACGATATCGTCCGGTTCCTGACCACGAATCTGAACGAGGAGAAAGCCGCCAACACCAAACTCAACACCGTGGCGCTGCGTAAGGGTGTCAACCGCAAAGCTGCGAGCTAAAAGGAAATAGATGATGAAGCGTTCAATGATTGCATTGGGATGCCTGCTGCTGGCAGGTCCCGCGCTGGCCCAGTCGGTCGGCGAAAAGACCGGCGTCAACTCGACGCTGGGAATAGCCCCGACCACGGCCGACTTCGTCACGGAAGTGGCGATCTCCGACATGTTCGAAATCCAGTCGAACACGCTGGCGCAGGACAAGGGCAACGCGCCGGAGAAAAGCTTTGCCGCGCAGATGGTGACCGATCACACCAAGACCTCGACCGAACTCAAGGGATTGGTCAGCAGCGGCAAGGTCAAGGCCGAGGTTCCAGCCGCGCTCGATAGTTCGCATCAGAGCAAGCTCGACAAGCTCAAGGGCGAAACCGGCAAGGACTTCAGCTCGGATTTCGATTCGATGCAGGTCAGTGCTCACAAGGATGCGGTGTCGCTGTTCGAACGCTATGCCAAGGGCGGTGACAACGCCGATCTGAAGGAGTGGGCCGGCAAGACGCTTCCCGCGCTGAAGCACCATCTCGAGATGGCTGAGAACCTGAAGAAGTAAGTTGGCGGAGCCGGCCCAAAGACACTGGACCACACATGTCGGGCAGGCGGCGGGGCATCCCGCCGCCTTTCTCGTCGTGATGGTTTACGGCGTGCTGTGGTTGACATTAGGCCGCGCCAGCTTCGACTGGAATGCGGTGGCAACGCTGGCGGTATTTGCGATGACACTGTTCATCCAGCGAGCCAACCGGCGCGACAATCTGGCGCTCCATGCCAAGCTCGATGAACTCTTGCGCGTCAATGGCGACGCAAGATCGGAACTTACTCAGCTCGACGAACAGGAGCCTGAAGCGATCGAGCGCCACCGCGATGAAGAAGTTCGCAAAACCGGCGCCTGACCAAATCCGATGCACGTCCGAAGCCGGATATTTCGGACGAATTGCCTCAAATTTCCGCATCCCGATCAGTCTTTTACCGGAACGAACGCCGCGTTTTTGGCTTATTTCGCCACGATTTATGTTTTGACAGCTTAAAGGAGAGTTCACGTGGAAATTCGTGCCGGCTACGACATCGCCTTTCAATGCTTCCAGGAAACGCCGATGGTCCTGATGCTCAGCATTGAACCGGCCCGGATTGGCGATCTGCTGAGCGAACACCGAATCCAGTTCACCCCCGGCGTTGCGTCGCGGGATTATGTCGACATGTTCGGCAATACCTGCACCCGAATCGTGGCGCCGCCCGGCCTGATCGAAATGCGCAACGACTTTCTGATCGCCGATAGCGGCCTGCCGGACGAAGTCGCGCCCGACGCGCGGCAGCAGGATGTCGGTGACTTGCCGGATGACGTGATGGTCTATCTTTTGGGCAGCCGTTACTGCGACACTCAGAAATTAACGCCGCTCGCCTGGTCGCTGTTCGGCGGCGTGACGCCGGGCTGGCAGCGCGTACAGGCGATCTGCGACTATGTCCATGACCGGATTTGCTTCGGCTACGAGCACGCGCGCTGTGACCGCACCGCGTCGGAAGGTCATGAAGAGCGGGTCGGCGTCTGCCGCGACTTCGCCCACCTTGCGGTGACGCTGTGCCGCTGCATGAATATTCCGGCCCGTTACTGCACCGGCTATCTCGGCGATATCGGCGTTCCCATCGATCCGGCTCCGATGGATTTCAGCGCCTGGTTCGAGGTCTATCTGGACGGGCGCTGGTTCACCTTCGATGCCCGGCACAACCATCCCCGGATCGGGCGCATCGTGATGGCGCGCGGACGCGACGCTGCGGACGTTGCGATTTCCACGGCATTCGGTACCGCGCAACTGGTGCGATTTTCCGTCGTTACCGACGAAGTGAAGTCGTCGCCCGAGCGGGTTTCGAGAGCGGCGTAAGTCCCTTCGCGTTATTCCGGGATGGTGCGAAGCACCAGACCTAAGATGTGCAAGTGCACATCGGGGAATCTCGAGATTCCGGGTTCGATGCATTCGCATCCCGGAATGACAGTTGCTTGGGGCTGGAAACGCCCGCAGCCTTGCGCTAGACACCTCCCCGATTCTCACGGGAAGGTGCCCTCCGATGCGACGCATCCAGTTTTCGAAAGCCTTGACGATTGCAGTCGTTGCGATCGCTCTCGTCGCCTTGTCCTCGTATGCGTACCGACCACAGCAGCGGCCCAGACCGCAGGAAAACCCATGACCACAGCTTCAGGCTTGCAGATCATCGACACGACAGTCGGCACCGGCGCCTCGCCGAAACCCGGCCAGATCTGCGTCATGCATTATACCGGCTGGCTCTATGAGGACGGCAAGAAGGGCAAGAAATTCGACTCGTCGGTCGACCGCAATGAGCCGTTCGAATTTCCGATCGGGCAGCGCAATGTCATCGCCGGCTGGGACGAAGGCGTCGCCACCATGAAGGTCGGCGGCAAGCGCACCCTGATCATTCCGCCGGCGCTCGGCTATGGCGCCCGCGGCGCCGGCGGCGTCATTCCGCCGAACGCGACGCTGATGTTCGACGTCGAATTGCTGGGCGTGAAATAGGCATTGCTCGCAGAGGGCGGCCCACCGTGCACATTTCCATCCTCGACGATTATTTCGACACGGTGCGCACGCTCGAATGCTTCGGCAAGCTTGCGGGACACGACGTCACGATCTGGAATGACCATGTCCAGGATGTCGATACGCTTGCCGAGCGGTTGCGCGATACCGAAGCGCTGGTGCTGATCCGCGAGCGCACGCAAATCCGCACGCCGTTGCTGGAGCGGTTGCCGAAGCTGAAGCTGATCAGCCAGCGCAGTGTCTATCCGCATATCGATATCGATAGCTGCACCCGGCTCGGCATCATCGTGTCGTCGAGCCAGCACGCCGGTACGCCGTCCTATGCCACCGCCGAATTCACCTGGGGGCTGGTGTTGGCGGCGATGCGCGCGATCCCGCAGCAGGTGGCGTCGATGAAGGCGGGCAACTGGCAGTGCGGCGTCGGCCACTCGCTGCGCGGCAAGACGCTCGGCATCTACGGCTATGGCCGGATCGGCGCCGTCGTCGCCGGATACGGCAAGGCGTTCGGCATGAAGGTGCTGGTGTGGGCGCGCGAGCAGGCCATGGCGCAGGCGCGCGCCGACGGCTACGAGACCGCCGCCAGCAAGGCGGCATTTTTCGAGCAATGCGACGTGCTCTCGCTGCATATGCGCCTGGTCGATGCGACGCGCGGCATCGTCACCGCAGCCGATCTGGCGCGGATGAAACCGTCCGCATTGCTGGTCAATACCAGCCGCGCACCGCTGATCGAGCCGAACGCGCTGGTCAATGCGTTGCGCGCGGGGCGGCCCGGCATGGCGGCGGTGGATGTCTACGAGAAAGAACCGTTGCGCGACACCAGCGATCCCCTGCTGAACATGACCAACGTGGTCTGCACGCCGCATATCGGCTACGTCTCGCGCGACGAATACGAAATCCAGTTCGCGGATATTTTCGACCAGATCGTCGCCGTATGCGGCGGGCAAGCCGATCAACGTCGTCAACCCGGATGCGATCGGCAAGCGGTGAAGGGGACACGCTCCCTCCTTCCCGCAAGCGCGCAGAGGCAAGAAAAAACCGGCCCACCGGGCCGGTCTTTCCTCACTCGCCTGAGTGGGTCGATCAAAGATTCTTGTTCGCCTCCGCGGCCGCCGTGTTCACCGCATCCTTGGCGGCCTGCTTCACATCGCCGACGGCCTTCTGGCCATGGCCCTTGGCTTCCTGGATGGCGCCTTCACCCTGAAGTTTGTCGGAACCGACGGCTTCGCCGACGCCCTGCTTGGCCTTGCCGATGGCTTCGTTCGTGGCGCCTTTGACCTTGTCTGCCGTTGCACCCATGGGAACTCTCCTTTCATGCGTTTGAGCTTGCCGGGACAAGTCTCAATCGCAGCGAAAGTTCCCGTTCCGACGGTCATTCCGGGGCGACGCGTTCAGCGTCGAGCCCGGAATCTTCGAGATTCCGGGTCGTGGTCGCTTCGCGACCATGCCGGAATGACAGCACTGCTTAAGCAAACACCGATGATCGACCGGTCCGGTCGGCACCACATAGCCGTAGCGCGTGTTGGAAGGCTCGGGACCGGCCTTCTCGTATTCGGCTTTCATCATGGCGAAGCGATCGCCCTTGAGTTCGAGCATCGCGCGCTTGGGCTGGATGTCGTAGAGCCGCGCATTGTTGCCGCCGAAGATCGCGGTCTTCACCGGACCGTCGGCGGCGCCGAGCGGGGCGTAGCCGAATTTCTTTTGCATGTCTTCGGGGATTTCGAGGCGGCGCAGGCCTTCGATCTGCCATTGCGGCGCGCCGGTCCACAGCGCGTCGGTGCCCCAGCAGACGTGGTCGACGCCGAGCCCCTTGATCAGCGTGCCCATCAGGGCGGCGCAGACGTTCGGTTCGGCAACCAGCGTGGTCGCGAACAACTGGCCGACGTCGCCATAGACATTGTTGACGCCGTATTGGGCGGGAATGTCGGCGAGATCGCTGGTCCAGGAAATCCGCCCGGTGCGCTGGAATTCCGCCAGCGCCACCTTCGGATCGCCGCCGACATGGCGATAGGCCGAGTGATAGATGATGAAGTTGAGCTGCGGCCAGTCCTTGGCGGCCTGACCGACGTCGGCGACGTCGGCGAAGCCGCGCAGATTGGGAAACTGCTTCTCGACGCCCGGCGCGAACAGGCCCTTGTGGACGCAGACATTCTTGATGCCCGCCTTCACCATCTTCTCGTAGCCCTTGTAGGCGACCTTCTCGTCGTCCATCCGCCACGGATAGCGGCTGATGTCCTTGTGGGTGTTGTCGCCGACCGTGTAGCCCTTGCAGGATTCCGGCTTGAGCGCGAGGCCGGCGTCGAGCTTGTCGAGCCAGCCGGGCTGCCCCGGCGTGAAGATCGCGTGCGCGAACAGGCGCCGCGAGCCGGCCTCGTCGTTGACCTTCTTGCGCGCGTCGGCCATCTGCTGGTTGGTCAGGAACCAGTCCTGCTCGATGTCGGACGGCGCCGACGAGATCAGCGCGATCTTGGTGTCGCTGTCGAGGAACATCTCCTTTTTGTAGTTGTTGAACTTCAGATCCTCGATGGTCTGCTCGTGGTCGTTCAGCTCCTTGTTCCAGCCGGCCTTGCCGACCGCCTTGCGCATCTCGACGAAGCTCATGATGCGGGTGTCGTCGCGCAGGAAATGGGTGTGCATGTCCATGATGAACTGGTCCTTGAGCGCGTTGGCGCGCTCCTGGGCCATGGCCGGCGTGGCGGCTTCCGCCCTGGTGACATCGAACAGCGGCCCGTAGACCTCGTTCATCGCCACAAAGGACGCGGCCATGCCGGCGGCGGTCTGGAAGAACCGGCGGCGGTCCAGGCCCTGCTTGCCGCCGAGATCGTCGGCCATCGCCAGCAGCCGGGCCTCGACCTCGCGCTGCCGTTCGTTCTGCGGGTCGGGATAAAATTCGTCGCTCGCCACGATCTGGGTCGGGATCGGCGTCTGGTACTGGCATAGTTCGGACGGCATCAGTGCGGCAAGTTCTTCTTCGGTCAGTTGGTTGCTCACGACTTCTTCCTCCCTGGTTTGTGCCTTGCGATTAAGCGCCGCCGGCTGGACGGCCGGCAGACTAGACCTGAATTGGACGGAAGCAAGCCCGTTCGGCGGTCAGCTTTCGCGTCACTGTCCGCGCTGCAGCGCACCCGGCTTCCCGGAAAGTCCGCCGTCTGATATAGCTTGATCGCCGGTCTTCAGGACATCAAACCGGCACTGCTGCTCGCGCGTACAGCGACATCGCAAAAAATCCATGACATCAAAGTCTGGCTCGGAGGAAATCATGAAACATCTCGATCGTCCGCTGGCGCGGCGCAGTCTCATCAAGGGCGCGGGCCTCGGTCTCGGCGCCGGCATGGTCGGAGCGCTGGCGGGTGCGACGGCGCAAAGCGCGGCCGCGGCAACTCCCGAGGGCGGCGAGATCTGGAGCAGCGAATACTGGGCGAAAAAGGGCGACGTTCCGCTGTGGATGTTTCGCAAGCGGGTCGGCGCGCCGAAGGCCGGCGAGCCTTCGCGGCCGGTGTTGTTCTTCGTCCATGGCTCGTCGGTGACTTCGCGGGTCGTTCGATCTCAACGTGCCCGGGCACGGCGAATATTCCGTCATGAACGAATTCGCCCGCTATGGGTTCGACTGCTGGACCATGGACCACGAGAATTACGGCAAGTCGGGGCGCACCTCCGGCAATGCCGATATCGCCAGCGGCGTCGAGGATTTGAAGGCGGCGGTGGAAGTCGTCGCCCGCGAAACCGGCCGGCAGAAGTACCATTTCCTCGGCGAATCCTCCGGCGCGCTTGCGCGCCGGCGCCTACGCGATGGTGGCGCCCGACCGCGCCGACCGCCTGGTGCTGGCCGCGTTCACCTACAAGGGCGAGGGCTCGCCGACGCTGACAAAACGCGCCGAGCAGGTCGACTATTACCGCACCCACAACATGCGCAAGCGCGACCGCGACATGATCCGCTCGATCGCGACCCGCGACAAGCCGGGCACCAGCGATCCCGCCGCGGTCGAGGTGCTGGCGGATGTCGGAGATGCAGTTCGGCGACCAGATCCCGACCGGCACCTATCTCGACATGACCGCCAACCTGCCGGTGGTGCATCCGCAGAAGGTGCTGTCGCCGGTGCTGCTGGTGCGCGGCGAATTCGACGGCATCGCCACCGTCGCCGATCTCGAGGAGTTCTTTAATCTGCTGCCGAACGGCGACCGCCAGTTCATCATCCTGCCCGGCACCGCGCATTCGGTCGCGCTGGCGACCAACCGGCAATTGTTCTGGCACGTGACGCGGGCGTTTCTCACCATGCCGACGCCGATCGCGACGTAACGTCATTCCGGGATGGTCCGAAGGACCAGACCCGGAATGACAAGTAGTAAGGTCGCCACCGTCATTGCGAGCGTACGCGAAGCAATCCAGTTTCTCCAAACAAGCTGGATTGCTTCGTCGCTGCGCTCCTCGAAATGACAACAGAAAAATCTCCACATCAATGTCGGATCGGCGTCACCCGGTTTCTCCTTTGGCTGATCGATGCGCTGGCCTTCATGTAGAAGGGATAGCATGCGCCGACAGGAACAGATTCATGACCGACACCAAACCGCAGATTTCCCAAGATGAGCAGGATATACGCTCGCTGATCGATCGCTGGGCCAGCGCCGTCCGCGACGAGGGCCGGGTGGCCATACGCAAGGATCACGATCCGGACATGTTGATGTTCGACGTCCCGCCGCCGCTGGTCTCGCATGGGCTCGATGCCTACATGGCGACCTGGGAGTTGTTTTTCCGCAACGTTGAGAAGCCGGTTGCGTTCGAATTTCACGATGTGAGGGTGACCTGCGATACCGGTGTCGCATTTGCAACGGCGATCGGGAGGTGCGCTGACAATTCGAAAGGCAAGCGCGAGCCACTCGAATTCCGGTTGACGATGGGTCTGAAAAAAATCGATGGCCGCTGGCGTGTGATGCATGAGCATCACTCGCTGCCCGCCGACTGACCGCTCAACTGTTGCAACCGGATGGCTATCCGCCGGTAACGGCGAGAACGGCCTCCTTGATTTTGGCGATCGCGAAATTCCCGATCTGCTCGAGTTCGACATGCGGCATGTTCGGCATCTCGTCGGCGGCGACGACGGCATCGACGATCGCCGGGCCGTCGGCCGCGAGGCTCGCGGATCGCGGCCTTCAGCTCGCCCGGCTGCCGCGCGGTAAATCCGTGGCCGCCGCAGGCGCGCGCCAGCGCGGCGAAATCGGGATTGGGAAATTCGATGGCCTCGCGGAACGGCAGCGATGCCGACGCTTTCGGCTTCCAGCGTGATCAGTCCGAGCGCCGAATTATTGTAGACGACCACCTTGACCGGCAGCTTGTGATGAACCGCGGTCATGAACTCACCCATCAGCATGTTGAAACCGCCGTCGCCGGTGAGCGCGATCACCTGGCGCGAACGATCCAGCGCCTGGACGCCGTTGGCCTGGCCGAGTGCGGTGCCGACGGCGGCGTTGTTGAACGAGCCGATGATACGCTGCGCTCCGCTCTGCCGGATCCAGTTGGCGGACCACAGCGTGTTCAGGCCGGTGTCGAACACGAAGATCGCGTCCCGGCGCGCCGCGTCGCTGACGGCGCGGGCCACGGCCTGCGGATGGATGCGGTCCTTGCTGCGCGCCAGATCGGACTGCTTGTCCAGCATCTCGTCCCATTTCTGGCGCTCATGCGCGACCTTGTCGCGGAATTTGGTGTCGGTTTTGGCGGCGACCTTGTCGATCAGCAATCTGAGCGTCGGCCGCACCGAGCCGGTGACGCCGAGCGTGGTCGGCGTGCGCCGTCCCAGCACCTGCGGCCGCTCGTCGATCTGGATGACGTTGCCCTTGGCCGGGCAGAAAATTGGAATAGGGATAATCGGTGCCGACCATCAGCAGCAGGTCGCAATGCTGCACGGCGTGGTAGACCGGCTTGGTGCCGATCATGCCGAGGCCGCCCATCCATCGCGGATCGTCATAGGCCATCAGATCCTTGCCCCGGACCGAATGGATCAGCGGCGCCTTCAGCCGGTCCGACAAAGCGCGCAGCAGATCGGCGGCGCCGCGGCATCCGGCGCCGCACATGATCACGATGCTGCCGGCGCTGCGTCGATCCAGCTGCGCCATTTCGGCGATGGCTTCGGCGGCAGCCGGGAATTCGGATCGCGGCTTGCAGGGTAGCGACGCTGGATACGGCGCCTTCGGCTTTTTGCCGACAACACGTCCTGCGGCAAGCGTCAGATGCGCGACGCCGGGTCCGGCATAGGCCGCCGCGATGGCCTGATGGATCACGGCCGGCGCCTGCGCCGCAGTCGAGATGGTCTCGGTGTAGAGCGACACGTCGCGAAACAGCAGATCGGGCTCGGTGGTCTGGATGATAGTCGGTGCCTTGCAGCTTGCGCGGCATCTCGCCCGATAGCGCCAGCACCGGCGCATGGTCGCGGCTCGCCTCGTAGAGGCCGGCGACCAGATGAGTGCTGCCGGGGCCGGTGGTGCCGGCGCAGACCGCCAGCTGTCCGGTGAGCTTGGCCTGGCCGGCGGCGGCCAGCGCCGCGCCTTCCTCGTGACGGACGCCGATCCATTCGATCCGTGCTGTCGCCGCACCGCGTCGGCCAGCGGATTGAGGGAATCGCCGATCAACCCGAATATCTGCTTGACGCCGACCTGTTCGAGCGCGTCGACCAACTGCCCCGCAACTGTTTGTGACATCGTCCGCTCCCGATGAATGGCTGGCGCGGTCTTCAGGCGCCGGTTCGATACCATCATCCGGATCGAGCGTGGCAAAGAGGCCGGTGTGCAATATCTTGTGATGCAACTCTTGCCGAACCTGAGGAACCCGGCTCGAAATTTTCCGCGTGGAAAAATCAACAGGAGCTTTAATAGTTTACCCGCAAGCCGATGCCGCCATGGATGGTGTTGCCGACCGGCTGCGGGCCCAGCGTGCCGTTGACGAAGAGGTCGGCGACCCAGCCCTTGGTGATGCGGAAACCGAGCCGGCCGCCATATTCGAACCAGCCTCTGGTCGCCCATCGTCGGTGTCACCGTGCCGTCGCCGGTCACCGAGGCGACGATGCCGGAGTGCGCCGCAAAGGACTGCACATAGCCGCCGTTGATGTTGGCCTCGATGTTGTCGCCGAACAGATGCGTCCATTGCCCGCCGATCTTGACGAGGTTGGTTCGATCGGTGCCGGTCGCGAACGAGGCGTCGAACGGATTGAACGGGACGCACGGATCGGTATAGCCGTTCACTCGCTGCCAAAGCTGCCAGACTTCGACGGAGGCTGCGACCTCGTCGCGCGGCGAGAGCCGGCTGATCCAGCCGGCGCGGCCATAGGCGGCGTAATTGCTGCTGTTGGTCTGGCTGGTCAACGACACCGGCCCGAGGCTCGTCAAGTAGCTGCGGGTGTAGCGCACCTTTTCGAAGGGCGTCAGGATGGCGCCGATGTCGAAGAACGGCCGCGACGATCCCCAGTCGGCGAAATCGTAGCGCAGCGCGAAAGCGCCGATCGGCGCGCTGGTGACGCTATATCCGTTCTCGCTGTACTGGGTGTAGGCGATGCCCGCCAGCAGCGACAGGTTGGCGGTGAGATCCTTGCGGCCGTGAATGCCGGCCGAAAACGATCCGGCGGAGCCGAACGCGCTGACGCAATCGCTGCAATTGACCTGCTCGTTGACGCCGAGCAGCACCGTGCCAAGCACCCGGTTGGTGATCATCTGGTTGAAGTGCGCTCGGCGAGACTGTTGATCGATCCGGCGCTGGAGCCGGTGGGGCAGGGTGGCAATGCAGCGGCGGCACTGTTCAGTGAAATCCCCTCCGGCGTCGGTGTCGACGTTGAAGTCGGTGTTGGCGTCGGTGTTGAAGTCGGTGTTGAGGTCGGTGTCGGTGTTGAAGTCGGGGTGGAGGTCGAGCATGACGTAGTCTGTGCGAACGCGGATCCCGTTTCGCCGCCGCGAAACAACAGCAAGGCCGCCACCACCAGAGTGGCAAATAAGATCCAGCTGCGTGAGAACTTTGCCATCGTCAGCGCCCGCACAGCATGCCGGTCGGATCGTCATCGACCGGAGGCGTTACCGTGGGATCGCGGCCGCATAATCCGTGACGGTGCAAAGTCCGGCCGCTGCTGCGCACATGCCGCCGAAACGTCAACGGCGGGCATTGGTCTTTTGGATCGTGATCTTGCCGCCCAACGAAGTAATGACGGGCGGTGTCGCCAGGCTGCGTCAGCTCGATGCATTGACCGCTCGATGGTGCAGACGGTCGCCGCGCCATGTTGCAGCGTTACGATGGTCTTGCCGCGCCGGGAAAGGATGTCGAGGGTGGTGCCGCGGACGCCGATTGTCGCCAGCCCCGTGCTGATCTTGTAGGCGGCCTTGTCCGAGTTTCCGGTCACGAAGCGGAATGCGCCTGACGTCAACCGGATCGCAATATCGCGATAGCTGTGCTCGTCATTGAAAACGGTGCGATCGAGCTTGAGGCTGGCATTGGGACCGAGCGACAGATTGGTGCTGTCAGCCATCACCAGCCGCGCCGCGCTGTCGAGACCGGTTCGCACGGTTTCATCGCGAAGCAGGCCATCGCCGACACTGATCGGGCTGGTCGCCGATCCGGCGACGCGGACCACCTGGTTCTTGACGACGACCGCTTCGCCGACGCGCGTCTGCGCGCGTGCCGGTATTGACCCGAGCGTGGCCAGCAGGAAGATCGCGAACAAGGAAAGAATGCAGTTACGCCAGATCATGTCCCACCGTACAATCTGATCCGGTCATCGTAACGGATCGCGCTCGGCTATCATGTTGTAAAATTGCCACAAATTCCCATCTTCAGCGGCCACCTCTTTAGTGACATCGAAGCGAAAAAAAGTTCGAAACAATCGATCCCGAAGCGAGCTTCGTTCCGACTCGCTGCCGGTTGACGCCCAAATCGTCGCGATCACAGCCGAATCTCCATTTGTTCCCCCATGTTCGACGCCACAGGTTGTATCCGTCGCACTCATAATATTTGTTGCCGCGCATCTCGCCTTGATGATCGGATTAACCACGCCCGACAAAATCACATTCGACGAAGTGCATTATGTGCCCGCGGCCAAACAGATGCTCGAGCCCGGTATCGCCGGTCCGATCCTGAACCCGATGCACCCGCCATTGGCGAAACAACTGATGGCGTTGTCGATCCGGACGTTCGGGGACGTGCCGCTCGGCTGGCGTTATCCGAGCGTGGTATTCGGCTCGCTTGCGATCGTTGCGATGTACCTTTCCGGGCTCGCGTTGTTCGCAGCGCAAGGCCCGGCCATCGCGACGGCGTTGCTCACCTTCTTCAATCAGATGGTATTCGTGCAGTCGCGGATCGCGATGCTCGATATCTATGCGCTGACGTTCGATCTGATGGGGATAGCGGCGTTCCTGTACGGCTTTCGAAAGCCGAAGCCGGATCTGGCGTTCGGCGTTGCCGGTCTTGCCTTCGGTCTGGCGACGGCCTGCAAGTGGAGCGGCCTGTTTCCGTTGGCGGTATGTATCGTCATCTTCGCCGTGACGAGATTGATGCAGGGCTGGCGTACGCGGTTTGCCGACGCCAGCGAGGACGACTGGTACCGGCCGGACCGCTGGCCCGATTTCCGCTACACCCGTTTCGCCGCCTGCTTCGTCCTCATTCCGGCCGCGGTCTATTTCGCAACCTTCGTTCCGCTGTACGGTTTTTCAGTCGCCGATATCATCGAGGCGCAACGCCGGATCTTCACCGAGAATGCCAGCTTCCATCCGCCGCATCCCTATACGAGTTCATGGCCGTCGTGGCCGCTGCTGATGCGCCCGATCTGGTATCAGTTCGACAAGATCGGTGACGACCGGGTTCAGGCCATCGTCTTTCTCGGCAATCCCCTGATCCTGTGGCCGGCGCTTGCCGCTCTCGGCATCTGCCTGCGGGACTGGATCGTGACGCGGCGCGCCGACGCGTTTCTGATCCTGTCGTTCTATCTCGGGCCATGGCTCGCATGGGCGGTGCTGCCGCGGACGCTCAGTTTCATTTATTACTATTTGCCGTCCGCGACGGTAGCGACGCTGGCGCTGGTTTATGCGCTGACCCGCGGCGAGCGTCCGCAGCCGCGCTGGCTACTGTGGGCCTTCGTCGCGGCTGGCTTGGCCGGTTTTGTCGTGTTGCTGCCGATCTCCGCAGCCGGAATAGGAGCGTCGATGGAGACCTATTACCGGCTGATGATCTTCAAGAGCTGGATCTAGGCCGAGCCTGCAAGCCGTGAGCGCGTCGTCCCTTGACGGGCCTTGGCTTGTCCGTAGATTTCCGTCATTCGATGCGAGGCTATCGATCGATCGATTTGAATGGGAATTGACGGGCATGTGGGCGTTCTTTGAGCGGCTTCTGGACTCATCCATGTTTTCCCCGCACGGCATTTGCCTGTTGTGGGAACCGGAACTGATCTGGCTCCATGTTACGTCGGATGCGCTGATTGCCGCAGCCTATTTCTCGATACCGGTCGCACTTTCCATCCTGGTCTCGAAGCGCCCCGACGTGGATTTCGGCTGGATCTTCTGGGCGTTTGCGATCTTCATCATGGCCTGCGGCTTCACCCATGTGCTGTCGATCGTCACGCTCTGGGTTCCGATCTACGGCATCGAGGGGATCGTCAAGGCGCTGACCGCTGTGGCCTCGGTCGCTACGGCGGCGATCCTGTGGCCGCTATTGCCGAAAATCCTGGCCATTCCTTCGCCTTCCCAGCTTACGGCCGCCGAAACTGCGCTGGCGCAGGAAGGCCTGCACCGGCGCGAAGCCGAGGACATGCTCCGGCAGTCGCAGAAGATGGAAGCGATCGGGCAATTGACCGGCGGCGTCGCGCATGATTTCAACAATCTGCTCACCATCATCAGCGGCAATCTCGAAATCGCGGAGCGCAGCCTTCACTCCTGGGGGGACGCCACGCGGGAACGGCTGCTGCGCGTGATCGCCAACGCCGCCAACGGTGCGCAGCGCGCGGCGACGCTGACGCAGCGGCTGCTCGCCTTTGCGCGGCGGCAACCGCTCGATCCGCGGCCGATCAACGTCAATCAATTGCTCGCCGGGATGTCGGATTTTTTCCGCAGAACGCTCGGGGAAAATATCGATCTCGAGATCGTCGGCGGAGCCGGCCTGTGGCTGGTCGAGGTCGACTCCGGCCAGATGGAGGCCGCGATCCTCAATCTGGTCGTCAACGCCAAGGACGCCATGGCCGATCAAGGCAAGCTGACGATCGAGACCAGCAATGCCTTTATCGACGAGCTCTATTCGCAGACAGAACGCCGGATATTCCGGTCGGGCAATATGTTCAGATCGCCGTGAGCGATACCGGTTCCGGAATGTCACGTGAGGTTCAGGAAAAGGCCTTCGATCCGTTTTTTACCACCAAGCAGCCGGGGCAGGGCACCGGGCTTGGATTGAGCCAGGTCTATGGCTTCGTCAAACAATCCGGCGGGCATGTCAAAATCTACAGCGAGGTCGGCGAGGGCACCACGATCAAAGTCTATTTGCCGCGCGCCCATGTCGCCGCCGGCGTCGTCAGGGACAGCGATGTGCCGGTGGTCGGCAGCGTTGGCAGCGAGACCGTGCTGGTGGTCGAGGACGAAGCCGATGTGCGGGCCTATCTGGCCGAAACGCTGCAGGAACTGAATTACCGCGTTCGCGAGGCGCCGGATGGGGCGGCAGCCCTTGCGCTGCTCGATGCCGATCCGTTCCCGATCGATCTGCTGCTGACTGACATCGTGATGCCCGGAATGAACGGCAGGCAACTGGCCGATGAACTGCAAAAGCGCCAGCCGAGCCTCAAGGTGCTGTTCATGACCGGCTATTCACGCAACGCCATCGTGCATCAGGGCCGGCTCGATCCCGGGCGTGTCGCTGTTGCAGAAGCCGCTGACCCGGGTAATGCTGGCCGCGAAAATCAGGGAAATTCTTGACCAGCCGTAGATGACGCGTTGTGTTCGCGTCAGAACCGAAGAAATCATCATTCCGGGTCGGGTCTCCCCTGACCATCCCGGAATAACGGGATAGAAAGCATCACGACAAACCAGCCCGGATGCGGCCGACCAATCACTTCGATGCGGTCTTGTCGTCCATATTGACGACCTGGACGCGGCGATTGATCGGGTCCGTCGGCTCCTTTCGGATCCTTCAGGTGGCTCTTGCCATAGCCGACGGTAACGAGTTCGGCGCCGTCGATGCCGTATTTCTCGGTGAGGTAGCGCTTGATTGAATCGGCGCGGCGCTCGGAGAGACCCTGATTGTAGGCGTCGCTGCCGATCGCATCTGTATGACCGGCAACCACGAAGGTCGAACCCTTCAGATTGGCGTCGGACAGCGCCTTGCCGAGTTCCTGCACCGCCGGTATCGAGCTCGTGCTGATGTCGGCCGAATTGTAGTCGAATTGAATGTCGAGATCGATTTTCGGCTTGGTCGATGCGATATCCGCGATTTCCTCGCGCTCGTTCATCGAGAGCGACCGGGTCTTGCGGTTGCGCAGTGTATGGACGAAACCGATTTCCCTGGCCTTGACGGCAGGATCGGCCTGAGGCTCGGCCGAGAGGCCGCGCGTCAGCGGCTTCGGCTGCAGTGCGTGGAGGATTTGGTCCGCCGAGACGTTGTTGTCGCCGGCAAAAGCCAGTCCTGCGGTCATCGACAGCGCGACACCAAGCGTGATCGCTGCAGTTGCAGAACATCTGTGAAAGCTGGTCATTGTCGTATCCTCGCCGTTACGTCGGTGACGTTTCGATGGCGAGAGAATAGGACGCGCGCGGGGTGTTGAATGTGACCTACGTCACGTTGCTAATCTCGATCGGGGTTTTGGCGACAGCTGGTTTGTTAAATTGACGTTTTTTCATAGGTACATATATCTGTACAATGTAAGATCGCCCGAGCTTAGAACCGGGATATAGCGATGAGCCATGTTTCATATACCGATCTGCGCAACAACCTCGCCAAATACATGGACGAAGTTTGCGACAGTCACGCGCCGCTGCATGTTACGCGTCAGAACGCCAGAACAGTTGTCATGGTGTCTGAAGCTGACTTCGAAGGTCTCATGGAGACGGTGCATCTACTCAAGAGCCCGGCCAACGCTGAACGTCTGCTCCGATCGATGGCGGAACTGGATGGTGCAAAAGCAAAAGAACGAGAGTTGATAGAGCCCGGGTCCGTCTAAGCTCGCTGCATGAAGCTGGTTTGGGCAGAGGACGCCTGGCAGGATTACCGTCATTGGCAGAAGGTCGATACCAAAATTCTCGTTGCCATCAACGACCTGATCAAGGATGTGAAGCGCGATCCGTTCAGGGGGCTGGGGAAGCCAGAGCCTCTCAAGCATGCTTTGCAAGGCTGGTGGTCCAGACGTATAACTGGCGAACATCGACTGGTTTATCGGGTCTCCGGCAGCGGCAATGACCGGCAGATCGAAATTGCCCAATGCCGATATCATTATTAAGTCGTGGCGGCATACTTCACCTTGAGCTGATGGGTTGTACCACCTGCCCCAGCGCGCGAATCCGGCTACATTGCCGCCGCATGTCCCGCGCCACCCAACTCCATCCCCTGACCAAGACCGCCGCCCGCCGCATCTGGCTGCGCGCCCAGCGGCTCGACACGCGAGCGCCGTTCGGCGAGGGGCCGCAGGCGACCGCTGCCGCGGTGGAGCATCTCGGCTATGTGCAGATCGACACCATCAACGTCATCGAGCGCTCCCACCATCATATTCTCTGGAGCCGGATCCCCGCCTACCGGCGCGCCGATCTGCGGCAGGCCCAGAGCGTCGACAAGAGCGTGTTCGAATACTGGACCCATGCGCTGTCCTACGTGCCGGCCAAGGATTTGCGCTTCTTCCTTCCGGCGATGAAGCGGCACGCGCCGCGAGGGCCACAAATGGCTGTCGCTCGGTCAAGCCGGCCGATCTGCGCAAGGTGCTGCGGCTGATCCGGCGCGACGGCGCGCTGACCATCCGCGACATCGACGACGACGTGCTGACGGAAAAGGAGCATCTGTGGGCCAGCCGCAAGCCGTCGAAGCGGGCGCTGCAACTGGCGTTCTATACCGGCGTGCTGACGATCAGCGAGCGCAACGGCATGCTCAAGACCTATGAGCTGATGGCGCGGCATTTCGGCTGGGACAAGCCGCCGAAGCCCGCCTCGGCGACGGAAGTCTCCAACTATCTGCTCGACCGCGCCTTGCGCGCGCAAGGCGTCGTCAGCCTCGATTCGATCTGCCATCTGGATGCGCCGAGCAAGGCCGCGATCCGGCGCCTGATCGAGGCGCGGGTGCGCCGCAACGAGCTGGTGCCGGTCGCGCTCGAAGGCGCCGGCAAGCAGGAGCATTGGGCGCGTCCCGAGACGCTGGAAGCGACGAGCGCAAGCGCTTCGGAACTGGCGCATATCCTGTCGCCGTTCGATCCGCTGATCATCCAGCGCAAGCGCACCGAACTGTTCTTCGATTACGGGCATCGCTTCGAGGCCTATGTGCCGAAGGAAAAGCGCGTGTTCGGCTATTTTGCGCTGCCGGTGCTGGTCGGCGACGACATCGTCGCCGCGCTCGATCTCAAGACCGACCGCAAGAGCCGCAAATTGCTGATGCAGAAATGGAATTGGGTCGGCGCCGGCGCGCGGAAAGGCGCGCGCAAGGAATTGAAGCGCCGCATCGAGGAAGAGCTGCATCGCTTCGAGCGGTTTCAACTGGCGGAGTAAGGGAGTGCCTTCACGAAATCATGATTTATGATGAATATTGACAATCGTCATTAAATAATCGACAGTTCTCCTCGCGACCAATCGAGGAGAGCCGTGATGTTCGTTCGATCCATTTTAGGAAGCTATTCCAGGCTGTTAGCTGGCGTGGCGCTGGCGGCAATGGCGGTGGCATTGGCCGGATGCAACGACAAGGTCGCCGAGAAAGCGGTCCCGTCGCGGCCCGGTTCTGGTCGCCACCGTGCATTACGAGCCGGAATCGCCGGCACGCAGTTTCGTCGGCACCATCAAGCCCCGGATCGAGACCGACATGGGCTTTCGGGTTCCGGGCAAGGTCGCAAAACGCCTGGTGGAAGTCGGTCAGACCGTCGATGTCGGCCAGCCCCTGGCGACGCTCGACGAGGTCGATCTGAAATTGCAGGCCGAGCAGGCCGAAGCCGAATTCCGCGCCGCCACCGGCGTGCTGGCGCAGGCCGGCGCCGCCGAAACCCGCGCCAAGGATTTACGCGTCAAAGGCTGGACCACGGATGCGCAGCTCGACCAGAGCAAGGCCGCGGCCGACGAAGCGCGCGCCCGGCTCAACCGCGCGGAACGCTCGGTCGAACTGACCAAAAACTCGCTGTCCTATGCGACGCTGGTGGCTGACAGCCGGGGTGTCGTTACCGCGACCTTGATCGATGCCGGCCAGGTGGTGGCTTCGGGCCAGACCGCTGTTCGCGTCGCGCGCTTTGCCGAAAAGGAAGCCGTGGTCGCGATTCCCGAAACGCTGATCGGCCGTGCCAAGGACGGCGTCGCCAGCGTGACGCTTGTGGTCGGAGCCCAACAGGAAGTACGCCGCAAAGCTGCGCGAGATCGCGCCGTCGGCCGACCCCGCGACGCGCACGTACCTGGCAAAATTCTCGCTGCCCGACGCCGGCGAAAACGTCTCGCTCGGCATGACCGCGACACTGACGCTCGCGGATGCCGCCACGGCGCGCGTGGCGCGGCTGCCGCTGTCGGCGCTGTTCAGCCAGGGCGCCGATCCCTCGCTCTATGTCGTCGACGACAACGGCGAAGCCGCGCTCAAGCCGGTCACCGTGAAATCCTACGAGACCAACGATGTCGTCATCTCCGGCGGCGTGGATGAAGGCGCGAAAGTTGTCGTGCTCGGCGTGCAGAAACTCGATCCGGCCCAGAAGGTCCGGGTTGTTTCGTCACTGTCGTTCTAAGGGGCGGGCGATGAAGTCGAACGCAGAATCTTCTTCACCTCTCCCATAGGGAGAGGTCGACGCGCAGCGTCGGGTGAGGGGTTACGCTCCATCGATAGACCGTACCCCCTCACCCCAACCCTCTCCCCATGGGAGAGGGAGCAGACCGCCGTTGCGGCAATCAGTGTGGTTATTTCAGCTATTGGAGAGTTGCCATGAAACGCTTCAATCTTTCCGGCTGGGCGGTCAGCCATCCCGCGCTGATCCTGTTTCTGATTGTCGCGCTTGAGCGCCGCCGGCTTCTTCTCCTATCAGCGGCTCGGCCGCGCCGAGGATCCGTTCTTCACCGTCAAGGTGGTGAACGTGTCGGCGATCTGGCCCGGCGCCACGGCGGCGGAGATGCAAAGCCAGGTCGCCGATCCCATTGAAAAGAAGCTGCAGGAATTGCCCTATTTCGAAAAGGTGCAGACCTATTCGAAGCCGGCGTTCACCGCGATGCAGGTCACCTTCAGGGATTCGACGCCGCCAAAGGATGTGCCCTATCTGTTTTATCTTCTGCGCAAGAAGCTCGCCGACGTGCAGGGCCAGTTGCCGGCCAATCTGCTCGGACCCGTCGTCAACGACGAATTCTCCGACGTCGATTCGATCCTCTACATGATGACCGGCGACGGCGCCGACTACGCGCAGTTGAAAAAGGCCGCCGAAGGCATGCGCCAGCGGCTGCTGAAAGTGCCGGGAGTGACCAAGGTCGATCTCTACGGCACCCAGGACGAGCGCATCTATGTCGAGTTCTCGCACGCCAAGCTGGCGACGCTCGGGATCACGCCGCAGGCACTGTTCGATTCGCTCGCCAAGCAGAACAATGTGGTGCCGGCCGGCACGGTCGAGACTTCCTCGCAGCGGGTGGCGTTGCGCGTCACCGGCGCGCTCGATGGCGCCAGGGCGGTGGCCGAGACGCCGGTTGAAAGCAACGGCCGGGTGTTTCGTCTCGGCGATATCGCCACCGTCACCCATGGCTATGTCGACCCGCCGAGTTTCGTGGTGCGTCAGGAAGGCAAGCCCGCGCTCGGGATCGGCGTCGTCACCGCCAAGGGCGCCAATATTCTGGAACTCGGCAAGGACGTCGAGAAAGGTGTCGCGGAGTTCATGAAGGCGGTGCCGCAGGGCATCAATGTCGAGCAGATCGCCGATCAGCCCAAGGTGGTCGAGCACGCCGTCAGCGAATTCGTGCACTCCTTCATCGAGGCGCTGGCGATCGTGCTGTTCGTCTCGTTCGTGGCGCTGGGCTGGCGCACCGGCATCGTGGTGGCGCTTTCGGTGCCGCTGGTGCTGGCGATCGTCTTCATCGTCATGAATGCGATGTCGCTCGACCTGCACCGCATCACGCTGGGTGCGCTGATCATCGCGCTCGGCCTGCTGGTGGATGACGCGATCATCGCGGTAGAGATGATGGTGGTGAAGATGGAACAGGGCTGGGACCGCGTTCGCGCGGCGTCCTTTGCCTGGGAATCCACCGCGTTTCCGATGCTGACGGGCACGCTGGTCACCGCGGCCGGATTCCTTCCCATCGGCTTTGCCAATTCGGCAGTCGGCGAATATGCCGGCGGCATCTTCTGGATCGTGGCGATTGCCCTGGTCGCATCCTGGTTTGTCGCGGTGATCTTCACGCCCTATATCGGCGTCAAGCTGCTGCCGAACATCACGGTCAGCCACAACCACGATCCGCATGCGGTGTATGAGACCCGCTTCTACCGGATCCTGCGCGGCATGATCCAGTGGTGCGTCGAGCATCGGGTCAAGGTGGTGCTGGCGACGGTTGGAATTTTCGTGGCTGCCATCGTCGGTTTCGGTCATGTGCAGCAACAGTTCTTCCCGCTGTCGGAGCGGCCGGAACTATTCCTGCAATTGCGGCTGCCGGAGGGTACTGCGTTTGGTGTGACCGAGAAGTCCGTGAAGAAGGCCGAAACGCTGTTGAAGGACGACGAGGACATCTCGACCTACACTGCCTATGTGGGCCAGGGCTCGCCGCGTTTCTGGCTCGGCTTGAGCCCGCAGCTCCCGAACGAGGCGTTCGCCGAGATCGTGATCGTCGCCAAGGACGTCCAGGCCCGCGAGCGCATCAAGGCGCGGATTGAAAAGGCGGCGGATGACGGCTTTCTGACCGAAGCGCGGGTGCGCGTTGACCGGTTCAATTTCGGTCCGCCGGTCGGCTTTCCGGTCCAGTTCCGCGTCATCGGACCCGACACCAGGACTGTGCGCGAGATCGCCTATCGGGTGCGCGACGTGGTCAGGCAGAACGACAAGGTGAAGGACCCGCATCTCGACTGGAACGAGGAGACGCCGTACCTGAAACTGGTGGTCGATCAGGATCGCGCCCGCGCGCTCGGCCTGACCCCGCAGGATGTCTCGCAGGCGCTGAGCATGCTGATCTCCGGCGCGCCGGTGACCACAATACGCGACGGCATCGAAAAGGTCGGCGTGATCGCCCGCGCGGTGCCCTCCGAGCGGCTCGACCTTGGCCATGTCGGCGATCTCACCATCACCTCGCGCAACGGCGTCGTGGTGCCGCTGTCGCAGATCGCCAACATCGAATATTCCCACGAGGAGCCGATCCTGTGGCGGCGCAACCGCGACATGGCGATCACGGTGCGCGGCGACGTCGTTGACGGCGTGCAGGCGCCCGACGTCACCAACCAGATCTGGCCGCAACTGCAGGAGATCCGCGACAGCCTCGAGCCGGCCTACCGGATCGAGATGGGCGGCGCGATCGAGGAATCCGCCAAGGGCAATGCCTCGATCTTCATCCTGTTTCCGCTGATGGTCATCGTCATGCTGACGCTGTTGATGATCCAGTTGCAGAGCTTTTCGCGGCTGCTGCTGGTGTTCCTCACCGCGCCGCTCGGCATCATCGGCGCCTCGCTCGGCCTGAACGTCGCCAACCAGCCATTTGGGTTTGTGGCGCTGCTCGGATTGATCGCGCTGGCCGGCATGATCATGCGCAACGCAGTGATCCTGGTGGACCAGATCGAAACCGACGTCGCCCACGGCCTGACCCGCAAGGAAGCCATTGTGGAAGCCACCGTCCGGCGCGCCCGTCCGGTGGTGCTGACGGCGCTCGCCGCGATTCTCGCGATGATCCCGCTGTCGCGTTCGGCATTCTGGGGCCCGATGGCGATCACCATCATGGGCGGGTTGTTTGTTGCAACCTTCCTGACCTTGTTGTACCTGCCGGGTCTCTATGCCCTTTGGTTCCGCAAGAGCCTTGAACAAAGCGGGCCCAGTGAGCATCTTGATCTTGCGCCGCAGCATCAGGACGAACCGCAGCCCGGATTTCCACTTGCTGAGGCCGCCGAATAATTGAACATTGCGGAAAAGCTGAACGTTAAAGTCCCCATGACGCTGATTTCGGAAAATGTCGAAACCGACACACGAGAACGGATTCTCGTGGTGGCGGAGCGTCTGTTCCGCGAAATCGGCTACCAGAAGACCACGGTCGCCGATATCGCCAAGGTGCTGCGCATGAGCCCGGCCAACGTCTATCGCTTCTTCGATTCGAAGAAGGCGATTTATGAGGGCGTCGCGCGCACCCTGATGGGCGGGGTCGAGGTCGCCGCTCAGGCCATCGCGAGTGGACGCGGCCCCGCGGCCGATCGCCTGCGCGAGCTGATGACGTCGATCCATCGCATGAACAGCGAACGCTATGTCGGCGATTCCAAGTTGCACGAGATGGTCGCGATCGCGATGGAGGAAAGCTGGGAAGTCTGCGTCGCCCATATGGAGCAGATCACCAGGACCATCGGCGGGGTAATCGGCGAGGGCGCCGCGTCAGGCGAATTCGAGGTTGCCGACGTGCCGCAGGCGGCGATGTGCACCTGCACCGCGATGATACGGTTCTTTCATCCACAGATGATCGCCCAATGCGCCAACAAGCCGGGCCCGTCGATCGACCAGATGATCGATTTTGTGCTGGCGGCGCTGGCGCCGCGCAAGGCGGCCCGCAAATAAGCTGGAGAATTCATTCCGTCATTGCGAGCGTAGCGAAGCAATCCAGCTTTTTTCTGCGGTTACAAACAAGAAAGCTGGATTGCTTCGTCGCTTCGCTCCTCGCAATGACGGCTAGACGGGAAGGAAGGCACCGAAGTGAACACATCAAGTCCCAAAGACATCCACTATTACGAACCGGTCAACGGCCACGGCCTCAAGCACGATCCTTTCAACGCCATCATCGCGCCGCGACCGATCGGCTGGATTTCGTCGCGCGACGGCAAGGGCAACGTCAATCTCGCACCCTACAGCTTCTTCAACGGCTTTGCCTATGTCCCGCCGATCATCGGCTTTTCCTCGACTTCCTGGAAAGACAGCGTCGTTAATGTCCAGGAGACCGGCGAGTTCGTCTGGAATCTCGCGACCATGGATCTGGCGAAGCAGATGAACGCTACCGCGGCGCATGTCGCCGCACCATGTCAGTGAATTCGAGATCGCAGGATTGACGGCGGCGCCCAGCAGGATCGTCAACGTGCCACGGGTCGCGGAAAGCCCGGTGTCGTTCGAGTGCAAATTGACGCAAATCATTCAGTTGCAGGGTGCCGATGGGCGAAAGGCGCAGGCCTGGCTCACGCTGGGGGAAGTCGTCGCCGTCCATATCGACAAGGCCATGATCAGGGACGGCGTCTACCAGACCGCATTGGCGCGCCCGATCGTGCGCGCCGGCCGCCGCGGCGATTATTTCGAGATCAAGCCGGAAAACATGTTCGAGATGGTGCGGCCGGATTGAGACGTCGCTCCACGCCGCCGCCGATCTCTCCCCGCAAGCGCGGCGAGGTGAAGCAGAGACGTTTTTCGGAACTGATGCGGTCGCCCGGCGTTGTCCGGCGTCTCCCGCCCGGATCAATTTCGCTTTACCCTGATGCGAACTATCGCGTGATTTCCGTGCTTTCCTGCTAGATGATTAGCCCCAAATCGGCAAATACGGGGCCTTCCGGCTGCGCGAGCCGCTTCGACCATGAGGACATCGCCATGAGCTTTCGCCGCGACTTCATCACCAAGCCGATCTTCTCCTGGGCGCGCAGGCGTGTTGCCCGCCATGTCCGACACCGAGCGCGAGGCGCTGGAGGCCGGCGACGTCTGGTGGGACGCCGATCTCTTCACCGGCAATCCCGACTGGTCGAAGCTGCTGGCCAACGCGCCGGCGACGCTGACCGCCGAAGAGCACGCCTTCCTCAACGGCCCGGTCGATGAACTCTGCGCGATGCTCGACGACTGGAAGATCAATTGGGAATGGCGCGACCTGCCGCCGGAAGTCTGGGACTTCATCAAGGCCAATAAATTCTTCGGCATGATCATCCCGAAGGAATATGGCGGGCTCGGCTTCTCGCCCTATGCGCATTCCGAAGTGGTGCGCAAGATTTCGACGCGCTCGGTGACCGCCGCCGTCACCGTGATGGTGCCGAACTCGCTCGGGCCCGGCGAACTGCTGATGCGCTTCGGCACCAAGGAGCAGCAGCAGCAATGGCTGCCGCGCCTCGCCGACGGCCGCGACATTCCCTGCTTCGGATTGACCAGCCCGGAGGCCGGCTCGGACGCCGCCTCGATGATCGACAGCGGCATCATCTGCAAGGGCACATTTCGAAGGCCGCGAAGTGCTGGGCCTGCGGCTCAACTGGCACAAGCGCTACATCACGCTCGGGCCGGTCGCGACGCTGCTCGGTCTTGCCTTCAAGGCCTACGATCCCGATCATCTGGTCGGCACCGAGGAAGACCTCGGCATCACCGTGGCGCTGATCCCGACCCATCTGCCCGGCGTCGAGATCGGCCACCGCCATCTGCCGTCGATGCAGGTGTTCCAGAACGGCCCGAACTGGGGCCGCGACGTCTTCATTCCGATGGACTACATCATCGGCGGGCAGGAGCGGCTCGGCCAGGGCTGGAAGATGCTGATGACGGCGCTCGCCGCCGGCCGCGGCATCTCGCTGCCGTCGCTGTCGGCCGCGGGTGCGGCCTATGCCGCGCGCGTCACCGGCGCCTATGCCCGCATCCGCGAACAGTTCAACGTTCCCATCGGCAAATTCGAAGGCATCGAGGAGCCGCTGGCCCGCATTGCCGGCACCGCCTATCTGCTCGATGCGGCAAGGCGGCTGACCTGTGCCGCACTCAACCAGGGCCATCATCCCGCCGTCATTTCCGGTATCATGAAGCTGCACGCCACCGAGCGGATGCGGATCGCGATCGACGACGCGATGGATATCCATGGGGGCAAGGCCGTGATCGACGGCCCGCAGAATTACATGGGCAGTCTCTATCGTTCGGTGCCGGTCGGCATCACCGTGGAGGGCGCCAATATCCTGACCCGCAACCTGATCATCTTCGGGCAGGGCGCGATCCGCGCGCATCCTTATCTCCTGCTGGAAATGAATGCGCTCGGCGACACCGATCGCGCCAAGGGCCTGGATGACTTCGACAAGTCGTTCTGGAAGCATGTCGGCCATACCGTGGCGACGCTGTTCCGGAGCCTGGGGCCGGAGCTGGAGCGGCGGCAGGTTCATCAGCGTGCCCGACGCCGGAGATGCGACCGGATTCTATCGCCAGCTCTCGCGCTATTCCTCGGCCTTCGCGCTGTCCGCCGACATGGCTCTGCTGACGCTCGGCGGCGCGCTCAAGCGCAAGGAAATGCTGTCGGCGCGGTTCGGCGATATTCTCTCCGAACTGTATCTGCTCTCCGCCGCGCTGAAGCGCTGGCAGGACGAGGGCCGGCAAGCGGCCGATTTCGCCCTGCTCGACTGGTGCATGGAAAGCGGCTTCAAGACCATCGAAATCCGCTTTGCGGAAATCTTCGCCAATATGCCGAACCGGTTTGTCGGCGCCGTCCTCAAATTCCTGATCCAGCCGTTTGGCCCGCGCGCGCTTGGAGCGTCCGATATCATGGTGCATCAATGCGCCCAGATCGTCCTCGAGCCATCGGCGGCGCGCGATCGCCTGACGCCCAATCTGTCGCACATCGATGATGACCGCGGCGTGGCAAGGCTGGAAAAGGCGTTCCTGCTGGTCACCGGCGCGGAGGACATCGCCAAACAGATGCGCGCGGCTCATATCCACGACTGGAAGGAAGCCGTGAAGAAAGGCGTCATTACACAGGCCGAAGGCGACCGGCTCGCCGTTGCCCATGAGGCGGTCTCGAAGGTCATCGAAGTCGACGATTTTGCGCCGGAAGCGCTGTCGCCGATTTACAAGAAGCCCGCCGAAGTGCATCAGTTTTTCCAGGATCTCGGTGAATCAAGGGCTGCAAGCTGATGGCGCGACCGGTTTATATCATCGACGGCAGCCGGACGCCGTTTCTCAAGGCGCGCAGTGGACCCGGGCCATTCACACCGGTCGATCTTGCCGTGCAATGCGGCCGGCCGCTATTGGCCCGACAACCCTTTGCGCCCACCGCGTTCGATCAGGTCATTCTCGGCTGCGTCAACGTCATTGCAGATGAGATGAATCCGGCCCGCGTCGCCGCGTTGCGGCTCGGCATGGGTGAGGCCATGGTGGCGTTCACGGTGCAGATCAATTGCGGCTCCGGCATGCAATCGATCGACACCGGGTATCGCTATATCCGCGAGGGTGTCTCGGATTTGATTCTGGCCGGCGGCTCGGAAGCCCTGAGCTACGCGCCTTTGGTCTGGCCGCAGCAGGGCGTGCGCTGGTTCGCTGGATTGGCCGGAGCCAAGGGAATCCTGCAAAAACTCGCCGCGATCGCAAAAATACGGCCGGCCTATCTCAAGCCGATCATCGGGCTGGAGCGTGGACTGACCGATCCCATCACCGAACTCAATATGGGGCAGACGGCCGAAGTGGTCGGACACTTGTTCGGCATCACCCGCGAGCAGTCGGATGCCTATGCGGTCGAGAGTCACAAGCGGCTCGCCAATGCTCAGGCGCAGGGCTGGCTCAAGGGCGAGGTCGAGACGTCGTTCGACCGTGACGGAAAATTCTACGACCATGATGACGGCGTGCGGCCGGATTCCTCGCCCGAGACGCTGGCGAAACTTAAACCCGTGTTCGAGCGGCCCTGGGGCCAGGTCACCGCCGGCAATTCGTCACAAATCACCGACGGCGCGTCCTGGACCATCCTGGCCTCGGAAGATGCCGTCGCCAAACACGGCCTGACGCCCAAGGCCGTGATTGTGGACAGCCAATGGTCGGCACTCGATCCCAGCATCATGGGCCTCGGCCCGGTGCTGTCGGCGACCGAACTATTGAAACGCAACAAATTGTCGCTCGGCGATATCGAGACCTGGGAGTTGAACGAGGCATTCGCCACGCAGGTGCTGGGGTGTCTCGCCGCCTGGAACGACGAAAAATTCTGCCGCGAGATCCTCGGCCTTGAGGGCGCGGCCGGGCAAATCGATCGCGCCAAACTCAATGTCGATGGCGGCGCCATCAGCCTCGGTCATCCCGTCGGCTGCAGCGGCAACCGCATCGTGCTGCATCTCGTCAATGCGATGAAACGACTGGGCACCAAACGCGGCATCGCCACCGAATGCATCGGTGGCGGGCAGGGTGGCGCCATGCTGATAGAGACGGTGTGATCATGGATTCAAGGATCATGGACGTTCTCGCCGATCGCGTGCTCGAACTCGGCCCCAAAGTCGAAGAGAGCGGGCCGTATCGTAATTTCAAGCTGACCCATGACGGCGACGGTATTGCCTGGCTGCTGTTCGACCGCGCCGGCGCCAGCGCCAACACGCTGTCGGCCGATCTCATCGAAGAGCTCGATCTGGTGATCGCGGCGCTGGAAAGCCAGCGGCCGGCCGGGATCGTGGTTCGCTCCGCCAAAACATCCGGTTTCATCGCCGGCGCCGACGTCAATGAATTTCGCGGCGCGACCGACGCGCGTGCGGTCGAAGCCTCGATCGGCCGGGCGCATGCGGTGATCGATCGCTTCGAGGCCCTGAAGATTCCGACCGTCGCCGTCATCCATGGCTTCTGCCTCGGCGGCGGTCTCGAAGTGGCGCTGGCCTGCCAGTCGCGCATCGCGATCGACGATGCGCGCTTTGGTTTTCCGGAAGTGCTGCTCGGCCTGCATCCCGGCCTCGGCGGCACCGCGCGTTTCACGCATCTGGTCAATCCGATGCAGGCGATGACGCTGATGCTGACCGGCAAGACCATCGATGCGCGAAAAGCCAAATCGCTGGGGCTGGTCGATGCAGTCACGCAGGAGCGCCATGTCCGCAATGCCGTCAAGGACGCGGTATTCGGCCGCTTGAAGCGCAGCCAGCCCGGCGTCCTGAACACGATCCTGAACTTCACGCCCGGTGCGCGGTTTTCTCGGCTCGCGGATGCGCGCTGAAGCCGAGAAGGCCGCACCGCATGAGCATTATCCGGCGCCTTACGCGCTGATCGACCTCTGGGAAAAGCATGGCGGCGACAAGGCGGCGATGCTATCGGCCGAAAAGACTTCGTTCGCCAATCTGATGGTGACGCCGACGGCGCAGAACCTGATCCGGGTGTTCTTCCTGCGCGAGCAGATGAAGAAGCTCGCAGGCGACGGCAACAAGATCGCCCATGTGCACGTGATCGGCGCCGGCGCGATGGGCGGCGACATCGCCGCATGGTGCGCCTACCAGGACATGCGGGTGACGCTGGCCGACATGAAGCCGGAGCCGATCGCAGGCGCCATGAAGCGCGCCGCCGATTTGTTCGGCAAGATCATTCACAAGCGCACCGATCTCCGCGACGCGCATGGACCGGTTGATTCCCGATCTCGACGGCGAGGGCGTGCGCACCGCCGATCTGATCATCGAGGCGGTGCCGGAAAAGCTGGAACTGAAGCAGAAGGTCTATGCCGGGCTCGAGCCGAAGATGAAACCCGGCGCGATCCTCGCCACCAACACTTCGAGCATTCCGCTGCAGGATTTGCGCTCGACGCTGGCGAAGCCCGAGCGGCTGGTCGGATTGCACTTCTTCAATCCGGTATCGCGGCTGCAACTGGTCGAGGTGGTCAGCCATGACGAGCACCGATCCGCAATTGCTGAAGGAGGCGCTGGCCTTTGTCGGCGCCATCGACCGGCTGCCGCTGCCGGTGAAGAGCTCGCCGGGCTTTCTCGTCAACCGCGCGCTGACGCCTTACATGCTCGAGGCGATGGTGATGCTGGACGAGAAGATCGACAAGGCCACCATCGATGCGGCGGCGGAAAAATTCGGCATGCCGATGGGTCCGATCGAACTCGCCGACCAGGTCGGCCTCGATATCTGCCTTGCGGTCGGCGACATGCTGCGTTCGAAATTCGGCGACCTGCTGCCGCCGACGCCGGCATGGCTGCGCGAGAAGGTCGCCAGGGGCGAGCTTGGCCGCAAGACCGGCAAGGGCTTTTACACCTGGAAGGACGGCAAGGCCGTCAAGATTTCCGCTGCGTCCTCGGCAGCACAGCCGACCGACCGAGATGATCGACCGGTTGATCCTGCCGATGTCCAATGTCTGCGTCGCCTGCCTGCGCGAAGGCATCGTCGACAATGCCGACACGGTCGACGGCGCCATGATCTTCGGCACCGGCTATGCTCCGTTCCGCGGCGGTCCCCTGAATTATGCGCGTACCCGCGGTCCGGAAAACGTGGCGTCGACGTTGCGCGCGCTGGCCACCAAATTCGGCGGGCGTTTTGCGCCGGACGCCGGCTGGGAGACTTTCAAGTGACCGATACCCAGGCCGTGCACGCTCCGGCGGTCAGCGAGGTCGAGCCCTGCGGCGATCTCTGCATCCGTACCCTGGCGATGCCGGCCAACACCAACCAGAACGGCGATATCTTCGGCGGCTGGCTGCTCAGCCAGATGGATCTGGCCGGCGGCGTGTTTGCGTCCAAGGCGGCGAAGCTGCGCACCGTCACGGTGGCGATCGACGCGATGAATTTCCGCAAGCCCGTCTTCGTCGGCGATCTGGTTTCCGTGCATGCCAGCCTGGTCAAGATCGGCAAGACCTCGATCACGGTGCATCTCGAGGCCTGGGTGATGCGCCGCAAGGAAATGCATTCGATCCTGGTGACCGACGGCAATTTCACCTACGTCGCGATCGACGACCAGGGCCATCCCCAGGTCATCCAGCAGGGCGAGCCGCCGGTTACGGCTTAACGGCGACGTTGCCGGTTTGGGAGAACAGGCTTCTCGCCACTGCGTCGGCAAGGAAGATCGATCCGGCATTCGACAGATGCACGATATCGGTTGTCACCACGTCATTTGCCGGGCCTGTTCGCGTCATGCACCCTTCCGAATTGCAAAGCAGGTGCCACGCCGAGATATATTCCACGCCGGCGCTTCTGCTGAAGCTTTCCATTCGTTCGTCGTCCGCCGTGCCGGATACGCCGTTCACGATCCTGTCGGCAACGACGTGCCGAAACCGGTAGAAGTTCACCAGGGTATGGGGAAGCGCCCGTTTCCATACCGGCACCGGGCCGAGGATGACGATCCGGGGGACATTGATGGCTTTCAGCCGTCCGATGGTTTCTCGCAGCTTGTCGAGATCGTCGGTCCTGTCCCACATCGCATGAAGCAAGACGATATCGGGAGTGGACGATCTTGCAAAGTCGAACGCAGCTGCGTTGGCTACGTCGCACTTGGCTTGCAGAATTGGCGGACATCCGGGAATTCCAAAAAGACCCAATCGAAACGGGAACGTCTTTTCGGCATGCCGTAGTCCCGAAGAAAGCGATGCCGCGGTGGAATCCCCCCACAGGAATAACAACGGCTTTTCGCCCGGTTCGATGCAGCGCGAGCTAAATCGGGCTCCAGGCTTCGCCAGAAAACATTCATTTTTCAGTCCGCTGTTGCTGTAAGGATCCAGCTCCGCGACATCGCGAATTTCCGGGGCAAAACGAAAGCCGAATCCGGACGCGGCGACGGTCAGAATTCCCGCGAAGCCGGCCGCCATCAACCCGAACGATAATTTCAGGACGGCATTTCGTTTCCGGCGAAACGGGATTTCGATGAAATAAAATGTCAGCCACGCGAGGATATCGGCGAGGGCGATTGCGCCGCAAACCTCGAGCAGGGTCGGGTTGCCGTTTTCGAGAATGGAAAGATAGCAAAGCAGCGGCCAGTGCCAGAGATAAAGCGGGTAACTGATCCATCCGGTCAGGACCATCGGCCGGATCGACAATATGTTTCTGTTGATCCATGAATTCGGCGAGGCGATGATCAGCGCCGCGCCCACCACCGGGAGCAAGGCATACAGGCCGGGGAACAGGCTGTGTGCGTTGAGCAAGATCGCGGCGGCCAGAATCGCCGCGATGCCGGTCGTCGCGAACAGGTCGTCGAATTCCTGACGGGCCGTTGGTCGTGTTCCGGACGGTCGATGGTCCAGTGCGCAAGCATGCCGCCGGCCAACAGCTCCCATGCCCTGGAGACCGGCGAATAGAACGCCCACGCCTTGTCGCCGAAGAAAATCATCAGGCTGGCGCCAAACGAGACCGCCGCGATGGCCGCCATCCAGAACCGCTGCCGCTTCGATCTGAATATGATCAAGAGGGCAGGCGGCCAGAAGATGTAGAACTGTTCCTCGATGCCCAGTGACCAGAGATGCAGCAGCGGATTGTCGGCCGCATCCGGTGCAAAATAGCCGGCCTGACCGAGTTGAAACAGATTGGATGCAAATACAGCGCTGGCCGCGATATTTTCGCCGAGCAGAGAAAAACCTTTAGGCAGAAGAACGAACCAGCCGATCACGTAGGTGACGGCCAGCACCGCGACCAGCGCCGGAAATATCCGGCGCACCCGGCGGGCATAGAAACCGAACCACGAAAAGGTGCCTTCGCGCGCCTGTGTGAGGATGATGCGGGTAATCAGGAAGCCGGATATCACAAAAAAAATATCGACCCCGACAAATCCGCCGGGAATCCATTGCGCGTGATATCCAATCACCAGCAGAACCGAAACCGCACGCAGGCCGTCGATGTCAGCCCGATACGGAGAAGTCGATAACAATCCTGATTGTCTGGGAGATTGCGAGGTCATCATTTGGCGGGTGTTTCTAGCACCACCGCCCCGCCGCCAACAAGGGAACGCAATAGCGAGGCATGCGCCGATGCCGGATCAGACGCCGTCGCTGATAGCCGGCAGACACAGCGAGCGATGGCTTTCGCCATCGATGAAGGCCAGGATTTCCGCAATGGCAGGATCCCCACTCGCCAGATTCCTGACATCGTTCAGACGCTCGGCAAACCTGCCCGGGCCAAGAAACAGCTTTTGATAGAACGCCGCTACCGTGGCGAGACGCTCGCTGGTGAATTTGCGGCTTTTCATACCGGTGATGTTGAGGCCGGCGAGACAGGCGGTCTGGCCGGTCGCAAGGCCAAACGGGATCACGTCGCCGCGCACGCAGCTCGTGGCACTGACTATCGTTTGACGCCCGATCCGGACGAATTGATGGGCGGCTGAAAGGTTCCCCATGGTGACGAAATCGCCGATCCGGCAGTGGCCGCCCAGCGTCGCTGAGGTCGCAAAGATCACGTCGTCGCCGACCAGGCAGTCGTGGCCGATGTGGCTGCAATTCATGAAGTAGCCGCGCTTTCCGACACGGGTGATGCCGCCACCGGCCGATGTGCCGGCGTTCATGGTTGACTGCTCCCGGATGGTGCAGCCTTCGCCGATCTCGAGGCGGGTGAGTTCGCCGCGATGGCTCAGGGATTGCGGCGGCGTTCCCAGCGAGACGAAGGGATGGATGGTGCAGCCGTCGCCGACGGTGGTGCGGGCGCCGATATGGACGCGGGCGATCAGATTGCAGTTGGCGCCGAGGACGACATGGGGGCCGACGATGCAATAAGGGCCGATCGAAGTGCCGGTGCCGACCACCGCGCCGTCTTCAACCCGGGCAGTGGGATCGATCGTCATTCAGTATCCCCCAAAGGGGGATGGTTCCGCTCCTCCGCAGGTGAGCGCAAGCCCAAATTCGATTCCTGGATGCCGTCGTCACGCGGCTAAATGTCCCAACGCGGCCGGTGAGGCAATCATTCCCCGCACCGCTGTCCGGATGGACGACGGACTCAGCTCTTGCCGATGTGGCCCCAGGTCTCGTCCCAGTCCTGGCCCGCGGCGTCGACGACGCGGCCGTCGGCCTCGAAGAACTTGTTGGGGACCTGAAAGATCGCAAGCATCAGCCCGCCCTCGGGACACCATGCGACATGGCGGCTGCCCTGTTCGCGCCAGATGAATTCGCCGGCCCTGGCCACGATGCCCTTTGCCGCGCCTTCCTTGTCGACCAGGCTGCCCTCCAGAACATAGGTCTGCTCGATGTTGGTGTGCTCATGATCGGGCAGCACCGCACCGGGCTCGAACCGCATCAGCGCGGTCATCAGGCCGGTGGTGCGATCGAACAGCAGCGTCTTCGCCTCGCAGCCGGGAAAGCGGGTCTTCTGCCACTCCATGCTCTCCGGGCGAACGACGTGGGAATGCTTGTCGGCGGTCTGCGAACCCTTCGGTGTCACGGCGTCCATGGCTATGCTCCGTTACGATGATCCGGAGGCGATTATAGCAGTTTTGCCTGCGCCCGTCAGGTGATGTCCCCGGTCGCTAGCTCACCCCGTGAGCTACGCTACCGCCCCGTGGAATTCACCTTCGCTCGGATGGGCAGAAAGCGCAGCCCGGCAGGCGAACCTGGAAGGTTCGATACCGGTTTTGCTTTTGGAAGTTGCCGGAAGCATGAAAAATTTTGCGTCAGCGCGTGTCTGACGGCGGGCTCTATCCTGGCGCAAATAAACCAGCAGACCAGCACAAGTAGGCCCAGACATGCCCAAACGGCCAGGGCGGCATCCAGACCGGCGTCGACCAGCACACGAATCATCGCCGAGCCAATGACGTTGTGCGTGAGATAGAGCGGGTAGGTTATCAGCCCGAGTGTCCTCAGATAACCCGCCGCGTCGGGAGAGGCGGTGCGGGTCGAGCGTCTGCTCCTGTTCGCGGCAAGGGCAATGAGGAGCACCGCCGTAGCCCAGACCAGGACCGGCACAAAGGGTGACTCACTGGAGATGACGGGGATATTCGTCAAAAGGTAGGAAGCAAAATAGTATATTTCGGCAAACCCGGAAAGAACGGTCACGCTCACAGCGAGCTGTTCATGGGCCGTCAATTTTCTGTTCGCAGAAGTGAACAGCCAGATACCGAGCGCAAAAAAACAGCCATGGCTCAATAAAAATGCCGCGCATGGCACCCGAAACATCAGAACTACAAAGTAGAGCATTTCGGATCGGATCGCGCCTGACAGCACAAGCAGGGCAAAGGCGTTGAACACGGCGCTGTAGAAAGTGAGGCCCCAGGCCAGGTGCTGCAGCGTGATCTTCTTCGTGAGCAGCGCACAAAACACCAGCCCATAAAAGGCCATTTCTGCCGCCAGCGTCCAATAGATGCAGTCAAGCCATTGACCGTTGAGTCCCTTGGGAACGAGCAGCATGGCCCTCAAATAGGGAACAATGAATTCGGATGCCGACCCGTCCGCAAAGAAAAGCAGGACAATGAAGGTCAAGGTAGAGCAAACCCAGACCGCCGGATAAAGCCTGAGGGCGCGACCGAAAAGAAACTCGGTCGCCGAAGACTCGCTCGCGGAATTTGCGATGACGACGCCGGAAATGACAAAGAATATTTCAACTCCCACCCAGCCGAACCATGTGAACGTCGCGGCCGACTGGAATTGAACGTCGGCGGCGACGTAGTGCTCAAAACCCGGGGGGACACCGATCGAAGGCCAGGCCCAGGACCAGAACATCAGGTGAAAAACGGCAACGCCGAGGGCGGCCCCGAAGCGCAGCGGATCGAGCAGTGGGAAGTGGTTCTTCACGGAAATTCACCAGATTCATGAAACGACCCCGTTGCAAATACCGGCTTCGTTCAAGAAGGCTCTTTGACGCAGGTCACACATCCCGCGACGCGTTTTAACGATGCCAGCAAAAGCAGCCGTTATTCGATGACCTGATCGGTACGGCCGAGCGGCATGATCGGCACCGTGATGCTGCTGGCATGCCCACGAGACGGTGCTCAGCGGAAGGTCGCGGACTAACTACATCCCGACTTAAAACGGCAGATGGGGCTAGCATTTATCAACGACGCACTGCGGCATATCGTCGAAGAAGTCTCGTCGTGGTTGAGACGGGCTCCGCGTAATGCGAACCGATTCCCAACGCCATTTGCGGCCGAGCATGCATTGCTTGAATGCCGGGGTGTCTTGCCTGTAATGGCTGACGCCGGTTTGTCCGTAGCAAAAGTTGAGGTCGGCATCGAAAGTGGCGTCGTCACGCGGCTGTCCGTTGGCACGCACCAGATCGTAATACGTGTCATTGGAATGGTAGGCTTGCGCTGTGAAAGTTCCCGCGAGGAGCAAAGCGCAGGCGACGATCGCGCGTTTCATGGCATTGTTCTCCAACCCGATAGCCTCTGGCGTCAAATTTCTCGTCGCCACGATCAGAGTTTCGTCGCGCAGACTGCGGCGCTGGTTCATCAGAGGGGGTTAATTTTTCAGTGGCAACGCTTCATCGGATCACCCGAGCGCAATGCGAACCAGGCCGGCCGGGAAGTCGGCCTCGGGTCAAGCTGACCTGATGGCCCCTAAATGCGACTTCCGCTTTGCCCCCGATAGCGGACATCAGCAAGCCCGATCGCCGTGTCCGCTTTGTGCCGATAGCGAGCGACGCAGCACAACATATGCCTATCACCTTCTTGACCTCCTGCGCCTGCGCTGCAAGCGGTCACGCTCCCGCACAGCCCAGAAACGTGAAGAACTCACGCCGCTTCATTCGATCAGTTCGTCGGCCCGGCCAATTAACGGGAGTGGCAAGTCAATACCGAGCGCCTTGGCAGTCTTGAGGTTGACCACTAGCTCAAACCTGGTGGAGGCCTGCGTCGGCAAGTCGCCGGGCTTTTCACCCTTCAGGATGCGGTTGACGTAATCGGCAGCACGCCGGAAGTGATCCACTTGGTCGATACCATACGAAACCAATCCACCGCCCTGCGCGAAATACCGGAATGGATAGACCGCAGGCAGCCGATATCGGGCGGCCAAGCCAATGATTACATCGCGGTTCGATCCGGTTACCGGATGCGGCATCACAAGAAGGCCGCCCAGAGGTTCAGCGGCAAAGGCGTTGACCGCGGCTTCAATCTCGGTGGCGTTATGCACACTCGGCGCTGTCAGGGCGAGCTGCAACGTCGGTGCAGCCGCTTCCGCGGCGCGCAGAAACGAGGCGTTGGCGGGTGTTTCAGTTTGCAGGATGACGAGCGCTCGTTTCAATCCGGGTGCGACCTCTTTCAGAAGCTCGAGCCACTTGCCACCGATCGAGGGCTCGAAATTGGCGAATCCCGTTGCATTGCCGGCCGGCCGAGCCATGCTCTGGATGAAGCCGCCGCCGGTCGGATCGCCCACGGTGACGAAAACAATCGGGATGGTCCGGGTCTCTTGCCTCAGTGCTGCGGTCGCCGGGTCGCTTTGGACCAGGATCAATTCGGGAGCGAGAGCAACCAGTTCCTTCGCCGCCGGTTGCAATTGATCCCCTTGGGGTGCCCAGCGGTAATCGATCTGGATGTTGCGGCCTTCGATCCAGCCGAGTTTCTGCATGGCGTCGCGGAGCGCGGCGAGCCGTGCCTTGCCTTGTGCATCATTCTCTTGCACCGGCATCAGCACCCCGATGCGCCGTATCCGCTCGGGCTGCTGCGCCCGCGCCGCGAGCGGCCACGCCGCCGCCGTGCCACCGAGAAGCTTGATGAATGCGCGCCGTTGCATGTGGGGGCCCCGGAGAAGACGCTTGCACCACCTGAGCCTAGCACTTTGCGAGCGGCGGCGAATGAGAAATGCAACACATTCGCCCTCCGAAACTGATCAGGCCAGATGTCGGGATCGAGTTCAAACTGAGACCCTGGGTCGCTTCCAGGTTTGGTCCGTTCATCCCCTGACAACGGACATGCCGACTCGCGGCAACAGGTGCGTTTCGTGTCATCGACGGACAGTCGGATCGGTGGTCCTGCCACATCATTCTAAGAAAGGTGGTCGGCCTCGGCGGATGGCCTGCTTGAGCGCGGTGAACAGTTCGGGCAACCGTTTGACCAGCTCTGCGAGACGGTCTGGAGAGAACTCGACCGACGCAGGCAACACGCTCGCCTCGACGTAACCACTAGGGTGTCCCCACACTACATCAGCAGCATCTATTGATGGCGTCTTATGCAAGTGTTTAAGTGATACCGACAGCGCCACATTGTCGGGGAATTCCGAAGCAACGTTCTTGAACGTGCACTCGATCCCGATATCGTGACCACGCCAATTGGTGTGTTCTCCGACCGGCCCGTCGTAAATATTCATCGTCACGTCTGGATCACATTTTATTCTTAATTCCTGCTCCCAAACTTGCAAGATCGGCAGCAAGCAGGAACGTAATTGCGACACGGGTTCCATGGCGGTCCGGAAGTCTCATTGCACTATCGGACAATAGCACCGCTCGAACGGGGGCGGATAGCTGGCGCTTCAATGTCTAAGTTGGTCAAACTCAGCGGAGTTTTTGCCGACGGTTCGGCCCCGACGTCCGCTTTGTGCCCAACAGGCGACATTGCACGCTTGGTTTGATATGAGAGAGGCACAACTGAGGCGGCCTTGGAGCTAGTCATGTGGATGCACGCCAAAAGCATCAAGACAATTGAACGGGCTGATGGCAAAGCAAGGATATTTATCCTTGAGCGTAATGATGGGTTTTACGAGTACAGAGGCGAAGCCGAGATCGTCGGAGACGAGTACGAAGGAATGTATTGGTCGCCCACTGACCATTCCGGTCTCTTTGAGAGTGCCAGTGAAGCCGAGGGCAACGCGCATGACGAAGTTCCTTGGCTCCGTCAACTTGCCGGTAAATCAAACTAGGCCACTGGGGCGAAACAGGCCAGTACCCGCTGGAAATTACGCCGAGATCGGTATCACCTGCCAAAGCGAGCGCCATCTCGGCCTGCGTGACAATTTTTCCTTTTCGGAAGTGCCGGCCGCGCAAATCGAAACCATGACGCGCGAGGTCGCGAAAGAAAAGCCGGACGCGATTACGATTATCTGCACGAACTTGCACGCCGCGCCGTCGGTTGCGAAGCTGGAGCGTGAAACGGGCATTCCGGTCTATGACACCATCGCCACCGTGGTCTGGAAATGCCTCAAGCTCGCTGGCGTCGATACCAAACGCGTGACAGGCTGGGGTTCGCTGTTCCAGCAAGTTTGAGGCGCAACCGGAGTATCGCGATCATGGCCGCTTTCGACACCGTCATCCGCCACGGGACGGTCGCCACCGCCAGCGACACCTTCAAGGCCGACGTCGCCATCAAGGACGGCCGCATCGTCTCGATCGGGGAAGCGTTGACCGACGCCGACGAACTCGTCGATGCCACCGGCCTGCTGGTGCTGCCGGGCGGGATCGACAGTCACGTCCATATTTCGCAGCCCTCAGGCCCCGGCATCGTCATGGCGGACGATTTCGCCAGTGCGACCCGGGCCGCCGCATTCGGCGGCAACACCTTCGTGATGCCCTATTGCCTGCAGGCCAAGGGGCAGCCCTTGCGCGAGGCGCTGAAGGATTATCACGCGCTCGCAGAGCACAACTGCCATGTCGATCATTCCTTTCATCTCATCATTGCCGATCCCACGGACAACGTGCTCGGGCAGGAGCTGCCGGCGCTGATCGCCGACGGCTATACGTCGCTGAAGATATTCATGACCTATGCCGACCTCGCGCTGAGCGACTTCCAGATTCTGAACGTTCTCTCGGTGGCCCGGGAGTCCGGCGCGCTGGTTCAGGTTCATGCCGAAAACTACGACGCCATCCGTTTCCTGGCCGACCGGCTGGAGCGCGCCGGCAACACCGGGCCTTACTTTCATGCGAAATCGCGTCCCATCGCGGTCGAGCGCGAGGCGACCCATCGGGCCATCTCGCTGGCCGAACTGATCGACGTTCCGATCGTCGTGGTTCATGTCTCCAACCGCGAGGCGATGGAGGAAATCCGCCGCGCCCAGATGCGCGGCCTGAAGATCCGCGGCGAAACCTGTCCGCAATATCTGGTCCTGACCGAAGAAGACCTGAAGGATCTGGGCATGGAGGGCGCGAAATACGTTTGCTCGCCGCCGCCGCGCGACAAGGCCAGTCAGCAGGCCTGTTGGGAAGGGCTGCAACAGGGCGTGTTCTCGCTGTTTTCTTCCGATCATTGTCCGTTCCGCTATGACGATGAAGCGGGCAAACTGACCCCCAACGCCCGGACCAGCTTTCGCTGGATTCCCAACGGCATTCCCGGAATCGAGACCCGTCTTCCGATCCTGTTTTCGGAAGGTGTCAGCAAGGGCCGCATTTCGCTGAACCGGTTTGTCGCGCTGACGTCGACCAACCACGCCAGAACCTATGGCCTCGCCGGAAAAGGCGCGATCGCGATCGGCTATGACGCCGACATCGCGCTGTGGGACCCGAAGCGAACCGCGACCCTGTCGCAGGCGAACCTGCACCATGGCGCCGACTACACGCCTTACGAAGGCCTGGAAATTACCGGCTGGCCGGTCGCCACCATGTTGCGCGGCCGTTTTGTCGTGCGCGACGGCGAACTTGTCGGCGGCAAGGCCAATGGGCGCTATGTCAGCCGCGGCAAGCCGCCATCGGATTTGATGTAAGTGGTTGCTTTCGCATTTGGTTGGATTTAATCCGAACCAAGGACACGCCCCAGGGAAGCGCCGTTGGACCGGATTTTCGACCTCGCGATCATCGGCGGCGGTGTCAATGGCTGCGGTATCGCGCGCGACGCGGTGGGCCGCGGCAATTCGGTTTTCCTCTGCGAGATGAACGATCTGGCGAGCGGAACCTCGTCGTGGTCGACCAAGCTCGTGCATGGCGGCTTGCGTTATCTCGAATATTACGAGTTCCGGCTGGTGCGCGAGGCGCTGATCGAGCGCGAAATCCTGTGGCGGATCGCACCGCACATCATCCGTCCCCTGCGTTTCGTGCTGCCGCACCATGATGGGTTGCGGCCGGCCTGGCTGCTGCGGCTCGGGCTGTTCCTCTACGACCATATCGGCGGCCGGCATCTGCTGCCGCCGACGCGCACGGTCGATCTTTCGCGCGATGACGAGGTCGGAAAGCCTTTGGTGCCCGGCCGCTACACCAAAGGTTTTGAATATTCCGACTGCTTCGTCGATGATGCGCGTCTGGTCGTGCTCACCGCGCGCGATGCGGCCGATCGCGGCGCCGAGATCCGCACCCGTTCGCGGGCGGTCGGGATCGCGCAAGCCGACAACATCTGGCAGGTCACGGTCGAAGACGCCGACGGCGCGCGCGCGACGATCAGGGCGCGCGTGCTGGTCAACGCCGGCGGTCCCTGGGTCGAGCAGGTGCTGGCGACCGGCGCCGGCGTCAACGCCAAGGCCAGGATCCGGCTGGTGCAGGGTTCCCACATCGTGGTGCGAAAACTCTATGCGCACGACCGCGCCTACATGTTCCAGAACGCGGACGGCCGCATCGTCTTTGTGATTCCCTATCAGGATGACTTTACTCTTATCGGCACTACCGATCGCGACTATGAAGGCGATCCGGCCAAGGTAAAAGCGACCGACGAGGAGATCAAATACCTCTGCGATTCCGTCAGCGAATATCTGGCCAGGCCCGTGAAACCCGAGGACGTGGTGTGGCACTATGCCGGCGTGCGTCCGCTCTATGATGACGGCGCCAGCGAGGCCAAGGCCGCCACCCGCGAATATGTGCTGGAACTCGACACGCCCCAGGGCACGCCGCTGCTGTCGATCTATGGCGGCAAGATCACCACCCACCGGCGGCTGGCGGAAGAGGCGCTGGAAAAGCTCGCGCCCTGGCTGAACGGCGCCACGGCGAGCGAAGGCTGGACCGCGAAATCGCCATTGCCCGGCGGCGACATGGACGTCTCGGCGATTCCGGCACTGTCAGCGGAGTTGCTGCGCAACTATCCGTTTCTGGAACCGGCCCACGCCAATCGGCTGGCGCACGCCTATGGCACCCGCGCCGGCAAGGTTCTCGGCGATGCCAAATCGATGGATGATCTCGGCCGGTGCTTCGGCGCCGGCTTGACCGAGAGCGAGGTCAGATACCTGATCTCGGTGGAGTGGGCTCGCACCGCCGAAGACGTCGTCTGGCGGCGCTCCAAGCTTGGATTGCGGCTGTCAATGGGCGAAATTGCCGCGATCGACCAGTGGGTTTCAGCCTATCGCGCTTCCCCTGAACATTCTTTGCTGGCGGCACGACAAAGCACATGAGGGTGCGCCGCTTTGGGGGAGGGACCGCTTCGTGACGACGATCGGCTTTTTGAGAACGACCTGCGCCACGACGCTGATTTCGCTGGCCGTCGCGGCGCCGGCCCTGGCGGACGACGCCACCGCGCAAAAATGGATCGACAGCGAGTTTCAACCCTCGACCCTGTCCAAAGCCGATCAGCTGAGGGAACTGCAGTGGTTCGAAAAGGCGGCGCAGCCGTTCAGGGGCATGGAGATCAAAATCGTCTCCGAAACCCTGCCGACCCACGACTATGAGTCGAAGACGCTCGCCAAAGCCTTCACCGAACTGACCGGCATCAAGGTCAGCCACGACACGACAACGCAAAGCGATGTGGTCGAAAAGCTGCAGACCCAGATCCAGTCCGGCAAGAACATGTATGACGGCTGGATCAGCGACGCCGATCTGATCGGCACCCATTTCCGCTACAAGCAGACCGTGATCCTCTCCGACTACATCGCCGACGAGGGCAAGGATGTCACCGATCCCATGCTCGACCTCGGCGATTTCATCGGCAAATCCTTCACGACAGCGCCGGACGGCAAGCTGTATCTGCTTCCCGATCAGCAGTCGGCGAACCTGTACTGGTTTCGCTACGACTGGTTCGGCAATCCGGATTTCAAGGCGAGGTTCAGGGCCAAATATGGTTACGAACTCGGTGTGCCCGTGAACTGGTCCGCCTACGAAGACATAGCCGAATTCTTCACCAACGACGTCAAGGAAATCGATGGCGTCAGGGTGTTCGGCCACATGGACTACGGCAAGAAGGAACCTGCGCTGGGCCCGCGCTTTACCGATGGCTGGCTGGCGATGGCCGGCAGCGGCGACAAGGGCTTGCCGAACGGAACTCCGGTCGATGGATGGGGCATCCGGATCGAGGGCTGCCGTCCGGTCGGTTCGTCGGTCGAGCGCGGCGGCGACCTCAACGGTCCGGCGGCGGTCTATTCGGTGGTCAAATATCTCGACTGGATCAAGAAATATGCCCCGCCGCAGGCGCTGGGCATGAGCTTTTCCGAAGCGCGAGCGATGCCGGCGCAAGGCAACATCGCGCAGCAGATTTTCTGGCGCACGGATTCCATAGCCGACATGCTGAAGCCGGGAGCGGTGATGAATGCCGACGGCACGCCGAAATGGCGGATGGCGCCGTCGCCGCACGGCGCCTACTGGAAGGACGGCATGAAGCGCGGTTATCAGGACGTGGGCGCATCGGCGCTGTTGAAGTCGACCCCGGCTGATCGCCGCAAGGCGGCCTGGCTCTATCTGCAGTTCATCGTCTCCAAGACGGTTTCCCTGAAGAAGAGCCATGTCGGCCTCAGCTTCATCCGCGAAGCCGATATCTGGGATAAGTCGTTCACCGAGCGTGCGCCGAAACTCGGCGGCCTGGTCGAGTTCTACCGCTCGCCCGAGCGCGCGCAGTGGACCCCGGCCGGCAGCAACGTGCCGGACTATCCGAAGCTGGTGCAATTGTGGTGGCAGAACATCGGCGACGCCGCGGCCGGCACCAAGACCCCGCAGGCGGCGATGGACCAGTTGGCGGCTGCCCAGGATTCGGTCATGGAGCGCCTGGAACGATCGAACGTGCAGGGCGATTGCGGCCCCAAGCTCAACAGGAAATCGAAACCCGAATCCTGGTTCGCCAAAGCCGAGAAAGATCACACCGCGCCGCAGCGCATGCTGGCGAACGAAAAGCCGAAGGGCGAGACGGTGGACTACGACGTGATGGTGAAGAGCTGGCCGGCGACGCCGCCGAAACGCGCTGCGAATTGAGGCTTTCTTACCTCTCCCCGCTTGCGGGGAGAGGTCGAAATTCGCAAGGCGAATTTCGGGTGAGGGGGACTCTCAGCGAGTCTGCTTGTTGATAGAGCCCCTCACCCCAACCCTCTCCCCGCGAAGGGCGGGGCGAGGGGGCGCACCGCCGCTCTACTGCGCCGCGTCCATCGCTTCGCCGAGCGCCGGATAATCCGTATAGCCCTTGGCGCCGCCGCCGTAGAAGGTCGCCTTGTCCGGCACATTGAGCGGCGCGCCGCGCTTCAAGCGCTCGACCAGATCGGGATTGGCGATGAACGGTTTGCCGAATGCGATCAGGTCGGCTTCGTTGGCGGCGAGCACCTTGGTGGCGAGGTCGAAGTCGTAGCCGTTGTTGGCGATATAGGCGCCGCTGAAGCGCTTGCGCAAGCTGGCGTAGTCGAACGGCGCGATATCGCGCGGGCCGCCGGTCGCGCCCTCGATGACGTGGATATAGACCAGCTTCAGCGCATTGAGACGATCGACGATATAATCGAACAGCGGTTGCGGATTGCTGTCGGAAACATCGTTGGCCGGCGTCACCGGCGAAATCCGGATGCCGGTTCGCTCCGCGCCGATCTCCGATGTCACCACTTTGGCAACCTCGAGCATCAGCTTCGCCCGGTTCTCGATCGACCCGCCATAGGCATCGCTGCGCTTGTTGGTGCCGTCCTTGGCGAATTGATCGAGCAGATAGCCGTTGGCGCCGTGGATCTCGACGCCGTCGAAACCCGCCGCGATCGTGTTCGCCGCACCACGCCGGAAGCTTTCGACGATGCCGGGAATTTCCTCGAGCCTGAGCTCGCGCGGCTCCGAGACGTCGGCGAACGTGCCATTGACGAAGGTCTTGCCCTTGGCGCGGATGGCGGACGGCGCTACCGGCGGCTGGTTGTTTTCCTGCAGGCTGACGTGGGAAATGCGGCCGACATGCCAGGCTTGCAGGAATATGCGCCCGCCGCGTTCGTGCACGCGATCGGTTACCTTGCGCCAGCCGGCAACCTGTTCGTTGGAGTAGATGCCGGGCGTATCCTGATAGCCCTGTCCTTGCTGCGAGACCTGGGTGGCCTCGGTCACCAGCAGGCCGGCGGAAGCGCGCTGCCCGTAATATTCGATCGCGAGCGGGCTCGGCACCAGGCCGGCAACCGCGCGGTTGCGGGTAAGCGGCGCCATCACAAGGCGATTGGGCAGGGTCAGCGGGCCGAGCTTGAACGGCTCGAACAGTTTGGTCGGGGTGCTCATGTTGTTGTTCCAGGAAATGGCAGGTGAGAAAGAGGTGGGCATTGTTGCCATGGGTCGCAATGCCATTGCGAGTGCAGATTAGCAGGGGATGATGCTTGCAATGTAATCAGCGTCAATAGGATGAATGATTCGAGATCGCGGACAAGGCAGTATAGTCATCCCGGCTGGTATTCCGGGTTCGCAATGACGCGGGCTTCCCTCGCCCCGCTTGCGGGGAGAGGTCGAGGCTGAAGGCTTCGGGTGAGGGGGACTCTCAGCGCAGTCGGCTGCTCTGAGAGAGCCCCTCACCCACAGAGACCTACACCCCGCAAGTGCGGGGCGAGGGAGCGCTCTTGTAATGGCGGCGTTCCAAGATCAACTCACGCCGAGAAAATCGCGTTTGCCGATTTCCACGCCGTTATGGCGCAGGATGCCGTGGGCGGTGGCGGCATGGAAATAGAAATTCGGGAACGCGAAACGGTTGAGGAATTGCTGGCCGGTGACGGTCATGGTCGTGGGACCGACCGGAAAGGTGACCTCGCGCGTGTCGGCGCCCTCGAATTGCGCCGGCTTGAAGGTCTTCACATAGTCGATTGTTTTGGCGAGCCGCTGCTTCAGTTCGGCGAAGGTCTTTTCAGTGTCCGGCGTCGACGGCACCTCGCTGTGCGTCAGTCGGGCGCAGCCCTTGGCGGCGAAATCGCAGGCAAGCTGGACCTGCTTGCTCAGCGGCAGCATGTCGGGAAACAGCCGCGCATTGAACAGAACATCAGGCTGGATTTTCCTGGCCTCGCAATGGGCTTCGGTTTTGGTGAGAATGCCGGAGAGCGCGCCGAGGATTTGCAGGAACGCGGGAACGGAGGCGTCGTAAAAGGACATGGGGTGTTTCTTTCGGTTGAGTTGTAGCGGAAGACTAGTAGTTCAACAAACGAAGTGCGCTCCCTCTCCCCTTGTGGGAGATGGGGTGAGGGGTTCCGGTCTATCGATAGTCTGTAACCCCTCACCCGGATTGCATCTGGCGATGCAATCCGACCTCTCCCACAAGGGGAGAGGTGAAAACTAGCGCACAACAACTGATCCCGGCGCCATCGGCGCCGCGCGCGGCCCGCGCATTCGCGCCAGCAATTCAGCCGTCGGCCAGGAATCCGCCGGCAGGCCGTATTTGATCTGCATCGCCTTCACGGCCGTTCGGCTCTGCTGGCCCATGACGCCGTCGACCTTGCCGACATTGAAGCCGGCGCGCACCAATAATTGCTGCAGTTCGCGCAACTCGTTGAACGGCAGCTGCACCACCGGTGTTGCCGGACGAAGCATCGGCGGCGCGCCGGCGATGCGGGAGGCGAGATAGCCGGCGGTGGTCGAATAGATCAGCGAGTTGTTCCATTCGGTGTAAGCGGCGAAATTCGCATAGGCCAGAAACGCCGGCCCGGTACGGCCCATCGGCAGCAGCACCGAGGCCGGCATATCGTCGTTCGGCAATGGCTTGCCGTCCGGATAGGTCACGCCAAGCTGCAGCCATTTCGAACGCGGCAGTTGCGTCGTCAGGTCGGCCTGCTCCCACGGGAGATTTTGCGGCACGCGCACTTCCTGCAGCCAGGGCTCGCCGCGCCGCCATTTCAGGCCGGTGGCGATATAGTTCGCGGTCGAGCCGATCACGTCCTCCGGGCTGCGCAGCAAATTGCGATGGCCGTCGCCGTCGTAATCGACCGCGTAGTTGAAATAATGCGTCGGCAGGAATTGGGTCTGGCCGAGTTCACCGGCCCATGAGCCGATCATTTCGCCCGGCGTGAGATCGCCGCGATCGATGATCTTCAGGGCGGCGATGGTCTCCTTGGCGAACATCTCCGAGCGCCGGCAGTCATAGGCCAGCGACACCAGCGAACGCAGGGTCGGCAGGTTGCCCATGTTGGCGCCGAAATCGCTTTCCAGTCCCCAGAACGCGGCGATCACCGCTGGCGGCACGCCATATTCCTTCTCGGCGCGCGCGAACGCCGCGGCATAGGTTTTGATCTTGGCCTGGCCCTGCTGCATCCGATAGCTGGCGGCCATGCGGCCGGCAAATTCGGTGAACACCTGCCCGAACACCCGCTGGCCGCGGTCGCGGTTGACGATGCCCTGGTCGTATACCAGACCCGGCGAGGCTTCGGCCAGCGCGCGCTGCGACACGCCGGCGGCGAGCGCCTGCTGCTTCAGGTCGGCGAGGAACTGGTCGAAGCTCATGCCGTTGTGGCAGGAGGCCGCGCGCGGCGACGGCGCGGCAGGCGGCCTGGCCGGAGCCGCAACTGGTCTGGCTGGAGCGGGAAATAATTGAGCCGTGGCCGACTGTAGCGCACACGGAAGCGCGAGCAGCGCTGCCGCGATAAAAAATTTTGGAAACATTCGCATTCACTCGTCCTTAGTACAGTAGGGCGGATTAGCGAAGCGTAATCCGCCGCTCGCCCGCGATAAAGAGGTGGGTTTACGCGGAGCCTGTCATCGGGCCGCGCCTGCGCGGACCTGTTGGCTAACCCGCAAGAAGCTGAATGTGACTACCCGACGGGCAAATCACCAAAATCCTGTCAAGCCCCTCGGCGAAAAATATTCTGCTTTTCAGAACATCCAAATCAGTTCTACACCTCTTGCCGTCCCCGCCCACCCAGAAGGGGCGTTCGCGGTCGTCACGAACGCAGGGTGCGGGATGCGATGGACGCGGGATGGTGCTTTGTGACGAGAGCATCAGTCGCGGATGGCGAAATCGTGTGGTCCTGACACCCTCACGCCGGTGTCAAGCTGGCGAAGACAAATCGCTTAAGCGACGGTGGCAACAGAGCGGGGCTCGCCGAGGAGATCGCGTATAAGCCGTAAACCGTCGCGTGCGGGAATGTCGGGTAATTCCGGTGGACTCGTAGTGGACTACACTCGTGTGCTCTCTACTTTTTTGCACGCGGGGCTATGGGTGCATTGGGCGCCCGGCATTCCCCACGCCCTTTCGGGGCGGAACGAAATGCACAACCCGGGCGAAATCGCGCCGCGGGAATCGAACGCTCGTCATTGCGAGGAGCGACAGCGACGAAGCAATCCAGCTTGCTTCGTGCATAAGTTTGAAAGCTGGATTGCTTCGCGGAGCCTGTCATCGGGCGGCGCTTCGAGCCGGACCCGATGGCTCACAATGACGTCGTTAGTTGTCGCATATTCTCCGCTGTCATCGTCCGACTTGACCGGACGATGCATCTTCAAGAGATGCCGATGACTGAATGAGAAGCCGCGGCGTACTGGATCCCTGCTTTCGCGGGCGATGACGACCTCCTGTGAAGCAGCATCGTGCATCTCTTTTCCATTCTCAGATAAAACGCAACCCTCACAACTCCCGCGCATTGCTGAACGCGAACGACGACACCCGCCTTGTGTTCTCGTCCAGGATCAGGGTGCGGGTGATCGGCGGCTCGGCGCGCTGGCTGCAGTTTTCGCGTTCGCAGAGACGGCAGTTGACGCCGATCGGCGTGCCCTCGGTTTTTTCCAGGTCCATGCCGGTGGCGTAGACGAGCCTCGACGCATGGCGGATTTCACAGCCCAAGCCGATGGCGAAACGCGGTTGCGGCTGCGGGTGCGGCGCCACCGGGCGGCGCACCATCTGCGCGATCGAGAAATAGCGGGTACCGTCGGGCAATTCGATCACCTGCTTGAGCAGGCGGTCCGGGGTGTCGAAGGTCGAATGCACATTCCAGAGCGGGCAGGTGCCGCCGAATTTCGAAAACGGAAAGGTGCCGGACGAGAATCGCTTGGACACATTGCCGGCATTGTCGACCCGCAGCAGGAAGAACGGAATGCCGCGGGCATTGGGCCGCTGCAGCGTGGTCAGGCGGTGGCAGACCTGCTCGAAGCCGGCGTTGAAACGCTGCGCCAGCACGTGAACGTCGTAGCTCAGACTCTCCGCGGCATTGTGGAACGCCTGATAGGGCATCATGACGCATGCCGCGAAATAATTCGCCAGCGTGATCCGGTACAGCCGGCGCGGCGTGTCGTCGAGCGGACCGGCGCGGCCGACGATGGTCTCGAAGCCGGCGTTGCATTCGGCAAGCCCGATCTGGAACGCCAACTGGAACGCGCGGCCGGAACCATCCACCAGTTCCGAGATCAGCAATTGCCGGCGATGCCGGTCGAACCGCCGCAAGGTCTCGCGCATGACATCGACCGGCATGATGCGGGTGACGATCGAATGCTTTTCGCGCAAGCGGCCGGCGAGGGCGGCGAACAGACCCTCGGCCGGCACGTTCAATTCGTCGCGCAGGTTTTCCGCGGCCTGCTCGAGCTCGGGAAAATAATTGCGGTTGGCCTCGATCAATTCGCGGACGCGCTCGATCGGATTGGCCTCGAACCGGCTGCCGTCGTCGCGGTCGGCCATTTGGGCGGCGACCAGCGTCTCGCCACGGCGGGCCTCGGTATAGGCGGCGTACAATCTTTGCAGGGAATGGGTAATGCCGGGGCAGAGTTCGGCGAGATCGCGCAATTCCTGCTTCGGCAAGTCGATCTGCCGGAACAGCGGATCGGAAAAGATCTCGTTCAACTCGGCAAAGAAGCGGTCCTCGTCGGCGCTGGCGAGGTCGCGCAGATCGAGGTCATAGGTCTGGGCCAGCCGCATCAGCATCTGCGCCGTCACCGGACGCTGGTTGCGCTCGATCAGGTTGATGTAGCTCGGAGAAATGCCGAGCCCCTCGGCGATCTGGGTCTGCGACAGCCCCAATTGCTGGCGGATCCGCCGGAACCGGGGGCCGACGAACAGTTTTTTCGCGGAATCGCCTGCCATTGCGGTCTCCTGACCCATGTCGGCCTAAGTCGTCATTCCGGGGCGATGCGAAGCATCGAACCCGGAATCTCGAGATTCCGGGTCTGGTCCTTTGGACCATCCCGGAATGACGTTGATGGGATTGTGACAAAATTGACAATATAACATCTATTACAAGTCGTGATGTTACATCACATCACCAATCCATGACAAGCCATCTGTACGAATTAACAGCTCTGGCGTTTAGCTCTGGACACGCATTTTGCAACGCGTTGTCAAGAATGTCAGGGAACACTAAGATGAATTACCAGCCACGCGGTATCAGCGACCAGGCGATCCAGGGACCGGCTTCCTACCTGGGCGAGATTGGAGCCGCTCAAGCGCTCCTTGAGACCAAGCCGACACTGGACTGGTGTCACCGCCGAGGCCGTGGCGCGCATGCGCCTGCAGAACCGCTTCAAGACCGGGCTGGACATTGCCCGGTACACCGCGGCGCTGATGCGCGCCGACATGGCCGCCTATGACACAGACCCCACCAAGTACACCCAGTCGCTCGGTTGCTGGCATGGTTTCATCGCCCAGCAGAAGCTGATTTCGATTAAGAAGCACTTCGGCGGCAGGACCGATCGCCGTTATCTGTATCTCTCGGGCTGGATGATCGCAGCACTTCGCTCGGAGTTCGGACCGCTTCCCGATCAGTCGATGCACGAGAAGACCTCGGTCCCGGCGCTGATCGAAGAGTTGTACACCTTCCTCCGCCAGGCGGACTCCCGTGAACTCAATGATATCTTCCGCGCCCTCGACGCCGCCCGCAAGGCAGGCGACCAGGCCAGGGAAAAGGCGCTGATCGAAAAGATCGACAACTTCCAGACCCACGTCGTGCCCGTTATCGCCGACATCGACGCCGGTTTTGGCAACGCGGAGGCGACCTATCTTCTGGCAAAGAAGATGATCGAGGCAGGCGCTTGCGCGCTGCAGATCGAAAATCAGGTGTCCGACGAAAAGCAGTGCGGCCACCAGGACGGCAAGGTGACTGTGCCGCACGAGGTGTTCCTGGCGAAAATCCGCGCGTGCCGCCATGCCTTCCTCGAACTTGGCGTTGAAGACGGCATCGTCGTGACCCGCACCGACTCGCTCGGCGCCGGCCTCACGCAGCAAATCGCGGTCAGCCACACGCAAGGCGACCTCGGCGATCAATACAACAGCTTCCTGGATTGCGAGGAAGTGACGGCTGCCAATGCGCGGAATGGCGACGTGATCATCAACCGCGGCGGCAAGATGATGCGTCCGAAGCGGCTTGCCAGCAACCTCTATCAGTTCCGTGCCGGCACGGGCGAGGATCGCTGCGTGCTTGACTGCATCACGTCGCTGCAGAATGGCGCCGACCTGCTGTGGATCGAGACCGAGAAGCCGCATATCGAGCAGATCGCCGGGATGGTTGACCGCATTCGCGAGGTGATTCCCGACGCCAAGCTGGCCTACAACAATTCGCCGTCGTTCAACTGGACGCTGAATTTCCGCTGGCAGGTCTACGACGCGATGAAGGAAGCCGGCAAGGACGTCGGCAAATATAACCGGGCCGAACTGATGAAGCCGGAATACGACGATACGCCATTGGCGATCGAAGCCGACGAGCGCATCCGCACCTTCCAGGCCGATTCGGCGAAGCGTGCCGGCATCTTCCACCATCTGATCACGCTGCCGACCTATCACACGATGGCTCTTTCGACCGACAATCTTGCGAAGGAATATTTCGGCGACCAGGGCATGCTGGGCTATGTGAAGAACGTTCAGCGCGAGGAGATCCGTCAGGGTATCGCCTGCGCCAGGCATCAGAATATGGCCGGCTCCGATATCGGCGACGATCACAAGGAATATTTCGCCGGTGCGGCCGCGCTGAAAGCGGGCGGCGCGCACAACACGATGAACCAGTTCGGCTAACGGCAATCAAACTAACGGCAACAAGAGGAGGCTATCATGGCGAGTAATTTCTGGGTGATCGGCGGCGAGTTCGGTTCGATGAATTTCCACAAGCTGGTGGAAGGCTCGGCCCAGGTCCAGGGTCCGTTCAAGTCCCGTGGCGAGGCAGAAGACGCCTGGCGCACGGTCTCGGAAGAGAACCGCCACAAGGCCGGCGTGCGTTTCTCGATCGTGGAAGAACCGAGCCGGGCGATGGCCTGACAGGGCGTCGCACGCTCCTCTACCTCTTCCCGTAAGCGGGAAGAGGTAACGGTGGGCTTTTAACCCTTTGGGAACAAACCACCTTTGCGAAAAACCTGGTTACTGATAGGTTAACGTATTCGCAACCCGTCAGAACAGGCCGCCCAGGGGATGTCAGAAGCGCGAAACACCGGGAGCCCCGCCGTCGATCCGCGTTCGACGCGGTTGCGCGACGCGCTGCGGCTGGCGCGAATCGAGGCAGCCGACCGTACCGGTGTCGTCGTCGACCTGCGGGACGCCGAGGTCGCGCGGCTCGAACTCCTGAGCGAGGCGCTCGATCCGCTGTTCGCGCAAATTCCGGAAAAGGTCGACCTGTTCGACCGCGGCATCAGCCAGGGCGACACGCCGCGGCTGTGGATCGACGTGGTGGCCCATGTCATGATGGGGCGCGACAAGCGCATCTATCGCTTCGTGCAGGACACCCGCTTCGGCCGGGTCGTGATCGCCGAATCGCACGATATCGCGACCATGGTCAATGCCGTCACCGGCTATGTCGCGCGCCGCATGATCGAACGCGAGCACGCGATGGTGGCGACCCCGATGCCCAAACCCGTGATCGTCGAAAAGCCGCGCCGCGGCGGATTCTGGATTTTCGCGTTCGGGTTCTTCATCGGTGCGCTCGCGCTGTTCGGCCTCGCGCTGTTCGCGACCCTGCGGAATTTCTAGCGCCTACATCAGCGTGGTTCGCCGCAATTTCTCGACGCGCAACGCATCGTCTATGCCGCGCACGGTCTGTTCGCAGTGCCACGAATCGCCGTCGCGATCGATCGAAAACAGATTATAGGCCGCGAAGGGATAGCGGCCATGGGCGACCGCGGAGGCCGAGGGCACGCCGATGGCGGGGATCGATCCGTTCGGCCCGTCGATCGCCATGGTGGAGTGAACATGGTCGTGCCCGTGCAGGATCAGTTCGACGCCGTAGCGCTTCAGCAATGCAAGCAACGGGCCTGAATCGGTCAACCGCTTGGCGCGCGACCCCGAGCGCAGGGGATGATGAATCAGCAGCACGCGAAAGACCTGTTCGGCGGACAGTTGCTGTCAGTATCCGCTCCAGCGCCTTGCGTTGCGCGCGGCCAAGCCATCCCGTCGCCATCAGCGGCAGTGTCGGCACCGCCGACGATACGCCGATCAGCGCCAGCGGCCCGCGGCGACGCAGAAAAGGGAATGCGGCACGGCCGGCCGCCGCGTCGTCGTCGCGGAGATAATCTGCAAATGTCTCGGCAAAGCGATGCCGGGTAGCCCGGACGTAAGCGTCGTGATTGCCGGGAACGATGGTGACACGGTCCGGTGCGCCGACGCTCTCCAGCCAGTTCAGCGCCGGAGCAAATTCGGCTTCCAGCGCGAGGTTGACGAGGTCGCCGGTGATCGCGATCTGATCCGGTTGTTGCGCCTGCATGTCCGATACCAGCGCATCGAGCATGTCGCGGCGATGGAATTTCTGGCGATTGCGGGTCCAGTTGAGATAGCCGAGCGCGCGTTTGCCGGCGAGTTCGGAAAGCCGCGGGTCAGGCAGCGGCGCAAGATGCGGATCGGACAGGTGAGCCAGCGTGAAGACGGCCATCAGAAGGGTCCGATCGGGTCGTCTGATAGAGTGAGCCGCCGCGCCATTATCTCGTGATATCCTCAGGCATCCTGCAATGTATTGGCAAGCCGGCCAGTCCGGCGCAAGGATCAACGTGGTGTCAGGAGTTGGAATTCCGTGGAGATGAGCCAGAACATACGCAGAAGGTTCGAACCGTTGCTGCGGAAGATGTTCCATCTGTATTGGCGGTTCGCCCGCGGCATGACCCTCGGCGTCCGCGCCCTGGTGCTGGACGGCGATGGCCGCGTGTTTCTGGTCAAGCACAGCTATATGTCCGGCTGGCATTTGCCGGGCGGTGGCGTCGAGGTCGGCGAAACATTCGGCGATGCGCTGGCACGGGAGTTGTTGGAAGAGGGCCGAATCGAACTCTCCGGCGAACCGGTCCTGCACGGTCTGTTCCACAATAGCCCTACGTCCCCTCGCGACCATGTCGCGGTCTACGTGGTCAGGCATTTCCATCAGGATCGGCTGCCGGAGGCGAACAGCGAGATCGTCGCCTGCGGGTTCTTCGATACCGCGGCTCTGCCGGCCGGGACCACCGAGGGTACGCGCCTGCGGCTATCGGAGGTGCTCCAGGGCAAGCAGCTGACCGCGACCTGGAGTTAGGCGGAGAACCCAGGTTGCGCTTGGGTGCCGCGAAATCTATGAAGGCTTCCACGACGGACAATTCGATTTGCGCGGAAAGCGTGCATGAGACGCCGCCCCGGGACCAAGCGATGCGATATTTGAAGGCCGCTTGCGGCCTGATGTGTTTTCTGATTCTGGCCAGCAACATCTGGTCGATTTCGGGCTGGAGCGAAGCTCGCGGGGTGAATGACGACTTCTGCTATCTGAGGCAGGCCCACCTGTTTCAAAAACTGGGATTGGGCGGTCTGGACACCAGAGTTGCCGGCGATGAGGATCATTATCTGTCTTCAAAAATGAAGGAATTGAACCTGATCGATTGGAGGGATCCGACGGTGCCTCCCTGTCACAATTTCATGCCGATGACCAAAAAACTCGTGATTCAGTATCCGCCGGGAACGGGTTTGCTGATGGCGCTGTTTCCGGAAGGGCACCAGGTCATTCCGCTTTTTGCCCTGGCGACGATCGCCATCTTTGGCTTCGGCCTGCTCGCCATTGCCTATGCCTCCACAACGCCGTCGATCCTTTCGGCGGCGGTGTTTGCGGATGTCGCGGTTTACATGATGATCAACCCTACCAAGTCGAGCTATTCGATGGCGCCGACGATGGTGGTCTGCGCCCTGGCCGGTTTTTTGACGGCCCGTCTGTTCGTGAAAACACCACAGCGCCGTCGCATTTTCGTGTCGATGCTGATTGGTTTTCTGCTCGGTCTCGCGGTCGATTTCAGGGTGGCCAATCTGTTTCTCTCGGCCGGATATTTCCTGTTTTTCCTGTTCGCCTTTTTAAGAGTCCAGGAACTGGGAAACATTTGCAGAGGGCGGACTGTTTGGGGTGGCGTTTTTGGTCGGGATTGCACCGACCCTGATCGCAAACGCGATCAATGCCGGCAGCCCTTTCGCAACGACCTACTCGGCATCCGAAGCAAAGACCATGAATTTGGACGCCGGCGTGATCTGGGCTTACGTCACGGACATTCAATTCCTCCTGCTGTTGCTCGCAGGCGGATGGATCGCGTGGATACTGCGCTGGCGTCGCCGCAGCGGGATTGGATCGCTGGCCCTGGTTACGGCGGTAAATCTGGTGGTGAATATGGCCTTCTTCATGATCCATCCCGCCTATACCCAGTACTATACGATCCCCATCGCCGCGCTTTCGCTGTGGAGCTTGCTGTTTGCATCGCTGATGCAGCCGACCGAAGCGGTGGATGGCGTGGTCAGGCGGGCGGCAAAAGCTTGACCATGCCAGGCGAAGTTGCATCGGCTGAAAGTAGCGAGCCGAACGCTACCGGCCGTTAGAGATCGTTAGCGATCAGTCCTTAAGATCGGGGGGCAAAACCCTAACGGTTGTTAAGGATTCCCCCGATGAGCGCCGTGCCGGACTTGAAACGCTCGCCGAAACTTCGCGGCGACCTGGCCGGCATGGCGGAGGCTCTGGCGCGGTTCGCGCAGCAGGAATTCCCGCAAGCCGAGCCGGCCCAACTGCGGATCGCGGTTCTGGTGCCGTGCTTCAACGAGGAAGCCGCGGTCGCCACCGTGGTCGCCGATTTCCGCAAAAACCTGCCGACCGCCGAAATCTTCGTCTACGACAATAATTCGTCGGATCGCACTGTCGCAGTGGCGCGTGAGGCCGGTGCGCAGGTGCGAAGCGAACGCCGACAGGGCAAGGGCCATGTGGTCCGGCGTATGTTCGCCGACATCGACGCCGATATCTATGTGCTGGTCGACGGCGACGCCACCTACGATGCCGCCAGCGCCCCGCGCATGATCGATGCGCTGGTCTCGGATCATCTGGACATGGTGGTGGGCTTTCGCGTCGATCAGGCCGAGGCGGCGTACCGGCCCGGCCATCGCACCGGCAACCGGATGCTGACCGGCTTCCTGTCCGCGGTTTTCGGCCAGGCCTTCAGGGATATTCTTTCCGGCTATCGCGTGTTCTCCCGGCGCTTCGTCAAATCGTTTCCGGTGCTGTCCGATGGTTTCGAGATCGAAACCGAGTTGAGCGTGCATGCGCTCGAACTGGCGCTGCCGGTCGCCGAGATCGAGACGCCATACTACGCCCGGCCGGAGGGATCGTTCAGCAAGCTCAACACCTGGCGCGATGGCTTTCGCATTCTCGGCACTATCCTGAAGCTGTACCGGTCGGAAAAGCCGCTGCGGTTCTTCACCGGGATCGGAATTCTCCTGACGCTGACGTCGATCGGCCTCATGATTCCCGTTATCGCCACCTATCTCGAGACCGGCCTCGTTCCGCGTCTGCCGACGGCGGTTCTGTCGATGGGCCTGATGATCCTGGCGGTGTTGTCGGTATCGTCGGGACTGGTGCTCGATACCGTGACGCGCGGACGCCGCGAGATGAAGCTGCTGGCCTACCTGTCGCAACGCCCCGTCGGCGGGAATTGATGCCTTTCGAAATTTAGCCGCGCCGGGGCAATGGACCGCGCCCTCGCCAGATGCTATCCGCACGCCTGAACATGAACGATCTTTCGCTCACGATATTGGCGGAAAACGCCGGCGACGCGCTGCCGATCGAACGCCTGCACCAGCGCACGTTCGGGCCCGGCCGCTTCGTGCTGAGCGCCTACCGTTTGCGTGAGCATGTCGATCATCGGTTCGATCTCTCCTTTACGGCCCGGATCGGCACGCTGCTGGTAGGATCGGTGCGGCAATTGCCGATATGCATCGGCGATACCAAAGCGTTGTTGCTGGGGCCGCTGACTGTCGAACCGCCGTTTCGAAAGCGCGGCGTCGGCCGCGCGTTGCTGGAGCGTGCGCTGAAGGAAGCCGGCACAAAAGGCCATCGCCTGGTGCTGCTGGTCGGTGACGAAGCCTATTACAGCCGCGTCGGCTTCAAGGCGGTGCCGAAGGGCCGCGCGACCATGCCAGGACCGGTGGACTACAACCGCCTGCTGGTGGCCGAACTCGTCGAAGGCGCATTCGAGGGCGTCACCGGCGCGATCCGTCCCGACTGGAGCATGGCGCGCTCGGAACCGTAGCTCACAGCTTCTGCGAAATGCCGGCATAAAATCCGCGCCGTGGACCGTACTGCGGTGCGAATACCCCGATGCCGGATCCGTCCCTGATTTCATAAATGGTGTCGAAGACATTGACGACGTCAAAGCGCAGCGTGGTCGGCTTGTTCGGCGCCACCCAGTTGAAATCATGCGAGAGGCCGACATTGACCTGCGTGTATGACGGCAGGTGATCGATGTTGGCGAAACCCGAACGAAGCCCGCTGCCGTAGATCATCGAGGCGCTGAAGCGCGTGCCGTTCCAGAGATAGGAAGCACCGGCCGACCCGGTCAGAACCTGGGCATGATCGGTGTAGACGTAGTGGCTGGCGATGTAGGCCAGTTCGTCGGGATCGAACAGATATTGGTTCGAGACAACGTTGGTGGCGATCTGTTTGGCCCAAGCGAGGTTTCCGTAGGCGCGAAAGTTGCCGTTGGTGTAGGTCGCCTTGAGTTCGAGGCCGATATTCTCCCCGCGTTCGTAGTTGAAGCCGCTCAGCACATAGGCCGCGCCGAACTGGCCGTCGTCGAGCAGGTCCTTGGCGATCTTGTAGTAGCCGTCGACGCCGACTTCGAGACCGGGCACCGGATAGATCTTCTGAACGACGCCGACATCGAACACATGAGAGCGTTCCGGCAGAACCGGATCGTTGACCGGGACGCCGGGCTGTTGCGTCGTGTTCTGCACCAGCGCCAGATTGGTCGGGGCTGCGATCACCTGCGGCGGCGGCGTGAAGTTGCGCGCATAGCCGGCATGGAAGGTTGTGCCGTCGCCAGGTTTCCAGGTCAGGCTGATACGCGGGCTGAGCTGGTTGGCGTCGACATACTGAACCATCTGGTCGAAACGTAACCCGGCATTCAGGGTCAGCTGGTTGGTGATCTTCCATTCGTCCTGCAGATAGGTGCTGAACAGCCAGCCGGTCTTGGCGCTGGAATCGAACACCGAGAATGGCGCGTCGACCGGATTGCCGGTTACGGGATCGAGCGGCAATACGACCGACGCATTGTTGACCAGCGAGCGCTCGGCGCTGACGGAAAATCCAAACCGCAGCGTATGGGCAAAGCCGACACGCCAGGCAGTGTCTTCCTGAATGCCGTTGACGAAGCTCTGACGGTAGACGTCCGACGACACCCCGTTGAAAACCAGGTCGCCGATCGGATCGGGATAGAAGTGTAACTGGCTGTAACGGTTGAAATAGGAGAGCTGGAAGTCGATATCGTCAATCGATTTCTGGTAGGCGGCGACGTTGAACTGGTTGAACTCGTTCTGATGCTCGTTGAGCAGCGCCGAATTGAAATTCGATACCCCGAAGGCCGTAAAGTTCGGCGGTTGCCCGGGATTGTTCGGAATCTGATAGCTGCCGTTGGATACACCGCTCATGAATGTCAGGCGGCTGGTCGGATCGATCACCGTCGAAAGATAGAGAAAACCCTTCTCCTGCGCTGTACGGTCATGGATCGCTTCATTTCCCGGTAGCGGATTTTCGATGCCCAGATTGCTCCCGAAATAGCGCCCTGAAATAAAATACTGGGTTTGTCCGACCGTGCCGCCATATTCCAGGCTCGTTGTGATACTGCCGTGGCTGCCGCCATAGATGCTGACGCTGCCGCTGTTGTTGAAAGCGTCCGCCTTGGTCTGGATGTCCAGCACGCCCGCGGTGCGCAGGCCATATTGCGCGGGCAGTGCGCCGGTAATCAAATTGAGGTTGCCGATAATGCCGGTATCGAGAATTTGACCGAAGGCGCCGACGCCGTCTGGAAGCATGATGCCGTTGATCCGGTACTGCAGGTTGGCGTGCTCGTTGCGCACATGCAGTTCGCCACTGGCGGCCGAATCCTGTGACACACCGGGCGCCTGCAACAGCACCTTGTCGAGCGTGGTATTGGCGCCTTGCGGCAGCGCCTCGATGTCCTGGTGGCTCAACTGGTAGGTGCCCGCACCATTCGGCGCGACGATGGCGCGGCGGGCCTCGTCGAATCTGGTGTTCTGTCCCGCGACCACCTGCGCCTGCGTCGGCCGTGGCGCGACAGGCAGGTTGCGACGTTCTCCTATGGTTACGGGAGTCCGGGGGCGGCGTGGCGCCCGTGCAACGCGGGGTGCGGTAATTTCGATTTCGGGAAGTACGGTAGTGCTATTTCCCGCGGGCGCCCGCGCCGGCGCCGGTGTCTGGGACAGGGCCGCGCTGCTGCAGAGAACAAGCGAGGCTGCCCCGGAGGCCGCCCATAGTGATCTGGCGAATACTGACATTGTCCCGATCCCGATTGCGCCGCTGCCGCATTCCCTTAAGGAATTCGGGAAACAGCGCTCGCCGTCGATGTGCGGCGGACTGATTTCGATGAATCCCTTGGACCGAACGCGCGTGGCGCGGCGATCCCCGGGGGCATCAAGCAATCGAGGTCAGGAGAGGGGAGGAGCGCGGGGCTGGAAAACGACGCGAGCCGAACTCAAATGGATGAACGCGGCGTCGGTGGTCAGGTACGAAAATTCCACGGCCTGCGGAAGCAACAGCGCCGGCGGTGTTGCAAACGTAACCGAGTTCGCCATCGCGATAACAGCACAGATCGCGCAGGTGTCGTTGGTTTGCTGGTCGGAGTCGGGAGTGGGCTGACGCTGCTGTTGAGCGGTGTCACTTGCCGATTGAACGGTCTGTGCCGCTTGCGCGGCGACACCGTGGAAATGCCCGAACGAAAGCACGAACTGAACAGCCAGCGCGAACAGCGCTGTTCGCGATCCGTGCTTGATGTTCGACCGTACCCACTTCATGCCGATACGCACCCCACACCGTGAGCCAAAGTTATCCGGCCCTCCGACGTTATAATATAACATCAGGGATTGCAGGGGGATGTCAACTGGGGTTGGCGCGTGCCGGAGAATTCATGAGGGGCTGTGTAATTTATGCAACGCCGGGTGAGCGAACTGCGATCAGCGTCCCTCGCGCAACCAAGTCGCTGCAAAACCGCCGAGCAGCAACAGCAGGCCGATCAGGCCGGCGAACAGCGGAAGCACGCCGACGCCTTTCACCACGCTGGCGTCGCGCATCTTGACGCCCATCCAGCCGTCGCCGCGGAATATGCCGGAGGCGCGCACCGGCACGATGCGCGGAAGCTCGACACTGGCGCCATCGACGACGCGACGCGTGTCGCCGCCGGTGGCTTGAGTCAGCGGCTTCAGCATCTCGGTCGTGGAGGTGACTTCCGAAAATTCCTTCGGGTTGGTCGGGCCGACATTGATCAGCGCTTTCAGCGTGCCGTCGGTGGCCTGCCACAGCCCGAGTTCGCCGGCGGGAATCGTCGTGCGCCATGTTCCGGGTTCACTGGCGCTCAGCATCAGCTCGCGCGTGGCGCCGGATGGCGAGGTCACCGTGACAGGTGCGACGCTGTCCGCCATGGTCTGGCGCAGCACCACCAGATCGTGTCCCTGGACTTGCAGGCGCAGCGCCTCTTCGTCCAGATCGGGCTGCTTCATCAGCCAATGCGACATGCGCCGCAGCAGATCGAGATGCGGCCCGCCGCCCTCATAGCCGCGCGCCCACAGCCAGATATGGTCCGACAGCAGCAAGGCGACGCGGCCCTCGCCGAAGCGCGCCAGCAACAATAGCGGCTTGCCATCGGCGCCGGTCATCACGGGCGGCGTAGTGGCATTGCGGGTCTCGACGGTGCGGAAGAAACGGCTCCAGTGCGGCGGCTCGGTGGCAGAGCCTTCCAGCCCGCGCGTCACCGGGTGGCGTTTGCCGGCGTCGCTGAGATGCGCATAGAACGGCTTCTCGGTGACGCCGACGGGTTCGGCTGGCAAAACCGAATCCAGTGGCGTGCGCCAGATGCTGGTGGTCGACGCATAATCGGGACCGGCCGATACCAGCACCGCCCCGCCGGCGCGCACGTAACGCGCGATGTTGTCGAAATAAGCGATCGGCAGCACACCCTGGCGGGCGTAGCGATCGAAGATGATCAGATTGAAATCGTCGAGTTTGCCGCCACGGCCGCCGGGTTCCTTTGGAGTGAACAGTTCGCGGGTCGGAAACGCGATCAGCGACAATTCGTTGATCGGCGTGCCGTCCTGTTTCTCGGGCGGCCGCAAAATCGTGAAATGGACGAGATCGACGCTGGCGTCGGATTTCAGCAGATTGCGCCAGGTGCGTTCTCCGGAATGCGGCTCGCCGGACACCAGCAGCACACGCAATTTGTCGCGCACGCCATCAATCTGGACCACCGCACGGTTATTGACCAGCGTCAACTCGTTTTCCAGCGGCGACGCCTCGATCTCGACGATATTAGGCCCGGCATGCTTGATATCGACATCGACATTGACGGTCTGACCGCTGAGCACGTTGCGTTCGTTGATGGTCTCGCCGTCGCGGCGCACCACGACCTTGGCGCGGTCGCCGGTAACGCCCTGGTCGTCGAGCCGGTAGGTGATGGTCTGGGTCTGCCCCACAATACCAAAGCGCGGCGCGGCCGATATCGCGATGCGCCGGTCGCGTTCGTCCTTGCGCCCGGTGATCAGCGCGTGCACCGGAGCCTGAAATCCAAGTGCCGCGGCATTGGCGGGAATGTCATGCACGCGTCCGTCAGTGATCAGAAAGGCGCCGGCGACACGATCGACCGGAACGTCCGAAAGTGCAGACGATAGCGCGCCGAACAATCGGGTGCCGTCGGTTTCGCCGTCGGCCTGGCCGGCCTCGACAACGCGCACCTCGAGCCCCTTGATCTTCCTGAGGCTGTCGACCAGCGCTTCCTGCGCCTGCGCGGTCTCGCGGTTACGCGTGCCGAAATTCTGGCTCGGGCTCTTGTCAATCACGACCGCGGCCACCGATGACAACGGCTCGCGGTCCTCGCGGGTGAAGGACGGATTGGCCAGCGCCAGCAGGATCAACGCCAATGCCGCGACACGCACCGCAGCACCCCGGGCACGGCCGAGCAACAGTAGAATCGCGATCGCGACGATGGCAGCAAGCGCGATCCACAATACGATGGAGGGGACGAGCGGTGTAAACGCGATGCCATAGCTCATGGCGCGCACCGCTCAACTTCGTCATGCCCGGGCTTGTCCCGGGCATCCACGTACTCTTGCTTGCCGCTGCTGCCGGGAACGTGGATGGCCGGGACAAGCCCGGCCATGACGGTATAGCCGCAGGAGGAGCCCATGTTTGCCAGGTACATTTTCATTGCCCGAGCCGTTCGATCAGCGCCGGCGCGTGCACCAGGTCGGCCTTGTAGTTGCCGGTCAGCGTGTACATCACGATGTTGACGCCGGCGCGGAATGCGAATTCGCGCTGCTTCGGCTCGCCCGGAGTGAGCGGCAGCATCGGCTGGCCGTCCGGGCGCAGCGCCCAGGCGCCGGCCAGATCGTTTGACGTGATGATGATCGGGGAGACGCCGTCGCCGCCACGGGCAGGTTTTGCGGTGCCTTCGGTGCCTTCATCGTCATCGTCGCGCGGCAGGGTTTCGACCCAGGTCTGTCCCGAGGTGAAGCGGCCGGGAAAATCGCGGAGCAGATAGAAAGTCTTGGTCAGCACGTGTTCGCGCGGCACCGGTTCGAGTTCGGGCACGTCGAGCGAGGAAAGAAGTTCGCGCAGCGTCAGCATTCCCGGCGTCTGGGAGGCGCCGTTGTCGCCAGGCGGCGCTTCGATGGCATCGCGGGTGTCGAACAATACGGTGCCGCCCTGCTTCATGTAGGCGTCGATCCGGTTGATGGCGTCCTGCGGCGGCTTCGGCGCGCCGGGCACCACGGGCCAGTAGATTATCGGGAAGAACGCCAGTTCGTCATGGGCGGGGTCGACGCCGATGGGATCGCCGGTTTCCAGCGCCGTTCTCTGTGCCAGAAACAAGGTCAGTCCGGACATCCCGGCCTTGACGATGGAATCGACGTCGGCATTTCCGGTGATGACATAGGCCAGCCGTGTCTGTGAGACCGCCTTGATGGCGAAATCGTCGTCGTTGCCGGCGCGTGACGGCGACGGCATCGATACCGCCGACAACAGGATGAATGCCAGCGCGGCAGGCGCCGCCCGCCGCCGCAGCAACGCCGCGATGCCGGCCCCGAGCATGGCGACGACCATGGCGTCGATCAGAAACAACGCCAGTGCCGACGACAGCAGGATTCCCCTGAGATCGCGCGGTTCGGCATTGGTGTAGCTGGCCCGCCGCGCGCGCAGGCTGGAGGTATCGAGCGGAGCGATGCGGTCCGCCGCGGCCAGAGCATTCACCGCCAGCGGACCGTCGGCCGGGCCGTAGAAGCCGGGCGGATGATCTGATGTCGCGCGGTCGCGGAAGTCCGCGGGCAAGGGCTTTGCGGCCGAGGGCGGCGGTCCGAAGGCGCCGAAACCATCGAGCGTGCGCAGCGGCGCCACGGTTTCCTTGGTGGTGTCGGCGGCGACGCCCGCGCCGGGATTGGAGGTGTAGCCGGCGGCATCGACGATGCGGCGGAGTATCTCGACAAAGCTGCCCGACATCGGCAGATCAGACCAGCGCATGTCGGCGCTGACGTGAAACAGGCTGACGAGGCCCTTGCCGCGGTGTTCGCCGGTCACCAGCGGCGTGCCGTCTTCGAGCGAGGCCCAGCTTTTGGTCGCCAGCACGGCGTCGGGTTCGGCAAGCACCTGCCGGTTGATGGTGATGTCTTTCGGCACGGCAAGACCTGCGAACGGTCCGTCAGCCGCGAACGCCGCAAGGTGCTGCGGCTTTTCCCAGGTGAGACTGCCGCCGAGGCTGCGTTCGCCGCGGCGCAGTCTTACCGGCAGCAGGTCGTCTTCGGCCTGCGCCAGACGCGGGCCGGCAAAGCGAACCAGCACGCCGCCCTGCTCGATCCAGGCGCTGATGCGCTCGCGAATTTCCGGCGACAGCGTGCCGACATCGGCAAGCACGATCATCGGCAGCTTCTGGTCGAGAAATTGCGTGATCGCCTGTTGCGGCGAACCGCGGTCGCCGAGCCGCACATCGGCGAACGGCGCCAGCGCGCGGGTCAGATAGAATGTCGAGGCCAACAGCGGCTGCGCCGTGTCATTGGTCGATCCGCTGACGACGCCGATCGCGCGGCGGCGCCAGCGCTTGTCGAGCAATTGTACCGCGCCGGCGGAGCGTTCGCCCGCGATTTCAAGCCGCGCGATGTCGTTGCGCAATTCGACCGGCAGATCGAATGCGGCTTCGGTCTCCCGATCCTGCGGCGCAAACGCATAGCGCGCTTCGCCGATCGGCGAACCCTTCTGGTCGATGGCGCGTACGACACCGGCGGCGATTCCGCCCTCCGTGCGCAACACCTTGACGGTCATCCTGGCCGCGGCATTTTCGGCCGCGACCAGAGCCAGCGCGGAAGGAGCGCCGCCCTCGATAATGGTCAACGCGCGATCGCCGATGGTCTTGCTCAGGCCTTCGAGAAACTCCGGTCCGCGCCCGGTATCGGTGCTGTCCGACAACCAGGCAATTTCGGCATCGCCGCTGCTCTTGAGGAAACGCTCGAGCGCGGGAAGGGTCTCCACGCGCTCGATCGCGTAGGGCTTCGGCGTCAACTGGCGCAATGCGACACGCGCGGTGCCGGCAGGCATGATGGTGATGTCACGCGTCGGTTCGGACAGCGGCACCAGCGCCACGCCGCGTCGGTCGCTGTCCGCACTGGCGATCAATTCGTCGGCGGCCTTGATCCGGATGTCCCAGCTCGCCGCGGCAGTCCAGCCGTCGTCGAGCAGGATGACAAGCGGTGCACTGGAGCCGGCGAGACCCGTTTGCGGATTCCAGATCGGTCCCGCGGCGGCCAGGATCACCAGCGCGGCCGCCGTGAGGCGCAGCAGCGTCAGCCACCATGGCGTGCGCGACGGGGTTTCTTCCTTCGGCGCGATGTCGAACAACAGCCGCGTCGGCGGAAACTCGATGCGCCGCGGTCGCGGCGGCATCACCCGCAACAGCCACCACAGCAACGGCAGGCTCAAAAGACCCAGCAGCAAAAACGGTTCGGCAAACGACAGCGGCAGGGAGGCGATCATGCTCCTCGCCCCGCTTTGACCGTGGCGGTGCGCGCGCTGCCCTTGCTCACCATCATGCCCGAATGCAGGAACAGCAACAGTTCGGCGGCGGAGCGGCTGGTGGTGTGGGTCGAGAACAGCCAGTCGAGCTTGTCGGTCTCATGGCGAATCTCGTCGCGATGCAGGGCGACGCGCGCCACATAATCGCTGGCCCATCTTTCGGCGCGGCCCGCGGTGATGACGCCACCGCCTTCGGGCTCGATGAACTCGATACGGCCGGAATAGGGAAAACTTTCTTCAGCGGGATCGACGACCTGGATCAGCGTGCCGTGCGCGCCGGAGGCCGACAACCCCGCGAGCATGGTTCTGATGTCGGAGATCGGCGACCAGAAATCCGACAACACCACGATTTCGGCGAGCGCCGACGGCACGAAGGATGGCGGCAGGCTGAGGCGGGCCGCGTCGTCATGCAGCATCGCCTGCGCCATCTTGTCGATCACGCTACGGCTCGCGGTCGGATTCATCAGGCCGGGAATGCCGACGCGTTCGCCGCCCGAGACCAGGAGTTCGGCCAGCGCGAAGGTCACGATCAGTGCGCGTTCCAGCTTGCTGTCGCGCGCCTGCTTCGAGGCGAACGCCATCGACGGCGAGCGGTCCGGCCACAGCCACACGGTGTGCGCGGCTTCCCATTCCTGCTCTCGGACATAGAGATGATCGTCGCGCGCCGAGCGCCGCCAGTCGACGCTCTGCGACGGTTCGCCGGAAACGAAGCGGCGGTACTGCCAGAAACTTTCACCGGCGCCGGCGCGCCGCCGTCCATGCAGGCCGTGAATGACGTTGGCGGCGATGCGGCGGGCTTCCAGCACAAGGCGCGGCAGCGAAGCGGCGAGCGTTCGGCTTTCGCCATCGGCACGTCGGATTGCTGTGGTCTCCCGGTTTGCGTGCCTGGTCTCTGCGGCCATCAACCGATCCGCGTCTTCAATTGCTTGATCACGTCGGGAACGGTGCGGCCTTCTGCGCGGGCGGAGAATGTCAGCGCCATGCGGTGCTTGAGGACGGGTTCGGCCAGATCGAGCACGTCGTCGATCGACGGCGCGAGGCGGCCGTCGAGCAGCGCGCGGGCGCGAACCGCCAGCATCAGCGACTGGCTGGCGCGGGGACCTGGTCCCCAGGCGATCAGCTTGCCGCCTTCGCCGCCTTCCGGACCGGGACGTGCCGAGCGCACCAGCGTGAGGATCGCTTCGACCACGAAATCGCCGACCGGCAGCCGCCGCACCAGCCGTTGTGCCGCGATCAGGATATCGGCGTTCATCGCGGCCCTGGCCAGCGTCTCTTCCGCGCCGGTGGTCTCAAACAGGATGCGCCGCTCGGCGTCGCGGTCGGGATAATCGACGTCGATCTCCATCAGGAAGCGGTCGAGTTGCGCTTCCGGCAGCGGATAGGTGCCTTCCTGCTCCAGCGGATTCTGCGTCGCCAGCACATGAAATGGTTTCGGCAGATCGTGGCGCGCGCCGGCAACCGTGATGTGCTGCTCCTGCATCGCCTGCAGCAAAGCGGATTGCGTGCGCGGGCTGGCTCGGTTGATTTCGTCGGCCATCAACAGTTGCGCGAACACCGGTCCGGAGATGAAGCGGAACGACCGCTTGCCGGAATTGCTCTCGTCCAGCACCTCGGCGCCGAGAATATCCGATGGCATCAGGTCGGGCGTGAACTGGATCCGCTTGGCGTCGAGCCCCAGCGTAGTGCCCAGCGTTTCCACCAGCTTGGTTTTGGCGAGACCGGGAACCCCGATCAGCAAGGCGTGACCGCCGGACAGGATCGTGACCAGGGTATTTTCAACCACCCGGTCCTGCCCAAAGATGACGGTGGATATCGCTTCCTTGACGGCACGAATCTGACCGGCAACCTGTTCGGCCGAGCGGACGATCACGTCCTCAAGTTTTTCCACGCTATCCGCCATCGCCTAACTCCTTGCCCAAAACGCCGCCGCAAACGCCGCGGATTGCGTCGTCATGCCATGAACCTCATGCTAAACTTATGCGAAGGCCATGTATTCGTTGAATTAAACTATCCCCACATTATCGGCATTTCAGGCTATGAACGGCATCACGATGTGGCGAGAACGATCCCGCACTTTCCTCGCAAATACGTGCACCAATCGTGCCAAATTGAGGCTGCAAACTCAGGGCAAACAATGGCGAAGCAAGGGCAGACCACCCATCACGGCCTCGACGGACTGACTGCCGCCGCTAAAGACGCTGCAGGCAGCAATACTGCCGGAAAAGGGTTGCCTCCGGTGCATCTGTGGAATCCGCCGTTCTGCGGCGACCTCGACATGCAAATCGCCAGCGATGGTACGTGGTTCTACATGGGTACGCCGATCGGGCGGCCGGCGCTGGTCCGGCTGTTTTCGACCATCCTCAAGCGCGAGGATGGCAAGCACTTTCTCGTGACCCCGGTGGAGAAGGTCGGCATCCGCGTCGACGATGCGCCGTTCCTTGCGGTCGAGATGCAGAAGGAAGCCGATGGGCCGGATCGCCGCTTGCGATTTCGCACCAATGTCGATGACTGGGTGCTTTGCGATGCACAGCACCGCCTGCAATTCGAGGCTGCCGCCGATGGCGGCTTGACGCCCTACCTTCACGTGCGTGCCGATCTCTGGGCCAAGGTCACCCGCGCGCTCTACTACGATCTGGTTGACATGGGCGAGGAGCGGGTGGTCGATGGCCGTCCGATGTTCGGGGTCGCATCGTCGGGCGAATTCTTTTCGATGGCGGATGCGGAGCAGGTGAGGGCAGCACTTTGAACGAGCCGATGCGCAAGACGGAACCCGCCGCGGTCGCGATCAGCTCGGCGGAGTTCTTCGATCGGGCGCGCGCGCGGCTGCGCTTCGACGTTCCTGCCGGCTTGACCGATGCCAGTGCGGTGCCGCCGAGCGGCGATCGGGGCACCGACCGCATGCTGCAAATTCTTGCGCACGAACAGCCGATCCGTCCCGCGGCGGTGCTGATCCCGGTGGTGGACCATCCGCAGCAACCGACGGTGTTGTTGACCCAGCGCTCCGCCCACCTCAACGATCACGCTGGCCAGATTTCCTTTCCCGGCGGCAAGATCGAGGCGACCGACGCCTCGCCGCTCGACGCCGCCTTGCGCGAAACCTGGGAAGAGATCGGCATTGGCCGGGAATTCATCGATCCGATCGGCTATCTCGATCTCTATGGAACCAGTTTCGGGTTTCGCATCCTGCCGACATTGGCGCGGGTGAGGCCCGGCTTTGAGCTGCGCGTCAGCGCTGCGGAGGTGGACGACGTGTTCGAGGTCCCGCTGGCGTTCCTGATGGATCCGGCCAACCACCAGGTGCACAGCAAGGAATTCCGCGGCATCGAGCGCTCGTATTACGCGATGCCGTTTGCGGACCGCTATATCTGGGGTGCCACGGCCGGAATCCTGCGGGTGCTGTACGAGCGGATTTATCTGCCATGATCCGTCCGGCATTCACCGAAATCGGAATCTTCCTGATCCCGTTCGCGGTCTATGCACTGTTCTTGCTTGCCACGCGTTCGGGATTGCTGCTGCAATCGTCATGGCCGGTGCATGTCATCGCCAGGCTGTTGCTGGGTGCGCTGCTGCTGGTGGTGGCCAGCTTCATTCTGCTCGCGCATTTTTCCGGCGGAGCGCCCAATTCGACCTATATCCCCGCGCATATCGAGAACGGCAAGTTCGTTCCCGGAGTTGAAAAATGAGCTGTTCGCGCGTGCTCGACGACGCGCGTTGGCTCAGATCAGGTCCGGCCTCCCGCGTGCTGGCATTGCTGAATGGCGATGGCGAAGAAGCGCGCGTGGTCGGCGGCGCCGTGCGCAACGCGCTATTGAAGATAGAAACCGGCGATATCGATATCGCGACGACCGCGTTGCCCACGGAAGTGATCCGCCGCGCCAGGGCGGCCGGCATCAAGAGCGTGCCGACCGGCATCGAACATGGCACCGTGACATTGGTCGTCAATGCACAGCCGTTCGAGGTCACGACGCTGCGTCAGGACATCGAGACCTTCGGCCGCAAGGCCAGGGTCGCGTTCGGCCGCGACTGGGTTGCGGACGCAGAACGGCGCGACTTCACCATCAACGGCCTGTCGGTCGATGCCGGCGGCGTGGTGCACGATCACGTCGGCGGGCTCGACGATATCGCCGCCAGGCGCGTGCGCTTTATCGGCGATCCCGACCGGCGTATCGCGGAAGATTACCTGCGCATCCTGCGGTTTTTCCGTATCCACGCCGCCTATGGCGCGGGCGAACCCGACCGCGCCGGCTATCTCGCCTGTATTCGCGGGCGTGAGGGTCTTGCGAATCTTTCCGCCGAACGGGTGCGGATGGAAATGTTGAAGCTGATGGTGGCCGAAGGCGCTGCCGGCGCTGTCTTGGCGATGGCGGATGGCGGCTTGCTGCTGCCGATCTTCGGCGGTGTCGCCTATACCGGGCCGTTTGGCGCCATGATCTCGGCGGAGCGCCTGCTTGGGCTTGAAGCCGACGCGGTTCGCCGGCTCGGCGCGCTCGCGGTCGGCGTCACCGAGGATGCCAGACGCGTCGCGACCCGGCTGCGGCTTACCAATGCCGAAACCAAAGCGCTGGATTCCATGGGCCATCGCTGGTGGCGGCTTGCCGGCATGGACGAGGCCACCGCGCGGCGGCGGCTCTACCGGCTCGGCGCCGACCGTTATCGCGACCGGTTGATGCTGGCATGGGCGCGCGCGGGAGAGACGACGGATTCGGCGCAGTGGCGCGAGCTTGCCACGTTGCCTGAGCGCTGGAGCGCGCCAAAATTTCCGCTGAAAGCGGCCGATTTCGTCGCGCGTGGAATTGCCGAAGGCCCAATGCTCGGCCAGGTGCTGGCGCTGGCCGAAGACGGGTGGCTCGCGGCGGATTTCCCGCTGGATAAAACTTCGGTCGAAAATATCGCCGACCGGACCGTCGCACGCTTTACCCGCGATGTCAGGCCGTGAATATCATTTCCGGTTTCGCCGATATCTCGGTGTTGCAGCTTTTGCTGGTGGCCGGCGTTGCGCTGTTTGCTTCCGTGATCGGCGGCCTGGCGGGCTACGGCACCGGCGCGCTGATGCCGCTGGTGCTGGTGCCGTTGATAGGGGCCGAACCTGTGGTGCCGATCATCGCGATCTCCTCGATCTTCACCAATCTGAGCCGCGCCACGGCCTATTTCCGCTATGTCGATCGCCGCCGCGCGCTGATCGTGATCGCGGCGGCGGCCTTGACGACGGCGCTGGGTGCCTACGGCTATACCCGGCTTACCAACGCCGGGCGCGGCACTGGTGATCGGCACCATGCTGATTTCGAGCGTACCGCTGCGCCGCAAGCTCAAGCGGCACGATGTCAAAATCAGCGATGCCGGACTGGGCGCTGGCGCCGTGGGCTATGGCGTCATGGTCGGCGGAACCGTAGGCGCGGGCGTCATCCTGCTGTCGCTGCTGATGGCGGTGGGCCTCGAAGGCGCCGCCGTGATTGCCACCGACGCCGTGGTTTCGCTGGTCACCAGCGTCATCAAGATTTCCGTGTTCGGACTGGCCGGCGTGGTTACTCCGCAAGTCCTCGCCTTTGCGCTTCTGATCGGCGGGGTGTCGGTGCCGGGCGCTTTTCTCGCCAAAAAATTCGTCGAGCGCATGCCGGTGCATATTCACACGGCGATCCTCGATGTCGCTGTCATTACCGGGGGGCTGGTGATGATTTCATCGGCGCTGAGGCATTTGCTTTAGCTCCTTCGTCATTGCTTCGTCGCTTTGCTCCTCGCAATGACGGAAGAAGCCTTACGGCCATTTCACCTCGGGCGGCATCGACGACAGGATCGAGTCGACATTGCCGCCGGTCTTCAGCCCGAAGATGGTGCCGCGGTCGTAGAGCAGGTTGAATTCGACGTAGCGTCCGCGCCGGATCAATTGTTCCTCGCGATCGGCTGCGCTCCACGGCGTATCGAAATTGCGTCGGACGATGTCGGGGTAGATTTTCCGCAAAGTCCGCCCGACGTCCTGCGTGAAGGCGAGGTCCGCCTCCCAGTCGCCGCTGTCGTGCCAGTCGTAGAAAATGCCACCGATGCCGCGCGCTTCCTTGCGGTGCGGAAGGTAGAAATAGTCGTCGCACCATTTCCTGTATTTCTCGTACGGCGCGACCGATGCATGCGCATCGCAGGCGGCCTTGAAGGCGGCATGAAACGCAACCGTGTCGGCGTCCTCTTGCGTGCGCCGCCGGTCGAGCACCGGCGTCAAATCAGCGCCGCCGCCGAACCATGATTTGGTGGTGACGACGAAACGGGTATTCATATGCACCGCCGGGACATTCGGATTGCGCATATGCGCGATCAGCGAAACGCCCGAGGCCCAGAACCGCGGATCATCCTCGGCGCCGGGAATCTGCGCGCGGAATTCGGGCGCGAATTCGCCTGATACCGTCGAGCAATGCACGCCGACCTTTTCGAACAGCCGTCCGCGCATCACCGCCATCACGCCGCCGCCGCCGGGCGCGCCGGTATGGTCGGTGCGATCCCAGGGCGTACGCAGGAAACGCCCGGCGTCGCCGGGATAAAGCGTTGCCGGCGCATCGTCTTCCAGGCGCTCGAAGCCGGCGCAGATGTCGTCGCGCAGGGCCTCGAACCAGGTCCGCGCCCGCGCCTTGCGATCTTCGATCACCGATAAATCCATCCCGCGATGCCTACCGCGGCTCGCCGCGCGCGGCAATGGCATGCAAATGCCCCGTCAAAACCGAATTCCGTGTCCGCTTCAAATGCCGGTTGCAGAGGACTGCGGCTCTACGTGTGGTCGGAACGTGGTTTTTTCGGTACCGCAGTCAGGGCATCGCCAGTTAGATGGAATGGCCGTGAACGGGGTGCCGCCTGGAATCGATTGATCCGGCGAGCCCTCGGCCGGCTCGTAAATGAAATAGCATCCGCCGCACATGAATTTCTGGTGACCAGCCTGCGATTTGTTGACAAGCGGAAGTGCGATATGGCCGCCGATCGGGGTGGAGGGTGTGCACACCTCGTCTCCCACAGCGAGGCGTCCACCCTCCCGGGCGACCAGATAAATCCCCAATTCCTTGTGCCCGAACGCCGCGCGGAGCGAGCCGGGAAGATCGAGGTCCCTGCGCCCGGTCTCGGGATTGACGTTGGTCGCGCCGCACCGGCCGTTGCGCCGGTCGACGCGAAACAGCGCCTCTCCGACCCGGATGTCGCTGCCGACCCAATCGAATTCCTCCCAGGGTCTTGCACCGTCGATGTAGAGATTTGCACGAAAACGGAGCGGATCGATCTTGATGCCCCACTGCTCCTCAAGACTGCGCACCGTCGCCAGATTGATCAGTGATATGACGTTGTCCGGCTTGTCCATGAAGTGGCCGTCGGGCGAGCGCACCAGCGTCGGCGCTCCGCGCAAGGCGGGGACCAGTTGCCAGAAAATTTCCTCGACCCTGGCGCGGTCTTGCTCCTCATTCAGATCGGCGACGATGAGCTGGTGATTGTCCTGCATGATTGTCAGCTTCATGGTATCGACATTCAGCGTGGTCTGGACCCGCGCCAGGGCTTCTTCAAGCATCAGCATGACGAACAGACCCTTCTTGCCCCATCTGGGATGGCCGGTATCGAACGGGGCCCCGGGGCGCACCAGAGCAAACACGCGATCGTGCGGGAACGGCTTTTTGGCCTGCAACAAGACCTGCTGCAGCGGCTGGGCGCTCAATCCCTTGATCGGGTAACGGTAGATATTCTTCAAAACCGGCATTGGCGCGCCACTCTGTCGTACGATGGACCTGCTCGAAAATGCACGATGCAGCGACCGGTTGCGTAGAGCCGGTTGCTGCCGAATGCGTGGAGCCAGATTCCGCTTCGCGAACGCGGGTGCGAGGGGCGGCTCGAACTGGTCGGAGAACAGCGCGGTCATGTCCGTTGCCGGATCATCGATGGCGTCGTCGATCGCATCCGACAGCCGTGCAATACCCTTCTCGATCTGCTTCGGTGACAGTGCGGCATAGCCGAGAATGATGGCCCGGCTGGTCAGCGCGGTTTGCCGCCGGAAATGGACCCGTGCCGATGACAGCGAATACACGCCGATTCGCGCGCGCAGCGCCAGCTTTTCGACCGCCACGGCATCTGGAATTCCGGGCGGCAGTTCCCAGAGCACATGCAGGCCCCCGGCGCCGCCATCAACAACAACGTCGCCGAAATTGCGCTGCAGAGTGGCAACCAGGGTGTCGCGATTTTCCTTGTAGTGAGAGCGCACACGAAGCAGATGCGCCGCGTAGCTGCCGCTATGCATGAAGTCAGCCAGCGTGGCCTGTTCCAGCCATGGATTGCCATTGTTCAACAGGCGCTTTTCGTTGCAAACGGCGTCCGCGATGTGCTCCGGCACCACCATATAGCCGAGGCGCAGACCGGCACCGAGGGATTTGGAGAACGTCCCGATGTAGATGGTGCAGTCGGGTGCCATTGAGGCCAGCGGCGGAAGATGCGAACCTTGGTAGCGGATATCGCAATCGTAATCGTCCTCGACGATGTAGCATCCGTATCTTCGGGCCCAGGCGATCACCTCAAGGCGTCGCTCCGCCGACAAGGTCGATCCGGTCGGGTACTGGTGCGAGGGCGTGGTGTAGAGCAGCGATGCCGTACGCTGCGGGAGGTAATCGGGAATCAATCCGTTCTGGTCGACGGCGACGCTCGCGACCTCGGCGCCGGCGGCTTCAAACGCCAGCGCAGCGCCGTGATAACAGGGATCCTCGACGACGCTGAGGACGCCGCGCGCCAGATAAAGCCGTGCGGCAAGGGTCAGGCCTTCCTGAATTCCCGACACGACAATGATGCGGCTCGGATCGGCGACGATGCCGCGCCCCATCGCCAGATGATTGGCGATCGCGGTGCGTAGCGCCGGAAGGCCCGCGGCATCTCCGTATTGAGTGAGGCCCGCGCCGCCGCCATGCGAGAGATTGCCCTGCAACAGGCGGCGCCAGGTCTTCAGAGGAAACAGATCGGCGCTGGGGCGCCCCGGAAAGAAATCATAGAGCAAGCGCGTGGAGGCGGCTTGCGGGAAGCCCTGCAAGCGCCTCTGGCGCAACGGCATAGGCATGCGCGGTTGCAAAACGGGATCGCCGGCTTCGGAAACCTGATGTATCGACGCAGAACTGCGGGGAAGCTGTTCAGCCACGTAGATTCCCGAGGCCGGGCGCGACTCGACGATTCCCTCCATCAGAAGCAGGTCATACGCACGAACGACGGTGTTGCGTGATATCGCCAGTTGTTCGGACAGTCGCCGCGACGACGGCAAACGCGTGCCCGGTCCGATCCGCGCGCAGCGGATGGCTTCGCGAATTTGATCGACCATCTGGGTCGTCAGTGACTCCGGCCGTGACCGATCCAGAAGAATTGAAATCTGCATATTGGTTCGCGCCGCTTCGGCTTCCTGCGTCCATCGATGGAGCAAAGGCCGGGCCAATTGTGGGTCCAGCATGGCGCGATTTTTCACAAAGTCAGCCGGTTTATCGGTCTGTTTGAACTGGCTCCCTCGGTTTGCCAGCAACTGGACCCATCGTCGCCCGATGGCGACGATGGTTGCCCAGTACCCATGCATGTTCTGCCCGAAACCGTGCCCGGCCGTCTATCCGCTGGGCAAGCTGGAACATCTCACGCCAAACCTGGCGACCGCGGATGGAGCCATCGCATTTTCCAGCAGCGGCTCTCATGGCGGTTCACCGGTCCATGCGAGCGTCGACCCACTGAACGAGCACAGGGGGCCGCGTCGCGATGCTCCCGATGACAGAACCAAACGAGGAGAAATCCATGAGCACCGCACGACTGGGCTGGTTATCTGCCGCGGCCGCCGTTCTCGCCATTCTCGGCGTGAACAGTGCAAGGGCCGAAGACACGATCAAGATCGGAATCCTGCATTCGCTGTCGGGGACGATGGCGATCAGCGAAACGATCCTGAAAGACCTGATGTTGATGGAAGTCGCCGAGGTCAATGCGAAGGGCGGCCTGCTCGGCAAGAAGATCGAGCCGGTGGTCGTCGATCCCGCCTCGAACTGGCCGCTGTTCGCGGAAAAGGCCCGCGAACTGCTGACAAAGGACAAGGTGGCCGCGGTATTCGGCTGCTGGACGTCGGTATCCCGCAAGTCGGTGCTGCCGGTATTCGAGGAACTCAACGGGCTGTTGTTCTATCCGCTGGAATACGAGGGCGAGGAAGCCTCCTACAATATCTTCTACGGCAGCTCGGTGCCCGACAACAAGGCGGTCCCGGCCGTCGAATATCTCATGAGCAAGGAGGGCGGCGACGTAAAGAGGTTCGTGCTCGAAGGCACCGACTATGTCTATCCGCGCACCAGCAACAAGATCATCCGCGCGTTCCTCAAGACCAAGGGCGTCAAGGATGAGGACATCATGGAGAACTACACGCCGTTCGGTTACTCCGACTGGCAGACCGAAGTAGGGGCCATCAAGAAATTCGGCACGGCCGGCAAGAAAACGGCCGTGATCTCGACCGTCAATGGCGACGCCAACGTGCCGTTCTACAAGGAACTGGGCAATCAAGGCGTCAAGGCCACCGATATCCCGGTGATCGCGTTCTCGGTCGGCGAGGAAGAACTGGCGGGCGTCGACACCAAACCGCTGGTGGGCCATCTCGCGGCGTGGAGTTATTTCCAGTCGGTGAATACGCCGGAGAACAAGGCGTTCATCGCGAAATGGCGCGCCTATACCAAGAATCCCAAGCGCGTTACCAACGACCCGATGGAGTCCGCCTACATTCTGTTCCACATGTGGGTGCAGGCGGTCCAGCAAGCCGGCACCACCGATGTCGAGGCGGTCCGTCAGGCGATGATCGGCCAGAAGGTCAAGTCGCCGTCGGGGTTCGAGGTGGTGATGGGCAGCAATCACCATATGGCGAAGCCGGTGATGATCGGAGAGGTGCAGGCCGATGGCCAGTTCAGCATCGTCCATCAGAGCAAGGCTTTGCCGCCGAAGGCGTGGAGCCCCTACGTCGAGGCCAACAAGGGCAAGGTCGCCGACTGGTCCTGGCCGTGGGTATGCGGCGGCTGCACCTCACCGCGGTTCGCAGCGAATTGATCTCCCTCGCTCCGGGTTGCTGTGTGCGGGTCCGGTTGCGGCGACATGGTCGCCGTGACCGGACCTCTTTTGTTGGAGAGTTTTTACAAATCGCGGCCGACCGCGCCTGCGGGTCCCTCGCGGGTTTGCCGCAGCGCTTCGCCCAAGGCCATTGCCGCCGCCATCGCGATATTGAGCGAGCGCAAGCCGGGCGCGATCGGAATCACCAGCCGCGCATCGGCGCTGGCTGCGACCTCGTCGGGGACGCCAGCGGATTCGCGTCCGAACAGCAGGATGTCATCGGCGCCATAGCGGTGATCGAGATAGCGGCAATTGCCTTTGGTCGTGAACAGGATCAGCCGGTAACCCGCGCCGCTGCGCCATTGCGCGAATTTTGACCAGGAATCGTGACGCATGACGGTGACCCGGTCGAGATAATCCATGCCGGCGCGGCGGAAGTGCCGGTCGGACGACGGAAAACCGGCGGGTTCGATGATATGGGCCGTCACGTCAAGGCATGCGCAGAGCCGCAGAATGGTGCCCGTATTCTGGGGGATGTCGGGCTGATAAAGCGCAATTTGCATCGGGTGACGGGCCCTTCGGGTCCCCATGAAATGTCTGAATAAATCGTCGCTCGGCATGGATTTAGTGCATTGCACGCTTGCCAGCCGATAGCGGGCTTGCGCTCTTCCGGCAAGGGTGCCAATAGAACGATTCTGGACTGCTTGTTCCGCCTGATTGGCCGGGAGAAGTGGTCGTTCTGCCGCCGCGGGGGTCGCGGGCGCCGGCAGCCTCTCAGGTCACGTTTTACGGCGTTACCGGAGCGGTTCCACCGGCTGCAGATGAGAAAGGGCTTGGAATCGTGACGACAGCGTCTTCGGCGGATCATCCGACACGCCGTGATTTCCTTTTTGTTGCAACGGGAGCCGCCGCCGCGGTCGGCGGAGTGGCCACACTCTGGCCCTTCATCTCCCAAATGAACCCGGACGCCTCGACCATCGCGGCCGGTGCGCCAATCGAAGTCGATCTGGCGCCGATCGCCGAAGGGCAGGACATCAAGGTGTTCTGGCGCGGCAAGCCGATCTACATCATGAACCGCACCAAGAAGCAGGTCGAAGAGGCCCGCGCGGTGCCGGTCGCAAGCCTTCCCGATCCCGCGACCGATCAGTCCCGGGTCAAGGATGGCCACGAACAGTGGCTGGTCGTGATCGGCATCTGCACCCATCTCGGCTGTATCCCGATCGCCCATGAGGGCAATTACGACGGCTTCTTCTGCCCCTGCCACGGCTCGCAATACGATTCCTCGGGCCGCATTCGCCAGGGACCGGCGCCGGCCAACCTGGCGGTGCCGCCCTATCAATTCGTTTCCGATAGCAAAATCCAGATTGGCTGAGGCTCGGATCGAAGTATTCGAGACTTCAAAGCCGTCGCGTCGTCTTACTTCCCTAGGGATCGCAGCATGAGCGGACCATCAGACTTCCAGCCGACCAATCCCGCCCTGCAGTGGATTGAACGGCGTCTCCCGATTATGGGTCTCGTCCACTCCTCGTTCGTGGCCTATCCGACGCCGCGCAACCTGAACTACTGGTGGACGTTCGGCGCCATCCTGTCGATGATGCTGGGCCTGCAGATCCTGACCGGCGTGATCCTGGCGATGCACTACACGCCGGAAGCCACCATGGCCTTCAAGTCGGTCGAGAGCATCGTCCGCGACGTCAATTACGGCTGGCTGCTGCGCAACATGCACGCCAGCGGCGCCTCGATGTTCTTCCTCGCGGTCTACATCCACATGTTCCGCGGCCTGTATTACGGCTCGTACAAGGAGCCGCGCGAAATCCTCTGGATTCTCGGCGTCATCATCTACCTGCTGATGATGGCGACGGGCTTCATGGGCTACGTGCTGCCGTGGGGCCAGATGAGCTTCTGGGGTGCGACCGTCATCACCAATCTGTTCTCGGCCGTGCCTTACGTCGGGGACAGCATCGTGACCCTGCTGTGGGGCGGTTATTCGGTCGGCAATCCGACGCTGAACCGGTTCTTCTCGCTGCACTATCTGCTGCCGTTCGTGATCGCGGGCGTCGTGGTGCTGCACGTCTGGGCGCTGCATGTCGCAGGCCAGAACAATCCGGCCGGCGTCGAGCCGAAGACGGAAAAGGACACCGTGCCGTTCACGCCCTACGCGACCATCAAGGACGCGTTCGGCGTCTCCTGCTTCATGCTGTTCTTTGCCTGGTTCATCTTCTACATGCCGAACTATCTCGGCGACGCCGACAACTACATCCCGGCCAATCCCGGCGTCACGCCGGCGCACATCGTGCCGGAATGGTACTACCTGCCGTTCTACGCGATCCTGCGCTCGATCCCGAACAAGCTCGCCGGCGTAACCGCGATGTTCTCGGCGATCATCGTGCTGGCCTTCCTGCCCTGGCTCGATACCGCAAAGACCAGGTCGTCGAAATATCGCCCGCTGGCCAAGCAGTTCTTCTGGATCTTCGTCGTGGTCTGCGTGCTGCTGGGCTATCTCGGCGCGCAGCCGCCGGAGGGCATTTATGTCATCGTCGGCCGCATCCTGACCTTCTGCTATTTCGCCTATTTCCTGGTTCTGCTGCCGCTATTGAGCCGGATCGAAACGCCGCGGCCGCTGCCGAACTCGATCGCCGAAGACGTGCTGGCAAAAAGCGGAAGCTCATCGACGCCGATGGTGTCCACCGTGATTGCGCTGGTTATCGCGGGCTCCCTGTTCGCCGGAAGCGCGCAAACCGCCAAAGCCGAGGAGCAGGAAGCGCCGCCGTCGCAGAAATGGTCGTTCTCCGGCCCCCTCGGCAAGTTCGATCGCGGTTCGTTGCAGCGCGGCCTGAAGGTCTACAAGGAAGTCTGCTCGGCTTGCCACAGCCTCAACTATATCGCGTTCCGCAATCTGGCTGACGCCGGGGGGCCGGGATATTCGCCAGCTCAGGCGGCTGCGTTTGCATCCGACTACAAGATCAATGACGGTCCGAACGACAAAGGCGAGATGTTCGACCGGCCCGGCCGGCCGGCCGATTATTTTCCGGCACCGTTCCCGAACGAGCCGGCCGCCCGCGCTGCCAATGGTGGCGCCTTGCCTCCAGACCTGTCGCTGATCACCAAGGCGCGTTCCTACGAGCGCGGCTTCCCGAAATTCATCTTCGACTTCTTCACCCAGTTCCAGGAGCAGGGCCCGAACTATGTCAGCGGAATCCTGCAGGGCTTTGAAGAAAACCCGCCGAAGGGCGTCACGATCCCCGACGGCTCCTACTACAACAAGTATTTCCCCGGCCACGCCATCAAGATGCCGAAGCCGCTGAGCGACGGCCAGGTCACGTTCGACGACGGCTCGCCGGCGACGGTCGCACAATATGCCCATGACGTCACCACGTTCCTGGCCTGGACCGCGGAGCCGCACATGGAGGCGCGCAAGCGGCTGGGACTGCAGGTATTCGTGTTCCTGATCCTGCTGACGGGGCTGCTGTATTTCACCAAGAAGAAGGTCTGGGCCGACGCGCACTGAGCTTGGCGCCAGCGACTTGAATTCGAGAAAGCCCCTGCGGGGGCTTTTTTGTTAAGGTCGTCATTCCGGGGCGATGCGCAGCATCGAACCCGGAATCTCGAGATTCCGGGTTTGGTCCTTCGGACCATCCCGGAATGACGGGAGTCTGTGTTTGCATCCTGCCCGCACTGCGGACAAAATACCCGTCAATCGCACCCTCAAGAAAATTACCGGAGGAACCCATGGGCACCCACATCACGTTCAAACGGCCGGACGGCAAGGACACCGGCGGCTATCTCGCCAATGCCGCGCGAGGCAACGCGCCGGGCGTGGTCGTGATCCAGGAATGGTGGGGGCTGCAGGACCAGATCAAGGGCATGTGCGACCGCTTCGCGCTGGCCGGTTTCGATGCGCTGGCGCCCGATCTCTACAAGGGCAAGGTGGTGCCCTATCACGACACGGATGCCGCCGGCAAAGAGATGAACTCGCTGGATTTCATGGACGCCACCACGCAGGTCGTGCGCGGCGCCGTGCAATATCTCGGCCGCAACGGCGCCAAGGTCGGCCTGACCGGCTTCTGCCTTGGCGGCGCGGTGACGATCATCGGCGCCACCAAAATTCCCGAGCTCACCGCCGGCGTGGTGTTCTACGGCATTCCGCCGGAAGCGGCGGCAAAGCCCGCGGATGTGAAGATTCCTCTGCAGGCGCACTTCGCCAACAAGGACGACTGGTGCACGCCGCAACTGGTCAATGACTTCGAAAAGGCGATGAAGGCCGCCGGCAAGTCAATTGAAGTTTTTCGCTATGACGCCGAACATGCCTTCGTCAACGAGCAGCGGCAATCGGTGCATGACCGCGAGGCCGCCGAACTGGCCTGGGGCCGGGCGACCGATTTCTTCAGGAAGCATTTGGGATGAGTCCGGCGGGCGGCGCGCAACACTCGTTCCGGCCGCTCGACATCGGGGATATCCAAGCCATCAGCCGGGTGCACCACCGCGCCTGCCTGATCGCTTACCGCTTCATGAACTGGCGTTATTCCCTCGACGAGGTCGAACGCTGGTATTCCGGAAAATTCGCCGAATGGACCTGGACGCTGGCCGCATTTGACGACGCTGCCGTGATGGCCGGCTTCATCGCCATGACGGACCGGCACGTCGATCAGCTCTATGTCGACCCATCGCAGCAACGCTCTGGTGTCGGATCGGCGCTGATCCTTCGGGCGCTCGAAAGTTCGCCGGGACCGGTCACGTTGCATGTCTTTGAACAAAACGCACCGGCGCGCGCGTTCTACGAGAAGCATGGCTTTGCAGGGCGCGACCGCTGGATGAACGAGGAAGAGGGCGCGATCGATCTGCTCTATGTGCGGGAGTGAGAGGCCGGACTGACGTGGACGGCGACTATATTAACTCGCGTCTCGCTGCGGAAATTGTTGTACAACGTGTCCATGATGAAGTTTCTGGAAGAAGCCATCGAGAAGGTACGGAGGTTGCCAGAAGAACGGCAAGCCCACGTTGCTGAGGTGCTGGAACAGATCGTTGCAGCAGGCAGCGACGTGTTTACCGTACCAGAAAAGCATCGTGAAGCTGTTCTTGAAGGTCTCGGACAAGCCGAACGCGGCGAATTTATCGATGACGATGAAATGGCGGCGCTCTGGAAGAAATGCGGTCTATGAGATTGCGGTAGATTTCAAATGCCGTCGTCCCGGCGAATGCCGGGACCCATACGCCGAGTTCCATCATTTGGAAAAATCTGTTCGACGACTTGTCGAAACCACAAACGCCTGTGGTTATGGGTCCCGGCTCGGAGGCCGGGACGACGCATCTTTCTCTCAGCTCGCGCCGTTCACCCCATCCCACCACGGGCACGTTCCCGGCATCAGGTTGTAGTTGCCTTCCATCACCTGCACCGGCGCGCGCAGGCCGGAAGCCGCGGCGTGCATCCGCATCTCGCGCGCCACTTGCCGGTCTTCGGGCGGCAGCCAGACGCGCTCGTGCCCCCACAGGCTCGGGCCGTGATGCATCTCGATCGGTTGCCATGTCGGAGGGTCGATCTCGCGGCCGCCCCAGCCGCATTCGATCATGAAGGACGATGGCGACTTGCAATAGAACGATGTCATGAGGTCGTTGGTGTGACGGCCGAGCGTGACGCTGACGCGCTCGGTTTGCGTCAAGGCGACGTCGTAGGATTGCCCGACGTCGTCGAGCGAGAACAATTCCACCATCAGATGGTGCATGCCGTTCCTGCCGGTCTCGATCAGCGCCAGCGAATGATGCCGCGCGTTGACGTGAAAGAAAAAGGCGCGGAACGGCTTCAGGATATAGTCGGAAAGCCCGAAGCCGAGCACGTCGACATAGAACGGCATCATGGCGTCGATATTTTCCACCGTGAGCACGGCGTGGCCGAGCCCCAGCGGCCCGGTGCGGAAACCCGAGATCGAACGGCCGGGCCGGAACGGCGTATCGTCGATCTCGGCGCCGTAAAACGCCTCGAGCCGATTGCCGGCGGGATCGTGAAACGAGATCAGCCTGCCAACGCGCCTGGTGTCGGCGAGCGTCTGCGGTTCGGCGGTGACATGAACTCGGTGCTTCTCGAGCCGCGCCGCGAGCGCGTCCAGCGCGGCTGCGTCCGCGACTTCCCAGCCGAAGAAGCGTTCCCCATCGGCCATCGAGCGGTCGATGACGATGCGCTGCTTGCGGTCGTCCATCCGGAACGCCAGCAGCGAGTTGCCCCGCTCCACCGCCTGCAGGCCAACGAGGCCAGTCCCGAACTGCCGCCAGTCGTCGAGGCCGGCCGATCCGAACCCGACATATCCCAGACCTAGCAATGCCATCGCGCGCCTCCGATGAGATGTTCTTCTTGAATCTTACGCAAATTTTCTGAATTGGGCGAGCGGCGTTATCCGCGGTCCATCGGCAGGCAAACTGTGCTCTCTCCCCCCTTGTGGGAGAGAGATGGAGAGGGGGGTGGCTGCGAATTCGGTGCTTGTGGCTCACCCCTCTCCCTGACCCTCCCCCACAAGGCAGGGGAATCGCATATGGATTTTTACCGCATATTGCACGGCTGGGCGATTTGGATTTTGAAGATATCTCCTGAGCATTGGGAGATATCGGATGAAGGCTTTCAAGAGAGTTTTCCGAGGGTTGCCTGATCCGCGGGCGGGCAACGCGCGGCATGATCTGTTCGAAGTTTTGTTCATTGCTTTGACCGCAACACTGTGCGGCGCAGACAGTTGCGCGGAGATGGCCGAGTTCGGCCAGAGCAAGGAAGGCTTTCTGCGGGTATTTTTGCGGCTTGAGCACGGTATCCCGAGCCATGATACTTTCAGTCGGGTGTTCCGCCTGCTCAAGCCGGAAGCCTTCGAGAAGGCATTCCGCCGTTTCATCTCGGTGTTCGCCAAGGCCAACAAGATGACCCTGACAGGCGTGGTGGCGGTCGACGGCAAAGCACTGCGCGGGGCCTTTGAGCGCGGTCGGCGAAGCACGCCGTTGCACATGGTCAATGTCTGGGCGGTCGAGGCGCGGATGTGTCTGGCGCATCGTAAGGCTGCAGGGCGCAACGAGAGCGCTGGCGCCCTCGAAGCACTGGCCATGCTCGACCTCGAAGGTTGCATTGTGACCGCCGATGCACTGCATTGCCACCGCGGTTTCGCCGCCATGGTGCTCGACCGCCGCGGCGATTACGTCCTGGCGCTCAAGAACAATCAAAGCAAGCTGTTCGCCGCAGCGGCCCGGCGCTTTGCCCGCGGTGGCGAGCGCAGCATCGCCGAACAGATCGAGCCTTCCACCCACGACAGGCGCGAGGTGCGCCGTGCCACGGTGGTGCGGGCTGCTGGCTTCGGCGCCGAGGATGAGTTCCCTGGTGTCAAGGCACTGGGACGCATCACCTCGCGCCGGCGTAGCCATGACAAGCCCGCCGAACCGCAATCGGTGCGTTACTTCCTGCTCTCGAAGTATGTCGCCGCCAAACGGCTGCTGACCATCGTGCGCTCGCACTGGGGGATAGAGAATAAGCTGCACTGGGTACTCGATGTCGTCATGAACGAGGATCGCAACCGGGCACGGAAAGACCATGCGCCAGAAAATCTCGGCACATTGCGGCGCCTCGCCCTCAATATTCTGCGCGCCCATCCAGACGACAAATCGATGCGCCGCAGAATCAAGCGCGCCGGCTGGGACGACGCCTTCCTGATGAGTATAATAGGTCATATGCGATAGCCCTGCCCCACAAGGGGGGAGGGAACGATGCTTCGGGAGCGTCGCGTCCCTTGACGGATCAATCTTGCCATGGTGTCTACCCGCCCATGAACACCGTCGTCCGCCCATCCCGTCTTTGGTGGCGCACCTCCTGAGAGGTGGCCGGTGCGATTTCATTTTCTGCAATCGTTGGAGGCCGTCATCGCAGCGCGACGGCCGTTTCGTTTGTCCTGTGTGGCGTTCCCTCCGCAAGTTTCCTAAGAGGATCACATGAACAGGACAGCGTTCTCCCTGCCGGCCCACAGCGAATATCGCACCCGTGGCGGCCTTGTGGTGTCGCGATCGGTCGAGCAATTCACCGGCGGCGCCAGCCGGCTCGATGACCTGATCGAACTGCTCGATCGCCGCCGCGGCGTGGTGCTGTCGTCAGGCACCACGGTGCCCGGCCGCTACGAAAGTTTCGATCTCGGCTTCTCCGATCCGCCGCTGCGGCTGGAAACCACAGGAGCCGTTTTTTCCCTGCAGGCGCTCAACGCGCGCGGCGAGGTGCTGATCGCGTTCCTCGGCGACAGGCTCAGCGAACCCTGCGTCGTGATATCCGGGAAAAGCGCAACGCGGCTTGCCGGCCATATCGTGCGCGGCGCGGCGCCGGTCGATGAGGATCAGCGCACAAGGCGGGCCAGCGTGATGTCGCTGGTGCGCGATCTCGTCGCGGTGCTCGGCGCGAATGACGATCCGCTGCTCGGACTGTTCGGTGCCTTTGCCTATGACCTCGTATTTCAGATCGAGGATCTCGTGCAGAAGCGCGCCCGCGAGAGCGACCAGCGCGACATCGTGCTTTATTTTCCGGATTGCCTGTTGGCTTACGACCGCGCCACCGGGCGAGGCGTGGTGCTGAGCTATGATTTTGCCTGGAACGGAAAGTCGACCGCGGGCCTGCCGCGCGAAACCGCCGAAAGCGGCTACGCCAAAACTCCGCGGCAGGGATTTGCCGATCACGCGCCCGGCGAATACCAAGCCACCGTCGAGACCGCCCGCGCGGCATTTGCCCGCGGCGATCTGTTCGAAGCGGTGCCGGGGCAGTTGTTCGCAGAACCCTGCGAGCGCTCGCCGGCGGAAGTGTTCCAGCGGCTGTGCCGGATCAATCCGTCGCCTTATGGTGCATTGATGAATCTCGGCGATGGCGAATTCCTGGTGGCGGCTTCACCGGAAATGTTCGTGCGCTCCGACGGGCGGCGGGTCGAGACCTGTCCGATTTCCGGCACCATCGCGCGCGGCGTCGATGCCATCGGCGACGCCGAGCAGATTCGCCAATTGCTGAATTCGGAAAAGGACGAATTCGAACTCAACATGTGCACCGACGTCGACCGCAACGACAAGGCGCGGGTCTGCGTGCCCGGCACGATCAAGGTGCTGGCGCGGCGGCAGATCGAGACCTACTCGAAACTGTTTCATACCGTCGATCATGTCGAAGGCATGCTGCGGCCCGGCTTCGACGCACTCGACGCATTCCTGACCCATGCCTGGGCGGTGACGGTGACCGGCGCGCCGAAATTATGGGCGATGCAATTCGTCGAGGACAACGAGCGTTCGTCGCGGCGCTGGTATGCCGGCGCCATCGGTGCCGTGAATTTCGACGGCAGCATCAACACCGGGCTGACCATCCGCACCATCCGGATGAAGGACGGCCTTGCCGAGGTGCGGGTCGGCGCCACCTGCCTGTTCGATTCCGACCCCGCCGCCGAGGATCGCGAATGCCAGGTCAAGGCCGCGGCGCTGTTTCAGGCGTTGCGCGGCGATCCGCCGAAGCCGCTGTCGGTGCTGGCGCCGGATGCCACCGGCTCCGGCAAGCGGGTGCTGCTGATCGATCATGACGACAGTTTTGTGCATATGCTGGCAGACTACTTCCGCCAGGTCGGCGCCATCGTTACGGTGGTCCGTCATGTCCATGCGCTGGAAATGCTGAAACAGAAAACCTGGGATCTGCTGGTGTTGTCGCCGGGGCCGGGCCGGCCGGAGGATTTTGCCATCGCCAAAACCATCGATGCGGCGCTCGGCAAAAAACTGCCGATCTTCGGAGTCTGTCTCGGCGTGCAGGCGATCGGCGAATATTTCGGCGGCCAGCTCGGCCAGCTCGGCCAGCCCGCCCATGGGCGGCCCTCGCGGGTCCAGGTCCGCGGCGGCCGGCTGATGCAGAACCTGCCCGATGAAATCGTGATCGGCCGTTATCATTCGCTTTACGTCGAGCGTGACAGTATGCCCGAGGTGCTGGATGTGACCGCCAGCACCGAGGACGGCGTGGCGATGGCGATCGAGCACAAGAGCTTGCCGGTCGGCGGTGTCCAGTTCCACCCGGAATCGCTGATGTCGCTCGGCGGCGAAGTCGGCCTGCGCATTGTAGAGAACGCATTTCGGCTTGGCTTGCCGGCGAATTGAATGCAACTTCGTCATTCCGGGATGGTGCGTTAGCACCAGACCCGGAATCTCGAGATTCCGGGTTCGATGCTTCGCATCGCCCCGGAATGACCACCGAAAGAAATATCGATGAACCCTGAACTCGAACATGACCTGAAAGCCGCCGTCCGCACCATTCCCGACTATCCGAAGCCGGGAATCCTGTTTCGCGACATCACCACGCTGCTCGGCGACGCGCGGTCGTTTCGCCGCGCGGTCGATGAGCTGGTGCAGCCCTGGGCCGGCAGCAAGATCGACAAGGTCGTCGGCATGGAGGCGCGGGGCTTCATCATCGGCGGCGCGGTGGCGCATCAGGTGTCCGCCGGCTTCGTGCCGATCCGCAAGAAGGGCAAGCTGCCGCATACCACCGTGCGCATCGCCTACTCCCTGGAATACGGTCTCGACGAGATGGAAATGCACGCCGATGCCATTCGTCCCGGCGAGCGCGTGATCCTGGTGGACGATCTGATAGCCACGGGCGGCACCGCGGAAGGCGCCGTGAAGCTGCTGCGCCAGATCGGCGCCGACGTGGTGGCGGCCTGTTTCATCATCGATTTGCCGGAACTGGGCGGTGCGGCAAAATTACGGGCGATGAACGTGCCGGTGCGAACGCTGATGTCGTTCGAGGGGCATTAAGGTTTTATGCGCGATCCCACCACACGTCGTCCCGGCGAACGCCGGGACCCATAATCCCGGTCACCTGTTGTAGTTGAAGGTCTCCAACACCGCGGTTGAACGAGAGGGCACGGCGTATGGGTCCCGGCTCGCGCTTCGCTTGGCCGGGACGACATCCTACGACTTCTGCAACATCAAATTCAGCTCCAGATCGCGAAAGCTGATATAATTGTTGCGGACCCATTGATGCAGTTCGGTCGAGGTGTCCTTCTCGTTGCGCAGGTAGTCGGTGAACGAGAAGGTCAGCCGCTCGACATAGACCTTCAGGAACGGCGGCAAGGCCCTGATATGAAGCATGCGGCCGCGCGCGAATGCTGACGGCAACTCGCCACGCATCACATATTCATTGTTGATGGCGACGAGGGCGGTTGCCGGGATCTGCTGCTGCAGCATGGCGAAGCTGCGTTCCGAGCCGCGGTCGGTATCGACGACGAACAGGACGACGGGCACGACGCCGCGCCGCGCCGCCTCCTTCATGAAGCCGATTTCCTCGGACATCTTGAAGAACGTGTCGAAGGCGTGAAAACCGAGATCGATCACCTTGGCGACGCCGTCATTGACGATCAGGCGGTCCATCAGCGCCATTTGGCCGTAGGTGTCGTCGACCCCGGCGGTCTCGGTGATGGCAGGCAGATATTCGAGCAGCGACGGCTCTTTCAGATTGATATCGAAGGAGGCGACCTCGCGGTGCTTGAGCAGCAGGAACTCGCTCAGCAGCCGCGCCACCAGCGTCTTGCCGACGAGCGGGCGGGGCGAGCAGACGATATAGACAAGCGTTTGGGCCATCGCCTGCTATATCAAGCGAATTTTCGCGCCCGTTCCAGCCCAATAGCCTTCGAAGGGCGACTATTTTTCGCCTGACGAGCGGCCCTCGGGTTTGCTGGAGCCGACCAGGTCGGTCAGCTTGATGCGGTCGAATTCGGCCCAGACATTGGCCAGCCAGTGCCGGACATAGCCGCGCAGCACGAACGAATAGTTCGCGGTCTCGTCGTGCACGCCCCGGTTGGCGACGAATTTGAGGAACGGCACCGAGGCCACCTCGACCTGCTCATAGGCCATTTCGTTGAGTTTCGGGATGGTGATCTCGGTGGCGTCCTTGATGCGGCGGAAATAGGAATTGTAGGTCGCCTGGTCCCATTCGAAGAAGCTGGTGTTGTTGATGAAGTTCTTCACCAGGAAATATTTCGCGCCCTGCATGAAGTTCGCGGTCTCCGCGATTTCGTCCAGCGATGCGATCGAGGGACCGAGGATGTGGAACACGGCAAAGGTGATCTGGCCCTGCCGGGCGGCGTCGAGAAAGCCGATGTCGCGCAACGAGGCCAGCGCCGGCGACAACAGGCCGGCGCGGACGTCGATCACGGTGACCGAAGGCACATTCGAATTGAGCGTATCGAAGATCTTCATCTGGTCCGAGGTGGTCGTCATGTCGACGATCTCGGTGATGTCGGGGTGGAAGCGTTTGAGCGTGCCGCGCGGCGACTCGGTGTCGAAGGCGCGGGCGGGCACGTTGTTGGCGCTGAAATAATCGAGCACGGTGCGCGAGACCGTGGTCTTGCCGACCCCGCCCTTATCCGCACCTATGACAATGACCGCTGGCTTAGCCATGAAAATCCCTTAACGCGCAAGGGTCTACCCCGATCGCCGGAAGCGATGTCGAATATGATCGGAGTGTCCCACTGCCTGCTTTGGGCGCGAACATGGCAGAAACAAGGGAGAATTCAATGCATTAGACTGCGGTTAAGGTTAATCGTGCCGATGTCGTTAACGCGGACGGTTTGCGGGGATGACGACGGGGCGAATGTCAGGTCGATTTGCCCCATGGGCCGGTGTGGCTGCCCCAAGGCCCCTGCGGCGCGCTCGGCGCCGCGCCGGCAGGTTCCCTCGAATCGCTCCACGGACCCGCCGGCAGTGGCGGCGGAACCGGGCCGCTGGCCGGCTGCGGAGCGTCGTCCGGCCCATCGGTATCCGACGGCAAAGCGAGCCGCCCGGGATCGTGTCCGCCGGCGAACCTGACCAGCGCCTGCACCCGCGAATCTACCGAAGGATGGGTCGCGAACAGATCGGAAAAACCCTCGCGTGGATTGTCGAGGCACAATTCCATCACTGCCGAGGTGGCGCCGGGCAGCTCGCCGCGATTCTCGATCTTGCGCAGCGCCGAGATCATGGCGTCGGGGTTCTTGGTCAGTTCGACCGATCCGGCGTCGGCAAGCAGTTCGCGCGACCGCGACAATGCCAGCCGGACGACCTGCGACAGCAACCAGGCCAGCGCGATCAGCGCCACCGCCAGAATGATGATGACGATCGCGCCACCGCCGGAACCCTTGCTGTCGCTGTCGGAGGACGACGACGATCGCGACGATCGCCAGCCTCCGCCATAGCCAAAGCCGTTGTTGAAGAACATCCGGAAGAATAATTCGGAGAAGAAGCCGACCACGCCGGCGATGATCACCGCGATCACCATCATCTGCACGTCGCCGTTGCGGATGTGGGTGAGTTCATGCCCCAACACCGATTCGACTTCCTGATCGTTGAGTTGCTTCAGCAAGCCTGACGTGACGGTGATGGCATATTGCCGCTGATTGAGCCCGGTCGCGTACGCGTTGAGCGCGTCGCTGTCGATGACCTTCAGCTTCGGCATCGGAATGCCGCGCGAGATGCAGAGATTTTCCAGCAGATTATAGAGCCGGGGCTGCTGCTGCCGCGTCACGTCCTCGCCGCCGGTGATGGCGTCGACCATGTTTTGATGGAAGAAATAGGCGATCACGATCCACAGCGCGGCGGCTCCCGTCGCATAGGGAAATGCCTGGATCAGGTCGCGCGCCGCCGCCATCAGGTAATAGTCGACCGGCTCGCCGCTGTTGATCAGCACTTCGGCGATCAGCGCGCCGGCATAGACCATCACATAGATCAGGACGAACAGCCCCGCAAGCAGCAGCATCGAACGAAACTTGTTCGATGCGATATGCGTGTAGAGACCGTAGGCGGCCATGATGCGCTGCTCTGCTAAACGTTGTCATTCCGGGGCGATGCCACCGGGTCCGCGCGAAGCGCGGCCCGATGACAGGCTCCGCCTCGAGCCCGGAATCTCGAGATTCCGGGTTCGCCGCTGCGCGACGCCCCGGAATGACGGAACATCAGAACTTCACCGTCGGCACCTGCTCGACCGCGGTCCTGTCGGCGCCGAGGTCGAAGAAATCCTTGCGGGTAAAGCCGAACATGCCGGCGAACAGGGCGGCCGGCATTTGCTGGATGCCGGTGTTGTATTCCTGAACCGCGTTGTTGAAGAAGCGGCGGCTGGCGGCGATCTTGTTTTCGAGATCGGCCAGTTCGCTGGCCAGTTGCTGGAAGTTGGCATTGGCCTTGAGGTCGGGATAGGCCTCGGACAGCGCGATCAGCTTGCCGAGCGCGCCGCTCAACTGGCCCTTCGGCGGCAGCCACCTGTCCCGGTCCCTGCGCCGACATGGCGGCGTTGCGGGCCTTGACGACATCGTCGAGCGTGCCGCGCTCATGCGCCGCATAGCCCTTTACGGTCTCCAGCAGGTTCGGGATCAGATCGTGGCGCTGCTTGAGTTGTACGTCGATGTCGGCAAAGGCCTGGCCGACGCGCTGGCCGAGCGCGACCAGGCGGTTGTAGGCCGCAAATGCGAAAAGCACGAGAACGACGAGGACGCCGAGGATGATCCAGCCGGACGACATGGCAAAAAACTCCCGATGAGAAATGAAGCGCGCAGTCTAGACCAAAAAGCACCCACGCGGCAGGCCGCCACGAATTGGGTATCCTCTTGGTCGGGCGCAAGGCGGGATTAGTTCAAGGGGATAGTGGTTTCGTGTCCCGGACGCGGTGCAGCGTCCTTCACGGTGCACCGCAGAGCCGGGACCCAGTCTCGAAATGGGCCCCGGATCAGCAGCGCACCGCTTGCGCGCTGCGCAGCATCCGGGGCACGAAACCGGACTAATCTTCCTCCATCACCGCATCCCCCCATCGCCAGCGCCGGGCGGCCGCATAGCTGGCTTTGGCGCGGCGGGGCAGCCTGGCGATAACGAGACCATCCGGGGTGCACAATTTCGCCGTCACTTCGACCTTGGTGACATCGGGCTGCGCCAGCACGCGGGCCGGATGCCGTGCGACGGCAACGCGGGTCAGTGCCACATAGGCGAATTTTTCGTCCTCGAATGGAAGCTCCGCGCCCTTGATCTGCCGATGCGCTCTTGAGCGGGGCAGGCGCTGGGTGAAATGGCACCAGTCGGGTGCGGTGAGCGGGCACGGGCCGTCATGCGCGCAGGGGGCTGCGACATGCGCGCCCGCCGCGATCAGGTGTGCCCGCAGCGTGATGATTCGCGCGTAGCCTGAGGGGGTGCCGGGTTCGACGACCAGGAGCGTATCGCGGGTTTTGGCCCATAGAAGTTCAGCGAGCGCCTTGCGTTCCGCATCCCCAATCTCGCCGATCATGTAGCTCGCCACCACGAGGTCGGCGGCATCTACATCAGCCAGCGCGGCGCGGGCTTCGCCCTGCCGGTATTTCAAGTCGCGCAGGCGCGCGCTGTTGCTCATCAGGTTCAGCGCCAGTTCGCGCAAGGCGGGGTTAGCATCCAGCAGCGTAAAATCCGTCAGCGACGAAAACGCCTCGGCCGCGGCCCAGCTCGCCGTTCCCGGCCCGGCGCCGACGTCGAGCAGGCTCGCAGGCACAAAGTCCGGCCTGATCTCGCGAAGCGCATTCAGGCTGGCAGTGACAGCGGCATAGGTCGCGGGCATCCGCGCCAGCGCATAGGCCAGCGCGTCGGTTTCAGTCCGGATCGCGCCGGAGCCGCCGCCGTCGCGGTAGGTCCGCGAGATCGACGCGGCACGCTCTGCTGCGTCGTTGCGCGACAGGCCTTGCAGCCGGGCTTCGAGAGCGGCTTTCAGTTCGGCGGGAAGGTCGGGAGCGGTCATTTCCTTCTTTCCTTCTCCCTTTGCGGGAGAAGGTGCCTTCGCGAAGCGAAGGCGGATGAGGGGTCTCTTTCTATCGATAGACCGGAACCCCTCATCCGTCTCGAATTCGCTTCGCTCATTCGAGCCACCTTCTCCCGCAAGGGGAGAAGGGAAGGAAGGGCGCCCTACGCCACGTGCTGATCGAGAATCTTCACCGCGTCTTCGAGATCGACCGAGACCAGTTGCGACACGCCGCGTTCGGCCATGGTGACGCCGAACAGCCGGTTCATCCGCGCCATCGTGATCGGGTTATGCGTGATGATGATGAAGCGCGTCTCGGTGGTGGCGGTCATCTCGTGCAGCAGGTTGCAGAACCGCTCCACATTGTGATCGTCGAGCGGCGCGTCGACTTCGTCGAGCACGCAGATCGGCGACGGATTGGTGAGGAACACCGCGAAGATCAGCGCCAGCGCGGTCAATGCCTGCTCACCGCCCGAGAGCAGCGACAGCGTCTGCGGCTTCTTGCCGGGCGGCTTGGCGATGATCTCGAGGCCGGCTTCCAGCGGATCGTCGCTTTCGATCAGATGCAGGGCGGCTTCGCCGCCGCCGAACAGTTCGGTAAACAGCCGCTTGAAATGGCCGTTGACCACCTCGAACGAGGTCAGCAGGCGCTCGCGGGCCTCGCGGTTGAGGCTCTGGATGCCCTGGCGCAGCCGCTTGATGGCCTCCACCAGATCGTCGCGCTCTGTTGTAAGAGAGGTGTGCTGGGTTTCGACCTCGCGCAGCTCTTCCTCGGCGCGCAGATTGACCGCGCCCAGTCTTTCGCGGTCGCGGCGTAGCTTTTCGAGGTTTTCCTCGATCTCGGCGAGCGGCGGCAATTCCGCGCCCGGCTTGATCTCGGCAAGAGCAGCGACGCCTTGCGGCTCGACTTCCAGCATGTCGTGGATTTCGCGCTCGATGTCGGCGAGACGGCGTCTGGCGCCTTCCATGCGTTCTTCGGCGCGGGCACAGGCTTCGCGGGCGCTGGAGAGCGCCTCGAGCGAAATCTTGGCGGCGCGGTCGGTTTCCGCCATCACGTTTTCGGCCGAGACGAGTGCATCGGCGGCAAGCTGGCGCGCCTGCTCGGCGGACTCGATCTCGGAGATCAGCGCGCGGCGCTTTTCGGCGAACGCGGCCGGTGCATTGTCGAGTTCGGCGCGCTCGGCCCTGACTTCGGTGACGCGGGTTTCGATGGTTGCCATCTGCGAGGCCGCGCTAGTTTTGCGGTTTTGCCATTCGCTGCGCTCGGCGAGGATCGCCTGAACGCGGCGGTCGGCAAGTTCCGCCTCGCGCGCCAGCGCCTGTGCTTCGGCCCGCACTTGAGCGGCAAGGCGGCGATGGCCGTCGATGTCGGTGCGCACACCGGCAAGTTTCGTTTCGGTATCCAAGCTTGGCGGCAATTCGCCGAGCGCCGCGATGGCGCTCTCATGCGCGGCAAGGGCCTCCGCGCGGTCGGCATCGAGGCGGCTGCGGGCCTCCGTCAGCGCCGATTTCCGCGCGGCGTGGCGATTGATTTCGCGCTCGGTAGTGGCATGGCGTTCGCGCGCTGCATCGGCCTCGCGTTGCGCGGCACGCCAGCGGTCACGCGCCGAGGTTTCCGCGGCCGAGGCGGTCTTCAACTCGGCTTCGGCGGCTTCCAGCGCCTGACGCTTGGCAGCGGCCTCCATGCGGGCCTGCTCGAGTTCGTTTTCAATGTCGGCCAAACGCGCCCGTTCGGCCAGCCGCCGCGCCGCGCCGGTCGGGGCGTGGGCGGCCGCGACAAACCCGTCCCAGCGCCAGACGTCGCCTTCCGGCGACACCAGCCGCTGGCCGGTCTTCAGTTGCGACATCAACTCGGCGCCGCGCTCCCTGGCGACGACACCGATCTGGGCCAGGCGGCGCGCCAGTTCGGACGGCGCTTCCACGTGCAAGGAGAGCGCTTCCACGCACTCGGGGAGAGCCGGGTCGCCCTCGATCACGCCGGTATCGGTCCAGCGCATCGGCGCCGATGGGTCGACCGGGGCATCGAGATCGTCCCCAAGGGCAGCGCCAAGCGCCTTCTCATAGCCCTTGGCGACGGTGACGCCGTCGATGATCGGCGGCCACAAATTCTTGGTCTCGCCGTTGACGAGTTTCGAAATCGTGCGGGCTTCGGTCTCGAGCCGCTGCACCCGCTTGTCGGCCTCGTTCAGCGGCGCGCGGGCGGCTTCCAGCATTTGCCGCGCGGCGACATGCGCGGTCTCGCAGGCTTGCGCCGCGGCCTCGCACTGCGCCAGATTCTGCTGGGCGGTCTCCATGGCGCCGGAAAGCGCGGCGAGGTCCCCCAAGCCGCTGGTTTCCTGCGCTAGCTTTTGCGCTTCGTTGCCGACGTTGGCGATGTCCTGATCGAGCCGCGCCAGCCGGTCGCGGTGGCCGCGTACGTTTGGCCTCGAGCTGGCTGCGCCTGGCGGTGAGGTCGGCGAGCACGGTGGTGAGTTCGGCGAACAGGCGCTCGGCGGCGGCCAGCGTCGCTTCCGCCTCCGCCATGCGTTCGTCGACGCCGCTGCGCTTTTCGACGCGAGATTTGATTTCGTCCTTTAATTCGGTGTCTTCGGTATCGAGCCGCTGCAATGCCGCTTCGGCGTCAGAAGCCTGCTGCTGCTCGCGGGCGATATCGGCCGAAAACTGCGTCAGCCGGCGATCGAGTTCGGCGACGCGCTCTTTGGCGCGCTCTTCCTCGCGATCGAGCGTCTCGCGCGCATTGGTGAGCCGTTGCAGTCCGGCGGCGGCACGGGCTTCGGCCTCGCGCAGCGCCGGCAATTCCGACGCGCGCACTGCCTGGAGGCGGGCGGCCTCGGCCTGCTCGCGGGTGCGTTCGGCCATTTCGCGGACGCTGAGTTCGTGGGTGTGTCCGGCTTCCGCGACGTCGGCATGGGCTTCCATCCAGCGCAGATGGAACAGCATGGCCTCGGCCTTGCGCACTTTGCCGGCGACTTCGCGGTAGCGGATCGCCTGCCGCGCCTGCTTCTTCAATCCGTCGATCTGTCCGGCCAGTTGACCGATCACGTCCTCGACGCGGGTGAGGTTGGTTTCGGCGGCCTTCAGGCGCAGTTCGGCCTCGTGGCGGCGGGCGTGAAGCCCGGCGACCCCGGCGGCATCTTCCAGCACGCGGCGGCGCTGTTCCGGCTTGGCCTGAATGATCTCGCCGATCTTGCCCTGGTGCACCAGCGCCGGCGAACGCGCGCCGGTGGCGGCGTCCGCGAACAGGAGCTGCACGTCGCGGGCGCGCACGTCGCGGCCGTTGATGCGATAGACCGAGCCCGCCTCGCGCTCGATCCGGCGCGAGATTTCCAGCGTCTCGCGGTCGTTGACGGCCGCCGGCGCGGAACGATCCGAATTATCGATCGTCATCACCACTTCGGCGTGGTTGCGCGAGGGCCGGTTGCCGGAGCCGGCGAAAATCACCGCGTCCATATCGGCGGCGCGCAGCGATTTGTGCGAGGTCTCACCCATCGCCCAGCGCAACGCCTCGACCAGATTCGACTTGCCGCAGCCGTTCGGCCCGACGACGCCGGTCAGGCCCGGCTCGATCATGAAGTCGGTGGGCTCAACGAACGACTTGAAACCATGGAGGCGAAGGCGAGTCAGTTTCATGGACACGATTCTCTATTGGCAGGGCGCGAATCTCCCTGCCGTGACAATACCATGGAAGGCAATGTCGGTGTGTGGGCGAGTCGCTTTTTGCGGCTCTTGCGGACGGGACAATGGCGAGGGCGGGCCCGCAGGGCAACCGCCGCGGCGGGCTTTTCCCAAGGCTTTTGCTGGGGTTATCTCGATGTTTGTATTGCAATGCTGCTCGTCGTCGCGGCGTCCGCCGGAACGACGCGAGATCAGCTCTTCAGCAGCGATTTGATCTTCTTGTCGAATTCCTCGAACGAGGTTTCGCCCTTGATCTTCTCGCCATTGAGGAAAAAGGTCGGCGTCGAATCGACCTTCAACACCTCGGCGGCGAACTTCTGATCGGCGGCGATCTTGTCGAGCAGCGCCTGGTCCTTGAGGCAACTCTCGACCGCCTGCTGGCTGAGGCCGGCCTGCTTGCCGATCCGCGTCAGCGTGTCGGTGGTGTTCTTCATCACCCAGTCGCCCTGCTGCCGGAACAGCATGTCTGTGACCGCGAAATATTTGCCGGCGTCGTCCTTGGCGATGCAGCGCGACAGCATCGAGCCCGCCGCGGCCTTGATGTCGAGCGGGAATTCGCGGAACACGTAACGCACCTTGCCGGTGTCGATATATTGCGACTTGATCTGCGGGAACACGTTGGCGTTGAATGCCGCGCAATGCGGACAGGTCATCGAGGCATATTCGGTGATGGTGACGCTGGCGTCCTTGGGGCCGAGCGCCATGTCCGGCAGCGACACCGGCTTGGCGACATCGGCGGCGTCCTGCGCCATCGCATCCGCGATCAGGCGCAGCGGCGAGAGCCCGGCGAGGGCGGCAAGCCCTGATAGCGACAGGGCGGCGGTGAAGGCGCGGCGGGTAATGATCAACGGTCTGCTCCCGGATTGGCGCGTTCACGCCCGAAAATGATGCCTGATCGCTAGCTTGAAACCATAATTGTGGCAATGGCGGGTTTAGGCCCCGTCAGTTGGCGCGAGCCTGAAAAGGCTCAATTTCGCTTGATCGATGCGCCGAGCCGCGCCAGTGCCGCGCGCAATTCCTCGTCCTCGACCGAGGACAGGGTTGCGGCGACCTTCGCCACCGACTTCGGATCCGGTGCGCGGGACTTCACCGACCGGTCGCGGCGCGACAATGGCGCCTGCTGCAGCGCCAGCCGGCCCACCGCGCTCCAGCCGAAGAACCGGTTGACGCGCTGCAGGACCACGTCGGAGGCGTGCTGGATTTCCAGCGCCATCGGACCCTCCACCCGCAACACCAGCGTCGCCGGTTCCTGCGGCTGCCCCTCCACCGGCCGCGGCCACCGGATCTTCAAGGGCTCGGAATGGGACGCTATTTCCGGCCCGGCGATTTCAGCCCAGCGTGTCACCAGCTCGCGCGCGGCGAAGCCCTGCTTGGCATAGGCGTCGGAAAACACGTCGCTGAGCAGGACGGACAGCGGCTTGGCATTGATCGGGCCGGATCTGGACATGGTCGGTGGTATCACCAATTCATAGTCACGCTGCGCGCGGACGGATGGTCTTCAGGTCACGATCGATTTCGCGCCGCCGCTGCATCAGATCATAGTCCATCTGCAGCCCAAGGAAGAACCCCTCCGACAGCCCGAAATAGCGCGCGAGCCGGAGATCGGTGTCGGCGGTGACGTCCCGCTTGCCGAGCACGATCTCGTTGATGCGGCGCGGTGCGACGTGAACCGCTCGCGCCAGCGCATTCTGGCTGACATTCATGGGCTTGAGGAACTCTTCGAGCAGAATTTCGCCGGGATGCGGATTGGAGAGCAGCCCGGCTTTAGAAGTGGTAGTCGACGATCTCGACATCTGACGGTCCTCCTTCATCCCAAACGAAACATATGCGCCACTGGTCGTTGATCCGGATCGAGTGTTGTCCTTGCCGATCCGCCCGGAGCGCCTCCAGGCGATTGCCGGGCGGCACGCGAAGATCGCCGAGCAACCGGGCTTGATTCAACAGACGAAGCTTTCTCAAAGCGATATTCTGGATGTCCGACGGCAGTTTTCGGCTCCGGCGGCCGGACCAGATCAATTCCGTTTCGGAATCGGCAAAGCCCTGAATCATGGCTGACTATAACGTGATGCGTTATAGCTTGCAAGGTTGAACCGATCTCTGGCCACGAGGCGATTCCGATCTTAAAATGGGATGTGACCTCATCCTCAGCCGTCAAAGCAAAGAAGCAACAAGCCACCGCCCGTCCGGCGCTGCTGCTCGCCTGGTACGACCGCCATCGCCGCCGGCTGCCGTGGCGGCCGTTGCCGGGGGTGGCCGCCGATCCCTACCGGGTGTGGCTGTCGGAAATCATGCTGCAGCAGACCGGCGTCAAGACGGTGGGACCGTATTTCGAGAAGTTCATCGCGCGATGGCCCGATGTCGATGCGCTGGGCCGCGCCTCGCTCGACGACGTGCTGCGGATGTGGGCCGGGCTCGGCTATTATTCCCGCGCGCGCAATCTGCACGCCTGCGCAGTATCAGTACGGCGCGATCATGGCGGCGCGTTTCCCGATACCGAGGAGGGTTTGCGCGCACTGCCGGGCATTGGCCCCTACACGGCGGCGGCGATTGCCGCGATTGCGTTCGGCCGCCGCACCATGCCGGTCGATGGCAATATCGAGCGGGTGGTGTCGCGGCTGTTCGCGGTCGAGGCGCCGCTGCCGCAGGCCAAGCCGCTGATTCAGGAATTGGCGGCGACCCTGCTTGGCCCCGACCGGGCGGGTGACAGCGCCCAGGCGCTGATGGATTTGGGCTCCTCGATCTGCACGCCGAAGAAACCGGCCTGCGCGCTTTGCCCGCTGAACGAGGATTGTATCGCGCGTGCGCGTGGCGATCAGGAGACGTATCCGCGCAAAGCGGCAAAGAAAACCGGCACGCTGCGCCGCGGCGCGGCATTCGTGGTGACGCGCGGCGATGAGCTTCTGGTCCGCACCCGGCCCGAGAAAGGCCTGCTCGGCGGCATGACCGAAGTGCCGGGTTCGGACTGGCTCGCCGGCCAGGATGACAAGGCGGCGCTCAGGCAGGCGCCGGTGCTCAAAGGCGTGACGCGCTGGCATCGCCGGGTCGGCGTTGTCACCCACGTCTTCACGCATTTTCCGCTGGAGCTTGTGGTCTACACCGCGAATGTTGCCGCCCGCGGCCGCGCGCCGGAAGGCATGCGCTGGGTCCCCATCACGACGCTAAAGGATGAGGCGCTGCCGAACGTGATGCGCAAGGTGATCGCGCATGGGCTGAGAGAATGCTGAGAGAATAGAGGCTGTCTCTTCTCCCTCGCCCCGCGCTTGCGGGGAGAGGGTCGGGGTGAGGGGCTTTCTCAACAAGCTCGACTCGCTGAGAATCCCCCTCACCCGAAATTCGCTTTCGCGAATTTCGACCTCTCCCCGCAAGCGGGGCGAGGTTAGCAGAAGTTATCGCGTACTCGAAACCTGATTCGCCGCCGCCACAGTCACGATCGGCGGCCTGGCGTTGAGGCCTTCGACCTGAAAGCCGGCGACGCGCTTGTAGTTGGCGGCGATGTCTTCCAGCTCTTTCAGCGACAGCACGTCGGTGACATCCTTGTAGCCGTCCGGCGCGCGCTCCTCGACCATCTGCATCACCTGCTCCGGTCCGTTGCGCCGGTTAAGCATCACGAGATCGGTGGTGGCCGGGCGGCGCTCCGCTTCATACGCCGCCAGCGCATCATGGGTCGGGCCGTGCGCGAGGATTTCGCGGGTGATGACGCGGGCATCGAGGATCGCCTGCGACGCGCCGTTGGAGCCGATCGGGTACATCGGATGCGCGGCGTCGCCCATCAGGGTGACTCGGCCGAACGTCCATTGCGGAACCGGATCGCGATCGACCAGCGGATATTCGTAAGCGTGCGGGCAGTTCTCGATCAGGCCGGGCACGTCGAGCCAGTCGAATTTCCAGTCCTTGAACCACGGCAGGAATTCTTCCAGCCGCGCGGCGCGGTTGTAGTCCTCCCGCCGCCATTGGTAGGTCGGCGGCATATGCCGCTCGGCCACCCAGTTGATTGCGAACTTTCCGTTGGCGTCGGGTTCTCTGGAAATCGAATAACAGACGAATTTCAGGATTTCATGCCCGGCCATGATCATGGTGCGGCCGGACAGAAACGCATCCGACGCGGTGATGCCGCGCCAGAGGATGCGGCCGTTCCAGAGCGGCGGCCCTTCCTGCGGATAGAGCTTTTCGTGGATCGCCGAATGAATGCCGTCGGCCGCGATCAGCAACGCGCCGTCATGCTGACCTGCGGACTTGCCGGTCGCCCTGTCGATGAACTCGGCGCGAACGCCATCCGCTGTTTCGGTCCAGCCCGAGAGATGATGGCTCGTGAGAATGTTCTCCGCGCCCAGCCGCTCGGTCGCGGCATCGAGCAGGATCTGCTGCAGCGTGCCGCGATGGATCGAGAATTGCGGCCAGCGGTAGCCGGCCTCGATGCCGCGCGGCTCGCTCCAGATCGGCTTGCCGTGCTTGGAAAAATAAGCGAGCTCCTGGGTGCGCACGCCGGAAGCGTCGAGCTTGTCGAGCAATCCGAGTTCGATCAACTCGCGCACGGCATGCGGCAGTACGTTGATGCCGACGCCGAGCGGCTTCAACTCGGACACGCTCTCGAACACTTTGGCGGGAATGCCGATCTGGTGCAGGCTGAGCGCCAGCGTCAGCCCGCCAATGCCGCCGCCGGCGATAAGAACCGTCATGATGTTTCCCCCGGAATTTAGCTTGGGGTCATGACATGATGGGGAATTCCCGGCAAGGTCGGGATCGGGATCCCAGGGAGAGCAACATGTCGAAGCCGTCGAAAGAATTCATCAATCCGAAAACCCTGCTGGCGCCGCCCGGCTACTCGCACATCGCGAGGGTCAACAAGGGAACGATCGTCTATCTGGCCGGCCAGGTCTCCGCCGACGCGTCCGGCCAGCTGGTCGGCGCCGGCAATTTCGAGGCGCAGGCCGAGCAGGTCTACAGCAACGTCAAGCTCGCGGTCGAGGCCGCCGGCGGCACCATGGCCGATATCGTCAAACTGAATACCTACATCGTCGCCGAGGTCGATCCGGCGGAAGTGCCGAAGCTTCGTGCGGTGCGAAATCGCTATGTCAACACGGCCCAGCCGCCGGCCAGCACGCTGGTTTACGTCAGCCGGCTGGCGCAGCCGGGCTGGCTGGTCGAGGTCGAGGCGGTTGCCGCGATCGGCGAGTAAGTGACGTCATTCCGGGGCGCGCGTGAGCGCGAACCTCAGATGTGCAATTGCAGATCGGGGAATCTCGAATTCCCCGATCTGCAATTGCACATCTGCGGTCTGGTCCTTGGAGTCTGACCGAAAATGCAGCCAATAGAACCGCGGGTTTACCGAAGGCTCGTCATGCCCGGGCTTGTCCCGGGCATCCACGTTCTTGGCCACGGCAGCAAGAAAGACGTGGATGGCCGGGACAAGCCCGGCCATGACGAAAAGCAAATCATTTTTCGCGTCACGCCGCCTTGATCTTGAGGTGGCGGAACATGATGTGGCGCGCTTCCTCATCCATTTCGGCCTTGAACACGAACTTGTCCTTCAGCGCCACCGCGCGCGCCGCGGCCGGCCTTGCCGAAATCTCGTCCACCAGCCGTTTCACGTTGGGAAATTTGGCAAAGGCTTCCTCGCCGAGCACGAAGGCGCCGAGACGCGCCCAGCCCCACAACGCCATATCGACGATGGTGTAGGTGTCGCCCACCATGTAGCGGCTGCCGGCGAGATGATTGTTGAGGATCTCGTAATGGCGCTCCGCCTCGAACTGGTAGCGGGTGCGCGCATATTCGAGGTCCTTGTCCTTGGGCGCGGCCTGCTTGAAATGCACCGCCTGGCCCGAATAGGGACCGACGCCGCTGGCGACGAACATCAGCCATGACAGCGTCTGCGCGCGGTTGGCCGGCGTATTGGCGGGCAGGAACTTGCCGGTCTTCTCGGCGAGATAGAGCAGGATGGCGTTGCTGTCGAAAACATAGACGCCGTCATCGTCGATCGCCGGCACCTTGCCGTTCGGATTTATTTTCAGGAATTCCGGCTTGAACTGGTCGCCCTTGCGGGTATCGACCGGCACCAGCTCGTAGGGCAGGCCGGACTCTTCCAGAAACAGCGCCGACCTTGGTCGGGTTCGGCGCGCCGTTGAAGTAAAATTTGAGCATTGCAAAACTCCCTTTGCTTTTGTTGCCGAGAAAAATCGGGGATGCGGCGACACTACCGCAGGCGGCATGTCCATGCTCAAATTTCTACGGGGTGCGCAACCGACGAATTCGTGAGGGCGCATTCTTACCCTCCTCCCGCGCAAGCGGCGGGGAGGGTGGCTGGCCGAAGGCCAGCCGGGTGGGGGGTGGCTCAGCGAGCGAGATCGCCAACGGGAGCAAACAGGATCGTAGGGTTGTGCCCAGCCCCCTCAACCCGCTAGGTTGCAACAAATGGTGGCAGCAAGAACAACAATTTGAACCACTGGGCACAATTCTGACTAAGGGAAGCGCGATTGCCACGCATATTTGACAACATAGAAAGCAGTCTCCTACCGGCATTGCGACAAACGCTATCCGTATCCGAACGAGGCGACTTCTGCGTCGGCTATTTCAACTTACGAGGTTGGAAATCGATCGATGACCTGATCGCAAACTGGTCAGGCAAAGAAAGCGAACAATGCCGGCTGCTCGTTGGTATGCAGCGCCTGCCTCAGGACGAGCTGAGAATCGGGTTGGGAGCCGCAGCTGGCGACGACTCCTTGGACAATCAATCTGCTCTGAGATTGAAACGCAAGCTCGCAGAAGATTTTCGCCTTCAGCTAATGCTGGGAATGCCCACTAACGCGGATGAAGTTGGTCTCCGGCGTCTTTCCGAACAATTAAAAATAGGAAAAGTGGTCGTCAAGCTGTTTTTGAAACACCCTTTGCACGCGAAGCTATACCTTCTTTTTAGGCCCGACCCGAACAACCCGATTACCGGCTTTTTGGGGAGCAGCAATCTTACCTTGTCGGGCCTTTCCAAACAGGGTGAGTTGAACGTTGACGTGCTGGATCACGATGCCACCATAAAGCTCGCAAATTGGTTCAACGATCGCTGGTCTGATCGTTGGTGCGTACTCCACCACTAACTCTAGTCTTAAAAACGACCGCCGCTAGGCAAGTTGGCCGAGTTTGTAGGGCGGACTGGAGCCGGAGCCAAAATCCGCTTGCCTCATATGTGGCTCTTTAAAAAAAATTACTGAAATTCGTAATTTTTTGCTTACCGCCTGACCCAAATCACTTCTATATCTTTCCCGTCCTGTCCCACAGAGGGGCGGCTCGAGATCGTCACGGACGCGGGGCAGGATGCGGTGGACGCGGACGGGTGCCATTGACGAACGGCACTGACGCGGACGGCGAAATCGTGTGGTTCTGACACCCTCAAGCCGGTGTCAAGCCGGCGGAGACAAACCGCGGGCGACGGTGGCAATAGAGCGAGGCTCGCCGGGAAGATCACGTATAAGCCGTAAACCATTGTGCGGGGAATGCCGGGCGTTCCGGTGTGACCGTGGCATTTGCGCATTTTTTTGCCGCGAGCGCATCGGCGCCCGGCATCCCCGCGCCCTCTGATGGGAGGGTTAAGGAAATTGAAAGCAAGACCCGGGCGGATCGCGCCGCGGGAATGCGAGCGTATGACTCTCGCGCGTCGTCCCTGCGAACGCAGGGACCCATAACCCCAGGCATTGGCGGTTGTACGAGAATTGTCGAACAGCGTTGCTCACAACAAGCGACACGGCGGATGGTCCCTGCGTTCGCGGGGACGCCGTTGAGAGATAAGCGCCCACAATGACGGTCGCCGGAATCGCGCAACGCTCTCCGTTGTCGTCCTCCGCGAGTGCTTCTCGCGGACGGGCACGCGCTAGCTGTTGAGGTAAATGGCAACACCGATACCGGCGAACAGGAGCAACCAGAAAACTCCGCCGACCGTATCCTCGGCTCGCCGCGATTGGTCGTGCTTGCCGAACAGCGCCAGGATCACGCTGCCCGTGGCCCTCACGAAAACATCCAGAATGACTTGAAAGACGATGTCGAAAATGATGCTCATAGCCACGATGCTATCACGGTTTTGCATTGCTGGCGCGATGTCCGCACTCTCTTGTCGTTCCTGCGAACGCGGGAACCCATAACCACAAGGAGCGGGGTTGTGCAAAGTTGTCGGAATAACAACTGCCCGACAAACCACACGGCGTATGGGTCCCTGCTTTCGCAGGGACGACGTTGAGAGATGAAGCGCTCGCGATGACGCTGTTGGGCTGCTTGAAAGATGACGACGATCGATCAGGAAAAGCTCAGCCCGCCGCCATCTCGCTGCGGATTTCGGCGCGCAGTTCGTCGATCAGGCGCAGGCCCTTGTTGGTCTCGATGTGCCAGAAGGTCCAGCCGTTGCAGGCGCCGGAGCCCTGCGCCACCGCGCCCATGCGGTGGATCGAGCCGACCTTGTCGCCGAGCATGATGGCGCCGTCGGCGCGCACCAGGGCGCCGTGGCGCTTCTTGGAATCGACCAGTTTGGTGCCGGGCGAAATCATGCCGCGCTCGATCAGTTCGGAAAACGCCACGCGCGGCGCGTCGCGCGCGGTCATGAACGGCGCCAGCGTGGCTTCCGGCAGCGGCTCGATCGCGGCGATGCGCGCTTCCGCCGCGGTCGCGTAAGTCTGGTCGCGCTCGAAGCCGATGTAGCGGCGGCCGAGACGTTTTGCCACGGCGCCGGTGGTGCCGGTGCCGTTGAAGGGATCGATGATGAGATCGCCGGGCTTCGACGACGACAGGATCACGCGCGCCAGCAGGCCTTCGGGCTTCTGGGTCGGATGCACCTTCTTGCCGTCGGCGCCCTTGAGCCGCTCTTCGCCGGTGCACAGCGGGATCAGCCAGTCGGAGCGCGCCTGCACGTCCTCGTTGGCGGCCTTCAGGGCTTCGTAGTTGAAGGTATAGCCCTTGGCCTTTTCGTCGCGCGCGGCCCAGATCATGGTCTCGTGGGCATTGGTGAAGCGGCGGCCGCGGAAATTCGGCATCGGATTGGTCTTGCGCCAGACGATGTCGTTGAGAACCCAGAAGCCGAGGTCCTGCATGATCGCGCCGACGCGGAAAATATTGTGGTAGGAGCCGATCACCCACAGCGTCGCCGACGGTTTCATGACGCGGCGGCAGGCCAGCAGCCAGGCGCGGGTGAAATCGTCATAGGCGGCAAAGGAGGAGAACTTGTCCCAGTCGTTGTTGACGGCGTCGACATGGGATTCGTCGGGGCGCTTGAGATCGCCCTTGAGCTGCAGATTGTAGGGCGGATCCGCGAACACCAGATCGACCGAACCGGCCGGCAAGCTTCGACATCTCGGCGACGCAATCGCCGACGACGATGCGGGCATCCGGATGGGAACTCAAATTGAGTGCGGGGCGCCTTTGCAGACGCCCCGCGACGCGACACAACCATGACTCAAATACTCTGACTCAGGCGACGCAGTCGGCGACGCGGGACTAAACAACCGACTGGCCATACATTGACGAGGCAAAGTAAAAATCGGCTTAACCGGGCAATTCTTTCACGCTAGGCAATTTTTGCCGGGCGGGTTATTGATTAACGGAATGGAAATTTTACGTCAGTGCCGCGTTGGCGATCGGCGAGCCGCCGCGCAGACAATCGGAATGAAGGAAATACCGCCATGCATTACGATGATTTCCGCCGCAGCGACGACATCGAAGACCGTCGCGATGACTAGCGGCGGTGGCGGCGGCGGCGGTCTCGGCCTGCCGATGGGCGGCGGCGGGCTCGGCATCGGCACCATCATCGTGCTCGGCCTGGTCAGCTACGCCTTCGGCATCGATCCGCGCATCCTGATCGGCGGCGCGGAAATTCTCAACGGCGGCGGCAGCAGCCAGGCGCCGAGCTATCAGACCGATCGCACCTCCGACCGCCAAGACCGGCGCGCCGACCGACGAGATGGGCAACATGATCGCCGGCATCCTCGGCGAGATCGACGATCGCTGGAGCGAAATCTTCCAGGCCAGCGGGCAAACCTACACCGGCCCGAAAATCGTGCTGTTTCGCAACGCCACCAATGGCGGGCGCTGCGGCATGGCGCAGTCGGCGATGGGGCCGTTCTACTGCCCGCCGGAACAGAAGATTTTTCTCGACACCGGATTTTTCCGCGAGGTCGAGACCCGGTTTCACGGCTGTTCCGGCAATGCCTGCAATTTCACCGCGGCCTATATCATCGCCCATGAAGCCGGCCATCACGTCCAGAACCTGCTCGGCATCCTGCCGCGCGTGACGCGGCTGCAGCAGCAGGCCGGCAGCAAGGCGGAATCCAACGCGCTGCAGGTCAAGGTCGAGTTGCAGGCCGATTGCCTGTCCGGCGTCTGGGTCAACCGCGAGGAGAAGAAGCGTCCGGGCTTCCTCGAGCCGGGCGACATCGATGCCGCGCTGACCACGGCGTCCGCGATCGGCGACGATACGCTGCAGCGCCAGGCCACCGGGCGGGTGGTGCCGGATTCCTTCACCCACGGCTCCGCCGCGCAGCGCAAGCAATGGTTCATGACCGGCTATCAGCAGGGCACGGTGCAGGCCTGCAACACGTTCGGCGCGAGTACGCAGTGAGATGTCCTCAACCGACGAGACGCAAGAACATTCGTCCCGCTCAACATCGCGGTGCTGACGATTTCCGACACCCGCTCGCTTGCCGATGACAAATCCGGCAACGTGCTGTCGGAGCGGCTGACCGCCGCCGGCCACAACCTCGCGGCGCGCGAGATCGTCGACCGACGATGTCGATGCGATCCGCGTCGTCGTCAAAAAATGGATCGCCGATCCCGGCATCGATGCCATCATCACCACCGGCGGCACCGGCTTCACCGGCCGCGACGTGACGCCGGAGGCGATCGAGCCGCTGTTCGAAAAGCGGATGGATGGCTTCTCGATCGCGTTCCACATGCTGAGCCACGCCAAGATCGGCACCTCGACGATCCAGAGCCGCGCCACCGCCGGCGTCGCCGGCGCCACCTTCATCTTCTGCCTGCCGGGATCGCCGGGCGCCTGCCGCGACGGCTGGGACGGCATTCTTGGCCGCCCAGCTCGATTACCGGACGCGGCCGTGCAATTTCGTCGAGATCATGCCGCGGCTGGACGAGCATCTGCGCCGGCCGAAGGCGAAGGGGGCGTCGTGCGTAAGCCTAGAGCTTCAATTCCCAGGTCTCGCCGACGAGATCGACGCCGAAACTGTGATGCTTCTGTTGTCCCGACGCATTGAAATCCGGCGCGCTGATAAATTCCGCGCGCGGCGACCAGGATGCTCTGGGTCCACAGCGTGATCGAGCTGTAGCCCGCGTCCCGCGCGAAACGGATGCATTGTTCGGTCAGCGCGCGTCCGACGCCGGATCCGCGCGCCTTTTTGTCCACCAGCAGCAGGCGCAATTTCGCAACGTTCGTCGGACGCCCTGACAAGAAAGACCGAGCCCACCGGCTCGCCGCCGATCTCGGCGATCCAGCAATGCTCGCGCGCCGGGTCGTAAGACCGGATGAACTGCGCCGCGATCTCGGCGGCCAGCGCCTCGAAGCTGATGTCCCAGCCATATTCCTGCGCATACAGCGCGCCGTGGCGCGAAACCACCCAGCCGATGTCGCCGGGGCGATGGCTTCGCAGCAGGAAGCCGGCGGGCCGCGGCGCTGGCGGCTCCAGCGTGTGCTCGATGGTGGTCATGGAACTGACGATGGCGGCGCGCTCGGCCGTCTCGAGGTTGCTCGAGCAACGCCGCGACTTCGCTGCGCGACCGGCTGTCGAGGTCGGCAAAGGCCGCGCGGCCTTTCGCGGTCAAGGCTGAGTTCGGTGACGCGGCGGTCGGCCTTGGACGGCTTTCGCGCGACGATCTGGCGCCGCTGCAACGCCTGCAAGGTGCGGCTGAGGAAACCGGCATCGAGACCGAGCGCGCCGCACCAGTTCGGTCGCGGTGCAGCTTTGCCGTTCGGCGATTTCGTAGATGATCCGCGCTTCCTGCAGCGTCCAGGGACTGTCCAGCAGCTTCGGCTCGATGATGCCGAGTTTGCGGGTGTAGAACCGGCTGAAGCGGCGGACGGCGGCAATCTGGCCGTCGAGCAGGGGATCTGGCAGCTATATTTGATTTCATCAAGTTATTATTTGACAAAATCAAGTATTTTGCAACCCTTCACGCGACCACGATCCGGCTGCGCAACAGCGTGCGCGAGGAGCGGCCGAGTTGCCGCAGCAATCGGGCCTCGGAGCGGCGCGCGTCCGGCGCGTAACCGCCGAGCCGGTCGTAATGGTCCCGCGCGATCAGCAATCCCTGGTCGGCCGACGGGCCCGGCGATCATCCGGCCTAAGAATTTGAAGCCGTCGCGCAGCCGCGTTTCGGCATAGGGCGAGCGGGCGTAGCGGAAGATGCCGGCGCGGGGCTTGCCGCTGCTGGAGACGCGCTCGATGAATTGCGCGGTTTCCTCGATCCAGCCGGAGTCCAGCACCGCGCCGGCATGCAGGAACATCAGCCATGGCGAGCGGGCCTGCCGGGCGCCGGCGGCCAGTGCCGCCGCGCGCGGTTCCCTCAAACGGCAAAAAGCGGCATCCGGCGACGTCGGCGACCCGCTCGATCACGCCGGTGCCGGCCGCGTCGACCAGCAGCACCTCGCGGATCACGCCGGCGGCAGCGCCCGGCACCAGCGCCGCCAGGGTCGCGACGGCCGGCTGTTCGACGCCTTCGGTGGGGATAATGACGCTCAGCATGGAAGAATCTTCGATATCTCAGGGAGAAAGCGCCGCACTGTTATCACCTTGTCACACTCAAATCAGCCTTCCGGCTGCAGCTTTTTGCGGCAGGCGCCCATGCGCCCGGATAACCCGCGCCGATCGTCTTTTGGCTGTGGACGGACGATTCATGTTCTTGATTTGTTCTCATGACGTGTTATGTTCGCGACCATGAGCCGAGCATCCTCTCATGCCCTCAAGCACCCGCCGGTCACGGCGCCCTCCGAACCGGCGGGTGCGCTTTTCTGCCCTTTTCCTGAACTTAGCGGTCGCGATCGAGCGCGAGCGGCGGCGTGGCCGCGGCGCGCAATCCAACGCCAGCGGCCGCTTCGAGGCCGAGGCGCGGGTCGCATTCGACGACGGCTGGCAGAGCCTCGATGAATTGCCGCCGTTCAAGACCACGGTCGCGGTCGATACCGCGCGCAAAGTCATCAGCCGCAACGACTCGCCGGATATCGGCTTCGACCGTTCGATCAATCCCTACCGCGGCTGCGAGCATGGCTGCGTCTACTGCTTTGCGCGGCCGACCCATGCCTATCTCGGCCTGTCGCCCGGGCTCGATTTCGAATCGAAGCTATTTGCCAAACCCGATGCGCCGGCGCTGCTGGAAAAGGAACTGGCGGCGCAGGATTACGAGCCGCGGATGATCGCGATCGGCACCAACACCGATCCCTATCAGCCGATCGAGCGCGAACGGAAGATCATGCGCGGCATTCTCGAAGTGCTGGAGCGCGCCGGCCATCCCGTCGGCATCGTCACCAAGTCGGCGCTGGTGGCGCGCGACATCGACATTCTGCCGCGCATGGCGAAACGCAATCTGGCAAAAGTGGCGCTGTCGGTCACCACGCTCGATCCGCAACTGGCGCGCACCATGGAGCCGCGGGCCTCGACGCCATCGCGGCGGCTGGAGGCGCTGCGGCAATTGTCGCAAGCCGGCATTCCGACCACCGTCATGGTGGCGCCGGTGATCCCGGCGCTGAACGATTCCGAGATCGAGCGCATTCTGGATGCCGCCGCCCATGCCGGCGTCAAGGAAGCGAGCTATGTGCTGCTGCGGCTGCCGCTCGAGGTGCGCGATCTGTTTCGCGAATGGCTGATGGCGAATTATCCCGACCGCTATCGCCATGTCTTCACGCTGATCCGCGACATGCGCGGCGGCCGCGACTACGATTCGCAGTGGGGCACGCGGATGAAGGGCACCGGACCGATGGCCTGGATGATCGGACGCCGGTTCGAGATCGCCTGCGAAAAACTCGGGCTCAACAAGCGGCGCTCGAAACTGACCACCGATCACTTCGCGCGGCCGAAACGCAGCGGGCAGCAGCTGGATTTGTTTTAGTTTTCCAAGTCGTCCCCACGAAGACACTTGTGACCTTATCTCCGACCTCATCCTGAGGAGCGCGCTCTTGCGCGCGTCTCGAAGGATGGCAGCAAGGCCGGTGCTCGCGGTCATCCTTCGAGACGGCGCTGGCGCGCCTCCTCAGGATGAGGCCGGCATTCGTTCTTGCTCTCTGAATATCGGGCATCGTTTCGAGTTCCCGGTTGCGCCGGGGGTCTTGCTTGCGCACGATCCCCGGCATGATTCGCGACAAATCCGGAAAAGAACCAGCCAAACTGCCCAAGGGCGTGATCGCGGTGGCGCCGCCGAGCTTTCGCCGCGAGCGCGCGCTGATCAAGCGCGGCATCTGGCCGGTGGCCGGTTGCGACGAGGCCGGGCGCGGTCCGCTGGCGGGTCCGGTGGTGGCCGCGGCCGTGGTGCTCGACCCCAAGCGGATTCCCAAGGGCATCGACGATTCCAAGCGGCTGACGGCCGAGCGCCGCGAGGAACTGTTCGAGGAAATTTGCGCCACCGCCTCGTTTGCCGTCGCCTTTGCCTCGCCGGCGCGGATCGATCGCGACAATATCCTGCGCGCCTCGTTGTGGGCGCTCAAGCGCGCGGTACACGCGCTGCCGGAAATGCCGCAGCATGTGTTCGTCGATGGCCGCGACCGGCTCGATACGGCGTGCGGCTGCGACGCGGTGATCGGCGGCGACGGGCTGGTGCTGTCGATCGCGGCGGCCTCGATCATCGCCAAGGTCTCGCGCGACCGCCTGATGTGCAAGCTGGCGCAGGATTGCCCCGGCTATGGTTTCGAGCAGCACAAGGGCTATGGCGTGCCGGAGCATCTCGAGGCGCTGGACCGGCTCGGGCCGACGCGTGCATCACCGCCGATTTTTTGCGCCCGTCGTGGCGGCGCGGGAAAAACACCAGCCGAGTCACGAGTCGGAAACGACATTATCGCGGTCGAAACGCAACTCTCCCTTGAGATCGCGGCCGCCGGCTGATGCCGGCGCGCTAGCGGCCCGTTGCTTCCAGCGCCCTTGCGCTCTATCACGTCCGGGACTGACTTTCCTTGCCGCTTCCGGGCCGTGCATGCGTTTCACCTCCCTGATTATCGAACTGATCCGCGCCCGGCCGCGGCTGATGGTCTGGATCGTGGTGCTGTTTCAGGCGGCGTTGTGGCTGATCCTGCCGCTGCTGCTGTATCGCAGCCCGCCGGACGATCTGGCGACGGTGCTGGCCTATGGCCGGGAATACCAGGTGGGAACCGACCTCGGGCCGCCGCTGGCGTTCTGGCTCGCCGATATCGCGTTTCGCGCCGCGGGCAATCACATGTTCGGCGTCTACCTGCTGACGCAGCTTTGCGCGGTCGCGACATTCTGGACCCTGTATCTGCTGGCGCGCGCGGTGGTCGGCGGACAGCATGCGGTGCTCGCGGTGCTGCTGACGATGACGGTGACGGCGTTCAGTTCGCCCGGCGTCGAGTTCGGCCCCCTGGTGCTGGCGCGTCCGCTCTGGGCGCTGCTGCTGCTGCATTCCTGGCAATTGATCGGCCAGGGCCGGCGCAACGCCTGGTTCGCATGGTCGATCGAAGCCGGGCTGTTGCTGCTGACGACCTCGGCCGCCATCGGGCTGTTGCTGCTGGTCGCCGCCTTTGCGCTCGCAACGTTGCGCGGACGGCGCATCCTGATGTCGTTCGATCCGCTGTTCGCGCTGCTGGTGATCGTCGTGCTGGCGCTGCCCTATCTGGTTTGGCTCACGCGCGCCGACACGCTGGTGTTGCCGCCATGGCCGGCGATCGCGGACCTCAACGGCCGGGCGCTGCACTGGGCCGCGTTGCTCGGCGGCCTGCTGTTCGCCATATCCGGCATCGTGCTGCTGGCGCTGCTCAATTCGGGCTGGTTCGGCCGCAATCCGGAAGAAGCGCCGATCATCTTTCGGCCGCCGGTCGATGCGCTGGCGCGCAATTTTGTCTACTTCTTTGCCATCGCACC
>CAWHFI010000001.1:0-430831 GCA_963828645.1 uncultured Alphaproteobacteria bacterium | reverse complement strand
GGCTGGGTCCAGGCGCTGCCTTGCTTCATCAGGGTTTCGCCCTGCCCTTCCAGATAGGTTTTGACCCAGCCTTTCAGCACGTAGACCATCTGGAATTCGACATCGTGGAAATGCAGCTTGGAAACTTCGGCCGGATTGCACGGCCCGATCAGCCGGATCACATGCGCCTGCGCCAGGCCGTGGCTGGCTTCGGCAATGCCGAGGTCGCGGTAATGCGCGTAAGCGCGCAAGCCGTCGGCTTTGAAATCCTCGTCGCGATAGTGGCTGATGGCGACGCGCTGTTTCGGACGCGCGCGAGCTTTCGCGGACGACGGCGCAACACCCTTGGACTTGAGTGGTTTTCGCGAAGTGGATTTAGCGGCGGTTTTACGCACTGGCGATTTCTTCTGCGCAGCGGTTCGGGCCGCGGCCCGCGAGGTCGGCTTCTGCTTGGCCATTGATGGTCTCCCTTTCCGTTCGATGCGGAAAGGTTAGCACAAATTGCTCTTCGTGGGATGGGCCAAGCCAAGCGAGCCCACGGCTTTGCGTGGAGAGATAATGGCGAGCACGGCGCAAATGTGCCCTTGCCACCCTGCGGTCCGCAAAGCCCAGATCAATGCAGCCGGAATACGCCGTCGACGGCGCGCAATTCGGCGGGCTTGATCAGCTTGGAATGGGCTACCGTGACCGAGAACAGCGGTCCTTCCAGCTCCTTTTCCCAGAACGACAGGAAATCCTTCAGCGCCGGAAATTTCGGAAACAGATCGTAATTTTGCCAGACGTAGGTTTGCAGCAGCGAGGGATGATCCGGCATCCGATAGAGAATTTGCGCCGTCGTCAGCCCGTAACCCAGCACCTGCTTCCGGAAATCCTCGGAAACCCCAACCCGCGAGACCATGCCAACCTCCATTGCTGGAGCGCATTTTCCGAAGTGGCAACCGGGAGCCACCCGGTAGAGATGCGCTCACATGAGAGAAATGTGACGCATGCGCACCAACCCATCACAAGCCTAAAAGTTTAACGAGTTGTTGATATTTCGAGCATTAGCAGCTACTTACCGCGACTGCTAACAGGCCGGACGGCGGCGGGACGTCGTCATTAACGACGCCCCGGGATTTTGGCAGACGCCATATTTGAGTGCCAATTTTTCTGCTAGAAGCCCTTGTCCCCACCGCAAGTCTGGCCTATGTCCAGTCCGGTTCACGCTGGCACTCGCCGGCAAGGACTGCCAATTTCCGAAACTCTACAACATCTTCAAAAGCTTAGGAGGACTGCATGAAATTCCGTCCGCTTCACGACCGCGTTGTGGTCAAGCGTATCGACGCCGAAGAGAAGACAGCTGGCGGCATCATCATTCCCGACAGCGCCAAGGAAAAGCCGTCGCAGGGCGAAATCACCGCCGTTGGCCCGGGCGGCCGCGACGAAGCCGGCAAGCTGATCCCGATCGACCTCAAGGTCGGCGACCGCGTGCTGTTCGGCAAATGGTCGGGCACCGAGGTCAAGCTCGATGGCCAGGAGCTGCTGATCATGAAGGAGAGCGACATCATGGGCGTTCTCACCGACGTGCCCGCCGCCAAGAAGAAGGCCGCGTAAGCAGCGTCCGTTCCCTCATCCTGAGGAGCCGGCGCAGCCGGCGTCTCGAAGGATGAGCCCAAAATTCAACTCATCTCATCCTTCGAGACGCCCGCAAAGGCGGGCTCCTCAGGATGAGGTCCCAGTTTTCAAACGGAGACCAATAAATGTCAGCTAAAGAAGTCAAATTCGGCGTCGATGCCCGCGACCGCATGCTGCGCGGCGTCGACATCCTCGCCAACGCCGTCAAGGTGACGCTCGGCCCCAAGGGCCGCAACGTCGTGCTCGACAAGTCGTTCGGCGCTCCCCGCATCACCAAGGACGGCGTCACCGTCGCCAAGGAAATCGAGCTTGACGACAAGTTCGAGAACATGGGCGCCCAGATGGTGCGCGAAGTCGCCTCCAAGTCGGCCGACGCGGCCGGCGACGGCACCACCACCGCGACCGTTCTCGCGGCTGCGATCGTCCGTGAAGGCGCCAAGTCGGTTGCCGCCGGCATGAACCCGATGGACCTGAAGCGCGGTATCGACATGGCGGTGGAAGCCGTGGTCGCCGACCTCGTCAAGAACTCCAAGAAGGTCACCTCGAACGAGGAAATCGCCCAGGTCGGCACCATCTCCGCCAACGGCGACGCCGAAATCGGCAAGTTCCTCGTCCGACGCCATGAAGAAGGTCGGCAACGAGGGCGTCATCACGGTTGAGGAAGCCAAGTCGCTCGAGACCGAACTCGACGTCGTCGAGGGCATGCAGTTCGACCGCGGCTACATCTCGCCCTACTTCGTCACCAACGCCGACAAGATGCGCGTTGAATTCGACGATGCCTACATCCTGATCAACGAGAAGAAGCTCTCCAACCTCAACGAACTGCTGCCGCTGCTCGAAGCCGTGGTGCAGACCGGCAAGCCGCTGGTCATCGTCGCCGAAGACGTCGAAGGCGAAGCGCTCGCGACCCTGGTCGTCAACCGCCTGCGTGGCGGCCTGAAGGTCGCGGCCGTCAAGGCTCCGGGCTTCGGCGATCGCCGCAAGGCCATGCTGCAGGACATCGCCGTCCTGACCGGCGGCCAGGCGATCTCGGAAGATCTCGGCATCAAGATGGAGAACGTGACCCTCGCAGATGCTCGGTCGCGCCAAGAAGGTGATGATCGACAAGGAGAACACCACCATCGTCAACGGCGCCGGCAAGAAGGCCGACATCGAAGCCCGCGTGGCAGCAGATCAAGGCGCAGATCGAGGAAACCACCTCGGACTACGACCGTGAGAAGCTGCAGGAGCGTCTGGCCAAGCTCGCAGGCGGCGTCGCGGTGATCCGCGTCGGCGGCGCGACCGAGGTCGAGGTGAAGGAGCGCAAGGATCGCGTGGATGACGCGATGCATGCGACCCGCGCGGCGGTTGAAGAAGGCATCGTTCCGGGCGGCGGCGTCGCCCTGCTGCGTGCTTCCGAGCAGCTCAAGGGCCTGCGCACCAAGAACGACGACCAGAAGACCGGCGTCGAGATCGTGCGCAAGGCGCTGTCCTGGCTCCGGCCCGCCAGATCGCGATCAACGCGGGCGAAGACGGTTCCGTCATCGTCGGCAAGATCCTCGAGAACAAGACGTATGCTTACGGCTTCGACTCGCAGACCGGCGAATACGGCAACCTGATCTCCAGAAGGGCATCATCGACCCGACCAAGGTGGTTCGTGCGGCGATCCAGAACGCAGCTTCGGTTGCGGCGCTGCTGATCACCACCGAAGCCATGGTGGCCGAACTGCCGAAGAAGAACGCCGGCGCCGGCGGCGGTATGCCCCCGGGCGGCGGCGGCATGGGCGGCATGGATTTCTGATCCAGGCTTCTCAGGCGATACCAACAATGCAAAACCCCGGCAGCGATGCCGGGGTTTTTGTTTTGATGGCGGGCGACCCGCTACCTTACGTCATTTCAGGATGCGCCACCTGGCGCGGGCCCGAAATGACAAACGATCGGCCAAATGTTGCGCGCCTGAAATCGCTCACTCCACCAGCGCCCGGCCGCCCTGCTGATACCGCGCCCTGGCGATGTCGAAGATGAAGTACAGCCTGTCGCCGGACAGTTCGCGGGTAAAAAGCCCGTTGCGCTTGACGCCACCGATCTTGGTCATGGCGCCCTGCGAACGCCAGTTGTGTTCGCCCACCCAGAAGATCACCGTATCGACGAAAGTAAAGGCGTGATCGAGCATCAGCCGCTTGACTTCGCGATTGGTTTTGCCGCCCCAGTGGCTGCGGACGATGAAGGTCCAGCCGATCTCGACTTCGCTCCGCGCCGGGTCATAGCCGTAATAGCGGCTGGAGCCGATCAGCCGGCTGGTCGACCGGTCGACAAACACAAAGCCCATTTTCGACGTAACCGCATTGTCGAAAAACTGCCTGAAGGCCGGCTCGGTATAACGATCGGGCGTCGGATGCACCTTCCAGATTTCCGGATCGGAGCCGGCGGCGAACAGCTCCGCCCAATCGCCAGGCGCGATCGGCCTGACGATGACGGTCGGGCCGGTCAGAGTTGGCTGGAAGTCAGGCGGCGTCATGCCGGGATGATAGCGTTTTTCGCGGCGCGGACAAATCGCCGCCGCTCAGTCGACGTGCGCGACCACGGCCAGCCGCTTGATGCCTTGATTTCGATAAGCGTTCAGGAACGCGTTGTAATCCTTGAACGATACGCAGCCATTGGAATCGCCGTTGGGGCCGAGCATGTAGGTATGCGCGAGCAGGCCGCTGCGGCCGAAGATCTTCTCTTCGCCACCGATCGGGTTGAGCCGCAGCGCCGGCACGCCGTGGAACAGCGCCTCGCGCGGCGTAAGTTCATAGATGTGTGGCGGGGTCACGCCGTGCATGCGGATATTCGAGGAGCTGGGATCGTCGAGCTTGGAGCCGAGACCCGAATGCGCTTCCAGCTTGCTGCCGTCAGGCAGATAGACCACATGCGCGGTGATGTCATACACTGCGGTCTGGCGATCGTAGGGCGGCGATCCGCCAAGCATCGGGTTCTGCGGTTTCGCTGTCTCGCTCGCAAGACTGCCGGTGAAGCTGGCGTCGGCGGAGGCAAAGGACAACAGCGAGCCGCGGGATTCCTGCTTGCCCCAAAGCTTTTCCACGATCGAAGGCTTCTCGTTTGCGGCGATCGACATCACCGCTGCCTTGGCGCGCTGCGCCATGTCCTTGACGGCAGCGCCGGCGGTTCTCACCGGCTTCGCATCGGCGGCGCGCGGCGACGGCGCCGATGTGACGGCCTGGCGATCCGGCGGCAGCGAAGCCACGACTTGCGGTTTCGGCGCGTCCGCAAGCTTGATCGCCTCGGCCAGTTTCGGCGCTTGCGCCGGTTTCGCTGCCTCAGCCAGTTTCGGCGCTTCGGGCGGTTTCGGCGCTTCGCTCTGCGGCGCTGCTGCGGCGAAACGATCCTGGAAATTCAGCGGCGGGCTGGATGCAATGACGGTTGGCGCGGAGGCCACCGGCGCCGGTTCCGGCAGAGCGGCAAAAGCATTGTTGATGATGATCGCCGGGTTTCGCCCGGCCATCATGGCGGGCCGCTTGATCACGGGCGCATCGAAACTGGCGCTGTTCAGCGTCGGATAAACGTCGGCGCCGAAAACATTGGCGTAGAGAGTCCAGGTGCAGCCCAGCATGAGGCTGACGACAGCCGCGCTGCCGAACATGGTATGCACGGAGGCTTTTCGGGCGGGACGTCTGGGCTGATAGGCCGCGAAATCGTAACACGCACTAGCACTGGTATTCATACGCCTTGCACCCAGACCGGTTCCACCTTGTTCCCCTTCCAGGCAGCGTTCGATGGCTGGCGTTGCCGCAGCACATTCGGACACCGACCTGAACGAGATGATCAGTCGAAGTTCCCGCCGATCATCTCGCAGAGGCGCGGAGCGTCATTAAGGCGACTTTTAGTTAAACGCGGATTAAGTGTGGGCGGATGTGAGGCATGAAACACTCGGGTTCCATCCGCCGATCTCTGCTTAACACGGGAAATTTCTCGCTGCCGCGAAAATGCCTGATTCCGCCTTCGCGTGCACGGAACTCGCACGGCGATATTTTTCTAGCGCAGTTCCGGCGGCGGCGAATTGTCGAGCACATCGCCCTTGGCGCCCTCGAGCAGATCGATTTCGTAGGTCTCGATCGTGAGCGGCCCGCGCATACGTTTGAGTTGCGCTACCTCCTCGACACGGTTGAACATTGTCTTCAAGTGCGGCTGCCTCCAAGGGTTGGCCTCATCGACAAACAACAGCCTGCCTGCAAGCTGCGCCGGATCCGGCTCCGGCATGTTGACCCAGCGGAAACGCTGCGCCTGCTGCAACACGCAGGTGCCCTTCGGCAGATAGAATGCGAGCCAGCCGGTGGTGCCGTAGTCCGGCGCCAGCACACAGGTCGCACCGGTGCGCGCTCGCACCGCCTCGATGCCATCGGCGAGTTCGCGCCAGCCGACGCCGACGCTGCGCACGGTGGCGTCGCGGCGATAGCCCAGCAGCAGGCCGGTATTGGCCTGCACGATCAGCAGCGCAAACATCAGGATGCCGGCGGGCGCCGCCCAGCGCCGGCAAAACTCGACGACGCGCTGCTGGCGCCCGGTCCATGGCGTGATGTTGGCGGCGACGGAGGCTGCGATCGCAAAGGCGGGATAGACCGGCCCGAACCAGTTGGCCTCGACGCGGGCATGCAGCGAATGCCAGATGAAATACGCCACGACGGTCCAGAACGTCGTATTGATCAGCGCCCGCGCCGGCCATGCGCCCGCGTTGCGCCGGAGCAGCGCATACAGCCCCATCGCGCCGAGGATGAACACCAGCGGAGTGGCGAAGGCGATCTGGGTCGGAATCAGTTCGCCGAGAAACGCCGGCTTGAAATCCTCGATCCTGGCGCGGCCGATCTGCTTGATGAAGGAGACCCAGTGGTGGTCCCTGTTCCAGAGAATCACCGGCGAGAATAGCGCTGCCGCGCACGACGCCGCCGAGATACGGCCAGGGCGAGATCAGCCAGCGCCGCAGTTTCGGCACGAGCACCAGCCAGATCAGGATCGCGGGGCCGAAAAACAGCGCGGTGTATTTCGACAGCAACGCCGCGCCGACCGCGGCGCCGACCGCCAGCCACCATATGCCGCGCCCGGTCTCCAGCACCTTCGCCAGACACAACAGCACGAAGCTCGCGGCCACCAGCAACGGCGCATCCGGCGTCACGATCAGGGTGCCGACCGCCGCCATCAGCGTGACGTTGAGAAGGATGGTCGCGTTCGACGCCACGCGCTGGCCGCCGAACAGGATGGCAGCCGTGCGGTACACCGCCCAGCTCATCGGCAGCGCCAGCAGGATCGACACCAGCCGCACGCCGAATTCGGTATCGCCGGCGATCATGGTGCCGAGCCGGATCACCACGGCGACCATCGGCGGATGATCGTAATAGCCGCCGGCCAGATGCTTCGACCACATCCAGTAATAGGCTTCGTCGAAGGTCAGCGGCGTCCATGCGGCGGCGGCCAGCCGCAGCACCACCAGCGCCAGAATCGTGACGGCCGTATTGCGGACGAGCCGCGTCTCGTTCGGACTCATGGCTCGCAGCATCATCGCCTGCGCCAGACGAACAGCCCGGACATCGCGTAATTCCATACCACGCCCATCAGCGCGCCCGCCGCACCCGCCAGCCACCAGATCGGCTCCTGATCGTAAACCGAGAATGCCACGCCGACATTGGCGAGCAGGCCGACGCTGCATACGAGGTAAAACAGCAAAAGGCCCGCGCAGGATCGCAAAACCCTTCAGCCGTTGGTCGCGGTAGGTGAGGAAATTGTTCAGGATAAAATTGCTGGTCATGGCGAGCAGCGCGCCGCAGGCCTGCGCTTCCGCAAACCGGCACGCTCGAACATCTTGAGCGCTGATGAACAGCGCGGCGAAATGCACGATCAGGCCGATCGAGCCCACCATCGCAAACAGCAGGAAGCGCAGCGACACCACGTCGTGCGTCAGCTTCGCCAGCACCAGCCCCAGAAAATCCAGCGCCACCATCGAGTCCAGCTTGCTCTCGCCATGCAGCCGCGAGCCGAAGCTGTAGGGAATTTCCTTCACCCGCAGCGCGCCGCGCGCGGTGGCGACGATATCGAGCAGTATCTTGAACCCCTGCGTCGAGAGCTGCGGCGCCAGTTGCTCGAAGCGATCGCAGCGGATCATGAAGAAGCCGCTCATCGGATCGGCGATCTCCACCCGCAGCACCCGCTTGGCAACTTCGGTGGCGAGCGCGCTGGCGCCGGCGCGCTGCTTGTTGAAGCTGTCGGCGCTGCCGCCCTCGACATAGCGGCTGCCGACCACGAGATCGGCCGCGCCGGCCTGCAACAGCGCCAGCATTTTCGGCAGCTGCGTCTCGTCATGCTGCAGGTCGGCGTCGATCACGGCGACATACGGCGCGCTCGACGCCAGAATGCCCTCGATGCAGGCGCCGGACAGTCCGCGGCGCCCGATCCGCCGGATACAGCGCACCCGGCCATCGTCCCGCGCCAGCGTGCCGACCACGTCCCAGGTGCCGTCGGGAGAATTGTCGTCGACGAAGATGACTTCCCAGGCCACGCCCGCGAGCGCCGTCTCCAGCCGCCGGTACAGCTTGGTGACGTTGTCGCGCTCGTTGAAGGTGGGAACGATGACCGAAAGCTGAGGCGTAACAGCGCCCTGCGGCGGGCTTTCGGGGGCGGCTTCATTCATGCCGCCAGCGTATAACCGCCGCATCCGATGATGCCAAGGCGCGGGCCGAAAACACCGCTAGGCAGGTGATAAAGGAGCTGAAAATGGCCAAAACAGGCCCAAAAATGCCAACGACCACGAACAGAGGGCGCGCGTACATCCGGCGCTGCCGAGCTATTCAGTGGTCGTCCCAGCGCCGGAGCTATGAAGCATCGACGTCGCCGTTGGCAACTAGATAGGGATGATCGGGGCGTTTGGCAAGGGGGTGCTGGATGCGAGGCCCGCTGTCATTACCTCTCCCGCTTGCGGGGCGAGGTGAAGATCCCCGAAGTCAAACAGCCCATCAATGTCATGGCGGTGAGGAACGCGACGATAGGTGCCCACAATCACGACTGTCATCGCTCGACTTGATCGGGCGATCCAGTACGCTCCGACTTCTCGGTTGATAACAATGGGTCTCTGGAATACTGGGTCCCCCGCTTTCGCGGAGGACGACAACGGAGAGTCTTGCGCCATCCGGACGACCGTCAATGATAGATATGACTCCGCGTTCTCGCGGCGCCACGCACCCGAGTTTTGCACTTACCTTTCGCCCCCAGAGGGAGCAGGGAATGCCGGGTGCTCAATGCACCCGCAGCCCGGCGTGCAGAAAATAGAAAGCACACCAGTGTAGTCACTACGGTCACATCGGAATCGCCCGACATTCCCCGCGCAATGGTTTACGGTCTATCCCGCGCTCTCCTCGGTGAGCCTCGCTCTGTTGCCACCGTCGCCGGCGATTTGTCTTCGCCGTCCGCGTCGGTACCGTTCGTCTCGGGCACCAACCACGTCCACCGCATCCCGCTCCGCGTCCGTGACGATCGCGAGTCGCCCCCTTGGAAGGAACGGGACGGCGCACTGATATTCTGAAAATCAGATCACGTCAAGTTAAATTTCGTAATTCCGAAATAAATTTTTATGCACCGACGCGCTTGGCGAGACGTCATTCCGGGGCAGCCCGCAGGGCTGAACCCGGAATCCCGAGATTCCGGGTTCGAGGCTTCACCTCGCCCCGGAATGACATCCCGGAACAAAAAGCGACGCAGTCTCGCGGTATTTTCGACTGAATTTGCAGGCATTTAACTTGTGTTTACATCGATAACCTAGATTTGGCGAAGATACATATGCACAAGGCCGATACATGTTCAAAGATGGCTCCCCGATCGTCTACAGCGCTCCCGCCGAACTCAAGAAGTGGCCCTCGCTTAACAACCAGCGGCTCAACGGGGACAGCCAGCCCTATATGGTTTTCGAGGGCACACTGGCCGACTGCGTCCGCGAACTGATGGCCAGGCCCGTCAGGAGCATTTCCCTCTACGACATCATCACCGACCCGCAGCCGGCGTTCGACCGGGCCGTGCTGTCGCCGGGCGATGCCGCCGAAATCGCGATGCGGAAAGATTTTCCGAAGTAGTCAACAGGATGGGTTGAGCGCAGCGATACCCATCACGACGTCGCATCATCGCTCCGGACCTATTCGCGCTGCAAGCTGATGGGTTTCGCTACGCTCAACCCGTCCTACTCCCGCTACCTCACCCTCGCCTTGTGCCTGACGAATGCAGATATTCCACCAGCATCACCCTTCTTCCGCTCGGAAGCACAGACTTCGGCGATCTGCCAGGTGAAATCCTGATCCGACAGATTCCGATTACGCCCGCGCGTATACTCCTGCGCGAGACAATTCCGGCAGGTGTCGCGGCCCGCCAGCGCTTGCCGATGTGCGTCTTCGATCTCGCCGGCGGCTGCGGCTGAAACCATCATCGTCAACGCCGTTGCGACCGGCACGCGCATCCCGTTCACCTCGGCATCACGGAATCGCGGGGATAGTCCGGCCGTGTATCGCTGTCCCGGAGCTTGCATTGCCTCCAGGCCCTTTCGCAAATCGCTTCGCACGGTGCTTTGCCCTGACAGCGCTCGCGGCAGCGCGCCGCGGTCTCGATGCAGGCGTTCAGGCTTTCCGATTGAGCGACCGAGGCTGCGCCGATCGCTCCGAGCAGGCCGAGCAGCGCCGCCGCCGTTGCAATCCTCACTTTTTCCTCTCCAGAAAACGCCGCAGTCTTGCGTTGATTTTGTCCGCGGTGGAATGAGCGCCGAGAAGACTTTTAACGCCGTCCAGGATTTCCGCGACTGTCTTTTCGATGCGCTTCAATTGCTTTTCAAGCTGATCGTCCATCCCAGCCCCGGCGTGCGGCCTTGCAAATTCATAAGCCAGCTTCATAAGTCCATGCAAATTCAGCCGCCTAATCGCATGCCGAACTGTCCCTTATAACAAGCCTCACGAGGGTGATCACCAGCGGTTGGTGCCCGGGTGCCCGACAAGCGTAGGCACCTCCATACGGTGCCTCGCTCGAGGAGATCCCGCATGAAACTGCGAACCGCGGCCATCGCATTGCTTTCGCTGATAACGATGCCGTCCGCTCACTCAGAGGAAACTGCCACCATGACCGGGGCAAAGCCGATGCCAGCGTATGAGGACGTCAGAAAGGTGGCGCCGGCGCTGGAGGCCTATACAAAAAGCCGTCTCCTCGACGACGTGTGGAAGCGTCCGGGCCTCGCGCCGCGCGATCGCAGCATCGTCACGCTGGCAGCCCTGATCGCACGCAATCAGACGATCGAAATGCCATACCATTTCAATCTCGCGCTCGACAACGGCCTCAAGCCACGCGAGCTTTCGGAGATCATCACACACCTTGCTTTTTACTGCGGCTGGGGCAACGCAATGTCGGCGATCGCCGTCGCCAGGCACGTCTTTGCGGAGCGTCACATCGGCGCCGATCAGCTTCCCGCCGCTTCCGTGACACCGCTGCCGATCAACGAAACCGCAGAGGCGCAGCGCGAAAAGTCGGTTCAGGACCAGTTTGGCTCGTTGTTTCCGGGAGTTGTGCAATACACCACCGACGTCCTGTTCCGCGATCTCTGGCTCCGCCCCGACCTTGCGCCACGAGACCGCAGCCTGGTCACGATCAGCGCGCTGATCGCCAACGGGCAGACCGCGCAGCTGACATCGCACCTCAACAGGGCGATGGACAACGGGCTGACGCAGACGCAAGCCGCGGAGGTCATCACCCATCTGGCTTTTTATGCCGGCTGGCCCAACGCCTTTTCGGCGATGCCGATTGCGAAGGATGTTTTCGCGAAACGACCCCGCCAGACCGAAGGAAGGCCGTTATGAAGATCTCGTTTGAAAACAAGGTTGCCCTCGTTACCGGGGCCGGATCCGGACTCGGTCTTGCCACCGCGAAGGCTTTTGCCGAATCGGGCGCTTCGGTGGTGTTGGCCGACGCGAACGAGGATGCGGTGCGTTCCGCCGTCGAGGAATTGTCCAGCCGGGGGCACAAGGCTCTTGCCGTGCAATGCGACGTCGCTGATGACGTTCAGGTGGAAGCCATGGTGGAACGGACGGTAGCTGCTTTCGGGCGGCTCGATGCGGCCTACAACAATGCCGGCGTTCAGAATATTGTCGCGGAAGCCGCCGAATTCAACCCGGGAAGACTTCGATCGCGTCATCGCCATCAATCTCCGGGGGGTGTGGAGCTGCATGAAGTTCGAGTTGCGCCAGATGCTGAAGCAAGGCGGTGGAGCGATCGTCAACTGCTCATCCATCGGAGGACTGGTGGGCGGCCCCAGGCGCGGGACCTACCAGGCTTCCAAGCACGGCGTGCTGGGACTCACCAAAAGTGCGGCCCTCGACTACGCCGCAAGGGGTATTCGTATCAACGCGGTATGCCCCGGCATCATCCATACGTCGATGCTCGACCAGATGATGACCACGCAAGCGGACGCCCTGAAGGCGATGCTGCAAAATGTCCCCATCGGCAGGCTCGGCCGTCCGGAGGAGATCGCAAGCGCGGTGTTATGGCTTTGCAGCTCTCAAGCAAGTTTCATGGTCGGTCATGCGCTCGCGGTCGACGGCGGGTACACGATCCGCTGAAGATGGCGTTCGTCACGTCGAACGCTGTCCTCAGTTCCTGTGGCGTAGTGCCTCGACAAGCAGCGCAAAGGCCGCGGAAGGTTGGCGCCGGCTTGGGTAATAGAGATGGTAGCCTGGATACGGAGGACACCAGTCCTCGAGCACCCGCTTGAGACGGCCCTTGGTGATGTGGGGCTGCACCAGCCCCTCCGGTAAATAGGTCAAGCCGAGACCGGCGAGCGCGGCGTGAAGCATCTGGGTCGTGGTGTTGAAGAACAGTTGGCCCTCAACCCGCACCTTGAGCTGGCGCGAGCCCTTTTCAAACTCCCAGGCGTACAGCCCGCCATGGGTCGGTAGCCGCAGATTGATGCAATTGTGCTCGACCAGGTCTTGCGGCTTCCCCGGTTCTGGCCGGCTCCGGAAATAGGGCGGAGTTCCAACGACTGCCATTCGCGCGTCCGGCCCTATGCGCACGGCAATCATATCCTTTGCTACCTGCTCGCCATCTCGCACGCCGGCGTCAAAACGCTGGGCGACGATATCGGTGAGGCCGTAATCGTTGATGATCTCGACCTTGATATCCGGATATTTAGGCAAGAGCTTTGCGAGCTTCGGCAGCAGGATGGCGCTCGTGGCATATTCGGTAGCTGTGATGCGAATAGTCCCTGACGGCTTTTCGCGGAGTTCACTCAAGGCTGTGAGTTCGGCCTCGATCTCCTCCAGCCGCGGGCCGACATGACGCAACAGGCGCTCGCCCGCCGCCGTCGGCGAGACGCTGCGCGTCGTGCGGGTCAGCAGACGCAGCTTCAGACGCGCCTCGAGTTCCTTGATGGTGTAGCTGAGCGCCGACTGTGAAACGCGGAGCTTGGCGGCGGCTTTTGTAAAGCTGCCTTCGCGCGCAACGATCAGGAAGGCCGAGAGGTCGTCGAGGTTTCCACGCTTCATTTATCGATCCCGCTTATAGGTCTATGCCGATTATAACGGCTAATCTGTTGTGCTGCGCGCGCTAAATCCGTGACAGTGACTTGTCTCTCGACGGGAATCCGCCGGGAGTCGAACGGAGTTCGGCCGATGAATGGACCGGAGAATTCCTTGCGGCATTGCACAGGCAACGCCACGGAGACGCAACGCGGGGTCAGGCGAAGGAACGTGCGCTCGGGCGCGATCGGATTGGCGCTGCTGGCATCGGCGCGTTCGGGCTTCGCGCAAATTCAGGCAGAGAACGATATATCTGTGAAAAGGAATCGAACAATGGATATCAAACGCAACGGCTCACGCCCATCTGGCAAGGGTCCCGAAGCATGGTTCACCGGCACGGTCCGCGTCGATCCCTTGTTTCAGGCAGGCGATCCGGCGCGCGTCAGCGGCGGACACGTTACATTCGAGCCGGGCGCCCGAACCATGTGGCACACCCATCCGCTAGGCCAAACGATTATCATCACGTCAGGCCTGGGCTGGGCACAATGCGAGGGAGGACCGGTTGAGGAAATCCGTCCCGGCGACGTCGTCTGGTTTCCTCCCCATGAGAAACACTGGCACGGCGCGACAGCCGCAACCGCGATGACTCATGTTGCCGTTACGGAATTCCTGAACGGCAAGAATGTCGACTGGCTGGAAGCGGTCAACGACGAACAATACCGTAAATGATTTTTCGCTCCGGGACGGCGTCCAGGATTTTCGCGACCGGCTTTTCAATGCGCGTCAATTGCTTTTCAAGCTCATCCATTGCCCGTCCAGCCCCGGCGTGCGACCTTGCAAGTGAGGCGCCATAACTGCGTGTGTGCGTCGGCAGGTCCGTTTTGTGCCACAACCAAACTCATGCACCGCCAAAAATATTCCAGAAGAAGGGCGTATGAGGCCCTCATTCCTGGCACGGGCATCGGACCTTACAGGTAAAAGCACGCCGATACTGAAATTGTGAATGGAAGAACAGTAAATTTACTAGATAGTTATAGCTCGGTGTTTTCGCGGCAGCACTTTGGCAACGTCCAACGTGTGCTCTCTCAGACCGCCATTTAGCTCTCTCAATATTCTCGAGAAGTTGCTCCCGGCTACCAACAATACGGTGCCACATATAGTAAGAAAGCAGATTGGAGAAAATCACGCCGTGTGCTTGCTAATGTTTGGACGATAGCGAAGGGTATCCGAGATTAACTTCACAAGGAGAATGCCATGCCCAGGACAAAGGTGTCCGTCCCTGATGTCGCCGAGGTCGGCCCTGGTCTCTGGTCAAACGCCATACGCGCAGGTGAAATGCTGTTCATCTCCGGCCAGGTAGCACGTCCCTTTGGAGAAGGCACCGGGATAGTCGGGAAGGATGAGTACGAACAGACCAAGCAAATATTTTCACGCATCGATCGCATCATCAAGGCGGCCGGCGGAACGATGGACGATCTGGTCAAGATGACGATCTACGTAGTCGACATCAAGAACAATACCGAGGTCTGGCGAGCGCGCCGCGAGTTCTTCACTGGAGATTTTCCAGCTTCCACGCTTGTAGAAGTGCGGGCTCTTGCGAAGCCGGAAGTGTTGGTGGAGATAGAAGCTGTCGCCTATTTGAGCAGGAGTTAAAGTTCCGCTCCGGGTCAGCAACGGAAGTCTGACCGGCCATCCAGCAGTTCTGTTCTTCGCCCGTAATCAAACATCGCCAGACCGGCCCGTTTGCCGGACTTGCCATAAACGGACTGCCGCCTAATGCAGATTTTTCAAACCTATAAACAAAAACCCCGGCGCGAGGGCCGGGGTTCTGTAGGCGGATTTTGGAAGTTTGTCAGTTCCACATATTGAACTTGTAGCTGACACGTGCACGTACCGTATCTTCGGTGAGTTTGAGGTAGTCCACGCCAAGGAAAAGTTGCGGCTGCGTTCCATACTGCGCGTGCAAATATTCCAGACCGACGATCCAGTTCGACATAACCGCCCATTCGACGCCGGCTCCGACGATCCAGCCCGTCGTCGTACCGCTGTTAAAGCCACCCGCGAGCGGCGTGTAAAACGAATTGTTCAATCTTGCCGCTGTCCAGCCTGCGGTTCCGTACAAGAGTACGGTGGGCATTGATTCAGGCGAATAGCCAAACCGGCCTCGCGCCGAAGCCGCCGCATTGTACTGCGTCGTGAATAATTCGGTGCCGCCGTTGCCGCTCAGGGCCGTGGCGTTCAAACTCATCCACGAGTAATCGCCTTCAACGCCAATGACCACGCGGTTGGAAAACATATAGTTGCAGCCAGCGAGGACGCCTCCACTGCCGCTTGACGTGGTCGTTGTATGATTCGGGAAAGGATAGGCCGGAACATTGACCTTGACCCTGTTCCAGGTCCCGCCAGCATCGCCGCCTAGATAACAGCCTGACCAATTATAGAGCGGCGCAAGAGCCGGTGCCTTGAGGGCCATGTCGGCGGCATACGCAGAACTGACACATCCCAGCGCGACGATGGACGTAGCCGCGACCATAAATTTGTTCATTCTATCTGCTTTCAAAAAGGGTTTGAGTGGCTGGAAAGCGACTCGTACAAAAAGGTAGAATAAAGAGCCCACGGGGAAAGTATGTACCATTTCGGCAACAGATCGCCGTAAAAGCTCCGCTACGGCACGGGACCGACCGAACAACGTCTCAGTTGGGTCAACAGCGCCGTTTTGGCCGCGCGGCGACCACTTCAGGTCCACCCCCGCAAGCAGACAAGCTCCGAGCGCTCCGCATGTCCCGGAAGACCCAACTAGTTGCCGAGCCTGATGCCGGCATCCTTGATCACCTTCGCCCATTCCGGCGTTTCCTTGACGATGATCGCGGCAAACTCGGCCGGCGTGTTGCCGACCGGCTCGAGGCCGAGTTCGTCGAACTTCCTGCGCATCTCCGGCATCGCCAGCGCCTTGACGGTTTCGTCGTGCAATTTATCCACGACGTCCTTCGGCGTGCCGGCCGGCGCGAGCAGGCCGAACCATGGCACCGCCTCGAAGCCGGGAAATCCGGATTCCGCCATGGTCGGCAGATCGGGCGCCAGCGCCGAACGCTTGATCGAGGTGACGGCCAGCGCGCGCAATTTGCCTTCGCGCACCAGCGGCATCGCGTTCACGATATTGGCGAACGACATGTTGATCCGGTTGGCAAGCAGGTCCGGCATGAACGCGGTGGTGCCGCGATAGGGCACCGCTGCGATATCGACATGCGCCATGTATTTGAACAATTCGGCGGCCAGATGCTGCGACGTGCCGACGCCGGCATGGCCATAGGAAAGCTTGCCGGGCTGCGCCTTGGCGAGCGCCACCAGGTCGGCCACGGTCCTGGCCGGCACCTCGGGCGGAACGGCGAGCACGTTCGCCGCGATGAACACCTGCGAGATCGGCGCGAAATCCTTGATCGGGTCGAATGGCAGTTTCTCATACAGGCTCGGATTGATGACCAGCGCCGAGTTGCCGCCCATCAGCAGCGTGTAGCCGTCGGCGGGTGCCTTGGCGACGCGTTCGGTGGCGATGTTGCTGCCGGCGCCGGGCACATTCTCGACCACGAACGCCGCGCCCCAGACTTCCGCAAACCGGTCGGCGAGAATGCGCGCGGCGAGGTCGGGAGCCGTGCCGGGCGTGAAGCCAACCAGGATTTTCACCGGCCGATTCGGATAATTGGATTGCGCCGACGCCGGCTGCGCCACGAGCAGCGCCAGCAACGCGGCGAACAGCTTCGCAGCGAGCTTCATCGTTTCCTCTCACGTTCCGCACGCGCGGTCTTTGCCGCCGGACCAGACTGCAAGTGTGGCACCCGCGATTGGCGTCTGCAAGGCGGCGAAGGTGGCGGGAGGCCAACCACGCTGTTGTTGTCAGACCGGTCATCGGTGCTACAAAAGCGCAGCCGATCCTTGGCCAACGCTCTTGCCAAATCCGAACTGACAGACTTTTCGATGGAGACGACCATGAAAACCGAGGCTTCACGTGCCATGCGGCTGACGCGGCGCTCCATGCTCGGCTCCGCGGCGGCCATGATCGCGGCGCCGGCGCTGGCGGAGGACTGCCGCCTCGGGCCGCCGGAGCACCACAAGGGCCCGGCGGTTTTCATGGGCTACGATCAGCTCGAACTCGACGCCGCCTACGACCAGAATTACTACGAGCCGCTGGGCGGACAGATCTATGCACGCATCGTCTCCAGCAGCGATGCCGCGCGCACCCGCCTCGGAGCGCCGCAGCGGATGGCCTATGGACCGGCGGAGATCGAAAAGCTGGACATCTATCGTACCGACCGCGCCAGGGCTCCGATCTTCATCTTCATTCATGGCGGCAACTGGTTTCTGAATGCGTCCAAGGATGTCGGATACGCCGCCGAGATGTTCGTCAAGGCCGGCGCGCATTACGTCGCCCCGGACTTCGCATCGGTGAAGGATGTCGGCGGCGACCTCGGCGTGATGGCCGCGCAAGTGCGCCGCGCCATCGCCTGGGTCTACAAGAATGCGGCGACGTTCGATGGCGATCCGGAGCGGATCTATGTCGGGGGCCATTCGTCCGGCGGTCATCTTTGCGGCGTCGCGCTGGTGACGGATTGGGAAAAGGACTTCGGCGTTCCCGCCACGGTCGTGAAGGGCGGCGTCTGCATGAGCGGCATGTATGAACTGGAGCCGGTGCGGCTGTCGTGGCGCCGCAGCTATGTGAATTTCACCGATGCGATGGTGGAGGCCATGAGTTCGCAGCGCCACATCGGCAAGCTCAACGCGCCAGTCATCGTCACCTATGGCAGCTTCGAGACGCCCGAGTTCCAGCGCCAGGCCCGCGATTTCGCCGCCGCGATCAAGGCCGCCGGCAAGCCTGTGCAACTGGTCGAAGCGCTGAATTACACGCATGCTGCCACTTATGAAGTCCGTCGGGAATCCCTACGGTCCCAACGGCCGGGCAGCACTTGCCATGATGAAACTGTCGTAGGCCGAAAGGCGGAGGCTTTCGATGTGGTATGGTCAAGTCGAGGGAACCGACATCGTCGTTCTCGATCCGCGCTTCAAGGCCTGCTTCGCCGGTCACGTGCGCGTCGAGCGCCTGTGGACCGGGCGCGCGCTGGGCGGAAGGTCCGGCCTGGTTCGCGGCGGGCCGCTATCTCGTCTGGTCGGACATTCCGAACAACCGCATGATGCGGTTCGTCGAACCCTCCGGCGAAGTTTCGGTGTTCCGCGAGCGCTCCAACAATTCGAACGGCAATACCGTCGACAATCAGGGCCGGCTGGTCACCTGCGAGCATCTCACGCGCCGCGTCACCCGCACCGAGATCGACGGCTCGATTTCCGTCATCGCGGACAAGTGGAACGGCAAGCGCCTGAATTCGCCCAACGATGTCGTGGTGAAATCGGACGATTCGATCTGGTTCACCGATCCCGCCTACGGCATCGACACCGACTACGAAGGCGATCGCGCGCACGCAGGAGATCGACGGCTGCCACGTCTATCGCGTCGACGCGCAAATCCGGCGCGGTCGCCGCCGTCATCACCGACATGGTTCGGCCGAACGGCATCGCCTTCTCGCCGGACGAGAAATACCTCTATGTCGCCGACACCGGCGCGACGCACAAGGAGAACGGCCCGCGCCACATCCGCCGCTTCACGGTCGACGCGGACGGAGCCAGGCTGTCGGGCGGCGAGATCTTCGCCAAGTCCAGCGCGGGCCTGTACGACGGGTTTCGCGTCGACCGCAACGGCCGCATCTGGACCAGCAGCGCCGAGGGCGTGCATTGCTACGACAGCCGACGGCACGCTGATCGGCAAAATCCTGATTCCCGAAATGGTCGCCAACGTGACGTTCGGCGGCGCCAAGCTCAACCGCCTGTTCATTTGCGGAACGACGTCGCTCTATTCGATCTACGTGACGGCGAACGGCTCCAAGCTCGGATAGACAGACATGCAGCTTCCCTATCATGATCGCTACGCCTATTCGCCGATCGTCGACCGTCCGGACTACTGCTGGCCGGACGGCAAGCGGCTGGCGGTCTATCTCGGCCTCAATATCGAACACTTCGCGTTCGGCGCCGGCGACGGACATCTCCTCACTGTAGCGGGATCGGCTCCCGACCCGCGGACCTTTGCCTGGCGCGATTACGGCAACCGGGTCGGCGTGTGGCGCTGCCTCGAGCTGTTCGATGAATTGAATCTCCCGGCCGCGCATCTGATCAACACCGCTGTTTTCGACTATGCGCCGCCGCATCGTCGACGCCCTGAAAGCGCGCGGCGACGAATTCATCGGGCATGGCCGCACCAACGCCGAGCGTCACGGCCACATGTGGGAGGCCGACGAGAGGCGATTCCTGCAGGAAGTTCGCGACGCGATCGAGCGCGCCTCCGGAAAGCCGCCGCGCGGCTGGATGGCGCCGTGGATGGCGTCCACGCACCACACGCCTGACCTGCTGAAGGAGGTCGGTTTCGATTTCCTGATGGACTGGCCGGCCGACGATCAGCCGCTCTGGATGAAGACGCGCTCCGGTCCGATCATGAGCGTGCCGTACCCGATCGAGATCAACGACAGCCCGCAGATTCTGGTGCGGCATCACTCGCCGGAACAATTCCGCGACTTCATCATCGGCCAATTCGAGGAACTGCTGCGCCAGTCGGCCAAACAGCCGCTGGTCTGCGGCATCGCCTTGCACACGATGATCGTGGGCCAGCCCTACCGGCTGCGCATGCTGCGCGAGGCGTTGCAGCACATCGTCAGCCATCCGCAGAAGGACAAGGTGTGGTTCACCCGGCCATCGGCCATCTACGACCATTGCGCCGCGTTGCCCGCGAACTAAAATCCAACAGTCTCTATATGGACTGCGCCGAGTTGAACGGCGCCGACAAGCTCTTGTCTCTCACAATCTCGTTGTCTCACAGGCTGGAATTCGTGCAAGATGACCGCCGGGGATAAGCCGAGTGACGCTCCAATGAACCGAATGCCATTGCTGCCAATGCTGTTAATGCTCTCTTCGTGCTCATCAGATCAGCAAATATCGCAGGCTGACCTGCAGCGAATTAACATTGGCGTAACTGATCGGGCTGCCGTGCAGTCGATCCTGGGCGCTCCCTACATGAGAAATGACGTTAACGGCGAAGAGGTCTGGTATTACAGGCGCGACCAAGGCAACGCCTACACCGGCATGAACTCTCAAAACACCCAAATTCATTTCAGGAACGGTGTCGTGAGTAGCTGCATGCTGGGTGTTGATACGAGCGCACTGATTTCAGCCGTCGGTTCAGGCAATAACCAGACGTTCGAGTGCGGCACCTCGCCGCCTCCTCCGCCTTCTCCGCCTCTTGCGACGCCCGCAAAGAAACGTTCGTGAATAACGGATGAGGAGCAAGAGCCGGGCACTGAGCCGCACGTCGCGGAAAACAGCATCGTCCGAACGCGCGTCAGTAATGACAATCGGCTGCCAGAATGACACCCCGGTCCGAAAGGCAGCGGCGAAATTCCCGCTGCCAGGATACCGTTTTCTCCGGGCCGGCGGCTGACAATAGGCACGCCAGCGTGGCGGCATCGGCTGCTTTTCTGCCGGGCCGGCTCACTGATGCGTCCGGGTGCAGGCACAGAATATGGCTGGCGTTTCCCGGCTTGCGCTCGACCACGACGGCTTGGCCGGCGAGCAGGATCGTCAGCAACCCCGCGAGCATGGACTTTCGCATCGACGCATCCCTCCCGCGCATTCCCGATCGCGAGACTGGCTTCTGGCCGCCGATTTCTGCTTTTCCATGGCTGGACCGTGACAAGGATGCGAGGCTCCGCATTTGCGCGACGCTGGCCAATTCCAGTCGAGTTGACTAGACTCGCTCAAGCGACTTTCCTCTTTCGCGACGAGACCCATCGGTGAGCAAGAGCCCGAAGAAAACGTCAGAGACTTCCAAAAAGTCCGGCAAAATTCATATCGGCATCGGCGGCTGGACCTTCGCGCCGTGGCGCGGGGTGTTTTATCCGGACAAGCTGACGCAGGCGAAGGAGCTGGAATACGCCGCCTCGAAACTGACCTCGATCGAGATCAACGGCACCTATTACGGCTCGCAGAAGCCCGAGACGTGGCGCAAATGGGCGCGCGAGGTGCCGGACGGTTTTGTGTTCTCGGTCAAGGGATCGCGCTTCACCACCAACCGCAAGGTGCTGGCGGAAGCCGGCGATTCGATAAAACGGTTTTACGACCAGGGCATATTGGAACTCGGCGATCATCTCGGACCGGTGCTCTGGCAGTTCGCGCCGACCAAGAAATTCGACGAAGCGGATTTCGGCAAGTTTCTCGAATTGCTGCCGCGCGAGCTCGGGGGGCGCGTGCTGCGCCATGTGGTCGAGGTGCGCCACGACAGTTTTGGCGTGCCCGGTTTCATCGCGCTGCTGCGCCGTTTCGAGGTGCCCGTGGTGTTCGCCGAACACGGCCAGTATCCCGCGATCGCCGACGTCACCGGCGATTTCGTCTATGCGCGGCTGCAGAAGGGCAATGACGAGATCGAGACCTGCTATCCGCCGAAGCAACTCGATGCCTGGGCGAAGCGGTTTCAGCTGTGGGCCGATGGCGGCGAGCCGGACGATCTGCCGCGCGTCGACCCGGCCAAGCCGAAGAAAATGCCGCGCGACGTGTTCGCCTATGTGATCCACGAAGGCAAGGTGCGCGCGCCCGCTGGCGCGATGGAACTGATCGAACGCGTGAAGTGATCCGATTTCAATCCAGCTTGATGCCGGCCTCGCGAATCAATTTGGTCCAGTTGGCATATTCCGATGCGACAAAGGCATCGAGCCTGTCGTCCGGCATGTCCCATACCTCGCCGCCGCTCTTCTCGAAGCGGTCCTTGAGGTCGGGCAAGGAGGCGCGGATGTCGCGGCGCAGTCTTGCGATGATGTCAGGCGGGGTTCTTGCCGGCGCGAAGATCCCAAGCCAGGAATCGACATCGAGGCCGGGCACGCCCGCCTCCGACATGGTCGGCACATCGGGCGCAAGCGGACTGCGCTTCGGCGACAGCACCGCGATCCCCCGCGCCTGCCCCGACTGCACGTAAGGCATTGCCGCCGCGATCGAGTCGAAGAACAGATCGACGCGGCCGCCGAGCAGATCGGTGAACGCCGGCGGCGAGCCTTTGTACGGCACTTCCAGCAGCCTGACGCCGGCGGCCTTCATGAACGCGGCGGCCACCAGTTGCTGGCCGGTTCCGACGCCGGCGGTCGCCACCGTAACGGAGCCCGGATTGGCCTTTGCCGCCGCGACGATGTCCTGCAGCTTCAACTGCGGCATGTCCTTGCGGCCGACCATCACATAGCCGAACCGATAGACCAGCGCGACCGGCACGAAATCCTTGAGCGGATCCTAAGCGAGCTTCGAATACAATGCCGAATTGAACGCCATGTTGGAGAGCCCGCCGACCAGCAACGTGTACCCATCCGGCTCGCTCTGCGCCGCCGCCTGCGTGCCGGCGACGGTGCCGGCGCCCGGTTTGTTCTCGACGAAGAAGGCCTGCCCGGTCCGCTTCGAAAGCGCATCGGCGAGAATCCGTCCGACCAGATCGTAGCTGCCGCCGGGACCGATCGGGACCACGATCCTGACCGGGCGATCGGGATAGGCCGTCTGCGCCGGCGCCGCGGCCATGCCGAAAACGAGCGGCATCAGCCCGGCAGCGATCCATGTCCGCCGGCAGCAACGTCGAACCATCCAATCCTCCCCGGTCACGGTGACAGGCTTCTATGCGCCGACTATGCGATACGGCGCCGATGGCGGCAATGCACGGCGGGTCACGCGTTCCGCCGACCGGTGTGGAATTCAATTCGGGAGTGACATAGCCTCCATGCTGGATATCCCGAACGCCCGAGGCAGCCATGGCACTCAAGAACAAAAAGCTCTTCACCATCGGCTATGAGCAGACCCCGTCCAAAGCCGTGCTCGACGAACTCGAGCAGGCCGGCGTCAAGCTCTTGGTCGACGTGCGCGCGGTCGCCTCGTCGCGCCGTCCGGGTTTTTCCAAGAATCAGCTGGCCGCCGGGCTGGACGAGCGCGGCATCTCTTACTCTGCATCTGCGCGGGCTCGGCACGCCGAAAGACGGCCGCGAGGCCGCGCGCAGCGGCAAGTTCGAACCGCTGCATCAGATCTATGCGACGCATCTGAAGACGCCGCAGGCCAGAGAAGAACTCGACGAGCTGTCGGCGCTGGTGAAGAAATCCGGCCCGGTCTGCATTCTCTGCTACGAGCGCGATCACCTGCATTGCCATCGGCAATGGATCGCGGAGATCATTGAGGATCGTGACGGGGTGAAGGTGGAGAATTTGGTGGCGAAGCAGGTGTGAAAGACACCGTCATTCCGGGGCGATGCGAAGCATCGAACCCGGAATCTCGTATGATTCCGGGTTCGCGTCTTCGACGCGCCCCGGAATGACGGGGTGGCATCACCCCTCGCCCACCAGCCGAAACGTGCCTTCCATCATCTGCACGCAACGGCCGCCGACATGCGCGGATACGATCGCCGCCGTTCGCCTTGCGCACGCGGGTCAACAGCAGGCTCGGCCGCCCCATGTCGACGCCCTGCCCGATGCGTAGCTTGAACTCGCCATCGCGCTCGCCAGCGAGATCGGCGAGCAATGCCGCGGCAGCCACGGTGGCGCTGCCGGTGGCGGGGTCTTCGATCAGGCCGCTCGCTCCCGGATGAAACATCCGCGCCTGCAGATCGCAGGGCTTCTCGGCGTCCGGCACGTCGCGCGTGTAGAAGTAGACCGCGATTGCGCCATCGCACGGCAATGCGCGCGCAAATGCCGCGGCAGGTTCGGGCCTGGCGCGCCGCAGGCTCGCGCGAAGCTCAATTCCGCCACCAGAAACGGCATCCCGACCGAGACGATCACGCGGCGGATGCCGATCGGTCCTGATATCGGCCGACGACAGCGAAACACAGGCCGCGGCCTGTTCGGCGCTGAATTCGCGTCAACTTCCTGAGCGGCTGCGGCGCGGTCAGCTCCGCGCCGACAACCTTGCCCGCCTCGCTCAGGATTTCGACCGGCACCAGACCCGCGCCTTCCTCGAACTTCAGCCGCGCCGGCGGCTTTGCCGCCTGCGTCGCCAGCACGAAGGCGGTGCCGACATTGGGATGGCCCGCAAAGGGCAGCTTCGCTGGTACGGTGAAAATCCGCACCTGCGCGTCATGGGCGGCATCGCGCGGCGGCAACACGAAGGTCGTCTCGGCATAATTGAACTCGGCGGCGATGGCCTGCATCTGCGCGGTCGAGAGCCCGCCGGCGTCCAGCACCACCGCCAGCGGATTGCCGCCGAAGGCGCGGTCGGTGAAAACGTCCACGGTGATATAGCGCCGCTGCATTCCGATCGGATCTGCCAGAACATGCTGATCGGTCGCCAAGCTGCCACACCGTCATCGGCCGGTCATATCCCTTGATCGCGACCTCGCCGAGCGACACCGCGTCGGCGCCGGCGTCCCCGAGCGCGTCGCGAACCGGCGGCCGAGATCAGCAATTGCGAATGGAATTCCTTGTTGAGCGATTCAAGCCGCGCGGCAAAATTCACGGTATCGCCGATCACGGTGTATTCCTTGCGCCGGGGCGAGCCGATATTGCCCGCGACCACTTCGCCGAAATGAATCCCGATGCCGATGCGCAGCGGCCAGTGCGCCGGCCGCGTTGTTGCCGTCCATCGCGACCAGCATTTCGCGCGCCGCGGCGACCGCCTGCCGGCGCGGCGTCGGGATCGTCGATCGGCGCGCCGAACAGCGCCAGAAATCCGTCGCCGAGAAACTTGTTCACGATGCCGCCATGGCGGTCGAGAATTTCCACCAGCACGGCGAAAGCGCCGTCGAGGCGCTCCACGACTTCCTGCGGGCGTCCGGACCCGCGCCGCCGCGGTAAAACTGCGGAAATCGACGAACATCACGGCGACATGCGCGGAGATCGCTGCCGGCATCGGCGCCTTCGATCATCAGCCGCTCGACCACTGCGGGCGACACGTGCTGGCCGAACAGATTGGTGACGCGGTCCCGCGCGGTGGCGGCCGTGATGCTGGCCTCGAACTGATGCCGCAATTGCACGCCGACCGCGCCCGCCAGTATTCCGCCGACCAGAAGCATGACGGCTGCGGATCAGTTGGAAGCCGAGTTCGGATGGCGGCTCTCTCAGCAAATGCCGGCGGGGTGATACAACATCGCCATCGCGAACATTTCGGTCGCGGCGACGAAGCCCGTGAAGGTCGAGAGCCAGAAATCCAGCCGCAGCGTCGAGAGAATGATGAAGACGAAATAGGCCAATGGCGCGGCGAACCCCAGCGCCTGCGCCGACCCCATCCAGTTCATGTGCAGATACAGCGCGAAGGTCGGAAGACTGGTTTCGATCAAGGCGGAGAGATAGCGCCGCAACGTCGGCACATCGCGGTGCATCCGCATCCGCCGGTCAAGCAGGCGAAGGATGAACAATTCGTACAGCACGAAGGAAACGGTCACCACATACAGACGCGTCAGATCGAATTGCCCGCTGCGAAGATGTGCAGAGCCACGAAGGCGCTATGACATAAGATACGGACAAAACGGAGACCAGCAGCGAGACCGTGACGATCACGGCCTTGATGCGCAGCCTCTCGGTCAGCAGGATTTCACGGGTCAGGGCGTCGCGAAAGCCGCTCAATACCTGCGAATGGTCGTTCCGCCGCAGGAATCGCCGCAGCAGCTCCATCCCGTGATCTCGGCGTTCGGACACGGCGATCCCTCAATCCAGCGTGCGGCGGAAGCGCGTCACCGCGATGGTCATCGCCGGCAGCGTCAGGGCCGGCAGCGCCATCGCATCATATCGGATATTTTCCGATCAAACCGGCTTGATGCCGGCCTTGGCGACGACGTCGTGCCATTTCGGCACTTCGTCGGCGATGCGCTTGCGCATGCCGTCGGGTCCGTTGGCGATGACCTCGAAGCCGTTGTTGCGCAGTTGTTCCGCGATCTTCGGCCGCTTCAGGATTTCGATCGATTTCGCCGCCAGCATGTCGACAATGGCCGGCGGGGTTTTCACCGGCGCCAGAAAGCCCTGGAAAGTGTCGGAGATGAAATCCTTGTAGCCGAGTTCGACCATGGTCGGCACGTCGGGCAGATCGAACCAGCGGCTCGCGCCGGTGACCGCCAGCGCCTTCAGCGCGCCGGATTCGATGTAGGGATGCGCCGGCGGCAGGGCTGCGAAAGCAACCTGGGTGATGCCGCCGAGGATGGCCTGGATCGCGGGTCCGGCGCCGGAGAACGGCACATGCGTCATCTGGATCCCGGCGACGATCTTGAACAATTCGCCGGACAGATGCGGCGTGGTGCCGACGCCGGGGCTGGCAAAATTGAGCTCGTTGGGATTGGCCTTGGCCCGCGCGACCAGTTCGGCAATCGAATTCACGCCGAGCTTGGGATTGGCCAGGATCACATTCGGCGAGGTGCCGAGTTCGGCGATCGGCGCGAAATCCTTGTAGGGATCGTAGGGAATTTTTTCGTAGAGGCTGGGATTGACGACATAGGCGCTCGAGGTGATCAGCAGCGTATAGCCGTCCGGATCGGCATGCGCGGCGGCGCCGATCCCGATATTGCCGCCGGCGCCCGGCTTGTTCTCGATGATCATGGTGCCGCCGATGGCTTCGCCGAGATAGCGTGCTGACGATGCGCGCCATGATGTCGGTCGGTCCGGCCGGCGCAAACGGCACGATGATCTTGACGGTGCGTTCGGGATAGCCCGCCGCCCTCGCCTGCCTCGGCACAGGTCCGGATCGCGGCGGCGCCGATCAGGAGACCGGCGGCTCGCAGAACTTCGCGGCGCGACGGCGATGGCGGATTTTTTGTTCGACATTGATGTTTTCTCCCGGCATGCGTACGCCGGTTGTCGGGATCGGTGCTTCTTGTTGTCGATGAGCATTACATATCGAACACCGCCACCGCGCGGATCGGCGACGCCGTGCCGCCGCGCCACTTCATCGGCAGGCCGATGAAGGTGAACTGGCCCTTGCCGAGCAGCGCTTCCAGATTGCACAGGCTCTCGATATGGGTGATGTCGAGATCGAGGCAGGCCTTGTGGACCAGCAAGTTCACCTTGCCTTCGGGCCCGGGCCGCATCGAGTCGATGCCGAAATGCACGATGCCCTGTTTGGCCAGCCATTCGGTGGCGGCGACATTCACGCCGGAATTGTCGGTTGCATATTCCTTGCGCGGAAAGGTGCGCTCGTGATGGCCGGTGCAGAGCAGGACGGTGCCGCCCTTCGGCACCGGCACGCCGGCCTTCGTCACCGCCGCTTCGAGATCGGACGGCCGTGATCTCGGCGCGCGCTGCGATATGGCGCAGGTCGATGCAGATGCCCGGCACGATGCACTTTTCCAGCGGATATTGGTCGATCGATTTGCCGGTCTTGCCGAAATGCAGCGGCGCATCGATATGGGTGCCGCCATGGTCGGCCATCGAGAGGAACATCGACGCCAGACCGTAAACGTCGCCGGAATTGGCCAGCGAATCCTCGTGGCTCTTCCACAGGCCGTGAATGATGGGCGGGTGGCCGGGATAGCTCGGAGTGCGGTGGTAAAGCTCACGGCTGAGATCGACGATCTTCACGGCGGGTCCTTTTGAAGCGAGGATTCTTGCGGGTGGGTGTTTGGACCGAATGCTGGCGCTTTTCCGGCCGTTCCGCAAGGCGGTGTGGAGCAGCGTTGTCTTCACCTCGCCCCGCTTGCGGGGAGAGGTCGGAGACGAAGCGCCAGCGAAGTCTCCGGGTGAGGGGGACTATCCGCGAGTTCGACTCTGTTGAGAGTCCCCCTCACCCGCCGCGCAAAGGGCGCGGCGACCTCTCCCCGCAAGCGGGGCGAGGTAAAGGGGCTAGCTGTGAAACTTCAAGCCGTCGTAGCGACGACAAGCGCATTCTTCACCTCTGCCATCGGGAGAGTTCAAGAGGAGGTCTAGGTCGATCGATTTACCCCCTGGCGTCGCAGGCCCAGGCGCGGATCACGCATTCCTTGCCGCCGAATTCGTAGCATTTGCGCGTTGCCGCGTTGAGCGAGCTGGAAATCTTCGGCTTGACCGCATAGCCGTGCGGCCCGCAGGGATTGGTCATATCGACCGCCAATGCCGCGCAGGCGCGCTTCATGCTCACCGTGGTGCAGTCGCCCTTGCATTGCTTCAGCGCCGCGGCGCGCGCGTCGGCCTCGCCGGCATAGTCGATCGCCTGGCCGTAGGCGCCGCATTTGCCGACGGCGAACACGCCCGCCGCCCACGATTCCGTGGCGAACCGGCCGCCGGCAATCGCCAGCGTCAGGGCAAAAACAAACATCGCGCGGCGTTGCGCCGTGGTGAAACAGGTCAAGATCCCCTCCCCCGAGGTCATGCGGCGTAAATCTACCCGAGGGGTCGTTTCAACTTGGTGAACGCGTGGTTGAAAAGGGACGTTTACGTGAGGTTAAGACCCGATCAGGCCCGCTGCGCTTCGGCCAGCGCCTGCGGGGTGTCGATATCCAGGAACGCGCCGCGGCCTTCGACCGGGACTTCCGCGACCGCCTCGCTATGTTTTGCGATCAGGTGCCGCGCGCCGATATCGCCGTCCAGCGTCATCAATTCACCGAAGAAACGCCGCGACCATAATACCGGGTTACCGCGCCTGCCATCGCTGACGGGGACCACGATCAGATTACCGCGATCCGGGGCGAAGGCCTCGATCAGCCGGTCGATCAGGTGCGCCGAGATCAGCGGCATGTCGCCGAGGCAGACCACCGCGCCATCGGCGCCGGCCGGGACCGCCGCGATGCCTGTTTTGACCGAACTCGCCAACCCCAGAGCAAAATCGGGATTGTGGACGAAGGCAACGTTCAGCCCCCGCAGTGCCTTCTGCACTTCGGCGGCCTGGTGACCGGTGACGACGATCACGCCTTGGGCTTTCGAGGCCAACGCGTGCTCGGTGACGATCCGAACCAGCGCCTTGCCGCCGAGTTCGGCCAGAAGCTTGTTGGGACCGCCCATCCGGGTGGAACGCCCGGCCGCCAGAATGATCGCCGCGACATTGCGGTTGCCATCGGTGCCGAGACTGGTGCGCGGCTGCGGCCGCGTCACGATTTCCATCAAGAGCCCGCCGACGCCCATCCCGGTGAGGTCCGACCGCGTCACCTTGAGGCCCGCCAGCAGCCGCATCAGCACCCAGTCGAACCCGTTCTCGACCGGCGAGCGCGCGCAGCCGGGCGCGCCCAGCACCGGCACGCCACCGGCGTTGCCGATCAGCAGCAGGTTGCCGGGATCGACCGGCATGCCGAAATGCTCGATGGCGCCGCCGATTTGCTCAAGCGCTGCCGGAATCACGTCGCGCCGGTCGGCGATCGCCGAGGCGCCGAACACGATCACCAGTTCCGCGCCGAGCCCGAGCAATTCCCTGATCGACGCCGCCAGCGCCGCCTCGTCATGCGGGACCCGGCGTTCGGCGATGATGGCCGCACCCGCCGGGGCCAGCCGTTCCGCGGTCACCTTCAGGGTTTTTTCCACCACCTTCGGCGCCAGTCCCGGCAGCAGGGTCGAGACAATGCCGACTCGCTTGATAATGTAGGGCGCGATCCGCAACGCGCCGCCGCTTGCCGCAGCCACCGCTGCATCCCGCAGCTTCGCCTCGACGCCAAACGGGATCAGCTTGACGGTCGCCACCATCTCGCCTTCGACCACCGGCTTGTAGGCGGCGAGCGTGGCGAACGTAATCGCTTCATCGACGTCGTTGATGCGATCAACCGCGGCGCGGTCCACCACCAGCATGCCGGCCTTGGCCGCGAACAGATTGGCGCGGCCGGTAAAGGCGCGCTCGACGTGGATGCCGCTGCCGGCGACCGCCTGCGCGATGCTGGCCGCGGCGACGTCTTCGGAGACGTCGCCGTCCTCGAGCCGCACCACAACGATTTCCGCAACACCGGCCTTGGTCAGCGCCTCGACCTCGGCAGCACCGATCGTGGTGCCTTTCTTGAGCACCAGCGGGCCCTGCCGCAGGGTATGAACGGTGACGCCGCCGATCGCGTCCGCCGGGCTGGCGGGACCGAATTTCATGCCGCGTTCTCTTTCGGCAACCGCAACTGCGCGGTGATTTCGGCCATGATCGAGACCGCGATCTCCGATGGCGAGACCGCGCCGATGTTGAGCCCGATCGGCGCGTGAATCCGGGCGATGTCGCTGTCCTTCGCGCCCTGCGCCCTCAGCCGATCGCCGCGCTTGGCGTGGGTCTTTCGCGAGCCGAGCGCGCCGATATAGAAACAGTCACGCTCGAAGGCATGCAGCAGCGCCGGATCGTCGATCTTGGGATCGTGCGTTACCGCCACAAACGCGGTGTAGTGATCGACATTGAGTGGCGGCAGCGCCACGTCGGGCCATTCGGCGATCAGCGACACATCCGGAAACCGCTCGGGACTGGCAAAGGCGGTGCGCGGATCCACTACCGTGACGTCGTAGTCCAGCGAGCGCGCCAGCGGCGCCAGCGCCTGGCTGATATGGACAGCGCCGATGATGACGAGCTTGGCGGTCGGCGCATAGACGTTGAGAAACAGTTTCTTGCCGTCGGCCTCGATGGTGCCGCTCTTGCCCATCCGCAACTGTTTTGACAATTCGGCGCGCAGGGGATCGGCGGCGATGTCGGCGGCCTTGACCAGCCGCTGTTCGCCATTGGCGGTATCGGTGATCACGATCACCGGCCGCCGCGCGGCGCGCTCGATATTGACTGTCTGTCAGCGTCTCAAGCTTCACGATTGGCCGACTTTCTCGACAAACACCCGGATGGTGCCGCCGCAGGACAGGCCGACATTCCATGCGGTCTCGTCGGCGACGCCGAACTCCAGCATTTTGGGCTGGCCGCTGGCGATCACATCGAGTGCTTCGGTGACGACAGCGCCCTCGACGCAGCCGCCGGAGACCGAACCAAGGAACGTGCCGTCATCGTTGATGACGAGGCTGGAGCCTGCCGGGCGCGGCGCCGAGCCCCAGGTCTCGACCACGGTGGCCAGCGCAACGCCGTGGCCGGCCTTCTGCCAGTCCTCAGCCGCTTTAAGAATATCTTCGTCGCGATTGAGCATGGGAGCCTCTTTCAAGCTGCGGGGCGGATATGGCTGACACGATGCGGCGGCGACGCGGAAGAAAGCGCCGCAATCAGCCCTTCCATGGAACTCAAATTATGTACCGGGCGGAATTCGTCAACGTGCGGCAGCATCATTTTGATGCCCTGCGCCTTGGCCTCGAAGCCGCCATAGCGCAGCAGCGGATTGAGCCAGATCAGGCGGCGGCAAGATCTATGCAGCCGGTCCATCTCGAATGCCAGCCTGGCGTCGGCCTCACGCTCCAGCCCGTCTGAAATCAGCAGCACGATTGCGCCCTGCCCGAGCACGCGCCGGCCCCACAGCTTGTTGAACGTGTGCAACGAGGTGGCGATCCGGGTACCGCCGGCCCAGTCCTCCACGGTGGACGAACAACTCGCCAGCGCCTCGTCGGGATCGCACGCGCGCAGGCTGCGCGTCACATTGGTCAGCCGGGTGCCGAACAGAAACACCGACACGCGCTTGCGGGCGTCGGTGATGGCATGCAGGAAATGCAGGAACAGCCGGGTGTATTCGCTCATCGACCCGGAGATATCGAGCAGCGCCACGATCGGCGCCGGCTTGTCGATCCGCCCGAGGCGATGGATGTCGATGATATCGCCGCCGGTGCGCAGGGAGCCGCGCAACGTACGGCGCATGTCGAGCCGCAAGCCCCGCGCGTCCGGCTGATAACGCCTTGTGCGCAACTCCGCCTGCGGCAGTTTCATGTTGGCGATGGCGCGCGTCACCTCGGCGATTTCGGCCGCACTCATCTGCGCGAAATCCTTTTTCTGCAGCACTTCCTTGTCGGAGACCGAGAGCCGCAGTTCCTGCGCCTCGGCCTGCGGCGCCTCGCTGATGGCAGGCTGCGCCAGCGCTTCCTGGACCCGGCGCGAGGCCGGCTTCGGCTTCTTTTTGGCGTGATCCGGCAGCGGCACCGAATCCAGCATGTGCTTCCATTCCTCGGCGGCGCGAAAGAACAGCTCGAACGCCTGCGCGAATACCAGCGCATGCTCGTGACGCTTGACGAAAATGGATTCCAGCGTCGTGAACACATCGGCGCGGTTGCCGATCTCGATCGCCTGCAGCGCATTCATGGCGTCGATCACAGCGCCCGGCCCGACCGGCAACCCGGCCGCCCGCAACGCGCGGGCAAAGCCGACGACGTTGTCGGCGATCTGGCCGGTTGGGGGATTGAGGTGATCGATGGGCATCGGACCTGCCGTCATTCCGGGGCGCGCGCAGCGCGAACCCGGAATCCAGAGATCGTTGAGCGAGATTCCGGGTTCGTCGCTGCGCGACGCCCCGGGATGACGAGTTACTCGCTCGTCGCTTCCTTCAAAACCTTCTGCAGCGTATCGCCCTGCATCCGGGCGATGTCGTCCTGGTATTTCAGCAGCGCGCCCAGGGTGTCGCCAACCACCTGCGGCGTCAGCGAGCGGGCGTCGAGTTCGGTCAGGGCGGTGGCCCAGTCGATGGTCTCGGCGACGCCGGGCGATTTGTAGAAATCCTGCTCGCGCAACGCCTGCACGAAGCTCACCACCTGCTGCGACAGTTTCGCGGAGATGCCGGGCACCCGCGATTTGACGATCGCCAGTTCGCGTTCGGCGCTCGGGTAATCCACCCAGTGATAGAGACAGCGGCGCTTCAGCGCATCGTGGATTTCGCGGGTGCGGTTCGAGGTGACGATGACGATCGGCGGATGCGGCGCTTTCACCGTGCCGAGTTCAGGAATCGTGACCTGGAAGTCGCTGAGAATTTCCAGCAGGTAAGCCTCGAATGCCTCGTCGGCGCGGTCCAGCTCGTCGATCAGCAGCACCGGCGCGCCGGCGACATCCGGCTCCAGCGCCTGCAGCAGCGGCCGCTTGATCAGGTAGCGTTCGGCAAAGATGTCGCTGGAAAGCTGTTCGCGGTCGGTATCGCCGGCCGCTTCGGCGAGCCGGATCGCGATCATCTGCGCCGCGCTGTTCCATTCATAGACCGCGGAGGCGACGTCGAGGCCTTCGTAGCATTGCAGCCGGATCAGCTTCCGCCCCAGCGCCGCCGACAGCACCTTGGCGATTTCGGTCTTGCCGACGCCGGCCTCGCCTTCCAGAAACAGCGGCCGGCCCATGCGCAGCGACAGATAGGTCACCGTCGCCAGCGAGCGCTCGGCGAGATAGCCGCGCGAGGTCAGAAGCTCGAGCATCGCATCGACGGACGAAGGCAGCGCCGATGCACTCATGAGAAAACCAATCTCGATTCAGCAGGAACCGGCAATGTCAGGCTTTGCCGGTCGCGGCTTCGACGGCCCGGCGCGTCAGCACCGCGATCAGGTGCGCGCGATACTCGGCGCTGCCATGCAGGTCGCTGTTCAGGCCATCCGCCGACACCGTCAAGCCATCGAGCACCTTGTGCGAAAAACGCTTCTGCAGGGCTTCCTCGAACGCGGTGAGGCGGAACACGCCTTCGGCGCCGGCGCCGGTGACGGCGACGCGCACATCCGAAGGACGCTTGGCGACGAACACCCCGACCAGCGCGTAACGCGAGGCCTGGTTGCGGAATTTCACGTAAGCCGCCTTCTTCGGCACCGGGAACATCACCCTGGTGATGATCTCGTCGCTCTCCAGCGACGTGGTGAACAGCCCCTGGAAGAATTCCTCCGGCTTGAGGCGGCGCTTGTTGGTGACAATGGTGGCGCCGAGCGCCAGGCACGCGGCCGGATAATCGGCGGTCGGATCGTTGTTGGCGAGCGAGCCGCCGATGGTGCCTTTGTGGCGCACCGCGGGATCGCCGATCAATCCGGCGAGTTCGGCCAGCGCCGGGATCGCCTCGCCGACGATGGCGGAATTGGCGACATCGGCATGTCTGGCGGTGGCGCCGATCACCAATGAGCGGCCCTTCATCTCGATACCGTCGAGCCCCTCGATATGGGACAGGTCGACCAGATGCGGCGGGCTGGCGAGGCGCTGTTTCATCACCGGCAACAGCGTGTGGCCGCCGGCGATGACCTTGGCGTCCTCGTTCTTGATCAGGAGATTGGCGGCCTGCCGCACGGTCGCCGGACGATGGTATTTGAATTCGTACATGAGGGTTTCCTGATCAGATATTCTTGGCCGCGGTTCGCTGAAATTACGCGAGGTCGGAGTTCGCCATCGCCTTGGCGCCCGCCGCGATCGACAGAACGATGTTCTGGTAGCCGGTGCAGCGGCAGAGATTGCCCTCGAGCTCTTCGCGGATGGTATGATCGGACAGATCGTGACCCTTGCGATGCACCATGTCGACCGCGGTCATGATCATGCCGGGAGTGCAGAAACCGCATTGCAGGCCGTGATGCTCGCGGAATGCCTCCTGCATCGGATGCAACGGCGCACCGTCGGCGGCGAGGCCCTCGATCGTCCTGACCTCGTGGCCATCTGCCATCACAGCGAGCGTGGTGCAGGATTTCACCGCCTTGCCGTCGAGATGCACGACGCAGGCGCCGCATTGCGAGGTGTCACAGCCGACATGGGTACCGGTCAGCCGCAGATTTTCGCGCAGGAACTGCACCAGCAGGGTGCGGGGATCGATGTTATCTTTGACGGGATTACCGTTCACAATCAGGGAAATCTTGGCCATTCAGCTCTCTTTTCATCTGCTCCGCCGCATATCGGCAGAACAGCCGTTAAAATCATTCCAAAGCCATAATATGGGCCATCCCGGCAATGAGCAACCTCGCCCGAGACGCATCGTGTGGTGATGGTATTCACTCCCCTCCCTCCACGCGCCCTTGCGCGTGGTGGGGAGGGGTCGGGGGTGGGGGGTAGCGCGGCATTCACTGCAGCAGCTGTCCCAGCTGAAAGACCCCCCACCCCCGACCCTCCCCGCCGCTTCGCGGTGGGAGGGGAGAAGAAAGTGCACGCGTTGATAAAGCCAAAATTGATCTAGCCTTGCACCGCCTTGGCGAAATTCGCGAAAAACTCGTCGGCCAGCTTCTTGGCCGAGCCGTTGATCAGCCGCTGTCCAAGCTGCGCCAGTTTGCCGCCAATCTGGGCCTCGACATTATAGGTCAGCAGCGTGCCGCCGTCCTTGTCGGCCAGCCCCACCGTGGCGCCGCCCTTGGCAAAGCCGGCCACGCCGCCCTCGCCTTCGCCCGAAATCTTGTAGCCGTTCGGCGGATCGAGATCGCTCAGCGTCACCCGGCCCTTGAAGCGGGCGGACACCGGTCCGACCTTCATCTTGGCGACCGCGCGAAAGCCGTTGTCCTCGGTCTTCTCCAGCTCCTCGCATCCGGGGATGCAGGCCTTGAGGACTTCCGGATCGTTCAATTTGGCCCACACCGCCTCGCGCGGCGCCGCAAGCTGGACCTCGCCGTTCATCGTCATGGCCATGGGATGCCTCCTTAAGTGGCTCGCGGACTCGACCCCAAGTAAAGCACGTCTGCCCCAAAAGGAAGGGGATCGGCGTAGCGAGCGGCGATGCATATTCGCAGCGCAGCAAGCTTGTGAGCGGTCTGGACCGTGCCTTGAGGTTCTCTTGGGGTTGGCAGAGGCTGGCGGGGATGGTTAGGTCGCGCGCATCATGAGCACTTCTCTCTCGCCTTTACTCGCGCCAATGCTGTCGAGCGCCGCCATGCGCGCCGTCTGCGACGATGCGACCTATCTCCAGCACATGCTCGACTTCGAAGCGGCCCTGGCGCGCGCCGAAGCGGCTACCGGGGTTATTCCTGCCAGCGCCGTCAGCGGAATCGCGAACGCCTGCAAGGCCGGACAATTCGATCTGGCGGCGCTGGCAGACGCCGCGACACGGTCCGGCAACCTGGCGATCCCTCTGGTCAAGGCGCTCACCGCAGAAGTCGCCAAGGCTGACGCAGAGGCCGCGCGCTACGTGCACTGGGGCGCCACCAGCCAGGACGTGATCGATACCGCCACCATGCTGACCCTGCGCGCCGCCATCGACGCGCTGCTGGGCGATCTCGATCGCGCCATCGCGGGCTTTGCAAAACTGGCGCGGCAGCATCGCAACACCGCCATGGTCGCGCGCACCTGGCTGCAGCATGCGCTGCCGATGCCGTTCGGGCTCAAGCTCGCCGAATATGCCGCGGCATTGCATCGCTCGCGCTGCGCGCCTGCAGCGGTTGCGCAGCGAAACGCTGGCGCTGCAATTCGGCGGCGCCGCCGGCACATTGGCGGCACTCGGCGACAAGGGATGGCTGGTCGCCGAAAAACTCGCGCAGGAACTTGAACTGCCGCTGCCGGACGCGCCGTGGCACACCCATCGCGACCGCATCGCGGAAGCGGCTTCCGTGTTTGCGATCCTGGCAGGAACCTGCGGCAAGATCGCGCGTGACGTCTCGCTGATGATGCAGACCGATGTCGCCGAGGCGTTCGAGCCCGCGGGCGAAGGCCGCGGCGGCTCCTCGACCATGCCGCACAAGCGCAATCCGGTCGCGGCTGCGACGGCATTGGGCGCGGCCACGATGGCTCCCAATCTCGCAGCGACGATTTTCGCAGCGCAGGTGCAGGATCACGAGCGCAGCGCCGGACCCTGGCACGCGGAATGGCCAACCTTGCCGATGCTGCAACTCGTCACCTCCGGCGCGCTCGCCGCCATCGCCGATATCGCCGAGGGACTGGAAGTCGATGCGGCGCGGATGCGCGTCAACCTCGGCGCCACCCACGGGCTGATCATGGCGGAAGCCGTGACGTTCGCGCTGGCCGACAAGATCGGCAAGGCCGACGCCCATCATCTGGTGGAAGCGGCGAGCAAAAAGGCCGTCGCCGACAGGAAGGATCTGCAGGAAGTGCTTGCGAACGATCCCAAGGTCACCGCGCATCTCGACGCCGCAAAAATCGCAAAACTGTTCGAGCCGATGGCCTATCAGGGCGTTTCGCAGGCCCTGATCGACCGATTGCTCGCGTCACTGGATAAGTAGTGAATTTGTGAACACCGTCATTGCGAGGAGCGAAGCGAAGCAATCCAGCTTTCTTGCTTGCTTTTTACAAAAGGAAAGCTGGATTGCTTCGTCGCCTTGCTCCTCGCAATGACGAACTCTGAGGAAAATATCATGCCGATGGTCAATGCCGACGGGTGCCTGCTCAATGTCTCCGTGGAAGGCCGCGACGGCGGACCGACGCTGATGCTGTCGAATTCGCTGGGCTGCACCTTGCAGATGTGGGAGCCACAGATGGCGGCGCTGACGCAGCACTTTCGCGTCGTCCGCTATGACCGGCGCGGCCACGGCAAATCCGGCGCGCCGCCCGGCCCCTATTCGATGGAGCGGTTCGGCCGCGACGTGCTGGCGATCCTCGATGACCTCAACATCGAGAAAGCGCACTGGTGCGGGCTATCGATGGGCGGCATGGTCGGACAATGGCTCGGCGCCAACGCACCGACGCGGTTCGACCGGATCATTCTTTCCAACACCGCGTGCTACTATCCCGATCCGACCAACTGGCTGAACCGGATCAAAGCGGTGAAGGAAGGCGGCATCGCGGCGGTCGCCGACGCCGTGATCGCCGGCTGGCTCACTGCGGATTTCCGGGAGCGCGAGCCGCAGGTCACGGCGAAAATGAAGGCGATGCTGGTCGCCACGCCGGTGCAGGGCTATCTCGCCTGCTGCGAGGCGCTGAGCACGCTCGACCAGCGCGCGCTGCTGCCCAAAATAAAAAGCCCCACGCTCGTGATCGCCGGCCGCCACGACATGGCGACGCCGGTCGCAGCCGGCGAGTTCATCCGCAGCCAACATTCCGGGCGCCGCGATGACGATCCTCGACGCCGCGCATATTTCCAATGTCGAGCAGTCCGCACGCTTTCACCGAAGCCGTGATCGGCTTTTTGACGCAACGCTAGTGCGGCGTGAGAGCCATGGATTTGACCTCTCCCATCGGGAGAGGTCGGCGCGCAGCGCCGGGTGAGGGGTTAAGGCACTATCGATAGACCGTCCCCCCTCACCCGATTTGCTGTCGCAAATCGACCTCTCCCCCTGGGAGAGGTGGCACCAACCGGAGGATAGACTTATGGACGACCAACAACGCCGCGACGAAGGCATGGCGCAGCGCCGCAAGGTGCTCGGCGACGCCTGGGTCGATAAATCGCTCGCCAACCGGAATTCGTTCAACACCGAATTCCAGGATTTGATCACGCGGCATGCCTGGGGCGAGATCTGGACCCGGCCGCATTTCGACCATCGCACAAGGCGCGTGCTGGTGATCGGCACCATGGTCGCGCTCGGGCAATGGGATGAATTCCGCCTGCATGTGCGCGCGGCACTGGCGGAAGGCGGCTTTACGCCGGACGATATCAAGGAAATCCTGCTGCAGCAGGCGATCTATTGCGGCGTGCCCGCCGCCAACCACGCCGTCAAGGAAGCGTCAGCGATTGTTCAGGAGCTGGGGCTGCTGAAGGGATAGATCGGAGGCAGCGTCGCGATCGGTCTGCGGTTGCGCGGGTCGCTCGACCAGCAACACGATGGCGGTGCCGAGCAGCATCAGCAGTTCCGTCGCATGCAGCCGAAGTGCCGCGGTCTCGTCCACCTGCGACGCCATCAGCATGCTGGCGAAACTGATCGATGCTGCCGATCGCCAGCGCCATCGCCAGCGCCTCGTCGCAGCCGCCGGTCTTTCGGATCGCGGCCCGGGTGATGAAAACAAGGAAGATCGCGAAAAACGCAACGACGGTGAGTTTGCCTAAGGCCAGCAGCCAGGCGAGCGCGGACCGTGGCCAGCGCCGACAGTTGCAGATGATCGCTGATGAACAGCGCCACCGAGATATTGGGCCGCTCATAGAGGCCGTGAATCGGCGAAATCATGATCTTGAAGGCGACGATGGTCCAGGTCGGAATGAAATAGGCCGCCAACAACGCGCCGTTGAAGCTACTGATCCGCCAGTTCGTCGACATGTCGCTTCCCCGCTTGTCCGCTGGCTCCGGATCGGAGCGTCGGCTTCGCGGGCGAGGTAACCTGCTTAAACTGCGACGGGCAATTTAAACCCTTTGTTTACCTTAATTGCAGCGGGGGCGGATCGAGATACCGGCGGCCATCCGCGGCGTATGGATTCCGGCTCACGGCGGAGGATGACGCTGAGAGAAATGGGCTTCACACAAGAAAAATCCCGCCTTTCGGCGGGACTTTCCTGCTCTCGCTTGAGCCTAGTCCGGATTTACCGGTCCTTGTGGCCCTGTTGGTCCTGGCCCTGACGGTTCGGGTCCTGCTGCTGCTGGCCGGGCTTCTGCCCGCCGCCCTGCTGCTGGCCGGGCTTCTGGCCCGGGTTCTGGTTCTGCTGGCCGGGATTGTTCTGGTTGTTCTGGTTCGACATTTTATGGGATCTCCCTTGTTGAACGTAACGGGAGACAACTGAAATCCCGGAATTGGTTTCAGAAAAAAGCCGGTTCCATCGGGATCATTGCGCGGCATTTGTTTGATTCAACTGTGGCCCGGGAACCGCCGCCCGCCGCCAAAACTCGCCGTGTACAAGCCCCACAAGCCGCACCTTGCGCTGTTGCCGCACCGGGTTCCCACCTGTTAGAAAACGAGCCGCAACCAACGGCAGCGCATGGATTATTTCGCCCAGCAACTGATCAACGGCATCGTGCTCGGCTCGATCTATGGCCTGATCGCCATCGGCTACACCATGGTCTACGGCATCGTCGGCATGATCAATTTCGCCCACGGCGATATTTTCATGATCGGCGGCTTTATCGCGCTGATCACGTTCCTGATCCTGGTCTCGTTCGGCCTCACCATGGTGCCGGTGATCCTGCTGATCGTGCTGCTGGTCTCGATGGCGATCACCGCACTTTATGGCTGGACCGTGGAGCGCATCGCCTACCGGCCGCTGCGGCATTCGTTCCGGCTCGCGCCGATGCTGTCGGCGATCGGCATGTCGTTCGTGCTGATCAATTACTCGCAGGTGGCGCAGGGCGCGCGGGTCAAACCGGTGCCGCCGATCATCACCGGCGGCTATACGCTGCACGAGGGCAGCGGCGGCTTCGTGGTGCGGCTGTCCAATGTGCAGATCATCGTCGTCATCACCACCATCGTGCTGCTGGCGATCTTCACCTGGCTGGTGGCGCGCACGCGATTGGGCCGCGACATGCGCGCCTGCGAGCAGGACCAGACCATGGCCGCCCTGCTCGGCGTCGACGTCGACCGCACCATCTCCATGACGTTTGTCATTGGCGCCGCACTCGCCGCCGTCGCCGGCATGATGTACCTGCTCTATTACGGCCTGGTCGATTTCTTCATGGGCTTCGTCGCCGGCATCAAGGCGTTCACCGCAGCGGTGCTCGGCGGCATCGGCTCGTTGCCCGGCGCGATGCTGGGCGGTCTGGCGATCGGGCTGATCGAGACGCTGTGGTCGGCGTATTTCTCGGTCGAATACAAGGACGTCGCGGCGTTCTCGATCCTGATCATCGTGCTGATTTTCATGCCGACGGGCCTGCTGGGCCGGCCCGAAGTCGAAAAAGTTTGATGGCCGACGGCGTGACAACACAAGCGCCCGCGCCAACGCATCTGTCGCGCGCGCCGGGCGTCGCCTTCATCTTCAAGAAAGCCCTGATCAGCGCGCTGGTGGCGCTGGTGCTGTTTTCGCTGATGATCGGCATCCGCACCGAAGCCGGACCCGCCGGGCAATTGATCTACTGGACGCGGTTCGGCGATCTCGCCGCCATGGTCGCCACCGTATTCGGCGGCAGCATCGTGATCGAATTGCTGCGGCAATGGTGGGGGCCGGTCGGCACCGTCAGGATCGTTCCGCCCTCGGTGTCAGCGCGCTCGCCGTGGCGCGGCGCGGCATCGCGCCGGTGCTGCTGATCTTCACGTTCCTGGTGCCGGTGATTTTCTACGACCAGCGCTACATTCTCGATCTCGGCATTCTGGTGCTGACCTATGTGATGCTGGGATGGGGGCTGAACGTGGTGGTCGGCCTCGCCGGGCTGCTCGATCTCGGCTATGTCGCGTTTTATGCCGTCGGCGCCTATTCCTACGCGCTGCTGGCGACCAATTTCGGGCTGTCGTTCTGGGTCTGCCTGCCGCTGGCCGGCATCCTCGCGGCGTTCTGGGGCGTGATGCTGGGCTTTCCGGTGCTGCGGCTGCGCGGCGACTATCTCGCCATCGTCACGCTGGCGTTCGGCGAGATCATCCGTCTCGTCATCATCAACTGGCAGAGCCTGACCGGCGGCCCCAACGGCGTCACCGGCATTCCGCGCCCGACATTGTTCGGCATTCCGCTGACGCCCGGCCCCGACGGCCTTGCGGCCAAGCTCGGCATCGAATTCTCGCCGACCCACCGCATCGTGTTTCTGTTTTACCTGATCCTGGCGCTGGCATTGCTCACCAACTGGGTGACGATCCGCTTGCGGCGTTTGCCGATCGGCCGCGCCTGGGAAGCGCTGCGCGAGGATGAAGTCGCCTGCCGCGCGCTCGGCATCAACACCACCACCACCAAGCTGACGGCGTTCGCGACCGGCGCCATGTTCGGCGGTTTCGCCGGCGCGTTCTTTGCGACGCGGCAGGGCTTCATCAGCCCGGAATCCTTCACCTTCCAGGAATTGGCGCTGGTGCTGGCGATCGTGGTGCTCGGCGGCATGGGCTCGCAGCTTGGCGTGGCGCTTGCCGCGCTGACCATGATCGGCGGCTTCGAACTGTTTCGCGGCTTCGACCAGTATCGCATGCTGGTGTTCGGGATCGCGATGGTGCTGCTGATGATCTGGCGGCCGCGCGGGCTGATCGGCCACCGCGCGCCGACCGTGTTCCTGCGGCATAGCCAGGCGATCTCATCCGACCTTGTCAAAGAGGGCCACGGATGAGCGACGATTTGCATCCTGTCGGTCGATCATCTGTCGATGCGCTTTGGCGGCATCGTCGCCGTCAACGAACTCACCTTTGGCGCCGAGCGCCGCAAGATCACCGCCCTGATCGGACCGAACGGCGCCGGCAAGACCACCGTGTTCAACTGCATCACCGGTTTCTACAAGCCGACCGGCGGCGCCATGAAACTCACGCACGATGATGGCCGCAGAAATCCAGCTCGAGCGGCTGAACGATTTCCGCATCTCCAAACTGGCGAAGGTCGCGCGCACCTTCCAGAACATCCGGCTGTTTCCCGGCATGACCGCGCTGGAAAACCTGATGGTGGCGCAGCACAACGCGCTGATGCTGGCCTCGGGCCTGACGTTTCTGGGACTGATCGGCGCGCCGTCCTGGCGCGCGGCGGAAAAGCGCGCGATCGATCTGGCGCAAACCTGGCTCGACCGCATCGGACTGCTCGACCGCGCCGACGACGCCGCCGGCAATCTTCCCTACGGCGACCAGCGCCGTCTCGAAATCGCGCGCGCGATGTGCACCGAACCGGCCCTGCTGTGCCTCGACGAGCCGGCCGCCGGGCTGAACGCGCGGGAAAGTGCGGCGCTGAGCGAGCTGCTGCTATCGATCCGCGCCGAACAGGGCACCTCGATCCTGCTGATCGAACACGACATGTCGGTGGTGATGGAAATCTCCGACCATGTCGTGGTGATGGACTACGGCGTGAAAATCGCCGAAGGCACGCCGCAGGACATCCGCGACGATCCCAAGGTGATCGCGGCCTATCTCGGCGCCGACGAGGAAGAAGCCATCGCGGTGATGGAGAGCGGAACGTGACCGCGTCTAACATTCTCTCGTCATGCCCGGGCTTGTCCCGGGCATCCACGTCTTTCTTGCTGATCGTCGGCAAAGACGTGGATGGCCGGGACAAGCCCGGCCATGACGGATGCGAGATCGTGCGATGACCTCAGTCACATCCCCCCTGCTCGCGATCCGGAGCCTTCGGGCGGCCTATGGCAAGATCGAGGCGCTGAAGGGCGTCGATCTCGACATCAGCGCCGGCGAGATCGTCGCGTTGATCGGCGCCAATGGCGCCGGCAAGTCGACGCTGATGATGACGATCTTCGGCAAGCCGCGCGCCCGCTCGGGCCGGATCCTGTTCGACGGCCGCGATATCACGGAAGTGCCGACCCATGAGATCGCGCGGCTGCGCATTGCGCAATCGCCGGAAGGGCGCCGGATTTTCCCGCGCATGAGCGTGGCGGAAAACCTGCAGATGGGTGCGGACGCCACCGAAAGCAGCTGAGGCCGACCGCGCCGCCGGGCTTGAGCGCGTGCTGACGCTGTTTCCGCGGCTGAAGGAGCGCATGACCCAGCGCGGCGGCACCCTGTCCGGCGGCGAGCAGCAGATGCTGGCGATCGGCCGCGCGCTGATGAGCCGCCCTCGCCTGCTGATGCTCGACGAGCCCTCGCTGGGCCTCGCGCCCCTTGATCGCGCGGCAGATTTTCGACGCCATCCGGACCCTGAACCGGCAGGACGGCCTCACCGTGCTGATCGTCGAGCAGAACGCCAACCACGCGCTGCGGCTGGCCCATCGCGGCTATGTGATGGTTAACGGCCTGATAACGCTGGAGGGAACCGGCACCGAGTTGTTGCAGCGTCCGGAAATCCGCGCTGCCTATCTGGAGGGCGGCCGGCGGGCTTAAGCGGCGGCGAAGTGCCGCGCCGCCCGAAATTTGCCGATGACTTCGCGGCAAAATCAGCCGACAATGGCGGCGATTTTCGAACCCGGCGGCCTGCCGGGCACTTTCGTAGCGATCACCCGCGAGGACTCCTCATGAAATCATTGAAACTCATCGGCCTGGCACTGGGCGCGTCGCTGGCGCTATCGGCCGCAGCGCAGGCACAAGACATCACCGTCGCCGTGGCGGGCCCGATGACGGGCGGCGAATCCGCGTTCGGCCGCCAGATGAAGAACGGCGCCGAACAGGCGGTCGCCGACATCAACGCCGCCGGCGGCGTGCTCGGCAAAAAACTGACGCTGGATGTCGAGGACGATGCCTGCGACCCGAAGCAGGCGCGCTCGGTCGCGGAAAAAATCGGCAGCGCGAAAATCCCGTTCGTCGCGGGCCATTATTGCTCGTCGTCGTCGATCCCGGCTTCCGAAGCCTATGCCGACGGCAACGTGTTGCAGATCACGCCGGCCTCGACCAACCCGCTGTTCACCGAACGCAATCTGTGGAACGTGGCGCGGGTCTGCGGCCGCGACGACCAGCAGGGCCTGGTTTCGGCCGAATACATCGCCAAGAATTACAAGGGCAAGAACGTCGCCATCCTCAACGACAAGACCACCTACGGCAAGGGCCTCGCCGACGAGACCAAGAAGGCGCTCAACAAGGCCGGCTTCACCGAAAAGATGTTCGAATCCTACAACAAGGGCGACAAGGATTTTAACGCCATCGTGTCGCGCCTCAAGCGCGACAACATCGACCTCGTCTTTGTCGGCGGATACCATCAGGAAGCCGGATTGATCCTGCGCCAGATGCGCGATCAGGGCCTGCAGACCGTGTTGATGGCGGGCGATGCGCTGGCCGACAAGGAGTTCGCCTCGATCACCGGGCCTGCCGGCGAAGGCACGCTGTTCACCTTCGGTCCGGACCCGCGCAACAAGCCGACCGCCAAGGCCATCGTCGAGAGCTTCAAGGCCAAGGGCATCGATCCCGAAGGCTACACGCTCTACACCTATGCCGCGATGCAGGTGTGGTCGCAGGCCGCGGCCAAGGCCGGCACGACCGATCCGAAGAAAGTCATGGATGCGATCAAGGCCGGCTCCTGGGATACCGTGATCGGCAAGCTGGAATTCGACGCCAAGGGCGATATCAAGCTGCTCGACTACGTCGTCTACCGCTGGGACGCCAAGGGCGGTTATACCGAGATCAACCCGAAGGGGTCGTAGGGGCTGCTCGTCATTGCGAGCCAACCGGTCGGCTCGCAATGACAACTCGTTCTGTCCTGTTCCTGTAATGGGAGAGATCGACGTATGAAAAATCTTCTCACCGATATAGCCGGCGTCCGCGTCGGTCACGCCGATGACGCAAAACTCGCGTCCGGCGTCACCGCGGTGATTTTCGATTCTCCCGCGGTGGCGGCGATCGATGTGCGCGGCGGCGGCCCCGGCACCCGCGAGGGCTCGCTGCTCGATCTCGCCAACACCGTGGAGCGGATCGACGCCATCGCGCTGTCGGGCGGCTCGGCGTTCGGGCTCGAGGCCGGCGGCGGCGTGCAGGCCTGGCTTGCCGAACAGGGCCGCGGTTTTGCGGTGCGCGATGCGGTGATTCCGATCGTGCCCGGCGCGATCCTGTTCGACCTGCTTAACGGCGGTAACAAGAAATGGGGCCGCTTTCCGCCCTACCGCGATCTCGGCTATGCCGCGGCAGCCTCAGCCGGCACCGACTTCGCGCTCGGCAGCGTCGGCGCCGGGCTCGGCGCCACCACGGCGAATTTCAAGGGCGGGATCGGCTCGGCATCGGCGGCGACGCCCGATGGCGTCAAGGTTGCCGCACTTGTAGCGGTCAATGCCGTCGGCGCCGTCACGGTCGGCGACGGGCCATGGTTCTGGGCCGCACCCTTTGAGATCGGCGGCGAATATGGCGGGCGTGGATTGCCGCCGTCCTTCACGCCGGACATGCTGACGATGCGCATCAAGGGCGGCGCCGCCGCAACTGCTTCGGAGAACACCACGCTGGCGGTGGTCGTGACCGACGCGGTGTTGACAAAACCGCAAGCCAGGCGGCTGGCCATGATCGCGCAGACCGGCTTTGCCCGCGCGATCTACCCGGTGCATGCGCCGCTCGATGGCGACGTATTGTTCGCGGCCGCTACTTGCGAAAAGCCGATCGATCCCCTGGTCGGGCTCACCGAGTTGGGCATGGTCGCGGCCAATGTCGTGGCCCGCGCCATCGCACGCGGTGTCTATATGGCGGCGGCGCTGCCATTCCCCGGCGCGCTGCCGGCGTGGAAAGATCGCTTCGGGTAGAAGATCGGCGCCGGGCGTGGCTCTATTGGCCCGCATTGCCCCCGGACTTTGCGCATGTTACGCGAAGCGAAGTGCAGCAAAGCGTGCAAACAAAGCGCATCGGGAATACGCACATGTCTCAACAATTTGCGTCACGCCCTCTCGTCATCGCGCCGTCAATCCTGGCGTCGGATTTTTCCAGGCTCGGCGAAGAGGTTCGCGCCGTCGATGCAGCGGGCGCCGACTGGATTCACCTCGACGTGATGGACGGGCATTTTGTTCCGAATATTTCGTTTGGCCCCGATGTCATCAAGGCGATGCGCCCGCACAGCCAGAAAATCTTCGACGCGCATCTGATGATTTCGCCCTGCGATCCGTATCTGGAGGCCTTCGCCAAAGCCGGCTGCGATCACATCACGGTGCATGCCGAGGCCGGCCCGCATCTGCATCGTTCGCTGCAGGCGATCCGCAGCCTCGGCAAGAAGGCCGGCGTCTCGCTCAATCCGGGCACGCCGATCAGCGCCATCGAATATGTGATCGACATGATCGACCTGGTGCTGGTGATGTCGGTCAATCCCGGCTTCGGCGGCCAGGCCTTCATCCCCTCCGCGCTCGGCAAGATCGGCGATCTCAGGGCCATGACCGCCGGACGCCCGATCGACATCGAGGTCGATGGCGGCGTGGGCCCGGATGTTTCAGGCGCGCTCGCCGCCGCCGGCGCCAATGCCTTCGTCGCGGGTTCCGCGGTGTTCAAGGGCGGCACGCCGGAATCCTACAAGACCAATATTTCAGCGATCCGCGAAGCAGCCGCAGCGGCGCGCGGCGAAATGGTCTAGGCGCGCATTCATAAAAAAGAGAAAGGCGTCTCCGCTATTTCTCCGAAAGCGGAGATGGCGCAGCAGCCTTTGGATATCCTGCCAATCGCGTCATCTTGCGCTGCAAGAAGACAGCGAGCCTTTTCGCCGTCTGGCCACCGTGAAGGATATCGCAGAGTTCCCGATTAATCGAACCAGTTCCGTGGATAACTCAGAACGATCTATTGGAGGGGAATTAGCGCCCGTCAATAATTCCGGCAATCTATTGGACGGGGGCATCCATGATAGAGACTGAATACGTCTACCTCGCGTGTGGCCTTGTGCTCCTCGCCATTGTTATCAATCTGGCGATCAAATTTGCCGGCAAGGACTGGATCGCCCGAGAATTAAAACGCGGCGACCTCCATTCGCTGGTTGATGTTGCGTCGGGCCTTCGCCCGGACGGCCTCAGGCGCGATCAGGCAAATCGCCTGATGGCGCGAGGCATGGTCCGATCCGACGGCGGAACGTTTCGTGCCACGATGAAGGGTCGGCTGGCGTTATTTATAAGGCGAAGGGTTCGCGACCGATCAGACAACGTCGCGTGACGAATTGCCCGCGATAGGTCAACCTGCCTACCGGCAGGCCGGGTAGCCGAAGCGCCTGATTATTTCACCGCCTGAAATCGTGTGAAAGTCGAGTGTGTCCATGAAATGGTTGGCGGTGACATACCGCTGCAAGGCCGCGTTGTAGGTGCTGAGCATCTGCTGCGTGCGGCCGGGGCTGGCGCCCGCTTGCCTGGTGCCGCCGGCATGGAACAACAGCGTGGCGCCCGGCGAGACGCAAACGTTGCGTATCGAAAGGAACATGGTGCAGGCGGATTGACAGTGGCTGTCAATGCGGAAGCGCTCACCCGACGCGTTATACTGCTGGATCACCGACTGGAATTGCGCAAACTCGGCTGAATTACGCGCCCCATAGCCCATGCCCAGGGACGACACGGATCCGTCGGCACAGGCCGGTTGCGCCGCCAAGCCAGAGAACGCGTAGATAAATGCAAGCGCGCCCAACGCGCGTGCCGATTGTTGCCATGTATGCACGACGCTCTCCCAAATCGGCTGGATTTCGATCAGCACTTTGGTCCCGACAGGTATGCGGTGATTTCACATCAGAACCTGATTTCTGCCAGCTGAATGGCACAAGTCAAGCGGCTCTGTCGCCGCGACAATCCGATACATATGAGTGCCGCGAGCCAACTCAGAACCTATTCAACTACCTCGCCGGCCGACGTTTCCTCCTGGCGAGATTTCTCCTAGTATTTGGTTCCCGACTATTCATTCTTCCGGAGGGCGACCATGTCTCGATTTATTTTGGCTTTTTTCTTGTTCCTTGTATCGTGCGCCAATGTGCAAGCAGCTTGCAGCGCGCGTTTTTCTTTCACTTTCGGTCAGGTCACCAATGGATCCATGGACACTTCAAGCGGAACGCCTTGCTCGGCAAATGCCGACAGGACCGGCCCGCTAACCGTCATCAAGTCCGTCAGGGTCACGTCTCCCCCGAAAAACGGGTCCGCCTCTGCCGGATCAACCGGGGTTACGTATCGGTCAAAACCCGGCTTCAAGGGCAACGACTCCTTCACCTTTACAATCTTCGGGGATGGAAAAGCCGGCAGCAATACCACTGCAACCATTCAGATGGGCGTTACCGTCCAGTAGAGACCGATATCTGACCGCGAATACCGTCCTCTCAACGCTTCCGCGGCGCTTCCAGGCCCTTCAGCAACAGCGCCAGCACAGCGTCGATCCGCTCGGAGAGTTGCGGATCCTTCCATTCCTCGGCATGCGCCGGATGATGGAAGCGGCTGGTGCCGTCGAACAACGCGCGCGCGGTGGCCTTGACGTCGGCGACCTGGAACACGCCCTGTTTCACGCCTTCAGACAGGATATTCGCGATCTGGTCGACCAGGCCATCCTTGTGGGCCTTCACCACCTTGCAGGCTTCCTGCGCCAGCGTCAGATAGGTCTCGAACATTTCGGGGTCTTCGCAGACCTTCTTGTGCTTGATCGCAATCATCGTTCGCAACCAGCGCTCCAGTCGGGCGGGCGGAGGCGCCGGGCTTTCGGCAACTTTCAACAGCGGCGCATTGACCCGATCGAGCCAGCGTTTCGCCACGGCCTCGCGCAGCGAAGCCTTGCTCGGGAAATGGCGATAGACGCTGCCGTGGCTGACATCGAGCGCCCGCGCCACATCGACGACGGTGGCCTTGGCCAGGCCGAAGCGGCGCAGCACGTCCTCGGTGACTTCGAGAATTCGCTCAGGCGTTAAAACGACTGCTTCGTTCATGTGCGCACCGTCTGGGTTGTCGGGGTCGTCCGGTTAACGATTCAACCTCGCGGCTTGCGCCGCCAGGTGTCGTGCCACGCGGACATTGAGCCAATTTCGGATTTGAGTAGTCAGATAAAGAATTTCGATAGTCATAGCGTCGTCCTCTTGAAGTCCAAGGCTCGCGGCGATCATCCAACAAGCCAAGGTGGCGCCTCAGCACCCTCGGGGAACATATCGTATCGCGCTGACAGATTTCAATATCTGTTATTCAATATTATGTGATCGAAGGTGTTAAAAGGAAGAAGCGCCGCCTGGCCGGCCGTATCCTCGCCCGCCGCCGCGTTTGTCTCGCCATGGCTGCTCTGCTAAAGAGCGGCGTAACCCCTTCACCCAGAGTCGTCGATGATCCCCCGCTACAGCCGGCCGGAAATGGCTTCGATCTGGGATGCGCAAGCGCGTTTCAAAATCTGGTTCGAGATCGAGGCGCATGCGGCGGATGCACAGGCGGAACTCGGCGTGATCCCGAAGGAAGCCGCCAAAACGATCTGGGCCAAGGCTGGGGATGTGACCTTCGACGTCGCGCGGATCGACGAGATCGAGCGCGAGACCCACCACGACGTCATCGCCTTCACAACCCATCTGGCCGAAATCGTCGGGCCCGAGGCGCGGTTCGTGCACCAGGGCATGACCTCCTCCGATGTGCTCGACACCTGCCTCAACGTGCAGCTGGCCCGCGCCGCGGATATCCTGATAGCGGACGTCGACCGGGTGCTGGCAGCGCTGAAGAAGCGCGCCTTCGAGCACAAGATGACGCCGACCATCGGCCGCTCCCATGGCATCCACGCCGAACCCGTCACGTTCGGGCTGAAGCTCGCTTACGCCTATGCCGAATTTTCTCGCGCCCGCGAGCGGCTGGTCGCCGCCCGCAAGGAAATCGCCACTTGCGCGATATCAGGCTCCGTCGGCACCTTTGCGCAGATCGATCCTCGGGTGGAGGCACATGTCGCCAGGGCGATGGGCCTGGTGCCGGAGCCGATCTCGACGCAGGTGATCCCGCGCGACCGCCACGCGATGTATTTTGCGACGCTGGGCGTGATCGCATCATCGGTCGAGCGTCTCGCCACCGAGATAAGGCATCTGCAGCGCACCGAGGTGCTGGAAGCCGAGGAGTTTTTCTCCGAGGGCCAGAAGGGCTCCTCCTCGATGCCGCACAAGCGCAACCCGGTGCTGTCGGAAAACCTCACCGGCCTGGCGCGCGTGGTGCGCGGCTACGCGATGCCGGCGATGGAGAATGTCGTGCTCTGGCACGAGCGCGATATTTCGCACTCGTCGGTCGAACGCATGATCGGCCCCGATGCCACGGTGACGCTGGATTTTGCGCTCAATCGCCTCGCCGGGCTGGTCGACAGGCTGCTGATCTATCCAGCGAACATGCAGAAGAACCTCGACCGCCTCGGCGGCCTGATTCATTCGCAGCGCGTATTGACGGCGCTGACGCAAAAAGGCGCAAGCCGCGAGGACGCCTACAAATTCGTGCAGCGCAACGCGATGCCGGTATGGCGCGGCGAAGGCGACTTCCTGACCCTGCTGAAAAAAGACCCCGACGTGAAGAAGTATCTCACCGACGCCGAAATTTCCGAGCAGTTCGATCTCGGTTATCACTTCAAGCACGTCGATACCATCTTCAGGCGCGTGTTCGGCGAAGGCTAGATGGGCAGCGTCGCCGCGGTCAGCCTCCGCTCCGGCCATCACTTCAGCAAGACGCCGAGCCTTTCCATTCGCCTGCTCCGGGGATTGGGTGTCGCCGGCGACGGCCATTTGGGCGAGACGGTTCAGCATCGCTCGCGCGTCCGCAAGGATCCGACGCAGCCCAACCTGCGTCAGGTGCACCTGATCCATGCCGAACTGTTCGATGGGTTGCGCGCCAAGGGCTATGTCGTCAAACCGGGTGACATCGGCGAGAACATCACCACGTCGGGCATCGATTTGCTGGCGCTGCCGACCGGCACGCTTCTATATCTCGGCGCAAGCGCAATCGTCGAGATCACCGGTCTGCGCAATCCCTGCATCCAGCTCGACAATTTTCAGAAAGGCCTGATGGCGGCGACGCTGGACAGGGATGCCGACGGCAATCTGATCCGCAAGGCCGGCATCATGAGCATCGTGATTGCGGAGGGCGATGTGCGGCCGGGCGATCCGATCCGCGTCGAATGGCCTGCCAGGCCGCACCGGCCGCTGCAGCCGGTGTGACCTCAGCTTCGCGCCGGCTGCGGTGTTGCCTTGGCCGGCGCGCCGTAGAGCCGCATCAGCACGAAGGTCACCAGCAGGATGGCGAGATAGACCGTCAGCTGCATCGCGGTCGGCTGATCGGTGTATCCGATCAGCGTATGCAGCGCGCGGCCGGGGAAACTCGTATCCGACAGCAGCCAGCCGCTGTCCCAGACGATAGTGTCCATCGCGGTCAGCCAGTTGGCCTTTTCCAGAAAAGCCGCGGCCTGTGCCGCCATGCCTGCGGCCAGCAGCGCGATCAACACCGTCGTGGTCGTGAACAGCGCCCGCATCGGAATCCGCAGCAGCCCGAAATAGGTCAGGAGGCAAACACCGGCGCCCAACGCCAGACCGAGGAAACCGCCGAGCGCCACGCTGGCTGTGGAGTCGTCTCCTGCCGCAAGAACGCCGTACAGGAACAGCACCACCTCACTGCCCTCACGCAGCACGGCAACACCGACCACGACCGCCAGCGCCAGCAGCGACTTTGAGCCCTCGACCACCGCCTGCCCGGCGGCGTGCAATTCGCCGGCGAGTTCGCTGCCGTGGCGCGCCATCCAGACATTGTGCCAGGTCAGCATGATAACGGCGACACTGAGGATGGCCGCGTTGAACAGCTCCTGCCCCATTCCGGCGAACAGATTGGACAAGGTGCTCGCGAATATCGCCACCACGCAGGCGGCGACAACGCCCGCCAGCACACCGCCGCCGATCCACCGGTTACGATGCGGAACCGGGCGCGTCACCGCGAGCACGATACCAACGATCAGACCGGCCTCGAAGACTTCGCGGAAAACGATGATCAGCGCGGCGAGCACGAAGCTACTTCACGACCAGCGCACCGCGGGCGACCTTCTCGTTGTATTCGTCGAAAAATTCGTAGCGACCCGGCTGTTGCGCCCGGACGTTGATGGTCGCATCGCTGTTTCCTGCAACCACCTTCTCGACATGCAATGTCTTGCTCTCGAATTCCATCGCCTTGGCATCGAGATTCTTCAGCTTGATCACGATCGCCGTATTGGCGGGCGCGCCGATCTCCGCCGGGTCGAACTTCTTGTCCTTGTAGCTGAGCTGAATCTCGATGCTCTGGGCTCGAGCCGCGCCAACGACAGACATCGAGACGAAACAGACAACCGCAAGACAAGTTACTTTCGGAAACACGCGCGAGGTGGTCATGATCTTTTTCCAATGCTGCAGATAACATCGGGCAATCCCATACGCTGTCCGCAACAGGTTCGCGAAGGGGCAAAAAGACGCGTGTAAATTGGAGAAATTCTAAAACCGTATCGCTGTCAGCCCGGCTTGCCGTCGATCATTCGCGCCGCGACGCGATCGCGCCTGACGAAGTGATGCCATAGCGCCGCGACGAGATGGATCACGATCAGCGCCAGCAACACATAAGCCGCCCAGATGTGGCGGTCTTCAAAGGCGTTGGCCGCGGCCTTGTCGGGCGAGGTGATCTGCGGCACGTGAAACAGCCCGAACCAGCTCGAATAGTCCGGCGTATGCGCGCCGGAATGCGCCCACCCCAGCATCGCCACCGCGATGGTGACGATATAGAGCGCCCAATGGCTGATATGCGCCATGACCCTCTGCCAGCGCGGCGTACCGGACGGCAACGCCGGCGCGGGATTGAAGATTTTCCAGATCAGCCGAAGAACCATCAGCAGCAGCACGACGTAGCCGATATCGGCATGGATCGTGCGATAAAACAGCCGGTCTCCGCGCGCCGGGATGTGGTTCATCCACCAGCCATAGGCCAGCATGCCGATGATGACGGCAGCCAGAATCCAGTGGAACGATCTGCTGACGCTGCCCCAGCTCGACGTGGTATTTCGAATCATGTCCTGCGCGGCCTCTCGGTGTGGATAAACTGACCGTTTTGCGCGGCCGAAACCGGGTTCCTGATAGCCGTCCGGCATAACCGAAGCGATTTGAATCATTCCAAAAACAACTGAATGGTAACCGGGATCGGCTAGGATCGCGCCGTGTCCGTGCCTCCGACCATTCTGGTGTTCGATTCCGGCCTTGGCGGGCTCACGGTCTTGCGTGAAATCGTCAAAGTGCGGCCCGATGTGCACTACGTCTATGTCGCCGACGATTTGTTCTTTCCCTACGGCCAGCATGGCGAGGACGAAATCATCGCCCGGGTGGTGCCACTGGTCGGCGAACTGATCGCCGCGCACAGGCCCGATTTGGTGACGATCGCCTGCAACACCATGTCGGTTTCGGTGTTGGCTCACTTGCGCACCGCTTATCGCGTGCCGTTCGTCGGTACGGTGCCGGCCATCAAGCCCGCCTGTGCGGCATCGAGAACAAGAAGGGTGTCGGTGCTCGGCACCAAAGCCACAGTCGAGCGCGAATATACCCAGGCGCTGATCCGGGATCATGGCCAGGGCTGCAAAGTGACGCTGGTGGGCTCCGCCGATCTCGCTTCGCTGGCGGAGGCGGCGCTGAGCGGCAAGGACGTCGGCGACAACGAGATATCCGCCGAACTCGCGCCATGTTTTGTCGGCGGAGGCAACGACGATCCGGCGCGCACCGATACGATCGTGCTGGCCTGCACCCATTTCCCGCTGCTGATGGACCGGCTGGTTGCGCTCGCGCCCTGGCCGGTGGACTGGATCGATCCCGCGCCTGCGATCGCCCGGCGGGTCGTCGATCTCCTCGGATCGGCCCGTGGCGAGGCCGCGGGGGCTGAAATGATTTTCACCTCCGGGCGGCCGAACACCCTGAGCCAGACCCTGATGCCGTTTTTCGGCGGTCGCGTCCCGGCATAAAACCAACTTGATCTTTTCGGTATCCTGCGACGCTGCTAGCCTTCGGGTGACCCGCGCTTCCTCAGCCTGCGCGAATGGAGCTTTCGGATTTGACTCCCGCAACACCCACGCCGCTTAACCGTCTCCGCAAGCTCTGGCGGGAGGGTCGTCCCACCTTTGGAGCGATCGCCACCATTCCCAGCATTCAGACTGTGCAGATCATGGCGCAATCCGGGTTCGACTGGATCATCGTCGATCTCGAACATGGTCCGATCGATTTGGGCTCGGCGCACGGGATGATCGTCGCCACCTCGGGCACGCCTTGCGTGCCGCTGGCGCGGATCGCCGCCAACGAGCCCTGGCTTGCCAAGGCGCCGATGGACATCGGTGCGCTTGGAATCAACTTCCCGATGATCTGCAATCGCGAGGATGCCGAAAAAGCCGTGCGCAGCGTACGCTATCCGCCGCGCGGCGAACGGCTCTGGGGCCCGTTCCACGCGCCGTTTCGCTGGGGAGTCTCGATGCCGGACTATATGGCGACGGCGGATGACGACATGATCTGCATGATCACCATCGAGCATGTCGAGGCGGTCAACCGGATCGACGAGATCATGGCCGTGCCCGGCATCGACATCGCGGTGATCGGCCCCGGCGATCTTGCCACCAGCATCGACAAGCGTGGCCGCGCCGATGACCCCGAAGTGCTGGCGCTGATGGCGCGCGCCGAGGCCGGTATTCTCAAAAGCGGCGTCCCGATCGGCGGCGTGGCGCGCACGCCCGAACAGGCCAATCAGATGATCGAACGGGGTTATCTGGGGCTGGCGCTCGGCTTCGACTGGTCGTTGTTTGCCCGCGGCATTGCGGCGAGTTTCGATGGCATCCAACGCTGAAGTGATCTTACCCCGCAAGCTATTGAATTAACTTGTTATTTAATCCAACCAGCTAAACCAAAGCGGTAACCGAGAACCATCTGGCCTAGTTCGTGCTTGAACACAGGCGGGTTAGCGGGCAAGCCCGGCCGACTGCAGGGCGGGTAACTTGAGCGGAACGATGCGCGGAACGGTTCGAAAAATCTCACTACCGCGCCGCTTCGTGATCGACCTCATGCATGCATCGATCCGGGTGCCTTTTGTCTCGCTGCGCCGAACCTTCGATGTCCGTCAACTTGCAGAAGCCCGGGCGCTTGTCGCGCAAGCCCCCGGCTGGGCTGCGATCTTCGTCAAGGCGTTCAGCCTGGTGGCGAAGGACCAACCGGTGTTGCGCACGCTCTACGCCAAATGGCCGTGGCCGTGTTTTTATGAGCTGCCACGCAGCATCGGGATGATCGCAATCGCGCGCGTCGAGGACGGCCAGGATTGCGTTCTGCCGCAAAAGATCATCGCGGCGGACGAATTGCCCTTGACCGATATCGATGCGGTAATCCGGCACGCCACGGATGCCCCGATCGAGCAGGTGCCCGCGTTCCGGAAAGCGCTGCGCGTGACCAAGCTGCCCCTGCCGCTCCGCCGTCTGTTCTGGACGCTCGGCCTGAATTTCGGACGCCAGCACGCCAACTGGTTCGGCAGCTATGGGGTAACTTCGGTTGCCGCGTACGGGGCCGGCGAGCTTCATGCGCTCAGTCCGGGACCTTTCGTCGTCAGTTACGGCGTGGTGGGGCCCGACCGGACCATCGATGTCGTGATCCGCTGGGATCACCGGATTTCCGATGCCGCGGTGATCGCAGGCGTCCTGACCCGGCTGGAACAAGTGCTCAATACCGAAATCGCCGCCGAATTGAGCAGTCTTCAGCAGCCGGCGGAGCCCAAGCAGGTACGGGCAGCCGCAACCTGACGGTTCCGGGCCCGCAAAACCGCCCTTTCATTTGACAGGACGGCGGTTTCTCCCTAGAAACCGGCTGCTCGCGGGCCGATTTCGGCCCGCGTTGCGTTTCGCGACCCGTGGTCCATCCCTTCAAGCTTTGGGGGTTGGGCCTGTCGGCACCGGGAATTCCCGGCGCACAGGAGGGCGCGTTTCCTCAAAACCTGAGAAACAGAACGCCGTCGCATCCGCGATGGCTATGCTTTGAAAGAGGACGCGATGACCAAGCGCAGTGAGGCGAAATACAAGATCGATCGCCGTATGGGCCAGAATATCTGGGGCCGCCCGAAGAGCCCCGTGAACCGCAGGGAATACGGCCCCGGCCAGCACGGCCAGCGCCGCAAAGGCAAGCTCTCCGACTTCGGCGTGCAGCTGCGCGCCAAGCAGAAGCTGAAGGGCTACTACGCCAACATCTCCGAACGCCAGTTTCACGGCATCTATGTCGAAGCCGGCCGGATGAAGGGCGACACCGGTGAAAACCTGATCGGCCTGCTCGAGCGCCGCCTCGACACCGTGGTTTATCGCGCCAAGTTCGTCGCCACCATGTTCGCCGCGCGCCAGTTCATCAATCACGGTCACGTCAAGGTGAACGGCCGCCGCGTCAATATCTCGAGCTTCAAGGTCAAGGTCGGCGACGTCGTAGAGGTCAAGGAATCCTCCAAGCAGCTCGCGGTCGTGCTCGAGGCCAGCCAGCTCAGCGAGCGCGACGTACCCGACTTCATCGAGGCGGATCACTCCAAGATGACGGCCAAGTTCCAGCGCATCCCGCATCTGTCGGACGTGCCGTTCGCCGTGCAGATGGAGCCGCATCTGATCGTCGAATTCTATTCGCGCTGATTTTTGTTCGGCGTTTTACGAGATCGAAGGCCCCGGTTTTGCCGGGGCCTTTTTTCTTGAGTAGGATCATCATCCGCTCGACGTCATTCCGGGGGCGTCGAAAGACGCGAACCCGGAATCTCGAGATTCCCCGATGTGCAATTGCACATCTGAGGTCTGGTCCTTCGGACCGTCCCGGAATGACGGTTTGCAACTGAGAGACATGACATGATCTACACCCCTGTCCCGCGCGACCCCAGGCAGCCGCCTATTCGCATCAACCTGTTGTCGGATACCCAAACTCGCCCAACGCCCGGCATGCGCGAGGCGATTGCGCGGGCCGAGGTGGGCGACGAACAGATCGGCGACGATCCGACGGTGAATTTGCTGTGCGAACGGGTGGCCGATCTGCTCGGCAAAGAAGCCGCCGTGTTCATGCCCTCCGGCACCATGTGCAACGTTGCGGCCACTTTGTCGCATTGTCGGTCCGGCGACGAAATTCTGGCGCATGAGAGCGCGCACCTCATCGCCCGTGAGGGCGGCGCGCATGCAGCCCTCGGCGGCTTCCAGATCACGGCGCTGCCGGGCGCCGACGGACAATTCACGCCCGAGACGTTTCGTGGCGCCCTGCATCCGCGCAACCGCTACCAGCCGCCGCAGGTCGTCGTCAGCGTCGAGCAGACCGCCAATATCGGCGGCGGCACGATCTGGAAGAAAGCCGATCTCGATGAAGTGGTGAAGATCGCAAAATCAAACGGGCTCATCACCCACATGGACGGCGCGCGGCTGCTCAACGCCTGCGTCGCCACCGGCATCGGCGCGCGCGACATGGCCGCGGGGTGGGACTCGGCCTGGCTCGATTTTTCAAAGGGGCTGGGCGCTCCGGTCGGCGCCGTGATGGCAGGCACACGCGCGTTCATCGACGATGTCTGGCGCTGGAAGCAACGCCTCGGCGGCTCGATGCGCCAGGCGGGCATTTGCGCGGCGGCCTGCACCTACGCACTCGACCATCACGTCGACCGGCTGGCGGACGACCACGCCAATGCCCGCGCGCTAGCGCGGGGCCTGTCGCAAATCAACGGCATGGACGTGCAGCAACCCGAAACCAACCTGGTGTTCTTCAAGCCCGATGGCGCCGGCGTCACCGGCACGGACATGGTCGCCGCCCTGCACAAACGTGGCGTGCTGCTCGCCATGATGGATGGCCGGATCAGGGCCTGCACCCATCTCGACGTGACGGCCGAGATGATCGAGGAGACGGTGGGACTGGTGCGGGATATCGTGCGGGGTGCGTAGAGGCCCGTCATTCCGGGATGCGCCACTTGGCGCAGGCCCGGAATCCATGCCGCCCCAATGTTAAACAGCAATGCTGGGGTAAAGATCGACCCACTCCGGATTTTGCTCTTCGATTAAACGAATCTTCCAGTCTCGCCGCCATTTCTTGAGTTCTTTTTCGCGTGCGATAGCTGTTATTGGGTCGTCGTAGATTTCAAACCAGACAAGTTTGTCGACGCCATATCGCGCAGTGAAGCCGCCGACAGCTTTGGTTCGATGTTCGTATCCGCGCCGCACGATATCGTTTGTCACGCCAAGGTAGAGCGTACCGTACTTCTTGCTTGCAAGGATGTAGACGTAGTAGGCCATCGTCAGCATCGTGGTTATGGATTCCGGGCTCGCGCCAAGCGGCGCGCCCCGGAATGACCGGGCAGGATCATCACTCCAGCGCCTCGTAGATCAGCTTCTTCAGCGCATCCTGAATCCGGCCGCGCTGCGACGGGGTCTGCACCATGAAGAGCACGAACATGTCGTCCCGCGGATCGATAAAAAAGAACGTGCCGGCGACGCCGTCCCAGCGAAATTCGCCTGTTGGCGACGGCTGATCCGGCGGCTCCGCGATACGCACCGCAAAGCCAAGGCCGAACCCGCTGTTGGCGCCGGGGAAATAAAAGTAGTCGCGGCCGATCCCGGTTTCCGGGCCGATATGGTCCGATGTCATCGAGGCAACAGTTTCCGGTTTGAGGTAGCGCTTGCCGTCGAAGGCGCCGCGGTTCAGCAGCATCTGCGCAAACCGCGCGTAATCCCCCGTGGTCGCCACCATGCCCGACCCGCCGGACTCCGCGCGCCTCGGCGAGGTCGGATCCCTGATTTCGATCACGGGGCTGATAAAATTGTCATCCGGCAGCGGTTTTGCGATCAATGAACGCTTTGACTGGTCGGCGACGACGAAGGCGGTATCGGCCATCCCCAGGGGATCGAGCAGCCGCTGCTTTTCGAACCCGAACAGGGTTTGTCCCGAGGCCACCTCGATGACGCGGCCGAGAACATCGGTCGAATGGCCGTAATCCCAAAGCGTTCCCGGCTGTTCGGCCAGCGGCAAGGTCGCGATCCGTGCGGCGAATTCGGCATTGTCAAAATCGCCATTGAACAGATCAGCATTGGCATAGAGCTTGCGCACCGGGCTGTCGCCGTAGAAACCATAGGTCAGTCCCGACGTGTGCCGCAGCAGGTCTTCGATCGTGATCGGACGCTTGAGCGGTTCGAGCGCCAGTTCCGGCTTTTCGTTCTCACCGTGCTTCTCAACCCCGACTTTCACGCGCGCGAAATCGGGAATGTATTTCGCAACGGGATCGCTGAGCGAGAGCTTGCCGTCTTCGACCAGCATCATCGCGGCGACCGATGTGACCGGCTTGGTCATCGAATAGAGCTGAAAGATGGTATCGGCCGTCATTGGCAGCCGGGTTGCGATGTCGCGCAGTCCGAACTTTTCGGAATAGACGGGATGGCCGTGCTGCTGGATCAGGATAATGGCGCCGGGAATCTTGCCGGTTGCAATCTCGTTGCGGATATAATCGCCGACCCGCTCGAGTTTTTCGCGCGAAAAACTTCTCGCAAGCACTTGGCGGCGATTCGGCGCGGACGGCATCAGGCCATCCGCCGGCAAGCGTGAAAGTCAGAAGCGCAAGTGCCGCTCCGACGCCTCGCCAGCGCGCGGCGTCAGTTCTCCATCGCTTCATAGATCAGCTGCTTTACTGTCCGCTGGATGCGCTGGCGCTCCGAGGGAGTCTGTTCCAGCAACACGAAAAACATGTCCTGCTTGCGGTCGATCACGAAATAGCAGCCGCTGGCGCCGTCCCATTTCAATTCGCCGAGCGAGCCCGGCGGCGGCGGTTTGGCGTTGCCGGGATCGGTGCGCACCGCAAGACCGAGACCGAAGCCGAAGCCATCGCCGGGAAAATAGAAATAGTCGCGTTGCACGCCGGAACCCGGGCCGATGTGATCCGTCGTCATCTCTTCGAACGCCTTGGGGCTCAGATAGGTCTTGCCCCCGATACTTGCCGCCGTCGAGCAACATCTGCGCAAATTTCGAGAAGTCCGCCATGGTCGAAATCATGCCGCCGGTGGCGGACTCCCACTTCCTGGGCGTTTCCGGCGTGTACTTGCGGCCGACCCGAAAATCGCTGTCGTTCGGCATCGGCTGGGCGAGCAGCTTCAATTTCGCGGGATCGGTGATGAAGAAGCCGGTGTCCTTCATGCCGAGCGGATCGAGCAGCTTTTCCTTCTCGATCTGCGAGAAGCGATTTGCCGGACACGATTTCCATGATCCGCGCCCAGCACGTCGGTGGAATGGCCGTATTGCCAAAGCGCTCCCGGCTGATTGTGCAGCGGCAGTTTTGCGATCCGCTCGGCGAATTCGGCAAGGTCGAAATCGCCTTCGTAGATGTTTGCCGCCGCATAGGCCTTGCGGACCAGGCTGTCGCCGTAAAAGCCGTAAGTAATTCCCGACGTCTGGCGCATCAGATCGAGAACGGTCGGCGGCCGGTCCGGCGGCACCAGTTCCAGCGTCTTGGCACCGTCGTCGGCTTTCTTCTCCACGCCGACCTTCACTTTGGCAAACGAGGGAATGTACTTCGCGACCGGGTCGTCGAGATTGAGCTTGCCCTCGTCGATCAATTGCACCGCGACCACGCTGGTAATGGCCTTGGTCATCGAAGACAGACGAAAGATCGTCTCGTCCGTCATCGGCGCCCTGGAAACCACGTCCTGCACGCCGAAGAATTCATGATAAACCGGCTTGCCATGCTGCCGGATCAGGAGGATCGCGCCGGGAATTTTCCCCGTAGCCACTTCGTTGCGGAAAAATTCGCCGACCTTCGCCAGCTTTTCCTGATTGAAGTGCGCGCCCGCAGGAATATCGAAAGTGCCCTCGGCGATCGCCGACGGCGCCGCCGCAACCGTCAGCAGCGCTCCCCAAACCAGCGGCCGCAGCGCATGAATTGAACCCATCGCACACCCTCATCGAGAAATTCCCGGTCGGGATTCCTGGTCGGACTTCTGGCCGGGAGTGTAGCGGCCGCCTCCACCGGCACAAGGGCCGCCGGGCTCGACCCGTCTATTTCGCGCGACCCTGCGGAACCTGGCCGCGGTTATCATGCTATATTGTCAACGCGCCGTTTGGGGCGAATCATCTCAGGGAGCATTCACCGGATGATCAAGCTGATTGCGGCTCCGATACGAGGCCTGTTCAGATTTCCGCTGGTGCAATTCGCCATCGTGATTGCACTGATCCTGTGGCTGCAAGCGGCCGACGATAAAACGCCGTTCGGCCGGATATTCTTCGGCCTCGATAAACTCGTCGAATCGACCGTGGAAACGGCTGCGGCGGTTTTCACCGTAAAATCCTTCACCCGATCCTGGCTCACCTTTGGCTTCATGATCGCGTATGTCTATCTCGCCGGGTCATTTCTGCTGTGGATTGCGCGGCTCGTGATCGGCGTCGTGGTCGACGTCGCAGGCCGCCATAATTTCCTCTATCTGAGAAACGCCATCGCGCGCGAACGTGGCATCGGGGCTTACCGCGCATGGGAGCCGCTGGAGCGAATCAGGCCTGACTACATTTCCCAGAAGGAATGGGAAGAGTGCTATGCTTGGCCGCCCAATAACGAGCCGCCATACCCGCCGTGGCAACATCGTTTGCTGCGCGGGTTCTGCTTCTATGCGGCCGTCATCGTGATCGCCGCTTTCCTGGTGCAGTTTTTCACGCCATTTCCGGTCCTGACCTGGATCTTTGGATGGCCGCCCAGATCACACTAGTCCGGACGGTCGTCATCAGACCGGATCGGCAACATCGGCCAGCGCCGGGCATGCAACCGGGCGCTTGCATCGGAAAAACAGCAAAAGATCACCCGGCTGATCGCCGGCGCGCTCGCCAGCGCGCTTACGGTCGCCGCGACCGCAATTGCAGCGGCGCGATCGGCGGGGAAACGGTAGATGCCGGTGGAAATGGCGGGATAGGCGATCGAGCCGAGGCCCGCGGCGTGGCTGAGTTCGACCGCACGGCGATAGCACGACGCCAGCGCCTCATCCTCGCCCCGGTCGCCGCCGTGCCAGACCGGACCGACCGCATGAATCACATGCCGCGCCGGCAGCCGATATCCACGCGTGATTTTGGCGTCGCCGGTTGCGCAGCCATCGAGTGCGCGACATTCGGCCAACAACTCAGGGCCGGCTGCACGATGGATCGCGCCATCCACCCCGCCTCCGCCGAGCAGGGACGTGTTGGCAGCGTTGACGATGGCGTCAACGCGGAGTGTCGTGATGTCGGCGACAATGACTTCCAGCCGCGCCGGGCCAAACTGGCGCGCGGTCGAGCTCAGGCGGAAGCGGCCGCGCTGACCGTGACGCCCTTGTCGGCCAAAAGCTGCTGCAGTTCGCCGGCCTGGAACATCTCGCGGATGATATCGCAGCCGCCGACGAACTCGCCCTTGACGTAAAGCTGCGGGATGGTCGGCCAGTTGGAATAGGTCTTGATGCCGTTACGAAGGTCGGCGGATTCCAGAACGTTCAGGCCCTTGTAGCCGACCCCGACATGGTCGAGAATCTGCACCACCTGGCCGGAAAAACCGCACTGCGGAAACTGCGGCGTTCCCTTCATGAACAGTACGACGTCGTTCGATTTTACTTCGTTGTCGATGAATTGCTCGATGCTCATATTTGCGTCCTTTTGAGGCACAGCCCTTGGGGCCGGCATCCCCGTTAAACCCCGACACTCGTCATATGTGTACCCCAAACCTTTGTGCATCCAAAGTAAAATGGCGGGGAGCAGGCATGCGGCGGTCGTTTTTCCGAGGATTGTTCAAGCCCTGGACAACGCCCTTCCCGCACCATCATGGCCGCCCCTGGGAGGCTTTTATCCCGGAAGGGAACCCCTATCTAGGACAAGCGCAGCCTGGGGAACCGGTCCGCCACAATAACGTTCTCTACCCCTGACGGAGACTATCGTGACGAAACCATTATCCGCTGCGGCCACGCTTACTGCCCCCCGCCCGTCATTATTCTCCGATTCAGCAAGTCTGGCCCAAAATCTGGTCGAAGCCTTTCTTGCCGTCCGCAACGAGACCGAGCGCCGCGCCGGGCCGCTGACGCCGGAGGATCAACTGATCCAGTCGATGCCGGATGCGAGCCCGGCGAAATGGCACCGCGCCCACACCACCTGGTTCTTCGAGCAGTTCCTGCTCGGCGAACACTGCGAGGGCTATGCGCCGTTTCACCCCGACTACGCTTTCCTGTTCAATTCCTACTATGTCAGCGCCGGCCCGCGGCATGCCCGCCACCAGCGCGGCCACCTGACCCGGCCCAGCGCGGATGAGGTCACGGCCTACCGCAGGCATGTCGACGCGGCGGTGGTAAAATTCTTCCAGACCGCCGGTGAGGACATTCTGACCGAGATCGCACCGCTGGTGGAAGTCGGCCTCAATCACGAACAGCAGCATCAGGAACTGATGCTGACCGATATCCTGCACGCCTTCGCGCAAAACCCGATTCCGCCAGCCTACGATCCGGCCTGGCGTTTCCCGCTTCTTCTCGCCCCGGCGACGAATGGATCACCCTCAACGAAGGCATTCACACCGTCGGGCATACCGACGAGAGCTTTCATTTCGACAATGAGAAGCCCGCGCACCGCGCGCTGGTCGGGCCGGTCAAACTGGCGCGCCATCTCGTCACCAATGCCGAGTGGCTCGCCTTCATGAACGACGGCGGCTATTCGACGCCGACGCTGTGGCTGATGGACGGCTTTGCCACCGTCGGCAACGAGGCCTGGCAGGCGCCCGGCCATTGGCGCGAGGTCGGCGGCGAATGGCAGGTCATGACGCTGGGCGGATTGAAGCCCCTCGATCTCTCAGCTCCGGTCTGCCATGTCAGTTACTACGAGGCCGACGCCTTCGCGCGCTGGAGCGGCAAGCATTTGCCGACCGAAATGGAATGGGAAGTCGCCGCCCGCACCGGCCAGCTCAACGACGCCTTCGGGATCGTCTGGCAATGGACCCGTAGCGCCTATGCCGCCTATCCCGGATACCGGGCGATCGAAGGCGCGCTCGGCGAATATAACGGCAAGTTCATGGTCAACCAGCTGGTGTTGCGCGGCTCCTCGCTTGCAACTCCCGCCGGACACAGCCGTATCACCTATCGCAACTTCTTTTATCCGCACCACCGCTGGCAATTCACGGGATTGCGGCTCGCCGATTACGCCAACTGATCTTTTGTTTCAATCGCGCCGGGATGGGCGCCTTGGGAGACTGTCATGAACGTGCATACCGCCGCATTAGGCAAGGCGCACCGCTTCGACGAAGCGACCTCGGCATTCGCTCGCGAGGCGATCGACGATCTGTCGCAGCACCCCAAGCGCCTGTCGCCGAAATATTTCTATGACTCCACCGGCTCTGAACTCTTCGAACAGATCACCGTGCTGCCGGAATATTATCCGACGCGCACCGAACTCGGGATTTTACGGGACCGCGCCGGCGAGATCGCGGCCCTTATTCCCAAAGGCGCCGCATTGGTGGAATTCGGCGCCGGCGCCACCACCAAAGTACGCCTGCTGCTGAACCAATGCGGCTTCGGCGCCTACGTGCCCGTCGATATTTCCGGCGATTTCCTCAAGGCGCAGGCCGATGCCTTGCGCAAGGATTTCCCGGGCCTCGACGTCTATCCGGTCGCGGCCGACTTTACAGCGCCGTTTGCTCTTCCCGACGCCGTGAAGGCGATGCCGAAAGTGGGATTTTTTCCAGGATCGACGCTTGGAAATTTCGAACCGCATGAGGCCTGCGCCTTCCTGCGCACCGCCCGCGAGATTCTGGGCAACGGCGCGCAGATGGTGATCGGCGTCGACCTCGAAAAGGACGAGCGCGTCCTGTACAACGCCTACAACGATGCCGCTGGGGTCACCGCGCGCTTCAATCTCAATGTGTTAGAGCGCATCAACCGCGAATTGGGCGGCAATTTCGATCTATCCGCTTTTATCCATCGCGCGATCTACAATCGCGAGCGGCACCGTATCGAAATGCACCTGATCAGCAAGAAGGCGCAGACCGTTCGGGTGTTGGGACGGAGTTTTTCATTCCGCCCCGGCGAGACCATCCATACCGAGAGCAGCTACAAATACAGCCTCGAGCGTTTCACGGCGCTGGCCCGCGGCTCGGGCTGGACGCCGCTGGAGTCTTGGACCGATGCGGCAAACATGTTTTCCGTTCATGTGCTGGTGGCGTCGGACTAGGCTTCTTCGACCATGGCTCAAGTCAGACGCGACCAACCTGCACCTGGCGGTCGACTGCGATCCACGTCGCCCGGGCTACGGCCAGAAGCGTGCCGGCTTCATCATGGACCGCGGCTTCGGCAACGCGTTTGCGGCCGTCGCGGCCGGTCACCCACGCAGTGATGACGCATCGTTCTCCCGGGCGCGGCCGGACCTCGATCCGTGCCGACATCCGACCCAACAACAGCGGCGTCCCGTCCGATCTACCGCTGTTCTGATCGTAACCTGAAACGTATCCGGTGGGACAGTCGAGCGCCGACCAGAGAAATTCGGGTGCGACGAAACCGTCCTCCGCCGTCAGGGTTGGATTCGGTATCCACGTCGCTGCAAACACAGCCGAAGCCTCCCGGGATTGACGCGCGAGCGGCCCCGCGAAAATGCGCAGGCCATCTCCTTCAGCCCTCGCAGGACCGCACACGAAACACGTCGGCAACGGATGCTCGTGTGGCTTGATCGGCGTCAGCAACTCGGCTGCATATGCCTCGTCGAAGCTGGCCTTCTCCAGGCGCGTGAGTTCAACACTCGCTGCTCGTCCGGTGGCGACGACCGTAGAGCCATCGCGAAGCTCCCAGATCTCGTCGTCCGCCGCAACCGCATACAGGGGCTTATCAAGAGGAGGCGGCGCGCGTAACGTAACTTCCGCACCGCCGGGAATGTGCCGCGCCAGCCGGCCGCAGACATATCCGCCGTTCCCGGAGTTCGGGGGACCGCAATAGCGTTTGTCGATGATAATCGATGCCATCTGGCTCTTCCTCTCTTGTCGCGGCTCGCGCTTTTTACCTCACCTTAAGAACGATCCTTCCTTGAATCTTCCGATTAGCCACGGCACACATCGCTTCCTTGCCTGCTCATTCTTATCTGGCTGCTGCGCTTATGAGTCCACGCCCTCAATCTCCCGGGACTTAACCGGTCTTCTGGCCGGAGGTCCCGACACGCCCGATCGCAGCGAGGTCGATTCCCAGGCCGCGACAATGATCAGGATCGCTGTAGTCAGCACCGACAGCATCAGCGGCGATAGCCCGCTGGCGAAACCGGCCAGGATGCCGAGCGCGACGATGCCCGCCGCCGTGGGACGGCTGCAGCCAGCCTCGAATGGTGTGCTTGAACAGGATCGTTCCAAGCAGGAACAACATCGGACCGCCGATCGCACTGAGTACCGTCTTGAGATCGGAATGGTCGGCCGGATGCGTCAGCACGAGATCGTCGGCCACCGCCGTAAGGATAATGCCGGCCACGATCGGCATATGCAGATAGGTGTAGGCCAGCCTTGCCAGCCGTCCCGGCTGGCTGGCTTTTGAAATCTGCTCGGAGCCCGCTTCGGCGCCCTTGTGGAAATAGATCCACCACATCGCGAGCGCTCCGACAAAGGCCGACAGGAACGCGCTGACCGTCTCGATGGTCCAGGGCAGATCGGCAAACGTCGCGCCGGTCACGACGATGGATTCGCCGAGCGCGATGATGATAAATCCGGCGCAGCGCTCGGCCATATGGCCGCCTTCGACGACCCAGTCGGCCACCGCGGAGGCGCCGTATTTCGGGATCCAGAACCGCACCGCCGGCGAAATGTATTCGATACCCAGCGCCACGGCCCAAAGCAGCAGACGTGCATGGCCTTCCGCAAAGCCGCCTGCGATCCAGAAGATCGCGGACATCAATAGCCAGACCAGGATACGGATCGCGTTCATCCGCGCCAGCGTTCGGCTGGAGGGTGTCGACAGCAGTAGGAATATCGTCCGCCCGACCTGCATTGCGGCATAGGCGGCGGCAAACCAGAGCCCGCGCGATTCAAACGCCTTGGGGATCGAAGTCGACAGCACCAGCCCGCCGAGCATCAGCAGAAAGAGCAGCACCCGAACCGGCGTCATCTCGGGATTGAGCCAATTGGTGATCCACGAGGTGTAGACCCACACCCACCAGACGCCCAGAAACAACAGGGTGGTCTGCAGCATTCCGAGCGGGGTGAACCGGCCGAGCAGCGTATGCGATATCTGCGTCACCGCGAACACGAACACGAGATCGAAGAGTAACTCGGCATAGGTGACGCGGCTGTGCTGGTTGGGCACGATGGGGCGAAACAGCGCGCCACGTTGATTGTCGCCCGCCATAGCGCTGGCCCCGCCCTGCCGGGACTAGCCGCCGGGCACCCCGGTTTGCAGCGCCAGCGCGTGCAGCACGCCGCCCATCTGGCCCTGCAACGACTGATAGACGATCTGGTGCTGCTGGACACGGGATTTGCCGCGGAACGACTCCGAGATCACGGTCGCGGCATAATGGTCGCCGTCGCCGGCGAGATCCCGGATCGTCACCTCGGCGTCGGGAATCGCAGCCTTGATCATCGATTCGATATCGCGGGCGTCCATGGGCATTCAGGGGTCTCCATCCGGGTGTTTCGAATCGCGCTCAATTTTGTCGGCGGTGGCGCCCAAACCTAGCGCGGACACCCTTCTAGGTCACGCGTTGTCGCACTATATTCAAGGTTCAATCTTCATCGAAACCGCTGGATCGGCCTTCGCGATCACAACGGGCTGATCAAAAAAAGGGCTGATCATGAAACTCCCCGGTCCCGACCATCCCATCGCCATTACCGCAAACCCCAAGCGTATCCGCGTCTCCGCCGGCGGCGTCGTGATCGCCGACACCACCCATGCGCTGTCGCTGAAGGAGGCAAGCTACCCGGCCGTCCAGTATGTGCCGCGCGCGGACACCAAAATGGACCTGCTGCAGCGCACCGAACGCGTGACGCACTGTCCCTACAAGGGGGATGCGAATTATTTCAGCATCGCCGCCGACGGCAAGACCATCGAAAATGCGATCTGGACCTATGAGACGCCGTTCCCGGCGATGGCCGAAATCTCCGGCCATCTGGCGTTCTATCCCGACAAGGTCACGATCGAGGAAGTGGCGTAAAGCGCTGTCATTCCGGGGCGATGCGAAGCATCGAACCCGGAATCTCGAGATTCCGGGTCTGGTCCTTCGGACCATCCCGGAATGACGGATGTGATGGATTGCCGCCAGCGGCCTCACACCCTGAAAATCGTCAGCCCGAGGATCAGCAGCACCAGGAAGATCACGACGAACACGTAAAACAGGAAGCGGGCGACGTCCGCTGACGCCGCCGACACGCCGGTAAAGCCCAGGATGCCGGCGACAACCGACACCAGGAAAAAAATCAGCGCCCATTTCAGGATTGTCATTGCTCGGTCTCCGTTGCCTGTCGCAGGATCGCCAGCCCGCGATATCGCGCTGTTAACCGCGAGCCGTGGAACTGGTTCCCGCACCGGGAACACGGCGTTTTGATCGCCGTCCGAAGCTGCCCGAAACAATATGAGCCTTGCTGAATCCGGTTCTCCGGCGGCACGATTGCCCCTGATCGTGCTGAGGCTGGGGCGCGCATGACATCCATTACCGATTTGCCGGCACACGCACGACCGGCGCTGTGCCAAAAGCCGCCGCGCGCGACGCCGCGCTCGACCGTGCCCGCACCTTCATCACCATGCTGGTGCTGGCCAACCATTCGGTGGTCGCCTACACCGTCTTCGGGCGGTTTTATCCAAACCACTATACGTGGTCGACCGCGCCGATCGTCGACAGCCAGCGCTGGGCCGGCTTCAACGTGCTGACGCTGTTCAACGACGCCTTCTTCATGTCGCTGATGTTCCTGCTGTCCGGCCTGTTCGTCTGGCCCAGCCTGAAGCGCAAGGGCGTCGGCCATTTTCTGCGCGACCGCGCGCTGCGGCTCGGCCTGCCATATCTGGCGCTGATCTTCATCCTGATGCCGATCGCCTATTACGCCTCGTACCGGCTGACCGGCGCCAAGCTCGGTTTCCTCGATTTCTGGCTGGGGAATTTCCAGGCAGGGAATCTGGTTCGACGGTCCCGGCTGGTTCATCTGGTTTCTGCTGTTTCTCGACCTGCTCGCGATCCCGGTTCTGTATCTCGCGCCCGGATTGATCGACGCCATCAACCGGCTGTCAGCCGAAATCGTTGCAGCGCCCGGCGCTGTTTGCCGCAGCACTCGCCGCTCGCCGCCGTCGTCGCCTATGTGCCGATGCTGTTCAAGGTCGGCGCGTGCGCTGGTTCAACTTCGGACCGCTGCAGGTGCAATTCAGCCGCGTGGTGCTGTATGGCGTGTTCTTCTTCGCCGGCATGGGGATCGGCGCGGCCAATATCGACCAGGGCCTGCTGGCGCGGACCGGCGCGCTGGCGCGGCGATGGTACATCTGGGTGGTCGCCGCGGCGGTGTCGTTCGGCGCGCTGACGCATATTGGTCAATTTCCGGCGGATGCGGCTGACCAACCTGCCCGGTGCGCCGCCGTTCTGGTGGCAAAGCAGTTACGGCGTGGTGTATGCCGCTCGCCTGCGTCTTGATCTGCCTTGCCGTGCTGGCGCTGTTCCTGCGTTTTGCGCAAGGCGAGAACAGCATCCTCGATCCGCTCCGCGACGACGCCTATGGCATCTATGCCGTGCATTATATCCCGCTGCTGTGGCTGCAATACGCGCTGCTCGATATTTCCTTGGCGCCGGTGATGCAGATCAGCGCCGATCATCAAGGCGGTCATCGTCTTTAGCCTGACGCTGGCATCGAGCTGGGCCGCAACGGCGGCTGCTGCGGAAAATTCCGGGCGCCAGGCGGGTGCTGTAGCGGTTGGCATCAAAACTGCATTGGTTTTCGCAGGGAGGTGCGTCCAAGGCCAGCATGAAAGGACACAGCGATGGGACTATCCGCCATTTTGATCGCTACCGCGATCAGCCTCACCATGCTCGTGATGGTGTCTGACCTGCCGTGACGTTTATGTAACCGAGTCTAGACCTTGCCGCCCATATAGGCCGGGAACCAGCTCTCGAAGGCGGTCGCCAGCGCCTTGACCGGGACCGGCGCTTCGCCTGTTATCGCGATAGCGTCGCCGCCGGTCGTGCCGATCCGCGCGCAAGGCACGCCGGCGCCTTTCATCTTCGCCAGCACCAGGCCTGCCTGCTCCGCGGGCAACGTGACGATGTAGCGCGCCTGATCCTCGCCGAACCACCAGGCATGCGGCACGATCGATTCCGGCGCCGCCAACAGACTGCGCGCCGATCCCGCTTGCGATCGCCATCTCCGCCAGTGCAATCAGAAGACCGCCATCGGATACGTCATGCACCGCCGTCGCCGTGCCGGCGCGGATCATGCCGCGCACCACGTCGCCGTTGCGCTTCTCGGCGGCGAGATCGACCGGCGGCGGCGCGCCCTCTTCGCGGCCGCAGATGTCGCGCAAATAAACCGACTGCCCGAGCCAGCCCTGGGTCTCGCCGATCAACAGGATCGCCTCGCCTGCGGCCTTGAACGCCAGGGTCGCGGATTTGGTGAAATCATCCAGCAGCCCGACGCCGCCGATCGAGGGCGTCGGCAGGATGCCGCGGCCGTTGGTTTCGTTGTAGAGCGAGACGTTGCCGGACACGACGGGGAAATCGAGCGCGCGGCAGGCTTCCGCGATGCCCTTCAGGCAGCCGACGAACTGGCCCATGATTTCCGGCCGCTCCGGATTGCCGAAATTGAGATTGTCGGTGATAGCCAGCGGCCGGCCGCCGACCGCGGTGATATTGCGCCAGGCTTCGGCCACCGCCTGCAGGCCGCCCTGATAGGGATCGGCCTCGCAATAGCGCGGCGTGACATCCACCGTCAGCGCCAGCCCCTTCGGCCCGTCCTGCACCCGCACCACGGCGGCATCGCCGCCGGGACGCTGCACGGTATTGCCGAGAATGACGTGATCGTATTGCTCCCAGACCCAGCGCTTCGAGCACAGCTCCGGCGTCGCGATCAGTTTTTCCAGCGCGGCACGCAATCCCGATCGGCGGCTTGACCTCGCGGGCATGGATCACCGGCAGCAGCGGCGTCTCGACATGCGGACGATCGTACAGCGGCGCTTCGTCGCCCAATTCCTTGATCGGCAGGTCGGCCATGACGTCGCCGCCATGCTTTACCACGAAGCGCTTGCTCGGCGTGGTGTAGCCGACCACGGCGAAATCCAGTCCCCACTTTTTGAAGATTGCCTCGGCCTGCTTTTCCTTTTCGGGCTTGAGCACCATGAGCATGCGCTCCTGGCTTTCCGACAGCATCATCTCATAGGCGCTCATGCCGGTCTCGCGGGTCGGCACCGCATCGAGATCGAGATCGACGCCGAGATCGCCCTTGGCGCCCATCTCGACCGCCGAGCAGGTCAGGCCCGCCGCGCCCATGTCCTGGATCGCGATCACGCAGTCGGCTTCCATGATTTCGAGGCAGGCTTCCAGCAGCAGTTTTTCCGCAAAGGGATCGCCGACCTGCACGGTCGGACGTTTCTCGGCGGAAGTCGTCGTCGAATTCGGCCGACGCCATCGAGGCGCCGTGAATGCCGTCACGGCCGGTCTTGGAGCCGAGATAGACGATCGGCATGTTCACGCCGGAGGCGGCTGCGTAAAAGATCTTGTCGGTATCGGCGAGCCCGACCGCCATCGCGTTGACCAGGATGTTGCCGTCATAGCGGGTGTGGAAACGCACCTGCCCGCCGACGGTCGGCACCCCGAACGAATTGCCGTAACCGCCGACGCCGGCGACGACGCCGCGAGACGAGATGCCGCGTCTTCGGATGCTCCGGCGCGCCAAAACTCAGCGCATTGAGGCAGGCGATCGGCCGCGCGCCCATCGTGAACACATCGCGCAGGATGCCGCCGACGCCGGTGGTCGCGCCCTGATAGGGCTCGATGTAGCTCGGATGGTTGTGGCTCTCCATCTTGAACACGACCGCCTGGCCGTCGCCGATGTCGATCACCCCGGCGTTCTCGCCCGGCCCCTGGATCACCCACGGCGCCTTGGTCGGCAATCCCCGCAGATGCAGCCGCGAGGATTTGTAGGAGCAATGCTCGTTCCACATCGCCGAGAAAATCCCGAGCTCGGTGAAGCTCGGCACCCGGCCGATCAATTTGAGAATGCGCTCATACTCGTCGGGCTTGAGGCCATGGCTGGCGACGAGTTCGGGGGTGATTTCAATCTGATTAGATGGCATGTGCCGACGCTCTCACGGCGACCACCTCTACTGTTCCCTCCCCCCTTGTGGGGGAGGGTTAGGGAGAGGGGTAAGCCACAAGCACCTTAACTCGCGGCCACCCCCCTCTCCAGATCTCCCCCACAAGGGGGGAGAGAGCACAGCGGAGCATGCCGATTGTTCGAGATCAAACATCAGGAAAACTCATTTTGAAGGCCACGCCCCATTCCACAGTCCATGAGCGTTATTAGGCAGATCGGAAGCAGGTGGAAAAGGCCTTTTGTGGCGCAATTTTCCGCCTATCCATAGCTTTGCGCGTCCGTCGCATCTTCGCCGGGATTTGCACATCGCGGATGGATCGGATTTAAGGGCTGAAACCCTCAAACCAAGGGCCAAATCGCGTGGACGACCTCGCCAAAACCGCATTCCTCAAGCGCCCCGATCTGCATGTCGGCACCGAAGGCGAATTCAGGGGATGGCGAACCTGGAGCCGCGACAATTTCGAGACCCATAACGGACCATTCTGGCACCGGATGGAGGACGACGGCCACATCCATTGCGCCTTCCGGGTCGAGAGCAAGCACCTCAACGGCATGGGCAATGTCCACGGCGGTTGCTTCATGGCGTTCGCCGACTATTGCCTGTTCGCGATCGCCTCGCCCGTGCTCGCAGGGGCCGGGCGTGACGGTATCGTTCGCCTGCGAATTTCTCGATGCCGCGCGCGAGGGTGAACTGGTCGAAGGATCAGGCGAAATCACCCGCGCCGGCGGCTCGCTGATCTTCCTGCGCGGGCTGCTGAAATCCGGCGAGCGTTCGTTGTTTACATTTTCCGGCACAATCAAGCGGGTGAAGTGGCGAATGCCGGCGGCCGAGGCGGATGCGCGCCGGCTAAGGCTTGAGGTCCCATCCAGAGGGGCGAGGATGAACAAGGGCGCTGCAGTGGACATTGAACAGGCAACAAAGGTAACCGATGACGTTCGCCTGTTGATCGGCGAACTCGACGAGACGCTTGCGGCCGAATACCTGCCGGAGCAAAGGCACGGACTGGCGCTCGAGGCGCTGTTCCAGCCTCACATTCGTTTCTTCCTGGCGCGATTGAACGGCGCAGCCGTCGGCTGCGGCGGGATCGGCCTGTTCGATGATTTTGCCGAAGTGAAGCGCATGTTTGTGCGCGAAACGATGCGTGGACGCGGCGTGGCGCAGGCGCTGCTGACGCGGATCGAGACGGTGGCGCGCGCCGCCGGATTTGCCGTGTTGCGGCTGGAAACCGGAGATCGGCAGGTGGCAGCGCTACGTTTCTATAAGCGGGCCGGCTTTCAGCCCTGCGCGGTATTTGGCGACTACACAAAAATGCGTCAGGAGGATATCGCGACCAGTATCTTCATGGAAAAGCGGCTGACGACAAACACGCCCTGATCCGGGCGTTGCTACGCCGCGCGTTCCAGATGCGCCACCAAACCCGCGAACAGGCCGCGGCCGTCGGTGCAGCCCATGATGTCTTCGACATGGTTTTCCGGATGCGGCATCATGCCGAGCACGTTGCCGCGCTCGTTGACGATGCCGGCGATCGATTGCGCGGCGCCGTTGATGTTGGAGCGTTCGTCGACCACGCCATCGGCGGAGCAGTAGCGATAGAGCACCCGCCCCTCGCCCTCGAGGCGTTTCAACGTCTCTTCATCGGCCTCGTAATTGCCCTCGCCATGCGCGATCGGCACGCGAATGACCTGACCGGCATTGTAGCCGCGGGTGAACGGCGTATCCGAGCGTTCGACCCGCAGATGCACGTCATGGCAGATGAATTTCAGTCGCGCGTTGCGCATCAGCACGCCGGGGAGCAGGCCGGACTTCGCAGAGGATCTGAAAACCGTTGCAGACCCCGAGCACGAGGCCACCGCCTTTTGCGAAATCGCGCACCGCATCCATGACCGGCGCGCGCGCGGCGATGGCGCCGCAGCGCAGATAGTCGCCGTAGGAAAATCCACCGGGCACCACGACGAGGTCGGTACCCCTGGGCAGCGATGTCTCGGCATGCCAGACCATCGCGGGCTCATGCCCCGAGGCGAGCCGCAACGCACGCGCCATGTCGCGCTCACGATTGATTCCGGGAAAGACGAGAACGGCGGATTTCATTTGGCTCGTTGCCTAGCTCAGAACTTCCACCCGGTAGTTCTCGATCACGGTATTGGCCAAGAGCTTGTCGGCGGCATCCTTCAGCGCCGCCTCGGCCTTGGCCTTGTCGGAGCCGGACAGTTCGATGTCGAACACCTTGCCCTGGCGCACGCTGGCGACGCCGTCGACGCCGAGCGATTTCAGCGCGCCCTCGATGGCCTTGCCTTGCGGATCGAGGATGCCCGACTTGAGCGTGACGGTGACGCGCGCTTTCACGAGGCCAGCCTCAGCTCTTCACCAGCACCGGACCGGAGCCGGCGGGACGCTCGTTCTCCATCAGGATGCCGAGCCGCCTCGCGACTTCGGTGTAGGCCTCCAGCAGGCCGCCGAGATCGCGGCGGAAGCGATCCTTGTCGAGCTTCTCGTTCGACTTGATATCCCACAGCCGGCACGAATCCGGCGAGATCTCGTCGGCGACGATGATTCGCATCATCTCGTTTTCGAACAGCCGGCCGCATTCCATCTTGAAATCGACCAGACGGATGCCGATGCCGAGAAACAGCCCGGTGAGGAAGTCGTTGACGCGGATCGCCAGCGCCATGATGTCGTCGATCTCCTGCGGCGTGGCCCAGCCGAACGCGGTGATGTGCTCCTCGGAGACCATCGGGTTATTGAGCTGGTCGTTCTTGTAGTAAAACTCGATGATCGAACGCGGCAGCTGGGTGCCCTCCTCGATGCCGAGGCGCTGCGACAGCGATCCCGCTGCCACGTTCCGCACCACCACCTCCAGCGGCACGATCTCGACCTCGCGAATCAGCTGCTCGCGCATGTTGAGGCGGCGGATGAAGTGGGTCGGCACCCCGATGTCGTTGAGGTGCTGAAACAGGTACTCCGAAATCCGGTTGTTGAGGACGCCCTTGCCCTCGATCACCTGGTGTTTCTTGGCATTGAACGCGGTCGCATCGTCCTTGAAGTGCTGGATCAGGGTTCCGGGCTCGGGTCCTTCGTAAAGCACCTTGGCCTTGCCTTCATAAATGCGGCGTCGACGGCTCATTGGGATGTACCGTGTGTTGTTGAAATCCATGAATTTGGTGTGCTCCGTATGACTAGAATGCGACCCACGACGGAGCTGCCGTGAAGGCCAGGATCGGGAAACAGAACGAGAACCGGGCCTCGGTTGAACCTAGCCGATTGGCCAACCCAGTACAATCGATCCGGCCCGCCAGAGCCAAGTTTTACCGCTCCGCCTGCGGCTTTACGTCCGTTGTCGAAGCTATTTCGCCTGATTATCTAGGCATCAAGGCGCACGGCCGCAATAAAGCTGCCCTCACCAGTTCGGCATCGGATCGGAACCCGAATCATGACCACATTCGACAAGCGCGAAGACGGCTTTGAGAAGAAATTCGCGCTGGATGAAGAGCAGAAATTCAAGGCGGAAGCCCGCCGCAACAAGCTGCTCGGATTATGGGTGGCCGAGAAGCTGGGAATCTCGGGCGACGCCGCCGCTGCCTATGCCAGGGAGGTGGTGGCCGCCGATTTCGAGGAAGCCGGCGACCGCGACGTGGTCCACAAGGTGACCACCGATCTCTCAGCCAAGGGGATCGCAATCACGGAACGAGAGCTCCGCGTCAAGATGGACGAGTTGATGGCGCAGGCCATCGTGCAGGTGAAGGCGGGGACGTAATCGTATCGGGGCGAAGGGAATCGAGTTCGATTCGCTGACGCCCCAATGCGCCGTCACCCCTCCTTGAACCCGTATTCCGGTACGTTGCCGCTGGCGCCGTAGTATTTGTACGGCAGGAATTTGCCCGACATCGTGATCTTGACGCGGTCGCCCTTGGGATTGGGCAGCCGCTCCATCACCATGTCGAAATCGATCGCCGACATGATGCCGTCGCCATATTCCTCCTCGATCAGCGCTTTCCATGCCGGCCCGTTGACCATCACGAGCTCATAGAAGCGGTAGATCAGCGGATCGGTCGGCGGCATTTCCATGCCCCGCATCGGTGTCTCGTTGAGCATGGCCGTCTCGGACTTTGTCAGCCCGAACAATTCCTGCGCATTCGCGGCCTGCGGTTTCGTCAGCTTCATCTGGCCAAGAATGGCGCCGACGATCAGCACTTCCGAATATCCGCCGATTTTTTCGCAAATGTGCTTCCAGCTCCAGCCTTTCTCGCGCTTGATGTCGAGCAGCTTTTCCGTGAGGTCGGTTCGTTTCATGGTTCGTCTCCCTGTTTTGAATTCATCATGCCCGGGCTAAAGCGCGAAGCGCGTCTTCGCTCAAGATACCCCGGACATCCACGTACTTCTCTCCAAGCTTACGAAGACGTGGATGGCCGGGACAAGCCCGGCCATGACGTCTGTTTTGAATCCGCCTGCGGTGCGTCGGATGCCGATGCAATCATCAGTTCGGGCTTTCCGATCCGTACCAGCGGCACATTGCGCGGATCGTGCCCCGGCATATCCGTGGCAAACGTCTTGCTGCGGCTGACCAGAAAATCAACGATGTGATTTCTCAAGCCGTAATAATAGGGATGCCGGTGCAGATCGATCCGCCCGCGATCCTTTGGCAGCGGATTTTCCACGACCTCGGCCAGCACCGCGCCGGGTCCGTTGGTCATCAGGAAAATCTTGTCGGCGAGATAGATCGCCTCGTCGACATCATGGGTGATCATGAACGCCGTCTGCCCGGTCTCCAGACAGATGCGGCGGACTTCGTCCTGCAACGTGCCGCGCGTCAGTGCGTCCAGCGCCGAGAACGGCTCGTCCATCAGCATGATCTTCGGCGTGATCGAGAGCGCGCGCGCAATGCCGACGCGCTGCTTCATGCCGCCGGAAAGCTCCGAGGGGCGCTTGTGCTCGGAACCGGTGAGCCCGACCAGATCGATGAAGGTCTGCGCATGCGCCTTGACCCTGGCCCGGTCCCAGTCCCGCCATTTCGAGGTCACGGCATAGGCAACATTGCCGAGCACGGTGCGCCACGGCAGCAGCGCATGGCTCTGGAAAATCACGGCGCGGTCGAGGCTGGTGCCTTCGATCGCCTGGCCGTCCACGATCACGGCGCCCTCGCTCGGCTCGTCGAGCCCGGCCAGGATATTCAGCACCGTGGTCTTGCCGCAGCCGGAATGCCCGATCACGCAGCCGAACTCGCCCCGCGCCATCGACAGCCAGAGATTTTCGAACACCGCGATCTCGCCGCCGTCGGCGCCGGGATAGCGTTTTGCAATCGCTTCGATGGAGATGAATTTTTCCGGGGTCATGCTCGATCGTCCCGCAACGGTGCCGCGCTCCCTCGCCCCGCTTGCGGGGAGAGGGTTGGGGTGAGGGGGACTCTCGGCTTGCGCAGGCTGTGGAGAGCCCCCCTCACCCGGATTGCTTCGCAATCCGACCTCTCCCCGCACGCGGGGAGAGGTGAAACAAGAGCGATGTTTGTGTACTTCACCAAAGCATCACTCCGGAAACGTGACCATGCGGGTGAACCGGGCGAGGATCTGATCGAGCAGCATGCCGACCACGCCGATCACCAGAATCGCGATGATGACATTGGTGATCGAGAGGTTGTTCCATTCGTTCCAGACGAAGTAACCGATGCCGGTGCCGCCGACCAGCATTTCGGCGGCGACGATCACCAGCCAGGCGATGCCGATGGAGATGCGCATGCCCGTGAGAATCGTCGGCGCCGCCGCCGGCAGGATCACCGTGAAGGCGCGCCTGACCGTACCGACCTCCAAGGTGCGCGCGACATTGATCCATTCCTTGCGCACGGCCGCGACGCCGAACGCGGTGTTGAGCAACATCGGCCACACCGAGCAGATGAAAATGACGAAAATCGCGGACAGCCCTGAATCCTTGATGGTGTAGAGCGCCAGCGGCATCCAGGCGAGCGGCGAGATCGGCTTCAGGATCTGGATGAACGGATCGAGCGCCTGGTTGATCAGGGGCGACATCCCGATCAGGAAGCCGAGCGGAATGGCGACGATGACCGCGAGCAGATAGCCGAGCCCGACCCGCGCGATCGAATAGCCAAGCTGGATGCCGAGACCCTTGTCGTTCGGGCCGTTATCGTAGAACGGCCGCTTGAGATGCTCCCACAATTTCGCCCCGACATCGAGCGGACCGGGCATCACCGACTTGCCTTGCGTCGCGGTCAACCCCATCAGCTTGGCGTATTCCGGCGTCATGGTGGCAACAGCGCTGGTCCCGCGCGTGGCGATATGCCAGATGCCGATAAAGGCCATGAACAGCGCAACGGACACGATCGCCGCGCGAAAGCGGAGCGAAGAGGTCATCTTGCCCGGTCCCTCAGCGCGTCGTCCCGGCGAACGCCGGGACCCATAACCACCGGCGCTACCTTTAGCGGAAAGCATCTGAGGCCATGCCCAAACGCGAAGCCCCGGCGTATGGGTCCCGGCGTTCGCCGGGACGACGGCTGCAAATATATTCGCGCCATTGGCTACGACGCCTTCCTGATCTTGAAGCTGTTGAGATACTCCTCCGGCTTGGCCGCATCGAAGGTCTTGCCCATCACGGCGAACGACTTGTACGAGCTGGCCGGCGGCGCCAGCCCCATCTCCGTCATCAGCTTGCGGGTATCGGTGGCGAGATAGACCTGCTCGGCCACCGCCTTGTAGTCGACACCGCCCTTGATCTGGCCCCAGCGCTTCATCTGCGTCAGCATCCAGACCGCGAAGGATTGCCACGGGAACGGATCGAAATCGACGCGCTTCGCATCGGTTTTGACGCCGCCCAATCCGTCGGCATAGGTGCCGGTCAAAACCTGCTCCAGCACGGTGACCGGCGCGTTGAGATAGTTCGCCGGCGCGATGGCCTCGGCGATCTGCTTGCGATTCTCCGATTTCGAGGCATAGGCGGTGGCGTCCACGATGGCCCGCGTCAGCGCCGCGAAACTGTTCGGAGACCCCGTGATGAATTCCCGGCTTGCCGCGAAGCTGCAGCAGGGATGACCGTCCCAGATTTCCTTGGACAGAATGTGCATGAAGCCGACGCCATCATAGATCGCGCGCTGGCAGATATTGTCCGGCGCGAGGAAGCCGTCGATGTTGTCGGCGCGCAGATTGGCGACCATTTCCGGCGGCGGCACCGAGCGCAATTGCACGTCGGTGTCGGGATCGAGACCGTGCTCGGCGAGATAATAGCGCAAGAGATAATTGTGCATCGAATAGTCGAAGGGAATGGCGAACTTCATGCCCTTCCAGTCTTTCGGGTCGCGCTTGTCCTTGTGCTTCATGGCCAGCGTAATGCCCTGGCCGTTGATGTTCTCGATCGCCGGCACCGTGAACGGGACCGCGGTGGCGCCGAGCCCCAGCGAGATCGCGATCGGCATCGGCGCCAGCATGTGCGCGGCGTCGTATTCCTTGTTCATGGTCTTGTCGCGGATGACGGCCCAGCCCGCGGTCTTGACGACCTCGACGTTAAGGCCGTGCTTGGCATAGAAGCCGAGCGGCGCCGCCATGATGATCGGCGTCGCGCAGGTAATCGGAATGAACCCGACCTTCAGGTCCTTTTTCTCCGGCGCGCCGGTTTGCGCGAAAACTTCGGTCGCGGTCTTTATGGGAAAGAATTGAGAGATGGCGGCAAGTGCCGTCGAGGCGCCGACCGATTTCAGAAATGCCCGCCGCGCCGCATCCTGCGGGAACATGCCGCGGACTACGGCGGAGGCGACCACACCTTCGTAACGCTGTTGTTCGCTTTGAATCGGCTCGCAGCGCAGTGCCGGCATTTGCCTGTCGTGTTCATCCGCGGACGAATGCTGGCCGCACACGCAGCCCGATCGCGACAGTTTACGGTCGGCATTAAACGGATCGTCGAAAGTGGACATGCCCATTCCTTTACGTGGCGCCGCGACAAATACGTCAAACCCGCCGCCCTCAAGTGGATTTACCGCCCAGCCGCATCAGCGCGACCGGGCGATGAAAAAACATGCAGTTTCTGTGCCGCGTTTTACGCTGCCTTGTGCGTCATCTTGGTGTCCGTGGGCAGCCCCTCTTCGATCGGCAGCGACGGATCGCGGGACCATTCGTTCCAGGAGCCGAAATACATCCGGACATCCTTCACCCCGGCGTTCTTGAGCGCGAGGAAGGTGTTGGAAGCCCGCGCGCCCTTGAAGCAATAGAGGTAGACCGGGGTATTCTCCGAGATGCCGACGGTGGCGCATTCGGCCAGGATCTCGTCCTTGGACTTGAAGCGCGGGCCTTCGCCGGTCGGCTTCATCATGCGGTACCACTCGAGCCAGCGCGCGCCCGGGATCCGTCCCTTGCGCGGGCAGTAGTCCTTGCCATAGGGCGAGGAGCTTTCGCCGATCCACTCATCGACGTCGCGGACATCGAGCAGTGCGACGCCGGGCTTGCCGACCGCCGCAAGCATTGTTTTCGCATCGATCAGAATATCGCTCGCCTCCGGCTTGATCGCGAACGAAGCCGGCGCGGGCTTCGGCACCTCCGATGTCACCGGCAACCCGCCGGCCGCCCAGGCGTCGAAGCCACCATGCAGCACCTTGATCTTGGGATAGCCGAGCATGGTCAGCAGATAGTAGCCGCGGCAGGACTGACCGAAGCCGGAGTTCATCGACTGTTCGTAGATGACGGCGGTTTCCTTGCCGGAAAGCCCGGCCTTTCCGAACGCGTCGGCGAATTTTGTCTTTAACTCGTGGATGCCTTCCGGCGTCGAGGTCGCAAGATAGGTGAAAATCTCATGCACGTTCACCGCATTGGGGATGTGCCCTGCGGCATAGGCATCGGGATTGCGCGTGTCGATGATCACGCACGGCTCTTTGGATGCGAGATCGGCGAGTTCGCCGGCAGAAATCAGAACGTCCGTCATGGCAGGCCTCTCCTTTGCTGGGTTGGAAGTCAGGGTCGATCCGAAAATCCCGTTTGAAACTCACATGTCGGCCAGCATCTTTCGAAGCTGCTTGGTGGCCGGCGTCACGATCGCGACGAAGTAGGCCTCGCGAAGCCGGCGCTGAACGCGATGGCTCCTGAGGTAGCCGCGCGCCCCGCAATGAAGCATCGCCGCATGCGCGGCAGCGACGCTGGCCTCGCCGATGTGCAGGCGAAGTTCGACCACGCGGCGCCAATAATTATCGCTGGCATTGAAGGGATCCCGCGCCAGCAGCATCGTTTCCGTCTCAAGTTCGGCCAGCAGCGTCTGGAAGTCGGCCGGCTGTTGCGGCAAATAACGATTGACGTGGCCGAGCGGAGCGGCGACTTCGTTCATGATCGCAAGGCAATCCCGGATCAGGCCGAGACCCATGCCGTTTTGCAGCAGGATGAAGCCGGCGCGGATTTTCCTGACGAACGGGCCTGCCGGGTCGGCCAGGATGTGATCGTCAGAGACGAACAGGTCGCGGAACTGCACACCGTAGGTGCCGGTGCCGTCCATGGCGAGAAACGGCTTGCACGGTTGCAGCGTCACGGCGGGATCGGAACAGTCGGCGAGAAACATCACGATCTCGCCGGGCTGGTCTTCACGCTCGAAAATCGTACCGAACAGATGATCTGCGCCGAGATTGGACACCCAGGGCAATGCCCCGCGCACGACATAGCCGCCGTCGACTTTCCGGCCCTTCAGTTTCAGCCTCTCGATTCCGAAGAAGCTCTTCATCGGATTGGACAGACCCGTGCCGCCGAGAATCTTGCCCGATGAAACTTCGTCGGCGAACCGCGCCACCAGCGCCGGATTGCCGGAATTCCCCGCATACCAGGCCAGTGTGTTCTGGCACCACGCCATGAATGCGGTGGCACCACAGACTTCACCGAGTGCCGCGATCGATTGAATGGCGCAGCGCAGGTCGGCTGCGCCATTCCTCGGGCGATGGCTTTCCCAGGCTCCGACATCGCCGAGCCGACGCAACAGCTCGGCCGGATAGACGGTGCCCTCGTCGATCGCAGGCGCCAACGGCGCGAGGTTTCGTTGCGCTATCGACGCCACTTCTTTCGCGATCGATGACACCGCGGAATTGGTGTCTTCATCGGCCGAAAGACGCGATATGGCGACTGAGCTCATCAAACTCTCCGAACTGCAGAACCCTGAAACCTGAGCGATGGTAAATGAGGCAACCGCTACGCGCTGACCTCAAGATTGACCGGCCTGGTAAAGGTGTTGGCGACCGGCGACCACTTCTTGACGTGAGTCACCAGCGCGTCGATCTCGCTTTGCGGAATGCCCTCGCATTCCATGTCGACCTTGACCCGCACGTCGGTGAAGCCGACCGGCTTTTCGCTGACGTCACCGGTGCCCCAGACCGCCGTTATGTTGAGGTCGCCCTCGAGCTGAAGTTCGAGCTTGTTGACGATCCAGCCGCGGTGAACCGCGTTGGCGTGCAACCCGACCGCAAGGCAGGAGCCAAGGGCGGCCAATGAGGCCTCCGACGGATTCGGCGCGGTATCGTCGCCGAGCAGGCCCGGCGGCTCATCGACGATGTAGGGCGCGAGGTTGCGGATGTAGTTGGCGTGGCGAAACTTGCCCTCGGCCACCGTCTTGCATTTCAAGGTCTTGATGACCTGGGGATTGGCCTTGCTGGTGGCGATGAGCTGCTCCAGCCCGTTTTTGTCGATCGGGGCAAGGCAGCCTGTAAGCACTGTTTTTTGAGCGACCGCGGTCATTATTTCTCTCCCTTGGGGTAGGATACCGAACGGTCTGTTTCCTGCACGAACCGTGCCAGCCCCGGCAGAAATGAAAACGCGAATTACTCAAGCGGCTTAGCCGGCGCTGCCTTCGAATCGATCAGCCGCGAATTGCTCAAACCTGATGCAATTGCCGAACGTCAGAGATTATTTTGAGCGCAGAAAGATGCGGCTTGATGATTGCGGCGCAGTTGGATTAACTGGGCATATGGGCAGATCATCCCCGAAGAAGCGTGCCATCGTGGCCAGTTCCGCTGCTGGCGATGACGAATCCGCGCGCGGGCGCCTGCTCAGTGCGGCGACGCGGCTGTTCTGCAAGAACGGAATCAACGCCACCGGCATCGACGCCATCATCAGCGAAGCCGGCACCGCCAAGACCACGCTCTACAAATTATTCGGATCGAAAACCAATCTGGTGCACGTCGTTCTGGAGACCGAAGGCAAGCAGTGGCGCGAATGGTTCATCGCTTCGCTGGAGTCCGGTGGCGGTGATGCGCAGACCAAACTGACGCGGATCTTTCCGGCGCTGAAGAGCTGGTTCGGCGAAGAGCGTTTCTACGGCTGCCCCTTCATCAATGCGGTCGGCGAACACGACAAGGACCAGAAGCAGTTTCGCACCATCGCCCTGAAGCACAAGAAGGTGGTGCTGTCGCACATCGAAAAGCTTGCCGGCGAAATGGGTGCCGTGGACCCGGAAAGCCTTGCGCATCAACTTGCGCTTGTTGATCGACGGCGCCATCGTCGCCGCGATGGTGTCGCGCAATCCCGGCGTCGCTGATACCGCGGCGCTGGCTGCGGATTCGCTGTTCGGACCTTCGAAGCTGAAAAAGCAGAAGCGAACCGCGCCGGCGCAACTCATGGCGGTTTGAGCAAATGATCGTAGGCTGGGCAAGGCGCGCCCTTGCCCCCCTACGTTTTCGGCAAACTCGCTTCCAGCCGATCGAGTTCAACGGCCAGATCACGCTCGACATCGGCGACAATCATGCTGATGACCTTGTAGCCGCGCGCCTCCAGCCAAGCCTGCCGCGATGCACGGTCGCTGACGATAACTTCCGTTTCATCGGGATTGATCAGTTCGATCGCCAGGCGATGCACGAAGGAGACAAAATCCGGAATGTGCCGGCCAACCGGGGTCTGGCGCTTGAACTGCCCGGCAAAACGGCGATCGGTTCGCAGGCTCTCCCAGAGGATGCGCTCGGCGTCGGTCGGATTACGCCGCAACAACCGCGCCAGCCCGCGCACGGTGCCGCTTTCCGAAGGTGACGCGTTTTGCCCGTGCTCGGCGAGCAGCGCGCGCAACCGTGTCGCCTGTTCGCCGTCGAGCACGCCGCCCTTGGCGGGCCCCTTGCGTCCTTCGGCAATCGCCATCACCACGCCGTGCAGCGTGTGCATGTCCTGCTTGGTCGGTTCCATCCGCGCAAAGATGTTGCGCAGGTTGACCAGCATGGTTTCGCGCTTTTCGGCGGGACGCAGGAATTCGACCTTGTCGAGTTCGCGCACCAGATTGTCGAAGAACGCCTGCATCTGGTGCTGCGAGGCGCGCTCGGAATGCTCCGGCATCGCGAACGGCAACGCGCCGGCTGTGGCCAGCTTGAACCATTCATAGCCGATCAGCAGCACGGCCTGCGCCAGGTTGAGCGAGGCAAAGCCGGGATTGACCGGAAAGGTGATGATGCGGTCGGCCAGCGCCACCTCCTCGTTCTGCAAACCGTAACGCTCGCGGCCGAACAGGATACCGACCTTGCCACCGCCGGCGAGTTCGCTGGCGATCTCGAGGGATGCGGCTTCCGGTGCCACCACCGGCTTGGCCTGATCGTGAGCGCGCGCGGTGGTGGCGAACAGCAGCGTGCAGTCGGCGACCGCCTGCTGGACCGTGTCGAACAGCGCCACGCCGTCGATAATGTGATCGGCGCCGGAGGCAGCGCGCCGCGCATGGACGTTCGGCCAGCCGTCGCGCGGATTGACGATCCTTAAATTGGTGAGCCCGAAATTGCCCATGGCGCGCGCGGCCATGCCGATGTTCTCGCCAAGCTGCGGCTCGACCAGAATGACGACGGGGCCAGCCAAATCGACGCCCGGTTTGGTCTTGTCGGTGCCCGAACCGGACATCTCACTTCACTTTCTGGTGCAGGCGGTTGAAAGGCCGGTTGAGGGCTGGCGGAAGGGCCATTCCGGGAAGGCTTGAAATCGACCCTAGCTGCACCGCCATTCGCCTTCCAGCCCGCGTTTTCGGATGCTATAGCGGGACAATTCCGCACATCCCACCCCGCCCGAAACGCGCTATTCCAAAAAGGCCCGACCTGCCATGGCAAAAATCAAGGTGACCAACCCCGTCGTCGAACTCGACGGCGACGAGATGACCCGGATCATCTGGCAATACATCAAGGACAAGCTGATCCTCCCGTTCCTCGATATCGAATTGATGTATTTCGACCTCGGCATGGAATACCGCGACAAAACCAACGACCAGGTCACGGTCGACGCCGCCAACGCCATCAAGCAGGTCGGCGTCGGCGTCAAATGCGCCACCATCACCCCGGACGAAGGCCGCGTGAAGGAATTCGGCCTCAAGGAGATGTGGAAGTCGCCGAACGGCACCATCCGCAACATTCTCGGCGGCGTCGTGTTCCGCGAACCCATCATCTGCAAGAACGTGCCGCGCCTGGTGCCGGGCTGGACCAAGCCGATCATCATCGGCCGCCATGCCTTCGGCGACCAGTACCGCGCCACCGACTTCAAATTCCCCAGCAAAGGCGTCCTGACGATGAAATTCGTCGGCGAGGACGGCAAGGTGATCGAGCGCGAAGTCTACAAGGCTCCCAGCGCCGGCATCGCGCTCGCGATGTACAATCTTGACGATTCGATCGCCGATTTCGCCCGTGCCTCGCTCAATATGGGCCTGTCCAAGGGCTATTCGGTTTACCTGTCGACCAAGAACACCATCCTCAAGGTCTATGACGGCCGGTTCAAGGACATCTTCCAGGACATTTTCGACAAGGAGTTCAAGCCGAAATTCGACGAGAAGAAGATCACCTATGAGCATCGGCTGATCGACGACATGGTCGCGGCGGCGATGAAATGGTCCGGCGGCTACGTCTGGGCCTGCAAGAACTACGACGGCGACGTGCAGTCCGACACCGTCGCGCAAGGCTACGGCTCGCTCGGCCTGATGACCTCGGTGCTGATGACGCCGGATGGCAAGACCGTCGAAGCCGAGGCCGCCCACGGCACGGTGACGCGGCATTACCGCGAGCACCAGAAGGGCAAGGAGACCTCGACCAACTCGATCGCCTCGATCTTCGCCTGGACCCGTGGCCTGTCGCATCGCGCCAAGCTCGACAACAATGCGGAGCTGGCGAAGTTCGCAGCGACGCTGGAGAAGGTCTGTGTCGACACCGTCGAAGCCGGCTATATGACCAAGGATCTCGCGCTTTTGGTCGGCGCCGACCAGCGCTGGCTCTCCACCACCGGCTTCCTCGACAAGGTCGCGGAGAATCTGACCAAGGCGATGGCGTAACCAGTGCGGCTTCTCAGGACTGCCGCTTTCGCATTGCTGCTGCCGGGGTCACTCGTAAATGCATCGGCCGCCGAACTTCCCGGCGCCATCGCGGCGCCGGGAGAAACCATCGTGCTGACCCTGCACGCTGAAGGCGCGCAGGTCTATGAATGCAAGGCTGGCGCTGACGGCAAACTGGCCTGGGCCTTTCGCGAACCGATTGCCACGCTGCTGGCCGACGGCAAGACCGTCGGCCGGCACTATGCCGGACCGAACTGGGAGCACAGCGATAGCAGCGCCGTGGTCGGGAAAGTTGTCGGCAATGCCTCGGGCACAACCCCCGCCGATATTCCCTGGCTGAAGCTCGACGTGGTTTCCCACCGCGGCAGCGGCGTTCTCACCCCTGTCACGACCGTACAGCGGATCAATACCAAAGGCGGCAAGCTGGAGGGAACCTGCGACAAGGCCGGCGGCTTCTTTAGCGCGCCCTACTCCGCGGACTATGTGTTCCTGCGCAAGGGGTGAGCGACCCTAACGCCAGATGTCCTCGTGCTCGCCATCCGTCTCGGAGGCGCGCGCAATTTCGTCCGCCGCAACGTCGCCTCCGTGCGCCTGCGCGCTATCTGCAAGCCGCGCTCTCGCGGTCTTCTGGACATGGGCGGCGAGCGCCGGCATCCGTTCGATCAGGGCGTGAAAATCCTGGGCATCGAGCGCCAGCAGTTTTGTTTTTCGGGTCGCTGTCACGGTGCCGCTGCGCTTGGTCCGATGCAACAGCGCGATCTCGCCAAAGAACGTCCCGTCGGCGAGCCGCACGCGCCGGGCCGGCAATTCGATCTCGACCTCGCCGGCGGTGATGAAATACATCGACGACGCCGCATCGCCGCGCCGTACCAGGATTTCACCGGACTCGATGGTCCGGGCCCGGAGCAGGCGCATGATGTCGGCGATTTCGGCTGCCGACAGATGCGAGAACAGCGGCACCCGCGCCAGCATGCCCCATGTTACGACGAAATCCCGCCGCCGCACCTCGTCGGCGAATGCCGTGGAGATGATCGCCACCGGCAGCGCGATCATGGCCAATCCGCCGACAATGGTGAAGACCGATACCAGCTTGCCCAGGGCGGTGACCGGGACGACATCGCCATAGCCGACCGTGCCCAAGGTCACGATCGCCCACCACATCGCCTGCGGAATGGTGCCGAACTTGTCGGGTTGAACCTCATGCTCGATGGCGTAGAGCAACGAAGCGAACAGCAACACCGCCCCCGTCAGGATGACAAGGCAGCCGATCAGCGTTCGCCGCTCGGCATGCAGCGCCGACAACAGCGAGCGCATCGCCGGCGAATAACGCACCAGCTTGAAAAACGGCAGCACGCCGAGCATCGCCAGGGTGGAACGGCTGCCGGCGAAAAGTGCCACCGCCGCGGGCAGAAAGGCCAGCAGGTCAATGATTCCGAGGCTGGAGAGCGCATAGTGGAGCCGGTCACGCGACGGCGACTGTTTACCAGGAGAATGGCCGGCCACGCTCCAGAGCCGCGCGGCGTACTCCAGCGCAAAAACGATCACCGCGATAACCTTGATAACGGTGAGCGGCGTCCCGAAACGCGCGTCGAATTCCGGAACCGACGCCAGGACCATCGCCAGCACATCAAGGATGATGATGGATACGATCAGCCGGACGAAACGCGAGCCGACCGAATAAGGCAGATGATCGTGTTCGAGCAATTCGTAGAGGCGATCCCGCAAATCCGGGTCGTTGAGCCGTTTTCGGCGCGGGAACATGGCCACCATCAGGCGTCCGCCATCGGCTTTTCGCTCACCGTGACAGTAGCGACCACACTGGCCCCATTCTCTCGGACGTTATCGATGACGACACGCGGTTCAAGCCGATTGACGTCTGCCATGCTCGGCCTCGCTCAAAACATAATGTCCATGCGCGCGCGACATCAGCTTCCCGGCATGTTCCATGCGATGAAGACGGACGACCAGGGTCGCCCGCTTGATTTCTATTTCGGCTTCCTTGAAGCGATCGACGATTTCCTGCACCGATAAACCCCTGGGGCTGTGGGCAAGATTGTCGAGAATGAAATCTTCAACCTCATCACCTCCGCTCGATCGTGAGGCGACCCGAAACGTCGGGCGGCGGTCCGATGGCGGCAGATCGCCGGTCCCGGATTCGAAATCGACTTCGGTTGAGACCGCATTCCTGAGACGCGAAACAATGCCGGCGTAGACGGCTTTGGCGCGTTCTCCGTCTGCCGTCGCCAAGCTATTGAGATAATGGGATAAAACGTCTGCTTTCAGCAGCAAATCCTGCTCAATTTGCCGTGCGGCCTCGGAGGAAAGTGTCATTTGCCGGCCCCACCGCCCTTTAATCCTTTATTAAATGTAACCTAAACTTACCGCTGAAACAATATTTCCAGCGTCCGAATCAGACGCCACACGGAAAGATGGTTAACGGCGAGTTACCTCTTGACAGGGTTGTAAGGGTAAGTAATTTTAAATTACAAACTGAAACTTGGGGAAATCCGATGCTTTCAAACCTTACAAGCTCGCTTTACGTCCTGTCCGGGGCTGCGTTCCTGACCGCGATGACATGGGTCCGATGGCCCAAAATCAGGATGCAGATGCAAAGCCAAAACCTTAACGGCATTCACGTGACCGACATCACGCTGTGCGTCTCCAGGCAGAGACGCAGCACAAGCGATGATGTCCCGCACTTCGAGAGCGCCGTCTATTGGGTGATAAAGCGTAAGAAATAATTTCGAAATCAAGCTTTTGCTCGGCAGATCAGACGTCAGCCCGCCATGGCTTTTTCGATTGCCGAGAGCGCCGCACCCGCCTTGGCCCCGTCCGGGCCGCCGGCCTGCGCCATATCGGGCCGTCCGCCGCCGCCCTTGCCGCCGAGCGCTTCGGAGGCGACGCGAACGAGGTCGACCGCGTTGTAGCGTGTCGTCAGATCGCTGGTGACGCCGACCACGACGCCGGCCTTGCCGTCCTCGCTGAGGCCGACGATGGCGACGACGCCGGAGCCGATCTGCTTTTTGCCGGCATCGACCAGGCTCTTGAGATCCTTCATCTCGATGCCTTCAACCGAGCGCGCCATCAATTTGGTGCTGCCGACGTCACGCACACCGCTGGCCGCGGCCGATCCGTTGGAAGCGGAAGCGCCGCCGCCCATCGCCAGCTTCTTGCGCGCGTCCGACAGATCGCGCTCCAGTTTCTTGCGTTCTTCCATCAGCGAGGCGATGCGCGCCGGCATGTCGTCGACCGTGGTGCGCAACTCGGACGCCGCCGATTTCGCCAGCGCCATGGTGTCGTTGGCATGCTTGCGCGCATGATTGCCGGTCAGCGCCTCGATGCGGCGAACGCCCGACGAAACCGCGCTCTCGCCGGTGACCGAGATCAGGCCGATATCGCCGGTGCGCCGCACATGGGTGCCGCCGCACAATTCCACCGACCAGCCGAGCGCATTTGCGCCATGCTCGCGCGCGGTCCTGCCCATCGAGACCACGCGCACCTCGTCGCCGTATTTCTCGCCGAACAGCGCGCGTGCGCCGGCGTCGCGCGCGTCGTCCACCGCCATCAACCGCGTGGTGACCTCGTCGTTTTCGAGCACCACGTTGTTGGCGATATCCTCGACGCGGCCCAGTTCTTCCGCGGTGATCGGCTTTGGATGCACGAAATCGAAACGCAGGCGATCCGGCGCCACCAGCGAACCGCGCTGCGCGATGTGGTCGCCGAGCACCTGCCGCAGCGCTTCATGCAACAGATGCGTCGCGGAGTGATGGGCGCGGATCGAGGATCGCCTGGCATGGTCGACTTCGAGCAGCAGCGCGGCGCCTGGCTTCAGCGTACCCTGCTCCACCGTCCCCAAATGCACAAAGAGATCGCCGACCTTCTTCTGGGTATCGGTGACGCGAAACCGCACGCCCTCGCCGGTCATCATCCCGGTGTCGCCGACCTGGCCGCCGGACTCCGCATAAAATGGCGTCTGGTTCAGAACGATGGCGCCGCTCTCGCCGGCCTTGAGACTGTCGACGTCCTTGCCGTCCTTCACCAGCGCACCGACCACGCCTTCGGCAGTCTCGGTCTCGTAACCCAGGAACTCGGTCGCTCCGAGTTTCTCGCGCAACGGAAACCAGACATTCTCGCTGGCGGTGTCGCCGCTTCCCGCCCACGCCGCACGCGCCTTGGCGCGCTGCCGCTCCATCGCGTCGGTAAAGGATGCGATATCGACGCCGATGCCGCGGTTGCGCAGCGCATCCTGGGTGAGGTCGAGCGGAAAGCCATAGGTGTCGTACAGCGTGAACGCGGTGTCGCCGTCGAACATGTCGCCTTTTTTCAGCGATGAGCTTTTCTCGTCGAGAATGGAAAGCCCGCGGTCCAGCGTCTTGCGGAAGCGGGTCTCTTCCAGCCGCAGCGTTTCCTCGATCAGGTTTTCGGCGCGCACCAGTTCGGGATAGGCCTGGCCCATCTCGCGCACCAGCGCCCACACCAGCCGATGCATCAGCGGATCCCTGGCGCCGAGCAACTGCGCGTGGCGCATGGCGCGGCGCATGATCCGGCGCAGCACATAGCCGCGGCCTTCGTTCGACGGCAGCACGCCGTCCGCGATCAGGAAGGACGAAGCGCGCAGATGGTCGGCGATCACGCGCAACGAAGCCTTCTGCTCGCCGTGCGGATCGGCGCCGGTCAGTTCGGAAATGGCGCGGATCAGCGCGACGAACAGATCGATGTCGTAATTGTCGTGCTTGCCCTGCAGCACCGCGGCGATGCGCTCCAGTCCGGCGCCGGTGTCGATCGACGGCTTCGGCAGCGGATTGCGCTGGCCCGGAGCGATCTGCTCGAACTGCATGAACACGAGGTTCCAGATCTCGATAAAGCGGTCGCCGTCGGCTTCCAGCGAACCCGGCGGTCCACCCCAGACCTTGTCACCGTGGTCGTAGAAGATTTCCGAACATGGCCCGCACGGGCCGGTGTCGCCCATTTGCCAGAAATTGTCGGAGCCATCGATCCGGATGATGCGGGACTCCGGCAGGCCCGCGATCTTCTTCCAGAGACCGAACGCCTCGTCGTCGTCGATGTAGACGGTCGCCGTCAGCTTGTCTTTCGGCAGGCCGAATTCCTTCGTGACCAGATTCCAGGCGAGTTCGATGGCGCGATCCTTGAAGTAATCGCCGAACGAGAAATTGCCGAGCATCTCGAAAAAGGTGTGATGCCGCGCGGTGTAGCCGACATTGTCGAGGTCGTTGTGCTTGCCGCCGGCGCGGACGCATTTCTGCGAGGTGGTGGCGCGCTGATAGGGCCGCTTCTCGACGCCGGTAAAGACGTTCTTGAACTGCACCATGCCGGCATTGGTGAACATCAAGGTCGGGTCGTTGCGCGGCACCAGCGGCGACGACGGCACGATTTCGTGGCCGTTGGCCGCGAAGTAATCGAGAAATTTCGACCTGATTTCGTTGACGCCGCTCATATCCGTCCCATCGCACCCGCATTGCCGGCGGGCGCATTCTCCAGCGCCCCGCTTTTAGACAAGGCGACCGGCGCTGTCCAGAAAGTGTGCAGCGGATCATGGACTTGCCGCACCAGCACAGGAACCGTTGATAGGGGTCCGGGCTGCGTTGACAGCCTTGGTGCGGCCGTGTTTTTCTCCTATCCGTTCGAGACTGTCACGTCGGGAGAGATCGGCTTAAGTGCCGGCGCCGAAGGAGCAACCGCCCCGGAAACTCTCAGGCAAACGGACCGCGTGACTTGTTAGCATCTGGAAAGAGACGTCCTCCGGCAAAGACCGGGATGCGTCCGCCGACGGGATAATACTCTCAGGCACAGCGACAGATGGGGCTTTGGCAGGTTTTCCGGGGAATTTTCCCCTGATGCCGCGAGGGCTCCGTGATGCTTGCGCGCGATGAACAATCTCCGCTGAAACGCACCCCTTTGCACGCGCTGCATCTGGCCAGTGGCGGCAAGATGGTGCCCTTCGCCGGCTATGACATGCCGGTGCAATACGCCGGCGGCGTGCTGAAAGAGCATCTGCACACCCGCGCCAGTGCCGGCCTGTTCGACGTCTCGCATATGGGCCAGATCGCCCTGCATCCGAAATCCGGCAAGGTGGCGGATGCTGCCCTGGCGCTGGAACGGCTGGTGCCGCAGGATATCGTGGCGGTGGCGCCGGGCCGGCAGCGCTACGCGCAGTTCACCAACGACGATGGCGGCCTTCTCGACGATCTGATGGTGGCGAATTTCGGCAGCCATCTGTTTCTGGTGGTCAATGCCGCCTGCAAGGCCGCCGACGAAGCGCATCTGCGCGCGAATCTGTCGGATATTTGCGTGATCGAATCGTTGCCCGATCGCGCGCTGCTGGCGCTGCAGGGGCCGAAGGCTGAATCGGCGCTGGTGAAATTTTGTGCAAGTGCGCCGGCGATGCGGTTCATGGACGCCGGTCCGCATCGCGTTCATGGCATCGATTGCTTCGTCTCGCGCTCTGGCTACACCGGCGAGGACGGTTTTGAGATTTCGGTTCCGGCTGAACATGCCGAGGCGCTGGCCAAGGCGCTGCTTGCGAGCAGCGAGGTGCTGCCGATCGGGCTCGGCGCCCGCGACAGCCTGCGGCTCGAAGCCGGGCTTTGCCTCTACGGCCATGACATCGACACCACCACCACGCCGGTCGAGGGCGCGCTGGAATGGTCGATCCAGAAGAGCCGCCGAAACGGCGGAGCGCGCGCCGGCGGTTTTCCAGGCGCGGATAAAATCCTCGCACAGTTCGAGACCGGCGCACCGCGCCGCCGCGTCGGACTGAAGCCGGAAGGCCGCGCGCCGGTGCGCGAAGGCGCGCTATTGTTCGCGGATGCGACCTCTGCAGAGCAGATCGGCGCGGTCACATCCGGCGGTTTCGGTCCCAGCATCAATGCGCCGGTCGCGATGGGCTACCTGCCCTCGTCGCACGCCGCGGTCGGCAACCGCGTGTTTGCCGAATTGCGCGGACAGCGGCTGCCGCTGCTGACAGCCGCGATGCCCTTCGTTCCCAACACCTACAAACGCTGAAGGAATTGTCATGACCACGCTGTTCACCTCCGACCACGAATGGCTCCGTATCGAAGGCGATGTCGCCACCATCGGGATCACCGACTACGCGCAGTCGCAGCTCGGCGACGTCGTGTTCGTCGAACTGCCGAAGGTCGGCCGCAGCCTGAAAAAGGCGGAAGCCGCAGCGGTGGTCGAATCCGTCAAGGCCGCCTCCGACGTCTACGCGCCGATCACGGGCGAAGTGCTCGAGGTCAACGACGCACTGGTCGGCGAACCCGCACTGGTCAACTCCGATGCCGGCGGCAAGGCCTGGTTTTTCAAGTTGAAGATCGCGGACAAAAGCGAACTCGGCGGCCTGATGGATGAGGCCGCGTACAAGGCGCATACGGCGTGAGGATAAAGGCCAAAACACCCACAACCGTCATCGCCCGGCTTGACCGGGCGACCCAGTACGCCGCGGCGCTTCGGCTTAGTCGCTGTCTTCCCGGAGTACTGGGTACCCCGCTTTCGCGGGGTACGACAATGGGTGTGGATGTGATGACGACGCTGGAACACTTCGACGAGGAACGACCCGCATGAACGCGCCGCTTAAACATACCGATGACGCCGCCACCAGCTTCGTGCGCCGCCATATCGGTCCCTCGCCTCGCGACATCGCGGCGATGCTGGAAACCGTCGGTGCCAACAGCCTCGAAGCGCTGATGAGCGAGACGCTGCCGTCCTCGATCCGGCAACGCGCGCCGCTCGATCTCGGCGTGGCGCTGAGCGAGAACGACGCACTCAACCACATGCGCGAGCTGGCGTCGCAGAACCAGGTGTTCACCTCGCTGATCGGGCAAGGCTATTCCGGCACTATCCTGCCGGCGGTGATCCAGCGCAACATCCTGGAAAATCCGGCGTGGTACACCGCCTATACGCCGTACCAGCCGGAGATCAGCCAGGGCCGGCTGGAAGCGCTGTTCAACTTCCAGACCATGATCTGCGACCTGACCGGCCTCGACGTCGCCAACGCCTCGCTGCTGGATGAAGCCACCGCCGCGGCCGAGGCGATGGCGCTGGCGGAGCGCGCCTCTAGCGCAAAGACCAGATCGTTCTTTGTCGATCACGAGGTGCATCCGCAGACGCTGGCGGTGCTGCGCACCCGCGCCGAGCCGCTGGGCTGGAAGCTTGTTGTTGGCGATCCGCTTGCCGATCTCGACAAGGCCGAAATGTTCGGCGCGCTGCTGCAATATCCGGGCACGTCAGGCGCGGTGCGCGACCTCCGGCCGGCGATTGCGACGCTGCGGACCGGGGGTGCGCTGGCGATCGTCGCTGCCGACCTGCTGGCACTGACGCTGCTGGCCTCGCCCGGCGAACTCGGCGCCGATATCGCCATCGGTTCGGCGCAGCGTTTCGGCGTGCCGATGGGATATGGCGGCCCGCATGCGGCCTATATGGCGGTGCGCGAACCGCTGAAGCGTTCGCTGCCCGGCCGCATTGTCGGACTGTCGATCGATTCGCGGGGGCAGCCGGCCTACAGGCTGGCGCTGCAAACCCGCGAGCAGCATATCCGCCGCGAAAAGGCGACCTCCAACATCTGCACCGCGCAGGTGCTTTTAGCGGTGATCGCTTCGATGTACGCGGTCTATCACGGCCCGGAAGGCCTGACCCACATCGCCCGCACGGTGCATCGCCGGGCGGCGGTACTGGCGGCGGGATTGCGCAGAGCTGGGCTTTGCGCCGCGGAGCGACGCGTTCTTCGATACCGTGACGGTCGAGGCCGGCGCGAAACAGAACGAGATCGTCGGCCGCGCGCTGGACGAAAAGATGAACTTGCGGATCGGCCAGGGCACGCTCGGCATCGCGCTCGACGAGACCACGACGCCCAGCGATGTCGAGGCGGTCTGGCGCGCCTTCGGCGGCCGGTTTGCCTATGCAGAAGTGGAGTCCGGCGCGCGCGATGCGCTGCCTGCCGAGTTGAAACGCGCCAGCGCGTTCCTCACCCATCCGGTGTTTCACGCCCATCGCTCCGAGACCGAACTCTTGCGCTACATGCGCAAACTCAGCGACCGCGATCTCGCGCTCGACCGCGCCATGATTCCGCTCGGCTCCTGCACCATGAAGCTCAACGCCACCTCCGAGATGATCCCGCTGACCTGGCCGGAATTTTGTCATTTGCATCCGTTCGCGCCGCCGGAACAGGCCGCGGGCTATCTCGCTCTGTTCGAGCGGCTGGAGCAATGGCTCTGCGACATCACCGGCTATGACGCGATCTCGCTGCAGCCCAATTCCGGCGCGCAGGGCGAATATGCCGGCCTGCTGGCGATCCGCGGCTATCACGCCGCGCGCGGCGAGCCGCATCGAAACGTCTGCCTGATCCCTTCCTCGGCGCACGGCACCAATCCGGCCTCCGCCAGCATGGCCGGGATGGAGGTGGTGGTGGTCGCCTGCGACGCGCGCGGCGATGTCGATGTCGGCGATTTGCGCGCGAAGGCGGCACAGCATGGCAAAAAACTCGCCGCCGTCATGATCACCTATCCTTCCACCCATGGCGTATTCGAGGAGCACATCAGCGATATCTGCGACGTCGTGCATGGCCATGGCGGGCAGGTCTATCTCGACGGCGCCAACATGAATGCGCAAGTAGGGCTGTCGCGGCCCGGCGATTACGGCGCCGATGTCAGCCATCTCAATCTGCACAAGACGTTCTGCATTCCCCATGGCGGCGGCGGCCCCGGCATGGGGCCGATCGGGGTCAAGGCGCATCTGGCGCCCTACCTGCCGGGGCACCCCGCGCTCGACGGCGGGCAATCAGCGGTCGGGCCGGTGTCGGCCGCCCCGTTCGGCTCGGCGTCGATCCTGACCATTTCCTACATCTACATCCTGATGATGTCGGGCGAAGGCCTGACGCGCGCCACCGAAATCGCGATCCTGAACGCCAACTACATCGCAGCCAGGCTCGATCCGCATTTCCCGGTGCTGTACCGCAACGCCAAGGGACGCGTGGCCCATGAATGCATCGTCGATCCCCGGCCGCTGAAGGCAGCATGCGGCGTCACCGTTGACGACATTGCCAAGCGGCTGATCGACTACGGCTTCCACGCCCCGACCATGAGCTTCCCGGTGCCGGGCACGCTGATGATCGAGCCGACCGAGTCGGAATCGAAGGCGGAACTGGATCGGTTCTGCGATGCCATGATCGCGATCCGGCGCGAGATCGCTGAAATCGAATCGGGCCGCTGGAAAGTCGAAGCCTCGCCGCTGCGCCACGCGCCGCACACCGTGCACGACATCGCCGACGATGCCTGGCCCCGGGCCTATACCCGCGCCGAGGGCTGCTTCCCGGCGGGGACCTCGCGCACCGACAAATACTGGTGTCCGGTCGGGCGGGTCGACAATGTCTATGGCGACCGCAATCTGGTGTGTTCGTGTCCGCCGATCGAGGATTACGCCCAGGCGGCGGAGTGAAGCGTTCGTGATTTTTCGTAGGATGGGTTGAGCGGAGCGAAACCCATCCTTACGTGGCCGTTCGGTTGCGCGATGGGTTTCGCTCAGTCGCTTCAAGGCGCGATCAACGCGCGGTTCTCGGAATCCCAGCGCCACAGGTGGTCGTTGGTCAGGTCGGGTGCCGCCCCACCAGCGATCGATCGGATTGTGCCGGCTGAAATCCTCGGTCCCGGCCAGGATAGCCTTGCCGGGCGCGGTGAGTTCGAGCTTGCTCCGCTTGTATCGTGCGTGACGATCGCGATCATCATGCATCTCCATCGTAAATGGCCCCTCATCGAGACCGGACACGGCCGGTGCCGGACAATGAGCGAGCCCGTCCAAGACCTCTCCGACCTCCCAGTACCGAAACACCCGCCGCTGGTTGGCTTTCTGGTCGCCCGGAAAGACATCGAACGGGCCTGCGTTATCTGCCGATATCAACTCCAGCATCCGCATCTCGGTCGCACCCAGCGCGGTAGAGACAATGGGAAGTTCCTTCGAGTAGTTCCAGCACGGCGTGCCGAAGCTGCGGCAGGACACTAAGATCCTCGCCCAGCAACTTGAACCAGTCCTGCGGAGTCGGTTGGCGATCGGCCCGCCAGGCCTTACTGGCGGTTTCGAAATGATCGTTGAGGATTTTAACGCGCGGTGAACGCCAACCTGCCAATTCTTTGGGCGTGTGATTGCCGATGGGGAGGTCCGCCTGGACCAATGTCAGGTTCGACAAGTTTTCTGCGTGATGTCGCACATAATCGAGAAACCAGATCAGTGTCAGTTGACCATTCGGATCGGGATCGACCCACAACTCGATCTCGTCAAAGCCCTGGGTAACAAAATCGCGCCATTGAGAAACCTGGCTCTGGCGCATCGGCGGACTGGATGACAACATCGCGCCAATTTCGATCTCGGACGGTAGCTGTCCCCAAACGAAGTCGAGTCCAAAACCGACGACACGATCCGCGGGCCTCAATCCCGCGAGAGCGCCCGCACCGCTGTCGGTGGATGTCAAAATCAGACGTTTCATGCGCCACCACTCGGCTTCATCAACATCGGATTCCAGCGCCACAGGCGATCGTTGGTCAGGTGGGTGCCGCCCCACCAGCGGTCGATCGGGTTGTGCCGGCTGAAGTCTTCCTTGTGCGCGACAACCGCCTCGCCCAATTCGGTCAGCGACAGGCGGCTTCGGTGGTAGGCATCGAGGCGATCGTTAATTTTTTTTCGGCTGAGCGTACGCAGTTCGTCGTCGAGACCGGCCACCGCAGGGTTCGGACCATGCGCAAGCCCTTCGAGGAGATAGCCGTGCTCCGCCTCATTAAAGATGCGCGTCTGTCGCAAGCTGCTAAGGTGGAAGAGCGCATTTGTCAGTGAGTATCCTCGCGCAATCAACTCCAGCATCCGCATTTCCGTGGCGCCAAGTCCGGTCGACTGGGAAGGAAGCTCTTCCAGCAGATCGGTCAGCGCCGGCCTGAGCAGCGACAATGCGCTCAAATCCTGGCCAATCAGAGCGAAGCAGCTTTCCGGCGTCGCCGCCCGATACGCCTGCCAGGCCGCGCTTGCCGTCGCCAGTTCCTTTTCCGTGACGGGGACGGCCGGCGGCATCCACTTGCCAAGGCGTTCGAGCTGGATCATCTCGAGATCAACAAGACGCAACTTCAATCTGGCTACGGTCTTCGGATGAGACCTGAAATAATCGAGCAGCCAGATCAGTTGCAATTGAGCCGTCGGCTCCGTGTCAAACCACAGTTCGACGGTCTCATACTGCTGGCAGAACTGTGCCAACCCCAGATCCCGGTGATCGCTGTTTTTGCTCCGGCTCATCCAGCCGAAGTCCGACCAATGACGGCCCGGCCTGGGGCCACGGCGCGTGCGGGCGCCGAGATAGGCTGCGCGTTCATCGGGAGACGGCAACGGTCCCCAGATGAAGCGAAAGTAGAAATCGACCGCCAGATCGGCAAAGCCGGAGTTGGTAAAGTCCGAGAACGGCCGACCGGCCAAGATCAGAGGCTTCATGGTCCTCTCCGCCATACGCAAAACAAAAACGGGCGCCGCGCACGTCGGCAACTCAACGTCCGCAGCGCCCGTTAACGTCGAACCTCAGGTTCGAAAACCGAGACCCTATAAAATCTTAATCCTCCGGCTCCTCGCCGTCGGCGTCGCGCTCGGGCTAGCCTGCCAGGATCTGCTCGGCGATCAGGCCGGAGTTCTGGCGGATCGCCGCTTCGATCTTGGCGGTCATGTCGGGATTGGCCTTGAGGAAGGCTTTCGAGTTCTCGCGGCCCTGCCCGAGCCGCTGGCTGTCATAGGAGAACCAGGCGCCGGACTTCTCGACGATGCCGGCCTTGACGCCGAGATCGAGGATTTCGCCCATCTTGGAGACGCCCTCGCCATACATGATGTCGAATTCGACCTGCTTGAACGGCGGCGCCAGCTTGTTCTTCACCACCTTGACGCGGGTCTGGTTGCCGACCACCTCGTCGCGCTCCTTGATGGCGCCGATGCGGCGGATGTCGAGGCGGACCGAAGCATAGAATTTCAGCGCGTTGCCGCCGGTGGTGGTTTCCGGCGAGCCGTACATCACGCCGATCTTCATCCGGATCTGGTTGATGAAGATCACCATGGTGTTGGATTTGTTGATCGAGGCGGTGAGCTTGCGCAGCGCCTGGCTCATCAAACGCGCCTGCAGGCCGGGCAGCGCATCGCCCATCTCGCCCTCGAGTTCGGCGCGCGGCACCAGGGCCGCCACCGAATCGACCACCAGCACGTCGACCGCGCCGGAGCGCACCAGGGTGTCGCAGATTTCCAGCGCCTGCTCGCCGGTGTCGGGCTGCGAGATCAGGAGTTCGTCGATATTGACGCCGAGCTTGCGGGCATAGACCGGGTCGAGCGCGTGTTCGGCGTCGATGAAGGCGCAGATGCCGCCCTTCTTCTGGCCTTCGGCCACGGTGTGCAGCGCCAGCGTGGTCTTGCCCGAGGATTCCGGCCCGTAAATCTCGACCACCCGGCCCCGCGGCAGGCCGCCGACCCCGAGCGCGATATCGAGCCCGAGCGAGCCCGAGGAAATGGTCTCGACATCCATCGAGCGGTCGTTCTTGCCCAGCTTCATCACCGAGCCCTTGCCGAACTGGCGCTCGATCTGGGAGAGCGCGGCGGACAGGGCCTTGGTCTTGTCCATGGAGGATCCTTCGACGATACGCAGGGCAGTAGGGGCGGACATTGTGGTGCTCCTTATGGCGGGGATTCGCTAGCGGGACAAAGGGCGGAAGGCTTGAAGAATCGGGTGGAACAGTAGCTGATGGAACCTTGTACCCCATTTGTTCTAAGTTCGCAATATGTTCTTTTGGAGGACGTGCCAAATCAGGCCGCCAGGGAAGGTTTACCGTCCGTGGCGCTTTTTTGAAATCCTGCTGCGGTGATAATAGCCCACGGCGTAACCGCACCCAAAGACGGCTACCATGGCAATTGTAACCATATCCATCTTGACCCGCCCTCAGGTCCGCCTCGGCGCTATTTGCCGCGCGTCAATCTTACGGGTTCCATATTAACCATTTATCAAGCCGTCCACAGTAGCGGCCTGTTTTCAATCTGCGAGCGGCCTAATTCGGCCAGTAGCGGAAAGGTTGTACGGGCCTGTTTTAACCCCCAGTGGCCAAATTTGAATTTGGCAGTGGCCTGGTTTGAAATTACCGGCGCTCAAGCTGCTCGCCGTTGAAAATGTGCAGCATCCCGGAGAAGGCGGGGTGATCGGCCTCAACGACATAGCGGATCTCCCCCGCCCGATTTGTAAAAACTGAAACAATGAAGCCGGGATATTCATAGCCCGAACGCTTCCTCACCTGGTCGCCAACCTTCAACGGCTCGCTTGTCATCTTCAACTCCTTGGGTATCCCCTGGTGGCCTGGTTGAGTTTACGCAGGGGCCTGAATTTCAAATTGACGAGATTTCGGACTGGCGGCAGAATTGTTACTCAGGGCGCGAACGCAATGTTTTCATTTCATCCGCTTGAGTTTGAAGTCCGGATAGTCGCTGATAAACTCATATCGTTCCTTCGAAGGCTGGTACACTGACCTGGTTTGAAGCCTCGTGGCCTGTCTTGATCCTGGCATTGGCCTTGTCTGAAAAATGAGAAGATACGTTCTTCGGGGAAATCATTGAGGAGGTTACCGATGTTGAAAATTCTGGTTGTTGCCGCGGTTGCTGCAATTCCGCTCATGCTCGCCACGGGGGATGTGAGGGCGAGCGGCATGAGTTCGAGCCGCCTGACCGGCGTTACGTGCCCCGTCGGCACCTGCGGCAATAACGGCGCTTCCAATGCAAAAGAGCTCAAATTTTGCAAGGCGTCGAAATGCCCAAAAAGCATGGCCAAGTAAGCGCCGGAGGAAAGGGCCGCCTCCGTTGGCGGCCTTTTTCGTTGGAAAAAGTGCTTGAACGGATCATCAGGCGAAGCCGGTGTATCTGTCACTTCTTCGCGAAAATCCCGGAAGAGAAAGCGGTCTGTCTTTGAATCTCCGAGTGGCCCGGGTCGGCCAGCACCCGATCGGCCTCGGCTGTCCGTATTTGAAGCCCGGTATCCTACTTAAGGTTAGCAGGGTCCTAATTTACTTGATTTGAAAAATCAGCCAGCGAAACTGGACCCCCGAACCTGGAGGATGGTGGATGCGAATTAAAACCTTAATCGTTTTATGCGTGGCGGCGGTCACCCTGGCGGGATGCTTTGAGGGCCCACCGGGACCGCCCGGTCCAGCCGGTCCCGCCGGAAAAGATGGCGCTCCCGGAATGGCCGGAAAAGAAGGACCCGCGGGGCCTCCGGGACCCGTTGGACCTGCCGGTCCCGCTGGACCTGCCGGACCCGCCGGTCCGAAGGGCGAGCCCGGAGAGGCAGCCAAATAAGACGATGAGAGGCCGCCCCAGCTGGCGGCCTCTTCGTCTTCACCCTCTTCGTCTTCGTGCTCTTCCAAAAAGAAAGCGCCCCGATCCGTTCAAGGGCGTCATCGAGATCGCATAAAACGCGCGAGCAAAGCGGTTCCGCGCCAAAGGCGTCGCCAATTTCGGGTGCGTTTACGTCATCGGCCGGGACGGCCGTTTCATCAGATCCGTCGACCTTAGCTGCAAAGATGACGGCGACGCCATCAAGTCGGCAAAGCAACTCTTCGACGGTCACGATCTGGAACTCTGGCAGCGGGATCGCAGGATTGCGCGGTTCGACGGCAAGCCGGAGTGAACAATTTCGCAGCTCCATCGTCTTATTCAAAACGGAGTGCGCGAATGCCTTCCAAGAACGAACGTGTCGAACTCGAAATGAAGATCATGAGGTACCGCGCGCTGGCGCGCGATGCTCCTGACAAGCTGACTGCGGATCGCATCGAGGCGCTGATTGCCGAACTGGAACAGGCGCTCCGCGAAATCGACGAGTAGAGGCCGCCAATCGAGCTGGCCTCCCTGCTACTTTTGCCGTTCGCGATCCTGACTGACCTCTTGTGCCGTTCGGGCGGCCAGACAGTGCCATTCGATGGCGACGTCACCCCATGCGCATTTGATGTCATAGTCCTTGGCATCGCGCCCCTGCTGCTCGCAGTCCAGCGCCTTGATGCGATATTTCTCGGAAGTCTTCATGATCGTTGTCCCCTGAAGGCGGGGAGCACAACACTCTCCGTCACCGATAACTACCTAAAAATTGCGGTGATAATACACTAACACTTTCAGTTGTGATGAGTTCCGCCGGGGTGAGCAATATAGATGGGTACCGCCTCCGATCGTCGGACAAAGGGATCGTTAACCCTCAGACCGGACGGATGGGGGTTGACACCGGCTGTGGGTAAGGCTCCGAGTGAGCAATTTTGAACAGATCAGCCTCGCGGCACCGGATACAGACCATACCGGAAAGCCGGGGAACTCATGTTCACAGCCGCCGAATGCCGAGCGAAGGCCCTTGAGAAAATATTCGAGGCCAAGCTCGACAGGCGGCGACGGCGCAGCCTTTTGAACGCCGCCGACGCATGGCTCTTTCTCGCCCGCCGGCTGGAGGCGGAGGCCGCCATTGCGATCGGGGATATCCCTCTCAAAAATACGCCGGCCACGAGGAAGGCCGCCGGAGAGAGAAAAAATTAATGTTCGGAACCGGACATAGTTGATACCGTTGGAGTCATCATCGGCCGGCACCCGGCTTCTATCGGTGACTGAGAGTCTCCACGCTCCCGCCTGATCCACGCGAGGGAGCCGATGGCAGACTCTTTGTATTTTCGAGAAAGAGCCGAGCAGTGTCGCCGCCTCGCCCGTGACAGCACCGATCCGGTTTTAATCGAGGCCCTCACCGAACTCGCGCTCGAATATTTCGCGCAGGCGGTGGCGATCGAGGCACAGGCGTTGGGCAAAGACCCCGACAACGAATGAGCGGCCTGGCTCGGCCGGTGACGGGCACATTCGCCCTCAGGCAAGGTCGCTGTTCCGGTGCAGGTTCGGGAACAGGAACACCAGCGGAAGCGCGAACGGCCCGATAATCGCGGCGATCCAGGCCCAGTTCCGAAAGCGGCGTCCGCGACGCTCGGCAATTCGACCGGCAAGATAGATCGAAATGATAACAACGACGAAGGTGACGGCGTCCATGATGCACGCTCCCATGCTTCCTTGCGCTGAATATACACGGAACTGGTCGCGCGGCGACCCGCCTTCAAGACCCAGCCATTCAAACCTGAGATACCACCGAGTCCTTCCCGATCGCGCAAAATTCGCCAGAGGTGAGCAATATTGACCATCCGGGGGACTTCGGCTGAAGCATGATCGCACGATGGCGCGCACCAGCCCCCGACCGGTCGAAGATCACCGCCACCTTGTTGCGGAGATCAACCGGTTGCGCCGCGCGATCCTGCAATATGCCCGTTCGACGCCGCCCGGGGACGCGCGAAACAGGCATCGGCAAGTAGCCGAATCCCTTCGCCTGATATTCAGGAACAACGCCCGGTTGGGCATACGCAAGGATGGGTCCCGGTAAGACCGGCCGGTCGGCCTCACGCGAAACCTTCCGCACGAAACACTTCTCCCACGCGAAACACCCGGCCGCATGACTTGTATCTTGAAAGGCCGGTAAGCCTGCCGGTCTACCCAAGGAGAGCTCCCTCATGAAATATCTGATTGCCGCAGCCACCCTTGCCGCCGCATTCGCGATCACGCCGGCATCGGCAAAAATGATGACCTGTTCCGGCGATGGAATGATGAAGGTCAGCAACATGACGAACATGATGGCCGACGGTCCGAACAAGATGATGATGAACAAGGAAATCGGCATGGCCAACACCTCGTTGTCGAAAGGCAACATGGGCGGCTGCAACATGCACCTCATGAAGGCCCAGAAGATGGGAATGATGAAGTCCGGCATGTAACCGGCGGCTCGATCCGCCCGGTTCGCCGGGCGGGTCACAGCTGCGCAACGCGGGTGACCGCTCGGCAGATCGCCGGATTGACCATATCAACCCGGCCCCGCTGTTCACTTTTGGACACTCCGGCAACGCAGGTCCCGGACAACATGTATTTCCACCTACGTAGTGGGCCGTCAGGCGCTTTTTATTAGGACGGTCTTCTCCATGTCGCAGGCGGCGCCGGTACGGCGCGGCGTCCAGCGTGTTGCACTGGTCAACTTCGAACTAGGAATTTCGAACAGAACAACCCGGCGCTAACTCTGTTGCGGCGACGCGATGGAACGCTTTTAATCGGCGCTGCGCAGCCGCCGCATGGTGAATTCGATGTCGCCGCCGGGCAATTCGCGCCAGCTTTCGACCGAACTCATATAGGCCGCCTTGGGATAGCGGGCGAGGAAATCGCGTGCCTTGGCCCGTGCGCCGAGACGCGGCAAGGTGAAGGTCTCACGCAGATAGCCGTCGTCCGGCTTGCGCCGGCCGGCCATCCGGTTGGCAAGATCGCGCGGGCGAGAGACCATTTCGCAACTCCGGGACAAATGACGACTGGCTCAATATAGCGCCTGTGCGTGCCAATCCCGAGTCCCGCGCAGACCGCCAACGGCCTCTGTTCGGGTTCCGACAAATAAACTTTCGCGACCTGGATCGGCCGTAAGCTGAGGGCATTGCAGTCTATTCGCCAATTCGCCTGCGACTCCTGTGGATCGGTGCATCCGTTATGACGGTTACCGGACCGACATCGCGGCTCCCTGCTTCCTATATTGAGAACTCCCGCGGACCGCCCTCTCGGAGCGTCCTTCTCACCCCCTGCGGTAAATCGGCCCGACCGACCGGGCAGGATATCGCAGTGTCCACGCCCGTTACCAACGCAGGTCTTCCCCTGGACAATCAACTGCTCGCCTCGCTGCCGCGCGATCACTTCGATCGGCTGCTTCCGCATCTGTCGACGGTTTCCCTGCAGCAGGGAACCGTGCTGTACGAAGCCGGCGACGAGGTCGATCAGATCTACTTTCCCCATTTCGGCATGCTGTCGCTGCTGGCCGTGCTGCGCGACGGCAAGGCGATCGAGACCGCGACCGTCGGCCGCGAAGGCGTGGCCGGCGCGATGGCCGGGCTCGGCCTCTACAAATCGCTGGTGCGCATCGTGGTGCAGCTGCCGACCGGCGCCAGCAAGATCGCCGCCACCCATTTCCGCACCGTCGCCGCCGCCAGCGAACCGGTCCGCAACCTCTGCATCCGCTATAACGAGGTGCTGCTGTCGCAGGCGCGGGTGACGGCCGCCTGCAACGCGCTGCATCCGATCGAGGCGCGATTCTGCCGCTGGCTGCTGCAAAGCGCCGATCGCGCGGCCAGCGACACCGTCGCGCTGACGCAGGAATTTCTCGCGGAAATGCTGGGCGTGAGGCGCACCTCGGTGACGGAAGTCGCCAGCCAAGGTGCAGAGCGCCGGCGCGATCACCTATTCGCGCGGCGTGATCAAGATCCTGGATCGGCCCGCTCTGATGCGGATGTCCTGCGAGTGCTACGAAACGTTGCTGGATCAATCCGCCGTACTGGTCTGATCGCGCCCCGCGAAACAGCGTTCGTTCAGTTGGCGGTGCTGCCGGTCTTGGTCCGCGGCTTTGCCGGAGCCGACGACGCCTTGGGGGCGGAGGTCTTCGGAGCATCGGTGCTGCGCACCGTTCCCCACGGATCGGAAGACGTCTTGGCGTCCGGAATCTTCCGCAGCGATTCCCGTAGGCCTTGTCCTTGACCTCGTCGGCATCCTTCTCTTCCTGGGTCTTGGTGGGCGTATCCGGAATCAGATTGATGTGCGGCGCTTGCGCATGGACCGGCCCCGCCAGCAACGCGAACACAGCCACTGCACACAACACTCTCATGGGACGCTCCCTGCATTTTCCCGGCAATATACCACCGCGCCGATCGCAACGCCAAGCATGCGCGCAAACGCTAAAGACGATCCGACTTGCAGGACTTCGGCGATTGTACCCAGTCGTCCCAGATCGGACCGCATTTGGTGCAGCCATTGAGCGCAAGACCCATGGCGACCACGCTGAAAATCAGTGCCAAACGCCTGAACATGTCACCCTACCCCGCGCTCTTATCATACGGCCTCAAGTCGGGCATTTTCAAGCCGGGGTCATTGGGGTGGGCAACGATCGGTAACGGGTCGGCACGGCCAGGCTGAGCCGGTGTCGATTTCCGCCGAATACGCACTACAATGCCCCGCGACACCAAGCTGAAGCGGGGATTCATGCACGAGCAACCGGCGGCGGAATTCGATATCGAGGAAGCCAGGCGCGTTCTCGGCGATGTATTCGCGCCATGGGTGCAGGATCTCGGGCTGTCGATCAGCGGCATCGAAAGCGCCCCGCCGGCCGGCGCCGCGGCCGACTGGCAGCCGGGTGCGATCCTGCGCATGGCGTTCTCCGAACGGCTGTGCCGGCATGGCGGCATCGTCTGCGGCCAGGCGCTGATGGCGCTCGCCGACACCGCGATGGTGATCGCCATTCTGGCCGCCAACCGCGGCTACCGGCCGATGACGACGGTCGATCAAACCACGCATTTCATGCGCGCGGCCACCTCGTCCGACGTGCTGGCCGACGCGCGGGTGGTTCGTCTCGGGCGCACCATGAGTTTCGGCCGCGTCACGCTGTCCAGCGCCGCCGACAACAGGCCGGTGGCGATGGTGTCGAGCGCTTTTGCGATGCTGTGAGACGCGCGATGCAGCAATCGCGCCGCATCATCGTAAACCAATCATGAATCGGCAGGCGCCGATGGCACCCGTTCGATTTATCTCTCGGCAATTCCACCCTGATAGGGTGCGGCAAAGTAACCCGCGACAAGACGGACCCACGCGATGAGCGAGACCCTGGTCGAGAAGCGCGCGTCCCGGCGCTACAAGGTGCTGAAAGGCGCCACGATCGCATTCGACGGCAACGGCATTGCCTGCACCGTGCGTAACCTGTCGTTGCACGGTGCGGCGCTCGAACTCGCCAGCAGCGTAACGCTGCCGCCGTCGTTCATGCTGCTGATCGAGGCCGATCAATTCATCCGCCGCTGCCGTCCGGTCTGGAGGGGTGAAAAGCGGATCGGCGTCGCGTTCGAGTGAGCTATGCGGGCGCAGCCGCAGGCCTGCGCACCAAGGCGAACGCCGCCGCGGCCGCCAGACACAGAACGCCCGCAAGCAGGAACGCGGGCACATAGGTTCCGAGCGCATCGCGCCCCAATCCCGCGCCGAACGCCATGACGGCGACGCCGAGCTGGTGGGCTGCGAACATCCAGCCGAATACCGCAGGTCCCACTTCCCGTCCAAAGGCACCCACCGTCAGCCGCACCGTCGGCGGCACAGTGGCGATGAAGTCCAGTCCGTAGACCACCGCAAAGCCCATCATCGCGACCAGCGAGACGTTGCTGTAGACCAGCCAGATCAGCGAAACGCCGCGCAACGCGTAGTAGATCGCGAGCAGCCACCTGTTGTCGAAACGATCCGACAGCATGCCGGATCCGATGGTGCCGACGAGATCGCAGATGCCGATTACCGCCAGCATGCTGGCCGCAGTGACGATCGGAAACCCGAGGTCGCCGCAGAACGGCACGAAATGGGTCGAGGTCAGCCCATAGCTGGACACGCCGCATATGAAGAACGTCGCCGCAAGCACCCAGAACACCAGCCGCTTCGATCCCAGGCGAAGCGCCTGAAGGCTCAACAGCACAAAATTATCGGTTGGCCGCGGCGGCACCGGCGGCACGACGGTTTCCCCGAGCGGGGCAAGACCGAGTTCCTGCGGCCGGTCCCTGGTCAGCAGCAGGAACATCGCAAGCATCATCACCAGACCGACGGTCGATGGCACCAGCGCCACCCGCCATCCCCAATGCTCTGAAATCCAGGCGCCGAGCGGCATGAATAACAGCGTGCCGGTGGCAACCGCCCCATTCAGCAATCCGACGACCAGGCCGCGCCGGGCGGTAAACCAGCGCGAGGAAATCACGGCACTGAGCTGCAGCGCGGTCAAACCGGACGCCAGGCCGAGCAGAATGCCGAAGCCGAGCCACATCTGAAACGGCGTCGTCATGGTGGCCGTCAGCAGCAGCCCGGCAAGCATCAGTATACCCGATATCGCTACCATCCGCCGGGGCCCATAGCGCATCATCAGCCCGCCGGCGAACGGCGCCACCAGACCGAACAGCGCAAATCGCACGCCTTGCGATGCGGACAGTTCGCTGATCGTGAGGCCAAGCTCTTCCGAAATCGGCCGGATCAGCACGCTCGGAATGCCCACCGCGGAACTGGTGAAAAGAATGTAGAAGAAGCCCAGCACCGCCACCACCCAGCCGTAGTGGATGTTTCGTGCCGCAGCGTAGCTCGCCAGCCGATCTGCAAGCACTGCGGTGTCTCCTGTGACCACATTGAAGCGCGACCGCAGCTAAGCTACAAACCGCGCAGGCGACGGTCAATGAACGATCGCCCCGACCGGCGCGGAACGACACCGACGTGCTGGAGAACAGATGATCGGCGGTGTCCAAAGGATGCCCGATGCGCAAACTTCTTGCCGCTTCCACACTTCTGCTGGCAATCGGCGCCACACCGACCATGGCGCGGGACTATCCGTGGTGCGCAAAAACACCCGACAATGGCGGAAATCCGCAATGCAATTTCTCGACGTTTCAGCAGTGCCTCGCCACCATCAACGGTTTGGGAGGCGACTGCATCCAGAACCCGGCCATGGGTTACGGCCAGGGTTACGGACAAGGCTACGACCAGGGCGCAGGTCCAAGAAAACGCACCGCGCGCAAACGATATCCTGGCGCGCAAGACAATGGATGGAACAACAACGGTTGGGACGATCGCCGCTGGTGAACGCAAAACATTTTCTTCGCACCGCAGGGCCCCGAATTGTTCGGGGCCTTTTTTGTTCCGACAGATTTCTGGACATCGATGATTTCAAAAAATCCAAAGCTGCCGGAACGTAAAATTTCAAAGGACGTTCGAATACCTGTTAGTTCACCACGATAAACAGACGAGAGGAAATCAGATGAAGAAGTTTGTCACCATCACCGGCGCGGCCCTGTTGGCGATCAACCTTTCCGGCGCAGCGTTTGCGCAGAACGGCGCCAATCAGAATGCTCCGCAGCCCAACTCCACGGGAACCGGCGTGACGACTCCGGGAACCAAGGCCAGCGGTGAAGCCACGGATTCCAAAATGAAATCCGGCACCACCGGTTCGGCTGCGAAGAGCGGTTCCATGAGCGACACGAAGGACGGAATGAAATCACAGAACAAGTAACCTGTGATGAACCGGCAGGAGGGCCTCGGAATTTTCCGGGGCCCTTCTTTATTGGAGGTGCGCTCTGGCGCGGCGGCGCCAACGCCACACACCAAGCACCAGCAACATCATCGCAAACAACAAAACGGCCGCCTTGCCGAAAAATCTGCCGCCGGGCCGATCGATCGTGCGCGACCACAGCGTGGGCGCTTCACCCTGCCGCGCCAGGCGAAAGGCCACCAGGCTGTCGCCGATCCGGGTGCCGATCTCGGAATGACCGCCGGCCGAGATCGCCACATATTGTTCGCCGTGCCAGAGATAGGTCATGGGATTGGCGATGCCGGGAACCGGCAACCTGCCCTGCCAGAGTTCCTCGCCGGATTTCGCGTCGAAGGCGTGCAGGTAAGCATCCATCGCGCCGCTGAAGACCAATCCACCCGCGGTGATCGCCACGCCGTTGACCAGAGGCATACCCCAATTGAGGGCGATCCCGAGCGGCGCCTTGTCTTCCGACGTGCCGACCGGCGAGCGCCAGAGAATCTTCCCGGCCTTCAGGTCGACCGCCACCATCGCGCCCCATGGCGGCTTGTTGCAGGGTAGCTCCAAGGGCGACAGCGCTGCCCTGCGCGTCATCGCAAACGGCGCGCCCTGTTGCGGTCCGAAATCGTGGCCCGCCGGAGGCTTGAACCCTTGCGCGTCGGCGCGCGGAATCAATTTGACGATGTGCACGAGGTAGCTGGTGTTGGCGTAGAGGACCTGGTTGACGGGATCGAAAGCAGCACCGCCCCAGTTCACGCCGCCGCCGGTCATCGGAAAGATCACCGTGCCCTGCGTCGAGGGCGGCGTGTAGAGACCTTCGTTGCGCGCGCTCGCAAGCAGTTCCTCGCAAGCCGAGCGGCCGGGCAACGGAAGCGGCCTGAATATGTCGGCGGCGGAAAAACGCTGCGGCATCAGCGCCGGCACATGGGTCGGAAAAGGCTGTGTCGGTGAAAGCTGCTCGCCTTCCGCGCCGCCTTGCGGCACCGCGCGCTCTTCCACCGGCCAGACCGGTCTTCCGGTGTCGCGGTCGAGCACGAAAACAAAGCCCTGCTTGGTCGGCTGGATCACGACATCGCGTATGCCCTCGCCGGTGTCGATGCGCGCCAGCGTAGGCTGGGCCGGCAGGTCATAATCCCAGACATCGTGATGAACGGCCTGGAACGACCAGACGAGATCGCCGGTCTCCGCACGCAGCGCGACCACTGAATTGGCGTGCTCGTTGTTGCCGGGCCGCTTGCCACCCCAGAAATCCGGGCTCGGCGACGTCGTTGGCAGGAATACCAGCCCGCGATCTTCGTCCGTCGACATCGGCGCCCAGACGTTGGCGTGGCCGGCCAGTATGCCGTCGTGTACGAGCGGATCCCAGTTCCAGCGTGGACGCCCGGTTCGGGCATCGAAGGCGCGGACCGTTCCCGGCGGCGCATCGACGCTGCGGCTATCCGCGATCGCGGAGCCGACGATCACGACACCGCGGCTCACCACCGGCGCGGAGGTAATCTGGAATTCGCCTGGCCATTCCAGCGGCCGTCCAATTTCCAGCCTGACCTCGCCATTGTCTCCGAAATCGGCGCAGGGAATGCCGTTCCTGGCATCGAGCGCGATGACGCGGACATCGTTGGTGCCCATGAAAATCCGGGCCCGGCAGGGAGCATTTTCGGCGGCCTGACCGTCGACCCAATAGGCCACGCCGCGGCAGTTGTACCGGTTGGCAGGGCGCTGGCTGGTGCTGATCTTCGGATCATAACGCCATTTCTGCGCGCCGCTGCCGGGATCGAGCGCGATCACCTCGTTGAAGGGCGTGCAAAATATGATGCTGTTCTCGACGAACAGCGGCGTTGCCTGGGATTTCGTGCGCGCCATTGCCGCGGGCGGGCGGCTCTCGAGATCGCCGCTGCGAAACTCCCACGCCGGCACGAGATTGCCGACATTGGCTGGCGTGATCTGCGCCAACGGCGAAAACCGCGTGCCTGCGGCATCGCCGCCCCAATGATCCCAGCCAAGCACAGGCGCCGACGCGAACAATGTGATGGCGAACACCCCCGCAAGCTTTCGAACAAGCTTCCGCATGCTGACCTTCACGGGGATGAAGCGATCGGCGCCAAATTTACTTTGATTTCTTGGCGGCGTCAGGCGTCTTGGTCACGCCCCATGGATCGTACTTCTCCTTGGGCTCGGGTATTCTTTCGAGCGCGGCCTTATAGGCCTTTTCGTCGATCTTTTTCTTCGGCTCTTCCTTCTTTTCGTCGCCCGCGGTGTGCCTGCCGCCGACCTGGGCGAATGCGGGCATCGCAATCAATGCCAGCACTGCCACCACAATCGTGAAGGTCTTCATGTGTCCCTGCCTCCCTGCCGCCCGGCTGCGAACTTACCCCTGCAAGCCGATCATGGCAAAGCCCGATACCCTGTTTGAGAAGCCGCCTTTCAGCAATTGTTGATGGCTGAAGGGAGGCGAATTGACCGCTGCCGGGCGCAATTTTAACCGGCGGGGGATAAAATCGGCGAATGCGGCAGGCGATTATTCACGTGGTGTTGATGGCGGTCGGGGCGCTGGCTTTGGCGGGCTGCGGCATCGCCGACAGCCGCTCGCCGGTGCCGGAGTTCATGCGCGGCAAGGCCATCGAGCCACCGCCGCCCGAACCGCCGCCCGATGTCAAACGGCTGATCCGCGAAAGACCGGATTCGGTATTCACCGCCGCGTCGAATCCGCGCCGGATGCGGGTCTCACCGCCGCGCCACGACCTCAAGGGATCGGACTGGACCGCCTGCGTCAGGGCCGAACTCACTTCCGTGATCGGAAAATCGCTGGGGACCCAGACCTATCGCATCACCATCAGCGGCGGCGTGATCGTCGACCGGCGCCGCGTCGAGGCCGACGACGACTGCGCATCCGAGATTTATGAGCCGGCCTGACGCCGCTCACTCCGCCCCACCATGATAAACAGCCCGTTAACAATACCGCTCAAATTGAAACGCCTTTCCAACGGTATTTTCCAATCTTTCCGCTAGCCTCCCGACGACGCGGGTGGAAAGCGCAGCGTATCAAGCTGCGCGATCCCTGCGAACGGGGAAACGGGGACGTGGTCGAGATTGCGAATTCAGCGATGGTTGGTCGCGCATCGTTGAATGATGCCATCGGCAGGCGCTCCCTGGCGGGAGGAGCCGCCTTCGCCCGACGTCGCTGCATTTGCACCGCTGACAACTATCGTCGCAAGCGCAGTGGCGCGAACTTGCCGAACGCGCCGCCGAGCCGAACGGCTATTACCTGCCCGGCTGGGAATTGGCGGTGAACGCCTCCGCGCGCGGCCGCACCGGTGTGTCCGCGCTGGCGGCGTGGAGCGACCAGCATCGACCCAAGATGGCGCAGCCCGCCTGATCGGCCTGGTGCCGGCGATTTCATTCTGGCGCGCCTGCAAAATCCCGCTGCCTGCTTTGGTGAGCGCCGATCCCTACGGCACGCTGTGCACGCCGCTGCTCGATCGCGGAAACGGCGAATGAAGCCGTGGTCCCAATTGATGCTCGGGGCGCGGCAAGCCGGCGCCCATGCGCTGATGCTGCGCGATGTCGCGCTCGACGGCGCAGCGATGAAGGCTTTCACCGAGGTGTCGCGGCAACGCGGCATGCATCCGCGCGTGCTGCAATCCCATGTCCGCGCCTGTCTTGACGCGACGCGCGATGCCGATGAATTGCTGCATGACGCCCTGGGCGCAAAGAAGCTGAAGGAATTGCGCCGCCAGCGCAATCGTCTCGCCGAACACGGCGCCGTCCGTTTCGATGTCGCGCGCACGCCGGAAGACGTCGCATCCGCGCTCGAGAACTTTCCTGGAGCTGGAAGCCAGCGGCTGGAAAGCCAGGCGCGGCACCGCGCTGGTGCAGGATGCGGGCGACGCCCGCTTTATCCGTCGCGCCACCGCAGCGCTCGCCGAAACGCGGCCAATGCGAGATCGTAACGCTGCGCACCGGCGAGACGCCGGTTGCAGCCGCAGTCGTGCTCCGGCATCAGGATCGCGCATTCTATTTCAAGCTCGGCGTCGACGAGCGTTTTGCCAAATTTTCGCCCGGCGTGCAGTTGACGCTCGATCTGACGCGGCATCTGTGCGCCGATCCCGCCATCGCGATCGGCCGACTCCACCGCCGACGCCGATCACCCCATGATCAATCCGATCTGGCGCGGGCGCTTTGCGATCGGCGATGTGCTGATCCCGCTGCGAACGCGGCGATCCGGTGGTGTCGCTGGTCCATGCCGCGTTACACTTGCGCAAACTCGTCCTGCGAGCCGGCGCGGCAAGCCGTTCGTTTTATCCGTAACCTCCGGGAGAGATCGTCGTGAATACCACCGCCGAGAGGTATTCGCAGCCGCCGGTCACTTCAACGGCGAATGGGGTGCGGGCAGCATGATGGTCGAGTGCATCTCCTCGAGCAGCGGCGTTCCCTTGGCGATGAAGGCCTGCCATTCCGGATCTTTCAGGGCATTTGCACGCGCTTCGACACGGGCGTTGAGGCTCGGATAGGCCCAGATGTGACAGACTTCGTTGGGCTGGCCGGCCTCGGTCTGCCAAAGACCGACGATCCTGGAATATTTCTCCCGCGCCGGCAGCGCCGCGGTGAACGCATCGAGCCACTGCCTGACGGGACCCGCGGCCTTCGCGCGATAATTGCGAAACTCGTAAATATTGCCTGTCGTTTCAGGAGCGACCAGCGGCCGCACCGGGTTGAGCAGCCGGATATCCTGGCGCACCAGCAGCGGACGGATCAGGGGAATATACTCGCCGCTCCAGCGCGGGAGCCTGGCGAGCTCACCACGCAATCTGGCGCGCTCGTCGAAGCTATCGTAGCTCCACAGATGCATGACCTGGTTGAGCGGGCCGATCTCGGTCATCCAGTAGCCTTCGAGCTTGCCGTAATCGTCATGGCGGATGTCGCGTGCCACGGTGCTCGCCGCCTTGACCATGTCGCCGAGCGTGCCGGGCTTCACGGTATAGGTCCTCAACTCATAAAGCATGACGTTTCCCCGGATTTCTTGTTGTTGGTTCTCGGCCATCAGGGCACGAATGCGGTATTGGTTCAACCGGGATAGGATACCGGCATTCTAAACATGCTCCATCTCATCACGCTCGGCTGCTGAGCGATTGATTATCAAAAGGAGCGGAGTGTGGATTTGTTGGGCTAGATATCTTCGTCCGAGACGTCAGCGAGTTTCGCCAATGTCGCAGCAGGCCAAGCTTCAATGGCTTGTTGCCGTGAATCGGAATTGAAAGCCGCATAGTGCTTCCACTTTTACCGTAAATACGATGGCTGCCGCTAATGCGAAGCAATGTCCACCCGCGCCGCTCGACTGCGCGAGCGAAATCGCGACCGGACACCGATTTCATGCAGGCAATTCCAGCATCCGTTCGGTGCCGCCCGGCTCGGGCGGGGCGGCTTCGATTGAAAGACACCCTTCAATCGCTTCGTTGAGATTTTGCATGAGTTCATCCATGCTGTCGCCCTGAGAGGCACAGCCCGGGATGGCGGGGACTTCGGCCCAATAGCCTCCCTCCTCCGCTTCATGCACGACAATCTTGATCTTCATCGGCAATCTCCAAGCGAGACAGTCGCGCACACAGCGAGGGAATTCAAGCCCCGCCGACGCCCGATCCTATTCCGCCGCCTCCGCGTTGATCTCGCCCGAGACCTGACGGATAGCGCGGGCGAGTTGTTCGGCCGGCTGGGCGCCGGAGACGGCGTATTTTCCCGCGAAGACGAAGGTAGGCACGCCGGAGATACCCTTGTCGGATGCTTCCTTGGCCTGCGCCGAGATCAGCGCGACATCCTCGTCGGTGGCGAGACGCTTGCGCACGTCGTCCGCGTCGAGCCCGCAATCGGCCGCCGCCTGCACCAGCACGTTGGTGTCGGTGAGATCGCCGCCTTCCCTGAAATACAATTCCATCAGCCGCTGTTTCATGTCGGCCGATTTGCCTTTCGCCTCGGCCCAGTGAATCAGGCGATGGCAGTCGATGGTGTTGGGCTGGCGCTTGACCAGATCGGGTCGGTACAGCAATCCCTCTTCACCCGCTGCCGCGACGACGCGTCCGGCGATCCCCTTGTAGGCCTCGGGTGAGCCGAATTTGGTGGTGAGATATTCCTCGCGGCTGATGCCCTCGCGCGCCACCCACGGATTGAGAAAGAACGGCCGCCAATGGATATCGACCGGCACATCCGGCGCCAGCGCCAGCGCGTTCTCGATGCGGCGCTTGCCGATGTAGCACCAAGGGCACACCACGTCGGAAACGATGTCGATCTGCAGCGGCTTCAGGGTGCTCATCGGGGCCTCCTCGCTTTAAGGAAAGCGAACAGATAGTCAGCCTGCAAAGCGCCGGCAAGGCGCTATTTTGGATTGGCCGCCATGCTTCGCATCCGTGCGGCAGTGAGACATGGTCGCGGAGACGAAGCCCAGGATCAGCCTAAGCCGGGGCTTGCTGATGTTGATCGACGGCCGTCGCGGATGCCCTGCGCTTCGCGGCGGCCGGACTTTTCGCCACGACCTTCGAGCCGCGATAGCCGTTCGGCGACTTGCCATTGAGATGTTTTGCGGAGCCGTGCAGCTTTTGCTTCGGCTTTTCTTTCTTCGCCGCCTGCTTTTCCGCTTTCTTCAGAGCCTTCCTCTCGGCCCTGGCTTTCAGCCGCAATTTCTCGGCCCGCGCTTCCGCGCGCTGCTTCTTGCGTTTCTTCTCGCAAGACGCGCATTTGCAGCCGATCGGCTTCAGGTAGGCCTTGAAGTAATCGGTGCCGTAATCGTAGTTGATCTCTTCGCCGGGCTCGATCTTCCTGATCGCGCGGATCACGACCCTGCGCTTGCGGGCGCTGACGTCGGATTCCGCGTTCGGCTTGCAGGCATGGTTGATATAGCGCGCGATGTTCTTGCGCACCGAACCGTCGATGGTCCAGCGGCCGTTGAGCTCGAACAAATACTTGTTCTCGATCGCGTCTTCTTTCGGCTTTTTGGAATCCAGCAGCGGGCCAAAATAACGGATGATTTTGGCGCCCTTCTTGATCGGTTTGGTGGCGAAGAGGCCAAGTCCGGTGCGGGAGCGGCCGACGCGATAGGGCTTGTTCGACGAGATAGAAGGCATGATCTGCTGGAACTGACACGCTAGTGAAGCGGAGTTGCGAAGCCGCTGTTCTAAGACAATTCCGCGCCGATGTCAGATTTTTCGCGCGTCCGCGCTGAACCTTCCCCAGATTGTGCGCGTCGAACGCCGGCATGGTTCCGCAACAGGAAGCCGCCCGGTGATGCACGTGTCCTTTGTCGATATGGAATTGCGTGGGCGGCGCTGTTCGCGGCCGGCTTCCTGCTGATTTCATCGGCCAGCGCCCAAACATTCGGCAGCAGCTACACATCAACGGCGCCAAAGGACTGCCAAGTCTCCAGCGCCGCCACCGGCATCGACGACAGCACGATACGGCTGTGCCCGGGCAAGGCAGGCCTCAAGGTTCTCATCAGCGAAGACGATTTGCGCGAAACCGTTTCGGTCGGCCGCAGCCGCGCCGCCGCGGCCAACGAGCCGGCAGCGCAGCTCTGGTTCGAGCCGTTCAACTCGACCGGCACAACGGTCGAATGGCGGACTTTGGACGGCAAACCCTTTGCCATCATTCAGCGCTGGCACATCGCCGACAACAGCGATCAGGACAGAGACGGCCGGCCGATCGCCAAGCCGATGCTGGCGGTGACGCGGCTGCCGCCGGGCGCGGCGTGCCATGTCGCCTATATCGACGTGCAGGCCAACGCCGATGCCAATGGGTTGGCCCGCAAGGCCGCCGACGAGACCGCGCGCGATTTCAAATGTGGAAAGGATGCTGTGAGAGTGATCGGCGCCAGCGGCCGCGCCGTGGAACTGTCGCTGCAGCACTGATTCAGGGCCCCGTTCGGACGACGACCGATTTCAGCATCGCCTCCAGCAAGGTTTCCACATCGGTGCCTTTCGGCAGCCGCCGCAGGATATCGGAAAGCCGGTCGTCGAGCAGCAGCATGGTGAAGCCGTGCACCAGCGACCAGGCGCGGGCGATCGCGGCACCCTGTTCCAGCGACAGCGCCTCCTCGGAAATATGCTCGTGGCGGCTGGCGCCGATCGCGCCGGCGAGGCCGGCGAACGAGGCGGTGGCAGCTTCATGCAGCGACGGCCTCGTCATATCGAGGCGCTCGGTGCGGAACATCAGCCCGTACATGCCAGGGTGCGCCTGTGCATAGGCGACATAGGCCTTGGCGCGGGCCAGCGCCTTTTCCATCAACGACGGACCGGCAGCCCCGGCAACCGCCATCGCCGCGTTGAACTGCCGGAACCCGATCGCGGCGAGTTCACTGACGAGACCTGTGAGATCGCCGAAATGATGGGTCGGCGCGGCATGTGACACGCCGGCCTCGCGCGCCACCGCGCGCAGCGTCAATCCGGCGAGCCCGTCGCGTTCAAGCACCCGTTCGGCAGCCCCAAGCAAGGCATCGTGGAGGGCGCCGTGGTGATAGGGCGAATCTTCCGCAGATTTCCCCTTGCGCGCCGCCGGCTTGCCGGAGGCCGCGGGTTTGGTCCCGCCGTTTTTCGGTTTCCGTTTCATGCGCGCTTATAGGTCTTCATTTTTACACTGTAAAGATTTGGCTTGACGGTCAAGCCTGTTCCGTATATCGACATCTTTACGATGTAAAGATAAAATCGGACGGGAGCGACCGATGCAGCAGGACGTGAAGGCCAAGGTGGCACAACCCAATCTGGCGCCGATTCCATTTGAATGCGACGCGCCGTTTCTGAAGGTCGTCGGCGAGCTGCCCCGCGAACTCAACGGCACGCTCTATCGCAACGGTCCCAATCCGCAGTTCGAGGCGCCCGGGGCGCACTGGTTTGTCGGCGACGGCATGCTGCACGCGTTCCATCTCGAGAATGGCCGGGCCAGCTATCGCAACCGCTGGGTCCGGACCCCGAAATGGCAGGCCGAGCACGACGCCGGCCGCGCGCTGTTTGGCGGCTTCGGCCGCAAGCTGCCGGACGCACCGGCCGGAATCACGCAGGATGGCGGCGTCGCCAACACCAACATCATCTATCATGCCGGACGGCTGCTGGCGCTGGAGGAAGGCCATCTGCCGACCGAAATTGAACCCGGCACGCTCAACACGCGCGGTTACCAGGACTACAAAGGCGGCATCGCCGGTCCCTTCACCGCACATCCCAAGATCGATCCCGTCACCGGCGAGATGATATTCTTCGGCTACAACGCGGCGGGACCGCTGACCCCTGCTCTCTCCTATGGATGCGTCGACGGATCCGGCGTGGTGACGCGTTTCGATCGGTTTGAGGCGCCCTATGCCAGTATGGTGCACGATTTCATCGTCACCGAAAATCACCTGCTGTTTCCGATCCTGCCCATCACCGGCAGCATGGAACGCGCGATGCGTGGGCAGCCGCCCTATGCGTGGGAGCCGGACAAGGGCGCCTATGTCGGCGTGATGAAGCGCAATGGCTCGGCAAAAGACATCGTCTGGTTTCGCGCCGAGAGCTGCTATGTGTTTCACGTCATGAATGCCTGGGAAGAAGGCGACCGCATCGTCGCCGACGTCATGCAGTTCGAGGAAGCGCCGCTGTTCACCCATCCCGACGGCTCGCCGACCGATCCGCGAAAGTCGCGCGCGCGGCTGTGCCGATGGACCTTCGATCTTGCGGGGAATACCGACCGTTTCACGCAAACCTATCTCGACGATCTCACCGGCGAATTCCCGCGCATCGACGATCGCCGCGCCGGCATCGACCAGCCATCACGGCTGGTACGCCTGCGCCAATCCTGATCTGCCGATGTTCGGCGCGCTGTCGGGCGTGGTGCATGTCGACGGCAGGGGATCGCGGCTCGGCCAATATCTGCTGCCCGCCGGCGACACCATCTCGGAGCCGGTATTCGTCGCCCGCGGCGACGATGCCGCCGAGGGCGACGGCTGGCTGCTCGCCGCGGTCTGGCGCGCACGGGAAAACCGCAGCGATCTGGCGGTGTTCAACGCCGGCGATGTCCAGGCCGGCCCGGTGGCGCTGGTGCAACTGGGGCATCGGGTCCCCGACGGGTTTCACGGCAATTGGGTCGGGGCGGCTTGACGGCAGGACGACCGAAAGCACCAGCCGCCGTCATTCCGGGATGCGCCGCTTGGCGCAGGCCCGGAATCCATAACCCCCAGCCGTGGTTATGGATTCCGGGTTCGCGCTTCGCGCGCCCCGGAATGACAAAGGCTTATTTTGACACTGTAAAGATTTCGCTTGACCTCTTCTGTTTCCGGGCCTAAAAGCATCTTTACGATGTAAAGATTGGCCCTTGAGGCTACCATGACAGTTTTCCTGATCCTCGCCCCCTACGGCGCCTTTTCGCCTGCTGATGCTGGTGACCTCGGCCACCGCGAGCCTGTTTGCCGCCGCGGCGATCTGCCTGCTGGTCATCGGGATCGACGTTTACCATGGCCGCTCGGTCAAGATCCTCGGCGCCGGCTCCGCGGTGCTGTTCGCCGCGATCGGCCTCTATCTCATGCTGGTCGAATCCGAGCCTGAGCAATTCAGTCGTGAAGCTCTCGGTCGATACCGGCGTGTTTACGATATCGCTGACCTCGCTGGCGCTGCGCTTTCCGTTCACGCTGCAATTGCGCGCGAGATGGTCGACGCCGAAACCGCCAAATTGCCCGGCTTCCTGACCGCGAACTACATCATCACCTCGGCACTGGACCGCCGCATTCCTGCTGATGATGGCCGCCAATGTGCTGATGATCTATATTCCGGACCTGCCGCTGTGGTCCGGCATTGTCATCGCCTTTGCCGCCCGCAACAGCGCGAGCTATTTCACGCAAATGGTATCCCCGATACCGGCAAAGCCAAGTACGGCGTGGCTGCCCCGGCCGGCGCGCTGTCCGGAATTCAGGAATTCAGGGAACACGACATGAAAGACGTATTCGCCAAACTCGCGCAGCGACTTCTTCTCCACCATCGTGTTCCTGGCCGTGTACCTGATCACGGACAATGTGGTGCTGGCGACGGGCGTCGCGATCGCCGGCGCGGTGGCCCAGGTGATCTATGCCCGCTTCAAGGGCGAGCAGCTCGGCTTCATGACCTATGCCAGTCTCGCGCTGGTGATCGTGCTCGGCAGCGCGACGCTGCTGACCCACGATCCGCGTTTTGTGCTGGCCAAGCCCGCGATCGCGCATTTTGCGATCGGCGCGATCATGCTCAAGCGCGGCTGGATGCTGCGCTACATGCCGCCGATCGTGACCGAGACCATTCCGGAATACGTCACGATCGCCGGCTACGCCTGGGCGGCGCTGATGTTCGCGCTCGGCCTCGGCACCATCGCGGTGGCCATGACCGGCGATATCAAGCTGTGGGCGTTCTACGTGTCGGTGGTCGCGTTCGGCGCAAAAATCGTGGCCTTTGCCGTGCAATATGCCGCGTTTCGCATTCTTGTCACCAGCCGGGTTCGCGCCGCCCGCGTCTGATCAAAGCGTTTTCGAAGAACGCATCAAGACAAAAGGCCGCAGCGATATCAGACTATTGGGCTTGGCACCCGAGATGCGCTATACGGGCAGCCCGAACAGAATCCAGAACCATCCCGGTTCTGCGAACAAGGATTTGAGGAGACCAGCGATGGCGGTGGACGGCAACTGGAACATCACCATGACCACGCCGATGGGCGAGCGCAAGGCGACGCTGGCGGTGAAGTCCGCAGGCAGCACGCTGACCGGCACGCAAGGCGCCGATGGCAACACGGTGAAATCTTCGACGGCACCGTCAACGGCGACGATGTCGCCTGGAAACTCTCGATCACCAACCCGATGCCGCTGACGCTGGCCTTCACCGGCAAGGTGGCCGGCGACAGCATGTCCGGCGAAATGGGCATCGGCCCGATGGGCAGTTTTCCGTTCACGGGGACGAGGGCGTAAGGGGCTCTCTGTGTCCCGGACGCGGCGCAGCGTGCAACGCTGCTCCGCAGAGCCGGGACCGCTGCTCTCCCTCGCCCCGCCCTTGCGGGGAGAGGGTTGGGGTGAGGGGCTATCTCAACAGGCGGACTCGCCGGGAATCCCCCTCACCCGAAATTCGCCCTGCGAATTTCGACCTCTCGCCGCAAGCGGGGCGACGTTAGGAATCACCCCAGATTCAATTCCTTGAAGAAGTCATTGCCCTTGTCGTCGATGATGATGAAGGCCGGGAAATCCTCCACCTCGATGCGCCAGATCGCTTCCATGCCGAGTTCGGGATATTCCACCACCTCGACCTTCTTGATGCAGTGCTCGGCGAGATTGGCGGCCGCACCGCCGATCGAGCCCAGATAAAATCCGCCGTGCTTCTTGCAGGCCTCGCGCACCGCGACGGCGCGGTTGCCCTTGGCGACCATCACCATCGATCCGCCCGCCGCCTGGAACTGGTCGACAAAGGAATCCATCCGCCCCGCCGTGGTCGGCCCGAACGCGCCGGAGGCGTAACCGTCCGGCGTCTTGGCGGGACCGGCGTAATAGACCGGATGGTTCTTGAAGTAATCCGGCAGCGGCTCGCCCTTCTCCAGCCGTTCGCGCAATTTGGCATGCGCCGAATCGCGCGCCACGATCATGGTGCCGGTCATCGACACCCGCGTCTTGATCGGATGTTTTGATAGCGTCGCCAGAATTTCCTTCATCGGCCGGTTGAGATCGATTTTCACCACCTCGCCGCCGAGGTTCTGCTCCACCGCGGGCAGATATTGCGCGGGATTGTGCTCGAGCTCTTCGAGATAGACGCCGTCTTTGGTGATCTTGCCCAGCACCTGGCGATCCGCCGAGCAGGATACGCCGAGCCCGATCGGCAGTGACGCGCCATGGCGCGGCAGCCGGATCACCCGCACGTCGTGGCAGAAATACTTGCCGCCGAACTGCGCGCCGACGCCGAGCGACTGCGTCATCTTCAGGATTTCCTGCTCCATCTCGAGATCGCGGAAGGCATTGCCGTCCGCCGAACCATGGGTCGGCAGCGCGTCGAGATAGCGGGCCGAGGCGAGCTTGACGGTTTTCATGCACAGCTCGGCCGAAGTGCCGCCGATCACGATCGCCAGATGATAGGGCGGGCATGCGGCAGTGCCGAGCGTCAACACCTTCTCCTTCAGGAAGGCCAGCATGCGATCCCTCGTCAGCACCGAAGGCGTGGCCTGGAACAGAAAGCTCTTGTTGGCGGAGCCGCCGCCCTTGGCCATGAACATGAACTTGTAGGCATCATCGCCCTCGGCATAGATCTCGCACTGCGCCGGCATGTTGTTGGCGGTGTTCTTCTCCTCATACATCGACAGCGGCGCCACCTGCGAATAGCGCAGATTGCGCCTCAAGTAAGCGTCGCGCGCGCCTTCGCTCAGCGCTGCCTCGTCGTCGCCATCGGTGAGAACGCGCGAACCTTTTTTGCCCATGATGATCGCGGTGCCAGTGTCCTGGCACATCGGCAGCACGCCGCCGGCGGCGATGTTGGCGTTCTTCAGGAAATCGAACGCCACGAACTTGTCGTTGTCGCTGGCCTCCTTGTCGTCAAGGATATTGCGCAACTGCTTCAGATGCCCTGGCCGCAGGTAATGATTGATATCGCCGAACGCTGCCTCCGACAGCGCCCGCAACGCCTCGCGCGAGACCACCAGCATATCCCTGCCCAGCACCTGCTCGACCCGCACGCCGTCGGTCGTGATCTTCTTGTAGGGCGTGGTGTCGGCGCCAAGCGGAAACAGCGGGGTATGTTTGTAGGGCGGGACGGGGGTGGCGGCGGACGGGATCGGCGTGGGGGCGTTCATGGCTTGCTCGTGGGTTTAGAGCCGGAAGCGTCTGGCGACGCCGCACCGGCGATTGAACCGTTCTAAGCATTTTTGGGATAAAAGGAAGGTTTGAAAGTTCTGCAGCATCAAGCGGCCAATGCCATTCCCCTTCCCGCCCTTGCACTATCCGTTTTCGGACGCTTCAATGGCGCAAAGGGGCGTTCACAATGGCAATGAGATTAAACTTTCACGGATCGACCATACCCGCTGCCGCACTGGCGCTGTTCGTCGCGCTCACCGCCTCTCCGGCCCGCGCCGACCGCTGCGACGACACCGCCAAGCAGTTGGCCGATGCCATTGATGGGATCAAGGTCAACTTCAAGGCCGCGAACATCATCTACCTGACGCATCCGGCGGCGACCGAATTTTCGCTCGGCTGCCGCGGCAACGAATATGCCGTCGAGCTCTATGCCAAGGGCGATCGCAAGCTGAAGCCGGAATTTCTCAATCTGGTCGGCTCGGCCGCGGCCGTGATCTTCACGCTGCCCAAGGACGACACCGTGACCGGCACCTCGCGCTGCCTGAAGCGAATGGGGATCCTGCGCGGCAACAAGATCACGCTACGCTACAGGCGGCTGGACATGGAATGCGATCGTACCAAGACGCGACGCATCCATCGTGGTGCGGCGCGGGCTGGATCAATAAAAAATCGTCATACGCGAGCTTGATCCGCGTATCCATCCACCTTCGTCAGACGTGTTGTTCGGTAGGCGATGGATGGCCGGGTCAAGCCCGTGCATGACAAGCATATCCCTAACCGTCCAGCGCCTTGTAGTGCCGGAAGATGCCGTCCTCATTGAACGGGATGCGGCGGTCGCTTGAGAGATAAGCCCTGATGTTCGGCCGTGCCGCGACGCGGTCGCGCAGTTCGACCAGTCCCGGAATCCTGCGCTCGAAGGCCTTCATGCGCCGGGGGAAGGCGTAGCGCAGGCCCTCGACGATCTGGAACAGCGACAGATCGACATAGGTCAGCTTGCGGCCGGTGACGAAGGCGCCGCCGCTGCCCTCAGCAGCCGTTCGAAATAATCGAGATATTTCGGCACGCGTTCCTTCCAGAATTCCTCGGTGCGCTTTTTCGCCGCCGCCCGCTGGTCCTCGTAATACAGCGACGGGCCCAGCGGATGATGGGTGTCGTGAATTTCCAGCACCAGATCCGCGATGGTGAGTTGCAATTGATGCACCCAAAGCCGTCCCGCCTCCGCCTTCGGCGCCAGACCATGGCGCGAACCGAGATAGAGCAGGATGTTGGCGGTCTGCCCGATCACGAGCTTGCCGGCTTTCAGAAACGGCGGGGCAAAGGGCGGCGTGCTGCTGTGCGCCGCCATCATTTTCATCATCGCGGCCATGCCGCGTTCGCTGCGCGCAACATCGGCGTAATCGGCGCCGGCCTCTTCCAGCGCGAGGCGAACATATTCGCCGCGGCCCTGAATGCTTGGCCAGTACAGCAGTTCGTAGCGCATCGGCCTCTCCGTCGTGAGTCACTCACGACGTTAACAGATCATCGCGATTTTGGTTCGGTGCGGTTGCCGGCCCGACAATATCGCGTCCCGGACGCGGTGCAGCGCTCGCGCTGCTCCGCAGAGCCGGGACCCATCCCGGCGCTCAAGGCAAATGGACCCCGGCTCTGCAGCGCACCGCTAACGCGCTACGCTGCGTCCGGGGCACGCGTCAGTTCGCCGCGAAGCAGTACAACAGGCCGTCGCCGCCGGTGCTCTTGAGGTCGGCCTGCGAGCAGCCGCCGTCCGGCCCGCGCGAGGGATGCGAGCTGTTCCAGGACTTCGAGGCGTCGTCGTCGCGCAGGCCGATGCGATCCGCATGGCCCAGCATCGCCGAGCCCTGCGTGCTGCTCGTCCAGTTCTTGCAGGTGCGGTCTTCGCCGGCCGCGAACGCGGTGCCGTCGGGCTGCGATCCCGTCAGAATGTCATGGCGGTTCGGCGTATCGCCGCGGCCGTTGTTGACGTCGCCTTTCTCGGTCAACGCAGTCTGCTTGGTCAGATTGTTGGCAGCGCTGTGCAGATCGGCGACATCCCTGGCGATCACGACGCCTTTCGAATTCTGCCACGGGCCCTTGCCGATGCGGTCGCGCGCATTCACCGCAGGCTTGCCATCGGCGGCCTGCGTCGAGAGATAGGCGTGCCAGGTCTTCGCCCCGGCGCCTGCCGCCTGCGCCAGTGTCTGGCAATAATTGTCGGCGCCGGCGAGGCCGCCGAGATTGGCGCCGTTGCCGATGCCCGTGCTGGTGATGAAGAAACTGGTGTTGGCCGACTGCGCCTGCGCCGGCTGCACAGCGATCAGAACGAGCGAGGCTGCTGCGAGGCCGTAACATGCACGAGAGACGAGAGTGGACATCGAATCCTCCAGTTGGTTTTTTGATTGGTCTGACATCAACCCGTCGTCGAGGGGTTTATTCCGGGCGGGCGCGAAACGAAAAAGGCGCTGCGGAATCAACCGCAGCGCCTTGCATCGTCTTCATATCGCCAGTCGCGATCAGGTCTGCTGGATCGCCGAGAGCTCCCAGTTGGCACCGCGGCGCCGCACGAAGGTCCACACTTCCGTCACTTCGGTCGGCTGGTCGCTGCCCTTGACCAGGCGGCCGGTGACGCGATCGAGAGTCATATCGACAAAGGCGTAGCGCATGGCCACGCTGGCATAGTCGGTATCGCCCTCGCGCCAGGCTTCCGCGAGGTCGCCTTGCAGCAGCTTGACATCGGAGACGATGTTGACCTCGTTGCGCGCCTTGTACCCCGCCATATCGTCGTTGACATACGACACCATTTCAGGCGTCGCCAGCGTGTGCAGCTTGGCGATGTCTCCGGCGGTCCACGCGGCCTGGATCTCGCCGAGCAGCCGCTCGAAGGCTTCATAGTCGCTTGGGCCAATCTCGAGCGGCGCGCTGCCCGATCCCAGTCCGAAACCGGATCCGGCGCGGAAGCTGGATGGCGCAGCCGCGCCCGCGGCGGAGCCCGCACCGGCATAGGCCGGCGCCGTGGCGTGGCGGCGCTGCCACCACGACATCGCCATCCGTACCACGATGACGATCAGGCCGATCTGCAGGATCAGGCCCAGGATCGACGACATTCCGCCGAGGCCAGAGAACATTCCACCGCCGAACAGCATGCCGAGCAGGCCGGCGCCAAGGAAGCCCGCGGCAAGGCCGCCGAGCATGCCGCCGGGCCGGCTGAAGAACCCGCCGCCGGCGGGCGCGCCGATCCCGGGACTGCCCGGCTGGGTGATGGTGCGGTTGAACGGCTGGGCGGCGCTTGGCGCGGTCGACGTGGTGGGCGGCGCCGAGAAGGTCCGGGCGCCACGTGAACCCGAGCTGATGCCGCCGCCGATCCGGGCGTCGGCCGCCGAGACAGCCAGCATCAAGGGAAGCGCCAGCGACAGAACGACGGCAAAGGCCTGCAGAATGGCGCGGGCGTGCTGCGTTAATCTCATGTTCTATTCCTAAGTCCCCGGCAGGGGGAAAGCGCCATTAACATGGGCACCGCTGCCTAAAAGTGAAGCCGCCATCATGCCGCATGGCTGCGGCCCTCGGTCGCGGGTTGCGGCTATATTGCGCCGTTTCCCGGGCGCGGCGCATCACGCAGTGGTGCGCCGCAGAACCGGGATCCATTCGGAATGCGCCCGTAGCTGGGTCCCGGCTCTGCGGTGCATCGTGAAGAACGCTGCACCGCGTCCGGGACAAGGAGCGGGCGCACTCACGACGGCGTCATGGTTTCCTTCACCGCGGCGACCAGCTGGCTCAGCGTGAACGGCTTCGGCAGGAAAGCGAATTGCTGGTTTTCGGGCAGGCTTTTTTCGAACGCGTCTTCGGCATAGCCCGAGACGAAGATGATCTTGAGGTCCGGATTGCGGTCGCGCATGGTCTTGAGCAGCGTCGGACCGTCCATTTCCGGCATCACCACGTCGGATACCACGAGATCGACGGCGCCGTTCTTTTTTTCCAGCTCTTCCATCGCCTCGATGCCGTTCGAAGCCTCGATCACGCTGTAGCCGCGCGAGCGCAGGCCTCGCGCGTTCAGCGAGCGCAGGCCATCCTCGTCTTCCACCAATAGAATAGTGCCCTGCCCGGTCAGATCGGTGCGGGGCCTGGCATCGACCGGCGGCTTGGCCAGGTCATCATTGGCCACGGCATCGATTTGGGCTTCGGCGTGCGGATGATGCCGCGGCAGGAAAATCCGGAACGTGGTGCCCTTGCCGGCCTCGGAATCGACATAGACGAAACCGCCGGTCTGCTTGACGATGCCGTACACCGTCGAAAGGCCGAGACCGGTGCCCTTGCCGACTTCCTTGGTCGTGAAGAACGGCTCGAAAATCTTGTCGACGATTTCAGGGGGAATCCCGGTGCCGGTGTCGCTGACTTCCACCAGCACATAGTCGGCGCTTGGCATGCCCTTATAGGCATATTTGGCCACCTGAGCGGCCGGCACATTGGCGGTGCGGATCGACAGCTCGCCACCTTCCGGCATCGCGTCGCGCGCGTTGACGGCGAGATTGACGATCACCTGTTCGAATTGCGAAATGTCGGCCTTGACCGGCCACAGATCCCGCCCGTGCACCACGCCGGGGAATGTCACCTTCTCGCCGATCAGGCGCTTGAGCAGAATGCCGATATCGCCCAGCGTCTCGCCGAGATCGAGCACCTGCGGCCGCAGAGTCTGCTTGCGCGAGAACGCCAGCAACTGCCGCACCAGTGCGGCGGCGCGGTTGGCGTTCTGCTTGATCTGCATGATGTCCTGGAACGACGGATCGGTCGGCTTGTGCGCGTTGAGCAGGAAATCGTTCGCCATCATGATGGCCGAGAGCACGTTGTTGAAATCGTGCGCGATACCGCCGGCGAGCTGGCCGACGGATTCCATCTTCTGCGCCTGGTTGATCTGGTTTTCCAGCGTGCGCCGCTCGGTGATCTCCAGCATATAGACGATGGCCGCCTCGGTCTCGCGTTCGTTTTCCTCCACCGCCGTGACGAAGAATTGCCCCCATCGCTCACTGGCGCCGTCGAGCATCGCCTCGACGGGGCGAATATCGCCCTGGCCCGCGGCGGCCTGGTTGATGGCCGCGATCAGCAGGTTGCGGTCGCGCGCGTTGACCGCCCTGAAGATCGATTTGCCGGCCGCACCTTCCGAACTCAGGCCTTGCGCCAGTTTGACGTAGCGGGCGTTGGCGCGGACCACCGCGCCGGACCGGTTGACGGTCGCGATCGCCATCGGGGTGTGATCGAAGAAGGGCATGAAACGGACTTCGGCGGCGCGCTGCGGATTAGAATGCTCGTCGCGCGCGCGGTTGATCACCAGCGTGCGCGAGGCGCCGGGCACGCCGTCGGCGCCGAATGCCAGTTTGTGATAGAGCCGCACCGGAATGGTCTTGCCGCCGCGCATCCGCAGGTCGATGTCGAACACCTCGGTTTTGACTTCGCCGGCGATCGGCACGATCGACGTCAGCAGCGACGCGCCGTCGCCGGATACGATGTCGGTCAGCTTCAGGCCGCCGGAGCCTATTTCGGCGAGATCATGATCCAGCCAGTTCGCCAGCGTGGCGTTGACATAGACGAGGTCGCCGGCGGCATTGACCGAGAAGAACCCGCACGGCGCATGGTCGAGATATTCGATGGCGTGCTGCAATTCCTGGAACACGTCTTCCTGGCGTTCGCGGTCGCGGGTGATATCGGCAATCGACCACACCGCATATTTCGCCTGGCGCTTGCTCCGGCCGAGCGGCCGGACCCGCATCCGCAGCCAGCGGCCATGCGTGCCGTCGGAACCGGCGATGCGGACTTCCTCCTGCTGCCGCTTGCCTTCCCGCGCCGCCTTGAGCAGGCGAAACACCGCCTCGGAGACGTCGGGATTGCCGATGAAGACCCGCTCCACCGGCCGCGCCTCGAGCGCGGTCGCAGCGCCCGTGAGGGCGAGATAGGCGGCGTTGGAATAGACCAGATGGCCGCGGGGGTCGGTGACCGCGAGGCCATCAAAGGCATGATCGGAGATACGGCCCATGATCGGGTCGTCGGTGCTGCGATCGGCGAAGCGGATAATGCCGGCGGCGGACGCAAACAGGCTGAACAGCCCGGCCGTCGCCAGCACCGCCAGCAGTCCGAGGATATAGGGCTGCGCCTGCGCCCGGCCGATGGTCATCAACCCGACCGCCACCGCGACAAGCCCGGCGGCCACCAGCAGCACCAGAACGATGCTGCCGCTCCGCCGCGCCGGCTCATGCACGGGAAGCGGCTCGCGCGGGGAATCCTTGTTGGCTTTGGCGGTCATGGCGGAGGACGCAGCCTGTCGGGACGGATGCGACGCAGTTCACATGCGCCTGCTCCTGAGTGCCTGAATCGGCCCCGCAAGCGCAAGGCCGCCGAGGTAGGCAGAATCTGCCGTGCGTATGGTTAACGGCGGGTTAACATCCGCCCTGGCGGGGGGACGGCGCGTTTCGGCGTGAATTAGCGCTTTCAGGATCGCGCGAGCGCATTTTCGCCACGAATGCTGCGTTAACCAGTCAAGTCATTGAAGTTGGGGCACGAGAAGGCGTTTTGGCCCAGCCCATTTATGGGATATTAAGGTGTTGGGCGGCAATATTGCCATGGGGAATTGGACGACGGGATCGACGGGCTTCACGAGCCGTTTGCTGTGTCGTTTCCGATCGACCTTTGACCAAGCAAAACCTTGATTAAAGCGCTATTTGCCGGGGACTAGAGCATGTCGAGCACCATTGGATTCATTGTCGCATTCATTGCCGTTCTGGCGCTGATCGGCGGCACCGCCTGGCTGGTCCGCCGATTTGCCGGCAACCGCCTTGGCGCCAATACCAACCGCGGGCGGATGCCGCGGCTGGCGGTGATCGACGCCGCGGCCGTGGATGGCCGACGGCGCCTGGTGCTGGTGCGGCGCGACAACATCGAACATCTGCTGATGATCGGCGGCCCGACCGATATCATGGTGGAATCCAATATCGTGCGCGCCATGGCCGGACGGGACCAGATGCCGCCGCGGCCCGCCGCAGCCGGTGTTGCCGAACCGCCGCCGGCCCGAAGCGCGCCTTTGCCCGATGCCGGCGGCTGGACCGACGGCGACGGCCCCCGGACCGACATGTTCGATTACGTCGAACCGCAAATGCCCGAGCCTCCGCCTCCGCCCCCCCGCCCGGCCCGGCCCGCCTTTGTCGACGAAGTCCGCCGCCCGCCGCCGGAACGGCGCCCCGAGCGCAGCGATCCCAATGCAGCTTTCTCGGCAGGTTTCTCGCCGGAGCCGCTCAGCGGCCGTCCGGAGCCGCGCCCCGAACTGCGCGGCGAGCCGATGCCGTCGCGCGTGACATCGCGCAATGAGCCGGTCATGCCGCGGCCGTCGCGCCCGACCGAAACCATGCGCCCGAGCGAAGCGCCCAGGGCGGCGCCTCCCGTTCGCGGGCCGGAGCGCGCTGCCGCACCGCCGCCTTCACCTGCGCACTCGAGCGCGGACCAAAATCTCGCCGAGATGGCGCACCGGCTGGAGGCGGCCCTTCGCCGTCCCGGTGGCGACGCCGCCGAGCCGCGGGTCGGCGCCCCGCCGGTCGCGCCCGAACCGCCGCCGAGCCGCGCCGCTCGCAACGAGCCATCGCTGGCGCCGCCGCTTGCCGCCGCGCCAAGGAACGGTTTTGAGAATCTCGAAGACGAGATGGCGTCATTGCTGGGCCGTCCAAAGAACGGGTCGAACTGAAGCGCGCCTTCGGGACGGCTTTCTGCGGTTCCTGATCGTCGGCTCCGTGACCGCCACGATGCTGCTTCGGCCGGGCATTGCCCGCTATCCGGAGCAAAGCCGGCGTCGTTGAAAGAGCGAACTGGGCATGCCCAGCCGGTTCACGAGATTTTGCAGTATCTGCAGCAGAATCGCGCCGAGGACGATGCAAATCCAAAAGACATCCAATTCTATTCCATCACGCCGCCGAACAGCGCTCCCATCAGGTTGTAGGCGAACGCGGTGGAGACGTTGATGCGGGCTTCGCGCATGCGGCGGCGAGCTCTCAAAGCTTGATTGCGATTACTTCGCCTTCAAGTGTCGCTTCCGATGGCGTAGCTGACCACCGAGTGGGTTGCACGAATTAGGATCAATACCAGCGTTCGAATAGCCCGCGAGAGCAAATTTGCCTGAATTCGCATAGTCTGGCGGCCGACAACCGCCGGTTATGTTGTCCCAATTGCTTTGTCCGAAATAGTGTTGGCATGCAGCAGCGTCGTCACCAACGCCTTCGCCGTCACCAGCGGCCGCTGCTGCTCGAAGCGGCGCACTATATCCGCCCCCGTTTGGAGTCCACATACACCACTGAATGTCGATGCATGTGCCGTAGAGTTCGCAAGCGCTAGCGGCCAGCGGCGCGAGAAACAAAGTAAAAGTGCTTGCCAATAAAACGATTTGACGATGTTTCATGACAGCTCCAGCGTCGCGGAAATGTCACACAGATTTTAGGCGGAAACTGAAAGTGACGCAAGGCATTCAATTGCTCGGCAACTTGAGCGGCGGCCCGATGTTGCGGATGTCATCTATCACCTTGAGCGGCTGACCGCGACAGTGGGGTACCTATGGTCTTCGGCACTACGGTTTCCGCGGCGACATCGGAGCAATGCTTGCCGCGGCTTGTTTGACGGCTGAAGATCCGATGCAACTCGCAATCGCCTGGCGAAATTCGGCGATGTATCCGGCCTACACCGACGAAGCCGGTGCAGCCGCATGCCCGGCCGGCACTGACGACGTCGAATTCCCCGAATAGGCCCAGGCCAGCGAATAAAATCCGAACGCCAGCAGATAGAGGAAGGCAAATCCGAAATACATCGAATTGTATTCCATCACGCCGCCGAACAGCGCTCCCATCAGGTTGTAGGCGAACGCGGTGGAGATGTTGATTCTGGCTTCACCGATCAGGCTGGAGAAAATGATCCCGGCGAAAAACAGCGGTATCGTCAGCACGAAGCAGCTCAATGCCAGTTGCATCCAGGGCGGACCGAACGTCCATTGGCTGCCGCCGGTCGCCAGCGCGTAGCCGACCAGCAGGCTGATGAACAATCCGGAATAGGCCGGCCGCGCCAATTTCAGCGTCGTCCGCGTCACGATCAGGTTGGCCAGGAACGCCATCACCAGCACCAGCAGGATGGCGGCGGCGATCACGAACCAGGTGCCGCCGAGATGCAGGCCGAGTTCGGTGATGGCCTTGGTTTCCACCAGCATGAAGCCGGAGCCGAGAAAGAAGAACGGCAGATAGCTGCGGTCGATCGGCTCGGCAAAGCCGATGGTCCGGCGTACGAAGAAATAGCTGAGCAGCAGGATCATCCCGAGCGCGATCATGTAGGTGACGGGATAGGCGCGCTCGACCATGTAGAAGAACGGCCAGTCGTCGGTCGGGACCGAAGCCTCCGGATAGGGTTCGCTGAAATAGTCGGACACATCGGTAAAGCCGACCGACGCGAAGGCGTTCGAAGCCGGCATGGTCACGGCGCCGCCCTTCCTGACGATGAAGGCGGTGGTGCGCGCCGAATCATATCCGACGCGGACCGCCAGCGGCTTGCCGGCGCCCGGCAACTCGCGCAGGATATTCGCCAGCTTGAAGCCGAGGGCGTCGTTGACCAGGGTGAACGAGATCGACAGCACGCCGTCCGGCTTGAGCAGTTTGAAGGCCTCCGTGATGCCTTCGCGGGTATAGACGTAGGAATCCACCCGCAGGTTGGAGGCATGGCTGAGCGCGGTGTGCGAATCCAGCACGCCATAGACGATCAGGTCATATTGCTGGTTGGCGGTGCGGAAGAAATTGCGCGCGTCGTTGATCGACAGGTTGACGCGCGGATCGTCGTAGGGACGCTCCGGATGATATTTGGTGCCGAGAAACGCGATCGCCGGATCGATCTCGATGGCGTCGACATGTGCAGCACCCATCCGCAACGCGGTAGCCGCATCATTGCCGCTGCCGGCGCCGACGATGGCGACGCGCTCCGGCGCCTTGCGGAAATTGTACGGGAATTCGTAATAGGCGCGCACATAGCGATCCGCGTCGGACTCCTGCCCGCGTTTGTTTTCGGCGAAATTATAGACCTTCTGGTAGTAGCTGCCGCCCGACAGGATCTGCATCAGGCCGTCGGGCTTGGCGGCGCGCTCCAGCAACTGGTAGGGCGAATAGATGCGCTGCGTCTCCGGCTGCACCGGCCACGCCAGGATCGCCAGCAGCACGCAGAAGCTCGCGATGCCGACCGACAGGAATTCGTCGCGCGACAGCACGAACAGCAGCAGCAGGCCGCCGGTCACCGCGAACCAGATCACCGGCGGCAGCCAGTACAGGCTCATCACGAACAGCGCGACCACGCCGAGCACGCTGCCGATCAGGTTGAAGCTATAGGCGTTCAGCGAGTTCGATGAATGCAGCAGCTTGCCGCACAACTGGCCGACGGGATAACAGATGCAGGCGCAGATGATGAAGCTCGCGCCGAGCAGGAAATACACCGGCAGGTCGAAGGTGCTGAGCCAGCCGACCGAGAATATCAGATAGGCCGCGCCGGTATCGTAGCGCAGCAGCGTGATGACGCCGACGAACAGCGCCAGCATCGGCAGCACCATGGCCGGCGCGCAAGGCTGTTTTTCCGCAACCGCGTAACCTGCGCCGAGGCCGAGGAAGCAGGCCAGCATGGTGAAATTCTTGTAGAAGGAATAGACCGGAAATACCGAAGCGAGCCAGCGGATCAGCACCAGTTCCAGAAGCAGGCTGAGCATCGTCACCAGGACGATCGACCTGATCCTGGTGCGCCGATCCAGTGCCGCATAATTCTGCTCGAAGCTCGCAGCCATCAGGCCGATCTGATTCGCAAGCGGTCCGTCGGACCAGCTCCAGCGCAACAACACGCCGACCGCGACCAGCCCCAGCACGATCCGCAACACGCCGATCGAAACTTCAGCCGTGTTGATCGTTTCGAGCTCGAACAGGCCGTAAACCCCAAGCGCCGCATAGACCAGCAACAGGCCGCTCAGCGACAGGCAAAAAATGCGGACAAGGTTGCGATTCGGATTTTGCTGAGCATTCATCTTGGGCTGGGTCCGGGAGCGTTTGTGGGGCGTTGCGCTCACGCTTCAGCCGATCGTGACATCCACGAAAAATAGCTCAAGACCGGACGTTCACGGCGCATCAGGCGTGCACCGAGACGTTAGTGCAAGTTTGCTTAAAAGACCGTTACTGGCAGCGGCCAGACGACGCGAAGATCGCGCATCGAACCAAAGTTCATCCGCGCGCTTTAAGCTTTGCTGCGCCAGGATAAACGCCGATCCGTCAGCCCTTCACATCGAACTGCTTGCCGAGGTGATCGCCGATCTGAACCAGCATCGCGACGCATTCGGGATAGCCGGGCCTGGCGACAATCGCCTCATCGGCCGTGGCGCGAAATTCCCAGGAACTCGCCGTCGCGGATCACGGAAATCACGATGCCGTCCGGACAGTCGGCATGAACCTTCAGCTCCGCTTTGGCCATCGCAATGAGTTCGGCTTCGGTCTTGGCGGGCTTGCTCATGATGACGGCTTCCTCCGGGCGATCGGTTTTGCGGCAGCTTGGCGTCTCCAGACGCGTCTGTCGAGGGATGTCGATCCGGTCGCGCTACCTCGCCGCGTCGACCCGCTTCAGTCCGACGATCTGCGGGCAACGAGCCGGTCGGGATCATATCGGCCCTGGTCTCCGGCGGCAACGGCGCGCGCGCGGTGCGTCGGGGAATCGCGTCTTCATTTCGCGCAGGAACCCGTCGAGCGTATCGACGCTTGCCGCCATCTTGGCGATCTGGCGAATTCGGCGCTGTTGGCGGCGGCCGGCTTGCTGGCGGTCTCGAAGGCCGCGCGGTCGGCTTCGCCGCTCATCAGCGGCGCATATTTTTCGCGGAACCGCGCCATGCCGATGGCATCCTCGGCCAGCGCGTATCCGACCACGGCGCGGATCACGTCGCCCTTCTCGACCGGGTTCAGCGGCTTGAAGTCGCGCCAGCGGTCGGCATAGTACAATTCGATCTGCTCGGACGACTCGCGCCATTGCCGCGACGCCCAGTAGATGTCGGAGCGCAGCCGCACCGCTTCGCGGCCGGAGATATTCGAGATGATGTCGAGCGCGAGATCATGGCGGCCGACGTCGCTTTGCGCGCGCGCCTCCAGCAGCAGTCGCTGCTGGCGCAATTCGCCCGACAGATCGGCAATGCGCGTGGTGCGAAGCGCGGCGATGGCGCGATCCGGCTTGCGATTCATCAGATAGACCATGGCCAGGCGCGCGGCCACCTGCGCGCGCGCCGCACCTTCCAGCCGGTGATCGACCTGGTACTGCAGCAGTTCGCTGGCCTGATCGAGCAGGTCGACCGCGACCAGCCGGTCCGCGAGATGGCGGATCATCTCGTCGCCGCGCCGACCGATCGGCGTCAACTCGCGATATTCATAGAACAACCCGAGCGCATCGACCGGCGGAAGATCGTCGCCCTTCGGGCTGAGAAAGAGCTGCGCGAACAGCTCCGCCGCCGCGTCCTGGCCTTGCCGCGATATTTCGGAATTGGGCTGCAGCCTGGTCGCGGTTCGTGCCGCCGCCAGCGACTTCGCCGTAGCGGCCGGTATCGGAATAGATCCGCGCCATCACTTCCAGCGCCTTCACCTCGAGCCCGTCGCCGCGCCACATCACCGAAACCGTCTCAAGCTGGCGCAAGGCGTCGGCCTGGCCGATTTCGTCGCGCTTCTGCCGCAGCGCGATCTCCAGCAGCCTGGCTTCGGCTGCCGCGGGCCGATCGGAGAACTCCACGGCAATCCTGTATTGATCCAGCGCGTCCCTGTCGTGCCCGAGCGCTTCGGCCAGCCGGCCGCGCAGCACGGCGACCGCAGGCTTCAGTTCGGGCGGAAGCCCCGACGACTTCCAGATCGCTGCTGCGCTTGGCGGCGCCGGAAAAATCCTTGACCTCGAGCGACGCATGCATCGCCTCCGATAACAGGATGCGCTGCAGTTCGACCGGCAGTGCGGTAACGGCGAATTCGACGTTCTTGAATTTCTCCCGCGCCTCCGCCCATTTTCCATGACGCGTATAGGGCCAGCGCCTTCCATAGTTGCGAATCATAATTGGACCCGATCGCCGGACTGGCGAGCTCCTTCAACGCCGGCCCGGCCCGGCCAATCAGGATACTCGCGATCGCATGCACGATCAGCGCCGCAGGATCCTCAGAGCCCGGCCTGGCGTCGGCGAGGGCGAGATCGAGCACCGCCTTGGCTTCCCGAGTACATCCCCCGCGCCATGTAAAAGCGCGCCAGATCGATCCGGGCCGGCGTGCGCGCATCGGGCTCGGCTGCCGCCGTCGCGGCCACCAGCGCATCCAGCCTCTGGATAAAGTTTGCTCGCTGATTTTTCCGCCATTCGGCGACATCGAAAATCGGCTGGACTGCGGTGGCCGCGCGGTCCGCTTCGACGCTGGCCGACGACAGCGTCAGGCCGCCGGGCCTGCCGAGGGTGATCCCGTCGGGGCTGACTTCCGCGGTGACGTCATCGGAGCTCGGGACGAACCGCGACACCGTGGATCGATTCCAGCAGCGACATCTCGACAAAATCCTGCCGCTTGATGAAGCCGCGCACCGGCGGCGGTGCTGTGACCACCAGAATTGTATCGCCCGCATCCGGATCGACCAGCCGGTGCAGCAGGCCGGGCCGCGTCAGCGGCACGGTGACATTGGCCGAGCGCGGGATCGGCGATATTGCGTGCTCGCGACCAGCGGCTGGGTCGGCGCCTGCATCGTATCGGCCAGGGTGAGCGTCCAGTTGACGCCGCCGGCCCGATCGTCACCGGTCAGCGCCGGCATTTGCGGCCGGTTGAGACGGATGCGGATCGCCTGACCCTTGTCGAGCGGCATCCGGGTGATGTCGGCGATGATCGAACCGCCTTTGCTGCGGATCGGCTCGAGATCGATCGGTAGTGCGGAATCAAATATCAGCCACACCGTATCGGCGCGGCGAAACAAGGCCGCAGGCGTGGCGGCGGCGAAGGTAAATGTCATGCGCAGACCGTCGCTGCTTCGCATGGCATCAACCGTGGCCGCACTGTCGACGGCTTTGGACTCGGATTGCGGGTCGGAGGCGGCGCGCCTGATGTCGGGTGGCGCCGCCGCCGAGGCAACAGGCGATATCTTCGGCGCCGGCTCGGACTTGATCCCGGCATCGGCTTGCGGCGCAGACATCGCCGCCATCGGCAGTGTATTCGCACCGGATTGATGCGAGACGGAAGGCACGTCGGCGGGCTTGCCGGACACCGCCGACGTGGTTGCGGGCTCAGCTGTCACCGGCGCGGTCGACGACGACAGCACCGGCGACTTTTCCCCCTGCTGGAAAGCGACGTCGACAATGTAGTTCTTGTCCTCGCGGAAGGAATGGATATCGACGTCGCCGATCAGGGCTAGCTCGACTGCCGATAAGTCGCCTTCGACCTTCTGGCTGATCGATCCGATATTCGATGGCGCCGCCAGCCTGGCATCCGCCAGATCGAAGACGAGTGTGGAATTGAACGACAGCGTAAGCTTCTCGTCGTTCAGCATCGAGGAGACGCCGACGCCATCCGGCATCTCGAATGACAAAGCGCACGAAGGTCGGCTGCACCGAAGCGCGGACGCGAACGGGCGCGCGCCTGCTGGAGAACGTGGCTTCGCCCTTGACCGGCTCGACCTGGCAGGGGCCGGCCAACAGCAAGCCAGCCAAAATGAGCGCGAACGAAGATCGCCCGCCGCGACAACGCCGGAGCGTCGCGTGCACGCATGCGTGGGCTCGCAAGTAAAATCCGGCGGCAGCCATCAGCGCCATTCGGATTTGTCGGAGCCGGCGCGCCGGGCCATTTCGACGGTGAGACGCTCGGCGGCTTCCGGCGCCATCAGGCCCAGAATATCGGACATTTTGCGCGGAGCGATCTGCGAGGCGATCTCGAACAGCACGGACATCTCGAGCCGATCGAACACCCTGGCGGCATCCCTGGGCTTCATGCCCTCATACATGGTGACGATGCCCTTGAAGCGGGCGCTATCGGCCTCGCTCTTTTGCGTGCTTGCGGCAGCGACGCGCGCTTCGATGGCCTTCAGTTCTTCGACTTTGGATTCAATTCGCTTTTCGGTGGCCTGGAGCAGGCTTTCGCGAATGTCGAGCTCGCGCGCGCGCGCTTCCAGTTCCTGCCGCCGCGATTGCAGCCGCTCCAGGATGGCGCGCTCCGCTGGCGACACGTTCTGGCCCTGCTCGGGATACACCATGACGCTGTCGGGTTTTACGACCTCGGGCGCCGAAATGACCGGCTTGGCCGCCTCCTCCCTGGGCTTTTCGCGAACCGAACCGGTGATGTCGGCGGGGTCGGGCCTGCCGGTTGGAAAGTTGAAGCTTTCCTGCGCCCAGGATCGCCTGGACGCGCCCGGCTGATAGTCGAACACGTAGCCGTCGGCGATCACGAGACCGGCGACCTTCACCACCGCAAGGCCGAAGATCGCGATCAGGACAACGGGGATGACTCGGATGTTATGGACAGACTTCATGCGGTGAATGACTCATGGAGCGTCCACCAATTTGGTTTGCTCATCGGCCCTTTCGAACATCGCGAAGGTGGTGTTCGGCTTGCGCAATTGTTTGGTCACGCGAAGGGCGACGCGGTCGCCCACGCGCCCCATTCGCCCCTCGGTCAGGGTCAGGTTGCCGCAGCGGACCGCGACCGGCGCGTCGGCGCGCAGATCGAGCGGCAGGGTGTCGCCGACTTTCAGGTCCATCAGCTGCCTGAGCGGAATATCGGCCTCGTAGAGCACGGCATCGACCGAGATCTGCGCCTGCGCCACTTCGCTGGCAAGGTGACCTTCCCAGACCGGATCGCGGCCGAATTTCTCGCCCATGAACATCTGCAGCAATACGCCGCGGATCGGCTCGAGCGTCGCGTAAGGCAGCAGCAGTTCGATATGGCCGCCGCGATCGTCGATGTCGACGCGTAATCGCACCAGAATGGCGGCGTTGGCGGGGCGGCTGATGGCGGCGAGGCGCGGACTGGTTTCCACCCGGTCGATGGTGAAGGTCACCGGCGACAGCGGCCGGAACGCCTGCTCGGCATCGGACAGCACTACTTCCACCAGCCGCTTCACAAGGCTGGTTTCGATCGTGGTGTAGGGACGGCCTTCGATGCGCAGCGGGGTCTGGCCGCGGCGGCCGCCCAGCAGAACCTCGATCGTCGAAAAGATCAGGCTTGCATCCACCGTCGCCAGACCGAAATTGTCCCACTCTTTGGCCTTGAACACGCTGATCACGGCGGGCAGCGGTATCGAATTCATGTAATCGCCGAACCGCACCGAGGTGATGCGATCCAGCGCCACCTCGACATTGCCGGAGGTGAAGCTGCGCAATGACGTCGTCATCAGCCGCACCAGCCGGTCGAACACGATTTCGAGCATCGGCAACCGTTCATAGGACACCATCGCCGAATCGATGATGGCGCGAATGCCGGAATTGTCGTCAAGACCGACGCCACCGGCACCGGCCGAGAAACGCAGCAGATTGTCGATTTCCTGCTGCGACATGACCTGCTCGGGCCTGTCGCCGCTGGCATCACGGCGATTGTTCTCGACCCTGGCGGCCCTTTGCGGCGCCATCGTGCCCAAAAGGTCGCTGGCCGCGGCTACGTCCGCAGCCAAAATCCGTCCCGTCATTGAACGACGAACTCCCTGAACAGCACCGCGCTGACCTGACCGGGCGAGACCGCCGCATTGACCCGCCGGGTCAATTCTTCCCTGAGGCGAAACAGGCCGGCCGAACCGGAAAGATCGCTCGGGCGCAATTCACGCAGGTAGGTTTGAAAAATGTCGGTGACGCGCGGCATGGCCGGCTTGATCGCTTCGACCTGCTTCTCTTCCCGGACCTCGAGCACGAGTTTCACTTTCAGGTACTGCATCCGCTCGCCGGGAGCGCCGGCCAGATTGACCAGCATGTCCGGCACATCCATGAACACGGCGGGCCTCTGCCGCCGGCGCCTCGGCACGCATTTCCGCACCGTGGCCGCGGAAGAAGAACCAGTCCGCACCAACGCCGCCGATGGCAAGCACCGCCACGGCTGCGACGATCGGCTTGAATTTGCTCGTGGGAGCCGGTGTCTGCGCTTCCGCGCCTAGCGCCCGATCGTTGCCCGCCATCGCCGTCCGGTCCGGTTTGGGAATCACCGCGAATGCCACGAGACAGACCTTTGACGCGATACAAAGCGGCCCGTGCACACGCGCTCTCTAGCCAGCGGACGCTACGGGCGCATGGTTAATGGAGCCTTTCTTTTGCGCTTCAGACAGCAATATTGACTGGTACCCTGAATTGCATGATATATATCATTGGTATCTATCACAATTAGACGAGATGCGGAAATGACAGCCACCGCCAAGATATTCATGCATGGCCGCAGCCAAGCCGTTCGCCTGCCGAAGGAATTCCGCTTCGAGGGCACCGAGGTGCGGGTCAGCAAGGTCGGCGACAAGGTGATTCTGGAACCTCTGAAGAAGCAGCCTTTCGACGCGGAGGCGTGGTTTGCGCGTCTCGATGAACTCGGCGGACGAGATTTCCTTCCCGACGGCATTCCTGATGATCCGCCGGTCGAACCCGATCCGCGCGTCTTCATTCGACGAATGATCTGTCTCGACACCAACATCGCGATTTACGTCATCAATCGCCGCATGCCCTCGGTTCGGCATCGGTTGGCAGAACAATTGCGGCTGGGAACAGAGATCGGTTTCCCGGTGATCGCCTTGTTTGAGTTGCGCTACGGTTATGCGCGCAGTGACCGACAAGCCGAATCCGACCGCCTGCTTGCCGAGTTTCTGGCACCGGGTATTGCCGTACTACCGTTTGAAGCCGAAGATGCCGCCCATGCAGGCGACATCCGGGCGCATCTGGAGAGCAAGGGCACGCCGATCGGGCCCTATGATTATCTGATAGCAGCGCAGGCGCGCCGCCGGAGCGCCACCCTGGTAACGGCAAACCGCCGCGAATTCGAGCGCGTCCCCGGATTGATGGTAACGGATTGGACGGGGTGACGGGTGTTGCGGGCGGTCGCACGCGGGCAAGATCGAATACAGGAAGAAAGCTGGTCGCAAGCGTTCCTCGCAATGACGTTGAGGCAACACGGCGTAACGCGGCTCAAGAGAATGTAACTTCCACCTTCCCCAATCCCGGCAAATCCATCGTCACCCGATCGCCCGCCTTGAGCCACAGCGTCTTCACCAGACTTCCCGTCAGCACAATCTGTCCCGCGCGCAATCCGTTGCCATCGGCGGCGAGATGGTTGGCGAGCCAGGCCAGTGCGTTGTGGGGATGACCCAATACGTCGGCGCCGGTGCCGCGCGCAGTTTCGATATCGTTGATGACGGCGCGGCCAACCACATTCAGGAGATCGGGCGCTTTGGATCGGGCAACGGGTTTGCCGAGCACGCAGCCGGCGGCAAAGAAATCATCAGCCACCAGCGTGGGCGCGCCCAGGGTTTGCCAGTCGGCGTAGCGGTCGTCGACAATCTCGATCGCCGGCAGGTAGGCCTCGATCGCCTGCGCCACCGTATCGGCGGTGAACGGCGCTTGCGATGGCGGAAGGTCGGAGCCAAGCCGAACCGCAATTTCGCATTCGACGCCGACACGGACGAAATCGGCTGCCGGCAACGACACCCCGCTGGCATGCACGCCTTTGGCAAACACGCTGCCGCCGCACGGATGCGGAATTTTGAGATATTCCTGCATCACCGCGCTGGTGCAGCCGATCTTGTACCCGACGAGTGCGCCGAAATCGGCTGCCAGCAGATCGCGCAGCACTTGCTGAATCAGATAGCCCTCGGCTTCGTCTCCCGGCGCGATGTCGGCAGGCAGCGGCTTGAGCGGTGTGCGGCCGCGCCGGGCAGCGGCGATGGCGGTTGCAGCGGCGAGAATGTCGGTCATCGGCGGTACCCTCATCCTGAGGATGCGCGTCAGCGCCGTCTCGAAGGATGGCCGCGCACTGGATGTTTCATGGTTCGAGACGCGCGTTCCGCGCTCCTCACCATGAGGGGCGCGACCGCGCGCCCCTACTCGTCCCGGTAAACCTTCTCGCGCTTTTCGTGGCGCTCCTGGGCTTCCACCGACAGCGTGGCGATCGGGCGGGCTTCGAGCCGCTTCAGCGAGATCGGCTCGCCGGTTTCCTCGCAATAGCCGTAGGTGTTGTCGTCGATGCGCTGCAGTGCCGCGTCGATCTTGGAGATCAGCTTGCGCTGGCGGTCTCGGGCGCGCAGCTCAATCGCGCGGTCGGTTTCGGAGGAGGCGCGGTCGGCCAGGTCGGGGTGATTGACGTTTTCTTCCTGCAGGGTCTGCAGCGTGATGCGGGATTCCCGCAAAATCTCGTCCTTCCACGCCAGCAGCTTGGCGCGAAAATAATCGCGCTGGCGGTCATTCATGAAAGGCTCTTTTTCGCTCGGTCGATAGTTCTTCAACTTTTCCAAGGCCAGCCCATCTGCGATGCAAGGCGGGCCGAAGAGGGTCGGTCCGCGCGCGCCTTATATAGCGACGTGTTGTGACAGACAATATCGTCCGCGGGACTGGAAAATGGGCATGGCGGGGTTTCCCTGCGGGAACCCCCGCCCGCAAAGGGCAAGGCCGGACAGGGCGCCGCCGGCGGTCAGGACGCGGACGGCGCTGCCGGATGAAACAGCAGCGCAAAACCGTCCATGCAGTAGCGCAGCCCGGTCGGCTTCGGTCCGTCGTCGAACACGTGACCGAGGTGACCGCCGCAGCGGCGGCAGTGAACTTCGGTCCGCAACATCCCGAAGGTGCGGTCTTCGGTCTTGCCGACGGCGTTCTCCAGCGGCTGGTAAAAGCTCGGCCAGCCGGTGCCGCTCTCGAACTTGGTTTCCGAGGAGAACAGCGGCAGGTCGCAGCCTGCGCAGGCGAAAATGCCCTTGCGGTGTTCCTTGAGCAGCGGGCTCGATCCCGGGCGCTCGGTGCCTTCCTTGCGCAGGATTTCATATTGCTGCGGCGTCAGTTGCGCGCGCCATTCCGCATCGGTCTTTTCGATCTCGAATTTCTCCGCGGCCTGCGCCGGGGAGGCGCGCAGCCAGCGGAAGGCCGCAAGCCCGAGCAGGCTGGCAACGGATGCGAGCAGGATACGGCGGTCGATCATGATGGTCTCCGTGGAGGCGAAATCGTCTTGTTCGCTGTAGATACGGGATGCTGCCCGGTAAGTTACACCGCTTCGGCCGGATTTTTCCCACTTTTTCTTGCGAGGACCGGCGGCGCGAGGGTGCAAAGTCAAGGGGCGCCCCCCGTTTCTTCGGCATTTGCCCCGGAATTGACGGGGACGGCCGGCTCCCGAGGTTCGAGGCGTGGGCGGACCGGCGGCAAACGGCGCCGCGGACGGGTTTCGGCCTGACGATTGGCCTCGGCGAGACGCGCTTCGCGGATACCTTCCTTGACCCGCTCCCTTTCCCGGTACCGGGCCAGCGCGCCGGCGGCGGCCGAGACCCCGCGGGTCCAGGCGCCGACGGCATGACCGACGACGCGGCCGGTGGTGCCGCCGGCCCAGACCAGTTCGAACGGCGAGAACAGCTTCCAGCGGTCGTCTCCCCAAAGGATGCTTCGCGCGATCAGATGACCGGCGATCGCCGATGTGTTCAGACCCTGATGGCCGAAGCCGCTGGTGACCCAGAGGCCTTTCCGCAATTGCCCGATCTGCGGCATGCCGTGCACGGTCTCCCCCATGGCGCCGCCCCAGACCTCGGCGATTTCAACCGGGCCGAGTCGGGGAAAAATCGTCTGGATGCGGCGCGCAATGGCGCCGGCAAATCGTTGCGGCCGCGCCTCCCAGGTGGTTTCCGGACCGGCCCACATCAGGCGGTCGCCATCCACGATCCGGAAATGATCGATGCCATCGGTGTCGGTCACCGACCCCTGGAAGCCGATGACCTCGGCCAGACGCCCGCCGAGCGGCGCGGTCACCGCGGCGTAACGCCAAACCGGCAGCAAGGTCTCCGACAGCCGCCGCAACGGCGCGCCGAGATGGATGTTGGCGGCCAGAACAATGTGCGACGCCCGTAGCCGCGCGGACGGCGTCACGAGGCGCTTGCGAATGCCCGAGGAATCGATGCTGACCACCGGCGTGTCCTCGAATATCCGCGCGCCCGCGCGTCTTGCCAGCGCGGCAAGGCCATGGACGTATTTGCGGCCGTCGACCTGAAACGCCTTGGGATAATACACGCCATGAAAGTAATGCTCGGTCCTGAGCTGCTCGCGCACGCGCTCGACCTGCCACCCCTCCACTTCCGTGCCGAAATCCTCGCCGAGCATTTGCAGCCGGCTGATCAGCTGATCGCCGGCATCGACATTGGAGACTTCCAGCACGCCTTCACTCAGGGCTATTCCCGGAATCAATTCCTCGGTCGCGTTGGCCCGGACGATATCGGCGCCGTCCTTCGACAGCGACCAGAGTTCGCGAGCGTCCTCGAACCCGATACGCGCGATCAGGTCGCCGATCGGGAGGCCATACCCCGGCATCACAGTGCCGAGCTGGTGGCCGGACGCATTCCAGCCGATATGCCGGCCCTTCGAGCACCGCGACGCTGGCGCCCATGCGCGCGGCTTCGAGCGCCACCGCCAGCCCGGCGAGCCCCGCTCCGATCACGCAGATATCGGCATCCACATCGAACGACAGGCGAGAGCGCGCCGTCAGCAATGTGGCATCATGTCCATTGGCCAAGCTTGTAGAAATCTCGCTCATATCGTTTTCTTACGGACCCACCGGGCGCTTGTCACCTTGTCCTGAACGCCAGTCTGTACATTAATCTGCCGACTGGAACCGAATCGAGATCGCGCCATGCGCCGTTTGATGCTGCTGCGTCACGCCAGGACCGAAAACGACGCACCGAGCGGCCGCGACCAGGACCGCCGGCTCGACGATCGCGGTCGCATCGATGCCGCCGAAATCGGCAGCTGGATCGGCCGGCATCCGCCGTTTCCCGATTCCGTACTGGTTTCTCCCGCGGTTCGCGCCCACCAGACCTGGGAGATCGCCTGGGAGGCGATGCAAGGCTCGGCGCCGCAGCCGCAGGTCGAACTGCTGCCGGAACTGTATGGCGCCGACCCGTCGCAGCTGCTGCACATCATCCATCGGGCATCCACGTCCGACCCGCAGCGGCTGATGGTGATCGGGCACAATCCCGGCATGCATGAACTGACGCTTCTCCTCGCCGGTAGCGGCGATGCCTCGGGCCGCAAGGCGCTCGCCGACAACCTGCCGACATCGGGTCTGGCCGTGTTCGACTTTGCGGTCGACGACTGGAGCGACGTCGCGTTTCGCCGCGGAGTGCTTGTGCTGTTCGTCAGTCCGAAGCTGCTGAAGCAAGCAAGCAGCGAATAAGCGGGACCATACGCCGCGTCACGGACAGGTCATTACATGTTACGCTGATTTCAACCACGGAGGCGCAGATGTTCAAATCCATTCTGGTCCCGATTGATCTGGCCGACACCGACCTGGCCAAGCCCGCGATCGCAACCGCGGCGACGCTGTCGCAAACCTGGAGCGGGACGGTTCGGCTTCTCAACGTGCTGCCGATGACCCCGGTGATGCTGGCGGAATATGTGCCGGCCGATTTCGACGCGCAGCAGCGCCAGACCTCCGAAGAGGCGCTGACCATCGTGGCGCGCGAATCCGGCATCGATGCGCCGCGCATCTCCAGCGTGGTGCGCCAGGGCGGCATCTATCACGAGATTCTCGAAGAAGCAGCCGCCATCAAGGCCGACCTGATCGTGATGACGTCGCATCGTCCGGCGATGCGGACCTATTTTCTCGGCTCCAACGCCGGCCATGTGGTGCGCTACGCCAAATGCTCGGTGCTGGTGGTGCGGCACTAGGATCGGCGGAAATCGTCGCGTCGGCTTGCGCGGAGAGCCGCCTTTATCTTACAAGCGGAGCATGGCCGAGACGACCTTTTTTCCGCGGCGCCTGATCCTCGCCGGCGCCGTGATGTCAGGAGTGCTGCTGGCGCTTGCCGTGCACATGCTCGGCGTGCGGTTCGGGCTCGATCTCGGTGGCCTGTGGCGATCCGATCCCAGCAACTTCATGCCGGCGGGCGCCGCGCTGGCCTGGTGGCTGATCGCCACCGTCGGATTTTCCGGCGGTTATTTCACGGCAACGCTGATGCACAGCGCGGTGTCGGGACAAATTCCGCAGCGGATGCGGCAATTCCTGATCGCCGTCGGCGTGCTGGTGCTGGCGGGCGCGGGTCAGGCAGCCTCCGCGCCCAGCCCGATCCCGACCATATCGGGCGTGCTGGCCGGACTAGCGGCGCTGTGCCTCGGCGCGCTGATGGCGTTTTGCGGCGCGCATTTTGCCTTGCGCAAGCCCTAGTATGCGAGGCGCAGCCGGTGCTGTGGGGTACATGAATCGACGTGAATTTATCGTGGGCCTCGGCACCGCCGCGGTCTTGCCGCGTGCGGCACGCGCGCAGGAAGCCGGCCGGACCTATCGCCTCGGCGTCGTGATCCCCGCCTCGCAGGCGTCGATCTCGGCGTTTTTCGATGAACTTCGCATCAACGGATTCGTGGAAGGCCAGAATCTCGAAGTGATCGGCAATTACAGCGTTCGCGCCGAGCAAATCGCGGACAGTGCAGCGGCGGTGGTCAAGGCGGAGCCCGACGCGATCCTTTGCGGCCCGGAGACCTATGTGCGCGCGCTGCAGACGGCGACGCGCACGATACCGCTGAACAGCATGAGTGAGGATCTGGTCGGCGAAGGTTTCGCTGCATCGCTGGCGAAGCCCGGCAGCAACATCACCGGCGTCAGCCTGCTTTCGCCGGAACTCGACGGCAAGCGACTGGAAATCCTGATCGAGGCTGTGCCCGGCGTGCGCCGGATCGCCGCCCTCGCGCATTCCCCGATCGCGACCAAGCTGCACCTTGAAGAACAACAAACGCTGGCGCGCTCGCGCGGGGTCGAATTGTCGGTTGTGCCTTTTGCAAAGGCCGAAGACATCGGCCGCGCGCTGGACGAGGCAAAAGCGAGCGGCGCCCAGGCGATCAATTTTCTGGCGACGCCGCTCCAAATCGTCAGCCGCGACCTCATGCTGGATCAGATGTCGCGAATTCGCCTGCCGGCGATCTATCAATGGCCGGAAACGCCTGATTACGGCGGACTTCTGGGTTATGGCCCGCTGTTCGTGCAAATGTATCGTCAGCGGGCGCGACAGATCGTCAAGTTGCTGCGTGGCGCCAAACCTGCCGACGTGCCGGTGGAGCAGCCATCGAACTTCCAGCTGGCTGTCAATCTCAAGACCGCAAAGGCGATCGGACACGAGCTTCCGGCAGAGCTGGTGCTGCGCGCCGACAAGGTGATCGAATGAACCGGCACTCGCTATCCGGTCGCATGCTTTCGGGGCTCCGAGGCCCCGCCCCAGATCGCCACCCCCGACGCTAACAGCAGCGCGGCCGAGATGAGCAGCGCCTCATGCGCGCCGGCCACGAACGCGTCGGACTGACCGACCAGTGCGCCGAACATCGCGACACCGAGCACGCTGCCGGTTTGCCGGGTCGCGTTGAGCACGCCGGCGGCGATGCCGGAGCGCGACTTCTCGACGCTTCCCAATAGCGCCGATGTCAGCGGCGGCACCAGCAGGCCGAGACCGCCGCCGATGACAATCAATTGCATGCAGATCGCCCGGTACGAGGTGCCATGCTCGATTCCCAGCAGCGCAAGGCATCCGAATGCGGACAGCGCGGCTCCGATGGCGATTGGCGCACGAGCGCCGATGTGCTCAGTCAGACGCGGCGCGACACGGTTGACCGGCAAGACCGCACCCATCATCGGCACGAAGGCGAGCCCGGTCGCGAATGGCGACAGGCCGTTGACGCGTTGAAAGTACAGGCTGAAGACGAATATCAGGCCGTAAAAGGCGACGTTGACAAGCAGGCCGACCAGCGAGGTCAGCGCAAACATGCGGTGCCGGAATAGCGACAGCGGCAGCATCGGTTGCGGTGCGCGACGCTCCCTTAAAATCATCGAAGTGTTCGTGTGACCGCCGCGCCAGCTTCGTCAACGCAAAACGCCGCGCGGATCCCGCGCGGCGTTTTGTCTCAGATGCTTCGCCGATCAGCTCGCGGCGCGAAGATTGATCTTGCTTTCGGCCAACGTGGTCAGCTTCTTGTCGGTGGCCTTTTCCTCATCGAGCGTCTTCTGCAGCACGGCTGGCGCAATCGTTGCGGCCGAGCTGCTTGGCCCATGCGATCAGGCTGCCGTAGCGCACGATCTCGTAATGCTCGGCGGCCTGGGCGGCGTTGATCAGCGCCGCATCCAGCACCGATTTATCCTCGACCTCGCCGGCGATTTCGTCGGCTTCCTTGATGATGCCGTCGATCGCCGGACAATTGACCGCCTTTATCTCGGCGCCATGCATCTGGAACACCTGTTCGAGACGCTGCACATGGGTCTTGGTTTCGTCGAGATGGGTCAGAAAACCCTGCTTGAGCTGCTTGTCGGAGGCCTTGTCGGCCATTTTCGGCAATGCCTTCACGAGTTGCTTCTCGGCATAATAGATGTCCTGCAACTGATGCACGAACAGGTCGTTCATGGTCTTGATGTCTTTGGTAAAGAGTCCCATTGCCGGGTCCTTCTTGTTGGGGGAACATCCAGCGCGGACGATTCGTCTGTCGGCATGCTGTCATGTTCGATTGCTGATACCGGCTAACCGGCAGGCCGCGAGGTTGTTCCTGTCGGCGACGAAAACGTCCCCAGTGGAACAGGGAACAATTGCAATCGGAAAATTACGGCAAGGGTGGCAGAGCGCCGCACCGGACGCGATTCGCATCTCGCGCGCGCCGGACATATGTACGGCGTGTGACAGCCGCTCTCGCACCAAAGCCGAAGCTGGCCTTGTCAAGGACTGCACAACGCGCCTTTTTTGCCTTATGGGTCTTCGCAAGCGATTGGCGCCGCTTGCCATGCTCGGCCAACGTGTTGCCGCCCTGCCGGGAGGATGAATGCATCGACTGCTGACCACGCTCAAGCGTGGCTTCATGGAACGGATCGGCTGGAAACGGCTCGGGATCGCCGCGAGCCTTCTCATCATCGCATTCGCGATCACGACGCTTGTCCGCACCCTCAAGGGCGTCGACACCGGCGTGATCCTGGTTGCGCTGACGGAAATACCGCCCGGTCAGCATCGCGCTCGCCGCGCTGTGCGTGATCGGCGCGTTCTGCACGCTGACTTTCTATGATTTCTTTGCGCTGCGAACCATCGGCAAGACGCATGTCCCCTATCGCATCGCCGCGCTGTCGAGCTTCACCAGCTACACGATCGGCCACAATATCGGCGCGACCGTGTTCACCGGCGGCGCGATCCGTTTCCGGATCTATTCGGACTATGGACTGAACGCGATCGACGTCGCCAAGATCTGCTTTCATTTCCGGCCTGACGTTCTGGCTCGGCAATCTGTTCGTGCTCGGGATCGGCATGACCTTGCACCCGTGGGCGGCGAGCGCGATGGACCTGCTGCCGCCGGCCGTCAACCGGCTGATCGCGCTTGGCTGCCTCGCCGGCATCGCGGTCTATTTCATCTGGCTGGTGATGGGCAAGAATCGCCGCGAACTCGGGCAGAACGGCTGGAAGGTGGTGCTGCCCTCGGCGCGGCTGACGCTGCTGCAGATCCTGATCGGCGTGGTCGATCTCGGATTCTGCGCGCTGGCGATGTATCTGTTGATGCCGGCGCGAGCCGGGCATCAGTTTCATTTCGCTGGCGGTGGTGTTCATTCTGGCCACCCTGCTCGGCTTCGCCAGCCATGCGCCGGGCAGCATCGGCGTGTTCGACGCCGCGATGCTGGTCGCGCTGCCCGAATTCGGCCGGGAACAGTTGCTGGCGACGCTGGTGGTGTACCGGATCCTGTATTTCCTGATCCCGTTCGGCATCGCGATTTCAGCATCATGGGGACCCGCGAACTCTGGCTCAACGTGGTGGTGCCCTGGCAGGAACGCCGCAGGCTGAGCGAGGCCTGCCCGGCCCCCGCCGCCGTGTCGCAGCCGGTGAAAAGCCGCCAATCGCAGGGCTGACGGCCGTCTGCATCTGGACTCTGTTCGGCTATTGCGTCATTCTCTTATTTCCGCCCCATCGTTAACGTCAAACGCCTCATGGTCCGAATTCACATCCGTTCGGATCGTCTTTGCGGCGCTGCTGGCGGGAGCGCCGTGCGCGCTGGCCCGCGCAACGAGCGAGCGGCGCAGACCGCGCGTCGGCGGCGGCGCCGAGCGCACGCCCGGACGCCCCGATGCAGATTTCGTGGGAGGTCCGCAACCGCTTCCGGCTGTTCCGCGAGGAACGCGATTTCCTGCTCCATGCCGACAGCGCGCGCGGCCGCAGCATTCTAGCCTCCGAACAGGCGCTGGAAGTGCAGAGCGACGGCCGCGGCTGGGCGCGCAATATCGTGAACCGGCTCTGCATCGATCTGGCAGGCCGCGTCAGCGAGCCCTGCACCCGCGACAACGTCAAGGAAAGCTACCTGACGCCGACCGAACATCCCGTCACGGTTCGGCTGACCGGCGCCGTTCCGGTCGGCGCCATCTGCGCCTGGTCGTTCGACGACGGCGACGCGCCGCGGCAATCCACGCTTCGATTGCGCCGAGCCGGTCAATTTCCGCGCGCGCTATGGCCGTCCCACCGTCGCCACCGTGGATGTTTCCAGCGGATCCGACGCGCCGCAGCACCTCACCACCGAGATCATGGTGCGCGATATCTTCATCGCCGGCCTCGGCGACAGCATCGCATCGGGCGAAGGCAATCCGGACCGGCCGATCGCGCTGTCCGACGAGGGTTTTTGCTTCCGCTCCTATTTCGGCATGGCGAATGCGCAGTATTACCGGCCGAGCCGCGCCGGCTACAAAGGCGGGCGCGCCTGCGAAGCCCAGGATTCGCTGCAGGTGTGGCAGCGCCAGAGCGCGCTCTGGTTCAATTCCGCCTGCCATCGCTCGCTGTACAGCTACCAGACCCGCACCGCGCTGGCGCTCGCCGTGCAATATCCGCATATCGCGGTGACCTATCTGCCGCTGGCATGCACCGGCGCCACCATCGCCGACGGATTGCTCGGCGCGCAGCGCGCGCGCGAATGCCTGCCGAGCGAAATCCGGAGCCGCCTGCCAGGTCACGGTCAACGCGCAAGTGGCCGAATTGCGCGACGCGCTCGCCGCCGCGAAACGCCGTCAACCCGACCGCAAGCTCGATCTGGTGCTGCTGTCGATCGGCGCCAACGACATCAATTTTTCCGGGCTGGTCGCCGACGTGATCGTCGACAGCAAGACCGAGCGCGTGCTGTTCCGGCGCACCGGCGTGATGGGATCGGTGGACGATTCACGCGCGGCGCTGGCGCGGGACCTGCCGCAGGGATTCGGCAGGCTGCGCGAGGCGCTCAAGCCGCTGGTCGGCGACATGTCGCACGTCGTCTATGTTTCCTACGCCAACCCGACGCTGGCCGACGGCGCGCCCTGCCCCGGCGGGCGCGCCGGCTTCGACATTCATCCGTCGTTCAATGCCGACCCGCAGCGGCTGGCCAATGTGTCCAACTATGTGCAGAGCGAATTCCTGCCGCAGCTGAAGGCGCTCGCGTTGTGCCAGGGCGGCGTGCTGTGCCGCGATCCCGGCAGCGATCGCATGACCTTCGTCGATGCGCCATCAGGCGGCATTCGCAAATCACGGCTTCTGCGCGCGCGCGCCGAGCGATCCGGAATTCGACCGCGAGTGTTTTTCGGCCAAGGGCGACAGCTTCGAATCCGGACATCGTCGCCGCGGCCAGCCAGCCGATGGTCTGCGGCCGCGGCGCCGAGCGAATACCGCACCTATCTGCCGCGCGCGCGCTGGATCCGCGACGCCAACGACAGTTACTTTGCGGCGATGACCTATCCGCAGGGCCTGCCGGCTTCCAGCCAGCCTTCCGATATCCACGACGCGACCTGGGGTATTCTGTCGGCCGTCTATGGCGGCGCGGTGCATCCGACCGCCGAAGGTCATGCCGCGATGGCGGACGCTGCATTGCCGGCCGCCGCTTCGGTGCTTCAGCTCGATGCCGCGGAGACCGAGGCGACGCAGCGACCGTCAGCGCCGGTCGTGATCGCGCCGGATGCGCGCTGAAGCCGAGTTGCACGTCGAAGCGCGTCAGTGCGCCGGCACGGGCGCCGGCACGGTGGCTTTTCTTGCGGCGCGGCGGGTTGCTTCGTCGCCGGCGGCGGCTTCATCGCCGCGGCCTGCGCCGGCAGATATTTCGCAATCACCGCCGGATCGAGCGAGGCGATCGCGGTATCCGGCAGCCGGAACCAGGTCTCGTCCTTGCCGAACAGCGCGATACCCAGATAGCCGCGCATCGTGAGCGACTGCCCGTCCGGGCTGACGCTCATCTTGGCCTTGTAAATCTTGCCGTCGCGCGGATCGAGAACGTTGCCGTTCTCATACTTCAATCCGTCACGCTTCATGTCGCGGATGAAGGACAGTCCGAGCACCGGCAAGTTCTTGCGGTCGTCGGTGCACTTCGCGCAAACCTCGTTCGGATCCTCGCCGGGCAACGGAAACGTCTTGGCGATCACGCCCTCGAAGATTCCGTCGTGATCGACGAACAGGAACCAGCCCACCGGCTTGCCGTCCTCGATCTTCTGCCACAGTCCGGCGGCCGACGGCTCCGCGGCCTGCCCCGGAAGCATGGCGGCAAACAGCATGACAACGCCAATCATGATCGGCAGCGCCAGTCGAAGTCCGGATACAGTCGGTCCGCATTATCACCACCTGACCTATCCATCAAATAATGGCCGCAGACTAAGGCCATTTCGCGGACGGTTCCAGTACCCGCATCTGGATATCAAGCGATTCAAACGGCTGCAAACGTGCAGCGGCTGTCGTATTTGAGCAATCAATTGACCCCGAGCTTCTTCTGCAGGCTCGACGACGACGTCGTGTACTGGAACACCAGCCGCTTGTCCGGATAGACGTATCGGTGCGCCTTCTGGGCCATCAGCGCGCCTTCGTGGAAGCCGCACAGAATGAGCTTCAGCTTGCCGGGATAGGTGTTGATGTCGCCGATGGCAAAAATTCCGGGCACGTTGGTCTCGAACGCGGCGGTTTCGACCGGCACCAGATTGTTCTCCAGCGCAATGCCCCAGTTCGCGACCGGCCCCAGTTTCATGGTCAGGCCGAAGAACGGCAGCATGCGTGTCGCAGGCGACCTTCGAAATGGCATTGTCATTGGCCTTTACCGTGGCGCCGGACAGCTTGCCGCCCTCGCCTTCAAGCGCGGTGACCTGGCCGATCCTCAGATCCACCTTTCCGGCAGCCACCAGCGCGCGCATCTGCTCGACGCTGTGGGGCGCCGCGCGGAAATCGTCGCGCCGGTGCAGCAGCGTCACGCGCTTTGCGATCGGATGCAGATTGAGCGTCCAGTCCAGCGCGGAATCGCCGCCGCCGACGATCAGCAAATCCTTGTCGCGGAACTGCTCCATCTTGCGCACGGAGTAGAACACCGAGCTGCCTTCATAGGCCTCGATGCCCGGCACCGGCGGCCGCTTCGGCTGGAACGAGCCGCCGCCGGCCGAAATCACCACCACCTTGCACTCGAACACCTTGCCGGCGTCGGTGGTGACGCGAAAGCCGGGATCGCCGATTTTCTCGACCGTCTCCACCATTTCGTTGAGATGGAAGGTCGGATTGAACGGCTTGATCTGCTCCATCAGCGCTTCGGTCAGGCCCTGGCCGGTGACGAAGGGAATGCCGGGAATGTCGTAGATCGGCTTTTCCGGATAGAGCTCGGCGCACTGGCCGCCGATCTTGTCGAGAATATCGACCAGATGCGTCTTCATATCGAGCAGGCCCAGTTCGAAAACGGCGAACAGGCCGCACGGGCCCGCGCCAATCATCAGCACATCGGTCTTGATCGCTTCGCTCATATCGCTTCTTTTCGGTTGAACCGGATATCGGCCCGGCGCGTTCGGCTGCGCCTGTCTAGCCAACGAAGCCGCCAGAGGAAAGCCATAAATCAGCCGCCCGGGATGGCTGCAACCCCTTGCCGGCGTTCGCTAACTCGGCTGTAAGGACGTGAAACTTCCGAAAGATCAACCCCGTGAACGCACCCGCCCGCCCCGATCCGACGCCGCGGCTGGAAGATTTCCCTTTTCGGCTGTCGGACAATGTGCGGTTCGCCGATCTCGATCCCAACCAGCACGTCAACAATGCCGTGTATGCGACCTATTTCGAAACCGGCCGCGTCACGCTGGTGAAAGACCGCAGTTACGGACTGATGCCGCCGGGCCTGACCTGGATCATGGTGCGGCTCGATATCCATTTCCGCGCCGAACTGCGCTGGCCGGGCACCATCGAGATGGGGCTCGGCGTGGCGAAGTTCGGCCGAACCTCCGTCACCTTCGACCAGGTGGTATTCTCGGAAGGCAAATGCGTGGCGTCGGCCCAGGCCGTGACGGTGCTGATCGACGAGAAAACCCGCAAGCCGGCGCCGCTGACCGAAGAGATCATCGCGAAATTTCAGCCCTGGATGCGTCGCGGGGTCTGACGCATGCGTGCGGCGCTGGCGGCTCTCCTGATCATTTCTGTCGTGACGCCGGCCGCGGCGGCGGACCAGTTCTATCGCGAGGATCTGCGGATTCCCATGGCAGAAGCCGGTCCCCGCGGGCTGGAGGCCATGCTGATAAGGCCTTCCGGCACCGGGCGATATCCGCTCGCGCTGCTCAGCCATGGCGCGCCGCGCGATGATGCGGCCCGGCCGGATATGACACCCAACGGCCTCTATGCGCAGGCCCTGGAACTGGCGCGGCGCGGTTTCGCGGCACTGGTGGTGATGCGCCGCGGCTACGGCAGTTCCGGCGGCGTCTACGCTGAAAACAGCGGCCCGTGCGGTCACCGCGATTATCTCATCGCGGCGCGCGCATCGGCGGCCGATCTGCGCGCGGCGATCGATGCGATGGACCGTCGCGCCGATGTCACGACACAAGGCATGCTGGCGATCGGAGTTTCCGCCGGAGGGTTTGCCAGTGTCGCCCTGTCGGCCGATCCGCCGCCGGGCCTTGCCGCCGCGATCAGCTTCGCCGGCGGCCGCGGCTCGCGCGCCGACGATGATGTCTGCGACGAGAACGCATTGGTTCGCGCATTCGCCGCTTTAGGCAAAAAGTCCCGGACGCCGATGTTGTGGGTCTATGCTGCAAACGACAAGTTTTTCCGGCCGGAATTGGCGCACCGGATGTATGCGGCCTTCACTGCCGCCGGTGGACGGGCCCGGTTCATCGACGCGCCTGCTTTCGGCAATGACGGTCACACACTGTTTTCCGCAAAAGGCGCATCGATCTGGACCCCGATGGTCGATGACTTCCTGCGCGAGATGAAACTCGGCAGCCGCGACCTGATCGCAGCCCCGGCCATCCCGGCGCCGCGGCAGTTGGGCGAAAAAGCCCGTTCGGGATTTGCAGCCTATCTCGCCGGAAGCCCGCGAAAGGCCTTCGCGGTGTCGCCGAACGACGCCTTCGGCTTACCGCACCGGCTTGCCGAACCGCCCGCCGAGGCAGAAGCCGCAGCACTTGCCGAATGCGCGAAATTTGCGCCGAACTGCTCGTCTATATGCAGTCGGACGGATGAACTGGTCGGCAAGACCGGCAGATCGCGATGAAGGGCGCTCAGGCCTGCCGTTCCGGCGTCGACACCACGAGACCGTCGAGCTCGTCGCTGACCTTGATCTGGCACGACAGCCGCGAATTCGGCCGCACGTCGAAGCCGAAATCCAGCATGTCCTCTTCCATCGGGGTCGGGGCGCCGACCTTCTCGCGCCAGGCCTCATCGACATAGACGTGGCAGGTCGCGCAGGCGCAGGCGCCGCCGCATTCGGCCTCGATGCCGGGAATGGCGTTGCGGATCGCCGCTTCCATGACGGTCGCGCCGTTTTCGACGTCAATGGTGCGGGTTTCGCCGGAATGGTCGACAAAGTGAATTTTGGCCATGATCGCCCGTGCTGCCTGAAAAGAGAGGTCCGGGCAGTCCTATAACGGGTCGATCCGCTCCGCGCCAGCGGTGCCCAGCGAAAACCTGTGGCGCGTTGCCGATGGGCCGGGATCAGGAACGGCGCAGGATGGCGTCGATCGCCGTGCGCGCCTGCGCGACGGCATCGCCTGAGCACGGCGAGCGCCCGGGCCGGATCGTCGCCGTTCCGGATCAGGGCTTCCAGGGATTCGGCCGCATCGGCGACCGCAAATGCGCCGATCGCGCGCGCAGAACCCTTCAGCGTATGCGCCATTGCGCTGGCGTCGTCCGGTGAGGCCGTGAGAGTACCGGCCTTGAGAGCACCGATCAGACCGACGGCCTGGGCCGAGAACATCGCCAGCACTTCATGCTCGAGGTCGGCATCGCCAAGCGTCATGCGGGCGAGATGCTCGCGATCGATCGGACCGTCATCGGGAGCGAGCGGCGGCGATGGCATCCAGTCAATCCGTTCCAGGTGAAGCGGCATGGCGGCAATCCAAACCTTGCGCCGGTCGATCCGACGGCGAAGTTTCAGCAGCCAATCACGGAACTGGTTAACGGAACGTTTCGCGTATCCGCCGCAGGTTTGCCTTGTTTTTGGCGAGAATTCACCCGGATTGGCCGGGCAACCGGGGAATTTCGAGGACTCGCAAGGTGTTACGGCCTCTTGCTGTTAACGATGATTAAGTTTGTATTAATTGCAGGCATTTCATTCGCATCACCTAGCCAATAGGATGTTTGCGGATGTAGCGGACAAAGCTGGCCAACGCCGCGCTTTCGTACGCGCAACAGCACGAACCGGTTTTGAGCCTTGCGAGTGGCGTTTCGCGCAAGACTCTCTTCCGGACGCGTAAAGAGTAAAAAGGGATCAGACTGAACATGGCCAACAATCCCAAGAAGGTCAAAGACCCCACCGAAGTCGCGCTTTCTGCCATCCAGGAAGCCCTGAACCTCAGCGACGCGCCTGCGGCTGACACAGTTCGGGTTCCGATCAACAGCGATGTGATGCCCCCATCGCCTCCGAGCCCCGCCAGCAATGCGGGCTCCGATACCCGGTCCGCCGGCACCGGGCAGATCTTTGCACCCATCGAGGAGGAGCCGCGCCCGGGCCGCCGCGCGGCCAACGACGACCGCGAAACCATCGGGCACATTCTGCAGGCCCTTCAAAAGGGCCGCCCCGCTCGCAGCGTTTATACCCTGGCCACGATTTTCGCCGGGGTCTGGATCGCCGGCCTTGCGCTGCTGACCGTCAGTTTCCTGCCCTCGCTGCAGGCCGCGATCGGTCAAGGCAGCGGCGGCACCCTGGTGCTGGCCGGCCTTGCCGCCCTGTTCTGTGCGCCGGTGTTGCTGTTTTATTTCCTCGCCAGCCTGTCTTGGCGCGGCCAGGAAATGCGCATGATCGCGCAGTCGATGGCGCAGGTCGCGATCCGGTTTTCGGAGCCTGAGGACGCCGTCAGCGACTCCATGGTCACGGTTGGCCAGGCCATCCGCCGAGAAGTCGCGGCCATGGGCGACGGCGTCGAACGCGCCATCGCGCGCGCCGGCGAACTTGAAACCCTGGTTGCCAATGAAGTCTCCGCGCTCGAGCGCGCCTACAGCGACAACGAGGTTCGCATCCGCGCGCTGCTGTCGGACATCGCCCATCAGCGCGACAATCTCGTCGGGCAGGCCGAGCAGGTTCGCAGCGCCATCTCCGGCGTGCAGATCGACCTGCGTCACGATATCGCGCTGATCTCGGACGCGATCGCTTCGCGTGTCGATGAAGTTGCCAAGAGCATCACCGGCGCGCTCGAGGAACGCGGCGCCCACATTACCAGCGCGCTCAGCAATGCCGGCGACAACATGATCCTCGCGCTCGGCGAGCGCGGCGGCGACCTGCTCGACCGCCTGGAGGAAGCCAGCGCCGAAACCACCCGCGCTGTGCTGGACGCCAGCGAGCGCCTCACCACCAGCCTCAACTTCAAGACCGGCCACGTGCACCAGGAGTTCGTCGATCTCGCCGACCGCGTCCACGAAATGCTGAACGAGCGGATCGACCGCATCACCGGCGAATTCGAGCAACGCTCCTCCACCATCGTCGACGGAATTTCCGAGCGAACCGAACAGGTCCATGACTCCCTGAAGAATTCCAGCGACTCCCTGCTGCTGGAGCTCGAATTGCGCAGCGGCGACCTCGTCAACAAGATCGACGAAGCCGGCGTCCGGCTGGCGACGCAGATCCTCACCTCCGGCGACAAGGCCAGCGACGCGCTCGATGTGACCGTGAATTCGCTGATGGCCAAGGTCGTCAACCAGACCGAAACCGCGCACGACACGCTCAGCATGCAGATGAACACCTTCGATGAGCTGGTGAGGAATCAGGGCGGCGATCTGGCGGAAAAATTCGCGCGCGACAGCGGCACGCTCGGCGCGCTGATCACCCGCCATATTTCCGAATTCGACCGCACCGTCAAAACCTTCGGCGGCGAGATCGTCGATCGCATGGGCCAGCGCACCCACGACATCGCCGAAACCCTGAAGACCTATGTCGACGGATTCGATACCCGCATGAACGTGAATGGCGGCGAGATCACCGCCTCGCTGGACAATCGCCTGGTGCAGTTCGAGACCGCGATCGAAAGCCGCGTCGCCAAACTCGACTCCTCGCTCAACGGCAGGATCAAGTCGTTCGACGAGTTCGTCGACGGCCGCCTCAAATCGTTCGAAGTGAACTTCGATACACGGGCGAGATCCGTGACCGAAACCATCGGCGGCCACCTCGGCACGCTGGCGTCACAGCTCACCGATGGCGCCGCGCAGGCGATCGAAGCGGTCGACCGGCGCATCTCCAATGTGACGGAGACCCTGAACGGCCGCAGCGCCGAACTGACCGAAACCATCACCGCGCGGTTCCAGGAAATCCATCACGGTATCGAAACCCGGGTCGGTGCGGTTGCCACCGATATCGATACGCGCGTCGCGCAATTCGAAGACCTGCTGGGTTCGCGCGTCGAAGCCGTGGCGGGCCGTATCGAAAGCAGCGGAAGGCAGGCCAGCGACGGCATGATGGCGCGTGCCGAGGAATTATCGACCGTGATCAGGTCCCATGTCGAGGACGCCGAACGGTCGCTGACCAGCCTGGTGGTCAATACCAGCGAAACCATCCAGACCGGCGCCCGCGCCGCGCAACAGTCGCTGCTGACGGTCTCCTCCGACGTCGGCGCGCAGCTGAAGCTGACCGCGTCGGAAATCGAGCGCGCGCTTACCGCGGTCGGCACCGATGCGGCGAACTCGGTCGTGAGCAGCGCGCGTGAGGCGCAGAACACGCTGATTGCCGCGTCGAATGAAGCAAGCTCAAAGGTCAAATCGAGTTCGGCGGACGTCGAACGCACGGTTCTCGCCGCCACCGGCTCGTTCGGCGCCACCATGACCGGCAAGACCGACGAAATCGTCAACTACATGCAGCAACAGACCGATCGTCTGTCGCAGATGATCGACGGCAAGCGCGGTTCGCTGGCCGAGGCCATTAACGACGCGACCTCAAAGGTCAAATCGACCACAACGGATGTCGAACGCTCGGTTCTCGCCGCCACCGGCTCGTTCGGCGCCGCCATGACCGGCAAGACCGACGAAATTGTCAGTTACATGCAGCAGCAGACCGATCGTCTGGCGCAGGTAATCGACGGCAAGCGCGGCTCGCTGGCCGAGGCCATCAATGAAGTGACCTCACAGGTCAAGTCGAGCTCCGCGGACGTCGAACGCACGGTTCTCGCCGCCAGCGGCACTTTCGGCGCCACCATGACCGGCAAGACCGAGGAAATCGTCAATTACATGCAGCAGCAGACCGATCGCCTGACGAAGATCATCGACGGCAAGCGCGGCTCGCTGGTCGAGGCCATCGATGGCAAGACGATCCAGCTCGCTTCGGAGATCGACCGCAGCACGGCGGACGCCCTGAAAGCCATAGAAGTCAGGTCCAACACGTTCGCCAAGTCGACCATCCAGCTCACTTCGGAGATCGACCGCAGCACAGCGGACGCATTGAAAGCCATCGAAATCAGGACCGAGACGTTCTCGAAGTCGATGACGACCAACAGCTCCGATGTCGCGCGCTCCATCACGTCCGCTGGCGAGCTCGCCACGGGCGCCGTCAACAAGTCGCTGAAAGACCTCGAGCAGTCGTCGCGGTCGGCGATCGACCAGTCGCGTCAGGTATCGGTCGCGGCGGTGACCGAGATGCAGGAAACCAGCAAGATTCTGCGAACCGACACGGTCGCGCTGTTCGAGCGGCTGCGTGAAGGCAACATCCTGCTGCAGGAAGTGCTCACCGGCGCCCACGACAATCTCAATTCGCTGGAGCGCGCGCTGGTCACCCGTGTGGCCGACTTCGTGTCCGCCATCAACGACGTCAGCACGCGCAACGGGCTTGCGACCCAGACGCTGGAAGACCAGTTGGGTGTATTCAACACCACAACCACCAGGGCGCTGGAAGATCTCGGCTCGCTTTCCGGCCAGTTCGAGACCCACGGCAAGGCGCTGGCCGAAGCCGCGGCGATGGTCGAGCAAAGCAACCGCACCACCACCACCTCGGTCCGCGAACGCAAGTCGATGCTTGAATCCCTCGTCACCACGGTCGATCTGCGCACCGCCGATCTCGATCAGCGGCTGTCGCGGTTCACGGCCCTGCTCGATGAATTGCTGGCCGCCGCCGAAGAGCGCGCCCGCGACATCGCGCGCGTGGTGGCGGAAACGGCCGGCGAGGGTTCTGCCGCCATCAGCCGGCAGTTCGAGGCGGTCCGTATCTCGGCCGAAGAGGAACGCCGGCTGACCGCCGACACCATGGCACAGATCTATCAGCAGACCACCCAGGAAGCCGACGCGATGTTCAAGCAGTCCGCCGACAAGTTCGCCAACATGGTGGCGAGCATGAAGGAGATGGCTGCGGAAATGCATGACGAGCTCGACGCCACGCGCGGCGAGCTGCGTCGCGGCGTGCTGGAAATACCGCAGGAAGCCGCGGAAAGCACCGCGCAGATGCGCAAGGTCATCGTCGACCAGATCGAAGCACTGGCCGAACTGAACCGGATCGTGGCACGTCACGGCCACGGACTTGATGTGGTCACCGCTGGCCGCACCAGTTCGTATCGCGAGGAGGAGCCGATGCTGGCAACCGCCGGCGGGCGCAGCGAGATGCCGGCCCGCTCCGCGCCGCGTATGCGCGACAGCGGCAACAGCGCGTCGAATTTGCCGCCGCCGGACCTGGGCCTGCCGATGTCGCGCCGCACCGAAGCGCCGCCGGTCAGCCCCGCCAGTTCCGACCAGGGACGCGATGGATGGCTTTCCGACCTGCTCGGCCGGGCCGACGCCGGCAACGGCAACCGGGAGGCCCCGCGCGGCCGCCCCGGCCAGGGCGCCGCCGATCCGCTGGCGTCGCTGTCGGTCGACATCGGCCGGCTTGTGGATCGCAATCTCGCCGCCGAGATGTGGGATCGCTATCAGCGCGGCGAGAGCAAGGCCTTTACCAAGCGGCTCTATACGCCGGCCGGCCAGAAGGCTTTCGACGAGGTCGCCCGCAAATATCGCGCCGACCGCAACTTCAAGCAGACGGTCGACCGTTACATCACCGAGTTTGAGCGTTTGCTCGACGAGATCGCGCGCGAGGACCGCGGACCCGCCGCGTTGCGGAGTCACCTGACCTCCGAGACCGGGCTGGTCTATACCCTGCTAGCCCACGCGGCGGGACGGCTCGGGTAAGGTTCGAGCGTCAATCGTCGCACAATAAAAAACGGAGGCATCGCTGCCTCCGTTTTGTCTTGTGAGATGAGTTTAGACCGCCGGCGCGGCACATGATTGATTTGCCAATAGCGAAAATTCTGGATATATATCTGGATACAGCTCCGGATAACTTTGGGAGTTAATCATGGGTAACACTGCGCAAAAGAGAGCGCTGCGGAACTATCGGAACCGGCTGGTCAAACGCGGGATGGCGCGATTTGAGGTCTTGGGCCTCGACGTCGACCGCGATCTGATCCGCTCACTGGCGAAACGGCTTGCCGAAGACGACCCCGAGGCTTTGCGGATTTGGGCGGCGGTCAGCCAGACGATCGCCGGCGAACCGCCAAAGAAGGGCGGCATCCTCGCCGCGTTGCGCCGATCGCCACTGGTTGGCACCGATCTCGATCTCGCCCGTTCGCGAGAAGCCGGCCGCAAGATCGACCTGTGACGCGCTATCTGCTCGACACCAACATCATCAGCAATATTACGAAGCCGAATCCGTCCTCGGCCCTTGTGGCGTGGATGGCGGAGCAGGCGGATCATGACCTGTTTATCTCGGCGCTAACCGTTGCGGAAGTCCGGCGCGGGTTGCTGGAAAAGCCCGAGGGAAAAAGACGCGCCCTGTTGGAAGCATGGTTCAGCGGCCCCGAAGGACCGCAAGCACTTTTCGCAGGCCGCGTGCTTCCCTTCGATGATAAGGCGGGTCTCGTCTGGGCGCCGCTGATGGCTGAAGGCACGGCCAAGGGACGGCCACGCAGTGCGCTCGACATGATCATTGCCGCGGTCGCTGAGGTCAACGATTGCGTCGTCGTGACCGACAACGAGAAAGATTTTATGGGACTGAAATTCGTGAACCCGCTTCGTGTCATTGTTTAGAGAGCAACCTGGATTGCCTGGCTTGCACTCGCAATCATGTGTTGTCGGCCGCTTGAAATTTTAATCGGCATCACACCCCGACTTTGTGCTGCCGCGTCAGCTTGAGCAAAGGCCGAAAATTCGTATGCTCGGCGGATATCATTTTCGACCGGAGGTTTGAAATGAAGTTTCTTGCGACTGCCTGCGTGCTGGCTTTCGGGATACCGGGTTTTGCGCAGGCCGACGACCTTGCCCGAACCGTGTCCTCCGGCCAAACGGCGGAAATGCATATTTACCGCTCGTGGAACGATCAATGTGTTTCAACCAGCGGCGTGGTCAAGGTCCTCACCAAACCCCGGCACGGAAAGCTTTCGACGCGCATCGTCGATACGGTCATAGGCAGGCCGCGGACCGAGAGGAAGGTCGATTGCAGCGGCCTGCCCAGCAAGGGTTTTCAGGTGAGCTACACCTCTGACCCCGGCTTTCACGGAACGGATAATTTCAGCCTCGACGTCAAATGGAAAAATCTCCGCGTCGTTGATCGCTTCACGGTCGCGGTGCAGTAGGCCATGTCTGTATTGACCGGGTTGCAGGGTAGGTCGACCTGATGTGGAGCAACCTGGCCCGGATTGGATTGCTTCGCTTGCGCTCGCAATGACGTGTTTGACCGCTTGAGATTTGAATCAGTATCACGCCGCGACCTTGTGCCGCTGCGGTCGGCTTTGTGCAGAACCGGGAAATTCTTATTCTCGGCAGATATCATTTCCAGACAGAGGTTCAATATGAAGAAACTTGCGGCTGCCTGCGTTCTCGCTTTCGGGATAGCGGGTGTTGCACAGGCGAACGACGTCAGCCGAACTGTTGCCTCCGGCCAAACGGCGCAAATGTCCAATTACCGCTCGTGGAACAACAAATGTGTTTCAACTCCCGGCGTGGTCAAGGTGCTCACCAAACCCCGGCACGGAAAACTATCGACGCGCATCATCGATACGACGATAGGCAGCCCTCGAATTAAAAGAAAGGTCGATTGCAGAGGCGTGCCCACCAAGGGTTTTCAGGTGAACTACACATCTGACCCCGGCTTTCACGGAACGGACAATTTCAGCCTGGACATAACATGGCCTACCCACGCCGATGTCGATCGCTTCACCATCACGGTGCAGTAGCCGGGCAGCAAAATTCGCCTTCAACCCTACGGCCGCTTCTTCTCGCCCGCGGGAGCCGGTCTGGGCGGCGGCGCTTCGGCCGGCGCGCTGCCGCCGCCGGCGCCGAACAACAGGCGCGTGGGGTTGCGATCGAGGTTGTTGACCGCGCGGCTGATATCGCCAAGGGTCTTGCGGCCGTCGGACATCAGCGCGCCGGAGCGCTTGTCGAAATCCTCGGCCAGTTCGCGGATCGATTTCACGGTCTGGAACAGCTCGCCGCCGGCATTGCCGCCGGCGATCGCATTGAGGCCGAGCATCAGGCTGTCGGCCTTGCCCATCACGCCGTCGACCTTCGCCATGACGTCGTCGATCCGCTCGGAATTGCGCGCCAGCGAGCCGGTGAAGGTCTCGAGATTATGCAGCGCGTTTTTGACCGAGGCCTGGTTGTCGGCGACCACCTTGTTGATGTTCTGCAGCGTGGCGCGGATCGCCTCGGTGACGTCCTGCAACCCGTTCGGATCGGCGGTCAGCGTCGGCACGCCATCCTCGTCCAGCGGAACCGCGCGGCGCGGCCTCCTCGCCGCCCTTCAGCGAAATCGCGGCGACCCCGGTCAGACCCTGGAATTCGAGCCCGACCAGCGTGTCCTTGCGGATCGGGGCATTGTTCTCGACCATCGCCAGTGCGACGACACGACGCGGGTTATCCAGCTTCACGGAGATCACTTCCCCTACCCGGATACCGTTAAAATTCACGCTGCCGCCGTTGCGCAGGCCCGATGCCGGACCCTCGAACACGATCCGAAGCGGGCTGCGCGCCTTGGTGGTGTGCAGGCTCTGGAACCACAGCACAAAGCCGAACGCCGCGGCGATCACTGCCAGCGTGAATGCCCCGATCAGGACGTAGTTCGCCCGCGTTTCCATTAAAACTCCACTGCCCGTTTCATCGCTAGCCCATTACAGCGCGGGCACGCTTGCCGTGGAAATAGGCCCTCAACCAGGGATGCTGCGAGGCCTGCATGTCGGCCATCGATCCTGCGGCAATGATCTTACCGTTCCCTAAAACCGCGATGCGGTCACACGCGGTATAAAGGCTGTCGAGATCGTGGGTTACCATGAAAACGGTCAGCCCCAAAGTACGCTGCAGGGTCCGGACCAGTTCGTCGAAGTCGCCGGCGCCGATCGGATCGAGGCCCGAGGTCGGCTCGTCGAGGAACACCAGTTCCGGATCGAGCGCGAGCGCGCGCGCCAGCGCCACGCGCTTGATCATGCCGCCGGACAGTTCCGACGGAAAACGGTCGGCGACCTCGGCGCGCAATCCGACCATGCCGAGCTTGGCCTCGGTGATCTCGTCGAGCAGTCGCTGCGAGAGATTGAGATATTCGCGCACCGGGAACTGGATATTCTGCCGCACGCTCAGCGAGGAGAACAGCGCGCCCTGCTGGAACAGGATTCCCCAGCGCCGCTCGACGCCGCGCCGCGCCCTTGCGTCGGCGGCGTCGAGATCGATGCCGAACACCTCGATGCGGCCGCTGACCTTGGGAACGAGGCCGATGATGGTGCGCGTCAGCACCGACTTGCCGGCGCCCGAAGGGCCGACGAAGCCCAGGATTTCGCCGCGCTTGACGTCGAGATTGAGTCCGTCGAGAACTTTTGTCGCGCCGAACTGCACCGTGATGTCGCGAACCCGGATGATGGCGTCGGATGTTTCGCCTGCCATCGTCACATTCCAATCGATGCGAAGAAGATCGCAAACACGCCGTCCATGACGATGACGAAGAATATCCCCTGCACCACCGACGACGTGGTGTGCTGTCCGAGCGACTCGGCGCTGCCCTCGACCGCGAGCCCTTCGACGCAGGCCACGATCCCGATCACCGCCGCCATCACGGGCGCCTTGATGATGCCGACGGTGAAGTGATCGATCGAGATCGCGTCGCGCAGCCGCAGCATGAATGCTTCGGGATCGACACCGCCATAGCCCCAGGCCACGAGGCCGCCACCGATCAGTGCGGCCATGGCGCCGAGAAAGGCCAGGATCGGCAGGCCCAGGATCAGCGCCAGCATCCGCGGCAGGATCAGAACCTCGATCGGATCGAATCCCATGGTGCGCAGCGCGTCGATCTCCTCGCGCATTTTCATCGAGCCGAGTTCGGCGGTGTAGGCGCTGCCCGAACGGCCCGCCACCATGATCGCCACCAGCAGCACGCCGATTTCGCGCAGCACCAGCACGCCCAGCATGTCGACGACGAAGATATCGGCGCCGAACTGGCGGAAATGAAAGATGCCCTGCTGGGCGATGATGCAGCCGATCAGGAAGGTGATCAGCCCGACGATCGGCACCGCGTGCCAGCATACCTGTTCGAGATGATGCACGGTCGAGGTCAGCCGGAAACCCCTGGGGTGAATGATGACCCTGCCCGCCGCGGCGAGCACGGCGCCGAGCATGTCGATCAGTCCGACCATGGTGATGCCGAAGCCGGCGATGTTGCGGCCGACCTGATCCAGCATTCCGACAAATGTCAGCGACGTTGCCTCGGGAGCCGGTGCCGCCTTCACCCGGCGCACTTCGTCGACCAGGCTTGAATAATTCGCCGAGAGCCCGGCGATCTTGGCCTCAACGCCGCCTTGGGTCAGATTGCGGCGCAACCGCTCGATCAGCCAGGCCCCGAACGTATCGAGCCTGGAGACCTGCGAGACATCGATGAAGATATTGGGCCGGCTGCCGCTGAGCTTTTCGGCGTCGATCACCATCTGCTCAAGCACCGGCGCGAAGCCGGCGGTCCATGAACCGGCGGCGCACAGCGCAAGTCCATTGCCCCGTGCAATGCGTTCCAGTGTCGGGTCGCCGTTCACGATACCCACTCCTGCGCCGATTCTCCGCTATGGATGGAGGAGAACGATTCGGCGCGCCGCCATTGTTTGTAGTACACGTCCCTTAACGAGACATAGTTGGTTGCACCGGGCAACCCTTCGGTTCAGTAAACGCAGATATTAGAATGACTTCCAGCAAATCGCCAAAGCTCAATGCCCGCATCGAACACTGGCCGATCGCGGGAACCTTCACCATTAGCCGCGGCGCCAAGACCGAGGCGGTGACGGTGGTGGCGGAAGTCAGCCAGGGCGACCATGCCGGGCGCGGCGAATGCGTCCCCTACGCCCGTTATGGCGAAACCGCGGAGGCCACCCTGGCCGCGCTGCTGGCCATGCGGGAACCTGTGGCGCGAGGGCTCGACCGGCAGGCCCTGCAAGGCGCGATGCCTGCGGGCGCCGCCCGCAACGCACTCGATTGCGCGCTATTGGACCTGGAGGCCAAAACCAGCGGGCAGCGGATCTGGAACCTGCTCGGGCGCACCGCCCCGCGGGCCTGCACCACCGCCTACACGATCTCGCTGGGAACACCCGATGCCATGGCCGCGGCAACCGCCAAGGCCGCGCACCGGCCCCTGCTCAAGATCAAGCTCGGCGGCGACGGCGATGGGATGCGCATCGCCGCTGTGCGAAAATCGGCGCCGGAATCCGAGCTGATCGTCGACGCCAACGAGGCATGGACCCCGGCCAATCTCGAGCAAAACCTTGCCGAATGCGCCGAACTTGGCGTCACCCTGGTCGAGCAGCCGCTGCCCGCCGGCCAGGATGAGGCGCTGGCGCTGATTCGCAGGCCGCTTGCGGTCTGCGCCGACGAAAGCGTGCATGACCGCGCCTCACTGGCGGGACTGCGGGCGCGCTACGATGCGGTCAATATCAAGCTCGACAAGACCGGCGGACTGACCGAGGCGCTGGCCATGGCCGATGCCGCGCAGGCGCTGGGATTTGAGATCATGATCGGCTGCATGGTCGCGACTTCGCTCTCGATGGCGCCGGCGATGCTGCTCGCCCAGCAAGCCCGCTTTGTCGATCTCGACGGTCCGTTGCTGCTGGCGCGCGACCGCGAGCATGGCCTGCGCTACGACGGCAGCACGGTCTATCCGCCGGAAGCAGCACTCTGGGGTTGATCCGCCAGCCGGTGACGCGCCAGCCAGATCGCGAACGCCCCGGACAGCGCCATCGCCGCCATCAGATAATAAACACCCTGCCCGTAGCGGGCGTAGATCGCGCCGGACAGGATCGACGCGCTCGACGTGACGATGCCGCCGCAGGCCGAGAGGTAACCTTGCCCCCGCGCCATGACATGGCCGGGCACCCGGCGCACCAGCAGTCCCATGGTGCCGACTTGCGTCAATCCGTAACTCAGCCCATGCGCGGTCTGCACTACCGCCAGCACCGCGACCGAAGGCTCCTGCGCGGTGATCAGCCAGCGCGTAACCGCGCTGAGCCCGCCGATCATCACCAGCACCGCCGGCGACAGCGTAAACCGCGGCGACAGCGCGAACACCGCGATCTCGGCCAGCACGCCCAATACCCAAAGTCCCGCGATCGTCAGCCCGCCCAGGCCGGATGACTGCCACGCGATGGAAGCGAAGGTATAATAGGCCGCGTGGCTGCCCTGAATCAGCGCGGAAGCCGCGATGATGGCGAGAAAGCCGGGATCGCGCAGTAACGCGCCTGCGCCGGTCAGCGCAGGCGCTCGGTCTTCGGCGGCTCCAGCGGCTGTAGCCCGAGGCTGACGAGGGCACCGAGCCCTGCCACCCCTGCAATGATCCAGATCAGGTGTTTCGCCGCGATGAAATCGACCAACAGCCCGCAGCCCAGCGCGCCGACCACGAAGGCCGCCGAACCCCACAGCCGCATCGGCCCGTAATTGAGGCCGTATCGCGCCACGCCTCTTCAGCGCATAGGCGTCCGTCAGCGGAACCATCGGCGTCCACACGCAGGCCGTGGCCGCGAACACCAGGAATACCGGCAGCGGCTGATGCTAGGTGCCGACCACCAGGAACCCGAGCGCGGTCAGAAAAGCCGTGGCGACCAGCGCGCCGCGCAACGACTGGTGCTTTTCGACCCATCCGGTGATCGAATGGCAGGATCGTGAACCGCGTCACCGCCGGCACCGCGGTGATGATGCCGATCCACGACGCGTCGATCCCGACCGCCTTCAGCCACACCGGAAAAAACGGCAGCTGCGGCCCGAACAGGCCGAACACCGTGCCGTAGAACAGCGCCAGCCGCGTCGCGAATTGCTTCGACATGTCTGGGGAAACGATGGGGATTTGTGATTCCGACGGCATCAATTCAATTGCGATTCGCCAGATATCGTGATGTTCGTTAGCGCAACGCGCCGAGATTTGCGCGGGTGAGTTTATCATGGCCGACGACGCATTCGCCCTGTCCCCGATCTCCGCGCGCGCAACCCCGCCGCGCGAAGAGGATTATGAGGCGATCAACAAAACATTCATGGAGACGTCGCGGGGCCGCTGGTTCCTCGCCGAATATGCCAAACGCAACCGCAATGCCGACATCCGCATGGTGCTCGATGCGGTGGCGCGGATCGAAGACAATCATGCCGCGCAGAAACAACCGCTCCCGACGAGCGCTCGCCGAAGCGTTGGCCGCCATCCGGAACTGCGGTCGATGAGGCCAGAGCCTCGGCAGCGGCCGCGCTCGATCGTTCTCGCGCTGGAACAATCTCTGGAGCCGGTCCGCAAGAGCGCCCGGGTCCTCCGGGAACTCTCATCGCGGTGGCGCAAATTCGGCGCCGACGGACGGATTTGCGACCGGCTCGATGTCCAAGTCAGCGCTATCGAAGCCGGCTGCGAACAGATCACGGCAACCGATCGGGCTGCCGCATTGAGGGCGGCGTTCGATCTCATCACGGCGCGGATCGCGGAATTCGATGCGGGCGATACGGCATCCCCACCACCCACGGAGGAAGCTGTCGCTTCGCCGGAGCCGCACGATGAAGCGCCCGTGGCCATTCCGACAACCGACGAGGATGACGCGGTTCTCGACAGAATTGCGTTCGAAATGGCCGCGGATGATTCATCCGATGACGCCGATCTCTCCGACATGGGAGATGCCCCCATCGTCGAGCCACCGCTCGCTGCGCCCGCAGTGATTGCGGAAATGTCAGAGCCGATCGTGCCGGCAGCGCCGGAGCCGCCGCCGGCAGCACCCGAAGTCATCCCCGAAGCGCCCGAACCGATAGCCGCGCTGGCGCCGGCGCCGCCGACAACGATGCCACCGCCGTTACCCCAACTTTTTTCTCAGCCATCGCCGCAACCTTCCACCGAACCTCCTTCGCAGCCCACGCCCCAACCTTCGCCTCAACCTTCCCTTGGCGCGGCTCTGCTCGCCAGTGGAATCCTGCGCATGCCGAATGCTCCCGCCTCCGGTCCGCTGGCGCCGATCCGGCGCATGACGCCAGGCCGAGAAGATCGCATTCTTCTCGTGATCTTCTTCTCGTGATCCGCCGCGGGCTTGCCATGGAGGTTTCCGGCCACGGCGTCCCGGTCAATATCCCCTCGCCCACCAGTAACAGAGGCGTTCCACATTGGCGGCCAGGCCGTTTTCATAGTTCGCCCATTTCTCGTATTTCGGCAGCTTGACCTCCTTCATGGCGCCGTCGAAACACTTGCCGGCATCCGCGGCCTTTTTCACCTCCGCCGACAAATCCTCCAGGTAGGCGGCATCGTCCAGCACGTCCTTTTTCGTGCCATAGCGTCCTCCGGCATAGGGATGGCCGGTGATCATCCGGTCCCAATCGAGCGCGGCAAGCTTCTTGAGCGAATCGATGTATTCCAGCGGCGACGCATTGTCCGGGATGTTGCGAAACTGGATCGCCTCCAGCGGCGCGAAGTCGACGACGAACACCAGTTTTTCCTTGGGCAGCCGCATCACCAGCGAATTGTCCGAATGGTTGCGGCCGACATAGATCAGTTCGAGTTTGGTGCCGCCAAGCGTGATGGTCTTGCTGCCATCCACCACCTGATCCGGCAGCACCAGGTCCGGCAGCAGCGCGTTCTGCTTCTTCAGTTCGAGCAGGCGCTCTTTGGCGCGCCGGTGCGAAATGAAGATCGCGCCGAGATCCTTGAACGGCTGGCCGCCGGCGATGTGGTCGTAGTGATGATGGCTGTAGATGACGTATTTGATCGGCTTGTCGGTGACGGCCCTGATCGCGTCGATATAGGGCTTGGCCGGACGCAAATAGGAAATCGGATCGGTGGCGATGACGCCTTCCGGCGTCACGACGAACATCGATTGATGGCCGCCATAACGAAAGACATAGACGTTGTCGGTGCCCTCCACCTTCATGGTCGATGTCGCGGGCGCGTTCTGTGCCATCGCCGCCCCGGCGCCCATCATCAAGCCAACAAGGGTTACGATGGTATTTAGAAATTTCATTTCTGACCTCCCTGACGATTTCGTCGTTTGCGGTCGAATGTTCGATGATAAGCCTTCGGCGCTCAAATGGAATATTTCATTCGCGGAGCGGGAATAAACCCGGCCCCCGAGAACCCGTCGAAGGTTACCGCCGACTTGGCGAGACCTATTCGATCACTTCGTCGGCCAACGACAGCAACGTTGCCGGCGCGCCGATGCCGAGCTGCCTCGCGGTCCTGGCGTTGATTACCAGAACGAACTTGCTCGCCTGCTCGATCGGCAGATCGCCCGGCTTCTCGCCGGCGAGGATTTTCGCGGCATAAATCCCGGCGCGGCGAAAGTCGTCGAGCAGGTCGGCCGAATAGGACATCAAAAGCCCCGCCCGTCCCCAATCCGGATAGCTGCCGACCGTCGGCTTCCCAGGCGCCATGACCGGCGGCAACACGCGCGACATATTGTTGTACAGCAGCGTCTCGCCCGAGACATAAAGCGCGTCCACGCCATCGCGGATCGTCGATGCGACGGCGCCCTCGATCTCGTCAAGACTCTGGATGGCGTGGTGCACGATTTCAAACCCGAAGTGACCGGCCACGCTTCGCAGCGCGTTGAGCTCCGCTACCGCCAGCAGCGACGTCGCCGTTCCGATGAAGCCGAGCCGCTTCAGGTCCGGCACCAACTCCCTGAACAGTCCCATCCGCTTCTGGGTCAGGGCTTCCTCGCCGCCGATGGCATTCATCACGTTACCGGTCGTGTTTCCGCCGGGATGCACATAGCTTTCGGCAAAGCCGGCCTTGATCGGATCGGCGGCATACGACGTAAATACCAAAGGCAAATCGGGGACCGTCTTGTGAACGGCAACGGCCGCCGCCGCCGAGGCGACGATAACGCGCGGTTTTTGCGCGGCCAGCTCCAAGGCAAGGCCGGGCAGCCGGTCGAACACACCATCGGCAAAACGCAGTGCGAGCGCATAATTGACGCCCTCGGCGAGGCCCGCCTCCCGCAACCCCCCGCGGATCGCGTCGATTCTTTGCTTGGCGAAATCCGCTGTCCCCGGCACCAGCACCGCGATGAGCGGCAAGTCCTTCTGGGCGAACGCGGGCCATGGCAAGGCGATGGCCGCGAGGCCCGCTGATTTCAGAAATTCCCGTCGCCTCATTCGATCCCCCAACGGGCTCATCTCACCACAGACCATGCGGACTCATATCGGACATCGTATCTCCACATCGATTTATTCCACTTGCCCATGGAAAAAAAAGCAATGGCGCCCAACGGAGGCCCTGTTAAATTCCGGCGGTCGCGCGAGGCGCCAGGCAAGCAGCGTCATTTTGATCGCGTCCGGTCAGACCGCCCGCCTTTTCCGGATTACATCAACAGGCGTCGAACCGATGTCGGGATGAATGCCAGATGGTCGAACGCACCGGTGCTTCTCAGGCTGCGATCATGTCGCACTACGACATGGGAGATGAGTTCTTCCGGCTCATCCTCGGACCTGAGATGATCTATTCCTGTGCCTTGTTCGACAATGTCGAGGACATCGACGCCGCGCAGCAATTGAAACTCGACCATCATATCGAGGCCGCCGGGGCGGTCGGAGTGGCACGCGTGCTCGACATCGGCTGCGGGTGGGGGGCGATGCTTCGCCGCCTCGTCAACCATGCCAATGTCAAGCAGGTCGTGGGATTGACGCTCAGCCCCTCGCAGGCGCGCTGGATCAGGCGCGACCAGATCCCCAATATCGAAGTGATCGAGGAGGACTGGCGCGATCACCTGCCCGCGAAGCGATACAATTCGATCATTTCAGTCGGCGCCTTCGAGCATTTTGTACAGAAGGGCCTGGATCCGGCCAAAAAACTCAATGCCTACCGCGAGTTTTTTGCGTTTTGCGATCGCGTGCTTGTCGCGGGAGGAAAACTGTCGCTGCAAACCATCGCCTACAGCGTGCCGTACAAACTTCACCCGATGATCGAAAGAACGTTTCCTGACAGCGACCTGCCGCTGATCTGGGAGCCGATCGCTGCCGCGGAAGGGCGATTTCAGCTCATCGCGGCTCGCAACGATCCTCTTCACTACTATCGGACGCTTCAGGTCTGGGAGCAGAATCTTCAAAGGCGCTACTACGACGCGGTCAATCTGGTCGGGGAAACTGCCGCGGCAGAATTTCGTCGTTATCTCCAGATTTCGGCTATGGGATTCCAGACCGGCATTATCGGCCTGATGCGAATGAGCTTCGTCAAGACGCCACCCACCGCCGCGTGAAGCGCTCCAGACGGCCGCTCCAGCGATAACGGCGACCATTTTATGACGGGCGCGGCAACGCTCGCTCGCCGCGAACTATTTCAGCGCCAGGACGACCGGACCGGCCGTCGGATCGGTGACACCGAGACCGTTGCCGAGGTCCTCGAGCGTATCGCGGAAAGAATTGAGGGTGGCGATCATATTTGGCCGCGCCTTGATGCACGCGTCAATATCCTGCCACTCGGCGATAATGCAGTAGGAACGCTCACCGGTTTTGATGATGTTGGCGTGCAACAAGCCCGGCCAGGTCGCATCAATATCTTTGTGGGCATCCAGAAACTCCTGGTCGCGCCCCGGCTTCACGCGAAAACGCACAGTATTGAAAGCGGTCACGGCGTTCTCCCATCATCCCATGAGGATGCACCGGAATATGCAATTCCCACAAATTGGCCGGGCGCGGGCGCGCGCTCCATGCGGCAAGTTGCAGCTGCAGATCGTGCCGCATGGTCCGGGGCGCGATCCTGAACGTCAGCAGGACGAGCAAGGTTAGCTCCGGCAAGAAACACACGTTCGAGCAACGTTGCGGCGATCGGGACTGCCCCCGTTTGTGACGCGCAACTGCGCTACTGGGTCTTGATCATCTTTGCCAGTTCCTGGCGCAATTGAGGGCTATCGTGATGACCATGCACGGCGACAGCGTGCTGCACCGCTGCGTCTACAAGTTCCTGCTCTGTGTCTGCGGAAATTGCGACCGTGCAGTTCATCTCACTCGGATAGTCACGGCAATCTACCAACATTCTGGCCATCGGGGGCCTCCTTTCGCTGGATGATTCCTGGCATTTGCTTTTGCTTTTTTTGCTTTTTGGGGCTTCGCCAAAGTGATCATAACGGCAAAACCGTTATGCGGAATGGGTGCTGACGATGGCGCGACAATGTCACGCGGCTCAAACCATCCGGCCAAAGAGCGGGTTCATGATTCCAGCCAGCCAAAACTTGCCCTAGGCGATCAGCCTCGCGAACAAATCCGCGTCGACATTGCCGCCTGACAGCACCAGCACGATAGTCCTGCCCTTCGCGTCGATGTGCCCGGCCAGCAATGCGGCGAGGCCGACCGCGCCGCCGGGCTCGACCACCAGCTTCAACTCGCGGAACGCAAAGCCGACCGCGATCCCGACTTCCGCATCGGAAGCGGTGACGCCCTGGCTGAGCAGCCGGCTGTTGATGGCAAACGTGATTTCGCCGGGGATCGAGGCCATCAGCGCGTCGCAGATGGTGCGGCCTTCGGCGCTGATGCGGCTCGCGCTTGCCGGCACGCAGCGAACGGGCATGGTCGTCGAAGGCTTCGGGCTCGGCCGACATCAGCATGGCCTGCGGATAGCGCGCCTTGACGGCGGTAGCGACGCCCGCGACCAGGCCGCCGCCCGACGCCGGCGCCACCACGATATCGGGCGCGACACCTAGCGCCGCCATATCCTCGGCGATCTCGCGTCCGACGGTGCCCTGCCCGGCGATCACGAAGGGATCGTCATAGGGCCGCACCAGCGTGGCGCCGCGCTTGCCGGCAATCCCGCCGGCGATGGCTTCGCGATCCTCGCGGTCGCGGTCGTACAGCACCACTTCGGCGCCATAGCCCTTGGTGCGCTCGCGCTTGGAGAGCGGCGCGTCCGACGGCATCACGATGGTCGCCTGCATGTTCAGGATCTGCGCCGCCGCCGCCACGCCCTGGGCATGGTTGCCGGACGAGAACGCGACCACGCCGCCGCCGCGCGCATGTCCCGGGATCGACGACAGCTTGTTGAAGGCGCCGCGGAACTTGAACGACCCGGTCCGCTGCAGCATTTCCGGCTTCAGGAACACGCGCGTGCCGGCGCGCTCGTTGAGCGCGGGCGACGACAGCAACGGCGTTCGCACCGCGAAGGGCGCGATGCACGCGCGCGGCCGCATCGATATCGGCGGCGTGACGGGCAAGACTGGATGCGTGTCATGCCGCGACTTGTATCGCGTCGCACCACAGGCGGGCAAGGTGCTTGCCGCGCGATCAGGCGACCAGTTGCGGGTGTTCGGCCGCGAACGGCACCGCATCGCCTTCCGCATCGGCGCGCGGACATTGGCGATGTTTTCGACGAAAGGCGCGGGCCGAAGCCTCCCAGGTATGCGCTGCGGCAAAGGCGAGGCAGGCCTGCGGCGAAATCGCCAGCGCGGACAGGCATGCCAGCCGCAAATCGTCGTTCAACGCGCCGACCGGCGCGGCGCCGATGACGTCGCGGGGACCGGTCACGGGAAAGGCCGCGACCGGCAGGCCGCTGGCCAGACGCCTCGAGCAGAACCAGCCCGAAAGTGTCGGTCTTGCTCGGAAACACGAACACATCAGCCGCCGCATAGGCTTCCGCCAGCCGTTCGCCCTGCTGCGCGCCCGAGAAACACCGCGTGCGGATATTTCCGCGCCAGCGCGGCACGCGCCGGCCCGTCGCCGACCACCACCTTGGTGCCGGGCAAATCGAGATCGAGAAACGCCTCGAGATTTTTTTCGACCGCGACGCGGCCGACGCACAGAAAAACCGGCCGCGGCAGTCCCAGATCGGCGCCCGGCGCGGATGAAACTGCGCGGTATCGACGCCGCGCGGCCACAGCTACGACATTGCGAAAGCCGCGCATGCGCAATTCCGCAGCCAGCGCCGGCGTCGCCGCCATCACCGCCTGGCTCGCGCCGTGAAACCAGCGCAGCGCCGCCCAGATCCACGATTCCGGGATCGGCAGGCGCGCCGAGATGTATTCCGGAAAGCGGGTATGAAAGCTGGTCGTGAACGGCAATCCGTGCCTGCGGCAATAACGCCGCACCGACAGTCCGATCGGCCCTTCGGTGGCGATGTGAATGCTGTCGGGCCGCGCCTCGGCGATCAGCCGCGCGATTTTCGCCTGGTACGGCAACGCCAGCCGCAGATCGCGGATAGCTCGGCATCGCGACGGTGCGAAACGATTGCGGCGTGAGAAAGCTGACATCGACGCCGAAGCTCTTCGCCGCCTCCGCCATCATGGTCAGCGTGCGCACCACGCCGTTGACCTGCGGATGCCACGCATCGGTCGCGACCAGGATGCGCATCAGGCGGCCCGCGCCGCGATGGCGGGAACGGGTGCGATCCGGCGCAGCGGATCGGTCCAGGTGATGATTTCGAACCGGCCGTCTTCGTGCTCGGCCAGTGCCGTGCAGCTCTCGACCCAGTCGCCGCAGTTCATGTAGCGGATGCCGTGCTCGTCGCGGATGGTGGCGTAGTGGATATGGCCGCAGATCACGCCGTCGGCGCCGTGACGCCGCGCCTCGGCGGCGAGCGTGCGCTCGAAGGCGCCGATATAATTCACGGCGTTCTTGACCTTCAGCTTGGCCCATTGCGACAGCGACCAATAGGGCGCGCCGAACCAGCGCCGGAACGACATTGACGATGCGATTCATCCGGATCGCGAAATCATAGGCCTTGTCGCCGAGATGGGCGAGCCAGCGCGCGTTCTGCACCACGAGGTCGAAGATATCGCCGTGGATGACCAGATATTGCCGGCCGTCGACGCCGACATGGATGGTGTTTTCCACCACGTCGATGCCGCCGAAATGGGTGCCGTAATAGTTGCGCAGGAATTCGTCGTGATTGCCGGGAACGTAGATGACCTTGGCGCCCTTGCGGGCCTTGCGCAGTATTTTCTGCACGAAGTCGTTGTGCGATTGCGGCCAGTACCAGCTGGATTGCAGCGCCCAGCCATCGACGATATCGCCGACGAGATAGATGGTATCGGCATCATGGCTGCGGAGAAAGTCCAGCAATCGGTCGGCTTGCGAGCCGCGGGCTCCGAGATGGACGTCGGAGATAAACAAAGTGCGAAAGCGCCGTTCCGGACACTCTTCACTTATCGCGTCACTTCCCATGCGCGAGCAGCTACTGGATTCCGATGACAGCGTGATGACGGGTTACACAATTACCGATCGAAACATCGATGCGAAACAAACCGGCGGATAGACGCCGAACGGCGTAATTTTGCGTCGCTCGACGGCAATGACGTCAGTCAATTCGGCTGTGGCGCGAACGCCAACCCGGCGGCAGATAGCAGCACCGTGAGACAATCAGGCGACAATATTCCGCTCGCGTGCGCGCTACCGACTTGCACGCAAAAACTAATTTCCTGAAGCAATTCAAACCCGAACACCCTGTCAAGTCCTATCTGAAAAAATATTCTGCTTTTCAGAACAGCCAAATCAGCGATACATCTTTGCCCGTCCCCGCCCACCCAGAAGGGGCGTTCGCGGTCGTCACGAACGCTGGGCGCGGGATGCGATGGACGCGGGATGGTGCTTTGGACGAGAGCATCACTCGCGGATGGCGAAATCGTGTGGTCCTGACACCCTCACGCCGGTGTCAAGTTGGCGAAGACAAATCGTCGGCGACGGTGGCAACAGAGCGGGGCTCACCGAGGAGATCGCGTATAAGCCGTAAACCGTCGCGTGCGGGAATGTCGGGTAATTCCGGTGAACTCGTAGTGGACTACACTCGTGTGCTTTCTACCTTTTTGCACGCGGGGCTATGGGTGCATTGGGCGCCCGGCATTCCCCACGCCCTTTTCGGGGCGGAACGAAATGCAAAACCCGGGCGAAATCGCGCCGCGGGAATGCGGAGTCATATCTATCAACGTCATTGCGAGCGCAGCGACGTGTCCGCCGTAGCTCAACGAGCGAAGGCGGAAGCAATCCGGCTTGCTTACTTCTGCCAAAAGAAAGCTGGATTGCTCACATGGGGAATGTGTGTGTCAAGAATGAGCAGTCACCTTTTTGTTCGACTGCGGCCACCTCTTCGTCCCGACCGCGGGGTTTGCAGGATGGCGCGCGCAGATCAAGTCAAGGCCGACCCTTCAGGGTCGCCGCGCAGCGGCTTGGCCTTGAGTTGAGCGAGCACGCCATCATGCTTGACCCGTCGGGAACGACAGCAGCACTCCTCGTGTTGGCGGTTCGGTCAGGGCATCATCTGCAATCCTCGTAGTTGCGATCCAGGGTTCGAGCCGGTTCTGCGATCCGGGTTGCTTGCCGGATCAAACTCACATTCGGTCGTCGCGCGAGGCGACGCACCAGGATTTCGCTTGCGGCGGGCAGGCTCGAGAGGACGAGGCCATTCTTCGTTGCGGCGTTTGAAGCCATGCAATCCATCGGTTCGTCCACCCGGATCTTCCGAGGCTGATCGGGCCTCGGCAGATGGGCTAAGGTTGTTGGGTTGCGTGCGGGCGGCAGAGCTTGCTGTTGGGCTTGGTCCCGGATCAGGCGGCGGGCTTCATCACAGCCCCCTCGATGGCGACGCCCTGGGTAACATACTTCCACAACGCCACCAGAAGCTTGCGCGCCAGCGCCACGATCGCGCGCGTGCGGCCTTGCTGGCTTCGCTGCTTGAACCAGCGCGTCAGCGCCGATTGCGGCTGGTGACGTATCCACAGCCAGGCGAGCTGGACCATTGTGGTCCGCAGCCTGGGATTGCCGGCCTTCGACACGCCCTGCTCGTGCCGGATGCCTCCGCTTTGCCAGGGCGTTGCCGCAAGGCCGGCATAGGCGGCGACCTGGCGGCGGTTGGCGAACTGCCGATAGAACGCCTCCGACCAGAGCACGGCGGCGAAGTTGGCGCCCACTCCTTTCAAGGCGAGCAGCATCGTGACCGGGTCCGGCGCAGCCTGCTGGCTTGCAGGCTTTCTCGCCGCCGCCAGCAGCGCATCCTGCGCGGTCTCGACCGCCTTGATCTGTCCCAGAAGCAACTCGATCCGATCGAGCTCACGGCCGATCTGCGCCTTCAAATGCGACGGCAGCTCCCGTCCGTCTCCGGTGCGCAACGCTTCAAGCCGCTGCCGCCGGTCGCGCCGCAACGGGGCATAATCAAAGATGCCCTGCGCGAACAGAAGCCCCTTGATCCGGTTCACATGCGTGACGCGCTCCTCGATCAATGTCCGCCGCTCGCGGCAAAGCCTCCGCCGGTCCTCCTCCTCGGGCGAGGGCGCGACCACCATCGCACACACCCGTGGCTCGCCGCGCTTGTAGGCGAGCAGCGCCCGCAACAAGGTCTCGCCGTCGAGCCGGTCCGTCTTGGCGCGTCGTTGCCGCCGCGGCGTCGCGATCGAGGCCGGATCGACCACGTGGCTCTCGATCCCCTGCTGTTGCAGAACACGGTGCAGCCAGAACCCGTCCAGTCCTGCCTCCTGGATCGTGATGATCGGATAGCTTTCGCCGGTTCGGACCTCTGCCTTGCGCCTGAGCTCTGCAAAAAGCGCCAAAAGCCCGGCCACATCGCCGGCCGTGACGCTGTGCCTGGACATCTTCTCGCCTTTGCCGGGCGACAACGACGTCACCAGCCAGGTCGATCGACTCAGTTCCAGCGAAACAAAAATTGCGCCAACATGAGTGCGGATAGCGGTCAGTCCGTCGGAAGGATGATCGAGTAACATCGTCGTCTCCAGGTTGAATGGTTTCAGCAACCTCAGTCTGGCCTCAGACTCGGTCGCTATCCACTCCCCATGGAATCTTCGTCGCATCCGCCTTCGCCCGAAGGCGGGGCTTCGGCGGACAAGAGGGCTCCTCGTAATGACGTTTCAGGTGTCGTCCCGGCCTCCGAGCCGGGACCCATAACCACAGGGAGCGGGGTTGTGCAAAGCCGTCGAACACCGTTTTTCAAACGAAAGGCCGCGGCGTATGGGTCCCGGCGTTCGCCGGGACGACGTTGAGAGATTGAAGACGGTCGTGGAGGAATATCAACCTGCGCCAACATCGCTAGCTAAGCGCATTAATAAAACCCGTGAAAATGATGGATCGGCCCATGGCCATGCCCAACCCCAAGCCGATCGGCGGCGGCGATCGCTGCACTGATCCACGCCTTGGCATTGCGAACGGCGGTTTCCATCTCCTCGCCTTTGGCAAGACCCGCTGTTATAGCCGACGACAGCGAGCATCCGGTGCCGTGGGTATTTTTGGTGGCGATGCGCGGCGCCGCCAGCGCGATGGCGCTGTTGCTGGTGAAGAGATAGTCGATGCTCTCGGGCCCCTGCCCGTGTCCGCCCTTGATCAGCACCGCGCCGCAACCCATCGCCAGCAGTCGCCTGCCCTGGCTTTCGATGGCGGCTTCGCCGGTGGCGACCGGTTCGTCCAGCAAGGCAGCAGCCTCGGGAAGGTTCGGCGTGATCAGCGAAGCGCGCGGAATGAGTTTGGTTCGCAAGCCTTCGACGGCGTCCGGCCGACAGCAGACGATCGCCCGAGGTCGCGACCATCACCGGATCGAGCACGACATGTTCTGGCGACCATCGCGTCAGCCCCGCGGCGATGGCATCGATGGCCGCAGGCTGCGCCACCATTCCGATCTTGACGGCGCCGACGTCGAGATCGCCAAACACCGCGTCGATCTGCGCGGTGACGAATTCGGCGGGCACGGCATGGATGCCGGTCACGCCCCTGGTGTTCTGGGCGGTCAGCGCGGTGATCACGGATGCGCCGTAAACGCCGAGCGCGGCAAAGGTCTTGAGGTCGGCCTGGATGCCGGCGCCGCCGGACGAATCCGAGCCGGCGATGGTGAGCGCGACGGGCATTGTCATCGTTGGGCTCGCGAGAGTTTCGGCTGTCGCATGCGGCGCATGCCTTGTCCTAGCGCGGCGTGCCAATGCCAGCAAGTTCGCTTGCCACGACGCCCGGTTTTTTGCTCTAGTGTATCAAACGCGACGGCTTCGGAGACGACAGCGATGGTTCCCTTCTTCATCCAGTTCAAATGCAAACTCGGCCAGTCCTATGCCGTCGCCAACGCGCTCGCCGAAGCCGAGATCGCCTCCGAGATCTATTCCACCGCCGGAGATTACGACCTGCTGGTCAAGTTCTATGTCGACAACGACACCGACATCGGCCATTTCGTCAACGAGAAGGTGCAGGTCATTCCCGGCATCCAGGACACCCACACCATCATCACCTTCAAGGCGTTCGGCGCGGGCTAGTGCCGATCGTGCGCCACCTTTCGAACCGGAGTGCCGATCCTGCCTGAAGCGACCATCACTTTCGACCGGCTGAAGGCCTTCATTCAGGGAGCGCTGACGAAACTCGGTCTGCCGGAGCAGGACGCCATCACTGTCGCCACGCTGATGGCGCAGGCGGATCTGTAGGGCTCTGACGGACACGGCGTCAGCCGGCTGCCGCAATATGCCCGGCGCATCAGGGCCGGGGGCTTCAACACGCGTCCCAACATCCAGGTCGTGCGCGAGCAGGCTGGAATGGCGCTGCTCAACGGCGACAACGGCATGGGCCATCTGGTGATGAAGCGCGCGGCCGGGATCGCGATCGAAAAGGCGCGCACGACCGGCATCGCGTGGGTCAGCTCGCAATTTTCCAACCATGCCGGCCCGGCATCGCTCTACGCCACCATGCCGCTCGCCCATGACATGATCGGGCTTTATTTCGCGGTCGGCAACGCCAACCATCTTCCCCCGTGGGGCGGCCTCGACATGCTGCTGTCGACCAATCCGATCGCGGCGGCGATTCCGGCCGGCGACGAGCTGCCGATCGTGCTCGATATGGCGACCACCGTCGCCGCCTACGGAAAGGTCAAGACAAAGGCGCTGCGCGGCGAAACCATGCCGGAGGGCTGGATGATCGATCGGCAGGGCAAGCCGTTGACCGATCCGAAACGCGCCGACGAAGGCATGCTGCTGCCGCTCGGCGGCATGGAGGCCGGCTACAAGGGCTACGGCCTTGCCATGGTCATTGGCCTGCTGGCGGGCACGCTCGGCGGCGCCGCCATGGGCAAGGAGGTGATCGACTTCAATCATGACGACGACAGCGTCACCAATACCGGCCAGGCCATCGCGGCCATCAACATCGCCGCCTTCGGCGATGTCGCCTTGTTCAAGGCGAGCGTCGATACGCTGGTGCGCGATTTTCGCAACTCCAGCCGGATGCCCGGCGTCAACCGGATTTTCGTACCCGGCGAGCACAGCCACGCCACGCGCGCGGCGCGGACGCGCGACGGAATTCCGATCGCGCCGGCGCTGATGCGCGGGCTGGACCAGGTCGCCGATGAGCTCGGAATTGCGAAGCTTGCATCCTGAAGCAGGACCGGTCTCAGCTCTTCGCCGCCTGCTTCGGCCGTGGGGGTCCATCCACTGGCGGCAGCGATTTGAGATATTCCGCCATTGCCGCGCGATCTTCGGGGCTCAGTTGCGAGGTGTTCTTGATCACGCGCGCCATCGATCCCCCCGCGCTGTCGTTGTCGGGGGTCTGTCCGGTTTCGAGGAAATAGGCGATGTCCTTTTCGCTCCAGTCGCCAAGGCCCTTTTGCGTGATGTTCGGCACCCAGCCCTCGCCTTCCGGATTCGGTCCACCAGCAAACCGCTGCGCTAGCGACGATGCCGCCGAGAAAATTGCGCGGGCTGTGACATTCGGCGCAATGGCCGAGGCTGTTCACGAGATACGCGCCGCGATTCCACGAAGCCGAGCGCGCGGCATCCGGCGTGAACGGCTTGCCGTCCATGAACAGAAATTTCCAGATGCCGACATTGCGTCTGACGTTGAATGGAAACGGAACATCATGGTCGCGCACCTTGCCGGACACCGGAGGGAGCGTCTTCAGATAGGCAAAGAGGTCGCGGACATCCTCGACCTTCGCATGCGCGTAAGACGTGTAGGGAAAGGCCGGAAAGTAATGAGACCCGGCTGGCGAAGTCCCCCTGGTCACCGCGGTCACGAAATCGGCTTCGGTCCAGCGCCCGATACCGTCAGCCGGATCGGGCGAGATATTCGGGACATAGAACGTCCCGAATGGCGATGGAATCGCCAGCCCGCCGCCGAGCCTGGTGCGATCGGGCTGGCCGGGCACGGCATGGCAGGAAGAACATCCTCCGGCGTTGAATATCGTCAGCCCGTTGACGGGGTCCGATGGATAGGCGGGCAACATGTTCGCGGAGACGACCGCCGGGATCGTCAGCCACCAAAAGACCCCGAGACCGGCGATGCCGGCCACAACGAAGCCGAGGATAATTCGTCGCAGCATTCACTGATCCGTCACGATCCGCCTCGATTTAATGGCTAGTATGTCCGTTATTCCAGCCATAAGCTCCTGCAAAAATTCAGGGCGCTGAAGCCGGCTTTCGGGAATAAAGCCGAAACCTTATTGTTTTGAAACTCGACACCGTCATGTGACGCCAACAGGGAGAGAACCATGTCAAAAACCATGATTGCTACAATCGCGCTGGGTGCAACCATCGCCCTTGCCGGACCGGCCTTTGCCGAAAAGATGAAGGCAGTCCTCGACGGTAAATCGGAAGTGCCCGCCAACACCAGCGCCGGCACCGGCACCGCCGATATCGATTACGATGCCGCCACCAAGAAACTGAGCTGGAAACTGACCTATTCAGGGCTTTCCGGCCCGGCTACCGCCGCCCATTTCCACGGACCCGCTGAAGCCGGCAAGAATGCCGGCGTCGCGGTGGCGATCCCTAACGCGGGCACCAGCCCGGCGGAAGGCAGCGCGACGCTGACCGACGCGCAGGCCGCCGATCTGATGGCCGGCAAGTACTACGTCAACGTCCACACCGCGGCCAATCCGGGCGGCGAAATCCGCGGCATGGTGACGAAGTAAGCTTCATATTCGGGAATTTCAAAAGCCGGGGACGGACGTTTGGGCGTCCGTCCCCTTTATCTTTCTTCTCCGGCGATTTTCTCATCGGCGAATCGGTCCGGAATTGCCCGGCCGATTCGACCTGAAACAGGCCTCCGCTCACGTGACGGGATGAACCGGGCGTATTCCGCTCGCCATTGGCGTTTTGCTGCTGTAATTTCGGCACCGGATAGCTTTGTGCAAACCGCCGATTGCAGAGTTTTCACCGCTGGGGCAGCGCAAACATGACTCTGGAAGCTCCTGCAATCATCGATATCCGCACCGTAAAGGAGTCCCCGGGCATCGGGACCTGGTTGCGCGGGATAGGCGTTCGCCAGGTGCGGCTTGCGTGCGGCCTTGTGATGTTTTCCTACATATTTTCGCATTTTTTCAATCATGCGCTCGGCAATTTCTCATACGACACCATGGAAGCCTGGCTTCGTTTCCATGTCTGGTTTTGGCGAATTCCGGTCGTCAATTTCGCGCTCTATGCTGCTGCGACGACCCATTTTCTGCTGGGGTTGTGGGCGCTCTATCAGCGCCGACATTTTCGCTACACGGTCGTCGAGATCACCCAGCTAGTGTTCGGGCTGAGCATTCCGCTTCTGATCGCAAGCCATCTCGGGATCGTTCGCCTCGGAGGCTTGCTGTTTGGGCGCGATCCGCCGATCTATGCGCCGCCCTTGCTGGCTTATTGGGTCGCCCGCCCCTACATGGTCGGCGTGCAGTTTCTGCTGCTGACCGTCGCCTGGACGCATGCCTGCATCGGCCTCTATTACTGGCTGCGCCTGAAGCCGTTTTTCAAGTGGGCCGCGCCGTTTTTGCTGGCGATAGCCGTGCTGTTGCCGCCATTGGCAATGAGCGGCGCCAATCGCGGCGCCCATGAGGTGACGGAGCGAGCCGCACAGCCGCAATGGCGGGCCGAGCATATCAAAATCACACCGCCCGACCAGCGCGCGGCGATCGAGCAAATCACGCTGTTTTACTTCCCGATTCTATACGTGTCGGCGATTGTGCTGGTGTTTGTCGCGCGCGGAGTTCGCGCCGTGCTCGAAAGCCGGCGCGGATCGATCACTGTGTCATATCCCAACCGGCGCGTGCGCGTACCCAGGGGTCTCACTATTCTCGAAACGAGCATGCGATACAGCGTGCCGCATGCCAGCGTTTGCGGCGGCAGGGCGCGATGCTCGACCTGCCGTGTTCGCGTCGTCAGCGATCGCGGCGCATTGCCGCGACCATCCGGCCGCGAGGCATTCGTGCTCGCACGCGTTGGCGCCAGCGCCAACCCCTCCATCCGGCTCGCATGTCAGCTTCGGCCCCAAGCCGACATCTCGGTCATCCCTGTACTGCCCGCCAATGTCGGAGCCGATTTCGTTCGCAACCGGCGTCGCGTCAACATCGGCGAGGAACGCTATGTCGTCAGCATGTTCATCGACATGCGCGGATCGACCAGACTGGCCGAGGCGCGCTTGCCATTCGACATCGTGTTCCTGATCAACCGTTTCCTGGAGGCGGCGTCGCAGGCGGTGGTCGACGCCGGCGGGCAACCCAATCAATTCGTGGGCGATGGCCTGCTTGCGCTGTTCGGTCTTGACGTCGATCCGGCGACGGCCTGCCGGCAGGCCATGCGTGCCGCGTCGATGGTCGCCGCGAACGTCGAATACATGAATCACGAGTTCGTCACCGAATTGCAGGAGCCGATCCAGTTCGGCATGGGCATTCATGGCGGCGAGGTCATTATCGGCGACATCGGCTTTCGCGATCACACGGTGTTCACCGCGCTGGGCGACGCGGTCAACGTCGCAGCCCGTCTTCAGGACATGACGAAAACGCTGAATTGCACGGTCGTCATCTCGGAGGATATCTGCAGGAATGCCGGTATCGCGCCTGACCGGCTTACGCAGGCCGCCGTGCCGATCCGCGGTCGCGATCAACCGATCAACGTCTGCACCACGACGGATCCGACTTTGCTGGCTGGCCTGCTTGACGAGCAGCTTGGTTCGTCCCCAGTGGAAAGGCTGAGCACGGAAATGCTGGCTTAGGGCCGGGACTCAGGTGACAATAAATCCGACGTGGAGCCTACTTGACCGGTTCGACCTGAAACAGGCCTTCCGCGCCCATCGCGGAGTCGTAGCGCGCCGACGGATCGGATTTGATCCAGCCCAAAATCTTCGGCAACCACTCGTCGGCAATGGTGTATTTCAGGCCTTCGCCGGTCTTGCGATTCCTGATGACGATCACCGCCATCGCGCCGTCAGGCGCCTTGTCGGGAGAGATTTGCAGGGTACCCTGACCGGGGCTGGCCTGGGTCGCGAGCATCACCCCATCGGCGACACAGGGGCATGGCGGCTTGACGCCGTTGTAGTAGGTGACGCTCAGCCCGCGCGGGTCGGGTTTGAGCTTGTCCGCCGCATCCAGCCCGATCCGGATGCCGACCGGGATGAATGGGCCGAAGGCACCGTGAATCCGTGCGCCCAGCGTGATCCACTCCTCTTTGGTTTCGGCGTGACCCGATGCGGGAATGAGCAAGATGGCACCGAGCGCAGCTTGAAGTACGACCTGGCGCAACCTTTTCATCATCACTTCAGCTTGACCCGGTAGGTCTCGTGGCAACCGTTACAACTGTCGTTGATCGAGGTGTAGGCTGCCTTCAGGCTGGCAACGTCGGTTATCTTGCCTTTGACGTCGGCGATCGCCATGACGACCGGCGGTATCTTCGAGTCGAAGTCGGCCTTGTTCTGCCAAATCTTCTGCGACGATCCGTAGGTCGAATTCACCACATCTTCCTTGGGATTTGGCGTGAACACGACCGCGATCTTGCCGACGCTCACCTCGAGTTGCGCGATGGCGTCGTTCACTGCGGCCTGGTCGTAGGGCGAATCGCCCTTTACGATTTTGCCGATCACCCCATACAGATACTTCGCCTGTCCTCTCATCAAATTGTCCTGCTGCACGGCGACATCCTGTTGCGCCATGACCGCGCCGACACCAAGCAACAAAGCCCCCGCCACAATAACAATTCGCTTCATCGGCCGCTCTCCGTCTCGCCAGCGTTTCCAAGCAATGCCACGCTCCCGATCAGGAGCCGCGGCCTGTTCATCGATAGACCTCCGCACGCGGTACTTTATTCCCGCGGTCGGCAAATATCACAGGCTATGCCGGCGTTGATGCTCGCGGATCGCGATCCAGACCCGTTCGGCGGTTGCAGGCATGTCGATGTGATCGATTTTGTATTCCCGCCACAACCCCTCGATAATCGCATTGACGACCGCCGGACAGGAGCCGATCGCACCGGCCTCGCCCGCGCCCTTGACGCCGAGCGGATTGGTTGTGCAGGGCACGTTGTGGGTCTCGAACACGAAGGAAGGGCCATCGGCCGCGCGCGGCAGCGCGTAATCCATGAACGTTCCGGTGACGAGCTGGCCGTCCCTCGGATCGTAGACCGCCTGCTCCATCAAGGCCTGGCCGATCCCCTGCATGGCGCCGCCGTGAACCTGGCCGGCGAGCAACAGCGGATTGAGCGTCACCCCGAAATCATCGACGATCACGTAATTGATGATCTTGATGATGCCGGTGGCCGGATCGATTTCGACTTCGGCCAAATGCGTGCCGTTCGGATAGGTACCGTCGGCGGCGGTAAACGTCGCGCTGGCATTCAGCCTGGACGGATCGACGCCGGGACGTTTGGCCAAATCGGCAAAGCTAACGGCGCGGTCGGTGCCGGCGATCCGCACGGTGCCGTCGTTGATCTCGAGGTCGCCCGCGCTGGTTTCCAGCGCCTCGGCGGCGATCTCCCGCAAATTGGCGCCGAGCGTCTGGGTCGCACGCTGGACGCTGACGCCGCCGGTCGGAATCGAAGCCGAGCCGCCGGTGCCGAGGCCGGTGGCGATCTGGTCGGTGTCGCCCTGGAAGATATGAACCCGTTCGGGCGGAAGCCCGAATTGTTCGGCAACAAGTTGCGCATAAGCGGTCTGGTGGCCCTGCCCGCTCGACTGGGTACCGATCAGGATAGTGACATCGCCATTGGGATCGAGCCGCACATTGGCGGTCTCCTCGCCCATGGTGCCGCAGACCTCGACGTAGCTGGCAAGCCCGATGCCGCGCACCAGGCCCTGCTTCTTGGCCGCCTTGGCGCGCTTGGGGAATTCCTTCCAGTTCGCGATCTCCATCGCCCGCTTCATGTGCGCGGTGAAGTCGCCGGAATCGTAGACCTTGCCGGTCGCGGTCTTGTAGGGCATCGCGCGCGGCGTGATGAAATTCTTTTGCCGGATCGCGTCCGGCGTCATGCCGAGCTTGCGCGCGGCGGCATCGACCAGCCGCTCGACCACATAGGCGGCTTCAGGGCGTCCGGCGCCGCGATAGGCATCGACCGGCACGGTGTTGGTGAACACGGTGCGGACGCGGCAATGGAAGGCCTGGATGTCGTAGAGGCCTGGCAGCATGCCGGCGCCGCCGTGCGGAATATAGGGCCCGAAGGTCGACAGATAAGCGCCCATGTCGCCGATCAGATCGACGTCCATCGCGAGGAACTTGCCGTCTTCCGCCAGCGCCATCCGCGCGGTGGTGACGTTGTCGCGGCCCTGCGCGTCGCCCATGAAGTGATCGGACCGGTCGGCGGTCCACTTGATGGTCTTGCGCAGTTTTCGCGCGGCTACCGCGATCAGCGCGTATTCGCGATACGGAAACAGCTTGGTGCCGAATCCGCCGCCGACATCCGGGCAGATCACCCGCATCTTTTCCAGCGGAATCTTCAGCACCATGCCGCCGATGATTTCGCGCAGGCGATGGCTGCCCTGGCTGCCGATGGTCAGCGTCAGATGGTCGCGTTTGGCGTCGTATTCACAGACCGCCGCACGAGTCTCCATGAAGTTGGTGATGACGCGCGGATTGACGATCGACACTTCGGCGACCGCATGCGCTTTCGCGAACGCAGCTTCGGTGGCTTTCTTGTCGCCGATCGGCACGTCGAACAGAACGTTGCCGGCATGCTGGGGCCAGACCTGCGGCGCGCCCTTCTTCACGGCATTGGCGACACCGACCACCGCCGGCAGCGGCGTCCATTCGACCTTGATGGCCTCGATCGCATCGCGGGCCTGGTCGAGCGTATCGGCTACAACGAAAGCGACGGCGTCGCCGACATGACGCACCACGCCGTGGGCGAGGATCGCATAGGGCGGCGCGGTGAACGGATCGACTTCCAGATTGAACAGGCACGGCAGTCCGCCGAGGTCCTTGACGTCGTCTGCGGTCAGGATCGCGGCGACACCCGGCAAGCCGCGGGCAGCGCCGACATCGATGGTGAATTTCGCATGTGCGTGCGGCGAGCGCAGCACCAGCGCGTGCAGCGCGGCCTGCGGCGCATGGTCGTCGGTGTAGCGGCCCTTGCCGCGAATCAGCGCATCGTCCTCCTTGCGCAGGACGCTTTGACCGACGCCAAATTTGATGGGAGCCATCGTATCTCCGTTTTGCCGTAGCTATTTAGGCCATATTGCAGTGGATCGCGCGCAAGCGCAAACGGCTTTAGCTTCGGACCAGTGATCGCAGCCAGCCCTTGCCGAACAGCGTCAGGATCGATCCGCCGTAAACAGCACCCCCGGTCAGAACCAGCAAAACCAGCGTAATTTCGTCGCGGAACGCGCTCAATCGGGCCAGATAGACCGTGGCGAACTGCGCGGCAAACCACAGCGCAATCGCAAGCACGAAGCCGGCGACCAGGAATTTGGCGAGCGAGAGCAGGAATACCCGATCGAATTCCAGATATCCCGCCCGCACCGCAAAACCGATCACCAGCAACAGATTGATCCAGGCGCCGACCGCAGTCGCGAGTGCCAGTCCGACCTGGGCAAACGGTCCCATCAGCAGGATTTTCAGGAGCACATTCACCGCGACCCCGATCAAGGCCGCCTTCACCGGCGTCGCGGTATCCTTGCGGGCATAGAAAGCCGCGACCGCGCTGCGGATCAGCACAAACGGAATGAGCCCGACCGCGTAGGCGGCGAGTGTGGCGCCGGCCGCCGCGGCGTCGGCTTTCGAGAATGCGCCGCGCGCAAACATCGCCCGCATGATGACGTCAGGCACCGTCAGGAATGCGGCAACGAACGGTACCGAAAACAACAGCGTAAAATCGAAGGCACGCCGCTGCGACGCCGCTGCCCCGTCGTAGTCGCCCGCAGTCAGGCGCCGCGACATTTCCGGCAGCAACACCGTGCCGATGGCGATGCCGATCACACCGATCGGCAACTGATTAAGCCGGTCGGCATAATAGAGCGCGGAAAGCGCGCCAACCGGCAAAAAAGTCGCGATAATGGTATCTGCGAACAGCGCGACCTGCGTTCCCATCGAGCCCAGCGTCGCGGGCCCGAGCGCCCGAAAGAATGCGCGGACATCGTCGTCGAGACTGAAGCCAGCGAACCGCGGCAGGCCGCCATGACGCATCAGATCGCCGGCAAGCAGGAAGAATTGCAGGAAACCCGAGATCAGAACACCCCAGGCGGCGGCATGTCCGGCGCTGGGGAAGAACGCCGCGAGCGCCAGCGTCATCATCATCGACAGATTTAGGAAGATCGGTGCCGCCGCCGCACTGGCGAAGCGATGCATGACGTTAAGCATGCCGCCATAGAGCGTCACCAGCGTGATCAGCAGGAGATAGGGAAAGGTGATCCGCGTCAGTTCGATCGCAAGCCGGCGCTGCTCTGCGTCGTCGGTGAACCCGGGCGCGAGAATGCTCATGGCCTGCGGCATAAAGAGCCAGGCGATGACCAGCAGAACCAGTTGCGATAAAAACAACAGGGTAAAGATACGATCCGCGAACAGCCTCGCCGATTCCTCCCCGCCCTTGCCGTGGACATGGGCATAGGCCGGGACGAACGCCGCATTGAAGGCGCCTTCGGCAAAAATCGCCCGGAAATGATTGGGCAGACGCAGCGCCACGAAAAACGCGTCGGCCACCGGTCCCGCACCGAGGATCGCCGCGAGCATGATGTCGCGCGCAAAACCGGTGATCCGCGATAGCAGCGTGTAGCCGCCGACGGTGAAGATGCGTCCGAGCATGCGCCGCTTCTACAGCATGCGGCGGTGCTTCAAAACGGCGAAATCAGGCGGAAAGTGCGCCACGCACAGCCCTGATGATCCGCTCCTGGGTCGGCTCGTCGAGATAGCCATGCATCGGCAGGCTGATGACATCGTTGGACAGGCTTTCGCAGACCGGCAGGCCACCATCGGCGACCGGATAATGCCGGTAAGCGGTCTGCTGATGCACCGATTTGACGATAGTAAATCGCGGTCGGGATACCCTGCGCCTTCAGTGCCGCGGCGAAGCCATCGCGATCGGTACCCTTGGGCAGCCGGATGGTGTATTGCGCCCAGACCGACGTGTTGCCGCCGGCAACATGGGGCACGGTCACGACATTGCCGAGCCCGCGCGCATAGCGCTCCGCCGACCTTGTTGCGGGTGACGATTTCGTCCTCGAAGATCTTCAGTTTCTCGATCAGGATCGCCGCCTGGATGGTATCGAGCCGCCCGGTCAGCCCGAGGCGAACATTGTCGTATTTGTCGGAACCCTGGCCGTGAACGCGGATGCTGCGCAGCGTCTCCGCCAGATCGGCATCGTCGGTGAAAATGGCGCCGCCATCGCCAAAACACCCCAGCGGCTTGGCCGGAAAAAGCTGGTTGCAGTGACGAGCCCCAAGGTGCCGAGACGGCGGCCCTTGCAGGTCGCGCCGAATGCCTGCGCAGCGTCATCGAGGACGAACAGTCCTTCGGCTTCCGCGACCGCGCCGATGGCGTCATGATCCGCGCTTTGCCCGAACAGATCGACGGGCATCACCGCTTTCGGCTTGAGACCGAGCTTCCGCGCGGTAGCGATGCCACGCTTGAGCGAGCCAACATCCATGTTGAAGGTCGCTTCATCGACATCGACGAACACAGGCGTCGCGCCGGTCAGCGCCACCGCCTCGCCGGTCGCGCAAAATGTAAAGGACGGACACAGCACGGCATCGCCGGGGCCGATGCCCTTGGCCATCAATACCATCAACAGCGCATCGGTGCCGCTGGCGCAGGTTACGACGTGCCTGGCGCCGCTGAAGACCGCAAGCTGCGCCTCAAGCTGCGTCACTTCCGGTCCGTTGATGAACTGGCAATGGCTGAGCACGCGGGAAACCGCCTCATCGACGGATGGCCCAGCCGGCGACGCTGCGCGGCGAGATCGATGAAGGGTACGGGTTCTGGACGCAACTGCTGGTTCATGGAGCCTTGCAAGGATTGAGATCGGGATGTTTTCAGCCGGCAACGCGGCGCGGCCCCTTGCGGGCGGAGGCGGCGGGCCTGGCCGGTATTTCCAGGCAGCGGATCGCGATTTCGAGGCTGGCCACGCCTTCGTCGCCGGTCACCGCGGGCACGCCGCCGCTGCGCACGGCGTCGAGGAAGGCGATCAATTCGGCGCGCAACGGCTCGTCATGGCCGACCGGCAGATGGCGCATCGAATAGCTGCCGTCCGGCTTGAAGCCGAAGCATTCGGTGACCTGGCGGGTGAGCAGATCGCCCATCACGTATTTGCCGCGGGTCGCAACCGTGACGTTGCGCGCCTTGAACGGCGTCAGCCAGTTGGTGTTGATGTGCGCGAGCACGCCGGAGGCGGTGCGGAACTGCAACAGCGCGATATCCTCGCGCTCGGCGACGGCGCTGGAGAGCTGCGGCTGCACCTCGACGATATCCGATTCGGTGAACCAGCGGATCAGATCGATGTCGTGCACGGCAAGGTCGATGACCACGCCGACATTCGACATGCGCGGCGGAAACGGTCCCACCCGCGTGATGGCGATCGAAAGAATGTCCTCGCCCGATATCGCCTGCTTGATGGCGGCGACTGCCGGATTGAATCGCTCGACATGACCGACCATCAAGCGTCACGCCGGCGCGGCGGGCGGCGGCGACGATTTCGCTGCCCCTCCTCGACCGAGGACGCGATCGGCTTTTCGACCAGGACGTGAATGCCTTGCGCGATGCAGGCGAGCGCGACCTCGTGATGCAGATGCGTCGGTGCCGCGATGGTCACGGCATCGACGCCTTCGGCGATCAACTCGTCCAGCGTTGCGAAGGTACGGCAGCCCGTCAGTTCGGTCGCGCGCGTCCGATGCGCCGGCAACGGATCGACGATCCCGACCAGTGTGGTATCCGGCAGGCCGGCCAGCACGCGGGCATGGTTGCTGCCCATGACGCCTGCGCCAATGACGCCGATGCGAAGCGCGCGTTTCGCGTCGGTTTTCACACCCGATGCAGACTCTTTGGAACTCATAGTCATCGACCCCGTAACGTCATCGGCACGCACGCCCAAGGGTTCTCCTAGCACGCCGCCACAAATGTGGCGAATGCCGAGAAGCGATCCCGGACACGTTTTGAGTCAAAAAATTACACCGTTTTGCCGCCCGCCGAAACCCGAAAGGTCGGCTCGAGCTACCCATCGCTCACTTGCGCTGGTAATCGTCCTCGATGCGGATGATGTCGTCCTCGCCGAGATAGCTGCCGGTCTGGACCTCGATCAATTCCAGCAGGATCTTGCCGGGATTTTCCAGCCGGTGCACCGCGCCGATCGGGATGTAGATCGATTCGTTCTCGTGCACGATCTTGACCAGTTCGTTGACGGTCACCTGCGCGGTGCCGCGCACCACGATCCAGTGCTCGGAGCGATGATGGTGCTTTTGCAGCGACAGCCGGCCGCCGGCCTTCACCGTGATGCGCTTGACCTGATGCCGCTCGCCATTGTCGACCGACTGATAGGAGCCCCAGGGACGATGCACCTTGAGATGATCTTCGGTCACCTGCGGCGCCACCGTCTTCAGTTTCGCGACCAGCCGCTTCAGGCCGTTGGCGTCCTTCTGACGCGACACCAGAACGGCATCCTGGGTCGCCACCACGACGAGATCGTCGACGCCTTCCAGCGCGACCAGCGCCCTGTCGGTCGAGACGTTGCAGTTGCGCGAATCCTCGAACACGGCAGTGCCCCTGCGCGGCATTGCCCTGCGCGTCCTTGTCCGGACAATTCCCACACCGCATGCCAGGAGCCGACGTCGGACCAGCCGCACGCCACCGGCACGACCGCGGCGCGCGAGGTCTTTTCCATCACCGCATAGTCGATCGAAATGGCTTTCGCCGATCCGAAGGCATCAGTGTCGAGCGTGACGAAATCCGAGATCGCGCCCGGCCCTGGTCACGGCATCGGTGACCGCCTGCACGCTTTCCGCATCGACATTGCGGTATTCATCGAGCAGCACGGCGGCGCGAAACATGAAGTTGCCGCTGTTCCAGAGATATCCGGCCTTGATGTAACCGGCCGCCGTCGCCGGATCGGGCTTTTCGACGAATTTCGCCACCGAGCGGACCTCGCCGGAAATGACGTCGCCGGGGCTGATATAGCCGTATTCGGTGGCCGCGCGTTCGGGCGCAACGCCGAAGGTCACGATGCTTGCCGGCATCGGCCGCGACCAGGCCCTCGCGGCAGGCGGCGACAAAGGCATGCGTTATCGCGGACGACGTGATCGGCGGCGAGCGCCAGAACCACCGCATCGCTGTCGCGCGTTTGCGCAAAGACGGCGCCGGCCGCGATCGCCGGGCCGGAATCCCGCCGTACCGGCTCCAGCAGCACGTCGGCCTCCAGCCCGATCTCGGCCAGTTGCTCCAGCACCATGAAACGATAGGCCGTGTTGGTGATGACGATCGGACGCTCAAATAACGCCGGATCCGACACCCGCGTCAGCGTATCCTGAAAGGTCGAGCGCGGCCCGAACAGCGGCAGGAATTGTTTCGGACGCACTTCGCGCGAGGCCGGCCACAACCGCGTTCCGGCGCCGCCGCACATGATCAACGGGATAATACGTCTGTCCATCGGCGCCTCAAACCTTGTAGTGGTCGCGATACCACGCGACAAAATCGGAAATACCAACCTCAATGGAGGCCTGCGGCCGGAAGCCGACGTCGCGCTGGAGATCGCGGACATCGGCGAGGATTTCCGTCACGTCTCCGGGCTGCATCGGCAGCATATCCCTTATGGCCGCACCGTCCAACGCCTTCTCCAGAAGTTCCGCCACATAGGTTAAGACCTTCCGGCACACGACGGCTTGTGCCCGCCGCACCGGCCCCAGCCTTTATTACCCGCCGTATTGAGGATGTCGCAATACCCGCGTGTGCAGCTATTGCCAGATTGGTTTAAAACCATACCAAGGCGGCGAAGTTCGGCGCGCGGCGCTGTTTTTGACCTCCTTCTCAAACTTGGCGAGCGCGGGCAAGATGCGCCAAATCCTGCTTTCGACAATAAAAATATTGATCTCGGCGGCGCTGCTTTATTTCTCGCTGCGCAAGGCCAATTTTTCCGACCTTGCGTCGCGCATCAATCTTGAGAGCCTCGGCTGGATCGGCCTCGCGGTTGCTGTGACGTTCTTTCAGATATTCATCGGCGTGTTGCGATGGCGGGAGATCGGCGCGGAGTGCGGCGCGCCACTCGCGACCAGGCAGGCGATGCGCTTCAACCTGATCGGGACGTTCTTCAACCAGACGCTGCCCTCCTCGATCGGCGGCGACGCGGTGCGGCTCTGGCTGGTCGCGCGGGCCGGCGCCGGATGGCGCGCAGCGACCTATTCCATCTTCGTCGACCGCGCCATCGGGCTGATCGCGCTGGCGGTCATCATCGTCGCGAGCCTGCCCTGGAGCTACAATCTGATCGGCGATCGCGATGGCCGCGCCGCGCTGCTATTCGTTGATTTCGCCGCACTAGCGGGCGGCGCTGGATTTCTCATTCTCGGGCGATTGCCATGGCCCTGGCTGAAACAATGGTGGGGAACCCATCATCTTCACGCCTGCGCCGTAATCGCCAACCGGGTGCTCTTCAGCAGGACGCGTGGGCCAAAAGTTGCAGCGCTCTCGTTGCTTGTTCACGTTCTCGCCGTCGTGATCGCCTGGTGCGTGGTGCAATCGATCGCAGCTCCGGTGCTGTTCGGCCAGATATTCCAGCTGGTGCCTCCCGTCATGCTGATCACCATGCTGCCGATCTCGATCGCCGGCTGGGGCGTCCGCGAGGCCACCATGGGACTGGCCTTCGGCTATGCCGGCCTGATGACCAATGAAGGCGTCAATGTCTCGCTGCTGTTCGGCGCGGTATCCTTCATCGTCGGCGGATTCGGCGGACTGGTATGGATTTTCAGCGCCGAAAAGGCCGCGCAGGGCACAGCGCCGATCGGGGTTCCCGAATAACATCTTGCATCGGATCGCATGACCCTTTCCGGATACCCCGCATCGTTGTTGGCCGCCGTGCTGGCTGCGATGGTTTCGGCCTGCATCGTCATGGCAATCCGGCCGCTGCTTTTGCGACACGCGCTGGCGACGCCAAATGCACGCTCGTCGCATCGTATTCCCACGCCAGAGGGAGCGGGCATCGCTGTCATTGCTGCAACGCTGCTGATCGCGGGAGCCATCATCACCTGGGCCGGCGCGACAGACCTGAAAGTCGTGACGGTGTTCGGCGCCACCTTGTTTCTTGCGATCGTGGGATTCGCAGACGATATCAAATCCATTGAAGTATTGCCGAGACTGGCCTTGCAGGCCATCGCCGTCGCGGCGGTCCTATTTACGACTGCCGGCGATCACCAGATCGTTCCGGCCTTTCCGCTCTGGATCGAACGCGGGCTGCTCCTGCTTGCGGGTCTCTGGTTCGTGAATCTGGTCAACTTCATGGACGGGCTCGACTGGATGACCGTCGTCGAAGTGGTGCCGGTCAGCGGCGCTCTCGTCGTGCTCGGCTCGCTCGGTCAACTCCAGGGATCGTCTATGGTCGTTGCGGCAGCTCTGTGCGGCGCGATGCTCGGCTTTGCCCCCTTCAACCGGCCGGTGGCTAAAATCTTCCTTGGAGATGTCGGCAGCCTGCCAATCGGCCTTCTGCTCGGCTGGTGCCTCTTGCAACTGGTCTATCACCAGCAATTCGTCGCCGCACTTCTGCTCCCGTTGTACTATCTTTGCGACGCCACGTTGACGTTGTTGCGCCGAATGGCGAGGCGCGAGCCGTTCTGGACGGCGCACCGCACGCATTTCTATCAGCGCGCGACCGACAATGGCTTTACGGTTTGGCGCGTGGTTAGCGAAGTATTCGCGCTTAACACCGTTCTGGCAGCACTGGCGATCGGATCGATCCTGACAATTTCGGTGACGGTCCACGCCCTGCTTGTCGCTACCGCCGGTTTTGTCACGGCGCTGGTGCTGTATCGGTTTTCGCAACCACGCGCCTGACCGACCCGAAAACGCCCTTGCGGTCAGGAGGTCTCGCGCAGAAGTTTCTGAACCAGTTCGGAATAGCTTGCCATCGCGCGGGAGAGACTGAAATGCGTCGCGATGACGGCAGCCCGGTCGGCTTGTGATGGATCTTTGGAAAACGACGCATCGCATATCGTTTTTGCCAGTTCGTCAGGCCTGCCAGGCGTAACCACCCAACCCAGCCCGTGTTCCCTGACGGTCAATGCGGCTTCGGCATCGGGCTCGGATACGATGATGACAGGCCGGCCGACCGCAAGAAGATTGTAGAATCGGCTCGGCACCGACACGCCGGCGACATTCTGGCGGTACGGAATCAGCCAGACATCGGCCGACGAGAGAAACTCCTCGAGATCTTCCTCGGGCACCCGTTCCAGCAGGGTGACGTTGGGAAGCGCGGCTTCCGATTGCAGGCCTTTGAGCTGCTCGAACCCCATCCCCCAACCGGACAGCAGAAAATGGATGTCCGGATCTTCTTTCAGCAATCGCACCGCCGCATCGAACACGGTGACCGGATCATGGGTGAAGCCGAGATTGCCGGAGAGGCCGACGACAAAGCGGGCGTGGGCAGGACGATAGCTGTTGTCGGCCGCTATCGGCCGCACGCCAAGGGACCAGCGTCGCCCAATTCGGGATGAACCATATCTTTTCATGCGTCATCCCCTTGTAGCGCAGCAGATGCCGCTCGGTGTCTCGTCCGATCGTCACCACCGCATTCAGGGCACGGAACATCAACGCATTTGCGCCACGGATGAGCCTGGTAACGATCGACGAAGGGCGCAGCAGACCGGCCATCACAAGCACTTCCGGATACAGATCGTGGATGACCAAAACCGACCGCGCACGCTTCAACCGGGCGGCGGCGGCCACCGCGTAGGGCAAGGTGAATGGAGCGGTAACGGTAATCACCACATCGCCGGGCTGCAAATGGTTCAACAGCGCCAGGAATGAACGCATCATGAAGGACAGTTCGATGGCGGCGCGTCTGATCAGGGCGGCCTTCGGCGGTATCCGGTTTTTGATTTCGACGATCCTTGGCCGGTTGGAGGGGGACGAATCGCTTGTCGCCGAACCGGGCGTCCCCGAAAGGATCAGCACGGGAACCTCGAGCGCCAGGTGTTCGGCAATCGCCCACATGATTCCGGCTGTCGAGCTGCTATCCGGCGGATAGTGCTGACTGATTATTATAACTTTACCAAACATCAATCGCCTTCAAAACCGCCGGCACAGCCCGTCGCAAAGCTCTTATACAGCAATCGACCTAAGCTGCACTTGACCCAAATTCCGGAACCGCGTCCTTCAGGATGGCCTTGATGGTCGTGCGGTCGTCCCGGGCAATTGCCTGCTCCAGCGCCGCAATCCACTGCCGCAGCGACTGCATCGGCGGTTCATTGGGCTTCGCCGCCATGATCCCGGCGACGCCAATTTCCACCGCCGGTTCTTCGGTGGCAAACAGAATTTCGTTGAGCCGCTCGCCCGGCCGTATTCCGGTGAAGACGATGTCGATATCATGTCCCGGCTGCAGGCCGGATAGCCGGATCATCCGCTCGGCAAGATCGACGATCTTGACCGGCTGTCCCATGTTGAGCACGTAAACCGAAACGTCCGCCCGCGCCGGCGCCAGCGCGTGGGTGGCGGCCGTGAGCACGAGGTCACAGGCTTCTCGGATCGTCATGAAATATCTCACCATATCGGGATGCGTGACCGTCACCGGTCCGCCGGCCTCGATCTGAGCTTTGAATTTCGGCACCACGGATCCATTGGACGCCAGCACATTGCCGAACCTGACGGAGATCAGCCGCATGGCCCGCTTGCCGTCCCTCTGGGCCGCCAGATCGTGATCCAGCGCCTGGCAATACATCTCGGCAAACCGCTTGGTCAGGCCGAGCATCGAGACCGGCTCGATCGCCTTGTCGGTCGAGATCATGACCATGGCCTCGGCGCCAGACGCCAGGGCCGCATCGGCGACGTTGACCGTACCGAAGATGTTGGTCTTGACGCCCTCGCTCCAGTCGCGCTCGAGGATCGGCACATGCTTGAGGGCCGCGGCGTGAAAAACGATATCCGGCCTGAACTCGATCATCAGCTGCAGGATGCGTTCGCGATCCCTGATGTCGGCGATCCGGCCGTCGATCACCACGCTGGTGCGCGCGGCCAGCTTTTCCGTCACGGCGTAGAGCGCCGGTTCGGAATTTTCGATCACCAGCAATCGTGCGGCGCCGAATGTCACGGCACGTTCGCAAATCTCCGAACCGATCGAACCGCCGCCACCGGTGACGATAACCGATTTGTCTTTCACCAGGGCTTCGAGACGGGCGTAGTCGATATTTTCGCTGGGACGCAGCAGCAGGTCCTCGACGACAACCGTCGTCAGCCTCGGCGCATCGCCGCTCTCCAGCGACGGAAGGCGGCTGACGATCAGCCCGAGCCGGCGCGCCCGCATCAGGATGGCTTCGGGCCGCGCTTCCGGGTCGAATGCCGAGGGCGTCATGACCACGCGGGTGATCGGTTTGTCACGCCGCGCATAGTCGCGGATCACATCCTCGAAGTCGTCGATGCCGCCCAGCACCGGAACATTGCGTATCGACTGCCCGCGATCGGCCGACGACGGCGATAATACCCCGACCGGCCACAGCCGCGTCACGGCGCCATTTTCGATCCCGCGCAACAACACCTCCGCGTCCGCAGCGCGGCCAATCAACAGCGTCGGCGACGCATCGTCTCTGCGGGCGTGACGGCGTACCCGCGTGTAGCGGAAATAGCGGTAGGCAAAGCGCAGCGCGCTGAGAAAGAATATCTCGAGAAACCAGTAGAGAACGATCGTGACCTTGCCAACGAAGAACGCACCAAACACGTTGGGCGCGACAAAAACATAATCCATCGTCAGAAGCGCAACGGCAAGTATCGTAGCCACGCGCATGATATTCAGCGCGTCCGGCAACGAAATAAAGCGCCACTTGGTGGTGGTGAGATTACAGAGGTAGCAGACGATGATGCTGAAGGCGACGAACCATGGCAGGATGCGCAGCAGCAACGGTACGCGGTCGAAGAACATATCGCCCTCGAAGCGCAGATAGAAACTGGCAAACACCGCAAGCGCGGTCGCCAGCGCGTCGTGCGTCGCTATCAGCCCGTTGCGCAAGGTCAGGTTCGAGAGACTCGTCATTGCATCTGGCCCCGGCGGGCGCGATCGACCAGCGAGGTCGTGCTGAAGCCGGGCAAGACCTCGACCAGCAGCACCTCGCCGCCATTGGCCTCGACCACTTCATGACCAACGACCTTTTCGCGGGTATAGTCGCCGCCCTTGACCAAAACGCTCGGCCTGATCCGCGTGATCAGGTCGAGCGGTGTGTCTTCCTCGAACAACACGACGAGATCGACCGCCTCCAGCGCCGCCAGCACTTCCGCGCGGGCGTGCTCGTCCTGAACCGGGCGTCCCTCGCCCTTGAGCCGCTTCACCGACGCATCGCTGTTCAGGCCGACGATCAGCCGGTCGCAAGCGCCACGCGCCGCGGTCAGCACCTTGACGTGCCCGGGATGAAGAATGTCGAAGCAGCCATTGGTGAATCCGATCCGCAGATCCTGCTTCCGCCACTCATCAAGATGGGAATCGAGATCGCCGTTGGCGGCGACAATCTTCTCTTCCGCCGCGAGGAAGGCGTGGGGCAGAATTTTCCGCCGTAACTCCGCTGAAGTCACAACGGCGGTGCCCTTCTTGGCCACCGCGACCGCTGCCGCCGCGGTCGCCATCCGTAACGACGTTTCCCAATCGGCCCCTGCGGCAAGCGTCGCCGCAAGTACGGCAGCCACGGTATCGCCGGCCCCCGAGACGTCACGCACCCTGACCGTGTGTGCCGGCACATGGATGACGTCGCCGTTGCGCGGCAGCAGTGTCATGCCGCGCTCGCTTTGCGTCACCAGGATGGCTTCGCAGTCGGCCAGCAGCATCGCGTCTTGCGCGGCGCTCGCGATGTAAGCTTCGCTGTCGCTGCGGCTGCGGGTGGCTTCGGCGAATTCTTTGGCGTTGGGCGTCAGCAGCGTCGCGCCGCGATAGATCGCGAAATTGGCACTCTTGGGATCGACGATCACGCGCTTGCCGAGCTTTCGCGCGGTGTCGATGACGTTGCGGATCACCCGTGCCGTGAGCACGCCCTTGGCATAGTCGGACAACAGCACGATATCCGCGCGCGGCAGCAGCGGCAGGATGGCGTCGATCAATTTCTGCTCGATTTCGGCGGATGCCGGTGATGCCAGTTCCCAGTCCGCGCGCAACATGTGCGTCGAGAAGTGCTCCGATACGAAGCGCACCTTCCGCGTCGTCGGCCGCGCCGGGTCGCACACCAGCACGTTTTCGATTCCACTTTCCTGCGCCAGCGCCGCCTTGAGCTTGGCGCCCGCCTCGTCCTCGCCGATCAACCCGACAAAGATGCAGCGCGCGCCGATCGACGCGATGTTGCGCGCTACGTTGCCGGCGCCGCCGATATTGGTCTCGCTGCGCTGCACGGCGATGACCGGCGCCGGCGCTTCCGGCGAAATGCGGGATACTTCGCCGTAGATGAATTCGTCGAGCATGAGGTCGCCGACGCAGAGCACCGTCTGACTGGCAATCGCATGCGACAGGGCGTCAAAATCGAACATTTGAACTCGTACCCTGTTGCGCCGTCAGCGGAAACGATCGGCGGAATCGAGGAAGCCCTTGACGTAGGCATCTACCGCATCTTCGAGCGTCGTGAAGCCGCCATTATAGCCTGCGCGCTGCAGCCGATCGACATCGCTTTGGGTGAAATACTGGTAGCTGCCGCGGATCGATTCCGGCATGTCGATAAACTGGATATTCGGTACCGCGCCAAGCGCGCGATAGGCCGAAACCATCAAATCCTTGAAGCTGCGCGCCTTGCCGGTGCCGACGTTGAAGATGCCGCTGACCGAGGGCGTCGCCAGCAGCCACATCATCACCCGCACCACGTCGTCGACATAGATGAAATCGCGCCGCTGGTCGCCGTCAGCGATGCCCTCGCGGTGGGACTTGAACAGTTGCACGGGCCGGGCCGCCTTGATGTCGTCGAAGCGCCGCGCCAGCACGCTCATCATGGCGCCCTTGTGATATTCATTGGGGCCGAACACGTTGAAGAATTTCAGGCCGGCCCATTGCGGCGGCAGCTTCTCGGTCCGGGCGACGCGTTCGGCAACGGCCATGTCGAACAGATGCTTGCTCCAGCCATACAAGTTCATCGGCCGCAGCATCTTCAGCGCTGCGATCGACGGGTCGTCGGAGAATCCCCGCGCGCCATCGCCGTAGGTCGCGGCGGAGGACGCATAAATGAACGGCGTCGCATGGGCCGTGCACCAGTCGAGCAGCCGCATCGACAGCCGGAAATTGGTCTCGATCACGAGATCGCCGTCGGTCGCCGTGGTCTCGGAAATGGCGCCGAGATGGATGATGGCATCGAGCCGCCGGCCCTTTAGCCAGTCCTGCAATTCCGCGGGGGGTACGATATCCGCGAGCTGGCGCTTGGCGAGATTGCGCCATTTTCCGTCATGGCCGAGCAGGTCGCAAACCGCCACATCGGCGCGGCCGGCGTCATTCAACGCGGCCACGAGGTTCGACCCGATAAAACCGGCGCCCCCGGTCACCAGCAACATGCCATTCCCTGCCCTGATTGCGTAGCGCCAGCTTTGCCCCAGTCCCGTCCGGCAGGCAACTTGGGTTATCAAGCGTGGTGAAGACCGAACCGGCCATTTTCCGGGATGGCTTGTGGCTTTACCTCCCCGGGAGGAGCAGCTACCGACAGGACCTTGTTTCGGTCGGCGGGCAAAGTCCTTCAAAATATGAATTATAATTCACCATTTGAAGCGACGGTTGAGGATACGGCCGACACCAGCCCGATCCTGATCGTACCCTATATGTGGATCGGTGACTTCGTGCGCGGCCATACGGTGGTGCGGGTGCTGAAACAGCGCTGGCCTAACCGGCCGATCGATCTGCTCACCACCTCCCTGTGCGCTCCGCTGGTCGATTACATGCCCGGCGTTCGCGCCGGCATCGTCTGGGACCTGCCCCGCGGCCGGCTGGCGATCGCCAGGCAACGGGGGCTGGCAGCGCAGCTGCGCTCCCGGAACTATGGCACCGCGCTGGTGCTACCCCGGACCTGGAAATCGGCGATTGCCCCGGCGCTGGCCGGAATACCGGAACGGGTAGGTTTTGTCGGCGAGGCCCGTTTCGGGCTGATCAACCGATGGCGCTGGGGCGAAAAGGCCCTGCCTCGCTTTATCGACAAGAACGCCGCTCTGGCGCTGCCGGATGGAGCGCCATTGCCGCCGGAATGGCCGGTCCCGCAATTGGTGGTTCCAGCGGAGGAAACCAGCCGCTGGCGGCAAGCCAACGGCCTTGGCACCAATCCCGCGGTGGCTTTGGCGCCGGGTTCGGTCGGCGCCTCCAAGCGCTGGACCTACTACCCGGAAGCCGCTCGACTGCTGGCCGAACAAGGCCTGGACGTCTGGGTGATCGGCGGCCCCGGCGAAAAGGGGCTGGCAGCGGAGATCGTCGCTGCAGGCGGTCCCGGGGTCCGCGACCTCACCGGCACCGACCTGCGCAACGGCATTCTGGCGATGGCGGCGGCCAGCGTCGCGATCTCCAACGATTCCGGGCTGATGCATATCGCCGCCGCGCTGGGCACGCCGACCATGGGCATTTTCGGCCCCACCAGCCCCTATCACTGGGCGCCGCTGAACGGGCTCGCAGCGACGGTGCAAACCAAAACCGTGGTGCCATGCCAGCCCTGCCACCGCCCGGTCTGCACCATGAACGACCATCGCTGCATGCGGGATATTCCGGCTTCCGACGTGGTTACGATGGCGCAGCACGTGCTCACCGAGGCCGGAATGCCGCTAGCGCATTAACGTCGCCTTCGCGTCATGCTTGCGCAGGCAGGGGGTGATCATTACCAAAGAAGCGAGTTTGCAACACTAACGGTGTTTCTTGAGCCACGCCATCGAAAGACCTCATCGGCGCCCATCTCGAACAATCGCTCGCCGCGCTTGAGCGCGCGAACGGGGACGCAGCGCTGCTCGCAACCGCGCAAAAAATCGCATCAGTGATGATTGCCGCACTGCGTTCCGGCAACAAGATCCTGCTGATCGGCAATGGCGGCAGCGCCGCCGACGCCCAGCATATCGCCGCCGAGATCATCGGCCGCTACAAACAGGATCGGCCCGCCTATGCCGCCGTCGCATTGACGACCGACACCTCGGCGCTGACGGCGATCGCCAACGATTACGGTTTCGAACAGGTGTTCGCGCGGCAGGTAGAAGGCCTCGGCCAGCGCGGCGATGTGTTGCTGGCGTTATCGACCTCGGGTCGTTCGCCGAACATCCTGGCGGCGTTGCAGGTCGCGCGGGCACGCGGCCTTGTCACCGTCGGTTTCACCGGAAGCAAGGGCCAAGCCCTGGGCGCGCTTTGCGATCATTTGCTGGTCTCGCCCAGCGACGACACCCCGATCGTCCAGCAGATCCATCTCGCTATTGCCCACGGCATCTGCGACGAGATCGAGCAGACCATGATGCGCGAGACGGCAGGAAAATGAGCGGTGCCGATTCCGCCCGCCTCGTTCCCAGGCCCGCCGCTTTCCTCGACCGCGACGGCGTCGTCAATCACGACGATGGCTTCATGGGCACGCAGGACCGGATCCGCTGGATGCCGAATGCGGCGAAGGCGATCCGCCGGCTCAACGAGGCCGGATATTTTGTGTTTTTCTTCACCAACCAGTCCGGCGTGGCGCGCGGCTTCTTTACCGAGGACGAACTCAACACGCTGCACGCACTGGATGCGCGCCGAACTCGCCGCGCAAGGCGCCGTCATCGACGACATCAGGTATTGCCCGCATCATCCCGGCGGATCGGTCGCCGGCTATCTCGAGGACCATCAGTGGCGAAAGCCCAGTCCCGGCATGATCCTCGATCTGATGCAGCACTGGCCGGTGCGGCACCAGGGCAGCTTTGTCATCGGCGACCGCGCGACCGATATCGAGGCCGCGGAAGCCGCGGGCTTGCCCGGCTTTCTGTTTGCCGGCGGCGATCTCGACGCGTTTGTCGCCGACGTGATGGCTCAGACCAGCGTGCGATAAACCTCGGCAATCGCGTTCGCCTCGGCGTCGAGGCTGAATTTCTCCAGCACCCGCGCCCGCGCGCGCTGCGCCCATCGCAGCGGCCGACGCCGGATCGCGCATCAGCGGCTCCAATGCTGCCACCAGCGCATCGACGTCGCCGGGCGGCGTCAGCACGCCGGTGACGCCATCCTCGACCACAAGTTCGGCGGCGCCTGCGCGCGACGCCACCAGCGCCGCGCCCGACCGCCATCGCCTCGATCAGCGTCAATCCAAAACCTTCGTTGCGCGAGGTGAAGGCATAGATCGTCAGCCGCCGGTACCAGCGCTGCACCTCCTCGATCGGCAGTTCGCCCGTGATCACGATGCGCGATTGCAGGCCGGCGGCCTCGATCCGCTTTTTCAGATCGTTGGCGAAAACCGGATGCTCAGGCGTGATCGCCGCCGACGATGACGGCGGTGAAATCAGGATAGCGCGGCAGCAGCCGGCACATCGCCTCCACGAATACATCGCTGCCCTTTTGCGCGCGCACCCGGCCGAAACATCCGACCGCATAACGGCCCGGCAATCCCGCCTCCGCAAACGCCGCCGCGCGATCGGCAGGCGGCGCGTAAACATCGGTATCGACGCCGTGCGGAATGACGGTGGCCTGCCGTTTCAGATACGACGCCGAGATGTCGCTGGTGGCGATGATCGCGTCCATCCGGCCGGATCAGCCACCGCGTGATCCAGCTGTGGTGCCGCTGCGCCGCCGAGGTGAACACGAGCTTGAGCGGCCAGCCGACCGATCGCAGCAGCACGCCGATGATCATCTCGTTGTTGCGCCGGGCATGCCAGATCAGCGGCGTGCCGCGGCGCCATAATTTCGCGAGATCGACAGTTGTCATCCGCGCGATGCCGCTCGGGCGCATCGGGACCGAGCCAGCCCGCGCGAAACAGCCGGGCGAGTTTCGGCGACACCATGCGATTGGTAGCGGTGACGCCGGAATAGCGCCTGTGCAGATTCGGCACGATCAGCTGCCAATTATCGGCGGAATTGCTCTCGATCGGCACGTCAGGCTCCGTTTCGGGTATTTTCTATACGCAACATTAAGCATAGTGGCCAGTTGACCCGCACTGAAACCCACTCTTCACCCGGCGCCGGATAACATCGCCGGAATGGGGGACGGGTAAGTTCATGACTGTGCTTGTCACCGGCGGTGCCGGCTATATCGGAAGTCACATGGTTCTCGCGCTGGTGGAAGCCGGCGAAAGCGTCGTTGTGATTGACAACCTGTCCACCGGCTTTTCCGCGTTCCTGCCCGAAGGGGTTCCGTTGTTCATCGGCGATGCCGCCGACGAGAACCTGGTCGAAGGCGTGATCGCGGCGCACGGTATCGAAAGCATCATCCATTTCGCCGGCTCGGTGGTGGTGCCGGAGTCGATGCACGATCCGCTTGCCTACTACCGCAACAACACCATGACGACGCGCAGCTTGCTGAACACGGCGGTGAAATGCGGCGTCAACCGTTTCATCTTTTCTTCGACCGCCGCGGTGTACGGCAATCCGGATCAGGTGCCGGTGCCCGAGAGTGCGCCGACGCGGCCGCTATCGCCTTACGGCTCCTCAAAGCTGATGACCGAGATCATGCTGCATGATGTCGCCACGGCGCACGACATGAAATACGTCGTGCTGCGATACTTCAACGTCGCCGGCGCAGACCCGCAGGCACGCATTGGACTGGCGACCGCCGGCGCGACACATCTGTTGAAAATCGCCGTCGAGGCAGCGACCGGACAGCGCGCCAAGATCGACGTGTTCGGCACCGATTATCCGACGCCGGACGGCAGCTGCATCCGGGATTTCATTCACGTCAGCGATCTCGCGCAGGCGCATCGCGCGGCGCTGTCCTATCTGCGCGCCAACGGGGCTTCGGTGACGCTGAATTGCGGCTACGGCCGCGGCTATTCCGTGCTCGAAACCATCGAGGCGGTGCGGCGCGTCTCCGGGCGCAATTTCGCCGTTCAAAAGATCGCGCGCCGGCCCGGCGATATCATGACCATGATTGCGGATACCGCTCTGATCCGCACCACGCTGGACTGGACACCGCAGTACGACAATCTCGAAACCATCGCCGCGCACGCGCTGGCGTGGGAAGAGAAGCTGTTCCGCGAGCGCCATGGCAACCGGCAGCACGCCGTATCGGCCTGAAATCATCAGCCTGAAATCTCGCCCGCCGCAAGGCCTGATTTGGCTTGAAAAACCCTGATATAGCGGGCAAGGAGACGGACGTTTCGCAAACATTTTGACGCGCCGGCAGATGCCTGCTTCAGCGCCGTCAAACGGACCGCGGATGACCGAACTTCCAAAGAAAATTACCGACGATCCCTATGGCGCAGCGATCCTGATCCGCCGGTTGGTGGCCGAACAGGGCCTGCTCTATTGGCGGCGTTATCTGCTGGCCTTCTCGCTGATGGGGATCGCAGCGGCAACCACCGCCGGTTCCGCCTATCTGCTCGGCCAGGTCATCAACAAGGCCTATGTCGACAAGGACATCGACGCGATCGCGAAACTGTCGCTGGTCACCATTGTGATCTTCACGCTGAAGGGGGCTGCGACCTACGGACATACCGTGATCCTGTCGCAGATCGGCAATGCGATTCTCGCCAACAACCAGCGTCAGCTGTTTGCCAAGCTGATGAGCGAAAACATCGCGTTCTTTTCCGAACGGCATTCATCGGAGTTCCTGGCGCGGTTGACCGCCGGCGCCGCTTCGGTGACGCAGGTCCTCAATCTCCTGATCAACGCGATCGGACGCGATTTTCTGTCGCTGATCGCGCTGGTCGCGGTCATGCTGATGACAGATCCCTACATGGCGCTGCTCGGCTTCGCGGTAGCGCCGCCGGCCATGCTGGTGCTGCGCAAGCTGGTGAAGCGGATCAAGGGTCTCGCCCACAATCAGTTCTCCGGCACCGCCGACATCATGGAGACCATGCAGGAATCGCTGCAGGGCATCCGCACCGTCAAGGCTTTCACGCTCGAAGCGGCGATGCGCGAGCGCATCGATGCCAGCATCGCCGCGGTCGAGCGCAACGCCAACAAGATGGCGCGGGTGTCCAACCGGTCGAGCCCGCTGATGGAAACGCTTGGCGGTTTCGCGATCGCCGGCGGCCTGATGTATGGCGGCTATCGCGTGGTCGCGATGGGCGCTTCGCCCGGCGAGTTCTTTTCATTCCTGACGGCGTTCCTGCTGGCCTATGAGCCGGCAAAACGGCTGGCGCGGCTCAACATCGAATTGAACAGCAATCTGATCGGCGCCCGCAAGCTGCTGGAGATCGTGGACAGTCCCGCCACGGAACCCGCCGACGACGACAAGCCGGCGTTGAAACTCACCGACGCGCGAGTTGAATTGCGCGACGTGACCTTCGCCTATCGCGCCGATGAGCCGGTGCTCGATCGCATGAGCTTCGTCGCCGAGCCCGGGAAGGTGACCGCGCTGGTCGGCCCGTCCGGCGGCGGCAAGTCGACGGTGCTGGCGCTGCTGCTGCGTCTCTATGAGGTGACCGTCGGCGAGATCCTGATCGACGGGCAGGCGATTTCGGGCGTATCGCGCCGGTCGCTGCGGCAGCAGACCGCCTATGTCGGGCAGGACGTCTATCTGTTCCGCGACAGCATCGGCGCCAACATCGCCTTCGGTAAGCCTGGCGCAACGCAGGAAGAGATCGTGGCCGCCGCAACCGCCGCCTGTGCGCACGACTTCATCATGGGCTTTCCGCTCGGCTACGACACGCCGGTCGGGGAACACGGCACGCAACTTTCGGGCGGCCAACGCCAGCGCGTCGCGGTGGCCCGCGCGCTGATCAAGGACGCCCCGATCATCCTGCTGGATGAGGCTACCGCGGCGCTGGATTCGGAATCCGAAAAGCAGGTGCAGGAAGCGATCGAGCATCTCTGCCAGAACCGCACCACCATCGTCATCGCCCACCGCCTGCACACCATCATGCATGCCGATGCCATCATGGTGGTGGAGGGCGGCGAGATCGTGGAGCGCGGACGGCACGAGGACCTGCTGCGGCGCGGCGGACGCTACGCCTCGTTCTTCCGGCTACAACATCGTGATGCCGGCCCCCTCGCTCTGGCGCCGATCGGCGCCACGGCATAGGATGGAACCGATCCTGCCTCCCGCCCGTGACGCCAGTCGCGCTGTTTTCAGCCTCCACCGAGAGTCGTTCATGAACGCCACATCCTTTGTCATTCCCGCCCTTCCGCAAGCCGCAATCGCCGTCGCCGGCGGCGGCTCCTTTCCGGTTCGCCGCATCTGGTGCGTCGGGCGCAACTATCTCGAACACATCAAGGAGATGGGAAACGACGAGCGCGCGCTGCCGTTTTTCTTCGCCAAGCACGCCGACATGATCGAGCCTGACGGCGCCACCATCCCCTACCCGCCGCTGACGAAGGATTTGCATCACGAGGTCGAACTGATCGTGGCGATGAAGAGCGGTGGCCTCAACATCAAGGCCGACAAGGCGCTCGACCACATCTACGGCTATGGCGTCGGCATCGACCTCACCCGCCGCGACCTGCAGCAGGCCTCGCGCAAGAAGGAGCGGCCCTGGGAGATCGGCAAGTCGTTCGACCATTCCGCGCCCTGCGGCGCGCTGCAGCCGGCCTCAAAAATCGGTCACCCGGCGAAGGGCAGGATCTGGCTCTCGGTCAACGGCACCGAGCGGCAAAAGGGCGACCTTACCGAACTGATCTGGAGCGTGCCGGAGATCATCGAGAAACTGTCGGAACAGGTTGGGCTCGCCGCCGGCGATATCATCATGACGGGAACCCCGGCCGGGGTCGCGGCGCTTTCACCCGGCGACAAGATCGAATGCGGGGTCGACGGCGTCGGCACCCTGAAGGTGACGATCGGCAAGCCTGAATAGACCGCACTGGGTACATCGGGAAGACCAAGGCCCCGGACCCTGTCCGGGACCTTTTGGCGTTGAAATCCGCTGTTCTGCGTAAAACAACCGGCAAATTCGCAGTCCATTAACCACACGCACATTAAATGGGCCGAGCTACGAACACGGCCGGAGCCGCAGATGACCCTCGACTGGAACGCAATCCGTCTTGACCTGCTGCAGGTCGACGAGCCGATGCGGGCGACCCTGCGCGAGCTGCGGCCGTTTTTCGCAAAATCCCTGCCCGGCATCCTGGCGCGGTTTTACGACAAGGTCCGGCACTACGATCCCGGCTGCGGTCATGTTCAAGGACGGCACCTTGCAGGAGGCTGTCCGCATCCAGCTGCATTACTGGGACATGCTGGCCACGGGCAATTTCGGCCCCGAATACCTCGACGCCGTGACGCGGTTTTGCGAACTCAATCAACGCGCCGGCGTCGCGCCGCAATGGTTCGTCAATTGCCGACTGATGTTCATCGCGGACCAGTTGCTGAAGGCCGCCGAGCACGAAGTCACGATACCGCGCTTCGGACGGGCGGCGCAGGCGGCACGCGACAGGAAGGCGCTGATGCTCAGCACCATCACCAAGGTCGCGCTGCTGGACACCGAAAACATCGTTGCGATCTATTTCGGCAGCAACCGCCAGCTGCGGAAGAACGCGATCTCGGAAGCCAGCGACCGCTTCCGCGCCATCATCACCTCCTTGTCGAGCGCTTCCAGCGAACTGGAAGGCACCGCGCGCGCGCTGAGCGACAATGCCGGCAACACCACCCGCCTTGCCGCCGTGGTCACCAATGCCTCGGAGGACGCCTCCAACAACGTGCAGTCGGTGGCGGCGGCGACCGAACAGCTTGCCAGTTCGGTGCGCGAGATTTCGGCGCAGGTCCAGGAATCCAACCGCATCGCCTCCAGCGCGGTCAGACAGGCCGATGAAACCGACTCCCGCATCAACGCGCTGTCGCAGGCCGCCAACCGCATCGGCGACGTGATCAAGCTTATCACCTCGGTTGCCGAGCAGACCAATCTCCTGGCGCTCAATGCCACCATCGAAGCCGCCCGCGCCGGCGAAGCCGGCCGCGGCTTCGCGGTGGTTGCACAGGAGGTCAAGGCGCTGGCCGCCCAGACCGCCAAGGCCACCGACGAAATCGGCATCCAGATCGCCGGCATGCAGACCGCCACGCAGGAAGCGGTCGGCTCGATCAAGATGATCAGTTCGACCATCGGCAAAATCTCCGAGATCACCAGCGCGATCTCGGCGGCGATCGAGGAACAGGGCGCGGCGACCCAGGAAATCTCCGGCAATATCCAGCGAACCGCCGACGGCACCTCGCAGGTCGCCGGCACCATCGCCGAAGTCAGCCATGGCGCCAACCAGACCGGCGCCGCATCCAGCCAGTTGCTGGCATCGGCGAAGCTGTTGTCGGATTCCACGACCACCCTGCAGGCCGAGATCGACGGCTTCCTCAAATCGATCGCGGCCGCCGCGTGAGGCGCGTCAGCCCCGCGTCAGTCGCCTGCAGACCCTTGAAGGTCAGGCGCTTGGGGTCCTTCACGCCGGCCAGATACAGCCTGCGGATAAAGGCGGTCACCTGCTCGCGGTCGCAATCGGTCAGCGCGACCACGGCATCGACGGCAATTCTCTGGGCGTCCATGGACTTCCTCATGCTGTCAGCAGCATTGACCGCGAAAGCGTAGGACCCGCCGATTAATACGGCGTTAACCGTTGCGCACCATCGCCGATTCGCCGGACAGTCGCGAATACGCGAAATAACGCATGGCGTCCGTTTAGGCAGCCCGGCGCCGGTCGCTCATGAATATCGCATCACGCCGTCATCGACCTTGCCGAACCGCAGGCTGACGATGTCGAGCGCGTAGTTCTGGTACAGCCGCCACGGCCGCTTCGAGCCCTGCTTGGGCATCTTGGCGACCGAGCGCTGGACGTAGCCGGACGAGAAATTCAGCGACGGCAATTCGGTGATGCGTGGGATCGACATTGTGCGGCATGCACTGCCGGTAGCCGTGCCGGTCCATGTAATTGATCAGGCGGCAGACATATTCGCAGGTCAGGTCGCATTTCAGCGTCCACGACGCGTTGGTGTAGCCGAACGCCGACGCCAGGTTCGGCACGTCGGAATACATCATGCCCTTGTAGTTCAGGGCGCGCGCGAAATCGACCGTGCGGCCGTCGACGCTGACCTCGAGGCCGCCGAGCACCTGCAAGTTCAGTCCGGTCGCGGTGACGATGATGTCGGCATCGAGTTCGCTGCCGTCCTTCAGCCGGATGCCTTTTGGCGTGAAGGTGTCGATCTGGTTGGTCACGACCGACGCGCGGCCCTGCTTGATGGCGCCGAACAGGTCGCCATCGGGCACCAGGCACAGCCGCTGATCCCAGGGATTGTAGCGCGGCGTGAAATGCGTGCGCGATATCGTAGTCCGGACCGAGCGCCATCCGGACGCCGCCGAGGATCAACTGCTTGACCCGCGCCGGCTTGCGCCGCGAGAGCTGGAAGAAATACATCCCCCACAGCACGTTGCGCCAGCGGATGATGTGATAGGCGAGCTTCGACGGCAGCTTGGCGCGCAATTTGTTGGCGACCGGGATCCTGCGCCGGCCGCGCCACCACATAGGTCGGCGAGCGCTGCAGCATGGTGACATGCGCGGCCTGTTTCGCCATCTCCGGCACCAGCGTCACCGCGGTGGCGCCGGAGCCGATCACCACCACGCGCTTGCCGGCGTAGTCGACGTCGTCGGTCCATTTCTGCGGATGCACGATGCGGCCGGCGAAATCCGCAGCCCCTGGAAACTCCGGCGAATAGCCGTTTTCGTAATTGTAGTAGCCGGAGCACATGAACAGGAAATTGCAGGTGAAGCGCACGGTCTCCACGCTGCGCCCTCGCCTGTCGTGCGTTCGACCTCGACGGTCCAGCGCGCCTCCGGCGTCGACCACGACGCCCGCTTGACCCGATGATGAAAGCGGATCTTCTTGTCGATGCCGTTTCGGCGGCGGTCTCGCGGACGTAATTCAGAATCCGCGGCCCGTCGGCGATCGCCTTGGCCTCGGTCCACGGCTTGAACGAATAGCCCAGCGTGAACATGTCGCTGTCGGAGCGGATGCCGGGATAGCGGAACAGATCCCAGGTGCCGCCGATGCAGTCGCGGCCCTCGAGAATGACGTAGCTCTTGCCGGGGCATTTCTGCTGCAGGTGAAAGCCCGCGCCGATGCCGGACAGGCCGGCGCCGACGATGAGGACGTCGAAATGTTCTGATGGTGTGGTCGTTCCCATGCGCCGCTCGCTGCCAGCGTCATGGCCGGGCTTGTCCCGGCCATCCACGTCTTGCTTTAATGAATTCTAAAGACGTGGATGCCCGGCACAAGGCCGGGCATGACGAAAACTATGATGTCATTCCGGGGCGCGCGTTAGCGCGAACCCGGAATCTCGAGATTCCGGGTCTGGTCCTGCGGACCATCCCGGAATGACGGCTTGATCTCAATACCGGTAATGATCCGACTTGAACGGGCCTTCCTGCTTGACGCCGATATAGTCGGCCTGATCGGGCCGCAGTTTGGTCAGCGTCACGCCGATCTTGGCGAGATGCAGCCGGGCCACCTTTTCGTCGAGCGACTTCGGCAGCACATAGACCTTCTTTTCGTACTTGCCGTCCTTGTTGTTGGCCCACAACTCGATCTGCGCCAGCGTCTGGTTGGTGAAGGAGGCCGACATCACGAAGCTCGGATGCCCCATGGCGTTGCCGAGGTTCACCAGCCGGCCTTCCGACAGCAGGATCATGCGCTTGCCGTCGGGGAATTCGATCTCGTCGACCTGCGGCTTGATGTTGTTCCACTTCAGGTTCTTCAGATGCGCGATCTGGATCTCGTTGTCGAAGTGGCCGATGTTGCAGACGATGGCGCGGTCCTTCATCGCGCGCATGTGCTCGATGGTGATGATGTCCTTGTTGCCGGTCGCGGTGACGAAGATGTCGGCGCGCGGAGCGGCCTCTTCCATGGTGACGACTTCATAGCCTTCCATCGCCGCCTGCAGCGCGCAGATCGGATCGATTTCCGACACCATCACGCGGCAACCGGCCTGGCGCAATGAGGCCGCCGAACCCTTGCCGACGTCACCGAAGCCCGCGACCATCGCGACCTTGCCCGACATCATCACGTCGGTGCCGCGGCGGATGCCGTCGACCAGCGATTCGCGGCAGCCATAGAGATTGTCGAATTTCGATTTGGTCACGCTGTCGTTGACGTTGATGGCTGGGAACAGCAGCTTGCCTTCCTTTTCCATATTGTAGAGCCGGTGCACGCCCGTCGTCGTCTCCTCGGAGACGCCTTTGATGTTTTTCGCGATCTCGGCGAAATAACCCTTCGGCTTTTCCTTCAGGAGCTTCTTGATCAGCGCGAAGAACACTTCCTCTTCTTCCGATTCCGGCTTGTCGAGGAATTTTACATCGCCGTTCTCGGCGCGCAGGCCGTGATGCACCAGCATGGTGGCGTCGCCGCCGTCGTCGAGGATCATGTTGGGCGTGCCGCCGCCGTGCCAGTCGAACAGCTTCGCGGTGTAGTCCCAGTATTCGGTAAGGCTCTCGCCCTTGATCGCGAACACCGGAATGCCGGCCGCGGCGATCGCGGCGGCGGCATGGTCCTGCGTCGAATAGATGTTGCAGGAGACCCAGCGGATGTCGGCGCCCAGAGCGGCCAGCGTCTCGATCAGCACCGCGGTCTGGATCGTCATGTGCAGGGAGCCTGCGATGCGCGCGCCCTTCAGCGGCTGCTTCGGACCATATTCCTCGCGCGTCGCCATCAGGCCGGGCATCTCGGTCTCGGCCAGCGAGATTTCCTTGCGGCCGAATTCGGCCAGCGAGATATCCTTGACGATATAGTCGGTGAAGGCGGGCTTCTTGGCGGTGGCGGTCATCTAATGTTCCTTTGTCTTCGCCCGAGCGACGCTTCCTGCGAAATCGGACTGCAATTTATTCTCGTCATGCCCGGGCTTGTCCCGGGCATCCACGTCTTGGCCACAACAGAAAGAAAGACGTGGATGGCCGGGACAAGCCCGGCCATGACGGCTTAAATATGTCGCAGCAATCCGCGCAAATACTCCAAACTACACCGCCTTTTTGATTTCGGCGGCGAGATCGGTTTTCTCCCATGAGAAGCCGCCGTCCTTTTCCGGCGCGCGGCCGAAATGGCCGTAGGCCGCGGTGCGGCGATAGATCGGGCGGTTCAGCTTCAGCGAGCGGCGGATGTTGGTCGGCGTCAGCCGGAAGATTTCCGGCAGCACCTTTTCGAGTTTCTTCTCGTCGACCTTGCCGGTGCCGTGGGTATCCACCAGCACCGACATCGGATCGGCGACGCCGATCGCGTAGGCGACCTGGATGGTGCAGCGTTCGGCCAGGCCGGCCGCCACCACGTTCTTGGCGAGATAGCGCGCGGCATAGGCGGCCGAGCGGTCGACCTTGGTCGGGTCCTTGCCCGAGAACGCGCCGCCGCCATGCGGCGCGTAGCCGCCATAGGTGTCGACGATGATCTTGCGGCCGGTGAGGCCGCAATCGCCGTCGGGACCGCCGACCACGAAGTTGCCGGTCGGATTGACCAGGAAGTCGGAGCCCTTTTGCGGCATCCAGCCCTTCGGCAAGCGCCAATTCAACCGCTGTCGAGATCATCTCCTTGATCAGGCCGGGCGAATACTTCTTGCCGTTGCGGCTTTTCTCGTTGTGCTGGGTCGAGACCACGACCTTGGTGCAGCCGACCGGCTTGCCGTCGACATATTTCACGGTGACCTGGCTCTTGGCGTCGGGCTGCAGGTCGAACAACTGGCCGTTGCGGCGCTTGTCGGACAGCACTTTCAGAATCTTGTGCGCGAAGTAGATCGGCGCGGGCATGTAGGAGCCCTTTTCATAGACTTCGCTCTCGTTGCAGGCGTAGCCGAACATCATGCCCTGGTCGCCGGCGCCTTCTTCCTCGCCGCTCTTCTTTTTCTTGGCGTCGACGCCCATCGCGATGTCGGGCGACTGGCCGTGCAGCAGCACCTCGATGTCGGCGCCGTGATAGGAGAAGCCGTTCTGGTCGTAGCCGATGTCCTTGACCACGCCACGGGCGATCTCCGAGATCAGTTCGCGGTCGACCACCGAAACGCCGTGGATCGACCGGAACAACTGGCCGCGGCCTTCGCCGGCGATCACGATCTTGTTGGTCGTGCAGAGCGTCTCGCAGCCGAGCCGGGTGTTGACCAGACTGTCGTCGGCAATGCCGAGTTCGACATCCTTTTCGAGGAAGGCGTCGAGAATGGCATCGGAGATTTGATCCGAGACCTTGTCCGGATGGCCTTCGGAAACCGACTCGCTTGTGAACAGTGAAGACGCGCGCATCAAACCAACCCCTTTTCCGCCAGACCTCGGCGGTCCTTTCCTGATATATCCCGTGTGTGTCCTGAAATGTCAGTCGCGACGGCGCGAGATGACGTAGGATTCGTCGTAGAACCAGAGCCCGTTATGCTTGCGCAGAACCTCTCTGGCGGCATCGAGATAACGGCCGCTCTGGGTCATTTCCGTCAACCGGTCGTCTTCGATCTGTGCGACATACACCGCCGCATTCCATGCTGCAAAGGCCGTCGAACTGCCGATCGAGCCCGTGACCTCGTTGGGCAGCGCTTCCATATCATAACGGAAGATCGAACGGTTATCGGCATAGGCATTAAAGTTAAGATCGCGCCCGGCCGAACCGAGCTCGTATTTCACCGCGCGCAATAGCTCATGGCGGCTCACCGCGAAAGGATTTTCTCCGGGCCATACCGCCTGGATGATTTCGAGGCCGGGATCCTGCCCGTGGGAGTGAATTCCTATCAAGCGGCCCCCTGCCCGCAGCGCCCGCGCCAGGGGGGCAATAATGCGCTTGGCGCGGAAATTCACGGAAGATTTGGCCCGGTAGGGCTGGGAAGCGATGATCAGGTCGAAATTGGCCTCGGAACGGCCGGCGCGGGGGATGATCGAATCCAGCAGGAACCGGTGGTCCTCCCGGTACAGCACGATGGCGACCGGCCGCTCGTAGAGCGGCATGCCCGAGCGCGGGCTGACATTGGCCCGCCAGTTCTGTTCCAGAAACGGCCCCAATTCGGCGATCTGGGCTTCGAAATCGCCTGACGAGGTCCCGCGCAGGGCGACCTCATGCCAGATCATCCCGGCGGCCGCCGCCGGCGACCGCGGCGTCAGCCAGGGCGCCTCGGCGTAATACATGTTGGTCAGCACGAAGACGGTAGCGGGGTGCTCGAACAGCCGGTCCGGCACCTTGTCCAGGGTCAACCGGACATCCTCGAGGCTGAGTTCCTTGCCGGCGATATAGAGCGGCATATGGGGGAAGCGGCCGTGCAGCGACCGCATCACCCGCGCCAGCACGGTGCCGTCGCCGACCCCTGCGTCGAATACCCGCACCGCCGGCGGCCGGGGATGGATGCTGCCGAGTTCCAGCGCCACCCGCTCCGAGATCACCCGCTTTTCGCTGCAGGTGTGGACGAACAGCAGGTATTTCTGGCGGTTCTCGAAGAACCGGAAATTGCCGCGCGGATCGCGCTTCTCGGGCGGCACTTCGAGGCCACGCGGCGGCGCCACCCCGCCCGGCATCGAGGCGGCGATATAGGCTTGGATGCGGTCCAGCGTGTCGATGGTGATGCGCTTGCCTTCGCGCAACCGGTGCACCAGCTTGCCGTCATTGACGGCGCGCCGGCCAAAGGTCGATTCTGCCATATCGGCCTGGCGGCAATATTCCTGGATCAGGCTCAGGATCTGGTCGTTTTTCATCGGACGATGGTTTGGGCCGGACCGGTGGGCAGCGACTGAGAGCGCCAGTGTCCTACCATCATCTGCCCACTGTTGGGAAATGGGGGGGGGTCAAATGTGCCAAGATCGAGCGCTTAGTATCTCAACGTCGTCCCTGCGAAAGCAGGGACCCATACGCCGTGGCCCGTCGTTTTGAACGACGCTGGTCGACGACTTTCGCACACCCCCACATCCCGTGGTTATGGGTCCCTGCTTTCGCAGGGACGACGATAATGGATTTTGCTACCACTGCTTACGACCGCCATTGCCAGCGTAAGCGAAGCGACGATGGATGCCGGCAACAACCACAACTGTCGTCGCCCAACTCGATCGGGCGATCCACAGTACGCCGAGGCCTCTCGGTTATATCGCTGAAGTCTCTGGAATACCGGGTCGTCCGGTCAAGCCGGACGATGACAGCAGAGGGCGTTGCGCGCTTTCAAAGCCGTCATTGCGAGCCACCGGGTCGCGCGAACGCGCGCCCGATGACAGGCTCAGCGAAGCAATCCAGCTTTCTTAACGCAGAGGAAGGAAGCTGGATTGCTTCCGCCTTCGCTCGTTGAGCTACGGCGGACACGTCGTCGCTTGCAATGACGTTGAGATACAGTTTCGCATTCCCGCGGCGCGATTTCGCCCGGGTTTTGCATTTCGTTCCGCCCCGAAAGGGCGTGGGGAATGCCGGGCGCCCAATGCACCCATAGCCCCGCGTGCAAAAAGGTAGAAAGCACACGAGTGTAGTCCACTACGAGTCCACCGGAATTACCCGACATTCCCGCACGCGACGGTTTACGGCTTATACGCGATCTCCCCGGTGAGCCCCGCTCTGTTGCCACCGTCGCCGACGATTTGTCTTCGCCAACTTGACACCGGCGTGAGGGTGTCAGGACCACGCGATTTCGCCATCCGCGAGTGATGCTCTCGTCCAAAGCACCATCCCGCGTCCATCGCATCCCGCACCCTGCGTCCGTGACGACCGCGAACGCCCCTTCTGGGTGGGCGGGGACGGCAAAGATGTATCGCTGATTTGGTTATTCTGAAAAGAAGAATATTTTTGATTAACAGAAAAATATCAGTTGACCGAGGCGTGGTGTAGTCGCAGCACTCGCTGCCCCTAGATATGGCCCGTCGGGCTAGATCATTCGTAGTCCTGAAGGAGCCCACGGGGTTATACCAACCGCGATACGGCGATGAACCTCAAAGCCTTCGGTCGTCACATATGCGTGGATGCCCCTTTTTGTCGAAGTCCGAACCGATGCGCCGCCTGTTTCTGACGCTGACAATGTTGACTGCCGTGCTGGGCTCCAGCCTCGCCGCGCCTGCGCCTGCCGTCGCCCAGCAGCGCTCGCAGCTGGGGCCACTCTGCACCGGCGACGGCACACCGGCGGACCAGCAAATCGACGCCTGCAACAAGATCATCGCGCTGAAGGTTTTCTCCGGCGACAAACTGGCGACGATCTATTTCTGGCGCGCGGTCGGCTGGAACAAGAAGGGCAACTATACCCAGGTGATCGCCGACGCCACCGAGGCGCTGCGGCTGCAGCCGGGAGGGGTCGCGCTCTATAATCTGCGCGGCTCGGCCTACTACGACAAGGGCGAGTACGACATCGCCATCGCCGACTTCAGCGATGCCTTGCGGCTCGGACCGCCCAACGGCACCATCTTTCACAATCGCGGCAACGCCTGGCGCTCCAAAGGCGACTACGCAAAAGCCATTGCCGACTACGACCAGGCCATCAGGCTCGCGCCCAGCGAAGCGTTCGCCTATCAGAACCGGGGGGCTGCGAAGCAGGCGCTTGGCGATCTCGACGGCGCGCTCGCCGACATCAATGCGGCGATCCGGCTCAATCCGGCATTGCCCTCGCCGCTCACCAACCGCGCGGTGATCTGGCGCGCCAAAGGCGACGCCGATCGCGCCATCGCCGATTGCAGCGAGGCGATCAGGCTGGCCAAGGCCAATTCGCCGGCGAATATCATGACGCCGCCGGGCAGCGTGCTGATATCGGCCTATACCCAGCGCGGCCTCGCCTATGAGGCCAAGGGCGATTTCAACAGCGCGAAGCAGGATTTCAACGCCACGCTCGCGGGCGTGGCTTCCGACGCCGGCAGCAAGGCCAATCAGGCGACCGCGCGGGTCCGTCTTTCACTGCTGTCCGACCCGACGCTTGCGCCAACCCAGCAAGCGACAGCGCCGCCGCCCGCTCCGATGACGGGTGCGAGCGCGGGACTACGTCTCGCGCTGGTGATCGGCAACGGCGCTTACGCCCATGTCAAGGCGCTGCCCGATCCGCCCAATGACGCGCACTCGGTCGCGAGGAGCCTGCGCGACATCGGCTTTGCCGTCTCCGAAGGCATCGATCTCGATCGCGCGGCGATGCAGAAGATGACCCGCGACTTCCTGCGCGAGGCGGCGCGAGCGCAGGTCGCGCTGGTTTATTATGCCGGCCACGGCGTTCAGATCAACGGCCGCAATTACCTGGTGCCGGTGGACATGCGGCTGCAGCCCGGCACAAGCCTGACCGAGTCGATGATCGACATGGACACGATCCTGGCGGGCCTGGACGACCAGGTCCGCACCAACATCCTGATCCTCGATGCCTGCCGCAACAATCCGCTGGAGTCGCAGACTGCCTCCGCCGTTCCCGGCCGCGCGATCGAAGCCGGACCGGGACTGGCCGCCCCGACCGCGCCGGCCTCCGGCGCCACGCGCGGCGCCGGCACGCTGATCGCGTTCGCGACCGCGCCGGGACAGATCGCGCTTGACGGCGAAGGGGCCAACAGCCCGTTCTCGGCGGCGCTGTCGCGTCACATCGGCACCTCGGGGCTTGAAGTGCAGCAGATGCTGACGCGCGTCCGCGCCGAAGTCGTCGCCGCGACCGGCAACAGGCAGGTGCCGTGGTCGAATTCGTCACTGCTGGGCGAAGTCTATCTGGCGAAGAGGTGAGCGGTCCTCATGATGAGGAGGGCGCGGCGTTATCGATAGTTCGTCATGCCCGGGCTTGTCCCGGGCATCCACGTTCTTAGCCGCGGCAGCAAGAAAGCCGTGGATGGCCGGGACAAGCCCGGCCATGACGAAAGTGAATCATTTTCAGGCGCTTACTTCCCCCACATCTCATTGGCGACATCGACCGCGAGCTTCAGCTTGGCCCACTGTTCTTCCTCGGTCAGAATGTTGCCTTCCTCGGTGGAGGCGAAGCCGCATTGCGGCGAGACCGCGAGCTGCTCCAGGGGCGCGAATTTGGCGGCTTCCTCCAGCCGGCGCTTGATGTCTTCCTTCTTCTCGAGCTCGCCTCTTTTCGAGGTGATGACGCCGACCACCACGATCTTGTTACCCTTCGGCAGAAACCGCAGCGGCTCGAAACCGCCGGCGCGCTCGGAATCGTATTCGAGGAAATAGCCGTCGTAATTGGTGCCGGCCAGCATGGTCTCCGCCACCGGCTCGTAGCCGCCGGAGGAAATCCAGGTCGAGCGGAAATTGCCGCGGCAGACATGGGTGGTGATGGTCATGTCGGCCGGCCGCTCGGCGATCGCGTAATTGATGATGCGGGCGTAGATCTCCTGCAGATGATCGGCGTCCTCGCCGCGGGCGCGCACCTTGTTGAGTTCGTCCTGCGAGCAGAGATAGGCCCACACGGTGTCGTCGAGCTGCAGATAGCGGCAGCCGGCATCGTAGAACGCCTTCACCGCCTTGCGATAGGTTTTTGCGAGATCCTCGAAGAATACCTCGATGTCCGGATAGACCTCCTTGGAGATCGACTTGCGGCCGCCGCGGAAATGCAGCACCGCGGGCGAGGGGATCGTCATCTTCGCCATCACATCCGCAGCGTCGCACTGTTTCTTCAGGAACCTGAAATGCTCCAGCATCGGATGATTGTCGGGGAAATCGAGCTTGCCGATCACCCGCACCGCTTCATGCCGGGTCTGGATGCCGGTGAACTGGATGCCTTCGTCGGGGTGAAACAGCTCGCAGCCGGTGAGATCCTTCAGGAAATCGAAGTGCCACCACGAGCGGCGGAATTCGCCGTCGGTGGCGAGCTTGAGGCCGAGCGAGGCCTGCTTCTTCACGACCTTTTCGATCTCCGTGTCCTCGATCTTGCGCAGATCGGCGGCCGATATCTCGCCCTTTTCGAGTTTGGCGCGGGCCTCCTTGATGAGCGGCGGCCGCAACAGGCTGCCGACCTCGTCGGCGCGGAAAGGGGCTTTGGTTCTCTGCATTTTCACTACTCCCAGGAATTTCAGTGTGCCGCGGCGCCGGAGACGCCGAGAAAGCGCTCCAGTACCGCGGGATCGGCTTTCAAGGCGGCGCTTGCCGCATCGTGAACGATCGCGCCGCGCTCCAATATCACAACGCGGTCGGCCAGCCCCAGAATCTTTTGGGCATTCTGTTCGACAATAATGGAACAGATACCGCCTGATCGGGCGATGGCGCCGATCGCGCGCAGCAGTTCCTCGACGATGATGGGGGCGAGACCCTCGGTCGGTTCGTCCAAAAGCAGCACCTGCGGGTTGAGCGTGAGCGCGCGGCCGATCGCCAGCATCTGCTGTTCGCCACCGGAGAGCTGGTTGCCGAAATTGTTGCGGCGCTCCTTCAGCCGCGGGAACATTTCGTAGACCTTCGCCACCGTCCACGGACCGGGCTGCGCCACCGCGGTCATGTTTTCCTCGACCGTCAGCGAGCGGAAGATGTTGCGCTCCTGCGGCACCCAGCCGATGCCCGCCCGCGCGCGCTGGTCCGGCCGCATCGCGGTGATATCGAGCCCGCCGAGGGTGATGGTGCCGCCAAAACGCCGGGTCACGCCGACGATCGAATTGACCAGCGTGGTCTTGCCGGTGCCGTTGCGTCCCAATAGCGCCAGCACCTGGCTCTCCGGCAGGCGCAGCGATAAGCCGGGCAATACCACGGCCTCGCCATAGCCGGCGCGCAGGCCCTCGATGCACAGCAAATCAGGCATCGGCGGCCTCGCCGAGATAGACCGCCTTGACCTGTGGATCGCGCGCCACCTGGTCGGGCGGCCCCTCGACCAGCATCGCGCCCTTGACCAATACCGAAATGCGGTCAGCGAACGAGAACACCAGATCCATGTCGTGCTCGATCAGCAACACCGTGACGTCGCGCGGCAGGGCCGCGACCGCGGCGAGGATATCGTGGCGCTCGCTTTCGGGAACGCCGGCGGCGGGTTCGTCGAGCAGCAGCACGCGCGGCTTGGTGGCAATGGCGACCGCGATCTCCAGCAGCCGCTGCTTGCCATAGGGCAGCGTGGCGGTGAGTTCGTTCATGACGTCGAGCAGATGAAACCGCTTGAGGTTTTCCGCGATCTCGCCGTTGACATCGTCGCGCGTGCCCATCCGGCGCCACCAGTCGCCGCCGCGGCCCATCCGTTCGGATACCGCCAGACCAATGGTTTCGAGCGGCGTCAGGTCGGCATAGAGCTGGTTGATTTGGAAGGTGCGCGACAGCCCGCGCAGCACGCGCTTGTGCACGGGCAGGTCGGTGATGTCGTTGCCCTCGAGCAGAATGCGTCCCGCATTGGGCTTGAGTACGCCGGTCAACAGATTGATGACGGTGGTCTTGCCGGCGCCGTTCGGGCCGATCAGCGCATGGCGGGCGCCCTGCTCCACCCGCAGCGACAGATCGCGGGTGACCTTGAGGCCGCCGAACTGCTTTTCCAGCCCCCGGGTTTCCAGCGCAATGGTCATGGCGCGTCACCTTCGGGAACGGCCACGATGGCTTTTCGCCCGGCAACCTGTCCGATGATCAGGTTCGGTCCCCACAGCGCCCAACGATGCAGCCGCGCCCGGCCGATCAGCACGATCGCCACCAGCACGAGGCCGATCCAGAACTGCCAGTATTGCGGGGTGAGGTTGGAAAAGAACACCTGCAGCATCTTGAACACGACGGCGCCGATCAGCCCGCCATAGAGATAGCCGGTGCCGCCGATCACCAGCACCAGCATCAGGTCGGCGGAGCGGTCGAACGCGAACACGTCGAGCGAGGCCAAAGCCGTGGTCTGGGTGAACAGCGCGCCGGCGATGCCGGCATAGAACGCCGCAATGGTGTAAACCGCGATCAGGCGGCGATTGACGGGAACGCCGATCGCCGCGGCGCGGAGCGGATTGTTCCTGATCGCGCGCAGCGACAGCCCGAACGGCGAGTGCACGATCCGCCGCGCCAGCACGAACAGCAGAAACAGCACGATGAGGCAGTAGAAGAAGCCGACCTTGCCGAACATGTCGAACGCGAACAGGCCGAGGATCGGCTGCATCTCGATGCCTTGCAGCCCGTCGGTGCCGCCGGTGATGTTGGAAAAGCGTTCCGCCAGCGCCTCCAGCAATAGCGCGATGCCGAGCGTCACCATCAGGCGGGTCAGGTCGACGCCGCGGATCACGAGGAAGCTGGTGAGGAAGCCGACCGCGGTCGCGACCAGACCGGCCGCCAGCAGCGCAATCACCGGTTCGGTGATGATGCCGTGCAGCGCCAGCAGGCCGGCGCAATAGGCGCCGACGCCGAAAAACGCGGCGTGGCCGAGCGAGACGATGCCGGCATAGCCGAGGATCAGGTCGAGCGACAGCGCGAACAGCGCCAGCCGCAGGATATCCGTCATGATCAGATAGCGCGACGGAAACAGGAAGCCGCAGGCCAGCACGCCGATCCAGAACGCGATCTCGCTCCAGTGCCAGCGCGCCTGCTGTTTGGCATGGTTCCCGACGTCTGATGGCGCGGTCATGGCGGCGTCAACGGGCGGCGGCGCGGCCGAACAGGCCGTTGGGACGCCAGATCAGGATCACGATCATGATGGTGTAGATCACGAACGGTCCCATTTTCGGCACGTAGTATTTGCCGGCGACGTCGCCGATGCCGAGCAGCAGCGAAGCCAGAAACGGGCCGGTGATGCTGGAGGAGCCGCCGACGGTCACCACGATCAGAAAGTAGATCATGAACTTCAGCGGAAAATACGGGTCGAGCCCGAGAATCTCGGCGCTCAGCGCGCCGCCCAGCCCGGCAAGACCGCAGCCGAATGCGAACGTGAACGCGAATACCTGCGGCACGTTGATGCCGAGCCCGCTGGCGGCCCGGGGATCGTCCACCGCCGCCCGCAGCCGGCTGCCGAACCGCGTCCGCGCCAGCACCAGTTGAAGCCCGACCGTCAGCAGGCCGCAGATCACGATGATCATCAGCCGGTAGCGGCCGATACCGACGCCGAAGAAGTCCATCTGCCCTTCGAGTGCGGCCGGAAGCTTGATGAAAATCCGCGACGATCCCATGATGTAGTCGACCGCCGCCACCGACATGAAGACGAGACCGATGCTGAACAGCACCTGATCGAGGTGGCTGCGGGTATAAAGATGCCGGTAGAGCGAGCGCTCCAGCACCACGCCGATCGCGGCACTGGAAACGAACGCCAGCGGCAATGCGGCGAAGAACGGCCAGCCGGACTGGTTGACCAGCACCGCGCAGACGTAGCCGCCGGCCATCGCGAACGCGCCGTGGGCGAGATTGACGAAATTCATCAGTCCGAGCGTGACCGCGAGGCCGCAGGCCAGCACGAACAGCAGCATGCCGTAGGCGACGCCGTCGAACAGGATGGTGAACAGCGTGGTCATTTTACGCGATGCCCGAGAAACCAAAACGTCATTCCGGGACAGCGCGACAGCGCTGAACCCGGAATCTGGAGCGACAACACTGCGATATCCCGGGCTCGCGCTAATGCGCGCCCCTGGGATGACGCGCTTTCGCGCGTCACTTCTTGGTCTTGCCGGAATCCTTGACGTCGTTGAAAGTCGAGAACTCGACATTATACAGTTCGCCGTTAACCTTCTCGACCTTGCGGATATAGACGTTCTGCACGATGTCGCGGGTTTCCGGATCGATCGAGATCGGGCCGCGCGGGCTCTCCCACTTCATGCCTTTCATGGCTTCGACCAGCGCGTCGCCGTCGGTCTTGCCGCCGGTCTTTTTCAGCGCCTCGTAGATCAGGTGAATGCCGTCATAGCCGCTCACCGCCATGAAGCCGGGACGGGTCGAGAAGGCCTTCTGATAGGCGGCGACGAAATCCTTGTTCATCTGGGAGGGATGCGCCGCCGAGTAGATATGCGCGGTGACGGTGCCGAGCACCGCGTCGCCCATGCCGTTGAGCACGTCGTCGTCGGTGACGTCGCCGGGGCCGATCACCCTGATGCCGGCCTTGTCGAGGCCGCGTTCGGCATATTGCTTCATGAAGTTGCCGCCCTGCCCGGCCGGCACGAACACGAACATGGCGTCGGGCTTGGAATCCTTCATGCGCTGCAGGAACGGCGCGAAATCGGGATTGGCCAGCGGCACCTTGACCTCCTCGACGATCTCGCCGCCGCCGGCGGTGAAATTCTGCTTGAAGAAATTCAGCGCGTCGTTGCCGGGCGCGTAATCGGAGGTCAGCGTCGCGACCTTCTTGATGCCGTTCTTGACCGCCCAGTCGCCGATGATGGTGGACGACTGCGCCAGCGTGAAGCTGGTGCGCACGATATAGGGCGAACGTTCGGTGATGATCGAGGTGCCCGCCGCCATCACGATCTCCGGGACCTTGCCCTGCGTCGCCAGCGGCGCCGCCGCCAGTGCCGCCGGCGTGACGCCGAAGCCCGCGATGATGGCGACCTTGTCGTTGACGATCAGTTCCTGCGCGAGGCGCTTGGTATTGTCGGGAACCGCGGCGTCGTCCTTGAGGATGATCTCGATCTTCTTGCCGGCGACGGTGTCGCCCTTCTGCTGCATGTAGAGCTTGATCGCGTTGTCGATCTGCTTGCCGGTCGAGGCCTGGCCTCCGGTCATCGGCAGGATCAGGCCGATCTTGACGCTCTCCTGGGCCTGAGCCGGCCCAAGAGCGGCGACGCCCAGTGCGACGCCGGCAACGGCCTGCAGCAGTGAAAACTTGGTGCGAATAAACATAGAACTCCCCCTGATCGGTTTTCCGTGAACCGTTATCCGGCCCTTGCCGCCACCATATACCTTAGATTTTGCGGCCCTGTATCGCGGCGCATCGCGCCCGATGCACCCCGTATTGTCAATCGCGACCATAGGACCATCATTTGTACTATCGTACAAATAAACAGGTCCAGCCAACAAGAGCGGTGGACGTTGGTACTCGCGACGGGTTCGGGGGAAACCAGCAATATATCGGGAACCGGATACCTATTTCTGGTTTCGCACCATGGCGCGTAGTCCGTCCCTGGTCCCGGTTAGCGGCGACCATCCGGCCGCCAATAATTTGGCCGGGCTGGCGACGAGGTCCCGGCCAACCCGGTCCCAGAGTTCCGATCGTCCCATCGCTGTGACCAGTGCCTTCACCGCAAATGGCGGAACCGGAACGAGCCGCGGCGAGCGACCTGCTCCCTCGCGCAAGGCAGCGAACATTTCGGCCAGCGTGATCGGTTCGGGATCGCCGACGATAAAGACCTGGTTCAGCGTTTGCGGGCCCTCGAGACAGAACTCAATCGCCTGCACCAGGTTTTCGATCGCGAGCAAAGAACGCCGGTTGCGAAAAGCCCCGAACGGCAACGGCAGCGGCAACGCCGCGATCCGCGTCAGCAACGCGATATTGGCCTTGGCGCCGGGACCGTAGACAATGACCGGCCGCAATATCGTAAACGGCACGCCCGATCGGCGAATGTCCTCCTCCGCGGCGAGTTTCGCCCGATCGTAGCCGGTGACGGGATGCGGCTCATCCGTCTCGGTCACGACGTGATCGGCGGCCGATCCGGTTTGCGCGCCGATCGAAGACATGAAGATCAGGCGTTTGACGGCGTGGCTTCGGCAGCACTCGGCCAAAGCCGCCGTCGCAGTGTGATTGACCCTGATGTAATCGCCGGCGTCCGCCTCGCTGCGGTGGGCGATGGCGGCAAGGTGCACGACGACGTCCATGCCCTCGACCAGCGGCGACCAGTCGACATCTTTTGAGAGATCGGGCAATTCCATCCATTCGATGCCGGCTTGATCGGGCGTCCGGTTCGGCTTGCGCGACGCGGCCCGCACGCGGTGCCCCGCCTCGGCCAGCGCGGAACTCACCGCCTGGCCGATGAAGCCGGAGGAACCGGTGACCAGTATCCGAAGTGACATCTTGTGACCCTGACGGATTAAGCGTGCTGCCACGGCTTTGTGAACGGCAAATTCGGCCGAGGAAAGGGCCGATTAGGAAATAGCCATCATCATCGCCAGTGAAATATCACGGCAAGACCCGTTGCTCGACAAGTCCGGTTACGGCCGATAAGCCTGTCGGGAAATTAATGAGCGAGCCTTGGATCCAGTGCTATTGGCTGGAGTGCTATTGGGCTTGAGTACTGCCCGTTCCGCGGCAGATCGCGTCGGCTCGCAACAAGAATGTCTTATCCTTTCCACATCCCTGCTCTCCTGGCTCTCGCGCTCGTGGCGTGCGGACTGAGCGGCTGCGGAACCATCAACGACAAGCTCGCCGCCGGGGTGACCGATGCGATCCCGCAATGGGCCGGCGGTTTGCCGCCAGATGTGCCGCCGCGTCCGGGCACGGCGAAATACGACGAGTTCATGCGGGAGCGGGAGCGCAAGCGTCTCGAACCCGCGCCGCCGAAAGACGCAGCCGTCCAGTCGTCGCAGGAAGCCGTGTACTAAGCCCGGCGCGCCAAGAAGCGGAAGCGTCAGTCCATGAAGACCACGGTCTTGCGGCCGTTGAGGATCACCCTGTCTTCGAGATGATGACGCATGGCGCGCGCCAGCACGCGGCGTTCGATATCGCGTCCCTTGCGGACGAGATCATTCGGGGTGTCGCGATGGCTGATGCGCTCGACGTCCTGGTCGATGATCGGCCCCTCATCGAGCGCGCTGGTGACATAATGCGCGGTGGCGCCGATCAGCTTGACGCCGCGCTCATGCGCCTGGTGATAGGGACGCGCGCCCTTGAAGCCCGGCAGGAACGAGTGATGAATGTTGATGCAGCGCCCCGACAGCCTCGCCGACATCTCATCGGACAGGATTTGCATGTACCGCGCCAGCACCACCAGATCGGTTGTGGTTTCCTGAACCAGATTCCAGATCGCGGTCTCCTGCTCGCGTTTGGTTTCCTTCGTCACCGGCAGATGATGAAACGGAATCTCGCCGAAATCGAGATTGCTGTAGGTCTCGCGCGGATGATTGGAGACGATGGCGGTCGGGATCATCTGCAATTCGCCGGTGCGCCAGCGATACAGGATATCGGCCAGACAATGGTCGGACTGCGAAGCCAGCAGCATGACCCGGCGGCGGGTGGCGCGGTCGCGCATCTGCCAGTCCATGCCGAAACGTTCCGCGATCGCCGCAAAGCCGGTTTGCAGCGCCGCCAGGTTGACCGCGAGGTCGGCGGCCGTGAACACCACCCGCATGAAGAAATGCGCGGTCTCGACGTCGTTGAACTGCTGGGCGTCGAGGATGTTCTGCCCGTTATGGGCCAGGAACGTCGACACCGCCGAGACGATTCCGGGACGGTCCGGACAGGACAGGGTCAACACGAATTGATGATCGGGCATGGAGCGGCTTGACTGCGATTGAAGGTGAGATCGACCTGATGCGAAAGGCTTGCGATGCGCGGGCCTGCTCTATCATCCGCAGCGCCCTTGCGCCAATCCCCGCCCGCGCGCCATGATGAACAAACAACAGGCGATCGCGGCAAGAACACGCTCACGAGCAAGATGATGGCTGACCGACTGAATGGCTACCGCATTCTGATCCTGGAAACCCGCGAGGAAGCGCAATTTTCCCGCCTGCTGACCGAACAGGGCGCGGATGTGCTGCAATGTCCGATGTTCACGATCCACGACGCCCCCGATCCCGCGCCGGTCGAGGCCTGGATCAGGCGCTTCGTCGATCGCCCCTGCGACGATCTGGTGCTGATGACCGGCGAAGGCCTGCGGCGGCTGATGAAGGTCGCGCGGCGGATCGGCGCCGAACAGGATTTTATCGCCGCCCTCGGCAAGGCCCGCAAATTCGCGCGCGGGCCAAAACCCGGACGGGCGCTGCGCGAGATCGGACTTGAAGCCGACGTCACCACGGAAAAGCCGACCTCCGAAGGTATTGCCGAGATGCTGGCGCGCGTCGACCTCGCCGGCCATCGCGTCGGCCTGCAGCTCTATCCCGACAAGGATCACAGCGTGCTGACCGGCGCGATTACGGCGCGGGGCGCCGAGGTCGACGCCGTGCTCCCCTATGTCTATGACGCCAAGGCAGCCGACGCCAACATCGTCACCGCGATCGACGAGATGGCGAAAGGCGCCATCGACGCCATCGCGCTGACCAGTTCGGGGCAGGCCCGCCGACTGATCGAGGTGGCGCAGGCACATGGATGCGAAGCGCGCTTGCGCGACGGGCTGGCGCGCACGCCGATTGCCTCGGTCGGGCCTGTCGTGTCCGACGAATTGAAATCGCACGGCTTGCGGACCGATATCTATCCCGCCAACGACGCCTTCTTCATGAAGCCGCTGATATCGGCAATGGCAACGGCGCTCGGCAAGACCGCGCCCAAGTCTGATGCTTTCAAGTCTGCTCCCAAGTCGGCGCCGAAATGATGAAGCCGCTTTCCATCATCCTGCTTGCGGCGATGCTCGGCCTGGCCACGCCATCGCAGGCCATCGTCGGCGGCGGCCTGGCCAATCCCGAAACGCTCGCCCGATCCGTCGTCACCATCATCGGATCGCACGGCACCGTCTGCAGCGGTTCGCTGATCGCCCCCAATATCGTGCTGACGGCCGGGCATTGCATCGCCCCCGACACCTCGTATCGCGTGCTGGATTATACCACGCAGCCGCCACGCCTCCTCACCGCTCAGAAGGCCATGGCGCATCCGCAATTCAACCTGAAGACCATGCTGGCGCACCGCGCCACCGCGGATGTCGCGCTGCTGTTGCTGCCGTCTGCTGTACCGTCGAAGGTACCCGCCTTGCTCGGCACCCCGCGCATCCCGGTTGTCCCGGGCGCGCGCTTCACGGTTGCCGGGGTCGGCGTCACGGTGTCGGGTGGCGATGACGGCGTGGGCACCATTCGCTCGGCGTCGCTGGTCGCCACCGGCCAGCCCAGCGGTTTTCAAATCCGTCTGGTCGATCCCGCAACCAACAACATCCGCAGCGGCCTCGGCGCCTGCACCGGCGATTCCGGCGCACCGGCTTTCGAGGACCAGGACGGCCGCGCCGTCATCGTCGGCGTGGTGAGTTGGTCCACCGGCGCCAAAAACTCCGACGGCTGCGGCGGCCTTACCGGGGTGACGCCGCTGACCGTCTATCGCGACTGGATTTTGCAGACCGCACGCAGTTGGGGCGCGACGATGTAGGAGCTGGACGCATTAGCGCCCCGTCGCCATCGAGGCGCGGCCCTTCCACTTTCGGCGGCGTGGCGGAGATGGCCGGCCTTGTTACTGGCTCGACCCGGTCTCGAATGACCATTAGCTGACATCCAACTCAACTAGCCACGATAGCGCAATGCTTCGACGAGCAACGCGAAGGCAGGTGAGTTCTGACGGCGGCTTGGATAGTAGAGGTGATAGCCCGAAAATGGCGCGCACCAATCGGCGAGCGTACGGACGAGCGCCCCTGCGGCAAGCTGCTCCCTTACCTGGTCTTCCGGCAGATAAGCCAGGCCGAAGCCGTCCAGCACCGCGCTGGTTCTGAGCGCAATGGTGTTGAACACCAACTGACCTTCCACCCGTACCTTCACTGCACGCCCGCGCTTTTCAAACTCCCAGGCATAAACGCCGCCATACGTCGGCAGCCGCAGATTAATGCAATCGTGCCCGGTCAGGTCTTGCGGTTTCTTCGGTTTTGGCCGCTTCTCGAAATACGCCGGCGAGCCCACGACCGCCATCCGCATGTCTGGTCCGATGCGCACCGCGATCATGTCCTTGGCGACCTGCTCGCCGAGCCGGACGCCGGCGTCAAAGCGTTCTGCAACGATGTCGGTCATTCCGTAGTCAACAATGAGCTCTACCTGGATGTCGGGATATCGTGGCAGCAGCTTCGCCAGCGCCGGCCAGATGACCGACTGGGCGGCGTGTTCGCCCGCCGTGATCCGGATGATGCCGGCGGGTTTGTCCCGCAGCGCCGACAACGAGGAAAGTTCGGCATCGATCTCTTCCAGCCGGGGACCGGCGGTCCGGATAAGCCGTTCGCCGGCCTCGGTCGGCGCCACGCTGCGGGTGGTGCGCGTCAGCAACCGAAGTCCCAGCCGCTCCTCTAGCCCGCGGATCGTGTGGCTGAGCGCAGACTGCGAAAGGCCAAGTCTGGCCGCGGCGCGAGTAAAGCTCCGCTCTTCTGCCACTGCCAGGAAGGTCAAGATATCGTCAATGCTTTGCCGGGCCATTCATGAATCCAATTAATAGGTCCATGCCGATTATAGCCGGTTATCGTTGGCCACCAAGCCATTAGATTGATCTGGACAGGATAGGCGCCGTCCGTCGGCGTCACCGGATTTGCAGGAGCATGGACATGAAGAAGCGCATTTTGGGCAAAAGCGGCCTTGAAGTATCGGCGATCGGCCTCGGATGCATGGGGATCAATTTCAGCTACGGCCACGCACTCGACAAACAAGAGGGCATCGACTTCATGCGCGCCGCCGTCGACCGCGGCGTCACATTCTTCGATACCGCCGAGGTCTACGGTCCCTTCACGAACGAGCAGTGGGTGGGTGAGGCGCTGGCGCCGTTCCGCGACCGTGTCGTCATCGCCACCAAGTTCGGCTTCAAGTTCGAAGGCGGCAAGCAGGCCGGCCTGAACAGCCACCCTGACAACATCCGCAAGGTCGCCGAAGCCTCGCTCAGGAGCTTGAAAAGAGATGCGCTAGACCTGTTCTACCAGCACCGCGTTGATCCGGACGTGCCGATCGAGGATGTCGCTGGCGCCGTCAAGGAACTGATCAACGCAGGAAAAGTCAGGCATTTCGGGATGTCGGAGCCTGGCGCAGCAACGCTGCGTCGTGCCCATGCGGTCCAGCCGATCACAGCGATCCAGAATGAATATTCGCTGTGGACGCGCGGCCCGGAAACCAACGGCGTGCTCGAGGCGTGCGAGGAACTTGGCATCGGCTTTGTGCCCTACAGCCCGCTCGGCAAGGGTTTCCTGACCGGCGCGATGGACAGGGACACCAAGCTCGAAAAGAACGACTTCCGCGCCATGCTGCCGCGCTTCACGCCGGAGGCGATGGAGACGAACCAGGCACTGGTCGACCTGCTCAAGCAGATCGCCAGCCGCAAGAAAGCAACGCCTGCGCAGATCGCGCTCTCCTGGCTTTTGGCCCAGAAGCCGTGGATCGTGCCGATTCCCGGCACCACCAAGCTGCATCGGCTGGAAGAGAATCTGGGCGCCGCGGAGATCGAACTGAGCGCTGCGGACCTTGCGGAAATCGAAAACGCCTCGAAGGCCATCAAGGTCGAAGGAGAGCGCTATCCGCCGCAGTTGATGGCGACCACCGGCCGCTGAGGTGGAAAATGAGGAGCGAGCCATGACACGTAACCTGACACCTGGCCTGGCGAGCAAGGCCGTGGTCATGGCGGCCTGCACCCCCACGGAATCCACCACCGCTACACCTGCTCAAACGAGCAGCCTGGTGGTCCTGGCGATCCTCAGCGCCCTGATGGGTTTCGCTTCGATCTCGACGGACCTCTATCTTCCGGCATTGCCAACCATGGCGGGCGCGCTCCATTCCAATACCGGCACCATGGAATGGACGATTTCCGGCTACCTGGTTGGCTTCAGCCTCGGCCAGTTGTTGTGGGGGCCGATCGGCGACCGCTATGGCCGCCGCATGCCCATCATGCTGGGGCTGGTGCTGTTCGTGATCGGCTCAGCAGGTTGCGGCCTTTCGAGCGGTGCCGGAGTGATGATCGGCTGGCGCGTGGTGCAGGCCGTCGGCGCCTGCGCCGGGGTAGTGTTGGCCCGTGCCATGGTGCGCGACCTCTACGCGGGAGATCGGGCGGCACAGATGCTGTCGACCTTGATGACGGTAATGGCCATCGCACCTCTGGCGGGGCCGATCATCGGCGGCCAGATCCTTGCGCTGGATTCATGGCAGGCCATCTTCTGGACGCTGGTCGGGGTCGGGATACTGACGCTGGCTGCGATGTTCGCACTCCCTGAAACACTGCCTCAAGCTCGATGCAATAGCGAACCCCTTGGCCGGGCGATCGCGGACTACCGGCTGCTGCTTCGCGATCGTCGTGTGACCGGATATGCCGCGGCCGGAGGCTTCTTCTACGCGGGAATGTTCGCCTACATCGCGGGCACACCCTTCGCCTACATCGACTACTACCATGTCCGGCCACAGTTCTACGGCCTGCTGTTCGGTGCTGGCATCGTTGGCATCATGGCGACCAACCTCGGCAACGCTCGGATGGTCATGCGGTTTGGTGGGCTGAAACTGATGCGCGCCGGCACTGCCGCAGCCGCGGTTGCTGGCGCCGTTCTTGCGGTCGATGCCCTGAACGGCTGGGGAGGATTGACGGGGTTGGCGTTGCCACTGTTCGCGTTTGTCGGCTTGACCGGATTCATCGTGGCCAACTCGATCGCCGGGGCTATGGCGGCGTTTCCAAACCGCGCAGGGGCGGTTTCGGCATTGGTTGGCTCACTACAATACGGCAGCGGCATCATCGGGTCCGCGCTGGTCGGCGCCTTCGCCGACGGAACGCCGTGGCCGATGGGATGGGTGATTGCTTTGTCGGGTATCGGAAGCGCGCTGTGCGCGATTCTGCTCATTCCGGATCAACGGAGATCATCTCGGGGGCAGCGGCCTATAACGAGCATCAACCACCTCGCCAACGGGATCTGTCATGACCGATGAACCGGTTAACGCCCGCAAAGCCTTTAGAGACCTTGCGCCTCACCTGGCGGACATTGTTCAAGCACCAATCAAACCCCAATTTCTGGGTACGCTCCCCCCGTCCAATGCTGCTCGGTCAAAAACACCTGATATGCCAGCTTGATTTCGTCCTGAAGCGGTGCGGGGCGCGCCAGCCCAGTTTGGCAAGGCGGCCGATGTCGAGCAATTTCCGCCGCGTGCCCATCGGGCCGCCAGGATATCGAAGCGATCGTGCCGGAATATCCGACGGTCGCCGCAACCACCCGCGCGAATTCGGCGATGGTGATGTCCTCACCGGCGCCGAGCGCCGCACTAAGTTAACTTTCCGTACCTGTACCGCTTCGGTTACTCTGGTGGTCGTAAATCTACCCGGATAGCCGACATGGTGCACCGCTCGGAATTGCTCAGCCTTAAAAAACTTTCGCGAGCAGCAAAGCTCGCGTGTGGAATACTCGCTCTCACAATCATGGGGTGGGGATTGTGCGGCGTGGTCAGGGGACAAACCAGGTCGGCGTTGGCGCCGGGGCGCGTCGAGGCCGGTAGCGATGTGTTGTCGCTCGGGACATCGGCGACTGGAACAATAGCGGAATTGCTCGTCAAAGCCGGCGATCGGGTTCAGGCCGGCCAACATCTTGCGCGGGTGGAGTGCCGCAATATCGAGCGAGAACTTGCGGCCCGCGAGTCGGACCTTGCGGCATCCGAAGCGGTGTTTGCCCGGGTCTCGCACGGCTCCCGGCCCGAGGAGATCGCGATTGGAGCCGCTAACGTCAACCTTGCGGAAGCGCGATTGCACGAGGCGGAGAAGCAATTCCAGCGGGCCCAGACCCTCCACGAGGGAGTCACTGTAACGAGGGTCCAGATCGACCAGGCCGAGCGAGACGCGCGGATTGCAGCCGCAATGCTCGAGGAGGTGCGTGCAAAGCTTGTCCTGCTGCAGGTCGGCTCCCGGGAAGAAGATATTACGGAAGCGCGCGCCCGGCGCGATGCCGCCAAAGGGCGGGTGGAAGAAACGGCCGCGCGCCTGGGTTACTGCACGGTGGATGCCCCGATCGACGGCATCATCCTGAGCACCAACGTCAGTCCGGGACAGTTGGTGAGTTCGATGGCTCCGGTCACCTTGATCACCATGGTCGATGACAGCAGGCGGCTGGTGCGAGCTTTTGTCGCTGAACGCGAGATTTCAGAAATCTGTGCCGGGGAACGCTCCCGTGTCTCCGCAGACAGCGTTCCCGAAATGCAGTTCGACGGCATTGTCGAGAACGTTGCGACCTCGGTTGGCGAAAGTCCGTACGTCGGCAATGCACCTCAACAGTTCCGTCAGGTGATAATTTCCGTGCCGGAAAAGCAACGGCAAATACCAATCGGACTGAGGGTCTCCGTACAATTTTCGGGGTGTCCGGCAGCAGGGCAGAAGCCGGCGACAAAGTAGAAGGCCGGGCGACCTCCGGATTTATTTCGACGGTTTTTTGTCGGCGTCAGGCTTCTTGGTCACGCCCCACGGATCGTACTTCTCCTGGGCTCGGGTATTCTTTCGAGCGCGGCCTTGTAAGCCTTTTCGTCGATCTTCTTTTTCGGTTCTTCCTTTTTTTCGTCGCCCGCGGTTTTCCTGCCGCCGACCTGGGCGTAGACGGGCGTTGCGATCAACGCCATCGCCCGACGGGCGGCTACTTCGCAATCCGCCAATGGTAAGTTACGAGGACGGACACACAATCCGGCTCCGAAACACTGTCCTCAAAAATCCAAAACCCGCCGGAAACATCCGGCGGGTCTCGGTTTTTCGATCGTCCTGACGATCAATATCTTGCGACGATGGGACCGCCGAAGGAGTACCCCACGCCGACGGTCGCAGTCACGTTCGATGTGCGGCTGGGTGGCTCGAAGGTGCCAAACAGAGGCAGCAATTCCTGGCGCGACGCACCGTACTTGAAGTAGGTGTAATCGACGCCCGCATTCATATGCCAATTATTCGTGAAGGCGTAATCAATCGAGGCTCCCGCTTTCACGGTCTCGGAATTGCCGAGCGTAAACGTATGATTGGGCCCGAAAAGAACCGCGTTAACAGCCGTGTTCGGGTTGAAGTTCATCTGCGAATTGAAGGTCCCTCCGCCAAGGCCATAAGCGGAAACAACAAAGCCGGGAGCAACGGCAACCTGCAGTAACAGGCCGGCTCCAACATACCCATGCGAGTAGTCTTCGATGAGAGCGCCGGTGGGAACTCCACTGATCGTTCTCCTCCAATCATCGACACCGGCACCGATATAGGGCGTCAGCATCACGTTGGAGCTAACCTGGAAACCTTTGCCGACCCGGAAATCTCCATCCCAGACTCTCGCTGGATCGCTAAAAGTTCCGGGGACACCATTTACCCACTCGGTGGTGTGGCCGCTAAGATATGTGCCTCGACCATACAAATAGATATTGGAGAAGAAGCCGCTGGAGCAATCGCTCATATACGAGCCCGTAACAGCGACGCCCGGCAACCAACCCTTTTCAGTGTTGAGGGTGGCCCCCACGGGGAAGGCTGGATTTGCCAACGCACCACCGCCGGCAGCAAACTGGTTGAATTCGGCGTAATTCCAATCCGTCGCGGCGAAATCGACGCTGATCTGGCTGTTGGCCCGAATGATGTCGTAAGCGCAACCAGAAGGCGGCGCCTTGAAGACGGGAGCCTTCGTTGCCATGTCGGCGCCGTGCGCCGCTCCCAAGCCGGCCCCCACGACGGTGCCGTCGCAGGGTTGGTAGGAATTAGGGTTGGCGTAGTCTCCGGGGTGATCAACCTCGAATTGTCGGGCGTTGAAGCGTCGGACTGGAGACTACGCCATGAGCAAGGTTACCACGAAGCCTGATTCCATGCAGCCTGTGACTGAGATGGCTGTTGATCTTTTCGACAACTGGTTCGATCCGATCGAGACCGAGGTACGGGCTCGGGCGCGTCAGTTCATCGAAGAGTTGATCCGCAGCGAGCTCGATACCGCGCTGGCACGGCCGCGTTATGAACGAAGCAAGATGGCCGGCAATGAAGCAGGAGCCTGCGTCACCGGCCACCGTCATGGCAGCCGGACGCGCTCGCTGACGGGCACGTTCGGGCCGATCGAAATCGCGGTGCCGCGAGCCCGGCTGACCACGCCGGAGGGCGGGACGGCGGAATGGAAGAGCCAGGCTTTGCGGGCCTATCAGCGGCGCACGCTTGCCGCCGACGCGCTGATTGCAAGCAGCTATCTTGCCGGCACCAATACCAGGCGGGTGCGTCGCGCGCTGGCGGCGCTGTTCGGCGGTACGGTCGGCAAGGACACGGTGAGCCGGACCTGGCGCAAGGTCAAAAGCGACTGGGACGCCTGGAACAGCCGCTCGCTGGCCGAGGAGCCGATCGTGCGCCTGATCCTCGATGGCACCGTCGTCCAAGTGCGGCTCGACCGCAAGGCAACCTCGATCTCGCTGCTCGTTGTGCTGGGCGTACGAGCGGACGGCCAGAAGGTTCTGCTCGCGATCAAGAGCATGGGCGGCGAAAGCGCCGAGGCATGGCGCACGGCGCTGGACGATCTCATCAAGCGCGGGCTGCGGCGTCCCGAGTTCCTTATCGTCGATGGTGCACCAGGGCTCGACAAGGCCATTGCCGCGGTCTGGGACGGCGTGCCGGTGCAACGCTGCACCGTTCACAAGCATAGAAACCTGCTCGCCCATTCCCCGGAGCGTCTGCACGACGAGATCACGGCCGACTTTAACGACATGATCTATGCGGCCACACCCGATGAGATCGCCTTTCGCCGCAAGGCCTTCCTCCGCAAGTGGCGGCTCAAGCATCGTGCCGTTGCCGACAGCCTGGAGGAAGCTGGCGATCGCCTGTTTACCTTCGCCCGCCTGCCGCCGAGCCAATGGCGTAGTCTACGCACGACCAACGCAATCGAGCGGCTGCACGAAGAGTTCAAGCGCCGCATCAAGACACAAACAGTGTTGCCGTCAGCCGACACTGCCGCGATGTTGTTCTGGGCATTGCTTGCATCGGGGCAGATCAGCATGCGCAAGGTCGATGGCTGGCAAACTCTCGCCACAAAACCCATCGATCAGCCAATTGACCTCGCCGCTTGAAACGATAACTTCATGTTACCCGGAATACGCCATTCCGAATTCCAACCACATTCCGGACGGCACCCCCACGACTGCCAGCGCAGCCATGAACTTCAATGTTTTCATAATTGTCAGCCCCCATTTGCGATCAGGGGATGATTATGTGATTCGCATTTTGGTCGAAATTGCCCAACAAGCGGAATCGCTGCTGAAGCTCAGCAAAGTTCGCATGAGTGGCATTTTTGCCGCATGTCCGCGAACCCTCGCCTATTGCTGCTCGGCCAGATACGCCTGATATGCCAGCCTGATGCCGTCCTGAAGCGAGGTGCGTGCGCGCCAGCCCAGTTTGGCAAGGCGGCTGACGTCGAGCAATTTCTGCGGCGTGCCGTCGGGCCGCGAGGTATCGAAGCCGATCGTGCCGGTATATCCGACGGTCGCCGCAACCACGCGGGCGAATTCGGCGATGGTGATGTCCTCACCGGTGCCGATATTGACGAGTCCGCCGCTGGAATAGTTCTTCATCAGATGGATGCAGGCGTCGGCGAGATCGTCGACATACATGAATTCGCGGCGCGGCGTCCCGGTGCCCCAGACCACGACATTGACGGCGCCGGATACCTTTGCCTCATGAAACCGGCGGATCAGCGCCGCGACCACGTGGCTGTATTCCGGATGATAGTGATCGCCCGGTCCGTACAGATTGGTCGGCATCACGTTGATGAAGTCGGAGCCGTACTGGCTGCGATAGGCTTCGACCATTTTCAGGCCTGCGATTTTCGCAACCGCATAGGGTTCGTTGGTCGGCTCGAGCGGTCCCGTCAGCAGGGAATCCTCGCGCAGCGGCTGGGCTGCCAGTTTCGGATAGACGCAGGACGAGCCGAGAAACATCAGCTTTTCGGTGCCATGGACATGCGCCGCCTGGATCACATTGATCGCCACGATCAGATTGTCGTAGATGAAATCGCCGCGCAGCGTGTTGTTGGCGACGATGCCGCCGACCTTGGCCGCCGCCAGAAACACCACCTGCGGCCGCCTGTCGGTGAACCAGCCGTTCACCGCGGACTGATCCCGCAGGTCGACCTCGCTTCGCGTCGCGCGTGAGCAGTTCGACATTCTCCCGGCTCAGCCTGCGCACCAGCGCACTGCCGACCATCCCGCCATGCCCGGCAACGAAAACCGTCTTGTTCCTCAGCTCAAACGGGATGCCCGCCATTGGCGACCTCCCGCCGCGCAATCGCCAGATCGCCCGCCACCATCTCCTGGACCAGCTGGGCGAATGTCGTCTTCGGCTTCCAGCCGAGCATCTGGCGCGCCTTGCTGGCGTCGCCGATCAGCTCATCGACCTCGGTGGGGCGAAAATAGGTCGGATCGATGCGAACGACGGTCTTGCCGGATTTGCTGTTGATTCCGGTTTCATCGACGCCCTTGCCGCGCCACTCGATGACGTGGCCGAGTTCGGCGAACGCCCGTTCGACGAATTCGCGCACCGAGCGGGTCTCGCCGGTCGCCAGCACGAAATCGTCAGGCGCGTCCGCCTGCAATATCTTGTGCATGCCCTCGACATAATCCCTGGCGTGCCCCCAATCGCGCCTGGCCTCGAGATTTCCGAGATAAAGCGTGTCTTCCAGCCCGGTCTCGATGCGGGCGACGCCGCGGGTGATCTTGCGTGTCACGAAGGTCTCACCACGGATCGGGCTCTCGTGATTGAACAGGATGCCGTTGGAGGCATACATGCCATAGGCCTCGCGGTAGTTTACGGTGATCCAGTAGCCGTAAAGCTTGGCGACGCCATAGGGCGAGCGCGGATAGAACGGGGTGGTTTCCCGCTGCGGGGTTTCCTGAACCAGGCCGTACAGCTCCGAGGTCGACGCCTGATAGAACCGCGTCTCCTTTTCCATGCCGAGAATCCGGATCGCTTCCAAAAGCCGCAGCACGCCGAGCGCGTCGGCGTTCGCGGTATATTCCGGGCTCTCGAAACTGACGCCGACATGGCTCTGGGCCGCGAGATTGTAGATTTCGGTCGGCCGGATCTGCTGCACCAGCCGGATCAAATTGGTGGAATCCGTCATGTCGCCGTAGTGCAGCAGGAACGGCACATTGCCGGCGTGCGGATCTTCATAGAGATGATCGACGCGCGCGGTGTTGAACGAAGAGGACCGCCGCTTGACGCCATGCACGGTATAGCCGAGGCCGAGCAGATATTCGGCCAGATAGGCGCCGTCCTGCCCGGTGACGCCGGTCAGGAGGGCAACGCGCCGTTTCGAATCCGCAACCGCCATGTTTGCTCCGAACAACCCGCCGCCCTGGCCCGACAACGGCAAAACCCCACACAATAATGCGCCGAGCCGGCCGGCTGCCATCGGTCCCATGGACCCGGGCGGGGCGGCCCAGACCCCTAACATGCCCCCCTTTCCCCAAGCAAATTCGAGGCTGAGACCTCATCACCGCCAAGCTAACGCCGGGGACTTGTGGGGTATGGAGCCTTGGCTCACAATCGAATACACGAGGGCCGAATGGCCGCATGGCCTGGAATGTGATTATTCCGTATTGCGTCCGGACTGAACCGAAGAAAAGCCAGAACAGGGAGAAATATAGATGCGTAAGTTGATGATAGCTGCGGCCTTTGCGCTGCCGATGCTCGGCACCGCTGCGATGGCGCAGGAAACCGTCAAGATCGGGTATATCGACCCGTTGTCCGGCGGCGGCGCCAGTGTCGGCGAAGTCGGCCTCAAGACGTTCCAGTACCTCGCCGACGAAGTGAATGCCAAGGGCGGCATCCAGGGCAAGAAGGTCGAAATCGTTCCGCTCGACAACAAGACCAATCCGCAGGAAAGCCTGATCCAGGCGCAGAAGGCTATCGACGCCGGCGTCCGTTATCTCACCCAGGGCAACGGTTCCTCCGTCGCCGGCGCGCTGACGGACTTCGTCACCAAATACAACGAGCGCAATCCCGGCAAGGAAGTGCTGTATTTCAACTATGCCGCGGTCGATCCGGTCCTGACCAACGAGAAATGCAGCTTCTGGCATTTCCGCTGGGACGCCAGTTCCGACATCAAGATGGAAGCGCTCACCAACTACATGAAGGGCGTACCGACCGATCAAGAAAATCTACCTGATCAACCAGGACTATTCGTTCGGCCAATCGGTGCGGACCCAGGCCAGGGCGATGCTGAAGACCAAGCGTCCCGATATCGAGATCGTCGGCGACGAACTGCATCCGCTGCTCAAGATCACCGATTTCGCGCCCTATGTCGCCAAGATCAAGGCTTCCGGCGCCGACACCGTCGTGACCGGCAACTGGGGCCAGGACATCGCGCTGCTGCTCAAGGCCGCCGCCGACTCTGGATTGAAGGTGAGCTGGTACACCTATTACGCCGGCGGCGCCGGTGGCCCGACCGCGATCAAGCAAGCCGGCCTGAACGATCAGGTGTACGCCATCGTCGAAGGTCTTCCCAACGTCGATTCACCGGGAGCACAGAGCTTCGAAAAGGCGTTCCGCGCCAAGTATGACGGCCAGAGCAACGTCTATCCTCGCGCGGTCAACGAGATGCGGATGTTCGCAGCGGCAGCCGACAAGGCCAAGTCGCTCGATCCGGTGAAGGTCGCGGCGGCGCTCGAGGGCCTGGACTTCGAAGTGTTGAATGGTGGCAAGGGCACCATGCGCAAGGACGACCATCAGTTCTTTCAGCCGATGTATATCGCCGTGCTGGGCGAACTGAAAAACAAGGAGCCGTTCGACGAGGAGAAGACCGGCTGGGGCTGGAAGTCCGTTGCCAGGGTCGATACCGCGCAGACCATGCTCCCGACCACCTGCAAGATGGAACGGCCGAACTGACCGTTCGCATGTGATCCGTCCGCCCCGGAATTTTCGGGGCGGACGCGTCCCTTATTTCGAGGCGGTATGCCGTGCTTGAACTGATCGTCATCTCCACGCTCAACGGTGTGCTGTTCGGCATGCTGCTGTTTTTGATGGCCAGCGGCCTCACCGTCATCTTCAGCATGCTCGGCGTGCTGAATTTCGCGCATGCGAGCTTCTACATGCTCGGCGCCTTCTTCGGATTTCAGATCAGCCGCTGGTTCGGCTTCTGGCCGGCGCTGCTGATCGCGCCGCTGCTGGCCGGCGCGATCGGCGCCGGGGTCGAGCGTTTCGGCCTGCGCCGCGTCCACAAGAACGGCCATGTCGCCGAACTGCTGTTCACCTTCGGCCTCGCGTTCGCGATCGAGGAGATCGTGCAGATCATCTGGGGCAAGAGCCCGGTCGATTTCCGCGTACCGCCATCGCTGGACTTTCCCGGCCTTCACGATTTTCTCCACCAATTATCCCGCCTACAAGATGTTCATGCTGCTGGTGTCGATCGTGATTTTCGTGGGTCTGCTGATCGTGCTGAAGAAGACCCGGATCGGCCTGATCGTGCAGGCGGCGCTGACGCATCCGCATATGGTCGGCCATCTCGGTCACAATGTCGGGCGCATCTTCATGCTGGTGTTCGGCGTCGGCACGGCGCTCGCCGCGGTCGCCGGCGTGATCGCCGGGCCGGCGCTGGTGACGCAATCGAACATGGCCGGGCTGCTCGGCCCGATCCTGTTCGTGGTGGTCGTGGTCGGCGGCCTGGGCTCGCTGCCGGGCGCGTTTGTCGCCTCGCTGCTGATCGGCCTGCTGCAAACCTTCGCGGTGTCGATGGACGGCTCGCTGTCCGGCGCGTTCGGGCCGCTCAGCCCCGCCTATGCCTCGACCTGGCTGGCCGATATCTGGGGCGTCACCATCGCGCAGATCGCGCCGATCATGCCCTATCTGCTGCTGGTGCTGATCCTGATCTTCCGCCCGATGGGCCTGCTCGGGACACGCGACACATGAGCGAGACCGCCTCCAGTGCCGCGCCGCCGCTGCCGACGGCAGCCGAAAAGCTCAAATTCTACGGCCTCTGGCTGCTGGCCGCGATCGTGCTCCTGTTGCTGCCGCAAAATCTTCACCTCGGGCGGTTCGCTGACGACCTTCAGCCTGATGGGCATCTCCATCATCTTCGCGCTGTCCTACAACATCCTGCTCGGCCAGACCGGCATGCTGTCGTTCGGGCATGCCGTGTATTACGGCCTCGGCGGCTTCCTGGCGATCCACGCCATCAACATCATCGGCGTCAACAAGCTGCCGATCCCGCTGCCGCTGGTGCCGATCTGATCGGCGGATTGACGGGACTCGCGTTCGCGGTGCTGCTCGGCTGGGTTTCGACCCGGCGCAGCGGAACGGCATTCGCCATGATCTCGCTCGGCGTCGCCGAACTGGTCGCCTCCTCGGCGTTGATCCTGCGCACTTTCTTCGGCGGCGAGGCCGGCGTCTCCGCCAACCGAACCAAGCTGCTGCGCGTGTTCGGCTGGAGTTTCGGCCCGCAAATCCAGATCTACTATCTGGTCGCGGCGTGGACCCTGATCGCGGTGATCGCGATGTACGCGCTGACCCGCACGCCGCTGGGGCGCATGTGCAACGCCGTGCGCGACAATCCCGAGCGCGTGCAGTTCGTCGGCTATGATCCCCACGTCGTACGCTATCTCGCGTTCTGCTTCTCCGGATTCTTCGCCGGCATCGCCGGCGCGCTGGCCGCGATCAATTTCGAGATCGCCAATTCGGCCTATCTCGGCGCCGTGCAGTCCGGCACCGTGCTGTTCGCCGCCTATATCGGCGGGGTCGGCTTCTTCATCGGTCCGATCGTCGGCGCGATCTTCGTGACGTTTCTGTCGCTCGGCCTGTCCGACCTGACGCCGGTCTGGCAGCTCTATTTCGGATTGATCTTCATCGCGGTGGTGATGTTCGCGCCGGGCGGCATCACCGGCCTGTTGATGATGCACCGCCCGCTGCTGAAAGCCGGCACGCTGACGAAGGTCCTGCCCAGCTACCTGATCGCCCTGGTGCCGACACTGGCGATGATCGCCGGCCTCATTCTGGCGATCGAAACCATCGTGCACTACACCGTCAACCCGAGCGACGATCCCCACATCAAGGCGTTCGGCGTCGGCTTCGACGCGGCCAGCCCGTATATCTGGGCGATGGCGGCCATTCTCCTGATCGGCGGCTTCCTCGTCGCACGCCGGACCTGGACCTGGGTCGGACACGCCTGGGATGACGCCGCCAGCGCGGCCAGCCAACAGCGAGCCGCCGCATGAGCCCTGCTATCGAACTGCGCGGCGTCGAAAAGAACTTCGGCATCACCTCGGTGATCCGCAACGTCAACCTGACGGTGGCGCAGGGCGAGCGCCACGCCCTGATCGGCCCGAACGGCGCCGGCAAGTCGACACTGTTCAATCTGATCAGCGGCTATATGACGCCGACGACCGGCAGCATCCTGCTGCGCGACCAGGTGATCTCGGGTCTGCCGCCCTACCAGATCAACCGCCGCGGGCTGTCGCGCAGCTTTCAGGTCACCAACGTGTTCGCCAACATGACGCGTATGGGAAAATCTGCGCTGCGCCGTGCTGTGGGCGACCGGCCATCGCTACGCGTTCTGGAAGAACATCGACACGCTGCCGGAAGTGCGCGAGCGCACGGCGCAGATTCTCGAGGACATCAACCTCACCGCCCGGCGCGACGTGCCTGCGGGCCTGTCTGACCTATGCCGAACAGCGCGCGCTGGAAATCGGCATCACGATCGCCGGCGGCGCCGACGTCATCCTGCTGGACGAGCCGACCGCGGGCATGAGCCATGCCGAAACCGAGCGCGCGGTGGCGCTGATCCGCCGCCTGACCGAAGGCCGCACGCTGTTGATCGTCGAGCACGACATGAGCGTGGTGTTCGGCCTCGCCGACCGGATTTCGGTGCTGGTCTACGGCCAGATCATCGCCTCGGGAACGCCGGACGAAATCCGCGGCAACCCGAAGGTCAAGGAAGCCTATCTCGGCGAGGAGGCGGTCTGATGCTGGAAGTCAGGGACCTGCACGCCTATTACGGCAAGAGCCACATCCTGCAGGGCGTCGATATGCACATCGACGCCGGCGAGGTCGTCAGCCTGCTGGGGCGCAACGGCGTCGGCCGCTCCACCACGGTCAAGGCGATCATGGGCGAAGTGCCGCCGCAGGGCTCGATCCTGTTCAAGGGCCACAATATCGCGGGCCTGCCGAGCTACCAGATCGCGCATCTCGGGCTCGGCTACGTACCGGAGCATCGCGACATCTTTCCGGGACTGACGGTGCGGCAGAACCTGATGCTCGGCATCAAGGACACCACGCAAGCCGGGCAAGTGGCGGCTCGACGACATGCTGCGAGATGTTCCCCAATCTCGCCGCGCGCGCCGATACCGCGGCGGGCGTGCTGTCCGGCGGCGAAAAGCAGATGCTGACCATCTGCCGCACGCTGATGGGCGACCCTGAACTGATCATGATCGACGAGCCCACCGAGGGACTGGCGCCGCATCATCGTGCAGCAGGTCGGCGACCTGATCGCCGAAATCGCCCGGCGCGGCGTCGCCATCCTGCTGGTCGAGCAGAAGCTGTCGATCGCCATGCGCATTTCGCACCGGCTTTATGTGATGGGCCACGGCCGCATCGTGTTCGAAGGCACGCCTGCCGAACTGAAAGCCAATGAGGCCATCCGCAAGGAATGGCTGGAGATCTGATACCAAAGTCGATTGGCGCGCATGCCTCGGCAAAGGCGGCCCAGATGCGCGCCCGGACATGCTAGAGTTACGGAGCGGGTTGACCGGACGCCAGGAACCGGGCTGATCTTGCGGGATCGCGGCAAAAACGGCGCCGACGGAGGGAATGCGTGGAACACGCCTTGGAAGTGCGCGGAGTGTCACTGCGTTTTGGCGGCGTGCGCGCGCTTACCGATGTCAGTTTTGGCGTCAACGACGGCGAGCTGTTCTCGATCATAGGCCCCAATGGCGCCGGCAAGACCTCGATCGTCAACTGCATCTCGGGTCGCTATCGACCGACCGACGGCCAGTTGTTCTATCGCGGGCAGGACATCACCGCCCTTAATCCGAACGCGCGGCCCCGCCTCGGCATTGGCCGCACGTTCCAGAATCTGGCGCTGTTTCATCATATGAGCGTGCTCGACAACATCATGGTCGGGCGGCATCATCTGCTGAAGAACAATTTCATCACGGGATCGCTGTACTGGCTGACCGGCGCGCGGCGCGAGGAGCTCGAGCATCGCCGGCAAGGTCGAGGAGATCATCGATTTCCTCGATCTGCAGTCGGTGCGCAAGGCCACCGCCGGCACGCTGCCCTACGGCTTGCGCAAGCGCGTCGAACTCGCCCGCGCCATGGCGCTGGAGCCGCGGCTGATCCTGCTCGACGAGCCGATGGCCGGCATGAATTTCGAGGAAAAGGAGGACATGGCGCGCTACATCGTCGATCTCAACGAGGAGTTCGGCATGACCGTGATGATGATCGAGCACGACATGGGCGTGGTGATGGATATCTCCCACCGCGTCATGGTGCTGGATTTCGGCCGCAAGATCGCCGAAGGCGACCCGGCTTCGGTGCTGGCCGATCCCCACGTCAAGCGCGCCTATCTCGGCGAAGAAGACGACGTGCTGGTCGATCCCGACGAAATCCCGAAACCGGCGGAGACTGCGGCATGATGGATTACGCCGGCCGGGTCGCGCAAGCCGATACCTATCCGAAGCTGCTGCGCCTCAACGCCAGGGAGCATGGCGGCGAGATCGCGCTGCGCGAAAAGGATTTTGGACTGTGGCGAGTCTTCACCTGGAACGACTACCAGACCCGGGTGCATGATTTTGCGCTCGGCATGGTCGAACTCGGCCTTGGCCGCGGCGATGTCATCGGCATCATCGGCGATAATCGGCCGGACTGGGTCTCGGCCGAGATCGCGACCCACGCCATCGGCGCCATGTCGCTCGGCCTGTATCGCGACGTACTCGATGAGGAAGCGGGTTATTTGTTGAGCTACGGCGAAGCCAAACTGGTGTTCGCCGAAGACGAAGAGCAGGTCGACAAGCTGCTGACGCTGACCGACCGCGTGCCTGCGCTCAGGCATATCGTCTATTCCGATTCCCGCGGCATGCGGAAATATGATGACCCACGCCTGATGGAGGCCGGCAAGCTTGCCGCGTTGGGGCGCGAGCGTGCTGCGCGCGAACCTGGTCTCTACGACCGGCTGGTGGATGCGACCAAAGGCGAGGACGTCGCGATCCTCTGCACGACATCAGGCACCACGGCTAATCCGAAACTGGCGATGCTGGCGGCCGGTCGTGTGCTGCGGCACTGCGCGACCTACCTCGCCTTCGATCCCAAGGGGCCCGAGGACGAATATGTCTCGGTGCTGCCGCTGCCGTGGATCATGGAGCAGGTCTACGCGCTCGGCAAAGGCCTGTTGTGCCGGATGAAGATCAACTTCGTCGAGCAGCCCGACACCACGATGAACGATTTCCGCGAGATCGCGCCGACCTTCGTGCTGTTCGCGCCGCGGGTCTGGGAATCCATCGCTGCCGACGTGCGCGCGCAGGTGATGGATTCTTCCCCACTCAAGCAGAGCCTCTACCAGCTCGGTATGAAGACCGGTCTCTCGGCGCTAGCCCAGGGCAAGCATTCCGGGCTGGCCGATATGCTGCTGTTTCGCGCCCTGCGCGACCGGCTCGGTTTCACTCGTCTGCGTTCGGCGGCGACCGGCGGAGCGGCCCTCGGTCCCGACACCTTCAAATTCTTTCAGGCGATGGGCGTGCCGCTGCGCACGCTGTACGGCCAGACCGAACTGCTCGGCGCCTACACGCTACATCCGTTTGGCAAGGTCGATCCCGATACCACCGGCGTCGCCATGGCCGATGACATCGAAATCCGCATCGACAATCCGGATATCCATGGCGTCGGCGAAATCACCGTGCGCCACCCCAACATGTTCCTCGGCTACTACAAGAGCCCGGAAGCTTCCGCCGCCGACATGAAAGACGGCTGGATGCAATCCGGCGATGCCGGCTATTTCAACGACAACAAGCAGCTCGTGGTGATCGACCGCATCAAGGATCTGGCGGAGACCGCGCGCGGCGAACGGTTCTCGCCGCAATATATCGAGAACAAGCTGAAATTCTCGCCCTACATCGCCGAGACCGTGGTGCTCGGCGCCGGCCGCGACGCGCTGGCGGCGATGATCTGCATCCGCTTTTCGATCATCTCGAAATGGGCGGAGAAAAACCGGATATCGTTCACGACCTACACCGACCTCGCCTCGCGGCCGGAAGTCTACGCACTGCTGCGCAAGGAAGTCGAAGCCGTCAATGCCACGCTGCCGCCGGCGCAGCGCATCTCGCGCTTCCTGTTGCTCTACAAGGAACTCGACGCCGACGACGGCGAACTGACGCGAACCCGCAAAGTGCGCCGCAGCGTCATCAACGAGAAATACGCCACCATCATCGACGCGATCTACAGCGGCAAGCGCGACATCCCGATCGACACCGTGATCCGCTTCCAGGACGGCACCACCCAGCGCATCCGCACCACCCTGGCGGTGGTCGATCTGGGCCGCGATGGGGCCGTGGCGGAGGCGGCGGAATGAGAGGAATATCGTTTGGGCCTGAGGCCAGCCGCGGGACCTGTACCCCCTCACCCGGCGCGCTCCGCGCGCCGACCTCTCCCCGCAAGCGGGGCGAGGTTAAGAGGCCGGCACGGTGCTTTCACCTCTCCCCGCGTGCGGGGAGAGGTCGGATCGCGTCAGCGATCCGGGTGAGGGGAGCTCTCCGCAAGCGCGGTGGCAATCGTTTCGAGAACACCCGTCATATTCCCCAGCACGTCGTTGTTCCAAAATCTCAAAACGCGATAATTGTGATCGACAAGCCATTTGTCGCGAACAGCATCGCGGGCGTTGTCAGCATGCTGCCCACCATCTACCTCGATAATGAGACGATGTTCGCGGCAAACAAGATCGACCGTGTACGGACCGATCGGCTCCTGACGAACGAATTTGTGACCGTTAAGAGCCCGCGACCAGAGCCGGTACCACAGAGCCGTCTCGGCTTTTGTGGCAGCTTGCCGCAACCGTCGTGCGCGCTCGGTTTTATGCTCTCTGGCTCCGCGCATGCAGCGGCTCCCCCTCACCCGGCGGGCTTCGCCCGCCGACCTCTCCCCGCGCGCGGGGAGAGGTTTGCACCTCGCATCATATCATGAACCTCCAGTTCCTGATCCAGCTCCTCGTCAATGGCCTCGTGGTCGGCACGCTGTATGGCGTGGTCGCGATGTCGTTTGTGCTGATCTACAAGGCCACGCAGGTCGTGAACTTCGCGCAGGGCGAATTGCTGCTGATCGGGGCCTGGGTGTGCTGGGTGCTGCTGACGAAGTATCAGGTGCCGTTCTGGGTCGGCATGCCGCTGACGCTGGTGTTCATGTTCGTGTTCGGCATCGCGATCCAGATCGTGATCCTGCGGCCGATGATCGGCGAGCCGATCATTTCGGTGATCATGGTCACGATCGGGCTTTCGACGGTGTTTCAGGCTTCGCTGAAATGGATTTTCGGCGTCAACCCGCAGCCGTTCCCGCGCGTCTTCACCAGCCAGTCGGTGAACCTGCTCGGACTGCAAATCCAGACCGTCTATGTCATGAGCCTTGTGGTGTCGGTGGCAATGATGATCGGCATGGCCTGGTTCTTCCGGGTTTCGAAATACGGCCTGGCGATGCGCGCCACTGCGTTCAACCAGCAGGTGGCGCAATCGCTCGGCATTTCGGTCAAGAGCGTGTTTGCGATGGCGTGGGCGATCTCGGCGACGGTCTCAGCGGTGGCGGGCGTGGTGGTGGCCGTCGTCAACGGCGTATCGTCGGGCCTGTCGGCCTACGGCATCAAGGTGTTTCCGGCGGCGATCCTCGGCGGGCTCGATTCCATCGGAGGCGCTGTGCTCGGCGGCATCATCATCGGGCTTTTGGAAAACATCGCGCAATATGTCGACAGCGAATATCTGCACTGGGGCAATCTGTACGAGATCGCGCCCTTCTACGTGCTGATCATCATCCTGATGATCAAGCCCTATGGCCTGTTCGGCACCAAAGACATCGAGCGGGTGTAATTCAAAATGGCAGGCCCATCCCTGATTCCCTCCGGCGACTACCGCACCACCTATGCGGCCGACACCACGATCTTTCCGACCACGACCAGCCGCAATGCGGCGATCATCGGCATCGTGCTGATTTGCTTCGCGCCGCAGGTGCTCAACGCCTACGCGCTGAGCATCCTGATCCAGATCGGGATTTTTGCCATCGCAGCGCTTGGCCTCAACATTCTGGTCGGCTTCACCGGACAGATATCGATCGGCCACGCCGCGTTCTTCTTGTTCGGCGCCTTCACCTCGGCCTATATCTCCAACACGCTACCGATACCGGTATTCTTCGCCATTCCGGTGGCGGGCGTTGTGACAGCTCTGGTCGGCCTGATCTTCGGCGTCCCGGCGGCGCGTCTGAAAGGGCTTTACCTCGTCATTGCGACACTGGCCGCGCAATATATCCTGCTCGATTTCTTCTCGCGCGCCGACTGGTTCTCCGGCGGCTCGGTGCCGGCCAGCGCCAACCCGTTCTCGATCTTCGGCTATGCCTTGCGCGGCGACCGGCAGTATTTCTACGTGGTGCTGGGCTACCTGCTGGTCAGCTACCTGCTGGTGACCAACCTGATGCGCACCCGCGACGGCCGCGCGCTGGTCGCGATCCGCGACCATTATCTCTCCGCCGAGATCATGGGCATCAACCTCACCAAATACCGCACGCTGTCGTTCGGCCTCGCCGCGTTTTTCGCCGGCATCGCCGGCGCGCTCTATGCGCATTATCAGCTGGTGGTCTCGAACGAAGGTTTCGGGATCGAGCGCTCGATCATTTTTCTCGCCATGGTGATCATCGGCGGCACCGGTTCCATCATGGGCACGCTGATGGGCACCGCCTTCGTGGTGCTGCTGCCGGAATCGATGGAGTGGATCAGCGCCGGCCTGAAAGGCAGCGCCATCGACAAGGCGCTATCGCTCAACAACAACATCACGTTTTTGCGCGAGATCGCGATCGGACTGATCATCATCGCCTTCCTGATGTTCGAGCCGGACGGCCTCGCGCATCGCTGGCGGCAGATCAAGACTTACTGGAAACTCTACCCGTTTTCGCATTGAGGTTGGAGCGGGACCAGCTACAATAGACGTCAACAAAAGAACCGGAGGAAACCTGATGACCATGAAATCCCTACTCTGCACCGTCTCCACGGCCCTGCTGATCGGCACTGCCGCAACCGCGGCGCAGGCCCAGATCGCGATCGGCCATCTCGCCGATTATTCCGGCGGCACCTCGGACGTCGGCACGCCCTACGGCCAGGGCGTCGCGGACACCTTCGCCTGGGTCAACAAGAATGGCGGCGTCGGCGGCAAACAACTCAATGTCGACACCAACGATTACGGCTACCAGGTGCCGCGCGCGATCGCGCTGTACAAGAAATGGTCCGGCGGCGACAAGGTCGCGGCGATCATGGGCTGGGGCACCGCCGATACCGAGGCGCTGACCGGCTTCCTGGCGCAGGACAAGATTCCCGACATCTCCGGCTCCTACGCCGCCGCGCTTACCGATCCCGAGGGCACCAGCGGTAAAGCAAAACCCGCGCCCTATAATTTCTTCTACGGCCCGAGCTACTCGGACGCGCTGCGCGCCGAACTGACCTGGGCGGCGGAGGACTGGAAAGCCAAGGGCAAGCCGGGCAAGCCGAAATTCGTCCATATGGGCGCCAACCATCCCTACCCGAACGCGCCAAAGGCGGCCGGCGAAGCGATCGCCACCGAACTCGGCTTCGAAGTGCTGCCGCCCTTGGTGTTCGCACTGGCGCCCGGCGACTACAGCGCGCAATGCCTGAGCCTGAAGAGCGCCGGCGCCAACTACGCCTATCTCGGCAATACCGCGGCCTCCAACATCTCGGTCATGAAGGCCTGCAAGACCGCCGGCGTCGACGTTCAGTTCCTCAGCAACGTCTGGGGCATGGATGAGAACGCCGCCAAAACCGCAGGCGACGCCGCCGACGGCGTCATCTTCCCGCTGCGCACGGCGGTCGGCTGGGGCGGCAACGCGCCGGGCATGAAGACCGTGATGGACATCTCCAAAATGTCGGACCCGACCGGCAAGGTGTATCGCCCCGTGCATTACATCGCCGGGGTTTGCAGCGCGCTGTACCTGAAGGAAGCGCTCGACTGGGCCGCCAAGAACGGCGGCGCCACCGGCGAGAACGTCGCCAAGGGCTTCTACCAGAAGGCCGACTGGGTGCCGGCCGGCATGGAGGGCGTCTGCAATCCCTCGACCTGGACCGAAAAGGACCATCGTCCAACCACGAAGGTCGATCTCTATCGCTCGAAAATCGGCGGCGGGACTGACGGCGATCTCAACGATCTGATGGCCAAGGGCACTATCAAGCTCGAGAAGGTCAAGACCGTCGAACTGCCGCGCAAGGCGGAATGGTTCGGGTGGTAGGGAACATAGTCTGACGTCATGGCCGGGCTTGTCCCGGCCATCCACGATCTTGCTTGGTGTTACGCGACGAAGGACGTGGATGCCCGGGACAAGCCCGGGCATGACGAAGTAGCGAGTGATCGCGAGCGCGCATGACCGAAACCATCGACACAACACGCCCGACCCCAACCGCCGTCATCGCCCCCGCTCCGCTGCTTTCAGTGCGCAATATCGAGGTGGTCTATGACGATGTCATCCTGGTGCTGCGCGGGCTGAGCCTCGAGGTGCCGCAAGGCGCGATCGTCGCGTTGCTTGGCGCCAATGGCGCCGGCAAGTCGACGACGCTGAAGGCGATCTCCGGATTGCTCAAGACCGAGGACGGCGAAGTCACCCGCGGCGAAATCCTGTTCGATGGCGAGCGCATCAACGGCATCGATCCCGACAAGATCGTGCGCCGCGGCATTTTCCAGGTGATGGAAGGCCGCCGCATCATCGCCGACATGACATCGCTGGAAAACCTGCGGCTCGGCGCCTTTACCCGCAGCGACAACGAGGTCGGCGCCGACATCGATAGGGTCTACGATTATTTCCCGCGCCTGAAGGAACGCACCGGCCTCGCCGGCTATCTCTCCGGCGGCGAGCAGCAGATGCTGGCGATCGGCCGCGCGCTGATGGCGCGCCCGAAGATGATCCTGATGGACGAGCCGTCGATGGGACTGTCGCCGCTCCTGGTCAAGGAAGTGTTCGGGATCATCGGCAAGATCAATCGCGATCTCGGCGTCACCATCCTTCTGGTGGAGCAGAACGCGCGCGCCGCATTGTCGGTCGCCAGCCACGGCTACATCATGGAACAGGGCAAGGTGGTGCTCGACGGCAGCGCAGACGAGTTGCGCGACAATGAGGACGTCAAGGAATTCTACCTCGGCGGCGCCGGCGACCAGCGCAAGAGTTTTAAGAACCTGAAAAGCTTCAAGCGGCGGAAGCGGTGGCTGTGAAGGAGTGTACTCTCTCTTCTTTCGTCATTCCGGGGCACGCGAAGCGTGAACCCGGAATCTCGGGATTCCGGGTCTGGTCCTGCGGACCATCCCGGAATGATGCTGCGGCGGTGACGGCGACATGACCGACCACTACGACGCCCTCGAAACCCGCCCGCCCGCCGAACGCGAGGCTGACCTTTTCGCGCGGCTGCCGGATGTGTTGCGCAAGGCGATGGCTGCACCCGCCTATGCGGAGCGCCTCCAAAGCTTCGATCCCGCCGAGATCACCAGCCGTGCCGCGCTGGCGCGCCTGCCGGTGTTGCGTAAGTCCGAGTTGCCTGCCCTGCACCATTTGGCTCCTCCATTCGGCGGGTTTGTCGCCGGCGCGCCCGGATCGTTCAGCCGGCTGTTCACCTCGCCCGGCCCGATCTTCGAGCCCGAGGGAACCCAGGCCGACCCCTGGCGCGGCGCGCGGGCTTTGTTCGCCGCAGGCTTCCGGCCCGGCGATGTGATGTTGAATACCTTCAGCTATCATTTGACGCCGGGCGGTTTCATCTTCGACGCTTCGGCGCGCGCGCTCGGCTGCGCGGTGATCCCGGCGGGCCCCGGCAATACCGAAGCGCAATTCGAGCTGATCGAAGCCTATCGCCCGGTCGGTTATAGCGGCACGCCGGATTTCCTGAAAATCCTGCTCGATGCCGCCGCAAGCGCCGGACGCGATGTCTCCTCGCTTAAGCGCGCGCTGGTATCGGGCGCGGCGTTTCCAAAGTCGCTGCAAGACGAGATCAAGGCGCGCGGGGTGGATGCCTATCAAGCGTTCGGCACCGCCGATCTCGGCATTGTTGCCTACGAGACCTCGGCGCATGACGGCATGGTCGTCAACGAGGAGCTGATCCTGGAAATCGTCCGGCCCGGAACCGGCGATCCCGTGGCCGCAGGCGATGTCGGCGAGATCGTGGTGACGTCGCTTGATCCGCATCATCCCTGGATCCGGCTCGCGCTCGGCGATCTCACAGCGGCCCTGCCCGGCGCGAGCAGTTGTGGGCGCAGCAACATGCGCATCAAGGGCTGGATGGGCCGCGCCGACCAGACCACCAAGGTCAAGGGCATGTTCGTGCGGCCCGAGCAGATCGCCGAGATCGGCAAGCGCCACCCGGAACTGGGACGGCTGCGGCTTGTCGTCACCCGCGAAGGCGAGATGGACGTGATGGCGCTGAAAGCCGAATGCACCTCGGCGAACGAGACGCTTGGCGGCGACATCGCCGCCAGCCTGCGCGCAGTCACAAAACTTCAAGGCGCCGTGGATCTCGTGGCGCCGGGAAGCCTGCCGAATGACGGCAAGGTCATCGCCGATGAGCGCAAGCCGATCTGATCGTGCTGGCCACGCCCGCCATTCAGGAGCCGTATTTTTCGCCGGCGGATTCGATCGTACGCTGAACGGCCAGCGCAAAATCGGCGGCAAAAGCTTCGACGCGCGAGTCGAGGTTCGGCAGCAGATTGCGAACCACGGGATTTTCGGAATATTGCAGTACGTGCGAAAGATGCCCGGCCAGCATTTCGGCATTGTCGGCGCCGAAATAGCGAGCTGCGCTGCCAGCCTGTTCACGATGAACGCCGATATCGGAGAGGATCATCGGCACGCCGAATGATTTGGCTTCCTCCACCGTCGTGCTCCAGCCCTCAAAGCGCGACGGATTGATCAGCGCCGTGGCAGCCCGCAGCAGAGCATAGACGTGCGGCAACGGAATCACTCCGAGGTAGCGGAAATTACCTGCAAGGCCGCTCTGCTCGACCCGGTGCATGATGCCGTCGAAATAACCGGGCTCGCGGGGATCGTCCTTGCTGCCTGAGACCGCGACGACAATATCGGCGTTGCGCTTGGCCAGTATCGCCAGGGCATCGACCACAACGCCGTGATTCTTGTGCCGCCAGAACTGATTTGGCAGGTAGAAATATTTCGGCGGTAAATCGTATTGCGCGATAATATCCGGCGGATCGGCGCTCAGCGATTCCGGCGCCGGCTGCGTTGCAAACCGCACCACGGACACCGGATTTGTCAGGCCCGGATAAAATCGCCGGCAATCCTGTAACGCGCTTTCGCTGCTCAGCATGACGGACCGGCGCGATGCGATCTGGATGCGGAAGCCGAGATCGCGGCGCCATCGCGCCATCGGCGAAAAAAGCTGCGGCAATCCCCGATGCTGAAAATCCGGGAACCATGCCAGCGCCGGGTAAGGCAGACGCCAGCCGAAAAACCGTGCCGATTCGAACACAACATCAATACGGCCGGCTCGAAATTTCGCAACCGCCGCACCGTCGAGCCCGGTCATCAGCGCTGAGGCAAGGCCGAAAGTACGGTCATCGAACGCCCGTGATCGCGCGATCTCGACACCCGGTATGCGCGCAAGCGCCGCCAACTCGGCAGCGTCATCGCCCTCGCCGGCAAAAACAACAGGCGTAAATTCGCCCGGGCGGTGCCGGCTTAGTGCGGCGAACAGGTTGCTCTGGTAGTTGTAGCCGCCGGCCCAGAGCCGCCGAGGGATCGTCGTGAAAGCGATGCGGAGCGGAGCCCGCTTGCTCACAGAACCTGATCCTTGAACCATCTCACATAATCGCCCAAGCCCTGCGCGACCGGTATCCGCCAGTCAAACGGCAAGTCGCGCAAGCGAGCATCGTCGGCCAGCAGGCTGAAGGGATCACCCACCCGAACGCGGCCGGAATAATTTATGGATACTCCGGCTCCCCAATGTTCCACCAGCATGGCAGCGATTGCGGCCACTGTGGTGCCGAGGCCCGACCCACCGTTGATGATCTCGAAGGCCTCACGCTGCGGATGCGCATGGATCTTTGCAAGCAGCCGAACCACGTCGCGAACATCGGTCCAGTCGCGCAGCTCGGCACCTGTTCCACCTAGCAAGAGATTCCGTTCGCCTCCTTGCAGCCGGGAACAGATATCCCATGGCAGTTGCTTGCGCAGATGCGTCCCGTAGACCGAGAACAGCCGTATCACCGTGCTGCGCACGCCGAAGCTCGTGGCATAGCTTTCGCACAATTGCTCCATCATCAGCTTGTGCCGCCCATAGGGCGACATCGGAGCGAGTTTGGCATTCTCCGGAATGGCGCCGTCATGGTCGGCGCCGTAAACCGCGGCGCTCGATGCGGCGATCAATCGGCACTCCGGGGCCGAGACGCGCAGCCATTCCAGTAATTGCGCCGTACTTTCAACGGTGCGAGCAAAATCCTCAAGCGGTTGGGCGATCGATAACCCGACCGACGATCCACCCGCCAGGTGAAAGATCGTGGACGGTAATCCGGATGCCTCGGCAAGCGCGCGGAGATTGGCCGCGTCGATCTCCCCGCTCCGCCAGGTCCGCAATCCAAGAGCCAGCGGTTCCGCCTCGCCCAGCGCGCCATGACCGATACCGTGGACCGCATCGCCGGCGTCGGCCAGCGCGCGGGCCAGATGACGCCCGATGAAACCGTTGGCGCCGGTGATCCAGACGGTCATGAAAAGCCGTCAGACAGGATTATCGAAAATCGCATAGTCATGATTCCTCTGGCTGCTACTTCAAAGATCGAATTACTCTGGCCGGACAACCAGCGGCCAACGAATAGGGTGGAACATTTCTCGTGACCACGGAACCCGCCCCGATAACGGCACCTTCGCCAATATTTACCCCCTTCAGGATGCTGACGTTAAATCCAATCCAGGCTTTATTGGCGATAGTCACAGGAGCGTGCGCGACGTTTTGCCAATTCTTTCGATCGCGGGCCCAGTCTCTCACGTCATCCTGGCGCAGCTCCCACATGATGTTATGAGAGTCGTGGTCCACCACAGTAATTCCCCATGACATAAGGACGTCATCACCAACCGTAAGACTACGATAGCAGACGAGTGTACTTCGACCGATATAGGTCCGGCTTCCTATCCGTATTTCGCCGCCGGTTTCTTCAAAGACCAAATTGGCATGAATAATGGATTTAGCGCCAATCGATATCCGGTTGCCAGACGCACCTCTGATACGTCGCCATGCGATGGTCGTGTTGCTGCCAACAGACACCGCACCCGACAATCGGCTACGCAAACCAAGACAGGTATCTATAACGCGAACAAGAAACCGCTTCGCCGGCGCAATCATCCCTCAGACCCCTGACCGTTCTATCTAGCTTGTTCACAAGAACCGCACGATATGGTCTTTGTTAAACCTGCCGTCATTGACTTACGCCGCTAAAATCAGGAGCACAACGAGATCGGTGATGTGTATTCTTCAGGTGACTCGCTGCAGAGCGGGCTCTAGAAGGCAGCCTGGAATTTTCTAACAAGACCCATTGGCTTTTCTTTGCAATAAAAATCGCACATCGACGGGTCGTCCATTCGCGGCAACCGTTTGCGCAACTCTACAGATCGTCCATGCATTGATCAATTTTCCCGGTAATTCAAACCAGATATAGTGATCGTTTCGTCCGCAACCGTCCTCTGGACCAGTCGCAAGCGCGCGAAAATCGACGTTCTCAAAACAATGGATGAGACAGCGAAAATGGTTGCTTGAAACCAAGAAGCGTGATCCGTTCCAATGCTGATAGTCTTGACCGGAGCACGAATCGCTCCCGTTATATTCAGTTCACCGCCGTTCCCCTCAAATTTTGACCTGGTCGTGTAGAGGACCGCTCATGATTGCGAACAAGACTACCGGGGCAGCTCCTATTCCTGCACTCACTGGCATTCGGTTTTTCGCGGCGTTAGCTGTGTTGATGTTTCACTCTGGAGCCACCTATTTTGAACGCGCCGGCATTCCGTTTCCTATCGCACAGATGCTTCATAATGGATATTTGGGAGTCAGTCTGTTTTTCGTGCTGTCTGGCTTCATACTTGCCTACACACATCAGGAAGATGCAATTGACGGGCGATTTCTTGGTTTCTTTTACGTGGCACGTTTCGCGCGCATCTACCCGGTTTATTTGTTGGCCTTGCTGATCACGCTGCCTGTTTCATCTGCTCCGTTGACCATTGGAAATGCCGCAATAGTTCTCACGATGTTGCAGTCTTGGACCCCACCAAGCAGCGAAATCGGCTTTCTTTGGGTGATGCAAGCCTGGACACTTTCTGTAGAGTTTTTCTTCTATCTTTTCTTTCCTGTGATTTTATTTTGCGCCAGGCGGCTGGATTTTTGGGCTACGACTCTTGTCACTGGGGTTACAGTAACTCTTATCGTAGTGTTTGGACTCTCGTCAGTTGGGCCCGGCACGATTGATATTCCGTACATCGCGGCATCGACCGCGTTACCCATTCCGGTTTTTAGGATCGCCGAATTTACGTACGGGGTCATGCTTTGCAGATTGACTGAATTCCATCCCCGACTAGGTCAGATTATCGGCGGCAACTTTTTCGAGATCGTCCTGGCAGGAACAATTCTTCTGGTGATGTCGTTTGCCACCGATGTTCACGTAAAGGCGCTGGTCACTATCTTGATGGGGGTAATGATTGTCCAGCTTTCGGGTGGTTATGGCGTGGTCTCCAAAGCACTTTCCTCCAATACGATGGTACTGTTGGGCGGAGCCAGCTACGCAATTTACCTCTTGCAGGGACCTGTACGATCCATTTGTGAGAACTTAATTCCCCACCCATTCGATAGATTTTTCAGCCCCGTCATTATCGTCGCTGGCGCTATTGGCGTTTTCCTGTTCTGGGAACAGCCTTTCAGAAGATATCTTCTTTTCGCTTACAAATCGATTATGAACAGAGCATCTCTGACCTGAGTTCTTGTTTGCAAGCGAGGCTGGCGTGAAGATAGCTGTCTTTCACAACATTATGTGGTCCAGGTACAGAGCAAGCGTTTTCTCGGCGCTTCAACAATTGTGCAATCAAAAACAGGATCAACTCACCGTTTTTCAAATTGCGGAGAATACGGCCGACAGAGCCGTTCTTTCGCCCGTGGACCTGACCTGGCATCGATACAATTACAGGCTCCTGTTCGAGGGCGCTTATGGTGAAATCTCCCGACCCCGGTTGTATCTGAAAATTGCAAAAGAGACATGGCTCAGCGACGCGGACATTATAATGCTCCCCGGCTACGACCGCCCAGAATACTGGATGCAGGCGTTTATCCTGGTCCTTCGGAACAAGGTATCCGCCTGCTTTTGTGACTCTACAATTTTCGACAACAGACAGACCCTTCTCAAAGGCATTATGAAGCGATTGTTTTTTAAGCTCCTGGATGGCGTTTTTTGCTATGGCCGTCGTGCGGCAGAGTATGCCGCTTTCTACGGCGCGCCTCCGGAAAAAATAATTAGAAGTTGCCAGTCAGCAGCATTGCCTGAAGCTTATCGCCGGGAGACCGCGCTGGCTCAACGATGTACAAGTTTTTCGGCTTCGCGTTCGCCGCGATATCTTTATGTTGGCCGCCTTTCGGAAGAAAAGAGTGTCGATCACTTGTTGAGGGCGTTTGCACTGGTCCAAAAAGCCAGAACATCATCCAAGTTGATCGTCGTCGGCAAAGGACCGCAAGAGGCTCAATTGCGCAAATTGACCGTGTTACTTGGCGTTGCCGATAGTGTCGAGTTTGCTGGAGCAAAGTTCGATCAGGCCCTGATCGATGAATACCTCAGAGCCAGTTGCCTGATCCTTCCAAGTCACAGCGAGCCCTGGGGATTGGTGGTAAATGAAGCCCTGAGTTTTGGTTGTCCTGCTATCGTCAGTAACCGCTGCGGATGCGTGCCGGAACTTGTAATTGACTTCCAATCCGGTTTTGCATTCGAGTGGGGCAACTTGGCCGAGCTTTCGGAGAAAATGAATATCGCGCCTGATACCTTTTCTGATGTCGCCGCCACCGCGGACTATTGCATCAAGTCAGTGGAAGCATACACTCCAACTGCGGCGGCCTCGGATCTATTGGAGGGCTTCCACATGTTACACGAAAGAAAATTTGAGTGATTTTCCGATAACGCAAAAAGCCTTCGTTGTCCTGATGAGTGGGAGATTCCGACGTTGCACTGGACCAAAAGAGTTGCTCTTCGGCCGGCCGGACGATTGTGTTGACGCGTGAGCTTCGATAAACCACGTGTACAACATCTGGATTGGCTGCGCGCGCTGGCAGTGGCGCTCGTCGTGGTCGGCCATGGACAGCACTGGCTCGCGCCGGGTGGCGCAATCGGCGTCAGCGTGTTCTTCGTGCTCAGCGGATATCTAATCGCATCCATCCTCCTGAGGGAAGGGATGATGACGGCCGGGAACATCCTGAAATTCGTTGCGCGGCGGATCGTGCGCATATATCCGATGTACGTTTTCGAGATATTCCTGACGACGCTGTTCATAGGCATCTATCATCGCGACCAAATCGATCAGCTTACAAGCATCATTCCCGACCTTCTGACCTTCACTGGTGAGGTTCCGAGCGATCTCGGCTACGCCATTGGAGTTCTTTGGACCTTGGCGGTTGAGTTCTGGTTTTACGTCACCTTTCCGGTTCTGCTTTGGGCCATGCTTCGCTCCGGCCACCTCTTCGTTTGCATATTTTTCGGGATTGCTGTCAGCCTTAGCGCCAAAATTCTCGGCAGCGAGAACCTGCCGCTGCAATATTATGATCATTTCCTGATCGGCGCGCTAGGCGCGGCAGCCATCAAATTTGGCCGGATTCCAAATATCTTCGACGCGCCACATCTATTTGTTGGAGCATTTTGCCTGATAGCCGTTTTTGGAGAAATACCTTCCCCGGGAATCCGGGGGCTTGGATGGTTTGTCGGCAGCCTGGCGGTCGCCAGCATAACGGGAATTGCAATTGTCGCTGCGCACCGGAGACCTCCGACGGCATCGCTGCCATGGCTCGCGTTCGTAGGACGCATCTCATATTCGATCTATCTTATGCACGCCATCATTCTCGATGTGTTCGTGGCCTACAAACACATGAATACGGCCGGATTTCAGAGCATCTTTCCGGTCGCAATGGCGCTTTATCCCCTCATCGTGCTGGCAGTTTCGACGGCAACGTATTTCGCCATAGAGCAACCCATCATTCGAGCGGCGCATCGACGGATCGCTTGAGACGCTTTCCATTCTCAGTTTGCCGAACGCGAAAAGGTCGGTGGCTCAACTACCTCTTCTCGAAATTTGACAACTAGCCATTCCACATCAGATTACGTCACCTTTGCCGGCAGAAAGCGGGCTACAATAACAGCCAAATCGCCCCGACACACCGTGCCAAACGGACCGATACGCGAAACAGCGACAACACTCGCAAAAATAATGACGGCCGCCAGTCCATAACAACCGCTCAGGTACCACCATCGCGGAACCGCATCGACTAGATCACCCGCCAGGTATCGCAGGGCTAGCGCCGTCACGATGCCTGTACCCAACGGCAGCAATACAAAATGCGCAACACGGGACGACAGGTCTGCCAGATCGAAATTTTTCCGCAGCAAAATCATGATCGTGACTATTTGCGCGGCCACTCCGACAATCGAACTCCAGCCCGCCGCCGGCCAACCAAACCAGGGCAATACCACTACGGAGGTCGCGAGCGTGACCACCCCTGTCACCAATGAGATCAACGCAATCGAACGGGAGCGGCCATTGGCCAGAAGATAGAAGCCGAATACGTTCACACTGCATCCGAGTACTCCAGAAATCGAGAGAACCACCAACACTCGCTGGGCCTCAGCCGCGACTTCTGCTTCGGTCCATAGGTCTAGAAGCGGACCCGCAACGGGGATCAGGGCACCGAGAGCGCTCGCTGCAAGGGCATTCAGGACCCAAGATGACCGAAACAGGAGATCGGCTTTTCGATCGGAGGATTCCTTCTGCAGTGCGCTGAAGAAAGGAAACAGGATTTCGCCGACCTTCAAGATACCTATATATATCGCTTGTTGAAGCCGCTGAGCGATCGTGTAAAAACCGACAAACTGCGGCGGAAGAAGCGCGCCGAGCAAATAGCGGTCCGCCTGCATCACAATCAGGCCGCCACCTTGGGCGACGAATTGCCAGATACCCAGCCGGAAGAGATCGCCAAGCGAGCCTCTGTGAATCGAGGGTTTTGCCAGCCATTCGCCCATGACCCAACGAGAAATTGCAAATACCAGGAGCAAACTCGTCGCAAAACCCAAGGCCTGGCAACCAAGAAACGTCGATGCATCTGGCCAACGCGGGATAAGCAGCAGCATCGAGATTGTCGAGGTCAACACGTTGACGATGCTGATCGCCGCAATCCGCGGATAGTCCTGACGCGCCGTAAGCAGGCTGAGAATAACCGCCGAAAGACACTGGCAAAACCATCCCGACGCACCGAACACAAAAGCAAGCTCAAGGTCGCTGGCGGCGCTGCCGTCGAGATGAAACGCAAGGCGGGCAAACGCCGGACCGCCCAGGGAAAGCAATAATACAATCACCCCGCCGATTCCGATCGCGATCAGCAATGCCGTTGCAAAGAGACGGCGCGCATCGGTGCGCTGGTCTGGCATTAGACGCTGCGCGAGTTCCCGTGTCGTTGCCAATGCGAGCGCGTTACTGAAGGCCAGCGCGGGCGCAACGCAAGCCGTTACCAGACCGGCGACGCCGAACGCCGACAGACCCAGGCGGGACACAACAAACGGCAGGATAAGCAGATTCAATCCGACGCCGATGATAAAGGCGGCGGAATTCCAGACCGAATTTGTCAACAGATGAAAGCTACTCGTTCTCTCTGCCATATTAGTTATCAAGCAATACTTTTCGCTCGTTTTCAACAAACCAATCTGCAATTGACCTATTTCATCCCTGAGATGCATCCGTTATCGGTTGCAGTAATGGTTTTGTCCCGATAACTGTCCCGCTAAAGGCCTGTTATCGCCGAGCCTGATCGCAAGCGGCGGGATTTGAACCTGGGGTACCCCGTGTTCCTGAGCGAAGTCTCTCCAGTCCGCCGCAACCAGCGCAGATGGACGGCCAAAGACGGCAAGCAAAGTCCGACGCGCACCAAACCAAGAGATATCCCACATGAACCTTATCCAATTCGTACATTTCCTTATTGCAAGAAGAATCTTCTATCCACTTAACATAATGCTCTACAAAATCAGTCTACTCGGACTGGGTTGCTATGTTTCGGACCTCGCAGGCGGCCAAATAAGCCTTATCAAGAAGGCCGGCGCAGTGTGCACGGATTTCGTCGTGTTCGACATTGGCGCGAACGTCGGCGAGTACTCCAAGGCAGTCCTTGCCAATTGTTCTAACGCCAGAGTGTTCGCCTTCGAACCGAATCCACCGGCGTTCAAACTGCTGGAACGAATGAAAAGCGAGCGACTATCCGTGCATAATTTTGGCCTGGGATCGAAAAGCCAACAATCGGAAATCTTCGAATACGAATTTTCCTCCGGCTCCGGTCACGCTACGCTGTACAAAGATGTCATTGAAAAAGAATTGGGAAAATCATCGAAATCCGAGCCTGTACTGATCAGGAAAATCGATGATGTCATCGAAGAACTAGGTGTAGAACGAATTCATCTGTTAAAAATCGACACTGAAGGACATGAATTGTATGTGATTCAAGGTGCAGCCGCGGCATTGAAGGCCTCCATGATTGATTTAATACAATTCGAGTTCAACAGCATGAACGTAGCTTCTCGCGTATTTATGCGAGATTTTTACGATCTGCTTCCGGATTTCGAATTTTTCCGGATTATACGCGACGGCTGGGTTCCCATGGGGCCCTACAAGGCGAGTACTCACGAGATTTTCGCAATTCACGACGTCGTCGCAATCCGAAGATCCCTAGTCGGAATCATCTAGCTTCCGAGGATTGCGGCGAGATACCTCGAGATATATTCGGAAATGAATTTTTGCCGCCGCAAGGTTCACGCCGGTAATCAAGTCAGACAGCGGTTGATCGCGCTACGTTGATCACGAAGGGCGATGGCAAATCTCTCGTTGTTACGCGTTGAGTCCCCTCCTATACTCGCGGCCCGTCAACTCCCGACCCGATAATCCGCGGCATGACAAGACGGCGCGTTTCGGCGATGGTGACGCCGCCCCATCGGTAGATTCGGGGCGAACCGCGCATATCCCGGACGCTTGAGGATGGCGGCTTATCCCGGGACCAAAAGCCCCGAGGCGCGGCTGGCTTCCGGAAAATGACGATGGAGAAATTCTTGAGTTTTTCAGGCGAGCAACGGTCTGTGCCCACGCCATTGCGCGGCGCTCCAGGATACAGGGAACTGTATTGGCCCGAGATAGACGGTTTGAGGACAATTGCCGTCGTTTCTGTTTTCCTCTTTCATCTCGATGCTCGGCTGCTTGTCGGCGGGTTCGTGGGCGTCGACATATTCTTTGTCATTTCGGGTTACTTGATCGCAAATCTCCTCATAAAAGATATCGATGGCGGAAATTTTTCGATTTTGCGATTTTATCAAAGACGTGTCGCGCGCATAGCGCCGGCAGCGCTTCTGGTCGTAACCGTCACGATGATCGCGGGATTTTTCTTATATTCAGCCCAGGACTTTGCATCGGTTGGCTCCAGCGCTCTTGCGGCGGCGCTGTCTTTCATCAACATCAAGCTCCTGCTTCAAGGCAGCTATTTCAAACTATCGCCAGACGCCCAACCTCTCATTCACTATTGGTCATTGGCCGTCGAAGAGCAGTTCTATGTCATTTTTCCACTATTGCTATATGGCGCGATGCGTCTGACGCGTCACTCGCTCGCGCTGCTGCTCGTGTGCTTTGCCCTGAGTTTTGCCGCCTGCGTTTTGATGACTCCGACCGCGCCGATAGCCTCATTCTATCTGCTGCCTACGCGCGCGTGGGAACTGCTCGCGGGTTCGAGCCTCGCCATGGCGAAAAGGCAATATCCGCAATTCGTCGATAGACGGTCGTCGCTATTTCTCGCCGTTGGTCTGATTGTTATCTTGCTCTCCTTCGTATTTGTCCGAGAGGAAGGTTTCCCCGGCTGGATCGCGATGGCACCGGTGGCGGGATCAGCGCTTGCGCTGGCGGGAATAGGAACGCTCGGCCGGGGAGCAGTTCATCGCGGCCTCGCTCACCCGGCCATGGTTTTTGTCGGCAAGCATTCCTACTCGCTTTACCTCTGGCACTGGCCAACGTTCTCTTTTGTTGACTACCGCTTCTATCTGAGCAGTCCGCCGGTTGGTCTGGCATTGAAGATCGTCATCTCTGTCGCAGCCACCGTCCTGACCTATCATTTTGTCGAAAAACCAATGCGGCTTTGGTTAAATGCACCTCAACGCCGAGTCGCGGCCTTTGGCGCATTCGTCGTCGCGGTGACGATGATCAGCATCACGGGACATGTCATTCGATCCAGTTATTATCTCTCCGCCGAGCCTCGCAACGTCGCCATGGGCGGCATTTCAGTCAATCCGGAAGGACGCGGTTGGGTCGTCATGATTGGAGACAGTCAAGGCGCAATGTACGGATATGAGCTGGCCTCGCTCGCGCATACGCTTGGCTTTCGCCTGAATGTTCTCAGTTCTGCTGCCAGAAATGAACTACCGGGAGAGCCGGACACGCTGTGGGCAGATGTCTCCCGGTTTTTGGGGGATCGCAAGCCCGATATCGTGGTCCTTGCCGAGGCATGGTCGTTAAAGCTTGGCGAAGAAGGCCAAAGTCATTTCAGTGATGCAATTGCGGTCATTGCGGATCGAGCGGCGCAGATTATCGTGCTGACGCAACCTCCGGTGCAGCCGACCGATGCGATGCGTCACGCGATCCTTACCGGTGCGCGACCACCTTTTTTTGAGGATCCGATTGCCACCCAAAGCCGACTGCGCGCCAATGCAATCATCAGACGATTTGAAAATGACCGCATACGCGTCCTCGATGTAGCCGAGATATTTCTGAAAAGTGACAATTCCATCCGGATAATTGCCCCTGACGGTCGTGTGGCGTACCATGACAGTAAACATCTCTCCCGGTCGGGAACCGCGCTTGTTCGGCCGGTTCTCGAGCAGGCCCTGCAAAACGCGCTGAGTTTGTCCCCTGCCGCCAGACAATAGGAGCCACCGACCGAAAGGCACTGGCAAAACCATCCCCTCGCGGCACGAGTGTCAAATCCCTATTCTGACGCATGACAAGACGCGGACTTTCAGCGATGCTGGCGCCGCCATGCCGTCCTGGTCTCGGGTCCACCTCGCCCTGATCCATCTCCTACTCGGTCCACAGCGGAGCCTTCCGAATGTCCTTCCCGCGCGCTTCAACCGCCCTCTCCCGCTTCACCGTGCTCGATCTCACCCGGGTCCGGGCCGGCCCGACCTGCGTCCGGCAGCTGGCGGACTGGGGCGCCAATGTCATCAAGATCGACGCCCTGCTGGAGGACGCCCCCGGCGAGCAACTGGGCGGGCCGCGCCGCGGCTCGGACTTCCAGAACCTGCATCGCAACAAGCGGGCGATGACGCTCAACCTCAAGGATCCCAAAGGGCTCGACGTTTTCAAGCGCCTCGCGGAAAAGGCCGACGTCGTGGTCGAGAACTTCCGCCCCGACGTCAAGGCGCGGCTCGGCATCGATTATGAGAGCGTGCGCAAGGTCAATCCGCGCATCGTCTATGGCAGCATCTCCGGCTTCGGCCAGGATGGCCCGTACCACAAGCGCCCCGGCTTCGATCAGATCGCGCAGGGCATGGGCGGGCTGATGTCGATCACCGGCGCCCCGGGCGAAGGTCCGATGCGGGTCGGCATTCCCGTCGCCGACCTCACCGCCGGACTGTTCTGCGCCATGGGCATCCTGACGGCGCTTCTGGAACGCGATGTCTCCGGCGAGGGCCAGTGGGTGCAGACCTCGCTGCTGCAGGCGCAAATCTTCATGCTGGATTTCCAGGCCTCGCGCTGGCTGATGGAAAAGGATGTCGCCAAGCAGGCCGGCAACAACCATCCGACCAGCATCCCGACCGGCGTGTTCAAGACCTCCGACGGTTTCATCAACATCGCTACCACGGGAGGCAAGATCTGGGAGCGCTGCGCCCAGACGCTCGGCGCGCCCGAACTGGTGACCGATCCCGACTACGCCACCTCGCCGGCGCGCTCCAAGAACCGCGATGCGCTCAATGCAATACTCAATGTGCTTACGGCCAAGAAATCCACCGACGCCTGGGTCACGGAACTCAACGCCGCCGGCGTGCCCTGCGGCCCGATCTATTCGATCGACCAGATGTTCGAGGATGCCCAGGTCAAGCATCTTGGCATCGCCCAGGACGTGCCGAACGCCGAGAACCGCCACATCCGGCTGGTCGGCCAGCCCTTCACGCTGTCCCGCACCCCCAGCAAGATGGCGGCCCCGCCGCCGGAGATGGGTGAGCAGACAGAGGAAGTGCTCGGCGAGTTTGGGTTTACCGCGGAAGAGATCAAGGGGTTGCGGCAGGGCAAGATCGTGTGACGAACGTCGTATTTGAACGGCCCGGATCAGCCAGCGGGTTGAATCCACGGATTGAGCAACGTCACGCCTGTCGATTCGAAATCCGCAGTGTTGCGCGTCACCACAGTCAGACTGTGAACCATCGCAGTCGCCGCAATCAGTGCATCGCGCTCCGGACGTGGATCAGGAACGTGCAAACGTGCGCAACGTTGGGCAACTTCGCTGTCGATAGGCAGAATCCGCCCGTCGAAAAATGGAAGAATCTGCTGATCGATCCACGTCCGCAAGAGCTCGCCCCGGTCAGGATATTTACGCCCAAGCTGCAACGTCCCTATTTCAATTTCCAAAATTGAAATAGCCGAGAGAAAGAAGCTCGCCGCGGTGACGCTTTCCGCCCACGCAAGAACGTATCAATTCGCCTTCTCCGGTCGCCTGAGTTCGGAGATGACATTGGTGTCGAGCAGAAACATCAGTCGAGATCGGCAGGTTTGGTGATGCCGTCGATACGGGGCGGATCGAATTCAAAGTCGTTTTCGCCGGGCTGGGCAAGCGCCGCCGCCAGACTCATGTTGCCACCTGTCAGGCGGCGGTAGTCGTCAATTGTCAGTAGAACGTGCGCAGGCTTGCCGCGATCCGTAATAAAAACCGGACCTCGCTGCGCAGCCTTCTTTGCGCCACTGGCGTCCTGATTAAATTGACGGCTCGTCACGGTGGTCACAGTCATTTTGTGCCTCCATGTCAAATCTTCACGGTGAACTTGCACTATAAATGATATGTAGATACATGTCTACATTCAAGGTCGCTTTTAAGCCTTCACCGGCCGCCACAACCGGGCGACACTGCCAAACGCCTTGTCGAGTACGGGCCAGAACAGCAGCACGATCGACAGCGTCGTGATCGAACCGACGAGGCCGTTGGACCAGAACACCTTCACGTCGCCGCCGGCGCCGATCATCGACAGCCGGAACGCATCCTCGGCCCGGCTGCCGAGCACCAGCGCCAGGGTGAACGGCGCCAGCGGAATGCCGATCTTCTTGAAGACGTAGCCGACGACGCCGAACCCCAGCATCAGCCAGATGTCGAACATCGCGTTCTGGATCGCGTAGGCGCCGATCGCGCAGGACACCACGATCATCGGCGCTACCGCCGCGAACGGCACCCGCAGAATCGAGGCAAAGATCGGCACCGTCGTCAGCACCAGGACGAGGCCGACCACATTGCCGAGATACATCGAGGCGATCAGGCCCCAGACGAAATCCTTGTGCTCGACAAACAACAGCGGGCCGGGATTGAGCCCCCACACCATCAGGCCGCCAAGCAGGATTGCCGCGGTGCCGGAGCCCGGGATGCCCAGCGCCAGCATCGGCAGCAGCGCCGCGGTGCCGGACGCATGCGCCGCGGTTTCCGGCGCGAACACGCCCTCGATGCGGCCCTTGCCGAAACTCTCCGGGTCCTTGGAAAACCGCTTGGCGAGGTTATAGCCCATGAACGAGGCCGCGATCGCGCCGCCGGGCGTAATGCCGAGCCAGCAGCCGATGAACGACGAGCGCAGCAGCGTCACCCAGTATTTCGGCAGATCCTTCCAGACGTTCAGCACGACGCGCAGGCTGATCTTGGCGGCGTGGCCGCGCAGCGCCAGCCGCTCCTCCATCGTCAGCAGTATCTCGCTGATCCCGAACAGTCCGATCACGGCGACGAGGAAGTTGATGCCGCGCAACAGATCGTCGAAGCCGAAGGTCATGCGCAACTGGCCGGATACCGTATCCATGCCGACGCCGGCCAGCAGCAATCCCAGCGACATCGAGATGATGGTCTTGTGCTTCGACTCGCGCCCGAGGCCGACGAACGAACAGAAGGTCAGCAGATAGACCGCGAAGAACTCCGGCGGACCGAATTTCAGCGCAAATGACGAGATCAGCGGCGCCAGGAAGGTGATCAGCAGCACCGCGACCAGCGAGCCGATGAACGACGACGTGAACGCCGCGGTCAGCGCTTCCGCCGCCCGGCCCTGCTGCGCCATCGGATAGCCGTCGAAGGTGGTCGCGACCGACCACGCCTCGCCCGGAATATTGAACAGGATCGAGGTGATGGCGCCGCCGAACAGCGCGCCCCAATAGATGCTCGAGAGCATCACGATCGCGGAGGTCGGATCCATCGTGAAAGTCAGCGGCAGCAGGATCGCGACCCCGTTTGGACCGCCGAGGCCCGGCAGCACGCCGACGAAAATGCCGAGCACGAGGCCGACCATCATCAGGGTCAGCGTCTTCCACGTCATCAGGACGACAAAACCGTGCAGCAGTAATCCGAACGCTTCCATGCTGCGGTCCTAGTACCCGAAGGCCGCTTCGAGCGGTCCCTTCGGCATGATGACGTCGAACGCGATATCGAAGGTCACGAACATGATGGCTGTGAACAGGAAGGCCGTAAGCAGCGATTTCCAGATCGCGATCCTGCCGACCATCCGCATGAAGATCGCGATCAGCAGGAAGCTCGCGACATACATTCCGAGGAATTGCGTGGCCAGACAGAACAGCAGCGTCGGCACGAACACCGCCATGACGCGACGCAGTTGCGCGCGGGTGACGAAAGTTTCGGACTCTTCCTTGCGCGCCATCAGCACAACGACCAGCCCGTAGATGCTGGCGAGGCCCAGGATCACCGACAGGTAAAACGGGAAGTAACCGGCCTGCGGACCGGTCGATTCCCAGCCGATGCCGGTGCGCCAATTGTCATAGCCGAGCAGCAACGCGAGCCCGAGAAGCAGCAACGACACCACGATTTCGGCGACACGCGTATCGGTCACCGGCGGCGAGTTCGGCCTCCGGCGCGGTCGGATCTTCGACGACAATTTCAATTTCGGAGTTGGACATGTATTTGCCGGAAGGAGGGAAGTTCCAAGCGGTTGAGGATCATCATCTGCGAAGGCGGATGATCCAGTATTCCGCGCAGTCAGACGTCATCGAGAAGCCGCGGGGTACTGGATGCCCCGCCTTCGCGGGGCATGACGGCTGTGATCGGCTACTTCGCCACGAACCCCGCTTCGGTCATCAGCGACTTGTTGAGCGCGTCATCCTCCTCGAGGAATTTCAGCATGTCGTTGCCGGTGAGGAAGATCGGCTTCAGCGCCTGTTTTTCCATGTAGTCCTTGTATTCGGCGGTTTGCGTCACCTTCTGGAACAGGTCGACATAGAACGCCTGCTGTTCCGGGGTCACCTTGCCCGGCAGGAACATGGCGCGCAGCATCAGATACTGGACGTCGAGGCCTTCTTCCTTGCAGGTCGGGATATCGTGCCACGACTGGGTATCGGTCACCTTGGTGTTGTAGGAAATCCGCTCCTTGTCGAACACGCAGAGCGCGCGGACCTGGCCGGCGCGCCAGACTTCGAGATTTTCGGAAGGATTGTTGATGTTGGATTCGGTGTGATTGCCGACCAGTTGCGTCGCCGCCTCGCCGCCGGACTTGTAGGGCAGATAAGCGAATTTCGCGCCGGTCTTCTGTTCCACGAACACGGTGAGCACGTGATCCTCGCGTTTCGATCCGGTGCCGCCCATCTTGAACGGCGGGTTGGCGGCTTTCGCAGCGGCGATGAATTCCTTCACCGTCTTCGGCCCGTCGGCATTGTCCCACAGCACGAACTGGTCCAGCGCCACCACCGAGACCGGCGTCAATTCGCGCCAGTTGAACGGAATCTTCGCCGACAGCGGCAGCATGTAGATCAGCGAATAGGCGATCAGCACCTTGTTGGCGTCGCCGTCGCTGGATTTCATGTACATCAGCGCTTCGGCGCCCGATGCTCCGCCCTTGAGCGACACCACCATCGGCTGCTTCATCAGATTGTTCTTCTGGATCGCGGCCTGCATCATCCGCGCCATCTGGTCGGAAGCGCCGCCGGCGCCGGCCGCGACCACGATTTCAACGGGCTTGGTCGGTTCCCAGCCCGCGATCGCCGGCGCACTCACCAGCATCGCCGCCAACGCGGCGGCTGCTTTCATGATGTTTCTCACGTGTTTCGTCCCTGTAGGTTGTGTTCGAATCGGCACCGCCGACCACGTTTATGGCCGTCATTGTGCGGGTTATCCGGCTTCGGTTCAAGCCGGGCGCAACGCCGCAGGATATGACTTTCGCATGGGGTTGCAGGCAGTTAGCGCCCTGCCAACTCGTCACCGCCGGGCTATTTGCCCTTCCAGTTCGGCGTGCGCTTGTTGAGGAAGGCATCCATGCCCTCGCGGAAATCCTCGCTCATATAGGCGCGCAGGATCAGATCCTCGCCCTCGTCGCGCGACAGCGTCCGCCGGATCCGGCGCACCGCCTCTTTCGTCACTTCGAGGGTGATCGGCGCGTGACTCGCAACCAGCTTGGCGGTCTCGTCGGCGCGGCGCTGCAGCGTCTCGACATCGGGCACCACTTCATTCAGCAGGCCCAGCGCAAGGGCCTCGGGGGCTTCGACCAGCCGCGCCTTGAAAATCAGATCCTTGGTCCGCGCCGGCCCGATCAGCGAAACCAGCCGGCTGATGTTGGACATCGACAGGCAATTGCCGAGGGTGCGCGCGATCGGAAAGCCGATCCGGGTCGATGCCGTGCCGATGCGGATGTCGCAGCAGGCTGCGATCCCTGCCCCGCCGCCGGTGCAGGCGCCGGCGATGGCCGCGATGATCGGCACCCGGCAGGTCTCCAGCGCGCCCAGCACGCGATCGATCCGCGCTTCATATTCGAGCGCATCCTGCGCGGTCTTGAAGGCGCGGAACTGCGAAATGTCGGTGCCTGAGGCGAACGCCTTGTCTCCGGTGCCGGTCAGGATCATCGCCTTGATCGAATGGTCGGCGTTGACCTCGGCGCAGATCGCCGCCATCCGCTCGTACATCGCGAAGGTCAGCGCGTTGCGCGCCTGCGGCCGGTTGAAGGTCATCCGCGCGATGCCGTCTTCGACGACATAGATCAGGTCTTCGGTTGCAGTTACCGGTACCGGGGCGTTCATCGCGCGCTCTTTCTGTTGTTGCGTCTGAGTCGAGTAACTCAGGCGACGGCGGCCTTTGATTTCGGCATCGGCACCACGTCGCGTCCCTTCAGGACTTCCATGGCCGCCAGCACGCCGCCGCTGCGATGCGGCACCTCAGCGAGATCGAGACCCATCTCGACGCCCGACAGCGTTCCCATCAGCATCAAATCGTTGAAATGGCCGAGATGGGCGATCCGGAACGCCTTGCCCTTGATCTTGTTGAGGCCGGTGCCCAGCGACATGTCGAAATGCTCGAGCACGATTTTCCGGAAATTGTCGGCGTCATGCCCATCGGGCATTCGCACGCCGGTCAGCCCCGGCGAGTGCGCTTGCGGGTCCTGGCATTGCGTTTCCAGCCCCCAGACCTTCACCGCCGCACGCGCCGCCGCACTATGACGCTTGTGCCGCGCGAAGACATTGTCGAGCCCCTCTTCCTCCAGCATCTTGACGGCTTCCTTCAGTCCATAGAGAAGGTTGACCGCAGGCGTATAGGGCCAGGTGCCCACCTTGTTGAAGGCGATGACTTCCTGCCAATCCCAATAGGACCGCATCGACGGATTGGCTTTGGCCACTGCGAGCGCTTTTTCCGACACCGCGTTGAAGCTGAGGCCCGGCGGCATCATCAGCGCCTTTTGCGAACCGCCGACCGACACGTCGATGCCCCAGGCATCGTGCTCATATTCCTGCGAGCCGAAGCCGGAAATCGTATCGACCATCAGCAGCGCCGGATGTTTGGCCCGATCCATGGCCTTGCGGACGTCAAGCGGATAGGTGACGCAGCCGGTCGATGTCTCGTTGTGCACGACCATCACGGCCTTGATCTTGTGCTGGCGATCGGCCGCGAGCCGGGCCTCGATCTGCTCGATATCTGCCCCGCGCCGCCAGTCGCCCGGTATGAAATCGACGTCCAGCTTGAATTTTTCAGCGATGCCAAGCCACAGCACGGCGAACTGGCCGGTTTCGGCCATCAGCACCTTGTCGCCGGGCGACAGCGTGTTCACGATCGCGGCCTCCCACGCCCCGGTTCCCGACGACGGAAAGATCAGCACCGGCTGTTTGGTACGGAACATGCGCTGCGCCGCCGCCATCACTGCAAAGCCGAGCTCGGCGAATTCGGCGCTGCGATGATCCATGCCCGGCATGTCCATGGCCCGCAGCACCCGATCGGGGATGTTGGTCGGTCCTGGAATCTGTAGAAAATGCCGTCCAGTGTGCAGCGTCATTGGATGTCCTTCGAGAACTCGGTTTTGCAGGGCTCGGATATCACTATTCAGAAATCGACGCCAACTCTATCGGCTACCGGAAACCCAAAGCCACTATCCCTAGCGGCTGGACTATTTGTTCTCTTTTTGTTCTATTCAGCCATGACGAATGAGCGACCGGCAAGCTGGCGAATGCCGAACCCAAAGCAGATGGAGAAGCTGGCGCGCGAAGCCGTGCGTCAGCCCGAACGCGAGAAACCGGATCCCGCCCCGGGAGATCCGTTGCCGGATGAACTATGGGATGCGGTGCTGGCCGATCCGCGCGCCGCCGGAAAGCCGCCGCTGCCGATTCAGCAATGCCGCCTCTCGGAAATTCCACGCCATGTGCTGCGCGTCGGATGCATTCGGTGCTTTCGTATCGTCGAAATTCAGAAAGCAGATGCCGTCCGATTTTATGGACCCCATGCGGTCTGGAAAGACGTCGGTCAGCGACTGCTCGATCAGACCTGCACCAACCGCACTGGAAGACACGAGGAAGATGGGTGCTGGCCGGATTGGAGCAGCTAGCCGACGCTTTAGCGACACCACAGACGCTCTCGCAATCCCTGTCTTACGGAAAGGCAAAATCTACTGAATTTGGACGGCCTGTCTCGCCGGCTAGGCGCACCCCGTCAGGTCCCGACCACCTTCAGATGCGCCGGGGAATTGGCCTCGTTCCGCCCTTCCAGGAACTTCATCGCCGCATCGACGCCGCCGGCCCGATGCGGCACGCCGGCGGCGGCGAGGCCCATCTCGACGCCGGACAGTGCCCCCATCAGGGTCAGTTCGTTGCATTCGCCGAGGTGGCCGATGCGGAATACCTTGGCCGCGACCTTGCTGAGGCCCGAGCCGAGCGACATGTTGTAGGTCTCGAGCACGGTCTTGCGGAACTTGTCGGCGTCATGGCCCGGCGGCATCAGCACGGCGGTCAGAACCGGCGAATATTCGGCCGGATCGAGACACAAGACCTCGAGGCCCCAATGCGTCACCGCCGCACGCGTGGCGGCGGCAAGACGCTTGTGGCGGGCGAACACCGCCTCCAGCCCCTCCTCAAGCAGCATCGCGATGGCTTCGCGCAGGCCGTAGAGCAGGTTGGTCGCGGGCGTATAGGGAAAGAAGCCGACCGCGTTGGGCTTGAGCATTTCTTCCCAGTCCCAATACGACCGCGGCATCTTGTTGGTTTTGGCCGCGGCGCGGGCCTTGTCCGAGATGGCGTTGAAGCCGAGCCCTGGCGGCAGCATGAATCCCTTTTGCGAACAACTGACGGTCACATCGACCTTCCACTCGTCGTGCCGGTAATCGACCGACCCGAGCGAGGAGATGGTATCCACCAATAGCAGCGCCGGATGTCCGACCTTGTCCATCGCGGCCCTGACGTCGGCGATCCGACTGGTGACGCCGGTCGATGTCTCGTTGTGGACCACCATCACGGCCTTTATAGCATGCGACTTATCCTGGACGAGTTTCGCCTCGATCGCCGCGGGATCGACACCGTGGCGCCAGTCGCCCGGGATCAGATCGACGTCGATACCCCAGCGCGTCGCCATCTGCTGCCACATCATGGCGAAATGGCCGGTCTCCACCATCAGCACCTTGTCGCCCGGCGACAGCGTATTGACGATCGCGGCTTCCCAGGCGCCGGTGCCCGACGACGGAAAAATAATGACCGGGCCCTTGGTCTGGAAGATTTTCTGGCAGCCCTCGAACACCGTCTTGGCAAGTTCGGCAAATTGCGCGCTGCGATGATCGATGATCGGCATGTCCATGGCGCGGAGCACGCGATCCGGAATAGGGCTGGGACCAGGAATATTGAGAAAATGGCGTCCCTGATGCTGCGTCATGCGTCCCTCTCCGGTCTGGTTGCCAACATAATGCACTCAATTTTTTACCCTGTAACCGCCAAATTACTCGTACTTTTTGATCGACGGCTTCCCCGCCGAGGGCCTATGTTCCGCCCCATGAAAGCTCTCAATCCCGACCGCAATGACGCTTGAAGAACGGCTGAAGCGCGAGACCACCGGCGAGGTGCTGTTCGACCGCTTCAACCGTGGCCGCTACGCCACCGACGCGTCGTTCTACCAGATCATGCCGGCGGGCGTCGTGGTGCCGCGCAGCATCGACGAGGCATTGCGGACGCTGGCGATCTGCCGCGACGAAGGCCGGACCGTCACACCGCGCGGCGGCGGCACTTCGCAATGCGGCCAGACCGTCAATGACGGCATCGTGGTCGATCTTTCCAAGCACCTGAACCGTATTATCTCGCTCGACGTCGAAAACCGCAGCTGCGTGGTCGATCCGGGGATCGTGCTCGACGATCTCAACCGGCAGCTCAAGAAGCACGGGTTGTGGTTTCCGGTCGATGTTTCCACCGCCTCGCGCGCCACCATCGGCGGCATGGCCGGCAACAATTCCTGCGGCGGACGTTCGCTGCGCTACGGCACCATGCGCGACAACACGCTGGCGATGGACGCCGCATTGGCCGACGGCACGCTGCTGCATTTCGGCGAGGTGCCGCGCGACAGCGACGTCCGCTGTTTCACGATATGCTGGCGCTTGGCGAGCGCGAGGCTGCCGAGATCGCGGAAAAGTTTCCCAAAGTGCAGCGCCGCGTCGGCGGCTACAACCTCGATGCGCTGGTGCCGCGCAACGCCGCCAACAACATGGCGCATCTGCTGGTGGGCTCCGAAGGCACGCTGGCCTTCACCACCCAGGTCGAGTTGAAGCTGTGGCCGGTGATCCGCAACAAGGTGCTGGGCGTCTGCCACTTCGGCAGCTTCTACGAGGCGATGGATTCCGCCCAGCATTTGGTGAAATTGCGCCCGATAGCGGTGGAACTGGTCGATCGCACCATGCTGGCGCTGGGCCGCGAAATCGCAATGTTCCAGCCCATTATCGCGACAGCCATTCGCGGCGATCCCGACGCGGTGCTGATCGTCGAATTCGCAGAAGAGGATCAGGCCGACAACCTCGCGCGGCTGAAACAACTCAGCGAGCTGATGGCCGATCTCGGTTTTGGCTGGAATAATCCGCAGCGCAAATGGGGCGGCGTGGTCGAGATCACCGAGCCCGCGCTGCAGACCGGGATCGCCGAGTTTCGCGCCGCCGGCCTCAACGTCATGATGTCGATGAAGCAGGAAGGCAAGCCGGTCTCGTTCGTCGAGGATTGCGCGGTGCCGCTGCCGCATCTGGCCGATTACACCGAGCGGCTCAACGCCATCTTCGCCAAACACGGCACCCGCGGCACCATGTATGCGCACGCCTCGGAAGGCTGCCTGCATGTACGGCCTGTCCTGAACCTGAAACTCGAAAAGGACGTCAAGGCGATGCGCGCCATCGCCGAGGAAACCTTCGCGATGGTGCGGGAGTACAAGGGATCGCATTCCGGCGAGCACGGTGACGGCATCGTGCGCTCGGAATTTCACGAGACCATGTTCGGCGCGCGCATCGTCGCCGATTTCAGGGAGGTCAAGCACCGCTTCGATCCCGACAACCTGCTCAACCCCGGCAAGATCGTCGATCCGCCCAGGATGGATGACCGATCACTGTTCCGCTATCCGCCGGAATACCGCATCGGTGAGTTGAGAACCACACTCGACTGGTCCGCCTACCCCGGCGCCGGCGGCGGTTTTCAGGGCGCGGTCGAGATGTGCAACAACAATGGCGCCTGCCGGAAGCTTGAGGGCGGCGTGATGTGCCCGTCCTACCGCGCCACCCGCGACGAGAAGGACGTCACGCGCGGCCGTGCCAATACGCTGCGGCTGGCAATCTCGGGCCAACTCGGGCCTGACGCTCTAACCTCGGACGAGATGATGGACACAATGAAACTCTGCGTGTCCTGCAAGGCCTGCCGCCATGAATGCCCGACCGGCGTCGACATGGCCAAGATGAAGATCGAAGTGCTCGCCGCACGGGCGGCGAAACACGGGCTTTCGCTGAGAGACCGGCTGGTGGGTTATCTGCCGCGTTACGCAGGAATGGCGGCGCGCTTTGCCCCGCTTGCCAATTGGCGCAACAACAGCCCGCTGCTGCGCAAGCTGTTCGAACAATTTGCCGGCATCAGCGCGCAACGGACATTGCCGGCATGGCGGCGCGATGTGTTCACGTCCGAAGAGGCGGCAGGCCCCACCGACGGCCGCGAAGTGGTTTTGTTCGCAGATACTTTCAATCGGGCCTATGAGCGCGAAAATCTCGACGCGGCGTTGCGGGTGCTGGTCGCGGGCGGCTACCGCGTCTATCTGCCGAGGCCCGTGGATAATGGTCGTCCCTTATGCTGCGGGCGGACGTTCCTTTCCGCTGGCCTGGTCGATAACGCCCGCGCCGAACTCGACCGGCTGGTTGCGACCTACGCGCCGTTTGCCCAGCGCGGCGTACCCATCATCGGCCTCGAGCCGAGTTGTCTGTTGACGCTGCGCGACGAGCTGCTGTCGCTGCGCTCGGACGACGCCGCAAAGAGCATCAGCGCGCATGCGCTGCTGTTCGAGGAATTCCTGGTGCGCGAGGCCGAGGCCGGCCGCCTGCAACTGCCGCTGGGTCCCCTGCCCGCCAAAGCGCTGGTGCACGGCCACTGCCATCAGAAATCGTTCGGCGCGTTCAAGCCGGTCGAGCAGATGCTGCGCCTTGTTCCCGATTTGAACGTCGAGACCATCGAATCCAGTTGCTGCGGCATGGCCGGTGCGTTCGGGTATGGCGCCGATACCTACGAGGCCTCGATCGAAATGGCCGAACTCTCGCTGCTGCCCGCGGTCAGGCGCGCCGATGCAACGACGCTGATCGTCGCCGACGGCACCTCATGCCGGCACCAGATCAAGGATGGCGCCGAGCGCGTCGCCCTTCATGTCGCACGCGTGCTGGCGACGAGCCTCGACCACGCCCGATCCAGCACAACTCCCGCTCCACCCGCAAAGGAACAACTCCATGGCTGAACTCACCCTCGAAGTCGCCCGCAAGATCCTCGATGTCGCGCTTGCCAAGGGCGTCGAGAAGAAACTGAAGCCTCTCGTCATCACCGTTCTCGACGCGCGCGGCTGCGTCAAAGTCACCGCCGCGCAGGACGGCAGCAGCCTGATGCGCAGCGAAATTGCCCATGGCAAGGCCTATGGCGCACTCGCGATGGGCATGGGCTCGCGGGCGCTGTTCCAGCGCGCGCAGGAGCAGGCCTATTTCGTCAGCGCGATTAACACGCATGGCGCAGGGCCGGCTGGTACCGGTGCCCGGCGGCGTGCTGATCCAGGACGGCGGTGTCCTGCTCGGCGCCGTCGGCGTCAGCGGCGATACCTCGGACAATGACGAAATCTGCGCGATCGCGGGCATCGAGGCGGCGGGGCTCAAGGCGAACCCGGGGTAGTTGCTGGCATCGCACCAACAACGTCGTCCCGGCCTTGAGCCGGGACCCATACGCCGTGCCGTTGCAGTTGAAAAACGGTGTGAGACGTCTTGCTGCAACTACCACGTTCGGTGGCTATGGGTCCCGGCTCGGAGGCCGGGACGACAGTCGTGGGCTACTTCCCCGGCCACACCGGCTTGCGCTTTTCCGCGAACGCCTTGAGGCCTTCCTTGGCGTCTTCGGTCATCGCCAGCAAAGCGATCTGGCTTTCGGTATAGGCGATGCTTTCGTCGAACGACATCGAGGTGATCGCGCGCATGGCGTATTTGCCGCGCCGGATCGCGGTCGGCGACTTGTCGACGATGCGGCCGATCAGCCAGTCGACCCTGGCGTCGAGTTCGGCCGACGGCACAACGTAGTTCAATAGACCGGCGGCTTGCGCGGCATGCGCGTCGAACGGCTCGCCGGTCAGCGCCCATTCGCTGACCACGCGCCGCGGCGCGATTTCCTGCAGCAGGCTCAGCACCTGCATCGGAAACACGCCGACCTTTACCTCGGGCAATCCAAACATCACGTGATCGGCAGCGACCGCCATGTCGGTCATGCACAGAAGGCCCATGCCGCCGGCCATGCAGACGCCGCCGACCCGCGCGATCGACGGCTTGGTGGCGTTCTGCGACAGCCGCAGCAGGTCTGCGTAGGCGACATTGGGTCTGGAAAAATCCGCGGCGAAGGCGGCACCGGTGTGCTGCAGGTCGGCGCCGGCGCAGAACGCCTTGTCGCCCGCGCCGGTCAGGACGATCACGCGCACATCCGCATCGTCATGCGCGTCGCGATAGCCCCTGGCGATGCCGGCGATCACATCGCCATTGATGGCGTTGCGCTTCTCCGGCCGGTTGATGGTGATCCAGAACGCCGGCCCGCGCTTTTCAAGTATCACGCTGTTGTCAGTCATGGCCCCGCTCGCTCCAGCCTGGAAAATCGAGCGAGAGCCTACTTCACCCGCCGTCCCTTGAAAAATCCGGCATTGGTCGTGTTCTGCTTGATATTGGCGGTTTCGCCCTGTTCGGCCGAATTGACGGCTTCATGGCCCTTCGGCGTATCCTTGTTCACTTCGGTATTGTCGCCGGTGCCCTTGTGGCTGCGATTGGCCGGCGGTACCGGCGGCATTTCATTGTGGCGTGACATTTCGGCTCCCTTGGGTGCGAGGTTTGTTGTTCGAGAAGTTAAGGAAGCGGCTGCGGTTTGGTTCCAACCGCTGCGCGCGAAAACTCAGGCCTTCTTGACCCAGACCTTGTTATCGTGGAAGGCGGCGCCGCCATAGGGCGCGACGGTCTCGGCCCCCGTCAGCATGTTGATGCCGCGGCCTCCGATATGGGCCTTGTTCGGATGCACCGATTCCGCGATCAGCACGCCGCGGCGCACCCCATCGAATAATTTCGCGGTCAGCGTCGTCTCGCCCCTGGTATTGCCCAGGGTGACCGGATCGCCATCCGCAATGGAAAGGGCCGCGGCATCGGCCGGATGGATCATCACGCTCGGCGCGCCCTCGCGCGCATTCGACGACGGCGTTTCGTTGAAGCTGGAATTGAGGAAGCTGCGCGAAGGGCTGGTGGCGAGACGAAACGGATGCGCCTCGTCGGCCTCTTCGATGATGGTCCAGTGATCGGGCAGCCGCGGAATCTGGTCCCACGCGCCCATCAAGCCGGCATTGCCCATGGGAACGCAGGACCAGTCGGCCTTGAAATGGAATTTGCCGTCGGTATGCGCAAAGCCGTCGAGATAATGCGAGGTGCGGAAATCCGGCTGGATGTCGCGCCACAGATCGGCCTCCAGCGTTTCGATGTCGCCATGGCCGCTCTTCTTCAACGTGGCGTCGATCAATTCGCGCGGCGTCATCTCGAAGCCGGGATGCACCGCCTTGAGGCGGCGGCTGAGTCCCTGCAGCACGTCGTGATTGGAACGGCATTCGCCCGGCGGCTCGATCAGCTTGGCGCCGACCGAAATGTGCTGGTGGCCGCCGCCGTAATAGAGATCGTCGTGCTCCATGAACATGGTCGCCGGCAGCACGATGTCGGCCATCTCGGCGGTTTCGGTCATGAACTGCTCATGCACCACCATGAACAGGTCTTCGCGCGCAAACCCCTCGCGCACCAGCCTCTGCTCCGGCGCTACCGTCATCGGGTTGGTGTTCTGGATCAGCATCGCCTTGACCGGACCGCCGCCCCGCAACGCCTCGGCGTCGCCGGTCAGGATACGCCCGATCTGCGACTGATCGAGTTGCCGGATATTGGGATCGATCGCGTCATGGCCTTCGATGATGGATTCATTGAACTTCCAGATCGAGAAGTTGTTGAAGAACGCGCCACCGCCTTCGTATTGCCAGGCGCCGGTCACGGTCGGGATGCAGACCGCGGCGTGCATCTGCGCCGCGCCGTTGCGGCTGCGGGCAAAACCGTAGCCGAGCCGGAAGAAGGTGCGCTTGGTCTGCCCGACCGCGCGGGCAAACGCCTCGATCTCTTCCACCGGCACACCGCAGATCGCCGACGCCCATTCCGGGGTGCGGGTCGCCAGATGCGCTTCGAGTTCGTCGGGACAATCGGCATAACGCGCCATGTAGTCGCGGTCGGCATAGCCTTCGCGAAACAGCACATGCATGACGCCGCAGGAAAACGCGGCATCGGTGCCGGGCCGCAGCAGGATCTTGATGTCGGCCTGCTTCATGGTGTCGTTGTTATAGACGTCGATCGCCGCGATCTTCGCGCCGCGCTCCTTGCGGGCGCGCATCGCATGCGTCATGACATTGACCTGGGTGTTCACCGGATTGGTGCCCCAGATCACGACCAGGTCAGAGACCGCCATTTCGCGCGGATCGACGCCGGCGATCTTGCCGGTGCCGGCGACAAAGCCGACGCGGGCGATGTTGGAGCAGATCGTCGAGTAGAAACGGGAGTATTTCTTGACATGCGCCAGGCGGTTGATGCCGTCGCGCATCACGAGGCCCATGGTGCCGGCATAATAATAGGGCCACACCGACTCGGCGCCGAACTCGCGCTCTGCCGCGTCGAACCGCGCCGCGATCTCGTCCAGCGCCTCGTCCCAGGAGATGCGCTTGAACTGGCCCGAACCCTTCGGTCCGGTGCGGCGCTGCGGATACATCAGCCGGTCAGGATGATGGATGCGCTCGGCGTAGCGCGCGACTTTGGCGCAAACCACGCCGGCCGTGTAGGTCTGCAGCTTGGAGCCACGCACCCGGCCGATGGTCTGGCCGCCGATCACCTCGATATCGAGGGCGCAGGCCGACGGGCAATCGTGCGGACAGGTGGAATGCCGGATGTCGATCTTGGCGTGCTGGTTCATGGGTCGATAGGTACCATCAAATGTTCCGCCAGCCGAGCGCATTTATCCGGCATGCACGGCCGAATTTGCCGGCCAGCTGTGCATCAGGAGCCCAGATAGGCCCCGCCACTGGCGTGGATCACCTGTCCGTTGATGTAGCGCGCCGCCGGGCTGCACAGGAATCGCACCGTGGCGGCGACGTCTTCCGGCCTGCCGCGCTCGCCGCTGATGGTGTTGTGGTCCAGATGATGCGCGGGCTCGGGTTTGTCCTTCGGACGCTGCGTGCCGATCAGGCCGGGGACGACGCAATTCACGGTAATGCCGTCATCGGCAAAGTCGTGAGCCAGCGCGCGGGTGAAACCGACGATCCCGGCCTTCGCCGTCACCACATGGGCGCGGCCCGCGGCGCCGACATGGGCGCTCAAGCCACCGATGTTGACGATCGAACCTGTGCCGCTCTTGCGCAGCGCCGGCAGGCAGGCCTTCACGCAGTGAAATGTGCCATCGAGCGTGACATTCATGATCTCGCGCCAGTCGGCATAGCTCATTTCCGCAAACGGCTTTTCCCGCCGCAGCGCCGCATTGTTGACGAGAATATCGATGCGGCCGAACTGCTTTATTGCCGCATCCGCCATCGCCTGCACGGCGGCGGCATCAGCCACGTCGCCGATATGGACCAGAGCCTTGCCGCCGGCCGCCTCGATCTCGTGCGCGACGGCTTCCGCCTCATCACGTTTGCTGCGCGCATTGACCACGATAGCCGCTCCATCCCCCGCCAGCGCCAGCGCAATCGCGCGGCCGATATTGCGTCCCGCGCCGGTGACGATGGCGACCTTGCCGGTGAGTTCGTTGGTGGTGGCGGTCATGTCTCACTCCCCTCATCCGTCATCGCCCGCGAAAGCGGGCGATCCAGTAAACACCGGCGTGGGCGATTTACTCGATGGTGCGGCGATTACTGGATGCCCCGCCTTCGCGGGGCATGACAATAGTGATTACCTGCGTAACGAACTCAGATCGATTTTCCTGCTATACAACCCTGCCAGCAGTTTCAGCGTCGCATCGCTCTGTGCCTTGTCCCAGCCGCCATGCTGCGCATTGAGTGCAAATTTGTCGATCACATCCTGCCGGGTCAGCGGCTCCTGCGCGCCGCCGCGCATATGGGGCTGCCGTTCCTCGATCACGCTGCCGTCGTTCATCATCGCCCTGACATGGCCGGTGTAATTATTCGGATAGGGGTTATCCGGATCGATCACGAATTTCACCTTGGCGGCGAGCGCCAGCACTTCGGTGTCGCGGATCGCCTGTTCCGTGAACGCGCCGAGCCCGACACCGCCTTTGACAAAACCGGTCGCCAGCAGATACGGCGTGGCGAATTTGGCGGAATAGCCGTTGCGCGGGCGCTGCTTGTCGGCGAGCGGCTCCCACAGCCGGTGCACCGTTCCTTCCGCCACTTCGCAGACGATCTCCTTGATATCCTCGGCCTTGACGCCGCGCGCGGCCAGTTTCTTGGCGCAATCGATATAAGGCTGCGCCATGGTCCCGCAGGGATAGGGCTTGAACGCCAGCGTGTCCGTCACCCAGCGGATGCCGAAATCGCCGGTCAGTGCGTCATAGTCTCCTTTGGTAGTGTGCGCGAAGCCATTGAACAATCCATGCACGCCCTCGAATACCGTGCGCGGACCGACAAATCCTCCCCGCGCCAGCAACGCCGCGCGGATTCCCGACTGCGCCGCCCAGCCCGCATGCATCCGCTTGGTCCAGGCGCCTTCGGCAAGATATTCGATGATGCCGCTCGACATGCTGCCGGCAATGCCGAGCGCGTCCACGATCTGTTTGGCGTTGAGGCCTAGGGCCGCGCCGACGCCTGCCGCCGCCCCCATCGCGCCAAAGATCGCGGTCGGATGAAACCCGGCCTTGTGGACCGCCTTCGGCACCACCACGCTCAGCCGGCACAACACCTCGCAGCCGACGGCGATGCCGATCAATGCCGCACCGCCATCGGAATTATGCCGCTCGCAGGCGGCCAATACCGCCGGCACGACCACCGCGCCGGCATGCACGGGTCCGCCCTCGAACGTATCGTCGAAATCCTCGCCATGCGCCGCGGTGCCGTTGACAAAGGCAGCACCCGTGGCGGTCAGCGTGCGTTTGTGGCCGATCGCAGTGCAGGCACCGTCATCGTCACAGCCGACGAGCGCGCTTGCGACGTAATCTTCATTGCGCGCCGTAACGCAGAGCCCGACGACATCGATCAGCAGATCCTCGCATTTTCGCGTAGCGGCATCCGGCAGGCCAACCGGTTTCAGCGCAACGATTTTTGCAGCCAATTTTTCGGCGACGGCCGTCTCTGGGAGTTCAGATGTCATGATCGCTCAAGCCTCGGCGCATCAAACGCGGAATATCTTGGTATAACGCGACTTGATGGCATCGCCCTCTCTTTCAACGGCGGCGGCGTCGTCCTTCATGGTCTTGATGTCCTTGAACGGCTTGCGGCCCGGCTTCTCCTGGGCCTGCGGATGCACCGAGCGCAGGCCGCCGACATCGATGATGAGCTGCTGGGCGTCGCGGCTGAAACAGAACGACTGAAACAGGCGGGCCGCGTTCGGATGCGGAGCATCCTTGAAGATGCCGTTCGGCCCGATGATCAGCGGCGTTCCTTCGCTGGCGTAGACCGGCTCGACCGGGCGTCCAGCCTCCTTCATCTGGAAAATATTGTACTCGTTGCCGTCAGCCATGACAGCCCGTTCGCCGAGATCGAGCTTCTTCGGCGGATCGGCCGAGGACTGCACCTGCATGATGTTCTGCTTGGCGAGCCCTTCGAAAAAGCTCCAGCCGAGATCGCGCTGCATCTGATAGGTCGCGGTCATGATGGTGCCGCTGTAGCCCGGATGCGCCTTGACGATCTTGCCCTTCCATTTGGGATCGAGCAGGTCGGCGAAACTCTTCGGCGCTTCCTCGGCTTTCACGAGATTGGTATTGTAGGCGATGATGCTGAGCCAGACGCGCCAGCTTGCGAACTGGCCGTCCGCATCCTTGTGCTCCGGCGGATAAAACTTGGCGACGTCCTCCGGCACGTAGGACGCCAGGATGCCGTCGCGTTTCCAGACGATGAAATGCGCGGCGTCCGAGGAATTCACCACATCGACGGCGTGGATGTTGCTGGAATATTCCTGGCCGATGCGCTGGAACACGCGCTCCGCTCCAGTGCGCTCGACGTGAACGGCGATCCCTGGATATTTCGCTTCGAATGCCTTGGCCAGTTTCTCGGCCACCGGCAGATCGGTCGAGGTGTAGTAACTGACCTGGCCTTCCTTTTTCGCCGCCTCGATCAATGCCGGCGTCACCGCTTCCGCCGGCGGCGCATCCGCCATGACGCGGGTCGAGAACGCCGCACCCGCAAGCAATGCACCGGTGCCCTTGAGCGCGGTGCGGCGCGATAATGTCAGGTTTTTCATTGGCACTTGATCCACATCTTCTGACGGAGCGTTACACCCGGAACTATCATTTATTCCTACAGCACGTCTCTAGTCTATCGTCGACAGCTCATTCCCATCGCAGCTAAACTTGGCTAACACGGAAACAAGACGAAAATCCGGGGGAGATCGATCATGGCCGGGCCAAGGTTTGCGCTCGCACTGGCGGCAACACTTGCTGCGACACCAATTCTTGCGACCTCCTGTTTCGCGCAGGACTATCCGACCCGGCCGGTGCGTATCCTGGTTCCGTTCGGCGCCGGCGGCCCTGCCGATGTCACGGCCCGCCTGATCGGCAACATCCTGCAGGAAAATTTCGGTCAGCCGTTCGTGATCGAGGACCGGCCGGGCGCCGGCGGTGTCATCGGCACCGTTGAGGCCGCCAAGGCTGCGCCCGACGGCTATACGCTTCTGATGATGTCGAACACCCAGACCGCGAACGAATTGCTGGTGCCGCAGCGCAAATATGAGCTGATGCGCGATCTCGTGCCGATCGCGCCGGTCAATTACTCCGACCTTGTGATGGTCGTGAATCCATCTGTCCCGGCCAAGACGCTGGCCGAATTCGTGGCGCTCGCCAAATCGCAGCCGGGCAAGCTGAACTATGCCTCATCCGGCCAGGGCACGCCCTATCACATGGCCGGCGAACTGTTCAAAACCATGGCCGGCATCGATGTCGTGCACGTGCCCTACCGTAACAGCGGCGAAGCGCGCAGCGGCGTCATCGGCGGACAGGTACAGATGATGATCGATGCGGTCACGACGATGGCTCCCAACGTCACCGCCGGCCAGGTGCGGGCGCTCGCCACCACCGGCAAATCGCGTTCAAGCGTGCTGCCTGACGTACCGACGGTGACGGAGGCCGGCATCGCCGGATACGAGGCGACGATCTGGCTCGGATTAATGGCCCCTGCCGGTACGCCAAAACCGATCATCGACAAGCTGAATGCCGCGGTGAACGCCGCGATCAAGCGACCGAACATTGTAAAGCTCTGGACCGCACAGGGCGCACTTCCGATGTCCATGACGCCGGAAGAGTTCGACAAATATCTGCGCGGCGATATTGTAAAATGGGCCGCCGTGGTCCAGCAATTCGCCGACAAGCCGCAATAGGGTTCCGCGTCAATGTCGCACGTAAAATTCCGCCTCAATGGCGTCGAGACCGATATCGAAGCCGATCCCGATCGATCGCTGCTCGACATCCTGCGCGGGCCGCTGCGCATGACCGGTCCGCATTTCGGTTGCGGCGCCAATGAATGCGGCGCCTGCAACGTGCTGGTCGACGATCACGCGGTGGCAGCCTGCGACACGCCGCTGTGGTCGGTCGCGGACAAGGACGTCACCACGACGGAGGGCTTGGGCAACGCCGAAGCGCCACATCCGCTGCAGCGAGCCTTTATCGCCGAGCAAGCCCTGCAATGCGGCTATTGCGTTTCCGGCATCCTGATCAGCGCCGCGGCATTGCTGAGGCGCAACGCCAACCCCAACAGCGACGAGGTCAAGGCCGCACTCGACCGCAATCTCTGCCGTTGCGGTTCGCATAACCGGATGGTGCGGGCGGTGCTGCGCGCGGCGGCGGAGATGGCGGCGTCATGACAAAGCCTGCGCCTCCGCCCATGCCAGCATTGCCGTTCAGCCTTGCGGCCAATCCAAAACTGTCGTCGTGGCTGCGGTTCTCGTCGGAGGGACACGTCACCCTGTCGCCGGGAAAGGTCGAGATCGGGCAAGGCATCGTCACGGCGCTGGCCCAGATCGCCGCCGACGAACTCGATATCGATATCGGCCGCGTGCGGCTGGTCCGCGCGTCGACGGCGGCAAGCCCCAACGAGGGCGTCACCTCCGGCAGCCTGTCCATCCAGCAGTCGGGCCGCGCCATTCGGCACGCCTGCGCTGAAGTGCGGCAGATCTTTCTTGAACTCGCGTCGGATCGGCTGGGCGTCGGGATTGACGCACTCCACATCACCGATGGCACGATCTCCGGACCGGGCAATGTCAGGACCAGCTACTGGGAACTCGCCGATGATGTGGCGCTGGATCGCGACGCCACGCCCGGAGCCGTCGCTAAGGCATCGGCGCGGCGCAAGCTTGCTGGAAATTCCATTCAGCGGGTGGATATTCCCGACAAGGTTTTCGCCCATCCGCGCTTTATTCATGATTCGATGCTGCCGGGAATGCTGCATGGCCGCGTGATGCGACCGGAAATCTCCGGCGCAAAACTCGCCGATCTCGGAGAAGATCGGGCGCGCGCCGTCGCCGGCCTCGTCGCCATCGTGCGCGACGGAAGTTTCGCGGGCGTGGTCAGCGAAACCGAGGATGGCGCCGAAGCTGCACTCGCCGCGTTGCGCAAGGGCGCGACATGGTCATCCGGCGAAACGCTCCCCGATGAAAACGGACTGGTGGAGTGGTTGAAGGCCCAGCCGGTGGAGTTGACCGTCATCGACAGGAAGAACGCGTCACAAAGCGGCGTAAAGAGCCGCACGGTTCAGCGGCAATATACCCGTCCCTATATCGCGCATGCCTCGATCGCACCGTCCTGTGCCATGGCGCAGTGGCACGGAGACCGCGTTCACGTCTGGACCCATAGTCAGGGGGTCTATCTGCTGCGCAACGATCTCGCGCTGGTTCTCAAACTGCCGCTGGAGAACATCACGGTCGAACATCTGGAAGGCGCGGGCTGCTACGGGCACAATGCCGCCGACGACGTCGCGCTCGACGCCGTGCTGCTGGCGAAGGCTGCTTCCGGCCGGCCGGTTCGCGTACAGTGGTCGCGCGCCGACGAGATGTCGCACGGACCGTTCGGTGCGGCGATGGCGATCGAGATCGAGGCCGATCTTGACGCGCAGGGCGAAATCGTCGACTGGCGCCACAGCATCTGGAGCAACGGTCACGCCGCACGGCCGGGGCGCGCAGCCCTGCCGGCGTTGCTGGCGGGAACCGAACTGGCACATCCGTTTCCGCGCACCATTTCCCTCAATCCGCCAGCGGCCAATGGCGGCGGCGCCGATCGCAATTCGGTACCGCTGTATGATTTTCCGTCCTGGCAGATCGAGAGCCATCGCCTCTTGACCATGCCGATCCGCGTCTCCGCGCTGCGGACGCTGGGCGCGCAGGGCAACGTGTTTGCGATCGAATGCTTTCTCGACGAAATAGCTGCCGAGCGCGGCGAGGACCCGGTCGCGTTCCGGCTGCGGCACTTGCGGGATTCACGGGCGCAAGATGTGATCCGCGCCGTCGCCAAACGCGCCAACTGGAAGCCGCGGAAGCAGCCCGGCGTCGGATATGGAATTGGATTTTCGCGCTACAAGAACACCGGCTCCTATTGCGCCGTTGTCGCGGAGGTCGAAGGTGCGGAAGATATCCGCGTCAAGCGGCTGACGCTTGCGGTCGACGTCGGCGAAGCCATCAACCCGGATGGCGTCATCAATCAGGTCGAGGGCGGCGCGATCCAGGCCGTGAGCTGGGTGCTGAAGGAGCGCGTCCGCTTCGACAGCACGCGCATTACCAGCACCACCTGGACGGATTATCCGATCCTGCGCTTCAGCGAAGTGCCGGAGGTGGAAGTCGAACTGATCCAGCGGCCGGACGTGGATCCAGTCGGCGCCGGAGAGGCGGCTCACGGCCCGGTCACCGCGGCCATTGCCAATGCCGTGTTCGACGCACTCGGCGTTCGCGTTCGCCACCTGCCAATCACGCGCGACAGCCTGATCGCGGCGATGGAATTGGGGTCGTAACGACCTCATAGCCTGCGATTAAACCGCCAATCCGGCCATTTTCAGCTTTACGCACCCTTCATATACTAATATATCAGCCGCGCTTGGGAGCAAACATGCCCGTACGCGCGACCAAAAAGGCTCAGACCTTGGTTCGTTCGGTAGCCGCCGGCCAACGCCGCAACGGCCGGCCGCGCACGGCTACGGCGTCTTCCAGGATATACTCGGATCTTCGCAACGAACTGGTGTCCTTGCGGAGGCGTCCCGGCGAGGCCATCTCGGAAGCCGAAATCGCGCTGTCCTATGGGGTAAGCCGGACGCCGGTGCGCGAAGCCATCCTGAAATTATCCGATGAAGGCCTGCTGGACATATTCCCTCAGTCGGGCATCTTCGTCTCGCGCATTCCGGTCGCGGCGCTGCCGGAAGCCATCGTGGTTCGCAGGGCGCTTGAAGCAACCACCGCGCGGCTGGCCGCGGAGCGCGCGTCCTCCAGCCAGATTCTGGTTCTGCATTCGATTCTGGAACGCCAGCGTGAAGCCAACGCTGCCAGGGAAAATGATGCCTTCCATCGCGCCGATGAAATGTTTCACGCCACCATCGCGGAAATCGCCGGCTATCCCGGAATTTGGGCGCTGATTCAGCAGGTCAAGGTGCATGTCGATCGCTATCGCCTGCTGACGCTGCCGGACCAGGGACATGTGGCGCGGGTGATCGCGGAGCATGCGGCGATCCTGGCCGCGATCGAAACCCGCGATCCCGCAGCCGCAAGGACCGCGATGGAATTCCATCTCGATCTCGAAAGGCTGGTCAGCCATATTTCCATCATACAAAGTATCAATCCGGATTTCTTCACGGCGACGGAGTCCGCATCATGAGCGCGCTCCACATTCTCAGCGGCGGCGCGGCCCAGGGCCTGGTCGCGAGTCTTGCGCCGAAATTCAAGGCGCTGACCGGCCTCGATATCGAGGGAGAATTCGGCGCGGTCGGCGCCATGGCCGACAAATTGCGCGGCGGTACGCCGACCGACATCGCGGTGTTGACCGCTGCCAAGATCGCGGAGCTGGCCGGAGAGAATCTCGTGGTACCAGCTTCGATATCCGACATCGGCACCGTCGAGACGGCGATGGCGGTGCGCACCGGTGATCCCAGGGTCACGGTCAGCAATGCGGCGGCGTTGCGCGACGCATTCCTCGCCGCGGACGCGATCTTCGTTCCCGATACCAAAACGTCAACCGCCGGGATTCATGTCGCGAAAATTCTGCAGCAGCTCGGCATCGCCGACACCGTGGCGGCGCGGCTCAGGATATCTCCAAATGGCGCGACCGCGATGCGCCGTCTGGCGGCGTCCGATGCGGCAAGGCCACTCGGCTGCACGCAATCGACCGAAATCATCAGCACGCCCGGCGTGGTTCTTTCCGGATCGTTGCCGCGGGAATGCGAACTCTCGACCGTGTATACGGCGGCAGTTACCACGCGCGCCGCCAATGCGCGTCAGGCTAAAGACCTGATTGACTTGCTAATCGGTTCCGACCAAGACAAACTACGACGAAAGTGCGGGCTTTCTTGACGCCCGAAGATAAACACACAATCACAACAACGACACAACGGGAGGACTATGATGCGACGTCGTGACTTCATGAAATTGAGCGCCGGATTAGGAGCAGCGGTGGCGACGACTGCGCCGATATTGCCGGCGCGCGCGCAGGCCAAAACGATTTTCAAGGCCTCCGACGTTCACCCCACCGGCTATCCCACGGTAGCGGCGGCCGAAAATCTCGGGAAAAAACTTGAAGCGGCGACCAACGGCCGGCTTTCGCTGCAGATGTTCGCCTCGATGCAACTCGGCGGCGAAAAGGAAACCATCGAGCAAACCCAGATCGGCGCCATTCAGCTCACCCGCGTCAGCGTCGGCGCGCTCGGTCCGGTGGTCGACGACCTCAACGTGCTGAACATGCCGTTCCTGTTCAAGAACACCGCGCAGGCACAAAAGGTGCTCGACGGCGCGATCGGCAATGAACTGCTCGGCAAGGTCACCGACAGCGCCAACGCCAATCTGATCGGCATCTGCTGGATGGATGCAGGCGCGCGCAGCTTCTACAACACCAAGAAGCCCATCAACAGCATCGCCGACATGAAGGGCCTGAAGGTTCGCGTGATCGGCAATCCGATGTTCGTCGACATGGCCAACGCACTCGGCGCCAACGGCGTCGCGATGGGCTACGATCAGGTTTTCAACGCGCTGCAGACCGGCGTGATCGACGGCGCGGAGAACAATCCTCCGAGCTATGTGTTCGACAACCATTACACGGTCGCAAAATTCTACACCCTCACCGAACATCTGATCGTTCCCGAAATGCTGGTGTTCTCCAAGAAGGTGTGGGCCACGCTTTCGAAGGACGACCAGGCGCTGCTCATGAAGCTTGGAAAAGAGGCGCAGGCCGAGGAGCGTGTGCTGTGGAACAAGTACGAGCAGGACGCCATGGCCAAGGCCAAGGCCGCCGGCGTGCAGGTCGTCGAACTCGCCGACAAGAAGCCCTTCCAGGATGCCGTAAAGCCGGTGTGGGATAAATACGGTCCCAAATACGCCGAGATGATCAAGCGCATTCAGGCCGCCTGATCGTCGATGAAAAAGACGCGGGACGCGTTCGGCGCGTCCCGCGCTGCATCTTGTGAAACGGCACTCCGTCGGAAATCAGGGACACCGTGATGGCGAGCTCCTATCGAAGAGCGATGGACTATTTGTACTATGCATGCGTCATCGTCGGCATCGCCGCGCTGGTATTGATCTCCGCGGTGATCCCCTGGGCCGTGTTCACCCGCTACATTCTCAACAGCGCCGCTTCGTGGCCGGAACCGACCGCGGTGCTGCTGACTATTCTCCTCACCTTCATCGGGGCGGCGGCGGGGTATCGTTTCCATGTCCACATGAACGTTTCGTTCTTTGTCGACAAGCTTCCCCCGGCGACTGAAAGCCCTTGTCGATCTCGTGGTCCAGCTGTTGATGGCCGCCATCGCGCTTTTCATGGTGATCTGGGGTACGCGGCTGGTCGAGGTGACCTGGTACAACACCATTCCCGATTTCCCCGCGCTGTCGGTCGGCATCACCTATTCGCCGATTCCGGTCGGCGGCTTCTGTCTGCTGTTGTTCATCATCGAGCGCATCTTTCTGGGCACCCCGCCCGATCCTGCGCACGATGACGCACATCCGTCAGAACTCTGACGTGTAAGGAAAACAGCCGTGGATATTTTCGTTCTCCTGATGACCATGCTGGTCTGCTTCCTGATCGGGATGCCGATCGCCTATTCGCTGGCTCTGGCCTCGATCGTCGGCTGTCTCTGGATCGGCATTCCGCTGGAAGCGGTGATGCTGAAAATCTCCGATGGCGTCAGCAAGGTTGCGATGCTGACGATTCCGTTCTTCGTGCTGGCCGGCGCCATCATGGCCGAGGGCGGCATGGCGCGCCGGCTGGTCGCATTCGCCAACGTCCTGGTCGGCTATACCCGGCTGCGCGGCGGCCTCTCGCTGGTAAACGTGGTCGCCACGACCTTCCTCAGCGGCATCTCCGGCTCGGCCGTCGCCGATACATCGGCGATCGGCTCGGTGATGATTCCGCAGATGGAAAAGGAAGGATACCCGCGCGTATTCGCCACCAACCTGACCATCACCGCCTCGGTGCAGGCGCTGCTGGTTCCGCCGAGCCACAACGCCGTGCTTTATTCGCTGGCGACCGGCGGCGCGATCTCGATCAGCGCGCTGTTCATGGCCGGGGTTTTTCCCGGCCTTTTGCTCGGCTTCTCACTGATCGTCCTGTGTCTCGTGATCGCCTATCGCGACGGCCATCCGCGCGGCGAAGTCGTGCCGGTCAAGGACGCGCTCAAGATCACGGTCGAAGCGAGCTGGGGTCTGATCACGCTCGTCATCATTCTCGGCGGCATTCTCGGCGGCGTGTTCACGGCGATCGAGGCCGGCGCCGTGGCCTGCGTCTGGGCGTTTTTCGTGACGATGTTCATCTACCGGGATTATCGCTGGAAGGACCTGCCGCTGCTGCTGCATCGCACGCTGCGAACGGTAGCCATGGTGATGACGCTGATCGCCTGCGCCTCAAGCGTCGGCTATGTGATGGCGCTGACCCAGATGCCGGCCAAGATCACCGCGTTCTTCCTTTCGATCTCCGACAACAAATACGTCATCCTGTTCCTGATCAATATCCTGCTGCTGGTGCTCGGCACGCTGGTCGACATGGCGCCGTCGATCCTGATCGTGACGCCGATCCTGCTGCCGGTAATGCACAATTTCGGCGTCGATCCGGTTCACTTCGGCATGATCATGATGCTCAATCTGGGCATCGGGCTGTGTCACCCGCCGGTCGGCTCGATTCTCTTTGTCGGATGCGCGGTCGGCAAGGTTTCCATGGAAGACGTGATGCGAAAGATCTGGCCGTTCTACGGCGTGATGTTCTTCGTGCTGATGCTGGTGACGTATCTGCCCGAAGTATCGCTCTGGCTGCCGAGGCACGTTCTGCACTAGACTTCCCGGGCAGACCTGGAGCTAAACGTGACATCCCAGCCGGACAATCCAATGACGCTGACGTTCCGCTGCCCGGCGGAACTGGAGGGACTGCTGCCGCTGCCGGTGCCGGCGGCGCAGGGCCTGCCCGACTGGGTCAAGGCGATGCCGCCGCAGGCGTTCAACGCGGTCAGTTCGCAAGTGGGCAATACGGTCAAGCGCTGCCCGCCGTTTATCGACGCCATGACCTCCGGCTTCCTGATGCCCTTGATCTGCGACGTGAAGGTCGAGAACGGCGAATTCACCTGGGACAACGATCTGCCGCCGGGCGGCGACGTCGCCTTCGTACGCTCGCCGATCGGCTTCCACGACGCCAGCCAGGTCATCGGCACGCCGCTGTTCGACGCCGACCGCTTCGTGGTCAAGTTCCACAATCTGTGGACCATCGAGGCGCCCGAAGGCTACGCGCTGCTGTTCACGCATCCATCCAACCGTTCCGATCTGCCGTTCACGACCATCACCGGCCTGGTCGATTCCGATACCTATCACGACAACTGGGTTCATTTCCCGGCGCACTGGCACGACATGAATTTCAGCGGCGTGCTGCCAAAGGGAACGCCGGTCGCGCAATGCTTTCCGGTCAAGCGGGAAAGCTGGGTGGCACGCACCGCGACGTTTACCCCGGAAGAGGCGAAGCGGACGCACGATCTGTCGACCGCGATCGACCGCGAGGCCGGCATCTACCGGCGGCAGTACCGGACCTGAACGTCAGTTCTTTTCGGCAATGAGAAATTTCGCCGCATCGCTGCGCCGCAGGAAGAAACGTCCGTGCGAGGAGCCGGCGAGCATCATGACCGCGAGCCCGGCGGTCTGCGGAGCATCGCGTACCCCTGCGCGCAAACTCGCTTCTCCGGCATCGCGCTCGCCCATTTCCAGCAGGCACGCACCCAGCGTATGGCGCGACATCGCATCGTCGGGCCGCAGCCGCAGCACATCCCGGAAGAGCCCGGCGGCGGCGGCGTATTCACCGTCCAGCGACATCACGGTCGCCAATGCCGCCATCGCGTCAGGTCGCTCCGGCGTGACAGCGAGCACCTGCTGCAGCGCGGCGCGGGCTTCGGCCCGTTCGTTGCGTTTGACGTGAAGCAAGCCCAGTTCCAGCCGCAGATCGACGGCGTCAGGCGTGACCGCAAGACCGCTTTCGAGCACCGCGACAGCCTCGTCGAAGCGCCCCATCGTGTTGAGCAAGCCGGCATATTCGAGAAACGCCGGCACAAACGACGGCCACCGCGCCGTGGTCTTCTTCAACTGATCGAGCGCTTCGCTGCTTCGGCCGGCGGCGGCCAACGCCCCGCCGAGCAAGGACGCGACCGCAGGATCCTCGCCGCGACGCGCGGCCCTCTCCAGGGGAGCAATGGCTTCGGCAGGGCGGTTTTGTATTAGCAGCGCGCGTCCGAGAATCTGCGCGGCGTGGACGTTGCCCCGGTCCGATTTCAGCACGTCCGCGGCGAGACGTTCGGCCTCATCGGGACGCTGCATGCGCAACGCAAAAAACGCCCGATCAAGCGCGGCGTCGTTTGGGCCAGGCTGTCCGGGGTTGGCAGAACGTGGTGGGCGCTTTGACATCTGGCTCGATAATAAACGACTGACAAAATTACACCAGTTGCATGGTGCATGCGAAGCTGTCGCCGAAGCGCGGTCACACCGCGGCGAACCGGTGCAGATCGTCCACCAGCCTGCGTGCAAACTGCTCCGCCGGCGGCGTGAGGTCGCGCTGTGACGGCACGACCAGGCCAATTCGTATCGTGTTGACGCCGGTGGAATTCAGCGGCCTCCAGGCGATGTCGCCCTTCTCTATCTCGTGCAGGAAGCCCAGCCGCGTAAACAGCGACACGCCGATATTCAGCATGACAGCCAGCTTGAGCATCTGGATCGAATTGGACTGCAGCTTGGGCTTGATCTCGCTTTTGAAGGTGGCAAAGGCGGCGTCGGCATCCGCGCCCTTCGGCAGCGGTCCGGTCTGGGTCAGGATCGGGTAGCGGCTCAACTCGTCGAAGTCGACGGCGAGCTTGTTGGCCAGCGGATGATCGGCCCGCATCACCACGCCGATCGGCGCGGATATTTCCGCCATGTAGCGCACCGAGCGCGGGATCTGGCCGACGAAGGTAAAGCCCATGTCGATTTCGCCGCTTGCGACCATCGGCGGCACGTCAGGCGGCTGCGCCGTCATCACCGAATAGGTCACCGCAGGAAAATCGACGCGAAAACGATCGATCGCCCGCGGCAGGAAATCCACCAGCAGCGAGTCCAGTGCGGCGATCGCGATGTGACCCGATCGTGCTGCCTTCAGGTCGTCGATGGCGACGCGAACGCGGTCGAAATCATGCAACGTGTCGATGGCGTGGCGAAGCAGCAGGTCGCCGGCGACCGTCAGCCGCATGCCGCCCGGCAAGCGGTCGAAAAGCGGCGTGCCGAGCTGAACCTCAAGATTGATGATCTGCCGGTTGAGCGCGCTTGCCGCCACGTTCAACGAATTCGCGGCTTTCCGGATCGATCCGACGCGGGCGACTTCGCGGAAATAATAGAGGGCGGCGGCGTGCAGCATCGGTCGTCACGTCCTCTGAGCTACGGCTACCCTCACACCGTCTCAGCGGCCTTTCCAGACCGGCTTGCGCTTTTCCACGAAAGCCCTGACGCCCTCCGTCGAATCCTCCGAAACCAGCGCCTCGACCAGCGCCGGCAGCCGCTGTCCCTGCGCTTCGGAAGCCGTGAGGTGAGGCGTCAGGCGCACCACCTGCTTGATGGCGCGGATCGAAAGCGGCGCGCAGGCCAGAATATGCGCCAGCCAGCGATCCACGGCCTCGTCGATCGCAGCGCGTGGCACCACCTCGTTGACAAGGCCCAGCGCAAGCGCTTCCGGCGCCGGCACCCGCCGTCCGGTCAGCATGATGCCCATGGCGGCGCGGAACGGAATCTGCCGCTGCAGCAGCGTCATGCCGCCGTCGAGCGGCAAGCGCCCGACCCGCGCTTCCGGCAGGCTGAACGTCGCCTCTTCGGCCGCGACGATGATGTCGCAGCCGAGCACCATCTCGAAACCGCCGCCGGCGGCGTGACCGTTGACGCGCGCGATGACAGGCACATCCAATGTCTTGCGCAGCGCGATGCCGCCAAAACCGTTGGGCCGCGGTGCGGCCCAATATTCCAGCCCTGAGGAACCGCTGCCGCCCTTCATGTCCGCGCCGGTGCAGAACGCCCGCTCGCCCGCGCCGGTCAGCACCACCGCGCGAATGTCGCGATTGGCCTCTATCGAGCTCCAGATAGCCTCGAGTTCGCGCTCGGTCGCCGCATCGACAGCGTTGAGCACTTCCGGCCGGTCGATGGTGACCCGGGCGACATGGTCCTTAACGTCGAAATGAACCGGCATTATTCCGCCGCCTTGACGGCCAGTCCGAGTTCTTCAAGCACGGCGTCGGTATATTGGCCGAGATGCGCCGGCGGAATCCGGATCGACACCGGTGCGGCATCCATATGGATCGGCGAACCGATCACCTTGACGCGCTCGAACTCGCCGTCAGCCTCCATGATCATGCCGTTGATCAGGGTCTGCTCGTCGCCCAGCGCCTCGGCCAGGGTGCGGACCGGTGCGCACAGCAAGTCCTGCGCTTCCAGCCGCGCCAGCCAATAGGCCGTGGTGTTGCTCTTGAAGCGCTCGCGGAAGATCGCATGCAGCGCCAGCTTGTTCTCGACCTGCTGCGCATGCGCGGCAAAGCGTGGATCGAGCGACAGGTCTTCAATTTCCAGCGCCGTGGAGATATCGCGCAGCGGATGGGCCTTGAACGCACCGACCATCGCCACCGCGCCATCGGTGGTCTCGAACACGCCGGACAGCGGCATGGCGCCCCAATTGACCTCACGGCCGCGCATCAGTTGAGCGGCCCCTTCCTGGGTTTGCGCCGCCAGCATCGAATCGTACAGCGAGACGCTGATGCGCTGGCCCTTGCCGGTCTTGGCGCGCTGCAACAGCGCCAGCAGGATGCCCTGAACCATATGCATGCCGGCGGAGTAGTCGGCGAAGGTGGTCGGATAGATCGAGAGCGGCAGATGGGCGTCGGAGCGGCGGTGCATCGTGCCGGACAACGCCTGCGCCAACACATCCTGGCCGCCTTTGTGCGAATAGGGTCCGGTCAGGCCGAAGCCGGTGCCGACGGCGTAGATCAGCCGCGGATTGAGCTTCGACAGGTCCTCATAACCGAAACCCAGCCGCTCCATGACGCCGGCGCGAAAATTGTTGACGACGACATCGGCGGTCTCGATCAGTTTGAAAACCACGCTGCGGCCCTCGGGGCTGCGCGTGTCCAGCACGATCGAGCGCTTGTTGCGGTTGAGCGAGCAATAAACCGGCCCCAGCAATCCGGCGGGATCGTTTGGAAACGAGGTACGCGACAGATCGCCGGTGCCGGGTTTCTCGATCTTGATGACGTCGGCGCCGTAATCGGCCAGCATCTGCGTCGCGACCGGGCCCATCATCACCTGGGTGAAGTCGATGATCCGGATTCCCGACAACGGCATGGTATTCGAGTCGGTCACGCGGCATTCTCCATCACGCGGGCATTGGCCGAGGGCACGTCGCCGGGATCGCCGCCTTGCGCGCGCACCCGCGCGCAGATCGCCTTGGGATCGACCTTGCGCAGCGGAATACCCGACGACAGTGCGAGTGCCGCAGCGACACCGGCGGATTGGCCCATCGACATGCAGGGCGGAATTTCCCGCGACAGCTTCTGCGCCGATTCCGTTGCCGAGTAGTGACGGCCGGCGACCAGCAGGCCTTCGATATCGACCGGCAGCATGGCGCGATACGGTGTGTAATAGTCTCGGCCGCGGGCCACGGTGTCGGCGAAATGAACACGGTTGTTCACGTCATCCTTGGTGACGACATACTCGCCCTGCAACAGCCGGGTCTGCCGCACGCCGAGCTGCGGCGCGACGTCGATCACATGGCAATTCTCGAAGCCGGGCATGTTGGCGCGCACAAACTCGACCAGCGCATAGATCCGCTTGCGGCCCTCGAAGTCGGCCCGTGTCTGGTCCTCGACCTTCATCGCATCGTACCCGGTCATGTGCGGGCAGTTGCACCAGACCACGCCCGGCAGCGGCGTACTCAGCCACCAACGGTCCCAAGAGCCGCCGACCGTGCGTTTTGCAAGCTTGTCGACCCTGGCGAAGGCTTCCGGGTCTTCATAGCGGAAGCGTTCGGCGGCTTCGGTATCGACGCCACCAAGCCGGAACACCGTGGTGATCATGTAGGCGCCATCGGTGAATTTGGCGCCGGCGGATGCTGCGACATCGAGATCGCCTGAGGTGTCGATGATGACATCGCCCATGATCGCCTGCCGGCCGGCCTTGGTCTCACACACCACACCCTTGATACGTCCGTCACTGACAATCGACTTGGAAAACCAGGAGTGCAGCCGGACATCGACGCCGGATTCGGCGATCATCTCGTTGGAGACGCGCTTCCAGCCGTCGGGATCGAAGGCCGCCGCCATCACGATACCCGCCGGCTTGCCGTTGGAGCGGAAATCGAACAGGCCCCAATGCGCCCATTTCTTGTAGACGTCCCAGTTCTGCAGGCGATCCTCAGGCGGCGGATAGACGCACGCGCCCACTTTCGCCATGCGCTCGATCATTTCCATGCAGAGGCCGGTGACCGTGACTTCCTGGCCGTTGTTCATGTCGTCGAGCACCAGCACCATGCCGCCCGATGCCAGCCCGCCGAGATAGGGATAGCGTTCGATCAGCGTGACCGAGCAACCTTCGCGCTTTGCCGCAACCGCGGCGGCAAACCCGGCGGGACCGCCGCCGACCACGACGACATCGGACCGGGTGACGACCGGCACCGAACCAGCGGCTTCGGATATCAATTCGGGATGTGATATGACATCTCTCCGTTCAGACGGCAGCCAGCGGCTGCCAGCGTATGACGAGGCGTTCGATCAGGGTGATGGTCAGGAAAAACGCCACCGAGAACGCCGAGCCGACGAACACGGTGGCGTACAGCATGGCGCTGTCGAAATTGTAGGTGGACTGGATGATCAGCGCGCCGATGCCTGTGTTCGAGCCGATCCACTCGCCGACGATGGCGCCGATCACGGCCGTGGAGGCGGCAATTTTCAGCGCCGAAAACAGATAGGGCACCGAATTCAGCAGCCTTAATTTGAAGAAAATCTCGGTCTTCGAGGCCGAGAGTACCTTCATCAATTCGAGCGACTGCGGATTAACCGATTCAAGCCCGCGCACCATGTTGACCAGCGTGGGGAAGAAACAGACCACGGCGGCGATGGCGATCTTCGGCTCCATGCCGTTGCCGAGCAACAGCACCAGGATCGGCGCCTTTGCGACCACCGGAATCGAGTTGATCAGGACTACGACCGGGAAGAAGGCCTGCTCCATCGACTTGTTGTGCACGAACGCGGTGGCGATCAGGATGGCGGCAAGATTACCCAGCAGAAAACCGGAAATGGCCTCGATCGCGGTCGGCAACAGATTGGCGATCAGGATGCCGAACTTGTTGAACAGCGTTGCCGCGACAAGCTGCGGCGACGGCGCCACGAAAGACGGAACCTTCAGGACATAAACCAGCGCTGCCCAGACGCCGATCAGCGCCAGGATTCCAATCGCCGGAAGCACGCGGCGCCGCATTCGCGCCCGGCTCTGCGCAGTGCGGTAGGTTTCTTCCGCGGCCTTGATGCTGACCTCGCGCGAAGTCAGAAGCGGCGCATTATCGAGGGTGACGGTCAATGCACGCTCCCCAGATGAGCGCGCATCCGCGCGGCAATCGCGCCGAATGCAGCGGTATCGCGGATGGCGAGGTCGCGGTCGCGCGGCAGATCGATGGTCTCCAGCGCGGCGACCCGGCCGGGATTGGCGGACAACACCAGAACCTGCTCGGCCAGAAACACCGCTTCATAAACCGAATGGGTCACAAACAGGATGGTGGTGCCGGTCTCGGCCCAGATGCGCCGCAGTTCCGCATTGAGGCGGTCGCGGGTGATTTCATCGAGCGCGCCGAACGGTTCGTCCATCAACAAAAGACGCGGTCCACCGAGAAGCGCGCGCGCGATCGAGACGCGCTGGCGCATGCCGCCGGAAAGCTCGTGCGGATAACTGTTCTCCCAGCCTGCCAGACCGACCAGCGCCATCAACTCGCGCGGCGTGGCGGCGCCCGATGCCAGCGGCCGACGGCCGCCAACCTCAAGCGGAAGCTCGACATTCTTCAATGCGGTTCGCCACGGCAGCAGCGCCGCATCCTGAAACACAAAGCCGAGCGCCCTCGCCTTGCGCGCCTCTTCCGGTGTCGATCCCAGCACCGAAGTCTGCCCCTCGGATGGTGAAATCAAATCCGCGACCACGCGTAGCAGCGTGGACTTGCCGCAGCCGGAAGGGCCCAGCAGGCTCGTGAAGCCGCCTGATTGCACCGAGAACGACACGTCCTCAAGCGCGGTCACCGTGCGGCTCTCGGTCATGAACCGCACCGAGATATTCCGGCATTCGACTGCGGGAGTGGTCATCGACCTTGCCCGCTCATCCCAGCTTGACGCGGCCGTCTGCCGTCATCTTCAGGATGTCCAGCGTCATCACCTCGTCGACCTTCGGCACCCGCTTGGAGAACTGGCCAAGCTCGGCATAGAGCGCGATCTGCTCCTGCCAGACGGCGGGATCCATCGCGCCCCAGCCTTCGGTCTTGGTCTTGTCGGAGAAGGCGTATTGCAGCATCACCTTGGCCGCATCGAGCTCATCGGCGCGGTCGAGATTGGGGAATTCCTTGACCAGGTAATCGACGGCCTTTTCCGGTTCGCCGCGCGCGAACGCCCAGCCCTTCGAAGTCGCACGCAGGAATTTGGCGAGCATTTCCGGATTTTTCGTCAGCGTATCGACGGTGGCATAATAGGGCAGCGCATAGAGCCGGACGCCGGTGTCCCACAATCGCATGTCGACGCGTTGATCGCCGATCACCTTCAGCGCGGTGGTGTTGGTCAGCCAGCCGGTGACGACATCGACCTGCCCCGTCAGCAACGGCGACATATCCGCACCGATCGTGACGATCGTGACGTCCTTCTCGGCGATCTTGTTTTTCGCCAGCAGCGCCCGCAGCAGGATCACGCCGGTGGCCTGGATGCCCACCTTCTTGCCGACGAGATCCTTGGGCTCGCGCACCGGGTTCTTTTTCAGGGAGAAGAAGGTGTAGGGATGCACCTGCGCGCCGGAGGCGAAGCACTTGATCGGGATGTCCTGCGAGACCGCCAGCATCAGCGACGGGCTCGATGACACCTGGCCCGCTTCAAAGCGGCCGGCGGCCACCACGGCGACTCCGTCAATGTTCGGGCCGCCGGCCTGGAACTTCATGTCGATGCCTTCGGCATCGTAGTAACCGAGCGCCTTGGCGCAGACCTCGCCGAGTTGATTGCCCGACAACAGCCAGCCCAATTGAAGATTGAGCACCGGCTTGGCCTGGCCGAAGCTTTCCACGCTCAATATCGGCCCGAGGCCCATGGCGGTTGCGGTAGTGAGCGCGCCCTTGATCACACTGCGACGACTGGGAAATGTCATGGCTGAACCCTTTCAACTTGCGGGCCAGCGCCCGCGGCTAAGGCTTTCAACCCGAATTATTCACGCGATTTAGTGTGCGCGCCAGCGTTAATTTTAGCGATATTCGTACTAATTTTGCGAACAGTTCCATTTGTTGCGCAGTTGGCTATCCCAAGTGCAAATACCGTTCTTTGTGTTTCCGCTGCCAATTGTCGATGCTTTGGCTTAACCGCTTCTGAGGCGGCTGCCGATGGAGGTGTGTTTTGGAAATCGATGCCCTGATGGATCTCGCGGCCGGCGCCGCATCCAAAAGTCCCAACAAGGTGCGCCAGGTGGGCGCGGTCATCCTGACCTGCGACGGCGCCGCGCCGATTACGGCCTGCAACACATTTCCAAAAGGAGTTGCCGATCTCGACTGGCGTCACGAAGGTGACGGACGCCTGGTCTGGATGGAGCACGCCGAGCGCAACGCGATTTTTCATGCGGCACAGCACGGCCGCGCGCTGGCCGGCGCCACGATCGCCAGTACATTCTTCCCCTGCATCGACTGCGCCAGGGCCATTGTCCAGTCCGGCATCGTGCGGCTGGTGTCGCCGCAGCCTGCGCTTGCGGATCCGGTCTGGGGTCCATCCTTTCCGAGATCACGCGCCATTCTCGAGGAAGGCAGCGTCGAACTGGTGTTGTTGACCGGAAATTCCTGAGCAGCGGGCTCAGGGGCGATAACCCAGATTGGCGGAAATCGCGTTGGCGTGGTGGACCACCATCTTTGACAGGTTCTTGGTGTCCTCCGGGCGAATTTGCCGCACCGGCCCGCTGATGCTCAGCGCAGCGAAAATACGGCCCGACTGATCCCGAATTGGCGCACCGACGCAACGCAAACCATGCTGATGTTCGGCGTCGTCGATCGAATAGCCGCGCTTGCGAGTTTGCGCGAGTTCGGCAACCAGTTTCTTCGGATCGGTAATGGTGTTTTCGGTATAGCGCTTCAATCCCATCGCAATCAGGCGCTGCAGAACAGCTTCCGGCTGAAATGCAAGGATCGCCTTGCCGACGCTTGTACAATGGGTGGGCGCCGACTCGATGAAGGTCGCGGGCATCGACCCATCCGGACTCGGATCGGAACGATGCACCACGACGGCCTGGCGGCCGTCGAACACTGCGAGATGTACGACCTGGCCGCTGAGCCGGGTCAGCGCGTCGACAAACGGCCGCGCTTCGCGATGCAGGTCCATATTGGCAAGCACCACGTTGCCGAACTCGAACAGTTTGAGGCCGAGCCGATAGCGGTCCCGCTCCCTGTCCTGGTCCAGGAGACCGACGTCCTTCATGGAAGCCAGAAGGCGATGGATCGTACTCTTCGGATATCCCGTGCGCTGGCAGATATCGCCCAGCGAAAGCGTCCGGTCGATGGTCGAAAAGCATTCGAGAATGCGCGCGATCTTCACCAGCGATTTAAGATTTTCCTCCGGAGCACGCTCACTTTTTTCCACGGCCCCAATCTTCAATTCTGCAATTCCATTCCGCATTCCGGGACAGATAGCGGTTTTTGGTCGTCGGATCAAGCCGCCGAGGATTCACCAGCATCTATAGTCATTGATCTGCGGCGCCGTTAAGGGGTCTTGTCACCCGTCCCTTTCTGTGTTTATCGTATTCCGGAATACGGACTACAAGTCCGGAAAGCGAAACGGAGAAAACGCAAAATGTCCCACAAGCTTCACGGCGTGCTGCCACCCATGACCACCCCATTCAATTCCGATGGCGAAATCGAGGTCTCGGCGATTCGCAAGCAGGTCCGTTTCCTGATCGGGCAAGGCGCCCACGGCCTTGTGCCGGGAGGCAGCACCGGCGAGGGCCACACTTTCGAGACCGATGAACTGCGCCGCGTCGTGGCCACCGTCAGCGAGGAAGTCGGCGGCAAGGTTCCGATCATTGCCGGCGTGATCGTCGACAGCACGCGGCAGGCCATCACCAAGGTTCGCGCGATCAGCGACCTCGGCGTCGCCGCGCTGCAGGTAACGCCGGTTCATTACCTGTTTCGGCCCGATGACGAGCACATGCTCAAGCATTTCCGCGCCATCACCGAAGAAACCGGCATACCGATCATCATCTACAACGTGATCCCGTGGAGCTATCTCTCCCCGGAATTGCTGGTTCGCATCATGAACGAGGTGCCCGGCGTCATCGGCGTGAAGCAGAGCGCCGGCGATCTCAAGCTGCTGGCCGACCTCATGATCATGGCGCCCAAGGACAAGCTGATCTTCGGCGCGATCGATGCGCTTCTCTACCCCTCTTTCTCGCTTGGCGCGCATGGTGCGATCTCGGCCCTGCTGTCGGCGGTGCCCGGGTCGGTCGTCGAACTGTGGAATGCCGTCAAAGCCGGAGACCATCAGCGCGCACGGTCGCTGCACGAAAAGCTGCTGGTTCTGTGGAATGCGGTTTTTGCGCAGAACATGTGTTCGTGCATCAAATACGTCCAGGAACTGCAGGGCTGCCCGAGCCTGCTGGCGCGCGCCCCGATGCCGCCGGCGTCGTCCGAGCAGAAGGCCGCCATCCGTCTGGCGCTCAAGGGCTTGGGACTCGATATCGCCAAGGCCGCCTGACCGCCCCGGGCTTTGACTGCAAGCAGGCAGCGCGGCTTTCGTGAAAGCCGCCTGCGATTTGCGCAAGCCCTGTGGGCTGCGAAAACATCGCTGCGTGAAAAACAAGAAAACAAACGCGCGTGTAAACCAGGGAGATCATCATGATCGTTCGAAATTTATCCAAAACTCCGGTAGCCGTTTCAGCCCTGGTTGCGCTTGCGGTGACGTCGGTCCCCGCGGCAGCGGTTGAGTTGACCTTCTGGACCAATCTGACGACGGCGGCGCAGGCCAATGTCATTCAGAAGCAGATCAACGAATGCCTGCCGGCCCAGCCCAACGTGACGGTGAAATTCGAGACGGTGCCGTTCGGTGCGATGTACACACGGCTCATCACCGCGCTGCGCAAGAACGAAGCTCCGAACATCATGAACACGCTCGAAGGCGCAGTCGCCTTCATGCAGGCCAAGAACGGTTTGGTTCCGGTGACCGACGTGATCGACAAGCTCGGTCGCAACGATTTCACCGTGTCCTATCTTAACGCCGTCAGCAAGGGCGGCGAGATCTGGGGCCTGCCGGACTGGGCACTCCATCAGGAGGTCTGGTATCGCAAGGATTTGTTTGAACAAGCGGGCCTGAAGATTCCGCATTCCTGGGACGAGCTTTTGCAGGCCGCAAAGGCGCTCAATCGGCCCGGCGCGGATGGAAAGCCCGCCCAATACGGCTTTGCCGTGCCGCTGGGACGCACGCTTGTCGCCCCGCAAACCTACTTCCAGATTTTCTATTCGAGCGGTGGAACGATTTTCGATCCCAAGACCGGTGAATATGTGTTCGGCGACCAGAAGGCTCTGGCGGAAAAGAGCCTTGCGTACATGGTGGAACTCTACAAGGCGGCATCGCCGCCGGCGAGCGTTGAATGGTCGTGGGCCGAATATCGCACCGCTTTCGTCAAGGGCCAGGTCGCCATGACCAACGAGTGGGGCGCCGTCGTGCAAATGGCGGTGGAACAGAATCCGGAAATACTGAAACAGTTCGACGTGTTCCCCTTCCCCGGCCCAAGCACCGCCAACAAGCCGGCGGCATCGCTGGGCGGCGGATACTATTATCTGGTCGGCAAATCGTCTGCCGAGAAAGTCGCCGCATCCAAGACGCTGCTGCAATGCATGTACCAGCCGGCGCGCGTCGCCGAGCGCGCCAATTCGCGACCGATCTTTGCGATACCGGCGACCAAGAGCGCTTACGACAGCGACGTTTATCAGTCCAACGCGACCGTGAAGCAGTTCAAACCCCAGCTTGACACGATATTCAGGGAAGTGATGCCGACCTGGTATCGCTATGGCATGGAAGCAGGACTCAATCCCATCGCCGGACAGATCGAGGCCACGACCTTTATCGGCGATGCCGTGCAAAACGCTGCTCTTGGCAAGATCACCGTCGAGGCGGCCGTCGCGCAGATCGACGACCAACTGCGCTTTCAGGTCGAAATGCTCAAGCAATGACGCGCCGATCGACAGCCGCGGCGGCACCGCGATGGGTGTCGTTGTGGCACGACGTTCGCGTCTGGATTGATCGGCCGTGGTTCGTCGATCCGCAGGCCTGGACCGGCATCCTGTTTATTCTGCCGGCGATCCTGTTTCTGCTGGTATTCGTCATCTATCCGGTGTTCGACGTACTCCGCCTGAGCGTGTTCACGATCGATTTCGCCACCGACCGCGCGAAATTCGTCGGCGCAGCCAATTTCATTCACATCCTGCACGATCCGAAGCTCGCCAGCGTCGCCTGGAACACCCTGATCTGGACGGTGTTTTCGCTGATCGGGCAATTCGGCCTCGGACTGGCCGCCGCTCTGTGCATCAACCAGAACGTTCCGGGCATGAACATCATCCGTACCATTCTTCTCCTGCCCTATGTCGTCCCGGTGATCGCGCTCGCTTTGTTCTGGCGCTGGATGCTTGATGGCTCCTTTGGAATCGTCAGCGCGGCGCTGCAGTCGGCCGGACTGCTCGCGATGGATCAATCGCCGCTGGCCGTGCCCGCGGGAGCGATGGCCAGCGTCATCCTGGCCAATATCTGGCGCGGGTTTCCATTCGTGATGATCTCGTACTGGGCAGCACTCCAGGGCATTCCGGGCGAACAATACGAGGCCGCCAGCGTGGACGGCGCCACCGTCTGGCAGAAATTCCGCTACATCACGCTGCCGCATCTGGCGGCGATCACGAAGGTCATGCTGCTGCTTCGGCTGATCTGGACCGTGACGTTCTTCGACATCATCTGGCTGATTACGCGCGGCGGTCCCGGCGGCGCGACCGAGCATTGGCCGATCTGGATCTATCAGGAGACGATGGGGTTCTTCCGGTTCGGGATGGGGGCAGCGCTGGCGGTGTTCCTGGCAGGTATCCTGATCGCCTGCGGTGCGCTTTATCTCCTGCTGCTGCGGCGTAGCGAGGTCAGATGACGGAAACCAGCACCCTGTGGATAAAGGTCCTGACTTATGCGGTGGCGCTGACGCTGACGATGTTCGTCGGCTTTCCGCTGTTCTGGATGATCGTCTCGTCGCTCAAGCCGAGCGCCGAACTGTTCGTCAATCCGCCGCGGATTTTTCCGACCCACATTACCTTCGAATGGTATCGCAACCTGATCGGCAGCACCGATACCGTCGTGATGTTCCGCAACAGCCTCGTCGTCGGCGTTTCCACGACATTCATCTGCCTTACCGTTGGAACGCTTGCCGCCTACAGCGTCACCCGCTTCGAGTATCCCGGCAAGCGCGTGTTCCTGGTCGCCGCCTTGCTGAGTTACATGTTTCCGGCCGTGGTCCTGTTCATCTCGGTCTACATGATCATCAATACGCTGGGCCTGATCGACACCCATCTCGGGCTCATTCTCTGCCATTGCGTGCTGACCTTTCCGTTCGCGCTGTGGATGCTGAAATCGTTTTTCGAGGGAATTCCCCGGGAAATCGACGAGTCGGCATGGGTCGACGGCGCATCGTTCCTGTACACTTTCTTCAAGATCATCCTGCCGCTGGCGTTGCCGGGAATCTTCTCGGTCGCGATCTTCGTTTTCGTGCTGTCTTGGAACGAATTTCTGTTTGCCAGCGTGTTGATCACGAGCGGCTCGCTGAAGACGATACCTGTCGGGACCGCCGAATTCATCACGTCGTTCGATATCCGCTGGGGCGAAATCATGGCGATTGGCACGCTGGCCACAATTCCGGTCGTCATTCTGTTCCTGTTCGTGCAGCGCCATTTCCTGAGCGGCGTGCTGTCCGGGGCGGTCAAGGGTTGAGGTGATGCGATGAACAACAGGTCCAGCGACGTTTATCGTGAAGAGGCGCGCGACATCCCCATCGCCCATCGCGCCGACGTCGTCATTGTCGGCGGTGGCGTGGCCGGGGTCTCGGCCGCGATCGCGTCGGCCCGTACCGGCGCAGATACGCTGCTGATCGAACGCTACGGCGCGCTCGGCGGAAATCTCACGATTGGGTTGCTTGAAGCCAGCATGAGTTTTCACGACCGGCAGGGCAAGCAGCTCATTGGCGGCATCCCGGACGAAATCATCCAACGGCTGAAAGCGGCAGGCGGAACGGTCGGTCACGTGGTCGACGATGTCGGATATGCCGGCACCGTGACGCCCTACGATCCCGAAGAGTTGAAGATGGTTTGCCTCGATATGACCCAGGAGGCGGGCGTCCGGCTATTGCTGCACACCTGGGTGGTGCGCGCGGTTCGCAGCGGCGATCGCCTTACCGGCGTGCTGATCGAAAACAAATCGGGCCGGCAACTGGTCGAAGCAAAAGTATTCGTGGATTGCAGCGGAGACGCCGATGTGGCGGCGCTGGCCGGCGTCGAATTCGTCAAGGGCCGCGAGGGCGACGGCCTTACCCAACCCATGAGCATCCTGTTCAAGCTCGGAAACGTCGATGTGGACGGCGTGCTGACTTATGTCGAAAGTCATCCGGAAGACTTCAAGACCTGGGATCGCACCCTCGGCCGGCTGCGAACCTCGAAGTCGATTCACCTGTGGGGTTTCGGAAGCATTCTTGAGAAGGGCTACGCCGACGGCGCGTTGCCGTTTCACCGCACCGAGATGCATGTGCAGATCGATCCGGAGCGCGGGGAAGCCATCATCAACGCAACGCGTTTCGCCGGCGACGGAACCAGGGCCGATGAATTGACCCGCGCCGAAATCGCACTCCGCGGTCAGGTCAAGGCGCTGGTGGCGCACATGAAGGCGGCCTGTCCCGGATTTGAACGCTCCTATCTGATGACGACCGCGATGGGCGCACAGGTGCGGGAGACGCGACGGATCGTCGGCGAATACACGCTCACCAAGGAGGACGTCGTCGAAGGTACGCCGTTCCCCGACACCGTCGTGCTTAGCGGATTTCCGGCTGATCTGCACAATCCGACCGGCACCGGCATGGAATTTCACATCACCAGGAACTCACCAGATTCCGTATCGCTGCCTGGTGCCGAAAATTGTCGACGGCCTGCTGGTCGCCGGCCGCTGCGTATCGGGAACGCGGGAAGCATTGGGTGCGATCAGGCAGACCGCGCCGGCCATGGCGATGGGACAGGCCGCAGGAACCGCGGGCGCGCTTTCGGTGCTGACACAATCTGCGCCCCGCACACTGTCGGTGGAGTTGCTTAGAAACGAGCTTCGCAAGGCCGCTGTGATACTCGATGTCCAGGCGGTCGGATGAACCCGGCTCAATGGCCGCTGGAGCGCCAGCGCAACAGCCGCTTCTCGGCCATCGACATGAAGAGCGCCGTCACATAGCCGATCACGCCGAGCAGAATTACCCCGGCGAACAGATCGGCCGACCGGAACGCGCGCGCCGACAGCAGTATCCAGTGTCCCAAGCCGTCGAGGCCGGCGAGAACTTCGCAGACCACCGATAAAATCAGCGCCACGGTCAGGCTCAACCGCATGCCCGACAGGATATCGGGACTGGCGGAAGGCAGCGCGATCTTGAAGATCACCGCCAGCCGCGACATGTGCAGCGACCGTGCCACCTCGTAAAGCCGCGGCTCGACGGCCGCAAAGCCGTGAATCGTCGCCAGCAGCATCGGCCAGATCGCGCCGAACGCGATCACGAACAGCGCCATGCCCTGGGTCAATCCGAGCATCGCGATGGCCACCGGAATGATCGCGGAAGCCGGCAGCGGCCGCAGGAATTCGAGCGACGGCGCGACATAGCTGCGCATGGTGCGCGAAGAACCGATCGCGGCGCCGAGCGCGATGCCGACGATAGATGCGAGAAACCAGCCATAGGCCATGTGCTCGAGCGTTCCCAGCAACTTGTCCCGGAGTTCGCCGCTGGCAAATCCACGGACCAGCGACGCCCAGGCGCGGTCCGGCCCGGGCAGGAACACCGGCGACACCAGCCGCAGGTCGGCAATCACTTGCCACAGCATGACAAAGCCCGCGGCGACGGCGAAGCTGGCAGCGCGCCAGTACAGCACGGCGCGGTTCATGCCGAATCTCTCACCAGCGCTGCGCGACCGAACAGATGACGTTGCGCTGCCACCAGGCCGGAATTCAGGAGATATCCGACGATGCCGATCCACAACAAATAGGCCAGCATGAGGTCCGGCCGCAGCGCCTGCTGCGCGGTCATGATGCCGGCGCCGAGTCCGATTGGATTGATGGCGATCTCGACCGTGACGGCGACGATCAGCGCGATTCCGGCGGCGAGACGGAACGCCAGAAAAATCCGCGGCAGCGCCGCCGGAATGATGATCTTGCGAACGCGATCCGCAGGCGACAGACGCAACGCGCGCGACACCTCCATCAGGCGCGGCTCGATGCCGCCGACCGCCGCGCGGCTCAGGATCAGAATCGGCCAGAGGCAGGCAAATGCGACGACAACGATCTCCATGCGATACCCGAAACCCAGCGCGATCAGAGCGATCGGCAACAGCGCAATCGACGGAATGGGACGAATCGACTCGATCGTCACTTCCATCAGCCGATCGAAAACACGGGAAAGACCCAAGGCAATGCCGAACGCAAGGCCGATCGTGGCGCCGATCAGTGAGCCCGGTGAAGGCCGAGACCAGCGTATCCCGTGTCGCGATCAGGAGTGAGCCGTCCTGAAACGCCTCCAAAAGTGCAACGGCAACTGCGCTCGGCGGCGCCAGCGAATCGCTTTGCAGATGAACCGCGCGCGCCCATATTTCCAGCACGACCAGGGCGGCGACCGGCAGCAAAAGTGCCTTGACGCGCTCCGGCATCATGCTTCCGAGGCCTTGATAAAATCGAACAGTTGGCGGCGCAGCCGCAGGAACTCCGGATTTTCCCGCGTCGTGAGCTGGTCGCGGGGGCGCGGCAGATCGACCTTGAGTTCGATGCCGATACGGCCGGGATGCGGCAACAGGCCGATCACGCGGTCACCGAGATAGATCGCCTCTTCCAGATCGTGGGTGACGAAGATCACGGTCGCCTCGCTGGCGCGTACCAGCGACAGCACCTCGTCCTGCAAGCCCTGGCGCGTCATGGCGTCGAGCGCGCCGAACGGCTCATCCATCAACAGCGCCTTCGGCTCCTGCGCCAGGCAGCGCGCGATCTGCAGGCGCTGCTGCATGCCGCCCGACATCTCCGCCGGATATTTTTCGGCGTGATGGGGCAGTCCGACCTTCTTCAGCAATTCACCGATGCGCTCCGCTCGCTGCGCGGCGGTCATGCCGGATGCCTCCAGCGCCAGCGAGACATTGCCGGCCGCGGTCCGCCATGGCAGCAGCGCCTTGCCGTAGTCCTGAAACACGATGGCGATGTCGCGCCGCGGCGCCAGCATCGGCTGGCCGTCAAACGTCACGGTACCGCTGGTCGGCTGATACAATCCGGCCGCAAGCCGCAGCGCGGTGGTCTTGCCGCAGCCCGACGCGCCGATGATGCAGAGAAATTCGCCGGGTCTGACGTCAAGGCTGATGTCCCTGATAATGGTCTTGCCGCCGAGATCGAGCGTGACGCGAGAAAATGCGATCCGGGATCGCTCGGAACCGGTAACGCTCGCCACACGGCTCACCGCCGCCGGCATACTCACGATTTGCCCTTTTTGGCTGGCGGATAGACGAAATCAAGCGTCGAGCGCAGATGGTCTGCGAGCATGGCCTGCGCCTTGCCGACATCGCGCGCCAGAACCAGATCGGCCAGACTCTGATGCGCGGCGACGAACTTCCTGCCGCTGTCAAACCCGCGCATCATCACCCGGCGATAGCGATAGGCCTGGTCGTACAGATCGGAATGCGCGGTCAGAAGCCGCTTCGACCCGCATGCCGCCAGCAATGACGTATGAAAGGCCTTGTGCAGACGGTCGAAATCCGGCGCGCCCTCGCGAAATTCGTTGCCGGTGCGTTCGATGTGCCGGCGCATCTGGTGCAGCGCGCTGACGATCCCGGCTTCCCAGGCATCGTCGCCGTGCAGGATCGCAAGCCGCAGTGCCTCCATCTCGACCACGGTGCGCATCTGCGTGATATCGAGAAGATCCTCACGGCTGATATCCGCGACGCGAAAGCCGCGCTGGCCGATCCCGACGATCAATCCGCGCGATACCAGCCGGGACAAGCCCTCACGCAGCGGCGTGGCGCCGATCTCGTAACGCCGCACCAGATCGACGATTCCAAGGCGCGCACCCGGCACGAGAGTACCGGCGATGATGTCACGCTCCACGAGGCTGGCCGCGCGCTCGCTCAAGGTGTCGGCTACTTCGGCTGAATCGTCCTGCGCTGCAGAAGCCATGATTTCTCTATTTCAGGATCAGTCTGTTCAGATCGAGCTTGGTCTGGAGCATTTTTTGCGACGACATCACATCGATCCACCAGGCGAGTTGCTCCGCCTTCAGCGCGGGTTCGGACTGGTTCGGCGCCGATGCCTTTACAAGCTCAATGGGCTGCTTGGTGAATTTCGAGATCGATACCGAGGCCTTGTCGCGATCGGTGTTGACGATAACAGCGCCTTCCGCAATCGCTTCGCGGAATTTCTTGATGGTGTCGGGATTTTTCTCCGCCCAGTCGCGCGACGCCGCATAGAAGATGATCGGCTCGGTACGCGCCAGTTCGGCGCCGTAGCGGGCGGCGACTGTGCCGAGGTTGGCATTGAGCATCCGCGTGACGAATGGCTCCGCCGTCAGCACCACGTCGACGCCGCCGGATTTGATGATGTCGGCCATGGTCGGGAACGTCACCTCGACGAAATTCACGCTCTTGGGATCGACGCCCTTCTCCACCAGCCATTTGACGAACAGCACATGGAGGAACGCGCCGAGTCCCCGGCGCCCCCACCTTCTTGCCGACGAAATCCTTTGGCTCCTTGATGGTCACGCCGTTGCGCACGAAGGCGGCGATGTTGACGTTGGAGCTCGGATTCATGACCGAAGCGCCGGCAATCGCGACCAGATCGAGCCCGCCATCGGCCGCCTGCAGGAATACCGTCGATGTCGGACCGCCGATCTGGATCGAATTCGAAACGATGGCGGCCGGGATGTTCGAATTGATGCCGATCAGAACCATCTCGGCATCGAGACCGTGCTTTTTGAAGATGCCCTCGTCGACCGCGACCATCGCCGAGGCGCAGTCCGTCGTCGCGGTGCAGCCGATCTGGATCTTGGTTTGCGCGTGAGCCGGGCTTGTCGGCCAGCAATCGCCGCAAAACTCGCCGCGAGCCAGGCAACTTCATCATCGATCGCCTCCCGATTTCGCGATATTTCTTGACAGCCTCGATTTTTATCGATATTTTTTTTGATCATATATTTTATCGAAAAGCAAGAGGAGCCGACCATGAAACTTGCGACATTTCGATCCGGCGGCCGGGAGAAGATCGGCCTCGTGCACAATAACGACACGCGGCTGTTCGATCTGGCAGCGGCGGCGAACCGCGACGGCAAAGCCAATCCGGCCTTCGCATCGATGCTGGCGCTGATCGATGCCGGGTCGGTCGGCGCTCGACCAGGCTCAGAAGTTGTTCGACAAGAGCAGCAATGATGAGACCCTCTCCGTCGATGTGGCTGCCGCGGAAATCCTCGCGCCGATCCCCGAGCCCACGGCAGATGCGGGACGGCATGTCGTTCCCGCTGCATATCCTGCAGGCGCCGCGCGGCCAGCTCAAGCTCGCGGCCCGCGCCAAGAACGACATGGCGGAACTGGCAGCGGCTCAATGCCGAGCCGCTCGGCGAATTGCCCGAAATCTATCGCAAGCAGCCGATCTACTACATCACCAACCGCTTCAGCGTGCGCGGCACCAACACCACGGTGAAGTGGCCGCGCTACAGCCAGGTGATGGATTATGAACTGGAATTCGGCGTCATCACCAAGAACAAGGGCGCGAATATTTCCGGCATCCAAAGCCAGGGATCACATCTTCGGCTACACGATCTTCAACGATTTCTCGGCGCGCGACGCCCAGCGCATCGAGATGGAGGGACGGCTCGGCCCCGCCAAGGGCAAGAGCTTTGACGGCGGCAATGTCATGGGCCCCTGGATCGTCACACCGGACGAGATCGGCGATCCCTACAAGCTCAAGATGGAAGCGCGCGTCAACGGCCAGAAGCGCTCGCAGGGCGTCACCGACGGCATGCTGTTTTCATTCGAGGAAATCATCGCGCACGTCACCAGGGACGAAACCCTGATGCCCGGCGAATTCATCGGATCGGGCACGGTCGGCAACGGCTGCGGACTTGAACTCGGCTGGTATCTCGAGCATGGCGACACGATTGAGCTTGATGTCGAGAAAATCGGGGTCCTGAAAAACAAGGTTGAGCGCCAAGCCGCCTGAGGCCCGGCACTTCGATCAAACACAACAGAAATTGGCGAGGAAACGCTCATGGCCAGACAAGCTGATCGACATCTCCGTGCCGCTGCAAAACGACGTGCCGGCCGATCCGCCCGGCGGACATCCGACCATCCAGTACATCGACCACCAGCAGGGCCTGCCGCGCATGCTGCAGTTCTTCGAAGGGCTGAAGGCCGAAGAACTCCCTGACGGACAGGGCTGGGCGGTGGAGATGGTGCAGTTGTCCACCCACAACGGCACCCATCTCGACGCACCCTGGCATTTTCATCCCACCATGAATCGGGGCGAGCGCTCCTGGACGATCGACGAAGTGCCGCTGGAATGGTGCCTGCAGCCCGGCGTGAAACTGGACTTCCGCCATTTCCCCGACGGCTACGTTGCCACCGCCAAGGATGTCGAAGCCGAACTCAAGCGGATCGGCCACACGCTCTCGCCGCTGGAGATCGTGGTGGTCAACACCTCGGCCGGCGCCAAATATGGCCGGCAGGACTACGTCACCTCCGGCTGCGGCATGGGCTATGAAGCGACGATGTATCTGCTCGAGCGTGGCGTGCGCCTGACCGGGATCGACGGCTGGAGCTGGGACGCGCCGTTCGTCTACACCGCCAAGAAATACGCCGAGACCCGAGACGCCAGCCTGATCTGGGAAGGCCACAAGGCGGGCCGCCATATCGGCTATTGCCACATCGAGAAGCTGCACAATCTCGAACTGCTGCCATCGACCGGATTCACCGTCTCCTGCTTCCCGGTCAAGATCGAGCGCGCTTCGGCGGGCTGGACCCGGGCGGTGGCGATCATCGACGGGTGATTGTCCAAAACCCGTCATGGCCGGGCTTGTCCCGGCCATCCACGTTCTTCTTGCCGAATGAAACAAGTACGTGGATGCCCGGCACAAGGCCGGGCATGACGAAGAACTTTTCACCCCACCAGCCGCGGCAGCAGCTTCAGCGCGTTGCCGCGTTCGATGTCCATCAACTGCGCCTCGGTGAACACGCCTGACTCCCTGAGGCCCTTCACATGGTCGATGCTGGTCCGATAGGGATAATCGGTGCCGAACATGATCTGCGAAACCGGGATCAGCGCCGACAGCGCCGACATCGCGGCCTTGTTAGAGGTCTGCGCGGTGTCATAGTAGAAACGCCTGAGTTCGGCCAGGGTCCCGTCCGGCACCGTCGCCTTGGCGCCGGGAACCAGCAGCGGATTACGGACAAAGCGATCGATCAGGATCGGCATGGTCCCCCCGGCATGCGAGAAGATCCAGCGGATGTCGCGGAATTTCTGCGCGTTGCCGCTGAAAATGATGTCGGCGATGGTGCGGGTGGTATCGGTGCCGAATTCGATCATCACCGGCTGCTGGGTGGAAACCAGATTGACGCAGCAATTGGCCGCTGTGGGGTGGGTATAGACAATCGCCTTGCGCCGGTTGAGCTCTTCCATAACGGGCAGAAACGAGGGATGGCCGAGCCACTTGTCGCCGTAGCTTGTCATCAGGCCGATGCCATCGGCCTTCAGCGTGTCGAGCGCGTAGGCGATCTCCTGCAGGCTGCCGTCGACGTCGGTCAGCGGGATGACCGCAAAATTGCCGAAGCGGCCGGGATGGTCTGTGCGCAGCCTGGCGGCATATTCGTTGCATTCGCGCGCCAGCTTGCGCGCCGCATCCGGCGGAATGGGATTAAGCGCGGGCGTCGTCACCGAGAGCATCGCCACCGCGACGCCGGCCTTGTCCATGTCTTCCAGCGTCTTCTCCGGCGTCCAGTTCTTCATCAAGGGTTCGCCGAAATTGCCGGCGTTCGACGCGGCGATGTAGGTCGGCGGGGACAGATGATGATGAATATCGATGCGGTAGGGTTTTGTCGCCTCCGCGGTCTGCGCTACAGCGCCCTGTGGCCCGGCCAAACCGACCGCGGCAATCGCCGCAGTACCGGCCATGAAATTGCGCCGGTTCAGCGCTCCGCCCTGCAGTGAAACCGTGTTTCCCTCGCAACACGCGCATCCCCGGTACGACCAGCGGTGTTTGGTGTTCATGACATCCTCCCCATCAGTCCCTTCGGGACTTTTTGATTTGTTTATTTTGGCTGCCCTGCATCGCGCCGTCCGTTTCTCCACCATCCGGGCCCGCGAAGTCGTTGAAATAAATCTAGCCATCTTTTGAGTTGCTGTCAGCATTCCGCGCGGCACGGCTCTTTGCAGGCGCCGTGCTAGTCGCTTTCGTTTCCCGGTCCGGCTTCGGCCAGCGCCTGAAGTGCCGAGGCATCCAGCACCACGATGGCCCCATGTTCGAGGCGAACCCAGTTGCGGGAGGCCCAGGCCCGCAGCTGCTTGTTGATGCTTTCCCGGGTCATGCCGACCATCTCGCTGATTTCCTGCTGGGTAATGGCGATGGCCCGCCCTGCCGGCGCGAGCTTGTGTTTCTCGGTCAGCCGGATCAGCGCGCTGGCGAGCCGGCCCGGCAGATTCTGGAGGATCACCTCTTCCACCTGGTCACTTGTCCATCGCAAACGCGTGCAAAGCAGCTCGATGAACTTCATCGCCAGTGCCGGCTGGTTTCGCAGAAAGGGAAGAAACTCGCGGCGGTCGATCACGAAAATCTCGCAATTGGTGTTGGCGGTGGCATCGGCCGTGCGGGCCAGACCGTCGAGCAGGGCCACTTCGCCGAAAATCTCCCCGGCGCCGATCAGATTCAAAATCGCGCTGCGGCCATCGGGCGATGAGATGCTGATCTTCACCGTGCCGCTGATGACAGCATAAAGGCTGTTACCGGGATCGCCCCTGGAAAAAATCGGAGCCCCCCGCTTCAGGGTGGAACGTTTGGCATAGCGGCAGAGCTGGTCGAAGGCCCCGGGATCAAGATCGCAAAAAATCGGATGCCGGCGCAGCACCGCTGATTTGTCGCTCGAAATCCCGCGAGCTCCACCCGTCTTGTCCTGAGGCACCCCTGGTCTCCTCCACAAGCCTGATTCGAGATTAACCGAGGATCGGTCCGCGGGAACTCCACGGATCGATCTCGTCGGAAGCCGCTGCCACCTACTTTAGTTGCGCCATCGTGAACAGACCAGAGGTGCGGTTTCGCTTGCTGCGCCCATGGGCGCGGTTAGAATGCCCTGAAGGCAGCGTACAAAGTCCATCCAGTGGAGAGAAACAATATGAAAAAAACATCCCAATCGCCGATCTTTTGGTCATTCCGGGGGCTCCTGGGAGCAACCGCACTGGGCCTGTTGGCGAGCAGTCCAGCCCTGGCCGCCGATCCGATCAAGATCGGCGTCATCGCGGAAGCCCAGGCGATCGCCGGCGCCTCGATCCCGCAGGCGGCCCAACTGGCCGCCGACGAAATCAACGCCAAGGGCGGCGTCGACGGCCGCATGATCGAGATCGTCACCTATGACAACCACTCCTCTTCGGCGGATTCGGTTCGCGCCTTCCAGCGCGCGGTCAACGAAGACAAGGTTCATGCCGTCATCGGCAGCTATATCAGCGAAGTCGTGCTGGCGCTGATGCCATGGGCGTCGCGCCTGAAGACGCCGTTCGTCACGCCGGGCGCGGCGTCCAACGAGATTCCGCTCGGCGTCCACAAGGACTACGAGAAGAACAAGTACACCTTTCACGGCTACCTGACCTCGGCCTCGCTGGCGCTGTCGGTATGCGATGCCGCCAAGGATCTTCTGGTCGACGAAAAGCACATGAAGACCGCGGTCATCATGAGCGAGGATGCGGCCTGGACCAAACCGCTCGACATCGGCTACGAGGCATGCCTGCCCAAGATCGGGCTGAAGGTGCTCGACCATATCCGCTTCTCGCCCGACACCACCGATTTCACGCCGATTTTCAACAAGATCGAGGCTTCGAAGCCCGACGTGATCATCACCGGCATTTCCCATGTCGGCGTGCAGCCGACGGTGCAGTGGAAGAACCAGCAAGTGCCGATCCCGATGCTCGGCATCAGTTCGCAGGCGACCAACGAAACCTTCGGCAAGGACACCAACGACGCCTCCGACGGCGTGCTTTATCAGGGCGTGTCCGGCCCGGGCGTCGCGGTGACGCCGAAGTCGATTCCGTTCGCGGAAAACTTCAAGAAGAAGTTCGGCAACTATCCTTCCTACGCCGGCTATACCTCCTATGACGAGGTCTACTACATCGCCGACGCCATCAAGCGCGCCGGCTCGACCGATGCCGACAAGATGGTCGACGCGCTGGAAAAGACCGACTGGGAAGGCACCATCGGCCGCATCCAGTTCTACGGCAAGGACGATGAATTCACCCATGGCCTCAAATACGGCAAGGGCCTGATCACCGGCCTGATGCTGCAGTGGCAGGATGGCAAGCAGACCAGCGTCTGGCCGAAGGAAATCGCCAAGGGCCAGCTCAAGTTCCCGACCTTCATCAAGGTCACTTCGAACTGAAGCTGCCATGATCATGCTCCCGGGGATTGCCCGGGAGCATTTTCATCTATTCGTTTCTCCCGACATGCAGTTTTCCAGAGTGAGGCAGCGGTGCTGCCGCGGCCCATATAAATGCTTGCCTTGCAGATCCTGATCGACGGCTTTGCCATCAGCGCGTTGTATGCGCTGGGTGCGACCGGCTTTACCCTGATCTTCGGTGTCTCCGGCGTGCTCAATCTCTCGCACGGCGCCATCATGGTGCTGGCGGCGGTGGCGGCATGGGCTGCCGCGAGCATGCTCCATCTGAACACCTATGCCGGCGCGCTGGTCGGGGTCGCCGTCGCATTGCTCGCGGCCTTCCTCACCTACTTCGCGGTGGTGCAGCCGATCCAGAAATCGACGCGCATTCCCAACGAGGAAAAGGAGATCTTCGTTCTCACCGGCACCTTGCTGTGGGGGATCATGATCCAGGAACTGATCGCGTATTTCTTCACCAACAACGCCAAGACCGTGCTGCCGATCGTCGAGGGCGTGGTCGACCTGCTCGGTGTCCGCACGCCGAAAAATGAAATCTTCACCGCCCTGGTCTGCTGCCTGGTGATCGGCCTGCTCTGGCTGCTGGTGAACCGCACCCGCACCGGCAAGGCGGTGCTCGCGGCGTCGATGAATCCGCGCGGCGTCACGTTGCTCGGGCTCGAACTGACCAGCATCTATGTCGTGGTCTGGGCGATCTACGGCATTCTGGCCGGCATCGCCGGCGTGCTGCTCGGCATGTTCCTCGGCGTCAGTTCCTACAGCGTCGGGCCGCTCACCGCGAGCGCGTTCTCGATCGTGGTGCTGGGCGGTCTCGGCAGTGTTTCCGGCTCGCTGATCGCTGCCTTTGTGGTCGGCTACCTCGAAACTCTTACCGCCTATCTGGTCTCGCCCGCCTACCGCACCATTCCCGCGCTGCTGCTGCTGGTGATCGTGATGTATATCCGGCCGCAGGGCCTGCTCGGGAGGCGATGAGCATGGTGCCTTTTTTCAAATCCCGGCTGTTCTGGATCTCGCTTGGCATCGTGGTCGTTGCCTCGACGCTGCCGCTGTACGTTTCCGGCTACATTCTCGGCCTGCTCACGGTCGCCTATTACTTCGGCGTGTTCGCGATGGCCTGGGACCTGTTGTTCGGATTCGCCGGCGAGGTGAATTTCGGGCCCACCTTCCTGATCGGGGTCGGCGCCTACACCGCGGGCATCCTCAACAACCAGTATGGATGGTCGGTGTATCTGTGCATCGTGCTGGGCGCGCTGGCTTCGGTGGTTGCCGGATTTGTGCTGGCGCTGCCGGCGCTGCGGGTGCGCGGCCCCTATTTCGGACTGACCACGCTGGTCGCCGTGCTGATGCTGCAGAACTTCATCGTGGTGTTCGCCGATCTGACCGGCGGCGAGATCGGCCTGACCATTCCCGATGTGATCACCATCGACGCCGGCGTGAATTACTGGATCGCGCTCGGCTTCATGACGATCAGCGCCATCATCCTGTACGGGCTTTCGCAGTCGCCGGTCGGCCTCGTGCTGCAGGCCAGCGGACAGGATCCGGTTCAGGCCGGCGCGCTCGGTTTCAACATCGTCAAGCACAAGCTCGCGGCGTTCGTCGTCAGCGCGTTTTTCTCCGGATTGTCGGGCGCGTTGCTGGTGTTCTATTTCGGCACCGCCTCGGTCGGCACGGTCGTCGACATCGCCGTCGGCGTTAACGTCATCGTTGCCGCGGTGCTCGGCGGCCGGCGTACGGTGCTGGGCGCGGCACTTGGCGCGATCTTCCTGATCGTTGCCGGCGAATTCCTGCGCCCGACCGGCGAACTCGCGACCTTCATCGTCTCGGCGGTCGCCCTGCTCGTGGTTCTGTTCTTCCCCGGCGGTTTCCTTGGAGCGGCCCTGTCGCGCGAGGCCCGCTCGTGACCGACGCCACCAGCAATAACCCGCCGATTCTCGAAGTCCGCGGCCTGACCAAGCGCTTCGGCGGTCTCACCGCCGTCAAGAATTTGAGCCTCGATTTGCGCGCCGGCGAAATCTTCGGCCTGATCGGTCCCAACGGTTCCGGCAAGTCGACCGCGATGAAGGCGATCATGGGCATCGAACGCCCGACCGCGGGCGACGTCATTTTCCAGGGCGAAAACATCGCCGGCCTGCCCGCGCACAAGATCGCGCGCAAGGGTTTCGGCATGGTGTTCCAGCATTCGCGGCCGCTGAACCGGCAGACCGTGCTCGAGAACATCATGGTGGCGCTGTTGCCGGACAGCCTGTTCATGCTGTTCGCCGACAAGGCCCTGACCGAACGCGCCAAATGGATCGCCGAGCGCGTCGGCCTCGGCGCCGTGATGGACCGCCGCCCGCCGACGCTGCCGTTCGCCGATCTGCGCCGGCTGGAACTCGCCAAGGCCATCGCGCGCGACCCCAAGGTGGTGCTGGTCGACGAGCCCTTTGCGGGATTGACGCTGGCCGAAGTCGGCACCTTTTCCGAACTGATCCGCAGCTTCCGCGACGAAGGCCGCGCGGTGCTGCTGGTCGACCATAACGTCAAGAGCGTCGCAGCGCTGGTCGATCGCGTGCTCGCGATGTATCTCGGCGAGGAAATCGTCACCGGCCGCGCCGACGAGGTGATGCGCAACGAGACGGTGCGGCGGGTCTATCTCGGCGGCGCGATCGAGACCTCGGCCCGCCCCGAGACCAGCTTCAAGGACAAGGTGCCGCTGCTGCAGGTCGAGAACGTCAGCGTGCATTACGGCAAGGCGCAGGCGCTGGAGAATGTCTCGATCCATGTCCACCAGGGCGAATTCGTCTCGGTGGTCGGACTGAACGGCGCCGGCAAGACCACGCTGTTCAATACGATCTCGGGCTTCCTGCCCTACACCGGCGAAATCGTCCGCGGCGGCGAAAAGCTGCGCGGCACCAGCCCGGCACGGATCGCCCGCAGCGGCATCGTGCAATGCCCGGAATCGCGCGAACTGTTCGGCGAGATGAGCGTGCGGGAAAATCTCGATCTCGGCGGCCAGCATCTGTCCGATCAGGACAAGGACAAGCAAATGGCCTGGCTGTTCGAGCTGTTTCCGATCCTGAAAGATCGCCAGAGCCAGATGGCGCAGACGCTTGTCCGGCGGCGAACAGCAGATGCTGGCGATCGGCCGCGCGCTGATGATGCAGCCGAAAATCCTGATCCTCGACGAGCCCACGCTGGGGCTGGCGCCGGTCATTCTCGAGCAACTGTCGAAGGCGCTGGAAAAACTACGCCAGACCACGCCGATCACGGTGTTGCTGGGCGAGCAGAACGTCACCTTCGCGCTTCCGCATGCCGACCGCGTCTATGTGCTGGAACATGCGCGGATCGTGTGGGAAGGCGACCCCGGCCGGTTTGCCGCGGAGGCCGGCGAAGGCTATCTCTGAAAACCGGCATCTCACGGGCGAGCCGTCTCATTCATTGGCGATGCCCATTTCCTTGATCACGCGCGCATATTTGGCGAGCTGGTCGCGCGTCAGCGAACCCAGTTGCTCCGGCGAAGTGCCGCGCACCGAAAAGCCCAGATCCTCAAGCTTGCGGCGAATATCGGGATCGGCGACCGCCTTCAGCACTTCGGCATTCAGCCGGGCAACGATCTCCTTTGGCGTGGCCGCCGGGGCCAGGATCGCGAACCACGAATTGAAGAAGAACCCGGGCAGACCGGATTCCGAAACCGTCGGCACGTCGGGAAACTGCGCCAACCGCTTCTCGGTGGTCACGCCGATCAGTTTGAACTGGTCGCCGCGCACCAGTGCCGCGACGGTGCCGAGGCCCTGAAAGCCGACCGGGATCTGGCCGCCCGCGACATCGGTCGCCGCCTGCGTAGCGCCTTTGTACGGCACGTGGGTCAGCGATATCCCGGCCTGCGAGGCAGAATATCGCCATCGCCAGATGCTGCGGGCTGCCGGGCCCGCCGGAACCATAATCGATCTTGCCGGGTGCTGCCTTTGCCGCGGCGATCAGGTCCGCCGCGGTCTTGTAGCTGGTCTTGTTGCTCGCGATCAGCCCCCACTCCACGGTCGCGACGAGCGAGACCGGCTGCGAAATCCTTCAGGATGTCCCAACGCATATTCGACTGCAGGTTGGGCACCATGGTCATGATGCTGTCGTTGAAGCCGCCGATCGTGTAGCCGTCCGGCTCGGCTCGTCGCCACCTGCTCGGCGCCGATCAGCCCGGACGCGCCGGGCTGGTTGATGATCACGATTTGCTGGCCCATGTTGTCGGCCATCTTCTGGGTCACGATCCGAGCCGCGACATCGACCGCGCTCGCCGCCGCCAGCGGCACGATCATCTTGATCGGCCGGTCGGGATAGGCCGTCTGCGCGACCGCGTGGGAGCCGGCAAGCAGCGCGAGCGCCGGAACCAGCGAATGAAGCAGACGCATATCGATTTCTCCCTTGTGAACGCGAATCACGCTTCGGCCAGCCGGCCGCAATATCGCCGCGAGAATGATTGCACTCTCGCTTCCAGCTTGGCAATGTGCCGGGCGAAAAATCAAGAACGCACCGGACGAGCCAATCCACCGGGCAAAGGGAAACGCCGTCTTATACCTTCGAGGGAGCGATCAAATGACCACCCGCAGAAATTTTCTCAAGGGCGCGCGGCGTCCGGGATCGCCTTCTGCAGTTGCGGCATGCTGGATGCGGCCCGCGCGCAACCTGGACCGATGCACCTGCCGGTGAAGGTCGGCGGCAAGCGCGTCATGACCGTCGATGCCCACGCGCACTGCTATTTTCACGAGACCATCAACCTGATGGGCGACGACGCCGCCAAGGTGTTGCCGCCGGTCAAGGGCGTTCCGGAGCATTTCATCGTCATTGAGCAGCGTCTCAAGGAGATGGATGCGATGGGGATCGACATGGAGGTGCTGTCGGTCAACCCGTTCTGGTACGGCAAGGACCGCGATACGGCCGGCTGCGATCGTCAAGCTGCAGAACGAGAAACTGGCCGAGTTGTGCGCATCAAAGCCGGAGCGATTTGCGCGCCTTCGCCTCGCTGGCGCTGCAGTTTCCGGACCTCGCGGTGCAACAACTGGAAACCGCGGTCAAGAAGCAGGGCCTGCGCGGCGCGGCCATCGGCAGCAACGTGCTGGGCGAGGATTTTTCCGATCCGAAATTTCACCCCGTATGGGCCAAGGCCGAAGAACTCGGCGCCGTGCTGTTCATTCATCCGATCAGCGCACCCGAACTCGCCAAGCGCTACAAGGGCAATGGCTGGCTGTCGAACACCATCGGCAATCCGCTCGACACCACGATCGCCCTGCAGCATCTGATCTTCGAAGGCACGCTCGACCGCTTCCCCGGCCTGAAAATCCTCGCCGCCCATGGCGGCGGCTATCTCGGCTCCTACGCCGCGCGCGGCGACCACGCCTGTTTTGTCTCGCCGCAGAACTGCAATCCGAACATCACGCTGAAGAAGAAGCCTTCGGAATATCTCAACCAGCTCTATTTCGACGCCATGGTGTTCACGCCGGAAGGCCTGCGGCATCTGGTGGCGCAGGTCGGCGCCAGCCAGATCGTGCTCGGCACCGACCATCCGATTCCCTGGGAACAACACCCGGTCGACGCATGTCTTCGCCACCACCACGCTGACCGACAAACAGAAGATCGCGATCCTCGGCGGCAACGCGGCGAAGCTGTTCGGGATCAAGGAAGCTTGAGCGGCGGCACTTACAGCAACTTCCCGTCCGGCCCGAAAAACGGATGCGGCCCGTCGAAATCCCCGATCGGGACTTGATGGGTGACGACGTTGCCGAACCCCTCCCCCGGAAACCAGGTGTGGAGATGAAACGCCGGCGGTTCGACCTTGAACGACGGCGCGCGCAGTTCCGCGAGATCGAGATCGACCGCATGATTGGGCGCGGGACAGATCGTGGTCGGCACGCCGGCGAACATCGTCAGCGTCGCGCGATGGACGTGACCGGTGGCGATCAGTCGCACGCGCGGATGACGCCTGACGATCGGCGCCAGATCGCCGGCATTGAGGAGGTTCTGGCGGTCCATGTGCCAGATGCCGGTCTTGAACGGCGGATGGTGCAGGAACAACAGCGCCGGCCGCTCCGGCGCGGATGCCAGCGTCTCGTCGAGCCATTGCAGGGTCGGCGCATCGAGTTCGCCATGCGGTTTGCCGGGCACGCTTGAATCCAGCAGCACCAGATCGAGCCCGCCGACTTCGACCCGTCTGATTGAGCGGGCCGGATGCGAAACGCATAAGCCGCTTCCGGAAACGCTGCGCGCATCATCTCGCGTGAATCGTGATTGCCGGGAATGCCGACAAAGGGCAGCTTCAGCGGCGCCAGCAGCCGCTTGAGATAGTCATACTCCTCGGGCGCCGGCGTATCCGCAAGATCGCCCGAGATCACCACGAGATCGGGCTGCGGATCGAATGCGTTCAGCGCCGCCACGCAGCGCTCCAGCGCCTTCGCGGTATCGACCCGGCCATAGGCGAGCGCACCCGGCGGCTTGATATGCAGATCGGAAATCTGCGCGATACGAACGGGTTTTGACGGCATCGGCTTCTCAATCTTCCGGCGGCAGGAGACGCACGGCCTCCGGCGCGATCGACAGCCCGATCCGTTCGCCGGCCTTGGCCTGCACGGTGTTGGGCGCATCGACCGTGAGCAGTCTTGTCGGACGCGCCGCTGACGACGAGGCGCTGCCGGTCGCCGATGAAGCTGACGCTGTCGATGATGCCCGACAGCGGCGCACTCGCCGGCTTCCACCACGCCGATGGTTTCGGGACGGATCATGGCGACGGCCACAGCCATGATTGACGACGCTCGCGAATCGGCTGCCGGCCGCCCGGCAACACCAGATGGCCGTTCTCGATCGGCGCATTCGATGATGTTCGCCGCGCCGATGAATTCGGCGACGAAGCGATTGCGTCGGCGTGAAATAGATGTCGCGCGGCGTGCCGATCTGGGCGATCGCGCCCTTTTGCATCACCACGATGCGGTCGCCAAGCTCCATGGCCTCGGACTGATCGTGCGTGACATAGATCGTCGTGATGCCGAGCGCGCGCAGCAAGCGGTTGAGTTCGCCGCGCAGGCGATCGCGCAACGCGGCATCGAGCGCGGTCAGCGGCTCGTCGAGCAGCAGGATGCCCGGCCGGATCGCGACCGCGCGCGCCAGTGCGACGCGCTGGCGCTGGCCGCCGGAGAGCTGGTCGATGCGGCGGTTTTCGAGCCCGGTGATGTTGGTCAGCGCCACCAGTTCGGCGACCCGCGCCGCGCGCTCTTGCCTGCCGACGCCGCGGATCTTCAGGCCGTAGCCGATATTGTCGGCGACGCTCATGTTGGGGAACAGCGCGTAGGACTGAAACACCATGCCGACATTGCGCCGCTCGATCGGCACCGACGTCATGTCCTTGCCGTCGAACAGCACCCGGCCGCCGGCATCCGGCAATTCGAGGCCGGCGATGATGCGCAGCATGGTGGTCTTGCCGCAGCCGGAGGGGCCGAGCAGCACCAGCGTTTCGCCGCGCGCGATGTCGAGCGTGGCGGGTTCGAGCGCGCGCGTGCCGTCGGCAAAGGTCTTGCCGCAGTTCTCGATCCGCACCGAGGCGCCATGTCCGCGTAATCGCGTTCATCTCGCCTGCTCGCTGTCGGCAAACATCTGCATCGCGATCAGCAGCGGAATGATCATGACAAAGAAAATCAGCGTGTAGGCCGAAGCCACCTCCAGCCGCATCGAGGCGTAGCTGTCGGCGAGGCCGATCGGCAGCGTCTTGGTCAGCGGCGTGTGCAGCATCCAGGTCAGATTGAATTCGCCGAGCGACAGCGTCACCACCATCAGGCTGCCGGCCAGGATACCCGGCACCGCGTTGGGAACGATCACGTCGCGAAAGCGCCGCCACGGCGACGCGCCGAGCGAGGCCGCGCCCTCGTCGAGCGTCTTGATGTCGACGGTCGCAGAACACCGCCATCACCGAGCGCACCATGAACGGCATGGTGAAGATGACGTGGCCGGTGAGGATGAACAGCCAGGAGCGGCGGAAATCGCCGAAGCCCCGATAGGTCAGCAGCAGCGCCAGCGCGATGGCGAGCCCGGGGATGGCCAGCGGCAGCGTGATGATTTCCTCGACGATGCGCGACAGCCGCCCGCCCCGGACATGCAGGGCGTAGGCCGCGGGAACGCCGACCACCAGCGTGACCGCAAGCGTTGCGAACGCGATCACGAACGACAGCAGGATGGTGCCGGCATAGAGGTCCCAGACCTGGAATACCCATTGCAGCGTCACGCCGGACGAGATGCCGCGAAAGTAATTCACCGTGACGCCGGCGGAAATCGACAGGATCGCGGGCACCACCAGGAACGCCGCGACGAGCAGCGTGAAGACGAGTTGGCCGGTGAAGATCAGGCGATCGCGCATGGTCTCATCCGGCCGCCGCGACGGTGCCGCCGCTGAACGAGCGGGCCAGCGCCAGGATGGCCCAGGCGATGAATCCCGAGCCCGACCGACAGCGCCGCCGACGTCGCGAAATTCGCCGCCAGCGTGAACTCGGTATAGATCAGCATCGGCAGCACATCGATATTGGTCGCCAGCGTAAAGGCGGTGCCGAACGCGCCCATCGCGGTCGCAAAGGCGATCGCGCCGGAGGCGACGAAGGCCGGCCCAGCGCCGGCAGCACGACATCGCGCTGCACCGCCCAGGGGCTCGGCGCCGAGCGAACGCGCGGCTTCTTCCAGGCCGACATCGAGCTTCTGCACCGCCGCCATGATGGTGAGAATGACGCGCGGGATCGAGAAATAGAGATAGCCGAGAAACAGCCCGTAGATCGAATAGGCGAACACCAGCTTCTCGCCGAACAGGCGGTTGGAGAGATCGCCGATCAGGCCCTGGCGCCCGGCGAGCAGGATGATCAGGAAGCCGACCACCACGCCGGGAAACGCCAGCGGAAAGGTCAGCATCGCGATCAGCACGGCGCGGCCGGGAAAACGATGGCGCTGCAGGAACATGCCCGCGACGGTCGCGATCGCCAGCGTCGCGATCGTGGTCGCGGCCGCCAGCAGAACGGTGTTGATCAGCGTGGCGCGGTAGCGCGGCTCGGTCAGGATGGCGAGATATGCAGCGAGGCCCTGCGGGCCTTCCGCGCCGGTCACCACCAGCCGCGCCATCGGCAGCAGGAAAAACGCCGTCGTCACCACGGCGAGCGGCAGCAGGCAGAGCCAGACGAAGGTTTTATGCGGCATGAAGCAATGGCGCCTTTAATACAAGGCGCCATTGTGCATCAGCGGACCTCGGCGAGATAGCGGTCGACGAAGCCTTTTTGCACGGTTTCCATCTTGGCCCAGTCGACGCTCTTGGCGCGGGCATAGTCGCTGTCGGGCAGGAATTTCGCCTTGACGGCCGCCGGCAGTTCGATCGGACGCGCCGGCCGCAGATAGGCGTTGGTCCAGATCGCCTGTCCCTTGTCGGACAATAGATAGTCGATCACCTTCTTGGCCTTGTCCTTGTCCGGCGCGTTCTTCACGAGGCCGACGACATAGGGAAACACCACCGAGCCTTCGCAGGGGATCACGAATTCAAAATTGCCCTTCTCGGAATATTTGGCGCGATAGGCGTTGAAATCGTAATCCAGCAGGATCGGCATCTCGCCGGAGACCACGCGGGCATAGGAGGTCTGCTTGGGAACGATCGGATCGTTCTTCCGCAGCTCCTTGAAGAACGTCGATCGCCGGATCGAAATTGGCTGTCGGTGCCGCCGAGCGCCAGGTTGATCGCGACCGCGCCGACATAGCCGACCGCGGCCGAGGACGGATCGAGATAGCCGACCATGCCCTTGTAGTCCGGCTTCAGCAGGTCCTTCCAGCAGGCCGGCACCGGCTTGCCGCCGAGCGCATCCTTGTTGACGAACAGGCCGAGCGTGCCGGAATGGATCGTGGTCCAGTAGCCGTCGGGGTCCTTCAACGCCGGCCGGCACCTCATCCCAATTCGCCGGCTTGTAGGGCTCCAGCGCGTCCGCGGCCTTTGCCTTCATGCCGAAGGTGACGCCGAAATAGCCGATATCGCCGACCGGATTGCTCTTCTCCGCGAGGATCTGCGCCAGCGCCTGGCCGGAATTCTTGTTGTCGTGCGGAATATCGTAGCCGAGATCGGCCTTGATGGCCTTGAGCATCGAGGCCCAGTCGGCCCATTCCGGCGGACATTGTAACAGATCACGTCGGCCGCCTTGGCGGATTGCCAAGGCGCCTGAATCGACAACGCCAGCAACGACAGCGCGAGCAACGCCAGGACAAAACGGACGGTCTTCATGAAAATCGCTCCGGTTTCAAAGCAGGGCATTCCCGAAAGATCGGGACATCAACACCAACGCGCGACCAAGTACAGATCGCGTATGAAAGATTTGCGACGATAGCCTTGTGCTTTGCAGCAAAACCGGGGGCGACATTCCAGCGTATGCGTTTTAGCGATTATTTCGGCACCGGCGAGCCATGGTGCTGCGCGATCAGCCATTGGCCGTCGATCTTGACCATCGCCAGGGTCAGACGGAAGGGCAGCACGGTGCCGTCCTTGAGCGTGAAATCGGCAAATCCCGAACTGAGCAGGACGTTCGGCCCGACCGCGATGGCCTTCTGGTCGCCCATCCTGATCTTGATGCCGGGCGGGAGCTTGCTGAAATAGGTGCGCACACCATCGGCGCCGGTAAATAGCTGCGCGGTCGATCCGAACAGCATCGCATCCTTGGTGTAGAGCGCGACGAACTTGTCGGCGTCTCCTGAATTATAGACCTGCTCCCACTGCGCGCGAACCGCGGCGGCATCCTCGGCCGGCCCCGCCTTGGCGGGTCCCGAAAGGAACAACATCGATACCAGCAAAATCACGGCAATCGGTCTATGCATGACGCCCTCCATCCCTTGATGACACCAGTGTACGCACAAATGAGCGCGCCCGGCATTCCGTTTTTTGTCACAGCCTCAGCGGTCAGCGCGGCACGACGGCTGTTGCCTCGATCTCGACCCGGGCCGCCTTTTCAACCAGGCGAACCACCTGGACCAGCGCCATCGCCGGATAATGCGCGCCGAACAGCTCGCGATAGACTTGCCCGAGCGTCTTCAGATTGGCGAGATATTCTTCCATGTCGACGACATACCAGGTGAGCCGCACGAGATGCTCGGGCCTGGCGCCGCCCTCCGCCAGAATGGCCGAGATGTTGCTCAGGGCTTGGCGGACCTGCGCCACGAAATCGTCCGGCAAATGCCCCTGCTGGCATCCCAGCCGATCACGCCGCCGGTCACCACGATGCCGGCCATCCGCCGCCATGCCGTTGGCATATCCCTTCGGCGCCGGCCAGCCGCTCGGCTGCAAGACCTGCGGCGGCGCGGCGGATGGTCCGTCATTGGCCATCGGCAATACGGCAAAGATCGGCGCTTTGGTCGTGCTCACGAAGTTTTCTCCATTCTCTCAACCGTCATTGCGAACGCATAATCTCTCAATGTCGTCCCTGCGAACGCAGGGACCCATACGCCGCGGCCTTTCAGTTGAAAAACAGTGTTCAACGACTTTGCAAAACCCCACATCCTATGGTTATGGGTCCCTGCGTTCGCAGGGACGACGTGGTGTATTGAGACATCATTCCGCAACCGCGGCCATGCCCGATGCCCGCCGCCATCTGCCGCAACGTGAATCGCTGCAGTTTGCCGGTGCCGGTCTTCGGCAATTGCGCGACGAATTCGATCGCGCGCGGATATTTGTAGGGCGCGATCTCGCGCTTGACGTGGTCCTGCAACTCGGTCGACCAGCGCGGCATCGCCGGCGATATCCGGCGCCAGCACCACATAGGCCTTGACGATCATGCCGCGCGCATCGTCGGGCGCGCCGACCACGCCGCATTCGGCCACCGCCGGATGGCTCAGCAACGCGGACTTCGACTTCGGGACCGGCGATGTTGTAACCGGATGAGATGATCATGTCGTCCGATCGGGCCACGAAAGACAAACGGCCGTTCGCGTCGCTAGACGAAGGTATCGCCGGTCAGGTTCCAGCCATCGCGCACATAGTTCGACTGCCGCGTATCGGCGAGATAGCGGCAGCCGGTCGGCCCGCGCACCGCGAGCTTGCCGGCGGTGCCCGCCGGCAACTCCTTCATGTCGTCGTCGACGATTTTCGCCTCATAACCGGAAACCGGACGCCCGGTGGTGCCGGCGGCGGCGTCGCCGATCCGGTTGGTGATGAAGATATGCAGCAATTCGGTGCTGCCGATGCCGTCGAGAATCGTCTTGCCGGTCTTGCGGGTCCAGCTTTCGAACACCGGCGCCGGCAAGGTCTCGCCGGCCGAAACCGCAATGCCGCAGCGACGACAGATCGGCGCCCTTGTCCATCGCGGCCATCATCGCCCGATACGCGGTCGGCGAGGTGAAGCAGATCGTGGCCTTGTAGGTCTCGATGATCTTGACCATCTCGGGCGGCGAGGCGTTTTCCAGCAGCGTCGCGGTGGCGCCGAACCGCAACGGAAAGATCGCCAGACCGCCGAGCCCGAACGTAAAGGCCAGCGGCGGCGAGCCGACGAAGACATCGTCCGGCGTGACCTTGAGCACTTCCCTGGCATAGCCGTCCGCGACGATCATGAGATCGCGGTGGAAATGCATCGTCGCCTTCGGCTCGCCCGTGGTGCCCGAGGTAAATCCCAGCAAGCGCGACATCGTCGCGGCCGGTCTTGACCGCCTCGAACCGCACCGGCTTGCTCAGCGCCACCCGGTCGAGTTCGGCGTCGTGGTTCGAGGTGCCGTCGAAATTCACCACCTGCTTGAGAAACCGGCTGGTCTTGGCGCAGGCCACCAGTTCGTCGGCGATGCGGCTGTCGGTCAGCGCCAGCGCGATCTCCGCCTTGTCGACGATCTTGGTCAGTTCGCCGGCGCGCAGCATCGGCATGGTGTTGACGACGACGGCGCCGGCCTTGGTGGCCGCCAGCCATGCCGCGACCAGAGCCGGATTGTTGCCCGAGCGGATCAGCACCCGGTTGCCGGGCTTGACGCCGTAATTCTCCACCAGCGCATGCGCCAGCCGGTTCGACCAGTCCGACAATTCCTTGTAGGTGCGCTGGCGGCCATTGCCGATCAGCGCGACATTGTCGCCGAGCCCCTTCTCGACGATGCGGTCGGTCAGCTCGACCGCGGCATTGAGATATTCCGGGTATTGAAATTCCGGCCGCTCCAGCAGCAGTTCCGGCCATTGCTCGAACGGCGGCAGATTGCGCCGCGCGAAATCGTCGACATGGCCCGACGGGCCGAGCTTGGGATTGCCACCTGACATGTTCGTAAGCGCCCTCGCGGTTACCGGGATGAAAGGCTCGATTGCCAAACATTTTATACTTAAAGTAATTTGGCGCAAGGGCCGGGAAATGGATGACCGCATGGTTTTTTGAGAGCCGGCGTCCTCCTCATTTATTGCCGCTTGCCGGGCTTCTCAACGTCGTCCCCGCGGACGCGGGGACCCATACGCCGCGGCCTCTCGTTTAAAAGACACTATTCAACGAATTACGCCAACCCCACTCCCTGTGGTTATGGGTCCCTGCGTTCGCAGGGACGACGTTGCTGATCTGATTTCAAACAGCCATCAACCGTCATTGCGAGCGAAGCGAAGCAATCCAGCTTTCTTTTTCTTTGCGCAAAAAAGGAAGCTGGATTGCTTCGTCACGTTGCTCCTCGCAATGACGTTGATGGATATGAGTTCGCGTTCTCGCGGCGTGAATTCGCCCGAGTTGTGCATTTCGTCCAGCCCCATGAAATCAAAGGGCGCAGGGAATGCCGGGCGCACGATGCACCCGCAGCCCGGCGTGCAGAAAATAGAAAAGCACACCAGTGTAGTCACCACGGTCACATCGGAATCACCCGACATTCCCCGCGCAATGGTTTACGGCATATGCCGCGCTCTCCTCGGTGAGCCTCGCTCTGTTGCCACCGTCGCTGGCGATTTGTCTTCGCCAACTTGACACCGGCGTGAGGGTGTCAGGACCACACGTCTTCGCCGTCCGCGCCGGTACCGTTCGTCTCGGGCACCAACCACGTCCACCGCATCCCGCTCCGCGTCCGTGACGATCGCGAGCCGCCCCTTTGGAAGGAACGGGACGCCATATGGATATTCGACAAATCGGAACTTGTCAAGTCTGATTTTGAAAAACAGAATAAAAATCGGGAGGACTTTTGATCCGATTTCGGGTGCCCGCCGGCAGCCCGGCCCCGAATTGGAATTTTTTCAGGATTTTCCGACAAGAAATGATCGCACAGACCGACCAGGTTGTGATGGCGGCTCCATCACAGGTCACGCCAACGGAGGATCGTCATGCCCTCAAACTGCGCAACTTCCGAACTCATCGATCCCGAGAGGCGCAAGCTGCTGGCCGGCGCCATGGGATTGGCGGCGGCCGGCACGGCCGGCCTGTTTGCCCCGCATTCGGCGGCGGCGGCTGCCAACGACGCGATCCGCCCGTTCCGCATCGATGTGCCCGAAGATGCGCTGGTCGATCTCCGCCGGCGCCTGGCGACGACCCGGTGGCCGGAAAACGAGACGGTCAACGATGACTCCCAAGGCGTGCCGCTGGCGACCCAACAGGAACTCATTCGCTACTGGCTGGCCGATTACGACTGGCGGAAGGTGGAGGCGCGGCTCAACGCCCTGCCGCAATTCATCACCGAGATCGATGGGCTGGACATTCACTTCATTCACGTTCGCTCCCGGCATGACAATGCGTTGCCCGTCATCATCACGCACGGATGGCCGGGCTCGGTGATCGAGCAGCTCAAGATCATCGATCCGCTGACCAATCCGACCGCCCATGGCGCGAGCGCCTCCGACGCTTTTCACCTCGTGATTCCGTCCATGCCCGGCTACGGGTTTTCGGGCAAGCCGACCGCCACCGGCTGGGATCCATCCCGCATCGCGCGCGCCTGGATCGTGCTGATGAAGCGCCTCGGATACACGAAATTCGCGGCACAAGGCGGCGATTGGGGTTCGCCGGTCTCAAATGCGATGGCCAAACTGGCGCCTCCGGAATTGCTGGGCATCCATGTCAACCTGCCCGGCGTGGTGCCGCCCGAGGTCGTAAAGGCGCTGCAATCCGGCGATCCCGCGCCGGCTTCTCTTGCTTCCGACGACGAGAAGCACGCCTTCGAGCAGCTCAAGATTCAGTTCGGCAAGCGACGCGCCTATGCGCAGATCATGGGAACGCGCCCGCAAACGCTGTCCGGATTGGCGGACTCACCTGCCGGCCTTGCCGCCTGGCTGCTCGACCATGGCGACGGCTATGCGCAGCCGGCGGCGGCGATCACCTCGGCCGTGCGCGGCCGCACCATCAACGGACATTCCGCAGGCGACCTGACGCGCGACGACGTGCTCGACAACATCACGCTCTACTGGTTGACCAACACGGCGATCTCGTCGGCGCGGCTGTACTGGGAGAACAAGATCAACCTTTACCTGCCGGCCGATGTCTCTATCCCCGCCGCCATCACCGTATTCCCCGGCGAGAGTTTTCAGGCGCCACGAAGCTGGGCCGAGCGCGCCTATCACAAGCTGATCTACTTCCACCAGGCCGACAAGGGCGGCCACTTCGCGGCGTGGGAACAGCCCGAACTGTTCAGCACCGAACTCCGCGCCGCGTTCAAGTCGCTGCGTCAATCGAGTTGAGGGGCAGAGATCGTTGCATCCTTCTCCCCTCCTCCCACGCGCGCTTGCGCGTGGTGGGTAGGGGAGAAAATGCTCTACCGCCCCGCCAATTCCTTCAACCGCGCCACCATCGGCGAATCCGGATCGGCCAAGGGCGCGATCGCGGTGATATGGTTGGCATCGGGAACAGTGCCGAAGCGCGTCGGCAATCCGGCTTCGCCCCAGGCCTCGACGATCGCTCTGGCTCTGCCGGAAATATTCCGCGCTTTCGTTAGCCCCCACGAGCGCATCGAGACTTCCCCGCCGCGGCGCGGGCCAGAACAGCGGGCTCGCGGCTCTCGCCGAGACATCGTCGAGACGCATGGCGTTATTGACGGAGGTCTTGACCAGCGGGCCGAGATCGAACAGGCCGGAAATGGTGTAGGCCGCGACGCACAAGATCTGATGGCAACGACGCATCGAACGCCGGCCAGTCGGTCGCCAGCAAACAGGCGGCGAGATGGCCGCCGGCGGAATGGCCGCTGATGACCAGCGGCCGCCCGAGCCGCGCCAGTTCGCGCGAGGCCATCCGCATTTGCTGGATGATCTGGTCGATGGTGACGGCGGGACAAAGATCGTAGCTCGGAATCGCGACGTCGATGCCATGGGCATTCAACCCGCCGGCAAGATGGCTGAAATGAAGAGGCGTCGAACGCCTGCCAGTAGCCGCCATGAATGAAGACGACAATCGGGCCTTCGCCGTCGCCGGCAAAGAAATCGATCGTGTGGCGCGCGCCGGGACCGTAGGAAATCGATCGCGGGCGGATGCTGCTCGCGATAGGCCGCGGCGTCCTTCGCCCAGCCCGCGATACAGCGACGGATGCTCCGGAACCCGCGCCCGGTTGTTGTATTCGACCTCGTAGTCGATATCGGCGACCACGGCTCACACCGCCCGCGCCTGCGCGGATTTCTGCGCCGAGGCCTTGGTCTTGGCCAACAGCCGCATCAATTCGCGGACATCCTTGGGCGCGAGATCGCCGAAGATATCGGCGATCCAGGTCTCGTGCTCGGCGGCCATCTTGCGAAACTCGGCGCGGCCGGCCTTGGTCAGCCGGATCACCTGCACGCGCCGGTCGGTATCCGATGTGCGCCGGTCGAGATGGCCTGACTCGACCAGCCGCTCGACCAGCCCGGTGACGTTGCCGTTACTGACCATCATGCGCTTGGAGACATCCGACAGCGTCATGCCGTCGGGCACCTTGTCGAGCTGGGCCATCAGGTCGAAGCGCGGCAGCGTGACGTCGAACGCTCGCGCAGCCGGCTGCGCACCTCGCCCTCGATCAGGGTGGTGCAGGTCAAGAGGCGCAGCCACAGCCTGATCTCGTTGCCGTGGTCTTCCGGCAGTTCGACGGCCTTGGTCTCGGAATCGAGGATCATGATGCCATCGTACCTGCTTGAGTTCCTGCCGCCGTCCGGGTACGGCCGTTATTTTGACCTTCAAATAATTCGGGATGCGCCGCAAGTCAAAACGAGGCTTGGCTAAACGAGGCTTGGCTAAACGAGGCTTGGCTTGCGGCGGTGGCCTTCATCGGAATAAGCTCGCCAGTCTGGATTTGGCGGCGTAGCGAGGGAGAAGTCATGAAGCAGCAATTGAAGTTGGCCGCACTGGCGATCCTGTTGAGCGCCGCGGCCGGTCAGGCCGCCGCGCAGGAGAAGATCAAGATCGGCGTGATCGTGACGCTTGTCCGGTCCGGCCGCGGTCCTCGGCCAGCAGGCCCGCGACGGCTTCGCGCTCGCGGTCAAGGATCTCGGCGGCAAGATGGGCGGCCGGGACGTCGAGGTCGTGGTGGTCGACGACGAACTCAAGCCGGACGCCGCCGTCACCAAGGTCAAGGGCCTGCTCGAGCGCGACCACGTCGATTTCGTGGTCGGGCCGATCTTCTCCAACATCCTGCAGGCGATCCACAAGCCGGTGACGGATACCAAGACCTTCCTGATCAGCCCGAATGCCGGCCCGTCGAGCTATGCCGGCAAGAACTGCAGCCCGTTCTTCTACGTGACCTCCTACCAGAACGACCAGGTGCACGAGATCCTCGGCAAGGTCGCGCAGGATCGCGGCTACAAGCGCGTCTACATCCTGGTGCCGAACTATCAGGCCGGCAAGGATTCCGCCGCCGGCTTCAAGCTCGACTACAAGGGCGAGATCGTCGAGGAATCCTACATCCCGCTCGGCACGCTGGATTTCCAGGTCGAACTCTCCAAGATCGCGTCGCTCAAACCCGACGCCGTCTTCACCTTCATGCCGGGCGGCATGGGCGTCAGCCTGGTGAAGCAATACAGCCAGGCCGGCCTTGCCGACAAAATTCCGGTGCTGTCGGCCTTCACGGTCGATGAATCGACGCTGCCGGCGCAGCAGGATGCCGCGGTCGGCATGTTCGGCGGCGCCAACTGGGCGCCCAACCTCGACAATCCCCAGAACAAGAAATTCGTCGCCGCCTATGAAGCCGCCTACAACAGCGTGCCCGCGCACCTATGCCTTCCAGGCCTATGATGCGGCGATGCTGATCGACAGCGCGGTCAAGGCGGTCAAGGGCGACCTGTCCAACAAGGACGCGGTGGCGGCCGCGCTGAAGAAGGCCGACTTCACCTCGCTGCGCGGCGGCTTCAAGTTCAACACCAACGGCTATCCGATCCAGGATTTTTACCTGACCAAGGTCGCCAAGCGCGCCGACGGCAAATTCCAGACCGAGATCGTCCAGAAGGTGTTCGAGAATTACGGCGACCGTTACGCCAAGGATTGCACCCCGGGTAATTGAACGGGCGGAGCGCTTCCCCTCTCCCCGCTTGCGGGGTTGAGGGGGACTCTCGGCAAAGTCGGACTCGCGGAGAATCCCCCTCACCCGGATTGCACTGGACGATGCTTCGCATCGCCAACGCAATCCGACCTCTCCCCGCAAGCGGGGCGAGGTGAAGCGAATATCAGCGCTGATTACCGTCTTTGCTCCAGAGGAGCGGAAAGGAAAATACTGCGATGAAAAACGAGATCACCGGCATCACCCGGGCCAATGAGGGCATGCAGGGGATTTCCTGGAATATCCTCGGCCAGACCTATGTGCCGAAACACTGCACCGAGCATTCCTTCTCCTGGCACGCGACGCTGCCGCCCGGCACGTTCGTGCCGCCGCATATCCATCCCGACCAGGATGAATATCTTTACATGCTGGAAGGCAAACTCGATTTCATGCTCGGCGGCGCAGAAGCCCAGGCGACGCCGGGCGACCTGATCCGGCTCGGAATGGGCATGCCGCACGGCATCTTCAACAAATCCGGCCAGACCGCGAAAGTGCTGTTCTGGGTATCGCCGACCCGCCGGCTGTACGATCTGTTCTGGGGCCTTCACAACATGAAGGAGCAGAAGCCCGAGGACGTCGTGGCGATGGCGGCGGAATACAACATCCACTTCCTGCCGCCGCCGCCGGGGGCGTGACCTCAAGCCCACACATTACGCGTCGTCCCTGCGAACGCAGGGACCCATAACCACAGTCAGCAATTGTTGCGCGAAATTCGTTGAACACCGTCTACTAAAACAGACTGCGCGGCGTATGGGTCCCCGCGTTCGCGGGGACGACGTTGAGAGATAGCGCGCTCGAACGCCTGTCGCAGTACTACTACCTCACCGCCGTCAGCCCCGGTGTCGCCGCGAAGCCGGCCTTGCTGGCATAGCCGCGCACGATGGCTTCGCGTTGGGCGTGGCTCAGCACCTGGTCGATGTCGGTAAAACCATCGGGCGCCAGTTGCTCGACCGCGTCGATCACGCCTTCGGGGCCGCCGCGGCGGTTGGAGCGCACGATCTCGGCGGTCATCGGCAAGCGCTTCTGCTCATAGGCCACCAGCGCCTGGCGTGGATGTTCGGAACGCACCAGCGCGTCGGCCAGCGCCCGGGCATCGAGGATCGCCTGCGACGCGCCGTTGGACCCCACCGGATACATCGGATGCGCGGCGTCGCCGAGCAGCGTGACGCGTCCATCAGACCAATAGGGCAAGGGATCGCGGTCGCAGGTCGGATATTCGTAGAATTCGGATGTCGCCGAAATCAGGCCGGGCACGTCGACATAGGGCACCGAGAACCGCGCCACATGCGGCATCAATTCCTCGCGCTTGCCGGGCCGCGACCAGTCCTCGCGGCGCGGCGGCGGCGCGCTGCCGTCGCCGACTTTCACCAGCACCGCCCAGTTGGTCAGGCGGCTCGCCGGGCTCGACCCTTCCGCGATCGGATAGACCACGACCTTGGCGTTCAGGCCGCCGGCCACGATCATCGAACGCCCGGTCAGGAACACCGGCCAGTCGCGCGCGCCGCGCCACAGCATCAGCCCGTTCCAGCACGGCGGGCCCTCGTCCGGAAACAGCGTCTCGCGCACCCTGGAATGAATGCCGTCGGCGCCGATCAGGATATCGCCGCGCGCGGTGATGGCGTGGCTGCCGGTGCGATCGAAGAAATGCGCGAACACGCCGCCTTCGTCCTGGGAAAACACCCCCAGCCTGCAGCCGGTGTGAATGGCGTCCGGCCCCAGCCGTTCCTCGACGGCGCGATGGATCACGCTCTGCAGCCGGCCGCGGTGGATCGAGAATTGCGGCACGTCGTGGCCGGCGTCGATGCCGCGGGATTCGCGCCAGACTTCCTGGCCGTGGCGGTTGAGGTAATAAAGCTCGTCGGTGCGGACGGCGTCTCGTCGAGCTTCTGCAACAGGCCGAGGCCGGCGAGTTCGCGGATCGCGTGCGGCAGCGTGTTGATGCCGACGCCGAGTTCCCTGATGGTGTCGGATTGCTCGAACAGTTCGCAGTCGATTCCGCGGGCCCGCAGCATCAACGCGGTGGTAAGGCCGCCAATGCCGCCGCCGACGATAATCGCCTTCATCGTCCGAACTCCACTCAAACGCTGGAATACAGCCTCCAAGGTCGCATGGGCGGTCACTCCGCCGCAAGCGGCTTTGTCGCCTCCGCCTTGAGCTCGGCCCGGGTCTTCGGCTTAGCCTTAATTTTGAGATCGTCGAAATCCTGCCGGTCGCGCACGCTGTTGCGGAAGATCTGCTCCTTGCCGGGCAGATATTGCGGCGGGCAGGCGATATCGGCGCCGTACCAGGCCGCGGCCTTCAGCGTAAACGACGGATCGACCAGATGCGGCCGCCCCAGCGCCACCAGATCGGCGCGGCCGGCGGCGAGGATGGTGTTGACCTGATCCGCCGATGGTGATGTTGCCGACGCACATGGTGGCGACGCGGGCTTCGTTGCGGACCTGCTCGGAGAACGGCGTCTGGAACATGCGGCCATAGACCGGCGCTGCGTCCTCGCACGGTCTGCCCGGTGGAGACGTCGACCAGATCGACGCCGGCCTCGGCGAAGGCGCGCGCGATCAGCGACCGCATCGTCGCCGGTGATGCCGCCTTCGGCCCAGTCGGTGGCGGAGATGCGCACCGACATCGGCTTGTGCGCCGGCCACACGGCCGCGCATCGCCTCGAACACTTCGAGCGGAAAGCGCAGGCGGTTCTCGAGCGAGCCGCCATATTCGTCGGTGCGCTGGTTGGTCAGCGGCGAGATGAAACTCGCGAGCAGATAGCCGTGCGCGGCATGCAGCTCCAGCATGTCGAAGCCGCAGCGCTTCGCCGCGCTCGCGCCGCGCCACGAACGCCGCCTTGACCGCGTCCATCGCGGCGCGGTCCATCTCGCGCGGCACCTGGCTGTCGGGAAAATACGGGAATCGGCGAGGCCGACAACACGTCCCAGCCGCCCTGCTCCAGCGGCCGGTCGATGCCGTCCCACATCAGTTTGGTCGCGCCCTTGCGGCCGGCATGGCCGAGCTGCAGGCGATTTTCGCAGCCGAATTGGCATGGACGAAATCGACGATGCGCTTCCAGGCGGCTTCCTGCTCGTCGTTCCACAGACCGGCGCAGCCGGGCGTGATGCGGGCATCGCGGGAGACGCAGGTCATCTCGGTGAAGATCAGCCCGGCGCCGCCGATCGCGCGCGAGCCGTAATGCACCAGATGGAAATCGCTCGGCACGCCCTCTTCCGCCGAATACATGCACATCGGCGACACCACCGCGCGGTTGGCCAGTTGCATCTCGCGCAGCTGCAGCGGCTGGAACATCGGCGCCACGGGCTTCTCGATATCGACGTCGAGGCCGTGGCTGCGAACCTGTCTGGCAAACGCCTTGTCGACCTCCTTGACGAAATCCGGCGCGCGCAGCGTGAGATTGTCGTAGGTGATCGCCTTGGCGCGGGTCATGACGCCGAACGCGAACTGCACGGGATCGAAATCCCAGAAGCGGTCGACATGCTCGAACCAGACCAGCGACACGTCGGCGGCGTGCTGGGTCTTCTCGACCTCCTCGCGGCGGCCGTGCTCGTAGTGCTGCAAGGCGGCATCCACCGTCGGCGCGCGCTGCATGGCGTCGGCCAGCGCGATCGCGTCTTCCATCGCGAGCTTGGTGCCGGAGCCGATCGAGAAATGCGCGGTCGCCTTGGCGTCGCCGAGCAGCACCATGTTGTCCTTGACCCAGCGCTTGCTGCGGATCATCGGGAAATTGCGCCACATCGAGCGGTTGGTCAGGAGCGGATGCCCTTCGAGGAACCAGCCGAAAATCTCGGACATGCGATCGGCGGATTGCTTTTCGTTCAGGCCCTCGAGCCCGGCGCGCTTGAAGGTTTCCGGATCGGTCTCGAAGATCCAGGTCGAGCGGCCCGGCTTCATATTGATAGGCATGCGCGATGAACGGGCCCCACTCGGTCTCCTGGAAGATAAAGGTGAAGGCATCGAGCGGACGCGTCGAGCCCATCCAGGCGAATTTGTTGGAGCGGAGGTCGACCTCGGGCTGGAAGTGCTCGATATATTTGTCGCGGAAGCGGCTGTTGATGCCGTCGGCCAGCACCACCAGATCGGCATCGGCAAAGCGCGCCTCGTCCTCGATGTCGGTTTCGAACTGCAAGGTGACGCCGAGTTCGCGCGCCCGCTCCTGCAGGATCAGCAGCAGCATGCGGCGCGAGCAGCCGCAGAAGCCGTTGCCGCCGACCCGATGCACGGTGCCGCGGAAGTGCACGGCGATATCGTCCCAATAGGCGAATTCCTGGGTGATGCGGCGATAGCTCGGGGCGTCGTATTTCTCGAAATTGTCCAGCGTGGCGTCGGAGAACACCACGCCGAAGCCGAAGGTGTCGTCGGCGCGGTTGCGCTCATAGACCGTGATCTCGGCCTGCGGCCGCTGCTTCTTCAGCAGGATCGCGGAGTAGAGACCGGCCGGTCCCCCACCGATGATCGCGATCTTCATGGCAAGCCTCCGGCGCTGCTATCGGACCTGCGGAATTGTTTTAAGCCTAAAGCAATTTTCCGGCAAGCCGCTATTGGTAGCGCGGATGATCTAACCTCATCCTGAGGAGGCGCGTTAGCGCCGTCTCGAACGGATCCGCGGCCTACATTCTCATGGTTCGAAGACGTGGACGCCGGGACGAGCCGGGCAGCGCTCCTCACCGATGAGGACCTCCTCAATTGCCCTGGAACACCGGCTTTGCCTTGTTCGAAAACGCCTCGAAGGCCCGGGCGAAATCCGCCGTGGTCATGCACAGCGCCTGCGCCACCGCCTCGGCCTCGATGGCCTCCTCCACCGACATCGCCCATTCCATCGCCAGCATCCGCTTGGTCATGGTGTTGGCGAAGGTCGGCCCTTCGGAAATCTGCTTGGCCAGAAGCTGCGCCTGCGGCAGCACCTGCTCCGGCGCCACGATGCGGCTGAAGAAGCCCCAGCGTTCGCCCTCCTCCGCGGTCATGAAGCGGCCGGTATAGAGCAGTTCCGAGGCGCGCGATTGCCCGATGATGCGCGGCAGGATCGCGCAGGCGCCCATGTCGCAGCCGGCCAAGCCCGACCTTGTTGAACAGGAACGCGACCTTGGCGCCGGTCGCGGCCAGCCGCATGTCGGAGGCCATGGCGACGATCGCGCCGGCGCCGGCGCAGATGCCGTCGACCGCGGCGACGATCGGCTGCGGAGCAGGCCCGCATCGCCTTGACCAGATCGCCGGTCATGCGGGTGAAGGCGGTGAGGCCCTTGGTGTCCATCTTCACCAGCGGGCCGATGATCTCGAACACATCGCCGCCGGAAGAGAAATTGCCGCCGGCGCCCGACACCACGACGGTCTTGACTTCATCGTCCATCGCGCAGGCGCGAAAGAAATCCGTCAGTTCCCGGTAGCTCTCGAAGGTCAGCGGATTTTTTCGCTCGGGGCGATTGAGCGTCACCGTCGCCACGCCGCCGGCCACGGCCAGCAGGAAGTGTTTCGGCGCATACTGCGCCAGCGGCAGCGTGACGGGATTGGCGGGCGTGTTCATGGGGTCTCCCTTGTTTTTTCAACTTCGTCATTGCGGGATGGTCCGCAAGGACCAGACCCGGAATCTCTGAGATTCCGGGTTCGATGCTTCGCATCGCTCCGCAATGACGATTTGAACGTGTACGGAAATCTACGTCCTAAATCTCTCCGCCGGCCACCGCGATCGCCTGTCCGGTGATCGCGCCGGCGCCCTCGCCGCACAGCCACAGCACGGCATCGGCGACTTCCGCCGGCGTGATCAGGCGGCCCTGCGGATTGTGCTTTGCCAGTTCGGCCACCGCCTGCTCATGGCTGCGGCCGGTCTTTTTCATGATGTTGTCGATGCTGCCGGCAACGAGATCGGTATCGGTGAAACCGGGCATACCGCATTCACGGTGATGCCCGTGGTCGCCAGTTCCAGCGCCAGCGAGCGCACCAGGCCGACCACCGCATGCTTGGCGGCGCTGTAGGCGCTGACATAGGCATAGCCCTTGAGACCGGCGGTCGATGCGACCGCGACAATGCGGCCGGACCGTCGCTCCCGCATCGACGGCAACACCGCCTGCGCCGCATGAACCACGCCCATGAAATTGACATCCATCATGCGCCGGAACAGCGCCGCGTCGGATTTTGCAAACGGCGCGGATTCGGCAGCGCCCGGCATTGGCGATCAGGATATCGATCGGCTGCCGCGCCGCGGCCTCGCGCAATCGCAGCGCTGACCGCGGCCTGATCGGCGACGTCGGCGACCACAGCAAAATGCGCGGAGCCGGCGGCAACGGCCTCATCCAGCACAGCGCGGTTGCGGCCGAGCACCGTGACCGTCGCGCCCGCCTGCGCCAGCGCCGAGGCGATCGCGCGGCCGATGCCGCGCCCGCCGCCGGTGACGAGCGCATGCTGGGATCGCGACAGTCCGGACATGCGCAAGCCTTCCCAAATGGGCCCATGATGGTGCTGACTTGCGTATATTTTAGACTTCAAGCTTTTGCAAGAAATCAGCGCGGGGTCTGCTTGACAGGCCAAGCGCCGCAGGTAGCGTCCTCTCCAACCATCGAGGTCCTGTCAGAATGGCAGGCCCGGCAACATCCGAGGTTCAGCTTGGCTGATCTTGCGCCTCTCACAACAAAGGACGGCCGCTTCAGTTATGAAGCCGCCGGCGATCCGGCGTCGCCGCCCCTGGTGTTCCTGCATGGCATCGGCGGCGCGGCGCGGGGCTGGCGCAACCAGCTCGATGCCTTCGGCGGCCGTTATCGCGCCATCGCCTGGGACATGCCGGGTTACGGCGGCTCGGCAGCCGTTGCCGGTCGTCAGCATCGCGACACTGGCCGACGCCTTGCGCGATTTCCTGCAACAGGCCGGCGCGACAAAGCCCGTTCTGGTCGGCCATTCGATCGGCGGCATGATCGTCCAGCAATTTCTGACGCAACACCCTGATGACGCCCGCGCCGTGGTGCTGGCGCAGACCAGTTCGGCGTTCGGCAACGCCGCGGGCGACTGGCAGAAAAATTTCATCGAGGCGCGGCTTGGACCGCTCGATCGCGGCGAGACCATGCGCACGCTGGCGCCGTCGCTGGTGAAAGGCCTCGTCGGCGACGATCCCGATCCGGCAGGCATGGAGCTCGCGCGCGATTGCATGGCCAGCGTGCCGGAGGCGACCTATCGCGTCACCATGCTTGCGATGCTGGGCTTCGACCTGCGCGCTGCACTGAAGAATATCGCGGTGCCGACGCTGGTGCTGTCGGGCTCCAAGGACAAGAACGCCCCGGCGCCGACGATGGCAAAGATGGCGAGCTATATTCCGTCGGCTGAATATGTCGACATCGAAGGCGCCGGCCACCTCGTCAACATGGAACGCCCGAAAACCTTCAATGCTGCGCTGGATCGGTTTCTTTCCGCGCATGCAGCAACACAAGCGATGGCATGATGACAGTGCAAACCAGTAAAAACGTGACGGCTGTCGGCGCGCTCGATGCGCCGATCTTCGATCCCGCTGCGTTCCGTTTGAACGACGAACAGGCCGCCATCATCGCGACCGCACGCGAACTCGGCCAGACCGTGTTCGCCGGCCGCGCCGCGGCCTACGACCGCGAGGCCAAATTCCCGACGGAGAATTACGGGGATTTGCACCGCGCCGGCCTGCTCGGCATCGCCATCCCCAAAAAGCACGGCGGTCTCGGCGCCGGCTACCAGACCTACGCCATCGCCGCCGCCGAGATCGGCCGCTATTGCGGCGCCACCGCGCTGACCTGGAACATGCATGTCTGCTCGACGCTGTGGTCCGGGCCGCTGGCCGACGATCTCGATATGGACGCAGCCACGCGCGCCGAACACGAGCGCCGCCGCGCGGTGCATTACAAACGCATCGTCGCGGACGGCGCGATTTATTCGCAACCGTTCTCCGAAGGTGGCGCGGCTGCCGCAGGCGGCGTTGCCTTCGGCACCGAAGCCAAACCGGTCGAGGGCGGCTGGCTCGTCAACGGCAAGAAGATCTTTGCGTCGTTGTCGGGTCACGCCGATTACTACGGCGTGCTCTGCACCGAAATCGCGGAAGGCGAAAAGGCCTCCCGCCGCAACACGCTGTATCTGGCGCTGCCCGCCAAATCCGAAGGCGTCTCCGTGGTCGGCGACTGGGATCCGCTGGGCATGCGCGGCACGGTGTCGCGCACGCTGCTGTTCAAGGACGTGTTCGTGGCCGAGGATGCCGCGCTGATGCCGCGCGGCGTCTATTTCCAGGCGGCGATGCGCTGGCCGCATATGTTCCTGACGCTGTCGCCGACCTATGTCGGGCTCGCGCAGGCGGCTTACGATTTCACCGTGCGCTATCTGCGCGGCGAGGTGCCGGGCACGCCGCCGGTCAAGCGGCGGATGTATCCGACCAAGCAGATCGCGGTGGCGCAGATGCAGATCAAGCTGGAGCAGATCAAGGGCATCTGGTTCCAGGCCATCACCGAAGCCCGCGCCAATCCGACCAAGGAACAGGTGCTGCGCGCCTATGCCGCGCAATATTCCGTTATGGAAGGCGCCAACGAAATCGCGACGCTGGCGATCCGCACCTGCGGCGGCCAGGCGATGCTGAAATCGCTGCCGCTGGAACGGATCTACCGCGACAGCCGCTGCGGCTCGCTGATGCTGCCATGGACCGCCGAACTCTGCCTCGACCGCATCGGCCGCGAAGCGCTGTACGAGACCGGCGAGACGGACGATTGATGCAAGCATCGAGTTTTTGTTCGCTCGATTGGTCCGCGGGTCCTTTCAGCGCTGCTCGCCATCGGGAGAGGTCGGCGCGCAGCGCCGGGTGAGGGGTTACGGTCCCTCGTAGGGGCGTGTGCCCCCTCACCCGATTTGCTACGCAAATCGACCTCTCCCCGCTGGGGAGAGGTGAAGATGGACCTCTCCGACCTCATCGCGCGCAACGCGGCGTTCACGCCGGACAAGGCTGCGCTGGTTTTCGAAGGCGAGACGTTGAGCTATGCGGCCTTCGGTGTCCGCATCGAACGGGCCGCGCGCGCGCTGAAAACCGAATACGGCGTCAGCCGCGGCGACCGCGTCGCGATCCTCAGTCTGAACCGGCCGGACTATCTCGTGCTGCTCTATGCCTGCGCGCGGCTCGGCGCCATGCTGGTGCCGTTGAACTGGCGGCTGGCGGTGGCCGAGCAGCTGTTCATCCTCGGAGATGCCGCGGTAAAGCTGCTGGTGCTCGAAGCGGCGTTTGCCGGAATTCTTCCTGAACTGGAAAAGCATCGGCCGGACACGAAGATCGTCGGGCTCGATTTTACACCTTCGCAAGGGAGCGCGTTCGATGCGCTGCTGGCGCAGGCGCAAGGCGATGGCCGCAATCCGCATGTCGACCTCACCTGTCCGCTATTGATCGTCTATACCTCCGGCACCACGGGACGGCCCAAGGGCGCGGTGCTGAAGCAGGAGGCATTGCTGTGGAACGGGGTGATGAGCCAGCACATGCATGGTCTCACCTCCGACGATCATGTCCTCACCGTGTTGCCGTTCTTCCATGTCGGTGGCCTCAACATCCAGACCACCCCGGCGCTGCACCATGGCGCCACCGTCACCATCCATGCGCGTTTCACGCCGGAAGCCACGCTTGAGACATTCGCGCGCCAGCGTCCGACTTTGACGGTGCTGGTGCCCGCGACGATCCAGGCGGTGACCGAGCATCCCGATTGGGCCGCTACCGACCTGTCCTCGCTGAAAGCCGTCTCTACGGGATCGACCATCGTGCCGCCGCATCTGATCGAGCGCTTTGTCGCGCGCGGCGTGCCGGTGCTTCAGGTCTATGGTTCGACCGAAACCTGTCCGGTCGCGGTCTATACCCGGATTGGCGGCGACCTGTCACGGACCGGCTCGACCGGCCTGCCGGGTCTGGCTTGCGAGGCCATCGTGATCGACGGAGCCGGCACCGAATTGCCGCCGGATACGCCGGGCGAAATCGCGGTGCGCGGTCCCAATGTCTTCACCGAATATTGGGGCAATGCAGAAGCGACGCGCGAAGCGCTGCATGACGGCTGGTATCGCACCGGCGATATCGGGCTGCGCGATGCCGACGGCTATTTCTGGGTCCACGACCGCAAGAAGAACCTGATCATATCCGGCGGCGAGAACATCTATCCGGCGGAAGTCGAGCGCGTGCTGCTGGAGCATCCCGATGTCGCGGAATGCGGCGTGATCGGCCGCCCCGACGCGAAATGGGACGAAGTGCCGGTGGCCTATGTGATCCGTCGCAAGGGATGCGGTGTCGAGGCGGAGCAACTGAAAGCGCATGTGCTGACGCAACTCGCCCGCTTCAAGGTGCCGCGCGAATTCGTTTTTGTCGACGACCTGCCGCGTACGGCGCTGGGCAAGGTGCAGCATTTCATGTTGCGGCAGATCGATGAGACGCGGGAATGACGGCAAGCCTAACAAACACTCCGTCATGGCCGGGCTTGTCCTGGCCATCCACGACTTTCTTCTTTCTCACAAGAAGAACGTGGATGCCCGGGACAAGCCCGGGCATGACGGATGATAGAAAATCGACTACGACGAATGATTAATGAATAAAGGACGATCCATGCGTATCGCGGTACTTGGCGGCGGCAATGGCTCGTTTGCGGCCGCGGGCGATTTTGCGTTGCAGGGCCATGAAGTCCGGCTGTGGCGGCGCGATGCGGCTGCCGTGGCAGCACAGCGCGCTGACGGCTCGCGCATCATCGTCAAGGACGTCAATGGCCGGCACGATGTAAGGCTGGCGCGGGTGACGACGGACATTGCCGAAGCCGTCAAGGACGCCGAACTGATCCTGTGCCCTGCCCCCGCCTTTGCGCAGGCCGACATCGCCAAACAACTCGCACCCCATCTCGTGGATGGACAGGTCGTGTTCCTGCCACCAGCGACGTTCGGCTCGATGATCTTTGCCAGGGCCGCGCACGATGCCGGCAACCGCGCCGCGGTCAGCTTTGCCGAGACCGGCACGCTGCCATGGCTGACGCGCAAGCACGGACCATTCGAGGTTGCCATCACCATCCGCGCGAAACGGCTCCCGGTCGGGGTGTTTCCGTCTGGGAATGCAGATCATGCGCTCGATGTGATCGGCCGCGCCTTCCCCGGCGTGATCGAGCCATGCGGCGATGCGCTGTCGGCGGCGCTGATGAACGCCGGACCGATCATCCATCCGCCGCTGATCGTGATGAATGCCGGACCGATCGAGCATTTCGAGCGCTGGGACATTCACAAGGAAGGCACCCAACCCGCGATCCGCCGCGTCACCGACGCGCTCGATGCCGAACGCATCGCGGTGCGCAAAGGCTTTGGCTATGGCGGTCCGCATTTTCCGCTGGCGCATCACTATGCCAAGGAGGGCGAGCAGTGGATGTACGGTCGCGGCTCGCATGACCGCCTGACCGATTCCGGCGACTGGCGCGAGCAGATCGTGCTCAGGGAACATCGCTATATGCGGGAAGATTTGCGCCTCGGCCTGTCGTTGCTGGTTTCCGTCGCCGAACTCGGCGGGATCGCAACGCCGCTGGCAAAATCCTTTCTCGCCATCGGCGGCGCGATCTGCGGCGAGGATTTTATGAAACACGGCCGCACGCTGGCCAGTCTCGGTCTCGGCGATCTCGACCGCGACGGATTGCAGAAGCTGCTGCGCAAGGGCTTTCAGACATGACCGCCACCCGCCCCCTCATCGCCTGTCTCGGCGCCGGCCGCATGGGCCGCGGCATCGCGGTAGCCTTTGCCTATGCCGGCCACGCCGTCACCATGATCGATATCAAGGCGCGATCGGCGGAGCAGTTCGCGACGCTGGAAGCCGAGGCGCTCGGCGAGGTGCGGAAAACGCTGGCGAGCCTGGCGCGGTTCGGGTTGCTGGCGGAAAACGACGCCGCGACGATCATCGCGCGGGTGTCCGTCGTGCCCGCCCAGAATATGGCCGCGGCACTCGCCGGCGCCGGCATGGTGTTCGAAGGCGTGCCGGAAGTCGTCGACCTCAAGCGCGAGGTACTGGCGGCGGCGTCGAAATGCGTCGCGCCCGATGTCATCATCGCTTCGACCACGTCGACCATCCTGGTCGATGACATCTCGGGCTCGGTCGAAAACCCGGCGCGTTTTCTCAACGTGCACTGGCTGAACCCGGCCTATCTGATCCCGCTGGTCGAGATCTCGCCGGGTGCGGCGACCGATCCCGCGGTCATCGCGCGGGTCAAGGCGTTGCTCGAAGGCATCGGCAAGATGCCGGTGGTCTGCGCGGCCACGCCCGGCTTCATCGTGCCGCGGATCCAGGCGCTGGCCATGAACGAGGCGGCGCGGATGGTGGAGGAAGGCGTCGCCAGTGCCGAGGATATCGACAAGGCGATCCGCTACGGCTTCGGCTTCCGCTACGCCGTGATGGGCCTGCTGGAATTCATCGACTGGGGCGGCGGCGACATTCTCTATTACGCCAGCCGCTATCTCGAAGGCGCGCTCGGCAGCGACCGCTACCGCGCGCCCGAGGTGATCTCCGACAACATGCGCGACGGCCGCATCGGCATGCGCACCGGTGCCGGCTTCCTCGATTATGCCGGCCTCGACATCGATGCCTACCGCGAGCAGCGGCTGGCGGAACTGGTCAATCTGCTGCGGCATTTTGGGCTGGCACGGCCGCCGGTGCTGGATGGGGAATAGGTGGCGCCGCCTGAGAGCCGTCATACCCCGCGAAGGCGGGGTATCCAGTACACCGCGGCTTCCAGGTTCTATGTTTGGCGTCTCTGGAATACTGGATCGCCCGCCTGCGCGGGCGATGACGGCGGGGCACATCACCCGAACACATCCTGCAGCACGCCGTCGCGCACCACCGCGACGCCATCCAGTTCGATCGTCGTGCCCATGACCGGCAGATCGAAATGCCCCGCCGTGTAGCGCCCGGCGAATTCGTTGGCGCCGGTGGAGAACAGGAAGTTGCCGGCGACGGCGCGCAGTTCGGTGCCGTTGGTGTCGCGCTGGTCGTACATCGCGAGCGACTCGTAGCGCGCGGCCGGGTTCATGCCGAACCCGACATGCGATACCGCATAGGCCTCGCGGTCGCCCCATGCGGCGAGATAGGCGCGCATCATCATGGCGTCGGCGCCCTCGCCTTGGAGATCCGTGACGTAATCGTCCTTCAGGGTCATCCGTGACCGGCGAGGTCAGATAGCGCTTGAAGGTGAGGTTGATGTCGCCGGCCGCCATCACCAGCGTGCCGTTGACGGTCTTGCTTTTGGGAAAGCTGACGACGATGCCGCCGGGCCAATGCGCCAGCGTGCCGGGCTTGTCGGTCCAGCCCCAGACGCCGACGGTGGAGGCGCCGACCATGTCGATGTCGAGATCGGTGCCCGCCTTGGAAGTGACGCGCATCCGCTTGGTCCCGCGCAGCATCTTCGCCGCCGCGCGCACGCGCTTTTCCAGCGCGGTATCCGGCACCATGCGCTCCAGCGCTTCCGGATGTTCGTTGGAAATCACCAGAATGCGCGCGCCGGCTTTCAGGATTTCCGGCGTCTCCACCGCGTGCATCAGCCCTTCGATGGTGCAATCGACGACGAAGCCGGCCTGCTGCAACGCCGTGACCACCGGCGCCAGCCGCTGGATCGCCTCGCTGGCGCCGGTGGAGCGGACCGGCACGATCTGCCGGTTGCGCGGCGTCGGCACCACGATGTGAAACGGCTTTGCGCCCATCCGCAGCAGCGCCAGTTCGGCGAGATGAACGTTGAGCGCGCGCGATTGCGTCTCCGAGAGGATCGCCGCGGTGTCGCCCGGCTTGACCGCGCAGCGCTCGAAAATCTCGCAGAACGCGTCGATCCATTTCGCTTCGATGCGATCCGCCAGCATACGTGTCTCCACTTTAACCAGGTCGTCATGCCCGGGCTTGTCCCGGGCATCCACGTCTTAACAGAATAACCGTGAAAAGGACGTGGATGGCCGGGACAAGCCCGGCCATGACGGAGAATTTTCACACTTCCGGAAATCCGCGCAGCAGATAGGTCCGCAAGCCCTTCCAGCAGTCCATTCAAGATCAGCCCCAGCAGCGAGATCGTGATCAGCGGGACGAACATGTCGACGGCCTGGAAGGTCCGCGCCGCCGTCACCAGCAGATGGCCGAGGCCGTCGGTCGAGGTGATCATCTCGGCGAGAAACACCACGATGCAGGAGATCACCAGCCCGATGCGGCAGCCGGTCAGGATCGACGGCACCGCCGCCGGCAGCACCACCTTGAACAGGATCTGCCAGCGCGGCGTGCCCGCCGCCATCGCCGACCAGATCAGTTTCTGCTCGACCATCGAGGCGCCGTAATAGGTCGACAGCAGGATCGGAAACAGCGCATCCGCGGCGACCAGCGTGATCTTCGAGGCGTGGCCGAAGCCGAGCAGCAGCAACAGCGCCGGATAGAGCGCGACCTTGGGCAGCGGCGCCAGCACCCGCACGATCGGGCGCACCACGGCATTGACCGCCGGATTGACCGCGGCGGCAAGGCCGATGGCGACGCCGAGAACCACCGCGATCGAAAATCCCGCGAACAGCCGGAACAGCGTGGCGCCGATCTCCTGCTGAAATTCGCTGGTGCACGAGTTGCTGCGCCAGCCGCAGGAACACCAGGCCGGGCGGCGGCAGCAAGCGTCACCGGCGCATAGCCGAACGACACCAGCGCCTGCCACAACGCGACAATGAACAGCGCGATCGGCACGATGCCGAGCACAATATCCTCGGATGTGACGCGCGCGGCGTTCATGAGAAACTCAGGGGAATATCGAAGCGCGGCTCGGACCATCGCACCAGCCGGCTGCGCATGTTTTCGAACGCGGCGTCGAGACCGATGCCCATCGCGCCGACGATGATGATCATCGCGAACACCGTGTCGTACTGTCCCATGTCGAGCGCATTGAACAGGATGTTGCCGGCGCCGGACTGCCGCGCGATCATCTCGCTGGTGATCATGGTGATCAGCGCCAGCACCAGACCGGTGCGGCAGCCGGTGAGGATTTCCGGCAATGCCGCCGGCAGCACGATCCGGACCATGCGCTGCGCGGCCGACAGCCCCATCGCGGCGCCCGACCACAGCATCTTTTCCTCGACCGCCTTGGCGCCCTGAAAGCTGTGATAGATCACCGGAAGGCTGACGCCGAGAAAGATCACCAGCATTTTTGCAATATCGCCGACGCCGAGCCAGAGCATGATGATCGGCATCAAGGCCGCCTTCGGCACCGGATAGATGATCATCAGCAGCGGATTGAAGAACGACGCCACGGCGCGGCTGCGGCCCATCATCAACCCCAGCGGAATCGAAACCGCCACCGCCACGCCGAAGCCGATCGCCATGCGGCGCAGCGAGGCCGCGATGTTGATCAGGGATTCCTTGTCGCCGAGGATCGAAGGAACCGCGCGGATCGCGTCCAGCGCGGTCGGAAAGCTGTCGGTGATTGATGATCAACGCCGCGACCTGCCAGACGCCGAGCAGGCCGAGGCAGGCCAGCAACGGCGCCGGCGCGCGAGACGAGCGCGCGCGCCGACATCATGGCTGCAACTCCTCTTCGCCGGTGTCGTCGATCAGGCGCTCGATATCGACGATGTATTTCTGATAGTGGCCGTCGAGCAGCAGTTCGGCGCGGCGGCGCGGGCGCGGCAGGTCGATGTCGACGATCTCCTTGATGCGGCCGGGCGAGCGCGTCATCACCACGACCTTGTCGGACAGGAACACCGCCTCCTCGACCGAATGGGTGACGAACAACACCGTCTTGCGGTCGCGTTCCCAGATGTTGAGCAGGTCGTTCTGCAGCCGGGTGCGGGTATGCGCATCCAGCGCGCCGAACGGCTCGTCCATCAGCAGCACCGCGGGGTGATAGGCCAGCGTGCGCGCCAGCGCGACGCGCTGCTTCATGCCGCCGGAGAGTTCCTTGGGGTAGAAATTCTCAAAGCCCTTGAGGCCGACCATCTCGATCAGCCGGCGGCTCTGCGCTTCGGCCTCGGCGTGCTTCACGCCCTGCTGGCGCGGGCCGTACATCACATTGCCGAGCACGCTCTTCCAGGGAAACAGCGCGAACTCCTGAAACACCGGCCCGCGATCGGGACCGGGACCGGTGATCGCCTTGCCCTTGACCTTCGCGACGCCTTGCGTCGGACTGACGAAGCCGCCGACGATATAGAGCAGCGTCGATTTCCCGCAGCCGGACGGCCCGAGAATCGAGACGAAGGCGCCATCCTCGATGGACAGCGAGATATCCGACAGCGCCAGAGATTTTCGCCGTCCGGAGGTCTGAAAAACCTGCGAGACATGATCGATCTCGATCATGGCGGTCGCCTGCGGGCGCACTGAAGCGGCTTCCGCCTGAGCATCCGGTCGCGATGGCACGTCCAATGAGCCGCTGCTGGTCAGTTGAGGCCTACCCTTGCGCGAGCGCGGCGGCCCAGCTGAAACCGTAATGGGCACTCGTCACCTTCATCATGACGGCCGCCGTCAGGACGATGATAATCTGGACAAGCGTTCTGGTCGTGAAAACCTTGTTCAACAGCGCCATGATGCTCCCCGAAAGATGTAACCGATTGTTCCCGTTCCCGAAACGGCCCCGGCGGTACGATTAGCCCATGTCGGGGCAGGATACAAAGCCCTCATTGTGCCCCCAATCGCCGCAGCACCGCGCGCACCGGCGCGGCGTCGAGGCCGCTCAGCTTCAGCGGCAGCGCGATCAGTTCGTAATCGCCGGGCTCGACACCCGCCAGCACCAGGTTTTCGACAATGCGAATATCGTGCCGCCGGCACACCATATGCGACGGCAGCTCCTTCGACGTTTCGGGATCGACGGATGGAACATCGACGCCGATCAGCCGGATGCCGCGCAACGCCAGTCGCTCCACGGTTTCCGGCGCCAGCGTGCGGAAACCGGCCGGCCAGGCCAGCTGGTCGCCGCGGTCCATCAATTTGAACAACAGCCGCGGCGGCGCGCCTTCCAGCGCGGCGGCGATCTCCTCGAAACCGCACAGTGGATCGCTGCCGCGGGCATCGATCACCCTAGCCGGACCGATGAAATCGGCGAGATCGAGTGTGTCGATACTGGCGCCCGCCGCATCGTAATGCAGGGGCGCATCGACATGGGCGCCGCAATGCGTCGACATCGAGAAACTGGCAACATTGACCGGGCATTCCGGGCCGATGCGTGAAGGTCTGGCCGACCGCGAAACGCCGCGTCGCCGGGAAACACCCCCATGCCGAGGCGCAAGCGCGGGCGAAATGTCGATCAGCCCCGCTCATAACGCGGTCCTGACCTGCCAGAGTTCGGGAAACAGCACGACGTCCAGCATCTTGCGCAGATAGGAAACGCCGGCGCTGCCGCCGGTGCCGCGCTTGAATCCGATGATCCGCTCCACCGTGGTGACGTGGTTGAAACGCCAGCGCCGGAAATAATCCTCGAAATCCACCAGCTTCTCGGCGAGCTCGTACAATTCCCAGAACCGGGCCGGCTCGCGGTAGACCGCCAGCCACGCAGCGACGACGCTGTCGTTCGGAGATATGCGACACGGCGACATCGCGTTCGAGCACGGCCTTGTCGATGGCAAGGCCGCGGCGATGCAAAAGCCGGATCGTGAGATCGTAGATGCTGGGCGCGTGAAGCGCCGCCTTCCAGCCGCGGCAACAATGCCGGCATCGTCCCTGTAACTCTGGATCATCGCGGCATTCTTGTTGCCGACCAGAAACTCGATCATGCGATATTGCGAGGACTGAAAGCCGGAGGACTGCCCGAGCGAGCCGCGAAACTGGGTGTATTCGCTGGGCGTCATGGTCCGAAGCACGTCCCAGGCCGAATTGAGCTGCTCCAGGATCCGCGACACCCGCGACAATGTCTTGAAGGCCCGCCGCATGTCGTCCTCCTCAATCAACCGGCAGGTGGCGTTCAGCTCATGAATCGCCAGCTTCATCCAGAGCTCCGAGGTCTGGTGCTGGATGATGAACAGCATCTCGTCATGGGCCGACGACAGCGGCGCTTGCGCCTGCAAAATCTTGTCGAGCTGGAGATAGCCGGAATAGGTTATGTCCGCGGGGCTGGTCATCGTGTCAACGCCATTCGACGAGCCGGACCGTTGCGCATCTCAGGCAACCTCACTGCGAGCGGAGATGTTTTAAGCCTAAAAGGATAGACTTTTGCTGTCAATCGGGATTAGGCTCGCATGATGTCGCCACCTCTCACGATTTCGCGCGATGATTGCATTGCGCGCGATGCCGCCGATCCGCTCCGCGGTTTTCGCGAGCGATTTGTGGTGCCGGAAGGCCTGATCTATCTCGACGGCAATTCGCTCGGGCTGATGCCGCGAACCGCTGCCAGCGCGTTGAACCGCACCATCGAACAGGAGTGGGGCCATGATCTGATCCGGAGCTGGAACAGCGCCGGATGGTTCGACATGCCGCTGCGGCTCGGCGATCGCGTCGGCGCACTGATCGGCGCGGCGCCAGGGCAAACGGTGGTATGCGACACCACCTCGATCAACCTCTACAAGGCCATCCATGCCGCCATCGGCTTGCGGCCCGACCGCAATGTGTGATCGCCGAGGATGAATCGTTTCCGACTGACCTTTATATTATTGAAGGCGCGATGAAATCGGCGGGCCGCCCCATGAAGCGGCGCCTGATCGGTGCCGACGGTCCATCCATCGAGGCGCTGCTCGATGAAGATGTCGCGGTCGTCGTGCTCTCGCATGTCAACTACCGCACCGGCGCGCTGCTCGACATGGCCGCGATCACGAAACGGATTCACGCCGCCGGCGCGCTGGTGGTATGGGACCTCTGTCATTCCATCGGCGTCATCGAGACCGCCTTCGATCGCGATGGGATCGATTTCGCGGTCGGCTGCACCTACAAATACCTCAACGGCGGTCCCGGCTCTCCGGCCTTCATCGCGGTCGCGAAAACCCATCAGGCCGCGGCAACGCATCCGTTGTCGGGATGGTGGGGTCACGCTGCGCCCTTTGCCTTCGATCGTGACTTCGAGCCGGACCAGGGCATCAAGCGATTTCTCTGCGGCACCCAGCCGATCATTTCGCTGCGCGGCGTGGAAGTGGCGCTTGATGCCATGGAGGGGGTCGAGGTAGCCGCGTTGCGACAGAAAAGTCTCGCGCTTACCGAACTGTTCATGGAGCGCGTCGCAACGCTGCTGCCTGATCTGGAGATCGTGACGCCCCGCCAGGCCTCCTCGCGTGGCAGCCAGGTCGGCATAACCTTCGACAAGGGCTATGCCGTCGTGCAGGCGATGATCGAGCGCGGCGTGATCGGCGATTTCCGCGCCCCCGACATCATGCGCTTCGGCTTCGCGCCGCTGTATGTGAGATATCAGGATGTCTGGGATGCGGCCGAAATACTGGCGGAATGCATCAAGGCCGAAGTCTGGCGCGATGGGCGATTAATCAGAGGCTTGCAGTGACCTGAAAATATCACTCCGTCATGGCCGGGCTTGTCCCAGCCATCCACGTTCTTTGTCAATGGCGGTAAGAAAGACGTGGATGCCCGGGACAAGCCCGGGCATGACGAGATTTACAATGAAACTTCAATCGAACCACGGCCACTCCGCCGCACCGTCATGGGTGACGGCGCCGCCGGGGGCCTGACCGACAAGCCGCGCATATTTGGCCAGCGCCCCGGCGCGATGCCGCGGTGGTCGCTTGCTTCCAGGCTTGCCGCCGCGTTGCAAATTCCTTGTCGTCGATCAGCAGATCCAGCGTGCGCGCGCCGGCATCGATCCGGATCCGGTCGCCTTCGCGCACCAGCGCCAGCGGGCCGCCGATGAAGGCTTCCGGCGAGACATAGCCGATGCACATGCCGCGGGTCGCGCCGGAAAAGCGGCCGTCGGTGATCAGCGCCACCTTCTCGCCCATGCCCTGCCCGTAGATCAGCGCGGTGACGCCGAGCATCTCGCGCATGCCGGGACCGCCGACCGGGCCTTCATTGCGGATGATGAGGACGTCACCCTCGCCATACTTGCGATTGCGCACGGCATCGACGCAATGCTCCTCGTCTTCGAACACGCGCGCGGTGCCTTCGAACACCAGTTTCTTCAGGCCGGCCACCTTGATGACAGCGCCATCGGGGCAGAGATTGCCCTTGAGAACCGCGACGCCGCCGTCCGGCATGATCGGCTTGCTGGTGCTGAAGATGATTTCGCCGTCCGGCGCGTTGGCGCTGCCATATTCCTCCGCGATCGTCTTGCCGGTGATGGTGAGGCAATCGCCGTCGATATGACCGCTTTCGACCAGCGCGCGGATGACCACGGCGGTGCCGCCGATATCGTAGACATCCTTGGCGGTATATTTCCCGCCGGGGCGCAGATTGCCGATCAGCGGCGTGCGCGCGAACACTTCGCCGACATCGTCGATGGTGAAGGAGATGCCGGCCTCGTTGGCCAGCGCCGGCAGATGCAGTGCGGCATTGGTCGAGCCTCCGGTAGCGGCGACGATGGCGGCGCCATTCTCCAGCGCCTTGCGCGTGACGATCTGGCGCGGCAGCGGGCCGCCGCGCTCCAGCATCTGCATCACCAGCCGCCCGGCCCGCCGCGCGAATTGCGCGCGCTCGGCATAGACGCCGGGAATCATCGAGACATTGGGGATGGTCAGCCCCATCGCCTCTGAGACCATCGCCATGGTGTTGGCGGTGAACTGTCCGGCGCAGGCGCCGATCGTCGGCAGGCAGGCGCGCTCGATGCCCGCCAGCGTCGCCTCGTCGATCTCGCCGGTCATGAAGCCGCCGACGGCCTCGTAGGAATCCAGCACAGTGAGAGTTTTTCCCTCGAACCTTCCCGGCAGCGCACTGCCGCCATAGATGAAGATCGACGGCACGTTGCAGCGGATCATGCCCATCATCACGCCGGGCAGCGTCTTGTCGCAGCCGCCGAAGCCGATCAGGGCGTCATAGGCGAGACCATGCACCACGGCTTCGATGGAATCGGCGATCAGCTCGCGCGACACCAGCGAGAACTTCATGCCCTCATGGTTCATGCTGATGCCGTCGGAAACGGAAATGGTGGAGAATTCCCGCGGCGTGCCGCCGGCTTCCGAAATCCCGACCTTGGCGGCATCGACCTGGAAATCGTGGGTCATGTTGCAGGGCGTCTGCTCGCCCTTCATGCTGACCACGCCGATCATCGGCCTGGCGATGGCCTCGTCGTCCAGCCCCATCGCCCGCATGAACGCGCGATGCGGCGCACGATCGAGGCCATCGGTCGTCACGCGTGATCGCCACTTTTTCATGGGGAGTCTCATACGTTAATCTCTCGTCGTCCCGGCGCCTTCTTCCTTCTCCCCTTGCGGGAGAAGGTGGCGCGCGTAGCGCGCCGGATGAGGGGTCTCTATCCGCGGAGACAGACCCCTCACCCGTCCGCAATGCTTCGCATTGCGTCCACCCTCTCCCGCAAGGGGAGAGGGGAAGAAGGATCGCGTACGCTGACGACTCCTACTGCATCGGCGCGACGATGGTCGGGTGCTTGAACTGCCTGACATCCATCTTCGGCAGCATGCCCGCCTCGGCGTAGATGTCGAGCATCTTCTGGATCGCGGGGAAATTCGGCGCAGCGCCGGGATCGCGGCCGAAATCATTGTCCTTGAGCAGATAGGTATCCAGCACCGGCACCGGCGCCTTCGATCACTTCGGAGTCGACCTTGAGGGTTTCCTCGCGATTGGCCAGCGCCTTTCTTCATGCCGAGGGTGATGTCGCTGCACGTACAATTTCGCCAGTTCCGGATTCTTGTCGACGAACTCGGCGCGGCAGGCTTCCAGGATATGGACGATGTTCGGCATCGCCTGATTGAGCGAAAACAGCTTGCGAATGCCGCCCTTGGCTTCGGCGCGCGTCGCGAACGGCTGGTTCATGTTGACCGCGTCGACGCGGCCCTGGCGCAAGGCATCCTCCGAAATCGCAAAGCCGATCTCGACCAGCTTGATGTCCGTTTTCGGGTCGAGTCCGGCGCCGCTTCAGAAGCATGTTCAGGGGACCCTGGGTGCCGCCACCGATCACCGAAATGCCGATGGTCTTGCCCTTGAGATCGGCAATGGTCTTGATCGGCGAATCTTCCTTGACCGCCCAGTAGACCGAGAACCCGCCGGGCTTCTCGAACACGTGCTGCGCCACGATGTAGGCCTTGAGGCCGCCGCCGACCACGCCGTTGGCCAGCGACAACGGCGCCTGCGTGGCGCAATCGAGCGCGCCGGCCGCCAGCGCCTGTGTCATCGGCGCGGTGCCCTGGAACTGGGTCCATTCGATATTGTAGGCCTTGCCGAGATTGGGAAATTCCGCCGGCCGCTTCATCATCCAGTATTTCGACTCCTCGGCCGGAATGGTCCAGCCGACGCGGATCGTCTGCTGCGCGTAAGATGAACTCGCGCTCGCCAACACCGCAGCGACGGCTCCCGCCGCCATAAGCCCATTTCGAAGGTATCCGCATCATGCCCGCTCCACTTTTCCAAAGCCGAAAACGCCATCCAAAATGGCCGCTGGATCAAGCCTTTCATGGTTCAAACAATGAGGCAAGCCGTCGAAACGGTTAAGGGAGCGCGGCGCCTTGCCGCCAGGGCCGGGATGTGTGGTAAGACGGCGAAAGCTGAGGGAGAAACGGAATGTCTGGAACGGACGGGACGAAAGGCGGAAAGACTCGGCTATCTCGGGCTCGGGATGATGGGATTTCCCATGACCCGGCGCCTGATCAACGCAGGCTTTGACGTCACCGTCTGGAACCGGTCTTCCGGCAAGGCCACGGCGCTGATCGAGGCGGGCGCGAAACTCGCGCCACAACCCCGCGATGTCGCCGCCGCCGCCGACATCATCTTCATGTGCCTTACCGATGCCGCTGCCGTTGAAGAAGTGGTGTTCGGCCCCGAGCGGCCTCGCCACGGTGGCGGGCATCGGAAAACTCGTGGTCGACTTCTCGTCGATCCACCCGGATGCGGCACGCGCCATCGCGGCGCGGCTGAAACTGGCGAACGGCATGGGATGGATCGACGCGCCAGTCTCGGGCGGCACCAAGGGCGCGGAGGAAGGCACGCTCGCGGTGATGGCCGGCGGCGATGCCGCCGATATCGAACGGGTGCGGCCCTATGTACTGGCGATGGCGCGACGGTTGACGCACATGGGACCGACCGGCGCCGGCCAGACCACCAAACTCTGCAACCAGGTGATCGTCGGCTGCGCCATGGCGGTGCTGGCCGAGGCCGCGCGCTTCGCGGTCAATGCCGGGATCGACGCCGCGCGACTGCCGGAAGCGTTGACCGGCGGCTTTGCCAATTCGATTCCGCTGCAATTGTTCGTGCCGCGCATGGTGGCCGGCCTGCACTCGCCGCCGATGGGTCATGTCGCCACCATGCTGAAGGATCTCGATACGGTGATCGACGTCGCCCGCGACACTTCGAGCCCGGTGCCGATGTCGGCGCTGGCCGCGCAATTGTTCCGCTTGGCCAAAACATCGCGCGGCGCCGATGCCGACGCGCTCGAAATCTACAAGCTGTCGGCAAAGCAGGCGGGCTGACGCCGCTGGCTTTCCTCATGATACTTGCCTCATGATATACGGCCGATATACGCTTGGGATGGGTTAGCCCTCACTCGCCCACGGGGCATCGCCCGAACCCCGTGAGGACCGATTTGAAATCGAAAGCGCCGTCAAAACGCCGGTCTCCCGCCATCGAGGCCGAGGACGGCACGCTGACCGATCGGGCCTATCGCGAACTCGAGGAAATGATCGTCACGCTGCAATTGTCGCCGGGCACCGTGCTGTCGGAGCAGACGCTGGCGCTGCGCCTGAAGATCGGCCGCACCCCGATCCGCGAAGCATTGCAACGCCTCGCCAGGGACGGCCTTGTGGTGATCATGCCGCGGCGCGGCATCATGGTGTCCGAGATCAATCTGCGGCTGCAACTGCGGCTGCTCGAGGTGCGCCGCGAGCTGGAGCGCCTGATGGCCAGCCTCGCTGCCGAGCGCGCCACGCCGGAGGAGCGCCGCGAGTTCGCCGAGGTGGCGGCCGCCATGCTGGCCGCCGCCGCCAAGGCCGACGACATCGCCTTCATGCGGCTCGACCAGCGTTTCAACATCCTGATCGCAGCCGCGGCCCGCAACGAATTCGCCCGCCGCTCGATGGGACTGATGAACGCGCTGTCGCGCCGGTTCTGGTATCAGCACTATCAGGAGGTGGCGGACCTGCCGCTGGCCGCCAAGCTGCACGCCGCCGTCGCCGAGGCGGTATCGCAAAAAAAGATCAAGGCCGCCGCGACCGCGTCGGACCGGCTGATCGACTATATCGAGGATTTTGCGAGGAAGACGCTGGATACGTGATCTTCTCCCTCTCCCCGTTCTTCACGGGGAGAGGGTTGGGGTGAGGGGCTCTCTCAACAGCGGGACTCGCGGAAAGTCCCCCTCACCCGGCGCTACGCGCCGACCTCTCCCCGCAAGCGGGGCGAGGTTAAGGAATATCTCTTCTTCCTCTCCCCCATCCGCCTTCGCACGAAGGCGGGCTTCGGCGGACAAGAGCGGCGGGGTGAGCCGCGCATCAATCGAACATAATCACGCTGCGAATGGTCTCGCCGCGTTTCAGCGCGGCAAAGCCCTCGTCGATATCTTCCAGCCGAATGCGGCGCGAGATTAGTTCGTCGAGCATCAGCGCGCCGTCGAGATAGGCCCGCGCCAGCATCGGGAAATCGCGGCGCGGCCGCGTGTTGCCATAGCTGACGCGGCGGATGCGCTTTTCCTGCATCAGCGAACCCCAGCGAAACGACACGTCCTTGTTGACGTCGATCTTGCCGAGCCAGATCAACTGGCCGCCGGGCCGCAGCGCCTCGGTGGTGATCCGGAATGCCGCCGCACTGCCCGCCGCCTCGATCACGACGTCGACGCCGCGGCCGCTGGTTTCGCGCTTGCCGATCGCGACCGCGTCGTCCTTTGAGGCATCGACGCCATGGGTCGCGCCCATCCGCGCCGCGATCGCCAATTTGCCCGGGTCGAGATCGACCGCGATGATTGAGCCTGCCCCCGCCAGCCGCGCGCCCTGCACCGCCGCGAGGCCAACCGCGCCGCAGCCGATCACCATCACGGTGTCGCCATGCGCGATCGCGCCCAGATTCAGCGCCGCACCGACGCCGGTCATGACGCCGCAGCCGATCAGGCAGGCGCGGTCGAACGGCATTTCCTTATGTACCGGGATCGCCTGCTGATCGGACACGATGCAGTATTCGCCGAACGAGCCCAGATACATCAACTGCTGCAGGTCGCGGCCATCCGCCAGCGTCGTGCGGGTTTCGCCATCGAACGCGACCGCCTTCGGTCCCTTGCCCAGATATTCCTCGCACAGGATCGGCGAATCGCGGTCGCAATAGAAGCAATGCCCGCAATGCGGATTCCATGACAGCACGACATGGTCGCCGACCTCGACGCCGCGCGCCTCCGGGCCGACCTGCTCGACAATGCCGGCGGCTTCATGCCCGAGCACGATCGGCATGGGATAGCGCAGCGAGCCCTCGATCACTTCGAGATCGGTGTGGCATAGCCCCGCCGCGCGGACCCGGACCAGCACGTCGGCCGGCTTCAGGGCAGAGGCCGTGACGGTCTCGATCGACATCGGCGTTTGCGCCGCATGCAGCACGGCGGCGCGATACCTGAGCGACATCTAGGCCACCTTGCCGGAAAGCGCCGATAGCGCCTGGTCGAGGTCGGCGGTAGTCATTTCCCACTCATTGCCGAAATTGGCGACCACGGCGCGCATCACCGGTTCGACCAGGCTTTTGGCCTTTTCCCTGTCGCCGAGGTGATCGACCAGCAATGCCAGCGCGAGCTGGCGTGGCTCCGGCCCCTCATAGCTCCATTCAAACCCGTTCTTGCTGTACTCGACGACATCGACGCAGGTGTCGAGCGGCGCGCCATCGACAGTGACCTTGACGCCGTCGATGGTGCGATCTCCCAGATAGTGCTTCATGCTGCCCTCCGGTCTCGAATTTCGATTATGAGGTGACGTCGATCTGGCCGGCGATCACGCGCATCACATCGCGGTCGCACCAGGCCTGCGCCAGAGTCCCTGAGAACATCACCTCGCCGCGTTCAAGTACATAGATCCGGTCGACGTAATCGGGAATATGATGCACGTTGGATTCGGCGATCAGCACGCCTTTTCCCATGGCGCGGATCGAGGCGACGCCCTCCGCGATCAGGGGAATGATGGCGGGCGACAGGCCCTCGAACGGCTCATCCAGCAGCAACAGTTTCGGGTCGAGCGTCAGCGCCCGCCCAATCGACACCATCTTGCGCTCGCCGCCGGAGAGCTGGGCTCCGCCGCGCGCCAGATACTGACGCAGCTTCGGGAACACCGTGTAGGCTTCCTCGATGCGAATGGCGGCGGGACGCCCCGAGGGACGGGTCCAGGTCGATAGCTCGATATTCTCCGCCACGGTAAGATCGGCATAGACTTCCGACTCCTCGGGCGAGAAGCCGATGCCGCGTTGCGCAATCTGCCAGGTCGGCAGCTTCATGAGATCGTCGCCGTCGAGGCTGATGCTTCCCGACACCGCGCGGCGATAACCCATGATGGTGCGGAACGTCGTGGTCTTGCCGGCGCCGTTGCGCCCGACCAGGCAGACCAGTTCACCGGCCGCAACCGACAGGCTGATGCCGTTGAGGATACGGCTGCCCTCGATATCGACGACGAGATTCGACAGGTTCAGCATCACGGCATCCTGCGCTGGAGCTGCGGCCGGGTTCCGACCACGGCCGCGATCATCGCCGGATCGGCGAAGAAGGCCTGCGGCGGCATGTCGGCGAGCAGCATACCGGCCTGCAGCGCCACGATACGATGCGAGTACCGCTCGACCAGGTCCATGTCGTGCTCGACCTGGACGATGGCGCGCACGCCCGCCGCTCTGGCGGCGGCGACAAGGACTTCCATGATGGCATGCTTGTCACCGGTGGAAACGCCGCTGGTCGGCTCGTCGAGCAGGATGACGGTGGGGTTGAGCGCAAAGGCGCTGGCGATATCGAGCAGTTTCTTCTCGCCCTGCGACAGCGTGGACGCCATCGTATCGAGCCGGGCGCACAGGCCCAGCACGTCGGCGACCCGCTCGACATCTGCCTGCAGCACGGCATCGCGCGTCAGCGAGCGAAACGGATTGGAAACCCGGCGCAACCGCGACGCCACCGCGACCGCCAGGGTTTCCCGCACCGTCAGCGCCGGAAAGATGTTGACCAGTTGAAAGGTGCGCGACATTCCGAGCCGCGCCAGTTCGACCGGCCCGACACCAGCGATATCGCGGCCGAGGAAGCGGACCTCGCCTTTGGTGGGACGCAGCAGCCCGGTGACGACATTGACCAATGTGGTCTTGCCGGCGCCGTTCGGTCCGACGATCGAGACGAATTCGCCGTCGCTGACCCGGAACGAGATATCGCTCAACGCGAGGAACGCGCCATAGGCCTTGGAGACGTGGATGGTCTCGAACAGCGGTTCGGAGCCGATCAGGGACGCGCTTTGCGGCTGCATCTATCGCCCTCCCCTGCGCCTGACGGCCAGAAGTTCGATCGCGCCGGACAGGCCCTGCGGCATGAAGATCACCAGCAGCACCAGCACGCCGCCCATCACGAAACGCCAGTATTGCGTGATCGACATCACGAAATCCTGCAACACCACGAACACCAGCGCGCCGATCGCAGGGCCGGCGAAGGTGCCGCTGCCGCCGAGCACGGCCATGAAGACGAGGTTGCCGGAATGGGTCCAGTACGCCAGTTCGGGATCGGCAAGGCCGGTGGTAACCGCGAGGATGGTGCCGCCGATGCCGCCATAGACCGCCGAGATCACGAAGGCGGCGAGCCGCATCCGGAAGATCTGCACGCCGACATAGGCGGCCTTGGCGGCGTTCTCGCGGATCGCGCGCAGATGCAGGCCGAACGGCGACCGGGTGATCCGCCACATCACGAGGCCTGAAAGCGCGAACAGCGCCAGCACATAATAGTAAAATGGCCCGGTCAGAAACGCGGTCTTGCCGCCGCGCCATTCCATGCCCAGCAGCATCGGCTTGAGCACGCGCATGCCCTGATCGCCGCCGGTGATGCCATAGAACTTGAACAGGAAGGAATGAAACAGCATGCCGAAGGCCAGCGTCAGCATGCCGAAGAAAATCCTGGTGTAGCGCACGCACAGCGCGCCGATCAGCGAGCGAAATCAGGCCGGACGCCAGCATCGCTGCGATCAGCAGCGCTTCAAAGCTGAGCACGCCGCATTTCGAGGTCAGCACCGCCGCGGTGTAGGCGCCGACGCCGAGAAACAGCGCATGGCCGAACGACAACAGTCCGGTGGTGCCGAACAGCAGGTTGAAGCCGAGCAGCGCGATACCGTAGCCGATAAAGGGCAGCATCAGCAGCAGCGCATAGGGCGAAGCGATCAGCGGCAGCAGCCCCATCACGCCGATCAGCCCCAGCAGCACCCATAATCCGTTGAGTGGCGGGACCACGGGCCGCAACGCCGGCCGGGATGCGACGTCGATCGAGGGATGGCTCACGCGGTCGCCTTCCCGAACAGGCCGGCCGGCTTGAGGATCAGCACGGCGACGACGACCAGATAGACCGACAGCATTTCCATCTCGGGCATCAGCGAAATCGCAGCAGCCCGCATCCAGCCCACGACCAGCGCGCCCGCCAACGCGCCGCGCATGCTGCCGAGCCCGCCGATCACGACCACCGCGAACGCCTCGACCACCAGATCGACCGCCATGTCGAGCGACGCCGCACCCGACGGCACCACCAGCGCGCCGCCGACGGTGCCGAGCATGCAGCCCACCGTGAAGACGAGCGCGAAAATTTTCGAGGCGTTGACGCCGAGGCCTTCGGCCATGTCGCGATTTTCCGCGGTGGCGCGCACGATACGGCCGGTTTTGGTGCGCTCGAGGAACAGGCCGAGCCCGGCGGCGATGGCGAGGCTGGCGGCAATCACCAGCAGATTATAGGCCGGCACCCGGAGCCCGAGAAAATACGCGGTGCCATAGGCAAGATAGACATTGTCCATGGTGCGCGGCGTGGCGCCCCACAGATAGCGAAACGCATCCTGGAACATCAGCAGAAAACCGAAGGTGATCAGGAGCTGATAGCTCTCGTCGCGGCGATAGACCGTGCGCAGCACCCGTTCGATCGGCAGTCCGATCAGGCCGATCGCTAACCCCGAAACAATCAGCACCGGAAAGAACAACAGCGGCGGCATGCCGAGCTTGATCGCGACGCCGACCGCGGTGATGCCGAAATAGGCGCCGAGCGCATAGAACGATCCGCAGGCCAGATTGACGATCTTCTGCACGCCGAACACCAGCTGCAGCCCGGCGGCGACGAGAAACAGCACCGCGGCGTGGAAGGTCCCGCCGAGGACGACATCCACAAGCTCGGTCATGCCTCAGACCGGCATCTTGGCGCTCTTGATCCACTCCCAGAAATCCATGCCCGGCGGCTTCTGCAACTGTTCCGCCTGGAAGGTGTCGATCGAAGCCAGCGTCGGGAAATTGTACTTGTTGCTGTTGGTTGATGGGCCCTGATAGAAAACCTGCTCGGCGATCTTGTCCTTGCGGAAGCGGCCTTTGCCGCCGAGGCTTTCGACCTCGAGGCCGGGCATGGCCTGCGCCACCTGGTCCTGCGTCGGCCATTTGCCGGCCGCTTTCTGCGCAGCCTCGACGCCGGCCTTGTAGGTGGCGAGCGCGAAATAGGCCCGGTCCGCCTCCCAGTGCGGGACCTCCTTGTAGTGCTCGATGTAATCCTGCACGAACGCCTTCTGCAGCGCGGAGGCCTGCGGATGATCGAAATACAGCGTGTTGTGGCCGAAGATGACGCCCTCCGGCATGAACTCCTTCTTCAGCTCGTTGATCTGCCAGCCGGCGGCCGGCAGCACCAGCTTGACGCCGTCGAACAGGCCCGCGGCATGGCCCTGCTTCATGAAAACCGGCAGGTCGGCGAACAGCATCGACGAGAAGATCAGGTCCGGCTTGGCCGCGTTGAGGGCCGCGACATGGGAGGTCAGGTCCATGGTGCCGACCTTGGGCCATTGTTCGGTGACAAACTCGGCCTCGACGCCAAAGCGCGCCAGTATCTGCTTGAAGGCTTCCCAGTTGTTGCGGCCGTAGGAATAGTCCGGATTGATGCCGGCGACCCGCTTGAACTTGCCCTTGAAATATTTGACGGCGAGCAGCGACCCCATCACCGCTTCGCATTCATTGTCGGTAGAGCGGAAAACGTAATTCGATTTCGGCATCATCTCCTTGACGCCGTCCTGCGTGGTGCCGTCCCACATCACCAGCAGCGCCTGCTCTTCCTCGGCGACGGGGGCAACACCTAGGCTGACGCCGGTCGAGATCAGGCCGTGGACGGCCTCGACCTTCTCCTGCAGGATCAGCCGGCGAAAGCGCTCGATGGTGTCCTTGGGGTTGGTCTCTTCCTCCAGCACCAGCTCGATCCTGCGCCCGGCGATGCCGCCATCCTTGTTCATCCGCTCGGTCGCCCACTGCACGGCGCGAATGCCGCACTCGCCCGCGGTGCCGGCCGCACCCGATCGCGGCGCGATGACGCCGATCCGCAGCGGTTTGTCCTGTGCGATTGCGGGAGCGAACAGTCCCGGTGCGGTGGCGGCGAGGACGCCGGTGCCGGCGAGCCTGGAAAAATCGCGGCGCGTGAGCTTCATCGTACCCTCCCGTTTGATAGGCGCATCTGTCGTGCGCTTGTTGCCATACCATAAATATATCAGAGACATCGCATCAAGCGGTTTTTTCAGGCGGCACAGCGCGGACGGCCTGTTGCTGGGCTGATAGGTTGGTGATATATCAGCCAGGAATCGACTTGGATGGGACGTGAGGAGACGGCGTATGGAGATATTATCGAGCCCGATGACGGAGCGGCAACGCAACTACCGGGCGACCTATCGCCACCGCATCGCGGGATGGTACAATGGCTGGCTGCACGTCTTTGTCATCTATGTGATCGGCTTTACGGCGCTGTCGGTCTATCTCGCCAATATCCGCGACCTCAGGTGGTGGGAACTCGCGATCGTCCCCGTCACCTTCCTGTTCGCGAATTTCTTCGAATGGTGGATCCATCGCTTTGTCATGCACCGCCCCTCGCAGATCAAGGCTTTCCGCGCCATCTACAACCGCCACACCCTGATGCATCACCAGTTCTTCACCGATCGGGAGATGCGTTTTGCCGATCACCATGACTGGCGCGTGACGTTCTTTCCGCCCTATGCGCTGGTGACCTTCACGATGATGTCGATTCCGCCGGCGCTGGTGTTCGGCTGGCTGGTCTCGCCCAATGTCGGCTGGCTGCTGATCTCGACCACGACCTCGATGTACCTGACCTACGAGTTCATGCACTTCTGCTGCCATGTCGACGAAAACTGGTTCGTGCGCCACGCGCCCTTTGTCAACACCATCCGCCGCCATCACGCCGCGCATCACGACCAGTCCATCATGATGGAGCGGAACATGAACCTGACCTTCCCGATCATGGACTGGCTGTTCGGCACCTCCGATCTCGATCGCGGCCTGATCGGCCATCTGCTGAACGGCTATGACAGCCGTTTCGTCAAGACCAATATGCGCAAGACCTCGCGCACGCCGAAACCAATCGCGTCGGGACAACTCACGGGCTTCGCGACGCCGGCCGAATAGCGAACGGACGGAAGCGATGAACGCCCTCGAGCCGAACTGGATTTCCCTGCTGTGGTTCGCGGCGTTCGCGACCGTCTGCACGCTGGCGTTCCTCGCCGTCGCCGGCATGTTCCCGCTGCGTCTGCGCCCCGAGGCGGCAAGATCGGGCGCAGCAACGGTGCTGGTGATCGGTAACGCCATGTTGCTGGCGACGTTGCTGCTGGGCACGGGATATTACGGCTATGCCGAACTGCGCTGGAGCAGCCTGATCGTGGTTGCGGGCCTTGTGGTGCTTTTCGCGCCGGGGCTGTTCGATATCTGGCCATCGTCCTGGCGCGACGGTAGCGTCGGCCTCGCCGTGCTGGTCGGCGTGCAGATGCTGACGTTGGCGACGCTTGCCAAGGTCGTTGGATCGTTGTGAAACTGCTGCTTATTCGGAGGATGCGGCCATGCCGGTCAGGATAAAGCTCGGTCTTTCGCTGCTGGTGGTGCTGGTGGCGGCTATCGCCTGCTATGCCCAGCACAGGCTCGGGCATGATCGCATTCAGTACGTGGTCGCGTTCCTCGGCCTGTTCATGATTTTCGCGATGTGGCTGTTTCCCGAGGTCAAGCGCGAGGAATCCGCCGGTGGCGGCGTTCGCCGTGACGCCCCGTCGCGATAGCCGGCAACAAGTCATTTTATCTACCGGCCATTTTCCGCTAAGGGTTTTCGTACATGAGGATTTGATCCATGTACGAACCGGCAGGCGTCAAGACATCCCCGCAATTTCCGGTGCCGGCGCAGATGAAGGCCTGGGTGCTGGGCGGCCCCGACGAGCTTTTCCTGCGCGAGAAACCGACGCCGGTTCCGGCCCGCGCCGAAGTGCTGGTGCGGATCGACGCGGTCGCGATCTGCGCCACCGACCTTGAGGTGATCCATGGCGGCTCGCCGGCCAGCATCGGCGGCGGCCTGCCCTTCAACAAGAACTTCACGCCGGGCCACGAATATATGGGCACGGTCGCGGCGCTCGGCCCCGGCGTCGACGAATTCGCCATCGGCGAGCGCATCAGCGTCGAAATCCATGCCGGCTGCGGCCAGTGCAAGCGATGCCGCCAGGGCATGTACACCTCCTGCCTGAATTACGGAAAGCCCGACAAGGGTCATCGCGCCAACGGTTTCACCACCGACGGCGGTTTCGCCGAATACGCCATCAACCACATCAACACGCTGGCGCGGGTGCCGGATACCATGAGCGACGCGGAGGCCACGCTGGTCGTCACCGCGGGGACTTCGATGTACGGCCTGACGGAATTGGGCGGCCTCGTCGCCGGCGAAAGCGTGGTCGTGATCGGCCCCGGCCCGATCGGACTGCTCGCGGTGGCCGTTGCAAAGGCGCTGGGCGCCGAACCGGTGATCCTGACCGGCACGCGCAACGCGCGGCTGGCGATCGGCAAGGCGCTGGGCGCCGACCGCGTCATCAACGTCGCCGAAGAAGACGCGGTGGAGGTCGTCAAGCAACTCACCGGCGGACTCGGCGCCGATTATGTCGTCGAATGCGCCGGCACCGAGGCCACGATCAACCAGGCCATCCACATGACCAATCGCGGCGGCAAGATCTGCCTCGCGGCTTTTCCGCACGATCCGGTCACGACCGATCTGCCGCATCTGGTGAAGAACAACATCTATGTCTACGGCATTCGCGGCGAAGGCCGCAGCGCCACCCGCCGCGCCATGGCGCTGATGGCGGAAAAGCGTTTCGATGCGACGAAAATCCACACCCACACCTTCCCGCTCGCCGATCTTCCCACCGCGCTTCGCTACGCCCGCGACCGCGTCGAGGACGCGATCAAGGTGGTCGTCACCAACCGCGAAGCCCCGCTCGTCGCCCGTGTGGCGGCGGAGTAGCATTGTGGATTATGCATTAGCGAAGCAGTTGAGGGATGCAGAGTTCCTCGGCTCAACACATTGGCACGACGACGGGAGCACGATATGGGCCGGCACAGACAGGCAGTTGCGTGCCCCCACCCTCTCCGAACTCATCGAGGCCTGTGGCCATACGTGGACGGAAGAGGGATTGGAGAAACCTGCGCGCTTTAGCCTTTCCTGGGACAAATATCCCGACAGCCAGAAAGACGCGTGGATGGCCACCTACTTTGAAGAAGACGGCTTCCCAACCGGCAATATAGGTTACGGCGACACCCCTGAAGAGGCTGTCGCGCGTTTGTGGCTGGTGCTCAACGGGAAACCATGACGAACGGGAGTCTGACCGGCACAACGGAGAGAGCCCGCTCGGGCTCTAGACTAGCTCTAGCCTGCCAGCCTACCCCGCGGCGAGCCGGCTGTGCCGCGAGCCGTAGCCAAAATAAATCGCCAGACCGATCGCGAGCCATACTGCGAGGCGAATCCAGGTATCGAGCGGCAGACCGAACATCAGGAAGATCGAAGTCGCTGCGCCAGCCGGCGCGACGATCCAGATCGCCGGCGTCCTGAACGGCCTGGCCAGCTCCGGCTCCTTCACGCGTAACACAAGCGTGCCGAGCGAGACGACGGCAAATGCGAACAGCGTCCCGATGCTGACGAGTTCGCCAACCAGTTCGAGCGGCAGCACGCCGGCCAGCACCGCCACTACCGCTCCCGTAACGATGGTCGAGACGTAAGGCGTACGGAAACGCGGATGGATGGTAGCGACCACCGGCGGTAATAGCCCGTCATGGGCCATGGCGCGAAAAATCCTCGGCTGCGCCAACAGCGTCACCAGGATCACCGAGGTGAGGCCCAGGATGATTCCCAGTTTGACCGACAGGGACAGCCAGCCGATCCCGGCGGCATCGATCCCGACCGCGATCGGATCGGCCACGTTGAGCCGGTCGTACGGCACGATCCCGGTCAGCACCAGGCCGACGGCAATATAGAGCACCGCGCAGATCGCCAGCGATCCCAGGATGCCGATCGGCATGTCCCGCATCGGCGATTTGGCTTCCTGCGCCGCGGTCGAGACCGCATCGAATCCGATATAGGCGAAAAACACCACGGCGGCGCCGCGCAGCACGCCCGACCAGCCATAGATACCGACGCCGGCATTCGGCGGGATGAACGCGCCGGCCGGATTGCCCGAGGTGACCCAGTTGGCGGTGTTGAACGCGGGCGCCGCACACGCGATAAAGAGGACGATGACGGCCAGCTTGACCGCGACGATGACGTTATTGAGCCGCACCGACTCCTGGATGCCGATCACCATAAACGCCGTGATGACGACAATGACCAGGACCGCCGGGCCATTGACGAGCGCGCCGGTGCAGGACCAGGCGTGTGACGCAGCGTCGAAACTGAAGGGCGTCGAGACAAACCGCTCGGGCAACACAACGCCAAGGTCTTTGGCGAAACTAACGACATAACTCGACCAGCCGACGGCAACGGCGATGCCGCCCACCGCGTATTCCAGGATCAGGTCCCAGCCGATAATCCAGGCGATGAATTCGCCGAGCGTCGCATAGGCATAGGTATAGGCACTGCCGCTGATCGGAACGGTCGACGCCATTTCGGCGTAGCATAGGCCGGCCAGCGCCGACGCCACGGCGCCAAGCAGAAAAGACAGCGTGACCGCGGGGCCCGCATTGGCCGCGGCGGCGTGCCCGGTGAGGACGAAAATGCCGGCGCCGATAATGCCGCCGACCCCGATTCCGACGAGACTGAGCGCAGACAATGTCCGCTTCGGCAGCCGGACGTCACCGCCATCCTCGCTGCCAGCCGCCTCCGCCGCCAGCACCGCGGTCGATTTCCGAGCCCAGAGATTTGCCAACAGACCGCCCCCATCAATCAGTTGCGGGGATGATAACGCGTCAACGGCGATTGGGCGATGGCCGGGTAAAAATTCTCATCGAGATGGCAGGCCGCTCCTTGCCTGTTTCGAACTGCCACCGAATAGTGAATGATCGGGGCGCAATATCATCCGGGAGGCAAGGATGCCCGCTTATTATATCGGCGAACACAAGATTACCAATGCCGCTGTATTCGAGGAATACCTCGTCAAGGTCGTTCCGATGATCGAGCGCTGCGGCGGACGCTATCTGACCAGGACCGGCACGCACGAAATTCTTGAAGGATCGTGGCAGCCCAACCGCGTGGTGATCGTCGAGTTTCCCGACATGGCATCGATACGAAAATGGTATCAGATGCCCGAATACCAGCCCCTGATCGCGCTGCGTCAGACGGCGGCAACCGACGTGATGATCGCGCTCGAAGGCATATAGGGCCATAGCACCAGAGCCAACTTAAATTCGTCGCGCCAGATTGAGGTTTCTGGACGACCGAGTCGCGAAACGACGATTGTGCGACGCATCTAGAATGGCTCTGTTGAGCCAGTTCCCCGCGCCAAGAGTTCTGTAGTGGCCGACGCACGTAGGTACCACGCTTGACCCAGTCTCGGTCAGGAAGACCGTCGAAGCTCGCGTTGACGAAGAACCCACTCGTGTACAGGACTATGCTGGGATACCGTTCGGTTACCAACTCGATCGCGACATCAAGCACAATCAGTGCATTCTTCTCGGCGAACTGCGCTCTGGCGACTTCAAATTGCGACGGGTGATAATAAACGAAGCCATAGCCCTCGCTAGCCGGCAGAGTAACTCCCTTCACGATCTCCATCGCAGGAAACATTGCTATCGGTGAAAACGAAATGAGTGTTGAGATGATGTTCACGTCAAGCACCTTCCCCAACTGCTCAACGGAAGCTCCCGGCTCCCCATTCATGAAAGATGCCTCCTCCGTCGTGATTGAAGGGCGATCTGCAGTACCATGCGGATGATCCGCGTCGGGGGTTGCTACCTCCTCCGGAGATACTCTGATCAATGCCTTTGGAGCACGAAGCTCCGCGCACCACACAACGGGCAAGACAATATCTATATGCTTCCCCAACAGGCCTTCTAGGGATGCCAACTCGGGGCGGGAAATGGTTGCTTGGTAAAACATATCCTCACGACTAAAGCGCAACGAATCAACCGAAAGCAAGACCCCGAGTCCTCAGCGCCTACAGGCGCCCTACCGCGCAGCGGTTTAGTGCAACGGCGATTGTGCGACGTGTCAGCAATGGCTCTACTGAGCCATATTCTCCGAATTTCCGATCTGGAGTAATCAGCAAAGTTCAGAGAAGCGCCCGAACGAACCGGAGCGCGGCAATCAGCGCACCAACGGACAGCACGACCGACGCGACCATGTAAGCGGATGATGCCAATGTCTGCCCGCGTTCAATCAAGTAATAGGCATCCAGAGAGAATGTGGAAAACGTCGTGTAGCCACCACAGATGCCGACTGTCAGAAATATCCGCGCTGCCTGCGACAAGTCCCATTTGGCCGCGAACAGGCCGACGAACGCACCAATCAAAAATGAGCCCGTCACGTTGATTATGAGCGTACCCCAAGGAAAGTCTCGTTCCGAAAAGCTCCCCCGATCCGATGCCCACTAAGTATCGCGACGACCGATCCTATAGCGCCGCCAAGCGCAACCGCCATGATAAATTGAAAGTTCATCGCCCCCCCTTCCGGTTTGCAGCCCGGAATTCCAAACCCCCAGCAACCAAACCAGCCACCAACGTCGCGATCACGAGTTCGCCTGGCGCGTCACCCAAATAGGCGATAAAGCCAACGATCCAAAGTCGATCCGTCAAGCCAAATTGCAATTGATAGAGAGGTTGGAATTTGTGCCATCGGTGTGCCCTCGGTTAGGGCAACGAGACCGGCGGCGCGCATGCTCCTACCGGCGCTTCGCGCCCGGTAGGAGTTATCAGCCTTGCGGCGGGTATCGGGGAACTCCATCCCCATCAACGTTGGGGGGATGCTACGCCAAAACAAGAAGCCGTCAAGGCCGCCTCAGTTGGCGGCCCTTTCATTCAGCATTCCAATGTCACCTCTTGGCACATTTGAGCATGCTAGCATAACGCTCCGTGGTACTATCCGGGGCAAAGCGGACATCGGGAAAGCTGTACTCAACACGCGTGTCTCATAATCACATGGCCTCGCAACTTCCCTATCCGCGGGCCCCTGGAAATGCTAGCCTTCGGGTGGCTGCCCTTGAAACGGGGCGTACCGAGGTTGCCGCGCGGGTGTTAACGGGCAGCAAAAGTGCCGTCGGCAGTTCCTTACTCGTTGCGCACTGATAGCCAGGCAACAGGGGGAGTATCCATGCTGCATAAATCAATGATCACTGCCACGCTCGGCGCTACGTTCGCGCTCGCGTCGGCGTCCCTCGCCCAGCAAGGGGCGTTCGGCACCGCCGACGAAGCAAAAGCAATGTTGATAAAGGCGGTCGCCGCGGTCAAAGCCGACAAGGCGAAGGGGCTTGACATGATTGCCAAAGTCGAGGGCGGCTTCCGCGATCGCGATCTCTACCCGTACTGCTTCAATCTCAGCGACGGCACGCTGCATCCCTTCGCGAATCCGAATCTCAAGGCGCTGTTCGGCAAGGACTACCGGACGCTGAAGGACCCCAAGAGCTTTAACTTCGGGCAGGTGATCTTTGACACGGTGACGCAGAAGCCGGAAGGCCAGATCGCCGAAGTCAGCGGAATTATGCTTCCCAAGCCAGGCTCCGATCCGACCCCGGTTGCCAAGACCGTCTTCGTCACCAAAGTCGGCGATCTCGGCTGCGGTGTTGGCTATTACAATTAGCCCGCACGGCTGCGGCAGGCGTTTCCCGTACGCGCTGCGGCACCGGGGTGCCGCAGCCCTATACTCTCCGGCCAAGCGGGACTTGCCTTGCAAGACAGTGATTGCGAATGGCCAAAAAGGTCATGAAGAAACCTGAACTAACCGACGCCAAACGCCATGCGCACTTCGTCGAAATGGCCCGCATAGTACGCACTCCTATTGGGGCAAAGTAGAAAACATGTGCCCGATCTGAGGTTTACAGCCTTTGACCCATTGCGCGCATTCGCCTGAACGAAATCCCGCGGATGCAATCGACGTCCTGTGGCTTGATCTCGCCAATGTGTTAGGCTGTGACCCCGGCAGTCGGCGATGCCGGTAAATCATATTCCGCCGACACTGCTCTCACTCGTGGACGAGGCGACCACATGAGAAAGCATGCGCAGCTTTTGGCAGGTCTTATCCTTGTATTCGGTATTGTTTGGGTGCCGCTCGCCGCGAACGCGCAGCGTCGGAGAAAACGCCTCGGATCGGCCTGCTTGGAAGTTATTCTCCGACTTCACCACTCTATGACGAATTTCGGCAAGGTCTGCGTGAATTGGGATATATTGAAGGAAAAAACGTCATCATCGAGGAGAGGTATGCGCAAGGCAATCTGGATCGACTCCCCGAACTCGCACGCGAGCTTGCCGGTCTCAATGTGAACGTGATGTTTGTCGGCGGCGACCAAGCCTTGCGGGCGGCAAAGGAAGCGACCAACACTATTCCCATCGTTGTGTCGGCATGTGATCCACTCAATAGTCTCGTGGCGAGCATCGCGCGACCCGGCGGCAAAGCGACAGGGCTAACTTGCATTTCTTCGGACCTGGCAAGCAAACGGCTCCAAATGCTCAAGGACCTTGTTCCGTCGCTTTCTCGATGTCGCAGTTCTCTATAATCCGGAGGATCGCAACAAGCCCTTGGAGTACGTGGAAGTCCAGGAAGCGGCGCACAGCTTAAATCTCATCGTGCACGCTGTTGAGGCGCGCTCAGCCAGCGGGATTGATGAAGCTTTTGCCGCAATGGCGAACGACCATCGGCGGGGCGTCCTTATACTCTCCGACGCGCTCATGGTCTTTAATGAAAAGAAGCTTGCGGAACTCGCGTTGCAGAACAGGCTTCCTGCAATATTTGGATTTCGAGAATTTGCCGATATGGGAGGTCTCGTCTCTTATGGAGCAAACCTTCGCAAACAATATCGGCGCGCCGCATGGTACGTTGCCAAAATTGTGACGGGCACCGATCCGGGCGATCTCCCGATCGAACAACCGACGCGCTTCGAGTTGGTGATCAACCTCAAGACCGCCAAGGCGATCGGGTTGACCGTCCCTCCGTCGATGTCGCTGCTCGCCGACGAGATCATTGAATGAAGTGTGCTTTGCTGCACTGCATGACTCGCGTCGTGATCGTTGAGTTTCCCGACATGGCATCGATCCGAAGGTGGTATGAAGCGCCCGACTACCAGCCGCTGATCGCCTTGCGTCAAACTGCTGCGACCGATGTGTGAAGGCCGGTGAATCCATCTAGAGCGCTTACCACCTCACTTGGCCATGCACCGTTCTTCTCCCCTCCCTCCGCGCAGCGGCGGGGAGGGGAGCGAAGGGTGCACCTCAGCAGCCAATCACGCGATCCCGCCGAGATAGAGCCGCTTGACGATGTCGTTGCCGCGCAATTCGTCGACCGACGCGCCGGCGACGACGATTTCACCATGGACGATGATGTAACCGCGATCGGCGATCCGGATCGCCTGATTGAAATTCTGCTCGGCCATCAGCACGGTCAGGCCGAGATGCCGGTTGAGTTCGCCGATCTTGGCGATGGTCTGCGAGACCAATAGCGGCGACAGGCCGACGGAAGGCTCATCGATCAACAACAGGCGCGGCGACGACATCAGCGCGCGCGCAATCGCCAGCATCTGCTGCTGCCCGCCGGACATGGTGCCCGCGAGCTGCTTCTGCCGCTCCTTGAGAGCCGGAAATGTCTCGAAGGCGAGCGCCAGGTTGGAATCGATGTTGCGCGCGGGCGGCCTTGCGGAAGGCGCCGAGCATCAGATTTTCCAGCACTGTCAACCTCGGAAAAAGCCGCCGCCCCTCCGGAACCAGCGCCACGCCGAGATCGACGATCGCCTCGGTCGACAACCGGGTCAGGTCGTGCGCCGTCCCGTCGATTGTGAGTGACATGCTGCCGCGCGTCGGCCGGACAAGGCCGGCGACGCACTTCATCAGCGTGCTCTTGCCGTTGCCGTTGGTGCCGAGCAAGGCAACGGTTTCGCCGGCCTCGACATGGAGCGAGACGCCGCGCAACGCTTTCACCGCGCCGTATCCCGCGTCGAGACCGTTGATGGCGAGGCTAAGTGCCAAGATAGGCCTCCTGCACCCGCTGGTTGGCCATCACTTCATCCGGCGTCGCCGATCGCGATGATCTTGCCGGCGTCGAGACACATCACGCGGTCCGAAAACCGCATCACCGCTTGCATGATGTGCTCGATCATGATGATGGTGATGTCCTGATCCGCAAGACTCATCAGCAGATCGAGCACCTCGTCGACTTCCGAGCTGGAAAGACCGGCCATGGCCTCGTCCGAAATCAGCAGTTTCGGATGCGTCGCCATCGCGCGGGCCAGTTCCATCTTGCGCAACTCCACCTGACTGAGCCTGGTGGCGGACACATTGGCCTTCGACGCAAGGCCCATTCGCGTCAGGATCGACATCATGGTGTCGCGGCGCTGGGCTTCCGAGAAATGCGCCTCGGTGACTTCGGCAAAGTCGAGCGCCACCATCAGGTTTTCGGCAACCGTCATGCTTTTGAACGGCCGCGGGATCTGGAAGCTGCGCGCAATGCCGCGGCGCGTGCGCACATGCGGCGTCAGCTGCGTGATGTCCTCGTCGCGAAACACCACGGTTCCCGCCTCGGTGCGGAACGCGCCGGAAATGCAGTTGATCAGCGTCGTCTTTCCCGAACCGTTCGGGCCGATCAGGCCCAGGCGCTCTCCGGTGCGAATCTCGACACTGACATTGTCGAGCGCGGTGAAGCCGCCGAAACGTTTTGTCAGGGCCGATATCCGCAGCAGCGGGGCCTGGGTCTCGGGAGACATCATCCTTCTCCCCCGTTGCGATTGCGACCGACCCTGCGGACGAGGCCAATAATGCCCTCCGGCGCCACCACCACGAACAGCACCAGCATCACGCCGAGCACCAGCACGTTCACTTCCGACGAGATGGTAACGGTCAGCAATTGCTGCGTCGTGCCCAGCAGGATCGCGCCGATCACCGGGCCCACCCAATGCGCGGTGCCGCCGATCAGCGACATCGCCAGCACCGAGACGGAATAGTTGAGATTGAACGCGGAGGAAGGATCGGCATATTGCAGGTACATCGCGGCGGGCGCACCGGCGGCGCACATCAGCGCGCCGGAGATGACGCACGCCAGCAGCTTCAGCCGCAGCGTCGGCACGCCCGTGCATTCCGCGGCGAGTTCGTCATCCCTGCAGCGCCTGCAGGCCGCGGCCGATCCATGAATTCTGAATGTAGCGCGAGACCGCCGACCGCCACCACCACGAGCAGCGCCTGGACGAAAAACAGCATCTGCACATAGCTGTTGAACGGGGCCATCACCGGCGGCCGCTGCATCTGAATGCCGGCCGCGCCGCCGACATACCGCCAGTTCGTGATCGTCGTCTCGATGACGATCGTCAGCGCGATCGTCGCGATCGAGAAGAAGATGCCCTGCATGCGCAGGGTCAAGAGGCCCAGCGCGAATCCCATCAGGGCGCCGACGACGGCCGCGGCTGCGATCTGCACGGCCAGCGGCGCGCCAGCCGCCTTGAACAGGAATACGGCCGTGTAGACGCCGATGCCGAAAAACGCGCTGGTGCCGAAATTCACGTAGCCGGCATAGCCGCCGAGGATGCTCCATGCCACCGCGAGCACGATGAACTGCAGGATCACGTAGCAGGCAAAGAACGGATATTCGTTGCCGATGACCTGCGTCATCACGCAGCGCGGCGGCGAGAAACACGATCGCGCCGATCCAGAAACGGATGCCGCTGCGACTCATGATCGCCTGCCGAACAGGCCCTGCGGCCGGACGGCGAGAACTGCCGAGCAGCATCGCGAACGAAATGGCCGGCGCCCAGGAGGCGCCGAACAGGGTCAGCACGATGGTTTCGGCGACGCCGAGGATGATGGCGGCGACCAGCGTGCCGCTCATGCTGCCGAGCCCGGCCATGACCACGACGCAGAATGTCCGCCCGATATAGGAGCGGTCGAGTGTCGGCTCGACCGGAGCGACGATGATCAGCAGGGCGCCGGCGATCCCAAGCACGGCCGTTGCAATGCCGAACGCCCATTGCTTGATCCGGACCGGGTTGGCGCCCATCAGCCGCAGCGCCTCCTGGTCCTGCGCGACCGCGCGGATCGCGCGTCCCATGAAGGTTCGCGACAGATACAGCGTCAGCAGAATCGTCAGCGCGGCGGCGACCGCGAACGCGACCACCAGCCGGAACGGAATCCGCATATCGCCGATCCGCCAGGCCTTGCCGATATAGGACGCGGTGACCGAGCGCTGGTCGACGCCGAATTGCAGGATCAGCAGCACTTCGATGATGAAGGCGATGCCGAAGAAGAACGCGATGCCGCGCACGCCGGCATCGCTGCCGCGCTTTTCGAATGTCTCGTAATAGATACGGTAGGCGACCAGACCGAACACGAACAGCAGCGGCGTGATCAACAGCCCCGCCAGCAGCGGATCGATATCGAACCGGTCGTTGAGGAAAAACACGCCGTAGGACGCCATCACCAGAAAGGCCGGATGGGCGACGTGGGGAACGTCGAGCAGGCCGAAGGAGAGCGACAATCCAAGGCTGACCGCCGCATAGAAGCAGCCGAGCAGCACGCCGATCACCACCGCATCGAGCAGCAGGTCAAATGAAAACAAGTGAGGTCCCCCTTGACCCGCTCGTGCCGCCACGTTGCGTCTGCGTAATCATCCGCATTTTCGGGCTCTTCCAAGCCCGGCATGATTCACTTTTCGTCATGGCCGGGCTTGTCCCGGCCATCCACGTCTCTTGCTGCTGCGGCTAAGAACGTGGATGCCCGGGACAAGCCCGGGCATGACAAGCCTGGCGAGGTCTACTTCCGGGCAACCTCGAAGGGAGCTGATGAGATCGCCGGATTTCAGATTTCGCCGGGAACAGGATCACCTGCTTGCCCGGGCTGCGGAACTGCTCCATGTTCTTGTCCACGATGCCGCGGAACTGGGCTTGCAGCGTCGCGGTTTCCTTGCGCTCGCCGTCCGCCGAAAACGCGATCGGACCGACGATGGTCTTGTGCACGTTCTCGCGCAGATATTTTGCGAGACCCTTCTGGTCGAGCGATCCTGTCGCCTTGACCGCCTGCTCGATGAGTTGACCGCTGGCGTAGCCGAACGGCGCCAGATAGTAGCCGAGCGGATCGACCTTGGCTTCGACGGCCCGCTTCGTGTAGGTGTCGAAGAACGCCTTGGTGCCGTCGAAATACATGCTCTGTTCCGGAAGCCATGAATTGTAGTTGACGACGCCGTTGAGCAGCGAGCCCAGATTTTCCATGACCGCGCCGAATTGCAGGCCGACCATGCCGCCGCCGAAAATCTTGACGTTGTCGCCGATCCCGAGTCTCGTTCACGGCGCGCAGGATTCCGGCCGAATCCGGCGGATAGGACGCGACATAGACGATATCGGGCTTGGCGGCCTTGAGCGCGCGGATGATGCCGGAGAATTCCACCGTGTTGGGCGGATAGGACTGGTCGAACACGACCGGCATGTTCATCCGCTTGGCGACGTCCCGCGCGGTCACCGCCAGATTCTGCGCGAATTCCTGGTCCGCGGCGAGAAGTGCGACGGTCTTGCCGCCGGCCTTCTGGCCGAGTTCGAGGAACGATGACGCCCAGGCTGTCGGGCGGTCCCCATGGCGCATTGTTGAACCACATGTCGTGGCCAACCTTGCTGTTCACCTGGAACGAGAAGTTGCCGATCAGCACCATGCCGCGCTGCTTGACCAGCGGCATGATCGGCGCCGTCGGCACCGTCGCGTAGGGCGCGAACAAAAGATCGACCTTGTCGACGTCCAGCAGCTTGGAGTAGATCGCCGGAGTTTCCGAAGCGCTCGATTTGTCGTCATAGATGACAAGTTCGACCTTGCGGCCGAGCAGCCCACCCTTGGCGTTGACGTCGTCGCGCCAGATCTCGATGCCGAGTAGCGAAGCCTTGCCGCCCCCCGCGAGACCGCCGGTTTGAGCCATGCTCATGCCGATCTTGATCGGCGGTTGCTGGGCACTGACGCCTGAGGTCAGCCCGAGCGTGGTGACGGCGATGGTGCCGCCGAGAAATGTCCTGCGTTTCATTGTTTCTCCCCGTTTGTCTTGCTTTTTGCTGGTTTGTTTTTTCGTATATTGGATGAACAAAGCGAACATCACAACATACATCCTTCTCTTCAAGGACTTGCATTTAGTCTAGGTGGCGTCCAATCACCCTTCAGATGCGTCCGAGCGCGCCCAGGATAACCTGTGGCGTCAGCGGAATCTCGGTAATAACTGCGCCGAACGGCCGCAGCGCGTCATTGACCGCATTGGCCACCGCCGCTGCGGCGCCCGCGGTGCCGGCCTCGCCCGCACCCTTGGCGCCGAGTTCCGTCTCCGCCGTCGGCGACACGACGTGGCCGATGTCGATATCGGGCATTTCGCCGGACATCGGGACCAGATAGTCGGCCATACTGGCGTTGGTGAGCTGGCCGCGCTCGTCATAGACGCACTTTTCGAATAACGCCGCCCCAAGCCCCTGCACCACGCCACCCCGGATCTGCTCGTCGACCAGCTGCGGATTGATCAGGGTGCCGCAATCCTCGACCACCCAATGCCGCAGCAGCTTGACGAAACCGGTGTCGGTATCGACCTCCAGCCATGCGGCCTGAACGCCGTTGGTGAAGGCGAACGGATATTCGCGCGGCACGAAATGGCGCGTCGCCATCAATTCGGGCTGAATTCCCGGCGGCAGGGTATCCGGGCGGAAGTAGACGATCCGCGCGAGTTCGTTCAATTCGATGCGCGGCGCGCCGTCAGCAGCGCTGACGACCGCATTGTTGACGATCTCGAGTTCGGCCGCCGACGATTGCAGGATGGCGGCTGCAACATCAAGGATATTCCTGCGCAGGATCTTCGCCGCCTGCAATGCGGCCTCGCCGCCGATGCCCGCGCCGCGCGAGGCCCAGGTGCCGCCGCCATAGGGCGTGTTGTCGGTATCGCCAAGGATGACGCGGACGCGTTCCATGGAGACACCGAGCACGCTGCCGACAATCTGCGCCGTCAGCGATTCCGATCCCTGCCCTTGCTCGGTGATGCTGGTCTGGCAAATCACCGAACCCTGGGCATCCAGCCGCACCGCGACGCCATCCTGCGAGGATATTTTGGCGCCGCCGACACCGTAGAACGCCGCACTCGGATTGGTTACCTCGATGAAACTGGCGATGCCGATGCCGCGATGAATGTTCTTCTTGCGCAATGCCGCCTGCTCGGCGCGCAAGCCCTCGTAATCCATCATCGCCATCAGTCTGTTGATCGCGGCGTGGTGGGACAGCAATTCAAACCGCAGGCCCGAGGGCGAGGCGCAGGGATAGGCGTTGTCGGGAACAAGATTACGGCGGCGAATCTCCACCGGGTCCATGCCGATCTTCATGGCCGCGAGATCGACCAGGCCTTCGGTGACCGAGCACGCGATGGGATGGCCGACCGCGCGGTACTGGCACATGACATTTTTATTCTGGAACACGACGCGAGCCCGCGCGCGATAATTCTTCGTCGTGTAGGGACCGCCGACCAGATTGACGACCTGGTTGGCCTCGATGGCGCTGGTGCGCGGATACATCGAATAGGGACCGATGCCGGTAAGATCGTCGATCTCGAACGCGGTAATGGTGCCGTCGCGCTTGACGCCGATCTTTCCCTTGCAGCGGTGATCGCGGGCGTGGATGTCGGTGTTGAAGCTCTCGACCCGGTCGGCGACGAATTTGATCGGCCGGCGCAACAGCTTCGACAGCGCGTAGGTCGCCATTTCATCGGCGTAGATGTGGACCTTGATGCCGAAGGAGCCGCCGACATCCTTGCAAACCACGCGGACCTGCGATTCCGCAAGCCCCAGATGCAGCGCCGCGATATTCTGCACCATGTGCGGCGCCTGCGTGCCCTGATAGATCGTCAGCCTTGCCTCCGCCGCGTTCCAGTCGGCCACGACCGAGCGCGGCTCAAGGGTCACGCCGGTGTGCCGGCCGAAAATGAATTCCGCCTCTACTACTTCGTCGGAACCGGCAAAGGCGGCATCGACTGAACCTGCGTCGAGGCTGCGCTCGAAAGCGAGGTTGTCGCCGAGCGCCGGATGAATGACAGGGGTTTTCGGATATAGCGCGGTGCGCATATCCGTCACCGCGTCCAGTTCCTCATACTCGACCGAAACAGCTTCCGCTGCGTCCTCTGCGGCGGCGCGGCTGGTCGCCACGATGGCGGCAACCGCTTCGCCCTGCCAGCAGACCCGGTCGATCGCAATCGCGTGCTGCTGCGCGGATTTGAGCCCCTTCAGATGCGACAGCACACCGACCCAGGGCGTGATGACGGCTGCGAGTTCCTTGCCGGTGACGATGGCGATAATGCCGGGCATTCGCCTCACCGCTTCGGCATCGATCCCCCCGATCCTCGCATGCGCATGCGGCGAGCGCAGAAACACCACATGCGCCATGCGCGGCAGCACCATGTCGCTGACATAGAGTCCGCGCCCCTGCATCAGCCGCTCAAGATTGGGCCGCGGCACGGTCTTGCCGATATAGGAATTCGGCCGGTCGAGTACCGAGAGGCCTTCGGGATTTTTCGATACCGCCGTCATGGCCGGCGTCCGCTGCGGGTACGCGCCGTCGTCTCGACCGCATCGATAATGGCCTGATAGCCGGTGCAGCGACAGTAATTGCCGGAGAGATGCTCGCGTATCGCTTCCCGGTCCGGCTCGGCTTGCTGCCGCAGCAAGTCCTGCGCCGCCATCAACATGCCCGGCGTGCAGAACCCGCATTGCAGCGCGTTGCGGTCGCGGAAGGCGGCCTGCAGATCGGCGATCTCGCCGCTGTCGGATAGGCCTTCGATGGTCTCGACGGAAGCGTTGTGCGTCTGCACCGCCAGCATCAGGCAGGAGCGCACGATGTCGCCGTTGACGCGCACGGTGCAGGCGCCGCAGACGCCATGCTCGCAACCGACATGGGTGCCCGTCAGCTGCAGATGCTCGCGCAGGAAATCTGCGAGATTGAGGCGCGGCAAAACCAGCGCCTCAATGCGCTCGCCATTGACTTCAAGCGTAATGGGGACATGCGCCGTCAAGCCGATCCTCCCGGCGCAAGATCGGGGCGATTAAGCAACGCGGATACGCATCGCGCCAACAGCACTTTTGCCAGGTGCCGGCGCATCGAAACCGAAGCCTGTTGATCCTCCTGTGGGTCGAGTTCCCGATCCAGCGCCGCGGACGCGTCAGCCAACACCGCAGGTGTAATGGCCGTCTTGACAAGTCCCGCAGCAGCCTTGGCCAATACCGGCCGATCGCCGACGGCGAAGAACGCGAGCCGAAGATCGGCGAAGGCGCCCTCCTCCACAATCGCCTGCGCCGCAAGCCCGACGATGGCGTAGTCGCCATGCCGGCGGGCGAATTCGCTGAAAAAGTGCGTGGAATTCCTGCGTGCAATTGGCAGTTCGACGGCAACCAGTAATTCCTGCGCCAATAGCACCGTCTCGTAAATCCCGGTGAAGAAATCCGTCGCAGCGATGCGCCGCTCGCCGGCCGGACCGCTGACAATGATGGTCGCATCCAGCGCCAGCATGCAGGCCGGCAACTCGGAAGCGGGGTCAGCATGCGCGAGGCTGCCGCCGAGTGTGCCCCTGTTGCGGATCGCAGGATGCGCGATGTGGCCGACCGCCTCGGTCAGCAATGGCGCGTGCGCGGCGATGTCGGGCGATCGCAAGAGATCGACATGACGCGTCAGCGCGCCGATGGCGAGGATATCGCCCTTGACCGCGATCCCGCGGAGTTCCGCGATTTCGCTGATATCGATAATGAGTTCGGGAGAGATCAGCCGCAGATTCATCGCGGGCATCAGGCTCTGGCCGCCCGACAACAGCTTGGCGCCGTCACCATGCCCTGCCAGTAACTGCAACGCGTTCGCGACGCTGGTTGCGCGGGCGTAGCTGAAAGCCGAGGCCTTCATGGATGTGACCTCCCCGGCCGGATTTCGACGGTTTTTATGGCGACTTTTGCCGGGATTAGACGGTGACGATCCCTAAAGGTCAAGTTTGTTTATCGAGCGATTATTTCTGATGACTCGACTTTCGGATGAGCCATAATGACGTCAAAGACGCGAACATCCGATACGCGCCAAAGCAGCTCCAGGGAGGAGCAGACCGATGAATCTGGGATTCTTTACGATGCCGATCCATCCTCTCGACAAGGATTGGCGGCTGTCCCTTAGAGAAGACCGCGAAGCCTTCGTGCTGGCCGACGAGCTCGGATTCACCGAGGCCTATGTCGGCGAACATTCGACCGATAAGGCCGAGAATATTACCTCCGCCATCGCGTTCCTCGCCTGGATTGCGGCTGCCACCAAACGGATCAGGCTCGGCACCGGCACCATCAATATGCCGAATACCCATCCTGCGGCGCTCGCCGCCTCGATGGCGATGCTCGACCACATGCTCGACGGACGCCTGATTTTTGGGATCAGTCCTGGCGGGTTGTTGTCTGACGCGGAATTGTTCGGCAACCTCGACGCCAACCGCAACGAGATGTTTCTCGAAGCCATCAATCAGGTGCTGGATATCTGGGCCGGCGAGGCGCCTTACAATCTCAAGGGAAAATACTGGAACATCACCACGCAAAAGACCCTGATCCCCGATATCGGCCAGGGTTTTATCGCGCGTCCGCTGCAACGGCCGCATCCGCCGATCGTCGTCACCGCCGTCGCCCCGTTTTCGAAGGGCGTTACCGAGGCCGCGGCGCGCGGCTGGGATCCGATCTCCGCCAATTTCCTGATGCCGGCTTGGGTGAAAAGTCACTGGCCGAAATATGTCGAAGGCTGCGAGCGCGGCGGCCGCGCCGCTGACCCTACGAACTGGCGCGTCGCCAAGAGCGTGTTTGTCGCCAGGGACGCCACGACCGCAAAAGCCTACGCGACCGATCCCGACGGTCCTTACGTCTACTATTACCGTTCGCTATTCACAAAACTGAAAAGGAACGGCCGCATCGAATTGTTCAAGACCCGCCGCGACCAACCCGACGACGAGGTGACGCTGGAAATGGTCTGCGACAAATTGATCATCCATGGCACGCCTGACAGCGTCGCCGATCAGCTGCTGGCATTCCAGGACGAAGTCGGCGCCTTCGGCACGCTGTTATATGCCGGCAAGGACTGGAAGGATCCCGAACTTGGACGCCGGTCGATGATCCTGATGGCCGAGAAAGTGATGCCGCGGGTCAACGCCGCCACATCGAAGCAATCCAGCGCAGCGGAATAAGGAAAGTACACCGTGGCCCTTTCCGATCGCATTCCCTATCAGGCCCAGGTCGATCGCCCAAAGCTCACATTGCCCGGCGGCAAGAAGCTCGCGGTATGGGTCATTCTCAACGTCGAGGAATGGCGGATCGAGAACGCGATGCCGCGCACCGTGCTGAGCCCGCCGATGGGCCAGCCGCTGTTGCCGGATGTGCCGAACTGGTCGTGGCACGAATACGGCATGCGCGCCGGCTTCTGGCGGCAGTTCAAGGCGCTGACCGACCGCAACATCCCCGTAACGCTGGCGCTGAACGGCAGCGTCTGCACCTCCTACCCGCGCGTGGCTTCAGCCGCCCTTGAGGCCGGCTTCGAGTTCATGGGGCATGGATTTCTGCAAGGCCCGATGCACAAGCTCGACAACCAGGCCGACGCGATCAAGCGCGCGGTCGACGCCATCGCCAAATTCACCGGCAAGGCGCCACGATCGTGGGAAAGCCCGGGCCTCACCGAAACCGAAGAGACCATCGATCTATTACGCCTCAACGGCATCGAATATCTGGCGGACTGGGTGATCGACGATCTGCCGCAGGATATCGCGACCCCTCATGGCACCATCACCACGATTCCCTATTCGGTGGAGACCAACGACATTGTCATCCATGCGCTGCAGCACCTGCCGTCCGAGCAATTCCTGAAGCGATGCACCGACCAGTTCGACCGCCTCTATCTTGAGGGCGCCAGCAATGCGCGGATCATGGCGATCTCGGTTCATCCCTACATCACCGGCGTCCCCCATCGGATCAAATATCTGGAAGCGCTGCTCGATTATGTCATCGGTCACGACGGCGTCGCGCTGATGACCGCAAGCCAGATCGGCGACTGGTATCGCAGCGAGATGGCGAAACTGTAGTCTTCGCACCAGAGGCATCCGGATGAAGCGTTTTTGTTCGATTTGCGTGGCGATCGGACTTGTCATCGTCGCCGCGAGCCCGGCGTCGAGCGATGAACTGAAGATTTTCGGTTCACGCGTCACCAGAATGATCGTCGATGACGTCGGTCCGCAGTTCGAGCGGGCGACGGGCCATCATCTGGTCGTGGTCAGCGATGTCGCTGCCGTGATGAAGCGCAGGATCGAAGCCGGAGAACCGTTCGATCTGGCCGTCCTCGTCAACTTTCAGGCCGACGAGATGATCAGGCAGGGCAAACTCGCAGGCGATACGCGCTCTGATATCATGAAGGCCGGTATTGGCGTTGCGATCAGGCGCGGCGCTCCCGTTCCGGATATCGGCACGGTCGAGGCGTTCAAGCAGACCCTGCTTGCGGCCAAATCCATTATTTATCTGAAAGAAGGCGCCAGCACGATCTATCTGGATCGCCTGTTCGCGCGCATGGGTATTGCCGAAGCGCTTCGGACAAAGACAATAAAGCCCGATACCGAATCGGTTTCCGAAGCGGTGGCGGCGGGCGACGTGGAACTGGGCATGATCGTGATCCCCAACATCATTTCCGTACCGGGAGCACAACTGGCTGGCCCACTGCCTGAGGAAATCCAGTCCTACATCGTCTTCACGGCGGCGGCTTCAACGAATTCGCCGAACCAGCAGGCGGTGCGTGATCTCATCGCATATCTGAAATCGCCGGCCGCCATTGCCGCGATCAAGGCCAAAGGCATGAGTCCGGACTAGTGCGCGTGCGGTTTCTCGCCGCCCCGGCGATTGGTCTCGCCAGGTGGAGCGTTCATGCTTACGATCCAGTGAGTCGTATCCGGAAAAACTTGGGCATTGCGAGATTGCCATGGGAATAAAAGCTCATTCGGTCGCGCCCGCGGCAGTTCTTGCCCTTGGACTTTTCTTCACGCAGGCTATCGGCTGTCCCGGCTTGATCTCTGCTGCAATGGCTGAGCCGGCGACACTGACGAAAAAGCAATCGGATGCACTCGATGCCTACAATCGTGCCGTCAGCGATTTCGAATCAATCCTGAAACAGCGGCGCGCGCAGATCAATTCGAATCAGGCGCTGCCGAATCTGCCGGGACAGGCCGTCTACCTTGCTCGCAACAGGGTGATGGGCGCCTACAAAGACCTCACCGATGCTCTCCCCTCCAGGATCGGAGCACCCAATAAATTCGGAATTCCACCGGCGTATTTTGAGGCCGCCATGGAGCCGCTGCTCGATGAGTACCGGGCTCTGTTCGACGTCATGGAAGCGCCGCCCGCCAATGCGCAAAAATCCGATACGCCATTCAAGGACGTTGCCGACCTGGCCATTGCCATTGCGCGAGCGAAAGGCATCGACGCAGCGAACGCCGAGATCGCCGGCCGTATCAGCGTCGGGATGTTCTTTGCCGAAACCAATGGCCATCAAAACGTGGGGAATGGCCGCTCGAACAAATACAAGGGAAGTTTTCAGACCGGCCCATCCGAAGATCAAAATGGCCGAGGCAAGTGGGCAGCAATAAAAACGTCGATAGCAGCCCTCAATCCCGCACTGAGCGCTCGCGACGACAGGGAAGAGGCACGGGTCGGCAACCTGGATCATCGGTTGAACCACTGGACCGCCGTGCGCGACGGCCTGATGAACGCCCACGCGGATATTTTCCCGCAGGTAAGCGCGATCGCGAAAACATTGCCGGATCCGATCGATCAGATGAAGCTGTTCGAGTTGATCCAGATTATTCCCGGTCCGACCAGGTCGGCCCTGAAGTCGGGCAACCTGCTCAACTACAGAATTTCCGACCCGACGATCATGGGATATCTGCGAAACAACAGCATCTTCACCTTTGGACAGGCCGACAAGGCAAGGACATCGGCGACCTTCCGTGAAATTCTCGATGCGATGTGGTTGTTCAATGACAAATTTGAACGGGCGCTCGCCAGATTCGACGAGGTCAAGGCCGGCAAGAGGGTTGAAGCCGGCAGGCCGATATATTTCCGCTAACCGATCGTTGGCATTCCCTGTTAATGTCGTCCGGCATGAATCGCGAACAAGGAATCATTCCAGGGAAGGCAGGATTGCTGTCGTCAGCAGGAAAATTCGCGGGGTGCTTCGGCGTTTGGCTCCGCCAGCGCAACATCATCGCTGCAATGGCTGTGTTGTCACTGCTGCCGATCGAGGTCAGCCATGCCAGCTGGCTGTCGGACATGTTCAAAGGTTCGTCGAAGCCTGACAAATCGTCGAGGCATGCTGCTTCGCCAAAGCCTGCGGCCTCGCGAAAACCCAACAGCGCAGCACTTGCCGCCTTGCGGCCGGCGCCGTTGAATCCTTCGAAACCGGCGGCAACAACGTGCGACCCTGCGAAATTCCGGATCGTTGTGGATGTGGGACATACCGCAGAATCGGAAGGCGCGATCAGCGCCCGCAACGTCGCCGAATTCACCTTCAACCGGCGCCTTGCGGAGCGGATCGAGGAAAAGTTGAAGGCCGAAGGCTTTGCCGAGACGAAGTTGCTCGTGACCGAGGGCAAGGCGAGGCCGAGCCTCGTCAAGCGGGTGGCCGCGGCCAACAACCTGAAGGCCAATCTGTTCCTGTCGATCCATCACGATTCCGTGCCCGACAAGCTCCTGGAGAACTGGGAGTTCGAGGGCAAGAAAAGCCGTTTCAGCGACCGCTTCAGCGGCTATTCCGTCTTCGTCTCCCGCGACAATCCGGACTTCAAGACAAGCCTCGCCTTCGCCGAACTGGTGGCCAGGGAAATGAAGGCCCAGGGCCTGCAATACGCCCATCAATATACCATGCCCATCATGGGCCGGTACCGGCACCCGCTGCTGAACAAGGAAACCGGCGTCTACAGCTACGATCAACTCATCGTATTGAGAACGACCCGGATGCCCGCCGTCCTGCTGGAAGCCGGCTCCATCATCAACCGCGACGAAGAGCTCAAGATGGACTCGCCTGAACGCCGGGACATGATCAGCAGCGCGGTGGCTGCGGCCGCGAAGGAATTCTGCGATCCAGCGAAGGGCAATTCTCAGCCCGCCGTGACGGCGCGGTGACCGCACTATTTCGCATCGCTTTACGGATTTTGGCATCGATGCCGGCGATTCGAAGCAGAGGCATTGCGCCGAAGCTACGGTTGGGCACATGCGACGTGCTCACCCGTGCTGGCCTCGCCCTGACGATCGTGATGCTGCCTGTTTGGGCTTCGGCAGGTTCCGCATTGCCCCGGGGGTTCGTCTATTTGCGCGATATCGATCCCACGATCGTTCAGGACATTCGCTATGCCGGATCGCATAACTTTGTCGGCCGACCCATAAAAGGCTACCTTGCCGCCGAGTGCATCCTCAGCGCATCGGCCGCAAACGCCCTTGCAACGGTGCAGAGAAAGCTGGCCGAGAAAAAGCTCTCGCTCATCGTCTGGGATTGCTATCGGCCGACGAGGGCTGTCGCCGATTTTCTTCAGTGGAGCAGGGATCCGGTTCACTCGGAAATGAAGGCCGAATTCTATCCGCGCACCGACAAGCAAAAGCTGTTCGCTCTCGGCTATCTCGCGACACGATCGGCGCACTCGCGCGGCAGCACGGTGGACCTCGGCATCGTCCCTGCCGATTTTTCATCGGCGGCGCCGCCGAATCTGCCGCAGCCGCTCAAGGCATGCACCGCGCCAAAAGGCGATCGATTCGAGGATGGAACGATCGATTTTGGCACGGGCTACGACTGTCTGGACGTGCTCGGAAGTATCGAACGCTGTTGTTGGCGGGATCGCGCGACAAAACCGTCAAATGCTGAAATCCGCCATGCAGGGAGCAGGCTTTCGTCCCTATTTCAGGGAGTGGTGGCATTTCGAACTCGGCAATGAGCCATTTCATGACGGGTTTGACTTTGAGGTCTCGGCCTCACCATCGTCGAACGAAAGACCGGCACGCCAACGTTGAGGCGTTCAATCTTGTCGTGATTTCACGGATTTCTTCCACAACACGGCTTCAAAAAGGGCGCCCGCCGCATGGGGAAATGCGACGGGCCAGAAGCTTGTCCTTGGGAGAGAACACTCAAGCTCGTAGCCGAGCAAAGCGTTCCAAAATTTAATGAAACTACCTGCGTCCTGCCGCGTTACGGGCTTGGATATGGCAGGAGGAAAACCATGGACGAAACGCGCTGCCCAAAGTGCCACAAGCGATTGATGGCCATGACGAATCGGACCGGCCGGACCGAGCTTCGTTGCCTGACATGCGAGAGCATCGACCCGATGACAAGGATACGGCCAGATGGGCTGAAAGTCCTCTTATCGCGCCGCAAAAAGCCGAGAGGATGCCCGAAAAATCATCGGCTTAACCGCGCGACTTTGCGGTCCAAGTGCCAAACCTCGACGTCGCAGCCATCCGCATAAAGACGAGCCGCTTCAACGGCCGCTTGGTCGGTATCGGCTTCGATCGGCTGGAACGACACGACACGGTCGTTTTGATCGATTAGGTAGGCGCGATAGGTCGGCATGACACCCTCCACCGGGATAACGCGGGAGAAGGGAACCCGAACAGCATAGGGCTATGCGGAAATCAGGGGAACCTAAATTCATGTCCGCTAACGGACATAAAGCAACAGACGATAAGAGGATTATAACTTTTTCGGTAAATGGTAGGTCATGAGAATAGAAGACTTGAAAGAGCAAGCAGAACGCTGCCCCCGGTTGGCAAGCGGGGCCGATCCCTTCACCGAAAGGCGATTGCTGGACCTCGCCACGGAATATGAAGCGCGAATTGCCGAAATCGAAAAAGGCTACCGCCCCTCACGCGCGTCGCGCAGTTTAAGCGAAGGCGGACCCGGCCAGGGTTAAGGTCGCATCGGTCAAGGTTTTCCTCAGCTGAACAGGCTGCTCACCCGACCGCCTGCACCGGCGCGCTTGCGACCGTCTGCTGCTCCAAACACCCGCTCGAAGCCCGCCAGAAACGCATCCAGCGCGTCTGCGATCATCTGCTCCTTGCTCTCGAGCACGGGAGATTCGTAGATGTATTTGCGAACGCCGTAGTAGAAGATTCCGCTGTGAAACACCCAGGCCATTTCAAGTTCGGCCGCGGTCGGCTTGCCGTGCGCCGGCAGTCCGGCTTCATGGCGGCACTCCCTGATGATGCGCGTCAGAATCCTGTCCTGCACCATGCCGACGTACCAGCGATTGATATCGAGCCCCTTCAGGCCCGAATAGAGATAGATGCGAAGCCATCTACGATTGAAGATCACGTCGGTATAGGCACGATAGAATTCCAGCAGGCGGTCGCGGATCGGCCGCGCGCGGTCGACCAGCCATTTTTCCCATTCGGGATCGAGCGGCTCCAGATAGACCGTGCGATAGACTTGCCTGATCAGGTCGTCCTTGCTCGGAAAGTAGCGATACAACAGCGGCTGGGTGACGCCGAGCCGGCGCGCGAGGTCGCGGGTGCCGCCGCCAAAACCCTGTTCTGAGAAGAACTCGGTCGCTTTCGCGACGAATTCCTTGCGGCGATCGTCCGGCGACAGCCGTTTCTGCGTGGCGCGGGTGCGCTTGGACGGCGCTTTCCGTCTCATGACGACTTGCCCGGCGTGGAATCCCCGGCGGTCAGAAACCGGCCGTAACCGCCGCGCGCGAACAACAGCGGCTCCTGCCGGTTGTAGGCATAGGCTTCGACGGCGCCGAGAAAAATAACATGATCGCCGCCATAATAGCGGCTGGCGGCGCGGCATTGAAAATTGGCGACGCAGTCTTCCAGAACCGGCGCCTTGCCGAGCCCCGGGGTCCATTCGACGCCTGCGAATTTGTCGCCTGAAGATTTTGCGAATTTGCTGGCGAGCGCCTGCTGCGAGGCGCCGAGCACGTTGACCGAAAAATGGCTGGCGTTCTGGAAGGTGTTCAGGCCTTGCGAAAACATCCCCAGACTCCACAGCACCAGCGGCGGATTCAGCGACACCGACGCGAACGAATTGCAGGTCAGCCCGTAGGGTTTGCCGTCGGCCGCGACGGCGGTGATGATGGTGACGCCGGTGGCGTAAGTGCCGAGCGCGTTGCGAAAATCCCGGGGATCGATCGGCGAGGCGTCGCTGGCCAGTTCGTTGGCCGGATCGGGATGGGTCGGATGCTTGGGTGCGTCGGTCATCTCCTGCGCCTCAAAGCGTCAGGTTTTCGGACGGCAACCCCAGCGCCACCCGGCCGTAATTGGTGCCGGCCGCATCGAAGTTGAACGCGAGGTGCGAATTGATGGCGTGCGCATCGCGGAACTGCCGCTGCAGCGCGCCAGACATGGTCAGGCCCCGCGCGCCGCTCGCCGCGAACAACAGCGACACGGCTTCGGTGCAGAGATTGACGGAAAAAGCCCCGTCGCGACGCAACCGGGTCTTGGCCGGCAATATCCGGAACGTGGCCGCGCCTGGCGTCGGCCATCGCGTCGATGCAGTTCGAGCGCATGATGAGGCGGGCGGCGTCGATCTTGGCGGACGCCTCCGCGATCTTGATCTGCGTGCTCTGCAGGTCGCCGATCTTGGCGCGGTTGTAGGTCGAGGCGCGATGCCGCGCGACATCGACATAATCGTTCAGGCAGGCCTGCGCGTTGCCCAGCGCGACGCCGGACAGCACATAGGGAAACAGCGAAAACACCGGCAGCGCATAGAGCGCATTCGGATTGACCGCGCTGCCCGGCGTCGGGCCGCCGTCGAGATCGCTCACCGCGAGCGTCATCGGCTCGGCGACAAAGGCGTCGTCGACTTCGACGTCGTTCGATCCGGTGCCGCGCAATCCGGTCGCGTTCCAGGTATCGACGATCCTGTAGTCGCTCTTCGTGCAGCAGGAAAATCCGGTATTCGATCCCGTCGGCTTCATCGTCGGAGGAGACCACGCTGGCCAGCATATTCCATTCGCTGGAATCCACCCCCGACGAGAACGGCCAGCTGCCGCTCAGCCTGTAGCCGCCTTCGACCTTTCTGGCGCGGCCGGCCGGAAAGATGAAGGAGGACGCGATCAGCGCGTTGGCGTCCTTGTTCCAGACCAGATCCTGCGCGCGCGGGTCGAACATGCCCAGCATCCAGTGATGGCTGGCGAGATTGGCGAAATTCCACGCCACCGACGCGTCGCCCTGCCCGAGCGCATCGGCGCAATCGACCAGCGCGACATAATCGAATTCGGAGCCGCCTACTCGCTTGGGCTGCACTATCCGGAACAGGCCGGACTCATGCAGATCGCGCTCGGTCTCCGGCGGCAGCCGCCGCAGTTCCTCGGTCCTGGAAGCACGCTCGCGCAGTTGCGGGACCAGCGCCTTGGCGCGCGCGATCATGGCGGCGTAAGCGTGACCGTCCGCATCCGGCGTCGAGGACGGGCTTGCGGTTGGCTTTGGGCCGGCACCTGCCATTATTGTTCTCGCTATCGCGATTATTCTCTGTATCGCGATTATTCCCGGTATCGCGCCGCCGCCGCATCGCAGCAACGACGATTGCAGCAGTCCGCGATTGTTTATCGCCTGATCACTGGTTATTCAATACGCGACCGCGTCGCCTGGCAACGCCAAACCGGCAGGAGACTTCATGGACAAGACTGTTGGCATGATCGGGCTTGGCATCATGGGAGGCGCGATCTCGCGCAACCTCGTCGAGCGCGGATGGCGCGTGATCGGTTACGATACCGACCCCGCGCGGCGCACCGAACTGGCGCAGGCCAACGTCACCATCGCCGACTGATGTCGGCGCAGGTTGCGCGCGACGCACCGATCCTCATGACCAGCCTTCCCACGCCCGCCGCGGTGGAGAATGTCGCGCAGGCGATCGCCCGTTCCGGGCAGCCGTCGCGGATCGTGGTCGAGCTCTCGACGCTCACCATCGCCGACAAATTGCGTTTCGAGGCGACCTTGAAGGAAGCCGGCCACATCGCGCTGGACTGTCCGCTCAGCGGCACCGGCGCGCAGGCCAAAAATCGCGATCTGATCGTCTATGCCAGCGGCGACAGCGCCGCCATCGCCCAATGCACGGGACCTGTTCGCCGATTTCGCCAAACAGAGCGCCGATCTCGGCGCCTACGGCAATGGCAGCCGGATGAAATTCGTCGCCAATCATCTGGTGGCGATCCACAACGTCGCCACCGCCGAGGCGATGATCCTGGCCGAGCGCGCCGGGCTCGATCCGAAGATGGTGGTCGAGATGGTCGGCCCCGGCGCCGGTGGCTCGCGGATGTTTCAGATGCGGGCGCCGATGATGGTCGAAGGCGTCTATGAACCCGCGACCATGAAAGTATCGACCTGGAAAAAGGACATGGCGATCATTGCCGAGTTTGCCGACGATGTCGGATGCACGACACCGTTGTTCACGCTGACGCAGCCCGTCTATACCCTGGCCATGGCGATGGGACTGGGCGACCAGGATACCGCGGCGGTGTTCGAGGTGTTGAAAAAGACCATCGTGATGCAGCCGAAATCCGGCATTGCGAAGCAGGAATAGCGAGGGCGTATCGGGGTTCAGCACGATCGGGACCGCCGCAGGGTGACCTGCGATCGATATCGCACTGCATCAACGCCAAGCCCTGCACCATTGTCCGGGACGGCCGAAATATCCGGCATGCCGGCTTCGATAGCGTGGTTATCGCTTGATCATTTAGGACTTCCGTCCGATAAATCACGCGGCAAAAAAGCAGCGAAAAGCTGACGGTAATTACAGTTTCTCCGGGAGAAACACATGACGATATCGCGACGTAAATTTGTCGGCGGCGTTGCCGGCGCGGGTATCGCCAGCGTGGCTGCGCCGCACCTTTCCTTTGCCCAGAACAGCGGGCCGATCCGCATCGGCATGCTGGCAGCCAAGACCGGGCCGCTGGCCTCCGGCGGCATCGATATGGAGCTGGGCTTTGCGATGTTCCTGAAGGAGCGCGACAACATGCTCGCGGGCCGCAAGGTCGAATTCCTGGTCGCCGACACCACCGGCTCTCCCGCCACCGCGCGCACCAAGGCGCAGGAACTGATCGAAAAGAACGACGTGCATTGCATCGTCGGCCCGCTCGCCGCCTTCGAGGCGCTCGCGATCGCCGACTACCTCACCGAAAAGCAAATGCCCACGCTCGGCGTGGCGGCGGCCGAGGACATGACGCAGCGGCATCCCAGCCCGTGGTTCGTCCGCTCCACCGCAACCTCGGCGCAATGCGCCTACCCGCTGGCCGACTACGCCGCCAAGGAACTGAAATACAAGAAGATCGTCACCATCGCCGACGACTTCGCCTACGGCCATGAAATGTGCGCCGGCTTCCAGCGCGCCTTCGAGGACAATGGCGGCAAGATCATCCAGAAGATCTTCACGCCGCTGGCGACGCCCGATTACGGCAGCTACGTCGCCCAGGTGAAAAGCGCCGATGCGATTTTCCTCGGCACCGCCGGCTCGAACGGATTCCGTTTCCTGCGCCAGTTCATCGAATACGGCCTCAAGGACAAGATGGCCGTGATCGGCGGCATGACCGCGCTCGACGAATCCGTGCTGCGCAATATGGGCGACGAGGCGCTGGGGATCCTGACCACGAGCTGGTATTCGGCGGAACTCGACAATCCGCTCAACAAGGCTTTCGCCTCGTCGTTCCGCAAGCAGTACAAATACGATCCGGGCTATTACGCCGGCGGCACCTATGTAACGGCCGAGGTGCTGGAAGCCGCGCTCAAGACTGTCAAAGGAAATGTCGAGGACAAGAAGGCGCTGATGACGGCGATCCGCGGCAGCAATGCCGATACCGTGCGCGGCGTCGTCAAGTTCGACGAACTCGGCAACGCCGTCGGCGACGTCTATATCCGGAAAGTCACGCGCACCGACGGCCGGCTGGTCAATTCCGTCATCAAGACCTATCCGAATGTCAGCCAGTTCTGGACCTACGACAAAGCCGAGTTCCTGAAGAACCCGGTCTATTCGCGCGACTATCCGCCGGCCAAGAACCTGGAGCCGTGATCCGCTTCCGTTGCCGCGCGACGAGCGCTGCGTAACTTTCCGGACAGGATCGGCCAGACGATGCAATTTTGGATCATCCAGGGTCTTAACAGCCTGTCGCTTGGTGGTCTGTTGTTTCTGCTCTCGTCGGGATTCTCGCTGATCTTCGGCCTGATGCGGCTGGCGAACCTGACGCACGGCGCGTTCTTCATGCTCGGCACCTATCTCGGGGCGAGCGCGCTGCGCTCCTATAGCGGGCTGAACATCTGGGTGACGGCGCTCGGCGCCGGACTTGCGGTCGCCGCGACTCGGCGGCCTGTTCGAGCGGCTGGTGCTGACCCGGCTCAAGACCAATCCGCTCGGGCAGGTGCTGGTGACGCTCGGCATGTCCTTTATCATTTCCGATGCCTGCCTGATGCTGTGGGGCGGCGATCCGATTCCGGTGCCGACGCCGCAAAGCCTGCAGGCGCCGACGCGGGTGTTCGGCTTCGTGTTCCCGACCTACCGGCTGGTGCTGGTGGCGTGCTCGATTGCGGCGGCGATCGTGCTGTATTTCCTGCTGGAGCGGACACGACTGGGCGCGATGATCCGCGCCGGCGTCGACGACCGGCAGATGGCGCGCGCGGTCGGAATACCCGTCTCCAATCTGTTCACGATCGTGTTTTGCCTCGGCGCCGGCATCGCCGGCGCCGGCGGCGTGCTGGGCGGACCGATCCTGTCGGCCTATCCCGGGCTCGACGGCGACATGCTGCCGCTGGCGTTGATCGTCGTGATTCTGGGCGGCATCGGCAGCCTGGTCGGCGCCTTCATCGGCAGCTTCATCATCGGGTTCATCTATACGTTCGGCACCGCGCTGTTTCCGGAACTGGCCTACTTCATCCTGTTCCTGCCGATGATCTTTGTCATCGCGTTCCGGCCGCAGGGCCTGTTCGGGCGCGTCGGCGCATGAAGTGGATCGCCGCAGTCTTGCTCCTCGCAGTGCTCGTGCTGCTGCCGTCCTTTGCCGGCGACTTCTACGTCAACCTTGCCAGCCAGATCCTGATCGCGGCGATTTTCGCGCTCAGCCTCAATCTTCTGGTCGGCTATGGCGGCATGACGTCGCTGGGACACGCTTCCTATCTCGGCGTCGCCGCCTATATTTCCGCGCTGCTGACCAGCCGCTACGGCTGGGGACACGGCGGCGCCGCGTTGATCTCGATTCTCGGCACCACCGCGACCGCGGCGTTCTTCGGCGTCATCGCGCTGCGCGCCACCGGGCTCGGCTTTCTCATGATCACGCTGGCGCTGTCGCAGGTGCTGTGGGGCTCGCCTACCGCATGTCGGACGTGACCAATGGCGACAATGGCATCGCCAGCCTGACCCGGCCGATGCCGTTCGGCATGTCGCTGGATAGTCCGGCAGCGTTCTACTGGTTCGCGCTGCTGGTTGCGGCAATGGCGCTATCTGACGATGGCGATTTTCGTCTCGTCGTCGTTCGGATCGTCATTGAAAGGCGTGCGCGACCAGCCGCGCCGGATGGCCGCGCTCGGCTTCAATCCCTGGATGATCCGATGGATCACCTTCGTCTATGCCGGATTCTGGGGCGGCGTCTCCGGGCTGCTCTTCGTCTACTACAATAAATACATCCATCCCGACCGCGCTCTCCACCACGAGTTCGGCGGAAGCCCTGCTCGGCGTGATCGCCGGCGGCTCGGGAACGCTCGGTGGTCCGGTCGTCGGCGCCGCCCTGGTACTGCTGTTGAAGAACTACGCCTCGGCCTATATCGACCGCTGGAACATGCTGCTCGGCCTGGTCTTCCTGTTTATCGTTCTGGTGATGCCGACCGGAATCGTGCCCGGCGTCAACAAGCTTATGGCGCGGCTGCGCGAGGGGATCGCGATGACCGCGCCGGCCTGCGAGTATGCGCTCGAAGTATCAGACCTGAAGAAAGCATTCGGCGGCCTTGTCGTCACGCAAGACATCTCGCTTTCGATACGGCCGGGAGAACGCCGCCTGATCATCGGGCCCAATGGCGCCGGCAAGACCACTTTGTTCAACCAGATCAGCGGCGACATGCGGCCCGAATGCCGGCCAGATAAAGCTGTTCGGCACCGACGTCACGCAATTGGCGCCCTACAGGCGCGCGCATCTCGGCCTGTCGCGCACCTACCAGATCATCACGCTGTTCACCGGCGATACGCTCGAACACAATGTCACGCTCGGCCTGCTGGGCCTGCGGCCATCGCGCTGGCAGATGTGGCGGCCGTTGTCGTTTCTACGGCGATCTTGCCACCGAGGCCCGCCGCGTTCTCGATACCGTCGGGCTGCTGCATCTCGCCGATCATCCGGTGTCCGAAATCGCCTATGGCGAAAAGCGCCGCGTCGAGCTCGCGATGGCGCTGGCGCAAAAGCCGCGCGTGCTGCTGCTGGACGAACCGCTGGCGGGCCTTTCCAACACCGAACGATCGCAGGTCAAGTCGCTGATCGCCTCGATCCCGCGCGAGACCACCGTGATCATGATCGAACACGACATGGATACCGCGCTCGACCTTGCCGAGACCGTGACGCTGTTGAACTACGGCCGCGTCATCGTCGACGGCGAGCGCGACGCCGTGATCGCAGATGCGCGAACGCGTGAGGTGTATCTTGGCGTCTGACGCGCTCAGCTCTGCTCGAACGTGCACACCTTCTATGGCGACAGCCATATCCTGCATGGCGTGAGCTTTGCGCTGCGGCCGGGCGGCGTGCTGGCGCTGCTGGGACGCAACGGCGCCGGCAAGACCACCTGCATCTCGACCATCATCGGGTTCCTGAAGCCGCAGAACGGTAACATCAGGCTGTTTGGCGAGGCGATCGAAGGGTTCAGCCCCGAACGCATTTCGCACCTCGGGATCGGCCTGGTGCCGCAGGGACGCCGCGTGTTTTCCTCGCTCACGGTGCGGGAAAACCTGGCCGTCGCGCAGCAACGCGAAAGTACAACCACGCAGCCATGGACTGTCGAGCGGATTTACGAGATGTTTCCCGGCTTGCGCGAGCGCCACGCGCAATTCGCCGGCACGCTGTCCGGCGGCGAACAGCAGATGCTGGCGATCGGCCGTGCCTTGATGGGCAATCCGCGGGTGCTTCTGCTCGACGAGCCATCGGAAGGCCTGGCGCCGCTGATCGTGGCAGAGGTCGGCCGTGCCATCAGGCGGCTGAAGGAAGAGGGACAATCCATCGTTCTGGTCGAACAGAACATCAAGCTGGCGCTAGAAGTCGCCGACCAGGCCGTGATTCTCAATACCGGACGCTGCGTGTTTACCGGCAGCGCCCACGATGTTCTGAACAACGAACAACTGGTCGCGCAAAATCTCGGCGTATTTCATGCTCCATAGTCTCTATCCATCCACTTCTCAGGTTGAGGTCGTCACATGAAAATCGGCGTATGCGGAACCGGACGAATGGGATCATCGATCGCACAGCGATTGATCTCGCTCGGACATGAAGTCGGCGTCTGGAATCGTAATTCAGCAAAAGACAAAACCGCTTATCGATGCGGGCGCCAGGCTGTTCGCGTCGCCCGCCGAACTGGTGGATGGCTGCGACGTCACCATCGTGATGCTGCTTAACGACGCCGCGACCGAGGCGGTCTATCACCTGCCCCGAACGGCCTCCTGAAAGCCAGGCTTGCCGGCAAGCTCGTGATCGACATGAGCACCGTGCGCCCGGACACCATGAAAGCGGCCGGCACTGCCGCGCTGCAGGATGGCGCGGCCTTTGTCGAATGCCCGGTCGGCGGCAGCACGGCGCCGGCCAGGGAAGGCAAGCTGCTTGGCCTTGTCGGCGGCAGCCAAGGCGGATGTGGCGAGAGCCATGCCGATCCTGGAACAATTATGCCGCCGCATCGAACATGTCGGCGAGCTCGGTTCGGGCTCGATGATGAAACTGGCGGTCAATCTGCCGCTGCTGGTGTACTGGCAGGCGCTTGGCGAAGCCCTGACGATCTGCAAGCCGCTCAATCTTCCCGCCGAGCGGCTGATCGATATCCTGACCGACACCTCGGGCGCGCCGGCCGCCATGAAAGGGCGCGGTCCTGTCGATCGCCAAGGTGCTGGGCGGCGCGCCGCTTGGCGCAACCGCGTTCGGCCTCAATGCCGCGAAAAAGGATCTGGCCTGCGCGGTTCAATTCGCCGCGTCTCTCCATGCCGAGCTTCCCGTCACCGCAAGCGCGCTGGCCTGCTATGAGGAAGCCGAAGCGGCGGGCCTCGGCGACGCCGACGCGACAGCGGTTTCGACCCGCTGGGGTCAACGCAGCCAAATCCTGAACGTCAACTGCACATCCGACTAAACATCCCTCAACAGCAGAGTCATTCCCATGATCGATCGCAAGAACCGCTATGGCCGCACCGCCGCCCGCATCCACGATGCCGACGGCCTCGCCCGCCGTCCCTCTTCCGTCACCATCGACATCCACGCCCATATCGTGGTGCCGCAGGCCGCCAAGCTGGCGCAGCCGCATGTCGATATCGCCCGGGTTCCGCTGGCGCATTTTTCCGACGCCGCCAGCAAGGAAATCAACGCGCCAGCAGGAAAGAGACGTCGCCGAGGTCATGACCACGATCGACAAGCGCCTGTTCCATCTCGACAGCATGGGCATCGACATCCAGGTCGTCGCCCCCGCGCCGGGCCAATGCTATTACTCGGTCGATCCCAAGATCGCGCGAAGCCGCCCATCGCCTCGCCAATGACGGCGTCGCGGAATTCTGCTCGCGCAAGCCCGACCGCTTCGTCGGGCTCGGCGTCGTGACGCTGCAGGAGCCGGAGATCGCGGTCCGCGAACTCGACTACATCATGAACACCCTGAAATTGAAGGGCGTCGAAATCCTGACCAATGTCGACGGCCAGGAACTGTCCGATCCGAAATTCCGCCCGTTCTTTGCCCGGGCCGAGCAGCTCGGCGCCTTCATCATGATGCATCCGAACGGTTTCACCCATGGCGAACGCCTGACCCATTTCTATTTCAACAATGTGCTCGGCAATCCGCTGGAGACCACGCTGGCGCTGCACAATCTGATCTTCTCGGGAACGCTGGCGCGGTTTCCCGAATTGAAACTGATGGCGGTGCATGGCGGCGGCTATCTGCCGGGCTATTCGGGGCGGATCGATCACGCCTGGGGCGCGCGGCAGGATTCACATGGCGAACTGCCGTTGCCGCCGACCACCTATCTGCGGCAGGTCTATCTCGACACCGTCGTCTTCACCTATCACCAGCTCGCCTACATGATCGACGTGTTCGGCCCCGACCGTATCGTGATGGGCACCGACTATCCCTTCGACATGGCCGAATATAATCCGATCGGGCATGTCGCCGGCGTGCAGGGAATGGACGAGTCGATGCTGGCCCAGATCGCCGGCGGCAATGCCGCGAGGGTGCTCGGGCTTGATGTGTAGGTGAGGAGCATACGTCCGGACGGTTCACCGCCGCGCCATCAGCCACGGAACGATGCTGCCCGCCAGCTTTTCCGGCATCGCCAATTGCGGCACGTGTCCGCTGTCGAGCGATACGACATCGGCGCCCGGCACCAGCGACTGCATGCGCCGCTGCGCCGCCAGCACCACCGAGCGATCGTGCAGCGTCTCGACGTACAGCCGGGGCACGGTGCCGAACCTCTCGGCCGTGAGCCGCGGGCTGACCGCGCGACCGCCTTCCGGTTGCGGCGACAGGCGAGCGCTGGCCTGCTTCGCATCGTCCGGCTTGCAGTCGTGGAAAAAGATGTCGCGCGCAGCTTCCGCCGGCACAGTCGACATCAGCCTGTCCTGAGACCACACCAGATGCGGCCGAATCCCGGCCGCGGCCGGGTCATCCGCCGCAAGCGGGCCGACAATGTCGCCAAATGTGCCGCCGCTCGGCAACATCATTCCGGCCACATAGACGACGCCGCGTACGTCGCTTCGAAAAGTCTCGGCGACCTGCGACGCCACGACACCGCCGCCGGAATGGCCGATGATGTGAACCGGGGCACCGCCGGTGCGGATCACCTCACCGACATATTCCACGTAAAGCTTCAAAGTGACATCGGCGGGTGGCGTGGAATTGGTTCCATTTCCCGGCAGGTCGATGGCCTCGGCACGGATACCGGCGTCGGCCAGCGCGGGAAGCAACCTGTCCCAGGCCCAGCCGCCCTGCCAGGCGCCGTGAATGAGAACGACTCTCACGCCTTTGTCGCTGGCGCATAGGTCCTGGCGTACATCGCGCGCAGATGCGCCTCGACGGTGGTCGGCGGGTATTTCGGCGCCTCCCCCGGCGCGAGGCAGGTCGGGATGCAGGCGACTTCGTGATCGTAATTTCCGACATAGAAAAACGGCACCGAGTATCGCTCGCGACCCGAACTGTTGATCACCCGGTGCAGGGTCGAGCGATAGAGGTCGTTGGTCCAGCGTGCGATCATGTCGCCGAGGTTGACGATGAAGGTGCCGGGAACGGGACTGGCGTGAATCCATCCCTGGCTCTGCTGGTCCCACACCTGCAATCCGCCGATGTCATCCTGGCGCAGCAGGGTCAGTCCGCCGAAATCGGTATGCGCCCCCGCGCCGCGCTGGTCGGCGCCATGGTCGGGACGCTGCGGCGGATAGTGCAGCAGCCGAAGCGTCGCCATGGGCTCGGCACAGAATTGCCTGAAATAATCCTCCGGCAGATCGAGAGACATGGCAATGCCGCGCATCAAGCGCTCCCCGAGACCCAGCAGAGTGCCGAAATATTCGGTCATGGTGTCGTGGAAACCCGGCAACGCAGCCGGCCACTGGTTGGGACCGTGATTGAATTTGCCGGCCTGCACCCGCGCATCGTCGGCGGCGTGCTCGGGGCCGATATAGAATCCTTCCTTCAGGTCCGGCGGCGCTCCCGGCTCCAGGGTCTGTCCTTTCAACGGCTCGTAGCCGCGGTTGGCTTTCGACAGCGCCTTGTCGACGGCGAGCTTCTGTTGCTCCGGCAGCGCAAAGAACTTCTCGGCCTCGGAAAAAACCCGCGCCACCAGCGCTTCCGAAACGCCATGGTTTTTCACATAGAAGAAACCCTTGTCGAGACAGGCCCGGCGAAGTTCCCGTGCGACGGCGTGACGGTCCTCCGGGCTCGCGCTGGAGAGATCTGAAATATCGATGACGGGAAGCGCGGAGGCTTGCGCGGCTGCGAGGGCTGTCGGCATGATGGCTCCTTTCGCGAGCGGCAGATAGCATGAGTTCCGTTCGCAAAGCTGAACTCCCTCCAGTCTAACGGGACTTGCACGTAAAATCCAATTTGTTGAACCGGATCAAGGTGATTTGGGCTGTCAAGTCCTGAGATGAAAAATATTCTGCTTTTCAGAATTCCCAAATCAGCGATACATCTTTGCCCGTCCCCGCCCACCCAGAAGGGGCGTTCGCGGTCGTCACGAACGCAGGGTGCGGGATGCGATGGACGCGGGATGGTGCTTTGGACGAGAGCATCACTCGCGGATGGCGAAATCGTGTGGTCCTGACACCCTCACGCCGGTGTCAAGCTGGCGAAGACAAATCGCTTAAGCGACGGTGGCAACAGAGCGGGGCTCACCGAGGAGATCGCGTATAAGCCGTAAACCGTCGCGTGCGGGAATGTCGGGTAATTCCGATGAACTCGTAGTGGACTAACTCGTGTGCTTTCTACCTTTTTGCACGCGGGGCTATGGGTGCATTGGGCGCCCGGCATTCCCCACGCCCTTTCGGGGCGGAACGATAGGCAAAACCCGGGCGAAATCGCGCCGCGGGAATGCGAACACACATCCATCAACGTCATTGCGAGGAGCAACGCGACGAAGCAATCCAGCTTCCTTCGTAAGCATCCTTCAAAGAAAGCCGGATTGCCTCGCGGAGTCTGTCATCGGGCGCGCGTTCGCGCGACCCGGTGGCTCGCAATGATGGTGCCGGCTGTTTGAAATCCAAATCCAACAACGTCGTCCCGGCCTCCGAGCCGGGACCCATAACCACAGGGAGCGGAGTTGCGCGAAGGTCGTCGAACACGGTCTTTCGAACGCGAAGCCACGGCGTATGGGTCCCTGCTTTCGCAGGGACGACGTTGAGAGATTAAGCGTCTCAATTGACGGTTGCTGGGAGCGCCCAACGCTCTCGACTGTCGTCGCCCGCCAACGGGTCGCGCGAATGCGCGCCCGATGACAGGCTGCGGCGGGCGATCCAGTATTCCAGAGACGTTGATGATTGAATTGAGAAGCTACGGCCTACTGGTTCCCCGCTTTCGCGGGGGACGTTGAGACATTACGCCCTCAATGCAGCTTCGTCGCGGTCTTGAACCCCGGCTGCTCGAACGGATGCGAGGTCGCGAAACGCGGGCATCGCGAAACAGCGGTCGGCCAGAGCCGACACCACGGGATAGGCGCCGAGATCGAGCTTGAGATAATGCGCGCCCACGACCTGGCCGGCGATGCAGATGTCCGCAAGGCCGGGCTCGGCCCCCAGCGCGAACGGCGCCGGGGCGCGTTGCGCCAGCAGCCGTTCATAGGTGGCGAGTCCCTCGGTGGTCCAGTGCGCGCCCCACGCCTCGATCGCCTTGCCGTCGGCGTTGAACGTTTCGGCAAGGTGTTTGCGGACGCGCGGCACCGTCAGCGGATGGACATCCGCAATCGTCGCCAGCGCCAGCGAGCGCGCATAGGCCCGCTCCTTGGGATCGTCGGGTACCAGCCGCGGTTGGGGCTGGATGTCGTCGAGATATTCGATGATCGCCAGCGACTGGAAGATGGAGTGGCCGTCGTGGATGAAGGTCGGAACCACGCGCTCGGCGCTGACCGCCATGTAAGCCGGCTCGAATTGTTCGCCGGACAGGATGTCGACAGGGATTTCCTCGAACGGCAGTCCCTTGAGCCGCAATGCCACCCGCACCCGAAACGACGCGATCGACCGCCAAAATCCGTAAACCGTGATGCCCATCGGAAAAGTCCCTTAGATGTCGCGTTCGGATGCCAGCCGGATCATACCACGCCACCGTTCCCGTCAGGTTGCAGAAAATCGATACACGAAGGTGTGGCGATAGGTCTGCCCGGGATCGAGCCGTGCCGAGGGAAAGTCCGGACGATTGGGCGTGTTGGGATAGACCTGCGGCTCCAGGCACAACGCATCATACTGGCGGTGCACGCGGCCATATTTTCCGGTCACGCTGCCGTCGAGGAAATTGCCGGAATAGAACTGCACGCCCGGCTGGTTGGTCAGAAGTTCGAGGACGCGGCCGGAGGTCGGCTCTGCAACCCGCGCCGCCAATCGCGGTTCGCTGACCGCGCCGCCGCGCAGGCAATAATTGTGGTCGTAGCCCTTGCGGATCTGGATCTGCTCAATCGCGTCGCGAAGGCGAATGCCGACGCGATGCGGTATGCGGAAATCGAACGGCGTGGCTTCGACTGGACTTGGCGCACTATCCAGCGGAATGCCGGCCGGACTCACCGGCAGATAGGTATCCGCCGCGATCGTGACGTCGTGGTCGAGAATGCCGCCGCCGGCCTCGACGCCGGCGAGATTGAAGAAGCTGTGATTGGTCAGGTTGATGACGGTCGGCTTGTCGCTCACCGCCGTCATGCAACCGAAAGCTCCATGCCGCCGGAAATGCTGTAGGTGATGTCGGTCTTCAACTGGCCGGGATAACCCTCCTCGCCGTCGGCGCTGGTATAGGACAGCGTCACGAAAGGCGCGGGATTTTCACCGATGTCGGTGATGGACCAGGCCTTTGCGGTCGAAGCCCGAAACTCCGCCATGCAGCGCGTTGACACCGTCGGTGGTGGGCAACTGAAAGCGCTTTCCGTCCAGTTCGAACGTCGCGTTGGCGATCCGGTTGGCATAGCGCCCGACGGTCGCGCCGAGAAAACGCCGCACCGCGAGATAACCGGCGAGGTCTTCCCGGCCGAGCACGACATCGGCAACATGCCCGCCGCGATCCGGCACGAACAGCGACTGGATCGCCGCGCCAAAGGTGATGATCCGCACCTCGAAACCGTTGTCGCCATGCAGCCGCACCATTTCGATCGCAGTGCCATCCGGCAGGTGGCCAAAGACTGGCGCGCTCGACCTTCGGTGTCGGCGATTTATTCGGCTGCGTCATTTCTTGTCCTCGATAAAGGGTTCGACCTCGCGCCTGCGGCCGAGCATGAAGGCGTCGGCGACATGGACCAGCGGCGACAGTTCGACGTCGGAGACGCGATGCGAAATCAGTTCGACGAAGCGCCTGTAGATGCCGCTGATATTCCGCCTTCTCCTCATCCACCAGGGTCCGGTCATCATGCTTGAGACGGCGGCCGCCGCCGGAAAGCGTCAAGCGCCCGCCATCGGTGTCGACGCGGATGTCCCAGGTCTGCGGACCGGTCTGGCGAAAGTCGAACGCCGCACGGATCGGCGTTCCCGCGTCGTCGGAGAAGACCAGATCGGCCGCGATAGGCGCCGCGCGATTCTTCGGGAAGGACAGTTCGGCCTGGGTGAGAAAGAACGGCCGCGGCAGGATGCGGGTGAGAATCGAGAGCGCATTGATGCCGGGATCGAAAACGCCGAGCCCGCCCGGCTCCCAGATCCAGGCCTGGCCGGGATGCCAGACCCTGACGTCTTCCTTCCATTCGACGGCGACCGATTTGATGCTGGCGCTCGGCGAGGAAGGCCCTGGCCGGTTCGACCGCCGGTGCGAAGCGCGAGTGCCAGGCCGCGAACAGCGTCCGCCCGGTCTCCCGCGCCAAAGCGACCAGTGGCGCCAATTCGCTGACGGTCGCACCAGGAGGTTTTTCGAGCAGCACGTGCTTGCCGGCCTTCAGCGCAGCCGCCGCCAGCGCCGCACGCGCCTGTGGCGGCGTGCAGAGCGCCACGGCATCGATGGGCAGCTTGCTGTCGAGCAATGCTGCGAGCGTCGCGAAATGCGCGATCGCCGTCGATTGAGGCGTTGGGATCCGCGACCGCAACGAGTTCGATGCCATCGACGTTCGCAATCGCGGGGATATGCCGGTCCCTGGCGATCTTGCCGGCACCGACGATGGCAAGGCGGATGGCGGTCATGGCGTTACTTGCCCCACCGCAGCACCAGCGGATCGAGGCGGCGCGCGATCTCGATCAATCCCGTCCGCACCGCCGGATGCAAGGCTGCAGCGGATGACGGACGGTCTCATGCTTGATGACGCCGCCCTCCTTCATCAGCGCCTTGCAGGCGGCAAGGCCGCATTGGCGATTCTCGTAATTGATCAGCGGCAGCCATCGTTCATAGGCCGCGACGGCTTCGTCGCGCCGGCCGGCGAAAAACGGGTCCATGATCTGGCGAATGCCGTCGGGATAGCCGCCGCCGGTCATCGCGCCAGTCGCGCCGGCATCGAGATCGGCCATCAAGGTGATCGCCTCCTCGCCGTCCCACGGGCCCTCGATCGCCTCGCCGCCGAGCGCGATCAACTCGCGCAGCTTGGCGGCGGTCTGCGGCATCTCGATCTTGAAATAGCTGACATTCTTCAACTCCCGCGCCATGCTGGCGAGGAAGGCCGCCGACATCGCGCGTGCCCGCCACCGGCGCATCCTGGATCATGATCGGAATCGAGATCGCGTCCGAAACCGTCCGGTAAAACTCGTGGATGCCGCTCTCGCCGACCCGGACGGTCGCACCGTGATAGGGCGGCATCACCATCACCATGGCGGCGCCGGCCTGCTGCGCCCGCAGCGAGCGTTCGGCGCAGATATGCGAAGCGAAATGCGTGGTGGTGACGATCACGGGCACGCGGCCGGCGACATGGCTCCAGCACGGCATCGAGCACCTGGTCGCGCTCGGCGTCGGTCAGCACGAACTGCTCGGAGAAATTGGCGAGGATGCAGAGCCCCTGCGAACCGGCGTCGATCATGAAATCGACGGCGCGCTTCTGGCCGTCGAGGTCGAGCCGGCCCTCGCCGTCGAACACCGTCGGCACCACCGGAAATACGCCCTTGTAAGGCCGCTCAACGCTGGGGTTTGCCATGCCGTGTTTCCCGTTTCTTCCCTGCCCTTGCCCGTATCCTGTTGGCCGATCCTAGTCCATGCAATCCGGCGATATGACCGTTGCACAATGCAAGGAGCGCCGGTTATGTGCTTGGCTTACAACGGGGGAAGCACCGTTTTCCGAGGAAACCTGGGCCCGCACCGCCCGCTGGAGCAACCATAATGGCCGCCTTGCGCGAAACCCAGCCCTCCTCCGGCACCACGCCGGATTTCGACTACGATGTCATCATCATCGGCGCGGGCATGTCGGGCATGTACCAGCTCTACCGGCTGCGCGAACTCGGCTTGCGGGTGCGCGTGTTCGAGGCCGGCACCGGCGTCGGCGGCACCTGGTACTGGAACCGCTATCCCGGCGCGCGTTTCGATTCCGAAAGCTATTCCTACGGCTACTCGTTTTCGAAGGAACTGCTGGAGGAATGGGACTGGTCCGAGCATTTCGCCGGCCAGCCGGAAACGCTGCGCTACCTCAACCACGTCGCCGACAAATTCGACCTGCGCCGCGACATCCAGTTCAGCAGCCGGGTCAAGGCTGCGACCTACCGGGAAGATACGCAGAAGCTGGGACGTCACGCTGGAGGACGGCAGCAGCTTCCGCACGCGCTTCCTGATCACCGCCATCGGCCCGCTGTCGGCGCCGACCATGCCGCGCATCGAGGGCGTCGATACGTTCAAGGGCCAGTCCTTCCACACCGCGCGGTGGCCGCATGAGCCGGTCGATTTCGCCGGCAAGCGGGTCGCGGTGATCGGCACCGGCGCCACCGGCGTGCAGACCATCCAGACCATCGCCGAAGACGTCGGGCACCTGACGGTGTTCCAGCGCACGCCGAACTGGTGCGCGCCGCTGCATAACGGCAAGATCGACGCCGAGACGCAGATGAAGATCAAGGCCGGCTATCCCGAGATGTTCAAGCGCTGCCAGGAGACTTTCGCCTGCTTCATGCATACGCCGGACCCGCGCGGCACCTTCGAGGTCTCCGACGAAGAGCGCGAGGCGTTCTTCGAGAAACTGTATGCCGAGCCGCGGCTTCGGCATCTGGCAGGGCAATTTCCGCGACATCCTGACCGACCGCAAGGCCAACGCCTTGATCAGCGAGTTCGTCGCGAGCAAGATCCGCCAGCGCGTGAAGGACCCGGAGGTCGCGGAGAAGCTGATCCCGAAGAACCACGGCTTCGGCACCCGCCGCGTGCCGCTGGAGACCGGCTATTACGAGGTCTACAACCAGGACAATGTCGAACTGGTCGACATCACGGAAACGCCGATCGAGCGCATCACGCCGACGGGCATCAAGACCAGCGACGCCGAATACGAATTCGACATCATCATCTACGCGACCGGCTTCGACGCCATCACCGGCAGTTTCGACCGGATCGATATCCGCGGGCGTCGACGGCGTGCCGGCTGAAGGACAACTGGAAGCAGCGGGCCGCAGACCTATCTCGGCATCCTGGTCGAACGGCTTTCCCAACATGATGATGCTGATGGGACCGCACACCGCGCTCGGCAATATCCCGCGCAGCATCGAATACAATGTCGACTGGGTGACCGGCCTGATCCGTTACGCGCGCGAACACAACCTGACGCGCCTGGAGGCCACCGCAGCAGGCGTCGACGTCGTGGACCGATCACGTCAAGGCGCTCGGAGTTGGCCTGCTGTCCAACGAGGTCAATTCCTGGATGACCGGCATCAACCGCAACGTCGAGGGCAAGCAGACCCGCATCATCGCGCGCTACAGCGGCAGCGCGCCCGCCTATCGCGCCCGATGCGACGAGGTCGCGGCGAAGGGCTACGACGAAATGGCGCTGGCGTAGCAATGCACGTCAACTCCGCAGACCCGGCGCCTCCTGACCGGTACGCGCGACATATTCGGTGTAGCCGCCGCCATATTGGTGAATGCCCTCGGGCGTCAGTTCCAGCACGCGATTGGAGAGAGCGGCGAGAAAATGGCGATCATGCGAGACGAACAGCATGGTGCCTTCATATTGCGACAATGCCGCGATCAGCATCTCCTTGGTCGCCATGTCCAGATGGTTGGTGGGCTCGTCCAGCACCAGAAAGTTCGGCGGATCGTACAGCATCATCGCCATCACCAGCCGCGCCTTCTCGCCGCCCGACAGCACCCGGCATTTCTTTTCGACGTCGTCGCCCGAGAAACCGAAGCAGCCGGCCAGTGCGCGGAGCGAGCCCTGCCCGGCCTGCGGAAACGAGTCCTCCAGCGACTGGAACACGGTGCGTTCGCCGTCGAGCAGGTCCATCGCATGTTGCGCGAAATAACCCATCTTCACGCTGCCGCCGAGCGCCACCGTGCCATCGTCCGGCTCCGTCGAACCTGCCACAAGCTTCAGGAGCGTGGACTTGCCGGCGCCGTTGACGCCCATCACGCACCAGCGCTCCCTGCGGCTCACCATGAAGTCAAGCCCTTCATAGATGCTGCGGTTGCCGTAGCCCTTATGCACCTTCTTCAGGCTGACGACGTCCTCGCCCGAACGCGGCGCCGGGGGGAAGTCGAACGACACCGACTGGCGGCGCCGGGGCGGCTCCACGCGTTCGATCTTGTCGAGTTTCTTGACCCGGCTCTGCACCTGCGCCGCATGCGAAGCGCGCGCCTTGAAGCGCTCGATGAAGTTGATTTCCTTGGCGAGCATGGCCTGCTGACGCTCGAACTGGGCCTGCTGCTGCTTTTCGGCCAGCGCGCGCTGCTGCTCGTAGAATTCGTAATTGCCGGAATAGGTCGTCAACTGGCCGCCGTCGATCTCCACCACCTTGTTGATGATGCGATTCATGAACTCGCGGTCGTGCGAGGTCATCAGCAACGCACCCTCATACCCTTTAAGGAATTGCTCCAGCCAGATCAGGCTTTCGAGGTCGAGATGGTTGCTCGGCTCGTCCAGCAGCATGGCGTCCGGACGCATCAGCAGGATGCGGGCCAGCGCCACGCGCATCTTCCAGCCGCCCGACAGCGCGCCGACGTCGCCGTCCATCATCTCCTGGCTGAAACTGAGGCCCGCGAGCACTTCGCGCGCCCGACCCTCCAGCGCATAGCCGTCCAGTTCCTCGAAGCGGCCCTGCACCTCGCCGTAGCGCTCGATGATCGTGTCCATCTCGCCGGCCCGGTCGGGATCGCCCATGGCGGCTTCCAATTCCCTCAACTCGGCAGCCACGGTGCTGACCGGACCGGCGCCTTCCATCACCTCGGCCACGGCGCTGCGGCCCGACATCTCGCCGACGTCCTGGCTGAAATAGCCGATGGTGACGCCGCGATCGACGGAGACCTGGCCTTCGTCGGGCTCCTCCTCGCCGATGATCATTCGGAACAGCGAGGTCTTGCCGGACCCGTTGGGGCCGACGAGGCCGATCTTTTCACCTTTCTGGAGCGTCGCGGAGGCCTCGATGAAGAGGATCTGGTGGCCGATTTGCTTGCTGACGTTATCGAGACGAATCATGTGCGCTTGAGCCTGAAAAGTTTTGGCCGCTCTTATGCCATGCCGGACGGCTGCGGAAGAGCGTTCCGAAGCGCCAAAACTGCTCGAAAAATGAGCGGGAAAAGCCGGATTCGAGCCCCGACCCTTACATAGGCACGAATGCCGGAAATTCGATGGCTCAACGGTCCAGTTTAAAGACCATTTGTGTCGGCCGCACGAACCGCAACGCCACCAGCAGCAGCGCCATCACCATCACCATGTAGATGACCGCCATCGCGTCGATCGAGTAGACCGGCCGCACGCCGCCGGCGAACATGTTGTAGAACAGCGCGACCACCAGCGTCTGCGATCCGCCGCCGCCGAGCAGGAATGCCAATTCGAAATTCGAGATGGTGTTGACCAGGATCAGCACGCCAGCGGTCAGGATTCCGGGCACCATCAACGGGAACAATATCCGCCGGAATATCTGTGCCCGGGTCGCGCCCAGCACCGAGCCGCTCCATTCCAGATTGACGCTGATCTGCTCGAAGAACGGCATCAGGATGAATACCGCCAGCGGCACCATCGGCACCAGCACCGCGAGAATCACGCCGAGCACCGAGCCGCCGACGCCGTAGCGATAAAGCGTCGTCGCTAAGGGAATGCCGTAGGTCATTTGCGGAATCACCAGCGGCAGGAAGTACAGCAGCAGGATCGCCGACTTGAAGCGGAAATTTCGCCGCGCCAGGATATAGGCCGCGGGAAATCCGATCGCCAGCGCCAGCACGACGACGGCCACCACGATCAGCAGCGTCACGCCCAACACCTGGCCCAGGTCGAAATTTTTCCAGGCGTAGGTGAACCAGTCGGTGGTGAAGGCCGGCGGCAACGGACTGCCGAACCATCGCTTGGCAAAGGAGCTCACGACCACATGCGACACGATGCCGAGCATGTTGAGAATGAACCCGACGATGAAGAGATAAAGCGAAAGCTTCCACATCCTTGCGCGCATCGAAGCCTCCCTATCTCTTTCCGACGCCCATGGTCGCCGCCGGCGACAGCCGGCGCCGGAACAGGATGATGAGGAGCAAGGCCGCCAACTGGCAAAGGCCCATGACGACAGCGATCGCGGAAGCCGCGGACATGTCGTATTGCTCAAAGGCTTTCTGATAGGCGGCGATCGAAATCGTCCGCGTGGCGCCGGCCGGTTGTCCCAGCATGACGGCGGAGGGAAACACCGCAAAGCTCATCACGAAGACGAGTGCGAAGGCAATCGCGAGACCCGGCGCGATCAGCGGCAGCATCACCCGCCGGAAAACCACCGATGGTGTGGCGCCGAGGATACGCGCGGAGCGCTCCAGGCTCGGATCGATGCCGGAGATGTAGCCCAGCAGCATCAGGAAGCAGAATGGAAACTGCTGCATGAACAGCGCCAGCATCACGCCGATATAGTTATGCGTCAGGATGAACGGTTCCTGCACCAGCCCGAGACCGATCAGCATCTGGTTCAGCCAGCCCTGCGAGCCGTAGAAGCCGAGGATCCCCTCCGACAACAGGATCACGCCAAGCGAGATCGGCAGGATCAGGATGGTCGTGATCGTGCGTTCCATGAAGAAGCCGCGGCGCATGCCGTAGGAGAGCCAGAGCGCCAGCAGCAGCACAATGATTGTGGTCGGAACGGCGAGGCTGAAGGTGATCCAGATGGTTCCGAACTGATAGGGATCGCTGAAGAACGCGAGATAATTGGCAAAACTGAATCCGTCGATCTTCTGCGGCAACAGGCTGAGATAGACGCCGTACAGAAACGGATACACGAACATGCAGAGCACATAGAGCAGCGACGGCAGCAGGCAGACGAATGCCAAGAGGTCGAATTCACTTTTCACGTCATTGGCCGCGGCGCGCATGGGTCCTCGTCTATTCCGCAGGCAGCAGGACGACCTTGTCCGGCGGAAACTGAAGGTCGATCATGTCTCCGGTTCGCATCGGCTCCCCGGTGCGCAGCCAGACCCGGATGTTGTCGCTGATCCGCACCGCCGCTTCCTGTTCGCGGCCGAGATACTCGACCACCTCGACGTGGCCGCTGATATCCTTGGCACCGGCTGCGATCTGCCCGCCGCAAAGGATATCGTCGGGACGAATGGCCATCACCATGTCGGTGCCCAGCGGCGCATTTTCGCCCCCGCGCGCGCGAATGCGGACACCATCGCCGACGCCTTCGGCGATCCCCTGAGATACGGCCTCGATCTTGACATTGAAGAAATTCCGGAAGCCCATGAAGTCGGCGACAAACACGTTTTTCGGCCGGTCGTGGATTTCCTGCGGGGTACCGGACTGCATCAGGATGCCGTCGCGCAGGACGACAATGCGGTCCGACAGCGAGAGCGCCTCGGCCTGGTCATGGGTGACGTAGATCGACGTCAAGCCAAGCGTTGCGTGGATCTGCTTGATTTCGGCGCGCATCTCGACCCGCAGCTTGGCGTCAAGGTTCGACAGCGGCTCGTCGAACAGCATCAGGCGCGGATGCAGGACCAGCGCGCGCGCGATCGCAACGCGCTGCTGCTGGCCGCCCGAGAGCTGGCCAGGATATCGATCCTCATAGCCGGTGAGCTGCACCAGCTTGAGCATGCCGTCGGCGCGTTTCTTGACTTCCTCCTTCGACATCGGCTTCAGCGTCAGTCCGAACGCCACATTGTCGAACACCGTCATATGCGGAAACAGCGCGTAGTTCTGGAACACCATTCCGAAGCCGCGCTTCTCGGGCGGCAAATGATCGACGCGCTCACCGTTGAGCCTGATCTCGCCTGCGCTTGCCGGAATGAGGCCCGCGACAATCGACAACGCCGTCGACTTGCCGCACCCGCTGGGCCCAAGAAAGGTGACGAACTCGCCCTTGCGGATGTCGAGCTGGAGATTGTCCAGCACGACCTTGCCGCCATAACGCTTGGTGATCCCAAGCTGCAACGAGTCCAACTGGTCGCCCGGCGCCTGCATGTGATTCCGTCTCGCTTAAATCAATTAGCCGGTTGGCGTTTGCGCGGCCGGCAGAACCGGCCGCGCAATCTCATCCAAGATTATTTCTTGACCTGGTTGGCGCCGATCTCGCGATCCCAGCGATCCATCGCGTAGCTGAGCTCCTTGACGCCCAGCGGCGAGGAGACCTTCCACTTGGTGCCAACTTCGTCATATTCCGAACGCCAGAACTCCTTCACCAGATCCTGGATGTCCTTTGGCGCCTTGTCCATGGTCGCTGCCGTAATGGTGGGTCCGATAAATCCCGGCCACGACAACACCTGCTGCTCCGGCTTGCGCATGAACTTCATCAGGTCAAGGATGACCTCGACCTGTTCCGGAGGAACGCCGGTCGGAATACACCAATAGTGTCCGTCGACCACGAAGGTCGTGTTCTGCAGAATCGTGATCTTGGAATCCGGCGGGATCACGCTCTGGGCGCGCGGCTTCATGTCCCATTCCATGATGCCGGCGATGATCCAGCGCTGCCCCTGCGCGAATTCCTTCAGTGTGATCGCGGTACCGGTCGGATAATACTCGACGTATTGGCCGAGCTCCTTGAGATAGGCCCAGGTCTTGTCCCAGCCCTTGTCCGGATCGAGCGGCTTCGAATCGTTGAGGATATGGGCCATGCCCATGACGATCGAGCGGCCCGGACCGCTGTTGGCCGGCCGCGCATACATCAGTTTTCCCGGATTGGCCTTCGCCCAGGCCATCAGCTCATCCGCGGTCTTCGGCGGATTGGGGACCTTGCTCGGATTGTAGACGAACACCGGTCCACCGGCGTTGCCGACCGATGGCACCATGTAATCCTTGCCTTCGTCCCAAAGCGCCTTGCCGGCGGGCGTCATGTCGTCGCGCGGAAACAGCTTTTCGAAATCCGGAATCTTGATCAGCTGGTTGTTGGCGGCCAGAAACGCGCCGCCGTCCTGCCCGGTCAGGACCAGATTGATGTCGAGCCGGCCCGCATCCTGCTGCGCCTTGATCTTGGCCGGCAGCTCCGGCGCCGGCGCGCGCTGGATCCTGATTTCCTTGACCTTGTCGGGATTGGCCTTCTTGTAGTTTTCAATAATGACCTGGGTCGAGGCGAGGTCGCCGCCGGTGTCGATGATCGACAGCACGATCGGCTCGGCCGCCGAGGAAGGGCCAGTTGAGAGCGGAAGCGTTGCAAAACCGGCGGCGGTAACCGCAAGCAAACGCACCAATAGATTCGGACAAGGCCGCATTTTCGATCCTCCCTGGCGTGCAACCGCATCCTGCGGTCGTCATTATTTATCGATGAACTTCAGCGGGATTGGTGACCCCTGTCAAGGCGCGCATGACGTGTAACTGCCTCGGTTTGCGTCGCTATGTCGCGTGCCGGTGTCGCACTTGCAGTCCGTCCGGGTTCGGCTATCAATCCGACCGGAAATCGGCGACCGGCTGAGGTCGACCAAATCGCCGTGGTCAGGAGGAAACGTGCCCCTTGGTGTTGGTCTGATCGGGTTGGGGATGGCGGTGAAGCCGCACATCACCTCACTGCGCGAGCTGGAAGCGGAGGGCCGCGTCCGGATCGTCGGCGGATTTTCGCCGTCGCCCGAACGGCGGCTGGATTTTTCGCGGGCCTGGGCAGCGCCGGTATTCGATCGACAGCAAGATCTGCTCGCCGCCCCCGGTCTCGACGTGGTGCTGATCCTGGCACCCCCCGGCACGCATCTGCCGATTGCCCAGGCCGTTGCCGCGGCCGGAAAACACATCCTGGTCGAAAAGCCGGTCGAGATTTCCGTGGCGCGCGGCGAAGCGCTGGCTACCGCGACGGAAGCCGCCGGCGTGCTCTGCGGGGTTGTTCTGCAACATCGATTCCGCCCCGCTTCGCTGCACCTGAAAACCCTGCTGGACAAGGGTGACCTCGGTCAGATTCTGTCGGCAAGCGCATCGATCCGCTGGTGGCGCGACGACGCCTATTTCCGGAAAGAGGGCCGCGGAACGCTCGCCCGCGATGGCGGCGGCGTGCTGCTGACCCAGGCGATCCATACGCTCGACCTGCTGCTGCATCTGGCGGGACCGCACCGGGATATCGCCGGATTTGCCTATACCTCGCCGCTGCGCGCGATCGACACCGAAGACGTCGCGGCAGCCGCGATCCGCTTTCAGAGCGGCGCGATCGGCGTGCTTGACGCGACCACCGTGGCGCGACCGGGCTATCCTGAACGCATCGAAATCGCAGGCACGCGCGGTTCGGCGGTGCTCGAGACATTCCAGCTGATCGTCAATCGCATGGAGGGCGGGCCCGAGATCGTCGGGGCGGTGCAATCCGGCGGTGGCGGCGCCGACCCGATGGCCTTCGACCATGGCCCGCATCGCGCCGTGATTACCGAGATGCTGGACGCGATCGAACAACAGCGCGCGCCCTCCAACAATGTGCGCTCGGCGCTGCATGTCCAGCGGCTGATCGAGGCAGTGCTGAAGGATGCCGCGGCACGGGGATGAGCGGCCTCGACCCCACCGGGACATTGGGCCTAGCCGGAGAGTAGCCCGCCATGCTTTGATATGGACGGCTCGATTTGGCGATTTAGGGGCACTCTTTGACCACCGAGCGCGTGGAGCGGCGTCTGGCGGCGGTGCTGGCCGCGGATGTGGCAGGCTATAGCCGCCTCATGGGCGGTGATGAAGAAGGCACGCTGGCCCGCCTGAAGGCTCTCAGGAAAAACGTCGTTGACCTCCAAATCGCCGATCATCGCGGTCGCATAGTCAAGACGACGGGTGACGGCCTGCTTGTCGAGTTCGCCAGCGCGGTCGATGCTGTGCGCTGCGCGATCCAGGTCCAGCGTGGTATGACAGCGCAAAATGCCGGTGTACCCGCTGACCTGAAGATCGAATTCCGAATCGGGATTCATGTCGGCGACATCATTATCGATGACAATGATATCTTCGGCGACGGCGTCAACATCGCAGCGCGCCTTGAAGGCATTGCAGAGCCCGGCGGCATTTGCATCTCCGACGATGCGCACCGGCAAATCCGCGGCAAAGTCGACGTTGTCTTCAACGATCTGGGACTTCAGAAACTGAAGAATATCGCCGATCCGATCCGGACCTATGCGGTTGATAACCATGACAACACCGGCGCGTTTGCCAAAATCCGCGATGCCCCGCCAAAAACCAAGGGTATGCCCCGGAAGCGATATTTCATTCCGTTCGCGGGAATGGCCACAGCTATCGCGTTGGGAATCGCGGTAGCCTGGTGGCAGGCGGGTTTCTCACAATGGCAAAAATCGTTCTTTGAAAAAGCCTCTCTTGCCGGCAAGCGGCCTACCATAGCCATTCTGCCTTTTACCACGTTGGATGCTGCCGGTGGCAGCGACTACTTCGCTGAAGGCCTGACGCAGGATATCATTGCCGACGTGGGAAGGTTCCGGGATTTGTCGGTCCTATCCCTGGCGGCAGCGTCTTCCTACAAGAGAAAAAACCTGCCCGCAGAACAAATCGGCCGCGACCTGAATGTCAGATACGTCCTCGACGGGAGCGTGCGTCGCAGCCAGGACCGCATTCGGATTTCCGTCAATTTGAGCGATACCGCGCACGCTGTTTGAGCGTGCAATCCAGTTGGACCCAGCCTATGCCGCGGCGTACGTCGGATTAGGTCGTGTCGATCGATATTCCGCAATTCAGGGCTGGGATTCAAATCCGGCAGAAGCCCTCAGGCGAGCGGAGGCATTGGCGCGCAAGGCTATTGCACTGGACAGCCGCAGTCCTGCCGCTCACGCCCTGCTGGGGCAGATTCTCGTTCAGTTCGGCGACTATGACCGGGCACTTGATGAGTTAAGGCGCGCGATTGATCTCAACGGCAGCGACGTTGAAGCGTACAGCGGCCTGGTTGCCGTTTTGTTGTGGCGGGGTGATGTTGAGGACGCCGTAGCCGCCGGCGAAATCATGCATCAATTCCAACCGGAACTTCCCCGCTTCCGACACATTCATCCTCGCAACGGCATATGTGTTGACGGATCGTGGATCCGATGCCGTTCGCCTCCTTCAACAATCCCTCGGCGGAAATCCCCTGGAACCAAACACCAATATAATGTTGGCGGCTGCATATGCTGAAACTGGACGACAAACAGAAGCTGAACGCCAATCAGCCATTGTGCGTCAACGCTTCCCCTGGTTTTCGGTCGAACAGTTTGGATCGCTGTTGCGAGACAAGAAACTGCAGGAAAAATTGCGGACTAACCTGAAGCAGGCAGGTCTGTAGCGGCTTTCGCTCGACTACTTTACTGTGAGCCAATTTTTGGCAGCCGCTTCCACGATGCTATGACCTTGTTCGGCAAAAAAAGAAGGGCCGCGCTTGTCGCTGAAGACGTAAAGCTTGCCGTCCGCAATCGTCCACGCCTCAGGGTCGGGCTCCGTCCTTATCCCGTGAGATAAATCTATGGCGCAGAGCCCGCCGAATTGCGGTGCGTATCGATCGGGATTTGCCACGAACATCGCTCGATGGTCGGCGTTCTTGAACCAGTACGTTCCATTGTCGTAAGATGCAGATAGCTCGGCGAGCCCTTTCTCGGGCTTTCCTTCCGTAAAGTAAGACACGGGATCGTACCCGCCAAGGACGATCCGAGAACTCCTGGTTGCGTCTTCCGCCAGGGGAGCACCCGCTGGAATGAAGACTCCAAGGACACAGAAACACACCATCAGCCGGCGGGAAAATTGAACCACTTGTCAGCTCCCCATTTGAAATACCGAATTTTGATCCTGCAATTCTATTCGATCGCAAAGATCGTGGCTACCGGAGTGTTTCCAAAATGTACGGGCGGGACGGCCGCTAGAGATCTTTCGACATCAGGATGGTCGGCTCCTCCCCGAAGAAACCTTCCCGAACGATCCTGAAACCGCGTTTTGCGTAGAACGGTTTTGCCGTCACCGATGATTGCACACTCAGCGTGCCCCGGGATTGGGCATTCGCAGCGCTTTCGACTGCATCCATCGGTTTTGAGGCGATACCGCGTCTTTGATAGCCGGGGTGGACATATACCGAGCTTACCGTCTGGCCGTTCAGGCTTCCCGTTCCGACGATTTTCCCATGAACGATGGCGACGAATGCGCACCAGGTCTCCAGATTTGATGCAACTTTACCCGGTAATGTCAGAACCAGACGGTCGATCACGGACGACGGATAGTCCCGGGCGTTGGTCTCACGCAATGCCAGCAGGACAATCTCGTGGACTGCCTCTGCATCGGCTGCGGTGGCCCGCCTGATCACGATTTCCATTGTCGTATTTGATTTGCGATGGTGTTGCTCACGGGCAAGCCTTGGCATTTCGCGGAAATGGACACTATGTGCCTTGCGCCGCCCTCCAGAAATCACAGGGGAAGCGTATCACTCGGCGGCGAGTTCAAGCTGGAGCGACGGCGAGAATTGGACGACGCGGTTGCGTCCACCGGCCTTCGCCTGATAGAGCGCCTTGTCCGCCGAGCGCAGCAGGGTGTCGATGCCCGACATACTGACCGTGGCCTCGGCAATGCCGATACTGATCGTTACGCTGAACCGTACGTTGTGCACGGTCAGTGAATGTGCCGCTATCCGTTCGCGGATTCGCTCCGCCACGATCTCGGCCTGCGCCGCGTCGGTCTCCGGCAGCAGAATCGCGAACTCTTCGCCGCCGAGCCGGCCGACGATGTCGGAGCCGCGCTTTCCCTGCAGACAAGCGGCTGCGACCGATATGATGGCCTCATCCCCTACCGCGTGGCCATAACGATCGTTGACGGACTTGAAATGATCGATGTCAATCGCGAGAAGCGACAGCGGGCGCTGATAACGCTGGAACCGGTTCCATTCGGCCTGTGCCGATAGCAGGAAATGCCGGCGGTTATAGAGGCCAGTCATGGAATCGATCGTCGCCAGCTTCTCGAGATGCTCCGCGTTCTTCACCAGATCGGTCACATCGCAATAGGTCAGCATCCTGCCGCCATTCGCGGTCACCGCGCAGTTCACGCGAATATGCCGTCCGTCGGTGGTGGTCGCATTGCGCACGCTCGGATTGGCCGACCGCACCGCCTCGACGCGGCTGGCCAGGAAGCCATGGAGTTGTTCTTCCGGTACGCCATGCGCCTTTGCATGCGGCGCATTCGTAATGAGGTCGAGATAGGACGGATGGGCCGCGACCTGTTCCTTGGTAACGCCCCAATAGTCGCGCACTTTCTGGTTAAGAAATTGCGCCTTCAGATCCGCATCCAGCAGCAGGACACCTTCCGAGATATTGTCCAACGCGTTGCGCAACACCTCCAGTTCATCGGCGTGCCGGACGATCTCGGTGATGTCGGCATAGTTGAGCATTCGCCCGCCGTCGGGGAGTGCCGTGCACTCCATGCGAAGAACATCGCCCTTCGATCGCCGCAAAACGAGAGGGGTCGTGTCACCGGCCAGGACCAGACGGACCCGTTCGGCTATGTAGGCGTCAAGATCCGCATCGGCGACCTGATAGGCCTGGGTGTCGCGGCCGTGATACATCAGCGCGACAAAGGCCGGCTTGCTGTCGGCCACCGCGTTCGGCAGATCCCACATCCTTCGAAACGCGCGATTGATGAATTGCGCGCGCATATCGCTATCGAGCAGGACGACGCCGGTCTGGATTTCGTCGAGCGCCGATCTCAGTGCCAGTGTCTGGCTGCGCACGACGGAATCGCTTCGGCGCTCTGGGTGAACGGCTGGCTCATCAGCATCTGCGGAATCGAATTCGAGACCGAGTTCCTTGTCCGATTGCCAAACCAGCCTGCAGGGTCGGGGCGCTCCTTCGCCGGGAATCAACAGATGAAACCGCTTGGGAATACCGAGCGGATTTTCCGCCGAAACAGTAGCCCCATGATCGGCTATCCGGCGCACAACGCAATCGATGCTCGATTGACCGAAATTTGAAATGATCTTGCCGGGAACCAAGGTTCGGCCGCGCAGGGCAAATTTCGACTCTGTCATGGAAGGTTCCTTGAGGAAACATCACCCCCTCAACAACGTCCGCGCGCACGGACCGCAGGAATACACGCGCATGTTTTCTTTAATGGAGTGTTAACGTTTGACCGGCTTGCAGCCGGATGCGATTGATCCGTTGTGGAAATACCTCACTGACGCCGAAACACTTCATGGGCAGGATCTGTGAACCGGAAACAGCACCAGCCTCTCTCGGAAACATGCCGATGCGGCAAGGTGGAACTGGAGGCCGTCGCCCGGCCGATTCTGGCCGCCACCTGCTATTGCGCAAGCTGCCAGGAGGCGGGACGCCGGTTCGAGCGACTGGCCTCCGCGCCACCCGTGCTCAATCCCGACGGTGGAACGGACTACGTTCTGTATCGAAAGGATCGGGTGCGATGTGCGAGTGGCGAGGAGTATCTGGAAGAGCACCGGCTCAAGCCTGATTCCCCGACCCGGCGGGTCATTGCCACCTGTTGCAATTCGGCAATGTTTCTCGACTTTACCAGGGGACATTGGCTGACGCTGTACCGGAACCGGTTTCCGGAAGGCGCTCCTCCTCTTGAAATGCGGGTGATGACACAGGACCGGCGAGACGGCGTCACACTTGCCGATGACTTGCCTAGTTAGTCGTCCGTGAAGAATTCCCAAGCCTTTGATTTGGAATCTTAAATCGACGCGCCGTGGACATCGAATTTGCCGGAAACCGGCCATTCGAAAGGGGATTCCTTGCAAATTTGATTTGTGATTTACTCCCCTGGAAGATGATTTGGCGGGGGGGGCAGATGCGGCCACGGGAACGGCGGGAGACGGGCGAGCAGGATCTGTTTCGCTCCCGGCTCGATCAGATCATCGACATGAACCATCCGCTGGCGAAGCTGGCGCGGACGGTGGATTGGCAATTTTTGGAAGAGCGCTTCGGCGAGGTCTACAGCGACGATCCCGGCCATCCGCCGCTGCCGACGCGACTGATGGCGGGGCTGGCGATCCTCAAGCACAGCTATGACCTGTCGGACGAGGTGCTGTGCGAGCACTGGGTCGAGAACCCCTATTATCAGTACTTCTGCGGCGAGGAGTTCTTCCAGCACCGGCTGGTGTTCGATCGCTCGTCAATGACGCGCTGGCGGAACCGGATGGGCGAGGAGCGGTTGCAGGCGTTGCTCCAGGAAAGCCTGTCGGTGGCCACCAAAACCGAGGCGATCAAGCCCTCCGAGCTGTCACGGGTGATCGTTGATACCACGGTGCAGCCCAAGAACGTGATGTTCCCCACCGATGCCAAGCTTCTGAACCGGGCGCGCGAGAAACTGGTGCGGCTGGCGAAACACCACGGGGTGGCTTTGCGTCAGTCCTATACACGGGTCGGCAAGTTCGCCCTGATCCAGCACCAGCGTTATGCCCATGCCAAGCAGTTCAATCGCGCCAACCGGATGCTGAAGAAGCTGCGCACCTATCTCGGCCGCGTCATTCGCGACATCACCCGCAAGATCGAGGGCGACAGCGGGCTCGAAGCCGGGTTCGCACCGTTGCTCATGCTGGCACGGCGCGTGCGCGAGCAGCAACAGCGCCAGCGCGGACCCAAGGTCTATTCCCTGCACGCGCCGGAAGTCGAATGCATCGGCAAGGGCAAAGCCCACCGGCCTTACGAGTTCGGCGTCAAGGTCAGCGTTGCCACCACCCTCAAGCACTGTAAGGGCGGCCAGTTCGTCACCCATGTGAAGGCGTTGCCGGGCAACCCCTACGACGGACACACCCTGGCCACCGTGATCCCGGAGATGGAGGCGCTGACCGGCAACACCATCTCGCGCATCCTCGCCGACAAAGGATATCGCGGCCACAATGCACCGCCAGACCACAAGTTCAGGGTCTTCATCTCCGGCCAGAAGCGAGGGCTGACACCCAGCATCAAGCGCGAACTGCGCCGCAGGTCCGCTGTCGAGCCCGTGATCGGCCATCTCAAGGCCGAGCATCGTATGGGCCGAAACTATCTCTGGTACCGTCGGGGAGATGCTGCCAACGCCATCCTCGCAGCCGTCGGCTACAACTTCCGCCGCCTGATCCGCTGGCTAAGGCTTTTGTTGTGTCTGATAAGCGCCGCGCTCATGGCAACCCTTCAACCAGCTCCAGCCTAAAATCGGGTTCTTCACGGACGACTAGTTATTCCGGTCCCTCCGGCAAGTTCATGTTGCGGCTTGTCGCCGCCTGGATCGCCATGGGTTTCCGCAGGCCAAAAATCAGCTGGGGATCGGTCCGCGGGTCGGAATAACGCTCCCCTTGGCGCCGCGCCTCAAGTCGTCACGGCGCGCTGGCCGATCGCGGTGCCTCCCAGAAATTCATCGTGCTTCTGCTTTTCCAGCGCGATGAAGGACGGATGTGCCCGCAGTCTGTCCAGCACGGCCGTCTCAGCCGCGTCCAATGACGGCGATTCAAACGCGCGAACATTGTCCCGGAAGTGATCCGCGGTGTCCGCGCCGATGATGACGCTGCCAATTCCCGGCCGTGACGCCAGCCATTTCATGGCAGCGCGCGCCAGCAGCGCATCGTCGGCTATGCCGGCTTCACGGCCCAACCGGAACAGCACGCCCTTGATATAGGCCTCGCGCACCACGACATGCATGCCGAGTTGTCCGGCGAGCGGAAAAACCTCGCGCTCCGGCTCGTGGTCGGCGACGTTGAAGTTGATATTCAGGGTCGCGAACGCCTTGCTCGCCATCATCGCCTTGTAGGTGGCCTCGCCTGAAAACGTATCGGCGGCGGCGAACAGGATGAGACCCTCTTTTTGCAGCGCCTTGATGTTTGCAGCTAGCTTTGCGACGAATTCCGGATCGCCGTCGATCGCCGTGCGCAGGATGCCGAGATTGAGGATTTCGAGGCGCTCCCGCCGCAACACCTTGAGGATACGCTGCACCTCGGCGCGCAGAAGGCCGAGGTCGGTCATCTTGCGGTTACCCGGATCGTAGCTGTAGGCCATCGCTTCGGGGCGGGTCTGAACATAGACCTCGTAGGGCGGCGGTATCTCCCACAGATTGCGCCCGAGCGCCTCCTTTTCGGCATCCAGCGTCACGTCGAAGAAGTTGACGCCGATGTCGTAGGCCGCTTTCAAAACCGCCTTGCGCTTGTCACCACCAAAACCCGGAAACGAGTGTCCCGGCGTGATTGCCTTGGCGAAGTCCTCATTGAAGCCGCGCGAATTGCCGTTCGGCAGATATTCATGGCCGCCCAATGCGACGCGCGACAGCCGCACATCGGTGCCGGCGATTTGACGAAAATCCATATTCCCTGCCCGGTTCTCGGCTTCTTTCGGCTGCCTTGCCGCCGAAGCAGGCTTGTCAAAAATATCCATCCTTGTCAAAGCAACGCGATGCGCACGCCGCCCAGCCGCTATTTCAGGATGGCGTCATAGACCAGGGTTTTGAGTAGCGGCTGAATCCGGCCGCGCTGGGTCGGCGTTTGCACCATGAACAGCATGACGATGTCCTGCTCCGGATAGGCCCAGAAATAGGTGCCGGCCGCGCCGCCCCAGGCAAGCTCGCCCAGATAGCCGGGCACACCGTCCTCGCCGGGCGCGACGCGGACGCCGAATCCCAGTCCGTAGCCGAAACCCGCGCCCGGAAAATAATACGCCCACGGCTTCACGTCGGTGGCCGGCGCCACTTCATTCTGCCGCATCCGCCGCACGGATTGCTCTGTCAGATACCGCCGTCCATCGAGCGTGCCGCTATTGACGAGCATCTGGAGAAACCTTGCGTAATCCTGCGTGGTCGACACCAGTCCGGCTCCGCCGGATTCCCATTTCCGGGCGACGGCCGGATCGCTGATGCCTTCGTTTCCGATCACCTCGTCGCGCGGCAGCGGCTGTGCGATCCGCGCCTGTTTCTGCGAATCCAGGACGTAGTAGGCAGTATCGGACATTCGCAGCGGATCGAAGATGCGCTGCCTTTCGAACGCAAACAGCGATTGCCCCGAGACGATCTCGATGATGCGGCCGAGCACATCGGTGGAATGGCCGTAGTCCCACACCGTTCCGGGCTGATATGCCAAAGGAAGCCTGCTCAAGCGCTCGACGAATTCGCGATTGTCAAAATCTCCGTCGAGCAATCCGGCCTCGAGGTATCTGTCGGTGACGAGGCCGAGATCGCTGAAAGCCGAAACAATCCCAGAAGACTGGCGCATCAGATCGAGTACCGTAATCGGTCGCTCGGCCGGCACGAGATCGAGCCGCCGCTTGCCGTCCGGTCCGATCTTTTCAACGCCAACCTTCATCCGGGCAATGGACGGAATGAACCTGGCGACGGGATCGTCCAGCGACAGCTTGCCGTCCTCGACCAGCATCATGGCGGCCACGCTGGTCACGGGCTTGGTCATCGAATACAGGCGGAAGATCGCATCCTCCGTCATCGGCGCCTGCGTTCGCGGATCCCGGACGCCAAAGCCCTGATAATAGACCGGCTTGCCGTGGTGCTGAATCAGCATGATGGCGCCCGGGATATTGCCGTGTGCGACTTCCGCATCCAGCATCGCGGTGACGCGGTCGAGGCCTTCAGGTGAAAAGCCGCCATGATCCGTCCCCGGCGGCAGGAAGCTCGCCGCCACGGCGGATGTCATGCCCGTCGCCGCGATCAACACGATCGCGAGAAAGCACTTTGGAATACCCATTCAGCTTCCGCGTTTGAACCGGTAATTGAATCGATCCCGATCCGCCGTCACAAAGCCTGCGGTCGGTGTCGGGAAATGGATCGGCAGGATCAGCGTATCGGTTTCCGCAACGGACGATAAGAACTTGCGGCGCGACACCGCGGCCTGCTTGCCGTCCCAATCGACCCTCGGCGACCAGTCGGGTTCGCGGCACTGGATCACATGATGCATCATGTCGCCGGTCACCACCGCGCGCTGGCCGCGGGAGAAGATGTTGACGCAGCAATGGCAGGGCGAGTGTCCCGGCGTCGGCGTCAGGGTAAAGGTATCGTCCAGCGCGTAGTCATCGTCGACCAGCAGCGCCTGACCGGCCTCCACGATCGGCAGGCAGTTGTCGCGGAATACCGTGTCCGACGGATTGGCGCCGCGCGCATGCTCGGCCTCCCACACCGCATATTCACGTTTGTGAAAGATGTATTTCGCATTCGGGAACGTCGGCACCCAGCGCCCGTCACGCAAGGTGGTGTTCCAGCCGGTATGGTCGATGTGAAGATGGGTGCAGAACACATAATCGATCTGGTCGAAACCGATGCCGAGCGCAAACAGCTCGTTGCGCCAGCGCTCCTTGCCGGGAAAATCGAACGGCGGCGGATGACCCTTGTCC